>CAVZHK010000013.1:0-749066 GCA_963775055.1 uncultured Acidimicrobiaceae bacterium | reverse complement strand
TGTGAGTGGTGGTACATCACCATACACCTATAGATCAACAATGATACCGTAAAAACCACACAGGATGTAACAGGCCTTGGAGCAGGAACGTATACAGTAACGGTAATGGATGCAAGTGGATGTATATCACAAAAATCGATA
Source organism: uncultured Acidimicrobiaceae bacterium (assembly GCA_963775055.1). Classification (GTDB taxonomy): domain Bacteria; phylum Actinomycetota; class Acidimicrobiia; order Acidimicrobiales; family CAIXPF01; genus CAIXPF01. The sequence continues at coordinate 748,925 of CAVZHK010000013.1, read as the reverse complement.
GTGATTACATCGGGCGTATTTACATGTAATACCTTCCATACCGAAACAGCAGTATCGTGGAAAACAGCGCCAGCCGGAACGAATATAGGAACTTATTTAAATGTACACTTTGCTTCGGCATTCCCATCTTCGCTTGTAGTGGGTGGTGGTCGCATAGGCAGCAAAACGCTTACACTCAATAGTGCTAATGCTGTGCGTAATTTCTTGAACAATCAGCCTTTAACAGGTGGGGCAACTAAGTTGACTGATAAACTTGTTAAATGCAACAGGCTTAACATTCCCGCAGTGCATTTGTGTAAATTAGTTGATTGAAAATGAACGTGGTATTTGATGCATATGATGCAAACTTTGCTCCGACAAGTAACAGCAACCTTGGCAAGTACCATCAGAGGGTGGGCGGATTAACGGTAGACCCAAATATTAAACGAAGCGAATAAACTGTTTGGCGGATGTACAAGCATTTACGATTCCATAAGAGGTGCGCAATGCAGTGAAACTGATAAATGAAAGCTGGTTGGGAAGTCCAGGTGTACCATTCAATAATGTGCTTACTTGTCCTGCACCACCAAAGGCAACAAACAATGCTTTGGTAGATATTACAAGCATCCGAGTATATCCAAATCCAACCGAAGGACAGTTGAATATTAAGTTTGCAACAGAACACATGGGACGTAAATGTGCGTATCTTAGATGCAATAGGACGTTTGGTGTTCAATAAATCGCATGCAGCAGTGGAAGGACAGAATGACTTCGCCTTAGACATTAGTAACCTCAACACAGGAGTTTATATGGTAAATGTACAGGTGAACGGAATGCAACAAACAATAAGAGTAGTAGTGAAGTAATATTCACTTAAAAGTCAATAACCAAAAACCGCCCCGCATATTGCGGGGCGTTTTTGTGTTAAGATCATTACTTCACGTTCGTAATCTGGTTGTAGGCATTGCGATAGATGTATTATTGGTAAGAAAGAAATAACGGTAATTATATACGTGGATTAAAGTACGATATTGAGATTTACATGGTATATGTTACTTAAACAGCTGAAAAATTTAGAATACACTGACCTTTGTTTTTAACCTATTTTTCTGATTTACTTCATTTTTTATTGAGAAATTTAGTATTCACAAAAATTGAAATGATGGTTAATAAAGGTTTCATAAAACGGCCTTTTTTGTTTATCCTATGCTTCATTATCATCTATTTTTTTCACATTAGTAAATTAATATATTAACAGACAATTACCTGGTGCTTCCAAAACTTAAACTGCTTAAAAATCAAATCAGTTAGAATTTTTTGAAAAAAACCTTGCGTGAATTAATAATTAAATCTCTACCCATAACTTTTCAAAGACTGAAAAATTGAAAGAGGAAAGTTTTCGTCCCCTCCCCTTTGAATAATTGTTTTTTTGAATGACTAAATTGGTACAAAATTAGTTTTCGCTATAATTTTTTACTGTAGTTTTTAGTCATCTGTTTGCATATGCTTTAGCAGACATTGTACGCCTAAAACCCATAACTATAAACCCTTTGCAATTAAATCAACTTAAAAATAAAAATAAAACCAAAAAATAAATAGCATTATGAGAAAAGCGCATCGTTTGTTTTTCCTTATTATTAATTTGCTGCATAAGCAAAACTTATAGCCAGAATGTAAAGTATAAAATTGGCCGACTACACCGGAACATGGAATGGTAGTGATGCCAGTGGGAATGCATATAAGCTAACATTGAATGACAATTATTATGCCACATTTGAGCAATTGCCATGGTTGGGTTTTCTGAAGGCAACTATTGTTTAAATTTTTTTTGTGCCGGATATTTTGAGTAGGGGCATAAAAATCTATTACCCCATACCCTAAAGTATTCACACTATTTTCTAACTCCAACTTGAACACAGTGGCTGTAGAATTTTCGCCATCGATTGTCAACTGTGCAGAATAATTATCATTCAAAGTTAGCTTATATGCATTTCCACTGGCATCACTACCATTCCATGTTCCGGTGTAAACGGCCAATTTATAATTACATTCTTGCTATAAGTTTTGCTTATGCAGCAAATTAATAATAAAGAAAAACAAACGATGTACTTTCTCATAATGCTATTTATTTTTTGGTTTTATTTTTATTTTTAAGTTGATTTAATTGCAAAGGGCTTATAGTTATGGGTTTTAGGTGTACAATGTCTGCTAAAGCATATGCAAACAGTGGCTGCAAACTGCAGTTAAAAATTATAGCGAAAACTAATTTTTGTACCAATTTAGTCATTCAAAAAAACAATTATTCAAAGGGGAGGGGACAAAACTTTACTCTTCAATTTTTCAGTCTTTGAAAAGTTATGCAACATAAGATTAATTATTAATTCACGCAAGGTTTTTTTTCAAAAAATTCTATTTGATTGATTTTTAAGCAGTTTAAGTTTTGAAACAGCCCAAATAAAATGTCTGTTAATATCTAATTTACTTAATGTGAAAAATATAGATGATAATGAAGCATCAGGATAAACAAAAAAGGCCGTTTTATAGAAACCTTTATCAAGCCATCATTTCAATTTTTGTGAGGATGCGTAAAATTCTATCAAATAAAATGAATGCAAATACATCAGAAATACATTTAAGATGAAAGGTTAGTGTATTCTAAATTTTTCAGCTGTTTAGTAAAGAAATTACAACCATGTAAATCTCAATATCGTACTTTAATCCACGTATATACTTACCGTTATTTCTTTCTTACTACCAATCATCTATCGCAATTCTACAACCAGATTACGAACGTGAAGTAATGTTCTTATCTCGAAAAACGCCCCGCATAATGCGAGGCGCTTTTTGGTTATTGTACTTTCAGTGAATATTACTTCACTACTACTCTTATTGTTTGTTGCATTCCGTTCACCTGTACATTTACCATATACACTCCTGTGTTGAGGTTACTAATGTCTAAGGCGAAGTCATTCTGTCCTTCCACTGCTGCATGCGACTTATTGAATACCAGACGTCCTAATGCATCTATGATACGCACATTTACATTGCCATCCTGTTCTGTTACGAACTTAATATTCAATTGTCCTTCGGTTGGATTTGGATATGCTACAATGCTTGTAATATCAACCAAAGCATTGTTTGTTGCCTTTGGTGGTGCAGGACAAGTAAGCACATTATTGAATGGCACACCTGGACTTCCCAACCAGCTTTCGTTTATCAGTTTCACTGCATTGCGCACCTCTAACGAATCGTAAATGCTTGTACATCCACCAAACAGTTTATTTGCTTCGTTTAATATTTGAGTTACCGTTAATCCATTAACCGTACCACCACCCTGATAAATCATACTGCCAAGGGTTACTGTACTTGTCGGAGCAAAGTTTGCATCATAAGCATCAAATACCACGTTCATTTTCAATGCCACTAAGTTTGCACCAAATGCACTTGGGAATGTTAAGCCTGTTGCATTTAACAAGTTTATAGTCAACTTAGTTGCCCCACCTGTTAAAGGCTGATTGTTCAAGAAATTACGCACAGCATTAGCACTATTGAGTGTAAGCGTTTTGCTGCCTATGCAACCACCACCCACTACAAGCGATGATGGGAAGGCGGCAGCAAAATTACATTTAAATAAGCTCCTATATTCGTTCCGGCAGGTGCTGTTTTCCACGATACTGCTGTTTCGGTATGGAAGGTATTACATGTAAATACGCCCGATGTAATCACTATCGATTTTTGTGATATACATCCACTTGCATCCATTACCGTTACTGTATACGTTCCTGCTCCAAGGCCTGTTACATCCTGTGTGGTTTTTACAGGTATCGTATTCCATGTATAGGTGTATGGTGATGTACCACCACTCACACTGATGTATGCCGCACCATTGGTGCCGCCCATGCCGGTTACGTTTGTGGTGCTGTCCGTTACTATCACTATGGCTGTTGGTGCTCCTACCACTTTACTCATCGATGTGGTACATCCTGCTGCATCGGTAACTGTTACCGTATACGTACCGGGATATAAGCCCGTGATACTGCTTGTGTTGCCTCCGTTACTCCATAAATAACTGTATGGTGCTGTGCCGCCCGATGCCGCTGCTGCTGCCGAGCCATTGTTGCCTCCATTGCAGCTTGCTGCGCTTGTACTCACCGATACTACTATGGCATTAGGTTGTGTTAATACCACACATAAACTAATAGTACATCCTCCGGCATCGGTTACTGTTACCGTGTGGCTGCCGGCTCCTATGCCTGCTCAGGTCTTCCGTTGTTTGTCCTCCTGTCCATATATAAGTATAGGGTGCTGTGCCGCCTGTTACCGTTATGTTTATGCTTCCATTATTGCCTGTACATGTTGGGTTCGCATGGCTTTCTGTTATGCTCAGTCCGCTTGCAGGCGCTGTTACGGTATAGCTTGCGGTGGCTGTACATCCGTTGGCATCGCCTATCGTTACAGTGTATGTGCCACCCATTAAGCCCGTGGCTGTTTGGGTGGTTTGGCCATTGCTCCATGCGTAGGTATATGGCATTACGCCACCCGCTCCACTTGCTGTGGCCGTTCCATTGTTGTTGCCATTACATCCTACATTTGTGCCGGTGGCAGTGGCCGTAAGCAAGGTTGGCTCCGTTAAGGTGATGCTTACTGCCTGTGTACATGTTCCATAACTTACGATTACATCATACGTTCCGGCTCCCACTCCAAACAAATCTTCTGTTGTGGCTCCATTGCTCCATGAATATGTATATGCCCCTTGCGGATTGGTGGTTAGATTTATCGCTCCATCAAGTCCTCCATTGCATCGTATGTTATATCCTCCGGCATAAGTCGGGCTGTTGAGGCTCGCTGTAAAGCCGCCTGTTGAGTTTACTTTCACACACACAGTTATTGTACAGCCGTTTGCATCGGTCACCACTACAAAGTTGTTTCCTCCACATAAGCCTGTGGCTATTGCATTGGTATTGCCATTGCCCCATAAGTAGGTGTATGGTAACGTACCGCCTGTTATTGTGGCCGTGCCTGTTCCATTACATGCACCACACGTGGCTGCTGTACTTGAGGTGCTGATGGTATCCAATACCGCTGGCTGGGTAACTACAATGTTGTTGGTAGCTATGCATCCGTTTGCGTCTGTTACTGTTACTGTATACGTGCCGGCAATCAGGTTCCATATATTATTCAAGCTGCCGCCCGTATTCCATACATAACTGTATGGTGCTGTGCCGCCCGTGGCTACCACAGCTGCGGTGCCATTGCTGTATCCGTTGCAGGTTACATTGCTGCCGCTCATTGTTGTCGCTAAGGCAAGAGGCTCAACTATTGTTGCACTCTGGCTTGCACTGCAACCGTTGGTATCTGTTACCGTTACTGTATACGTGCCGGCTAATCCTGTGATACTGTTCAACGTGCTGTTATCGCTCCACAAATAGGTATACGGTGCTGTGCCTCCGTTGAGGTTGGTTATCGCGATACTTCCTGTGCCTCCGTTACACAATGCATTTACGGTTGTTAAACTGTACGATATGGCGGCAGGTTCGCCCACCATGGCCGTGCACATGGTAGTACATCCGTTGGCATCCGTTATCAATACCGTATATACTCCGGCTATAAGACCTGTATTTACTGAGTTGTTATTGCCATTACTCCACTGATAAATGTATGGGGCTGTGCCGCCAAATACATTGGCTGTGGCCGTTCCCAATGCCTGTCCGCAATAGGTTGGCGTGCATATGGTATTGCAACTTAATGTGCTGCCCGCTGGTACTATCACCGTGGCCTGTATGCTGCATCCCATGCTATCCGTTATTGTTACATATACTGTTCCTGCTCCAAGGCCTGTCGCTGTTTGTGTTGTTTGTCCATTACTCCATAAGTAGGTATATGGGTCACCAACAGTGTACATGGTACCGCCCATGGTATTGATGGTGGCTACTCCACCATTGCTGCCTGAACAGGTGTTGTTTACATTGTATGTATAAACCATTGGGGCCGGTTCTGTTACCGTTACACTGCAGGTGCTGAGGCATCCTAAACCATCCATTACTATTACTGTATACGTACCTGCTGCTAAGCCTGTGGCCGTTGTTGTGGTTTGAGTTGGCGCTGTATTCCATATGATACTGTATAAGCCATTTCCGCCTCCGGCTGTTACCGTAGCCGTTCCATTGTGGTAGCCATTGCACGTACTCATGGTGGTTGCTGTAGTACATGTTACAGGTACCGGTGCAAGTATGATAGCCTGAGCAGTCACAGGACCGCAGCCATTCGCATCGTTTACGGTTACTGTATACGTACCGGGGGTTAATCCTGTTACTGCGCTGGTCGTTGCGCCATTGCTCCATAAGTAAGTATATGGTGCCGTGCCGCCTCCTACTATCGCTACCGCTGTGCCTGTCGGATTCTGACATGTTACATTCGTATTGCTTGTGCCTACTGTTAATTGCGTAGGTTCGGCTATCACTACCGTACATACTGTGGTGCAGCCATTGCAGTCCGTTACTATTACCGTATACGTACCTGCTATGTCGCTCATCGTGGCCGTGGTGGCTCCGTTGCTCCACAAATAGGTGTAGCCTCCACAAGTTACACTACCACCTCCGGTACCAAGATAGTGGTGAATGTTTTGACGTAAAAATCCTGCCTCAGGTGAAGGTGAGTGGAAAAACGATTGTGTCATCCCTCCAAATATTACTTTGCCTGCACCCCATACTGCTTCGCCCATTACAACCCCGGGTGCATCTCCGTCTATCAATGAGGTGAGGGTACCGCCTACTATCGCATGGCCAAAGGAAGTCCCTGACCATGAAGTTCCACAAACATTTGGACCATTAAATATTGGATGACCCGACTGGCCGCCACTAACATTGGCATACCCCGAATATGTGGCGCCGGGATATAATAATGTTGTGCCACCAAATCCAAAGTTGATATTGCCGCCTTCATTCGGTGCTGAATTCAGGAATAGTTTTCCACCTCCTGTTACCCATGCTTCCATTAAAGGAAGATTGGCCGTTAAGAATGCGTTCATTTCGTCCGCTCCGGCATCGCTGCCATCCATGAATACATATTTTGTAGCCGGACTGAATATACTTGCTGCTGATGCCGTTTCAAATAGTGCCGGTGTCCAGTTGCCTGCACCAAACGCTCCGTTCATTTCATCTATATTGTTTGTCACTCCCCAGGGTTCGCCTGCGGCCTGTGAACGCAAGTAATAAATATTCGTGCCTGTTATTATACTTGATACTCCGCCAGATACTCCTACTGCTGCTGTGCCCGTTCCACCCATACATGCCGCAGGGGTACTGTTGCCCGCACATGTAAGTGCACTTGGCTCATTTACCACAAAGCAATAAATTATGCTGCAGCCTGCACTATCCGTTATTGTAACATAATATACTCCCGCAGGTGCTATTGCAGTATTGGTCGTATTGCCCGGTGCCTGACTCCAGCTATAAGTATACCGGGCTGCTCCTCCTGCAGGATTCACTGTTAATGTGCTCGTTCCTCCATTGCATAATATTGGCTGTTTGGGACGGGATAGCTGCTATGCCCGTATTCTCGGTAATATTATATTACTGGTTGCTGTACATCCGTTAGTATCGCTAACTGTTACATTATACGTGCCTGCTGTTAGACCCGTTGCTGTTGAACTCTCTTGACCATTGCTCCAGGTATAGGTATACTGTAATGTGCCGCCTGTTACTGACGCTGTAGCGCTGCCCGTGCTTTGTCCGTTGCACAATACATTCGTTTGTGTTGGCGTGATGACCAATACTGCCGGCTCCGTTACTACTATGCTGTCGGTTATGGTACATCCATTGGCATCCGTAACCGTGACTGTATGCGTGCCTGCTGCAAGGCCAGTGGCTGTTTGTGTGGTCTGTCCATTGCTCCATAAGTAACTGTAGGCGCTTACTAAACTGCCTCCACTGCAACTTAAATTTGGTATTGATATAAATCCGGAATTGGCACATAAAGCCCCTCCGTATACGGTGCCTTCTAAACATCCGCTGGCTATAGGGTTGCCATTGCACATTACAGCCCAGTTGGTAAAGTTATCGTTAAAGAAGCCCAGCGTGCTCACATTTAATGTGTAAGGACCATTGTTAGCCAATACCGGTGAGGAAAGGGTTATTGCTCCAAAACCAAATGGACCGCCTGAAAGAACCACATTGTTGCTTGCATCTACCAATTCGTAGGTGGTCTCATCACCAAAGAATCCGGTATTATTGGTCGATATCGTTAGCAAACCTTGAGTCGCATAGTTATCGTTCCTGCACTCCGCCTATCACATTGACTGTGCCGTGCCGCTGCCATTACCGTTGCAGGTTAATGCGATGCTGCTCATATTCATTGCCAAGGCGCTTGGTTCCATCACCATTACATCTGTTTCGGCTGTGCAGCCTCCTGCGTCCGTTACGGTTACTGTATACGTACCTGCTGCAAGGCCTGTAAATACCGCACTGTCGGCCGTTGGATTGCTTTGTGTGCCTGCTGGCGTTATACGAAAGTATATGGTGCTGTGCCACTTGTGGCCTGTACCATTACTATTCCTGTGGCGCCTCCATTACATAATACATCTGTGCCCGCTCCGCTTATCGATAAACTGCCCGGCTGTGTGATGATTACCTGAGTTGTTGCATTACAGCCAAGGCTATCAGTTACTGTTACTACATATGTACCGGCTGTTAAGCCTACTGCTGTTGCTGTGGTTTGACCATCGCTCCATAAGTAGGTATATGGGTCACCTGATGTGTATGGTGTACCGCCACTGCCCGTTACTGTTGCATCACCTACCGTGCCTCCGTTGCAGGCTATGTTGGTCTGGCCCGTGATGGTGGCTACTACTCCGTCTACCGGTTCGGTTATAGTGGTACTTGAAGTGTATATACATCCGTTTGCATCCGTAACTGTTACGTTATACGTACCCGCTGTTAAGCCTGTGGCTGTGGTTGTGCCCTGTGCCGGTGAAGTACTCCATAATATGGTGTATGGTGCTGTGCCGCCTGCTATACCGCTGATGGTAGCCGTTCCGTTATTGCCTCCTGTACAACTTACATTGGTGCTCGTTAATGGATTCGCTGTTATCGCACTGCCTGCGGTTATGTTTATACCTGTTATGATGGTTTCACACAGGTTTGCATCGGTTACCGTTATGCTGTATAATCCGGTGGCCAATCCTGTAAATATACCCGTTGGACTTGCTACTGCTCCGGGGTTTAATGTATAGCTATACGCTGGGGTGCTTCCTGCGCCTGTTACTGTAATGCTGCCTAAGCCACCACTGCAACCCGGACTTACTGCATTATATGTGGCTGTTAATGCTGTAGGTTGCGTTACCACTACACTTGCTGTTTTTGTACAGCCGTTGGCATCCGTTATCGTTACCGTATATGTGCCCGCTCCAAGTCCTGTGGCTATGGCTGTTGTTTGGGCAACTCCTGTATTCCACAAATATGTGTATGGGGCGGTACCGCCTGTTATGCTTAGTTCATCAAGAGTGGCTGTGCCTGTGGTGCCTCCGTTACATAATACCGGTGTGCTTGTTAATGGCGCACACGTGATGATGGCCGGTTGCGTTAACGTTACTGTACAACTTGTGGTACAGTTGTTCTTGTCTTTTACTATTACCGTATACGTACCCGCTGCAAGATTGTTTGCTATGGCTGTGGTTGTTACCGGTACCGTATTCCATGTATAGGTATAGCCCGGTGTGCCGCCTGTAGCTGTTACACCTGCTTTGCCCGTACCTCCGTTGCACAATATGCCTTGTATCACTGTGGCTGTACATGCAAGTACTGCCGGTTGCGTTATCGTTACACTTGCTGTTTTTGTACAGCCTTTGTTATCGGTTACTGTTACTGTATACGTACCGGCTGCAAGGCCTGTGGCCGTAGCCGTAGTCGCACTGTTCGACCATAAGTATGTATAAGGTGAGGTGCCGCCCGTTACCGTGGCTGTGGCCTGACCCGTAGCTGCACCATTACACTTCGGACTCTTTGGTGTCATGCTGATGATGATGGCTGCTGGCTGGCTTATCACTGCCGTGGCATTGATGATACAACCTTTCTTATCCTGCACTGTTACCGAATAAATACCTGCTATTACTCCGCTCAGGTTTTTAGTAGTGGTACCATTGCTCCATAAATATTTGTATGGGCTGGTGCCGCCTGTTACCGTAAGCGTTACTCCGCCATTGCTGCCTCCGTTACAACTTACGTTTGTTACTGTATATAATGCTAACAATGCTGCAGGCTGACCTACGCTGTTTGACAGCGTTTTTGTACAGCCGTTTGCATCGGTAACTGTTACTGTATACGTGCCTGCTGCAAGACCGATAATATATTTTGTCGTCTTTCCATTGCTCCACAAATAAGTATAAGGGGAGGTGCCTCCGGCTGCTACTACTGTGAGCGTACCGTTGGTGCCGCCAAAGCAGCTTACATTTGTTTTCTTCGATGTTAAGTTCATTTGTGCCGGTTGTGTCATCGTTACCTGACCCGTTACTGTACATCCATTGGCATCTGTTACCTGTACTGTGTAGCTGCCCGCTGCTAAGCCTGTGGCCGTAGCGGTGGTTTGACCTGTTGGTGTCCACAAATATGTGTATGGTGCTACTCCTCCGCTTATCGATGCTGTCGCACTGCCTCCGCCATTGCCATTGCAGGTCAGGTTACTTCCTGTTACTGTTAATACCAGCACATTGGGTTGGGTGATGGTGGCCGTGCCTACTTTCGTACAGCCGTTTGCATCTGTTATGGTTACAGTATAAGTTCCTGCTGCCAAACTGCTGATGGTTTGGGTTGTAGCTCCTGTATTCCATACATAACTATAAGGTGCGGTGCCGCCTAATGGTTGTGCGGTTACACTGCCATTGCTGCCGCCAAAGCAACTTACATTGGTTACATTGCTGTTGCATATACAGCCAAGGGCTGCATGGCGATGTTATCGTTGCGCTGGCACTCATCGTGCAACCGTTGGCGTCTGTTACCGTTACTGTATAAATACCGGCTGCAAGGCCACTAACTCCTGAGGTGCTGGCACCATTGCTCCATGCATAACTGTATGTTCCTGTGCCTCCGCTTACATTTGCTGTGATGCTGCCATTGGCTCCTCCGTTGCAACTTACATTGCTACTTACCAGTGTTATTGCTATTGCTGCCGGCTGAGCTACTACGTAGCTGCCAGTGGTGATACAATTATTTGCATCGGTAACTGTTACTGTATACGTACCGGCCACAAGGCCTGTATTGCTTGTTGTAGTGTTACCGTTGCTCCACAATAGTGTGGTGGGCGCTGTGCCGCCAGTTACCGTTATGTTTATCGCTCCATTGTTACCTCCATTGCAGGTGGTATTGGTTACTGTGCCGGTGATGCTTAATGCGGCTGATGGTTGAGTGATGATTACATCACCCGTGGCTATACATCCCATCGCATCCATTACGGTCACTGTCCACGTGCCTGCCGTTAAGCCTGTAGCCTGTGCTGTGGTCTGGGCCGGTAAGGTATTCCACTGATACGTATATGGTGCCGTGCCACCCAGTACATTGGTTACACATGCCTTGCCATCGTTGCCGCCAAAGCAGCTTACATTCGCACACGCTGCAGCAGTAAATGTAATTGGCAATGGTTCGGTTACGGTATACGTGCATTCTATGGTACAGCCGTTGCCGTCTGTAACCGTTACTGTATACGCTCCCGATGTTAAGCCGTTTAATGTTTGGTTGGTGGTGCCATCGTTCCATACATAACTGTAATTGCCTGTACCTCCGGTGATATTAGCAGTGATGCTGCCATTGTTGCCTCCGTTGCACATTACATTGGTTACGGCTCCACCACATACTAATGGGGTGGGTACATTGATGGTGAACACTAAATATGTTATACAACTATTGCTGTCGGTAATGGCTATGGTATGACTGCCGCCTGTTATGCCCGTAAACGTACCGTTGGTTTGAGACGTTCCTCCATCGAGGCTGTATTCATAACCGGCTGCATGAACGCCTAAGCCACTCCATGGTGTGCCACCGAATCCATTCACGGTGATATCGCCTGTACCGCCATTACACAATGGTTGTGTGATGGTATGTGTCTGGTCTAATAAGGTTGGTTCAAATATCTGGAACGTTAATATCGTATCGCAGCCTATGCTGTCGGTAACTGTTACTGTATACGTTCCCGCTACAAGATAATTTGCTACCGAGGTCGTTTGGCCATCGCTCCATAAATAAGTGTATGGCGCTCCGCTGGTGAATGGCACTGCTCCGCTTACAAATATGCTTATCTGGCCTGTGCTGTCACCATGGCATTGGTTGTTTTGCAACGTTTTGCCGATGATAGAATGGTGGATTTTCAAGTTATATCGTACAGACAATGCAAACGTGCAACCTAATGAGTCCGTGACAACTAAATCGTATGATTACTGCGATCAAATTAGACAAATCCTCTTCGGTAGAACCATTGCTCCATTGATAAGTGAATGGAGCTGTTCCATTTGTCATGGTTATATAAATGGCTCCGGAGGCTTCTCCATTACAATTCACATTTATTATTGAATCCACTGTAGCCACAACTTCGTTCGACAATATTGTTACCATTGGCACGTTTACCTTCCATGCTACATCGGCCACTGAGTCTGAAGCTACATAGAAGTTATAAACCGTGTAGCCTATATTTCCTCCGGGGCCCGGATTTGATATATCCGTTAAGTCAGGATAATTTGCCGGCACATTGGATAAGTCTCCATACATTAATGGGCTGCCGGTGCACAATGAATCGTCATACCATGATAATACTATCGATGGGTCAACTCCTCCGGGGAATGCTGCATCCTGTATGTTTAATCCGAAATTGTCGGCACATACCGTAATCGTGGTGTCATTTATTGGTGCTTCAGGATAATTGCATCCGCCTCCGCTTATTGTTAATTGAGCACCTGAAGCATCCTCAACTACCAACGTGTAAGTATCACCATCAAACAAATAGAAATTAATATATGAGCTATCATTTGGTATTACTTCTACAATATCTGCACTTGTTACAGGTGTAGTTTGAGTGGTGTTGTCTATGCAATCTTCCATGGCAGCAGTATTCGATAATGGACGCCCGCTCGAAGATGTTAAACTCACGATTGTCCATGGCGACTGACCTCCCAATAAACTTACTGTTTCGCTGAATTGTCCGTCTGTATAAGGTGCCCTTCTGTTTACATCGGCATTATCTACACATACACATGGGTCTAATAATTTGGCTGGTACACATGGTGTACGGCCAATGTTTATAGTACCCGATGATACACACTGAGGTGTTGGATATGGGTCGCCTGCATTGGTGGTGATATAAACTGTATAAGTGCCCACCGTCAATTCTGCAACGAATCTTTAAATATATTATAATTATCGAGGTTATCTAGAATAAAGTCTCCATTTCTGTCATCGGGGAAACCATCAAAATCGGCATCGAATAAACCCGGGAAATTGTAATTGTTAGTTACATCACGTACTGTATCGCCTAATGCATCTACCCAAACATAACGGATGGGGCCATTGGCTTCTAAATGATATCTATGCCACGCCATCATTATTCGGAGTGCAACTTACGCTGTCCTGGCTCATATAGGCCGCTTGAATTGGCTCGCTAAAATCAATATTAATTGTAGTATCGCCTGAGCAAGAACCCATATTTGCAGGTAAGGTTACCGTAACAGATAATGCTCCCTGAAAAGCTCAATGGCCCTACCAAGGTAGAATCCAAGTCGGCAACAGGTCCAAAAAGCGAACTCCAGTCAAACAACGTACCGGCAGATAACCTCCCGGATAAGCTCCTAAATCTTTAGCATGAACATAATAATCTGCGGCAACCCCTGCACAAGTAAATGTATCACCAGGAGTGATGTATGGTTTTGGCGGGTCAATTACATTTATGGCAGTTGTTCGAGCGGAAGTACAACCAAAGCTATTAGTTGAAGTTAATGTATCAATAGTGTCCTAATGGATCAGTGAGAACACACTTGCTCCAGTAGTAGTATTTAAATATTGTAGCTGGTGACCAGGTAAAAGTGTGTGCTTTTGTTTAAAACGTCACAAATCATATTTGGCCTTAGACTGCTCAATAAAGAAAGAAGGCGTGAGCGGGCAAATATCCAAATATGTCGAGGGCAGCATTAAATTACTTTGAATTTGCCGGTTGTTCAAGTCCTGTGCATTACAGCATTGGCGGTTGCTTGAATTATCCTGCACCTGTTGGGGTCATTGCTAAAGAGCAAGTTTGAACTATCAAACTGCCACACCACGTCCCATACCATAAGGTGAGGACAATGTATGCACATTTTGCCCTAATATTGGCTGATAATTTACCGGGCCAAATACTTCAAACAAACCGCTAGTTATCCATGTTGTTAATGCTGTTACATTTGTAGGGGCAATACTCATTACATAATTATTAAGTATACCTGCAGTTCCTAAAATGCCAACATTGAATGCAAGCGTTTTAATTTCACTACCATAAGTCATTCCCGATGCTGCAAGTTCCGATGCAAGAATGAGAATTTGATGCTTCACACTTTCGTTATTGCCACCATAAGGTGCAGGGAAATTTGTAAATCCATTAGCATTTAATAAACTTGTTCCTAAAGTATCAGCTCCAGTGACATTCGGATTGTCCATTACATTCAATTCAAAAGTATCGGGCGAACATTTGTAAGCAGATACTAGGTACGAAAGTGAATGTAGGTGCTGCGGGGAATACATTTACCAATACCGAAGCTGTACCTTTGCAACCTGCAAACACGCCAGCAGTTGTATCTATACCGGTAACTGTATACGTAGTTGGCAACGCAGGAGTAACACTTACATTGGCTCCGGGTAATGTTCCGGGATTCCAGGTATATTTATAATTAAAATCGTTTGTGCTTGTGGCAGAAAGATTAACTGTGTTCCGGGGCAAATAGTAGTATTGATAGATGCAGAAATATTTATTGCCGGAGCTGGCTTTACAAATGCAACAACAGGAGTTCGTGCTGAATTACACTCTGCAGTAATTGTCATATCATAAAAGAAATAATATTGCGCATTTGGAGTACTTGTTGAAAACATACCACCGGTAATGCTCATGTCACCTGAAAGCGAATTCAAAGGATAAGGTACAGGGAAGGATGTTTTAAGGAAGTTTGAGCTACTGTTTTTTGTAACAAGAGTATATCCGGTTCCGGGAGGAACAACGAAATTTAATGTAATAACAGCCGAGTCATTAAAACTAATCAAACCGGTAGAAGCAAGTTCAGTATTAGTATTATCCCATAAAGCAATATTTACATCGCCAGGTCCTGAGCCACTAAACGCTACCACTTTTACACTATTAATTGTAAATTGTTTTGAAGCATTAAACTTGATACCCCTTCCAGGTGTAGGTGTGGTTCCACCTGCCGAAACGGGCGATGGCAACCCTACAGGCTCGGTGTAAGGTCCTGCATTTGCTTGGGCATAATATGTAGTTGTACTTGGTATTGCAGGAGTAACATAAGTATTTCCTGTCGCTACCGCCAATCCACCTGTTGCATTGGTAAACCACGAAATGGTAGAACCCGAAGATGGTGTGGCATTTAACGTGTGAATATCTGTACCGCACACAGTATCGCCCATAAATGTTGCAACTTGTGGGTTATAAATATTTATTTTCAATACTGGAGAATAACCAATTAGGGAGCCAGTGCAATAAATACCACAACGGAAATAGGTAGAAGTAACAAGAACATTTGTAAGCAATACTGTACCAGTGCCTCCTGGTACAGGTGTCCAAGCCATGTTTGTGTCTATTGTCTGTTCCCATTGGTATTTTGCCAATAATGGATTGGCAACTCCAGCAACCGTTAACACAACTGATGAAGTACCGCATATTTCAGTTTGGTTTGCTGTAGTGCTAACATTATTTTGTAAGTAAATAGGTACAATCTTTATAGCATTGGTATCCACACAACCCAAAATGGTATCATTAGCTGTAGCAATATATGTAGTAGTGGCTGTTGGATTTGCATACACGTGTATCTTCGTTAGCATTCAATACATAAGGAATAGTACCTGCAAGGTCGGTGTACAAACCTGTTATTGGTAACCATGTATATTTATGATAATTGGTAAGAGGACTTGAAACACGTATCATTTTTGGCGATGAACCACAAGTGGTATCATTGACCACATTTGTGGCAAACAACGGTATCGGCAACACTGTAGCCACTATCGGCATCCTTGTACTTTCGCAAACTGTATTGTATTTAATATCGAAGAATGGAGCGTATACACTTCCTAATGCTGCTGTCGATGTATTATTATTCGCTGTACCCACCAAACTCATTGACCCATCGGCATTTGTAAATGGATAACCAGGACCTGTACCATTATATGAAGATACATGAGTAAATGCTAATGCGTTAAAACAAAGTTGATAAGCGCCCGGGGTATTTATTACCATGTTCAATGGTACTACAAAAGGCTTAGTAAATGTACCGCCTGTCTGCACATGAGCAGCAGTTACAGTATAAGTTGCACTTGTCAATATCGGGGTTGCACTTCCCCGTGCATTTAAAGTAATGTTGAAAGTTCCGGCAACGTTTGGATACATAGTTACTGTAGCAATATTACCAGGTTTGATTACTGTAAGCCATAATGTATTGACAGTGCTTGAGCCCGCTGTACCAAAGGTTGCAGGAGAAGGCAATCCTACTGCATTAGTCGAAAACCCTTCGCGTGCGGCCACATAGTATGTTGTTGTTGCACCAATAGGCACTGTGGTATAGGTAGCACCTGTAGCTAAAGGCACCACAGAAGAAGAAGAACTATACCAAGCCGGGATTGCGCCTGCCGAAACATTTGCACCCAAAGTTACAGGCCCAAGTCACAGGTACTGCCCGGGAACAGGGTGCCTAATTGAAGGCGCAAAAACATTTATTCCATTAGAATACAATTGCGAACAAGTATCATTATTTGAATTAATGCTATTTACTCTAAAATATGTTTTTGTCGAAATGATTGGAGAATTTATAACGGGGTTGAACCCGGAATTGTTGTCCAATTGATGGAATCGGTTGACGATTGCCAAACCAGACCACCGGCAACAAACCCCTCAGATGGATTAGCTGTAAGTACTACTGAAGCACTGCCACAAAAACCTGGAGAACTTGTAGTTATTAAATTAAACAAAGTAGCAAATGTAGGCTGCAGTGTAACATTACATACTGCCACATTTACACAATTAGTAGCAGTGTCTTTAGCAGTGCAAGTATATGGTTGAGTGCTTAGTGTAAGTTTCTTTACATAAACTGTGCTTACATTAGAATCTAAAATGTAAGGTTGAGTACCCAATGCATCAAAATATAAATCAGCAACAGGGGTCCATGTGTATCTATGGAAATTAGAAAGGGGTGACGACACACTTATAGGAGCAACCTGCGGATTGCATACTATCAATGACGATGGAATTGTAAGTGTTGGTGGGGGAGTAACAGTGGCCAACACAGGTACTCTTGCACTTTCGCAATAAGTTGAATATTCAACATTCCAAAATGCATTGTAAGTTGTTGCTTGAACGGTTGCATTTGTACTGGAGAATGCCCCCCCAGGCATTACAAGGGATGAATCGGCAGTATACAAAGGATAAGTACCCGTATAACTAAAACTATATTGAGCTAAGCCTACTTGATTTAAGTTCGTAACACCTCCACCAGTTACCGTATCATAAACCAATTGATAATCACCGGTAGCAGCTATTGGAATGTTAAACTTTAATTGAACTGGCGTGCCTAATTGGGCTAAAGTAAATTGAAAAGGGCCTGCCGTAGCAATATTGGTTGTTGATCCTCTAAGTCTTAAACAAAATTGTATTGGTCTTGTTAATCCACCAGACATGGCTGCAGTAATTGTTGCGGCATTAGATGGATAAACTATGCAGCCAGTAATAGCACCTGTTTTATTGGCTGTTATCATTTGGCCGCGCTGGGCACCACTAGTAAAAGTAACGGCACCGTTTGCAGGATTTAAGTCAGTCAATCCAACATAATAAGGAACATTTCCAGTTGTTTTTGCTGAAACATAAAAGTTTGTAGAAGAAGAAATACTTGGAGTTGTATAAGTATTTCCGGTTGTTGCTATTGAACCACCCACGGCATTGTTATACCATATTAACGAGGAACCAGGATTTGGCACTGCGCCCAATCCCACAGCACCAACACCGCACCTACTACCGGGAACAACTGAAGCAACTCCTGGAACAAATATATCGACAAATGCTGTCGCAGATGATGTATTGCCACAGGCATCGGTAACGGTTACAGTATACGTAGTTTGTGAAGATGGGGCAGCAGTCACTGTTGCTCCTGTAGTTGTATTGAGACCCGAACCAGGTGTCCACGAAAAAGTGTATGGCAATGTTCCATTATTACCTGTTGCAGAAATTGGTGTAGAAAATCCTAAGCATAAAGTATCTGCAAAAACATTTGTCGATACTGTAGGCAAATTGTTTGTAATCGTAAATGTTGCTACATTATCATTGTTTGTAGTTGAAAATTCGCCAGCAATCGGTGAAATGGTAGTAGTAAAAGTATAACTTCCATTTGCTGATGTATTGATAGTTGGAGTTAAGGTAATATCAACTGTAGCATTTGCTGCAAGTGTACCCACATTTAAAGCTCCGCTTGTTGCAGTGGTTATTGTGCCTGTAACATTACAAGTTACTGTAATTGGCGTTGAAGCAAAATCAACAATTGATGACCCTGTATTGCGAACAGTGACAATTACAGATTCGGCAGGGCCATGGCATGTTGTATTTTGCGTTGGTTTCAATGCATCGAAAGCTATATCTATTGGAGGTAAAGTGAATTCATCAGCACCAATATCAGGCGAGTTTACACCAGTGCGCGCATCACAATCAATGTCATCTGTTATTGTACCAATTACCATTGCAGTTCCATTCAAATTAACATTCACCGGTGCATTGGTTACAAGATGCATATTCGATGCAGATACAAACACAGGTTGCACATTTTTCGAATTGGCATCGCGACCTGTTTGTGCCTGCCAACTGGCAAGTGTTGGGAAGTTAGTTGTACCCGGTATAATTGATGGTGAAGCACCAGTTCCAACAACACCTATGGAGTTAAAAAAACCATTACCGGCTTTCACAAACAAATCATTGTTATCGGAAAGAAAATTGGCATAATTACCAACATTGCCTTGCACCTGCAATCCGATGACAAAATTATTTCCACTACCCAGCGATGTTGAAGTGGATAAAATATTATTCTTTAAGTCAATAGAAGGTATAACGCCACTACCTGCAACATACAAAGCCAATGTTGATGTGGTATTGGTAGCAAACCCTGCCGCATTCATATTTACAGTATTGTTATATATTTGAGTAGTTGCTCCTATTTGGTTACCAATCATAATTCCACACGTAATATCATTCGAATTGGCATTTGCCGATACCCTGCTGATCATATTATTGGCAATTAAGTTTGTACCCGATGATGCTGCACCAGTTGCTGCATTTGAAACAGCAATACCAACTGCAGAATGGGCGCCAGTGGTTGCAAATGTTCTAATGCTATCAATGACATTTTTGCTTATAACAGAGTTTGTAACTTCATTATTGCTAAAAGAATTTATTGCTACACCATTAACATTACCCAAATTTATTGCTATTATATCTGTTCCGCTCACTCCTGTCATATTTGCTATTTGATTGCCAGTTACCAATGCATTATTTTCGAAGCCCAATAAAATGCCATACCGGCTCACCACATTTGCACCAGTTGCAGTCATAATATTCATACGATATGTATTGTTCTGGTTTTTTATTGCAAAGCTGAAACCTTGCGATGTAATGCCATTGCTACATTTTACTATGCTATCATTTTCAACACAATTATTATTATTGCCAAAACCCAAAGATGCTGTTCCCGTGCTGATTCCTGTTGCCACCGGTCCAGCACCAAAGGCAATACCAACAATACCATTTGTAACAGCACCGCCAATAATATTGCAATTTCTAATGGTATCGTTTGTACAGCCATCGAAACCATTACTTGCAACAAAAATAACTGCATTATTTGTTGCAGTGGTGTTATTGTTTTGAATGGTGAGGTTACGGGTTGAACGCACCAATGGGCACAAAGTGTTTTTAACAGGAGATTTCGAACCTTCGAAAGTAACAAAATCTGCGCCTAACAAAGCGAAAACATGAGTGAGGGTGGTAGCCTGAATAGATACATTTCCCGATGGATTTGCAACGCTGGTGTCAGGCCTTATCGTAAGTGTATTGGTGGCGCTAGCAAAAGGATTTGCATTAATAATTATAGGAAATGTTTCTGTTGTATAATTGGCATCCTTCAACAAAAATGTAACCGGGCCCGTATAGGCAAGAAGAATTATAAGCCGCAATAGCCGCAGTTATATTTGTAAAGTTACGGCCTGCACCTACTGTGTACGTACCACTTAAACTATTCAAAATTTTGTATTGTGAAACCACGGTTGGATGAGTTGATACAGAATTCACATTCGTTGCAACAGCACCAAAAGGTACCGAAGATATATTTGGAGTTCCAACTACATCCTGCGCAATAAAATAATACAATACAGAATCACCAGCAACCAAACCAGGTAACGAGGCAGCAGTAATTGTAAATGACCAACTACCATTTGTAGCATTACCTGTATTTAAAACTCCGGGACTTGAAACATAACTACCCCCAGCATTTCGTTTATAATAAATACGAGGCACTAATCCGCCCGATATAGGCACACCGGTGGCATCGGTAATAATTACACCACTTATTATTCGGTCACTATTGCCACAAGCGCCTAATAAAGTTCCGGCATTAATTGCTGGTGGGGCCAAATCACTTACTATACCACCAAATTCATCAGCACCAATATCGGGAGCAGTGCCACTTCCCAAATACCCAACATTGCCCTCACGTATATCAGCATCGTAATCAGTTGTAATGCCTGCAATATTTACACCTCCACTTTCAGTTGCTGTGGCAATACCCGTATTCACATGCAAAAAATTCGAACTCGAACCAACAGTACTAAGAAAAGGCGTATTCTCTGTTGCAGAAGCATTATCGCGTCCCGCTGCACGAGCCTTAAAGGCAAGTAACGTTTGATCACTATTAGTACCATCAAAATAAATTAGTCTGTTAACAGCAGGTGTTCCTGCATAAAATACATTGTTGTTTGATGCAAGGCCATATGTTGTTAAACCTACCGTTGCCCTTCTGTAAACAACGGCAGTGCCAAGCCCGGCTGGAGTAGTGTTGTTAATGAACAAATTGTTGCGAAAAGTTACGGTAGGAACTGTAGCACCCGTTGTTGAAACTTTAAACACACTTGAGCCAAAGTTTGTACCAGTACTGGTTCCGGTTAGGTTAATAGTATTAAAATAAAAATTGTGATTTTGACCTGCCGAAGTACCATCTTCACTTATACCAATAATCTGTTCCGGTGCAGCGCCAAGTGAAGCAATTGGAGTAAATAAGTTACCAATATAGTTGTTATACACATTTAAGTTTTGGCCTGCAAGCACTCGAAATCCAATTACAGTTGCTGTTCTTGCATTGGCAGTAAAGTCATATAATTTATTATTAAATACTTTATTGTTAAAGCCGGCAGTTATTTCAATGCCTCGTATATTAATTGCATTGGTACCTGCTGAAATAAAACCACTAAAATTCTACGTGCGGTTCTCCGCGACCACCAACGATGTCGGCCGTATCGATCTTGCGCTCCCTCCAGACGGCCGCGACGAGTGCCGGGCATATCGCGAGCGCCACGGCGGCCACCAGCAGGAGATTCTCCGTGCCCAGACTCATGACGGTCGCCCTTGTCACGAGCCCGCCGACAATCCAGCCGCTGACCGCGCCGCCAGCGACGATGCCGAACAGCCTCTTGGCCTCGCGCGTTGTCACGACGTGGTTCGCCAGCGTCCAGACCTGTGCTGGCAGCAAGACCCCGGATACGCTGGCCCAGACGTACAGAACGGGCAGCATCCAACGCGGCTCGCCGAGCGAGCTGAGCACCCAGAAGCCGAGGCTCGTCGCCGAGCACACGACGAGTGTGCCGATGAGCAGCGATCGAAGACCAACCCGGGAGCTCACGCGCAGGTAGAGCGCCATGACCGCGCCGACGCTCAGCGCTGCCGCAATGTCGGCGTACGGCAGCGCTTCGGCGCCATACCGCCCCAGAAACAATGCATCGCGTGTGGTTTTGGTGACGACAAAGCTGGTGATGACGAGGAAGAGGTAAGCGAAGAGCAGGCCTGCCCGCGTCGATTCACCTCGGCGGATCTGGAGCAGCCGCCGAAGCATTATCTCGGGACCGGAACTCGCGGTGCGGCCGGGACGCCGGTGGGCGCGGCCTGGAGGACGTCCCGCCGATCCTGGTAGACGGCCGTGAACACGCCGCGCTCGATGTTGAGCGCCGCTGCCCGGCCCGTGGGCATCCTCAAGCCGTATCCCAACGATGCGTCCACCCGAAGCAAGACCGACTCGGTGGTACGCACCTGCTGGGGCGCACTCAAGGTTGCGCTCCTGGCGCAGGACGAGCAGCGATTCGACGACAGTGTCCGCTGGGCGAAGGTCTTCTGGGGCATCAACTCGATCACGACCAGGTGTCTGGTCTCGAGCTACGTCGAAGCGCTGGAACGGGCGCCGGCTCGGCTCTACGACCAGGACTCCCAAGACGTCCACGCCGGTCTGGTCTCCCGGGCCGGCCGCGAGTGTCATCACTGCGCTCGGAAGTCCCGACCTGTGGTGCATCGAGCACGGATCGCACGTCACCCGGGCGCTCGTCGAGATCCGCATCTTGCTGGAGTGGATGGCAACGCAGGATCCGGCGATCTACCGGTCATACCAGGAGTTCGGGGCCGGCAAGGCCAAGTTGTACGCTCGCATCATCGACGAACTTCCCGTCGACGAACTTCCCGTCGACGAACTTCCCGTCGACGCACGGATCGCCGGGTTCGACGAAGCAATCGAGGAACTCGAACGCCTTAGCCACAACGACGGGGTGTTCGACCTGCGAGTCGTCGACACCAGCGACTCGTTCTCCGGCAAGTCGATCCGCGCGATGGCGGAGGACGCCGTGCCGAAATGGGCGCTGGTGCTCAAGTTCTGGCCACTCCTCCCCGAAGATCCTCCAACCGCGTGACGCCAGGTAGCGGCACACAAGCAGCCGCGCCGGCAGCTTCTCGGCCACGAAGTGATCCATCTCTCCGATGTACGCAATACGGCAGCGATCGGCGAGCTCGTCAAAGCGCGCAAAGGCACCAAGGCTTCCATGCTCACCATCGAGTTCGATCGGGATTGCACGATCGCTCAGCACCTCACCAACGTACGTGACATCACCGTCAGCGCCCTCCGCACAGCCCTCGATCGCCACCCGACCCCGACGGCATCCGACAATGTCCGCGAAGTGCTAGCCAGGGGCACTCGATAACGCTCGCCCCAAAAACCCGCCCAAGCCGAAGGAGGCCCCTCAGCACTGCGGCCCTAGCAAGGTGCGCCCGGCTTCCACTCTCAGCCGTGCCATGCCGCCCATCCGAAGCTCGCCGTAGCACTCCCGGCCCGCGGCGAGCAGCCGGCCGACCGCATCCATGAGGTCGGACGGATGTCGAGCAGGCCCAAACTCGGTGGGCTCCTCCGCGCCGGGTTGGTCGGCAGCCACTCCCAGCTCACCGCCTGCTCCAGCGCCGCATGCACGATGTTGTGGACCCGCCGCACCGTCCGGGGCGCGAGCGGGGCACCACCGTTGCCACCGGCGCGACGCAGGTCCCCGTACAGCCGATCGATGTGGGCCGCGGTCAGCTCCGCAGCGGCACCCTGCCCAACGTCGGGCGGATGTACAACTCGACGAAGAACTGGGTGGTGCGCACCGTTGAGGGCGACAGGTCCTGACGGGCCCGATCCAACCAGGCCTCACGAGGCCGGATCGAACCCACCGGAAACGATGAGCTGCCACCCCTCTCCGCGTTTGCGTAGGAACCCCGCCATGGCCGGCGAGGGTACGGACCCGGAAAAGTGTTGACACGGAGCCCTCCGAGGAGCCGACCGCTCGACCCTGCAGGCCCCTGACCTGGGCTTTTACCGGTGGAGGTGATGGGATTCGAACCCACGGCCTCTACGTTGCGAACGTAGCGCTCTAGCCAACTGAGCTACACCCCCGGAGGGAACGGCCCAGGTTAGCGGACGATGCGCCGGGCCCGGCAGATGGATCGGTGGATGTGATCAGCGGCGGCCGGCGGCAGCTTCGCGGAGCTGCAACAACGCGGTGGGTTCGGCTCCGGCGTTGTTGTGGGGCAGGAACGCCACCTTCATCTCGCGCTCGGCCTGCGAGCCGAGGAGATGGAACATCAGAGCCAAGTACCCCATGAGCAGCACCGCGGACACGACGAAGGCCCAGAAGAAAAGACCGCCACCAACGAAGGACAGCACCAGGGTCGTGAAGGACACGGCGCACAGGGCGCTCACGATGTGCTTGCGTCGCTGGGCCGCGGCTCGGCCTCGCAGCGGGGTCCGGCGAGTGGGGGGACGACGATCCGGCAGGCGACGGACGTTGGTCGGGCTGGCCAGCGGTCGAATGCGGCCGGCCCGACCCCGGTTGTGGTCCAGCGCCGAGAGATGCTGCTGGAACGACATCATCGAGTCCCCCCGCCGGGAACTTCCAGAACCCCGTCGTAGCAGCACCGGCCCCACCAGAAGGGCTACCCACATGCCAACGAGGAACACCAGAACGAGGAGGGTGCTCAGATTCACCGGTTGCTACCTGCCTTCCCGAGGGCTCGACCCCAGTTCCGCCATGCACGGCCACCCGAGGGCGAGCCGGTGCTGTGCGGGCTGTTCTTCGCTTGGTCGATCCCCGGGGCTGTCCGACTTTCAGGGGGCGAAGTGTGTTGCAGTTCTACTACTGGCTCGGGTATCGGCCAAAGCCATCGTGTCATCGGACACGATCACCGGGCGTTTATACGTCGTCCAGACCGGGACCTTCACGACGGAACGTGCCTGAGCGACCACCGGTCTTCTCCCAGAGCGCCACGTCGGAGATGGTCATGGCCCGATCCGCTGACTTGCACATGTCGTACACGGTCAGCGCCGCCACCGAGACCGCTGTGAGGGCCTCCATCTCGACCCCGGTGCGATCAACGGTGTCGACCTGGGCCTCGATCTGCACGTGGTCATCTTCGATTCGGAAGTTGATAAACACCGAGCCGACCAAAAGCGGATGGCACAAGGGAATCAGATCCGCGGTCCGCTTGGCCGCCTGGATGCCCGCCACCCGGGCCACTGCCAGGACATCGCCCTTGCTCATCGCCCCCCGGGCCACGAGCGACGCCGTGTCGGGCTGCATGTACACCCGGGCCCGGGCCACCGCACGGCGATGGGTCGGTTCCTTGGGTGTGACATCTACCATCCGGGCCCGACCCAGAGGATCGAGATGGGTGAAACCCAGGTCGGTCATGGTGGCAGTCTAGGAGTCCACTCGACTCAGCCCCGGTGACCCACGCCGGAAACGACCTGGCCCCGATCAACCGCCGATCTGGCTCATCGACTTTGACGGCCGGATGAAGTGGACCTGGTTGATCTGATGACCGGCCCATTTGCCCCCGACAGCAGATTCGATGACCTCCGCCAGCTCATCATCGGAGGCGCCGTTGCGGAGCAGCCCCCGCAGATCGTCCTCGCTGGTGGCGAACAGGCAGGTCCGGAAACCACCCTCCGCGGTGAGCCGCACGCGGTCACACGTGGAACAGAAGCTCTGAGTGACCGAGGCGATGATGCCGATCTCGCCCTTACCGTCGAGGTAGCGGAATCGCTCCGCCGGCGCCGAACCCCGCTGCATGGGCTCCAAGGGGTACACCTCGTTGATGCGAGTGCGGATCTCGTCATACGTCAGGACCTGGTCGTTGGTCCATTGCTGCTGGGCGTCAAGGGGCATGAACTCGATGAAGCGCACCACCACGCCCTTGTCCCGGCCATAGGTGGCGAAGTCCAGCAACTCGTCCTCATTGACCCCGCGCATGGCCACCACGTTCAGCTTGACCGGGGATAGGCCCGCCTCCAGAGCGGCGTCGATCCCGTCAAGCACCGCCGGCAGGCAGTCACGCTTGGTGATCTCGGCGAATCGCTCGGGCCGAAGCGAATCACACGACACGTTGATGCGACGCAGCCCGGCGGCGGCCAGATCCGCGGCCACCAGACGAAGCGTGGCCCCGTTGGTGGTCAGCGCCAGGTCCACGCCCAGGCCCGACAACATCGAGATCAGCCGGGGCAGATGCGCCCGCACCGTGGGCTCGCCCCCCGTGAGCCGGATCGATTCGATGCCGAAACGCTCGACCAGCAGCCGGGCCACCCGCACGATCTCCTCGAAGCTCAGCACGTCCGACCGGTCGAGCCATTTCATGCCCTCCGCCGGCATGCAGTACGTGCAGCGAAAATTGCACCGGTCGGTGATGGAGATGCGCAGGTCACGGTGCACACGCCCGTAGGAGTCCACCAGCGCCTGGGTCATGGGACCGATGTTAGCGAGCCCTTCGCCGCTGGGACCCGGGCGCGGCGGGTCAGTCAGTCGAGCAGCAATGAGTCAGTCGAGCAGCAGGAGGTCCACCTCGGCCCCCGCCGGCACCCCGTCACCGTCGGGCAGGACCACCAGGCCGTTGGCGGCGGCCATCACCGCCAGCTGATGGGAACCCTGCCCACCGGCATTGCGCACCACGTAACGCCCCCCGACGTTGGCCGCCACCACCCGGGCGAAATGGGTTTTGCCGTCCGGGCCACGTCGCAACTCATCGGCGGTGCGGGCCTTGACGGTGGGCCGCACCAACACCGAGTCGGGGTGACCGGCCAGACGCCGCAAGCCGGGCCGGGCGAGCAACTCGAAGCTGATCATCGAGCTGACGGGGTTGCCTGGGAGCCCGAAGATTGGTGTGGCCCCACCAGTGCAGGCGATCGTGCCGAACGCCATCGGCTTGGCCGGTCTGATGGCGATCTGCATCCAGTTGATCTCCCCGACCTGATCCAGCACCCGCTTGACGAAGTCGAACTCGCCCATGCTGACCCCGCCGGAGGAGATCACCGCGTCACAGTGCTCAGCGGCGTCGGTCAGAGCCCGGCGGATCAACACCTCGTCGTCACGCACCAGGCCGAGATCGACGGGCACGCCGCCGGCCAACTCCACCAACCGCAGAAGGCTGATGCGGTTGGAGTCACGGATCTGACCGGCGGCCAGCGGCTGTGGCCCCTCAACCAGCTCATCGCCGGTGGAAATGACGCCCACCCGAGGCCGGGGATGAGCCCGCACCGTGGTCCAACCGAGCGACGCCAACATCCCGAGATGGGCCGCCGACAGCACGCACCCGGGTTGGAACAGCTGGTCACCGGGCTTCACGTCGTCGCCAGCGGGCCGGATCACGTCCCGCGGGGACACGGCCTTGCCGATCAGCACGAAAGCGGTGTCACCCTGGTCGCCGGGTCCGGGCGAGGTGTCTTCGACCATCACCACCGCGTCAGCGCCTTCGGGAATGGGGGCGCCGGTCATGATCTGGATCGCCTCGCCGGAACCCAAGTGGTGGCTCGATGCCTGCCCTGCGGCCAACACCTCCACCACCCGCAGCAGCACCGGATGGGCTCCGTCGGCGGCGGTCACGTCGGCGGAGCGCACCGCATATCCGTCAACCGCGGTGTTGGCGAACGGTGGCAACAGCTGATCGGACACCACCGCTTCGGCCAGGACCAGACCAGCGGCGTGCGCCAGGGGAACGTCCTGGGGCGGCAGCGCCCGGCACCCCTCCAAGACGCGGGCCCGGGCCACCTCGAGATCCATCATGGACCCGATGGTAGGACGGCCGGGCCCGGCCAGGGTCCAGCTCGGAAGCGGTTTCGGCCACCGGTCAGGGTCGTTGACGGTGGCTTCGGGCGTGGGACGGTCAGCCGGCGTCAGTTCAGCCGGCGTTTGGCCAGATCGGTCAGGAACGCCGTGAACTCAGCGCCCAGCTCGGGGTGGTCCATCGCCAACTCGACAGTGGCCCGCAGAAAGTCCTGTTTCTGGCCGATGTCGTAGCGACCGTCAACGAACACCAGGCCCGACAGGCCCTCGGCCCGCAGCAGCCGGTCCATGCCGTCGGTGAGCTGGATCTCGCCGCCGACCCCGGGTTGCACGTCGGCCAGGTGCTCGAAGATGGCCGGGGTGAAAACGTAACGACCCATCACCGCCAGGTTCGACGGTGCCTCCTCGGCCTTGGGCTTTTCCACCAGCCCGGTGATGCGCACCAGGTCCGACCCCGCCGCCCGGGCCTCAATGGCGGCGCATCCGTAAGCGGAGATCTCCGAAAACGGGAACTCCTTCAGCGCCACTACCGACGCCCCGGTCGATCCCAGCGCGTCGATCATGGCCCGCAGCACCAGACCGTCGTCCACCATGATGTCGTCGGGCAGCATCACCGCGAACGGCTCATCGCCCACGTGCCTGCGGGCCACGGACACCGCGTGACCCAATCCCATTGGCTCACCCTGGCGCACAAAGTGGATCTGAGCCCGCTCGCTCAACGCCCGCAACGCTGCCACTTCGGCGATCTTGCCCTTGCGTTCGAGACGGGTCTCCAGCTCGAAGGCGCGGTCGAAATGGTCCTCCACCAGCTTCTTGTGGGGGCTGGTGATGATGAGGATGTCCTCGATGCCGGCGCTGATGGCTTCTTCCACCACCACCTGGATGGCGGGTCGATCCACGACCGGCAGCATCTCTTTGGGCATGACCTTGGTGGCGGGCAGGAATCGGGTGCCGAGACCGGCGGCGGGGATCACAGCTTTGCGGACGCGCCGTGCGGCCTTCGGGGGGTTCGTGGAGCTCACCAAGCCAGTGTGCCCCGATCGCGGCGTGAACAGGACCGATCGGGACCCATCACCTCCCGATCAGGGCTCGATTCTCACCGCCCGACACCTGCTGTGTCCGGATCGGTGGGACGCTCCGCTACCCTGGCACTCGCCCTCGTCGAGTGCTAACGAAGGATCAGAGATGCCCACCTACGTCTATCGCTGTCTGGAGTGCGACAAGCAGTTCGAGGTGCAGCAATCGTTCACCGATGATCCGCTCACGGTCTGCAACTGCGAGAAGGCCGCCGCCGTTCGAAAGGTGTACACCCCCGTCGGCGTGACGTTCAAGGGTTCGGGCTTCTACAAGACGGACGCCCGCGGTTCCTCCTCCAAGGCCGCCGGCGCCGGCTCCGGTGGGTCGGGGACCACGGGTTCGGACGGAGCATCGTCCGGTTCGAGCGACACGTCGTCTCGATCGAGCTCGTCCGGCTCGGGGTCGGGTTCGTCCGACTCAGGGTCGTCGGGGTCGGGGTCGGGGTCGTCCGGATCGGGCTCCGGTGGGGATTCATCGGGCAAGTCCGGCTCGTCGGGCAAGTCCGGCTCGTCGGGCGGTTCCGGCTCGGGCGGTTCCGGCGGCGGTTCCTCTTCAAGCAGCAGCTGACAGCGCCGTGAGCCAGGAAGGAACTGTGAGCGTGGAGGCCCTCGCCGACATCGGCATCTTCGGTGGCTCCGGCCTCTATGAGTTGCTCGACGAGGTTGAACAGGTCACCGTCGACACGCCGTACGGTCCACCGTCCTCACCGCTGCACATCGGCATGGTGGCGGGGCTGCGGGTTGCATTCCTGCCCCGCCACGGCGCCAACCACCACTTTCCGGCCCATCGGGTGAACTATCGGGCCAACGTGTGGGCCCTCAAACAAGCCGGGGTGAGCGCTGTGTTGGCCCCCTGTTCGGCGGGTTCGCTACAGCCCTCCATCGCTCCCGGTGACTTCGTGGTGGTCGATCAATTCGTGGACCGCACCTCGGCCCGTTCGGATACGTTCTTCGACGGGCCCGGCGCCCAGCACACTGCCATGGCCCACCCCTACCACCCTGAGCTGCGACGACGGCTGGTCGAGGCCTGCGGAACCTGCGGGGTCACGGTGCACGATGGGGGCACGGTGGTGGTCATCAACGGCCCCCGGTTCTCCACCGCCGCCGAGTCCCGCTGGTTCGGCCAGATGGGCTGGTCCGTGGTCAACATGACCCAATACCCCGAGGCCGCGCTGTGCAACGAAGCTGAGTTGCCGGTGGCCGGGGTGGCGCTGGTGACGGACTACGACGCCGGCCTGGAAGGCAACCCTGACGTGCCGGCCGTGACCATGGAGCAGGTCTTCGCGTTCTTCCAGCAGAACCTGCAGCGGGTGCGTGACGTGCTCTTCGCCACCGTCGCCTCGTTGGCCTCCCAGCCCTTGCCCCGCTGAGCGAGCGCCGATAACGTCAGCGCCCGGCCCGGTTTCGGACCGGTTTCTTCCCCCAAAGGATCGTTGCACGGCCGGCGCGCCGTAGAACCGGGGAAGCTCCATGGCCTCGCAGCCGAACGCCAGACCAGGCCCCTTGCTGGCCCCACGGCACGATCGCGACGCCGCCTTGACCCGCTTGCGTCGCGCCGCCCGCTCACCGCTGTCACCAGGGTCCGCGCTGTCACCCATGGGCACCGGAGCCTGGATGGTGACGGTGGGATTGCTGGTTGCAACCCTGACCGTCACGGTGCAGTCCCAGCGTCGGGCCGAGGCCACCCGACAGGCCTGGGGCGACACCGCAACGGTGTGGGTGGCCGCACGGTCGATACCCGCTGGGGAGACGGTGCTGCTGACCGACCTGCAGGCCCGCGCCTTCCCGAAGACGCTGGTGCCGCAGGGCGCGGTCTCCGCTGCTGGTGCGGCCGGCGGTGGGACTGGCGGGGTTGTCGGGCGGGTGGCGCTGGTGGCCTTGGGGGCCGGTGAGGTCCTGGTGAACCGCCGCCTGGGCCCGGCCGGCACAACGCCCATCGAACGCCGGCTGGGACCAGACCTGGTGGCGCTGCCGGTTCCGGTGGCGCTCCTGCCTTGGACTGGGACGCCACCTGCAGCCGGCGGTGCGGTGGCGCTCGTCCATCGAAACGGCCTGGTGAACGGCCAGATCGTGAGCAGCGGTGCCGGCCCCACGGCCGCGGACACGGACACGGACATTCGGGACGGCAGCCCTGCTGGCAGCGGTGAGTTGGAGGCGACGGTGCTGGTGGCCGTGCCCCGTGAGCACGCTCCCGCCCTGGTGGGGGCCCTGCTCGACGGTCAGCTGATGGTGGCGCTGATCAGTGCTCCGCCGCAATCGAGGGGATGATGCGGGCCCGCCACCGACGAGGCGCATCGAAGTGATGGCCCACCAGACGGCCAGCTCGGAGCTGCGCCAGAAAGTCCGCGGCGTCACCGAAGTCCGCCATCTCGACATAGGCCGCGCCCAGGGCCTCCGCCACGTGGGCGTCACTGCCGGCCCCGACAGCCAGATCATGCTGTCGCCCGAACTCGCAGGCCAGGTCATTGAGGTGTTGCAGGGAGGTTTTGGCGTTGATGCCCTCAATGGCGTCCACCAGTCCCCGGGCGACGAGGTCCTCGAGGATGGGCTGACGGAGACAGTTCCGCATCGGATCAAAGGGGTGCGGGATGTAGACCAGCGCCCCCTGGGCCTTGATCCGCTCGCACACCTCCACCGGTTGCAACCCACCGGGGATGCGTTCGGTCAGGAACAGCCCGATGATCTCGCCGGCGTAGGTCTTGACCTCTTCGCCCACGACCACCCGGCAACCGACCAGCTCCGCCAGCTCCAAGGCGCCTCGGGTGGCGTTGTGATCGGTCACGCACAGCACGTCGATCCCGCTGGAAGCCACCGCTTCAGCCACCTCGTCCAACGTGGTCGTCGAGTCACCGGAGTGCATGGTGTGGGTATGCAGGTCAACTCGCACCGTGCCGGGAGGTTGGACCTCGGCCAGGTGCGGATGGCGAGCCACAGCATCTGCGTCCGGTTGCACCCGGGCCACGGTACTCGGCGCTCTGACCGGGGCCACTTCCTGACGCCGGGCACGAACATGAGCCGGGCGACCCATGCGGGGACCACCGCCGACCGGCCGACGTCATACCCATGGCATTGGGTCTTGCATCGCGTACGCGCAGCAGTTTGTCGAAAGTGGACTCCTCGGCCGCCAAGGGGCCCGGGACCACCCCGGTTTCGAACGTTCTGTCCGAGGACCCGGGCGAGGTCGACGCCAGCGGCCGCACTCGTGCCCCGGACGTGGTGTCCCTGCGGGTGCGGGGCCACTTCCTGGCCGATTCGCTGGGACTCGCCCTGGCGGTGGCGGCGGCGGTGCTGGTGGGCGCCGTTGGGTTGGCCAGTTACCTCCTGCTGACCCACCGGGAGCAAGTGGCGACGCCCCTGCCGGCGTTGTCAGCCGAAGCTTCGAGATGGCTCGGAGATCATCAGGAAATGGCCGTGTTCAAGGACGGCAAGATGTACCTCTACGGCGCGGCCCACAGCCCCGAGGAGCGCGACGCCATGATCCAGATGGCCAACGCCCTCGCCGGTGCCGGCAACGTGGTGGCCGACGAGTACTACGTGGACACTCGCCAACCCACCCGACAGGTGACCACCATGCGGGTGGCGGATCCGGTGCTGTTCGAGCTTGACAGCGTCGAGATCTCCCCCACGTTCGACCCGGTGCTCACCGTCGTGGCCGCGATGATGGTCGCCAACCCGCAGGTGCACATCGTCATCGTGGGCCACACCGATGAGATCGGCGACGAGAGCCGCAACCTGGCCCTGTCCCAGCTGCGGGCCCAGGCGGCGCTCGAGTCCGTTGTGGCCCGGGGCGGTGACAGCGCCCGGCTGCAGGCGGAGGGACGCGGCGAAAGCCAGCCCATCGGGGACAACAACGATCCCAACGGCCGTCAAATGAACCGCCGGGTGGAGTTCCTCATCAGCGGATTCTGATCGCGTCCGCTGTCGGACCTGGCGCCGCCCGGGGCTCAACCCTCGATTAGCTTCCGGCGGGTGAACGACTACTTCGCGGTGCCCTCCGAGTTGGCCGTCCGTGTGGCGCCCGCCGCCATGGGCACCACCGTCAGCGCCATCTTCCAACGTCTGGGCCTCTCGCCAGACGCCGCCGCGCAGTCAGCCGACACCCTCTTGTACGCCGATCGTCGGGGCATCGACAGCCATGGCGTGTCCAACATGTTTCCGTACTACGTGCGGGATCTGCGTTCCGGTGCCATCAACGCCACGCCGACGGTGCGCACGCTGCGGGAGAGCCCGGCCACCGCCACGTTGGATTCGGACGGCGGCCTGGGCCTGCACGTGGCACCCGACGCCATGCGGTTGGCCATGGCCAAGGCCACCGTCGCCGGGTTGGGCACGGTGGTGGTCACCAACGGCCGGCACTTCGGGGCCGCGGCGTACCACGCACATCTGGCGGCCAAAGCCGGGTTCGTGGGGGTGGCCATGACCGTGGGCGGCATTCAGGTCCCCCCGACATACGGGTCGGTACCCATGCTGGGGCTGAACCCGATAGCGGTGGCGGTGCCGGCCCGCAACCGGGCGCCTTTCGTGTTCGATGCCTCCATGAGCTCGGTGGCCGGCAACAAGATCCGCATCGCCCAGCGGCTGGGACTGAATGTGAAGCCGGGCTGGATCGCAGAAGCTGACGGCACCCCCATCATGGACGCCCGCCCGGTGCCCGATGCCTTCCACATGCTGCCGTTGGGCGGGACCCGTGATCTCGGTTCGCACAAGGGGTACGGGCTAGCCATGATCGTGGACGTACTTTGCGGCATGTTGGCGGGCACCGGCCCGGGATATGCCAACGTCGGCAACATCTCCCACCACTGCACGGCCTACCGGATCGACGCCTTCTGCGATCCCGATTGGTTCCTCGACGAGATGGACCGCTACCTCGAGGACCTTGCCGCCTGCCCCCCGGCCCCCGGCGCGGATCGGGTGGTCTACGCCGGCCAAACTGAAGCGGAGACCGAAACCGACCGCGACGCCAACGGCATCCCTTACCACCGCGACGTGGTGGCCTATTTCGTGGCCCTGGCCGACGAACTGGGTGTCACGACGGAACTGCCCCGTCCGACTGCTGAGTGAGCCGACCCTGATTGCGCCCGCCGACCTAGGCGCATCATGCTGTCACTCACATGATGCTATGATGTGCCCGTGCGGACAACGGTGACACTCGATCCTGACGTGCTGTCGGTGTTGCACGAACGGATGCGCACCCGGGGAGTGTCCTTCAAGCAGGCGTTGAACGACATCGTCCGCGAGTGCGCACAACGGGGCTCGCTCGGCGCCTCGCGTTTCCAGACCCCGACCGCCAACTTGGGGGTACCGACGGTCAATCTGGATCGGGCGCTCCAGGTGGCGGCGGAACTGGAGGACGAGGAACTCGTGCACAAGGCCCGCTCCGGCCGGTGAAGCTGGTCGACGCTAACGTGCTGCTCTACGCGGTCAACGCCGATGAGCGAGAGGACCGTCATCAGCCGTCCAAGGAATGGCTGGACGAGGCGCTGGCGGGAACCGAGGCCGTCGGGTTCAGCTGGATCGTGCTCTTGGCGTTTCTACGGCTGGTCACCAAGATCGGGCTGTTTCCCCGCCCCTTGAGCGTCGAGGAAGCCGGGCAGATCGTCAACGCGTGGTTGAGCCAGCCCGCAGCGGTCATCGTGGAACCCACTGGTCGTCACCTGAGCGTCCTGACGGGGCTGCTCATCGAAGCCGGCACCGGGGGCAATCTGGTGAGTGACGCCCACCTGGCAGCGCTCGCGGCGGAACATCACGCCACCGTGGTGACCTTCGATCGGGACTTCGCCCGCTTCCGGGGCATCCGCATGCAGACCCCCAGCGTCGAGACCGACTGAACCGAACCGAAGTTACTATTCGGCCGCGGCGCCCCTTGGTCAACGCAAAGCCAAACGCTCCGCCGCCAAACGTCTCACCGCCGGCAAGTCATGGGTGGTCGATAGCTCCAGTGCCTCGACCAGCGCCGCGGTGTTGCCGGTGATGTGGCCGAGATCGCACAAGCTCCGGGCCCGCCACAACACCGAACCGATGAACGTGCTGACCTCAACCGCCCGCTCGAGCAGTTCGACCGCGGTGGCGTGATCTCCCCGCAACTGGTGTAACAGGCCCAATTGACGGTCGGCCGGGCCCAACAACAGGCCCGAACCCCAGACCATCGGCACCTGACCCCCATACCGACCGAGATGGTCAATCACCCACGTGGCTTCATCGGCCGCTCCCAACAGCCAGCAGGTCTCCGCCAGGAACAGCAGGTTGGTAAGCCGGTTGCCGTCGTTCGGCACGGCCGCGAACCCGTTCGCGGCCAGGCGGTCGAGCACGGCGCGGGCCTGGGTGGTTCGGTCAAGCTCGGCGCACAACAGCGCAAAGCCGGGCGCCCACAAGGGGGCGTCGGGCGACAGGCGCATGAGCACGTCCAGGCTCGGCGCCACCTCGGCCAGGCGGTCCTGCTCGCGGCGCAGCAGGAACATTCGTAGCCCGTAGAGGCCGGCCGGCTCCTGCCACGTTGACCGATCGGGGTCCGCCGCCACGCTGATCAGCTCCTCCACCTCGACCAGCCGTCCGTCACGCAAGGCCTGGAAGATGTGCAGCGACATCACGATGTGGTGCTGATAAACCACATCGTGGCGACGGTCTGCCAGCGAGGCCAAACGGTCCACACCCCGGTCGAAGTCCTGAGCGGTATGGCGATGGACGGCCGCAATGCTGAAATCAGCAGCGTGCGTGGCCAGATCTTCATCTCCCAGCTCCCGCGCCAGCTCTGCCAGCTCCAAGCCAAGGTCCTCCACCTGTTCGATCTCCGGAGCGTGACCGAAGACCATGATCCGGCACAGCACGGCATGGGCCAACGCAGCCCGGTCACCGCAACGACGGGCCCGTTCGAGGGTTACACCAGCAAGTGACGCCGCTTCGACGCCGCGCCCCACGAACACCATGG
Organism: uncultured Acidimicrobiaceae bacterium; assembly: GCA_963775055.1. Lineage (GTDB taxonomy): Bacteria > Actinomycetota > Acidimicrobiia > Acidimicrobiales > CAIXPF01 > CAIXPF01. The sequence continues at coordinate 713,076 of CAVZHK010000013.1, read as the reverse complement.
CCCGAGCCTTGCTGGCCTGCATTCGGACCACCGTGGCCTCTGCAAGTCCCGGTTCATGACCCAGGGCGGCGTCGAGCAGCGCCACCGCGGGCGCCCCCGGCAGACCCGGACGCCAGCCTGCGTCCTCGAAACCCAGCGCCGCAGTCACCAGCGCGGCAAGGTCACCCTCCGCCATGGCCCGGCGGGCGGCTTCGCCAAAGACCTGCTGAGCCGCGACGAACACCGGGACCCGCAGCAGCGCCGCCGCCTGGTCGAGCAGCGCCGCCAGCTGGACCGTGGGGTCGGTGCTGGTGGACGCCAGCACCTCGAACAGGCGGGCCGCTTCATCGAACGCGAACACCGCCAGGGCGTCGGTAGCGGCGGCCCGGGCGAACCGTTCGATCCGATCTGCCATACCGACCGGTCCGGCGCTCAACTCGTGGTGCAGGATCAGGGCGGCGCGGCCCACCCCACGACCAGCGCCTTCCAACCCCCGGGACAGCGCGGCGTGTACCGCGGCCCGTCGACTGAGTGAGGTGGTGTCGATGAGGGTGGACCGGAACAGGAGTCCGCTTCCTCCTCACCCAGCCGGACCCGCAGCTCGGTGGAACCCACCAGATCGGTCAACAACACCGTCGCCGTGATCCGTGAGAACTCCGTGGTCGTTGTGAACTCCCCCACTTGATTGAGCTTACGACCGGCTACTTCCCCGCCCCGGCCGGATGGCGGCGACGTACGCTGGCGTGGTCGGTTGACAACTCGGGGGTGCGGATGGTGGGAGCTGCGGGTGCGGTGTCATCGCCGCTGCCCCCGGACGGTCCGGCGCTGGCCATCATCCTGTTCACCGACCTGGTCGGCTCCACCGCCATGCGGGCATCGCTGGGCGAGGAAGCGGCCGACCAGCTCCGCCGTCAACACGATCAGCTGCTATCCGAGGCGGTGGTGGCTCAACGTGGGGTGGTGGTGAAAGGCAGCGGTGACGGGGTCATGGCCTCCTTCACTTCAGCGTCGGACGCGCTCAACGCCGCGGTGGCGGCCCAGCAGGCGTTGTGGGCGCACAACCAGCGGGCGGCGACAGGGGCCGAGCTTTCGGTACGGATGGGACTGTCGGTGGGCGACGTGTCCTGGGAGGGCGGGGACTGCTTCGGGGTGCCGGTGGTGGAAGCGGCACGACTTGAGGCTCTGGCTGCCGGCGGCACCATCCTGTGCTCGGACCTGGTTCGGGTGCTGGCCCGGGGACGGGGCTCGCACAACTTCATTGAACGGGGACTACTCACGTTGCGGGGCCTGCCCGAGCCGGTATTGGCGTGGCAGGTGGGCTGGGAGCCGCCGCCGCAGGCCCCTCCCGCGGTGGCCGCGATCATGCCCGCGGCCCTGAGCCTGGCCAACGAGGCCCGACTGGTTGGCCGCGATGAGGTGCTCGCACGAGCCGTGGACCATCTCGGTGCTCTCGAAAGGCTCAAGGTATTGTGGATCCACGGCGAAGCGGGCATTGGTAAGACCCGCCTGGCGGCCGCCGTCGCGGCACGGGCCGCGTCCAACGGCGCCCTGGTGCTGTTCGGCCGGTGCGACGAGGACACGTCCCATCCCTTTCAACCCGTCGCCGAGGCATTGCGCCAATTCGTGTCCACCGGCGCCGATATTGGCGAGATGGGGGCGGATCCCACGGTGTTGGCCCGCTTGGCGCCGGCCATCGCGGCGTCACCGAACGCCACCGAACCGGCATCTTCCCAAAGCGGTGACCAGCCCCGACTGTTCGACGCTGTGGTCTCGTGGCTCGACACGCTGTGCCGTACGCAGCCGGTGGTGTTGGTGGCTGACGACGTGCACTGGGCCAACGCCCCCACCGCTCAGCTCCTGCGATTCGTGGTCACCAGCCTGCCCTCGGCCCGACTGGCGTTGGTGATCACCTCCCGCAGTACCGATGCCTGTGGTCCGGCAGCGCTGGACCTGCATGACGATCTGCTGGTGCGGGGCCGCGCCTTGGACCTGCAGCTCAGCGGTCTCGGCACCGAAGCCATTCAAGACCTCGTCGGCGGCGACGAAACCTCAGCACTCGATCTGTTCGACCAGACCGGCGGCAACCCGCTTTTTCTCACCATGCTGTCCGGTTCCTTGTCCGGTTCGTTGTCCGGTTCGTTGTCCGGGTCGCTGTCCGGGTCCGGTACGGACATCGGTGCCGCCGTTCGCCGACGAACCCGGGCACTGTCACCCGATGCCCGGGAGCTGCTGTCGGTGGCTGCGGTGTCCGGGACGGAGTGGGACCTGGCGGTGGCCGCTGGTGCGCTGGGCCGCCCAGTGGCCGCGCTGCTGGAGCCTGTGCAGCAGTTGCGGCGGGCGGGATTGATCGGGGAACTGGGCGTGGGCCGGTTCCGTTTCGGGCACGTGCTGGTGCGCCGGGCGCTGCTTAAGGAGGCCGGCGCCACCCGGGTGGCGACCATTCACCTGCGCCTGGCCGACGCCGTGGAGGTGGTGCAGGGGTTGCGGTTGGACGCGGTGGCGGGAACGTTGGCGTATCACTTGGTGGAAGCGCTGGCGGTAGGCGCGGACCTGCAACGCACGGCCGCCGCGCTGCAACGCGCCGGTCGCCAAGCCCGCTACCAGTTCGATCACGAGGCGGCGGTCGATCATTTCAGCCACGCTCGCCAACTATTGGGTTCGGCGGGGCTGACCCATACCCGGGCGTATGCCGAGGCGACCCTTGGTGAAGGCGAGGCCCGGGTCCACAGCACCGACCTGTTGGGCGGGTTTGATCGACTCACGGAGACCCTGGAGCTGGCCGAAGCCGGCGGTTGGCCCGATCTGGCCATGCCGGCGGTCATCCAATACAGCAAGATGTCGGCCTGGATCGGCCGCTCCGGTGACGCCGTCCTCTCGCCGCTGGAACACATGCTCGGACACTTGCCACCAGGCGACAGCGCCGAACGCTCCTTGCTGAGCACTGAGCTCGCTCGCTCCCTCAGCCGAACGGCACAGTTCGAGCGGGCCGGCCCGGTGATCCAGGAAGCGTTGGCCATGGCCCGCCGATGCAAGGACGAGGCGGCCGAGCTGACGGCCCTCAGCACCCATTATCACATCTACTTCCGGCCCAGGGAGCGGGTGCTGTACCACGAGGCACTGAAACGAGCGGTGGAGATCGAGACCAACACCGGAATGATGGACCCGTTTGCGCCGATCTCCGGTTTGCAGATGCGGGTGGACCTGGAACTGGGCGATCTGGCGGCGGCCAAGGGGCGGCTTGCAGTTTTCGAACGAATGGCGCTGCATTACCGATTCTACGAGCTTGAGCTGCCGAACTGCTGGGCGATCGTGCACCTGGCGGATGGGGACTTCGCACGGGCCGAGTCCTGCTACGAACGAGCTCGCGAAGCGGCCGCCACCATGACCGGCTTCGACGTCGAAGGAATCTACGGCCTGCAGATGTTCCTGCTGCGTCGGGAGCAAGGCCGCCTGCGGGAGATCGCGGCCACGCTCCGATTGGCAGCCCGGCTTGGCGCGCTGACGGCCTCCTGGCAGCCCGGTCTGGCCGCGCTGTACGCCGAGTTGGGCCTCGACCCCGAGGCGCGGGCCGTGCTGGACCGGGTGATCGAACCGGCGGGCGTGGCGGTGGGTGATGACAGCCTGCGCGGTGCGTCCTTGAGCCTCTTGGCGGACGCCGCTGCCATTGCCGGCACACCGCAGCAGGCTAAGACCCTCTTCGACCTCCTCGAGCCGTGGGCCGACAGCTGCATCATGGTGGGGTCCCTTAACGGTTGCATCGGCCCCGCCGACCGCTACCTCGGCGCGCTCGGCGGCGCGGGCCGGACAGGCGGAGCTGGCAGAGGCCTGCTTCCGACGGGGGTTGGCCTTCGCCCGCCGCTCCGGTAGCCCGCTATGGATGACGCAGCTCACGTTGGCGTACGGCGGGTTCCTGCACGCCGCCGGTGAAGCCCGATCCGCCGAAGCCAGCGAAATGCTCGGCCAAGCCCAGCAACTGGCCCGCCAATTCGATTTCGGACGGGCCCGAGCCCGCCTGAACGCGCTCGGCTGGAAGTGAGTCACCGAGCCGCCCGGCCAGCCCGCCGCTCGGGTCGTCGAATGCGGCGGGCAGCCGATGTGGCGCGACCTGGCGATACCGGCCTTCGCCCGTGGCTGCAGGTCGTCGTCGGGCTGCTCGCCTAAGCAACATCGTCCGGTCCTCCGTTGCCCGCCGCGTGCAGCAGGGCCGGCTGTTCAGGACCCGGCCAGGCTGACGCCTTCGAACAACAACGCTGCGCTGCCCGAGCCGCCGGGGAGCCATTCCAGTTCGGCGCCCACCGCGACCAGATCCAGCAGCAGGCGTGGGAGGGTGGAGGCGATGGTGACCTCGCGGACCGGTTCGGCCAGTTGACCGTTGCGGATCATCAGGCCCTCCGCACCGACGGAGAAGTCCCCGCTCACAGGGTTCACGCCGGAGTGCAGCCCGGCCATGGTCTGCACCAGGATGCCGTTGTCCACCCCGGCCAGCAGCTCGACATACGGGGTGGTACCGGTGGCCACCGCCAGCGCCTGGGGCCCGACGCCGGGCATGGAACGGGAGCCACGCACTGCGGAGGCGGTGGAGGCCACCCCGGCCCGGCGGGCGGTGTAGCTGTTGTGCAGGAACCCACTCAACGTGCCCTGGTCAATCAGCACGTTGCGACGGCAGGCCAGACCCTCACCGTCGAAGCTGTCCGCAGCCATGGAGCGGGCATCGGTGGGGTCATCGACCATCGTCAGCAGCGGCGAGGCGATCAGCTGACCGACCCGATCCGCGAATGGGGTGCGGCCTTTGACCACCACGTCACCGCTCAGCATCCCGCCGATGATGCCCAAGATCGTGGCCGCCAGCTTCGGTTCCAACACCACGGTCAAGCGTTGGGAGGGAACCTGACGGGCGCCGATCAGTCGCACGGCCTGGATGGCGGCCTCCTCGGCGGCGGCCTCCACGTCGAGCCCCCAGGGATCACGGCCCACCTCCACGCCGTAGCCCATGTGGGTCTCGTGCTCGTCCCCGGCCATGGCCGACACCGCCATCCAGCAGGTGGTGGCCCGGCTCGCCACCCGGATGCCGGCAGTGGACGCCAACGCCACCTCACCGGCGGAATCCCCGTAGGAAGACACCCGCACGCCCTTGACCTTGGGCGAAAACCCCTTGGTGGCAGCCTCTAGCTCCAGGGCCAGCTTGATCTTGTCCTCAGGGCTGAAGCGGTTGACGGCCTCGTTCCAGAGGTCCTGGAGGACGGCGGCCACCCCGTCGGGTTGTGCCAGGCCGGCGAAGGGATCGGCCTCGGCGAAGCGGGCGTTGTCCCGGGCCTCGCTGAGGGTGTCGGTCAACACGTCCTCGTCGAAGGAACCGGCGTGGGCGAAACCCTGGGCCATGCCGCCGTCGCGTTCCACCAGTACCCGGATGCCCACGCCGAAGGATTCCGCCGAGGTGAACGATTCGACCTCGCCGTTGTAGGCCTTCACCTCGGTCGACCGACCCCGGCCCACCACCACCTCGAGGTGCTCGCCGGCGACCGCCCGATCGGCCCATCGCGCCGCCAGTTCCCCCAGATCCTCCGGAGCGGAAGCCGTGGAGGCCGTGGAACCGTTGCCGCCGCTCATGCCGCGGTGCCACCGATGGTCAGCGCCGGCACCCGCAACGTCGGCGTACCCATACCTACTGGTACGCCCTGGCCGTCCTTGCCGCAGGTCCCGGGATAGCCCATGGAGAAGTCGTTGCCCATGGCATCTATGGCCAGCAGCGCCGCCGGGCCGTTGCCGATGAGGTTGCCGTCCCGCAGCGCCTCGGTGATCTGCCCGTTCTCGATGAGATAGGCCTCGGTCATGCCGAACACAAAGTCTCCGGAGGCGGTGTTGACCTGGCCTCCGCCGAGCTGCGCGATGTACACCCCGTGCTCGGTGCCGGCGATGATGTCCGCCGGATCGTCGGTGCCGGCGCTGATGTAGGTGTTGGTCATGCGAACCATCGGCAGGTGCCGGTAGCTCTGACGGCGACCGTTGCCGGTGCCGGCCCGACCCTCGTCCCGGGCCCGGAGATGGTCGTACATGTACTCGTTGAGCACGCCTCGTTCGATGAGCACGTTGCGTTGCGCCGGGCGGCCCTCGTCGTCGAAGCCGAAGAAGCCCCATTCGCCGGTGACGGATCCGTCATCGATCAAGGTCACCAGCGCGCTGGCCACCTGCTCACCCTTGCGCCCGGCGAACACCGAGGCCCCCTTGGCCACCAGGTCCGCCTCCAGCCCGTGCCCGCAGGCCTCGTGGAACAACACCCCACCAGACCCGCCGGCGATGACCACCGGCAACGTGCCCGACGGCGCCGGCCGGGCGTCGAGCTTGGCTACTGCCCGGGACGCCGCCTGCCGCCCCATCTCCTCCACGTCATAGCGGTCCAGCAGCTCGAACCCGCACACCTGGCCCACCGACTGGCGGCCGGTCTGCAACCCGCCATCACCCTTGGCCACGGCGGACACCGAGAAGGAGGACTTGGTCAGATCATCGCTGACGAACACCCCGTCGCTGTTGGCCACCAGCACCCGCCGCCGCACGTCCCCGTAGCGCACCGCTACCTGGCTGATGGCGCCGTGATGTGAGCGGGCCGCGGCCTCCGCCCGGCGCAACACCTCAACCTTGCGGTCCTTGGCCACCGTGGCCGGGTCGATCACGAGCGGCCCAGCGTGGAAGCGCAGTTCGCTGAGCGGGCTGGCCGAACGCCGAGACCCGCTCGAACCCCGGGCGGCGGCGGCCGCGGCCAGATCAGCGGTGTGGGCCAGGCCGGCAGGGGACAGATCCGCGGTATGGGCGAAACCACTGGTGTCACCGACCACCACCCGGATGCCGGCGCCACGGTCACGGCCGGACACCAGATCCTCGATGCGCCCGTCATCAAGGGAGACGCTGGCCGAGCGGGCGTCCTCAACGAACAGCTCGGCGAACTCCGCGCCCCGGCTCATCGCCACGTCCAGGGTACGGGCCACCAGATCGGCGTCCAGCATGCGCAACTCCCTCGGCAGTCAACCGGCAACCGTCAACGGCGACGGCCCCGCGCCCGCCAGCGGATACGTGCACAGCGCGACGACCACCGTATGGTATCGACCCGTGTCCTTGGAGCAGGGCCTACGGGCCGCGTTCGACCATCAGGTCACCGACAGCGACACGGCCATCGCCGTGGGCTGCGGTGACGTCCCCGTCCTGGCCACGCCTCGCGTGCTGGCGCTCTGCGAAAAGGCCACCGTCGACGCGCTCAGCGGCAACCTCGACGAGGGCAAGACCAGCATCGGGATGCGGGTGCAGCTGGACCACCTGGCCCCCACCGCGGTCGGCGCCACGGTTCGGGTCGAGGCGGTGCTGGAGGAGGTCGAGGGCGCTCGGCTGAGCTTCAAGGTCACCGTCAACGACGATCGGGGACTGGTCGCGGTCGGTCGGGTGAGCCGGGTGGTCGTCAACCGGGCCAAGTTCCTCGAAAAGCTCCCCTGACCACCCTTCGCGGTCCCAGCAACACGGCACGCCACCAGGGGAAGACGCTCGCAACACAACGGCAATGAAAGGCGTATGCTCGCCGTCGTGGCCTCGCTGCGGAACGTCACACGGAGCGGTTCGTACGCCGCGGCGCAGGCCGCGCCAGTTCCCGCGTCCAAGCGGCCGTCGGCCCGACGACGATGGTTTTCGCTGGCGCTGCGCATGGCCATCAGCGCCACCTTGCTCGGGGTGCTGTGGGCCCGCCTGCCCGAGGTCAAGCTGTCGGCGTTGATCCCCCGTTGGTCCAAGGGCAACGTCCTGCTCATCGGCAGTGGGATCACATTCTTCCTGGTCAGCTATGGTTGTGCCTCGGCTCGCTGGCATCACATGCTGCAGTTGTTGGGCATCCGGGCCGAACGGGGTCGGGTGTTGCGTCACACCCTGGCGGGGCAGTTCGTGTCCGTCGCACTCCCCGGTTCAGTGGGTGGGGACGTGCTACGGGCCCGCCGGTTGGCCGGCGAGGTCGGTGACGGATCTGGGGTGGCGGCCTCCGTGGCGCTCGAGCGGCTCACCGGCTGGGCCGTGCTGCCGTTGTTCACCCTCATCGGGTTCGTGTTCGATGCCGGTCTGCGCCGAGAGGGGCGAGCCGCCGGTGTGGCCTTGCTGGTGGCGCTGGGCACCTGGGTGGTGCTCGGCACGCTGATGGTGGCCGGTGGGCATCGCTCCCTGGGTCGCCGCTTTGGAAGCGCCGCGGCGGGCTGGCGGCGCATGATCGGCACTACCCACCTGGGCCTGGCCAGCCTCAGGAGCCGCCCTCGCGAAGGCCTGGAGGTGTTCTTCGCCGGCGCGCTGCTGAGCCTGGCGCAGATCTCCGCGGCGTACACCGCGGCCCGGGTGCTGGGCATCGACCAGGTCGGGGCAACCGTCCTGTTGGTGTTCTACCCAGCCATCGGCATCCTGCAGGTACTGCCCATCGCGGTGGGGGGCCTGGGCGTGCGGGAATGGGCCTTGACCTTGTTTCTCAACCCGCTGGGCGTGCCCACCGAGCGGGCGGTGGCACTGGGCCTGCTGCTCTACCTTTTGACCGTGGCCACTAGCCTGAGCGGGGCACCAGCCTTCGCGTTGGGCATCCGTCGGCCGCACCCCGGTCGCTCCGGCGGCTGAGAGCGGGCCTGCAGGACAGTTTTCGGCGCCGGGAGGGCGACCATGGCGCACGTCGAGGACGGCGGGCACACCGACCACCGGCAAGCTGTGCCAACGTCCCACCCACCCACCAGCCCCAACCCTGCCCGATGGCGTCCACGAGGTCGCCCCGGGTTGCGCTGGTACCAGGAGGTGGCCATCATCGGCGCCTTCTACGGGCTGTATTCGATGAGCCGCAACCTGTTCGGATCCAACGCCGTCAGCCCGGGATTGGCACTGGACAACGCCGAGTGGGTCATCCGGGCCGAGCGGCTCCTCGGTAGCTACTTCGAACCGGGCCTACAGCAGTTCTTCCTGGATTGGGGCGGCGGCTTCCTACGCATCTGGAACCTGTTCTACGGCACCTTGCACTTCGTGATCACCGCCGGGGTGTTCATCTGGCTGTTTCGCCGCCACCCCGACCGCTACCCCCGCTGGCGCAACGCTTTGGGGGCCACCACCGCCTTGGCGTTGGTGGGCTTCAGCCTGTTCCCGCTGATGCCGCCGCGCCTGCTGGCCGCTGGAGGACCCTACGGTGGGCGGGCCGCAGACCACGCCGGGCAGTACGTGGACACGCTGGATCGCTATCCGGCGTTGTGGTCGTTCAACTCGGACACCATGCAGAGCGTGTCGAACCAGTACGCCGCCATGCCCAGCCTGCACGTGGGGTGGGCGCTGTGGTGCGTGTGCGCCTTGTTCCCACTGCTGCGAACCCGCTGGAGTCGGGCCCTGTACCTGCTGTATGTGCCGGCCACAGTGTTCACCATCGTTGTCACCGCCAACCACTACTGGCTCGACGCGCTGGGCGGAGCGGTGGTCTTTGCCACCGGGCAGGCCATCGCTGGGCGAATCGAGGCCTTCAAGCAGCTTCGACTCCGCAACCCCCTCGCCGTGGACGGGCCGGGAACGGTCATCGTGGCCAACCAGGACCCCGAAACTGACCCCGACGCTGCGGCCCTGGCCCGCTGAAGCCGCGCCCGCCCGCATCGGTTCTGCACCCGCTCTGCACCCGTTCTGCAGGGCGATGCTTTTGTCGAGCATCATCGGCCCGCATCACCGCTAAGGGCGGACACCGAGCCGGTCGGTGGCTAGGTTGATCAGGCAGTCAGCGCGGCGGAACCGACGCCACCCGCCCCGAACCCGCCAACGCCGGACCGCTCAACCCGGAGGACAAGAGGCACGATGCTGCTCGAAGCCGTGGCCAGCCCAGCCGATCTGCGGGCGCTCAACCGCACCGAACTGGCGACCCTGGCCACGGAGATCCGGGCCTTCATCGTGGACGCGGTCAACACCCACGGAGGCCACCTGGGCTCCAATCTGGGGGTCGTCGAGCTCACCCTGGCGCTGCACCGGGTCTTCGATTCGCCGAAAGATCCCATTCTCTGGGACACCGGCCACCAGGCTTACGTACACAAGATCGTCACCGGCCGCGCCAACCTGTTCGAGCAGTTGCGCCAAGCCGGCGGGCTATCGGGCTATCCCAGCCGGGACGAATCCGAGCATGACTGGGTCGAGAACAGCCACGCTTCCACGATCCTGGGTTACGCCCACGGGCTGGCCACGGCGTTCGATATTCGGGGCGAAACCGACCGGCGGGTGGTGGCAGTGGTCGGGGACGGCTCCCTGACCGGTGGCATGGCGTTCGAGGGCCTCAACAACCTGGGCCACTCCGGCCGCCGGGTCATCATCATCCTCAACGACAACGGCCGCTCCTACGCCCCCACGATCTCCAAGCTGTCCGAAGGGCTGATCAAGCTCCGACTGTCGGCGGATCTGGTACGCCAGCAGAACCGCATGAAGCACCTGGTCCGCAACTTCGGTGCCGGCGGTGAGTTGTTGCAGCGCAGTTGGGATGCCACCAAGGCCGCCATCCGAGAGCTGTGGGAGCCCCGCACATTCTTCGAGGAGCTCGGGGTGCGCTACGCCGGCCCCGTCGATGGCCATGACGTGGCCGAGCTGGAGCACGCCCTGCGCCAGGTCCGGGCGTACAAGGACGGTCCGGTGTTGCTGCATGTGCTCACCGAGAAGGGTCGCGGCTACGCGCCGGCCGAGAACGACCCCATCAAGAAGCTGCACGACATGTCCTTCTTCAAGGCCGGGACGTACACCGCGGCGTTCTCCGACGCCCTCATCAAGCAGGCCGAGGCCCGACCTGAGGTGGTGGCCATCACCGCGGCCATGGCGGACTCCACCGGCCTGTTGCCCTTCGCCGAGCGCTTCCCGGACCGCTGCTTCGACGTCGGCATCGCCGAGCAGCACGCCGTCACCGCCGCCGCCGGCATGGCCATGGGCGGCCTCCGACCGGTGGTGGCGCTGTACTCCACGTTCCTGACCAGGGCTATCGACCAGGTCAACGTTGACGTGGGCCTGCACCGCCAGCCGGTGGTGTTCTGCCTGGACCGCGCCGGCATCACCGGGGACGACGGGCCCTCCCACCACGGCGTGCTCGACATGGTGCTGCTCAACAAGGTGCCCGGGATGACGGTCTACGCCCCGTCCTCCTACCAGGAGCTGCAGGTCATGCTCAACGACGCGCTGGAGCACGACGAGGGCCCCAGCGCCATCCGCTTTCCCAAGACCGCGGCCCGCAACGTCGGTGAGGACGAGATAGGTATCGGCCGCAGGGCCCGCAAGGCCCGGGATGGACGCCACGTCTGCCTATTGGGCGTGGGCAAGATGCTGGCCGCGGCCCTCGACGCCGCCGACCTGCTCGCCGCCCAAGGCGTGATCCCCACGGTGTGGGATGTGCGCCTGGTCAAACCGCTGGACCCGGCCATGATCGCTGACGCCGGTGCCCATGAGCTGGTAGTGACCGTCGAGGACGGGTTGCGTGATGGGGGTGCCGGCGCGGCCATGGCCGACGCTGTGGCCGCCCACTGCGCCGCCGCCGGCCTGACCGCCCCGCCGGTGGTCGTGCTGGGCGTACCGGACCGCTACCTCGCTCAGGGCAAGCCCGACCAGATCCTGGCGGAGCTGGGCTTGGACGGTGCCGGGGTGGCCGCCACGGTGTTAGCCCGGCGCCCTCCGGGGACCCTGGTGGGGAATCGTGTCACGGCAACGTCCCTGGTCAGCTAGGTCGTAGCCTGGCCGCCGACGCGCACTGGCCCGACCCCAAGAGCGGAGATCGGGCCAGTTGACGGTGGTTCAGACGATCAGCCGAGCTCGGTGCCCCAGATGGAGATGAAGCTCACGCAGGCGCCGGGCTGACCACCCAGGTTGTGGGTCAGCCCAAGCGTCTTGTTGGTCTTGATCTGCCGCTCGGGCGGGGCCTCGTGGCGCAGCTGCAGCCACACCTCGAACAGCATCCGCAGCCCGGAGGCACCGATGGGGTGACCGAAGGACTTGAGCCCGCCATCGGGGTTGACCGGGAGCTCACCGTCGAGGTCATAGCTGCCGGCCAGGACTTCCTTCCAGGCCGTGCCGCGCTCGGCGAAGCCAAGGTCCTCCATCAGCACCAGCTCGGTGGGGGTGAAGCAGTCATGCACCTCGGCCATGGCGATCTGGCCACGGGGGTCACTCACACCGGCCTGCTGGAACGCATCCTCAGCGCACTTGGTCACCTCGGTGAACGTGGTGTAGTCGTACTCGGGGTCCATCGGGCCGAACGCCGGGCCGGCGGTGAAGGAGAGCGCCTTCACGTACAGCGGCTTGTCGGTGTACTTGTGGGCATCCTCGGCCCGCACGATGATGGCGCAGGCGGCGCCGTCTGACACGCCGGAGCAATCGAAGATGCCGAGCGGGCCGGCCACCAGCGGGCTGTTGCAGATGACGTCCTTGCCGACTTCCTTCTTGAACTGGGCCCGAGGGTTGAGCGCACCGTTCTTGTGATTCTTCCAAGCGATGCGGGTCATGACCTCCTTCATGTCCTCTTCGTTGACCCCATACTTGTGGCCGTACGCCGGAGCCAGGAGCGAGAAGGTGGCGGGGGCGGTGATGGAGGGCTCGGTACCGTCTGCTGGGGGACGGGAGCCGGTCAGACCGGAGAACCCGGAGTCCTTCAGCTTCTCCACGCCGACGGCCATGACCATGTCATAGGCACCCGAAGCCACGGCGTAACAGGCGTTACGGAACGCCTCCGAGCCGGTGGCGCACATGTTCTCGAGACGGGTGACGGGCTTGTAGTCGATCTTCAGGGGGCGGCTGAGAGTCATGCCCGACACGCCCGAACCCATGGTGCCCAGCCAGTAAGCATCGATCTGGTCCTTGCTGATGCCCGACGTGCGGAACGCTTCCTCAGTGGCGTCGATCAGCAGGTCATCGACGTCTTTGTCCCAGTGCTCGCCGAAGGGGGTGCAACCCATGCCGATGATGGCGACCTTGTCGCGAATGCCGTTCGAGCTCATGCGTGTGGTTCCTTCTGCCGGGCCCTGATGGACCGTTTCACCAAAGCCCGCTCAGGCTAGCGGTCCTCGCGGCTCGCCCACCAGCCTCTAGGCGTAGAGTTAGGCGCATGCCACGAGTGCAGGTGTACCTCCCCGACGATCTGTACGGGGAGCTGAAGCGGCGCTCGCTGCCGGCGTCGGAGCTGTTGCAGACCGCGGTACGGGCCGAGATCCGTCGGCTCGATCTGCTGGCGGCCACCGACACCCGCTTGGCCGAACTGGAGTCCACGTTGACCGCCACGCCCGCAGAACGGGAACGGGCGGACATCGTGGCCCGCCGGGTCGCCCGTCGCCGCCCCACCACCCGATGACCCTGCTGCCGCTGGTGCTCGACAGTGGGGCGCTGCGACGCTTGGCCGAGCCGACCGCAGCGTCGATGGTGTTGTTGCGGACGTTGCGCAACCGGGGTTTGTGGCCGGCACTGGTGCCTACCGTGGTGGTAGCGGAGACACTGACCGGTGACGGGGCCACGGATCGCCTGGTCGATGCCTTCCTGGGATGCTGCGATGTCCGGGAGCAGGTGCCGTTGGCGCTGGCCCGACGGGCGGCCTGGCTCAGGGCGGCCGTCGGGCGGGGCAGCAGCACGGACGCCTTGCTGGTGGCCATGGCCGAACCGGGTGGGGCGGTGCTGGTGACCAATCGCCCCACCGTCGAAGCGATGGCGCTGTTTGCCGACGGCGTCTTCGTCGAGCGACTCTGATCGCCAACGAAACCGGCCCTGACCAGGATGTATACCCTCCCAGAACACGGTAGGGTCGAATCCACGTCGATTCGACCCTACCTGCAAAAAAGTACACTTCATGGGGATCTGACCGCGGTCAGCGAACTGGGCGGGCCTTCCAGAAGTAGTTGTGGATCCCGTCAGCGGTGTAGAGCCGACGGAAAGTCATCTCCACCCGCATTCCGATCTTGACCTCGGCGGGGTCCATGTCGGTCAGTTCGACCGGGTAGCGGCCACCGCCATCGAAGTCCACGACTGCAGCCACCAACGGCGGAGACATCGAAAAGGCCAGCCGGTCGATGGTGAAGGTGGTGACGGTGCCGGGCACGTCGGCCATGGCCACATCTTCCATGTCATCCACCGCGCCGCCGCGGATCGACACCCGCTGTGGTGGCAGGTGGATCATGCCGGTACTGCGGTCCTTGGAGCCGTGGAAGGCGTACTTCCACTTCTCGGTGCGGAACATGGGCGGCGCGCCGGGGCGGTCCGGGTCCGGTCGGCGCGGGGGTTCCCTGGTCAGCATGCCCTTCCAGGTGAGGAACTTGGCGTAGTCGAGGGCGTCGTTGCCCTGCGCCACCTGTGCGTGCACCGGACGGGAGGACTGGTAGGCGGCGATGGCGTCGGTGACCCGCAGGACCATCACATCGCACCCGTCCGCGGCGTTGATCACCATGATGACCTCGCCGGGTTTGGCCGTCTCGAGCGCCCCCACCAGCAACAAGCCGAAGTGGGCGGCGCCGGTGTTGCCGACGGTGGCGTCCATGCCGTCCACGAAGCGGTCCGGAGCCACCCCCACATGGCGGGCGGCGCTACGCACGGCCCGGGCCGCCAGTCCGGTCATGACCACCTTGTCGACCTGTTCCGGGCTGACGGCGGACATGGCGTAGGCATCGGCCACGGCGGCTTTGATGACAGGGTCATAGGCCCGTTCGGCGAATCGTTCCTCCCACACCTTGGCCGAGGGGCTGCCCGGGCTGCGCCAACGGTCGAGGAACTCCGCACTCTGAAAGGCCCCACCGATCAGCTCAGCGATGACCGGACCGGCGCTGTCCTCGCCCATGAGCAGCGCCGCGGCGCCGTCTCCGGCGTTGGCCTCATCGGAGCTGCCGGCCAGCCCGCTACGCGCATCGGCCAGGACCACCAGCGCCGAGCCCCAGCCGTAGTTGGCGGCAGCCACCCACGCTCCCATCCCCGAACGGGCCGAACCGGTCATGTCGAAAGCACCGGTGGCGGAGGGCAGGTCAAGTGCCGCGGCCACAGTGGTGGCGTTGTTCTTGTCCAGGTAGGCCGGTTCGGTGGTAGCGAAGAACACGGCGTTGGGGATGACACCGCCAGCGTTGGCCAACGCCACCCGACCGGCGGCCACGCCCATGGTGGTGGTGTCCTCATCGAAGGAAGCCACGGCTCGGGTGCCGCGACCACCACCCGAGCCCAGGGTCTGGCCGATCTTGGCCCGCTGCAAACGGTTGTAGGGCACGTAGCCCCCGGCGGCGATGATGCCTCGCATCTGGCTCCCCTATCGATAGCTCGACTCGGGCGGGAGCGTAGGGCCCCCTCCCCCGGCGCCGCCAAGCGATGGGTGTCGACCACCGGTCAGGCCCGCAACGGGTCAATCGGAGGAGGCGCCGACGGCAACGGTGAGCCGATGGGCTCATGCACGACGGCCGATGGCGTGTCGACCCAACCCACGTGTCAGCTCGGAAACTCATCTCGGCGGCTGCAGTGCTGCTCATCGCCCTGCTCGGCCCCACCGCGGCGACGCCGGTGGTGTCGACCCCGGCCACGGTGCTGCCCCCCGGCCTCGCCGCCGGCCAGCAGATCAGCGGGGTGGCCGGCACCCGGGCGGGCGCCGTCGCCCCGCTTGGGGTGCGTACCGGTGGTAGCGGCGGTGACAACACCATCACCACGCCGTTGGGGGCGCGGGGGCGCACCGCGGCGAGCACCAACAAGTTCGTACCGCTCGCTCCGGCGCGCATCCTCGACAGCCGCCACGGGATCGGCGTGTGGGGCAAACCAGAGGCCCACGCCGAGATCCTGCTGCCGGTTGCGGGCGTGGCCGGAATCCCCGCCGAGGCCACAGCGCTGGTGATGAACCTCACCATCACCGAGCCCGAGGGACCCGGCTTCGTGACCGTGTGGCCGGCCGACGGTCCCTTCCCCGAGGCCAGCTCGGCCAACATCGACCGCGCCGGCCAGACCGTCGCCAACCTGGTGACGGTGCCTGTCGGGGCGGGTGGGATCCGGATCTACACGCAGAGCCGGACCCATCTGCTGGCCGACGTCGCCGGCTACTACCTGCCTGCCGTGGACGCTCAGGCCGGCCGGTTCGTGGCGTCGGCGCCGACCCGTTTGGCGGACACCCGCGCTCCCGGCTCGGTGCACCATGGCCTGGTCAGCGCCGGTGAGAGCTTCGATCTCGACATCGCCGGGCTGATGGGTGTGCCCCGGACCACCCAGGCGGCGGTGTTGAACCTGACCGTGGACAAGCCCCAGTCGGCCGGTTTCCTGTCCATCACCCCCCGGGGGGCGCAGCTGGGAGCGGTGTCCTCGATCAACGTGGACTACGCCGGCCAAGTCATCGCCAACCAGGTCATCGTGCCGCTCACCGATGGGTGGGTGACGATCTACAGCGCCGTCGCCACCCATGTGGTGGTGGATCTGAGCGGCACGTTCAGCGGGTCCGAGGCCCCGCTGGGCACCGACGGACTGTTCGTACCGGTGACCCCCGGACGGCTGCTGGACACCCGGAAGGTCGACAACTCACCCCTGGCGGGCGCCAAGCCGTCCTCAGGGCAGATCGTGGACCTCAACCCCGCTAACCGTCACGCGGTGCCGGCGTCCGGTTTTTCGGCCCTGGTGGTCAACGCCACCGTCACGGAGACCACCGGCCCCGGCTACTTCACGCTGTGGGGCCGGGGTCTGGGCCAGCCACTGGCGTCCAACATCAACGCCAACGGCACTGGTCACACCGTGCCCAACCATGCCGTGGTGCCGGTGTCCACCGCCGGCTTCTCGTTCTTCACCGCGTCCGGTGCCCATCTCATCGTGGACGTGGCGGGCTTCTTCACCGGGACCGCGCCGGCGCCACTGGCCCTTTCCAGCTCCGGTCCGCCCAGCGCCGGCCCCCACACGTTCCTCTACCAGCTCGGTGGTGGGGCCTACGCCCGCTGGAATCCCTGCGCCGCGCTCACCTACCGGGTCAATTTCAGCGGCGCCCCGAGTTTCGCCCGCAGCGAAGTGGACCACGCCGTCGCCAAGGTCGAAGCCGCCACCGGATTGGATCTGGTGGAGCTCGGTGAGACCACCAGCGGCAACAACGGCACCCCTCCCGCGGACGCCGACGCGGTGATCAGCTTCGTGTCAGTGGCGGAGTACCCCGCCATCGGCAGCGTGGCCGGCCTTGGCGGTGGGACCTACTATCCGGCCTGGGGTGGCCACGACGCCTTCGTGGCCAGCGGTTTCGTGCTCATCAACGAGTCCTTGACCTACAGCCAGGGCACCTCGAGCACCGGCCTGGAAGGGCTGTTGCTGCACGAGTTGGGCCACATGATCGGCCTCAACCACGTCGGTGTGCAGGACGAGGCCATGTACGGGGTGATGCATGACCTGCCCCACGGCGGCTACGGCCCCGGCGATCGGGAGGGTCTGTGGAACCTCGGCGCACCCAAGGGCTGCTTGAACGTGGGCGCAGCGCTGTGGGCTGACCAGGCTCCCGATGCTGTCCCCACCGACATCGCCAACATCGACCCCGCCACCATCGGGCCGACCGCGATTCGAGTGGTCACGGCAGGCCGGGCCTCCGCTGCGGGGACCGCACCCTCCCTCGTGGCCTACTGCCACCTCGGGCCGAGGTGACCTGGGGCCATCGACGCCGCGTTAGCCAGGCGGGCTACTGATAAAAGGGGTTGTCTCCCGCGGCATGGTCGGTGGCGTCGATGACGTCGGTGACCTCGGGGATGGCCTCCAGGATGGACGCCTTGATGCCCTGCGTCAGGGTGGCCTGGCTCATGGCGCAGCCCTGGCAACCTCCGCCCATGGTCAAGTACACGTTCCCGGCGGCTTCATCCACACCCATGAACGTGGCGTAACCACCGTGGGAGGCGAGCGAGGGGTTGATCGACTGCTCCAGCAACGTCTGGACCTTCTCCGCCACCGTGCCGGTCAGCTCCAGGTCCACGCCGGCCAGCGGGTTGGGCCGGTTGGGGTTGCGGATCACCAGGCCGCCCTGGGCGTCGTTGGTGGGCAGATCCAACGTGGAGCCGGCGAGGTTGATGAGGCTGTTGGCGGGCACGATCACCGGGAGGCCGCCCTGCACGGTCACCGAGTCGCCATCGCCCACATCAGCCAGCGGCTCGAAGGCCAGGTCGTAATGGAAGTCCATGCCCGCAAAACCAGTGATCTCGACCCGCAACCCCATCAGGTCCGGATCGTCCTCGCCGCCGCGCAGCTCCAGGACCTTGTCGATGGCGCGGGGGGTGACCGAGAGCACGAACTCGTAGAGCTCGACGGGGGTCTCCTCGGTGCTGGTCTCGCTGGTGGCCATGCCAGCAACGTTACCGTCGGCACCCAGCCCGAGGCGTAGCTCCAATCCCGCCCGTTAGCGCAGGTCGGCCACCACCGCGTAGTGATCCGACGGGGTGACGCCCTCAACAGGGGCGACCCCGGCCATCCACACCCCTGCCACGGATCCCATCGGTTTGGGACGGGGCCAGCTGACGAGCACGTAGTCCAGCCGGCGGTTCGGGTACGCGGCGTCGGCCAGGTACGGATTGGCACCGTTCCAGGTGTGGCCTGGCTGGCCGCCGCCGGCCACCTCCCAGGCATCCACGAACGTCAACCCCGCCACGGCCACCGGGCAGGCACCGGTCATCATGCGCACCTCGTCGGAATGGGGGGTGGCGTTCAGGTCGCCCGTCAGGATGGCCGGGTAGCCGTTGAGCGGATCCGGACGCTCAGAGTCGACCAGTTGGCAGACCGCCTGCAGCTGCGCCCGGCGGGTCGGGCTGGCATCAAAGGCCCAATCCAGGTGCGTGGTAACGAACAGCACCGGCCCGGCCCCGGTGATGACGCGGACCCCCAGCACCTGGCGGTGGGACAGGCCACCGACCGCATCGGGAAGGCCGGCCCGAAACGTGCTCTGGATCGGCCAGCGGCTCAAGATGGCATTGGTGAACGCCACCCCTTCGCGAAAGTGCAGCTCACCGACCCGCCAGTGGAAGCCCAGCCGATTGGCCAGGACCTCCGCCTGGTTGGCGCCGGACTCCTCGACCCAGACCTCCTGCAGTCCGATGAGGTCCGCTTGCTGATCGGCCACCACCTGGCCGATGGCCGCCTGACGGGCCCACCACGGCCCGAAGCGCCACCAGAGGTTCCACGTCATGACCCGTATCATGGGGCCACCCTTCTGCAGCATCTCTCCGGGGCACCGGGACGTCCGACCACCGGAAACGTCCTGATCGCCCGGGACCGTCCTCTGGCGGGGAGGCTACCTGGGGACCTTCGCCCGCGCAGTGACAGCGGGGCGGGTCACCGGTCGCCGCCAAGCCGCTCCCCGCCGCTGCCGGTCGGTACCATCGGCCCCGCTGGCGCAGCCTCAGGGAAGGACAGCGCCGGGGATGAAGGGACCAGCGGGATGAAGGGAGGCGGGGATGCAGCGAGGCGGCAATGAAACAAGCCCGGCGGTCAACCGGCGCCCACCGACGGGGCGGGGCATCGTGGCCGGTCCCGTTGATGTCGACGCCCGTCGTCGGAGCCCGCCGCGAACCGACCTGCGACGGGGCCTGGTTGTGGAACACCGGGCCAGCGGAATGGCCGGCGCCGTGTTGAGCTGGGCAAAAGGGCAGGTGGTGATCCTCGATCGGCATCAGGCCAAGCACCGCTTCCCCCTGGAGGAGGGCGGGTTCATGCTGGAAGGGCGCATTACAACCTTGGTGGTGCCCGCCGCACCGGCCGCGGCCGCCGGAGCGTCCTACACCGCCTCCGGTTCAGTGGTCGCACCCCGCGCTCCGGCCCGGGTGGCGCGCGCCAGCCGATTGTGGGTGGAGGGTCGCCACGATGCGGAGCTGCTGGAAAAGGTGTGGGGTGATGATCTTCGCCACGAAGGTGTCGTGGTGGAACTGCTCGACGGTGTCGACCACCTCGAGGCGCAGCTGGACCGCTTCGGCCCTGGCCCTGACGCCCGCGTCGGCGTGTTGGTCGATCACCTGGTGAGGGGCAGCAAGGAATCCCGCGTCGCCGAAAGCGTGCGCCGGCCCCACGTCCTGGTCCGGGGTCACCGCTACGTGGATGTGTGGGCCGCCATCCGACCCGGGCTGGTCGGTCTGGACAGCTGGCCCGAGGTGGATCGCTCCCAGCCCTGGAAGGACGGCATCTGCGCCGCGTTGGGAGTGGCCCAGCCGTGGGCCTTCTGGCAGCAGCTGCTGGGCCAGGTCCGCACCTACGCTGACCTCGACCCCAGCTTGGTCGGCGCGGTGGAGGAGCTCATCGACTTCGTCACCGAAACGCCCGCAAACGGGGAGCCCTGATGGACCGCCGCGAGCTGTCATTGGGCCGCATCCTGGGCGTCAAGGTCGGAGTGAGCTGGGGTTTGCTGGCCATCGGGGCCTTCTTCACGTTCAGCCTGGCGGTCAACAGCTATCCCTTCGCCTTCCCCGGCCGGGAGACCAGCCGCTACTGGGCCGCGGCGGTGGCCACCACGGTGCTGTTCGTCGCCTCCATCTTGTTGCACGAAATGGCCCACGCCGTGGCCGCCAAGGCCGACGGCGTGTCGGTGTCGGGGGTCACGTTGTGGATGTTCGGCGGCGTGGCCCGGCTGAGCTCGCTGCCCCGGACCCCAGCGGCGGAGGCCCGCATCGCGCTCTCGGGACCGGCCGCCAACGGGGTCCTGGCCGGGGTGTTCTGGGCGCTGGCCATGCTGACCGAGCCGACCTCGGGGGCGTCCATCGCGTCGGAGATGTTCGACTGGCTGTCGAGCACCAACCTGCTGCTGTTGGGCGTCAACCTGCTGCCGGCGCTGCCGCTCGACGGGGGCCGGGTGGTGGGTGCGGCCACGTGGAAGCTCAGCGGGCGCCGCGCCACCGGGGAACTGGCGGCGTCGAGAGCGGGATGGCTGATCGGCGGGCTCCTTCTGGTCTACGGCGTGTTGCAGTTCCGCCGCGGTGGGGCCGAAGGGCTGTGGATGCTGGTGGTGGGGGTGTTTGTACTGGGCAGCGCCAGCAGCTTCGAACGGCAACGTCGCAACGCCGGGTTCCTGTCCGGGCGCACCGTGGGCGACATCATGCGCCCCGACCCTCCCATCGTTGAGGATTGGATGAGCGTGGGGGATCTGCTGCGCCATCTCCAATCGCTGGCACCGCCGGGCAACGCCGGTCGGGGTACCGCCGTTCAGGGTCATGATGTGTTCCCGGTTCGGGACCGCCACGGTGAGATCATCGGGGTGGTGCGCCTGGCCACGGCCCTGACCATCCCGCCGGCCCGGCGCCACGAGTTCCACATGGCCCAGTTGGCGGAGCCCCGCCGTGACGTGCCGGTGGTCGCCGAGGATGCACCGCTGCTGCAGGTCCTGGCCGATCATCCCGAACTGCGCCACGGCACCGTGTTGGTCGTGGACCGCAACCATCGCATCGTGGGCACGCTTGGGCCCCAGGTGCTTGACGCCCACCAACTCGCCGGTTCCTGAGGGGATCGGCCGCGGCGAACTAGCCTCGGCGCTCATGATTGAACAGGTCGGCGTGGTGGGTTGCGGGTTGATGGGCTCTGGCATCGCGGAGGTTTGTGCCCGGGCCGGGTTCGACGTGCTGGTCCATGAGGTACATGCCGCCGCCGCGGAGGCCGGACGCGATCGGCTGGTGCGCTCCTTGGATCGGGCGGTGAGCGCCAACAAGCTGAGCGAGACCGCCCGGGAGGAGACGTTGGCCCGCCTGGCGTTCACCACCGACCTCGCCGACATGGCCGAGCGTGATCTGGTGGTGGAGGCGGTGATCGAGAACGAGGACGCCAAGACGGAGGTGTTCCGCATGTTGGACAAGGTCATGGCCCGCCCGGAGGCCATCCTGGCGTCGAACACGTCATCCATCCCCATCATGAAGCTCGCCATGGCCACCAGCCGCCCGTCCAACGTGGTGGGCATGCACTTCTTCAACCCGGTGCCGGTCATGAACCTGGTGGAGGTGGTGACCTCCCTGCTCACGTCGGAAGAGACCAAGGTGGCCGTGGCCGACTTCTCCCAGCAGAAGCTGGCCAAGCGGGTCATCTTGAGCCAGGACCGGGCCGGTTTCATCGTGAACGCGCTCCTGGTGCCGTACCTCCTGTCCGCCATCCGCATGCTGGAGTCCGGCTTCGCCACCGCGGCTGATATCGATGCTGGCATGGTGGAGGGTTGCAACCATCCCATGGGACCGTTGGCGCTGGCAGACCTGATCGGGTTGGACACCACCAAGGCGGTGGCCGAATCGCTCTACGACGAGTTCCGGGAGCAGACCTACGCCCCGCCCCCGCTACTGGCCCGCATGTGTGAGGCGGGGCTCCTGGGCCGCAAGGCCGGCCGGGGCTTCTACGAATACAAGCGCTGAGCGAACCCCACGACCGCGGAAGACCGCCTCGACCAGATGAACAGGTCATGACCGTCCCGCGGATCCTGCTCCCGGGTCGGGTGCTGCAGGCGGGCCGGGCCGGGCGTCAGGCGGTACTCAGCATCGGGAAACGCTACGTGGACGCAGTGCTCAGCAGCGGCGGTGTCGAGATGGTGTGTCAGCCCCGGGAGGCAGAGACCTTCGACGAGGCCGCAGCGGAGGCGCTGGTGTCCCAGGCGCACGGTCTGTGCCTGCCCGGCGGCGGGGACATCGACCCGGCCCGTTACGACCAGGTCACCCATCCCCGCACCTACGGCGTGGACCCGGCGCAGGACCACTTCGAGCTGGCGCTGCTGGCAGCCGCACTTCGGCTGGAGCTGCCAGTGCTGGGCATCTGTCGTGGGTTACAGCTGATCAACGTGGCTTTCGGTGGAAGCTTGGACCAGCACCTCCCGGACCAGCCCGGTCGGTGCGACCATGCCCCCGCCACGTTCCCGACGGCCGAGCCCGGTTCGATCGGTCCGCTCTTGGAGATCGAGCTGACCCCGGGGAGCAGGCTGGCCGGGCTGTTGTCCGGCCCGGAAGCGGCCACTGAGGTTCCTGGGGTGGTGGGCGCCCACAGCCACCATCAGGCAGTGGATCGCCTCGGCCGGGAATTGGTGGTGGTCGGCCGGTCCGCTGACGGCGTGGTGGAGGCCTTCGAACACCCCCACGATTGGCTGGTGGCGGTCCAATGGCATCCGGAGGACACCTTCGAGGCCGATGGCGCCATGAGGAACCTGTTCGGGGGCTTCGTCGAGCAGGCCCGACGTCGGTCCCGCTGAGACGTCTTGGGGCCGGGCGCTGGGGGCACGGGCGACCACCATCCCGCCACTGTCACACCCCGTGGGTTACAACTGCCTCATGAGCGCCGCACCCAGTTTCATCACCCGAGACCCCGCGGTGCCCGAGAGCACGTCGTCGGACTTCACCGGGGCCGAGCCCGTCATCCGTCCTCCCCGGCACCTGTCCCCCACCGCCGCCGCCACGTTCGAACAGTGCCAGCGGCGTTGGCGTTTCCGATACGTGGAGCGCCTGCCGGACCCACCCGGACCGGCGGCGCTGGCCGGCACGCTGGTGCATCGGGTGCTCGAGCGGCTGTTGGCCGAACCGGCCAAGGAGCGCCAGCTCGACCGCGCCCGTAGCCTGGCCAGTGAGGAATGGTCTGCGCACCACGCCTTGCCCGAGCTGGCCGACCTGGGCCTGGATGAGCACGGTCTACGTCAATACAAGTGGAAGGTCTGGCGGGCGGTGGCGGGGCTGTGGGACCTGGAAGACCCCGCCGCGGTCGAGGTCCTGGCGACCGAGAGCCAGCTTGAGGTTCAGCTCGGGGAGGTCCCTTTCCTGGGCGTCCTGGACCGGGTCGAACGCACCGCGGACGGCGTGGCCGTGACGGACTACAAGTCAGGCCGGGCACCGAGACCGGCGTACGAGGCGGCCAAGCTGGACCAGGTTCTGCTGTACGCCGCTGGCTGGCGGGAACAGAGTGGCACCGAGCCCGTTCGCGCCCGCCTGTTGTACCTCGGTTCCCGTAGCATCGAGGCCGAGGTCACCTCGGACCGCCTTGACGAGGCCGTCGGCCGGTTGGGCTCCACCTGGGAAGCGCTCAATGCCTGTGTCAGCTCCGAACGGTTCGAACCCCGCACCGGACCCTTGTGTGCCTGGTGTCCGTACACCCGGCTTTGCCCCGAAGGCAGCGTCGAGGTCCGCCGTCGCTTCGACGCCGGCCTGGTCCCCCCTGACGCCCCGGCTTTACGCCCGGCGGCCTGAGCAGGTACACCCACAGTGGTGATTGAGGCCCGTCAGCCTGCGGACACCGCAGCCGGGTTCGGCGCGTCGGTCGAACCGGTTCCGGACAGCGAACCCTCCGGCGGACCCCCGCCAAGCAAGACCATGCCGCCGTGGTTGCCACGGGCGATCGCGCTGTTCCTGGCTGGTCTGGTACTGCTGTGGACGCTGGGGTGGCTGTTCGTGCAGTTGCGCAGCCTGCTGATCATGCTGGCGGTGTCCCTCATGATCTCCTTCGCGTTGGAACCGGCGGTCAACCGGCTCGAGCGGCTGGGTCTGCGCCGCGGTGTCGGCACCCTGTTGGTGTTCGTCATGACCACTGTCGCCGCGGCGCTGTTCGGTTGGATCATCGGCCGGCTGGTCACGGACCAATCGGCGCAGCTCATCGAGAGTGGCCCGGGGTACATCGAGCAGGCCGAGCGTTGGATCAACGGCAACTTCAACACCAAGATCGACACCGAGAAGCTCCTGGCGGAGTTCCAGGAAGGTGGCCGCTTGTCCGATGCCGCAGCGGCGATCGCCCCCAACATCGTGGCGGTCGGCAGTGCCGTGGTGGTCGTGTTGTTCCAAGGGCTCACGGTGGCCATGT
Organism: uncultured Acidimicrobiaceae bacterium; assembly: GCA_963775055.1. Taxonomy (GTDB): domain Bacteria; phylum Actinomycetota; class Acidimicrobiia; order Acidimicrobiales; family CAIXPF01; genus CAIXPF01. The sequence goes on along the minus strand of CAVZHK010000013.1, from coordinate 688,365 downwards.
TCAGCTACTACCTGGTGGCGGACGGTCCCCGCCTGCGCCGTGCCATCTGCTCGCTGCTGCCCCCGGCTCGTCAACGTGAGGTGCTGCGAGCCTGGGAGGTGGCCATCGACAAGACCGGCGGCTTCATGTACTCCCGTGCCGTGCTGGCGCTGGCCTCGCTGATCTTCCACTGGATCGGCTTCGCCGCGGTGGGCATACCATCGCCCGTCGCGCTGGCACTGTGGGTGGCCGTGATCTCCCAGTTCGTGCCAGTCATCGGCACCTATCTGGCAGGGACACTGCCGGTGCTGGTGGCGTTGGCCGAGAATCCCCCCTCCGCACTGTGGGTGTTGGCCCTGGTGCTGGTGTATCAGCAACTGGAGAACTACCTCTTGGCACCGCGCATCACCGCACACACCATGCAGGTGCATTCCGCGGTGGCGTTCGGGTCCGTCATCGCCGGTGCGGCCATCTTGGGACCGGTCGGGGCGGTGCTTGCCTTGCCGGTCACCGCCACCCTCACCGCGCTGGCGTCGGGCTATCTGGCACGTCATGAGGTGGTCCACGACCGGCTCACCCGGGACCAGGCAGTGATCCGGCGTCGCTGGATGGTCGCCCGCCGCCGAGGGACCGCAGCGCCCTCATCAGCTCCGGCAGACGGTACCGTGGCCACCAGCGGACCCGACCTACCCCCTGCATCCACACCGCCCGGAGGACCACCGTGAGCACCAACCCATCCGCCACGCCCGCTGACGGTCCCGCCACCACCGTCGAGTTCTACTGGCGCGCCGGATGTGGCTTCTGCGCCGCCCTTGAACGGCAGCTGGATCGTCTCGGCGTCCAGCTCGACAAGCGGGACATCTGGGGCGATGAGCGTGCCGCGGCCTTCGTGCGTTCGGTCGCGGGCGGCAACGAGGTCGTGCCCACCGTTCGTGTCGCCAGCCGCTCGCTGGTGAACCCCTCGGCACCAGCGGTGGTGGCGCTCATCCAAGCCCACGCGCCACATCTGATGCCCGCCGAGGACTGAACCCGGTCGAGGCCGGAGCGACCGGCTCAGGCCTCGTCCAGGTACCGTCCACAGAAGGGCCACTGACCGGACCCGCTGCGTTCGTACAAGAGTCGCGCCCGGTAGTCCTGCTCCTGCGGTGTAGCCGCTGCCGGGTCACCGGTTCCGCCGACAGATTCCCAGGTCGCCTGCGAGAACTGGTACGCCCCCCGGTACATCCCGCCGCCACCGATGGCCTGGTAGTCGCCACCGGACTCGCACTCGCGCAGCTTGGCCCACGCTGCTGCCATGGCATCCGATGCCGGCGGTGGTGGCGGAGGTGGGGGCGGGGGCGGCGGTGGCGGCGGGGCTCGTCCCGGCGCATCCGTCCCGTCCGACGCCTCGGCGTCCGTGGCCCCGGATCCGTCGGAGAGCTCTGCGCCACCTGACTGCGACGTGGTGGCGGCCTCCGCGGCGCGGGCCGCCTGTGCCGCAGCGTTCACGGATGCGTCGTCCACGGCCTCAGCGAGCCGATCGATGGCTGCCAGCACCGCCTCGTAGGCGCTCTGGCGATTGCTGAGAGCGGTGGCCACCGCCCGATCGGCCAGGTCCAGGTCCCGGCGCAGGGCTGCCACTTCCGCTCCGACCTGCGCCACCTGGCGGTCCAATGACACCCGTTCACCCTGCAGGGTGGCGGCGGCATCCCGGGCCCGGTCAACACCGCCGGCCAGCAGCTGACCCCGAATCAGCGCCTCCTCGCTGCGGGCGGAGCTCAGCAGCACTGCCAGCTCGGCTTGCCGGCCACCCCGAACGTACGCGTCAACCGCCAGGTCACGGGCCCGTCGCAGCGTGGCCTCGTAGTCCAGAACCCGTTCCAAGGTCGCGCTGTCGAGCTCCCGTAACGCAACCTCGCGTCGGGCACCCTGGGCGTCGAGCTGCTGGCGGTGTTGCTCGGCCCGGGCCACCTCGGCGCTCGCCTCGACGTACGCCGCTTCGGCCTCCTGATGGGCATCGCCCGCCGCTGTGACCAGGTCTTCCTCCGGGCTGGCGGCGAAGGTCAGCTCAGGGATCATTGTCGGCCCCGGGGACACCGCCAGGCCGATGGCCAGCCCGGTCGACAGCAGGGCCATCAGTCGTGCCGGGACCCGTCGAATGCGCAGGGACCTGGAGACGCTGCCGCGCTGCTGGGCCGCTGGGTGACCAACGCCGGGAGGGCCCAGCGAGCATCGGGCCGGCGGGCCGGTCTGGTTCAGCCACGATCCGGGCCGGGCGTGTCGCCATTCGGGAATGTCACGCTAGCAGTCCCGTCGGAAGGGCGGTTTGACCCGAGCCGCCAGCCGTTGGTCAGCCGGTGCTGCCACCTTCGGCCGGTCGTTGCGGTCGCTCGATGGAGGTAGGCAGCTCGCCGCTGGGTGGACTCTGAGCCGGAGAGGACGGTGGTCCCGGCGCTTCGATCCGATGGGCAGCCGACCCGGCCGGTGGCACCCCGATGGGCTGCTCCCCGCGGCGGACCCCGCTGAGCCTGGCCCGGGCGTGGTTGATGCTGAGCTCAGCCAGGCGCCGTTGCACCGAGCCCAGTTGGGCGCTCAACTGCTCTGCCTGGTGTCGGGCCTCCGCCGCATCTTGCTGGGCCAACTCCAACGCCCCGGCCAGACGGTCACGCTCGAGCCGCATGTTCTGCACCATCTCTCGTCGACGTCGGGCGTCCTCGCCGTTTTGGTGGCTGGCATCGGCCACTGCCCGCAGGCGCGCCCCGAGCTCGTTGAGTCGTGCCGCCTGCACGTCGAGTTGGCGACGCCGCTGGTCCCAGTCCTCACGGCTGACCGTGTGACGGCGCCATCGCCACAACAGGAACCCGATCCCGATGCCCAAGCCCATCGCCAAGGCCATGAACAGCACGATGTCAGCGAACAATCTCATCGGCCCGCTCCCAGCAGCTCGATCTCGACCCTGCGGTTGGCGCTTCGACCAGCGGCGCTCTCGTTGTCCGCCACCGGCTCCAGGTGACCGGCGGCCCGGGTCTCCAACCGGGTGTCGGCCACCCCCCCTCTGACCAGGTGTTCCACCACTGCGGCGGCACGTCGGGCACTGAGCGCGGCGTTCTCGGCGGCGTCGCCCTCAGCATCGGTGTGACCGACGACTGAGAGACGCAGCGTGGACTCCCTCTGCAGCCGAGACGCCAGTTCGTCCAGAAGGCTCACCGCCGCAGGGCTCAGATCGTCGCTCCGGTACTCGAAGCGGATCCCTCCGGCCTTGACCTTACCGAGCACGGCAACCAACTCCGGTGAGGCCAGAGCCCCCGGGTCTGTCGTCACAGGGGCTGTCGAGGTCGGCGACGTGGTCGGGCTTGAGGTCGGCGTGGCGATGGATGGGGCGGGCGCGAGGATCAGAGTGGGGCTCGATGATCCGTCAGTGGTGGCGGTGACCGGCGCGGTGGTTGTCCGGGTGGTCCCCGCGCTTCCGGCGGTCCTGGAGGCGGCAGCGGTCGGACGGCTTGGGGAACTAGCGCCCTCCAGAGCCGGGGTCGACCGGGTCTGCAACAGCGATGCCGCCTCGTTGTTGTCGGCGTTATCGCTGGTCAGAACCCAAAACGGGCCGCGATGCTGAGCAACACGACCCCCAGGAAACCCACGATGATCGCCGAAGCCCGGTCCATCAGGTGCCACGTCCCGCCTTGTGCTTTGCGAAGGCTCGCTCTTCCGCGGCGGTTGCCACTGAAGGTGGGCACCATGATCCCAGCATCGGGCGCGCCGATGACAAGCCGCCGCCGAAAAATTCGGGGCTCAGGCCGGGTTCTTGGCCGGGATCAGCGCTATCTCAGCGACACACGGCAGGTCGGGATCATTGACCACCGCAGATTGGGACGCTCCGACGTCGGACCAGGCGAACACGCAGGCCTGACCCTCGATGAGGCTGGCGGCGGCACCAATCCGGGAACCATCACTGTCCGCGGCCAGATCCACGTTCCAGCCTTCCAGCCGGGCTTCCAGCCGGGCCCGCAACGCGCCGGTATCGAATCGGGCGCTCGAGGAGGTGGCCGTTCCGCCCGGCGCGAACTCGGTGATGGCGGCCTCCAACTCCGCGGCGACCTGCTCCTGGTCCGGCGGACCGGATCGCCGCACGAAAAGGATCACCACCACGACCACCGCGATCAACACCACCAGCACGCCAACGACCAACGCCACTTTTCGGGGCGACAAACGAAGCCGTTGGGTCACGGCAGCGGCTTGAGTGCCGATCGGCTCCATGGCGCCCACCGTAACGTCTGAGCAGGTCCTGGCCGTGTCATCGTCTGGCCATCGCCGGTCCACGGCCTGGATCATCACCAACGATGATCCGCAGGCGGCCGCTCAGGCCGAGAGGGTCGCCTTGAGCTGCGCCACCGCCGCCACTGCGTCGTCACCCGGCGGAACACAGGCGGTCACGTTCAACCGCGCCGCCCCAGCAGCGACATAGGGCCGCAGGAAGTCCGCCACCTCTGCGACCGTGCCGTAGGGGACGTAGCGCTCGAAGGCCTCGAACGGCAACCCGTAGAAGCGTTGCATCGTCCCCGCCACCGCAGCCCGGGCCTGCCCCCGGTCTCGGCCCACCCCAACCCACGGCTGGAGCTGATGGTGCCACCGGACCTCGCCGCGGCCCAGCTCGGCGGCCTGACGGTCACAGTCGGCCAGCGCCGCGGTGAAACGCTCCACCGAGCACCAAGCGGCGATCCAGCCCTGGCTGAAGCGTGCCGCCCGAACCACCGCAGCATCAGACCGACCGCCGACGTAGATCGGCACAGCGGGTTCGGGCACCGGGTTCAGCCGCACCTCGTCCAGCCGGAAGAACTCGCCGTGGTGGGTGACGGTGTGACCCTGCAGCAGCGACCCCAGCACACCCAGGGCCTCATCGCAGCGCCGGCCCCTGGTTCGGGGGTCGACCTCACAGGCGACCATCTCATGACGATCCTCCCCGCCGACGCCGACGCCGAAGGAGATCCGCCCGGGGGCCAGCTCCGACAACGAGATCAGCTGGCGGCCCACCAACACCGGGTGGCGCAACGGCAGCAGGTACACCCCCACCGCCACACCCAGGGTGGGGTGGAGTTGGGAGAGCCCGGCCAACATGATGAGCCCGTCCATGCCCGACCCGTCCCGGAACGAGACGTGGTCGGGATAGAACACCCCGTCGAGACCGCTATCAGAGATGCGTTCGAGGATTTGGCGCCGCCCGGTGACGTCCAGCCGGAAGAACTGCTCGGGCGGGCTGATGTAGACCTGCGGGACTGCGGATGGGCCCGTCACCTCACTTGGGGACCACGATCACCAGGCTCTTGACCACCTTGTCGTGCAGCGTCTGCTTCTTGGCGTCCCACAGCGGGAACAGCAGGTCGACGATCACGTACAGCGCACCCAGGCATGGGACCACACCAGGGACGGCGGCCACCGCCCAGCGCAGGATGCCCTGCCCGCCGCCGATGAGTTGACCGGTCTGCTCGCCCACGACCTTGAGCCCGATCACCTTCTTGCCGATGCTCTGGCCGGTCGACCCGTTGAGGAACCCGTTGTAGGCGCCCCAACCGACGCTCAGCAGCCAAAGCAGCAGGTAGAGCAGGAAACTGCGGGTGATCGAAAACAGCACCACGGCGACGATGAACGCACCGACGGAGTCGATCAGGCCACCGAGGGCCCGCTGGGGCCACTCCGCCAGTTGACCGGTCGGGGCACCGAATCCTCCCGCTGCCGGCATGTAGCCGCCCCCGGGCGCACTGACCCCACCGCCGCCGGGTGGGGTGAAGCCGCCACTGCCGGGAGGCGTGAACCCGCCTGAAGGAGGCGGTGTCGACGCGCCTGGTGGGGTGTACCCGCCCGGAGGGGGTGAGTAGCCCGGGGGAACGCCCTGCCCCGGAGCCTGGGGCGGTTCGTTGGATCCCGGCGGGTTCATCGACATGTTGGTCCTCCCGGACATCGGGTCAGCTGGCAAGGCAGCGTATCCATAGGACCACGCATCCGTGGGGGATCCGTCCGCGAATCCCCCCGGCCGCCAGCGGCAGGAGCGATAACGTCCGGCGCCGTGACCTTCCAGTTGGGCGCCCATGTGGGCCAGCAGAACATGACCATGGCCGAGATGCGGGGGGTGTGGCGCCGCCTTGATGACGCGGGCCTGGACTGGATCTCGGCCTGGGACCATCTGTACGAGGCACCGCCGGCGGGGGGAACCCAACCCCACTTCGAGGCTATCGCCACCCTGGGGGCGCTGTGCGTGGAGACCAAGCGGGCCCGCATCGGCACCCTGGTGTTCTGTGTGCTGTACCGCAATCCGGGGCTGCTGGCCAAGGCCGCGGTGACCTTGGACCACCTTTCGAACGGCCGCTTCGAGCTGGGCCTCGGCGCCGGCTGGCACGATCAAGAAGCGCTGGCCTTCGGCTACGACTTCCCTGATCTCGGCACCCGCTTCGACATGCTGGAGGAAGCGTTACCGCTGGTCAGGGACCTACTCGACCCCGCCATCGAGCGCGTCTCGCACACGGGCCGGTTCTATCGGACCCACGAGGCATCGTGTCTGCCGGCACCGGTGGGCGGGCGACGATTGCCGCTGTGGGTGGGCGGCACCGGCCCCAAGCGGACCCCCAAGCTGGCCGCGGCCCACGCCGACGGCTGGAACGCGGCGTACATCAACACCCGCAAGCTGCGCCGACTCAACGACACCCTCGACGCCGAATGTGAGGCGCTGGGTCGTGATCCAGCCACCCTTGAACGCAGCGTGAACCTGTTGTTCATGTTGTCGGTGGACGCCGCCGCCGAGGCCCGCCTGCAGGCGCAGCTTGAGCAGCAGTGGGGCGAGCGCGCCGCGCACGTGGGCCAGGGGGCGCTCATGGGGACCCCCGACCAGGCCGTCGAGAAGATCCTGAGCTACCACGAAGCGGGAGCCCAAGGGGTCAACATCGCGCTGCGGGCCCCCTGGGACGGCGAGGCCCTCGACGCCTACCTCGAGGTCGTGGTACCGGGCGTGCGCCGGGAACTCGCCTCCTCCGCGTAAAGGTTCCCCCACCCTGGGTCAGCACCCGGCGCCAGACCACCACGACCGCCATCGTTCAGAGCTGTGGGAGCCCATCACCGTGCGGCGGCGCGGGGGTGATGCATGCTGGACCAGGACCTGGCGCCGCCCCGATGCCTTCCTGGGCGGCCCCTCACCCGGGAGCGATTCGATGAGCGATCAACCACCCAGCGGTCCGGCTTCGGGGCCGCCCGCGAGCGCCCCGCCCCCGGCGTCAACGCCCGGACCCCCTTCCGCGCCTGGCGGCACTGGCGGCGCTGGCGGACCTGGCGGACTCGGCACAGGCGCCCCCGGCGGGTGGGGCCCGGCCGGCCCGGGACCCAACCAGCCGGGCCCCAACCTCCCAGCGCCGGGGCCGGGGCCGATCGGGTGGTACAGCGGCCCGGTGCCGTTCAACGGGTTGGTCGCCCGGGAATCGATCGGACGGGCCATCGGCAAGACCGTGGCCAAAACGCTCGCCGCTATCACCACGTTGGCCATCGGGTTCCTGGCGCTGATCGTGCTCATGGTGGGAGTCGTGGCCAGCGTGTCGGGCACCACCAGCGACACCAGCGGCCTGGCACGGGATTTCGTGGCCGGCGACGAGGGCAACGTCCGCACGCTGCTGGCCATCCCAGTGACGGGGGTGATCCTGGGCGAGAACGACAACAGCGGCGGCCTGTTCGCCTCCTTCATTGCCGCCACCTACGGCTATGACGTGAAGGCCGAATTGGAGGAAGCAGCGAAGGACCCCGATATCAAGGGCATCGTGCTGGAGATGGACACCCCGGGGGGGACCATCTTCGGCTCACGGGTCATCGCTGACGCCGTCACCGCCTACCAGGCCGATACCGGCCGTCCGGTGGTGGCCTTCGTGCGCGGCCTATCCGCCAGTGGGGGCATGTACGCCATGGCCGGTGCCGACCTCATCATGGCTGATCACGGCACCTTGATCGGCTCCATCGGGGTGATCTTCGGGCCGTTCAGCCACTATCAGGACGTGGTGGCGATCAATGGCGGGCTGTTGGGCCAGGGCGTGGAGACCACCGGCGGCATCACCCAGGAGTACATCACCGCCGGTCGATCCAAGGACTTGGGCAACCCCTTCCGAGCTTTCACCGCAGAAGAACGCCAGGTGCTGCAGACCGGCGTCGACAACAACTACGGCCAGTTCGTGGCCCATGTGGCCAAGGGCCGCGAGCTGTCAGAAGAGGACGTGCGGGGCGATCTGGGGGCCCTGATCTACGACGAGATGAGCGCGCTGACCAACGGCCTGATCGACGATGTCGGCAACCGGGATCAGGCCTACGCCAAGGCCGCTGAGATGGCCGGCCTGGCCACCGGCAACTACCAGGTGGCGCGTGTGGATCGCTCCGCGGGCGGGCTGTTCGGCCTGGGTGCCGCTGCCCGGGCTCTCACCGACGCCGAACCCGACCTCAGCCCGGCCGACACAACGTCGGACCCGACCACCGGTGTCCCCCGCCACCCGCTGTGCGCCAACGGACCAACCATGTTGGCCTGGTTCGGTGCGCTTCCGGCTGGTTGCTCCGGCTAGCGCCAGGTTCGGGTTCGGTTAGCGTCAAGCTCATGGCTTCCGTGTCCTACGACGAGATCCTCTACGAACAGCGCGGCGATGTGGCGCTCATCACGCTCAACCGGCCCGACAAGCTCAACGCCTGGACCCGCCGGATGCACGGTGAGCTGACCGACGCCGTCACCACCGCCAACGCCGACCACTCCGTCGGGGCCATGGTGTTCACCGGGGCCGGGCGGGGGTTCTGCGCCGGGGCGGACATCGGGAGCCAGTTCCAGGCCCGCATCCAGACAGGCCGTGAGGCGGACGCGGAGACCACCGCCGGGCCAGATCGGGCCGCTGCGAGAGAGCCCGCCACCAACTGGGTGAACCTGGTGCGCGCATCCAAGCCCATGGTGGCCGCCATCAACGGCGCCGCCATCGGGGTGGGCCTCACCTTGGCGCTGCCCATGGATCAGCTGGTGGCGGCGGCCGAGGCCAAGATCTCCGCCCGTTTCGTGAAGATGGGCCTGGTGCCGGAATTGGCCAGCTCGCACTTCCTGGTGCAGCGCTGCGGTTGGGGGGCAGCCAGTGACCTGGCCCTCTCCGGTCGCATGGTCAGCGGGGCCGAGGCCGCGGCCATGGGTTTGGTTGATCGGAGCTGCCCTGCCGATGAGGTCCTCGACACCGCCCTCGGCCTGGCCAACGAGTACGCCGCCAACCCCGACCCCCAGCTCCGCATGATCAAGCAACTGCTGACCGTCAACGGCGCCGGGGTGGACCTCGACGTGGTGCAAGGGCGCGAGCTCTCGGCGCTGCAGCAGGCCTACACCACGCCCGAGCACCACGAAGCGGTGGCGGCCTTCATGGAGAAGCGCACGCCGAAGTTCCGCTGATCAGCCGACGTCCATGCCCAGGGAGCGGCGCAGGAACGCAGCCTGGAGGCGCAGCAGGTTCTCCGCCACCGCTTCCTGGGGGGTCATGTGGGTCACGCCGGAGAGTGGCAGCACGCTGTGGAAACGTCCCGCAGCCAGCAGCGCCGAAGACAATTGCAGGGTGTGGGCCACCACCACGTTGTCATCGGCCAGGCCGTGGATCAGCAACAGCGGGCGCTGCAGCCGGGCGGCGTCATTGATCAGGCTGGTGTGCTCGTAGTGTTCGCCATACTCGTCGGGATGGCCGAGATACCGCTCGGTGTAGTGGGTGTCGTAGAGCCGCCAGTCGGTGACGGGGGCGCCGGCCACCGCGGCACCGAACACGTCGGGCCGGCGCAACACTGCCAACGCCGCCAGGTAACCACCGAAGGACCACCCCCGGATCCCGACCCGGCTCAGATCCAGCCGCTCGTCGAGCGCCCCCAACGCTTCGAGGGCATCAACCTGATCATCCAGCACCGGACCGGCCAGGTCCCCCCACACCGCCCGCTCCCACGCTGGCGAGCGCCCAGGAGTGCCCCGACCATCAACGATGAGCACGGCGAAGCCCTGATCGGCGAACCATTGCGAGACCAGGAGCTCGTTGCGTGAACGCAGCACCCTCTGGGCGTGGGGGCCGCCGTAGGGGTCGAGCAACACCGGGTAGGGCGGGCCGAGGTTCTTGCGCCGGGGCAGCAGCAGGGCGGTGCGCAAGCTGCGGTCCCCAACCACGTAGAACGCGCCCCGTGGGTTGAGCTTGGGCTTCTCCGCAAAGGAGGTGAGCTCGGCCACCACCCGGGAACCCTTGCGGATCTCGGTGACGGTTCCGAAGTGGGTCATGGACCTGCGGCTCACGGCCAGGATGTCTCCCCCGGCCACGCCGCTGTGCACGCCGCTCTGTTGGGTGAGCCGCACCACCTCACCCTCCGCCGATAGTCGGAACAAGTGGACCTCGGTGGGTTCGAGGGATGCGGACACCACCAGGTCCGCGCCGAGCGTGCCAAGCACGGCCCGCACCGCCAGGTCCACGCCGGTGACGGGCCGCCCGGCGATCTCCACCCTGCGGATGTCATCGCGGTCCACCACTACCGCCAGGTGTTCGCCGAGCCAACGCGGCGCCCCCGCCACCAGTTCCACCCAGATCTCGTCAGTGTCGGTGTGCACCGCTCGTGTTCCGCCGTCCACCACGTCCGCCACCAGCACCTCGACGCAGCGTTGGTCCCGTGACTGCACGGCCAGGGTGAGGGGCCGATCGGGCTGCCAGGACACCGACGCCAGGTACGGGAACGCCTCGTGATCCCAACGGATGGCCACCCGGGTCCCGTCGAGGCCGAGCACGAACAACTCCACACGGGCGTTGGCGGTACCGGCCCGGGGGTAGCGGTGGGGGCTGGGCTCGCGCTCGGGGTGGGCCGGATCCGCCACGTACCACGTGTCGACCGGGCTGTTGTCGACCCGACACACCGCGACATGTTGGCCGGTGGGCGACCACCAGAAACCACGGGATCGGCCCATCTCCTCCGCGGCGATGAACTCGGCCAGGCCCCAGCTGACCTCGGGGTTGTCCTCCCCTGCCAACTTCCGGTCCTCTTCGAGCGGACCCACCACCCGCAGCGCGCGGTCCGACACGTACGCCACCCGGGTGCCGGTGGGATCCAGGCGGGGGTCGAACACGGAACCCATCGAGGGCAGGACCGCGGCCCGGCCCTTGGCCACGTCGACCAGGAACAGTTGCCCGCCCAGCGCGAAACAGGCTTGTTCGCCGGCCTCGTCGAGGGCGTAGGACGTGATCCCCTCGGCGCTCTCGCGGGCCCGTTCCCGACGGCGGCGTTCGGCGTCGGTGAGCCGGGCCAGGTCCTTGCGGTCTTCGAACAGGGTGGCGGGGTCCGCGACCAGCCGTTCCTTCCCGTTGCGAGTGTCGAGCGCCCACAAGCAGGTAACCGGATCGGTGCCCGACCTGGAACGCAGGAAGGTCACCCATCGACCATTGCCGGCGACCGCCACGTTGCGGGGCTCGCCCAGGCTGAAACGGCGGGTCACCGCGTACTCCCGGGGGAAGCGGTCCCGTCCGGTTCGGCCCGCTCCGCTCGCAGCCGGTCGCCGCCGGGTGGGGGTGTCCATCCCAGGCGGGTTGCGCTCGGCGCCCTCCACAGCATCGGGCCGCCTCGCACCGCGGCTGGCGGCGACCGCGGTCCGCGCCGTCCCCCGAGGGCCCGCCGCCGCTGGTGTCTGACCCGACATGGTTGGTACTCCCCCGCTAACCGCTCCCTCAACCGCAGCCCGCGCCCGAGGCCTGTCGCCGGGTGCGGCCACCAAGGCCTGCTGACCTGCTGACTTGGGGCGGGATTGTGGACTTGAGGCACGACTGATCACTTGAGGCGAGATGGTAACCCCGACCGACCGATGCGTCGGCCTCAACGGCGCAGCGCCCGGCGGGCCTCGTCGAGCATCGTTCGGCCGGCCACCACCCGGCGCTGCAACTGGGCCACGGTGGCCTCCGTCACTCGGCGGATTCCGACCCGCCGGTTGAGCTCGGCGTTGACCTGGGCGTGGGTCTGACCGCCGACCAGCGCCAGTTGGGCCACCACGGCGGCGTTCAGATCCCGCAGTCGGGCCCGGGCCCGGGTTGGGCTGAGGCCATGCAGCTCCACCAGCAGGCCGTCGCTACTCTGCGCCATCGCCGGGTCGGCTCGGCCCTGCTCGGCGGCATGCGGGCGCTGCAAGGGGCCCAAGTCCAACACCAAGGCCGGATCGTGGAATTCCTCTAGCGCCTGGTACCTGTCCCAGCTCCCGCCTACTGCAGGGTCTTTGTGACGGGACTCTGCGGGCCGGACCGTGCCGCCGCTTCCGGCCTGCCCTTCAACATCATCAACATCATCGTCATCGAAGATTGACGTCCCCTCGATCTCGTGGGGTACCGCCGACAGCGCCGCGAACAAGGACAACTGTTCCGGTTCCACCTGGGCGTCGAGGGCGGTCGGATCTGCCTCTTCGAGCACGCCCTCACCGTCTTCGATGGGTTTGCGCAGGCTGTGGCGGCGGTGTTCGGCCACCTGCTGAGCAAAGGTCCGCAGCCGGATGTCGTCGGGGATGAACAGGAACGCCTTCTGTTGGCCGCTGCGGATGGGCTGCCAGCGAACCAACCGCCCCACCGCCTGGCGGAAGAACAGCTCGGTGGTCGTGTTGGTGGCGAAAACCCCCACCCGCAGCCGGGGGATGTCGACGCCTTCGGAGACCATTCGCACGGCCACGATCCACGGGTTGGCGGAGTTGGCGAAGCGGGCAATGCGGGCCGAAGCGTCCGCATCATCAGAGGTGGCGACCACCGCGGCGGCGCCCAGGCGGTCCCTCAGCATCCGCGCGATGCCCCGGGCGTGGGCCATGTCCATGGCGATGACGAGGCCGCCGGCGTCGGGCTGCGTCCGGGCTCGGATGCCCATCAGTACCCGATTGGCCTCCGCCAGCACCGCCGGCAGCCACTCGCCCTCCAGGGACAGCGCCGTCCGCAGCCGCTGGTTGGCCAGGGCCCGGGTCAGCGGATCGTCGAAGGTGGCGTCGTACAGGGTGCCGTCTGGCGCTGACCACTCCATGTGCCCGTTGACCCGCGGGAAGAACACCGGTCGCACCACCCCACCGTCTGCCAGCGCGTCCTGGTAGCCGTAGTCGAAATCAGATTCGGCCTGCTCCAGGCGATAGCGGACGAAGGGGATGGCCGAGGTATCCGATCGGAAGGGCGTGCCGGACAAGCCGAGCCGCAGCGCTGCCAGCCCGAACGCCGCTTGCAGGCCGTCCCCCCAGGCCCGCTCCTGCGCCGCGTGGTGCAACTCGTCGAGGATGACGAGACCGTCCCGGGTCAGCTCGCTGATGGCCTGAGCCGAGCTGGCCACCTGCTGATAGGTGAACACCGCGCCGTCCAGATCCGCCGGAAGCGTGCCCTGCGACGCTGACCAGTCCCGTTCCAGATGCAGATCGAAGTTCGCCGCGGCGTCCGCCCACTGCGACTTGAGATGCTGGGTGGGGGCCACCACGAACAACCGACGCCACCCGCTGCGAGCCAGTTCCATGCGCATGGCGGTGAGCGCGAAGGTGGTCTTGCCGGCGCCGGGGGTAGCCACCGCCAGGAAGTCCGGCCGGTCCGAGGCCAAGAAGGTGTCGAGAGCTCGTTTCTGCCAGGGACGAAGGGTGACCGAGCGTGCCATGGGAGGGTTCCATTGTGGTCGGTTTGGAAGAGCCGACCCCAGCGGTGGGGGAACGCCCCTTGATCGCGCAACGCCTACAGTGGCGTCACCCTCACACCGCTCCGCTCGAAAGGGAAGCCGCATGGCCAGCTGGTACTACGCCGTCGGGTCACAGACCCAAGGGCCGGTGAGCGAGGACGAGCTGCGGTCCATGGCCCAGCGAGGCGAGCTCAGCGCCACCAGCTACGTGGTCATGGAGGGCGAGACGGTCTGGCAGGCCCTGGCCGACGTGGCTGCGGGCCTGCGACTGGCTCCCAACCCCGCGGGCGGCTTCAGCGATACCGCCAGCATCCCGCCCGTTGCGGCGGCCGGCCAGACCATGTGGGGCGGGCCGCCCCCCGGCGGTGATCAGCCCGGCGTCGGATGGGGTGCGGCACCGAACATCCCCGGACCCAACATCCCCGGACCGAACATCCCGGGACCGGGCGGCGGGTGGGGCGGCGCTCCCGTAACCGACGGTCGTGGGGGCCCCTGGGACGGGGGCGCCCAGCCCTGGGCACAGCCCGGCCAACCCGGAATCGGGGCCGGACAAGCGGGATGGGCCCAACCTGGCAGCAACCCTTACGCGGCGCCGGCTGGTCAGTACACCCCGTGGTCCGCCGCCGCCCCCACCGGGGCCTATGGGGTGGGGCCCGGTGCGCTCCACCCCGATTTGCTGGCCGGCTGGGGGGTCCGTCTGGCGGCCAAGTTGATCGACTCCATCCTCATCATCATCCCCACCCTGGTGCTCTACGTGGCGCTGGCCCTGAACGACATCCGCGACATCAACACCGGTAACAACGGATTCCAGTACACCTACACCGGGGCAACGGTCGCGGCCCAGTTACTGGCCGCGGTGGCCGGTTACGTCTACCTGTCAGTGCTGAACGGGCAGGGCCAAACGCTTGGCAAGAAAGCCCTGAAAATCCGGGTCGTGGATCGTCAGAGCGGCCAGCCGATCGGTGTCGGCCGGGGCTTCCTGCGGCATTTGACCCAGCTGAGCACGAACGTCCCGCTCCTGGGGGTGTGCATCGGTTTGCCCTATCTGCTCATCGACTCTCTGTGGCCCCTTTGGGACGCCAACAACCAGACCATCCATGACAAACTGGCCGGCTCCGTGGTCATCAAGGCCGGTTGAGACGGCGTTGCGGGCCACCTCCAACCGCGGACCTTCCCTGCCGCCCCCGTGCTGAGCTCCAACGCCACGGCAGCGCTGTTGCACGCCGCGATGTTGGTGTGCCTCGTCGCCACCGTGCTCGGTTACGGCGCCGTGTGCTTCGCGGTGCTGCTGGGCCCCCTCGTGCGCCGGCTGGACGCTGTCGATGCCGCGGCAGTGGCCCGGGCCGGATACCGGCTGGGGGCACGCCGGGCCGAACAAGCGATGGTCGTGGTCGGGCCGGCCGGCGCGTTGGCGGTGGCGACGTCGAACGGTGCGACGGCGTGGTCGAGCCAATGGTTCTGGGCGGCGGAGGTCGCCTGGTTGGTGTCCTTGGTGTTGCGTTGGGGGCTGGTGCAACCGGCAAGACGGGCGCAGCTGGTGCTGCTGGGCGAGCTCGCCGGTGGCGGGGTCCCCGAAAGCAGCGCCAAACGGGCGCAAGCCGCCAACCACGCCCAACGGATGCAGATCGGGCTGCTGTTGATCCTGGTGCTGTTCGTGTTCGCCGCGGCTCTGGTCACCTTCCGCCCCTGGACCTGATCGGCGGGCACCGCAGCGCCGTTACACGCTGAGCTGCACCCAGCGTGAGGTGGCGGTGGTCAAGGCCGAGCCCGCTTCATCCACGATCTTGGCGGCCACGAAGATGTTGCGGCCCTCCACTCGTTCAACGGTGGCTTGGGCTCGAACCGCCCCCTGCTGGGTGACCGGCTGACGAAATCGCAAGGCCAGATCAGCGGTCACGCACGGCAGGGGGACGGCGCCGGCGGGGAGGGCCAGCTGCGCCGCCACCCCGGACACCTCATCCAGGATGGTGGCCTGGATGCCGCCATGGACCACACCGTCGACACCGCAAAACGCCGCCGGCACCTCGATCATCGTTCCCACTGAGCCGTCATCGAGCAGCCGGAACCGCAGGCGCAAACCGGCCGGGTTGTCCTGGCCGCAACCGAAGCACGAGTTGAGATTGGTGCGGGCCACCTCAAACGTGCCGTCGGCGGCGAAGCGCAGTCCGGCGGTGTTCAGTCCGAGCGCCGCCCCCTCGCGCGCCCAGCGCATTCCTGTTCGGTTCCGCTTCACTCATGGCGGGTGCCTCCGGCAAGGTTGGCGTGGGCCATCAGCAGATCCGCGACGCACGCCGTCAATCGCACTGCCATGGGTAGATGAAGGAATTCGTTGGGCCCATGGGCGTTGGAGCCCGGCCCCAGCACCCCCATGACCAGCAACTGGGCCCTCGGAAAGCTCGCCTGCAGCGTTCCCATGAGCGGGATCGTGCCACCCTCCCCGACGAAGCCGGCCGGCACACCGAAGTGCTGCTGGGAACTGCGGGCCAGCAGGTCGACAGTCCAATCCGCCAGTGGCGGGGCGTTCCAACCCGGCGCCGGGGTGTCCGGCTCGAAACGGACCCGGGCTCCATAAGGCGGGGCGGCGGTGAGTGTTCGGCCCAACGCCGCGCTCACCGCATCGGGATCTGCGGTGGGGGGCAGCCGCATCGACAACTTGAGGGCCGTACGGGGGCGCAGGACGTTGCCGGCATCCGCCGAGGAGGGCAGCCCGTCGGCGCCGATGACGTGCAGCGCCGGCCTCCAGGTCCGATCCAGCTGCAGCTCCCCCGCCGCCTTGGTGCGCACGTTGACACCGTCGAGCAACGGATAGTCGTCCACACCGTCTCCTACCGCGGCCACCAGCTCCGCCGCCTGCTCCACCCGCTCGAGGGGGATCACGACGTTGGCCTCGGGGATCAGCACGGCGCCGGTGTGAGCGTCCTCGATGCGTCCCAGCAGCTGTCGGATGATGCGGAACGTCGAGGGGATGACCCCACCCACGGCCCCAGAGTGGCGGCCCTCCCCGGTGATCTCCACCGTGAGCACCCCCGCCGCCAGGCCGCGCAACGAGGTGGTCACCCACAGCCGCTCATAGTCGGCACAACCCGAGTCCAAGCAGATGACCAGCGACGGTTCGCCGATGCGGGCGGCCAAGGCGTCAAAGTAGGCCGGTAGGTGGGGACTGCCGGATTCCTCGCTGCCCTCGATCAGGATCACGCAGCGCTGATGAGATCCGCCGCGCCGTTGCACCGCCTCGAGCGCGGCCAGACAGGCGAACAGCGCGTAGCCATCATCGGCGGCGCCCCGGCCGTAGAGGCGATCGTCGCGGATCACCGGCGACCAGGGTCCCAGCCCGTCGAGCCATCCGCTCATCGGCGGCTGCTTGTCGTAGTGCCCGTAGAGCAACACCGTGTCGGGGTCGGTGCCGGCGTCGAGCCCGAAAGCCGGAACCTCCGCCAGCAGCACCGGCGTGAGCCCCGCCAAGCGGACGACCTCCACCGTCAGGCCCGCCACCGGCCGTGCCTCCGCCCAGCCCCTCAGCAGCTGCAACGCGGCTTCGATGTCACCGTGATCAGCCCATGCCGCATCAAACGCCGGAGACAGCGCTGGAATGGCCACGTACTCACACAGCACCGGCACAATGTCGGACCGCCAACACTGGTCGAGCTGCTCGACAAGCTCCGAACCCATGGCGCCGGACCCTAGCGGCGCCCGAGAGTGAGGATCGACGCCGCTACCGTGGCAGCATGATCCAGGCGCCGAGCGGTCCCGCACCCCGGGCCACCTCGCCCGCCCGGCCCGACCCGTTGGCTGCGCCGTTGGCTGCACTGCGCGCCGAACTGCACGCCCGAGCCGAGAGCTCCCAAACCGGCACGATGACCACCATCACGCAGGCGACGCTGAGCGCCACGCTCGCTCGCCTCGAACGGGCCGATCTCACGGTTCGCAACGCCGCCGCCGTGCTCAGCGGGTGGGGTGGAGCCGGGCCCACGCACACCCCGCGCCTGCGGTTGGTAGCCAGCGGGACCTGCCAACACCAGCGGGTTGTCGAGGACATCGGAACCGCCGTGGACAGCGGCCAGACCGTCCTGGTCATCAGCGGAGATCCTGTTGCGCGCCCTGCCTGCATCCGGGCCGGCATCGATCCGGCCGATCCCCCCGAGGTGGCCGTACTGGAAGCGGCGAGCGTCGCCCGCAACCTCGCCGAACGCGCATACCGAGGGGCCGCCGAGCGCCACAGCGGGGCCCGTCAGGCGCTCCGCCAACTCGATCCCGTGGTTGAGCACCTGAGAGCCTTGGAGCGAACGTTCGCTCGGTTGTTGGCAACGGATCGGGAGGCCAGCGCCAGCGCGCTGGGCGTCGGCCGACTCGCCGATGAGACCCGCCACCTCGGCGAGCCGGACTCCAATGTCGCGCTCCGTCGTCTGCTGGTGGCCGCGGACGTAGCCCATGGCCGGGCCACCCAGCGGGACGAGGCGCTGGCACAGTGGCAACGGGCGCAGCGTCTGCTCAACGGAGGGGGCGGCCTCAGAGTCGACCTGCACCGACGCCAGCAGGAGTTGCGTCAACGGCAATTGGACCACGCCGTTGCGGAGGAAGCCCTACGCAACGCCCGCGAACTCGAACAAGCCGCCAGGCACGCGACGGAACGAGCCGCCCGAGCACGCCTCGCCGACGCGGGCCTGACCAATCCGCAGCCCTGTCCAGCGGCGCTGCTCTTGACGACCGCCGCTGGATGGTCCGGTCCAACGTTCGATCTGGTGCTGATCGAGGCAGCCGATCGGTTGCCACCGGTGCTGCTCATCCCGCTTTTCGCCGCAGCCCGCCACCAGGTGGTGCTCTGTGTCGGCGGCGAAGGACCCCCGATGCCAAGGTGTGTGGATCCGACCCATCACCGTTGGTTGAGTGCCAACGTCGGCCACATCCTCAGCAACATGAACCCCCCTTCATGACATTCACCGACCACCGCACTAACGAGTGCATACCACTCGGTATGGGACGCGCCAGGGACGTCGAATCTTCGCCAAAGTTAGCCTTGACAGTCGATGCGGCAAGGACGATTGTGGTCGGTGCGGGCCACGTGGCAGCACGGCAACCCGTCGAAATTTCCCACCAGTGTGGACAAGTCAGGTGCCCTCGGCGAGGGATCACTTTGATGAATCGGTGTGAAAGGAGCTTTATGCCTACTGCCCCAAACGGTGAGGAAGATCCGCCTGGCTGGCTTGGTGCCTTGGTCCCGGGCCCCGAGACGGCAGGAGCGCTCCTCCACCACTAGGAGCCACCCACTGAGGTGAGCCGAATCGAGAGCCAGTACCGCCCACGGTGACTCGTGGGCCAAGGTGCGAGTCGCGGAGTTCACAACCGGACACTCCACTGAGGGTGCTCGTCCCCCACCACGGGGCGGGCACCCTCGGCGCGTCCCGACCGAAACGTCTCCGTCGGAAACGTCTCCGTCGGAAACGTCGTCCATCGTGTGAGGTGAGGCGCGGGCTGCAAGGATGACCACATGGCCACCGCGATCCAGCACCGCCGCGACCTTGAGGTCACGTACGGCACCACAGACACCCTGTCGCCCCTCATCCGTCGTGTCGAGTGCCGCAACCCCGGTCCCTTCACGTTCAAGGGCACCGGCACATACATCCTTGGTCGGGGCCAGGTGGCGGTGATCGACCCAGGCCCGACGCTTGAGGCGCACCTGCAGGCGGTGCTCGATGGGCTCGGCCCCGATGAGGTGGTCACCCACATCTTCATCACCCACACCCACTCCGATCACTCGCCGGGCGCGGCGTGGATGAAGGAGAAGACCGGAGCCACGGTGTACGGCTTCGGGCCACACGGTGTGGTGGGACCGAACGACCCCGACGACAAGGTCGACTTTTCCAAGTACTTCACCAAGGAGGAGAAGGAGGGCTACGACAAGGAGTACGAGGACCTCGATCCGGCCCTCAAGCGTGAGGGACCCGATCTGGAGTTCCAGCCCGACGAGCGGGTGACAGACCGGGACGTCATCGACGCCGCCGACGGCAACTGGCGGGTGGAGGCGGTGCACACCCCCGGCCATTGCTCCAACCACATCTGTTACGCCCTACCCCAGGAGTCGGTGCTGTTCACCGGGGACCATGTCATGGCCTGGGCCACCTCGGTGATCGGCCCCCCTGACGGATCGATGCGGGATTATCTGCAGTCGTTGCGCAAGCTGCTGGACCGCAGCGACAGTCGCTACTGGCCCACCCACGGCCCCTCGGTGGATGATCCGGCCACCTACGTGCGCAGTTTCCTGGAGCATAGGGAGGAACGTGAGCGCCAGATCGTTCACTTCTTCGGCACGGCACCGGCCACGATCGCGGACCTGGTGCCGCAGTTGTACGCCAGCTACGACAAGCGCCTGTGGTATCCCGCCGCGGGGTCGGTGTACGCCCACGTGCTGGCCATGGTGCAGGACGGACGACTGCGGGTGGCGGGGGGCGGGGACCCCAAGCTGACCAGCACCTACGAAGGGTGACCCAAGGTCACGAGGATGACCCCAGATAGCGCATCGAGCCGATCAGGGTCAGCGAGCTGCCGGCGGCAACGGGCACCCAGGCCAGCAGGCGTATCAGGGCGGAGGCATCCGGCCACTGCAACCGAACCCCCGCCAGCAACACCACGCCCAAGATAATCAGCATCAGCCCCAAGGCGGTCAGCAGCGCCGCTTCGTCTTTGCTGTCGCGTCGTGGCTTCCAGCTGGCAACGGCAGCGGGGTTGGCGGGGGTCACCTGAGCGACCCGTCCACCGAAGGGCGCTGCGTCGAGGTGTCGATCACCGGCGATCCCAGCAGGTCCGGCGCCGGCCAGGTCGGCGGGGATCCCTCGAAAGGACGGCGGAGCTTCCCACAGCTCGCCGGGGCGGGCCTCGGGCGGGTACCAGCGGTAATCGTTGGCCATCCACCAGCCCGGACCGGGGGGCGCCTCGCCGTGAGGGCCGCGCACCTCACCCATCCAGAGCTGACCCGGTCGGGCCTGCGGGGGATACCAGAACCCATCAGCCGCTCGCCACCAACCCTGCGCCACATCCCGTTTCACGCCCATAGCGTTCGCCCGATCAGGGGAATCGGGACATGGGTTCATCGCCCTCAGCGTGGGCTAGGTTCCACGGCCTATGAGCAGCGCCAGCACTGATCAGGCGAACAGCGACCACGTCAGCGATCGCACCACCCGGGCCAAGCGGGCCCTGGGCCGGATCGGGGTGTGGACCGGCGCCTTGGACGGCCATCCCACCAGTGCCGCCCAAGATGCCGCCCGCGGGCTCGAGGCTCTCGGTTACGCCAGCTTGTGGGTGCCCGAGGCGGTGGGTCGGGACCCGTTCGTGGCCTCCGCCAACCTGCTGGCCGCCACGGACACGTTGGTGCTGGCCACCGGCATCGCCAACATCTATGCCCGTGATCCCATGACCACCGTGGCGTGCCGCAACACGCTGGCTGAGGCGTACCCCGAGCGGTTCGTACTGGGCCTGGGCGTCAGCCACCGCCACCTGGTCACCAATGTCCGCAAGCACGACTACAACCGGCCCCTGGCGTACATGAAGCGCTACCTGGCCGATATGGACGCCGCGATGTACATGTCGGTCAAACCCGCTGGTGAGCCGGCCACGGTGCTGGCGGCGCTGGGGCCGAAGATGTTGGAGCTGTCCGCCACCGCCGCCCAGGGCGCCCATCCGTACTTCACCACCCCGCAGCACACCGCGCTGGCCCGTCAGACCATGGGGCCGGGGCCGATCCTGGCGCCGGAGCAGATGGTGGTGTGCAGCACCGACGCCAGCGAGGCCCGGCGCATCGCCCGAGCAGGGATGGCGGTGTACCTGCGGGCCCCGAACTACCTCAACAACCTGGTCCGGCTGGGTTTCGACGAGTCGGACTGGGCCGATCACACCACGGCGTCGGACCGCCTGGTGGATGCCATCGTGGCCTGGGGCAGCACCGAGCAGATCGCCGCCCGGGTGAGGGCCCATCATGATGCCGGCGCCGACCATGTCTGCATCCAGGTGTTGCGGGCCGATCGTGAGCTCCCGCTGCAGGAGTGGGCCCAATTGGCCCCCGCGCTTCTGGACTGAGAAACGCATTTCGCGTTAACCACACATCTCGGAAACCTCGAAGAAGGCCCTCAAGCGCCCATAGCGGTGGACGATAACTGTTGCAGTCTCGTCTTCCCCAAGGGGGGGTCCACTCGGAATGACCTTCGTCGCGCCCGCAGCAACTCCCGCTCATCCGGGAGCACACATTTCCAAAGCACCGCCGCGTTCAGCGAAGATCGTGATCGCTGGCGGTTTCGGCGTGGGTAAGACCACGTTCGTCAGTTCCGTGTCCGAGATCGCGCCGCTCACGACCGAAGCTGCCATGACGGAGGCGAGCATCGGCCATGATGACCGGTCCCTCGTCTCTTCCAAGACGACCACCACCGTGGCCATGGACTTCGGTCGGATAACGGTGGACTGGGGCATCGTCCTGTACCTGTTCGGCACGCCCGGCCAGTCACGCTTCGGCTTCATGTGGGACGACCTCGTCCTTGGAGCCCTGGGTGCACTGGTTCTGGTCGACCACCGCAGATTGGATGATTGCTACCCGGCCATCGATTACTTCGAGGGCCGGGACATTCCGTTCGTGGTCGGCATCAACCAGTTCGAGGGCAGCGACGACGCATCGCTCGAGGCGCTCCGGGAGGCGATGTCCATTCCTGAGTACGTACCCATCGTCACCTGCGACGCACGGTCCCGTGAATCCACCAAGCAAACCCTCCTCGCCGTGTTGCGCACCGCCCGCCAGAGCCTGCTTCGGCGGGTCTAGAGCCTCTGACCTCAAACGCTGACCCATGACCCGCCGCTGTACCAGGACCTCGTCCCGGCAGTCGTCTCCGTGCGGCTCGTCCGGAAAGGAAACTCCCCAAGATGCTCAACAAACTCTCCGTTAGGCGCAAGATTCTTCTCGTGGTGGCGGTACCCATCATCACGATGTTGGCAATCGGTGCCTTCGTGTTCAACACGCAGCAATCGGTCCGCGTAGGTAGTCAAAGTTACCAAGAGATCATCGCCGCGAAGGATCTCATCGCTGACGTGTTGCCCCCGCCGGGCTTCGTGGTGGAGAGCTACCTCACGGTCCAACAGCTCGCCAACACCGACGACAGGGCCGAGAACAGCCAGCTTCGGGCCCGCCTCGAGACCTTCGAGGCCGAGTACGAGAAGGCCCACCAGCGCTGGGCCGATGACGTGCTCATCGTCGATAGCGACATCCGGGCTTCCTTCATTGAGGACTCTTTCGAATCCGGCACGCAGTTCTTCGAAATCGTGAACACACGCTTCATGCCGTTGATGGATGCTGGCGACCAGGCGGGCGCACTGGTAGTGGCCAACACCGAGCTCAAGGACATCTACGAGGGTCACCGCGCCGCCATCGTCGAGACGGTGACCCTGGCCCAGGCCAGGCAAACCGCCATTGAAGCGGACACCAACTCCTTGGTGAAGCAGCGGTCCGTGCTTACGATCGCAGCGTTCCTCCTGGGTCTGTTCGGCTCTCTGGTGGCGTCCATCTCCGTGGCCCGGGTGATCAGCGGTTCAGTCCGCCACCTCCGCGATTCCGCCAACGCCGTGGCGACAACGCTGCAGTCTGCCGATCTCGACAGCGAGGTTCCAGAATTGGCTCCTGTCACGCTGAAGAGCAAGGACGAGCTGGCCGATGCCGCCGCGGCCTTCAACTCCGTGGTTGACACCGCGGTGGATCTTCTGCAACGCCAGGCCCGGGGCCGGGTGGCGCTGTCCGAGACGTTCGTCAACCTGGGTCGACGCAACCAGAACCTCGTGGCCAAACAGCTCCGACTGGTTGATGAGTTGGAACGAGACGAAGCGGACACCGGCAAACTGCAGAAACTCTTCAAGCTGGACCACCTCGCCACCCGCATGCGGCGCAACGCCGAAAGCCTGTTGGTGATGGCCGGTCTGGAGGCTCCCCGCAAGTGGAAGCGCTCGGTCCCGGTGCACGACGTGGTGCGCTCCGCGGTCTCTGAAGTTGAACAGTTCGACCGGGTCGAGGTGTTGGACATCAGAAACGTACACGTCAGCGGTACCGCCGCCGCCAACATCTCCCACCTCATGGCCGAGTTGGTCGAAAACGCGGTGCGTTCCTCGCCGCCGGACACGGCCGTGGTCATCTCCAGCGTGAGCCTTGCTGACGGCACCCTCCGGCTGCTCATCGAAGACAGCGGCACCGGCATGACCGATCGGGACGTCATCGACGCCAACGAGCGCCTGGCGGTACCGCTGAGCCTGGAGCACGCGCCGACCGGTCACCTCGGGCACTTCGTGGTGTCCCACTTGGCGGCCCGTCACGGCATCAAGGTTCGGCTCCGCTCGCCCGGCGGTGAGGGCGTGACTGCTGAGGTCGATCTGCCAGCGGACGCCCTGACGGTGGTGGAAGCTCAGCCCAAGGCGGACACGGTCTCCGAGCGTGAGGGCTACGTCCGTAACCGGGCCCGGTCCGCGCCGACCCGTTCGACAGCGCCGGCACCGACCATTGCGTCGGCCCCCGCCGTTGCCACGCCCGCAGCGGCCGCAGCACCGGCAGCGCCTGCAGTGGTCCCCACGCCCTCAACCGCGGCAACGGCCACGACCGAAACGCCGGTCACGGAACAGCCAGCGCAGCCGATCCTGCCGGCGCCGCCCACCACGGCTGTGGCCCCTGACGCGACGCCCGCCGAGGTGACCGCTGCTGGTTACAAGAAGAGGACCCCGAAGGCGGCCGATGCGTCCGGCTACGACCGCTTCGCCACGCCCACCCAGGAGGCTCGACCCCGATCGGCGGAGGCGACCCGCAATCGTCTGGACAACTTCAAGGCGGGCAAGACCAAGGCCTCCAACGACAGCACCACCCCCGCGGACACGAAGACCGCCGAAACAGAAAGCAAGGGAGTCTGACCGATGAGCGATCTCAGCAGCGCCGCCCAGAACTTCGGCTGGCTTCTGAACAACTTTGCCGAGAACACCGCCGACGTCCGCTCCGCGATCGCGGTATCAGCAGACGGCATCTTGCTCACCAGCTCGGGCAACCTGGAGCGAGCCCTGGCCGAGCAGTTCGCGGCTATCACGTCAGGTCTGTGCAGCCTCACCCAGGGTGCCAGCCGTTGCTTCAACGCCGATGGCGTGGACCAGGTCATTGTGGAGATGGGCAACGCCTTCGTGTTCGTCACCACCATCAGCCTCGGCTCCTGTCTGGGCGTGCTGGCCGACAAGGAGTGTGATCTTGGCCTCATGGCTTACAACATGACGCTGCTGGTCGAACGCTTCGGTTCCTTACTCACGCCCGAGCTGATCTCCGAGCTCAAGAACCTCGTCGCCGTCTGAGCCCCGAATGGCCGACCACGACCGGTTCGACGACTCCGATTCGTTCGACGAGTTCGAAGACGAGTTCGAAGACGAGTTCGAAGATCAACACGAGGAAGCTCGGATGGTCAGGCCGTTCATGGTCACGGCCGGCCGCACCGAGGCCAATCTGCCCCTCGAAGCCATGGTGGTCGCCATCGAAGGGACCCAAGCAGCCCTGCCCCGTGGCAACGAGTACCACCAGATCTACGATCTCTGCTCCGTCCCCCAGGCGGTGGCCGAAGTCGCCGCCAAGATGTCAATGCCGCTCGGCGTGGTCCGTGTTCTCCTTGCCGACCTGGTGAACAGCAATGTGCTGGCGCTGGCCGAAACCGGCATCAGCGGCATCGACGACCTAGATTTTCTAGACCGGATCATCGGTGCTGTCGAGCGACTTTGATCTGGCCTTGATCTGGCTGCTGGCGAACGATGCCGGACCGTTGGATAGCTACAACGTTTAGGAAATGACCGGTGTGCTACGGGCGGTGCCGACGAGCTGTGGTAGCACGTCGGCACCAACCAGCTCAATCACTTCGTCCACCACCTCGACGGGCAGCCCGCCGGCATCGATGAGCACCAGCAGGCGGTCGAGTCCCAGCAGGTCAGCCATGCCCGCCAACCGGTCGATGGCCTCCGGCGGGCTGCCGCACACCGCAGGGCCCCGGACCAACGTATCGAAATCGAATCCCCGGGCCCCGGCGCTGCGGACCATGGCCGCGAACTCCACGTAGTTCTCGAAGTATGGCCGCCAGCGTTGGACCGCCGCTTGGGAGGTGGGTGCCACGTGCAGGTAGCAGGGGAACGTGACGGACACCTTGTCTGCGAACCCATTGTCGATCATCCGCTGGCGATAGCGGCCGACGATCTCTTGATAGTCCTCGGGGAAGCGGAACAGGCTGGGCAGCACGAACGGCAGGCCCAGGTCCGCGGCGAGGTCAGCGGAGACCGTGGACAACCCACCGCCGATGTTGATGCGGGGGTGCGGCTGCTGAACGGGTCTGGGCTCGAGGTGGACCTTGTTCAGCGGCGCTCGATACCGCCCGGTCCACGTGACCTCGTCCTCAGTCAGCAACCGCAACACCAGCCGCAGGTGTTCCTCGAAGCGGGGACGCAGCTCATCGATGCTGTCGATCCCGAAAGCGGTCATGGTGTTGACGTCAACACCGCGGGCGAACGTGGCCTCGGCCCGACCGTCGGACAACACGTCGAGGGTGGCCAGATCTTCCGCGATGCGAACGGGATCAGCGTTGGCCAGCAACGTGACCGAGGTGCCCAACTCGATGGTGCTGGTGGCGGCGGCGGTGTGGCTCAGCACCAGGAACGGCGACGGCAAGGCGTAGTGGCTGAAATGGTGCTCACCGACACCCAGCGCGCAGAACCCCGCCTGCTCCGCACGGACCGCCATGCGCACCAGATCGTGATAGCGGCGAGCCACCGTGGGCAGCGCGCCGGTGAGCGGGTTCGGCAGCATGTCGAGCAGGCTCAGCAACCCCAGATCGACCACGACCCGACGCTAGCCGGACCGTGCGTGACGAGGTCAGGCCAACCTGATCCAGCCCGCCGACGACGCATGGCATGCTTAGGGGTATGGGCCCAACCGCCGGGTACTCAGGGACGCCACTGGCCAAGAAGCTGGGCGTCAAGGCCGGATGTCGCCTTTCACTGATCGAGGAGCCCCCGTCGTTGCGGGCGTCGCTGGACCCCCTTCCGGACAGCGTTGGCATCACCACCGCGCTGCACGGGCCGGCGGACGTGGTGGTCGCCTTCTTCACCGAACGGCACCGCCTGGTGGCACAGTTGCAAGCGTTGGGCGAGGCCATCTACCCCAACGGCGGCTGTTGGGTGGCGTGGCCCAAGCGGGCATCCAAGGTGGCGAGCGACATCACCGAGGACGTGGTGAGGGAGGTTGTGCTACCGCTGGGCCTGGTGGACAACAAGGTCTGCGCCATCGACGAGACCTGGTCCGGCCTGCGTGTGGTGTGGCGCAAGGAGCATCGCCTGGGCTCCCGCCCGCCTACGCTGCGGGCATGATCTCAGGCACTTGCACGGAACGGTTCGAAGCGGTCGGCGAGGCGTTCCGCACCAACTTCGACCAACACCGCGAGGTGGGCGCCAGCGTGTGCGTCACCATCGATGGCGAGACGGTGGTGGACCTGTGGGGTGGCACCGAGGCCACCCGTGACGGTGATGACGCAGTCGGCGAACCGTGGAGCGCGGACACCATGGTCACGGTGTTCTCCTGCACCAAGGGCGCGGTGGCGCTGGCGGCCCACGTGCTGGCGGATCGGGGCGAACTGGATCTCAACCGCCTGGTCAGGGACTATTGGCCGGAGTTCGCCGCCAACGGCAAGGCCGACACCACGGTGCGGATGCTGCTTGATCACACCGTGGGGGTGCCGTCCTGGCGCGAGAAGCTGACCAACGGCGAGGTCTACGACTTCGACGCCATGGCCGCCCGCTGCGCCGCCGAAGAGCCCTTCTGGCAGCCCGGCACCCGTCAGGGGTACCACATGCTCAGCTTCGGCTGGTTGATCGGCGAGGTCATCCGTCGGGTGTCAGCCATGTCGCTCGGGGCGTTCCTGCGTGAGGCGGTGGCCGGGCCCGCTGATGCCGACTTCTGGCTGGGGGTCCCCGAGGCGGAGCTGGGCCGGGTCAGCCGGGTCATCCCCTTCATGCCCGATCCGGCGCACCCCACGGCTTTCACCCAGACCGTGCGCAACGACCGCAAGGGCATCGCCGCGTTGGCGTTGCTCAATCAGGGCGGCATGAACCCCAATAGCAGCCGCTGCCACACCGCTGAGATCGGTGGCGGGGGTGGCGTCGGTTCGGCCCGGGGGCTGGCGCAGCTGTACCGCCGTTTCGCCACCGGCGAGGCTGTCTCCGCCGACACGCTCGGCCGGATGGGCCGGGTGGCCGCCGCCACCGAACGTGACGCGGTGCTGGGCATTGCCACCCGCTTCGGGCTCGGGTTCATGACCACCATGGACAACCGGTCCCGGCCCGAGGGCTGGGATCGGGACAGCTGCCTGCTGGGCGAGGGCGCCTTCGGCCATGTCGGCGCCGGCGGTTCCATCGGGTTCTGTGATCCCGCCGAACGGCTGAGCGTGGGCTACGTGATGAACCGCATGGGTTCGGGAGTGCTGCTCAACGAGCGGGGCCAAGGCCTGGTCGACGCCATCTATCAGTCCCTGGGTTACCGCTCCAACCAGTCCGGCGCCTGGCGTCGCTGAGCGGTCCCCCAGCAACAGCCCGATCAGGCGCGTCGGGCCCACCAGGCCCGCAGCGCGGCCTCCGCGGATTCGCTGTCAACCGCCTCGCCGGTGCGCTTCATCTCCAGCAGGTATCGAACCGCCTCGCCGACCAGCGGCCCGGGCCCGATGCCCAGCAGTTCCATGACCCCGGTCCCGTCAATGGCGGGCCGCTCGGCCTCCCGGCGCTCGAGGGCGGCCAGCTCCGCGATGCGCAACTCCAACTCGTCGACCTGCTCCTGCAGCCGATCGGCCTTGGCCCGGTTGCGAGTGGTGCAGTCACAGCGGACCAGCTCGTTCAGCGTGCCCAACAACGGACCGGCATCACGGGCGTAACGGCGCACGGCAGCGTCCGTCCAGCCGTCGCCGTAGCCCTTGAATCGGCCCGACAGCCGGACCAGCTCGGTCACGTCGGCCACCAGATCGGCGTCGTATCCGAGGGCCCGGAGGCGTTTGCGGGTCATCTTGGCTCCCACCGCCTCGTGATGGTGGAACGTGACCTGACCGTCCACGTAGGCCCGGGTGCGGGGCTTGCCGATGTCGTGGAACAGCGCACCCAGCCGCACCCGCAGGTCGGGACTGGTCTTGGCCACCACCGCGATGGTGTGACTGAGCACGTCCTTGTGGCGATGGATGGGGTCCTGCTCCAGGCGCAGTGCCGGCAGCTCGGGCACGATCTCCGCCGCCCTACCCGACTCGACCAGGTCCCACAGCCCCTTGGTGGGATCGACCCGCACCAGCACCCGGTCGAGCTCCTGCCGGTCCACCGGTGCGGCTTCGACCGCGTGCGGTACAGGTCCGACGGGTGGGGGCGCGACCGAGCACCCGGGCGCGTCGGCCGAGACGACCTCGGGAGCGGGCGTGGCGGTGTCAGGTGCGGCGGTCACGGGTCAGCCAGGCTAGCCAATGCGCCTCGCACCCTCGGCATGAAATGAGCCCTGGCCGGCCCCACTAGCATCACCGCCCGTGCTGCTGATCCGGGGAGGCGTGGTGCTGGACCAGCAGGGCAGCAGACCGGCCGATGTGCTGATCGATGGCGGCCTCATCATCGCTGTGGGTGAGGGGCTGGCCCGACGCGGGGTGACCGAGCTCGATGCCGAGGAGGCCGTGGTCTGCGCCGGGTTCGTCGATCTGCACACCCACCTGCGCCAACCAGGTTTGGAGGAGGCCGAAACGGTGGAGACCGGCTCCCGGGCGGCGGCGCTGGGCGGGTACACGGCGTTGGTGGCGATGCCCAACACCGATCCCTGCACTGACCAGGTGGAGATCGTGGAACAGGTGCGCCGCTGGGGCCGGGAGGCCGGGCTGGTCGAGGTGCACCCTTCCGCCGCCATCACGGTCGGACGGCGCGGCGAGCACCTCTGCGATCTGGCCGCTCTGTACCGCCACGGCGTGCGGGTGTTCACCGATGACGGCAACGAGGTGGCGGACGCCGCCGTGATGCGAGCAGCGCTCAGGGCGGCAGCACAACTGCCCGGTGCGGTCATCGCCCAACACGCCGAATGCGCCGCGCTGGTGAGTGGCGGACATCTCAACGAGGGTCGTTGGTCCGCCGAGCTGAGATTGCGGGGGCGCCCGGCGGTGGCCGAGGAGATCACCGTCGCCCGAGACTTGGCCCTGGTCAGGGAGATGGCGGGCCAGCGGGAGAGCGGGTCCGGTGCTGGCGGTGTTCGCTATCACGTGCTCCACGCCTCGGTGGCCGCCACCGTGGCCTTGATCGCTGCCGCCCGGGCCGACGGACTGCCGGTCAGCGTGGAGGTCACGCCGCAGCATCTGACCCTGACCGACGCCTGCTGTTCCGGTGGGGATCCCCAATACAAGGTCAATCCACCGCTGCGGGGCGAACACGAGCTGCTGGCTCTGCGCCAAGCATTGCGGGAGGGGACGATCGACGCCATCGCCACCGATCACGCCCCTCACCCCGATGCCGCCAAGACCGGCTCCTTCGAGGCTGCCTCACCGGGCATGTTGGGTTTGGAAACGGCGTTGGGCGTGGTGCTCGGTCCGGCGGCCATCCCGCTTGAGATCGCCGTGGCCGCCCTCACCTGGAGGCCGGCGGCCATCGCCGGGCTGGCCGATCAGGGCCGTCCCATCGCCCCCGGTGAACCGGCCAACCTCTGCGTGTTCGACCCCGGGCATCGCTGGACGGTGGACCGTCGAAAGATGGCGTCCAAGGCCACGAACACCCCGTTCGCGGACTGGGAGTTGACCGGCAAGGTCCGTCACACCGTGCTGGGGGGCTCGGCCACCGTGCTCAATGGGAAGGCCCAGCGATGAGGGCGCTGCAATTTCGCCGCCAGGAGATCCGTTATGTGGCCGCGGCGGTGGGATCAAAGCTGTTCGGGTCCGACGGGGCCAGGATCGGCCCGCTGAAGCTGGTCGATACCGATCCGCCGGCCCTACCCGGTCCGGGTTGGGTGCGGGTACGGCCGCTGTTGTCAGGCATCTGCGGATCGGACCTGGCCACGGTGGGCGGAGAAGCGGCCCGGTACTTCGAACCATTCATCACGTTCCCCTTCACGTTGGGTCACGAGGTGGTCGGGGAGGTCGTGGGTGAGGTGGTCGGGGAGGTGGTCGGCGATGGCGTGCAGCCCGCAGCGGCGCCGGGCCAACGAGTGGTGCTCGAACCGGTGTTGGGTCCCGAGGCCCGGGGTTTCGTGCCGCCCTGGCCGCACGCCTCACCGGGAGACGGCGACGACTACGGGCATCTGATCACCGGGCAGCTGAAGCCGGGCATCCAGATCGGTTATTGCGCCTCCACCGGCGGCGGCTGGTCCGGTGAGTTCGTCGCTCACCGCACCCAGCTGCACCCGATACCGGCCTCGATGACCGATGAGACCGCCCTGATGATCGAACCGCTGGCCGTTGCGCTGCATGCGGCCTACCGGGGCCAGGTGGAAGCCGGTAGCACGGTGGCGGTGTTGGGCGCTGGCACCATGGGGTTGCTGAGCGTGGCCGCCCTGCGGTCTCTCCAGCCCAACTGCCGGATCCTGGTCGGGGCCAAGTACCGCCACCAGCAGGAACTGGCCCGCCGGTTCGGGGCCGACCAGGTGGTCGAGCCAGACGCCCTACCCCGGGCGGTGCGGCGGGCTGTGGGCTGCCATGTCATCGGTGAGGACCTGGCCGGCGGGGCTGACACCACCATCGACACGCTGGGCTCCTCGGCCACCATCCGCCGCTCGATCGGCATAACCAGACCCCGGGGCCGGGTGGTCTTGCTCGGCATGCCGGCAGGGGTGCGGCTCGAGCTGACCGCCCTGTGGCATCGTGAGACCGAGCTGGTCGGAGCGTACTGTTATTGCACCGAAACGCTGGCGGGGGGAGATCGTCGCAGCACGTTCTCCCTGGCCATCAAGCTGGCGTCCCAGCTGGGGGATCAGTTGGGGGACCTCGTGTCGGCCCGCTATCCACTGGACCGTTACGTGGACGCCATGGCCCACGCCGCCAACGCCGGTCCTCGGGCGTCGGTCAAGGTGTGCTTCGATCTGCGGAGCGAGAAGCGGCGTTAGCGAGAGCGATCGGGCTGGTCAGCTCCCTCCGGCGGCCAGCCACTTCTCCCGTGCCTCGCGATGGCCCTTGGCGCCCGAGCCCATGACCCCGCCGGTGCGCACATCGTGCACCACATCTTCGAGCCGTTCCAGCAGCCGATAGATGTCATCGGTGGCGACAGCCCGGGACAGCTCACCGAGCGCAACATGGATCCGGCCCAGTCCCTCTTGGAACTGACGAAACTCCTGATCGAGCTCCTCCCGGGTCTCTTCGACAGAGCCAGCCACGGCGGTGGCCCTCAGCGCTCTTCGCGGAACACCACGTGCCGGCGCAGCACGGGGTCATACTTCTTCAGCTCGAGCCGCTCCCGGGTGTTGGTACGGTTCTTCTTGGTGACGTAGGTATACCCCGTCCCCTCGGTCGATCGAAGCTTGATGATCGGCCGCTTGTCGTTCTTGGCCATGTTGGTCTTCCCGCTTGGGGCCCCAACCCCAAGCTCCTCCACCTCGATGGGGCCCCTACCCCATCCGTGGCCGTGCTGGCGCTGGCGCTGCTGGTCTCGAACCGGGCAAGTGCCCGAACGCTGTGCTTGTCTACCCGCTTGGGGCCCCAACCCCAAGCTCCTCCACCTCGATGGGGCCCCTACCCCATCCGTGGCCGTGCTGGCGCTGGCGCTGCTGGTCTCGAACCGGGCAAGTGCCCGAACGCTGTGCTTGTCTACCCGCTTGGGGCCCCAACCCCAAGCTCCTCCACCTCGATGGGGCCCCTACCCCATCCGTGGCCGTCCTGGCGCTGGCGCTGCTGGTCTCGAACCGGGCAAGTGCCCGAACGCTGCTGTGCTTGTCTACCCGCTTGGGGCCCCAACCCCAAGCTCCTCCACCTCGATGGGGCCCCTACCCCATCCGTGGCCGTCCTGGCGCTGGCGCTGCTGGTCTCGAACCGGGCAAGTGCCCGAACGCTGCTGTGCTTGTCTACCCGCTGCTTTTCGGCCGGCTTGGGCGCTGCGGGTGGTTCAGACCTTTTGGCCGGCGGCGCGCATGGAGGCCAGGACGGACTCGATGCCCTTGCGGTTGATGGTCTTGATGCCCTTGGCGGAGATGGTGAGGGTGACCCAACGACGTTCTGAGGGAATCCAGAACCGTTGCCTTTGGATGTTGGGATCCCACCGGCGACGGGTCTTGCGGTGGCTGTGGGAAACCGTGTTGCCGAAGCTGGGCTTGCGGCCGGTCACCTGGCAGATTTTCGACATCGACTGATCCTCGAGATGGGTCGACCTGCGGCCGAGGGCGTGATACCGGCGCGGTAGCGGCTGGTCAGCTTAGCGGACGAACTGGCCTGGCAGGCAAGGCCGGTGCAGCCAGTCAATCGGCGGGCGTGGCGTTGACTCCCGTCGGCGGGTTCTGTGGGCCGTTTGGCCGGTGGGAGTCTTGCCCCTCGGGGGGGCTGACCGGGCGGTAAGGAACGCCCGGCCCATAGGCAGGATGGCTCGACCCGCCCGGGGCCGCTCCGCCCGGAGTCACGCCCGACAGGACGGGCCCCACCCCGAACGTCGGCATCAACATGCGGATCTGACCCTGGGCTTCATGAGCCTCCTTGGCCGACGCCAAGTAGGCCCCGTACTGCTCCAGGAACCCATCGCTGCGATACACCGAGCCGTCGAGGGTGGGACCGACATGGCCTTTGTAGATGGCGTCGATGTCCTCTCCGCTGATGGTGTGGTGCTGCTGCAGCGCGTGGGCGATGGCCGCCAGGAACCAACGGTTGGCGTCGATCAACTCATAGGTGCGCTGGTAGAGCTCCTGCAGCTTGGCCTCCACCCGAAGATCGAACTCGTGGCGTTGGTTGTCGCTCAGGTCATCGCCGGCCCCATGCGAGGTCAGCGACTCCCCCATGGCGGCCCGGGACAGCATGCCCCGCACCGTCGAGGTGGCAGTCCGCATATCGCCACCGACGCCGACCGAGTTGTCCCCGCCGAAGAACATGCGCTCAGCCACCAGCGAGGCCAGGGCCACCATCACGTCGAGCTCCATCTCGGTGCGCCAGTCGAACTTGCGCTCCTCGATGGGCACCGGGCTGACGAAACCGCCCACGTCGCCCCGCTGCTCGATGGTGGCGATGTCGATGACGCTGCGCCGGGAGAGAAAGTAGAACGCCACTGCATGAGCGGCCTCGTGGATGGCGGTCTCGTGCTGCTCCAACTCGGTGGCCGCGACCCCATCGGCCATGCCCCACAGCTTGAACGTCTTCGCCTCCAGCACGTCGGGCCAGGTGACGGTGTCCCGGCCGTCGCGGATGGCCACGATCAGCGACTCGTTGACGATGTCCTTGATGGAGGCACCGGTTGCCCGGGGCGACATCACCGCCAACCGGTGGACCTGGTCCTCGCTCAGCGAGTGGCGAACCTTCTTGAAGTAGCCGTCGAAGGTCCGGATGCGTCCCTCAAGGGTCGGGAAGTCAACCTTGTACTTGCGGTCAATCCGGCCCGGGCGCAGCATGGCCTCATCCAGGGCGCTGGGCATGTTCGTGGCCATCATGATGAGGATGCGGTACTTCGGCGGCGGCTTCGGTTTCATGTTGAGCAGCGACCGCAGCCGCCGGCTAACGGCCCCACGCGGTTTCTTGAGCCCGGACATCTCCGTGAGCAGGGACTGCAACACCCCCGAACCACCACCCCCACCGGCCATGATGATGTTGAGTGGGCGACGGATGAGCGACAGGGGTTCGTTGACATCGGCGCGGGTCCCACGATGGGAGTTCACCGTCTCCGCGAAGGCTGCATTCGCCGTGTTCTGACCGACATAGTGAAGGCCGTTGCAGCATTGAAGTTGTGCCGCGGCGCTGGCCTCGGCCGGGGTGATCTTGTTGAATCCGCCCGAAAGTTGACCCCGGTTCCCCAAGGTGTCGGCCTCATCGAAGAACACGATCACCCCGCCGTAGCGCAAAGAGAGCTTGCGCAGCTTGGTGAACAACCGCTTTACCTTCAACGGGCCGATTCCCATAAACATCTGGATGAACGCGCCCGGATCAACGAAGACGTAGGGCTTACCGGTCTCCCCGGCCACCGCCTCCGCCATCAGTGTCTTGCCGGTCCCTGGCGGACCCCACAGCAACATGCCTCCCGGTACGTGCCCGCCCTTGGATTCGATCTCGCCCGGCTTCTCCAGGAAAAGGATGTTCTCCTTGATCTTGTCAAGCACCTTGTCCTGGCCCCACACATCACGGAACCGGGTCTTGATGTCCCGCGGCATGTAGGTATCGATGCCACCTTTCGAAAGGAACCAGTACATCCCACCTATCTGGATGATCCCAAATGCTAAAGCGAAGAATATCTGGAAGAACCACGGCATGCCGGCGTCACCGAAGGGATTGGACCACAACCGTCCGGGGGCCTGGGCCAACGCCTCCAGGAAGCTGACCCCCCACATGGCGGAGAACCCCAGGAGCGCCACGCTGCCCCAGGCCACCACCTTGACCATACGACCGAGGCGAAAACGGGTCCAGGGGTTGAGCTTGTCCATGGCGCGGTCCCATCGACCCCAGACGTGCTTCTCCCACAGCTGGTTGTAGCCCCCGACGCGTTCGCAGACGAACAGGTGCAATTGATGCAGCAGCTCGAAGCCGCCCAGCACGAACAGCCACCACTTGGAGCGGGCCTGATCGTCCAGTGCCTCACGCCATGACATGATCGGCACGTTGTCGTGCTTGATGGCAACGGACATGCCGAAGATCACACTGAGCAAGACGAGGATCCGCACCCGGTCCCAGAACAGCAGGGGCCAACGGGTCCTCGGCTCATGATCATCCGCATCCGGCTCGTGAACCGATACCGCTTGCCCCATCGGTCCAAGATCGTGAACAGGCAAGTTCATCATGAGTCCTTCCGGAGCCCAGAGTTGATGGCGGTCATGTCTTTACTGTGAACGAGCTGGCGATCTCGTTGATCTGCTGCTGGTTCAACTCGTAGCACTCCGCCGCGCAGCGCAGTGAGAGCAGGTAGACGAGTCCAGTGCGGTTGTCGAACAACATCGACTGGCTCTCGGTGATCCATTGTGCGGAGCTGGGCGAAGGGTCCACATCGATGTTGGCCACGACCCGGCTACCAGTGAGCGACTCGCCCGCAGCGAGCGGCTCGTAGGAGGCCACCTCGACGGTATCGCTGGCAAGATCTTCGGGCGGGAACAACGGATCAATGCCGGTCGCGGAGAACGCCGCTCTCACGGTCGACAGGCCGACCTGCTCGGTGTCGCTCGGTCCCAGGTCAACGACCATCACCCGACCCACCACGTTCGGCGACAACAGTTCGGCCACCTCGGCGTTGGGGGCAGGGGCGGTCGTTCCCGTGACGCGGAGCGGGCTGGCCAGCAGCACCTCCCACAACGTCACGTTGGATCCCTGATCCGCGCCCACCCGACCTGCGGACAACTGATCGGTGATGTCCTGCATCTGCCAGCTCCTGGGCATGCGGAAGTAGTTCCCGAACTCACCGTTGGAGACGTACTCGTACTTGGGGGCGCTGCAGGCATGGACCACGACCAGCGACGCGGCGGCCGCGAGCAGCGCCGCCCATCGCTGGGCCCGGCCCCGGCAACTGACCGCGGGGGACGTGCAATCAGAACTTCGGCCGACGCGGCACGGCCGGCGGTCCGTCTCCGGCAGCGGTCTTGACTGTGTCGACCCCATGATCCGACCCCGTGATCCGTTCTGGCGCGGCACGGGCGCACCGCCGTTCGTGCGCTCCCGTTCCTTCACGCTCGACGCTACCCGTATTGTGGGCAGCAGGGTCACTTGAGCGGTGGGTGTCGGAGGCGTCATGCGGGCGGAAGGCTCGGCATCGGATTGCTCGGATCTGCTGGGCATTCGTGACGCCTTCGATGACCTGGTCGATCGCACCGGGGAAGTGGACCGGTTCTGTTCCAGCACCGATTGGATCGTGCCGCTGCACCGCCGGCTGGGTTCGGGCCGGGTCCTGGTGGAGGTCACGCCCGAGGCCGGGGTGGCGCTGACCCGGCTGCCCGGCCGGGACCGTCGGGCGCTGTTGTGCGGGCTGGATGCCCAATGGGGTTTCGCCTGTCCGGTGGTAGGGCCCTCGGTGGAAGCGGGCGTGGAGTTGATCGAGCAACACCTCCACCAGCACCGTCATGACTGCCAGGCACTGCTGTTGCCGGGCGTGACCCCGCACGGGGCCCTGGCGACCTGCTTGGTCCAGCGGCTGGGTTCACGGATCTTGAGCGCCAACTCGACCCTGGGCCGGAGGGTGGCTTGGCTCGATGGCGGGGTGGGCGCCTACCTGGATCGGCGCTCGGCCCGGTTTCGACGCAACGCCCGTCAGGCCGCCAACCGAGCTCAATTGGCCGGCATCCGATTCGAATGGTTGCAAGGCGGTGGTGCGGCCGTCGTGCGGCGGGCCATCGCCATGGAGCAGGCCAGCTGGAAAGGGCGCAACGGCTCAGGTCTGGCCGATCCGGCCTTCGCCGGGTTCTATCTGGACCTGGCCGAGAGCCTGGCAGGCGGCCGGCTGCGAGCGGGGTTCGCGGTGGCCGGACGACAGGACGTGGGGTACATCCTGGGGGCGGTGCGGCGGGGTCGGTACCGGGGGCTGCAGTTGGCCTACAGCAGCCACTTCCCGGCGCTGTCCCTGGGCAACCTGTTGCAGCTGGGCCAGATGGAACACCTGGTCAGCGAGGGTGTGACCCGCTACGACCTGGGGATGGACATGCCATACAAAGTGTCGTGGTCTGACGAGCTGTTCGAGACGGAGACCCTGGTGGTGCGGAACTGAACCCGCTTCGGGCCTCGCCACCGACCCCGCCGCGTTACTGTCCGCCACCATGAAGGACTCCCTGGCCCCGGGCATCGAAACGACCGCGGATCACGTGGTGACCGACGACATGTCGCCGCCACACCTGCCCATGAAGGTGCTGTCCACGCCGGCCATGATCATGCTGATGGAGCGCACCTGCTTGGAGTCGGTGATCCCCCACCTCGACGAGGGCGAATCCACCGTCGGCACCCATGTGTGCGTTTCCCATGTGGCGTCGGCAGCGTCCGGGGAGACCGTCACCGTCACCGCCCGGCTCAGCGAGAAGACCAAGCGTCGACTCACGTTCGAGGTTCGGGCCAGCGCCGGGGACAAGGTGCTGGGCGAGGGGACCCACCAGCGCGCGGTGATCGACACCACCCGCTTCGGCTGAACCACCGAGCTGCCGTGCGAAACGATGCGCTACAGAAACAGGTACGGGTCGTACGGTTCGCCACCGACCCAGGTCTCAAAGTGCAGGTGGGGACCGGTGGAGGCGCCCGTTGAGCCCACCCAGCCGATGGTTTCGCCCTGCTCCACGACCTGTCCTTCGCTAACGCCCAGCTCGGACATGTGCCCGTACAGCGTGGCCATGCCGCCCTCGTGGGCGATGATGACGCAGTTGCCGTAACCGCCGTTCCAGCCGGCCAGGATGACCTCCCCTTCTTTTGAGGCCCACACCGTGGTGCCCTCCGGTGCAGCGATGTCGATGCCGGCGTGGAAGCGCGAGTAGCCCAGGATGGGGTGCACCCGGTAGCCAAAACCTGAGGTGATCTCACCCTCGGTGGGGAAGACGAATCCCGAGGCCGACCGGGCGTCGAGCGCCGGACGGGCCGACGGCGCCGGTCCCGCCACCGCCGCGGCAGCCGCTTGCCGGGCCGCTTCCTCCTCCGCCAGGCGCTGGTTGATGACGCTGGTGAAGGCGGCTTCGGCGTCCGCCAGTCGCTGGGCCTCGGCCTCCACGTCACCAATGCGGCCCTGCAGCGCGTCCACGATCTGCGCCTGGATCTGCCATTGCCGATCGAGTTCGGCCTGCGCCGCCCCCAGTGCTGCTTCGAGGGCCATGGCCTGCACCACCGCGGCGTCGGCGCGTTGGATCGCCCGGCGTTGCCGCTCCTTCAGGGTGCGCAGCAGCTCGAGGTCCTCGCCGTAGTTGGTGCGCACCACATCGAGCAACTCGCTGCGCTGTTGGGCCTCCGTGGCGCTGGAGGAGGCCAGGAGCTGCTCAGTGTCCTGTTCCAGCCCACCGGTATAGGTGTTGATGACGGTTTCGGTGACCCGGCTACGAATGCGCTCGATCTCCGCGCCGGTGGTGTCCGCCTCGGCCCGGGCGGCGCTGACCGCGGCCTGCGCTGCCCGCAACGAGGCACCGGCGCCGTCAACCTTGGACTGTTGGAAGGCGATGGCCTGGCCCAGGCCCTCGAGGGTCTCACCCAGGGTGGCCGCGTCGGCCTGCAGCAGGTCGAGCTCCTCGGCGACTCGAGCCTGCTCGGCCCGGGTGGCTTCGCGCTGGTCGCGGGCCTCCTCGACCGTCTGGGCCGGGCTGGCCGAGGGGCACACCACCGTGATCAGCAGGCTCAACCCGGTTGCCAGCACGGCCAGGCGGCGACGACGCCAGGAGCCGAGGTGGGCGGGCCGGCGGCGGGCGCGCCAGAGCCGGCCGGATAGAGCGGAACTCACAACGGACCGACCGTATCAGACGTCCTCCAACCGGTCACCGCACCGGTTGGCTCTCCCTCTCGTCGCCTCAGTGGGGGAAGCGGGCCCGCAGCCAGTCCACCACCAGATCCATGGCCGGGCGACGGTGGCCCTCCAAATAGTGGGGCGCGCCGGGCATCAGCTCCAGCGTCTTGTCAACGGCACCGAGATTGTCGAAGATCTCCTGCGCTTGCCACAGGCGGATCTCGCTGTCCGCCATGGGGTGCACCAGCAGCGAAGGGACGGTCATGGCGGGCGCGGTGTCCGCCAACTTGGCGTGGGATGACAGCCCCGACCAGGTGGACAACCAGCCCCGGTCGGTCATGGTCCGGGCCAGCCCACCGCGTCCATAGTTGGCCTCGAAGGGGTCGGGGAAGGCGAACAGTGAGCCCATCGGCCGGTCGTCGGGGTCGATGGTGAGATCCAGGTAGGCCGGGTCGGCCAGGGTGCGGTAGATGGTCAGGTAGCGGGTCGACACCCCCCGGGCCCGCGCCGCCCGCCACGCCGGCTCGCCCTTGGTCAGCGTGGCCGCCGTTTGTCGGGAGGCGCTCTGGTCGGCGATAGCGGCCTTGGCGATGGCATCGATGCGGGCCACCCGGTCCCGCTGCGCCGCTCGGTAACGGGCCAACCACTGCGGGTCGTACCGGCAGGGTTCGGGCCAAGGTCGCCAGCCGTTATCGGGGTTGTACATGTCCAGTTCGTGCACGGTGGAGAAGGGGTCGCTCTCATCGGCCACCGAGGGGTCGATCACCTGCAGCATGAACACGCCCTCGCCGGGATGGGCCGCGACGCCCACCCAGCCGTCGCCCATCTGCTCATGGGCCTGGGCCAGCGCCATCAGCGACCCGCCTCCGGAGTTGCCCAGTAGCACCACCGCTTCCGCGCCGCGACGGCGGACCTCGGCCACCACCGCGGCCACGTCGAGCACGCATTTCTCGTGCAGGCAATCGATGTCGTTGTTGAGGTAGCGGGTGGCGAACCCCAACACCGCGTAACCGGCGGCGGCCAACAGCGGGCAGGCGTAATGCACCGAGAAGTCACCTCGGGGATGAGACAGCACCACCGCCGTCTTCCAGCGCCCGTTGGGTGGGGTCCACAACAGGCCGCGCACCAGGCCACCGTCGGCGGCGACGAGGCGGATAGATTCCCGGCCGGGGCTCACACCGGGGTCGTCGGCGGGATCGGGCCAGTAGCCGAACCCCCCGGGACGCTCGTGACCCAGATGGGCATCCGGATAGGGGCCGATGGGCGATTGGGCGTCCGGGCTCGACATGACTGGAGCCTGCCACAGCACCGTGGGCGGAATGGGTGGAAAGGTCCGCCCGTCCCGCCCCGCGTGACACCAAGCCCGCTCAAGTGAGCCCCGCCCTGGTCCGTATACTTGCGGGGTGGCGCACAACCCGCTCGACACGAACCCCGAACCGACCCCGGCTGACCCGGCAGACCCGGCGGCGGACGAGCTGCTCCTGCCGCTGCGCTATTTCGGGGATCAGGTGCTGCGTCGCGACGCCACCGCGGTGACCGACCTCAATGGGGACATCATGGAGTTGGGCCGGCGGATGCTGGTCACCATGGACCACGAGATCGGCATCGGGTTGGCCGGTCCCCAGGTGGGCCGCATGGCGCGCATCATCACCCACGGCCTGCCCGAGCTGGCACCGCCGGTACTGGTCAACCCGGTGGTCGTGGAGAGCTCCGGCGAGTGGGTCTATCAGGAGGGATGCCTGTCCATCCCCGGGCTCTACTTCGACGTGGTGCGTCCCAAGCAGATCCACCTACGGGCCTGGACCCCCGAAGGTGACGAGGTGGACCTGGATGCTGACGAATTGCTGGCCCGGGTCTGCCTGCACGAGATGGATCACCTTGACGGGGTCTTGTTCCTGGACCGCATCTCGCCCGAGGACCGTGCCGTGGCCGAGGCTGAGCTGCGCCGTCGGGTGACCGGTACGCTCGGCACGTCAGATCCGTTCCTGACCGGGCGGGCCAT
The DNA here is from genome assembly GCA_963775055.1 of uncultured Acidimicrobiaceae bacterium. Lineage (GTDB taxonomy): Bacteria > Actinomycetota > Acidimicrobiia > Acidimicrobiales > CAIXPF01 > CAIXPF01. The sequence continues at coordinate 647,162 of CAVZHK010000013.1, read as the reverse complement.
CAGAGCCCTGTTGCGTCGGGCCGGTTGAACCGGCTCTTCGCGCCAAGAACAGCCTGACCCCAACCGGCCCTGACCCCAAAACCCTGATCGGGCGATATGGACTTCGACGACGAGGCAACACTCGACACCACCCAGGTGAAGGACCAACGCAGCCGTGGGGTTGGCCGGACCGCCCTGGTCGGTGGCGGGGGTGTGGGCATTGTGGGGATCATCATCACCCTCCTGGTCACGGTGCTCGGCGGGGGCGGCGGGGCCGGCGGCGGGGGTCTCGGCGGCGGCGATCTGAGCCAACTGTTTCCCGCCCAGCCGGTGGCCGTTGACGGGTCGGGTGCGCCCAATGACCCGGCCCTGGCGCAGAAGTGCCAAACCGGGGCGGACGCCGAAACCTCCCAGGACTGCCGGGTGGTGGCAGTGGTGAACAGCGTGCAGACCTTTTGGGCGGCGCAGTTCAGCGAGATCGGCGGCGCGTACCAGCCGGCCCCCACCACGTTCTTTTCGGGCGGCGTGGCCACCGCCTGCGGCAACGCCAGTTCGGACGTAGGGCCCTTCTATTGCCCAGCTGACCAGGGGGTCTACGTTGATCTGGGATTCTTCGACGAGTTGCAATCACGCTTCGGGGCCCAGGGCGGGGATTTCGCGGAGGCCTACGTCATCGCTCACGAGTACGGCCACCATGTGCAGACCCTGACCGGCCAGAGTGACCAGGTCCGCACCCGCCAGGGGCCCGATTCGGACGCGGTGCGCTTGGAGCTGCAGGCGGACTGCTACGCCGGCTTGTGGGCGCAGCACGCCACCACTGTTCCCGATGAGCAGACAGGCCGGCCACTGATCGTGGAGCTGACCGACGCTGACATCGCCGAGGGTCTCGACGCCGCGTCCACCGTGGGCGACGACTACATCCAGCGCAAGTTCCAGGGTCAGGTCAACCCCGAGTCCTGGACCCACGGATCCTCCGCCCAACGGCAGCGCTGGTTCAAGGTGGGCCTCAACGGGGGGTCGTTGCAGTCCTGTGACACCTTCTCGGCCCGCCAGCTGTGACCTGAGGCGACGGCACAGGTCACAGCTGCTACGGGGTGGGACCGCTTCGTTCCTTCTTTCTTGCTAAATGATGACGAACACCACTAGGGTTCACCGGTCGGGTGGTGGAACCCGAGGTGTCAGGGTGGCGGCGAGGCGGCCCGTGTCGTTGACGCCCGGCCACGGTTGGTCGCCGCGCTCAGTGCGGCACCGGGAACGTCGGTGGGCAATGACAGAGCGGTGGAGCGTCGGGATGCTCGGCGCAATCGGTTCGGCGTCCGGTGGCGTGAGCGCCGCCACGGCATCGATCATTGGTGGTGGAGAACGGCTGTTGGCTGGGACCGTCACCGGTGTTGGCACTGGCGGACTCATCGCCACCCTGCTCTTCCTGGCGTCGCGGGAGCTGCCGGCCTTCAACGATGGTGACCGTGATGGTCCGGCGCCGTCGCAACCCGGCGCAGACAGTGGCGCCGCCCGCTCGCCATCGCGGGGTCCCACCGGTCGCTTCGCCCAATACGTGGTCCACCAAGCCGACCCTCGGGCGCCGCTTTCGGATCGGACCACCGGCGATGTCCCCCAGCCGCCCGACGCCGAGCGGGAGAGGGACGCGACTCCGCCCACGGCCGAAGGGAGACCCGACGCTCAGTCCGCCACCAACGCCGAGGAGTTGTTCGAGGTCCTGGATGGACTACTGGCTGAGGGTGAACGCGTCCTGGCCGAGTTGACCGTGGACGGTGACCTCGATGGCGCTGCCACCGGGTCAGGCGAGGCGGGCTGGCCGGCCTCGCTCGCCGCCATCCTCGGCGAGCCGTCACCAGATCCTGGCGTGGAGGGTGCCGGTCAGGTTGATCGCCGGGACGGCTGCAACCCAGCGTCCGATCAGGGGCCGGCCCCCACCCAGCGCTCGCCCGAAGCGTCCCGTTTCTGCCCGTCCTCGGAACGACGAGCCGAGTCTGGCTGCCCGGCTCGGGACCGGTCGACCGGTTTCGACAACGGCCTCAGGAACGGATTCGGACGAAATCGGCGGCGCCACCGCCCGCGCTGAGGCTGTTGCCGCGCCGCGGAGCCAGACTGGTCCGATGAGCCGCCGCCGGTCCCCGTTGGTCGTGGCTTTCGACCGGTTCACGCCGACGGCACTGGTGGAGGCCATCGCCGCCCGCATCGCCGCCGGCACCGGGTGGATCAACGTCCATCCGTCCCACGATGAGGTCGATCAGCGAGCGTTGGGTCGCCCCGGTTTCTTCGCCGCTCGCGGACCCACCATACCTTTAGGTACGTTCGTGGTCGGTTCGGGATCGACCGCCCATCAGCTGGGACTGGAGCATGCCGGCGGACGCGGCGCAGCAGCGGTTCTGCAACAGGCCGGGGTGGCGCTCCCGCCGGGAACCAGGCTGGTGCAGGACCACCCCCGTCGGGGTCTGATCTTCGCGTTGGCCGCGGACAGCGAACCGGCGACGGTGGCCACACTGTTGGTGGAGGCGGCGGTGCAACTCACGCCCATACCGCTGCCGCAGCGCTGGTTTGCGGAGATCTACGAACGTTGAGCCAGGCTCACGTCGAAAATCAGCGGCCCTTCCAGTTCGGCGGGCGCTTTTCGGCGAAGGCCTTGGGACCCTCGATGTAGTCCTCGCTGCGCGACATCGCCCGCACCGCCTCGAAACCGCTCTGGGCCTTCATCGCCGCCAACACCCCGCCGACCTCCAGCCCGTCCATGACCGCTTGCTTCGACGCCCGGATCGACATGGGCGAGCATTCGAGGATCTGCGCCGCCCAACGACGGGCCCCCTCAACAGACTCCCCGACCGGGGTGACCTCATTGACGAAGCCCAGCTCTTTGCCCTCGATGGCGCCCACTCGGCGACCGGTGAGGATCATGCCCATGGCGTTCTTGGTGCCGATCTGGCGGGGCAGGCGATGGACGCCACCGGCCAACGCCGCCAAGCCCACCCGGGGCTCGGGGAGCGCGAACACCGCGTTCTCGGCGGCAATGATCAGATCACAGGCCAGCGCGATCTCGAACCCGCCCCCCATGGCGACACCGTTCACGGCGGCGATCACCGGCTTGGTCAGGTCGTTGCGGGAGGCGATGCCCCCGAACCCGGCCTTCGGCTGACCACCCATCGCCCCACCGGAAGCCTGGTACTTGAGGTCATTGCCGGCCGAGAACGCCCGATCGCCGGCGCCGGTGACGATGGCCACCCACAGATCCGGATCGGCAGCGAACTCGTCGAAGGCCTCGGCCAGCTCGCGATTTGCCGGCGGGTGGCAAGCGTTCATCACGTCAGGTCGGTTGATGGTGACGATGAAAAGATGGCCGTCACGTTCGGTAAGGCAGAACTCCCCCATGGACCAGGACTCTAGGCCATCAGGCGCCCGGACCTGCCAAGGTTCCCCGCGGCAGTTGGCTGGGCGTTGAGGGAGGTTGGGAGAATGGTCCTGGCCCAGGCTGCTTCGTGGGTGGTCGATGCCAGATCCATGAGCGTGGGATCGGTGAGCGGACAGAGGACCAGCGCGGGTTTCGTCGGGACGCAACCCCGGCCGGGCCCACCTCGGCGCGTCGTCCGCATGGTCCTGCTCGTGGCCGCCATGGTGTCAGCGGTGCTGGCGCTGCTGGTGGGTCCTCTGGTCGGCGCTCCGGCCGGTGCGAGCACTTCAGCCGAGCCGGCTCCGACACCCCCATCCACGGAAGCCGCGCCCGGCGCGCCTGCCAGCGCCGCGTTCACCTTGCTGCAAGGCCTTGACGTGGGCGGCAACGGCGCCGGCACCGTGGACGTCCTGCTTGACCATCGGGTCTGCGCGCTGCGGTCAGTGCCCTACGCCTCACTCAGCCGGCGGCTGTCCATACCTGCAGGTATCCACCACCTCGACGTGTTGCGTGGCGACGGCCAATGCACCAGCGGCTCGTCCCTCGTCGGCACCGACATCAACGCTGCCAGCGACGCTGAGTTGTCGCTCTTGCTGCGCCGGGGTCCTGACGGGGCGGCCCGGCTGTCCCACCATGAGGTTGACCTGTCGCCTTTGTCGCGTTGTGAGGTCCGACTGAGCGTGTATAACCTCACCGGTCTGCCGCTCGATGAGGTGGTGTTGCGTCACGTGTCCCAAGGATGGACGGCATTGGAGCTTTCCCGGCTCGATCCCGGCGAGGGCACCTGGACCACCACCGTGGTGGACGCCGACTACCGGCTTGAGGCCCGCCACTCCGAGGGCTACCTGCAAGCGGTGGCCACCGTACCGGAAGGTAGGGTGAGCACCCTCTACGTGGTGGGTGACCATCCGGGGACGCTGCAGGTGGTCATCGATACCAGGGTTTCCCGCACCTTTACCGGCTGAGCGGATCAGGCCGGCCACCAGAGCGTGGCGGGGTGCTCGCCGTACCACGCGAACCAGGTCGCTCGGCCGGCCAGCAACCGCGGCAGGGCCGATCCGTCCGCCAGCACACCACGGTCGGGCTCGACGCGGACGCTGGAGCGTAGCGGGCCCACCGCCAGCGTCGAGGCGGTGGCCAGGTACAGCTGGGCGCCATGGGTTTCCGGTATCGCCAGGATCAGTTCCGAGGACGGGGTGGGCCAGGCGATGATCGTGGGACCGGCCCGGGCCAGGCCGTCGACATCAATCGCCAGTGCCACATCCGCGGCCAACCCTGAGGTGGCCGGGAGAGCCGAGCCCAGCAGCGTGATCACGGTGGCCTTGAGGGGGATGTTCCCGGGAGGCGCCAGAACGGGGAACCAGGCACCGGACTCAGCGTCGTAGTCGCTGTAGGCGCCGAACGGCACATACTCATAGGACTGGTCGGGGTATCGGTCTCTCTCCGGCAGGGCCAGCACCTCAGTGGTGGGGTGATGGGTGCGCCACTGCTGCCAGGTGCGTGTCTCGATGGGAACCTCCTCCAGCAGAGTGCCCTGTTGGGGCCCGTTGAGCGCCATGCCGGTTTGCTGCTGCCACAACACCGGTTCGGCTTCCGCCAGCGGCGCCACCGTGGCGGACCCGCCCGAGCCAACCCGGGCCACCATCAACTTGTTGGAATGACGCAGCAAACCCGATGTCTGCATGATCCGACCACCGGCTCGATGGGCCCGGGCGGACCGGCACAACGGGCAGTAGCTCACCACCAGGTCCGCGCCGTTCACCACGTCGTTGGCCAACTCGTGGTAGCCCATGATCCGCTCCGGATAGGCCACCGCCACCCCGTCCACCGACAGTCCGAACACCAATTCGTCCTCGGTGAGATAATCCGCCGACGGTTGACCGGGAACGGTTCGCACCGGCTGATCGAGGTCGGGAATACCGCCTCGCAGGACGCCACCCCAGTGGATCTCGGACAACAACATCGGATCCGTTACTCCGCCGAGCATGACGGCGAAGGTGGGATCGATGCGGCCGTAGAGGCTGCGCTTCCAGTTGAGGTAGCCCGGAGCCGGTTGGGGACGATTGGCCAGGACCCAGCCGCCATACTCCACAAAGGCCACCGTGGCATCATTGAGCACGTACCGACCGGTCAGGGTCTGCAGCGCGCCCAGCACTTGTTCAGTGCCTTCGGCCTGCCCGGCCAGCCGCACCAGGTCCACCAGGTAGGGAACCCAGCCCACGTCACCGCTGGCACCCATGTCGATGGCGAGCAATCCCGCCCCGTTGAGGTCCGGCGCCGCCAGGAACGCACCCACCCGACTCTGCAGCTCGACGGCGGCGAGGGGGACGATGCCGCTCGTGGAGGGTGCCGTCGAAGGTGTTGGGCGATCACCGGCGCCGCTGCCTCCGGGCCGGCAGCCGGCACCGATCATCGCCGCGCCGGCCATCAGCAGGCGGCGGCGGGACATGGACACGAGCCGCAGCATCGCACAGGAGAGCACCGTCCGGCCCTGCCATCCCAGCCGGTACGCGACAACGGACCGGGTGCCTCGTTGCACCTGGTCCGTTGTCGCGTACTCGACAGTGTCGATCGGGAGGATTGTGTCAGACCTTCATGGACTCCTTTATCGGACGGCCGATGGATGCGGTGCCGGTGGAATCAGTGTCCCCGCTGTGGTAAGCGGGCACACCCATCTCCGTCACGTCCAGGCCAGCGATCTCATCGGCCTCAGTCGACCGGATGCCACCCTTGGTGAGCTTGTTCTGCAGCTTGAAGAAGCCGAACGCCATCCCGAAGATCACGGTCCAGATCACGAGGACGCCCACCGCCTGAGAAGCCAGCTGGCCCCAGCCGTGCCCGGAGTACAGGATTCCGACCACGCCCTTGCCCCCAAGAGCCACCGCGGCGCCGTCCGCGTCGAGCATGACGTTCCAACCCTGCCCGTAGCTGCCGTTCGAGAAGATACCGACGAACAGTACGCCCATCGAGCCGCAGACTCCGTGGACCGAGATGGCACCGACCGGATCATCGATCTTGAGGCGACGCTCCACGAGCCAGACCGCCTCGATGACCACCAGCCCGGCGATGAGCCCGATGGCCATGGCGGCCCACGGAGCCACGAAGGCACACGGTGCGGTGATGGCCACCAGACCGGCCAGCATGCCGTTGGCCATCATGGACGGATCGGGCTTGCCGGTGCGCACCGTCACCCACACCATGGCGGCGATGGCACCGAAGGCACCAGCGATGGCGGTGTTGGTGGCCACCACCGCAAAGCGGATGTCGGTGGCGGCAAACGTGGAGGCGGCGTTGAACCCGAACCAACCGAACAGCAGGATGAACGTGCCGAGCATGGCCATGGGGATGTTGTGGCCCAACAGCGCCCGGGGCTTGCCGTCCTTGGTGAACTTGCCCAGGCGTGGTCCCAACACGATGGCACCGGCCAGGGCTGCGGCGCCGCCAACGGCGTGCACCACACCGGAACCGGCGAAGTCGACATACCCGAAGCCCAGGTTGGCGGTCTTGCCCAGGTTGGCCAACCAGCCACCGCCCCAGGTCCAGGCGCCAAACAGCGGGTAGTACAACGACCCGCAGAACACACCCCACACCACGAAGCTGTTCCACTTCCAGCGTTCAGCCATGGAACCGGTCGGTATGGTGGCGACCGTATCCATGAAGGCCACCATGTAGAGGAAAAAGCCCATCACCGCGGGGGTGGACGCTGCGTCCCCGAGCAACATCATGGGGCCCTTCCACAGGAACACCCAGTTGCCGGAACCGATGAGCGGGCCGCCCACGGCCTCGTCCATCCCCCACAGTCCAGGGAAGCTGTAACCGCCGAACATCAACGGGAAGCCGATCACGAAAAACCCGGCGAAGCCCAACCCGAAGATCATGAAGTTGGTGCTCACCACGTGGGCGGCGTGTTTGGCCCGACAGAACCCGGTCTCGACCAGCGCGAACCCCGCCTGCATGAAGATCACCAGACAGGCGCCCAGAATGATCCACAACAGGTTGAGGTTGAGGCCAACGGTGCCGGCGTCAACCGCCGGTAGGACCGGGCCCTCGCTTTCCTGCGCCATCGCCGGTGCGGCCAAGGCCGTACCGAGCAGTATTGGAACAGCGACGATCATGGTCGCTGTCAGCCGAGGTCTCATCACGGGTAGTGCCTCCTGGTTTTCCTACGCCGCTGGCCAGGATCGTCGGCACGGATTTCTGCTCTGTCGCCAGAACATGAACAGAGATGTCAGCAATGTGACCGCAATGTGAACGCGCGCGGAGCGTCGTTAGCCAGCTGCTTCGAGGCGGTACAGGCCCCCGGCCAGGTCAACCACCAGTACCTCGCCATCACGGTCCAGGCCGAAACTGGCGACGCCGCCCGGCTGATCGACGATGACCACCGGTTGCGGGTTGCCGGCGGCGTCGATGGCCCGGACGCCGGGGACGCAGAAATCGGCGTAAAGGTAGGCCCCGGCCAGATTGGGGATCGTGCGCTGGCGGTACACCACCCCGCCGGTGATGGAGCATCCCTGGTCGGCCCCGCTGCCGTGGGCGTATTCGGCGTAGGGCTCGACGGCACCGTCAACCTCAACACCCGCGGCATACCGATTGGTACCTTCGAAGGCGTTCCAGCCGTAGTTGGCGGCCTTGCCCCAGCTGTCTGCGGCCCGTGCCAGGTCGATCTCCTCCTTCGAGCCCTGTCCGACGTCGCCGATCCACAGGTCCCCGGTGACCTCGTCGAAGGAGTACCGCCACGGGTTGCGCAGCCCCAGTGACCAGATCTCGGGCCGGATGTCGGAGCGGCCGACGAAAGGGTTGTCGGCGGGCACGGTGTAGGGCTCAGCGGGGCTGGGGGTGGGGTCGATGCGCACCATCTTGCCCAGCAGGCTGGTGGGGTTCTGCGCGTACCCCCGGGGATCTCCGCCGGAGCCGCCGTCCCCCATGCCGATGTACAACATACCGTCAGGTCCGAAGGCCAGGTGCCCACCGTTGTGGTTGGCGAAGGGCTGCTCGATGAACAGAACCCGGCGACGGCTGGCGGGATCTGCGAGAGCGGCGGCGGTGAGGGTGAGCTCGTCGACGTTGGTGTTGCCGTCGAGGTCGGTGTAGTTGACATACAGCTTGGAGCCGTCAGGGCTGAAGGCCAAGCCCAACAGCCCCTGTTCGCCGCTGGCGGAGGTCAGGCTGCGCAGGTCGGCCACGGGGGTGTCAACCACCGCACCATCCTGCTCTACGGCCCGGATCAGCCCGCCCCTTTCGACCACGTAGAACCGCCCCGGGGCAGGGTCGTTTGGGCGGGTGGCGATGGCGACGGGTTCGGCCAGGGTGGCCAACTGCCGCAATCGGACCCTGACCTGGCCCAGTTGCGGGCGTACGTCGGCGCCGGCCACGTCATTGCCGGGGTCGGTGCCGGTCCGGGTGGTGAGGCTGCCAGTGAGGGGTGCGGTGCCGCTGGTGACCGGACCCGACGGAGGGGTGGGGTCCGTCGACGCCGAGATGGACGCTGAGCCCCTCGCATCGGGCGCCGATACGGTGGAGGAGGTGGGTTCGAGGGTGGACTTCGGGTCCTCGCCGGAGCAAGCGGCCATGGCGGCGAGCAGGACGACGGTCAGAGCGGCGGATACCGAGGCACGGCCCCGGGCGGATCGACGGGACAGCTGCTGCATCGTCGCACGACGTTAGGCGTCAGGTGACCCGCTCTCCGTCGCACCCGGCCAGCCTCCACCGGCGGGGCAGGGACCTCGGTCACTCCCGGTTGGCCTGCACCCACGCTCGCTGGCCCGGCCGACGGCGCCAGCTGAACCCCGAAAATGGCCCCTACCTGTTTCTCCGGTGACGAATCTCCGTTCCGGACCACACCAACCTTTCTCCGGTGACGAAAATCGACCCCTGATCCGCACCAACGTTTTCGCACGTTACGAAACTCGGTGCTGGCTTCTGGTGGGCACGCCCGATGGGACAAACCCCGACGCAAGATCGCAGCCGATCGCAGCTGCCCTCACGCGTCTTGGTCTCAGGGATATTCGACTCACGCTGGCGGTGGGCTGTTCAAACGTGGCCAGGCCATCCCCCGACACCGCCACGCAAGCCAGACCAAACCACAGCAGCGCTACCGGGCTGACTCACCGCCGACATGCGCGACCGGCAGGCGGGGAGCGGGGGTCAGGGGCTCGGCGGGGGTGGCCGGGAAGCGAATGGCGGGGCCCGGGTGGCGAACGGTGCGACCCAGCTCCGGATACGTCACTGGACGAGGCCACTGGCGGGCCACGAAATGGGGATCGTCCACCACCTCCTCGGGGCTGTAGACAATACCCACCGGCATGCCCCGCTGTTGGGTTCCGACGAAGAAGTCATAGGCCGGCAGTCGGGCGGCAATGAAGAATTGTGCGTCCCGGCCGGCTTGGAAGATCTCCCCCACCAGGCTGTCCTCTTCCATCTGGGCCAAACCGATGTGTTCGAGATCCACACCCAGACGCAACACACCCATCTCGTCAAACTCCTCGGCCAGGCCCAGCTGCTCGATCCACTGCACCAATTGCACGAAGTCCGCACCACGGCGGGGCGGGCCGGTGTTGACCCAACGCCCATCCGCAGCCTGCACCTGCGTTGGTTTGGTGGGAGCGGCGAGGGCGTGGCGGCCGGTCTGGCGTTGCACCGTGGCCCCTGCGGCCAGCCAGCTGTAGGTGGCGAACTCGGTGGTGACGTTGGACGCGGCGTAGGCGTTGACGTCGATGCGCTGGCCCAGACCGGTGCGCTGGCGGGACAGCAACGCCACCAGCAGGGTCATCACCGCGTAATGGGCGGCGGTGTTGGCCGCCTGCCCACCTCCTCCCCGTACCGGCGGCAACGAATGATCGTCGTACCCGCAGCTCCACACCGGCCCGGCCTCGGCGAGCACGGTGAGGTCAGTGGCGGGCTGCCCCGAACGTGGATCCTGGGGTCCGTGGGTGGAGATGTTCACCCACAACAGGCTCGGCGTCGCGGCCCGCAGCGCATCATCGTCGAAACCGACCGCGGCCAATGAGCCCGGCGCCGCTGCTTCAAGCACCACATCCACCCGCTGCTCGGCGATGAATGAGGCCACCTCGGCGGCGCCGGCGGCGGTTTGGACGTCGGCCACCAGTGAAGCCTTGCCGGCCTGGTAGTGCCACCACCACAGGCTTTGGTCAGGATCAGCGTGGTCCGCCACGAACGGCGCGAACCCCCGCAGCGCGCTGCCACCGGCTGGTTCGACCACGGTGACGGTGGCACCCATGTCCACCAACAACTTCCCGGCGAAGGCGGTCCACTCGCTGGCCAACTCCACCACGGTGACGCCCTGCAGCGGTCCGGCCATCAGATCACGCCCTCCGCCCGCAGCCCGGCGATCTCATTATCGGAGAGCCCCAGCAGCCCGCCGTAAACCTCGTCGTTGTGCTGACCCAGACACGGCGCGGCCCGCTCGATGGACCAGTCCGTTCCCGACAGGTGCACCGGCAAACCATCAACCCGCACCTCGCCCATCACCGGATGATCCACCAACGGCCACAATCCCCAGGCATCGGTGGCGGGATCGCCGTCAATGCGTTCGGCCGGCCGTTGCACCGGGGCCGCCGCCACCCCATTCCGGCGCAACCGCTCGGCCAACTCAAAGCGGTCCTGGCGGGCGGTCCATTGCCTGACCAACGCGTCGAGCTCGTCCTGGTCCGACAGCCGACCGGCCACCCCGACCCAGCGGTCCTCAGCGACCCACGGTTCATCGACGGCTTTCGAAAAGCGGGCCCACTGCGAATCATCCACAACCGATATCGCCACCCAGTTGTCTGCTGCGGGCCTGTCGTCTGCGGGCCTGTCTTCTGCGGGCCCGTCTTCTTCGATGGTGGGATAGATGCCGTGCGGCGCCATCGGCGGCCACTGATTGCGGTTGGAGTCTGGCGAGCCGGCCCGGCGCATGGGACGTCCGTTGATCTCTGCGTCGAGCAACGCCGGACCGTGCAAGCCGGCTCCGGCCTCGGTGCAGGACAGGTCAATCCACTGGCCTTGCCCGCTGCGGGCCCGCCAGAACAGACCCGCGAGTATGGCCATGGCCATGTAGTACCCACCAGTATGGTCCATGTAGCTGTAGCCCCATCCGGCCGGCGGTTGATCGGCCAGTCCAGAGGTGAAGGTGAGTCCACTGACCGCCTGGGCGATGGGCCCCCAGGATTTGAAGGTGCCGTACGGGCCGCGCTGACCGAATCCGCAGTTGGACACATAGAGGATGTCCGGGCGCAGCTCCCGCAGCCGGCTGTACCCGAAACCCCAACGTTCCAGCACCCCGGCGGCAAAGTTCTCCGTCACCGCATCACTGCAACGAACCAACTCCGCCAGCAGTTCCCGGCCTCGGTCGGTCCGAAGGTTGAGCGTGATGCCCAACTTGTTGACGTTGTGGTTGTTGAATCCCGAGCCCGCTTCGAGACCGCGCTGGCCCTCCTTGAACGGCGGGGAGCCCCGCAGGATGTCCCACCGGCCCTCGGTGAGGGGATCCTCGATGCGGATGACCTGAGCGCCGAACGCCGCCAGGAACTTGGTGGCACCGGCGCCGGCCAACTGACCGGTGAAATCACAGATGCGAACGTGGGCCAGAGCGGCGTCGGTCACGGCCGGCACATTAACCGCCGCGCCTGGCGGGGACCCCGTGCCAACGTGACAGGATCACCCGGTGCGAGTTCCCACCGATCCCACCGGGCAAACCGACCGACCGTTGCACCTGGTCTACGAGGACCCCATCCTGGCCGAACGCTACCGGGCCGGGAAAGCCATGCGCCGCCTGGGCGAGGCGCTCATCGGCCGGGACGTGACCGTGGCGGAACTGGCCGAGATCGGGCAGATCGCGGACACGCTGGCCGAACGCCTGGAGGTCCATCCGCCGATCCAACGGGAGGATGACTACCAGGCCCGTCGCTACACCATCGCCCCCCCGGAGGACGGCGACCGGCTGATCTCCTTTTCCGATCGGCCAATCTCGGGCCCGGCCAACCCCGCAGCCAATGACCTGATCCTGTGGCGGGACGGTCTGAAGGTGCGGGGGGTGGCACGCTTCGGCCGGTTGTGCGAGGCGTCACCGAACCGGGTGCACGGCGGGCTCAGCGCCGCGGTGTTCGATGACGTGATGGGCTACGTGATGATCGTGGAGGCCACCGCGGCGTACACCGGCGAGCTGAGTGTGCGGTACAAGGCGCCGATGCGGTTGCAGGAGCCCATCCACTTCGTTGCCGAGGTCACCGATCGGGGTCCGAAGGTTTGGACCATCACCGCCACCGCCAGCGCCGGCAGCCCCGCTGGCGAGGTGGTGGGCGAGGCGTCGGGCCGGTTCGTGGTGGTGAGCCCGGAACGACTGGGGGTGACCGCGCCGCTCACCGGCGGTCCCGGCTCGGCTCCACCTCGGACCTGAACCGGCAGAGTTTCGCATTTCGGCCGGACACCGCTACCGTTCACCCGCGTCTATGGCTTCCAAGACCGTCAACTTCGACACCCCGTTCCGCAAAGGTGATCGCGTGCGTGCCACCGAGGAACTCGCCGGCGTACCGGTGGGTACCACAGGCAAGGTCAAGCTGGTGAACGGGTTGACCTGGACCCGTTATTGGGTGTTCTTCGACAATGGCACCGACCTGGGGTCCATCGATCAGCGCGCCCTGGTGCGATCAAAGCAGTGGGACGACTACCAGCGTCACCGTGAAGAAAGGGCCGCAGCGCAAGCCCTGGCGGCCGCGGCAGCTGAAAAGGCCCCCCCGGTGGCCGTTGTCACCGAGGAGGCCCCTTCGAAAGCCGCGTCGCGGGTCCCCGCGCACCTGTTGGAGCGGGCCAAGAAGCAACGGGAAGCCAAGGGCGGCTGAGAACCGGGACCGCCCCGGCTCGAGCTACCGACGCCTCAGTGGTGGTTGTGTTGGCGCAGGATCGCGGCCAAGTCCCGCATGATGACCACCGGCAGGCCCGGGACCTCTTCGAGCAGTTGGGCGAAACGGTTACCGGGGACCACCATGAGTTGCATGGGCGACACCGCGGTCACGGTGGCCGTACGAGGACCGTGGTCGATCAAGCTGATCTCGCCGACCAGCGTGCCAGGTCCCACGTTGTCGAACGTGGCCCCGTCCCCCGTCACGGACGCCTCACCTGACACGATCACGAACGCCTCGTGGCCGGTCTCGCCCTGCTTGCAGAGCACACGACCGGGTTCCACATCGATCTCGTCAACGATCGAGGCAACATGTTCGAGTTGCTTGTGGCTGCAGTTGCGGAACAACCGCACCGCGCGCAGATGATCGAGCTTCGCGTCTGGGTGCAACGCCATTGATCCCAACCCTTCGTGCCTACAACGTGTCGACAAATGACGGTGCGAACCTAGCCGTCCACCGACCGCTCTGCATCGCTGCGTGAGAGTTCGCGGCAGCCGATCAACGGAGGTACCGATCCAACGCCTCGTCAATGAACGGCAACCGCCGCTGCGGCACGTGACTAAGGCGACTCAGGTAGCTGAGGGCCACCTTGCCGGACTCGATGGCCCCGGAGTCTGTCTCTGAGGGGAGGCTGACAGGATCACCCCAGGTCATCTCCACGTGGTAGCTCCCGGTATGCCCGGCCCGGGGGATGAGCCGGGCGTTGGCCATGGCCCGGGGCGGCTGGGTGGCCACCTCACTGAGCTGCCATCCCGTCATCTCCGCCAGCGGCCGGTTGGGGACGTTGAGGTTGACCACCACCGGATCCTCCGGCAACCCGCCGGCGAGCAACGCCCCCACGACGACCTCGGCCACCGCAGCCGCGTCCTCCCATCGTTGGGAGCCCAGGTTGAGCTCATCGCCTTGACCCTCCACTGCCAACTCGGCCACCTCCTGGCTGACCGCCACACCGCTGATCCCTCGGCCACGACCGGCCAGGATGGCCCCAACCGTGCCCGAGTGGTACACCGCACGACCGACGTTGGCACCGGGGTTGATGCCGGCGACCACCAGATCCGGTTTCGGACCGAAGGCGCCGAGCGCGGCGAACATGGTGCACAACGCCGGCGGACCGGCCACGGTGAAGGCCCGCTCCACACCGTCCAGGTGGCACTCCCGCACCTCGGGATGGATCAGGTGCAGCGGGCCCAGGGCCGCGCTGGCACCGGAGTACTCACTGTCAGGGGCAACCACCAGCACCTCCCCGAAACGGCCCATGGCCCGGGCCAACACGTGCAGACCGATCGAATCGATCCCATCGTCGTTGGTCAGCAACAACAGCGGACGCTCGGGATGTCGGCCATCGGCTTGGGGGGAGGTCATCCCCCCGATGTTGGCACGCCGGGCCCCACGGAACAGGCCTGCGCTAACGTCCGGCGGCCATGGAACGTCCTGCCAGCCAGCCCGCCGACCAGCAGTTGTCGCCACTGCACGGTGTGCGGGTGATCGAGATCGCCGGGGGCGTTCCCGCCGCGTACTGCGCCCACCTGCTGGCAGGGTACGGCGCCGATGTGGTGCGGGTTGAGGGCGCGGACCGCCCCGGCGCCAGCGATTGGACCCTGACCACGGACGAAGCGACCTACCTCCTGCCGGGCAAGCAACGGGTCACGCTGTCGGGCACCACGACCGGCGGGTTGCCGGACCGCTTGGTCGCCGCGGCGGAAATAATCATCCTCGATGGACAGCCCGGTCGGTTCGACGTCCCGGCCTGGCGGGCGGCCAACCCGGCGTTGGTGGCAGTGACCATCAGCCCCTTCGGTCAGAGCGGGCCGGACCGGTCCCTGCCGGCGGATGATCTGGTGGCCTTCGCCGCCGGTGGCACCATGTCCTTGACCGGGGATCCGGCCGACACCCCGTTGGTCACCGGAGGCGCTCAGGCGTTCAACTTCGCCGGACTGCACGCCTTCACCGCCGCGCTCAGCACGTACTACGGGGCGCTGTTGCAGGGCGAAGGCGATTGGGTGGACATTTCGGTACAGGAGTGTCTGGCATCGTCCCTGGAGCTGTACGCACCGGCGGCAGCCATGGGTGAGCCGGCGGCGCTGCGCTTTGGCAACTACCACCGGGCGGTCTGGGCGCTCTATCCGTGTGCCGACGGGTACGGCGGGGTGTTCTGCCTGGAACGGCAGGTGCCGGCGCTGTTCGAGCTGGTGGGCGAACACCTCGGGATCGACACCCTGAACGAGGAACGCTTCCGTGACCCCCGTCAACGCCTTGAACATGACGAGGAACTGTCTGCTTACATCTTGAGCTTCATGGTGGACCACACTGGTGATGATCTGGCCCGTCTGGGCGCGGCACGGAAGGTACCGTTCGGAAAGGTACGGACGCCGGCGGAATTGCTCTCGAGCACGGCGTTGGCAGACCGGGCGTTTTTCGACACCGTCACCACCGATGGCGGCGATGTGCGGGTGCCCGGACGGCCTTTCCCCGGGGTGAGCTGGCGCGGCGGCGGCCCATTGACCGGACCGCCGGCGTACCCGGTGTCGCCCGACACGATCCTGGAGAGATGGGGACGGGAAGGGCCATGAAACGACGACCGCTCGAAGGGATCCGGGTGGCCGACCTGTCCATGATGTGGGCCGGGCCGGTGGCCACCAAGTTGCTGGGCGATCTGGGCGCCGAGGTGCTCAAGATCGAGTCGCCCTCCGCCTGGGACAACATCCGCACGCTCATCAGCCAACCCGGCATCGATGAGCCGTGGAACTCCAGCTATTACTTCAACACCTACAACCGCTCCAAGAAGTCTGTCACTTTAGATTTGGCCCAGCCCCGGGGCCGGGAGATCTTCCTCGACCTTCTGCAGCATTGCGATGTCCTGCTGGAGAACTACCGAGCTGATGTCCTGGATAAATTGGACCTTTCGTATGAAGTGTTGCGGGCCACCAACCCCAACCTGGTGGTGGTCTCAATGGCCGGGTTCGGCAAAACCGGCGCCGACCATTCGCTGGTGGGCTTCGGGCCTGTCATCGAGATGATGTCCGGGCTTAGCTCTCTCACCGGTTATCAGCACTCCAGCCGCGATGCCCAGGACAACGCTGACCTCCAGGACAACGCTGATGCCCAACACATCCCCTACAAGTGCGGCGTGTCCTACGGTGACCCGGTGGCCGGCGTGGCCGCAGCCGGTGCCGTCATGTTGGGCTTGCTGCAGCGCCGCCGCGGCGGTCCGGCGCCGATCATCGATCTGGCCCAGCGGGAGGTGGCGGCCACCCTGGCCGGTCCGGCCTTTGTCGCCGCTCACCGCCGGCCCGTCCCGACCCTGCACGGCAACCGCCAGCCCCAGGGCCTGACCGTGCGCGGCGCGTATCGCTGCCAGGACGAGGTTCGCAGCTACCAACCGAGTGCCCTGCTGCCGGCCCAACCCGCCGATGAGCAATGGATCACCCTGTCAGCGCTCAACGACGAGCAATGGGCCGCACTGTGCGGTGTCCTGCAGCGGCCAGAATGGACCGATCTGGAGCAATCGGAACGACTGGACCGACACGACGAGATCGACGCGGTCATCACCACCTGGGCCGCGCCGCAGCAGGCCGAGGTGGCGGTGGCCATCCTGCGTGACCATGGCATTGCCGCCAGCCGGGTGCTGGACATGGTGGCCGTCCTCAACGATCCACACCTACGGGCCCGGGGTTTCTGGAGCGAACTACCCCATCCCCGGATGCCGGAGGGTTGGCGTCAGCCGGGGCCGTCGTGGCGGCTGCTGGGCGTGGACATCTCGCCCCGTCAACCGGCTCCGTTGTTCGGCCAGCACACCCGCCAGGTCCTCGGGGACCTGCTCGGCCTGGACGAGGCGACGCTCGACGGGTTGGCCACGGCAGGGGTCATCGCCGACGCGCCCATCAACCCCGGGGTGGGCTGACCAACTCACTCACCGCGACCGCCGGGCCGGGTTTGGCCATGAGCAGCGACCCGCTCCCCACCGAGGCGATCATCGCTGATGCGGACATGGGCCGGGCGAACACGTACCCCTGGCCCAGTTGGCAACCCAGACGTTGCAGCTCGATCAGTTGCTCGATGGTCTCAATGCCCTCAGCCAACGTGACCATTCCCAGGGAATCGGACAAGTTCAGCACCGCTCGCACCAGCTCCGCTGCCTTGGGATCGCTGCCCAGCCCGGTGACGAAGGAACGGTCGATCTTCATGACATCAATGGGGAACGTCTGGAGATAAGCCAGCGACGAGTAACCGGTGCCGAAGTCGTCTATGGCGATGCGCACCCCGAGTTGCTTGAGTGCGTGCAACCAGCCCACGCTGGCCGCGGTGTCATGCATGACCACGCTCTCGGTGATCTCGATAACCAGCCAACTGGGATCGATGCCAGAGGCGGCGATAGCCAGTGACACATCGTTCACCAGTGACGTCTCCTGAAGCTGGCGGGCGCTCACATTGACGGTAAGGGAGAGGCCCGACATCAGGCCCCGCTCGGCCCAACCGGCCACGGTCCGGCAGGCCTCCTCCATCACCCATCGACCCAACGCCACGATCAGCCCGGTCTCCTCGGCCAGGGGAATGAACTCGGCGGGGGCCACCATGCCGCGCTGGGGATGGTTCCAACGCACCAGGGCTTCCACCCCCATCACCCGGGGCCTTGCGATCAGCGCCGCGGGATCAGCGCCGACCCCGTCCACGGCCAAGGTGACGATGGGCTGATAGTGCAGCTCGAACTCCTGGCGATCCAAGGCCCGGGTCAGCTCGGCCTGCAGCTCCAGACGCCGGCGGGCGCTGTCGTGCATGGACGGCTCGAACAGCGACAAACCGCCGCCCTGCGCTTTGGCGATGTACATGGCCAGATCGGCGTTGCGCAGCAGATCGTTGGCGTTGCTGGCATCGCTGCCGGACGCCACCCCGACGCTGGCCCGAGGGGTGATCTCGGTGCCTTCCAACACCAGCGGGACACAGATCGCCTCGAGAACCCGGCTGGCCACCTCGGTCATGGCTTCAGTGTTGAGGCTGCCGGCCTTCTCCAATAGCACCGCGAACTCGTCGCCACCCATGCGCGCCGCGGTATCCCCAGGGCGTAGGCAGGTGACCAGTCGTTCCGATATCTCCACCAGCAATCGATCACCGGCCGGGTGACCGAGGCTGTCGTTGATCATCTTGAAGTCATCGAGATCGATGAACAGCACCGCCGGCTGGGTTCCCCCACGGGCGGTGGCAGCCAGGGCGTGGGATACCCGATCCGCCAGCAACACCCGGTTGGCCAGCCCCGTGAGCGGGTCGTGGAAGGCCTGGCGGATGAGCTGTTGTTCAAGGGTCTTGCGTTCGCTGACGTTGCGGATGTTCAGCACCAGACCTGAGACGTCCGGGTCGCTGAGCAGGTTGGTGGCGATGATCTCGACCTCCAACCACTCCTCGCGGCTGTTGCGCAGGCGGCAATCGATGCGGGTACCAGAACGAGCCGAGCCCGACGCCAGATGCTCCAGTTGAGCCTCCACGTTGGCAGTGTCATCGGGATGCAACAGCGTGCGAAAGTCCCCGTGCAGCACCTCTTCGGGCTGATAGCCGAGCACCGCGGTGACCGATGGGCTCTGGAACCGCATCGTCAGGGAATGATCCAAGATGGTGATGACATCAAAGGCGTTCTGCACCAGGGCCGCCAGGCGACGTTCAGCGTGACGGCGGTGCATGGCTTCGGCCATGGCGGCGCGCTCGCGGGCCAGGCCCAGTTGCCCGGCCAGGGTCTGGAACGCCTCCAGCAATGCCGGCGACGGGTTGCGGGCCAGTGCCGCGGCCAGCAGGGCGTTCGGACCCTTTGAGGAGGGAACCACCACGCACAGCAACCAGGGTCGCTCCTGCTCCGGTCGCATGGCGGCGATCACGGCGTCGGGTGCCGCGCCCCGATTGGCCGGGCCGAACACCGCAACTGAGGTACCCAGGGCACCGTCGATGTCCAGCAGGCGGATGGTGGCGCCACGGTCCTCCAGCAGGTTGCGGGCCGCCAGCACCACAGCCAGTTCGATCGTGCTGTTGTCCGTTGCCACCACCAACGCGGTCAAGCCGGCCTTGAGGGCGGTGTCCCGGCGGTGGTCATCGTCCCTACCGCTCAGGACGGTCCCGAGCCGGGCGACCAACAGACTGACCAGTACGGCGCCACAGATGGCGAGGGGCCACACCCCCGGCTCGAAGCGCACCTGCAGCACCAACAACACCAGCGGTACCACCCCGCACAGCCCCAGCAACGCCAGACGCCGTTCGGTGAGCTTGCCACCACCGCTCTGCTGACCGAGCTGGGTCATCGTCGGATGCAGAGCCCCGGCGGCCATGGTCAGCCCGGCGGCCAGCAACACAGTGGCGCTGCGGGGGCCAACCCAAGAGGTGGAGTGCCCCGGTCCCATGGCGGGAACGGCCGCCAGGAGGAGCTCCCACGGCAGTTGGGCGCCGACACTGAGCAACAGGCCCACCACCACACGCCTGGAGGAATGCAGGCGCAGTGAGACGTTGGTGAGCAGCAGGTAGGCCAGCAGTGACAAGACCACCATGCCGGCCAGGTTGTCAATTACCACCCTCGTCTCAGCGGCGGTCAGACCACCGTGCACGAGCGGCGCCCACAGCACCTCGGACATGATGGCTGCCACCGCGCAGCTGACGGTGGCGGCGTCCATCAACGATCCGCGGTCAATGCCCTGGCTGCGGCGGAGGCGGCGAAGACTCTCGAGCACCAACAGCAGGGACAGGACGGAGGCCACGGTGGACGCCACCGGCAACCCTCTCGTCGCCAGCCCCACTCCATGCAGGATGATGACGCCGGACAACGTGGCCCAGGGGCTGTTGGTGCCGATCCCGTGCGATGCGCAGGCAGACGCCACGCACAATGCCGCCAGCCCGAGCCCAATGGTGCCGGCGAGGGCCGCGACCGAAGGTGCGACCGCGCCGCCGAGCAGCGCCAGCGCTCCCAAGGCCCACGCCAACCTGGCCAGGCGCAGCCAACTCGGCCCGCCTATCCCACGCTGCGGGCCGTCGGCTGCCAACGCGTCGCGGTCCGGTGGTACGACGGAAGCACCCAGCGGGAGGTCCCCTGTCGGTTGGGTACCACTCTTCGAACTCGGCGTGAGGGAGGTGAGCAACATGGCGGTCGCGCAATTCCTCGGCGACGCCGTCCCCTCGCTGAACCACAATCCCTCAGCCGGTCGAAACAACGCCCTGATCAGCTAGGTCGATGGTCCTGTTGCCGGTAGCGAGGCGCGTGGCGAGCACCGGGGCTTGAGCCTTCGCGGGCCCAGTACTGATCGCAGCTGCAAGACTTGGGGTCATGACCTCGATGATGACGGACGGTTCGGTCGCCCCCACCGCGGGTGATGGCTTGGTCCCGGTGCTCGACCTCGGTCAGTGGCTGGCGGGCGGTGACGGGGCCGAGGCGGCACTGGCCGATCGGCTGAGGACGGCGCTGGAGGAGGTGGGCTTCTTCTTCGTGATCAACCACGGGGTGGACTGGGCGATGGTCGAACAGGTCTACGAATGCGCTCGACGCCTGCACGCCCTACCGGATGCAGTGAAGGAAGCCATGCCGATGAGCTCCCGCCAGGGCGGCTACCTGACCTTGGGCGGCGGCACGTCCTACGCCTCCGCCATCGCCGGGGAGATCCGCAAGCCGAACCTCAACGTGGCGTTCTTCATGCATCGCGGCGGCTACCGGGATGCCAACCAATGGCCACCGTTCCCGGGATTCCAGACCACCGTAGAGCGCTATCTCAACACGATGGCGGGATTTGCCCGATCGTTGCTGCCGTTGTACGCCCGGGCGCTGTCCCTGCCGGGGGACTGGTTCGAGAAGGCGTTCGTCGAGCCCAGCACCACGCTGCGGTTGTCCCATTATCCCCTGGTGTCACACGAGGAGAGCCAATGGGGCCTGGCACCGCACACCGACAGCTCGTTCATGACGTTGCTGCCGGCGAACGACGTGCCGGGCCTGTGGATCCGTCCCGAGGGTCACGAGTGGATCGAGCCGCCGGCGTTGCCCCGGTCCTTTCTCATCAATTCCGGGGACATCCTTCGACGCTGGACCAATGACCGGTTCCTGTCCACCGCCCATCGGGTGATGAACTCCTCTGGTACCGACCGGTACGCCATGCCGTTCTTCTACGGCGCCCGGGACGATGCTGTGGTGGAGGCCCTGCCCACCTGTGTGAGCGGGGACCGACCGGCGCAGTACCCGCCCATCACCTATGGCGATTACCAGCGCTGGTTCCTGGGTCGGAACTACGCCAGCTACGCCGAATACCAGTCCGGCGAGCAGGCGCCCTGACAGGCCGGGCGGACCGGGTCAGGCGGCTGGGACGTAGCCGATGACGTCAGCAATGAGATTCACGCTGGCACCTTCGTTGTACAAACACACCGTGGCACCGCTGCCGACCTTCACGATGACCGCGTTGGGCACGGTCTGGCCAGCGCTGAAGTTCAGGTTCGACGCCAACGGACGATCGGTCCCACACGGCCATACCGTGACGAATCCCAGGCCGGTCCCATCGGTGGCGGTCACGTTGAGCGCCACCGCCGAAGCATCGACCGGCACGCCACCACGACCGCCAACCAGCAGCGTGGTGGTGAACCCCGCCGCACGGATGCCCGCTCCGGCCGCCTGGCCGTCCACGGTCAGCTGACCGGAACGGGAATCCAACAGGCGGGCCGGAACCAGCGCACCGAAGTCGTCCCCGGCCGGGAAGTACCCGGTGACGTCAGCGATCAGCTGCACGTCGGCCCCTTCGTTGTAGAAGCACACGTTGCCGCTGGTGCCGACCTTGACGATCACCGCGTTGGGCACGGTCTGACCGGCGCTGAAGTTGAGACTGGACGCCAATGGACGACCCGTTCCACAGGGCCATACCGTGACGAATCCCAGCCCGGTGCCTTCGGTGGCGGTGACGTTCAACACCACCGCTGAGGCGTCAGAGGGCACCCCGCCACGACCGCCCACCGTGAGCGTCGTGGTGGACCCGGCCAGACGGAAGCCCTGACCGGCCGACTGAGCATCGACCGTGGACCGGCCAGGACGAGAATCCAACAGCCGGGCCGGAACCAGCGGGCCAAAGGCGCCACCAGCGGGGAAGTACCCGGTGACGTCGGCGATCAACTGCAGGCCAGCCCCTTCGTTGTAGAAACACACCTTGCCGCTGGTGCCGACCTTGACCAGCACCGCGTTGGGCACCGTCTGGCCGGCGGTGAAGTTGAGACTGGACGCCAAGGGACGGTCCGTTCCACAGGGCCATACCGTGACGAATCCCAGGCCGGTGCCTTCGGTGGCCGTGACGTTCAGCGCCACCGCCGACGCATCCGCCGGAACACCACCCCGACCAAGCACGGTCAACTCCTTGACTGTGCCCGCGGCCCGAAGACCTTCGCCGGCGAACTGTCCGTCCACGGTCACCTGACCGGCTCGGGTGTCCATCAACCGGGCGGGGACCACCGGGACCAGGCCTGCACCGGGCTGGGCCACCGCAGCCAACGAGGACAGCAGTGGGGCGGAGTTGGCGATGGTCGAACCGGAGTTGACGGTGGAGCCCAACTGCCCGACGTTGTTGACCCCGAACCCCCGCAGCGTGCCATCCACCGCGACCGCCAGGGAGTATGCGTCACCGCCAGAGACGCCGGTGGCGTCGGACAGGCCGGCCACCACAACTGGCGAGGGGTTGGCATTGGTAGTGCCGGCATTGCTGGCGACGCCCAACTGCCCGAACTGATTGGACCCGAAGCTCCACACCGACCCGTCGGCGCGCACGGCGAGCGAATGGCTGTCGCCGGCCGCGATGACGATGACCCCGCTGAGCCCGGCTATCGAGGCGGGCGTGGGCGTGGCGGTCGTCGTGGCGTTGTTGAGCGTGGAGCCGAGTTGCCCGAACTCGTTGCGCCCGAAGGCCCAGACTGTGCCGTCCGCTTCCAACGCCAGCGAGTGGTACGCCCCTGCGGCCACCGCGACCACATCGGTCAGGCCAGGAACCTGGGTGGGAGTGGGAGTGGCGGTGCTGGCGCCGTTGTTGGTGGTGGTGCCAAGCTGCCCGAACTCGTTGAGACCAAAGGCCCACACCGTGCCGTCCTCACGCACCGCCAGTGAATGGGCGAACCCGGCCGCGATGTCCGTGACGTTGGAGAGTCCTGGGACCAATGTCGGCGTGGGGTTGGCGGTGTTGGGCACGTTGTTGTTGGTGGTGGTGCCCAGCTGACCGGCCTCGTTATCGCCAAAAGCGAACACCGTCCCATCGGCTCGCAGGGCCAACGAATGGGACCCGCCGGCGGCGATGGCCGTGACATCGGTCAGGCCCGGCACGACCGTGGCGACAGGATTGTCATTGGTGGTGTTGTTGTTGGTGGCCGTACCCAGCTGCCCGAAGTCGTTCAGGCCGAAGCCCCACACCGTGCCATCGCCCTGCAGCGCCAGCGAGGCCCCGAAGCCCGCGGCCACATCGGTCACGTTGGACAGCCCTGGAACCTGCGCTGGCGTGGGGTGAGGACTGCTGCCGGTCGCGCCGGGTGCAGTACCCAACTGGCCGTAGGTGTTCGATCCGACGGCCCACACCGTCCCGTCGAAGCGCACCACAAGGGAGTGATCACTGGCGGCCGCGATGGTGTCAGTGATTGGGCCAGCGGCAGCGCCGGCGGGTTCGACCACACCGAGAGCACCGCCCAGGCCGGCGATCAACGCCAAAGCGAGAAGCGAGCTCAGCGCGCGCATTCGGAACGGTCCTACGGTGGAGAGATCTCGAAACATCACTTGGGCCCACTCCTCATGCCTCGGGCGAACGCCGTGCCACTCTATGGGCGATTCGGGGAAATGGCGCCTGAGCCCCCTCAACCGTCAGCGTTCAACAGCCGAACATCACGAAGGCTGCATCGTCACGGGAGTCTCGGCCGAACCTCGACCGGTTCTGCAATCGGTGACCGCCGCTGATCGACGTAGTGAAGGGCGTCGTCATGGCGGGCCGGCGTGGCGGAACGACTGGCGCTTTGCGACTCTGTGCTGCACGATCCGCGGACCGGCGCCACCTCTTACATCGGCAAGGGCATCGGTGATCGTTGTTTCGCTCATCTCGAAGTAGCTTTCGATGAGCCGCTTGAGCGTTGCCGCTGCGACCTTTTGTGGGTTCGAGCGGTCTACGCTCGCCCTCGGTGACGAGTTGGTTGAGTGCTCGGCGGGCGTCGCGCTTGCTGCCCCGCACCGTCCGAGACACGGATCGGTCGTTGCCGGTGATCAGCTCGGCCCCGAGCGCGACCCGTAGCTCCCACACACCAGCGGACTTGTGAACCGGGCTTTCGCTGCGCCCCCGACAGGATTCGAACCTGTGACACACGGTTTAGGAAACCGTTGCTCTATCCCCTGAGCTACGGGGGCCGGGCTCCGATGGCGTGACGCCGCTTGGTGCGCAACGTAGTCGATCAGCAGCGCCCAGACTAGCGGGGCGTCGAGCGGCCTTGTTCGAGGTCGCGCGACTGACGTCCAACATGACCCGGCCCGGTAGGCGCGTTGGACACCCGATCCGAAACTGGTCCACGATCTGAGCCCGTGATGGGTGAAGGTGGACCATGGCCCGTCGTCCATGCCCAGCTCCCGGTCACGGATCAATCGGGCATCGGGCTCCGGCAACGACACCAGGGGGCGGCGCCTTCCGGGTTGGGTACCTGCTACCCGGCGGCGGGGCCGTTGTGACCACAACGGCAGCTTCGTTCACTGCCTGTTCGGCGAGATCGGCCAGTTTCTCGGTGATGACGAGCACTTCTCGCTCAGTCGACGCAAGCAATACCCCAGTAGCTCTGACCGCCAATGCGTGGATGGATCGCCAAGGGCGACTTCTTCGAGGACATCTGTTGGAAACCGCTGCGCGTGTTCGTTTGATCGACGCGTGGGTCCTTACCCTATGGACATGCAACGCCATTCGAAACCCTTGCCACCGCACCAACCACAGATGTAGTTCATGTTCCGGCCCAGCTCCTCATCCCAGATCACGTCGGGGCCACCCTTCCCACCGCAACGCCCGCAGTCCACCATCTCTCTGATCAGCTGATGCACCTTGTCGCTCATGATTCACCTGTCCGTGGGTCGAGCCCCACTCGTTGTCGGTGAGGAAACCCGTGGGAGGCCGCAGCCCCGTCCTCGAACGAAGAGCACGGACGCTCATGTCCCGAGGCTCGAACCCTGCGCCCCATCGACTCGAGCTTCAAGGTGATCGAGCAAGTTGTGGCCATCTGTTCCCCATTCCTTCCCCTGCCCGTCGCTGGGCAGACACCCGGTCGGTCGACGTTGTCCGACGAGTGGATTGGCGGCTTGCGCCAGTGCGTCCTCGACCATCCGGTAGGGATCTCACCGATCGCCCATGGCGGTCCGGACCGAGCGGCACGTAGCGCTACTGGCGTCGGTTCCGGGGTGAACATCGCTTGCGGGATCTCTTTGCGAGACGAGGCTGTTCCAAGTCCGAGGTGAGGGTTTGACGACCGACTTCCCGGCGTTGCGGACGCTGAATGGGACACCGGCACGCGGACTACTTCGCCGAGCAGCACCTGCCCATTGACTTCCCCGACGTGCCCGTGGGGTGCAAATGGGAGGGGGTGTCGACAACCCTTCGCCCATGCCGCCGGGGCCGCTGGCTTGCACTCCCTGGCGCAGCGTGAACGCAGGGCGAGGCGGCGTGATCCATAGCCCCCCGCCCCCGAACCATATGGTCTAGCATATGGCCCATGGCCCGTCGCGAAGTACTCGTACAACTCGATGATGATCTCGTTCAACGACTCGACACCGTCGCTGCGCACCTCGGAACCAGCAGGTCCGAGCTCATTCGACGCGGCGCCCAGGCCGTGCTCGACGCCGAGGAACTCGCCGACGCCGATCGCCAGCTCCAAGGCGCGTACCGCAAGCAGCCGGCGGACCCAGCCCTGCTCCAGTCAGCCCGACGACTGGCCGCCGGGACCACGCCGGCGTGGTAGCCCGCAACGACATCTACTGGGCCGATCTCGGCCCACCAGCAGGACGTCGCCCGGTCTGCGTGCTCACCCGCGACGCAGCGATCGCTGTGCTCACATCGCTCACCTGCGCGCCCATCACTCGAACGATCCGTGGGATCCGCTCCGAGGTCGAGATCGGCCCGGAGCATGGACTCCCCGATGCTTGCGTCATCAGCTGCGACAACGTGATCACCATCCCCATCGACGCCCTCGATGACGAGCGAGTCGGCCACCTCGGCGAACCCACCCGCGCTCGAACTGGACCAGGCCCTGCGCTACGCGCTCGACATCATCTACTGACCCTTAACGCACTTCCCGATCGTCCCCTTCGACCATCCGCTCACCGGCTACGTGGGCCTGATCCGCGCCGGAACGAGTCGGGTACCGACCTATCCCTATCCGCAGTTCATCTTCCAGCAACGGGCCCGCCGCTGATCGGCGTCGGATCTCCAAAGAACCCATCGACCCGGATGATGAGCCCGCTCGGCGCCAAGGTGACGACGTCAAGGCCCTCCATCAACACCCGTCCTCGGCTGAGCATGTCCCACCGATAGCGTAGTCGGCCGTGGTGATGGTCGATCTCTGAAGCGATGACGAAACTGTAAGAAGGCTTGGTCGAGCGCAGTTGGAGCACTGACCTGATCAGCTCACCTTTTCCTCGAAACGCCTCCCGAGGATCGCTCCACTCCACATCGTCAGTCACGGCGCGGTCCAGATGTCGGGGAACAGCGGCGGAGTCCGGCTCGTTCCACGCACCCCAGTAAGCCGACAACGATTCGGGCATCGGAATGTCCCACTCGGCTCTGCGAAACCGCATGCTGATTCGACCTGCCGGGTACCAAATGGTTACGCGGTGACGTGCTACCGTCGGTGAGATGCTGCTGAGCAGCGGCGGATCCGCTGGCCATGCAGCAACACCGCAAGCTCGCCATGCCCGCCAACACAACGAAGGCAGCCACGATGACGGCAACGATCGAGCAGACCATCGCCACTGAGTTAGCCGTTCGCGAAGCTCAGGTGCTCGCCGCCGTGGCGCTGCTCGATGGTGGGGCCACGGTGCCGTTTGTGGCCCGATATCGCAAGGAGGTAACCGGCGGCCTCGATGACGTGCAACTGCGGACGCTGCATGAACGCCTCGGCTACCTTCGGGAGCTGGCGGAGCGCCGGGCCGTGGTCCTGGAGTCCATCAGCAGCCAAGGCAAGTTGACCGACTCGCTGGCCGATCAGATCGCCGCGGCAATGTCCAAGTCCCGCCTCGAGGACATCTACCTCCCGTTCAAACCGAAGCGACGCACCAAGGCCCAGACGGCCAGAGAAGCGGGGCTCGAGCCGTTGGCCGACGCCCTCATCAAGAACCCGACCCTTGATCCGGGCCACACCGCGGCGGGCTTCGTCGCTGCCGATTTGGGCGTGTCCGACACTGCCGCGGCGTTGGAGGGGGCCCGCGCCATTCTGATCGAGCGCTTCGGCGAAGACCCGGACCTGGTGGGCGAACTGCGCGAGCGCTATTGGTCCCAGGGCACGATGCGCTCCCGGGTGCGGGCTGGCCAGGAGGAGGCCGGCGCCAAGTTCTCGGACTACTTCGCGTTCGACGAGCCGCTGACCAAGCTGCCCTCGCACCGCATCTTGGCGTTGTTGCGGGCTGAGAGCGAGGCCGTCGTGGAGCTCGACCTCGATCCCGAGCCGTCCACCGCCCAGCCGACAAAGCCGGGGCCCAGCGGCTACGAACGGGCCATCGCCGCCCGCTTCGACGTGGCGGACAGGAACCGGCCCGCGGACCTGTGGCTGGGGGAAACCGTGAGACTGGCCTGGCGCAGCCGGGTCAAGCCGCGGCTGGGGATCGACCTGCGCGTCAGGCTGCGCGAGAAGGCCGAGACCGAGGCGGTACGAGTGTTCGCCGCCAACCTCAAGGACCTGCTGCTGGCCGCACCGGCCGGGGCCCGGGTCACCATGGGACTGGACCCCGGCTACCGCAGCGGCACGAAGGTCGCGGTCATCGACACCACCGGTAAGGTGCTGGCCACCACCACCATCTACCCCCACAAGCCCCAGGACCGTTGGGCGGAGGCGCTGGCCACCCTGAGAGCCATGGCCGAAGCGCATCAGGTGCAACTTCTCGCCATCGGCAACGGCACCGCCTCCCGGGAAACCGACAAACTGGCGGCGGAACTGCTGAAGACCGCCCCGCAACTGGGTCTGATCAAGGCCACGGTGTCCGAGGCCGGCGCATCGGTGTATTCGGCCTCCGCCTATGCCACCGAGGAGCTACCGGAGCTGGATGTGACACTGCGGGGCGCGGTCTCCATCGCCCGGCGACTACAAGATCCGCTGGCCGAGCTGGTGAAGATCGACCCCAAATCCATCGGTGTGGGGCAGTACCAACATGATCTCTCTGAACTGAAGCTTTCCCGGTCCCTCGACGCGGTGGTGGAGGATTGCGTCAACGCCGTGGGTGTGGACGTCAACACCGCCTCGGCCCCGTTGTTGGCCCGGGTGTCGGGCATCACCTCGTTGTTGGCGGCCAACATCGTGGCCCATCGCGACGCCAACGGCCGTTACACCAGACGGGCCGCCCTCAAGCAGGTCCCCCGGCTGGGCGAGCGAGCCTTCGAGCAGTGCGCCGGCTTCCTGCGCATTCCTGGCGGCGAGGACCCACTCGATGCCTCAGCCGTGCACCCCGAGACGTACCCCGTGGTACGGGAGATCGCCAAACGGGTGGGCACCAATGTCCCGGATCTCATCGGCAACAACGCCGCGCTGAGCACCGTACGCCCCGCAGACTTCGTGACGGACCGCTTCGGCCTGCCCACCATCACCGACATCCTGGCGGAGTTGCACAAACCCGGGCGAGACCCCCGCCCCGCATTCACCACCGCCACCTTCGCTGAAGGGGTCGACAAGATCAGCGACCTTCGGCCAGGTATGGTACTGGAGGGTACGGTGACGAACGTTGCCGCCTTTGGGGCCTTCGTCGATGTGGGCGTCCATCAGGATGGTCTGGTGCACGTCTCGGCGTTGTCGAAGACCTTCGTCAGCAATCCCCGAGACATTGTGAAACCCGGTGACGTGGTCAAGGTCAAGGTGCTGGACGTGGATCTCAACCGTGGTCGGATCTCGCTGACGTTGCGCCTCGATGACCAGATCAGCGCCCCCGGTTCCGCGGCGGAGCGCGCCGGATCGCGTCGGCCAGGCCCGCGTCCGGACCAGGCGGAGCGGCCAAACCGGTCACGCACCGATGGACCGGAAACCGCACTGGCCAACGCGCTGCGGCGGGCCGGGCTGAAGACCTCCTGACGCTCCCTGAGCGCCGGCCCGTTCCGATCGGCTCGGTGCTCAGTGCTTTTTCGCTGCTTGCACCCGTTTGATCAACGGCGCCAGGACGGCCCCCGGTAGCAACTTGGCGGCCAGCGGGATCATTCTGTTGGCCCAGCCGGCCACGACCACGGGCTTTCCGGCGAACAGTGCATCCACGCCGAGTTGGGCGACGGTGGCGGCATCGATGGCGCCCACCGCCAGCCGGGAAGATTGCATGGCCGCCCGAGCCTGGAAGCCGGTGGCGGTGGGACCGGGACACAGCGCGGTGACGGTGACACCGGTCCCCCGCAGCTCCTCGTGCAGCCCCTGGCTGAAGCGCAGCACGTAGGCCTTGGAGGCGTAGTACACGCTCATCAAGGGTCCGGGCAGGAAGGCCGCGGTGGACGCCACGTTGAGCACCCGACCACCGCCCCGCTGCACCATGGCCGGCAGCAGAGCCCGAGTCAGCTCGGTCACGGTGAGGACGTTGAGGTTGACCATCTCGGTGATCTTGAGCGGGTCGCCCTTCCAGAACTCACCGAAATCACCGAACCCGGCGTTGTTCACCAGCACGTTCACCTGCTGACCGGCGAGGGACGCCACCAGAGCAGCGGCGGCTCCGGGCCGGGCGAGATCTGCCACGCGAACCGCGGCGTCGATGCCGTGCGCGGCCACCAGCTCCGCCGCCAGTGCCTGCAGCTTGGCCTCGCCGCGGGCGACCAGGATCACGTCATGATGGCGGGAGGCGAGCTGGCGGGCAAGGCATGCACCGATCCCATCGGAGGCACCCGTCACCAGAGCGAGAGGTCGGTCGGCCACGTCGGTCGGTCAGGGGGCCGGGGCGGGATCGGGGGGAGGCGGATCAACCGGGGGTGGGTCCGCTGGCGGAGCGGCGGTGGTGGTCGTGGTCGGTGGGTCCGTCGGCGGCGGAGCGGTGGTGGTGGGATCAGGCACCGACGTGGTCGTGGTCGGTGGGTCCGTCGCCGGCGGAGCGGTGGTGGTGGGATCAGGCACCGACGTGGTCGTGGTCGCCGGCGCCGTCGACGACGGAGCACCGGGGATGGACGTCACGGTCGGGACCGGCGACACGGTGGTGCCAGGGCCGGGCGACGCGGTCGTGGGGGGAGCGGACACCCCGGTCCGGCCCACGGGTGATCTGCTGGGTGGCTCTCCCCCGCTGTTCGAAACGCTCGGTGAGCCGTCCGACGTTGATGAGGTCGAGGAGCCTCCCGCCGAGGACCGCGCCAGACCGGGCGATCCGGAACCGCCCGATGCCGCTTGCCGAGGCTGATTCGATGTCGGCACGGGGTCCGATCCCGAGCTGGCCGCCACAACCGTGCTGGCCGGGGAAACCTTGCGCACCCCCACCGCCAGCGATGCCCGCACGGAACCCGCTTGGGCCACCACCACCGAGCGCCCGGCTCGCCGTCCGGAGAGTTGCGCCGATTCCCCGGAAAGCGTTGAGCTCACCGTCGCCACCGATGGCTCCCCCGATACCAGCGCAATACCGGCCAGCATGGTGAGGTCCGCCGGGCGACCGTCGGTGAGGGTACCGCGAACGGCTACCGACACCGTCGACCCCTCATCGAGCTCAATGGTCGATCGTGCGAAATGGAGTTCTTTCAACGATATGGAGGACTCGGTGGTCCGCACCGCGGCCAGCCGATCCCGATCACGGCCCCATTGCCCGAGCCGGTGCTGCGCGTCCTGCGCATCCACCACCACGTCCAGGCGGTACGAAAGCGTCTCCGCGGCGCCGGGTGCCAGATCATTCACGTCGTAGCCGACACTCAGATCGGCCGGGTCAACGTGGTCCGGGGTCGGCGTGAACTCGACGGCGGCAAGATCGTCCACCAACGTGGATGGAAAGATCTCCTGCACCCGCCGCGACCCTACGGCGTCCCCGCCGTTGGTCACGGTGACCGTTCCCACCAAGCGCTGCTCCGCCACGTGCAACGCCCAGTGCCGGGCCTCCACGAACCCGTCCGGAAACTGCATCACCGGGGATGCGTACCGGGCAATCGCCAACGATGCATCGGCACCAGCCACGGCCGGGGAACCGTCCCGCGCCCGCAGCACCAACCCGCCCCCCAACACCGCGACCGCCGCCAACACCACCAACGCCAACATCCCCGGTCGTCGCGGCGGGAGGGTTCTGCGCATCGCGCTCATCGCCGCGGGGATCACCGCCACGGAACGCCTGGATTCCCCTGGCGTGTTGGCAAGGGAGCGCCGGGCCTTGCCGGCCGAACTCACCTCCAGGGCCATCGCCTCCTGCGCCGGAGGGGGAATCACGGCCCGGGAAGTTCCTCGGAGCGGGGCCGGTGGGTGCGCCGGCGTTGTGCTGCGGCCCGCCGCGATCAGCGCCGCGCCACAGGCCACCGCCCCCTTGGGATCGTCGTCCAGCACCACGGGGAGGCCGAGTTCCTGGCCGAGCATGCGGCCCACGAGCGGCACCCGGGCAGCACCCCCGGCCAGCAAGATCTGGCGCGGGACGGCGTCAGCGCGCTCCATGAGCGTGGACATCGATCGGTCCGCGGCGACCAGGGTGGTACCGCCGGTGGCGTGGTTCCACCCGTCGCCCATCGAGAGCCCGTTCAAGGAGCCCGTCATCCAACCCGTACCGGCGGGGGCACCGGCGGACCACTGCACCCGCCGGGCGTCCCCGACGGTCTCTGCGACCTGGGAGCGAATGGCCTGCTCGAACTCGGCCCGGGTCACCCGAACGCTCGGCGGCAGATCGGCCAGCGGCAGCGGCAGCTCCACCGAGGTCTGCTCCGACAGCTGTTCTTTGGCCGAGACCAACGCCCCACAAAGCTGCGCCAGCCCCGCGGCCACCGTGGGATCACCGTCATCGAAGCTCGCCAGGGGCCGACCGATGAGCTGCTCCACCACCACCCGGAGCGATTCGTCGAAGTCTGCCCCGCCGACCTCTAAGCCAACCACCGGTCCCATGCTGGGCACCAATGTCAGCACATCATCATCGGCGCTCTCATCGAACCGCACCAACGTCACCGAGCCAGAGCTTCCACCCAGATCGAACACCAAAGCGGCTCCCGGCGGCTCCTGGCCCGGGCCGAGGTGTTGCTGTCGGTCAACGTCGACATGGCGCAGCGCCACCGCCACCGGCTCTGCCACCAGGTGCACCTCGCCGAGCTTCGCCAGTCTCGCCGCCTCGCGCAAACGCTCCTGTTTGTAGCACCCCCACGAAGGCGGATGGGCCAGCGCCACCGATTTGGGGGGGGCGCCCATCTTGGCTGCGACCAGGCCGGTCACATGTTGGAGCAAGACCGCCGAGAGTGCCTCGGCGCTCCACATCTGATCACGCACCAGGCAACCGACCTCGTCGCCGAGCCGCGACTTGAAGGCCCGCGCCACGCCTTGCGGATCCGACGCTGCCCGCCGTTCGGCCGCATCCCCGACGGTCAGGTCCCCCCAGGCGGAGATGTGCACCACGCTGGGCAGCACAGCCCGGTGCTCACCCAAGTCCACGATTTCCGTTCGACCCTGAACATGCACCGCCGCCGCAGTGAACACCGTTCCAAGGTCGATCCCGAGCCAATAGTCCGTTTCCACGAAGCCACCCATCCCCGAAGCAAACCCGCCTGCTCGCCTCTGACGATCCAGAACCTACCCCCGACCGGGCCCTGCTGAATGTCGAATTCATTGCTGAATGACGCCGACACTGATGCAGGATGGCGATGGATGGGCCCGTGATACATGCTCATGATACGAATATGGCCCAAGCTGCACGGCCCCGACGCGGCGGCGTACCTCGCCCGCCTCTATCCGTCGTTCTTCGGACCCCGCGCCTCGGCTGAACTCGTGGAGGCGGCCGTGGCTAACGCCATTCGCACCCCGCTGCCAGTGGCCGCCGCCGAAATGGTCCAGATCTGCGGGAACACGGCGGCGCTGGCCGACCAGGTCAACTGCCCGGTGCTGTGGGTCAGCGCCCAACCGGAGGACACCGACGCCATCCGCGCCCTGTTTCCCGGTGCGGCCATCGGCCACGTGGTGGGCTCGGGCCATTTCGTGCAACTCGAGGTTCCCGAACAGTTCAACGCCATGCTGGGTGCGTTTCTGGACCAGATAGCCGCCAGCTGATCGATAGCGAGAACGCGCTGGCTTGCTCCTCACCGAGCGGCGGGGCAACCTCTGGCCCATGAACCGCGACCCCGGGTTGGCCGGGCCGAGCAACTTTCGCGACCTCGGGGGCTACGCCACCGCGGACGGTCGCACCGTGCGCTGGGGCCGCATCTACCGCTCCGATGCGCTGCGACTCACCGATGATGATGTCCATGTGTTGCGTGAGCGCATCGGGCTGCGGGCCATCATCGACCTGCGCACGGCATGGGAGTTCGGCAACCTCGAAGGCGGGGGCAAGGCACCCTACGTGGAGCGCCTGGCGCGGGTGGGCGCCCGGCGCTTTCACATCCCGATCATCGACGAGACCCGCATGCGACGCCAGGTTTCCGAGGAGCGTCCGCCCGGCGCCAGGGGCTACTCCAAGATGCTCGAACGGGGAGCACCCGCGCTCGGTGAGGCGTTCGCGCTCATCGCCGATCCTGACCTGCAGCCGTTGGTGTTCCACTGCGCCGCCGGCAAGGACCGCACCGGCATCCTCGCCGCCCTACTGCTCGGTATCCTCGGGGTCGACGACGAGACGATCATCGCGGACTACGCCCTTTCCCAGCCCAACATGGCCCGGGCCCTGAAGAAGATCCGGGCCCGACCCGATGCCGACGCCATCCTGGCCAACCGGCCCCCAGCGGCGTTCGAGGCCCCTGTCGACGCTGCCATCGGGTTTGTGGAGGCCGTCCACCACACCCACGGCGGTTGGCCTGCAGCGGCGGCCACCATCGGACTCGATCAGCTTGCCATCGACCGGTTGCAGGACCTGCTGCTGGAATGATGGCCGAGCCGCATCGCCCTATGCTGCGGGCCCGGGCGAGCAAGCGACACGCCAAAGAACGAAACACGATGACAAGGGGACAGCATGCACGAGGCCCGGTCATGAAGGTTGATCTGATCGCCGCGGGGACCCGCATGACGGAGGCCGGTGAATTGGCCCGCCAGGTGAAGGCTGGCGGATGGAGCGGCATCGCCTTCGCCGAAGGGGGTCGCACCGCGTACCTGTCCTGTGGGGCCGCGGCGTTGGCGGTGCCCGAACTGGATTACACCACCGCGGTGGCCCTGGCCTTCCCCCGCAGCCCCATGACCACCGCCGGCATCGCCTGGGAACTGGCCGAAGCCAGCGGCGGACGATTTACGTTGGGGCTGGGCAGCCAGGTCCGAGCCCACATCGAGCGTCGCTACTCCTCGGTGTTCGACCCGCCCGGCCCCCGGTTGCGGGAGTACGTCTTGGCGTTGCGGGCCATCTTCGCGGCCTTTGCCGGCCGAGAGAAGCTGAACTTCGAAGGCGAATACTACACGTTTACGCTGTTCAACAACCAATGGTCCCCGGGCCGCATGGACCATCCCGACATTCCCATCTTCATCTCCGCGGTGGGTCCGTGGATGTTGCGCATGGCCGGGGAGGTTTGCGATGGCATCCACATTCACCCATTCCATTCCGTGGAATATCTCAACACGGTGGTCTTACCGAAGGTGGCAGAGGGCGCGGCCCGGGCCAACCGCGACAGCGCCGAGGTGCAGTTGGCCATACCGGTCATGACGGCGGTGGGAGACACCCCCGAAGCTCAGGCCGCCGCCCTGGCCCGGGTCCGCCAGCAGATCGCGTTCTACGGGTCCACCAAGAACTACCTGCCGGTGCTGGCCCAACATGGCTTCGAGGGCGTGTCCGCGGCCATGAACGACCACATCAAGCGGGGCGACCAGAAGGGCGCGGCGGCGTTGGTGACCGACGAGATGTTGCAGCACTACGCGGTGGTCTGTCGCTGGGACGAGCTCTCGGACCGGGTGATTGAGCGTTATGCCGGTCTGGCCGATCGCATCATCATGTACTTCACCTATGCGGACTGGAAACGTGACCCGGCCAGCCTGTCCCAATGGTCCGAGGTCGCGGCTGACATCATCGCCCGCACCCCGCCCGCTGCGGGATGAGCAGGTCGCTCAGACCGTGATGTCGAGCAGTGCGGTATAACCGGCTGAGGGATTGCCGGTGATGGCGACGGTCTGCAGCGTGACCCCGTCCCGGAACACATTGTCCGATTCCAACGTCATGCGGCCCAGAGCGGCGGTGCTGCCGGCATAAGCCGGGTGGGCTGCGTACACCTCCTCGCACTGAGCCGCCGGCAACGCCAACTGCGAGGTGAGCAACTTGTTCGACGCCGAGGCGGCATCGGCCAGGCCGGGAAACACCTCGAAGTGGGCGTGGGGCCAACGACCGGGGTAGGCGCCGGGGAACACCGCCAGGAACGTGGCATACCCGGTGGTATCGCACGCCTGGACGCCGCGCAGGTAGTTCTCGTCGGCCGCGCCGGCGGAGTACATGGAGTAGCGACCGGCGGCGTCACACTGCCACAAGTAGATGGCGGCACCAACGATGGGCTTGCAGCCGTTGGCCCCGTCCAGCACCCGCAACCGGTAGGTGATGTTGACCCCCTCGGCCAGGGCGCTGGGACCGCCGAAGCTGCGCCGCATGTCACTGCGAACCACCCCCGAGGCGGTCAGGGCATCGGGCCCGTTGCTGCCATCGCCGGGGAATGGACCGCCGGTCTCCCTCGGCATGGGCTCACAGGACGTCGGGGTGGCGGCGGCGGCGATGGACGGCGCGGTGCTCGGCGTCGGCGCCGTCGTGGTGATGCCGTTGGTTGCTGCGGTGGTGGCCTTTGTGCTCACCGGGGCGGAGGTGGTACTGGTGGTCGTGGAGGCATCGGCGCTGCCCGATGTGGCCCCGCCGGTGGTGGTGCTGGCATCACCAGAAGCCACGTTCTCGCTGCTGTCACCGCTGCATCCCAACAACGCCAGCAGACCGACACCGCCCAGGAGGCCCAGCATGCGGCGACGATGGATCATCGTGTGCAGGTCGAACTGCAGGCCCCCCTCGTGGAGATCGCCATTCAGATCACCAATCAGATCACCGTCGTGGAGGGTGTGGTCGTGGCGGTGCTCGGGCCCGGCGTGCATGGCCTCGACCATACCGAGGGCCACGGTGGAAAGGTCCAAAGCCCTGCCAGGTCTGACCCGGTTCTTACCCCGACGGCGGCGGTCTGGCCTACGGTGCGGGACCTGAGGGCGGGCCGATCCGCGGCCGGCCGGGAAACAAGGGGACCACCAATGGCTGCAGGCGCCGGTCGGCTCGAAGGAAAGGTGGCGCTCATCACGGGGGGCGCCCGCGGGCAAGGAGCCGAGGAGGGCCGACTGTTCGCTGCGGAGGGCGCCACGGTCATCCTCACCGACGTGTTGGACGAGGTCGGTGAACGCACCGCGGCCGGTATCGAGCGGGCCGAGTATCGACCGCTGGATGTGCGTTCGGAGGCCGGCTGGACGGACCTGGTGACGGACATCGTGGCCCGACACGGCCAGATCGACGTGTTGGTGAACAATGCCGGCATCGACCTCGACCGCCGCTTCGAGGCCACCACGCTGGAGGATTTCGAGCGGGTCGTGGCCATCAACCAGACCGGGGTCTTTCTGGGCATGCGCAGCGTGGCCGCGGCCATGATCGCCGCCGATCGGGGCGGGTCGATCATCAACATCTCCTCGGTCGCGGGCATGGAGGGGGTGCGGGGCCGAGCCGCTTATGGAGCCACCAAGTGGGCGGTGCGGGGCATGACCAAGGTGGCCGCGCTGGAATGGGGCAAGCGAGGCATCCGGGTCAACTCGGTCCATCCCGGCCTCATCGAAACGCCGATGACCGAGCACATGCGGGCCTTCACGGATGATGACACCCGGGCCAAGGCCGAACGGGCCATCCCGCTGGGTCGCATGGGAGTAGCCACGGACATCGCCAACATGGTGCTGTTCCTGGCCAGCGACGAATCGGGCTACTGCACCGGCCAGGAGTTCGTGGTCGATGGCGGAGTGCACCATTAACCAGCGTGGAGCACCGAGCAGGGTCAGCCGGCGGGCAGCTTGCGGCGGTTGCGGGCCCGCTTCTTGCCGCCCGCGAGGCTCACGATGAACTCGAACTGCTCCACGCTCACCGGCTGAACCGACAGGCGAGACTTGCCGACCAACGCCATGTCCTCCAGCGGGCCGCCGGGACCGCCGTGACCCCGCAGTTCGTCGAGCGGAACGGCCCGGGGGAAGTTCTCGACGAAGCCGATGTCGACCATGAACCAGCGGGGATCCTGGGGCGA
Source organism: uncultured Acidimicrobiaceae bacterium (assembly GCA_963775055.1). GTDB lineage: Bacteria > Actinomycetota > Acidimicrobiia > Acidimicrobiales > CAIXPF01 > CAIXPF01. The sequence continues at coordinate 609,360 of CAVZHK010000013.1, read as the reverse complement.
AGCCTGCTCATCGAAGTACTTCGACGCCGGGTCCCACGCCGTGTGGTCGGGATAGGCGGTGCGCACCACCTCGCCGAGCCCGACCACCGACGGGGGTTTGGCCTTGGAGTGGTACACCAGCACCCAGTCGCCCAAGGCCATGTCGTCTCGCATGAAGTTGCGGGCCTGATAGTTGCGGACCCCATCCCAGGAGGTTCGACCAAGGCGCTTGAGATCCTCGATGGAGAACGATTCAGGCTCCGTCTTCACCAGCCAGTGCGCCACGGAGGGCGATGGTACGCCGGACGGACCCCCTCCGGTGGTGACCGAAAGCGCCCGAAAGTGCATCACCGCTCCCTCTGTCGGCCGCAATGCCTTCGAATGTGACTGATGTCACTACACAGTGACGCCTACCACCGCGTGAGCGAGCGGTACCGTCGGTGCTGCCTGCTTCCTGGCTGGCACGGATAGCAAACGGACGCGGCTTTGTCGCGTCCGATGAAACGATTCAAGGAGCCCCGCACCATGAACACCAAACTGCGCCTCGTTACCGGCCTGGCCGCCGGTCTCATGTTCGCCGCCGGCCTTTCGGCGTGCAGCGACGATGAGGCTGACACCACCAGCACCACCGCTCCCGCCGCGGAGACTGAAACCTCCGCCGCCGAAGAGACCGAGACCAGCACCAGCTGACCCTGTCCGGGCACGTCTCGTGCCCGGACAGATCGTCAAGTCCGATGGCGGCCCTCGCGGTCGCCATCGGCGCGTTCGGACCCCACCAGTGCACCCATTAGCGTGAGCCGACCGTGAAACGCAGACCGAACGCCACCCGGACCAGCGGGTCAGTCGCCGTCGCCGGCCTGCTCACGGCGGGCGCATTGGCGGTAGCGGGCGCGGCGCGACGTGGGTCCAGACGGGCCACTGACCAACGGCCGGTGCGCAACACAACCCGAACGAGCCGCAACCTCAGCGTGGCGGCACTGTCGGCCAGGGTCGGTTCGGCCAGCGCCATGAGTCGGGCCCGACAGGTTTTCGCCTCCGCTGAGCACCGCATCGAACTGCGAGATCAGCTGCAGCTGCGCACCGCGGCTGATGTGGCCCGCACCCTGGGCGAGATGAAGGGTGCCCTGATGAAGATCGGGCAGATGGTGAGTTACCTGGACCAGGGCTTGCCGGAACCGTTGCGGCTGGCTCTCTCGCAGCTGCAGGCTGACGCCCCGCCGATGAGCGCCGAGTTGGCCGCCGGGGTGATCGCGGAGGAGTTCGGCCGGGACCCGGGGGAGCTGTTCGAGCTTTGGGACCCCGAACCCATCGCCTCCGCATCCATCGGTCAGGTGCACCGGGCCATCACCCGCGACGGACGTGCGGTGGCGGTGAAGGTGCAGTACCCGGGGGTTGCGGACGCCGTGCGGGCCGACCTGGGCAATGCGGACCTGCTTTTCTCGGCGTTGGGGCTGGCCTTTCCGGGGCTGGACCCTGCTCCTATCGGCGCCGAGTTGCGGGTCCGCATCGGCGAGGAGCTGGACTACCTCAACGAAGCGGCCAACCAGGCGCTCTTCGCCCGTTACTACGCCGATCATCCCTTCATCTCGGTGCCGAGGGTGCTGCCCGAGCTGTCCACGGCCAGGGTGTTGACCACGGAGCTGGTCACCGGGGCAACCTTCAGCGAGGTCCGGGGTTGGACCCAGGCGGAGCGGGATCTGACCGGTGAAACGCTTTTCCGTTTCGTGTTCGGCAGCCTGTACCGACTGCATGCTTTCAACGGGGACCCGCACCCCGGGAACTACCTGTTCTCGCCAGGCGGTCGGGTCACGTTCTTGGACTTCGGGCTGGTGCGCCGGTTCGAGCCGCTCGAGGTGGCCACCTTTCAGAGGATGGTGACCGAGATGGTCATCAACCGCGACCCGACGGCGTTCCGGGTCGCGGTGGAAGACGCCGGGTTGCTGGCCCGGGGAGCGCCGGTGAGCACCGAGCAGGTGCAGGACTACTTCAGCCACTTCTACAGCTTCGTGGCCGGTGACGGCCGCTTCGCGTGGAGCACGGACTACGCCGACGCCACCATTCGCCGAACGTTCGATGCGTCCAGCCCCGTCACCCGTCACACCACCGTTCCCGCCAGTTTCGTGCTCATCCAACGCATCAACCTCGGCCTCTACGCCCTTTTGGGCCAGCTGGGCGCGGCGGCCGATTGGCGCGCCATCGCCGAGGAGGTCTGGCCTTGGGTCGATGCCGAGCCGTCCACGGAGCTGGGTCGTCTGGAAGCGGCGTGGCGCCGACGCCAACCGAGCATCGACCCCAAGAACTAGCGGGTGACCTGGCCATATACCGTCTTGGCGGCCAGTAGGGGCGAATCGACGTGGATTCGCCGAAATGGGCGGAGTGCCGTTTTCAGGGGGTGAACGTCACTGAGCGTGGGGATTTGTCCAGGCGCTCGCCGATATAAGCGGGGTGGCGGAGAATCCGGTCGGCGGTCCATTCGGTGAACGCCACCTCGACCACCAGCTCCGGCTGCACCCAGCGGCAGGGGCGCCGCAGCTCGCCGGGCGGGATCACCTCGAAGGGGTTGTCAGCGGTGGACAGCGGCGCCAGCTTGGCCACCAACCGGCGCAGCTCGGCATCGGTGTACCCGGTGCCCACCCGGCCTGCGAAGCGCAGTTGCCCCGCCTCGTCGTACGCCCCGACCAGCAGAGACGCCAGCTGACCGGTTCGCTTGCCCTCCCCCGGGGACCAGCCCCCCACCACAAACTCCTGCCGCAGACGGACCTTTATCTTGCGCCACGTCGGCGAACGTCGACCCAACTCGTACAGCGAGTCGATCCGTTTCGCCATCAACCCCTCCAGACCCATCGCTGCCACCCGTTCCAACAGACCGGCACCGTCCTGCAGGTAGTGGGCCGGCACCGCCCAGGAGGGACCCGGCGCCACCACCTCCACCAGCAATCGGCGGCGATCCAGGTACGGCAACCCGATGGCCTCATGCCCGTCGAACGCCAACAGATCGAACACCTGATACGCCACCGGCACCTGGGCCGCCCGGCGCCGGACGTCGAGCGCCCCGGTCACGTGCATGCGATGCTGCAGACGACCGAACGAAGGCCGGCCGGCATCATCAAGCGCCACCACCTCCCCATCGAGGACGGCCGAGCGACCCCCGGTGGCGAGGCCCAACACCGCCAGTTCAGGGAAGCTGACGGTGACCTCTCGGGGCTTGGCGGATTGCAGCCGCACCGACCCGTCAGCGGCGACGAAGGCCACCACCCGCATGCCGTCCCACTTGATCTCAAAGGCCCAACGCCCGGCCTGCGACGCTGAGGGCAGCTCACCGGCCACCGCCCGCATCGGCTCGATCGGAAACGTGAGGGTCACCGCCCCAGCCTGCCACCCGTCGGCCCGGCGCACCGCTGCAGAGGCCGGATCAAGGCGGCATCGGGAACACCCGCCCCGACCGTCATACTGGAGGGGTGCCGGCCCGTGATCTGACCCGGTTCGGGTGGCTGTCCATCGGGGCCGCGCTGGCCACCATGGGTCTCAAGCTGGGAGCCTGGCTCCTCACGGACTCGGTGGGCTTGCTGTCCGACGCGCTGGAGTCCACCGTCAACCTGGCCGCGGGCATCCTCATGCTGGTGGCCTTGCGGGTTGCGGCCCAACCCCCTGACGAGAATCACCAATACGGCCACGAGAAGGCCGAACTGTTCTCCGCCGCCGCCGAAGGTCTGATGATCGTGCTGGCGGCATCGCTGGTGATGTGGACCTCCATCGACAGGCTTCTGAACCCCTTGGCGTTGGGGCGTCTCGGGATCGGTGCCGCGGTGAGCGCGGGGGCCACGGCCGTCAACTTGGCGGTGGGCCTGGTGTTGCTGCGGGCCGCTCGACGATACGGATCCAGGGCCCTGGCCGCTGACGGACGCCACCTCCTCACCGATGTGACGACCTCGGTGGGGGTCCTGGCCGGGCTGGCGCTGGTGGCGTTGACCGACTGGGCGCCGTTGGATCCGCTGCTGGGCCTGGCGGTCGGGGTCAACATTGTGATCGCCGGGGCCCGGGTGCTGTGGGGCTCCATCGAAGGTTTGATGGACCCGCCTCTCCCGCCTGAGGAACTGTCCGACATGGAGGCCGTGCTCGAGGGCTACCGCGATCAGGGGGTGGTCTTCCATGCCATCCGTAGCCGCATGTCCGGCACCCGACGGTTCTACGCCATGCACGTGCTGGTCCCCGGGGCCTGGACCGTGAGCCGGGGCCATCAATTGCTCGAACGCATCGAGGGCGACCTGCGGGCCCGGGTCCCGAACCTGCACGTCTTCACCCACCTCGAACCCGTCGAGGACCCCGCCTCCTTCCTCGACCAGCATCTCGACCGCAGCGATGCAAATTGAGCTGAGGGCGCCGGGCCCGGACCAACGGCGGGAGGGGCGATGAACCCACCGGCGTGGTTCGTCGACAACATCGCCACTGTTCCGACGAGCGGTGAAACGACCCACGACGGGGTGCTGATCCGCTGGTACCGATGGGGGCCGTCCCAGGGTCCGCCGTTGGTGTTGGTGCACGGCGCCGCGGCCAACCACGCCTGGTGGAGCCCGCTTGCGCCACTGTTGGCTGATTCCGGCCCGGTGCTGGCAGTGGAGCTTTCCGGGATGGGAGATTCCGGCTGGCGCAACGATGGCTACACCATCGAACGATGGGCCGACGAAGTGGCCGCGGTGGAGTCCGCCGTCTGTCCTGATGCCACCACCGGGCGCGGCGCGGTGCTGGTGGGCCACAGCCTGGGCGCATCGGTGGCCGCGGTCGCCGCCGTGCGCCAACCGCAGCGATGGGCCCGGGTGGTGTTGTGCGACCTGGGCCTGCCCCCCGCCCGCACCCGTCCCACCGACCCCGCTGCGACCGGCGTCCCTCGGGCCGACCGCGCTGATCGCGCCGAGCGGGCCGGGCGGCATTTCACGAACCGGATCCTGTACCGGACCGAGGCCGAGGCGGTGGCCCATTTCAGCCTGGTTCCCCGCCAACGTTGTCCGAACCCGTGGATGATTGAACACGTGGCGCGCCACTCCATTCGTCCGGTGGGGTCCGACGGGGTGGGCGATCCTGCCCGTCCGCCCCCCGGTGAGGAGATCGGTTGGTCGTGGAAGTTCGACTGGCGACTGTTCGCCCGCAGCTCGGATCGACCGTTGACGCACTATCTGGGCGAGCTGGGCCGCATGGCAACCAGCGCCCAGAACGGTGCCGGTCCCCGCGCCGAGGTGTTCTGCCTCAACGGATCACGCAGCCGGGTGGCCACCGCCGCCATCGCCTCCCGGATCAGCGAACTCGCCATACCTCACCGTACGGTATGGGTGGAGGATGGGGCCCATCACCTCATGTTGGATCAACCACTGGCGTTTGTGGACGCCCTACAGGAGTGCCGCTCAATACCTTCAGGTAGGTAGCGATCAGCCAACCATGACGTCGCCGCCCGAGAGGCTGGCCCGGGCGTCCACATCCACCCGCACCGCCACGTCCGGCGTGTAGCGGGCCATGGCGCCGGTCAGGGCGTCCGTCAGGCGTTGGCACACCTCATGACGACGATGAGCCGGGCACTCCAACACCACCGAATCGTGCACCGTCTGCACCGGCCACACCTCGCCGTCATCGGCCAGCCACTCCCAGAGGTGGGCAAAGGCCGCCAACATGGCATCGGCCACTCCACCCTGGATGGGTGCGTTTCGATGGGCGTTGCCAAGGATGGCAATGCGCTCGCTGAGGGCCCGGCACAGCAGCCGATCACGTTCGGCCACGCCCATCTCCTGGCCCACCCGTTGCACCAGCCCGATCCGTATGGACCTGTCATCGAACAGCTTCTGAAGTTCCCGTTCGGGCAGGGCGGCACCACCGTCGGACAGGCGCAACCCGGTGTCGGTGGCGAAGCGGTCCCGCAGCGTGGCCCAGGCGGCGTCGCTGCGTTGGGCCACCCGCAGCGCGGCGGAGCGCAGCACGGCCCACATAGTCACATCGAAGATCCGGCGCCGGCCGGCCAGGGTGCGGGTCTCCCAACCCACCGGGCGACCGGTGCGGTCCAACACCACCGCGTTCTCGAAGCGCCCCAACCACAGCAAGCGGTCCCGATCACCCAACTCGGAATGCTCCAGCAGTTCGGAAAGGCCCGGTGCCCGGCCGTGGGCGGACCGGAACTCGCGTCGGAAGTTCTTGAGCCGTTCAAATCCGTCCAGCAAGTCGAAGCTGCCCTCCCAATCAACGGCCGGAGGGTTGGCGGCCAGTTCGTCCACCACCCGGTCGTGGCCGCGCAACCAGCCGGCCACGCCGCGATAGGTGCCCAGGTAGGTGTCCAGCAGGGCGGTGGCGTCCGCCGGGGTCACCAGGTGCTCATCCCGGGAGAGGGTGCGGGCCAATGAGCGGGCGCCCAGACCGTACAGTATGCCGAAGTTGATGGCCTTGGCCCGCGCCCGCAGCTGGCCATACCGTCCCGGATCTTTTCGGCCAGGGCGGCCACGTCCTCCTCGAACATGGCGGAGGCGGTGGCCACGTGAACATCACCGCCACCGTGCAACGCGGCCTGCAGCACCGGGTCCCCTGACACCTGCGCCATCCAACGCAACTCGGCCTGGGATAGATCGGCGTGGACCAGCACCCGACCGGGCGCCGGCCGCACGAACGGCTTGGTTTCCGGCGCCAGGTTCTGGGCGTTGGGAAGCCGACTGGCCAGCCGACCGGTGGACGTGCCCACCACCTGCAGGTACTGGGGCCGGATGCGACCGTCGGCGCCCACATGGCCCAGCAGCGACTCGCCGTAGGTGGACACCAGCTTGGCGTGATGGCGGTAACGCACCAGGGTCTCCGCCAGCTCTCCACCGATCTCCGCCAGCACCGCGGCCGTCAACGGATCGCTGGCCTGGAATCGCCGACCATGCCCCTCAGTATGTTGAAAGTACGCTTCGACCAAGGCCGGACAGTGGCGGTTCAGTGCCTGTTTGGTCTGCGGTTCCGAGGCCGGGTTCCAGGCCGGTTCCAGATCCGGTGAGAACAGGTTGGTCTGACCGCCGCCGGTGAGCTCTGCCAGCTCCGTCACACAGTGCCGCAGAGCATGGGCCTGCTGGTCGAGAAACGCCCGGTAGCCGGGCCCATCGAACGGGAACCCGGTGCGGCTGAGCCGGTCCAAAAACGGACGGGCCGCCATCTCCAGCGCGGCCACCTCCCACAGCCCGGCGTCGGCGAGCTCAGTTCGCAACCGGTCCGCCACCCACAGCGTCGCGACCGCGTCGCTGGCCGAGTAGGCGATCTGCTCATCGGTCAACTCTGAGGTGGGATCGAAGCTGAGCTGGGTGGTGCCCTTTCCCTCTGCCTCCACCCCCAGGTAGTGCTGGGTGGCCCAGGCCAGGCCGTGGTAAAAGCCGAAGCCGCTGCGGCCCTGGTGCAACAGGGCATCGGCCAACATGGCGTCCCACCAACCCAGCCGCTCGGAGGGCGCCACGCCCGCCGGCTCGAACACCGCGGCGTCCAGCACCGCGGCGTCGAACGCGGCGTTCCAGCCGTCAGCGACGTGGCCCACAAGCAGCGGTGCCAGCTTCGGTGCCGCCACGTCCCGCACGTCCACCACCCAGGCCTGTTCCGTCCCGGCCGCGGATCTGGTGGCCAAAGACACCACCCGCAACGCCCCGCTAGCGACGTGAGTTTCAGTGTCGATGGCCAGCGCCACGGCATCTGCCAACGCCCGGTGCAGCGCCGCCAGCTGACCCGCGTCCCTGATCACGCACACCGGCACCGACACGGGATCTCGGGGCGCCGGCTGCATCAGCGCCAATCTACGCCCCACCTCTGACAGCGGAAGCCCGTACCCCATCGCAGCGGTCGCGTCAGTCGCTCACCCGGGTCCAGACCCCGCAGGTGGAAGCGGAAAAGCCGACATCACTGGTCTCGATGCGGACCAGCGGATTCGCCGCCCCGAAGTCATTGGCGATGATGAGGCTGATCGAGCCGCCGAAGCCCCGGACCCGCTCCCTGTTGGCCGGGGCCCTGACCTATGCGCTGGTCAAGCTCACCCAGTATTGCCACCGCCGGTTGTAGCTGCGGACAGGACGGGGAGCGCGAGCGAGCCCACCCCCGCACCGGCCGTCAGCCGACACCGAGTGTGATGGCTGGGGTGTGGGCAGTGACGCCGGCAAGGTCCTCCAGCGCAGCGCCGAGTCGTTGGCCAACATCATCGATGAGGGTGTCATCCATCACGGTGGACAGCGCCATGAGACCGCGGCCGGCCATGAACAGGCCAAGATTGAGGGCCGCCAGATGGAAGGCGGTGGCCACCTCGGCGTCGCCGCGCACCAGGTTCGCTTCTGGTGGCGCATGACTGAAGAAACACTGGAGCAACGAACCGACCTGACGTACGCAGAACGGCAGCCCCAGCCGGGCCGCGTCGGTCTGGAGCAATCTGGCCAGCCGCGCCGCCTGGCGATCCATGGTCACGATGCGCTCAGCGGTCAGCTCCCGCAGGGACACCACACCGGCGGCGGCGCTGACCGGGTTGCCGTTGAACGTGCCCGAATGCAGCAGACGCAACCGCCGGGGATCGGTCACCGCCAACAGGTCGGCCCGGCCACCCACCGCGCCCACCGGGAACCCGCCGCCGATGATCTTGCCCATCGCGCACAGATCCGGCACCACGCCCTCCATTTGCTGGGCCCCACCCATGGCCAGACGCAACGTGATGACCTCGTCCAGCACGAATAGCGCGCCCGCGCCACGGGTCGACGCTGCGATCTGCGCCAGCACGCCCGGTGGCGGAGACTGCAGGCCGCCCGAGCCCATGACCGGCTCCAGGATCACGCAGGCGATCTCGGCGCCGCGCTCATCGAGCACCCGGGCGAACTCGGCGGCGTCGCCGTAACGGGCCAGCAATGTCTCGGGCCCGCCGTGACCCAGCGTGCCGACCTCAAAGCACTCCAGGGACCCGTGGTAGCCGTAACGAGCCATCAACACCTTGCGACGACCGGTGACCGCCCGGGCGATGTAGGCGCACAACATGGTGGCCTCGGTGCCGGAGTTGCAGAACCGGACCTGCTCCACTGACGCCACCCGCTCGGCCAACAGCTCGGCCAGCTCCACCTGGGCGTCGTTGCGGGCCGGCCAGGCGGTGCCCCGCTCCAGCTGCCTGCGGGCGGCCTCCACGATGGGCGGATAGGCGTTGCCGTGCACCAGCGAGGTGTAGTTCCCGATCAGATCCACGTAGCGGTGGCCGTCGACATCGGTCAGGTACGGCCCCTCCCCCCCGATCATCGTCAGCGGGTACGGCGGGTGGTAGGTGGTGGTGCGGGTGTCACCGCCGGGCATGACAACCTCGGCGCGGGCCTGCCGCCGGGCCGATTCGGGGGTCCGGGCCCGGTAGATGGCTTCGAGCTGCTCCATCGTTGCAGGGTAGCCACGGCGCCGACCCGTTGGTCCGGACCCCAGGTTTGCACCGGCATGCGAGACTGCCCCGATGACGGCCCGAACCGAGCACTTGGCATCCTGGGTGAGTCGACTGGTGCAGATCCCCAGCGTGAACCCACTGCACGCCGGCCCCCGCTCGTTGGAAGCCGGGGCGCTCGGTGAGACCCGCTTGGCCGGAGCCCTGGCGGGGTTCTTCAAGGATCTCGGTGCGGACGACGTGGAGCTGGTGGAGGTCTTCGAGGGCCGCCCCAACGTTTACGGCATCTGGGAGGGCACCACCGAGCGCTGGGCGGTGCTGGATGTGCACACCGACACTGTCACCATCGAGCATTGCCTCGGTGATCCCTTCGACGGCCGGGTGGCGGACGGGCGGGTGTACGGGCGGGGCTCGGTGGACACCAAGGCCTCGCTCGGGGTGATGATGGCGGTGCTGGAAGACGCTCGGGCCGAGGGTCGCCGGCCGGTTCCCAACCTGGTGGTGGTGGGTTCCATCTCCGAGGAGGCCGGTGGGCTGCTGGGCGCAGTGGGTTTCCGGGAGTGGGCCGAGGCGCGGGGATTGCGGCCCAACGAGGTGATCGTGGCCGAGCCCACCATGTGCGCCCCGGTGCATGGGCACAAGGGCGGTGTGGGTTTCGAGGTCGAGGTGCACGGGTTGGCCGCCCATTCCTCCATGCCGCACCTGGGCCGCAACGCCATCTACGCCGCCGCCAAGTTGACCCTGGCGCTGGAGGCGGAGAACCAGCGCCTCCAGTACGGCCGGGCCGCCACCGAAGTGGGCCTGGGTACGTTGCAGGTCTCCATCATCAACGGTGGCACTGCCGGCAACATCGTGCCCGACCGTTGCGTGCTGAACGTGGGACGGCGGGTGGTACCGGGCGAGGACCACAACGCGGTGGCGGCGGCGTTGGTGGCCCTCATCGAACGGGCCTGTCCGTTGCCGGTGACGGTGACGCAGATCAACACCGGGTCCCCCGCCTTCTACCAATCACCGGATTCAACGTTCGTGCGCCAGATCTGCGCCTGGGCCGGCACCCAGCCCGAAGTTGCGCCGTATGGCACCAACGCCTTGCGCTATGACGGCTTCGCCGAACAGATGGTGGTCTTCGGCCCCGGTTCCATCGACAACGCCCACACCGCGGTGGAATGGGTGCCGCTCGAGCAACTGGAGCGATGCGAGAACGTGTTCCGCAGCTGGCTCGGCTTGGATACCCCTGCATGAGCGGACCGATGATGGAGGGACCGGCGCTGGTGGTGCTGGCGGCCGGGCTGGGCTCCCGTTTCGGTGGCACCAAGCAGCTGGCGACGGTCGGCCCCGCTGGCGAGGTGATCTTGGACTACACCATGGTCGATGCCCGCCGGGCCGGGTTCGGTGAGGTGGTGCTGATCATCCGCCACGACATCACCGAGCTGGTGACCGACCACCTGCGCCAGATCCACGGCGACGCCATACCATACCGTCTGGTTTTCCAGGACGATCTGGGACCGGGGCGGGCCAAACCGTGGGGTACGGGCCACGCGGTGCTGGCGGCTCGGGACACGGTGCAGGGCCCCTTCGGTGTGGTCAACGCCGATGATTTCTACGGTGGCGAGGCCCTGCAAACCCTGGCCGACGCCCTGCGGACCGGGGGCGCAGCGTACCGCCACCACCTCATCGCCTACCGATTGGACCAGACGCTCTCCCCCGCCGGTCCCGTGTCCCGCGGGGTATGCCGGGTCGACGGCACCGGCACCGACGGTAGCGGCAACACCAACCTCCAACGCATCGTTGAACACCACGGCATCATCCGAACCGAAAGCGGTGAGATCCGGGCCGCCGACGCCGATGGCCAACCTGGTGGCGGGGCGGTGCTGGCGGGGGACAGCCCGGTATCGATGAACCTCTGGGGCCTGCAACCATCGGCCCTGCTGGAGTTGGCCGAGGCGTGGACCACGTTCGCAGACCACGCCGAACCCACGGCCGAACTGCAGCTGCCCACGGTGTTGGACGCCGCCGTCAGCGCCGGGCGGGCATCGGTACGGGTGAAGCGGACCGACGCCGCCTGGATGGGTGTCACCTACCCCGATGATCTGGTCGTGGTGCGGGCCCGGGTGAGGGACCTGGTGGACGCCGGCCGCTACCCGTCCCCGCTCAGCTCGGGAACACCCGCAGGATGAGGTCCTGCCCGCCGCCGTTGTCGGTGCTCAGGTAAAGCGCGCCGTCCGGTCCCATGGTGGCCGCCCGCAACCGGCCCAAGGTGCCGTTCAACACCGGGGGCAGCACCTCCCCGGCCAGGTTCCCGGCCGCGTCGTAGAACTGCAACCGCAACGCCGCGCCCCGCAGGGTGGCCACCGCCAGCGCCCCCTCGTACCCTCTCCAGTGGCTGCCCTCCAGGAACGTGGCCCCGCTGGGCGCCACCGTCGGGGAGCCCGACGACCACCTGGCACCCACGGCCCCGGCGAAGGTCATGGGCACCGCCTCGTTGTATCCCGGCACCGGGTTCCAGCCGTAGTTGGCCCCGGCTTGCACCACGTTGACCTCGTCGTCGCGACTCGGGCCGTGCTCCACCTCGTAGATGTCACCGCTCCCGGGTCGCACCGCCAGGCCTTGCACGTTTCGGTGCCCGTAGCTGTAGATCAGTCGGGTCACCGGATTGGGGTTGCTCACAAAGGGATTGCCGGCCGCGGGGCCACCGGTGGCGGGGTTGATCCGCAGCACCTTGCCGCCCAAGGACGCCAGATCCTGGGGGTTGGTGCCGATGGCCGCATCCCCGGTCCCCACCAACAACGCCCCGGTGGTGTCGAAACGTAACCGGCAGCCGCCGTGCCGTCCGGAGCTGACCGGCAGCCCGCCCACCAAGGGGTCCGCGACCCGGGTGGCGGTGGTGAGCCCGGCGTCGAGGGTCCAGGCCACCACCTTGATCTGCGGGCCCACCGCCCCTTGGCAGGTGTAGATCCGCCGGTTGGTAGCGAACGCCGGGTCCACCGCCAGGCCCATGAAGCCGGTCTCTCCACTGGCGAACAGGTCCCCCAGGTTGGCGTTCAGCTGCCGTACCGTACCATCTGGTATGCGGACGTGGAGCCGGCCCGGTCGTTCGGTGAACAGCATGGCCCCATCAGGCGTGAAGGCGATGTCCCAAGGGTTGGTGAGCCGACTGGCCATGGTGTCGATGCGAAGGTTGGGCGCCGGTTGGCCCGTGCCCCGGAAGCCGCCGTACCACCAGGTGGCGAAGCCGGAGCCGGGGGCCAGGAACAAGGCGTCATCGTCCCCGTCACCGTCGATGTCCGCCACCGTGGCGGCGCTGTTGGGTCCGCCGGTGTCCACCGAGGCCACCGCCAGACCGTCGATCGACGTCGGCCGGAAGAACCACACCAGGTCCTCGCCGCCCGTCGGGGTGTACCAGAACACGTCATCGCGGCGGTCACCGTCGAAATCCCCCACGAACGGCTCATAGCTCCCGCCGGCGCTGATCGGCGCGCCCAGGAAGGAGCGGTCGGCCCGGCCGTACAGGATCGCGTCGGGACCGTCGCCGGGGGTATACCACAGCAGGTCCCCGGTGCCGCTGCCGTCGAAATCGCCGCTGCGCAACTCGAACCCGGGGCCGATGAACACCTGCCCGCCGCTGCGGCCGGTTGGGCTACCCCACCACAGCACCGCGAAGCCGTTGGCCCGGTCGTACAGGACCAGATCGCCGGAGCCGTTGGCGTCGAAATCCCCCGCCACGAAGGCCTCGTAGCGGTCCGCCACCGAGGCCTGCTCCACCACGAAAGACCGTTGGAGGCTGTTGAACAGGGCGTCGCCGCCGCCGGGGGCGTTGAAGAAGATGTCCTGGCCACCATTGCCGTCGAGGTCGGACACCACCGCCCGGGCCAACGCTGGCGGGGCGGCCACCAGGGCGGGCACCCAGGAACGGTTGCGGGTTCCGTACCACACGATGCCGGGCACCGAACGCTCCCGTTCGTACCAGAACACATCGTCGATGCCGTCACCGTCGAAGTCACCGACGAAAGGATCGAACCCGGCACCGGCACCAAGGGCCCGGGGGTCCACCTGCCCGTCACTGCGGCCGTACCAGACACCATCACGATCGGCCTGACCGCTGTAGAAGATCAGGTCATCGCGGCCATCGCCGTCAAAGTCGCCTCGCAGCGGCTGGCGGCCCGCGCCCACGTAGACCACGCGCTCGTCGAAGGGGTAGGGACCCTCCAAGGCCTGCGCCGGTACCGCCCCGAAGGCCAGCAACGCCGCCAGCAGCACGAAGACGCCGACCCGCCGGGCACGACGCGCTCTGGGTGAACGACCGGTGAGACTCGACACGCTCGACCCCGCTCTCTGCCGCCCGCAGAAAGAACCCACCGCGCCACGTGGAGCGGTGGTTGTCGAGCGTAGTAGCTGAGGGGGTTATCTCAGGAGGCCGAGAAGCTGGGTGATGGCCAGCGCCAGGAGCAGGGTCACGGTCAGGTTGCCGACGAATCTGACCCATTCACCAGCCTTGGCGAACCGTCCCCGTCGTCGCCGGGGGCCCCGCATGTCCAACGTGATGCCCTGGGAGGCGAGAGAGGTCACCTTCGTGCTTACGGCCGGGCTCCGGGGCCGTCTGATAGGCCGGATGGCCCACCGTGTGCTCCCGCAAGCTGCGTACCGACGATCGGTCGATATGGTGCCCGTCGGCCTCGGCGCGCTCAGACGGCGTCGACGCCCATCTCGCCGGTGCGGATGCGCAGGACCCGTTCCACCGGGGCGATCCAGATCTTGCCGTCGCCGATCTTGCCGGTGCGGGCCGAGGAGGCGATGAGCTCGGCGATCTTGTCGGCGTTGGACTCTTCGCAGATGACCTCGACCTTCACCTTGGGCACGAAATCGATCTGATACTCGGCGCCGCGGTAGGTCTCGGTGTGCCCGCCTTGACGACCGAAACCCTTCACCTCGGTCACCGTGAGCCCGGTCACCCCTGCGCCGCGCAAGGAATCTTTGACCGACTCCAACATGTGCGGCTTGATCACCGCGGTAACGATGTGGAGCATTCTGCTTCCCCTTTGTGGTCAGTAACTCTGCTGCCGATGAATCGGGTGTCGGTAATGCGGGTGTCAGTGGATCGTGGGTCGGTGGATCGTGGGTCGGTGGATCGTGGGTCAGTGGATCGTGGGTCGGTGGACTGTGCTTCATTGGTTCGTGTGCGATGGCCGATCTCGCCGGCACGTACGGAAGGAGCGGCGGGCATGGCCGGGGCCAGCATGTAGCCCCGGTTGCGGACGGTGCGAATCGACAGTCCAAGCGGATCGAGCCGCCGCCTCAGTCGCAGGATGTGCACATCGAGGGCGTTGCGACCGGGATCAGCTGCAGGCCAACCGCCATGAATGAGCTCGCCGCGTCGCACCACCGCCCCGAAGGACCCCACCAACAGCGCCGCCAAGCGGGCCTCGAGGGGAGCCAGGCAGACCTCGCAGCCGCGAAAGTGCAAGACCCCCCAGGTGTCCAGGCGGGGAGCGGCGCTGGCCTGCACCCGGCTGCGGGCCCTGAGGGTGTCCAACCGGGCCTGCAGATCGGAGCTGTCCACCGGCAGCCGGACCCAATCTTCCAAGGGGTCGTGCACGCACGGGGCCTCGACATCGGTCTCGACCAGGAGCAGGCGGGCCACACCGGCGGCCACCAGTTCCTCACGACGATGATGCTCTGAGGGCCAGCGGACCAACTCCACGTTCATGGCCCCTGGACGTTAGACCGGCCCGATTTCTTCCCTGTTACAGGGGAATGAACTGACCCGGGCCCACCAGCCCCACTGCGGTCTGCCGCTGTGCAAGGCTCAGCCCATGGCGCCATCGTTCACCACCCGTCCCGAACTGGCCGGAAGTCACGCCATGGCGGCCAGCACCCACTGGCTGGCCACCGCCACCGCCATGTCCGTGCTCGAACGCGACGGCAATGCCTTCGACGCGGCAGTGGCCGCCGCCTTCGTGCTGCACGTGGTGGAACCGCACAACAACGGACCCGCTGGCGATGTGCCAGTGCTGTTCCGGGCCGGGCGGGACAGGCCGGTGCAGGTGCTCTGCGGCCAGGGCCCGGCGCCGGCCGGAGCCACCGTGGCCCACTACCGGGACCAGGGCCTGGACCTGATTCCCCGCAGCGGCCTGCTGGCGGCGGTCGTGCCCGGCGCCACCCCGGCCTGGTTCACGCTGCTACGGGACTTCGGCACCTGGGGACCGGCGGACGTTCTGGAACCGGCTCTTTACTATGCCCGCCACGGCTGGCCCATGAGCACCGCCACCGCCAACGCCGTGACCGGCACCCGTGCCTTGTTCGAAGCCAATTGGCCGACCTCGGTGGCCTACTGGTTGCCCGGGGGACGCGTTCCGGCGGCCGGTGAGCGCTGGACCAACCCAACCCTGGCGGGCACCTGGGAACGGCTGCTGTCGGCAGCGGATCCGGGGACTGGCCGCGAGCAGCAGATCGAAGCCGTGCTGGGGGCCTGGTGCGAAGGATTCGTGGCGGAAACGATCGACCGCTTCGTCCGCAACCCGGTGGGTGACGGCGTTGGCCACCACCACGCCGGGGTGCTGGCAGCGTCGGACCTGGCGGCGTACCGACCCGGGTACGAGGCCCCGGTGTCCTACGAGCTGGCCGGTTGGGCCGTGCACAAGTGCGGGCCATGGTCCCAGGGGCCGGTGCTGTTGCAGTCCTTGGCCCTGCTGAAACAGTTGGGCCTGGACACCACCTCGGCGTGGCCCGAGCGGGCCGGTGATCCGTTGCTGTCAAGCGCGGCGTCGGTCCACGTGCTGGTGGAGGCCATGAAGCTGGCCTATGCGGACCGCGACACGTTCTACGGGGACCCCGCGGCCACCTCTGTGCCCCTCGACGTGCTGCTGTCGGATCAGTACAACGCGTCCCGGGCGGCGCTGATCGACCTTGCGGTGGCGTCGATGGAGTACCGGCCCGGGCACGTTGAGGGGTACGGCCGGGCCCCGGACTACCAGGCCGCGGTGGCCCGCCAGGCTGTGGCCCGGGAATGGGCGGCGCGGGTGAGCGGCGAGGCGGCCGGATCGGGCCCACCCCGGGGGGACACGTGCCATCTGGACGTGGGTGACCGGTGGGGAAACGTGGTGTCGGCGACGCCCAGCGGCGGTTGGCTGCAGTCCTCGCCCCACATTCCTGAGCTGGGCTTTCCCCTCGGCAGCAGGGCCCAGATGTTCTGGCTGGACGAAGACCACCCCTCGGCATTGGCGCCCGGCAAACGGCCCCGCACCACCCTCACCCCCAGCCTGGCCACCTGCGATGGGGGCCGCACCGCGCTGGCCTTCGGCACCCCCGGCGGGGACGGGCAGGACCAGTGGCAGCTGCAGTTCTTCCTACGCCACGCCATTGGGGGCATGAACCTGCAGGAGGCCATCGACGCCCCGGCCTTCCGCAGCGCCCATTGGCCGGACAGCTTCTGGCCCCGCCAGGCGTACCCCGGCCGGCTGCTGGTGGAGTCCCGCTTCGGTGAGAAGGTGCTGGCCGAGCTGGCGTCGATGGGTCACAAGGTGTCCGCCGCCGCGCCATGGTCTGAGGGCAGCCTGTCCGCGGTGTTGAGCCCGACGGAGGGCTTCCTGCGGGCCGCGGCCAACGCCCGGGGCATGCAGGGCTACGCCGCCGGCCGCTGAACGCCGTTTGCTCGCCGACAACGCTGGCCCGGGGCGGGTTCAGCGGGTCGAGGTGACGGCAGTGAGCGGCTGGCGACCGGTGAGCACCGCCACCAGGTTGTCGCAGGCCAATTGGACCATGGCGCCGCGGGCTTCAAGGGTGGCGGATCCCAGGTGCGGCAGTAGCACCACGTTGTCCAGCTCGAAAAGGTCGGGATGGATCCTGGGTTCGAGTTCGTAGACGTCAAGTCCGGCGCCGGCGATGGTTCCCTGACGCAGCGCCCGGGCCAAGGCCGCTTCATCGATCAGCAGGCCGCGGGCGGTGTTGATCAGCAGCGCCGTGGGTTTCATGGACGCCAACGCCGCCTCGTCGATCAGGTGGCGGGTCTCGGGGGTGGAAGGGGCGTTGAGCACCAGCACATCGGACCGGGTCAGCAGGTCCCGCAGCGACAGATACGTGGCAGCACCGTCCGGGAGCGGGTGACGGTTGTGGTACACGACGTCCATGTCGAACCCGACCGCCCGCCGGGCCACGGCCGAGCCGATCTTGCCCATGCCGATGATGCCCAGGGTCTTGCCGTTGAGACCGACGCCCAGCAGCTCGCCGGGCCGCCACCCCGCCCAACCACCGCGCCGCACCAGCCGCTCGGCCTCACCGGTTCGACGAGCGGTGGCCAAGATCAGGGCCCAGGTGAGATCGGCGGTGGCGTCGGTCAACACGTCAGGGGTGTTGGTGACCACCACGCCCCGTTCGGTGCAGGCGGCCACATCCACGTTGTCGTAGCCGACGGCCATGTTGGCCACCAGCCGCAGGTTGGGACAGGCGTCGAGCAGGGCGGCGTCGATGCGTTCGGAGAGCAGGCACAACAGTCCCGCGGCCGGCCCGGCCAACGTGGTGAGCTCCTCCGGTGGGCAAGCATCGTCGATGTCGCGATAGCGCACGTCGAAGCCGGCGGCGCAGAGGGGCTCGATGCCGGGATCAGGAAGCTGTCGGGACACGGCGACGACGGGCGGGCTCACCGTCCAGACCCTATCGGCGGGCCCTACGCTGCGCCCCCGTCAGCTTGCCAGCGAAGGAGCACCAGCCATGAACGCGCCGCCGACACCGCAGCCTGCCGCCCCCGGGGACCGTCCGCCCCGCCGATTCGACGGTGGGTTGGTGGTGGAGGTGCGCGATCACGTGGGTTACGCCACCTTGGATCGCCCCGAACGGCTCAACGCCATCTCCGGCGGGTTGGCGGCGGCCATCGTGGACGCCTTCGACGATTTCTCGACAGACCCTGCGGTATGGGCAGTGCTGTTGCGGGCCAACGGCGAGCGGGCCTTCTCCGCCGGGGCCGATCTCAAAGAGGCCGGGGCTCGAGACGCCGCCTCTGCTGACACCCGTGAGGCCGCCTCCTCAGGGCCGCGCCGCAACCCGCAGCCGATGTTCGGTCCCCGCCGCAACTTCTTCGAGGTGATCCTGGAATGCGCCAAACCCACGGTGGCGGCGCTGTTCGGCTATGCCCTCGGCGGGGGGTGCGAGCTGGCATTGGCCTGTGACATCCGCATCGCCGCCGATGACCTACGCATCGGTATGCCCGAAGCGAAACGGGGCATGGGCGCCAACTTCGGCTCGGCCGTACTGCCCCGTATCATTCCGCCGGGTATTGCCTACGAGCTGCTGTACACCGGCGAGCCGATCGATGCCCAGACCGCCCGACATTGGGGTCTGGTGAACCGGGTGGTGGCCCGCGACGCGCTGGACACGGAGGCCGAGGCCATGGTCCGGGCCATCGTCGCCAACGCCCCGCTGACCACCCAGCGCTACAAGGCCATGGTCGGCAAAGGCCGGGATCTGCCGTTGGCGGCGGCGCTGCGGCTCAACGTGGGGCCCAACCCCTACACCTCTGAAGACCGCAAGGAAGGCGTGGCCGCGTTCCTCGAGAAGCGCCGCCCGAACTGGCAGGCCCGCTGATCTAGAACAAGCTCGCCGACGTGCACCGCGGAGGTCATGGACCGCACCGGCCTCACCGTCAGCGAGGTCTGGTACATCCACGCCGATGAGGTGACCGTCCACCCCAACGCCACTACCGCTGCCGGCGAAACCGCTCACCCGCCGCCCTCCACGCCGTCCGAATGGCACTAGGACACACCACCACACCCTGACGACGCTGTGGCGGCCTTGCGTCGGGGGTAGACGCGCTGAGTCCGATTGTCCTGGCGCGACCTGGTCGATGGCGCCGGCGAGACGGAGCGGAGGACGGCGCACATCGGCCCCGAGTTCGAATTTGACGGCCAAACCTGCCCTTGGCGGCGGCGCTGCGACTCAACGTGGCATCCCAACCCGCTTCACCTCCGAAGCCCGCCAGGAGGGCGTGGCCGCACGGCCAGCGTGTTGCGCTCAAACCAGCCGTGACCGATGACGATGTGGGGGGATGAAGCTGGTACGCCGTCAGAGCCAGTGGGTGCGATCGACAAGGGCGTCGACGAGTGGGTGGTGTCCGTGTAGAGCGTGCAATGGACGGATCCACCACCACCGTCAACGCCTTGGTCACCAAACGCTGACGCACCTCATCCGGCAACACCACAAACGGATCCGAGAAACTCCGTTTGCGCGGTGGCAGCTGCTCTCACCCGGCTCGGGCTGCGGCGCTGGGAACACAGCCGCATACAACTGCCCAAGCGCGGAGCCCGGCGCCGGCCCAGCGGGATTGTCCTGACCTTTCCGGGCCCAACTCTCCTCCATCACGCTCAAAGCGCCGGGACCGAGGGACAAACTGAAGTTTTCCGGTTTGTCGTGCGAAAAACCATCGCTCAGCGCGAATCCGTACCGTCAACAGAACTGAAATAGCGTCCGGATAGTCTCGGAATACCGTCCCCTGCAGTTCGAGGGAACTCACCTCCACCAACGTAATCGGAATCGACTGCAGACAGTACCACCGGTTCCGATGAGCTGTGATCCGAAGAGACAGAACCGGGCGCCGCCAACGAACCATCCCGACTTGTCCCCGTATCGTTGATGCACCCAGTCGCCAATGCCGCCACCAATTCGAGAACAGTTAGTAGACACCTTCTGGCCCGACGTTCCTTGCATCAGAGCCCGAATACCGGTAGTGGACCCGCATGCTCGGACCGGGGAAGGTCATCTCCACCCCGGTCTCGAGGTACTGGTTGTACCCGTACAGCGACCCTGAACGGATCCCCTGCACGCTCCAATTCCAAACATCGGCCGCCGAGTAGGTGGCGTTCCAGAAGGACTGGGCGAATGTGTCACGCTCGAACCCACCGTGGCCAATCACGATGTGTGCCGGGTGAACCTTCTGCGCTGCCTTGCTGACATCATCCGCGGTCGGGTCGCCTGGCCCTGAAATCGCCGCTGGCCCCGGTGACGGGTCGGGGCAGCTCACGAGCGGGGCGCGGCGGCCTTGCGGAGGCGGTCGGCCACGGCCCGACCCAGACCGTGTTCGGGAGGGCAGAGACGCGACCACCACGTCGAGGCCGCGGCGGTCCGCTTCCCGTAGGCAGTGGTACAGGCACTTGGCGTACTCATCGGTATCTCGGACGGGGCCGAGGAGGACTACCTCAGCCGCCAGCCCGGCCGGCCGCGTCGCCAAGCCAAGCACCGCCACCCGCCGGCGAGCCGCGCCCTCCACCGCAACCGTGGCGGCCAAGTCGTCGAGGTCGATGACCACCACCACCCGAGCCCGGGGCGCGTAGTGCGATGCCAGCATGCCCGAGGCCCGCGACGGACCGCTCGCAGCCAGCAACTGGCGCCCAAGAACGGTCTCGATCGCCTCGGAGGGCACGCCGCCGGCGCGCAACAACGTCGGTTGGTCGACCAGCTCGACGATGGTGGATTCCACCCCGACCCGGCACGGTCCCCCGTCAAGGATCACCGCAAGCCCCGGGCCCGAGGCCAGCAGCGCCACATCGGCGCCGGACGGGGGGGCGAACTCGGCGGCCACATGGGCGGCGGTGGTGGGGCTGACCCGCCCGAAGCGGTTGGCCGAGGGCGCAGCGACCGGGCGGCCCACCGCCCCCAGCAACGCCAGCGCGACCGGATGGTCAGGAACCCGCAACCCGATGGTGGGTCGGTGACCGGTGGCTACCGGGGAGATCGCCCGAGCCGCTTCGCCCCGGCGCGCCACCCCAGGCTCGGCGTCGCGGACCCCGTCGGGCCACGGCAGCACCAGCGTCAGCGGACCGGGCCAGAACGCCTCAGCCAGCTGGTGGGCCTCGTCGGGCAGCGCCCCCACCCAGCGGGCGAGATCGGCGGCGGCGGCTAGGTGCACAATGAGCGGATGGTCGGCCGGGCGGCCCTTGCAGGCGAAGATGGCGGCCAGGGCCACGGGATCGGTGGCGTCGGCGCCCAGCCCGTAGACGGTTTCGGTGGGGAAGGCCACCAGTGCGCCGCGCCGCAACGCCTGGGCCGCCCGCTCGATGGCGGCAGGGTCAGCGGGCAGCACGATCAAGCCGGTTCACGCTACCGACTCGCTGTGCCAGGCTGGCGTCCATGACCGCCGATGACACGCGTAGGCAACCCGCTGGGGGCGACAACGACAGCGAGGTGCTGGTTATCCCTGGGCCTGGGCGGGTGGCGTTCTGCCGTCGCTGCGGGGGTTCGTTACAGGCCGAACGGCGCGGTGACCGGGTCCGACCGGTGTGCGAAGGCTGCGGGACCATCACATTCCACAACCCGGCGGTAGGGGTGGCGGTGGTGGTGCGCGATGAAGCCGGTCGGGTTCTGCTGGGCCGGCGATCGGGTTCCTACGGTGGCCAGTGGTGCATCCCCTGCGGCTACGTGGAATGGGACGAGGACGTGCGCTTGGCAGCCACCAGGGAGTTCCTGGAGGAAACCGGCCTCGAAGTGGAATTGGGCGCGGTGGTTGCCGTGCATTCCAACTTTCACAATCCTGACCAGCACACGGTGGGCATCTGGTTCGCCGGGATGGTGGTGGGCGGTGAGCTGGCCGCGGCGGACGATCTAGATGCTGTCGAGTTCTTCGAGCCGCATCTCCCGCCCGAACTAGCCTTCCCCACCGACGCCCTGGTGCTAACCGAGCTCAGCGCGCAGATCGACGGGAGCTACTCGGGCAGGTCTTGAGCCAGACCCGACACGTAACTGGCGTCGAGGTACTCCTGGATCTGCTCAGGGGTGCGACCAGAGGCGGTGTGCACGCTCAACATCGCCGCCGCCGAGGGCACCTCGCCCGTGGCCGGCCAGCTCTGGGGATCCCACACGCCTCCTCGTCGGAACGATTTTGCGCAATGCACGTAGGCCTGTTCGATCTCGACGCCGATCACCGCCTTGGGACGGCGCAGCTCCCCCTCGAACAGATCCAACATCGAGGGCTCCACGCTGAGCACCGCCCGTCCGTTCAGGCGAAGGGTCTCATCGGTGCCCGGCACCAGGAACAGCAGCCCGGCGTGGCCATTGGAGATGATGTTCTCAATGGAGTCGAGCAGGTTGTTGCCGTTCAGATCGGGCACCACCAGGCGATGGGGATCGAGCACCTTCACGAAGCCGGCGGGGCCACCGCGTGGTGACACGTCACAACGGCCGGTGGCGTCAGCGGTGGACAGCAGCATGAACGGCGAACGGGCGATGAACGCACAAGCCAGCTCGTCCAGTTGGTCCACCACCTTGGCCCGCACCCCATCGGGCGGGGTCCGGTAAAGCTGGCGCAGCGCTTCCTGCGAGCCGATGATCTCCCCGAAGCTGCGGTTCATCCCCCGGTTGTAGCACGGGAGGGCGAACCGCGGTGGCGCGCCTTCAGCCGGCGGGACGACGGGCCCGCGCCTGATGAGGCCCGTAACGCTGGGCCACCCGGGCCACCGTGGAAGCGTGCCAGTCACCGCCGCGCACTGCCGACAAGCCGATCCGGTTCATCAGCGAGGCGATGCGGGCGTAGCTCATGCCGCCATGACGAGCCACCACGATGAACGTGATCACATTGTCGGGCAGCATCGCCGGCCCAGCGCTGAGCGGACCTGGGCTGGCTTGAACAGCGCGGCGCGGTCGCGGTGCGGGGGGCGGAACTCGGGCCGGCTTGCTCACGATCCCTCCATTCGGCTCACGAGTGGGGCAGCTGAACCGATATCACCACTTCGAGGTGCCGCACCAGGTCGCCGTTCACCAGATGACGGCAGCCCGGGCCCGGATGTCACGACTGGAGGCACCGGCGAGAAGGCTGAACCGACCCGGTTCCAGCCGCCACTGGTCAGCGACAGGATCCCAAAATGAGAACGCCCGAGCATCGAGCTCGATGTGAACCCGGCGGGTCTCGCCCGGTTGGAGGAACACCTTGTCGAATCCCTTCAACTCCTTGGGGGGGCGGGCCACGGACGCCTCGTCATCGCCCACGTAGAGCTGCACCACCTCGGCACCGGGACGTTCCCCCACGTTGGTGACATCCAACCCGACCCGCACCAGACCTGCTGGTCGGTCCTGTTCCACCAACAACGGGCCGAACGTGAAGGCGCTATAAGACAGGCCGAACCCGAAAGGGTACAAGGGGTCTGTACCGACCGCGTCGAAGCCCCGGTAGCCGGCGAAGATGCCCTCCCCGTAGGTCATGCGACCGGCCTCGGGCGGGTAGTGCAAGTAGGCGGGATGATCCTCCAGTCGCCGGGGAAAGGTGGTTGGCAACCGACCTGAAGGGTTGACGTCTCCGAAGAGGATGTCGGCTAGCGCCTCACCGAACGCCATGCCCGGGTACCACGCCTGCACCACCGCCGCCGCCCGGTCGGCCCAATCCATGGTGGTAGGGGATCCGCTGTTGAGCACGACCACCGTGTTGCGGTTGACGGACAGCACGGCGTCGATCAGGCGGGGCTGGGCGCCGGGTAGATCCAAACCGGGGCGGTCGTGGCCCTCGCTCTCCCACTCCTCGTTGCTGCCCACCACCAGGATCACCAGATCCGCGCCGCGGGCCAGGCCCAGCGCAGCATCGAAGAGCTGCTCCGTTTCCGGTTCCTCGATGCCAAACCGGATGGCAGGGAACAGGCCGTGATGGCGTTGGTAGTGAATCTCCAGTTCCACCGGCTGGCCTGCCGTGAGCGTTATCGGGCCCCGCACCTCCTGTGTTCCGTTGGCATAGAACGTGTGCCCGGGACGTGGATCGCTCCAGTTGTCCGCCACCAGTCGCCCATCCACCAACACCCGGGAGCGGCCGATGGCGGTGACGCCCACCTGATGTACCCCACTGAGGAGGGGAACATACCGCCCGGTCCAGGTCACGGAGCAGGCGGCCGGGTCCACACCCGAAGTGTGCAAGTCGACGCTGTGCAACGTCACACCGTCGGCGACGCCCATCCAGGTCGGGTCCCCGATGGGCTCGAGCCCCCGATACACGCGAACCGCGAACGACGTCGGCTCGGCCCTGGGTCCCGAGGCAGTGTCCGTCAACGGCGGGCACAGCCGGTGAGTACGGCAGCCGGGTTCGTAGACCACCTCGATGGGCTCCCCCTCGGGACCGGTTTGATCAGCGAAACGGGCCTCCAGCGCGCGTCGGGGGCTACTGACCCGGTGGGGCCGCACCTGCGAGCTGCCGCCTCCCATGATCTCGCCGGGCTCGGCGTTGGGCCCGATGATGGCCACCTTCTGGAAGGCGTTGCGCGGCAGGGGCAACACTCCGTGATTGCCCAGCAAGACCATGGACTCCGCCGCCGCCCGCCGTGCCAGGACCGACACCTCTGCTCGCTCGACGGCCCGTTGGTGGCCAGGCGCCGGCAGTGCGGTCCCGGCCCGGGAGGACAACGCGCCCACCCGCCGGGCCAGGCCCAACAGCCGAACGGCCTTCTCCCGTACCAGACCGCATGGTACGTCACCGGCCTCGGCCGCGGACCACAGAGCCGATCCCTGATAGCGGGCCGGGCCCGGCATCTCCAGATCCAACCCCGCCAGCGCCGGCCCCACCGTGCTGTAGGTGCCATGCCAGTCCGACATGACCAGGCCGTCGAAACCCCACTCGGTTCGCAGCACGTCGCCCAGCAGCCAGCCGTGGGCCGCGCAGTGCAGCCCGTTGAGCCGGTTGTAAGCGGTCATCATGGCCCACACCCCGCCGTGGCGTACCGCGGCCTCGAAAGGCACCAGGTAGAGCTCCCGCAGCGCCCGCATCGATACGTCGGAGCTGACCCGGTGTCGATCGATCTCGGCGTCGTTGGCCACCAGGTGCTTGGCGGTGGCCGCCACCCCGCCGGCCTGCACGCCCCGGATGAGCGCCACCCCCATGCGGGCGGTGAGGTACGGATCCTCGGAGAAGCACTCGAAGTTGCGCCCGGCCAGCGGATGGCGCTGCAGGTTGAGGGTCGGGGCCAACAACACCGAGGCGCCCTTGTCTCCCGCCTCCAAGGCCAACGCCGAGCCGATCTGCCCCACCAACTCCACGTCCCAGGTGGCAGCGAGGGCCGTGGCCACCGGGAACGCAGTGGCGGTGGGCCCGGTGGGATCGTTCGAGCCCCGCACGCCGTGAGGGCCGTCACTGCAGCGCATCGATCCCAGACCGATCGCCGCCATCGGGGCGGTGTGCCACATGTCGAGGCCCGCGCTCAAGGTGGCCTGCTCAGCCGTCGTGAGCTGATCGACCAGGCCCTCCACGGTGACCTCCAGCGTTGGCTGGTCCCGGGCCCCGTCTTCCCGCGCCCCGTCGTGCTGCACGCAAGGAAGCTATCCCCCGCCCCCCACCATCGCGCCCCGCCCCGACCAACCCCCTGAGATCCCCTACCCGCAAATCCCGTGGATAGGGGACGACCCCGATTCGGCAGGGTCTCCGGCTTCGTACCGTTCGTGATGTCAGCCGGCAGCGCCGAGCGAACGAGTCCAAGAACCACGAAACACCCACCAACTCGGGCAACAGCCCACCAAACCCGAAGGACCAGCCATGAAGAACGTCACCATCACCGAGATCTCCGGCTCCGACGTCGATTTCGACCAGCGGATCGACAGCGACGAAGTCACCGCCCTCGCCGGCGGCGTGGCCATCAACGGGTCCGTCTCCGACTCCGCCATCAACACCGGTCACAACAGCGGGATCATGGCCGGTGACGACGTGGACCTGGACCACTCCACCGTGGGCAACGGCAACGTGCAATTCAACGACTCCACCGTGGGCGCCTTCGCCCAGCGCGGCGACGCCACCAACATCCAGGGCGGGAACCTGAACCTGGGCTCGGGCGACCTCACCGACGTGGACACCGACGGCGGCGACGCCCAGGTCGTCAACGGAAACGGCAACCAGCTCTTCGGGGACATCGATGTCGACGCCGCCAACTCGGACGGACCGGCCAACTTCGTGTTCGGCAACGGCAACCAGACCAAGGCGGTCGAGGACAACTCGACGAACATCGAGGACAGCTTCAACACCGACAACTCGATCGAGGACTCGGGCAACACCTCCATCGAGGACAGCTTCAACACGTCCATCGAGGACAACGACACCACCGAGCTGACCGTGCGGGACAGCTTCAACGAGACCTACGAGGACAACGACACCACGACCTGGGACTGGGACGCCTCCTTCGAGGACAACAGCACCTACCAGGACAACGACACCTTCAGCGCCCACGCAGAGCTGCAAGAGGTCGACGTCGATGTCTGGCACGGCATGGACAACGACATCGACATCCAGGTCTGAGCTCGACGTGAGGATCTAAGCCGGTTCCCCGCAACGGTGGCGGGGACCGACGATCAGCGGGAACCAGGCGCCCGGGGCTGCGGCTCCGGGC
This sequence comes from uncultured Acidimicrobiaceae bacterium, assembly GCA_963775055.1. Taxonomy (GTDB): domain Bacteria; phylum Actinomycetota; class Acidimicrobiia; order Acidimicrobiales; family CAIXPF01; genus CAIXPF01. The sequence goes on along the minus strand of CAVZHK010000013.1, from coordinate 582,672 downwards.
GCCGCTCGTTTTCCGACTCCGGGACCCTACGGCAGTCCACGCTCGCCAAGCGCTAGCCCTGTTCGAAGTACCGGACCTGTGCCGCGGGTCGGAACCCGATGCTCTCCAGCAACAATCCGGTGTCGATGTCAGAGGTGGGCAATTCGATGTGGGCCCGACGGGCGGCGTGGGCGATGCCCCAGGTGGCGAGGGCCGAGATGACCCGGCGGAGGCTTCCCGTGGCGGGGGATTCGGTGGTGGTGATCCCGGCCGGCGGGCCAGTGGGGAGAAGGTCGTGGACCGCCAGCCACGGGCCATTGACCACGCCGATGGCCAGTGCCAGCAGGTCCGGGCCGTTCACATGGGCCGCGAACCCGGCGTGGCGTTCGAGCATCGACAACAACTCCATGGCCCCGCTCCGTTGGCTGTCGGGGCGACCCAGCCAAGCCCACCAACGCTCCAACCAGGCGTCCGTGGGCTCCGGATCGATGCGCACCCGGCCCAACCGTTCAACGGGGGCCGAGGCCCGCAGCGGACGAAGCTCCGAGATCCAGAGCCAGCCATCGGCGTCCCGTTGTTGACGGTAACCCAGCCCGAGCAGCGCTGTCGCCAGGGAATCGTCCGGCTGATCCTCGAGCGGACCGGACAATCTGAATCGGCACGGCAGCTGACGGGCCAGGTAGAACGCCTCGGCGGCGGCGATCAGCTCGTCCGGAGAAGCCACCAGGACCCGCGGGGCGGCCGCGGCCAATGGGGGCGGGGGCGGAACGAACACCGAATTGGCCCAGCGCGTGATCCCGTCACCGGCCCGGGCCATCCACGGGCCCACGGTCTGGTTCTCCACCGCCGGCCAACCCGATGTCACACCCGCCAACTCGATCCACTCCGGAATCGACGCGGGCGACGCCGGCATGGCGGAGGACGGGGTCACGCTGCCGGTCACATGGCCTCGAAGGGGACAACGTCGTTCAGAAGTGCGCTCACTGACCCCAGCCAACCGGGCATCGGGTTGGCGGTCAAGCACCGAGGAAGAATTGCCCAGAATTACCCGGTATTGGTCAAGGTCTGGTGCTGATCCACGCCGAGTCTTCACTGTCACACCCCCCGGGGATGATGGCCGTCATGGTCGATCCCACTCCTCCCGTCCCGAGTTCCGCTCCGCTGTCCCCGCCGCTGGGGCCGCGCCACCTCAGCACCGTTCCCCTCCGCCCACGCATGCAACCCGGCCATGAGCGGACTGTCACCACCCCCGAATCGTGCGTCGGGTCCGAGGTGCTGGATCAGATCCGAGCGCAGGACCGTGAGCTGCGGCAGTGGCACCTGCGGGTCCGCACCTGGGCCATGACCGAGGGCTTGGTGGTTGATCGTGATGGTCTCACCGCGGTGCTGGCCATCTTGCTGGAGGCACAGCGCAACGGCGGCCCGAACGTCACCGCCTGGACGGCGGCGCGGGTCGGCGAGATGGCCTGGTCTGCCAGCTCGGGATGGGCCGCCCGCCGCGGTGTGCCCCTTCCAGCAGGGACCTCATCAGCGCTGACCCGATTCTGGGCCTACCTGGCCACTCAGCACGCCTTCGCGCCCGGCAGTGATCCGCTGCACGCGTTGGTGGCGGCGCTGGAGACGCACACCGATCCCGCTCAGCGGCGCTCCGGCCGGAAACATCCATCCATCGGCAAGCAAATTGTCCGTGTCTAGGGGCATGATGAGAGACGACTGCACCGTGCGGTGCGCCCGGGGTGACGCTTCGGCCCACCTCCATCTCGACCTGGGGGATCCATGGACCCAACTGAAACCTCGTCCAACCCCGATGATGCTGCCGGCGAGAGCGCCGCCTCAGCAGAGCTTTCGGCCGCCGAGCCCGAGATCTCCATCGAGCCGGCCCTCGCGGCGACGACGACGGAGCACACCGCCGAGGCCAGCGGGCCCGACCCTGCGCCTGCGGACAGCCACGCCGCCAGCGACGGCAACGACGGCAACGACGGCAACGACCCAGTCGCAGGAACCGGAGCCGAAAGCGCCATCGCTGCTGAGCCACCGATCCCCTCCGCTGAGCCGACCGATGCAGACCCAACGAAGGACGCAGGCGCCGGGGGTGAGGCGGTGGCCTCGGACGGTCCTGGCCCAACGGAACCTGCGCCCGGCAATGACCGCGAGGGAGAGGTCACGGCCGCCGACGACGCAGCGCCGAGCCCCGAGGTCCAGGCCCGACCGGCGCGGATCATCAGCAGCTCCGGTGCCCCTGGCGCCCCGACGGTCCCCACCGCAAGGGTCCCCGACCAGGGGGCGATACCGCCGCCACCCGGTCTGGGCTCAGCGCCCGGCGCCAGCGCTCCCGCGCCCTCCCTCGGCGAGATCCGCGGTCTGCGAAGCGGTCAGATCATCGAGGGGCGGGTCACCGCGGTCGACGCCAACGAGGCTGTGCTCGAGATGGACGACGGCTCGGCCGGTGTCATCGGGAAACGTCACCTCAGCGCCAACGGTCAGACCGTGCCCACCGACCTGCTGTCCGTCGGAGACCGGGTCGAGGCCGCGGTGCTGGTGCGAGACGACCCCAAGGGGCGCCTGGTGCTGTCACGGGCCTGGGCGCTGAAACAGCGGGCGTGGGAGATCGTCGAGGCTGCCAAGGCCACCAACAAGCCTCTCACCGGTCGGGTCACGGGGCTGGTCAAGGGCGGCCTGGTGGTCGATGTCGGCACCCGGGCTTTCCTGCCGGCATCACAGATCGACCTGCAGCACGTTGATGACTTGGCCGCGTTCGTCGGCCAGGACATCGAAGCCCTGGTGCATGAGGCCGATCGGATCAACGACAAGGTTGTGCTCTCCCGTCGCAACCTGCTGCGTCAGGCGCAGCGGGCCAAGGCCAACGAGGTGGTCTCCACCCTTGCGCCGGGTCAGGTGCACAAGGGCCGGGTGTCCCTGCTCACCGATTTCGGGGCGTTCGTGGAAATCGGCGGTGTCCGTGGGCTGGTGCACCTGTCAGAGATCTCCTGGGCCCGGGTGGATCGCGCCGCGGACGTGCTCAGCCCCGGGGACGAGATTGACGTCAAGGTGCTGGCCATCAAGCCAGGGAAGAAGTTGAGCCTGTCCATCCGGGCCCTCAGTCAGGACCCCTTGGCCGGCTTGGAAACCGGCCAGGTCCTCAGCGGGGTCGTCACCCGTTTGGCGGACTTCGGGGCCTTCGTGCGGGTCGGCGATGGCGCCGAGGGGCTGGTGCACGTCACCGAGCTGGCCGAATACCGGGTTCATGCGCCCGAAGAGGTGGTGACTCCCGGTGACGAAGTGCTGGTCAAGGTGCTGCGCATCGACCGTAAGCGCCGCCGGCTGGACCTCTCCGTCAACCAGGCGGTGCTGACCTAGCAACGAGCCAAACCCCGGCCGTCAGGGACGGCGGTAGGCCCGCACGTGCTCAGGCAGCTCGCCGATGTTGTCGACGTCGGGCTCGGGCGGGCCGGGGACCAGCGCCAAGGGCAGCACACCGGCCCAGACCTCAGCCATCATGTCCTCGGCGTCATCCACCGGCGGTCCCACCCTGGTCTTGGTCGACGCTTCGTCCAGGCCCATGGCCAGCACGGACGTCCCGTTCAGCTCCTTGGCCGTGCTAGCCCGCAGGTAGGCCCGGCGGCCGGGCACGATGTGATCGACGATGGCGTCGAGCGCCGTTGCCTTCTCGGTGGGGTCGGTGACCTCCCGGGCCCGCCCGAACAACACCACCGAGCGGTAGTTGATCGAGTGGTGAAAGGCCGAGCGGGCCAGCACCAGACCATCGACATGGGTCACCGCCAGCGACACATCCAGCCCGCCCTTGAGGGTGCGAACCATCCCGGCGGCGGGGGAACCGTGGACATAGACCGTGTCACCCAGCCTGCCGTAGGTCGTGGGGATGACCACCGGCAACCCGTCGCGCCCGTTGAATCCCAGATGGCACACGAACCCGGCGTCGAGCAGTTCGATCACCCGTCCCCGCTGGTAGTCAGCCCGCTCGGCCAGCCGTCGCACCCGGGTGCGATCAGAGGGGGTGGCTCCGTTGGTGCTGGTGGGATCGTTGGCCATGGCGCTCCTCAAGACGGCAGTGGCACACGGTGGTGCAACACGGTGATGCAACACGGTGCTCCAAGACGGCGGTGCAAGACGGGGTCAACGCCGACCGTAGCAACGGACCCTCCGACCCCACGCAATGGCCCCGGCGTCACAATTTTGCAACACTGTTGTCATGACCAACAGCGGTGTTAGAGGAGGACGCCGCCGCGCAGCACGGCGCGGGGTCCATCGACGCGCCCCCTCCACAGTGGTGCGGCGCGGTCCTCAGCGGCGTCAACGCAGCCTGTCCTGGCTGGCGCTGTGCTTTCTGGCGTTGGCAGTTCCGGCGGTGCTGACCGTCAACGTGGGGCCCCCTCCGGCCGGCGCTGCGGCGGTGGAAGACGCCCGCCAACAGGCCGAAGCCCTGGAGGAGGAGCTCTACACCGCCCGAGAACGGCTCACGGAGTTGGCCGAGGAGTACAACCGGGCCACTGCGGACCTGCAGGACGCCCGGGCCCGCATCGCGGACAATCAGGCCCAGCTCGATCGCAACAACCAGGTCGCCACCGGGTCGCGGGACCAGTTGCGGGACTACGCCGTCAACGCCTACGTAGCCGGCGGACCGCTACAGGAGCTTGATGGCCTGTTCGCGTCCTCGCCCGAGACCGCCGGTCAGCGGCTCAACTATCTGCGCAGCGCCACCGGAAACCGTCAGCGACTCATCGATGATCTCGCTGAGGCCAACGCCACGGTAGAACGACAGCAGGCCCGGTTGGCGGACGCCGAAGCCGTCGCCAGCGCCCAGCAGCATCGCCTGCAGCAAGCCCGTGATGCCGCCACCGTGCTGGAAGCGCGTACCTCCGAGTTGCTCGCCAGCGCCACCGGCATGCTGGCCGAGCTGGTTGCCCAGGCCGCCGCACAACGGGCCGAGGAGGACCGCGCCGCCGCCGCCGAGGCCGCCCGCCAGGCTGGGGACCTGCAGGCCGCCCAGGCCGCGGAGCAGGCGGCTCGGCTCGCAGTAGCCGCCCCCGCCCCTGCCCCCGCTGCTGAGGACACGTCAGATCCGCCTGAGGAGGCCTCGCCCCCGCCACCGGCCTTCGTGTTCAGCCCCCCACCAGGGCTGCGACCTGAGGCGGCCATGGCGGTGTCAGCTGCGCTCAGCCAGCTCGGCGTGCCCTACGTGTTCGGCGGGGCCAGCCCCGAGGACGGCTTCGACTGCTCGGGCCTCATGCAGTGGGCCTGGTGGCAGGCCGGGGTGTCCATCGCTCGCCCGGCCGACTACCAGCGCGACGAGGCCATTCCCATCCGCCTCGAGGACCTGCAGCCGGGCGACCTGGTGTTCTATGGCGATCCGCCCAGCCACGTGGGCATGTACCTCGGCAACGACGAGATCATCAACGCCCCCCAAACCGGCGAGGTGGTGAGCATCAAGACCATGTGGTATTCCCGCAAGCCAATGAGCTATGGCCGCATAGCCTGAGCCCGACGCTCGCCGCGGCGGCCGACTCTTGTTGCGAGCTACTCCTAAGGCTTTTCGTCCCGAGAGCCGATACCACCAGGGTCCGATGTACTGGAGGCTCACATATGCGACGCAACATGATGGCTCTGACCGTGGTGGCCGTGCTGGCCCTGGCAGCCTGCGGCGGTGATGACGCCGAGACCACCAGCGCTGCTGGCAGCAATGACAAGGCGGCGGCATCGCAGTCCTCGACCGATGGCGCTGTCGGCGACGCCGAGAACTGCGAGGAACTGATCGAGGCGGCGCAGCCCCTTTTCGTGGACCTCTTCCAGAAGCTGGTCGACGACACCCAGACGATGACCGCGGAGGACCTGGCCACCATCGCCACCGACGTGGAGGGTTCCGGGCTGATCAAGGACTTCACCGAATCCCTCGAACGAGACGGCGCCGCCCTAGAGGCCCGGGCTGACGAATTGGGCTGCAGTGAGGAAGACGCCCAGAGCGCACTGTGCCAGGCCGTGGCCCAGATCGACGCCAAGGGCAGCACGCTCGCGGAGTCCATGATCTCCGGCATGAAGGCGGAGTGCGTTTGATCCAACCTCCTCGGCGCGCAGGGGGCCGTGACTGCTCCCTCGCGCCGGAGACCACCACGCTGCCTCCCCCGCTGCCTGCCTCGCTGGTCGGTGGCAATGGCCGGGCTGTGCCTGGCTGGCACCGGTTGCGGGGACAGTGGCGCGGTGGCCGCCTCCGACGCCCGGGCCGACGCCGCAGCCAGCGTCAGCAGTGCCGTGGCCGCCCTCACCGGCCAGAGCGGACTGCCCAGCACCGTCATCACGGTTGACGTGGGTCGGGTCGACGATTGCACCACGCTGGCCTGGACGTTGACACCGATGCTGAGCAGCCTCGGTGATCTCAGCGCCGAGGAGGTCAACCAGTTGGACCAGTCCGTGATCACCGAGATCGGCTCTTACCTCGACGCCATCGAGGCCCGCCGCAAGGCCCTGGCCTGCGACGATGCCGGCTGGAAGGTGGCGCGCTGCGACGCCATGTTGGCCGCTGAGACCTCGATGGCGGCTCAGATGGCCGTCCAGTTCTGCTCCGCCGGCTCCCCCACCGCTGGCACCGCATCGACATCGAGCATCGCGCCAGCGCCGACGGCGAGCTCCGCAACCAACGCCGTCGGCTGAGCCACTCGGTCAACGGAGGGCGAGACGCAACAGGGCCAGCACGCTCATGGCGTCTCGGATGGCTCCGTCCAGGGCCATGGCGATGGCATCAGCCAAGGGCAGCCGCCACACCCGCAGCTGCTCGGTGTCCTCGGGCTGGGCGGGGCCCTGTCGCAACCCTCGGGCCACGAACAGGTAGGCACTCTCGTCGCTGACGGAGTTGGACAGCTGCAGGTCGCCAAGCAGCAGCGTCAGCTCATCGGCCACCAGCCCGGTCTCCTCCCGCAACTCCCGTCGGGCGCAGTCCTCCGGCGTCTCATCGAGGTGGCAGCCTCCCTCGGGGATCTCCCACTCGTAACGGTCGTGGGGGTAGCGGTACTGGCCCACCAGCCAGGTGTAGCCATGCTCGTCGATGGGCACCACCCCCACCGCCCGGGTTTGGAACTCCACCACCCCGTAGATGCCGTCCCCGCCCCGAGGGTTGAGGACCCGGTCCTCGCGCACGTGGATCCAGGCGTTGCGATACACCGAGCGCGTCGACAGCGTGGTCCACGGGTTGGCCTCGGCGCGGTCGGTGCGCGCCGCCTGACGCCCGCCGTCCTGTGCTCCCACGTCTTCGCTTCGCCTGTCGCTCACGCCCGGGGGTTCAGCTCAGCCGCTCAGCCGACCACGCTGAGCCCGAACCCGATCGGCTGATCCTCCAGGGTGCCGACGTTGGCCTGCGGCTGGTCGCTGAAGTGCACCTGGCGCGCCAGCACCGCCTCGGCGACGACGCCCCGGTGGGTGTCGATGGCCGCACGCAGCGCTATCGGTACCTGAAGCGTCAGCTCGATGCGGTCCGACACGTGCAGGTCGGCATCCTTGCGGGCTTGCTGCACCAGGCGGATCAGGTCCCGGGCCACACCCTCCGCCCGCAGCTCATCAGTCACGGTCACGTCCAGGTTGACCACCGTGTCGTTGCCTCGCAGGGCCATGGTGGCGGCCCCGTCCGGCGCGGTGAGGGCCAGCTCGAACTCCCCGGCGAGCAGGAGATGGCCGGCGACGGACACGGTGCCATCGGCCCGCTGTTCCCACTGGCCTTCCTTGGCGGCGCGGATGACCTTCTGCACGTCACCGCCCAGCTTGGGCCCCAGCACCTTGCCATTGGGTCGCAGCACGAAGCGACCGTGAGCCTCCAGATCATTGGAAAACTCCACGAACTTCACGTTGAGTTCCTCGGCGATGAGCTCGCTGTAGTCGGACAACTCGTGGGCACTGCGGCCGGCCACCGTCAGGCGCTGCAGCGGTAACCGCACCCGCAGGTTCCGAGCCTCACGTAGAGACAAGCCGGCCGAGCACACCTCCCGTACCCGGTCCATGCGGGCCACCAACTCGAGGTCCGCGGGCAGGACGGACGGTTCGGGCCAGTCGGTGAGGTGCACCGACGATTCTCCGGTGAGCCCGGTGTAGACCTCCTCGGTCAGGAACGGCAGCAGCGGCGCCGCCAGCCGGGTGACGGTGTGCAGCACGGTGTACAGCGTGTCGAAGGCGTCACGGTCCAGCTCCGAACCCCAGAAGCGGGGCCGGGAGCGACGGATGTACCAGTTGTTGAGCGCATCCAGGAACGCCGCCACCTCGCCACAGGCCCCGGCCAGGTCGTAGTCATCCAACCGTCGGGTCAGCGATACCGTCAGGGTCTGCGCCTTGGCCAACACGTAGCGGTCCAGCAGGTGCTGCGAGTCGGTGCGCCATACGGCCTGGTACTGTTCGACGTTGGCGTACAGGGTGAAGAAATGCCAGGCGTTCCAGATGGGGTTGAGCACCAACCGCACGACCTCACCGATGGCCGCACCCTCACGGTCGATGCGCAGATCCAACCCCCGCAGGATGGGGGAGGACACCAGGAACCAACGCAACGCGTCGGACCCGATGGTCTCGAACACCTCCTCGGGATCTGGATAGTTGCGCAATCTCTTGGAGAGTTTCCGGCCGTCCTCATCCAACACCACGCCGTGGCAGATGCAGTTCTTGAACGCCGGCCGATCGAACAGCGCCACCGACAACACGTGCATGGTGTAGAACCAGCCGCGGGTCTGCGCGATGTATTCGACGATGAAGTCCGCGGTGTGCTCGTCTATCCAGGCCTTGTTCTCGAAGGGGTAGTGGGACTGGGCGAAGGGCATGGAGCCGGACTCGAACCAGCAGTCGAGCACCTCGGGCACGCGACGCATCATCGATTGGCCGGTGGGATCATCGGGGTTGGGGCGCACCAGCTCGTCAATGAACGGTCGGTGCAAGTCCGTGACCGCGACCCCGAAGTCGGCCTCGAGTTCAGCGATGCTGCCGTACACGTCGATGCGGGGGTGTGCCGGATCGTCGCTGCGCCAGATGGGGATCGGCGCCCCCCAGAAGCGGTTGCGGGAAATGGACCAATCCCTCGCGCCCTCCAGCCACTTGCCGAAGGCGCCGTCTCGCACGTGGCCGGGGATCCAGTTGATCTGTTGGTTCAGTTCCACCATGCGGTCACGGAACCGGGTGACCTCCACATACCAGCTGGTCACCGCCTTGTAGATGATGGGGGTGTCGGTGCGCCAGCAGTGTGGATAGTTGTGGGTGTAGCTATCTGCCCGGACCAGCTTGCCCTCTTCGCGCAGGCGACGGGTGATGGGGGTGTTGGCCTCGAACACGTTCATGCCGGCGAAATCGGTGATCTCAGCGGTGAAACGACCCTCGTCGTCCACTGGGACCACCAGCTCGATGCCGTTGGCTTCACACACCCGCTGATCGTCCTCGCCGAACCCCGGGGCCATGTGGACCACCCCCACGCCGTCGCTGACATCGACGAAGTCCGCGGCGAGGATGCGGAAGGCGCCCCGCTGCTTGTGATCCGCGAAGTAGTCGAACAACGGGGTGTAGGTCCGGCCCACGAGCTGGGCGCCGGTGATGGTGCTCACCAGCTCGGCTTCGGCCAGTTCCCGTTCGTAGCCGCCCACGGTGGCCGCGCCCAGCACGTAATGGGTGCCGTCAGCCTCGCGGTAGATGGCGTAGTCCAGGTCCGCTCCCACCGCCAGCGCCAGGTGCGAGGGCAGGGTCCAGGGGGTGGTGGTCCAGGCCATGATCTTCATGACCCCGGGATCATCGGGGCGGGGATCAAGGGTGAACAGCACCGTGAGCGCCGGGTCCTGGCGGGGCCGGGTGGCGTCATCGAGACGGATCTCAAAGTTCGACAACGGGGTCTGCGCGCCCCAGCTGTAGGGCATGACCCGGTGAGCCTCGTACACCAGACCCTTGTCGTAGAGCTGCTTGAACGCCCACAGCACACTCTCCATGTAGGAAAGGTCCATGGTTTTGTAGTCATCTTCGAAATCCACCCAGCGGGCCTGGCGGGTGACATAATCCTGCCACTGGCTGGTGTAACGCAACACCGACGTGCGGCAGTGCTCGTTGAAGTTGGCGATGCCGTACTCCATGATGTTGGCCCGGCCGGAGACGCCCAGTTCCTTCTCGGACTCCATCTCCGCTGGCAGCCCGTGACAGTCCCACCCGAAACGGCGCCCCACCCGCTTACCGCGCATGGTCTGATAGCGGGGAACCACGTCTTTCACGTAACCGGTGAGCAGGTGCCCGTAATGGGGCAGGCCGTTGGCGAAGGGCGGCCCGTCATAGAACAGGTACTGATCGTCCTCGGAACGGGCCTCGACGGAAGCCGGAAAGGTTCCCTCACGCTCCCAGCGCGCCAGGATGGCCCGCTCAATGGCGGGGTAATCGGCCCTCAGGGCCACGCTCGGATAGGGCTGGCTCGGGTCGGCCGCAGGGGCCGGAATGGGCGCGTTCATAGGCCCCGCCAGGCTACTGCCGACCACCGGAGGGCCCGCCAGGGATTGGACCGTTCAGTCCGCAGCAGCGTCGACCGTGAGCAGGCCGACGGGGCAGGTCACGCCGGTGCCGCCCAGGCCGCAGTAACCGTTGGGGACCTTGTCAAGGTACTGCTGGTGATAGTCCTCGGCGTAGTAGAAGGTCGGCGCGTCCAGGATCTCGGTCGTGACCTCGCCCATGCGGTGCTGCGCCAGGCGCTCACCGAACATCTTGGCGGAGCGCTCGGCGGCGTTCTTCTGGGCGGCGGTGGTCACATAGATGCCGGAGCGGTACTGGGTGCCCACGTCGTTGCCTTGGCGCATGCCCTGGGTGGGGTCATGGCTCTCCCAGAACACCGACAGCAGCTGCTCGAAGGACACCTGCGCCGGATCGAACACCACCAGCACCGTCTCGGAGTGCCCGGTCAAACCGGAGCAAACCTCCTGGTAGGTGGGGTTGGGCGTGTGTCCGGATTGGTAACCCACGGCGGTGCTGTACACCCCGGGGACCTGCCAGAACTTGCGCTCGGCACCCCAAAAGCAACCCAGGCCGAAGTAAGCGACCTCCATGCCCTCGGGGAACGGTGAGGTCATGGGGGTGCCCAACACGGTGTGGGCCGGGGCCACCGCCATGGCCTGGGAGCGGCCCGGCAAGGCCTCATCAGCGGTGGGCAACCGGAGCTTCGAGTGACCGAACAACGCCATGACTGATCATCCTTTCGACACCGGTCCCGCCCGGAGCGGGTCGATGCACACCGTGAAAGGAGCCTATCGAGGCGGATGTTCCCTGTCCTGCTCATCGCCCGCACACGACAAGAGATTCCTAACGGCGATCCCGCACCGCGTTCGACAAGAATCAGTAACCTGATTGCAACATGTGCTCGAAACCGGAGGCGGCATGAGGGGGTTGCGAACGAAGGTTGGTCGGCGCACGTTGGTGGCCGCGGTGCTGGCCGTGGTGGGGGTGCTGGCCGGGATCACCGGCGCCACCATCCCGGTGGATGCTGCGGTGCCGTACTCGCCGCGACCGGACTGGAACCAGGTGTCCTCCTGGGGCATCAACACCGCGGTGTTCGACGCGGGCGGCATCGCCCAGGTGCGGGGCTCGGTGCGTGACATGGTCATCATCGGCCGGCACAACACCCACAACGGGCAGGAGTGGACCCGGGACGAGATCCAGGCCGGCAAGCTGTCCAAGTGGCTGCTGGCCTACATGTCCGTGGGCGAGGCCCAGCGTTCGGAGTGGTACTGGCAGGCGGACTACGAGACCAACCCGCCGGCGTGGATCATCGGGCAGAACCCGTGGTTCTCCAACAACGTGTACGCCGAGGTGTGGAACGGGGACTGGCAGGCCAAGCTGCACGGCACCATTGACCGCATCGTGGATCAGGGCTTCGACGGCGCCTTCCTGGACGTTGTCGACGCCTACTGGTTCCCGAACTTCCCCGGCGGCCCGGCCTGGTACAACAAGCTGCACGCGGCGCTCACGGTCTGCGCCCTGGCCGAACACGCCCGGGCCCGCAACCCCGAGTTCAAGCTGGTCATCAACAACGCCCTGGACCTGTTCTGGACCATCCCGGGGTACATGGACTGCATCGACGGCACCGTCATCGAGGGCCTGTGGTGGATCGGCTCGGACACCCAGCGTGATGACTTCTATCGCAACCAGAAGATCGGTGAGCTCGAGTATCACAAGGCCGCCGGCAAACCGATCTTCTCACTGGACTACGCCCCCTGGTGGGACGGCCCCCGGGTGGAAGGCGCCGCCAGGGCCAACGGCTACATGCCCTATGTGACCGGTTACACCACCGGGGCGCTCTCGAGCTGACGTGGACCGGATCACACCGCAGCCGCGTCGGTGGCGGTGTGATCAGGCGCGCTGAACACCTCTGGTACCGCGGCCGGCGTGGAGCGGCTGCTGTGCACGGCCAACGTGGCCAACGCCGCCACCACCAGCGCCATGGCCGCCACCTGCCACCCGCCGATGGTTTCGTTCAGGAAGATGGCCGCCGCGAAGGTTGACCCCACCGGTTCGCCCTGCAGCAGCACCGAGGACACGCTGGCATCCACGTGGGGTTGGGCCCAGGCCACCATGGCGTGGCCCACCGCTCCGGGACCTACCGTGAGCAGCACCAACCACAGCCAACCCCGACCATTGATGGCGCCCATGTCCTCACCGCCGAAGAGGGCCAGCGGCGTGACCACGATGGCGGCCACGGTGGTGATGGAGGTCAGCAGGGCTACCGTGCCCACCCCTGCTCGGGCCTTCTTGGTGGCCAGCAGGTAGCAGACCCATAGCAACAGCGAGGCCACCGCCAGCCCATCGCCGAGGTTGGTCCGCTCGGGGCCCACGCCTTGATCGGGGACCACCAGCACGGCCGCCACCACGCCGGCCACTGCGGCCAGGGCACAGCCCACCTTGACCAGATCGAGCCGTTCCTTGAGCAGCAGGACCGCCAGCGGCAACATGGCGACGGGGGTCAGCGCCCCGATGATCGAGGCATTGGCGATGGTGGTGTGCTCCAACGCCGTGAAGAACAACGTCAGGTTCCCGCCAAACAGCACGCCCGCTGGCAACGCCACCCGGATGGTCCGCCAGTCCGGCCGCTGACCGACGGCGGCGGCCACCACCCACCACAGCACCACCCCCAGCCACAACCGCCAGGTGGTGGTGACCACGCCCGCGGCACCCACTGAGCGTCCCAGCACCGCGCCGAAGCTCCAGATGGTGGTGGCCATGATCACCGCCACCAGGCCCAACACCGCGTCGCCCTGTCGAAGGAGCCCCGGCCGGTTCACGGGCTCACACCGACGCCCGTCACGTGGGGCGGACCAACGCCAAGCGGGCGGCCTCGACCACGGGCCGGGCCGGGCAACCCTCGAGGTGATCGTTGACCATCCCCATGGCCTGCATCAGGGCGTACATGGTGGTGGGCCCCACAAACCGCCAGCCCCGCTTGCGAAGCGCCTTGGACATGGCCTCCGACGCTGGAGTCTTGCCCATGGTGAGCAACGCCTCGTGGTCACAGACCGCGGGGCGCTGCGCCGCGGTGGGTTCGAAACGCCATAGGAACGCGGCCAACGACCCGACTTCTGCTTGCAGCTCCAGGGCCCGAGCGGCGTTGCCGATGGCGGCTTCGATCTTGCCGCGATGGCGCACGATGCCGGCGTCGCCCAACAGTCGCTCCACGTCAGCGGGCCCGAAGGTGGCCACCACCGACGGATCGAACCCCGCGAACGCGGTCCGGAAGTTCTCCCGTTTGCGCAGGATGGTCAGCCACGACAGCCCCGCTTGGAACCCTTCCAGGCACAACTTCTCGAACAGCCGAACGTCATCGGTGACCGGACGGCCCCACTCCTGGTCGTGGTAGCGCCGGTAGAGCGGGTCGCTCCCGGGCCACCAGCAGCTAACGGCGCCGTCCTCACGGGCCACCAGGCCCGCGGCCAGCCCTCCCGTGGACTCGGTCCCCATCAGCCCAGTCCCAGCGTGGCACTAGCGGAACGGGCCCCTTCCACCAGGGCCGCCAGCTTGAGCCACGCCACTTCGGGAGCCACCTCGCTGTAGCCGGCGAAGGTGGCGAACCCGCAGTCCACCCCGGCCATTAGACGGGCCGGGTCACCGACTGAATCAGCGATGCGGACCAGGCGATCGGCCACCACGGCAGGGTGCTCCACGTAGTTGTGGGTGGTCTCGATGACCCCGGCGATGACCCCCATCCCGTCGGGCAAGCGGCTCATCAGCGTGTGTTCGTGGGCGTGGCGAGGGTTGGCGAAGGGCAACACCAGCCAACCGACCCGGGCCTGGATCAGCACCGGCAGGATCTCGGCCAGATCCACATCCAGGTGGTGAGGGCCGTCGTAGTTGCCCCAACACACATGCAGCCGCAGCCGGGCCGGGTCCAGGCCCTCAAGCGCGGTGTTGATGGCTTCGACGACGGTCTCCACGAAGCCCAGGAACTCGGCCAAGGGACGCTCGGCGAAGCGGGTGTGCCGCTCCATGGCCAGGTCGGGCGCGTCGATCTGCACGTCGAAGCCGGCCTCGGTGATGCGCCGGTATTCGGGGGTCAACGCTTCAGCCACCGCGGACACGTAGGCCCGATCATCGGGGTAGAACCGATTCTCCATGGCCGCGGCCACGATGCCCGGGGACGCCGCGGTGAGAAACCCATCGCCGGCCGGGTGCCCCGCAGCGTCGAGCGCGGCCCGGAAACCGGCCACCTCGTCATCAATCGGGCCCAGGCCGAGGTGGGTGACTGCGCCACAGCACGCCGGTGGGGACAGGGCCGACACTCGCTCGGTACGAGACGCCAGGCCCCGCTTGAGCTCCATGAACCCCGGGAACGCCACCCGGTCCGCCATGATCGGGCGACGGGTGCTGCCCTCGAACCCGCTGAAACGTTCGCGGACGTACGTGAAGAAGCTCTCCCGTGGGGTTTCGCCGTTGTTGATCACGTCGAGGCCCACGTTGTGCTGTGCCGCCACCACGTCAACAGTGCCTGCGGCGATCAGCTCGGCGAATCGGCCCTCGTCGACGGTTTCACCCTTGCTGCGGGCGGCGAAAAGCCGATCCAGCTCAACGGGTCGGGGCAGGCTGCCGGTGTGGGTGGTGCGGATCATGGCGCCGTCCCCTTGTGGTTCTCGGTGGGCCGCGGTGGTGCGCTTGGCAGCCACCGGCCCGCGTCTCATGGCTGGGCTGGCTGGATCGGATCAGTAGATCTTGTCGCTGCTGGCGCCACCGCTGCCGGAGTTGGCGACCTTGACGTCATTGCGCAGACCGGTGGTGGTGGCCTGCAGATCGCTACTGACGGTGATCATGCGGAAGCCGTTGCCCACCCGCTTGGCGGCCAAGGAGGAGATGGAGTGGATGCCAGGGGTCACGCCGTGGCGGTTGCAGCTGCCCACGATGGTCTCGATGGCCTCATCGAACACGGTGCCGGGGTTATCCACGCCAGGCGGCAGGCCGTAGGTGATGGACAGGTCGGCGGGACCCACGTAGGCCGCGTCGATGCCCGGTACCGACAAGATGTCATCGACCGCTTCCACCGCCTGGCGGGTTTCGATCATGGGGATGCAGGCGATCTCCTCATTGGCCCATGAGTAGTAGTCCGCCCCGAAGGCCATACCGGCCCGTATGGGACCGAAGCTGCGGGCGCCGGCGGGGGCGTAACGGCAGGCGGCCACCGCGGCCTGTGCTTCGGCCCGGGAGTTGACCATGGGGATGACCACACCGAGGGCGCCGGCGTCGAGCATGCGGCCGATGATGCCCGGCTCCAGCCACGGGACCCGCACGATCGGGGTGGACTCCGAACCCCGCATGGCCGCCAGCATGGCCACCGCCACCTGGTAGTCGGCCACACCGTGCTGCATGTCGATGCACACGTAGTCGAACCCGCAGTGCGCTGAGGCCTCCGCCACCAGCGGGCTGGGAATGGCCAGCCACACCCCGTAGGTGGGTTCGCCGGCGCGCCACTTTTCCTTGAGACGGTTCTTCACCGGGCGGACGTTAGCCGGCGGCCCTTCAACCAACTGGCGGGATAACCGCAAGCGCGGCCCCCCACGCTCGCCCGGTAGCGTCGCCCGATCATGGGGGAACCGGGGCGGGATCTCTGGCAGCGTTTCCGGCGACGGGAGCCGGGTTCCAACCCACCGCGGGTCAGCGGGGAGCCGCCGTCGGGCAACGGGGCGTCCTCGTTGCACCTGTTCTGGGATCTCCCGGGTCGCTTCGCGGCCGCCGAGGTGACCCTCGAGGTGCTCGAGCCGCCCACGGTGTCCCGGCTGTACTTCTGGGCCCTCCAGGCGAACTTCGTGGGACCGGCCGGGCCCGGCGGCGGCGCGCACCTGGGCCTGCAGTTCCATCCGGACCATCCGGGTTCGACCGCGGTCAACTGGGGTGGGTATCGCCACGGGGGTGGTGAGCTCGACGGCACCAGGTCGGCGTTGGCATCTGCCCTGAACAACGTCAACACCCGGGACTACGACTGGCAGCCCGGTGTGCCCTACCGGCTGCGCATCGACCGCAGCCCCGACCGGCCCGGTTGGTGGCAAGGATCGGTGCGGGCCCTGGCCCCGCAGCCCGACAGGGGGTGGGTGACGGTACGGGCCCTGCACGGCCGCGGAACCCACCTGAGCTCGTTGATGACCTGGTCGGAGGTCTTCGCCCGATGTGAGCACCCGCCAGTCACGGTGCGCTGGTCGGACCCGACGGCCGTTGACGATGACGGCGTGACCCACCGGCCAGCGCAGATGTCGGTCAACTACCAATCCCACGCGGACGGCGGTTGCGCCAACACCACGGCCGACGCGGACCGGGTGGGCATCCGTCAACGCAGCGGCACCGTACGCCTGGTCCCCCAGGGCGCCGTCCTCAACGTGCCCGGGGGCTAGCAACAGCGGGGGCCAGTACCGGCGGCGGCGGGGCCGTGATTATCAGCCGCTCACCGGTGATCGGATGGGCCAGGTCCAACTGCCAGGCGTGCAGCATCACCCGCCCGTGGCCCCCGCCGGTCGAGCCGCCGTACAGGTCGTCACCCTCGATGGGCAGACCGGCTTCGGCCAGGTGAACCCGGATCTGGTGGGTGCGACCGGTCTTCGGCGTCGCCCGCACCACCATCAGCCCACCCCGGCGCCGCTCAAGCACCTCGAAGTCGGTTTCGGCCCACAGCACCTCACCGGAGCGCGCCAGCGTTGCCGTGGCGTCATGGCCCACTGAGCCGTAGCGCGCCGCCCGGCTCTTGGCGCTGACCCGCACCAGTGCGCTGCGCACCGTCCAGCTCGTCGCCTTGGGAGCGGAGCCCCGGCAGAGCGCCAGGTACTGCTTGATCACCGCTCGCCCGGCGAACGCCGCCGCCAGACCGGCGTTGGCGTCGCGATGGGTCGAGAACAGCACCACCCCGCTGGTGTCACGATCCAGGCGATGGTGCACGCCGAGATAGGGCTCGCGGGCCGGGTCGACGCCGGGACGTTGGCGCAGCAGATTCAGCACCGCTCCTTGCAGGTGGGCACGCCGCGGATCGGCGGTGGCGTGGGTTGGCAACCCCGCCGGCTTGTTGAGCGCCAGCACCCAGTCGTCTTCAAACAACACCGCAGCCGGCCCGACCAGCACCGCGGCCCGGTCCGCATCCTGCACCGGACTACGCCGCCGCCCAACCCCAGCCCCGACACCGCCCGCGCCTTCATCCCGGGTCCCGCGGCCCGCGCCACGGTCGGAGGGCTCAAGGCGGCACACCACCCGAAACCCGAGCTGCATGACACACCCGGGATGGTGTTCCACCCGGCCATTGACGGTGACGGCCCCGGCCACGATCATCCGCTGCAAACGTGCCCGGGTGAGCGCCACGGTGCCGTCGGTGCCCACGGCTCCATCGGCTGCGGCCAGCCCCGCCCGCAGCACCACATCAAGACGCTGGCCCACGCCTACAGCGTCAACCACAAAGCTGAAGGACCGCACCGATCCCAGATTGACCGGTGACGCCATGCACCGCAGGTTAGGGCCCGCTCCCTAGGCTCGGGGTGTGGGCGTGGCGTCGATGAACCGGTTCTTCGCGCTCCTGGCGATCCTGGCTGCCGCGGGGGCCACGGTCAGCGCCGCGACCCTGCTCCCGTTGGGGGCCCGCGCCCGGCGGCTCGGTCCGGACATCGCCCAGGTGGCCCCGTGGCTGGCCTTCGCCACCGCCGCCACCGCCACCGCTGGCAGCCTGTACTACTCCGAGATCGCCGATTTCACGCCCTGCAAGCTGTGCTGGTTCCAGCGGATCTGCATGTATCCCCTGGTGGTGGTGTTGGCCGTGGCCCTGCGGCGGGGGGATCGGTCGGTGGCCGCCTACGGGGTGCCGTTGTGCGGGTTGGGCGCCGCGGTGTCGATCTACCACTATCAGCTGCAACTGTTTCCCGATCAGGCGTCGGGCGTGTGCACCCTCGAAGCGCCCTGTAGCGCCTCCGAGGTTTGGGAGTTCGGGTTCATCTCGATCCCCCTGATGGCCCTCAGCGGGTTCGCGGCCGTCGCCACCCTGCTGCTCGCGGCCCGCACCGCAGCGTCCACAGCCCCCTCACCAGCGCAACCATCCGCCGCCGCTCAAGGCGTCGACCCCCAGGAGATCGTCTCACCGTGAGTTTCCAACCCAGCCAACAGCCCAAGAGCCGTGGACCCTTGATCATCGCCGCGGTCGGGGCCGTGGTGGCGATCATCGCCGGGTACTCGTTTCTCCAACGCGACGGTGGCGACGCCACCGCCACCGCTGCCGCCACCACCTCGGGCTCGGGTGGCTCGGCGTCCACCGCCCGGCCCGGCCCGGCGCTCTCCGGTGGCGAACCGGTGATCACCGCACCGGTGACAATCAGCGGTAACGCCCTCCCGCCCGTCACCGACAGCGGTGCCGACCCCGCTATCGGCAGACCTTTCCCCACCCTGAGTGGGCTGGCGGTGTCCGACGGGGCACCACTGACGGTGGCTGCCAACGGCAAGGCGGCGGTGGTCATCTTCGTCGCCCACTGGTGTCCGCATTGTCAGAGGGAGGTCCCCAGGCTGACCGCATGGCTGGCCGACAAGGGCGCTCCGACCGATGTGTCCCTGTTCGCGGTATCCACCGCGGTGGTCGAGGAACGGGGCAACTTCCCCCCGGCGGCGTGGCTGGAACAGGAGGGGTGGCCGGTGCCCACGCTGGCCGATGATGAGCAGGGCAGCGCCTTCGAGGCCGCCGGGCTGGCCAACTTCCCGGCCTTCGTGGCCATCAACGCCCAGGGCAACGTCGTGCAACGCAGCTCCGGCGAGTTGTCCACCTCCGCCTTCGAGGCGTTGGTGCAACGGGCCCGTGCCAGCCAATGAGCGCTGCCGAGAACCCCTTCGTCACCGACGCCGTGCCCGCCGCCACTGTCGTGCTGCTGCGCCCCCAACCGGGGGGAGTACGCCAACTCGCAGAGGACGGCCCGAGTACCGCTGACGGCGAGCGCCCAGGTCGGGGGCCCGGCTTCGAAGCGCTCATGCTGCGCCGCAACAGCGCCCTGGCTTTCGCCGGCGGGGCCTGGGTGTTCCCTGGGGGACGGGTGGACGACGGCGACAGAGACCCCGACCGCCCCGAGGACAAGCTTGCTGCCGCCCGCAACGCTGCTGCCCGTGAGGCCCGGGAGGAGGCTGGCCTGGCGCTTGACCCCGACGACTTCGTGGCGCTGTCACGTTGGTGCCCGCCACCGCACGCCCCGCGACGCTTCGACACCTGGTTCTTCGTGGCCCGGGCCCCGCACGGCGAGGTCACCATCGACGGAGGCGAGATCCACGATCACGTGTGGATCACTCCCGCCCAGGCCATGGCCGCACGCCGCGCCGGCGACGTGGACATGATCCCGCCCACCTGGGTCACGCTGTTGGCGCTCAGCCGCTACAGCAGCGTCGATGATGCCCTCGAGGCCGCCGCCGCCGCTGAGCCGGACCATTTCGTCACCCGCATGGTCGAACACCCTGACGGCCGGAGGGTGCTGCTCTGGGACGGCGACGCCGGCCACCTCAGCGGCGACCTCGACGCGGCGGGCTCCCGTCATCGTCTGTGGCTGGAGGACCCCGACTGGCGCTACGAGCGGGTCGGGTCCCCCGCGAGGCGGTCCGACCTCATCGGTTGATCGTGGCGGCCAGCAACCCCACCGTCTCTGCCAACACGCCAATGGCCCCGAGCACATCACCGGTGTAGCCGCCGAGCCTGCGCCGGGCCAGCAGCAACGTGGCGGCGGCCACGATCAGCGCGCCGGCCAACGCCGCCAATCCCGCCCAGCCGACGCCACCCAGCGCCACCACCCCGATCAGCCCGCCGAGCAGGGCCCCGACCAGACAGGCCCGCCGCTCGCCGAGGCTGGCTCCCATGCCATCCCCGGACCGGGCGTAGGGCACCAGCAGCGCCGTGGCCGCCATCGCGCCCCGGCTCAGCGCCCACAACCCCACCACCAACAGCGGTGCCGCCGGAATCGAACCCAGCGCCATCACCCGGGCCAGCAGGGTCAGGACCAGGGCCACCACCCCGAAGGCGCCGAGCTCAGGACTGCGCATGATGGCCAGGCGGCGCTCACGTCCGATCGGCGGCAGCAGCCCGTCGGCGGTGTCGGCCAGCCCATCAAGGTGCAACATCCCCGTCAGCGCGGCGTCGAGGCCCACCACCACCAACGCCGCCACCATCGGTGGGGCCACCTGGCCGGTCAACCACCACACGCCACCCAGCGCGGCGCCCAGCAACGCGCCGATGACGCCGAACCACGCCGGTGCCCACGGATGAAGCTCGGCGGGCCCGCCACATACCGTGAGCAGCGAAAGCGCCGCCCGCGATCCACCTCGCGAGTGCAGCCGTGGCGCCGGGCATGACGGCGGGACGGACGGCGGGAACGGTGACCCAGGATCGGTCAAGGCCACAAGCTCTCGGGCGGGCCAAGCTCCAGCACACGGCCGGCAACCACCAGCACGCAGCGATCCGCCACGTCAGCCACCGCCCTATTAGCGCTGCCGAGCGAGTCACGGAACCGACGCCCGACGCCCGTCTCAGGGTGCACGCCCAGCCCGACCTCGTCGCTGACCACCAGCGCATCCCCCGCCCGGGTCCGAAGGCTGTCACACAGCGCTTCCACATCAGCAACGAAGTCTTGGTGGCCGGCGATCCAGGTGCCCAGCGAATCGATCAGCACGGTGCCGGTGATCTCCCCCAGCACCACCGGCAGGTCGGCCCCCACCTCCCGGGTCACCCAGCCCGCAGGCCGGCGCCGCCGGTGTGCCTCGATGCGACGAGCCATCTCCCCGTCGACCGCGGCGTCACCAGGTGCGCCAGGCCACGATCGGTAGGTCGCCAGGTAGCTCACCGATCCGCTCAGCCGACCGGCCCATCGCTCGGCCAACTCCGATTTCCCGGATCGGCTCCCACCCAGCACGACAACGATCACCGGTGCACCGTAGAGGACGGACCACGCTCGTTTGAGACGGCGCCCGAGGGGGCATGGGACGAAGACGAAACGAGGTCACACATCTTGCGACCCTTGTCACCCCAGAGTTGCTTGTGCTTGTGTCTCACGATCGCATAGTCTGCCGGAAACCCCGGTGACGGCGGGAGAACCGCCACCTCGGAAAAAGGGAGAAGCAGCATGGCCACCGTGACAATGAAGTCCCGACCCTTGACGCAACTGTGCGGCTGCGGCCGCCAGGTCGTCCGCTACCTGACCAGCCAGGGATGGAAGTCCGCGCCCTACTGCCCCCAGTGCTCCCAGCAGGGTTCGGTGTCCGGCTCGCGCTGAGCGTTCGGGGCCGCACTGTCGCGTTGGGTAGTTCCACTCAGTGTCGAATCGGCGCTGGATCCGATTGACTATGAGCAAGGCAGCGGATCCCCCCACCCCTTTGCGGGGCGGGTCCCAGGCGGTGTCAGACGAGTCCGGGTTCGCCCGGGCTCGTCGCCTTTTTCCGGTCGATTTTGCCTAGCGCCGCGCCCTCCCGAACGCTGCGTCAGGAGTGGGTCCTTCGGCTCATCCAACCGCCGCTGCGGGAGCGCTTCGATGTGCAAGCGAGGGCGGCATCCACGGGCGGATTCGCCACCTCGGCATACGGTGTTGAGCGGCTCGGGTACCTGTCCCCCCGGGCCGCTCAGCCGTTTTCGGTCCCAGCGGCCTCCCCCACCAGCTCGGCGACGAACTCCGCTACCACCGAGTGAAGTGAGCTGTCAGCCGGCAGACCCAACGCCAAGCCAGCTGCGGCGTCCCACGTGCCGGGCCAACTGGCGACAATGGCTTCGATGGTCGGATCGGGCCGGATCGTGATCGCACCCATCTCCGTGGCCATCATCTCCGTGGCCATCATCTCCTGGCCTGCTCGACCCGACCTCCTGGGACGTGGCCACCATCTGACCCACGGTCACACACAGCCCCGGCAGGTTGATTCCCCGGTCGGGGCCCAACCGCGCTGCCGGAGCCCGTAGCAACCCGGCCAGTCCACCCACCGCACTGCGCACCCCGATCAGCGCCATCGGCACCTGAGCGCTGACCGGCACCACACAGTCCACCCCCTGCAGCGGCTCACGGAACACGCCGCTGGCAAAGGAGGAGGCCGCCAGGTTCGGCTTGCCGGGTCGCACGATCACCGTCGGCAAGCGGGCGATGCGGCCGTCGATCTCGCCGCGGCGGGTGGCCTCGTTGATCAGCAGTTCCAACACCGCCTTGGTCATGCCGTAGGTGGAACCGGGCGTGAGCTTGCTCGAGTCCCCGCTGACCGCTGACCCACCCCGGAACACCGCCACACTGGAGGCCGCCAACACGACGCAACCGGGCGCCCGCCGTGCACAACCAGCCAGGAGCCGACGGGTGCCCTCCACGTTGACCAACCACGCCCGCTGCGGGTCGGCCTCAGCATCCGCTGACACCACAGAGGCCAGGTGCACCACCTCGTCGACTCCCTCGACCAGAGCCTCGATGGCGGCGGACTCCCCGGCCAGATCCAACTCCACGAGGGACAGCCGAGGGTCCGCCAGATCCAGTCGGGCTTCCAGCGCAGCCCGATCAAACGCCCGGTCCGCCAGCACCACCCGCTGGTCTCCACCGCTCCCAGACCCGGCCCCGCCCAACAGCAGCGAGGCCAGGCGGACCCCCAGAAAGCCGCCGCCACCGATGATCACAGTGCGCATGGTCGCTCACCGTAGCGGCGCCGGTCATTCTGGGGGCCTGCGTCAACAACCACCCTCAGCTGAGGCGACGTGACCGCAGCATCAGGCTCGCGCCGACCATGGTTACGGCGGCACCGACGATCACCAGCAGCATCGTGTCAGAGCCGGTCACCGGCAGCGTGGCCGCAGCCACGACAGGGGCGGCAGTGGTGGTGGGCGCCGCTGTGGTGGGTGCGACGGTGCTGGTGGGCGCCGCGGTCGTTGTTGGGGCGACGGTCGAGGTGGTGGTGGCGGGCGCGGTGGTGCTCGTCGTGGTTGGGTCGGGCAGGCGGGTCAGCGCCAGGCACCGGACCCGGAACGAGTTCGGCGACTTGAAGTCCTTGATCATCACCAGCCGCACCCGGGTGGCGGCGGCGCTGAGCACGACACCGGAAAAGTCGTCGATGCTCTCGACGTAGTCGAAGTCATCGGGCAGATCGGCGGTGACGCCGCTCTCACCGACCTCGCCGTCCTCCGCATCCAGGAACTCGGCCATCCAACGCTCAGACAGCTCGGGGGTCTCGGAGCGGCCGGCGCCGTCGAAGCCCTTGGTCTGCACGGTGTAGGTGCCAGCCTCCAGCGTCATGCCGAGGTCGAAGATCGCCACGTCGAAACCCGGCTCGTCGTGCATCTCGACATTGCCGCCGGGCACGATGAACACGTGCTCACCCGCGCAGTCCGGCAGGGTGGCGCCTGCACCCCCGGCGGAAAGGCCAACCATGGCCCCGCTCGCCCCCAGCACTCCCGCCAACATCGCCGTCATCCTGCGGCGCCGATTCTTCCGTTCCGAACCCATGTGCATCCTTCCGAGACCAGCCGTTTGTGCCAGCTCGCCAAGTGTGAGGAAGACACCGATCGACCCATCAGAGGACCATTCACCCAACTTGGGCAGAGCTGCCACCGAGAGAGAGTGAGCATCACGGACAGTGCCCGAGCAGACGCGAACCGGCGGCCCGTCAAAGGGACAGGCCGCCGGCACGTGGGGAAGGTGGATGTCAAGCTGCTACGTCGGGGCTCAGACCTCCCGGCGACGGGAGCCGAGGATCAGCCCGGTGCCGAGCATCATGGAGGCCGCACCGGCGACCACCAACAGACCGGTGTCACTCCCGGTGACGGGCAAGGTGTTGGCCCGAACCGCCGGGGCTACTGCAGCTGGAGCGGTCGTGGTGGTGGCGTTGGTCGCGGCGGTGACAGCAGGGGTTGCGGTGGTCGTCGTCGTGGGTGCGGTCGTGGTCGAGGTGATGGTGCTCGACGTGGTGGTGCTCGACGTGGTGGTGGTCGGATCGGGCAGGCGGCTCAGACCGAGACAGCGGACGTGGTGGAGGTCTTCGATCTCGTGGTCGCTGCCGTAGTCCTTGATCTCGGCCAGGGAGACCTCTACCGCGGAAGCGTCAAGCACCATGGTGCCGAGATCCACCACCGGGTCGTGATGGTGGGAGAGCAGCACCATGGTCTCACCCACAACGTTGCCCTCACCGTCGAGGAATTGCACCTCCCAGTACTCCGATCCCTCCGCGTCCTCCTCCTCGAGCTGCTGTTCGTCCTCGGTGGTCGAGGTGCTTTCTTCCTGGTCCATGGCGTCGTTGTCCGAATCGTCGTAGCCATCCAATTCCTCGGACTGCTCCTCCTCGGAGTCACCGGAATGGATCTCGATGGCCATGGCTTCGTAGGTGCCGGCCACCAGGGTGGTGCCCAGCTCATGGACCGTACTGCTGTAGGGGTGGCCGCTTTGGCTGTGATCGAGCTGCACGATGATGTCGCCGTGGCAGGTGGGTTCGGAAACGGTGGCCGAGGCGATTCCGGCCGCGGTGGTGCCAAGTGAGATCGCACACAGCGCAGTCCCCGCCGCCAGCATGGCCGCTCGCTTGTGACAGCTCCGACGAATTGCCCGCATGACCCGTACCGCCTTTGTCGCGTGGCCCGAACGGGGGTGCCCGATCGCGTCGGCCCGTTGGGTAGAGGTAGCTCACCAAAAGCGGTGAGCTTTGCTTGATCTTGAGGATTCGATGACCACGCCTTCGAGAGGTCCTTCCACCTAGCGTGATGATCTGACGGCGTTCGGTGAGAAGTGCTCCGTGTCGGGCCATAGGTCTGGGGCCGGCTGCAATGATGGGCGTGATGGACGTGATGGGATGGTGTGTCGCTCGCCCGCAGCCATCCTCGCGGCCAAGGCCAGACCTGGGTGCTGAGCCCCAGGCTGGTTGGGGGCCTCGAACCACAAGGCTTGTTACGTCCCGTGAATGTCCTGGTCAGAGCCAATCAGAGGCCGGACCAACGATGCGGCGATCACCGTTCGTCCGTTCACCAAGCCGGCTCAACGCGAGGGTGTCAACCGCGCCGCCAACCCACAGTGGGCCAGCCCCGGTGAGGATTCGAGCGGCCTTGACGCGCTGCCCGGTGAGCGGCGGATCGACCAGGCCGAGCCCGCCAGAACACCGTTCCCAGGCCAATCTCAGGGCACCGTCCTGAGCATGGCGCCGCACCCCGCTCGGGCCAGCCAGGAACCGCCTCAGTTCGGAGGCGGCAATGCCCGCGTCGAGCGAGGCGATTGGCGATGGTTACTGGCGGCAGGGTTGGTGCTGGCGTCGCTGGTGGTGGTGTTGGTCCTCGACCGGTCCGATCGCGCCGAGCAGGCCGAACAGGCCGCCACGGCTGCGGACCGGGCCGCCCCAGGGGCCACCTTGGCCGCCGAGAACGGTCCGGCCGCTGGCGAGCTGCCGCCGGTGGAAGCATTCACCCAAGAGGACCGGCCGGCCTTGCTCAGCGGCACGATGTACGCCCTGACCGACGAGGATTCGCTGGTGGAGTTGGACCTGCTGAGCGGCAAGGGCCGCCGCGCCCGACTCGGCTTCGATGCCGCCCCGTGGTTGGTGAGCCAGGTCGTCGCCTTGGAGGAGACGGTGCTCATTTCCTCCCGCCGGGAGGTCTACGCCGTGGATCGCGCCACGTTGCAGGACCAACAGCTCCTGGCCGCGGACCGATGGGTGGTGTCCTCGCCCAGGAGGGACTGGGCGGCGCTGGTTCCCTTCGGCGCTGGCGGTGGCGCAGTCACCGTCGTTGATGGTGCCGGCGTGGCGCTGGCTGAACAGCGTCTGGTGCTCCCGAGCGGGGTCGCGGTCCACGGTGCGGTCGCTGATGCGCTGGTCATCGACAACGGAAGCGGGTTGCAGCTCCTGGGACTGGACGGGGTGGCGAGGGGCGACCTGGGCGCCGGCCGCTTCCTGGCCGCCGGCGCGGAGATGGTGGCGCGGATGCGGTGCCAGGCGCTGAGTTGCGTCGTGGCGACCGGCGCGCCGGGCAGCTCATCGGTGTCTGAGATCAGCGGGGTGGTGCCCGCCGGCCCGTGGCTGTTCGGTCCCGTCGCCGCCTTCGACCCCCGGGACCGACTGCTGGCCACCATCGCCGCCACCGCCGTGGGGGCGCTGCAGGTGCAGGTCCATGACACCGCAGCTCCTGGGAGCTGGACTGGACCGGTGCCGCCCCGCTCCACCGGCGGACTTCCGGCAGTGGCCTGGAGCGCCGACGGTCAAGCGGTGGTGTTCGCGTCCTCACAGGGGGTGGTGCTGTGGCGACCGGCACTCGCTTCGGCCCGGTCCTCTGGGGGCGATTCGGTGACAGTGCCAATGCCCGGCGCGGTGTTGTCGCTCACCGTGACGCCTGATCCGCCACCGCCACCGCCCATCGGCGGGCCCCCGCCATCGTTTGCCTGAGCCTGCGATCTTCAACGGCTACCGGGGACGGATGGGCTGGTGGGGGGTCGCTAGCGTGCGGTTCATGGCCTTCAGCAGCACCCCATCGGCCCCACCCCCAACCCCATCCGCCACCCCCCACGCCAGCGCCGATGCAGACCGTCATGCTGCGGATGTGAGCTGGGACCTCGCCCCGTTGTTGAACGGCACCGACGTGGACGGTCTGCTGGAGGAGGCCGAACGGTTGGCCGATCAGGTGGTCACCTACCGCGGTCGGCTGGGCAAGCTGTCGGGGTCGGACTGGGTGGAGCTCATGTCCCTCACCGCCCGGTTGCACGAGTTGGTGGCCCGGGCCGGGAACTACGCCAGCTTGATGATGGCCACCGACACCGCTGATCCGGCCCGGGGGGCGCTGATGGCCAAGGTGGAGCAGCGCGGTACATCCCTTTCGACCCGGCTGATCTTCTTCGATTTGGAGTGGACCGCGCTGGATGACGCCGTGGCCGAGGAGATCCTGACCGAGTCGGACCTGGCGTTTTGTGCCCACCATCTGCGGACGCTGCGCCGTAGCCGACCCCATCTGCTCTCCGAACCGGAGGAGCGGGTCGACACCGAGAAGTCCCAGACCTCCTCATCGGCCTGGTCCCGCCTGTTCGGAGACCTCATCGCCGGGGTCGAGGTCACCTTGCAAGATCAGGCAGCCAGTGCTCTCGGCGGTGAGGCACCGACGGTGGTGCCGCTCGAGGCCGGGTTGTCGCTGCTGTCCCACCCATCGCGCCAGGTGCGTCGACAAGCAGCGGACGCGGTGACCGAAGGGTTGGCGCCAGGGCTTCGGACCAGGGCCTTCGTGTTCAACACGGTGCTACTGGAGAGCTCGATCGAGGATCGGCTACGCAGCTACCCCACCTGGCTGTCGTCCCGGAACCTGGCCAATGAGGCGTCCGACGCCTCAGTGGCAGCGCTGGTAGAGGCGGTGATCGCCCGCTACGACCTGCCCCAGCGTTGGTACAGGACCAAGGCCGCCATCTTGGGAGTGGATCGCCTGGCGGACTACGACCGCAACGCCTCAGTGGCCAGCTCGGAAACCAGCTTTGGTTGGCAGGCGGCCCGAGAGTTGGTCCTGGACAGTTACCACAGCTTCTGCCCCGAGTTGGCCGATGTGGCCCGGCGGTTCTTCGAAGAGCGCTGGATCGATGCCCCGCTGCGCGCCGCCAAACGCCCCGGGGCGTTCTGCGCGTACACCGTGCCCTCCCACCATCCCTACGTGCTGCTCAACTGGACCGCCAAACGCCGTGACGTGCTGACCCTGGCCCATGAGCTGGGGCATGGGCTGCACGCCTACCTGGCCCGCGAGCAGGGCATCTTCCATGTGTCGACACCGTTGACGCTGGCGGAGACGGCCTCGGTGTTTGGCGAAACCGTCACGTTCGGGCGGCTGCTGGAGCAGTGCAGCGACCCTGCGGACCGGATGGCGTTGCTGGCGGAGAGTGTGGAAGGCGCCATCGCCACCGTGTTCCGCCAAACGGCGATGAACCGCTTCGAGGAGGCCATCCACACCCACCGACGGGAGATCGGCGAGCTGTCCGTGGCGGACTTCGGAAACCATTGGACCACCAGCCAGCAGGCCATGTTGGGCCCCGCGGTCGAACTCACCGAGGGGTACGGAACCTGGTGGAGCTACATCCCACACTTCATAAACACCCCGGGGTACGTCTATGCCTACGCCTACGGGCAGCTGCTGGCGCTATCGGTGTACCAGCGCTATGTGGAGCAGGGCCCGGCGTTCGTGCCGAGCTACCTGGAGCTGCTGGCCGCCGGGGGGTCCCAGCCGCCGGAATCGTTGGCGTCCATCGTGGGCTGTGACTTGACCGACCCCGGATTCTGGGACGGCGGCCTGTCCATCATCGAGGGCCAGATCGATGCCGCCGAAGCCGCCGCCCGCCAAGCCGGCCTGTTGTAGGACCAGTGCCCGTCAGCGAGCCCCAACGGTGGGCTCGGGTCCGGTGGGGCAGTGCTCCCTCAGGCCACGGCAGGGGCGGGGCCGCCGTCGCCGCGGCGCTCGACCAGACGCTTGGCGAACCGGCTGAGGCGTTCGAGTTGCGCCATGAGCGCGGCCCGAGCTGCTTCTCCGGCGGCATCGAGACCACCGAGGTCCGCAATGCGCCAGTTGTTGCGCACGGTGGGGTTGACGATGCGGTCGTGGTGCACCGCGATGTCATAGATCCCCGCCCGGGCAATGGCCTTGGAATGGTGATCGAACCCGGGAATGCCCAAACCGGGCATGGCGAACTCGCGCACGACTTCCTCCATGGCGACCATGGTGGCGCTGGGGTCTATCTCCAGGCAGGCGCTGACCATGTCCCGGTAGAACATGAAGTGGAGGTTTTCGTCGCTGGCGACACGAGACATCACGGCGTAACCGGCGGCGTCACCAAGCAGCTTGCCAGTGTTGAGGTGTGACACCCGGGTGGCAAGCTCCTGGATGGCCAGGTAGCAGAAGCCCTGTTGTGGGCTCGTGGGCTTGGGCGTCTGGGCCCCCGTCACCTGGATCATCCGGGATCGTTCTAGCTCCCAGGGATCAATGGCCCGGGTGACAGTCAGATAGTCACGGATGGCGATGGAGTGCCGGCCTTCCTCCGCGGTCCAGCGCCGGGTCCAGTATCCAAAGGCGTTCTCCTTGCCGAAGACCCGATCGATGTCGTTGAAGTAGTACGGCAGGTTGTCCTCGGTGAGCAGGTTCACATACAACGCCGAACGGGCGGCGGCGCTGAGACCCGCACCTTCAAGGTCGGCGTCATCGGGGGACCATTCCGCTCCCGGCTCGAAGTCACGACCGCGTACTCCACGGCACGAGCTCATGTGGGAACCACTCCTTGGACGTGGCCAGATGACGCTCGACCAGGCGTGTGGCGGTTGGTTCGAGCTCCGAGAGCAGTGCTGCGGTGCTGTAAGTCATGGTCCTCGTCATGGTCCTCCACGTAGCGGGACTGAGCCCTGCAAACCGCTCCGAACACCAGCTCGGACCACCAAGGGCGTTGTCCACGCTACCCGGCAGGGCTCTCCAAGGGGAGCGGTTCCGACCTGTCGACGGTTGGACCCGCCCGGTCGAGCATCCGTTACCGGTTCGGACCGGTACCGCGCTCCTGGCTTGGATCCTCCGAATTTCCGCAGTAGGTGCTTTGCTGACCACTGTACGATGTCAGGGTCGCTCCTTCTCGATGCCTCCTTCCTGTCTGGTGCCGGGCGAGGGTGGTCTTGGCCGTCCTGCTGGGTCTGCTCTCAACACTCAGCGCGGGGTGCGCCGCGGCGTCGGACTGGGTCAGCTTCAATCCGGCGACGTCGTCGGAACGGCCAGCAGCCTCACCACCGAGTAGGACCACCGACGTGGCGGGTGAGGGGAAAGCGGCGGCACCGCGGTCGAACGGACTGTGGCGACCGCTCGGGGAACCCGGCGCCGGCGGGCGCATCACCGCGCTGGCGGTAGATCCCCACGACCCACAGCGGGTGGTGGTGGGCGGGGACATGCTCGGCATCGGCGTGTCCACCGACGGCGCTCGCACCTGGCAAACCACGGAGGGGCTGGACCACTCCGAAGTCGCACGAATCACCTTTCACCCTGACCGACCGAGGGAGGTCTGGGCAGCCACCATGGGCGGTCCGTTCGTGTCCCTCGACGGCGGGCTGACGTGGCACGCCCGCCGGGGCGGCCTGCCTCCCCCCCAACCCCTCGGATATGCCGCGCCGTTTGAGGAGGTGTTGTTCGATCCCCAGGACCCCGACCACCTCATCGGGTTGGAAGGCTCCCATCGTCAGTGGGAGGCACCAGAGCCCACCAGCTGGGGTGGTGTGTGGGACACGATCGACCGCGGCGGGCACTGGACCCGGGTGGCCACGCTCCCGCCCGGGAACGGCCCGAGCCCCGCCCTTGCCGGTTCCAACATCGTGGATGGCGCCTGGTTGGCGGACGGCACGCTGCTCGCAGTGGTGCTTGACCAGGGCATCTTCCGATCCGAGGACGACGGGCGAACCTGGCGTGCCAGCTCCGGCGGCCTGGCACAACTCTCGGTTCGGGAGTTGACGGTGCACCCCACGGACCCCGCCGTGCTCTGGGCCGCGGTAGCGGGGACCTGGCAGGGTGGGCTGGCCCAAGCGGGGGGTATCTGGCGATCGGGGGACGGAGGTCACAGCTGGGAGGCATCGAGCCGGGGTCTGGACCAGCTCCCCCCGGTGTCCGTCCAGGGCGCGGACGGCTCGGGCACCGGGGACGGCGGCGGTCATCCCGGACCGGAGTTTCTCCCCACCTACCACGCCATCACGGTGGCCCCCTCCGACCCCGACCTGTTGTTGACCTCGAACCTTGCCTTCGGGCGTCAGGCGGTGTTCCGCAGCGAAAACGGAGGGGCTACCTGGACCGAGGTGGCGTCCAGTCGGAGCGCGAACCGGCCCAGCACCGCCTACAACACCCCCATCGGCGCCGCGGTCGCCGCCTTCGCCCCCACCGATGCCTCAATGGCATACCTCGGCAACGAAGAGTTCGTGCTGGCCACGACCGACGGTGGCGGCACCTGGCGCGACGCCACCAGCGACACGTTCGAGGACGGCACCAGCACCGGACGGGGGTTCTCGGGGCTGGTGGCCACCGGCATCGAGTTCGGCCCCCGTGTCGGTGACGTCACGCTCTGCGGCTTCGACGGCGCCAACCCACTCACCGCCGCCGATGGGGGCCGACGCTGGAGCAGACCGATGGTCACGCTGGAACAGTGGGGCGGCTGCGTTGACGCCGGCTCCAGCAGCCTTGACCACGCTCGGCGCTACGTCCTGCTGGGCCAGGCCGGCACCTT
The DNA here is from genome assembly GCA_963775055.1 of uncultured Acidimicrobiaceae bacterium. GTDB lineage: Bacteria > Actinomycetota > Acidimicrobiia > Acidimicrobiales > CAIXPF01 > CAIXPF01. The sequence goes on along the minus strand of CAVZHK010000013.1, from coordinate 551,038 downwards.
CGGCGGGGTGGGGATCATCCAACCGGACGGGTCGCCCACGCTGACGGTGGGGTCCTCGGCGGGGCTGCCGGAGCGATTCTCCCGCTGGGGCGACAACGGCTCCCTTGAGGTGGTCACCCACAAAGACGGCGCCGAGACCGTGGTGATCACCGTCGGCGGGGTGCTGTACCGCTCCACCGATGCGGCCGGCCATTTCGAGGTGGCGGACGGCGCGCCCCCGATGAGCGCCCTGGCCGCGGATCGGAGCCGGCCCGGAGTCCTGTACGGCGCGGGCCCCGACGGGGTGCATCACAGCGTGGACGCCGGGGTCACCTGGGCCACGCTGGGAGGCCCGACCGCGGCCGTGCGGCTGATCCCCTCCCCTGCGGACCAGCGTTTGTACGCGGTGGTGTGGCGTAGCGAAGGGGCCGGGGTGTGGAGACTGGAGGGACCGGGGGAGGCGGGCTGGGTTCGCATCCTTGAGCACGGGTCCAGCCACGATGCGGCGGTCGATCCAACCAACCCCGCGCACCTGGTGGTGGCCACCAACGACCATCCCTACCGTGACCTGACCGCATCGGTCGGGGTCCTGGAGTCCTTCGACGGCGGGCTCACCTGGACGGAGAGCAATGACGGGGTGCCGATGGCCCGGGTGGCGGTGGTGGCCTTTGATCCGACGACGCCGGGGCGGCTGGTGATCGGCACCTACGGGCGGGGGTTCTTCGAGCGGACCGCCACCTGCGGCGATCCGGCCGACACCGAGACCCGCTGCTGAGGGGACCCACCGCGGAACGATGGCCGCCTCCCTACGCTGGCAGCGGTATGAGCCCCTCGGACCCCTCCCAACTCGTGGACCCGTCCGCTCGAAGCGGCAGCGTCGCGGCGCCCACCGCTCTGCCCACCGCGGCGCTGCTGCCTTGGGACGTGCTCGACGAGGACGTCTATCAACGGACCGTCACCCGGTTCCGGGAGCGGGCCATCGCGCTGCCCCGTTTCTCACAACTGGCCAGCCCATTCGCCGCTGGCAGCCCACGGGTCGATCCCGCCACCGATCCTGACGCGCCGAACCCCGCCAACCTGTTTCGGGTGCACTGGTTCAACGGCCCGGACAGACGTTCCACGGTCGACGTGCCGTGCCATCTGGTGCTGCCGCCGGCCCTGACGGGGGTCCCAGCTCCGGTGGTGGTGCTCCTCGGACGGCTCTTTCCCCTCATGAGGGCCCACAAGGTGCTGGCCGCGTACGCCTGTTTGGTCCCCCACGTGGTCACCGGCGGGTTCGATCCCACCGTGCAGCGAGCGGTGTGGCCCTCCACCGGGAACTACGCCCGAGGCGGGGTGGCCATCTCTCGGCTGATGGATTGCCACGGGGTTGCGGTGCTGCCAGAAGGCATGAGCCGCGAACGCTTCGAGTGGCTGGACCAATGGGTCAGCGACCCTGCTGACGTGATCCGAACCCCCGGCACGGAGTCCAACGTCAAGGAGATCTACGATGCCTGTCATCGATTGGCCGAGGATCCGCTGAACCGGGTCTTCAACCAATTCTCGGAGTACGCCAACCACCTGGCCCATCTCAGCGTGACCGGCCCGGCGTTGGGTCGGGTGTTCGAGACCCTTTCCGGGGCCAGCGGGGTGTTGCGGCTGGCGGCGTTCGTGTCCGCCACCGGATCCGCCGGGACCATCGCCGCCGGGGACCATCTCAAGGAGCGCTACGGATCTAAGACGGTGGCAGTGGAAGCACTGGAATGCCCGACCCTGTTGCGCAACGGCTACGGCAGCCACAACATCCAGGGCATCGGCGACAAACATGTCCCGTTGATCCACAACGTGATGGCCACCGATGCCGTGGTGGCGGTATCGGATCGGGCCACGGACGGGTTGGACCTGGTGTTCAACAGCGACCCGGGGCGCCGCTACCTGGTGAACACCTTGGGCGTCGAGGCGGCGCTGGTGGAGGCGTTGTGGTCGCTGGGGCTGTCCTCGATCTGCAACGTGCTGGCGGCGATCAGGGTGGCCCGTTTGTGGAACCTTGGACCCTCTGACGTGCTGATGACGGTGGCCACCGACGGCGCCGAGATGTACGACTCCGAGCGCACGAAGACCATGGCGACGGACTTTCCCGACGGACTGGACGAGCTGGATGCGGCCCGGCTGGTCGGGCGGTACCTCCACGGCGGCGAAGGGGTGGAGGCGTTGGAGTGCAGTGCGGCTGACCGGCAGCGGATCTTCAACTTGGGCTACTTCACCTGGGTGGAGCAGCAAGGCGTCACCCTCGAGCACTTCGACGCCCGCCGTGATCAGGGTTTCTGGCGATCTTTGCGAGGGGTCGTGGGACGCTGGGACGAACTCATCGACGAGTTCAACGCCCGAACCGGTGCCCCCTTGCCGGAGCCGCGGCGACGATGAACGCCCGGGACCGGGCACTTCCCGATGCGCTGGCATTGATCTGCTCCGCCTGTGGGGCCCGCAGCGTGGACCCGTTCCGCTTCGGCTGCCCGGCCCGGGTTGAGGGTGATGACGTCGACCATGTGCTGGTGCCGCCGGAACCAGATCAGGTGCCCTGGCCGGCCACGCCAAGCTCCGACGCGGCGGACATCGATCCGTTTCACCGCTACCGCACGCTCCTGTACCCATACCGTCTGCATCGGGCGTGGGGCGGCGGTGACGCCGGTTTCGTGGCTTTGGTGGAACGCTTGCAGGCCGCGGTGGCTGCGACGGACGGTCGCCCGTTCCGGATGACGCCGCTGCGACGTTTTGACGGTGCGGCGCTGGTGCCGGGTCCTGCACCATCGGTGGTGTGGGTGAAAGACGAGACGGTCAATGTGTCGGGATCGCACAAGGGCCGCCATTTCATGGGTTTGGCGCTGTACCTCTCCGTCCTCGAACTGCACCTTGGGAAGGAGACCCGCAAGGAACAGCCGCTGGCCATCGCATCGTGCGGCAACGCCGCGCTGGCGGCCTCGGTGCTGGCCCGGGCGTTGGGTCGGGCCATCGACGTGTTCGTTCCGCCGGGGGCCGCGCCCTCGGTGCTAGCCCGACTCGAGGCGCTGGGGGCCACGGTCAATCGCTGCCCCCGGATGCCGGACCACTCGGGGGATCCGTGCCTGGCGGCGTTCGAGTCCCGTGTGGAGCGCGGTGCGTTGCCGTTCAGCGCCCAGGGCCCGAGCAACGGGCTGGCCCTAGACGGGGCGACCACGCTCGGCTACGAGCTCGCCGACCAGTGGCGCACCGACCTGGCCACCGTCCCGACCCGGCTGTTTGTGCAGGTCGGCGGGGGTGCGCTGGCCAGCTCGGCGATGACCGGGCTGCGGCGGGCCCGCCAACGGGAGGTGCTCGGGACCATTCCTGAGTTGCACACCGTGCAGGCCCGGAACGCGGCGCCGTTCAGCCGGGCGGTGGACGCGGTGGACGCACGCTGCGGAGCCGACTCGGCAGACCCAGCGGTGCTGGCACAGATCCTGGCCCATCTCGCCCGGCACCGCAGCGAGGCCATGCAGCCCTGGTCCGGCGTCCCGCAAAGCGCGGCCAGTGCCATCCTCGACGACGAGACCTATGACTGGCGCAGCGTGGCCGAGGCTCTCTTTGACAGCGGCGGGCGAGCGGTGCTGGTCAACGAGAAGGAGCTGATCGGGGCCAACGAACGGGCCCGGCTGGTGACCGGCATCGACGTGGACTGCACCGGTTCAGCGGGATTGGCCGGGCTCTGGGCGGCGACGGACGCCGAAACGGCCACCTCGACCGCAGCGCCGGTTGCGGTCCTGTTCACCGGGGCACAGCGTTGATGGGATCGTTCACCGAGCCCCCGCCTGCCGCGGTTCGCATCGGGGAGCCGCTGACCGCTCAACGTCGCTCGACCAAGGAGCTCAGCCGGGCAACCTCGGCACGCAAGTGCCTGACCTCCTGGCGCAGCTCGATCAGGTCCTGGACAAGGGCTTCTCGTGAATGGGACACCGGTTCCGGCCGGAACGGGGATCGGATTGGCGGCCCCGCAACCGGTACCTTTTCCCGAAGATGGGCGGCGCTGGACTGCCCAACCTGGCCCGGTTCCGCCTCGCCAACAGGCTCAAAGGACCCGCTCCGGCACAGCTGTTCCTCGATCGTGGCCGGGTCCACACCCAACCGTCTCAGCACGGTCGCCGCGGTGCTGTCAGCCAACTGCAGCAGCGCCTGCAGCAGATCCTCATCAGCGGCGCCGCTTCGACCCTGCTGTCTGGCGTGCCAGCGGGCCCGTTCGAGCACCAACTCCGCAGCAGAGGTCAGCGGTGGCCGCACGGTGATGGGCGACCGGCCCCGGCCCAGCATCTCCGCGACCTCCTGCTCGAGATCCGCGGCGTCGAGCCCGCAGGTGACCAGGACACGGTTCGAGCCGCCCTCGACCCCTGCCAGCCCCACCAGCAGGTGCTCGGTTCCGATGTAGTGATGGGCCAAACGGTGCGCAACCCGTTCCGCTTCGTGCAACACCAACCGGCCCTGCGAATCGAGCTGCTCGAACACCTGGGACCCCCGAAGGCCAACCATACTGAAGGGCTAGCGCCATACTGAAAGGCTGCCGCCATGCTGAAGGGCGGGGCTGACGATCGTTCGCTCCGGACGGGTGGCCTTTGGACAGCGACCGTTAGGCTCGCGTCGATGCCAGCCGAGGCGACCGATGGCCGGTCCGGGGACCACGACAGACCCCCGCGCGCCACGATGAGGGCTCAAACGTGATCGCTCAGGGACCACAAACGATCGGTGGCGCAGCGGCGGGTTCGCGCCCGATGCCGGTGATCACGGACTCCCAGCTGCAGGCGGCAACAACCGAGGTCGAAGAAGCCCGCCGCCGGGGCGACCGCACCCGCCACGCCCAAGCGCTCATGGGACTGGGCCGGCTCCTGGCCGGGGCCGGCAATCGGGTCCAGGCCGCCGCCGCCTTCGAGGCCGCAGGGGTTCTGGCCGCCGAGGAGGGATTGCCCGAGCTGCAGGCCCGGGCGCTGGCCAACGGCGGAGCCTCCTTGTGCCAGGCCGACCAGCAGCAGGAGGGCCTCTTGCTGTGCCACCGGGCGTTGGGACTGTTTGAACAGCTCGCTGACGTGGCCGCCCAACAACGGCTGTGGGCCAACTGTGCGGTGATCCATCGCGAGCTGGGCCAGATTGACCAGGCCCGGCAGGCCGCGGCCAGGGCCGAAGCGCTGCAAATCCCGGGTCGGGTGGACGCCGACCTGCTCGAGATGCAGGCGCTGCAGATGGCCCTGGCCGAGATGTCCGGTGATCTGGACGCGGCCCTGAACCACGCTGGGATGGCCCTGACCAGCGCCACCGCCCTGGGCGACCAGGAACGCGTCGGCGAGCAACTGGAAAGCATCGCCTCCTTGGTGTTGGATCGACACGGGCCCGCCGCCGCGCTCCCGCCCTGCTTCGGAGCGCTGACCCACTACCGGGACCATGGCAACGAGCCGGGCCTCTACCGCAGCGGGTTGCAACTTGCGCTGGTGTATCAGCACCTCGGCCGCTGGTCCGACGCGCTGGCGGCCCTCACGGACGCGCTGGGGAGGGTCGAGCAGCATGGCGAAGCGCAGGACGTCCCCCTGCTCCACGCCAGCCTGGCGGCCACCAACGTGGCGTTAGGTCACCTGCCCGCCGCCGCCGAGCAGGCCCGAGCCGCGGTGGCCGGTTATCGGGCCGTTCAGGATCGGTTGGGCCTGGGACGGGCGCTGGTGACGCTGGGTCAATGCGTCGCCGCCGGCGGGGACCCGACCACCGCCGACCAGCTGTGGCGCACCGCTCACGAACTGCTCCGGGACCACGACCCCGACGGGGCCCTGGTGGCGGCCACCCTGCTCAGCAGCCGCTGAACCGCATCCGCTGCCGTACGGGCCGGCGCGAGTCAGCCTTCGGCGATGGGGTCGTTATTGACCCCGGTAATCTGATCATTGGCGGTCGGCCGTTGGAAAGCCAGCGTGAAGTCCACCGGGGGGGCGGCGCCTTCCTCGGCAGGAGCCCCGAACTCGGCGGTGACCACCACGTTGCGGCCGAGGCGGGTCCAGGCCCCGAACCAGGACTGGTCCCGCTTGACCTGGGGTTCCTGCAACTCTTTCCAGCCCTGCTCGATGAGCACCTCGTCGTAGGCGTTCACCACCGACTCCGGGCTGGCCCCCTCCAGGCTCAGCAGCTCCGTTTGCACCCGGTCCACCGAGGTCCGCTGCTTGGACACCGCGTTCGGCGGCCGATACAGCTCATCGAAACGGATCTCCTCGAACCGCTCACCGCCGATCCGCACCATCGCGTCGGTGTCGACGGGATCGCCGCAACCGGCCAGCAGGACCGCGCCAAGACCTACGGCCAGGCTCACGGCCAGGGAGCGGGTGCCTACGGCAGCGAGAGGGGCGCGGGACATCCGGCGAGCAGCGGTCACGTCGGCGCATGGTAGCGGTCGCCCCGCGCGAGCAACAGTTTCGTTGGTCGCGCACGCCGCGCTGCACGCTGCGCGGTCAGGCCCGGCGCCGACCGGTAACGTGCAGCGAAGGAGGTTGAACCGATGCCACTCGCTGTCGATCACCTGGTGTACGCCACCCCTGACCTCGATCGCAGCGTCGCCGAGCTGGCCGATCGGCTTGGGGTGGGAGCCACACCCGGGGGCCGTCACGTGGGCCGGGGCACCCACAACGCGCTGCTACACCTCGGGGGGCGGACCTATCTGGAGATCATCGGGCCGGACCCCTCCCAGCCGTTGCCGGCCGGAACAGCGATGCCGTTCGGGCTGGAGCAGCGCGGCGAGCCGGCGTTGGTGTGGTTCGCGGTGGCGGCCAGCGGGTTGGCGCAAGTGGTGGATCGGCTCCGGGGTGGCGGATTCGAGGCCGGTGAGCCCTTCGGCATGCAACGGGCCCGACCTGACGGGGTGCTGCTGCGCTGGCAATTGTCCTCCCGGGCGCAGATTCCGCCTGGCGGTACCGAACCGTTTCTCATCGACTGGCTCGACAGCCCCCATCCAGCGCTGGACACGCCGCGCGGGGTGAGCCTTCGCCGGTTGGAGTTGCGTCACCCTGACCCCGACCGCATCCGCCGATATCTCGCCCTGGTGACCGAGCCCGCCACGATCATGAGCGGTGATGCGGACGAAGGGCCCGAGGTGGCGGTCACCGCCGCGCCCACCGCCGGGCTCACCGCTCACCTAGACACACCCCGGGGACCGGTGGAGCTGATCTGAGACCGACAACCCCCGAACCCGGCGCGCGGCGCGGTCAACGTGCCGTCGACATAGCCTCGGACGATGCGTACCGGGGTGTTCCTCTTCGGCGGGGTGGAGATCAACGACGCTGGCGCCGGTCCGCCGGCCCCCACCGATCGACGAGCCGACAACGAGTCGGTGTGGCGGGCCACGCAGTCCATCCTCGACATCGGCGTCCGCAGCGACCAACTGGGGTTCGACCTGTTCTGGCTGACCGAGCACCACTTCCAGCACGAGGGCTACGAGGTGGTCCCCAACGGCATCCTGTTCGGGGCCACGCTGGCGGAGCGCACCACCTCCATCAAGATCGGCACCATGTTCAACGTGGTGGGCCAATGGCACCCGTTGCGCCTGGCAGAGGACTTCGCCTACCTGCACAACATCTCCGGCGGACGGGCCGTTTTCGGGGTGGGTCGGGGCACGGTGCCGCGGGAGGCGGAGGCGTTGGGCTCCAAGGTGGGCAGCTTCGACAACCCTGACATGGTGGACGCGGACACCTTCAACCGGGAACAGTTCGACGAAGCCGTCGCCGTGATCCGCGCTGCCTTCGATCAGGAGCGGTTCTCCTTTCACGGCAAGCACTACACGTTCCCACCACCAGGCATCCCCGACCGCGGCGGGTTCGTGAGCGAGCTGACACTGCTGCCTCGACCCCGTCACCCGATCGAGTGGTGGCAGGCGATCACCTCCCCACCCAGCCTCGAGGCGGTGCCCAAGCGCGGGTTCGGCGGCGTGTTCTGGTTGAAGAGCCACACGTTCATCAAGCAGTGGTGGGCGCGGTACGCCGAGGTGTTCGAAGCGACCCACGGCAAGGTCCTGGCACCGGGCGAGCACCGCATGCTGGTGTTGAACATCCGCATTGAGGACAGCCACGAGCAGGCGGTGGCGTCGGCCCGGCCCGGTCACGACGAGTTCTGGAAGTTCCTCGGGCCCTACGGTTGGAGCCGCGGGTACCAGGACCACGATGGCAAGCCGGTTTCGGCGGGCTTGATCCCCACACTGGAGGATTCTCTGCGCAACCGGACCTGGATCGTGGGCACCCCCGAGCAGGTGGCAGAGGGCATCGATCGCTACCGCCAGGAGCTCGGTCTGCGGGAACTGTGCCTGTTCCCCAACTTCAGCGGGGATAGCTACGCCAAGACCGACGAGCAGCTGACGCGTTACGCGCAGGAGGTGCGGCCGCTGCTGGGCTGAGTCAGCAGACCGCGCCCGGCCCGCCCCGCTGGCGCACCACTCGGGCCGGTACCCCCACCGCCACCGCCAGGTCCGGCAGGTCGCTGGTGACCACACTCCCGGCACCGACGGCCACACCCGTTCCGATCGTCACCCCCGGTAGCACCACCACCCCGGTGCCCAGCCAGGAGCCGGCCCCGATGCGAACCGGTGCTTCAGGGGCCGGCCACTGACGCCCGATGGGCAGCTCCAGGTCCTCCAAACCGTGGTTCTGGTCGGTGATGTAGACGTTCGGGCCGGTGTACACGTCGTTCCCGATATCGATCCCGAAGTGACCCACGATGGAATTCGCCCGGCCGATCACACAGCGATCACCGATGCCGACCACCCGATCGTGCAACAAGGGCTGGCCCGGCACCATGCCGGCGGACAAGCTGACCAACGGCCCGATGACGGTGCCCGAGCCGATGTGGATGGCGCCCTCGTTGTAGAGCGCGGCCCACGGAAAGCACAGCAGGCTGCCCTCACCGAACGTTCCGAATCGGCCGGCGCGGGCCGTGCCGGCATGGATGGACGCGGTCACCGACAGCGAATCCCAGCGCTCATGCAGCCGGTCGATGGCCCACACCCGAAGCCGTCGCCGGGCCGAGGTCCATAGGTCGGCCATGACCGGGACCCTATCGGCCGGCGAAAACGGAGGTGGCGGTGGCTCTCTCTCCCCCCGGCCGAGAGAGCCACCGCCAGAAGGGAGGCCCTTGGTGCTGCGGGTTCGTGACCCGAGCTGTTGGTGAGCACCCTAAACCGAAGTTGAAACAGTCGTCAACTTAGAAAACACTGAGCGTAGTCATTCACCGTCAGGCAGGTCAGGGCCTCGGTCCCGGGTCAGCGATCGGGCTCGGAGGGGTCCCGACGGTTGCGCACGGCCGCCAACACGATGAGCACCATTGACGCCACGGCCACCACGAATAAGAACCTCATGGCCCCAGCTTCGCAGCCCGTCCGCGCCGCTGGCACCTTGACGCCACACGCGGAGCAGCCCGCACGGAGCTCAGCCGGGTTCGGTGGTGGATGTCACCCGGGTCCGGCCGTCGACCAGGAACTCGGCCAGGATCTCCTCACGAGCCTGGTCGGAACGGAACCGTACCCGGACCCGGTCCTGCTCGCTGTTCACGTTGTCCACCCCGAACGGCTGCTTGGCCACCACGTCGAGCAGCGTCAGTCCACTGCTGGAGATCCGAAGCCACAAGATCCCGCCGTTGAACTCCAGGCGGTGCTCGACGACCTCGCCGCCCGCCGCGACCGCCGGCAACATCATGATCTGGGGCTCGGACCCACCTGGCACCGTGGTTGTCGTCGTGGGGACGGTGGAGGACACAACGGTGGTCGACGTCGAGCCGGTCGAACCGCCAGGAACCGTGTCGAGGGGCGTGGTTCCGCCTGAAGGGATGCTGGAGGACCCGCTGTTGGCGGCGCTGGTCGTTGGGGTGGTCACTTTCGGCGGTCGGGTGGTGGTGGGGTGCACGATGGTGATGGGCGCCGGAGCGGCCTCGCCCCCACCGCCGGTCCCGCTGGCGTCACCAATGTCTTCGGCGTCCGTTTCACAGCTCGCGCAGGTGCCACTGGTCGAGGGCGCAGCATCATCGACCGGAGCGCCGTCCGGCGGTTTCGACGCCGCCTCGCCCGGCGCACCCGAACCCTGCGGACCGCCGTTCAGCTCAACCGCACCGGACAACAGGTCCGCCATCGGATCCTGTCTGGCTACCTCAACCCAACGCCGATCCAAGAGCGGGCCGAGGCCCACCTCCTGGGCCATGTCGGACGGATCACCGGTGATCACGGTGGTGGTGGTGGGACCGTGATGGCGCAATGACACCAGGATCGGCGCTGCGATGGCCACCACGGTCGTAGCGCTCAGCAGCATGACCCGGCCCAACGCCGAGCGCCGGCGGCCATTGGAGCCCACCGGGCTCACCAGTGCTATGCCCATCGCATCCCAGACTTGCCCGGACCATTCCCGGATCTGCGTTCCGAGATCGTCCCGAAACCGGCTCCGTGGCCCGCTCGGTGAGGCCGCCGCCGGTCAGTGTACGGCCGGTCCCGAAAGATCCACCGCGAGCACCGCTAAGGATCGCAGCACGCTTCTGCCGTGCGTTCCAGTGCAATTGAAACACCGATAGATCACTGATTGTCCGATCCCGGGACGATGGGTCCGGTATCGATAGATCCACGGTCAGCGGGTACCGATCCGGGCCGGTGGCGGAGCAGTAACATCCGGCCATGGGCACGCCTGCGTTCCTCCACCCCTTTGCCAAGCCGGCCAAGGACTCCGCCGGGTTCACCACCCTGGTGCGGGGCGAGGGCAGCACCCTGTGGGACCGCGACGGCCGGGCCTACATCGATGCCATGGCGTCGCTGTGGTACTGCAACGCCGGGCACGGCAATCGGCGCATCATCGAGGCCACCACCGCTCAGCTCAATCGCCTGGCCACCTACAACACGTTCGACCCGTGGACCAACGAACCGGCAGAGCACTTGGCGGAAACCATCGCCGACGTCGCGCCGATGGACAACCCACGCGTCTTTTTCACCTGCTCAGGTTCCGAAGCGGTGGACACGGCGCTCAAACTGTCACGGCTGACCCACAACCTGGCCGGTGACACCTCCCGCCAGTTGCTGGTGAGCCGGGAGGGCGGGTACCACGGCACGGCGTACGGCGGCACCTCGGTGCAGGGCATCCCGGCCAACCAGGCCGGCTTCGGCGAGCTGGTCCCCGGGGTGCTCACGGTGCCCCAGAACGACATCGAAGCGGCGTCGCGCCTTTTCAGCGAGCGAGGTTCGCAGATCGCCGCCATCATCGCGGAGCCGGTGCAGGGTGCGGGTGGCGTACACCCTCCGGCCCCGGAGTATCTCAGCGGGCTGCGCAAGTTGTGCGATCAACACGGGGCGCTGCTGATCTTCGACGAGGTGATCTGCGGATGGGGTCGGCTGGGCGAATGGTTCGGGGCCCAGCATTACGACGTGGTGCCGGACCTGATCACGTTCGCCAAAGGAGTCACCTCCGGCTACGTGCCCCTCGGCGGGGTCATCGTGAACCGCCGCGTCTGTGATGCGCTGGAGAGTGACCCGGCCTACGTGCTGCGCCACGGCTACACCTATTCCGGCCATCCCACATCCTGCGCCGCGGGGGTGGCAGCGCTTGAGGTGTACCGCCAGGACGGCCTGTTCGAACGGGCCGGGGTGATCGCCAAGGTGCTGGGCGAGGGTTTGCAGGCGCTGGTGGATGACGGGGCACTGCTGTCCCACCGAGGCGTTGGCGGGGTCTGGGCGGCGGAGCTGAACCCGGGGATCGACGCCAGTGAGGTGCGCGACAAGATGTTGGCAGAAGGCGTCATCGCCAGGCCGTTGGTCAACGCCATCGCCATGTGCCCGCCGTTGGTGATCACCGATGAGGAACTGGACCGGGTGATCGACGCCTTGGCCACGGCCCTGCGTTGAGCGAACAGACTGACCGGTATGGGGCGTTTCCCGAGGGTTTCTTCACCCGGGCCGACGAGAGCGACGACGCGCGGTTTTACCGACAGCCCCGTTTGCTGACCCACATCGATGATGGAGCCATCGCCGCGGTCAGCGCGTTGTACGGCGAGCTGGGGGTGACCGGTCGGGTGTTGGATTTGTGCAGTTCGTGGATCTCGCATCTTCCCACCCGACCTGCGCACCTGACCGTGCTGGGCATGAGTGCCGAGGAGCTGACGGCCAACGACATGGCCCACGAGAGGGTGGTGCACGACCTGAACGTGCAGCCCCATTTGCCATTTCCCGATGCCGGCTTCGACGCCGCGTTGTGCACGGTATCGGTGGACTACCTGACCCGCCCTCTCGAGGTTTTCGACGAGGTGGCCCGGGTGCTGGAGCCAGGTGGGTTCTTCGCGTGCACATTCTCCAACCGCTGCTTCCCGACCAAGGCCATCAGGGGTTGGCTGGCCACCGATGACGGCTTTCACGTGCAGTTGGTGGCGGAGTACTTCCGCCGCTCCGTCGGGTGGGATGAACCAGCGTTCGACCATTGCAACCGTGACACCTCGGGTGATCCGCTGTTCGCGGTCTGGGCTCGCCGCGCCGCTGCCACGGGTCATTGATGCGGGCCGGATCGTTGCTGGCACCGTTGCTGGGCCCGGTCGCGTTGAGCGCCTTGCTGCTCCCCGCCAGTTGCGCTCGCCCGCCCCAAGCATCCCTGCCCTCCCCCAGCACGGTGACGATCCTCCCAGCGGCGGACGCCCCGCCCAAACCCGTGGGCGCCGGGCCGGTCACCACGGACCCATCAACCTCTTTGCCGCCCAGCACGGTGGTGGCCACGCTGTCCTACACGGTGCAGGTCGGTGACACCTTGAGCGGCATCGCCGAGCAGTTCGGCACCAGTTTCGAGGTGCTGGTGGCGCTGAACGATCTCCAGGAGCCCGGCCGTCTTGGCGTGGGCCAGGTCCTGGTGGTCCCCGAACCGCCACCCACCACCGCCCCGCCAGCAACGACGCCCCCCGGCACGTCGGAGCCCCCGGCCGGCCCGCTGCCAAACGACCCCGCCGGCACGGAGGGATCAGCCACGACACTGCCGCCGGCCACCAAAGAGGGCTGAACCGGCCAGACGCCACGGCACCCACACGTCCGGCCAGCACCGATTGCGGCCGGGTCAGACTCCAAGCGGGATGCGGTCGGTAGGGTCCACCCTGTGGCACAAGGCGAGACCCCGGCTCCCTCCCCCGCAGCCGAACCCGAACGTGCGCCGGCGCCGGGCAGCGGGAGGGACACCATCCGCGTCGGCCGGGGCGAGGTGCTGGCCGCTATCGACGTGGGCACCAACAGCTTCCATCTGCTGGTCGCCCGGATGTCGGCCAACGGTCGCTTCGAGACCATGGCGTCGGAGAAGGAGATGGTGCGCCTGGGCTCAGGCTCCGGGGACATGAAACACCTCAGCGAAGACGCCATGGACCGGGGGGTGGCGGCGCTGGGACGCTTCCGGCAGGTGGCGGACATCAACGGCGCCCGCATCCGGGCGGTGGCCACCAGCGCCGTGCGTGAGGCCCTCAACCAGGACCGGTTCATCGAGCGGGCCCGAATGGAGGCCGGCGTCGAGGTCGAAGTGGTCTCCGGCACCGAGGAGGCCCGGCTGATCCATCTGGGCGTATTGCAAGCGCTGCCGGTGTTCAACGAGCGGATGCTGCTGGTGGACATAGGCGGGGGCAGCACCGAGGTGTTGCTGGCCACCGGGCCCGACATCGAGTGGTCCCGCAGCCACAAGCTTGGTGCCATTCGACTGACCGATCGGTTCTTCCCCGAGGGCCGCACCTCTGCCCGCCGGGCCGATCGTTGTCGTCGCTACCTCGAATCGTTCCTGATCAACACGGCCCTGGAGTTGCGGGATCGTCCCTTCGACATCGCCGTCGGTTCCTCCGGGACCATCCAGAACCTGGCGCTGATGGCGGCGCACCTGCGTGGGGACGGTCAACCCAAATCCATGAACTCCGCCACCTTCAGCCGCGCCGAGCTGTCCAAGGTGACCCAGCTACTGGTTGATCAGCCCACCACCACCGAGCGCATGCTGCTGCCCGGCATCGAAAGCCGGCGGGCGGACATCCTGCCGGCCGGGGCACTGCTGCTGGACACGCTGGCCGAGCTGTTGCACATCGAACGATTCACCGTCAGCGCCTACGCGTTGCGGGAGGGTGTGCTGTTGGATGTGGCCCGCAACAGCGAGCACCATCGCCACCTCGATCCGCTGCACCACCTCTCCGACCTGCGCCGGGCCGGAGTGGAGCACCTGCTTACGGTCACGGACCCAGCGGTGGAACACGCCCACCGCGCCGCCGAGCTGGCGCTGCAGCTGTTCGCGCAGACCGCCGCGCGCCACCAGCTGCCGGAGGACTACGCCGAACTGCTGGAGGCGGGAGCGCTGCTGGCCAACGCCGGGCGGACCATCGCCCATGAAGCCCACCACAAGCACAGCTACTACGTGATCCGCAACAGTGATCAGCTCAGCGGCTTCACCAGTCACGAGATCGAGCTCATCGCCCAGGTGGCCCGTTACCACCGCAAGAGCTCACCGAAGGCCGGCCATGCCGAATTCGGCGCCTTGCAGCCCTCCGATCAGCGGGCGGTGCGGATCATGGCGGGGTTGTTGCGCATCGCCATCGGGTTGGACCGTGGCCATCAGGGCGCCATCGACCGAGTGGCCTGTGAACTCGACGGGCAGGCCAACCGGTTGCAGATCCGGGCCATCGGCACCGCCGGCCGCGACACCCACCTGGAGATCTACACGGCTGATGCCCGAAAGGGTCTGGCGGAAGCGGCCCTCGGGGTGACCATCGCCGTCCAGGCTGACTTCGCCGAGGCACAAGCGCCCGAAACCGACGGGGACAGCGGATGCATCGCCCCCCTCAGCCCCACTCGTTGACCAGATCCAGCGCGGCCTGGGACAAGTTCTCGATCTGCTCCTTGAACGCGTCGGTGTCCGCTTCCACGCCCATGGCACCCTTCAGGTAACGGGCCATGACCCCTTCCACGATGGCCGCCAACCGCCAGTACTGGAACGCCCGGTAGTAGCCGATGTTCGACGTATCCCGGCCGGTGAGGGACTCGTAACGGGCCAGAAAGTCCTCCCGGGTGCAGAATCCGCCCACCTCCGTGGGAGGCAGTGCGGCACCCCGTGAGGTGATGGGTGGCTCGCCGGGCTGCACCCAGTTGTTCATGACATAGCCCACATCGGCCATGACGTCGCCGAGGGTGCACAGCTCCCAGTCCAACACCGCCGCCACGGTGGCTCTGTTGGTGGCGTCGGTACCCACCAGCATGTTGCCCAGCCGATAGTCGCCGTGCACGATGCCCGAGCCGATCTGCGGGGGGATGTGGGCGGCCAGCGCCTCCGCCACCGTCTCCATGGCCGGCAGCTCCCGGGTTTTCGAGTTCTCCCACTGGGTCCGCCAGCGTTTGACCTGACGTTCCAGGTAGGCCTCGCGGCGGCCGAGATCGCCCAGGCCGCAATCATCCGGTTCGGCGTTGTGCAGCGCCGCCATGACCTCCACCACCGAGGTGCCGATGGTCAGACGGTCGCCGTGGTCGGGAAAGGACTGCTCCACTTTCTCCCCTTCGTCCAACACCACGCCTTCCACGAACCCCATGACATAGAACGGGGCGTCGTTGACCGCCACGTCGGTGCACAGCCCCAACGCCTCGGGCACCGGCACCGAGGTCCGACCCACCCCGGTGATGATCTTGTGCTCCCGGGCCATGTCGTGGGCTGTGGCCAGCACCGCGCCGGTGGGCGGGCGTCGCAGCACATAGGTGGCGCGATTGCGGTCCGTCACCCGGTAGGTGAGATTCGAGTGGCCGCCGGCCAGCAACTCGAGGCTGAGCGGCGGCACGGCCCCCGCGATGTTGGCGGTGAACCATTCGCCCACCGGCCCCGCCTTCACGCCCACGACGTCACCGCCGGGTTCGGCGCTGACGGTGACCCCTGGGATGGAGACGCTTTCGGTGGTGGCGCTGCCAGCGGCCTCGGTCATGACTTCCCCCAGGATTCGTGCGGATTCGGGCGGATGCGGGCCAGCTCTCGCGGACCCGAGCGGACTCGAGCGGAACGACATGGCCCAGATCGGGGACCGTAGCGCGCCCAACGAAGAGTAGGTCGACAGTCACGTCGCCGGAGGGTGACCACATGGCCACGATCAGTGTCCTTCGACCTACTCCAGACCTCGACCTGACCTGCGCCGGTTCGGCTACGACCCCGAGGATTGATGCACCAAACCAACCGTCTGAGCAGACGAGCCCCGACCCTGGCCATCTTCCTATGCCTCCTCAGCGGGTGTGTCGACGAAGGTGATGGGACCACCGCTGAGGAGGCGGACCGGTACCTCCAAGCTGAAACGGTGGCGCCGCCCACCACACGTGGCGAGGATCAACCACCCGACGTGCTGGGCCGACGAGTCGGCACCGTGGCGGTGACCAATCCCCCGACCACCGCGCCGGCGCCAACCACTCCCCCAACAGAGGCCCCGCCGGTCACCGAGGGGCTACCGGTCACCGAACCGACACCGGTGACCGAACCGGCGCCGACCTCCGAAGTCGACTCCCAGCAGGCCCCGCCCGAACCGCCCCCAACGTCACCGCCGGCGCCACCGACTGACGAACAGCCACCGCCAACGACGGACCCCCGCTCCAAGGTCGGCTACTTCATCGAGATGACCAACCAGTTGCGCGCTGGCGTGGGGTTGGCTCCATTGCAGGTGAGCGGTCCGTTGACCCACTCCGCCGGCCTGCAGGCAGAGCACATGGCCGCCACCAACACCCTCGCCCATCAGGACCTGCAGGACGAGCTGACCCAAGGCTGGATGTTGGTGGGCGAGAACGTGGGTTACGGACCCACCGCCGAATCCGTCTTCCAGGCTCTGGTCAACAGCCCCGGTCACTACAACAACATGGTCAGCAGCGGCTTCACCCATGCCGGGATGGCCACCCGCTGGGACGACGCCGGCCGGTTGTGGGTGGCGCAGGTGTTCGGGGGCTGAAGGCCGGCCCACCGTTCGACCCATATCGAGCGAGGCCCCCGGCTTGCACTGTGGCCCGGGCGAGGCACCGGACATCTTCGCTCAGCGGCCACGTCGCCTTCTACAGATCACGCGGTGGTGCGCCATCGCCCACGATCGGCGGGAACCGACGGTTGGTGCCCGGGTCCACCAGGGCCCGGGCACCGCCGCGTCAGCACCCACCGCCCGGCGGGTCTCACCGTGCCCGATCTCACGCCGGCATTCCCCTTCCTTGTCACAGCCCAGCTTTAGGGTGGTGACTATGGCCGACACGTTCCTGGCAGTTCCATCAGCGTCGCCGTCACCGCCGCCGACCATGGCCGCTCACGCCGAGGGCGCGGTCAAGGTGTTCGGCGTCGGCGAAACCCACGTGGTGGCGTTGGACCAGGTCACGGTCGGTTTTGAGCGGGGCCGCTTCAGCGCCATCATGGGTCCCTCCGGGTCGGGCAAGTCCACCTTGATGCACTGCATGGCCGGCCTGGATCGTCTCACCGCCGGTGCCACATTCATCGGCGATCAAGAGCTCGGCCTGCTCTCGGAACGGCATCTCACGGAAATGCGCCGGGACCGGATCGGGTTCATCTTCCAAGCTTTCAACCTCATCCCCACCCTCACCGCGGGGGAGAACATCACCCTGCCGTTGGCCCTGGCCCGGCGGGAACCGGAGAAAGGCTGGTTGGAGGAGGTCATTACGGCCGTGGGATTGGCCGACCGGCTGGCTCATCGCCCCTCCGAGCTCTCGGGCGGACAGCAGCAGCGGGTGGCGGTGGCCCGGGCGCTGGCCAGCCGCCCGGAGATCATCTTCGCTGACGAACCCACCGGCAATCTGGACTCCCGGGCCTCCGAGGAGATCCTCAGCTTCATGCGCCACGCGGTCACTGACCTGGGACAGACCATCGTCATGGTCACGCACGACCCGAGAGCAGCCAGTTACGCCGATCGGGTGGTGTTCCTGGCCGACGGGCGAGTCGTAAACGACCTGGCTCAACCCACCCCCGAAGCGCTGCTGCAGGCGCTGCGAGCCACGGACTCCTGACCGATGACCAACCTTCCCATCGTCACCCGACTCACGCTGCGCTCATTGCGGGCCAGGTGGGTGCGCTTCGTGCTGACCTCCGTTGCCGTGGTGGCTGGCGTGGCCTTCGTAACGGGCTCCTTCGTGTTGGCCGACACGCTGCGCAAAACGTTCGACACGTTGGCCCAATCCTTCGGGCAGGACATCGCGGTGGTGGTCCGCGGCACCGATCCGCTGGAAGGGGACACGCCGGCCATCGCGCTCCGCGCACCGCTGCCGGAATCGCTGGTCGAGGAGGTGGCCGACGTTGCGGGCGTGGCCAGGGCCCGGGGTTCCGTCGTCTTCCCGGTGGCCGTCGGTCTGCCCGACGGCGAGCCGATGACCACCACCGGTGCACCGATCCTGGGGTTCAGCTGGTCCCCGCCACCGGAAGGTTCTCGCGACAACTTCGAGGTGGCCGATGGCGTCGGGCCAGAGGAACAGGATCAGGTCGCCATCGATTCAGTGGCCGCCGACCGGTTCGATCTGGCCATCGGCGACCAACTCAACGTCCGGGGGGTGGGCGGCGAGGGCGAGCACACGATCTCGGGGATCTTGGAGTTCACCGACGGTGGGGCCGGCGCCTTTTACCTCATCTTCGCCCCCGACACCGCCCAGCGCCTGGCGAACCTGGATGGCCTCTACCAGACCATCGACGTGGAGGCCGAGGACGGGATCAACGAGGTCGAGCTGCGCGACCGGGTCGCGGAGGTCATGGCTCAACAGCCCGGGGGCGACGCCTACGAGGTCATCACCGGCACCCAGGCCACCGCCGAGTTCTCCGACAGCTTCGCCCAGATCATCGACATCATCCGCACCGTGTTGCTGGTGTTCGCCTTCGTCGCGCTGTTCGTGGCGGGGTTCATCATCAACGTGGTGTTCAACACCACCGTGGGCCAGCGGATTCGGGAACTGGGTCTGCTGCGGGCCATCGGCGCCCGCAACGGGCAGATCTTCCGCTCGGTGCTCGCCGAGTCCCTGTTGATCGGGCTGATCTCCTCCATCGTCGGGACCGGCGCGGGCATCGCGGTGGCCAAAGGGCTGATCCTGCTCATCACGTCGCTGGGCGGCGGGTTCCCCGAGACCCCACTGGTGCTCGGAGCCACAACCTGGGTGGTGGCCCTGGTGGTGGGCGTCGGGGTCACCGTGGTGGTGTCCATCGTGCCGGCCTGGCGGGCCGGTCGGGTACCGGCGGTGGCCGCTATGCGTGATGGCAGCTCGGTGTTCAGCGGTTCGTTGCGGTGGCGCAGCGCGGCCGGAGCAGTGATGGCGGTGGTGGGCCTGGCGGCGTTCCTGGGGGCGTTGTTCTTGTCCTTTGACTCCACCGCCTACCGGCTTTCGCTCATGGGAGCCGGCGCCTTCTTGGTGTTCATGGCCGCCACCGCCTTCAGTCCCCTGGTGGCGCGGCCGTTGGCCCAGCTCCTCAGCTGGCCGCTGGTTCGCATCTATGGCGTCACCGGCGCGCTGGCCCAGGGCAACGCCGCCCGCAACCCCCGCCGGACCGCCACCACCGCCTCGGCCCTCATGATCGGGGTCGCGCTGGTCTCCATGGTGGGGGTTTTGGGGTCCTCCTTCAAGACCAGCTTCTCCCGCCAACTCGACACCGGCATCAGCGCTGACTACTTCTTGACCCCGGAGAGCTTCCAGGGGTTCAGCCCCGAGCTGGCGCTGGAGCTGGCCGCGCTGGACAGCGTTGCCCAGGTCACCACGTTCCGTCAGGGCAACGCCAAGATCAACGGCGAATCGAAATCCATCCAGGCCGTGCAGGCGCAGGGGCTGGACCAGGTGATCAACTTGGACTTGCGAGGCGGCACCGCGTCCGAGATCCCCGACGATGGTGTGCTGGTCCAGGACCAGGTCGCGGCCAAGGCCGGCCTGGCCCTGGGTGACACCGTCACCGCGCAATTCCCCATCGGCAGCGGGGAGCTGACCATCACGGGCCTGTTCCGCACCAACGTGACCGGTTCCAACTGGATCGTGCCGTTGTCGGTGTTCGAGGAGCACTTCCCGCCAGACGCCCAGATCGATGCCTTCGGTGGGGTGGCGCTGGCAGAGGGGGTGGACCAGGCCGCAGGGGCCCGGGCCATCGCCACCGTCACGGATGCCTACCCCGACGTCAAGGTCGAGGATCGCCAGGAGTTCCAAGCAACCCAGGAGCAGCAGATCGACCAGACCGCCATCATCGTCAACGCTCTGCTGCTGTTCTCGCTGGTCATCGCCGCGCTCGGCATCGTCATCACCATGTGGCTGGCGGTGTTCGAACGCACGCGGGAGTTGGGCTTGTTACGGGCGGTGGGCCAGTTGCGCCGTCAAACCCGTCGCATGATCCGCCTGGAGTCCATGGTGGTGGCGTTGTTCGGCACCGTGCTGGGCATCGTGCTGGGGGTCGGTTTCGGGGTGGCCATCGCCTCAGCGCTGCCGGAGTCCGTGGTGAGCACCATCTCCCTACCGGTGGGCCAGCTGATCTTCACCGTCATCGGGGCGGCGGTGATCGGCGTGTTGGCCGGCGTCATCCCGGCCTGGCTGGCGGGACGGCTCCGCATCCTCGACGCCATCGCCTACGAGTGACCGTCTGCAGGCCGTCGGGAACCGCGCCTGGTGAGCCGCCGTAGGCTCTGGCCCCATGGCCGAACCCGCAGCTCAGCCCGAATCCCCGCCGGCCGGGCGGCCCGCGTCCCCCGAGCCTTCGGTCTGGGTCTCGCCCCGACCTCGCCATGGGGTTCGGTCCCGGGTGGACGTGGCCATCGTAGGCGCCGGGATCATCGGTCTCACCACCGCCAGGGCCATCAGCTTGGCCCGCCCGGAATTGCGCGTCGCCATCATCGAAAAGGAATCGGCGATCGCGAGGCACCAGACCGGCTCCAACTCCGGGGTCATCCATTCGGGCATCTACTACAAGCCGGGATCGCTCAAGGCCGGCCTCACGGTGCACGGCAAGGCCGAGCTGGAGCGGTATTGCGCCGAGCGTGGGGTGCCCTTTGAGCGCTGCGGCAAGGTGGTGGTGGCCACCCGGACGGAGGAACTGGCTCAGCTCGACGTGCTGGCAGCGAGGGCCGAGGCAAACGGCGTCCCGGCGGAGCGGATCAGCGTGCAACGGCTGGCTGAGCTGGAACCGCACGCCGTGGGGCTGGGCGCGTTGCATGTGCGCTCCACCGGCATCGTGGATTACCCGGTGCTGTGCGACTGGCTGGCTGAAGAGCTGCGCCAGTCCGATCACGAGATCCGCCTGGGCCATGCGGTGACCGGGGTGGCCGAGGAGGACAGCCAGGTGGTTGTGGCCACGCACGGCGACTACGCCCACGCCCGGGTGCTGATCAACTGCGCTGGGCTGCACTCAGACCGGGTGGCCCGGCTGTCCACGATGAGTGGCACAGAGGTGCGCATCATGCCCTTCCGGGGCGAGTACTTCTCGCTGGTCCCCGCCCGTCGGCATCTGGTCAACAACCTGATCTACCCGGTGCCTGACCCTCGCTTCCCGTTCCTGGGGGTGCACTTCACCCGCATGATCAAGGGCGGGGTGGAGGCCGGACCCAACGCCGTGCCGGCCCTGGCCCGAGAGGGCTACCGCTGGGGGGACATCGACCGGGGCGACCTGAAGGAGATCCTGGCGGCTCGCAGCTCCAGGGTCCTGGCCCGCAACTTCTGGCGCACCGGGCTGGGCGAGATCCACCGCAGCCTGTCCAAGAAGGCGTTCGTGGCGGCCCTGCAAGCACTGGTGCCCGAGGTGCGGGAGGAGGACCTGGTACGGGCCGGGGCCGGGGTGCGGGCCCAGGCCATCGGACCCGATGGCACCCTGCTCGACGATTTCGCGTTCAGCGAGACTGCCCGCCAGATCCATGTGGTCAACGCCCCATCACCGGCGGCAACGGCCAGCTTCGCCATCGCCCGCATCATCGCCGCCAAGGCCCTGGAACGCTTGTCGTGAGCTCAGCCCCGCCGATCCCGCTCAGCACCAACGGCTGAACAGGCGGGGGCCGTGACGGCGAACAGGCACCCCCGAAACCGTGCCTGTCCGAACCGTGCCCGTCGGAGCCCGGTGGGGGAAAGCACCATCCGCCGCGGGCGCCGACACAACCCCATCGACAGCGATCAGGTCCACAACAGCCAGCTGCGACCCGGTTGGTGGGACCGGCGGCAACGCCGGGGTGGCCGTTGGTACCTGACGTGCGAGCAACCACAACGAGCCGGTGACGACGTGCCCGCGGCGAGGCATGGGGCCGTACACCTGATGGGGGGACACCACCACGTCGAGCGCGACGGGGGTGGTGTCGATCACCATGTGCAGAAACGGCTCGCCGGTCAACCCGTTGTGCAGCTGCTCGACCTCTATGACCACCCCGGAGGCCAGCGCTGACATCCGCTGACCGGCCAGATCCCGACCAAGGGCGTGAATCCCGGCGGGCAACATCTCGCGGGAGCCGAGGGCCGCGCCGGACATGGCGAAGGCCCCTTCATCCTCATAGCACGCCAGCCGGTCAGCGAAGCCCACGACCTCAAGGGCGGTCTCCTCGCCGAAGGACAGCGCCGCCACCGCCACCGCCCCGTCCTCGAACTCCACGGACCATGGCAGCTCGGCGTGGCGCACGGTGACTTTCACCAGGTCGGCATCGACGTTGGAGGAGTCGGGGTGCCTTCCGTGCACCCGCGCCGTCACTGGCCGGCACAAACCGGGCACGAAGGATGGTTTGGCCGAACGGACCACACCCTCGGGGGTGAGCACGACGTTGATCCGGGCCCCCGAGGCTTCGTCGTGCCAGCAGATCGACGAGCAACCATCGGCCCGGGGGGTTCGCACGCCTTCGAGCACCGTTCGGCGCAGGAGGTGCACCAAGGTGAGTGCGTCGGGAGCGGGAAACCCGATGCTGCGATAGTGATCAGCCACGAGAACCACCGTAAGCGAGAATTAATCCACTGTCAGTGAGCAGTGCGCCGTCCCAAAAATGGGGGGTCACCGACTCAATGTTCATCTCCTCCGCTGCCTGGTGTAACGGACTTCACTGCCCGGGTGCCTTCCACGTGGTCCGAGAAGTGTCTAGCGTTCACAGGGTTCCGAACAACGAAACGAACGTTCACCTGATGCAGAGGTTGTCCCGTGCTTGAACGTATTGCCCGATTCTGCTTCGTGCGCCGGCGCCTGGTGCTGGGCCTGTGGGTCGGCCTCTTCGTCCTCCTCGGGATACTGCAAGGCGTGGCCGGAAGCGGCTACCACACCGACTTCCGGCTGGCGGGCACCGAGAGCCAGGCCGGGTTCGACCTGCTCAACGAGGCCGGCCAGGCCGGCTCGGGGTTCGAGGGCACCATCGTCTACCGGGCCGAGCGGGGCATTGATGACCCCGAGGTGAAAGCGGCCATGACCACCATGTTGAAAGGTGTGGCCCAAGAGGAGGGCGTGGCCGCCGTCGTGTCCCCCTACGAGGAGGCCGGGGCCCAGCAGGTGGCGTTGGAGGGGCCTGACGCCGGCAAGTTGGCCTACGCCAAGGTGCAGTTCGTGCCGGACCTGCAACAGGCTGACTTCGTTCGGCTGGGTGAGGACACCAAGGAGCTCCGCCCTGACCTCGAGGGGTTGCAGGTGGAGCTGGGTGGCCAGGTTTTCGCCGAGTTCAAGCCACCGGAGTCCGAGCTGCTGGGCGTGGCCTTCGCGGTGTTCATCCTGCTGATCTCCTTCGGCTCGGTGCTCGCCATGGGGCTACCAATCTCCGTGGCGCTGTTCGGTGTCGGGACCGGCGTCGCCCTGTTGACCCTGGGTAGCCATCTGACCGACATGCCGGACTTCACCGGGCTGCTGGCGGCGATGATCGGCCTGGGCGTCGGCATCGACTACGCCCTGTTCATCGTGACCCGCTACCGGGAAGGGGTTCACGCCGGAATGGGATTCGAGGAGGCCACGGTGGCCGCCCTCAACACTGCTGGCCGGGCCGTGATCTTCGCCGGCATCACCGTGGTGATCTCGGTCATGGGCATGGTTCTGATGGGCCTGGGCTTCGTGCGGGGACTGGCGTATGGAGCGGCCATCACCGTGGCCATGACCATGGTGGCGTCGATCACGCTCTTGCCGGCGCTGCTGGGCTTCGCCGGGGCCCGCCTGGAGATCACCCGCTACCGGGGCTTGGCCGCGGCCGTCTTCATCGCGGTCGGGCTGTTCGGCTTGGGCTTGGGCGCGCCGATCGTGGGGCTGCTCGGTGTGGGGCTCGCAGTGCTGACGATCCTGGCCTCCCTGATACTTCCGGCCCTGCGTCGGGAGATCCCCCGGCGGGCCACGAAGCCGTTGCGGGAGACTGTCTGGTTTCGTTGGAGCCGGGTGGTGCAGCGTCGCCCCTGGCCGGCGGCGCTGGGCGGCTTGGCCATCCTCGTGTTGTTGATGTTGCCGGCCTTCTCGCTGCGGCTGGGCTTCTCCGACGAGGGCAACTATCCCGCCGAGACCACAACTCGCAAGGCGTATGACCTCCTGGCAGACGGTTTCGGGCCCGGCTTCAACGGCCCGCTGCTGGTGGTGTCCAAGCTCGGGGACCAGCCCGAGGTGGTGGAACGGGCCACCGCCGCCATGAGCGAGCTGCCCGACACCACCGTGCTGCTGCAGACCCCGGTCGGATCTCCGCTGACCATGTGGCTGGTGGTGCCGCCCACCTCTCCCCAGGACAGCGCCACCGAAGACCTGGTCCGAACCCTGCGCCAGGACATCCTCGATCCCATCGAGGCGGACGCCGGCACCCAGATCGCGGTCACCGGTGTGGTGGCCTCCAACATCGACTTCGCCGATTTCATCGCCCGTCGGTTGCCGGTGTTCTTCGGTGCGGTGCTGGCGCTGTCATTCGTGCTGTTGATGATGGTCTTCCGCTCGCTGCTGGTGCCGCTCAAAGCGGTGATCATGAACCTGCTCTCCATCGGCGCCGCGTTCGGGGTGGTGGTGGCCATCTTCCAGTTCGGTTGGGGCGCTGAGCTGTTCGGGGTGGGCAAGGGCGGCCCCATCGAGGCCTGGGCGCCGATGATGATGTTCGCCATCGTGTTCGGCCTGTCGATGGACTACGAGGTGTTCCTGCTGTCGCGCATGCGTGAGGAATTCGACCGCACCGGCGACAACGCCACCGCCGTCGCCGACGGCCTGGCCACGACCGCCCGGGTCATCTCCGCGGCCGCCGCCATCATGGTGTTCGTCTTCGGCAGCTTCCTGCTGGAGCCGGACCGTCAGATCAAGCTGTTCGGCGTCGGCTTGGCGGTCGCGGTTCTGCTCGACGCCACCGTGGTGCGCATGGTGCTGGTCCCCGCCACCATGGAACTGCTCGGCAAAGTCAACTGGTGGCTGCCTGCATGGCTCGACAAGCGCCTCCCCCGCCTCGACGTCGAAGGTCACAAGCCGGCGCCGGCCTCGGTGAGCGTGGACTGATCCGAGCGCCGGGCTGATTCTTAACGGGGGGCTGCTGGCATGCCTTCATGACATTCATCAGGCGAAGTCAGCAAGTACGCCACGGGCAACCGGCGCAACAACCCAGGGCGGCCAGGTAGCAGCGCTCGGGCGCGGCCGAGTCTTGAGCGGGGGCTGCGCCCCCCGACGGCGCCCAGAGGGCGCCTCCCCCCATCGCGAGCTACACCCGGTGCACTGATCGGTCGGCTGGCGCCTCCCTAGCGACGCTCGGGCGGGGCCCCAACCCCACCCTCGGGGGCCAGCCCGACGCGGCAACCCGGCCGCGACAGTCACGCTCGTTGGCCGCGACGGCAGCCTGGCTGGCCCACAGAGGTGTCGTGCGAGTGAGCCAGCTTGGTGGGCACTGAGCAGAACCACGCCCGCGCTGGCGCCGCACCAAGACCTGGGGAACCCCACACTTGCACCACCCGCAACGGCGCCAGGTCGGCGCGCGAGCGCCAGCGAGCCGCCGACACTCAGCGACGGCAAGGGAGCTGAGCAACAAGCACTACCACTCAGCCACCGACAGGGAGCTGAGCAACAAGCACAGCCAGCCGGAAGATGGCGTCCCAGCCGGTGCCGGCGGCGCCGAGTTCGAGCCAACGGCGGTCCGCTTCACGCGCCACCGAGCGGGCTGAGGTGGCCCCGACGGCGGCAAGGGCATAACCCTCAGCGCGGCGCACGATGGCCTGGGCCACAACGTCCCCAGTGAGGTCGACCTCCTGGCGCCCGGCGGCGAAGGCCGCTATGACCTCGGAGAAATCACCCCGGATGGCGTGGGCCAGGCCAGCAGCCATATAGCAGTAGGCCATGTCGAGGTACGTCGATCGAGTGGATTCGTGAGCCCGGTCGGCGCCGGCGAGGGCGGCCACGGTATCGCCGGCGGCCACGTCGGCCAGGGCCAGGGTGGCGATCAGTCCGGGGGACACCTCTGCCCCGGCACCGTCGACGGCGTCGCGCAGCACGGTCCGGGCCCGTTCCACCTCGCCGGTCTGTAGGTAGTACAGGCCCAAGGCGCTGGCGCGATCCCAGCCGGAGGGCATGCCCAGATCATCGGCCAGATCCATGGCGGCGAGATGTTGGCCGGCCCGAGCCACGTCCCCCAGGTGCAGTGCGGCAGCGGTCCAAACGATGGCGACGAGGGAGCCACCGCGAGGCGGGTTGACCCGGGACGGCAGCTGGAAGACCTCCTCGAGGGAGGAGAAACCCAACGTGACCTCGCCGGCGGCCACCAGTGCACGGCTCAACGCCGCCTGGGCCTGGAGTTGACCCACGGGATCGCCGACCCGCACGAAGTGGTTCCGGGCGAGCTCGGCACGCTCGATGGCATCGCCGGTGCGCCCCGACCACAGTCGCACCAACGCCGTGAGCAGCAACATCATGCCCTCGCCGAAGCGATCGCCCCGCACCCTGGAATCGGGGAGGATCTCCTCGGCCAGTCCCTCGGCCTCGACCAGCCGACCCTGGTGGAAACGGGTGAACGCCAGCAGGGCGTTGGCCCAGCTCAGCCCGCCGGTGTCACCCACGGAGATGAACGCCGCGGCCGAGGCGTCGATCCGACCCTCCGCCTCCGTGACCCGGCCCGACAGGTAGCTGATCCAGGCCAGATTTTGCAGCGCCCAGGCCTGACCCCGACGATCATCGAGCTCCCGGAAGATGTCCAGCGCGGCCGATGTGGACTCCTCGGCCTCACCGAATGAGCGCTGGTATTGACGGGCGATGCCGATGAGACGCAGGGCTTCGGCCTCGCCTGGCCGGTCCTTGAGTGCCCGGAAATCCGCCAGCGCCCCCGTGAGGGTCCGCAGCGCGGCTTCCACGTCGCCCTCGCGCCGGATGATCTCGCCCGCCACCAAACAAGCCCGGGTGCGGCCGAGCTGGTCACCCATGGCGTCCGCCACCTTGATGGCCTCATCGATGTCGCTGTGGGCCCCGGACATCTCCAACAGACCGAAGCGGGCCTCGGCCCGGCCCAACAGGAACGACAGGCGCTGGCTCGAGGGCTCTTTGCCGGTGAGGTCCAACCCCTGGGAGTACAGCCGGGCGGCCAGCAGGTAGACCTCGCCGTGCAGCGCCCGTTCACCGGCCAACGCCAGCCAGCTGAGGGCCTTGGTGGTCACTTCGACGGAATCACCGACCCCGAAGGAAAGCTCCTTGGCCAAGCTGGCGGCCAGGGCGTAATGGTGGGCGATGCGGTCGATGACGCCCACGTCGGCGTCGATGTCGGCTCGGTGTTCCTCCATCCAGCGGGCGATCTCGGCGTGGCGGCGGGCCCGGTCGCTCTTGGTGAGCGTGCCGTAAGCCACCTCTCGCATGACGTCAGAGCGGAACGACCAGCGGTCACCGACCAGGTTGAGCAGCTCCTGATCGACCAGCACGTCGAACGCCGGCCGCCACACCGAACCGAGCCCCATCGATGCGCACATCGTGTCGAGCGCGAACAATCCGCCGCTGCGGCCCAGCACCGAGGCATTGTCAAGCACTGATCGTTCGTTGGGCCCGAGCCGATCGAGCCTGGCGGCGATGAGACCGCGGAGGGTCTCGGGCAGCTCGGCCGCCTGCCGTTCGGGCCCCGGCGAGGAACCGGCCCCGGCCCCGGCACTGGGGGTGCCGCCAGCCGGCAGCGTGTCGACCGCGCCGGCCCCCTGCCGCTCGAGCAGGGCCACCAATTCCTCCAGGAAGAAGGGGTTGCCGCCAGATCGGGCCAACAGCAGACGCCGGGTGTCGGCATCAATCTCGGCCAGGGCGCCGCCTGCCAGGAGCTGGTCAAGCAGCTGGCTGGCGGCTGCGGCGTCGAGGGGGTCGAGGTTGACGATGAGATGGTCGTGACGGCCGGTGCGGGGCTTCCAACGGGCGTCGATCAGGTGTCGGGCGGTGGCCACCAGCACGAAGGGGTTCCGGCCCAACCCGTCGATGACCTCGTCGATGACCTCGAGGACCAGATCGTCCGCCCAGTGCAGATCGGCCAGGCGGAACAGCACCGGCTGACGGGCGGTAGCAGCCTCGAGCACCTGGATCAGGGACCGGCTGGCTTCCTCCCGGGCCCGTTGGGGATCGATGGGCCGCTCCGCCAGATAGCCCATCAGGCTCAGCAGGTTGGTGGTGAGGTGGCGGGCCGCGGGAGCGCCGGGGTCTAACGCCAGCAGGTCCACCACCGCCGCCGAGGTCAGCTTGCGGGCCTCTTCCAACGGGGTGCGATCGGCCACGTTGAACAGCATCCGCAGCGCCGAACCGATGGGGTACCAGATGTTGGCCTCGCCGTAGGGCACGCAGTGGCTTTCCAGCATGAGGGCGCCCTTCTCCCGCTCCACCCAGCCCACCACGTCATCGGCCAGGCGGGTCTTGCCGACCCCGGCGTCACCGAGGACCATGACCAGCAGGGTGCGGCGTTGCGCGAAGGCCCTGGTGATGGCCGATCGCAGCAGGGCGAACTCGGGATCGCGGCCGACCAACTGCGTGTCCCGGGCCCGGGGTCGGCGACCCGGTAGCAGCAGGATGTCGATGGCCTGGTAGGCGTGGATCGGTTCGTCGCGTCCGCGGGCCTGCACCGGGCCGATGGGCTGGTAGGCCACCACGTCGATGGTGGCGTCATGGGTCAACCGACCGACGTAGACCTCCCCGGGCGGCGCTGCGGATTGCAGACGGCTGGCGGTGTTGACCACGTCGCCCATCGCGGTGTACTCGCCACCGGCCCGCATGGCGCCGGTCAGGACCTCACCGGTGTTGACCCCGATGCGCATCTGGATGTCGGCTCCGACCTCCGTGGCGTAGGCCCGCATGGTCTGCTGCATGGCCAGCGCCGCCCGCACGGCTCGTTCGGCGTCATCCTCGTGGGCCACCGGCGCCCCGAAGAGCGCCACGATGGCGTCGCCCAGGATCTTGTCGACCCGGCCGCCGTACTCCACGATGTCCCGTACCAGACGTTGAAATCCCCGGTCGACCAGTGCTTTGACCGCCTCAGGGTCCATGGTCTCCGCCAGCGAGGTGAAGCCCACCAGATCTCCGAACAGCACGGTGACCACCCGGCGCTCGTCCCCGTGGCCGCTGAGCCCATGCCCGCACGACGGACAAAATCGACTTCCCGCGGGGACCGAAGCGCCGCAGGAGGGACAGGACATGGCCATTAGCATACGGCCCATCCCGATGCCCGGTCGGCCCGGTTCAGCGTGGCTCGGGCCCGGGCCACACCTGCCCGCCGTAGGGTGATGATCGTGGCCCAGCGCTTCGACCCTGCCGACCCCGGACCGATGGTGCTGGCGTTTCTGACCGAACGACATCTGGCCACGTTGAGCACCGTGCGCCGCGACGGTGGACCACATGTGGTTCCCGTGGGCTTCACCTATGAACCGCAACGCCAGCTGGCCCGGATCATCACCTTCGCCTCCTCGGTCAAGGCTCGGAACGTGGCCCACGAGTCCGGCCGGCCCGCCGCGCTGTGCCAGTTGGACGGGGCTCGCTGGCTGACCCTGCAAGGCACGGCGTTCCTGCGCACCGACATCGCCAGCAATGCCGAAGCCGAGCGGCGCTATGCCAAGCGCTACCGGCCGCCGTCAACGCGTGCTGATCGGGTGACCATCGAGATCGAGGTGGAGGTCATGCTGGGCAGCCTGGGCAACTCGAGCGGTCGTTGAACCCGGTGGCCGGGCCACCGCTGGTTTGGCCGGCGCCTCAGTTCATCACCTAGGTTCCGAACGAACAACAGAAAAGCGCCACGCGCTGCGGGGTTGGGTGAAAGTCCCGACCGGCGGTCACAGCCCGCGAACCCGCCTCTTCGGAGGTGGGCCGACCCGGTGGAATTCCGGGGCCGACGGTGAGAGTCCGGATGGGAGCAGCTGGGTGTGCGTGTCGTCGTCGCTGCGGTTTTCCGTCCCTCGGGCCGGAGCCTTGGCGCCGATGGTTCGTATGCTCCGGATCGTCTCCCGACCACCCCTCGGTCGAGGCCGTCCGATGGAGGTGCCAGTGCCGCCAGCATCAACGGTGAACACGCCGCCGGGAAATCGAGCCGATGGCGAACCGATGACCGACAGCGCCGCCGTGACCGACATTGGGTCCGAGACGCCCGACCAGTCCGTGAACCGGGTCGTGGATACAGGGGGCCGGGGTCGGTCCGCTGAGGCCCTGACCGACATCCCCACCGCCATCGACGCCTTCGCCCGGGGCGAGGTCCTGGTGGTGGTCGATGACGAGGATCGCGAGAACGAGGGCGACCTCATCATGGCGGCGCAGTTCGCCACCGCGGAGAAGTTGGCGTTCTTCGTGCGGTACACGTCTGGGGTGATCTGCGCCCCGATGCCGTCCTCCCACTGCGAACGGCTGGACCTGCCGCTGATGGTGGAGCGCAACACCGAATCGCATCGCACCGCGTTCACCGATTCCGTTGACGCCGCGGTCGGGGTCACCACCGGGATCTCCGCCGCCGATCGGGCCCACACGTTACGGCTGCTGGTGGAGCCCGCCACACGGCCCGGGGATCTGGCCCGGCCGGGCCACATCTTCCCGCTGCGGGCCCGCCGGGGCGGGGTGTTGATCCGGCAGGGCCACACCGAGGCCGGGGTCGATCTGTGCCGGCTGGCCGGGTTGGCCGAGGTGGGGGTGCTGGCCGAGGTGGTCAACGACGACGGCACCATGGCCCGATTTGATGAGCTGAGCACCTTCGCCCGTACCCACGGGCTGCTGATGATCACCATCGCCGACCTGGTCCGCCATCGCCGACGTACCGAACGGTTGGTACGGCGGATCAGCAC
This sequence comes from uncultured Acidimicrobiaceae bacterium, assembly GCA_963775055.1. Classification (GTDB taxonomy): domain Bacteria; phylum Actinomycetota; class Acidimicrobiia; order Acidimicrobiales; family CAIXPF01; genus CAIXPF01. The sequence goes on along the minus strand of CAVZHK010000013.1, from coordinate 519,918 downwards.
CACCGCGGTAGACACCAGATGGGGTCGGTTCGAGGCCGCGGCGTACATCGCTGAGGTTGACCGCAGCGAACATCTGACCCTGACCATGGGCGACCTCGCCGCCGGTGACGGGCCACCGCTGGTGCGGGTGCACAGCGAGTGCCCGCTGGGTGACCTGTTCGGATCAACGTCCTGCCGCTGCGGGGAGCATCTCGAGGCAGCCATGGCGGCCATCGCCGCGGAGGGACGCGGGGCGTTGGTGTACCTGCGTGGTCCCGAGGCCCGGGCCGGGGGCATGATCGCCTCCCTCGACAGCCTGCTGCGACGGGCGGATCTGGCCGCCGCCGGAGACGCTCACGGCCCCGCTGCGGATGTGGATGACCGGGCCGAATTCGGCGTTGGGGCCCAGATCCTGGTTGATCTCGGCGTCCAACAACTGCGACTGCTGAGCGATAACCCGGCCCACTACGGCGGCCTCGAAGGCTTCGGGTTGACCATCACCGAACGGGTGGCGCTGCAATCCCCCGCCCGGAAGGGTGACTGAGATGCCTACCATGCTTGAGGGTATGTCCAGTGGGCAGGGGCGGCGGGTGGCGGTTGTGGTGGCCCGCTTCAACGAGTTCATCACCGACCGGTTGTTGGCCGGTGCGCTCGATGCGTTGCGTCGTGCCGGTTGCGCCGACACCGACGTCACCGTGGCCCGGGTTCCCGGCGCTTTCGAGTTGCCCTTGGCCTGCCAGCAACTCGCCCGTACGGGACAGTATGAGGCGGTGGTGGCGTTAGGGGCGGTGATCCGCGGCGCCACCTCCCACTACGACCTGGTGGCGGGGCAGTGCGCTTCGGGCATCGCCTCGGTGGCGTTGGACACCGGGGTGCCGGTCATTTTCGGGGTGCTCACCACCGATACCATCGAGCAGGCCATCGAGCGGGCCGGGTCCAAAGCCGGCAACAAGGGCGCCGAAGCCGCCGCCGCCGCCCTCGAGATGGCCGCCCTGCACGACGCCATCGCCACGCTCGGCTGACAACTTCGCCTGACGGTCGCCGCCCTACAGCACCAGCAGTTGCTCGGAGCGGTTGGCGTGCTGGTCGGCGTGGAAGTGGCAGGCCCAGCGGACCAAGCGATCCGGCGGTAAGGCCTCCGCCATCAGGAAGCCCTGACCGCGCTGACAGCCCATGGCCACCAGTGCCCGGCGGGCAGCCTCGTCCTCGATGCCCTCCGCCACCACCCGCAGCTCCAGGTTGCCGGCGAGGTCGATGACCGTGCGGGCGATCATGGCATCGGACGCGTCCGTGGCCAGATCCCGCACGAAGGAACGGTCCAACTTCAGCTCAGCCACCGGCAGCCGTTTGAGATAGGCCAGCGAGGAGTAGCCGGTACCGAAGTCATCGATGGACAGACCCACGCCGAGCTGGTCCAGCCGGGTCAGCATCTCCGTGGCCCGATCGGCCTCGTGCATGATCTCAGTCTCGGTGATCTCCAGCGTGATCCGTTCCGCCGCGACGCCGTGACGGGCCAGGGTGGCGGCCAGATGGTCGGGAAACGCCGGTTCCAGGAGGTTGCGGGCGGAGATGTTGATGGCCATCTCCAGGTCCAGACCGCCGGCCCGCCAACACGCGGACTGGGCCACCGCCTCCTCCACGACGAAGCGGGTGAGCTTGTCGATGAGGCCCAGATTCTCGGCCACAGCCACGAACTCCGCCGGGTTGATCTGGCCCAGCTCCGGATGGTTCCAGCGCAACAGGGCCTCCGTGGCCACCACTCGGTTTGTGTGGAGGTCGATCTGGGGCTGGTAGCGGACCTCCAGAGTGCGGCGTTCCAGCGCCTGACGCAGGTCCGACGCCACCCGCAGGCGACGGGCGCTGTGCTCCCCGTGCATCGGCCGATACACCTCGATGGAGGCGTCGGGGCGGGCTTTGGCGGCGTAGAGCGCCAGGTCGGCGCGTTGCAGCAGCGTGGCTTCGTCGGTGGCGTGCTCCGGTGAGCAGGCCACCCCGATGGAAGCGCCGATGACCATCTCCACACCGTTGAGTTGCACCGGCTGCTCCACCACCGCCAGGAGCTCCTGGGCCAGACGCTCAGCCTGACGCACCGTGGCCGGTGCCAGCAGCACCGCGAACTCGTCGCCGCCCAGTCGGTTTACCTCCGCCCGGGGTCCGGCGTGGGTCCGCAGCTGGTTCGCCACCGCCTGCAGCAGCCGATCGCCGGCCTCATGGCCCAGGGTGTCGTTCACGTCCTTGAAGCCGTTGAGGTCCACCAGCAACAGTGCCAGACCGTTGGTGTCAGCCCCGCTGGCACGCAGGGCCTCGGTCAGCCCACGGTTGAAGCGACGCCGGTTGCCCAATCCGGTGAGAGCGTCATGCAACGCCTCATGCTCCCGCTCATCCGCCTGGTCGTGTAGCTGATGGATGAGGCGCAGGTTCTCCAGTGACATGCCAGCGTGGTTGGCCAACGCCGACAGCGCGGTCACGTCGGACCGGTCGAACAGCTTGCCCGGCCGGGACGGTCCCCGGGCGATGAGCACGCCGACCAGGCTCCCACCGGCGTGCACCGGCACCGCCACCCCATCGCCTCGGCGTCGACCAAGAGAGACGCCCGCCCCGTCCCGATGACGGACCCCGAACATTCGCGGCGCCGGTGGGACGGCGGCCGCGAGCGGGAGGGGGTCAGCGTCCGTTGCCGTCTCCGGCGTGGTCTCGTCGTGCAGCCGTCGAGCCAACATCGGTCCGGCGTGGTCATCCCGGCGCACCATGGCGGTGCCGCGCCGCAACTCCTCGGCGCGGCGATGACCGACCAGCACCGGTTGCTGGCCGGCCAGGCGGCGGCGGGCGGTGCGCACAACACCCTCACCGGTGGCCAGTACCTTGGCGGCCAGGGGGTCCTCGGCCCAATCCGGTGCTGGCTCTGGTGACCCGACCACGTTCTGGGCTCCTAGCAACACCCAACGCGAGGCCACGTCGTCTGCCAACCACAGCAGCTCGACCCGGCGGGCGTGCAGGATGGTGGCCGCCTCCTGCAGCGTGACGGCGATGACCTCAGGCAGGGCCCCGGCCTGGGAGATGACGCCAGTGAAGTCGTAGAGCCGCTCAAGGTTCTGGTGGTGTTCGTTGAGTCGCGTGTAGCCCACGTATGCCAAGTAGGACACGACCGCCGGCGGCACCAGGAGCAGCAGGGCCCACGGCGCTGTCTGCCACACCAACACCGCCACCATGCCCAGCGCGGCATTGGCGGTTTCGGCCATGGTGGTCAAGGTCCAGTTCCGGCCGAACCGCATCGACTGCCCCGAGCCGCTGGAGAGCCGAATGGCGCCGAGGATGAACATCATGGCCAGCGCGGTGTACAGGCTGAGGGCCCCGAAGACGATCAGCCAGTTGCCGGGTTCGAAGACTGAGCCGGTCCACCACGGGGTGAGCTGCACCATGGCCGCCAGCGACGCCACCTCGAACAGGTGCATCGCCATGTTGAACGACAACTTGCGGGGATCGCGCTCGTCCCGCAGCACCAACACCACCGCGCCGCCCAGAACCCTGGCCGAGATCAACGTCAGGGGGTCCACCGTGAACAGTCCGAAGACCAGCACGAACTGCGCGGGGGTGACGGCAATGGCGTGTTCCCGCACGCTGAACACGATGTCCACCCGATCCCCGATGATGAAGGCCGCGCTGAGTGCGAACCACGGCACGGTGTAGGCCACCGCCGCTTGGGGGGAGTTGTGCAGCACGCTGAGCATCACGGCCGCCGTCGCACAGCTCACGCCCGACAAGCTCAGCGCCGCCAAGACCAGAGTGGATCCCCGGCCTGCTCTTGTATCGGTCAACCGCCGCTCTCCTCGCCGTGTCCGCCTGGGGTCGTGGTCGGGCGCCGCGCCCGCCGGGTTACCGGAACCCTCCCTCCGGAGCCCTCAACCCCACAAAGTGAGGATACCGTCACGTTACGTGTTTGACACGAGGCCGATTCGCCCTGACCACGATCAGGGCCTGGGGCGTGTCCGGCGGGCAGCAGCCCTCACCCCTAGAGCCGCAGTTGAGTGGAGTGGGGTAGTTGGGGCAGTTGGTGCAGAGGCGAGTCATCGCATCTGGCACAGTGAAGAGCGTGGATTGGCCTGCAGCGACCCCCGGGGATCGGGCCCCGGGACCGACAGGCGTGATCGGCATGATCGGCAAGATCGGCGCCGAGCCCATCAGCCCAGAGGACATCGCGGTGGCGGCCCGGCTGATCGGGCCCCACATCCGTCGTACCCCGACCCTGGAGTTGGCTGACGGCGTTCTGCTCAAACTGGAATTCCTGCAGCACACCGGCAGCTTCAAACCGCGTGGCGCGTTCAACTTCGTGCTCACCCGGCCCTCGCTGCCAGCGGCGGGCATCATCGCCGCATCTGGCGGCAACCACGGGATGGCGGTGGCCCACGTGGGGCGGGTGCTGGGGGTGCCGACCGAAGTGTTCGTGCCGGAGGTGTCCTCTCCGTTGAAGCGTGCCCGCATCGCCGCCCTGGGGGCCACCGTCACCGTGACCGGGCGGATCTATGACGATGCCCTGGAGGCGTCACTGGTACGCGCCGCGCAGACCGGAGCGTTGGCCGTGCCGGCGTTCGATGCCATCGAAACCGTGACCGGCGCCGCCACCTTGTTCCGAGAGCTCTCCATGGACGAGCCGAAGCTGGACACGGTGCTGGTGGCGGTGGGCGGCGGGGGTCTCCTGGCCGGAGCCTTGGCCTGGTACCGCCGGGACCTACGAGTGGTTGCCGTCGAACCCGAGACGTCCGCCGCACTGCATTCGGCTCTCCAGGTTGGCGCGCCGGTAAGGGCTCCCGTCAGCGGGGTGGCGGCGGACTCGTTGGGTGCGGCCACCGTCGGCCAACTGCCCTTCGACCTGGCCCAGCGCCATCTGCATCGTTCCCTTTTGGTCACGGACACGGACATCAGAGCCGCCCAGGACAGCCTGTGGCACGACGCCCGCATCATGGCCGAACCCGGTGGCGCCACCGCCTACGCCGCCATACTGAATGGGACGTACCGACCGGTACCGGGCGAGCGGGTCGGGGTCATCGTGTGCGGGGCCAACGTGGCGTTGCCGTAGGGTCTGGGAGCCGAGCAGGCCCGCCGCACCCTCCGGCGGATCGGTAGCCTCCACCCCGATGGCCCGCCCTGATGTGCTGGAGCTGTTCTCCCCACCGGTGGCGGCGTGGTTCCGCAGCGCGTTCCCGGCACCGACCCTGGCGCAGACCGAGGGATGGCCGGCCATCGCCACCGGCGAGCACACCCTCATCTTGGCGCCCACCGGGTCGGGCAAGACCCTCGCCGCCTTCCTGTGGGCACTCAACGGGCTCACCTCCACCGAGCCACCCGAGCCCGCGGCGCGCACCAGGTTGGTGTACGTCTCCCCGTTGCGAGCCTTGGCGGTGGACGTGGACAAGAACCTACGGGCCCCTCTTACCGGCATCACCCACGCCGCGACACGGATGGGCGTCGCCGTCACCCGACCCGACGTTGGCATCCGCACCGGGGACAGCTCCCCCGAGTTGCGCCGAAAGCTGGTGCGCCGGCCGCCCGACATCCTCATCACCACCCCTGAGTCGCTCTATCTGATGCTGACCTCCCGGGCCCGGGAGAGCCTGGTGAACGTGGAGACGGTCATCGTGGATGAGATCCACGCCCTGGCCGCCACCAAACGGGGCGCCCATCTGGCGCTCAGCCTGGAGCGCCTGAACCGCATCACCGCATCACCGCCGCAGCGCATCGGCCTGTCCGCCACCCAGCGTCCCCTGGAGGAGATCGCCAGGTTCCTCGGCGGCTTCGACACGGTGACCGTCAAGCCACGCCCCGGCGCCGACCAGCACCATACCGACCAGCACCATACCGACCAGCACCATACCGACCAGCACCATACCGACCAGCACCATACCGACCAAAGCCCGGTGCTCGGCGGGCGCGGCCGGTGCGCATCGTGGACGCCGGGGTGCGCAAGCCGCTGGAGCTGGAGGTGGTGGTTCCGGTGGAAGATCTGGCCAACCCGGGCCAGCCGCCCCAAGAGGCCCAGGGCCGTGCCGGGGCCAGCCGGTCAATGAGCCGGTCCATCTGGCCGGCCATGCACCCCCGCCTGCTGCAGTTGGTGCGGGCACACCGTTCCACCATCATCTTCGTCAACAACCGGCGTTTGGCCGAACGGCTGGCGTCACGACTCAACGAGCTCGATGCCACCGACGAGGACCAGGAACCGATCTTTCTCGGTGCCGAGGCCGCCGGTACCAGCGTCGGACAAACGGGGACCGAGCTGGTCCTGGCCCATCACGGGTCGCTGTCACGCGAGCGACGGCTACACATCGAGGATCAGCTCAAGACCGGTACGTTGCGGGGTTTGGTGGCCACCAGCTCCCTGGAGTTGGGCATCGACATGGGCGCGGTGGATCTGGTCATCCAGGTCTCCTCGCCGGGCGCGGTGTCCACCGGCCTGCAACGCATCGGCCGCGCCGGGCACCAGGTCGGCGAGCCCAGCCGGGGCAAGCTGTTTCCCCGCCACCGTGCCGATCTGTTGGAAGCGGCGGTGGTGGCCCAACGCATGCAGCAGGGGTTGATCGAGACCACCCGCTATCCCCGCAACCCGCTCGACGTGTTGTGCCAGCAGATCGTGGCCATGACCGCAATGGAGGATCTGCCCTTGGCCGAGGTGGCCGCCATCGTGCGGGGCGCGGCCAACTTCGCCGAGCTGTCCGATGAGCAGCTGCACAACGTGTTGGACCTGCTGGCCGGACGATACCCGGCGGAATCCTTCGGGGAGCTCCGGCCCCGCATCATCTGGGATCGCCTGGCCGACGTCATCAAGGCCCGCCCCGGCGCCCAACGCCTGGCCGTCACCAACGCCGGCACCATCCCCGACCGTGGTCTGTATGGGGTCTTCCTGGCGGACGGGTCCCGGGTAGGCGAGCTCGATGAGGAGATGGTCTACGAGTCCCGGCCCGGTGAGACGTTCCTGCTGGGCGCATCGACCTGGCGCATCGAGGACATCACCTTCGACCGGGTCATCGTCACCCCCGCCCCCGGCCGGCCCGGCAAGATGCCGTTCTGGCATGGCGAGGGCCCCGGTCGGCCCCTCGAGCTGGGTGAGGCCATCGGCGCCTTCCTCCGCATGCTGCGTGGTATGGATCAGGCCGCGGCCACCGAGTTGTTGCAGCGTGAGCACAGTCTGGATCCATGGGCCGCCACCAACTTGTTGGCCTACATCGAAGACCAGGCGCAGGCCACCGGGGCCGTTCCCGACGATCGCACCATCGTGGTGGAACGGTTTCGGGACGAGATCGGAGACTGGCGGGTCTGTTTGCTGTGCCCGTTCGGCGCCCAGGTGCTGGCACCGTGGGGCATGGCCCTGCGCCATCGCCTGGCCGAGACCTGGGGTTACGAGCCGGAGATGGTGTGGTCCGACGACGGGATCGTGATCCGCCTCCCGGACACCGAATCAGCGCTCCCACTCGAGTCCCTGAGCATCGACCCCGAGGACATCGAAGCGGCGGTGCTGGCGGCGCTGCCCTCCAGCGCCATGTTCGCCGCCCGCTTCCGGGAGGCCGCCGGTCGGGCGCTGCTGCTGCCACGTCGGCGGCCGGACCAGCGCACCCCGCTGTGGCAGCAACGACAACGGGCCGCTGACCTGTTGACAGTGGCGGCCCGTTTCCCGTCCTTCCCGCTGCTGCTGGAGACCACCCGCGAGTGCCTCAACGACGTGTTCGACCTGCCGGCGCTGCGTCAGGTCCTGACCGACGTGCGGTCCCGTCGAATCCGCATGGTGGCAGTCGAAACCGATCGCGCCTCACCGTTCGCCTCCTCGCTGTTGTTCGACTGGATCGCGGTGTTCATGTACGAGGGCGACGCGCCGCTGGCCGAACGACGGGCGGCGGCGTTGACTCTCGACCGGGAGTTGCTCGCCGACCTGCTGGGCGCCGAGGAGTTACGGGACCTGCTCGATAACGAAGTCCTCGCCGCCCTGGAGGCGGAGTTGCAGCTGCTGACGCCGGGCCGCCGCATCCGCAGTGGCGAGGGGCTGTGGGACGCCCTGCGTTGGTTGGGTCCGCTCACCCTGGCGGAGCTCAGCGCCCGCAGCGTCGAGGGGACCACGCCGGACACACTGCACGGGTGGATCAGCCAGTTGGTGACTGATCAGCGGGTGATCCCCATCGCCATGGCCGGCCGGGAGACGTTCGCCGCCTCCGACGATGCCGGTGCCCTGCACGACGCACTGGGCTGTACCATACCGACTGGTCTGCCAGTGGTGTTCAACCAGTCCGGGGTTGATCCGTTGATGGACTTGGTGGCCCGCTACGCCCGAACCCACAGCCCCTTCCTGACCACCGAGGTGGCGCAACGGCTGGGGATCAGCGAGGCGCGGGCGGCGGAGACACTCGAGGCGTTGGTCGCCGCCGGTCGGGTGGTGGCCGGCGAGTTCCGCCCCAGCCGGGCCAGCACGCCACCGGCGGCACCTGCCGCACCAGCCAGCGGTCGGGAGCATTGCGATACAGAGGTGTTGCGTCAGCTCCGCCGGCGGTCCCTGGCGGCACTGCGCCGAGAGGTGGAGCCTTCCTCGCAACAGGCCTACGCCCGCTTCCTGGCCGATTGGCAGGGACTGGGCCGCCAAGACGTCAGGCGGCGGGGTTCAGGCGGCACGGCGCGGGGCATCGACACCCTCGCTGATGCCATCGCCCAGCTGGCCGGCGCGGCCATACCGGCCAGTGTGTTGGAGGCCGACGTGTTGCCGGCCCGGGTACGGAACTACCGCGCCACGGATCTGGACAGCCTCTGCACCGCCGGCGAGGTGATCTGGGTGGGCGCCGGCGCCATCGGCGCTACCGACGGACGGGTCCGGCTCGCCTACCGTGATCAGGCCCCACTCCTGCTGGCCCCGACCCACTCGCCGCCCAGCACACCGACTGTGGGCCTGACGGGAGACGCTGAGGGGACCGACGGCGAGACCACGACCTCCGTCCGGCTGCAGCGGGCGTTGCTGGAACAGTTGCAGCGCGGCGGTGCCAGCTTCTGGGCGGATCTGGTGGCGGCAGCACACCGTCACGGTCAACCCACCGAGGAGCCCGCGGTGCTGGCGGCACTGTGGGACCTGGTGTGGCGGGGCCTGGTCACCAACGACTCGCTGGCCCCGTTACGGGCGTTGGCCGGCGGGCGGACCGCAACCCGCCGGCCCGCTGGCGGTGCCGGCACCGGCGGTGGACGGCGGGGCGCCCGGCCCCGTCCACGGCTGGGCCAACTTCATCGATCGGGCCCGCCGGCAGGTGCCGGTCGCTGGTCGTTGGTGGCACCGCTGCTGCAGCCGATGCCCTCGCCCACGGAGGCGCTGACGGCGCGGGCCATGCAGCTGCTGGATCGTTACGGGGTGCTCACCCGGGAAGCAGCGCTGGGCGAAGGCGCCGAGGGCGGCTTCGCCGGGGTGTATCCGGTGCTGAAGCTGCTGGAGGAACGGGGGCAGGTACGCCGGGGCTACTTCGTGGAGGGCCTGGGTGCGGCGCAGTTCGCCTTGCCCGGCACTGTCGACCGACTGCGAGGCCACCGCGAGGCCGCTGCCAACGGTGCGTTCATGCTGCTGGCAGCCACCGATCCGGCCCAACCGTACGGGGCGGCGCTCGACTGGCCCGTCAACGCTGGCCGCCCGGCCCGCACGGCCGGGGCCCAGGTGGTGTTGGCCGGGGGGGATCCGTTGGCGTACCTCGAGCGCTCCGGCCGTGGCCTGCTGGTGTTCCCCCGGGCCCGGGCTCATCCCGGATGGCCGGCAGCACTACGCCAGCTGGTGCAACGAGGCGGCCATCGACAGCTCGAGATCGCCCGGATCGACGGAGAGGACGCCTCGGCATCGCCCTGGGCCGAAGCGTTGCGGGCGGTCGGCTTCAGGGACGGGTACCGGGGCCTGATCCTTCGCTCAGCCAGCCCTGCCGCGGAGGCCTGAGCGCCGGCAACGAACCGTCAGGGGCAGGTTGGCCGCCAGGGGACCTCGGTGAACACCTCGGCGATCAACTCGTGAAGCGCCGGGTCACGGTCGCGCAACGTGGCCCGGGAGAAGATCGGCCCGTCGTAACCGTCACCGCCGCCGCCCGGCCCATGCGCCTCCCGGCTGGCATCGAAGAAGTCCTGCACCCCTTCGCCCCAGTACTCATCGACGTTGGTCATGGCGTACGTGTTGCGATAGGACGGATTGTCCACCGCGGCACGGAACGCCACCCGCAACCGGTCCTCGAAGCCGGGGTTGTTCGGCAGCACCGCCATGTCGAGCACGGAGTGACCCAACTCGTGGGCCAGCACCGACTGGCCGGGGTAAGTGTCCTCCGGGAGGCACAGCAGGTTCTCCTCTGGCACCGCCGCCAGCGGCCGGCTGGGAGTGGCACCGTAGGCCCGGGCCGCGTCCCAGTCGGTTTGGGGGTAGCTCACCGGGAGATCGCGGTATTCCGGCAGCTCGATGGCCCGCTGACCAACCCCGATGATGCCCAGCCGGAAGCGACGGGCCACCAACTCCGCCACCAGGTCGGGTCGGTTTGCCAGCATGCCGGCCACTACCGCAGCCGCAGCCACCAACGCCGCATCGGCCACCGCCGCGGAGGCCACCACCGGCACGCCCTGCACCAAGCAGACCTTCTCGTAATAGCTGCTCAGCCCTAGCGAGCGGGGCGCGGCCACTACCTCGCACGGTGGCGTCGTCCCCGCCCGAACGCCGCCGTTGCCGGTGTCCTTTCCGGACCCGGGCCCACGCTCATCCGCTCCACCGACCGCGGCGGTAGCGGCCGCGGCGGCATCGACGGTACCGGAGAAGGCCCCCGGAACGCTGTCGGTCAGCCCGACCCTGGGGGCGGACCCACCGTCGCCGGACCCGCCTTCCGCCACCACGCCGCCGAACCCGGGCCCGGCACCGAGCACCAGCTGGGCGGCGCCATCAGGGCCGAAGGCAAGGTCCCCGAGATCACCGACCCCCAGCACGCCCGCCAGCACCGCCAACGCCACCACGACCGCCAGGATCCGGGGTCTGGCCGCACCCGACCCCACCCGGGACGAACGAAGGTGGCGACCACCCCGCGGCCAAAGCGCCCGAATCACCACCGACCGGCGCGACCGGTCAAACAGGCGAGGGCAACGAGGCGGCACCTGATGAGAAACGGCGCCCGGTCAGTCCCGCCTGAGCCGTGGACCTCCCTCCGATGGGGGAACGGCAGGGTGATTTGGCCGATCTGGGGGAAGCCCGGCCCTAGCATCCATGAGTGCCCCTTCAGGCGATATCGGCCACCCTGGTGATGATCCGCACACAACCTGCGCTGGCCGTCAGGGTGCGGTTGAACGGACACGTCCCGCGATGACCAACCCCACCCCGACCCCACCCGCTTCGAGCCCCGCCCCCGACGTGGGAGGCCACCGTGACCGGCTGGTGGCCCTGGTACTCGGAGCCGGGGGCAGCGCCGGCCACGCCTTTCACACCGGCGTGCTGGCCGCGCTGGCCGACCACGCCGGTTGGGACGCCCGCGACGCCGAGTTGATCATCGGCACCTCGGCCGGCTCAGGGGTGTCGGCGTTGCTCCGCGGCGGCCTGTCCCCGGCGGACATCTACGCCCACCAACGCGGCCGACCGCTTTCCGCTGAGGGTGACGAGGTGGTCGCCCGCCTGCCGCGCGCCCCTGGGACAGCGGCGAGCTCGGGTCCCGTCGTACCATCCCGGCGTCGATCGGTCTGGCACTGCGGGGCCTGGCGCATTGGCCGCCCCGACCCGGCGTCAGCGTCGCGGGCATCACACCCAGAGGTCCTCGCAGCTCCCAACCGCTCGGAGACCGCTATGGCTCGCTGCATCCCCGCTGGCCCGACCGGACCCTCTGGCTGGTGGCGGTGCGGATGAAGGATGGCAAGCGCGTGGTGTTCGGCCGCGACGACCATCCGCCACTGCATGTGGGCACCGGTGTGCAGGCCTCTTCGGCGGTGCCGGGCTTCTTCACGCCGGTGCGGGTCGGGGACCGCGACTACGTGGACGGTGGGGTCTGGTCCGCCACCAACGCGGACCTGGTCAGCGGCCTGGGTTTCGACGCTGTGGTGGTGTCCGCTCCCCTTGCCGGCCCCTACGACCTGGCCCGGTTGCGCCACCAGCTCTCCGCCCAGACCGCATCCCGGGCCTATCACCGGGCCACGCTGCACGACGAGCTGCGCCGGGTGCGTCGCGCCGGTACCCCCATCATCAGCTTCGAGGCCGGGTTCGAACACACCACCCTGCTGGCCAACAGCGACGTGCGAACCTCCGGTGGAACCGACATCGCCGAGACGGCCTACGCCTCGGTCCTCCAACGCTTCGAGACCGACCCCAGCCTGGTCGAGCTCCTTACCCCCAGGGTGCCAGCATGACCGAAACCGCCACGACCGCGGTGACCCCCGCAACGGCGCCGCCCACCGCAAGCCCGCCCGAAGCGGGGGCCGGGCCAGCTCCGGCGTTCCTGGAGGCCTGCCTGGGGCGCCGACCCACCCACCGACCGGTGTGGTTCATGCGCCAGGCCGGTCGGTCCCTGCCCGAGTACCGGGCCATCCGGGGCTCCGGCTCCATCCTGCAGGCGGTCAAGGACCCGGCCCTGTCGGCGGAGATCACGCTGCAACCAGTGCGCCGCTATGAGACCGACGCCGCCATCTTGTACTCGGACATCATGGTGCCCATCGCCGGGGTGGGCTTTGGGGTGGACATCAAACCCGGCATCGGTCCGGTGGTGGAGCGCCCCTTCTCCAGCGCCGCTGACCTGGACCGGGTTCAACCGCTCGACCCCGACACCCATGTGCCCTACGTCCAAGAGACGGTGAAGCTGCTGGTCAAGGAGCTGCCTGTGCCGTTGATCGGGTTCGCAGGGGCGCCCTTCACGGTGGCCAGCTACCTGATTGAGGGCGGGCCGTCACGGACCTACACCAAGACCAAGGCCCTGATGTTGCGCGACCCGGGCCTGTTCGCGGCGCTGCTGGGCCGGCTGGTGGACCACGCGGTGACCTCATTGCGGGCTCAAGTGGTAGCCGGAGCCCGGGCGGTGCAAGTGTTCGACAGTTGGGCCGGGGCGCTGCATCCCGCCCACTACGAGCGTTACGTGTTGCCCCACAGCCGGGCGGTGTTCGCCGGGGTGGCGGACCTCGGCGTGCCCCGGATCCACTTCGGGGTCACCACCGGTGAGCTGCTGGGGTTGATGGCCAGCGCCGGGGTCGAAGTGGTCGGTGTCGACTGGCGAGTCGGTCTCGACGCTGCCCGAAACCGGGTACCGGCCAGCGTGGCCCTGCAGGGCAACCTCGATCCCGCCACCGTGCTGGCCGGTTGGGACGCGGTCCATCTGGAAGCCGCCGACGTGCTGGCCCGCAACGGTGACAACGTCGGCCACGTGTTCAACCTGGGTCACGGCGTGCTGCCCGAGAGCGACCCTGACATCCTGCGCCGCCTGGCCGACTTCGTGCACGATCAGCCCCCGCCTACCGGGCCGTGAGCGCACCCGTCGGACCGGGCGGCCTGGACCTGGGCGGTGCAGTCGACGGTGCCGTCGACGGGGTGTTCCAACCCGGGACGGGGGATCGCCGAGCCCGACGGGTGGCGGTGGTCGGCGCCGGGATCGCCGGGTTGGCCGCGGCATTCGACCTGGTCCGCGCAGGGGTGGAGGTCACGGTGTTGGAGGCCGGCCCCCGCGCCGGTGGGAAGCTGCAGACCACAGATTTCGTCGGCCTGCCGCTCGATGAGGGGGCCGACGCCTTCCTGGCCCGGGTGCCGTGGGCGGTGGAGCTCTGCCAGGAACTGGGTCTGGGCTCGGAGTTGCGCAGCCCCGATATCGGCGCCGCCCAGGTGGTTCACGACGGTCGGCTTCGCCCCTTGCCCTCGGGTCTCATGCTCGGCGTGCCCACCGATCTGGACGCGCTCGAAGCCAGTGGCCTGCTCTCCGATGAGGCCCTGGCCGCGGTCCGGGCGGACGCCGGCCGCCAAGCCCAAGCCGTTCCCGGTACCGACGCTGGCACCAGCGCCCACGGTGCTGGCGGCGCGGCAGGGGACGTGACGGTGGGCGAGCTGGTGCGGGGCCGCCTGGGTGATGAGGCGTTCGAGGTGCTGGTCGATCCGCTGCTGTCGGGGGTCAACGCCGGCCGGGCCGATGAGCTGAGCGCCGAGCTCGGAGCCATGCAGATCCTGTCCGCCGCCCGGGCCGACACCAGCCTGGTCCGTGGCGCCCGGCAGCTGCTGGAACGGGCCTCGGCAACCTCCCCCGCCGGCACGCCCACACCCGCTTTCCTGGCCATACCCGAAGGTATGGGACGGCTGGTGTCGGCGCTGATCGAGGCCATCGGGGCCCACCGGCTGCACCATGACAGCGCGGTGGCCGGCCTTCACCACCAACACGACGGGTACCACCTCAGCAGCGCCAGCTCGAACATCGACCTTGACCTCGGCCCCTTCGACGGGGTGGTCCTGGCTTGCCCCGCGCCAGCGAGCGCGGCGTTGTTGGCGCCATTCGATGTGGCGGCGACAGCGGGTCTGTTCCGGCTGCGCTACGCCTCGGTGGCGCTGGTGGCGCTGGCCTACCGTCCCGGGCAACTGCCAGGGCCGCTCACCTACTCGGGCTTTCTGGTTCCCCGCCGGGCCGGCCGGTTCCTCACCGCCTGCTCGTGGTCCTCTGCGAAGTTCACCCACCTCGGCGCCGACGGCACGGTGCGGCTGCGGGCCTCCGTGGGCCGCTCCGATGACACCCGCTTCATGACCATGACCGACGAGGCGATCGCAGCCGCCGTTAGCGAGGAGCTCCGAGACCTCATGGGCGTCGACGGGGATCCGATGGCCTGGCGGGTGCATCGCTGGATCGATGCCTTGCCCCAGTACCGACCGGGTCATGCCCAGCAGGTCGCAACGTGGGAAACCGACCTCGCCTCGCGACTACCAGGGGTCGTCCTGGCCGGTGCCTCGTTGCGGGGCCTGGGCATCCCGGCCTGCATCGCCTCAGGCCGAAACGCCGCCCGATCACTGCTCCACGCACCCCTCGGCTCCCGGTGAGCAGTGTTCCATCAGGATTTCGTCGGATGATCCCCGGGCCGACAGGGTGCGATCGGGCGATCCGGCTGCTAGATCTGGGGACATGGATCGGCGGCGGGCTCCGGGCAACGGCGAGAACGGTCCTCGAGGAAGCCCGGGCATGACCGGACCCGGGCCGGACCTCCCCTCGGGGTCGCACCTCAGCCGCAGCACCAACCTGCGGGTGGCCCTTTTCAGCCTGCTGGCAGTGAGCCTGCTCATCGGCGGGCGGCTGTGGTCAAACCGCGTCGACACCCCGGCGCTTTCCCTCAGCAGCGACGGCTTGTTGAGCCCCACCCCGGTGACAGTCGCCGACGCCGGTGGCGAGCTGAACCCCGCGCCCCGGACCCCGATCGAGCAGATGGCCGGAGACCCTTCCGGCTCCAGCACCACCACTGCCCCGTCAACCACCTTGGTCACCGCCCCGACCATCTCCTTGCCGGTGCCGGACCTTCTGCCCGAGGATCCCTACGCCGACACGCCCGAGATGGTGCTGGGCACCATCTCCATCCCGGCCATCGGGATGGAGGAGTACCTGCAGTCCGGCATGACCCTGACCGCCATCAACCGGGGGCCGTCCCATTGGCCCGGCACGGCCCAGCCCGGCCAGTTGGGCAACGCCGTGATCGCTGGCCATCGCACCACCTTCAGCCGGCCGTTCCGCCAGCTGGACCAGCTCCAGTCCGGTGACCAGGTCATCTACACCACCCCCAGCGGTACGTTCACCTACGCCGTGGCCGGCACGGAGATCGTTGATCCCGACGCGGTGCACATCGCGGATCAGACGGTGGGGTACACCTCCACGCTGTTCGCCTGCCACCCGCCCGGCTCCGCCGCCCAGCGCATCGTGGTGCATCTGCACTTGCTCGACGCCAACGGCAAACCGGTACCACCCCCGGCGCTGGCCCTTCCTCCCGTCACCGTTCCGCGGGCCTGACCCACCACCTGCTCGCCCGATCTGGTCATGTGTGCAGTTCCGAACAACGGCCGGACCGGTGCCCCGGGATTCTCGACGCTACGAGTTTGCCCTGCCACGCGCCGTCGAGATCTCGACCGACCATCCGGTTCGGTATGTCCAAAACCGCACACATGAACGACGGGCCAGCGGACGGAGCGCGAGACCGTGCCTGAGCCGGGCCCGGGTCGGCCGCAGCGGCCTTACGGCGTTGCCCAATGGCAGGGCCATATCCTGGACCGGTGCGAGGTCGGGCCGGGACGGTGATCAGTTCCCTGGCCGCCGGGGGGGCCATTGCGCTGGCCATGCCGCCGTGGGGGTGGTGGCCGCTGGCCTTTGTGGGTTTCGCCTTGTTCGGATCCTTGCTGCGGACCCCGCGTCGCCGAGCCCGGTTCCTGCGGGGCTGGCTGGTGGGGGCGGCGTGGATGGTGCCCTCCACGTTCTGGATGCTCGACTTCTCACTGCCCGGCTACGTCTTCGCCGGCGTCGTGCTATCCGCCTACGTCGGAGTGGCCGCGGCCACGCTGCCATCGCTCCCGGCCACCCCGGTCGAGAACTCATCCGTGGTTGACGCATCGACACCGACCACCCCGCGTCGCCGGGTCCGGGCCGGCCGGTGGTTGCCGTACCTGACCCTCCCCGCAGCCGTGGCCGTTGTGGAGTTCGTTCGGACGACGGTGCCCTTCGGTGGGGTCCCCCTGTCGACGGTGGCCATGTCCCAGGCGGCCTCGCCCCTGGCCCCCGTGGCCCGGATCGGCGGCGGGGTGGCGCTGACGCTGGTCACCGTGGCCATCGGCTCGGCATTGCTCGCATTGTGGCATCGACACTGGGCGGTCGCCGCCGGCCTGGTGGCAGCGGTGCTGGCCATGGTCGGATTGGCCGCAGTCGCGCCGCAAGGCCGGGACCTGGGCCCCCTGGAGGTGGCAGTGGTGCAGGGCGGGGGGCCGCAGCGCACCCGGGCCGTCACCAGCGACGCCCGGGCCGTGTTCGACCGTCACCTGGCCGCCTCCCGCCGGGTGACTTCCGGCGTGGACCTGGTGCTGTGGCCCGAGAACGTGCTCGACGTGCGCGGCGGTCTCGAAGCATCCACTGAGCGAGACGAACTGGTCCAACTGGCTCGGCAGCGAAACGCCCCGGTGGTCGCGGGCATCGTGGAATCCTTCCCGGGGCGCTTTTACAACGCGTCGGTGGTCATCACGCCGGACGGGGAAACGCTGGGCCGCTACGACAAGGTGCGCCGGGTACCCTTCGGCGAGTACGTGCCCTACCGAGCGGTGATCGACCGGTTGAGCGGGGGTGCGGTGTCCCGTTACGTGCCGAACGACGCCGTCGCCGGCAGCGGGCCGGCCACCGTCCGCACCCCGGACGGGCTGGCCGGGATCGTCATCTCATGGGAGGTGTTCTTCGAGCGGCGGGCCCGTGACGCCATCAGCAACGGTGGTCAGGTGCTGCTCAACCCCACCAACGGGTCGAGTTACTGGCTGACCATCGTGCAGAGCCAGCAGGTGGCCTCATCCCGGCTGCGGGCGCTGGAGACCGGCCGATGGGTGTTGCAGGCGGCGCCCACAGGATTCTCGGCGGTGATCGACCCCGACGGCAACGTGCTGCAGCGAACCGGGGTGAGCGAACGGGCGGTGTTGGAGCACACCGTGCAGCGACGCGACGGGCTCACCTGGTCGGTGCGCTTCGGGCCCTGGCCCTGGTTGATCCTGGCGGTGGTGCTGCTGATCGGCGCTCACGGCGCGGTGCGGTCCTCCCGATCAACAAGGACCCGTTCGCAATCTCCCGACGACCGAGTCCCCCACGACCAACGTCCCCCGACGACCGAACGTCCCCCGACGAAGGAAGCTCCCCCGAGGGGGATCAACGGATCACAGCTCCAGCAGCACCGTCGCCGGCCCCTGGTTGACCAGCGACACGGCCATCTCGGTGCGGAACCGGCCGGTGGCCACGGTGGCCCCGAGCCGGCGCAACTCGTCGGCCACCGCTTGGACCAGCGGCTCGGCCTGCTCGGGGCGGGCCGCATCCACCCAACTGGGCCGACGTCCCCGGTCGGTATTGCCGTACAGCGTGAACTGGCTGATCACCAGGACCTCACCGCCGGACTCGGCCACCGAACGATTCATGACCCCGTCCGCGTCCGGCATGATCCGCAGGTTCCACAGCTTGGCCGCCAGCTTGCGGGCCACGTCCTCGGTGTCGGCATGGGTGACCCCCACCAGCACGCACAATCCGGTCCCGATGGCCCCGACCACCTCACCGTCCACCCGCACCGCCGCCTCGCTAACCCGCTGCACCACTGCTCTCACCGCGCCATTCCTAGTGGTCATGGTCACTGTCTCGGCGGAGGGAGGAGCCGGCGTCGCTGGGACCGGTAGCGTCAGCGGCCGTGTCCGAGGCCCCGTTGCGCATCGCCTATCTGTGCTATCGGGGCAAGCCCCACGTCGGCGGCCAGGGGGTGTACACCCGGCACCTGACCAAGGCGTTAGTGGATCTCGGCCATGAGGTGGACGTGCTGGGCGGGCAGCCCTACCCGGTGCTGGACCCCAGGGTGCCACTCATCCGGCTGCCCAGCCTGGACCTGTACAACGACCACTACCCCATGCGCATGCCAGCCGTGTGGGAGCTGAAGACCTGGCCGGACTGGGTGGAGACGGCGGTGTTCATGGGCGGGTCCTTCCCCGAACCGCTGTCGTTCTCGTTGCGGGCCTGGCGCCATCTACGAGACCGCACCAGCAAGTACGACGTGGTCCATGACAACCAGTGCCTGGGTTACGGGCTGCTGGGCATCGAACGCGCCGGTCTGCCGGTGGTGGCCACCATCCATCACCCCATCACCGTGGACAAACGGCTGGAGATGGAAGCCGCCCGCAACCTCTACGAGAAGGTCACCAAGGCCCGCTGGCACGGTTTCACCCGCATGCAGATCCGGGTGGCCCGCCGGTTGCGACGGGTGATCACGGTATCGGAGAACTCCTACCGGGACATCCAGGCAGAGTTCGCGGTGCCTGCCGATCGGTTGGCGGTGGTGCCGGTGGGGGTGGACATCGAGAGCTTCCGGCCGTTGCCCCAGGTGGCGGTGGTGCCGGGCCGGATCATCACCACCGCCTCCGCCGACGTGGCCCTCAAGGGGCTGCGTTACCTGCTGGAAGCGCTGGCCAAGGTCCGGGTCGATCACGCCTCGGCCCATCTCATGCTCATCGGTCGACGCAAGCCCGGCGGTCCCTCCGACCGGGCCATCGAGGAGCTGGGACTGCAGCACGCGGTGACGTTCGTGACCGGGGTGGATGAGGAGCGCATCGTCGAGCTGTACGCCTCCTCGGAACTGGCTGTGGTGCCGTCCCTCTACGAAGGCTTCAGCCTGCCCGCCATCGAGGCCCAGAGCTGCGGGGTCCCACTCATCGCCACCACCGGCGGTGCCATCCCCGAGGTGGTCGGCGCCGACGGCGACACCGCCGTGCTGGTGGCCCCCGGTGACGCCGAGGCGCTGGCCGCCGCCATCGGCGCCAACCTGGGCCGCCCCGAGCTGCGGGCCGGGATCGGGCTGCGGGGCCGGCAACGGGTGGTGGAGCACTGGAGCTGGAAGATCATGGCCGCGCTGACCGTTGACCAGTACCGCCTCACCATCGAGGACCGCCGCCGTCAGCCAGACCTGCACGCAGCACCGGCGGGGCCATCGTCCGGGTTCTCCGCCGCGCTGAGCACACGTACCGCTGCCACCGCGACCGCCACGGTCGCCGCTGCCCGTCGCCGGCTGGGCTGAGTGGACCGCTCCCGCCGATGCTGACCGTGGACTATGAGCGGCTCGATGTGCGGCCCGGGCAGCGGGTGCTGGACCTGGGCGCCGGGTTCGGCCGGCACGCCTTCGAGGCCTTCCGCCGCGGCGCCCGCACGGTGGCTGTGGACCTGGCCCATCCGGAGCTGGTGGCCTGCACCCGCACCTTTGCCGCCATGGCTGAGGCCGGTGAGCAGCAACCGCAGAGCCGCGCCGGCGCGGTGCAGGCTTCCGCCCTGGCCCTGCCGTTCCCCGACGGCGCGTTCGACCTGGTCATCGCCTCCGAGGTGCTCGAGCACATCCAGGCCGATACCGACGTGCTGGCCGAGCTGGCCCGGATCATCCACCCCGGCGGGGCGTTGGCGGTGACGGTCCCGGCGTGGTTGTGCGAAACGATCTGCTGGAAGCTGTCCCGGGACTATCACGCCCCGCGCCACCGGCGGCCACCTGCGGATCTACACCGCGGACGTGCTGCGCAACCGTCTGCGCATGGCCGGCTTCGAACCGGTCGGCCGCGGCCGGGCCCACGGGTTGCACGCCCCGTACTGGTGGTTGCGCTGCGCGGTGGGCGTCAGCAACGATCGCCATCCGCTGGTGGCGGCCTATCACCGGCTGCTGGTGTGGGACATCACCGCCGGCCGTCGCCCGACCCGCTGGGCCGATCGCCTGCTCAGCCGCTTGGTGCCGAAATCCCTGGTGCTGTACGCCCAGCGTCGAGAAGAGGTGAGCACGGGTGTGGCTGGCTGATGTGCCCGGTGTGATCACCGCGGACGAGTTGGCGGCCACCGTGGCCACCGTCGTTGACACCCAGCTGCCCAGCGGGATGATCCCGTGGTTCGAAGGTGGCCACGCCGACGTCTGGAACCACACCGAGGCCGCCATGGCCCTGCTGCTGGGCGGGCAGCGGGGTGCAGCAGAGGCCGCCTGGGCCTGGCTGGCCGCCAACCAGCGGCCTGACGGGGCGTGGCACCGCTACTACGTGGAGGATGGCGACGGTCGGCAACACATCGAGGAAGAAAAGCTCGACGCCAACTGCTGCGCCTATGTGGGGACCGGGCTGTGGCATGCGTACCGCTGCAGCGCCGACCGGACCTTGATCGAGACGTACTGGCCGATGGTTCGACGGGCTCTGGACTTCGTGGTGGGCCTGCAGACCGCCCGGGGTGAGATCCTCTGGGCCCGCCACGCCGACGGCACCCCCTGGAGCTTCGCCCTGCTCACCGGCAGCTGCTCCATCAGCCTCAGCCTCCGCTGCGGGTTGGCCCTGGCCGAGGTGCTTGATGACCCCCAGCCGTCGTGGGACGCGGCGCTCAGCCGACTCCTGCACGTCATCGGTCATGAACCGGAGGCCTTCGCCCCAAAGCACCGCTGGGCCATGGACTGGTATTACCCGGTGCTGGTCGGAGCGCTCGACGGTGCCGTCGCCGACGCCCGTTTGCAGCAGGGCCGGGACCGTTTCGTGATGGAGGGCCGGGGGGTGCGCTGCGTGGTTGACGAGCCCTGGGTGACCGCCGCGGAGACCTGCGAGGCCGCCCTGGCGCATCTCGCCACCGGCCGATCCGAGCAGGCCCTGGACCTGTTCCGATGGACCTTGGCCCACCGCCACCACGCCAGCGGCCGGTACTTCACCGGGCTGGTGCACCCCGGCGCGGTGACGTTCCCCGATCAGGAAACCTCGACCTACACCGCCGCCGCGGTCGTGCTGTGCGCCGACGCCCTCTCCGCCGCCAGCCCCGCAGCGGACCTGTTCACCAGCACGGCCCGGCCCCCGTCGCTCTGGCTACCCGCATCGGAGCCCGGGTCCGACCGGACGCTGTCCCCAAGGCAACGCTCGACCGGTTGAACCACCATGTGCCAGCCAGGGCGGGGTTGGCCCCAGGGCCAGAGCCGATGGGTTGCTCAGCAGGCCAGCCGGCGCAGCACCCGCAGCGACCCGCAGGCTTCGTGCTGCACGAACCCGCCGTGCTCCAGCGCCCGCCGGTAGATCTCATAGGGCGGGCGCCCACCATCGGCGGGGTCGGGAAACACGTCATGGATGACCAGCCGGCCGCCGGACGCCACCTGCGGGGCCCAATGCTCATAGTCGGCGTGGGCCACCTCAGCGCCGTGGCCGCCATCGATGAACAACAGGGCCAACGGTGTGGACCACCAGCGGGCCACGGTGACGGACTCACCCACCACCGCCACCACCACGTCCTCCAGCCCGGCCTGCTGCACCGTTCGGCGAAACGTGGGCAGGGTGTCCATCAGCCCGCACGCCGGGTCCACCAGGTCCGGCTCGTGCCACTCCCAGCCGGCCTGGTTCTCCTCCGAGCCCCGGTGATGATCGACACAGAACAACACCCTTCCCCCGGCCTGCGCCGCTGCACCCAGGTACAGCGCGGACTTCCCGCAGTAGCTGCCGATCTCCAGCAATGGCCCGGGCACCGCCGCCTCGAGCCCCGCCGCCGCCCTGAAGAGTGCCAATCCCTCCTCGGGGGGCATGAACCCCCGGGCGGCTTCGGCCAACCGCCGGGCCCGGGGCGCCATCATGGGCGGCCTCACCAACCGCTCACCAGGTGTCGATGTGGATGATCGACATGGGGTCGGGCCGGGCGGCGGGCTTGAAATCGGTGCCCGTGGTGAACGCCACCGGGGTCAACAGGGCCTGGGTAACCTTCTCGAAAGGAATGCCCAGAACCTCGGCGGCCTCTTGCTCATAGCTCAGGTGCAGGGTGGTCCAGCAGGTGCCCAGACCCCGAGCCCGGGCCGCCAGCATGAAGCTCCACGCTGCGGGGAGGATGCTCCCCAGGAACCCGGCGGCAGCGGCGCCACTGACCCGACCCCACACACAGGGCAGCACCAGCGCCGGGGCCCGGCCCATGTTCTCTGCCAGGAACTCCGCCGAGGAGGTCACGCGGGCCTGCTGGGCGTCGCGGACGGGGTCAGCGTGGGCCACCTTGCCGGCGTACATCGGAGACGTGCGATAGGCGTTGAAGGCCCGGGCGTACAGCTCACCCAGCGCCGCCTTCTTGGCCGGGTCGGTGACCACCATGAAGTGCCACCCCTGGGTGTTGGACCCCGTCGGCGCCTGCTGGGCCAGACCCACGCATTGCGAGATCAGCTCGATGGGCACCGGCCGGTCGAAATCCAACCGCTTCCGTACGGCGCGGGTGGTGGCGAGCAGCTGGTCGGGATCGAGGGGGAGCAGGGAGGACATGGCAGAACCGTAGCCCGGGTGGCGTCAGACCCTGACCGGCTCGGGGGTTTCCGCTCCGCTGAACACCGTCCGGTCCAGCAGCAGGTACTTGATCACCCACACCCCGAACCAGGCCCCGATGGAAGCAGCGCTGACCGCGATGGCATTGCCGTCGGAGGCGGATTCGGCCAGGTGCACGGCCACCGTGGACATCACCAGCCCTAACACGTTCAGCGTCCAGAACGGGAGGACTTCTCTGGTCAGGGAGTGCTTGCCGGTCTTGGCCCACACATACTTCCGAGCCAGGAGATAAGACGGCAGCGTCCCCACCCCCACCGCCCACAGGTTGGCGGAAATGGCCGACAGGTCCATCACCCTGAGGAAGAAGTTCAGCAGGCTCAACCCCATCAGCACGTTGAACACCGACAGACCGCAGTACCGGACCACCTTGAGCCCGTGATCGAACCACAATGAGGCGATGCGGCCCGAGAACGTCGACGTGCCAGCGGATTCGTTGTTCGGTACCGAAGACATGCCTGCTCCAGGCTAGCGCCGCTGGAGGCCGGCGCGAATGGCAACGGGCCCCGGCGGTCGCGTTAGTGTCACCCTCCGTCAGTCCATGTGAAGGAGGTCACTGATGCCCACCAAGGCCGGAGAGCGCCTGAAGTTCGACACCGGTACCGCCGAGGTCGTGGTCACCAAGGGTGGCGAAGGCACCATCGAGTTCGATCCTGCGGGGAGCGGCGCACTGCAGGTCGGCAAGCGCTACACCGACGAGTCGAGCGGCATCGAGGTGCTGGTCACCAAGCCCGGCGCTGGTGCACTCAAGATCAACGGCGCCGAGATGGCACAGGTTCAACCCAAGCAGACCAAGTCCGCCGACTAGGTCGGTAGGGGCAGGGCACAGGCGGGGCAAGTGACGGGGATGGCAGCGGCTGGGTTGCGGTCGGCCCCTCGCAACGGCGGCATGGTCCTCGATGTCTGCCTACCCGGCGGGCTGCTCAACGCCGCCACCTGCCGGGCGCTCATCAGCGGTTTGGAAGCAGCGATCGAGGATCGCGAGCTCAGGGCTGTGGTGCTGCGGTCCGATGACCCCGATTTCTGCCGCGGGCCAGAAGCCGATCTTGATCCGCTCGCGGCCATCGTCGATCCAGTCTCGCTGCTGGCCCGGCTGCGGGTGCCCGTCATCGCCGCGGTGACGGGCCGCTGTTGGTCAGTGGGCCTGGAGCTGGTGCTGGCGGCGGACATCATCCTGGCCGCGCCGGACGCCACCTTTGCCCTGCCGGACGTGGCTGGGGGTCGTGGGCTGCCGTGTTGGGGCGGAACCCAACGCCTGGCCCGGGCGGTGGGGGTGGCCCGCAGCGGGGCCATGTTGCTGCTGGGCGACGTGCTGGACGTGTCGGGCGCGCAACACGCCGGGCTGGTGTGGTCAGTGATCGACCCGACCGCGACCGGCGAAACGGGCGCGGGTGCCGGCGCTGCCCCGGACACTCGATCAGCGGCGGCCACTGATCCGCCGGTGGCGGTCGCCGCGCTGGCGCTGGCCGAGCGGCTGTGCGGGCTGGGTCCTTTGGCATTGGCGTTCGCCAAAGAGGCGGTCCACCGCGGCGCCGAACTGCCCTTGCGCGACGGATTGCGGCTGGAGGGCGACCTCAACACGTTGCTGGCCACGTCCTCTGACCGGGCCGAGGGCCTGGCGGCGTTTTTCGCCAAACGCCCTGCCGATTTCGCCGGTCGATGAGCGGACGCGGCTCCCCTGGCTGCGTCCCTGAGGGCCCCCACGCCAACCCCGCCATCGGACCGAACCTGAACCTCAACCTCAACCTGAACCTGGGTCTGGCGGACCTGCTGCCGACCGGCGTGCTCCCTCCAGGGGCGCTGGATTGGTGTGTCGACCTGCTGCAACGCGCCGTCGCGGGGCTAACCCGGCCGCCCCTCGGCGGGCCCGGGGCCCAATGGGTGATCGATCGTGACCTGGTGGCCTGCCACCTGTTGGCGCCGTGGGTCATCGCCGCCGCCAACGAGCTGGGCCGGCCCCCGCCACCGCGCCCGCCGGTGCCCGCCCCCGGTGGCGGCTGGGTCGACGCGGACCCCGGTCCCGCTGACCACGACACCTGGGATCGGCTTCAGGCGGTGCTGCGTCAGGACATCCTCGCAGGCGCCACGCCCCCCAACGCCGAGCAGGTCGCCCGCCGGGCCCAGGAATGGCGCCTCCCGGTGACGCCGTACCGGGCCGTCTCCGACACCATGTGGGGTCATCGAAGCAACGAGCGGGCAGCGCTGAGTCACCAGGAAGAAGCGCTTCAGGAGGGGTGGTCCCACCGAAACGGATCCGCGAGCCCGGCGCGGGGTTGGGCGCCTCTGGCCGGGGTGACGGTGATCGACCTGACCGTGCTGTGGGCGGGGCCGTTGGCCACGTGGCTGTTGGCCGACCTCGGCGCCCGGGTGATCAAGATCGAGCCGGCGGTGAGACCCGACGGCCTCCGTCGCGGCGAGAGACCTGCCTCGGCCGGGCCGGGGGACGGAGCCCTGTTCGTGGCCCTCGACCACGGCAAGGAGCATCGAGAGCTGGACCTTCGCCGCCGCACCGACCATGACCACTTTCTGGAGCTGGTGAGCACCGCCGACGTGGTTATCGACAACTTCAGCCGCCGGGTCCGACCGAATCTGGGGATCGAGCCGACGCGCCTGGCGCAGGTCCGGCCCGGCCTCATCGACCTGTCCTTGCGGGCCTTCGATGCCGGCGGGGCCCGGGCAGATTGGGTGGCGCACGGCGGGGGGGTCCATGCCGCCTCCGGGTTGGCGTTGACGGGGCCCGGCGGTGTGCCCCAACCGGCGCAGGTCAACTACCCCGATCCCGTCGCCGGCTTCACCGCGCTCGGGCTGCTGGTGGGCGCGCTGCGGGCCCGCCAAGCCGGTGATCGCCCGCCGGCGCTGGTGCTCTCGCTCGAGGAGGCCATTCGCCCGCTGCGAAACCATCACGCCAGTCCGCGCCGAAACGAAGACGCTGGGGATCTGTGGTGCTGGGCGATTGCCGCGGCCGGACGGGCTACGGTCCTGGTCGACGGCTGCCGTGGCCTGCCCCCACCGCTGCGCCGGGCCGAGTCGGCATCTCGTCACACAGCTGACGAGACAACCAGCTGACGAGATGAGCAGATGACGAGATGAGATGACAGACGCGCCCCCCACTGCGACGGAGCCGGTGCTGTTGGCGCTCGATGGGGCCGTGGCCACCATCACCCTGAACCGACCGGAGACGTTGAACCTGGTCAGCGTGGCGGTGCGGGACGCGCTCATCGAGGCGGTGCTGGCGGTGCGGGACATGCCCGATGTCGCCGCGGTGGTCCTGGCCGCCGCCGGACGACACTTTTCCGCCGGGGCGGACCTGTCCGAGTTCGGCTCGGCCGACAGCGTTTTCGAAGCCCGCCGCATCCGCTGGGACCGCGATCCCTGGGGTCCGCTGTGGTCGCTGCCCCAACCGGTGGTGGTGGCGCTGCACGGCTACGCTCTGGCCGCGGGCCTGGAGATGGCGCTGCTCTGTGATATCCGCCTGGCCGCCACCGACACCGTGGTCGGCCTGCCCGAAACCCGCCTCGGCATGTTGCCCGCGGCCGGGGGCACCCAGAGCTTGAGCAAGGCCATCGGCGCCGTCGCCGCCCTCCCGTGGGTGCTCAGCGCGGACAACATCCCCGCACACCAGGCGCTCGAAAGGGGCATCGTGCACCGGGTGGTGGCCCCCGACAGCACCGTCAACCAGAGCCCGGCGGAGGCGGTCAACACTGCCGCGGCCGCGGTGGCCCGGCGCTGGGCGAACAGCGAGCCCAGGTTGGTGCAGGCCGCCAAACGGGCCCTCCGAGGTGCCGCTGAGCTGGACCTCGACGCCGGATTGGTGCTCGAACGACGGCTGGCAGTCCTGGCCGACAACGTCACTGACCGAAGCCGTTGAGAGCACCCCAACCCGAGGCGAGCACATGAGCCAGCAGACAAGCTCGGGCGCGCTGTCGCCCTACCGCGTCATCGACCTCACCACCGAGGACGGCTGGCTCTGCGGTAAGGTCCTGGCCGACCTCGGCGCCGAGGTCATCAAGGTGGAACCCCCTGGGGGGGACCCTGGTCGGCGACACGGCCTTCGTGACCAGCGTCGACCGGCCGATGACCCCGAGGCCAACCTGGGCTGGTGGTTCGCCAACCAGCACAAACGTTCCATCGAGCTCGATTTCGACCAGCCCGGGGACCAGCACCGGCTGCGGGCGCTCTGTGCCGGTGCCGACGCGGTGATCGAATCGTTCCCCACCGGCTGGTTGGCAGGGCGCGACCTCGGCGCTGACTCGCTGCTGGCGGCCAACCCGGCGCTGGTGATCACCTCCATCAGCGCCTTCGGGCGGTCCGGTCCCTACGCCGGGCATCAGGCCAGCGACCTGGTGATCAGCGCTATGTGCGGCTTGCAGTTCCTCACCGGCAACCCCGACGGGGAACCAACTCGCATCAGCGCCCCCCAGCTGTTCCGCCACGCCAGCGTCGAAGCGGCGGTGCACACCGTGGTGGCGTTGTATCACGCCCGGCGCCACGGCCAGGGCCAGCAGATCGACGTGTCGGCCCAGCTGGCCGGCATCCGCACCCTGATGAACGCCCAGGATTTCGCCCTGCTCGAAGGTTGGGAGCTGCACCGATCCGGCGGATACACCGGCTACAGCCACGCCCGGTTCAGAGCGGTGATGCCCTGCTTGGACGGCTACGTCACGGTGCTGGCGACAGGGGGTCAGCTGGGCGGGCCCATGATGCGCCACCTGTTCACCTGGGCCGAGGAGTCCGGCGCGGCGGTGGATCGGGACGCCGCGGCGGTGGATTTCACCGCGGTGAACTTCGCCGAGATGGGCCAGGCGTTCTTCGCGGGGGTCTCGACCACCTTGACGGATCTCTTCGCCCGCTTCACCAAGGCGGAGATCTACCAGCGGGCCCTGGACCAGCTGCTGCTGGTGGCCCCGCTCAACACCGTCGCTGACCTGCGCCTGGACGAGCAACTAGCGGCCCGGGAGTACTTCCAGCCGGTCACACGCCAGGGCCAGACGATCCACTACGCCGGCGCCTGGGTCCGCATGGGGGCCACCCCGTTGCGGGCCCCCTCGGCGGCACCCGCGGTCGGACAGCATCAGGACCCCGTCCTCGCCGAGCCGGCGCGCTCCCCCGTCGGAACCCAGGTCGGACCGCACCGTGGCCCCGCTAGCTCGGCTGACCCGGCCGACCCGGCTAACCCGACTGCCCCCGCTGACCCGGCGGTTCGAGCGAGGGCCTATGACGGGTTGCGGGTGCTGGACCTGTCCTGGATCGGGGTCGGACCGATGGCGGCCAGTTACCTGGCCAACCACGGAGCCACCGTGATCAAGGTCGAGTCCTCGATCCGGCCTGACGTCCTGCGCCTCACGCCACCGTTCCGGGACAGCCGACCGGGGCTCAACAACGGGCACTTCTGCGCCAACATGAACGCCGGCAAGCTGGGCCTGGGAGTGGATCTGACCCACCCCGAAGGTCGGGAGGTGATCTGGCGGATCATCGAGGGTTGGGCCGATGTTGTGCTGGAAAGCTTCACCCCCCGCACCTTGGCCGGTTGGGGGTTGGACTGGCCCGCCATCGCCGCTCGCCGACCCGACATCGTGATGCTCTCCACCTGCATGCAGGGCCAGACCGGGCCCCGCCGCAACTACCGGGGCTTCGGCAACCTGATGGGCGGCCTGTCCGGCTTCTACCACCTGACCGGCCCCGCCGACGGGGACCCGGTCATGATCTACGGGGCGTACACCGACTTCATCTGCCAGCGGTTCTCAGCGTTGGCCCTGGCGGCGGCCATCGACCATCGCGACCGCACCGGACAGGGCCAACACCTGGACCTGGCCCAGCTCGAGGCGGCGCTGCAGTTCCAGGGGCCGGAGCTGCTGGATTACGAATGCAACGGTCAGGTGGCCAAGCGCCATGGCAACCGGGACCAGGAGCGCAGCCCCCACCTGGTCATGGCCTGCCGGGCCCACGCTGACGGCAGCGAATCGTGGCTGGCACTGGCCTGCGAGGACGACGCCCAATGGCAGGCCCTGGTTCGGGCCCTGGGTTCTCCCGCCTGGGCTACCGCCGCGGACCTGGTCACGGTGGCCGGTCGCAAGGCCCGGGAGGAACCCATCGAGACCGAGCTGCGGGCATGGGCCGCCGAACGTGACGCCGGCGAGCTGTTCGCAGTGCTGCAACCCCACGTCTCCTGCGGGCCGGTGCTCAGCCCTCACCAGCTGCACGAAGATCCGCAGATCCGCCACCGGGGGTATTTCGTGCCGCTGGAGCACCAGGTCATGGGCACTGTCCCCTACGACGGGGTGGCTGCCGAACTGTCCCTGACCCCGGCCGGACCCACCAGCGCCGGGCCCTGCGTGGGCCAGCACACGTTCGAGGTGCTGACCGACCTCATCGGCATGGACCCCGACGAGGTGGCCCGGCTCCTGGCCGAGGAAGTCCTCGAGATAACCGGCTGAAAAAGTATCCGCTGAAAGCATCTGAAACGGCATGACGTTCGTGGGGCTGTGCCGAGCGTCTCACGCTGATTATCGTCGGGCGGGTGAACGTCGCCATGCTCCTCGACCTGCCCTCGATGATCTGCTTCGAACAGACGGCGATCATCACTCCTGACGGCACCGAAGTCAGCTACGGCGAGCTTCGGGCCAACGTGGCCGCCGCCGCCGGGCTGCTCTCGAGCCTGGGCGTGGGCGTCGGGGACCGCGTGGGGATCCTGTCCACCAACCGGGCGGGGTTTCTGGAGGTGCTGTTCGGGGCGGCTTGCCTGGGCGCCACGGTGGTTCCCATGAACTACCGCGCCGGCAAGGACGAGGCCGCCCACCTGCTGGTGGACTCCGGCACCAAGGTCCTGGTCATGGAGGCCCGCTACCAGCCGCTGGTTGATTCGGTGCGGCCGGACAGCCTTGAGCACGTGCTGACCTTCGACGGGGATTACGAGACCCGCCGTGACGCCGCCGAGCCCAACGAGCTGGTCGAAGACGTTGAGGACGACGCCCTGGCCACCCTGCTGTACACCTCGGGCACCACCTCCATGCCCAAGGGGGTCATGCTCAAACACGGCGCCATCACCGGCTACGTGATGGGCACCAACGAATGTGCTGACGGTGAGGATCACGGCCGCACCCTGCTGGCCGCCCCGCTGTACCACGTGGCCGGCCTGACCTCCACCATGATCGCCCTCTATTCCGGGCGGGTGGTGGTCATGCTGGACCAGTTCGAGACCGCCTCCTGGCTGGCCGCCGTGGGTCGTCACCTGGTCACCCACGCCTTCCTGGTGCCCACCATGCTGGCCCGACTGCTGGACGATGCGGCCTTCGCCACCACTGAGCTGTCCAGCCTGGTGGGCATCACCTACGGAGCCGCGCCCATGCCGCCCTCCGTCATCCGCCGGGCCATCGACGTGTTTCCCCGCAGCGTGGCATTCTCCCAGGCCTACGGGCAGACCGAAACCACGGCCACGGTGTCGGTGTTGGATCCCGACGACCATCGCATCTGGGAAGGCAGCGCGGAGGATCAGGAACGCAAGCTGCGCCGGCTCAAGTCGGTGGGCAAGGTGCTTGACGATGTCGAGGTCCAGATCTGTGATCCCGACGGCCTCATCGTGGGGCCCAACACCCCCGGCGAGGTGTGGTTGCGTACGTTCCGCGCCATGGACGGGTACTGGGGCAACCCCGGAAAAGACCCGGGTCACGGTGGACACCACCGGCTGGGTCCACACCGGGGACCTGGGCTTCCTGGACGATGACGGGTACCTGTTCCTGTCGGGCCGATCAGGGGACATGATCATCCGCGGCGGCGAGAACATCGCTCCCGAGGAGGTCGAATCCGTCCTGTACGAGCATCCCGACGTAATCGAGGCCGCGGTCATCGGCGTCCCCGACGACACCTGGGGTGAGCGGGTGGTGGCCGCGGTGGTGCTGCGTGCCGGCGGGGAGGCAGAGGCGATCGCATCTCACGCCCGGGAGCATCTGGCCAGCTTCAAACGCCCAGAGGAGATCCTGGTGTTCGACGAGCTGCCCCGGACCTCGACCGGCAAGCTGGTGCGCCGAAACCTCCTGCCGCTGGTGGAAGAACGTCTCGGCTGACCGACGCGGGGGCCGGCCTGGTGGAGCGGCGACTGGGGGTGGCCGCGGCCCTGGTCGACGGCGTTGTCCTGCCCGGTGACGTGACCGTGATCGGGGACCGGATCGCCACCGTCGGTCGCCACCCCGCGGGTGGGCGCGGGCTGGCCGTGCCGGGGTTCATCGACCTGCAGATCAACGGGTTCGCCGGAGCCGACTTCACCACCGCCGGCCGGGACGGCTTCGAGGTCGCTCTGGCAGCGCTGGCCGCCCGTGGTGTCACGTCCTGCGTGGCCACCATCCCCACCGCCGCTCCCGCCGCGTACCCCCCGGCGCTGGCCACCATCAAGGAGGTCATAGGGCGGCCGCCGGCGGGCGCTGCGGTGCTCGGTGTCCATCTGGAGGGCCCCTTCCTCAACCCCGAGCGGCGCGGCGCCCATCCGGAGGGGTGGCTCCGTCAGCCCGATCCGACCGTGCTACACGATCTCCTGGGACTGCCGCCCCGGCCTCCCGCCGAGGTTGGAGTGGATGGCACCCCGGGAATGGTCCTGATCATCACCTTGGCGCCGGAGTTGGCTGGCGCCGAAGCACTGATCTCCCTGGCCCGCAACCAGGGGGTCGTGGTAGCACTCGGTCACAGCGTTGCCAGCGCCGAACAGGCCCACGCGGCGTTCGACGCGGGGGCCACCATGGTGACGCACCTGTGGAACGCCCAGTCGTCGCCGACCGCCCGTGACCCCGGCCTGACCGGTGCCGCGCTGGCCCGATCCGGGGTGTTCGTCGGCCTGATCGCCGACCTGGCCCACGTGCACGCCGATGCGGTGCGCTTCAGCCTGGCGGCGTTGGGTGACCGGGCCTTCGTGGTGTCCGACGCGGTGGCCCTGGCGGGATCGGGCTCTGCCATGCGCACCCGTCCCGACGGCCGAACCGAACATGTCGACGGCACCGCGGTCCGTTTTGAGGACGGCACGCTGGCCGGGAGCGCCAGCGGGCTCGATCAGGCCCTGCGCAACCTGGTGGGGCTGGGCCTGAGCCTCAATGCCGCCTTGGCCACGGTGACCCGCACCCCGGCGCTGGCGCTGCGTCGGCGGGACCTCGGCCGGCTCTATGCCGGTGGCCGGGCCGACGTGGTGGTGCTCGAGGACGACCTGACCATCCGTTCGGTCCTGGCCGCCGGGGCATCGATCGACCGCTGATCCACGCCTGCGATGTCGGGCCCCTCGCCTGGGGGCCTACGAACCGGGGCCGGTGTCGAGCACGGCCAGGATCTCGTCCCCGTATCGGTCCAGCTTGGCGGGGCCGATGCCGTGGCAGCGGGACAACTCCACCAGCGTCCGGGGAGCGCGACGGGCCACGTCGTCGATGGCCTTGTCCGGCAGCACCACATACGCCGGGACCGCGTCGCGCCGGGCCCGTTCCCGCCGCCACGCCTTGAGCTGCTCGACCAGTGCCGTGCTGGCCGGGGTCGACGCTCCATCGGGTGGCGTCGAACCTTGCCCGGCGCCACCCGAGCGGCCAGCCCGGCCACCACGACTGGCGGCGGCGCTGGTGACAGCGGGCCCCTCCGCACTGCTGGGGTTGCCGGCCTCGGCCAGTTCGGCCACGAAAGGGCTGGGGACGGCAGCGTCAACCACCACCGTGGTTCGCACGGAGGACCTGGTCAACGCCACGTGGAAGACCCGTCGCTCCTCCTCGATGTCCTCGGCCAGACGGTGGGGCAACAGCCCGTCGCTGGCATCGTGCACGAACACATAGGGCCACTCCCGTCCTTTGACCCGGTGGATGGTGGCCAGCTGCACGCCGTCGGGACGGGACTGCTGACGGGTGGCCTCGAGCTGGTGCCGCAACCAACCGCCGAACCCGGCCGGGTCGGGGTGGAGGTGGGCCACGGCGCGCAACGCGGCCAGATCATCGCCGTGGGTGGAGCGATCAACTGCCCCCCGGGAGGAGTCCAGCGTGTCCATGGCCGCGCCGAGGCCGATTCGGTCCGCCACCGCCGCCAACACCGCGGCGGTATCGGCACCGTCACGCACCAAGCCCGCCAACAGTTGCAGATCCGTCACGAAGGCCTCGACCTTGTCCGCGTCGCGAGCCTGGGACAGTCGGGTGGCCAAGCGGGCCAAGCCGTCGAGGCTGCGCTGCTCACCCATCCACTCCAGCAGTTTGGGGGAGATGGCCCTCGGTGGGCGGCGGGCCGCGTCCGCCACCAGACCACCGGCCAGGTTGGCCGATGGGCCCTGCGCCGTGGCGGCCAACGCCACCCAAGCCAACGCCGCCCGCACCCCTGAGCGACCGAGGAGCTGCAGGTCCACCGCGGCGTTGGTGGGCACCGCGGCCGCCGCCAACCGCAGCTGCACCGCCAGCAGGGTCACGTTGACCCTGCTGAGCACGGCCACCTCGGCGGGGGCGACACCACCCGCGACCAGCTCGATGACCTGTTCACAGGTGGTGGCGGCCACATCATCCACGGCCTCGATGCGCAGGTCCCCGGGCTGACCGGCCCGGTCGGGCGCGGACCGGATGTCCTTGGGCACCCGATGGCGGTTGCGGGTGAGCAGGTTGGCGGCGGCGTGCACCACTGCGGGCGGGCAGCGGTAGTTGATCTGCAGCGGATGGTCGGCGGCGCCGGGGAACCACCGCTCGAAGTGCACCAGCCAGTCCGGTGAAGCGCCGACGTAGCCGTAGATGGTCTGGTCGTCGTCACCGACCCCGAAGCAATCGAACGTGGGGGCCGAGAGCAGCCGGATGAGGAGGAGGTGGGCCGGTGCCAGGTCCTGGAACTCATCGACCAGCAGCACCCGGCAGGCCTGACGGGCGACCCGGCGGGCGTCGGGTTCCCGCAGCAGGCGTTCGATGGCGGCAGTGATCTGCTCGTCGTAGTCCAGCGCCCCCCGCCGGGCCAGCTCCTCACGGTAGAGGGGCAGGACCCGGGCGAACCCGTCAACGTCACCACCGAAACCGGCCTCGACATCGGCCGGGTCCCGCAACGCCAGGCGCACCGCGGCCAGCGCTTCCAGCCAGACCGCGGCAGGGTCGGTCCCGGCCCGGCGGGGGTAGCGAACCAGCTTTTCGAGGACGCGGCGGGTTTCGAACTCGTCGATGGTGCTCAACGAGCGACCGTCACGGCGGGCGAGGAACGGTCCGCTGCCGTTGACGATGGCCAGGGCCAGGCTGTTGAGGGTGCGGATGTGCAGGCCCGGCAGGTCGGTGGTGCGCTCGCGCATCTCCTCTGCAGCCCGCACGTTGAACGCCACCAACGTGACCAGCTGTGCGGGAACCTGCCACTGCCGCAACAGCAGTCGGGCCCGTTCGGTCAGCACCCTCGTCTTGCCCGAGCCGGCCGGGGCAATGATGCGGGCCGCCCCGCCACGGTGGCTCACCGCCGCCAACTGGTCCTCGGCCAACTCAGCCGGGGAGCCGCCGACGCCCAACTCGCGCAACAAGCCCACCCCCACCAGCGCCACCGGCACCACCCGCACGGCACCAGCCGGCACCTCGGATGCCACCGACCCCTCCGACCCCTCGGACTCCTCCGACCGGCCCGATGGGTGCTCCGCCGAGGCCAGCAGCCCCGGGGTCAACGGTCCCCCATCGATCACCAGCGGCACCCCACTCGGGTCGAGAACGTCGACTCCGGGGAGCGCGGTCGGGGTGGCCCCCACGGCTACGGCAACTTCGGCCGGCCGGTAGCGAGCGCCGTCGGGGCCCCGGGCATCAACCGCATGGTCGTGCAGCAACGCCGCCAGCCGGTCACTGTGAAACTCGAACGCCACGCCGACCTGCCACGGCTCGCGTTCCTCCACCTCCGGGCCGGCACCGGGCGCGCCGTCATCGGTTGCGGGTTGGGAGCGCGGCTGGTCCCACTCCACCACGAAGCGTTGACGTTGGCCCCAACAGCGGGTCAGCTCGGCCAACGCCCCGCCCGCGGCGTCGTCCACCTGCGAGGGGTCGATGCGCAGCCGGGTGGCGGCCTGCCAGGGGGCGGGCACGGCGGCGCCGGGGGTGATGACCAAACCGCGGCCGAGTGCCTCGGGACCGGCCCAATCCGCCGGGGGGCGGGGCAGCGGTGAGGTAGCGGGCCCAACGACCCGAACCGCGGCGGTGGTGGGTCCGCGGTGGCCCGAGCGCGACCGCGCCGTCGCCCGACCAGGGCGTGCACGGGAACCAGCGGACTCGCCGACCGGGGCCCGGCTCCGTGACCTGGTGGCTTCTGGCGGGCCCGACGACGGGCCGGCACCGTGGTGGGCTGACCCGTCGCTGTCATCGGAATCGACCTCGGCATAGCGGTCGAGGTCAGCCAGGAGGGTTGCGACCTCCTCCGGCGCGCCGGCATCGGCCCCGCTCAGCGCGCCTGGTCGCCCGCCCCCGGACCGGAAACAGGCACGAACGTCGTTGGCGCTGGAGTGGGTGCCGCCGCAGTTGGCGCAGCGGATCTCAACCATGTGGTGTTCCTAGCACGACCCCCGTGACAGCGATGACGCCCGGGCATGGCGCGGACGCGGTTCCATCAGAATGTCGGGACTTGGGAAATCTTGGGTAAACCGGACCGCCCTACCTGTCGACAATATTGGGGTGTCGTATGAGCCCGGCCCCGACGAGACCCTCAGCCCCACCGAAGCGCACACCTGGAGCGTGATCGAACGCTCGCTGCGTCAACAGTTGCCCCTGCGCCAGATCGAGCGCCGGGCCCGTCTCCGAACGGACCGCACCCTGCTGACCGCCTTGTCGGGCTTGCTGGGCGGGTTGGCCCTGGCCGGTGCCGTCTTGCTGGTGGCGCAGGCCGTGGCGGTGCTGGCGCTCATGGCCGCCGGGGGATGCCTCGGGGTGGTGATGGTGCGCACCGTCAACCACGTCCGGGCCAACCGTTCGCCCCACCGCCGTCGACGGACGCTTCGCCGCCGGGCCTTCTGAGGAGACCCGCGGTTCGAGCGCGCCGATGGTGGCGCGAGCGCTAACTCGGCGCGAAGAACGGCAGGGCGAACCCGTCGGGACCGACCGCGTCGAAGGTGACGGTGACCGGCATGCCGATGTGCACGTCGGAGGGATCGCACCCCACGATGTTGGTGGTCACCAGCGGGCCCTCCTCCAACTGCACGATGGCCACCACGTAGGGCTCGTCGCCGGTGAACTTGGGGTGGGTCGGACGTCGGGCGATGCTGAAGGTATGCACCGTGGCGGTCCCTGACGCGGGTTCCCAAGCGGGATCAGGACGGCCGCATTCGGGGCAGGACGGGCGGGGGTAGAAGATGGCCGCCCGGCACCCTTCGCAGCGCTGGATCAGGAACCGGCCCTCGGCGGTGGCCTCCCAGAACGGGCGGGTCAGCACCGAAGGGGCGAGGGGGCGAGGATGGCTCACGGCGCCACCCCCAACACCAGTGCGCACTCCTCGGACATGATCCCCCCATTGCCGTTGACGAAGGCGAACTCCAGATCCCTGACCTGCCGTTGCCCGCTTCGTTGTTGCACCTGACGCACAGCCTCCGTCACGTGGCTCATGCCGCCGGCGAGGCCGGGTTGGCTGAAGCTGAGCTGCCCGCCGTGGGTGTTGAGCGGGAAGTCACCGTTCCAGCGCAGGTCGTGTTCCTCCACGAAACGGCCGCCCTCGCCCCGACCGCAGAACCCCGCTTCCTCCAAGGTCACCAACACGGTGATCGTGTAGCAGTCATAGAGGGAGGCCAGCCCGATCTGGCTGCGGGTCACCCCGGACTGGGCAAAGGCCCGGTCAGCGGCGGGTTTGATGGCGGTGTCCATCAGGCTGGGGGCGTAGGTCACCGTCTTGTGTGTGCAGCACTCTCCGGCGCCCAGCAGCCACGCCGCCGGGATGGCCCGTTCGGCCTCCCATTTGCGGGCCAGTTCGGGGCCGACCACCACCAGCGCGGCGCCGCCAGCGGAGGGCATGACGATCTCCAGGAAGTGCAGCGGATCGGCCACCATCGGGGAATCCAGCACGTCGGACACAGTGATGGGCTGCCCGTAGAACCAGGCGTCGGGGTTGGCGCAGGCGTTGTCGCGCTGATGCACCGCGATCTTGGCCAACTGTTCGGCGGTGGCCTGCTGTTCGTGTAGGTAGCGCTGGGCGATCATGGCGTAACCGATGTTGGCCCCCACGTTGCCGAAGGGGACCTCGAACTCCGCCCAGGCCGAGGTGTCCTTGCCGCCCACCCCGGCGGTACCGGAGCCAGCAGAACGAGCCCCCGCTGCGGCCGGCGCACGGCGTTTGCGACGGGAGGCGGTGACGCACAGCACGGCGTTGGCCTGGCCCGAGGCAATGGCCGCCGCCGCCCGCCACACCATCGCCGCCCCGGTGGCTCCGCCCAGATCAACCGTCTCCGCGAAGCTGCAGCGCAGCCCCATCGACTCGATCAGGGTGGAGGGCACCAGCATCGGCAACCCCGCCATGGGATGGGCGATGAGCCCGTCGATGTCGTGCAGGTTGAGCCCGGCGTCGGCGATGGCTTGCAAGCCGACCTGGGTGAACAACCCGATGGTGGTCTCATCGTCGGTCCAGCGGGTGGGCTTCAGCTCGGCCACCCCGGTGACCGCAGCGGCGCCGTTCAGGCTCATTGCCGGCCTCCGAAGTCGATGAGCTCCAGGATGGTCCCGTCGGGGTCCTTGAAGCAGCAGAACCGGGTGGTGCCGGCCATGCCTACCGGGGCGGACAGGAACTCCACCCCGCCGTCGAGCAGTCGCTGGTACTCCTGGTCGATGCCGATGGTCCACAGGGCGATGCGGACCGCCCCGGCATGGGCCAGATCCGGCGCCGGGGCCCCCTTGGTGGGTGGGTCGATCCACTGGATGAGATCCAGCCGGGTGCCCCGGGGTTTGTCGGGCTCCAGCATCATGAGCACCGCCTTGGCCCGGCTGCCCTGCGGCAACGCCAGCCCCGTGAGCATGTCGCTGCTGCCGCCGGTGCCCAGATCGGCCACCACCTTGAACCCCACCAACTCGTAGAACGCCCGGGAGCGCTCCAGGTCGGTGCAGTTGACGTTGATGTGGAAAATGTCCTTGATCGCCATCACGGCCCCCCTTCGGCTGCGGAACCTAACAGTCCGGCGGGTCGCCGTCAGCCCCGCGGCCAGCCCCCGACAACGGCCCGCTGATGGTCTTGCCGCGCGCCCTCGGTGACGGCGCGGTGCACGGCCCCGGCCACGCGGAGGCCCCACGGTGATCTCGGTCCGCCGAATCGACGTGCGCCGTGCCCGGGATCCCCCGTTGAGTCCGCATCGAAGCCCACTCCCGGTGGCCGGGGGGGACCGGATTCGCCCTGCCGACCGGCGCGGGGATCGGAACAGGCGACACACAGGGCATCGGAGGCGGTCCCGCTGCCGGGCACGGCGGCCTCGGCCAGGGCCTGGGTTTCTGGCCTCCGTGGCCGTGGCCAGCAGGTTCACCAGCGCGCCGTCATCCACGAAGGCGTCGACCAACACGAGCAGGTTGATCGTGCCGACTCCGCCCACCGTGCCGACTCCGCCGACGGTGCCCTCCCCCACTCCTGACCGCCAGCCATCGGGCACACCAGGGCGGGGCGCGGCCCAGGTCGGCCTGCCCAGCCCCACCGTGGCCAGCACCGTCACCCCGTCCACGACGCAACGCACCACCGTGGTGACGTCCACTGCGGTCATCATGGCCACCCCCTGACCGGTCAGACCCACGGACCGGGCCAGCCGGCGAAGGTGAACGTCAGGATCGGTCCGGTCGTAGTCAGCCGGGACCTGAGCGTTGAGGAACCAGCGGCGGGTACCCAGACCCCCGCCGACCATCGAGGTCGACACCGCCCGCAGCAGTCGCGGCGCCCGCCACCACAGCATGGACAGCGAGACCCCGGCCTCAACCCGGCTGGTCAGCGAAGGTGTGACGGTAAGCAAGGGTGTGACGGTAAGCAAGGGTGTGATGGTAAGCAAGGGTGTGATGGTCATGGCCCCGGACGGTCCGGGACAGGCGCCGTGAGGCCCGCCCGGAGCGGCACCACCACCAGCGCCTCACCGTCGCGCACCACTCGCACCCGGGCGCCGTAGTAACGGGTCAGGTTGTCCTCGCACAGCACGCTCGCCGGTGGGCCCGCAGCCACCACCGTTCCCTGGTGCAACAGCAGCAGCTCGTCGGCGTATTGGGCCGCCAACGTCAGGTCGTGCATGGTTGACAGCACCGCCAGGCCCCTCTCGCGGCGCAGCTCGTCGACCAGGTCCAACATGGCCAGCTGATGACCGATGTCGAGCGAACTGGTCGGCTCGTCCAACAACAGCAGCGGGGTGTCCTGCACCAGGGCCCGGGCGATCGTGACCCGTTGGGCCTCCCCGCCGGACAGGTTGCCCAGCCGTCGGGTTGCCAGCCCGCTGGCGTCGAGCCGCTGGAGGGCCTGCGCCACCCGGTCCAGATCATCGGCGGACTCCCGGCCCAGGGGTCCCAGGTGGGCGGTGCGGCCGAGCAGGGCGTAGGCGTTGACGGACATGGCCGGCGGCAGGACCGGGTTCTGGGCCACCATGGTCACCAGCCGGGCCCGCTGCCGATTGGTGATGGTGGCGTTGTCCCGTCCACCGAGGCGAATGACTCCCTCATGGCGCACCAGCCCCACCACCGCTCGCAGCAGGGTCGACTTGCCGGCCCCGTTAGCGCCCACCACCGACAGCCACCGGCCGGAGGGCACGCTCACTGACACGTCCTGTACTACCCGCCGCCGGGCGAGCCGCACCGACACCCCTGCCAGCTCCAGAGCCGGACCCACCAGCGGGGCTGTCATGAGCTGTCGTCCCGGCCGGAACGCAGCACGGTGACGAAGAACGGCGCGCCCAGGAAGGCCGTGAGCACGCCGATGGGCA
The DNA here is from genome assembly GCA_963775055.1 of uncultured Acidimicrobiaceae bacterium. Classification (GTDB taxonomy): domain Bacteria; phylum Actinomycetota; class Acidimicrobiia; order Acidimicrobiales; family CAIXPF01; genus CAIXPF01. The sequence continues at coordinate 480,076 of CAVZHK010000013.1, read as the reverse complement.
GCTCGGCGGGGGCCATCACGGTGCGGGCCGCCAGATCCGCCAAGGCCAGGAAAGCCGCGCCGAACAGCACTGACAGGGGCAACACCCGCCGGGCCGAGGAGCCGGCCAGCAACCGCACGGTGTGGGGCACGATGATGCCGACGAACACGATGAGCCCGCTCACCGCCACCGCCGCCGCGGTTCCCAACGTGGCGGCCACGATGACCACCAACCGGATCCGACGGGGGTTGGCGCCCAGGGTGGTCGCTTCGTCATCGCCGAGGGAAAGCACGTCCAGCCAGCGTCGCGCCCCCAGCAGCACCACCATTGCTACCGCGGCGTAGGGCAACAGCAGCAGCACCTCATGCCAGCCCGAGGTCGACAGCCGCCCGAGGATCCAGGCGTACACCCGGCGGATGTCATCCTGGTTGCGTTGCTGCAGGTAGGTCTGCATGGCGGTGAAGAACGCAGCCACCGCCACCCCGGCCAACAACAGGGACATCGAGGAACCGGCCCGACCGCCGGCGGCGCCCAGCAGGTAGGTGGCGGCCATGGCGGCCATGGCACCGACGAAGGCCCCCACCGGCACCCAACCGGCGTTGGGCCCACTCGAAACGATCACCGCGGTGGCCCCGAACCCCGCCCCACCGGCCACCCCGAGCAGGTAGGGGTCGGCCAGCGGGTTGCGGAAGGTGGCCTGGTAAGCGCCCCCGGCCAGGGACAAGACCCCGCCCACCAGCAGGCCGAGCACCACCCGGGGCAATCGCAGGTCCCACATGATGGTGGCCTGTTGCGGGCTCAGCCCTGAGTCGAAGCCGAGCAGTTCCCGCACGATGCCCCACGGGCTGACCGCCACCGGCCCCACCCCGACGCCAACCACCAGTGCCAGCGCCACCGCCCCGAAGCCTGCCGCCAGCCAGGCCAAGGTCAGCCGATCAGGGGTTCGTGGCGCGCCGTCGGGCTCCACGACGCTGTCCTCGCTGATCGCAGGGCGCGGGCGTGGCGGGCCAACGGCGCCTGCCGCTGGGCCCACACCGCTCAGCATCGACCCCGCCCAACCTCGATCATGGTTGCCCGGGTCAGGCGCTTCGAGTCTTGAGCGCGGCGGCGATGGTTTCCATCAGGTCGACCACCCGGGGGCCCCAGCGCGAGGCGACGTCGTCGTCGAGGGCGATCACTCCGTTGTTGCGGACGGCCTTGAGGTTGGCGAAGCCCGGGCGCGTCGCCACCGTTCGGGCGTCCTGACCGCAGCACTTGGTGTCGGCCAGGAAAATCAGATCGGGATCGGCGGCGATGAGGGCCTCAGGGGAGAGCTGCGGGTAGCCGCTACCGTCCTTGTCGGCCGCGTCAGCCACGTTGACCAGGCCCAACATCGCGTAGACCTCACCCACGAAGGTCTTGGAGGTGACCGTGTACAGGGTGTCATCGAGTTCGTGGAAGTACCGCACCGGCTTGGTGGGTTTGGGCAGTGACGCCTGCAGGGCGCTGATCCGCGATTCCATCTCCGCCACCACCTCCGCAGCCCCTCTGACCTGCCCGGTGGCCATCCCCAGCAACTCGATCTGCCGATAGGTGTCATCCAGCGTGACCGCCGCGCCCAGCGCCAGTACCGGCACCTTGGCCGCGGCCATCCCGTCGAGCAGTTCCGGGGTGGCATCGGACACCACCAGCAGATCCGGTGACATGCCCACGATGGCCTCCAGATTGGGGGTGAAGCCCGACAGGTCGGTGGTGGGCACCCCGGCGGGATGGTTCGACTGATCATCAACGGCCTTGACCTGGCCGCCGGCACCGATGGCGAAGAGCATCTCGGTCGCGCTCGGGGAGAGCGAGATGATCGCCGCGGGTGCCGCTGGGATGGTCACCGCACCGTTGTCGGCCGCCACCTCTACTGGAAAGCCGGCCTTGACCTGCGCTGCTCCCGCGCCCGGCTCCGTCGTGCCCGGCCCGCCGTCCCTGCTGGCGCCATCGTCGGACCCGCAGGCCGCCAGACCGAACAACGTCAAGGCCGCGGTCGCCAGCAGAACAGGAAGGGCGCGCCGGCGACGCTGAGGCACGGTTGGGGGGCGATAGGCGAGCGGCAAGTTCGGGTCCTCGTTCCGGGAGCCGTCGAGGAACCGGGTGCCCGCTCGGCAGGACCTGCCGCACGAACCGCCCCATCCCTCGAGAGCGCGTGTCGTTTCAGACCGAACCAGCAGGCGACCTGGCTTAACCCCCACCGATGGTGGAGGCATCACAGTTGCGGGACAGCACCGGGTTCACACCGGATTTCGCTGCCGTGCTCGGCCGGATGAGCATAGTCCTGCGTGTCCTGGAGTGGGACGTAGCATTCGCCGCCATGCCAGACCTGCAGCACCTGCTCGACGCCAACGAGGGGTATGCCCTGGCCCGGGCCAACGTGGCTGACGCCCGGCCCAGCCGGCACCTGGCCGTGGTGACCTGCATGGACGCCCGCATCGACGTGTTCGCCGTGCTCGGGCTGCACCTGGGCGAGGCGCACGTGATCCGCAACGCCGGCGGTCGGGTCACCGAGGACGTGTTGCGCAGCCTGGCCCTATCCACCCACGTGCTGGGCGCGGACACGGTGGTGGTCATGCAACACACCAAGTGTGGCTTGGCCGGCTCCTCCAACGAGCAACTCCGCCAGCGAACCGGTGCGGACCTGGAGTTCCATCCGATCGACCATCACAGCGAGGCGCTACGGGAGGACATCCACATCCTGGTCAACACCGACTACCTGGGGCCGGTGAAAGCCATCGCCGGCTTCGTGTACGACGTGGAGAGCGGCCATGTGGAGGACGTGGTGCGGTGGGAGCGCGACCCCGCACCTGGCGGCTGAGCGTTCCCGCGCCGCCCGCTATCCTGCAACCCAGCGCACCGGCCTTGGGGGAATCTCGATGACCGTCACCGACACCGTCGATCTGGATCAGCTGCATCCCGACGAGCTCGACATCACCAGCACCGGCCGCTACGTGGCCAACGGCTATCCGTGGCGGGCCTGGGATCTGCTCCGGGAACACTCGCCGGTGCACCGTTATGAACGTTCAGGGTTCCCGCCGTTCTGGGCGGTGACCCGCTACCAGGACGTCCACACGGTGCATTCAAACCCCGAGACGTTCATCAACAGCGGCCCCATCCTGCGCCTGGACACCGATCGCGGGCTCGACGCCCAGGAGCGCTTCAAGCACCGCCAGTTCGAGCGCTTCGGTTGGAACCCAGAGGCCCCGTTGGACATGGTGTTCCTCGACCGTCCCGAGCACCTCGACCTGCGCATGCTGACCATGCGCCGCTTCACCCCGGCCTCCATGCGCCGCCTCGAGGAAGACCTGGCGGATCTGGCCAAGCACTTCGTGGCGGAGTTCGTGAAGCGGGCCCGAGCGGCCAACGGTGAGCCGCTGGACCTGGTGGCCAACCTGTCGGTGGGGGTGCCGCTGGCCACCATCTGCGGGATGATGGGCTTGCCCCGTGAGGACTGGTCCCAGATCCTGGCGTGGACGGACATGCTGCTGTTCCCCATGGTGGCCGCTGAGCACGCCCAGCCCGGGGAGACCTCCAAGGACATCCGCCGCCGGCTGGGTCGGGAGTTCCACGACTGGCGTGACCAGCTCATCGCCCAACGTCGGGCCGCCGGTCCAGACGGCGGTGAGGACCTGGCCACCCTTTTGGTGCACGCCACGGTGGACGGTCAGCCGCTTGATGATCAGCAGCTGCACGGCTACCTGAGCCTTTTGATCGGCGCGGGGAACGAGACCACCCGCAACGCCATCACCGGCGGCGTCCAGGCCCTTTTGGAGCACCCCGGGGAACGAGACCGGCTGGCCGCTGATCCCGACGGGCTGGTGGAGACCGCGGTAGAGGAGCTGTTGCGTTGGACCTCACCGGTCATCCAGTTCGCCCGTACCGCCACGGCTGATTTCGAGCTGGCCGGCACCACCATCCGGCAAGGTGACACCGTCGGGTTGTGGTACCCCTCCGCCAACCGCGACGAGCGCCAGTTCCCCGAGCCCTACCGGCTGGACGTGGGCCGCACGCCGAACTTCCATCTGGCCTTTGGGCACGGGCAACACTTCTGCCTCGGCGCCAACCTGGCCCGTTGGGAGCTGCGGGCGGTGTTCCGGGAACTGGCCCCTCACCTGCACCATCTGGAGCTGGCCGGTCCGCCCAAGCGCCTGGCCAACCTCCACGTCGGCGCCATTGGTGAGCTCCCCGTGCGCTGGGTGGACTGAGCGACGCCAGCAGTCGACTACCCCATTCAGACGGACGGCCGGGGGGCGTCCCTCGCCCAGAGACCCAGGGGTCAGCCGATCTCCAGGCGGTAGACGTTGGTCTGGCGGGCCTGGAAGCCGAGACGCTGGTACAGACGGTTGGCGGCTTCCCGGCTGGGGCGGGAAGTGAGATCCACGGTGGTGGCCCCCGCGGTGCGGGCCCGTTCGATGGCGTCGAGGTTGAGCGCCTCGCCCACGCCCCGACCGCGGGCCGCGCCGTCCACCACCACGTCCTCGATCCAGGCCCGCAACCCGGTGGGGATTCTGAACACCGCCAGGGTCAGTGAGCCCAGCACCGTGCCGTCATCGTCCACCGCCAGCAGCAGCTGCGTGGCCGGTGAGGCGACCATCTCCGCCAGCGCGGCGGCGGTGGGAGGCGGATTCGAGGAGGACAGCTGTGGGATCAGCTCCGCGAAGCGGTCAACCAACCCCGCTGTGACCTCGGTGGCTTCAACAATGCGCATCGCCGAGGCACGCTAGTCCGGGCCCGACGCCATCCCGCTCGAGGTCGAGGGGGGTCTGCGGCGAGGCGTAGGGAGCCCCGGTAGGGTGGAGAGCGATGGAGCATCTTCGCTGGTCCGCTGAACCGGAGCTTCGGCGTCCGGTGCTCATCGCAGCGTTCGAGGGTTGGAACGATGCGGGAGACGCGGCGTCCACTGCAGTCCGGTTCCTGGCCGAGCGCTGGCGGGCAGAACCCTTCGCGGACATCGCGGCCGAAGCGTTTTTCGACTTCACCACCCACCGTCCCAGCGTGCATCTCGATGATGAGGGGCAGCGCACCATCGTGTGGCCCCGCAATCGGTTCCTGCACGCCCACGTGGCCGAGCTGGGTGATGTGATCCTGTTGGACGGCACCGAGCCGGCGCTGCTGTGGCGCACCTTCTGCACCGAGGTGCTGGCGGTCGTGCGCCAGTTCGACGTGTCGATGGTGCTGACCTTTGGGGCGCTGATCTCCGACGTGCCCCATTCCCGACCGGTCGAGGTGCACGGCAGCAGCACCGACGCCGAACTGTCCGCCCGCCACCACTTCGAAACCTCCAGTTACGAGGGGCCCACCGGCATCGTGGGGGTGCTGCAGAACGAGTTGAACAAGGCCGGGGTGGTGTCCGCGTCGCTGTGGGCCGCGGTCCCCAGCTACGTGCACGGGTCGCCCTCCCCCAAGGCGGCCTTGGCCTTGGTGGAGAAGGTGGCCGGCATGTTGGACGTCGGGCTGCCGACCACTGATCTGCAGATCGCCTCGGCGGCCTACGAGCGTCAGGTGAACACGCTGGTGTCCGATGATGAGGACACCGCCGAGCTCGTTCGTCAGCTCGAGCAACGCTACGACGAGATGAGTGATCCCGGCGGGCTGGTGGAAGAGGTCGAGCAGTTCCTTCGCGAGCGCACTGACGAGTAGGCGCACTCAGCGGCGGCGCCACACCTCCTCCCGGGGCAGGTCGTAGACCACGTCGAACGATTCGCCGCGTAGCGCCCGGAAGGCCAGGTCCCACATGTTGGCGCTGCCGGCGAGGGGTTCGGGCATGGCGTGGTGGGGGAAGAAGCCGGCGTCGAGGGTTTCGAGGGGATGACGGTCGATCCGGCCACCTACGGCCCGACCCCAGAACACCACCGAGTACAGCGGCACGGTGGTGAACCCCCGCCGCATGCCGTCGAGGACGCCGAGCACGCCGCCCACCTCGCACACAATGCCGGTCTCCTCGAACACCTCCTTCACGGCCACCTCGGCCGCTGAGTAGCCGATGTCCGCCCAGCCGGTGGGATAGAGCCACACTCCCGAATCGGAGCGCTGGATCAGCAACAGCTCGCCATCGTCATTGCCCACCACCGCGCCCACCGCCACCTTGGGGGTCACGTATCCGGCCACCCCTCGGCCCACGCCCTTCAGCCACTCCGCCACCCGATGATGGGGGTCCAGCTCACCCTGGGCCCGGACCCGCATATCAGCCGCGATGTGCAGGATCTCCTCGAATCGCTCCCGTTCGTAGAGGCTCTCGGTGAAGCCCAACCCGGTTCGGGCCACCCCGGCCAGGGATTCACTCCAGCGGATCAGATCCTGGGCCGTCACATGCTCGCTGACGTGCTCTGGGCCGTGCCCGCTGCGGTCATCCATCCCGTGCTGCATGCGGGGCACCGTACCCGCCCACGCGTCGCGTCAGGTTCCGCCGGCCAGCGTGTAGAGCAGGGCCCGTTCGATCTCCGTCAGGTAGGCCGGGTCGGTGATCTTGCGGCCGGTGGGGTCAAGGACGTAGAAGGCGTCCACCACGTGGTCACCGAGGGTTTGGACCTTGGCCGAGCGGATGTCCAAGTTGAGCTCGGCCATGGCTGTGGTCACCCGGTACAACAGCCCGATGGCGTCCAGGGCCCGGACCTCCAACACGGTGGCTGCGGCGCTGGCGTCGTTGTCGAACAGGATCTTGTTCTCGAATGGGGCCCACGGGCGGGCGTGGCGCAACTGCCGCCGACCATAGGTCCGGGCCCGCTCCGCCAACCGGGCCCGCAGGGCCAACTGACCCTGCAGGGCCCGGCTCAGGTCGGCTCGGATCTTGTCCCATGGCGGACCTTCGTCCATACGGGACTCCACCCGGAACGAGCACAGGGCGCCGCCCTCGTCATCGGAGAAGGCCTCCGCCGCCAGCACGTCCAGCCCTGACAGGGCCAACACGCCGGCGACGGTGGCGAACAGGCCCGGCCGGTCGGCATCGATCACGGTCAGGGTGTGCTCGTCGGTGAACACCACCTTGGCCTTTTCCACCATCAGGTGAAGCTGCTCAAGGGTGGGGAACTGCGTGCCCCTGGCGGCGGACACCGCGCCCCCGCCCAGCACGTGGGAGGTCTTGTCCACGAGCTCCCGGACCAGCCCGGCTTTCCATTCGCCCCAGGCCGCGGGCCCCGTGGCCACCGAATCGGCCTCGGTCAGCCCGTGCAACAACCGCAAGGTGCCCAGCTGACCAACGGTGTTGGCCACCGCGGTGATGGTGGCGTCGTCGGAAAGGTCCCGACGAGTGGCCACATCGGGCAGCAGCAGATGGTGGCGCACCATGTCCATCAGCACCGCCACGTCCTGGGGGGCGAAACCCATGCGGGTGCCGATGGTACCCACCAGGCTGATGCCGATCTCGGTGTGATCCGCCGGCGGGTAGCCCTTGCCGATGTCGTGCAGCAGTGCTCCGACCACCAGCAGATCCGGCCGGTCGACCCTGGCCACCAGGTGGGCGGCGTTGGCGGCGGCCTCGCACAAGTGCCGGTCCACGGTGAAGCGGTGGTAGGCGTTGCGTTGGGGTCGGCTGCGGCACGGTTCCCACTCGGGGATGATCGGCACGAACAGCCCCCAATGATCCAACGCTTCGATCACGGGGATCATGGCCGGTCCGCAGCGCAACAGCTCCACGAACCGCTCCCGCAGCTCCGTCGGCCACGGTTCGGGGAAGGCCCGTGGCGACGCGGCCAGCCGCTCGAGGGTGTTACGAGCCACCCGTAGCTGATGATGGGCTGCCGCCAAGGCCACATCGAGCAGCTGCACGGCCGCTCCCGGCGGGTCCGCCTCGACCTCGGCATCGAGGTGGACCTGCTGATCGCGTAGGACCACGCCGTTGGCCAACTTGCGTTCCCGACGGCGGCGCATGAACCCGCCGCCCGAACCGCTGAGGGACACCCGATCAACGGCATCATCGGTCAGCCACTCGATGGCCCGGGCGGAGGCGGCCACCGCGGCCATGAGGGCGTCGGCGTCGGGATACCCGAGGTCTTCGGCCACACCGTCTTGCTCCTGGAGGCGCAACACGTCCCCGGGGCGGGCGAGGCGTCGATGCAGCGCCACCCGCACCCGCAGCAGGGTGGCCACGGCCTCGTCGTACACCGCCCGGTCGGCGTCCTCCAACCCGGGCTGCAGGGCCTCCAACCAGCGCAACACGTGCCCGTCGCGCAGGCCACCGCGTCCCAGCTTGAGGTCGGGCTCCAGCACGAAGGCCACCTCGCCGGGGGTGATGGCCCGCTGCGCCAGGCCCTCACGCAGCTGCGAAAGCCAACGGCTGGCGCCCTTGGTCCACACCTTCAGGGCCCCGGACCGCAGCTCATCGGCCAGCGTGACGTCCCCAGCCAGCAGGCGCACATCGAGCTAGGCGGTGGCAGAGTCCAGCTCCTCGTCAGCCAGGCTTAGCGCCTCTTTGACCGTGGGGGTGCACGTGGCCCAGCTTCAGGCCGGTGTCCCAGATTGGGTACCACAGCTGCGGGGCCAGCTCGGCCACATCCACCCGGGGTTCGTGCAGCAGCAGCAGGTCCAAGTCCGAGTGGGGGCATTGCTCACCCCGCCCATAACCGCCCACCGCAACCAGCGCCACACCCTCGGCGGGGGCGCCGGCCTGCTGATAAAGCTCCCCCAGCCACGCGTCCAAGCGCTCGGTGTGAGCCGAGCAGAACGCCGCGCCCTGGAGGGTCTCATCACCCAACAGGTCATCACGCTGCAACGAAGCGGTGACTTTCGGCGCGGCTCAGATGGCGTCCTCACCCATCTCGCCGGTGCGGATGCGGATGGCCCGACCAACGTCGGTGATCCACACCTTGCCATCACCGATCTTGCCGGTCCGACCAGCGCCGACAATGGCCTCCACCACCCGTTCGGCCACCGCCGCGTCACAGAGGATCTCCACCCGGACCTTGGGTTGGAAGTCCACCTGGTACTCCGTGCCCCGGTACACCTCGGTGTGGCCTCCCTGGCGACCGAAGCCCTGGACCTCGGTCACCGTCATGCCGGCGACACCGGCGGATTTGAGGGCCTCCTTGACATCGTCCAGCTTGAAGGGCTTCACGATGGCGGTGACCAACTTGAACATGTCCTGCATGCTACGACAGCCTTTCGAACAGCCTGGTTTCGCTTCGGCGGGTTGACACACCCAGCCGATCGGCCCGTCGGCCGGGTCGAGCTCGAGTACGCCATCTCGGCATGTTGGGACAGGTCCAGCCCCTCGGTCTCGTCCTCGTCAGAGACCCGCAGCCCGATGGTCGCCTTCAACAGGCAGGCCAGCGCGTGCTGAGCACTCCGGACAACGCCAGGGTCACGGCCACCGCCACCAGCTGTTTACCCAGCAGCTATACGCCGCCGCCGAAGAACAGGCCGTCAGCGCCGAGCGAGTTGACCGAGGTATCGGCGAACAGCCCGACCGCCACCGAGCCCAGCATGCCGCCCACCAGGTGCACGCCGACCACGTCGAGGCTGTCGTCGTAGCCGAAACGGAACTTCAGCTGGATGGCGCTGAAGCACACACCGCCGGCCAGCACGCCGATGATGATCGGGGACATGCCGCTCACGAACCCGGCGCACGGGGTGATAGCGACCAGGCCGGCCACCGCGCCCGATGCCGCACCCAGGGTGGTGGCGTGACCGCTCTTGATGCGCTCGACGATCAGCCAGCCCAGCATGCCCGAAGCCGCTGCCAGGTGGGTATTGATGAACGCCTGCGCCGCCAGACCGTTGGCCGCCAGCGCCGAGCCGGCGTTGAACCCGAACCAGCCGAACCACAAGATGCCGGTGCCCAGCAGCGTGAAGGGCAGGTTGTGCGGCGGCATGGCGTGGCCGGCCAACCCTTGCGCTTGCCCACCACCAGCGCCACACATCAGCGCGGCGATCCCGGCGTTGATGTGCACCACGGCGCCGCCGGCGAAGTCGAGCGCACCCCACTCGAACAGCCAGCCGGTGGGGCTGAACACCCAGTGGGCGACGGGGGTGTAGACGAGCAGCAGCCAGAGGGCCAGGAACACCACGTAGGCGGCTGAACTTCATCCGATCCGCGATCGCGCCGGTGATCAGGGCCGGGGTGATGATGGCGAACATCATCTGGTAGGCGACGAAGACCAGTGGCGGCATCACCAGGGCGAAGTCCCCGACGTAGCCGGGCAACTGTCTCGTGGTTGGCCAGGTCCTTGAGACCGATGAAGTCCAGGTTGCCGATGAAGCCGCCACCGTCACCGAAGGCCAGGCTGAAGCCGATGACCGCCCACAGCACCCAGACCAGGCCCATGCAGAAGAAGTTCTGCATCAACATGCCCAGCACGTGGCGCGATCGGACCATGCCCCCGTAGAAGAAGGCCAAGCCGGGGGTCATGAACAGCACCAGCGCTGCCGAGGTGAGGACCCAGGCGACGGCACCGCTATCGAAGTCCATGGCGGGGTTTCGCTCCTTGCTGGGGCGGACGAGACCAGACCGCCGGGTTCGGATGAGGGTTCAGAAAGTGGTCAGGTTCCATCAAGTTGGGGCAGGTTCCATCAAGTTGGGGCAGGTTGCGGCAGGTTTGGGACAGCATAGGCAAGGCGGTGAAACGGCAGGCCAGGGCATCACAGCAGCTGGCGGGCGGCCACCTGGACCGGATCCCACAGGGGGGACACCGTGGGCGCGTAGGCCAGGTCCAGATCCACCAGATCAGCGGCGCTCATCCTGGCGGTGATGGCCGCGGCCAGGGTGTCGATGCGCTTGCCGGAGCCGGGGCCGCCCACGATCTGGCCGCCCAGCAACCGCCCGGTTCCCTCTTCCGCCAGGACCTTGACGTGGATTGGCGGGCGCTGGGGAGATAGCCGGCTTCGGTGGTCGCCTCGATGGTGGCGGCACGCACCTTGAACCCGGCGTCGTCCGCTTCGACACTGCTGAGCCCGGTGCGCGCCACCTCGGCGGAGCAGATGCGGGTCACGGCGGTGCCAACCACCCCGGGGAACGTGGCGTACCCGCCGGCCAGGTTGATGCCCGCCACCCGGCCGGTGCGGTTGGCCACGGTACCCAGGGCGATGTGGACCCATTCCCGGCTGACCCGGTGGAACACCTCGGCACAGTCTCCCGCCGCCCACACCCCCTCGGCGCTGGTCGCCTGGCGACGGTCGACCTGGATGGCCCCTGCGGCGCCGAGCTCCACGCCGGCGGCCCCGGCCAAAGCGCTGTTGGGGGTGACGCCAAGGCCCAGCACCACCAGGTCGGCGGCAAGGGGTCCAGCCGCGGTCAGAACCCTGCCGGGCTCGAACCCCTCGACCCTTCGGCCGGTGTGCAGCGCGATGCCGTGACGACCGAGCGTGGCCTCGACCAGGATCGCCATGTCGGGGTCGAGGGTCGACATGATGTGCTCACCGCCCTCGACGATGGTGACCTCGGCGCCCCAGCGCACGAACGCCTCGGCCATCTCGAGGCCGATGTACCCGCCACCGACCACCACCACGTTGGCGCAGCGGGCGGCCTTGGCATGAGCCAGGAGGTGGGCGGCATCGTCCAGCGTCTGCACGCCGTGGACCAGCTCGCTGGCGATGCCGGGCAGGTCCGGCCGCACCGGGCGGGCACCGGTGGCGATGTGCAGCAGATCGAAGCCCAGGGTCAGCTCGCGGTTGTGGCCATGATCGCGGACCGTGACCCGACGACTGTCCAGGTCGATGGCGATGACCTCGTGACCCATGCGCACGTCGATGCGATGCTCGGACCGGAACTGTTGGGGGGTGCGGGACACCAGGTCCTCGAGGGCGTTGACCTCCCCGCCGACCACGTAGGGGATGCCGCACGCCGAATAGGACGTGTAGGTCCCCTTTTCGAGCGCCACGATCTCCAGGTCGGCCCGACGGCGGCGAGCCACGGAGGCTGCCGCCATGCCGGCGCCGTCCCCGCCGATGACGATGAGACGTTCGGCCATGGCCGGGGACGCTAGCCCCGCCGGCCGCCGCGGTCCCATGCGACCAGCGCTACCCCGTTTCCGGGTGACCGACCGGCCCGCGCAGACGGCGGAAGAACACCGAACGCGCCAGGACCTCTTGGGCGCCGTCACGTCGGGCCTGCGCCGCCACGTCCTCCTCGACGTGGGCCACGAACCCGATGATCCGAGCCGGGCAGGTCGCCAGCCGGGACCGCACCGCGGGCCGCCCCAGGTCCACCAGCGCGACATCGGCGACGTCAAGGGAGTCCAGCTCCGCCGGGCTGATCAGGAACCGCACATCGGGACGGGCGGAACGTATGCGGGAGCGGTCCATCAGATCGGGCACGAACGCCACCAGCCGCGCACCGTCGGCAACCTCAGGCCACGATGAGCCGTCGTCATAGACCTCGGGGGGCGGGCTGGGCGGGGTCACCGGCGACGCCGCTGGAGTGTGGCGTGGGCTTTGGCCGCGCCCCAGCTGATGCCCGGTTCGTGCAGCGATGGGTCGACGTCGGCGAACGCAGCGGGGCTGAGGTCATAGTCGTCCGCGGGGAAGGCCCGCTCGGCGAAGGCGTCACGCACCACCGGCGACACCCCAGCGGCGCGCAGCACGGCCGTGGGGAACCGCACCGCCCCCCGCAGCACCGACAGTGGCCCGCTGCGCTGGGCATCGAGGTCAGCACCGAGCAGCGCACGCAACTCTGCGCCCACCTCCCGGCGCGCCACTGTCGCCACCTGGGCCGCCTCGGCCGCCAGCTGTGGTGGCAACTCCTCGCCGTGGAACTGTGACCAGCGGGTTCGCACGCTGCGCAACACCCAGGCCTCGATCACCTCGTCCACCGCGTCGGCCAATTCCTGCCCGTAGCGACGCAGCACCGTCGCCGGATCATCCTCCGGCACCGTCGGACCTGACCGGATCGATGAGAGCGGCGTTGAGATTGCCCGAGCGCAACCCCTCCAGGTCCACCGTGACGTAGCGGTACCCCCCGTCCTTCACCAGGGCCACCACCTCCTCCCGCCGTTCGAGCAGCGCGCCGAGGTCCGCCAGCGGCACCTCGATGCGGGCGGTGTCCCCGTAGTGGCGTACCCGAAGGGCGGTGAAACCCAACCGATGCAGCCCCGCCTCCACCCGGTCGACCCGGCCCAGCAACGCCACGGACACCTCGGTGCCGTAGGGCAGCCTCGACGCCAAGCAGGCCGCCGCCGGCTTGTCCCAGATGGGCAGTCCCAACTCCCGGGACAGGCGACGGACCGCGGCTTTGTCCAGCCCCGCATCGAGCAACGGGAAACGGGCCCCCCGCTCGGCCGCGGCGCGCTGGCCCGGTCGGTGATCGCCCAGGTCATCGGCATTCACGCCCAAGACCACAGTGGCGCAAAGTTCCGCCGCCAGGGGCTCCAGGGCATCCATCAGGGCGCTCTTGCAGTGGTAGCAGCGATCACCGTCGTTGTGGCGGTAGGCGGCGCGCTCCATCTCGTCGGTCGGCACCTCGATCCAGCGCAGGCCCCAGGCGGCGGCCAACTCGGCACAGACCGCCCGCTCGTCAGCGGCCAACGACGGTGACACCGCCGTGGCCACCAGGCAGCGTTGCGGTCCCAGGGTGTCATGGGCCACCTTGGCCAGCAGACCGGAGTCCACCCCGCCGGAGAACGCCACCACCACGGCGGCTTCGCGTTCGAGGGTGGCCCGCAGCCGTTCCAAGGTGCTCACGAGCTCCAGACACTACCGAAACCACCGCCAGCCCGCAGTCCGCACCCCACCGTCGGCACCTCTCCCTAGACTCGGGTCGTCATGCTTTCGACACACAACGAATCCCCTCCCCGAAGTGGCAAGCGGCCCCAACGTCGCCCATCGTCGCTGGCCATGGCCACCGTTTTGGTCGTCGCGGCCACGATTGCGGGGGCCTGCCGGTCCGAAGACAAGGCGGCCCCACCGGCCTCCAGTTCCGCCGCCAGCACCAGCGTCGCGCCCACCGCCGACGGGCCGACCGCGGACGGCGTGCTGCGTGTCGGGTTGCTGTACCCGGCGACCGGTAGCCAAGCGGCCCTGGGCCCAGCCATGCTGGCCGCCGCGGAGCTGGCGGTGTCCCAGCTGAACGAAGAGGGTGGGGTCCTGGGCCACCCGGTGGAGTTGGTGGCCCAGGACGCCGGCGACGCCACCACTGACACCGCGTCGGCCTCGCTGGACCAACTCAGCGCGGCCCTGGTGGACGTCATCATCGCCCCGCCCTCCTCCGGCGTGACCTCGTTGGTGCTGGACAAGGTGGCCCGTTCGGGCGCGGTGCTGATCAGCGCCGCCAACGCCCTGCTCGAACCCCCGACCGGCATCCCGTACATCCAGCTGGCACCGTCACTGGAACTGTTGGGCCAGGCGGTCGGCGAGCAGGTGGCGGCGTCCGGCAACGCCAAGACCCTGATCGTGGCCCGTGACGATCCCTTCGGTCAGCGGGTGTCCGCCGCCGCGCTCGACGGCACTGAAAGACGCCGGAGTGGACGCCACGGTGCAGCGCTACAACGCCGAGGCAGAGGTGTACACCAGTGACATCGCCGCCGCGGTGGCGGCCAAACCGGCACGGGTGGTGCTGATCGGTTACGCCGAGCTGGCCGAATTCCTGGCCGGGCTGATCGCGGGCGGATCCACCCCGGCCGCCGTGGCCACGTTCGTGGTCAGCGACCGTCTTGATGACGCCCTGTTCCGCCGGTTCACCCAGCCCGGTGCGCTCACCGGCGTGGCCGCCATCGGCACCGGCTCGGAGATCGCCAGCCGTCAGAACGGATTTGCCGACCAGCTCGACCTGGGACCGGCGGCCGGCGGCGCCACGCCCACCATCCGGACCCTGTTCGCGGCCGAGAGCTACGACGCGGTGGTGGTCGCGGCGCTGGCCGCGGCCAGGGCCCGCAGCGACGCCCCCCAGGCCATCGCTGACGCCGCCGGCGCCGTCAGTGGCTCGGTCAAGGGCGACGCCGCCGCGCAGGGCGAGGTCTGCGCTGATGGTCCGGCCTGCCTGGCGGTGCTGGCCTCTGGCCGTGACACGCTCACCTACCGGGGCGAGGGTGGCCCCTACCGCCTCGATGGGGACAACCTGGCCAGCGCCGTCACCTTCGCCCGTTTCCCGATCGGCCCGGACAACAAGTTGGCGACCGGCCAGGCCGAGATCTTCCGGGTCGGAGACGACTAAACATCAGTCGCAGAACGGGCACCCCTATACTCCTGCCAGCTCATCCAAGGGGGTGAACCGGCAGGTCAGGAGGCCCCACGTCGTGATCCGCAGGCCGACAGGACCTCAGCGCGGCGCCGGGGCGGCGCCGATCTGGTGCGTCATCGTGCTGCTCGGCGTGTTGGCGGTGGCAGCGCTGGGGTTCTCCGCTTCCGCCCTGGCCCAGGACGGGGACGAGGCGGGAGAAGCGATCCGAGGCAGGGTCTTCAACGAGACCCTGCAGGACAGTCGGACCGTCCGCCAAGGCGTCGGCGGGGTCACCATCACCGTGTTGGATGACACCGGCGCCGAGGTCGGCCGGACCCGCACCGCCAGCGACGGGTCCTACACGATCGCACTCCCGGCGGCGGGGCCATACACGCTCGCCATCGACGCTGACTCCCTGCCGGCCACCATCACCGTCCCCGAGGACCAGGCCAGCCGGGATGTAAGCGTCAATCGCGGCCAGCGCCTGATCGGCAACTTCTTCCTGGGTGAGGACACCCGCACGGTGGCGTCACGCTGGGATCGCCTGCCCCAGTCCCTGTTCGACGGGTTGTACTTCGGGCTGATCATCGCCATGGCCGCGGTGGGGCTGTCCCTGATCTACGGCACCACCGGGCTGTCGAACTTCGCCCACGGTGAGATGGTCACGTTCGGGGCGGTGATGGCCTGGGTGGCCAACCGCACGTGGGGCCTGCATCTGCTGCTGGCAGCGCCCATCGCCATCGCCTTCGGGGTGGCCGGCGGGTACCTGTTCGACCGCACCGTGTGGCGGCCGTTGCGTCGCCGGCGGATCGGGCTGACCTCCCAGATGATCGCCTCCATCGGGCTGGCGATTTTTCTGCGCTACCTGTTGCAGTACCTGTTCGGTCCCCGCCAGGAGACCCTCCGTCAGTACCAGAACCAGACCAACCCCGTGGACCTGGGACCGGTGGCCTTCCCGCCCCGCACCCTGGCATCCATCGTAGTGTGCGTGGTGGTGCTGGTAGCGGTGGCGATGTTCTTACTGCGCACCCGCTTCGGCAAGGCGGTGCGAGCGGTGAGTGACAACCCTGACCTGGCTTCGGCCACCGGCATCAACACCAATCGGGTGATCTCCCTGGTGTGGATGGTGGCGGCGGGTTGGCGGCGCTAGGCGGGGTGCTGGTGGGGCTGGACCAGAAGGTGGCCTGGGATCGCGGCGCCGGGTCTGCTGCTGCTGATGTTCGCCGCCATCACACTGGGCGGGCTGGGCAGTGCCTTCGGGGCGTTGGTCGGCAGCCTGGTCATCGGGTCTGGCGGTGGAGCTATCGGCGTGGTTGTTCGCCGATTACATCGATCTCAAGCGAACCGGAGCGTTGGTGGTGCTGATCCTGGTGTTGCTGGCCCGCCCACAAGGCATTCTCGGTGCGCCGGAGGAACGCGTCGGATGAACTGGCCCTTGATCATCTCCAACACCGTTTTCACCGCCATCAGCATCCAGGCCATCGCGCTCATCCTGGCGGCCATCGGGGTGAACCTGCACTTCGGTTACACGGGACTGTTGAACTTCGGGCAGGCCGCGTTCGCCGCTGTTGGGGCTTACACCTTCGCGGTGCTGGCTGGCCAGGGCATCCCGTGGCCGTTCGGATCGGACCCGCCGGGTTTGTTCGAATCGCCGTGGCCGTGGTGGGCGGCGGCGTTGGCGGTGCTGCCCATGGCCGCGGTGCTGGCGTTGTTGTTGGGAATCCCCACGCTGCGGCTGCGAGCGGACTACCTGGCCATCGTCACCATCGCTGCCGCGGAGATCCTGCGTCAGGCGTTGATCGCACCCAAGCTCGATGACACATGGGGTACCGGCGGCTCAGACGGGCTGCAGGGCTTCACCGGGGGGATCGAACGGATCAACCCCTGGGACGGCAGCGAGTTCAACCTGTGGAAACAGCCCTTTAGCGGCCACGTCGGCTTCATCATGGTGATGGGATGGGTCCTGATCGTGGTGAGCTCGCTGCTGGTGTGGGCACTCATGCGTAGCCCGTGGGGCCGGGTGCTGCGCTCCATCCGGGAAGACGAGGACGCTGCTCGAAGCCTGGGCAAGAACGTGTTCGCCTACAAGATGCAGAGCCTGATGCTGGGCGGGATCATCGGGGCGCTGGGGGGATTGATCTTCGCGGTGGGTGGTCGAGCGGCGGCGCCCAACGTTTACTCCACCGCGTTCACGTTCTTCGCCTGGACCATGCTGATCCTGGGCGGCGCCGGACGGGTGAAGGGCCCGATCATCGGCGGGGTCATCTTCTGGTTCATCATCGGGTTCACCGAGGTGGTGCTGTCCCAGGCCACCACGCAACGATCTGCTGCCCAATTGGCTGGTGAACGAGAACAACTTCGGCCTGTTGCGCTTCATGTTCGTGGGGTTGGGCCTGACCATGCTGGTGGTGTTCCGTCCCCAGGGCATCTTTGGTGATCGCCGGGAGCAGGCCTTCGATGTCCGCTGACGACGGGGAGCGGGCGCGACGCGACAACCGTCCGGGCGGCAGGCGGACCGCCACCCCCTTCGACGGGGTCAGCCAGGAAGCAGGGTCGACCAAGCCCGACCCGTTGCTCGTGGCGGATCGCCGTCCGCCGCACGTTCGGAGGCCTGGTTGCGGTCGATGTGGACCACGTCGAGTTCCAACGGGGTGCCATCACTGCGTTGATCGGACCCAACGGCGCCGGAAAGACCACGTTCTTCAACCTCATCACCGGTTTCGACGAGCCGGACTCGGGAACCTGGCGTTTCGACGGGAAACCGATCGAGCGGGCCAGCCGCATACCGTCTGGCCCGCGCCGGGATGGTCCGCACGTTCCAGTTGACCAAATCCCTGACCCGCTTGACGGTGATCGAGAACATGAAGCTGGGGGCGGTGGGCCAGCGGGGCGAATCCATCTTCGCCGGGCTGGTGCGCCCGTTGTGGCGAGATCAGGAACAGCAGATCGAAGCCCGCGCCGACGATCTGCTCGAACGGTTCAAGCTGGACTCCATGCGCGGCGAGTTCGCCGGGAACCTCTCCGGCGGCCAGCGCAAGCTGTTGGAGATGGCCCGGGCGCTGATGGCGAATCCGAGGCTGGTCATGTTGGATGAGCCCATGGCCGGCGTGAACCCGGCGTTGACCCAGAGCCTGCTGAGCCACGTGAAGGACCTGCGCGACGAAGGTAGATGACGGTGATTTTCGTGGAGCACGACATGGACGTGGTGCATGACATCAGCGATTGGGTGGTGGTGATGGCCGAGGGACGGATCCTGGCCGAGGGACGGCCCGAGAGCATCGGCGCCAACCAGGCGGTCATCGACGCCTACCTCGGCACCCACCACGACTTGGATCTGGGGCGCTGACGGTGGCCGAGACCCCCGAGCGATCCCGCCCGCGCCGAGCCGATCATCACCGTCAGCGAGCTGGTGGCGGGCTACGTGCCGGAGGTCGACATCCTCAACGGCTGCAACCTGGAGGTGGGGCCGGGGGAGTTCGTGGGCATCATCGGGCCCAACGGAGCCGGGAAGTCCACCCTGTTGAAGGCCGTCCTGGGCCTGGTCACCATACGCAGCGGTCTGGTCCGATTGCGGGGTGAGCCCATCACCGGGCGCAAGGCCCACGAGTTGGTGGAGCGGGGGGTCGGTTTCGTGCCCCAGACCCGCAACGTTTTTCCCAGCCTCACCGTCACGGAGAACCTTGAGATGGGCTGTTTCCTCAAGCCCTCCACTGTTCAAGACCCGGCTGTCCTACGTGTATCGACCTGTTCCCCCGATTGCAGGAACGCGCCGGCCAGCCGGGCCGGATCCCTCTCCGGCGGTGAACGCCAGATGGTGGCCATGGGCCGGGCGCTGATGCTGGAGCCCACAGTGCTGCTGCTCGATGAGCCTTCTGCCGGACTCTCGCCGGCCTTGCAGGATCAGGTTTTCCTGCAGTGCAGGGCCATCAACCGCACCGGCGTGGCCATCCTCATGGTGGAACAGAACGCCCGCCGCTGCCTGCAGGTTGCGGACCGGGGCTACGTGTTGGATCAGGGCCGCAACGCGTACACCGGCGGCGGACGGGAACTGCTCGATGACCCCAAGGTGATCGAGCTGTATCTGGGCACCCTGGCCAAATCCCGCGGTCGCTGAACGATCGCCAACGTGAAGTGGCCCCGACCAAGGCCGGGACCACTTCCAAAGACTTGATCAGTCTGTACCGAGGGGTACGGGTTGGTCACTCGCCCTTGTCGAAGCTCTCCCCGAGGGTGCTGCTCATGTTGCCGTCGCAGCCGTAGACGGAGACGTCCTTCGGTCCGATGCCGGCCTCGACCATGGCCGAGAGGATCTTGGAGCTTTCCTCGAAGCCGACGATCACCACCGCGTCAGGTTTCTGACCCTTGATCTCGTTGACCTCGGCGTTGAAGGTATCCGCCTTCTCGTCGTAGGTCTTGGTCAGCACCACCTTGCCGCCGGCGGCAGTGAGCGCCTTAGTCAGGTCCTCGGTCAGACCCATACCGTAGGAATCGTTGCGGTTGATGATGGCCACGTTCTTGTGACCATCGGAGGCCACCAGTTCACCCAGCACCTGGCCCTGCAGAATGTCGGACGGGGCGGTACGGAAGTACAGGCCCTTGTCGGCATAGGTCGACAGCGCCTTGGAGGTGTTGGCCGGTGAGAACTGCACCACGCCCGCGCCGGTGATCTTGTCGATGACCTTGAGCGACACACCCGAGGAAGCGGCACCGATGATGGCGTCGACTTTCTCCGCGAGCAGACGGTCGGTGGTCTGGTTCACGATGTCCGTCGTGGCGTCACCGCTGTCACCCTTCACGCCCACCACCGGCTTGCCCAGCACACCGCCGGCGGCGTTGATGTCATCGATGGCCAGATCGAAACCGGCGAACTCCGGTGGGCCCAGGAACGCCAGGCTCCCGGTCTGGGGCAGGATCGTGCCCAGCTTCAACACACCGTCACCGACGCGTGTTCCGACAACCGGCACCGGGGCCACGTCCGCGGCCTTGGGCGCCTTGGCCTCGATGTACTCGGTGGCGGAATCATCGATGCGGTTGTCCGCACCAAAGGCCAACACCCCGTAGCTGGCCTTGATCGGCTCGCCGTTGCCGCTGAACTCCAACTGGCCCGATACACCGTCGTAGTCGGGATCGCCGCCCTTGGCGATGATGGCCTTGCAGGATTGGAAATCCTTGCACTTCTCCCCGGTGCGGGTGATGCCGTTGATCTCCTTGGCATAATCGATGCCGTCGGTCTTGGCCTTCTCAGCGGCCAAGGCGATGATGACCACCGCGTCGTAGGTCTCAGCGCCATAGTTGAAGGTACCGCCGAGGTCCTTGTTACCGGCCTTGACCCAGGTGTCATTCATCTTCTTCTTGAAATCGGCGGAGAGATCCACCAGCGGCGTGGTGCCTTTCATGCCCTCCAGTGCGCCTCCCTCGCCATCGGCCCCCGTGTCACCGGTGGCCCCGGCCGCGGTGGTGCTGGCGGCATCCTCAGTGTCGTCGCTGCCGCATGCAGCCCCAACCATCGCCAACGCAAACACCGCGGCGACGGAGCGCTGCCAACGTGTCTTTTGCATGTGCATGTGCTCCTCTCCCGGAACAGCTCCAGGTCAAACGGAGCTTAGAGGCGCCTGAGGGTCTTTCAACGTCATTGCAACTTTTGCGCCCTCTCAGCGGCCGAGCAGCTCGAGCACCTCATCGAGCGATCCGCTGATGCCGGTGAGGAACCGGCCGAAGATGGCGTACTCCGCCGACGCCTGATCGAAACGCATGGTGTACACGACGGCCTTCAGATCATCGGGATGGTTGGCGAAAAGGGTCACCGCCCATTCGTAGTCATCAAGGCCGGTTGAAGCGGTGATCAACTGCGAGATCCGCTCCCCGAAGGCCCGCCCCGAACGGCCGTGTTCCTCCATCATCGACCGGCGGCTCTCGAAATCCTGGCGGAACCAGTTGACCCCGGGATCACGCCGTTTCGACATCGGATAGAAACAGAATGCCCGCTTGCCCGGCGGGGGCAGCCGTTTGGGGTAGAGCCGCATCTGGCGCATGGCCTCTGGCACCCCGGCAGCGTCGGCGTACTCGGAGATCTCGGTGACGGACACATAGCTATCCACCAGTTGCACGCCGGACCGCCGGACCTCGGACTGCAACCGTCGCAGCACCACCGCGTCCGGATGCAACGCCATGAGGCCGAGATCCGCCTTGTGCCCAAGGATCGCGACCGGCACCAGCAGCCCGCCCTCCGCCACCAGTTTCTCGCAGGCGTCCAGGAGCGGCTGGCGTTCGAAGCCCGGCGTGAGGATGCCGAAAAGGTGCAACACGTTGAGCCCGACCGTCACCGGCAGCGGTTCTGTCATGGCGTCGAGCCTACCGACGGCTGCGTTCGGGCTGTCCTGGCCGCGGGGCCACCGGTCACCACTCCGGTGAGTACAACGTGAGCCGACCGTCGCGCACGAACCCCGCCAACGCCAGGTTGGCCCGCCGAGCCGTGGCCACCGCCAAGGCCGAGGGCCCGCTAACCGCCACCAGCGCCTCGAACCCGCCCGCCCAGGCCTTCTGCACCATCTCGAAGCTGGCCCGGCTGCTGACGAACACCCCCAGGCCACGCGCCGGCAGCCCCCCGCCCAAGAGGAGGTGGCCGATGACCTTGTCCAACGCATTGTGTCGCCCGATGTCCTCCCGTACCACCAGCACCCGACCTTCGCGGTCAAAGACCGCGGCGGCATGCACTGCGCCGGTGCGGGCGAAGAGCTCCTGTCGGGGACGGACCTGTTCAACCAACGCGGCCCAGCGGCGCAGCTCGGCCCGATCCGGCGCGGGCCGGGGCGGAAGGGGGTCCAGCCGAGCGGACAACTCAGCCATCGTTTCGTCCCCACAGAGCCCGCAGGCGGAGGTGGTCACACCGAGTCGAACCCGCGGCTCGGGGGCGAGCCCGCCGGTGGACACCGTGACCACGTTGAAACCGGTCTCGGCGGCTCGGGACACGGGCGCGCTGGCGGCATCGACCAACGGGCCCGGCGCGCAGTACCGGCAGTCCAACACCGTGGCCCCGCCCAACAGACCCTCCGTGTGACAGAACCCCGCCGCCAGCTCAAAGTCATGGCCGGGTGTTCGCATGGTGGTGGCCACCAGCGTGCCGTCCAACTGGATGGCCAGCGGTTCCTCCACGATCAGCTCGTCCGGTTGGCGTGAGAGCTGGTCACCGTCGTCGCGGCGCACCAGCATCTGCTGCACCCGTCGCCGAAGAACCATCAGCGGCGGTGGAGATGGGCTTCGAGGTGTTCTTGGAGCGGTTGGCCGACGGCGGCCATGGCGACGCTGTAGCGCAGCTGATCCCCTCGGAGCTCGAAGCGGCGGCGGGTGGCCCGGACCTCTTTGGCGGTGGCGGTGAGGGCGATACTGGAACTCTCCAGAACCAGGTCCAGGCCGCCGTCCACCACCAACAGGTCGCCTTCCAGGATTTCGGCGATGCCGGTGGGGTGGGCCATCACCACTTCCAGGCGGCGGTCCTGGTCAACCCAGCGCCAATACCCCGACTCGGCGTGCAGCGGCCGGTCCTCGGTGGCGTGACGGGTGCGTTGGGAGTAGGCCAGAAACGGCTTTCCGGGAACGGCCGAGAAGGTGATCTCCTCGGTGTACTCAAACCCGCTGATGGTGGGGTAGAAGCCTCGCCCCGTCCCGGACCAGGTGCCGACCAAGGCCTCGAGAGGACCGCTCATGAGCCCAGCACCACCCGGGCGGTGTTGCGGCCCGAGGCCCCCCAGATGCCGGCGCCGGGAAAGGTGGCAGCCCCGGTCACGAACAGGCCGCGAAGCGGTGTGCGGTAGCGGCTGAGCTCCCGGTCCCGTCCCAACAGCGAGGCCAAGGGCCCACCGGCGAAGGACTGGGCGTACCCCCTTGGCATGAAGAACTCCTGCTCGTAACGGTCCGGGGTCATTGCCCGCCACTGTTGCACACCGGCCAGGAACTCGCCGTCGGTATGGCCGGCAAAGGCCGGTAGCCACCGTGCCGGCTCGGGCGAATCGACCCATCCCCCGGGCAGGTCGTACGGCGTGAACAGCACTTCCAGGCTGAAGACATGGGACCCCGCCGGTCCCGCCATGGTGGGGTCAGCCACGGAGGGCACGTTTGCCAACAGGATGGGCTCCGCCACCACCTCGTTGCGTTGCAGAGCCCGGTGGGCGGCATCGATGGCGTCGACAGAGGGCGTGATGAACGTGGTGGCGCCCAACACGTCCTCCGGTCCGACGCCGAGACGGCCGCGCAACTGCCCGTCGATCTGGCGGTAGGCCGGCAGCTCGCTGATGATGGCATCCAGCTTGGATTCGTAGCCCGGTGGTCGGGCCCGATCCCGCCAACGTTCAGCCAGGGCGCACACCGCGCCTCGGCCCAGACCGGACGGTATGGTGCCGGTCCATTCCAAGGTGGTGGCCCGAGGGTCACAGGCCACCACCACCTGCGACGCTCGCAGCAATTCAGGTGGGCCGGGCTTCGCCGAGGCCAACTGCACCCCCAGCACCCGGTCGCCCTCGATCAGAACCCGGGCGGCCCGGGCCCCCGTCAGCACCCGACCCCCGGCGGCTTCGAAGCTGGCCCGCAGCGCGTCGGTCAACGCACCGCTGCCACCCACGGGTCGGCCGGGGCGAACGGCGTGGGGCATGGCCAGCCTCAACGCGCCCAACCCGGTGCCGGGGGTGAATGGCGAGACTCCCCACACCGCCGGTCCGCCCGCCACCGCCGCGCCGAGGATGGTCTCGCTGGTGAAGTAACTCCGTAAGACCTGGGCCGCGCTGCGTCGCGACCAGCGCACCAGCGTGGCCAACCCCCGACCGTGACCGGCCGCCAGCGCGGCCATTCCGTTGCGGGGGCCCGGTGGCGCCTGGGCCAGGCGCAGCACCAGGCGCAAAGCAGGCAGGGCGTCGGCCACGAAGCGGCGGTAACCCTCAACCTGATCGGGCAGGGTGATCCGCAGCGATTCCACGGTGCGGTCAACATCGTGGAACTGCAGGAACGGCTGATCCCCCGTCCACGACAGCGCCGCCATGGTCAGGTCGAGATTCAGGTAGGCCAGCCCATGCTGCTGCAGGTCCAGTTCCTCGATCAGCGGCATGGTCCGCACCGCGAAGTGGTCGCAGTTGCAGATGTTGACCCTGGCGCCGATGGCATCCACGGTGGAGGCGCACCCGCCCACGGATTGTCGGGCTTCCACCAGCAGCACCGTCTTACCGGCACGGGCCAGGTAGGCCGCGCAGACCAGCCCGTTGTGGCCGCCCCCGACCACGATCACCTCGGGGTCAGGCCCAGGGTCGTGGTCGGGGGTCACCGGCCGGACGCGTTCTGACTCAGACCCGTCTCAGAGCTTGATCGACTCGTCGATGAACTCGTTGGTCATGATGTCCGCCGGCTTGAGGTCCTTGTTGACTTCTTGTCCGGTGGCCTCATACACGGGAATGGCCTTCTTGATCAGCTCCGTCACCCGGGCCTCATCGTGGTCACCGATGGTCTCGTTGGTGCCGTTGCCGACCAGACCGAGCTTGAGCATCTGCTCCACGGAGAACTTGGCGACACCCTCGCTGTAGATCCAGCCGGTGTTGTACTGCTCCACCAGGTCGATGATCAGGGTGTTGGTCGCAGCGGGGTCCTTGATGTAGTCCACCTGGGCCCGCTGCGCGATCGGTACGAACTTCTCGAGGCAGCCCTTCAGCCCGGCCAGGTCGGCCTTGCGAACCGCCAGCGGGCCGGAATACGGCTGCCACCCGGCATCATGGACCAGCTGGAAGGACACGTCCTTGGCCCAGTTCTCGACCTCGTTCTTGTAGATGTAGGGCTCGGCGGAAGCGAATCCCTGCTGGGCGATCTTGCCCTCCTGGGAAGTGAACACCGCCGGGGTGCCGTCGTAGGAGGAATCCAGCTGAGCCTCATCCAGCAGACCGGTCTGCTTGAAGAACTCGATGTACGCGGCGGACTCGAAGTACCGCACGGTGACCTTGGCGGCCTTCAGGTCGGCGATCTTCTTCACGTTCGGATAGGTCTTGGGATCCCACATGATGATCTGGGGGTTGATGTCCAGTCCGGCAAACACCGACACCGTGGGCTTGTCCACCGAGTTCTGGATGGCCTCGTCGGTGTACACGTAACCGAAGTGGATGCTGTCGTCTTTGTACATCTGCGAGGTCGGGGACTCGAAGGCGATAGCCGGTCCACCGGTGCGGACCTCGATGTCGATGCCGGTGTCGTTCCCGCCCGACATCAGCGGTCCGGTGACGATCTTCTTCTCGGCGTCGATGGTGGGGTTGTCGCCCACCATCTCGTAGATCCCGCCGTGTTCGGCTTCGGGGTTCCAGTCGGTCTGGATGACCAGCTTCTCCGGGCACACGCCGGTCAGTGAGCCGGCAGCGGCACCACCGCCTTCCGCGGCTCCACCGGCATCGGTGGCGGTTTCGCTGTCATCGCCTCCACAGGCGGCGGCCAGCAGCGCCGCCGCCAGAGAGGCGACCAGCAACTTCCTGGGGCTTTTCAACATGCTTGCTCCTTGTTGTCGCGCGCCACCCCAACCGGGAGATCGGAGCGGCACGGTTTCCTGTCGATCGAAGAGGTTCATCTCAGCTCTGGCCAGTGGTCTGGTGCCATCGACCAACGGCGAGCTTGTTGAGCAGCCCGAACAGCCAAAACACGCTGATGCCCAGCAGGCCGGCCAGGATCACCGCACCGTACATCTCCGGGTTGTCATCCCGTGAGCGGTACACATCGATCAGTCGACCGATGCCGGCCTCGCCCTGACGAAAGAAGAAGTCGCCCACCACCGCGCCGATCACGGACAGCCCGGCGGAGATCCGGAACCCGGTGAAGATCGACGGCATGGCGGCGGGCAGTTGCAGTTTGACCAGCCGCTTGAACCGGCCGGCACCGTGCAAGGTGAACAGGTCGTGCTGGCCGGCGTCGGCGGAGAGCAAACCGAACAGCGTGTTGGCGATGATCGGGAAGAGCGAGATGACCACGCACACGAAGATCCGGGAGGTGCGGTTGAAGCCCAGGAAGGAACTGATCAACGGCACGAAGGCCAGGATCGGGGTGGCCTGCAACACCACGGCGTAGGGGAACAGCGACCGCTCGATCCAGCGGGCCCGGCTCATCAGCACCGCCAGGGACATCCCCAGCACGATGGCGATGCTCAGCCCGATGAACGCCACCTGGGCGGACAGCCACACCCCGCCCAACATCTCGCCGCGCACCTTGGCGTTTTCGAGGTAGCTCTCGTAGAGGACCTCATGCGGCGGCGGCACCAGGAACTTGGGCTTGTTGAAGACCGCTTCGATGGCCCACAGCGAGATCAGGTACCACAGCCCGATGAACAGGCCGAACACCGCGACCGGACCGAGGCGCTCCAGCCGGGACCGTCGCGTCGCGGGCCGGGCGGGAGCCACCCGCTCCACTCCTTCCAGGCTCTCGACGTCTTGCACAACGACGGTCACGAATGCGCCTCCCGCAACGCGTGAGACACCCGACCGGCGAGCTCGGCGAAGGGCGCTTCGAAGCGCAGATCAGGGTGGCGGGGGTAGCCGAAGGGCACGTCGAAGGATGCCACCAACCGTCCGGGCCGGGAGGACATCACCAGTACCCGGGTGGAGAGGTAGACCGCCTCGGTGATGGAGTGGGTGATGAACAACGCCCCGAACCCTTCAGCCACGAACAGCCGCAACAGTTCCTCGTTGAGGTTCTCCCGGGTTATCTCGTCCAGTGCGCCGAACGGTTCGTCGAAAAAGAACAGGGGCGGGTGCAGCGTCAAAGACCGGGCGAGGGAGGCCCGCATCCGCATGCCGCCCGACAGTCGCCGAGGGTAGCTCTGCTCGAAGCCGCCCAGACCGACCAACGCCACGGCCTCCCGGGCCCGCCGCACCCGCTCGTCGCGCTCGACCCCGTGCAGTTCGGCGAACAGCTCCACGTTCTTGACCACTGTGCGCCACGGCAGCAGGGTGGCGTCTTGGAACACGTAGCCGATGTTGGGATCGGCCAGCGTGAACCGACCGGTGGAACCCGCCAGCAGGCCCGAGGCGATGCGCAACAGGGTGGACTTGCCACAACCGGAGGGGCCCACCACCGTCACGAACTCCCCCCGGCTCACGGTCAGGGACACGTCCTGCAGGGCGTGAGTGCCGTCGGGGAAGGTCATGGACACGTGCTCGAAGGACAGCGCCGGGTCCACCACGGCTCGTTCGGGTGGCGGGGTGGCGGTGTCAGGAGGGGTGTCGATCATGATGCTGCTGTTGGTGCCGTCATCGCTGTCGAATTTGGCCGTGCTCATACCGGGGAAAATCCTGGCACAACGCGGCCCGGGCGGGAGATCAGGCCCATGAACAGACGGTTGCGGCTGACCACAGTGTTGCCGCCACCTTCACCCTCCACCAAGACGCGCCCGGGGGCGCCCCGCGAAGGACGCCCCCGGTCTTGTCTGTTTGTGGTACGCCCGGGCTGGAACCCTGGCTCAGAAGTCGTCCATACCGCCGGGCATGCCGCCACCACCGCCGGCGCCGGCCTTCTCGGGGGCGTCGGTGACCACGGCTTCGGTGGTGAGGAACAGCGCCGCGATGGAGGCGGCGTTCTGCAGAGCCGAGCGGGTGACCTTGGCGGCGTCGATGATGCCGATCTTGGCCCGCAGGTCCTCGTACACGCCGGTGGCGGCGTTGTACCCGTTGGCGCCCTTGAGGCCCTTGACCTTCTCGACCACCACGCCGCCCTCTTCGCCGGCGTTGACCGCGATCTGCTTGAGCGGCTCCTCCAGCGCACGGGCGACGATGCGGGCACCGGTCGCCTCGTCACCGGACAGCGTCTCGGCGCCTCCAGCACGGCCTTCTGGGCCCGCAGCAGGGTGACCCCGCCACCGGCGACGACACCCTCTTCGATGGCGGCCTTGGTGGTGCACACCGCGTCCTCGATGCGGTGCTTCTTTTCCTTGAGCTCCACCTCGGTGGCAGCGCCGACCTTGAGCACCGCAACGCCACCGGACAGCTTGGCGAGACGCTCCTGCAGCTTCTCCCGGTCATAGTCCGAGTCGGTGTTCTCGATCTCGGCCTTGATCTGGTTGATGCGGCCAGCAACGTCGTCCTTGGAGTCCCTTGCCCTCGACGAGGGTGGTCTCGTCCTTGGAGACGATGATCTTGCCGGCCGAACCCAGCAGGTCGAGCGTGGTGTTGTCGAGCTTGAGGCCGACTTCTTCGCTGATGACCTGGCCACCGGTGAGGATGGCCATGTCCTGCAGCATCGCCTTGCGGCGGTCACCGAAGCCCGGGGCCTTGACCGCCACCGAGTTGAAGGTGCCGCGGATCTTGTTGACCACGAGGGTGGCCAGCGCCTCGCCCTCGACATCCTCGGCGATGATCACCAGCGGCTTGCCGGCCTGCATGACCTTCTCGAGGATCGGCAGCAGATCCCGCACCGAGGAGATCTTCGAGCTCACCAGCAGGATGTAGGGGTTCTCGATCGACCGCCTCCATCCGCTCCTGGTCGGAGATGAAGTACGGCGAGATGTAGCCCTTGTCGAAGCGCATGCCCTCGACCAGGTCCATCTCCATGCCGAAGGTCTGGGACTCCTCGACGGTGATGACGCCGTCCTTGCCCACCTTGTCGATGGCCTCGGCGATCATGTCGCCGATCTCGGGGTCAGCGGCGGAGATGGCGGCGACCTGGGAGATCTGGGACTTGCCCTCGACCTCGACGGCGCTGGCCTTGATCGACGCGACGGCGGCGACGACCGCAGCCTCGATGCCCTTCTTCAGCGACATGGGGTTGGCGCCGGCGGCCACGTTGCGCAGGCCCTCGTGGACCATGGCCCACGCCAGCACGGTGGCGGTGGTGGTGCCGTCACCGGCGACGTCGTCGGTCTTCTTGGCGACTTCCTTGACGAGCTCGGCGCCGATCCGCTCGTAGGGGTCGGAGAGCTCGATCTCCTTGGCGATCGAGACCCCGTCGTTGGTGATCGTGGGTGCGCCCCACTTCTTGTCGAGCACGACGTTGCGGCCCTTGGGGCCGAGCGTGACGCGGACGGCGTCCGCCAGCTGGTTCATTCCTGATTCGAGCGCCCGACGGGCCTGCTCGTCGAAGGCGATGATCTTCGGCATGGGTGGTGTCCTCCGTATGCTGGCGGGTCGCCAGGCAGCGGTGATGGCTGATCGGCGACACCTCATCGCCGGTGACGGCCACGGACCGATGCCCCGGGGGATTGGGGGGTGTCCGTTAGCACTCTCGTCCGTCGAGTGCTAAGTACAGCACCGGGGGCAGGCCTTTGGCAAGGCGGGACGGGCAGTTCGACCTAACCAACTCTGCAGCTGGCGCCCCCGACAGCACCTAGCAGGCGTCGGTGCCGTTGAGAAAGCCGTTCTGAAACGCCCCCACCCGCTGAAAGCCACTGCCCCGGGTGGCGTCGCCCGCTTCGACCACGTTGGGTGGGTCACCGAGGGTCAACATGGCCAACACCGCCTCGTCCAGATCCCCCGGCGACAGGACCAGCTGCGCCTCGGGCCGGTTCTCCAGGAACAGGCTGGCGGCCCAGGTGCCGGTATAACAGGCGGCCTGCAGGGACCGTTCCAGGAACTCCCCGGTGGCGCCCAGGCGGAACTCCGCGGCCTGGGAGTACTGCTCACCAATCACGGTGGCCACCGCGAAGTCCCCACCGTTCTCGTACAGCTCCGGGGCCAGTACCGCCGCGTCCCAGGCGACGAAGTCATCGGCCTCGCAGTAGAACGCCACCCCGACGTAGGCGTCGGGGTCATCCACCTCGCCGTCGCAAGCGGGCAGGCTGCCCTTTCGGTTGGGGTCGAAGGGGATGGCGCCATCGACGGGGTCCCACTCGCGGCCGGCTTCTTGGAACACGATGGTCCAGAAGTGCTCCAGGTCCGTGACCGCGAGGTCCTGGATCTCGGACAGGGGAAGGTTGCCGCCGGTCTGCAGATCCTCGTTGGTGGTGAAGGGGAACTGCACCAGGCGAGCGGCCACGCTGTCGTCGCTGTAGTTGGCGCAAGCACCGGCGCCGCTGTCGAAACCCTCCTTGACCGCCAACACCCGGTCGAAGGCGGATCCGTGGGAATCGGGGTCGTTGGGATCGACGCCGAGAGGGTCCCTCAGCAGCAGCACCCCGGCCAGGGCGGCGTCGAGGTCTGCGGGGCGCACGCCGAAGTCGCTGTCGGCCCCATCCGCGATGGACCGCACCCAGGCCCCGGCGAAACAATCGGCCTGCTGCTCAATGGTCACGGTGCGTTGACCTGCGAACTCGGCGCGGGGCTGGATGGCGTGGCCGATCTCATGGGCCATCACCATGCCGATGGTCAGCTCGCCATAGTCGGTGCGCAGAAACCCGATCAGGCCCTCGTCCCAGGCGATGAGGTCCGCCTCGGGGCAGTAGAAGGCGTTGGCAGCCACGTCGTCGTAGGTCTCGACCCCGGGGCACGGCGGCAGGTCGCTGTCCTCGTTGTACGGATGGAACCCACCTTCGATAGGCGCGTAGGGCTCCCGGTAGATCTGTGGGTAGGTGTCCGCCCAGAACGCCTGGATCTCCGCCAGGGCGTCAAACACCACCTCGTTGTCGTCACGCTCCGTCACGGTGCGGTCAGGCCGTTTCTCCTCCGAGGAGGCCACCGATCGCTCCTGGGTGCGAACCGGCCCGTTGGCTGTGTCCTTCTCGTCACGCCCGTCGAGCAGTACCGCAGCCACCGCCGCCACCAGGCCCACCACGGCGACCACCACCACCAGGCCGATGATCAAGGGCGCCTTGGACCGTTTTGGCGGCTGGGGCGGCCCGGGCTGCTGGGGCGGTGGTCCCCACGGCCCCGGCGGACCGAATCCCGGCGGCGGCGCACCGAATCCGGGCGGAGGACCGAATCCCGGCGGAGGACCGGCGGGCTGACCTCCGAAGCCTTGTGGGTGGCCGGGCGGCGCGGGGTAGGGGTAGCCGGGACCGGGGCTCGGATACTGGGGGGGAAAGGGCGGTGGGCCCGCGGCCTGGACCGGCGGGCCCGGGGCATGTTGTCCGGAGCCGCCGCCGGGGGAACCCGACGGCCAGCCCGGCTGGTGGGCACCCCCGATGGGGGGACCATGGGGGCCGGTGTCGCTCACGGCATCCTCCTGTCACACGGTGACCTTCCACGCTACGCGGGATGCCGGGTGCAACGGCGCCAAGGGTGTCGGCGGGGCCGCCGCCCTTTCAGCGCCCGCAGCGCTGCGTCACCGCCCCTGGGGCGGCAGGGTGTCGAGCACCGGGACCATGGCCTGGTGGAAGACCGCGGCAACCTTCTTCGCTCCCGTGTCCCTGGGGTGAACCTGGTCGGACGCACTGACGACGTCCGCATCGCCCCACTTGCCGTCGAGCGTCTCGAGCACGGGGGCGTACACCACCTGCTTGTCAGCACCCGAGCCGGCCGACTTGGCCGCCGCGTTCAGGGCCGCGAAGTCCGCCTGCCCCTTCGCCGATCCAGTCACCATGAACGAGATGGGCGGATAGGAACCCACCACCACCCGGGCGTCGGGCTGCAGTTGGCGGATCCTGGCGATGAGAACCTTCAGCTTGGTGCCAGCCTCGGAGGGATCAGTCGGTCGGTAGACGGCGCCATCCTCGGGCAGCAGATCGTTGACCCCCGCCAACAGCACGATCACCTCG
This sequence comes from uncultured Acidimicrobiaceae bacterium, assembly GCA_963775055.1. Classification (GTDB taxonomy): domain Bacteria; phylum Actinomycetota; class Acidimicrobiia; order Acidimicrobiales; family CAIXPF01; genus CAIXPF01. Next base: position 448,364 of record CAVZHK010000013.1, on the reverse strand, counting down.
GGGTCCGCGTCCGCCAGCCAGCCGGCCAGGCCGGAGTCCAGGTTCGAGGGCGGGCAGGTCGCATCCTTGGCGCAGAGCTTGGCCTTGTCCGGCCCGATGCTGAAGCCCCCGTGGCCCTCGTGGTCAGGGTCGGTACCGCCAATGGCGGCTTGTTTCATCGAACCCACGAAGTCCACCTGGTACCCGGACGCCTCTAGGCTGGCCTCCAGGTAACCCCGGTAGCTCTGGGCCTCGGCCGGGCGAGAAGGGTCACCCCCAGCAGTCAAGGAGTCACCTAAGGCCATCACCCGGATGGCACTGCTGCGTGGTGGCGCCGACGTCGACGCGGACGTCGAGGAGCCGGAATTGACGGTGGTGCCGATGGGACCGTTGGTGGACGTGGTCTTCGGATCGGTCCCGCTTGTGAGCTGGGTGATGCCCGAGCTGGCCGACGGGTCCAGCGTTCTGTCGCCGCTACACCCGGCCAGGAGCACGGCGACAATGGCCACCCCCGCGACCGGGAGCCATCGTGGACGAACGCCGGTCCCACCAACCCGCCAAATTCCACCCGCTCCCATGGAGGCAACCTATCGAGCCTCGCACCCTTTCCGTGGTCAGGGACTCACATAACTCTGTTCGCCATACCTCGGTCGATTCAGGGCTGCAGCGGGGCGAAACTCGGTGGGCGCTTCTCGAGGAAGCTGGACACGCCCTCTTTGAAGTCATTGCGCTTGAGTGACTCCCGCATGACCTGGTCAGAGTGGGCATTGCTGGTCGCCATGTCCTGCGCCACGCCCTGCCAGACCTGCTTCTTGATGACCGCCATCGAGGTGGGCGACACGTTGCGTGCCAGGTCCTTGGCGTACGTCCGGGCCTGCTCCATCAGCTGGTCGCCGGGAAACACGCCGTTGACCAGGCCCATCTCCAGGGCTTCTTCGGCCAGGAACACCCGGGCCGACATCAGCAGGTCCAGTGCCCGGGACGGGCCCACCAGCTTGGGCATGACCCAACCCACGCCGTGCTCGGCGATGAGTCCGCGCCGGGAGAACGCGGTCGTGAACTTGGCTCCGGCGGCGGCGAAGCGCACGTCGGCCATGACCGCTTGGACCAGGCCCAGCCCGGCACAGGAGCCGTTGATCACGGCGATGACCGGCTTGGGGATGGACAGGGTGTAGGTCTGGTGCTCGTCACGGCGGGGGCCGCGATCTTCAACTGCACCCTTGGCACCGATGCCCTGCAGCACGTCCATATCCGCCCCGGCGCAAAACCCCGACCGGCGCCGGTCACGATGATGACCTTCACCTCGGGATCCGCGGCGGCGGCATCCAGATGGGTCCAGTAGAGATGGCCGATGGCGCCGTTCCAGGCGTTCAGCCTCTCCGGACGGTTGAGGGTGAGGGTGGCGATGCCCTCTGAGACCTCGTAAAGCACGGCTTCGTCGGACATGTGCATCTTCCCCCTGTTGCTGAGCCCTGTCGCTGACACGGACAACGCCCGGCTCGACAGCGCGAACCGGGCGTTGCGGGAGGCTAGTCGGCCGGCGACCAGGCAGGGGGGTCAGACGATGGGGTCGGACGAGGCCCGCTCATTCATGCGGGAAAGGGCTTCCGCAACCCGCCGATAGCGCTCGGCCCGCTCATCGTCCTCGATGCCCTCTGCGGCCTGCGCCGCCAGCAGCAACGCATCATGGTTGTCGGGCTCATGCAGCAGAAGCCATTGGGCGTGCCCGAGGGCCCGGTCGCTCAGCCCACCGGAGAGCAGCAGCGCAATGAGGTGCAGGTGCAGCTTCCGGTTGTCGGGGGCGGCCTCCACGGCTTCTTCCAGTCCGGACAACAGCTCTGGGTCGAGCACGTGGGACCTCCTTGGTCTCGCCCATTTTGAGTAGCCCGCGGTCCGCTGGTCAGTGGGGATATGGCCCTAGCCTCCAGGTGTGCACACCAACCTCACGGAGGGCGACGATGATCGCCCCGTGCTGGTGCGGCTGGACCTGGCTGGTGACGCCACCGCCAGGGCGGAGATCGAACTCTTGATCACTGAGCTGTTCGACGGCGGCGCCACCGGCGTAGAGGAACAGGGCTGCCGGCCCGGCCCGATCGTCCTGCTGAGCGGCTTTCCGAACCGCTCCGTAGCCTGGGCTGCGCTGGCGCGATTGGCCGATCGTGCCGTTGTGGCGGCGGCGTTGGTCGACGTTCCCGCTGAAACGTGGTTCGACGGATGGCGGGCCTTCGCTCGATCCAACCGCGCCGGTCGCCACCTCATTGTTCACCCTCCGTGGTTATCACCCGGGCCGAATGACGTCGGGGAGGGTGATCTGGCCCTCGCCATCGACCCGGGTCGCTCCTTCGGCAGCGGGGCCCATGCCACCACGCGGCTGGTGTTGGCGCAGCTCGAGAGCGTGCTTCGTCCGGGCCAGTCGGTGCTCGATGTGGGGTGCGGCAGCGGGGTGCTGTCCGTGGCTGCCGCCCGCCTTGGCGCCCAGCGCGTCGTGGCGGTGGACATCGACGCTGAAGCCCGGCGCGCCACGGCGGAGAACCTCGCCCGCAACGCGGTGGTCGCCACGGTCCTGGCAGCCCTGCCGGATCGCTCGCACGGACCCACCCGATTTGATGTCGTGGTGGCGAACATCGGCGCCAACACCCTCATCGAGTTGGCACCCCGGCTGGTGTCGTGGGGCCATGCGCTGATCCTCTCGGGGTTCCTCGACGAGCGCGTCGATGACGTGGTTGCCGCCTACCTCGGTCTCGGCGCCCGCATGGCTGAGCGGCTCCGCGAGCCCATCGAGGGGTTCGACAGCGGCGGCTGGGTGGCCGTGACCCTCCTCACGCGGTGAAAGCCGGCACCTCGAGGCCGCTGTTCAAACCCGGTGAATCTTCGAGCGCTATGACCCGGGTCTGATCGAGCACGGCGCGCGCTGCTTGGGCCAGGCGAAGCGCTTCGAAAACCAGGCTCTGACGACCCAAGTCTGTCAGGCGGTAGTAGTGGCGGGGGCGACCCGACACCACTTCCTGCCCGCAGGCCTCGATGAGCGCAGATTCCGTCAGCCGTTCAAGCGCGCCGTAGAGCGTGCCCGGCGCCAACCGAACTGCCCCCTCTGAGAGCACCGCTGCCTGTTTGATGATCCCGTAGCCGTGCCGCGGGCCCTCCAGCAGCGAGGCCAGGACGAAGTAACTGGGTTCACGGAACCCTCGATTGGAAAGAGTCACGAGCCGCCTTCGACCTTCTTGCTCAGGAGCCGCCGGCTCCGTTCCGAACCATCCGCCGTGCCGATGCTGTGACGGCGCCCTTCCGCGAGCACCCTCAATGATCGTGGTCAGTATGTCCCTGTCCGTGGCCAATCCCTCCGAATCGGGTCCCGAGACGGGAAAGTTCCGGGAAATCAAATCGGGGGGATGAGGAATATCACCCGGCATCGAGTACGTTGCCCCCTCCGCGCCCAGAGACGAACCGGGCGAGCGCAGGGAGAGGGTGATAGTTGGCAGAGAACGTCGGAACTGGATTGGGTCAGCACACGATCTGCGAATTCTGGGGGGCTACGAACCTCGATTCGCCGGATCTGACCGAACGGGCCTTTCGACAAGCAGTCGAGGCCGGCCGAGCGACCTTGGTGCAACTGGTGGTCCACCAGTTCAGTCCCCAGGGCGTGTCGGCGGTGGCAGTGATCGCGGAGAGCCATCTGTCGATCCACACTTGGCCGGAGTTGGGCTACGCAGCGATCGACTACTTCACCTGCGGTGATCATGTCGACGTTGACGCCATCTTCGGCGTGCTGAAAGAGGCGTACGAGCCCCAACGGATCGTGAGGCATCAGATGGTTCGAGGTACCAGTCCCGAAGAGGCGACGTTCGGCCTGTTCCGAGAACAGGAACCTCAGAGCATCTACCAGGCCAGCTATCCCATGGCACGGGTGCTCGAGGAACGCCGAACCCAATATCAGGATCTCCTGCTGTTCGAACATCCCACGGCCGGCAAGGTGCTGGCTCTCGACGGGATCATTCAGATGACCGACGTGGACACCTACGTGTATCACGAGGTGCTGACCCACCCGGCCATGGTCGCCCATCCCTGCCCCAAGGTGGTGGCGGTGGTCGGCGGCGGTGACGCCTTCATCGTGGCTGAGGCCCTCAAGCACGACACCGTGGAGAAGGTGTACCTGCTGGAGCTGGACGAGGACGTCATCGAAACCGCTCGCAAGCACTACCCGGTCGCGGCGGCGGCGCTGGCCGATCCCCGGGTCGAGGTCCGCCCGGCCGACGCCTTCGCCACCATCGCCGAGTTCGACAATGAGCTCGACGTGATCCTCGTGGATCTGACCGATCCCATCGGCCAAGCGGCCAGGCTCTTCGAGGACCCGTTCTACGCGTTGTGCGAACGGGCCCTGCGCCAGGACGGCATCGTGGTGGCTCAGACCGAGTCGGTGCACTTCCACCCCCAAACGGTGCGACAGTGCTACGCCACGTTGTCCCGGCGCTTCGCCCGCACCGAGCTGTTGTGGGGTTCAATCGCCACCTACCCCGGGGCGTTCTGGACCTTCGCCATGGCCACCAAGGGGCTCGATCCCACGGTGGCGCGTCGCCAGCCCGAGTTGGACACCCAGCTCTACAGCCCCGAGGCCCACGGCTGGTTCTTCATCCCGCCACCGGTGCGGGCCAAATTGCTGGCCTGACCAGGCCAAACACTCCCAGGAACCCGGTAGGGGCGAATCCATGTCGATTCGCCCCTACCGGGTTTCCGCCGTTTTCGCCGAGGTTCGCCGGAGCACGCCATCGGCACCGAGCGGGTCCGCCGGGATGGGACAGACCGGGCAACCATGTGGCAGCAGGGCTATTGCCCGGCAGGCGTGGGGACGGTGATCCAGGTGGCGGTGGCCATGGCGTAGACCGTCCCAGGAGCGTCGACCAGTGCGATGTCGGCGTACACCCTGCGGCCGTCCCGTCGCCAAAACCGGGACGGCAACCGGTAACCGCCCTCGACCTGGGCGGGGGCCCAGCGGAGCAGTTCGGCCTCGAAGCTGCCCAACAAGGCCGACTCGTCCTCGGCCATGATCCCACCGGACATGAAGGAGGGCACCGACGGGCAGTCCATGGAGGCCAATGCCACCACGGTGTCGAGCCGACCGTCGGGCTCCGCGAAATCCGAAGCGTGGGGATTGAGGGCCCACGCCGTGGTGCGGGTCATGGGCGCCGCCGCCACCTGCAGCCCGTCGAGGTTGGCCTGCCCGCAGACGAAGCAGTGATCGAATGGGTTCGGGACGGGCTTGGGACGGACCTCGATCTGCGTCGCGGCCCGGACCTGCGCCGGGGTAGGTGACGCCAGCTCGACGAGCGGTTCGAGCCGTTCGGGGCCGAATAGGGTGGGTTCGAGACCGGCCCGCAGCACGTCACTGTCCACCACCCGCACCGCGGCGGTGGCGACCAGGTCCTCACCGTCAGCCAAAGTGACCTCAATCAGCCCGTCAGGGTCCAGCGTGGTCTGCACCGGTAGGTCCCGGCCCTGGGGCACGCCACGATGCAGCCGGGCGACCAGACCGGCCACCGCGGGATCAGCCAGTCCCGAGCGGGTTCGGGCCACGCACGCCAGCGCGCCGACCACCACACCGCCATTGGCCAGGCCCGGTGGACCCTGGAAGCGGCTGGTGAAATGCAGCGCCACACCGGCGGCGCGCTCCACGGTGATCTCCTCACAGGCCAGACAGCGGTGGCTCATGGCTGCAACGTAGTGCCCGGTCGGGTTCACCGACGCCCGGGCCGGACCGGGATGATGAGCGACGCCGGTAGCGTCGAACCCATGTCTGAGGCGATGTCGCAGGCCCCGTCCAACGACGGCGCCGGCCAGGGGTCCGATCGACCGCTGGAGTGGGTCAATCCCATCCTGCCCAGCTTCTGGGTGCGACCCCTGCCCGAGATTGAGGCTGACATGGCCCTCCTGCGAGCAGAGGAGCCGCTGGCCTGGCGTCCGCCACCGGAACTGCCGGAGGACTCGTTGATCAAGATGGGCCCCTACTGGGCGGTCACCCGGTACGCGGACATCCAGACGATCTCCAAACAGCCTGATCTGTTCAGCTCGGCCCAGGGCATCACCATGTTGGAGGCGCCACCGGCGTTCAACGAATTCTTCGGATCGATGATCGCCATGGACGATCCCCGCCACGCCCGGCTGCGCAAGCTGGTGTCCTCGGGGTTCACGCCGCGGATGTTGAGCCGGGTGGAGGATTCCGTGGTTCGGATCGCCGCGGAGATCGTGCAAGGCGTTGCCGAACGGGGCCAGGTCGACTTCGTGGTCGACGTGGCGGCGGCGCTTCCGTTGCGGGTGATCTGCGAGATGATGGGCATCCCGCCCAGCCAGTTCGGCTTCGTGTTCGAGCGGACCAACGTGATCCTGGGCGCCGGAGACCCGGAGTATGTGGACGGCATCGACAACATCCTGGGGGCGGTGCTGCAGGCCGGGGCGGACCTGTCACAGCTGATGGAGGAACTGGCCACATCGAAGCTGGCGTCGGCCGCTCCCGGTGAGGATCTGACCAGCGTGCTGCTGCGGGCCGAGGTTGACGGTGAGCGCCTGACCCACGCCGAGCTGGCCAGCTTCTTCATCTTGTTGGTGGTGGCGGGCAACGAGACCACCCGCAACGCCATCAGCTGGGGATTGCACTTCCTGACCGAGAACCCCGACCAGCGGCAGATCTGGCAGAACGACTTCGAACATCTGGCCCACGGTGCGGTGGACGAGATCGTGCGGATGGCCAGCCCGGTGACCTACATGCGCCGCACCGCCACCCGGGCCTGCGAACTTCGGGGTCAGTCCATCGCCGAAGGTGACCGGCTGGCGTTGTTCTATTGGTCGGCCAACCGTGACGAGGACATGTTCACCGACCCGTTGCGCTTCGACGTAACCCGCCATCCCAACGAGCATGTCGGCTTCGGCGGGCCCGGGCCGCACTTCTGCCTGGGCGCGCACCTGGCTCGGCGGGAGATCACGGTGATGTTCCGGGAACTGTTCCGCCGCCTGCCGGACATCGAGGCCGTGGGCCCGCCCGATCCCCTGCTGTCAGCGTTCATCCACGGCGTCAAACACCTCCCGGCCCGCTTCACCCCCAGTTGAGAGCACGCGCTTTGACTCAGTGTTCGACGACCTGGCCGCCATCCACGTTGTAGGACTGGCCGGTGATCCACGCGCCCTGATCCGAACACAGGAACACGGTCATGGCGGCGATGTCCTCCCCGCTGCCGGCCCTACCGAGCGGTATGAGGCCGACCATGCGGGCCCAATCATCGCCGCGCCCCAGCAGGTCCATGCGGGCGGTGTCGATGAGCCCGGGGCAGATGGCGTTGACTCGGACCCCGGCCGCGGCCACCTCCTGGGACATGCAGGCGGTCAAGGCCTGGATGCCGGCCTTTGACGCAGCATACGCCGCGGTCTTGGGGGGCAGACGCTTGCCCGCGATGGAGGACATGTTGACGATGGCGCCGCCCCGGCCGGCGCTCACCAGCGCCGCGCCGAACACTTTCGACATGAGGAACGTGCCGGTGAGGTTGACGTGCATGACGGTGTTCCAGGCGTCCACGTCGAGGTCGATGACGGGGTTGCGATCCTCCCCCCGGGCGGCGCCGGCATTGTTGACCAAGATGTCGACCCGGCCAAACTGGTCCAAGACCGTTGCCGCCAGAGCCTGCACCGAGGCCAGATCCGCCACGTTGGACACCACCGGCAACGCCCGACGGCCCAGGGCGCGGACCTCATCGGCCACCGATTCGATGTCCCGCCAGCCGGCATCTTGCTCGTCGGGCGGGTAGCGATCAGGTGAGCGGCCGGTGCCGGTGAGCACAATGTCACAACCGGCGCGGGCCAACTCCACCGCCACCGGACGCCCGATGGACCGCATGCGTCCGGCACCGGTCACCACCGCCACCTTGCCTTCGAGACCTGTCAGCGCATAGTCACCCATGGCCGGTCACCGTAGCCGCCGGCGTCACTGGTCCCGGCCGGCCTCCAGCTCGACGGGTTGGCCGTGGGGGGTGCGTTCGTAGGCGGTTCGCCACTGGCGTTGCCGTTGGTCGATGTGGGCTCCGTCCAGGGCGCCCTTGGTGCGGCACAGGCTCTCGAGTGCCATCAGCCAATGCTGGTAGTAGGTGTCGCCAAAGTCAGGGTCACCAGAGCGTTGGGCGCCGATGATGGCGGCGCTGAGGGCATTGCTCCACTCCGCCCAGGTGAAAAGGCCGGCGTCGAGCAGGGCCATGGTGGTGGCGAACGCCTCCGCCTGCCAGGCCTCGGCGAAGACCGGACCGTCGGCGTCCCGGGGCAGCAGGGACTGGTAGGGAAGCTCGTGCAAATGCTGGTGTGCAGGTTGGACGGCGTCGGTCACAGGACCGGCTCCAGGTGGCTCTCCCACAGCTCGATGAGCACCGCGTCGTTGGCGCAACCCGCTTCGCCCCACAGCTCGGTGGCCGCGAAGCTGACCAGGTACACGTGCTCGGGCCGGCAGACCCCGGTGGAGGCCAGTTCGGGCAGCGGCTCGGCACCCACGTGACGCTCGATCGTGCCGACCCGGCCGCGCACATAGCGGGGCTGACGGGTGTGGCCTTCCGGATGGCGGTTGGCGGCTCTCACGATCTGGCCGGCGCCATATCGAGGGGCTTGTTGCGGCAGCTCGAATGAAGGAACCCACCCGGGGGTCACAGTGGACCGCTGCGTCGCGGTGGGACTGGTTCCGCCGCTTGCGGGAGCGGCGGACAACGCGGCGATGCGGTCAGCCAGGTCGGCCTCGGTGAACAAACCGTGGCGTACGGCCAAGATCTCCAGCGCGGCCAGCCATTTTTCGTAATAGGTGCGGCGCAGGTAGTCGACCGCCGGTTGTTGCTCGATGGTTTGACGGAACTCGTCGAGACTCCACTGTCCCAATCGCATGGTACCCAACATACTGGTTAGTACGTCAGGTTCCCACGGATGGTGGAAGAGGGGCTCGGTGGCTTCGGGCTCGGCCTGCACCGGACCGAAGCCGTGCATGCCGCCGAGGTCGTGGACTCCGTTCATGCCGGTGCTGGGACCGCATCGGGGCCGTGGGCCGCTTCCACGCCGATCATGGCGTTGCGACTGACCAATGCCGCCAGTTGGTCCTCGGTGAAGGCGTCGGTGCCGGCCGGTCGTTGGGGCAGCACCAGGTAGCGGACCTCGGAGTTGGAATCCCACACCCGCACCTCGGTGTCGGGGTCGAGACGGGTGCCGAACTCGGCCAGCACGTCACGAGGGTCCATCACCGCCCGGGACCGGTACGGGGCGGACTTGTACCAGACCGGCGGCAGGCCCAGCACCGGGATCGGGTAACACGAGCAGAGCGTGCAGACCACCACGTTGTGCACCCGCTCGGTGTTCTCGACCACTACCAGCCGGGCTCCATGGGTGAACCCGCCGATGCCGAGCTCGGCGGCGGCGGCGATGCCGTCAGCCAGCAGACGATCTCGGAAATGAGGATCCACCCAGGCCCGGGCCACCAGTTTGGCGCCGAGGTGGGGGCCGACCCGGTGTTCGAAGGCCTCGATGATGCGGTCGATGTTCTCCTGTTGGATCAAGCCCCGTTCGACCAGCAGGGACTGCAACGCCTTGGCCCGCAACGCCACATCGGGCGGAATGTCGGAATGGTCATCGTGGTCGTGGTCGTGGTCGTGGTCGTGGTCGCTCACAGCAGCGCCTCCGGCAGATCCACGACCTTGGCCCGCACGTACTCCCCCAGGCTCTTGGCCTGGCCATCCTGGCGGGAGGAGGCGGCCACCCCTTCCTCCAGCAGTCCCACCACCACGAAGTTGAGTGACCAGATGTTCGGCAACTCGTAGCGGTGCACGGTGAGGTCCGCCACGTCGGGCAGCAGTTGCTTGAGCCGCTCCACGGTGAGGAACGACGCCAGCCAGGCGTAACCCTGCGCCGATCGGGCGAACACCCCGAGGTTGGCGTTGCCGCCCTTGTCCCCCGAGCGGGAGCCGAAGGCCGTACCCAACGGTAGCCGTACCGTACCGGACGTACTTACTGGTATGTCAGGCACATCAACGGTGGACGCCACCACCGTCGGTGCCGGGAGGTTGCCGGGGGTGTTGTCCACCGCGGTGGCACCTTCGCCGAGGATCACCACCTCCTGTGCCACCAGCTCAGCCGGCACCAGCGACGGCCAGTACACCCCGTACGGTGTGCCCGGACCAGGGGACCAGCCCAGCCCATAGAAGCCGGGAATGGTGGCCAGGCCGATCTCCACCGCCTGATTGGCGAATTCCCGGCCGACCTTGCGCTCGTCGCGATCTTTCACGGTGAACTTCAGAAGCGCGGTGGCCGCTTCGTTGGACTCGGGATCAGCCTTGTCAGTACGCATCAGCTGGACCCGGGCCTGTTCGAAGTGGTCCTTGCCACCGGGAAACGCCGACCAGATCTGCCGCTCCAGCAGCGCCGCCTTTTCCTCGATGTCGAGCCCGGTCAGGCAGAACGTGAAGCCGTTGCGGTACCCGCCCTGATAGTTCATCGAGACCTTGAGCGTGGCCGGCGCCGGCTCGCCCCGGGTGGCGGAGATGCGTACCCGGTCTGGGGCGAGCTCGTCCAGGCGGATGGTGTCGAAGCGGCACACCACGTCGGGATTGAGGTAGCGCTCCGAGCCGATCTCGTACAGCAGCTGCGAGGTGACCGTGCCGATGGTGACCGCGCCGCCGGTGCCGGCGTGCTTGGTGATCACCGTGGAGCCGTCGGGGTAGATCTCCGCGATGGGGAAGCCCAGACGGTCCATGCCGGGGATCTCGGTGAAGAACGAGTAGTTGCCACCGGTGGCCTGGCAGCCGCACTCGATGACGTGACCGGCCACGCAGGCCCCGGCCAGGCGGTCCCAGTCCTGGCGCTGCCAACCGAAGGCATGCGCCGGCGGGCCCATGACCACCGCAGCGTCTGTGACCCGGCCGGCGATGACCACGTCGGCACCGCGGTCAAGGGCCTCCACGATGCCCCAGCAGCCGAGGTAGGCGTTGGCGGTGATGACCTCCACGCCCTTGTCCCGCAGCGATTCACCGGTGTCGAGGTTGTCGAAGCTGACCCCAGCGCCGGCCAGTTCGTCCATGCGACCAAGCAGATCGTCCCCGGCCACGTAGCCGATGCGGGGAGCCAGGCCCAGCTTGGTGGCCAGCTCGTGAAGGGCGTTGGCGCATCCCTGGGGGTCGAGCCCACCGGCGTTGGTGACCACCTTGATGCCCTTGTCCAAACATGTGCCCAGGACCTGTTCCATCTGGGTGAGGAAGGTGCGGGCCCAACCACCGCTGCGACCACCAGCCCGGGTGCGGGCCAGGATGAGCATGGTCAGCTCGGCCAGCCAATCACCGGTGAGGTAGTCGATGTCACCCCCTTCGACCTGCTCTTTGGCGGCGGCGATGCGATCACCGTAGAACCCGCTGCAGTTGGCGACCAGGATGGCACCGTCGGGGGTGGGCATGGCTGGGAAGCTAGCCCGCACCGGGCCGGGACGAGGGCGGCGTCGACGGCGCCAGTGACGGTGGGCCCAGAGTTCGGCTTGGCTCGAAACGCCTTGCTGGTGGACGCAGCACGTCGGGATCGCCACGCCCGGTGGTGAGCAGCGCCACCCGTGTCCCATGTGTGCAGTTTTCGACAAGTTCGCCATCGAGATCGGACACAACCACACCACGACCAGCTCTTTTGTGTGCGCTCTGCCGACGGTCGTGGTCCAAACTGCACACATGACACGTGCCGTGGCCCCGATGACCACCTGCTACCGGCCGGGGACGCCCGTCAAGCCGGCGCGCTGCAGCGCGGCGAGGGTTTCGGCCAACGGCAGACCCACCACGTTGGAGTAGCTGCCAACGATGGTGGAGACGAACAACCCGCCCGCACCTTGGATGGCGTAGGCCCCGGCCTTGTCCAGCGGTTCGCCGGTACTCACATACCAGTCGATGGCCGCGAGGCTGAGTTGGGTCATCCGAACCTCGGTGCTCAGCGCGAACTGTTCGGTATGGTCAGTGACGGTGTGCACCGCCACCCCGGTGATGACCCGATGGGTTCGGCCGGAAAGACGGGCCAGCATCGCGGCGGCGTCGGTGGCGTCGACCGGCTTACCCAGGCACTCACCATCGAGCTCCACCGTGGTGTCCGCCGCCAGTACCACCACCGGACCGGCGTGGGCATCGTTCCACCGCTGCAACACCGCCGAAGCCTTGTCCCCGGCAAGGCGGGTGACATAGGCCGCCGGATCTTCGTCGGGTCGCTGGGCTTCGTCCACGTCGGGCACCCGAACCTCGAACCGCACCGCCACCTGCTCGAGAAGCTCGCGACGGCGGGGCGAGCCCGAGGCCAAGACCAGCGGGAGCGTCCTCATGTCGCCCATCCGATCACGTCGATCCCCGCCTGCGGGACCAGCACGCGCCAAGGACCCCGCCAGGGCAGGCGATTGATGGCGAGAGCGTCAGGCGCCGCACTTCGGCGGGAAAGGAATGGCCGGGCAGGCGGGTGCACCCAGTCGACGCTACCGTCCCGGGCCAATGACCGACTCCGCAGGTCCCACCGTCACAGGTCCCACCGTCACAGGTCCCACCGTCACTCCCGCCGCCGGCCCGACCACCACCGGCCCGACCACCACCCGTGCTGCAATCCCGGAACCGGCAGCGGACCACGCCGGCGGCCCCTTTGCCGGGTTGGTGGTGTTGGACCTGGGGCAGGTGTACCAAGGACCGTACTGCGGGTTCCTGTTCGCCGCCGGTGGGGCCGACGTGTTGAAGATCGAACCGCCCCGGGGTGAGCCGCTACGCCGGCGGGAGCAGGTGCAGGGCGGGTCGGTGCCCTTCGCCATCCTCAACGCCGGCAAGCGCGATGTCACCCTCAACCTCAAACACCCCACGGGTCAGCAGCTGTTGCGGGAGTTGGTGGTCAGTGCGGACGTGCTGATCGAGAACTTCGCCCCTGGGGTGATGGACCGCCTGGGCGTGGGTTGGGAGGCGCTGCGTCAGCTGAACCCGCGGCTCTGTTACGGGTCGGGCAGCGGGTACGGGCTGAGCGGGCCGGACCGCGATCGCCTGGCCATGGACCTCACGGTGCAGGCCTACGGCGGGGCGATGTCCGTGACGGGGTTTCCCGATGGTCCCCCGGTGAAGGCCGGGCCGCAGATGGTGGATTTTCTCGGCGGGGTTCACCTGCACGCGGGGTTGGTGACGGCGCTGTTCGAGCGGTCGCGCACCGGTCTGGGTTCCCATGTGGAGGTGGCCATGCAGGAGGTGACGCTGCTGTCGATGGCATCGAATTGGGGGACGCTGGTCAGCAGCGGGCAGGTGGGCCGCACCGGCAACCGTCACAGCGGCCTGGCGGTGGCGCCCTACAACGTGTATCCCACCGTCGATGGCGCCATTGCGCTGATCTGCACCGCCGATGAACACTGGACCAACCTCACCGCGGCCATGGGTCAGCCGGAGTTGGCGACCGACGAGCGGTACCTCGACAACACCGCCCGAGCCGGCCATCTGGACGAGGTCGACGCGTTGGTGGGTGCGTGGACGAAGGGAATGACCAAGGCCGACGTGTTCGCCGCAGCCCAGACCTACCGGGTGCCCGCTGCCCCCGTGCGCACCCTGGCCGAGGTCCGCGATGATCCCCACCTGCGAGAACGTCAGGCCATCAGGGACATCGACCATCCCGAATACGGCGTGGTACCGCTTCCGCAGAGCCCGATCCGGCTGGGTGGCCGATCACCGCGGCTGTTGTCCACCAGCCCCGGTTTCGGTCAGCACAACGCCGAGGTCTGGGGCGCGCTGGGCCACGATCACGCGACGCTGCGGGCGGAAGGAGTGATCTAACGAACTAATGAGCTCCACCGGGCCGCTGCGGCAGAACGTCTTGCCACTCCGGCAGGGACTTCCATTCTGGTTCCGCGACCCTGTGGCCGGGGCGGGGGGCGTGCTCGGACAGCTCGCCGTCACGCAGGTTGTGCAGGTAGCGGGGGCAGTTGAAAAATGCCCGGCCGACGGTCACTTCGACCACGGCATCGGCGCCCTCGAACCTCGCCAACCGGACGGAATCGTTGTAGAGGCTGGCCTCACCGTGGACCCGGATGCGCTTGGGTCGCTCGAAGTCCACGAACAGCAGCGAGACCTTGCCGGTATCGGTGATGTTTCCTAAAGAACGGAACATCCCATTGCCGTCATAGCTGGGGAAGGTCAACGTGTTGGCGTCAATCACCTGCACGAAACCGGGGGCCCCGCCCTTGTAGGACACGTCGGGCCAGCCGTCCACGTCAACGGTGGCCAGGAAGAAGAACGTGGCCCGCTCGATGGCTTTGACGTGCCACTCCTCGAGGCCTTCGGACACGGTGCGCTCTTCCAGCCGATCAGCCAGGGCGGTGGTCTCGAAATCCGCCTGCAGGGCCCGGGCCCCCGGCGGGTACAGCTGTGGCCTGCTCGTGGTGCTCATGCGGCGCAGCCTAACGACTGGGAGTCTCGGCGCTGTCTAGTCGAGCACCGAAGCGAACGTCGCGAGGTACGGCGGGTTGATCCACAACTCGGCGCGGTCACTGGTGACCACAAGGCCGTGGCCGGCCAGGCTTGCTGCGCGAGCCTCGGTCTGGGCGGTGCTGCGCCGCAGGGGGGTGACGTCACCGACGCGCTGCGCCACCGCGAGCGCGGGGACCGCGCTTCCACCGAGATCCGCCAGTGCCTTGAGGAACCTGCGGTCTGGTTGGGTGAGCCCAGCGGCGCGTGAACGTCGACCGAAGTCCTCACCCACGATCCCGGCAACGTGTTCCCGTGCAGCGTCGCGAGCCGCCTCGCTGGGCGCCGCCAGCGCCGAGGTCCCCAGGAATCGGGCGTAGTGCACCAGGAGCTGGGCGTTGGCGCTGGTCGCCTCGCTCGCCGCGCTCACCCAACCGGGGTCGATCGACCCGCCGGCCTGGGCGCAGAGCAGTTCTTCCACATCTGCGGGGTGCAACTCGACCAGTTGCGGGCAATCGAGACCGGCCACCGTGCATACGTCGGGGCCACTTCCAGCCACGACCAACGCCAGCGCCGTGCCTTCCTTGGCCACCATCACCGCCTCATGCAAGAGCGCGTCGCATGCAGCGCCGGGCGCCACATTGTCGAGCACGACGCACAGCCCGCTCCGCATGTCATCAAGTCCGTCAGCCACCAGGCGCAACATCCAGCCGGCGTCCGCGGCATAGGCGACGTGGCCGGACCGTGTTCGCCCCAGCTCGGCGGAGATCCGCTTCAGCGCCGGCAGCCCCGGGCGGGTGGCGCGAATGGCGTCCAACGCCGTGGACAGCACGATCCCGAGCCGTTGGTGAAGGGGCACATCGGCGGCCACCTCGTCACGCACCGCTACCCAACCACCTCGCCGAGCGTCCTCGACGATGGCGCGCAGCACACTGGTGCGGCCGGTTCCGTCGAGGCCCCAGAACAGCATCGGTTGGCGGGTCTGGAACGCGTTACGAGCGCCGACGACACGATCGAAGGTGTCTCTTGCCGATCGATTGTTCACTGTAGCCATCTGTCCATCCAGATCGGCAGCGGCTGCGCTCGGGTTGAGCAGACAGATCCCATCGCCAGCATAACGGTGCTCCTGCGCGATCGCGCCGAACAGGGATTCATTCAAGCACGCCGTCAAACAACCCGATGAACCGTCCTGAACGCAGCGCGCAAGCGCGGCGCGGGACTGGAGAGGAGCACGACATGACGAACCGGCGAGGCCGCCTGGCTGGCTGCGCGTTGATGGCCGTGTCGTTCATCGGCGCAGGATGCAGCGGCTCGGGTACAAAGGCCAACGATTCGGCTGACGCGCCGTCAGTGGACACGCCGGACCGTGATGCTGCGGCGTTCGAGCCGACGGTGGCGCTGCGTTGGAATCAGGTGGCGCTCGCCGCCGTGCGCCACGACACCAACCCGGTTCCGACCGTGACGGCCCGTTCGCTGTTCATCGTACATGCCGCCATGTATGAGGCATGGGCCGCCTACGAGCCCACCGCACAGGGCTCGGTGACCGGCACCCAGCTCGACACCACCGGCAGCGACGCCGACCAGGCCGCAGCCGTCAGCGTGGCTGCCTACTGGGCGTTCGAGGACCAGTTTCCGACGTTCAGCCGTGACACCGGCGCACCCGCAGCCCTGCTCGGCGAGTCGGTGGGTGAGCCCCAGAAGACCCCCGCGGCGGGGACTCCCCAAGGGATCGGGCGAGCTGCAGCTGACGCAGTGACCAAGGCCCGCCAGAACGACGGCGCCAATGAGGCCGGCGCCTATTCCGAACCGGTGGACAACCTCTATGGCGCTTGGCAGGAGGGCAGTGATCCCGGTCTGACCGCGTGGACACCACTGAAGGTGCCCACCGGCCAGGTGCTCGACCTCGACGGCAGGGCGGTGGTCGAGGTCGACAACCCGAACTCGTTCAGCCAGCAGGCCTTCTTGACCCCCCATTGGGGCCAGGTGGCGCCGTTCGCGCTCGCGGCGGGCGCTGCGCTGCGCCCCACCGCTCCCCCACGCTTCGGTTCGAACGAGCCTTACGTGGATGCTCTCGGCGCGCCGTCCACCAGCCACGAGGCGTTCGTCAACCAGTTCACCGAGGTGTTGAACCTGAACGCGACGCTCACCGACGAGCAGAAGCTGATGGCGGAGTACTGGACCGACGGGCCGCGTTCGGAAACCGCTCCCGGCCATTGGAACACGTTGGCGCACGGTGTCTCGGTGCGTGACGCTCATTCGCTCGATGATGACGTGAAGATGTACTTCGCGCTCAACGCCGCTCTGTTCGACGCGTCAATCGCCGGCTGGGACGCCAAGCGCTTCTACAACTCACCGCGCCCGGTGACGGTGATCCAGCGCCTGTACGAGACCGACGAGGTGCTCGCCTGGGGCGGGCCGAACGCCGGAACCCGGCGAGTCGACGGCACCGCTTGGCTGCCCTACCTCCCGATCAACGTGGGAACCCCGGCCATGCCGGACTACGTGGCCGATCAGTCGGTGTTCGGTGCCGCCGGCGCCGCGGTGTTGCAGTACTACACCGGAAGCGATGTGTTCTTCGACGGCACCACCACCCTGCCGTGGGATCGAGATGGTGACGACAAGGCGGACTTGCTGGGCCAGACGATCTACACACCAGGGTCGGGCACGTTTGAACGGCTGCCCGACCAGATCGTGAAGCTGGCGTGGTCCACGTTCAGCGCCGCGGCCGACGAAGCGGGTCGCTCACGCATCTATGCCGGCACCCACACCCAGGACGCCGACCTCCGGGGCCGCCAGATGGGCCGCTCCGCCGCGGACGCCGCGTGGGCCCGCACGACCGTGCTGTGGGGCCAGTCATGAGCTCAACAGTCGGGGGATCGACGGGCACGAGATCTGAAGGATCGACGAAGGAGCCGTTTGCGATGATTTCCAACATCCCGATTCGTGGCAAGCTCGGTTTGATCCTGCTGCCGCCGCTGGCCACGTTGATGGTGTTCGTCGGGCTCGCGGTCGAGCAGCGCTTCGACAGAGCGGCCGTGGCCACGAGCGAGTCCGAATCCTTTGAGATGGCACGGGCCACGATGGAGATCATCGACCAGATGGGCGCCGAGCGTGCCATCAGCGCCCGCTTCCTGGCGAACACAGCCAATGGACGGGCGCAGCTCGACGAGTTCCGCGAGGCGTCCGATCGGTCCATTGGAGCAGCTCGACCGAGCGCCTCGACGCGTTGGCGGCCTCGTCGATCTGGCAGCGGGCCGGCACCGCCGTGGAATCGCTTGATCAACTGCGCCTCGATGTCGACACGTTCGGCGAGGAGACGGCCACGGTCGTGGATCGCTACAGCATCATCGTCGATGAGTTGCTGGCCCTGGAAGCTGACATCATCGGCTCGCTGAGCGACACGCAGCTGCTCATCGACGCGCAGGCGACGGTGGCGGGCCTCATGGCCAAGGACGAGGTTTGGCGCCAGATCGCCTTCGTCGGGGTGCGCCTCGAGGCCGGCACGTTCACCGGCCCTGACTTCGCGACCTTCACCCGTCAGCGTGATGCCGAGCTGCGCGCCTTCGAGTCGCAGCTATCGAGTGAGGATATCTCCAGTCTGTGGATGAAGGGTCTCGACACCATCGAGGTACGTGCCGGTGAAGACTTGGTCGCCTCGATCCTTCGCTCCAGTGAATCTGGCTCGCTGCCCACCGTGACCGCCGAAGTGTGGTGGCCGACGATGTTCTCCAAGCTGGAGGCACTGGACGTCGCTGACGACGGCTCCTTCGATGTGTTGATAGCCAAGTCCGCCAAGCAAGCCTCAGCGGCCCGCAACAGCGCTCAAGTGTTCCTCGTGATCGGCATGGCGGCGGTTCTCGCGGCAGTCGTGGCGGCGCTGGCGTTGGCCCGGTCCATCGCCCGCCGTCTGCGTTCGCTGTCCGAAGAGGCCCACCACATCGCCAACGACCGACTGCCCGAGGTGTTGGAGTCATTGCGCAATCCCACACCGGAGGCCCTTGCCGGCGCCATGCCGACCATCACCTCGACCGCTCGTGACGAGATCGGCGTCATGGCCGATTCGTTCAACACGGTGTTGCGCACCTCGGTGGAAACGGCCATCGAGCACTCCCAGCAGCGGGCCCGCGCGCTGACCGACATGCTCGTGAATCTGGGTCGACGCAGCCAGGCGCTCATTGACACCCAGCTCAAACTGATCGATGAGCTGGAGTCGAACCAGGAAGATCCCACCGTATTGAAGGGCCTCTACCGACTCGACAGCTTGGTCACCCGCAACCGGCGCAACGCTGAGAACCTGCTGGTACTGGCGGGCGAGCACACCGCCCGGCCGTGGAACGACCCGGTTCCGCTGGTGGACCTGGTGCGGGGTGCCATGTCTGAGGTGAACGGTCTGGAGCGGGTGCAGGTGAAGGGCGGCTCCGCCTCCGGGGACCGCGTCCTCGGGAAGGCTGCAGTGGACCTCTCCCACCTCATCGCCGAGCTTCTGGAGAATGCGCTGTCGTTCTCGGCTCCCTCAACTGATGTGATCGTTCGCATCGATTCTCACGGCACCGGCCGCCGCATCTGGATCATCGACAGCGGCATCGGGCTGACCCCGGCGGAGTTGACCAAGACCAACGAACGGCTCGGTTCGCCGACCGAGATCGCCGGCGTCACCGCAGACCGAATCGGCTTCCAGGTCGTTGGTCGCCTCGCGGCCCGGCTGGGCTTGCGGGTTTACCTGCAGGAGAACCCAAGTGGCGGTATCGCCGCATGCGTGGAGATCGACGGCCAGACCTTGCATGTCGAGTCCTCCGCCACCAAATCGGTGTCTGCCAAACAAAAAGCCAAGGCCAAGGTCCAGGCGCTGCGCGAGACCGGGGCGGCCCACACCGATGACGACAAAGGCGCGACCGAACCAGTGGTGCTGGATGACGGCATCGACACAGCCGAGCGCACCGACCTTCAGCCCAAGGTCACTCCACCGCCGCCGGACGCTCCCAGCACCGCCGACACTCCCGGCACGACGGCCGCGGACACGGCGCCCAACAACAACGCCACGACGGACGATGAGCCGAGTGTGACCGTCACCCGAGAAGCACCGGTCGTGGCTCGCACCGCGGATGGCTTGTTGCGGCGCACACCTGGTACGGCGTACGTGGGTGACCGCAAAGCGGAAGAGGCCGACAAGGGCACGTTCCGCCGTCTCGGCAGCGGCGCCAAGAAGTCGAACGTCGCCGAGGTGCGTCAGGACATGCTCTCGGCGCTGCGGGCTGGCGTCGATCGCGGGCGCGTCGGAGACGAAAGCGACACCGTTAGCAATACCGAAGGCCACACCGACCGGCGCGACATCTCAGACGACCAGGAGAACGAACGATGAGCATGAGCCAGTCAGCGCAGAACCTGAACTTCCTGCTGGCCAACTTCGTGCAGAAGGTGCCCGGCGTGGTCGATGCCGTCGTGGTGTCCGCCGACGGGCTGCTGATGGCCATGTCCGAGGGGCTGGGACGAGCCGGGGCGGACCAGCTGGCCGCAGTGTCCTCCGGCCTCACCAGCCTGACCGACGGTGCTGCTCGGTGTTTCGGTGGTGGCAACGTCAACCAGATCGTGGTCGAGCTCGACGGTGGCTTCATGCTGTTCATGGCCATCAGTGACGGGTCCTCATTGGCCGTGTTGGCCGACGAGAGCTGCGATATCGGCGTGACCGGTTACGAAATGACCATGCTGGCCAAGCGGGCCGGTAGCTCCCTCACCCCAACACTGGTGATGGAGCTGCAGGCCGCGCTGCCGCGGTCCTGACAGGGACGCCATGACTGAGGATCACGCACCGCGGCTTCGTGCGCCAGTTCGCCATGGTGAAAGGCCGAACCGAGGCCAATACGGGACCGCTCCCGCTCGACACGCTGGTCACGTCCACGCCGTTGTGGCGACCGGACGAGCTGACGCCCGAGCAGATCGACATCATGGAGCGCTGCAAGGACACCATCTCCGTTGCTGAGATTGCCGCGCACTTCAAGGTCCATCTCGGCGTGGCCCGCGTGCTGGTGGGTGACCTGCTCGAGGCGGGACTTGTGACGATAAGCAAAGGGTTTGACAACGATTCCGGTCCGGACTTGACGACGCTGGAGAAGCTTTACCATGAACTCCGCCACTTCTGATCGAAGCACGGGCCGCGCGAGCGCCACGCCCTCCACGGCCAATGCATCGACACGACCGCTGAAGATCGTGATCGCGGGCGGCTTCGCGTCTGGCAAGACGACGTTCGTGGATTCCATCTCGGAGATCACGCCGCTTCGCACCGAGGCCCCGATGACCTCGGTGGCGCTCGGCATCGACGATCGTGGTGATGTCACCACCAAGACCCACACCACCGTCGCCATGGACTTCGGGCGCATCACCCTGGGCGACGCCATGCTGTTCCTGTTCGGCACTCCCGGCCAGGATCGCTTCTGGTTCATGTGGGACGAGTTGGCCAAGGGCGCCGTCGGTGCGGTCGTCATGGTGGACACCCGTCGCATCGACGACTGCTTCCCTGCCATCGACTTCTTCGAGTCGCGCAAGCTGCCCTACGTCGTGGCCCTCAACATGTTTGATGGTGAATTGGCCCACGCCGTGACGTCGGTGCGCGAAGCACTGGCCATCGATGAGGCCATCCCGATCGGACCAGTCGACGCCCGCGAGCGAAATTCCACCAAGGAGACGTTGCTGTCCCTCGTCGGCCACGCCATCACCCGCAAGCGCGGCTGACGGAGCCTCTGGGGGTTGGCGCCGCCGGATGGCTGTCATCCGGTAGAACTGCGCTCTCATGCTTGATCTCTCACTGCGCTCGATCCGTCTGACCCTCCACCTCCTGGGGGTGACCGTCTGGGTGGGCGGGCAGATCACGTTGCTGGGTCTGCTGCCAGCGGCACGCGCTGCGGGGGCCGACATGCCCCGTCAGTTCGCCCAGCAGTTCAACAAGGTGGCCTGGCCGGCGTTCGGACTGGCCATCGTCACCGGGCTGTGGAACATCGGCTCGCTGGACATGGGCAACCTGCCCACCGAATACAACGTGAGCTTGTTCCTCAAGCTGTTCCTCGTGGCCGCCTCGGGCCTGGGTGCGTTCCTCCACAGCCGTTCCACCACCAAGGCCGGCCTGGCCATCTGGGGCGCCGTGGGCCTTTTCGGCGCCCTGCTGGCGGTGCTGGTCGGCGTGCAGCTGAGCCTCAACACCGCCTGAGCGCGTCGGTTACTGCCTGTCAACGCTCGAGGACCCCTGGCTCCCATCGTCCGTCGAGCAGGGCCCGAAAGCGGGCCAGGTCGATGTTGCCGCCGGAGAGGGTGACGCCGATGCGGGCGCCTGGCCGATGAACGGCGCCGCTGAGCACGGCGGCCAGGGCTGAGGCACCGCTGGGTTCGGCCACTACCTTGAGCTGCTCGAAACAGTCCACCATGGCGTCGAGGATCTGATCGTCGGTGACGGTCACGAAGTGGTCGACCCGCTGGCGGTTGACCTCGAAGGTGAGCTTGCCAGGGGCGGCCACCAGTTGCCCGTCGGCGATGGAGCGGGGCACCTCGGCCAGGGTGACCCGATGTCCGGCGGCCAGGCTACGAACGTGGTCGTCGCCGGCGGCGGGCTCGACGCCCACGACCTGCACGGCTCCCCCGGCGGGACGAGGTTGGGCTTTGGCCACCGTGGCGCACCCTGCGATCAGGCCGCCACCGCCGACACAGACCACCAGCACGTCCAGATCGGGGACCTCCTCGAACAGCTCCAGGGCCAAGGTACCCTGACCGGCCATCACACCCGGATGGTCGTAGGCGGGGATGATGGCCAGGCCGTCCCGGGCTGCCAACTCCTGACAGCGCAGGTCCCGATCCTCGCTGTACCGGTCGTAGTCGACCACGGTGGCACCCAATCCCATTGTGGCGGCCCGTTTGTTGGCCGGGGCGTCCTGCGGCATGACGACGGTGACGGGTACCCGCAGCAACCGGCCGGCCAGGGCCAACGCCGCCGCGTGATTGCCGGAGGAGCCGGTGACCACCCCTCGTGCCGCCCCGGGATCGGCTTGAAGCAGTTCGGACAGCGCGTTGTAGGCGCCGCGGAACTTGAAGGAGCCGGTGCGCTGTAGGCACTCCGCCTTGACGAAGACCTGGGCTCCGCAGCGTTGGTCGATGACCTCGCTGCGCAACACCGGCGTCCGCTGGGCCATGCCCGCCAAACGAGCCGCCGCCTGCTGCACGTCCCGCAGTTCGATCATCCCCGAAACGCTAGGGCCGACTCGGTCCGACCGGGGGGGCCTCAATCGCCGCGCACGGCGACGGCGAACAGACGTCGGAACGGAAACACGGTGCCGTGGGGGCCTGGTGGATAGGCGACTCGCAACCGTTGGGCCAGTTCGGCCTCGAACGCCGGCACCTCGTCAGGGTCAAGGGCGGCCAGGACCGGACGCAAGGCCGTGCCCCGGATCCAGTGCAGCACCGGGTCCGGTCCGCTCAGGAGCTGGTAATAGGTGCTCTCCCACACCTCGGCAGCGGCCCCGAGCCCCAGCAGCACCTCCAGGTACCGTTCGGGGGTCTCGACCGCGGGCCCGTCCAACGCCGCCGGGTCGATGCGGTCCTGCCACCGTGAGCTCCTGGCCAACTCGACGATGCTGCGGTGACTGGGGGCCGCAAAGTTGGCCGGCACCCCGAAGGCCAATACCCCCCCGGGCCGCACGAGACCCAGCCAGTGGCCCAACAGCCCCACGTGACCGTCGATCCAGTGCAAGGTGGCGTTGCTGACCAGCACGTCCAGAGTGGCCTCAGGGCGCCACGTGCGGGCATCGGCCACCTCGAAGCGCAGGCGATCTCCCACGGCAGGGTCTGGGCGTGTGGCCTGCAGGCGGCGGGCGGCGTCGATCATCTCCGCCGACGCATCGACACCGATGATCCGAGCCGTCGGGAAGCGCCGGCCCACCAGCGGGGCCAGGTGGCCGGGACCGCAGCCCAGGTCGGCCACCAGCTTGGCGTCCTGCGCGGGGACGCGGGCCAGCAGATCGAGAAACGGCCTGGTGCGATGGTCCTCGAAGTGCCGATACAGTGCCGGATCCCACACGAACACCTCGTGTCCTCCCCGTTGTGGTCATGGTGGGGCCATTCGGTTGGACCTCGCCGTCCCCATTTTGGCCGGCGATTGGCCGTCACGCCTCAAGACCCCTGCTGGATCGGCCGATCTCTCAAGCCGTGAGACGGCGGCGGATGGCAGGACCGGGGACGGCCACGATCCTGGCCGGCGTGGCCATTCCCTGCGGAGTGGCGGTCATCGCAACGGCCCGCTTGGACACGGTCGCGGCGCTGGCCCTGACGGTGGCGGCGGTGCTGCTGGGCGGTTGGCGAGTGTGCCAGCAGCGGATCCAGGTACGCCCGGAGGGACCGCTGCTGGAGCTCACAGACCCCTTCATGGGTGAGCTGACCGGGGAGCTGGGCGTCGATCTGGCGGACGAGTGCGAGTTGGCCACGTTCACTGCCCTGCAGATCACCACGGTGCACCTGCGTCACGCCCGACAGCAGTTGCTGGAGCTGGACAACCCACCCCACTTGGTCAGGGCGGTTCGGCGGATGGATCTGGCGGTGACCGAGTTCGTGTTCTCCGGTGAGGGCTTGGGCGATCTGGCCGCGGCCTGGGCGCTGGAGGACCACGCCGAGCGGCTGGTCGAACGGGTGGCATCCCACCGCCGCCCGGCCGGACCGGCCTGACCCGACCTGACCCGACCTGCCGCGCACCAGCGCTTTCGGGTGGCTGTTGAGCCGGTGCTGCTAGACCAAGGGCCCTCCCTGGTCGCCGACGGGTGACCGGTTCCGCGGAAGGAAAGCCCGGTCATGTCAGAGCTGGTTCTGGTCGATCGCTCCGTCGACGGTGTGGTGGTGCTCACCCTCAACCGTCCCGAGGCCCGCAACGCCCTCTCCGTCGCCCTGCGGGAACAGGTCACGACCGCCATCCGCGAGGCCGGCGCCGACCCCAGCACCGGCGCCGTGGTGCTCACCGGGGCCGGCTCGGCGTTCTCCGCCGGGGTGGACCTGAAGGAACTGGGCGCGCCCGGCGGGGCCCCCAAACCGTCCTCGCCAGGGGCCGAGAACATCGTGGCCGCCATCGGCGAGTGCCCGGTGCCGGTGATCGCCGCGGTCAACGGGCTGGCCATCACCGGCGGGTTCGAGATCGTGTTGGCCTGCGACATCGTGTTGGCTGCGGACACTGCCCGCTTCGCTGACACCCACGCCCGGGTGGGGATCTTGCCGCTGTGGGGTCTGACCCAGCGGCTGCCCCGACTGATCGGCATGCAGCGGGCCAAGCAGCTGTCCTTCACCGGGGACTTCTGCGACGCCGACACCGCCGAACGGTGGGGTCTGGTCAACCGGGTGGTGCCTGCCGCGGGGCTGCTCGACGCGGCCGTGGCCATGGCCGCCGCCATCGCCGCCAACGACCGCCGAGCGGTGCGCAACCTCAAGCGGGTCTATGACGAGGGCGCGCTGGTGCCCATGGCCGAGGGGCTCAAGCTGGAACGCGAGCACGGCCGCCGCCACATGACGGAGGTCAAGCCGCAGGACATCGCTGACCGGCGGGCCGCCGTCCAGGCCCGCAATCGGGAACAAACGGGCACCTGAGCGTCACTGGGTCGGACGAGGGCCAACGCCGGGAGTGGTATCAGTTCGATACCTTGACGTTCGATACGAAGACGAGATGGCCATGACCTTGCGGCTCACCGAGAACGAGCACCAGGCGTTTCGCCCGGTTCACCGGTCTCACTCACCGAGACGAAGCAGCGCTTCGCGGTGGGCTTTCATCACCCGCTCAGCGGCCTCCCTCACAAGGCCGCGGCGCTGTTGCAATCACTGGTCAAGAACCACGCCTTGATCGACGGCAACAAACGCCTGGGATGGCTGGCCACCGCCACCTTCCTCGAGCTCAACGGGGTCGGGGTCACCGCGGCAAGCAACGATGCGGTCTACGACCTCGTCATGGTGGTGGCGGCTTCGAGCCCGCCCGTCGCCGAGATCGCCGAAAGGTTTCGACGGCTCCTCGACTGACCGGACCGCGCTCAGCCGGTACAGGCGGTGTCGCTGGTCAGTTCGGCCAGGTAGCGGGGCACCTCTGCCAGGGCCGCGGTGAACAATTTCCCGCCGCCTTGTCCCGCGGCGGCGGCAGCGACCCGGCGTAACACCACGGCGTCGGTGCAGCGTTCCACCAGCAGCGCGGTGCGGCTGAGACGCGCCCGAGGCGTGACCAGGGCCACGCTGTTCCACCCCCGGGAGACCACCAGCGCGGTCAGCACCCGGACCTGCTCGATGTCCCCGGCGCCGGCGGCCGGGCACAGCACCTCGATGGTGCCGCGTCCCTGGCACAGCCCGTCGGAGCCGCCGACGAGCACCAGCGCCTCAACCTTGCCGGCGTTGACCAGCGTCAGTGCCTCTTGCAGGGCCGGTTCGCCCCCGCTTGGGAACACCACCGCGGCGTCAGCGGCCACCACCACGTCGGTGGCCGGGAAGGCGAACAGCCGAACAGCCAGCACCAAGCCGATCGCCAACAGTGCCAGCCCGCCGCGCTTGAGGCGTCTGGTCCATTTCGCCCGCCAGGCGGTGAGTTGCTTCGAGCGCAGACGCGATCGGGCGCGGAGCCGGCTCGGCGAGGCGCGGGTGGCGGGGTTGCGACGGGACCGGGGGGGAGTCCGGCGTGAGGACCGCGGTGCCCGCCTGGAACGCGACATGCCCGCACGTGATGAAGGGGCGCGCGTCAGGGTCCGGGGCACACCACCCAGTGTGACAGGACTGTCACCCCCAGGCGCGGACCGGCCCTGGTCGAAACGGCCGGTTGGGCCGCTCACCGCTGGATCAGAGCAGGTGGGACAGCAACCGGAGCAGGTCGTACTCCAGCTCGCAGACCCGGCGCCCACTGCCGGCCATAGCGATGTAGCGGTAGGTGCCGTCGAGGTGCTGGCGGGCCTGTTTGGCCAGGCCGAGGCCCCACTTGAGGGTGCCGAACACCTTCCACCAGGCGTAGGCGTGGGGGTCGAAATGGGCGCCTGCGGCCTGGTAACCCTCGATCATGGGCTCGCGCGAACAGATGCCGCCCACCTCCAGCGAATCGTTGCCGAAACGCCAGGTGCGCACGCACAACCAGCCCAGGTCCTCGTGGGGGTCCCCGGTGTGGGCGCCTTCCCAGTCCAGCACTGCCGCCAGCCCGTCCTCGCCGATGATGATGTTGCCGTTGCGGACATCGCCGTGCACCAGCGTCTGGCGGGGCGGGGGGTCAGGCTGGTTGTCCCGCAGCCACCGGAAGCCCAACGCCAGCACCGGGGCCGGTTGCAGGAGTTCGTCGATCTGTTCCGCCATCAGGTCCAGCGCAGCCCGACTGGGAGCGATCCCGGCTACGTCACGGCGCAACTCGGCCGGAGCGGCGGCGGCGTCCACCGCGTGGATGGCCGCGAACGCCGCTCCAAGCTGGGCGCCGATGCGAGGGCCGAGATCGGGTCGGGCCGCGACCCGGCGCAGGATGTTGCGGGGCAGGGTGTCGCCATCGATGCGGGTGGAGATGAAGAACGGCTCCCCGAACCAGACGGGGTCGGCACAGACCTCGTGGACATGGGCCACGGGCGCCCCGGCCGCTTCCACCAGGCGAAGGGCGCCGGTCTCGGCCTCAACGCCGAAGATCGCCGCGCCGGCAGGCGGGTAGATGGTGACCACCAGCGGACGGCAGGTTTCGCCGTGGGTGTCGGTGGTCACAGCATCAAACAGGATGTTGCCCCGGCGGGCCCCGACGGAGCTTTCGACCAGGTTCATGGCCTGCACGGGTCGGTCCCACTGCTGGCTGAGGTAACGGGTGAGGTTGGCGGCGATGGCCGGCAGGTCCCGGGCCATCAGCTGCGCTCACTCGGCAAACTCGGCAAACTCGGCAAGCTGGGCACGCTCGGCGCCGGCGCCACGGGGATCTCCTGCGCCTGGTCGTAACGGTCATAGCCCGGCTTGTTGACGGCCAGCTTGTCCAACACGCCCCGCTCCAAGCGATCACGGGCTTCGCGCAGGAACGTTGCATCGAGGGGATCGTCGCTGAGCAGAAGGCTCTGCAAACGGCCGTAGAGCACGGCGAGATCGGCGCCTTCCCGGCCAGGTCCGTCCAGCAACGCCGCCAGCTCCGCAATCTCCCTCTGCTGCGGAGCGTCACCGAGGTCCAACTGGCGTTGCAGCAGCGCCAGCAGGTTGGCGGCCACCAGGGTCTTGTAACGGAGCCCGCCGTGCACGATGGGCAGCACGTCGTCCTGGAGGTACTCCCCGATGGTGGCCAGGATCTCCACCGCGGTGGGTCGATCTTGCATGACAGAAACCGGCTCCCGTCAGTCCTCGTGATCCCCGTCGGTGTCATCCATGTAGTAATCGATGCCGAGGTGGGTGATCTGCTCCTCGCCCATCATCCAGCGCAGCGTGTTCTTCAACTTTGCCTTCTGGATGAACAGGTCATGTTCGGGATACAGGTCCGGAGCATGCTGCGGGGACTTATAGTAAAAGCTGAGCCACTCCTGTATGCCACCCAGGCCGGCGCGCTGGGCCAGGTCGCTGAACAGCACCAGGTCAAGCGCCAGGGGCGCCGCCAGAATCGAGTCTCGGCAGAGGAAGTCGACCTTGATCTGCATCGGGTAACCCAACCAACCGAAGATGTCGATGTTGTCCCACCCCTCCTTGTTGTCGCCCCGGGGAGGGTAGTAGTTGATCCGCACCTTGTGGTAAAGGTCGCCGTACAGCGCCGGGAACCGGTCAGGCTCCAAGATGTTGTCCAAGCACTCCGAGCTTGGATTCCTCTTTGGTTTTGAAGCTCTCCGGATCATCCAAGACCTCGCCGTCGCGGTTGCCCAGGATGTTGGTGGAATACCAGCCGGCCACGCCCAACATGCGAGCTTTGAACATGGGCGCCAGCACCGTCTTGAGCAGCGTCTGACCGGTCTTGAAGTCCTTGCCGGAGATGGGCAGGAGGCGCTCGGTGGCGTACTGGGTCAGGGCCGGGATGTCCACGGTGAGGTTGGGGGCACCGTTGGCGAAGGCCACCCCTTCTTGCAACGCGGCGTAGGCGTACAACATGGACGGGGCGATGGTGGGATCGTTGGCGTCGATGGCGGCCTCGAAGGACTCCAGATCCTGATGGGCGGGGCCGGGCTCGATGAAGATCTCCGTCGACCCACACCAGATCATCACGATGCGGTCCACCTCGTTGGCGTCACGGAAGGTGCCGATGTCCTCCCGGATGGACTCCAGCATTGCCCGTTTGGAGACGTTGCCCTTGGTGTTGGGCCCATCGAGACGCTTGACGTAGTAGG
The DNA here is from genome assembly GCA_963775055.1 of uncultured Acidimicrobiaceae bacterium. GTDB lineage: Bacteria > Actinomycetota > Acidimicrobiia > Acidimicrobiales > CAIXPF01 > CAIXPF01. The sequence goes on along the minus strand of CAVZHK010000013.1, from coordinate 419,644 downwards.
GGTCAAAGGCCGCCTTCATGGGCCGGACTGAGCGCAGGGCTTCTGCCACAGACTCCAGGTGGCGGGGGCCGTCCAAGACCCCGGCCCGTTGGGCGGCAACGTAGGCGTCATCGGGGAAGGGGTCCCAGGCGCCGAACACCAGATCCTCCAGGGAGGCGATCGGGACGAAATCCTTGATCAACGGCACCCGGCGCTCGGTGCGACGGCCCAGGCGGATGGTGCCCATCTGGGTCAGCGAGCCGATGGGTTGGCCCATGCCCCTGCGGGTCAATTCGACCCCGGCGATCAGCGTGCTGGCCACCGCGCCGAGGCCGACGGTGAGCACCCCGAGCCGACCGGTGGCCGGCGCGATGGTGGGATGGGGGACTGCCATGAGGTGATCTCCGTTGTGTCGCTGGCGTCGGAACGGCCGGGCGGGCCGCGCTCGGGATCGTTGGGCGCTGCGCCTCGCCGGCAGGACCGTGCTGGCCATACCAGGGGCCGTCAGGTGCGGGACCGCCGCCGGACCGTGGCAGCGGACCGGACCACTCGGTGCCGGCGCAGGTTAGCCGCCAGGTGCCAGCCGCACCGCCGCCGGTTCCGGTGGCCGACAAGCACCACTACGCTGCGCACGCCGTCGTCCTCCCGGTTGCCGCTACCGAGGTTGTCCCATGAGCCCTGCCCCCCACCCCGCCGACGTCGCCGCCGCCCGTCTCGAGCCTGACCGGGTTCGGCGCACGGTAGGCGTTGGCGCACCCGCGGCCGTCGCGCCGCTGATCGAAGCCATCGCCGGCCAGGCCACCACGGCGGATGCCACCCGTACCGTGGATCCCCAGGTCATCGCCGCCATCAAGGCCTCCGGAACCTTGGGCCTGGTGGCCAGTGCCGAGATCGGCGGCAGCGACGGCTCCATCCGGCAGATGGCAGCTGAGCTGGCCGCGCTGGCCGGGGCCTGCGCCTCTACCGCTTGGTGCGTGTGGAACCACTGGTCAGTGTTCCATCTGTTCGTGGGCGCGCTCGGTCCAGAGCACCGGGACCTGCTGTCGGAGGTGGTCACCGGCCAGCAGTGGGCCTGTTTCGGCGCCGGGGCCGGCAGTCGGGTATTCGGGCGGATCGAGGGCGACGAGGTCGTTTTGGACGGTCGCGCCACGTTCGCCTCCTCCAGCCGCTATGCCGATTGGACCGGCGTGGCCTTCGCCCTGGGCGACGGCTCCCGCCCACCGACGCCGGACGAGCTGCGGTTCTCGATCCTGCGTCTGGACAGCCCGGGGGTCAGCATCGAGCCCACCTGGGACGGTGCCTCGCTGCGGGCCTCGTCCACCGATACCGTGCACTACCAGGGCGTTCGCATTCCCCTGGCCCGCTGCACCACCTGGTATGGGGTCAATCGGGCGGTCATGTACCGGGACCGGGCCCTGCCGGTGATCCATGACCGCTACCGGGAGGACTGGGTGGGGTTGTCGGACCTGTGGCTGGGGGCTATGGCGGTGGGGTTGAGCGAGGCGGCGCTGGTGGAAGCCTGCGAGGACATCGAGGGCCGCAAGGCGATCATGGGTGCCACCATGGCCAACTTCGTGACCGTGCAGGTCAACCTGGGTGGGGCGGCGGCGCTGGTGGCCACCGCCCGAGCCGCCATCGAGCAGGTCAGCGGGGAGGTGGACCGACGCATCGCCGCCAGCCAGCTGCCGACCGAAGCGGACTTCCAGCGACAGTGCGCGGTGGCCACCACCGCCATCGGGCTGTGTCAACAGGCCATGGTCAGCGTGCTGCAAAGCCTGGGCGGCAACGGGCTGCGCGAAGGCGGCCGCTTCGAGCGACGGTGGCGGGATCTGGCTGCCATGCCCGTCCACATCAACGCCCATCCTGACCGCATCCACACCCGGCTGGGCCAGTACCTGCTGGGCCTCGAAGCGTCCCGGTTCTGAGCCCGGCCCAGTGAGCGCAGCCCCATGATCGGAGAGCCCACAGGGGCGGATCCTGCTCCTGCACGGCGCGCCCGGGACCTCAACGCAACCTTTCCCGGCACCTTCCACCACCTGCTGGGCATGACCTACCACGAGTTGTCCCCCGGTCGGGCCGTCAACCAGCTGACGGTGCGGACCGACCTGTTCGCCTCCAACGGCTTCCTGCACGCCGCCGCAGTGGTGGCGTTGGCGGACTCCGCCTGTGGTCACGGCTGCATGGCAACCCTGCCTGAGGGTGCCTCGGGTTTCACCACCATCGAGCTCAAGAGCAACTTCCTGGGCACCGCCCGTGAAGGGGAGTTGCGCTGCGAAGCCACCATGGCCCACGGCGGGCGGTCCACCCAGGTCTGGGACGCACGGGTGGAACGGGTGGCGACCAGCGCTGCCGGCAGCAAAGTGGTGGCGTTGTTCCGCTGTACCCAGCTCATCCTGTATCCACCAACTTTGGGACCGGCACCGGTGACCGCGACGCCCGGCTGATCGAAGGCGATGCGGGATTTCGGGGCGCCCGAGCACGTCGATGACGGCTTCGATGGGCGGGCCTGTGGAGAGTTTGGCGAGTTCGCGACCGATCCGGCTCGCTGTCCCTCAGGCGCGCGCCGCTGCCAGCAGCAACGTTGCGTGACAAAACGTGCCGGCGATGAACGAAGGCGTGACGAACTCGCCAAAGTCAAGCCACGAGGACCACAAAGCCGCGCCTTACACCATGAGTAGGGTTCATCTCTGATGCCCGAGCCGCTCGATCCCACCGTCGACGTTCCGATCCGCGCCGCCGCCACCGTCATCGTGGTGCGGGACCGGCCCGGCGGCGGGCTGGAGACGCTGCTGTTGCGACGCAGCGCCGACCTGGCCTTTCACGGTGGTAGCTGGGTGTTCCCCGGCGGCCGCATCGACCCCGAAGATCATCATCCCGATCGTCCTGAGGATCTGGACCACGCCGCCGCCCAAGCCGCTGCTCGGGAGGCCCGGGAGGAGGCGGACGTGCAGGTGGAGATCGATGATCTGCTGCCCTTTGCGCACTGGACCACCCCACCGGGCCGGTCCCGTCGCTTCGCTACCTGGTTCTTCCTGGCGCCGTTGCGGGCTCATGTGGCCCACGGCGAGATCAGCGTGGACGGATCGGAGATCGACGATCATCTGTGGGTCACCCCCGCCGAGGCGCTGGACCGTCACGCCACCGGGGAGGTGGAGCTGCCAGCACCCACGTTCGTGTCCCTGACCCGCTTGAGCCGCTACCGGGACGTGGCCCATGCCGTGGCCACGGTCCCAACGGAGCCCTACCGGCGCTTCAACCCCCGTGCCGTGAACCTCGAGGGCCGCTGGGTGGCCACGCTGTATGACGGTGACGCCGCCTTCGAGCTGGACCCCGTGGACCTTGAGGCGCCCGGGCCCCGGAACCGCATCTGGCTCACCGAGCTGCCCTGGCGTTACGAGCTGACCGGGCTGGACTGACCCGACCGCCAAACCGGGCATACCGACCAGGCACCGAGACCGGCGGACCAGCGGATACGCTCGGTGGGTCCGCTACCGGCCCCGTTCCCCGGGCCCGCACCACTCGCCCGCTGAGCCGCTCAGCACTGCCGCCACCAGGTACACCCATGGCCCGCTTTTCGTTCCCCTCCCCCGGCCACCGATCGAACGATGACGCCTGGTTCCGCGTCGGCAACCTCGACGTCACCACCACCGTGCTGGTGGTCGGTACCGCTGCCCTGTCCATGGTGCTTTGGGCGGTCAGTCCCAGCCTGATCGATCAGCTGTGGCTCAACCCCGACGCGGTGCTGAACGGCCAGCTGTGGCGAATCGTCACCTGGCCCGTCGCCGAGCGGCCGGACCTGTTCGCGGTCATCGGGCTGTTCTTCTTCTACATGATTGGCCGGGAGCTCGAACGGCTGCTGGGTCGGAACCGGTTCCTGTACTTCTTGGGTTTGATCACGGTGGTGCCCGCCGTGGTGGCGGTGGTCCTGGGCATCGGCGCCGCCGGCATGTCAGAAGTCTCGCTCCCGTGCTTCGTCGGTTTGGCCATCATTTACCCCCAGGCACGCAGCTTCTTCAACATCCCGCTGTGGGTGATCGCAGCGGTGTTCGTGGCCATTCGGGTGTTGGAACTGGTCGGCAACCGCTACGCCGAGGGGTTGATCTTCCTGGCGGTGTCGTTGGCCACCGGGCTGCTGACCCTGAAGGCGTTCGGCCTGCTCGACAGCGTCACGTGGGTACCGAAGCTGAACCTGCCCAAGCGGACCCAGTCGCCGAAACGCAGCGGGAAGGGCAAACCCAGGGGTCGCGGCAAGCTCAAGGCGGTCCCCAACGCGGAGGCCGCCGCGCACCGCCCTCCGCCCAGCCGCCCCGGGGACGGGTTGCGCCAGGCCGAGCTGGACGTGTTGTTGGACAAGATCGCCGAGCACGGCATTGCCAGCCTCACCCCCGAAGAACGCCGCCGCCTCGACGAGGCCAGCAAGCGTCTCCGGGAGGAAAAAGGCTGAGCCCGCGCCCAGCTGATACCCGGCCGGATCAGCCAGCGGCGATCGCAGCGTGGTCGAGATGGTCGGCGAACTTCTCAATGGCGGCCCGGCGCCGGGTGGGCACGTGCTCGGACGGCACCTCTACAGACTTGTAGCGCTTGAGCATCTGGCGGGCCACGGTGACCTTGTGCACCTCGTCGGGACCGTCGTAAATCCGGGCCGCCCTGGCGTTGCGGTACATCGCCTCCAACGGCAGATCGGTGGTGTAACCCAGCGAGCCGTGGATCTGGATGGCCCGGTCGATCACGTTGTAGAGCACCTTGGCGCCCCAGAACTTGATGATGGCGATCTCAGTGCGGGCATCGGAGTAGTGGCGACCGGCGGCGTGCAGCTGATCCATCTTCCAGGCGGCCTGCAGGGTGAGCAGCCGGGCGGCCTGCATCTCGGCGTAGGACTCCGCGATCCAGTCTTGGATCATCTGCTTCTCGGCCAGGATCGACCCGTGCACGTAGCGTGACAGGGCCCGCTCGCACAGCATGTCGAAGGCCCGCTGGGACTGACCCAACCAGCGCATGGCATGATGAATGCGGCCCGGGCCCAACCGCTTCTGAGCCAGCGCGAAACCCTGACCCAATCCGGCCTCGTATCCGCCGACGATGGCGTCCTTGGGCACCCGGACGTTCTGGTAGAGGATCTCGGCATGGCCGCCGGGCTCGCCGGTGTGATGGTCGGGGTGGCTCATGGTGGGCACGTCGCGCAGGATGTTGACGCCCGGGGTGTGGCGGGGCACCAACAGCATCGAAAACGCCTTGTAGGAGCCCACGTCGGCCGGGTCCCCGGTGCGGCACATGACGATGAGCAGGTCACTGATGGAGGCGTTGGAGCTGAACCACTTGTGACCGTTGATGACCCACTCGTCACCGTCAAGCTCAGCCTTGGTGGTGAGGAGCGTGGGGTCCGCACCGGCGCCCGGTTCGGTCATCGAGAAGCAGCTGCGGATCTTGCCGTCGAGCAACGGTTGCATCCATTGCGCCTTCTGCTCGGGGGTGCCGCCCACCGCCAGCAACTCGGCGTTGCCACTGTCAGGGGCGTTGTTGCCGAAGACGGCCGGGGCATAGCTGCAGGCACCGAGGATCTCGTGCATGAGGCCCAACTTCACCTGACCGAATCCCAGACCGCCCATTTCCGGGGGGAGGTGGGCAGCCCACAAGCCCTGGCGTCGGACCTCCTCCTTGAGCGGGGCGGTGACCTTCGCCAACCGCTGCTGTCCGGCCGGTGTGCGCCACTGATCCTCGAGGGTCTCGAGCGGGAAGATCTCCTCGCGCACGAAACCGCGCATCCAATCGAGCTTGGCCTCGAATTCCGGCTCCGTCTGAAAGTCCCATGCCATTGGCCCGACGCTACTCGGCCCGGCCCAGCGCCTTGTCGGCCCGGCCGCAACGGGACTACAGACCTGGGTCGATAGGGCAAAAAACCACGGTCTGATCAGCGGCGATGCCTTGTCATCCCCAAAATTGAGAACGACGAATTCGTCATAGCCGCTTCGGGCCGACGCGGTGCTAATTGGGCCATGGGATGCAAGGGACTCTTCAAGCGGCGAGGCACGGCGCCGTTGGCGGCGATGGCCGGTGACCATGGCGCGGTGGCCGTGGAGGCGGCGTTCATCCTGCCGATCATGGTGTTGCTGTTCGCCGGGATCGTCGAGTACGCCACCATGTTCCGTCACGGCCTGGCCGTGTCCAACGCCGCCCGCCAAGGAGCACGGACCGCGGCGGTGGTGGGCACCGCGCCCGACGCCGACTTCCGCATCGTGCAATCGACGTTGGGTTCGCGGGGCTTTCTGTCCACCGCCGACATCGACGCGGTGGTGGTGTACAAGGCCACCGCCACCAACGGCGACATCCCCGCTGACTGCTTGGCTGCACTGTCCACGTCGTCGATGGGCGTGACCGGCAGCTGCAACATCTACCGCCGCAGCGCCGGGTTCCTGGCCACCAGCTCACCGTTGCCGTGGGCGCCCTCATCGCGGTCCAATGACATCTACGGCGCCCGGGATTTCATCGGCGTGTACCTGGCGACGAACTTCCGCTCCCCGCTGCAGGTGGTCGTCCGCAACCGCACCGTGGCCGACCGCACCGTGTTCCACCTCGATCCCGGCGGCGAGCAGCCCATGACCATCGGCGGCACCATGCCCACCGTCCCACCGGGGACCGGTAGCACGACCACTACGACGAGCGGGTCCAGTTCCACCACCACCACAACCGGACCCGGTTCCACCACCACGACCGGGCCCAGTTCCACGACGACGACGGGGCCGACCACAACTCGCCCACCCACGACCACGACCCGCCCACCGACGACTACAACGCGGCCGACCACCACCACAACCCGGCCAACGACCACAACCACCCGGCCACCAACCACAACCACGGGCTCCACGACGACCGGCGTGCCCACCACCACAACGACCCGGCCACCCACCACCACGACCACACGACCACCGACCACGACCACCACCCGGCCGGCCACGACCACCACGTTCTCCGGGGGTGCGCTGTGATCGCCATCCGTCGGGCGGCCCGGCGACTGCGCACCCGGACGTCGGGTGCCGCCGCGGTGGAGTTCGCCATCCTGCTGCCCGTCGTGGTGGCGTTGACGCTGGGCATCATCGACGCCGGCATCGTGTTCTTCAAGTGGAACACCATCGGGCAGGCCAGCCGTGAGGCCGCCCGGGCGGTGGCGGACCAACCCGGGGACGACTACGCCGACTACGCCGCCCTGCAAGCAGCCACCCTGGTGTTCAGCGCCGTCAACGACGCCGACCTCGACCGGGTGGTCATCTATCGGGCCACACCGAACACCGATGGCGATGACAACCCGCTCAACAATCGCCCGCCGGCCGCCTGCCTGAGTGGCACCTCCGGGGTGGCCGGGGTTTGCAACGTCTACGTGTCGGCGGATCTTCGAGCCAGTCGCTCGGACTACCTGCTCACCGGCAAATACCGCCAGTGGGCCGGCGTCAACCGGGACCTGTGGGCGGACGCCAACGATACCGACTACATCGGGGTGTACGTCGCCGCCCGGGTAAAGCCCCCCACCGGCGTCTTGGGTGGCGAGCGCCTCATGACGCAGTTCACCGTGAACCGCATCGAGCCCCAAGCCACCAACCCGCCACTGTCATGATCCGCCGGAGCCGAACCATGCCCACCACGCCGAGTATCCCGGCCATGCCGAGTCCGCCAGCAGCACCAGCCGCCCCCGCACCAGCCCATACCGTACGGCATCTCGCTGACGGGGATCGGGGCGCCATCGCGGTGTGGTTCACGCTGATGTTGATCGTGTTCGTGGGTCTGGCGGCGCTGGCCGTTGATGTCTGCACCTGGTACCTACGCTCTCAGCAACTGCAGCGGGCCGCGGATGCCGCCGCCCTCTCTGCCGTGGTCCACATGCCCGATACCACCAGCGCCGGGAACGCGGCACTGGTTTCGCTGGGCAAGAACAACATCGACACCGTACGGGTCAGTGTGGTCAGCGGGGCCGGCGCCACCAACCGCCAGTACCGGGTGGCGCTGGTGGACCGCAACGTACCCACCTTCTTCGGGTCCATCTTCCGGCCCAATGTCGCCATCTCCCGAGCCGCCACCGCCGAATACACCACTCCCATTCGCATGGGCTCCCCACAGAACTACCTGGGCTGGGGCGGTGCGGCCCTGCCGTTGCAGGCCGGGGTGCCCGCCGCGTCAGCGACCCCCAACTTCTGGCTGGCCCTCAACGGCTACTGCACCGCCAAGGAACACGGCGACCTGCTCTCCGCCCGCTATGACGGCAACGGCACCCCCGCCACCAGCCCGACCTGCGGGCCCGTCACCACCCCGGTGGGCAGCTACTCCGAGGACCAGTCGGTGGTGGCCCTGCCGGGTCAAGTACCGTCATACCAGCCGGAAGGATATCTCTACTCCATCGTGACCGTTCCGGGGACCACCACCATTTCCATCTATGACCCCGGTTACTGCCCCGACGGACCAGGAACCATCGATGTGAAGCTCTCTGCCAGTGGTTCAACGGTGCCGCTACAATATGTGCTGCGCTCGCCTGACATCGCCGGTACCCCCACTGACTACCGCGATGATCCAGTGGTCTCTACCGGCACCTACAGCGGCTGCACCGGGGCGCTCAGCTGGGTGGACATCGCCGCCATCAACGCCACCGGTCGGTACGCGCTGGAGCTCAAGACCCCGATGCAAGACCATTCGCTCGGGGCCAACATGTTCTCGTTGCGGGCCACCCACGGCTCCACGGCGTTGTGCGACGCTCGCATCAACGGCAACTGCCCGCAGGTTTCGAGCCAGTCGGCCCTGTCGATCATGGCATCGGTCACCGGCACGGCACGGTTCAGCTTCGCCGACATCGCCGCCGGTTACGCCGGCAAGCAGATGGTGTTGGGCCTGTGGGACCCCGGTGAGGGCATGCGCTCCATCAGCGTGGTGAACCCCTCAGGCAGCTCGGTGCCGTTCCGGGTGCGGGTGACCCCGTCGACAACCGGTGGCCCGGCGACGTTCACCTCGGCCACCCAGACCAGCCTGGACGTGTCCGGTTGTGGCGGCGCTTACACCCAACCGGGGCCCAACCGGCGGGGGAACTGCGTCTTCAATGACCGGTTGGTTGAGCTCCTGGTCGACATCCCCATCGGTTACAGCGGCGGATGGTGGTCGGTGGCCTACGAGGGTGGCACCGCCCCGACTGACCGCACCACCTGGACCGTGCGCATCGTCGGGGACCCGGTCCACCTCACCCGCTGACCAACGGAACCCAACGCCGCGGCCGCGCCGGCGCCCGACGGACTCAACCCTGCCCGGGGCTACCCAGCGTCGGCGGGGCCTCCACCAAACTCTGCAGTATGCGACCGAACAGGCCGGCGTCATCGGCCAGCACGCTCTCACAGAAGCCGTAACCGGCGGCGGACGCGTGGACCCGGCTGGCGAAGAGCACCCACGGCCCCACTGGCGGGCGGTTGAGCTGCAAAGTGACATCGGCGTTTATGAAATCGGCGCCGGCCTCTGAGCGCTGCCACCCCACGGCAATGCCGAAATCCGCGAGGGTCATCATGGCCAGTGTGGGACTGGTGGATTGATCGGCCACCACCGGCTGACGCAATCGCACCCAGATGAGCCCCGGGCCCTCGTCCTCGGTGGTGGAGCGAATCGGGCGCACCTCAACGGCGTCACAGTTGAAACCCGGCCGGGGATAGACCATGTCGGGATTGGCGCCAGGGTCCGACGCCGCGTCGGGACGGGCCATCACCGCAGCCCTGGGACCCGGGCGTTCCCCGAGCCTGACCAACCCCGCGGTATGGTCAGCCACTGCACGGTGGGCGACCCATTGGCTGGTGGCCCGGGCCAGCACCTTGCCGTCGTGATGCAAGGCGGCCTCCACCACCTGGGACCGTCGACCGGCCTTGACCACCTCGGCCGTGGTTCGCAGCGGATGACGCGGCACCATCGAGCGGATTTCAACGGTGAAACGGGCCAGCGCCAGGCCGGGATCGGGCACCCTCCGTTCCGTGGCCCATCCGAGGGCACCGCAGACCGCGCTGCCGTGCAGGAAGCTGTGATCTGCCCACGGACCCCGGGTCAACAGGGTGGGGTGCAATGTGTCCCCGTCAGCCTCGAACAGCGGCCCCTCGAACAGCGGCCCCTCGAACAGCGCCTCGTCGGACCGCGCCGGGGGGTCCGTCACCCGTGCACGCCGCCGTCGACCACGAACTCCTGGCCGGTCACGTAGTCCGCAGCGCTGGTGCACAGGAACAGCGCCATGTTGGCGATGTCCTCGGGTTTGCCCAGCCGGCCGGTGGGGACCCGACGGGCCATGCGGGTCTTGCCGTCCTCACCGAAGTTGCCCTGATCCAACATGTCGGTCTCGATGAAGCCAGGATGAATGGAGTTGACCCTGATCCCGTGTCGTCCCAGTTCCTTGGCGGCGATCTTGGTCATACCCCGCACCGCCCACTTCGACGCCCCGTAGGCCATGGATCCGAACAGGCCCTCCATGCCGGCGATGGAGCTGATGTTGACGATGCTGCCACCGTTGTCGGCGGCGATCATGGCCCGGGCCGCGGTTCGCATGCCGAAGAACACGCCGCTCTGGTTGATGGCGATGGTGCGGTCCCAGTCCTCGGTGCTGGCGTTCACCAACCGGCCCATGGCGGCGATGCCGGCGTTGTTGATGAGGATGTCCAGCCGACCGTGCCGGGCCACGATGTCCGCCACCACCCGCTCCCAGTCCGCTTCGGAGGTGACATCGAGGTGGGCGTACTCGGCACGATCGATGTTGCCGGCGGTGGCCTCGCCCTCCTCGTCGCGCACATCGGCCAGAACCACCGTGGCGCCATGGGCCGCGAAGAGCCGCCCTTCCGCCGCGCCCTGACCCCGCTCCCGGCCGGCGCCGCTGATCAACGCCACCTTGCCCACCAACTGCGGTCCCAATTCCACTGGTTCGCTCATGACTCCCCCTGCCGCGCTCATCGACGAGTAGGCAAGGTTCTAGTCAGCGGCGCAGGCCGTTCACCATTCGGCCGGGTTCGAGAGCAGCTTCATCGACCGGTGGGTACAGACGATGCCAGCCGTTCTGTGATGGCGCCGTGCATCCGACGGGCGGCCGCCAGCACCGCGGCTCGGTCCTCCGCCAGCAACCATCCCTCCTGCTGTAGTTGGTCAGCGTGCTGTTCCACCCGTGCCACGTGCTCATCAACGGAAAGGACCGTCTGGTAGGGCAGCATCGAACCCGCCATGTCCAAGGGCTGACCCTCCCCTCCAATGGCAGGACCCCGGCTGTTCCAACCGGCCTGCACACCAAGCGGTATGGCCACCTCGGGCAAGCGGATGCCGATCACCTCGTTGCCATCCTCGCCGATGGCAGCCACCGTCTGACACGTACCGATCAGCATGTCCGGGCGCGGCACCGATGGGACCGTGGCCAGCGTCGCTGACGCCGCCACCCCCGCGAGAACCTCGGCCTTGGTGGCCGCGGTGCCGTCCGCCAGCCGGGGCACGTTCGAGGCCGGTGGCTCCGCTCCTTCGCTGACCCAGCGATCAAGGACCAGCAGGCTGGACCGCAACAAGGGAGCGTGGTTCACGGTGTTGAGCGGGTTGGCCGCCTGTACCTCGGGCATGGGATAGGGGCGGTCCGACAGCGTGGCCATGCCGGGGAAGTGTTGGGTGCCGGCCATGAGGTAACAGCGGACCTCCTCGGGCAACGGATCCTCGCCATGTACCAGGTAGGCGTCGGACCGCCAGTATTCAGAGGCGGAGTCGATGTGCACGATGCGCGGTACCCCACCAATGCTCCGCTGGGACTCCAACAGATCGTGGTACCGGTACGGCGGCGCCGCGGTGGGACCACCGGGGAGATACTGGGCGGAAGGTTGGGCGCCGCGCACGTTGAACTCGCCCCGTCGGGCCCCCGCCACCTGGATCTGCAGACCGTCGAACACCGCACGGCCGTCTTCGTCGAGGTTGAACCCACCGTGGAGGAACTCCCGCAGATACCGACCGGTCTGGGACACCCCGGCCCCGTAGGTCGCGTGCAGCTCGCCCGTCAGTTCCGGCACCTCGTGACGAAGATACGACATGGTATCCCGCACTGCGGTCAGGCCCACGCCGGCCACGGGACATCGATTCGTGGTGTAGGCCACCCGGTACACCTTGCCCGGCTCGAACCCACCGTCGAGGGACACGTGGGTGCTGTCCACGAAGCGCCAAGCGTCACGACCCACGATGGTCTCCGGACCAACCAGGTGCTCGGCCACGGTCATGCGGGCGGCGGACTCGTGCAGGTCGGCGACCGGGTAGGGCTGGTGCTCGGCGTCCATGTGGCGGGGATCGGGGTGCCACGGCCAATGGGCCAGCCGCTCAACAGACCGGGGGGTATTGGTCTGGAACTGCATGGTCACCGTAGTGGTGGCCCCTTCCGCCAATGGGGCGTCCAGACCCAAAAGACCCGGCACCCGTTGCACGTCCCACTGCCAGCCCAGCAGGGCAATGGTCCAGCCCCGCCGGAGGAGGAACCCGTTGCCGGGCTCGATGTCGGGGCTCAGCCGGGGCATGAAGCCGGGCGGGGGCACCGAGAACGGCAGCAACGCGTTCCGGCCGCGGTTGGTGACCCATCCCAGCAATCGCCCCGAGGCATCGGCCCGGTCCTTGGGTGCCAGCAACGTCAGGTCGCCCTGGAAGCGGACCTTGCCGTCGGCGTCCCGCTCGGCCAGTTCCAGATCGACCACCGCGGCGTTGGCCGGATGGGCCGGATCCAGTGCGTAGTGCAGCACGGCGTCGATCCGCTCGTACGCCTGCGCATAGTCCTGTCGGAACTTGACCTCGAAGCGCTCCACAGCCATGTCCGGACGCTAACCCACCGGCCCGCCTATCCTGCCCGGCCATGAGCACCCCCACGCTCGGCGGCCCCGAGCGGATCGGATTCATCGGCTTGGGCAACATCGGCAAGCCCATGGCCAGGAACTTGGTGCGCGCCGGCTTTCCACTGACGGTGTTGGACCTGGATCGGGCGCCGATGCAGGAGCTGGCGGCCCTCGGCGCCCAGATCGCGACCAACCCCAAGGAACTGGCCGAACGCAGTGACGTCATCTGTTCGGTGGTGATGAACGATCGCCAGACGCTTGAGGTGCTGATCGGCTCGGAGGGTCATGGCGCCTTGGCCGGGCTGGCCGCGGGCTCGCTCATCATCTTGCACAGCACCATCAGCGTGGCCACCTGCCAGGAGGTGGCCCGGGCCGCGGCGGCCAACGACGTGGCGGTGATCGACGCTGCGCTGAGCGGGGCCGCCGAACGCTCCGAGGCCGGCACGCTGTCCTTGATGATCGGTGGGGCCCAAGCGGACGTGGAGCGGGCGTGGCCTATCTTCGAGGTGGTGGGTTCGGAGCTGTTCCACATGGGCGCCCTGGGCATGGGTCAGGCCACCAAGCAATGCAACAACCTCATGTCACTGGTGAACATCCATGCCGTGGAGGAGGCGTTGCGTCTGGCTCGAAAGCTCGGGATCGACGAGCAGCGCATGCGGGACGTAGCCGCTGCCAGCACCGGTGACAGTTGGGCGCTGCGCAACATCGACCAGATGCGCGCCATCGCCAACCTCCACGGTGACGGCCCCGGGGACATGGGTACCTTCGGCCGCAAGGATCTGGCGTTGGCTGCCACGCTGGCCGCCAGCATCGGTGAGCCGGTCCCCATCACCGACTTCGTTTTCGAACAAACCAAGCGCCCCTGAACCGGCCCCCGGCGGCGCGCTACGGTGCGGCCCATGAACCTGTCCGGAAGCTGCGCCATCGTCGGCATCGGCGAGACCGACTATGTCCGAGGGGCCCCAGAGTCACCGGCCGAGCTGATCCTGCGGGCCTCAGCCGCGGCCATCGCTGACGCCGGGCTCAAACCGGCGGACATCGACGGGATCCTGCCCCCCGCCGCCTTTCTCAGCAACGAGGAGATCGCCGCCAACCTCGGCGTGCCCAACGTGAAGTACTCCGTCAGCGTGTTGATGGGCGGGGCCAGCCCGGTGGCGTCTCTGCAATCAGCGGCCATGGCCATCGCCTGCGGGGTGGCGGACACGGTGCTGGTCACGTTCGGGTGGGACGGGTACTCGGCGTTCCGACGTGAGCGCAAGACCGCCCCCAAGCGACAGCAATCACAAATGCCCTTCGCCGAGGTGAGCCGGAACTACTACGCGCCGTACGGGATTCGCAGCGCCGCCCAGTGGTATTCATTCTATCTCAGCCGTTACGTGAAGTTGTTCGATGTGCAACCCACTGACGCCGCCAACATCGCGCTGGCCGCCCGTCGTCACGCTCATCTCAACGACAAGGCGCTAATGGGCGGCCGGGAGATGACGCTGGAGGATTATCTGGCGTCGCCCTACATCACGGAGCCATTGCGCAAACTGGATTGCTGCCTGGAAACCGATTGCGCCACCGCAGTGGTGTTGACCTCACCGGAACGGGCCAAGGATCTGCCTCACGTGCCGGTGCTGTGGTTGGGCGGCGCCGAGGGTCATCCCTACCCCGCCGATGAGATCACCAACCGGCCCGACCTGCTGAAGTTGGGGTTGCACACTGCAGCCCCCACCGCCTTCGGCATGGCCGGGGTCAAACCCACCGACATGGATGTGTTGGAGATCTATGATTGCTTCACCTACGTGGTCATGATGGAACTGGAGGCACTGGGCTTCGCTGAGCCCGGCGGGGCCAAGGAGTTCGTGGCCAACGGCAACATCGAGCTGGGCGGACGTTTCCCTATGAACACCCACGGCGGGTTGTTGAGCCAGGGTCACTGTTGGGGCTTCAACCATGTGGTGGAGGCCACCCGGCAGTTGCGCCATGACGCCGGCCGGGCCCAGGTGGCTGATGCCGAGTTGGCGTTGGTGACGGGGTATGGCGATCTGGGTGACGGCAGCGTGGCCATCTTGGCCCGGGGAGATCGATGAACATGGCTTCTACCAAGTACGTGCCGCGTCCTTACGGGCTGGATCGTGAGTTCTTCCAGTTGGCCATCACCACCGGCAAGTTGCACCTCCAATGTTGCAACGCCTGCCAGCACTTCCAGCATCCGCCGCGGTATTTCTGTGCGTTGTGCGGTTCGGACGATCTGGGCTTCGTGGCGACGGACAATCGGGGCGAGGTGTACTCCTGGACGGTGTCGCACTTCACGGTGGATTCGGGTTGGACCGGTGACGTGCCCTACGCCACGGTGGTGATGCAACTGCCGGAAGGTCCCCGCATCGTGGGCGCTTTCACCGGTGACTACACCACGCTGGAGATCGGCCAGCCGGTCACGGTTCGGCCCGAGGCCCGCAGCGAGGACTTCGCCTTCCTGTGGATCGACGGCTGACCATGTCCGTTGCCGTGATCGCCGTGTTCCCGGTCCATCCCGAGAAGATTGACGAGTTTCTCACCTTGTTCCGAGCGGTGTTGCCCGACACCCGTAGCTTCGAAGGCTGCGAGCTGATCGAAACGTACATCGACCAGTCCGATCCCGGTCGGGTGGTGATCTGGGAGCGCTGGCCCACCAAGGCCCACCACCGCCGGTACGTGGCCTGGCGCAACGAGTCCGACCTGGGTGAGCAGATGGCCCCGTTCCTGCGGGACCGCATCACGTTCACCTATCTCGACGCCCATCCCGACATCTGAGCCCATCTGAGAGCAAGGGATTCGCCCATGCCCGAGCACCGGTTGAACGACAAAATCGACGTCGGTGTGATGTTCTCGTTCCGCAATCCCGCCGCCTGGCGTCGAGCGTTCCAGGACGTGTACGCCGACGAGTTGCAGCTGGTGCAGGAGGCCGAGCGGCTGGGGTTCGACACCATCTGGTTGACCGAACACCACTTCGCCGATGACGGGTACTCGCCCTCGATCATCACCATCGCCGCCGCTATTGCCGCGGCGACTGAGCGGGTCCGCATCGGCTTCAACCTGTTGTTGCTGCCGTTGCACAACGCCATCCGGGTGGCGGAAGACATCGCCACCCTGGACGTGATCGCCAACGGTCGCATCGACCCCGGGTTCGGGCAGGGCTACGCGCCGCACGAGTTCGCCGGCTACGGCATCGACCGGTCCGAGCGTTTGTCCCGTTTCCTGGAGGGCCTGAAGGTGCTGCAGGGGTTGTGGTCACAGGACACGTTCTCCTACGAGGGCCGCCACTATCAGATCGACTCGGCCCGCTTGGTGCCCAAGCCGGTGCAGACTCCCATGCCGTTGTGGCTGGGCGCCACCAGCGAGGCGGGGGTGCGCCGGGCCGGGCGGATGGGGGCGAACCTGTTGGGTCTGGCCAGCGGCAAGCTCCAGACCATCTACGACGAGGCCCGCCAGACCGGGGGGTATGACCCCGACACCGCCAAGGTCCTGCAGCTGCACTGGACCCACACCGCCGCCTCCGAGGATGCCGCCTGGGACGAAGCCGGCCCGCACTTCCATCACCTGCTCAGCGTGTACGGACAGTGGGCCGCGGACGCTGGCGGTCACCAGGCCATCCCCATGCCACCGCCGCCCCCGGTGGAACAACTGCGGGACCCGGCCCAGCGCATGATGTTCCGGCCCGGGTTCGGCACCGCGGCCACCGTGGCAGCCACGCTCAACCGCGCCGTCGGACGGATGCGTTGCACCCACATCGCCACCGGAGTACTGCCCGGTATGGCCCCGGAGCGCACCCGGGCGTCCCTCGAACGCTTCGCCGCCGAAGTGGCCCCGCGGCTCGGCTGAACCCGACCCGCCGGGGGCTGCAACACTGTCGGTTCTATGGCCTCTACGGACGGCACCACGCCCAGCGACCACAACGCCGACCCCGCCGCCGAACTCGACCCCACCACCACCCCTGCCACCGACAGCGGCGCGGCTTCGAACACGGTGCCCTGGCCACGGCTCAATCGCGTCATCCACGACGGGCGGGGACCGTACGCGCTGCTGGTGCACGGTGCGCTGGGGAGTCGCTCGTACTGGGCTGGCAACGTGGCGGCGCTGGCGGAGGTGTGCCGGCCGGTGGTGGTGGAGCTTTGGGGTCACGGTCGCTCCCCCAGCCCCGCGGACCCCACCCACTACGGACCCGACGCCTATGTCGAGCAGTTCGAGCTGTTGCGACACGAGCTCGGCGTGTCGAACTGGGTGACCATCGGCCAGTCCATGGGGGCCGCCCTGACCCTCCGGTATGGCCTGACCCACCCCGAGCGGGTCCTGGCCCAGGTGGTCACCAACAGTTCTTCAGCGTTCTCCTTGCCGGAGGTGTGGCGTCAGACCCAGCTGGAAACGGCCAACCCGCTGGCTGAGACCGTCGAACGGCGCGGCGCACAGATCCTGGTCGATTCGTGGGTGAACCCTGGTCGATCCAAACGGGTCCCGGCACCGATACGGGAGCTGCTGGCGGCGGAGTTCGCCGAGCACAGCGGGCTCGGCATCGCAAACTCGTTGCGGCACACCAACTCCGGCCTACCGTTGGGCGATCGGCTGACGTCGGTGTCCCACCCCACGCTGCTCACCTTGGGGGTGGACGAGGAAGGGTTCCTGTCGCTCATGCCGAGAGCCAAGATGATCCCCGGGCTGGAGGTCGCCGAGATGTCCGCCGCCCACGCCGTCAACGCCCAGGCCCCCGACGCCTGGAACCGGGCCACGGTCGACTTCCTGGCACGGGTGCTCGACACCACCAGCTGAGCTGCGCTGGGCCCGGGAGCGTTCGGTTTCTCCGGCGCGTCCGTGTCAGGGATGCCAGAGTGGGTGCCGCGAGAACGACCCACGACGCCTTGGCCGCCTTGGCCGCTGCCGTGCCGAAGGAGACCCCAAAATGCCCCGCAAGACCCACGCCGAACGACGCGCAGCTGGCCAAGACGTACTGCGAACCTTCCGCGGCGGCGACCCCGACATCGCCGCGGCCGGTGTCGCCGCCAACGAGGACCGGCTGGGGTCCCTCGGCTCCTATGTGACTGACTTCTGCCTGGGCGAGATCTGGACCCGTCCCGGTCTGGCACGCCGGGAGCGCAGCCTGGTGGTGATCACCATCCTCACCACGCTCAACCAGTTGAACCAGCTGCGCAGCCATGTGCAAGGCGGCATCAACCACGGCCTGACCCGCGCCGAGATCGAGGAGGTGTTCGTGCAACTGGCCGGGTACGCCGGATTCCCCCGGGCCATTGACGGGATGACCACCGCCCATGAGGCCATCGCCGCCTTGCAGGGCGTGAAGCAGCTCGAGCCCAGCCCACCGGCGGCCCGCCTCGATGATGCCGAGCGCAGCGCCGCGGCACGCGAGACCATGTCCCGTCTCAGCCACAACCAACCGGCGGATCGCATCGGTGTGGACATGGGTGACTTCACCGGTGCCGCCGGGCGCTTCGCCTTCGGTGAGCTGTGGGCCCGGCCCGAGCTCACCCGCCGGGAACGCTCACTGGTGGTGTGCGCCACCCTCACCACCCAGGCCCGACCCAGCGAGTTGCGCTTTCACCTCCAGGGCGCCCTGAACCACGGCGCCACCCTGTTGGAGTTGGAGGAATTGATGGTGACCGCCATCGGCTATGTCGGCTTTCCCACTGCGGTGGAGGGCTTCCGGGCACTGCGAGAGGTCCAGGCCCGTCAACCACAGACCGTCTGATCGACGCGGCTCAGCCCAACACCCTGCGGTACAGAGCGATGAGCCGTTCCCAGTGGCGTTCGGCGGCGGGCTGGTCGTAACACCAGCGTGACGGAAACGCGAACCCGTGGTGCACGCCGGGCTGGATTTCCAGCTCGCCGGCGACCCCGGACTGCTCGAAGCGCCGTCGCAACTCCGCCACCATGTCCGGCGGGGCCAGATCATCGTGCTCGGCGCAACTGATCGAGAGCTCCCCGGTGACCTTTTCGAAACTGCGATGGGGGCTTTCCTCCACATCGTTGACCAGCCAGGTGCCGTAGAAGCTGGCCGCGGCTCGGACCCGATCCGGGTACCGGGCCGCGGCGGCCAGGGCGTAGGGCCCGCTCATGCAATATCCGTGGGCGCCCACCGCCCCGACGGTCACGAAGTCTTGGGCGTCGCACCAGTCGATCAGGTCGCCGATGTCCTCCATGACGGGCGGTATGGTCATCTTGGTACGCACGGCACGCATCCGCTTGTAGTCATCGCTGCCCTCGGTCAACACGTCAGGCCCGTAGTAGGTGTCGGGCCCGGCCCGGTAGTACAGGTTCGGCAGCAGGACGACGTATCCCACGGTGGCCAGCCGCCGGGCCATGTCCCGCAGCTCCTCACGAATCCCGGGCACGTCCATCAACAACAGGACCGCCGGATGGGTCCCCCGGTCGGGTCGGACCACGAAGGTGGGCATGGCGCCGGCCCGGGTGGCAAGGTGCAGCTCGGCTTCGATCATGGGACCACCTCTTCGATGACGTACAAGGGCAGGGGAGACACCACCGAGCATGCCAGAACGCAGCGATGACGGGGCAGACCTGTCATCGCTGCCGTGACGCGCAGACGGGTCGCCTTGAACCACAGCCGCGCAGCCATGTGCCGGGGGCATCAACCACGGTCTGAGCCGCGCCGAGATCGAGGAGGTGTTTGTGCAACTGGCCGGATACGCCGGTTTCCACCCCGGCCATCGAGGGCATGACCAGCGCCGATGAGGCCATCGCCGCCCTGCAAGGGGTGGAGCGCGCCAACTCTCGGTTTGGACATGTTGGTCTGCGGTGTCAGCAGCGCTGAGCGGGTTGCGGTGGCGATGGTCGCGGTCGTTGGGGTTCGTGCCGGTGGATGGTGCCGTCGGGTGTTCGGAAGACGGGTTTCTGGTGTTGGTCGAGGTGGACGGTCCACCGTTTGGTGTGGATGGAGGTGTGGTGCCAGCGGCAGAGCAGGCAGCTGTTGGTGATTGTGGTTTCTCCGCCGAGGTTCCAGTCCAAGCAGAGGTGTACGTCGTTCCAGCTGGCGGGTCGGTCGCAGCCGGGGAAGGTGCAGTGCCGGTCTCGTAGTCGGATGGCGTTGGCGATGGGTCGGGCCAGGAGCGGGTGTCGCGTCCGATGTCGAGGACTTCGCCCTCAGCGCTGAGGACCAGCCGGGTGAACGTGCTGTCACACAACGCCTCGGGCGGTAACGGTGTTTCGGGGTTCCAGGTTCCGTCCTGGTCGAGGCGCACGACAAGGTTGAGCCGGTACCGCCCGGACCTGGTTATTGTTCCCCCGTCTCACGCAACGAGAAGTCGCAGAGATCGACGAGGGCTTGGGCTCGGAGTTTGGTGACCTGCGCCCCCTCAAGGGTGGGGTCTCCGTTGCGGCGGTTGTTCAGGTACCGGTTGACCCCCTTGTCGACCGCGGCTTGCACGACCGCGAAGTTGTGGGCGTTCAACCTCAGCGTCGTACTGGGCGGGGGCGGCACGCTGGCAGCCGGTCAGCACCTGCACCCGGGCATCATCCAGAAACCCTTCCCGTGCCGCGGCTTGGGTGTGGGTCATGTGTTCCAACGAGTTCGCTTCCCGCAGCAACCCGTGCGCTCGGGGGACCGGCAGACCGGTGTGAGACGCCACCCACCGCCCCGCCGACGGAAACCCCTCCACCGCCCACCGCTGCGACCGTTGCGCCATCAACGCACCCTCACGCACCACCTGACCAGACAAGTTGTGGATTTGCTGCAATACACCCAACTCAGTTGCGTCACACCCATTGAACCGGATCTCCACGATCAGTTCCCTGAGTGCCGTGATGATACCCGCCGACATGGCATAATTCGAGAACAGGACGGCACCAAACCGGACCAGAATCATGAGAACAGGGAAACAGATTCAGAGTAACTTAGAGTGCAGAATACTTCACCAATAGCAGCTAATCCACGAGTGGCCCGCTGCTCGTCCGTGGGGTAGGGTCGATTCCTCAGCCGCCCTCGTTCGCCCGCAGTACCAACGGTGCTTACCCGCAGGAGAACGCCTTGCCAAGGTCGAGAGCATCGAGAACACCAATCACGTCGGCCTCGTGGTCAGCAAGGCTGAACCCGCTCGCTGGCCGGTCAGTGAGACCGCGGCCACGAAGATCGAGCGCGAGTACCCGCACCTCGGGGCTCAACCCATCCTCCACGATCGCGTCGAAGTAGTGGCAGTTCGAGCTCAGACCCGGCAACGGCAACAGTGTCGGGCCATCGCCCCCGTGATCGAGAAGATGATGCCGTAAGCCATTGGCCCCGACGTAGCGGTCCATGAGTAGTCCCCCGATCGATCTTGCAGCCATGCCATGCCATGCCCGGATGCGGATGCGGAACCGGAACCGGAACCGGAACCGGAACCATGTGGCCCGGCTGAGAGTGGGATCGCTCGTGCCGCATGGGACGGCGCGGCTCACCCTCACCAGCAAGCAAGGCATCTGAGCGCACGTGTCCCCGCGCAGACCTATCATCCCGGCCGTGATGCGAACGCTGGTCGTTGGAGGAACGGGACCCACCGGGCCGTTCATTGTGAATGGGCTGAGGGAACGGGGCCGCCAGGTCACCATCTTCCATCGGGGCAGCCACGAGATCCCCGAGATCCCTGACGACGTGGAGCACATCCACGGGGATCCCCACTTTCTGGAAACCATCAATGATGCCCTCGAGGGTCGCACCTTCGACGAGGTGATCGCAACCTACGGTCGCATCCGTCTGGTGGCGGAGGCGTTGGCCGGCAAGGTGGGCCGGTTCATCTCCATCGGTGGGGTGGCGGCCTACAAGGGTTTCGGCAACCCCCGCCTGCTCGACCCCGCCGGGCTCACCACCCCGGTGCCCGAGGACGCCCCGCTTGCGGATGATGAGGCCGAGGAGCGCTTCGGCATGCTCATCGCCCAGACCGAACAGGCGGTGCTGGGCTATCACCCTGACGCCACCGTGTTCCGTTACCCCTACGTGTACGGCGCATACCAACTGGTACCTCGCGAGTGGAGCATCGTGCGGCGGGTGCTGGACGGCCGGCGCCAGATCCTGCTGCCAGACGGTGGGGCCGCGCTGTCCACCCACGGATGGGCCGGCAACTTGGCCCAAGCGGTGCTGCTGGCCTTCGATCAGCCGGCGGCCTCTGCCGGCAAGATCTACAACTGCGGGGATCTGCAACAACTCTCCATCCGCCAGATCGTCTCGGTCATCGCCAGCGCCTTGGGATCGGACCTCCAGCCGGTGAACATCCCGTGGGAGGTGGCCGGTCCGGCGCGAGTGTTGAGCCTGGGTGGTCGTTACCACCAGGTGATGGATCTCTCCATGTTGCGCAACGATCTTGGCTATGTCGATGTGCTGCCGGCGTCCGAAGCGCTGGCGCAAACCGCCCGATGGTACGCCGCGAATCGTCCCGACCCCTCCTACGAGGAACGCCTCGGCGACCCCTTCGACTACGCCTGGGAGGACCGCATGATCGCCCACGCCGAACGTTCCCTCAGCGCCTGGGGTGAGGTTGGCCGGCCATCCAGCGACGAGGCGCAGGACGTGGGCCGCACCGATTCCGGCCGCACCTTCCGCCCCCACCCCTACGCCCACCCGAAAGACGCCAACGAGGCCCGGGACCACCGCGGCCGCTGAGCCCGCTGCACCCGGCGACCCGCGTCTCGACCCCGCTCGGGTACTCAGGCGGTTCACCGTTCCGCCAGGGGTCGGGCACCTTCGCGGGTACTGTGGCAGGCTCGGGCGGTGGATCCTTCTGAGCATGGCACGCTGGCCTCGAACGGCATCACGATTCACTACGTGACCCAGGGAAGCGGGCCACTGGTGCTGTTCTGCCACGGGTTCCCCGAGTCCTGGTACTCGTGGCGCTACCAGCTGCCGGCAATGGCTGACGCCGGTTACCGGGCGGTCGCTCTGGATATCCGCGGCTACGGCGGCACGGCCAAGCCCAAGAATGTCGATGCCTACTCCCTCAGCCACCTCATCGGGGACGTTGTGGGCGCCGTTGGCGCGCTTGGCGAGTCCCAGGCGGTGATCGTCGGTCACGACTGGGGTGGGCCGGTCGCGTGGTACTCGGCGTTGATGCGTCCCGACATCTTCCGGGCGGTTGCCGTGCTCAGTGCGCCATACCAGCCGCCACTCGGTGCCCTGTCGGATGGGCGGACCCTCGAGGGCATCATGGCCGTCACCTACGCCGGGCAGGGCTACTACCGGATGTTTTTCCAGGAGCCCGGAGTTGCCGAGGCCGACCTCGAGGCCGACGTGGCCCGCTCGATGGCCGGTTTTCTCTACGCCATCTCGGGGGACATCGTCGCGGACGGCATTGCCGAGCGTTGCTGGGACGGGACGTTCCCCGCCGGCCAGACTGTCAGCGAACAGCTCATCACGCCCAAGAAACTGCCGGCCTGGTTGACCCAGGCCGATGTCGACTTCTACGTGGCCGAGGCCACTGCCAACGGGTTCCGCGGAGGACTCAACTGGTATCGCAACATGAACGCGCTCCCGGCCATCCTCAGCCCCTTCGTGGGCGCAACGATCCGCCAACCCGCGTTCTACCAAGCGGGTTCGCTTGACGTGATCGCTGGCAACACTCCAAAAGCCATCGACACCATGCAACGCTCCGTAGCGGACCTACGCCACTGCGAGCTCATCGCCGGCGCCGGCCACTGGCTACAACAAGAACGCCACAGGGCCGTCAACGACGCACTCATCACATTCCTGAACGGGCTCTGATCGGGGTAACCGGTCAGCGAGTGCGTACCACGATGGTGCCGGCCACTCGGTCGTGCAGTCCCCGGCAGGAGGGGTCCCACAGGATCGGCAGCACGTACGCCACTCCGACCAACCACAGCAGCGTCCCGGCCACCGGCGCCAGCACGGGACGATCCATCCAAGCTTGACCGGCGGCGGCGGGCCGCGGATCGGTGCGCAACGCTACTTCGCAATCCGGGCAGACCGTGACGTGCGGTTGGAACTCGTCACCGCAGGACGGGCACCACGGATCGACCACACCGCAGGGCATGGTCCCAGTGTGCCAGGCCCGCTGACTCGAACCATCCTCAGCCGGCGCTCTCTCCGGACGGGATCCCCCTATCGATGGCCGCTCGAATAGGGGAGGGCACCGATTCGGCGGGGGCGGATCGTTCGTATCGTTCGTGTTGTCAGCCAGCACGGCGAAACGAACCCTGAACAAGACCCGAATAAGCCCAGCGAATCACAACCAGAGAGAGGCAGTCAGCCATGAAGAACGTGACGATCACCGAGATTTCCGGCAGCGACGTGGACTTCGACCAGACCATTGACAGCGACAGTGTGGTGGCCATGGCCGGCGGGATCGCCGTCAACGGCAACGTCGATGACAGCGCCCTCAACAGCGGCGTGAACACCGGCATCATGGCCGGGGACGACGTGGACCTGGACCACTCCGTCGTGGGCAACCACAACGTGCAGATGAACGACTCCGAGGTCGGGGCGTTCGCTCAGGGCGGCGACGCCACCAACATCCAGGGCGAGAACGTCAACATGGGCTCTGGAGACCTGATCGATGTGAACACCGACGGCGGCGACGCCCAAGTGGTCAACGGCAACGGCAACCAGGTCATGGGCGACATCGACGTGGATGCTTCCGGTTCGGACGGGCCGTCCAACTTCGTGTTCGGCAACGGCAACTCGGCCAACGCCCTGGAGGACAACTCCACCAACATCGATGACAGCTTCAACACCGACAACTCCGTCGAGGACAGCTTCAACACCTCCTTCGAGGACAGCTTCAACACCTCAGTGGAGGACAACGACACCTACGAGACCACGGTGCAGGATTCCGGCAACACCCACGTCGAGGACAACGACCTGACCGCCTTCTCGTGGGAAGAGTCCTACACCGACAACAGCACCACCGAGGACAACGACACCTACGAGTGGGACGCCTCCTGGAAAGAACTCGACGTCGACCTGCACCACGCCGACGACAACGACCTGGACCTCAACGTCTGACCGCCACCGCCGCCAGCATCTGGCACCAACAAGACCACCCCCACACCAGCCCGGGAGCCGCAACTGGCACCCGGGCTGGTGCGCGCGCCTGGCGACTGCTTTCCCTCAGCGCCGCTGCCGTTTGGGAGCTTTGGAGCCGCCGCCGGTTCGGGAGGTCGGAGCCGGCCGGTTGCGCACCGATTGGGTGGGCAGGCCGGCCAGGTATCGCAGGTACACCTCGGGGGGCGCCGGTCGGCCCGATACCGCGCTGCGGATCACATCGGCCATGCCGGCGGCCACCATGTGCAGCGCGTCATGGCGGGTGAACCCCTTGGCAACGATGCGTTGCAGGGTGGGCCACACTTCCGGCGGGTTGTCAGCCAACACCTGATTGGCCACCACCAGGTGCATGCTCACATGAACGTTGGCGCCGACGGGGCCACCCGCCGCCTGCGCCAACTCTTCCCGGTGCTCCTGTTCGACCAACGCCAACCGGGTGGGTTCATCGTCGAGCTCGTTGAACGTGTCCAGCCCCCCGGCACCGGCCGCATTGTCAGCTTCGGGCATGAGCTGCGGGAACAGGAACGCCACGCGCTCTGCCAGATCAGCCAACGTCCGGTCGATGGGTGCCTCGGGTTCCTCGGTCACGGGCCCATCCTGCCATCGCCACGCCGCCGACGCCCCTCCGCCATGGGAGCAAGCTCCAGCCGCTTGCATGAGCGCCGCCATCACTTCCACCCATCCCTCCGGCGGGATGGCACGGCGCGAGACGGTCACTTCGGGGACACGCCGACCTGGTTGACCCCCCGCAAGCTGGTGGACCTCTGGTATGACGCGCTCGACTTCAGCGCCCTGAGCCCCCGACGCCAAGCCAGTCACCCTCCGCGCCGCACCATCAGACGGCGCCAAAGTCCAGGGGCGGTTTTGGGACACCGACGGGATCATCGCGAGCGAAGATGTCGACGTTGCGTGGGTGCCGTGACACGCTGTATCGAAGTTTCAGCTCGGACCCGGGTCCAGTTTGTCCCGAAACCGCCCCTTGACTTTCGTCTCGGTATCTTTCATGTCATTTGACTCCTCGATCAACCCGGACTCGCGTCGGGCAGGTCAGCGGTCCGGGGGGCGGTGATGGCGGATGGGGCGTTCCATACGGGCGAAGCGGGGCCACTTGGACCACGGCGGTCCGGCCTCGAAACCGCCGTCCACCACGAACTCCCGGCCGGTGATCCACTCGGACTCGTCGCTGGCCAGGAACAGGGCCATGTTGGCGATGTCGAGTGGTTCGCCCACCCGGCCCATCACCTGAGAGGACGCCCCGGCGGCCCGCATCTGTTCGATCTGGCTCTCGTCGGCGTCGGGTCGGCCTGCCGCCAGCGGGGTGGCGATGAACCCGGGGCAGATGGCGTTGACGCGGATCCCATGCTCACCCAACTCCAGCGCTACGGTTTTCGTCAGATGGATGACGGCACACTTTGCCACACTGTAGAGATGCGGCGCGTACCCCACCCGGATGCCGGCCACACTGGCGGTGGAGATGATGGAGCCCGACCCCTGGGCTTTCATGACCGGCGCCACGTGCTTCATGCCCAGGAACACGCTCTTGAGCAATACGTCCATGGTCAGGTCGTAGTCGGCCAGGGTGGTGGATTCGATGGGGCCCAGCGCGCCGCCGAAGCCGGCGTTGTTGTAGAGCACGTCGATGCGGCCGAACCGGTCGGTGGTCTCCGAGATCATGGCGTCCACGTCTTCCTCTTTGGAGACGTCAGTACGCAGGAACGCCGTGGCCGCGCCCAATTCCGCCGCCAGCGCCGCGCCCTTCTCGGCGTCAAGGTCGGCGATGAGGACCTTGGCGCCCTCCTCCACAAAGCGCCGCACCGTACCGGCACCGATGCCGCTGGCCCCGCCGGTGATCGCCGCCACCCTGCCATCAAGTCGACCCATGTCCACTCCCCTGGTTTTCGGCCGAACCTAGCGGCTGCGACCGCGCGCCGGCATTCCGGCTCCGCGATCACCGGAACGCCGGCATGACCTCCTCCGCCAGCAGGCGGGCGTTTTCGTTGATGTAACCCGACGGGCACCCCTGGGCGAAGATGATGGTGCGAGCACCGGCGTCAAGGTACTCCTGGATGCGGGCCCGGCACACCTCGGGCGAACCGGCAATGGCGTACTTGCCCACCAGATCGGTGAAATCCTGGTTGTAGGTGGTGGACAGCACCCGGTTGCACATCTTGAGCGCGGTGTCCCGATCCTCGTGCACACAGGTGAAGGCGAAGGCCGCGCCGCGCACCGAGCCGGCGGGTCGCCCGGCTTCCTCGGTGAAGGTGGCGATCTTGGTCATGGAGTCCGCCAGCATCTCCGGGGTGTACATGTACGGCAGCCAGGCGTCCCCATACCGCGCGGCACGTCGCATCGCCCCCTCCTTGCGGCCCGACACCCAGAACGGCGGGCGCTCCTTGGACTTGGGCCCGATGGTGATGTCCGACATGGAGGTGAAACGGCCCTCGAAGCTGACCTTGTCCTCGGTCAGCAGCCGGTTGATGATCTCCAGCGCCTCGTTGGTGCGGGCGCCGCGCTGGCTGACCGGCACCCCAACGGCATCGAACTCCTTGGGGTTCTCACCGCCGATGCCGATACCGAAGCAGTACCGACCGTGGCTGATCACATCGAGCGTGGCGATGAGCTTGGCCAGCAACGCCGGCGGGTACAGCGGTACCAACACGATCCCGCTCAGCAGCTTGATCCGTTCGGTCACCGCCGCCGCCGCTGACAACGAGATGAGCGTGTTCGGTGTTGGCCCGTGGAAGCTGATGTGCTCGCCGGTGAGCAGGTAGTCGTACCCAAGTTGCTCGGCCAGCTGTGATTCCGCCACCACCTCCTTGAGCAGCCGCATCGAAATGCCGAACTCCACCCCGTCTGACTGATCGCGCATCGTGTCCTCCTGACCGTGAACTCGGGCCAGCTTCCCACGCCGCCGCCCCCGCTGCCGAGCCCAACCGTGACCGGCGTCTCGACCAAACCCCAATCGGAGGGGTCCGGGCCCATTTGGTGAAACAACGCCGGGCCATCGCCGCCACCACCCATGGCCAGATCTGAACGCTGACACTCTTTCCCGCTCCCTCCTTCCGACCTTCTTGTACGCTGCCGCCGCTGGACTCGGGCTGAACAGGGGTAGACCATGGATGTGCATTTGATCCAAGCGGGCGCGGTGGGCCGCAAGGAGGAACTGCTGTCGGGGATGGCGGGGCAACGCCGCGATCTGTTCCAACGCTACCTCGATGAGGTGCGTCGCTTCGTTCGCCTAGCCGACGAGGTGGGCTACGCCGGTTACGGCCACAACGAGCACCACCTGCAGATCGAGGGTTTCGAGGCCACCAACCACCCCGGCATGTTCAGCCAGTTCGTCGGCAACAACTCCACCCGGTTGCGGGTCAATACCTTAGGGTATGTGGCGCCGACCCACAACCCGGTGCGGGCGGCGGAGGAGATCGCCATGCTGGATCACATCCTGCAGGGGCGTTTGGCGGTTGGTTTCGTGCGCGGGTATCAGGACCGCTGGGTGGCCAACTACGCCGCCAGGCCGGGAGCTCGGGCCAGCACCCCGGACAACGCCCGCCGCAAGGACGAGCAGGACACCATCAACCGGGCCATCTTCGAAGAGTCGGTCCGGATCGTGAAGAAGGCTTGGACCGAGCCCACATTTTCCTACGAGGGCGAGTTCTGGACCTTTCCACCGAAGGATTTGTACCAACGCCATCCGATCTACAACGATTGCGGCGCCGGCGTGGATACCGACGGGCATGTCACCGAGATCGGCATCGCACCGCACCCGTACCAGGACCCCCACCCCCGCCTCTACGGTGCATTCGCCCACAGCCTGCGCACCGTGAAGTTCTGGGCCCGGGAAGGCGGCAAGCCCATCGTGCTGGCCAATGACCTGGATTTCGCCCAGATGCTGTGGGATGCCTACGCCACAGAAGCCGCAGCGGCCGGCCGTGACGTGCCCCGGGAGGAGATCGCCGCCTGGGGTGGGCTGTTGGCCATCAGCGAGGACCCCGCCGCACTGGAGCGTCAGATCGAACAGCACTGGTGGTACTACGACGAGTGGTTCGGGCCGTTCCATCAGGCTCGCCCCATGCCGATCATGGGAACTCCTGACGAGGTCACCCGCATCATCCTGGACGCCCACCAGCGCCTCGGTTTCAACGAGCTGCACCTGCTCTTCGGCCAGGGCTACCAGCACCCCAACGACGTCGAGGACAATCTGAGACTCTTTGCCGAAAAGGTCATGCCCAGACTGCCCTGAGCCGGGCCGGGAATCAGTTGGAGGAGGGTGGCGTGGGATCACGTTTCTGTCGCGTCCTCTTGGCGGCGCTGATGCTGACGGCGTGTGCACCTGATGCCGCGCCGTCACCGAACGATGCCACCCGCGGCACCACGGACGCTGATGATTCCAACTGGCCACCGGCCGCATCCGCCCACCACACATCGTCTACGGCGACGTAACCGTCGAGATCGCCATCACCGTCACGCCCCCGACCCGCGGCCAGACCTGCCCGGGCAGCCCACCGACCCAGTTCACCGTTCCTCTGAACGCACCACTGGGCGATCGCCGACTGCTCGACACCGGCCGCGAGCCGATCGCTCCGCCCGGCCCAAAGCCCTGGTAGCGCCACGGCTCACGGATGCTGAGCCTCGCCGAGCTCGCCGGCACCGTCGCCGGCATGACCGTCGCCATGACCGGCACGTACCAGGGAGCCGTCCAAGCGGAGGGTTGGTTCGGCGCCATCAACCCCCGACCAACGTCACCATGGCAGCTGACGGATCAACCGGCGTCTTTCAGGCGTGGGGAACGGGCCGTTTCACTGGTCCCCGTTCAATGAAAGCTGGCGGGCTTCTTTACTACATCGGCGCCACCGGGTCGCTAGCAGAGCTCAACGGCAGAACCATCGTGTTCGACTACGAGATCGACGACAACGACAACGTCACCATGGAAATGTTCGACTGGACCTAAACTCAATGGCTCGGGGAAGGTGGCGACACAAGTCCACTGAAGAGCTGGACATACTGTTCCTCCCTCGAGTCCCAGGAGAACTCGGTCCGCACCCGCTCGAGCGCTCGCTCGCTCAGCTGTCGGCAAAGCTCCTCGTCTGACAGCAGCCGCAGACAGGCGTCGGCCAAGGCCACACGATCCCCTGGCGGTACCAACAAGCCGTATTCGCCGTCGCCGAGGACGTACGGGATACCGCCCACATCGGAGCCGATGACCGGCGTGCCACAGGCCATGGCCTCGATCAAGGTCATCCCGAAGGATTCGGCGGCGGCGGTGGAAGGCAAGACCAATGCCACCGCCGCTCGATAGGCCCCAAGCAGATCGTCGCCGCCCAGGGGACCCCGAAAATGCACATGATCGGCCACTCCACTGGCGGTCACACGCGCTGAAAAGTCCTTGATGGCGTTGCCGGCACCAACGATTTCGAGCTGGGCCGAGGGAACCCGGGCGAGCACGATCTCAAAAGCGCTGATGAGATGGTCGAGCCCTTTCCAACTGGCGGTGCGATCCACCTTACCGACATAGAGGAAGATCGGTCTCGTCCGGCACGGTGGGACCGAACCAGGAGTGAAGTGCCCGATGTCGACTCCGGGGGTGACCATGGTGCATGTTTTGCCCCAACGTTGCTGCATCTCGGCACGCACCGAAGGCGAGACCGCCACCACCGCGTCGGCGCGCCGCAAGAGGACCGGAAGCACGAAGCGCTCGTACGCCTTGATGAAGACATCGATGCCGCGGCGCCCCTTGGCCATCGATCCGGAATGGTAGGTGAGGACAAACGGCCGGGACCCACTGGCCAGCGCCGCAGTTTCCGCCAGAAACGGCACCGGTGTATGGGCGTTGACAAGATCGATGTGATTCATTTTCAGGATCTTGCGGATTCGAAACGGCCAGCTGAGACCGATCGGTGTATTGGACAAGGTCAGCAGCGTGGGCAGACGATAGACCGTGATGCCCCCCACCGTTTCGACCTTCACGCCGCGACCCTGATGGGTGGTGACGATCAGCACGTCATGATCGGGCCGGGCATGAAGCCTTCCGGCCACCATGCCGGCGTAGCGTTCCAAGCCACCTGTTTTGGGGTTATAATACGGGGCAACAACGGCGACGCGGGTCTTGGTGTTGCCCGGCCTGCCCTGACTCACCGCCTCGAACACCGCTTGGGTTTGGTTCCCCACGTGCGCCCAGCTGCGACCGCTGGCGATCATCGACCGGCCTGCAGCCCCCAGATGCCGGGCCATTGCGGGATCGTCGAGTATTCGTGCGAGCCGTTCCTTTAGAGAGACAACATCGCCGACCTGTACCAGGTAACCGGTTTCCTGGTCCTTGACGATGTCGGCGATGCTGCCGACGTCATAGGCCACCAGTGGCAACCCACATGCCGCTCCTTCCAGTAGCACCATGGGAAAGCTGTCATTGGACGTGGGCAAGGCCAAAGCCGTGGCCGACTGATACGCCTCGACCAGCTCGGAACCGTCGAGCCGCCCTCTGAATTGCACGTGGGACTCGATCCCCAGCTCGCGGCATCGTTGCTCGAAGTCCGCCCGGCCGTCACCGGCGCCGACCACCATCAGTTGCAGTTCGGGCCGACTTCCACAGAGCTCGCGAACCACGTCCAGCAGGGGTGCCAGACCCTTGTGACCGGCACTGCGGTTAAGGCTGCCGACGAAGAGGACACAGGACGCAACCCGTTGCTGCGACGGAATGAACCGATCGGTGTCGACTCCGGGGTTGATGGTCGTACATTTCAGTTGGAATGGCCGGAGGAGAGAATCCCGGACGAAGTTCGACGACGTGATGATGGCATCAGCCCGCCGCAACAGTGCCGGCAGCCAGAACCGTTCGTACAACCCGATGAGCCAATCGAACCGCCGGTCGCCCTTGTGCATGCTGCCGCTGTGATACGTCACCACCACCGGCACGGTTCCGGCAACCCAAGCGGCGACATCGGCGAGTCCCGGCACCGGTGCATGCGCGTTGATCAGCGCAGGTCTCTCTGCGGCGATGATGCGTCGCAGATCAAAGGGCCACGTGACCCCCAGCCGGGTGTTGGCCAGGCAAATCAGATGTGGCAGAGAGTAGACGGTCACAGCACCGCGTTGCTCGCGCCGAACGCCCCAACGCTGCTGGCCGGTCGTGGCTATGACCACGCGCCAGGAATGGTCATTGGTGAGCTGGCTGGCCAGCGCGTCGACGTATTGCTCAAGACCGCCGCCTTCGGGCGGGATGTGGGGACTAACGAGCAGAATCGTCCGGTGCATGGAACCGAGCTCAGTTCGTTTCGATGATCGCCTGTTGCAGCGCGTACCACGACGGCTTCGCTGAACCGTCGCGACGCCGAAGCCCATAGCTGATCTCCGGGTTGCCATGTTGCGCGCTCAGGTCTTGGGAAGTGAACCAGAACAGAGCACCGATGGCGTCGGAGGAGCGGGCCAGCCGAACCGACTCGTCGGCCATGCGCGCCTGAAGGTCTTCATTCATGTTCTGGGCTTCAGCCTCGGCCCCCTCGGTGGGAGCGCCGTACTCAGTCGCCCAAATGGACTTACCGGTACCGCCGCACGAATCCACGATGCTGCGGACGCTCGGTGTGGTTGCCGTGATCATGCTCCAGGCACTCCACTCCACTCGATTGCTGGGCATCGCCGGAAAGGAATAGGGGTGGTAGCCGATGGCATCAACGGCGGCGACGGCACCCTGAGCGCACATTTCTCGAAGAAAGTCGAGTTGACTGACGTTGGCTCCCGCGGTCGCAGCAGGGGCCAGCCCGCCCGAGATGATGACGGCCCCGGGGTCCGCTGCCCGGATGGTGTTCGCGGTGCTCGACAACAGCGTCGCGTATCGGGCCGGATCAGGCGTGGGACTCCAGAACGCGCTGATGTTCGGCTCATTCCAGATCTCCCAATGGTGCACGCCTAGTGACCCGTAGCGAGCCGCGGCAGAGCCGGCGAAGCTGGCGAATTGGGACAGATCGGCCGGCGCGCAGGTCAAAGTGGCACATCCCGAAGGGCGAGCCCAGGGCGGGGTGTAGCCGATGATCACCAGCGGCACGATATCCCGGGAGAGCACCGCCTCGACGACCTGGTCGAACACCGACCAGTCGAACGACGCGCTGCCACCGCCCTGGATGCTGTTCCAGTTGAGATCGAACCGCGCGTGGGTCACACCCAACGCCAGCGCGTCATCGAGCATCGCGGCCCGGGCCTGCGGACTCAAGGTGCTGAGGGTCTCAGCGAAGGAGATACCGATCGGTGTGGCCGCCGACGGGCTCCCGGGTGGTAGTGGCGTTGCCGGTGTGGTGGTCACCGCCGGCGGGCTTGGCAACGTGTCTGTCGTCGGCTCACCGCTTTCCTCCTCGCCTCCTCCAGCCAGGGGCTCGCCATCGGCCCCCGTCGGAGCCGCACCGCTCACCTCGGACCCGAGACGCCCCGCTCCGTCGGAGGCTCCGGCCTCTACAAACACGGTTTGCGTCGTGGAGCCCTCCAGCGGATCCTCTGGCCGGGATGATATGCCCCCGGAAAGGAGCACGTCATTCTTCGCTTGCGCCGCTCGCTGGACGCCTTCCTGCAGCGCGCCCCGGTCCTCGATCATCGGGGACGGCGCCGATGTCGTACGAGTGGATAGAAGGATCGCCAAGTTCGTCATCAATATCCAGGCCACGCATCGCCGAAGCCGGCGGGAGCCAGGTCCCTTTCGGATTCGCCGCCGCTTTATCGACATTTCATGGCATTCAATCTTCCGGTAGCGGACTCTCCACGGACGAGCCGGCCCTCGAACGGTCCCCAGCAAGAGGCGGGAGGCCGGCTCCAAGTTAGCTCGGCACGACCAGCGAGCGGCGCCCGGAAGGCACGGCCCAGCCATTTCGACGCTCGCCTGACAAATTTCCGTTGTGGGACGCACGTACGGCAGACCGATCCTAAGCTCGGGCCCAACGCTGCTCCTCAGCGGCTCCATGACGAGCGCTCCGACCAGGAACGGCTAGGTACTTCGGCACGTGAGGTTTCAACCAGTTCAGCTTCGCAGGGCCGCGGGAAGGTGGCTGCGCATCGGCGCCAGCACACGAAGGTCAACATCTGATCGGGCTAGGGCTCCCCGACCGGTGCTGCCCCTGATCGTGCAGGTCACACCGTACTTCCCGCCCCACCCCGGGGGTGCTGAGCGTGTCGCTGAGATGATGGCCCGCCAGCTCGCGGGGTGGGGACACGACGTTCGGGTGCTCACCTCTGACATCGGAGCAACGAACGCTGCCGTCGCGGACCAGGCGGGCGGGTATGACCTTCGGCGCTTGCGGGGTCTGGACGTGGCCAACACCCCATTCCTGCCGTGGCTCTTGCCCGAGTTGTTGCGCATTCCCCGCGGCTCCATTCTCCATGTGAGCGTGGCCCAGGCGTTCCTACCGGAGATCGCGTACCTGGCCGCAAGGCTGAGGTCGGCGACCTACGTCGCGCATTACCACCTTGATGTCTCGCGCTCGGGTCCACTCGGCTTCCTGTTGGCGCCCTACCAGAACGTACTGCTCAAGCGAACCTTGCACAGGTCCGCCGCGGTGATCGTGCCGACACCGGACTATGCGGAGGTCGTAAGCCGAATCTACGGCCTTCCCACCGCTCGCATCGTGGTCGTCCCCAATGCCAGCGAGCACACCATTCGCGCCGGCACCCGCCCAGTCCCGCAGTTCCCCATCAAGCTGATCTCGGTCGGACGCCTCTCGCGCCAGAAGGACTTTCCGCTCCTGCTCCGGATGCTCGCCGCCTTCCGCGATCGGCATCCGACCATACCGTTCGAGATGGCGATCTACGGTGAAGGTGATCAACGCGCCCACCTTCAGCGCAGCATCCACGACCTCCATCTGGCTGATCAGGTACGGCTCGAGCGTGGGGATCTCGACAACCAGGAGCTGCAGCGGCGCTATGACGAGGCCGATGTCTTCGTGCTGACCACCGAGAAGGAGTCATTCGGAATCGTCTTCGTGGAGGCGATGACCAAAGGCCTTCCGATTGTCACCACCAACGTGCCGGGCGTCAGAAATGTCGTCCAGCACGAGCGGAACGGCCTACTGGCCGCGCCCAATGTCGAGGACCTGGTGGACGCGTTGCACCGGCTGCTGACCGAACCGGGCCTCTATCAACGGATCGCGGAGAACAACCGCACCGATGCGACGCAGTACTCCATCGCCACCATGGCCACGAAGGTGCTGGAGCTCTACCGCTCCCTGACGCCCCGACTGCCCAGCGACTGACCCGACCATATTTTCCGTCTTTCGCGATCCTGGCGCGTTTCGCGCCCGCCGATCGAAGGCGACATCGGTCACATGCGTTTTCATCCCATTCATGAAACGGACTCCGCCATTCATCGGGCCTACACCAAACCTTCATTTCGTCGCCCTGCGTAGTGACTCCGCCGCCGAGAGCGCCATCTCGAATCAGTCGTTGGAGTTGACTCGGCCGACTCGCTCTGATAGAAAGCCTCACGACGACGAGCGGACCTTTAGGACAGAGAAGGTTCAGCTAAGCCGAGTAGACAGCTCTTCTTTTGAACAGAATTGGGCGGATTGTACATGTACTTGCTGCGCTATGACGACCGGAACAATCACTGATGGCTAGCGCGCGTTTTGGAGAGTCATATGGTGGAGCCACCGCCATGGACTATCTCCGCTCCGAGGAGGATCCTAGAGGGGGCGTGGCGTCCCGCGTTCTGGACATTCGACGCGAACGGATAGCCGATGCGCCCACGGGCGACCCCACAATCGCGGTTCTACTGCCCTGTCGCAATGAGGCAGTGACCATCGCCAAGGTGATACACGACTTCAAGTCTGCGTTGCCAAGAGCAACGGTCTACGTGTACGACAACGCTTCCGTGGACCGCACCGTTGACGTGGCGTTGCAGGCCGGAGCCATCGTGCGCCATGTCCGAACTCCGGGCAAGGGAAACGTGATTCGCCAGATGTTTGCCGAGGTTGAGGCCGACATCGCCGTGCTCGCCGATGGCGACGACACGTACGACGCACTCGCCGCCCCGGCCATGGTGCGGCGGCTCGAAGAAGGCCGTATGGACATGATCGTCGGTCGCAGGATTGACAGCGGGCTGGAGTCCGCCACTTATCGCATCGGTCATCGCTCCGGCAATGTGGCACTCACGTCGGTTGTGAGCTGGATCTTCGGGTCAGGCTTTGAAGACATGCTGTCGGGCTACCGGGTCATGTCCCGACGGTACATGAAGTCCTTTCCGGCCCTGTCCACCGGTTTCGAGACCGAAACCGAGATGACCGTTCACGCGCTGGATCTGCGCCTGCCGTTCGAGGAAGTGGAGACCGCTTACAAGGAGCGGCCCTCTGAGTCAAAGAGCAATCTGCGGACATTACCCGACGGCTTTCGGATCCTGCGCATGATCATGTCCCTGTCTCGGGTGTATCGTCCCATTCGCTTTTATGGCATCGCGGCCATTCTGAGCGGGCTCCTGGCCATGATCTGCGCAGTAGCGCATGGAGCTGGATTGTTCCAATCCCTCAATCCGGGCCTGGCAGCCTTGCCGTTGGCGGCGCTTGCCGTCACGATGCTTCTCACGGGCCTCGTACTGGACGCATTCGGTCGCTCACAGCGAGAGTTGAAGAGGATGCTCTATCTTGCGATTGATCCAGGACCAAGGCGGCTCGACGGCAGGTCCGAGGTTCATCTGGTGGCGGACTTGTCCTCCCGTGCTCTCGCTCCGTGAGTCCCGGGACACGGTCATCCCCTGACGGGGGCCCCATTGTCGGGCCGAGGGCTTCTCGGGCACGGCGTCGCTGGACCGTGGGGATGTCGGCGGTACTGCTTACCGGCTTGACGCTGTTGTACCTGCAATTGGCTCCCGAGCCATTTCTCGGAGCGGTCTCACGGGACGAACAGAACTACACTGAGCTCTACTTTCCAGATCACCGTTCCCTGCCCAAGAGGACCGTCACAGGTCAGCCCAGCGTGTTCGAGGTCGCCATCGCCAACCATGAGGGACGGCGAACCGAATACGAGCTGGTGGTCACCCTCCAGGGCGCGCGGGGTCCCGAGATTTTGGCCAGGGCCCGCCTGTCCGTCGATGATGCCGACATCGCCCGGCACACCGTATCGCTCCTCATGGAGGCCCCCGCATCCCCGACACTGGTCTCCATCGACCTCGAGGGGCGCCCGGAAACCATCGGCTTCTGGACCGCGTCGTGACCCGCGCTTTGGGCCAGAAGCCGGTATCCGCCCAGGACGACACGCCGACGAAGCCCCTGACTGTGGCCTTCCTTGCTGATGCCATCCACCCCTACCACCAAGGCGGCAAGGAGACACGGCTGCATCAGATCAGTAGTCGCATGGCCAGGGAGGGACACGACGTACACATCTACACCATGAACTGGTGGCAGGGTAAGACCATTCGAGGCGCCGACGGTGTGACATTGCACGCCCTCTGTCCCAAGGTGGCCTTGTATTCAGGCGACAAGCGATCGACGCTTCAGGCGATCATGTTCGGCCTGGCCACCTTTCGGTTGTTGACCCACCGGTTCGACGTGCTCGACGTCGACCAGATGCCGTTTTTCCCACTCTTCTCGGCACGTGTGGTGTGCGCCCTCAGACGGAAGACACTCGTAGCAACCTGGCACGAAGTATGGGGGGCCGCCTATTGGCGACGGTACTTGGGACCGCTCGGGCTGGCCGCCGCCCTGGTCGAGCGGCTGGCGGTCTACGCCCCACACCTCATCGTATCGAATTCCTTGCAAACGACCGATCGGCTCAAAGCTTTGCGGACCCGTGCCGAAGTCCGCACTGTTCCCCTTGGCGTGGACCGTTCTGCCATTGACTCGATTCTGCCGGCGTCGGGGCCATCAGAGCAGTCCGACATCATCTTCGCCGGACGCCTGCTGAGCCACAAGAACGTGGATCATCTCATCGATGCAGTGGCCCTACTGGCACCGACCAGGCCCGGCCTTCGATGCATCATCGTTGGAGAAGGACCCGAGCGCACCAAGTTAGAGGCGCAAGTCCAGACTCTGAGGCTGGGAACGATTGTGACATTTCGGAATTTTCGGCCGGAGCATGCCGATCTGATGTCCCTCATGAAGTCCTCGAAGGTTTTTGTGCTGCCCTCCGAGCGAGAGGGATTCGGCCTGGTCGTACCTGAAGCCAATGCGTGTGGACTTCCAGTGGTCACCGTGCAGCACGACGACAACGCCGCTCGCCATCTCATCACATCCGGTGTCAATGGCACCGTCACCAACTTGAACCCAGCCGCGCTCGCTTCTGCAATCGGTGACCTGTTGGATCGGTGGCCGTTCTCGTTGGATCTGAACATGGCGGACGATTGGGACGTCGTGGCAGCGCGCGTTGCCAGCATCCTCACCTCGGCGCGCGATGACGCAACACCGAGCGCACGGGCACGGCCCTGGGCCCGAGGGGCAAGGCGCGTTCGGGCGCGTGCGGCTTGACCATGTCCACTCTGGTCACCACCAGCTGGGACGATGGCCACGTCCACGATCTCCGCCTGGCTGACGCCCTGCAGAGCCATGGTGTCTCCGGGACCTTCTATGTCAGCCCACTCAGCAGAGAGATCGAACCCCGCCACCGCCTCAGCCGGGCCCACCTGGTCAGGCTGGCGGAAGGTTTCGAGGTGGGTGGGCACACGTTGACCCATCCCCGACTCGGCACGCTCACCCGGCCAGAAGCCGAAAGCGAGATCCGTCACGGCAAGGACGAACTGGAACAGGCAATCGGCCGGGCCGTACACAGCTTCTGCTACCCGGGAGGTGACTACGCCGGGCGAGACGTTGCACTGGTGCGCGACCGCGGGGTTTACCGTGGCCCGCACCACCCGCCGGTACTGCCGGGTCCTGCCCGCAAACTTGTTGGAGCTTGGAACCACCGTCCACGGCTACAACCACTGGAGCGATGCCTGGGACATTGGAGCGTTTTCCCGATTCCGGCCGGTGGCCACCGCCTTGCGCCTGCGACGCTGGGATGATCTGGCCATCGCTTTGTTCGACCGAACCCTCGCCGAAGGGGGGCTGTTCCACCTGTGGGGCCACAGCTGGGAGATCGAGCAGCGAGGCGAGTGGCCACGGCTCGAGCGGGTCCTGGCATACATCGGCGCCCATCGCGACGTGGCCCACGTCAGCAACGGGGAGCTGGCCCAGTGCTCGCCCAGGTGAACGGCGGTTTCCTGCGAGCCGTCACCAGGCGGCGCACGCCACGGCCCATCGCAGGGGTACAACCAGCGGCGGACTCCATCGTGACGGACTCCATCGTGACGGATCGGGAGAGCACCCCTGACGATCCGCTCGACCACGATCGCGCCGATGGGGACGGGCAGCGGATCGAGTTGAGCGCTCGTGCCCCGGGCGGTCCACTTCCGGCCCACTGGCTCATCGAAGCCCTGCTGCGGGTGGAAATCGGGCTGGCGCTGCTCGACGACGGGGGCCTGATTCGTTGGTGCAATCCCTTCTTCGAAGCGCAGCACCCACCAGCGGATTGGGTCGGCCGACATGTGCTGGATCTGCACGGCGCTGATGACCCCGTCTATGAGCATGCCGACGCCCTGCGCCTGGAGACAGATCCGCAGTGGGTCTACCGCTTTCAAAGAGAGGTAGACGGGCGGCCGATTCGCTATGCCCTGCGACGACTTGTCGGTCCGTACCCCGGCTTCCTGATGCAAACAACCTCGCCCCTGGGGCTGAGGGCGAGCCTGGGCCCGGGGTCGATCACAGAGGTACTGGTCAACACCACGGCCAGCGTGGCACCGGCGGAGTGGATCTCCAGCGGCACCGTCCCAGAGCCGGTCGCAGAACTGCGTGGGCCTGCTATCTCCACGCAGGTCGTGCCGGAGGCGGCCGTGGTTCACGCCACCGCCGCCATGCCCCCCACCGTCACCTCCGACGCCGCCGTGACCAAGCACGCGGGTCCCGCTGAGCAGTTCACCTTCACGGTGACGCGGCGGAGCGCGTTCGTAGCCATAGGTATGGTGCTGGTCCTGGCCAACGGGGCCCTGGCCGGGGGGGTCGAGCGGGCCTGGGTGACCGCACCGCTGGGCCTGGCCGCCATCATGGGCGTTCCGCTCTTCTTGCTGTACCACTGCTTTCACCGACGTTCGACCATCAGTGAACGGCTTGGTCGCTGCGTGGCCGCGGTGGTTCTGCTCCTCATGGCCGCCGCACTGGTGCTGAACACCGCGGGCATCCTGCTGGGGGCACGGGCCCTTGACACCGCACCGGTCATCGTGACGTTCGATGTTGTGCTGGCCGGCATGGCGCTGTGGGCCTTCCGAAGGCACCCGGCTTCGTACCTGATCAGGGTGCCTCAACTGGGTCCCAAAGGCTGGGCACTGATCGCTGCGGTGCTGTCGCTGCCGCTGCTGGCGTTGATCGGTTCGGTGAGGCTCAACAACGGGCACGGTTCAGCAGTCATCGTCGCCATGCTCGGCCTGACCTGTCTCCTGCTGGCGTTGCTGCTCTCCCAACGGTCCACGATCGCCAACAACCTCGCTCCGCTGGCCATCTACTGCATCGCATTGGCGCTGTTGCTGATGACCTCGAATCGGGGTTGGTACGCCACCGGGCACGACGTCCAAAACGAGTTGCGCATGTTCCGCATGACCAGCAGCCTGGGAATTTGGCGGATGTCCAACTTCAGGGACGCCTACAACGCCTGTTTGAGCATCACCCTTCTACCGACCGTGCTGCTGCGCTGGACGCGACTCGAAGACGTTCTCGTCTTCAAGCTGGTTTTCCAACTGATGTTCGCCTGGGTGCCGGTCCTGGTCTACGCGCTGGTCCGCCGGTTCGGGACGCCGCTGCTTGCGTTGCTCGCCACCGTGAACTTCTTCTCCTTCGTCACTTTCTTTCAGGACATGCCATCACTCAACCGCCAAGAGGTCGCTTTCCTCTTCATGGTCTGCGCCCTCCTCGCCCTCTTCGACGACAAGGTTGGAGCTCCACAGCGCCGGGCCGCGTTCACGTTGATGGTCGTTGGGATGGTTCTCGCTCATTACTCCACGAGCTATCTGATGCTCGCGGCGGTGATGGGGACGTGGGTGCTGCGGTGGATCGTGGGTCGCTTCGTGAGCAGCGCCCCAACCAAAGTGTTCACCGCCTCTGTGGTGGCCATTCTGGTGGTGATCACCGGACTGTGGGCCGGGCCCGCAACCCAAACCCATGGCGCTCTGACCAGGACCTTCACCGAACTCCTCGATGCGCTGAGCGGACAAGCGTTGGCCCACAAGTCCGGCGACACCGGCTACACCCTTTTCTCCCCCTCGAAGCCCACCGCTCTGGAACGAATCGAGGAGTACCGCCAGGACATCGAACTGCGTACGGTTGCAGATCGGGAGCAAGGCAGCTACTACGACGCGGCCGTCGTCGATTCATACCGGATCAGGCCGGCGGAGGAGGAAAATCTCCCGCTCACCTGGATCGGTCGGCGATTGTCGGCGCTCGGTCTGAACGTGAACACCTTGAACGGCCTGGTCCGCCAAGGGTCCGCGATGGCATTGCAACTGTGTGTGTTCATCGGCTGCATCATCCTGCTGCGGCCCTCCGTGACAAGGGACCGCATTTCGCTGGAATTTCGCCTGCTGGGCTTTGCCAACATCGGCCTGCTTGTGGCGCAAGTGGTGCTCCCGGTGCTGTCCGTCGATTACGGGGTTCTCCGATCATTCCAGCAGGCGTTGGTGGTGTTGGGTTTCTTCATCGCCCTGACCTTGACATCAGTATTGGCCCGATTCCGTCGATCAAGAGTACTTATTTCAATGATCACGGTGGGCTATTTCGCGTCTTCGGTGGGACTGATCACCCATGTGCTCGGTGGCTATCCGGCCCAGATCCATTTGGACAGCGCCGGAATGTTCTACGAGAACTACTACCTCGAGGAAACCGAGGTGAAGGCCATGGAATGGGTGGTGGCAAACGTCCCTCCTGATCGATTGGGAGACGTGCAGTCTGAGGTGCAGTCCGATCGGTTCTCGTTCGCCTCCAGGAGCGCGCCGAGGGAGACGAACGAGATGAATGACATCTTCCCGGCTCTTGTCCGCCAGCAGTCCTACGTGTTTCTCGGCGCCACGAACATACGTAAGGGGACGGCCGGGTTCAGCTTCGGCGGTGACATCGTGCGCTACCGGTACCCTCTCTCATTTCTCGATGAACAAAAGATCTGATCTATAGCAACGAGGCCGCTCGTGTGTATCGCTGATAGCCACGAGCCTCCTGGCCTTCGAGGCCGCCGATGACCAGCCTGGCTCCCACGCTCGGTGGAGTCGCCGTCTTGCGAAATCCGCTCATCAAGAACGCCTGGAACATCATGCTCACCGCGGTGGTGATGGGTGGGCTGGGATTTCTTTTCTGGGTTCTTGCTGCACGATTGTTGGATGCCAAGCAAGTCGGAGTGGCGACCACTCTCATCACAGCCACCACGCTGATTTCCCACCTGAGCCTGCTTGGGCTCAACACCTCCTTTCTTCATTTCCTGCCGACAGCGAAACGACGCGATGAGGAGATCAGTACCGGTCTGGTGCTCACGTTCTTTGCGGCCATCGCCATTGCCGGACTGTACGTCATGGTCGTGCCATCCATAAGCCCTCGACTACACATCCTGTCAAACCCCTGGACGGGGTTGTTGTTCGTCGTGTTAACGGCCTTTTCGGCGGTGAACCTTCTCACGGACTCATTGTTCATCGCGCTCCGTGCAGCTCACTACAACGTGTTGGTGAGTGGGGTTTTCCAGGGCGGGGCCAAGTTGCTCCTGCCGTTCGCACTGGGGGGCCTTGGTGCCTACGGGCTGTTCGTTGCGGTTGGTGGAGCGGCTGCCTTAGCGTTCGGGCTCAGCGTCGCGCTGCTGTGGCGTCGCTTCGGGTACCGAGGCGGCCTAAAGGTTCACTCCGCCTCAGTTCGTCGCTCCTTCAACTACTCTGCCTCGAATTACGTTTCGAACCTGGGCAACATCCTGCCCATGTTGGTGCTACCCGTCATCGTGCTCAATGCCAGCGGCGAGCAGCCAGCGGCCCACTATTTTGTCGCCTTTCAGGTTGCGACATTCGCTTATACCGCGGTGTACGCCGTGTCCCAGTCGTTGCTCGTGGAAGGTTCGTACGGGGAGAGCGAGCTGCGGGTGCTGGGTTCACGGTCAGCCAAGGTCCTGGCGTTCGTGTCCGTGCTGGCCGGGGCGGGGTTGGTCCTCGTTGGTCCTTTCATCCTGCGTTTGTTTGGCGGCGACTACCGCGTCGAGGGTTTTTCAGCGCTGGCGTTGTTCGGCCTGGCGACACCCGCGGTGGCGCTCAACAACTGGACGGGTTCCATGCTGCGCATCCGTGTCCGTCTCACCGCGGTGGTCATCTCCAACGGCGTCTTTGCGGTACTGACCTGTGGCCTGGCGGTGTACTGGGCTAACCGAGGCATCGCCTGGGTCGCCTCCAGTTGGCTCGTGGGGAACGTCGGCGGCGGCGTCGTGGGCCTTGCCATGATGCTCCTTCCCGGCCGACGTCAAGCCCTGACCGCTGGGTGAGCCTCAACGGCTCAGATCGAGTCCCGTGACCGCGCTGCAGGCACCTTCTGGCGGCAACCTACGCGAGCGCGGACGTCGCCACCGCCTGCTGCGCGGCCCTGCGAGAGAGGTAGGTGCCGAGCTGCCTCGGGCGCGGCTTTCCCGTCGCCGTGTCGAGCCCATCGACGCGCACCACGCACCGTCAGCGCTGCTGGCGCACCGTCGGATTACCCGTCGCCTTGCATGCCGCCGGGTGCCTCCCCGTGCCGGCCGGCATCGCCGAGTGCCGATACGTTCTGAGACATCGCTGATACATCGCCCGAAAAACGACCAAAGCCCCGGCTTTCGGCCGAGGCTTGGAAGGATATCATACCTGGTCAGGGCAGGTATTTCGGGGTGGAGCTGATGGGACTCGAACCCACGACCCCCTGCTTGCAAAGCAGGTGCTCTAGCCAGCTGAGCTACAGCCCCGAAAACGCCTACAGCCTATCGGGCGGATCCGCTGCGGATGGCCCGACCGCGGACCCTCACACTCGGATCCAACATGACGATTCGTCAACGATGCGGCGATCGCGTGTATTTTTCTTGTCGGAACGAGTTCCT
Source organism: uncultured Acidimicrobiaceae bacterium (assembly GCA_963775055.1). Lineage (GTDB taxonomy): Bacteria > Actinomycetota > Acidimicrobiia > Acidimicrobiales > CAIXPF01 > CAIXPF01. The sequence continues at coordinate 375,751 of CAVZHK010000013.1, read as the reverse complement.
CATCGTCAGATCTCTTGCGGGCGGAGCAATGGAAGGCGACGAAGTGTCCAGGATGGACGTCGAATCAGAACGGGCAGCCGCGGCTCAGCGCGATCAGGGGCTGCCCGCGCTCACCATGCTCCTCATCGGGCTGGGCATGAATGTCCTGGTCGCCGTGCTCTTGGGTCAACTGACCAACCTATGGCTGGCAGATCCAGCCGGCGGAGCACGCGTCGCTGACAGCATGCTCTACGGCGCCATCGTGGGCTTCGGGGTCGGTTTGGCGCTGCTCAGCGGGCCCCCCCGACGTCGACGGAACCGCGACGGGGTCATCACCGCCCTGGCCGCGGCCGCAGCCGGCGCCCTGGTCTCCATGGCGGTGAGCTCGCTCGGCGCCGCGCTCGACGCACGCGGCGGCAGCACCTCGGGACTGGGCGTGCAACTGGCCGGATGCGTGGGCTTCGGGGCCGCGGTGGCCATGGCCAGTGGCGCAGTCAGCCGGCTGGGGCTGACCACCCCGCGGGCGGACCGGGCGGCCTGCTGTTCCATGGTGCTGGGCGGTGCGATCGGCGGTTTCGTGATGTGGTTGGTGGCCAACGCCCTGCGAGGGGTGCTATCGCTCAGCACCTTCGCCTACTGGGAGACCACGACCGAGGACTCGCTGTCGCGGGTTCTGGCCGACGGGCTGGGCGCCGGGCTTCCCACCCTGTTCATCGCCGCTGCCGTGGTCACCACCGAAGCCACCCGCCTCGCCTGGCGCAGTTAGCTCGACAGTTCGCCCACAGTGCGCCACCCGCCCGCCGCCCCGGTGCAACACGGACCGGCTTGGGCCCGGGGGTAGCGTTTGCGGACCGGTCCGGAGCATCTAACCCTGTGGATCGGCCCGAACGCCAGTAGGCCGGCCCCCAGGAGAGCACCCCCGTGACCGCCAATCCCAACGCCGCCTTCCGGGCCGCGCTCGATGTCATCGCCGAGGTCGAGCCCACAATCGCCGGGGCCATCGCCGGTGAACTGGCCAACCAGCGCAGCCAACTGAAGCTCATCGCCTCGGAGAACTACGCCAGCCCGGCGGTACTGCTGGCCATGGGCAACTGGCTGTCGGACAAGTACGCCGAGGGCACCGTCGGCCACCGGTTCTATGCCGCTTGCGATTACGTGGACATCGTCGAAAGCCGGGCCAGCGAGTTGGCCTGTCAGCTCTTCGGCGCCACCCACGCCTATGTGCAACCGCATTCGGGCATCGACGCCAACCTGGTGGGCTTCTGGTCCATCCTGGCCAAAGAGGTCGAGGCCACCCATCTCGAGCGGCTCGGCGCCCGCCACATCAACGACCTGTCCCCCACCGACTGGGAGAAGCTGCGTCAGGAGCTGGGCAACCAACGGCTGTTGGGCATGTCCCTCGATGCCGGGGGCCATCTCACTCACGGGTTCCGGCCCAACATCTCGGGCAAGATGTTTCACCAACAGGCATACGGCACCGACCCCGACACCGAGTTGCTGAACTACGACGCGGTACGGGCCCAGGCCCAACAGTTTCGGCCGTTGGTCATCGTGGCCGGCTATTCCGCCTATCCCCGCCGCATCAACTTCGCCACCATGCGCTCCATCGCTGACGAGGTGGGCGCGGTGCTCATGGTCGACATGGCGCATTTCGCCGGCTTGGTGGCCGGGAAGGTGTTCACCGGTGATTTTGACCCGGTGCCCCACGCCCAGGTCGTCACCTCCACCACCCACAAGTCCCTGCGCGGTCCCCGGGGCGGGTTCGTGCTGTGCCAACCAGAGTTCGCCGAGTTCGTGGACAAGGGCTGCCCCATGGTGCTGGGGGGTCCGCTATCCCACGTGATGGCGGCCAAAGCGGTGGCATTCGCCGAGGCCCTACGACCTGACTTCGCTGACTACGCCGCGGCCATCGCCGCCAACGCCCACGCGCTGGCCGAGGGATTGTTGCGCCGTGACGCCCGCCTGGTCACCGGCGGCACCGACAACCACTTGGTGCTGATCGACACGACCGGCTTCGGGCTCACCGGTCGCCAGGCGGAGTCGGCGTTGTTGGATTGCGGGGTGGTCACCAACCGCAACGCCATCCCTCGTGACCCCAACGGTGCTTGGTACACCTCGGGCGTACGGCTCGGTACGCCGGCGCTGACCACCTTGGGCATGGGCACAGCGGAGATGGACGAGGTGGCAGACATCATCGTCACCTCGCTGCGAGCGGCATCACCGACGGCGGCGTCGAGTGGGCCGTCCAAGGCGAAATACCAGCTGGAGCTTGGGGTCGCCGATGCCGGTCGCCGCCGGGCCGCCGAGCTGTTGGGCCGTTTCCCGCTCTACCCCGGCATCGACCTGACCTGAGTGGACCTGAGGTGACTTGACCTTCCCGGTCCATCGCTGGCGGCGGGGCTAGCCTTGCGCGAGTGCAGGAACCGGTGGGGCGGGTGATCGGCACCCAGGATTCGACACCGTTGGAGTTCTGGGTCGGCGTCCCCGAAGACCAATTCCTTCAACTCGATGATGTGGTGGCCACCGAGCGCCTGGTGCCGGGCCGTCCACCGGTGCAGATATACGGCGTGGTCACCCAGGTTCGGGCCCGCCATGACGGTCTGCGTTTCGACGGTGATGTGTTCCTGGTGGCCGAGGGTTTGCTTCCGGCGGAGATCTCCCAGGCGGCGCTGATCAACAGCACCCGCTTCGAGCCAGAGGTGTTCGTGCCGCCGCTGCCGGGCCAGGCGGTGTACCGGGCCGCTGACGGCGAACGGGATCGGGCGTTGGGTTGGGAGAAGTGGAACCGCAAGCTCCCGGCGGGTTTGAGCCGTGACGGGGAGCCGCTGTTCCTCAACATGGACTTCATCGACGGCACCCGCGGCGCCCATGTCAACATCTCCGGCATCTCTGGGGTGGCCACCAAGACCACCTACGCCAGCTTCCTGCTCTACAGCTTGTTCACCTCCGGGGTGCTTGGCGCGGAAGCGGCCAACACCAAAGCCTTGATCTTCAACGTCAAGGGCGAGGATCTGCTGTTCCTGGATCAACCCAACCGCCTGGTCGAGGCCGGCCACGTGGATCAGTACGCCTTGCTCGGACTACCGGCAGATTGCTTTCCTTCCGTTGGTTTCTTCGCCCCGCCCCGCCGAGGGGACCGCAGCGGGGTGCCGGATGTGGCCGGTCGCGGTGAAGGGATCACCAGTTTCTTTTGGACACTGGAGGATTTCTGCCATCAGGAGCTGTTGCCGTTCCTATTCGCTGACGCCGAGGATGACCGCCAGCAATACACCTTGGTGGTGGGCAACGTGGCGGCGAAATTACGTAACGCCGCGCCGGCCGGTGATGGGGCGGTGTCCATCGACGGCCGGACGGCGCGCACGTTCGGTCAGCTGGCGGATCTCATCGCCGATCGGGTGCAGGACGATGGCAGCGATTGGGCTGGACGAGCCATCGGGGCGGGCACCATCAACGCCTTCGTCCGGCGTCTGCACGGTGCGGTCAAACACCTCGAACACCTCATCAGGGCCGATCTCACCAACCCCGCCCGTCATCGCATCGAACTGCGGGAACAGGTCACGGTGGTGGATCTGCACAACCTGAACGATCGGGCCAAACGCTTCGTGGTGGGTGTCACCTTGCGGCGCATGTTTGAGGAAAAAGAACGGACCGGAACCTTCCGGCCGCTGCAGGTTGTGGTGCTGGACGAGCTCAACAAGTACGCCCCCCGTGACGGATCCAGCCCCATCAAGGAGATCTTGTTGGATGTGGCCGAACGGGGCCGCTCGCTGGGCATCATCCTGATCGGCGCCCAACAAACCGCCTCCGAGGTGGAACGGCGGGTGGTGGCTAACTGCGCGGTGCGGGTGGTGGGGCGGCTGGACCCAGCCGAGGCGTCCAGGCCCGAGTACGGGTTCCTGGTGGGGGTGGCCCGTCAGCGCGCCACGATCTTGCGCCCCGGTTCCATGTTCGTTTCCCAGCCCGAGCTGCCCATCCCGCTGCTGGTGACCTTCCCATTCCCGTCCTGGGCCACCCGTGCCGACGAAGCCGTACCGACCGGTCGCTACCATACCGATCAGCATCATCTCGATAGGGAGGATACCGATAGGCACCGTACTGATGAGCACCGTACTGATGAGCACGATACCGATTGGGATAGTGCCTCCGCTGACGGTGACCCCTTTGCCGGGCTGCCGAACCGATGAGCGACGCTCGCCAGCTGCGACTGCTGCACACCGGCGATTGGCACGTTGGGCGAACCATCCGGGGCCGCTCCCGGGCCGAGGAGCATGCCGCCACCATGGATGAGCTGGTGGCGGTGGCGGATGATCAGCGGGTGCACCTGGTCATCGTGGCCGGGGATCTGTTCGACACCGCCACCCCCGCTCCCGACGCCGAGCGCCTGGTGTACGAGACCCTGCTGCGGCTGGCCGGCGCCGACCGGCAGGTGGTGGTGATCTCCGGCAACCACGACCACCCACGCCGCCTGGGTGCGGTGGAGCCACTGTTGAGCCTGGGCCGGGTCCACGTTCGACCGTTCGTGGTCCCGCCCCAACAAGGCGGCTTAATCAACCTCGACATCGCTGGCATACCGACCCGTCTGGCCATGCTGCCGTGGCTGTCCCAGCGTTACGCCGTCAGCGCCGCCGAACTGTTGGAACGTGACGCCGACCAACACAACCAGAGCTACCTGGACCGGGTACGGGCGGTGGCCACCACGCTGTGCCGGGGCTTCGACGGTGATCGGGTGAACGTGGTGGTGGGTCATCTCACCGCGGTGGGCGGCCTGATGGGCGGCGGTGAACGGGCAGCGCACACCATCTTCGATTACGCCGTACCGGCCAGCATCTTCCCACCCACGGCCAACTACGTGGCGTTGGGACACCTCCACCGTTGCCAGCACCTGCCGGGCCCCGCCCCCACCTGGTATTCGGGTTCGCCCCTGCAGCTGGACTTCGGCGAGGGTGACAACACCCCCTCCTGCCAGATCGTGCAGTGCGCTCCGGGTCTGCCGGCCCGCATCGAGTCGGTGGAGCTGACCGCCGCTCGCCGGCTCACCACCTTGGTCGGCAACACCGTCGAACTGGCGCTGCAGGCCTCCCAAGCCGGAGACGCCCACTTGCGGCTGGTGGTCCGAGAAGCGAACCGGGCCGGTCTGGCCGAGGAGCTGCGCGAGCGATTTCCCAATGCGGTGGACGTGCGGATCGAGGCTGAAGCCCCTGACCCTCGACGCCGGGACAGCACCGCCGCGAGCGCCGGCGGGACGCGGCTGGGTCGGGCGCCGCACGAATTGTTCGCCGAGTTCCTCACCACCCAGGACATCGAAGATCCGCGCCTGACCGCGCTGTTCCAGACCTTGGTCGAGGCCGAGGCCAGCGAAGCGCAGGACGAGGGCCATCACGGGCCCGACGGTACGGTGGATCCCGACGGTGCCGGCACGCCCAAACCAGGGAGGCGTCGTGCGGCCTGAACGGTTGGAGCTGGAGGGGTTCACCGCCTTCTCCCAACGCACCGTCATCGACTTCGCCGACGCCGATCTGTTCGCCTTGTGCGGACCCACCGGCGCCGGGAAGTCCAGCGTGATCGACGCCATCATCTTCGTCCTCTACGGGCAGGTGCCGCGCTACGGGGACGCCCGGCTGGTGGAACCGGTCATCAGCCGGGGCCGGGTCGAAGCCCGCGTCGGCCTGGACTTCCGCCTCGGCCCCCACCAGTACCGCGCGGTACGGGTGGTCCAGGCCCGGACCAAGGGCGGGGCCACCACAAAGGAGGCCCGACTTGAGCGGCTCTCGGAGACCGGCCCCAACGAGGTGTTGGCCGGTGACGCCCGCTCCATGACCGGTGAAGTGGAGCGGTTGCTGGGTCTGACCTACGAGCATTTCACCACCGCGGTGGTCTTGCCCCAGGGTCAGTTCGCCCGGTTTCTGCACCATACCCCCGGGGACCGTCAGGCCCTCCTCAAGGAACTGCTCGACCTGGGCCTTTACGACAGCTTGCAACGCCGCTGCCGGGAACATACCGCTCGGTCCGCGGAGCGGGTACGGGCGACCACCGAGCGCCTGGCCGAGTTGGCCGGGGTCACCGACGAAGCGGGCCACACCCTCGAGGAACAACGAGCCCGGGCGGCGACGCTGCTCGATGCCTGTGACGCGGCCCGACCCCACCTCAACGCGTTGGAAGAGGAACTACGGGAACTGACCCGACGTCAGTCCCAGTACCAACAGACTGTGGCGCAACTGGTCGAGCTGAAGAAACCAGCCGATGTCACCAGCCTTAGCGATGATCACGATGCCCACCAACGTTTGGTGTCGTCGCTACGCGACGAGCTCGGTCAGATCGAGCTGGAACTGACCCAGCTGGAGGACGCCATGGCCCTACTGCCCGGCGCCGAGGCCAGCCGGGCGGTGCTGCAGTTACACCGGAAGCACGCCGAGGTCACCGCAGAATGTGCCCGTGGCGAAACCGCCAAAGAGTTGGCCGTCGCGGCGCTGGAAGGGGCCAGAACCACCGACGCCGAGGCCGCGGCGACGCTGGCCAAAGCCGATGCCGCACTGGCAGAGGCCGCCGCCGCCGACACCGCTGCGGCCCTGGCCCGCCATCTCCATCCGGGTGATGACTGCCCGGTGTGCGGTCACACCATCGTGACCCTGGCCGCCCCCGCCGGCGCCCAACTGGAAGCCGCCATCGCCGCCCGGGAGCAGGCCAACACCGCCCACAAAGCTGCCGCCGAGGCCCGACGCGTCGCCGAGATCAACCAGGGCCGAGTGGAATCCAAGCTGGAAACCGTTCACCAGAACCTCGACCAACTCCGCCAGCAGCTCACCGCCAACGCTGATGAAGCCACCGCGACCGTGCAACTCGCAGAATCCGAGCGTCTCGGCGCGCAACGGCAGACCCAACAGCAACGCCTCAGCGCCACTCGTCGCCGACGTGACGGCGCCCAGCAGCAGCTCCTGGCCGGGGAAACCGCCCGGCGCAATGCCATGTCCGCCTTCGACAAGGCCCGGGACCGCCTCGCCGCCCTCGAGCCGCCGTCGCCCGGCCGCGCCGACCTCGGTGCCGATTGGGACCAACTGGTGCAGTGGGCCGCCACCACCGCCGCCGCGCACCGCCGACACTTGGAGGATCTGGGCGCCGCCGTGACCACCTGCACCGAACGTCGGACCCAACTGATCACCGCGCTGGCAGCACAGGCCGTGGCGCTCTTGCCGGCGGTGTCGACCAACGCCACCACGACAAACACCGCCACTGCCGGCGCCCGCGCCGCCACGGCCCTTGGCGACCCGGGCCGGATTCGTGACCTCACGGTGACGGCCTTGGCGCAGCTCGACGGACAGTTGGCCCGCTGGCGCGAGGACCAGCAGCGGGCGGCCCAGGCCCGAGTGGACCGGGCCCGGGCCACCGAAGACGAACAGGTGGGCAAGGAGCTGTCCCGCTTGTTGCGCTCGGACCAGTTTGTGGCCTGGATCCTGGATGAGGCGACCCAGCAGTTGGTCAGCGCCGCCACCGGTCTGCTGCAACGCCTCTCCGGCGGGGCATACTCCTTGGTACTGCAGGACAAGGACTTCTCGGTCATCGACCACAACAACGCCGATGCCATTCGATCGGCCCGCACCCTCTCCGGTGGGGAGACGTTCCTGGCATCGCTGGCGTTGGCATTGGCGTTGGCCGAGCAGGTGGTGGGTTTGGCCGGGGCCGGGGCGGCACCGTTGGAGTCACTGTTCCTTGACGAGGGGTTCGGCACGCTGGACCCCGACACCTTGGATACGGTGGCCACCGCCATTGAGGAGCTGGGCAGCAACGGGAGGATGGTGGGCATCATCACCCACGTGCGCGAGCTGGCCGAGCGCCTGCCGATGCGCTTCGAGGTCACCAAGTCCGTCGGCGGCGCCGCGGTGCAACGGGTCCTGGCCTGACGTGGCCTGTGACAGGGACCAGACGGACACGCACAGTGGCGGTACAGACACGAACGGCGCCCCGTCGAATCGACGTCGAATCGACGCGGCACAGGCCAGACCACACAGTATGGATACCTAGTCGTATGGATACTGATCGGTCTGGTCGGTGGACAGCGGGTGGGCGGCTGGTGGTGGAGGCCTGGTCACCTGACTATGGGTCGCCGCTGGAGGACACGCCGTCGGGACCGGGGGCGGAGGCGGCGCCCGTTGATGTCAACGTGGAGGTGCCGGCGCGGGCCTGGGAACCGAGGCGGCCGCGCTGCGATCCGGCCGAGGTGGTGGCCTTCGTGGACGGGGTGCGGCGGGTGGACGCCAACGTCGTGTGGGCCGGGCCGGACGGTCGCTTTCACGCCGGAATGGCCGCGTCGGTGGCCGCCGGGGTGGTGTGCTGCCAGGGCCGAGCCGCCGGCGGGGCGGCCCGCATCGTGAGCATCGAGGTGGATCGGGTGTTGCTGCTGCCGGTGCCGGTGGGCGATCTGGTCACCAACGCCGCCACCTGGCGACAGCAGCCGCTCCATACCGAGCGGGATGATCCAGGCGCGTTGAGCATCGAACTGCAGACCGTGATGGCCGAGTTGGAGGTGACGGTGGCCGGAGCCGCGCACCGCCATGCCGAAGCCGCCGGGTCGGAACTGTCCATGATCGTGCTCGACGGGCCGATCCGGCGGCGGGAGCACATCCACCACGCCGTGGGCCACGTCAAGACCCACCATCAGCAGTATCTTCCGGCGGAGTTGAGCGACATCGTGGGCCAACTCGGCGCCGGTGAACGCACGCCGATCTTCCGCATCGAGGGCCCCTTCCCCCGGCTGTCGTGGTACCTCAGGCTGCCGGGGCCAGCCGCGCACGCCTGGGCCGGGGTGGTACGTCACGAGATCGCTCTCACCGAACCCGCCAACGCCACCGCCCTGGCCGACATGGCGGCGGTGACCGTGGTGCGTTTCGCCTCCCGACCGGCTCGTGATCCCCGCGCCCCGCAGAACCTGACCCCGATCAGCGGCCTCGAAAGCCGACTGCGCCATCGCCTCGGTGACGCCAACCTTCTCTACCGCTCATTGCGCCGCGCTCTGGTCTGAACGTGCGGTACCCCACACGGCGCACCGGCTACAGCCAATCCTTGCGTTTGAACACCGCGTACAGACCCCCGGTGACGGCCACGATCAGACCCAGCGCCCATACCCATCCATATCTCCAGTCCAGTTCAGGAATGGAGGTGAAGTTCATGCCGTAATAGCCCACCACGAGGGTAGCCACCACCAGGATGGCACCCCACGAGGAGGTGCGTTTCATGACCTCGTTGGTGCGGTTGGCGCTCATGGCCAAATGCGCATCGAGTAGGCCGGCGAGAAGATCACGCTGACCCTCGACCAACTCCGTCACCCGCAACACGTGGTCGTACACCCGCTCCAGCGCCAAACGGGAGGCTTCATCGATGCGATCCCGGTCGGTGCGCAGCAGCGCGGTAACCACATCGCGTTGGGCCGACGACGCCCTTCGAAGGGCCGACAGGTTCCGCCGGAGCGCGAACAGACCCTTTGGTATGGCGATGTTGGGATCATCGTCGAACACCACCTGCTCGGCGGCATCGAGGTGGCTGTCGATGAGATCGATCACATCAAACAAGTCCTCAGCCAGTTGATCAAAGAGCGCCCACAGGAAGCCGAACAGATCCCGCGGCCCGCCGTTGCGAAGCGAGGATCGGAAGGTGGCCAGTGCCGCCTCCAGCGGATACGTGCCAGCCCCACCATCACGATCGGGCCAGCGGATGGTGAGCACCACCCGATCGGTGAAGGTCAATTCCAGCGATCGAACCACGATCTCATCCAGGAGGCGAAGCTGACCGCCATCGCCATCACCGTCACCACCAAGATCGCCGTTCGCGCCGAAATCGTCAGCGGGACCGAAGTCGGCGTCAGTGACATCAGCCTCCTTCCCGTCGGCGCCGATGTTGGGCGCGGCCCCCGCCGGCGCGGTTGGTGCGGTCCCCACCTCGGGGCTCAGCGAACAGGTCGGCAGCACGGCATGGCGGGCATTGCCCCACAGCGAGAGCTGGTGGCGGGGCTGACGATGGCCCAACCGCGCCACCAGCAACGGGTCCAAGCCGAGGCAACGAGCCAGGTCCGTTAGTGCACGTTGTTCTGGCGCCACGGCATCAATCCAGACCAGACCTTGGTCCGATCCAGCCGACCGTTCAGGCAGCGATTCGACGTCGATTCGCTGCGCCGTCGGTTCATCCGGCGGGAACCACCAGCAGTCGATCACCTGCTCAGCGTACGGTCGAGACCACCGACATTGGGCGACGGGGGTCCGAAACTGCTGGAATCGGGCCCATGGCGAACCGATTCGATCTGTCAGGCAAGGTAGCCGTGGTGACCGGCGGCAGTCGGGGGCTGGGGCGGGAGATGATCCTGGCCTTCGCTGAAGCCGGCGCCGATGTGGTCATCGCCAGCCGCAAGCTCGACGCCTGCGAGGCTCTCGCCGCCGAGGTCACTGAGCGGTTCCCGGGACGTCAGGCCATGGCGGTGGCGGCCCACGTCGGCCGCTGGGCAGACTGCGACGCCCTGGCGGACGCGGCTTACGAGCGCTTCGGTCACGTCGACGTGTTGGTCAACAATGCCGGGATGTCCCCGCTCTACGCGTCACTGGTGGAAGTGGGCGAGGACCTCTACGACAAGGTCCTGGCGGTGAACCTGAAGGGCCCGTTCCGACTGATGGCGCTGGTGGGCGATCGCATGGCCAAGGGTGACGGGGGCTCCATCATCAATGTCTCATCCATTGCCGCGCTGCGCCCCACGCCCATCGAAGCGGCCTATGCCGCGGCCAAAGCCGGGCTCAACGCCCTGACCGTGGCCTACGCCCACGCCTATGGCCCCACGGTTCGGGTCAATTGCATCTCTGCCGGACCGTTCCTGACCGATATCTCCAAAGCGTGGGATCTGAAGGTATTCGAGGAACGGGCCAGGGCCAACTACGCCCTGGCCCGCGGGGGCCAACCCCATGAGATCGTGGGTGCGGCGTTGTACTTCGCCAGCGATGCGTCCAGTTTCACCACCGGTGCCGTGCTGCGGGTGGACGGCGGGGTACCGTAAAGTCGCCCCACCTCGTGGCCTTCTGTCAGCCGGCACGATCCGCGATCGACTGCAGACTCACCTTTCCATACCGATCGGTACGGCGAAGGTGTTCGGTGATGTTGCCACCGGCCCGGGCGGCCAGCTCGGGGTATGCCGGGGGATAGGTCCAGTCATCGGTCACCGCGCCCAACACGGCGTCCAGTTCGACCACGCTGGCGCCCTCACCGCCCATGGGGGTGGCCAACCACAGTTCGATCAGGCCACTCGATCCGCCCGAGGTGGCGTCCACCGGATGCACCGCCAACGCCCAGCCCCGCTCTTCGATCTGACGTTGCAGACGCAGCAGGGCGGCCTGACCCGGATGAGGTACCAGCATGCGGTGCGCTTCATACCCACCGTCATCCAAAGTATCGCCGGCGGTGTAACAGGCCATGCCCTCGTCCGGGAGCCGCGATTGCAGGGCCAGCCGCTCGCCGTATCGTTGCCGGTGACCGGGCGGGCTGATGGACACCACCAGCGCCTCCTGGCCGCCCAGGCTGAGGGCCATGAGCGGGCCGTCGGTTTCGGTGGGGTCCTCGACGAGGCACAACTCAAGGTCGATCACGCCTTCCACGGTGAGCCCGCGTCGCCTCCTCGGCACCATCCAGGTTGGGGGAAAGCGGCGCCGGCGGTGAGTCGTTCACCCCACCGCCGGCACTGTCAAAGACTTCGACGAGGGTGTGAGGCCCTCTTCAGACCCGTTCGATGAGGGTTCCGGTGCCCAGCCCGCCGCCGCAGCACATGGTGATCAGCCCGTAGCGGCCGTTGGTGCGGGTCAGCTCGAACAGGGCCTTGGTGGTCAGGAAGCAGCCGGTGCCGCCCAACGGGTGACCCAGCGCGATGGCCCCGCCATTGGGGTTGACCTTGGCCATGTCGGGGCCAAGCTCCTGAGCCCAGGCCAGCACCACCGAAGCGAAGGCCTCGTTGATCTCGAACACGTCGATGTCCTCCACGCTGAGCCCGGCCCGGTCCAGCACCTTGCGGCTGGCGGGGATGGGACCCTCCAACATGAGCACCGGGTCACAACCGACCAGCGCCGTGCTCACGATCCGGGCCAGCGGTCGCACACCCAGCTTGTCGGCCCGTTCCGCTGACATCACCAGCACCGCGGAGGCACCATCAGCGATCTGGGAAGAAGAACCGGCGGTGTGCACGCCGTTGGGCCGGGCCACTGGCTTGAGGGCGGCCAGCTTGTCGAGAGAGGTCTCGCGCGGGATCTCATCGAGGGTGACCACCCGCCGCTCACCGGTGCGCTGACCTTTGTCGTCCAACACATCGACCTCGATGGGCACGATCTGCTGCTCAAAGCGGCCCTCGCGGATGGCTTCGGCGGCCCGTAGCTGTGAGGACAGGCCCAGGGCGTCGGTCTGATCCCGGGTGATGCCGTACTTGTCGGCGATGCGCTCGGCACCCTCGAACTGGCTGACGAACTCGTAGTGGCCGAAGTAGCTGCGGGAGATGGGCTTGCCCATGCCGGCCTTGGCTCCCGCCTCGGCGTCGGACCCGATGGGCAGGCGGCTCATGTTCTCCACCCCGCAAGCCAACACCACGTCCTCGGCACCGGAGGCGATGAGGCTGTAGGCCTGGTTGAGGGCCTGCTGGCTGGAGCCGCACTGGCTATCGATGGTGGTGGAGGCCACGTGCTCGGCGCCGCCGTGGGACAGCCAGGCGGTGCGGGTGATGTTCATGGCCTGGGCGCCGAGCTTGTTGATGCAACCCCCGACCACCTGGTCCACCTGGCCGGACTCCAGCCCGGCACGGCGGATGACCTCCATCTGCACCGGACCCAGCACGTCGGCCGGATGGGCGGTGGCCAGCGAGCCCCCCCGCTTGCCAATGGCCGAACGACCTGCTTCGACGATCACCACGTCACGCATCCGCGCTCCCCCTGCTAGCCGGCACCTGTCACCGGACCCCGACGCCGGACCGATCGGACCAGCGCCCTACCAGCGTGCCGTCCCGGACCCCCCGCCCACAAGCCACGATGCGCGTCGGGTCGCCGAACCGGGGCCATTGTGGCAGTGTCGGGGCCATGACCGAGGACGTGCAGGCGGAGGAGACGACAGGAGGAGCGAACGCATCGGGCCCCGCCGAGGAGGCGGACCTGGTCGGCTCGCCCGACGCCACGGGCCGGTGGGCTGATCCGGCCGCTGACATCGACCTGGGCGATCGGGCGGTCAACGGCGACCCCGACGCGTTCGCCGCCGCCATGTTGGCCGGTGATCCCATTCGTCGTAGCGAGCGCAACCGGGCCTGGCTGCTGCTGTCCTACAAGGCTGTCACCGAGGGGTTCCTCGATCCCCGGCTGTCCTCGGACCGCACCGGCGCCTTCGCCCGCCAGGTGGAGCGGCGGGGGGCGGCGTTCGAGCGGACCTATGAGCTGCTGTCAGGCTGGATGGTGTTCCGTGATCCGCCCACCCACACCCGGCTGCGGGAACCGGTGCGGCGGGCGTTCACCCCTCGGGTCATGGCCCGCTTGAGCGACGCGGTGCAGGAAACGGTGACCGAATTGATCGACGCGCTACCTGCTGGTCAGCCGGTGGATCTGAAGGCGGCGCTGGCCACCCCGCTCCCGGCCCTGGTGATCGCCGATCTGTTGGGCGTGCCGCGGGAGGAGCGGAGCCGGTTCCAGCAGTGGTCGGACCGGTTGGGTGAGGTGGTGTTCTCGGTGGAGACCGGCGGCGCCGATGCGGGCGTGGTGGCCGCCACCGAGGAGTTCATCAGTTTCTTCACCGCCCTGATGGACCATCGTCGCCGCCACCCTGGCGAGGACCTCATCTCCAAGGTGGTCAACAGCGGTTACGACGAGCTCACCGAGCTGGAAGTGGTGGGGGCGTGCACCCTGCTGCTGTTCGCCGGGCACGAAACCACCACCAACCTCCTCGCCTCCAGCGTTCGCACATTGCTCGACCATCCCGCGGCCATCGATGCCATCCGCTCCGGTGCGGTGGAGGACACCTTCACCGAGGAGCTCATGCGGGTGGCGGGCCCAGCCAAGTCCATGGCTCGCAAGGTGGCGGTGGGGCATGTTCGTGGCGGACACCGTTTCGAGGTGGGCGACACCGTTTTCCTGGTGATGCTGGTGGCCAACCGGGACCCGTTGACGTTCCCGGACCCGTCCCGACTGGACGTGGCCAGGGACCCCAACCCACAGCTCGGTTTTGGTTGGGGCACCCATCTGTGCCTGGGTGCCAACCTGGCCCGCCTGGAGGGCACCATCGCCCTGGGCCAGCTCTACCGTCGCTTCGACGTGGCCTCTGCCGGCCAGCCGCCGGCGTGGCGAGGCAACCCCCTGGGCCGCTCCATCCGTGAGCTCCCCGTCACCCTCAGCACCCGCTGACCACACTCCGCGGCGGGATCACTACCCGGAAGCCGGTAGGGGCGAATCGACGTGGATTCGACCCTACGGACGGCTGTAGTGCATCTGCAGTAGCCCTCCTCCGACTCACCGACTCACCGACGACTGGCCGGCTGCAGCGAGCCGCTCGGTCTCGGACCCGGGCACCAGCTCAGGCGCGGCAGGGCTCGGCGGGCGATGGCCATGCGATGGACTTCGCTCGGGCCGTCGTAGATGCGGAAGGCCCGGATGTCCTCGTAGACCTGACGGACCACGGTGCGGCTGGTGATGCCCCGCCCGCCCAGGATCTGCACGCAGCGATCTACCACCCGGCTGGTGGCCTCCGATACGTAAAGCTTGGCCATGGAGGACTCGTCGCGAGCCTGGCTGCCGTGGTCCAACACCCAGGCGCAATGCAGGATCAGCAAGCGGGAGGTCTGCATCTCGGTGAGGTTGTCGGCTATCTGGAAGCCGATGCCCTCATGCTCGCCGATGGGCTTGCCGAAGCCGTGGCGGTTGCGGGCGTAGTCGGTGGCGATGTCGTTGCAGCGACGGGCCGCGCCCAGCCAGCGCATGCAGTGGGTCAGCCGGGCCGGGCCCAAGCGCACCTGGGCGTAACGGAACCCGCCGCCCACCTCGCCCAGCACTGATTCCGCCGGCACGCGCAGGTTCTCCAACTTCATCACCGCGTGGCCGCCCACTGCGTTGTGATCCATCGTCGAGAGCACCTCGTCCACGTTGATGCCGGGGGCGCCGGCCTCAGTGAGGAACATGGTGGCGCCCACATCGGTGCCGGCCCGGTCGAAGGTGCGGGCCATGACGATGGCCACGGTGGAACCCAGGGCGCTGGTGATCAGCCACTTGACGCCGTTGATGAGGTAGCTGCCGTCGGCCTGCTCATCGGCCCGGGTCTTCATCATGGAGGGGTCCGAGCCCGCGCCACCGTCGGGCTCCGTCATCATGAACATGCTGCGGTGCAGGCCCGAGGTCACCGGCCGCAGGAAGCGTTCCTTCTGGTCGGGGGTGGCCACCACCTCCAGCAGGTGCATGTTGCCCTCGTCGGGGGCGGCGATGTGCATGGCCACCGGGCCCAGCAGCGAATAACCCGACTCCTCGAACACCAGGGCCTTGGCCACGTGACTGAGCCCCAGACCGCCGAACTCGGTGCTGACGTGGGGCACCAGGAGGCCGGCGTTGCGGGCCAGTTCCACGAGGTGCAAGCGGAACTCCTCGGTGGGGCCGTGATGGTCACGGGGAGCGTCGGCCTCAAGCGGGATGATCTGCTCGCGCACGAACGTTGCGGTGCGGTCGCGCAGCTCGGCCAGCTCAGCGGGGATCTCGAAGTCGATCACCCCCGCAGCGTGCCAGACGCCCCCGGGACCGACCAAGTAGGGTCCGACGCACGATTGCGGGGAATTCGGTTTCGGGGGAGCTTGGGATGAACGCTGCAACAGCGAGCGACACGGCCACGGTGCACACGCTGCGAGGACCGGTGCCGGTGGGAGAACTGGGCCGGGTGCTGTGCCACGAGCACATCTTCGTGCTGTCGCCCGAGATCATGCAGAACTACCCCGAGGACTGGGGGGACGAGGACACCCGGGTGGCCGATGCGGTGCAGCGCCTGGCGGATCTGAAGCGATCCGGCATCGATACCATCATCGACCCCACCGCCATCGGCCTGGGTCGGTACATTCCCCGCATCGCCCGCATCGCGCAGCAGGTGGATCTCCACATCATCGCCGCCACTGGGCTCTACACCTTCAACGAGCTGCCGCACTATTACGCCAATCGACCCATAGAGGCCATGGTCGATCACTTTTCCCGTGACGTGACCGAGGGCATTGCCGACACCGGGTTGTGCGCCGGGATCTTCAAATGCGCCACCGACCGGCCCGGCCTCACCAAGCATGTCGAGAAGGTGCTGCGGGCGGTGGCCCGGGCCCATCGTCGCACCGGCGTGCCGATCACCACCCACACCCATGCCGGCTCCAAGCGCGGGCTGGATCAGCAGCGAATCTTCCTCGAGGAGGGTGTGGACCTCAGCCGGGTCATCATCGGCCACAGCGGGGACACCGACGATCTGGACTACCTGGAGCAATTGCTGGCCGCCGGTAGCTACCTGGGCATGGACCGTTTCGGTATTGACGGGTATCTCAACACCGAGCAGAGGGTGTCGGTCATCGCCGAACTGTGCCAACGTGGGTACGCCGAGCGGATGATGTTGAGCCACGATGCGTCGTGTTTCCTGGACATCATCCCCGGCGAGTCGGATTTCATGAAGAACATGCCCAACTGGCACTACCTGCACATCAGCCACGACGTGTTGCCGATGCTGTCCGACGCGGGGGTCAGCGATGGCGACGTCGATCTGATGCTGCGTGCCAACCCAGCGCGCCTGTTCGCAGTCCAGGGCGGGTACTGAGCAGGGCGCCTGCTGACCCGAAGAGGTCTGAACAACATCCGATTTGTGCCACGGGCACCGTCACGGAACTCGGGAGCGGACTTGGGTCAACCGCGGTCAGCGGCGGCGGCCCGATCGGCGTAGAGCACAGTCCGATCCGGATGCACCGCGCTGGCCGGAAACGCTGGGTCCGCAGCGAGCAGGCGGCCCAGTGCCGGCGCTTTGCTGTCCCCGACCACGTAGAACAAGCGCAACGCGGCGGCGTTGAGTGCCACCGGCGTGAGGGTCATGCGGAGCTGCCCGTTGAACGGACCCACCACGGCCACCGGCTCCGTAGCGGTCACCACCGGATCGCCGGGCGGCCAGGAGGCGGCGTGTCCGTCGGTCCCCAGGCCCAGGTGCACCACATCGAGCACCGCCGGCAAGGAAGCGCCATAGCGACGGGCAGCGCTGTCCAAGTCATCACTGGTGACGTCCATCAGGTGCAACCGTTCCGGCGGGAGACCCACCTGCTCGGCCAGTTCGGCCACCAGCCCGGTGGCGTTGCGGGAGGGGTCACCGTCGGGCGCCACCCGCTCGTCCACCTGGTACACGTTCACCCGCCCCCAGAAGATCTCGGTGTCCACCAGCGCCGCCATCACCGCCGAGGCGCTCGATCCACCAGAGAGGGCCAGGTTGAACACGCCGCGCTGGCCCATGGCCCGGCGAGCGGCCACCTCCACTCGCACCGCCAGCGCCCGGGCCGTGGCTTTGGGGGTGGCAGCAACATGCAGTTCCATCGGCTCACGGTAATTGGACCACGCCGCCAGGAATCGATCGACGCGGTCACGTCGCCGGCTGCCACGGCGGTCCTGTGACCCTGCCGGCGCGGCTACCGTCCCCGGGGTGAGCACCGAAGCCGAGATCCGACAAGAACTGAGTCAGATCCTGCAGCCCCGCCGGGCCGACGAACGCATGTCCACCATGGGGGCCGGCAGCGACGACCTGGAGACCGGCCGGGGTTATCTGGCCGCCACCGTGGCCGGCGGTTGGGCCGTGCCGACCTGGCCCACCGAGCACGGCGGTCGCGACGCCCCACCGGAGGAGGCCGCGCTCATCGGCCGGGTGTTGCGCAACTTCGCCGTGCCCGACCTGTACGTGTACATGATCGGCCTCGGCATGTGCGGCCCGGCGCTGCTGGCCCACGGCAGCGAGCACCAACAGCAGCAATGGTTGCGGCCCATCGCCGACGGGTCACAGATCTGGTGCCAGATGTTCTCCGAGCCCGAAGCCGGATCGGATCTGGCCAACCTGGCGCTGCGAGCGGTGCGCGACGGCGACGAGTGGACCCTTGAAGGCCAGAAGGTCTGGACCAGTCGGGCAGTGTGGGCCGAGTGGGGCCTGTGCCTGGCCCGCACCAACCCCGATGTCCCCAAACACGCCGGTTTGACCATGTTTGCGTTGCGCATGGACGCTCCGGGGGTGGAGGTGCGCCCGCTGGTGCAAATGAACGGCGATGGTCACTTCTCCGAGGTCTTCCTCAGCGGGGCCCGGGTGCCGGACGCCTGGCGCATCGGTGACGTGGGCGCCGGATGGAAGGTGGCCATGACGGTGCTGGCTCACGAACGGGCCTCTGCCGGCACCAGTCGTGGCGGCGGTGACGGCGGCGATCGGGCTGAGTTGGTGCCCGGCTGGTTGCGTGACCTCCGCGGCCGCGAGGCGTTGGTGGATCCCGTGGCCCGGCAGCGTGCGATGCGCATCCACGCTCGGGACGCCGCCGCCGGGTGGACCGCCGAACGCGCCGGCGCCTCCCGCAACCCCGGGCCCGCCGGATCTGGTGCCAAGGTCCACAAGACGTTCTCGTTCCAGGGCCGGGCCTACCTCAACAAGGACAGCCGCGGCGCGGAGGGCATGTTGGCCAGCCACGACGGTCACGTCGAGTTCCTCACCGCTCCGTCCATGTCCATACGGGGTGGTACGGACGAGATCCAACGCAACATCCTGGGCGAGCGGGTGTTGGGCCTGCCCAGCGAACCGAGAGTGGACCGGGACGTCCCCTGGAGCGAAGCCCGCAAGGGACTGCGATGAGCCCGGCCCAAGGTGAACATCAGCTGCTGCGCGACACGTTGCGCCGTTTCGCCTCCGACCGGTTGCGGCCCGAGTTCCTGCGCTGGCGTACCGAGCCGTATCCCCGGGACCGGATCTTGGAGATGGGCGAGCTCGGGGTGTTGGGCGTGCGGGTCCCCGCTGAGCACGGCGGCGGCGACGGCAGCTTCGTCGAGCTGGGCATCGTCAACGAGGAGCTGGGCCGGGGCGACGTGTCGGTGGCGTACTTTCCACAGTTGGCCGCCATCTCCGCCGAGCTGTTGAAACGGGCCGACGTCGGTCTGCAGCAACGATGGTTGGCGCCGTTGGCCAGCGGCGAGGCGGTCATCGCCTATGGGTTGACCGAGCCCAGCACCGGGTCCGATGCCGCCAACATCCGCCTGCAAATGCGCCGTGACGGCAGCGACTGGGTGCTCAACGGCGAAAAGGCATCCATCACCTTCGCCGGGCTGGCCGAAGCGGCGGTGATCTTCGCCCGCTCTGGTGGCGAGGGCGCCCGGGGCGTGAGCGCGGTGATGGTGCCGCTCGATCTGGCAGGTGTGACCCGCAGCGTGTATCCAAGTTCCTCCACGCCGCTGACCCAGCGCGGATCACTCCATTTCGACGAGGTCCGCATACCCGCCGACCATCAGATCGGGGTGGAAGGCGCCGGGTTCGTGTCCGCCATGCAGGCGTTGGACTTCAACCGGGCCCTCATCGGTCTCTCCGTCATGGGTGCTGCGCTGCAGAGCCTCGATGAGACCATGGAGTATGCCAAGGCCCGTCACACGTTCGGTCAGCCATTGGCCAAACGGGAAGCGGTGGCGTTCAGCATTGCCGAGCATCTGGGCCAGTTGCGAGCCGCCCGGGCGCTGGCCTATGAGGCGTTGACCATGGCCGATGACGGCGTGCCGTATGTAGCCGAGGGTGCCATGGTCAAGTGGCTGGGCCCCAAGCTGGCGGCGGAGGCCATCCATCGCTGCATCCTGCTGCACGGCTGGATGGGCTTCTCCTCCGAGCTGCCCTTCGAAGCCCGTCTGCACGACGTGATGTCCCTGGAGGTGGGCGACGGGACCGCGGAGATCATGAAGGGCATCATCGCCCGAGAAGCCATGGGCCGCGAGTACGTGGCATACCGCTAGGTACGACCGCTGCCCCTCTGTGTTCGCGACGGGAGGCCACTGGTTCATACGGGAGTACGCTTGCGGTATGTTGGCGAGGAGGAGCTACGTACCCTCGCCGCTGAAGTTGGCGTGCCGTACCTGCCCCCCGCGGCACGCGACAGCGCTGCGTGAGGCTGGTCCTCGACGCGTCCGCGCTTGTCGGCATCGACCGCAACAACCGTCGCACGCGGCATCAACGCCATCATCGTCGCCGTTTGACGCGGCGCCCGACGTGGCCGCGCACACCCCTGTAGAACGGGTCGACTCCGAACGCGTCCCCGCTCGCACCCGGTTCGTTCACCGCTCGTGGCCAGGACGAACCTCCGGGCCTCTTTGACGCAGGCGTCAACTCATCGGTAGCGTCCGTCGGTGCCCCAGAAGTATCTCTCGGTCGATGGGTTGGCCACGTTGGTCCACCATCGAGGTGCCACCAGCCTGCCGGGTCATGCGCCGCCCCGCTCCAACGGTGAGATCGTGCTGTGCCTGCATGACGCCGGTGACAATGGCGCCAGCTTCGACCAGTTGCTCGACGCGATGGCCGCCAACGGTCACCACACCGCCATCGCCTACGACCGGCCCGGTCACGGACGTTCCGCCAGCCTTGACAGCCTGGGTTCGGTGGCCGCCATGGTCACCCACCTGCGGGGCCTGGCCAACGCCTCCGGGGCCGAACGTCCGATGCTGCTGGGCGAGGGCCTCGGCGGTGCGGTGGCACTGCAAGCCGCCGCTGAGGATCCGGGCTGGCCCTTGGCATTGGTGCTGGTCGGAGTGCTGAACCCGGCCAACCTCAGCCAGACCATCACCGAGCTCACCGCCATCACCCAGGGCAAGGCCCGGCGAGCGTTCGACAACACCGGTTACGCCCCCGACACACCCCGGGAGACCTACCAGAAGGCCTTCGGCGAATGGGTCAAGACTGACCCCCGGGCCACCGTCGGGGACCGCCGGGCCCAACATGAGTGGTCCACCTCCCCCGACACCACGGCCGCCATCACCTGCCCGGTGGTGATCGTGGTCGGCGAACACGAGGATGCGGACGCCCTCGCAGCCGCAAACGCACTCGCCGCCCGGCTCACCAACGCCACCGTCACCGTGCAACGACTGAGTGGCGCCGGCCGGCACGGTCCGCTGGAAGCGCCCGCAGCCTTGGCCGCCATCATCGACGCTGCCATCCCCGCCACAGCAGCAGGAAGTGCCAGCCGATGAGCCTGTCCGGTGCCACCGCCATCGTCGGGGTCTACGAGCACCCCACCCGCTGGGCTCCTGACAAGTCCGAGTTCCAGATCATGGCCGAATCAGCTCGTGGCGCCCTCGAAGACGCCGGCCTGCAACTGGGCGACGTGGACGGCCTGTTCGGGGCTTCCATGACCATGGGTGCCATGGGCATCATCGAGCTTGCCGAGTACCTCAACGTCAAGCCGACCTACGTCGATGGCACCAACATCGGTGGTTCGTCGTTCGTGTCCCACGTGACCCACGCCGCGGCGGCCATCAACGCCGGGCTGTGCAACGTGGCCCTCATCCTGTACGGCTCAACGGCGGCCTCGACCTCCATGGCCATCGGCACCGGCGGCGGGCACGGCTCCCGCAACGCCTGGGATTCCTTCCAAGGCCCCTACGGCATGACCACGGTGGGCAGTTACGCCATGGTGGCGCAGCTCCATCAGCAGCGTTTCGGCACCACCTCCGAGCAACTGGCGGAGATCGCGGTCACCATGCGACGCCACGCCTCCATGAACCCCAATGCCAAGATGCGCACCCCGATCACGGTGGACGATGTGCTGTCTTCCCGGCTGATCTCATCGCCGTTGCATCTGCTGGATTGCTGCATCATCAGCGATGGCGGCGGCGCGGTGATCGTGACCTCCGCCGAACGGGCCCGGGATCTTCGCAAGAAGCCAGTTTCGGTACTGGGGTGTGGTGAATCGGTCTGCCATCCGGAGATCGGTGCCCCGGACCTGTTGACCATGGGCGCCCGCCACGCCGCCGAGCGGGCCTTCGGGATGGCCGGGGTGTCCCGCACCGACGTCGATCTGGCCATGGTCTATGACTCCTTCACCATCACCGTGCTGCTGACCCTGGAGAATCTGGGCTTCTGCGAACTCGGCGAGGGCGGCGATTTCGTGTCCGGCGGGCGCATCGGGCTGGGCGGCGCTCTGCCCGTCAATCCCGACGGTGGCGGCCTGTCCAACAACCACCCCGGCATGCGTGGCATCTTCCTGGTGATCGAGGCCACCAAACAGTTGCGCGGCGAATGCGGTGACCGTCAGGTCCCCAACGCGCAGCTGGCCGTGGCGCATGGCACCGGCGGCACCCTCGGTGTGGCCCACAGCGGAGCCACCTTGATCCTGGGAGCACAGTGACAATGGCTGATGGAACTGCTGATCTGACCCATCCGCTGGTCTACGCCAACTGGGAGACCAGGGGGTACTGGGAGGGCGCGGCCCGGGGCGAACTGGTGTTGCAGCGCTGCGGTCAGTGCGCCACCGTGCAGCACAAGCCCCGTGGGGTGTGCGCCACCTGCTTGTCTGGTGACATCGAGCACTTCGTGGCCTCCGGTCGGGGCACGGTGTACACCTTCACCGTCACCCACCAGAACCAGGCCCCGCCCTTCGCCGCCGCCTGCCCCTACGTGATGGCCTACGTGCAGACCGAAGAAGGACCCCGCATCCTGACCCACATCGTCGGTTGCGATCCCGACGACGTACGCATCGGTATGGACGTGGTGGCGGACTTCCAGGTACAAGACCGCGATGACGGTGAGTCCTTTGCCGCCGTGCGGTTCCGGCCTGCATGATCCTGGATCTCCACACCCACTCGGTTCGTTCCGATGACGGGCGGGCCAAGGTGGACAACTACTGCCAGTGGATCCGCAAGAAGGAGCTCCCCCTCGACGGGTTCGTGCTGACCGAGCACCGCCAGTTCGATGACGAGTCCGATTACCGGGATCTGGAAGACCGCTACGGGCTGCTGATCCTCAAGGCCAGCGAAGTGGAAACCGATTACGGCCACGTGCTGGTCTTCGGCGTGAACCCCGATCTGACCGCGGCATTGGATTTCGCCCGGCTCGATCACCCCATCGGCACTGTTTTGGAAACCGCCAAACGCTGCGGTGCGGTGGCCGCGCCCTGTCATCCGGGACGCCCCAACGTGGGACTGTTCGCCCATTACGAGCGCAAGGGCCCTGTTGCCGGAGTGGATCTGGTCGAGGTGTACAACGGCGGGAGTCGCCCCGGCGAGGACGAGTGGGCCGAGGCCGAGGCCGCCAAGTTGGGCTACTCCGGTTTCGGCGGCAGCGATTCGCACATCGTCAGCCGCATCGGGTTCGCCGCCACCGAGTTCGACGAGCCGATCCATACCATTGAGGATCTGGTGGCGGCACTGCAAGCCCGTCGCTGCCGGCCCAGAAGCTTCCGAGGGGAGTGAAACATGCCCGATGTCGATGTCGATGACCTGAGAGCCCGTTTCGTTGGTGTGGAGTTTCACCGCACCGACGTGGAGATCCGCCCCGACCGGGCCCTGGCCTACGCTGAGGCCTGCGGTGACGATGACCCCCGCTACCGTGACCAGACCCACCCCGACTTTCAGGTGCACCCCACCTACATCGGCTGCCTCGGCAACTTCGGGGCCATGAACCCCAAAGACTTTCCCGATCTGGGCAAGGGTCGCAGCATCGACGGTGGCAAGTCGGTGGACATCCACGGCCCCATTCGCATGGGTGATGTGCTGTCCGGCCGCAGCGAGATCGCCGATATCTACACCAAGACCGGACGGTCCGGCACCATGATGTTCATCGTGCATCGGATGACCTTTTACAACCAGCGCGACGAGCCGGTGGCCACCGTCGATCTGCGTCAGATCAAAGCGTTGGAGGGCTGACATGCGTTTCGACGAGGTCGAGCTGGGTGATGAGCTGCCCGAGGAGAAGCCCGACGTGTCCTTGGCCAAGGTCACGTTGTTCTGCGAATCGGCGGGGATGAGCTGGGGACGGTTCACCGACCACGAGTTCGCCCGCAAGGAAGGCTTGCCCGGCGCCATCGTGCCAGGGGTCATGAGCCAAGGCTTTCTGGCCGCCATGATCCACCGTTGGGCCCCCGGCGCACAGATCCGCAAGCTGGACACCGTGTTCCGCACCACGATGCTGGTGGATTCCCAACCCACCTGCCGCGGGGCCATCACCGACACCGATGAAGATGCCCGCACCATCGAGATCGATCTCACCATGGTGGCCGAGGACGGCACCACCGCGGTGTTGGGTACCGCCGTGGTGGAATTGGCAGAGTAAAGGGCGCGGACACCTGCCTACCTCTACTGCACCACCACGGTGCCTGTCATGGCGGGGTGGATGTCGCAGATGTAGTCAAAGCGTCCCCGACGGTCGAAGCGGATGGTGCTGCTGGCGTTGCGGGCCAGGGACCCGGTGTCGAAGCCGTCTCCGCTAGCGGTGTGCGGCGCCGGATCCTCGTTGCTCCAGACCACAGATTGGCCCGCGGCAACGGTGACGGTGGCCGGTTCGAAGGTGAAGGACCGGATGGCCACGCTGGCAGGACCGGCCGGTGGAGCGCTCGGTACCAGGGAACCGCCCAGCCAACGGGCAGCATGTTGTCGAACGTGGGGCTGCGCGGAACGCTGCCAGGACGCCACCAACCCCGTCCCCACCGCCAGCACGATGCACAGCAGCCGGACCACCCCGCCGCGACTTTCGTGGGTGGCCACCCGATCCCCTAGCCGCAACTCCTCGGCCAGCTGTTGACCCGACGCCACCGCCAGCACAGCGGTGACCGCCGCCCCCGCAGCCAGCGCCGCCAGGACCAGGCTCACCAGTGACCGGCTCCGAGGGCTGGCCAAGAACAACACCAGGCCCGCAGCCAGCATCGGCACCAGCACCACCGGGGCATGCACGACCAGGGGGTGAAGGGGGAGACCGTCGATGAGCCACACGCCGCTTCAGTGAACTGACCCGGAACGCACACCGCAACCTCCCGCCACGGTCACCCGTCACGTGCCGCGCCGCGGCCGGTGCAACGAGACCGGTGCAACCAGACCGGCCGAGCCAACGGAACCGACCGACAGACATGAACGACCCCGCCGCGCCGGCGTAGGGTCCACGGCGTGACCAGCACCGAACCGACCCCCGCGCCGGGCCCGCCGTTCGACCCGGCGAAGGCATTCGACCCCGTGGACGTGATCGTGGTGGGGGCCGGCAACGCTGCCGCCTGCGCCGCCCTCGCCGCCCGGGAGCAGGGCGCCTCCGTCCTAATGGTGGAGGCCGCCCCGGAAAAGGAGAGCGGCGGCAACAGTCGGTACACCGCGGGGGCCATGCGGGTGGTGTTCAACGGGGTTGACGATCTGGTGAAGCTGATGCCCGACCTCACCGAAGATGAACGCATCAACGTCGAATTCGGGACCTATAGCGCTCAGGAATACTTCGAGGACATGGCCCGGGTGACCCAGTACCGGGCCGATCCCGAGCTGGTCGAGGTACTGGTCAACAACAGCCTTCCCACGCTGGAGTGGATGGCCGGCAAGGGCGTGCGCTTCCAGCCCAGCTACGGCCGTCAGGCGTTCAAGGTGGACGGCCGCTTCAAGTTCTGGGGCGGTCTGGCAGTTGAAGCCTGGGGCGGCGGCGAGGGCTTGGTCGACCTCGAGCACCAGGCCTGCCGACGAGAGGGCATCGGCCTGGTGTACCAGGCCAGCGCCCAGTCGCTGATGCTTGACGAGCATGGCGCGGTGCGCGGTGCGCAGGTCCGCCATGGGGGCCGGGTGCACGAAGTGTCAGCCAAGACGGTGGTGCTGGCAGCCGGCGGATTCCAGGCCAACGCCGAATGGCGAGCGAAGTACCTGGGCCCCAACTGGGATCTGGCCAAGGTGCGCGGCACCAAGTTCAACACCGGCGCCGGCATCCGCATGGCGCTTGATGCTGGGGCCATGCCGTACGGGCACTGGTCCGGCTCCCATGCAGTGGGCTGGGATCTGAACGCCCCGCCGTTCGGTGACCTCACCGTGGGTGACGGGTTTCAGAAGCATTCCTACCCCGTCGGCATCATGGTCAACGCCCGCGGTGAACGCTTCGTGGATGAGGGCGCCGATTTCCGCAATTACACCTACGCTAAGTACGGCGCGGTGATCCTCAACCAGCCTGACATGTTCGCCTGGCAGATCTTTGACGCCAAGGTGGTGCACCTCTTGCGCGACGAATATCGCATTCGCCAGGTGACAAAGGTGAAGGCCGACACCCTGGAGGAACTGGTCACCAAGCTCGAGGGGGTCGATCCGCAGCGCTGCCTGGAAACCATCCGGGCCTTCAACGAGGCGGTGCAGACCGACGTGCCGTTCAACCCCACCGTGAAGGATGGTCGGGGCACGCCGGGCATCCCGTTCCCCAAGACCAACTGGGCCAACCGACTGGATACCGCCCCGTATGAGGCGTACGCGGTGACCTGTGGCATCACCTTCACGTTTGGTGGATTGCGGGTATCAACCAACTGCGAAGTGCTCGACACCGCCGAAGAACCGATACCAGGGTTGTTCGCCTGTGGAGAGTTGGTCGGAGGACTCTTTTACCATAACTATCCGGGGGGCACCGGGCTGGTGGCCGGTTCGGTGTTCGGCCGCATCGCGGGGATCAGTGCCGGAACCGCAGCGGCCACCCGCGCCACCAAGAGCTGACAGAGGAGCGCCCGATGGACCGTCACACCTTCAAGGCCCGGCTGCAGGCGGCCGCCGCCGGCACCGCCCCCACGTTGTTGACCCCGCTCTGCCTTGACCCGCTTACCGCCCGGCTCTGTGACGAGCTGGGCTATGAGACCGGCTACCTCTCCGGCGGCGGGCTCGGATACCAGCTGGCAGTATCCGAAGCGCTGCTCACCGTGGACGAGCTGGCCACCTTTGCCAGGGCCATTTGCCGTCGCTCGTCGGTGGGCCTGATCATCGACGGCGGCGTGGGTTTCGGTGATCCGGTACACGTGGCCCGCATGATGTGGGAGTTCGAGGCCACCGGCGCA
The DNA here is from genome assembly GCA_963775055.1 of uncultured Acidimicrobiaceae bacterium. GTDB lineage: Bacteria > Actinomycetota > Acidimicrobiia > Acidimicrobiales > CAIXPF01 > CAIXPF01. The sequence continues at coordinate 348,756 of CAVZHK010000013.1, read as the reverse complement.
GTAGGGGTGGAGCTCGAGGACCAGGTCGCACCCAAGCGGGTGTCCCACCATCGTGGGGTCGAGCATCTGATCACCACCGAGGAGATGGTGGCCAAGATCACCGTGGCCGTAGCGCAGCGTCGCGACCCCGCCTTCACGGTGATCGCCCGCACCGGGGCCGTGCGCCACGAGAGCTTCGAGGCCGCCATCGAGCGGGCCGGGGCCTACGCCGCGGCCGGCGCCGACGCGGTCATGTTCTTCCCGGGAACCGAGGACGAATGGGCCGATGCGCCGCGCCGGGTGCCGGTGCCGATGGTGGCCATGACCATGCTCGATGTCCGCCCGCCGCAGCAGTGGAGCGAGCTGGGATACGCCATGGTCATCGACCCCATGAGCGGCCAGTGCGCCGCCATGGACGCCGTTCGCCAGCTCTACCAACGTCAACGTGATCAACCCGACCGTCGCGCCGAAGATCTCCGGGCCCGCAACGCGGTGTACCACACCCTCTCCGGCCTGGCCGGCCTGGATGAGCTGTACGACATCGAACGGGCCACCACCGAACCGGGCACCTGACCCGCCCAGACCCCCGCCCGTGGTCATACCCATCGGTATTGGGGTCGTCGGAGGTCAGGGGCGGTTTTGGGACTGGGACCCGGGCTGGTCGGGCCGATTTCTCGAGCCCAGGCCGGATTCAGATGCCCTGGAAGTCCGGGCTTCGCTTCTCGAGGAAAGCCTTTTGGCCCTCGAGGTAGTCCTTGGACCGGAAGCAATCCTCGACCAACTCCGATACCCGGTCCAGATCCCGCTTGGCGGCATCTTTCTGGGTCTCCCGCAACGCCACCTTGCAGGCCTTCACCGTGAGCGGGGCATTGGCGGCGATCTGGGCGGCCAACTCCCGCACGGTGGCCTCAAGCTGGTCACGCTCCACCACCCGGTTGACCAACCCGATGCGAAGCGCCTCTTCGGCGTTGAGTCGACGGGCCGAGAACAAGATCTCAGCTGTCCACGCCGGTCCCACCAACGCCGCCAGCTTCTCGACGCCGCCGTAGCCGTACCCGAGGCCCAAGCGGGCGGCGGGCACTGCGAACTGGCTATCGGGGCCGCAGACCCGCATGTCGGTGGACAGCGCGGTGATCATGCCTCCGCCGATGCAGTACCCCTCAATCATGGCGATGATCGGCTTGTCCACCGAGGCCCAGGCCCGCCCGGCATCGGCCGCGGCACCGTCGTAGATGGCCCGGGCCTCAGGCGAGGTGCGCTTTTCACCGAACTCGGAGATGTCGGCACCGGAGACGAAGGCCTTGCCGCCGGCACCACGGACCACCACCACCCGCACTTCGGGGTCGGCCTGAAAGGCGCCCAGGATGATGGGCACAGACTGTTGCATGTCCAGGGACATGGCGTTGAGGCGGGCCGGGTTGTTGTAGGTCATCCAGCCGATGCCCCCCTCGACGTGGGCCAGCATCTTCTCGGTGGGGAGCGCGATCTCGATCATCGGCCCCAGCCTGCTACAGCTGACCCTCCCCATGCAGCACCACAACCCCGTCCCGACCCTCCCAGGGGCCCACCTGGCCCAAACTCGGACCGCGGCCCGCCTGTTGACCGGAACGTCGCTACGCGAACCCCGCCCGGCGCCACCCGGTCAACCGACCTCCAACTCCGACGAAGCGTGGCGTTCAGGGCGCTCCCGCAGCTGCAGCGAATCCACGTCGAATCGCCCGTGACCACACGACTCCGCCAGTGTCGGTCAGATCACCCGGGCAGCTCGCAGGCCGGCGATCTCGTCAGCGGTGAAACCGGCTTCGGCGAGCACCTCCTCGGCGTGCTGGCCCAGATCAGGGCTGGGCCGGCGCACCGTGAGCGGGGTTGCCCGAACCGCGACGCTGGCATCGGTGTCGCCGTCGATCCCGGCATCGGTCATGGTCACGGCGTTGCGCACCAGGTCGAGTGAACCCAGCCGACCATGTTCCACGGTATGGAGGAGGCCCAGGTGCTGGACCTGGGGATCGTCGAAGACCTGGGCGATGTCGTTGACCGGACCAACCGGTACGCCGTGCTCGGTCAGCAACGCCACCCAATGGGCGGTGCTGCGCTGCGCCAGGCAGGACGCGATCAACCCGTTGAGTTCATCCCGGTTGGCCGAACGGAGCTTGGCGCTACGGAAGCGGGGATCCTCCAGCCACTCGCCCACGCCCAACGCCTCGCAGAAACCCCGCCACAATCGCCCGCCGGACCCCGCGATGTTGACGTGCCCGTCGCTGGTGGGGAAACACCCCATGGGAATGCCGGTGGGATGGTGGTTCCCGGCCTGCGGGGGGATTTCGCCGTCGATTGACCAGCGGGTCGCCTGGAAGTCCAACATGGCCACCATGGCCTCCAACAGCGAGGTCTGCACCCACCGACCCCGGCCGGTGCGGGCCCGATCGTGCAATGCCGTCAAAATGCCGATGGCCAGGTACAGCCCCGCCGACAGATCGGCCACCGGGATACCGACCCGTACGGGGCCCTGACCCTCCAGCCCGGTGATGCTCATCAGGCCACCCAAACCCTGGGCGATCTGATCAACCCCGCCCCGCTCGGCGTAGGGCCCATGCTGGCCGAACCCGGAGATGCTGCCGTAGATCAGCCGCGGGTTGCGGGCGGCCAACGTCTCGTAGTCCACCCCGAGGCGGGCCTTGACCGGGGGCCGCCAATTCTCCACCACCACATCGGCCTGCTCCACCAGCCGGTAGAACACCTCCCGGCCTGCTGGTTGCTTCAAATCCAGCGTGAGGCTGCGTTTGTTGCGGTGCAGGTTCTGGAAGTCCGAACCGGAGCGGGCGCCGGCCAGCTCGTCGTGGCCGTCACCGGGAGGTGGCTCCACCCGGATGACCTGAGCTCCCCAGTCCGCCAGCTGACGCACCGCGGTGGGACCGGCCCGGGCCACGGTGACATCGAGCACCCGCACATCGTCAAGCGGCAGGCTCGCCGACCCCCGCCCCCCAGACTCCACCGCGACCACCACTCAGTCCGGTCTGGCCATGGTGAACACGTTGTCGACCACGGTGTAGTCGTTGTAGCCGAGCCGGCCCAGCGGTGCCATCTTGGCGAAGTCGATCATGCCGTCCACCACCACCTCATCGGCGATGTGGATGACCTCGACCCGGCCCATGATCATGGTGTTGGTGAACGCCGTTGTCGACGGCAGCTCGATGATGTCGAACACGGTGCACTCCAGCGCGATGGGCGAAGCGGCCACCCGGGGCGGGCGCACCGACACCGATTCCCCCGCCGCCAGGCCGGCAGCGGCCATCTCGTTGACGTCGCGGGGGGAGTTGGCGGCGCTGAGGTTCATCTCCCGGCGCAGATCCCAGGTGCAGAGGTTGAACACGAACTCCGGGACCTCCCGGACGTTGGCCAGCGAGTCCTTGGGACCACCGCCGACGTGGGATCCGTTGGCGCAATACATGCAGCACAACGGATCACTGGCGGTGAGGTTGAAGAAACTGAACGGGGCCAGGTTGATCACCCCTGCCCCCGAGACGGTGGAGATCCAGCCGATGGGCCGGGGTGTGACCAAGGTGGCATAAAGCGAATGACGAAACCCCGGCGGCCGCAGACCGGGGTGCTCAGAAACCTGAAAGTGCATCTGCGGGAGCCGGGCTCAGGCCAGGTGCCGGGCGAAGTGGGCGGTGGTGTGACCCCACGCCTCGTTGGCCTGATAGGGCTGATAGAACGGCGAAAACGCATTGTCAAAGGCGTGCCCGGCCATCCAGTACTGCCGCACGGTGACGTGGTCCATGGCTGCGGTGGCCTCACGGATCTTGTCCACATCACTGTTCGGCAGGAATGGATCATTGTCCCCGAAATGGAACAGTGTCGGGCAGGTCAATTGCTCGGTAACGCCATCGAGCATGCTGGCGATGTTCGAACCGTAATAGGACACTGCGGCGTCAGGGTTGAAGTTCTTAGCCACCAGATAGGTCATCAACCCGCCGAAGCAGAACCCGGTGACGCCAACGTTGCGCCCACCGACCTCGGGCAGGCCCCGCAGATGGGCCAACGCACCGCCGAGGTCGGCCAGCCCCCGGGCCGCGTCATGTTTGGTGGCCTTCTTGATGCCCTCACCGACGGCTTCGGGACCGGTGCGATCAACGGCGAAACCGGGTTCCTGACGGTGGTAGCAGTCCGGCGCCAGGGCCACGTAACCCAACGCCGCCAGACGTCGACACACGTTCTGGATGTACATGTTCACGCCGAATATCTCCTGGATGACCAGTACCCCGGGGCCGGACCCCTCATCGGGTAGGGCCACGAAGCCCTCAAAGGAGATGCCGTCGTCAGCGGTGATGGTTTCGGTACGAGTTGCGACCATGGGAAGGGAACGTAGCGCGCCGGCAGGCAACTAGTTTGGCCCGATGGGTCAGGTCCGTTGGGTGGGAGCGGTGCTGGTGTTGACCATGCTGGCCGGCGCCTGTTCCGGAGGGGATCAGGACAACGGCGGCGCTGAGCCCGGCGTGCTGATGGTGGGGCTCGATGAGGACCCCCCGGGTCTCGATCCGGCCGGGAACTTTCTCTCCATCAGCGCCTTGAGCGTGGGCAACGCCCTCTACGACACGTTGATGCGCGCCGCCCCCGGAGCGGAGCCGGAGCCCAACCTGGCCCAATCCCTCAGCGAATCAGCCGACCGCCTGAGTTGGACACTGACCCTGCGGCCCGGCGTGACGTTCCATGACGGCACCGCGCTCGACGCCGCCGCGGTGAAGGTCAACCTCGACCGCCAGAAGCAGTCCCGGCTCAACGGCGGCTCCCTCGATCCGTTGCAGGAGGTGGTGGTCGAGGACAGCCAGACAGCGACGTTGCGCTTGAAGGTGCCGTGGACGGCGTTGCCAGCAGTGCTCGCCGGGGTTCAGGGGATGATGCTGTCCCCCGCGGCGGTGGACTTGGCCGGCGCTGATCTGGCCCGGGCTCCCCTCGGCGCGGGAACCGGGCCTTACCAGTTCGTCGAATGGGTCAGCGACGACCATCTGACGGTCAAGGCCAACCCCGACTACTGGGGCGGACCGGTGGGCTACCAGCAGATCACGTTCCGGTTCTTGGGCGAGGAGAACACAAGGCTGGCCGCCTTCAAGGCCGGGGATCTGCAGGTGATGACGGCCGCCCTGTCCGAAACGGTGCGAAAGGCCCAGGAAGGGGCGAACGATGGCGCGGTGCAGGTGGTCCGCCCGCCCACCGCCGGTCAGACCGTGCTGTACCTCAACACCGCCAAAGCGCCCTTCGACGATGTCCGGGTGCGGCGGGCCATGCTGCTGGCACTGGACCTCGACGCCCTGTCAGAGGCGCTGGGTGGGGAGGGCTACCAGCAGTACTCCTGGAGCGTGCTGCCCAAGGATTCCCCGTGGTATGTCCCGCCGGAGAGGCCACTGGGCCATGACCCCGACCAGGCTCGCCGTTTGATTGAGGACTACGAAACCGAAACCGGCCAGGAGGTCAGCTTCACCTACAGCGCCCTGAGCTCAAGCCAGACCTTCGCCGACGCCGGCCGGGCCTACGCCGCAGCCTGGGCCGACGTGGGCATCGAAGCAAAGGTGGCCAACGTGGCGGACCTGACCACCCTGGTGTTGACCATGGTCTTGGGCCAGTACGACGTGGCCGGCTTGGTGGCAGGCTATTACGCCGATCCGGACACGGTGATGTTCGACCTGTACCACTCGAAGCGAACGTTCAACCTCAGCCATTACAGCAACCCCGAGATGGACCGTCTGCTGGAGGCCGCCCGTTCCGAGCCGGACCCGTCGGTACGGCACGACCTGTACGGACAGGTCCAGCAACTGGCCCGCACCGAGCTGCCCCTGCTCAACGGCAGCTTCGGCACCATCTCTCTGGTGGCGGACGCCACGGTGGCCGGAGTTGAGGCCAGCGGTTTCTTCCCGGCCCGAACCGTCCGCCCCGCTTGAGGACCTCGGTCTCAGTGCTCAGGCCCCCGCAGAGGGCGGACCCGTGGGTTGGCTGACCCGGCGCCTGGTACATCTGGTGGCGGTGTTGGTCCTGATCAGCGTGGGCACCTTCGCCCTCATGTCAGCCCTGCCAGGGGACCCCGCGGTGACCATCGCCGGACCCACCGCCAGCGCGCAAGACCTGCACGAGATCCGCAGCGAACTGGGCTTGGACCGCTCGGCCCTTCGGCGCTACCTCCAATGGGCCGGTGGGGCGGCGCGTGGCGATTTGGGTGTGTCCTACGTGACCAATGAGCCGGTGGGTCACAGCCTTCGACAGCGGCTCCCAGTCAGCCTGCAACTGGTGATCGGGTCCCAGCTACTGGCCGTGGGGCTCGCCATGGTCACAGCCACGGTGGCCGCGGCAAGGGCCGGTGCCGCCTTCGACCGGGTCGTTCGGACCGCCAGTTTCGCCGGGGTGGCAGTACCAAGCTTCGGGCTGGGGGTGGTGCTCACCGGGCTGTTCGTCCAACGCCTCGGCTGGTTCGATACCTTCGGGTATGTGCCGTTGGGGGAGAACGCAGCGGCCAACCTGGAGGGGTTGATCCTGCCGGTGGTGGCCCTGGCGATTCCGTTGGCGGCGCTGTACGTGCGGGTGTTGCGCAATGATCTGGTGGCCACGTTGAGCCAGCCCCACATCTTGGCCGCCCGACTGAACGGTCTGGGGCCGGTACGGGTGGTCCTGGTACACGCCCTGCGCCAGAGTCTTTCGACGCTGCTGACCGTGGTCGCGCTCAACGTGCCGGCTCTGTTGGGTAGCGCCGTGCTGGTGGAATCGCTCTTCGCCATCCCCGGCATCGGCCGGTTGCTGGTGCGCTCGGTGATCGAGCGGGACTACCTGCTGGCACAGGGTGCGGTGCTGATCATCGGCGCCGCCTACGTGATCACGGTGATGGCGGTGGAAGCCCTCTGCCGCCTCGCCGATCCCCGGTTGCGGACAGACCTTGGTGCGGTGCTCACGTGAGGGGCAGCCACACCCGCCGGTCCGGACTGCTCCGTTCGCTGAGCGCCACCAGGTTGACTGCCACCGGGCTGGCGCGGACGTGGCTGGTCGGCGTTGGTCTGGCGGCGTTGTCCGCATCATGGCTACCGCTCGATCCGACGAGTCAGAATCTGCGCAACGGCAGGGCCGCCCCCAGCTGGCAACACCCCTTCGGCACCACCCGCCTCGGCGAGGATCTCCTGGCCCGGGTGGTGCACGGCAGCCGGGTGTCCATGGTGGTGGCATTGGTGGCGACGACGTCGGGCTTGGTGGTCGGCACCGCCCTGGGTCTGGCGGCAGGCTCCCTTCGACGCTGGGTCGATGCGGTGGTGATGATCATGGTGGACGCCGCTGCCGCCTTCCCGGCGTTGGTCTTGGCGTTGGCGCTGGTCTTGTTCCGGGGACCGGGGCTGGTCACGGTGGCCGGCACCCTGGCGCTGGTGGCCATCCCGTCCTTCGCCCGAGTGGCCCGAAGCGCCACCGTGGATGTGATCCGGCGGGACCACGTGCTGGCGGCGCGGGCATCGGGCAGTGGGGCCTGGCGCATCATGAGCCGGGAGGTGCTGCCGAACATCGCCGCCCCGGTGGTGGGGTACGCGCTGGTCATGGCCGGGGTGATCATCCTGGTGGAAGGGTCCCTGTCCTTTCTCGGGCTCGGCGTTGGGACAGACAAGACCAGCTGGGGACAGTTGGTCGCCGCCGGCCAGGCGGACATCGACCGGGCCCCGCAACTCAGCCTGATCCCCGCCACCGCGCTCTGTGTCACGGTCGCCGCGCTGGCACAACTTGGTGAAGCGCTGATCCGACCGGTGAACAACCCCACCATACGGACCCGTCTCCATGCCGTACCTTTGGGTATCCTACCTTTAGGTATCATACGTCCTAGTACGACACCGCCGGCGCCGGCGTTGGATGTGCGGGGATTGGGCACGACCCTGCGGCACGAGGGGCGCACGACCGCGGTCCTGCGGGATGTGACGTTCTCCATGGTGCCGGGTGAACTGTTCGGCGTGTTGGGCGAGTCCGGCTCGGGCAAGTCCACCCTGGCCCGCAGCTTGGTGGGCGTGACACCGTTTGGGGTCGAGGCCCGATTCGATGGTGACGTCAGCTTCGAGGGAATCGAGCTGATCCGGAACGGCGTTCCGACGGGAGCGGCTCGGGTGGTGCGGGGCGGTGGCATCGCCCACGTGGGCCAGGACCCCGCCACCGCGCTGGACCCCGTCATGCGGATCGGAACACAGGTCGCAGAGATGATCCGGAATCCCCGACCGCGGTCCTTCAACCAACCCCGCGTCGCCCGCCCACGCCGGCTGGCATGGGAACAGGCAATTGACCTGCTTGCTGCGGTGGGCGTGCCCGACCCGGCGCGAGCGGCCCGGCTGTATCCGCACCAACTGTCGGGCGGGCTTCGTCAGCGGGTCACGGTGGCCATGGCCCTGGCGGCGGACCCCAAGCTGCTCGTCGCCGACGAACCAACCAGCGCGCTTGATGTGACCACCCAGGCCGCGCTGCTGGATCTGTTGGACCGTCTGCGCCGCGAGCGGGGACTCACGGTACTGCTCATCAGCCACGACCTTCGGTTGCTGGCCGAGCGGGCCGATCGGGTGGGCGTGTTGCACCAGGGCCGGCTGGTGGAGATCGGCCCCGCCCAGGAGGTGCTGACCCATCCGGGCACGGCCTACACCGCCTCACTGCTGGCCGCCGCCGGGCCCTGGCCACCGGCGCCACCTCAGCCGGGCTCAGCGCCCTAACATCGGCCACGTGACCAGCACACCCACGTTCGAATGCCTGCAACTCGACCTGGACGGGGGGTTGGCCACCCTCACCCTCGACCGTCCCGATCGGGGTAACGCCATGGACCCCCAGCTCTCCCGGGAGCTGCGTGATGCGGCCATGTTCCTCACCTATGAGCCGGCTGTGCGGGCGGTGTTGTTGAAGGCCAACGGGAAGCTGTTCAGTGGTGGTGGTGACCTGGCCACCTTCGCGGGGTCGGGTCCCGCTGAGCTGCCCGCCATCGTGGACTCCATGACGGTGGACCTGCACGCCGCGATCGCCCGCCTGGCCAAGATGGACGCCCCCCTGGTGGCCGCGGTCACCGGTTCCGCCGGGGGTGCCGGCATGTCGTTGGTGGCGGCCTGTGACCTGGTCATCGCCGGCCGCTCGGCCCGCTTCACCATGGGTTACACCAAGGCCGGCCTGGTACCGGACGGTACGTCGTCGTTCTTCTTGTCCCGCGTGGTGGGCCTGCGGCGGGCCCTGGACCTGGTCCTCACCAACCGGGTGTTGAGCGCCGAGGAGGCCGAGGACTGGGGCTTGGTGTCACGGGTGGTGGACGATGACGCCGTGATCAGCGAGGCCACCGCCCTGGCCCGTCAACTGGCGCAAGGTCCGACCAAGGCCTTCGGGCTGGCCAAGCGCACCATCTACGCCGGCGCCAACAGCGCGCTGGAGGAGGCCATGGAGCGCGAGTCCGCGGCCATCGCCGTGGCCGCGGCCACCACCGACGCCCACGAGGGCATCGCCGCCTTCCTGGCCAAGCGGGCCCCTGCCTACCAGGGTCGCTGACGCCCGCTCAGCCGGGTAGGGCTCAGGCCCTGCGCTTGGCTGGCACCTTGGCTGAGCCGCCGGCGGCCTCCACGGCGCGCTGAAACTCCTCGACGATGCCCTTGCGGGTCTTGCGATCCCAGCTCTCACCGGCAGCCTCAACGCCGATCTGGATGGCCAGACCCAGGCTCGACAGACCCTTGGCCCGATCGGCGTTCACCCCGGCGGCCCGCAGATCCCGGGTTGCGACCTTGATGCGCACGGCGTCGATGCGGTCCTGCGCCGCGGCGGCGGCCGCATCGCTCTGACCCCAGGCCCGAACCGCGGCGTCAATGGCGTTGGCGGCGGGGGCCACCCAGTCCACCACGTTGGGCTCGGCCTCGTTCATCTTGGCCTCCTGGTTGGCTTCCCAATACGCCAACAGCTGCTGGCGGAAATCACCCAGGCTGGTGAAGTGGTGATAAAAGGAGCCCTTGGTGATGGCCAGGCGCTCGCACAGCTTGGCGATGGTTTGCTCGGCGACACCACCAGACGCCAACAGCTCCAGGCCTACCTCGAAGTAATCGTTGCGGTTCAGCGTTCTTCTCCCGATCGTGGGTGTGGCTCATCCTAGCCACCCGACATACTGGACCGCATAGTATGCCCGTACCAAGAGGTATGTCCAGGGTGAACGCGTCTTTGCCCCGAGTAGGCCCACCGACCTGTGTGGGCAGGAGTGGTTCGGGCCGAATCAAAGCGCGTGAGCATCGGCGCCGGCGACCGCTTTTCGGTGGTGCTGGGCGCGGCCCGCCAAGGCGACCGGCAGGCCCTTGGTGAGCTGTGGCAGCGGTACAACCATCGCCTGCTGCGGTATCTGCGGGGGTGCGGCGCGACGGCCATGGCGGAGGATTTGGCCTCGACCACCTGGATCGACGTGGCCCGGGGCCTGTCGCGCTTCAGCGGTGGGGAGGATGAGTTCCGCCGCTGGCTGTTCACCATCGGGCGACGCCGCCTGACCGACGAGCTGCGCCGCCAGACCCGCCGGCCCGAGTCCGCCGTCGCCGACCTGACCGACGCCGCCCGCTCCCCCTGCAACCCGAGACCCCCGTTGATGACCTCGAAGCCGCGTTGAGCCTGGTTCGGGGGCTCTCCCCTGATCAGGCCGAAGCCGTGCTGTTGCGGGTGGTGGCCGATCTGGACGTATCGGCGGTGGCCGAGCTGATGCAACGCAGCGAATCAGCGGTGCGGGTGCTCACCCACCGCGGGCTCAAACGCCTGGCCGAACTGCACTCGCTAACGCCATCGGGGCCGGCATCGCGCCCGGCATCGAACCCCCCGGCCTCAAACCCCACAACATCCCCAACGTCGGGGAATGTACCGAAGAATGGGGCCCTGCCTGTAACAACAACCCGCGGCGTGGCGATGAACGGGACACCATGACGGGTAACACGCACCCCGGGCTGCGGGGCGGCGCTTCGAACGGCGGGATCGGACTGGCCGGCAACGATGCCGGGCCGGATGATCTCGACGATCTGCAGCGTCTCCTGCAAACCTTGCGTGGTCCGGCCCAACCCACGGAACTGGCCCGGCTGACCGTGATGTCCGCCGCCATGCAGTCCGCCGTGCACGGGGCGATGCACGCCATGGGAGACGCCATCGGGGACACAACCGGCACGACGGTCACCGCCGACGCCGGGTCCCCGGTTCCATCACATCCCAAGGAGCCCAAACGCATGTTGGCCAAGCTGATCACCCTCAAGGCTGCCGGGATCATCGGAGCCGGCGTGCTCACCGTGGGGACCGCGGCCGCAGCCACCGGCGGCTGGGCCGGACCACGACCGCCCGCGCACAGCAACGCCTCCTCCACCGCGCGGGACCGCATCGCCGCCATGACCGCGGACACCGGCGCCGAAGAGGCGGCGGAGGAGACCACCACCTCCACCGAGACCTCCGTGTCCGTACCAGACAGTACGACCCAACCCACAGAGACGGCGCTGCCGGTTGTGGAGTCCGATGTCGAGGAGGCCGAGGAGGCCGACGAGGACTGCCAGGTGGCGGGAGAGGAAGCCCACAACCACGGTGAGTTCGTCTCGAGCGTCGCCAAGAACCGCGAGGCGGACACCAAGGCCGGCGGTGCCCGCAATCACGGAGAAGCCGTCTCCGAGGCCGCTCACAGCGACTGCGGCAAGCCCGGCCAGGACGACTCGGACTCCGACTCCGACTCCGAAACCACCACCGCCACCACCGAGTCCGAGGAGGAGCCAGAGCAGGATGAGACGGACTCGGACTCCGGGAACGGCTCAGGCAAAAGCGGCAACAGCTCCGGCAAGGGCAAGAACCCGAACAAGTGAGCTGGGCCCGGCCCGGTGCTCCCCGCACACCGGCGCCGGGCTATCGTCGCTTTCGTGGATCTCCCGGTGCCGCCCCCGGTGAAGCCCATGTTGGCCAAGGCGGTGGACACCTTCCCCACCGGTGATCTGAGCTTCGAACCGAAGTGGGACGGGTTTCGGTGCATCGTGTTCCGGGACGGCGACGAGATCGAGCTCGGCTCCCGCAACGAGCGGCCCCTCACCCGATACTTCCCGGAACTGGTCGAACAGCTGCAGGCCGCGCTCCCGCCCCGCATCGTGGTGGACGGCGAGATCATCGTGGTGAGCGGGGACCGGCTGGATTTCGATGCCCTGCAGCAACGCATCCATCCCGCGGTGTCACGCATCAACCGACTGGCCGCGGAAACCCCCGCCCTGTTCGTGGCCTTCGATCTGCTCTGTCTCGGTGACCTGGATCTGCGCCAGGAACCGTTCAGCGCCCGCCGGGCCCTGCTGGAACAAGCAGTGGCGGTGGCCGCGCCGGGCCTGCACCGGTGTCCGGCCACCGAGGATCCGGTGCTGGCCCGGCGCTGGTATGAGGATTTCGAAGGTGCCGGCCTCGATGGGCTCATCGCCAAACCGAGGTCCGGACGCTACGAGCCTGACAAGCGGGTGCAATTCAAGATCAAGCACCGTCGCAGCGTTGATTGCGTGGTGGCCGGGTACCGTACCCACAAGGATGGCGCCGGCGTGGGCTCCATGTTGTTGGGTTTGTACGACGACGCCGGGGTGCTGCACCACCTGGGTGTGACCGCCAGCTTCTCCGCCAAGCTGCGCACCCAATTGGCCCAGGACCTGGCGCCGCTGACTGACGGAGCCCTCGATGGCCATCCCTGGGCCGAGTGGGCCCGCCCCGAAGCGCACGAATCGACCAGGCTGCCGGGCGCCATCAGCCGCTGGAACGGCACCAAGGACCTCAGTTGGATGCCGGTGCGCATCGAGCGGGTGGTCGAGGTGGAGTACCTGACCGTCACCAACGGCCGATTCCGTGGCGTGACCACGTTCAAGCGCTGGCGGGAGGATCGGGACCCCGCCAGCTGCCGTTTCGACCAGTTGGTCGAAGTGGACCCGGTCGGGGTGTCCCACGTTCTGGATCCGACAACCACATGAGCGGGCATGAAACGAAAGCTGGGCACGTGCGATGAGCGCTGACATTCCGCTGCGAGCCATGGGGGTCACCATGGACTGCGCCGACGTGGTCCGCATGGCCGACTTCTGGCAAGCGGCGCTGGGCTTTGGGATACGCACCGGAGATGAGCGTCATGCGGTCACGCTCAGCGGCTCGGTCAACGCCCGAACCCTCAACCACCTGACCTTGCAACAGGTGCCGGAGTCCAAGGCGGCCAAGCACCGGGTCCACATCGACCTGTTTCCCGAGGACCCGCTGTCGGCCCGGGCCGAACTGCTGGCGTTGGGCGCCACCGTGTTGGTCGAGCCCGATTTCAGCGAACCCGGCCACCTGGGCTTTCACGCCATCGTGATGGCGGACCCCGAAGGCGGCGAGTTCTGCCTGGTGGTCCGAGCGCCGAAAGACTGAAGCACCCCGCCTGAAGCACCCTGAACCGCACCGACCAAACCGCACCGACTGAACGAGCGGGACATGCCGGTCGGCATGGCGCGTGGGTCGGTCAAAGGGCGGGCCGGGGGTCGGCGAGGGAGTGCCACAGATGGAGCGTGGCGTAGGAGCGCCAGGGGCTCCAGCGGGCAGCGTGGGCGGCAGCGCCCCGGGCATCGGAGGGCAGCGCCAGTCGGGTGAGGGCGGAGCGGATGGCCAGATCGCCGGCCAGGAAGACGTCCCGGTCTCCGCCGGCTCGCAGCAGCACGTAATCCGCCGTCCAAGGTCCCACCCCGGTCAGGGCCAAGAGCTGCTGGCGGGCTGCGGGAAGATCGACCGCTTCGACCTGCAACGGTAGATGGCCCAAAGCCAGCGCGGTGGCCGCCGCCACCAAGGCCCGTCCCCGGGAGCGGGGCATGGGGAGGGAGGCGGCCTCGAGGCGGGCCAGCGCGGCAGCTTGGGGAAAGTGGTGGGTGATCGAACCGGCGGGGTCAGGCAGGACCAACGCCTCGCCCACCAACGACGCCAACCGGGCGGTGACGGTACGAGCCGCGGCCACCGAGATCTGCTGACCGATGATGGCTCGCACCAGCGCCTCATGCAGGTCCGCCAGACCGGGCACCCGAACACCGGGCCGGGCCGCCACCAGCGGCGCCAGGGCCGGATCCTCCGACAGGACCGCGTCAATCGCGGCAGGGTCAGCGTCGAGGTCGAAAAGCCGGCGGGCCAGCGCCACCGCTTCGACATGGTCCCGGGGATCGGCAACCACGGTGCAAATGGACAGCTGGCGGCCTCGGAGTCCCAACTCGACGATGCCCTCGCCGTGAGCCAGGCGCACCGCCCGCCGATAGTGACCCTCGGCGTCCGCGGCGGACCACCGGGCCTCCTCCACCCCAGGAATGGCCCTTTGGGCGAAGAACGCGAACAACGACCCCAGATCCGCCGGCCGCTGATAGGACGCCGGGGTGGGATCGGGACCGGTCAGAACTTGACGGACACCTTGACTGCGCCGTCCTCCCGGGAATGGGCCAGCTCGAAGGCGTGGCCGACCTGTTCAATGGGCAGGATGTGGGACAGCAGCGGGCGCACGTCGATGGTGCGCCGGACGATCATGTCCAGCGCCACCCGGAAGGACACCAGACCCGCTTCGTGCTGGGCCCCATACACGGTCTGGGCGGTGAGCCGTTTGCGGAAGAACTTCTGGAAGGAGATCGGCACCGGCTCCTTGGCGTCTGGCAGACCGAACCACAACAGCTTGGAGTCCGCAGCGGCCAGCTCGATGCTCTGGGCCAGCGTGACCCGGCTCCCGACGGCCTCCACGGTGTAGTCCGCACCCACGCCACCGGTGAGGTCCATGACCGCCGCCCGCACGTCATCGTGACCGGCGTGCACCATACCGGCCTGCACGATGACATCGGCCCCGAAGCCTGCTGACAGCGCCAGCCGGTGGGCCGACAGGTCCGCCACGATGATGCGGGCGGCGCCGGCGGCCTTGAGCAGGTGGCAGAAGAACAACCCGGCCGAACCCTGACCCAAGATGACCACGGTCTTGCCGGCCACGTCGGTGGGGTAGCGCCGCAGGGCGAAGATCACCGTGCCCAACTGTTGGGCCATCAGCACCTCTTCCAGCGGTAGATCGAGCGTCTGGTCCAGCTTGACCGCGGTCACCGCTTGGAGCCGTTGGTATTCGGCCATGCAACGTCCGATGGCGGCGTTGGGCACCGCCAGCACCAGGTCCCCCTCGGCGAAGCCGTCGGCCTGGGACTCCACCACGTGGCCGATGCCCTCATGGCCGGGATAGCCTGGCGCCCAGGGCCCCGGCGGCAGCTCCACCCCGTACTGAACCCCGTGCAAGTCGCTGCCGCAGATGGAGGAGAACCGGCTGGCCACCAACAACTCGCCGGGCTGGGGTGGGTCGATCGGCGCCTCCACGAACTCCACCCGCCCGATCTCGACCAGCTGCCCGGCTCGCATGGTTTGCCCCATGGCCACCGACGTTACCGCGAACCCCTGCCGGCTACATTGGCCCGCCAAGAATGCTCCACTGATTGGTTCATGTCAGGACGATGTGGCGCTTCGTCGGACGGCCAACTTGTTGAGTCGGGTCATGAGGTTGGGTAGATCCAGGTAGTCCGCCCAGGCACTGGCGTGTGCGGTGGGGCCCTGCCAACGCCAGTTGTCGACCGCGCCCACCTCGGGTCCTTCGACAGCCAGGGTCGCCAACGTGCGGAACAGCAGGGCGTCCGCCATGTTGGCGTGCAACGTGGTGGCCAGCTTGGCCACGCCGCGCAGGCCGGCCACGTCCCATTGCCCGGCGGCGGCGGGAATGTCGGTAATGGTGCCGTAGCGGGCCAGGACCGCGGCGGCGCTCTTGGCCCCGAAGCCGGCCAGACCCGGGAAGCCGTCGGCGCTGTCACCGACCAACGCCAGGTAGTCGGGTATCGAACGGGGCGGCACCCCCCAGCGGGCGATGACCCCGGCCTCGTCCACGGTCAGGTTCTTGCGCCGGTCCACCAGCACCACCCGGGCGTCGCGCACACATTGCGCCATGTCCTTGTCCGGGGTGAGGATCTGCACCTGCTCGACCCGGGGATCGGCCTCAGCGACGGCGGCGGCGGCACCGAGGGCGTCATCGGCTTCGAATTCCACCATTGGCCACACCGTGATCCCACAAGCGGCCAGCGCGTCCTCGAGGGGGAAGAACTGGGCCTTGAGCGTGGGGTCGACGCCGGCGCCGGTCTTGTAACCCAACCACAGGTCGTTGCGGAACGATTCGATGACGTGGTCGGTGGCCACGCCGAGGTGGGTGGCACCGACCTCCAGCAGACGGACCACGTTGTCCACCACACCCCGGGCCGCCCCGATGTCCAGTTCATCGTTCAGCCCGTCACCCGGCCGCGGACCCACCGACGTACGGGTAGGTACCGCGTAGAAGTGCCGGAACAGTTCATAGGTGCCGTCCACCAACTGCACGATCACGGCGGTCCCGGCTGTCCCGGCTGGATCATCGCTGGCCCGACCGTTCGGGCTGAGCTCCTTGATGTAGGCCACGATGGACGCCACCTCCTCATCGGTCAGCTTGTTGCGGGGCATGATGGTGCCGAAGCCTTTCACCTTCTGGGCCCATGGATCCTTGATGGCCCGGATCAGATAGTCCTCGTCGGCGCCGACCTTGCTGCCATCGACCAGCGTGACCTCACTGCCGTACACGTCCTTCCAGGTGGGCCCGGCGGCGTCGCGTCCGTAGAACACGTGACAGCTGGCGCAACCCTTGGTCTGGGCCAGGGCCTTGCCGGCGGCCGCGGCCGGGGACAGCACCGGTTCCCCGCTGGACCCGCCGCAGCCCACCATCAGCACCGCGGCGATACCGAGCCCCCCCAGCAGCGCGACCAGCCCTCGGCGGTGGTTCGGGAGCGCGGCATCCTGATGGAGGGTGGGGCTCATGGGGACGTTGCTAGCAGCCGCCGGTCCTCCAGAAGGCACTCCGCGCCGTTGCTTTGGTCACAGTTGCGCCGGTCACAGCCGGGTCCGTCACTCGGGCCAGCCGGGGACCCCGTCATCGAGCTGCACACCGGCAGAGTTCAAGAAGCCGGACACCATCCGGTAGAACCCGGCGCAGACCACCAGCTCGATCAGCTGGGCGTCGGTCCAGGTTTTGGACAGCTCGGCCCAGGTGGCGTCACTCACGCAGTCCTCGTTGCAGAGGTCGTCAGCCAGCGCCACCAGCGCCCGATCCACATCGTTCCAGCCGCCCTGATCCGCGGGCAGGGTGAGGGCCTTGATCTCAGCGTCGGTGATCCCGGAGCGCTTGCCGATCACGGTGTGCTGGCCGAACTCGTAGACCGACCGGGCATTGGCCCCAACCCGCAGGATCACGATCTCCCGCTCACGATCGCCCACGCTGCCCCGGAACAACAACGTGCCGCCCATCTCCGAGAAGCGCTTCAGCACCCGCGGGGCATGTGCCAGGGTGGCCAGCACATTGACCGGCGGACCCTCACCCTTGATGGCCACCAGCGCGCGCAGGTCGGGCGGTACCTCCCGCAGCGGCTCGATGCGGGCACTTGTCGGACGGGCACTGTCAGCGCTGGTCATGACCGGGAAGTTAGCGGTTCCTCGGCGAGAGGTCAGCGGGCTTCTTCGTCAGCGAGAACTGCGCCCTCTGCCATCCGATCGGGCAACTTTGGCGGCGCGGGCCGGGCGCCGCTTCCGGGAGGACGGACGGCCCGGCGCCGGGGCCCGCTCGGTCAGGTCGATGACCTCAGCCTCGGCGTCGCCACCGGTCTGCTCGTTATCCATGGCCTGCGGGTCGCCCCTGGGCGGCGCGTTGTCCGCGGCATCCGGTGGCGGTGTCGGGTGTTGGGGGTCAACGATCCCCGCCACGGCTGCGGGGCGGGGCAGACCCATGGGGTTGGGAAAGGGCAACAACCCCGCCCGAGCCACCAGATCAGCCAGCCGGGCGCCGCAGCTCAGCAGGCGTTGTTGTTCGTCATCGCCAAGTACCTGGTAGGGGGCTGCGGCGAGGCGGTCGGTCTGGCTTTCGATGCGGGCCTTGAGCGACCGGCCACGCTTGGTCAGCTTCCCGGCTTGGTCCACGATGCCCCGGGTTGCCAGGTCCTCCGCCGCCTCATCCCACCGGGCCTGGGACCAGAACCGGGCCTCGCGGAGCTGCTCGGCGTCGCTCTGACCGGACGCCGCCGCCAGGAGGTGCGCCGCCACCCCGCTGATCCCCTCGTTCACCAGCACCGCCACGTGCCCGTCGCCGCGATGCTCACGCAGCACGGTGGCCGCCTGCCACAACACCAGGTGGGGCACGGTGGGCCACTCCTGGGCGGCGTGAGCAGCGGCCAGGGCCCGGCCCGAGCAGTCCGCGGCCTCCGCCGCCCGGCGGGCCAGTTGGGACACCCCGACCAGCTCGGGAGCGCGGACCTCCTCACCGAGGATGGCCCACAACGCGGCGTCCACCGCGTGCAAGCGGGTGCTGCTCACCAGATCCGGCGTCACCACTTGCCACAGTGCCGGCAATTCCCGTCGGACCAGATCGGGACTGAAGTTGTAGAACAGCGCCTCGACCACCGCCGGACCGACGGGGCCCAACGGCGCCGCCCGCCCGGCGAAGTAGCCCGACCAGAATCCCCGAAGCCCCAGACCCATCAGAGCCTCGATGACCTCGGACGAGAAGTACGTCACCGCGTGTACGCACTCCAGATGCTGCCAATGGGCCCGGGCAGCCTGGGACGGATTCACGATCAGCGACTCTACCGAGGAACCCTGTTACCGCCCGAGGCCGGTGGTCCCTGTCCGACGGTTGACCCCGGATCTACTCCTGGACCAGTTCGATCAGCGTCCCGAAACTGCCCTTGGGATGCATGAACGCCACCGTGGTTCCCCGAGAACCGGGCCGGGGGGCCTGATCGATTGCCGTGGCGCCGGCGGCCACCATGGCGGCGAGAGCCGCGCCGCAATCCGTCACCCGGTAGCCGATGTGGTGCAAACCCTCGCCCCGCTTCTCGAGGGCCTTGGCGATGGGCGAATCCTCTCGGGTGGGGGTGATGAGCTGCACGTAGCTCTCCGCCACCTTCAACAACGCCTCTTCGACGCCGTCGGATTCGACGATCTCCCGATGGTCGACGGTGGCGCCGAAAGCCCGCCGGTAGTAGTCGATGGCGGCGTCGAGATCCCTCACGGCAATGGCGACATGGTCGATCTCGGTAAGCAGCATGTGGGACTGCACGGTCTGGGGCATCTGGTCAGTCTCCCACGCCGCTCAGGCCGTCTCGAAGCGCCGGATGCGGGCATCGCCGACCCGTTCGCGCTTCTCTGGATCGTCGATGCCGAGGTTCCGCCCCGGTGCCAGGCACAGCACCGCCAGCTTGCCCTCATGCAGGTTGTGGTGCACCTGGTTGGCGGCCTCGCCCACCTCCGTCAGCGGGAAACAGGCCGATAGCACCGGGGTGATGGCGCCACGGTCGATCAGCTGGTTCATGTCCCACGCCTCTTGATAGTTGGCGAAATGGGAGGCAACGATGCGCTTCAACTTCATCCAAAGGTGGCGATTGTCGTATTCCACCATGTAGCCACTGGTGGCGGCACAGGTGACGATGGTGCCACCCCGTCTGGTGACGAACACCGATGCCCCCATGGTGCTGCGACCGGGGTGTTCGAAAACGATGCCCGGATCATCGCCCAGCAACGAGCGCACCTTCTTACCGAACCGACGCCACTCGTTCTCGTCCTGGGTGTGCTCATCGGACCAGAAGCGGTAACCCTCCGCGGCCCGATCGATGACCCGCTCGCAACCCATCTCCTGGAGCAACCGGGCCCGCTTCGGGGAACTCACCACACCGACTGGTATGCCGCCCCCGTTCAGGACCAACTGCACGGCGTAGGCCCCGATGCCACCGGTGGCCCCCCAGACCAACACGCCGTCGCCCTGCTTCAGGCGGGCCGCGTGACGCCCCACCAACATCCGGTAGGAGGTGGAGCCGCACAAGCCACTGACCGCTGACTCCTCCCAGGACAGGTGTGTGGGTTTTGGCATCAGCTGGTTGGCCTTGACCACAGTCAGATCGGCCAGGCCCCCGAAGTTGGTTTCATAACCCCAGATGCGTTGGTTCGATCCCAACATCGAATCTTCATGGGAGGACGGATCCTGATCATCCACGCTATTGCAGTGGACCACCACGCGGTCCCCCACCTTCCAGTTGCGCACCGCCGAACCGACCCGCAACACCACGCCCGCAGCGTCAGAGCCGATCACGTGATATGGCTGATCATGACGGGCCCCCCACTCGCTCTCCCGGCCCAGGCGCTCCAGAAACCCGAACGTGGGCAGCGGCTCGAAGATGGAGGTCCAGACAGTGTTGAAGTTGATGGAACTGGCCATCACTGCCAACACCACCTCGTCCGGAGCGATCTTGGGGGTGGGGACCTCACCCACGTGGAGGGACTTGCGGGGATCCTTGTCCTCCGACGCGATGCCCTCGAACATGAGAACGTCCTTGCGGCGCACGAAGGCGGCGCGGTAACTCGGCGGGAGGGGCAGTTGGGCCAGATCGCCGGGAGGAGCGCCGGATTCTATCGCGTCGAGGATCGCCTGCATGGAGAAAGGGTACCTAGGCGCGTCAGTGTTACCGGAAGACGGAGCGTCGGTCTCGGCAATGTTTCCGTCGCAGCGGGGACCGATCCTGGCACCGGGCCCTAAGCTTGCGCCACCCACAGTTCCTCGGAGGTCGCCATGCCAGGTTCGGTAAAGACGGCAGGTTCAGTCAGGACCCGTTCGGTCATCGTCGCCGGGGCCCGTACCCCGATCGGCCGATTCCAGGGTGGCCTCTCGCCGTTCTCGGCCATGGAGCTGGGGGGCTTCGCCATCGCCGGCGCCCTCGAGCGGGCCGGTGTCAGCGCCCGACCAGGTCGACTACGTCTACATGGGCCAGGTGCTGCAGGCCGGCACCGGCCAGATCAGCGCCCGTCAGGCTGCAGCCAACGCCGGCATCCCCATGAGCGTGCCCTCCACCACGATCAACAAGGTCTGCCTGTCGGGTCTCAACACCATCATCCTGGCCGATCAGCTGATCTCCTCCGGCGAGGCCGACATCGTGGTCGCCGGCGGCATGGAGTCCATGACCAACGCCCCTACCTGCTGCCCAACGCCCGGGCCGGGTTCCGCATCGGTGACGGGGCGGTGATCGATTCGATGATGTTCGACGGGTTGACGTGTGCGTTCGACCACGTGGCGATGGGGGCCGGCACCGAGCGTGACGCCGCCAAGGAGGGCCTGGCGCGCCAGACCATGGACGAGCTGGCGGCCCGGTCCCACGAGCGGGCCGCGGCAGCCCAAAAGGACGGCCGGTTCGATGCCGAGATCGTGCCGGTGTCCGTGGCCCAACGCCACGGTGATCCCATCGTCATCGAGGCCGATGAGGGCATCCGACCCGGCACCACGGCAGAGTCCCTGGCCGGTTTGCGAGGCGCGTTCGGCGGGGCCGGCAACGTGACCGCCGGGAACGCTTCGCAGATCTCCGACGGGGCCGCCGCAGTGGTGATGATGTCAGAGGTCGCCGCCGCCCGACTGGGGGTCACCCCGCTGGGCCGGGTGGTGTCCTTCGGCATGGTGGCCGGTCCCGATGCCGGCCTGCTGCACCAACCGTCGCGGGCCATCAAGCGGGCGCTGGACCGTGCCGGTCTGACAGTGAGCGACATGGACCTGTTCGAGATGAACGAGGCTTTTGCCGCCGTGGCCCTGGCGTCCACCGCGGATCTGGGCGTGTCCGAGGACATCGTCAACGTGAACGGTGGCGCCATCGCCCTCGGTCATCCCATCGGCGCCTCGGGGACCCGCCTGGCACTCACCCTGCTCCACGAGCTCGGCCGTCGTGGTGGTCGCTACGGCGCCGTCTCCCTGTGCGGCGGCGGCGGTCAGGGCGACGCCGTAGTCTTCGCCGCTTGAACGGGGGGCTGCGGCTCCCGACGGCGCTGGCGCGCCTCCCCCCATCGCGAGCCATACCCGGTGCACTGACCGGTCGGCTGGCGCCTCCCTAGCGGCGCTCGGGCGGGGCGGACTCTTGAAACGGGGGGCTGCGCCCCCCGACGGCGCTGACGCGCCTCCCCCCATCACGAGCCATACCCGGTGCACTGACCGGTCGGCTGGCGCCTCCCTAGCGGCGCTCGGGCGGGGCCCCAACCCCACCCTCGGAGCCCAGCCCGACGCCGGGCCGGGTGCAACTACAAGAACGGAAAGACAGGACTGAGGCGCTGGTTTGGTCGATCTACCGGGGCTGGTGTCGTGAGTACCGCCGAAACCGGGTGTTGCTGCAAAGGGGCAGGTTCTTTCTTGAACGGGGGGCTGCGCCCCCCGACGGCGCTGGCGCGCCTCCCCCCATCACGAGCCACACCCGGTGCACTGACCGGTCGGCTGGCGCCTCCCTAGCGGCGCTCGGGCGGGGCCCCAACCCCACCTCGGGGCCCCCGGAGAGGTTCAGCCGCGGGCTATGCCGGGCCCGAGCGTGCCGGGCCGGGCCCGATGGTACGGGCCGTGGGGATCCAACGGGGACAGCGAGGTTGAGGGCGCCTGGTCGACGTGGGAACCAGGCTCGCGCTGGCGCCGCACCGAGACCTGGGGAACCGGTGTTTGCATTACCCCCGAGGGCGCCTGGTCGGCGCGCGAGCGCCAGCGAGCCGCCGACACTCGCCGACCGACAGGGAGGCGAGCAACAAACACCGAGAGCAACAAACACCGAGACCAACACGAACTGCAATCTTTTCGTCATGGTCTTGACTCGATCGATCGGTAGTCGTAACATAACCGCAACGACATCGCCGGGGCCCACCCCCGGTGTGATCGCAAAGGCCGGGGTGCCGGCTCCACGAACCGATTCACTGTCCGCCCGCGTCGGTTCGGGGGAGCTTGCACCCCGGTCTTTGTTTTCGCCCGCTCCTCGCCGGCTCGGAACCATCACGGGGTCGGAAACGTTGAGGATTGGCCGACCGGTCGATGCAGGTAAATCAGCCGGCGAGGGGACGACGGCCTTCGAGGGCCCGGCCCAACGTCAGCTCATCGGCATATTCGAGATCGCTTCCCACGGGCAGACCCGACGCCAGCCTGGTGACCCGGATGTCCACACCGGCGAGAAGTCGGACCAGGTAGAGGGCGGTGGCGTCACCTTCGAGGTTGGGGTTGGTGCACACAATGAGCTCCTCCACCGGTTCCTCGCCCAGACGACGCAGCAGCTCACGAACCCGCAGCTGATCCGGCCCGATGCCCTCCAGGTGGTTGATGGCGCCGCCGAGCACGTGGTAGCGGCCCTTGAACTCCCCGGTGCGCTCCACCGCCACGAGATCTCTCGGCTCCTCCACCACACACAGCAGATGACCGTCACGGCGGGGGTCGGTGCACAGCCCGCACTCGGTGCCACCATCGGTCCGCCGCTCGGTGATGTTGAAACAACGGGTGCACTGGGTGGTGCGGGCCTTCATGTCGGTGATGGCGTGGGACAGCCGCGCGGCCTCACGGTCCGAGACCCCCAGCAGGTGAAAGGCAATGCGTTGGGCCGACTTGGGACCCACCCCGGGAAGCCGTCCCAGCTCCTCGATCAGGTCGTTGACCGGCGCCGCGAACAACGAGCTCACGAGGTTCGGTCACGGTCGATTTCGTCCGGCGCCGATGGCCCGCTCGACGCGCCGGAACCAAACAACTCGGCCATCCCCGTCAGGGCATCGAGACCGCCGAGCCCCGCTAGTCCCTGGAGCCCACCGAGCGAGCCCCGTTGCCGCTGTTGCACCTGGTCCATAGCGTCGCGCAAGGCGGCGAGGAGGGTGTCTTCCAACAGAGACACGTCCTGAGGATCGACCAGCTCGGGGGCCACTCGCACCGACAGGAACTCGCCGAGGCCGGTCACCCGGATCTGCACCGCCCCACCTCCCGCGCTGCCCGTGACCTCGGCGTCTGCACCGGCTTGCTCGGCTGCCAACATCTCGCTGGCTGCGCCCAGGAGCGAACCGAGGTCCAAGGCGCCCAACATGGCTCCGAGTCCGCCCGGCAACGCAGCCTCGGGGGGCTCGTTGGCGTCGTTGGCGGCGGACGCAGGGTGCTCACTCATGGTCACGCCTCATTCGAGGATCTCGGCCCCAGGGAAGGTCTGTTGCAACAGATCAAGACCCGTGACGGCATTGTTCGGAGCATCGGGCAACTCGGCGACATCGCCGAGCTCGGCATAGCTCTCGGCGTCCGCGGCGTAGCGCTCGGCATCGAGCTGCTCCGGGCCGAGGTGGTCCGCTGCGGCAAACCCACCACGGTCCGTGGCAGTTCGGGCCTCGTCAACGACCAGGCGGAGGGGAACGGGATGCCCGAAGTGACGGGCCATGGCACGCTCGACGTCGGCCACCTTGGCGGCGCAACGATCACGGTGAATGGCCGAGGGCAGGGCGAACAGCGCCGAGCCCTGATCCACGCCGATGAACTGCCCGGCCCGGAACAGCGCCCGCGCCCCGGCCGGCAGCTCGTCGAGGATCCCCGACGTCCAAGCGACGCCCAATTGCTCCAGCGATGGGACACCGATGGCAGAGGGGCCCATGTTCGTGGTCGCGGCGTCACTCCCCCCGCCGCTCAGCAGCCGCAAGTTCCGCGCCCCTACCACCGCGGTCCCGACATCGAGGCCCGGGCCCGATCCGTCAGCAACGGCCGGGCGCTCAGGGCCTTCCGCGGGACCCCGCTCCGCCGGCCCGGCGTGAGGGCCCGCAGCCATGCCAGCGGCCGGGCGCACCGAGGGCTGGTGTCCGGCGGTGGCGTCCTCGCCGTCCCGTGAAGGGGACGGCCCCGGCCGAGCGGTCGGGGAGGCGCCCGACGGGGTCCCGGCCCGTGACGGTGCGTCCGTCGATCCGCTCCGGGCAGCGAGCTGACGACGAGCGGCGGCGGCGGCTCCCTCACGGACCTCGCCCGGCGGCGACTGGCGAGCCGACGCCGGCCGACGCGCCGGCCGGTCAGCAACGGCATCCGAGCGCGGCCCATCGTTCGCAGCCGAATCAGTTGGCGGCCCTGGACCAGGAGCACGGTCAGCGCGAGCCCGATGCTCCGCGGGACCGGAACCGGCACGCGGGGAGGGGTGTCCGCCAGGCTCCGCGACCATCCCGCCAGGCTCCGCGACCATCCCGCCAGGCTCCGCGACGGTGGCGGCACCAACGGCGAGGGCCACTTCCAGCC
This sequence comes from uncultured Acidimicrobiaceae bacterium, assembly GCA_963775055.1. Taxonomy (GTDB): domain Bacteria; phylum Actinomycetota; class Acidimicrobiia; order Acidimicrobiales; family CAIXPF01; genus CAIXPF01. The sequence goes on along the minus strand of CAVZHK010000013.1, from coordinate 323,675 downwards.
GGGCGACCCGTTCGAGGAGGGCCGCGGCGGTGGTGTCCAACTCAGGCCGGGTCAAGCGGATGAGGGCGATCTCCAGGGGAACTCGAGCATCGGGCGCCTGGCGCATCTCCAGGACCGCGGCCCCCACTGCCTCGAGGGAGCGGGTCACCCCGGCGGTGCCCAGCCTCCGGGCAACATCGGCCATCCGGCTGGCCTCCAGATCGGCCAGTTGGGACAGGTCCGGCGCCACCGCGGCCAGAAACGCATCTCGCAGCCTGCTGAGCAGCTCCTCCGCCACCAGCCGGGGCTCACGCCCACTGGCCAGTGCAGCGGCCAACCCGATGAGGGCGCGACCGCTGTCACGTTCGCACAGAGCCTCGAGCAGCTCGTCGAGGGGGGCCGCGCCAGGGCCCACGCCGCCGATGGCCGCCACTTGGTCCAGCGCCGAGAGGGCATCGCGAACCGAGCCCGCCCCCTTGCGAAGCACCCACGTCAGGGCCTCATCGTCCACCGCAAGTCTGGCGTCCGCGACCACCCAGCGCAGGTGAGCCTCAAGCTCCGTGGCGGGCACCAGTCCGAACTCGAAGTGCTGGGTGCGGCTGCGGATGGTGGGAAGCACCTTCTGAGGGTCGGTGGTGGCCAGCACGAAAGTGACGTGGGGAGGGGGTTCCTCAAGGGTCTTGAGCAGGGCATTGGATGCCGCCGCGGAGAGCATGTGGACCTCATCGAGGATGTACACCTTGGTGCGGCCCGGCGAGCCGATGGCCACCCTGCTGATCAGGTCCCGGACATCTTCGACCTTGTTGTTGGACGCCGCGTCCAGCTCGAACAGGTCATAGGAGGTACCGGCCTGGATCGACAGACACGAATCACACTCTCCGCAGGGCTCACCGCCTTGGAGGTCGGTGCAGTTCAGGGCGCGGGCCAAGATGCGGGCGGTGGAGGTCTTGCCGGTGCCGCGCGGACCGGAGAAGAGGTAGGCGTGGCCGCTGCGATCATCACGGACGGCGTTGCGCAAGCCTTCAACCACGTGCTGCTGACCCACCAGGTCGGCGAAACGCTGCGGCCGGTAGCGCCGGTACAACGACTGGTGAACCACGGGCCGATGGTAGTTCCCAGCATCGGACGGTCCGGCAGCGCTTGAACGCCACCCGAGCGGAGGGAGTGGGATTCGAACCCACGGAGGCTTGCACCTCACACGCTTTCCAAGCGTGCCGATTCGGCCGCTCTCGCATCCCTCCGTGCACGGGAGGGCCGAGGCTCACCCGCACGGAGCGGTTAGACTAGCGCCTCGAACCCTCTGAGGTGGCGGTCGGGTCCTGCGCGACCGTGACCCGTGAACCGAGTCAGGGCCGGGAGGCAGCAGCTCTCAGCGGACCTCGCGGTGTGCCTCAGGTTGCCTGGCCGTCACCTCCGAGGGTTCGAGTTCTTCGGGTCAGCGGCGACCAGCCGCGATGATTGCCCTGCCAGCGGAGCCCCTGGACGGAGCCAGCTAGGGTCTGACGTCGTGGCCGAGCCCTCCGATGACACCCTCATGACCATGGCGTTGGCAGAAGCCGCGCTGGCGCTCGACCATGGTGACGTGCCGGTCGGTGCGTTGGTCGTGGTGGGCGGCGAGGTCGTGGGCCGGGCGCACAACGAGCGCGAGAAACGCCAGGACCCCTGCGCTCACGCCGAGGTCCTGGCCCTCCAGCAGGCCGCCGCGGCCACGGGTTCGTGGCGTTTGGAGGGGGCCACCGTCGTGGTCACCCTGGAACCTTGCGTCATGTGTGCCGGGGCGTTGCTGTCGGCCCGGGTCGGTCGGCTGGTGTTCGGCGCCGAGGATCTCAAAGCCGGCGCCACCGGGTCGCTGTACAACGTGTTGGCCGATCCCCGGCTGAACCACGAGGTGGCCGTCACCGCCCGGGTGCGGGCCGAGGAGTGCAGCACCCTGCTGAGCCGGTTCTTCAGCGACCTGCGAGCCTGAAACCCAGCGGTGGTGTGTCGCCCAGCCGGGGCTAGAGTTCATCGGCGCAAGTTCGCTTGCCCGGAAGGTTGCCAGAGCGGACGAATGGGACGGTCTCGAAAACCGTTGAGGTCGCAAGGCCTCCGAGGGTTCGAATCCCTCACCTTCCGCTAGAGACAACCTGGTCAGAGCAGCTTTTTCGGAAGCGCTCCCAGGTGGTCCGAGCGGGCCGAATGTCCCACATCGAAGCCCCGTACCACGCTGGTACCACTGGAGACCGGCGCCCCGCCACCCTTGGCGGCCTGGACAAGGCGGGTTGGCGGTGGTGATGAGCGGGCGCAACCAGACCGTGCACGTGTTCTCCCTCGTGCTACCTGCCGCCGACTGCCCCAAGGACCGTCGGCGTTACAAGGTGAAGTGGCGGGTCGACGGAAGGGATCGCACCCGGTCGTTCAGGACCCGAGCCCTAGCCGACCGCTTTCGGGCTGACCTGCTGGTGGACGTCAGCAAGGGACATCGCTTCGAACCAGTGACCGGGCTACCCGTACTGTGGCAACGGTCCGGCGAGACGTGGTTCACCTGGTCCCAACAGTGGCTCGAGCTCAAGTGGCCGCAATGGGCTGGCCACTCGCGCCGTTCGGCGGTGGAGACGCTCGTCTCGTTCACACCATGGCTGGTCACGGCTGGCGCTCCTCCTCCACCGACGCAGCTGACCGAGTGGCTACGGGAAGGGGGATACCGGGTTGGATCAGCGGAGTGGTTCACGCCGCTTCCCTGGCTGGCACGCTGGTCGGTGCCGCTCGACGACCTCACGCCGGAACTACTTGAGCGAGCGTTGCGTCAGGCCTCGACGAAGCGCGATGGCACCGCCGTGGCAGCCACCGTTGCGCGACGCCGCAAGAACCTGCTTGGCTCGGTGCTGGCCGCAGCGGTCCGGCGAGGCATGACGCAGGACAACCCCATGCACCGGATCGAATGGCGCAACCCGTCGACCGATCTGACGGTGGACATCTCCACGGTTGCCACCGCCGCAGAGGTGCTCGCTATCGCCGACCGCGTGGCGGCGCTCCCCACCGGCGGCGCCCGCTATGGCGTACTCCTCGCCCTCGTCGGCATCGCCGGCACCCGTCCCTCGGAGGCGCTCGGCCTGGCACCCGGCGATCTCCACCTCCCCACCTCGGGCTGGGGGCTGGCACGCCTCAACGGCGCCAGCCCGGCACCAGGGGCGCGTTACACGAATGACGGCCAACGGGTTGAGCGCAAAGCACTGAAACAGCGCGCCGCGAATACGGTGCGGGAGGTGCCCCTGGCCCCTGAACTTGTGATCCGCCTCCGGGTGCACATGGATCGCTTCGCCTCGCCGAAATTGGTAATCCCTAGCGCCGGCGGCACCCCGGCCACCTCGTTCAATTACACCCCGGTGTGGGTGCGGGCCCGCGCCAAATTGTGGCCACCCGGCCACCCGTTGGCCGCTGTCACCGTGTACGACCTCCGGCACTCAGCGGCGACCACCATGCTCCGCGCCGGTGTATCCCCGGCAGAGACCGCCCGACGCCTCGGCCACTCCGTCGATGTGCTCCTACGCATCTACGCCGGCGTCGCCACCGACGAACGGGCCGAAGCCAACCTCCTCCTTGACCGCGCCTTTGCCGTCAACTGAGCTGGCTCCACGGAACAGCGCACGTCTCGTCTTCGATGCAGTTGCCACCTCACCGGAGCAAGCCACTCGTGTCGTCCGCGGGCGCCCCCACAACAACCTTGGGCCTGGCCATACGCGCCACCGCTACCAGCGAGCACAGTCGATGAACTTGACAGCACCCGCGCTGCAGAGGGAAGTCCACGCTCGCGCTGCCTGATCGCCGCTCCAGCGCCACAAGCTGGACGACGATGAGCACACCTGGGGAACGTCGATGTGCGCCGTCACCCTGTTGGCCACCGTCGCCAAACCCGCCTCACGCCGGCCAACTGGGCCCACTCGGCGGACGTCGCGTGCAGTGGATTCAATCCGCATGGCTGGCGCTGTCGCACCGCGCCGTATGAACCCGGCAGGCTCGGCCACTGAGGAATCCCTGGAAACGCTCAATGCGGTCCCCTCAGAGCGTGTGGTGCCGGCCTGCCGCTGCCGCCGCTTCGAGACCGGCGGCGTAGGGCACTGCAGAGGCGAGCCACTCACGGGCGCTCAACGGGAGTCCGCTGTCATGGGAACCGAGCCACGCGTCCGTCTCGCTCCAGTCCCGACCGGCATCACGCCCTGGCGCCGGTCAGACCGAAATCGCAGCACGGACTTCGTCGAGCGAGCCCTCCCCACCCTCACCACTGGCGGTGATGCGGCCCGACTCCAGCACGTAGTACATGTCGGTCGAGCGGAGCGCGAAACCGACGTGCTGCTCGACCAACAGCACGGTGACATCGCCACGACGGGTGAGTTCGACGATGACCTGTTCGATCTCTGCCACCACGTTGGGCTGGATGCCCTCGGTCGGCTCGTCCAGGATCAACAGCCGCGGCTTTCCGAGCAGGGTGCGCGCGATGGCGAGCTGTTGGCGTTGACCACCCGACAACAAGCCCGCTCGCCGGGTCAACAGGCCGGTCAGGGCTGGAAATGTGTCGAGCACCTCGTCGATCTCGGACTTCACGGACGAGACCAGCTGGAGGTTCTCCATCGTGGTCATCTGCGGGAAGCAGAGTTGGCCCTGCGGGACGTAGCCGAGACCGTTGCGAACCCTGCGGTTGGGACGCTCCCTGGTGACATCCTCGCCGTCGAGCAATACCTTTCCTGACTTCACCGGGATCAGGCCGACAGCGACCCGCAGCAGCGTCGTCTTCCCGGCGCCGTTGTGGCCCATGACCGCGGCGGCACCGCCCTTGAGTACCGAGAGGTTGACGTCGGACAGAACCATCGAGCGCCCGTAGCCCGCAGTCACACCGACCATCTCCAGCATTGGTTCAACCATGCGCTGTCGCCTCCCTGGCGGATCCCAGATACACCTCTTGCACCTGTGGATCAGCCTGAATCTGGGCGACCGTCCCCTCGGCAAGCACCTTGCCGCTGTGCATCACCGTCACGAGGTCGGCGTACCGGCGCAAGAACTCCATGTCGTGCTCGATGACGACGATGGTCCGATCGCCGACGATCCGCTTCAGCAACTCACCGGTCTCCTCGCGCTCGCCGGCGCTCATGCCCGCAACGGTTTCGTCCAGGAAGATCACCTTCGCGTCCTGCACCAGCAGCATCCCAATCTCGAGCCACTGCTTTTGCCCGTGCGCAAGGATCCCCGCCGGTCGGTTCGCCAGAGCGGTCAGGCCAATCGTGTCCAACGCCTGCTCGACGCGCTCAGGAACCTTGCCGCGGGCGAAAATCAACCCCCTCGCCTTACGGTGCACACCAGCAGCGATGTCCAGATTCTGGAGCACGCTGAGCTGTTCGAACACCGACGCGGTCTGGAAGGTCCGACCAATCCCCAGACGCACGATCATGTGCGACTTCATCGCCAGCAGGTCATGGTTTCGAAAGGTTGCTTTCCCGGTGCCACGCACCAACCCGGTCAGGGCATCGACCACGGTGGTCTTTCCGGCTCCATTCGGGCCGATGAGAAAGTGCAGCCTCCCTTGCAGCAACGTGAGATCAACTCCATCGACAGCTTTGAAGCCGTCAAAGTCGACAGTCAGGTTGCGGATCTCCAGGTAATCCTCGCCCCTGAACGAGAGGCTCATGCCAACGCCTCCGACTTGTCGAGGTCCAGGTCGAGGTCGACAGTCGACGGCTTGCTCAGACGCAGGGTCTTCGAGTTCGGCCACAGGGACTTGAGTCTCGGCCACTTGGAGGCGACGCCACCGGGGAGCAACAGGATGACCACGATGAACAGCGCGCCCTGGAAGTAGGTCCATTGTGTAGGGAATTGCTCCGAAAGCGCGGACCGGCCGTAGCCGACGGCAATCGCGCCGAGTGCCGGGCCGAGCAACGAGGAACGGCCACCCAGGGCCACACCAGCGATCAGCAGAATCGATGCCGCAGCGTCCACGTTGGACGGTGAAATGATGCCAGCGATCGGGACGAACACCGCGCCGCCGATGCTCGCCATCACGGCGGCCGCCACGAACGCAACCAACTTGATGTTGGCGGGGTCATAGCCGAGGAAGCGGATGCGCTCCTCGGCGTCCCGGGTGGCGACCAGCAACTCGCCGTACCGGCTTCGGTAGAGCTGCCACAGGATCACCAGGAACAGAATCACCAAACCCGCTGCGATGAGGTACAGGTTCTTTTTGACCGCCGGGTCATAGAGGCTGTGGCCGAAGACGGTCGTGAAGGTGTTCAGGCCGTTGAAACCACCGGTTTGCTTGATGGTCCCAATCAGCAACGTTGCAAACGCGACCGCCAGTGCCTGGGTGAGGATGGCGAAATAGGCTCCCTTCACCCGGCGTTTCAGGATCGCGTACCCAAGGATGAACGCCGCCAGGGCTGGCAAGGCGACAATGGTGAGCACGGTGAACGTGGCACTGCGGAACGGTTCCCACCACCCCGGCATGGTGCCGTCGCCGTACAGAACCATGAAGTCCGGAACCTGGCCCGGCCCGGCGGCCTCGAGCTTCATGTGCATGGCCATGGCATAGGCGCCGAGACCGAAGAACACGCCCTGGCCCATGACGAGCATGCCACCACGACCCCAGGCGAGACCGATACCCATGGACGCGAGCGCCAACGCACAGTACTTCCCGAGGTTGCCGAGCCGGAATGCACTCATCGAACTGGGAGCCCAGATCAGCAGCACGAATGCCAGCACGCCGATGGCGACCAACGGACCGTAGCTGTTGACCCATCGTGCCAGCGACAGCGGGCGCCGAGGCCTTGCAGGAGGTCCGGCTCCTTGCCCGACGTTGGGTGCCTCGGAGGACTCGGGGGCGGTGATCGTCACGCCAGTGACCTCGTGCGAACGGTGAGGAGACCCTGCGGCCGCACCGTGAGGAAGGCCACCACGAGGGCGAAGGTGACGACCTGCGCCATGGAACCGCTGATCCAGTCAGTCAGGAAGGCAGTGACCACACCGACGGCCCATGCAGCGATGACCGTTCCCTTCAGCTGCCCGACTCCGCCGACGACGACAACGAGAAACGCGGGGATGATGTAGGACGTGCCGAGCGTCGGGTTCGTGCCCGAGATCAGGGCGATGGCGACCCCGCCGACACCTGCAAGGCCAGAGCCCAGGAAGAAGGTGATGCGGTCGACATTTCGTGTTGAGACGCCCAGCGTCTCGGCAAGCTCTCGGTTCTGCACCGTCGCCCGGATCTGCCGACCGAAGGCGCTGTACTTCAGGACTGCGCTGAGCGCGGCGAGCGAGCTGATGGCCAACACGATCGTGAAGAGCTGGCGGTGGGGCCAGCCGTAACCGAACACTGAGATGCGGCCACCCAGCCAACTCGGCGCGGTGACCGGGTCGCCCTGAGCGCCGAAGATATCTTGCGCGAGCTGCTGGAGGGCCAAGGAAACACCGACCGTCACGAGCAGTGTGTCGAGGGGCCGTTTGTACATCCATTGGACGATGGAGACCTCCAGGATCAGCCCCAGAACGCCTGCGAAGGCGAACGCCAGTGGGAGAGCGATCACGATGGACAGGCCGGGGCTGCTGACCACCTGCTGGGTGACGTATGCCACGTAAGCCCCCACCATCAGGAACTCACCGTTCGCCATGTTGATCACGCCCATCTGGCCGAATGTAAGCGTGAGTCCGAGCGCTGCCAGCAACAGAATGGCGCCGGTTGCGGTGCCCGTGAGGAGGGGGGTGGTGAATACGTTCATCCTCTACTTTCAGATCGTCGTCCAGGGCGGTACCGGCGGACCGGATCGGGGGTGCCGCGTTGACGCACGGCACCCCCGACGACCGACAGGGTTTGGAACGTGGGCCTTACTTGGCGGTCGGATCCCACCAGGTGTAGCCCTTGAGGAACGGATCGGGCTCGATCGGGCCTTCGGAACTCCACACGACGTCGAACTGGTTGTCGGCGTTGATCTTGCCGATCAGGCCGGTCTTGGCGATGTGGTGGTTGTCTCCGTTGACCGTGACCAGACCCTCGGGCGACTCGAATGTCACTCCACCGGCCGCCGTGTTCACCGCGTCGACGCAGAACGACTTCGCCTTCTCAACCATGTTCTTGTAGAGGTAGAGGGAGGTATACGCCGCTTCCATCGGGTCCGACGTCGGCCGGTCCGCTCCATACTTGGCTTGGAAGGCCTTGATGAATGTCGCGTTGGCGGGGCTGTCCACGCTCTGGAAGTAGTTCCAGGCGGCGAACTGACCGGTGAGATCCACGCCCATGGACGGAGCCTCTTCCTCGGCGATGGACACCGAGATGATCGGCGAGTTGTCCGCTCCGAGCCCGGCCTCGTCGTAGGCCTTGATGAAGCCAACGTTGGACGAACCATTGATGGTGTTGAACACGAAGTCGGGCTTGGCCGCAGCGATCTTGGCGACCTGCGTCGTCCAGTCATCACTGTCGAGCGGCACGTATTCCTCACCGACGATCTCGATACCGAGCTCCTTGGCGTACTGCTTGATGATCTTGTTCGCGGTACGGGGGAACACGTAGTCAGACCCTGCCAGGAACAGTGTCTTCACGCCCTCGGACTTCAAGAAGTCCATGGCCGGAATGATCTGCTGATTGGTGGTGGCACCCGTGTAGTAGATGTTCTTCGAGGCTTCGAGACCCTCGTACTGGACTGGGTAGAACAGCAGCCCCTTGGCTCCTTCGACCACGGGCAGCATCGCCTTGCGGGAGGCCGAGGTCCATCCACCGAACACGGCAGCGACCTTGTCCTCGGTGAGCAGCTTGTTGATCTTCTCAGCGAACACGGTCGGCTCGCTTTGGCCGTCCTCTTCGATGAACTCGATCTTCTTGGCGAAGATTCCGCCGGCGGCGTTGATCTCCTCCGCAGCGAGCATGAGCGAGTCGCGCACCGTCTGCTCGCTGATGGCCATCGGGCCTGATGTTGAGTTCAGGAAGCCGAGTTTGACAGTCTCACCTTCGACACAGATGGTGTCTCCGCTGGCGCTGCTCGATGCATCATCCGATCCACACCCCGCTGCGATCAGCGACAGGGAAACGGCAGCTGCCGTCATGACCAAGGGTAGGCGGAACAGGGTGCTCCTGGACATCTAAATTCCTCTCCGCCACATGACGAGGACGTGTGGCGGCGGGGAACTTACGGAAGGCCGATGTCCGGGCCATGTTCGCAATGTTTCCAGTTCGTGATCTCTTTTCCGCTCCGCGTTGTGATCAGGGCACAGATCGGAGAGAGGTGAAACACCGCCCGCACCACTTCCGGGCTGACCTCCGATGCCGGTGCGGGAAGGTCAGCGCCAATCCGCACCTCCGAGCGCATTGATCGCCCGGCGCCCTGCGCTCCGACGCCCAGTAGCGGCCCAGCCGCGAAATGCGTGTCGTGGCGCAGGACATCGACACCATCGATGGTGACGCGCTGCTGCAGCTCAAGGTGACCCGGCGCTTCGCTGTGGCGACCGAGCGAGACACGCTCGCGAACGGACACCGTTGCGGAGCCCGACGCACTGAGATGCATGGTCGTGCGATGGCGGCTATGACACACGCTCACCATGGGCTCGGGCGCCCAGTCCAGCGTCGCCCGCTCGTTCACCACCAGCTCAAGCTCCAACAGTGAAGGCTCGCCCATCGGCCCGGGTTGCGCCATGGTCGCAGCGACGGACCGCACCATCACATGGGCGCCCGGCCCCACTTCCAGGCGGAAGCGCAGATGATCGCCACCAAGCGGGGCGGCGGCCCCGTTGACCAGCAACAGGCTCAGCCCTCGCCCGGGCGTGTCGGCCACACGCACCAGCAGTGGCACCTCGCATTGCAGTCGGCGGGCCACCGTGTTGCCACGGGCATCGAGGCCCACCTCAATCGTGGTGCTGGCGCGCATGTGGGTGGGCTACGCGCTCGGCGTGTCGTGCCAGGCCGTCAGCTGAACGCGCACCCAGTCAGCAACCGCCGCCGCTCCGCCCTGCTCGGCCAGCGACGTAAACGCGATCGGAAGACCCCCACGTCGAGCCTTCGCGTCGCGGTCCATCACTGCGAGATCGGCGTGCACCAAGGGGGCCAGGTCGGTCTTGTTGATCACCAGCAGGTCGGCTGTTGTCACGCCCGGGCCACCTTTGCGCGGCACCTTGTCACCACCGGCCACATCAATCACAAAGATCTGGCGGTCCACCAAGGCGCGGCTGAAGATCGCTGTCAGGTTGTCGCCGCCGCTCTCGAGAAGGGTCAGCTCGACTGGTGCGTTGGCGGCTTCCAGTTGCTCGAGCGCATCGAGGTTCGCTGAGATGTCGTCGCGGATAGCGGTATGCGGGCAGGCGCCGGTTTCGACGGCCGCGATCCGATGGTCCTCGAGTACCGCCATGCGCCGCAGCGCTTCGGCATCCTCGGTGGTGAAGATGTCGTTCGTGACCACCACAATGCTGACGGAGTCCGCAAGGAACCGGCACAGCGCGGCCACAAGCGCGGTCTTGCCGCTGCCCACCGGGCCGCCGACACCGATGCGCAGCGGACGTGCGCCAGGCGGGCCGGACGCCCACGGCGTGTCCTCCGGCTGGCTCTCGTGATGCCCGTGCGTGTGGGGGTGCGTGTGGCCGGCGCCCGGACGGTGAGGCGGGCCGGGGTTGTGGTCAGGAGGCAAAGAGTCTGACCTCCCAGGTGGCGTGATGTTCGGCAAGTATGTCGGCCAACATGCTGTTGGTTGCAGGTAGTGCCGCCGGCTCGAGGGATGCTGCCTGCTCCGCGGCCACAGTCGCCAGCGTGTCCAGCCGAGGCCCCAAGCGCGCCGCGATGGCGTGCACCTCAAATGGGTCGAGGCCCAGCAGGCGCACCGCGCCGGTGGTGACCGCACCGACCAGATGGTGCAGCGAGCACAGCGCCGCATCGAACGGCGTGAGGCCCGCAGCCCCAGCCACAGCGCCGAGCGCGACCGGTTGCATCGGCCCATCGGGGTGGAGCGCGCGTAGCGCCGTGTAGGTGACACCGGGCCATGCACGCTCGGCAGGGCGCAGGAGCTGACGGCCGAGGGTGCGGCTGACTGCTCGCAAACGCGGTGACGGCGTGCGAATGGCCAGCTGGTGGTCCAACTCGCGGAGGTCGCCGGCGGCGGCGGCAGCAGCGGCAAATACTGCCTCCACGGGTGCGGTGGTGAGCAGCCGACCGTCGAGAAAGTCGGCGAGTTCGGCCACATTGCGCACATCACCACGGGCATGGCTGGCCTCGATGCCGGCGCTGTGTGCATGGGCGCCGGTGGGAAACCGACTGTCCGCCAGCAGCAAGAGAGTGGCCGACGCGCTCATCAGAAAAGGAAATAGCGCTGTGCCATTGGCAGCTCCGCCACAGGTTGCTCTTCGATCAACTCGCCATCGATGCGCACGGCGAACGTGTCGGGGTGCACGGTGATGGAGGGCATCGCGTCGTTCTCCGGCAGGTCGGTCTTGCCCCGAGACCGGGTGTCCGCCGACGCCACCAATCGTCGCGCCAGTCCAAGCCGCTCGGCGAGCCCGTCGTCTAGTGCGGCCTGGGCCACGAAGGTCACGCTGATTGCCGCTGCAGCGCGTGGCATCGCGCCAAACATGGGCCGGGCGTACACCGGCTGCGGCGTGGGGATGGAGGCATTTGCGTCACCCATCTGCGCCCACGCGATCATGCCGCCCTTGAGCACGGCGTGGGGCCGCACGCCGAAGAAGCGAGGGTCCCACAGCACGAGGTCGGCCAGCTTGCCCACTGCAACGGAACCAATCTCGTGGTCGAGGCCGTGCGCAACCGCCGGACAGATCGTGTACTTCGCTACGTAGCGGCGGGCGCGGTGGTTGTCGGCCACGCCGTCGCCTGGCGCCGAACCTCTGCGCAGTTTCATGACGTGCGCTGTCTGCCACGTACGCAGAATCACCTCGCCGACACGACCCATCGCCTGGGAATCGCTGCCGATGATTGAGATGGCACCAATGTCATGCAACACATCTTCCGCAGCGATGGTGGAGGGGCGAATGCGGCTTTCAGCGAAAGCAAGGTCTTCGGGCACCGCCGGATTGAGGTGGTGGCAGACCATCAACATGTCGAGGTGCTCGGCAAGGGTGTTGATCGTGTGTGGGCGCGTGGGGTTGGTGGAGGACGGCAGCACATTCGACAGCGCAGCGACGGTGATGATGTCGGGCGCGTGGCCGCCACCCGCGCCTTCGGTGTGGTACGTGTGGATGGAGCGGCCAGCGATCGCGGCAAGCGTGGAATCCACGTAGCCGGCCTCGTTGAGCGTGTCGGTATGGATGGCCACCTGCACGCCAGTTTCCTCAGCGACGGTGAGGCAGGCGTCAATGGCGGCGGGCGTGGTGCCCCAGTCTTCGTGCAGCTTGAAACCACCGGCGCCGGCCAGCACCTGCTCGCGAAGGCCCTCATGGGACACCGTGTTGCCCTTACCCAGCAGCACGACGTTGATCGGTAGGTGGTCCATCGCCTCGTGCATTCGCGACAGGTTCCAGGCCCCCGCAGTGACCGTTGTTGCTTTGGTCCCCTCCGCTGGTCCCGTGCCCCCGCCGATGATGGTGGTGATGCCCGACGCCAGCGCTTCATCGACAATCTGCGGGCAGATGAGGTGCACGTGGCAGTCGATGGCGCCGGCGGTGAGAATTCGACCGTTGCCCGACATCACCTCGGTGGAAGGCCCGATCACCAGCGCCCGGTCGACCCCACTCATGGTGTCCGGGTTGCCCGCTTTCCCGATGCCGACGACGCGCCCGTCGCGCACACCGATGTCGGCCTTCACCACGCCCCAATGGTCAAGAATCAGGGCCCCGGTGATGACCAGATCAGGTGTGCCCTCAGCGCGAGTGCGCGCCGACTGCCCCATTGATTCGCGGATGACCTTGCCGCCGCCGAACACCGCCTCTTCGCCGCCAACGCACAGGTCGCGTTCTACCTCGATGAAGAGGTCGGTGTCGGCCAGTCGTACGCGGTCACCGGTGGTCGGCCCGTACAGCCGACGGTACTGGGCTCGGGAGATCTCAACCATCGAGCGCCCCGGCCACTTCCCCGCGGAGGCCCGCGACGATTCTCCCACCGCCGAGCGGGACCAAGGTCACCACCCGCTCGATGCCTGGTTCGAAGCGCACCGACGTGCCCGCGGCGATGTCAAGCCGGTGCCCATACGCCGCATCGCGGTCAAACAGCAGCGCAGGGTTGGCCTCAGCAAAGTGGTAGTGCGAACCGACCTGTACCGGCCGGTCACCGCCGTTGACAACCGTCACCGTGCACTGCAGCGCACCAACGTTGAGCGCGATGGTGCCGTCGGGACCGAGCACCTCGCCGGGGATCACTCTGTCACGCTCACGACGCTCACTGGATGGGCTGGTGCAGCGTGACCAGCTTGGTGCCATCTGGGAACGTGGCCTCGATCTGCACCTCGTCGACCATCTCGGGAATGCCTTCCATCACGTCGTCCCGGCCCAATACATGCCGGCCCGCTTCCATCAGGTCGGTGACCGTGCGCCCGTCACGGGCGGCCTCGTACACCCATGACGTGAGAATGGCGACCGCCTCGGGGTAGTTCAGCCGCAGGCCACGAGCGCGACGGGCCGCGGCCACCCCAGCCGCCACGTGCACAAGGAGTCGCTCTTGCTCGTGCGGCGACAGGTGCATGGGGCCGATGTTACGGGGGAAACGTTTCCGCCATGTTTCGCTGTTGTCCGTCCCCAACCAACGAACGCCCCCGCCAGACGGTGGAGGGTGCGGCGCCCATCCGTTGATGCGCTGGCCGCAACACAGCGCCCACAATGTCAGGCAAAGTCGTGAAACTCAATGGGTGGCGCGCGTGCCGATCGGGAGCTGCGAAACGACGGCCACGATCGCGAAACCGACTACCAGGCCGACGGCCGCGGACGCGGCCGTGTTGACCAGCCAGCCCATCACTCCGCCGATGCCGCCGATGTCGTGCACCCTTGGGCCATGGGACTGCTTGCCTCCGACGCCATCGTGAAGTTCGAGGGCACCCCGTTCCGCAACTCGATCCTTGCCAGCGGACGCTCGCCGTCCGTGATCCACATACTGCCGTCGGAACCCAGCGCTGTTCGTCACTCATCACGGCAGGTTGGGGGGCGTGGTCAAAAGCAGAGACGCTCTGCTCGGGGCTTTGCAACCGTGCTCGCCGCCGTCGCCGCAGGCGCTCTTGGGGTCGCCTGCGCTTAGCTCTCGTCGAGCGGCGAGCGGCAGTGGCTCGGTCGCGAGCCACGGCATCCACGGTCGGAGATGACCGAAGATCGCCGCGACGAGTTCCGCGAGCATCGGCGCGTCATCGACCCGCCAGCACCGAAGCGTCAATCGACTCCGCGCCCAGCACGCCCGCCAAGACCACATTCACGACCGAGATGCTCCCACCTCGCTGATCGACCGCCGCCCGATTTTCGGCCTTGCTCACCACGCCCCGTGACCAACTCCAGCCTCTCCCCAAGTCTCGGAAAACTCCGAGACACAACCGTGTTCCCGGGGACCTCCTCGAGCAGTAGCTGGATTCAGCCACGCCGAGCGGTCGATTTCGCCCGTCGATCACGCACCCTACGCCCGGGCTGCACGCCGTTCGCTGGCGCCGCCACCCTGGTGCGATTCACCGGGAGCTGTCATTCTCGCAGTCCGGTCCGGGTTGTCCTCAACGTCCCTTGGGGAGCGTGGAAACCAGCGCTGGGGGGCGGCGATGATGCACGTGAGTGTCACCGCTCTTGGCGCCCGACCTGACCGCGTCCGGGCCGCCGCGGCTGACGTCGTGGCGTACCTCGCAGACCGGCAAACCAACGATCTGACGTGCTGGTTCGCTCGGTGACGGGTCAGCCTGTCCTGGCCCAAGGGTCGGGGCCGGGCACCTACTACTCGGATTCGCCCGAGCCTGCCGGTCGCTGACGAGGGGTCGGGGCCGGACGGCTCGGCGACTCGGTCCATCCAGCCATGTTGCACCGGGTGCTGCTCGACCAGGACCCGGTCACCGGCGAGCAACTGGTGTCGCCGCAAGGTTCGTCAGGCCGGTCATCGAATCGGCCCTCAGCTGTTTCCTCTGGTGATCCCGCCGAATTGTTGACCGCCGAGCAGGCAGCGCAGTCAATCGGGGTTGACGTCTCCTACATCCGGCGCCTCGCCGCAAAGACGGCCACCTACCGCTCCACCCACGACACATCTACTGCTGGCGTGAGCAGCACCGATGCACCTACCGACGCGTTCCTCGACGCGGTGAAGGTCCACGGCGACTGGCGAATCGCCCGTGGCGAGGTCGACCGGTTCCTCGCCGCCCGGCATGAGCCGCAGGTGGTGATCGGCTACGACGGGACGTGCTCGGCGGCGAAGTCGCTGGCGATCGTGTGGGCCACCGGGGACGCCTGAGGTCCGGGCGTTGTCCGAAGAAGCGTTCGAGGCCGGCGTCGCCAAGGCCGTGGACTAGTCGGAGTCCCACCCCCGATGCCGCGTCGGCTGGTCGACGCGGCATTTCTCCGGTCATCGGGTCGGGCATGAGGCCCCTCGTCGCCCCTGCTCAGGCCAAGCTGATCGCTTCGAGGCGGTTCGCGTGCACGGCGTATAGGAATGGCCCGTCGTCACGGTCGCAGGCGTCCACGATTGCCGGCAGCGATCGGACAATCCTCTCGGCCATGTCAGTGGCGCTGAGGTTGGCGTTGGTAAGCACAATGGCGCGCACGCGGTAGTCCACCAGCGCATGCCGTTCGGCTGGCACGTACCGGATGCGATCGTCCTTCATGACCGCCAGCCACCGACGTTCGCCCACCAGACGCAACCAATCGACATCGGTGACCTGTTCGTCGGCCGGGATGCCGTAGTGCTCGGCGAGCGTGACGAGACGAAGACCTTCGGCTCGCAACAGTTGGGGGACTCTGATCCGACCGACGCTGCGGTCGAGGAAGAGGTCAGGCAGCCCGGCGGGATGCGGCACGCAACGCGTCCTCGAGATCGGCCAAGGGCACGCCGAACTCGCCGCTCAACTCATCGAGGGATTCGCCGGTCTGGAATCGAGCAAGCACGTCATCGACCCGCGCACCGCCGTGCAGGAAGATCGGCCGGCCAAAGGAACGTCGCGGGTCGCAGACGACCTCCCCGGCGTACGCAGGGACACGGATCAAGGCGGCAAAGCCATCAGCGGGGTCGTAGTCGACACGCTGTAGGTAGCTCGCCACCACCTCCGCGAACACGCGTTGACCGTTGCGCACTACCACCAACTGAGCCACCAGGCCAGCATCGACGGCCGAGCTCACTCCGTAGTCGAAGAGCACCTCTGCGCCGTCGGTATACAGCCGCCGCGACGCGAGCGCATGCTCGATGCTGAGCTCGCGCTGCAACACCGCCAGGGCGGGTCGAACCCGCTGCAGCGGCACACCGGCACGGCGGATCGCGGCGAGTACCAGCCCTTCCGCCAGGCCGACGAAGGGCACACTGGCCTCGCCGGGCGCTGCCGCCAGCACCGTCACCACCGGGGCGCCGTACACCTCGCTCCGCCCAACCGCGTGGCGGACGTAACCCTTCGTCCACGTGGCGAACGTCGTCGCGGGAACATCGAGCGCTCGGGCCGCGTCCGCGACCGTGTACAACGGCACGGTGAATCGGAGATCGTCGGCAGCGGGCGCGCTCACGCCCCCATTCTGCCCGAGGACGACGGGTCCGCGACGCGTCGAATCGACCCACGGCGACAGCCCGGAATGCGACCACGCAGAGCTCGCGAACACCGAGTACCCATCGGTATGTTCAGTGGCAATCCGAGGGTCCGTACCACGCTGGTACCACTGGCATCGGCTTCTAACGGTGATCGAGGGGTGACAGCGGTCGATCTAAGGGCTGGCAGAATGCGCCACTGACCAGGTAGAACGTGCCCTGAGCAGGAGGAGCGGAAAGCCCATGGCGATTGTCTCGAAAACCGTTGAGGTCGCAAGGTCTCCGAGGGTTCGAATCCCTCACCTTCCGCAAGCAGGGTTATCCAACTTGGTTGGGGCTAGCGGACCCGTTCCTGACCCGCCCAAACGTGCTCCGGGGTGAGTACGAGTTAGCGGAGCGTTGCTGGTAGTCACATGCTGTGGTCGCCCAAGGGCAACCGAGTCACCGCTGCTGATGGGTTTGTGACTGTCCGTGGGAAGGTCGCCAACGGTGCGGGGTCCATTTGCGCCGCGAAACACGGGGCCGCACATCAACGCCGCGCCCGCTCGGCGCCCGTACAGAACGGCCACCTCACAGACAGGAGGTAGCTGCCGAGAAGTCACCCGATCCCCGGCGAAATGGAGGTGATCCCGCCAAAGCCGACTCTTTGGGCAGTGGGTGTTCCACGGCGCCGGGGAGCGGTAGCTCTATCCCTGCCCCAGGAATTGGGCTGCGGCACCCGGGTGGTGGCCGCGGTATAAAGCTGCTCGAGCAACGCGTCGACTGCACGTTTGGTCAAAAGCAGTCACGGGTGGATGATCTCGACGTGGCGGCCGGATGCCGCTGCAAGTGGGGTGAGGTCCTCGAGGTCGACGGTCACGACCTCGTCTCCGTCTCTGGCGAGCAAGACGAGGGCGGCGTCGATCACATCGGAGAGCCGGGCCGCCGCGAGGAGTCTCCCAGTGGCCCGGCCGAGCGGTTCGTCCAACGCTCGGACCTTGATGCCGCCCAGCGCCTGCGCAAGCCGTGCCTGGCGCGGGCCTCCTCGCCAGACCTGCCCAATCACCCCGGCATGCGTGAGCGGAATCTCGCCCGCCAACTGAGCCGCCCTGAGGCGCACCCACATCGCTCGCTCGTTGCGCTCCAGAGCGACGAGCGCGCCGCTGTCGAGAACGAGGCTCATGCGGACTTGGCGCCGCGGCCAACCTTGCGCCGCCCGCCACGAACCACGACTGCGCCAGCCCGATCCGCGCGCCGCTGCGTGGCGATCTCCTCGGCAGTGATCTCACCGAACTCCACCTCGAAGTCCGCGATCCCCAACGCAATCTGCCGGAGTGCCGGCGCCAGAGCCGACCAGGAAGGCGCCGTCCTCGGAAGCCCCGCTACGATCGGGATATGGCTGGAGTGACGATCACACCGCTCGACGGCAAGACGTTCGGGGCCACGGTTACCGACCTCGAGCTACGCAACCTCGATGACACCACGTTCAGCGCCGTGCACCGGGGCTTCCTCAAATACGGGCTGCTGGTGTTCCCGGGCCAGCACCTCACCGAACAGGAAAGCGCCGACTTCGGCCGCCGCTGGGGTGAGCTGGAGTTCGGCGGACAGGCCATGGCCAACCAGAAGAAGCACAAAGACGGCAGCTTCGGCGAGATCTATGACATCGACACCCAGCTGATGCGCACCAACCTGGGCAATGAGACATGGCACACCGACTCCACCTACAAGCCAATCAGCTCCAAGTGCGCCATGTTGTCTGCGGTCATCGTCCCCGAGGAGGGCGGCAACACCGAGTTCGCCGACTCCCGAGCCGCCTACGCCGCGCTCGATGAGGCCACCAAGACCCGCATCGCCCACCTGGCCGCGTACCACTCGACGAACTACTCGCAGGCTAACGACCTGGGCGACTTTCCCGCCTCCAACGGCGAGGGGGTCTACGGCACCGTCTACCACGGCGAGGCGTACCTCCGGCCGCTGGTGAAGATCCATCCCGAAACCGGGGTCCCGAACATCTTCGTCGGGCGTCATGCCTTTGGCATCCCCGGCCTGCCTCGGGAGGAGAGCCGCGCTCTGGTGAAATCGCTGATCGAGTTCATCGTGGCCGACCCCGCCCGGATCTACGCTCAGCGATGGACGCCCGGAGACACCGTGTTCTGGGACAACCGCTTCGTGCTGCACCGGGCCCGGCCCTACGACTACACCAAGCCCCGGTACCTCATCGGCACCCGCGTCGCCGGCGACCCTGCCAGCGAGCTGTCGTATTGGCCTGAGGACCCGCAGGCCGAAGCCGGACGCCAAGCCTTGGCCGCCGAGCTGGACATCCTGCGGGCGGAAGCTCACGACCGCCGCTACGGCGCCACCACCGCCGCGCGCTGAGCTGAGCCGAAGACACATCGGCGCCCGCCCCCTCCGTTCCGCCAAACGCAATCACCCGCTCAACGGCCTTGGTCGACCCCTCGCGCAAGTGCTTCATAAGCCTCGCTGAGCACGTCGGCCACCGGGCGGGAGCGCACGTCGACATCCAGGGGACCCAGCCGTGCCAGCGCTGCCGCCGGATCGGCCTGCAGCCACGGATCCGCCTCTGCGGCATCCACGGGCAGCGCCGCCCCGGGTACCAGCGGCCACCACGGGGCCACCGTCGCGCGGCCATCCACCGCCGGACCGAGATGCGCCAGCACCTCGTTGCGCCCGCGACCCCGCCACTGCAGCAGCAGCCACGGATCATCGTCAAGGCGATCGGCCAGCACGTACAGCAACGCTGCGATGTGCTTGCAAGGGTTCTCCCAGTCGGGGCAGGAACACGAGGCCCGGATGTCCGTCCAGCGCCGTGGCAACAACGGCACCCCGGCGTCATCGAACACCGCCTCGAGCTCCGGCGGCACCTCACCGGCCAGCAGGCGGGCGGCGAAGTGCAACGACGATTCGATCTGACGTTGTACCGCGGACCACTGCGCCTCACTCAGCGGGCTGAACTGGACATTGGCCACGTACGGGGTGTGGCGGGACCCCTGGACCTGGGCGATCACAAGGCCCGGTTGCACCTCGAAGGACACCAGTTGCCCCGCCCGGGCGTAACGCCGACCCCGCTGCATCCGGGCTCCGAGCCCATAGGAGTCCAAGAGTTGCACCAGCCGGGTGGACCACCAGGTGCCGGCCATGGCTCCACGCTGCCGGCGGGTGGCGATGCCGTTGTCCGTCGGCAGCGGCTTGGAGGCGGGGTAGCTGCGCCACGGTTCATCCCACGATCGTCGCCCGAAAGCCATCTCAGCCCTTCCTCAAGGCGCTCAACCCTCGTCGGTCATCGAGGCGTCATAGGCCAGCAGATCTCGCAGCTCATTGTTGGACAGCTCGGTGATCCAACGTTCCCCGGTGGCGATGACCCTGCCGGCCAGAGCCCTCTTGCTGGCAATCATGGCGTCGATGCGTTCCTCGATGGTGCCGGTGCTGACGAGCTTGTGCACCAGCACGTTGCGTTGCTGGCCGATGCGAAACGCCCGGTCGGTGGCCTGGTCCTCCACCGCCGGGTTCCACCATCGATCGAGATGGATAACGTGGGACGCCCCGGTCAGGTTCAGACCGGTACCGCCGGCCTTCAGCGACAACAGGAACAAGCCCGGCCCCGTCATGGACTGGAACCCGGCCACCAGCTCGTCACGCCGCTTGCGGGTAGTGCCGCCCTGCAGCCACAGCACCGGCACCCCGAAACGTACTTTAAGGTATGGTACGAGCAGCTCGCCCCACTCGGTGAACTGGGTGAAGCACAACGCCCGGTCACCCGCCGCCAGCAGCTCCTCCAGCAACTCCTCCACCCGTTGCAGCTTGCCTGAACGACCCCGTAGCGCGCTGCGGTCCTTCAAGAAGTGCGCCGGATGGTTGCAGATCTGCTTGAGCTGCATGATGCCGGCCAGCACCAGCCCCCGGCGCTGCTGGCCCTCAGCCTCTTCGGCGCGTCGCAACAGGTCCTCGACCACCGCCTGGTACAGCGAGGCCTGCTCCCGCGACAGCGGGCAGCGTTCGGTGATCTCGATCTTGTCGGGGAGATCCTGGATGACGCGACGGTCGGTCTTCAGTCGCCGCAACACGAACGGCCCGGTCAGCCGTTGCAGGCGGGCGGCGGCGGCCTCGTCCCCGTCACGTTCGATGGGAATGGCAAAGCGCTCCTTGAACGAGGTCATCGGCCCCATCAGCCCGGGGTTCACCACCTGCATGATGGCCCACAGCTCCGACAGACGGTTCTCCACCGGGGTGCCGGTCATGGCGACCCGCCGACCGCTGAGCACCGGAACCCGGGCCGCTGCCTTGGCCTGCGCGGTGTGGGGGTTTTTCACCTGTTGCGCCTCGTCAAGCACCAACCGGCCCCAACCGGTTGCGGCCACCGCGTCAATGTCCCGGGCCAGCAACCCATAGGAGGTGAGCACCACGTCATGGGCCGAGACGAATCGCCGGAGCGCCTTGTCGGTCTTGGCCCGCTGCGGGCCGTAGTGCAGTCCCACCGTGAGATCGGGTGCGAAGGTGGCCAGCTCCCTTTGCCAGTTGCCCAGCACCGAGGTGGGACACACCACCAGCGTGGGCCCGTCGGCAGGATCGGCCAGCACGGTGGCGATCAGCTGCGCCGTCTTGCCCAGGCCCATGTCGTCGGCCAGACAGGCGCCCAGACCGAGGGTGCCGAGGAACCGCAGCCAGGCCACCCCTCGGGCCTGGTAGGGCCGGAGGGTTCCAACGAAACCATCCGGTTCACCCAACGGCATGTTGCGCTCATGCAACGAGCCGCTGAGCAGCGCACCCAACGGGCCGGAGGCAGCGACCCCGACCACGTTGATCCCGCCGGGGGCCACGATCGACGGCAACCCCAGCCCGGTCCGCACGAACTGCCCGACGGTGGCCTTTCCGATGCCACCGGTCGCCGCCAGCAACGCCGCCATCTCCTCAGGCCGTAGCTGTACCCACTGCCCCCGCAGCCGGACCAGCGTCCGTTTCGCCGCGGCCGCTCGCTCCAGCGCCGCCAAGTCGGCTTTGCTGAGGCGTTGCCCACCCAATGCCGCTTCCCAGGTGAAGGTGACGATGTCCTCGAACCCGAACCCGGCCCGGGTGACCGAATCGGCGCTCTTGGTGGCTTTGGCCCGTAACCCGAGCGGATTGCGGTTGGTCCACCACGACGGCACCAGCACCGACACGCCCACCTCGGCGAGGGGCCCGAGGCGCCCAGTGAGCAGTCCCACGAGCGTCGCTTCGTCAATGACGGCCGGGCCCGCCTCGCGGCGTCCCAGCAGCGGCGCCAGTTCCGGGGCCACCCTCACCGCGTGACCCAAGGTGGCCAGGATGGCCTCCGGCGCGCCGGCGGCGAAGGGCGAACATGGACCCAGCACGTCCGCCAGGGGGACCACCAGGCTGGTTTCATCAGCGTCGTAGGCCAGCACTTCGATGGCCCACGGGGCAGTGGATCGTGCGGGTTCGATGATGCGCAGTCGCACGCCAACGCTGCCAATGCCTGCCAACGCAGCCCGAACCCACTCCGTCACCACCTCCGCCAGGGCGCCGACCTTGGCTGGATCGGTGCCTGATGGCAACCACGGGTCCCTCGCCACCAAAGAGCGCAGCCAGGTTTCAGGCACGGCTCGCCGGCCTGCGGTGCGGCCCACCAGATCGACCTTGCCGGCGACGAGCGCAGCCCGGACCTGCCGGTCGACCTCGCCGGCCAGCTGATCGGCGGCCTGCTGGTGGGCGGTGAGATCGTTGGGGGGGCGCACCAGCGTGGCCAGCAACGCCCGGTCACCCGACGCCGGCAACGGCCACCACCACGATCGCCACCGCCCGTCAGCCTCCACGCTCAGTCCCGGTACCACCCGGCCGATGCGCACGAACCAGTTCGCCACCTCTGACAGGTGTTCAGGGTCGATGCCGGGCAGCGGCTCCTCAACCGTCGCCAGGGGCGCAATCCTGCGAACCATCGAGGGAGTCTGCCGCGCCGCCACCCCCAAGCCGAGTCTCTTGCGAATTGGTTCTGACCTGGCGCGCTCAGCTCGAACTGGGCGAGCACGGCGCGACCCCCCGAAAGGGTCGGCCACGCAAGGGGGCGATGTCGTGGATGTCCGTGGATGTCCGTGGATGTCCGTGGTGTTTGTCCCAAGCACGCCACGGCATCCCTCGGCGCCGATTACGGTCGTGGTTCCGATCGGGTCGCCGTGTTTGGGTGGTGAGTTCGTCGACACACGCCTGCGGAACCGGGCCCATCCCACCAACCCCCAACCGACCCGACATCACGGAGCGCCACATGTTGCATGATCAATTGAACATCGGGCTCATGTTCTCCTTCCGCAACCCGGCACAGTGGCGAAGGCCCTTCGCCGAGGTCTACGCCGACGAGCTGGCCCTCATCCGTGAGGCCGAAGGACTGGGCATCGACACCATCTGGCTCACTGAGCACCACTTCGTGGATGACGGGTATTCGCCATCGGTGATCACCATCGCCGCCGCCATCGCCGCGGTCACCGAGCGGGTTCGCATTGGGTTCAACCTGTTGCTGCTGCCGTTGCACAACGCGGTGCGGGTGGCGGAGGACATTGCGACCGCCGATGTGATCTCCGGTGGGCGTCTCGATCCCGGATTCGGTCAGGGCTACGCGCCGCACGAGTTCGCCGGGTACGGCATCCCGCGCTCGGAACGGCTGTCACGCTTCGTGGAGGGCCTCGACGTGCTGGCGGGCCTGTGGTCCCAGGACACGTTCTCCTACGAGGGACGGCACTACCAGATCGACGGCGCCCGGCTGGTGCCCAAACCGGTGCAGGACCCGATGCCGCTGTGGATCGGCGCCACCACCAGACCCGGCGTGCGTCGAGCGGGGCGAAGGGGCGCCAACCTGCTGGGCGTGGGTGGTGCCGTGCTGCAGCAGGAATACGAGGACGCCCGGGTCGCCGCAGGGTTCAGCGTCGAGGACGCCAAGGTGTTGCAGCTGCATTGGTCCCACATCGCCGCCACCGACGACCAGGCCTGGGATGAGGCGGCGGCGCACTTCCACCACCTCATGAGCGTGTATCAGGAGTTCGCCAACGCGTCGGACGGGCAGGGCGGACCCAAGCCCGGCCAGGTGCCGCCGGTGGAGGAATTACGCAACCCCAAGGGTCGGCTCATGTTCAGGCCGCTCATCGGTGACCCAAGCGCGGTGGCGGGGATGTTGAACCATGCGCTTGGTCGGGCCTCCACGACGCACTTGGCGTTCGGCATACTTCCAGGTATGGCGCCGGCGCGAACCCGCCAGTTCATGCGGCATCTGGCGAACGATGTCGTGCCGCAGCTCACGTGAAGTGATATCGCCGACAGCGTCAGAAGCTGGGTTTGGTCACGTGCGGGGTGAGTTGCAGCTCATGGGTCCATACCGAGCGGTGTTGGTTGTGGAGATACCAGAAGGCCTCGGCGATCTGCTCGGGGTCCATCACCGCCGCCGGGTTCCGTTGCGCCGCCGGTAAGCCGCGGGTGCCGGGCGAGTCGATGAGCCCGTCGATGACCACGTTGGCCACGTGGACGCCGTGTTCGGAGTACTCCTCGGTCAGCGCCTGGGCCAGGGCCCGCATCATCACCCGCGGGTAGTACAGCGACTGGCCGGTGTAGCGCTTGCGACCCCGCAACGAGGCTGCGTTGTTGGAGATGAGATAGGACCCCTGCCCGGCCTCCCGCATGGCCGGTAGCACCTCCTTCGCCACCAGGAACGGGCCTCGGCAGGCGATGTGCAGCGCGGTGTCGAACAGCTCGGTGGGGATGTACTCCATCAGGTCCTGACCCGCCGGCAGGTCCCGACCCTCAAGGTACCCGGCGTTGTAGACCACCAGGTCGGGGTCCCCCAGCTGCTCGCGGACCTGGCGGAACGCGGCTTGCACCGAGGTCTCCGACACCAGGTCCAACTCCACGATGGTGCATTCGCCGCCCTGTTCAACGATGGCCGCCTGCAGCCCCTGGGCGTTGGCGGCGTGGCGGGTGGTCACCACCACCGAGCGGCCCTCGGCAGCGAAACGCTGGGCCAGCGCCCCACCGACGCCCCAGCGGATACCGACCGGTAGGTCCTGATCGTCCACCGGGCCGCCGTGGACCAGATGGGTGTTGCGACCATCGGCCTGCCACTTGGACGTTGCCCCCACCACCACCGCTACCGGCTTGTTGCTGCTCATCGGGCGGACCGTAGCCCACGCTGCTGGCGAGGGTCGGCCGGCCGGTGACGTGGCTCGTGACCGGCCTGGAACAAGCGTTCCTGGCCCGAAGATCCCACCGCGAGCGCCAATCGCGGGCGCGTTCGTCATCGATCCTCGGCACGGTGGGAGACTGCTGACATGGGATCTCTCGAGGGCAAGGTGGCGTTCATCTCCGGCGCGGCACGTGGTCAGGGCCGGGCCCACGCGGTGCGCATGGCCGAGGAAGGTGCGAACATCATCGGGTTCGACGTGTGTCGCCAGCTCGACACGGTGGCCTACACGATGTCCAGTGAGGAGGACCTGGCGGAAACGGCGCGGCTGGTAGCCCTCTCCGGTCGTCGCATGATCGCCGAGGTGGCTGATGTGCGTGACCAGGCCGGGGTCAACAAGGCCCTCGACGCCGGGCTGGCCGAGCTGGGTCGGGTTGACATCGTGGTAGCCAACGCCGGGATCTTCGCCGGTGTGGGCGAGGAGAGCCGCCGACCCAACGCCTGGCAGGAATCCATCGACGTGCTGCTGACCGGCGTTTACCACACCTGCGAAGCGGCCATCCCCACCATGATCGAGCAGGGCGACGGCGGTTCGATCATCATCACCAGCTCCACCGCCGGGCTGGCCGGGGCCTACGTCGATCGCTCCATCACCTCACCCGGACTGATCGCCTACGTGGCCGCCAAGCACGGGGTGGTGGGCCTCATGCGGGTGTACGCCACGTCACTGGCCCGCCATTCCATCCGGGCCAACAGCATCCATCCCACCGGGGTCGACACGCCCATGGTCCACAACGACGAGTTCGGCCAGTTCTACCGGGACAACCGTGAAGCGTTCGGGCCTTTGGGCAACCGCCTGCCCATCCCGTGGGTGCAGCCCGAGGACATCGCCAACGCCGCGGTGTTCTTGGCCTCCGACGCCGCCCGCTACATCACCGGGGTGACCCTTCCGGTGGACGCCGGCATCACCGCCCGCTGAGTTCCGCGGGTTTCCCAAAGCATCCGCTCGGAAACAGATTGCGGTAGGTGACGAAACCCGCGGAAACCAAACTCTCCAAACATTCCCGGCTTCCCCACCACCCGGTGAGCAACCACCCGACTCCGGCGCCGTGAGCCGGGAACGTGTATCGTCGAGGGCGCGGTCCGGATCACGGGGGACCGACCGAACCAACGGGGAGTGCCGAACATGGCCACTGAGCAGGGTGTGACGCAGGCGGGCGGGCGGGGCGCAGCCCTGGATGCCGAGGTCATCATCATCGGCGCCGGGGTCACGGGCATTCACCAGCTGCACTTGCTGCGTGAGGCGGGCTTTGACGTTCGCCTGGTGGAGGCCGGCTCCAACGTGGGCGGAACGTGGTACTGGAACCGCTATCCGGGGGCCCGCTTCGATTCGGAGAGCTACTCCTACCAGTACTTTTTCTCGCCTGAGCTGCTGGAGTGGAAGTGGTCGGAGCACTTCGCCGGCCAAGCCGAGACCGAGGCCTACCTGAACTTCGCCACCGAGAAGCTGGGGCTGCGTGATCTCATGCAGTTCCACACCCGCATCGCCGCGGCCACCTTCGATGAGGCCAACGCCACCTGGACCCTCGCCACCGAGGACGGCCAGCAGCTGCGGTCCCGTTTCGTGGTATCCGCCACCGGTGTGTTGTCCGTTCCCTATTGGCCGACCATCCCTGGCCGGGCCCGCTACCAGGGCGAGGCGTACCACACCGGTCAGTGGCCCAAGGAGGCGGTGGACTTCGTGGGCAAGCGGGTGGCGGTGATCGGCACCGGTGCCAGCGGGGTGCAGCTCATCCCCGAGGTGGCCAAGGTGGCCGGCGAGCTGGTGGTGTATCAGCGCACGCCGAACTGGAACTCTCCACTCAACAACGGGAAGATCACCGAGGAAGAACAGGCCGAGATCAGGGCCACCGCCGATGAGATCTACAACTCCTGCATGACCTCCTTCGGGGGATTTGTCCATCGGGCCTCTCGCAAGCGCACGTTTGATGACTCCAAAGAGGAGCGCTGGGAGCTGTATGAGAAGTTGTACAACCAGAAGGGATTCGCCAAGGCCATCAGCAACTACCGGGACATGATGACCAACCCGGATGCCAACGCGGAGTTCTCCGAGTTCATCGCCGAGAAGATCCGCTCCCGGGTGAACGATCCGGCCCTGGCCGACAAGTTGATCCCCAAAGACCACGGCTTCGGCATGCGTCGACCCCCGATGGAGACGTTTTACTTCGAGGCTTACAACCAGCCGAACGTGAGGTTGGTTGATCTCAACGAAACTCCCATTGTCACCTTCACCGAGGCCGGCATCGAGACCAGCGCCGGCGAAGAGGCCTTTGACATCATCGTGTGGGCCACCGGGTTCGACGGGTTCACCGGCGCGCTGACCCGCATGGACGTTGTCGGTGAAGGCGGCCGGGTGCTCCGTGAGCAGTGGGCCCAGGGTGTCACCACCTATCTCGGGGCCATGGTCCCCGGCTTTCCCAACCTGTTCATGGCCGGTGGCCCGCATCTGATCGCCGGGAACTTCCCCCGGGCCACGGAGATCATGGTCGATCTCATCAACGGGCTGCTGCAACACGCCCGGGCCAACGGCCGCACTTACATCGCGCCCGAGCAGGAGGCCAGCGCCAACTGGACCGAGGAGGTGCACGAGGCCGCCAAGATCGCTCTCATCGCCGAAAACTCGTGGTTCCGTGGCGCCAACATCCCCGGCAAGGCCCGGGAGTACCTGCCCTACGCCGGCAGCCTGAGCCGGTTCCGTGATCGCATGGCCGTCATGGCGGAGCAGGGCTACCCCGGTTTCGCGTTCGGCACGCCGGTCCGCGCCTGACCTTTCCGGACCTGCACAGCGGTCAGGCGGCGCGGGCGACGGGCCGCGAGACCGCGTCATTGTCGGGCGGCGTGGCAGTGTGATGTGGTGTCCCCAGATGACGTCGAGCAGCTCAGAACAGTGGCCCTCCGGGTGTTATCCGACCGGCCGATGCCCACCGAAGTGTTGGTGGACGAGATAGACCGCGCCGGAGTGCAACTCGGGGAGCGACCAGACGTCGCCGTGGCCGGCGTCCTTGACAGCGACAGCGAGTTCTACGAGTTGAGCGCGGGGTGGATCGCCACCGCACCCCTGCTGGAAGGGCTGTGCTGGTGCCTGGTGCTCTCAGCGGAGGATGCCGCTGAGGACCTCTTGGTGATGGACCGCGACGCGACCCCGCTGGACTGGGTGGCGATCGACCGGCCCATCCGGGTCGAGCTGGCGGACGGCACCGGCCACGAGCTGGATGTGTCGAGCCTCGATGAAGGCTGGCTCGGCCCCAGCGGCTGGTTGGCGGGATTTGCCGACCAACCGGTGGCGGTGACCTACCGATCCGGCACGATCACCCTGGCGCCGCTGGCCCTGCGCCCAGTGCCGCTCGACGCCCAGGTTGCCGCCTTCCGTGCGGCGTTCGACATGGTCCTGCACCGCCCGGAGGACACTGATCAGCTTGACGTGGCTCGCCGACCTTAACCCGCCTGCCGATCTCCCGTTCGCCATCACGTCCTCGGTGTCCTGGGAGGCGCTGGCTCTCGATCGGACGTCGTTTGCGGGCGGCCCGATCCCCTGCGTTGATGACTTGGCTGCTGCCGCGGGCCTCGAGATCCGCGGCCTCAGCGTGGCCGAGGCCGGCTTCGACTGGCAGCGTTTGGAGCGTTGGCGGCGCCGCTACCGACTCCGTCACCTGCACAATCTGGAGCCGGCCGATGTGGACTGGGCCGACTCCATGCTGCAGCTCACGCTGGACGCTCTCGAGCGGCGCCCGGCCAACATGGCGGACCCAGCGGACCCCGCGGCTCCTGATCCCTCCGAGGTACTGGCCGAGGGTTTGTGGCGCGCCACCGTTTTCGATGCCTGGCTGTCGGACCTGCGCTACAGCCAGATCGAATCCGAGCAGATCCTGATGTTCATCGAAGCGGCCCATGAGCAGGTCGGTGGGGTGCGAGGAGCGGGGCTGGCTGCTGCAGCCGGGCACTATCTGGAGGAACTGGGCGACATCGTTGCCGCTGAACAACGCTTCGAAGAGGCGGCGAGCCATGGCCATCCGGTGGGGGCGGTTCGCGCCGCCGCCTATCGAGTGGACCGCGGCGACGCCGTCGGGGCCCTGGCATTGCTGCGCCGAGTCGAGCTAGATCCGCAGGACCCGGACCTTGAACTGCTGCTGGAGGAGGTCGCCACGTACGCGGTGCGACCACCGTCCACGGTCGGGCGCAACGATCGCTGCCCCTGCGGCTCGGGCAAGAAGTACAAGGCCTGCCACCTCGGCAAGGAGCAACTGCCGCTGGCGGACCGGATCTATTGGTTGATGGCCAAGGCGCGCCGTTATCTCCACAGCAGCGAGGACGAAGTCTTGCCGACACAGCTCCTCAGCATCATCGGCCGGTCGTCGGGTCGGCCCCATGAGATCAGAGCTCAGTTGGCCAACGACATCTTCCTGGACGATCTGGCGCTGCACGAGGGCGGGGTGTTCGCCAACTTCCTGGAGCAGCGGGGACATCTGCTGCCGGCGGACGAGGCCCTGCTGGCCGCCCAATGGGCCCTCACCGACCGGTCGGTGTTCGAGATCCTCGACCCTGACCCCCAGCAGTTCACCCTGCGCGATGTGCGAACCCGGGACCGGCTGGTGATCGGCAACACCGGCCCCCGCGCCACCGCCCGACGAGGCACCTACCTGCTGGGCCGCCCGGTACCGTTCGGGGACGAATGGCGCGCGTTGTGGGGTTTCTTTCCGCTGGACGCATCCTGGATCGACACGATGCTGGCCGTGCTCGACGAAGGCGACGAGTTCGACCTCGCCGACGCCCTGGGCCGAACGCTGGCCACGCCCAGGATGGCCAACACCGATGGCCACGATCTGGCTCTCCAGACGCTTCGATGGACCGTGACGGATCCGGCGGCGACCCCTGCCATCTTGCAGGCTGCTGGGCTTCGGGAGGACGAGGGACGCTTCACGTTGCTGCGGGACACGCCGAACATGGCCCAAGCCATCATCGCCACGTTCCGCCTGGAGGGGTCAGAGCTCGAGGCCGATGTGAACTCCGAGCAACGCGCCGCCGAGGTGACCGCGCTGGTGGCGGCCCACCTGCCCGATGCCGTGGCCGGCACCCCCACCCGGCACTCACCCGGGGACATCGCGGGCGACGAAGACGATGACGGGGGCGAGGATCTCCCGTCGGGCTTCATCGGCCCCGATGAGATCGCCCAGCACCCCGAGTTGGCGGCAGCGCTGGCTGAGATGATTCGTGGCCACGAGCAGCGCTGGCTGGACGAAGAGATCCCGGCTCTGCGGGGTCGGACCCCCAGGGACGCGGCCCAGGACCCGATCGGCCGCTTCGAGCTAACCCGCCTGCTGGCCACCTTCGCCGACACCGACGACCCGACCCAGATGAGTGGCCGCCGTCTCCGCGCCGCGCTCGACCTCGAACCGTTCTGATTCGAGCCACCGACGAGTTTCAAGCTCACTTAACTAACACATGCCGTCCTGTAAAGTCAATCCACCAACATTTTTGACTGGACGGCGCGGCCCGAAGCAGTTGAGGAATACTCCACTCAGATGGATCCGCAGGGTGCTGGACTTCACCGCCAACGCCCTCTTCGGCGGAGACCCGACTTGGCGAGGGTAAACCGGTCGATGCGCACGTCGTGTTGGCGGTGCGCCCGCAGATCGAAGCGGCCCGGTTCCACGGCAAGCGGCGACGCTCAGGCGTGCAACTCGTGGCGCTCGCCGGTGGGTGAGAAGACCCAGAGCGCCGCGCCGCGGTTGTCGATCGATTTGGATTGGCGACGCTCGCCGCGGGAGGCGTTGAGCCGGTCGATCACCTCCTGCGCCGACTCACCCTCCGTCTCATATATCGCCAGGTAGCGATGGCTCGAGGAGAACCCGGCCTGGGCTGCGAGCTGGTAACGCTGGGCGCTGCGGAAGCCGGCGGATCGCAACACCTCGTCGAGGTGCACGTGCTCGTACCACTCGTTGAACTCGTCCTCGCGGCCCTCGACCGGGTTGCTGTGCACCATCACCAGAAACGTCGCCATCGACCTGACCTCCTTGGACGCCTGCACCGTAGCTCCGGCGCTGCCCGCCAGCTCCGAGGCTCACATCCGGTGCAGCTCGGTGAGGACGTGATCGATGAGCTGATCTCGGCGCAGACGGCGGCCGAGGGCCCGAGCAGCATCAGTGTTGGGCGCTTCGGCCAGGATGGCGGCGGTTCGGGCGCGGCCTCGCCGGTACCCGCTCATGGCGATGCCGTGGGCGTCCAGATGACCCTGGATCACGGCGGCCAGCTCGACATCGCGCTGACTCGCGGCCCAACCGGCCACCAGTTCCACCACGGACCACAGATGAACCCAGTCGCGGACGTGGTAGAGCCCAACCACCGCTGAGCGGTACGCGTCGATGGCGGCTTGACGATCGCTGAGGGCGCGGGCGATGTGAGCGATGGACCAGGGTGCCATCACACCGAGGTGGGGACTCCCGGCGGTCTCCGCCAACTTCGCCAACGTTTCGAAGTGCGCGATTGCCCCCTGCTTGTCCCCCGTTGCCGACGCCAGATGACCGGCCACGAGTTCGCCGTACCCGTTCAGCAGATCGTTGTTGAGCAACGCCGCGGCGTCGAAGGCAACATCCAACAACGTTGACGCCCTGCCGGGGTGCAGCAATGCGTGCATCCAGGCCGCCACCATGTGGGCGTACGCCCGCCAGAACAGGTCCCCGGGTGCCCCACGCTCGGCAGTGGCCATCATCTGCTGGGCGGCATCGAACGCCCGGGCCGCGCCGCCCGGCATCATGGAGAACACCGTGAGACGGGTGTGCCAGCATTGCAACGTCGTTGGGTGGTGGGCATCCGCGGCCAGAGAGAGACCGCGGTCGGTCAGCTCAAGGGCTCCCTGACGGTCTGCCGCGAAGGCCGCGAACAACGCCGCGCTGCCATATACCTGCGGACCCGGGAGGCCCGCCCGGATCACCGACTGCGCCCATTCGCCGACCTCGAAACGGAACCAGAACGCGGCGAACATCGTCGGCGCGTCAACCAGCACGGTGGCCGCCTCGGCGTCGGTCCGCTCGATCGCCCAGCCGAGCGACGCCCGCAGATCGTCCCAGTTGGCCACGAACCGCTGCACGCCGGCGACACAGCCTGCTCCTTCGAAGTCGTCTCGCGCCCGCCCGGCGACCCCAACGAAGTACGCCAGGTGGGCGTCGCGGAGTCGGTCCCGTTCGCCGCGTTCGACCAATTGCTCGGCACCGTAGTGTCGCAAGGTCTCCAGCAATCGATACCGCGCCGTCCCCGGTGCGCGCTCCAAGATGACCAACGATCGCTCCACCAGGCCGCTCAGGAGCTCGAACACGTCCACCGGCTCCAGCGGCTCGACCCCGCACACTTCCTCGGCGGCGGTCAGGTCGAACCCGCCGGCGAACACGCTCAGTCGGTCGAACAACGCCTGCTCGCGGGGACCCAGCAAACGGTAGGACCACTCAACGGTGGCTCGCAGGGTTTGGTGGCGCTCCTCCAGGCCCCCTCGACCTGAACCGTGCAGCAGCCGGAGGCGGTCCCCCAGCCGATCGGCCAGCTGCAGCAACGACATGGACCGAACCCGACCCGCCGCCAGCTCGATCGCCAGCGGCATTCCGTCCAGCCGTTCGCAGATGCTGCCGATGACCTCGATGTCCGCATCGCTTGGCGCAAACGTATGGTCCGCCGCTCGGGCCCGGTCGCAGAACAACTCCACGGCCTCCATCCTCGACGCCAGCGCCGAGACCGCCCAGACCTGCTCGCCGGGCACCCCCAGCGGTTCACGGCTGGAGGCCAGCACCGCGGCGTTGGGTGCCGCCCTGCTGAGGGCGACGGCGAGCTCAGCCACAGCGTCGACCACCTGCTCGCAATTGTCCAACACCACCAGCGCCCGCTGCGCCGCCAGCAGCTCCACGATTGAACTCAGCAAGGATCGTCCGGGCTCGGGCGCCAGCGACAGGGTGGAGGCGACGGCGTGGCACACCGCGTCACCGTGGGCGATCGGCGCCAGCCCCACGAACCACACGCCGTCAGGGAAAGCCTCGGTCAGGGTGTGCGCGGCCTCGATGGACAGCCGGGTCTTGCCCATGCCACCCGCCCCGACAAGGGTGACCGTCCGCCCGGGTGCCACGGCAACGGCGAGGCGCTTGACCTCATCGACGCGGCCCACGAAGCTGGTGCGGGGTCGGGGCAGGTTCCCCGAAGGCTGCCTGGGGGCGCCCCTTTCGAGCGGACCGTACCCCACAGTACTGCGTCGGCCGAGCGAGGGATCGTGGTTCAGGATCCGCCGCTCCAGTTCGACCAGGTCCGGCCCCGGCTCGAGCCCCAAGGTGTCCACCAAGCGGGTGCGAGCCTCCTGATACAGCGCCAGCGCCTCGACCTGACGTCCCTCGCGGTACAGCGCCACCATGCCCAGCGCCCACAGCCGCTCACGATGGGGGTGGTCCCGACACCAGGCCAGCAGCTCCGCCAGCGCACCGGGGTCGGGTGCGCTTAGCGGGCCGACATCGAAGCGCTCCTCCACCGCCGCCAGCCGCATCTCGGTCAGCTCGGTGATGGCCGGATGGTGCGCCAAGTCCTCACCGGTGAGCACCTCGCCCCGCCACAGGTCCAGGGCTTCCCGCAACCGCTGATGACGATCAGAGCCGCTCGCTGGCAACGAGCGGGCCTCGCTCAACAGCTGTCTGAACCTGATGCTGTCGATGGCATCGGGGTCCGTCACCAGCGCAAGCCCGGCAGGGGTCCGTTCGATGGTGGCCGCGAGGTTGTGGTCGCGCAGTTGGCGCCGCAAGCGGGAGACGGCCACGTGCAAGCCGGACTCATCGGTGGCGCCGTCGGGGCCCAGCACCCACTCGGCGGCGGCATGGCGACTGACCGCGGCGGGGGCCTCGATCAACAGCAGCGCCAGCAGCTTCCGCTCGCGTGCCCCGCGAATGACGGCACCGTTACCGACCTCGAGCCGGCCCAGTATCCGAAAGCTCATTGGTTGCCCTGCTTCCACCGTGGCCGGCGGGCAGCGACTGCGCCGCGAGGACTGCGGCAACCCTTTCGGCAACCCCTTCCGCAACCGTCTCTGCAACCCCCTCGGCAACCCGACACCGTCACATTGTTGCTCAGCCCCGACGAACACGCACTCCGATCGGGTCTGCACCATCAACCAGCGACGTGGAGACTCCCAATGAACAATCCCAGCAACGCAAAGGCCGCCAGCGAGCCCATCAACACCCTGGCCGCGCTCGACCTCGCTCATGACGCGTTCGAGGGCGCGCTGCGTGGGGTCAGCGATGACCAGTGGACCCTGCCAACCCCGTGCTCGGAATGGAACGTCCGTCAGGTGGCCAACCACGTGGTGGCCGCCGGGGATTACTTCATGGCGTTGCTGGAGGGATGCTCCAAGCAGGACGCTCTGGAACGGCTGTTGGCGCCGGACGTGTTGCAACCGGATCCGGTCTCCGCCTTCGTGTCCCAACGTCCGCGACTGCGCCGGGCATTCAGCTCGCCGGGCGCGATGGAGCTCATCGGTCATCACGTGCTGGCCGACATGACCGGCGCCCAACTGCTGCACGGTTGCGTGACGGAAACCGCGGTGCACACCTGGGACATCGCCCGGGCCACCTCCCAGGACATCGCGCTGGACCCGGGCCTGGCCGCGGTGGCACTGGCCACCATGGCCCAGTTGGCGCCGATCTTCGCGGCCAACGGGTTCGCCGCCGCCAGCGTGGAGATCAACGATCACGCGCCGCTGCAGGACCGCTTGGTGGCGCTTTCGGGGCGGCTCCCCGACCAGTAGGCGGAGGAGCCGCGAGCAGGGTCGGGCGAATCCCGGCCCCGCTCGCCGCTCTGGTTACGCCAACACCGCTGAACCGGCGAACCGGCGCAGCGCCTGGCCCATCTCGACCCGGGCCGGGCCGCCGGAGATGACCACGTCGACGGCGGCCAGGGAGGTGTGGATCTGGCCTCGTTGCGGCAAGTAGGTGACCTCGACACCGGCCGCCGTCAGAGCCTCGGCGTAGGCCGCGCCCTCGTCGCGCAGCGGATCGAACTCGCAGGTGATCACCACCGCCGGGGGCATGCCCGACAGGTCAGTGGCCCGAAGCGGCGACGCCCGGGGGTCACTGCGATCGGCGGCGTCGGCGTAGTGGTCCCAGAACCAATGCATCAGCGGCGTGGTCAGAATGTAACCATCGGCGTTGTCGGTGTAACTCGGGCGGGCGAAGTCGGCGTCGGTGACGGGGGTGATGAGCAGCTGGCCATTGATCGCTGGTCCACCGGCTTGTCGGGCCATCTGGCAGACCACCGCCGCCAGGTTGCCACCGGCGCTCCAACCCGCCACCGACAACTGGCCCTCGATGCCACCAAGCGAGGCGGCGTTCTGTGCCAGCCAGGTCACCGCGGCCAGCGCGTCCTCGGGGGCGGCGGGGAAACGATGCTCGGGAGCATGGCGGTAATCGACGGACACGATGAGGGCATCGGACTGCAGGCACAGATCGCGACAGAACGGGTCATCGGACTGGGAGTCACCGAGCACCCAACCTCCGCCGTGGAAGTACGCCACCATGGGGTGCGGGCCCGCTGAGGCCGGCCGGTACAGGCGGTAGGCCAGTGGGCCGGCCGGTCCCGGTAGGGTGCCGTCCACGATCTCGCCGACCTCGGGGCCTACCGGACGCTGGGCGTTTCCCTCGGCCATGAACGCTCGGGCCTCATCCGGTGACATGGATTCCAGCGCCGGAAGGTCCATGCCGGCGATGGCATCGAGCACCAGTTGCACATCGGGCTGCAGGCGCCGCACCACGCCGTCATTGCACTGCGAGCCGGCGGGCCCGGACAGCGAGAACCCGAGATAGCCCTTCTCCACGACCTCGGTACAGATGTGGCGGTAGGTGTCCACGCCGCCCACGAAAGGCAGGAACACCCGCGGTTTGCCGGGCACGTTGGCGCCCATGTACCACGAGTTGGCCTTGGGGAAAAGCGTGATGTTGCCCCAGTCGCTGTTGTACTGCACCCATCCGGACTGCGCCGTCTCGGTTGGTTCCATGGTCTCGAACCCACCGTCACGCAGGTCGGTGATGGCCTTGCAGATCCATTCCACATGTTGCTCGATGGAAACTGACATGTTGGACAGCACCGAAGGGCTCTGCGGGCCGGTCACCATGGAGAAGTTCGGGAACCCGACGGTGGCAAGACCCAGGTACGTCGCCGGTCCGTCCTGCCAGACATCTTTGAGTTTGCGTCCGTCACGACCGGTGATGTTGACATTCACGATGGCACCGGTCATGGCGTCGAAACCGGTGGCGAACACAATGGCGTCAAACTGGTGGCTGCCGCTGGCGGTGTCGATGCCGGTCTCGGTGATCGTGGTGATCGGGTCCGTACGCAAATCGACCAGAGCGACGTGCGGCTCGTTGAAGGTCTCGTAATAGCCGCTGTCCAGGCACATGCGCTTGGTGGCCAGTGGGAAGCTGTAGGGGCACAGCAACTCAGCTACCGCGGGGTCGGTGACCTTTTCGCGGATCTGGCGGCGCACGAACTCCGCCGCGTAGTCGTTGGCGGCCTGGTTGACGATGATGTCGTTGAAGGCGGTGAAGGGGCCGTACAGGGTGCCATCATCCCATCCCTGCTGGAAACGGCGGTTCCGCTCCTCATCGGACACGGACAGAGCGCTCTCGGTGGCCGGTTCCAGCGGCACCCCGATTTGGGACCATTTGGCGGCTTCGCGATACCCGGCCCGGTCGGCGGCGAGGTTGGCCAGCATCTCGGCGGGGACCGGCCCGTTCCCGGCGGGGACGGAGAAGTTGGCGGTGCGCTGGAACACCGTCAAGGCGCTGGCCTGCTTGGCGATGATCGGGATGGACTGGATGGCGGAAGAGCCGGTGCCGATGACGCCAACCCGCTTGCCGGTGAAGTCCACACCCTGGTGAGGCCAGCGACTGGTGAAGTACACATCACCGGCAAACCGCTCCACCCCGTTCACATCGGGTGACTTCGGCGCGGAGAGGCAACCTGTGGCCATGACATAGTGACGGCCGGTGAGGGTGTCACCATCTTGGGTGCGCACGGTCCAGCGTGAGGTTTCCTCGTCCCAGGCCGCGCTCTCAACCCGGGTGGAAAATCTGATGTCACGGCGAAGATCGTGCTTGTCGGTCACGAATTGGAGATATCGAAGGATCTCCGGCTGGGTGGCGTACTTTTCTGACCAGGTCCAGCGGTCTTCAAGGTCAGGATCAAAGCTATAGCTATAATCGGTGGTCGGGATGTCGCAGCGGGCGCCGGGGTAGCGGTTCCAGTACCAGGTGCCGCCCACGTCATCGCCCGTTTCCAGGGCCACGGCGGAAAGCCCCTCCTGGCGGAACTTGTACAGGGCGTAGATGCCGGCCATTCCGGCGCCCACGACCACAACATCGAAATCGCTAGCCATAACAGAGAACCTCCGGGGGTAGGTGGGTCAAGTCTCTCAGATGGCGCGGGTAGCCGGCCACCGAGCCCACCGAAGTGGCCCTCGACTGTTGTGGGACGACGCCCATCATCGTCGCCGCTTCGAGCTGGGCGGCTGGGCCGCGGATGCGGTCGCCATGGCCTCCTCGGCCGACCGCCCCCTGCGGCCCGTGGCCATCGCACTGCAAGCCCAGGTCGGCCAGATGCAGGGACGCCAAGACCTGGCCGCCAGCCAAGCCGATGCGGCGATCGCCGAGGAGGGACGCCTGAAGACGCCAGTGTTTCTCTCCAGTCGCACCGTGCGCATTTCCGCACCGGCCTACCGGGGCGACATGGAAAGCGCCGCCGCGCTGTGGGAAGAGCACCACGAAGCCTTGGTGACAGGCGCCCATGAGTCCTCGGTCCGAGCAGCGTACGTGGCGGACGGGGCGGCCGCGGCCGCGGTTTCGGTGATGGCGAGACTAGGCGATACCGACCAGAGCGTCGTGCTCCGTCGGTTCCAAGCGCTCCTTGCACGCCAGCTCGACGCCGGTGATCTGCTGCGCCTTCCCACCACATTGCGCCAGATCGCGCTCAACCTGGCCGAACACGGCCCACTCGGCGAGGCCGCGGTCGTGCTGACTGCGGAGACCGGCTTCCCGTCAGCGCCGCTGTTCGCCACGGCGGACCCCGACCGCCACGCCACCGCCCTGGCGCTCATCGCCACCTCGCTCGACCCCACAACCAGCCGCGCCAGCGAAGCGCTCGGCCGCTCGATGACCATCACCGACGCCGCCCGCTACAGCCAGACCATCATCGAACAATTGCTACAAGCGGTGGACTGAGACCTCAACGGTTCGGGGGGCGGCTCCTTTGGAGGGACGTCGTGAAGTGGTGAGAACGACAGTTGACCTGCGGCGGGTCCGTTCCCTGCGGGCGAGCACCTGTTTGATGCAGGTTGCCGAGCGAACGTCGGTGGCCGAAGAATCGACCCGCCAGAATCCTGAGAGGCGCGAAGCTGGAGGAGCGCCCCTGTCAGCATGGAACGCCGCGCCCTGCTTGTTCAGCACATCCCCACACCCCAATCACCCGCTGACAAGCAGGGGGCCACATTTGGTTAGCTGCTGACAGTGAAGCAATCTGCACCCTACGTTCGATTCTGCAATCTCCGCCACATCTGTCACGATTTGACTCCGGTTCCGGGTGATCATGTTGCTAGAATAGAGATATGTCGGCGGGTATCATCACGTCCGCCTCGACCAACACCAGAAACCCGTTTTTCGAAAGCCCGATGACACCATCCACCACCACGAACCCCAACGGGCGCGACCGCCACCGCAACCCCGGCAGCGCTGCTGATGCAACAGACCAACATGTCCAAACCGGCAGCAGACGCACTTGACCATCGGCCATTGACAGTGTGGCCACCCTGTCGAGGATCCACGATGTCGCTGCAGTCGGCCGCGTTCCACATCGTCCCCCTCGCACGTGCCCCATCGACATCGACTGCATCGATAGTGCCACCACCGCTCTCAGTCGACCAGTCACCAATGCCGGGCGATACCACCCCAACCACGAGCAACAGCGGACCCCCCAGACCTTGCCCGAACAAACCCGTTGCCGAGCGGCACGAAAAGGGGCCGGCTACGGTGCGGGGGTGCGGCCTGTCGGGCTGCGGGGAAGGGGATCGATCGACATGCCAACCAACATGGCATCCAACCGCATGCGTTTCGGCATTTTCATGGCGCCGTTCCACCCTGCCGGTGAGAACCCGACCTTGCTGATCGACAGCGATCTGGAATTGATCGAGCACCTGGATCGTCTCGGGTTCGACGAGGCGTGGGTCGGCGAGCACCATTCTGCCGGCACCGAGATCATCGCCTCCCCGGAGATCTTCATCGCCGCCGCCGCCCAGCGCACCCGGAACATTCGGCTCGGTACGGGGGTGATCAGCGCCAGTTACCACAATCCGCTGTGGGTGGCGCAGCGGGCGGTGCTGCTCGACCACATGACCAAGGGGCGCTTCATGTTGGGCCTGGGTCCGGGCGCGCTACCCAGCGATGCCGCCATGATCGGCCTGGACATGCCGGAAACCCGTGACCTGCTCGAAGACGCAACGAACGTGATCGTGCAACTCATGACCAGCGATGACCCGGTCAACTTCGAGAACCATCGCTGGACCCTGCGCGACGCCCGCTTGCACCTGCGCCCCTACACCCACCCCCACCCCGAGATGGCCATTGCCGCGGTGGCGTCACCGGCGGGGCCACGGCTGGCCGGCCAACACGGCCTCGGTCTGCTCTCCATCGGGGCCACCACCGCGGTCGGCTTCGACCTGTTGGCCCATCACTGGAGTGTCATGGAGGAACGAGCCGCCCACTATGGAGCAACCGTCAACCGTGACGCCTGGCGTCTGGTGGGCTTCATGCATCTGGCCGAGACCGGGGCCCAAGCCCGAAAAGACGTGGCCCACGGCATCGCGGCCTGGTTCGACTACTTCCAACACACTGCCGCCTTTCCCCAGATGGACGTCGGCACCGGCTCCACGGTGGAGGAGTTCATCGATTTCGTGAACGACACCGGGCTGGGCGTGATCGGCACCCCCGATGATGCCTGTGCCCAGATCGAGCGGCTGGTGAAGCAATCCGATGGAGGGTTCGGTTGTTATCTCCAGGTGGCACAGGACTGGGCGGCGCCGGCGGCCAAGTTCCGCAACTACGAGCTTTTCGCCCGTCACGTGGCCCCCCGCTTCCAAGGCCAGGACCACTCCACGCTGGACGCCAAGGCCCGGGCCCGCGCCGCCCGCCCGACGCTTGCACCGCGCAACCTCGCCGCTGTCGAGGCCGTCACCGCCAAATATCAAGCCGAGCTCGACGCCAAGTCCTGAACCGGCCGCGCGGTGTACGCCAGCCCCTCATCGGCTGGCCGAAGCGTTCGAAGGCAGCCTCAGGTTCGCGGTTCCAGGATCACCACCGCCGTCTCCTGTGAGCGGCGGGCGGCGAAGGCGTCGAGTTCCCCGTGGATCTGTCGCCACCGCGACCACAATCGCTCGCGTTCCTCACCCACGGCCGCACGACCGGTGACCAGTCGATGTCCGTCGACCAGGTCGACCCGGGCGTCGGGGTGGGCCTGCAGGTTCAGCCACCAGGCCGGTTCACCCTCGCCCCAGCCGTTCATGGCCATGGTGACAACGTTCGGGCCGTCCTCGAAGTAGCCGACCATCACGCTGCGCTCCTGGCCGGTTCGCCGCCCAACGGTGGTCAGCCGCAACGCACCCCAACCCTTTCGCCCGGGTCGCCACAGACCGAACCGTCCACTGGTCCAGCGGTAGACCCGGCGATGGGTGAACCAGAACAACCGCATGAACCAGCGCGGTGGCAGCCGAGTTGCCGTCCGCGCCGGAGCGTTCATCGTTCTCATGCCAAAGCTCCTTCCGACTCCGCCAGCATCCGGCCAGCCGATCAGAAGGGGTAGGGCCATCAGACCCGAAAGGGGAGATGCACCATCCCGGGCTACCGCCAGTGGGCGATGATCTCCTCACCGAATCGCTTCACGGCGTCCATCTTGGTTGGCGGCGGGGCGGCGTCATAGATGACGTTGGGGTCACGGGCGGCGTCAACCCGTTCGCCACGCAACCGCTGCCGGGTGGCGGGGTCCATCACGATTCGACCCCCAGCGTTGATGGGCAACGTCCCCGCGTCGGTCACGCCGATCTCCTCCAGGCGGCGATAGTCCTCGAGCGTCACAGCGTCCCAGGGGTAGGCGTGGATCTCAAACGTGGACCAATCCCGCCCGTATTCTTGGCACAATCGGCGCAGTTGTTCGATGTCGGCCCGTACCTGCTCCAGTGGCACCGGTCCGGCGGCGATCCATCCGTCGGCCAGGCGGGCGGCCCGGCGCAGGCTGGGCAGCTTGTGCCCACCCACGAAGATCTTCACCGGGCGACGTGGTGCCGGGCGGGCCTGCACCGGACCGAAGTCAATGACCTCCCCGTGGTATTCGACCACTTCGCCCGATAGCAACAGCCGCAACGCCTCGATCGATTCGGTCATGATCAAACCGCGTTTAGACCAATCGATCCCGCAATACTCGAACTCCTCGGGGGCCCAACTGGCGCCTACTCCGAGGGCGAAACGATCCCCGCTCATGACCGCGGCGGTGGCCACCTGCTTGGCCAGGGTCAAGGGGTGATGCAACGGCAGCTTGATCACCGCGGTGTACACCTGCAACCGCTCTGTGTGCATGGCCACCGCCGGCAGCACCGTCATCGGCTCATAGAACGGCGCGCCACGATCCCAGTTTGGAGCATTGTCAGTGGAGTATGGATAGACGCCACGGCTCTGGGGAAGCTGAAAGGTGCCGTCGTTGAGCGCAAAGCTGTCGAACCCCACTCGCTCAGCCTCCACCGCCAGATGCACCAGATGATGGGGGCTGAGCGCGGTGGGCTCGAACAACGTGAAGCGCATGCGGTCAGACCTCACCGATGTCCACAGCGTGAGCGGTGTCAGCCATGCACGCCGCCGTCCACGGTGAACTCCTGGCCGGTGCAGTAGCTGGACGCGTCGCTGGCCAGGAACAGCACCATCTGGGCGATGTCATCCACCTCACCCAACCTACCGATCGGTATGTTACGTTCAGCCTTGGCCCGCTTGTCGGGGTTGGTCATGGCCGGTGCCTTGGCCACCATCTCGGTTTGGATGAACCCCGGATGCACCGAGTTGACCCGGATGCCGTCCTTGCCCAGCTCCTTGGCCGCCACCTTGGTCATGCCCCGCACCGCCCACTTGGTGGCCGAGTACGCGGTGGAGCCGAAGATACCCTCCAGGCCCGCCACCGAGGAGATGTTGATGATCGAGCCTCCATTGCCGGCGGCGATCATGGCCCGGGCCGCGGCCCGCATCCCCAGGAACACCCCGGTCTGGTTGATGGCCATGATCCGGTTCCAACCGTCCAGAGATTGGTTCACCAGTTTGCCGTTGAGCAGGATGCCGGCGTTGTTGACCAACACATCGAGTCGGCCGTGACGGGCCACGATGTCCGCTACCACCGTGTCCCATTCTTCTTCGGAGGTCACGTCGAGGTGCACGTACTCGGCCCGTGGAATGGCCCCGGCGGTGGCCTCACCGACCTCGTCCAACACGTCGGCCAAGATCACCGTGGCCCCCTGCCGGGTAAACAACGCCCCCTCCGCCGCCCCCTGACCCCGAGCCCCACCGGAGATCAACGCCACCTTGCCATCAAGTGCCGCCGTGCCATCAAGTGCCGCCGTGCCATCGAGTGCTGCTGTGCCATCCGGTGCTGCCATGGCGGCGCAGCATAACGATGACACCGCACCCCGGTGCTCCGAGCGACTCGGTCCCATGCCGCGGCCGCTGTAGGTTCCCGCCCCACCCTGGCTCGGGCCGCGCTGAGACTGAACCGGGCCGGGTCCGATCTCGCGCTCCGGTGAACCCGCCGGGGGCTACCATGCGCGCCGGCCGGGTTCGTTGCCCGAGTCCATCTCCAGGGGGAACCATGGTCGACATCAGCGGTCGCTGCAACGATGGCTTCGGGGCGGTCAAGGACGCCTTCGCCGCCAACTTCGAGCAGAACGGTGACATCGGCGCGTCGTGTGCGGTGACGCTGCACGGCGAGATGGTGGTGGACCTGTGGGGCGGCACCAAGGACGTGGCCGGCACCGAACCGTGGTTGGAAGACACCATCATCAACGTGTTCTCCACCACCAAGACCATGAGCTGCCTGTCACTCTTGGTGTTGGCCAGCCGGGGCCTGGTGGACGTGGACGCCCGGGTGAGCCGTTACTGGCCGGAGTTCGAACAGGCCGGCAAGGAGGACGTGCTGGTTCGGCACCTCCTCTCCCACACCGCCGGGCTGGCAGCCTGGGATCAGCGCCTGGACGTGACCGACCTGTACGACTGGGACAAGGTCACCAACCTCTTGGCCGAACAGGCCCCCTGGTGGGAGCCCGGCTCGAAGTCCGGCTACCACGGCATCACCCAGGGCAACCTGGTGGGCGAGGTGGTGCGCCGGGT
Organism: uncultured Acidimicrobiaceae bacterium; assembly: GCA_963775055.1. Classification (GTDB taxonomy): domain Bacteria; phylum Actinomycetota; class Acidimicrobiia; order Acidimicrobiales; family CAIXPF01; genus CAIXPF01. Next base: position 280,450 of record CAVZHK010000013.1, on the reverse strand, counting down.
CGATGGGCGTTCGGTGGGGACGTTCTTCGCCGAGGAGATCGCCGGGCCCTTCGGGGCGGATTTCCACATCGGTACCGGGCCCGAGCACGACGACCGGATCGCCCCGGTGGTGCCGGCCCCCCCGCTGGTCTACGGCGGCGGCCCCGGTGGGAGCGGCCCCGACAAGACCTCGATCCCCTTCCGTGCCGGCAACCCCCGCCTGGCCGCCGAGGACTCCTTCACCCTGCCCTGGCGCCGGGCCGAGATCCCCGCCGCCGGTGGGCACGGCAACGCCCGCAGCGTGGCCCTGGCCCAGTGCGCGGTGTCAGCGGGGGGCTCCGCTCGCGGTGTGGACCTGCTGACTCCTGCCACCGTGGAGCGCATCTTCGACGTGCAGGCCGCCGGTCGGGACCTGGTGATGGGCATCGGGGTGACGTTCGGTGTGGGCTACGGGCTCAACTCGCCACGAGCCCCGATCAGCCCGAACCCGAGGGTCTGCTACTGGGGCGGCTGGGGCGGGTCGCTGGTGGTCAACGACGTGGACGCCGGGCTCACCATGGCCTACGTCATGAACCGCATGGGCGAAGGCACCACCGGCGACGACCGGGCCCACACCATCCTGCGCGGCTGCTACGAGTCCATCGGGAGCTGACCGACCGTCAGCAAGTGGGCAAACCCTCGCGAGCAAACGCCGCTACCAGCAACGTTGCATGACGCAATGGCGACGCTGAGGGGCTCGCGTACCGAACGCGCAGATCGGCGGGCTGGAAGGCCACCCGCGTTCGCGGTGACAGGGGTTCGCCACCGGGGCGATTCGACGTCGATTCGGCGGGGCACCCAGGGTGAACGGCGCGCCCGGGGCGAACGAAGCTCCCACGATCGAGGGGACACCGGGGTGAGCCCGTACGCGGCGACGCGGCCCGGGGGAACCCGGACCGCGTCATCATTTGAACCGACCGGAAAGGGCTGGAATCACGGGCGGGGGGCGGGGCGCACCATCTGGCCTGGGCGCTGCTCCAAGGAGCCGGGCACGGACTCGCCGTCACGACGGATGGCCTGGCCATTGACCAACACGTGGCGCATACCGACCGGTGCGTCGGCGGTAAGGCGCTCCGAACCGGCGGGGAAGTCACGTACCCGGCGCACCGGTCCGGGAGCCACGGTGGCCGGATCGAACACCGTGACATCAGCCCAGTTGCCGGCCTTGAGATACCCGCGGCCCTCGAAGCTGAACAGGTCAGCTTGCTGGCCGCTGAGCTTGCGGATGGCGGCCTCCATGGACAGGGTGCCCCGGTCACGAACCCAGTTGCCCAGCAGGTCGGTGGGCAGCGGGGCATCGCACAACTGGCCCACGTGAGCGCCGGCGTCGGACAGGCCAAGCGTGGTGTGGGGGTCGTTCAACAGCGTGGTGACACCCTCGACGTCGTCGTTGGCCAGCACCATGCGGATGCGCAACATGCAGTCGGGCTCGGCCACGGTCAGGTCCATCAGGGCATCGAAGCCGTCGACGCCCATCTCGGCGCCGATCTCGTTGATGCCCCGACCGACCAGCTCAGGATGCACGGCGGACTCCATGATGTCCATGGTCGACCAGCGGGGGCGGATGGTGCGCTTGTCGTTCCAGGCGTCACGGGCCCGCTGACGCCAGGCGTGATCGGCATAGGCGGCGCGGCGGGCTTCGAGACCTTTGCCGATGAGCTCGGCGAACACCGGGTTAGTGTTGAGCGTGAAAGGCTCCACCATGGTCATGGAGAAAACCAGCGGGCGGCAGCTGACCTGCAGCCACACCTCGGCACCGTCGGCCCAGCCCTGGCGGTTGATCTCCAAGGCCTTCATGTGGCTGCCGTTGGGCGAGGTCAACACCGCGGTGTACGTAAAGGGGATGCCGATCTGCTTCTGCAGAATGTAGTTATCCCGCAGCGACAGGTTGTCTCCACCGTTGACGCCGATGATGCCCCGGCCGGTATCGGCCACCGCCTTGAACAACGCCTCGAGCTCGGCCCGATCAGCCCAACGACTGGGAATCTTGGCACCGTCGGCACCGATGTGCGTGGCGGCGAAGCTGGTGGCGAAACCCACCGCACCGGCGTCCATACCGTTGCGGATGATGGCGGCCATCTTCTCCAGTTCATCGGGGCGAGCCGGGCGACCGGTGGCCTCATCCCCCATGGCGTAGAGCCGCACCGCGGTGTGCCCGATGTAGGCCCCGAAGTTCAACACCGGACCCCGCCGCTGCACCGACGCCAGATACTCGGGGAAGGTCTCGAAATCCCACGGCACCCCCTCGAGCAAGGTGGCAGGGTTCATATCCTCCACCTTCTCCATTGTGTTGGCGATCAGTTCCACATCGGTGCCGCGGATAGGGGCGATCGAGAACCCGCAATTGCCGGCGACGACAGTGGTCACCCCGTGATAGCAGGAGGGGGTCAGCGCCGGATCCCAGAACACCTGGGCGTCATAGTGGGTGTGGATGTCGATGAAGCCGGGAGCCACCACGCAGCCGTCAGCGTCGAGCGTCTTGTCGCCACGCAGGTTCTGGCCAATCTCGGTGATCTTGCCCCCGGCGATGGCGACGTCGGCCCGTTGCCCGGGGGCGCCCGTGCCGTCGACCACCGTCCCACCCCGGATGACCAGCGTGTCTGTGCTCTGCGTGGTGCTCATCTGTGGATCCTCATTCCTGTTGCTCGATTGGGGGGTCCCGGGAGGCCCGGGGCGCCTCCGCGGGCGCACGTCGGTGACAGCGTACGCCACCCCGCGGCCGCAAGCTGACCGGAGCGTCAAGTCGGACCGGTCCCCGACGGACACCCGACGGCTCGGGCGTTCAGGTGAACGCTCGGGCGCGGTTCAGGTGAGGGTTCGAGGGGTGGTGATGGGGTCAGCGTGGCGGTGCACCAACCTCCACACCTCCCCCTCCCGGCGGTACACGCTGGTAACCCGCAGGCTCAGGTCGCTGGGTTCAGCGGCGCCCTCCAGCTTGGCCCGCACGTGCTCGGTCTCGACTACCACCGCCAAACCGTCGGCCTGGTGACGGGCGATGGGGTCGAACGGCAGCAGCTCCCCGTCCTGGTAGCGGGTGGCGGCGAGGGCCGTGGTCTGCACCACCGCCTCCCGGCCCCGCACGAACGGGCCGAAGGGGTTGCCCAAGGTCACGTCATCGGCGGTGGAGAACAAGGAGTGAATGAGGGAGGCATCACCGTTGATGACACCGAGGACCGCTTGGCGACTGGCTTCGATCGCGGCATCGAGATCCGTGAGGTCCTTCGCCATCGGTGCGCTCCTGCCTGTAGAGGTGAAATCTGTACGGCAACCTACCGGTAGGGCCTCGACCGTCGTCACAGCCTCAGCCGATCGTGAGGGGCACGGTGCGGGGGCCGCGGACGATGCCGCCTTCGGTCATTTCGACCGGTCGCGACAGGTCCAGGGTGAACTGCGGGATGCGCCGTAGCGAGGCGGCCAGCGCCACGTGCAGTTCCATGCGAGCCAGGTTCGATCCGATGCAGCGATGGATGCCCACGCCGAAGGCCACGTGACGGTTGTGGGCCCGATCGATGACGAAGGTGTCGGCATCGGGGAACACGTCGGGGTCCCGACTGGCAGCGGGGAAGGACAGCAACACGTGCTCGCCGGCACGCAAAGTCTTGCCGCCCAACTCGGTGTCACGGGTCACCAACCGCGACAACTCCGCCGGGGCGTAGAAACGCAGAAACTCCTCGACGGCGCTGTCCAGCAGGTCTGGGTCCTGCTGGAGACGGCGGAGGTCCTCCGGATGGCGAGCCAGATGAAGGATCGCGGCGCCGAGCACCGTCCACACCGTGTCGATCCCCGCCAGCAACACCACGTAGGCCCCTGCGGCGATGGTCCGATCCAGCAGCGGCGCCCCGTCAATCTCGCTGTGGGCCAACAGGCTGATGATGTCATCACCCGGCTCCTCACGGCGCTGCGTCAACTGGGCCCGGAAATACGCCGGGCACTCCCGCGTTGCCTGCACCATCGCTTCGGTATCGTCCGGGCGTTCGACGATGGGGTGGACCCAGCCCCGAAACACCTCGGCGTCGGCATCGGGCACGCCGAGCATGCCGCGGTCACGGCCACGGGGACGTGGCGCGCGTAATCAGTTGAAGCATCCACGTCACGCCGGCCAGCAAGATGATCGAGCAACTGCTCACAGATGCGTTCGGTGAGCGGCCGCAACGCCGCAACAGCTTGGGGACCGAACTGGGGCAGCAGGAGTCGCCGCTAGCTTCCATGCATCGGCGGATCGAAGTTGATCGGCGGCTGGTCCAACAGGTTGACGTTGTAGTCCTCCATCAGGAACGTTGTAGTCCTCCATCAGGAAATGAGAGCGTGACGAGAGCGTGGCCGGATCATGCGCAGCGGCGTACACGTCCTCGTAGCGGATGGCTGCCCACGCACCCCCGTACCGATCCGTATGGGCGAGGGGCTAGTTCTGGCGAAGTTCCGCCCAGACTGTCGGCGCGTCGTCATGGTACTGACGGCCATTGAAGTCCCAGTCCGTGGTCCAATCCGTCACCGGCGGCCGATTGCTCATTTGTACCCCCCGATTCCACCGCGCTCCAGCCCGGCTCCATCATCGACGACGCGAACGCTACCCCCACCCATTCCCGCGTCGAGCCCACGTTCCCAGCAGACGCCGCGGGGTGGGAGCTACAGCCTCCTCTTGTGCGCATCGAAGCGTTCACGGTGCCCGCCACTGAGGGTGCAGCGGCGTTCACCACGGAGCTGGTGATCGCGACGGTGCAAGTGGAGGAATCCTTTCGGGGGAGGCTGCCGCCCCACATCGACATCAACCTGGGACCCCCGTACTCGGACTGCGGGGGCGATGAGCGCTTCGTGGCGGACACTGTGGTTTCCCTTTACCCGGCCGAATCCGGTGTGTGGGGCGGCGATGGCATGTATTTCGCTCACGACGGCCGGCTGACCATTGAAGAGTTCATGGCCGCCACCACGCCGGGGGCGATTGACAGCGACGGTCCGGCCACCACGCTGGTGATCGGCCGGCGTGGTGGCCGGCCGCACCACGCAGCTCATCGGCCGCGACGGCGCCGTCATCGGCCAGCGGGGATGGTCGACGTTCGAGGAACAAGTTCTGGCAGCGCATCTGACACCACGCGGGATCGCCATGGCCGCCAGAGCCACAGACCGCAAATGGACCCTGAGGTCCCCGGACCAACCGCAGGTGGAGACCTACGTCTTCCAGGTCATGGGCTTCGCCGACATCGGACCGGCGCTGACCGCAACCCTCGGGTCACCGGTTCTTGCTGCGGGTGAGGAGGTTTCGATGCCCGCAGACCTCACGGACCAACGAACCCCGGGGCCGAACGACGATGCGCCTTCGAGCCTGGGGGCCATGGGTCGGTGAATCCCGGGAGCGGATGACGGTCCGTTCCCGCTGGTGGCGTTGGTGTTGGCCGTGGGCATGTTGGTCGCCGCCCCCGTCGGTGTGTTCCAACGACGGGGCCGGCGCGCCGCGGCCTGACCGACCTGACCGACCTGCACCAGATCTCCACAGCTCAGCAGGGACTTCTCGACACGGCCCGCCTTACCCTGCCTGCATGAACACCACGACACGCAACGCCGACGAGCGGATGGCGGCGCAGCTTGGTCGGCGCATCGTGGTCATCGAGGACGACCCCACCATCGCCGCCGCGGTGGCCGACCGGCTGCGGGTCGAGGGCTTCGAGGTCGCGGTGGCCGCGGACGGGCTGAGCGGGGTGGCGCTGTGCGAGGCCACCCAACCGGAGCTGGTGGTGCTGGACCTCATGCTGCCGGGCCTGGACGGCCTGGAGGTGTGCCGGCGCATCCAACGCCACGGACACGTGCCGGTGGTGATGCTGACCGCCCGGGACGATGAAACCGATCTGCTGCTCGGGCTGTCCGTCGGCGCCGACGATTATCTGACCAAGCCTTTCAGCCCCCGGGAGCTGGTGGCCCGCATCCGGGCAGTGCTGCGCCGGGCCGACACCACCGTGCTGGCCGCCAGCGCCGCCCTGGCCAACCATGCCGACGCCGACGCCGACGCCCACGCCGACGCCCAACCGGCCCGTCTGGTGGTGGGCGGCCTGGAGATCGATAGCGGGCGGCGCCGGGTGTGGTCCGATGGGTCCGAGGTCAACCTGACCGCCACCGAATTCGACCTCCTGGTGGCGCTGGCCAGTCCGGTCGGGCAGGTCAAGTCGCGGGAGCGGTTGCTGGCGGACGTGTGGGGCTACCGGGACGGGTCCGGCGCCCGTACCGTGGACAGCCACATCCGTTCGCTGCGTCGAAAGCTGGGCGACGGGGTGATCCGCACCGTATTCGGCGTGGGGTATGCCCTCGAGGAGCCGACGTGAACTGGCCCCGACCATTGTCCGGGGTGCGATCGATCAAGCTCAAGCTGTCCATTGTCATCGTGGCCGCGGTGGCTGCCACCTCCACCAGCAGCCAACTCGGCTACCGGCTGGGCTGGCCGTTGTGGGCCCGACCGCTGGTGGCGGCGGCGTTCGGTCTGGTGTTGGCGCAGATCTTGGGGCGAGGCATGACCCGGCCGCTGCGCGAGCTGGCCGCGGCCACCTCGGCCATGGCTGCGGGCGACTACCGAGTGCGGGTCAGCACCTCCTCTGCCGACGAGGTGGGTCGGCTGGCGACCGCCTTCAACGCCATGGCCACCGAGCTGGCGCAACTGGACCGGGAGCGACGGGACCTGATCGCCAACGTCTCCCACGAGCTGCGGACCCCCCTCAGCGGGCTGGCGGCCACGCTGGAGAACCTGCTCGACGGGGTTTCGGAGCCCGATCCCCAAGTGCTGGCCACCATGGCCACCCAGACGCAGCGCCTGGGCCGCCTGGTCACGGACCTGCTCGACCTGTCCCGGTTGGAGTCGGGGTTCCTGGAGCTGCGCATCGAACGGGTGGCGGTGGCGGACCTGGTCGATGCGGCGCTGGCCGAGGCCGGTCTGCACCATCCCCAGCTGAAGGTCAGCGCCGCCATTGAACCGCCCGATCTGATGGTCGCCGCCGACCCCCAGCGACTGCACCAGGTCCTGGCCAACCTCCTCGACAATGCCGCCCGGTATGGTGGCTCGTCGGTCGTGGTGACTGCAGCCGCCACAGCAATGTCCGCCGGAGCGATCCGAAACGCCGAGGCCGGAGTGTTCGTCACGGTGGAGGACAACGGACCGGGCATCGACCCCGGCGAGCGAGAGCGGGTGTTCGAGCGCTTCTACCGCGCCGACCGGGCCCGCAGCGGGGTGACCTCCGGGGTGGCCGGTAGTGGCGCGGGGTTGGGTCTGGCCATCGCCCGCTGGGTGGTGGACCTCCACGGCGGTCACATCACCTGCGACGATGCCCCTGATGGCGGGTCTCGAATGACCGTCTCATTGCCAGCAGCGCCAGCGGTGGTCCGCCCAGGTGCTTGCAGCCTGCCGCAGGGCACCCAACATACTAGCTGGTATGGTAGGGGCTGGGGACGCCGAGCCAACGCACCTCCCACGGTGCAGGGTCCACAATCGTGAGCCCCACCGATCCGCTCGAGCCCGGCCCGGCCACACCCCGCTACGACCAGCCGACCCCGGTGCCGTCCCCACCGACGCCGGCTTCCACCGCCAACCCGAACCTGAGACCTCTCGACCCCTGCGCTCTTGCCGCCTCGACGCCGGACGGACCGACATCGGATCCCGGGGCTAGCGGCACCGCTTCGCCTGGCGCGGTGGCGCTGCTCGCCCCGGTTGCAGCGCCGCCCCCACCGCCCCTGGGCGGTCCTCGCTCTGGGTCTGCACCACCAGGGTCGTCATGGTCGCTGTTGCGCGGAGTTGGCCCCGGACTCCCGCAGCAGACCTGGCGCCTGATGGTGCTGGTGGCGTTGAGTGCGGTCCTGTTCGATCAATGGGTGCGGGTGGGTTGGGGCCTCGGCGCCACGCTGTGGATGCTGACCGCCATCGCCGCCGTCGCCGACGCCACCACGCAGCGCGTTCGTTCGACCGTGCTCCCAGATTTCAGCGAATCCACGTCGATTCGCCCCGACCCGTCCCGGAAACCACTCCTGGAGGTTCTGGTCCCCCTCTCCGTGGCTGCGATGGGAGCTGGGGCCTTTGCGGTGCGGACCAGTTGGTGGTTGACGCCGCTGAACCTGCTGGCGGTGCTGGGCCTGGCGGGCGCCGCAATCGTGGCCAGCGCCGGCGAAGATCCGTGGTCCCTCGAGGGTTGGCGGATGGGACGTTGGCTGGGCCGTGGCGCCGTGGCCCTGGTCGGGTCGACAGTTCGAACAGTGGAGCTCGGCCTGAGCGTCCTGCCACCCTCCGCCCCCCGTCAGTGGCGCCGGCTGATACCAACGGTGGCGGTGGTGCTTCCGGTGCTGGTCGTGGTCGGTGCCCTGCTGCTGTCCGCCGACGCGCTGTTGGCGTCATACATCGCCATCGACATCGATCTGGCGCCGTTCATCGGCCATCTGCTGGTGGCAGGCATCGGCGCCTGGCTGGTGATGGCCGTGGTCCTCTGGGACCGCCCTGCAGGCCCGCCCATCCGCAACCAGGGCACACCACCACCGCCGCCCACTTCGGCGATCAGCTCCCCCACGGCGACTGGGCTACTGGGCGGTCTGGCGCTGCTGTTCGCCCTGTTCGTGGGGGTCAACCTGGCTGCGGCCGCGGCCGGAGACGGCTACGTGCAGCGTCGCACAGGGTTGACCTACGCCGAGTATGCCCGCCAGGGTTTCTTCCAGCTCCTGGCCGTTGCGGCGATCACGCTGACGGTATTAGCGGTGCTGCGGCGCCGGAGCGCGCACACCCGTTTGGTGCGCATCCTGGCGCTCAGTGTGGTGATGCTCATCGGTGCCGTGATCGCCATCGCCACCCGCCGCCTGGGACTGTACGAACGGGCCTACGGCGCAACCGTGTTGCGGCTGTATTCGACCTGGTTCGCCTGGTGGATCGGCGCCCTGTTCGTGCCCGTCGGCGCGGCATGGGCGGGGCTGTTCCCGGCGAAACGATGGGTGGGACGGGCGAGCGCGATGTTGGCCCTCGGTTGGTTGGTGGCCGTGAACGTGGTCAACCCCGAGGCCGTGGTGGCCCGCCGCAACATCGCCCATGCCGAGCGGACCAGCAAGCTGGACGTGGCCTACCTTCGGACGCTCGGCGATGATGCCACCCCGGCGCTCATCCTCGGTCTTGCGGGGCTGCCGTCCACGAGCGCGGCGACCTTGCGGGCGGAGCTGTGCGGTCAGGTCGACGCCGTCGCCAGCCGCGCGCTCGGCTGGAGCTGGTCCCGCCACCGCGCCGAACGAGCGGCCATCGAACACTGCTGAGCCGGCGGTGCTCAGCTCTGGTCGGCAGACGCTTTGACGACGCGCTGGGTGAAGCACCACCGGGTCCGGCCTACGCTCGGCGGTCATGAGTGGTCCGCTGCCGTTGCGCTTCCTGTGCTCCGCCAGCCGGGCCGACCAGCTGGACACCGCCGAGGTCGAGGTGGCGGTGGTGGGCCGGTCCAACGTCGGAAAGTCCTCGCTGCTGAATGCGCTGGCCAACCGCAAGGACCTGGCCCGCACCTCCAAGACCCCCGGCGCCACCCGCTTGTTGAACGTGTTCGAGCTGCAACCGACTCCGCCCACGCGCTGGCTGGTGGACCTGCCGGGGTACGGCTATGCCAAGGTCTCCGACACCGAACGTCGGCGCTGGCAGGCCATGATCGAGGGCTACCTGGTCGACCGGCCCAGCCTGCACAGCGTGTTGTTGCTGGTCGACGGGGAGATCGGGCCCACCCCGGCCGATCTGAACACGCTGGCCTGGTTGCGGCACATCGGCTGCGAGTTCCGGGTGGTCGCCACCAAGATCGACAAGGTGGGCCCCTCCCGCCGCGAAACCCGCCGCCGTGACCTGCTGGCCAAGCTCGAGCTCACCCGGGCCGACGTGTCCTGGTTCAGCGCCGTGAAAGGGATCGGGCTGGCGGAATTGCGGGTCGAGGTGTTGCGCCGGCTGGGGGCGATCGAGACCTGAGCAGGCCGACCGTCCTTGGCTGTCACAGGCTCCCAGTAACCTGAGCAACCGACATGAACCACTGGATGGCCTTTCAGGACACCTCGAAGCTCAAGGGTCAGCGGCTGCAACGCGCCGTGCTGGTCCGGGTGTGGGGGTACGTCAAGGGCTACCGGTGGTCCATCGTGGGATTTCTGGCCACGGTGGTTGCAGGATCGTTCGTGGCGTTGGCCAGCCCGTTCATCGTGCGGGACCTCATCGGGAATGCCATTCCCAACGAAGACTTGGGTCGTGTCAATGTGTTGGCCCTGTTGCTGCTGGCGGCGGCCATCGGTGGCGGTTTGGTGTCTTTGCTCGGTCGGTGGTGGTCCTCCCGCATCGGTGAGGGCCTCATCTATGACCTGCGCACCCAGCTGTATGACCACATCCAGCGCATGCCGCTCGCCTTTTTCACGAACTCCCAAACCGGCTCGCTGACCTCCCGCCTGAGCAGCGACGTGGTCGGCGCGCAGCGGGCGGTCACCGGCACGCTGGGCTCCGCGGTGGACCAGATCGTCACCGTCACCATCACCATCGGTGCCATGTTGTTCCTGGAGTGGCGGCTCACGTTGCTGTCCCTGGCGGTGCTGCCGTTCTTCCTGGGCGGCTCCAAACGGGTGGCCCGACGGGTGCGGGAGCTGACCCGCAGCTCCATGAACTACAACGCCGGCATGTCCAGTCAGATGACGGAGCGCTTCGAGGTTTCCGGCGCCCAGCTGGTCACGTTGTTCGGTCGCCATGACAGTGAGATGAGCCTGTTCCAGGGTCGGGCCGGCAAGGTGCGGGACATCGGCATCCAGACCGCGGTGTACAGCCGGGTGTTCTTCCTGGCGCTCAACATCGTGAGCACGGTCGGGCTGGCTGCGGTGTACTGGTACGGCAGCCGCCTGGTCATCGGCGGTGACTTCGCCATCAAGGATCTCGTGGCCATGGGGCTGCTGGTCAACCGGGTGTATGACCCGCTGATCGCACTGACCAACCTGCGGGTGGACGTGCTCACCGCCTTCGTGTCCTTCGAGCGGGTGTTCGAGGTGCTCGACGCGCCGAACCCCATCGTGAACGCCCCCGATGCCGTTGACCTGCCCCGACCACAGGGCAACATCGAGTTCGACCATGTCGATTTCACCTATCCCGCTGCCGCCAACACCACGTTGGCCTCCCTGGTGGATGGCATGGCACTGTCCAAGCAGGCCTCCCCGGTGCTGCACGACGTGTCCTTCCGGGCCGAGGCCGGGCAGTTGATCGCGTTGGTCGGGCCGTCGGGGGCGGGCAAGTCCACGATCGCGTCTCTGCTGCCGCGCCTCTATGACGTGAACGGCGGCGCCATCCGCATCGACGGGCTGGACATCCGCCAGATGCGCCTGCAGGGCCTGCGCGAGGCCATCGGGGTGGTGTCCCAGGATCCGCACCTGTTCCACGACACCGTCGGCAACAACCTGCGCTACGCCCGGCCCGACGCCACCGCTGACGAGCTGATGACAGCCGCCCGCCTGGCCCGCATCCACGACCTGATCACCAGCCTGCCCGAGGGGTATGACACCATCGTCGGGGACCGCGGCTACCGGCTCTCGGGCGGGGAGAAACAACGCCTGGCCATCGCCCGGATGCTGCTCAAAGACCCCGCCATCGTCGTGCTCGATGAGGCCACCAGCCACCTCGACTCGGAGAACGAGGCCGCCATCCAGGCCGCGCTGGAAACCGCGCTCGAGGGCCGCACGGCGTTAGTCATCGCCCATCGGTTGTCGACCATCACCAATGCCGATCAGATCCTGGTCATCGACGGAGGCCGCATAGTCGAGCAGGGCCTCCACGAGGAATTGCTGCGCACCGGTGGGCTGTACGCCGAGCTGTACCACACGCTGGTTCGCGACGAAGCCACCGCCGTGGCCGATTGAGCGTGCCCGCCGTGACCCTCACCGACGCCGGCACCTTCAGTGTGGGTGAACTGTGCGCCACCTTGAAGCTGGCCTTCGAGCAGCTGTTCCCCGAGGAGATCTGGGTGCGGGGCGAGATCTCCAACCTGAACCGGCCGCCGTCCGGTCATGTGTACTTCGACCTTGTCGAACGGGCCGAGCTGGGCCGTCCGGTGCAGGCCAAGCTCCCCGTAGCGTTGCTGGCAGACCGCAAGTACGTGGTCAACCAGATCCTCAAACGGGCCGGTGGCGGCGTCCGCATGACCGATGGGGTGGAGGTGCGGTTGCGGGGCCGGGTGGACTTCTATCCGCCCACCGGACGACTCTCGCTGCTGATGACCCTCATCGACCCCGCCTACACGCTGGGCCAACTGGCCGCTGATCGTGACCGGCTGTTGCGCCAACTGGCCTCTGAGGGTCTGATGGCCCGCCAGCAGCAGGTGTGGCTGAGCCCGGCACCGCTGCGGGTGGGGGTGGTGACCTCCCGGGGGTCCGCCGCCGAGCAGGACGTGCTGCACGAGTTGACCGCCTCCGGCCTGGGCTTCGAGGTGCGCACCTTCCACGCCCAGGTCCAGGGCAACGGTTCCGCGGAGTCCGTGGTCAGGGCGCTGGCCGCCGCTCATCGGCACCGCTGTGAGTTGGTGCTGTTGGTCCGCGGCGGCGGGGCCAAGACCGATCTGGCCACCTTCGACGCCGAGATCGTGGCCCGCGCCGTGGCCACCTGCGAGATCCCCGTCTGGACCGGGATCGGTCACGAGATCGACCGTTCGGTGACCGACGAACTGGCCCAGCGGGCGTTCAAGACCCCCACCGCGGCAGCTGCCGCGGTGGTGGAACGGGTCGGGGAGTTCCTGGGCCAGCTCGACGCCCGCTGGACTGTGCTGCAAGGGCTGGCCCGCGCCAGGCTGGAACGGGCGGAGACCGAACTCAACCGCGGCGCCGTGACGTTGGCCCGTGACGGCCGCACCGCGCTGCGCAGCGCCGAAGGCTCACTGGCTGCCCGCCAATCCCGCATAAGCGTGCAGGCCCGTCATCTGTTGGCCCGGGCCGAGTCCCGGCTGGAGGTCGCGGAAGCCAAGGCCAACGGAGCTGATCCCCAACGGGCGCTGGCCCGGGGTTTCAGCCTGACCCGGCGGGCCTCCGATGGTCGGCTGCTGCGGCGGACGGACCAGGTCACCATGGGTGACGAGCTGCGCACCGAGCTGGCCCAGGGGATACTGCACAGTACGGTAGCACCCGGTGACTGAGCCCAACGCCACAACGAAGCCCGATCAACCCGACGCCGAGGCACCCATCGGCGGCTACGCAGAGGCCTTGCGGGAACTTGACGCCATCCTCCTCGAACTCGAGAACCCTGACCTGGACGTGGACCGCCTGGCGCCGCAGCTCCGCCGAGCGTCCAAGCTCATCGCCTTTTGCCGACAGCGCATCGTCGGCACCCGACTGGACATCGAGTCCATCACCCAGGACGACGCTCTCAGCCAGGACGACGAACGCGGCTGAACCCCCTTCGCCAGCTCCGCAACAGACGGCCGGCGCTGGCCTAACGTCACACTCGCCGACTACTCTTTGTCCACCCACACCGACAGTGCGTGGTGGCCAGCGGCCCGCCAGGCAGCCCTCGGATGGGCGCGACCGGGCGGACAACCGGTCAGCGGGTCAGACGAACCAGCCGGTCGGATCACCATGACCGAGATCGATCTGCGCTCCGGCGCGGAACCAGAAGACCCCAAGCCCTCGACCGGGGGCGGGCAGGAGACGGCCAACCGTCGCGCCCCCATGACGGACCCCTCCGACGCCACCACCAGCACCGACGCCACGGCCGACCCTGCTGAACCCGAGACCCCCGCTGGCGTCGGCACCGACGCACCGCTGCTGGCGAGGGCGCCGCTGCCATCGCGCAACGGGCTGACGCCACTGCAGCAGGCCACCGCCATCACGGCGCTGCGCACCCTGCCCTTCGGCGGCAGCGACGACGCGTCCCTGGCGTTGCGATTGTCGCCGCTGGTGCACGCCAACGTGTCCCCAGTGATCGCCGCCCTCCGCTGGGGCGCGGTGATGTACGCCATGGTCGCCACCGTCACCAGGGCCAACCAGGGCGAGCTCACCGTGGTCAGCGCGCTGGCGGTGGTGTTGTTCCTCACCACCTGGCGCACCATGCGACCGGTCCGGCTCGGCACCAGCGAACGGTGGCGGCTGCTGGTGGCACTGGCGGACACCGCCGTGATGGGTGCCGCCGCGGGCTGGAGCGGGGGACTCAGCAGCCCCTTCGTGTTCTGCGTGGTCGCCGCCGCAGTGGTGGCAGCGTTTGGTTGGGGCTTCCGGGCCGGTGCGGGCGCGGGCGCCGTCGGCGTGGCCTCGGGGGCAGCGACCAGCGTCTTGAGCGAGGGACGGCTCTCCCTCAGCGGCGGACAGGGCCCGGTGGTGCTGGCCACGTTGCTGCTGGTGGTGGGCGTGGTGTCCTTCAGCCGGTCCAGGCTGGTGGAGGCCGAAACCCGCCGGGCCGGCCTCGACGGCCAACTCGAGCTGCTCACCGAAACCAACGACCTGCTGCACGTGCTCAACGAGCTGGCCCGGACCCTGCCCCAGTCCCTCGATCTCAACGAGGCGCTCCTTGCCGCCCGCCATGAGCTGCGCCGGACGTTCGACGCCGACGTGGTGGCCCTGGCGGTGTTTGATGAGCTGCGTGGCCAATGGGTGCCTCACGTGGCGGACGGTTGTGCGCTGCGCCCCGCGGCCCGTGACAGCGAGCTACCGGCCGTGCTTCGGGCCGCCGCTACCAACGACGGACCGCTGCTCATCGACCGCATCGAAAATGGCCAGGGTCTCGGAGCCCGGGGCGGAAGCGGCCTGTACGCCGCGGCGCGCGCCGGTGATCGCCTGGTGGCGTTGGTCGGGGTGGAACATCACCGGGCCGGCCAATTCGGCCCTCGGCAGCTGCGGCTGATGGCGGGCCTGAGCGACGTCTTGGCGCTCACCATCGACAATGCCCGGACCTTCGCCCGTTTCCGCGGTCTGGGGGCGGAGGAGGAGCGCTCCCGCATCGCCCGGGATCTGCATGATCGCTTGGGGCAGTGGCTCAGCTACATCAGCTTCGAGCTGGAGCGCATCATCGACACGTCCGGCGTGGCCAACGACGAGCTCGATCGCCTTCACCTCGACGTGCAAAGCGCCATCGACGAGCTCCGGGACACGTTGCGTCAGCTGCGCACCGAGGTCACCGAGGAACGAGACCTGGTCGTGGTGGCCAGGGAGCTGATCAGCCGGTTCAACCAGCACGCCGGTAGGGGCAAGGTCGCAGAGCTGGTGGTGACCCACCCCGGCCGACGCGTGACGGTGGGAGTGGAGAACGAATTGCTACGGATCCTGCAAGAGGCGCTGTCCAACGTGACAAAGCACGCGGAGGCCACCGCGGTGGTGGTTCGCTGGGAGGTCAACGAGCGCGACGCCACGCTGACCATCACCGACAACGGAAGAGGGTTCAGCACCGACGGCACCATTCGGGACAGTGCCTACGGCCTGATCGGGATGCGCGAACGGGCCGAGGTCATCGGCGCCCAGCTGTCACTGGAGTCACAGCTGGGCTCGGGGACCACGATCACCGTCTCGGCCGCCACCGGGGCCACCAGCCCCGGCGGCAGTGGCGGCAGTGGCGGCGAACTAGCCATCACCGGTGCCGGTTCCCGGCCACTGCGAGAACGACCGTGACCCTGCGCATCCTGCTGGCCGACGACCATGCCATCTTCCGCGAGGGCATCCGCCGCAGCTTCGAATCCGCCGGCGAGACGATTGTGGGCGAGGCCGCCAACGGGCAAGAGGCGCTGGTCCTGGCGTTGGGCACCAGACCCGACATCATCGTGATGGACCTGTCCATGCCCGTGCTCGACGGGATCGAAGCCACCCGGGCCATCAAACGGCAACTACCGGAGGCGAAGATCGTGGTGCTGACCATGCACGACGACGTGGACGCCACCCGGCGGGCGCTGGAAGCAGGAGCCGCCGGGTTCATGTCCAAGGGCTCCAGCTTCGCCGAGGTCCTGGCCACGGTGCGTGGGGTGGCGTCCGGCGAGGTCGGCTTCAGCCCCGAGCTCGCAGCAGCCATGTTGGCGGTGGCCCGTGACCGACTGGTCTTCGACCCCCAGGCCGGGATTGGCGGCATCGGTGCCAGCGGGCTGAGCATGGGTGACGGCATCAAGGGCGGCGGGGAGCTGGCCATCCCCGACGTCATCGACCTCAACGCCGAGCCGGCCGCGGGGTCGCTGCTGTCCGAGCGCCAGGTCGAGATCCTGCAGGCCATCGCCGATGGAGCCACTACCAAGCAGGTGGCCCGGCAGCTCAACATCACCCAGAAGACGGTCCACAACCACCTCAACGCCATCTACCGGCGTCTGGACACCCAGAGCCTGACCCACGCGGTGCTGTCCGCGGTGCGCTTGGGCATCATCGAATTGGAGTAGTCCGCCCAACCGCTGCAGCGGGGTGTGCGGGCACCGTCGGTAGCATCCAGCGGATGGACGTGCGTGGCGAAGCCGCCCGGCGACGAACCTTCGCCATCATCTCCCACCCCGACGCCGGCAAGACCACGTTGACGGAGAAGTTCCTGCTCTACGGCGGTGCCCTGGTCGGCGCTGGGGCGGTCAAGGCCCGTGACGGGCGGCGGGCGGCGGCGTCAGATTGGATGGAGCTGGAGCAGAAGCGCGGCATATCTATCACGTCCACGGCGTTGCAGTTCCCTTACAAGGGCTGCCAGGTCAATCTGCTCGACACCCCCGGTCACCGGGACTTCTCCGAGGACACGTATCGGGTGTTGGCCGCCTGTGACGCCGCCGTGATGGTGCTGGACTCGGCCAAGGGCATCGAACCACAAACCCTGAAGCTGTTCGAGGTCTGCCGGGAACGCCGGCTGCCGCTGCTCACGTTCTTCAACAAGTGGGACCGGCCCGGTCGGGACACCCTGGAGTTGCTCGACGAGGTGGAAAAGCTGCTGGGGCTCCCGGCGGTACCAGTGACCTGGCCGGTGGGTTTCGCCGGGGACTTTCGGGGCGTGGTGGACCGCCGCGACGGCAGCTACACCCGCTATGTGCGCGTGGCCCACGGTGCCCAGATGGCCCCCGAGGAGCTGATCGCCCCGGCCCGCGCCGCCACGGAGGAGGGCCTGGCCTGGGAGGTGGCCCAGGAGGAGCTGGAACTGCTCAGCCAGGTCGGTGCCGATCTGGACACCAAGGCGTTCTTGGCCAACGAATCCACCCCCACGTTCTTCGGGTCGGCGCTGACGAACTTCGGGGTCCGCAAGCTGCTCGACTCCGTGGTCGAACTGGTGCCACCGCCGGAGCCCAGAGTCGACGTCGACGGGGTGGCACGGGGCTTGGACGAACCGTTCTCGGGGTTCGTCTTCAAGGTTCAGGCCAACATGGACCCCTCCCACCGGGACCGCATCGCCTTCATCCGGGTGTGCTCGGGCCGTTTCGAGCGGGGCATGATCGTCACCCAGGGCCGCACCGGGAAGCCGTTCAACACCAAGTACGCCGCCACCATGTTCGGCCAGGATCGAGAGACGGTGGAAGAGGCCTTCCCCGGTGACGTGGTGGGCCTGGTCAACGCCACCGACGTGCGGGTGGGCGATTCGCTGTTCGATCCGGCTGGCCCGCCGGTGACGTTCCCGCCCATCCCCAGCTTCGCCCCGGAGTTCTTCATGGGCGCTCGGGTGCTGGACACCGGCCGGTTCAAACAGTTCCGTCGCGGCATTGCCCAGCTCGACGAAGAGGGCGTGGTCCAGGTGCTGCGGGATCCCGAGCTGGGTGATTCGGCCCCGGTGCTGGCGGCGGTGGGCCGGTTGCAGTTCGAGGTGGCCAGCTTCCGTCTGGAAAACGAGTTCGGCGCTGCCGCTGAGCTGACGCCCACCAACTATCGGGTGGCCCGCCGTACCGATGAGGCCTCCGAGCCGGCACTGCGTCGCATCCGCGGCGTCACCGTGCTACGCCGGGCCGACGGCACCCGCCTGGCGCTGTTCGAGTCCCCGTACTGGTTAGAACGTGTTGAAGCCGACAACCCCGAGCTGGTGCTGGAACGACTGGTCGCGGAGGGCATGGCCGGCTGAGCCTGCTTGGGCCGCTGGCGCCGTCCGCCGCCCCCAGGACCGTTCAGAGCGCCCCGAGGTTCGGTGGCTCCGGAGTGGATTTGGCTTCCCTCACCGCGTTGATGAGCGAGCCGATGGCCGCATCATGCGGCGCTTCGGCCGACGCCAGGTCCGTTGCGGCCTGCGCGGCGGCAGCGGCCTCAGCAGCAGCGGCCTGCGCGGCGGCCTCCGCGGCAGCAGTGGCTTGCGCGGCAGCAGTGGCTTGCGCGGCAGTTGCGGCAGCAGCCGCGGCCTCCGCGGCCACCTTGTCAGCAGCGGCTTGCGCGACGGCTGCTCTGGCGGCGTCGAGGCCGGCCCACGTCTGGTCGCCGATCACGCCATCGACGTCGAGCCCATGGGCGCTCTGGAACGCCTGAATGGCGGCGGCGGTGTTCGACCCGTAGACGCCGTCCACCTCGCCAGGATCGAACCCGAGATCCTTGAGGGCCTGCTGAGCTTCACTCACTGCGGCCCCAGCGGACCCTTCGCCGACCAATTCTCTCGCCATGACACTGCCTCCGATGTGCTTTTATGGAGGCCGAACCCTAGCCCGCAGGCGGCCTCGCGCTGGAGCCGCCGCGGACCCGCCGGAAGGGAGGCGGCGTGTATCTCATCGGGGCGCTAGAACCTTCAAGCAAGCCGATCCGACCGGGCGATAACCAAGCACGATTGAGCGTGCTGGGAGCTGAACCTGCGCCGGGTCAGCCAGTGCGCGAGTAGCTCACCAGCGGTCCGGCGGCGACGAACAGACCGAAGGCCAGCAGCGAGGACACCGCGCCCACCAGGAACGCGCCCTGGTAGTCCACGACGTCGTGCAGGATCCCGAACACGGTGGGCCCCGCACCCACCCCGATGGTGGCCACCAGCGAGGACATGGAGTAGATACGGCTGTACTCCCGCACCCCGAAGGCTTCGGCCAACAACAACGGCTGCAGCATCAACAGGTTGCCCACCGACAAGCCGAACACCACGCACGTGACCACGATGGACCACCGCTGGTCGGCGAACGCGAAGGCCACCAGCGTGCAGCCCTGGACCGCCATCAACACCGTGGTGAACGTCTTGGCCGGAACCCGGGTCACAAGCAGCCCGCCACCGAGCCGCCCCACCACCGATGCGGCGGCAAGGATGGTGACCGACGCCGCCGCCAGGTTGTCGACCCGCTCGCTCACCAGCTTTATCTGCTGGCTCAGGGCCCCGACCTGGCCCAACATCACGAACAGGTAGGCCGCGGTGAGCAGCCGGTAGAAGCGGGTGGAGCGGGCCTCAGCAAAGGTGGCTCCCGGCATGGCCGCCAGACCGGTCGGCGGCGCGGCGCCCCCGGGGTCAGCGGGCGGTGCCGGCGCCGGGGCGTCACCGTCGGGATGCTGGCCCTTGTCCGCCGGAGATGAGCGGACGCAGAGCAACGTCACCGGAACCGCCACCACCACCCACAACGCCGCCAACCACGGCGTGACCGGACCGATGCCCCGGTCGCTGACCAGGTTCGCCACGAAGGGAGTGACGACGATGCCCCCCGCCGACAGCCCGGTGGAGGCCACCGACAACGCCACGGAACGGCGCCGGACGAACCAACGGGCCACGGTGGTGGTGGCCGGAACCAGCCCGCACAAGGCGAAACCCACGCCGAACAGCACGTCAGCGGCGAAGGCCTGCCACACCTCGGTCGACCGACCCAACGCCACCAGCCCCAGGGCGGCGATGACCAGGCCCACGACCATGATCCGGCGCACATCGATGCGTTGCAGTAGCCCGGACACCGCGAACCCCGCCAAACCCGACACTACGAAGAACGTGGCGGTGGCCGTGCTGGTCAGCCCGGTGGACCAGTTCCGCTCGTCGACCAGGGCTTTCAGGTACACGCCCTGCCCGTAGAACCCGATCCCTGAGGACAACATCAGCACCACGAACAGCCCGCCGATGACGACCCAGCCCGAAAACGGCGGTCGGCTGCCCAGCGGCCCGGCAGCGCCAGCGGTCATGGTCCCAGCCGCGGGCGCGCCGTGGCGGTCATGTTGGGACTGTGTGGTCATGAAGGGCCCACCCATCGAGCGTGGCCGCGCCGTGGACGCGCGCCGATCGGCCGACGCTACTGCCCAGCACCTTGACCGAGGCCACGGCCCGACGAACCGGCCGCAACCCCGTCCGGCCCGGGGCTACGTTGCGTGCATGGCGACTCCCACCCTGCATCAGCGCACCTACGACAAGGGCCTGGTCGAAGTGGCCGACGGTGCCTTCGCCTACCTGCAGCCCGACGGCGGGTGGTGTCTGTCCAACGCCGGTCTGGTGGCCGGCCGGGGCGAATCACTGCTGGTGGACACCCTGACCGACCTTCCCTCGACTCGGACCATGCTGGACGCCATGGCCCCACTCACAGGGGCCGCGCCGATCAAGACCCTGGCCATCACCCACGGCAACTTGGACCACTACTTCGGCAACCAGCTGGTTGCGGGGGCCGAGATCCTGGCCAGCGAGGGGACCGTGCACGAGATGGCCAACGGACCCACCCCGGCCTCCATGGCCGCCATGTTGGAGGTGGGGGACCCCATCGTGGGCGCCTACCTGCGACACGCCTTCGGACGCTTCGACTGGCGTGACATCGAGATCACCATGCCCCATCGCACCATCAGCAGCGGTCACGTGGTGGATGCCGGCGGCCAGCGGGCCGAACTGATCGTGGTTGGGCCGGCCCACACCGCAGGGGACACCATCTGCCACCTGCCCGACCAGAAGGTGGCCTACACCGGGGATCTGCTGTTCATCTTCGGGACCCCCATCGTGTGGGCCGGGCCGTATTCGGGCTGGGTACAGGCGTGTGACCTGATGCTGTCGTTGGACTGTGATGTGTACGTACCGGGCCACGGTCCCCTCACCGACCGCCGGGGAGTGCAAGGAGTGAAGGACTACCTGACCTTCGTGCACGCCGAAGCCAAGGTCCGCTTCGAGTCCGGGATGAGCGCCGCCGATGCCGCCTGGGACATTGATCTGGGCCCCTTCGCGGACTGGGGGGACAGTGAGCGCCTGGCCATCAACGTGGTCTCCGCCTTCCGGGAGTTCGACCCGACCGTCGAGATGCCGACCCGCAGCGAACTGTTCAGCCAGATGGCTCGGCTGGCGGCGCGCTGATTTCGCTGGCGGCGCGCTGATCTTGTTGGCCGCACCCGTGGACCAACATGATGGGGCGGTGAAGACCCGCAAGCTCAGCACCGTCGATGGCTTCGTCCTGCTCGATCTGGAGAACGCCCCGGGCTCCGTCGGTGTGGTGCGCTCGGCCCCCAAGATCCTGGTGGGCGGGGCGGAGATGTTGGCCCGGTCGGTGACGTACAGCTTTGCGGTGTTTGCCATCCCTGCTGGTGGGGCTTCCGCCGGGGTGAACGCTGCCGCCGGCGAACGGGCCGCGGCGGTGACGGCGTTCGCCGCCGAGGTCGGTGCTCTCGAGCCACCGGTGCTGTTCGACGCCGGCCGTGGTGTGCGCCAGGAGGAATTGGCTGGTCTTTCCGCCACCGATCCGCGCTCAGCGACGCTGCTGCCAGAACGCGACGGCATCGCGGCGCGCGATCACCTGGTGGCCAGTGGGGCTTTGGTCTGCGCAGAGCATGTGTCGGGCCCGCTGGCCGGCAGGGGAGTGGCTATCGAAGGGTTCGGACCGGTGGGTTTGTCCCTGGCCCGCCAGGCGGTGCGGGCCGGTGCCACCGTGGTGGCGGTGGCCACCGGGGCCGGCACCGCCTTTCAGCCCGACGGGTTCTCCCTTGATGTCCTGGCGGAGAGCTGGGCCGCCAACGACGAGGACATGGTCAAGAACGTCGGCACCAGCCAGCAGCCGCCGTGGGCCATCTGGACCGCCCGGGCCGACGTGTTGTTCTGCGGGTCCAAGGCTGGGGCCATGACCCATGAGGGCGCCGGCCGGCTGCAGGCCCGCACCGTGGTCCCGATCGGGCCGGTGCCCATCACCGCCAAGGCACTGGCGGTCATGACCAGGGCCGGGGTCACCTACGTACCGGACTTCGTGTCCATCGCCGCCCCGCTGTTGGTGGGTGTGGGCGACAGCGTGACTGACGCCCCGGCCAAGCTGGCATTGGTGCTGAAGGAGTGCGGTGGTCATCCCGAGGGGCTGTTCGTCAGCGCCTGCGAGCGGGCCGAGGCCTTCCTGCGGACCTGGCAGGACACGCTGCCCTTTGGTCGACCCCTGGCCTGAGCGGGCGATCGGGACCGTTCGACCGGCTCGACCGTGCCGGGCATGGCCGGCATGGCCGGCATGGCCCGGTCAGGCCTGCAGTTTGACCACGTAGGCGAACCCGTCCCCGGCGGGGCCCGGTCCCACGACGGTGATCCGGGGTTCGCCGCGCACGCCGATGACCCAACTCGCGCTGCCGGAGTCGGTGGACGCCCGCTGAATGTCCGTCACGTGACGACACCCGCGGTAGGTGGGGGGCGAGGTCACCCGGTCAAACGTCGGCGCCAACGTCACCACCACCGTGCGCTCTCCCGCCACCGCCACCGGGCTGGCGCCGTATCCGGCCGTGGCGTTGAGGGCGGTCCCGTCCAGGCCGAACACCACCCAGTCGCCATCGTCGTGGCCCCCACAGGCGACCGAGCTGAGCGACACCTCTCCGAACGCAACCGGCACGGGCACGGCCGCGGCGGTGACGCCGGTGGGGCCCGTCGTGACAGCCACCGTCGGAGCCACGATGACCCCGGTGTTGGGTGGCGCCGCGGACGCCGCGACCGCGCCGCCGGACGGGCCGCTCCCACCGCCAGAGGTGACCGGCGCGGCCACAGTGGGGGCCGAGCTGGCGGAGGATAGTGCGGTTGCGGACGCTCGTGCGCTCGAGGGGGCGGCGAGCGGCGACGTCGGGGTAGCGCGGGCAGTCACGCGGTCCGCTCCGCCGCTGACGGACTCGCCGGCCTCCGCACAACCCCAGGCGCCGACACTGACCAGCAGCAAGAGTCCTGCGGTCACCGCAAGCGTCCGGACCGACACTGCCCGGGCACCTTTCTGTCGCTGCATCTTTCGATTGACCACGCAGGCACGCACCTTGGTCACGTTACGCGCTCGCCATGGTCCACTCGTGGCTCTTGGAAGCCAACTCAGGGTGCTCGGGGACCTCGACGCCGGGCCACCAGCACGGCCTGACCATCGCCCTCGCGGTCTTCGAGGACGTCGAGACCACACCGTGACGCCAGCTCGACCAGCTCGCCGGGCCCGGCCAGGAAGGCAGGATCTGGGCGCTCATCGTTCCCGACGTCCCTGCCGACCACGGATAGACGGGTGGCGACCACCACCCCGTCGGGGGCCAACAGACCGAGGATCGCCTGTTCGAGGACCGCGGCCCTGAAGTGCAGCGCGCAGATCAGCTGGTAGGGACCGTCGCACAGGGCCGGCACACCATGGTCGAGATCGGCCTGCACCAGCCGAACCTGCTGCTGGAGGCCGGCTGCACCGAGCGCCGCACGGGCCACTCCCAAGCCGACCTCCGCAACATCCACCGCGTCGACCAGCCAGCCCTGACCGGCCAGCCACAACGCCTCGGACCCCGTTCCACAGGCCAGATCAAGGGCTCGGCCGGCCTGAGGCAACAACGGCTCGACCTCCAGCAGGAACGCCCGAGGAGGGCCCGGCAGCGCTGAACGGTACCGGCTGTTCCATCGTTCCTGATCGGCCAGCATCGCGCCTACCCTCGCGCGTCAATCGTCCTGCCACCTCGGCCCGAACCCCCATCGCCGCCGAGGGGATCCCTGAGGAGTCCCAGTGACCGAGTCCGTAACCCATCCGCTGTCGTCACGGAGCCTGCAATTGGCCGAGGTCCGGGTGCATGTCGTGGAGGCCGGTGAGGGCCCTTTGGTTCTGCTGGTCCACGGATTTCCGGAGTCCTGGTACTCGTGGCGTCATCAGCTTCCGGCCTTGGCGGGCGCCGGGTACCACGCGGTGGCCTTGGACGTGCGGGGCTACGGGCGTTCGTCAAAGCCCGCCGCCATCGACGCCTACCGGATGATGGCCCTGGTGGCGGACAACGTGGAACTCGTGGCCGCGCTGGGTCACAACGAGGCGACCATCGTGGGTCATGACTGGGGTGCGCCGATCGCGTGGAACTCGGCTCTGTTGCGCCCCGATGTGTTCCGGGCGGTGGCCGGCCTGTCCGTCCCCTATGCCCCCCGGGGCCAGACCCGGCCGTCCGAGGCATTCCGGCTCATGGGCGGTGACGAGGAGTTCTACATCTCCTACTTCCAGGAGCCGGGCCGGGCCGAAGCGGAGATTGAGGCCGACGTGGCCGGCTGGTTGGCGGGTTTCTACCTGTCCGCCTCCGGTGCCGCCCCACCCATGGTCCCCGGCAACGGCACCATGGCCACCATCCCCCCCGGAGCCCGTATGCGGGACCGCTTCCACCAACCCGACGCCGACACCGGCAACGGCGGTGGCGGGGTGGGGGACTTCCTGACGGCGGAGGATCTGGCGTACTACGTGGCCGAGTTCGAGCGCAGCGGTTTCAGCGGCGGCCTGAACCGCTACCGCAACGTCGATCGGGACTTCGAAGACCTGGCAGCGTTCGCCAACCAACCCATTGCGGTCCCGTCGTTGTTCATCGGGGGCAGCAAGGACGGGCCGACGTTGTGGGGTGGACGGGCCATCGGGCGCTTCGATCAGACCCTGCCCAAGCTGCACCGTTCGCTGATCCTGCCCGGGTGCGGGCACTGGACCCAGCAGGAACGACCGGCCGAGGTCAACGCGGCGTTGATCGAGTTCCTGGGCGCGTTCCGGGGCTGAGCTCGCCCTGAGCCTGCTGGAGCTATCGCAACCGCTTCTCCGCAGCCAGACGGAACACCAGGCCGTCGCGCTCCCCGCCGAGCAGCCGCATGGAACCGCCCAGCATGGTGATGGTTTCGGCCCGGCCGTAAAACGCCACCCCGCCGGGGCGTACCACGCTCTGCATCAGCCGACCCCGGCGAGAGGTGGCCGGCAACAAGCTCATCAGGCAGAGCCGACCGCCCGGGCGCAGCACCCGAACCATCTCCGCCACCGCTGCGGGGGCGTCCCCGATCTCATTGAGGGAGCCCCCCATGACCACCGCATCGGCGCAGGCGTCGGCGAAGGGCAGCGCCTGGGCTGGGGCCGCCATCACATCGACCTGCTCGCGAAGTCCCTCGGCCCGACAGCGCCGCAGTGCCTGACGCAAGAACGCCGGGCTGTGATCCACCAGCCAGACCTCCGCGCCCAGCGCCGCCAGGGACCGGCCGTACAGGCCCTCCGAGCAGCCGACATCGATCACCAATTGACCGGGGCCGACGTCAGCGGTGCGGCGCAGCCACGCCAACTCCTCCGCCAGCAGCAGGGGACGGCCGGCCACGGCGCGCAGCAGTCCCTGACGCCACCAGGCCTCATAGCGGCGGGCAACGAACGGCACCCGGTTGATGATCTGCGCTGCTGACCAGCCCGCCCGCCGACCCGCCATGGCGTGATAGATCCCCTGATGATCGGGTTGGAGATGCTCCCGCAAGGCCGCGAGGCGATAACCCCGACCCACGATCCGAGGGGCAACGTCGTGACCCGTGTCCACCGCAGCCTCCCGCACGGTGTCCTGCTTACCGTCACATCACCGCAAATCACAACCCGTTTCAGCGAGTTCTTCTGGAAACGTTCGGCACGTTTGGTGGGGCGACCAGCGGACAAGACGCAAAACAGTGCGGCCAGTGGGCCCGATCCGCGGTCCTGCTAGAAGTGTCAGGGTGACCCGCCGTGCGCTGCCGACCGCGGCGCTCGGGGCCCTGGTGATGGTCGCGGTGGGTTCCACGTTCTTACCCTGGGTGGGGATCGGGCAGTCCCGCCGATCGTCCTACCAGCTGTTGAGCGATCTTGACACCCTCGGTGTGCTGCACGGCCGGGTCGCCTTCACCGCCCGTTTGATCTGGGTCTGTCAGCCAGCCTTGGCGTCGTTGGCACTGCTGCTGGCGGTGCTCGGTTGCCGAAAGCTCAGCCGGGCGGCGACAGGAGCGGTGTTCGTCATCGCCGGCATCGGAACGGTGGTGGTGCTCCGGGCGCCGGTCCAGGCCCTGCTCGGCGTTTGGCTGGCATTGCCAACGGCCGTGCTGGGCCTGGTCGGCTCCGCCACCACCGTGATCGGACCCCTCGTGCGGCGAGTGCGAACCCCTGCAGAAGGAGCCGCCCGCCGATGATCGCGGTGGCGGATCAGCGATGCACCACTGCCTGGGCCTCGCGCACGATCAGGGCGCTGGTCTGTTGCATGGTGAGGGGCGGATCCACGGTGAACGGACCGGCCCCGTCCAGGGTGTAGCGCACCGAGAAGACCACCTCCGCGGTGACCGGCAGCGGGCCATGGGGGTCCGCGGCGCTGGTGGAGCGATCCCGGAACCGATGGGTCACAGTGCTTGGCTCATCGGCCAGACCCAGGCCGGCAGGTCCGGTCACCACCATCTGTTGGTCGCCGAAACGCCAGCGGACCTCAGCCAGGTTGAGGCGGACCTCGACCCGACGACCGATCACGTCATGCACCGCCACCACCTCGGCGCCGTCGTATCCCTGGATCCAGAACCACTGCTGCACCCCCACCAGGCCCGCTGGCGGTGAGGTCCCGATCCCGATGGCGGGGGCCACAGTTCGACCCACGTAGTCCTCGGCGAGGGTGCGCACGAGGGCGTCCACATCGACGATCTCGTCGGCATACACGAAGCCCAGCCCGCCGCTTCCGAGGGGAACCGCGGTGCCCGTCAGCGGGCCGGAGGTGTATCGGCAGTCGAGCCAGTACCGCCAGCGGGCCTCCCGGTTGGGATCGATCTGGGGCCAGATGAGCCCGACGTCGGCCCCGTCGGCATCGACCAGACCGTTGGTCTCCGAGATGAGCTCCCGACAGTGCATTTCCGCTCCCGAGGGATTGGTTCCGGACCAGTCGGGATGGTTCTCGCCCCCGGCGCGGTACCCGGTGACGGTAACCACCGATCCGTCACTTCCCACGCTCACCCCGGCGCTGGCGGGTGGCGCGGCCACCACGGCCAACCCAGCCAACCCAGCCAACCCGCCAACCAGCCAGCAGAAAGGTAGCCAGGAGGATCCAAAGATACCGATATGACATAGATCAGCATCTTGGAGCAGGAGACGCAGCTTGGCAAACCCGACCTTGGGCGCAGCAGCCGCGAGCCGACCGCTCGGGCCTAGCTAGCTCATGAGGCCCGAGGTCCGCTCCACCAATTGACCGCTGGTGGCGTCAACCTCCCCCACCAGGCAGCCGCTTTGACGACTACCGGCGAGCCAGGAACGCACCGAAATCCGGACCGTGCTGCCCACCAGCGGGTTCGCCGGAGGACTGATGGTCGATCTAGACACCTGGGCTTGTATCTGACCGGCGCACTCCTGGTCGAGGAGGGCCCACTGGGACTCATCGGGGGCGTGGGGAAAGCGGGTCGAGAGGTCGAGCGTCTGCAGCACCTGGAAGTGGTGGGGCCCCTCACAGGCAACCGGCGTCGGCGGCGCCCCAACCAACGGACCCTGCGCCAGACATCGGCCCGGGGGGTACTGCCGGGCGAGGTCAAGATCTCGCAGTGCCCCCCGGAACAGCGCCATCACCGCGTCATCAACCACATCACGGGGCAGCTCTGCGTCCTCACCGGAGCGGAGGATCACCAGGCACTCGCCGATGCGGTCGCCCTGCAGCCACTCACTGGGACCAGGCGCCGCAATGCGCGACTGGAAACGCCCCTGGGGATCCCACAACCTGCCCAGATGAACCGCCAACAGGTTCTCGCACTGGGCCTCGAGCAACCCCCGCCACTCAGCCTGGGTTGGCTCGCCGCCGATCACCGCGGTGGGGTCCACCAGACCGACGACCTCCATGTGATGGGCCTCCGCACAGGACACGACCACGATCTCGCCGTCCTGCGGGCCACCGTTGCGCAGCAGGCAATCACCGGTCTTGGGCTGGAGCAACGGCGACTGCGCTATGCCCGTGGCCGAGGTCGCTGCTTGGCCGGTCCCGATGGCACCCACCGCGCCGCTCTGCGCCAGGTCGGGTTGGCTGTGCGGAGGGGACACGCCCCGGTTTGCGTCGCTGAAGCCGGCCCACACCCCGAACGTCAGCAGCGTCACCGCCGCCACCCCGGCCAGCGCCGCCACCAGCCACATCGCGGCCTGCTGCAGCGCCGGAACACCAGCGGGCGGATCGGGGGCCGTGGCGTGTCTCACCGTGGGAGGGTAGGACCCCGCACGGTGGCCCCTGCCTGGGCCATCCGACCTGCGGGACCGATGGTGCGAGCAGGGGACCCGGTGTGGGATTCGGCGCGGCTAGAGCCCACCGATGCGGCTCAGCGGCCACACCCGCAGCTCGGCCCGGCCGATGACGGCGTCGAAGGCCACCGGGCCGAAGCAGCGGCCATCCTTGCTGCTGTTGCGATTGTCGCCCATGACCAGCAGGGTGCCGGGAGCCACCGTGATCAGCTCACCGTCGCCATAGCGATCGCAGCTGCCGGGCATGGTGGTGGAGGAGCCCGGTTTGAGGTGCTTCTCCGCGACGACGTCGCCGTTGACCACCAGCTGACCTTCCACCGCGGTGACCCGATCCCCCGGCACGCCGACCACCCGCTTGATGAGCTGGGCGTATTCACAAAAGGACTGCTGGTCAGCGCAATCGGGGTTGTGGAACACGATCACGTCGCCCCGAGCGATGTCTCCGTAGCGATAGGCCAGCTTGGAGACCAGCACTCGGTCCCCGACCAGCAGTGTGTCCTCCATGGACTTGGAGGGGATGACGAAGGTCTGGGCCACCCAGTTCTTGATGACCACCGCCACCACCACCGCTACCACGATGGCCACGATCCACTCCAGCAGCGCCCGACGCTGGTTCTGGGCCCGACGAGAGCGCCGCACGTTGGCCACCGACGCGCCCGACTCGCTGCCGGGTTGCGGGCTGTCTTGGGAGGTGTCGAGCACCGGCACGCTGCTTCCGTGGGTGGCGTCAGGCCGGCGTCGGGGGGCGACGGACGCACGAGGGGGTTAGGACGGCGTCACCAAGCGGACACCCCGGACGATGCTATCGGCGCGCCGGCCCGTCCCGATGCCGCCTCACGTCCACGGGCGGGACCGGTGAGCGGGCGGGACCGGTGAGCGGGCGGGCAGGGTGGGCGGGGAGGGTGGGCGGTTAGCCTGCGCCGGTGAGCTGGGTGTGGCGACGGCAGGCGGCGCGGGTGGTGGCGCTGGACCAGGATCGGCGGATCTTCCTGATCAACGCCATCGACCCCGGTGATGCGTCCAAGCCGGCGTGGTGGGAGATCCCCGGTGGCGGGATCGACGGTGAGGAGAGCTCGGCCCACGCCGTCAAGCGGGAGCTGTGGGAGGAAGCAGGCATCGGTGACGCCGAGATCGGCCCGGTCATCTGGACCCAGCACGTGAACTTCCATTTCGCCGGCTACCACTTCGATCAGGACGAGGTGGTGCACGTGGCCTGGTGCCGCAGTGACACCGCCCACGCTCCCCAAGGCCTGGAGCTGTTCGAGGCCATGGCGTTCATGGGATACAAGTGGTGGACGCTGGAGGAGCTGTTGGCCTCCGATGTGCCCACCCTGCCCACCCGGCTGCGGGAGTTCCTGCCGGCGATCGTGGCCGGCGAGCTGCCCGACCCGCCGATCAACATCGAGGTCCAACCCCTCCAGGCCGGCTGAGCGCGCCCGGGCCGTGCTTCCTAGGCTGCGCGCCGTGCCCAGTGACGACGACTCCGCCCCGACCGCGACGCCGATCCCCCAGCCCGCCCCGCTGGACCCTCATCGGATCGGCGTGTTCGACCATGTGGAGCATCGGGGCTCTTCGTTGCAGCAGCTTTACGGTGAGCGTCTCGATTACATCAGCCGGCTGGATCAGGCCGGGTTCTGGGCCTATTTCAAGTCCGAGCACCACATGACTCCACTGGACGTGGCGCCTTGTCAAAGCGTCTTGCTGGCGGCCGCGGCGCAGCGCACCTCCCGTCTCCGACTGGTGCCGTTGGTGTATCTGCTGCCGTTCCACCATCCGTTGCGATTGATAGAGGAAATCTCCATGCTCGACCATCTGTCGGGTGGGCGGATGGAGATCGGGGTGGGCCGGGGGGTGGCACCGCCGGAACACGAGATGTGGGGGTTGGATCCGGCACTGGGCCGGGACCGATCGACGGAGACCCTGGAGGTGTTGCTGGCGGCTTTCGCCAACGACCGGCTCAACTTCAGCGGAACCTGGTGGAACTTCGAGGACGTGCCGGTGGAGTTGCACCCGTTGCAGCAGCCCCATCCGCCACTGTGGTACCCCGGCAACGTGGAGACCGCGGCCAAACGGGGCTTTTCCACGATCCTGGGTGGGCCGGTCCCGGTGGTGGCCCGTGGCGTGGCCCGTTATCGGGAACTGTTCGAGGAACACGACGCCGCACGCAGCGGGGTCAACGCCGGTCTGGTGGAACCGACCATCGGCGGCGCCACCCGGGTCTTCGTGGCCGCCACCGATGCCGCGGCTGAGGACCGGGCGCGTGCCTCGTGGGCGGCGTACACCCACAACATCACGCTGTTGTGGAAGCGGGCCGGCATCCAACCCCATCAGATGCCACTGGATCCATCCGCCGGCGGTGACTTCGACCGGGCGGTGGAAGTGGGCGCCGCGGTGGTGGGCAGCCCCGCCAAAGTGGCCGATCACGTGGCCCGTTTCAGAGCCGAGAGCGGCGCCAACCTGCTGATGCTGTCATTCTCGTGGGGAGATCTGGACCACGCCGAAACCATGCGCTCCCTGGACTTGTTCGTTGATGCGGTGGCAATGAGTGGAACAATTGACTCATGAAATTGCCGGTGTTGCAGGGCGTGGTCGAGCGGCGGCTGCTGGTGAACTACCGGGTCGACCCCACGGCTGCGGCCGCGCTGGTACCGGCCCCGTTCCGGCCGCAGCTGGTTGATGGCTGGGCGGTGGCGGGCATCTGTCTGATCCGGCTGGGCGGATTGCGGCCCAAAGGCGTGCCGGGATCGTTGGGGCTGCGCAGCGAGAACGCGGCCCATCGCTTCGCCGTGGAATGGGACACACCGAGCGGTACGGCCAAGGGTGTCTTCATTCCCCGGCGGGACAGCAGCTCATGGCTGAACACTGCGGTGGGTGGTCGCCTGTTCCCCGGCGAGCACCACCGGGCCCGCTTCAAGGTGGAGGAGGACGACGAGCGCATCCGGGTGGCATTGCACAGCGTGGACGGTTCGACCTCGGTGGACGTGACCGTGGAGATCACCGCCACGCTGGAAAGCGCGGTGTTCCCCGATGTCGAAGCGGCATCGAGGTTTTTCGAGGCCGGTGCCGTGGGCTATTCCACCACCGGTGGCGGTCACCGCTTCGACGGGCTCGAACTTCGCACCCACGCCTGGCAGGTCACCCCGGCGCGGGTTATTGCCGTGACATCGTCGTTGTTCGAGGACCCGTCACGGTTCCCCGCCCGAGGCGCCCTCATCGACAGCGCCCTGGTGATGCGCCAGATCCCGGTGACCTGGCATCCGCTTGATCCCATCGAAGCTTCGCCCCCGACGGGTGCTGCGGCGCTGCCGGCCGCACGAAATCCGTGACGGTCACTGTCAGCGAGCTCGGCGAAGGCCAGGCGCAGCTCTTCACTGTGGGTGAACGGTAGAGCGGGCTGGGTGGTGGTATCGGGGGCAGTTCCACGACTAGGTTGCGCTCCGCGGTGTTGGGGCCTGCCGTCGCGCGCCCGATGTCTGAGAAGCCGGCGAAAGGGTGCCGAACGCGCCCGGCGTCGGAAGTGGAGGGTGTCGCGTGGGGAGAGGGAAGACGGGTCGGTGGGTTCAGGCCACCGGGTCCGGCGCAGTGGTGGCGTTGTCCATCGCCGCGGTGACGGTGACCGGTGGGCTCTCCCCCGGTCACATCGCCGATGCGGTCGCGCTGCAGGACGTCGCGGTGGCCGGAGTTCGGGCCCGTTCGCACCTGGTGTCCGCCCGTGCTGTGTTGCGGCCCGATCCGGCCCTGCCGCCGACCGCCACCGCGCCGGCGGCGAAACCCGAAGCGGTTCCGGTCCAGTCCCCAGCGGACCTCCTCGCCGCAGCGGCACCGCCACCGCCGCCTCGCCATCCGTGGCTGGCACCGCGCCAGGCGTTGCCGGACCCGGCAACCGCGCCACCGGTCGAGTTCGCCAGCAACGACCCCTCGGTGGTGGTGCTCGAGCAGCGGCTGACGGATCTGGGTTACCGACCCGGCGACATCGACGATCACTTCAGCGACAGCACCTGGTCGGCGGTGCTGGCCTTTCAGAAGGCTGAGCTGCTCGAGCGCACCGGCTGGATGGACCCCGCCACCTGGGCCCGGCTGGCGGCCCCCCAGGCGTGGCGACCAACCGAAACGGCCATCTATCCCCGGGTCGAGGTGGATCTCGAGCGCCAGGTGGTGTTGGTGCTGTTCAGTCCGACCGACGTGATCACCCTGAACACGTCGACGGGGGGCGGGTACCTGTACGCCAACAGCTGGGGCGGCTGGTCTTACGCCGACACCCCCGTCGGCAACTACGAGGTGTATTACACCTACGACGGGACCGAGCGGGTCCCGTTGGGCACGCTCTACCGGCCCTTGTACTTCTACGAGGGCTACGCCATCCACGGTTCGCCCAACGTGCCGGAATACCCCGACAGTCACGGTTGCGTGCGGCTGTCCAACGAGGATCAGGACTGGCTGTTCGACCTGGTCACCGTCACCGTTCCCGACGCCGCCATCGCGGTCACCCTGCACGAGACCATGAACCCGGCGGTGCTCAACCCGCCACCCCCCGAGGGGCCGTCTCCACTTTAGGTGCAGGGCTGCCTGAGGCCAACTCGCTAGACCTCCGGGCGGGTGACGCCGGCGCTGAGCACCATCCCGGTGCTGTGACGCAGCTCGAGATGGCGGGTCCAAGCCAGATCGGACAGGGCCTCCGCCGGGGAGGGCTCCATGAACAGGTGGCCCTGCACGTTGCCGACCCCCAGGCGGCGCAACATGGCCAGCTGCTCGGTGGTCTCCACGCTCTCTGCCACCACCAGCGCCCCCAACACGCCGGCCAGGTTGACCACCGCCTCCACCATGGCCTGGTCGCTCTGGTCATCGGCCACGTCGGTCACGGCGGAACCGTGGATCTTGACCGCCGCCAGAGGCAGTTCTTTGAGCACCCCGAGTGATCCGTGGCGAAGACCGAAATCATCGATGACCAAGCCCACCCCAAGCTTGAGCAGATCATCGAGCACCCCTGAGGAACGCACCCGGGCGTCTGCCGCCACCGCCTCGGAAACCTCAACGTGCAACAGGTGCGGGGCAACCCCGGTCTGCTCAAGGGCTGCGGCCACGACCGTTGCGAAGTCCGGGGTGAGCAACTGCCGCTCAGACACGTTGACCGCCACCGGCAAAGGAGCCCCGGCCGCGGTTCGGGCGTTCCACAGCGCCGCTTGGTGACAGGCCGTGAGCACCACCATGCGACCGATGGCACCGATGAGCCCACTCTCCTCGGCCACGCCCAGGAAGGAACCGGGGAGCTGCACACCGTGACCGGGCCGATCCCATCGAACGAAGGCTTCGACGGCCACCACCTGACCTGAGGACATGGCCACCACCGGCTGGTAGTGCAGGATCAGCTCGCCGGTTTCGAGGCCGGCACGAAGCGCGTCGCCGATCACCTGGCGGGTGTCCGCTTCTGCCCGCAGGCGTTCATCGAAGAACGCCCACCGCTTGCCTGGGGTGCTCTTGGCCACGTACATGGCGGCGTCGGCCTGTTCAAGCAGAGCGTCGACCGAGAGGGTTTGCCCGTCGCCGATGGCCAGGCCCATGCTCAAGCTGGCGTAGAAGGGGCCGGTACGCAATTCGACGGGGGCGTCGAACGCTTGCTGCATGCGTTCGGCCAGCTCCGCCAGTTTCTCGCTGTCGGCCACGCCGGGGAAGACCACCACGAACTCGTCCCCGGCCAGACGGGCGACCAGGTCACCGCCACGCACCGAGCCCCCGAGCCGTCGGGCCACCTCTTTGAGCAGGTCATCGCCGACTGCGTGACCCATAGTGTCGTTGACGGTCTTGAAACGGTCAATGTCGATGAACACCAGGCCCAGGCTGCGACCGAGTTGCTGGCACTCCGCCACTTTCGTGCCCAGCCACTCCATCAGGTGGGGGCGGTTGGCCAGACCGGTGAGCGCGTCATAGCGCGAGGCCCGGTAGCTGTGGGCCAGGTCCTGCTCCACCGCTCGGCGGCGGCGGCCCTGCAGGGACCACACGCCCAATCCGGCGCTGAGCAGCACAGTGGTGGTCAGCCCCACCGAGCCCGCCGCCACCGGTAGCGCGGTGGCACCGTGGGCCGCGGGTACCAGCGCCACCAACTCCAGTTGGTCGGTGCCAGCCAGCGCAACCCGCCCCGCGGGCCGCAGCTGCAACCGCCCGGAGGTGTGGGCCAGGGTCGCACCCCGCTGCTCGATGGCGTGGCCCACCTCAGGTCCGCCCGGCAGATCCGCCAGGAGGGCCTCGAGGTCTGTGCCCGTCTCCCCGGTATCGCCCGACCCAAGGTCGGTCAGGCGAACCGGACTCTGTTCGAGACGCGTCAGCAGCTGCTGGGCCGCGACCCGAAGGTCCTCGTTGAGTTGCTGAGTGCGCCGCTCCTCAGCCGCGGTCGAGGTCGCAGTGACCACGCCCAGGCTGAGCAACACGCCCACCAGCAAAGAAGTTGTCGGGGCTGCGTAGGCAGCCGCGGTCGTCCGTAACCGTGATGTCATAGCTCCGGTCCCACATCCATGTTGGCCGTCGCAGAGCTATCGACGCGCCGACACTATGGGTAAACCGTCCCAGTAGGGACTTCTGAGTTCATCAATGTTTGCTGCTGTGTTTGCTGCTCAGCTCCCTGTCGGTCGCTGAGTGTCGGCGGCTCGCTGGCGCTCGCGCGCCGACCTGGCGCCCTTACAGGGAGCGCAAGCAGGGGTTCCCCAGGTCTCAATGCGGCGCCAGCGCGGGCCGGGTTCCGATCAATCCCTGTTGCTCAGCTCCCTGTCGGTCGCTGAGTGTCGGCGGCTCGCTGGCGCTCGCGCGCCGACCTGGCGCCCTTACAGGGAGCGCAAGCAGGGGTTCCCCAGGTCTCAATGCGGCGCCAGCGCGGGCCGGGTTCCGATCAATCCCTGTTGCTCAGCTCCCTGTCGGTCGCTGAGTGTCGGCGGCTCGCTAGCGCTCGCGCGCCGACCTGGCGCCCTTACAGGGAGCGCAAGCAGGGGTTCCCCAGGTCTCAATGCGGCGCCAGCGCGGGCCGGGTTCCGATCAATCCCTGTTGCTCAGCTCCCTGTCGGTCGCTGAGTGTCGGCGGCTCGCTAGCGCTCAGATCGGCGTAGCGACTTCGGGGAAGTGGCAGGCCACGGGGTGGCCGACGTTACGCTCGATGAGGGCCGGTTCCTCGGTGGCGCAGATGTCCTGGGCCTTCCAGCAACGGGTCCGGAACCGGCAACCGCTGGAGGGATTCGCCGGTGAGGGCACATCGCCGTGCAGCACAATGCGGTGACGAACCCTCTGGCGGTTGGGGTCGGGCAGCGGGTCCGTCGACAGCAGCGCCTGGGTGTAGGGATGTGCCAGCGCTGCAAGCTCCAGGTCGTCGAAGGTGACCATCGTCCGGGCCGACACCCGGAACGACTCAGCGGCGAGCCAACAGGTCGCGGATCTCCGTTAGCAGCTGCTCGGTGCTGGGCGGGGCCTCAACGGGCGGGGGCTGCTTGCGGAAGTGGTTGTAGGGCTTCACCACCATGAAGAACACCGCGGCGCCGGTGAGCACCACCGCCACCAACACCGTGAGGAAGGAGCCGATGCGGATGTTGCTGTCGTTGATGGTGAGGATCATCACCTCGTCGAAGTTCGGCTTCCCGAACACGATCCCGATGATGGGCATGATGATGTGGTCCACCAACGCCTTGATCAAGACAGTGATGAGCCCGCCCATGATCACGGCAACGGCCAACTCGATGATGTTGCCCCCGGAGATGAACTCCCGGAAGTCCTTGACGACCTTCATCCTGGCTGTGCTCCTTCTCGGCCGGGGACCAGTAGGCGGCGCCCACCGCTGACCACGCAGCGCGTTCAAATCGGAGCGTAATCACTCGCCTTGGGAGCCGCGGTGCATGCCGGGGTGAGCTGGCTGTTGGAGAGCTACCCTCGGCCGCCATGCCCACCGATCAGCCCGGCACCGCGACCCTGCTCGAGATCCGCGCCGGGGTGGCCACCATCACCCTCAATCGGCCCGACAACCGCAACGCGCTGTCGGTGGAGCTGGTCAACAGTTTCGGCGGCCACCTCGACGCGGCGTTGGCCGACCCCGCGGTACGGGCCATCGTGATCACCAACGTCGGCAACACGTTCTGCGCCGGGGCCGACCTGAAGGCACCGCCGGGCCCGCCGGACCCCGCCAACCGGTCCTTCCTGGACATCTTCGATCTGATCCTGGACAGCCCCAAGCCCATCATCGGTCGCATCGACGGGCACGCCCTGGCCGGCGGGGTGGGCCTGGCCGCCAGCTGCGACATCTCCGTCATGAACGCTGAGGCGCAGCTGGGTTTCACCGAGGTCCGCATCGGCGTCGCCCCCGCGGTGATCTCCGTGGTGTGCCTGCCCAAGCTGCGCCCCGCCGACGCCATGGAGCTGTTCCTCTCCGGCGAACGCGTCACCGCCGCCCGGGCCGCCGAGGTGGGCCTGATCAACCACGCGGTGGCGCCCGCCGAGCTCGACGCCAAGGTCGATGAGGTGTTGGGCAAGGTGCTACGGGGCGGGCCCAATGCCCTGGCCGCCTCCAAGCTGCTGGTGCGCAAGGTGGCGGGTTTCGAGAGCCGACGGGCGGCGTTCGAGTGGGCCGGGCCGTTCTCGGCGTCGCTGTTCGCCTCCGAGGAGGGTGTCGAGGGCATCGCCGCCTTCCGGGAACGCCGCAACGCCAGCTGGGTCCCCGACGGCCGATAGGGGAGCCGTGGCCCGGCGGATCTGCGCGTTGTATTCGCGGCCCGTGCATTTCATGACGCGACGGGGCTGGTCCAGCCGGCGCCGGACCGTCCGACACCAGCGGGCGCGTACCGTGACCACGCGGATTTCGCCAGCACCGGGCCAACCCAGGGCCGGGGCCGGGGTGGTCCCGCGGCCCGGGGTAGCCTGGGGTTTTCGTGATCACGGTTTCGGGGCTGTCCAAGGCGCATGGGGCCAAGCGGCTGTTCCGTGACGTGACCTTCCGGCTGCTACCGGGGCGGCGCATCGCCCTCATCGGCGGCAACGGCAAGGGCAAGACCACCCTGCTGGAGATCGTGCTCGGGTTGCAGGAACCCGACGATGGTGAGATCCATCGCAGCAAGGACGTCCGGGTCGGCTACCTGCCCCAGGAAGCGGTGGGCACCGCCGATCCCCGCGAAACGGTGCTGGCCTCGGTACTGGCCGGCGCCGGCCCGGTCCACGAGTTGGAACTGGCGCTGGAAGAGCTGCAGCAGAAGCTGGCGGACACCACCGGCGCCGAACACGATCGGGCGTTGCGCGACTACGGGGAAGCGCAAAGCCGCTTCGAACAGCTCGGCGGGTACGCCCTGGAGGCGGAGGCCCAGCGCATCCTGTCCGGTCTGGGGTTCAGCACCGCCAGCTCGCACCGGCCGTTGCGGGAGCTGTCCGGCGGGTGGCAGATGCGAGCCGCGTTGGGCCGGCTGATGCTGGACAAGCCCGACGTGTTGGTCCTCGACGAACCCACCAACCACCTCGACACCGACTCCGTGGCCTGGCTGGAGGCCACCTTGGCGGCTTACCCCGGGGCGGTGTTGTTCGTCTCCCACGATCGGGATTTCATCGACGCGGTGGCCGAACGGGTGGTCGAACTGGCCGACGGGACCGCCACCGAATACGTGGGCGGCTTCGCCGAGTTCGTGGTCCAGCGGGAGGATCGCCTGGCCCAGCTGCGGGCCACCGCCGCCTCCCAGCAACGCCAGATCGCCCAGGTGGAGCGGTTCGTGGACCGGTTCCGGTACAAAGCCACCAAGGCCCGCCAGGTGCAGAGCCGGTTGAAGACGCTGGACCGCCTCGAGCGCATCGAGGTCCCCACCACCAAAGAGCTGGCCGCCAAGTTCGGCTTCCCCGAACCCCAGCGAAGCTCCCGGGTGGTGGCCGAACTGCACGACGTGACCGTGGGCTATGACGGTGAGCCGGTCATCGAAGGTGTGAACCTGATCATCGAACGGGGCGAGAAGCTGGCGCTGGTGGGCCCCAACGGCGCCGGCAAGACCACCCTCATCAAGCTGCTTCTGGGCCAGCTGGTACCGCAGTCGGGCACCTGCACCATGGGCGCCAACGTGGACGTGGCCCATTTCGCCCAGGAACAGGCGCAGATCCTCGATGACAGCCTGACGGTGGCCATGGAGTTCCAACGGGCCGTGGGTGACCGCCCCAAGGGCCGCAACCTGCGCACCGTGCTGGGCAGCTTCGGCTTCCCCGGGGACCTGGCCGACCGGCGGGTTGGAGACCTCTCCGGCGGAGAGCGCACCCGGCTGGCCCTGGCCAAGATCATGGTCAACCCGGTGAACCTGCTGGTGTTGGACGAGCCCACCAACCACCTGGACCTGCAGAGCTGCGACGTGCTGGAGGACGCCTTGCGGGCCTACCCGGGCACCGTGATCCTGGTCAGCCACGACCGCTACCTGATCCGGGAGGTGGCCCAGGTGTTGGTGGCGGTCCGCAACGGTCGGGCGGTGCGCCATGACGGGGTCGACGAGGCGGTGCTGTCGCCCTCCACCGCCCCGGTGGTGGCCTCCACGTTCGGTCGGGGCGCCCCCCAGGCCAAGGGAGGTAGTTCCATCGCGCGTTCCCGGGGTGGGGGCGGCGCTGAGCGGACCGGCGCCAGCAGGCTGCCCGGCTCGAAGCGGGGCGACCGAAAACCAGCCGGTTCCGACCTCGACACCGTCCGCGGGGCCGCTGCGGTCACGACCGGGACGACGAGGACGGGGCCGGCTGATCAAAAGCGGCCGGAGGTCAAACGCTCCGAGGCCGAGCATCGCCAGCAGCGTCACCGGGCCACCAAGGAGTTGCGTTCCGCGGCGGACAAGATCGAACGGCAGCTGGTCAAGGCCGAGGCCGAGGTGGCCGAGCTGCAGCGCCAGATGGCGGACCCCGAGGTCTACGCCGACACCGAGAAGGTGAAAGCCCTGGTGGAGCGGCACAACCAGGCCAAGGACCGGGCAGCGTCGCTGATGGATCGCTGGACCGAGTCCCAGCTGGCCCTGGAGGAAGCGTCAGCGGCGTTCAACTGAACCGAGGCCCGTTCACGCATCGTCGAGGCGTGCCAGCAGCCCGCGGCTGAGCAGTTCGGCCACCAGCACGGTGCTCAGATGGGTGTTGACCCGCGGGACCCACGGGAACACCGAGGCGTCGATCACGTGCAGCCCGGCGTAGCCGTGCACGGCGCCGGACACCACGTCCACCACCGCGTCGGGATCTTCGAGGCGACCCATCCGACAGGTTCCACAGGCGTGGACGTAATCCCCGGTGTGCGCCGCCAGCCACCGATCCAGCGCCGCGGTGTCGTTGTCCCCCGCACCGCCCAGTAGGGCCTCGATGGCACCGTCTTCGGCCCCGACATCCTCAAGCAGCACGGCGTCGGTGATCGCCCGCATCGCCGGGTGTCGGGCCAGGGACACCACCCGTCGCAGGCCGTCTCGAAGGCGGATCCGGTCCCGTTCGTCCGCCAGCAGATCGAAGTCCACCAGCGGGCGACCTTGGTCGTCAACCCGCACCCGGCCCCGGCTGAAGGAGCGCATCACCGCGGCCTGCACCACCGCCACCGCTCGTTCGTCCTCGCTGGCACCGACGGCGGCGAGGGCCATGATCTGCATGTCCGCGAAACTGTCCTGCGGCGCATCGAGCAGGCCGGAGCTGTAGCGCAGGACGGAGCTGATCAGCGGACGGGACCTGTCCTGCAGCCGACCGGCGGGGGCCAGCAGCACCGTGACCGGAGCAGAGGGGTGCTCGCCCAGGTTCTGCCCGATGGCGCGGTGACGAACCCCGGAGTGCAGCAACAGGGCCGGGCTGTGCAACGCCCCTGCGCACAGCACCACCCGTCCGGCGTCGATGCTGCGTCCGTCACGAAGCTGCACCCCGACCGCCCGCCGGCCGTCCAGCACGATGCGCGCCACCTCGGCGTCACCGCACACCGTCAGAGCCGGGTTGGTCCGCAGCGGCTCCAGATAGGCGTCGTTGCCGGAGACACGGCGACCGTCGGCGAGGCATAGGGCCGCGGGGCCGATACCCAATGCCGTGGCCCCTTCCCGGTGGTAATCCGCACACCAGGGGTGACTGGCGCTGAGGGCCGCGACGGCCAGGGCCCGCTCGATCGGGGACCAGGACTCCCGTGGGGGACGCCACAAGCAGAACCGGGCCTCGATGGTGGCCTTGACCCCTTCAATCGTGGCCCGGGACCACGCTTCGGTGTCCGCCCAGGCGAGATAGTCCTGGGAAGGAGCCCACATGGCCACCATGGCGTTGATGGCCGAGGAACCGCCCACGACTCGACCTCGCAGGTAGTGGCGGGGCACCTGGGCGGCGGTGCGACGGGCCAGCAGGTCCGGCCAGATGAACCGCTCGTCGTTGCAGGCAGTCAGGAAGTTCGCCCCGGTCAGTGGGGGCGGGGTGTGGGCCGCGGTGTGGTCGGTGCCGGCCTCGATGAGCAGCACTGCACGGCCGGCCTCGGCCAAGCGCGCAGCCACCACCACGCCGGCGGATCCCGCGCCGATCACCACCGTCGGGACCCCGGCCACCGGCACCCGCGTGTCAGCCGATGAGCTCGAAGGAGGCCGCCAGCGGCACACCGAGGCGGGCCCCGGTGGCGGTGGCGCCCCCCCGCAGGAACTCGGCGGGGTCCGCCATCGCCCCGCCCACGTTCTGCAGGTACGCCCGGTGGGCCTGCAGCGAACGGACCCCCACCTCGAAGGTCTGGGTGATGTCCACGCCGTGGGTGGCCTCGGGACTGCCGCTGAAAGCCACGAAGCGGACGCCGCCCCAGGCAGGGCCCTGATCGGTGAAGACCCACGGATTGGCGGCATCACGAACGGCGTCCAGCAGCGTGCGGCCCACCACCCGATGATCGACGTGGTTCCAGCTGGGCCCACCCCAGGAGTCTCGGAAGTTGATCGACAGCACCACCTCGGGCCGGTGACGGCGCAGCACCCCGGTCAGGGTGGCCCGGAGGTCCAATCCCTCCTGCAGCAGACCGTCGGGCAGGCCCAGGAACTCCACCTGATCCACGCCCACGATGGCGCAGCTGTCACGTTGTTCCTGGCGGCGGAGCGGACCCACCTGGGCCGGGGCCATGGTGGTGATGCCGGCCTCGCCGTCGGTGACCAGCACGTAGGCCACCTGCCGTCCCGCCGCGGTCCAACGCGCCACCGCCCCCGCCGCCCCGTACTCCATGTCGTCGGGATGGGCCACCACCGCCAGCGCCCGGTTCCAATCCTCGGGAAAGGGCACCAATGCACCCGGTTCGGCCACCCTGCCAGCCTACGGGCAACGGATCGAGCACACGCCAGGGCCGATAGCGTCCAGGAGGTGCTGCGACCCACTGCTTTGGACGATCTGGTGAAGCGGTGGGACTGGCGTTCGGCCAGCACGGTGTGGGTGGCGGCCAGCGCCGGGGAGGTGGCGGTGGCCTTTGAGCAGGTCTCGATGATGGAGTTGCCCGCCGCCAGCGGAGCCAGCCATCACGCCCGTTACGGGCTGGCGGCGACCACCAACCGGCCCGCGCTCACCCTGCTGCAGGACCTGTTGGATGAGGGCTACCTGCTGTTGTACGAGGAGCCGGAACGGGAGTTGGTGTTGGGCCGGGTGGGCCGGTTCTGGCGGCCGGGCGCCTCCGCCACGGTGCCGATGACCGGGCGCCGGGCCTTTTGCGACTTCAACGAGCGGGGCTACGCCAAAGCGGCGCTGGCCCTGCAGATCCAACCGGTCCCCTCGACCGCCGGGGGTCTCCACGGCAGGGGTGCCGGCCGGGCCGGCTGCATGGTTGGACTGGAGAGTCGGGTCGTCACCACGGATGAAGCAACCCGCCGGGAGCTGAGCCGCCACCAGCTGATGGGGCCCTGGGCCACCCCGGTGGGACGGATCGAGCTGCTGCGGGTCCTGCGCCAGCGCGCCGAGGGCCGCGCCGCCGTCACCTGAGCATGGCTTCGAACCGATTCTGCTGACGCGGTAGGTTCCGCCCTTCACGCGCCGACGTTCCACGGCGCCGGACCTGGTGGAGGCGAGCGGTGGCAGTTGAGCCGGCCCACGTGGAAACAGCCGCCGCCATGGATGTACTGGCGTCCATTGGTGACGCCACCCGCTACGTATCGGCGTCCGCCGAGCGGGACGGGTGGGGCGGGCCCGGCACGGTGGTTGCCACCAGCCTGGAGGAACAGACGCTCGATGCCCTGGTGGCAGCCGAAACCCGGGTTGATGGCACCACGGTGGTGGGCATCGGCGGTGGGCTCGCGCTCGATACCGCCAAGTATGTGGGGCTGAAGTGCGGGAAAGACGTGGTGCTGATCCCCACCGCCCTGTCCAGCCTGGCGCCGTTCACCACCGAGATCGCCCGTCGGATCCGCCGGCAGATCACCTGGATCGGGGACATCTCCCCCCGGGTGGTGCTGGACTGGCCGCTGCTGGCGAAGGCCCCGGCGGCACGGAACCGGGCCGGGGCTGCCGAGGTGGTGGCCACGCTGTCCGCATCATGGGACTGGCGCCTGGCGGACGCCCGGGACAAGGGACTGCCGGCGTCGGCGCGGGCGCTGGCGGCCACCGGGGCCCTGCGGTCCCGCCTCGGCGACGCTGCTGATGATATCCGCGCCGCCAGCCCCGACGGTCTGGCGGCCCTGGCCGGTTTGTTGGAGGATCTGGCGACCTTGATCACCGACGTCGGCCACCGCCGCATGGTGGACGGCTCCGAACACACCTTCGCCCAGGCCTTCGAGCATCGCCTGGGCCGCCTCGGTGGGCATGACAGCACTAACAGGCATGACCGTACCGGCGGGTATGGCGAGATGGTGGGCCTGGGGACGGTGGCGATGTCGGCCCTGCAGGCGTGGTTCGGGCTGTCCGCCGGTGGCCCCGTCGACCCCGACACGGCGGTGGATCTACTCAGCCG
This sequence comes from uncultured Acidimicrobiaceae bacterium, assembly GCA_963775055.1. GTDB lineage: Bacteria > Actinomycetota > Acidimicrobiia > Acidimicrobiales > CAIXPF01 > CAIXPF01. Next base: position 237,334 of record CAVZHK010000013.1, on the reverse strand, counting down.
CTGTGGAGTGGCCTGCAACCCCCATCAACTGGATGTCGACGAGGGCACGTTCCGGGGCGTGTTGCGTCACACCGTGCGTTTCGCGGTGGGTGAGTTCCTGCCCTATTCGGTGCTGAACGAGGCCGACGTGAACTTCAGCGCCGCCGAGGAGATGTGGCGTTGGTGCTGGCGCGTCCCCCGGGTCGCCGGCTGACCGGCCGACCGGCTGAGCCCACGAGCACTTGAGGCCATACTCTACGGTATCATACCGAGAAGTACTGACTCGATCAGGGGTCCGGCGTTGAGGAGACCTTCGCCATACAACGAGCTGCGCCCGTTCGCATCAGCGGTGCAGGCCGCGCCATACTCAGCGGGACGTTCCTCATCGGCGTAGCTGAGTGACCCCGTGGGCGGGCAGGCCAGATCGGTGGCGAACAGGCTCAACAGGGTTTCCACGATGAAGGGGTCCAGCGTGATCCGGCCTTCGGTGTCGGGCGAGGCGTAGCTGGAGATCGCCAGCGCCGCCACCCCGGCCACGTGCGGCGCCGCCATGGACGTCCCCTGCAGATAGCGATAGTACGCGCAACGGTCAGCCACGCAATGCTCCACCAGATTGGTGGGCAACGTGTTCCCGTTGGCCGCGATCTCAGTTTGCGCCACCGCCGCGGGCCACGCCGAGAGGACCTCGTTGCTCACCGCCCGATAGGCCTCGGTGCCGAAATGGTCGCGTCGCCAACCACCGGGGGCGGCCAGATCGGTGCGGTTCAGCCCGTAGTTGGCGTAGTCGGCCTTGCGCAGGGTGGGGCCCACCGCAGTAACGCCAATGACCCCGCTCAGCTCGGCCGGCACGTCCAAACAGGAACTGTCCACGTTACGGGTGCGGCTGTCGCCGGAGGGGAAGTTGGGGCTGGCGATGTCGGTGACCTTGTTGTCGAGATCAACATGCTCGTTGCCCAGCGCCGCCACCACCGTCACCCCCCGGGCCCGGGCGTAGTCCACCGCCCGTTGCATGACGGTGATGGTGGTGGCCTGCTCAACCTGTTCGGCCAGGTTGTCACCGGGGTTGGCGGCGCAGTTGTAGAGCCACGGATCCAGGAAGAAGCTGAGGTTGACAACGTCCACGCCGATGTCCGCGGCATAGAGCAGGGCATGGGTGGCGGGACCCAGAAAGAAGTAACCCGAGTCCTGCCCGGCCCGCAGGTTGATGAGCGTGGTCCCAGGCGCCACGCCGGCCATGCCAAACCCGTTGGCGGCGGCACCGGCGATGGCGGCCACGTGGGTCCCGTGACCGTTCTCGTCAATGTCAACAGCGTCAATGCAGCTGGCGTCGGGCTCCTCGGCGCAATCACCGTCGAGGGCCGGTATGTCGACGGTGAAGTTGCGGCTGCGGCTGCGGTCCAGCCGGCCGGCGAGGTCGGGATGGTTGCCGTCGATGCCGGTGTCGATGATGCCCACCAGCACCTCGGAACGGCCCAACACCGCTTGGGGCAGCGCGATGGCCTCACCGCCGGCACCGCGCCCGGTGGGGAGGCCGATGGCGGCCAGGGCCCACTGGGTGGTGGCCAACGGCTCCCCGGCCCATCCCGCCGTCATACCGACCGGCATGGTCGGACCGGACGGAGGCACCGGCGGGGGCGTCGGGCCCGCGGTGGTGGTCGGGAAGGGCGGGGAAGCGGTGGCGTCCGGCGCGGAGCTGCCGATGATCCGGTCCCGGGCCACGCCGGTGATGATGCCGGACGATTCGCCCAGGCCCATCAGCTTCACCGCGAAATCAGGAGCGCTGCTGCGGGCCCATGCCAGCCCGATGCCCAGCTTCTCGGCCCGCACCGCGCCGCCCGCCGCCGTGACCAGGGCCCGGGCCACCGTGGGGCTGGCGTCAAGGGCGTAGAGCACCAGGTAGTCCTCCGCCGGCGGGCTCCCCGGCAAGGGCGTGATGTCGATGATGGGATCTTGCGTACCGGCGGCGGCATCGGAACCACCGACGGCGCTCAGTGGCGGCGGGCCCGTCCCGGGGGCACCATCGGGGCCTGCCAGTTCGTCATCAGGGCCGGACGGACGGTCAGGGTCGACGGGAGCGGCGGGAGCGGCGGGGTCGGCGGGCAGCGTGGTGTCGGCCGGAATGCTCCCTTCGGTCGACCCAGTCACTTCGGCAGGTCTCGCGGCAGGGGCGTCGCCGAACTCTCCCGAGTCGTTGGGGTCGGCCGGATCATCAGGCCCGGCCCCCGCGCCGAGGGACTGGGCCGACAGCAGCAAGGACAGCGCCAGCAGCGCCGCCACCTGGATCCGACGACGGCGGGCCCGGGCACGAAGCGACAACGTGGTCTTTCCCATGACGACTCCTGTAGCCGGACATGCCATCACCATCGACGGCACAACCGCCCTCGATGGTGGTAGCGGCACTCAGCGTAACGGACGGCGATCCGATATCGATTCGCTGCGTCGCCAGCAACGCCGTCTCCAACCGCGGGTCCCGGCACCCGCTGGCCCTCGTCGGTCTACCGTGCGGGATGGTCGAAGGCGTCGGGACGGTCGGGTCGGTCGGCATCATCGCCAATCCCGTGTCGGGCAAGGACATTCGTCGGCTGGTGGCGAACGCCCCGACCTCCACATTGCAGGAGAAGTACAGCATCGTGCGCCGGCTGGTGCTGGGTGCGGCGGCAGTGGGGGTCACGCGCTTCTGGTACCTGCCCGAACCCCACCACATCTGCGCCCGGGCCACCGAAACCCTGCCGCTGCCGGGGGTGCGCGTGGTGGCGGTGGACATCGAGGAGCGATTCGACGAGTCCGACACCGTCCGCACCGTGGCCGCCATGAGGGAACTCGGCTGCTCGGTGATCATCGTGCTGGGCGGGGACGGCACCAATCGGGCCGCGGCCCTGGGCTGGCCCGATCTCACGGTGATCCCACTGTCCACCGGCACCAACAACGTGTTCCCCCGCTTCGGCGAAGCCACCGTGGTCGGCCAAGCCGCGGGCCTGGTGGCCACCGGGCAGGTCCGCGCCGAGGAGGTGACCGACATCGCCAAGCGCATCGACGTGCGGTTGGAGGGCGAGGATCACCACGATCTGGCCCTCATCGACGCGGTGTTGGTGGCGGAGCGATTCGTCGGTTCACGGGCTTTGTTCGACCCCGCCGCGCTCCGTCTGGCGGTGTTGAGCCGGGCCGAACCGGCGTCGGTCGGGGTGAGCAGCATCGGCGGGCTGGTGTGCCCGGTGGGCGCCGCCGATGCGGGCGGTTTGCTGATCCGCTTTGCCCCGGTGGCGCTCGCGGATCATGTGCTACGAGCCCCACTGGCACCGGGGTTCTATGCCGAGGTTGGTCTGGGCGAGGTCCGCCGTCTGGCCGACGGTGAGCCAGTCGAGCTGCGGGGTCCGGGCATCTTGGCGTTCGACGGCGAACGGCAGCGTCTGTTGGGCGACGGTCAGCGGGTTTGGCTCACGATCCAGCGTGAGGGCCCGCGGATCATCGACGTGCCCCGGGCCATGCACCTGGCCGCCGAGCGCGGTGTGTTCCTGCGCCAGCGCACCTGATGGTGCCCGGCACGTGGCTGCGGCCGCGGTGCAGCGACGAACCCGCTGGTCACTTGCCCGTACTGACGTCCACCCAGTGCCGGACATCGATACCAGGTCGCCGGTCTGCTGTGCTATTGGCCATGCCGCCCCCGCCCGCTTCCGCCAAGCCCAGCCCGGACGTCGCACCGTGGCCCATGGTCCCCGCTGCCGGCGTGCCGACGGAGATCGTGTTCGTGCGCCACGGGGAACCGGAATGGGTCAGGGGCGGGCTCAACGTGGACGATCCCCCCCTGACCGAACGGGGATTGGAGCAGGCCCAACAGCTGGCCGAGCGGCTCGCCGGGGAGCACTTCGATGAGATCCTGGTGTCACCGTTGCAGCGGGCCCGTCAGACCGCGGCCCCCCTGTTGACCGCGACCGGCCGGGCCGAGGTGCTGGCCCCGTGGCTCCAGGAGATACGAAACCCGGTGTGGCACGGCACCCCGGTGCAGCGCGCCGAGGAGGCGTTCAAGGCAGACCGGGCCAAGGCCGCCCACTTGCGCTGGGAGGGGCTCGACGGGGGCGAATCGGTGCGGGACTTCGTCAACCGCATCCATCAGGGTATGGGGCTGTTCCTGGCCGAGCGGGGCATCGACCGGGTTCGTGAGGACCTTCCGGTGTGGTCCGAACGCCGTCCCGGTCAACGCATCCTTCTGGTGGCCCATGCCGGGACCAATGCCGTGGGCTTCGGCCATCTGCTGGGGTTGGCTCCGGTGCCCTGGGAGTGGGAGCGTTTCGTGCTCGGCCACGGGTCCCTCAGCCGGGTCGAGGCTCTGCCAACCGGGGACGGCATAACGTTCAGCCTGACCCGCCTCAGTGACGTCGAGCATCTGGAAAGTGGGTTGCGGACCCGCTAACGGCGTGAGTCGACCGCCAAATTTTCAGCAAAACCGTTACCGTTGCTGACGGGAAGCCGGCCCGCGCCCTGCGGGATCGGCTCAGGCACCGCCGAACACCGCATCGGTGTGCGCCCCGAATCGTCCCCGATGAGGTCAACCAATGTTCCGACGATCACGCACGCCACGAGCCGTGCTGATCGCGTTGTTGTGGCTCCTCACCGCGGCCTGGCCAGCGCTTGGACCGAACGCCGGCGCGGCCCCCGATGACCCCGGCGCACCAGAGGAGGTTGGCCAGAGCCAGGACGCGGTCCGCCAGCAGCAGGCTGACCTGGCCAGCGAGCTGGATGTGTTGCGAGCCACCAGCGAGCAGGTGGGCACGGCACTGGCCACCATCGAGGCCAACGTGCGAAATCAGCAGGCAGCAACGGCCGCCGCCATGGGCGCGGCCGAGCAGGCCAAGCATGACGAGGGGCTCGCCATCGCGCAGGTCGAGGCCACCGTGGCTGAGGTGGCGCGGCTCAAGCAGCGGGTCGAGGAACTGGCCGTCAACCTCTACCTGAGACCACCCGGCAACGACGCGGTGCAGGCCATCATTGGCACCGAGCCCGGGAAAGCCCCCCAGAGTCTGGCTCTGGTGCGCTTCCGGGTCGAGGACGTGACCGACACGCTGGCAGCCACCGAAGCGGCACGGGATCGTTTGGCTTTGGATCGCATTCGAGCCGGCGAGGCCCGCCTGGCCGCGGACCGCACCGCGGAGGCCGAAGCCGCCCACCTGGCCGAGTTGCAGATGGCCCGGGATCAGCAACAGAGCTTCGCCCAGGACGTCGCGGCCCGCATCGAACGAGCGCTCGGAGAAGCGGCCATGCTCTGGGAGCTCGACGCCGAACTGTCCGCGGAAATCCAGCGGCGGGAGCTGCAGTTGGCGGCGCAATTGGCGGCCAGCGTGGCCGAAACCGGCGCCGCGGTGTTGGTCATCGACGGAGACGACGGCAGCGGTTCGTCCAGCGACGGCGCAGCCACCGATCCCGCCGCCGGCGACAGCCCAGCGGGCGCTGAGGACCCGACCAACGCCGCGCCCGCTGAGCCCGCCGGACCCGGCTCGGAGGGCGCCGACCCGTCGCCCACAAGTCCCCCAGCGAGCGGCGGCCCTTCCGCCAGCCCCGCCGCCAGCCCCGCCGCCATCCCGCCGACGAGCCCCGCGGTCGTCCCGCGCACCATCGTGGTGGTACCGGTGGACACCACCTGGGTGCACGGTATCGAGGTGGCCAGCTCCATCGCCGAGTCGTTCGAGGCGCTTATGGCCGCGGCCGAAGCAGACGGCATCCACCTGGGCGGCAGCGGGTATCGCAACATCCTCCGCCAGATCGAGCTGCGCCGGGACCACTGTGGCCCCACCGATTACGACATCTGGCTCAAGCCGTCATGGGAGTGCTCACCGCCCGTGGCCCGGCCCGGCACGTCGATGCACGAAAAGGGCGTGGCCATCGACTTCGCGGTGGACGTGGGCACCGAGGACGAGGACCTCATTCGCACCCGTGACCATCCGGCCTTCCAGTGGCTCACGGCCTACAACGCCCGCACCGCGTTCCTGCGAAATCTCGACCTCGAACCGTGGCACTGGTCCACCACCGGCCAATGACCTCACCAACCGCGGCCTTCTGAGGTGGCCCAGCGGAGGAGGTAGCTTCGGGCGGTGCATTTCGACCTGATGACCGGCAACAACCCGCTGGCGGAGATGGCCCGGCTGGCCGTGGAGTGGGAACGGGCCGGATTCGGGGGGATCACCCTGACCGAAACCGGCCGCACGGCGTACCTGTCAGCGGCGGTGGCGGCAGTGGCGGCGCCCTCGCTCAGCCTGACCACCGGGATCGCGGTGGCGTTCCCCCGCAGCCCCATGGTGACCGCCTCCACCGCCTGGGAGCTTGCCGAGGCCACCCAGGGCAAGTTCATGTTGGGCTTGGGCACCCAGGTCAAGGCCCACATCGAACGTCGCTTCGGTTCGCCCTTCGACCCGCCTGGCCCCCGGCTGCGGGAGTACGTGCAAGCGGTCAAAGCCTGCTTCCGGGCCTTCAGCGGCCAGGAGAAACTGGACTTCGCCGGTGAGTACTACAAGCTGTCACTGCTGCCGGCGGCGTGGCTCCCCGGTCGTATCGAATGGCCCGACATCCCCGTGTACATCTCCGCCGTGGGCCCCTGGATGACCCGCATGGCTGGCGAGGTGGCAGACGGTATCCACGTGCATCCGCTGCACTCCCTGCCGTATCTGAACGAGGTGCTGCTGCCGAAGGTGGCTGAGGGCGCGGCGCTGGCCAACCGGTCCGTCAGCGACGTGAAGTTGGCGGTGCCGGTGTTCACCATCGTGGGGGACAGCGAGGAGGAACGGGCCCCGTGGAAGGATCGGGCCCGCAGCCAGATCGCCTTCTACGGATCCACCCGCAACTACGCCTTCCAGTTCGAGATGCTGGGCTTCGAGGGTGTGTCGGCCAGGCTCAATGATCGCCTCAAGGCCGGTGACATCCCCGGCATGTCGGCCCTGATCACCGACGAGATGCTGGAGCACTACGCCGTCACCGCCACCTGGGATGAGCTGGCGGACAAGCTGGTGGACCGCTACCGAGGAGTGGCGGATCGACTGATCATGTACTTCGCCCAGCCCCAGATGCAGCAGGACCCCACCACCACCGGCAAGTGGGGAGAGATCGCCCAGATGGTGCGCGGCGCCGGCTGACCACGCTGACCCGGATCTGGACCTCAACTTCGTCGCAGATCTTCCCAACCCTCGATGGTGCGGGGCCATTCGTCCTTCAGCAGCCGCGACAGCGACCGGTCCGCCAGGACCTTGCCATCCGTCTGGCAGGCGGCGCAGTAGTTGAGCTCGTTCTCGGCGTACACGATGCGCTGCACCGCGTGGCCGCAGCGAGGGCAGGGCTTGCCGTAACGCCCGTGGACCGCCATCTCGTCCCGGAAGGCCGTGACCTTTTCTGGGAAACCGTCGCCGGCCTCGGCCCGGAGCCGTTCGGTCCACAGGTTCAGCGTGGCCACGATGGCGTCGTGCAGGCGTGCGATGTCAGGCTGCTCGAGCTGCCCGGTGCGACGCGTGGGTGCCAGCTGCGCCAACCAGAGGATCTCGTCGGAATAGGCATTGCCGATCCCGGAAAAAGCGGACGGGTCGGTGAGCGCTCGTTTGAGGGTGCGGTTGGTGGCGCAGAGCCGGTCCCGGAACTGCTCGACGGTCATGGTGAGCGGTTCGAGGCCGCCCCGGTCGTGTTCGGCCAGCATGGCGGCCTCGCCCCGCACGGCCCACAACGAGGCCCGCTTCTTGGTGCCGGCCTCGGTGAGGGTCAGCGCCCCGTGGTCAAAGCGGAACGCCGCCAAACCGAGCTTGGCCGGCAGCCCGGCATCCGCCTTCCGCCAGTGCAGACGACCGGCGATCATCAAATGCAGCACCAGGAACAGCTCGTCGGGAAACTCGAACACCAGGCGCTTGCCCAGGCGACGCAGGCCGCTGACCGGCTGGTCCGTGAAGGTCTCAAGCGGCGGGTCGTAGCTGCGCAGGAGTGAGATGCCCCGCACGTCGATGCGCCGCAACGGCTGGCCCAGCACATGACGCTCGAGGGCTTCGACGTAGACCACCACGTCGGGCAGTTCGGGCATGGGTCGACCGTGCTCTCAGCGCACCGACACGCCGGCCGCGGCCAACTGTGCAAAGGCCCGGTCCTCGTCCCCGACGGCGAGGTTGACCGACGCGGTGGCGTCGCGCCGCACGGTCACCGCGAAGCCGGCGGCGACGGCGTCCAACGCGGTGGCGGCCACGCACACGTCACCGGCGAGGCCCACCACCACCAGGTTGGTGACCTGGCGGGCCCGCAGCAGCGCGTCCAGCCCGGTGCTGCGTTCGATACCGGTGGCCGGGTCACGCACCGTGAACGCCGAATAGCCGTCCTCACCGCCGGTGCCCTTGCGCAGGATGTCACCGTCCACAACCAGGTCAGGATGCAGTGCCGCACCCCAGGTGTGCTTGACGCAGTGGGCCGGCCAGGGCCCGCCGCCGCTGGTGAAGTGTGGGGTTTGGGACGGATGCCAGTCAGTGGTGAACACCACCTCGGCGCCCGCCGCACGGGCCGCGGTCACCTCCCGATTCACCCGGGGCACCACGAGTTCGCCGCCGGCAACGTACAGGCTGCCGTTGGGGTCCGCGAAGTCGTTCTGCACGTCAACGACCACCAACGCCCAACCGGGCCCGTAGTCGACCATCGTCCGAGGTTAGCTGCGCTGGCTGCCGGACTCGGCAGACGCAAACACCACATCAGCCGAAAGAACATGACACGCGTTCAAGGGGGACGGTTGTCGCGCGCCACTATCTGGACATGGCCAAAATCTTCGACGTTGTGCGGTATTCCACCTACTCTGTGTCGACAATTTCGACTAATACGACCCGCCTCCGCGCGAAAGCCGACCCCATTGACGGTCGATTCGACGCCGATTCGCCGAAGCCCCAGTCAATCCCACGCTCCGCATTTCCTCGGCCACCCTCAGCAGGCGAGCGACGTGCGGCAACACTCAACCCCCAGGGCTGAGAAGCAGAGACCGGATTGTTCGACAGAGCAGCCGGTGCTCGTGGGCGTGAATCCGTTCGGTGAGCGTCTCGAGGGTGTCCTCCGGCTGGATGGGGACCTCGACGGTAGCCAGGACCGGGCCGTTGTCGACGCCCTCGTCGGGAACCAAGTGGACCATGACCCCGGTACGGTCGAGGTGACCTTGCTGGTAGGCCGCGAACGCCTCCTCGATGGCGTGCGCTCCGGGGAACGCGCCGGGCAGGGCCGGGTGCAGGTTCACCACCCGGTCCGGAAACCGATCGAGGAACGCTGATGACAGCAAGTGCATCCAGCCGGCCAGCACCACGAGATCAGGCCGGTGGGCGGCAACCAACTCGGCCAGCTGGGCGTCGTAGTCCCGCCTGGTACCGCCGGCCGCGGTGACCTCGGCCAGACCCAAGACCTGGGCCGGCACGTCGCGGTCCCGGGCGCGCTGCAAGGCAAACGCATGCTGGCGGTTCGAGATCACCGCCACCACCGGCAGTCCGTCCTCCAACATCGCCTGGAGATTGGAGCCGCTACCGGAGGCCAGCACCACCAAACGGCCCCAATCGGCTCCTTTGGCGGCCACGGTCACGATGGCGCCAGGACGGGGGCGGCGGGGCTGGGGTTTGGCAGCGCGGTCATCGCAACAGCACCGCGGGAGCGTCGGGCGGGCGCGGCACCAGCTGGCCCAAGGCGAAGGCTCCCACTGGTGCGGTGCCGCCGATGCCGACCATACCGACACCCATGTTGAAGGCCCGGTAGGCCTCCTCGTCGGCCAGTCGGCCCAACGCCACCAGATCCCGGAACAGCTCGGGCACCTCCCAGCCGTCCAGGCGGATCTCGGCGCGCAGGCCCGCCGGCAGCACCCGTCCCACGTTGTCCAGTAACCCGCCGCCGGTGATGTGGGCCAGGCCCAAGGCGTCCGTACCGCTCAGTACGTCAAGGTAGCAACGGTGGGGGGCGAGCAGGGCATCGAGCAGCATCTCGCTGATCGGGCGGCCCTCCAACAATCGTCGAATCAGGGAGTACCCGTTGGTATGGGGTCCGCTGGAGGGCAAGCCCCACAGCGGGGTGCCCGCCACCATACCGTCCAGTTTGGGCAGCACCGCGGCCCGGTCGACCAGGCCCACGATGGTGCCGGCCACGTCCACCGCGCCGGGTTCGTACACCCCCGGCATCTCGGCGGTCTCCCCACCCAACAGCGCACAACCCACCGCAGCACAGGCCTCTGACAGGCCGGTGACGATCTCCACGATGACTGCTGGGTCCAGGCGGGCGGTGGCCACATAGTCCAGGAAAAACAGCGGTCGTGCGCCTTGCACCAGGATGTCGTTGACGCAGTGGTTGACCAGATCGTGGCCGATGCCCCGCCAGCGCCCGGCCTGTGCCGCCAGCTTGACCTTGGTGCCCACCCCGTCGGTGGAGGCCACCAGCACCGGCGCGCCGGGCAGCCGCTCGATCGAGAACAAACCACCGAAGCTGCCCACGTCGGACAGCACCCGATCGGTGTAAGTGGCGCGCACCGCGGCGGCCATGCCGGCCACCGCCGCCGCTCCGGCATCGATGTCGACCCCGGCGTCCTTGTAGGTCATACCCTCCGCCGACGCGTTGACCTGCATGTCCCTCGCACTGCTCACGCCGTGACCTCCGGGTCGTGACGGCCGATGTCCCGCCGGAACTGCATGCCCTCAAAGGAAATCCGCTCGACCCCGGCGTAGGCCCGGGCCACCGCGGCCGGCAGGTCAGCGCCGGTGGCGGTGACGGACAACACCCTGCCGCCGGCCACCCGGGGACCTTCGGGGGAGGCCACGGTGCCGGCGTGCAACACCTGAGCACCGGTGCTGGCGGCATCGTCGAGACCAGCGATGAGGGCACCGGTGCGGGGCGCTTCGGGATAACCGCCGGCGGCCAGAACGACGGTGGCCGCCGCCCCCGGCCGCCAGGACAACGTGACGTGCGCCAGCTCACGTTCGATGGCGGCCCGGAAGATGCGGACCGGATCATCGGCCCACAACGCCAGGATCACCTGGGCCTCGGGATCACCGAAACGGCAGTTGTACTCCAACACCCTGGGCCCGGCGTCGGTCAACATGATGCCCGCGTACAATACCCCACAGTATGGGTTACCATCCCGTACCATACCGTCTAGTACTGGTGCGATGGCGGTGTCGCCGATGGTGCGCAACAACGTGTCCCCGATGATGGCGGAGGGAGCGAAGGCCCCCATGCCGCCGGTGTTGGGACCGGCATCACCGTCGCTCAGCCGTTTGTGGTCTTGGGCGGGGACCAGCAGCCGGTAGTCGGTGTCGGAGCAGATGGCGAGCACCGACACTTCCCGGCCCACCAACCGTTCCTCCAGCACCACCTGCGAGGCGGCGTCCCCGAAAACGCGGTCCACGAACATCGAGTGCAGCGCGGCCTCGGCACCGGCGCGGTCCTCAGGCACCACCACGCCCTTGCCGGCGGCCAACCCGCTGGCCTTGACCACCGGCACCCCGTCGAAACGATCCAGCGCCGCCAGCGCGTCGTGCAGATTGTCCGCTGTTGTGGAGGTGGCGGTCGGCACCCCCCAACGGGCCATCAGGTCCTTGGCGTGGGCCTTGGATCCTTCGAGCGCAGCACACGCCGCAGTGGGACCGAAGGCCGGCACGCCGCGGGCTTCGAGGGCGTCAACCAGCCCGGCCACCAGCGGAGCCTCGGGCCCCACCACCACCAGATCCACGCCCTCAGCCAACGCCAGGTTCACCAGACCGGCCACATCATCGGCCCGTACCGCGCGGTTTGCCTGACGGCCCGGACCGGCCAGCGCGTCGGTGCCGGCGTTGCCGGGGGCGAAGCGCAGTTCGTGGCCATGACTGGCGAGCGCCGCGCCCAGCGCGTGCTCTCGACCGCCGCCGCCCACCACCAGGATCCGCACCGCGCCCAGCCTCCGGATCAGCCGTGCCCGACGATGCCGGCGAAACGATCCTTGGATTCCAGATCCACCGGCACACCCTCGAAAGGGTATTGCCCGGTGAAACAGGCGTTGCAGTAGCCCCCGGCGGAGGAGTCCAGGGTCAGCACCCCGTGGCCGGCGCGGCCGGGTCGGCTCTGGGCCCGGTGATCATCGCCCAACGCAGCCATCATGCCGTCCAGGCTCAGATAAGCCAGCGAATCCGCCCCGACATGGGTTGCTATCTCATCAACCGTCATGTTGGCGGCGATGAGCTCGGCCCGGCTGGCCATGTCCACCCCCATGAAGCAGGGATGGGCGATGGGGGGGCAGGCCACCCGCAGATGCACCTCCACGGCCCCGGCCCGGCGCAGCAACTTCACCAACGGCCCCGAGGTGGTGCCGCGCACAATGGAGTCATCCACCAACACCACCCGTTGGCCTTCGAGGTTGGCCGGCAGGGGGTTGAACTTCATGGCCACCCGGTCACGGCGCAGTTCGGCAGTGGGCTCGATGAAGGTGCGGCCGATGTACCGGCTCTTTATCAAACCCTCACTGTAGGGAACACCGCTCTCCGCGGCATACCCAATGGCGTGGGGAATGCCGGAATCTGGGACGGGCACCACGATGTCGGCGCCCCCAGCAACGGGAGCCTCCCGGGCCAGCTGGCGACCGAGAGCCTGGCGCACCTGATGGACCAGCCGCCCCCGGAAGACCGAATCGGGCCGCGCGAAGTAGATCTCCTCGAAGGTGCAGAAGCTGAGGTTGCGCGGGACGGCACCGGGGATGATCACGTAGCCGGACTTGTCGAGCCGGACGATCTCACCGGGCCCGATCTCCGCGATCAGGGTGGCCCCGATGGTGGCCAGGGCACAGCTCTCCGAGGCCAGTGCGTAACCCCCTTCGGCCAACTCGCCCAGCACCAACGGCCGCAAACCCCAGGGATCGCGCACCCCGTAGATGGCGTCGCGGGTGCCGATGGTCAGCGTGTAGGCCCCCTCGGCGCGCGCCATGAGGACCTTGATGCGACTGATCCAGTCCGTGCCCGGCCCGCCGGCACCGGCCAGCAGATGGATCATCACCTCGGTATCCGAACTGGAGGAAAGACCCACACCGCGCTCGAGCAGCTCCCGGCGGAGTTGCGGTGAATTGATGAGGTTGCCGTTGTGACCGAGCGCCAGCGGACCATCGAACGTTTCAAGAACGTAGGGCTGGGTGTTGCGGATGGAAACCGCTCCGGTGGTCGAGTAGCGGGTGTGGCCCACCGCCAGGTGGCCCTGCAGGGTGGCCAGGTTCTCCTCGTTGAACACCTGGGAGACCAGCCCGAGGCCCTTGTGGAGGTGCGCTACCCCGTCATCGAAGCTGACAATGCCGGCGCCCTCCTGGCCGCGGTGCTGCAAGGCGTACAGCGCGAAGAAGCTGAGCCGGGCGGCGTCCCGGCCCGGGGCGTAAATGCCGAACACCCCGCACTCTTCATGTGGGCTGTCCTCACCGATCACGGCGCCATCGGTCAGGTGACTGCCCGTGACGTCACCGCCCGGCATGGGACTGGCTGAGTCTGCGGCGCGCATCCAACACCAGTTCTAGCGCCTCGCTCGGTGTCGGGGCCACCGCGGTGAGGTGTCCCATCTTGCGGCCGGGGCGAGCGGTGGCCTTGCCGTATCGGTGCAACGACACCCCCTGGACGGCCAGCGCTGCCGCCCAATCTGGCTCCCCCCCATCCCACAGCTCACCCAGCAGGTTGGCCATCGCCGCAGGTCGGAACGGGGTGACGGCTCCCAGTGCCAGCCCGCAGACGGCCCGGAGTTGCTGCTCGAACTGCGAGGTCGGCGCCGCTTCGATGGTGAGGTGACCCGAATTGTGGGGGCGGGGGGCTATCTCGTTGACCACCACCTCGCCGTCGGCTGTGACGAAGAACTCCACGCACAGCACGCCCACCGCCTCGAGCGCCTCCGCGACCCGCACGGCCAGTGTTGCGGCTTGGGACAGGACCGCTTCGGGCAGGCGGGCCGGCGCGACGGACACGTCGAGGACGTGATGACGATGCTGGTTCTCGATGGCCGGATACGCCGCGGTGGCCCCGTCCGCGCCCCTGGCGATGACCACGGAGAGCTCGGCCCGCAGCTCCACCAGCCGTTCCAGCACGAAGGGGCCGGCATCGGGTGGCACTGCGGCAACATCCTCGGGGCGGTGCAACAGCCACTGGCCCTTGCCGTCGTAGCCGAAGGCCGCGGTCTTGGCAACGGCGGGGAAGCCGAACGCCCCGATGGCATCAAGGTCCACGGTCTCAAGCGGTCGGTGCTGCACAGTGGGCAGCCCCGCTTGGCGCAGGAACGCCTTTTCACGGGCCCGGTTCTGGCAGGTGGCGACGACCTGGGCGGAGGGTCGGGCCAGGCGGGCGGCGGCGAGCACGGCTGGGTCGATGTTCTCGAACTCGGTGGTCACCACGTCGGCCCGGCGCAGGAACGTCCGCAGATCGGTGAGGGGCTCGGCCACCGCACCGCAGGGCGAGCCGATGGCGTCCTCGCCCAGCGTGAGCACGCTGACCCCCATGCGCCGCGCCGCCAGAGCCAACATCCGCCCCAGCTGCCCCGTTCCCAGAATGCCGACGGTGCCGGTGAGCCCGGGCCCCGCCGGAGCGATGGGGGCTGGGCCGGGTTCCACGGTGCTGTGGGCGGCCCCCGGCTCGGCGGGACTCGCACGGTCGGGTTCGGCTGGGACCGGGCGAGGGTTGCCGGTCACCAGCCCTCCAGCACGGTGGCGGTCACCTCGGCGGCGCGTTCTTGGCGGTAGCGGCCCAGGGCCTGGCGCAACTCGGGGCGGGTGGCGGCCAACATGGCCACGGCCAATAGAGCGGCGTTGGTGGCGCCGGCCTCGCCGATGGCCATGGTCGCCACCGGCACCCCCGCCGGCATCTGCACGATGGACAGCAGTGAGTCCATGCCCGACAGCGCGCGGGATCGGATGGGCACCCCGATGACGGGCAGCAGGGTGTGGCCGGCCACCATGCCGGGGAGGTGGGCGGCGCCGCCGGCCCCAGCGATGATGACCTGCAGGCCCCGACCCTCCGCCGCGGTGGCGTAGTTCACCATGCGGTCGGGGGTGCGATGGGCGGAGACCACCTCGGCCTCGAACGTCACCCCGAAGCGATCGAGGGTGGTGGCCGCCAGGCGCATGGTGTCCCAGTCCGAGGCGCTGCCCATGATGACGCCCACCAGCGGGCCGATGGTTTCCGTCACATCGCTCACGTCTCGGACCTGCGGCCGGGGCGGGCGCCCAAGGCGGCGATGACGTTGGCGGCCACCCGGTCCGCGGCCGGTTGTGCCGCCGGTTCGAAGGGGGTGCCTAGCAGGCGCTGGCGCAGCTCCAGATAGGCATCGGAGAGGATCGAGGCCAGCTCCCCGGGCCACGCCGGCGGCTCACCGTCGCCCCGGTAGCCCCGCTCGGCGTACCAGCGACGCAGCAGCTCCTTGTCCAGGTGCCGATGATCGTCGTTGCGCCAGAACCGACTGGAATCGGGGGTGTGGACCTCGTCGATGAGGGTCAGGCGATCCTCGGCGTCGACGCCGAACTCGTACTTGGTATCGACCAGGGTCAGTCCGGCGGCGGCGGCCAGCTCGCCGCCGCGCCGGAACAATGCCAGTGCCGCCGCCTCCACCTCCGCCCAACGCGGGGCGCTGACCAGGCCGCCGGTCACGATGTCCGCCACCGAGATGGGCTGATCGTGTTGGTTGGCGGCGGCCTTGGTGGTGGGCGTGATGATCGGGGTGGGTAGCGGGTCATCGAACGCCAGGCCGTCGGGCAGGACCAGGCCATACAGCTCTCGGGCGCCATCGCGGTAGCGGGGCCACAGCGAGGTGGAGGTGACGCCGGTCAGATAACCCCGGACCACCACCTCAACGGGGAGGGTGTCACAGGCTCGAACCAGCACCGCGTTGGGGTCCACGGGGCTCAACAGGTGGTTGGGAACGATGTCCGCCAGTTGGGCGAACCACCAGTTGGAGACCTCGGTCAGCACCTGGCCTTTGTGGGCCACACTGCCCAGCACCCGGTCGAAGGCGGAGATCCGGTCGGTGGCCACCATCAGCAGGCGCTGCGCATCCACCCGGTAGACGTCCCGGACCTTGCCCCTCTGGGGAGGTTGCAGCAGGTCGGGAAGCTGGCGGTGCAGATCCGTTCGTTCGAGCATGCCAATCGGGTTCAGCGGTTCGGTCATGTCAGCGGTGCCGGCATGTCCGGCACGTCAGCGGTTCATGCATGTCAGGCAGTTCCGGCCTGCTCGACAAACGCCTGGAACAGGGCCAGGCCGGACCGGCCCGGACGCTGGGGGAAGGGGTTCTGGGCGTCGGTGACGTGATCCTCAGGGTGCGGCATGACCCCCCAGACCCGGCCGCTGCGATCGCACAGCCCGGCGATGTCCGCCACCGAGCCATTGGGGTTGGTGCCCTCCACATAACGAAACAAGATCTGGCCGTTGACCTGCAGTTCTTCCACGACCGTGGCGTCGCTGGTTGCCAGGCGGCCCTCGCCGTGGGCCACCGGGCAGGCGATCACGGTCCGTAGGCGGGCGTGCAGGCCGGCCGCGTTCGCCGGTTCGGCGGCCAAGGCCACCCAGCGGCACACGAAGCGGTCGCCGTGGTTGGCGGTCAACGTGACCCGTCGGGTCGCCTCAGTGGTCGCCGCCGCGGGGGACGGCAGGATCGGGTCTCCCGCCGGCGACCCGGCCGCTTCGGGTTCGAGCCGATCGCTTGCGTCCTGCCCGGGGAGCAGACCGGCCCGGACCAGCACCTGGAACCCGTTGCAGATGCCCAGGACCACTCGCCCGGCAGCGGCGGCGCGGCGGACCGATTCGCCCCCTTCCAACGCCCAGCGCATCCCGGCCCCCAGCGCGTCGCCGTAGCTGAACCCCCCCGGCAGCACCACCCCGGCGAACCGTTCGAGGGACTCCCCGGTGTGGATCAGCTGCGCCCGGGCACCGGCAAGCTCCAGGGCCCGTACCGCCTCACCGTCACGGTTCGTTCCCGGCGCGATCAACACCGCGATGTGGGGTCGGGTCATGGCCCCTCCATCGCGGGTGGGAACGGGGCCCGGAACGCGGCCCGCACGTCTCGCAGCGGTATCGAGAGCAGCTCGTCCGCCCCCCGACGCACCAGCAGTGTCGGCTCGGCCTGATCGCTGCCAGCCTGCTCGACCGCGCCCAGAGCGAAAACCGGGGTCAATCCCGCCAGCCGGGCGACCAGGTCGGCGTCCGCACCGACGGCGGCCTGGACCACGAAACGACCGGAGGACTCACTGAAGAGCAGCTCAACGTCACTCAACGCAGCGCCCGAACCGGCGGCGCGGTCCCGGCGGTGGGCAGACAAACCCCCAGGCCGACCCCCCCGGCGATGGCAAACTCGGCCAGGGCCACCGCCAGTCCGCCCTCGCTGCAATCATGAACGGCGAGCACCAGATCATCGGTGATGGCGCGGTGCAGGGCCCGGTAGATCGCCAAACCGTCGCCTGCGGCCAGGCCCGGGACCGACCCGCCATCGATCCCCCGCAGCTCGTGGTACATCGATCCGCCCAGCTCGGCGAGGGTGTCCCCGATGAGGAACAGTCCGCCACCATCGGGTCGGGGCCAGGCACCCACGGCTTTGGTGCGGTCGGGCAGCACCCCCAGAGCGGTGATCAGCAGCGTGGGCGGGATGGGCACACCGTCGAACTCGTTGAACAGGCTGTCCTTGCCCGACACGAACGGTGCCCGGTAGGCCACCGCGGCGTCGTGGCACCCTTCCGTGGCCCGCACCAGCGAACCCAGTCGGTCCGCCAGCGTGGGGTTGCCCCAGCAGAAGTTGTCCAGCAGCGACACCCGGTCGGGGTCCGCGCCGGCGGCGACCACGTTGCGGAAGGCCTCGTCCACCGCGGCCAACGCCATGCGATAGGGGTCCAGCCGACCGTAGCGGGGGTTGATGCCCAGGCCCAGGGCGAACGCCGCGGTGCCCCGGTCCCAGCATTCCAGCGGGACCAGCACCACCCCGTCAGAGGGACCCTCCGCGTTGGGGCCGCACCACGGACGGACCAGGGTGCCGCCGCGCACCTCATGGTCGAACGTGGCCACGATGTCCGACTTGGAGGCCACCGTCGGCAGGGCCAACAGTGACAGCAGCACCGCCGCCAGGTCGTCAGGGGTGCCCGGGTGGCCTTCGGCGGCTTCCTCCGCCCCGGGCCCGACAGCTGCGGGAGGTTGGTATCGGGCGGTCATGGTGCGGCGGGGGCAGCCCTCGTGCAGGAACGTCATGGGCAGATCGACCACCACCTCGGCGTCGTGGTCCACCTGTAGCCGCCCGTCGCCGGTGAACGCGCCGATGGCCTGCACCTCGCAGTGCCAGCGTTGACCCAGCGCCCGGAGGGTCTCGAGGTGCTCAGGGGGCACGGCCAACACCATGCGCTCCTGGGCCTCGGACAGCCACACCTCCCAGGGGGCCAGACCGGGGTACTTGCGCGGCACCAGGGCCAGATCAACCCGCACCCCGATCGCCGCGCCGAGCTCACCGACGGCGGAGCTCAACCCGCCGGCGCCGCAGTCCGTCAGGGCGCGGTACAACCCGGCGTCACGGGCGGCGCAGACCACTTCCATGGTTGCCTTCTCGGTGATGGGATCCCCGATCTGCACCGCAGAGCCGGCCATGGTCGTGGTTTCGGCCACCAGCTCGGCAGAGGAGAACGTGGCGCCGTGGATGCCGTCACGTCCGGTCCGGCCGCCCAGGACCACCACCAGGTCCCCCGGTTCGGGCCCGGTGCGGTGGTCGCCGTGGGCCAGCAACCCCACCGAACCGCAGTACACCAGCGGGTTGGCAAGGTACCCGGGGTGGTACACCACCGCCCCGGCCACGGTGGGCAGGCCGAGTTTGTTGCCGTAGTCACCGATGCCCTCCACCACGCCGCGGGCCACCCGGGCCGGGTGCAGCACCCCGGGCGGGATCTCATCGGCGGGGGTGTCGGGCGGGGCGAAGCAGAGCACGTCGAGACAGGCGATGGGTCGTGCCGAGACCCCGATCACGTCCCGGACCACCCCGCCGACCCCGGTGTTGGCCCCACCGAAGGGCTCCAGCGCCGAGGGGTGATTGTGGGTTTCGACCTTGATGGCCAGATCCCAGATGTCATCGAGGGCCACGATGCCGGCGTTGTCCACGAAGGCCGACCGCACCCAGTCGCGGTCCGCGGCGACGGTGGCCGCCCGCAGGTAGCTGTTGAGCAGGCCGTCAATCCGCTGCTGTCGAACGATGTCACCGACCGCGTTGAGCTCGGTGAAGTCGATCGTGGCCCGGAAGGTCTTGTGGGCGCAGTGCTCGGACCAGGTCTGGGCCAGCGTCTCCAGCTCGGCGTCGGTGGGTTCCCGCCCGGCGTCACGGTAGAAGTTGGCGATGGCGGTCATCTCGGTCACATCGAGGGACAGCAACCGTTCCCGGGACAACGCCTGCAGGGCCTCGTGATCCAGTCCGGCCAGCGGCACCCCCAGCACGGTGGCGTGCTCGGGCGGTGGCGGCGCAAACGGGGCCGGGAGGTGACCGATGGCCCAGCGCTCAATGGTGGGGTTCGCCACCCGGGCCGCCAGCCGGGTGAGCGCGGCGTCCGCCTCGTCGATCCCGCTCCCGACATCGGGCAGGAGGTAGGCCCGGACGGTGGCGGCGTTGACCTGGCCCCCGCCAAGGTGATCGATGACCGCTTCCAGCTGGCGGGCCTCGGTGTCGGTGACCCCGGCCAGGTAGCCGACTTCGACCCGGTGAGGGTCAGGTGGTGGTGGCCCGATGATGACGCTGGCCTCATCGACCACGGTGTCCGCCAGAACGGTGTGACACAGCGTGTGCAGAACCGCGTCGCCGGGATGGCGGTCCAGCACATACACCCGCCGGTGCTCCACGGTGATGGCGTGCGGGGGCCCGTTCGCGGGTCCGGCCGCGGCGCTGGCCCCCGCGCCTGCTGCGGTTCCGACTCCCCCCGAACGGGACCGCACCTCGATGCGCAGAGCCGCCACGAGCCCGAACCTAGCAGCGCAGCATGGAACCCCGGACCTGGCACCGCGGGCCCCAGGGGACGCGCTGGCAGGGTGTTCCGATCGTTCTAGCGTGGCATGGCGATGCGCCATGACCAGCCGCCACGGACCCCCCGTGCGCCCGCTGGTCGAACCCGACGCGTGGCGGCGCTGATGGTGCTGGCGGGCAGCCTGGCCGCGGCCTGCAGCGAGAGACCGGCTACCACTGATCGGTCCAGCGGTCGGGGTTCGACCACGTCCGCGCTGCCGAACCGCTCGTCCGCGGGTGAGGACCGTGGCGCCCGCACGACTGACGCCACCATCCCCGATCCCGCCACCGGCACCGATCCCGCCACCATCCCTCAGAACGCCACCGGCACCGATCCTGACGGCGTGGGCGACCCGTACTTCCCACGGGCCGGCAACCGCGGCATCGACGTGCTCACCGTGGACCTGGGTGTGGACTGGACCCCGGCGCCGACCAGCCGGTCCGGCAACCCACCGGGTCAGGGCGGCACCATCGAGGCGGTGGCCGACATGACCGTGGCCGTCACCACAACCCGCCAAGGGGTGCAACTGGACCTGGTCGGCCTGCAGGTTCGCAGCGCCCGCCTGGGGAACGCCGAAGTCCCCTTCGAGCAACGCCAGGGCGAGCTGATCATCGCCCCCGACGTGACGTTCGGGGCCGGCACCCATCACCGGGTGGTGGTGGCCTACGGAGGCGCGCCGGACCCGGTGGAGGACCCCAGTGGGTTCGGCATCGGCATCGGTTGGGTCCCGGCTCGTTCCGGCGGCGGTGCCTATGTGGCCAGCGAACCCATCGGCGCTCCCAACTGGTTTCCCGCCAACGACCATCCCACTGACAAGGCCCGCTACCGGCTGTCCGTCACCGTGCCCGATCCCTACGAGGTCGTCGCCAACGGTCCGTCCGGCGCTCCCTCACCGGGGCCCCGGGCGGGATCGAGCACCTGGCGCTTCGAGCCGCGCGATCCCATGGCGGCATACCTGGTGAGCGTGGCCATCGGATTCTTCGACATGGTGGAGCACACCGCCGGTCTGAGCGGGGTCCCACTGCGAAGCGCGGTGCCCGCGGGCCGAGGCGCGGAACTGGCCGCGCACCTTGAGCCCATGGGGGCCATGATCGACGCCTTCAGTGAACGCTTCGGCCCCTACCCCTTCGAGGTCTACGGCGTGCTGGTGGTGGACGAGGAGCTGGGCTACGCGCTGGAGAACCAGACGATATCCCTGTTCGGTCTGGACACCGTGCGCAGTCAGGCCACGATCGCCCACGAACTGGCTCATCAGTGGTTCGGGAACACGGTCAGCGTGGCCCGCTGGTCAGACATCTGGCTCAATGAGGGTTTCGCCACCTACGCCGAGTGGCTGTGGGAGGAAGCCAACGGGGCGGACATAAACGCCTTGGCGACGCAGGCCTACCGGCAACCCAGAGGGACCGGTTCGGGGCCCATCGGCGATCCGGGCGTCGACAGCCTCTTTGCGACAGCGGTGTACCGAGCGCGGCGCGTTGACGTTGCACGCGCTGCGCCTCACGGTGGGCGACACGGCATTCTTTGAGATCCTGCGGACCTGGACCCAGCGGCACCGAAACCAGTCAGCATCGACGGCGGACTTCGTCGCCCTGGCCTCAGAGGTTGCCGGGGTCCCGCTCCAGGAGTTCTTCGACCGCTGGCTGTTCGATCCGATCAGACCCGAGCTCCCCGGCTGACGCCGTTTCCGTGCTGGTGTCAGGGCCGGCAGCGGGGCCCGGAGCCAGGGTGCGACCGACGCGGGGACCGGTGTGCAGCTCGATCAACTGCTCGTCGCGATAGACCAGCTCTCGTTGCAGGGTCTCCACGTAACGGCGGGTCACTTCGACCTCATCCACCAGCGGCGCGAGGATGGCCTGCTGCTCGCGCAGTGCCTGCAACTCCACTTCGGCAGCCAGCAACTCCGCTTCGATGTCCGCCACGGTACGGCCACCAGCGCCAGCGGCGGCTGGCGCTGACGCCCGTGCCGCACTGGCCCGACCGGCCAGGGACCGGGCTGCGGCGGCAGCCACCAGCTCCGTCCGTAGGCCCGCCACCCGACGTTCGTGGGCCGCCCGTTCGGCGTCACGTTCGCTCTGGCGGCCCTGCTCGGCGCGGCGCAAGCGCCACCAGCCACCTAGCCAGCCAAGAACCGAGCCCCCCACGAACGATGCGACAGCGATCACCACCCAGCCGGCCTCCACCTGGGGGAGGCTAGCCAGCGGACGCCCATAACACCGTTTCGGTTCGACGTGCCGCGAGCTCACTCGCCAGGCCTCACGTCACGAGGATGGTGAGCACCCCGCCGGCGTCAGCGGCCCGGACACGCATCTCGGGGGTCCCCTCGGACGTGACGAACCCGAAGGTGACCTTCACATCGTTCTCGTTGAGGGCGTGGAGCAGCTCGATGCCGGTCATCTCCGGCATGTTCCAATCAGACAGCACCAACTGGGGCGGGTCCGCGAGGATGGCGGCAAGTGCCTCCTTGCCATTCTCAGTCTCGACAAACTCGCTATCGCCATAGCCGATCTGGCGCATCTGCCGCATGACGATCATGCGCATCGCCTTGCTGTCATCAACCAGGAGAATCTTCGGCCACACTCCGTTGTTTCTCATAGTTTGCCGATTGTTCAACATCGCTGCGTTCATGCAGCACTACGTGGGCGACATGACCCTCGAACCCGAACGCCACCTGGTTGACCACCGTCGAGCCGGGAAATCGCACCCGGTAACTGTTCCCACCGGTCACCGTGGGAAGGGACAGCCGGGCCGGCTGGGTCATCAGCGACTTCAGGTTCCCACCCAACATGTTGACCAGTTCGCCGATGGCGTCCGTGACGTCCTCCTCAGTCACATCGTCCGCCTCGAAGGAAAACATGAGCGCGGTCATCTTTCGGGCCACCGAAGCATCCAGGTGCATGGCGACCCCTCCCTCCACGGCGTCGGTGATGAACACCGACGCCGTGATGTACGGTCCCTGACCGAGCGACGTCTCGGGCTCCAGGGCGTACACCTCCATGTTGAGCATCGTCTGCCACACGGCGTTCGCCACGTCGACGATCTCGGACTCCGTCACCATCATGACGCGCTCCGTTCAGTAACCAGCGGTCGCGGGAGGGTGGTAGCAGCAACGGCTCCGGATGCTGGCTTGGCGGCGCCGATCAGCCGGTAACAGCCACTGGTTCCCATTTGCGCGGTCTCGTACTGATCGTCGAGACCCTGGTGGACTCTGCCGCTCCTAGGAACAGGTAGCCGTCCGGCTTGATCAGCTCCCGGGCCCGCTGGAGAATTTGACGTTTTGTGTCCACGTTGAAGTAGATGAGGACATTGCGACAGAAAATGATGTCCTGCTTGGGCAGCGCGCCCCAGGGAGTGGCCAGATTCAGTGTCCGAGCATCGATCCATTCTCTTGAGATCAGCGGACACCTCCCACTCCAGACCACAGCGGTTGAAGTACTTCACCAACAACGGGGCCGGCATGCCACGACCCACCTCGAGCTGCGAGTACCGCCCGTTGCGGGGGAAGGCCCGCAGGAGCCGACGACCTTCCGCCGGCTTGCCCTTGGCCACCCGGTCCGCAGGCGTCTCGATCCCGTGGTCCACCGAGTTGCGCAGAATGTGGGTCAGCGGGTCTGTGATGGACTCGATCAGGCTGCGGTCCAGCTCGGTCTCCGCGCCCTCCATGTCGAGTCGCACCGACTTGTTGCAGGCCGCTGACACGTCTCGGACCAGCCGGGGGCAGGGCATCGGCGATCTCGGGGGTCATGAGCTGCAAGCCGTCACGGAGCCGCGACAACAGGCTCTCGCCAACGTGGGTGACCTTTTCCAGCTTCGAGAAGCCGAGGAAGCCGCTGGTTCCCTCGATAGTGTGAATCGAGCGGAAGATGCTCGCCAAGAGCTCACGACCGGTCGGGTTGTGCTCCAGCTCGACCGCTGCTGAGCCAGCTGATCAAGGTTCTCGTAGCTCTCGACCAGGAACTCGGCGACGATCTCGTCGACTCCGTCCACAGGCTCACCTGCTTCTCTCGATTGGTGCTTGCGATGGCGCGCGTGCAGCAGCCCCGATCACTGCTCACACAAGGTTCGGCACGGGAGGGATACCTGCTTTAGGTGCCAACCGCTTCCGGTGCACCCCAATGAGGGGATTGCTCATACAGCTGGACGATGGCGGCGCGGCGGCAGCGGTGTTCGGGTTGCGAAAACCGGCTACGGAAACCCAAGCTGGCAAGGTGCCCACCAGCCGCAACGCCGGACCGCCCGTTGCAGCTCTGCCCGCTGAGCCCGCTGAGCCCACTGCCCTCGACGAGCTGCGGATGGCCGGATTGGCCCACGACCTGAACAACCTGCTGGGGGCCATCGGCAACTACGCGGCCGCGCTGGCGCAGCATCGGGAGCTACCGCCGAACCTGCTGTCCGACGTGGCCCGCATCGCGGACGCCGCCGCCGGCGCGACGGACCTCGCCCGCCAGATGCTGCGCTCAGCCTCACTCCCGCTTCGCCCAACAGTGATCGTCGAGCTGGCCTCGTTGATCGCACCACTGGTGGCCACGGCGGCAGGCGGGCTTGCCCCCGCAGTGGTGGTGCACAGCGATCTCGACCCGGACCTGCTGGTGATCGTCGACCCCACCGACCTGAGCCGACTGGTCCTCAACGTGCTGGTCAACGCCATCGAGGCGTTGCCAGGCGAAGGTCAGGTCACCGTCACCGCCAAGCCCACGATCCCGGGCGGCCAACCATCAGTCCGCGTGACGATCACCGACACGGGGGTCGGGATGTCCCCCGAGGTGCTCCAGCGAGCGTTCGACCCGTCCTTCAGCACCAAGATCGACAACCGACCCCGAGGTCTCGGTCTGACCGTCGCTCTGGCGGTGATGGAGCGGATGGGCGGCACCATCGAGTTGCGCAGCGAACCCGGGCGGGGCACCACGGTGACCATGACCCTGCCGCGCTGCCCAGGAACGTGCGACGGCTGAACGCAACGACCCGACCCGACCGCGGCCCGATTCGGGGCTGGGTATGGGGTTGGGTATGGGTTGGGTCAGAGCAGACCGGCCGCGGCGCGCCACCGCCACCGCTTCCAGCTTGGAATGGGCACCGAGCTTGGTGATCACCCGCTGCACGTGGGCCCGTACCGTGTTGCGGCTGATGAACAGGACCTCCGCGATGTGCTGGGTGCCGTAGCCCTCCGCCAGCATCCGCAGCACCTCGGACTCGCGGCGACTCAACCGGATCGAGGATCCCGGCGCCGCGGCGGGGTCCGGGCCGGGGTCCGCCGATGGTGGAGCGGTCGGTGCCGTGATGGGCGCCAGGGTGCCGGCGTGGGCGGCTCGCACCAACTCGATCAGCTCTCGTCCGGCCCGGTCCTTGGTCAGCACGGCGGCACAGCCGACCGACGCCGCCTGGCTCACCAACGTCGGGCTGCTGTCCCCTGACAGCATGATGAACGTGGGCCGGAACACGCCATCGGGCAGCGTGGCGATGGCATCGGCACCGTTGCCGTCCGGAAGGTAGTGATCCAGGATCACCACGTCGGGCCGCAGGTCCTCCCACGTCCGCCGCGCGTGACGCGCGGAACTCCCTACTGCAACCACCTCGAGGTCCGATTCGACCTCCAAGAGCCTGATCAGGCTCTCCACGAACATCTGGTGATCGTCAACAACGGCCACCCGTATCGTTTCGCC
Organism: uncultured Acidimicrobiaceae bacterium; assembly: GCA_963775055.1. Lineage (GTDB taxonomy): Bacteria > Actinomycetota > Acidimicrobiia > Acidimicrobiales > CAIXPF01 > CAIXPF01. The sequence continues at coordinate 211,732 of CAVZHK010000013.1, read as the reverse complement.
ATTCGAGCCTGTTTTCACCGGGGCGAGACCTTAGTCGCCCCGCTGGCCCCGCCTTCGATCCTAAAAGCCATGCAGCTGCGTGCTTCGCTCGGACACGAAGTGGAGGATTGGGGCGGGGCGGGGCGGCGGAGCGACCTCCCCCAACGGGAAGCCCAGGTAGATCAGTCCGATCAGTTCATCGGCGGGCCCGAAACGGCACAGTGCCCGGACCGACGGTAAGGCCAGCACCGTCCCGCTGCCCCAGTAGCTGGCCAGGCCGGCGGCGGTGGCGGCCAGGAGGAGGTTCTGGGTGGCCGCGGCCACCGCGTCACGATCCTCGATCCGACGCACGGCGTCATCATCAGGGTCACGGGCCACTGCCACCGCCAACATCAGGGGTGCCCGCAGGTACTTGATGCCGGCCTTGGCGACCTTCTCGGGCCTTTCTCCGCTGCGCTGCAGATCCGCCGCCACCAGCTCCCCCAGCTGGGCCCGGGCGTCGCCTTGGATGGCCGCGAACCGCCACGGCCAGGTCCGATGGTGGTTCGGCGCCCAGCCGGCGGCCTGGCACAAACGCGTCACCAACTCGGCGGGGACCGGGCGGGAAGTGTCAATGCGCAGGTTGGTGCGGCGCCGGGTGACCAACGCTTCGAAGACCACCAGATCAGGCTGTTCCATAGGCCCTAGTCTTAGCGTCCGTGCCAGCAGTCTGAGGGAAGGGCCTCAGCTCGATCGGAGGTTCACGGTGAAGTTCGTGTGGTTCAACCTGCAACCGTGGCCATACCTGCCTGACGATTTCCGGGAGAAGTACCGCTCGGTATGGGTGGACATCCCCAGCACCCTATTCGACCCCGAGAAGGGTCACCACGTGTACAACACGTACCTGGACCAGTTGGAGTTTGCCGAGTCGGTGGGGTTCGACGGGATCGGCTGCAACGAACACCATCAGAACGGCTATGGGTTGATGCCATCGCCCAACATCATCGCCGCCGGATTGGCCCGCCGTACGTCAGATGTCGCGCTCTGTGTGATCGGAAACTCCATTGCGCTGTACAACCCACCACTGCGCGTGGCTGAAGAGTTCGCCATGTTGGACTGCATCTCGGGTGGACGGTTGGTGGCGGGGTTCCCGGTGGGCACCGCCATGGACACCAACTTCACCTATGGCCAGATCCCGGCACTGACCCGAGACAAGTACGCCGAAGCCCACGACATGATCATGCAGGCCTGGACCCGGGACGACGTGTTCGCCTTCGATGGCAAGTACAACCAGCTGCGCTACGTGAACCTGTGGCCCAAGCCGGTGCAGAAGCCCCACCCGCCGATCTACATCCCCGGTGGCGGCTCCATCGAGACCTGGGACTTCTGCCTGGACCACGACTACAACTACAGCTACCTCAGCTTCAACGGCTACAAGGCCGGCAAGACCCTGCTGGACGGGTTCTGGGACCGCCGTGCCGAGCGCGGCGACCGCGACGAATCCCCCTACCGAACCAGCTTCGCCCAGATCGTCTGCGTGGCGGACACCGACGCCGAGGCCGAGAAGCTCTACGCCGAACACGTGCTGTACTTCTTCAACCGCTGCCTGCACGTGTACCCCGGCTTCTCCGACCCCGCCGGCTACCGCACCGTGGAGACCATCAAGGCCGGCAAGCTCAACCAGCTGCGGCGGGAGAACATGGAGCTGTTCACCAAGCTGACCTGGAAAGACCTGGTCGACGGGGGCTTCGTGATCGCCGGTTCCCCTGACACGGTGGCGGAGCAGATGGAGTACCTGTCCCGTTCGTTGCGGGTGGGCACGGTGTTCTGCCTCATGCACATGGGCAACATGCCGGACTGGAAGACCCGCCATTCCACCCAGCTGTTCGCCGAGAAGGTCATCCCCCGGCTACGCAACGTGTGGCCGGACTACGACGCCGAGCAGTGGTGGTGCAAACCCATGGCCGACCGTCGCCGGCATGAGGAAGGGGCGTTGGAAACCGCCCGCCGCTACCCGGAGATGCCGAACCTGCCCGACCTGCCCGACCGGCCCGACCTGCCGGAAGAGGTGCTGTGAGCACCGGTGACGCCGGCAGCGCGCCGGTGGAGATCCGTCGGGTCCGAACCCGTCGAGGGGTGGACGCCTCGGTCCGGGTCAGCGGCGCCGAGGGCCAACCGCCGTTGCTATACCTACACGGGGCCGGCGGGTTGGGCACCACCGAGCCACTGCTGGATGCGCTGGCCCGCCGGTTCCAGGTCTTCGCCCCCGAATGGCCCGGCTTCGGTGAGGATCAGACCGAGGGCTACCTGGAAGACATGAGCGACTTCACCCTCCACGGCTGGGACCTGCTCAACACCCTGGGCCTGACGGAACGCGGGCCCGAGCGGCGGCAGCTGCCGTTCCTCGCCGGTCACTCCATGGGTGGGATGATCGCGGCGGAGATGGCGGCCATCAACCCCGCCGGCTTGGCCGGGTTGGCGTTGCTGAGCTCGGCGGGGTTGTGGCTGGATGACCATCCCATCCCGGACATCTTCGCCATGTTGCCCTTCGAGCTGGCCGAGACGCTCTTCGTTGACGCCACCGCCGGCGAGGCCACCCTCACCGCCGGCATGGATTTCAGCGATGATCAGGCGCTGCGGCTGTTCTTGGTCGGTAACGCCCGCAAGCTGGGCACGGCCGGCAAGATCATGTTCCCCATCCCCAACCGCCGGCTATCCAAGCGGCTGTATCGGATCACCACGCCCACGGTGCTGGTGTGGGGCGCCCAGGACAAGCTGGTCCCACCGCTCTACGGCGAGGCGTTCCAGCAGCGGTTGACAGCCACCACCGCCCGGCTGCAGGTGATCGAGGGCGCCGCCCACATGCTCCCCTACGAACAACCGGTGGCCGCCGCGGACGCCGTGGCCACCCTGCTCACCTGAAGCCGGTCGACCGGGTTAGAGGTCGGTCTGCTACAGATCGTGGGCCATCTTGGCTTGGGGGGCCCGGAAAAAGTGGTTGGCGGGATAGTTGCCGAGGTTGCTGACCCGCTCCGTGTACAACCAGGCGTACTGCTCCACCTGTGCCCCGAAACCTGACAGTTCAGTCCCGGCCTTGAAACACGATCCCCAGTAGGGGTGGAAATCCGCTTCGATGGCGGCTTCGAGCGCGTCGCGTTCGGCCTCCAGCTCCTCGGCCCGGGCGCCCAGGCCGAACCCGGGGCCGGCCAACCGCCGCTCCTCCCGGGTCAGACGCAGACGCAACTCCAGCTCATCGACCCGCTCGATGTCCGCCCGGCGTCGTTGGCCCGCGGCCATCTCCTCCGCCAGTTCCTGGATGATCATCAAGGTTCGCCACCCGGAGGCCACACTGGCCCGCAGCACGTCGCCGTAGATGTGATCTCCGACGTACAGCACGTCGGTGCCGGATACCTCCACCAGCCGCTCGAAGTCCGCCATGTTGCCACCGTGGTAGGTGCGGCCCCGGCGTAGCTCCTCCACCGCCATCTCGGGTTGGGTCGGGTCCACGAAGGCATTGTGACCGGTGAAGAACGCCGGTTTGGACGCTGCCGCCACCACCACGTCGAAGAACTGCCGCCAGGATCCGTAGCCCGGCACCGAGCCGTCCAACAGGTAGGACATCATGCTGTCCGCCTGGGGGGCCTGGCAGTTGGTGAGGAGGAACAGCCGTTTGCCGGCGCTGCGCAAGCGATGCAGGGTGGGGCCCAGCTGCGGGTCCCGCCGGAGGTATCGGGGCAGATCCGCTTCGAGCATGGCGCTGACTTCCCCGTCGGCGTGGGCGGCGTCGGCGCAGCGGCGGACGTCGGCGAACAGCTGGGGATAGTCGACGCTGACACCGGGACGACGTTCGAGGTAATCGATGACCGCCGCGTAGACCGTCACGTCGGCCAGCGAATAGAGCGTGTCCACCCAGTGGTATCGCTCCAGCGTGGGACGGGGTCGACGGGCCTCGTACAGCTCCCGACGCTCGGGCCGGCTGAGCTGGCGCAGCCCGTGGTAGGCCCGCTTCACGTAGCGGTACCGGTCCATCTTGAGGACGTTGCCCCGCTTGGTATCCACCAACAGACCCCGGATGGCGAAGTTGGCCGGGACCGTCAGATCAGCCAGCCCGCCGGGGTAGCCCGAGGCCACCAGGCGTTCCAGGGTGAGGCGGGCCTGCAGGGCGTCCATCTCCGGCTGGTGGTATATGGCCAGCGTGTAGTCCATGTCGAAGCCCACGGCGCGGACATGGTCCAAACGCAGGCTCCGATTGGAGAAGATCCGCCCGATTCCCGCTGGCCGGGGTTCGGCTTCGGGCTTTCCCGCCGCGGACCGGCCCGCCTCCACGAGCGGAAATCCGAGAACCACCCCGTCGCCCGGCGCCACGCTGGTCATTTCGGCGCCGATCGGCTCAGGTCGCGACCCGGGCCAGGGATCGAGCTCGTCGCAACTGCAGCGCACTGGAGGCTTCGAGCGCGCCCAAGGGCCACGCCACCGCGCTCAGCGTGACGAGCACGAGCGGCGGCACGCTCCACAGCAACACCATCGCGGTGATCAGCCCTCCCAGCAGCACCCGCCGAAGCAGCAGCGGATCTCTCGACCAATGGTCCACCGGTGTTCCTCCGCCGTCTTTTTGCGCCGCCATCCGCATGCCCGTTGCACTACTCGCTGGGACGCTACCCGTGGCCTGCAGATTTCAAGCCCGGCGGACGGAAGAACGTTGCGTGATCGTCACGTGAAGACTGGCCCAACGAACGGCTCCGCCGACATGACGGTCAACGCCCGGTGTGGCCCCAGCCGTCCTCACCGCGGTCGCTGGCGTCGAGGCGCTCCATCTCAACCAAGCGCACCGTGGTGAAGCCCACCACGAGCAGTTGGGCTATGCGGTCACCGCGCCGGACCTGGTAATCGTTGGCGGGATCGGTGTTGATGAGCAGAACCTGGAGCTCACCGCGGTAGCCGGCGTCGATGAGACCGGGCGAGTTGAGCGCCGTGACCCCGTGGTTGCGAGCCAACCCGCTCCGGGGCACCACCAACCCGCAGTGACCGAACGGGATGGCCACCGCCAGACCGGTGCCGACCACCCCCCGTCCCCCTCCGGCTGGAAGCAGCACGTCCTGGACCGCCACCAGGTCCAGCCCGGCGTCCCCGGGCCTCGCCGGGACCGGCAGCGCCACGTCAGGATCAAGACGACGGATCGGCAGTTCCAGCGGGCTCGGCAGTTCCAGCGGGCCCAACTGGTCCTGAGCGCTCAACTGCGGGCGTAGCCGGTGACGTCCACCACCAGATGGGTCGTGGTGGTGGTGTAGAAGCACACGTCCCCGGACGGGTCGAGCTTGGCCAACACCGCGTTGGCCACCGTCTGTTGGGCCACGAAGTTCAGGTTGGAGGTGAACGGCGGCTGCGGATCGCACGGGAACACCGTCAGGTAACCGGGACCGTTGGGCTCGGTGACGGTCACGTTCAGCATGGCCGAATCCACCCCGCTGGCGGGCACACCGCCCCGGCCGGCAACAGTCACCCGATGCACGAAACCGCCGGGGATGATGGCCGTGTTGCGGGTGTTCTCCAGCCGGCTGGGAGGCACCGTCTTCAACGTGGCCGGCGGGGATTCCACCACCCAGCCCATCAGGTCCACCACCAACTGCGTCCCCAGCTCGGTGTACAGACAGACCCTGCCGCTCGTGTCGAGCTGCGCCACGGCCAGGTTGGGCACGTCGCGGCCCGGGACGGGGTTCAGGTTGGACGCCAAGGGCTGGGGATGGTCACAGGACCAGGCGGTCACGAAACCGTTGGCCTCCGTCTCCGTGGAGGTGATGTTCAACACCGCCGCCTTGGCCCCCGGCGGCGCCCACCCGGGCCCGGTGACCTGCACCGCCACCGTCTCGTGGGCTTCCAATCGACCTCCGCCGTCGCTGCGGCTGTCGTACAACCGGGCCGGAGCGGACGCCATGGTGGCCCGCTCCGCGCCCTGCGGGCCGATCCAGCCGGTCACGTCCACGATCGAGCGCGGTGTTGGCACCCGCCAGGAAGCAGACATCACCGTTGCGGTCCACCTTGGACACCACCATGTTGGCCACGGTTTGGCCCGGTTCGAAGTTGACGTTGGACGTGCCGCCCCACCCGTCGGCGCACGGGTACGCCGCCACGAATCCGCCGGCGGTGGGCCGGTCCACCGTGACGTTGAGCACCACCCCCTCCACTCCGCCGATGGGGATGCCGGGGACACCGTAGGCACCGTAGATCGGCCGCCGGACCACATAATTGGCCGCCAGTGTCGGTTGCGGCGACGGCCAGATCGTCGAAGGCTGCAGCACAGTGGGCAGCGTCTCCTCGGTACCGGTCCCGTCGCGGGAATCAATGATCCGGGTCGGAACGATGGGCGTGAAGCTCTCGCCGGGTCGGCCAGGTTGCGCCTGCCCGGTGACCTGTGCCACCCACGGCGCCACCCACTGCGAACGAGGACCCAGGAAGGCCGATCCGACCGGGCAATTCGGCGCGCCGCCGACTCACCAGCGCCACGATCCACCACTTGCCGGTCTCGTCCTCGTTGAAGATCGGGCCGCCAGAGTCCCCATAACATGTCGCCCGACCTGGACCGGAATAACAACTGCTTGAGCCGGCGCTGTAGTAGGCCCGCCAGACGAGCTCGCAGTAGGTAGAGCTGTGCATGCCGAATTGGGTTTCCTGCAGCGTTGTCGGCGCTCCGCCCTGCGTGAGCCCAAACCCTGTCGCCCACACCAGTCGGCCGAACTGGGCCAAGGAGTCATCCACCGCCAACGGTACGGGGGCGCCCGGGGCCGGCGTGCTCAGGTGCAGCAGTCCGAAATCATCCAGACCAGTCTCGTTGGGGACGTTTGGTATTCCGTTGACCCAGCCTCCGGTGCTCGGCACGAAGCCGGGAACGTCCTCGGCCGATTGGCGCTGAAGGTAGCCGTCGTTGAGCACCACTTGATCTGCCACCAGCATGGGCTGGCCGGATTGCGGGGCGTTGACGCCAAACGTGAGCTGGAACGTCGCGGTCGGGGTGCTGGTCGCGGTGGCGACGATGGTGACCGGCAGCGCCACTCGAATCGGAGCGCCCCCAGCGTCTTCCTGGACCAGGCAATGACCGGCTGTCAGCACCCATTGCGGGGCCACCAAGGTTCCAGTGCAGCTGAACTCGTGAGGACCGTCGGCGGGCGTGAGATCGACGTTGGGATCGTCCCAGCGGATGAGCGCCACCGAATCGGCGGGGACGTTGGTGGCGCTTGCACCGCCCACGATCTGGGTGTCGAAGGGGCTCGGCGCCAACACCTCGCGGCTCAGATCAGGCGTCATGGGCAAGCCGTTCAGCCCGGCCGGGACCTCCTCGGTTCTGAGCCGGTAGCCGGCCAGGTCCAAACCGCCCAGGTCCAAAGTAGACGCGGCGCCAGTGAGCGCGGTGGCGTCCGCAGTCGCGGGATCCGCCGCCGACGGGGCCATAGCTATTGGGATACCCGCCAGCGGATCACCGCCGCGGGCCACAGCGGGGAGGGCGGCGGCCGTGGTGGTGGTTGTGGCCAGCAGGCTTCCCACCAGGGCGGCAGCCGTCAGCGAACGCCAACGGAAACGTCGAATCACGAAGAGGAACCTTGTCGTCAGGCTGCTGAGCACCAGGCTCGGGCAGATTGGTTCAAGCACCGCCGCACGACGGTCTTCGGTCACACGAGTACCGGCAACGTAACCCGTCGGAAGGGGAAACGACGCGCGGGCAGTAGGGTTGCACCCGGCAATTTCACCGACCCGGCGAGCTGATGACAACACGTACCGTAGCGAACTTACGCAATGTGGCCATTGTGGCCCACGTCGACCACGGAAAGACGACCCTGGTTGACGCCATGTTGCGTCAGGCCGGAGCGCTCCGTTCCGGTTCCGCGGCGGATGTCGACCGGGTCATGGACTCCATGGACCTAGAACGGGAGAAGGGCATCACCATCCTGGCCAAGAACACCGCGGTGTCCTGGGGCCCCGAGGGTGCCACGGTCAAGATCAACATCGTGGACACCCCCGGCCACGCCGACTTCGGCGGTGAGGTCGAGCGGGCGCTGACGATGGTGGACGGGGTGTTGCTGCTGGTGGATGCGTCAGAAGGGCCGCTGCCCCAAACCCGCTTCGTGCTGCGCAAGGCGCTGGAGCGGAACCTGCTGGTGGTGGTGGTCATCAACAAGATCGACCGGCCCGACGCCCGCATCGACGAGGTGCTGGACGAGATCGGCTCGCTGTTCTTGGACCTGGCCCATGACGAGGCCCACCTGGACTTCCCGGTGGTGTACACCAATGCCCGGGCCGGCACCGCCACCATGGACCTGAGCCAGCCCGGCACCGACCTCTCAGCCCTGTTCGACCTGCTCATCAAGCACATCCCGGCCCCGGTGCATGATCCCGACCACCCCTTCGCGGCGCTGGTCACCAACCTCGACGCTTCCCCCTACCTGGGTCGGCTGGCCATGTGCCGCATCCAGCACGGGTACCTCAAGCGCAACCAGTCCGTGGCCTGGTGCCGCCTCGACGGTCGCATCGAAATCGTGAAGCTGTCAGCGCTGTACGTGACCGAATCCCACGAACGGGTGGAAGCTGATGAGGCCGGACCCGGCGAGATCATTGCCGTCGCCGGCCTCTCCGAAGTCACCATCGGCGAAACGCTGGCCGATCCGGTGGATCCCCGGCCGCTGCCCAAGGTCACCGTGGACGAGCCCTCGCTGTCCATGACCATCGGGGTCAACACCTCGCCGCTGTCGGGTCGTGACGGCAAGAAGGTCACCGCTCGCCTGATCAAGAGCCGGCTCGACGCTGAGCTGGTCGGCAACGTGTCGCTGCGGGTCTACCCCACCGAGCGCCCCGACCAGTGGGAGGTCCAGGGCCGCGGCGAGCTGCAGCTGGCGGTACTGGTGGAGATCATGCGGCGGGAGGGCTTCGAGCTCACCGTGGGCAAGCCTCAGGTGCTGACCCGTGAGGTCGACGGCAAGCTCATGGAACCGGTCGAACGGGTCTCCGTGGACGTGCCGGACACCTATGTGGGAACCATCACCCAGCTGCTGTCCACCCGCAAGGGTCGCATGGAGCAGCTCCTGCCCCAGGGCGCTGGCTGGGTCCGCATGGACTGGCGGGTCCCGGCCCGGGGGCTGATCGGGGTGCGGACCGAGTTCATGACCGAAACCCGCGGCACCGGCGTGCTCAACCACACCTTCGACGGATGGGACCCCTGGGCCGGGGACATCCGCCATCGCCCCGCCGGTTCGGTGGTGGCGGACCGCACCGGAGCCGCCACCGGCTACGCCATCGAGCAGATCCAGGAGCGATCCACCTTGTTCGTGTCCCCCGGGGCCGAGGTCTACGAGGGCATGATCGTCGGCGAGAACGCCCGCTACGAGGACATGGACGTCAACATCTGCCGGGAGAAGAAGGTCACCAACGTCCGCTCCTCCACCGCGGACGAGTTCGTCAAGCTGGTGCCGCCACGGTCCATGACCCTGGAGCAGGCGCTGGAGTTCATCGGTGAGGACGAGTGCGTGGAGGTCACGCCCGAAGCGGTGCGGCTGCGCAAGGTCATCATCGACGGCACCGCCAGGGCCCGGGCCCGCAAAGCGCTCAAGTCCCCGCGCTGAGCTGGTTCTGCTCCATGACGGACCGGGCCTCGGCCCTGCGCCGGTAGCCTCCGCCCATGGTTCATCTCCTCGCCGTCGGCGGATGGCTCGATCCGGAGAAGCTGATCAGCACCTTCGGCACCATCGGCCTGCTGATCATCGTGTTCGCCGAGTCCGGGCTGCTGATCGGGTTCTTCCTGCCCGGGGACTCGCTGCTGTTCACGGCCGGGCTGCTGGCCTCCCAGGACAAGCTCAACTTCCCCGTCATCGTGGTGGGTTGCGTGATCGCCGCCATCGCCGGCGATCAGACCGGCTACCTGTTCGGCAACCGGGTCGGGCCGGCGCTATTCCGTCGGCCCGATTCCCGCCTGTTCAAGCAGGCCAACGTGGAACGGGCCCGGGCGTACTTCGAGGCCCACGGCGCCAAGACCATCGTGCTGGCCCGCTTCGTGCCCATCGTGCGCACGTTCGCGCCCATCCTGGCCGGGGTGGGCCGCATGCCCTACCGCACGTTCGTGACGTTCAACGTGGCCGGTGGGGTGCTGTGGGCGGCGGGCATCACCACCATCGGGTACGTGTTGGGCAACTCCATCCCCAGCATCGACCGGTATCTGCTGCCGGTGATCGGGCTGATCATCCTGCTGTCCTTCGTGCCGGTGCTTTTCGAGCTGCGCAAAGCCCGACGGGAGCGGGCCCACGTCGGCTGAGCCGGTGACGCCCAACGTCGCCCGGGCGCTACCGTGAGCGTCGATGCTCGCCTGGATGGACCTCGAAATGACCGGCCTCGACCCCGACACGGACCTCATCGTCGAGATCGCCACCCTCATCACCGATGACGACTTGAACCTGGTGGCGGAGGGCCCGGACCTGGTCATCCACGTCCCCGAGGGGGCGCTGGCGGCCATGGGTCCGGTGGTCACCAAGATGCATCAGACCAGCGGGCTGACCAATCGCATCCGGGCCTCCACCGTCACCCTGGAGCAGGCCGGGCAGGAGACCCTGGCGTTTCTTCAAACGCACATCCCCGAGGCCCGATCCGTCCCGTTGTGCGGCAACTCCATCGGCACCGACCGGCGGTTCCTGGCCCGTCACCTGCCCGAGATCGAGAACTTCCTGCACTACCGCAGCGTGGACGTGTCCACCCTCAAGGAGCTGGCGCGGCGCTGGTACCCGCAGATCCTGGCCACCGCCCCCGAGAAGGCCACCGCCCACCGGGCCCTTGACGACATCCGAGAAAGCCTCGAGGAGCTGCGCTTCTACCGGCGGCACCTGTTCGTGCCCACCATGGTCGGGGCCTCGCCGGCTACGGACTTGACACGGGAGTCACCTACAGTGGCCTGATGGCCGACGTCGAGGTGCACCCACCCGCCGAACCCACTCAGCCGGTGCTGCGCCAAGAGCGGCGGCCGCCGGTCCCCGATGCCACCGAGGTGGCCCCCGGCGTGGTCCGCATCCAGCTCACCATCGCTTTCCCCGGCCTCGGCCACGTCAACTGCTACGTGCTGGAAGACGAGCGGGGTCTGGCGCTGGTGGACCCCGGTCTGCCCGGCAAGAAGCCGTGGACCGAGCTGGTCCGACGGTTGGGGCAATGCGGGTACAGCATCGACAAGGTCCACACGGTGGTGGTGACCCACTCCCACCCGGACCACTTCGGTGCCGCCGGCCGCATCCGTCACGTCACCGGGGCCGAGATCGTCACCCAGCGGGATTTCAAGACCATCTTCGATCCCAACGAAGAGGACGACACCCACAAGGAACTGGCCGACCCCCACGACCACGACGGCCTCGCCGCGGCCCAGGAGAACCTGCTGCGACGGGCCGAAGCCCGAGCCAGCGGGATGTACGACACCACCCGGCACCAGATCCGCCAATGGAAGCGGTGGAACGGCAAGGCACCGTGGGGCGGCCCACACCCCCGTCCGCCGAAGAAGACCCAGCTCAGCTTCATGGCCCAGCAGATGAGCGGCCTGGGCTACTTCCGCCCGCCCCGGCCCTCCAAGCGGGTGGTGGACGGCCAGATCCTCAAGCTGGGACGCCGGGAATGGGTGGCGGTGCACACCCCGGGTCACACCGTTGATCACCTCTGCCTGCTCGACCCCGAGGGCGGCACGTTCATCTCCGGCGATCACGTGCTACCGACCATCACCCCCCACATCTCGGGGTTGGTGGCGGCGCCGGACCCGCTGAAGCTGTACTTCGACTCGCTGTCCAAGCTGCTGGCCATCCAAGGGGTCCGCAACGTGCTGCCGGCCCACGGGTTGACCTTCGACAACCTCCATGAGCGGGCCAAGGAGATCCAGGTCCATCACGACGAGCGCCTGGACCTGTTGCGGGCCGCCGGCGAGCAACTCGGCGAGGCCGCCGTCGGTGATTTCTCCCAGCGGCTGTTCAAGCCGGCGGTGTGGGGTCCGATGGCGGATTCGGAGACCTACGCTCACCTCGAACACCTGGTCCACAGCGGAGGGGCCATTCGCAGGGACCTTCCCGACGGCTCCCTGCGCTATCGGCTGACGGACTAGCCCGGGATACCTTGGCTGCCAGGTGGCGCCGGTCTACTGGTCGGCCAGGGGACGCCAGCTGGCCACCGCAGCCAACGATCCTCCGGTGGTGATCCACAGCTGCCGCTCGAGGTGGCGAAGTTCGACAGTCGCACCGGGGTCGATCGCCTGGTGGTGCTCCAGGTCGAACCGCAGGGGGTGATCCGGTGGCGCCCCCATCCCGCTCTCGTGCCGGCCCAACGCCTCCTCGAGCCCCACCTCCTCCTCGAGCATCGCCCAATACACCGCGTTGTTGACGTGGCCCATCACGTCCAGGTCGGCGTGGCGGAGCGCGAACGACCGACCGGGACCCGCCGGCAGCTCCTGGTCGAGGACCAGGCCGGCGCCGACCTTGCGACCGGCAGCGGATTCGCCATAGACGGCAGCGAAGTCCGGGCCCAAGCGAGCCGGGCGGGTGCCGTCCGTGCCCAGCTGCACCCACAAGACCGCCGCTTCGACCCGCGCCCCGGCCGAGCCGGTGAGCGTGGTTCGCCGCTCGGCCCAGCAGGCGCCGGTGCCGGAGCAGAACGTGACCAGCTCCAGATCCTCACGCAGCTGCGGCCCTTGGTGGACCTCAATGGTGCTGCGCCGCACCACCCAGACACCGGGGTTGTCAATGCCGCTGTCGTAAGCGTCGTCGTTGGCGACGTCCTGCAGGTAGCGGGCCAACGCGTCCAGCCGGGCCCGGCCGCTGGGATCCACATCGCCCAGACGCACCCGCTGCACCCCACGGAAGGTCCGACCCCCCACGAAGCCCGCCAGCGATGGGGCGTCCGCAGGCGCTGCGGACCGTTGGTTGGCGTCGGGCCCGGCCTGTTGGGGATGCGCGTCCATCGGGCGCCGACGGTAGCGGGGAACGCCGCTGAGCCCGGGGCCACCCGCGACTCCCCGATGCGGAAATGCGGCCGTTACCGGTAATTCAATTGACGGCTGGCGCGCTGCCATGGTGGAGTCAACCCCGAACCGGGCCGATACAATGAACCCGGCTCGCGCCAAGCACAAGCCCGGCACCGCAGTCCGAGACCCCTCAAGCGACAGGAACCCGAACGGTGAAAACGCTCTTCGCAGACCTCCGGCAACACGGCAGCGATGCCGGCCCGGCCGCGTCCGCAGGTAGCGGGCACCGTAACGGGACCGTGGTGCGTCACCACCATCACCGCCTGCGCCATCAACGCTGACGCCACCGCTTCGGCCGCCGATCGCCTGATGGCCAAGCGCACCACCTTCACCCGCAAGTACCACGCAAAGCGGCCTGAGGAGACTCCGAACGGGTAACACCTACCCCACACGGAAGAACTCCGAAGGCCGCCGGGACCAACCCGGCGGCCTTTCTCTTTGTCCCGAATCCGTCCCCGAGTTCCCCGTCGGAACATCGGGCCGATCCCCCGCCCACCCGGCAACCCGCCGCCACCAAAACGAGAGCGCAATGAGCAGGCTGCACAGCGTCATCAACCAACTGGACGAGCCGCACGGTGAGCTGGTCGTGACCCGTCACGACTGGTGGGACCAGGCCGTGTGCCGCACCGGCGATGCCGGCCTGACCGGGCTGTTCTTCTCCGAGGAACTGCAGGACATCGCCCGGGCGAAGAGCATCTGTGCCGAATGCCCGGCGCTGCCGGACTGCCTCGAAGGCGCCATCGAGCGGCGCGAGCCGTGGGGTGTGTGGGGCGGTCAGCTGTTCCTCAACGGGAAGATCCTGGCCTCCAAGCGGCGTCGCGGACGGCCGCCGCGCCATCCCCGGCCCGAGGACGAGCTGCCCGAGGTGCCAATCCCTGAGCACCTCCGGCCGGTCGCCCTCTACGTGGCCCGCCCCGCCTGACCGGACGGGCCATACCAGACCCTTGTCCGTGAGACCCGCGATACGGCCCATCGAGCAACGTCAGATCGAGCTCGGTGGGCGCGTGGGTCCACGGACGAGACGTCCCCTACCGCGGACCGTTCGCGAGCGCGTCACGGTAACTTTGCCGGTGTGAACGGTCGGGTGGTGACGGGGCTGCTGGTGGCACTGCTGGTGGCGGGCAGCTGTGACGGCAACGAACCCACACCGGCGACGAACGGCGGTGGGCTGCGGGCCGGGGGTCTTGAAACCGCCGGGGACGTGCCGTCTGAGCCCATCACCGACCAAGCCTTCATGGACTTTGATGATGAGCCCGGCACGTTCGCCCGCTTCACCGGGAAACCGCTGGTGGCGAACTTCTGGGCCTCAACCTGCGTCCCGTGCATCACCGAGATGCCAGACTTCGAGGCCGTGCATCAGGAGCTCGGTGACGAGGTGGGCTTCGTCGGCGTCAACGTGGTCGACATCCCCTCAGAGGCCACCCGCCTGGCCCGCCAGACCGGGGTGACCTATCCGCTGGTGCGCGACCCCGACGGAAGGCTGCTCAGGTTCGTCGGCGGGATATCGATGCCGACCACCGCCTTCGTTGATGCCGAGGGCCGGGTGGTCAAGGTCCTCAGCCGGAAACTGTCGGCGGAGGACCTGCGGGCCGCCATCGAAGACCTCCGATGAAACAAGCCAGCTCGAGCCCGGCCCGCCAGCGCCAGGGTGGTCCCAAATGATCGGCAACGCCCCGTTGGCGTTCTCCTTCACCGCCGGGCTGGTGGCCACCATCAACCCCTGCGGCTTTGCCATGTTGCCGGCCTACCTGTCCTACTTCCTCGGCCTCGAGGACGGTGGCAATGGCCGCACCCTGAGCCGGGAACGCAACCTCGGCCGGGCCCTGGCGGTGACCACGGCGCTCACCGCCGGGTTCGTGGTGGTGTTCGGGGCGATGGGCCTGTTGGTGACCCCGGTCCGGTCCCAGCTGCAATCCCAGATGCACTGGCTCACCATCGTCATCGGCGTGGGACTGGTGCTGCTCGGGCTGTTCACCCTGTCCGGTCGCACCGTCCGGCTGGCGCTGCCCCATCTCCAGAAGGGCACCGGCAGCCGGGAGCTGTCCTCCATGTTCCTTTTCGGCGTGTCCTACGCCCTGTCGTCTCTCACGTGCACCATCGGGCCGTTTCTGGCCGCCACGACCTCTACGTTCACCGAGGACGGGGCGCTCGCCGGGCTGGCCACGTTCGTCGCCTACGGCATGGGCATGGGGGCCATGGTCAGCCTGCTCACCCTGGCCGTGGCGTTGGCCCGCACCGGGCTGGTGACCCGTTTCCGGCGGGCCATGCGCTACGTGCACCTGGCTTCGGGGGTGCTGCTGTTGCTGTCGGGGGCGTGGCTCGTGAACTACGGGATCTACGAGGTACGGCTGAGATCCTCCACCCCGCAGAATCCGGTCCAGGACCCGCTGGTCGACACCGTCATCGATGCCGTGACGTGGTTGAGTGGCCAATTGGAGGCGGCCCGGACACCGATCGGCGTGCTAGCGGCAGTGATGGTCGGCTCCAGCGTGACCTACCTGGCAGCGCGTCGCCTTCGGGTCCGTCGGGCCGGCACCAAACTGAGCTGATGTTCGCCCGGTTGCTCAGCCACCCCGGAGTGCGCCAGGACCTCGAGCTGCGCGGTCGGTTCGGGTTCATGGCCTTCCATGGCGGCTCCCTGGAACGCGGCACCGACGACATCGCCGGTCGGGCCGCGGCGGAATCGGGCTCGTCGTACTACGCGGTGGTGATGCCCCCGGAGTTCCGCTGGCACATTCCCTCCAAGCGGGTGGATCCGGCGGTGTCGGAGCCACTGCAGGCGTTCCTCGATCACGTCGAGGTGGCGGTCGCGGTGCATGGCTATGGGCGGGCGGCGATGTTCACCACCATGCTGCTGGGCGGCGGGAACCGTGACCTGGCGGCGCGGCTGGGAGCGGTCCTGCGGCGGGACCTGGCCCACTACGAGGTGCTCGACCAGCTCGACCAGGTCCCCTCGGACCTGCGGGGACTGCATCCGGACAACCCCATCAACCGCTGCCGAAACGGGGGGGTGCAACTGGAGCTGCCGCCGCGGGTACGCGGCATGGGTCCGTACTGGATGGGCTGGCCCCCCGACGCGCCCAACCCTCACACCGAGGCCCTGGTCCGGACCCTCGCTCAATTCGCCAGCGCCGAACAATGCCGCATCGCCTCCACCCCCCGCTGACCCCTCAGCCGTCCGACCCTCGCCCCCGCCCTCCGCCGCCTGGGCCCTCACCATGGGAGCTGCTCGGACGACCGAACGTGGCCCTCAACGAGCGGCGAGGGACGGCGAGTCGGCTGACCACGTTGACATGTGCACTTCGGTCGGAATCCCATGCCATACCGAACAGCATGGAACGCCCCGACCAGGGGCGACGCGATCCGGCAACGGGGACCTTTCTTCCCAACTGCACATGTCAAACCCAGTAGGTGATCTTTCAGCACCTTCCAGTCTATGTCAATCGGGAGTCGGTGGGGCCGGTGTCGGCCAGTAACGTCCGGCGCCATGGAACTGTGTGTGTTCACCGAACCGCAGCAGGGCGCCACCTACGGGCAGCTGCTCGGAGTGGCCCAAGCGGCCGAGCGATTGGGCTTCACGGCCTTCTTCCGGTCCGATCACGTGCTGCACATGGGCGGCGTGAGCGGGCTGCCGGGACCCACCGACGCCTGGGTCACATTGGGGGCCATCGCCCGGGAGACCACCACCATACGCCTGGGTACGTTGGTGACCGCGGCCACGTTCCGGCTGCCGGGGCCGTTGGCCATCGCGGTGGCCCAGGTTGACGAGATGAGTGGCGGGCGGGTGGAGTTCGGGTTGGGTACCGGCTGGTATGAGGCCGAGCACCAGGCGTACGGCATCCGCTTCCCGCCGCTGAAAGAACGCTTCGAGATCTTGAGCGAACAGCTGGCGGTGATCACCGGGTTGTGGGCCACGCCGCTGGGTGAACGGTTCAACTTCGAGGGCGGCCACTACCAGCTAAAGGACTCGCCGGCGTTGCCCAAGCCGGTGCAGTCCCCGGTACCGGTGGTGATCGGTGGCGGCGGCAAACGCAAGACCGCTGAGCTCACCGCCCGCTACGCCAGCGAGTACAACCGTGCTTTCATTCCGGCGCGGGTTTTCGCCAAGAGCGTCGCCAACGTACAGCAGGCCTGCGAGCGCATCGAACGCGACCCGGGCACCCTCAAGAGCTCGGCGGCGCTGGTGTTGTGCTGCGGGGCCGACAACGCCGAGATCGAGCGGCGGGCCAAGCGCATCGGCCGGGAGATCGCCGACCTGCGGGAGAACGGCGCCTGCGGGACCCCCGCCGAGGTGACCGAGAAGATCATCTCCTACCGCGACGCGGGCGCCGAGCGCATGTATCTCCAGGTGCTCGACGTCGACGATCTGGACCACCTGGCGCTGGTCGCCGCCGAGATCATGCCGCTGCTCTGACCGGGTTGCGGTCGGGCCGTTCCGAACCGCCGGGGCACGGTCTGATCTGTTGGAACGGACGGGCCGGGTCAGGGGGCCAGGCGCTGGAGATGCCAGCCGGTACCGGTGCGCTCGTAGCTGAGCCGGTCGTGGAGTCGGGAAAGGCGCCCCTGCCAGAACTCGATGCGGCCGGGGCTCAGGCGGTAGCCACCCCAGTGCGGTGGGCGGGGGACGTCGCCGCCGGCGAAGCGCGCCTCAACATCGGCGAAGGCGACGTCGAGCGTGGCCCGATCAGGCAGGGCTTTGCTTTGTGCCGAGGCCCAGGCCCCCAGCTGCGAGCCCCGGGGTCGTTGAGCGAAGTAGCGGTCCGAGTCCGCCGCCGCCACCTTGGCCACCAGCCCTTCCACCACCACCTGACGCGAGAGCGCAGACCAGGTGAACACCAACGCGGCATGCGGGTTGGCCGCCAGCTCACCGGCTTTGCGACTGAGGTAGTTGGTGTAGAACACGAACTCGCCGTCTCTGGCCGCTTTGACCAGCACGTGACGGGCCGAGGGCCGACCGTCACCGTCAGCTGTGGCCAGGACCGCGGCGTTGGGTTCGCTCAATCCGGCCTCGCTGATTTCGCCGAACCAGCGGTCGAACTGACGGAACGGGTCCGGATCCGCGTCACCCTCATTGAAGGGCTGGGATTGATACTCCCGCCGCAATCTCGCCAACTCGTTCTCCGGTGCCACCCCGACGACGGTACCGACCACACCGGGTCCTGAACGGGCTTTGTTTGCCCGCCGGGTGACGGCCCTGGGCGTTCACGTTCAGCGACGGGCCACACACCAGGTGGCCTCGCCGCAGCTGGAGGCCACGCCATGCCACGCCGGGCCGAGCGCCTCCAGCAGGTCCCCCGCCGGCAGGTAGATGGGGGTGCGGTCGCCGATGGAGCTGATCCACACGATCACCCCGTCTGGCCGCAGCACTCGCTGCAGTTCCGCCCGGAACAGGAACATGTTGACGAGCACCGCCACGTCCACGGTCCCGTCGGCCAACGGCAGGGCGGCGCCATCAGCCGCCAGGCGCTGGGCCGGCCCACTCGGCGCCCGGCGCAGCATCTCCATGGACAGGTCGATGGCCGCCACCACCTCGAAGCGCTCTGCCAGCAAGCCCGACGCGAACCCCGTTCCCGAACCCAGCTCCAGACAACGCCCGCCGGGGCGCACACCGCCACGGTCCAGCGCGTCGGCCACCGCGTCCAAGCGGCCCGGTCCCACCCGTTGGTTCCATTCCGGGGCGAGCCCGTCGAACAGTGCGGCAACCTTGGCGGCTCGCTCGGGGGTCCAACCGCCGGGTTCGAAGGCGATCTGGCGGGTGACCTCTCGCATGGGATGGTTCACCGCCTGCTCCGCGCTGGGTCCCTCAGCGGGTGCAGTCGTCGCGGTGGTGCCGGCCAGGATCTGCCGGAGTCGAGGGCTGCGCCGGGCGGTCATCGCGACGGACCCGCCGACAGCAGCTCCCGCCCACCCAGGTACGGACGAAGCATTTCAGGCACGGTGATCTGGCCGTCGGGGCGGCGGTAGGTTTCCACGATGGCGGCCCACACCCGGGGCACCGCCAGTGCTGAACCGTTGAGGGTGTGGGCGATCTCGCTGCCCTTGACGGGGGAACCGTCAGCATTGCGGGGCCGGTAGCGGATGTTGGCCCGGCGAGCCTGGTAGTCGCTGAACCAGGAGATGGAGGACACCTCCAGCCACAGATCCACCCCGGGGGCGTACACCTCGATGTCGAAGCTGCGATGGTGAGACTGGCCCATGTCCCCGGTGCAGATCTCGATCACCCGGTATGCCAGCCCCAGCCCGGCGATGGTGGCCTCGGCCCGGCCCACCATCTCCTCGAGCAGGCCCGGCGCCTGGGCTGCGGTGGCGTAGGCCAGGATCTCGACCTTGTCGAATTCGTGGACCCGCAGCAGACCGCGTGTGTCCCGCCCAGCCGAGCCGGCCTCGCGCCGGTAGCAGGGGGTGTAAGCCAT
Organism: uncultured Acidimicrobiaceae bacterium; assembly: GCA_963775055.1. GTDB lineage: Bacteria > Actinomycetota > Acidimicrobiia > Acidimicrobiales > CAIXPF01 > CAIXPF01. The sequence goes on along the minus strand of CAVZHK010000013.1, from coordinate 192,343 downwards.
GAACCGCATGGGCAGGTCGGCCTCATTGAGCACCTCGTCCCGGGCCAGGGAGGTGAGCGGCACCTCGGCGGTGGGGATAGCCCACAGGTCGTCGCGTTCGATGTGATAAGCGTCATCGGTGAACTTGGGCAGGTGACCGGTGGAGATCATGGTCTCGCTGCGTACCAACGTGGGCGGACGGATCTCCTCGAAGGCATCGGCGTTGCGGTCCAGCCCCAGCTGGATCAGCGCCCGCACCAGCGCCGCTCCCCCACCGCGGTACATCACGAACATCGAGCCCGACAGCTTGGCGCCACGCTGCAAATCCAAGATGCCCAGTTCCTCGCCGATCTCCCAGTGCGGCACCCGTTGATGATCCTGGTAGCCGCCGGCGTCGTAGCCGACCTTGCGCAGCTCGGGATTGTCGGCGTCGGAGGCACCATCGGGGGCGTCGGGATGGGGCAGGTTGGGGATCACCAGCAGCGCCTGGCGGATGGCGTTGGCCGCCTCGTCGACCTCGGCGTCGAGCGCCCTTTCCTGCTCGCCGAGGGTCCGGCTGGTGGCCTGCAGCGCGGCCGCTTCGGGCCCCTTGCCCTCCTTGTGGAGCCGACCCACCTGGGCCGACACCTGCTTGATCTGGTTGCGGATGTCGTCCCTGCGGCTCGACAGATCACGTTGGGAACGGTCGAGCTCGAGGACCTCGTGCAACGGGGCCAGGTCGATGTGGCGGCGAGCCAGCGCGGCCAGGACCACCTCGGGCTCGGTCCGCAACCGTCGAAGATCGATCATGCCCCGAACGCTAATGCCGTGCCGCTCCAACCCGGGCGCTCCGCTGGACAGGCCGAAGCCCCGGGCCGGCGCTGTGCCGGAGCGGGCCACGGGAACGGCAACAGGAGCTCAGGTGGCGACGGGTACCCAGGCCCCGGCGGGTGCCGCGACGTGCGGCTAGCGTCGGCCGGTGCCCGCCGTGGAGATCAGCGAGCTGCGGGTGCGTTACGGCCCGGTGGTGGCCGTGGACGGGTTGTCACTCGCCCTTGAGGGCGGTCAGGTGCTGGGCCTGATCGGACCCAACGGCGCGGGCAAGACCACCACCGTGGAGGTGCTGGAAGGTTTCCGCCGGCCCGACAGCGGTCGAGTGCGGGTGTTGGGCCTGGACCCCTCGGCCGACCAGGAACGGCTCATGGCGCACGTCGGGGTGATGCTGCAAGGCTGCCGGCTCCACAGCGCCATCCGCCCCCTCGAGGCCGTCCGGCTGTTCGCCAGCTACCACCGCTCGGCAGCACCTCCAGGACGGTTCGGCGCTCCCTGGCAGTCCAAGCCAACCCGGTCTCCGACGGTGCCGACCGATGCCGCCGCGCTCTTGGATCGGGTGGGGCTGACGGGCCGCGCCAGCACCGCCTGGCGCAGGCTGTCAGGGGGCGAGCAGCAACGGTTGGCCCTGGCCCTGGCGCTGGTGGGCCAGCCGTCTGTGGTCATCCTCGACGAGCCCACCGCCGGCCTTGACGTGGAGGGCCGGCTGCTGGTCCGCTCGGTGATCGAGGAGCTGCGCGCCGCTGGGGTCTGCGTGCTGATCACCAGTCACGAGCTGGACGAACTGGCCCGGGTGGCGAATCGTCTGGCCATCATCGGGAACGGCCGCTTGCTGGCGCAGGGCACCCTGGCCGAGCTGGCCGCCTGCGGTGGCGGTGGTGATTCCATCCGCTTCCGCTCACCGGGGCTGACTCCGAGCTCGCTGGCGGCGGCGTTATCGACGACCGTGCAAACCCAGCCGGACGGGCAGATCACTGTGCAACTGGCCCCGGATGCGGCCAACGTGGCCCGGCTCACGGCGTGGCTGGCCGAGCGCGACCTTCCCCTCCAGGACCTGCAGACCGGCGGTCCTTCGCTGGAGGAGATCTACCTCCGCCTTACCGGCTCGGCCGGCGCGACTGGCCCGGAGGCCCCACCCGTACCACGTCGGCGGCGGTGATGGGTCCGTTGGTGTCCCAGGCCCGCATGGAGCTGCTGTTGTCCCTGCGCCAGGGCGAGCAGCTGCTGGTGGCGATGGGCATCCCGGTGCTACTGCTGGTGTTCCTGACCCAGGTGGCGCTGCTGCCGGCGGGGACCGGCCCGCGCATCGACACCCTTACCCCGGCGGTGCTGGCACTGGCGGTGATGTCCTCGGCCATGGTGAGCCTCGGCATCGGTACCGGGTTCGAACGCCACTACGGGGTGCTCAAGCGGCTCGGGGCGACGCCGCTGGGCCGACCCCGGCTACTGGGCGCCAAGCTGGCGGCGTTGTTGGTCACCGAGGCCGTGCAGCTGGTGGTGCTGAGCCTGGTGGCGCTGTTGCTGGGCTGGGACCCCACCATCGGGGCCGGCGGCGCAGTGCTGGCGGTTCTGGCGGTGATCATGGGGACCGCAGCCTTCGCCGGGTTCGGACTGGCGATGGCGGGAACGCTCTCGGGTCCCGCCAACCTGGCCGCGGCCAACGGGCTGTACCTGCTGCTGCTGCTCTTCGGCGGGGTGGCGGTCCCGGCGGAAGAACTCCCGAGCCCGCTGCACATCCTGGCCGAGCTGACACCCATCGGCGCCCTGGTCAAGGCCCTGCGCGTTGCGACGGGGGCCGCGGAGTCCAGCCGTGGCGCCCTTGCCGGATCCCTCTTCGTCCTGGGGGTCTGGGCTGTTTCCACCGTCGCTGTGGCCGTGCGCAGTTTCCGCTGGTCACCCAACCGCTGATCGACGGGCCGCCGAGCCCTGCTCGCCACCTCGGCGCACGTGGATTGGCTGGCCGGGCGAGATGGCCACAAGAGCCGCCGATGGCCACTGCTACGGCGCGGGTTCGGAGACGGCGGGAACGGTGGCGTCGAACTGGGCCGCGACGGCCTCGTAGGTCAGCACCCGGACCGGAGTGCCCCGGGCCTCGTCTTGGTGACGGGAGGACCAGCGCACGAACAGCACGATGATGATCGACCACAGGTAGAAGCCTCCGCCGAGCTTCATGATCAGCCCCGCCGCCTGCTGATCCTGCACGATGTTGATGCCCCACAACCGGTAGTCGCCGCGCTCGTAGGCCCGGTAGAGCGGGTTCTCGGCCACCGTCAAAAAGGCCGCAGGAATGGTGGGGATGACCGACATGCCAAACAAGTAGGCCATCTGGGTGGGCAGGCTGAGGCGCAGCTCCCGCACCGGGCCGCACACCGGGTTCCACATCAGCAAGGCCGAGACCACCAGCGCGCTGTGCAGCAGATAGTGCAGCGGGCCCACCTTTACCGACGCATTGACCACCGGCGCAGCGTGGGTGAGCACCACCAGGGCGTTGTAGAGCAGGCCGGCGAACAATGGTCGCCCGACGGCGGAGATCAGCGCTCCCACCCGACCAGCCCCGAACACCAGCCGAACCAACCAGGCCGGTGTGGCCAACAGGAACAGCGGTGGCATGATCAATGTCAACACCAGGTGCTGCACCATGTGGATGGAGAACAGGTACTCCTCCGCCAGGTCGTGCACCGGCCAGTCCGAGGCCAGCGCCAGCACCACCATGGCGGCCAGGAACGAGCCCTTCTGCCGGCGGCTGATGGCGGCCTCCCCGGCGGCCACCATCTTCGGCTGAATGATCCGAGTCACATAGAAGCCCAGGCTCAGCACCGCGGCCAACAGCACCCACACCTCAAGATGAGGTTGCCATTGAAGCGGCCCCTGCGCCGCCAACGGCCCAGCCCCGATCATGTCAACGGGGCATCACGCTGGTGCCCTCCCAGAAGCGGAAGGCGGTCAATTCAACGGCGGCATACACGAACAACGCGATGAAGATCCCGGTGATGAAAACCCGCCGCAAGATCGGATGATCCCACTTGAGATGCATGAAGTACGCGGCGATCAGATAGAACTTGACCACCATGCACACCAGCAACACCGGCATGGCGGCCCGACCGAAATCGATGGCGCTTTCAAAGTAGGTGGAGGTCTCCAACCCGGTGATGGCGGCCAGGACCAACGCCACGATGACGTAGGTGCGGTCCCGGTTGGGGTGGGCCTCATGGGCGGTGTCGCCCTCGGGGGGGTGGGTGGTTTGCGTGCTCACGACCGGATCCTCACTTGATGAGGTAGACGACAACGAAGATGACAACCCACACCACGTCCACGAAGTGCCAGTACAACCCGGCGATTTCCAACGTCTCCGCCGAGGTTTGCGGTAACCGGCCCTGGACGGATCGGGCGAACATGGTCATGAGGATCACGATGCCGATCAGCACGTGGGCCCCGTGGAACCCGGTCAGTGTGAAGAACGCCGAGCTGAAGATGTTGGTGGTGAAGCCCAGCCCCTCGTTGAGGAACCCGGTGAACTCATAGGCCTGCCCGGCCAGGAACGTAGAGCCCAGAAAGGCGGTGGCCAGCAGCCAGATGCGGGTGCGCTGCTGATCGTTGCGCTCCAACGCGGAGACCGACAACACCATGGTCAGTGAGCTCATCAGCAGCACGAAGCTCGACACCGAGGTGAACGGGATGTCGAAAACGTCTTGACCGAGCTTGTTGATCTCGGTGTTCTCGAAACCCGGAAAGGTGTTGAGCTTCTTCTTGTATAGCAGGAACGTGGAGATCAGCCCGCCGAAGAGCAGGCACTCCGACCCGAGGAAGACCCACATGCCCAGCTTCTCGTTGGAGATGCCGGTGTTGGTGACATGACCGTGGTCCGCGGAGCCCGAACCGTCGGCGCCATGGGCTGCGGGTGCGTGGGTGGTGGCGGTATCAGCCAACGGGGGCCTCCTCGGTGCTCGCTGCGGGTGTGTCGACAGCGGTGCCGTGCTCGCCCGAAGGTCCGTCGCTGCTGTGGCCGTACCCGTTGTCGTGATGGTCGCCACCGGGTTCTGTCGCCGGCTCGAAGGCCCACCCGAACACCCCCAGGATCACCAACAATGCACCAGGGATGGCGATGAACTTGTTGAAGATCAGGCCGTAGCCGATGAAGGGGATGCCGGCAGCCAGGATGATCGGGAAGAACGACGGCGACGGGAGATGCACACCCTTGGCGTCGCCCTTTTGCACCACGTCCTCGGTGGCGGCGATGCGCACCGCACGGCCCTCGTCGTCTTCGCCATACTTGCGATGCCAGAAATCATCCTGGGCGTGAATGTCTGGGACAACGTCGAAGTTGTGCTCCGGGGTGGGGCTGGGAATGCTCCACTCGAGGCTGCGGGCGTCCCACGGATCAGCCCCCGGGTTGGGCCGGCCGTCACGCTTCCACTTCCGGTAGCTGGCGGTGATGTTGTGCAGGAACAGCAGCACACCGACCGCGATCACGAAGACCCCGAGGGTGGCGACCCTGTTCCAGAACGTGAACCCGTCGCTTTCCTGGTAGGTCTGGATGCGGCGGGACATGCCCTGCAGGCCCAGGATGTGCATGGGCCCGAACGTCAGGTTGAAGCCCACCAGGGTGATCCAGAAGTGGATCCTGCCGATCTTGTCATTCAGCAGGTACCCGAACGCCTTCGGCCACCAGAAGTACATCCCGCCGAACAGACCCAGCAACGCTCCACCGAACAGCACGTAATGGAAGTGGGCGACGATGTAATAGGTGTCGGTCTGCTGGGTGTCCGCGGGGGCGATGGAGTGGGTGACCCCGGATAGGCCGCCGATGGTGAACATGGCCACCAACCCCGCCGAGAACAACATGGGGGTGTTGAACAAGATCTTCCCGCCCCACATGGTGGCCATCCAGTTGAGGATCTTCACCCCGGTGGGCACGGCGATGAACATGGTGGACAGCGAGAACGCCGCCACCGAGAGAGGACCGAGGCCCGAGGCGAACATGTGATGGGCCCACACCCCCCAGCCCATGAAGCCGATGGCGATGCCCGAGAACACCATGAAGGGGTAGCCGTAGATGGGCTTGCGGCACATAACCGGGATGATCTCGGACACGATGCCGAAGCTGGGCAAGATCAGGATGTACACCTCGGGATGGCCGAAGATCCAGAACAGGTGCTGCCACAACAACGGATCCGCGCCTTTGGCCACGTTGAAGAAGTTGGAGCCGAAGACCCGGTCAAAGGACAGCAGGAACAGCGCCACCGTGATGACCGGCAGGGAGAACAGCAGCAGGAACTGGGTGACCAGCTGCATCCAGGTGAACACCGGCATCCGGAACAACGACATGCCCGGCGCCCGCATGTTGAGCACGGTGACGATCAGGTTGATGGAACCGATCAACGACGCGGCACCAGCGATCTGCAAACCGACTGCGTAGAAATCCACGCCGTTGGTGGGCGAGAACGTCACCCCGGAGTTCGGGGCGTAGCAAAACCATCCACAATCCGCGGCGCCACCGCCAATGATCCAGGAGGTGTTGAAGAACATGCCACCGAACAGGAACAGCCAGAAGCTCAGGGCGTTGAGCCGGGGGAAGGCCACATCACGGGCGCCGACCTGCAACGGCAGCAGGTAGTTGGCGAACGCTGCCGCCATGGGCATGACCACCAGGAACACCATGGTCACGCCATGCATGGTGTAGATCTGGTTGTAAAGATCCGCGCTGAGCACCTTCCCGTTGGGTTGGGCCAACTGTATGCGGATCAGCATCGCCTCGAAGCCACCGACCAGGAAGAAGAACAGCGCGGTGGCGCCGTACATGATGCCGATCTTCTTGTGGTCCACCGTGGACACCCAGGCGCGCCACCCGGTCTTGGTGGCCGGGCGGGCCAACACGCCGAGATCGACGTGGTGACCGTTGCCGTCTCCTGCGGTCAATGCCAGCGGTTCTCGTTCGACGAGGGCCATGCGGGTCCTTGCTTGTCTCGACTGGAAGGCGTGTCTTGGATCTTGAGGCTTGTGTTGCGTTCGGAGGGTGACCCGGCGACGATCAGGCGGAGGTGGCACCCAAGGTCGACAGGTAGGCGACCAGGTCGTCGATCTGATCCTCGGTCAGCGGCAACTGCGGCATGCCCCGCCCGAAGGTGTTGCCCCGGGTCGGTTCGGGGTAGGTGGGCTTGTAGTCCTGCGGGTTCCGGATCCAACCCTCGAGGTTGTTGCGATGGAGCTCCCCGGTTTCGACGTTCCGAAGTTCGTACAGCCCACCCACGAACAGGTAGCGGGACATGAGGTGGGTCAGGTTCGGCGCCGCTCCCGAAACCTGCGCCGCCCCGGTGAACCCGGTTGCCCCCAGCCAGCAGGTGCCGGCCTCGGGGTCGTAGGCCTCCTCGGTCTCGATGGCACTGCACTCGGGAGAGTTGACGCCCTCGATCATGTGGCAGGTGGCGCACTGGCCCACGAAGGTCTCCAGGCCCCGACGCGCCGCACTGTCAGCCTCGGGAATGGGGGCCGGCTGCTGTTGTTGCGCCACCCAGACCTCGAAATCCTCCGGCGATCGGGCTTCGACCAACATGCGCATGTAGGCATGGGAGAGCCCGCAGAACTCCGTGCACTGACCGAGGTAGCGGCCGGGGCTGTCCGCCTGGATCCACAGCTCGTGTTTGCGGCCGGGCGCGGCATCCTTCTTGCCGTTGAGGGCAGGGATCCAGAAGCTGTGGATCACATCGCGCGACGTGATGGTGAGATCGACGGCGTCACCGGTGGGGATGACCATCTCGTTGGCGGTCTCGAAGTCGATGGTGCCGTCGCGGCCCAGGTCGTACTCGAAGGACCACCACCACTGATGCCCCACCACGGTCACCTCGAATTCCTCGGTCATGGCGGCCGGCTCGGCCAGATCCACGATGGTGACCACGGTGCCGGCGGCGATGGCGGCCATGATCACCGCAGGGGCGATGGTCCAGCCCATCTCCAGCTTGGTGTTGCCGTGGATCTGGGCCGGGAACACGTTCTCTTCGCCCGGCCGCCGGCGGAACTTGAGCGCCACATACAGCACGCCGACATTGATGATCACGAACACCACGCCGGCCACCAGGAACACCGGCAACGCCAGGGACTGGATGGTGTCCGCCGCCTCGCCGCGGGGATCGAGCGTGGTCAACGGACGACCCTCGGACCCGCAGCCGCTCAACAACAACAAGGCCAGGCCAACCAGACCTGCGAGCGCGCCGCCTGCGGTGTTCGGCTTCGCGGTTCTCGGCGTCATCATCCTTCTTTCACGCTCAACAGCTGTGGCCGGTGACCGATCGACAGTCTGTCGGCGCTGGGAGAGCCCCGCCAACCGGGCCCTGGTGGCTGCCGCCCTAGTCATGCTCAGCCCCGCCGGCATCACCCTCGGCAGCGCCGCCCTCTTCAGCGGCACCCCCAGCGGCCGTGGTCGGCGTTCCGTAGACCCGGCCACCACCGATGCCGCCCCCGCCCTCGACGGTGAACTCCTCGGACTCGTCGTGGAAGTCGCGTTCGCCCGCGGCGGTTCCGGCAATGCCCCCCGCCAGCACGCCCAGCGCGCCGATCACCAGCACCGCGCCCAGCGCCTGGCGGGGCACCTTGGGCGCGGCCGCCAGACCGATGGCCACCAGGAAGATCACGCTGGCGATGCCGATGAACAACCAGGTGGCACCGAGCTTGGGCACCGCCAGGAAAACCCGGCTGATCCCGAAGGCCATGAACCCAGCCACCAACACCCCGAACAGCGGCACCTCGATGGGGTTGAGCAGCTTGGCCCGCAGCCGGGCGTTGACGGCCTCATCGCCGCTGGCCCGGTCCGACCAAGCGTAAAAGGCCCACTCCAACATGGCGACGGCGCCCAGTACCGCCCCAGCCAGGAGGAACCAGCCCGAGGTGGCCAGCCCGATCGCGGCCAGCGCCACCGCGAAGGCGCTCAGGGGTGCCCAGTGATTGGGCGACGCCACCGGGCGCAACGGCGGGGCCACCGACAGGCCGGCCACCTCGGCCAGCGGCTTGTCGTCAGCGTCACGAAAGGCCAGAACGAAGGAGCCGATGGTGATGGACGTGGCCCCGCTGCCAAGCAGAATGCCGTAGCCCACGTGATCCCCTACCCCGCCCTTGTAGCCCAGGGTCGCCGCCCCGAGCAGCTGGAAGTACAGGTCGCCCATGGCCCCGGGGAAGAGGTTCCAGTCCACCCCGCCGCTGGTCCAGCCATACAACACCGCGCCCAACACCAGCGCGAATCCCAGGCCGAAATAGAACTTCGCTCCGGTCGTGATCATCGGGTCGTAGCCTTCGTCGTTGGTCCGAGATCGAACCCGGTGGGCTCGATCAGGGTCAGATCTGGGGTGGCGGTTGGGGCCATTGCGCCGGTCACTGTCATCTGCACGGTCACTTTGTGATGTACACGGCGTACCAGATCACGCTGTACACGCCGACGGTGATGTACCAGTAGACCCCGGCTGCGGTGATCCCATCGGGGATGCGGCGGAAGTTTCCGGACAGGGCCCGGAAGGTCATGAGGGCCAAGAACACCAGGCCGGCGAGCACCATGGCCAGGTGCGTGCCGGAGATGGCCCAGAACAAGACACCCTGACCCGCCACCGCATCGACCGTGATGTTGGTCAGCGTGAACAGGTAGCTGGCCTGCACCACGTAGGCGAAGGCCAACAGCGTGGTGAGGCCCAGCGCCAGATAGGCGTTCTGATGGTCGTCCCGGCGCAGCCCCCAAGCGGCCCAGGCCAGGGTCACGCAGGACAGCAACAACGTGAAGAACATCATGTTGGGCTGCGGCAGCGGGATGCGCGAGCCCCTGGGTAGCCAGGTTTCGCCCCGGTTGAGCACGTCGGAGCGGCGGGCCAGATAGATCGACACCATGGTGAAGATCGTCATGGCCCCGCCGCTGGCGGCCAGGGCCGATCCCACCAGCAGGGTCCGGGGACGGATGGGCGGCGGCGGCGGGACCGCCACGGTCAGATCAAGCGGGCCGGCGAGACGATCCATCAGGCGTTCTCCTTCACGGTGCCGCCCGGGTTCAGCGAGCCGTTCTCACGGGCGTCGAGCAGCGGCGTGGGGCTGGCGACGGGGGCCAACGGTCCGTTGAAGTTGCCGAACGGAGGGGGCGAGGAGGTGGTCCACTCCAAGGTGTGACCACCCCATGGGTCCGCGTCGGCCCGGGGCGTGCGACGCAACGCCGCCGGCAGTGCCGCCAGCGCCATCATCGCCACCGCCAACACCAGCAGCACGCCACCGGCAGTGCTCAGCCCGGCACCGAGCTCGGCACCATCGGCCACGGTTTCGGTGATGCCTCTCGCCGGCAGGGGTCGCTGGCCGTTGGCTCCGGCGATGATGTCGCCCAGGGCGTAAAGCCCCCCACCGCCGAACAGGACCAGGGCCAGCGGTGCGGCGAGGGCTCCCGGCAGCTGGTGGCCCCAGATCTTCGGACCCCAATGGAACAATCCGGCGCCGACACCGCAGAGGGCAGCGGCAACCACCAACTTCTCCACCCCATGGCCCCACATCGTGTAGGCCAGGTTGAGCGGCTCGATGGCGTACAGGCCGGCCGCCAGGGCCGCTTCAAGCAGGGTGACCATGCCCACCAGGCCCACCACCAGCGCCGCAGTAGGACGAGGACGACCGCGACGCAGGGTGTCCGCCAACCCACCCAACAGGGCCAACAGCGGCACCCCGACGATCACGCTGGCCACCACGAACAGGGCCTGGTGCACCAGGTCCGGATTGAAGGCGGTCTGGGCGTAGGCCCCGAACGTGAGTGCCCCGAAGGCGCCGATCGTGATGAGCACCACGGGATGGCGGGTCACCCGCAGCCGGGCCGCCACCGGAACCGCCTCCGCCACGACACCGAGCAGCGGGATGGCGAAGCTCAGCACCGCCGGCTGGGCGAAGATCCACGAGAGTTGCAGCCAGCGGTTGGGGCCGGCGCCGTACAGCACGGCGGCGTTGTCCGCGTCGACGTACACGATGATCAGGTTGCCGAGCAGCGCTGACAGGTTGAGCAACCAGATCGTGGCCGCCACCAACATGGCCCAGGAGAAGGCCGGCACCCGCAACAGGGTCATGCCGTTGGCCCTGGCGGTGGTCACGGTGGCGATCACGCAGATGCAGCCCAGGGCCAGGGAGGCGATCACCATGACCCACGACAGCAGGAACAGCAGCTCGGCCTCGTGGTTGCCGCCCAATGGGCCCCCGTCCGCCAGGTAGGAGCCGATCAGCAGGCCACCGCCCAGCAACCAACCCCAGAAGGACGCCGCCGCGGCCCGGGGGAAGGCAATGGTGGGCGAGCCGACCTGCAGGGGAACAACGAACATGGCCAGCCCCAACAGCGCCGGGATCAGACCCAGGAAGAACAGCCCCACATGGGACAACGTCTCGGCCTGAAAGTAGCTGCGGGAATCAAAGGGGCCGGCGCCGGCAGCATCGATCCCTTCCGAGGCGACCAGGGTGGACAGCACCAGCGCCGCCCCCAGCGTCACCAGGGAGACCCCGAGGTAGAGCCGGCCCACGGTCTTGTGATCGGCGGTGGCCAGCACACCCAGCAGCCCGCGTGGGGGGCCGGACGGAGTCGCCGGAAGGCTGGACCCGTCGCCGGTCAGAGCGGTCACGTCCTCCGGTTTGGCATCGGTCACGGTCATGGGCGGTTACTGGCCTCTCGAACCGGGCCCGGGGCGGCGCCTGGAGGCGTCGACGAGCGCGCTGATCGGGGTTTCAGGACGAAGCTGGGCATGTCAGGACGGGAACGTGGGGGACTCTAACCGGACGGGACAGGTGGGTCGAAACATCCCCGTGATGGCGGAGGGGTCTTCGACATCGACCGGGTTGATGTGGGGGCTCACAGGCCGCTGCGCAGGAGTTGGTCGACCACCATCACCAGGAACAGCACGGTCAGGTAGGTGATGGAGAAGCTGAACACCCGCATGGCCCCCTCCGGCGAGGCGGCCCGATGCAGTTTCACGGTGAGCAACAGGAATCCCAGCCCGCTGAGCAGCGCAACCCCGTGGTAGAGCGGCCCCATCCCGGCCACCAGCCCGAAGCCGGTGGCGCTCACCACGGTGATGGCCGTGTAGATGACCATCTCACGGCTGGTGCGGGTGAGGCTGGCCACCGCCGGCAGCATCGGCACCGACGCCGCCTGGTAGTCGCTGCGGTACTTGATGGCCAGCGCCCAGAAATGCGGTGGCGTCCAGAAGAACACCACCAGGAAGGCCACCACAGCCGGCCAGGCCACAGAGTTGGTGACCGAGGACCAGCCGATGAGCACCGGTGCCGCCCCTGCCGCCCCACCGATCACGATGTTCTGGGTGGAACGCCGCTTCAACCACAGCGTGTACACACCCACGTAGAACCCGCAGGCCCCCAGTGCCAACATCGCCGACAACGGATTGACGGTGACCCACAACCAGGCCACGGAGAGCGCCTCGATGGCGACCGCGAAGCTGAGCGCCTGGCGGGGGGTGAGCTCGCCGGTGACCAGTGGCCGGTTGCGGGTGCGGTCCATCAACCGGTCGATGTCACGGTCGACGTACATGTTGATGGCGTTGGCGCCACCGGCGGAGAGGGTGCCCCCGGCCACTGTGGCCACTACCAACCACAGGCTGGGCAGACCCCGCTCGGCCACCACCATCATCGGCACGGTGGTGATGAGCAACAGCTCGATGATCCGGGGCTTGGTCAACGCCACGTAAGCCAGCGCTTTGGGGCGCGTTCGGGCTCCCACAGCCGTCACGGCATGGTCGGCTCGGGGAGTGCCGTGGGGGGTGATCGCCGGCGGCAGCAGCACGGTGCAGGATCGTAGGGCGAACGCCGGTCCGGCGCGTAGTCCCGGCGAACAATCGCGTCGGGGACCGGGTCGGGGCTATTCGGGATTCGCCGACGCAACCGGTACCGTCGGAGGACATGCGCCGGACCCGAGCCGTGAGTCCCCAGCGGTTCAGGCCCATCGCCCGGGTGGCGTTGGCTGCGCAAGTGGCGATCGTGGTCACCGGGGCTGCCGTGCGACTCACCGAGTCCGGTCTGGGTTGCACCGATTGGCCCGGCTGCACCGAGGACCGGCTGGTTCCCGCCTGGGGATTCCATCGCTGGGTGGAATTCGGCAACCGGCTGGTGACCTTCGCGGTGGTGGCGGCGGCGCTGCTGGCGGTGCTGGCGGCCCGGCAACGCACCCCCTACCGGGCCCGGCTGGCCTGGCTGTCGTGGGGGCTGGTGATCGGGGTGTTCGCCCAGGCTCTGGTGGGGGCGGTACTGGTGTTGCTGGAGCTCGATCCCCGCCTCACGGTGTTGCACTTCGCGTTGTCGGTGCTGCTGGTGGCCGATGGCGTGGCCCTGGTCCATTGGGCGGGCGAGGATGGCAACGCCGCTCAGCCCGGCCCCACCCCCGACCCCCGCCCCTCACCCCCGCCCCCGCCCTCGATTCGACGGTGCCGGCAGGCCCGGGCCGTTGGCAGCGGATCATGGCCTGGGTGCTGCTCGGGTCGGTGGGGGTGGTGATGGGTACCGGCACCGTGGTCACCGGAAGCGGTCCTCATGGCGGCGACGCACGGGCCGATCGGTTCGGCTTCGAGCTGCAGGCCGTCACCAGGATTCACACCGGCGCCCTGTGGATCTTCGTCGGCTGTCTGCTGATCACCGCGATCGTGGTGTGGCGCCGTGATGAGCCGGCCCAGCACCTGCGGAGTCGGGTGGTTGCACTGCTGATGGCCGTCCTCGGGCAGGCCACACTGGGCTACCTGCAGTACGGCCTGGGCGTGCCCGCCGCGCTGGTGGCACTGCACGTCGCCGGATCCATGGCGGTCTTCGCGGTGACCGTCAGCCTGCTGCTGGCGGTGGTGGCACCGATCGGTGGATCGACCCAAGCGCCAACCAAGGGCGCTGCTGGCCGGGCAAGCAACCCCAACCGGCCGGTACTCTCGTCCAGATGATCGGCTCCAGCTGGACCGCAGCGCTCGACCGCCCGGTCACGGCGAATCAGACCGGCACCACGCTGCGCTTCCAGGCTCAAACCTCGCCGGTGGAGCTGGACGAGCCCACCACTGAGGTCGGCATAGACGTGGACCGGCCGTGGATCGTGATCGTCTGGAACGATCCCATCAACCTCATGCAGTACGTCACCATGGTGTTCCAGAAGCTGTTCGGTTTCAGCAAGGAAAAGGCCCAACAGCTGATGATGGACGTGCACCTCAAGGGCAAGGCGGTGGTGTCCTCCGGGTCCCGGGACAAGGCCGAGATCGATGTGTTCCGCCTGCACGAGCACGGCCTGTGGGCCACCATGCAACAGGACTGAGGGTCCCGCCCCGATGGTGTTCCGCTCGAAGCCACCGATTCGCCGCACCTCCAAAGGGGTTGAGCTGGACCTGGGTCGAGAGGAGCGTGACGTGCTGGAGCTGCTCACCCGGGAGCTGCAACAACGGCTCGGGGAGGACGCCGACCATCCAGACCTGCGCCGGCTGTTCCCCACCGCATACCACCAGGATCCTGACCGAGACGCCGAGTACCAGATCCTGGCCCGCTCCGAGTTGATGGACACCCGGCTGGCCAGCCTGACCACCATGCGGGACACCCTCTACGGTCGCCACCTGAGCGACGAGCAGCTAGCGGCCTGGATGACGACCATCAACCAGCTCCGACTGGTGTTGGGCACCCGGCTGGACATCGGCGAGGACGAGGACGAGGACCCCTTCGACGATCCCACCGGCGAACGGTTGATCTACCACTGGCTGACGTTTCTGCTGAGCCTGATCCTGGACGCCACCAAGCTCTGAGGCCGATGAGCCGATGTCGCTGTCGGGCGCGTTCCGGCCCGTGCTAGCGTCCCGGTGTCCGAGCCCCCATCGTCCAGCGGCCCAGGACGCCGCCCTTTCAAGGCGGTAACACGGGTTCGAATCCCGTTGGGGGTGCGTGTGCCGTTCCCGTCGGCGCTATCTCGCCGCGGGTCCCGGCCAAGCTGCTGATCAGCGGGCGGAGATCGTTCGGAGCCACTGGGTGAGCTGATCGAACCAGCCGTGACGGCCGCCGCGGGCCGCGACGAGCTGCGGTGACCAAGCCTCCATCGCCGCCAACAGCCGCGCCGCCAGCATCGGCCGACTGAGCAGGGCCTCGCCGGGGGCCAACTGCACCCGGATGGTGAAGAGGATTCCGCCGCTCTGCGCCAGGCGCCGGAGGGTTTGGCGCTCGCTCCGCAACCACAGCTGCTCGACATCGAACCCGCCGGGTGGAGCCAACGCCTCCAGGTCGGGCACGAACAACAGCGGATGGGCGCTGAAGCCCCAGTTGCGGCGGGCGACGATGCGATCCGGGCTCAGCCGATCAAAGAACCGGTCCACCTTGGCGGCGAGGTCATCGCCGTAGTGCGGCACCGGAGCGTGCAGATCCTGCTGCGGTCGGCCCAGCTTGTCGGCCAGTCGCCAGTAGGTCGGGAAGCAGAGCGCGGCTGCGGTCAGCCGCCAGCCGGTGGCGTCGCGCTGCATGAGACAGAGGTCTTCCTGCACCAGCAGCGCCGCCCTGACCAGCGGATGGCCCGTATCGAGGTCGTTGTCCGGGGCGCGTTCAACGTCGAGCGCAGCGCGGCCGGAACGGGAGCCGTGGCCGCCACCATGTGTCCCCACCCAGTCGCCCACCAGCGCCGCGACCTCTGCTGATGCGGCTTCGCTCCCCGGCAGCACGCCCAAGACCTCGCCATGGGCTTCCCTGAACAGACGCCGTTTGAGCCCCAGCTCGCGGTCACGGTGCTGGTCGGGACGCAGCCAGTCAGCGTGGTCGATGACGCGGGTGCCCATGCGCTGATGGGGCGGGCCAACGTGCACCGCCAGCCCGTCCAGCTCATCGAGCCAACCATGGTCCGCGGCGCGGTAAACCGCCAGATCGATGGGATACGCGGAGGGATCAACCGTGGGCACCGAGGTTCGACCGTAGCGCCCGAGCCGAATTGGGGATGCGTGCCCGGCGCGGCCGGGCTACAGTGGCCAGGCTCACCCGGTCCCGTGGTGCAGTTTGGAGTGCACGCCGGCCTGTCAAGCCGGAGGCCGCGGGTTCAAATCCCGTCGGGACCGCCACCCTTCCCCCATCGTCGGTGGGGGAAGGCCCACGGTCGGGTAGCTCAGTAGGCAGAGCACGCGCCTGAAAAGCGTGGGGTCACCGGATCGACGCCGGTCCCGACCACCGAAAAAGCCCTGGTCAGCGCCCTTGCGGGGGCGCTGTTCAGTTTCCCGAGCGGCCCGCGTCCCGCGAAAATCCCGCGAGCGAAATCGCCGGCGGGGGCGGATTGGGCGTGGCGAGGCGGGCCATCTGGTCGAGCCGGTCGGCGATCAACTCGGCTTGGCCGGGCATGAGATGGCCGTAACGGTCGAGGGTCAGCGCGGCGGAGGAGTGGCCGAGCATGCGCTGCAGCACCTTCACATCGGCCCCCGCGGCGATGGCCAGCGAGGCGCAGGTGTGGCGCAAATCGTGAAACCGCAGCGGCGACAATCCGGCATCTTGCACTGCCGGTGACCACGCTCTGCGGCGAAAGTTCTCGAGGCGGAGGTAGCCGCCCTCGGGGGCCGGGAACACGATTCCCTCCCTGCCCGGCTCGGCGAACCGGCTCAGATGGTTCTCGAGCGCCTCGTGGACGATGCCGGGGATGGATACGGCTCGGCGGCCGGCGGCGCTTTTCGGTGCACTCACGTCGAAGCCACCGTCGATCCACTGCACCTGTTCGAGGACGGACAGGCGGCGGTGCAGCAGGTCGACGCGGTGGCGGCGCAGCCCGATGAGCTCTCCGGCGCGCAGGCCGCAATAGGCGGCGACGAGCACCATCGCTTGGTATCGCTGGTCGATGGCGGTCACCAGGGTTGCCACGTCGTCATGGCTGAGGAATCGCATCTCCTCGGTGCCGGGCCGGGGCGGCTTGACGCCGGAAAGAGGGTTGCGCCCGAGGATCTCGTCGGCGACCGCGGCGCTGAGGATCCGATTGAGTGTGCGATAGGCCTGCCCGACGGATGCCGGCGAGAGCGGGCCGCGTCCGCGCTGGTCAGCGACGCTGAGTCCCGACAACCACCCACGCAGCATCGACGGTGTGAGTCGCCCGATCTCCTGGTCCCCGAGATAGGGCAGGATGTGGCGGCGCAGGTTCACGTCATAGATGCGCCGGGTCGTCGGCCGCAGGTGCACGACGGTTCGTTGCCACTCCTCGGCCCATGCTCGAAGCGTCACCCGACCCTTCTGGGGGTCGACCCACAGGCCACGCTCGATCGAGTTCTGCTGGGCCCGTTCGTAGCGTGCTGCGTCCTTGCGGGTGCGGAAGGTCTTGGACCGTTCTTTAGCGTCGGTGCCGCGGTAGCGCACCTCGTAGCGGACCTCGCCCGCATGCAACTGTTTCCGCTCGATCATTCACAACACCTCCATCGCCCAGGCAGATGGTAGGCTCTCCACGAGCTAACGCAGTTCCATCATCCCGAGCTGAGTACGGGAACGTGGGTCGTAGATCTGATCCGTAGGCTGGCGAACACCTGTTCGTTTGGAGGCGGGCCGTGTCGTACGATGCCGCTGAGCAGGGCTCACGCGAATCAACCCACACGGCCCAGCACCCGCTGACACGCCCCGTTCTTGCGGAAATGCATACATTCGACATACGGCGGTGGCCGAACGGTAGTCGGGGTCCTCAGCCGAGCCGGAGGCGAACTGTCGTTCAATTAGGCCGGTGACCTCTTGTCCGTCATGCACGCCTTGGCTGTGATGTGGAATCCCGCAGCGTGCCGCCCACTGCCACTGACCAGCACTTTCGCAAAAGTCCCGTCCGGCAGCTACCGGCCAATACCGTCCCCTGCTGTGCATCGTGTGATCAAAATGTGATCATCCGGGCGCAGCAAATCGAGTCGTTCGCACCTCGGCTCAATCGGGGAACCCATTGCCGGCGACCACGGGTTCTTGGCGCCAAAGAGCATCTCACTCTGCGTGACGCGTGCGGAAGCAGCGACACTGGACTACCACTGCTAATCACCGCTTGGCTCGATGAAGCCGAACGGGGAGATGCCCACGCGGTCCATAACCGGTCAGCGCCCCGGCCCGCGCACCCCGAACACCTACCAGGCCACCAACTCACAGAACACCCAGCCCAGCTTCAACGCGTCCCGACCATACCGACAGCCACCCCACACCCTCCAGCCGCCCCGACCACCCACAGCGACCAACACCAACACTCCGCCGATCAACGTTATGACCAATCGAGGCTAGTCACGGATTGGTCACGGATTTCCACACAAGCCAATAGTCGGCACCATTCCGTCGCGGCTTACGTAACCCAGAAATCTGCTCACCGGTATGGTCCGGCCTGATAGCGCCAATGTAGCGCGGAAATGTCCCGCAGATTTCTGAACAATGTTTGATACTATTCGCGGCGGGGGAAGCACGAGGAGGCTGGTTGGGTGTGGTCGGGCACGGCACGCAGATCGCGCCCGGGACACCGGTGAGCGAGAAAACGCTGGTGGCGAGGAGGGACCCCTCAGCCCTCCTCCCGGACCGCCCGCTCGGCGGCCTGGAAGCCGATCTTGGAATGGGTTCCGTCGCAGAAGGGCTTGGTCGTGGAACCCCCGCAGCGGCACAAGGCGGCTACGCCGTTATCGACGCGGTACTCCGTCCCGTCCGCGTCCTGGACGGTGACCGGGCCCCGCACGATGTAAGGCCCGTTTTCCCTGATCTTGATGGTCACTGCATCTTCGGCCATGGCACCGGTCTACACCAACGGACCCCGGTGGTGCTCAGCCGACGTCGACGGCGGCTGCTGTCGGGAAAGCGGTGAGTGCCGAATATCCGGACGTGGGCCTGACCTGGGTGTTTGGACGCTCACAGCAGCTCGCGATCGTCGAGTTCCGCGCCCAGCTCACCGTGTTGCGCTGCCACGCGTCCGGGACAATTCCCCACCAAGGACCACGTCGCTGACCGGCGCCATGAGGCACGGCCTTGAGTGCACCTCGCTCCTGCTTCGAGGCCGGTCACGCTCAGCCTGAGCGTCAACGACGCACCCGCTCCGACCCCAACGCGATCCCCCACTTGAGACGTGTCGGTGACGGTCGCGTTGAGGACCACCACCAACTGGCTCGACAGCAGCCTCAAACGCGTGCACGATCGGCCATTGGAAAGGAGCGCCCGACCTCGTTCGCCAACGTGCCCGCGCCCTCCAACACGCCACCAGCGCCAAGATGAATCGCCCTGAGATCCGCTGACGTTCCAGCCCTGGAAACGGCGATGGAGTAATGCGTTCGAGGATGGCGCCGACGACTCTGTCGACATATGGACGAGCTCCACCTGCCGATCAGCGGGCCGACCTCGATCCACTGGAGTCGAACGTGCCCGGGGTCGGCCCAGCCGCGCAGACCGGAATCGCATTCGTGCCGGCTGATTGGGCCGATTGAGGATCGCCATGAGGCCTCAACCGGCTCGAATTGAGCAATCCTCGAGGAAGGGCGGGAACGGTGAAGTGTCCCCGTGCCAACCTTGCACACATTCATGGGGACGGTGACCTGCCAAATGCACGTCACGCGGATGGCTTAGCGCTGATCTCGACCGCCAAGCGCGCAGTCACCGGCGCTCAATGTGATGGGGAACGCCAATGGCTCCCCGTACTACCGCCCGACTTTTGAAACTTGTCTGAGATCATCAACGCTGGGCCGACAGGCGGTCTCGAGGTCCGGGGGCCCGCATGGCCCGGTCATCGCCTTGCCAAGGACGGGACCGAGGAATTCACCGATCGCCACCGACATGGCAGCAATCTCGGGGTTGTCCCCCAAGAGTCCCCACACCGCAACCACCACCCGACCGCCAAGCCGCAAGATGCGATGTGGATCTCGTCGAGTGTTGCCTTGCGGTCTGGAAAGAACTGCAAACCAGGTGGCAGCACACGATGTCCACGCTGTCGTTCTCGAACGGCAGATCGGCAGCCTCGGCCTCATGCCAGGTAACCCGATCGTCGACGACGGTCGATTGTGCGTGAGCGAGCATGCCTGGTGCGCGCACGGCGTGTTCGCCCACAACATCGTCAAACTCGTTCAACTACAGACATGACCCCACCCGCGGCAGCGCCGACAACGAGCACCCGCCAAGGCACCCACCCGCAGCGGCCCCGACACCCCCGCCGACCGCCACCAACGCCCGCACTCCGCTCAAACAACGAGGAACCGCCACCACAACCACCGGCGGCCACCCTCACCCCGATTCTTCCGGGGCAAGTTGATAAACCGGCTGTCTCGAGTCCCGGGTGTCCCGAACGCCGGGCTACGTGAACGGGCAGAACGAGGTCCCTGCGAAGCCCGTATCAGCCCGGTGCGAGGACCCCGCCGTTCGGGGCGCCTGGTCCTGGTATGGCTCGCACGGATCGGGCGTCGAGGGTTTCGCCGCAACCGTCGCATGTCATTTGCGCCGTGGTGATACACCCACAGCTGCGGTGTTCCAGGAGGAGCGGCTCGTTGCCGGTGCCGTAGATCCATTCGTCGCCCCATTGGCGCAGCGCGGTCATGACGGGCCATAGCGCCCGGCCTTTGTCCGTCAGGAGGTAGTCGTAGCGACCGCGGGCTTCGTCATAAGGCCGACGTTGCAGCACACCGGCCGCCACCAAGGCGTCGAGCCGATTGGTGAGCACGTTACGCGAGATCCCGAGGCGCTCGACCAAATCATCGAAGCGGCGGACACCGAGGAACGCGTCCCGCAGGATCAGCAAGGTCCACCACTCGCCGACAACTTCGAGTGACTGGGCGATGGAGCAGCGCATGTCAGCGAACGAGGCCTTCCGCATGAGTCGCCATCCTATCTGAGTTGCGTGACAGGACTCAACCGTGACAGGCTGGGTTCTATGATGCAACTTAGAGGGCGGTCACCGGTCACCGAGTTCGACAGGACGACGGCGCTGATCCCGCTGACGGATCGTGCGGGTCACTTCGTGGTGGAGCTCGATGCCGGCTGGTCCGCGCTGGTCGGGATGCACGGCGGCTACCTGTGCGCCCTCGCCGTGCGGGCCGCTGAGTCACTGGCGCCGGAGCGGGTGGTGCGCACCGTGTCCACGAGCTTCCTGCGAACGGGCCAAGCGGGCCCGGCCCTGCTCTCGATGCGAGAGCTGAGACGGGGCCGGTCGATGACCACGATGGTCGCTGAGCTCGTGCAGAACGATCAGATCTTGATCGCCACCCGTTTGACGCTGATGACACCGCGATCCGGGCTCGAGTGGAACGAGCCCCGACCACCGGACCTGCCCCCACCGCGCGACTGCGTGCCGTTCACGGCTCCACCTGACGTGGCGCACTTCGAACAGTTCGAGTTGCGGTTCGATCCGCGTCAGATGCCCTTTGACGGCGACGACGCCTCAATCGCCGGTTATGTGCGCCCACACGACGCTCGCCCGGTCGACGCCGCTTGGCTGGTCATGGCGGCGGACTGCTTCCCGCCCCCAGCCTTCGCTCGCACTGAGCCTCCGAACGGCGGCATAAGCGTCGACCTCACGGTGCACGTACACCGAAGCGGGTTCGCCCTGACCGATGGTGCTTGGCTCGACCGGCCGCTTCGAGATCCACAACAGCACCGGTGGCCTCGCGGTCGAGCGGGGCCGCATCACCCACATGGACGGAACCGTGGTGGCCGAGTGCTTCCACACCCGCCTCACGGCGCAGAACTGAACGCCATGTACGCGCATTCCCGTCGGACCTTGACCATCGCCTCCCTGGCCACACTGGCCACGTTTCTTGACACGACAATCCTGTTCGTCGCGTTCCCCGCCATCACCACGACCTTCTCCAACACCAGCGCGTCGGAGCTGTCATGGGTGCTCAACGCCTACACCATCGTGTTCGCCGCGCTGCTCATCCCGGCAGGAAAGCTCGCCGACCGGGTTGGGCACCGAACGGTGTTCCTGACCGGCTCGGGGATCTTCACCTTGGCCTCGATGGCCTGCGGGCTCGCGCCCACCGCCGAGCTACTGATCCTGTTCCGCATCGTCCAAGCCCTCGGCGCCGCCGCACTGATCCCGTCGTCGCTGGGTTTGGTGATCCACGCCTTCGCCCACGACCAACTCCCCCGGGCCGTGGCGATCTGGGGTGCATCCGGAGCGCTCGCCGGGGCGCTGGGCCCCACCTTGGGCGCAGCCATCGTGGAAGGACTCGGCTGGCGCTGGGCGTTCTTCATCAACCTACCCGTCGGTATGTACACGATGATGGCCGGGCGTCGGCACCTGCAGGAGTCCTCGGACCCCAAGACACAGGTCCCCTCCCCCGGTGGCGTCATCCTCATCGCCGCCGCGGCGGGGCTGTTGTCCTACGCCGTGGTCGGCTCCGACGAGTTCGGATGGCTCAGCGCCCGAACCGTGGGCGTCTTCGCCGCAGGGCTGGTCGCACTCGCGGTGTTCGTCAGGCACCAGCAGCACACCCAAACGCCGGTACTTGACCTCGAGCTTTTCCGCATCGCCAACTTCAGATGGGCGACCCTCGCCACGTTGGCGTTCGGGACGGCCTTCACCGCCCTGTTCCTCGGTTCGATCCTCTTCCTCACCCAGGTATGGGGCTGGTCGATCCTCCAAGCCGGCTTCGGTGTTGCCCCGGGCCCCGTCACCGTCGGCCTTCTCGCACCCCGGGTCGGGAAGCTCGCCGGCAGAATCGGGCAACGGCCGATCCTCATCACCGGCGGGATTCTCTTCGCCAGCAGCGGGTTGTACCGCCTGGCAATGCTCGGCCCCGACGTCAACTACCTACGCGACTACTTCCCGTCCATGATGCTGAGCGGACTGGGCGTCGCGTGCGTGTTCCCGCAACTCTCCAGTGTCGTAGCCCAGGCACTGCCCCCCGGCCGCGCCGGTGTCGGCGGCGCCGCCGTCCAAGCCCTCCGCCAATTCGGCGGCACCTTCGGCGTCGCACTCACCGTCGCCATTCTCGGAGCTGCCGCTGCCCCCACCGACGCCTTCGACCGCATCTGGTGGATCGTCCTCGCCGGCGGACTCGCCACCTCAGCACTCGTGCTACCGATGCGCACCACCAAAGCAAACCAACGCCCCGTCGCAGTCAGACCCCTCGACGCATCCCAAACCTAGCGGTGCGTGGGCGAATTGGGGTGCCCGGCGACAACCCGCCATCGCAATTCCATCGGATCGCTCAGGAGCGAGGGATGACCGCCGCGCCGGTATCGACGACCTCGAAGTGCTCGGGCCGCAACCGACCGAGTTGATCGGTGAGCGAGTCCGCATCGGGCCAGCGTGCATCGGCGGCGCCGCTGACCGCGAACACGCTCGCCCGGTCAGCGAGGATCATCCCGTAGCGCTTGAGGGCCTCGCACACGGCGGACATCTCGATGCCCATGCCCGCACACGAGACCCCCGCCCGCAGCCGTAGACGGGCCCCGAAGGGCGGCAGGTCCCTACGGGGCGATCGGCCGGCGGCGTGGGTGGCGGGCGCCATGAAGGCGTCGGCCACGTCCACCGCTGAGAAGCGGAGGGCATGGTTGATGCCGGACCCGGTGGCTGCCTCGTCGTAGCGCACGAGGCCGGGAAAGATCGGGAGCCCTGCCTGGTCGGCGCTGGTCCAGTTCGGGGGGCGTTGGGGGCTCGTCCGCAGGTCCCAGTTCACAGCGGCGAACGTCGAGCGCCACGGCCGGGGGTCGCTCTTCCTCGCCCAGTACCTCATACAGCCGGCAGGCATCGTCGTCGACAACGATGGCCGTCCCGTTCCACGTCGGCGCGTCGAGGGGGATGGGAAAGGGCCCGGTATCGCTCGTGTCGATCGCCGAATCGGCCCCGAACACCAGGGGTTGGGTCGCGTTGCCCGGCCCCGACGATGGTGTAGACGAAGCCGTCGTCGCGACCGAAGCCAGGTCGCAGGCGCTCCTCGCCGGCGTCGGCGAGGGATCCGGTCAGGGCGGCCATCCATTCGCCCGAGCGGGCGTGCACCGGGAGCGCCGCCACCTCCGTGTTCCACGGATCGTCCGTGGGGAACACCGCGCAGCGGGGTTCGCGGGGCCCCGCCGTCGGTGACTTTCCGCTCCCCGGGCCCGCGGACGCCATGGTGGTGGACTGGCCCGCCACTTCGCCGGGGGAGCGCGCTTCGCCTGGACCGCGGCTGAGAGCGAAGGCCGATCCGGCGGCCAGCAGGGCAATGGCGACGGCGATCCCGGTCAGGGCCAGCCGGTTGGGGCGGCCCCCGCGCCGCGCACCGCCGATGTCCGCTGCTCTCTCAGCGGTAAGCGCGGACGGACCCATGGTGACGTCGCCGGTCGATCCCGCCGCCGGGCGGGTGTCGACGTCCGATCCGATGGCCTCGTCCCAATCGCCTATCTCGCCCCGGTTCGGGTCCGGTTCATGCACGACGGGTTCGTCAGGGGTGAGTCCGAGGGCGCGCTGGGCGGATTGCAACGAGGCCGCGGTCCAAGACCGGAGAGGTCAGGGTTGGAGTTCGAAGGCCGGACAGTGGGCGGGGCGGATCACGGCGAAGTCCCGGTGGTTGAACGTGGCCAACGTGGTGATCTCAAGCCGTTCTGCAACGGCGATGAGGGCGGCGTCGACAGTGCCGAGACCGAGGTCGGCGTAGGCAACGAGAAGTTCGTGGACACGCAGCCAGTCGGACTGTTCGAGGTCGACGCGTTCCACCTCGCCTCGGTTCACGGATGCGATGAACTCCGCCTCCGCATGCGGACCGACGTTGGCTTCGATCTGCCAGGCGGTCTCCACGATCACGGGCGTGGGGACCAGAAGCGGTCCCACAGCGGCCACCAGCCACTCAACACTCGCGGCGTGCAGACGGTCCCGACGGTTCGCTGCGCCCAGCAGCACCCCCGTGTCGACGATGATCGCCCCGGTCACACCTCGGCTGCTTCTCCGCCGGCCAGCCGTTCTCGGCGGATCTCCTTGTGCCGTTCCGCCAGGTCAGGGCGTGCCTCACCAAGACCAACGAAGGAGAACCGGGCCTTTGCTGCCGCCTCGACTTCGGGGGCAAGCGGTACGGCGCGTTCAACCGCCTCCACAACGACGGCATCGACCGCACGGCCCTGCGCCCGGGCCAGGGCCTCGATCCTGCGCGACAGGCCCTCAGGAAGCGTCACGGTCAGTTCCACGTCACCAATCCTACGGCCCCGCGAACCTCCCGGACAGCGGCCCTCCCGGCCACCCCTCGGCTCACGACCGTCCGCCAACCCCCAACCTGGAGGCCCGGTTGGGGTTGGGGTGCGCCAGCTCCGGAGGCGGGTCCGGGAGAGCCGGCTCCTCCGCATCCGAAGAAAGGCCGCCCCCACACCGACGAGAGCGCCCCGACGAAGCTCAATCGGGATGGGCAGGTCACCACGGTCCGTGGCGCACCGGTGCACGACTTCGACGAGCGCCTCAAGGACGATGCGCAGCATGCAGTTGCCGTCGGCGTCTCATCGCACGTCGTGGGGAGTTCGCTCACGTGCGCCCACCTCGCGTCGACATCGCCCCGATACGTCTAGCGAAGTCCCGACACCTGAGCAGATGGGCGACTGCCGTCGAGCGATTGCGCCTCGATGCATACTGACAGGTACGGCGCGTCCCGCGAAAATCCCGCGGACGCAGCGTGACGGCCAATGTCACGCTCTGACGTCTAGTGCGCTGACCAGGACAAACGCGGACGCCACGACACGTCCTAACACCTATAGATATGGGTGAATCGGTCTGAAAAGCGTGGGGTCACCGGATCGACGCCGGTCCCGACCACCGAATAGGACCACTACACGGTGCGAACGGTGCCGCCGTCGATGACGTGCTCGGTGCCGGTGATGGCCGATGCCCGGTCACTCACCAGGAAGGCCACCAGGTCCGCCACTTCGGCTGGCTCCGCTGGACGACCGAGGGGAATGCCGCCGAGGGAGGCCATGAGCGACGATAGCGCGTCCTCACGGCTGCCGTCGGAGGCCTGGGCGATGCGGTCGATGAGGCGTTCGGCGGCGGCAGTGCGGATGAAACCGGGGGCCACGCTGTTGACCCGCACGCCATGAGGGGCGACCTCGCCGGCCAGGCCTTTGCTGTAGGTGCTCAAGGCGGCCTTGGCGGCGGCGTAGGCCAAGGTGCCACCGCCGATCAACGGCATCTTTCGCTGGATTGAAGAGATGTGGACCACGACGCCGCGGCCCGCCGCCATCATGGGAGGCACCAATGCCCGGTCGAGTCGCGCCGCGGCGAACAGGTTCCGGCCCAGCTCAGCCTCCCAATGCTGGTCCTCGATGACCCGAAAGCCGCCCGGCGGGGTTGAGGACCCGCCCACCACGTGCACCAGGATGTCGACGCCGCCGGCGGCCAACACTCGCTCTGCCAAGGTGGCCGTGCCCGCAGTGGTCGTCACGTCGGCGAGCACGAACCGGTCGGGATCAACATGGTCCTGCGGCAGCGATCGGGCGTTGGTCCACACTTCCGCCCCGTCGAGTCGAAGCTGGTGAGCAATGGCGGCACCGGCCCCCTGGGTGCTGCCGGTGACCAGTGCTCGACGTCCCTGGAGCCCGCTGCTGTCTGCCATGGTGGTCCTCCCCCGTTTGGGACATGGACGTTAGGGGCGGCGCCAGGCGCAAGCAGACGGTGGTTTTCAGCCGCGCCGACGGGGACTGACGAGGCAGTCGTTAAGTTGCACGTTCCATGATCGTGGTCGACCTCGCCGCCGTGTCCGTCAGCCGGCCCGACCGGCCGCTGCTGCGCGACGTGTCCCTCACCATCTCCACCGGCGAACGGTTGGCGGTGGTGGGCATCAACGGCACCGGGAAATCAACGTTGCTGCGGATCATCGCCGGGCTGACGGAACCGGAATCGGGCACCATCAGACGCAACAGCGGAGCTCGCATCAGCCTGTTGGACCAGGAAGTCGACCTGCCCGAGGGCACCGCATTGGAAGCGGTCGGCCAAGGGTGGGAAGCGGAGGCCGCGCTGTCCCGCCTGGGCCTGGGGGACCTGATGGACCGACCCGTCAGCCAGCTTTCGGGCGGGCAACGCAAGCGGGTCGGGTTGGCCCGGGCGTTGCTGTCCCCTGCTGACCTGCTGATCCTGGACGAGCCCACCAACCACCTCGACGTCGACGGCATCGAATGGTTGGAAGCGCGCCTGGCCCGCCACCGGGGCGCTCTGCTCCTGGTCACCCACGATCGTCACGTGCTGGACCGGGTCACCAACCGGATCATCGAGCTCGACCGCGGCACGGCTTACTTGCATCAGGGCGGCTACGCGTCGTACCTCGAGGCGTCAGCGGAGCGGGCCGAGCGTTCCGTCAAGGCCGAGGACGTGCGCCGGAACCTGGCCCGTCACGAGTTGGCCTGGTTGCGACGGGGGGCACCGGCGCGCACCCGCAAGCCCAAGGCCCGCATCGCCGCCGCCACCCAGACCGTGCAAAGCCGCGCCGCGGCCGCCGCCCGGGCTGGGAACTTGGACCTCCACGTGGCTGCCACCCCCCGCCTGGGCGACACGGTGGTGGAGCTCCAGGGCGTCCACGCCGGCTACGTGAACCAGGACGGGAGCCGCACCGAGGTGTTGGCACAGGTGGATCTGGCCCTCGATCCCGACGAGCGACTGGGCGTAATCGGCCTCAACGGCACCGGGAAATCAACGTTGCTCGAGGTGCTTGCCGGCAAGTTGGCGCCCGACGCGGGAGAGGTCATCACCGGGACCACGGTGCGTCTGGGCTATTGGGACCAGATGGGACGGGCGCTCGATCCGAACCTGCGGGCGGTGGACGTGGTGGCCGGCCCGGCCCGCCAGCCCGACTGGAGCGATGAGGCCTTCCTCGACCGGTTCTGGTTCGACAAGGACAACGCCTGGGCCCCCGTCGGGACACTCTCCGGTGGCGAACGGCGCCGACTGCAGCTGGTGGCCACCTTGGCCCAGCGGCCGAACGTGCTGCTGCTGGACGAGCCCACCAACGATCTCGACCTCGACACGCTGCGGGTGCTCGAGGACTTCCTCGAGAACTGGCCCGGCGCGCTGGTGGTGGTCAGCCACGATCGGGCCTTCCTGGAGCGCACCGTCACCGATGTGATCGTGGTGGACGGCAGCGGCAGTGCGCAGCGACGGCCGGGCGGCCTGGCGGGATGGCTGGCGTCGAGAGCCGGGACCGGTGACGACCCCGGTCCGCGCCGCGGGACCGGCGGGGGCAACTCGCCTTCCAGCGCCTCCCGCACCAACCAGAGCGTATCGAATGCACGGACGCACCTCAGCGAGGCCGCCTCAGCCCCCGATGCCAGCGCCAAGCCCTCACCGAGCACGCTGCGTCGACGGCTGAAGGACACCGAGAAGGAGTTGGCGACGCTGACCAAACGCCGTGAACAGCTGATGCGGACGTTGGAAGAGGCCGGTAAAGCCGGCGATCACGAGCGGCTACGGCAGCTCGGCACCGATTTGGCCGCGGTCAGCGCGGACATCGAGACCCTCGAAGAACGCTGGCTGGAGCTGGCCGGCGACCTGGAGTGACAGGTACGGACCTCCTTCCGGCGGCCAGTAGGGGCGAATCTACGTCGAATCGACCCGCGAAGGGGCAGGTCACCGTACCTTTTCCTGGGCGGTCGGCTTGGGGTCGAGCCGGTTGGGGGTGGGGTTGGGGCGACCGGCGATCAGAGGGTGGGCCGACCGCGGTATCCCACCGCCTGGGGGTTGGTGGCGCCCAGGGCAGTGACCGTGGCTACAAAGGCTTCTATCTGCTCGGCGGAGCGGCCGACGAACTGCTGATGATCCGCCAGCAGGGTCTGCAGTTCGGTTGTGTCCAGCGGAAAGCGTGCGTCGGCGCCGAGTCGGACCAGCAAGTCGTTGGCGGCGCCCTCCTGACGCATGGCCCGGGCTACCGCCACCGCGTGCTCCCCCACCACGTGATGGGCCAGCTCCCGGCCCATGCCCCGCCGCACCGCGGCCAGCATCAGACGGGTGCTGGCCAGGAAGGGAAGGAACCGCTGCAGCTCGGCATCGATGATCGCGGGGTAGGGACCGAAGTCGGCCAACACCTCGAGGGTGGTTTCGAGCAGCCCGTCCAGCGCTAGGAACGAGTCCGCCAGCACCACCCGGCGGGTGACCGAGCAGCTGACGTCGCCCTCGTTCCACTGGTCCCCCAGGAGCGAAGCGGCCATGCTGACATGACCCCGCAACACCGCCAGCAGTCCGCCGATGCGTTCTGCGGAGCGGGTGTTCATCTTGTGGGGCATCGCCGAGGAACCCACCTGGCCGTCCCGGAAACCCTCCGTGGCCAGCTCCAACCCGGCCATCAGTCGCACCAGCAGAGCCAGATTGGCCGGTGCGGAGGCCACCTGGGCCAGCGCCGTGACCACGTCGAAATCCAGCGAGCGGGGGTACACCTGACCCACCGCGCCCAGCTGTGCCGGCAGGCCCAGATGCAGCATGACCACCGCTTCCAGCTGCGCCACCTTGGCTTGATCCCCGTCGAAAAGGTCAAGCAAGTCGGCCTGGGTGCCCACGGGACCTTTCAGCCCCCGCAGCGGGTAGCGACCCAGCAGGTTCTCCAATCGGCGATGGGCCACGAGCGCCTCCTCGCCGAGGTTGGCGAAGCGCTTGCCCAGCGTTGTCGGCTGGGCCGCCACGTTGTGGGTGCGGGCCGCCAGCACCAGATCGCGGTGCAGCTCAGCGCGCTCGGCCAGACGGGCCAGGACCGCCAGGCTGCGGGCCTGCACGAGGCGCAAGGACCGATAGATCTGCAGCTGCTCCACGTTCTCGGTCAGGTCCCGGGAGGTGAGCCCAACGTGGATGGCCTCGAACCCGGCCAAGCCGTTGAACTCCTCGATGCGGGCCTTCACGTCGTGGCGGGTGACTCGCTCCCGGTCCCTGATCGAGTCCAGGTCGACTCGGTCGATCACCGTCCGGTATGCCTCGACAGCTCCCGCGGGTACCGCGATACCCAGTGCCTGCTGGCCGGCCAGCACCGCCAACCACAGCTCCCGCTCGATGCGCACTTTGGCCGCAGGGGACCAAATGGCCACCATCTCGGGGGACGCGTAACGGTCGGCCAGGACGTTGGCGATGCTCATGACGACAGCTGGCTCATCTGACGGGCCTGCCGATCACGTTCACGGCTGATCCCAGTAAAAGTACTGGTCGCGCCCGGGACCCACGCCGACCATGGTGACCGGCACCCCGACCTGGGCGCTCACGAAGGCCAGATAGTTCGCGGCCGCCGCTGGAAGCTGATGGCGTTCACGCACCTCGCCCAGGTTGGCGTTCCAGCCCGGCAGGTCCTGGTAGATGGGCTCGGCCCGGTGCAGATCGGATTGGTGGTAGGGCAGGTCACGATGCTCCACCCCATCGATGCGGTAGCCCACGCAGACCCGCAGGCTGTCGAACGTGTCCAGCACGTCGAGCTTGGCGATGGCCAATTCGGACATCGAGTTCAGCCGCACCGCGTGGCGCAACATCACCGTGTCCAGCCAGCCGGGGCGGCGGCGGCGACCGGTGTTGGTGCCGTACTCGTGGCCCCGATCAACCAGGTTCTCGCCCACTGCGTCGTGCAGTTCGGTGGGGAACGGGCCGGCGCCGACCCGGGTCACGTACGCCTTGGCCACGCCGATCACCCGGGTGATGTGGCGGGGGCCGATGCCGGCTCCGGTGCAGGCCCCTCCGGCCACCGGGTTGGAGGAGGTGACGTAGGGATAGGTGCCGTGATCGAGGTCCAGGAACGTGGCCTGGGCGCCTTCCAGCAGCACCATCTGGCCGGCTTCGAGGGATTCGTGGATGAGCCCGACAGTGTCCGCGATGTGCGGTTCCAGCCGGGGCCGGCACTCCTCGAGGTAGATCCGGGCGATCTCCTCCGCGTCCACCGGCAGGCGGTTGTAGATCCTGGTCAGGACCTGGTTCTTCTCCCGCAGCGAGATGTCCAGCTTGGCCCGGAAGATCTGGGGATCCAACAGGTCCTGGACCCGTAGACCGATGCGGGCGGACTTGTCCGCATACGCCGGGCCGATGCCCCGCTTGGTGGTGCCCAGCTTGTTCTTGCCCAGGTACCGCTCGAAGACCGCGTCGAGCTCTTGATGGTAGGGCAGGATCAAATGGGCGTTGCCGGACAGCTTGAGCCGTTTGGTGGACACGCCCCGCCGTTCGAGGGTGTCCATCTCCTTGATCAGCACCCGGGGATCGACCACCACGCCGTTGCCGATCACGGGGGTGATGTGCTCGTAGAGAACCCCGGAGGGCACCAGCTGCAGCGCGTAGCTCTCCCCGTCCACCACCAGCGTATGGCCCGCGTTGTGGCCGCCCTGGTAGCGCACCACCAGCTGGGTTTCCTTGCTGAGGAGGTCGGTGAAGCGCCCTTTGCCCTCATCGCCCCACTGGGCGCCCACGATCACGGTTGCTGGCACGACAGATCTCCTCGCAGCGGCGCCGTGGCCCGGGGCTGGGGCGCGTTGCCGGGCGGACCGGCGCGGACACGCTAGCCGCAGCCCGCCCGAGGCGTCCGCGAGCGGGCTCAGCCGGGGGGGACGGTGTGACCGGAACGACGGTAGGAGGCGACGATGCAAACCCCCGAGAACGCCAGGAGCAACCCGGTCAGCACCAGGGCGCCGGTGTTGGCACCGCTGACGGGGAGCTGCTGGGCGTTGGAGGTGGTCTCCGGGGCCCGAACGCTGGTCACGGGCAAACCCGGACCTGCAGCGATGGAGGTCGGTGTCCCGGGCACGATCGACGCCGAGGTGGCCACCGGCGGCGGGGCCGTGGTGGCGGTTGGCGCGCTCGTACTCGTCATGGTCGTGGTGGAGGTGGTGCTGCTCGAGGTTTGCAGGCACAGGAAAGCCACCGCAGGAAGATCCGGGTTCGTGGCGCAGGGGGGCAGCGGGCCACAGTCCCCGGTGCCCCCGTTCTGGGCGGAGATCAACATGTTTCGCACACCGTTGAGGGTGCCGCTGTAATACCCGGTGTCCGGCCCGACCTGCGCCAGGGGCGGGGTCAGGTGGGCGTCGAGTTGGTAGCAGGGCACATCGGGCAGTGGCGGCACCCGCAGCGTGAGGGCGTTGGCCCCCGCGGCGCAGGGGGTGGCGCCCGCCTCAGGACCGCAGTAGGCGAACTCGTACAGCCAGTAGTCGGCGTTCTCGTCAAAGGTGGCCAGGGACGCGACCTTGGATGACAGTCCGACACCAACCCCCTCGCAACCGGGAGCGAAGCCATCCCACAGCATGGTGAAGCTCTGACCGGGCACCAGCGCCAGGGTTCGGAGGTTGTCACTGGTGGCGGCGCCGGCCACAAAGCGAACGTTGATCAGCGCCGCGCCCCCCTCCGGGCAGCCTGCGGGCAGTGCCGGTGGATACGTCCCGTAGTCCACGACCGGTGCCGGCAGGGCATGGCTCACCCCGGCGGTGAAGAACACCGTCAGAGCCGCAAGAGCGGATACAACAGCCAGAAACAGGGCCACGCGACGCCCTCGCCAGGTCGACATGAATCCAAATCCTCAGGGGTTTCGCGGCCGACTGGCCTGGGCGGGAACTTCGTGAACTTAGCAGTCACCCTCTGCGCACCGGTGGACGCCGGCCGCCAGGCAGGGCGACTCAGAACGGCCGGCCGGCGACCTTGATGGTGATCCCCAGGCCGGTCAGGAACAGCGCGCTGAGGCCCGCGGCAAGGGCCGCCGTGAGGTTCTGAGTGACCGGCGCCCGCAACGGCGCCAGCGTCTCAACGCCCACCAGCGACGTGGTCCGGCTACCGGCCAGACGGGGGCCCAACAGCACGGGCGGTGCCGGCGTCGCGGTGGCTTCTGCGGTGCCCACGATGGCCTGTGGGGCGCTCAGTGGCAGGTCTCGCTCGAGCCACCGACCGTGGTCGATCGGCCGGCTGTCCAGGTCGGCGAGCCCTTCCTGCAGGGCCCGCTGCCCCGGTGCCATGGCGGCAGCGGGCGCGGTGGAGATGTCCAGCCCGCCACCGATGCTGCCGGCGGGCACCTCGACCGGCGCGGAACCGTCGCCATGCTCCGGCTCCGGCTGATCGATCGCCGCGCCCGGATCGGTGGCCGCAGGGAGGGCCGCGCCGCTGCCGGGCCCTGAAGGCACCATGATGGTCACCGGGCCACGCGGGTCCAGGGTCGGCAACGAGGGAGGCCCCACTGCAGGCGGCGCGGCGGCGGGGGACCTGGTGCCAGCTTGGACCACATAGAGCACGCACACCATCGACGTGTCAGCCTCGCCCGCCCGAATCACCTCCAGGTTGTCCGCGTTGTAGCGGTCCGCGTGGCAGCGCAAGTTGGCGAAGCTGTCCTCAAAGCCGCTGGCAGCCACCCACAGCCCTGATCCGTTGAGCAATGCGGCCTGTTGGGCTTCGCTCAGCTCGGCCGTAGGGGCCACCAGTCGCCCGTCGCCGTCGCTGCCGGTGACCCCGGCCACGGTGGAGGTGGTCGGATCGGGCTCCGAGTTCGGCGCCGGGCCGGTGGCCGGCGACACCGGCACCTGGTCGATCCCCAGATCGGCGTGAGTGTCGGCGTCGGCGTCGTCGTCGTCGTCGTTGCCGCCATCGGTGTCGGCGGCCGAATCGGGGGCGCCGTCGGTGTCGGCGACCGAATCGGGGGCGGCGTCTGTGGACAACGCCTGCTGCGGACCGAGCCCTCTGCTCCCGGCATCGGCGGGTTCGGTGGGTTCGGCGCCGCTCGTGGTTGCCGGGGACTCCTCGAGCAGCTCAACGCCCCAAGCCGCGGCGGAAACCCGGAAGCGGACCCCGTCGAGGTAGACGCAGTCCCCGGTAACGCGGTTGAGCTCGACCGCTTCCACCACGGCGGGATCGAGCGGCCCCCAACCGCGATAGCGACCCTCGGTGTCATCGACGGGAACGTCCGGCGTGAAATTGCCAGGAACGTCCGCCCAGTCGGGGCAGCGGATCGCTTGGAACACCAGCGCCGGGCCCGGCTCCGCACGTCGAGGGAGCTGTTCGACCGACTGCAGGACCGTGGCACCCGCCCAGGCCGCATCGCCCAAGAGCACCGACGGCACCACCAACAGCAAGACCAGCGAGGTCAGCAGCGTGAGGCGGACTGCGGCTCGAAGCCGCCTCCACCCGCTCGACTCCGTGTCCGTCCCGTCCACCATGTCCTCGCTGCTCGTCCTTGCTGTTGGTCTCCGCTGCGTTTCACTGCCGGGTGTCAGCCGGTCTGGTGCCGGTTGCAGGCCCATCGCCAGCTGCCCACCCAGCGTCTCGGCACGGTCGCGGCTCGCCCACCAGCCAACACGGTACGTACGCTATCGCCCACTCTGCGCATCCCCTCTCGGTCGGGCCGAAAGCGATCAGCGCTCGCTGCTCGGCACCCGCCACCCGAAAGGCTCGACACTCTGATGGAGCGGAACCAGATCTCGTCGATACTGCCGGTGGGTGTCGCGCACCATCGTCGCCACGCTGTCCTTCAACGCCGCGAGCTGGGCTCGGAGCAGCTCGTTCTGTGCCTCGAGCTCCAGGACCCGTTTCACCCCGGCCAGGTTCAGACCCTCGTTGGTCAGCTCCTGGATTCGTTGCAGGGACCTGATGTCGGCCTCGCTGTAGCGGCGACTACCGCCCCCGGTGCGCGCCGGAGCGATCAGCCCCTTGCGCTCGTAGATGCGCAGGGTCTGGGGGTGCATGCCGGCCAGCTCAGCGGCCACCGAGATGACGTACACCGCCCGCTGTCGGCGGTAGTCCGCGTCCATCACGTCTCTGCGGCCTCACCTGGTGCTGAGCCCGCCGGGTCAGGGCCGGACCCCGGGGGAGGCACTCCTTCGCTGGCGGGAGCGGTGCGCCCGGCGCTCGCGGTGCCGATCAGCGCCAGATCCTCCAGCAACTTGCGCTCCCGTACCGAGGGGTTCGCGGGTATCGCGATCTCCACCGTGACCAGGAGATCTCCGACGCCTCGGGTGGTGTCGATGCCCCGCCCACGCACCCGGAAGGTCCGACCGCTTCGCGTTCCCGGCGGCACCCGCAGTGTCAGCGCATCCCCCTGCAGGGTCGGCACCCGGATCTCACCGCCCAACACTGCCTCGGGATAGGAAATGGGCAGCGTGAGGGTGAGGTCCCGGCCCCGGCGGCCGAATCGCTCGTGGGCCGCTACCCGGACCGTGACCAGCAGGTCCCCGGCGGGGCCCCCGGCACGTCCCGGCTCTCCCCGGCCGGCCAGGCGGATGCGTTGGGAATCCTCCACTCCCGCCGGGACCCGGACCTTGACCTCCCGGGCCCGTCGCTCCAAGCCGACGCCGGCGCAGGTGGCACACGGGGTCTCCACCCGGCGGCCGGTCCCACGGCAGGCCGGACAGGGTTGGCTGAAACTGAAAAAGCCCTGATTGTCGTCAAGCAGACCGCGCCCCGCGCACCTCTCACAGCGCACCGCCACCGTGCCCGGCGCGGTACCGGCGCCCCCGCAGCTCCCGCACACCACATCGCTGACCAGGCCCACGCTGGTGGTGACTCCGCCGGCGGCGTCCAAGAAGGAGAGGTGGAGCTCGGCCTCGAGGTCCCCGCCGGTGACCCCGACGTCCGAACCCGGGGGCCGGCGCCGGGGTTGGCGATTGAACAGCCCCGTGAACAGGTCCCCGAGGTCCCCCTCGCCCATGTCACCGACGTTGACCCGGCCGTGACGGAACCCGCCGCCCCCGAAACCCCCGAGACCAACGGGTCCCAGGCGGCGGATCTCGTCGTACTCGGCCCTTTTCGCCGGATCCCCGATCACGTCGTAGGCCGCGGACAGCTCCTTGAAGCGCTCCTCGGCCTGGGCGTCACCAGGGTTGGCGTCGGGGTGGGATGAGCGCGCCAGCTTCCGGTACGCCGCGGTGACCTCCTTGGCGGTGGCGTCAGCGGTCACCCCCAGGAGCTTGTAGTAGTCCTTCTCGAACCACTCACGGGCCGCCGTCACCGACGCCTATCCCCGCACCTTGACCATCGCTGGGCGGATGACCCGGCTTCGCCATTGGTAGCCGGTCCGCAACAC
Organism: uncultured Acidimicrobiaceae bacterium; assembly: GCA_963775055.1. Taxonomy (GTDB): domain Bacteria; phylum Actinomycetota; class Acidimicrobiia; order Acidimicrobiales; family CAIXPF01; genus CAIXPF01. The sequence goes on along the minus strand of CAVZHK010000013.1, from coordinate 156,710 downwards.
GTCGACCACGATGGGCTGTTCCACACCGTCAGCGGGTTCAGCCGGCTCGTGGATGACGGCCTCGTGAACCTCGGGGTCGAACGGTTGCTCCAGTGCCTCGATGCGGGCCAGCCCCTCCTTTCGAGGACCCCCGCCAGCTGGGCCGCAATCGGTTCGGCGCCCGCCACCGACAGCGCCATCGCCGCGTCACAGGCGTCGAGCACCGGCAGCAGCTTTCCCACCAGCGATTCCGCGGCCCGTTCGATCAGTTCCGTGTGCTGATGGGTCATGCGCTTGCGGTAGTTGTCGAACTCTGCTTGCAGGCGGGCCCTGGCGTCGAAGTGACCGTCCCGCTCCCGGGTGACCCGTTCCAGCTGATCGATGAGATCCTCCACCGTGAGGGCCACCGGCGGATCGTCAGGGTCCGTCCCCCACTCCTCGACCACCGGCTGATCGAGGACGGTTGTCGGGACGCTGTCAGTCCGGATGTTGTCCGGCCGGACGACCTCGGGGATGACGACCTCGGGGATGAGGGGGTCGTGGTTGCTCATCTCGTTCAGCGGTTGTCGTCGACGATCTCAGCGTCAACGACCTCGTCGTCAGAAGGCGCCGATGGAGCGCCGGGGGCCGCTCCACCCGCCGCCTGATCCGCCGCCGCTCGTTCGTACAGCTGCTGGGCGAAGGTCTGGCTGGCGTTCATGAGCTTCTCGGTGCCGTCCTTGATGGCCGCCATATCAGCGCCTTTGAGGGTCTCCTCCAACTCGCTGAGGGCACCTTCCACCGACTCCTTCTCAGGACCGGAGATCTTGTCGCCCTGGTCCTTGAGCAGCTTGCGGGTCTGGTACACCAGCGTGTCGGCGGTGTTGCGGGTCTCCTGCTCGTCGCGGCAGGCGGCGGTCCTCTTCGGCGTGCTGCTCGGCGTCTTTGACCATTCGTCCGATGTCGTCCTTGGAGAGGGCGCTCTGACCGGTGATGGTCATGGACTGGGTCTTGTTGGTGGCCCGGTCCTTGGCGGAAACGGAGACGATGCCGTTGGCGTCGATGTCGAAGGTGACCTCGATCTGGGGCACCCCCCGTGGCGCCGGCGGCAGATCCACCAACTGGAACTTGCCCAGGGTCTTGTTGAACTGGGACATCTCCCGCTCACCCTGCAGCACATGGATCTCCACCGAGGGTTGCATGTCCTCAGCGGTGGTGAACACCTCGGTGCGACGGGTGGGAATGGTGGTGTTGCGTTCGATCAGCTTGGTCATGACCCCACCTTTGGTTTCGATGCCCAAGGACAACGGCGTCACATCCAGCAGCAGCACGTCTTTGACGTCGCCCTTGAGCACGCCGGCCTGCACCGCGGCGCCGACGGCCACCACCTCATCGGGGTTGACACCCTTGTGGGGCTCCTTGCCGGTGAGGCTGACGACCAGGTCGGTGACCGCCGGCATGCGGGTGGAGCCACCCACCAGGATCACGTGGGACAGGTCACCCTCCTTGAGGTTGGCGTCTTTGAGTGCGCCTTCGAAGGGGATGCGACAACGGTCCAACAGGTCCGCGGTGAGCTCCTGGAACCTGGCGCGGGTAAGGGCGTAGTCCAGATGGAGGGGGCCCTCAGCGGTGGCGGTGATGAACGGCAGGTTGATCTGCGTGCTCTGGGTGGAGGACAGCTCGATCTTGGCCTTTTCGGCGGCTTCCTTGAGACGCTGCAAGGCCATCTTGTCCGCACCGAGGTCCACGCCGTGGTCGCCCTTGAAGCTGCTGACCAGCCAGTCGATGACCTTCTGATCCCAATCGTCACCGCCGAGCTTGGTGTCACCGGCGGTGGACTTGACCTCGAAGACCCCTTCGCCGATCTCCAGCACCGACACATCGAACGTGCCGCCGCCGAGGTCGAACACGAGGATGGTCTGGTCGTGGGCTTCCTTCTCCAGCCCGTAGGCCAGCGCCGCCGCGGTGGGCTCGTTGATGATCCGCAGCACCTCGAGCCCGGCGATCTCCCCGGCCTCCTTGGTGGCGGTGCGCTGGGCGTCATCGAAGTACGCCGGCACCGTGATCACGGCCTGGGTGACGGTGTCGCTGAGGTAGGCCTCGGCGTCTCGCTTGAGCTTGCCCAGGGTGCGGGCGCTGATCTCCTGGGGGGTGTAGCCCTTGCCGTCAATGTCCACCGTCCAGCGGGTGCCCATGTGGCGTTTCACCGAGCGGATGGTGCGATCAGGGTTGGTGATGGCCTGGCGCTTGGCGACCTCGCCGACCAGCACCTCACCGGACTTGCTGAAGGCGACCACCGAGGGGGTGGTTCGGGCGCCCTCGGCGTTGGGGATGACGACGGGGTCGCCACCTTCGAGGACCGAGACCACAGAGTTGGTGGTTCCCAGGTCGATTCCCACGGCCTTCGGCATTGATTGCTCTCCTGTGTGTCGGGTGTCGCGGTGTCGAACGTGATCACGATACCGGCACTCCAGGGAGTATCGGCAACCATGCTCAGCTCGTTGTGTACAGCAAACCTAAGCGCGGATGACTCAGGTTTATTCCGGACTCGGCGAATCCCGTCGGCTCGGCCGCTGGCAGCCGCGGTGACGGGGTGACACAGTGAGCCCATGCCGTCCCTGATCCTCATGCGCCACGGCCAGAGCGCCTGGAACCTGCAGAACCTCTTCACCGGCTGGGTAGATGTGGCGCTCACCGATGCCGGGCGGGCTGAGGCCGCAGCCGGCGGGGTCGCCCTTGGCGATGCCGGACTGCTGGCCGACGTGGTGCACACGTCTTTGCAGGTCCGGGCCATCCAAACGGCCAACCTGGCACTGGAGGCCTGTGCCCGGTCCTGGGTGCCGGTGCACCGTCACTGGCGGCTCAACGAGCGTCACTACGGCGGGCTGACCGGGCTGGACAAGAAGGAGACCGCGGACCGCTACGGCGAGGATCAGGTCCACATCTGGCGGCGGTCCTACGACATTCCGCCGCCTCCCATGGACCATGACTCCCCCCACCACCCCCGGCTCGATCCCCGCTACGCCGAGTTGGCTCCGGATCTGCTGCCGACCACGGAGTGCCTGGCGGACGTGGTGGCCCGCATGCTTCCGTACTGGTACGACGCCATCGTCCCGGATCTGCGGGCTGGCCGAACGGTGCTGGTGGCCGCCCACGGCAACTCACTGCGGGCGCTGGTGATGCACCTCGATGGCATCTCCCAGGAGGACATCCCGCAGCTCAACCTGCCCACCGGCGTGCCGCTGCACTACGAGCTGGGCGAGGATCTGCGCCCGTTGCACGCCGCCCATCCACTTGATCGGGTGGTTGGCGATCCCGAGGCGGCCAAGGCCGCGGCCGCCGCCGTGGCCGCCCAAGCCACCGGGCACTGACTCCAGTCGCCAACAACGTGGCCGCAGCATTCCAGAGCGATCCACCCGAGCAGCGCACGAAACCGAGACTGCACGCTCTGCATTTCACCGCAGCTCCGGGTAGGTCCCCCTGCGCCGAGACACTGACTGTCACTTATCACCTGGCCGTGCTCAAGCGGGGCTGACCCCAGCGGGCTTAAGCCGTTACCGACCCGGCGACCCGGCGACCCGGCGACCCGACAACACGGCAATGCGGCGCAACGGAACGGTTCGGGACAGGCTGAGCCGATGAGCCGCACTGCCGTGTTCGTCAACCCGAGGGCCCGCAAAGGACGCGGTGCGGCGCGCGCCGAACATGCCCTGGAGGCCCTCCGTGGCCTGGCCGGGGAACACGAGCCGGAGCTGATCGGCGCGGCGTCGGTGCTCGAGGTTCGACAACAGACGCGTCGGCTGGTCGAGGAGGGCTGCGAGCGGATCGTGGTGTTGGGTGGCGATGGCCTGGTGCATCACGTGGTGCAGTCCATCGCCGGCTCCGAGACGGTGTTGGGGCTGATACCGGTGGGCAGCGGGAACGACTTCGCCTCGGCCCTGGGTCTGGCAACCAACCCCGCCGAGGCCGCCCGGGTGGCAATGGGCCCGGCCCGCACCATCGACCTGCTGCGCCGCGAGGACTCCGAGGGGACCACCCGCTGGGCCGCGTCGGTGGCCACGGTGGGCTTCTCGGCCGCGGTGAACGAACGGGCCGAGGCGCTGGCTTGGCCCCGGGGTGGGGCCCGCTACAGCCTGGCCACCCTCTTGGAGCTGCCGCGCCTGGCATGTCGCTCATTGGTGCTGGACCTCTACCACGCCGATGGATCCACCGAGCAGCGCCGGGTCCGCGCCGCGTTGGTCGCTGTGGCCAACACCGCCTGTTTCGGCGGCGGGATGCGGATCTGCCCGGCGGCGGTTCCCGATGACGCCCTGTTGGACGTGACCGTCATCGGGGCCGTGGGACGGATCTCGCTGCTGCGCCACTTCGGCCGGGTGTTCCGGGGCACCCACGTGACCCATCCCGCAGTGACCACCTACCAACTCACCGCCATCAGCCTGTCCGCCGACCCGAACGACCCCACCGAACCCGCCGACCCCACCGGGCGGGACGGCGCGGTCCGGGCAGACGGCGAGGGTTGGGCCAGGCTGCCGCTGCGCATCGACATCGTCCCCGCCGCCTTGCGGATTGCCGCGCCGCCACCGCTGAGCTGACACTGCTCGCGACCGAACACCGGTGTCAGTAGGCGTCACAGAAGGCACGGATGAGCTCGCAGATGGTGGTGGTGCGCTCAGCGGCCAGCTCGGGGGCGGGCAACAGGTTGACCAGCACCGCGATGGTGAGGTCAGCGTCGGGGTCACGGACCACCACCTGGCCACCGTGCCCGCCATGGCCGAATGCACACGGGTTGGGCCCTAGGGCACCCACCGCCCCGCCCTCGTAGCGACCGCCCAGCTCCACCCCCCAGCCCCGGCGAACCGGCAGTTCCAGGCAACGATCGACGCCCTCGAAAGCCGTCGCCGTGGCTGGCACGAAGTGTTCCGCGGCGATGGTGTCAACGTGTTCGGCGAGGGCGCGGGCACCGGCCCAACCGCTGAAGGCCGGCTGGCAGGCGCCGCGTACCGCAGGATCGTTCCAGTCCGGGACGAAGGCGGGGTCCATGGCGTCCAGGGCGGGGTGCCCAGCCTCGGTGGGCCCGGCGGCCCCACGGGCATCGTCGACCCAACCGAGTCCCCTGGCTTCGGCGGCTTCAACGATGGTGGCGGCGCGCCCGACGTGTTCCAGTGGCAGTCCCACGAAAACGTCGGGTGCGAGCCGACGTGGAAACGGCGCGCCGGTCACCGCTTCCACCAGGCCCCGCACCAGCCAGCCGTAGGTCAAGGTGTGGTAGCCCGACGCCTCCCCGGGCGGCCATTCCGGATCAAGCCCCTCAACCCAGGCCAGGCCCAGGTCGGCTCGGACCAGAAAATCTTGGCTGAGCGGTCGGGGCGCACGGTGCAAGGCGCCCTGGTGGGTCAGCAATTGGGCCACGGTGACCGGCGCCCGGAAACCGGACCAATAGTCCGACACCAACCGGGTGGGGTCGAGGCGGCCCTCAGCGATGAGCCGCCACGCTTCCCGGGCCGCTAGCGCCTTGGTGACCGAGAAACAGCAGAAAAGGCTGTCCAGCGCCACGGGCTCTGCTCGGTCGGGATCCAACCATCCCGCCGCCAGATCCACAACCAGCTCACCGTGGTACCGGGCCGCTACCTGCATACCCAGCTGCTCACCCCTGGCGAACTGCGCCGCGACCAACGCCAACACCGCCTCTGCCACCTCCCCACCGATCGCCGAGCTCGCCGGAAACAACGTGTGCGCTGATGACACAACAAGCGGGTCCGGTGGGCGGGGCACCGAGAGAGGCACAGGATCAACCTTCGCGCATCGTGGGCTCGACCGGTTCCCCGGCGTCACCGACCGATGGCCGGACCCGGCCGGCCGAAACGCGAGGCGCTCGCTGAAGGTGCAGGCGGGGCACTACGTTGCGCTGCGTGACCACCCTCACCGAAGGCCACGCCGGCGGGCACGACACCGCCGACCACGATGCTGCTCACCACGGCGCCGCCACCACCGGTCCCAAGGGCGCCCGGTTCAAGCCCCATCACCTGACCCTGGGCATCGGGTTGGCCTTTGCCGTGGTGACCGCGGCGTCGGGCCTCAGCTCGGCGTACATCAAGCACTCCGACGAATCCTCGATCCAGCGCGAGGTGTTCGAGAACATCCCCAGCCCGTTCAAGCTGGCGTTCTACACCTTGATCCCCATCCTCATCGTGTGGGGGGCGGTGGCCTTCTCCAACCGGGTCCGCAACTGGGAGCGGGGCCGACCGGACCGTCGCGCCACCACACCGAAGAACGTGAAGAAACGACTGTCGGATTTCCGGGCCGGGGTGTACATGCAAACCCTGTTGCGGGAACCAGCCGCGGGGATCATGCACAGCCTGATCTATTTCAACTTCATCATCCTCCTGGCGGTCACCACCGTGCTGGAGGTGAACCATCAGCTGCCGTCGGCGGCGAAGTTCCTCCACGGCGGGGTGTATCAGGGGTACTCATTGGTCGGTGACCTGGCCGGGCTGGGGTTCCTGGTCGGCATCGGTTGGGCGTTGGTGCGCCGTTACGGTCCGCGACGATTCCGCCCTTATCGCATCCGCATCAAGTCCCGCCCTGAGCACGCGGTGATCCTGGGGGTGTTCGGGGCCATCGGGCTGACCGGGTTCGGGGCCGAGATGTTCCGCATCGCTGAGATGGGCAGCCCCAGCTTCGAGCGTTGGTCGGTGATCGGCTACCCGCTGGCGCAGCTGGTCGACGGGTCATCGAACCTGTCGGGCTGGCACCAGGGTTGGTGGGTGGCGCACGTGGTGTCCTTCATGGCCTTTGTGATCATTCTGCCCACCACCATGCTGCGGCACATGTTCACCAGCCCGCTGAACATGTATCTCTCCAATCGAGATCGGCCCAAGGGTGCCATGAAACCGTTGCCGGACATGGAGAACACCGATCTGGAGCATTTCGGGGCGTCCTCCATTGAAGATTTCACCTGGAAGCAACTGCTGGACACCGATGCCTGCACCATGTGTGGTCGTTGCACCTCGGTGTGTCCCGCCCATGCCACCGGCAAGCCGCTCGATCCGCGAGAGATCGTGCTCAAGACCGGTGAGGTCATGGCCCGCACCGGCAACCCCGCGGTCAGCCCCCCCATCGGTGTCGAGCCCGAGATCACGGTGCCGGCCAACTGGATGTTCGACCGGATCACCCCCGAAGAGCTGTGGGCCTGCACCAGCTGCAAGGCCTGTGACGAGATCTGCCCGGTCAACATCGAGATCCTGGACAAGATCCTGGACATGCGCCGGTATCTGTCACTGATGGAATCCAACTTCCCCACTGAGTTGGGCACCGCCTACCGGGCCATGGAGAACAGCTCCAACCCCTGGGGCATGTCCCAGTCCGACCGGGGGGCGTGGGCGGACAAGGTGCCGGGCGTGGAGATCGTGGACCCCGGTGAAGCCTTCACCCACGAGTACCTGTACTGGGTGGGGTGCGCCGGCAGCTTCGATGACAAGAACAAGCGGGTCACGGAGGCCACTGCCAAGCTGCTGCGCCGGGCCGGCATCGATTTCGCCATCCTGGGACCGTCCGAGCTGTGCACCGGTGACCCGGCCCGTCGTTCCGGCAACGAGTACCTGTTCCAGATGTTGGCTAAGCAGAACGTGGCCAACCTCGACGCCATGGGTGTGAAGAAGATTATCACCCAGTGCCCCCATTGCTTCAACACCATGGGCAACGAATACCCCCAGTTGGGCGGTCACTACGAGGTCATCCACCACAGCCAGTTCCTGGAATCCCTGGTGGCGGACGGCCGGTTGGATCTCTCCACTGCCCGCCTGGACGAGCGCATCGTCTACCACGACTCGTGTTATCTGGGCCGTCACAATGACATCTACGAGGCCCCACGTCGGGTGATCGGGTCCATCGCCGGGGTTCAGGTCGTGGAGGCAGGCCGCAACGGCACCAAGGGCATGTGCTGCGGCGCCGGCGGGGGCCGCATGTGGATGGAGGAATCCATCGGCAAGAAGGTCAACGACGAACGGGCCCAGGAGCTCATTGCAACCGGGGCCAGCCGGGTAGCCACCGCCTGCCCGTTCTGTTTCATCATGATGGACGACGGGGTCAAGGCTGCGGGCAAGGAAGAGGACGAGGTGCGGGTGGCGGATATCTCCATCCATCTCCTCGAGGCCATCGAGAACGGCGAACGGCTCAGCGGCCGGGTGCCGACATTCCTGGCCGAGGCGCAGCGAGCCGAGACCGGTCTGGCGGGCGACTGATCGGCGATCCCGGCTACTTCTTGAAGTTCTCCCAGTAACGGGACGGTCGAGGCCCGCGCTGATTTTGATATTTCGACCCCACCGCCGCTGATCCGTACGGCACATCGGCAGGGGTGGTCATGCGAATGAAACTGATCTGGCCGATCTTCATGCCCGGATACAGCGTGATGGGAAGGTTGGCGACATTGGAAAGCTCCAACGTCAGTTGCCCGTCCCAGCCGGCGTCCACGAACCCGGCGGTGGAGTGGATCAGCAGCCCGAGACGGCCCAGACTGGACTTGCCCTCCAAACGGGCCACCAGGTCTGTCGGCAGCACCACCCGTTCCAAGGTCGAGCCAAGCACGAACTCCCCTGGGTGCAAGATGAACGGCGTGTCCTCGCCGGGGACCTCCACCAGCTCGGTCAGGTCGGACAGATCCTCCCGAACGTCGATCAGGCCCCGGGTGTAGTTGCGGAACACCAAGAAGGCCAGGTCAAGCCGCAGGTCGACGGAGGAGGGCTGCACCGCGTTGGGACCGAGCGGATCGATCACGATGCGACCGGCCGCCAGCTCTTCCCGGATCGTCCGATCAGACAGGATCACCCGGCCACGTTAGCGAGCCCACCCCAGCGCCAAGACAACCACCCCGCCGCCGCGCTAGCCTGTCCGGCGCTGCGGGTGTAGTTCAGTGGTAGAACATCAGCTTCCCAAGCTGAATATGCGAGTTCGATTCTCGTCACCCGCTCCACAGCCCAAGGTCGCTGACCCGGGGTTTCTTTGTCCCCAGTGGAACTGGTGTCCGTAACGGCGGGATCACTGAGCATCACAAAGGACCAATTCTGAGCGGCCCGCCCGCTGGTTCGCGCACCGTCTCGCTTCTCGCGCCGAGGCAGGCTTGCATGCAGGCCGAATCGCGGCGCTGTCGCTGTTGGCCAGGGGTGGCGAGCCACCCGGCGAGGTCCTCGACGTTCCGGAGCCAGGTCGGTTCCCGGTCTGTGCTGGTCGGTTGATCGGTTACAGCTGCTTCTTCCGTCCGTAACACGCCCCAAAAGCGGCAGGGCACAGTGCTCCCGGACCTACTGTGCACATACCACGCACAGGGGAAGGAATTGTGGCGAGCCCCGCAGCGGTCGATAGGGTCGACAAGCCCAACATCGGGAGAGGCTGGATTACGTGTACGCCGAGCATCAAGACGTGCTGAGGATCGTGCTTGACGGCGGCGGGCTGACGAGGCTCCCCGAGCCCGTGCAGCTCGCATCCGGGGAGCTCAGTCGATACTTCATCGACGGCAAGTACGCCGTCAGGGCCGGGGCCGATCTCAAAACAGTCTGCCAGGCGATGATCAACTCAGCGCGGGCGCTCGACGTCGAGTGGGACGCGGTCGGCGGGCTCACGATGGGAGCGGACCACTTCTCCCACGGGATATCGATTCTCACGGGCTGCGAGTGGTTCTCCGTCCGCAAGGCTCCGAAAGGGCGCGGGACGAACAAGCTGATCGAAGGCGCCCAACTCCGGCCGTCAACTCGGGTTCTTCTCGTCGACGACGTGGTGACCTCGGGCGGTTCGATACAGACCGCGTTCCACGAGATCGACGCGACCGGCGCCCCGGTTGTGCTGGCGGTCACCTTGGTCGACCGGGGCCAGGTGGCCGGCGACTTCTTCCGGGACCGGGCAATCCCCTACCGGCCGCTGCTCACCTACGTCGACCTCGGAATCCCCGAGGTCGGCAAGGAGGGCGCAGCGCGACCAGGTCAGACGGTCGTCGTCTAGCTTAGCTAGCTAAGTGCTAGGCGAGTTCAAGCGCGTCACCGGTACAATCCCGCCATGTCCAAGCTGTCAGAGGATCCCCGCATCGACCCCCGCCTCAAGGCCATGTTCGGGCGGATGCCTGTGCTGGCGGGCAAGGACATCGCCAGCCGGGAGCTGTTGCTGCAGATCGCCAACTCCGACAAGGCGGCGGCCGGGCGGGCGGTGTTCGAGGCATTCCTGGATCGTTCCGACAGCGAGGAGATCGCACCGTCAGCGGGTTTGACGGTCTCCGTGGAGAGCTTCACATCAGAACCGGACGGGAATGAGATAAAGGTCCGCTTCATCCGGCCTGACGCCGTGGAGCAACCGCCTTGCGTGTATTACATCCACGGTGGCGGGATGGCCACCATGTCCTGCTTCGACGGCAATTACCGAGCCTGGGCCCGCATCATCGCGGCCCACGGCGTGGCGGTGGCCATGGTGGACTTCCGCAACTCGGTGGCGCCTTCCTCCGCACCCGAGGTGGCGCCATACCCCGCGGGGCTGCACGATTGCGTCTCGGGCTTGCGCTGGTTGGTCAACAACGGTGACCGCCTGGGCATCGACACCGGCCGCATCATCATCGCTGGCGAGAGCGGGGGCGGAAACCTGACGCTGGCCACCGGCATGCGGCTCTTCCGCGAAGGCGACATCGGGCTGATCAAAGGGCTGTACGCCTTGTGCCCGTACATCTTGGGGCGCTGGCCTGACCCCAACAGCGCGTCCTCGACCGAAAACAACGGCATTCTCATGGATCTGCACAGCAACTACGGCGCCGTGGGCTACGGCATCGAGGCCTTCGACGCCGGTGATCCCCTGGCCTGGCCCGGATTCGCCACCGTCGCGGACGTAGCGGGCTTACCCCCCACCTACATAAGCGTGAACGAATGCGATCCGCTGCGGGACGAGGGCATCAACTTCTATCGGTTGCTGCTCTCGGCGGGGGTCCCGGCGAACTGTCGTCAGGTGATGGGCACCATCCACGGGACGGAGATCTTTCCCGGAGCCTGCCCCGAGATCAGCCGGGAGACCGCCCGCAGCATCGCCGATTTCTGCATCGGTGCCGCCCGCAACGAACACTGACCGACGGCTAACCGTCCGGCCGGCGCCCCAGAAGGTGCTGCAAGGCCGCTTGCACTGTGATCGGTCTGGGGTCCGTCACCACCACGCCCATCGCCTGCAGCCTGACCGCCAGCCTTGCCGCCGCTGCATCCTCGCCGGACAGGGTGTCTCGAATCAGGTGCTGCAACGCCACCAACTCGGGGGGTTCGACCGTTCGCGCCCGACGGTGGGCCGCGGCCAGCGGACGCAGGTGCACCTCCAGGGGCAGCAGGGCGGCGGCGCGTGAGAGCAGCTGAGCCGCGGCCACCAAGCCGATCAGGCATGCCACCGACCCGCCCAGGATCAGCACCCGTGTGGTCATCGGTTCACGCCGATCACGCCAGCGATGGCTCGCGAGTCAACCTCAGCCCGGATCTGTTGCAACGCCGCCAGCGCCGCGGCTCGCATCGGCTCGTCGACGAGCTCCTCGGAGAACCGGGCCCGCCAGAACAGTTGCGTCAGCTCCCCCAGTGGGGTGGCCCCCGCCCCGAGTTGAAGCAGGGCCCGTTGCAGGTACTCACCTTCGCTTTCCGCCGTGCGCCGGGCCAGCGAGGGATCGCCAAGGCCTCGGCTGACAATGGCGTAGGCCAGCCGGACCGCCACCCGGGGATCGGCATCGTGGCGCAACTCGACCAGCGCCTCATCCAACACGGCAACCGTGACGGCGCGATCCACGGTCTGCACCGTGAGTGGCGCGCCGGCGGCGGGCTCCAGTGACGCCCGCACCAGCGGGTCCGGCACCAGGTCCTCCGGCGGGACCAACTGCATGCGCCGAGTGAGGATCACCAGCACCACCAACACCAGCACCGCCAGCACCAACACCGTCAGCGCCCCGGGATCACCCAGCGTCGGCAGCTTGGGCAGCACCCGACCACGCTGTGCAACCGCCTCCGCCACCGTCGGACCGCCCTCAGCCGCGGTTCCGGTCAGCCCAACGTTGCCGGCATCGCCCGCTCTCCCCGGCAGCTCGGCCCGGGCCGCGGAGGCCAACGCCGTGGTTGCCACCCCCAACCCCACCATGGCCCCAGCCACGGCCACCAGCGGACGTCGGGCGGCCTGACGGCGCCGACCCAATCGACCAAGCCCCCATGCCAGCCCTGCCACCAACCCCACCAGCAGAGCCATACCGATCGGTAGCATCCCCGACGGTACGGTATGGGGCCAGAGTGAGGAGGGCAGCGCTCCGCCCAGCGCGCCGAGGACTACGCCCACTGCCGCCATCACACCGACGCACCCCGCCGCGGCCCTGCGGCAGCTGCGTTCGATGTGTTGATGGTGAGATCGGCGGCGGGCATCGGTCACCACTCGAGCGCCCTCACCGAGACAGGCCACCATGGGCCCCACGAACAAGGCCCAGTCGCCACCGTTGCTCGGGCCCCGCGATGCCGCCAGCACCACCGAGCCCACCAACGCCGCCAGCCCCAACTCCCGCAACGGCGGCCGCCGCAGCACCACACCGATGACCAGCAGGAACAGGCCCAAGGCGGCCGCGGCCCCTGCCGCCACCGCCAGCACCTGATCCGCGTTCATGACGGGGTGGCCAACGCCGGCGGGCCGGATCGCTCACCACTCACCAGCACGTTCACGCCAACCGCGACATCGGCACCGGCACCGCCCGCAGCCACCGCCCGGCCCAGCAACGCCCCCAGCGGCGTGACCCCGTCCCACTCCAACACCGGCACCCCCAGCGCCATCAGCCGGTCCCGGCGGGCGCCACGCTCGAGGTTCCACACCTGTCGGGCGACCGCGTCGAGCAGCGCGTGAGGGGAATCGTCCCCGCTCCCGGTCGCCATCCCTGCTGGCTCCAACACCATCACCTGATGGCCATGACGGCGCAGTTCGGCCAACAGCCCCACGATGCGCTCGTCGGCCAGCACGCTGAGCGCCACTACCGTGCTTCCGGGTCGCAAGCCACCCAGCACCGGGAACTCCTGGCGCCCGACACCACTGAGGCGGGCCAGGCGGCACTCCAACAGCACGTCGACCAGGGCGTAGAGCTGGCGGGTCCCGGCCCGGGGTCGAACCCAACGCAACGGTGCGCCCAACGCCAACAAACCAACCCGGTCCTGCGCCGCCAGGTGGCCCTCGCTCAGCGCCATGGCCGCCTGCACCGCCCGACGCAGGCTGGAGTCATCGGCGGGGCCCACCGCGGCGGTGTCATCCAGCACGATGACGGCGTCGGAGGCCCGTTCGGGGTGGCGTTCGGTGACCCAGTTGGCGCCGCGTCGCTGGGACACCCGCCAATTCACCATTCGGAGCCGATCGCCGCGCTGCCAGGGTCGCACGTCGGCGTACTCGCAACCCTCGCCGCGGTCACGGGACAGGTGAGCGCCCAGCACGCCGATGGTCCGACCCGGCCGCGCCATACCTCGTAGTCTGGTCTCGCTGGGATAGACCCGCAAGGCACCGGGGACGGTACCGATGGTGCTGCAGGAGAACAGACCAAGCCGGTCCCGAACGATGAGCCGGTAGCGCCCCGCTTCCAGCACCCCCCAGGCGGTGGGCCTGATGGGGAACGCCACCCGCACCGCGTGGTCCGCCTGCACCGACACCACCCGGCGCAGAATCCGGTCGATGCTCTCCACTCCGGCGCCCAGGTCCAGCTCTATATCAATCCAGGACAGGGTGGTATCGCTGGCGATTTCCACGATCAACAGCAGTTCATCCTGCTCCACCACCCGGGAGCTCGACAGATGGAAGTCAGCTTCGACGTGAGGCCAACGCCACGACAGCAAGCCAATGACCGGTGTGGCCGCCAGCGTCATGGCCAGCGGCGCCAACATCGGCCGGCTTGCCACCACCGCCGCCAGACCGACCAGTACGGCGAGCACCGTGAGGCTATAGAACCGCACCGACACCTGCCGGTTCATCGCCGATCCCGGTCGGTGTCCGTCAGCGCCGCCGGTGTCGGCACCGAGGCCAGACAATCCGCCACCACCTGGGCTTGGGTCACGCCCCGGATCCAGGCCTCGGCCCGGAGCACCAGGCGATGGGCCAGGGTGGCAGTGGCCAACGCCTTGACGTCATCGGGGACCACGAAGGTTCGGGCGTCGAGCGCCGCCCGGGCTCTGGCCGCAGCCACCAATGCCAGCGCGGCGCGAGGGCTGGCCCCGGCCTCGGTGCGGCGATCCTCCCTGGTGGCACTGACCAGGGATACCACGTAACGAAGCACGTCATCGGCCACCTGCACCGATTCCACGGCCTGCTGCATGGCCAACACCGTGGGTCCATCGAGCAGCGGGCGCAGAACGGCGTCGGGGGTGCCGCGATCCACCCGCTGACGCAACAGGTCCAATTCGTGCTCGGCGCTGGGGTAGCCCACCGAGACCCGCAGCAGGAAGCGGTCCAACTGGGCTTCGGGCAGCGGGTAGGTGCCTTCAGATTCGAGGGGGTTCTGGGTGGCCAACACCAGGAACGGTCGGGGCAGCGGATGGGAGACCCCATCGGCGGTGACCTGTCGTTCCTGCATGGCCTCGAGCACCGCGGCCTGGGTCTTGGGTGGGGCCCGGTTGATCTCATCGCCCAACACCAGGTTGGCGAAGATCGGACCCGGCTGGAAGTGCAGACCGCCCCGACCGTCAGGCACCGCGGAACCGGTGATGTCGGAGGGGATCAGGTCCGGGGTGAACTGCACCCGGGCGAAGCCGAGCTGCAAGACGGTGGCGAAGCTACGGGCGGTGAGGGTCTTGGCCACCCCGGGAACGTCTTCGATGAGCACGTGCCCGTTGGCCAACAAACCCACCAACACCAGCTCCAACATCGCCCGTTTGCCGACCACCGCCCCGGCCACCTCATCGACCACGCCGGCACCAAGGCGGGCCACATCGGCCACGGTCAGGGCGTGGGGCCCTTGGGCTGGCGGATGCGGTTCAAACGTCGGAAGGTTCACCAGGCCTGCAACTCAGGCCAATGCCGCGATGGCATCGGCCACCGCCAGGGTGCGGCGGGCGGCTTCGACATGGAGGTTCTCGATCATGCGGCCGTCCACGGTGGCTACGCCCCGACCTTCGGCCAACGCCGCCTCGAACGCCGCGATGGTCCGCCGCGCGTGGTCGACCGCTTCGATGGTGGGGGCCCACAGGCGGTTGGTGGGTTCCACCTGGGAGGGGTGGATCAGGGTCTTTCCGTCAAAGCCCAGCTCGAAGCCCTGCCGTGCCTCGGCCTCGAAACCATCGGGGTCGCGCACGTCGTTGTAGACCCCGTCGAGGATGCCGATCCCGGCTTCCCGGGCGGCCAGCAGCGCCATGGAGAGGTACGGGATGAGCGGGGCCCGACCCGCCACCTGCTGGGCTCGTAACTCCTTGACCAGGTCATTGGTACCCATAACCAGCATCGACACCCGCTCATGGCCGGCGATGTCCCGTACGTTGTACAGCGCCGTTGGGGTCTCCACCATGGCCCAGATCCGGGTGTGGGTCGAGGCCCCGGCGGCGTTGAGGTGGCGGCAGACCTCCTCGAGGTGGGCGGCGCCGGACACCTTGGGGATCACCACCGCGTCCGGGCCGGCCTGGGCGGCGACGGCCAGATCATCGGCCCCCCACGGTGTGTCGAGCCCGTTGCAGCGGATGGTGAGCTCCCGACCGGGGTAGGTCCCCGACATCACCGCCGCCGCGGCCTGGTCCCGGGCTGCGGGTTTGGCGTCAGGAGCGACGGCGTCCTCGAGGTCGAAGATGATGGCGTCAGCGGGGATGTCGCGGGCCTTTTCCAGCGCCCGGGCGTTGGCTGCGGGCATGTAGAGCACCGATCGACGGGGTCGCAGATCGCGGTGAGTTTCGTTGCTGGCGGTCATCGATCTCCTCCGACGAAACCGTAAGCCACGGCCAGTTCGGGATCCTTGGCGGCCAGCTCCTCGGCCAGGGCCACGATGACCTTGCACTGCTTGCAGGAGGCGTCGTCCTCCATCTTGCCGTCCAGCATGATCGCACCGGTGCCGTCACCCATGGCGGTGATCACCCGTTGGGCGTGGGCCACGTCGGCGGAGTCAGGGGAGAACACCCGCTTGGCGATCTGGATCTGCACCGGATGGAGGCTCCAGGCGCCCACACACCCCAGCAGGTAGGCATTGCGGAACTGGTCCTCACAGGCCAGCGTGTCCTTGATGTCCCCGAACGGTCCGTAGAACGGCAGGATTGCGTTGCTGACACAGGCATCCACCATGCGGGCCAGGGTGTAGTGCCAAAGGTCCTGCTGGTAGGTGGCCCGGGGGGCGTCGGGGTGGGATGCATCAGGATCCTGGCGCACCAGATAGCCCGGATGGCCGCCGCCGACCCTGGTGGTCTTCATGCGACGGTTGGCAGCAAGGTCAGCGGGACCGAGCGACAGTCCCTGCATGCGAGGGGAGGCGGCGCAGATCTCCTCGATGTTGGCCACTCCCCTGGCGGTCTCCAGGATGGCGTGGATCAGCAACGGGCTACGACGGGCGACCTTGGCTTCGAGCTGGGCCAGCAACCGGTCGACGTAGTGGATGTCCTCGGGCCCCTCGACCTTGGGGATCATCACCACGTCGAGCCGATCACCGGCCTGCGTCACTGCGGCCACCAGATCATCAAGACCCCACGGCGAATCCAATGAGTTCACCCTGGTCCAGAACTGGGTGTCGCCCAGGTCCACATTTTGGGCCACGTTGACCAGGCCGGCTCGGGCCGCTTGCTTGTCAGCGGCGGGCACACCGTCCTCGAGGTTGGCCAGCAGCACGTCCACCTCGCGGGCGGTTTCGGGCAGCTTGGCCACGATCTTGGAGTTGGAGGCCGGGAAGAAGTGGATCATCCGGGATGGCCGGACGGGGATGTCCCGCAGCGGATCGGGGGCCCCGACCGCGAGCGGCTTGAAGAAGTCCTTGGCGCTACGCACCTTGCCACGATACGGACCGCCGTCGATCGGACCCAACCTGCCGCACGCGTCTGGCCACACTCTGTGATGAGCGGGCACAGAGAGTGCCCCGGGGCACTGTAGGGTCGAATCCACGTCGATTCGCCCCAAGGTATGGGCAGGTCAGATCCTCTTTTTGTTTTTGGTGAAAGCGCAGGACGACGGTGGGTCGGGGCCGCCAGACTGGGGTGGTGGACAGCACCCGGGTGGATCGTTGGCTGTGGGCGGTGCGGATCTTTCCCAGCCGATCCGCTGCCACCGACGCCTGCCGAGACGGGCGGGTCACGATCAACGACCAGCCGGCGAAGGCCTCGAGCCCCGTCCGGGTGGGTGATCGCATCAAGACCGTGGCCGCTGACCGACCCCGGGAGCTGGAAGTGATGACCGTCATCGACAAGCGGGTTGGGGCGCCGGTGGCCGCGACCTGTCTGGTGGATCACAGCCCGCCCCCACCGTCACGGGAGGAACGTGACCTCACACCATTTATCCGCCTCCCCGGCACCGGTCGACCCACCAAGCGGGATCGACGCCAGCTAGACCGGTTCCGCTCCGGCTGAACGCCCTGCTCAGCGGGTCATGGACACCAGGATCCAGATCACCACGATCAACCCCACAGCCAACATCAGCACCGTGCGCCACAGCGGCGCGCGGACCAGGTCGTTGTCAGCCCGGCCGGTGGGCGGGCGGAACAACGCCAGGGCGTTGCCCACCACCAACGCACCGGCCAGGGCCAACAACAGAAACTGCAAGAAGTTCGGCCCCAGCAGGTCCTTCACGCCGGGGCACGCTACCGGGGACCGCGTGCTGTCATGAGCGGCCGGCAGGGTCAGGCGGCACTGTTCAACACGATGGGCCACACCGCGGTCATGAAGATCACCCACACCGACGCCGTGGGAGCGTCTTTGAAGATCACCAACCAGATCGGGTACCAGGCCAGCGACGACACCGGTCGCAGCAACTGGATCACCGGGTTGGCTGCCTTCCACACCCGCTTCGACGCCCCCATCACCAGACCAAGGGGTATGCCGAGCAGGTACCAAACGGTTTGGTATGGCTGACAGCCGGCCGTCCACAGCGGACCTCTCCACAGCTCGGTCTACGACAACGGTCATGGACGAACCCCTTCCTGGGCGGGCTTCTTGGGATCGAACGTGACCTTGTCGAGCGCGATGGTGAAGGTCTCATGTCATCCGCCGGCACCTTGATCCCTGCGCTGGTGGCCATCTCTGCATAAAGGTCGGTAAGGATCAACTCGTCGGCCAGCTCCTCCTGATACGGCGGCTCCTCCTTCAGCAAACCCATCCGTACGTATTGGCTGAGGAACCACACGCCGTGGCCCCGTCTGGGGAAGGACACCTTGCCGTCCTGGAAGAACTGCATCTTTGGAAGCATCGAGCACCGCAGCCATAACATCCTTGAGGGTATCCTGGTCTCGGCCAAGGCCTGGTTCACCACCAACGCCTTCTCCGGATGGTTGTCCCACAAATCCTGGGTGGCCAGGCACGTGAAGCCGATGCCCTTGGCCACTGCCCGGGCGTTCCACGGTTCGCCCATGCAGTACCCCTTGACATTGCCCACGTCCATGTTCTGCACCATTTGCGGCGGTGGTATGGGACTTATCCTCGGCCAGCTGTAGTTGAGTTTGTGTTCAGTAAATACCGATCGCGGATCCGTTCGCGGTCGGAAGCGGGTGTCCGCAGCCACTACGGTTCTGTCCATGGGACTGTTCGACAAGCTCAGCAAGAAGGCCAAGACTGCCGCCGCCAGCGTCGATGATCTGGTGGAACAGCATGAGGACAAGATCGACGATGCCGTCGAGAAGGCGGCGCAGATGGCCAAACAGAAGACCAGCGATGAGCACGACGGCAAGGTGGATCAAGCGGCCGACGGTGCCCAGAAGCTGATCGACAAGCTGGCCAAGCCCGACTGAGAGGCCTGGGCGACGCTGGCTAGACGAAGCGGATCGTCGTCCCACAGATGACGTGCTGCTCCCCGGCGCGCTGTGGATCCGCAGCGACCACGTCGACACCGCTCACGCCCTCGGTGCCACCCCCGACCAGCGGCACGAACCGCACCTCACCTCGACCAAAGCACAGCTCAACCCCGATCGCAGCGCCAACCGTACCGGCAGGATTGGCCCCGGCCTCGGCCGGCACGGTTGTCCTCTGGGGGCCCGACGGAGAACTAATCCGCTGGTCATGGCGCAGCTCGCCGCCCAGCACCTCCGCCCAGCGGGCCGCCATGGCCGTCGGGTCCGCGGCGCTGATCTCCACCGCCCTGATGGTGGACACCGTGTCGGTTCGGACGTGATCCCTCCAATGGGGACCAGCCCACTCCCAATTGCAGGTCGGGCGGGCCTCGTCCACCGAGACGATGGCCCCGCCGAGGTCCCGGGGATGCAGGTGCAGACCGCAGATGGCGGCGCCCTGCGCGGTGTACACGATGCGAGCGCCGGCCCGCTCGATGCGGTCACGGGCGCCGGTCAGGTCGTCGGTCTGCACCAACACCATGTAGCCGCAATCCCCACCTCGACGCTCGAGTAATCGGCCAGCGGTGGTGCCCTGCTCTGTCGGTGACACCACCTCGAGGAACGTGTCACCGATGGGGAACAACACGTTGCGCAACCCGAACTCAGCCACCCCTGGGTCCCGGAAGCAGGCCTCCACCCCCAAGGCGGCGGCGAGGGCGTCCTCCACCGGGGCCAGATCGTGGGCGACCAGGGCGAGTTGGCGCAGACGCAGTGACATCCGGCAAGCATCCCACGCTGCTGGCGTCGCCATTGATCCCCACGCTCAGGCCGGGACAGCTGCCAGCGCGGCGTCGCCCGGATCGAGTGAACGATGCTCGTCGGACAACTCCGTCATGGCCGCCCGGTGATGGGACCGTGCACGCTCGAGGGAGAGGTCCGCCACCGGCTCGCCATGGTGCAGGAACGTGCGCTGCAAAGGACGAAGCGAGCCGTCCTCACCCGGCTTCGTTGACCGCAGCAGTTCACCTGATGTGGCCAGCATGACCACTTCCGCCATCGCCCGCCCATCGGGGCTGAGCCGCCGGGCAGCAAGCTTGGCGCCACCGATGCTCGACTTGCCGGGTGAGGTCTTGGCCACCGGAAGCAGCGGGGCGTCGGGTCCCGGTCCGTCGGCCACAGCCACCAGCTTGTAGACCAGCCCGGCAGCCGGCGCGCCGGAACCGGTGACCAGTTGGGTACCGATCAACATCCGGTCCACCGGGGCATCGGCCCGATGCAAGGCGGCGATCGACCACTCGTCGAGGTCCCCCGACAGCACGATCCGGGTGGCCGTGGCCCCGAGCGCATCGAGCAGCGTCCGGGCCCGGCGGGCTTCGGTGAGCGGATCACCCGAATCGATGCGGATCGCGCCCAACGAGGGACCCGCAACCTGCACCGCGTTGCGAATGCCGGTCTCGATGTCGAACGTGTCAACCAGCAAGGTGGTCGCGGGACCCGTCAACGCCAGCTGGGCTTCGAACGCGGCGCGCTCGTCACGATGGGCCAGCACGAACGCGTGGGCGACGGTGCCGCCGGTGGGAACCCCCCAACGCCGACCTGCCTCGAGGTTGGAGGTGGCGGCAAATCCCACCAGGTAGGCCGCTCTCGCTGCCGCCGGCGCTGCCTGTTCAGCGGTACGGCGACTACCGGCCTCGATTAACGGGCGCCCACCGGCAGCGTCCACCATCCGGGCCCCGGCGGCGGCGACGGCGCAGTCGTGGTTGAGCACCGACAACACCAGGGTCTCGAGGACCACGGCCTGGCCGAACGTGGCCTCAACGGTGAGGATGGGCGATCCGGGAAAGAACAGCTCTCCTTCCGCGTATCCGCTCAGGGTGCCGTTGAAGCGGTATTCGGCCAACCACTGCAAGGCCCGGGTGGACAGAAACCCTTGTTGGGACAGCCAACCCAGCGCGACATCGTCGAAACGGAACGAGTCCAGAGCCTCGATCAGGCGACCCACACCGGCCACGACCCCATAGCGGCGGCCGGGCGGCAAGCGACGTGCGAAGCATTCAAAGGTGGCACGGTGCTCGGCCACCCCCGACTGTAAGGCGGCGTCCAACATGGTGAGCTCGTAGTGGTCGGTGAGCAGGCCGGTCAGCCCGAACCGTGGGCCCCCATCCGTGGTGTCGAGCACGCTCCCATGGTAGATCCCGGCCCAAACCCTTGTACTCAAGATGAGCGTAAGGGTGCCGAGCGTCGCCAATCCGCAGCCATCCCGGCGATCAGGCGTTGCGGGCCATGTTGGCGAACTTGGTGTATTGACCCAGGAAGGCCAAGCGAACGGTGCCGGTGGGGCCCGAGCGGTGCTTGGCCACGATCACCTCGGCGACGCCCTCGTCCTGGGTGTCGCGATGGTAGATCTCGTCGCGATACAGGAACAGCACCACGTCGGCGTCCTGCTCCAAGCTGCCCGACTCCCGCAGGTCCGACAACATTGGACGCTTGTCGGCCCGTTGCTCCAGACCGCGGTTGAGCTGGGCCAGCGCCACCACCGGGGCTTCGATCTCACGAGCCAGGATCTTCAGACCACGGCTGATCTCAGCCACCTCGACCTGGCGGGACTCCGCCGAGCTGCGCCCACTCATGAGCTGCACGTAGTCCACCACCACCAGGCCCAGCTCACCGACCTGGGATTTCAACTTGCGGGCCTTGGAGCGGATCTCCATCACGGTCACGTTCGGGTTGTCGTCGATCCAGATCGGGGCCTCGGCCAGGCTGCCGACGGCCCGGCTCAACTTCTCCCAATCGCCCTCGGACAACCGACCGCTGCGCATGCGGGTGGCGTCCACCCTGGCCTCGGATGACAACAAGCGCTGGGTGATCTCCATCCGGCTCATCTCCAGGGAGAACACCAGCGTGGGCTTGTGGGCCACCAGCGCCGCGTGCGCCGCCATGCCCAACGCGAAGCTGGTCTTGCCCATGGCGGGCCGGGCACCGACCACCACCAGCGCATTGGGCTGCAGGCCGGCGAGGATCTCATCAAGGTCGTCGTACCCGCTGGGGGTGCCGGTGATGGCGTCGCCACGCTCGTAAAGCTGTTCGAGGCGGTCGAGGGCCTGGCCCAGCAGTTCGCGGACCGGGACGGTGGTGGTGGCCACCCGGTGCTGCGCCAGGTTGAACATCATCGACTCGGCCTGATCGACCGCCTTGCTGACGTCATCGGGCAAGGAATAGCCGAGCTCGGCGATCTCAGCAGCAGTGCTGATCATGCTGCGCAGCAACGCCAGTTCTTCAACGATCTCCGCATGACGGCGAACGTTGGACAGCGCTGGCGCCGAG
Organism: uncultured Acidimicrobiaceae bacterium; assembly: GCA_963775055.1. Classification (GTDB taxonomy): domain Bacteria; phylum Actinomycetota; class Acidimicrobiia; order Acidimicrobiales; family CAIXPF01; genus CAIXPF01. The sequence continues at coordinate 134,482 of CAVZHK010000013.1, read as the reverse complement.
GCCTGCAGTGCGACCAGAGTGGCGGCCCCACCGATGGCCTCAAGGAGCCCGGCCCGGCTCAGCTCATCCGCCACGGTGATGGGATCCGCGGGCTCCCCGGCGCCGTAGAGCGACGATACGGCGTCAAAGATATGGCCATGCGCTGGCTTGTAGAAGTGATCGGGACGGACCACCTCAGTGGCGGCGGCGATGGCCTCCCGGGACAGCAGCATGGCCCCGAGGAGGGACTCTTCGGCGGACAGGTTGTGGGGCGAGACGCGACCTGACCCGGCTGGGGTCAGGCCCGCCAACTCGGGCGGGGAAAGGGAGGCCATCTTGAACCACACCTTGGGCTAACTCGGCTGTGAACCTCTAGAGGACAGCCCCCGAAGTTCTGTGGAAAGCTTGGTGGATACTGAGGACGAACCCGCACCATCAGTGGACAACAGTGTGGACAGCGATGCGCCCTTGGGGAAAAGTGCCCAGTGAGGCGGCAGGACCAAGGATCGGCCCCGAGGAATGTCGCGCTCCGTGGTTACTGGGCGACGACTTCGATCTGCAGGAAGATCTGGACCTCGCTCTGCAGATGCGCAGGAACGGAGTGCATCCCAACGTTCTTGATGGGCTCGTCGAGCGCAATGGCGCGCCGGTCGATCTCCAATCCGGTCTGGTTGTAGACCGCCTCGACGACGTCGGCCTCCGAGATCGAGCCGAACAGCCGACCCTCACCGCTGGCCCTGGCGCCGAGCTTGATGACCATGGGCGCCAACTGCTTGGCGATCTCCTCGGCGGCGGCACGCTCCCGGGCGTCTTTCACCTCGCGCGAAGACCGCATCGTAGAAGCCTGGGCCTCGGCGCCCGCTGATGAGCGCATGGCGAGCTTCTGGGGCAGCAGATAGTTCCGGGCGTACCCGTCACTGACGTCCACGATCTCGCCCCGCTTGCCCAACCCGCGAACGGTGTCACGCAGGATGACGCGAATCATGCTTCCTCCTCGGTGCCCACAACCTCGACCACGACATCATCGGCGGCGTCAGTCACCGCGGCCAGATCGGCTTCCTCGCCACGCGGCGGGCGACCGTCACGGGGGCCGCGCTCGCCGCGCTCACCGCGGTCGGGGCGGGTACTACGCTGGGTGGTGACCCGATTGGCGTAGGGCAACAGCGCCATCTCACGAGCGTTCTTGATGGCCATGGCCACTGCCCGCTGCTGCTGCTGATCGTTGCCGGTGACCCGGCGAGCGCGGATCTTGGCCCGATCGGACATGAACCGTCGAAGCAGGTTCACGTCCTTGTAGTCAACGTAATCCACCCGCTCGGAGGTGAGCACCGAGATTTTCTTCTTGGCCCGTTTAGCGTTGTCCTTGAGCTTGCCCCGCTGCGGGGACTTGACCTTGGGCATCAGAAGGGCTCCTCGTCGTAGTCATAGGCCGGGGCCGGGCTGGCGGCCGGTCGGCTGAATCCGCCGCCACCACCGCCAGCGGGACCGGCACCGCCAGCGCCATCGGCACGGCGTTCGTTCTTGGTCACCTGGGCCGTTGCCCAACGAAGGGAGGGACCGATGTCATCGGCCACGATCTCGATCTTGGAGCGACGCTCGTTGTCTTGGGTCTCCCAGGAACGCTGCTCGAGCCGGCCCTGGACCACCACCCGGCTACCCCGGGTGAGGGACTCCGAGACGTTCTCCGCCAACGACCCGTAGGCCACCACGTCGAAGAAAGAGGTCTCTTCCTTCCATTCATTGGTCTGGCGGTCCTGGCGACGGCGGTTGACGGCCAGACCGAACTGGGCGACGGCCATGCCACCGGGGGTGAAGCGCAACTCGGGGTCGCGGGTGATGTTGCCGACCAGGTCGACGGTGTTTCCTATGGCCACGGGAACCTCGCGATCAAGAAGCTTGCTTGGCGAGCAGGCCACGACGGGTGGCCTCATGCTCGGGCAGGCGCATGTTCTTGTGGCGGACCACCTGATCCGCGATCCGCAGCATGCGGTCGATGTCGTTGAGGTTGTCAGCCTCGGTGACGATCTCGAGCACCACGTAGTAGCCCTCGAGCTTGTGATTGATCTCGTACGCGAAGCGCCGACGACCCCAGCGGTCGGTGGTGGCGATGCGGCCCTTGCCAGCAGTCACCATCTCGCCGACCCGGTTGAGCATCTGTTGGATGCCCGAGTCATCGACATCGGAGTCGAAAATGATCATGAGTTCGTAAACCCGCATGCGGGATGGAAACCTCCCTGTGGACCCGGCCGAACCGGGGCCTCGAACGTGACGAGGCAGGGTCTTGATTGGGACCCAGCACTCTACTGTCTCGGCGACCCGACCCAGCCATTCCGCTCGGCTGGGTCACCGCCGGTCAGTATCCGCCAGGGGGTGTGACAGCTTAGGTAAGGGGCTACAGGCCGCCCCCAGGCGTCGTGAGGGCGCCTACCCCCATCAGGCGACATACCCCCGGAGCACTGACCGGTCGGCTGGCGCCTCCCTGACGGCGCTCGGGCGGGGCCCCACTCTTGAAAGGGGGGCTGGCGCCCCCCTACGGCGCCCAGAGGGCGCCTACCCCCATCAGGCGACATACCCCCGGAGCACTGACCGGTCGGCTGGCGCCTCCCTGACGGCGCTCGGGCGGGGCCCCAACCCCACCCTCGGGGCTCGGCCCTCTGGCCCAGCGCTGGTGCGCAGCACCAGCACACGTCACGGCCGACCGGGCGGTCTCGTGGCACTGAGCAGAACCAGGCCCGCGCTGGCGCCGCACCGAGACCTGGGGAACCCCCGCTTTCACCACCCGCAACGGCGCCAGGTCGGCGCGCGAGCGCCAGCGAGCCGCCGACACTCAGCGACCGACAGGGAGCTGAGCAACAAGAAAGTGCCACACCCGCACCAGGCCCCCAGCCACCCCCGAGAGCAACCCGACTGGCAGACCGCCCGTGACAGAGCGCCCAGTCGGGCCCGCGGTGGGACTGGTGCCCTACTCAGGGCGCGGTCGTACCGGGCGCGTTCACCGTTGATCCGGTGGCGTTGACCGCCGGCGCCGCCGTCGTGGGGCCGGCGGTCACCGATGACGTGACCGGTGCCCCGGTCGTGGTCGTGGTCGTGGTCGTGGTCGTGGCGCCCGCCGACGAAGGTGGCGCGACGCTGACAGAAGTCGGGGAGGTCACGCTGGGCGCCGGCAGGGTGGACACCGTGGTGGGCGGGGGTGTGGTCGTGGTGCGGAAGCCGCCGGCGGGGACGGTACCATTGAGGGCTTTCACGTCGGCCACGTTGACCTCTTGGCCCGGAAAGCGGGTGGCAATGGGCAGGACGCAGCCGGCGGTGTCCTTCGTGGCCTCGGTCATGAACCGTGACCAGATCTGTGCCGGGAACGTGCCGCCACCGACGTTGGCCACACCGTGCACATCGGTCATCGAGGCAACCTCCCGACCGTCGGTACCCGGGTAGCCCATCCACACCGAAGCCGTCAGCATGCCGGTGCCCCGACAGCTGTAGCCCACAAACCAGGCGTCGCGATAGTCGTTGGTGGTGCCGGTCTTCCCGGCGGCCTGGTTGGGGATGGCGGCTTGGCTACCGGTTCCTTCTTCGATGACCTTGATCAAGGCGCCCGTGACCGCATCGGCCGTCTCCACGCTCATCACCCGACGGGGTTCATAGGACGGGGCCGCCCACACCACCGTGCCACTGGAGTCCTCCACCCTGGTCACCATCAGCGGGGCGCTGGCCGAGCCGCGGTTCGCCAGCGTGCCGTAGGCGGAGGCCATGTCCAGCACCGATACCTCGCCCGAACCCAACACCAGCGCCGGGACCGCTGGGAGTGCCGCGGTGACGCCCATCTCGTTCGCCAGTTCCACCACCCGGTCCGCACCCTGACGCAACATGAGCTGGGCGTAGACGGTGTTGGAGGACTGGGCCAGGGCATCGAGCAGGTTGTAGCGGCCACTGGAGGAGGCGCCTCCAACCACGGTCCAGTCCTCCCCGTCGTTGGCCCCGGCGAAGACCACCTCGGCCGGGGCCGGGAACGTCGAGAGCGGGGACACGCCATCCTCGATGGCAGCAGCGAGGGCGAAGGGTTTGAACGTGGAACCCGGCTGGCGTCCGGATCCTCCGCCGGAGGTGCCGGTGGCCAGGTTGACCTGCGAGGTGGCAAAATCCCGGCCCCCCACCATGGCCACCACCGCGCCCCGCTCGTTCAGCGCCACCAGCGAACCGGCGGGGTCCTCTGGAGCCTGCAGCACGCCTTCCACCGCGGGCCCCGTCGATCCCTCCGGTCGTCCGTAGATGGTGGCGTAGGCCGCGTCCTGCAACGGTCGATCAAGGGTGGTGTACACTCGCAAGCCCCCGTTGAACACCCGCTGGGCACCGAACCGCTCGATCAGCCATTGGCGCACCGAGTCCACGAAATACCCCGCGCCGGCCCCGTGGTAGTAGAGGATGCTGCCGTCGGCGGACTCCAGCCGCGGCTGGACATACCCGTTGGGATGGTCCACCACGGTGAAGGGCAGGTCCTTGGCCAGCTGCGCCTGCTCGGGGGTGATGTACCCCTCCGACACCATGCCGTCGAGCACAGAATCCCGACGGAAGGCCGCTTCCTCGGGGTCGAAGTACACATCGGCGGTTTCCGGTGAGCGGATCAACCCGGCTAGGTACGCCGCCTTGGCCAGGCCCCTGGTGGACAACGCCGGATTGTCGTATTCGAGGCCCACGAACTCGATGCCCTGCCCGAAGTAGGCGTTGGAAGCGGCCTGCACCCCGTAGGCCCCGCGGCCGAAGTAGATGGTGTTGAGGTAGTCGGTGAGGATCTGCTCCTTGGTCCGGGCCCGCTCCAACTTGACCGCCAGCACCGCTTCCCGCAGCTTGCGTCCCAGGCTCCGTTCCTGGGTCAGGAAGGCGTTCTTGACGTATTGCTGGGTGATGGTGGAACCACCTTGGAGTTGACCCCGGTCCTGCACATCACGCACCACCGCCCGAGCGATGCCGAAGGGGTCCACCCCGGAATGGCGGAAGTAGTCCCGATCCTCCGCCGAGAGCAGCGCTTGCACCACCACCGGCGGGATCTGCGGGTACGCCACCAGCTCCCGGTTGATGCCGGCCTGCAGGCTGGCCACCTCGTTGCCGTGGGCGCAGCCGCCGTCAATCTCTGCCGAACAGATGTACGTGGTTTGGGCCAGTTCCGCCGGTTGTGGCAGCTCGACCCGGGAGATGACTGCCGCCACGCCTGCTGCGCCCACCACGATCAGCACCGCCAGCACGTACAGCGCACGGCGATGCCGCCACAGGAAGCTCCGACGAACCTTTCGACGACGATGGCGCTCCAAGCGGCGCACCAGCTGTTGTTCCCGGTGGGCCGCACCACGTCGGGGATGGGAACGCGCCATCCGGGTGGTGCGCTTGGCTGGTTCAGCGCCCCCGTCCCTTGGCGCCGTGGAGCGGGCCGCGGTGTGGGCCGCCCCGGCAACCGTCGTCGACGTGTTGGTCCCAGCGCCGCGCCGGGCCGCGGTGGGAGACCCTCTGGTCGTACCGGATCGGGCCGCCGGGCGGTTCATCGGACCCGCGCACTGCGGATCGACACGCGCTAATCCACCCTGGCCGGGCTCAGCGGGAACACCTTGGCCAGGTGGTTCCATGCACAGTCGGGACAGACCTCCACCACGTAGCAGGTGAAGGGACCCCGGTGACGGCGTGCCAGCTTGGCCAGGGACCCCAACTCGGCGGAGGTGGCCACGCAACGGCCGAACGCCGGCAGGGTCGGACCGAAGACATAGGTCACCAGCACCAGCTGCTGGCGGGTACAGATGGGGCAGTCCTCCGCGGTGGGTCGACTGCACAACTCCGCGGCCCGCCGGAGCTCAGGGTGGGCGTCGCACACATCGGACTGGGACAGCCGACCGCGCCGGAACTCAGCCAGCACCGCTCGGCGGGCCATGCGATAGTCCACCGTGCCGGCAGCGCGTTGAACTCCCAACGGCGCCGTGTCAGGGCTGAACCTCACAAGCGGTCAGGCTAGTTCGGGTTGATCCCACCAGCTCGCAGGAGACACCGGCGGACAGGGTCACCGACGGGGGCGCAAAGCAGCGCTAGGGTCCAGCCATGGCTGACGGGGACCGCCATAACAGCGCGGATTCCGCGGAGATGAGCGGGCCCGGCGTCGTCGCCGGGGTCAGCGCGGCGGCATGGGTCGCAGATCCGGCACCGTGGGGCGAAACGGTGCGCTACGGCCCGGCGGTTCCGGACGAGACCCGGCTGAAGCTGCTGGGCCAGTTGAGCGGCAAGAGACTGCTGCTCTTGGGGTGCGGGCGGGGGCAGGTGGTCACGGAGACGGCCCGGCGTGGTGCAAAGGTGATCGGCTTCGACCCCGATGAAACGCTGCTGGGCGAGGCCCGTGCCCACTGCCTGGAGTCCGGTCTGCACGCCGAGCTCTATCAGCGGGACCTGGCCGAGCTGGCCAGCATCCGAGCCGACACCGTGGACCTGGTGCTGTCGGTGTTGCAGCTCGCCGGGGTGGCCGACCTGACCCGGGTGTTCCGTCAGGTCCATCGTGTGCTGCGGGCCGAAGCGCCGCTGGTGATCAGCCTGCCCCACCCGGTTCGAACCTTGGCCGCGGGTGGACAGTTCCCGCTGGCATGGTCCGACCACGATCATCGTGGGATCGATCACGGTCATTGCGTCGAGTCGGTGTTCACAGCGCTGATCAGGACCGGCTTCCGGGTGGACAACCTGGCCGAGCTCCACGACGGTGCGGACTCCCTGCCGGCCGTGCTGCTGCTACGGGCCCGTCGTACCGGCGCCCGCCCCACCGCCACCTCGTAGAGCCAACGATCAACCGTCACATGATGCGCCCGGGGTCCGGCCCTGGTGTGATGGTGCGGTCGGTGTCCAGCCCTCGCTGGCCGCGCCGACCAGCCGTGCGGCCGCCGGCTACGCTGGCCCCGGATTCGCCCGCCTGCCCCGACCCGGCGGGTGATGCCGACGCCCCGCCCAGAAGAAATTCGGGCAAATTCGGACTGTTCCCGAATGGTATGGACAGATGCGTCGGGAGGCTGGACAGGCTGGAGAGGCAGGACTGAAGATGCAGGGATCGTCCTGCATGCGGGAAACCAGCACACGGGCATGGAGGATGCCGTGGTCGCGGCCGGCTCAACCGAACTGATCTCCCTGGACGGGTTGCATGTCCGGTTGGGGTCTTGGCGCGGAAGCGACCACATCGGCTATCTGGCACCCCTTGGGGACGCCCGCCGGCGAGCCGTTGAGGCCGGGTTGGTTCGCTTGCGGGAGCGCGGGTTCAGCCGGGTCGTGACCTCCGCCATCGCCGAACCCGATCTGTCCGCCTTTGCCGGGCTCGGCTTCGACGAACACGAGCGGTTGCACCTCCTGGCCCACGACCTCGCCGCGGTCGAACCGCCGCCTTGGCGCGCCACCCGCCGGGCCCGGCCGCTGGATCGGGAAGCGGTCTTGGGCATCGACCACGCCGCGTTCCAGCCGTTCTGGCAGCTCGACAGCGAGGGCCTGGCCGATGCCATCTCCGCCACCCCGACCACCCGCTACCGGGTCACGGTCGACGGAGGGACGCCCACCGGATACGCGGTCTTCGGACTCGCCGGCAGTCGGGGCTACCTGCAGCGGCTCGCGGTACATCCCACCCACGCCGGTCGGGGTCTGGCGTCGACCCTCATCCGTGACGGGTTGCGCTGGTTGCAGCGACGAGGGGCGTCACGAACGCTGGTGAACACCCAGGTGACCAACGACCGGGCGCTTCGGGTCTACCTCCAACACGGCTTCGTCCTGCAGCCCTACCAGCTGGTGGTGCTCACCGCGACGTTGCACGGTGGCACCACGAGCACCGCCGTCCGTCGGCCCACGCTCCCAGCCAGCTTCACCCCACCAGAGTTCACGGCACCAGAGTTCATCCCGCCGGCGCTCGGCTCGTGATCGGTCGAAGGACCCACCGCTTCATGGGGGGTTCGCCGGGCACCGAGCGGGCGGGTCGGCGGATCATTCGGCGCGGAGCGGGTTGGGCGGCGGCGGCCGCGGCGATCGTCGTGCAACTCGGGAGCGTGCCCGCGGTTGCCCCTGTCGGCGCGCAGGAATTGGCCGTCGGTGCCGAACTGGCCGTGGTGGCGCAAGATCCGTGGCTACAACGCAGCGGTCGCTTCACCGTGCAGGTACGGGTCACGACACCAGTGGCCGGCTATCGACTGATTGGGATCGTCGGCGGAGCCCGTGAGGACATGTCCGAAGTGCTGGCGGCCGTCGCCCCAGACGAGGACGAGGGCCACGGACGCTTCGTCGATCTCGACCTGGCCGCCGGCACCACCACCCACACGCTGGCCTTCAACGCGGTGGCCCTGGAGGACCCCACCCCGCAAACGAGCTCGGCGGAGGCGACCTTCACCCTCGAAGCAGGCGTGTATCCGCTGGAGCTGCAGCTGTTGGACCCCGATGGCGCTCTCGAACGGAGCGTCGTCACCCACCTGCCGTTCCTTGGTGGTTCTGCCGAGACCGAAACGATCGACCGTCCGGTCGGCCTGCTGGTGGACCTGAGGGTTGCGCCCCAGCGCACCGCTGACGGCCGGCCCCGACTCGACGCCACCACGGCACGACGGCTCGATCGTCAACTCGACGCCCTGGCCTCCTTCGGCGATGTCGGCCTCAGCGTGCAGATCAATCCCGAGACCGTCAGCGCCCTGGTGGAAACCCGCGCCGGTGCGGGAGGCGGGGCGCTGAGCGGGCTGACCGAGCTGGCGAGCACCCCCGGTCGGACCAGCAGCGAGCTTCTGAGCGGCACCTACGTGGGCTTTGACCAGGGGGCCTGGTTGGCCGGTGGGTTTGGCGACGTTCTTCGGGCGGAGCTCGATGCCGGGCTGGCCACCCTGAACGGTGAAGAGTTCATCGCCCCACGCCGCTTGGTCGCCCTCGATGGCGCCGCAGACGAGGTCCTGCTGGCCCGCTGCTTCGACTTCGGCCGCGACCGGGTGGTGCTGGCGCAATCCGCGGTGGCCGACACCGACCGGTCAACGGAGGCGGGGCCGTCCGATGACGCCGGATCATCGACGGGCCGTAGTCCGCTGACCACGCCCCTGGCTGAGGTAAATCTCGGGTTGGCGCCACGGCTGGTGGTCGAGTTGCCCCAGCAGGTCACCTTGCCGGCCGCGGACACCGCAGTGGAACCGCTGCCGTTGACCTCCGGGTTGGGTTCCCTCGACGCGTACCGGGTGGTCGCTGCTCTCCTGGCCGATCCTCTGCGCGGACGGCCCGGCGGAGCTCATATCCGCCTTGGCCCCCGGCTGGATCTGGACGGCGCGTTCCGCGTCGACCTTGCTGCGCCTGCTGGCCCAGCCGGGTCCGTTACGGGCTACCACCATCAGCCAGCTGTTCGATGAGGAACAGCACTTTTCGGAGCCTGCGTCGTGGTCAGCTGCCGGCCCCGCGGTGCCGGAGGCGGTGCGTCAACGGGGTGAGCAGCTGGCGGCGGTCAGCGCACGCTTGGCCGGATTGCGATCGATGCTCGACGTCCCGAAGAAAGACCAAAGGACCAGTGAGCAAGCGGACACCACCGCTCCGGTCGCTCGTGATCCGTCCACCACTGCCTCCATCACCACCGCCAGCGTCACCACAGCCGCACCCGTGGCCACGCCGACGCCGGAGACCGTGCCCGCGGGTGATGCGGATACCTTGGCCGACGAGCTCGAGGCCCGTCTCCTGCTGGTTCCTGCAGCGGAAATCAGCGCCGCCACCGCCACCGCCATCGTGAAAGGGGTGACAGACACCATCGGCGCCGTCACGGGTGCCATCGTCCTGCCAACGGCCCAGAGCTTCCGGGTGACAGCGCATCGCAGCACGTTGCCGCTCGTGGTGCTCCATCAGGGTCAGCGCCCACTGCGGGTGGCCCTACGCCTTGCCAGCCCCGAGGTCGAGTTCGAAGGGGCCAACCCGCTCGTCGTGGTGTTACAGCCGGGGGCCAACGACCTGGAGATCCCCATCCGCACTCGTCGATCGGGCGAGTTCGATCTGACGATTGAGGTCATCTCACCCGACGGCGCCCTGATCATGGGCACAGTCCCGGTGGAAGTCCAGTCCAGGGCCATCTCCGGCGTGGGGATCTTGTTATCGATCGGGGCGTTGACGTTTCTGGTGGTCTGGTGGGCCCGCAACGCCCGCCGACGAGCCCGCGGTGGAAGCACCCGCCATCGACGGTCGACGGCCAACCCCGATCGCGATCACCAGCACGAAGCATCACCGTTGGACCCGATGGATGACGTATCAAGGAGGGATCGAGGTCACCTCGACCTTCGGTTGATGTCATCCGCCCCCACCTCGGCCCCAACCCCGCCCAGGGCCGTCGTGGGCGCGCCGCCACTGGACCACGACACCAACGCGGGTACTCCCGCGGATCATCGGCAGCCACCCCCGTGAGCGAGGGCGAAGACGGCCCTCTTCCCGGTCAGGCTTTGGCGGGCCGGTACCGGTTCGACGTTCCTGTGGCCTCTGGCGGTATGGCTCAGGTTTGGCGGGGAACCGATCTGGTCCTCGGTCGCACCGTGGCCATCAAGTTGCTCCACCCGCACCTGGCGGAGGATCCATCCTTCGTCGAGCGCTTTCGTCGGGAGGCCCAGGCCGCCGCCCGACTGAACGACCAGCACATCGTCGCCATCTTCGACCGTGTCACCGAGGGTCGGCAGTCGGCACTCATTTTGCAGTATGTCGATGGCACCACTCTGCGTGATCGTTTGCGGCAAGGTCCGCTGAGCACCGCCGTAGCCGCTGGCATTTGCGCCCAGGTGGCGGCGGCATTGGAGGTGGCCCACGCGGCGGGCATCGTGCATCGCGACGTGAAGCCGGGCAATGTCTTGCTGTGCACCCCCGACTCCACCGAGGAAGCGGCGTCACCGGTGCCCCGGGTACGGGTGACGGACTTCGGCATCGCCAAGGCGCTGGAGGACGAGGCCGGTCCCGATCTGACCAGCGCCAACACCGTCATGGGTACGGCCAAGTACCTGGCGCCCGAGCAGGTCGAGGGTGGCCCCGTCGATGCCCGCACCGACGTCTTCGCGGTGGGGGTGATGCTCTATGAGGCCGTCGCCGGCCGGGCCCCCTGGCTCGCTGACACCGACCTGGCCACCGCGCTGTGCCGTCTGACCGCGGAACCGATACCGGTTGGCGAGCTGCAACCCGATGTCGACCCCGAGCTTGACCGGATCATCAGCAGGGCCATCGCCCGTCGCCCCGAGGATCGATTCCAGAGCGCGACGGAGCTGCGCTCAGCCCTTCAGGTGCTCGCCCGCAACGCAGCGACCGGCGGACCCGACGGCGCGCCGAAGCCCGAAGCGGACGAGTTCGCAAAGGACCATCCACCAGCTGCCGTGACCACAGCGCCTGAGGCCACCGCGAGCCACGGGGACACGGCACAGCTGAGCGAACCAACCGCGATAATGGAGCGTCACAGGAGCCCGGGATCAGCACCCAGATGGCGTCGGATGGCGACGGCCGCGCTGGCGGCGGGCGGTCTCGTAGCGGGCTTGGCCGCGTGGGTTGGCCGGGACGAAAGCACACCGAGCGACTCGGCCGCTGAGCAGTCCGGCCCTGGATCGACCGTCGATGGCAGCACCATCGTCGAGGGGGCCCCACTCACCGGGCTGTCACCGCTCAGTTACGACGTGTACGGCGACCGGACGGAGAACGATGACTTGGTCGGCGCGGCAGTGGACGGGGTCCGCGGGCCCAGCGACAGCGCCGAGGTGTGGAGAAGCCAGTGCTACAGAGACGACCCACTGCCCAAACGCGGTTTCGGGCTGATACTCGAATCGCGCGATTTGATCAGCCTGTCGGGGGTGGAACTGGTCACCCGCCATGCCGGTTGGCGGGCCGACGTCTACGTCAGCACATCGAGCGGGAACTCCCTCAAGGATCAACTGCTGGAGTCCTGGGGACCGGTTCGAGCCCAGCTCACGGCGGACACATCGACCGCGACCGCCCCGCTGCATGACATTGAGGGCCGAAGCGTCTTGGTCTTCTTCACTTCCTTGGCCGGAATCCCGCTGCAGGAGTGCTTCGACCAGGGACGCACCTACCGGCTCGATGTGATCGAAGCATCGCTGTACGGGAAGCCCTGACCCCTCGCCGCATCACGGACGGGCGCGCGCCGAGCCAAGCCGCCGATAGCCTGCCTCCATCGAAGGCCTCCCTCCCCCCGGCACCGACCTTGACCTGGTGCAACGCGCCCGGCAGGGTGATCGGCAGGCGCTGGATGACCTGCTCCGAGCGCACCATCGCCGCATCTTCTGCCTCTGCCGGCGGTTGTGTGGCAACCATGAGGATGCCCTCGACGCCACCCAGGAAGCGCTGTTTACCATCGCCCGACGGCTGGATCGCTTCGATGGGCGCTCCGCCTTCGGCACCTGGGCCTATCGGGTGGCGACCAATGCCTGCCTCGACGAGCTCCGTCGGCGCGGCCGGCGGCCCCGTCCGGTTGGTTCGGACGAGCTCGCTTCCGAAGCCCACTCCCACGCCGACGGGCGAGCGGGGGGAAGCTCCGATCCGGTGGCGGACAGTGTCGCCACCAGGGCCGAGATCGACGCCGCGCTGGCAACGTTGCCCGAGGACTTCCGAGTGGCGGTGGTGCTTCGGGACCTGGCCGACCTTGATTACGCGCAGATCGCCGAGGTCACCGGCGCCCCCATCGGCACGGTCCGCTCCCGCATCGCCAGGGGCCGAGGGCTGTTGGCCAGGCAATTGACAGCACACGGGAACCAGGGCCCCGTCGCCGTCGTCGAACCTTCGACAATCAACACCGGGCCCGCCACCACTGCGGATGTCGGCCCGATCGCTGAGGACCCTCACCTTCGATGACCCAGATCGACCCTCCCGAGTTCGAACCGGACGTGGACGACCTGCTGCGCTGTTCGCGGTTCCTCGATGGCGACCTCGACCCACAGGACAGGAGCGGGTTCGAGGCCGACTTGGCCCGACGCCATGACCTGCGCCAACTGCTGGCGGAACTCCGCGCCGTCACGGCACAGGTCCGCACCCCCATCGGGTCCTCTGACGCGGAGCTCGATCAGGTCATGGTTGCGGTGTGGGCCCGCCTCGATGAGTCCGCCGCTTTCGAGCACCCTGCCACCCCACCGACCTTGGCGACGGACCGATCAGTGACGGTCATCGGCCATCCCGTTCGGCCGTCGCGCCCATCGACGCGTCGCCAACGGGCGTGGGCACCCGTGCTGCAGTGGTCCGCGGCGGCGGCAGTGGTCGTGGCCATCGCGCTCGTGGCCCTCAGCGGCGGCGGAGGCGACGACGTCGGTTCTGGCGACGCCGAGAGCGCCTCGGTGGAATTCGACCAGCAGCGTGGAGAGGCGGCCGCCTCCGATGAAACTGTGAACAACCACGTCCAGGACGCGCTCGGCGCCACCACCGCGCCCACCACGGGAAACACCAACATCGATCTCGGCAGCTTCTCCACCGTTACCGCCCTGCTTGACACCGTCCAGGCCCATGCGGCGACCGGGTCCGCACGGACGGAGGCCCTGGAAGCCACCGGAGCGACCAATGCCGCCCCGAGCGCGGACGCCTCACCGGCGGCCGCGGCGAATTTCTGCGCCATCGACCCGCCTGCGCCGACGAGTCGCGCTGTCTCCTCGGGCTTCGCCACCGTGGCCGAGGCGCCGGTGCTGTGGACCGTGTGGGTCTCCGACGGTCGTCAACAGATCATCATTCAAGACGCCAGAAACTGTGCCGTGCTGGCGGACCGGCACCTCTGAGCGACCCCTCCTCCCGAGGAGACGAAGGCCAGGTGGAACTAGGATCTGGCCATGAATCGGCCAACGGAGTTACCCGGCGCATCCGCACCGGACACGCCTCGAATCGGTGCTGGCCTGGGGCCGGTCGGTGACCTGATCGGGGGTCAATGGCCCTCGCAGGCGGCGGACCGCATTGAGTCCGTGGTCGGTACCGTCCGCCAAAAGGCAACCGGACCGGCCATGGTCGCCTCACGGGCGTTGGTCTATGGCGTGGTCGGCATCGTGTGCGTCGCCCTCGTGGCGGTCTTGGGATTGATCGCCTCCCTCCGGGCGTTGGATGCGCTGCTCCCCACGTGGGCGGTGCAACTCGCCGTCGGTGCCGTGTTGTGCCTCGCCGGAGTGCTGTGTTGGAGCCGCCGTCGACCCAAGGAGCGTTCATGACCACCAATCCCCGGGATGTCGTCATCATCGGATCCGGCCCGGCCGGTCTCACCGCTGCGGTGTACACCGCCAGAGCGAACCTCCAGCCGGTGGTGCTCGAAGGGGAGTTGTCCAGCACCTCGGACCAACCGGGCGGGCAGCTGATGCTGACCACCGATGTCGAGAACTTCCCCGGTTTCCCCGAGGGAGTGATGGGGCCCGATCTGATGTCGCGCATGCGCGCCCAGGCGGAACGCTTCGGGGCCGATCTCCGACCGGTGCGGGTCTCCCGGGTGCAACTGGACGTGCATCCGTTCGAGGTGTGGGTGGGCGACCCTGATGCCGAGCCCACCTTCCGGGCGTCCTCGATCATCGTGGCCACCGGTGCCCAGTCCCTCATGCTGGGTCTGCCCAACGAGTCCAGACTCCTCGGCTATGGGGTCTCCACGTGCGCCACCTGCGACGGGTTCTTCTTCAGAGACCGCGATATTGCCGTCGTGGGCGGCGGCGATTCGGCCATGGAAGAAGCGATCTTCCTGACCAAGTTCGCCCGAACGGTGACCATCGTGCATCGGCGGGACTCACTGCGAGCGTCCAAGATCATGGCTGACCGGGCGCTAGCCAACGACAAGATCCGTTTCCTGTGGCACAGCGCCGTCACCGACGTGATCGGCGACAAGGCGGTCGAGTGGCTGGAGGTCGAGCACCTCGTCAGCGGAGAGCGTTCCCGGCTCGATGTCACCGGCCTGTTCGTGGCCATCGGGCATCGTCCCAACACAGACCTTTTCAAAGGCCAGTTGGACATGGAGGACACCGGGTATCTCCGAACCCAGCCCGGCTCGTCCCGCACCAACATCGAGGGCGTCTTCGCCTGTGGTGACGTACAGGACTCCACCTACCGTCAAGCAATCACCGCTGCCGGCTCCGGCTGCATGGCCGCCATCGATGCTGAACGGTGGCTCGAGAGCACCCAGCACTCCTGACTGTTCCAGGGAATGCGGTGCTGCCTGCTCGTGTTGAGATGAGCAGTCCGTCCGACTTTCAAACACCAAACCCTGACCGCGCTAGAACGTCAGCAAGCCGCCAACCCGGCGGTTCGCACACCACCACGAGGAGGCCCTCACCATGGGCGAGTACACCAGCACTGTCTCAGACGCCACGTTCGACGAGACCATCAAGGCGTCCACCGAACCGGTGCTCGTGGACTTCTGGGCCGAATGGTGCGGACCGTGCAAGATGATCGCGCCAGTGCTAGACGAGATCGCAGCCGAGAAGGTCGGCTCGCTCAAGATCGCCAAGCTCAACGTGGACGACAATCCCGCCATCGCTCGCCGCTTTGAGGTGATGAGCATCCCGACCCTGATCCTCTTCAAGGACGGCGAGCCGGCAAAGCGCATCGTCGGCGCCAAGGGCAAAGCCGCATTGCTCTCTGATCTGGCCGAGTTCCTCTGATCCGAGCACGCCGGATTCCGCCGGCTTGGTTCCCCAACGGCCGCACTTCTTCACCGGGGTGCGGCCGTTGTCGTTTTCCGTCGTCGATCGATCTGCTTCGACCCGCATCGACCCGCATCGGCGGGGCTACGGAACCTGCCTCCCTTGGGCCGGCCGGCACTAGCGTCGGGGTGTGCCAGCACCCCAGAGTGGCCGATGATTTCGCTGCCCCTGGCGCTCGGTGCCCATGGGAACCCTGTCCTGGACCTGCAACATCGGCTCCTCGCGCTCGGCCTGGCAGGCGAGCACGTCGGGGACCCGCCTGGGGTGTACGGGCCGGGCACACGGGCCGCGGTCCTCTTGTTCCAGCAGCGCTACGGACTCGAAGTGGACGGTGTCTGCGGGGACCTGACGTGGTCCACCCTGGTGGAGGCCGGCTACCAGCTGGGGGACCGGCAGCTCTACCTCCGATACCCCATGATGCGCGGCGACGACATCGCTGATCTGCAGGGCCGACTCGGTGCCCTGGGGTTCGACGCCGGAAAGGCGGACGGGATCTTCGGCCCGCTCACTGCTGCAGCCCTGGCGGAGTTCCAACGCAACGTGGGGCTCATCGCCGACGGTATTGGCGGACGGGATTCGGTGGCCGCCCTGCAACGACTCGGGGCACAACGCACGGATGCCCTGACGGTGAACCTGGTTCGGGAGCGGGAGTACTTTCGCACCGGCCCCGCAGATCTGGCTGGTCGACGGGTCGTGATCGGTCACAGCGGCGACGCGGCAGCGCTGGTACAGGCCCTCCAGCGTCATCTCAGGGACCTCGCCGCCGTGGTGCTGAGTGTCCACCATCCTGACGGATCCATGCAGGCCCGCATGGCCAACGACTTCCAGGCTGATCTGTACGTGGGGGTGCGGGTCAGCGCTGTGGCCATCAACCGTGTCGCGTACTTCAGAGGAGTGAAGTTCTGGTCCCAGCCCGGTCTCACGTTGGCACAGCTCGTGGGCCTTCGCCTCGCCGCCGTGACGGGCACCACGGCCGAGGTGAACGGGATGCGGCTACCGGTTCTCCGTGAGACCCGCATGCCAGCAGTCTTCGCTGAGTTCGGGCCCGCCGCGACCATGGTTGCGGCCACCGAGGACTGCGCTACGGCGATGGCTGAGGCGCTGGTGGATTGGGTGCGGGACCCGCAACAGGTGCTCGTTCCTCAACCGCCACCGGAGGGCCCCGTCATGGCAGCCAGCGCTCTACCGTAGATCGAGACTTCGCCTACTTCACCCCATGCCACCGTTACGCACAACTTTAGACACAAGCTGTGGATAACTGCTTCAGGGCTCCGCGAGGATCAACCTGAAGATCCGCTCGAGGTCCGCGATGTCGGCGAACTCGACGGTGAGGCGGCCTCGGGACCGACCGGATGTGATGCGGACCGTCGTTTCCAGGTAGTCGCCCAGGACCTGCTCCACCTCCACCAGCCCGGCCGGCGGGGGCACGCCGATGTCCGCTGCGGCCCTGGGCCGCGGCTGATCCACGAGGCCGACCCTCCTTCGCGGGCTCGGCTCCGGCTCATCCAGGTCGATGATCGCCAAGTCGGCCGCGTTGGAGTGCATCGGTGCGTCCAGCGCCGTGCCCTGTGTCGCCAGGAGGCTCGCGCCGGGAGCCGCTCCGGGTCTGACGGAGCCACTGGGGTTTCCTTCCGCGATCCCCGTCCCACCGACGAGATCTGTCACCACCGCCGCGACGGCCGGTGGGTCGACAACCACGGGATCTTGGCTCCGGCGAACCGCTTCCTCGACCTGGCGCACTGTCCAGGCCTCATCAGCCACCTGACGAGCCAGCCGCTCCTGCAACGAACGATCAGGAGTACTCAACAGCGCCCGGGCATGACCGGGACTCAGCCGACCATCGGCCAACAGGCGTTGGGTCGACGGCGGAAGCTGTAAGAGGCGCAGGGTGTTGGCCACCGCCGAACGGCTTTTCCCGACGCGTGCCGCAACCAGCTCCTGGGTCAGGCCGAAGTCCTCCATCAATTGTTGGTAGGCAGCCGCTTCCTCCAACGCGCTGAGATCGGCCCGATGCAGGTTCTCGACCAACGCCTGTTCGAGCGCAGCGCGGTCATCCGCAGGTCTGACGATGGCTGGAATGGTGCTCAGACCCGCCTTTCGGGCGGCCCGCCAGCGCCGCTCACCGGCCACCAGTTCGTACAAGTCCCCCTCAACCTCACGAAGAAGAACCGGCTGAAGTACGCCAATCTCCCGGATCGACTCACTCAGCGCCAGGATCGACGCCTCATCAAAGTGGACCCTCGGTTGGTAACGGTTGGGCTCGATGGCGGCCAAGGGGACCTCTCGAAAGACCTCCTGGCCCCCCGCAACCAGATCGCTGGGAATGAGGGCCCCCAGTCCACGTCCCAAGCCGCTACGGCGTGACACCGCTGACCTCCCGAGCAAGGTTCCGGTAGGCGATGGCGCCGCGGGAGGACGGATCGAAGACCGTGATGGGCTGCCCGTAAGAGGGCGCCTCGGACAGTCGGACAGTCCGAGGAATGACGTTCCGACACACCCGATCGCCGAAGTGGGAACGCACTTCCTTGGCCACCTGCTCAGAGAGGTTGGTACGGGCGTCGTACATCACCAGGACCAGCGAGCGCACCTCGAGGTCGGGGTTGAGGTTCTTCTTCACCAGGTCCACGTTGCGCAACAACTGACCGAGGCCCTCCAATGCGTAGTACTCGCACTGGATGGGCACGAGCACCTCGCTGGCGGCCGCCAGGCCGTTGACGGTCAACAAACCAAGCGAGGGCGGACAGTCGATCAGCACATACTGGTAGTCCGAGCGCAGCGGATCGATCGCTCGACGCAGTCGCATCTCCCGAGAGAACACATGGACAAGTTCAACCTCGGCGCCCGCCAGTTCCAGATTGGCCGGAGCGACAAAGAGGTTCCGAACCGACGAAGCCTCGATGCAATCTTCAAGCGGGGCCTCGCGGAGCAACACGTCATACATCGATACCTCGACCGACCATGGGTTGAGACCCAGGCCGGTCGACGCGTTCCCCTGCGGATCAAGATCGATGATGAGGGTGCGGAACCCGAGTTCGGCGAGGGACGCCCCAAGGTTGACCGTGGTGGTGGTCTTGCCCACGCCCCCCTTCTGGTTAGCGACCGCGATCACTCGCGGGAGAGGGTCTTCAGTCATCCAGATCTCCAGCCTTGCCCGAACCCGGCGTGCGCCTCGCGGCGCAGCTCGATGTCCGGGGACGGGCGTGAGCTTAGCGACCCGATCCTGCGTGGCCCCGGGAACCCTCGCCCCCGGCGAAATGTTTCACGTGAAACATCGGTCGCCGCCAGGGCAGCCGTGCTGTTCGAACGGGCGACAGCCCAACGTCCCGACGTGGCTCCGATTTTGTTTCACGTGAAACATTCTCGGGCGGCTCAGACGGACTGACACGCCTACGGGAAGAGCGGGCGCTTGGTCGGTACTCCAACTCGTCGTGGGAATCGAGCGGGACAGAGCGCCACCGCCGAGAACACCGCGAACCGCGCCGAGCCGCTGGGAAGGTCCACCAGCCGTCTCAGCAAACCCAACTCCGCCAGGGGAGCGGCAGGCCAACGATCTTCGGCCGCCAGTTCCTCCGGCGGTTCGCTCACCACCAGCACGCCGCTCACCCGTAGGAACGGCGCCGCGCATTCAGCCGTGACCGCTGGCGAGCCGAAGCTCCGGGACACCACGCCGTCGTATTGGTGACGCAACCCCGGCAACCGAGCAGCCTCTTCAGCTCGTGCCTCGACCACACTGGCCCGGGCCGACCATCCGGCTTGCTCGATGCAGTCCATCAAGAACTGGCAGCGACGCTGGTTCGCCTCCAACAACGTCACCGTCAGCTGAGGCAGTGCGGCCAACAACACCAAGCCCGGCACCCCGCCGCCGGCACCCAGATCCAGCACCGACCCAGCCTCCGGAAGCAGACCGGCGAACCCAAGGGCGTGACGAACGTGAACCTCAAGGGGCCCAGGCCCCAGAAACCCTCTGGCGCGACTCTCCGCCAGAAAGGCCAAGACTCTCAGTTCCTGCTCGGCTGGCAGCGAGTGAGTCACCACACGCCCCAGCCGACCCGGACTGAAAGCGCGGCCACCATCTAACCCCGGGGAACGATGACCACTCGACGCCGTGGGTCCTCGCCCTCGGACAGGGTGGCCACGCCGTCAAGCGTGCCGACGATGTCATGCACCACCTTGCGATCAGCCGAGTTCATCGGCTCGAGGGCCTTGGCCACGCCACTGCGCTGCACCTCTTCGGCCAGCTTCACCGCGAAGCGCTCCAGCGCCTCCCGCCGTCGTTGCCGATACCCGCCGATGTCGATCCGCAACCGGCTCTCGCCCCGGCCACCACTGCGGCGCTGCGCCACCACTCGGGCGAGCTCCTGCACCGCATCGAGCACCGCGGCCTTGGGTCCGATGAGCATGCCCAGATCCGCGCCAGTTACCTGCACCTCGTCGTAGTGATCATCGACCGTGACCGATCCGACGGTGGCGGTGACACCGAACGCGTCCACCAAGCCCCGCACGAAGTCGACTGCGTGCTCGGTCTGGCGTCCGTCGTCTGAGGAAACCTGATCTCGTGTCTCGTCGTTCACCATGTTCTCCGGTTCCTCATGCGAAGGAGGCTCGGACCGAGCCCCATCTGATTGAGCCATCCCACGCCGCGCCGAAGCCCCGGTGGTCCCATCGCTGGCGCTGCGTCGGTCGGCAGGTCGGCGATCATCAGCCCGGGCCCCATCTCGTGCCGGACGCGGTCGATTTGCCCGAACTCGGGGAGTCCCACCGGGGCTGCTGTCCGCACGATCACCGGAACGAGGGGTGTCACGAGGTGGCTGGGGGGTGCTTGAAGTGCCCTCGCGGTCCTTGTCTCGACGCTTGTCGCGGCGCTCGGGCTTTGGACGGGGATGGGTGGGCCGAATGCGGGCCCTCACCCGAGCCTCCCCCTTCAGCCGTCCGAACAACCCGGTGCGGGGCTCCGCCAAAACCTCAAACTCCGCTTGCTGCTCATCGACACCGAGATGATCGAGCGCTCGATCCTTGGCTTCAGCGACACTCTTGCCGGTGACTTCCACCCATTCCACGGTCACTTCCTCCGCTTGTTGCGGGGGCCATCATGCTTCTTGGCGCCCGCGACGGCGTCTTTGGAGCTTGACGACTCGCCCGAAGAGGCTGCCGGACCGTTGGGAACCCGCCGCCGTGGACGTTCACCGTTCACCGAGCCGGCCGCCGGCGCGCTGCGTCGACCCGGAGCCGAAGGACGGGAGCGGTCCGTCGTTGACTTTCCCTTGGCCGGGGTCACCCGACCCGAGGCTGGCGTCTTGCGGGCCGCGTTGGTGCCCCCAGCGCCATTGGAGGAACCGGGACCCGGACCCTTCGAGCTGGGCGTTGCCGGCTTGGCGGGCTTTGCCGGTGTGGCTTTCATATCGATCACGGTGGCCTGGCCGCTCTCGCGCTTGCTGCCGAAGCCGAGCAGACCCACGTTGTAGAACCGGTGGGAGATGTATCCCTGGGTCGCCAACCGGCAGAGGTTGGACGTAACCCAGTACACACTCAACGCCGCCGGGAACCACAGCGCGGTCAGCGAGAACACGGGGATGACCCGCATCATCATCTTCTGTTGAGGACTCATGGCGTCGGTGCTGCGACCCGACACCTGCATCTGCTGCAGGAAGGACGTGCTGACCCACAGGGCGATGAGCAACAAGTACGGCAGGGCCACGATGAAGCCCCGGTCCTTCAGAGCGTTCAGCGGGCTCTTCTCGAGGTCGAAGCCGAGGAACAACATCTCCTTGGCCTTGTCGAGCGCCTGATACAGCTCGGTGCCGGTTGAGAGGTTGTCGGGCTGGAAGGTCCCATCGGAGCCGATCTTCGTGATGCCCTTCACCACCTGGAACAGCACCAGGAAGATGGGCATTTGGATCAGCAGCGGAAGACAACTTCCCATGGGATTGATGTTGTTGTCCCGATAGAACTGCAACATCTCCTGATTGAGTTGCTGCCGGTCGTGCTTGAACTCCTGCTGGATACGGCGCATGTCCGGCTGGAGCCGTTGCATGGCCATCATCGACTTGGTTCCCTTGAGGGTGAGCGGCGTCACCACCGCCATCACCGCCAGGGTCAGCAGGATGATCGCTCCGCCAAATGAATTGGTCAGGGCGAAGAAGAACGCCAAGACCGAGGACAACCCCTCAATGAGGGGATCGAACATGTCGAACATCTACGTGACCTTCCGGAATGAGGGCGCGCCGTCGGACGCGGACCCGATCATCGGTGGGACGGGGTCCTCGCCGTGGGGGCCCCAGGGATGACAGCGGCCCAGTCGCTTCGCACCCAACCAGCCACCGTGGAGGAGACCGTGGCGCTCGATGGCCTCCAAGGTGTAGGCCGAACAGGACGGAACGAACCGGCACGGAGATGGCCGCCAAGCGAACAACAACTGGTAGCCCTCAACCACACCCATGACAGCGCGGGCCGCAAGACCGGGCTGCGAACGGGAGGTCCCCATCAGCACTCCTCACAGGCCCCGCGGCGAGGGGCCGCTCTGGAACCGAGCCGCCGAGGATACCGTGCGTCGTACCAGCTGTTGGACGTCCTGAAACGGCAGCGTCGATAACTCCGAGTTCGCAGCGAACAGATAGTCCCCCGCAACGAAGGCTTGAGGTTCATCGCGTTCGAGCTCAAACAGCGCTGCTCGCAATCGACGCCGAATGCGGTTTCTCGTAACGGCGTTCCCCGACTTTCGGCTGATGGCATAGGCCACGCGCACCTGCTGAGCGTCGGATGCGGCGGGAACGTCTCGGGTGGGCACGGTTGTTGCGGGCACGGTTGTGGTGGGCACGCTGGCGCCGACAAAGCGAAGACGAAGAGGCCCACAGCGCGCCCGATGGCCAGAAGCCAGGCGAGCAAAGGAATCCCGGTCGTTCAGGGGCTCGATCAAGCCGACAGCTTGGCGCGCCCTTGACGACGCCGAGCCTTGATGACGGCACGCCCGGCGCGAGTGGCCATGCGCTGGCGAAAGCCGTGCTTCTTGGCCCGCCGGCGGTTGTTGGGCTGGAAGGTTCTCTTCATCGTCTTGCTCTCATTGTCTGAAGGAAGCGGGTGTTGAAGCGGGCGACCTGGTTGGCCCGCTGGGCGCGGTGCGAGCGTGTCAGCCGGGCGGAGCGACCATTCACCCACAAGTCACCCACGGCGTGGCGTGACGCGCTGGAGCAGCCGAGGTGGGCCCGGCCGGACATCTCTGTGAGCAGACTAGGACGACATGACGTCCAGGACCAACCTGATACAGGTCGTGACCACACTCATCGCCCCGCAGGCCCGACTCCTCGCCCGGCAGGAAGAGGCGTCTAGGCAGGACCGGGTGTGCGGTGCTAGCTTGCACGCCGCTCTTGCAAAGGGCGCGAGTGCCCACTCGGCCACAGAACCAGGCCGTTCCTCCACAGCTGTGGACGACCCTGTGGACACGCCTGTTGAATCCGGAGACCGGTCTTGTACCCGACGAGCCCCTGGAAGGACGAGTCACCATGACCGACGCCAGGGCACTGTGGGACGCTTGCGCTGCGGCGGTGCGCATCGAGGTGTCCGAAGCCGTGTGGCAGACCACGTTCAACCTGGTGAACCCGCTTGACTTCAACGGTCGAAGGCTGTCCCTGGGCGTGCCGAACACGCTGGTCAAAGAGCGGTTCGAGGGTCGTTTCCGTTCCCTGGTGGTCGACGCCCTGGAGACCGCCGGCTGGCCCGGGATCGAGGTCGTCGTACAAGTCACACCCCTTGGCAACCCACCGCCGCCAGCGGATCGGGACGCTGATCGGGAGCGGCCCGTCGGCCAAGAGGATCAGACCCCTGACCAGCGCTGGCACGCCCCCCGCCATGACAATCCAACCACCAGCGGAGCCAGGTACCAACTGCCGGACCGGGCTGTGGACGACGGGGTCAATCCAAGGTACACGTTCGAGGCGTTCGTGACCGGGGCCTCCAATCGCTTCGCTCAGGCGGCAGCGTTGGCGGTAGCGGAGGTCCCGGCCCGCTCCTACAACCCGCTGTTCATCTACGGGGACGCCGGGCTGGGCAAAACCCACCTGCTACAGGCCATAGCCCATTACGTCCGGGAGAACTATCGGACCTACCGCGTGCGCTACGTGTCCACGGAGACCTTCCTCAATCAGTACGTGGATTCCATCCGGGCCGGCACCCCACAGGACTTCAAGCGCCATTACCGAGAGATGGATGTCCTCCTGGTGGACGACATCCAGTTCATGGAGGGCAAGGAGGGGTTGCAGGAGGAGTTTTTCCACACCTTCAACTACCTCTACGAAGCCAACAGGCAGATCGTTCTGAGCTCGGATCGGCCGCCAGATGCCATCTCCACCCTGGAGGACCGCCTCCGCAGCCGCTTCAAGATGGGCCTCATCACCGACATCCAGCCGCCCGACCTTGAAACCCGGCTGGCCATCCTGCGCAAGAAGGCCGAACAGGCAGCCACCGCCGTGGGACCGGACGTGCTGGAGTTCATCGCCACCCACATCACCAACAACATCCGTGAGCTGGAGGGGGCGCTCATCCGGGTGGCGGCCTACGCCAGCCTCAACCGTGAGCCGGTTTCGCCCGACCTCGCCGCCAAGGTGCTGGCCGATTCGCTGCGAGACAAGGGTCCCCGTCTGATCACGCCGGTGCTGATCATGGAGGAGACCTGTCGACGGTTCGGGTTCACCAAGGACGAGATCACCGGTGCCAGCCGCCGCCGACCCTTGGTAGCGGCACGGCAGATATCGATGTATGTGATGCGGGAGCTGACCGATCTCTCCTATCCGGCCATCGCCCGGGAGTTCGGCGGGCGGGACCACACAACCGTCATCCACGCCGTCGAAAAGATCGGTACGCAGATGCGCGAGCGTCGGCAGATCTATGACCAGGTGACCGAGCTCATCAATGCGCTCAAGAGCGATGGGGGACGGTCATGAACCACCTCGAACGCGTCTGGGGACAACCGACGTTGAGCGGTGGGGATGTCCTGTGGGTGACCGTGCCGCCATCCACAGCCACCATACGTGGTCACCTAAGCCCTGTGGGTCACGGGGGACAGACGGCGCGGCCACGCACTGCCCCTGATCTGCGACGCAGTGCTGTCGTCCACAATCCACAGCTCTTATTACCAGGACTATCCATGGACACATCAACCTCCTCAACAACCACCCGAGCCCGTGGAGGCCCGACCGGATGAAGTTCCGTTGCGAACGCGACGTGCTGGTCGAGGCGCTGGGCACCGCCGGCCGCGCCGTGAGCACCCGAGGTGGTGCGTTACCCGTGCTGTCGGGGATCCGAACCGAGTTGCAGGGCGATCGCTTGCTGCTCACCGGCACCGATCTGGAGCTATCGATCTCCGTCGAGGTCACGGTGGCAGGGCTGCAGGACGGTCTGGCCGTCATTCCCGCTCGCTTGCTGGCGGAGATCGTGCGGGCCTTCGAGCCTGGCGCGGTGACCGTCGAAGTGGCCGAGGACACCGCCGAGGTCAGCGCCGCCCGATCCCAGTTCTCGTTGCGCCTGATTCCCGCCGAGGACTTTCCCCGCCTCAGCGAGGTCAACGCAGATTCCCTGGCCGTGGACGCCCGCTCCCTGGCCGGGGCCCTTCGGCAGGTGGTGCCGGCGGCCTCGTCAGATGATTCACGACCGATCCTCACGGGCGTGCTGGTTGCCGCGGAACCCGAGGGACTGCGTTTAGTCGCCACGGATTCTTATCGGCTGGCGGTGCGTGACCTGCTGGGCACCCAGGTCCTGGCTGAGGGTCAGAGTGTGCTCCTGCCGTCACGGGCACTGTCTGAGCTGACCCGGTTGCTAAGTGGGGCTGACACCGTCTCGTTGCGGTTGGGTGAACGCGAGGCGTCTTTCGAGGCTGGTTCCAGCCGGCTGACCACACGACTCATCGAGGGCGACTTTCCCAACTACCGCAACCTGGTCCCCCGTAACCATCCCAATCGGCTGACCGTCCGCCGGGAGGCCCTGCTGGACGCCGTTCGCCGGGTTCGGCTGTTGGCCCGTGAATCGACCCCTGTCCGTTTGGCGCAGAAGGCCGATGGTTTGGAACTGCTGGCCATCACCCAGGACGTCGGTCAGGCGCATGAGTTCGTCGATGCCAGCTACGAAGGCGAGGAGCTCACCGTGGCCTTCAACCCGGAATACCTGGTGGCGGGGCTCGAGGCCACACAGAGCGATGAGGTGGTGCTGGAAAGTCTCGATGCCAGGAACCCGGCGGTTCTCCGTGGTGTCGGGAACCAGGATTTTTTCTACCTGCTGATGCCGGTGCGGGTGTCCTGAACACCGTCTCGGACGGCAAGGATGGGAGCTCGTGCGCCTCGATCGCCTGCATGTGCATGATTTCCGCAGCTACAGCGACGTGGAATTGTCGCTGGCGCCAGGGCTCACCGCGCTGGTGGGCCGCAACGGTCAGGGCAAGACCAACCTGCTCGAAGCGCTCTACTACCTGGCCCACTTCCGATCGTTCCGGACCCCCAGTGGTGAGGTAATGATCCGTGACCAGCAACCGGCGGCGTACGTCAGAGCCTCAGGGCATCGTGGGCTGGAGCACGGTGTGCACGACAGCCGGAAGAGCGAGAACCGGGATAGCCGCAGCCGGGATAGCGGCAGCGCTGATGGTGACATCGGGCGCGAGGTGTTGCTCGAAGCGGAGATCAACCGCACGGGACGGAACCGGCTGCAGCTCAATGGACGTCGGTTGGCCCGGCCCGGACTCGCCACCGGTCAACTCCGGGTCACGCTGTTCGCACCCGATGACCTGGGCATCGTCAAAGAAGGACCTGCCGGTCGCCGGGCCTGGATGGATGAGTTGGCCACCAGCTTGGACCCCCGCTTCGAGGCCGTGCTCGGGTCTCTCGAACGGGTGCTGCGTCAGCGTGGAGCCCTGCTACGCCAGTGTGGCGGCCGGTTGGACAGCTCCGCGGCCCTGACCCTTGATGTGTGGGACGCCAAGCTGGCACCCCTGGCTGAAACGGTGATGACCCGGCGGACGGCACTGGTCGAACAGCTGGCCATCCCGTTGGTGGAGGCCTACCGGGCACTTGCCGCTGCCGGTTCGCCCGACAGCGCCGACACCGTCGACATTCGCGCCCGGCTGCACGACGAGCCACTGGTGGCCTCGTACCGACCTTCGCTCACCCCCGGTGATGCCCTCAACTGCCTAACCCAAGCTCGTGACCAGGACCTTCGCCGTTGCGCCACGACCATGGGCCCCCATCGGGACGATCTGGACCTGGTCCTCGGGCCTCGGCCGGTCCGCACCCACGCGTCCCAAGGCGAGCAACGTTGCGTGGCGCTGGCACTGAAGTTGGCAGGGCACCGTTTGGTCACCGTCGAGGTTGGCTTTCCCCCGTTGCTGTTGTTGGATGACGTCTTTTCTGAGCTTGACCCCCAGCGGTGCGATGCCCTCATCGCCAACCTGCCGTTCGGTCAGACCGTGCTGACCTCGGCGGACCGGCTGCCGCGCACCGCCCGGGCCGACGTGATGTATGAGGTGGGCCTCGACCGCGTCAGCGAAGTTCCGACCAGCGGAGTGGGCACCAGCGGCAGTCCTCACAGCGCGCTGCAGGCCCGTGAGGCTTGGACATGAACCAACCACGCTTCGGACGCGGTGGCGGGGCGAGCGAACCGGAGCGGATCGGGGTTTCGCTGGCCCGGGTGGTGGCCCAGTTGGGGTGGGCCCCGAACACCGCCGGAGTGAGCGTGATAGCTGATTGGGAACGGATCGTCGGGCCTTCCATTGCTGCCAATGCCAGGGCGGTGGCCAGCGAGGGCACCACTTTGGTGGTCGCGGTAGATGACCCGGCTTGGGCCACGCAACTGCACTGGTTGGAATCGGATCTGCTGACCCGTCTGGCAGCGGAGACCGGGGTCCAGTTCGAGCGGCTGGCCATACGGGTCCGGCCTCGTCGTGGCTCCCGTTGAGCCTCCCGAGCCAGCCGGGGTGATCATGCCCCTCACCCGGGAGTCCTTGCACCGGATCGAGCTCGCCTCGCTGGTAAGATGCACCACGGCAGACGAGCTTGGCTTGGGTGGTAAAGCGCCTGGTCCGGGGCCTTCGGGTCCGGGTGGCACCGGATCGACGCCACTTGATCGAGGGGCCCAGTCTGCCGGGCTCTCCTCCGAGGGTGACGTCGCACTGCTTTCGAGGCCGCGGCCTCGCCAGGCTGGGGCGCGGGTGATCCATTCGCCAGCGTTTCTGCTGTCGACCATGAGCAAAACTCCTGAGCAAGCGAGGCCGCTTGACCTACGACGCGGGTGATATCCAGGTTCTCGAAGGGCTGGAGGCGGTCCGCAAGCGCCCGGGCATGTACATCGGCTCCACCGGGCCCAACGGATTGCACCACCTGGTCTACGAGGTGGTCGACAACTCTGTGGATGAGGCCATGGCCGGCCACGCCACCACCATTGAGGTGAAGCTGCTGGCCGATGGTGGCTGCGAGGTGGTCGATAACGGGCGCGGCATCCCTACCGATCGCCATCCCCAATACCCCGAGTTGTCCGCCGCCGAGGTGGTGCTGACCGTGCTTCATGCCGGCGGCAAGTTCGGCGGATCCGGTTACAAGGTCTCCGGCGGGCTGCACGGCGTGGGCGTGTCAGTAGTGAACGCATTGTCCACCCGGGTCGAGGTGGAGATCGATCGTGACGGTAGACGCCACTCCATGTCCTTCAAGGATGGCGGGCAGATGGATGACCGGCTCGAGGTGGTCGGCGTCGCTCCCGATGGCCGCACCGGGACCACCGTCCGCTTCTGGCCCGATCCCACGGTGTTCGACCAGATCGAGTTCCGGGCCCAGACTCTGCTCGAGCGCTTTCAGATGATGGCCTATCTGAACCGGGGACTGCGGATTTCGTTCCTCGACGAACGAGAGGGCCATGACGGCACCGCTGACGGTCCCATCGTGTTTCACTTCGAGGGCGGGATCGTCGACTTTGTGGCGCATCTGAACGAATCGAAGGAGCCGCTCTACAAGTCGGTCGGGTATTTCTCCGCCTCGGAAGAGGACCAGGAGGTGGAGGTGGCTTTCCAATGGAACACCACTTACCAGACCGACGGGTTGCACTCCTTTGCCAACGGCATCACCACCATCGAGGGTGGCATGCACGAAGAAGGCTTCAAAAAGGCGCTGACCAACGCCATCAACCGCCATGCCCGCGAGAAGAACTTCCTGAAGGAAAAAGACGAGAACCTCCAGGGCGAGGACATACGTGAGGGTATGGCCGCCATCATCAGCGTGCGGTTGCGTGATCCGCAGTTCGAAGGCCAGACCAAGGGCAAGCTGGGCAACGTGTCCATGCGATCACTGGTGGAACGGGCCACGAACGAGAAGTTGGCGCAGTGGTTGGAGGAGCACCCCGGTGAGGCCCGGGCCATGGTCACCAAGGCCATCGGCGCATCCCGGGCCCGGTTGGCGGCGCGGGAGGCCCGCAACGCCATCCGTCGGAAGTCAGCCCTTGACGGGGCCGGCATGCCCGACAAGTTGAAGGATTGCAACAGCCGCAACCCCGACGAGTCTGAATTGTTCATCGTGGAGGGCGACTCCGCCGGTGGTTCCGCGGTACGGGCCCGTGATCCCCGCACCCAGGCCATCTTGCCCATCCGCGGCAAGATCTTGAACGTGGAGCGGGCCCGTATCGACAAGATGTTACGAAACACCGAGATCCAGACCCTCATCCAGGCTATCGGGGCCGGGTTGGGGGAAGAGTTCGATGCTGCCAAAGTTCGCTATCACAAGGTGATCGTGCTGGCTGATGCCGATGTCGATGGCAGTCACATCCGGACGTTGTTGTTGACCTTCTTCTTCCGACAGATGCGACCGATGGTAGAAGCCGGGTATGTTTACATCGCCCAGCCGCCGCTGTATTCAGTCGAGGTTGGCAAGTCGAAGGTGTATTTGAAAGACGACGTGGCCCGGGTGTCCTATGAGAATGACCAGGTGGCGGCGGGACGCAAGCAGCCGGAGTTCCAGCGGCTCAAGGGCCTGGGCGAGATGGACTGGGAGGAGTTGCGTGCAACCACCATGGATCCTGATCGCCGAACGTTGTTGCAGATTAATCTGGAACAAGCCGCCATCGCTGATGAGATCACGTCCATCCTGATGGGCGAGGACGTGGAGCAGCGCAAGGGTTTCATCGTGAACAACGCTAAAGACGTGCGGTTCCTCGACATATGACCAAATCTGTGAGTACTGACCGATGAGCGACCTACCTCCTGACCCGCCATCAGATCAGCCGCCGCCGGCCGAGGGTGCCGCGGCCGGTCCCCCCGTCGGTGGTGGCGTCCCTGAAGAACGACTTTCCGTGCAGCTCGTCGAGATTCAGGACGAGATGGAGCGTTCCTTCCTGGAATACGCCATGTCGGTCATCACCTCGCGCGCCTTGCCCGATGCTCGCGATGGTTTGAAGCCGGTCCACCGTCGCATCTTGTGGGCCATGAGCAACCTCGGCTTCACGCCCAACCGGGCCCACGTGAAATGCGCCCGGGTGGTGGGGGAGGTGATGGCCAACTTCCATCCTCACGGTGACTCGGCCATCTACGACGCGCTGGTGCGCATGGCCCAGCCGTTCTCGTTGCGTGATCCCCTGATCGACTTTCATGGCAACTACGGCTCTCCCGAATTCGGTCCGGCGGCGGCCCGCTACACCGAATGTCGACTTTCGCCGTTGGCCATGCGCCTCCTCGACGGGATCGATGAGAACACCGTCGATCTCATCGCCAACTACGACGGCAAGAACTCCGAGCCGGTGGTGCTGCCGGCGCGGTTCCCGAACCTTTTGGTCAACGGCAGCCAGGGCATCGCGGTGGGCATGGCCACCAACATCCCGCCCCACAACCTGGGCGAGGTGATCGACGCCACCATGCACCTCATCGACCATCCGGAGGCCACCCCGGATGACCTGATGCAGTTCGTGAAGGGCCCGGACTTTCCCACTGGCGGGCAGATCCTGGGTCGGGCCGGCATCCTCGACGCGTATCGGACCGGGAGGGGCTCGGTGCGGATGCGGGCGGACGCCGAGATCGAAGAAACCCGTCGCGGCACTCAGATCACCGTCACTGCCCTTCCGTACCAGACTTCTGCTGCGGCCATCGCCACTCGCATCAAGGAACTGGTGGACGCCCGGGAGCTTGACGGGGTGCGGGACATCAACGATGAATCCTCGGGTGAGGAGACCCGGTTGGTGATTGAGCTCAAACGGGACGCCAACCCCAATGTTGTGCTCAACAACCTGTACAAGCACACCCAGCTACAGACCAGCTTCGGCGTGAACATGGTGGCGTTGGTGGATGGCATCCCGCGCACCCTGAACCTGGCGGCCATGCTCACCGCCTACGTGGCCCACCAGGTGGAGGTCATCCGGCGGCGCAGCGAGTTCCGCTTGGACCGCGCCCGTGCCCGGGCCCACATCCTGGAGGGCCGGATCCGGGCTCTCGACATGATCGACGCCATCATTGCGTTGATCAGGGCCTCCGAGGATCGCGCCGGCGCTCGGACCGCGCTGCAAGGCGAAGGCTTCAGTTTCACCGAGATCCAGGCCGAGGACATCTTGGACATGCGCCTGGCCCAGCTCACCCGGCTGTCGCGCACGGACCTGGAAGCCGAGCTGGCGGCCCGGCGAATCGAGATCGAAGGCCTCGAAGCGATCCTGGCCGATGAAGCCAAGCTGCGGGCGGTCATCAAGGAAGAGCTGACCGCCGTTCGCCAGGAGTTCGCCACACCCCGGGTGGCCCGCCTGGTGATCGATCCCGGCGAGATGGCAATCGAAGACCTTGTCGATGACAAGGAACTGGTGGTCACCATGACCGCCGCCGGCTACATCAAGTCCGTCGAGGCTCACGTCTTCCGTACCCAGGGCCGGGGCGGGCGGGGTGTTAGCGGCACCAGGCTGCGGGAGGAGGACGTGGTCACCACCATCCTGCACACCTCGGCGCACGCCCATTTGCTGTTTTTCACCAACGTCGGCCGGGTCTACCGGCTGCGGGCCCATGAGGTGCCAGAGCGCGAACGCACCGCTCGGGGCATCCCCATCGTCAACCTGCTGGAGCTGCAACCGGGCGAGTTGGTGCAAGCGGTCATCGACACCCGCGATTACCAGACCAACCGGTATCTTTTCTTTGCCACCCGGGACGGCACGGTCAAGAAAACCCGCTTCACTGAATATGACAGTTCGCTGCGGCGGGGCCTCATCGCGCTGGACCTGCGGGATGGCAACGAGTTGGTGCGGGTCATCCCCACCAACGGCGAAGACGAAATCATCATGGTCAGCCGCAGCGGTCAGGGCATCCGCTTCAACGAGGAAGAGGTCCGTCCCATGGGTCGCGGCGCCGCCGGGGTTCGGGGCATGCGGCTGCGTGCCGCCGACGCGGTGGTCTCCTGTGATGTGGTCCGGGACGGCGCCCACCTGCTGTTGGTGACGCTGGCCGGGTATGGCAAGCGCACCGACCTGGACGAGTTTCGTCGCATCGGCCGAGGCAACCAGGGGGTGCGGGCCATCCGAATCACCGAACAACGTGGCGGGGTGGCCGCCGCCATGATGGTGGGACCCGAAGATGACGTGATCATGGTGTCCTCTGGCGGGGTGACCATCCGCACCGCGGCGTCGGAGATCTCCTTGCAGAGTCGTGACGCCACCGGCGTGCGGATCATGAACGTGGACGACGATGAGCAGGTGGCCGCGGTGGCGCTGGTGCCGCCTCCGGAGGATCTTGGCGAGAGTGACGACCACGGCGACGGCGAACCCGATGCCGACTTGAACCCCGCCGACTTGAACCCCGCCGACATGAACCCCGTAGGCAGGACGGATCCCGATGGCAGCGTTGCGCTCACCAACGGTGAGACCATCAGCGCCGGGGGGGAACCCGCCATCTCGGCCGGCGGCGCGGACGGGCCGACCGAGCATCCGGACCAGAACGGCGCTGTGGAGGCGTAGTGGTCCGTCCTGCGCGACGGACGTGAGGACACTCGGGCGAGAGCACCGCCTTTGACAACGGCCTCCGGTTCGGAGGTGTCCATGAACAGGGAGCGGGGTCAGGTCACGGTCCTGGTTGCAGCGGTCATCGCCGTCGCTCTGGCGGTGGTGATGGCGCTCGGACGGCTCGGGACGATCCTCGTGCAACAGGCCCGGGCCGCGTCCGCCGCTGACGCATCGGCGTTGGCCGGTCTGAATGGGGGCGCGGCCGCCGCGGCAGGGGTCGCGGTGGCCAACGAGGCACGGCTGGTGTCCGTCGAGGTGGGACCGGGCTGGTGTCGGGCCACAGTGGAGTTGTCCGGGCGGCGGGCGTCGAGCGAGGCGGCCCTGGTCGAGTGATCCGCTGGCCCGGGCTCGCGTGGGTCCAGTCTGGGCTCGTCTCGTAGACTTTCGTGTTGTGACCGAACCCATCGAGGTGGTGCCCGCGCCCAGCCCGGAGGCGCCATCACCGTCGGCGGATTCGGGCCGGTCCCAGGCCACCACGCCTGGCACCACGGCCGGGACCGGGGCCGGCGGGCGAGGCCGGGGGGGCGGTAAGCGCCGGGGCTCAGGGGATGGGCGCAACGGTCCGGGAGGAAAGCGCGCCACTGCCGGGGTGGGCGGGGCCGGCGGGACGGGCGATCGAAGCGGTCACGGCCCCCGGTCCGCCACCGAGGGGTCCCCGTCATCTTCTTCGACGCCAGCCGTGGACGAAGCAGCAGCGGAGGCCGCCGCGTCGCCTTCGTCGGTCCGCCCGAGCAAGGGCGCCGGGTCCTTGGCGCCGGGGGCGGTGCAGGGCCATGGTGCACGCCACCGGGAGGTGGCGGTGGAGGAATTGCTCGAGGTGGTCGAGCGCCCGATGCCGTCGCAGGGTCCATTTGCGGGCGCCGCTGTCACCTTGCAGATCCCGCGTCGGGCAGAAGTTCGGGCTGCTCGACGCTTGCAAGCCCGCAAGGTCGGCCGCCTGGTGCGCCACATCGATCTGTGGTCGTTGCTCAAGGTGGTGCTGTTGTTCTACCTATGCCTGCTGATGGTGGGCGCGGTGGCCGGGGCGTTGGTGTGGCGTGTGCTCACCCGCGCCGGGACCATTGGCAGCATCGAAGGTTTTGTGGAGCAGATCTTCGTGCTCGACAGCTTCCGTTTCGACGGCGGGGAGATCTTCCGAATCGGCTTACTGGGGGGCCTCGTGGGGGTTCTGGTCCTGAGCCTGCTGACGGTGCTGGCCGGCATGCTGTTCAACCTGATCAGTGACCTGACCGGCGGGGTACGGCTGTCGGTGGTGGAGTTGGAAAGTGCCCGTCCTGCCACGCACCGAAGGTCTGGTTGAGCGTGCTGATGGTGGTCCGGGGTGCTGCTAGCATCTTTCAGCGGTTCAGCGGGCCCTCGGTCCGCCCAGCCGGGGCTATAGCTCAGTCGGTTAGAGCGCACCCCTGATAAGGGTGAGGTCGCTGGTTCGATTCCAGCTAGCCCCACAGCATGATCGGCCTGCTTCGTCGTGTCGGCTTCGCTCTGGGCATCGCCATACTGACGGGGAGTGTGCTGCGGTTTACCAAGCCCCCCGTCGTGCCGTTGCGGCGTGGTGGCTGGCGGACCCTGGAACCTCCGCTGTTTCGATGATGTGGGCCGCGTGTATCCCATCCGCTGCCAGCGCTCGAGCCGGATCCGGTCGGGTCGGTTGACGTGCGGATCATTGTGGTCGGCGCCGGAGCGTCGGGTCTGCAATGTGCTCGGACCCTGTTGGTCCCGCCCGCTGGGGTCAAGGGTGCCGCGGAGGTGGTGCTCGTGGACCGGCTGCTCTCCGTGGCGGAGGCGGGCGTGGAGCAACTGCGGCTTCAGGTTGGTTCCGGCGGGCCCGGGGCAGCGGGTGTCGGTGGTGGCGCTGTCGGGACGGCCGTGATTCGTGCCGCCGTAGACCTCAAGGCCGCCGGGGTGGCGGACGTGGTGGTCCTGTGCGTGCCCTCCGGGACCGGTGTGGAGCTGGCCCGGAAGGCGTTGGGCGACACGCGCGCCCCACACGGCCCGGACGTGGTGAGCATCGCGGACGCCATCACCGACGTGCAGCAGCTGATCAGCCTGCACGCTCGGGCAGCGGAGAGCGGACGCCGGGTGGTGGTCGGAGCGGGGTGTTCCCCGGGCTTGAGCTGTCTCCTGGCCGCCCACGCAGCGGGACTTTTCGAGCGGGTCGAGGAGATCCATGTGGCCAAGTCCGGCACCGGAGGCCCCGCCTGCGCCCGCCAGCATCACCGGTCCCTCCGCCAGGCGCATTGGGAGTGGCGCGATGAGGCCTGGATCCGTCGTCGTGCCAGTTCCGGGCGGCAACTGGCATGGTTTCCGGAGCGGATCGGCGCCCTTGACTGCTATCGGGCGGGGCTGGCTGAGCCGTTCCTGCTGCAACGGGCCTTCCCCCATGCCCGGCGGGTCACGGCCCGCATCGCCGCCACCCGCCGTGACCGGCTGACGGGCTGGCTGCCGATGCTGCGCCCACCACACGCCGACGGCGGGCCCGGCGGTCTCCGGGTCGAGGTGTGGGGCCATCGCCAGGGGGTGCTCGACGTGGTCGTCTACGGGCTGGCGGACCATCCGGCCCGGGTGGCGGGCATCGTGGCCGCCGCGGCTTGCGGTGGCCTGGAGCAGGGATGGTTCGCGGTGCCTGGCGTGCTGACCATGGCCAACTGTCGCGACCCGGCGGTGGTGCTGCAGGCCCTCAGCGCCATGGGCGTGCAGGTGGCAGTGTTCGAAGGAGCTGCGTAGCACCTGCCAGCGGCCTCAGAAGTTGGCAGCGGCTTGCCAGCGTTCGGCGAGGGACCGGTCACCGAAGATCTCGAAGTGATCCGGACCCACTCTGCTCATCAGGAA
Organism: uncultured Acidimicrobiaceae bacterium; assembly: GCA_963775055.1. Lineage (GTDB taxonomy): Bacteria > Actinomycetota > Acidimicrobiia > Acidimicrobiales > CAIXPF01 > CAIXPF01. The sequence continues at coordinate 99,065 of CAVZHK010000013.1, read as the reverse complement.
CAGCAGCAGGTCACCGGTTGCACCTCGCAGCGCCACATCGCCCTTGCCGTGCCCCCGTTCCCACACCACCGCGTCAGGCTGCATGGTGAGCATCCACTCGCCGCTCTGCACGCCGGTTTCCCCGTCAACGTGGTCCCCGCCATCGGTGGCATGCAAGTGGAGGGTCTCCCCGGCCGAACCGAAGGCGCGGTGGTCGAATCGCCGGTTTACGTAGGTATCGAGGGCCTCCTCCACCCCATCAGCGGCCACTGCGGCCTCGAACGGGGCGGCCGCGCCGACCGCGTTCTGGGCATCCCAGCGATGCACGCCGGCCTCGTGGACCATGCGCCGGGCCCACCAATGCCCATTCCGCGGACCGGCGAACGTGGTGTAGGTGCGGCTGAGATCCACCTCCTGCAGGCTGACCAGGAGCTCGTCAAGGGCCTGGCGGTACCAGCCCAGCACGGCCGGTCCCGGCGGCGCGGTCTCGATGGTCCTGGGGCTCGGTGGGTTCGCAGGATCCGCCCGCAACGTGGCTGTCACCCAGCGATGCACCCAGCCGGTGTGGCCGATGAGCTGCGCCACGGTCCATTCGGGGCAGCTGGGCACGGCGCGTTCAAGATCGCTCACCGAGGTACCCGCCAGCAGGGCCCCCTCCCGGGCGAGGGCGTCAAGATAAGCGGCAGCGTCCATGCACGGACGTTAGTGGTGCCAAATCAGCCACGTTGCCGTCCGCCGCCGAGCTGCGAGGTTCAACCGGCGAGGGCCCGCAGCAGCGGCGGGTGGAGTAGTCCGTTGCTGGCTACCCCGCTGCCACCCCACAGATCCGAACGTCCATCCACGGTGCTGAAGGTGCCCCCGGCCTCGGCGAGGATCACCGGCATGGGGGCCAGATCCCATACCGACACCTCAGGATCGACCATGGCGTCAGCACGCCCACAGGCCACGAGGGCGTACCCGTACCCGTCACCCCAGGTCCGCACCCGGGCTCCGGCAGCGTGCAGCGTCGCCAGTTGCTGCGCTGACCAGTTGTCGATGCCGCTGGTCATGATGGCCGCGCCGTCGAGCCCACCGAGGCCGCTCACCCTGACGCGGCTGGTGACCCCGTCGGGGCCCAGACGGAAGCAGCCCAGCCCTCGTCCGGCATACACCGTTTCCCGCAGCGCCGGTAGGTGGATGACCCCGATCAGCGGCCCGTGTTCGTCCAGGGCCGCCAACAGGGTGGAGTACAGCGGCACGCCATGCACGAAGCCGTAGGTGCCGTCGATGGGATCCACCACCCAGCGTCGGACACTGCTGCCGGCGGTCACGCCCTCCTCCTCCCCGATGATCCCGTCCTCAGGGTGGCGCCGGGCCAGCTCCTCGCGAACCAGTCGCTCCGCGGCCCGGTCGGCGTCCGTGACCGGGGTCGAGTCGGCCTTGGTGTCCACCATGAGTGATCCACTCTGGAACCACCCGAGGGTCAGGTCCCCCGCCCGTCGGGCCAGGGTCACGGCTTCCTCCATGAGCTCAGCCCGTGCGGGCGCGGCCCCGGTTGCTGCGCGGAGGGTTTGGTCATCGGTCATCGGGGGTTCGTCCATCGTCGCGCTGCTCCAAGACCGGCCAGCTCCGCGGACACCCGATCGAGGTACGCACGGCGCTCGGTGTCCCCGTTGCGGTCCATGTCATACAGCGACAGCCAGTGGACCCGGGCCCGACGGGACAACAGGGTGCGCAAACCCCATCGGACCATCCGTCGGCCGGGTTCGCCCTGGATGGCGTTGATCCAGCGGGGCGAGCCGTAGGTGGTGACCACAACCAGGTGTTTGACATGACGGAGCAGCGGGCGGATCCGGTTGGATCCGGGCGGGAGGTGGTACGCCACCCCCTCGCACAGCACCCGGTCGAACCAGCCTTTGAGCATGGCTGGAGGTCCGCCCCACCAGGTGGGATGCACCAACACCAGGGCCTCGCTGGAGGCCAGCAATTCGGCGTGGAACTCAACGGCAGGTCGCGCCGCCAGGCCCTGGCTGTGGGTGGCGAGCTCCTCGGATCCCAAAAGGGGATCGAAGCCCTCGGCGTATAGGTCGAGCAGGCTCACCTCATGGCCGGCGTCGCGCAGCGAGGCACAGACCACGTCCCGTAGCGCCGCGCTGAAGCTGGCCCCGTGCGGGTGGGCGTACACCACCAAGGCCTTCACCTGTTGGTCTCTTCGCCGGAGTTCAGGTCGATGACTGGTCCCGCGGAGCCGCGCCGGCCCCTTCGCGGAGTGAGATGTCCACGCTGTCCGACGCAACCGGGCCGGCCTGGATCGCTGGCCCGACTTGCGGCCCAGCGTCCGATCCACGCGGGCCAGGAACGCGGCCCGGTCGGCGTCTGTGGCGCTGTCGAGGCGATACAACGCCAGCCAACGGCTGCGCACCGTCCACGGACGAGGGGCTGACATGCGCAGGGCCCGGGTCAGTGTTCGTCGACCGGCGTCACCGATGAGGTGCACATACCACGGGGTCGAGCCGTAGGTGGCGATGCCCACGATGCGGCGCAGGGACCCGAGGTTGCCCCGGATCTGGCCCGATGGGTCAAAGTCGAAGGCCACTCCGGGGACCATGGTGCGCTCCAACCAGCCCTTGAGCATGGCCGGAAGCCCGAACCACCAGGTGGGGTAGATGAACACCAGCTGCTCGGCCCGGCGGAGGGCGTCGATGTGGCGCTCCAGTTGGGCGTCGGGTGCGGGACGGAAGTCGCGATAGGCCTGCCACTCGGCCTCACCCATGATGGCCGGGAACCCCTCTTGGTACAGCTCCACCACCTGTACCTGGTGTCCCGCCCGGATCAGTGCGTCCTCCGTGGTGTGGCGAAGCGCCTCGCTGAAACTGCCACGCCGGGGATGGGCCCACACCACCAACGTGTCCACCGGCCCACGGTAGCCGTCGGTCCCAACCCGATTGCCACGCGGCTAGGACCTTCGATTCGGTCACTTATAGTAGTTGCTCCACTACGCTGGGAACCGTGTTTGGTCGACCGCCCCGAGCCCAGCACCACGAGTCCGTCTCGCCGGTCAACAGCCCCCCTCACCTTCCGCAGCCGCACCAGCCGCAGACCCATCTGCACCAGACGCAGGCTGGAGCGATTCCCGGCTCCCGGGATCCGCAACTGGCCCAGCTTCCGCCGCCTCCTCCCGGTACCGCGGCCTTCCTGGCTCCTCCGCCGTATCTCCCGCCGCCCCCCGAGGTCCGGGAAGGCGTGTCCGGCGGTACAGCCCGCTCCGGTCGGCGGCGGCTGGTGATGGGTATGGCCGGGGTTGCGGTACTGGGCGTGATCAGCGCCACCGCCTTGACCGTGCTCAAACCCAGCACGCCGGTTGGCCCACTCAGTCCGGCGGTGTGGGAGCCCCGTGTCACCGAGCTAGTGGGGTTCGTTGAGCGTGAGCGGGGTCTGACCTTTGACCACCCGGTCTTTGTCGATTTCAAGGAGGCGTCGGAGATCGCCCGTGCGCTGCGGGCTTCGGCTGTGTCTCCCACCGGTAACAACCTCGACAGTCTGCTGGCGGAGGGCGGCGTGCTTCGGGCCCTCGGTCTCCACGACGGTGAAGTTGATCTGCGAGCCGCCGGTCCCGCACCGTCAGCGGCCGAGGTGAGCGCCATCTACGACCCCGTCACCGAGCGGATCGCCGTCCCCGAACGCGAGCTGGATCCCGCGTTGCGGGCCGATCTGGTGCACGAGCTCACCCATGCCCTGCACCACCAGCACTTCGGCGTTCGCCTGGACCTCTCCTCTGCCTCCGCCCCCACCAGCCTGAGCGCCCTCGCCGAGGGTGACGCCGTCCGTATCGAGCAGCGCTACGTCGAGCAGCTTTCGGCCGAAGAACGGGCGACGCTGGGCGATACGCCCGGCTCCCTGGCGCACCGCAGCCAGGCCTCATCCAACCTCGAGGCGTTGCGGGTCACCCCCGCCCTGCTGGGTCCGGCCTTGGTGGCGATGTTGCGTGACATCGACGAGCAGGCCGCCCTCGACGCCGGGCTGTCCCATCCGGCGGCTTCGGACGAGGCGCTGATCGACCCCTCCCACTACCGGGGCAACGGCTCGGTCAGGGTGGTGCCGGCGCCAACGCCCGTTGCCGGCGAGGCGGTTCAGGCCGAAGGGGCACTGGGCCCGCTGGTCTGGTATCTGATGTTCGCTCAGCACAGCACCCCGGCGGTGGCCCTCCAAGCCGCCTACGGCTGGGGCGGAGACCGATACGTGCTGGTGGAAGCCGGTGACGAGACCTGCCTGCGGGCGAGCTACCGCGGTGATCTGCCCCAGGACGTGATCGAGTTCCAGGCCGCGGCCCAGGCCTGGGCCGCGGCGGGTACCGATGGCGCCCGGCGCGAGGTGGCCAAGTCCGGGGATCAGGTGAACGTCACCGCGTGCGACCCGGGCCCCGACGCGCCCTCGTCGACCACGGTGGATCCCGTCCTGACCCTGACGCCCCTGCGCCTGGTCCTGGAGTACAGCGTCAGGGCCCGCGTCGAGCTGAACCTCAGCTACGCCGAGGCCCGTTGCGTAGCCCAAACCGTCGTGTCCCAGCTGAGCTTGGAGCAGACGGCCCTCGTCGGGACCCTGACCAGCGCTGATCTGGTGAGCCCGGAGATTGAGGCTGACCTGGACGCCCGGGCCGCGGCCCGCGCTGGCAAGCTGCCGCTGAGCCGCTCGGGCCCGCTTCGCCGTCAGACATTGGCCCTCTCGGCGGGCGTCGTCCCTGGGGGAGCACTAGGTTGCGACCCATGCACGGGGGACAACTGGTCGCAAAGGCTCTCAAGGCAGCGGGGGTGGAGTGCGTCTTCACCCTGTCGGGGGGCCACGTCATGGCCATCTACGACGGCTGTCTTGATGAGGGCATCAAGGTGGTCGACGTACGCCACGAGCAGGCCGCGGTCCACGCCGCTGACGCCTGGGCCCGGTTGCACCCCGGCAAGGTCGGCGTGGCCATCGTCACCGCCGGACCGGGCGTCACCGACGGCGTGACCGGGGTGGCTAACGCCTGGCGGGCGAACAGCCCCATCGTGGTCTTCGGCGGTCAGGCCCCGTTCAATAACCTGCGGCGCGGCGGCTTGCAGGAGATGGACCACGTGGCCCTCATGAAGCCCATCACCAAGTACGCCGACACCTGCTTCGAGACCCATCGGGTGGCGGAATACGTGGAGCTGGCTGTGCGCCACGCCCTTTCCGGCATCCCTGGTCCGTCCTTCCTCGAGATCCCCATGGACGTGTTGGGTGGCCCGGTGGACGAGAAGCGGGTCGTCATGCCCACCTTCCGTGACTATCGGGTGCAGCACGCCGCCCCCCGCGCTCACGCCGAGGACGCGGTGGACCTGTTGGCGGCGGCCCGCACCCCGCTGGTCATGGCCGGCACCTCGCTCAAGTGGTCCGAGGGTGGCGCCCAGTTGGTGGAGTTCGTGGAGTCCACCGGGCTGCCTTGTTACACCAACGGCATGGCCCGGGGGCTGATCCCCATGGACCATCCGTTGTTCTTCAACCGCACCCGGGCCAAGGCGCTGCGTGATGCCGACGTGGTGGTGCTGGCCGGCACCGTGTTGGACTTCCGCATGAAGTTCGGTAAGGCCATCCCGCCCGGCGCCAAGATCATCCAGCTCGATCTCGACGAGACGCTCATCGGCCAGAACCGCCCCGCTGATGTGGGCCTGGTCGGGAACCTGGGCGCCAACCTGCTGCAGTTGCTGGACGTGCTGGCCGAGCGGGACATCAAGTTGGACCACGGCGCCCACACCGCGGCGTTGCGCATCGCCGAAGATGCCGCCGAGGCACAATTGGCCACCGAGCTCACCTCGGACGAGGTGCCGATCGACCCGCTGCGGCTCTGCAAGGAGATAGCGGATTTCGTCAACGACGAGATGATCGTCATCGGCGACGGTGGGGACATCGTGGCCCAGACCTCCAAGGTGCTACGGGTGCCCAAGTTCGGTGGCTGGATGGACCCCGGCCCCCTCGGCACGCTGGGCGTGGGCATGCCCTTCGCCCTGGCGGCGCAGATCGCCCATCCAGATCGCCGGGTGCTCATCGTCTACGGCGACGGCAGCTTTGGGCTCAACGGCTTCGAGTTCGACACCGCAATCCGTTTCAACCTGCCGATCGTCGGCATCGTCGGCAACGACGCCGCCTGGGGTCAGATGCTGCGGCCGCAATCCACCGTGTACGGCCCGGACCGGCTGGTGGCCACCAAGCTCAACTACACCCGCTACGACAAGATCGTGGAGGCAATGGGCGGCCACGGCGAGTTCGTCACCAAACCAGAGGAGATCCGCCCGGCATTGGAGCGGGCCTTCGCTTCGGGCAAGGCCGCCTGCATCAACGTCGAGATGCGCCAGGACGTCGGCGCCATGAAGGGCTCCACGTACGCGTAGCTTGCTACTCAGGCGGCGCGGTGGAGCGGGCTGCGGGCCAACAGGTCCGGGATCCGAGCGGCGGGAATGGGCTCGGAGAAGAGGTAGCCCTGACCGTAGCCGACTCCGGCTCGGCGCAGCTCGGCCAGCTGGATGTCCGTCTCGATCCCTTCGGCCACCGCGGCCAGGCCGATGGCGGAGGCCAGGGCTGCCACCGCGGTCAACATGGCGCCGGCTTGGCGGTCGATGCCCAGGTCCCGCACGAACTCCCGGTCGATCTTGATCACGTCAACGGGGAGCCGCCGAAGTCGGGCCAGGCTGGAGTAACCGGTGCCGAAGTCATCGATGGCCAGGCCGATGCCCAACCGGCGGATGGCATCGAGACGTTCGAGGGCGGTGCTCTCCCGCCGCAGCAGCGCTGATTCGGTGAGTTCCACGTACAGCGCATCGGCGGGCAGGTCGGCGTGGGCCAAGGCCACGGCCAGGCGATTGGCCACCCCGGGATCGTCGAGTTCGTGGGCAGACATGTTCACCGACACGTAGAGGCGTCCGCAGCCCGGCAGGCGACGCCACTGGCGCACCTCGGCCAACGCCCGGCGCAACACGTTTCGGCCCAACTCGGCGATGAGCCCGTGGGATTCTGCGGCCGGGATGAAAACGTCAGGGCTGACCCGTCCCAGTTCTGGATCATGCCAGCGCACCAGGGCTTCGAGACCGGCGATGCGGTCGCTGTGCAATTCCACGATCGGCTGGAAGTGCACATCAAGCCGGTCCCGGTCGATGGCCTGGCGGAGGGAGCGGGCCAGTCGAAGGCGGTGCTGTTCCGCTTCCAGGAGCGCGCCGGACGCCAGCGCGGCGCGATTCTTGCCTGACCGCTTGGCCTGGCGGAGGGCCAGATCCGCCCGCTGTAGGTAGGCCGACGGTGCTGCATCGGGCCGCGCTTCATCAGGCGCCCCGGTCACGACCAGCGCCATGGGCTGCGTCGAGCCAGTCGAGCCGGTCGAGCTGGTTGAACCGGCGCTGCCGGCCAACGCGGCCACCTCGTCCCGGTCGAGCCAGGCCACGCCGACACTGGCGGTGCAGTGGACGTCCTGGCCGCTGATCTGGAACGGCCGGCTCAGGACGTCCACCAGCCGGGTGGCGGCGGCTTCGGCGGCAGCGGTGGACGCCACATTGGTCAGGATCACCACGAACTCGTCGCCGCCGAAGCGGGCTACGGCGCCCCCGTCGTCGGTGAAGGCGTAGAGCCGATCAGCCATCACCGTCAGCACGCTGTCCCCGACGTGGTAGCCGACGGACTCGTTGATGTCCCCGAAGTCGTCGAGATCCACGAACAGCAGGGCCGGCATGGTGCGCAGGCCGGCGGTGGCGTGCTGTTCGAGCACCTCCTGCAGCACGCCCTCCACCGTCGAGCGGTTGAGCAGACCGGTCAGCAGATCGTGTCGGGCCTGGTAGTTGACAGCGTCCCCCAGCTGACGAAGGCCGGTCATGTCCTCCACGCTGGCCACGAACCCCAGATCGTCAGCCACGCCCACCGAAGACGCCCGCAGGTGCACGAAGCGAAGCTCACCGTCTGGTCGGCACACCCGCAACGGCACGAACGTGGGTCGTCGCAGTGACAGGGCATCTTGGACCGCGTCCGCGGCCCGCTCGGCGTCATCGGGATGAATCTGCTGCAACCAACCCAGCCCCAAGAGGAACTCGGCGCCCACCCCGAAGATGTCCGCGCAGCTGGCGTTGACGTAATCCGCCCGCAGTCCGCTGCTCGAACCGATGACCCCCACCGGTAGGTGCCGCAGCAGGGTGTCGAATCGGGTTATGGCCGCCTTCTGGCGCTCCATCTGCCGGCCGGCCTCGCCGAGCGGTCGGATCACCGCCACCAGGTGCGCAGGGTTGGCGTCATCGGGCCCGCCGCCCGAGAGCGAGAGCCGCAGGGTGGCGCTGCAGGCCAACGGCAAACCGCCCGGTTGTTGGCACGTCACCTGCAATTCGGCGATGCCATCACGCCCGGCGGCCGCCGACGCGAAGGCGGTGGCGACGGCGTCGGGCAGGCTGGCCCGGCCGCGTTCGTCGAACAGGTCCCGGAGGTGCTCGATTCGGTGCGGCGCGGGGTCCGCGAACAGGCGGGCGTAACCCGCGCTGCGGCCCATGATGAGCCCAGCCAGGTTGCACACCACCACCGCCATCGGCAGTTCGTCCAGCAAATCGGATCCGCTGGGCAGGGCGCTGTCCATCAGCCTGGTCAGCTCGGCCAGGCTGCGGGCACCTCCCAACGCCGGGCCGTTTCGAGCCACGGCTGGTTGCGGGCCGGACATGCCGGCATCAGGTCCTGGGTCGGTCGGGGCGTCGGCGGTCGTGCCGGATGCTCGACGATGTTGGTCTGGGGTTGATCTCATCGAGCCGGGCTGCTCTCTTTTGATCGGTACGTGCGCTCGGGGCTGTCCGGGAATCCGGATCTCAGCGCTCGAGGACCGTGGCCAGGGTGCCGCTTTCGGCCCGCACCCGCTGCACCACCGCATCCAGCCGTTCCGGTTCGATCGCCAACAGTTCGATGCCGGCCCGCCGTTCCACCGGCTCACCCCATGGCCCGAAGGCGCGCTCCGCCACTGCTTCCGCGGACATCAACAGGCGGGTCAGATCGGTGGTGGCGGAGGGGACACCGGTGGGGAGCTCGTGGTGTTTGGCCACGGCCTCGATCATCGCCGTCGGGAAGCGCCACGAGCCCATGACCCGGGCGGCGGCCTCCGCGTGGGTGATGCCGAAGTGCTGGCGTTCCAGTGCCAGGCGATCCACGCCGGACACCGCCACCGGACGGGACTGCTGTCCGCCGGGCCAGCCGGGCCGATCGTCGAGCTCGTGGGGATGACCCGGATTGTGGCTGGGGTCGGGGTGCAAACGGGCCAGCTCGTCGTGCTCATCATAGCGTTGCAGCGCCAGGTCGATCTCCGCTGACTGCACCGGATCGGCCACGTGCAGCAGGCCCCGGCCAAGGTCGTGCAGCAGGCCCACGGTGAAGGCGTCCCCGGCGGGAATGCCGAAGCGCCAGGCGATGAGCTGCGCCGCGTTGGCCGTGGCGGAGGCGTGCTGCCAGAAACCCTGCGGTACCGCGGCGCCGGACCCCAGCCCGCATGCGACCACGGTGGCGATGGTCCGCACCGTGGCAAATCCCAACAGGGTGATGGCCCGGTCAACGGTGCCGATGGCGGTGCGGGGGCTGTAGAACGCCGAGTTGGCAAGGTGCAGCAACCGGGCGACGAGCACCGGGTCGGCCTGCACGGCGCGGGCCAGGTCCGCCAGGCTGGTCATCGGATCATCGGCCATCCACAGCACCCGCAGGGCGACGTTGCCCTGGCTGGGCAGCCGGTCCATGGCTTCCAGCAGGTTCTCGACCGATGTGGCCAACGTTGCGCTCACCGCGGGTGCCGTCATGGGGGCTACTACGGCGCGTCGGGGTCTGAACTGAAGGCACCGCGGTGGGGAACTGATCAGCGCTTCAGCCGGGACGTGCTGCACCGATGCCCCGCCATGCACGTGATCAGCTCAACACGACCACCGAACGCAGCACCTCACCGCGTTCCATCTTGTGAAAGGCCTCTTCCACCTGGGAAAGGTCGATCGTCTCGGACACGAATCGATCGAGATCGAAGCGGCCCTGCAGGTACAGCTCCACCAACATGGGGAAATCGCGGCTGGGCAGGCAATCCCCGTACCACGACGGCTTCAGCGCCCCACCCCGGCCGAAGAACTCGATCATGGGGATCTCCGGCATGGTCATCTGCGGGTTGGGCACCCCGACCTGGACAACGGTGCCGGCGAAATCCCGGGCGAAGAAGCACTGCTCGAGCACCTTGGGGTTGCCCACGGCCTCGATGCACACGTCCGCCCCGAAGCCCTCGGTGTGTCCCCGCACGGCTTCCACCGGGTCCTCGGAGGAGGCATTCACGGTGTGGGTGGCACCGAACTCCCTGGCCCAGGCCAGTTTCCGCTCGTCGAGATCGACGGCCACGATGGTGCGGGCCCCGGCCATCTTGGCCCCCGCGATGGCGGCGTTGCCCACCCCGCCACAGCCGAACACCGCCACGGTGTCACCCCGCCCGACGCCACCGGTGAGCACCGCCGCGCCCCACCCGGCCATGACCCCGCATCCCAACAGGCCGGCGGCGGCGGGGTTGGCAGCGGCGTTGACCTTGGTGCACTGACCGGCGGCCACCAGGGTCTTGTCGGCGAAGGCACCGATGCCCAGCGCGGGGGAGAGCACCGTGCCGTCCTCAAGGGTCATCTTCTGGGTGGCGTTGTGAGTGGAGAAGCACAGCTGCGGTTTGCCCCGTTTGCACGAGCGGCACACCCCGCACACCGCCCGCCAGTTGAGCACCACGAAATCCCCCACCGCGACCCCATCACTGCCCGGCCCCACGGCCTCGACCACCCCGGCCGCCTCGTGGCCCAAGAGGAACGGGAAGTCGTTGTTGATGCCGCCTTCCCGGTAGTGCAGGTCGGTGTGGCAAACCCCGCAAGCCTGCACCTTGACCAGCGCTTCACCGGGTCCGGGGTCCGGCACGATGATGTTCTGCAGCGACACCGGCTGGCCCTTGGCGAGAGCGACGATTCCACGAACGGTGTGCGGCATGGCCACACCGTAGCGTGGGTCCGGTGACCGATTTGGCGCCCGAACGATCCTTCCCGCCGGCCCCGGTGGCCAAGCAGATCCCCCACCTCATCACCGCCTGGGGGACGGAGCGCAGCGACCCCTACGCCTGGATGCGCCAACGCGAAACCGACGCTGATGTGCTGGCCTACCTCGAAGCGGAGAACGCCCACACCGCCGCGTTCATGGCACCGACGGAGCCGCTCCAAGAGAAGCTGTTCGAGGAGATCCGCGCCCGCATCCAGGAGACGGACCTGTCGGTACCGGTACGCAAGGGGCCGTGGTGGTACTACAGCCGCACCGTCGAGGGTCAGCAGTACGAGATCAGTTGCCGTCGGCCGGCCGCGGCTGACGGCAGCTATGACGAAACCGCCGCCGAGGTGGTGGTCTTCGATGAGAACCTCCAAGCCGCAGACCACGAGTTCCACGCCACCGGGGTGTTTGACGTCAGCCCCGACCATGCGCTGCTGGCCTTCGCCACGGATACCACCGGCGGGGAGCTGTACACCCTGCGCTTCCGGGACATCGCCACCGGGGAAGAGCTGGCGGACCTCATTCCTGACGTGTACTACGGCTCGGCCTGGGCCACGGACAACCGGCACTTCTTCTACACCCGGCCCGATGACGCCATGCGCCCCTACCAAGTGTGGCGCCACGAGCTCGGCACCGATCCGGCCAGCGATGTGAACGTGTTCGAAGAACCTGACGAGCGCTTCTTCGTGGGCATCGACCTGGGCCGGGACGAGGAGTGGTTGTACCTGCACAGCGGGTCCAAGGTCACCGACGAGATCCAGATCCTGGCGGCCTCCGATCCCACTGGAACGTTCACCGTGGTCGAACCCCGCCAGCAGGGCATCGAGTACTCCATCTCCCATCACCGGGGCCGGTTCTTCGTGACCACCAACGCCGATGGGGCCGAGAACTTCAAGCTCTGCGAGGTCCCCACCGCCACTCCGGGCCGGGCCAACTGGCTGGAGGTCATCGCCCACCGCCCCGACGTGAAACTGTCCGGCGTGACCACCTTCGCCGACCACCTGGTGATCCACGAGCGGGACAAGGCCACCCCCCAGCTGCGGGTTCGGCGCCTATCCGACGGGGACGAGCACGTGATCGCCCAACCGGAAACGGTGGGTAGCGCCGGCGGATCGGCCAACCCCGAGTTCGACACCAATGTGTTCCGTTACCGCTACGAATCCCTGCGGACCCCGGCCTCGATCTTCAGTTACGACCTGGACCGGCGGGAACGCACCCTGCTCAAGCAGCAGCCGGTGCTGGGCGATTTCGACCCGGAGCAGTACGTCACGGAGCGGTTGTGGGCCAACGCTGATGATGGGGTGGAGGTGCCCATCACCATCATCTACCCCCGGGGTTTCATGCGGGACGGACAGGCCCCGACGCTGCTGTACGGATATGGCTCCTACGAGGCCTCGATGGACCCGTACTTCTCCTCAATCCGGCTGTCGCTGCTGGAGCGGGGGTTCTGCTTCGCCATCGCCCACGTCCGCGGCGGCGGTGAGCTGGGCCGACCCTGGTACACCGGCGGCAAGTTCCTCAACAAGGCCAACACCTTCGCGGACTTCATCGCCTGCGCCCGCCATCTCATCGATGAGGGTTGGACCTCACCGACCCGCTTGGCCATCCGGGGCGGGTCCGCTGGTGGGTTGCTGATGGGCGCGGTGGTGAACCGGGCCCCGGAGCTGTTCGGGGCGGTCGTGGCCGAGGTGCCCTTCGTGGACGTGCTGAACACCATCTCGGACCCGTCCTTGCCGTTGACGGTGATGGAGTGGGAGGAGTGGGGCAACCCGGTTGAGCACGAGGAGTACTTCCACTACCTGCGCTCCTACGCCCCCTACGAGAACGTGGAGGCCAAGGCGTACCCGCCCATGCTGGTCACGGCCGGGCTCAACGACCCCCGGGTCAGCTACTGGGAACCGGCCAAATGGGTGGCCAAAATGCGCGCCACCAAGACCGACACCAACCCGCTGCTGCTCAAGACCGAGATGGGGGCGGGGCACAGCGGACCGTCCGGTCGGTACAACTCCTGGCGGGACGAGGCCTTCGTGCTGGCCTTCTTGCTCACCACGGTGGGCTCGCCAGCCGAGCGGGCCAGTTGAGCCGGTCAGGTGAGCCGGTCAGGTGAGCCCGGCGGCGGGGCCGATCCGCAGCCGGTAGCGTCAGGGGGGTGAGCCGCCTGTATTTCCGTCAGATCCTGGCCGGCCGGGACACCGCCAAACAGGACCAGATCGCCCGCCAGATGGTCAACTTCCAGTACCTGATCGGGGACCGGGAGACCCGCCAGGCGGTGGTGGTGGACCCCGCCTATGACGTGCAGGGGCTGTTGGATCTGCTGGCAGAAGACGAGATGACCCTCAGTGGCATCTTGGTCACCCATTACCACCAGGACCACGTGGGGGGAGACTTCTTCGGGCACACCGTCGCCGGGGTAGCAGACCTGTTAGGGCTGGCCCAGGTGCCGGTCCATGTGCAGGACGCCGAAGGTGACGGGGTGATCAAGGTCACCGGGGTGTCCGAATCGGATCTGGTGCGCCACCAGGGTGGGGACGTGGTCACCGTGGGTGAGGTGCCCATCACCCTGTTGCACACCCCCGGTCACACCCCCGGCAGCCAGTGCTTCTTGTGCGAGGGCCACCTGGTTGCGGGCGACACGCTCTTCCTGGAGGGCTGCGGCCGGGTTGACCTGCCCGGTAGCGACGCCGAGGCGCTCTATTACTCCATCCACCAGACCCTGGCGCAGGTGCCAGACGAGGCCGTGCTGTACCCCGGTCACCTCTACGCCGCAGATCCCTCGGCGCCGATGGGTGACGTTCGTCAATCCAACTTCGTCTACCGGTTCGCCCGCCTGGACCAGTGGAAGATGTTCATGGGAGCGACCTGATCGCTCAAGGTGGGTAAGCGAGCTGCCGATGTGATCCCTAACACTAGGGAGATCATGGTCACCTCGCGCTTCCCCGTTGTCCGGCGGGGCTACGAACCGAAAGCAGTGGACGCCGCGCTCGCCGAGCTGGCCGATCTGGCCAAGCGGGTGGAACATGCCGAGGCCACCACCCTCGCCGCCCGGACGTACGCCGCGTCCTTGCTCGATGAGCTCGATCGTCTCCACGCCCTCGAGGACGAGCTGACCTTCTCCTTGGACCTGGCCCGCCAGACCGGTCAACGCATCCTCGATGACGCGGCCGCGCAGGCGGCTGAGATGATCGCTGACGCCGAGGTGCAGGCCGGCGCCCGCCTAGCGGTGGCCGAGCTCGAAGCCCGCCACCACCTTGACCAGGCCAACGAAGCCGCTACCCGGGCACTGACCCACGCCGCTGCTCTCGCCGATGCCCGCTGGGCCGATGCCGACCAGCGGGCCACCACCCGGCTGCAGGAGGGCGAACGACACGTCGCCCTGCGGCTGGCGGCGGCAGAGCACCGGGCCCATGCCCTGCTCAACTCGGCCCAGACCCAGGCCCGTGAGCAGCGACACGAGGCGGAGACCCGCTCGGTGGCGTTGCTGGCAGCCACGGAGCTGACGATCGCCGAGCAGGTGGCTGAGGCCCAGGCCGCGCTCGATCTTCGAGCCACGGCGCTGGAGCGCTATCGGCGGGCGGTGTTGGAGGAGATCGACCTGTTGGGTCGGGCCGAAGCCCGCCTCGATCCCCGTCTCAGCCGGGCTGCCGCCAGGCTCATCGAGGTCGTGGACGGCCCGGACGGCTTGGGCGCGTTCTCCCACACCACCGACACCCTGGTCACCCTTGCTCGCCTGCTGCAACGGACCAACGCCGTGGGAGCCCTGGCCAGGGTGGAGCTGGCTGAGCAGGATGGTGAGTTGCTGCTTCGCGCCAGAAAGGCGGGGGTCGGGACGCCCACTGCCGGATCCCAGGCCGAGCCCCAGGCCCAGGCCGTGGGCGCCCCGGCGACCATCGATCTGCGAGCGGTGGCGGCCCCGGACGGCCCCGAGCTACCCATGGTGTCAGCAGCAGATCCTGCTGCTGACCCGTCCCTGGACCCGCCGGTGACCGCGCCCCGCCTGCACGGTTGAGGGCCGGGCGACCCGGTGCCGAACCCCGATCTGGTGATGGGACGAGCGGGGGCGCGAACCACGCTCAGCTGAAGGCGCTGAACATCTCCTCGATGGCTTTGAGCTGGCCGCCGCTGGTGGAGCTGGGCACCAGGATCGGGGTGACGCCCATCTCGATCCAGGCCTCCGCGCGTTCGCGGACTTCCCCCACCGAGCCGTACACGGTGGCGCTGGACAGCCATCGTTCGCTCATGGCCGCGGTGACGGCGGCCTTGTTCCCCGCCGCCATGGCCGCTTCCACGGCGTTCATCTCCTCCTCGTAACCGGCCTGCTTCCAGTAGTTGCGGTAGTTCGGGAGTGACACGTACCCCGTCAGCGTGGCCCGGTTGCGGTTGGCGGCCGCCTCACGGTCATCGTCGATCACGGTGGGCAGCATGTTGCCCACGAAGAACCCGGCGTCGCGACGGTCCCGAGGGATGCGCTCCACCGAGCGGGGCATGTCGTTGAAGGAGGAGTTGGCCCACACCGCTCCGTCGGCGATGCCCACCGACAGGTCCACCATCTTGTCCCGCAGTGTGGCCAGGGTGATGGGAGGCAGCGGCCCCGATGCCGACTCGGCCGCCCGCAGCGCTTCGACGTAGTTGCGGGTGTCGGTGAGCGGCTTGCCCACGTCCGCCCCCAGGCGCTTCTGCACCGGGCCGTGGCTGACCCCGATGCCCAGCCGGAACCGGCCCTGTCCGTCGGGGTTGGTGGAGATCTCCTGGATGTAGCTGGCCTGATTGGCCAATTGCGCGGGGTGCTGTAGGTAGATGGGTTGGACCGAGGTGCCGAACTCGATGGTGGTGGTGGCGTGGGCGATGGACAGGCACAGGCCCATGGCGTCACCCAGGCTGGGGCAGTAGATGCCGGTGAAACCCCGTCGTTCGGCCTCCACCGCCGCTTCCACCACGGGCTTGCGGCGTCCGGGCACGGCGGCGAGGGAGATGGCGGGCATGTAGGCGGCGCTGGGCATGGCGGCAGCGTAATTGGCCTCCGGGTCCCAAGGGGCCGGCCCGGGGGGTGCGAGGTTCGCCGGTGACGAATGAGTGCCGCGGGGTGCGTGTCGGGGGTGCGTGTCGGCCGTCTTCCGGTGACGAAATGCGTGGGCCCACGCAGGCGCTCTGCCGGAAACGGACGGCCGTTCAGGATGAAAGGAATTGAAAAATCACGTTGGGGGACGGATTTTCCCTCTCACTTGTGCACTTCCGGAGGAACAGTCAAGAAGCCGAATCGTGAAAGTCCTGGTCAGAGGGGTGACTAGGGGAACCCGAGGCTGGAATTCCACCCGAAGTGCACATGTCAACGGAGGACGGGGCCGGACGAGCAGCCGACGACGGCCTGGCGGACCAAGTCGCCGGTTCCCGACACAGCCAGGACAGACGGCTCGGCGTCGGTGCGTGGATGTTGGACGACGGACAGTGATCTCACACGTCACGGGTCAAGCCCGCGGCGGCGGACCCGCCATCGGCCCCAGCGGGCTGCCCTGTGTGCGTCGTCTGGCCGATCGGACCAGCATCGACGGGCGCCGGCACCACACCTCGCCACACCCTTCACCGGGACCATCCACCTAAGCGAACATCTGTTCGGCTACAATGGTTCGGCCATGTCTGCCCAAATCGCCGCCGAGATTCGTGACGTCACCGCGTCGGAGGAGCTGGGCCAGTCCTTCCTGCCCTACTCGCTGTCGGTCATCACTTCCCGGGCTCTGCCCGACGTGCGGGACGGTCTCAAGCCGGTGCAGCGTCGCATCCTGGTCACCATGAACGGGCTCAACCTGGGTCCCAACGTGCCTCATCGCAAGTCGGCCAAGGTGGTTGGGGACTGCATGGGCACGTACCATCCCCATGGCGACTCCGCCATCTATGACGCCTTGGTGCGCCTGGGTCAGGACTTCTCCATGCGGGTGCCGCTGGTGGACCCCCACGGCAACTTCGGGTCGCTGGATGATCCGCCCGCCGCCAGCCGGTACACCGAATGCCGTATGTCCCAGGCCGCCGTCGAGTTGCTCGAGGCGCTGGACGAGGACACGGTGCAGTGGCGGGACACCTATGACGAGGAGAACCAGGAACCCGAGTACCTGCCCGCCAAGCTGCCCAACCTGCTGGTCAATGGCAGCGCCGGCATCGCTGTGGGCATGGCCACCAACATGGCGCCGCACAACCTGGTGGAGGTGGTGGCCGCCCTCAAGCTGTTCCTGACCCGGGCCACCGAACCAACGGTCTCCCAGCTCATGGCCCGTCTGCCCGGTCCGGATTTTCCCAGCGGCGGCGTGATCGTGGACGACGGCGGCCTGATCGACGCGTATCAGAACGGCCGCGGCTCAATTCGCATGCGGGCCACCGCCGCCGTGGGTCAGGTGTCCGCCCGTCGCAGCGGCATCATCGTCACCGAGCTGCCGTACATGGTCGGCCCCGAGCGGGTCATCAGCCGCATCAAGGAGTTGGTGATCTCCGGCAAGCTCACCGCCATCACCGATGTCAAGAATCTCTCGGATCGTCGCAGCGGGCTCAAGCTGCAGATCGAGCTGCGTTCGGGTACCAACGGGGAGGCGGTGCTGGCGGAGCTGTACCGGCTGACCCCCTTGGAGGAGAGCTTTGCCATCAACAACGTGGCGCTGGTCAACGGGGTGCCCACCACCCTGGGCCTGGTGGAGCTGTGCCGCCATTTTGTGAACCACCGCATCGACGTGGTGGTCCGCCGCACCCGTTTCCGGCGGGAGCGGGCGCTGGCACGGGCCCACATCGTGGAGGGGCTGCTCATCGCGCTCGACCACATCGAGCAGGTCATCGCCATCATCCGCTCCTCCGCGGATGCCGCCATGGCCCGCCAGCGGTTGCAGGCGGAGCTGGCCCTCAGCGAGATCCAGGCCACCGCCATCCTGGACATGCGCCTGCGCCGTCTGACCGCTCTGGAACGGGACCAGCTGGTCAAGGAGCTGGCCGAGCTGCGGGTGGAGATCTCCGGGTATGACGAGATCCTGGCGTCAGAAGCGGTACAGAGGAAGTTGGTGCTGAGCGAGCTGGAAGACCTGGCCAGGCGGCTGGGCACGCCTCGACGGAGCCGGCTGGTGGGCGGGGACGAGATGCCCAAGTCCAGCGCCGCTGACGCCCCGACGGACTTTGAGTTGGGTGACGATCCCTGCGTCATCACCTGGTCCAGCTCGGGCCTGGTCGGCCGCGAGCCCGCCGGGACGCACCACAGCGGCAGGCCCGGCCGCCATGATCTGCTCCGCGGTGAGGTCCACACGTCCAACCGGGCGTTGCTGTTGGCCTTCAGCGACCGCGGTCGTCTCCTGACCATCCCGGTTCATGACGTGCCGGAGGTGGCCGGCCGCAGCCGGGGCGCCGCCGCCGCGGAGCTCTTCGCGGTCAGCTCCGGTGAGAAGTTGGTGGGCCTGCTGGAGCTGTCGCCGGATCCGGGGGAGGTCCCAGCAGGCGTGACCGGTCCTGCGGCATCACCGTTGCTCCTGGTCAGTGCCTTGGGCGTGGTCAAACGGGTGAGCGCCACGGAGTGGGCCGCCACCCGTGACGGGCAAGGACTGATCACCCTGGACGGCCCTGATCGGCTGGTGGCGGCGTTCCCTTGTCCGGAGTCGGCCGAGGTGGCGCTGGTGGCCTCGGACGGGCAGGTGCTGCGGACAGGGGCCGCGGCCGTCCCGATTCAGGGCCGCGCCGCCAAGGGAGTGGCCGGCATGAAGCTTCGTACCGGGGCCAAGGTCATCGCCGCCGGGCTCATCGAGTCCGGCGTTGCAGCGCTGACCGTCACCGAGCTCGGAAGCGCCAAACTGACGGCGTTGGATGACATCCCCGCCCAGGGCCGCGCCACTGCTGGGGTGCGCCTGACCCGGCTCAAGGCCGACGAAGGCTCGCTGCGCTACGCCGTGGTGGCCCCCATCGCTGAGCTGTCGGTGGTCCTGGGAGCGCCCCTTGGCGAAGAGGGACCGGACAACGTCGGAAAGGCCGATCTGTCGCCGGTGCCGCTTCCGCTTGAACCCACTCGCAGGGACGGTCCCAGCCAACGTCTGGTCCGCCCCATCGTCGCTGCCGGAAAGGCCCGTTGGTGACTGACACCACTCCTGCCAGGACCTCACTCGCCCGTGTCGGCACCCGGGTGGCCGCCGCCGGTCAGCCGCGCTATGACGCCGACGCCATCCAGATGCTCGAAGGTCTCGAGGCGGTCCGGAAACGGCCTGGCATGTACATCGGCGGGACCGGCAGCGACGGGCTGTCCCATTTGTTGTGGGAGTTGATCGACAACGCCGTGGACGAGGCCGCTGGCGCCCATGCGGACACGGTGTCGGTCATCTTCCACGCGGACGGATCCTTCGAGGTCACCGACAACGGCCGGGGCATCCCCATTGACCGCCACGCCCGCAAGAAGGTGTCGGCGCTGGAAGTGGTGTTCACCGAACTGCATGCCGGCGGCAAGTTCGGGGGTGGGGCCTACGCCGCCTCCGGTGGCCTGCACGGCGTCGGCGCCTCGGTGGTCAACGCCCTGGCCCGCAAACTGGTGGCGGAGGTTGACCGTGATGGTCGCACCCACCGGCTGAGCTTCCAGGACCGGGTGCCGGGCCGATTCGAGGGCGGGAAGTTCCGTAAGGGCCACGACCTCGAGGTGCTGGGCAAAGTCCCCGGTGGCCGGACCGGCACTCGCGTCCGGTTCTGGCCTGACACCGACATCTTCGACGCTGACGCCACCATCGAGTATCCCGCGGTCCGGGACCGGGTGGCCCAGATGTGCTTCTTGGTGCCCAACCTGGAGGTGAGCCTGATTGATCACCGGGCCGGGGCCGGCGGCCAGCCCGAACGGTTCAGCTCCAAACGAGGCCTCGTTGACTACGTGGAGTTCCTGTCCGTGGGCGATCCGCTGACCGAGGTCATCGACATCACCGGTGAGGGCACCTTCGAGGAGAACGTCCCGATGGACGGCAAGATGGCCACCGTGACCCGCACCTGCCAGGTCGAGCTGGCCTTGCGCTGGGTCAAGGGTTATGACACCAAGCTCATCAGCTTCGTGAACACCATCCCCACCAGTGACGGTGGCACCCACGTGGCCGGCCTGGAGCGGGCCATGACCTTCGCCCTCAACGACCGGCTGGGGTTCGATGAGGCCAAGCGGCTCAAGAAGTTCAAGGACGAGGCCCGTGCCACCCGTGAGGACATCCAGGAGGGCCTGGTGGCGGTGCTCAAGGTCACCCTGCCCGAGCCGCAGTTCCGGGGTCAGACCAAACGCGAGCTGGGCACGCCCAAGGTGCAGTCCATCACCTATGAGGCGGTCAAGGCGGGCATCACCGATTGGGTGGCCAACGGCAAGAAGAGCCACGTCAACGCGGTGCGGGACAAGCTGGTGGCCGCGGTCGAGGCTCGCTTGTTGTCACGCCAGCAACGCGAGACCCTGCGGCGGGCGTCGGCGTTGGGTTCCACCGGGCTGCCGGACAAGCTGGCGGACTGCCGTTCCACCACCGTCGGGGAGACCGAGCTGCTGATCGTGGAGGGCGATTCGGCCGCTGGGCCCACCAAGGCCGGTCGCAACAGTGAGTTCCAGGCGGTACTGCCCATTCGGGGCAAGATCCTCAATGCCGGCAAGGCCAGCCTCAAACAGGTCCTGGAGAACGCCGAGGCCGAGGCCATCTTCACCGTCATGGGCGCCGGTTCGGGGGCTGACTTCAACGCCGCCGCGGCGCGGTACGGGCGGGTGGTGATCCTGGCCGACGCCGATGTGGACGGGGCGCACATCCGCTGTCTGCTGCTCACGCTTTTCTATCGCTACATGCGCCCGCTACTGGAACAGGGCCGGGTCTTTGTGGCCATGCCGCCGCTGTTCACGATCACCGAGACGAGGGCCACGGCCACCGCCGGCAACGTCGCGGACACTGTTGGCGCTCGCCGGGCCGGATCGAAGCCACCGGCCAAGCGGGAGAAGGTCAAGCACTTCGCCTACGACGACATCGAACGGCAGCGGGTCTGTGGTGAGCTCACGGCGCGGGGCGTGAACTACAGCGTCGGGCGTAACAAGGGTCTGGGCGAGATGGACGTTGACGAACTGGCCCGCACCGCGCTGGACCCGGAAACCCGGGTCTTGCGGCGGGTGACCCTGGATGACGCCGAGGCGGCGCTGGCGGAGAGCGCATTCGAAGTGCTCATGGGCCGTGACGTGGGCCCCCGCCGGGACTGGATCGTGGAGCGGGCGGCGTTCGTGGATCGCGAGCTGCTCGATATCTGACCGCTGCCGCATGAGGGACCATTTCCCAACACCCTTGCCACTTTCACCGGTCGATGCCGTTAGTATCGGGTCCACGACTCGGCCCTCCCCGACGAAGGAACGCATTCGATGACCAAGGTTTGGATCGATCAGGATCTCTGCACCGGCGACGGTCTGTGTGCTGAGATCTGCCCCGACGTGTTCTTCGGTCAGGACGACGGGCTGTATTACGTCAAGGAAACGTCCGGAAACTTCGGTTCGGAGACCCTCTACGACGGGAAGGCCAACACGGCTGGTGCCGCCGGTCAGGCCCGGGTGCCGGACAAGCTGCTCGACAGCGTCATCGAGTCCGCTGAGGAATGCCCGGGCGAGTGCATCTTCATCGAGGTCGACGACTGAGCGGTGACTGACCCCAGCCCTGATCTGACTACGGCCTCCTCCGATGAGGGGGCCGTGGCGCGTCTGAAGGCGGCGGCCGACCAGACGCGGGAACGTCTGGCTGCGCTGATCGAGACCTCTCTCGACCGGGTGTTCGACGCCCCGCTGGACATTCGCAGCGCACATGAGGCTCTCTACGCCATCGACCCCAACGATCCGGGCGGCGTCGGCCCTGCGGGTCTGCGTCGGGCGGCGGAGTGGGGTGCCAGCCGGGCCATGCGGCGCATCGGCATGAAGTTCGGCTCAAAGGTCGCCGGGAAGGCGGTGGCTCCCATCGGGATGGCGGTGGAGTTCGGTCTGTCCGCCCGGGATGGGATCAAGGAGCTCCAGGTGTTGGCCAGCTTCCTCACCGCCCGGTTGCGCCAGGAAGGTCACCACTTCCCCATCGATCGGGAGCTGGTTCGCCGCACCGTGCTGGCGATCTACCTTGAGCCCGGCATGCGTCCTGACCTGCGGGTCCCGTTGAGACGCCGGTCAGCTGCGGTGGCCAAACGGTGGTCCATCGACAGCGTGAGCTTCAGTACCCGCCGTCAATCCAACCGTACCCAACAGCGGGTCTCGGCCATCGCCAACCTGCGTCTCGGGCTCCTGGCGGAGGACTGGCGTCGGGTGACCGCCATGGAGGCCCGTGCCGCCCCAGGGCAGGGTCTGGCACGCGACGTGGGGGAGGCCCACATCGGCCCCCTCTCGCCGGTGATCGAAGCCCGCCTGGCGGACCGGCCGGCTCCCTCCACCAAGTCCCGGCGACCCCCGCCCCTCCCCCTCCGCCCCCTCCGCAATCCTCACCCCGGCCGGGCTGACGGCACCCCTGGTGCGCGGGCGGCGCGTCTCGTGAGTGGCGACGCGCGCTCAGGCGTCGAAACCGACACAAGCCCGGCAGGCCACCTCCGGCCCGAGGCGATCCTCTGCGGCCCGACGGTCTTCGTCGGACTGGTATTGCGGGGTGTCGAATCGTTCGGTCCGACTGTCTCCGCCGTCAGAGCCGGGCGCAGCGGGTGGTGCGGTCCGGGCGGCGCCGGCCAGCGGATGGGCCCGCCAGCTCTGTTCGCCCCAATCACGTCCCAGATCGACGATGGCCCCGGGGGTGGTGATGGTGTTGAAGCAGTGGAGGGCGTCCCGGAGCAACTGGTTCTGTCCGGCGGGGTCGTAGGCCTGCCCGGCGGTGTGGCCCAGGGGGTAGTTCACAAACGCCCCGCGGGGAGCGCCAGCAGCGGCGGTGATGGACCACGCCGAACTCAACGACAGGGTGGGAAGACCAGCGGCCTCGATGGTGCGTGCGATCAGACCGACCGACTGGTGGCACACCGGTCAAACCGGGACCAGCAGCACCACATCTGCATCCTGCTCCTGAACCCGCTCCAGCAGCGCTGGGGCCAACTCCTCCCGCACCCGACGGGCGGAGTAGATGCCGCCCATGAACGTGTAGGCCTCGTCCGCCACCGCGCCTATGAACCCCTCGATGGCCAGTTGCCGCAGCGCCCGCAACGGGAACACCACGCCGATGTCGGCCCGGGCGTCTCGCACGTCGTAGGCAAAGTGGGTGGCTCGAAGGTCCTCATCGGCGGTGTTTGCGGGGATGACCCGGTAGGACACGTCATCCCGATAGTGGAACGCGATCTGGCCGGCCCGGTACACCCCACCGGAAGCGATGAGGGCCACCCTGCAGGCCGACAACGGCTTGGTCAGCGGCACCAGCGCCGGCGGGGTCTCGCTGTGCACCCAGCCGTAGGGGGGGTAACCCGAGCGCGTCGTAGGTGCTGCGGGTGACCTCGATGTAGTCGACGGGTTCGTTCCCGACCGGGGCGTGCTGTTGGTCCGTCACGAACGCCACGCTACCGCCGGCCTGCCTGTCCGCTGGCGCCGTGGCAAGCTCCTCACGATGCTCGCACCGGTCGCCCTGGTCCCCCGGCCCGGACAGGGCCCGCTTCCCGGAAACGCTCGACACGTTGGTCCACGTCCATCCGGGGCCCGACGGTGACGGTTCCAACGCTGGCGTCTGGGCCACCACGGCGCTGTGCGGGGCCCTGGAGGAGGGGTGTCGCTTGATCCGGGGCGCACTCGACGCCGGAGACGTAAACGGCCCTTTCCCTGGCGGCGCGGACGGTTCGGGCGGGCTGGCGGATGTCTGCGAGCTGCTCGAAGTGTGCCGAGCGTTGTACTCCGGTGACATCAAGGAACGCTTGGGACCGGCAGTGGATCGGGTGGACCGCCTGATGAGGGACCATGGAGCTGGCGTGGCTGCGGCCCAGACGCTGGCGTCGCTCGGTGCACAGCTGGTGGACGCGTCTCCGCCGGTGCTGATCGGGGTCGGTGAGCGGGTGGAACGATGTCGCAACGAGGCCCGGCTGGCGTGGGATGGCCTGCCGGGGGCGCTCGCCGTCCTGGAAGCCCACCACCGCCGCCTGGCCAAGCAGCTGGCCCGATCCCGACGGCTCGCGCTGTGAACGTCTTGGCCGTCTACAACAGCAAGGGCGGGGTCGGAAAGACCGCCGCGGCGGTGAATCTGGCGCAGCAGGCCGCCCAGCACGGCTACCGGACCCTGCTGTGGGACCTCGACCCCCAGGGAGCGGCCACGTTCTACCTGCGTGTTCCCCATCGGCTCAAAGGTGGCACCCGGGCCTTGACCACCAAACGACACCGCATCGGGGAGCGGATCGTGGGCAGTGACATCGAAGGCCTCGACGTGCTGCCATCCGATCAGGAGCTGCGCCACATCGACGTGGTCTTCGACGCCACCAAGAACCGCACCAAGAGGTTGCGGCGGGTGTTGGAGGAGCTCGGCGCCGAGGCCTATGACCTGATCATCATGGACTGCCCGCCGTCCTCCTCGCTGGTGGCGGAGAACATCTTCGACGCCGCCGACGTGCTGGTGGTCCCGGTGGTGCCCTCCCCGCTGTCGTTGCGAACCCTGGGCCATCTGGATGACGCCCTCGCCGCCATGACTGCCAGAACTCCCGCCACCCTGGCCTTTTTCTCAATGGTCGATGGGCGCAAGAACCTCCATCGGCAGGTGATGGCCGAACTGCGGGCCAACCGGACTGATCTGGCCGCCACGGTGATCCCCTCCGCCACCGAGGTGGAGTTGATGGGCGATCGACGGGCCCCGGTTGCGTCCTTCGCGCCCTCCAGCTCCGCCGCCCGTGCGTACCGGGGTTTGTGGGCCGAGCTGGTGGCCCGGGGCTACACTGACGTTCGCGCCGTAAGCCGCGTGGGAGAGCGCCCCGCTTCAGACCTTCCCCCGGAGGTCGATGCGGAGCCGCCGAAGGAGCAACCGCCCCGGAAACTCTCAGGCACCAGGGACCGTGTGGTGGTGGCGCCTCTGGAGAGCAACGCCCGCTGGCGTTCACCGAAGGAGTAAGCGTCTCGGCGGCCCACGTCGAGGGGTGAAACTCTCAGGTTCCCACACAGAGGGGGCTGGTCAACCGACGCGCCAGCCATCCGAAGGGAACCGACATGAGCGAGTTGCGCCGTACCGTGTTGCACGAGCTCCACCGGGCCCACGGCGCCCGTTTCGGTCCCTTCGCCGGTTGGGAGATGCCGCTGCGCTACGGCCCGGGACCGATGGCCGAGCACCTGCAGTGTCGTCACGATGCTGCCCTGTTCGACGTGAGCCACATGACGGTGCTCGATCTTGCCGGAGACGGGTTGCTCGAGGCCATGGAGCGACTGGTGCCGGCGGACCTGGCGGCGCTCGGTGTCGGGCGCTTGAAATACACGTTCTTCACCAATGAGCTCGGCGGCATCCGCGATGACGTGATGATCACCCGCCGGGGCCCCGCCGAGTTGCGGATCGTCCTCAACGCGGACGGCACCGAGGAGGACATCGCCTATCTCCGGGCCGAGTTGCCCGCCCGATGCGCGGTCCAACCCCGGCGGGACCTGGCATTGGTGGCGTTGCAGGGCCCCGAGTCTGAACGCGTTCTGGCCCGTCACGCCCCCGCCGTGAGCGAGCTCACATTCCTGCAAGAAGCAGCCGTGTCGCTCTTCGGCCGCCGGGTGGAGCTATCCCGATCGGGATATACCGGGGGCGAGGGCTTCGAGTTGGCGTTGCCGGCGGACCACGCCCAGGCCATGGTGGAGGCCCTGCTGGCTGAGCCTGAGGTGGAACCGGCCGGTTTGGCGGCGCGGGATTCGCTGCGCCTGGAAGCGGGCCTGTGCCTGTACGGCCACGATCTCGATACCTCCACCAGTCCGGTGGAGGCCGGGCTGCTGTGGGCCATCCCCGCCGCCCGCCGCCACGCCGAGGCCGGGTACAAGGGTGCGGCGGTGGTGGCGGCGCAGGTGGCCGATGGACCATCGAGACGCCGGGTTGGTTTGCGCCCGATCGGTCGGCGCCCGGTGCGGGAAGGGGCCGAGTTGCGCTGCGAGCAGGCCGTCGTGGGCCGGCTCACCAGCGGCGGCTACAGCCCGGTGCTGGGCAGTCCCATCGCCATGGGTTACGTGGAAACCGCCGCCCTCGAGGCGCTGGGGGCGGGCACGGCGGAGTTGACCGCCAACGTGGGGGACCGGTCCGAACCGGTCCAGGTGACCCCGCTGCCCTTTGTGGCCAAGACCTACCGCCGTCCATCGGCCCATGACCAGAGGAGCAGACCGTGACCGTTGTCCTCCCCCCACCCCAGGGATCCACCGACTCCGGATCGTTCCTAGCCGCGGATGGATTTGCGCATCGTCATCTCGGCTTGCGTGAAGCTGACCGGGCCCACATGTTGGCTGTGCTGGGCCGGGCTGATCTGGACAGCCTCATCGATGCCGCGGTGCCTTCTTCCATCCGTCAGCGCAGAGCCCCTTTCGTTGCCGGCCCCCGTTGGCGAGCGGCAGGCGTTGCACCAACTCGCGGAACAGCGCGGCCCGGAATGAGGTGTTCACCTCGCTCATCGGCTGCGGCTATCACGACACGGTGACGCCGCCGGTGATCCTGCGCAACGTACTGGAGAATCCGGCCTGGTACACGGCCTACACGCCCTACCAGCCAGAGATCTCACAGGGTCGGCTGGAAGCGCTGCTGAACTTCCAGACCGCGGTGGCCGAACTGACCGGTATGGATCTGGCCAACGCTTCCATGTTGGATGAGGCCACCGCGGCGGCGGAGGCCATGACGTTGTGCCGGCGGGCTTCGAAGGCGCCATCCAACGTGTTCCTGGTCGATCATGACGTGCATCCGGCCACGTTGGCGGTGGTTCAGACCCGGGCCATACCGATTGGTCTGGAGGTTCGGGTGGCCGACGTCCAGGCCGAGTTGGGTGTGGCCGAGTTGGGTGTAGCCGACGGCTCTGACTTCTATGCCGTGCTGGTGCAGTACCCCACCTCCAGTGGTGCGCTGCGGGACCTGTCCGGAGTGTGCGCCAACGCCCATCAGCGTGGCGCGATGGTCGTGGTGGCTGCTGATTTGCTGGCGCTGACCTTGCTGCGATCTCCCGGCGCCCAGGGTGCGGACGTGGTGGTGGGTACCTCGCAGCGCTTCGGGGTGCCCATGGGCTTCGGCGGTCCCCATGCCGGATACCTTGCGGTACGGGATACCCAACGGCGGATGCTCCCGGGTCGACTGGTGGGTCGATCGGTGGACAACGCCGGCCGCCCGGCGTTGCGGTTGGCGCTGCAAACCCGCGAACAGCACATCCGCCGGGAGAAGGCCACCTCGAACATCTGCACCGCGCAGGTGCTGTTGGCGGTGATGGCCTCGATGTACGTCGTGTATCACGGACCCGACGGCTTGCGAAACATAGCAACGCGGGTCCATCGCTGCGCCGCGGTTGCCGCGGCCGCGCTGCGTCGTGCTGGTTATGGCCTGGGGTCGGACACCTTCTTCGATACGCTCACCGTCATCTGCCCCGACGGTACCGCCGCGGTGCACGCCGCGGCCGCGGCCCGGCGCATCAACCTTCGCCACCTCGACGAGACGCGGGTGGGCGTCGCCTTCGATGAGACCACCGACGCCGACGTGTTGTGCCGCCTGCTGGCCGCGTTCGGCATCACCGTCGACGCCGCCGAGCTGGAGCAGCTCGACCAGCTGGCATCTGGGTCCGTACTATTCGGTTCCGTACCAGTTGGAATGTTACGTACCGACAGGTACTTGACCCATCCGGTGTTCCACAGCCACCGTTCCGAGACGGAGATGTTGCGCTATCTGCGACAGTTGGCGGACAAGGACTATGCCCTGGATCGTGGCATGATCCCGTTGGGCAGTTGCACCATGAAACTCAACGCCACCACTGAGATGGTGCCGGTCACGTGGCCGGCGTTCGCTGCCGTGCATCCCTTGGCCCCCGCTGAACAGACCAAAGGGTACGGTGAGCTCATCGGCGAGCTGGAGGCGGCGTTGTGTGAGATCACCGGCTATGACGCGGTGTCCTTGCAACCCAACGCTGGTTCCCAAGGTGAGTTGGCCGGGCTGTTGGCCATCCGGGCGTACCACCACAGCCGCCAGGATACCGACCGGGATGTTTGCCTGATCCCGTCCTCGGCCCATGGCACCAATGCCGCGTCGGCGGTGATGGCCGGTATGAAGGTGGTGGTGGTGGCCTGTGACGAGCACGGCAACGTCGACGTCGGGGATCTCGAGGCCAAGGCCGGGGCCCACTCTTTGCAGCTGGCGGCGATGATGGTCACCTACCCCTCCACCCACGGGGTGTTCGAGCCCGCCATCGCCACGTTGTGCGATGTGGTCCACCGCCACGGGGGACAGGTCTACGTGGACGGTGCCAACCTCAACGCCATGGTCGGGCTGGCCCAACCGCCGCGCTTCGGGGCCGACGTGTCCCACCTCAACCTACACAAGACGTTTTGCATCCCCCACGGTGGCGGCGGACCCGGCGTGGGTCCGGTGGCGGTTCGGGCCCATCTGGCGCCGTTCCTGCCGGGATCGGCCGCGGTGCCCGCCATCAGCGCCGCGCCCTACGGGTCAGCCTCAATTCTGCCCATCAGCTGGACCTACATCCGGATGATGGGTGCGGACGGGTTGATTGCCGCCACCCGTGACGCCATCCTGTCCGCCAACTACATCGCCGCCCGGCTCGATCAGCACTATCCGGTGTTGTACCGCGGCACCGGGGGCATGGTGGCGCACGAGTGCATCATCGACCTCCGGCAGTTGACCGCCCGGTATGGCGTGACCGTTGAAGATGTTGCCAAACGTCTGATGGATTACAGCCTGCACGCACCCACGGTGGCCTTTCCGGTGGCGGGCACGTTGATGATCGAGCCCACCGAGAGCGAGTCCTTGGCCGAATTGGACCGATTCTGTGACGCCATGATCGCCATCCGCCACGAAATTGATACCGATACCTCATTGCTCCACAACGCACCTCATACCGCTGAGGATCTGCTGGCGACGACATGGGATCGTAGTTATACCCGGGAGCAGGCAGCGTACCCCGTGCCCGGTCTCCGTACTAACAAGTATTGGCCGCCGGTGAGCCGCATCGACGGGGCCTACGGGGATCGCAACCTGGCCTGTAGCTGCGCCCCCATCGAGGCCTATCAGTAGTCGTCGACCCAAACTCGGTGGGCGGGGTGGGCGCGGTGTGTGGACCACGGCCCCAGGATCCGTGCGGCGAGGGCGGACCTGGGGCTGCGGCACATCACGATCTCCCGCTGAGGTGCTGTGATGTGGATGCTGTGGGCGCGCATGGTGGTGAGGGGTCCTCCACCGGTGGCAACCCGGCGGGTCCGTTAGGGTGAGCCGCCGGGTCGGCCGCCGGGTGTGCCGCGAGAACCGCATGGGGAGATGTCGATGGCCATTGCGCAGCAGACCGCGTCTCGGGGCTTCACCTACACCGTGCTCACTCCCGCAGAGGAGGCGTTGCGCGGGGAGGTGCGGGCCTTCATTGCTGCCGAGCTGCCGGTCGGCGGGTACGAGCCGGCGCTGGGCATGTCCGCTGGCCACAACGGCGAGTTCACCAAGAAGATGGCCGAGCGGGGCTGGGTGGGCATGTCCATCCCCACCTCCTACGGTGGGCCGGCACACACCGCGGTGGACCGCTTCATCGTGGTGGAGGAGATGCTGCGGGCCGGCGCCCCCGTCGGCGCCCATTGGGTGGCTGACCGTCAGAGCGCCCCCACCATCATGCGCTTCGGTACCGAGGACCAACGGGAGCGGTTCCTGCCCGCCATCGCCCGGGGCGAGCTGTGGTTTTCCATCGGCATGTCCGAACCCGATGCCGGCTCGGACCTGGCCTCGGTGCGGACCACCGCCACCCGTACCGACGGCGGCTGGCTGCTGAACGGCACCAAGATCTGGACCTCCGGCGCCCATCAGAACCACTGGTTCATCGTGCTGTGTCGCACCGCTGCCCAGGACGGTGACCGCCACGAGGGCCTTTCCCAGCTGCTGGTGGACCTGAAATCCCCCGGCCTGCAGATCAGCCCCATCATCTTTCTGGACGGCAGCCACCATTTCAATGAGGTGGTGATGACCGACGTGTTCGTGCCTGACGAACTGGTGCTGGGCGAGGTCGGCCGGGGTTGGGCCCAGGTCAACTCCGAGCTGGCCTATGAACGGGCCGGACCGGACCGTTGGTTGTCGGTGTACTCCACGTTCGAGCAGACGGTGCGGGAGCAGCTCGCCGGCGGGGAGCCGCTCTCCACCCGGGCCGCGGACACCTTCGGGCGCATCACGGCCCGCTTCTGGTCGTTGCGGAACCTGTCCCTGTCCATCGCCCGCACCATTGATCAGGGTGGAGCGCCGGCGGTGGAGGCCTCCATCGTCAAAGACCTCGGCACCTCCTTCGAACAGGAGATGGTGAACCTGCTGCGTGAACTGTCCGAGGAGGAGCCGACGTTGGATTCGCCCTCCCTCGCCGGGCGCCTTCTTGCAGCGTGCATCCTGACGGGGCCCAGCTTTACCATCCGGGGCGGCACCAACGAGATCCTGCGCACCGTTGCCAGCAAGGGCCTGGCGGCGTGGTATGGGGTGAACCGATGAGCGCCGCCAACACCATGCCGAGCACGACACCGAGCACGACACCGAACACCACGGCCGATCCAGGTAGTTACGGGGTGCCGGCTGCGGACCCGCTGCTGCTGGAAACGCTCCACCGGCTCTTCTCCGACACCGTCACCCACGAATCGGTGCAGGCTGCGGAGGCCGACGGTTGGGCCCCCACCATCTGGGCACCGCTGGCCGGTACTGGCGCTCCCTGGGTCGGTATCCCCGAACACCACGGTGGCTCCGGCGGAGACCTGGTGGACGCGGTGGGTGTGGCCCGCTTGACCGGGCAGTACGCGGTGCCCTTGCCGGTGGTCGAAACAGCGCTGCTGGGCGGTTGGTTGGCTGGTCACGCCGGGCTGAGCCTGCCGGAGGGACCGCTCACGGTGGTGCCGGGCCACCCGAACGACAAGCTGTCATTGGTGGGGGACCGGTTGCACGGTGTGGCCCTGCGCGTGCCCTGGGCTTCCCGCGCCGATCTGATCCTGGCGCTGATGAGCACCGATGTTGGCAGCGAGATCATCGCCGTTGACCCCCGGGCGGCGGGGGTCACCATCGAGCACGTTCGCAACCTGGCCGGCGAACCCCGGGAGACCGTGACGTTCCGCGACGTGACCCTCACCCACCGGGCCACTGCGCCCGACGGCGTCAACACCATCACCCTCAGACAGCGGGGAGCGCTGGGCCGGGCAGCACAGATCACCGGGGCGCTGGACCGCATCGCCGAGTTGACGGTGGACTACGCCAACCAGCGCACCCAGTTCGGTCAGAAGATCGCCCGCTTCCAGGCCGTAGCCCAACATCTGGTCCGCCTGGTGTCCGAAGCCAGGCTGGTCGGCATGGCGCTGGACGGCGCGGTAGTCGCCGTCTCGATGGCCGCACAGAACGCCGGTGACGCCACGTTCGAGGTGGCCTCGCTGAAGGCGTTGGCGGGGGACAGCGGGAGCGACGCCGTGGCCCGGGCTCACCAGGTGCACGGCGCCATCGGCATGACCCAGGAGTACCAGCTGCACCAGCTCACCCGCCGGGTGTTTTCCTGGCGTGAGGAGTTCGGCACCGCGGCCCAGTGGCGCCGAGAGGTCGGCAACCTGGTCGCCGGGGTCGGTGCTGACGGCATCTGGCCCCTTATCAGCCAGGGTTCGGCCGGCCGTCGCAGCGCCGCCCCCCATGTCCCAGCCGCCGCCACCACCCAGGCCTGAGCGAGTCGAAAGCAGCAGCACACATGTCCGGAGGCGGTCACGGTACCAAGGCCATCCTGGCCGCGTTTTTCGCCAACCTGGGCATTGCCATCGCCAAGTTCATCGGGTTCCTCATCACCCGTTCCAGCTCCATGCTGGCGGAATCGGTCCACTCCCTGGCCGACACCGGCAACCAGGGCCTGCTGCTGTTGGGCGGCAAACGGGCCCGGCGTGAGGCCGACGAGTTGCACCAGTTCGGCTACGGTCGGGAGCGGTACTTCTGGGCCTTCGTGGTGGCGCTGGTGCTGTTCATCGGCGGCGCGGTGTTCGCTATCTATGAGGGCATCGAGAAGATCCGCCACCCCCACCACCTGGACAGCCCGGCGGTGGCCATCGGCATCCTGTCCGTGGCCATTTGCCTGGAGACCTATTCGTTCCGCACTGCCATCGTGGAGTCCGAACCCCTGCGACACGGTCGATCGTGGTACCGCTTCATCCGTGAATCCCGTTCCCCGGAACTGCCCACGGTGCTGCTGGAGGACTTCGGGGCGCTGATCGGCCTGGTGCTGGCGCTGGCAGGGGTGGTGTTGGCCACCACAACCGATGAGCCGGTGTGGGATGGGATCGGAACCTTGATCATCGGGATCCTGCTGGCGGTGATCGCGGTGGTGTTGGCCATCGAGATGAAGGCCATGCTGATCGGCGAGGCGGCTCTGGTCGAGGACGATGCGCTGATTCGTCAGGCTTTGGCCGGGGACGCCAGCATCGAGAACATCATCCACCTCCGAACCCTGTACCTGGGACCGGACGAGCTGTTGGTGGCGGCCAAGGTGGCCGTTGCCGGGACCCTGACGGTGGCTGAGTTGGCCCGGGCCATCGACGCTGCGGAGGCACGGGTCCGCCAGCAGGTCTCCTCGGTCAAGCTGATCTTCCTGGAACCGGATCTCCAGCGGAACAGCTGATGGCAGCAGGTGGTGCCCGGTGAACGATCCCGTGCTGGGCCTGGTGCCCTGCCCGGGCCGGTTGCTCGTGGCCACCCCGGTGATCGATGAGCCCATCTTCTTCCGAACCGTCATCGGGCTGTTGGAGCACGACGACGAGGTGGGCACCCTGGGCGTGGTGTTGAACCGCCCCGGCGAGCGGCTGGTGAACGACATCATCCCGGCCTGGGCCGACGCCGCGGGTGCGCCCCCGGTGTTATTCCGTGGTGGTCCGGTTTCGGCGGGCTCGGCGCTGGCGTTGGCCGAGTTGCCCCGTCGCGGTGAGGGCCCCCCGGAACGTGCTGATCCCGCCGATCCTGCTGCGCCCGGCGCCCTGGGCAACCGGGGACCCGTCAGTGGTGACCGGGCCGCATGGCCCACCCCGTCCTCTGGGCCCGACATCGAGGGTCTCACGCCGTTGTTCGATGGTGTGGCGGTGCTCGACTTGGACCGGGATCCGGCCCTGCTGCTGCCGTCACTGGGCCGGGTTCGCTTCTACCACGGCTACGCGGGGTGGGGACCGCGCCAGTTGCGGGACGAGCTTCGCGGTGGCGCCTGGTGGGTGCTGCCGTCAATGGTGACGGATTGGTTCAGCGAGGCCCCGGCGCGGTTGTGGGGTGAGGTCCTGGCCCGCCAGGGTGGCCGCTGGACCATGTGGACCAACGCCCCCGACGATCCATCGGTGAACTAGCTCGGTGAACTAGCTCGGTGAAGTAGCAACGGGTGAAGTAGCAACGGGTGAAGTAGCGGCCGGTCGCTACCAGTGCCCGGTACCCGGTGCGCCTTTGACGGGGCCCACGATGCGGTTCGTGATCCAGCCACCGTAGAACCCCCCCTCCTGGGCCCGGGCGCGCTCGCCGTTCACCAGGCACCCCACCCGCCCGGGGAAGAACGCCACGTGGTCCGCCAACTGTTCGTATCCTTCGTAGGGTTCGGGATAGCTCCATGCGGCCTGCTCGACCTCTTGGTCCCCGGCCCGTACCGCGTAGTATCGTGCTTGGCCCTTGTACTGGCAGATGCTTTGTCCGAAGCTGGGAATCAAGGCGTTCGGTGCGATGTCGGCGGCGGGAAGGTAGTACGTGGGGGGGCTGGCGGTCTCCAGGACCCGCAATGCCCGACCCGGCTCGCTGCGGGCCACCACCACGTCACCCACCCGGATTTCGATCACATCGGTGCTGACCTCAACCCGTGGTGGTCGGGGATAGCTCCACACCGATTCCTGGCCGGGGCCCGGCGCTTCCGGTTCCGGACGGCGTTGGGGCACAACGGGACGGTTCACTGCTGGATCAGGGTAGCCAGCCCGTGCCGCGGTTCCCGGTGGGACGCTGCTGGGATAGCCTCTGGGCCCATGATCAAGGCCTTGAGTTGGTTTCGGCGCAAGCCCTCCATGTCGGTGGAGGAGTTCCAGCGGTATTGGCGCATCGAGCATCCCAAGGTTGTCCTGCAACTGCCCGGCTTGCGCAAGTACGTGCAGAACCACGTGCTGGAAACTCAGTACACCCGCGGCCGCCAACCCTTTGCCGATGGTGTGGCAGAGACCTGGTGGGATGATCGGGACGCACTGAAGGCCCATCGCGGCACACCGGAGCTGGCCAACCTGCTGGCCGATGAGCTCATGTTCATGGATCCCGACCATCGTCGGACGATCGTGGCCGAGGAGGTGGTGGTGACCAACGGCGCCATCCCGCCCGGCGGCGGGGCCAAGCTCATCACCTGGATCCGCCGCCGTGAGGATCTGGACCTCGCCGCCGCCCAGCAGTACTGGCGCACCACCCACGCCGCCCTCGGTGCCGGGTTGCCGGGCCTGGCCCGCTATGTGCAGAACCACGCCCGGCCCGCAGGCACCGAGTATGACGTGATGGGCCTGCCCATGACCTGGTTCGTCTCCACCGATCAGATGCGGGCCAACGCCACCTCCCCGGAGCTGGCCACCGTCCGGGCCGACGAACCGAACTTTCTGCAGGCCGACTTGCCGTTCGTCTTGGTCCGAGAGCATCACATCATCTGATCGGCACCGCACCTCATCGGCAGCGCACCTGATCGGCACCGGTCGAGCTCAGCCCCACCGCTGGGGGTCATCGGGATCGATGCCCAAGCAGAGCTTGCCGATCAGCTCGTGGGCCAGCAACGTGTTGCCGGGGTGGAACCGGCCCATACGCACGTCCCGGAAGATCTGCTCCAGGCGGTTCGTGCGGAACGCCCCGGCGCCCCCGGAGAGGTCCATGGCCCGATCCACCACATCGAACGCGTTTCGCACGACGGTGGAACGGGTGCCAACCAAGCGGACGGGCCAGTCGGGATGGGCCACACCGCTGGCCCAATCGGAGCAGGTGCGTTCCAGCAGGGCTTCGGAGGCGTCCAGCGTCATGCGCATGGCGGCCACGTGGTGTTGCACCTCGGGGTGATGGGCCATGCTGCGGGTCAAGGCGATGGAGGTGCGAGACGGCATGGCAGCCACGGTGAGGTCGAATGCCCGCCGCGCCGCCCCGTGGTAGACCGTGGCAAAGCCCAGCAGCGCCCAGGCGAAGACGCCCAGTTGGAACGGCCCGGCCCCGGCGAACCCCGCGGGACACACCAGCGGGCACAGCTCGTCGGGAACGAACACCTCGGTGAGCATGGTGTCATGGCTCTGGGTGGCCCGCATGCCGAGGGTGTCCCACGTCTCCACGATCTGCACGCCGGGGCTGGTTCGGGGCACGAACCCGTGCACGATGCGGGGACCGGCGGGGTCGCTGCTGTCCATGGCGTGAAAGCCGCCGTAGGTCCAAACCGGGCTCAAGGAACCGAAGATCTTGTGACCGTTGATCTTCCAACCACCATCGACCCGTTCCGCCGTGGAGGTTGAAAGCAATAGCGGGATGTCGTTCCCGGCTTCCCCGTGGATGGCTGCGAACACCTCGCCGTCGGCTGCTTTCTCCAGGATCCAGCGGCAGGACTCATCGCCGTTGCGCAGCAGATCCGCGGCCACCCCGGTCCAATAGACGTGCATGTTCACAGCAATGGCGGTGGGTGCCGCGTGGTATGCCAGCCGGGACTGCAGGCGTGCCACCTGATCCAGTCCCAGCCCGGCGCCACCGAAGGATTCCGGCACCGCCGCCAACAGGTACCCCGATTGGCGCAGCTCGTCCCAATCTTCCTGAAAGAATGTGTTGGTGACGTCGTAGCCGGCGGCGCGGGCATCAAAACGGGCCAGCATGTCCTCGGTGAGCAGCTTGGCGGCGTCGATCTTGGTGGTTGCCATGGCGGGTGGACCTTTCCTGTGGTTCGTGCGGTGAACGGCACGGTATGTCCGCCCGACGGCGCCGGTCATGACCAGTCCTGACCGAATCGCGTTGGACGGTTCGGTCGGCCGGTGCTACAACGCCAATAGCGAGATCTGACTATTCGACACGGAGGGGCACGTGAGGGGGTGGCACCGTTGAGCACGGCGACATCCTCCATCCTGTTCGTGGACATGGTCCGCCCACCCCTGTGCGGGCCCGGTTGGGGGAAGACGCCGCCGATAGGTTCTTCCGCCGCCATCTGGACCTGCTCGGTGACATCGTCCGTGCGCACAGCGGTCGGGTGGTGAAGACGGCCGGCGATGGGATCATGGCTGCGTTCGACTCCGCCACCGACGCGGTGCGGGCGGCCATGGCGTTGCAGCAGACCGGAGGCCAGCAACGCGAACCGGCGGCCTTGCGGGTGGGCATCGCCGCCGGAGACGTCACCTGGGAGGACGGGGACTGCTTCGGGCTTCCGGTAGTGACCGCGGCGCGGCTGGAAGGCGCAGCACGGTCCGGTCAGATCCTTGTCACCAACGCCGTGCGGTTCTTGGCCGGTGACCGTTCCTCGGCCGCCTTCGAGCCGGTCGGGCTGCTGGAGCTCAAGGGGTTGCCGGAGCCGATCGACGCCTTCGCCGGTGCCATGGTTGCCCACCCACACCGGACGGCTCGGGACCTCATCGCTGGATGTGACCTGCCCCGCCGCCGTTGCCACCGCAGACCCCTTCGACTTCGTCGGCCGGGCCGAGGAGCGTGCGCAACTGGCCGAGGCCTGGAGCGCGGTGCGCCGGGGCGAGTCCCGAACCGTGCTCATCGGCGGTGAGGCCGGTGCCGGTAAGACCCGGCTGGCCTTCGAGTTCGCCCGCGACATCCACGCTGATGGCGCCCAGGTGTTGCTCGGGCAGTGCGACACCGGGTTGGCCATGCCCTACCAGCCCTGGGTGGAGGTGCTGGACCAAATCGTGCGGGCCCTGCCTGAGCAGCTGCGGGAGACGCTGGCGGAGGAGCTGGCCGAGGTGTCCGTGCTCGTTCCCCAACTGGACCGGCTGCTGCCCAGCTCCACCCGCCAGCGCAGCACCGATCCCGAGACAGAGCGCTATCGGCTGTTCAACGCCACCGAAAGGGTCATGGCCGCCGTCGCTGAGCGTGGTCCCACCATCGTGGTCATCGACGATCTCCATTGGGCCAGCGCCCAAACCCTGGCCCTGCTGCGTCATCTGGCCCGCTCCACGGTTTTCTCGGCGCTGCTCATGGTCGGCACGTTCCGGGACACCGGCGATGAAATCACCGAACCGTTGGCAGGCTGTCTTGCCGATCTCCGACGACCGCCAGCACCCGCCGCCTGCGTCTCGAGGGCCTTGATGGTGCCGCGGTCGAACACTTCGTGGCCGCCGGCGTGGGTCACCCCTTGGACAGTGACCCGCGATCCGTTGCCGCCTTGCTGGCCGAACACAGCGGCGGCAACGCCTTTTACGTTGGCGAGTTGTGGCAACACCTGTGCGCCACCGGGGCGGTCGAGCGGCTTGGTGACGGCTGGGTAACGCGCCCCGTCAGCGGCCCCGGCGTGCCCGACAGCGTGCGCGAGGTCGTTGCCGGTCGGGTGGCACGGTTGGCCGCCCCCGCCAGGCAGGTTTTGCAAGTCGCCGCCACCGCCGGTCAGCGGGTCGAACTGCGGGTGTTGCACGCCGCGGTGGAGCTTCCGGCGGCTGACCTTGGTGCCGGGTTGGATGAGTTGCTCCAGGCGAAGCTGTTGGTCGAGGTCGGTGGGGTGTTGCCCATCTTTCAATTCGCGCACGCCATCGTGCGTGACACGGTGGAGCAATCGGTGACCGCGAGCGTGCGGGCCCACCTCCACCTTCGCATCGCCGAGGCCTATGAGGCGGTGTATCAAGCCGACCAGCGGCCGGTCCTGGCACGACTCTCCCACCATTTCACGAAGGCCGCGGCCTTGGGGGCAATGCCCAAGGCGCTGTACTACCTGCAGCGGGCCGCGGTCCAGGCCTTGCGATCGGGCGCGTACGACGAGGCCATCGGCCACCTCGACGTTGCCTTGCAGCTCGAGCCAGGGCCGGCTGAGCGGGTGGAGGTGCTGTTGCAGCTGGGCGAGGCCCGAGCCCACCACGGTCAGGCCGGCGTCGGTGACTCCCTGGGCCACAGCGCAGCTCGTCAGGCTGCCGCCAACCTCCTTGAAGCGTCTCGAGTCGCCCGTGACATGGGGTCCGCGGCGCAGGAGGCCCGGGCTGCGGTGCTCTATGACGGTCTGCTCCACGCCTATGGCGGTCTCGGCGAGTCCTCCCTGGCGATGGTGTCGGAGGCTCGGGCGCTGCTTGGTCCCGGGCACTCGCCACTGCACATCCGCCTACAGAGCTAGATGGCACGGGCCCTGGCCTTGTCGGGGCAGCTGGCGGAGGCGCGCCGGCTCGGTGACGCCGCGCTGGTGGAGGCCCGGGCCCAGAACGATGCCGAGGTTTTGGTCATAGCGCTGCAGTGCGTGGCGGTCTATCTGGAGGATCCGGCTGAGCTGGTGCGGCACGCCCACGAGCTCACGGTCCTGGCCGGTGAGCAGGGAGATTCCTGGTCCGTCGCCTATGCCTCGTGCAACTGGGCTCGGGGACATCTCATGTTGGGCCAGATGAAGGAAGCTCGGGTCGCTTTCGAGTTGTTCCACCGAACGGCCCATCAGCGACGTTTGGTCCTTTTCCAATACATGGCCATGTCCTTCGAGTTCATGTTCGCCGTTGCCGAGGGTCGTCTCGATGTCGCCGAAGCGGTGGCCGGGCGGGCCCACACCCTCGGTTCCTGCACCAACGTCGCCTTCGACGCCGGCGTGTACGGCGTGCAGATGTTCGTGATCCGCCGGGCTCAGGGCCGTCTTGCGGAGGTGGCCCCGGTGCTGCGTCTGGCCGCCACGTTGCAGCGCGATCAGCCGGCCCCGCCGAGCGCATGATGGGCAGCCTGGCCGCTCGGCTGGGGGACCGCAGCGCCGCCCAAGCCCACTTCGCGGCGGCGTTGGCCTTGGCCGAACGGGCCAATTCGCCGGTCTGGCAGGCCCAGGTGCAGCACGACTGGGCGGTGGCGATGGGGGACCGGCCCGATCTGTTGGCCGCATCGCGCCGCACCGCCGAACGCCTGGCATGAACGCTCTGGTGGAGCAGTGCGACCGCTTCGTGACCTCGACCGCATCGACCGCGTCCCCGGGCCCTGTCGTGGAGCCCACCAGCGCGCCGTTGCCCAATGGTCTTTCGGCGCGGGAGATCGAGGTGTTACGTCTGGTCGCAGGGGGTCACTCGAACCGGGAGATCGGCGAGCGACTCTTCATCAGCCAGAACACCGCCGCCAACCATGTGCGGTCGATCTTGCAGAAGACCGCGTCGGCCAACCGTGCCGAGGCCACGGCCTTCGCCGGCCGAAACGGCTTGCTGAGCTCGTAGGAGGGGCGCGTCAAACCACCGGTCCGTCCGCGTCCCGCTCCTGTTTGAGATCCGTCCTGGGCGGCCGGCATCGACCCAAACGCAACGCCGATGGGCCCCTCAGCACGGCGTGGTCCCGACGGCCGTTCGGGCTCGAAGGAGGGCGTGGCGGGCTTGTTCGAAGAGCTCGACGTTGCTGGCCGTCTCGGCGTCGTGGTAGAGCCGGGTGAGCCGGTCCGGCGTGACGTGTTCTTGGGCCGCCTCGGCCGTCTCGGTCACCCGCCGTTGCACGCTTTGGACGCGGTGGGTCGCTTGGCGGTGTTCGATGGCGTGGCTCAACCAGCTGATGTCCTCGGACGAGTGGACCGGATCGAGCAGGGTGACGATGGTGGCCAGCGTGTTGAACACACGAGTGTCATCCGCCGCGCGGTGCCAGGTGATCAACAGGGCGTCGGCGGCGTCCAGCTTCTCCGTGCGGGTGAGCGAGGACGTTCGCGAATTGATCGTGAAGTCGCGAGCCAGGTTTCCGATGAACCGGTAACCGGCGGCGTGGGCGATTTCTGTTCCTCGCTCGAGATCACGACGGGCCCGGTCGGGTTCCGAGGCCTCGATGTAGGACGATCGAATGACGAGAACAAACGACAAGAGGGCGAGACAGTGGTTGCGTTCGGCGATCTCGACCGCTCGGTCGAGCTGTGCAACGGGATCATCGTGAGCCCACGCAGTCTGAACCGCGGTGAACGCGTGGGCATACGGGTGGCCTGACGCTTCGGCCCAGGCGACCTGTTGCCGAGCTTCGGCGTGTAGAGCCTCGAGCGACGCCGGCCGCGGTCTGTACGTACGCGCACCCCAGCTGGCGTGTTGCACTTCGAGCGAGGCCGGATGCGTCGGGTCGGCGCCGGTTGCGCCCACATGTCGACGTACCGCTTCGAGGACCTCCGGGCGGCGGAAGGTCAACGCTCCCCACGCCACGGTGGCGCAGAACCACAGGTGAGAATCAGTTGCCTGCGGTCGCCCCGGTTCGTCGTCCCACAATGAGACCGCCCATTGGATCGGCTCATAGACCAGAGGCCAGGTGCAGTACACGAGACCACCGCACAGTTTCTCGGCTTGGTCGCGATCGGTGGCGCGAAGGTGGTGGAACGCGGCCCGGTAGTTGTCCATGGTCTCGACGAGGTCGGCCATGCGAACCTCTTCGCCCGCTCCGCAGAGCGGCACCCCGGTGTCGAAGGCGTGTTCCGCGTACCAGTGGGCATGGCGGTCGCGTACCGCGTGATCGATGCCGCGTTGCGCCAGCCGATCCCGCCCGTACGCGCGGCATGGTGTCAAGCAGATCGAACCGGGTGGCCGTGGTCCTGTGTCCTCTGACCACGATCAGGGATTTGTCGACGAGCGTGTCGACTATCTCTCCTACGACGGCCGAGTCGAGGTCCCCATCGCTGCACACAGCGCCCGCCGCGCTGCGAGTGAAGGTCCCCGCGAACACCGAGCAACGGTCGAACACCAACTGCTCGTCACCATCGAGCAGGTCGTAGGACCAGTCCAGCGTCGCGACCATGCTGCTGTGGTGGTCGCCGTCGCCCCCTCGGCTGGCACGCAGGATGCGGAACCGATCTTCGAGTCCCGTGAGCAGCTCGCCCACTGATTGGCTGCGTACCCGCCGCGCCGCCAGCTCGATGCCCAACGGCAGCCCGTCCAACCGCCGACATATCGTCTGAATCGTCTCCATCTCTTCTGCAGTTGGATTGAAGTCGGGTATCGCGAGCCGGGCCCGCTCGATGAACAGTCCCGCAGCGTCCTCCACGAGCACCGGAATCGGGAGGACCTGCTCGCTGGGCGTACCCAGTGGCTCCCGACTCGTCGCCAGGAGATCGACGGTCTCGCACCCCGCCAGCAGCGCGGAGGCGTGGTGGGCCGCCTCCGCCAGCACGTGCTCGCAATTGTCCAACAGCAACAACAGGCGCTGACCGCGCAGCGCCTCCACCAGCGGCGCAACGTGGCCGGCCCGGTCGGGGCTCACTCGGATGCTCAGCGCCGACGCGACGGCTGAGCCCACCCCTCCGCGGCCGACCGCGCGCAGGTCCACGAACCACACACCGTCGGGGTACCGGCCCACCACCTCGCCGCCCACGTGCACCGCCAGCCGGGTCTTGCCAACGCCGCCCGGGCCAAGCAAGGTCACCAGCCGGTTTCGCTCGAGCGCCGCCTCGATCGACCGCAGCTCCGTCTGCCGGCCGACCAACGAGGTCAACGCTGACGGAAGGTTCCCGACGACGGCATCGACGATCCGCAGTGCTGGGAAGTCATCGCCCAGACCGGCCCCGGTCAGCTGCAGGATCTCCACCGGCTCGGCGAGATCCTTCAGACGGTAGGACCCCAGCTCGACCAGCTTCGTCCCTGGCGGGAGCCGGCCAGCAACCCTCACCGTCGCCCCCGAGACCAAGACCTGTCCGCCGTGACCGACAGCCATCAACCGGGCAGCCCGATTGACGGCCACACCGAAGTAGTCCCCAGCACGTTCCTCGGCCTCACCCGTGTGAAGCCCCATCCGGACGCGGATGGCGGCGACAGCTGGCCAGCTCTGGACGCCGAGGGCACGCTGGGCCTCCGTAGCGGCTTCCAACGCGTCCCCCGCCCGAGCGAACACGGTCGCAAAGCCGTCACCCCCACTCGCGAACACGACCCCGCCATGTGCCGTGATCACGGAGCGAACGAGCTCGTCGTGGCGACGAACTGCCGCCTCCATCTCTTCGGGAGCCTGCTCCCACCGCTTGGTGGAACCCTCGATGTCCGTAAAGAGAAAAGTTACCGTCCCCGTCGGCCGCAAGACCACGGCAACAGACTCCCACAGGGCTGGCACCGGTGCCTGACCTCACTCAGACGTGCGGCCCTCATTGGGCACGCTGCCACTCCCGTGACGTACGCCTTCGTAGTGCGCGAGGGGGGAGTTGAACCCCCACGTCCTTTCGGACACAGGA
The DNA here is from genome assembly GCA_963775055.1 of uncultured Acidimicrobiaceae bacterium. Taxonomy (GTDB): domain Bacteria; phylum Actinomycetota; class Acidimicrobiia; order Acidimicrobiales; family CAIXPF01; genus CAIXPF01. The sequence continues at coordinate 56,654 of CAVZHK010000013.1, read as the reverse complement.
ACCTGAATCCTGCGCGTCTGCCTATTCCGCCACTCGCGCGTGACGGGGCAACGGTAGCAGCCGCGCCGATGCCAAGCGAAAGAGATCGGGGGGGAGGCGGGCACTAGCCTGGCCCTGTGCTGCGCTCCATCGAACGCCGCCTGGAAAACTTGGTTGAGGGCGTTTTCGCCCGCGCCTTCCGTTCCGGGCTCCGTCCCGTTGAACTGGGCCGCAAGCTCATGCGGGAGATGGACGACCAACGCAGCGTGGGCGTCAGCGGTCGCACGGTGATGCCCAACCACTTCGAGATGCACCTTGGTCCTGATGACGCCGCCGGTTTCGCTGACGTGTCGGTGTCCCTGGTGCGTGAGCTGTGTGACCTGGCTCGGGACCATGCCCGTCAGGAGGGCGCCGGGTTCATGGGACCGGTGCAGGTCACCCTGGTCACCGATGAGAATCGTCGGGCCGGGACGTTTGCCGTCAAAGGAAAGTTCCTCGACGCCGGCTCCGGGGCCGGGGCCGGCTCATTGCTCCTACCGGGGCACCAGCGGCTGGTGTTGGCCGACGCGGTGACCAAGGTCGGCCGGCTGCCGGACTGCGCGGTGCAGTTGGTGGATGCCAGCGTCAGCCGATACCACGCCGAGATCCGGGCCAAGGGCGAAGGCTTCGTGGTGGTGGACCTCGGCTCCACCAACGGCACCCGGGTGAACGGTGTGCGAGTGTACGAGCGCCCGCTGCAGGACGGCGACGAGCTGACTTTCGGTGCCGTGGCCGTGCGATTCTCGGCGTCCTGATCGGCCCCAGGCGAGGTCCCGCTCTTGCCCGAACAGCTGCTGAACCTCCTCAAGCTGTGCCTGCTGGCGCTGCTGTACTTGTTCTTTCTCCGCGTCGCCCGGGCGGTGTGGGTGGAGGTCGGCGGGCCCCGTCTACGCCGTGGCCGAGGGAGCGCCCACAACGGTGACAGCGCCGCCGCAGCGGACCCGGCCCAGTTCACCGCCCCCGCCGGGCCCACCGTGACGGTCAGCTCCACCGGTCATGCTGCGGGCGGTGCCGCCGATCTCCACCCACCGCGGATCCCGCTGGCAACGGCATCGACCCGGTCCCGCGGGCAGGCGCTGTTGCCGACGTCGTCGGACGTGCCGCCCGAAGCGCGCGCCGGGCCAATGGCGGGTTCGGGTCCGGAATTGGTGACCGTCGCACCTCAGGAAGCCGCCGGACGCCGTTACCCCCTGACCGGGGAGCTCACCATCGGGCGGGCCAGCGGTTGTCAGGTGCTGCTGGAGGACACCTACGTCTCGCAGCTGCACGCCAGGGTATTCCTCACGCCCGAGGGTGCCTATGTGGAGGATCTCGGCTCCACCAACGGCACCTACCTGCTGCGTGACCGGGACCGCCAGCAGGAGCGGCATAAGGTGGCGGGACCGCGCTTGTTGGAACGAGGAGACCAGGTTCAAGTGGGTTCCACCGTGATGGAGCTGGTCGTGTGACCCGTCTGGTCGGGGGCTCTCACACCGATGTGGGACGGGTCCGCTCCGCCAACCAGGACGCCGCGCTGGCCCGCGCCGCTGCCGGGCTGTACGCGGTAGCGGACGGGATGGGCGGCCACCGCGGTGGCGAGGTGGCCTCGGCCATGGCCCTGCAAGCACTCGAGCACGAGTTGGCCTCGGTGCGGGTGGGTGCCGGCCCGGTGGATTCCGTGGACACCGTGGTGGACGCTGTGCTGGCGGCCAACGAAGCGGTGTACGCGGAGGCTTCCACCACCCCTGAGTTGCACGGCATGGGCACCACCCTGTGCGTGCTGGCCCTCACCGGCGCGCCCGGTCAGCAACAGGTGGCGGTGGCCAATGTGGGCGACAGCCGGGTGTACGTGCTGCACGAGGGCGAGCTGGCTCAGCTCACCGAGGATCATTCCCTGGTTCAGGGCCTGGTCCGGGACGGCCAGTTGACCGCCGATGAAGCCGCGGTGCACCCCAACCGCAACATCCTCACCCGGGTCATCGGGGTCGAACCCGACGTCGAGGTGGATTGGTGGGAGTGGCCGGCCACGGTGGGAGATCGGTATCTGCTCTGCAGCGACGGCCTGTTCAATGAGGTGCACCACGAACGCATCGCCGCCACCCTGCGCCAGCTGGCTGATCCGGCGGAGGCTTGCCGGGAGCTGGTGGCGCTGGCCAACGCCGCCGGTGGCAGGGACAACGTCACGGCGGTGGTCGTCGACGTGCTCGATGACAACGGCCCGGCCTCCGTTCCGCCCGATCCCGGTGCCACCGCCGCCACGACCCTCGCCACCGCGCTCGGACCGTCAGCCGCAGCGGGGGACCACGCCGGTCGCGCCGGTCGCACCAGTCAAGGTGGTCAAGGTGGTGGCACTGCCGCTGGCGCTGGCGGCGAAAGCACCGCGGCGCTGGCGTTGTCCGCCCCTGGCGTGGTGGGGTCGGGTCGGGCCGAAGACGGTCCCGGGCGCGGGAGGAATCGTCGCGCCGGTTGGCGGCGCCGGTTGACGCCTCGGGTCGGCCTGTTCCTGGTGGTGCTGGCGGGTTTGGTGGCCGTGGCTTGGGTGGCCATCGGCGTATGGGCGGACCGGAATTTCTTCGTGGGCGCTGCCGATGGTTCTGTGGTGGTGTACCGGGGCCGGCCTGACGGGGTGCTGTGGTTCCGCCCCGAGGTTGTGCAGCAGACGGACATCGCGCTGTCCGAGCTGACCGACGCCCAGCTGCAGGTAGTCCAGGAGCACCCGCCCGCTGCCAGCGTGGCTGAGGCGCTGGACCTGGTCCGCCGCCAGACCGCCACCCTCACCACGTCCACGACCATCCTGCGCCGCCCGACCACGACCACGACCACGACCACGACCACCAAGACCACCACGACCACGCCCGCGGTGCCGAGCGCGGTGCCCAACCCCGTTGCCACCGCGCCCCGGCCCCGTTTCCCACCATCGAGCCCGTGCCGGCCACCGCGCCATCGGCCACCGAGCCCGCGTCGGTTGCGGTGACGGCCGATACCACGTCGACGGGGTGACGTGGGGGTAACCCGGCGCAGCACCGAAGCCGGCCTGCTGTTGCTGGCGGCGTTGATCATCGTGGGTGGGTACGCGCTGGCGTCCGTGGGTCGCTCGGCCACCCTGCCGGCCAACATCGGCCCGTTCCTGGGCATGTTGTTGGCGTTGTTCGTGGTGGGCCACGTGGCGGTTCGACGCCTGGCCCCCCAGGCCGACGGGTTGCTGTTGCCGTTGGCCGGGCTGCTCAACGGCCTGGGCTACGTGTTCATCGCCCGCATGAACGAAGACCTGGCCGCCGCCCAGGCCACCTGGAGCGCGGTGGGCATGGCCGGCTTCGTGACGACCCTGATCCTCATCCGCCGGGCCCGCAACCTCGAGCGGTACCGCTACAGCTTCGCCGCGCTGGGCATCGCGTTGTTGCTGCTGCCGTCCGTACCGTTCATCGGCCGGGAGATCAACGGTGCCCGCATCTGGATCTCGGTGGGTCCCATGAGCTTCCAGCCCGGTGAGGCTGCGAAGCTGGCCCTGGCGGCGTTCCTGGCCGGGTTCCTGGTGGATCGGCGGGAGCTCCTGGCGCTGTCCAGCCACCGGTTGGGGCCCCTGCACCTGCCCGATCCCCGTCACAGCGCCCCCCTGTTGGTGGCCTGGGGGGTGAGCCTGCTGGTGATGGTGAACCAGAAGGATCTCGGCTCCTCGCTGCTGTTCTTCACGCTGTTCGTGGTGCTCGTGTGGGTGGCCACCGGGCGGGCCAGCTACCTGCTGCTGGGCCTGGTCCTGTTCGCCGCCGGGGCCTTCGGCGCGTACCAGCTGTTCGGCCACGTGCAGGATCGGGTGCAGGTGTGGCGCAACCCCTGGCCGGTGGCGGATGACGAGGGTTACCAGTTGGTGGAAGCGGCGTTTGCCATGGCGGATGGTCGACTGACGGGAACTGGGCTGGGTCTGGGCGATTCCAGTCGCATCCCGGCCCGCGAGACGGACTTTATCTTCGCGGTGGTGGGTGAGGAGCTGGGCCTGTTAGGGGCCACTGCCATCCTGCTGGCCTACCTGTTATTGGTCGGGTCCGGCCTGCGCATCGCGCTGCAGGCCGAGGGCACGTTCGAGAAGTTGTTCGCCACCGGCCTCACCACGTTGTTGGGTTTCCAGGCGTTCGTGATCATCGGCGGGGTGATCCGGGTGCTGCCGCTGACCGGGGTGACCTTGCCGTTCATGTCCTTCGGTGGCTCGTCGCTGCTAGCTAATTACGTGCTGTTGGCGCTGCTGGTGCGGATGTCAGACGAGGTCGGCCGGGCCCCGGGCGCTGTCGGGATCACGTGAACAGCCGGATCTCCACCGTCGGGTTGGGCTTGTTGGCCTGCTTCGTGCTGTTGTTCGCCCAGCTCAACCGGGTGCAGATCCTGCAGGCGGAGCGGTTGGCCGACAACCCCCAGAACGTGCGGGCCATCGATCGCAGCTACGAGCGGCGGCGAGGCATCGTGGCCAGCGCCGACGGTGAGGTGTTGGCCCGTTCCGTGGAAACCCCCGACGGGGATTTCGAAAGGCGCCGGGAGTTTCCCCAGGGTGAGCTCTTCGCTCATGTCACCGGGTTCTATTCGTTCGAATATCAAGCGGAGGGCATCGAGCGGGCCTTCAACGAGGAGCTGTCCGGCCAGGCTCCCGAGCAGCGCTATGAGCGGGTCAGTGACCTGTTCGTGGATCGTGACCGCAGCGCTGACGTGACCCTCACCCTGCGCAAGGACGTGCAGGTCGCCGCCCGTGACGCCCTGGGCCCCCGAAAGGGCTCGGTGGTGGTGTTGGACCCCCGGACCGGTGCCGTGCTGGCCTTGTGGAGCTATCCCTCCTATGACCCCAACCTGTTGTCGGGCGAGGACATCAAAGCAGTGCGGGCCGCCTGGACCGGGCTGAACAGCGATCCCGCGGCGCCGATGCTGGCCCGTTCCTACCGGGAGCGTTATGCCCCCGGCTCCACGTTCAAGGTGGTGACTGCGTCCATCGGTGTCGATCAAGGGGTGATCGACGTCAACCAGCCCCGCTTCGAGGCCGCGGCCGGGTACACCCCACCGGCTTCGACCAACGTCATCAGCAACTTCGGTGGTTCGGTCTGCGGCGGGAACCTCATGGAGATCATCACGTTCTCCTGCAACAGCGCCTTCGCCAAGCTGGGCGCGGAGTTGATCGGCCCCCGCAAGATGGTGGCCGGCGTCGGCCCGTTCGGGTTCAACACGGAGATCCCCTTCGACCTGCCGGCGGGGGCCATGTCGGTGTTCCCCACCGACTACGGCGCCCGGATCTCCCCCGGGGTGTTCGAGGATTCCGCCCGTCTGGCTCAGGCCGCCATCGGCCAGAACGACGTGGCCGCTACCCCTCTGACGATGGCGTTGGTGGCCGCCACGGTGGCCAACGACGGCCTGGCCATGACCCCGCACGTGGTGGCGGCCATCACCGGCCGAGATGGCCGCGAGCTGCGCCGTACCCAGCCCCGGCCCTGGCAGCAGGCGGTCAGCGCGGCTGCCGCGACGGTGGTGCGCCAGGGCATGGCTCAGGTGGTCGCCAACGGCACCGCCACCGCTTTGGCCATCGACGGGATCGAGGTCGGCGCCAAGACCGGCACCGCTGAGGTGGGCGAGGGGGAAGCCACCAACGCCTGGGTCATCGGGTACGGGGGCCGCCCCGGCGAGGTGCCCTCGGTGGCCTTCTCCGTGATCGTGGAGGCGGACGCCGGCATCGGCGAACAGACCGGCGGGCAGATCGCGGCCCCCATCGCCCGGGCCGTGCTCGAGGTGGCCCTGAACCCGCCCGCCGCCAGCCCGCCGAAACCCGGTGGCGGAGGTTGAGATGAGACCCGAGGCCCCTTCGGCCGTTTCGACAACTACAGTGTGGCGCCGACATGGCCGAGCGTGAACCGGTCGTCCTCAACGGGCGCTACGAACTGCACAGCCGCATCGCCCGGGGCGGTATGGCCGAGGTGTATCTGGCGCGTGACCAGCTTCTTGACCGGCCGGTGGCCATCAAGGTGCTGTTCCCGGAGTTCGCGGTGGACCCCGCCTTCGTGGAACGGTTCCGGCGTGAGGCCCAATCCGCCGCCAACCTGAACCACGCCGCCATCGTCGGGGTCTACGACTGGGGCTCCTATGAGGGCACCTACTTCATCGTGATGGAGTACGTGCGGGGCAAGGCCTTGGCCGAGATCATCCGAGCCGAAGGGGCGCTACACCCAGATCGGGCCGCGGACATCGCCATCGACATCGCCGGCGCCCTGTACTTCGCGCACCGCAACGGCGTGGTGCATCGTGACATCAAGCCCGGCAACGTGCTGATCTCCCCCCAGGGTCAGGTCAAGGTGGCCGATTTCGGCATCGCCCGGGCCATGACCGCCACGACCAACGAGAACCTCACCCAAACCGGTTCGGTCATGGGTACCGCCACCTACTTCTCGCCCGAGCAGGCCCAGGGGCTGGCGGTGGATCCCCGCAGTGACCTGTATTCGTTGGGCATCGTGCTCTACGAGATGCTGGCCGGTCGACCCCCGTTCCAGGGTGAGAGCCCCGTGGCCATCGCCTACAAGCACGTGCAGGAGACGCCGGTGCCGTTGCGTCGGCTCAACGCCACCGTGCCCGCGGACCTCGAGGCGGTCTGTCTGAAGCTGTTGGCCAAGGACCCTGCCAACCGTTACTCCTCCGCCGAGGAGGTTCGGGCCGAGCTGCGCCGCTTCCGTGAGGGTCACCCGGTGCGGGCCGAAGCGGTGATGGATCCTGCCGCCATGGCCGCCACCAGCGCCATACCGGTTGGTAGAGTGGGCCGGGTTGGTGGGGTCGCCGGTGCTGGCGCCGCGGGGCTTGGCGCCGGCGCCGCTGGGGCGTTGGGTGGAGCCGCCCGGGCTGCTGGCTCTTCCGGTCGTACCGCGCCGTACGGTCAGTTGCGCAGCGGGAACGGCACCGCGGTCATGCCGGCCATCGGTGGGCCGGACGAGTACCAGCCGCCCCGCCGCAACTGGATCTTTGTGGTGGTGCTGGTGACCTTGCTGGCGGTGTTGGCGGGCTTGTTGTTCGCGCTGGCCAGCGTGCTCGCCGGCGACGGTACGGCGGACCCCACCACCGCTACGGCCGCCATTGACGTTCCCAACGTGGAGGACGAGGACTACCGGGCTGCCCAGGCCACCCTGGAAGCGCTGGGGTTGGAGGTGGAGATCGTGCCCACCCCCAATGTCCAGGTGCAGATCGACCGGGTCATCTCCCAGGATCCGCGGGCCCGTTCCAAGGTGGAACCCGGCACCAAGATCACGTTGAAGGTCAGCGCCTTGGAAAAGCAAGCGGCGCTGCCGAACCTGGTGGGAAATACCGTAACCGTCGCTCAGGCTACGCTCGAAAGCCGCGGCTTCACGAACGTGTCGGTGACGAAAAGGAGAGCGACAAGGCGGTCGACGAGGTCGTGGAGCAGACCCCTCCGCCCAGTCCCGACGGCGCCAAGATCGACAAGGGCACCCCCATCAAACTGGTGGTGTCCGAAGGCACCAAGCCGGTGTCGTTGGCCCCGGCGCTTGGCAAGACCTGTGACGAGGCCAAGCGGGCCCTGGTGGCGGTGGGCTTCAGCGAGCCCAAGATCACCTGTCAGGACACCCCCAACGCCGAGGTGGAGCGGGGCAAGGTCATCGCCACCGAGCCCGCACCCAACGCACCAAAGGACACCGAGGTCAAACTCTTGGTCTCCAGCGGTCCGGCCAAGGTGAAGGTCCCCTCGGTGGTAGGCCTGTCCAAGGCGAACGCCGAAACGGTGCTCATCGGAGCGGGGCTCATCCCCAAGCCCGAGTTCGAACCTCGTGCTGACCGGGTGGACTCGGTGTTCGATCAGAGCCCTGGTGGCAGCACCGAGGTCGACGCCGGCTCGACGGTGATCATCAAGGTGGGAACCGCTCCCACCACGACGACAAGCACCACCACATCGTCCGCCAGCTCCTCCAGCACCACGACCACCCGCCCTGGCGGCGGAGGCGGGAACAACAACTGAGCGTCTGGCCCGTCCCCCGGCGCTGTCACCGAACGGTGCCGGTCGGGCGGTAGATTGCCGGCCATGGCCAAGCCGACCAAGCGCAAGGTGCCCGGGGGGGCCGCGGTGTCCAGCGGGCGGGTGACGCCCAAAGGGGGAGCGGTGCCACGGGCCGCCGCGGGCCGCACCGCCGGCCCCGGAGCCGCCACCGGCCGGTACACGCCACCCACCTCAACGGTGAAGTACAAGCCCTCCGGTCGATGGGTCCCCTACACCGTGTTCACCCTGCTCGGTCTGGGCCTGCTGACCATCGTGGTCAATTACATGCGGGATGACCAGGCGAGCAACTGGGTGATCTTCCTGGGGTTGGGTTTCATCCTCTCGGGGATCATGGTTGCTACGCAGTGGCGCTGATGTGACGGGCGGGCGTCTCAACGGTGAAGTTACGGCGACGCAATTCATCCCCACCCCTGTCCACAGTCTGTGGATGAACCGGGTGGGCAGCGGTGTCATTCCATCACCGGGGCCAGGTATTCCATCTCCTCCATGCAGTGACGGGGGGCGGCGGGTACCTCGTCGTTGGCGGTGGTCATGCGGACCTCGGTGCCACACAGCGAGCAGCGGTAGTTGAGGCGCACCCGTCGCAGTTCACCGGGGGGCGGTGGCTCTGGTACCGGCCGGGCGAAGGCCCCAATGGTGGCAATGCCGACGCGCAACAGCACGTAGGACGTTCCCGCGGCAATGAGTGAGGGAACCAGCTCGTACCCGCCCAGCATCACCGCCGCCAGCACGGACAGCGCGGCCAGCACCAGCAAGATCCGATTGCGGTTCATGGCGTTGTGCGCCTTCCCTCGAAACACCCGATGGTATGGCTCCATCGTAGATCTCGCCGCCCGATACGTCCGCCTGGCCGCTCAGTCGAGCCGCTCCAGGATCATCGCCGTGGACACCCCGCCGCCGCCGGCCATGGTCTGCAGCCCGTAGCGCCCACCGTTTCGTTCCAACCGGGCCAGCAACGATCCCGCCAGTCTCAGTCCACTGGCTCCCACCGGGTCCCCGAAGGCCAACGCCCCGCCGTCGGCGTTGACCAGCTCAGGATCGGCGTCCAGCGCCGTCAACCACGCCAACACGGTCACCGCGAAGTCCTCGTGGACCTCAAAGGCGTCGATGTCGGCCATGGTCAGCCCGGCCCGGATCAGCACGGCGGCGCTGGCCGGGACCGGTCCGTGAAGCGCGCTCAGCGGGTCGGCTCCCGCGGTGGCGAAGGCCACGAAGCGCGCCCGTGGGACCAGGCCCAGTTGCGCCGCCCGCGCCTCGCTCATGATCAACGCCGCGCCGGCACCGTCAGCAATCGGCGCGCTGTTGCCGGCGGTGACCCGACCACCGTCACGCCAGCCGGCCGGCAACGCCGCCAGCGGATCCGCCACCTCCACTGAAAGCCCCCCAGAGCGTCCCGCGGCAACCCCCGTCGACACCGGGAACGATGCTGCCACCAGCTCGTCCCGCCACCCGTCGGAACGGCGAGCGCGTTTGGCTCGGGTGCCGGCCGGCTTGCTGCCCATGGGCTGAGCGCGCCTCGCCGTACCCCGAGTCCCTCCGCTGACGTCCTGGCCCGCTGGCGCATCGAGATCAAGCCGGCCCGCCTCCAGCCAACCTGCATCCTGCGCCTGTTGCGCCCGCTGGGTTGAGCGCCATGCCCACCGGTCCATCTCGTCACGGGAGATGTCCGCCCGCTCGGCCAGCAGCTCCGCGCCCAGCCCTGTCGGCACTAACCCGCCCAGCTCCCGGTACCGCTCCGTGACGCGCGGTCCAAACGGCAGCCCCAGGCCCTTGGACACCGAGGCGCCCATCGGCACCATCGACATCAGCTCCACGCCCGCCGCCACGGCCACGTCGTAGGCGCCGGCGGCCACACCCTGGGCCGCGAAGTGCAGCGCCTGTTGGCCTGAGGCACCCTGTCGGTCGATGGTGGTGGCTGACACGTGCTCCGGCCAGCCCGCAGCCAACACGGCAGCGCGGCCCACGTTCAGCGACTGCGCTCCGATCTGCATGACGCACCCGACGATCACGTCCTCAACCAGGGCCGGGTCCAGCCCGTTCCTCGCCCCCAGCGCCGCCAGCAGCTGCCCTAACAGGTCTGCGGGGTGCCGTGCCGCCAGCATCCCGCCGCGCCGTCCGAACGGGGTCCGCAGCACATCGACGATCACCGCTGATCCCACTGGCCCAGTGTGTCCGATCCGGCCCCGCCGAGCGCGCCGGTCGCGGCGGAACGTCCGCGTTGACAGCCTGTCGGTAGCGCGAATACGGTGGCGCAACCTCAGCCGGTCTGTGGCATTGGTCACAGATGAATCGAACAGGCATACTTGCGGCGGTTGCCGACTACCGAACGCCGACAACTCGAAACGAAGGGGGAACCAGACCGCGTGGCTCTGCTCGAAGTGCGTGACATCACGGTTCGCTTCGGTGGCATCGTGGCCCTGGACGGGCTCACGTTCGACATCGAAGAAAGCCAGATCTGTGGCCTGATCGGCCCTAATGGCGCCGGCAAGACGACTATGTTCAACGTCGTCAGCCGGATCTATGACGCCACTGAGGGGTCGATCACCTATGACGGACAGGACCTGTTGGCCCTGCCGGCTCACGAGATGAGTCGGCACGGGATCTACCGGACCTTCCAGAACCTGGCCCTCTGGCCGGGCATGACCGTTCTTGAGAACGTCATGGTGGGTGACCACTCCAACACCAAGCAGGGCTTCCTCACCGCGGCTCTGCGCATCGGAACCCGGAAAGAAGAGAAGGATCTGCGCTCCCGGGCCTACGCCGCCCTGGAGGAGCTGGACCTTCAGCGCTACGCCTTCAACCCCGCGGCCGGCATGCCCTTCGGCACGCTCAAGCGCATCGAGATCGCCCGGGCGCTGATCGGCAAGCCTCGTCTGCTCATGCTCGATGAGCCGGCATCTGGCCTGACCCACCAAGAGGTGGACGAGTTGGCGGACACCATCCGTGATTTGCGGGACCGGCACGGGCTCACCGTGCTGCTGGTCGAACACCACATGAAGATGGTGATGGCCATCTCCGAACACATCGTGGTGCTGAACTTCGGTCAGAAGATCGCTCAGGGCGGGCCGGACGAGGTCCGAAACAACCCCGCCGTGATCGAGGCCTACCTGGGGAGTCAAGCCGCATGAGCACCATGTTGAAGCTGACCAATGTCAACGCCCGGCTATGGCGCCATCCAGGTGCTGCGGGACATCAGCCTGGAGGTCCAGTCAGGCGAGGTGGTGGTGGTGCTGGGGGGCAACGGGGCCGGGAAGACCACCACCTTGCGAGCCATCTGTTCCATGGTGGAGACCCACGGCTCGGTGCAGATCGACGGCACCGAGATGTCCGGCAAGGGCACCGCAGAGATCGTGCGCATGGGCGTGGCGCACGTTCCCCAGGGCCGGGGCACGTTCCCCGAGCTGTCGGTGGTGGACAACCTGATGGTCGGGGCCTACATTCGCAAGGACAAGGAGATCCAGGCCGACGTTGATCGTTGGATGGACGTGTTTCCCCGCCTGCGGGAACGCCGCTCGCAGATCGCCGGATCACTCTCCGGTGGTGAGCAGCAGATGTTGGCGGTGGCCCGGGCCATGATGTCCCGACCCCGCTTGTTGCTGTTGGATGAGCCGTCGCTGGGTTTGGCGCCGCTCATCATCGAAGACCTGTTCCGGCGCTTCGGCGAGATCAACCGGGACACGGGAACCACCATGTTGGTGGTGGAACAGAACGCCAACCTGGCGTTGGACATTGCCAGCCGCGGTTACGTTCTCGAAGCCGGTCACATCGTACTTTCTGGTACGTCTGACGAGCTCCGGTCGAACGAGGCCGTCCGAGAAGCATACCTGGGGGCATGAGGGCACCATGACGGCAATATCACTGAACAAGCCCAAGTCGCCACTGGCGCGCTTGAGTGCCGGCTCGATCGTGCTCGGGGTGGTGAGCGTGGTCATCGCCGTGGCCCTCATCGGGCCCGTCATCGACGGGGGCCTCAAGCTCTTTCTCCAGCGAATCTTCGACAGCCTCAACAACGGCGCGGTGTATGCGGTGACCGCCATCGCCCTGGTGTTGATCTTCAAGGCCACCACGCTGATCAACTTCGCCGGCGCCAACATCGCCATGTTCGGGGCCTACATCTGCTGGTGGGTTTCACTGAGTTCGGTGTACCCATCTGGATCGCCATCTTCCTGGCCATGGCCGTCATGGCCGCTTTCGGGGCGGTCACCGAGCGGGTGTTGATACGCCCCTTCGACATCACCGACCACTTGCCGGTTGTGCTCATCACGTTCGGCTTGGCCGCCATCCTGGAGGCCTTCGCCGGTGGCTTGTGGGGCCTCGAGTTCCACAAGTTCCCCAGCCCCTTCCCCGCTGATCCCAAGGACCGCTTCGATGTCGCCGGGGCCTTCCTTCGTTATGAAACCATCGGCACGCTGGCGGCGATGGGTGTGATGTTGGTCGGCGTGTACGCCATGTTGAACAAGACCAAGATCGGTCTGTCCTTCCGGGCGGTGTCCTCCAACGTGGAGTCCGCCCGGTTGGTCGGCGTTCGCACCGGGCGTACCTTGCAGTTTGGTTGGGCCCTGGCCTCAGCGCTCGGTGTGTTGGGTGCCTGTCTGGTGGCCAAGCAGACCAACCTGGAACCGGCGTTCATGGCCAAGCTCACCATTTTCGCCTTTGCGGCAGCCACCCTCGGCGGCCTCGACAGCATTGGTGGCTCGGTGATCGGCGCCTTCATCGTGGCGGTGGTGCAGTCCATGCTCACCGGGTACGGCCAGGGTGTGGCCGGTTTCGGTTGGCTCAAATCCAATTTCGCGCTGGTGCTGGCCTTCGTGTTGATCTTGGTGGTGTTGTTGTTCAAGCCGGCCGGCCTGTACGGCACGAGGAGGATCGAGCGAGTATGAGTGCACCCACAACGTCTTCGTCGGCCGGCCCCAGGCGTGGCGCCCTGTTCACCTTTCAGCAGGGCTCCTCCCAGCACCGGATCTTCCAGGTGGTCGGTTGGGCCTTCTTGGTGGTGCCCATGATGGTGCTGCCGTATTGGCCGCTGGCCAGTTTCCGAGTGGCACAGCTGGCCCAGGCTCTGGGCTGGGGTGTGGCCATCTTGGGTTTGAACATGGCCCTCGGATGGTCCGGTCTGCTTTCCCTCGGACACATCGCGTTCACCGGCCTCGGTGCGTACACCACCACCATTCTCATCAACGAGAATGACTGGGACTTCTGGATGACGCTGCCCATGGTGTTCATCGTGTGTTTCGTGCTGGGCGGCATCGTCGGTCTGCCGGCGCTGCGGATCCGGGGGTTGTATCTGGCCCTGGTCACGTTCTCGCTGGCGTATTGCTTCCCCATCCTGTTGAAGATCGAGGGTGGTGGCATCGCCCGGAGGACCGGGGGTGACAACGGGCGCACGTTCGATGAGACGCTCAAGCCCACCGGCTGGATGAAGTCGCTGCTGGGGGTCAAAAACTCCGACCAGTCGACCCAGGTCAACATCTACAAGTACTTCTCGATGTTGATCGTCACACTGCTGTGCTTCCTGATCATTCGCAACGTGCTGCGGTCCCGGCCCGGTCGGGCCATGCTGGCAGTGCGCGACAATCAGATCGGCGCCGCGGTGAGCGGGGTCAACCTCAACAAGCACAAGGTGCTGACCTTCGCCCTCAGCTCGGCCGTGGCCGGCTTGGGCGGCTCCATCATCGGTGCCACGCTGGATTCCGTTGGTCCGACCTTGTTCGATGCCAACTACGCCATCCTCTCCCTCATGGGTCTGGTGCTGGCCGGTGTGGGCACGCTGCATGGCTGCTGGTTGGGTGGTCTGGTCGTGGTCTTCCTCCAGGACTTCGCACCCCGTCTGGTGGACAAGGTGCCGTTCTATGACCTTGATGTCATCTACGCCAGGGCCATCTTCGGTCTGATCCTGGTACTGGTGGCGTTCTTCATGCCCGGCGGCTTTGTCTCCGTCGGTCGCAAGATCAAGACGTGGGCGGTGCGGGTCATCCCCAAGATCCCCGAGCCCGTGGTGTCGACCACCGGAGGTAACATCGCCGCCCCCGCAGCCAGGGCCGGTGTCAGCGTCTGATCATGAGCGTCTGATCACAAACCTTCATCACAAAGGACATGTTCCGGAGCCCGCAGGTCACGCATCTGCGGGCTCCGGCGCTGTCCGGGGACGGCTTCTTGCCCCAGCTGACGAGACTCGCATCTGAAACCGGCGTACGGTGTAGTCGCCTGTGGCAGATGTCACCCCAGGACCAGGGAGGGTCCAGTGATGCAGCCGCAGGTCCGGTTCATGTGTGCGCCGGTCGACTAGCGAAGGTAGGGAAGGCAGCATGAGACGAACTCGAGGAAAGACGCTGGCCGCCGTGGTCGGCGGTCTGTCATTGGTGGTCGCGGCCTGCGGTGGTGACGACGGTGACAGCGGCACTGAAGCGGCAACCGGTGAGACCGTGGATCAAGGTGTACAGCAGGGGGTGCAAGACGCCAAGACCGCTACCACTGAGGTGGCCGCGGCGAAGACCCCGACCACCATGGAGGAATGGCAGGCCCTCTGGCAGACCCAGCGCGATGCAGTGGTCAAGAAGATCAAGGATGGCAAGTACGGGATCTCGGCGGATGGCAAGACGGCCTTGGTCTCGGCGGGCTACACCGTCGATCTGTCGAAGTGTCCGGCTGGTTGGAACAACGCCGAGGGCCTGTCCGACACCGAGATCAAGATCGGTCACACTACCGCGTTGTCGGGAACATTGGCGGTATACGGACAGATCGCCTCGGGTTGGCAGTGGTACATGGAAGAGGTCAACAAGGTCGGGATCAAGGACTCCGCCGGCAAGACCCGCAAGGTCAACCTGATCTTCAAGGATGATGGGTACGACTCGGCTCGAACCATCCCGCTGGTCGATGAGATGATCGACTCGGAGAAGGTCTTCTTTGTGGTGACGTTGGGGTCGCCCAACACCATGAAGACTTATGACAAATTGAACCAACGGTGCATTCCGCAGCCGTTCGTGATGACGGGCCATCCGGCGTGGGGTGATCCGGTAAACCATCCTTGGACCACCGGTGAGCAGATGGCTTACAACACCGAAGCGGTGCTGTGGGGTGCGTTCCTGGAGGACCGCGCTGACGAACTGAAGGCCGCTGATGGCAAGATTACGGTGTCGGCATTGGTGATGAACAATGATTTCGGCAAGGCCTATGACATCGGGTTCAAGGCGTGGTTGGCACAGACCCCGATAAAGGCTGATGTGGAGTACAAGTTCGAGGTGATCGAGCCCTCGGCTCCGACCATCACTGATCCGATGACCACCCTGGCGGCGCACAATCCTGAGGTGTTCATCGCCATGACCGCTGGTACATCCTGCACGCAGGCGGTGACGGAGGCGGCGCAGAATGGGCTGAAGGAGAAGGCCAAATTTCTCTTCCAGCCGTCGGTGTGCAAGAACAATTCCTTTCTTGGTAAGGACAAGGTTGGCGGTGACGGTATGGCGTCCGATGGCTGGTGGCTAGTTGGTGGCGGAGCCAAGGCTCTCGAGACCGCGGACTACGACAACGACCCGTGGGCCAAGCTGGCCCGGACCCGCCTCGAGGCCAAGGGCATCGATTGGAAGGCCAACCCCACCTACTTCCCAGGTATCGCCCGTTGGGGTTGGACCACGGAGCAAGCGCTGACCATCGCATCGCAGCTCGAGGGCGGCCTGACCAGAGTGAACCTGCTGGTGGCCATGCGAAACCTCGACATGACGGCGCCCTGGTTGCTGGAGGGCGCCAAGTTCAACCTCAACGGCCTCAAGGACGCCTACCTCACCGAGGCGTCGGAGTACGTCGTGTATGATGGTGCCAAGCAGACCTTCGTGCAGAAGGGCGAGCTGATTGAGTTGTCCGGCAAGTCCTCGAACTGTGTGTGGAGTCAGTCCGAAGGTCGCTGCGGCTGAGCTGAGACACTGATGGTTAACGCCGGGGCCGGCACCTTTCGGGGTGCCGGCCCCGGTGCGCGTCCCTCACGGAAAAACCTCCGGGGTGACCGGACTTCGTGCCGGCCAGGTACTACGTTTCTCCGGGTTGTCCGGTCGGTCACGTGCCAAGGCTCGCAAGGAGTCACGCGTGTCAGGTGCGGGCAGCGCCAACCACTACTGCGATTGCATCATGATGAACGGGGAACGTGTGAGAAGGTCTCGTCCGAAGATAGTGGCTGCGGCCATGGTGGGCTTGTCGTTGGTTGCTGCCGCCTGCGGTGGCGATGACGGCGGTAGCGATACCGAGGCGGCCACTGCCGAAACGGTGGACAAGGGCATTCAGCAAGGGGTGGAGGACGCCAAGACCGCGACCACCGTCGAAGAAGCGGTGAAGACCCCAACCACCCTGGAAGAGTGGAAGACGTTGTGGGCGACCCAACGCGACGCCGTGGTCAAGAAGATCGAGGCCGGCAAGTTCGGGATCTCGGCCGATGGCAAGTCGGCACTGATCTCTGATGGGTACACCATCGATCTGTCGAAGTGCCCGGCTGGTTGGAACAACGCCGAGGGCCTGTCCGACACCGAAATCAAGATCGGTCACACCACCGCCCTGTCCGGCACGCTCGCCATCTATGGTCAGATTGCCAACGGTTGGCTCTGGTACAACGAAGAGGTCAACAAGACCGGGATCAAGGACTCCGCCGGCAAGACCCGCAAGATCAACCTCATCTTCAAGGATGACGGGTACGACTCGGCCCGGACCATCCCGCTGGTGGATGAGATGATTGACTCCGAAAAGGTCTTCCTGATGCTGACGTTGGGTTCGCCCAACACCATGAAGACCTATGACAAGCTGAACCAGCGCTGCATTCCGCAGCCGTTGGTGATGACCGGTCACCCGGCGTGGGGTGATCCCGTGACCCACCCGTGGACCACCGGTGAGCAGATGGCCTACAACACCGAAGCGGTGCTGTGGGGCGCTTTCCTGGAGGATCACGCCGACGAGCTGAAGAAAGTCGACGGCAAGATCACGGTGTCGGCGTTGGTGATGAACAATGACTTCGGCAAGGCCTATGACGGTGGGTTCAAGGCCTGGTTGGCTCAAACCCCGATCAAGGCTGATGTGGACTACAAGTTCGAAGTCATCGAGCCTTCCGCTCCCACCATCACGGACCCCATGACCACCTTGGCGTCGCACAACCCTGAGGTGTTCATCGCCATGACCGCCGGTACGTCCTGCACCCAGGCCGTTACCGAGGCGGCGCAGAACGGATTGAAGGAAAGCGCGCTGTACGTATTCCAGCCCTCGGTGTGCAAGTCCAACGCTTTCCTTGGTAAGGACAAGGTCGGCGGCGACGGTATGTCCTCCGACGGTTGGTGGGTTGTGGGTGGAGGTACCAAGGCTCTCGAGAGCCCGGTCTATGACGCCGACCCGTGGGCCAAGTACGCCCGGGGTTTGCTCGAGGCCAAGAGCATCGACTGGAAGACCAACCCCACCTACTTGGTCGGCATCGCTCGCTGGGGGTGGAGCATTGAGCAGGCACTGACCATTGCGTCACAGCTCAAGGGTGGCCTGACCCGGGTGAACCTGATGGTCGCGTTGCGCAACATGGACATGACCGCACCGTTCCTGCTTGAAGGGGCCAGGTTCAACCTCAGCGGCAACAAGGACGCTTACTTCACCGAGGCGTCCGAGTTCGGCAAGTACAACGCCGCCAAGCAGGCCTTCGATCAGCAGGGCGATCTCGTGGAGTTGTCTGGCAAGTCCTCGAACTGCGCTTGGGACCAGGGCACCGGTACCTGCAAGTAGCACCTTCACCGCCTGCCCGGCGTCTCCCAACAGCTGACGCCTGATCAGAGCATTCGCATCGAGCCGGTGGCCTTCGGGCTACCGGCTCGCTTGCTTTTTTCTGCGCCGGGGTCTGTCGGTCCCCGTCCCGGCGGAGCGATGGCGGGGTTAGCATCCGGGCCATCGCTCTGCTGCTGCAACGTTGTTTCGACGCGCTGGCCAACGGCGTGATCTACGGATCGGTGGCCCTGGCCCTGGTCATCGTGTACCGGGCCACCGGCATGTTGAACGTCGCCCAAGGTGAGATGGGCACCCTGGCGGCCTACGTCGGGCTGGTGCTGCACAGCCCCGCCACCCCCGCATTGGCCGGCACCGGGCTGGTGGGGACGTTGGTGCCGTTCGCCCCGCTGCCGTTGTGGGCCGCAGTGGTGTGCGCCGCGTTGGCCGGAGCGGGCATCGGCGCGTTGCTCGAGCGGGTGGTGATCCGGAGGGTGGCGGAGCAGTCCGGCTTCGCGGTGATCAGCGTGACCGTGGGGCTGCTGTTGGTGCTCAACGGCCTGACCGAGGGCACCTGGCGTCCCATCAACCGGCGGTTCCCGTCCTTGTTTCCCAACGCCTCAGACGATTATCTGCCCTTCGGTGGGGCCCGACTTCGTTACCACACCCTCGGCGCGCTCATCACCATGGTGACGGTGCTGGTGGTGTTGGCGGTGGTGCTGCGGCGCACCCGGCTGGGTCTGGCATTCCGGGCGGTATCGTCGAACCCGGATTCGGCCGAGCTGTCGGGGATCCGCTCCCAGCACGTCATGACGGTGGGGTGGGCCCTGGCCGGCGCCATCGGCGGGCTGGCGGCGTGCCTGATCGCCCCCACCGTGTTGCTCGAGCCCCACATGATGGTGCGGGTGCTGATCTACTCCATGGTCGCCGCCACCCTGGGCGGGCTTGACAGCCTGGGCGGGGCGCTGCTGGGCGGGCTGGTCATCGGCGTCGCCCAGACCATGGTGGCGGGCTACGTGGACGTGTTGGGTACGCAGCTGAGCCTGCCCGGTGCGCTGCTGGTGATGGTGGTGGTGCTGATCGTGCGGCCCAGCGGGTTGTTCGGTACGCCTCGCATCGAGCGGGTGTGAGCGCCCGGTGAGCTTCCTTGAGCCGTTGGCCCTCGATCCGCTGCCCGACCAGCAGACCCCGGCGGAGGTTGTTGTCCGCTCACGGGCCCGGTTGGTGGTGGTGCGGGAGTCGTGGCGTTGGAAGCTGTTGGTGATGGGCTCCCTGACGGTGGCCTTCGCCGTGATAACCGCGGCCCCGTTCCTGTTGCCGGTGGTGGAAGGTCGTCTGATCAGCCGGTTCGTGGCCCTGGCGGTGGCGTTGTTGGGCTTGCAGTTCGTGGTCGGGTTGTCGGGGCAGCTGTCGTTGTGCCACGGGGTGTTCGTGGGAATCGGCTCCTATGGGGCCACCATTGCCATCAGCCGTTTCGGTTGGCCCCACGCCGCCGGTTTGGCCCTCACCCCGCTGCTCGGTTTCGGGGCCGGTTGCATCGTGGGCCTGTTGGCGTTGCGCATTCGGGCCACCTACCTGGGGCCGGTGACGCTCAGCGTGGCGGTGACGTTCCCCATGCTGGTCAAACGGTTCTCCTGGTTCACCGGAGGCTCCGGGGGGCTCCCGTTGGTGCGTCAGATCGACCCACCGGGTTGGATGAACCTTCGGGCCGGGCAGGAGTACAAGTTCAACCACCTGCTGATCGTGGCGGTGGCGGCGCTGGCACTGGTGGTGGCCCGCAACGTCGTCCTCAGCCCGGTGGGCCTGGCGGTGCGGGCGGTGGCGGAGACCCCATTGTCCGCTGCGACCAGCGGGATCAACGTGCGCCGGACCCGGGTGCTGGCGTACGGCTGGGGCGCGGCCTTCGGGGCACTGGGTGGGGGCCTGCTGGTGTTGGACACCCCAGTGGTGGGGGCGGACAACTACGACCTGTTCCGCAGCCTGGGCTATTACGCCGCCGTCACCGTCGGCGGGGCGGTGTCCATGATCGGCGCGGTGTTCGGGGCCGCGCTGCTCATCGGCGTGCCGTGGTTCATTGACAGTTATGGTCTTCGGGCCAGCCCCAACCTGATCCTGGGGACATTGTTGGTCGCCGCCATCCTGCTGGCCCCCGGCGGGCTGGCGGTGGCCGTGGCCAACTACGTGGGTGGTTTGATCGATGTGCGGCGGCCCGACGGCATTGTTCGGGGAGCCAATCCCACCGATTCGCCCGATCCCTACGCATCGTTCGCTCCGGCACCGACGGGCGCGCCGGAGCCTCAGGCAGAGGACGGGCTCTTCGGACCCCCGAAGGCGCACTACCGTTCCGAGGATCGAGCGCGACCGCTGACGGAGCCGCTGGAGAAGCCGGACCGGCTGGAGCCGCAGGGCCCGGCGGGGATCGCACCTGGGGGTTCCGCACCCGGGCCATCCACGCCGGGGCCATGCCCGACCCCACCACCGGCGCCCGGGCGGTGCCGATCTACCAGACCACCAGCTTCGTGTTCGAGGACACCGCGGACGCCGCTGATCTTTTCGCCCTGCAGAAGTACGGCAGCATCTACAGCCGCATCGGCAACCCCACGGTCAACGCCTTCGAAGAGCGCATGGCGTCCCTGGAAGGTGGGATCGGCGCAGTGGCTACCTCCTCGGGCCAGGCGGCGCAGTTTTGCACGGTGGCGTCGCTGGTGGATGCCGGCGATCACGTGGTGTCCTCGGCCTCGCTGTATGGCGGCACCACCACCCAATTCGACGTGACGTTCCGCCGGCTGGGCGTGGACACCACCTTCGTGGCCGGCGATGACCCCGCCGCGTTTGCCGCCGCCATCAAACCCAACACCAAGCTGCTGTTCACCGAGGTGGTGGCCAACCCCTCCGGCATCGTGGCCGACCTGGCGGCGCTGGCGGACATCGCGCAGGCCCACAACCTGCCGTTCATGGTTGACGCCACCACTGTCAGCCCGCACCTGTGCCGGCCCATGGAGCACGGGGCGGACATCGTGGTGCATTCGGCCACCAAGTTCATCGGCGGGCACGGCACCTCCCTGGGTGGGGTGGTGGTGGAATCCGGGCGTTTCAATTGGGGCAACGGCAACTTCGCGCACTTCACCGAGCCGGTGGCGTCCTACGGCGGGCTTCGTTACTGGGAGAACTTCGGTGAGTATGCCTTCTGCACCAAGGTTCGGGTGGAACAACTCCGTGACATCGGCGCTTGTCTCAGCCCGTTCAACGCGTTCCTGTTGTTGCAGGGCCTCGAAACCCTACCGTTGCGTATGGCGGCGCACGTGGCCAACGCCCGCCACGTCGCCGCCTGGCTCGAAACACACCCTGCGGTATCCTGGGTGCGCTTCGCCGAACTGGAGTCTTCTCCATATCACACGCTGGCCCAGCGGTATTTACCCCACGGTGTCGGCTCGGTGTTCGCCTTCGGGGTCAAGGGTGGCCGGGCCGCCGGTGCCCGTTTCATCGAGAACCTGGAGCTGGTGAGCCATCTGGCCAACATCGGGGACGCCAAGACCCTGGTCATCCATCCGGCGTCCACCACCCATCAGCAACTCACGGATGAGCAGCTCGCCGCCGGTGGCATCGGGGCGGACCTCATCCGGCTGTCGGTGGGCATTGAGGACGTCGAGGACATCTGCTGGGATCTCGATCAGGCCCTGGCGGCTTCACAAAAGACTGATACGAGACTTCCTTGAGACAAGACGAGACTTCCTTGAGACAAGAATCGACTGCACCGTGAGCGACACCAAGACCTGGGTCGAGCCCTCGGCCCGCCAGCGCAGGGCCATACTGGACGGTACGAGGACCGTGGCCATGGTCGGGGCGTCCTCCAACACGGCGCGACCATCGTTCTTCGTGGCGACGTACCTGTTGAGCTCCTCGGCCGATTTCGATGTGTACTTCGTGAACCCGCGCGAGACGGAGATCCTGGGCCAGCCGTGCTACCCGTCCCTGGCTGCGCTGCCAGTGGTGCCGGATCTGGTGGACGTGTTCCGTCGGACCGAGGACTTGCCGGCAGTGGCGCAAGAGGCGATCGACATCGGCGCCGCCACGTTCTGGGCCCAACTCGGGCTGTGGTCCGAGGAGGCCGCGGCCTTGGCCCATGACGCCGGATTGGGTGTGGTGATGAACCGCTGCCTCAAGATCGAGCACGCCCGCTTCCATGGCGGCTTGCACCTGGCCGGCTTCGACACCGGCGTGATCAGCTCCAAACGTCGCCGATGAGAGCCAGCAACGGATGACGCAGCTCATGTTGTTGCGTCACGCCAAATCGGCCTGGCCGGAGGGGGTGACGGACCTCGACCGTCCCC
The DNA here is from genome assembly GCA_963775055.1 of uncultured Acidimicrobiaceae bacterium. Classification (GTDB taxonomy): domain Bacteria; phylum Actinomycetota; class Acidimicrobiia; order Acidimicrobiales; family CAIXPF01; genus CAIXPF01. The sequence goes on along the minus strand of CAVZHK010000013.1, from coordinate 34,592 downwards.
TGGCACCCCGGGGCGAGCGCGACGCCCAGATCGTGGGCCGCTTTCTCGGCGCCCGCAACCTGCAGCCGACGCTGACGCTGACCTCGCCCGCCCTTCGCACCCGCAGCACGGCGGAGCTGGTCCTGCACGCCGCGGGAGCCGACGCCAGCGCGGTGCAGGTTCACGAGGAACTCTACGACGGGGACGTGGCCGCGGTGTTGCGACAGGTTCCCGTGGGAGAGAGCCGGGTGCTGGTGGTGGGTCACGAACCGGAGCTGTTGGCGTTGGCCCAAGGACTGTGCGGCGCCGAGGTCGCCCTTCCCACCGCCGCATTGGCCCTGATCGAGCTGCAGGCGCCCTGGTCCCAGCTTCCGGCCTGCCGTGGGGTGCTGAAGGTGCTGGTCACGCCCAAGCTGCTCGCCGCGGCCAACTGGACTACGGTCTGAGCGCCGCCAGCGACGTTTCCAGCGTGCCGAACAACCGGACTACCAGGGGGTTACCTCGTGCCGTATGAGTTCACCGAGAAGGGCCAGACCACGCTTCAGCAGGTCAAGTCCTTCATGGACGACTACATCTATCCGGCCGAACAGGAGTGGCAACAGCAGTACCACGACGGCGGGCCCAACAGCTATCCGCCCATCATGGAGAAGCTGAAGTCCGACGCCCGCGGCCGGGGACTGTGGAACCTGTTCATCCCCCACCTCGACCCCGGCGCCCCCGGCACCAAGCTGTCGAACCTGGATTATGCCCCCATCTCCGAGCAGCTGGGCAAGGTCATCTTCGCCTCGGAATCCATGAACAGCTCAGCACCGGACACCGGCAACATGGAGATCCTGAACCTCTACGCGTCGGATCGGGTGAAAGAGCGCTGGCTGTCTCCCTTGCTGGAGGGCGAGATCCGCTCGGCCTTCTCCATGACCGAACCTGACGTGGCCTCATCGGACGCCACCAACATCTCGCTGCGCATCGAGCGCGACGGCGAGGAGTACGTCCTCAACGGCAAGAAGTGGTTCAGCTCCGGTGCGCTGTCACCGCGCTGCCAAGTCCTCATCGTGATGGGCAAGACCGATCCCAACGCCCCTCGCCACCGTCAGCAGTCCATGATCGTGGTCCCCAAGGACACCCCCGGCATCAGCTTCGGGCGTGATCCCCACGTGTTCGGCTTCCAGGATCGCGGCGGCCATCCCGAGGTGATCTACAACGATGTGCGGGTCCCCGCCGATTATCTGTTGGGTGAGGAGGGCGGCGGGTTCGCCATCTCCCAGGCCCGCCTTGGCCCCGGGCGCATCCACCATTGCATGCGCTCCATCGGTGTGGCCGAGCGGGCGCTGGAGCTGATGATCAAGCGGTCGTTGGAACGCAGCACGTTCGGCACCCTGGTGGCGCACAAGGGTCTCATCCAGGACTGGATCGCGGAGTCCCGCATCGACATCGACATGGCCCGCGAGTACGTACTCCGCTGCGCCCACCTGATGGACACCGTGGGCAACAAGGCCGCCGCCACCGAGATCAGCGGCATCAAGGTGGCGATCCCCAACATCACGCTCAAGGTGATCGACCGGGCCATTCAGGTGCACGGCGCCGCCGGCGTGTCCCAGTACACCCCGCTGGCGCACATGTGGGCCCATCAACGCACGTTGCGCATCGCCGACGGCCCCGACGAGGTGCACAAGTTCACCATCGCCCGGCGTGAGATCCTCAAGCACGCCCCGGATTTCAAGATGAACCCGGCCAACATGCCCGGCGCCGGTGCCGGTGACCCGCAGGTCTTCGCCCGTCCGTGATCGGAACTCGGTGAGCACCGCCGCCGGCACCGCGCTGGTGCCCGAGACCATTGAACGGGTGCTCAAGCCGATCCAGCAGTTCGTTCGAGGGTGGATGATGTCCCGCGCCACCCTCGAACGGGGCAGCCCGTTCGGTTTGGACCCGAACACGAACCACTTCTGGATCGTGGGCCGAGCCGGTGTCATGGGCGACTGCACCCCGGAGGTGGCCGCCGGCGGTCTCGGCTTCCTGGGCCCGGACATGGTTCGTGCCGCGTGGGAGGCGGTGCCGGACGGTGTCAGCCATCTGGCGGTGGCCAGCGAGTACGCCCGCTGCTGCACCGACTGGGGCCGCGCCGAGCTGGCCCGGTTCGACCCCGTTGTGCTGGATGGCGTTGACCGCATGGGTCGACGCATCGCGGATGCTGTACCGCTGTCGATGGGCGGGGTATTCGCCGGTTGGCGGGCGTTGGACCAGCCCCAGGGCGGCGGCGCCGGGGACGTTGGTGCCCGGGTGGCGTTGACCATGCACTTGCTTCGTGAGCTGCGGGGCGCGGCCCACATCGCCGCGGTGTTGGCGGTGGGTATCACCCCGCTGGACGCGGTGCTGGCCTCACCGGCGGTGCCTCCCCGCACCGGCCCGCCCTGGGCCGAGCACCTGGGTTGGACCGGCCCATTCCGTAACGCTGATGAGGTTCGTGCCGCCCGTCTGGAAGCGGAGGCGCTGACCTCGCGGATGTTGGTGCCGTACTTCTCGGTCCTGGACGAGGCCGAACTCGGCTTGTTCGCCGACACCATCGAAGCCACCCGCAACGCCATCGACATGTGACCCCGGGCGACACTGGCATCCTGGCCTTCCGCCCTGCTTCGCCCGCCTCTGGGGGTCACAGTGGGTGGCCGGCTCACCCGGTCCCGTGGCGCGGTTGATGCATTTCATGCATTTCCCGTCGGTCGGTCGGGGTTGCGCCGGGTTGGGTCGTGGTCACGGTCGGTTGGGGTCGGCGTAACGGTCTGGTTTGGGTCACGGCCGGGGCCGGCGCTGGGTTTGGTCGCAGGGGCGTGCAGCGGGGACGCAGGTTCTACGCTGGGGTCATGGCTGGTCCGGTGGTGAGCGCAGATCCCCGCGACACCCTGGTGAGCGTTGTGCAAGCCCCGCCGCGCACGGGGATGGTGCCGGCGGCGGCGCTGTTGCCCGACGTGTTGCCCACCGACCGCTTGAACAGCCGGGCCATGGCGCGCCCCCCGCTGCGGGCCGAGCTCCGGCGCATTCGCAACGGACGCTCGGCGTTGGCCCTGGCTTCGTTGGGGGCGCAGGTGTTCGCAATCTTCGCGGGGGCGATCTGGTTGGCCCATCCCCTGGGGTATGTCGCGGCGTTCGTGTTGTTGGGCCGGGTGATGGTGTGTCTGAACATCCTGGGCCACGAGGCGGTGCATCGGACCCTCTTCGCCTCCCAGAAAGTCAACGACTGGGTGGGTCGTTGGTTGCTTTCCTACCCGGCGTGGGTCGCCTTCGAGCTGTACCGGCGTGGTCACATGGCCCACCACCGTGACGAGATGGGTCCCGACGAGCCAGACCTGGCGCTCTACCGTGGCTACCCCATCACCCGGGCGTCGTTGCGGCGAAAGCTGCTGCGTGACGCCACGGGGATCTCCGGCTGGAAGCTCGTGAAAGGGTTGCTGCGCGGCCTTGGCAAACCTCGTAGTCGTGGCGTCGCGGCCCGAATACTGGGTGTGCAGCTGGCCTTGCTAACGGTGGCGACGGTGTTCGGCCGGCCGGAGCTGTACCTGCTGTGGCTCGGGCCGTATCTCACCCAGTGGCGGGTGGCCAACCGGTTGCGGGCCATCGCCGAACACGGTGGGATGATCCGCTCGTCCGACCGCCGGGAAACCACTCACCAGGTACGTCAGCGCCCGTTGGCCCGGTTCTTCATGGTGCCCTACCACGTTGGCTTTCATCTGGCCCACCACGTCGACATGGGCGTGCCGTGTTGGAACCTGCCTCGGCTGCAGCGTGAGCTGGAGTTGTCGGGCTGGGTGCCGGGGTCGCTGGTGTATCCCAGCTACCGCTCGTTGTGGTCCAAGCTGTCCAGCCGGCCGTGCCCGAGCGGCGCGCCGATGGAGTCGTCGGACTTGTAGGCATCCTCCGGGCTACCGCTTCCTGATCGCCTCGCCGCTCCCGCTGGCCAGGAGCTACTCGGCTTCGGTCTACTCGGCCGGGGGGTTATTTGATTCGGGTCGGCTCGGTTGTTATCTGCCCAGTTCGGGCCAGTGCCTCGGCTTGTTCGGCCACGTGGCGTAAAGGCAGGTCCAGCGCCGCGGCGGCAGCGGCCACATCGTCATGTTCCGCCTTGGCCCGATGCGGGCCGATTTTCACCCGGACAGCTCGATCCTGCACGGTGACGGTCACCGTCCGGCGATCGGCGGCAAAACGTTGCTGCATGCTCCAACGCACGCCCAGCGAGCCGCTCTCCCGCAACAACATACTGATCAGCATGTCCCGGGCCGGGGGATGGCACAGCGCCGAGAGCACGATGGCGGGCCGGCTCTTCTTGGTGGTAACCGGGGTCGCCCACGCATCGAGCGCGCCTGCCGACAAGAGCCGATCGATGACATACCCCACGGTTTCCCCGGTTATGTCATCGAGGTTCACATCCAAACGGAGGATGTCTTGTTGTTCCCCGCCCGACCGTAGTTCGGCCCCCAACGGCTGGGTGTTGGCGGCGCGTCCCAGCACCACCTGCACCACGTTGGGTCGATCGGGCGGGTTGCGGGTGCCGGCCCCGTACCCACTGGTCAATACCATTCCAGATGGTATGGCCCCGCGGGTGTCGGCCAGGGCGGCCATCACCGCGGCTCCCGTCGGGGTGGTGAGCTCCATCGGCACATCCAGGCCCACCACCGGAAAGCCCTCGAGCACCCGCAGCACCGCCGGCGCGGGATTGGGAAGCAGCCCGTGCGAGGCCCGGATGTGGCCCACGCCCACTGCAACCGGGGCGCAACCCACGCTGTCCACGTCGAGCAGCTCCAACGCCATCGCGCTGCCGACAATGTCGATGATGGAATCCACCGCGCCGATCTCGTGAAAGGTCACATCGTTGGGGTCAACACCGTGCAGGGCGCCCTCGACGCGGGCCAGGAGCTCGAAGATCTTGACGGCTCGACCCACCGCCCGTTGCGGTAGGTCGGTTCCGGCAATGGTGTCGATGATGTCACCCGCACGACGATGGTGATGCTGCTCGTCCACCTCAACCCGCACGTGAGTTGCCTGGAGCCCACAGCGATCCACCCGCTCGTGGTACATCCGCCAACCCGGGTAGCCCAACTGACGACAGGCGTGTTCGATGGCCCCGGCGTCGGCACCGACATCGATCAACGCGCCCAAGGTCATGTCCCCCGCGATTCCGGCAAACGGATTGAACCAGGCGAAGGTCATCACGCCGATCCTGTCCCCGGGTCCGACAGCGTCGCCCGGTGCGATGGTGGTGCTGAGCGCGGATTGGACGGGGGTGGGACGGGAGCTGGCGGCCCGAGGAGTCGGACCACGGCGCAGGCGGCCCCGAAGCCGTTGTCGATGCCCACCACCGTGACCCCCGAGGCGCAGCTCGACAACATGGCCAATAGCGCGGTGACCCCCTGCAGGCCGGCGCCGTAACCCACCGAGGTCGGCACGGCGATCACCGGCACGTCGAGGAGCCCTCCGATGACGGATGCCAGCGCGCCCTCCATCCCCGCCACGACCACCGCGGCCGCCAGCCCCTCAAGCTGGTCGAGGCTGGCCAGCAGGCGATGCAACCCGGAAACCCCCACGTCGTCCAGCCGGCGGGGGTGGATCCCGTGGGCCGCCAACACCGCCACACATTCCTCGGCCACGGACAGGTCTGCCGTGCCAGCGGTCAGCACTGCCACCGCCGGTGCATCGGAGCGGGGCGCCGCGGCCCGCCACACCACGGTATGTCCGAACACCTGCCCGGCCGGATGGCGGGTCAGACAGGCGGCCCGTTGGAGCGCATCGGTGCGGGAGAGCACCACCGGCCCCTGTCCGTTGACCAGCAGCTCGGTGATGACCGCCTCACACTGCTCCGGTGACTTGCCGGGAGCGTAGACGGCTTCGGGGAAACCCTGGCGGAGATGACGATGATGATCGACCCGGGCGAAACCGAGATCAGCGAACGGCAATCGACGCAGCTGGCGAACGGCGTCGTCGGGGGCCAGGGCGCCGGTGGCGACCCGGTCCATCAACGCTCGCAGGGTGGCCTCGTCCATCGGGTTCATCCTGCCCGGTGATGGCGGCCGGGCGCGAACGCGGCGCTCGCCTGAGCGGATCTGGCAGGGTGGGTCGATGAAGCAGCAGCGAATCCTGGCCTATTACGACGCTTGCAACGCTGGTGACGTGGCGGCGCTGGAGGCCATGTTCACGCCGGATGTGGTGCATTGGTTCCTGGCCCCCAACCTGGCCCCGGCGCCGGTGGTGGGGCGGGAGCGCCTGGCCCATTACTGGCGGAAGGTCCAGGCTCGATTCGACGGCCGATGGGTGGTAGATCACGTGCTGGCCCCCGAGCAGGGCGACGAGGCCGTCATCGAATGGACGCTGTTCTGGACCTCACCGGAGACGGGGTCCCGGGTGGCCACCCGCGGCGCCGAATGGTACGTGTTCGACGGGCCCCTGTTCAGCGAGATCCGGGCGTACTACCGCCAGGAACATGCCAGTTCGGAGCTGGAGGGCTTCCCTTACGCCGAACGGGGCTTCTCTCGGCTCGGCTCGGAGCAGAGCCGCCTTCACTGGCCGATCAGCCACGGAAAGTAGGCCATACCCCCCGGTTCGGTGGTCTAATTTTGGCCCGTAGGGTCGAATCGACGTCGATTCGACGGATCGGCGGATCGAGTGGCTGTCTCGCACAGTGGTCTCTGTGTGACGTTGCGTGGAGTCCGTCAGCGGTCGGCGGTATGGACGGCGCCCTGGCGGTACAGCTCCTCGATCCGCGCCGGTAGGTAGCCCAGCAGACCCGCCAGCACCTCCGTGGTGTGCTCACCCATGAGCGGCGCCGTCAGTTCCGGTAGCTGCCCCTCCATGGCGGAGAACTTCCAGGGATAGCCGGGGATCAGCACCTCGCCCACGATGGGGTCCTGCACCCGGCGGACCATGTCCCGGGCCTCGAAGTGAGGATGGCCGATGGCGTCGGCGGGGTTGAGGACCGGGCCCAGGGGCACCCGATGGCGGATGCAGTGCTGCACCAGCGTCTCGTTGTCAGGGAAGGACAACAGCCATTCCTGCACGAACGGGATGAGCTCGGCCTGGTTGGCGGCGCGGGCCGCGCTGTCCACGAATCGGGTGTCGTTGAGCAGCTCGGGCTGGTCCATGGCGGCGACAAGGTTGGACCACTGCCGGTCGAGCACCAGGACGTAGCCGTATCCTTCTGGCAGCCGGAAGGTCCCGACGGGGCAGTACAGCGGATGATGCCGGCCCACCCGGTTGGGTTTGAATTCTCCGCCCGACGCGTGCACCATGCCCAACTGGTCCTGCAGGTGGAACATGACGTCGGCCATGGCCAGGTCGACGTGTTGGCCCTTGCCGGTGCGCTCCCGGTGCAGCAAAGCGAAACCGACGGCCGCGAACCCGTGCACCGCGGTGGAGTTGTCAGCGATGGCGAAGGCCACCGAGGAGGGTGGGCCGGCAGGATCCCCGGTCATGTGCATCAGACCCGAGGTGGCTTGGATGACGCCGTCAAAGCCGGGCCGGTCAGACCACGGGCCCACCTGTCCATACGCTGAGATGGACACCATGATCAGGTCGGGTCGCAAGGCCGACAGCGACTGGTAGTCAAGGCCCCGACGCGCCAAGACCCCTGGGCCGAAGTTCTCCACCACGACGTCGCAATGGGTCACCAGCTCACGGATGATTTGCTGGCCGGCCTCGGTGTCCCAGTCAATGCAGATGCTGCGTTTGCCACGGTTGTTCTGGATGAAAATGGTGGACCGGCCGTCAACCTGCCACGCCAGCAGCCGGCTGGGATCCCCGTTGGGTGCCAGCTCCACCTTGATGATCTCCGGTCCCAGTTCAGCCAGCATCCGGCTGACCCCGGCGCCGGCCAGGTATTGGCCAAGATCCAGCACCCGGTATCCCTCGAGCATGGCGTTCGCTCCCCGCGTGATCTCCGCCGCCCCGACGGACGCTGCGATCACCGGCGAAACCCTAGGCGTCGCCCCAGGGGCCCGGCGGATCGCGCGCCTTGCGCCGCTGGTTGTCGAACCAGTGTGCGGTTGGCCGAGACGGTCGCTGCGCTGGTCGGAACCGGTCGTTCGGGAGGCATCTGTGCAGTTTTGAACAAGGGCCCAGAGCTTCAGGTGAAAAGTTCGACGCTGCGCAGTCAGACACTCGCACTGCGTCAAAGAACGGGCACTCGTGGGCAGGGGTGTGTCCAAAACTGCACACAGGGAATCGCTGGACCCGTCGGGAAGGGCGTGAGGAAACGCGGGTTCGGGGTGGTCTTTACGGTGCCCGGTCGCGGCGCTACGCTCGGCGGTCGTCACGGCGCGGGCAGGGTGCGGGCACGGCACCTGAGCGAAATGGGCACCGGTCGATCGGGACCGTCGCTGGATTGGCGGGACCGAAGCCGTTCGCTTGTACCGTTAGCCGAGCGCCCCGGCGATGGCGAGCGCTGCGATCTGTTCGTCGTCGTAGCCGAGTAATTCGCTGAGCACCTGGTGGGTGTGCTCGCCCAGGGTGGGCCCGGCGCGACGGGCCACGGCGGGGGTTCGTGAGAGCTGCTGGCGGGCGGCCTCGACCACCATGGTGGTGTGCACCGGATGACTCACGGTGAGGAAGTGATGCCGGTCAGCCACCTGCGGGTCCACGGCCAGCTCGGGGCTGTTCTGCACCCGATGGGCTGGGACGCCGGCAACGATGAGAGCCGATTCGCCCTCGGCCTCGTCTCGTTCCGCCACCCAGTCGGCCACCAAGGCCTCGAGCTCAGCGCGGCGGGCAATCCGTTCGGCGGTGCCCAGTTCGGCCAGGTCGGGCCGAGCCAGCACCCCCGCCAGCGCGGACCAGTGGGCGTCGGTCTCGCACGCCACTGCCAGCCAGCGGTCAGCACCCATCGCCGCAAACACCCCGTGAGGTGCCAGGTGCGGATCGCTGTTGCCGGCTCGACCGCGGTCGATCCCGTTGACCGTACTCTCCAGTACGGTGCTGGAGAGGAAGTGAACGGCGGCTTCGGCCTGGGAGAAATCGATGTACTGGCCGCTGCCGTGACCTCGTCGCCAGGCCAGTGCCGCCAGGATGGCGGGGACCGTGAGGCGTGGCGCCAAATAGTCGGTGTAGGCCAGGAACGGGCCGGCGGGGGAGCGGTCGGGCCAGCCGGTTAGCTCGTAGAACCCGGTCACGGCGCCGGCCAGGTTTCCGAATCCGGCGAAGCTGGCGAGGGGTCCGGTCTGTCCCATCAAACTGGTGCTGACCATGATCAGCTGCGGATTGATCTGACGAAGCTGTTCCCATCCCAGGTTCCAGGCGTCCATGACCCCGGGGGTGTAGGACTCGATCAGCACGTCGGCCCAGCGCGCGAGATCCTCAACCACGGCCCGGCCTTCGGCGGTGGTCAAATCCAAGGCCACGCCCAACTTGTTCACGTTGAAGCTGCCGAATTGCACCGAGGACTCAGCATCGAGCTGGCCGTTGAGCGCACCGCCGCCACCCCGGGAGGCGTCGGGCCGGTTCGGGCCCTCCACCTTGACCACGGTGGCGCCGTAATCGGCCAGCACCCGGGTGGCGAGCGGCCCGGCGTAGACCCACGTGAAATCGACCACCTTCAAACCGGTCAGCGCCGCGGTCTGGTCCTCGGCGGGATGGCGGGTGACCTGAACCGCCGGCCGATCCGAATCAGCGGTTGCGGCCTGCGGCGATGAGTCCGGTGGTGTGGATGAGGCTGGTGGTGTGGATGAGGCTGGTGGTGTGGATGAGGCTGGTGGTGTGGATGAGGCTGGTGGTGGCGGAGGCGGTGGACCCAACGGTGGGGGCTGGCTGGCGGAGAACTGTGCGAATCGGCCGGGGCACAACACCGGGCCCAGCGACGGATCCTCCACCGTGTCCCAGAACCCCCTGGCTGCCAGCTGCTCGGAGGCCACCAACTCCTTGATCGTCACCACCGGGGCCAGCAACAGCCGCCGCTGTTGAGCCTGCGCGAACAGCTCGGCCTTGGTGTGGCTGCGGGTCAGCTGGGTCAGCGCGGCCTTGGCTTCCTCGAGACGGGCCGGGGCCGTGGGATCGGTGAACAGGGCGGTGCCGAAACCCGTCCAGTCGACATCGCGAAGCGCGGTGTCGCAATGGCCGGCCTCGTGCACCCATCGCATCAGTCGGGCGGTGAATGGACCAATGGTGTCCCCGAACAGCAGCGTGATGGAAACGTGCCCGTCGGCGGCGGGATAGACGAATTGCAGTCGGAAGGGTCCGTAAGCGATGCCGCCGGCGATGCGACCCAGCGGCGGGTTCCCGTTCGGCGCCAGCAGACCACCCGGTATGGCGGCTTGCAGCAGGGACAGCTGGGCGGACACGTCCACGTGCTGACCGAGCCCGCTTCGGCGTCGTTGCTCCAAGGCCAGCAACGCACCGCAAGCGGCGTCACCTCCTGCGTGCAACCACGCCTGGGGAGCGGTGGTGCGCACCGGGGCCCGATCAGCATCCCCCGTCAGCGCCATGGCCCCCGCGGCGGCGGCCACCGTCAGGTCCGAGGCCGGCCAGGACGCCTTGGGTCCGCTGCTGCCGAAGGCGGACACCGAGACCGTCACCAGGTGCTCATGGCGCTGTCGCAGCTCGTCCAGATCCAGGCTCAGGCCGGTCGCTCCGGATTCGATGAGCACGTCGGCGCTGGCCAACAACGTGTCCAGGGCGGTGACGGCCATGGTGCGTCGACCTCGGTGCAACGCCCACCATTCGAGGGAGGTATCGGTGTTGCGGGCCTGCGGTGGTCGGTGGCGACTCTGTGTGTGGGCCCCTTCGATGTCGATCACCTCCGCGCCCAGTGACGCCAGGATGAAGCCGGCGAAATGGCCGCGATGGTCGCTGCAGTCGAGAACCCGGTACTCGGAGAGCATGAGGCCACGACCCTACCGGAGGCCCAGATCGCCACGGTCAACCCCGCGGCGCCACATCCAGCCGTACGGCAATGCCCTCGAGTCCGGGCCCGGCGGCGGGATAGCGCTGCAGTACCCGGGGATCGTGTCCGGGCACGGCCCAGCGGGGATCGTCAGCCAGCCGCCGTACCGTGTCGTGACCCTCGAGCATGGCCCCCACATCCAACACCGTGGTGAACGGCCGGTTCTGGTCGAGGTGGTCGTAGTAGTGGGCGGCGTCGGAGGCCAACACGATCCAGCCGATCCCGGTGTGGACCCGGACCGCTTGCAGGCCCACGGTGTGCCCGCCGATCAGGTGTACTGATAACCCCGGGGCCAGCACCGTGTCCCCGTCGTGGAACACCACCCGATCCCGGTAGACCAGGGCCACCAGCGCCGCCACCTGCTCGCCGGTGAACCCGTGCCGGAGCGCTTTGCGGGTCATGAGGCGGCCGGTGGCGAATGCCATCTCGCGGTCCTGGACGTGGAACCGGGCGTTGGGAAACTGGTCCCATCCGCCGATGTGGTCGTAATGGAAGTGGGTCAGGACCACGTCTTCAACGGTGGATGCGTCCACACCGACCAGTGCCAGGCCCTCGGCCGCGCTGCGCAGGAACGTGCGGCCGCGACCCTCACCGTCGGGCTGGCTGAAGCCGGTGTCCACCACCCAGCTGCGATCGGGTCCGACCACGGCCCACACGAAGTAGTCCATGGCCATTGGAACGTCATGGCGATCACCGCCGATGAAGTGTTCCGGGCGACGCGCCTCCCGCTCTCCATACTTCACGGCGTAGACCCGGTATACCGGTTCAATCTGTGACGTCGGGTCAACCATGGCCGGACCCTACCGCGACGTCCGGGACCGATCGCCCCGGACCGATCCGGTTGCGGGTTCTACGCTGCGGCTCATCCGCGCCTACCGCCTGACCGGCTCCACCGACCAACCGCTTGAACTGTGCCACCTCGAGGACCCTCAGCCGGGATCGGGCCAGGTGCTGGTGCAGGTCCGGGCCACGTCGCTGAACTATCGGGACCTGGTGATCGCTGGGAGCGGTCGGAGCGGCATCATCCCATTGTCCGACGGCGCGGGCGAGGTGGTGGCGGTGGGCGATGGGGTGCGGAGCGTGGCGCCCGGCGATCTGGTGGCCGGCACCTTCTTTTCCGATTGGCCCGCCGGAGCCATCAACGGTGACGTGCATCGCAGCGCGTTGGGTGGAGCTATCGATGGGATGTTGGCCGAGTTGGTGGTGCTGCCCGAAACTGGGGTCATCCGGGCGCCCCGGGGATGGACCGCGGCCCAAACCGCCACGCTGCCCTGCGCCGCGCTGACCGCGTGGAACGCATTGGTGGAGGGCGCCACCGTCCGGGCCGGGCAGACGGTCGTACTGCTCGGTACGGGTGGCGTGTCGGTGTTCGGGTTGCAGCTGGCGTCAATGATGGGGGCTCGCACCATCATCACCTCGAGCACTGACGAGAAGCTGGAGCGGATGTTGCAACTCGGCGCGGACGTGACCATCAACTACAACGCTCACCCCAAATGGTCTGATGTCGTGTTGTCGGAAACCGGCGGCCGTGGTGCCGATGTGACCTTGGAGGTGGGCGGGGCCGGTACTCTGGCGCAGTCCATCGCCTCCACCCGCCACGGCGGCCAGATCGCCCTCATCGGCATGCTCAGCGGTATGGCCGGGGAGATCAACCCGCGTTCGTTGGTGGCCCGGAGCGTGGATCTGCGGGGTATCTACGTTGGCAGCCGGGCGATGTTCGCGGACATGATCGCCGCCATAGACGCCAATGGTCTCGATCCGCTCATCGACCGAACCTTCGCCTTCGACGGACGCGGCCGAGGCCTACCGATATCTCCAGTCCCAGGCCCACATCGGCAAGGTCGTCATCGCGGTTTAGATCACTTCGTTACTTGGGCCCGGTGGCTGCCGGCGAGGGAGCTGCCCAGGAAGACATCAAGGGAGGTGTAGGGCATTGGACGGGCGAGGAGGTAGCCCTGGGCCCGGTCGCAGCCGAGCTGGCGGAGCTCGGCCACTTGCTCGGCCGTCTCCACCCTCTCGGCCACGGTGGTGAGCTGGTGGTTTCGGGCCAGCTCCAGGACGGTGTGGGCCAGGCTGGCCCATGTCCACCGGTAAGCGTTCGAGGTAGGCGAGGCTGGAAAACCCGGTGCCAAAGTCGTCGATGGCGATGCAGCAGCAGCGTTCTTGCAGCCGTAGGAGTCCCTGGAGGGTGGTGGCGTCGTCGGCCAGTGAGCTCTCGGTGAGCTCGAGGGTCAGCGAGGTGGCCCGAAGGGCAGCGTACGTGCCTCCAGGAGCCGTTGGGCGAGATGCTCGGCGTCGGCGGGACGGGCGAGGTTGTCCAAGATGATGGCGAATTCGTCTCCGCCGAGGCGGCATGCGGTGTCACCCGCCCGGAGGCAGAGCATTGACCCTTGGTGTCGTTGATGACCTTGAAGTCGTCAAGATCGATGAAGAGCACCGCGATCCGGGTGTTGGACGGGCCGGGCCGGTTGAGAGCGTGGCTCAGCCGGTCGGTGAACAACGCTCGGTTGGCAAGGCCGGTGAGCTGGTCGTGGAAAGCGGTCCGCCCGGCGGAGCGGCGGCCGCGTTCGCATCCTGATCAGCGTGGTCGCGTAGCTCGTCGACGTTGTCGCTGATGGCGTCGTACAGCGGATCGACCCTCTGCTCGTCGATCTCCGTGGCCCGATCGCGGTCGCCCGCTTCGAGCGCGAGGAGCTGGTCCGCGATGGCGGCTTCAAGCAGCACGACCTGTTCACGGACCTGCGCCGCGGACTCGGCGCGCCGATGAGCGTCGGTGACGGAATCCATCTGTCCATCGACCAGGAATCCGAACAGCGCGGCCACGACACCAGCAGCGAGGAAGGCTGCCACCGGGCCGACCATGCCTCTGACCTGGCGTGATTGTTCTATACGGCTCGACATCGGTCGGGCCGGGATGTTGCTGAATCACCTGAGCGACAATTCGCCATATCGGTGAACGTCGACAACGATGTCAACGTTCAGTTGAGGACGGCGATGGCCTCGATCTCGATCAGCCAGTCCGGTGCGGCCAGGGCGGCCACCCCGACGAGCGTGCTTGCCGGCGGTGATCCCGGCGTGAAATACGGCGCGCGGGCGGCGGCGATGACGGCGCGGTCCGACGGCTGGTAGTTGACCACGTAGGTTGTGATCTTGGCGACGTCGTCGAAGGTGGCCCCGGCGGCCTCCAGGGCGATTTCCAGGTTGGCCATGACCTTCGCTGTCTGCGCCCCGAGATTCCCGGCACCGACGGTGTTGCCCTCGGCGTCAAGGGAGACCTGCCCGGAGATGTAGACCGTCCTGGAACCGTGGGCCGTCACCACCTGGGTGTACGCAGGGTTGTTGGCCAGCCCGTCGGGCCTGATGTGGGTGAGCTCGCTCATGGCGGCACGGTAGTGGTCGGGCGGGCTGCCCGGCGCAGAGATGGGAAGCTGGGGCCATGGCCGACCGATCCCCGAACCTGAGCCGAACGCCCGAGCATCGCAGCGCGTTGGCTCACCAACTGGGTCCGACTGATCTGGTGCTGAGCCATCTGAGCCTGCCTCGGGCGGGCTTCGAGAACCGGGTGGCCGCCGCCGCGGCCGCGGGCTTCTCCGGCATCGGCCTGCATCTGGCGGGCTGGAAACGTTTGCATCGACAAGGGTGGACCGTGGCGGATCTGGCCGCGGTGCTGGACGATCATGATCAGCTTTTGGTGGAGGTCGAGTTCTTGCAGGGTTGGGCTGGCCCAGCGGAGCTTGCTGCGGCTGGCGCCGAACAGGAGCGGTTGGCGTTCGAGTTGATCGATGGGCTCGGTGCCCGCCACCTGCAGGTTGGTGGGCCCTATCACGGCAGCGTGGAGCAGGCGGCGGAGGCCTTTGGCGGGCTGTGCCAACGGGCCGCTCCCCGCGGAGTGCTGGTGTCGCTGGAGTATCTACCGGAGATGACCAACATTGAATCGGCGGCGCAGGCCATGGAGATCGTCACCATCGCCGATCAACCCAATGGTGGGATCTGTGTCGATAGCTGGCACCACGAACGGGGCCAGGACACCTTGACGGATTTGGCGGCTATCGACGGCCGCCGCATCACCTCGGTGCAGCTCGATGACGGCCCCGCCGTTCGCACCGAGGCCGATTACACCACCGATACCTCCACCAACCGTCTCCCACCCGGTGAGGGTGACTTCGACTTGCCTGGCCTGTTGCACACGCTACGGGGTTTGGGGGTGCGGGCCCCACTGGGTTTGGAGATCATCTCGCCGACGGTCTCAGCCGGAGAGCCACAGGCTGTGGCGGCGCGCATCGCCAACGCGACACGCAATGTGCTGTCCCGCATGGAGTAGCGCCGGCGCGTCGGCGGCGTTCGGGTCAGCGAGCTCGGAGTTCCTTGAGGCTCCAGAACCCCGGCAGCGGGCGGCGCTGAGAACCCTTGGCGTAACGGCCCAACCGGTCCAAACCGTCGGCCCCGAGTAGTTCGATGGCGTCGAAAAAGGATTGTGACCCCGCAGCATGCAGCACGCGGTATGGGCTTCGGTGCCGCGGCGGGGCAGGTGGCTGGTGAGCAGTACCAGGGGGGTGTCACCACGGGCGGGGCCGGCCGCGGCGCACCGTCCCAGGCTCCGCCACACCACGTCGTTGCGGGTGAGGCCGCCCCGACGGCTGGTGTTGGCGCCGCACACATCGAAAAGCCAGCTGCCCCCGTCGCCGTCAAGGGCCTCGAAGCTCACCGACACGCCGCTGCGTCGCAATCGCTTGTTGCGTTTGACGATCTGAAAGCCAACCTCCACCAGGGCCGCTTCGGCCAGCCTGGTTGACGCCAACTGTGTGCGATCCACCGCCGCGGCCCCGTCTCTGGTGTCCGCCTCGTTGTTGCCGATGTTGGCCAGCGCCTGTGGTTGCGGTGGGGGAGGTCCGGCTTGGAAGTCTTCCACCCGCCGACGTGATAGCTCCACATAAGCAGGGTCGAGGTCATAGCCCACGAAACGCCGGTTCAGCGCCGCCGCCGCCAGCAGCGCTGACCCGCTGCCCATGAACGGATCGAGCACCAGATCCTCTTCAAAGGTGTACAACCGGATCAGCTGCTCGGGAAGTTCGACCGGGAACGGCGCCGGATGACCGACCCGACGAGCGCTCTCCGGCGGGATGGACCACACATCGAGCGTCAGGCCCAAGAAGTCCTCACTGGACAACGTGTTGCGATGTGGCAGCCCAGCCGCCGCTCGCTGGCGCACAGTACGGGCCCGATCGAAGCGTCCCTTGCTGGCCACGATGACCCGTTCGGTGAGGTCCCGCAACACCGGGTTGGTGGCGCTGCGAAAGGACCCCCAGGCGCAGGACCCGGTGGCACCCTCCGCCTTTTGCCAGATGAGCTCGCCCCGCAGCAACAGCCCGAGGTCGTGTTCGAGGATGCGGATCACATCGGCGGACAGGCTGCGGTATGGCTTGCGACCCAGGTTGGCCACGTTCACCGCGATGCGCCCGCCCGGTTCGAGCTTGCGAACACACTCGGCGAACACGTCGGTGAGCATCTGGAGGTACTCGAGATAGGAGGAGGGGATCCCCTCACGTTGCAGTTCGCTTTCGTATTGCTTCCCGGCGAAGTACGGCGGTGACGTGACCACCAGCGCCACTGACCCGTCCGCCACGAGCTCCATGTTGCGGGCGTCGCCGCAGATGAACGGTTCACTGATCGGCAGCGGTTCCAGCACGGTGTCCTCGATGGACAGATCCGGCGCCCGGAACCGTTGATAGAACGGCGTGGCGTCATGGTTTTCTCGTGCCCCGGATCCAAAATCCGAGGTGCTGGTACCCCGGCGGCGGGTCGATGCAGCGGATCCCGAAACGTCAGCGAGGGCCTTGGCCATGGCCCGACGCTACCACATTGGATCGAACATACGCGCGATCGCTGGGGAGGTACCAAAAGGTATGGTGGGCGTGGCGTCAAGGCGTTGCGGTGGAAAGAGCTGTGCTGGAAACGGTCAGGGCGCTGACACCATTGATGAAGTTGGCCCTCACCCGGCGGGGTGGGCCCTCGACGCGCAGGTCGGGTAGACGCTGATAGAGCAGGCGTAGGGTCACCTCGAGCTCCAGTCGGGCCAGGTGCGCGCCGAGACAGAAGTGCGTGCCGTGTCCCAACGCCAGATGACCCCCGGCGTTGGGACGGGCGATGTCGAAACGATGTGGATCATCAAACTGCGCCGGGTCCCGATTGGCAGCGGTCAGCCACAGCAGCACTTTGTCACCGGCACGCATCGACACGCCGCCCAATTCGGTGTCCTCGTGCAATGTCCGTCGCAGATAGTTGACCGGGGACCACCAGCGCAGCACCTCATCGGACACCTCCGTCCATTGTCTCTGGCCGGACCGCAACGCCTCGAGCTGCTCGGGGAACTGATCCAGGGCGATCGCCGCGCCGGTGAGGGCGTTTCGGGTGGTCTCGTTGCCGCCGATGAGAAAGATGAACCACATGGCGGCCTGATGGGCGTCGTCCATGGGCTCGCCGGCCACCTCCGCATGGGCGATGGCGGTCATGAGATCCTCCCGGGGGTGGGCCCGACGCTCGGCAAGGACCTCCGCGCCATACGCCATGAACGCCCGAACCGCATCCATGACCTCGACGCGGGAGATGACCACGTCGGGGTCATCGGGGCTGACGACGATGTCAGTCCAACGGCGGAAGCGATCACGGTCGGCGGCTTCCACGCCCAACAGGTCGGCGATCACCAACAGCGGGACCTCAGCGGACAGCAGTGACACCAGGTCCGCGGTGTGTGGTCTGGTGCCGGGTCCACGCTCCAGATCGCTTGCCAGCCGATCGACCGCGTCGGTGGCGATGTCCGTTACCCGCTGGCGCAATCGCTCGATGATGCGGGGCACGAACTTCTGATTGACCGCCAGCCGATACCCGCCGTGGTTGGGCGGATCCATGCCCACGATGGTGAGCTGATCGCTGTACAGTCCGGCGCCGCTCGGGTCCTCCATGCGGATGCCGCCGTCATGGGAGGAGAACACGGTGGGGTTGCGCAGCGCGGCTCGCACCTGCTCGAACCCGGTCACGGACCAGTAGCCACTCCCCCGGGCCATGCCGTGACGCTGGTGGTCAACGGTTTTCCACTGCACCGGTGCCGCGGCCCGATCGCGGTCCAAGGCGGCATGGGGGACCTCGCTTTGCCACAGGGTGGGGTCGGACAGATCCACAGTCGGCCCGGGCGCACGCATGAAGCGGACTCTAGCGACGACCAGTCGATGGGGTCTTCTCGACCCTGACCAGCCAGACTGCAAGTGCCCGATGCTCAAGAACGCTGTCAGGGTTGCCGACACATGTTTCGATGCGTTCGGCGTTACGACCTCGGCTGGAGTGGTTGCCGCGCGGCGTCGATCTCGCTGACGAGGAGTTCAGCCCGGCGCCACCAGGTGATCCTGGCGGTGCTGTGGGCGCACGTTCCCGGGCTCCTACTGGTGGGCCTGCTCCAGGGGCTTTCGCCGTCCCATGCCGTTCTCGAGGTCCTCCCCGTGGTGGCGGCCGCTCTCGGGGCCATGGTTATCGCGCCCCGCGCCCTGCGCGCCGCAGCCGCAAGTCTCGGTCTACTGGCCGCTTCTGCAGTGGCGATTCACATCACCGGTGGTTTGGTTGAGGCGCACTTTCACATCTTTGTGGTCCTGATCGTGGTTGCCCTTTATCAAGACTGGCGACCCTTGACCGTGGGGATCCTCTTCACACTGGTTCACCATGTGACGGCTTCGATCAACAATCCTTCGGCGGCGTTCAACCATCCGGCGGCCATGGCCCGACCGCTGCTGTGGTCAGCCATTCACGCCTGCTTCGTCGCTGGTGAGGTGGTGGCGGTCCTGCTGTTCTGGCAAGTGACGGAGAAGGCTCAACGTGCCGCGGATCTGGCAGAGGCCGGTCGACGGGCCGAGTCCGTTGCCAATGCCTCGCTCTGGGCCGAGCTGCAGAACAGCGAACAGCTGGCCTACACCGATGAGCTGACGGGACTACCGAATCGCCGTCTCTTCAACAGCATCGCGTCGGAGCGGCCCGGTGCCGCCCAACGCCGCGATGATCTGGATTGTTTTTGCGTAGCCATGATCGATCTGGATCACTTCAAGCACGTCAATGACCGTTTTGGTCATGCCATAGGGGATCAGGTCTTGCGCAGTCTTGCGATGCTGGCGCGCAACATGCTGCGTATGGGTGACTGCTTCGCCCGGATGGGTGGTGAAGAGTTCGCGCTGTACCTTCCCCACACCAGCATCGAAGACGCTGTCGCCTTGGTTGGGCGTTTGCGCCAGACCATCGAACAGATGCCGCTGCTACCCGACGACGAATTCCGCGTCACCCTTTCCGCAGGCGTGGCCGTGCACCCCTCCGATCGCAGCATCTATGAGTCCCTGGCCGCCGCCGATGACGCTCTGTACCTGGCCAAGCAAACCGGCCGCAACCGCGTCTGCCTGGCCCCGGACCTGTCGCTCATCTCGTTCGCTGCTGACGGAGATGTTCAGCCCGATCCGTTCGTTCGCTAGCTACTTGCCCCGGGTGTTTTCAGAATCAGAGCAGTTGCCGCTCTGCTCTGATCTGAACGGTGCTTGTCCGACGATTACGATTGCTGGGATTCGGGACAACGTCGAGATGAGGCGACAGCATGGGGCCTGATCTGCAGCTGAGGGCACGGTGAGCCGCCGCCGAAGGACGGTGAACCGCAGCTTGGGAGCCGATTCGGAGCGGACGATTCAGCAAGGTCGGTTCGTTTGTCCGCGGGAAGGTGTGCAGCGCCCTTGGCGGGTCGTCACCATCCACGGGACGATATCCGCCGGTATGGTCCTCTCCTTCGTCCCGTTCGAGCAGCGCAGCGCGGCCTATGCCAGCCTGCTTGTCTGTGACGGTTGCTCGCATCGGTTCAACGTCGAGGCCGGCCGACCCATGAGCCGGGCCGAGCGAGTCGAGCTTTTCCGGGTTGGCTGGGCCATGACCTTGGCCGGGCTGTCCTGTGAGCGCGTCGACCGGCCGGCTCTCAGGGCAGCCGAGGTCGCTCGCGCGGTGTCGGAGGCCGGGTTCGCGTCGCTGCGGACGTTTGACGCCGCCAGCTTTGAAGCACTCGGGCGCAAACTCGACGCGCACCTGCTCCCGGACCAGCGCCATGAGCTCGTCGAGTCCGCGTGCGACGTCGGTCGGTCCGGCCGTCTGCAACCGTATCCGTCGCCGGTGCTGCAGACCCTCGGTCGTGCGCTGGGGTATTCCGTGGAAGAGATGATGAGCCGCCTCACCGCCTGAGCAGGTTGCGGCAGTGGGATCCGGACCCCGGTGGACCGTGCTGCACGTCGGTGGACCCCTGTTTGCGGAACGGGGGGGATTCGGAAAAGGCTCGTGTTGTGAGCAGTTTTCCCTGGTCAGCGCATTGGCGGGGCGCAATCCGGGAGTAACCGCGGGAGTTACGGGTGCCGCCACCTCACAGGGGCAATGCGGGAGGCTCGATTCGAGTGACCGTCTTGACTCGATCGATGGACTTGTCGAACGATGCGATGGCGCGGATGCCGGTGCTCTCCGCTTGTGCGACGAGGTAGGCCTCGGCGAAGTCGATTCGGTCGAGTTCGTAGACCTCGATGGCACGGAGCAGCGTTGCGGGGTCGATGGGCACCATGGTGTCCATGGCCACGAGGGACCGCATGGCGTCCGCGATCTGCGGGCGCGGTGCTTTGTAGAAGGATTCGAGGACGTAGATCGTTTCGGCCAGGATTAGGTCGGTGAGGAGCAGTTGGTCGGCGGCAGCAAGGTAGGCGGTTGCCCTCGCTGCCATGTCCGCAGGTTCACCGGTGAGGTGCCGAACCAGAACGTTGGTGTCGACGAAAGCGCTCAACGGCGATCTGCGGCCCTGCTGGAGCGGGTGCCTCGCAGCACGTCGTCCCATGTGACGTTGCGACGGTTGGCGGGCACGGCGATCGTTCCTGCGAGGGACAAGAAGTCGGTCGTGCGGGCGAGCACGGCGCGCGTTCCCTCGACTCGGAACACGACATCGTCGCCCTCGGCAAGGCCGAGCGCGTCGCGCACCACCTTGGGCACGGTGAGTTGTCCCTTCGAGCTGAGCCTCGCAGCGATCTCCACGGTCTCTCCTTACATATGGTTCGCAGTAAGGATACGCTCGCCTGCCATCGGGCGCAACTGGCACACGACTGCTGTGTCGCGCTCGGCGTCGCCACCGGTGGGCGAGGCGTCGTCTGTGTCGGTCGAAGAGGCGGCGCGCCGGATCGGGATCGGTCGGACGCCGGCGTATTCGTTGTGTCGGGCGTTTCCGGAGGGTCGGCCCGACGGGCTGCGGTGTGTGCGGTTGGGCCGTCGTTTGCTGGCGGGTGATCGACAGCCTCGGCCGAGAGGTCGATGACCCCGCCGTTCCGTGGGTCGGTGACCCAACCGCCGCCCCGTCCGGATGCGCTCTGCCGTCCCCGGGCCTGGATCACCGGGAGCGAATCCCGAGTGTGCCTTGACGATGGGGCGGCCGTGACCCGCCGCCGGGTCGGCCCGGTCGCTTGGGCCCGTGCTCGAGGTGCTCGTCGCCGCGTCGGCCCCGGCGGAGGACGGCACTGTGGTCGCAACCACGAACGTGCGCGCCCTGGCGGGCGAGTTGGGGTTGTCGAAGGACACGGTGGCGGGGGCTTTGTCGCGTCTGATCGGCGCGGGGTTGGTGGAGCGTCGTGTTGTGCGCCGGTCGTCTCGGTTCGCGGGTTCGGTGTACGTGGTTGTTGAGGATGTCGGGCTGGTTCGTTCCTGTCCGAACGAGCCGTGTCCGAAGGTTTCGGACACGATAACTTCAGACCGGCCCCTGCCCTGCTCGAACTCACGGACTGGTCACACTGTGATCGGTGATGAATCTCCTGCAATGTTCGAAGCGATCCGACTGTTCGACTGACCCCGACCGTGTTGGCTCGCGCACCTCCTGTTTTGACATTTGGACAGACGGTTGCACAGGGTGTGCCTCCTGCCGGTGTGGCCATCTCCTGGTAGGTGGGAGGTGACGGTTCGGGTGACGTCGTTGAAGGGCCCTGCGGCCGGGCAGTACTACGTCGCCGAGGCGGGTTCGTACTATCTGGCGGCGGGTGAGCCACCGGGCCGCTGGTTCGGTGATGGGGCGGCGCGTTTAGGTCTGAACAGTTCATTTGATGACGACGCGTTCGTCGCTGTGATGTCTGGTGTTGATCCGTCCTCTGGTGTGGAGTTGGGTCGGCCGTTTGTGGAGCGTTCGGTGCGGGGGTATGACGTCACGTTTTCGGCGCCGAAGAGCGTGTCGCTGTTCACCGCTGTCGCTGATCCGGCGGTGGCGGGGGAGGTGTATGGGGCGCATGACGCGGCGGTGGATGCGGTGTTGGGGTATGTGCAGCGGCATGCGTTGACCCGGTACCGGGTGGACGGGGAGATCATGTCCGTTGACGCGGAGGGCCTGGTGGTGGGGGTGTTCCGCCAGCACGTGTCCCGGGAGCTGGACCCGCAGCTGCATTCCCATGCGGTGATCGCCAACCGGGTGTTGTCACCGGATGGCCGCTGGTTGGCCCTCGACGCCCGGGCGTTGATGAAAGACCAGACGGTCCTGTCCTCGCTGTACCACGCCGGCCTACGAGCGGAGCTGACAGCACGGCTCGGTGTGGGCTGGCACGAACCGGTGAACGGCATCGCCGAAATGCGCGGTGTCGACGAGATCGTGTTGCAGGAGTTCTCCCAGCGCTCCTTGCAGGTCGCCGCCCGCACGCATGGTGAAGTTGGACAGGTTTCGGGAGGCGTTGGGCCGCGAGCCAACCGGGCGGGAGCGGTGGAAGCTGGAACGCGAAGCGGTGACCGATTCCCGCCGCACGAAACCAGCGCCCCTCGACGCTGCTGAGCTCCAGGCCCGGTGGGTGGAGCAGTTGGCTTCGTGCGGTCTGGACCCCGACGGGTTGGTGTCGGCGGTGATCGGCCGGACCATGGATCCGCCCCGCGAGCTCGACCCGGCGGGGTGGGACCAGGTTGCGGACCAGGCGCTGGTGGCGTTGACTGAGGCCCGTTCGACGTGGCGGCAGGCTGATCTGGTCCGCGAGTTCGCCCGTGCCATGCCGACTGATCTTGCCGTACCGGCCGGTGTGCTCGTCGAGCGTTTGGAGGTGGCGGCTGGTGGGTTCGCGGGGGAGCGTTTGGTGGAGTTGGCCCGCCCGTTGCCGGAGGGGACGGGGGTGCGGGTGAGTGATGGTCGTCCGGCGTGGGAGTCCCCGCTGGAGCGCCGCTACACCACCAGTTTCATCCTGGCCGAGGAAGCCCACCTCGCCAACTGGGCACATGCCCGCTGGGCCCGTCCCGGTCGCGCCGGCTACGTGGAGGCCGGCGGGTTGGACTGCGCCCAGCAAGCCGCGGCGGAGGCCGTCGCGGGGGACGCTCCATTGGTCGTGGTTGTCGGCCCGGCGGGGACGGGGAAGACCACCGCCCTCCGCCCCGGTATCGATGCCCTCACCAGACAGGGTCGCCCGGTGTTCGCGGTGGCCCCTACGGCAACGGCGGCGGCGGTGCTGACCGCGGAGACGGGGGTGGCGGCGGACACCGTCCACAAGTTGCTCCACGAATACCACCGCCTCGGCGGACCGTCAGGCCGTTACCGGCTCCCGGCGGGGTGCACGTTGCTGGTAGATGAGAGCCGCGATGGTGGCCACCCCGACGCTGGCTGAGTTGGCGGTGTTGGCTGATCGTGGGCGGTGGCGGGTGGTGTTGGTCGGTGATCCGTTGCAGTACCTTCCTGTGGGTCGGGGTGGGATGTTCGACTGGCTGGTCGAACACGGCCCCACCATCGAACTGGGCCGGGTCCACCGCTTCACCGAACCGTGGGAACGAGACGCCTCCCTCGCCTTGCGCCAAGGCGACACCGACGCCCTCAACGCCTACCAGCAGCACGGTCGCCTCCATCGTGGTGTGCCCGGGGAGATGGACTTCGACGTGTTGGACCACTGGGCCCGGGTTCCGTGCCGGCGGGGAGAGCGTGGTGGTGTTGGCCGCGAACAACGACACCGTCGCCCGGCTCAACGACCTCGCCCAACACCACCGGGTCCAGGCCGGCGAACTCGACGAGCACGGCCCCATCGGTGGTGACCGATGCGGGGGTGCGGTTGTTGGTCGGTGATGAGATCGCCACCCGCCACAACGACCGGCGCCTGCGCACCGACCAGGGTGACATGGTCCGCAACCGCGACCAATGGACCATCACCACCATCACCAACCAGGGGGACGTGACCGCGGCGGGCCGGTCGGGCCAGGTGCGGCTCCGTGCGGAGTATGTGGCTGAGCATGTGGAGTTGGCGTACGCCCAGACCGGTCACGCCGCCCAGGGCCGCACCGTGGATCATTCGCTGCTGATCGTGGACGCCAACATCGACAACCGCGGGGTCTACGTCCCCCTCACCCGAGGCCGCCGCTCCAACCACGCCTACGTCGCCATGGAAACCGACGACCCACGTTCGGCTCGGGATGTGCTCGCCGAAGCCGTCTGTCGGGATTGGGCTGACATCCCTGCCATCACCTACCGCCAGCAACTGCAGATCGCCGCACCGGTGGACGGCCCGCCGACAGCGGTGCCGCAGCCGCCGTTGACGCCGTCGAAACTGCGGGAGGTGGCCCGGGACCTCGCCCAGATCGACCTGCTGGACGTCCCGTTCCAGCATGGTGAGCTGCAACGGGCGGTGAAAGAGGCCGCCCGGCAACGCAACCTGCTCGCTGACGCGGTGGCGAAGCTTGAGGCGGTCAAGGCTCGCCGTGACCGTATTGGTGAGCAGCTGGTCGGGATGTCACCGTGGAATCCGTTCGCGGGGCGCCGGCGACACCAACTTGAACACGACAACCACAAGGCCGCGATCGACGTGTCCCGGGCCCGTCGGACGATCCGGGAGTTAGAACCGGACCTCACGGCGGCGGACGTCGAGGTGGGGAAACGTCAAGGGCGCCTTGACCGGTTCCAACCCGTCTATGACGGCCGTCCCGACCTCCAAGCCAGCCTCGATCGGGACCTCAACGCCCGCATCGCCATGGCCGGGGAGGAACCCGCCCCACTGTGGGCCCTACATATCCTCGGCCCGAGACCCGATCGCCACCACGCCGCGCAGATCTGGGACCACGCAGTGGGCGTGGTGGACCAATACCGCACCATCGCCGCCATCACCGACCACGACCACCCCCTTGGCCGCGAACCCGGGCTCCTCCACCCCCACGAGACGGCGTGGCGTGGTGCTGCGGCCACGTTGAGGTGGGCCACCGTCCAACTCGACCGGGAACCGCACCTCAACCGCCAACTCCGCCACGACCTCGGTCTCGATCGCAGCGATGGTCTTGGCATCAGCATGTGACCAGTCCCGCGGTGTGGCGCGCCTCGGACGTGGGGTACACGGCCTTTCAGCCGCTTTGCTTCACACGCGGCTGAAAGGCGGCCTGGATGCAGCTTCTGAGCGCCTGCAGGGATCCGCTCGTGGTGCGTTGGCCCGCACCACCATCAAAGGGTTCGATGACGAGCCGGACAACCCCGCGAACGCTCTGCGGGATGTGGTCGTCGTGCAAAACGAGTACGATGACGCCGACCGGCTGATCCGCGCCTTTGACCCTTTGGCTAGGGCCACGAGGACGGACTGGTTCCCGACCGGGCTGCCCCGGTCTCGAACGTTGGAGAACTTCCAGCCGCCCACCGGTCCGGCCCGCCCGCTGGTGTTGGAAGAGGTGGATTACGACCCGGCGGGGCATGTGATCCAAGCCCGCCACGGCACCGGCGCCACCATTGTGGGTTCGCGTTACGACGCCGCGGGCCGGTTGTATGAGACGGTGCTGGACCCCACTTCTTGGCCCGCCACCGGTATCTTTCCGGCGGTCAACAACCCTGCGGGGTTGAACCGGGTCACCAGTTTGACGTTGGACAAGAACGGCAACCCCACCATCAAGACCACCGTCGGCCCGGACCCCATCGCCGGTGGGACCCGCACCGAAACGGTGAAATACCGGTACGACAACGCCGACCGGGTTGTCTGCGAAGCCGTCGACAACGGGCCCAGCGCGGACACCGACGATCTGAACACTTGGTTCACCCGCGACGCCCGAGGCAACGCCCTCACCGTCACAGATCCCCGCGGGATCGGCATCTCCTGCCTCACCGGAACCGTGACCCCGACGGGGTTCACGACCACCTCCACCTACGATGTGGCGGGTCGTTTGCAGAAGACCGTCGCCCCCGCCGTACCCCTGAACGGGACCACAACGACTGTGAATCCGACCGTGGCGGTGGGGTACAACGCGTTCGGGGACAAGACCCATGAGCGTGATCCCAACGGGTTTTTGACCCGCCGGGGGTTCGACAAGAACTCGCGGTTGGTGTTGGTGAAACATCCCCGTTACACCCAACCCCACACCGGCGGGTTGGTGTTGGACCCGGCGGAGATGTTCACCTACGACTTCGTCGGGAACCTTCTCACCCAAACCGACCCGAGAGGCCAGCTCACCACCCACGCCTTCGACAAACGAAACCGGGTGTACAAGAAAACCGACCCCACCCTCGCCTCCGCTGGGGCGACGGCTGGTGGGGTGACCCGCACCACCTACGACGACACCGGGAACATCACCGTGGTAACGGACCCGTTGGGGGCTGTGGCGTCCTCCACGTTCGACATGGCCAACCGGGTCCGGTCCAACACCATGACCGTGCGAGCCACCACCTCAGGGACACGGGCGTCCACCGCGACGTCATGGTTCTCCTACGACGATCTGGGCAACCTGGTCTCCGAAACCTCGCCGAATGGGAACGTCACCCTCTACGGGTACAACCCAGCCTCGGAGCAGACCACCATCACCGATCCCGCCGGGAAGATCACCAGCATGGTCCGGGACCTCGCCGGCCGCCAGGTCCGCATCACCGACCCCCTGGGCCGGGTGACGGACAGCTTGTTTGATGTGGCCGGTCGGAACACCCAAACGTTGAACAAGGGCGCTGGGGGGACCCAGACCCCGCTGATCACGAGCGTGACCTACGACAAGGCCTCCAACGTGGTGACCTCGACCACGCCCAGGGGCACCGTTGGCGGGTCGACCTACCGCACCACGTATACGTATGACGCGTTGAGCCGGACTACGAAGATCACTGAACCGACGGATGGAACGGTCGGCGGGGAGATCAACACGCACATGGTTATGACCCGAAAGGCAACCGCACCGCCCTCCGCGACGGCCGCTCCTCCACTGCGACGAGCAACACGTATCTGACGACCGCGACGTACAACCCGTGGGATCTGCCCGAAACGGTGGTCGAACCGTCAACCACCGCTCATCCGAACGGGTATCAGCGGACCTGGCGGACCAGTTACGACGCCGGCGGTCTGGCCGTGCGCGAAGAACTGCCGAACACCACGTCCACCCCGCTGGTGACCTCGAGCGTGTTTGATGAGATGGGCCGGCTGTGCTGGCAGGCCGGGACGAGCACCGCGTCGACGTGTGATAGCCCACCGGTGGGGTCCACGACCCCGGTGCGTGCGTACCGGTATGACCTGGTAGGGAACGTCACGGAGATCAACTCCCCAGCAGGGAACCTGGCGTTCGAATACGACGACCGGGGCCTGCTGGTGTCCTCCTCCAACCCCGGCGCCTACCTGGGGACCACCACCACCGGCACCACCCCCGACAACCCGGTCCGTGCGGAAGCCGAAAGCGCTGCGGCGACCGGTGTCGCGAACAGTGCCACCCCGACACCGCAGGCGGGGGCGTCGAACAACGCCTACCGCGACTGGACCGCAGGCCTGTCGAACGGCAACAACGTCACGTTCACCCTCAACGCCCCCGCCGCGGGTCGGTATGAGCTGCGGTTCCGGTACGCTGCCGCCGCCAACGTGGTCCGTAAGATCAGCGTCGGGGCGACCACTGTCGCTGCGGGGCAGTCTTTCCCTTCTACCGGCGGGAATGACAAGTGGGCGGATGTCACTGTCCAAGCCCAACTCGCGGCAGGAAACAACACCGTCGCCGTGACTACACGACAACGGCCCCCGCATCATCCGGTTCGATGATGTTGGACATGGTGGAGTTCCGCCCGGTCCTGGAAACCGAACTCGGCGCCGCCACCGCCGGCATCGCTGCGTCGGCGACCCCGGCGGGTGCGTCGGAGAACAGTTCGAGGAACTGGACCACCAACCTCACTGATGGGGCGTTCGTGTCCATGGACGTGCACGCCCCCACCGCGGGCCGGTACGCGCTGTCGATCCGTTACGCGACCCCCGCCGCGGCCGCCGGGGTGCGGAAACTTGAAACGATCGCCGGTGGAAACTCCCTGACCACCGTGGGGGCGGTGCGGTTCTCCCCAACGAACGCCGGGTGGGCGACGGTCACGACCTACGCCCAGCTCAACGCCGGCACCAACACCATCAAACTCTCCTACAACACCGCCGCCGGTTCCGCCGGGGGGTTGCATGTCGACAAGGTCGATATCACCCGACCCGAACGGCGGACCTACGACCAATCAGCCCGGCTCACCCAGAGGGTTGATAGCACCGGGGTCAACACGTTCACGTACAACAACCGTGACCAGCTCGCCTCCCTCACCGACGCCGTCACCGGGACCACCAGGGCCTATGACTACAAGGACGCCGCCCAATCCTGTTTGATCACTTACACCCAGGCCACCCCAACCAGCAGTTGCACCAGGGCGGGAGGGGAAAACACTCGCAGCTTCACGTACGACAACTACGGGCGCACCGGGTCTGATGTGCGGCACAACACGTCCAACGCCGGAGACGTGGCGGGCTGATTACACCTATCATGGGGACAGCATGGTCGCCACCGAAACCATCGCCCCCGCCGCCGTCGCCGGGTCCGGCGCCCATTCCTACGCCTACGACCAAGCCGGCAGGCTCACCAACTGGACCAGCCCCGCAGGATCGGTGAACTACACGTGGGACAAAGCAGGGAACCGGTTGACGAACGGGGCCACCGCGTTCGTCTACGACGGTAGGAACCGTCAAACCACCGCCGCCGGGGTCACCCAAACGTACACCCCGAAAGGCGACCTTCTCACCGGCAGCCTCGTCCATGATGTGTTCGGGCGGGTCACCGTGGACGGCAACGCCCGCTACACCCACGACGGCGCCGACAGGGTCGTCACCCGCGGTCCGCCAACGGTGCCAACACCGACCGCTACACCTATCTCGCCGGTGGCACCGCCACCACCAGCGATGGAGTCGCCCGGTACGCCACCGACCCCGCCGGGACACCCATCACGGCCTGGCGCGGCGGCACCAACACCCTCCTCCTCGGAGCGGACCGCCACGGTGACCTCGTCACCCAACACCACGCCACCACCGGAGACCGCAGCTCGAGCCGGGCCTATGACCCCTACGGTTCGACCACCGCCACCCTCAACCCCACCGGCGGCGCCGAGGCCTCCTCGTGGGCGGGGAACCTCGGCTACCAAAGCGACCGGACCGACCCCGCCACCAACCGGGTCAACATGGGCGCCCGCTGGTACACACCAACTACCAGCACCTTCACCACCCGAGACACCTACAACGTGCCGCTCAAAACGCATGTCGACCCCAACCGGTACACGTACGGCAGCAGCAACCCCATCCGCTACAGCGATCCCACCGGCCACTACAGCCAAGCCGACTACGAAGCAGCAGCGTTCGCCGCCGCCGAATACGGCGTACCCATGCCCATGACCATGGTCCTCGACAACATCAAAGGCCCAGACGCCGAAGCACTCGCCTTCGCCTACGCCGAATACGGAGTACCAGCACCACTCCAAGACGGACTAGCAAGCTGGGAACTCGGCTACATCGACGAGTCACTCGACAACCCAGCACACCATCAAGCGGACGACTCCGGCGGTAACGGAACAACCCACAGCTCTTCAAGTGGGTCATCACGCGACAGCGACGACAGCTGGAACCTCTACAAAGGAGCTCTGGCTGCGGCTGAAGCTGGCTTGACTGCAGTGACCCCAGTGGCGGTCATCCCGGTGTTGGCGCCGTCAAATGGAGCGCTACCTCAGACGGGTCAGTTCGTAGTTGATCCTCGACCTGGCTTTGGTCAGGTTCGAGTTAATCTCTTTATCGCTGCGTGCGAGTCAGGTTTGCCTGGGTTGACCTTCAAGGGTGATTGCCGCTCCTTCGACCGGGACGCTCGAGGAGTGGACAGTAGAGGGTCAATAACTATAGATTTTGAAACTGGCCAGGGGTTCGTGTATGTGAATGACTCGTGCCCTAAGAAGGGTGCGTGTGTCGACGCGGTTCGGCTAGGCGTCAATCCGCCACCTGTCGGAAATGGGTGTGGCCGTCCCGAATCTCCTCCTACCGTGGCGGGGTGTGCGAATGCGACTATGGACGCGCACCCACCGAACTCAGTGTCCACTTCTAGCGACGCTAACGGTGTCTCGATCGGGTACAGTCTTGTCAACTCTGCACTGCCACCAGGCGTTCCACCGCCGGCCATTAACGGCAATCTACGATTGAGCCTGAACCCTGAGTCGAGAAATGTTTCCGCTTGCTTCGATGGGGACAACTACCCGTCGATGGAGGTCTATCAGACTGTTGGCGGCGAGATAAGGGATGTCGCTCGATGGAGCGAGTCCGGCGCAGGTCCTGTGGCGCTGTTCCCGATGGCTGCTAACCGGAAGGCGTGCTCGTGAGATTTTACTGCGTGAACAGACCCACCCGCCTGGTGGCGTCGTGTCTGTGCATTATGGGGCTGGTGTTGGTGGGCTGTGGTGATGGGGCCCAGCCCGGCGGGGCGACGACTAGTACACTTGCAGACCCTGATGCGGGCCACGCGACCTTCGGAGACCATGTGCGTGTCGACGTCGCCATCTATTTCGCTGAGGACGTTACAACGGGTGAGTTGTCCGAGTTCAGTTGGAATGAGTTGACGATGGTTGTGCCTGGTCGGAGAGGGCGGGATCACCTGCCCGGCGTTCAGTACACTGGGGTTGATTATGATCGGAGGGCTATCTACGTGACCTTTTTCGAGAATGCGTCAGAGGAAGAGCGCAATTCTCTCGTCGACCTCGTGCAACGGGCGCCTAGAGTTAACCGAGTGGCGTTCGACGTTGTCCCTGCTGACGCTGGATAGCTGGCAACCTAGCGCACAGTTTAAGTATTAATGAGGTCTCGCTCGGTGCGCTGTGGGTGGTTGTCAGAAGACAATTCGTAGTGTGGGACACCTATCACCGCCTGGCGTGGCGGTACCGGCAGCCTCCTGCTGGGCGCGGACCGCCACGGTGACCTGGTCACACAGCACAACGCCACCACCGGGGACCGCAGCTCGAGCCGGGCGTATGACCCCTACGGCACGACCACCGCCACCCTCAACCCCACCGGCGGCGCCGAGCTCTCCTCGTGGGCGGGGAACCTCGGCTACCAAAGCGACTGGACCGACCCCGCCACCAATCGGGTCGACATGGGGGCACGCTGGTATACACCGACCACTGCCACCTTCACCACCCGAGACACCTACAACATCCCGTTGAAAACCCATGTCGACCCCAACCGGTACACCTACGCCAGCAGCAACCCCATCCGCTACAGCGACCCCACCGGCCACTACAGCCAAGCCGACTACGAAGCAGCCGCCTTCGCCGCCGCCGAATACGGCGTCCCCATGCCCATGACCATGGTCCTCGACAATCTCGCAGGCAGCGAAGCCGATGCCTTCGCCTACGCCGAGTACGGAGTACCCGCACCACTCCAGGACGGACTCGCAAGCTGGGAGCTCGGCTACATTGAGCCCTCACTCGACAACCCCGCACATCACCGCTCGCCGGTGGAGGTTTATGATCCGGAAGGTATAACGGGAAGCGCTGGACCCAGTCTCACGGGTGATTCAATATACTCGCCGTGGGGCATCGCTCTTACGCCAAGTGATGCGATCCCACCGCTCACATTCAACGAAGCCCCAATCCTGACGGCTGGGCTCCCCGGGATGCCGTGGGCTCTCGGCGGCGTCCACGACAAGCTTGCCATCGCGATGATAGCGAGCCAGAACCCGACATTGAGACCAGCCGGCAGGTCTGTGGCCTTCCGGGCGCAGATGGACGATTCAGGCCGACTGTCAAGGGTGGCTCGCAATACCCCGACATGTGCATGCTGGACGAATCAGGGACAATGACCTCCTTCGGTGAGATGAAATACGACCCGTCAGGAGACCCAACGAAGCTGCAAGAGGCCCAGACTCAGATCGACGGATACAGAGATGCGTGCGCCTGTGAGGCAGCTGGTTATGGTACTGGTGGATGGCCGACAGGTCCCTATGAGATCGAGATTGTGCCTGGCACAAGTGTTATCACCTGGAAAGACCCAGCGATGGATGGACTGTATCTCTATAAGGTCAAGACCGATAAGCCGTATCGCGACGGCGTGTACATGATACTTAGTTTGCTCGCTGCTGGTGCGGTCGCGAACGTTGGCGAGCGCGCTCGTCTAGTACCCGTCCCGTCGATCGGTTTCGTGGACGAAGATGACAACGACAGATCCGATGTGTTCGGCAGCCCCGGGATGGACACTGGTGGCCTCTGGGTGGCTGGGTAGATGGCGGCGGCCGCGGCGATGCCACCTCCGCGGATCTTCAATGGCGGCCTGATGCTGCAGGTGTCTTTCAGGCCGGACGCGATCCGGAGGTGTTCCAGGCGGCTGTGGACCTTGTGGCGGAGGCACCGCTGGCGGACCGGGTGTGGGAATGGTACGAGTTCCCGTCGGGCTCGTTCGCTCCGAGCCTATTCGTGGACGGTACGTTCGAAGAAAGCGACCAGCAGTACCGCTGGCGCGCCAGAGCGGAGGCAGTGCGCCGCGCTCGGCGACTCGCCGGGGACAACGCCCTGTCGACGTGGTCGCTTGCTGAATGGTACCCGGATCGGACGAGTTCCGGTCCCGGGGTGTTCGAACCCGTGTATTGCAAATATTCGGCAGGGTTGTATGTCTACCGTCATCGGGTCACTGGAGAACTTCGGGACCGCTGGGTTGGAGTAACCGTGGACATGTATGGCGCCGGAGCGGCCCCGGGTCCTCCTGAGGACTGGGCCGATGAGATGTTCGGGCTGCTGGTCACGGGTGCCACAGTGCTCGGAGTGGGCACCGGTTGCGGCTACTTCGGGCGTGCGTATGCCCCGGGTGAAGCCCTCGTCGTTCGTGGCCGGTTGGCGCCCCCAGCTCGGGGCCAGCCGTGCATGTTGCAAGGATGGTCATGGTTGACAATCGTTGATGACCCCACCGCCGCCGCGGCCGGGTTGGTCGAGGACGGGTGGCTCGACCGTGCGTTCAGGTCTCAACGCGTTGCGGGCCCCGACGGGATCGAGGGATGGGTAATCCAGGCGACCGATCGACCCCACGATTTCGGCGGCGAGATCAGGGAGCAGTGGCAAGCGATGGGCCTAAGCACAGGCGCTGCCAATTAACTCCAAATAGGCATCCCGGCCGTGAGGCCGACTCGCGGGGGCGCGGAGCGGGCGGGCACGGTGATGAATGATGGTGTAGGTGCCGTGAGTGTGCTGTGGGCCCCGCTGGGGGGCGTTTCCCCCAAAGGCGACCTTCTCACTGGCAGCCTCGTCCATGATGTGTTCGGGCGGGTCACCGCGGACGGCAACGCCCGCTATGCCTACGACGGCGCCGACCGCACCGTCACTCGCGGTCTCGCTAACGGTGCCAACACCGACCGCTACACCTACCTCGCCGGTGGTACCGCCACGACCAGCGATGGGGTCGCCCGCTACGCCACCGACCCCGCCGGGACACCGATCACCGCCTGGCACGGCGGGACCAACACCCTCCTCCTCGGAGCGGACCGCCACGGTGACCTCGTCACCCAACACAACGCCAGCACCGGGGACCGCAGCTCGAGCCGGGCCTATGACCCCTACGGTTCGACCACCGCCACCCTCAACCCCGCCGGCGGCGTCGAGCTCTCCTCGTGGGCTCGGAACCTCGGCTACCAAGGCGACTGGCGACCCCACCGGCCACTACAGCGCAGCGGACTACGAGGCAGCGGTGTTCGCCGAAAGGGAGTATGGGGTACCCCTGCCCGCAGAAATGGTCCTCCCCCCAACGACAACACCGATCGAAGACACCTACAACGGGTGGGACGAAATCGGCTCCATGCACCAAGCAAGCACCAGACCAGACATCGACGACACCTACAACGGGCTAGACGAGATCAACGCAATGCACGAGGCCACTACCTGTGACCTCTACTGCAGAGCAAGACAGGCCGGACCCGCCGGCAACAATGTCAACGAACTCGGCGGCCTCGCCGGCGACGGCCCGGCCGTAGCGCCAACGAGAATTCCCAGGGCTGACACCTCACAAGGCCGCGAGGATTGGTGCCGTGCGACGGTTCCAGTCGGCCCGTGCTCGTTCAGCGTTCGACCGCAACCGCTTAACCTTGATGACGCTGTATGGAGCCGATAGACGATAACGCGTCATTCAAGCAGGGGGTAGTCCTTTCCTCATTTGGTAAGATAGGGCACACCAGCAGCCTACGCTCGAGCTTCGCTGGGGCGTTCTGCCATCCGGACCCGAATATCGGCATTAACTGCGGCTATGCTGCTACCGCGACGGAAACTGTTGTTACCGACTATCTGGTTACAGGGTATATCGCACGGCGTGCGTGCCAGGCTCGGTCGCCTGAGTAGCGGGAGTGATAGGTAATCCGCCACTATCTCCACAAGAGAAGGACACGGCAGCTACAAGCCCAATAGCGAGCCAAACTCGTTGCCGTCGAC
>CAVZHK010000012.1:0-592109 GCA_963775055.1 uncultured Acidimicrobiaceae bacterium | reverse complement strand
CATCACATCATCAAAGAACTCCGCCAACGCACCCTCGGACAGCTCCATCCCACAACATTACACCCCCGCGCCTAATCTTATGGCGGACCCTTTAGTATATTATCGATGACTTAAAGTATATATAAATACGTATATATATGGTTGCGTCGTCGACGAGGAGGTTCGTCAGCGGTGCATGACTTCGCCCGGTGAGTGCGACGGGCGACGTTGGCGTTGGCGTTGGGATCAGGGGTTGCTTTGTGACCTCCCGGGTGCTGTGTGATGTGGTGTCGGGCCGTGGCCTGAGGTGTCAGGCGGTGCCGAGGTGGGCGAGGAGGTTGTCTTCGAGGGTGAAGTCGAACTGCGAGGTGCGGTCGAGGCCCTCACGACGGAACCAGTCGTAGGTGTGTTCGACGGCGGCGGCGAAGCTGTAGTCGGCTTCCCAGCCGATGTCGCGGCGGATTCGTTGTGCTGAACACTGCGCTGTCGTCCCATCGGTACAGGTGGGGGGCAGCTTCTGGATCAGTTGGCTGAACTGCATCCGCCGTTCGAACACCGCTTGACGTTGCGCTGCCTCAGGACTGGTACGCAGATCGACAAGGGGGGCGGTGGCTTGGCCGGCGGCCAGGGTCAACTCTCCGTCCCACAGGGCGTCCATCACCGGCGCGGGAACGAACACCTTGCGGGCGTGGACACCGAGCACCGCGGCGATGGTGTCCACATAGCCCTCGTCGGTGAACCATTGGCGGCCGGTGACGTTGTAGCGCTTGCCGAAGGTGATCGGGTTGCCCATCAACATGCGCAACGCCCGGGCCTGATCATCGACATAACAGATCTGACCGCGCGGCACCGTGTCCGGGGATGAGCACCTCTCGACCCTGGAGCAGCCGTATGAACATCCGCTGCTCACGGTCCGGAACGAGGTTGCGGGGTCCCATCACCATCGAGA
Organism: uncultured Acidimicrobiaceae bacterium; assembly: GCA_963775055.1. Taxonomy (GTDB): domain Bacteria; phylum Actinomycetota; class Acidimicrobiia; order Acidimicrobiales; family CAIXPF01; genus CAIXPF01. Next base: position 591,181 of record CAVZHK010000012.1, on the reverse strand, counting down.
ACGGCACGATCGTCGCCGGGAAGGCATGTTCGCGGTATCGCGGATCAGCACGTCCTCACACAACAGCTTGTGGAGGCCGTATTCAACCTGATCCGGTCCCCGCTCGGTCGGATGGTCCTCGCCGATGGGCAATATCCTGGCGGTGGCATAGATCACCGTGGAACTCGCGAAGATGTAATGGCCGACCCGACCCCGGAACAGCTCGATCGCCAGCTCGACATCCTCGGGGTGATAGGCGGTCATGTCCTGCACACAGTCGAACTCGCAGCCACCGAGCACGTCACGCATCGCGACCGGGTCAGTCCGATCGCAGACCAACCGAGACACCCCCCGAGGCAGCTCCACCTGTGTACGACCGCGGTTCAACACCGTCACATCGTGGCCGGTACGCACCAGCTCCCGGACCAACGCCAACCCGTTGAACTGCGTACCCCCTACCACCAATACACGCATCGTGGGACCATAGCCCGATACCGCCAACCCGAGCCCGAGAACCATCGCGGCCGGAAACGGAAGCTCTCCAACGGCGGGCAGCGCTGGTCGGTCCACAGCATGTTCAATGGCATCGGCCCAGTCGGCTACCAGGTCCTGTTGGTCTCAGCATCAGAGCTTGTTGACGAGACCTCCGTTGACGTTGATGCCTTGCCCGGTAATGAAGCTGGACTCGTCGCTCGCCAAGAACACAGCGAGCCCGGCGATGTCGTCCGGCATGCCGGGCCTGCCCAGAAGCTGGAGCGCCGCCGCCCAGTCTTGGCCCGTGCTCGCCTTCCGTCGCAGCGCCACTGCCGGGGCGGAGATGGAGCCTGCTGACCTCGTGCGCTACACCCGCGATCAAATTCGCCGCCCGTCAGCCCAGGACCCAATCAGACCGTCGTGACCCAGCCGCCGTGACCCCCACGCAACAACCCACGGCCCCACCCCCGCAACCCTCACGATGATTGTTCAGCACTAATGGCGGTTCGGGCATGGCGTGATGATCCGGCACCTCACTGTCCCAACTTCTTGCTCCACTTCGGGGCCCCGCTCCTGCGACACACGGAACGGTTCGTCGCACCAGTCCACCAGAACCCCGGAAAGGCAGCCCTCTCAATCCGAAGGAGTCGGGCAGGGGAGCCTCTTGCTCGATGTCCACGAGAGCCACGCGTCGTGCTGGTCGCCGGAGCACCTCGACGGTGCTGAGTTGAGTCCGCGTGGGAGCAGAATGGTCATATCCTCCGCCTCGGTCAAGGCACCGAGCCAACGGGGTGTCATCAAACCAATGCCGCGCCCTGCTGTTGCGGAAACGGAGCGGAGAGCTCGCTGGGCGCATCGCCGAGGTCGGCCGGTGGACCGGGAGGGGTTACATGCTGATGCCGAGAGCGTCGCTTCGGTCGAGGCCGAGGTCGTGGCGGAGTTGGCGATTGAGGTGCTGTTCCCGGTCGAGTTGAACGGTGGCCACCTCAACGTAGCTGCGGCGCCACGCCAAGGGTCTCGTTCGAATGGAGGAGCCCGGGTTGGCGGCCTAGCGGGTGGTCGTGCTCGGCGATGGCGGCGATGGTGCGGTATTGCTCCACCACACCGACGGCCTGGTCCCACACCTGCGCAGCCCGCTGGCGGTCGGGTCGGGGCCGAGGACCCGTAGCGCCCAGAGCGGGGCCGGTTCGTCGCCGGCCATGCCGATGCGGGCGTGGAGGTCTCGGTCGAGGCTGTCTTGGAGTTGGGGGCGGCGGTCATACGCGGGTTGGAAACGATCAACCAAACCTTGACGCTTTCCGACCTCGGCGTCCGCTGCGGCGAGATCCGGTTGAAGATCTCGGATGTCGCGCCGAGCCCGGGACACGTCTCCGACGGCCTTATGGAAATCGTGTTCGAGTTGGTGTCGCCGGCGCCCAGCGAAGGGGTTCCACGGTGACATCCCGGCAAGCTGCTCCCCAATTTCGTCACGGCGCACCTTGACCGCATCAAGCTTCGCCACGGCGTCAGCGAGAAGGTTGCGTTGCCGGGCCGCTTCTTTCACCGCTCGTTGCAGCTCGCCTTGCTGGAACGGGACGGCCAGCAGGTCGATCACGGCGAGATCCCGGACCACCTCCCGCAGCTTCGACGGGTCCAACGGCCGCTGCGGGACCGCTGCGGGCGGGCCGTCCGCAGGTGCGGCGATCTGCAGTTGCTGGCGGTAGGTGATGGCAGGGATGTCAGCCCAATCCCTACAGACGGCTTCGGCGAGAACATCTCGTGGGGTCCGGGGGTCGTCGGGTTCCAATGCGACGTAGGCGTGGTTGGATCGGCGGCCTCGGGTGAGGGGGACGTAGACCCCGCGGTTGTCGATGTTGCCGTCCACGATCAGCAGCGAATGATCCACCGTACGCCCCTGTGCGGCATGACCGGTCTGGGCGTACGCCAACTCCACATGGGACGCCACATACTCCGCGGGGAGCCGCACCGTCCCCGACCGGCTGGTGGCGGTCAGGTCACCGCTCTTGTTGATGGTGGTGATGGTCCATTGATCGCGGTTACGGACCATCTCCCCCTGATCGGTCCGCAGACGGCGGTCGTTGTGGCGGGTGGCGATCTCATCACCGACCAACAACCGCACCCCCGCATCGGTCACCACCGAGGGGCCGTGCTCGTTGAGTTCAGCGGCCTGGATCCGGTGGTATTGGGCGAAATCGTTCAATCTCGCGACGGTGTCGTTTTCGTGGCCAACACCACCACGCTCTCCCCGCCGGCACGGATCCGGGCCCAGTGGTCCAACACGTCAAAGTCCATCTCGCCCGGCACGCCCCGGTGGAGGCGACCGTGTTGCTGGTAGACGTTGAGGGCGTCGGTGTCGCCTTGGCGGAGGGCGAGGGAGGCGTCTCGTTCCCACGGCTCGGCGAAACGGTGGACCCGGCCGAGTTCGATGGTGGGGCCGTGTTCGACCAACCAATCGAACATCCCACCCCGACCTACCGGCAGGTACTGCGACGGGTCACCGACCGACACCACCCGCCACCTCCCCCGATCAGCCAACACCGCCAACTCGGCGAGCGTCGGCGTGGCCACCATTGCGGCCTCATCCACCAGCAACGTCGCACCAGCCGGGAGCCGGTAGCGGGGTGACGGGCCCCCGAGGCGGTGGTGTTCGTGAAGCAACTTGTGGACGGTGTCCGCCGCCACCCCCGCATCGGTGGTCAGCACCGCCGCCGCGGTTGCGGTTGGTGCCACCGCGAACACCGCACGGCCCTGCCTGGTGAGGGCCTCGATAGCGGGGCGGAGGGCGGTGGTCTTCCCGGTCCCGGCCGGGCCGACAATCACCACCAAGGAGGCATCCCCGGCAACGGCCTCCGCCGCGGCTTGCTGGGCGCAGTCCAACCCGCCGGCCTCCACGTAGCCGACGCGACCGGGACGGGCCCAGCGAGCATGGGCCCAGTCGGCGAGGTGGGCTTCCTCGGCCAGGATGAAACTGGTGGTGTAGCGGCGCTCCAGCGGGGACTCCCACGCCGGACGGCCATCACTCAACCGGACCCCCGTCCCTTCGGGAAGCGGGCGGGCCAGTTCCACCAAACACTCCCCCGCGAACCCGCCAGCCTCCGCCTCCAAGCACTCGACCAACACACCAGCCGGTACGGCAAGGTCAGTGGGGGTGGCACGGGCGAACTCGCGGACCACGTCAGGATGCCACCACGTTGAACGGGCATCGGTCAACGCCACCAGCGCCTGTTCCGCCACCAGCCCCCACCCCGCCAGGTCGAGCCGCGGGGCGGATCCATGGTCCGGCCGATCACCGCCGACACCAACCCGTCGGGGCCCAGACCGCACGAAGCCAACTGCTCCACCCACCGGGCCTGGAGCTCAGCAGCGTCGAGGGGCGCTGGTTTCGTGCGCCGGGAATCGGTCACCGCTTCGCGTTCCAGCCTCCACCGCTCCCGCCCGGTTGGCTCGCGGCCCAACGACTCTCGGAACCGGTTCAACTTCACCCTGGTCCTGGCCGCGACCTGCAGCGAGCGCTGGGAGAACTCCTGCAACACGATCTCGTCGACACCTGCCATTTCGGCGATGCCGTTCACCGGTTCGTGCCACCCCACACCAAGCCGTGCCGTCAGCTCCGCTCGCAGGCCCGCGTGGTACAGCGAGGACAGCACCGTCTGGTCTTTCATCAACCCCCGGGCGTCGAGCGCCAACCAGCGGCCATCCGGTGACAACACCCGGTTGGCGATCACCGCATGCGAGTGCAGCTGCGGGTCCAACTCCCGGGACACGTGCTGGCGGAACACCCCCACCACCAGGCCCTCCGCATCAACGGACATGATCTCCCCGTCCACCCGGTACCGGGTCAACGCGTGCCGCTGCACATACCCCAACACCGCATCCACCGCCGCGTCATGCGCCCCATACACCTCCACCGCCACAACCGGATCCGCCACCGCGGCGAGCAACGACACACTCTTCGGCGCCGAAAACGTCACGTCAAACCCCCGCACCGAACGCTCCACAAACGGCCGACCCAACGGCGCACCGCTGGACGGATCAACACCAGCCATCACGGCAACGAACGCGTCGTCATCGAATGAACTGTTCAGACCTAAACGCGCAGCGCCCACACCGAACCAGCGGCCCGGTGGCTCACCCGCCGCGAGGTAATACCGGCCCGTTTCAGCTACGTAGTACTGCCCGGCAGCGGCTCCCTTCAACGACGTCACCCGAACCGTCACCTCCCACCTACCAGCAGATGGCCACAACGGCAGGAGGCACACCGTGTGCAACCGTCTGTCCAAATCTCAAAACGGAGACGCGCGAGCATGCGCGGTGGACGTCACTCGAACAGGCGCATCGGTTCGAACATCGCTGGAGATTCATCACCGGTCACAGTGTGACCAGTCCGCGAGGTCGAGCCGGGCTGTGGCCGGTCTGAAGTTATCGTGTCCGAAACCTTCGGACACGGCTCAGCCGGACACGACAGAACCAGCCCGACATCCCCAACAACCACATACACCGAACCAGCGAACCGAGACGACCGACGCACCACCCGACGCTCCACCAAACCCGCTCCGATCAAACGCGACAACGCCCCCGCCACCGTGTCCTTCGATAAGGCCAGCATTAGCGCAAGGCGACGAATACTGGTCTCCGTGAAGATTCGGCCCGATAAGTCGATCTCACCTGAGCCGGCGATGGCTTCCAGTACAACCCACGCAGTCGGCCCAACCTGTCGGCGCACCGCGGCAGCGTGAATCGTCAGCAAGACGAGTGAGCCCGAGGCCGCGTCACGCTGCGGCCCCGGGCTCCGACTTCCTGCCACGGCTACAGCGCCAGGTCCTGTGGATCATCCTCGGCGCGACCGAGTTGCTCGATGGCCCACACGGGCACCAACAACCGTCGTCCAAGACGCACGCAGCACAACCCGCCGGGCCGCTGGTCCTGAAAGGCTCGACAAAGGTCGTAGGCCAAGGTCCGGCCGATCCCGATTCGCCGAGCGGCCTCCTCCACCGAAACAAACAATGCGTCACTCATCAGCACGCTCCTTTCCTCAACGGTGCTAAGCGCACGGAACGGCCCAAACCCGACGGCAGATCCCGCAGGAAGTGCCGGCAGACCACCTTCGTTGTCCTTGCTTGCCGAATCCGGTCACGCACCACGGCATCGCGGCCGCCGAGGCTGAGCCCAACCCCGATGCGCACGTGTGCCAGAAGGTCGTCGCCGTCGCTCGCATTGCCGAGCGGGCTGGGACGCACGTGTTCGCTGTGTTTCACACAAGCACCGAGGTACCTCGCGCGGACCAGGATCGGACAGGGAGTTCCGAGACCCGCCAGATGCAGTTACCCAAGGGAGACGAGGATCGCTCCCGAGGCCTGGAGCAGTCACCAGACGAGTCGATGTCGAGTTGGATCCCGACTGCCGGCACGTCTCGCTACGAGCGCAAGGACGCCGATCACGTCACACACCGCGATCTACCGGCCTGGGAAGCAGCATCGCCGGTTACCGCCTGGGGTTCAGACCCGGGATACGACACCGACCGATCCGGCGGTTCGGCACACGATGCGCGGGCGCCGACATGGATCCCTATGCGCACCGACGATCTCACCTCGGGTTCGGCGGGCCCGCTGCAACCGATGCTCAGAGCGTCGTCAAGGTAAGCAGGCTCGCCACTCGATCGGCCGCCTGGTGATCGAGTTCCGGTGCAACGTGGGAGTACAGATCGAGGGTGATGCCTGTGGTGGCGTGACCGAGTCGCTCGGACACCACCTTGGGGTGGATCCCGGCACGGAGAGCCAACGTGGCGTGGGTATGGCGGAGGTCATGAAGGCGGATGACTGGCAGGTCACTCGCCCGAACGAGCTTTCCGAACCGGACCGTGAGCTTGTCGGGGTGCAGGGGCGCACCGTGGGGCTCGCAGAACACCAGATCGTGGTCCTCCCACGCGGGACCGAGCGCCAACCGTTCCTGGTTTTGGCGCAGTCGATGGGCCCGAAGCACCGCTACCGACACGGCGTCGAGTGACACCTGGCGGCGGCTCTTCGCCGTCTTGACCGTCGATGACAACATCGCACCGTTGACCGTGGTGAAGGTGTGAATCACGGACAGGACGCAGCGCTCGAGGTCGACGTTCGACCAGCGCAGACCGACGACCTCCCCGCGACGCAGACCGGTGGTGGCGAGCAACAGGAACACCGGATGGAAGCGCTCGGACACAGTGCTGTTGAGGAACTGGCTGAGCTGTTCCGGGCTCCATGTCTGCTGTTCCTTTTGGTGCACCCGGGGTGCCTTGGCCACCGATCCCGGGTTGCGCACGATGAGACCCAGACGTTCGGCGTCTTGCAACGCGTGGCGCAGAAAGGCGTGGGTGTGCCGCACGGTCTTCGCTGACAGACCGCTGCGCAGCAGATCCGTGTACAGCTGTTCCGCCATGAGCGGTGTCAGCTCCTGCAGGCGGCTACGCCCGAACGACGCGTTGACCTTCAGCGCTGCCCGCCGGTAGCCGGCGACGGTTGTCGGCTTCAGGTCGAGCGCGGCCCGCTCCAGCCATTGGTCAAGCCACTCCGTGACGGTGTAGCCGTTGCGGGCCACCAGTCGTCCCTCATCCGCCTGGGTCACCGCGTTGGCGAGCGCCCGCCGGGCCTCACGCACCGAGGAGAAACCGCCCTTGGAGATGAACCGCCGCGTCCCGCTCGCCGGATCGCGAGCGATCTCGAAGCGGTAGCGATAGCCCTTTCCGTACCGCTCGACTGTGCCCGCCATGAAGCTCCTGCCTGATCGGCAACGCGACTATTTCGCGACTAATCGTCCCAGTCGGACGAGGCGGAGTCCAGCTCGAGCCGGAGAAAAGTCCAGGTCACGCCGGTGCCCGGAACGGGATTTGAACCCGTATGGTGTTGCCACCAGAGGGGTTTAAGCCCTCCACGTCTGCCGATTCCGTCATCCGGGCGCAAGACCCACGGTAGCGCCACGGGCCCAGAGGACTGGGCCACCGGTTAGGCTGCCATGGGCGTCTCCCCCCCGCTCCCCAACACCAGGCCCAGCGTTCGGCGACACCCTGCGGCGTCGTTGCCGTCCAGGCCGTTTGCCGCCACCACCCCCTCGATCAGGTCAGCGACGATCTGCTCCCATGGCCGGCCGTGCAGCAGCACCGCCACCACCGTTGAACCATCGGCACGTCGACGCAGGGTGCGGACCACGCCAGCCATGCCGGGAGGGCTCCGATAGTCGGGCAGGACCCAGCCACCGTGGCGGCACACCGATCCCAGTTGACGGATGGCGTCCGCGAAGCGGAGCGACACCGGCCCAGGCGGCGTGGGCGGCACGGGGGGTACAAGGGTGGCGGGCGAGTCGAACAGCGGCATGGGGACATCTTGCGCCTGACCTGTGACAGCCAAGATGGTCACGCCATCCGCCACCGTCCGCTTCGCTGTCACACCCCCCGTCGTAGGGTGCGCCTCATGAGCATCGTGTCGCTCGATCAACCCGAGGAACCGTCCCTCAACCCTGCCCAGGCTGATGCGGCGGAACTGCTTCGCGAACCCCGCGGTCAGCGACCGTTGCACCGTGTCGAGCTTCGGACGGAGCTTCGAGCGTTCCTGGAAGAGGAGTTGCAGGAGGTGGCCGCCTGGCTGCCGGAGCCGTTGTTCATCTCCAAGCACACGCTGGCCTCGGTGCACGGCTGCGAGGAACGATTCATGCACGAGCTGGGCCAACCCTTCGTGGCCAATGCAGCGACGGTGCGCGGAGCGGTGGCGCACAAGGCCATCGAGTATTCCGTTGCCGCCCCCACCGCCAGCCCGGCCAGGTTGGTGGATCGCGCCTTGCTGCGGATGAGCGACGGACAGGACTGGGTGGCGGAGTGGCTGCACGGAGCGGACGAGCTCGATCAGGCCGAGGTACGCACCGCCGCCGCTGATCGGGTGGCCAAGTTCATCGAGTGCTTCCCGCCGCTGCGCAGTGGTTGGCGTCCGGTGGCGGAAAGTCGCTGGTCCCAAGATCTGCACGAGGGCCGCATCGCGCTGCGGGGGAAGGTGGATCTCACCATCGGCGGACCGGACGGGATGCGGGCGGGCAAGGTGGTCATTGATCTGAAGACCGGTGGGTCGGCGTCCAACGTCCATGCCGAGGATCTCCGCTTCTACGCGCTGTTGGAAACCCTACGGCTCGGTACGCCACCGTGGAAGATCGCCAGCTACTACCTCGATAGTGCCACCTTCGCGTTGGAACTGGTCAACGAGGATCTGCTGTTCCAGGCGGCGCGCCGGTTGATCGACGGCACCATCAAGTTCGCTGAGCTGCGCCACGGGGAGCGCGTTCCCCGGCGTGCTGCGGGACCGGCCTGTCGCTGGTGCGCGCTCTCCCAGGACTGCCCCGACGGGAGACGGGCCCGGGCCGCTGATGGTGATGAACCGTGAGCTGCAGGAACCGTTCAGAAATCCAGACCGACATCCAGGTTTGGCGCGGAGTGGGTCAACCAACCGACGGAGATCAGATCGACCCCGGTTTCCGCCACTGCCCGAACCGTGGCGGCGGTGATCCCACCAGAGGCCTCCGTGACCAGCCGGCCGTCCACCAGTTGCACCGCGGTCCACAGATCCGCCGGGGAGAAGTTGTCCAGCAACACCACATCGACCCGGTCCAGGCCCAGCACCACCTCAAGCTGCGCCAGGGAATCCACCTCGACCTCGACCTTCACCAGGTGACCCACGCGGTTCGCCACCCGGGCCACCGCTTGGGCCACGCCCTCGGCCACGGCAATGTGGTTGTCCTTGATCAACACGGCGTCGTACAAACCGAAGCGGTGGTTCGAGCCGCCGCCCATGCGCACCGCGTATTTCTCCAACGCCCGCAGACCCGGCGTGGTCTTGCGGGTGCAGACGATCTTGGCGCCGGTGCCGGCCACAGCGTTCACCATGGCCGCCGTGGCGGTGGCGATGCCCGACAGGCGACCCAACAGGTTCAGCGCGGTGCGTTCCACGCTGAGCAGGGTGCGGGCGGACCCTTCGACGCGGGCCAGCGGTCCCCCGGCCTCCACCCTGTCGCCGTCCGCTACCAAGGCCTCGAAGCGGACGCTGGGATCGAACTGCTCGAATGCCGCCGCGGCCACCGTCAGCCCGGCGATCACCCCCGGGGCGCGCACCGCGATGCTGGCGGCAGCTTGCTCGCCTTCCCCCACGATGGCGTCGGTGGTGAGGTCCCCGGCCTGGCCCAGATCCTCTTCGAAGGCCCGGGCCAACAGCGGTGCCAACAGACGGGGGTGCAATTCGGAAGGGCTCACGCGGCCGCCGTTCTGGCCGGCAATCTCACCTGCGCACGGGTGTCGGTGATCTCGACCATCACCACCGCGGCAGGCGCCGGATGCACCAACGTCCGGGCGGCCTTGGTGGCATCTGCGAGCGGATGGTCCGAACGGAAATGCGCCCCACGGCTCTCGGTGCGCAAGAGCGCGGCCTGCACCACCACTTGGGCCACCGCCACGGCGTTGCGGGCCACGGCGCCGGCGGCACCGTCACCAGCGACAACCTCCAGCGCGGCCAGTTCGGCCTCACCCCGCCGGAGGCCGTCGTGATCGCGCACAACACCAGCGGCACGCCACAGCAACTCCCGTACTGTGCTGAGGACAGTGACGTCTGCCGCCCCACAGCGAAACGCACTGGCGGGGACCACAACCCGCTCCGGCGTCTTCAACGAACGGGGAACACCGTGAACGTTGACGGCCCTGGCGGCGGCGCGGCCCATGACCACCCCTTCGAGCAGCGAGTTGGACGCCAAACGATTGGCCCCGTGCACGCCCGAGCTGGCGGCCTCCCCCACCACCCACAGCCCGCGCCGGCTGCTGGCACCGCTGATGTCAGTGGCAACACCACCCATGCAGTAATGCGCCGCCGGGGACACCGGCAGCAACTCGACCCGCGGATCAAGGCCGGCCGTCATGGCATGGGAAAACACCGTTGGAAACCGGTCGGGAAAGCGGGAACCCACAGCACGGCGGGCGTCAAGGAACACCTTCCCGCCGCCGGTGACCCGAGAGTAAATGGCCCGAGCCACCACATCACGGGGCGCCAGTTCCGCGTCCGGATGCACCCCAGGCATGAATCGATGGCCATGCTCGTCCACCAGCCACGCGCCCTCACCTCGCAGCGCCTCGGTCAGCAACGGTCGGGGATCCTGCCCTGGGGCGGCCAAAGCAGTGGGATGGAACTGCACCATCTCGGGGTCCGCCACAGCAATACCAGCCCGTATGGCCATGGCCATGGCGGACCCGGCCACCTGCGGGGGGTTGGTCGTGGCGGCGAACAAGTAACCGTACCCACCGGTACCCAGAATCACGGCGTCGGCCAGGTGCAGGGTCAGCGCGCCGGTTTCGTCGCAACCCAATACGCCTGCCACGCCGTCGTCATGAGGATCACGCACCAGGTCCAGCACCATCACCCGCTCCTCCACCGTGATGCGACGATCGGCGCGGACCGCCTGCACCAGCGCTCGCATGATCTCCGCGCCGGTGGCGTCCCCGTTGGCGTGCACGATGCGATGGCGCCGGTGACCAGCCTCCTTGCCGAGGGTCAGCTCACCACCCGCACCAGAGTCGAACCGGGCCCCGTGACGACGCAACCAGGCCACCACCGCCGGGCCGGCGCCGGTCAGGGCCTCAGCCGCAGCCGCATCACCGACCCCGGCGGAGACGGACATGGTGTCCTCTCGATGCAAGTTGACCGAGTCATCGGCACCAACTGCTGCGGCCAGTCCGCCCTGGGCCCAAGGACTGGACCCACCACCGATGCGGGTGTCCACCACCACCGTCACCGCGCCGAAGTCCCAGCGTGCAGCGCTATCGGCGGCCTCCAGAGCGGCGGACAACGCGGCCACGCCGCCGCCCACCACCAGCAGCCGGTGCCGTCGCACTGCCAGTCTCGGTTCGCGTACCTCCGTGTATGGAGCCCATCTCGGCCCGTCCGTCGCCACGGCGCTCATGACCTTGATCCGGTCTTGATCGGTGCCGCCGCGGTGGCCGGCACCGCGAGCATGGCGTCCACTGACCGGCGGGCCCGTTCGGCGATACCGCTGGGTACGTGGACCTCGGTGGTCATGGTTTGCAGCGAGTGCAGGATCTTGTCCAGCGTGATGCGCTTCATGTGCGGACACAGGTTGCAGGGCCGCACGAACTCCACGCCCGGCGCCTCCACGGCCACGTTGTCCGCCATGGAGCACTCCGTCACCATTACCACCCTGTCGCCGGATCGCAGGCCCTTGACGAAGCCGATCATGCCGGCAGTGGACCCCACGTAATCGGCCTCGGCCAACACCTCAGGAGGACATTCGGGATGCGCCAGGATCTGCACGCCGGGAGTTTGAACCCGATAGCTGCGCAACTCCTCACCAGTGAAGCGCTCATGGACCATGCAGCCGCCTTCCCACAGGATCACCGAGACGTCGGGAAGCTGCGACGCCACCCACCGCCCCAGGTACTGATCAGGCAAGAAGATGACACGGTCCGCGCCCAGCGAGCGCACCACCTCCACCGCATTGCCGCTGGTGCAACAGATGTCGACCTCGGCCTTGACCTCAGCAGAGGTGTTCACGTACGCCACCACCGGTACTCCGGGATAGCGCTGACGCAACAACCGCACGTCGGCACCGGTGATGGACTCCGCCAAGGAGCACCCGGCGCGTTCGTCGGGGATCAGCACCACCTTGTCGGGGCAGGTGATCTTGGCGGTTTCGGCCATGAAGTGCACCCCGGCGAACACGATCACGTCAGCATCGGTGCGCGCCGCCTCACGGGCGAGGCCCAGGGAGTCCCCAACGATATCCGCCACACCGTGGTAGATGTCCGGCGTCATGTAGTTGTGGGCCAACACGATGGCGTTGCGTTCAGCCTTCAACGCGTTGATGGCCGCCATGGTGGGCGCGAGAGCAGCCCACTCGATGTCCGGCAGAGAGCGCCGGGCCCGATCGAGCAGCGTGACCCCCTCTTCGCCCAGGTCGGGGTGCACCAGCAGGTTGGACCGCATCCGGCTCATGACCGCTTCTCTCCGGAGCCTCGGCCCGATGGGAGGACCGTGCCCCTGGCTCTAATGCTCACTTCGAGCATTACTTATGCTCTGGGAGAGTATATGCACCATCGGTGACATCTGCGCAAGGGCCAGGTGGCCATCACCGGACATGGAGGTGTACGAGCCAACCGCGAGCAGGTCCGTCATGGCTTCCCAAGGCGGCCCAAGACCGTGCTCAGCTACGGGTCCAGGGCATGCCCACCCCCGGCCGGGGGCGCTCTCGCAGCACGTCTCGACGGAAACGGAAAAGCTCCGCCGGGCGACCCCCGCTTGGTGCCATCAGGCCCGTCCCCTCCACTAGCCCGGCCCCCTCGACCAACCGGCGGAAGTTCTGCTTGTGCAAACGCACCCCCGACAGCGCCTCAACCAGCCGTTGCAGCGCCAGCAAGGTGAACGCCGCCGGCAGCAGCTCGAACACGACCGGCCGGTAGGTCAGCTTCCCGCGGAGGCGACCCAACGCCGTGGCCACGATGCGTCGGTGATCGCCCTGCAACGCCACGGACTGCACGATGGGTCCGGCCCGAACGGTTGACTCTGCGAGCAACCCCACCTCGTAGAGCAGCTCATAGCGTTCTAGGACGCGCACACCGTCCCAAGGGACCCCGCCCAGACCGAACACCACCTCGGCCCGCTCCTCCCGAAGCTCAGCCTCAGCGGCATTCGGCGAGGCGGCCACCCACGCCGCCAACGCCGGTTCGATCACGTCGTCGATGACAACGGGACGACCCTCCCGATGGTCCTCCCAGGGATAGAGGTCATACCAGTCCACCCAGGCCGCGCTGGCCTGCGGTGGTGCCTCCCGTACCAGCGCCAAGTAGGCGATCGACAGCACCCGGGCCCCCCGAAACCCGGCGCCGGCAGCAGGGCCCAGCAGGCTGCGGCCACCACGCCCGGCGTCGCCGAACGTATAGAGCTGCTCGGCGTAGCCCACCTCCAGACCGCTCTCCTGGCGCACGAAACGTCGCAACGACAGCTCCAACGTGCGGTCATCAAACTCCAGCAGGCCAGACGGCAGCCGGAATCCGGATCCGCCACCGGCCGCCTCCTCGACCACCTCCGCCACGGGGAGTGATGGACCACCAGCGCCGACGGTGAGCACCTTGGGACGCTCGTCGGTCACGGCGACGATCACCGCGTCGAGCGCCACCCGGAACTCGGGACCAGCTTGGTCGGCCATGGCGCTCAGCCGCACCGGGTCGCAGCACACGCGGACACGACGCACGCGGTCACACGACGGACCCTCACGGCAAACACGGACACCGCGACCAGCCTAGAGGTGCGCCGTCCGGTCGCCGCCGGGCCCGGCAGCGACCGGCTGACTACGCTGCGGAACGTGTCCAGACTCCTGGTAGAGATCACTGATCGGGTGGCCACGGTCACCATCAACGACCCCAAGCGTCGCAACGCGTTCGACCTTGCCATGTGCGAGGAGGTCAAAGAGGCGTTCGACGCGCTGGATGCTGATCCCAACGTCGGCGCGGTGGTCATCACCGGCGCCCCCCCGGCCTTTTGTTCGGGAGCGGACCTCAGCCACCTGGGGTCCTCCACTCGTGACGGGTTGTTGGCCATCTACGAGGGGTTTCTCCGGGTGGGCCGCAGCCCCAAGCCCACCATCGCCGCGGTCAACGGTGCCGCCGTGGGTGCCGGCATGAACCTGGCGCTGATCACCGATTTGCGCATCGCCGGTCGCAGCGCCAGCTTCGATTCCCGCTTCTTGCAACTCGGCATCCACTCCGGCGGGGGGCACACCTGGATGCTGCGCCGCCTGGCCGGCCCCGAGGTGGCCTTCGCCATGGACCTCTTCGGCCAGATCCTGGACGGGACCGAGGCCGAGCGGGTCGGGCTGGTCTACAAGTGCGTGGAGGACGACGAGCTCTTGGCGACGGCTCAGAGCGTCGCCGCCAAGGCTGCGGCCGGACCGCCGGAGCTGGTGGCCCGGTTCAAGGAGTCCTTGCGGGCAGTGGCCAACATCGATAACCAGCAAGACGCCATGCTCTATGAACTGGAGCATCAGGCCTGGTCCACCGAACAACCCGACTTCCAAGCCAACCTGGCCAAGCTCCGGGCCCGCATCGCGTCTCGCTGAGCGCGCGGTTCAGGAACGCCGCGACCGCGCCGATTGGGCACTTCCCCAGTATTTGGTAGGTTTCACGATTCACTTTGGCCCTGCCCGCCGCCGACCGATAAACCCTCCATGGGAGTCAAGCGGAAGCTCATTGGCATTGTCGGCTTTCTGGTCTTTCTGAGCGCCGGCGCCTTTTTGGTCCTGAAGTCCGGTAGCGCGGAGACGGACGACGAGGTGGTTCGGGCGCAGGTCCCAATGCTGGTGGCCACCCAAGCCATCAAGCCCGGGACCTCCGTCGACAAGGTGGTCCAGAACGCAGCAACGACGCTGAGCGTGTCGATGGTGGAGGTGGAGGCCCGAAATCCTGACGCCCTCACCGCCATCGAAGACCTCACGGCGTACAAGGGCTTGGTGTTCGCCTCCGAGATCGCCCCCAACGCACCCTTGTTGACCACCACCTTCGTGGACCGGGGCGCTTTGACGCTGGCCGCCGGCGGCGTTGAGATCCCCGAAGATCTGCTGCAGCTGAGCTTCTCGCTCGAGCCGCAGAGGGTGCTCGGTGGCTCGCTGCGGGCCGGTGATCGGGTGGCCGTGCTGATGTCGAACACCCCCGCCACCGTCGCTGAGGGGGAAGCGCCGCTGGGCCAGACCCACATCATCGTGCAAAAGGCCCTGCTGGCCAACGTGCAGTTGTCCAACCTGGCCAACGCCGGTGACACCGCCCCAGGCGAAGAGGCGGCCCCGATGGTGGTTGGCAACTACATGGTGACCCTGGCGCTGTCGGCGTCTGACACCGAGCGGATGACCAACGCATTGGAGTTCGGCAAGATCTGGCTGGCTAAGCAGCCCGACCCCGCCAACGGCGAGGGCACCAAGGTGTGGGACATCGACGCCACCATGACCGAGCCGGTCACGGCCTACAAGCTGCCGGCCAAATGAGCGATCCGACGATCACGCCAGCACCGGAGGACGGGCACGCCCCATCCGGCACATCACGCCGAGGCGTGGACCCACCGCCCCCGCCGGGGATGACCAGCCCTGGCATGGATCTCCTCTCGGCGCTGGCAGCCGTGGTGGAAGATCCCGGTGGCGGCCGTGGCATCCCATTGTCCACGCCCGCCGGCGCCCGCCCCGGTAGCCCCAACGGTGCTACCGACGGCCAGCGGGATCCCGGTCTAACCGACCAGTCCGGCCACCCCGACCAGTCCGGCTGGCGGCCACCGACGGGGAGCCCGCCGCCGCTACCCACGCTGGCCGCGCTCAACGCTCTCGTCGAGGCGAATCCCGCCAACCCGGGCGGGGCCGACCCGTCTCGTGCCGATCATATTGCCGGTGCTGGTGGTCCGGGAACCGGCAACGGTCCCACCGCAGCCGGCGCCCCAACCCTCCAAGGTGGCCCTCGCTCCGCGACCAACCCTGCAGTATCTGCCGGACCTGGGGGCGGAACTCCCCCCGCCGCTAGGGCCCCGGGTCCGCCGACGCACCCTGGTCCCCCCCGACACCCCGGTCCCCCGGCCCACGCCGGCCCCGTGGCGCCGCCGATGCGGCCCGGCGGCCCTTGGAGCGGAACCGGCGGTGCCAACAGTGCCGGCCAGGGTGGTGCCGGCCAGGGTGGTGCCGGCCAGAATCCCGTCGCTCCCGTGCGCCAACTCCCGCAACCGCCGCCCGGTGCAGGCCGGGCGCCGGCGGCGGCGACAGGACCCGGTGCAGCCCCCCCGCCGCCATTTCGGGCCCCGGGCAGCACCCCGACGCCACCGCCGTTCCGAGCCGGAGCCGACGGGCCGACCCCGCCGACCGGACCGAGCGCCGACGCCGTGGTCGACGATCTCCACGACACCCCAGTCGATGCGGACACCGAACTCAAGGAACGGGCACAGAACTCGCTGCTGGAGGGCTTGGGCGCCCGCCTCTACGACCCGTCGCTGACCGAGGACGCCATGAACGCCCTGGTGGCCACCCACCTCGAGGGCTTTTTCGCCGCCGAATCCATCACGTTCAGCGTTGAGGATCGGGAGCGGCTGGCCAAGGAGATCACCGACGATCTCCTTCGCCATGGACCCATCGAGCCGTTCCTCAGCGATCCCAGCGTGAACGAGATCATGGTGAACGGGCCCAAGTCGATCTACATCGAACGCAAGGGCAAGTTGATCCAGACAAAGGTCCAGTTCCGCGATGAGGCCCAGCTGCGCAGGGTCATCGAGCGGATCGTGGGCCGCGTCGGGCGCCGCATCGATGAATCATCGCCCATGGTCGACGCCCGCCTACCAGACGGTTCCCGCGTCAATGCCATCATCCCGCCGCTGGCCGTGGATGGGCCCAGCCTCACCATCCGAAAGTTCACTGCCGACGGGTTCACCATCGACGATCTGGTCCGCCGCCGCAGCCTGACCGCAGAGGTGGCCGGACTGCTCGAGGTTTGCGTCCGGGGCCGGCTCAACATCCTGGTCTCCGGCGGTACCGGTTCCGGCAAGACCACGTTGCTGAACATCCTGTCCTCGTTCATTCCCCTCGACGAACGGATCGTCACCATCGAGGACGCGGTCGAGCTCCGCCTGCGTCAGCCCCACGTGATCCGCCTGGAGAGTCGTCCGGCCAACGTGGAGGGCAAGGGCGCGGTGCTCATCCGGGATCTGGTGCGCAACTCCTTGCGCATGCGGCCAGACCGGGTGGTGATCGGCGAGTGCCGTGGTGGCGAAACCCTCGACATGTTGCAGGCCATGAACACCGGCCACGACGGTTCACTGTCCACGCTGCACGCCAACACCCCCCGGGACGCGCTGTCCCGCATCGAGACCATGGTGCTCATGGCCGGAATGGACCTACCGGTGCGGGCCATCCGTGAACAGGTGGCGTCCGCCGTTGACATGATCGTGCAGATCGCCCGTCTTCGGGACGGCTCCCGCCGGGTGACCCACATCACCGAACTAACCGGTATGGAGGGTGACACCATCACCATGAACGACGTGTTCACCTTGGGCGAATACGGCGACATGGACGCGGATGGCCTGTTCACCGGGATACTCAAACCGACCGGCATTCGGCCCATCTTCGCCGACCGTCTGGCCGACCACGGCATCCACGTTCCCGAGGAGCTCTTCGGGGAAACCTTCGGCCTGCGCCTCGGCAAGCCGGCATCGGGAGGCTGGTGATGACCCCCATACTCGGTGGTCTGCTGCTGCTCATGGCCCTGGGGGGACTGGTCTTCGCCTTCAAGCCTGCCGGTCCGGCCAAGGGCACCCTTCCCCCTCCGCCTCCGCCACCCGGGGGCGCCGGCGGTACGGGTCCCTTGGGCGCTGCCGGCCCCAACCGGGTGCGGGACCGCAATCAACGGCCGACCCCGGACGAGGACAAAGAGGCCAAGAAGCGGTACATGACGGCCAGCTCGGTCGTGGAGATCCATCGTCTCCTGGCTGAAGCGGTCGACAAGCGCCTGGCCAGCAACCGGCGCCGGGGTCTGTCCCTGCGCCTGGAACAAGCCGGCAGCCAGATGAAGCCCGGCGAGTGGCTCATCCTCTCCGCCGCCACGGGCCTGGGCGGGCTGCTCATCGGGACCCTGGTCTTCAACATACTTGTTGGTCTGATCGGCCTGGTGGTCGGTCTCCTGCTTCACCGCTTCCTCCTCAAGCGACGGGTGAAGAAGCGCATGGCCAACTTCGGCACCCAGTTGCCCGAAGCGTTGCAGCTGCTGGCCGGCAGCCTGCGAGCGGGTCAGAGCCTGGTGCAGGCCCTGGCCAACGTGGCCGCTGACGCTCCGTCCCCCTCCGGTGAGGAGTACCGGCGGATTCTTACCGAGAACCGGCTCGGCCGGGATCTCACCGAAGCCCTGTACGCCGCATCCGTTCGGATGGACAGCGAGGACTTCGAGTGGGTGGTCGGTGCCATTGACATCAACCGCACCACCGGTGGCGATCTGGCTGTAATCCTTGACCGGGTCACGGAGACCATCCGTCAACGTGCCCGGCTGCGGGGCCAGGTTCGATCGCTCTCCGCTGAGGGCCGCCTCTCCGGCTGGGTGGTGGGCCTGCTGCCCCCCGGCGTGTTCTGTTTCGTGTACATGACCAACCGCGAATACATGGCCACCTTCTTCTCCAAGCCGCTGGGGTATCTCCTTCTGTCCACCTCTGCCTTTCTGTTGGTGGTCGGCGCGCTGTGGTTGAAGAAGATCGCCAAACCCGTCTTCTAAGGGATCTGTCATGAACCAACTGTTGGCCCTGCTGGTGCTCGGCGCCGCCCTTCCGCTGCTGTGGTTCGCGCTGCGCAGCAACACACCCGAGCTGGACGAAAACGGGGAGGAGGTCCCCGCCTGGAAACGTGCCGCGCGAGACGGCGATGTCAGCGGAGCGGTCGACCTCCATGACGTCATGTTGCAGATGCGGACCGTTCCCCGTTTGGTGAAGCCGGTCTTCGAGCGCTTCGGTCGAAATCTGCAACGCTTCACTCCGGGCGCCATCGGCACCGGTCTGGAGCGATCCATCTACTTGTGCGGTCTGCAGGGCCGGGTGTCGGTCACCACGCTGCTGGCGGCGAAGTTCATCACCACCGCAATCGGCATCTCCATCGGGGCCTTCGCCTACCTCACCATGGGTGGCATCCTGCGTTGGGTGCTCTCCCTTGGGGCCTGCCTGATCGGCTTCTTCTTCGTGAACATCATGATGAACGGCCGTGGCGCCAAGCGACAGACCTTCATCCAGAACAAACTGCCGGACATCTTGGATCAGATGTCGGTCTGCGTCGAGGCCGGTTTGGGCTTCGACGCCGCCATGTTGCGTGCCGCCAAGAGCTCCGGCGGGCCGCTCGGGGAGGAGCTGGGACGCACCATCCAGGATATCCGCCTGGGCGCGAGCCGATCCATGGCCCTTAACTCCCTGGTCGAACGGTCCAGCGTGCAAGAGGTACGCCTGTTCGCCAGAGCCCTTATCCAAGCCGAGAAGACCGGCATCCCGATTGCCAAGGTGTTGCGGGTGCAAGCGGACGACGCCCGTGAGCGCCGCCGCCAGCACGCCGAAGAGCAAGCCATGAAGTTGCCGGTCAAGATGCTAGGGCCGTTGATGTTGTGCATTCTGCCGGCCCTGTTCATCGTGGTGTTGGGCCCTGCCATCATGAACATCATGGACAGCGGCCTCACCAGCGGCTGAGCCGGTGCAACGCGACACCAGGCGGTCAGCGTCCGCCGCGGGCGAGGGCATGCTGATGGATCAGCCGTCAGACCAGACCGAGGAGTACGTCGCTCCCGGTTGGCTGGAGGCGTTCCTACCCCGCCGCGATCTTCGTTGTCTCACGCTTACGGCCGCCGCCGCGACCCTCAGTGCGGTGGTGTTGGCGATCTTCGCTCCCGACGCCCGCCTGATCCCAGCTCTGGTCGGCCTCTCCGTTCTTGGGGCGCTCATCGGTGCCGGCGACGCCGTGACCCGCCGCATCCCCAACAAGGCCAATGCCGTGGCACTGGGGTCCTGTGTTCCTCTCCTTATCCTGGCCCGTCTCAGCGGACTCGGCTCATTGCGGGGTGCAGTCGTCGGCTCGGTGGCGGCGTTGCTGACGTACTTCCTCCTGTGGTTGGTCGCCCCCGCATCCATGGGCCTGGGCGATGTGAAGCTTTCGCCGTATCTCGGTGCATATCTTGGGTATTTCGGCCTGGCGTACTGGACACGGGGCCTCTTTCTGGGTTTCCTGATACAAGGAGTGGTAGTAGGAATCGGACTGGCGGCTCGACGAGTCACCGCCCGCAGCCACGTCGCACACGGCCCTGCAATGTGCGTGGGCGCGGTTGTGGCAGTGCTCTGGGCGCTCGCCAGCGCTACGTAGAAAGCTCGCAGGGCAAACCAATGGGAATCCGACGCCGGTTGCGGCGAGACACCGATGGCGTGGTCGCCGTTGAGTTCGCGCTGATTCTTCCGATCATGGCCATGTTGGTATTCGGCACCATTGAGTTCGGGATGCTGTTCCGGGCCAATCTCACGGTGAGCCAGGCGGCCCGGGCCGGGGCTCGTACCGCAGCGGCGCAACCCCGGATCACCGGCTACCAAACAGACTCCGCCAGCGCGGTGGCCGCACAGCTGCGCAACACGCTGGCCACCGAGGAGATCAGCTACCTGTCCATCTACCGGGCCGACAAGACCACCGGCCTGCCTCTTGATGGTGGTACGTACAAGACCTGCACCTCGTGCTATCGGTTCACGTGGGACAACACCACCAAGACCTGGACCCAGCTGAGTGGGCCCAGCTGGGCCGCCAACACCCAACGGGCGTGCGGGTCTGAGGCCCTGACCGATTACCTCGGGGTCTACGTCGAGGCCAAGTACACGTGGGTCACCGGCCTGTTCAAGCCGATGTTCGGCTCCCAGAGCACGCTGGGTGAGCGCACGATCATGCGCCTCGAGCCGATCGGGGGCCAGACGGTATGCTCCTGACCTCTGCTCATCCCGATGCGGTGGCGCCCAACGATTTGTCCGCTGATCCGGAACCCGAAGGCGCCAAGGGCGAACGCGGCGTGGTTGCGGTCTGGTTCGCACTGTCTCTCACCGTGCTGCTAGGTATGGCGGGTTTCGCCACCGATCTGGCCCGTCTGTACCTGACCGCCAGCCGGGCCCAGAACGCGGCCGACGCTGCAGCCATGGCCGGTGTGGTGTTCATGCCTTCCAACTTCACCCAGGCCCAATCCACCGCCATCACCATCTCGGCCAACCACGGGTTCGCAGCACCCACCGTCACCGCTGGCTCCAGTCCCAACCAGATCCGGGTCACCACAGCGATCACGGTCAACACCTTTTTCGTCAAGATGTTGAACGTGCCGAACTTCACGGTCCGGCGCACCGCGCTGGCGGAGTACGAACAGCCGGTGGCCATGGGCAGCCCCTATCCGAACTTGGGCAACGACCCCGACAACGACATCTTGCCGCAATACTGGTTGAACGTCGCGGGTCCGGAGACGGACAAGAGCAACGGTGACCGCTACGCCACCAAGCGCTGCGGATCGAGCAATGCCAACGAGTCCTGCACCACCGCCACCACCCCGAACAACGCCGAGTTCGCGCCCGACGGGTACTTCTTCGGGGTGAAGGGCGTTGCAGGCCAGACGTTGCGGATCCAACTGTGGGACGGCGCGTACTATGCGGTAGGTGACAGCTGCGGCAGCGGAACCTGGCCGTCCGCTGCCCAGCGCACCACGTTGCAGACGTGGTATCCGGACGCCAACACCCGCTACACCAGCGGCTTGTCGAAGTGGTGCTCAGGCGATCAGCCGCTGGGGAGTCTGACGACGTTGTCCCGGACCAGTGTGATCGTGCGGGCTCCGGACATCACGCCATGGACCGACAGCGACAATCCTGTGGTTTCCGGCTGCTCAAAGCACTTTCCAGGGTTCGCCGTGAGCAGCAGTCCGAACATCTATCAGCTGTTGCACCCCTCCGACGGCGTCCAGGACGCCCAGGCGGTGCGCGACCCAACTGACGGGGTCTACACCTTCGCTGAGACGTTCCGGCAGTGGGCCACCGTGTGCGATATCCCAACTGCCGTAGACGGCGAGTACATCGTGCAAATTCGGGCCAATGCTTCAGCTGCGGATCCAACGGTGTACGACCCATCGGTCACGTTCGGTGGTCACAATCGATTCTCCATGCGTGTCGGCCTGGCCACTGGCGCCAACAGTGTGGTGGGCACCGGCTACACCACCTATGCCCGGGGGCGGCTGCCGATCTACGCCAACAATGGCGGAACCAACTTCAAAGCGGCACGGGTGTTGCCCGGGGCTGCCAATAGGGTGCTGCAGCTGACGCTCTACGACATCGGTGACGCCACCGGCTCGGGCACCTTGTACTTCACGCCATCAGCGGACGCCAACATCAGCACGTTCAGCGGCTGCGTGTTCCGGCGCAGCGACGGAACTGCTCTAACCGGGGCGAACCCCGCCACCTGCTCAGTGTCCGGTGTGGTGTCAACCGGGTTCAACGGCCGTATCGTCACCGTGGAGATTCCGATACCGGACACGTACAGTTGCAATACCGCCAGCGCCACGGGTTGCTGGGTGAACGTGTTCCCGGACTTCACCACGGCCACCCCGAACGACACCACCACTTGGTCGGCGACGATGATCGGCACACCAGTACGGCTGGTGCAGTAGCAGGCGCTCCGCCTGAAGACCCATCCCCGGTCTGCCGTTGCCGTCGCGGCGCCAGTTACGACGGCACTACCCCGTGACGAGGGACCGGAGCAGTGGAGTTCTCCGAGATGCCGTCAGAGCATTGGGACCAACGGACCTGTTGAGCTGGGGCCGGAGAGCGTCGATGGCCCTCAGGTGAACAATTGCGCTGACATGAGCGTGCCCACTGGTATGGCCGCCAGGGTCCGGTTGCTGACACTCGGCGCCGTCCTCGCCCTGGTGAGCTGCGCCAGCATGGCGGGATGGCTGCTCGTACTGCGCGACCATCAAACGGCACAGGCCGATTTCGTGTCCCTGGCGGTCGCGGATCGGTTGGCGGGCTCACAGCCGGAGCTGCTCTACGACATGGAGGTCCAGCTGGACCTGCAGCGCCAGCTCAGCGATGATCCAGAAGCGCCACCACGACCGTTCGTGAATCCCCCATTCGT
Source organism: uncultured Acidimicrobiaceae bacterium (assembly GCA_963775055.1). Lineage (GTDB taxonomy): Bacteria > Actinomycetota > Acidimicrobiia > Acidimicrobiales > CAIXPF01 > CAIXPF01. Next base: position 568,045 of record CAVZHK010000012.1, on the reverse strand, counting down.
GGCCCAGTTGGCCCGTCTGATCACCGCTGAGGACCCGACCGCCGGTTACGTCCGGTTGGCGTTGGCGAACCTGCTGACCCTCGCCGGCATGGGCTGGGCGCTCTGTCGTGCCGTGCCGACGTTGGGCGGGCTGCGCAAGGGCGTCATGATCCTGGGCATGATCGGGGCTTTCCCGGTGACCACCGCCATGGCCGAAGGGACAGTGAGCCTCATGGTCGGCCTCGGCCTGTCATTGGTCTTGCTGGGCGAGCAGGAGGAGCGGGACTGGTGGTGCGCCGTCGGGTTGGCGCTGGCCACCATGAAGCCCCACCTGGCCTTGGTGGCGCTGGCCATGCTGGCGTGCCGGGGACGGATCGGTTCCCTGGGACGCTTTGCCGCGCTGGGCACCGGCATGGTGTTGGCCAGTGCCGCCACGATCGGGCTGAAACCCTGGCTCAACTATCCCCTGGCGCTGCTCGACATCGGCGGCGCCGCGGCCCCCGAGCGGCGTTTCTCACTGCGTTGGTGGAACCTGCTCACACCGATCCGGGTGGCGTTGGGCCCCGCCGTCGAACCGCTCGTCGAGGGAGGCGGTGTGCTGATGCTGCTGGCCGGCCTGGTGGCGATGGGGACGCTGGTTCGGAAGCGGCCGGCAGTACCGCTGGGTATCGGGCTGCTAGGCACCACGATCTGCCTCCCCCACGTCAACGGTCACGATCTCACCTGGCTACCGGTGGCGTTCGCCATGGTATGGGGCGCCGAAGGCTGGCAGCTTCGGACACCGCTCTCACGGGCGTTGCTGTTGGGGCTGGCCTCCACCTGGCCGGTGCTCAGCTGGATGCTCTGGCCCGAGGGCTCCTCGACCATACCGGTGGCGATAGTGCTGCTGTTCGCCGTGGTGGCTGCGGGAGGCAGGTATCACCGTCGGCCCGCCGCCGACCCGCAACCCGGGCGATCAGCCGGTCAGACCGTCGCCGCCTGATCAGCGTTGGCCGTACCGATCGGCACGGGTGTGGCGAGCGAACGCCGCGGCCCCGCCGGTGATGCCGAGGCTGAACCCGACGCGACACGCAGCAGGTCCACACTCTCCACAACTGACCACAGCGTGGCGAACAAGCCAATTGCGGTGACCGCCGCCGGGATGGGGAAGAAGACGAAGCTGGACACCACGATGCCGGCCAGACAGAGGCCCCCCATCCGGCGCCCCGAGGACCGGTCGTAGCTGTCCCGATCCAGATACCAGGCTGCCGCCGGTAGGGCCAGGACCAGCGCGTCGTAGAAGTAGAGCCTGGGGTTGGCCGCCACCATGACCAACGCCAGCAGTCCTACCAACCGCAACCGGTACCGGTCCTGGCCCATCACTCGTCGACAGGCCATTGCCGCCAACACCAACATCGGGACCACCACGACCAGCCACACGGCCCACACCATCGTGGATCCCGCGAGGTCACCGCTCAACACTCGAAGGAATGCCAGCAGCGTGGCCTGCTTGTCGACGGGAGCGTTGCCAGACTCCTGGCGCTGGGCCACACCGGCGACGGCTCGAACGAACTCGACCCAAGCGGCCCAAGCAAAGGGCGCCGTCAGACCTACCACCGTCGCCAACGCCACCAACCAGCGACGCAGCATCTGCCACTGGCCCAGTATCACGAGGAACAGGACCGCGAACACCGCCAGGTTGGGCTTCAAAGCCAACAGTACCAGACAGTATGGGGCGCGGCGGGTCAGTGGTGTCGAGGGTGTCGCGTCCTCCCACAGACGGCGCTGCAAGAAAGAGGCCCTTCCGGCGGCGCTGGGCACGGGCGGTGCTGCCAGCAAAGGGGGCGACGCCGGCGCGGCCGCGGACTGGCCCAACACCGGACTGGCGGCCAGCGCGGCCAGGGCCATCAGGTACAGCCAGCTCCACTGCCCGGTGATGAGCACCTGCAACGTGGTGGGAGCGATCAGCAGGGCACTACAGAAAACCAGATAACGACCCGCCTGGTCACCGACCACCTCGTGGAGCCTTCGACACGACCACCACAGACCGATCAGTACGGCAATGAAACAAACCCAGTAGGACTGCTCGTACGGCAACAGCCCAAGGGGCAGACTGATCGGCAGGGAGAGCGGCGGATAGAGATAGGGCCATCGCTCGTCAGCGGACTCGCGGTAAGCCGCAACCCAGTCGCCGCCAAGTCCCCGCCAGCCAGCGCGGTCAAACGCCACCCAGTCGCGGTTGATCAGTCCGAGGTCGCGGTGCGCGGCCACCAGCCACAGCACGATGAGCAACAGCCCGACGAACAGCCCGGCGAAGTGGCCGAGCTTGCGACACCGTCGCCGGGAGTCCGAGACGGCTCGCACCGCACCTACATCGACGGGGGACCGAAGCTCCTTGAGAGCTGTACCGTCCGGGTCGACGGCTGCCGAGCAACGCCGCAGCAGTGGCTCAGCTACTGATGAGCTGAGGGTAGGACGAGAACAAACTCGTGACGGCGCCCCCGAACATGGAGATCGAGATCACCAGCACCATGACGAGCAGTCCGAGTAGAAGCGCGTACTCCGACGCCGTGGACCCATCAGTCTTGTCGCGGGCCCGGCGAGCCACGTCGGCCACTTTCCATGGCATATCCCGCATCTTCAAACCCACCTTCACCTATCGTTCCTCCTGTTGCTGAAGCGCAGCGCGCCTCGAAGCCTCCAACCAGCACACCAGACGACCTGAGCTTGGCGGGAACCGTCAGGTTTGGGACACGCCACCACTGTGCAAACCGCCGGGGCCACCGCTTTCGGTGGCCCCGGAGGCCGGCAGAGAAATCAGCTGGCGGCGGAGCTCAGCGTGTCACCGGTCTTGGTGAACACCCCGGCGATCGAGTTACCGAGCAGTCGCACGGCCACGATGATGGCCACCGCGATGAGAGCCACCAGCAGGGCGTACTCTGCAGCCGTCGCACCCTCGGTACGGTTCTTGAGGGCCACGGCCCAAGCCTGCACTGCAGCGCTGCCACGAATAGTGAGATCCTTCATTTCATTTCCTCTCATTGCTGACACCGGACACGTTGAATTGTGGGCCCTGGCCCTTCTCGGCGCCTCTCCAGCGATGGCGATCCGGTGGCCATTGTGACCATTGACCTACCTGGCGTTGATGTGACGCGCGGCTTGGGAATGGTCCAAAACGAGCCAGGGGGCGGCCGTTGCGGGCCGCCCCCTGGCTCAGTCGACTCGAGTTCGGGATCCGGATCCACGGGCCAGCAGCCCGAACCCGGCAACGAATCAAGAGGTGGCGGAGCTCAGGGTGTTACCGGTCTTGGTGAACACTCCAGCGATCGAGTTACCGAGGAGACGCACGGCCACGATGATGGCGACGGCGATGAGGGCCACCAGCAGGGCGTACTCTGCAGCGGTGGCACCCTCGGTGCGGTTCTTGAGGGCCACGGCCCAGGCCTGCACCGCAGCGGTGCTACGGATGGTGAGATCCTTCATTTTCATTTCCTCCACAAGGTGTGTTCACCGGACGAGGACCACGATGCGTCATCGGGCCCGATGCCGCATCGACCCGGCTGGCGATCCGCCCCGAAACGTGACCCAGGGCCCACTCCGATCAGCCCGTCCCGGGCCCATGGACCGCATCCGTCGCGCCCGACCGAATCCACTGTGGGTCCTTTTGCCCAGTTCAGCAACACCTTTAGGGGTTAGGACCAAGGTCCTGGAAGTCCAAAGTGAAGGTCGGCCGAATGCGCGCCGATATCTTCGACGTGGCAACAACAAACCTCGCAGCGACGGACCTGGCCAGTACGGCACGGGACCCACAGTCCGCCAGCATCGCCATCGCACCGATCGGCGGCCGGGTGATCATCGTGGATCAACAAGCGATGATCGCTGAGAGCCTGGCCCTGGTGTTGCAGCTGGCCGAGGTGACCACCTCGATCATTCGCGACAGCTCCTTGGAGGCCGTGCTGCGCCAAGTCCGGGCCTTCGACCCTGACCTGGTGCTGGTCAGCGCCAACGGCGGCGACGCCCCTGACACCGTGCGGACCCTGAGTCGGGCGGCGGCCAAGGTGGTGGTGGTCACCGATGGGACCGACCGCATTCGGGTGGCGTCCTGCATTGAGGCCGGCGCCACCGGGGCCGTTGCCACCAGCGACCCCATCGACTCGCTGCTCAACGCGGTCCGGGAGACCGTGGCCGGGCGCCGCCTGCTGTCCCCGACCACCGAGCGGGATCTGCTGGGCGAGCTGCAGATGCATCGCCGCGACAACACCATGCGCCTGATCAAGTTCCAGAACCTCTCCAACCGGGAGTCCGAGGTGCTTTGGGCGCTGATGATGGGACGGGCCGCCAGCGAGATCGCTGAGGAGTCCTACGTGTCCATCGCCACCATCCGCAGCCAGATCAAGGCCATCCTGCGCAAACTTGAGGTCAACTCACAGCTGGCCGCCGTGGCCTTGGCATACCAGGCCGGATGGAGCCGGGAAAGCTTCCGTAGCGGCACCGGCCAGCCGCGGATACTGACCCGTACGGTACGGTGCCAAGGCGCACGATGCCAAGGCGTACCGTACCGTACCGTACCGTCCGCCTGGTCCGGTCCGGTCCGGTCCGGTCTGGTCCGGTCGGCACTGCTGGCCCGGTCAGCTAAGCCAATCTCGCATGAGTTGCGGGGCCCGCATGGCCCAATCCTCGGCGATGACCGCGAACTGCATGTGGTCCTCCCATTCGCCGTTGATCTGTAGGTAGCCCACGGCCACCCCCTCACAGCGGATGCCGAGCTTCTCGACCACCCGCCGGCTGGCAGCGTTGCGGGGCACGATGGAGATCAGCAACCGGTGCAACGCCAGATCCTCGAAGGCGTAGCGCACCATGACCACGACGGCCTCGGGGCAGTAGCCGTTGCCGGCTTGGGCGTGGTCCACCCAGTAACCGACGTTGCCGCCCTGCATCGGCCCCCGCTGCACCGCTGAGAGATTGATCTCCCCGCTGAAGGCACCTTCGACGAAGATCCCGAAGCCGTACCCGGTGCCCAATTGCCGTTCACGCTGACGGGCAGAGCACCTGGCCGAGAAGGCGTCAAAGCTCTCCGCCGGATCCGGCTGACCGGCCATGCGACGTGGCTCCCATTTGGTCAGCCAGTCCACGTTGCGGCGCCGCACCTCCTGGTAGGCGGAAAAGTCCCCGACCGTCAAGGGCCGCAACACCACCCGTCGACCGTTCAGCACCGTCACGTCGGAACCGTTCCTACCCGTTCCTCTATCCCGCGATCCGTAGCGACCCTCAGCGACCAAGCAACTCGCGCAGGGCCCCCAGCAAAAGGGTCACGTTCCGGGCCCGGGCGGTGTGGCCCATGAGCCCGATGCGCCACACCTTGCCGGCGAAGGCACCGAGCCCGCCGCCGATCTCAATGCCATAGTCCACCAGCAGGCTCCGTCTCAGCGCCGCCTCGTTGTCACGATGGGCCTCGGGCACCCAGACCGTGGTGAGCTCGGGCAGGCGGTGGCCCCGAGCGGCGAACAGCTCCAGGCCCAGGTCCTCGAGCCCCTGCTGCAGGCGGGCGCCCAGCGAACCGTGCCGTTCCCAGGACCCCTCCAGGCCCTCATCGAGCACGGTACCGAGCGCGGCGTGCAGGGCGAACACCATGGAGATGGGCGCGGTGTGGTGGTACGCCCGGGCTCCCTCACCGCCGACGTACTTGGCGATCATGTTGAGATCGAGGTACCACGACGACGGCTTCTCCAGCAGCCGGGACCGGGCCCGTTCGGACACCGTGAGCGGGGACAGCCCCGGCGGGCAGCCCAGGCACTTCTGGGTCCCCGAATAGGCGATGTCCACTCCCCAACCGTCGATCTCGAGCGGGATGCCACCGAGGGACGTCACGCAATCCACCAGCAACAGGGCGTCACCCTTGAGCTCACCGAGCGGTTCGATGTCATTGCGGACACCGGTGGAGGTCTCGGCGTGCACGACGGCGATGATGGCCGGAGCCGGGTGGGCCGCAGCCAACTGCTTGGGGTCTATGGGCTGGCCCCAGGGGGCGTCGACCCGGGTGACCTCGGCCCCGCAGCGCCCGGCGACATCGACCATGCGCTCGCCGAACACCCCGTTGACGCCGATGACCACCGGCTGGCCCGGCCGCACGAAGTTCACGAAGGAGGCTTCCATGCCGGCGGAACCGGTGGCACTGATGGGGAACGTCAGCGGGTTGGCGGTGCGGAACACCTGCCGCAACCGGTCACTGGTCTCATCCAGGACCGCGATGAAGTCCGGATCGAGATGGCCCAACATCGGGCGCCCAAGGGCCAGGGTCACCTCGGGGTAGGGGTTGCACGGCCCAGGGCCCATGAGTACTCGATCGGTCAGCGCCACGAGGGGGCATCGTAGTGACCGGGCTGCCCCACCGCTTCCAGCAACGCCGCCACCATGCCGTCGAGCAGGTCATCATCGGAGATGATCATGGCGTCGAGGTTGAAGTGGCGCATGATGGCGACCACCGCACAGCTGCCACCGAGGATGGTTGTGGTCCTGGACTCGGGCAGCCCGGGATTGTGCCGTCGGGCCGCCAGCGGTTCGGTGACCACGGTGCGGAACACATCCTCGGCGGCGGCACGTTCAAGCCGGAAGCCGTTGATCCGGTCGCGGTCGTAGGGGTCGAGCCCGATCTCGATGGCGGCCATGGTGCAGAACGTGCCACCCAGACCCACAAAGGTCGGACCCTCGGCCGCCTGCGGCAGAGCCCGGGTCACGTCGTCGAGATAGGCGGCCACGATGGACAGGGCCGAACTGAGCTCCTCTGGGCGGGGGGGGTCGCCGTGGAGATAGGTCTCGGTCAGCACCGACGCACCGATCGGGACCGAGCACACCGCTTCGCAGGCATCGGAGCCCACTGCGAACTCGCAAGACCCACCGCCCAGGTCCACCGTCACCAGCACACCATCACCCCGCTGAGGGTGCCCCTGCAGCGCGGCGGCGGCCCCCGCGAAGGCCAGGCGACCCTCTTCGGTGGGATCGACCAGCTCGATGGGCAGGCCCAGGAGCCCGGCCGCGGGTTGCAGGAACTGGTGGGGATCAGCAGCCAGACGAACGCCCTCAGTGGCGATGGCCCGGGCGCGGGACACGCCGTGGGTTTCGAGCAGGGTGGCGTAGTAGGCCAGCGTGTCCAGGGTGGCCCGGAGGGCGTCAGGTTCGAAGCGACCGTGCTGACGCACGCCACGCCCCAAGTGGGTCACGACGGCCTCCCGATGCACGGCCCGACCACCCCGGCTGATCAGCAACCGGACCGATTGGGTGCCGACATCGATCGCCGCCACCACCGGACCAGCACCAGCACCAGCACGCCGTGTCCCGTCGTGGGCGCGCTGGTCAGCAGGGTGCTCCCCGGACGGCTCAATCACCGTCGGCACCGTCGGCACCGTCGGCACAATCGCCGGCGTCGGCCAGCTGACGGGCCACCCAGCGGCCGACCGGATCGTCCCCGCCGGCCAGGTGGTTGGCGTAATGGGCGTGCAGGCACTTCACACCCCGACGGGTGCCACCCACGCCACCGAAAGGTCGGGGACCCTCATGGCCCGGCGGTACCAGCAGGTCGCGCTCCTCAGCGTGGGTCCGGTGCAACGCCGCCAGCGTCTCGTGACCGATCTCGCGCTCGGCCCGATCAACACCGCCGGCGGCCTCCAGTCGGCCCACCGCCACCCGCTCACGGGCGCCGACCAGCCAAAACCGGGTCGGCATGGGGGTGCCGTCGTCGAGCAACGGCGCGTTCTCGATGACCACCGGCATGCCGGCGCGGTCCCGAGCCGCCACCCGGAACGCCGCCATCGGTGCCCGGCCCAACAGGGCGGCCACCGTGGCCCGGTCAGCTGCGCTCGCCTGCAGAGGCTCGACGGGCTCCACGGTGGTGGCACCCTCACTGGCGGCTCGCACGGGGACCGCTCCGACCGGAGACGTCAGCGGCGGCGGCTGCGTAGCCACCGTCCGACCACCATCAGCGCAAACAGCCCCGCCACCACCGGAGCCAGCCGCTTGAGCATGGGGGCACCGGTGGCACCGAGCAGGTCGACGGGTTCAACCGGTTCCTGGGGGACGATCTTGCGCACCCCGGGGGCAACAGCTCCATTGGCGGCAGCGGAGGCATCGGCGCCGCCAACCTGATGGGCCAGCGAAGGACTATCAGAGGTCGAGGCGGCGGCACCGGCAGTGGCAGCTACGGGGGCGGTCTCCCCGCTCGCGGGGGCATCCGCCGTGGTGGTGGCAGCGGCGGGTCCGGTCTGGGCCAGGACCTTGGTCTCGAGGTTCTGGACGAATTGGCCCAGGATCTTCTCGCTGACCTCTGCCATCACCCCTCGTCCGAACTGCGCCACCTTGCCAGTCACGGCCAGGTCCGTGGTGACGGTGACCTTGGTACCACTGCCAACCGGGACGAGCTGCGCGGTGATGGTGGCGTTGGCGTTGCCCTGCCGGGCGTCACGGCCCTCGGCCCGCAGCACCGCCCGATGGTTTGCGTCGTCCTTCTCGATGAAGGTGGCCTTGCCCTTGTAGTTGGCGGTGATGGGGCCCACCTTGACCTTCACCGACCCCCGAAACTCGTCGCCCTCGATCTCTTCGAGTTGGGCGCCGGGCAGGCAGGGGGCGATGCGCTCGACATCGGTCAGCAACGCCCAGGTCTGATCGATCGGCCGGTCGACCTCGAACTCGCTGTTCAGCTCCATGATTACGTTCTCGCCTTCTCGCGTGCACAGGCCGCGCCGGGCACCGGGGACCGTTCGGGCAACGCTACTCACCGACCCCGTCATCGCCGTCGGCCTCCAACGCTGGCCGCTGCTGATGCAGTGCCAGGAGGTCTTCAACGGTGTCCACGTCAGCGGGGTCTCCGTCACAGGCCACCTCGGTGACCAGGTCCGGTCGGGACCGCATGAGGGACCGAGCGCCCTCGTCCCCTTCAGTAGCCAGCAGCGGCCACAACGAACGATGCAGCCGTACCGGGTTGCGCCGGCGCCCGCCATAGCTCGCCACCGCCAACGGCGCGGTGGACCCCGCCACCGCCCGCCACACGTCGGTGGGGATCAGCGGCTGATCACCCAGGCCGACCACCACTGCGTCATGGCCGGCCCTCTCGGCCGCGCTGATCGCCAGGCGCAACGATCCCGCCTGGCCCAGGGACCAGGCCGGATTGTGCAGCAGCGTGACCCGTCCCACGGGCAGCACGTCAGCCAGATCAACGGCGCCGTCCACCACGATGATCTCTTCGAAACCGGCGTCGAGCACCGCCTCCAGCGCGTGGCACACCACCAAGCGGCCGCGCCAAGGGGCCAGCAGCTTGTGGGTATCACCCAGGTAGCGGCTACCGGCGCCAGCGGCCAACAGCACCGCCGCGGTGCTCACCGTCAGTAGCTCCGCGGCAGGCCCAGGACGTGCTCGCTGACGTAGTTGAGGATCATCTCCTGGCTGATGGGGGCGATGCGCATGAGACGGGCCTCGCGCCAATAGCGCTCCACGTGGTACTCCCGGGCGTATCCCATGCCACCGAGGGTCTGCATGGCCTGGTCCGCCGCTTGGAAACCGGCGTCAGCGCAGAGCCACTTGGCGATGTTGGCGCCCTCGCCCACGGTGCTGGCGGGATAGCCCTGGTCGTATTGCCAGGCGGCCTGTTGCATGACCAGCTCGGCCGCCTTGAGCCGGTTGTAGGCCTCCGCCAGGGGAAACGCCAAGCCCTGGTTCTGGCCGATGGGCCGGCCGAACACGATGCGCTCCTTGGCGTAGCGCACCGCCTTGTCCAGGGCCACGTAACCGGTGCCGAGCGCTTCAGAAGCAATGAGCAGGCGTTCGGGATTGAGCCCGTCCAGGATCGCGGTGAAGCCCAGCCCCTCCTCGCCAATGCGGTCCCCGGCGTCCACGATGTGATCGTCATAGACCACCTCGCAGCTCACCACGGCGTTGCGCCCCACCTTGGGGATGGGAGTGATGGTCACCTCAGGGGCCTGCAGGTCCGCCAGGAAGAGGGTCATGCCCTCGGTGCGGCGCTTGACCTCCTCACGCGGGGTGGTGCGGGTCAGCAGCAGGACCTTCTGGCAGTACGGCGCCTTGGTGGTCCACACCTTGCGGCCCCGGATCTTGTAATGGCTGCCATCCGCGGAGAGCGTGGCCCGGGTCTTGATGGAGGGGGTGTCGGTGCCGGCATCAGGCTCCGTGACCCCGAAGGCGATGTGGAGTGAACCCTCAGCCACCGCCGGGAGGTACTTCTTTTTCTGCTCCTCGGTGCCGAACTTGACCACCGGGTTCATGCCGAAGATGGACAGGTGGATGGCCGAGCAACCATTCATGGCGGCGCCGGAGCGGGCCACGGTCTGCAGCACCACGGTGGCCTCAGCGATGCCCTGACCACCGCCGCCATACTCCTCGGGGATGCAGATGCCGATCCAGCCACCGTCGGCCATGGCCTGGTAAAAGTCCCACGGGAACTCGTGGTTCTCGTCCTTCTCGGACCAGTAGGTGTCTGGGAACGCCGAGCACACCTTCTGCACACCCTCTCGAATGGCCTCGTGGTCGGGATTGGGGGTGAAGTCCACGTCTGACGCCTTTCGCGATGTGCTCGGTGCGGGCCGTACCGCCCGATCCATTCTCGTCACCGACCAGCGCCCCGGCCAAGCCGTCGCACGACTGCAGCGAAGTCGCGCTCAGCTTCGGGCCTGAGCATGTCGATGAAGCCCTCGTGGATTACGACGCCCCGAATCGATCACTGCATCGATCACTGCATCGATCACTGCATCGATCACCAGGGCATGGGACGCCGTTCGCCCCATGCGTCACTACCACTCTGAGTGGTACTGATTCCACAAAGAATCGTCGGCGAGGCCGGCCGGCCCGCTCGCGGCCGGTTCACGGCCGATCGATGGAGGCGACACCGATGGAAGCGTTCCAGATGACCGACCTGATGGAGGAGGCACCGTGCTTCGGCGACTGAAGATCAGCACCAAGCTGACGGTGCTGGCCGCGATCCCGCTGATCTCCCTGATCATGCTGGGCCTCATCGCCGGGCAAACCCTGCAGCAAGTGCGCATCGGCGGCGCCGCATACGGCCGCATCATCGACCGCGAGCAGCTCATCGCTGACGTCGAACACCCCCGCCTGTTCCTGGTCCAGTCCAACCTCGACGTACACCGCCTGCAGGCCATCGCCCTTGACCCCGCCCTGGCGCCGGAAGGTGGCCCCGAAGCCATCATCGCCGAGCTCGCCGACCACGAGACCATCTACAACGATGCGCTCGAGGACTGGCGCAAGCGGCTTGATCCCAACGATCCGGTGACCAACCAGCTCTTCGAGCACGTGGATGCCTCCGGCAAGGAGTTCTGGCGGATCTACCGGGATGAGTTCCTCCCGCCCTGGCAGAGCGCTCAACCCCAACTGACCGCTTTGGCTGGCGCAGACCATGCAGCCTGGTACGCGGCGATCGCTCCCACCACCAACCAACTCCACATCCTCAACGGTGCCTACGCAGCCCATGAGGCGCAAGTCGAGCAGCTGGTCGCCATGGCCGAGACCGACCTGGCCCGCCAGGAACAAGCCGCAAACGACCTGACCCGCGATCAGGTGCTGCTGCTGATGATCGTCGGCGGCGCCATTATCGCCGTGGTCACCTTCATCGCCGTCGTCATGGCCCGCTCCATCGGTCGTCCGATCAAGCGGATCACGGCTGAAGTCGAACACGCCGCCACCGTCGGTCTGGCCGAGATGGTCCAAACCGTGCGCGAGCTCCCCGCCGGCTCCCCGCTGCCCGAACTGTCACCGCTGCAGGTCGCTGGCGGTCCCGAGCTCCGCCAGCTCGCCACCAGCTTCGACTCGTTGCGGGCCTCAGCGGTCCAACTGGCCGCCGGGGAAGCGCAGATCCGTCAGAGCGTGTCCTCCATGTTCGTGAACCTGGGCCGGCGGAACCAGAACCTGCTCAACCGGACGCTGAACTTCATCGCCCAGCTGGAAGAGTCAGAGCGCGACCCCGAGTCCCTGGACAACCTCTTCCGCTTGGACCACCTGGTCACCCGGATGCGACGCAATGCAGAGTCGCTGCTGGTGCTGGCCGGTCACGATGCCACCCGCACCTGGTCTCAGCCCGTGGACGTGGGCGACATCGTGCGAGGCGCCCTGTCCGAGATCGAGGCCTACGATCGGATCGACATCACCAACCTGGAGCCGGTCGAGGTTCGGGGCAACACCGCCGCTGACATCTCCCACATGCTGGCCGAGCTGATGGAGAACGCCACCACGTTCTCTCCGCCATCCGCGGCCGTGAGCGTCATCGGCAAGTACGTGCATGACGGCTACCTGCTGTGCGTGACCGACAACGGCATCGGCATGACCGACAAGGAGATGACCGACGCCAACCGGCGCCTCCTCAACGCCGACAAGTTCGACCTCTCCCCGATGATGGTGTTGGGTCTCTTCGTGGTCAGCCGCCTGGCACTGCGCTACGGGATCCAGGTGCAGTTGACCGAGTCGCCGGCTGAGGGCATCACCGCCAAGGTGAAGTTGCCGATCTCCCTGCTTGAAGGGGCCGACCTGGCGGACCGGCTGCCCCCGGCCGAAGGCACCGAATCCGACGGCAGCCCGGTCACGGAACCCTCCCTGGGTGCAGCACCGTTCGTCGAGCCCACGCCGATCACGACGGCACCGAGCACTCCCGTGCCGGTGGCCTCGACGGTCCCGGCGCCGGTACAGGCCACCACCATCCAGGCGCCAGCACCGGCGCCCGCCATTCAGCCGGTGGCCACGGTCGCCGCGGCAGCCACGGCCCCAACCGCCGGTTCCGGCGCCGACGCTCGACCGATTGCTGATGCCGACGCTGACCTTCCCCGTCGGCGTCGCGGCGCCAACATGCCAGACACCGGGCCCTCCGCCACGCCGACCGGGGTCGAAAGCGCACCGGTGGAGCGCTCACCACAGGCAGTGCGCAGCGCGCTGAGTGCATTTCAGGGCGGCGTGCAGTTCGGTCGGGTCGTGGACGAGATCCAACGAGAGCCAACCACGACCAGCCCAGCCTCCGATAGCAACGCCCATGACGCTTCGGCCCAACGACGGCCCGACCCTGCGAGCACACCCGCGCCGGCCGCGGTCACCGCTGCGGAACCGGCCGCAACCCCCGCCGCGCTGGAACCGCAACCGGTGCCCGCGGCGGCGTCCCCCGCGCTTTCCAAGCGGGTCAAGGGCGCACAGATGATCGACACCGGACGGGCCCTCGAGGACATTCCGGTAAGTCCGGCCAGGTCTGCTGACGAGGTGCGCTCGTCACTCTCCCGGTTCCAGCAGGGCCAGCACCAAGCCAGCAACGACGTCGCTTCTCCCGAGATTGGGAAGCAGTGAGGAGATTGTCGAGATGACCACGACCAATACAGCGCTGCAAGCTCGGGTCAACGACTTCAACTGGCTCTTGTCGAGCTTCGCGGAGAACACCGCCGGGGTCGAACAGTCGATCTGCGTCTCGGCGGACGGTCTCCTGATGGCCATGTCCTCCACGCTGGACCGAGCCTCCGCCGACAAGCTGGCGGCCATCGTCTCCGGTCTGCGCTCCCTTTCCGACGGCGCCGCTCGGGTCATGGGGCGAGGTGGCGTGAACCAGGTCATCGTGGAGATGCAGGAAGGTTTCCTGTTCGCTTCCACCATCGGCCACGGCTCCTCGCTCGGGGTGTTGACGAGCCGATCCGTGGACCTCGGCCTGGTGGGTTACGCCATGACCCTGTTCGTGCAGAGGGTCGGATCCCAGCTCACCCCCGAGCTGATCACAGAGTTGAAGAACAGCCTGGGACGATGAGCTCGCAGGGCCAGCCGAGTTCTGAACCAACCAGGGCATCTTTCGCCCGCCCGTTCCTCAGCCGCGATGCAGCCCAACTGGGCTCCTCCGAGGTGGGAACGGGATCAACCGAGCCGAAGGTGCGGGCCTATGCCATCACCGGCGGCCGAACCAACGTCGACGCGCCCGCGTTGCGCTTCGAATCCATGGTGGCGCTGACCGATGCCGGGGTCGCCGCCTCCCCCAAGTTCACGTTCGAACGCAAGAAGATCGCAGCGCTGCTGGTGCGGCCGCTGTCTGTGGCGGAGCTCTCCGCCATGATCTCCGTGCCCATCGGCGTGGCTCGGGTCCTGGTTGGTGACCTTCTGGTCGCCGGCCACCTCCGGCTCTACAACGCCCCAACCGACGCTTCAACGGACATCTCCTTGGTGAGGGAGCTCATCGATGGCATACGAAACCTCTAATCCCGCCGGCGTGGCCACCGCCCAACCGCCCGCCGCGGCACCGATCCCGGTCAAGATCGTGGTCGCCGGAGGCTTCGGCGTGGGCAAAACCACGTTCGTAGGCGCCATCTCCGAGATCACGCCGCTGTCGACGGAGGCCGCCATGACCACGGTCGGCGCCAACGTGGACGACTCCAGCTTGGTGAGCACCAAGACCACTACCACGGTGGCCATGGACTTCGGGCGCATCACCATCGGCAACCGGATCGTGCTGTACCTGTTCGGTACACCCGGCCAGGATCGCTTCGGCTTCATGTGGGACGACCTGGTCCAAGGGGGCCTGGGCGCGGTCATCCTGGTCGATAGTCGCCGCATCGAGGACGCCTTCCCGGCGCTCGACTACTTCGAAGAGCGCAAGATGCCCTTCATCGTGGCCGTCAACATGTTCGATGGCGGGCTCTACCACGACCTGGAGTCGGTACGGGACGCTCTCGACGTGGATCCGGAAACCCCCATGATCGCCACCGACGCCCGCAACGCCCAGTTCGTCAAGGAAACCCTCATCGCCCTGCTCGAACGGGTGATCCACCTCGCCGTGGAGAAGACGCAATAAGCAACCAGCATTGGGTGAAAGCGGGGGGCCACACGGCCCCTCGCTTTCACCGTTGGTCCGCACGCATGGCTCTCGAACCTCGCCTTCCTCGTCCCCTGGTGGCCAGTACACGCGTCAACCTGGCAGGGCCGTCAACCCTGACCCGCGAGTATCACGTTCCCGTCCATCTGGCCGGGGCACGTTCTTGAACGGGGGGCTGCGCCCCCCGCCGGCGCTAGAGCGCCTCCCCCCATCGCGGGCTAGGCCCGGAGCAGGGACCGGTCGGCTGGCGCCTCCCTGGCGGCGCTCGGGCGGGGCCCCAACCCCACCCTCGGGGCCCGGCCCGACGCGATGGCCAACCCCGACAGCCAAACCCGACGGCCAAACCGATGGTCAGGCGCGACGGCCAACCCCGGATGGTCAACCCCTGACGGCCAGAAGCGACGCCCAGGCCCGATGGCCAAGCCCGGCGGCCAACCTCCACGGCCCGGCCCGGCGCTGACCTGACTGCCGGGCCGGCGACGTTCACACCAGGCTGGGCTATGGGCCGTGGGCTCTGAGCGGATGACGGCCGGCGCTGGCGCCGCATGGAGACCTGGGGAGCGATGCTTGCGCACCGCGAGAGGGCGCCAGGTCGGCGCGCGAGGGCCAGCGAGCCGCCGACACCCGGCGACCGACAGGGAGCCGGGCAACAAGCTTAATGAATCGGGCCCGTGGCTTGGCTGAGGTTGGGGGCTTTGCGGCCGGTGCGGGTGGCGATGATCTCCGCGCAGATGGACACCGCGGTCTCTTCGGGCGTTCGGGCCCCGAGGTCCAGGCCGATCGGGGAGCGGACCCGGGCCAGCTCGGCATCGGTGACGCCTTCCTGGCGCAAGCGCCGGCTGCGATCATCATGGGTGCGGCGACTGCCCATGGCGCCGAGGTACCCGGCGTCGGTCTTGAGGGCCTCGATGACGGCCGGCACATCAAACTTGGGATCATGGGTCAACACGCACACCGCGTCCCGGGCGCCGAGCGTCTTGCCAACCCGCTGGAGCAACCGGTGGGGCCAGTCGACCACCACGTCGTCGGCGGCTGGGAAACGGGCCGCGGTGGCAAACACCGGGCGGGCATCGCACACGGTAACCCGATAGCCCAGGACCTTGGCCACCCGGGCCAGCGCCGCCGTGAAATCGACAGCACCGAAGATCAGCATCTGCGGCGGCGGGGCGAAGCTCTCGATGAAGACACTGAGCGTGTCCTCTCGGGCCTGGCCTTCGGAGCCGTAATGACGCACCAGCGTCTGACCGGCGGCCAATTCGCCCAACATGTCCCGTTCGACCACCCGATCGAGGTCGGTGTGACCAAGCGAACCGGTGGCGGTTTGTCCCGGCCGGACCAACAGCTTGAGACCGAGCCGGTCGGGGGGGCCATCGATGATGGTGGCCAACGCCACCGCCCGTTCGGCCCGGATGTCCTCGTTCAACTGATCGTAGAGCTGGGTGGTCATGCCGATCTCACCAGTCGAGGGGCTCGATGAACAAATGGATGGTCCCACCGCAGGTGAGGCCGACGGCGAAAGCTTCATCGTCGGAGAAGCCATAGGTCACCCGCCGGCGTTGACCGGTTTCGATGATGTCAAGGGCCTCTGTCACCACCGCGCCCTCAACGCAACCGCCGGACACCGAGCCGGTCACCTCGCCGTCCTCGTTGACGGCCATGGCTGATCCCGGCAAACGCGGGCCGGATCCGGACACGTCCACCACCCGGGCCACGGCGATGCGCTTGCCCGCCGCCCGCCATCGGTCCAGGTCATCAAGAATTTCACGCACTGGAAAGCTCCATTTCTGGATGGTCTGGATGGTCTGGATGGTCTGGATGGTCTGGATGGTCTGGATGGTCTGGATGGTCCCCAACTGCGGTCATGCACGATCATGCGGCGATCACGGCGGCCAGCTCCTCCAACGAAGCCAGCGAATGGCCTTCGATGAAACGATCAACATGGGGCAGGGCGGCCGCCATTCCCTGGGCCAACGGTGCGTAGCCGGGCGAGGCCTTCAACGGATTCACCCATACCACTCGGTACGCAACGCGATGAAGACGGGCCATTTCGTGACCCAGCAGCTGCGGCTCGCCCCGGTCCCAGCCGTCGGAGAGGATGACCACGATGGCACCCCGGGCCATGCCCCGAATGCCCCATCGGTCATTGAAGATCCGCAACGCCTCGCCCAGGCGGGTGCCACCGGAGTAGTCCACCACCGCATCGGCTGCCCGGCGCAGGGCGGCATCGGGATCGTGGTTCTGCAACTCACGGGTCATGCGCGTGAGCCGGGTCCCCATGGCGAAGGCCTCGACCTTGGTGCGACCGACCACCGCGGCGTGCACGAAACGCAGAAAAGCCCGCGCGTAGGGCTCCATCGACCCACTCACGTCCAACAGCAACACCAGCCGACGCGGACGCTCACCGTGGGTCAGATACTTGCGGACCATCGGTTCCCCTGATGCCCGCAGCGCGGCCCGCACAGTGGCCCGCAGGTTCAACCGGGTGACGTCAGACCCCTTGGCCGCCTTCCAGCGTCGGGACCGCCGGGGTGACCCCACCAGGCGCAGCTCGCTCATGAGCCGCCGGGCCTCATCCAGCTCTGCCGTGCTGCACTGGGCGAAGTCCTTCTGTCGCAGCGTTTCCACCCCGGAGTAGCGAACCTGCAACAGCAACGAGTCCCGGTCTGGCACCTCGTCGGAGTCCGGTGCCGGCGGATCCCCGCCATCGGGGTCGTCGAAGGCCAGGATGATCTCCAGATCCGGCACCGGGATGGTCAGCGACTCGCCGCGTTCCCGCCCGAAGTACGCCGCGAAGACCTTGTCGTAGGTGCCGATGTCCTCGGGGCGACGAACCAGCGTGGCCCGACCGGCCCAATACAGCGCCCCGGCCCGCCCGAGGTCAAGCTGACCGAGGGCCTGCAGGTAGTTGATGGCACTGCCGAGCGCCACCCGCAGACCGGCCCGGCGCAGCGCTTCGACGAAACCCACCGCCACCCGGTGACCCGACGCCTGGTCCTGCGACGCGGTGTCAGGCACCGCGCTCGATGGCCCGGGCCACCAGCTCGTCGAGACCACCGGCCCGCACCCGCTCCTGGTCCTCTCGATACTTGAGAACGCTGCCCAACGTCACATCCACCCGGGCCGCGTCGAGACCATCCGCGCCCATGAGATCCAACGCCTGGGCCCAGTCCAGGGTCTCGGCGATACCGGGGGGTTTGTACAGTCCCATATGGCGCATGGCTTCGGTGGCGGCGGCGACCTGCCGGGCCAACATCAGCGGCACATCGGGCGCCTTGAGGGACACGATGGCCACCTCGCGCTCGAAGTCGGGGTGCTCCACCCAGTGGTAGAGGCAGCGACGTTTCAGCGCGTCGTGCACATCACGGGTGCGGTTGGAGGTAACGATGCACAACGGTGGCCGCTCCGCCCGGAACGTGCCCACCTCGGGCACGGTCACGGCGTAGTCGGAGAGGATTTCCAAGAGGAAGGCCTCGAACTCGTCGTCAGCCCGATCAACCTCGTCCACCAGCAGCACCGGGGGTGGACCTTCCCCGTAGTCAACTGCCTGCAGCAGCGGTCGTCGGACCAGGAACTGCTCGGAGTACAGCTCATCCTCAAGGGTGCGGGCGTCGGTGGTCGTGGCCCGACCGACGGCCTCCGCGGTGCGCAGGTGCAACAACTGGCGGGCGTAATCCCACTCATAGACCGCCTGGGCCACGTCGATGCCCTCATAGCACTGCAGCCGGATCAGCTTCGCCCCCCGCCACCGGGCCAGGGCCTTGGCCACCTCGGTCTTGCCGACCCCGGCCTCGCCTTCGAGCAGCAACGGACGATGCAGGCGCATGGACAGGAACACCGATGTGGCCAGGCCCTCATCGGCCAGGTAACCGTTGACGGCCAGGCCCTCCACGACCTCACCCACATCGGCGGGTTCCGCCGTTGACCCATGTTGCTGCACCGCGAAAGCGTAGGGGATCGTCCTGGGGAAACCGCTCCTCCGCTACACGTCGCGGCTACACCTCGCGATGGTAGGCCCGATACCCGCCGTGGCCCTCCGCTTCGATGCCGTCGAAGGCCCCGGCTTCGAGCAACCGCTCGTGCAGCTCCGTGGCCAGGGACCGGTCACACAGCAGCAGGAAGCTGACCAGCAGCGGCACCTCGGGCTGTACCCCCTGGGGTCGAACAGCGAGCTGCTCGGGGAGCAGGTCATCTCGGATCACGACGCAGCGCACGGTGGACATCGTTGCCGTGAGCACCGCGCCGTCGTCCAGGGCAAAACCGGCCAGGTGGTGATCATCCAGTCCGCACAACACCGCGGTGGCCGACTCGCCGGTGAGACGAAACGCCGCCAGACCCGAGGACCGATCCACGATCAACGGATCAGGACCGGCAAGGTGGCGCAACTTGTCCGCCAGTTGCCCACCGCTGCCGGGTGCCAGCGCCAGCCACTCCCCGGGAGACAGCCCGGCCACCAGCAACCCGTCGGCGAACAGCTCCGAACGTCCCGGCCCGACACCCAAGATGTCGGCGAAGCCACCTTCGGGCGGGGCCAGGATCACCACCTTGGCGCAAGGGTTGGCGTCACTCAGACGCAGCGGGGCGTTGGCCAGGCGATCGGAGACCAACCACGGGCCACCGGGACCCTCCAGCACCTGGCTCTCCGATTCCGGCGGGGACCCGAGCGGCCCCACCCGCATCACAGCCCCAGCGCGACCGTTGACAACGGCCTTCACTCGTCGGCTCATGGCGTCCCGATCCCCACGGTCCCTGCGGCAGAGGCTGCGACGCTGATGGTGACGTTCGGTTCGCCCACCTCGACGGCGGCCAGCTGACCAGGCGCCACCCACCATTCATCGAGCCGGCTGAACCTCTCAGGTCCGTCGAGATCCAGCGGTGCCGAAGCGGGGGCCAGGGGTCGCCATTCCGGCTGGTCAAAGGGATCGGTGGCGTCAAGTCCCACGGCACGGAGACCGAAATCCGTCCCAAGTGCCAGCAGCTCGGTCCACAACGCCAACGCCAACTCGGCGGGAACCTGCAGCTCGCACTCCACGTTGGAGCGCAGCAGGGCCCATGCCTCGACCGGTCCCACCTGCACCGGGCGGCGACGTCCGACCACCGCCTCCAGGTTCAGTGCCTGTACCAGCTCGGAGGTTGCGGCACCGATCAGTCGCATCCGCGCCAGGTCCTCATGGCCCTCCGCCACGTGCACCTCCCAGGGGCGGCGATGAAGACAGGCGGTGCGCACGGCGCGGGCCAGCGCGGCGGCCAGCCCGGTGGGGGCGGTGATCTGCCAACGTTGAGGGGCCAGGCGAACCCTGCGGTACTCACCGTGCTCGCACAGGTCATCGATCCGGTCGAGGGCGCTGCTCACACCGAGAGCGACTGCCACCACGTCCAGCGCGGCGGGTCCGCTGACCTCGAAGCACGCTCGTGGGCCCAGATCCTGCAGGCCCACCCCGTTGGCCAGGACGTCCATCTCGGCCCGAAGGTCCTGGTAGTGCAGCACCTCCATCCAGCCTTCGCACGGGCCCAGCACGGCCCCGGCGGATCGATGCCACCCCAGCAGCGCCGATCCCCGCAGCGAGGGCTGATGCAACGCCGACAAGCCGCCCAGGGTGGGGCCGTCCAGGGGCCCATCGAATTGCAGGATGAGATCCACCACCGATCTGGACTCCTGGCCGGACGCGGCCAGGTCGGCCAACACCAGCCGGGCGGCAGGGCTCAAACCGGGCCGGTGGGCGGCCTGCACCACCAGCCGTTCGGTCGCTGCAGGGCTGGATCCGGCAAAGCCGTCGATGCCGTCCAGCATCAGATCGGTGCTGGCGTCGAGCAGGCCGCTGATCGGTCGCAGCACGCTGGGATCGGTGCCGACCAGCACCAGAGGCGCGGTGGGTGGCGTCGAACGTGTCGGCTGCGATCGGGAAGATCCGGCGCGGGGTCGGGGCGTGACGCTGCGGCCCTCACGCAACGCCCGACGGGCCAGGCGACGACCGGCCTCCGCGGCATGGGCCTCCCGCACGCGCCACGAGTCGGACCGCGCCCCCTCGTTGGCGGGGTCCGACGGTGAGGACGACGGAGACGCCGCGCTCCGGTGGCCCCCCACCATGGAACCGACCACCGCGCAACTGGCGGGTACGCGCGCCACGACCAGCTCATGGGCCGCAGACCGCGTCGCTACCGCACCCAGCCCTTGCAGCAGTGAGGTGTCCACGCCGGTGCCGAAGGAGGTGAGTAACAGGTCGGCCTGCACCACACGACCGCTGGGCAGCACCACCTCCTCCACCCCGAGCTGGCCCCGTGCCTGCAGATGGCCGGCGGCGCTGCCCACCACGGTCACCCCGGCGATGTCCACGCCCACTTCAGCCAGGTGATCCGCCAGCATCGAGGTGGCATCCGCGGCACGCTCGTCACACGCCAGCAGCGCTCGCTGTCCGGGCCGGACCGCCCAGAGCTCCACCAATCGAAGGACACCGCAATGACTCATGACGCCGGGCAGATGCGAGCCGCTGAAGGGCACCGGCCGTTGCAGCACGCCGCAGGCCAGCACCACGGCCGGGGCTCGCAGCACCCACACCCGTTCGCGTTCCGGGCTGCGTTCGACCACCGTCACGGACCCGTCGGCGGCAGCCTCGGCCACCGTGGCGCCGCTGAGCACGGCAATGCCGGCATGGTCCCTCACGGCTGCTTCCAGCTCTGTGCTGCGCTGCCGACGGTCTGGGACTCCTGACCAGCGGGCGGCGCCCCCCAACCAGGGATCCGCTTCCACCAGGACCACGTCCGCGCCCTGGTCAGCAGCCGCGCAGGCCGCGGCCATGCCGGCAACGCCCCCGCCGACCACCACCACGTCGGCGTGCATTCGACCGCCCACCAACACTGACGCCCGGCTGCTGATCCGACGCAGAGCCGCCAGCCAGGCCGGCGTCAGGGGTGCGCCGGGAAGGCTCTGGCGATCCACGGCCGAGCGGCTGGCGATGGGCCATCGCACGATCGGGCTCCGGGCGGATGGGGTCGACGCACGCCGTTGGTAACCCGAGAGCCGATCGCCGTCTCGCAATCGCTGGGACCCGGCAGGCACCAGGCCCTCACCCTCCACCCACACCCAGGCGTCACGGTCCAAGACCCCGGCGGTGCGCACCCCACCTGGCCGGGCTTCCCGCACGCTGCCGAAGAACGTTCGCAGCCCATACGCCCCCAAAAGCGACACCGCGGTATCACCGACGAAACCGCTCAGCGTCTGTCCATCGAGGTCAACGGACAGCGGCTCGTTGCGGTTGAGCACCTCCGCCGGCCGGGGATCAAGGCGCCACGTCATCTGATCTGCCCGGCTCACCGGCGCCCCGATCGAGCGGGGACCAGCTCAGGGACCCGGCGGCCATCCTCCGAGCTCGGGGCTGGCCCGTCCTCCGTCACCAGCCGGGCGCACCCTCCGGTATGGACCAACTGTCCGGCCAGGAGCGTGAACTCGGCGGCCGGTCGCTCGCCGCAGTGTTCGCAATACCATCCGCAATGAGCGGGATCGATGGCGCTGAACGTGGGCCGCAGGCGCTGCGGGGCGCACATCGCCAGTTCAGCGTCGGTGGCAGCGGCGAACTGGGCCCCCGCCAAGGCTGCGGTGGGGGCTCCCGAGAGGGCCAAGGCCACCTGCTGGGCGACGGCCTCCGCCATCACCGGCAGCAGGTCCAAGTGCTGGGTGCCCATGGCCCCCACAGCCCAGAAGGACTCCCGCACCGGGCCCATCACCGGAGACCCATCGGGACTGATGGCGCCGCGTTGGGGCCGGCAGCTGACGATGGGGGCGACGCCGAGGCGGGGCAGCGTCACCACCACCGCGGCGACCCCGGCGGCGGCGCCCTGTAACCCGCTGGCACCCGGGCCCACCGCCGGCACATCCAGATCGAGCTCTCCACTGGGTCGTTGACTGACCACCACGTCGCCCACGCTCACGCTGACGGGCAGCATTGGCGCCAGCGCAGAGGTCGTGAGCTGATGGCCGACCACACCACCGCGCACCTGACCCAATCCGCAGGCCCTTGCCAAGGCCAGGTCAGCGGTCGTGTCCACGATCATGCGGGCGAAGCTGGTACCGGCGGTGGTGCGCAACTCGAACCCGTCGTGGGTCGCGGTGAGCTGCAGGACCGCGGCACCGTCAACCATCGCCGCGCCACCCCCGGAGGCTGCCTCGGCAAGGCGGAAGACCAGGTCAGGCAATTGCATG
The DNA here is from genome assembly GCA_963775055.1 of uncultured Acidimicrobiaceae bacterium. GTDB lineage: Bacteria > Actinomycetota > Acidimicrobiia > Acidimicrobiales > CAIXPF01 > CAIXPF01. Next base: position 545,051 of record CAVZHK010000012.1, on the reverse strand, counting down.
GTGGCCGCCAAGGGCTCATACCAGGCGTCGAGGCATTCGATCCGGCTGTGGCCTTCAAGGATGTCGCTGCGTTCCGCGGTGCTGACCGCACGGCACGACGCCAACCCTGACGCGGCCTGGCGAAGGGCCCGACGTCCTTCCACGGTGACAGCCAGAGCGAGATGGCCGCCATCGACCCGGGCCGGTTCAAGGTCCAACTCATCCGCCCATGCCCGGTAACGCTGGCCGGCCACTGCCGCCAACCGGCTCAGCCTTGCGTCGGCACGCAGGTCATACAGCCGGGCGACGTTGTCGGGGTGCCAGTTCTGGCCCAAAAGCCGTGGGGCCAACACGGTGATCCGGTGGCCGCTTGGCCCGCTGCACCCAACGGTCCGGGTCAACGCCCAGGCCACTGCGGCGGCCATCGCACCACCGCCGACGACGGCCACGTCGTAGTAGGCACCCAACGAATCGGGTCGCCAACCTCCCGCCCGGCGCGCCAAACGCGCCCTTCCTGCGTCCCTGGGATACCACGCCATCTCCCGCTGTCCTCGACCGGGCCGCTTTCACCGCGCCGACCGTTTCCGCTTGGCCGGCGCGTCAGGTTTGATGACGGGTCGACCGCCGATCGGTGTCCGCCCGACCGTCGTTGTTGGGAACCATCCGCTGGATGGATCCCCTGGCGAGCCCGATCCGGGTATCGCCCCACCGAAGCGACCAGGACACCATGGCCCTGTCTCTTCCGCATCCGAGTACACGCTACAGGCTGGGACCCGCAACCGCGACCATGGGGCTGAACGTCGCCAGCCCCATGGTCGCCATCAGATCACTTTCCGACAGATCGTTCTCAGAACGGCGCTGCCGCGCTAGATGCCGGCTGCCTCGAGAGCTCGCCGCACCAGAACCCGGGCCAGATGACGGCGGTAATCAGGGCTGGCGTTGAGGTCACTCGGTGGCTCGGTGCCGTCCGCGGCATGCTCAGCCGCTTCCTTGGCAGATGCGCCCTGGGCCACCGCGGCCTCCACAGCAGCGGCGCGCAACGGGGTGGAACCCATGTTGACCAGCGCCACACCGACGCTGCCGTTGCGCACCACCGAGGCGCCAACGATGGCCCAGTCCTGCGCCCGACGATTGAACTTCTGGAATCCCCAGCCGGCGCCGGCGACCTTGGGAACGCGGATCTCCGTTAGCAGCTCGTCCGCCGCCAGCGCACTCTCCAAAAACCCCTGGAAAAAGTCGGTGGAGGCGATGGTGCGCTCCCCACCAGGACCCTTGGCCACGAACGTGGCGCCCAGGGCCAACAGCGTGGCCGGCAGGTCAGACGCCGGGTCGGCGTGGGCGACGGAACCGCCGATGGTGCCGCGATGGCGGACCTGGTTGTCACCAACGTTGGAGGCGGTGTGGGCCAGCAGCGGCACCTGGGCCGCCAGCAGCTCGCTGGTCTCCACGTCACGGTGGCGGGTGAGCGCGCCGATGGCCACATGATCGCCGGCGTCACGGATGTAGGAAAGATCCGTGAGGCGGCCCACGTCGATGAGCACCGAGGGGGTGGCCAGACGGAGCTTCATGAGCGGGAGCAACGAGTGACCGCCGGCCAGGAGCTTGGCATCATCGCCGTGCTCGGTGAGCAACGCGATGGCCTCCTCAGCGGAGCCGGCACGCTTGTAATCGAATGCAACGGGGATCATGGCGTCCTCACTTGCCCTGCGCTGCGGCCAGCACTGCCTTGACGATGTTGTGATACCCGGTACAGCGGCAGAGGTTGCCCTCAAGACCCTCCCGGACCTGCGCTTCGGTGGGGTTGGGAATCTCGTCGAGCAGCGACACCGAGGCCATGATCATGCCCGGGGTGCAGTACCCGCACTGCAGCGCGTGGTTCTCATGGAACGCCTGCTGCATCGGGTGCAATTGCTCGCCGTTGGCCAGACCCTCGATCGTCTTGACCTGCTGACCGTCGGCCTGGACGGCGAGCACCGTGCAGGACTTCGCCGATTCACCATTGAGGTGGATGGTGCACGCCCCGCAGGAGGACGTGTCACATCCAACGTTGGTGCCGGTCAGACCGCAATTTTCACGGAGGTAGTGGACGAGCAGCAGTCGTGGTTCGACGTCGTGGTTGTACGTCGTCCCGTTGACCTCGACGGTGACCTTCACGCGGGTCTCCTACTTGAGTTCCGAGAAGCGCCGGGGGTAGTGGCGCCCGAGTTCCTGATACCGGCTCCACGACTGACCCGGGGCGGGCCTGGTGGACGGCGAGACCTTAGCGGAGAGTCGCGCCGCTGTCAGAGGCTCGTTCCGACCGCGACGGTCGCGGGGCGGGCGCATGTGCGTGTGGCCCGGTCCACCGGGCAAACTCCCAGGCCATGCCGATCGACGCGTCAGCCAGGGCCCGGCTGCTGGTGCAGGAGCTGTTGCACCCCAACGAGATGGACCGTTTCATCGCCGCCTGCCTGCCGACGCAGCCCACGGAGTTGCCCGGGTTGCGCCTGCGAACCCAGGCCTATCTGGCGTGGGCCCGCAACGAGGCCCTTGGCAACCCAACGCTGGACCTGGACATGGCCACCCGCATCGCGGACACCCTCAGCCGACTGCTGGACGAACCTGATCAATACGGCGACGAGGACCGGGCGTTGCTACGGGGAGCGGTGGACTACTTCGTGAACTCTGAGGACGACGCCAACGACCTGACCGACGCGGTCGGCTTCGACGACGATGCCCGGGTGCTCAACGCGGTGCTCGAAGCGCTCGGTCGCCGGGACCTCCTGATCGAGATCTAGGTCAAGCCTGCGCAGGCCGAGGGCACGGGACGACGGATCATCCGGCGTTGAGCACGAACGGCCATCCTTCGGGCAGGCGCACATCGCCGATTTCCGGGGTCACCAGCTGGTAGGACTCCCAGCCGGGAGGGACGTAGCCGTACTTCTCCCGCGACAGCACCGCGATCTCATCGGGATCGGACAGCCGGCGCAGCTGCAGCTCCATCCGTCCCAGCTCCGCTTCGAGCCGGACCAAGCGGGCCTCGGCTTCGACGCGCACCTCCCGCTGTCGGACAATGGCCCGGGCCGGCAACGAGCTAACCAGCACCGATCCGCTTATCACCAGGGTGACGGACACGATGGCCACCACTCGACGTCGCAGCAATGAAGTGTTCACCTGGCGCTGCCTCAGCCTCGACGGAGGGCGTCGCGGCCCCAGTAGGCGGCGGTGGCGCCGAGCGAGGCCTCGATGCGCAACAGGCGGTTGTACTTGGCCACCCGGTCGCTACGGGCGGGGGCGCCGGTCTTGATCTGCCCGCAGTTGGTGGCCACCGCCAAGTCAGCGATGGTGACATCCTCGGTTTCGCCGGAGCGGTGCGACATCACGGCGCGATAGCCCCGGCGGGTGGCCAGACCGACCGCGTCCAAGGTTTCAGTAAGGGTGCCGATCTGGTTGACCTTGACCAGGATGGCGTTGGCCACCCCGGCGTCGATGCCACGGGCCAGACGGGTGGTGTTGGTGACGAAAAGGTCATCGCCGACCAGCTGCACGCTGGCGCCGAGGCGGTCGGTGAGCAGCTTCCAGCCGTCCCAGTCCTCTTCGGCCATGCCGTCCTCGATGGACACGATCGGATACCGGTTGCACCAGTCCGAAAGCAGATCAACCATGCCGGCGGGGTCCAGGGTGCGGCCCTCCCCAGCCAGTTGGTACTGCCCGTCGACGAAGAACTCGGTGGAGGCCACGTCCAAGGCCAGCGCGATCTGTTCACCGGGGGTGTAGCCGGCGGCCTCGATGGCCTCCACCAGCAGCACCAGTGCCGCCTCGTTGGATTCGACGCTGGGAGCGAAGCCGCCCTCGTCGCCCAGCGCGGTGGCCAGGTGGCGGTCATGGAGGAGCTTTCTGAGGGTGTGGTAGCACTCCACGCCCCAGCGCAGTCCCTCGCTGAAGCTGGCCGCGCCCACCGGCATGAACATGAACTCCTGGAAGTCCACGTTGTTGTCGGCGTGGGCCCCCCCGTTGAGGACGTTCATCATGGGCACCGGCAGCACGTGGGCGTTGGGGCCACCGACGGCTCGCCACAGCGGCAGGTCGAGCTCGGCGGCAGCGGCGTGGGCCACGGCCAGGGACACGCCCAACATGGCATTGGCGCCGAGGCGGGCCTTGTTCTCGGTGCCGTCGAGGTCGATGAGGGCCAGATCCACGCCGCGCTGGTCGAGCCCGTCGAACCCGCAGATGGTGTCCGCGATCTCACCGTTCACATTGGCCACAGCAATGGTCACACCCTTGCCGAGGTACCGGTCGCCGCCGTCGCGCAACTCAACCGCCTCGAAGGCACCGGTGGAGGCACCGGAAGGCACGATGGCCCGGCCCACAACCCCGCTGTCCAGCTCGACCTCGACCTCCACGGTGGGATTGCCGCGGGAGTCCAAGACCTCACGGCCGATGATCTGGTCGATGGCGCTCATGGGGCTCCCGCGTGCGGTTTTGGGCTGTTCGTGGTCAGGGCTGTCCCGGCCAGCTGCCATACCGGTGTCAGATCCGGCACACGATAGTGCTCCACCCGACCACCAGCGTGCACCCAGGGGCATGATCCGACCACTCGCCGCGAGATTTCTTGCGGTGGCGTTGGGTTGGGATCAGCCGCCGGAATGATGCTCGACGATGCGACGAGCTGCCGCCCACAACGCTGCCTCGGCCTTGTCGAGCCCGGCCAGTTCGGCGCTGAGGTCCACGTCAAGGCCTGCTTTTGCCGCTCGGGTGAGCAGCTTCTCGGCGAACAGTCGGGGCGGAAAGGCCTGGGGGATCCCCTCGAGCGGCCCGCTGCGGCCAGCTTGGCGTCGCTCGGCGGCCTTGATCTGATCCCAGTTGGCCACCACGTCGGCGGCGCCCTCGACGGCGGTATCGCCGAAGACGTGGGGATGGCGACGGACCAGCTTCTCGGTGATCACCCGGGCCACATCGGCCAGACTGAACCAACCCTGCTCCTGGGCCAGGGTGGTGTGGATCATCACCTGGAACAGCAGGTCACCGAGCTCCTCCTCGAGCTCGTCGACGCCGCGGGGTTCATCGAGACGGTTGATGGCCTCGATGACCTCGTAGGCCTCCTCGGCCACGTAGGGGCGCAGGCTCTGATGGGTCTGCACCGAGTCCCAGGGGCAACGCTGGCGAAGGGTTCGGGTGATCTCGGCCAGCCTCAGCAGCTCGAAGGCCACCGGGGCCCCCAGGCGCGGGATCCACAGCGAGCTCAAGTGATCGGGGCGCACCTCGCGGTCCAGTTCGTCCCACGGCACCGCGAAGATGGCCTCGTCGGCCAGGCCCAATCGCTGCAGCACGACGACCGGCTCGACCGGCGGGTGCTCGACGGACAACTTGATGTCCGACAGCACGTCACGATGGTCGCACTGGCCCACCAACAGCGGCCCTCGTTCGCCGGCAGCCTCGATGGCGAAGCGGTGGCCGTCCACCAAACGGGCCCCCACCGCGAAGGGGTCGACCCCCAACCGGTTCCAGGCCAGATCGAGAAACGACAACGCAGGCTGGATGACCAGCTCGATGTCGGTGCGTTGGCGCAGCAGTTCGACGGTGCGCTCGGCCACCAGCGGCGAACCAGGCACGGCGTACAGCACCGAGCCGAGGTCTGCCGCCAGCGTCACCAGCTGCTCCACGATGGTGCGGTACACGTCATCGATGGTGTCGGCCTGCTCGTAGACCTGATCGAAGCTGTGATGCTCACCGAGGGCGTCGATCGCGGGGTGGCGGGCGGTACGGGCCCAGCGCTGGTCGGGCCGGTGAGCAGCGATGGCCCCCAGGGCGGCCCCGCTGGCCAGCTCGGCACCCGCGGGACCCAGCCCGATGACCTCGACCCGGGGCCGGTTCATGCTGGCCGGTTCATGCTGGGCTCACTTGGGGGCGCTGCTGGCGGGGTTGAGCGACAGCGTGTTGGCGGATGCACCGAGCGGGGTCACCTGGCCCGAGCTGGCGTCCCAGGTGCCGAAACGGGCGTCGACGGTGATCGTGGTAGCGGTGAGCTGGTCCGCCAGCCAGGCACCGAGGGCGGCGAAGGGCTCCGGGGCCAGGTCCTGGGCCACATCGTCATGGGCCGCTTCGAAGCTCCGGGGGCCGCGGCGGTCCACCACGATGAGGTGGTAACCGAAATCGGTCTTGATGGGCCCTTGGAGTTGGCCCACGGCGCCGTCCCACACCGCTGTTTCGAAGGCAGCCACATACATCCCGCGGGCCTGGCAACCAAGGCTGCCGCCCTGCGCCGCGGAGCCCGGATCGGCCGATTTGGCGGTGGCCAGCGCCTCGAAGTCCGCTCCGCCCCGTAGCTGCGCGGCCACCTCGTTGGCTTCGGTTTCGGTCTTCACCAGCACGTGGCGGGCGCAGGCCTCCTCGTACACGGTGGGATCCGCGTCGAAGCGAGCCCGGATGTCCACCTCGTTAGGGCTGCCGGCCAGGGCCTGGTCCAGCGTGACGTAGTTGGCGTAGCGGTCCGCCAGCGCCTCCCGGAACACCGCCTGGGAATCAAGGGAGGCGTTGAAGGTGGCGTTGATCTGGGTGGCGGCCACCGACCGTGCGTTCTCCGTGACCGCCAGGCTCCGGGCCTTGACCTCGGCCACGATCACCCGGGCCGAGATCTCGGTGGAGAGCACGCTAGCCACGATGGTTGGTTTGGGCTGATCAGAGCCTTGTTGGTTGAGTGACTTCTCTCCAAAGGCGGCCTCCAGCGCGGCCGGTGACGCCCGGAAGGCAGCAAGGGCATCCGCGATCGCCGACGCCGGGATGTCCTCGTCGCCCACAGTGGCGGCCCTCCCGCTGAACTCGAAGCTCAGCGTTTCTCCGGCTTGCAGGTCCGCAGTGCCGGGCTCGTTGTCGGCCCCGCGGCAACCCGCCAGCCCGACGACGCCGATCACAACGGCGACCATCGCTGCCAGAGCCGTTGTCACCCTGGATGTGACCGGGGCGCTGGTTCGCGCCTCGGCCGGCAGGCGGACCGGCGAACGCGGGCCGGTCACGATTCCGTGTCCGCTTCCCCCGTGGTGGCGACAATGCGGCCCGGCAACACGACCTGGACCCCGACCCCGTCCCAGGTTCCATAACGGGGGTCGAGGATGACGTTCCCGCCCCCGAGAACCCGGCTGACCGTCGCTGCCCGCTGGGCGTCATCAAGGCCCTCGAGCAGCGCCGCACCGTGTACTTCGAAGATGGATCGACGCTCAAGCAGCCGCAGGGTCTCAGCGTCGGCGTCCTTCACAAGCAGTGCACCCTCAGCCTGGCCTTCACCGAGCATCGCCGCCAACCGGTCGTAGGCCACCTTCTTGTTGGCCTGGAACGTCTCCTCGTCGGCACGGCTGGGGCTGGCGTTGCCGGCGTCGATCACCAGCTGCTCGATGATGCGATAGGAGAGCACCGATGCCGTGACCTGCGCCGGGACCACGCTCTCACTGAGCTCGGGACCACCGATGGCGGCGGGACCCCCCACAACGCTGTCGGCCAGCCCGGGGTTGTCCCGCAACACCCGCAGATCGTCCTGCAGTTCCTCTGCACTGATCTCGTGACCGTTGATGGTGGCGGCGGGGGGACGCCAGCGGCAGGCGCTGAGCCCGATGCAGGCCACTGCCACCGCCAGCAGGCTCAACAGCGCAGCGACGGGGCGACGGGAGGCGAATCTCGGCCTCGGCCCGGGCGCGGCGGTGGCCGGAGAGGTGGGCGCGTTTCTTGACATGGCTTTCACGGGGTGGCGGTCTCCCTGAGCGGCGCGGCGTCGGGGGGCACGATAGTCCCGAGGGCCTCAATGATGGCCGCGGCGGATCCGTCGGCCTTCTGGATGGGCAGTTGCAGCTGGTCAACGCCCGGTTTGTAGACCGCGCCCTTGAACAATCGGGCCACTCGAATGGTCTGGGAGGTCTTGAGGGCCAGTGGCGTGAGCCGGGCCACGAACTTGGAGCCACCGAACGTGGGGTTCTTGGTCACGGTGATCTCGCGCACGCCCAGGCGGTGACATTCAGCCCTCAGCATGGCCACGTCGAGCAATGCCTCAGCCGGGGATGGCAACGGGCCGTAGCGGTCCAGCCACTCGCTGCGGATGTCGGCGACGGTGTCCGCCTGCTCCACCGCGGCCAGTCGCCGATAGGCCTCGATCCGCAGATCCTCCCGGCCGATGTAATCCGTGGGTAGGTGAGCGTCGATCGGGAGCTCCAGCTTGATCTCCGCCGGCACCTTGACCGCTTCGCCGTTGAGCTCGGCCACCGCCTCGTTCACCATCTGGCAGTACAGGTCGTAGCCCACCGCGGACACGTGCCCGCTTTGGCCGGTGCCCAGCAGGTTGCCAGCGCCGCGTATCTCCAGGTCACGCATCGCGATCTTGAAGCCGGACCCCAGCTCGGTGGCCTCGGCGATGGTCTTGAGCCGCTCGTACGCCTGCTCGGACAGCTCCCGGTCCTGGGGGAAGAAGAGGTAGGCGTAGGCCCGCATACCGGCCCGGCCCACCCGGCCCCGCAGCTGGTGCAACTGACCCAGGCCCATCAGGTCCGCCCGGTCCACCACCAGGGTGTTGACGGTGGGCATGTCGATGCCGGATTCGATGATGGTGGTGCACACCAACACGTCGAAACGGCCTTCCCAGAATTCGATGACCGCGGTTTCTAGCGTGCCCTCGTCCATCTGGCCGTGGGCGATGGCGATGCGGGCCTCGGGGACCAGCTCACGCAACCGATCCGCCGCCCGGTCGATGTCCATGACCCGGTTGTGGACGTAGAACACCTGCCCCTCACGCAGCAGCTCCCGACGGATGGCCTCCGCCACCGCCCGGTCATCGCGTTCACCGACGTAGGTCAGGATGGGCTGGCGATCAGCCGGGGGGGTGTGCAGCACCGACAGGTCCCGGATGCCCACCAGGGACATCTCCAGCGTGCGGGGGATGGGGGTGGCGGTGAGGGTCAACACGTCCACGTTGGCCCGCAGCTTCTTCATGGCCTCTTTGTGGTGGACCCCGAAGCGCTGCTCCTCGTCCACCACCAACAGACCAAGGTTCTTGAACGAGATGTCCTCGCTCAACAGCCGGTGGGTGCCGATCACCACGTCCACCTCGCCCGACGCCACCCCCTTCATGACCTGCCGGGCCTGGGCGTTGGTCAGGAACCTTGACAGCACCTCCACCCGCACCGGATACGCCGCGTAGCGCTCGGAGAAGGTCTGGAAGTGCTGGGAGGCCAGCAGCGTGGTGGGTACCAGCACCGCCACCTGGGTGCCGTCCTGCACCGCTTTGAACGCGGCCCGGATGGCAATCTCGGTCTTGCCGAACCCGACGTCCCCGCAGACCAGGCGGTCCATTGGGCTGGGGGACTCCATGTCGGCCTTGACCTCCTCGATGGCCTGGGCCTGATCGGGGGTCAGCGCGTAGGGGAAGGCGTCCTCCAGCTCCTTCTGCCAGGGGGTGTCAGGCGGGAAGGCGCGGCCCACGGAGTTGGTGCGGGTCTGGTACAGCACCACCAGTTCCTGGGCGATCTCCGCCACCGCGGATTTGACCCGGGCCTTGGTCTTGGCAAAATCGCTGCCGCCCAGACGGTGCAACGCCGGGGCATCACCGCCGGTGTAGTGGCGGATGGCGTCGATCTGATCGGAGGGGATGTAGAGCTTGTCCCCGCCCTTGTAGTCCACCAGCAGGTAATCCCGCTCGGCGCCGCCGATGGACCGGGTGACCATGCCGCCGTAGCGACCAACGCCGTGCTGGTGGTGCACCACATAGTCGCCAGCGGCCAGGTTGTCGAAGAAGCCCTGGGACTGGCGTTGGCTGCGCGGCCGGGCCCTGCGATGGGCTCGGCGGCGACCGGTGACGTCTGATTCGGAGAGGATGGCCAGCTTGATGCGGGGCAGGATCGTGCCCACCGACAGTGGGGCCACCACGATGGCACCACCGGGTTTGGTGGGGTCATGGGCTGGGTCGAAATGCAGCCCGTTCTTGGACAGCAGCTCCCTCATGCGGCTGGCGGACCCGCTGGAGTCCGCGCCCACCACCACGCGGTAGCCCTCTTGCAGCAGGCCGCTGAGTTGACGGACCAGCAGCTCACCGTCGCCGCTGGCCTGGTTCCAGCCCGCCGCCAACACGGTGGTGACGTCAGGGCTCTCCGGCACGGTGGTGACGGACCAAGCGGGGGCATCGGTGCGGGCTAGCAGCCGCTCGAACGACGCGTGCAGGGTGGGCAGCTCGCGGTCCTCGCCCACGTTCCAGGCCTTGGCCAACACCCGGGCCAGGTCCGCTTCCTCGGCGGCCACGTCCCGGGCCCGGTCCCGGATGCGGCGGGGCTCGATGAGGATGATCTGGGCGGTAGCCGGCAGCAGGTCCAGCAGCACCGTGTCCTCGTTGGTGAGCCACGGCAGCCAGGACTCCATCCCATCGAACAGCTGCCCGTCGGCCAACTTCTGCCATTGCTCGGCGCCCCAGGCCTCTGTTCTGGTCAGCGCCGACGCCCGTAGTCGCACGTCGTCTGTGGCCAACAGCTCCCGGCACCCGAAGATCTCGACCTCGGCCCGGTCCACGGTGGAGCGCTGATCGGCCACCGTGAACTCGGTCAGACGATCCACTTCGTCGCCCCACAGATCAATGCGGACCGGCCCGTCAGCGGTGGAGGGGAACACGTCCACGATGGAGCCGCGCACCGCCACCTCACCGCGGTTCTCCACCTGGTACTCCCGCCGGTAGCCCAGGTGGACCAGCCGCTCCACGAGCTCGGTGGGATCCACCTGGTCACCGGGGCCGATGACAATGGGATCGACCTCCGACACATGGGGGCCCAACCGCTGCATCACGGCCCGGACCGGGGCCACCACCACCCGGGGGGCCCGCTCGGGGTCCGCCAGGTGCCACATGGTGCGCAGCCGCCGGCCCATGGTCTCCACCGAGGGGCTGACCCGCTCAAAGGGCAGCGTCTCCCAGGCCGGAAAGGTGTCGACCTCATCGGGACCCAGGAAGGCGGTGAGGTCCCCCGCCAGGCGGTCGGCGTCCGCCCCGGTGGGAGTGACGATCAGGAACGGGTGACGGGAGGAGGCGTCGGTGATGCCGGCCAGGGTCACGGCGCGGGCGCCATCGGGCACTGAAAGGGTGGCGCTGGCGCGACCCAGCAGCTCGACGAGCGCGGGTTCGTGGCGCAGCAGCGGCGGAAGAGCGGTCAGCAGCAAGCTCATTCAGGCTATCGGTTGCCGGGACCGACCCCGGGCCCGCCCAGCGGCGATCGGGTCGTCTGGGACGCCGCTAGGGTTCGGGGCCATGAGCAGCATCGCCGTGGTCGGAGCGGGGTCGGTCGGGGTGTACTTCGCGGCCCATCTGGCGGCGGCCGGTCATGAGGTCAGCGCCTGCGTCCGCCGAACGTTCGAGCGGTACCTGGTGGAGTCGACTGAGGCGCCGGTGTCCGGCCCGGCCCGTGCCGTAACCGACCCCGGCCAGCTGGCGGGCCCGGTGGAGTGGGTGCTTCTGTGCGTCAAGGCCCATCAGACCGAAGGCGCCGCCGGTTGGCTGATGCGGCTGTGCGGGCCGGATACCACGGTGATCGTGGTGCAGAACGGCATCGAGGGCGCCGAGCGGACCAAGCCGCTGGCCGGGCCGGCCACCGTGCTACCGGGGGTGGTGTATTGCGGGGCCGAGCTGTTGCAGCCGGGCCACATCCGTCACTACTCCCGGGGCACCATCTTCACGCCGGACGTACCGTCAGCCCGCCGCCTGGCCGAGTGCTTCAGCGGCACGGGGGCCGAGCTGGTGCCCTCGGCCCAGTTTCTGGAGGAGGCCTGGCGGAAGCTGGCCACCAACACCATCGTCAACGGCATCACCGCGTTGACGCTGCGGGACATGCGGGTGATGGGTGAGCCGGGCATCGAGGAGCTGGCGCGGGCCATCGGTCACGAGGCCTGCGCCGTGGCCCGGGCCGAGGGGGCCGATCTGCCCGACGCCGGCATCGACAAGTTGGCGTCGATGCTGGCCCGCACCAACGCAGTGTCGGGTACGTCGATGCTCTATGACCGGCGAGCCGGCAAGGACCTGGAACACGATGCCCTCTACGGCGCCGTCATCCGGGCCGCTGAGCGTCACGGGATCGATGTGCCGCTGCACCGGGCCCTGTCAGCCCTGCTGGGCGCCGCCGGCATGCCGTCACTCAGCCACACTTCGTGACCGTGTACCCACGTACCGTTCCCGCAGCACCGTAGGGTCGAATCCACGTCGATTCGACCCTACGGTGGCGAACATACCATATAGTATCATACTATCAAGTATCATACCGGTAGGTGTCGTACCGTTAGGTATTGCTGAATGGGCGGCGCCGGATGGGTTTCAGGCGTTCGGGGCCGGCGCTGGTCAGATGTCATCCCGGTTGAAGACCTGCATGGCCGCTTCGATGTCTGATTCGAGGATGCGCTCCACTGCGTCAGCGGCTCGCTGCACCGCCACATCGAGCTCAACACGGTCCGCTTTCGAGGGCCGGCCGAGCACCCAGTCAACGCCCTGGCCGGGCGGCTTGCCGATGCCGATGCGGACCCGCAGGAAATCGGCGTGGTGCAGATGGGCCTGGATGGACTTGAGTCCGTTGTTACCGGCCAATCCGCCGCCGCGCTTGAGCCGGATGCGACCGGGCGGGAGATCCAGCTCGTCATGCACCACAAGCAGCATTTCGGGATCTTCCACCCCGAAACGACGGACCAGACTGCGCACCGCCCGCCCGGAGTCGTTGTAGAACGTGGTCGGGAAGGCCAGCGCCAGCCGCTTGGAGGAAAGGGTGGTCTCCGCCACGAGGGCGTCGTAACGGGACCTTTTGAGCGGGCAGTGCCGGCGCCGGGCCAGCTCGGTGACCACCTCGAGCCCGACGTTGTGACGAGAACCGGCGTAGGTCTCCCCCGGGTTGCCCAGTCCGACGACCAGCAGATCCGCGGGGGTCCCGGAGCGGCCCTCGTCAGCTGTCGGCTTTGCCTTCCGAAGCACCACTGGCGTCCTCGGACTCCGCTTCGGCAGCCGCGGCGTCGGCCGCCTCGAGCTCGGCGTCCATGGGGACGTCACCCATGATGGTCGCCAGCACCAGATCCGGATCTTCGCTGGTGGTGACCCCGGCCGGCAGGCGAAGGTCGCTGACCTTGATCTCGCCGCCCTCAACCAGGCCCGAGACGTCGAGCGGGACCTCGGCGGGGATGGCTCCGGGCTTGGACGTGACCTCGAGGCGGTGCGTGACCAACACCACCTGGTCCTGCAGCGCGGTGGGCAGTTCCTCGACCCCGGCCAGGACCAACGTGATCTCCACGTTCACCAGCTCGTCGGGGTCCACCGCCAGGAAGTCGACGTGGATCACGTCACGGCGCACGGGGTGGCGCTGCAGCTCCTTGACCAGGGTCAGGTGCTCCTTGCCGTCCACCAGTAGGCGGATGGCCGCTGAGACCCCTCCGTCGGCGTTGAGCGCCCGACGCAGCGCCGGCCATTCGACGGCGACCGCCACCGGCTCCATCCCGAGCCCGTACAGCACGCCAGGCACGCTGCCCTCACGACGCAGACGACCAGCAGGGCGCGAGCCCTTGTCGCGACCAGTCTGCGCTTCCAGCACCTCGGCCATGGCCTGCTCTCCTCGTCGTGGTGGGCACCCGCCCGACAAACGGCGTTGCATCTTAGCCGGCCGTACTGCCCTCCAGGAACCCCACAGACAGTGCCGTAAAAACTACCTAGCGTCCGTTCTCCGAATCGACGTCGATTCGACCCTACGGCCAAAAAAGTGGACCATGTCCTGGTCAGAGCCTTGGGGAGGCGGATCGGTCAGCTCTGGTTCTGGCCGTCGAAGATCTCGCTGACCGAGCTGTCCTCGAACACCGCCCGGATCGCATCGGCGATGAGCGGCGCTACCGACAGTTGCTCAATGATGTCGATCTGCTTCTCGGGCGGCAGCGGCAGGGTGTCAGTCACCACCACCTTCTCGATCACGGAGTTCTTCAACCGGTCGATGGCCGGACCCGACAGCACGGCGTGGGTGGCGGCGGCCAACACCCGCTTGGCGCCGGCCCGGGTGAGCTGCTCGGCGGCAGCCACCATGGTTCCCGCGGTGTCGATCATGTCGTCGATCAGCACACAGGTACGGCCCTCCACCTCACCGACCAGCGCCATGGCCTCCACGGAGTTCTTCTCCATCAACCGGCGCTTCTTGTACACGAAGGCCACGTCGGCGTGCAGCGCGTTGGCGTAGCGGGCCGCAACCTTGACCCGCCCCGTGTCCGGTGACACCACCACCAGATCCTCGCCGTATTGACGCAAGTAATTGACCAGCACGGGCATGGCGGTCAGGTGATCCACCGGCCCGTTGAAGAACCCCTGGATCTGACCCGAGTGCAGATCAACGGACAGCAACCGCTTGGCCCCGGCGGTTTCGAAAAGGTTGGCCACCAGCCGAGCGGTGATGGGCTCTCGACCCGAGGACTTCCGATCCTGACGGGCGTATCCGTAGAACGGCATGACCACCGTGATGCGCTTGGCCGAGGCGCCCTTGGCGGCGTCGACCATGATCAGCTGCTCCATCAGGGCGTCGTTGAGAGTGCCGGCGTCGCTGTTGCAGTGGGTCTGGATGATGAACAGGTCAGCGCCGCGCACGGACTCGTCAAAGCGGCAGTGGATCTCACCGTTGGCGAAGTTGGCCGCGTTGGGGTTGAGCAGCTCGACCCCAAGCCGGGCGGCGATGGCCTCCGCCAGGGATCGGTTGAAGCGACCCGACACCAACTGCAGGCGCTTGTTGGTGGGGACGGTGGTGATGGCGCTCATGTCGAGCTCCTCATGAGGCGGAACTCCGATATCGGATGGGTCTGCGGGCCCAGCTTGTCAGATCCGGCCGCTCAGGAGCCCAGCGCTGACGTCTACTCCACCATCCGCAGCGTGGTGAAGGCCTCCACCCGTACGCCGGCCGGCACCTCGGAACCCGGCTCGAGGGAGACGAACGGCCCGACCACGGCATCGGGACCGACCTCGGCGTCGTGGCCGACCGCCTTCTCGATGCGGGCCCCGGCGCCGACCATGCAGTCCACCAGGCGGGTATCGGGCCCGATCTCGGCTCCGGCGCCGATCACGGTGCGGCCCTGCAGCAGCGTGTTGGGGAACAAGGTGACGTCCGGTGCGAGCTTGACGGTGGCGTCGATGTAACACGTGGTGGGGTCCACCATCGTGACCCCGGCGGCCAGCCAGCGACCGTTGATGCGCCGACGGATCTCACCCTCGATCTGGGCCAGATGCAAACGATCATCCACTTCGGCCAGCTCGGCGGGATGGTCGATCGGCGCGGCACCGACGGTGTAACCCGCCCGGTGCAACACGTCCACCAGATCTGGCAGGCGGTACTCACCATCGGGATTGTCCGGCGTGAGACGACGCAGCGCCGGGCCCAGCACACCCCGGCGGAAGCAGTACACCGAGGCTGACACCTCGTCAATGGCGGCGAGCTCCGGCTCGTTGACCAGATCGACCTGGGGCACCACCCGGGCCACCCGCCCATCCTTGGCCCGAATCACCCTGGCCCGTCCGGTGGGATCCGCCAGCCGGGCCACCAGCACGGTGCAGGCGGCGTCAGCCTGGCGGTGCGCCGCCACCAGCCTGGCCAGAGAGGACGGGGACAACATGGGCATGTCCCCGTTCAGGACCACCAGATCATCATCGGTGTCGTCGTCGTCGCCGACCACGCCGAGCGCGGCCATCAGCGCATCACCAGTGCCCCGGGGAGCGGCTTGCTCAACGAACTCCACCCGGAACAACTCGCCCGGCAGGTGGGACAGATCCTCCTGAACCCGTTTGGTGACCCGTTCCGCAGCGCTGCCGACGACCACCACCGCTCGCTGGACGTCGAGGTCAGCCAGGGCATCGAGCACGTACAGCAGCATGGGTCGGCCGCAGAGCAGGTGGAGGGGCTTGGGCCGCTCGGAGCGCATCCGAACCCCCAAACCGGCGGCCAACACCACTGCGGACACGGATCGATCGCGATCGCTCATCAGTTCTTTCGGGGGCTCATTCTTCCGCGGTCAGCGGCTGGATCAATCGGTGGCTGGCGGGGCAGGAATCGAACCTGCAACCTCCTGATCCAAAGTCAGGCGTTCTGCCTATTGAACTACCCGCCAACGGTTGCCCCCCAGGTTAACGGCTGGCCGGGCCGCGCCCTGGTTGTTTCCGATCACCGGCGGGGGCGCTGCTCAGCCGTCGTTGGCCACGCTCACCTGCACGGCATTCGACAGGGCCAACAGCCGGCCGTGTCGGTCTAGGGCCCTGACCTGATACGTGGCGTCATGGTCGGGGGCTTCTGGCTCCTCGAAGGTGTGCCGTCCGACCTCCTCGATGCGAGCAACCAGGTCGGTGGTGGTCTCATCGGCCAGCGCCGGCTCGTTGCTTCGACCTCTGAGCAGCTCATACGCCGCGAAGTCGGCTCGCTTCGGACCGCCCAAGGGTGACCAGTTCCAGCGCAGTGGGAGCTCGACATCGGGCTCCTCCAGGCGGAGCTCGGCCACGTCGGCTTCGGTGGGCATGGCTGAGGACCACACCAGGGCGGCGCCCTGTACTCGAACGGCGACGGACTCGCCGGCCTCACAGCGATAGGCCCCACCGGCGGCGTCCTCGAACGTCATGGCCGCGCTACAGCTGAGCGTGGCGTCACCGTCCTCAACCACCAATGGTCGCCCGGCCCGATCCAGCAGGGCGCCGGCGGGACCGACCCTTACCTCGCGGCGCGCGCCCAGCTGGGACGCCAGGCTGGCGGTGGCCAACGCGGCCCGGGACCCGTCCGATTCGACCAGGTCCAACGTGGGTGGCAGCAGCAACAGCAACGCCGCCGCGGCAGCCACCGCGGCCACCGCCAAGCGCCCCACCGCGGGCTTCTTGCGTGCGTGGCGGAGGCCAGGGCCACCCGCCCCGACCTCGACCCGGGTTTCGTGGTGTCGCCTCGGACCACTCTGCCGGAGCGCAGCGGGCTGGTGCAGCTCAGTGGGCCGGTTGGTGACCAGGCGGACCAGGAGCTCGTCGGCGAAGCGGGGATCGGGCGCCGGCACCGCCATCACCGCTAGCGCCTGGAGGCGGCCACGAACCTCAGACCCGTGCCGGCGGAACGCACCGAACGTCGCACCGCCACCGTTGCCGGGGGATCGACGCACCATCATCGCCGTCCTGACCTGGATCGGTGGGTGCCGGAATCAGTGGCGCGTTCCCGTGCGCTGCGATCCCGCAGATCGATGACGCCGCCGCCTGGGGCGCCGCGCTGTCTGTCCGCCGACATGGTCTCCATCACCTTTCGCAGGGCCTTGAGCGACCGGGTCAGGGTTACCGCCATCACCGGCTTGGACACCCCCATCGCGGCCGCCGCTTCCTCATGGGTGAGATCGGCCAGGTAACGCAACGAGATGGCGGTCTGATAGCGCGGATGCAACGTGTCAAGAGCGGCCAGGAGGGTGTCGAGGTCCGCGCTGCCGACCTCGATGTGTTCCAGATCGTCCGTCACTGGGGCGTGGTGGAGCTGGCCGAGCGCCGCTTGACCGCGCGGCGACTGCTGGCGACCTTGCCGGCGGTAGTGGTCCACCAGCTCGTTGTTGGCGATACGGAAGAGCCAGGCCCCGAAACCGCCGCCGCGCCACTCGAAGCGGTCGATGGTGCGATAGGCGCGCTCGAAGGTCGCGGCGGTGATGTCCTCAGCAGCGTCACGGGCGTTGGTCCGGCGATACGCGAAGGCGTGAATGCGCGGCAGGTAATGCTGGTACAGGCGGGCGAAAGCCGCAGGGTCGGTGCGCGCCGCTGCCACCAGGGCCCGCTCGCCGACAAGGTTCGTCGCAACAGCGGCCCGGCGCACCGGGCGCGACTCTAGGGTCAACGGCGGGAGACTGAAGACCGCCGCCACGCCGACCATCCCGTGAACAGCCCCATCACCGTCGGCATCCCCGAGATGGGACCGACGCCACCAACGCCCTCCGAACCGGCTCCGCCGACACCGGAACGCCATTCCGTGCCGTGATCCGGGCGAATGCTGATGGGTTTGATCGCAACCTCGGTGAGTGATCGCAGGTCACCCGCTGGGAGACCGAATCGGTGATGGGGCAAGGTTCCCGCTCTGCAGGGATCAACGCTGGGCGGCGAGAGCGATTTCACCCGGTGCACCAGAGGCCGGCGACGGGTTGCGGCGGCGCGCATTCGCCGGATCTGCTTCCCGGCCGCTACGGTGGCGGGCCTCATGGGATCGCTGATCAAGAAGCGCCGCAAGCGCATGCGCAAGAAGAAGCACAAGAAAATGCTGAAGCGCACCCGCTTCCAACGTCGCGCCAAGGGCAAGTAGTCGCCGCCGGCCACCTCAGGCGCGGCGCCGTGCCGAGCCGAGGCGGGTCGTCCGGGAGGACCCGCCCATGGTCGAGGAACGGCGGTCGAGACGCACCCGTTGCGTGACCGCCTGGTCGGCTTGCAGATGTTGGCGCTACATCGGGCCGGACGCCAGGCCGAGGCCAGCCGCGCCTTCCAGGCCCACCGGGTCCGACTGGCTGAGGAGCTGGGCCTGGAGCCCGGTCCGGATCTACGACTACTGGCGGGAGCCCGATCGGGCCTTCCTGGTGTTCCGTTTCCTGCGGGGCGGCACCTTGGAATCCAAGCTCACGGCGTCGGGGCCCCTGCCCATTGAGCGGTGCCGGACGCTGGTCAGCCAGATCGGCACGGCGCTGGCGGACGTCTGGTCACCCTGGGCGAGCGCGCCGAGGACACCCGCCGCCGGGTGCTGCGCCGGGACCTGGGAGCAGACGAAGCGGTGGCCGTTGCTGTGGACCGCTTCGGAGCGGCCCGCTTGTTGTCCTTCGATCGGGACCCCGCCAGCCGGGAGCCCACGGTGGAGGTGGCCCATGAGGCGCTGATCCGCCAGTGGCCCCGGCTGCGACAGTGGCTGGATGAGGACCGCGACGCCCTGCGCACCCATCGTCATCTCAGCGACACCGCCCGGAACTGGGCCTTGGCCGAGCGAGATGAGGGCGAACTGTACCGCGGGGCCCGCCTGGCCGGGGCAATCGCTTGGCGAAACGCTCATCCCGATGATCCCAACGAGGTGGAGCGCGACTTCCTGGTCACCTGCGAGGCCGCCGCCAACGCCGCCCCACGGTTCGCTGGCGGTGCTGAGCGTAACCGGCTCCTTGAGTGTGCTCGACCCCGACACCGGCAGCGTGCGCCTGGATGCGTTCGACGCCCGCGTCGGCCAAAGCTCGGGCCTGGCACTGCTACCGGAGGGCGCGGCCCTGGCGGTGGCCGGTGACCGTGGCGTCGCCCTGATCGCCACCGACGGCGGTGGACTGCTGCATGCCGCTGTCCCCTACCCCGGTGACGTGCCGATCCTCGGGGCGACCAAGGACGCCGGCTGGATCAACGCCGACGCCCGAAACCTGGCTTCGCGTCAGACCGTCCCCACCCGCTATTGGGACTGCGAGGGACCCGACCGTCTCCGCCGAACGATGCCTGGGTCGCAACACGTTGACCACCCGAACCGTGCCCAACACCTGGCTCCGGACCTTCATTGGACCACCAACCACGCTGCAGGTCTTGGACGAGAACGGCAAGCCTTTGTCCAAGGTCATCGATTTGGCCATCCCCGACGGGTTCGGCGATGTCACGGTGGTGTCAAGGGATCGGCATTGGTCGATGACCAGCCGGCGCCATGTCAACTCCAACACGGAGCGGCCGGGGCTCGTTCAAGTGAACGAATTGCCGTCGGGGCGACGCATCGCCACCATCGACAGCGGACCGGGGGTGAGCTTCGCCGTGGCCGCCGATGAAGCTGTGGTACTGGCGTTCGCCGACGGAATTGGCGACAACTTCCTCATCGACACCGCCACCTGGATCCGCCGGCCCACCCCGCTCGATCTGGGCGCGGTGGTGGGCGCGGCCTACAGCCCTGACGGCCGTTGGCTGGTCACCACCCACACCGCCGGCGAGCTGGTGCTTCGGGACCCCGACACCTTCGTCGAGCTGCGCCGGATGCCCTCAGAGGCCGGGTCCCCGGTTGGCGCTGGCTTCGCGTTCGCCGACGACGGCCGGTACCTGGTCAGCACCCATGACGGCAAGGGCCGTCTGTGGGACCTTGAGACGGGCCAGCTGATCGGCCAACCGATCGCCGCGCTCCCGACCGTCTCGCCGGTGGCCTTCCCCGGCCGGCCTCCCGGGTTGGTCACCGTCGACCCTGCCGGCCGTCACATCCAGATCTGGCGGTTCGATCCCCCCACCTGGCAGGACATGGCCTGTCAGGCAGCCGGGCGCAACCTGACCCGCAAGGAATGGGACCAGCACGGCCCCCGCGACGTCGCTTACCGCGCCACCTGCCCCCAATGGCCGATCGAGGCCTGACCGTCACGTCGCCACCGGCCGCGCCAGCCCGTGTCCAGGGCCCGTTCGCAGATGGACCTGAGCGACCCTTGGGTGATCCGAGCCGGCGCGGGCATCGACCGCTCGGGTGTACGGTGCGCGGCTCAGGCACGTTCGATTGGCTCGCCGTGCTGAGAGGAGCAGGCCATGAAGGCGCTTGTCCGTGATGGCGTCACGTTGCGATACGAGGAGGCCGGCTCACCTTCGGGTGCAAGCGGGGTGCCGCTGGTGTTCGTGCCCGGTGGCAGCTGCGACTGGTGGTCATTCCATCGCCAGCTCGAGCACTTCGCCGAGAACCATCACTGCATTTCGATCGATCTGCGGGGCCACGGCCACAGCGAGAAACCCGAGCAGGCCTACACCATGGCCGCCTTCGCCGATGATGTGGCCTGGATCATCGCCGAGCTTGGTCTCGGTCGGCCGGTGGTGGCCGGTCATTCCATGGGCGGGGCCATCGCCCTACAGCTGGCCGCCGATCATCCCGCTGTCGCCCGGGCGCTGGTGTTGGTGGACCCGGCGCCGGTGGGTGACAACCGGGCCGGATTCACGCAGATGTTGGCGGCCTTCGCCCGTCACGGCGTGGATTCGACCCGGCGGCGGGCTTTCCGCAACTTCTTCCTGACTGATCTGGCCGACTTCGACGAGACGCTCTACGAGGAGATTTGTCGTCGGGCTGCCCTGGTGCCCGATCACGTCTTCACCAGTGAGATCGAGGGGTTGCGGGACTGGGACGGTGCCGCTGCGGCCGCGGCTGTTGCCCGCCTGTCGATGCCGGTGTTGCACATCGCCGCGGCCTTCCCCACCTGCCCGCCGCCACTTCTGAGCGCCGCGGTCCCCCAGGTGATCACCGGTCAGACCGTCGGGCGCGGGACACTTCAACATGTTGGAGGTACCCGATCAGGTCAACGCCATGATCGAGCAGTTCCTCCGTCACAACGTGTCCTGAGCGACCCGTTCAGATCTCCTCTGGCGTGGTATCGGGCGCGTTTGCGGGGCTCGTGCTGACCACCAGGCGACCGGGCCCGGGGAAATCCCCTTCCACGAACCAGGTGGACCCGCTGCCGGCCAGGCGGGGGCGCAATCCGGTGGCGGCCGCCAAGTGGTCCCGGTAGGTCCCCAGGCGGGGCTCGATGGCCAGCGCCGCCGGTTCGAGGTCATTGCCGGCCTCGCCAGCGGGGCCTCCGAGCCGGTCCCAGGCCCGATAGACCTCGACGGTCGAACACCCGAACGGCGGGGTCAGCAACGTGAGCCGGCGGGCCTCAAACGGTAGGGGTTGCAACACCTCACCGATGCCGCTGACCCGGGCCCGCCCGTTGCGAACGCAGAACGGGACATCGGCACCGAGCCGGGCGGCCAGCAACGGATCGGTGACCCCGGCCCAGCGCAGGATGGCGGCGGCATCGGCCGACCCGCCACCGAGCCCGGCCCCGGGCGGGATCCGTTTGGTGAGGCGCACATGGGCCCGCCGGCCGACCAGCCGCAAGGCCCGGGCCACCAGGTTGTCCTCCGTGGGCGGAACGGTCAGAGCTGCGGCCCCCTCCTTGCAGCCCTCCTCGTCCTGGCGCCGGCCCCGCTCCATACCATCTGGTACGGCATGGTTACGAGAGAGCCCATCCGGTCTGGAGATCCCATCCGGTATGGCACGGTCGTCCACCGAGACCAGCCGTTCCATACCGTATGGCATGTGGTGTTCGGGTTGTTGGAAGACGAGTTCCAAGCCGTCCCCGGTTCCGATGTCCACAGTGTCGAACAGATCGAGGCTAACCATCTCGGCGTCGATGAGGTGGTAGCCATCGGCCCGAACGCCGGTGATGCGCAACGACAGGGTCAGCTTGGCGGGAGCGACGAGGACCGGCACCACCGAGCCACGCTACTGGACCATCGAGCGACCATCCCCAGCTCGCAGCCTGGTCCCGGCGCCAGTCGAACGGGTGGCCACAACGGTAGCTGGGTCGTATCAGGGTGAGCCTGCCCGAGTCCTGCCCACCATGACACCGGAACCGGAGATGGACCCCTGGAGGTACTACCCCCAACCGTTCGAGCCGCGCTACCAGCACCGGACCGGCCTGCCCATCGGCTGGGGCACGTTGCACGCCAACGCCAGCCCCCCAACGAGACGCCGGATCCGCCGGTTCCTGCTGGCGCAAGCGCTGCTGCCCGTGGTCCTCATCGTGGTCCTCATCGTGGCGTACCTGGTGGTTGGCGCGCTGGTGGGCCACTGAACCAGCCGTGGCGTTCGGACCCTTCCGGACAGACAGCGTTCAGCTGAACGGAGCCGCCGTTCTCGCGAACCCAACAGGGCGAAGTCGATCCGATGTGGGACCGGGCACAGTGCGGGAGGACCGATCTTCGGTGTGTCAGCCGGCGTGGGCGGCCAGCTGCTCGGCCAGGCGCAACCAGTCTGGCAGGCCCAGTTCCTCGGGGCGGGCCTCCGGTCGCACCCCGGCCCGGCCCGCGGCGGCCTCGAAGCCGGCGTGATCGGCCAGCGATCGGCGCAGCATTTTCCGACGCTGGCGGAAAGCCTGCTCGAGGAGCGCGAACACCTGCTGGCGGGGCTGGGTGGTGACCGGCTCGGGGTGGCGTTGGATGCGCAACAACGCCGACTCGACCCGGGGTTGGGGCACGAACACGGTGGCGGGAACTTTGCCCACGACGGTGGCTTCGGCCCACCAGCGCAGCTTGACGCTGGGGATGCCATACACCTTCGACCCGGGCGGGGCGGCCAACCGTTCGGCTACCTCCCGCTGCACCATGACCAGCATCGACTCGACCGCCGGCACCTGTTCCAACACGTCGAGGACCAAGGTGGCGGCGATGTTGTACGGCAGGTTCGACACCAACGACCACGGGCGGGCACCAACCTCCGGCACCAAGTGCTCGGCCCACTCCAGGGTCATGGCGTCTTGGACCACCACGCTGACCGTCCGCCCGGCCACCACCTGCGCCAGGACCTCGCCCACCCGACGGTCGGCTTCCACCGCCACCACCGTGGCGCCGGCGTCAGCGAGAGCCAGGGTCAACGAGCCCAGCCCGGCGCCGATCTCAACCACCTTGTCGCCAGGCTGCACCCCGGCCAGCCGCACGATCCGACGCACGGTGTTGGGGTCGGCCACGTAGTTCTGGCCCAACGCCCGGCTGAGGGTGATGCCGGCGTCCTCAAGCAGGGCCAACAGCTGGGTGCGGGTATGGGTCACTCCGCCAAACCGTAGAACCCGCAGGTGGTGGACCAGGTTTGGGCCGACAACGCCGCCGGCGTGACGTCTTTGAGGGCGGCGACGGTGGCCGCGGTGTGCACCAGGTTGGCTGGTTGGTTCGGGCGGCCGCGCAGCGGGACGGGCGCCAGGTAGGGGGCGTCGGTTTCGAGCACGAGCCGGTCGATGGGACAGAGCCGGGCGGCGTCCCGCAAGGGCTCGGCCGACTTGAACGTCACCACCCCCGAGAAGGACAGCAGCGCACCCAGATCAAGACTGCGACGGGCCTCATCGGGCCCACCGGTGAAACAGTGGAACACCACCCGTTCCGGAACGCCGACCTCCGCCAGCAGGGCGAACGTGTCCTCCCAGGCGTCACGGGTATGGATGATCAAGGGGCGATCGGCTTTGCGGGCCAACTCGATCTGGGCCGCGAACAGCTGCTGCTGCTCATGGCGGGGCGAGTGCTCGTAGTAGTAATCGAGCCCGCATTCGCCGACGCCGAGCACGCATGGGCGCCGCAACAGGGCTTCGATGTCGGCCAGGCCTCCATGGCGGGCCTCATGGGGGTGGATGCCGGCGGTGGCCCACACCACGCCAGGATGGGCATCGGCCACGTCGGCCGCCTCGAGGGATTTGGCCACGTCGGTACCGACGGTGATCATGCGCAGGACCCCGGCACCCACGGCGGCAGCGACCGCAGCGTCTCCGGCGGGGCCGGGTTCGAGATGGCAGTGCTGGTCGAACCAACGCGTTTCCGGCGGGTCCGGGTCCGTCACGCCTGCACCCGGGGAAACAGCGAGGGACCTTTGACGACCGGTAGACCGCCGGGATAACCACCCCACGTCGCGGCGTCGGGCAGGCGCTGGTCAGCCACCTGGCCCGCCAGGCCGATGCGTTCCCAGATGGCCTGGGCCGCCGTGGGCACCGCTGGGGAGGCCAGCAGCGCCACCACCCGGAGTGCTTCGAGGGCGTCGCCCATCACGGTGTCCAGCGCCGGGCCGGGCTCTTGGCGCCACGGCTCGTGGGTTTCGAGGTAGGCGTTGGTCTCGCGCACGATGCGCCAGGTGGCCTCCAGCGCCACGCTGGGCTGCACGTCCCGCCAGGCGACGGAGGCTTGCTCGAAGGCGGCCGCCACAACCAGCGCCAGCGTGGAATCCGCCGACGGTGCGGGACCGATGCCGCCACACTTCTTGTCCACCACGGTGGCCACCCGGGCGGCGAGGTTGCCCAGGTTGTTGGCGAGGTCGGTGTTGTACCGCACGACCATGCCCTCGTAAGAAAAGTCGCTGTCGGGCCCGAAGCTGGGGTCCCGTAGGAAGTGGTAGCGGTACCCGTCGACCCCGAAGGTCTCCACCAGGTCAGCGGGGGCGATCTGGTTGAGGCGGGTCTTGGACATTTTCTCGCCGCCCACCAGCAGCCAGCCGTGCACATGCCAGTTGACCGGCGGTTCGATCCCCGCGGAGAGCAGCATGGCCGGCCAGTACACGCAATGGAAGCGGATGATGTCCTTGCCGATGAGGTGACGGCAGTGCGGCCACCAACGCTCGAAACGGTCCGGATCTTCGCCGTATCCGACCGCGGTGATGTAGTTCGTGAGGGCGTCGAACCACACGTAGGTGACATGGGCTGGATCCCACGGGATGGGCACGCCCCAGCTCAGCGAGGTCCGCGAGATCGAGAAGTCCTGCAGGCCCTGGCGGATGAAACCCAGTACCTCGTTGCGGCGTGTTTCGGGGGTGATGGCGTTGGGGCGGGCCTCGTAGTAGTCCAGCAGGCGTTGTCCGAAGCGGGAGAGCTTGAAGAAGTAGTTCTGTTCGGTGACCTGATCCACCGGCCGGTCGTGGATGGGGCAGTTGCCGTTCACCAGGTCAGCGTCGGTGTAGTACGCCTCACAGGCCACGCAGTACAGCCCGGAATACGTGTCCAGCTCAATGTCCCCGGCGTCATAACAGGCCTGCAGCAACTGCTCGACGGCCCGGTAATGGCGAGGTTCGGTGGTGCGGATGAAGTCATCGTTGGAGATGTTGAGCAGCTGCCAGGCATCACGGAAGCGCTCGACGGTGCGGTCCGCCCACTCGCGGGGGACACGCCGTTCTTCTCAGCAGCCTGGGCCACCTTGAGACCGTGCTCGTCGGTACCTGTGAGAAACCACACGTCGTCTCCCCACAGGCGATGCCAGCGGGCCAGCGCGTCAGCCGTCACCGTGGTGTACGCGTGGCCGATGTGGGGCGCGTCGTTCACGTAGTAAATGGGGGTGGTTACGTAGAAAAGGCCCACGTCAGCAGAGGTTAGTGGGTGGGCATCGGCGCTCCCTGCGGGGTTACTCATGGTGCCGACGGAGGTCACGACCCACCGGCCACCGCTCGCAACGCGGGCACCACGGGCTCGGATTGATCGAGCTCGCCCTCCACACCCAGGCCCGACCTGGTTCGCAGATCCTCGACCTTGTCGATGGTCTTTTGCAGCTGCTTGCGGCGTGTTCCGGCGAGGTCATCGAACGCCTTGTGAGCGGTATCGAGCTTGCGACCGAGGCCGTCGACGCTCTCGGAGAACCTCTCCCACTGCTGGTTGAACCCGCCCAACACCTGGAGGATCTCATCTGAGGTGCGTTCAAGGGCCAGTTGCTCGACCGACTGACGTATGACGGCCAATACCGCGAACAACGTGAACGGTGAGCACAGCACCACCCGCTGGCGCAGCGCGTCGTCCACCAGGCCCGGGTCCTGCTCGTGTATGAAGCCGTACACCGCCTCGTTGGGGATGAACGCCAGCACGTAGTCCAGCGTCTCGCCGCGCTCGATGTACCCCCGGCCGCCGAGTTCCTTGATGCGGGCCCGAACGTCACGCCCGAACGTCGTGGCGAACCCGGTGCGGTCGGTCTCACCCTCTGCGTTGAGCATGCGCAGGTAGTTGTCGATGGGGAACTTCACGTCCATGTGCAGCTTCCAGCCGTTGGGCAGCAGGAACGTGAAGTCGGGGATGGTGCCCCCCGCGATGGCCACCTGCTTGCGGTAACTGACCCCCTCCACCAGGCCGGCGAGGCGCAACACGTCCTCCGCCATGCGCTCACCCCATTGGCCCCGGGCCTTGGGGCTGGACAGGGCATGGCGGAGATCCTGGGCACTTTGGGCCAGCTCCGCCGAGCGGCGGGCGTGTTCCTGCAACCCGTTGACCAGCTGGCCGTGCTGCTCGGCACGCTCTTTCTGCAGGGACACCACCAGGTCATTGACCCGGCGCAGCTCGCCGGTCATGGAGGCCAACTGGGTGTCCATGTGCTGGTGGCGCAGCTCAACCTGCTGGGTGCCCAATGCCAAGTGCGAACCCAGCCGCTCACTGGCGACGGACACCACGGCGTCCACGGTGCCGCTCAACTGCTGGGACTGCTCCCCCCGCAACGAGCTGAGCGCGGCGTCAGCCAGCGCCCCCTGCTGCCGGGCCAGATCCAGCTGCCAACGCCGCAACCAGCCCTGCCCGGCGAACACCAGCGCCGCCAGACCGACCAGCAGCACGACAACAATGACCACCACGAGACTCAGCACCATGACCATGGCCGACATCATCCTCAGGGGGTGTGACAGCCAAGGAAAGGGGGCGGCGCGCCCCCTCACCCAGAGGGCGTCTCCCCACTGAGCGAGCCAAGCCGGTGCACAGACCGGTCGGCTGGCGCCTCCCTCACGGCGCTCTGGCGGGGTCCCACCCCCACCCTTGAAGCCAGCCCCGCAGCGGCCCAACCGAAGGATTGGCGGCGTGGCGGGCCTCAACACCCCAATTCGCCTTCACTCGGCTGCGTCGACTTCGAGGAGCGGATAATGATCTGCAATTCCACCGCCCGTGTGCCGTTCACGAGTACTCGCAGTCGCGGCCAGCTCGCAGCTGTCGAGTGACTCGATCATGAGCAGGGCGGGTTTGATGGCGCGAAGGACGTTCCTCTCGGAGCAGACTCCATTCATGGGAGAGACCGTCACCTACCGTTGTGCCGACCGGGTCGCCACCATCACCTACAACCGGCCCGAGGCCCGCAACGCCATCAACGGGCAGCTCCGCTCGGATCTGAACGCTGCCTGGGCCGGCTTCCGGGACGATGACGACGCCTGGGTGGGGATCATCACCGGGGCCGGCAGCGCCTTTTGCGCTGGGGCCGATCTCAAGGACCCGGGCGGATCGGTGGGCGCGGCAAGGTCACAGCTTCTGGGAGATCCCCTCGGCCCAGTCGCTGGAATCGGGGCTGGAGGTGTGGAAGCCGATCATCGCCGCGGTGAACGGCCCGGCCATCGGGTTCGGGCTGACCATGGTGGCCTCATGCGATTTCGTCATCGCCTCCGAGCGGGCCAGCTTCTCCTTCCCCGAGGTGCAATTGGGGGTGCCCACGGTGCAGGGGGCGGTGCGGATGCCGCGGGCCATCGGCTGGCAGTTCGCCATGGAGCTGCTGCTGATCGGGGACCGGGTGGACGCCGAACGAGCCGAGAAGATGGGCCTGGTGTGGAAGGTGGTCCCCCACGACTCCCTGATGGAGGAAGCTCACCTGTTGGCCCGGCGTCTGTTGCAGGCCGCTCCGTTGGCCGTGCGGGCCACCAAGGAGATTGCCCGCCGAAGCCTGGACATGACGCTGGTGGAAGGCGTCCGCTTCGGGGAGACCATGCGACGGGTGGCGGCGCAGACCGAGGATGCACGGGCATTCCGACCGGAAACGGCCAAGGGAGATGGGCCCCCCTGGCAAGGCCGCTGAACTGGGGCCGAACCCTCGCCACACGTCTCGCTACCCGGCGAGGGGCATCACGTTCTCTCGGCTGTAGCGGCTCGAGACGTGCAGGGTGGCCAGACCCATCCTGGCCAGCAACCGGGCGAACTTACCGCCGAGATCCCACCAGCTCTCCCCGAAGAACGGCGAGCGGGGGTATTCGTGATGCTCGTTGTGCATGCCCTCGCCGCCGGTGAGCAGCGCCAACCAGCGCATGTTGGTGGCCCGGTTGTCATTGGGGCGTTTGCCGAACCAGTGACCGAGGCCGTTCACGCAGCCGCCGAGCAGGATATACAGCGACGTGTGCACCACCGCCACCACACCGGCGAAGAGCGGGCCCCACAGCACCACCATGGCTGCGGTGCTCAGCGCCACGCCCAGCAGGCCTTTGGAGAACAGCACCTTTTCGATGCGATCGGGCGCTATGTCCCGGGCGTAGGTCTGGATGGTCTCGGGGGTCTTGGCCTCTCGCCGGTAGAACACGACGTTGCGGAAGGTCACGTTCCACACGCCCTTGTGCACCGGGGAGTGGGGGTCCTGGGCCTGGTCAGAGAACACGTGGTGCTTGCGGTGCACCGCCACCCACTCACGGCGGTCGATGCCCATGGTGAGCCACAACACCATGCGCATGACGAGTTGCACGGGAGCCGCAAAGGTCACTGCCTTGTGTGACAGGGAGCGATGCAGATACAGCGTGGTGACCAAGTTGGCGAGTTGGGTGGTGGCGAAACCCACCACGAGGGCGACGTAGATCGGCACGCTGAACACGACGTGCAAGCCTAGCCAGGGCATGGGACCAATTCCCCGGATCGCCTGGTCAACGCAGTCCCGAGGCCGCCGGCTACGGCTGTTCGGCGCGGGTGGCGCCCGCCGAACGGCCAGGAAGGAGGAGAGCCATCTGGTACACCTGACGACGGTTGACGCCGAATGCGGCGGCCACGTCGCTGGCGGCGTCGCGCACGCTGGCCCCCCCGGCGAGGGCCTCGCGGAGCGCTCCCTCCAGGTCCGACTGCACCGCCTCGGGCGCCGCTGGTGCCCCGGCCACGACCAGGACCACCTCGCCGCGGACCGGACCCTGCTGGGCCCAGGCCAGCGCGTCGGCCATTGCCCCTCGCCACCACTGTTCGTGCAGCTTGGTCAGCTCCCGGGCCACAGTCAGTGTGCGAGTGGGTCCGAAGGCGCCGAGCAGGTCGGTCAGGGTGGCCACCAGCCGGTGGGGTGATTCGTAGAACACCAACGTCCGGGGCTCCGCTGCCAGTTGGGCCAACTGGGCCCGACGGGGGCCACCGCGACGGGGCAGAAAACCCTCGAAGCAGAAGCGTCCCGCCGGCAGACCGCTGCCCACCAGTGCGGTGAGGGCGGCGCTGGGACCTGGGATCACCTCGACGGGGTGGCCGGCGGCGAGCACGGCGCGCACCAGCCGCTCCCCGGGATCAGACAGGGAAGGCGTCCCGGCGTCGCTGACCAGCACCACCCGGGCACCGGCATCGAGTCGTTCGATGATCCGGGGGCCCCGCTCGATCTCGGTGTGCTCATCGATCCGCAGCAGGGGACGGGGCCCGATGCCGGTGAGCTGCAGCAGCCGCCCGGTCCGACGGGTGTCCTCGCAGGCGATCAGGTCCGCCCCAGCCAACTCCGCGGCGGCCCGGGGCGACAGATCACCCAGGTTGCCGATCGGGGTGGCCACCAGCACCAATGCCGGCCGCCCGCCACCTCCGGCCGCCCCCAGTTCCGGGCCCTCGCCTGCTTCGCGTTCATCGTCGTCCGGGACTTCGTCGTCGATGTCATCATCGGTGCGGTCATCGAACTGACGGTCATCGAAACTGGAGCCGGGACCGACCGCGGGTGTCACCAACAGGCGACGGGCAGCCGAACCCGTCGCAATGCGCGCAGCCGAGGCGGGAAGGGTGGGTCGGGCGGGAGGGGTCCGGGTGAGCCGGCTGGCGCCCTCGACGCGGACCCGGTGCTCGCACCCCGCCCTTCACCCAACGGCGTGGCTGACAACAAGCTCGCTGACCCCCTGCCGGACAGCGCCGCGGTGGGACAGGCCAGCGTCCGCTGTGGGACACGGACCGGCGCACGGGTTGCGGTGGTTGCCGAGCGACCGTGTCTGGTCACCGTCCGATCGGAGCTGCCCACCAGTGGCGCCCGATCCTGACCGTCCGGCCCGACCCCCTCCGGCACCGCCGGATCCAGCCGCGGACGGGCTTTCGCCCACGCCTTGACACGACGGTGGATGGTTCGGACGGCATGGAGGCGATGCGGGTCTGGACCGGTGGCCGGCGGGCCCGACGCCTCCCCGTGGACCGCCAGCTCATCGCCCACCCGCAAGCCCCAACGCTCGAAAGCACCGGCCTCGGCCTCGATGATCACGTAGGCCCGCCGGAACGGTCGACCGAGGCGGTGGGGGCGCATCCGGGTGACGTGCAGCACCCGCAGATCACCGTCGCAGTGGGCCACATCGATGGCAAAGCGCATGCCCAGCGTGTGAACCGAACGGGCCGGGCGCAGCACCAGCGCGCCGTCGATGCCATCGCGACCCAACAAGCCCCGGCACCGGGCGGCGAACGTGTCCGCCACCTCCACCGACGCCAGCACCGTCGTATCTCGCACCAGCCAGGCCATGGAGGTGGCAGCGTACCGCAGGCCCCGCACCTCAAGGCCAGCGTGGTGGGTGCCAGCGGATCGACGGATGAACTCGGACCGGGCCCGTAACCTGGGACCCATGAGCCTTGCCGGTGCCCCCACCGATTCGCCGGTCGCAGCAGCCGTCTCCGCCCTGGAACGGGTGGTCTACCTGCTCGATCGGGCACTGGCCCCCGGCGCCAAGGTCAAGGCCTTCAGCCGGGCCGCAGAGGTGGTGGGCGCGCTCGACCCCCAAGAGCTACGGCACCGGTCCGAGAACGGCACGCTGCTGGAACTAACGGGCATCGGGCCCTCCACCGGCGGGGTGATCGCCGACGTGCTCGCCGGTCGAACGTCGCCCTACCTGGAGCGGCTGGAGCAGGAAACGGTGGTGGCGCTCGGCGACGGTGCGGAGTTGCGGGCCCGCTTGCAGGGTGATTGTCACAGCCACTCCACCTGGTCCGATGGTGGGGCCACCATGGCCGCCATGGGCCGGGCCGCCCGGGCGCTGGGTCACGCCTACCTGGTGGTGACGGACCACTCCCCCCGCATGGCGGTGACCCGGGGGTTGACCGGCGAGCGTCTGGCCACCCAGCGTGCAGAGATCGAGGAGCTCAACGAGGGTTTCGCCGCCGAGGCCGCCGCCGGGACCGCCTTGCCGTTTCGGTTGCTGCAGGGCCTGGAGGTGGACATCAATGAGGACGGCAGCCTGGACATGGACGACGCCAGCCTCGAACGGCTGGACCTGGTGGTGGCCAGCCCCCATGTGAGATTGAAGATGGACCGCAAGGCCATGACCCGCCGCCTGGTGCTGGCCGCGGTCCACCCCCACGTGGACGTGCTGGGTCACTGCACCGGCCGCAAGGTGGCACCGCACGGCAACCGGGCCGGCGCTGATTTCGACGCCGACATGGTCTTCGCCGCCTGCGCCCAACATCGAACCGCCGTGGAGATCAACTGCCGACCGGAGCGTCAGGACCCCCCGGAGGAGCTGCTGGCATTGGCCCTGGAGTGGGAGACGAAGGTGGCCATCAACACCGACGCCCACGCCCCGGGCCAGCTGGAATGGCAGAACTACGGTTGCGACAAGGCGGCGTTGGCCGGCATCGACCCCGATGACGTGATCAACACCTGGCCGGTGGATCGGCTGCTGGACTGGGGCCGGTAGCCGATCCCTGTCCTGTGGGCGGTAGCATCACCAGCCGCTCTGACCCCGGAGGTCCGCCGTGTCGAAGAAGACCAACAAGCGCAAGACCAACGCCCGCCGCAAGAAGGCCAATCACGGCACCAAGCCCAACGCCGGTCGCTGATCCGCGGGTCTTCCCCCAGAAAGGGTAGGGCGGGGCGGCATGAGCGAACCGGTCCCTGACACCACGCCGAACCACCAGCCGGACCCGCGGTTTGTGCGGCGCAGCGTCGTGAACCACGTCGGCTGGGTCGAGTTCGACCGGGCGCCGGTCAACGCCTTCGAGTGGGTGATGATCGGCCAGGTGCTCGACGCCCTTGACGCCATGGCCACCGATCCCGACGTGCGGGTGGTGGTGCTGGCCAGCGCCATCGACCGCTACTTCAGCGCCGGGGCCGACCTGGAAGCGTTCCGCACCATCGACCCCGCCGGCATGGATGCTTGGTGTGATGCGGTGCACGCCATCGTGGGCCGGCTGCGCTGCTCGGCCAAGCCGGTGCTGGCGGCCATCAACGGGGTGGCGGTGGGTGGCGGGCTGGAGATGGCGCTGCACTGCGATGTGCGATTCGCCGCCGCTGACGCCCGCCTGGGCCAACCCGAGGTCAACATCAACTTCATCCCGCCGGTCGGCGCCACCCAGGCCCTGGTCCGCCTCATCGGGCGACCCAGAGCCCTTCGCTACTTGTACGACGGCACGTTGCTGGACGCCGCTCGGGCCCTGGCCACCGGGCTGGTCGACGAGCTGGTCGACGCCGATGCGCTGCGGTCCACGGTGCAGGCCTACGCCGAGACCCTCGCCGCCAAGGCTCCCGAGGCGCTGGCCGCCATCCGCTGCTCGATCACCATCGGTGGCGGGCTCAGCTTCGAGGAGGGGTTGGCGGTGGAACGAAGCCTGGCGGTGGATTTGGCCGGCACCGTGAATTTCCGGGAGGGCGTTGGGGCCTTTCTGGACAAGCGCCCTCCCGTTTGGAACCGCTGAGCGCGGACCTTTGTCCCCCACGCCAGGGTCCAACGGGGGGTTTCCGGCCCTTGGCCAGCGCTGTGGGGTCCTGGGGGCTGCACGTCAGCAGCCCGCCGGTTTACGATCACGCGACCGACAGATCGGGTTCATCCGAGGAGGACGCGCGCATGACGCAGCAGGCCGTGAAGGAACGGGACGCCACCGCCGGAAGCGGCGAACAACCGCTCTACGAAGTGGTGGTGATCGGTGCCGGGGTCGGTGGGATCTACCAGATCAAACGGTTGGTCGATCTGGGCGTCAACGCCACCGTGCTCGAAGGCTCCGATGATCTGGGTGGCACCTGGTACTGGAACCGCTACCCCGGCGCCCGTTTCGATTCCGAGAGCTACACCTACGGCTATTCGTTCTCCAAGGAACTGCTGAACGAATGGCACTGGAAAGAGCGCTTTTCGGGCCAGCCGGAGAACCTGCGGTACCTGAACCACGTGGCGGACAAGTTCGACCTGCGCCGACACATGCAGTTCAACCACACCGTTGAGTCGATGCGCTGGGACGAAGCCGAGGGCCTGTGGCATCTCCACATCAAGGAGAACGGCCGGGACATGACCGCCCGGTTCGTGATCACCGCCGTGGGTCTGCTGTCCTCGCCCACCCTGCCCAGACTGGCCGGTATGGACAGCTTCAAGGGCCAGTCGTTCCACACTCACTTCTGGCCCAAGGAACCGGTGGAGCTGGCCGGCAAGCGGGTGGGGGTCATCGGCACCGGCGCCACCGCCATCCAGGTCATCGCCGAGATCGCGGACAAGGTGGGCCATCTCACCGTGTTCCAGCGCCGGCCCAACTGGAGCGCCCCGTTGGCCAACGGCCCCATCTCCGACGAAGAGATGAACGACATCCGCTCCCGCTATGACGAGATCTTCGAGAAGTGCGCCCGCACCCCCGGCGGCTTCGAGCACGAACCCGACCGGCGAGGTTTCTACAATCTCACCGCCGAGGAACGCAAGGAGTACTGGGACAGCCTCTACGGGACTCCCGGTTTCGCCATCTGGCTGCGGAACTTCGTGGAGATCTTCGTGGACGAGGAAGCCAACGCCGAGTTCTCCAACTACATCGCGGACCGCATCCGTCAACGGGTGAACGATCCCGCCATCGCCGAGAAGCTGATCCCCAAGGACCACGGTTTCGGGGTGCAGCGGGTCCCGATGGAGACCAACTACTTCGAGGTCTACAACCGCGACAATGTGGAACTGGTGGACATCGCCGAGTCACCCATCGAGTCCATCACCGAGGCCGGGCTGCGGACCTCGACTCGTGATTTTGAGTTGGACATTATCGTCTACGCCACCGGGTTTGATGCCATCACCGGGGCCTACGACCGCATCGACATCAGCGGGATCGGCGGCCAGAAGCTGCGGGACAAGTGGAACGACGGGCCCAGCACCTATCTGGGCATGACCACCGAGGGGTTCCCCAACCTGCTGATGTTGGCCGGGCCCCAGAGCGGGTCGGCGTCTACCAACTTCCCCCGGGGCATCGAGTCAGGGGTGGATTGGATCACCGAGCTGCTGGAGTTCGTGTGGGAGCACGGCCACACCCGGTTCGACGCCACTCCCGATGCCGAGCAGCAGTGGACGGAGCATGTGAAGAAGATGTACAGCACCATGCTCATGCGCAAGGCCAAGAGCTGGTTCACCGGGTACAACTCCAACATCGACGGTCATGAGCACGGCAAGATCCGCTATTTCGTGTACAACGGCGGGGCCCCGAAGTATGTGAACAAGCTCAACGAAGTGGCCCAGAACAACTACACCGGGCTGAAATTGAGCTGACCTGGCGCTGATCCCCGGCGGGGACGGCCCGCCCACTGCGTCGCTGTTGAGGTAGTGCAGGGGCGGGCCGGGCCGCGCCGGGCCGCCTACGGTGAAGCCATGGACGTGAGGCTCGACGGTAGGACCGCCATCATCACCGGTGCCAGCTTGGGACTCGGCCGGGCCATGGCCGCGGAGTTCGCCCGATCCGGGGCCAACGTGGCGCTGCTGGCCCGAACCCGAGCCACGCTCGATGAGACGGTGGCCGCCATCAAGGCCGAGTCCCCTGGGGTCGAGTTGGTTGGGGTGGCCTGCGACGTTGGTGACGCCACGGCCCTGACTGAGGCCCACACTGCGGTGGTGGCCGCCCTCGGCACCCTCGACATCGTGGTGAACAACGCCGGCACCTCCGCCGCCCGGCCCTTCGAGGCCAGCAGCGACGAGGATTGGCAGCACGACCTGGAACTCAAGTTGATGGCCGCCATCCGACTGAACCGGCTGTGCCTGCCGGCCATGAAGGCCCAACGCTGGGGACGGATCATCAACGTTTTGAACATCGGCGCCAAGGCCCCCGGTGCCCGCTCGGCGCCCACCTCGGTCAGCCGGGCCGCGGGGATGGCAATGACCAAGGCGCTGGCGGCGGAGTACGCCCCCTTCGGCATCCTCTGCAACGCCATCAACACCGGCATCCTGCTGACCAACCAGTGGCACCGGCTGCATCAGGAACAGGCGCCGGACAAGACGTTCGAGGAGTACGTCGCCACCCGGGCCCGGGCCGTGCCCTTGGGAAGGATGGGAGACCCCGCCGAGTTCGCCAACCTGGCCTGCTTCCTGGCCTCGGACAAGGCGTCCTACATCACCGGCACCGCCATCAACGTGGACGGCGGCATGTCCCCGGTGGTCTAGCTACTTCGAGCCGGCCCGCAGATCGAGCCAACGTTGGGCTATGGCCCCGGTGGTGAGATGGGTGTTGCACTTGGGCAGGTCGGCCATGACCGACGCGTCGCACACCGCCAAGCGCTGGTAGCCGATCACGCCGCAGCGCAGGTCGACGACCGCGGCGGGATCGTCGGGGCGGCCCATGCGGCAGGTGCCGACGGCGTGCACGTAGTCGCTCACCGTGTCCCGCAGCCAGGCATCGACCCCGTCCTTGGTGTCGAACTGTTCGAGGGGAGCGTCGACGTGCTCGATGATGGCGGCCAGCGCCGGGTGGGAGATCACCTCGACCATGCGCCGCACACCGTCCCTCAGCCGCAGCAGGT
This sequence comes from uncultured Acidimicrobiaceae bacterium, assembly GCA_963775055.1. Lineage (GTDB taxonomy): Bacteria > Actinomycetota > Acidimicrobiia > Acidimicrobiales > CAIXPF01 > CAIXPF01. The sequence goes on along the minus strand of CAVZHK010000012.1, from coordinate 508,957 downwards.
CCCGCTCGTCGGACAGCAGCCGGAACTCCACCACCGGGTCCCGGAGCGGATCGGCCGAGCGCAGGCGCACCTCACCGTGGGAGAACACCCGCATCACCGCGGTGAACAACTGGGCGTTGGCCAAACCGGGCTCGGTCGCGCCGCGCAGGTCGAAGGCGCTGAGCTGCATGTCGTTCGGGCCTGCCCCGGCCAGTTCGGAGCTGTAGCGCAACACCGACCTCGTGACGGAGTCTCGAACGGAGGTGCGCTGCCCTGCCGGCCGCAGGGTCACATCGAACCGGGCACAGGGGTGTTCCTTCAGGTTCTTGCCGACCGGTAGCGCGTCCTGCACCCCCACGCCCGAGCGGAGCAGGATCGCCGGTGAGTGGACGGCGCCGGCGCACAGGATGACCTCCCCGGCCTCAATCACGCGGCCATCGACCAGCACCACGCCAGTGGCCCGCCGCCCTTCAAGCGTCAACCGGTCGACGTGGCTGTCTCCCCGGATGACCAGGTTCGGACGCGACCGCGCCGCTTCCAGGGGGGCGTCATTGGTGGACACCCGGCGCCCGTCCCGCATGGAGAACGCCCAGCGGCTGAGGCCCGTTGCGCCCGCCGCGTGGTAGTCATCCGCTATCGGGTAGCCCAGGTCCGCCACCGCTGTCCGCATGGCCCGATCCACCGGTGAGGTGGTGTCCAGCGGGAGCCGACTCAGCGGTATGGGACCGGCCGTGCCGTGCAGCCCATCGCCGCCATAGTCGACGTCATCCTCGACCTTCAAGAACGCTCCGAGCATCTCGGGCCAGCCCCAGCCATCGCAACCGAACTCGTCGGCCCAACGCTGGTAATCGTCGACGGTGCCCCGAATCGTCGCCATGGCGTTCACCGATGACGATCCACCGATCCCACGGCCCCGCAAGTAGAGCTTCTCCCGCTGGCCCTCGGCCCGCACCGCCCGCAGCGCCGGCCACACCCGGCCCGGCTCGGTCCAGGCCATGAAGCAGTTGGCGGAGGCAATGGTGGCGGGGGTCTGGGCCGAGGTGTGATCCGGTCCGGCTTCGAGCAACAACACCCGGGCGGTCGGGTTCTCAGACAGCCCGGCCGCCAACACCGCCCCGGCTGAACCACCACCGACGATCACGACGTCAAAGCGTTCGCCCATCGTTTGTCCATACCTCCCCGTATCCCCGTATCCCCGCGTCTCCGTGTCCCCGTCCGTCATGGTACGCCTGCGCCCCCGGCCGGTAGCTGGAAGAATGCCGCCCATGCATCAGCGTCGACCGACCTCGCCCCGTGTTCCGCCCATCGAGAAGGTGGCCGTCAAAGCCCGCGCCGCCATGGCCAACGGACCGGCCAACGCCGTGAACGTGATCGCCACGTTGCACACCAACCGCACCGTGAACACCGCGTTCGGGGCCTTCGCCCAGACCATCTTGTTCAAGGGCTCCGTCGACGCCCGGCTGCGGGAGATCGTCATCCTGCGCATGGGCTGGAACTGCCAGGCGGTGTACGAGTTCGGCCAGCACACGCTGTTCGGCCGCTCGGTGGGCCTGACCGACCGGGAGATCTACCTCATCACCCGGCCTATCGGTCAGGGCAACTGGACCGATGTCGAGCTGGCCCTGCTGCAGATGACCGACGATCTCTACAGCGATGATTGTGTCAGTGACACCACCTGGGCCGAACTGGAGCAGCATTACAACCACAGCGAGATCATCGAGTTCATGGCCGGCGCCCTCTGCTACCGGGTGGTGTCGGGCCTGCTCAACTCCTGCGGGGTCCAACTTGACAACGGTGTTCCCGGCTGGCCCGAGCCACCCGCTGCATGACGTGGGAGACGGGCAAGACTCTCGGTCGGTTTGCGTCGGCGGCTTTGATAGCAGCGGTCGGTATGTACGGTGCGCTGTTGTGCTTCGTTCTCGCCTCGCTGGAGGGCGACAGCATGGAAAGGCCCCTCGGTATGGCACCGAATCCGCTCGTCTTCTGGGCCTTCGTGTTGGGTCTTCTGACCGCCATCACGGCGTCGGTTTTGCGTTGCAGCAGCGCCAGCACGGCGTTGGCGAATTCGGGCCATGATGTCGAGAACCTCGAAGCGGTCCATGTCGGGCTCGAAGGGCAGCGAGCACGCGAACCTGGTGGCCAAGGTTCTCACTCGATCCCAGTAGCTGTTGACTCTGCTGGATTCAATATTGCCGGTGCCGTTGGAGACCGAGGCCAACTTTTCACCGAGCTCCAGGGAGTGCCCGGAACCGCCGGCTGCCGGACCGATTGAGCCGCCAGCGCGCTCCCTCGCTCCCCCCGCTCACGGTTCTGCTGAACCCAAACGTACCGGGTTGCGGAACGAGACCGTTCAGCTGAACCGCGTCCGCCGCGCCGCTCGGCCGGCACGCGACCACTGCAGAACTATCTGATCTGGCCGCCAGCCAAAGCTTCATGCAGCGCCGCGACGGCATCGGCCGGTTCGGGCACGGTGATCGTCACGATGCGCCGGTCCCGCAGTGAGAGCCGCACGTTCGGACCGCTGCGCACGGTGCACGAGGTCCGCGTCGGTGTCCACCAGAACCCCCACGAGACCCGCCACCATGGCAGGTTGACGACCTCGACGCTCGCGATCTGGTCCAGGGGGTAGGTGCATCGGGGCCAGCCCACCAGACCCCAGCGAATGGTGAGGCCGTTGGGTCCTGCCGTGGCGCGAACGCTGGATGCCGTCAAGACGTTGGCCAGCACACCCACCGCGACGAGGAGCAGCGGCACGATGAACATCAGGTCGCTCCAGGCCCCGTCAGCTTGCCGTCCCATGAGCACGATCAGGAGCGCACCGACGCTGGTGCTGGCAACCATTTGCCAGGTTGTGGTTCGGCCGGTGTAGACGGCGTGGCTGCGTGGACCGGCGAGCGGCTGTGAGGTCATGACAGCTCCTTGATCATGCGGATGAGATCGGGCTTCCCGAGCCCGTGTTCTTTGGCGGTGGTGATGAGCTTCTGAACTGCTTCGGCCACGGCCGCCAGCGCCGGCCCTGTGGACACCACCCGTGCTCCGCGGCCGCGTCGGAACTCGAGCATTCCGTCCTCCCGGAGCTGTCGGTAATTTTCCTGATGACATCGCGATCCAACGTCGCGTTCCTCACGAGAGTCGCGCCGACTCCATCATGTATTGCCAAGTGCTCGCCGAACTGGCGCAGGACCGCGGATGGTCGGTTCACGTCTTCAACGCCAACACCGTCGAGGCCGACGCGGCGCGCGTCCTGGGCGGGCTGGCCAACGACGTCCTTCACGGCCCGCGAGCGGCGCTCGGACCACCGTGGACGAAGGATCATCGGATAGCGCTGGCGGCGACGGTCGTCGTGCCTTGAGCTCGGTTCCCCAAGCTCGATTTCGGTCATGCCCGGCTACTGGAGCGCATCAGCCGGCCGTGCCTCGCAGCGGCGTGAGCACCTCGGCCGCGAAGCGGGCCATGGTGTCGTGGACCTCAGCGCCTCCAACACCCGGATGGTGGAGGCGAACGCCCAGCTCGAAGGTCCGTCCGCTGGCGAAAACCGACGCCAATGTCCCCGGCTGGCATTGGCCGCCCAGCGCCTGACTCCTGACTCCGGCACCGTCGCCCTGTTCACGGTTCTGCTGAACGGAGACGTCCCGGACAGCGGAACAGAACCGTTCAGCCGCCAAGATACGGCGATGCCGACGCTTGCGTTCACCTGAACAGGGTCGGTGGCCCGTTCGATTCGCCCGATGTCGGGTCGGGTTGGGCGGACCAGCCCTCGCGACCGTACCGTCAGCAAATCGTGCAGGGACACGCAACGGGTGCTTCATTCGGTGGCCGACGGGCGCCCGCCATCGTGCCGGTTTCCCAATGACGGAATCGGTCGAGGGGACCCCCGAACCTCAGGCAGCGATCGCTCGCAGCGGCGTCAGCACCTCCGCGGCGAAGCGGGCCATGGCGTCAAGGACCTCGGCGCGCTCCATGCCGGGATAATGCAGGCGCACGCCGAGCTCGAAGGGCCGGGAGCGGGCGAACGTGGCGCCCAGCGTCCCCAGCCGGTCGAGCAGTTGTTCGCTGGTGCCGGATTGGATCCAGCCGGTGCCGTCGCTGAACGATGCCAGCTTTTCGCCGAACTCCCGGCCGCCGCCCCAGTCACTGGAGGAGGAGTACCACTCCCGGTAACCGTCGTGCAGGTGGCCCACCCCGGCCCGTACCGCCGCTGTGATCCCGGCACCGTCGTCGAACGCTGACCACGTGAACGCGGACACCGGTACCGGCTCGGTCCGGCCCACCCTGGCCGCTTCCTGGTCCAGCACCTCGATGCGCCGGGCCGTGTCCCGCACCCCGGTGGAGGGTGACACGTACCCGTCCCCGATGCGCGCCGCCCGACGAATGGCAGCGTCGACCCAACCGCCGATCCACAGCTGCGGGGGCCGAGCCGGGGCCGGCCGCACCAGCAGGTCGGTCACGTCCAGCACCGGGCCATGGTGGGAGAACCGCTCACCGGTCCAGGCTTTGCGGGCCACCTCCACGTGTTCCACCAAACGGGCCACCCGCTCCGATTTCGGGACACCCCAGGCTTGAAACTCCTCGTCGCGGTAGCCGATGGCCAATCCCAGTTGCAGTGTCCGCGCCGCGCCGGCCAACACCGCCACCGCCGCCGCGTCCTCGGCGAAACGCAGCGGATGGTGCATGGGCGACAAGATCACGTCGGTGCCCAGATCCACCCGGCTGGTGCGGGCCGCGATGGCCGCCATCATGGGGAATATGGCCGACAGGTAGCCGTCCTCAGTGAAGTGATGCTCGGACAACCACACCGAATCGAAGCCCAACTCTTCAGCGGCGACGGCGAAGGCCAGTTCGTCGGCGTAGATGTCCTCGAAGGGCCGGTCGCTGCCAGCCAAACGCTGAGCGGTCAACACCCCGTAGCCGATGCGCAGGCTCATCAGCCGGAATCCCGCCCGCCGGCCATCAGCAAACCAACCCGCTCCCGGGTGGCGTCCGCCGCGTCAAACACGGCCACGATGGCGCCGTCGCTCATCACCGCCACCCTATCGGACAAGCCCAACACCTCGTCGAGCTCCGCTGACACCAGCAGCACCGCAGCACCACTGTCACGGGCCGCCACCAACTGACGGTGGATGAACTCCATGGAGCCCACGTCCACACCTCTCGTGGGTTGGGCCGCCACCACCAAGCGGGCCCGGTGGCCCAGCTCCCGGGCCACGATCAGCTTCTGCTTGTTGCCGCCCGAGAGCGTGTTGGACGGGCGCTGCACACGGGGGTACGCACGTCGAACCGCCGAACCAGCGCCTCCGGCGTGACGAGCCACGGCCACGAAGTCCCGCTGCCCGTGACGGGCGAAGGGGATCTCGTCGTAACGGTTGAACACCAGCTCATCGGCGATGGGGAAGGGCCCCACCAGACCGTGTTTCTCGCGATCTTCGGGGATGTGGGCCACACCGAGAGCGTTCACCTGGCGGGGGTCCCAATGGGTGGTGTCCCGCCCGGCGATGGTGATGCGCCCCGCCTTGGGTCGACGCATGCCGCAGATGGCCTCGACCAGCTCCCGCTGCCCGTTGCCCTGCACCCCCGCCACCCCGAGGATCTCACCGGCGCGAACTCGAGAGCTCCAGATTCCGCACTGCGGGTTGGCGGCGGTCGTCCCGCACCTCCAGCCCTCGATCACCAAGCACCACATCGCCGGGCTGGGCCGGCGCCTTGTCCACCTCGCAACAGCACCGAGCGGCCCACCATCATCGACGCCAGCCCGGCCTCGTCGGTCTCCGCCGGCCGGGCCTCGCCCACGACCTTGCCCCCCCGCAGCACCTCGACCCGGTCCGCGACCGCCAGGACCTCGCGCAGCTTGTGGGTGATGAAGATGATGCCGGTGCCCTGCGCGGCCAGGTCCCGCATGATGTCGAGCAGCTCGTCGGTCTCACCGGGGGTCAGCACCGCGGTGGGCTCGTCCAGGATCAGGATCTCGGCGTCGCGGTAACAGCGCCTTGACGATCTCGACCCGCTGCTGGGTGCCGACGGGCAGATCCTCGACCACGGCGTCGGGTTCGACCTGCCAACCCGTACCGCTGGGACAACTCCCGCACCTCGGCCGCGGCCGCCTGGTGTCGAGGACCGGCCCAATGATGACACCTTGGCGCTCGACCGGTGGCTCGGCGCCGAGCACCACGTTCTCGGCCACCGTCATCACCGGCACCAGCTGGAAGTGCTGATGGACCATGCCCACGCCGCGGCTCGATCGCGTCCGCGGGCGAGCGCAGATGGACCGCTCGCCCTTGATGCAGATCTCGCCCTCGTCGGGCGATACAGCCCGAACAGCATCTTCACCAGGGTCGACTTGCCCGCTCCGTTCTCGCCCAACAGCGCCAGGATCTCGCCCCGGCGCAGTTGCAGGGACACGTCGTCGTTGGCGATCACCCCGGGAAACCGTTTGGTGATGCGCCGGGCTTCGAGCAGCAGTTCACGATCATGCCCTCACCAGCATGCCCCTCACCAGCATGCCCCACCATGGTCGCATTGCGCTCGTCATTGCCTGGCGCCGAGTCGGTCATGCTCGCCTCACGCCCCGGTGTACGGCTGGCCGGCCGCCGCCGGGGGGCGGACCCGGCCGGCGAACACAGCGAGCACCACGATGGTGACGCACGTAGGGCAACATGCCGATGAACTCCGGGGGATGTCGATCACCTTGTCGAAGTTCAGCTGGTTGACCAGCCCGTTCAGGAACCCGAAGAACAGCGCCGCCGCCCACGCCAACACCGGCCTCCAGCGTCCCATGATCATGATGGCCAGCGCCAGGAAGCCCCGGCTGGCGGTCATCCCCCGCTCGAAGGAGCCGGTGCCCTCGATGGAGATGTACGCCCCGGCCAACCCGGCCAGCGCCGCCGGCCAGCATCACGTTGCCGTACCGGTAGCGGGCGACGTTCACCCCGACCGTGTCCGCTGCGGAGGGGTGCTCGCCCACCGCCCGGGTGCGCAGCCCCCAGGCGGTGCGGAACAGCAGCACCTGCAGCACCGATGACCAGCACGATGGCCAGGTAGGTGATCGGCGGGTTCTGGAACAACACCCGGCCGAACAGGGGGATGTCCTTGAGCAGCGGGAATCTCCCAGGTCGGAGGACCTGGCCCTTGAGCGTTCGCCCCTGGCGGTAGAAGAACGACGTGAGCCCCAGCGGCCAAGATGTTGATCACGGTGCCGGCGATGATCTGGTCGATCCGCCAGGTCACGGCGCACACCGCGATGAACGCACCCATCGCGACGCCGTGACGACGCCGGCCAGCACTCCGGCCACGAGACCCGACCGAGGACGCGCACCAGGAAGCCGGTGAACGCCGACAGTCAGCATCTGGCCCTCGATGCCGATGTTGATGACCCCGGTGCGCTCACCGATCGTGCCGCACAGGGCGGCCAGGATCAACGGAGTGGCGTAGCGGACCATGAACGCCAGCACCGCGGTGGCCCGGAAGTCCCAGATGCAGGTAGCCGATGAACACGGCCGCCACCAGACAGCGCCGCACTCACCAGTGCGCCGCTCTGCCCAAGCACCGTCCGAGCCGGACGCCGTGGTCATGACCCCCAGCCAGTGGTCAGCTGCAGTTCGTCCGCGCCCGGGCGCACTGCGAGCCGGAACACCAGCGGATGATCATCGGCGCGGCGACCAACAGCAACGCCAACGCCGAGGACCGCGTCGACGATCTCGGGCGCCACCTTGGCGTCGCTCTGCAGCGCGGTGCCCGACGGCCCGCAGCCCGCCGATGAACAGCGCGGCGATGATCGACCCCCGCGGGCTGACACCTTGGCCAGCAGTGCGATGGTGATGCCGTCGAAGCCCAGCTGCCGGTTGAACCCCGGCTCGAACCGGCCCACCACACCCTGGGTTTCGATGGCCCCGCCCAGCCCGGCAAGCCCGCCGGAGATGCGCCATCGCCAGCACGGTCACGCGGGTACCGAGATGCCCGCGTACTGGGCGGCGGCCTTGTTCGCCCCGACGGTGGCGAGCTCGAAGCCCAGCGTCGTGCGGCTCAGCACGAACCACACCACGAATGCCATCACGACCGCGATGGCGAACCCCACCGGCAGTCGGCCGACCTTGCGCGATGCGGGCGCGACATCCGGATCTCGGGGTGTCGTGGTGATCGCCTGGTTCGGCTGCTGCCACGGCCCGCCCGCCAACAATCGGTGAGCTTGGACCAGGATGGTGTTCATCATGATCGTGGCAGATGACCTCGTGCACGCTCCGGGTGGCCTTGAGCAGCCCCACCAACGCCGGGCAGCGCCCCGAACGCCACCCCCACCGGCATGCCGAGCGGCATGTGGATGACCGCTGGGCAGCCCGCTCGAGGCGGTAGCCCACGTAGGCGGACATGATCGAGCCCAGCAGCAACTGGCCCTGGGCGCCGATGTTGAACAGCCCGGCCTTGAGGGCCACGATCACCGCCAGCCCGGTGAGGACCAGCGGCGTCGCCTTCTCCAGCGTGTCGACCCAGCGCGTCGCGGCTGCCCACGGAGCCGCTTCCACAGCGCCCCGGCCGCTGAGCGGGGCTCTTGCCCTCCAGCAGCAACAGCACGGCACCGAACACGAACGCAACCAGCACCGCAGCAACGGGCAGGAGCGCGTTCTGAGCCCGTGACGGCTGCCGAACTTACTGCGAGTCGGACTTCAACGGCGTTCACGTCGCCGAGGGACCGCACCAAACGCTGGCGTGACGGTGAGCGTGAAGAGGGTGCGCCGGTCGAGCCGATGGGCGCGGTCGGCGTGCAGCTGATCGCCGGTGGGCAGACGCCGGTCTTGATCTTGCCCGACTGCACGTCGGCGCTGATCGGGTCATCTTGGCCTTCACGTCGGCGGGGACCTTCGAGTCGAAGTCGTGGAAGGGCGCCAGGCCCACCTTGCCGACGAAGTTGCCGCCCTTGATGCGAGCCGTCCTTGGCCTGGGTGGCCAGGTCGATCACGCCGACGTCGATCAGCTTCATGGCGCTGGTGACGAGGCAGGGGTGCGCTTCGGGAACGGTCTCCCACTGGTCGGTGTCCACGCCGACGCAGAACGCGCCGCTCTTCTTGGCGACCTCGGCCAGAGCGCCGTTGCCGGTCTTGCCGCCGGCGCCGAAGATGATGTCGGCGTTGTTGTCAAGCGCCTGCTTGGCGGTGGTGCGCACCCCATGCGGGGTCCGAGAACGCCACGTCGAGCCCACCCGGGTGATAGGTCGTGATCGACCTTGACGTCGGGGTTGGTGTACTTGGCGCCGTTCTCCCAGCCCTTGCCGAACGCGACGACCGGCGGCACCTTGTCGGTACCGAGCACCGCGCCGACGGTGTTGGTCTTGGTCAGCAGCCCGGCGAGCGCGCCGGCCATGAACCCGGCCTTGTCCTCGGGGAAGATCAGACCGGTCAGGTTGGGAACTTCGGCTCGGCCTGGAACTGGTCGACACCGATGAACTTGATGTCGGGGTTGGCGGTTGCCTGCGGTGCGGTGGCCTCCGCCATCAGGGCGAACCCGACGGTGACGATGACGTCGTACTTCTTGTCGACGAAGCTCTGGATGTTCTTGGCGTAATCCTTGGGGTCCGCGGTCTCGACGTACTCGGCCCGGCCCTTCAGCGTCTCCGCGGCCTCCTGGCGCACCTTCCCACGCCGACTGGTTGAAGGACTTGTCGTCCACCTTGCCGACGTCGGTGACCAGGCCGATGCAGAACAAGTCAGCACTGCCGCAGTCGCCGCTGAAGCCCCGGGCCACGGTGGCTGCGGTGGCGGCGCTGGACGCGGTGCTGCCCTCGCCATCGCCAACCGCGGTCTCAGCATCATCGCCGCCGCAGGCCGAGGCCACGAGCGACAACACCAGCGCCGCGCCCAGCAAAGCGCTTTTCTTCCTCGTGATCGTCCTGATCATCATGATCGTCACCTCGTGTGGGTCCGTGCGGGCCTGTCCCGATCCGACCGGTCAGGGAACCGGCGGGCCCACCGATGCCTGAGCAGGCGGTTGGCGCCAGGAGCCTAGCCCCGCCATATCCCCCGGTATGGTCAAGCAGCTTCCGTTCAAACAGCTTCCGTCGGCCACCTGGTCTCTTGGTCCTGGCGTGGGCCCGATGGCGCCGTGGGGTGCGGATAGGGTTCCAGCCGGAGGCAACACGGGCAGTGCTGGGCATCATCACGGGATCAGGATTTTCTGAGGTGCCGGGGCTCGAACGCGCCGCCCCGTGTGAGGTGGCCACCCCCTACGGCCCGGCGCAGCTGATCCGTGGGCACTGGCAGTCCCGGCCGGTGGCTGTGCTGGCCCGTCATGGCACGCACCACACCGTGCTACCCCATGCCATCAACTACCGGGCCAACCTGTGGGCCATGCGGCGGGTCGGCGTGACGGCGCTGATGGCCACCGCCGTCAGCGGGGGGATCGCCGCCGATCTGAACCCGGGAGACCTGGTCCTCATCGACCAGTTCCTGGACTTCACCCAGCAACGCGCCGGCACCTACTTCGACGGGTTCGACAGGTTTGACGGTTCCCGCTGGACCGGCGGGGACCCCGGCCAGCAGCAGGTAACGGCGCCACCAGGCGACGCCGTGATCGGCAACGCCGACCTCTTGGCCGCCTGGGCCGCGGGCTGGTCGGCACAGGCGAGCGTGGTTCGTCACGTGGAGCTCAGCGCGCCATACCATCCGGTACTACGAGACCTGGCGTTGGAAGGCGCCGCCGAGGCGGGCGTGGCCATGCGGCCCAGCGGCACCTACGTCTGTACCAACGGACCGCGGTTCGAGACCCCGGCCGAGATCACCGCGTTCGGTCGGTTGGGCGCGGACCTGGTGGGCATGACCGGCTGCCCCGAAGCGGCTCTGGCGGCGGAGCTTGAGCTGCCCTATGCCTCCATCGGCGTGATCTCCAACGCAGCCGCCGGCCTGGGACCAGCCATCAGCCTGCCGGAGATCCTTTCGACGCTCGATGCGGTACGGCCCGCCCTGTGGACGGTGTTGGCGGCGGTGGCGGCACGGTGGAACCCGCCGAGCTGATCCTGCGGCGTCAGCTGATCGAGCTGTGCCGTTCGTTCGGACCCCGCGGCTTGAGCCAGGGCAGCTCCGGCAACGCCTCGGTCCGCTGGCCGGGGGCGGGGCCGGGCGCAGGCGACCGCGAACGCGACCGCGACCGCGACCGCGACGGCATGTTGATCACGCCCTCAGCGCTGGCTTACGCATCGATGCGCCCGGCGGACATCGTGTGGATCGACACCGACGGCAGCCGAAAGGGCAAGCGTCCACCCAGCTCTGAATGGCGCTTCCACCAGGCCATCTTCTCGGCCCGGCCCGAGGTGGGGGCCATCGTGCATGTGCATTCCCCGGCCGCCACCGCCCTGGCCTGCCTGCGCCTGGCCATCCCGCCGTTCCACTACATGGTAGCCGTGGCCGGCGGCCATGACATTCGCTGCGCCCCCTACGCCACGTTCGGCACTGAGCAGTTGGCCAGCGCGGTGGTGGCCGCGCTGGAGGGCCGGCGGGCGGCGCTGCTGGCCAACCACGGCCAGATCGCCGTCGGGGACACGCTGCAACAGGCCCTGGACCTGGCGGTGGAGGTGGAGACCCTGGCCGAGCAATACCTGTTGGCCCGCACCGTGGGTGAACCAAAGCGTCTCACCGGCCGCCAGATGGACCAGGTCCTGGCCCGCTTCGTCGACTACCGCCGAGGAACCCTCCCATGAGTGGAGCCCGAACTGAGCGGAACCGACCATGATCTCCCTTGAACTGCACGGCCAACGGGCGTTGGTGACAGGGGCCAGTGGCGGCATCGGGGCCGGCATCGTGCGGCGCCTGCTCGAAGCGGGGGCCGAGGTCGTGGTGCACTATCGGGGCGATCCCGATGGGGCCACGGCGTTGGGCGCCAGCGCCACGATTCGGGCCGAGCTCGACCAACCGGGGGAGCCGGCAAGGCTGGTGGAGCAGGCCTGGCCGCTCGACATCGTGGTCCACAATGCCGCTGACCAGCGTCTGGGCCTGCTCCATGAGGCCACCCCGGCGGACTGGCGTCAGGTGTTGGCCACCAACGTGGAGGCCCCGGCCGAGCTGACCCGGCAGGCCGCGGCCCGCTGGATGGCCGCGGGCCGAGGCGGCCGGGTTGTCGCCATCTCCTCCATCGAAGCCCGCCAGCCCGCGCCGGCCCATGGGCCCTACGCCGCCTCCAAAGCCGCTCTCGAACAATGGGTCCGAGCCGCGGCGGGCGAGTACGGCCCCCACGGCATCCGCGTCAACGCCGTGGCCCCGGGCCTCATCGACCGGGAAGGGTTGGCGGACGCCTGGCCCGAAGGGGTGGCCCGCTGGTTGTCGGCCGCCCCATTGGGCCGTCTGGGCACCGCCGAGGACGTCGCCAACGCGGTGTTGTTCCTGGTCAGCGACCTGTCGGGCTGGGTGACGGGGGCGAACCTGCTGGTCGATGGAGGTGTCCTGGCCCGACCCACCTGGTGACCACCGCCGCGCCGCGCCCAGCCGCATCACCCGAACCTCGATCAGCCTGGTGACGCCTCCTCCAGCACGGCGTCATCCGTGGTGAGGTCAACCAGCACCTGCTGATCCCCTTCGTCGCCGGCCTCCGCGGGCACCGCGTCATCGGCCAGGTTGAGGACCTGGCGGGTGTGCCACCACCGCTCCAGGTACAGCAACGCGCCCAGCGCCACCACCGCGTAGAGATACCCCAGCAGGATGTCGAAGACATAGTGCTCGCCGCTGATGACCAGGGACACCCCCATGATCAGCGGATACACGAACAGCAAGGGCCACCAGCGGCGCCGCACGTGCAGGGCGAACCACAGCGCGGTCAACGTCGACCAGCCGGCGTGGAGGGACGGGAGCGCCGCCACCGCGTTCCCAACCCGGGTGCCGTAATGGATCAGCGCGTCCGCGGTGTGCAGCCCGAAGGCCTCCATCCCCCGTAAACCCGTGCGCTGAACCGGTCCGATGAGACCCTGACGTGACGCCAACCACGGCGGGGTGGCCGGCACCAGGATGTACGTGGCCAGGCCCAGCGCGGTGATGAGGAACAGGGCGTTGCGGTAGCGATGGAACGCCCCGCGCCGCTTGGACCACAGCACCCCCAGCACCGCGAACGGCACCACGAAATGGGACAGGTAGGTGAGAGCGACGGCGATCTCCCACCACCGCACCGGTCCGACATACGGGCCGAGCGCCTCTTGGGCTGACACCGTGGGCACGTGGCCGAAGCTGATCGCCCGTTCGATGGTGACGATCGAGGATGATTGCACCGGCATGCCCAGTGTGTCCGCCGCACCCCGGGACAGGTCGTAGGCCGCCAGGATCAGCAGGATCGGCAGCCAGTCCCGCACGATGCGCACCAGCCCACCCGCTGGCCGGCCGGTGCTTACGATCAGCAGCGCGCCGCTGACCCAGGCCAGGACCTGGACGCGCTCCAGGGGCACCCCGTTCACCTTCCAGAACCGCAGCACGTACACCAGATAGCCAACCAGCAGCACCGCTCGCAGCACGGTCCAGGGCCAAGGCTCCGATCGGGGGCGCGCCTCGATCCGGGCAACGGGGCGGCCGGTTCGCGGCATGTGCAGTTTCGGGACGTGCAGCTTCATGTGACAGAACCTCGGTTGGTACCACCAGCGCCGCTTCACCCAAACGACAGCGCCAGGCTGCCACACGTTCACGCCCAGGACAGAGCGGGGACCCCCACTGGCGCCCCCGCCGGTCGACCACGTGCCAACATCAGCGCATGCCGCACCCGTCGGGCACCAACACAGACATCGAGATCGACTGGGATCTCCTTCGGGCTGAGGCCATCGGGGCCGCGGCCCGGGCCTACGCCCCCTACTCCCGCTTCCCGGTGGGCGCCGCGGGTTTGACCGTTTCGGGCCGCCACGTCAGCGGCTGCAACATCGAAAACGCTTGCTACGGGCTGGGCTGGTGCGCCGAGTGTTCGATGGTGGCGGCGCTGGTGGGTTCCGGCGGCGGACGTCTGGCAGCGGTGGCCTGCCGGCACGGGAACGGGGATCTGCTCTTGCCCTGCGGACGCTGCCGACAGGTGCTGTTCGAGTTCGGTGGTCCTGACCTGCTCATCGACGCTCCCGAAGGGCCCCGGCCGCTCGGTGAACTGCTGGCGGACGCGTTCGGTCCCGCTGACCTCGCCCGCGTTGCGCCGGACGCCAGCAGCGGATCGAACACCGCTCACCCCGACCTGTCGGGAGGTGCACGATGAGCGACGCACACGTCAGCGCCGTGGACGTGATCCGGGCCAAGCGCGATGGGAGCGAGCTCACCGACCAACAGATCCGCTGGTTCCTCGATGCGTACACCGCGGGCACGGTGGCGGACGAACAGGCCGCGGCACTGGCGATGGCCATCTTCTGGCGGGGCCTGACGCCACGGGAGTTGGCCACCTGGACCCGGGCCATGATCCAGTCCGGTGAACGGTTGGACCTGTCGGGTCTGGACCGCCCAACGGTCGACAAGCACTCCACCGGCGGCGTCGGTGACAAAGTGTCACTGGTGCTGTGCCCGCTGGTGGCGGCCTGTGGCGCGGCCGTGCCCCAACTGTCGGGCCGGGGGTTGGGACACACCGGCGGCACGCTCGACAAGATGGAGGCCATCGCCGGGTGGCGGGCGTCGCTGGACAATGACGCCATCTTCAGGCAGTTACAGCAGGTCGGGGCGGTCATCTGCGCCGCCGGGGCCGGCCTGGCTCCCGCCGATTCCAAGCTGTACTCGCTGCGCGACGTCACCGCCACGGTGGAGTCCATCCCGCTGATCGCCAGCTCGATCATGTCCAAGAAGATTGCGGAGGGCACCTCGGCGTTGGTGCTGGACGTGAAGTTCGGCTCCGGCGCGTTCCTGGTGGACCGGGCCCGGAGCCGGGAATTGGCCCAGACCATGGTGGGATTGGGCGGCGATCACGGCGTGGCCACATCAGCCCTGCTCACGTCCATGGACAGCCCTCTGGGACGCACCGCCGGCAACGCCCTGGAGGTGCAGGAGGCGGTCGAGTGCCTGGCCGGAGGCGGTCCAGCAGACCTGGTCGAGCTGACCGTGGCCCTGGCCCGGGAGATGTTGACCCTGGCCGGGTTGGCCGGTGCGCCCGATCCTGCCGACATGCTGGCCCGAGGAGGGGCCATGGACACCTGGCGGCAGATGGTGGCGGCCCAGGGCGGTGACCCGGCGGCGACACTCCCCGAGGCCACCGAGACCGAGCTCGTGCGGGCGGATCGGGACGGCTACCTCACCCGGCTCGACGCCCGGGCCGTAGGTGTGGCGGCCTGGAGGCTCGGCGCCGGTCGCGCCCGGAAAGAGGATCCGGTGTCACCCATCGCCGGGGTCACCTGCCTGATCAAGCCGGGTGAGGCGGTGCGTGCCGGCCAGCCCATCCTGCAGTTGCACCTCGACGGCGTTGCTCGTCTGCCGGGTGCGCTGGCGGCGTTGGATGGGGCTTGGGACATCGGGGACCGACAGCAGGCGGTGGAGGCGGCGGCCGCCGCGGCACCGCTGATCCTCGAACGAATCGGCTGAACCGGGAGCGTTCCCGCCCCTTTGGTCCCGCTGGTCAGGCCGCTTCCGGAGCCACTCCGGAGCCGGATTGCGGTTCGATCTGGGGCGCTCGCAACTCCCGCTCCAGATCGGCCCAGAACTGCGTGGCCGCGGCAGCGACGGACAGCGCGTAGTCGGCGCCACGGCCGGCCATGGCATGGGAGAGGTGCTCGGCCAGCGCCGCCCAGGCCCGGGCGTGGTCCTCCGCGACGTGGGCCAGCTCCGCCGCCTCCAACTCGGCACCGAAGGCCACCTTCAACAAGCCCACGTCACGCACCTCGACGCGATCCGACGTCGGGGAGCGCAACCATCGGAGCAACTCCGCTCGACCGTTCTCGGTGATGGAGTAGGTCAGCCGGCGTCGCCCAGCGCCCTCTTGGGCCTCCACCAGCAGCCCACGACGGGCCAGCCGGGCGGCCTCGTCATAGATCTGGGTGTGCGGCACCTCCCACAACGGTCCGACGGTGCGGGCCAGCACCCGCTTCAGTTCATACGGTGAGCAGGGACCGGCCTGAGAGACCGCACCCAGCAACGCGTAGGACGTCGGGGTGAGACGGGGCGGCACCCCACTGGGCACACTCACGCGGCGACACTCACTCGCACACTCACGGTCACGGTCACGGTCACGGTCACAATGGTACGAAGGACCCGTACCATGTCCTCATGGGACCGCTGACCCACGAGCAGATCCGCCACGCCCCAAAGGTGGTTCTGCATGATCACCTCGACGGGGGCCTGCGCCCACAAACCATTCTCGATCTGGCCGCAGAAATAGGCCATGAACTGCCCTCCGACAACCTCGAAGAACTGTCCAGTTGGTTTCACACCGGGGCTGCCCGTCGATATCTGCCGCTGTATCTGGAGACTTTCGAGCACACCGTGGCGGTGATGCAGACCGAGAATTCCCTCATTCGGGTGGCGCGCGAATGCGCGGAAGACCTTGCCGCGGATGGCGTGGTCCACGCCGAGGTCCGCTTCGCCCCGGAGTTGCACCTGAACCGCGGCCTCAACCTCGATCAGGTGGTGGAGGCGGTCCAAGAGGGCTTCCGGCAGGGTGCAGCGGCCAGCGGCGGGACGCTCACCGTCGGCACCTTGATCACCGCCATGCGCCACCAGGCCCGCAGCTCGGAGATCGCCGAGCTGGCACTGCGCCACCGGGAAGGTGGGGTGGTGGGCTTCGACATCGCCGGCGCCGAGGCCGGGTTCCCTCCCTCACGCCATCTGGACGCCTTCGAGACCATGCACCGCGGCAATGGGCACGTGACCATCCACGCCGGCGAGGCCTTCGGGTTGCCCTCGATCTGGGAGGCCATCCAGTTCTGCGGCGCCGAAAGGCTCGGTCACGGCGTGCGCATCGTGGATGACATCACCACCCTGGCAGACGGCACCCATCGGCTGGGCCCGCTCGCTGGGGTGGTGCGCGATCGCCGCATCCCGCTGGAGGTTTGCCCGTCCTCCAACGTGCACACCGGCGCCGCTGGTTCCATTGCCGCCCATCCCATCGGGTTGCTCATGAAGCTGCGATTCCGGGTCACGGTCAACACCGACAATCGGCTGATGTCCGACACCTCAATGACCAACGAGCTGGCGTTGTTGGCGGAAGCCTTCGAGCTGGGCTGGAATGACCTCGAATGGCTGACCCTCAACGCCATGAAGAGCGCCTTCTGGCCCTTCGACGAGCGGCTGCGGATCATCAACGAACGGATCAAACCGGCTTTCGCCGCGCTTTCAGGCAGTCCCGACCCGCTCACCCGGTCCGCCACCGATCCAGCTCGAGCCGCCATCGCCACGGCCACATCCCCGGCCCGGTGGACCGCGCACCAACCGCCGACCAGCTCGGGACCGGTGCGGTTCCAGCGACCGAGCCTGCCGACCCTGCGCGAGATCGACCCGTATTTCGCCATGGCCGAAAAGATCCGCTGGTACAGCAACGGCGGCCCCTGTTACGAGCAGTTGAGCCGGCGCATCGAAGCGTTCCTGGGTCCGGGGATCCACGCCGTGCCGGTGGCCAATTGCACGCTGGGGATCATGGCCGTGCTCGATCAGGTCGCCCGACGCGCTCCGCTCGACGCCGGCACTGAGCTGGTCGGGCGGCGACCGAACCAGCTGGGCCCTGCGCTGGTGATCACCCCGTCCTACACGTTCGCCGCGGCTGCCTCGGCCATCATCTGGTCGGGGTTGACCCCGCTCTTGGTGGATGTGGACCCCCAGAGTTGGCAACTGGCGCCCCAAGCCATGGAGCAGGCGCTGGACACCCATCGGGAGCAGGTGGCAGCGGTACTGGCAACCGCCAGCTTCGGGTGCGCGGCACCGCCGGAGGTCACCGACGCGTGGCAGGCCGCCTGCGATCGCCATGGGGTGCCGATGCTCATCGACGCCGCCGCCGGGTTCGGGGCCCAGGACAGCAACGGTCGGCTGATCGGGGGGCGGGGCCGGGCCGAGGTGTTCTCCTTCCACGCCACCAAACCGTTCGCGGTCGGCGAGGGCGGGGCCGTCACCACCACCGACGAAGAGCTGGCGGCACGGTTGGTCCAGGTCATCAACTTCGGTTTCGACCAGCAGCGACGGGTGAGCCTCCCCGGCGGGATGAACGCCAAGATGGACGAGTTGCACGCCGCCATGGGCCTGGCGGTCCTGGACGGGTACGAGGCGGTGCTGAGCGCCCGGCGGGCCTCGGCCAAGGTCATCGTCGAGGGCCTCAAGCCGTTGGGCTACCGCTTTCAGCCGGGTTGCGAAGGCGGCACCTGGCAACACGTGGCCGCCCAGGTACCCGCTGAGCTGCACCGGGACCAGCTGCTGGCCGACCTTCTGTCGGGCGGGGTCGAGGCCCGAGCCTATTTCGACGTGCCGCTCCACGCCCATCCGGCCTACGCCACAGTGCCCCGCTGCGGCCCGCTGGACGTCACGGAGCGGCTGGCGGCGGGCGCGCTGTCACTGCCCATGGCCAACGACCTTTCTGAACAAGATGTGGCCCGCATCATCGCCGTGGTCCGGTCCGCCACCAGCTGACCGAGCCCGACGGGCCCCGACGTGGTCTTCACCGGTGCCCCCGCCGGGCCGATAACCCTTGGGTGACGGCGCGTGCGACGGTGACCCTGGTGCTCGACGCCACCGTCGGTTCGGCTCGGGCGCTGGGCGAGCTGGCGGCCACGCTGCGCGTGGTCATGGGCCCCGGTGATCGACTGGTGGTGGTGGATCCGGGCGTCGCGCCGAGCATTCCCGCGGCGGCGGACGGGCCGGTCGGTGCGAGTATCCGGTTGCGTCCCATCACGCTCGGTACCCGGGTGCAGCGGCGGGTGCGGACAGCAGATCTGTTCACGGAACTGGCCCAGGAGCGCCCCACCGATGTGCTGGTGGTGGTGGACGGCACCGTCGCCATCCCCAACCCAGCGGCGCTCACTGAGCTGGTGACGGTCCTGGTGGCCTGCGGCGCGTCGGCGGCGGTGCCCGCCAGCAATGGCGGCCCCTACCCGCAGTGCCCTCCGGACCCCCTCGACGCGGGCGCCCCACGGGCTGACGTGCGTGCCGAGGCGCGCCGCTGCCTGGAGCGTGCACGGGGCCTGCACCGGCCGATCACCCGCTTCGGTGGCGGCGTGGTGGCCGTTGCGCCACACGTCCTGACCGGCATTCTGACCAGCCCTCTGACCGCTCTGACCGACGGAGACGTTGCTGAAGAAGCCGGCTCGGACTCGGCCAGCGGGCAGCCAGAAGGGCTGGTCGCGCGCCGTTCGGCGCGCCCTGCAGAGCGATCCCCCAGCGACGATGGTGGTGGCCGCCGGGGCCTATGTGCACAGCTTGGCTCCCGCGCCGCTGATCTCGGTGTGCCTCATCGTCAAGGACGAGGAAGAGGATCTGGAGGCCTGTCTCATGTCGGTCGCCAACGTGGCCGACGAAGTGATCGTCTATGACACCGGCTCCACCGACCACACGGTGGACCTGGCCCGCCAGCTCGGCGCCACCGTGATCGAAGGCGAGTGGCGCAACGACTTCTGTTGGGCCCGCAACCAGGCCTTGAACGCCGCCCGGGGAACGTGGATCCTGTCCATCGACGCCGACGAACGACTCGAGCTGGACGACGGTGTCCTCGGCCAGCTCCGGGGCCGGCTCGGCGCCGACCCTCCGGTCGACAGCTTCATCATCGACCTGTTCGATCTGCAGGGTTCGGTCCTCGCGCCGGTGCGTTCCTCCAGTGCAGTGCCGATGGCCCGCCTCTTCCGCCGTCGCCACTGCCGCTGGGTCGGGGCGCTGCACGAACAACCCACCAAGCGCACCGGCCGGGGTCAGACCCGCAGCAGGCACCTGCCCGGCCTCCGATTGCTGCACCGGGGCTACCTCGAGGAGATCGTGGCCACCAAGGGCAAGTTCCAGCGGAACCTGGAGGTGGCCAGCGCGAGCCTCCAGAGCCTCCCTGACAACGACAAGGACTGTTTCGACCTCGGCCGGTCCCTTCGATCCATTGGCGACCATGGCCGGGCCCTGGCGCTGTTCGAGCGGGCCGCGGACCTGCGCCAGAACCCGGTGATCACCCGCGGCGCGTTGGAGTTCGTGATCCTCACCCTCACCGAGAACGTGACATCCATCACATCCACCACGGATACCGTTTCCACCGCGCCGAACGAGGCCGCCCAGCCCGACCTCAGCGAGCTGACCGGACCCTACCTGGCGCGTCTGGAGACGATGGCCGGCGGGGCCGAACCAGCCCGGTACCTCCGGGGCTGGGTAGCGATCCGCCAGCGTCGGTGGGAAGAGGCCAGGGCCTGTTTCGAAGGCATCGGCGACCACGACGACCACTTCACCGGGTTCCGTGAGGAGAGCGTCCCGCTGGGTTTGGCCCTGGTCTACCGGGGCCTGGGTCGGTCCGAGGACGCCGCCGCCCAGGCCGCCATCGCGTTGGGATGCAACCCGCTGGCGTTGGACGCCTGGGCGGTGCTGTTCGATACCGCGCCCGCCGGCGGTCCCGAGGAGGTCGCGGTGGTGGGCGCGATGAGTGCCGAGCACCTGGTGGCGTTGGTAGCGACGCTGAGCAGCTTCGACGCCGAGCACCGCGATCGTCTGTGCGAGGCGCGCTGGGCCACCCACCCCGGTGAGGCGACGGTGCTGGCCGCGGCGGCTCAGGTGGCCCCGCACCTGCTGGGGCCTTCAGCGTCGCGTTGGTCTGTCCGCCTGCGCGCCCACGGCCTGGCCGAGCTCTGCCCGTTCCGCTCTGTTGCGAAAGACGAGTCGCGAACCGCGGCCGCACGAGCAGGTCTCGTGGCGGACGCCATCGAGGACCTGGAGCTGGTCGATATGGCTGCCCCTGACCTGGTCGAGGTGCTACAAGAGCTGGTCGGAAGGCTGCAGGACGAGGATCTCGGCCCCCTGCTGGACGCCAGCTTGGCCCACAGTCCCGCCGCCGCGGGATCGATGATCGTCGCTGGCGCCAGTACTGTCAGCCGCTGCGTGATGATCATGGACAGCCTGGTCAGCGCTGGTTTCAACGAGCAGGCTTTGGCCGTGCTGGCCCACGCCACGGACGCCGACCCCGACGCCACCCGTGACGCCCTCCGAGCCCGACCGGCCCTGGCCCGGCAGCTGCGTGACATCGCCCACGCCGATGGCCGCCACGATCTCAGCACCGTGCTGACCCAGGCCGCCTGATCGCCCCCACCGGGTCGATCCAACGGTGAGGCACCCAGCTCAGCCGCTCACCCCGCGGTTCCGGCAGGTCCCGGCACCGTGCCGGGTCCGCTGGGATAACGCTCGGAGTTGCGCAGGATGTAGGCGGCGCCGTGGGGACCGGCGATGGCGGCGTTCTCGCCGTAGATGTGCTCCTTCTGCCAACCGAAGATCTCCCGGTTGGCGCCCAGGTGCGCCAGGCCGGCGGCGGTCTCCATGGCCCGGGCCTGCACCTCGTCGGCCTCGGCCAACTCAGTCACGATGCCGTTGGCCAGCGCCTCGGGACCGCTCCAGCGGCGGGCCAGCATCACCGTTTGATGGAAGGCCGGCATGGGGATCTTGTGGCGGAACAGTGCCAGCTCAGGGTCGGGTATGGCAAAGCCCAACTCCACCTCGTTGGCGCACAGGAACCCACGGTCCCGGCGCATGATCCGAAGGTCGTGGCACAGCGCGATCATCAGCCCGGCGCCAAAGCCATGCCCACCAATGGCGCATACCGTCGGAACGGGAAACGTCATCAACCGGCCGAAGAGGGTCATAGCCTCCCGGGCGAACACCGCGCGATCACCGCCGGGATGGTCCCCCTTCGAGGTGATCCACCCCAGGTCCAGGCCATTGGAGAAGAACTTGCCGTCAGCGGACGCCGTGACCAGCGCCGCGGGGCCTGACGATGCGGCGACGTCGTCGAGGGCAGCGTCGAAGGCCCGTACGAACGCGGTGTTCCAACGGTTCTCCCCCGCCGTCATGGTCAGGACGAACACGTCGCCGCGGCGCTGAAGGTCGATGGGAACACTGGTCATGGCCGCAGTCTGGCACCCCCTGCCAGCGCGGTGGCGCGGTTCGGACGGTCGACCTAGCTAGCGCAGGAAGTCGAGCAGGGTGATGGACTGCATCCGGGCCACGACGGCCAGGGTGGCCTGGTATGCGGCCTCGGCGTCCTTGAGATCCACGGTGGCGGCACCGAGGTCGACGTCTTCGAGGATGGAGCGGCTGGAGCGCAGGGCGATGATGGTGTCCTCGGCCTGGCTAGCGGCCAACTCGATCTGGTTCACCCGCCCTCCGACGGAGCCCATGGCGTTGGTGAGATCGGCCTGGCGGGAGTTGAGGTTGTCCAGCTCGGCCCGGGCTCCGCTGGCGTTGCCGTTCTGAATGGCCACGATGGTCCGGTTGATCACCGCGAACAGGTTGTCGGCCCCGGCCGGGGTGCCGGCACCAAAGCCCAGGACCTTCT
This sequence comes from uncultured Acidimicrobiaceae bacterium, assembly GCA_963775055.1. GTDB lineage: Bacteria > Actinomycetota > Acidimicrobiia > Acidimicrobiales > CAIXPF01 > CAIXPF01. The sequence goes on along the minus strand of CAVZHK010000012.1, from coordinate 486,583 downwards.
GGCCGTCGGTGTTCACCGTCACGGTGAGCTCAGGGCTGACCCGACGGTCGATGTCGTTGGCGTCGCCCACCCAGCTCACGGCGCCGCCCACGATCTGGACCGCGGCAGCGGAGAACCCGCCGAACACCGCCCGACCGTCGTAGGAGGTGTTGGCCATCGAGACCAGCTGGTCCCGCAGTCCGATGAGCTCTGAGGCGATGGCCTGTTGGCCGTTGGCGCTCTCGATCTCGGAGGACCCGGCGACCACCAGCTCCCGCACCCGGATGAGGATCGTGGACATGGACTGCAGCGCCGAGTCCTGCGCCGACAACATGGCCAGCCCGTCGTTGGCCGCGGTGACCTGCGCCCGGGTGATCTTCTCCTCGTTGCGCATGCGAATGGCGTTGATGGCGTCAGTGGGACCGTCGGAGACTTTGGTCAAACGTCGGCCGGTCGACAGCTTGCGCTGGGCCTCGGTGAGCTTGGCGAAGTTCGTCTCCATGGCCTGTTGCATGGTCTCGTGCGCGCTGCGGGTGGGGATGCGGGTCATGACGGGCGGTCCTCGAGCGGTTGGAGTGGGGTAAGGGACAGCGGCGACGGAGGGCGTGGAAGCCCGGGTCAGACGCCGGTGTGGTTGATGAGACGATCCAACATCTCATCGGCGATCTGCATGACCCGGGCGGAGGCCTCGTAGGCCCGTTGGTAGCGCACCAGGTCCGACAGTTCCTCGTCGAGGTTGACGCCCATCTGACTCTGACGCTGATCGTCCAGGCTGGCCAGGCTGGTTGACAACACCCGGGCCATCTGCTCGCTGGCGGCGGCGTTCTCCCCCAGCTTGCCGTTGAGGGTGGCCAGCAGCGTGTCGACGTTGCCGAGCACGCCCAGGTTCTGCTTACCCAGGCGGGCCACGATCAGGGCGTTGGCATTGTCAGCGGAAGCCGCGGTGGCGCCGGCGGCGATGTGTTCAGCGCTGAGGGCGGCCACCTCGATGTCCGCCGCGCCACCGCCCACGAAAAATGCCTGCCCGGCATTGCCCTGCAGGTCAACGCCGGCCTGATGCTGCTGGTTGACCACCTCGCGCAGCACATGGGCGATCTCGTCCAGCGCCGCCTGGACGGTGGGCAGGGTCACGGTCTGCGCCTCATAGCCCGCTGCCAGCTCGCCAGAGAGGTCCACCGGGAACCCGTTGATGCCCCACACCGGGCCGCCGCTGGGGGGCTGAACCATCTCCTGGGCCTGGATCCCATCCACCAACGGGAAGGAGCCGATGTAGACGTTGACCACGCCGTGCTCGCTCTCCACCGCAGTGATGGTGGACAGCCGGGAGATCTTGTCGAGCAGCATGTCGCGCTCGTCGAGCAGGTCGTTGGGGGCCGACCCCCGGAACACCGCGTCGCCGATCTGTCTGTTGAGCTCGGCCAATTGGGTGGCATGGCCGTTCAGTTGGCGGACCACGTTCCCACTGCGGGCGTCGACCTGGTCCTGCAGTGCGAAGACCTGCTGGGAGGCGGCCCGAAGCGAGGTCGCAACCCGACGCCCGGCGGAGAGGACTTCCTGGCGGGCGGCGAGGTCCTGGGGTCCCGCCGACAGACGTTCCCATGCCGCCCAGAAGTCACCCATCGCATCCTGCAGCCCCGAATCGAGCGGCCCCATGACCTCCTCGGCCCTGGCGGCCACCTCGGCGCGGAGTTCGGCGCCGGAAACCCCCGCCGCCTGGGAGCGGTAGGAGCTGTCGAGGATGGAGTCCCGCATGCGGTTCACCCCGGCCACCTTGACGCCGGCCTCGATCTCCCGGGGCGCTTCCGTGGCCATGGGTGCCAACCTGCCCACCACCGCCTGTTCGACCCGTCGGCGGGAGTAGCCCTCGGTGTTGACGTTGGCAATGTTCTCCGAAACCACTTCCATGGCCCGTCGAGCGGTGTTGACCCCGGAGATCCCGATGTGCAAAGAAGTCCAGCTCATGATCGCTTTCCTCCCCGATTGTCGTAGACCGGTTGGCCAGGCCGAAGCTCGCCCAGAGCTCGCTGGCCTCCGGTGCCGATGGTGCTGACGTTGCTGCCGTCCTGGCCCCGCCGCACACCCGCCGGTCCGTAGGTGAGCGGACGATCGGTGGGTGTGGGCGCACCGAGCGCGGTGAGCATGCGGGACAGCTCGGCGGCACCCTTGGCCGCGAGAGACTTGTTCATGGCGATGTTTCGCTCGATCTCGTCAGTGAGCCGCAGGAACTCGGTGTGCAGGTGCTCGAGCAGCGTGCGATAGGGCTCGGGGGCAGCGTTGGCCAGGGACCGCAGCGTGATCTGCTGGGGGGGGCAGCCCAACCGTTCGGCGAAATGCGCGATCCCCGCGGCCCGCCGGGTCTCAGCGGCGTAGATCTCCGTCACCACGGTCTCGATCTCGCTCGAGGCCCGGGCCACGTAACGGATCTCTCCCGCGGCGAGCACGCCACGGGCTGCGACCAGTCGATACAACAGATCGTCGAGCAGTTGGCGCTGATCGGTGAGGAGGGCGATGAGCTCGTCCATGAAGTGGTCTGACTCCGGGCCTGGTCGCACGTCCGCCGGGTGGCGGGCGGTCTGGGAAACCGATCGCCTGGGCGAAAGGTCCCGGTGGAGTGTCGACCGACCGCGGGGAGCCGATGAACCGCCAAGATGGGGAAATCGGTCTATACGGAGACGGGGCCAGGCCCGCTGCGGGATGTGCTCAGTGCTGGTTGGTGCGGGCGCCCTGAGGGGCACGGCGCGGCAGCTGCGTGGCGTCATCGCCGGAAAGTTCCGCTGCCTGCCGGTTCTGCTCACGGATCTGCACCAGCACCTCTTCCCGATGCACGGTGACGTGCCGGGGGGCGCTGATCCCGAGACGGACCTGCTCACCACGGATTTCGACCACGGTGATGGTCACATCAGGACCGATCACAATGGACTGATTCGTGCGTCTCGTGAGCACCAGCATCGCACCCTAGGATACTCCGAGTACTGACATGCTGACTCAGCGCGGTGAGATTTCCCGAGCGGGCACAGTGAAATGACGTACCGCCTCAAGGGGATTAGTCCGAACAACCCATTGGCCGGGGCAGTTGCGGCTTCAGGACCTCATCGCGGCCGCCGATCCCAACCGGGTGAGCATCCCCGGAGTGCGCCCAGTCGGGACCCGCGGTGTCGGCCTGGCCGAGCTGCAACAGCGCCTCGGTGACATCCAACGACGCATCGGCATGGCGGCGGGATCCTCATCGATGATCGGCGTCGATCCTGCGGCCAGCTCCACCATCCCCGGGAGCCCTGCCAACAACGAGTTCGCCATGGCCCTGCAACGGGCTATCGACAGCCGGGGCAGCGGTTCACAGAGCGATCTGTCCAGCGAGGCATCGTCGGGCACGGCCACCATGGCGTGGACCTCGGGCGTCGGGTCCACCGGGCTGACGGACGCCCTGCTGGCCATCCCGGTCTACGCCACCAAGCCGGACGGTCTCCCCCCGGTGACGGTGTCTGAGACGGCGAGGGCGGCGGGCAATGGGCAGCTCCCCGATCATCTTCTGGCATCCATCGGCCAGGGTGACCATCGCCTGGCCAAGCCGGCTGCGGATGGTTTCCGGCGCCTGAGTGCCCTGGCCCGACAAGAGGGCATCACGATCGGGGTCAGCGACTCCTACCGGGACTACCCCAGCCAGGTGGCGGTGGCGGATAGGGTCGGCCTCTACGGCCAGGGCGGGTGGGCCGCCGCGCCCGGCACCAGCAACCATGGATGGGGACTCGCACTCGACCTTGAGCTCGACGAGCGGGGACAGGCATGGATGACGGACAACGCCTGGCGATTCGGGTTCTTCGAGGACGTCCCCGGTGAGCCGTGGCACTGGACCTATCGTGCGGGGTAGCAGTCCCTGCCGTCGCGCTGGCCCGGCCCGACCCGAATCTCGCCTGCACACCGCTCCGCCGACCAAGGCCCGACCACAGGAATGACGCGATCCATGGAGTTGCACACCAGCCGCTTCGGCGTGCTCCACCTCGATGACCACCGGCTGGTGGACTTCGTGGGGGGCATCCCCGGCTTCCCGCAGTTCATGCGGGCCGTGCTCATCGAGGTGGACGACAACCCCGACTATTACTGGTTGCAGTCCATCGACGACGGCGAGCTGGCCTTCTTGACGGTGGTCCCGTGGTCGTTCTTCTCCGACTACGAGCTGGTGTTGAACGACGACGATCAGGCCGCCATCGAGCTTGATGACGCCGGGGATGCATTCATCTGCTGCCTCGTCAGCGTGGATCGTGATTCCAACGCCTTCACGGCCAACCTGCGGGCCCCGATCGTGGTGAACGTGGCCGCCAACCGGGCCCGTCAGGTCATCCTGCCCGACGAACGCTTGGGCGTCCGAGCCCCGCTGCTCTGAGGGAGTGAAGGCCGACCTGGACCGGCAGCGTCAGCGAACCGGCTGGCGAGCCACGCGGGGGCCGATGGCGGTCAATACCTCGTAGGGGATGGTGTCGCAGGCCTCCGCCACCTCGGCGGCGTCGATTCGTTCCCCGCCCTGACTTCCCAACAGCACCACCTCCGCGCCGCGGGACACCGACCCGGCCGGACCGGCATCCACCAGCACCTGGTCCATGGTGACGGGCGGCAGGATCGGGCAGCGCACACCGCTGATGAGCACCACCCCACCGGCGTCTCCCCAACGCCGGGACAAGCCGTCGGCGTAACCCACCGGCACCGTGGCCACCAGCGTGTCCCGGGTCAAGCGGTGACGTTGCCCGTAGGAGACCCCCGCCCCCGCCGGCACCCGCTTCACCAGTGAGACCGTGGAGCGCCATCGCAGCGCTGCTCGCAGTCCACGGCTCACCGGTTCGGCCTCCGCGATGGGCGCGGACGGTGCCACGCCGTACATGGCGATGCCGGCCCGGACCAGGTCGAACCAGCTGTCGGGCCTGGTGAGGCAAGCGGCGGAGTTGGTGGCATGCAGCAACGGCACCCGGGTCCCGGCCCGTGACAGATCGGCACGCACGGCGGCGAAGCGGTCAAGCTGCTCGCCGGTAAAGGGATCAGCGGGTTCGTCGGCCACGGCCAGGTGGGTCCACAGCCCTTCCAGCCGGAGTGTTCGATGCCCTTCGATGCGGCGAACCAGGCCCGCCACCTCCGATGGTGCGGCGCCCACGCGGCCCATCCCGGTGTCCACCTTGAGATGGACCCGGAGCGGGGTGCCAAGGGCGGCCAGAGCGTCGATCATCTCGGCGCTGTACACCGTGGGCCGCAGATCGTTGGCCGCCACCAGGGCGCACTCGGTGCCGTCGAGTGGCTCGGACAGCAGCAGGATCGGGCCGTCGAGGCCCCCGGCGCGCAACACCGCGCCCTCCTCGGGTTGGGCCACCGCCAACCAGGTGGCCCCGGCCCCGAGCGCGGCGATAGCCACCGTGAGCGCTCCGTGCCCGTAACCATCGGCCTTCACCACCGCGCACAGTGGCCGGTCTGGTCCCACCCGCTGGCGAAGCACGCTGACGTTGTGGGCGATGGCGGCAAGATCGATCTCGGCCACCGAGCGACTCACGGTGCCGGCTCCCAACGAGCGGCGCCGGCCGCGCTGCCCAGCGGGCCCCGAAAGGGACGCCACCGCAAGGAGAGGCCGCTGGTCAGAGGGGTGGCACGGTGGCCGACCGGCGCCAGCTGGGTCCCAACCACTCCGACGGGCAGATCATCGTTGAGCACCCGGACAAGACCCCTCAGCAGGTCACTGGCCACCAAGCCCCGGGCAGGTCCGTGGGCTGCCGCCCGCCCGTGCAGGTCGGCCCCCGCCAACGCCGCCGACCACGGCGCCACCCCTTGGGCCAATAACGCCCCGATGATGCCGGCCAGCACGTCGCCGCTGCCCGCGGTGGCCAGGCGGGCATCGCCGGCCACGGACAACCCCACCCGGCCGCCGGGGTCCGCCACCACCGTGGTGGGGCCCTTGAGCAGCACCACCGCCCCGGTGGCGGCGGCCAGACGTCGGACCTCCTCGATGCGGTCCGGACCGGGCCGGTGACCGGCGATTCGTTCGAACTCCCCGTCGTGAGGAGTGAGCACCGCCATCACCCGACGAGACCCCACCACGGAGGCGGCCCGCTCTCCCAACGCCGACAGCCCGTCACCGTCCACCACCACCGGCCCGTCCCACGTGGCCACCAGGCGGCAGATCTCGACTTCGCCGTGCTCGGAGCGGCCCAGCCCGGGACCAACCACCAGGGCCCGGAAACGACCCGCTTCCGCAGCCACCGTTGCCGCCCAGCCCGTAGCCCCCAGCGGATGGTAGACAGCCTCCGTCGGCGCCCCCGGAGACGCCGCCAACCCGGGTGAGCTCAGGCGCACATACCCCGCTCCGGCCCGCTGCGCCGCCGCCACGCAGAGGTGCGACGCGCCGGGCATGGTCGAGGAGCCAGCGACCACCCAGCAGGCGGCCTTCCACTTGTGGCTGTCAACGGGCCGGGGGGGCAACCAGTCGACCAGATCTCCCAAGGTGACCAGCCCCACCCGGGCCCGGCGGCAGTCCAGGCCGATGTCGGCCAGGGTGATATCGCCCGAAACCCCTCGCCCGGCCCCGAGCAGCAGGCCCGGCTTGAGCCCGGCGAAGGTGACCGTGGCCGACGCCGCCAGCACCCGCGGTCCTCGATCGGGGTCCGCGTCGGGCCCCCCTCCCAGTTCGCCGGTGAGCCCGTGAACGCCGCTCGGCAGGTCCACCGCCAGCACCGGCACGTTCCCGACGTCAGGTGGGGCCCAACCGCCCCGGAAACCGGTTCCGAAGGCGGCGTCGATGACCAGATCGACGCCTGGCCCGGAGGGGGGTCGATCAGTCGGGCCGATGATCCCTACCCGGACCCCGCGCTTCGCCAACAGCCTCGCCGCCACCCGACCGTCGTTGCCGTTGTTGCCCTTGCCGGCGATCACCAACACCCGCCGGCCGTAGGCGCCTCCTAGCAGCCGCAGAGCCTCCCCGGCGGTGGCGGTCCCGGCCCGCTCGATGAGAGCTGCCACCGATTCGGGTGCGTCGGCGTCAATCGCGGCCATCTCCGCCGGGGTGACCACCGCGATCACGGGTGGTCCTCCCCGCGATTGAGGGTGGCGCCAGTGCCCCGCAGACGACGCCGCTCGCCGGCACGGTTCATTCGGCCACCACCACCGCGCTGGCCACCAGGTCGGTGTGGGTCATGGACAGCCACCACCGGGTCACCCCCAAGGTGTCCGCCAGCGCCGCGGCGCCGCCGTGCAGCACCAAACCCGGCGCTCCGGAGGGTTGTCGGGACACCTCGATGTCAACCAGCCGGACCTGGCCCAACCCAACCCCCAACGCCTTCATGGTGGCTTCCTTGGCGGCGAAACGGGCGGCGAGCCGCTGTGTCGGGTCTCGCTGCAACGCCGCGTAGTCACGTTCGGCCGCGGTGAAGACCCGTATCGCTAGCCGCGGCGTGCGAGCCAGCACCGAACGGAACCGGGCCACGTCCACGCTGTCCACCCCCAGCCCAATCATGGCGGCCCGAACCCCGCGGCCGTCGCCACCCGACGTGATCTCACACTCGCCAGCGGTCCGCCAGGGTGTTCACCGGTTCGGTCAACAGGTCCGTCACCGTCATCGACTCCAGGAGATCGTCACGGAACGTCGGCTCGGTCTCCGTCACCGCGTCCTCCAGCTGACGATAACGCTGGCGGTAGCCGGTGAGGGCACTGCGCAACGCCGGCAGGCCCAGGTGCTCATGGAAGCGCACGTGCAGCAGGGTGATGCCGCTCGTGTCCCCGCTTTTGACCTCGGGCACAATGACGATGAGCCGTCCGTCGGAGCGACCCCGGGCCACCAACACCTGCTGCTCAGCGGCCACCCGGTGCTTGGTTCCCCGCAGCCGTGGATTGCGTTCGGTGCGCAAGGGCAGGTCGAGCGCGATCCCACCGCGGTCCGTCACGCTGATGGTGGCGTCGGACCGATCGGGCGAACCGTCCAAGCGGTAGCGGGTGTAGCCGGTGACCTCGCCAACGGTGGGACTGAGCGCCGCTAGGGTCCGCAACGTGTCGTAGCTGAGCCGGTCCCGTCCGGCCCCCGCGGCGATCACGGCCCGCACCAGGGATGCCTCGAGCAGGGACTCGTCAGAGCGGGAGATGCCCACGGTGACGGTCTTGGCCTGATGCTTTATAGCATCGATGGGTCGGGTCAGCTCGTCGATGGCGGCGGTCAGGGCCCTCGTCAGATCCTCAATGACGACCGCCGGCGTGCCGACCTTTCCCCATTCCGATTGGTACGTACCTAAGGGTATGGTGTTTGTGGCGTAACGGAACAACGACGCCAACCGGCTGGCGGTGGACGCCTCGAGGTGGCCGTCGTAACCCCCCTGTCGCAAGCCGTTGAAGAACCGTGCCGCCAGGGGCTCGAACTCCGGCGCCAACTCCCGCACGCGATCACTGGAAGCGCCAGCGGACACCGCCCGTTCGATGACCGCGCGGGCCTCGCGCAACGGCAGCGCCGAGGCGTCGATGGCCAACGCCGCCTCGTACCCGAAAAGGTGACCGACCATGGCGGAGCACACGAAGCCCAACAAGGGATGGGTTTCCGGGACCCGGATGTAAGCCAACGCCGCCGGATACCGGGCAGCATCCTCGGACCCGATCACGATGGGAGCGGCCCGATGGGCCCGGTAGATGCCCACCTCTTTGGCCACGTCGGTGGCGGTGGACCCGGCCAGACCGGCCGCGCAGACCAGGATCAACGGCTCCGAGGAAAGATCGATGTGCTTCTTGTCCTCGGTGACGTCACAGGCGATGGACTTGTAACACAGCTCCGAGAGCTTGATCCGCACCTCTTGGGCGGCGATGTGATTGGGTCCGTTGCCGACGATGGCCCAGTAGCGCTTGCCCAACGCCAGGGTCCGGGCGGCGTCACCGATCTGTGGGCGCAGAGCGAGGGTGGCGGCCATGGCCTCGGGCAACTGCTGCAGCGCGCCCAGCACGTCCTGGCGCAACTCGCGCTGCACCGGGGACCCGGGCAGCTGATCGGCGATGGCCGCGGCCAACAGGAACCCGGCAGCGATCTGGGCGTAGAACGCCTTGGTCGAAGCCACGGACATCTCCACGTCCCGACCATCAGAGGTGTACAGCACCCCGTCGGCCTTGTCGGTGAGATCAGACTGGCGGCGGTTCACGATGGCGATCACCGATCCGCCCCGGGAGCGGATCAGATCCACCGTGCGGTTGGTGTCCGTGGTGGTGCCGGACTGGCTGATGGCCACGGTCAAGGTGTCAGACAGGTCCGCCTCCAGCCCGAATCCCGACAGCTCGGTGGCCGGGAGCGCGCTCACCTCCAGCGACCCCCGGGGCACGAATCGTTCCAGAGCCAGGGCCAGCGCCTGCCCCGCCACCGCGGCGGTGCCCTGGCCGATGACCAGCACCCGTCGAAACGTCCCCTCCGCCAGCTTGGTACGCACCGAATCGGGCAGGCTGTCCCGGCCCAGATGCACCTCCCAGACACCGTCGCGCGCCACCAGCCGGCCCCGCAGGGTCTTGCGGAACGACGCCGGTGACTCTGCGATCTCTTTGAGCAGGAAGTGGGGATGGTCGCCGCGGTCGATGTCCCGGGTGGTGATCTGCGGGGTCACCAGCTCAGTGGACGCCACCGGGAGCGGCGTGCCGTCATAGGCCAGGCGCGCCATCCCGGCCAGCTCGCCACCGTCCCCGGCCCGTAGGGACACGATCTGGCCCCGGGTACCGACCGCATCGGCGGGATCGGCAGGGGTCTCGCCGTCGAGGCGGAGGTAGTGATCGGCCACCTCGACCAGCCCGTACGGTTCGCTGGCCACCAGGTAGACATCTTCCGCCAACCCCACGTACAACGCCTGACCGGAACCCCGCAGGGCAAACAGCATCCGGTCCGCCTCAGGGCCCAGTTGCGCACCGATGGCGACGGAGCCCTCCATCTCGTTGACCGATCGACGGAAGGCCTCGAGGGGATCCAGTCCCCCGTCGATGGCCCGGCTGATGAGGGTCGGGATGACTTTGGCATCGGTGGTGATCTCACTGCGGATGGTGAGCCCATGGGAGGCCTTGAGGTCCGCGAAGTTGTCCACATCCCCATTCAGGGCCCCCGTCACGTAGGGCCCGGGCGCAAGGCCCACCTCCTCGGAGTTGAGCGGATGAGCGTTGGGCGCGGAGATGATCCCCACTGAGGCCCAGCGGGTGTGGCCCAACACCGTGACCTCGCTGCAAGGCTGCGCCAACGCCCGGCGCAGCAGCGCGTCAGCCTCGATGGCGGCGCGCATCCCTGCCACGTTGTCGCCCAGCTCGCCGATCTCGGCGGACGCCTTGTAGACGAAAGACAAACAACCATGGTCGAGCACCCGCACCGAACCTGAGCCGAACAGCGGATCACGGTCCCGCTCGGCCAGCGCCTCGCGGAACACGATGTCAGTGGGATCAAGTCCGTGAGCCCGCACCAGGACGTGCAGCCCCGCCGAGTCCCGACCCCGCACCTCCAAGCGGTCGATGCCCGAAAGCGCCTCCTGGATGGCCAGGTAGCCGTTCAGCGCCGAACGCCAGGCCAAATCGAGGCCCACACCTGACCCAGCAGCGAGCGGGGTCAGGGTCCCACCACCACCTGACTCCAGCGGGTGACCGGCGCCTGGCGAGCCGCGCAACGCCGTCCCGCCGAGCGCGGCCACAGCCTCAGCCGTGCGCAGGCGATCCTGGCGCAAGGCCCATAGCACGTCCTTCAGCTCGATCAGGGCCGCTGACTGCTGTTCGAGCCGTGCCGGGTCAACTTGGCCGCGTGCGCTCTCGGCCTCAAGCGCGGCCTCCAACCGGCTGAGCAGGTCATGGAGCGATCCGAGGTCGTCAGCGACGCGCTGTCGCACTGCCCGCTCCGCCACGAGCGCCGCCACACCCGGCGCGGTGCGCAACAGCCGATCCAGCACCCGCAAGGTGTCCGCCGCGTCCAGCAGTTTCAGCGGTTCCACCGCACCGGGCAACGTGGTCCGCGACGGAGGCCCACCCATCGCGGCCAGCGTCGCGGCGGCTGCTTGCAACGGGGCCAGCAACACCTCCCCGGAGGGCGCAGCACTGTCGTTTCTCCGTCGCAGCACCGCGATGATCCCGCACATGGCGCTCTCCCTGTCCGAATGCTCCCGACCGCTACGAAGGTCGCGCTGCGGGGCCGAAACTCGGCCCGAGCCGAAAAGCTAATCGCCGCCGGAGTCCAGCCCGACGCCGGTCTCCACGCCAGAAGGCCGTGCGGACCTCCCGGCCGTGGCCACCACCGCCAACTCCGCCACCGCCGCCTCGGCCTGCTCGTGCGTTGGCGCTTCGACCATGATCCGCAGCACCGGCTCGGTGCCCGATGGGCGCACCAGGACCCGTCCGCCGTCGCCCAGCCGGCGACTGACCGCGTCAATGGCGGCGTGCATGGCTGCGGACAGCGCACCGGAAGCGCCGGGGGGAGCAGCACCCAAGGACACGCTGCGCAGAACCTGCGGCAGCCGGGTCATGGCCTCATCAGCCAATTCGGCGAGCAAGGCGCCACGTCGGTCACACAGGTCCAGCACCTGGAGCGCGCTCAGCAGCCCGTCTCCGGTGGTAGCGAGATCTCCGAAGATGATGTGGCCGGACTGCTCCCCACCAAGCACCAGGCCACCGTTCTCCATCGCCTCGAGCACCGAGCGGTCCCCTACCACGGTCTCTCGGACCCCGATCCCGTGACGAGCCATCCCCTGGTGAAAGCCGAGGTTGGTCATCACCGTCACCGCCACCGCATGACCGCGCAACCGACCGCGTCGGTGGCGGTCCAGCGCACACATGGCGATGAGCTGATCACCATCGATGATCCGACCTCGATGGTCCACCGCCAGCACCCGGTCAGCATCACCGTCGAAGGCCAGACCCAACGGCGCCCCCCGCCCGAGTACCGCCTTGATCAGGGGCTCCAGGTGCGTCGAACCGCAATTGGCGTTGATGTTTCGCCCGTCCGGCCTGTCGCCCAGCACCTGCACTCGGGCCCCGAGCGAACGCAGCACCCGGGGGGCGAGTTGCCACGCCGACCCGTTGGCACAATCGATCACCAGCTCCGCCCCGTCCAGCCGGCGGCCTTCGATGGATCCCAGCAGGTGTGCGACGTAGCGTTCGAGAGCGTCTGGGTCCTCGTCGACGGTTCCACACCGGCCCGATGCCCCGCTCCCGTCATCGTCGCTGACCAGCGGTTCCAGCGCCTCCGCGAAGCTCTGCTCCTGGGCCTCGGACAGCTTCACACCGCCGGCGGCGAACACCTTCAGTCCGTTGTCGTGGTAGGGATTGTGCGACGCCGAGATCATCACGCCCGGCTGGTTGCCGGCCGCGCTGGCGTGGGCCACCGCCGGGGTGGGGCACACCCCCAATACGGTGACGGGCACCCCCTCGGCGCACAGGCCGGCGCTCAGCGCAGCCTGCAGCATGGGCCCCGACTCCCGAGTGTCCCGACCCAGGACCACCCGCTCGGGACCGAGCACGCGGGCCATGGCCCGGCCGAACGCCAGCGCATACTCGGCACTGAGCTCGGTATTGGCCGGACCCCGCACCCCGTCGGTGCCGAAGCGCAGGGTCACCGCCGACAGCCTTGCGGCACAGGGCCCGCCGTCCTCAGCGCTTGGAGTACTGGGGCGCCTTGCGGGCCTTCTTGAGCCCGTACTTCTTGGATTCCTTCTTGCGGTCGTCGCGGGTGAGCATGCCGGCCTTCTTGAGGGCGGGACGCAGCTCCGGATCGAGGGCGATCAATCCCCGGGCGATACCGAGGCGGACTGCGCCGGCCTGACCGCTGATTCCGCCACCATCAAGCGTGCAATCGACGTCGTACACCTCGTTCATGCTGGTGAGCCGCAACGGCTCGCTCAGGATCATGCGGTGGGTCTCGGAGGGGAAGTAGTTCTCCACCGGGCGGCCGTTGATGGTGATGGTGCCGGTGCCGGTACGCAAGCGCACCCGGGCCACGGCTTCTTTGCGTCGACCGGTCGACTGGACCAGGGGCTTGGGCATCAGGATCTCTCTCGAATCTCGGTCGGTCAGCGGGCCTGGGCGTGGGCGATCAGCAACGGCTTGGGCTGCTGGGCACCGTGTGGGTGATCGGGACCGGCGTAGACCTTGAGCTTGTCGCCCATAGCCCGACCCAGGCGGTTCTTGGGCAACATGCCCTTGATGGAACGCCGTACCGCTTCGGCCGGCTTGCTGCGCAGCTGATCGGCGTAGGTGGCGGTCTTGAGGCCGCCGGGGAAACCGGAGTGGTGGTAGACGTCCTTGCGATCCGCTTTGTTGGCGGTCAGCACCACCTTGTCGGCGTTGATCACGATGACGTGATCACCGGTATCGAGGTGGGGCGCGAACGTTGGCTTGTGCTTGCCACGCAGGATGTGCGCCGCCTCGGTGGCCATGCGACCAAGCACGAGCCCTTCGGCGTCGATCACATACCAGTTGCGAACGATCTCACTGGCTTTCGGGCTGTAGGTGGGCATCAAAGTCCTTCCCTGACGTTGGCGCGCGAAGCCCCACAAGGCGGTGGTCCAATATAGGCGGGTTGCGGTCACTCAGCAAACGTGGCTCAAATCGACAGGCTCGGCGGGCGGGTCGTAGGTGACCTGCCAGAGGCAGAGCCCATGGGGCGGGGCGATCTGCGCCGCGGCGGCTCGGTCAGCGGCGCGGATGATCGAGAGCATCTCGCCGGGTGTCCGACGCCCCAATCCCATGGCCACCAGTGTCCCCACGATGGCCCGCACCATCTGATGGCAGAACGCCGAGGATTCGATCTCGAAGCACAACAGACCTGGCGGCGTCTGTACCGATGTTGACGTGTGTACCGATGTGGCATGGTGCCCCGCCGGCTGCGGTCCCAGCCAGGTGGCATCCAGCACCCGCCGGACCAGGGAAACCTCGGCGCGCTCACGGGACCTGGGCCGCCGACAGAACGAGCTGAAATCGTGTTCGCCCAGCAGGGCGTCGGCTGCGGCCTGCATGGCCCGCACCGACAGCGGTTCGGGGATCCACCAGGCGTAGCGACGCCACAGCGGATCGGGTGTTTCCGTGTTCAGCAGCCGATAGCGGTAGCGCCGGCTACGGGCGGAGAAGCGGGCGTCGAAGCGGCTGTCGGTGAGCTGCAGGTCGCGCAGCGCTATCTCGGGCCCGCACAGCTTGTTCACCCGACGGAGGACGCCCGCGACGCCGATCCGCTCCAGAGCCGCGGCGTTGGCGTCAAAGGTGATCACCTGCCCCCAGGCGTGCACGCCTCGATCGGTGCGGCCGGCACCGGTGATGTCCACCCAGTGGCCCAACACCCGCTCCAGCGCGGCGCTGAGTCGCCCGGCGACGGTCACCAGGCCGGGCTGATCGGCGAAACCGTGAAAGTCGGTGCCGTCGTAGGCCACGGTGAGCCGGACGCGCACGAGCGGCCCGCTGGGGGCCGCTCGGTCGTAACCGGAGGGATCGAACAACGTCACCGGGTCACGTTGGGTTCCCGACCACCGCAGCGGACGGCGGCCGCAGGGCTCACACCAGCTCGATGCGGGCCATGGGCGCGTTATCGCCCGGTCGGGGCCCGAGTTTGAGGATGCGGGTGTAACCACCGGGACGTTGTGAGTAACGGGGGCCGATCTCAGCGAACAGCTTGGCCGCCATCTCCTTGTCCCGAATGAAGGACACCACCTGACGCTGGTTGTGCAGGCCACCCTTGCGGGCCTTGGTGATGACCTTCTCCGCCACCGGCCGCAAGGCCTTGGCCCGGGCCTCGGTGGTGACAATGGCTTCAGCCGCGATCAGTGACGCCACCAGGTTGCCCAGCATGGCCTTCTCGTGTGAGGCGCTGCCACCGAAGCGGCGGGCCTTGCGGGGGGTTCCTCGCATGTTCGATCCGTTCTGTTCCCTGTTGGGGGCTGGGCCCTGGTGCGGGCTCTTGGAGGGCTCGCCGGACGCGCCTGCTAGGTGGGCGCGTCTCGGCGTCGTCGTGCTTGCTAGTCCTTGATGCGCAGGGTGAGTCCCCGCTCGTCAAGCTTGGCGATGACTTCGTCGAGGGACTTCTGACCGAAGTTGGTGATGGCCAACAGATCATCCTCGGTCTTTTCGATGAGCTCACCGATGGTGTTGATCTGGGCCCGCTTGAGGCAGTTGCGCGGCCGTTCGGAGAGGTCCAGCTCCTCGATGGGCACATCCAGGTCCTTGCGGGTGCCGACCTCGACATCCTCGGTGAGACCCAGGCCCATGGCGCCTTCGCTCATGTCAGCCACCAACTGCACCAACGAGGTAAGGGTCGCGCCGGCTGAGGCCAATGCGTCGCGGGGGCTGATGGAGCCGTCGGTCTCAACGTCAAGGATGAGCCGGTCGTACTCGGTGGACTGCTCGACCCGGGTCGGTTCGACCTCCACGGCCACCCGTCGGACGGGGCTGAAGATGGCGTCCACCGGGATGACCCCGATGGTGGAGGAGGTGTTGGTGCGATCCGCCGAGAGATAACCCCGGCCGCGCTCGATGGTCATCTCGAACGCCAACCGCCCCTTGGCCGACAACGTGGCCAGATGGAGCTCTCGGTTGAGAATCACGATGTCCGAAGGGGTCTCGATGTCACCGGCGGTGACCTGACCGGGCCCGCGCACATCGACCCGGATGGTGATGGGGTCATCCACATGGGATTCCATCACCAGATCCTTGAGGTTCAAGATCAGGTCGGTGACGTCCTCGGCCACGCCGCCGATGGTGTCGAACTCGTGCAGGGCCTCATCGAAGCGGACCTGGGTGACGGCCGCCCCGGGGATCGAGGACAACAACGTGCGACGTAGGGCCGCTCCGAGGGTGTAACCGAAACCCGGCTCGAGGGGCCCGATGGCGAACTTCTGGCGGTATTGATCTTCCTCGGCGAGCGGTTCGACGGTGGGCCGCTGGATGACGAGCATGCAGACTTCCTTGCTGGCTGGGGTGCCCGATGGGGTGCTGGGGGGCCGAATTCGGGCGGCGCGCTGGCCGCCACCGGGACTACTTGCTGTAGAGCTCCACGATGAGCTGTTCACGCACCGGAACGTCGATCTGCTCGCGAAGCGGCAGTTCCCGCACGGTGACCTTTTGGCCGCCGTCAGTTGTCTCCAACCAAGCGGGGGCGCTGCGGTCGAGTACGTCGACGTTGTGGCGAACCACGATGAACTCACGGGTCTTGGGGCGCAGCTCGATGACGTCACCCTTGCGCACCCGGTAGCTGGGGATGGTGACCCGACGACCGTTGACGTCGATGTGTCCGTGGTTGGTGAACTGGCGGGCCTGGGGGCGAGTGGCGGCCCAACCGGCCCGGTAGACGATGTTGTCCAGCCGCAGCTCGAGGTACCGCAACATGATCTCGCCGGTGACGCCGCTCTTGCGGGAGGCCTCTTCGTAGAGGTTGCGGAACTGCCGCTCGGTTAATCCGTAGGTGAAGCGAGCCTTCTGCTTCTCCTGCAGCTGCAACAGGTATTCCGACGCGTTGCCCCGACGGCGGGTCCGGCCGTGCTCGCCGGGCGGATAGGGACGACGGTCGAGAGCGATGTTCTCGCCGCGGGTCCCCCAGATGTTGGTGCCGAGACGACGCGAGACCCGGGCCTTGGGGCCGATGTAACGGGACATGTCACACCCTCCGGCGCTTGGGCGGTCGGCAACCGTTGTGCGGTACCGGGGTCACGTCCTTGATGCCGGTCACCTCGATGCCGGCCTGCTGGATGGAACGGATGGCCGTCTCACGACCCGAACCTGGTCCCTTCACCAACACGTCAACCCGTCGTACGCCGTGGTCCATGGCCTTTCGAGCCGCCTGCTCCGCCGCCATCTGGGCCGCGAAGGGGGTGGATTTGCGCGAACCCTTGAACCCCACGTTGCCCGCCGATGCCCACGACAGCACATTGCCGTCCTGGTCGGTAATGGAGACGATGGTGTTGTTGAAGCTCGACTTGATGTGGGCCACGCCGTAGTTGACGTTCTTGCGCTCCCGTTTCCGGGGACGCCGGCCGCCCGGCTTGGGCTTCGCCATGAATGAAGTGCTCCTCGCTCTGATCGCCCGCCGGTGAGCCCGGCGCGGCAACGGGTTTCGTTATCGCCGAACCTTCTTCTTGCCGGCGACGGTCTTCTTGGGGCCCTTGCGGGTACGGGCGTTGGTGTGGGTTCTCTGACCCCGCACCGGCAGGCCACGACGATGTCGCAGACCCTGGTAGCAGCCGATCTCCATCTTCCGCTTGATGTCCTGGGCGACCTCTCGGCGCAGGTCACCTTCGACCTTGATGTTCTGCTCGATGAAGGCCCGGATGCGGTTGACCTCTTCATCGGTCAGGTTGCGCACCCGCGTGTCGGGGTCCACGTTGGACGCCACGCACACGCTGCGGGCCACGGTGGGCCCGATGCCGTAGATGTAACGGAGAGAAATCTCCACCCGCTTCTCACGGGGAATGTCGACGCCGGCGATACGTGCCACTACGGCTCAGCCCTTTCCTAGCCCTGGCGCTGCTTGTGCCGCGGGTTCTGACAGATGACGCGCACCACACCATGGCGACGGATGACCTTGCACTTGTCGCACATGACCTTGACGCTGGGACGGACTTTCATCTCGGTCTCTGACTCTCGAACGGTCCAGTTATGGAGTTCGTGAGAGGGGTGGGCCCGCTCACTTGTACCGGTACGTGATTCGACCCCGCTGGAGGTCGTAGGGCGTCAGCTCCACTTGGACGCGATCACCGGGGAGGATGCGGATGTAGTGCATGCGCATTTTGCCGGAGATATGGGCCAGCACCTTGTGGCCATTCTCGAGCTCGACTCTGAACATGGCGTTGGGGAGCGGTTCGACGACTTTCCCCTCGAGGACGATCGCGTCTTCCTTGGGCTTCGGCAGGGTGAGTCTCCTCGGTCGGTGGATCCGGAGCCGTCTTTGGCGCCGTCAAATCGGGGACGAACGGCTAGTAGAAAGCCGGCATCGAAGTCTACTCGCTCGGGAGTGCTCGACCAACTTGCCGTCTCAGGTGTGGGTGTCGATGACATCGGTGAGCCGTTCAAACACCTCGGTCTCGGTGCCGACCCCGTCGATGGAGACCAGTTTGTCGATAGTGGCGAACCAACGCACCGCAGGCACGGTCTTGGCCTCGTAGTCCGCCAGCCGCCGGTCGATGGCCTCCGCGGTGTCATCGGCCCGGGCGCGCCCGGCGATGCGTTCCTTCACCACCGGAAGCGGGACGTCGATGTCGATTGCGAGGTCGATCCCACTCTCCCCGAGGGTATCGATGAGGGCCTGGGCCTGGGCCTCGGTCCGGGGAAACCCGTCGAGCAGGAAGCCATGAGCGACCACGTCCTGCTTCGCCAGGCGGTCCTTCACGATGCCGATCATGACCTCGTCCGGTACCAGGTTCCCAGCGGACATGAATCCGTCGGCGCGTTTCCCGAACTCGGTACCTTCGGCCACTGCGGCTCGCAGGATGTCCCCGGTGGAGATGTGCACCGACCCGTAGCGCTCGATCAGCAGGGCGCACTGGGTGCCCTTGCCAGCGCCTTGACGGCCGAAGATGATGAGACGTAGCGGCTTGTTGCTCACGGGACCCCGATCACCGGCGATGGTTCGCAGCCTCGACCCGGGAACGCTCAAGGCCGCAAGGCTGCGATGCTGTGTGCGCCAGGCAAGCTAGCCACGCTCCCCGTTCGGGTCGAATCAGGGTCAGTTCGCGGACGTGACAGCGCCTATTTCAGGAAGCCCTCGTAGTTGCGCATCATGAGCTGGCTGTCGACCTGCTTCATGGTCTCCAGCGCCACCCCGACGGCGATGAGCACAGAGGTACCCCCGAAGGCCAGCTGCTGACCCTGCAGCTCAACCTTGAGCACGTACGTGATGAAGATGGGCGGCAGCAGCGCGATCCCCGCGATGAACAGCGCGCCGGGGAGTGTGATGCGGGACACGATGCGCTGCAGGTGCCGTTCTGTCTGCGGTCCGGGTCGAATGCCAGGGATGAACCCTCCCTGCTTGCGAAGGTCATCGGCCCGCTGGATGGGATCGAAGCTGATGGCGGTGTAGAAGTACGCGAAACCGATGATCAGCAACCCGTAGAACGCCAGGTACACGAAGCTGGTGAAGTTGACCAGCTGGTCCTGCACGAAGCGCCGCACACTGTCACCCCAACCGGTGGCCGGCACCAGGTTGGTGAGCAACACCGGCAGGTACAGCACCGAACTGGCGAAGATGACCGGGATGACCCCGGACTGGTTGACTTTCAGCGGGATGTAGGTGGACTGCCCCCCGTACATGCGCCGACCCACCACCCGCTTGGCGAACTGCACCGGGATCCGCCGCTGGCCCTGCTCGATGGCGATGATGGCCACCATCAGCAGGATGAACATAGCGATGACGGCCAGCAGCTTCCACAGCCCGCCGGAGGCCCGGATCAGGCCCCCCTGCCCGGGCAGGCCGGACACCACGGAGGTGAACACGATGATGGACATGCCATTGCCGATCCCCTTCTGCGTCACCAACTCGCCCATCCACATGATGAGGGCGGTGCCGGCGGTCACCGTGAGCACGATCAGCAGCACCCGGAACGGCGTGAAGTTGGGTACCAGGTCCAGCGTGTTGCCCCCGTCACCGGTGAGCGAACCGCCGCCGTTGTGGAACAGGAACACCAGCCCTGTGGATTGCAGCACCGCGATGGCCACGGTCAGATAGCGGGTGTACTGGTTGATCTTGCGCTGACCGACCGCGCCCTGCTTCTGGAGCTGCTCGAGCTTGGGGATCACCACCGCCAAGATCTGCAGGATGATCGAGGCCGTGATGTACGGCATGATGCCAAGGGCGAAGATGGCGAACCGGGTCAGTGCCCCGCCCGAGAACAGCTGCAGCAGCGACAGGATGCCGCCTTGTTCTGCGTCTCGTTTCAGCTGCTCAACGGCGTTGAGGTCGATGCCCGGAGCCGGGACATAGGACCCGAACCGGTAGAGCAGGATGATGCCGAAGGTGAAGAACACCTTGACCCGCATCTCCGGCACGCGGAACACGTTGAGCATCGAGCTGACACGCGCCAAACCCGACGGACTGCTAGTACCTGTGGCCACCCCGGGAGTCTATGGGGCCGATGTCCGAACAGGGGCTGTTCTTCACGCAAGGGACGTCCTTGAACGTGGGCTGTGCCCCCCCCGGCGGCGCTGGCGCGCCTCCCCCCATCAAGCGAGCGACACCCGGTGCACTGACCGGTCGGCTGGCGCCTCCCTAACGGCGCTCGGGCGGGCCCCCAACCCCACCCTCGGGGCCCAGCCCTTACGCCACGCGCGGCGCGGCTGCACACGGCCCGGGGGTGAGGACGCAGGACGCCGACGCCCACAAAGGGCGCCGGCATGGGATGCGGGTGAGCGGGTGGCCGTGCGGTCCCGGGGGGACGCCGCTCAGCGGTTGGTGTGCTGGTTGCCCTTGGCGGGCGGACGGTTGTTGCCGAACGGGAGCGGGATCAGCTCGATGGAGCCGCCGGCGGCGGTGATGGCCGCTTCGGCGCTGGCAGAGAAGGCATGTGCGGAGACGCTCACCGAGCGGGTCAGCTCGCCCCGACCCAGGATCTTGATCAGCGCGCCCTTGTGTACCAGACCGTGCTCCCGCAGGGTGTCGGGGGACACCTCAGAGAGCTCGCTGGCCTCGAGCACATCGAGGTTGATGGCCTGGTACTCGACCCGGAAGGGGTTGTTGAAGCCCCGCAACTTGGGCACCCGACGCTGCAAGGGCATCTGACCACCCTCGAAACCCGCGCGAATCTGGCGGCGAGCCTTTTGGCCTTTGGTGCCACGACCGGCGGTCTTGCCCCCCTTGCCGCCGATGCCCCGGCCGACGCGCTTGCGTCGCCGGTTGGACCCCTCTGCGGGCTTAAGGTCATGAAGTTTCATCAGGAACCCACCTCTTCCACGTTGATCAGATGGGGAACCCGAGAGATCATGCCCCTGATCTCAGGGCGGTCGGGCAAGGTGTTGGAATGACCGATGCGTCTCAGCCCCAACGCCCGCAACGTGCCCCGCTGCTTGGGCTTGGCGCCGATAGCCGAGCGGATCTGGGTAACCCGGAGTTCAGCGGCCATGTCAGCCTTCCCCGGAGCCGACGGCCACGCGTGACCGACGGGTCTCGTTGTACGCCCTCAGCAGGCCGGCGGGAACGAAGTCCTCAGGGTCCAAACCACGAAGGCGGGCCACCTCATCGGGACGCTTCAATTGCTGCAACGCAGCGATGGTGGCGCGGGCCACGTTGATGTGGTTGGAGGACCCCAGCGACTTGCACAGGACGTCGTGGATGCCCGCCTCTTCCAGGATCGCCCGAGCCGCACCACCGGCGATGACACCGGTACCGGGCGAGGCCGGCTTGAGCAGCACCCGACCGGCGCCGGTCTCCCCGATGATGGGGTGGGTGATGGTGGTGCCGGCCAGGGCGACCTCGAAGAGGTTCTTACGGGCCTCTTCGGTGCCCTTCTGAATGGCCAGGGGCACCTCTTTGGCCTTGCCGTACCCCAGGCCGACCCGTCCGGCGCCGTCGCCGACCACGACCAGCGCGGTGAAGCTGAAGCGCCGGCCACCCTTGACCACCTTGGCCACTCGGTTGATGTTGATGACCCGGCTGTCTCGCAGCTGGGCGTCGGAGCTTACCATGGTGCTCAGAACTCCAATCCGCCCTCGCGGGCGGCGTCGGCCAGGGCGGCGATGCGCCCGTGGTAAAGGAACCCGCCGCGGTCAAAGACCACCGAGTCGATACCGGCGGCTTTGGCCCGCTCGGCAATTGCGGTGCCGATGCGGGCGGCGACCGCCACGTTGCCGTTGGCGCCATCCCCACGCAGGGCTGGCTCGACGCTGGACGCGGACACCAAGGTGTGCCCGGCGAGGTCGTCGATGATCTGGGCGTGGATGTGGCTGTTGGACCGGTACACGGCCAGCCTGGGCCGGGTCCCGGTTCCGCTCACCTGCTTGCGGATACGCCGATGTCGGCGCAGGCGGGCTTCACGCTTGGTCTTGGCTGCGTCGCTCATGTTCGCTTCTTCAAGATGCTCGGGGCCGGAACGTTGGATTCGTCACTTGCCGGTCTTGCCGGCCTTGCGGATCACGTGCTCTCCGACGTAGCGGATGCCTTTGCCCTTGTAGGGCTCGGGCTTGCGGATGGAGCGGATGTCAGCGGCCACCTGGCCAACCTGCTGACGGTCGATGCCCACCACGTTGATGCGGGTGGCAGCGGGCACCTCGAAGGTCACGCCGTTGGGCGCCTCCACCCGAACCGGGTGACTGAAGCCCAGTGCCAACTCGAGCTTGTTGTCGCCCTGAGCGGTGGCGCGGTATCCCACCCCGATGATCTCAAGCTCCTTGCGAAAACCGTCGGACACCCCGAGCACCATGTTGTTGACCAACGTGCGGGTGAGCCCGTGCAGGGAACGTGAGCGTCGTTCATCGTCGGGACGCTCAACCACCAACTGGTTGCCGTCCTGACGGATGGTGATGGGTTCGGGCACCTCATGACGCAACGAGCCTTTCGGGCCCTTCACGTTCACATCGCGTCCATTAATGGAAACTTCCACACCGGACGGTACGGAAATGGGTGCCTTGCCGATTCGGGACATGGTCGCTCCTACCAGACGTAGCAGAGCACTTCGCCGCCCACGCGACGCTTGCGCGCCTCGCGGTCGGTCATGAGCCCTTGATTGGTCGACAGCACGGCCACACCCAGTCCACCGAGCACCCGGGGGATGTCCACCGACTGGGAGTACACCCGAAGGCCGGGCTTGGACACCCGGCGCAGGCCGGAGATGGTCCGGGCCCGCTCGGGCGAGTATTTGAGATGGATCGTGAGGGTCTCGCCCGGGCCACTGGTCGCAGGTGCCACCTTGTGTCCCGCGATGTAGCCCTCTTTTTCCAGCACATGGGCCAACGCCACCTTGAGCTTGGACGCAGGCATCATGACCTCGTCGTGCATGGCGGTGTTGGCGTTGCGCAGCCGAGTCAGCAGATCGGCGATCGGATCGGTCATCGTCATCTTGTTGCCACCACCCTCACCAACTGGCCTTGGTCACACCGGGAATCTCGCCGGCGTGAGCGAGCTCGCGCAGGCAGATCCGGCACAACATGAAGCGGCGGAACACGGCCCGGGGCCGGCCACAGCGCTTGCAGCGGGTGTAAGCACGAACTTTGAACTTGGGCTTACGCTGCTGCTTCTCTATCAGCGCTTTCTTTGCCACTTCAGTCCCTCCTGAGGGGGAAGTTGAAGGCATCCAGCAGGGCCTTGCCCTCGACGTTGTTTCGCGCCGAGGTCACGATGGTGATATCCATGCCCCTGGTGGCATCGACCTTGTCATAATCGATCTCCGGAAAGATCAGCTGCTCGGTCACGCCGAACGTGTAGTTACCCCGACCATCAAATGAGCGGGGATTGAGCCCTCGGAAGTCACGCACCCGGGGAATCGACAAACTGATCAGCCGATCGAAGAACTCCCACATGCGATCGCCTCGGAGGGTGACCCGTACTCCGACGCTGTTGCCCTCACGCAGCTTGAAGCCGGCGATGGACTTCTTGGCCTTGGTGATGACCGGCTTCTGACCCGTGATGATGGCCAGATCGGCGACCGCCCCCTCCAGGAGCTTGGCCTGCTGCAGCGCCGCTCCCACGCCCATGTTGAGGACGATCTTCTGCATTCGCGGCACCATCATCACATTGGGGAGCGCCAACTCCTCACGCAGCTTGTCCCGTAGCTCATTCTTGTACAGCACCTTGAGTCGGGGAGCGAAGGTGTCTGTGGCGGTGGAGGTATCGACCATCAGAGCTCCACCCCCGTCCGGCGACAGATGCGAACCTTCGTACCGTCAGCGTCAATGCGGTAACCCACCCGGGTCGGCTTGCCATCCTTGGGGCTGATCACCGCCACGTTGGAAGCATCGAGGGGCATGTCGACCTCGATGATCCCGCCGGGGGTGTTCTTCTGAGGGTTGGCCCGGGTGTGCTTGCGAGCGACGTTCACGCCGTCCACGATGACCTTGCCCTCTCGGGGCAGCACCCGTGCGACGGTGCTCTCGCGACCGCGGTCCTTGCCGGTGAGCACCTGGACCCGGTCACCCTTGCGGATCTTGGACGCCATCACAACACCTCCGGGGCGAGGGACACGATGCGCATGAACTTCTTGTCTCGCAACTCCCTACCGACGGGACCGAAGATGCGGGTACCGCGAGGCTGCATGGCGTCATTGATCAGCACTGCCGCGTTCTCGTCGAAGCGAATGTAGCTGCCATCGGCCCGGCGCCGTTCCTTCTTGGTGCGAACCACGACGCACTTGACGACATCGCCCTTTTCACCGAGGCACCAGGAATGGCGTCCTTTACGGTGGCCACGAAGATGTCACCGATGGAGGCATAGCGACGGCGGGTGCCGCCCAGAACGCGGATGCACAGCACCTCGCGGGCCCCACTGTTGTCCGCAACTCGCAGACGGGATTCCTGCTGGATCATCAGCGCGCCCTTTCCAGTACCTGGAGGATCCGCCAGCGCTTCAGCTTGGACAGCGGTCGGGTCTCCTGCACCCGCACCCGATCCCCGATGTTGAGGTCGTTGGCGGGGTCATCGACATAAATCCGTGAGGCGCGCTGCACCGTCTTGTTGTAGCGAGGGTGTCGAACCCGGCTCACCACGGAGACCACCGCGGTGCGGTCCATCTTGTTGGAGATGACCAGACCGTCTCGGATCTTGCGGTTGTTGGCGCGGTCGGTTCCGGCCTCGATTTCGGCTGATGTGTCAGCAGCCATCAGCGACCTCCCCCGGCAAGGGCCTCAGCAGCCCGGATCTCGGCTTCACGCAGCGCACCCATGATGCGGGCCACGTCCCGGCGCACCTGACCGATGCGCCGGTAGTTGGTGAGCTGCCCGGTGGCGTGTTGGAAGCGCAGGTTGAACAACTCCTCTTTCGTTTCAGCCAACCGGGCCAACAGCTCGGTCTCGTTCATGCCGTCCAGTGCGGAACTCTTGGCCATCAGAACGCCTCCTCCCGGACCACGAAACGAGCCTTGATGGGCAGCTTCTGAATGGCGCGCTCCATGGCCTCTTTGGCGATCTTGGCGTCGGGGTAGCGCAGCTCGAACATCACCCGTCCGGGCCGCACCACGGCCACCCAATGCTCCGGGTTGCCCTTGCCGGAACCCATGCGGGTCTCCGCCGGCTTGGCCGTGACCGGCTTGTCGGGGAAGACGTTGATCCACACCTTGCCACCACGGCGGATGTGGCGGGTCATGGCGATACGGGCGGCCTCGATCTGGCGGGCGGTGATCCACCCCGGCTCGAGGGCCTGGATGCCGTAGTCGCCGAACGTGACCTCGGTGCCCCCTTTGGAGGTTCCCGTGAGTCGGCCCCGCTGTTGCTTGCGGTGCTTGACCTTCTTGGGCATCAACATGATCAGGCAGCTCCCATCAGTCATCACCCATACGGAAGTGAGGGGTCTCGTGGCTGGCCCGTGTGGAGCGTTCGATCTCCTCCTCCTCGGCCAGGAGGCGCTCGAACTCGGGGTCGGCCTCCTTGATCAACGGCACGGCCTCGATGACCTCTTCATCGACAGGGGTCTCGGTGGGTACCGGCGGCGCCACCGGTCGACGTGCCGCGGCCGACGAGGAGACCACCCGGCGCGGCCGTTCAGCGGTACCGGCGGGATCACCAACGGCCAGAGCCGCTTCTCGGGCGATCTTGTCACCGAGTGCAGCCTTGTAGGGCACGATGTCGCCCTTGTACAACCACACCTTGACGCCGATTCGCCCGTACGTGGTCTTGGCCTCGCGAAAGCCGTAATCGATGTCAGCCCGCAATGTGTGCAGCGGCACCCGACCCTCGCGATACCACTCGGTACGGGCCATCTCCGAGCCACCGAGGCGGCCGGAACACTGGACCCGGATTCCGAGGGCGCCGGCCTTCTGGGCATTCTGCACGGCACGCTTCATTGCCCGTCGGAAGGCGACACGGCCAGCCAACTGGTCCGCCACACCCTGGGCGATGAGGGCCGCGTCCAGTTCGGGTTGCTTGATCTCTTGGATGTTGAGCTGCACCTTGGCGTTGCCGGTGATCTTGGTCAGCCCCGACCGCAGCCGATCAGCTTCCGTCCCGCGCCGGCCGATCACGATGCCGGGCCGGGCGGTGTGGACGTCAACCCGCAGCCGGTCACGGGTCCGTTCGACCTCGATGCGGGAGATGGCGGCGTGGGGCATCTGCGTCATCAGGTAATTGCGGATACGCCAATCTTCGATGAGGTAATCGCTGTACTGCTTGCGATCGGCAAACCAGCGCGACTTCCAGTCGGTGGTGACCCCGAGGCGGAACCCGTAGGGATTGACCTTCTGGCCCATTACTCGGCGTCCTTCATCTCGGCGGGTGCATCGGTGGCGTCGGACGCTACGGGCTTGTCGCTGTCCGCGCTTGCGGTGGGAGCGTCATCCTCGGTGCTTGCTGAATCGCCAACCACCGCCTCCTCCGACACGTCAGCCGAGCTCAACTCGACCTGGGTCAAAGCGTCGTCATCGGTGCTCGACTCGGGCGCCGCGGCGTCCACCTCGTCGGTGACGTCTTCGATGGCGTCCTCATTTGCGGGCAGCTGCGACGCCGCGTCCTCAGCGGCGGATGCGGGTCGACTCCCGGCCACCCGACGACGACGTGTCTCCGAGGCGTCCCGAGCGGTACGGCCGCGACCGCCACGACGGGCGGTGCGGGCCTCATCGGCCTTGCGCAGCACCTCGAGACGCTCATCGGAGTAGCGACTCACGATCAGGGTGATGTGACAGGTGCGCTTACGGATGCGGGTGGCCCGACCCCGGGCACGGGGGCGCCAGCGCTTGAGGGTGGGGCCCTCATCAGCGAAACACGCGGAAACGAACAGCTCTTCGGGAGCCTGCCCATCGTTGGTGATGGCATTGGACACGGCGGAATTCAGTGCCTTGGCCACCACCTCAGCCGCGGCCCTCTCAGTGAACGCCAGGATCTCGGCAGCCTCGCGCACGCTCTTATTGCGGATGAGGTCCAGCACCGCCCGCGCCTTGGTGGCGGACATGCGCACGTAGCGGACCTCGCACCGGGTACCGGGCCGCTCGTTGGTCTTCACACCGAAGGCCATCAGCGACGACCCCTTGCGCCCTTTTCCTGCCCCGCGTGATACCTGAAGGTACGGGTGGGGGCGAACTCGCCGAGCTTGTGACCGACCATGGATTCCGTGATGTAAACCGGCACGTGCTTGCGGCCGTCATGCACCGCCAACGTGTGACCGACCATCTCGGGGATGATGGTGGAGCGGCGGGACCAGGTCCGCACCACCCGCTTCTCGTTGGCCGCATTCAGGGCGTCCACCTTCTTCAAAAGGTGATCGTCGACGAAGGGGCCTTTTTTGAGGCTTCTGGGCATGACTGGGTTACCTCCGCCCGCCGCGGCCGCGGCGGCGCCGGATGATCAGGCTCTGGCTCGGCTTGTTGTTGTCACGGGTGCGGGTTTCAGGCTTGCCCCACGGGGACACCGGATGGCGTCCACCGGAGGTCTTGCCCTCGCCGCCACCAAGGGGGTGGTCCACGGGGTTCATGGCCACGCCACGGGTCTGGGGTCGAATGCCCTTCCATCGATTGCGGCCGGCCTTGCCCACCTTCACCAGGTCCGCTTCAGAATTCCCGACCGAACCGATGGTGGCCCGGCAGGCGATGGACACCCGCCGCATCTCTGAGCTGGGAAGCCGCAGGGTGGCGTAATCGCCCTCCTTGGCCACCAGCTGCACGCTCGCACCGGCGCTGCGGGCCATCTTGCCGCCGGCCCCGGGGCGGAACTCCACGTTGTGCACCGTGGTGCCGACGGGGATGTTTCGCAGCGGCAGGGCGTTGCCGGGGCGGATCTCTGCCGTCGGGCCCGACTCCAGGAGATCACCGACGCCGACCGTGCCGGGAGCGAGGATGTAGCGCTTCTCGCCGTCGAGGTAGTGCAGCAGGGCGATCCGACAGTTGCGGTTCGGGTCGTACTCGATGGCAGCCACCTTGGCCGGGACACCATCCTTGTTGCGACGGAAATCCACGATGCGGTACCGCCGCTTGTGGCCACCGCCACGGTGGCGAGCGGTCTTGCGGCCGAGGTTGTTGCGGCCGCCGCTCTTCGATTGGCTGGCCAGCAGCGTGCGCTCGGGCCGGTCCTTCGTGATCTCGCTGAAGTCGGAGGAGGTTTGGAACCGCCGTCCGGCGCTGGTCGGCTTGCGCTTGCGAATGCCCATGAGTGCTGCCCCTAGCCTTGGAACAGGTCGATCGAGTGGCCTTCGGCCAGGCTGACGATGGCTCGCTTCTGGGCGGCGCGCTGACCCATGGTCCCGGACTTCCGGTTCCGCTTGCGCTTGCCTGAGCGGTTGAGGGTGTTCACCTTGCGGACCTTCACATCGAAGATCGATTGCACGGCGTCGCGGATCTCCGGCTTGGACGCGTCGGGGTGGACCACAAACGTGTAGACGTTGCTGTCGTACAGGCCGTAGCTCTTCTCACTGACGACGGGCCGGAGGATGATGTCTCGTGGGTCTTTCACGGCGTGTCTCCGGTGGCCGGGGCCGAGCTTGGCACGGTGGCGGTGGTGAAGATCACCCAGTCGGCGTCGACCACGTCATAGGTGTTGAGCTCCCCGACGTCCAGCACGTGGATGCGGGGCAGATTGCGGAAGCTTTTCCAAATGGCCTCGGCCTCGCGATTGAGCACCACGAGGACCTTGCCGCTGACGCCGAGCGAGGCCAGCGCCGCCACCGCGTTCTTGGTTGAAGGCAGATCCCAGCCCCAGGAATCCACCACCAGTACCCGCCCCTCGGCGTGACGATCCGAGAGCGCGGAGCGAAGCGCCAGCCGCACCATCTTCTTGGGGGTCGCCTGGGCGTAGGAGCGGGGCTTGGGCCCGTGGGCAACACCGCCGCCACGCCAGTGCGGCGCCCTGATGGAACCCTGCCGGGCCCGACCCGTGCCCTTCTGCTTCCACGGCTTGGCGCCGCCACCGGCAACCTCGGCGCGGGTCTTGGTGGACTGGGTGCCGGAGCGGCGGTTGGCCAACTGCGCGGTGACCACTTGGTGCATCACCGGCACGTTGGGCTCGATGCCGAAGATCGCCGGATCCAGGTCGTTACGGTCCGTGGTAGGTGCCATCACGTGTCCCCTCAGCTCGCCTTCACCGCGTTGCGGATGAGGATCAGACCGCCGTTGGGGCCCGGTACCGAGCCCTTGACCAGGAGCAGGTTGTTCTCGGGATCGGTCCGCACCACCGCCAGGTTCAAGGTGGTGACCTTGGCGGCGCCGCTGTGGCCGGCCATGCGGGTCCCCCGGAACACCCGGGAGGGCGTGGCGCAGGCTCCGATCGAGCCGGGCGCTCGGTGGTGGCCGTGGTTGCCGTGAGCCGCGCCTTGTCCCTTGAAGTTGTGGCGCTTCATGGCTCCCTGGAAGCCCTTGCCCTTCGAGACCGCTGTGACGTCCACGCTGGCGATCTCGGCAAAGGTGTCCACCGAGAGCTCTTGGCCAACCTCGTAGCCGTCCACCGAATCGAGGCGCAGCTCCACCAGGCGGGGCCCGGCGGCCACGTCGGCCTTGGCGAAATGGCCGGCCTCGCCCTTGGTGAGCTTGCGTGGGTCCTTCGAGCCGAAGGTGACCTGCAGTGCGGTGTACCCGTCCGACTGGTGGGTCTTGACCTGGACGATGCGGCACGGGTCGACCCGCACCACGGTGACGGGCACCACGCGGTTCTGTTCGTCCCAGACCTGGGTCATGCCGACCTTACGGCCGACGATTGCCTTGGATGCCATGACGGTTGGTCCATCTCTGCCGGCACGCCCCGGGGCGTTCCCGGCGGTGCGGTGATCTCGTTGACGCGAACGCTCCGCTCGAGCAGGTACTCGGCGGAGCGCTTGTCCGGTTGTGCCGGGCGGTTCCCACCAAAGAGTGGGCCTACTCGGACGTCGATTGGGATTTCGACTCCAGCTCGGCGGCCCGAGGGCCCCAAGCGCAACCGACGCCGAGGCGTCAATCGCAGCCTGGTGAGTATAACGACCCGCCCACCTCGCTGCGAATCGCCCCCCTTCGTTACTGAATCTTGATCTCGATGTCGACGCCGGCGGGCAACTCGAGCCGCTGAAGAGCGTCCACGGTCTTGGCCGAGGGATCCACGATGTCCAGCAGACGCTTGTGAATCCGCATCTCGAAGTGCTCGCGGGAGTCCTTGTCCTTGTGAGGCGAGCGGATCACCGTGAAACGATGCTTTTCAGTGGGCAAAGGAACGGGGCCGCGGACGGTGGCTTGGGTGCGCACCACGGTCTCGACGATCTTCTTGGTCGACTGGTCGATGATCTCGTGGTCATACGCCTTGAGTCGAATGCGAATTTTCTGTCCGTCAGCCATGGTGGCGACGCTCCCTTGTCAAAGAACCGGCGGATGAGAATAGCCCGAACGGCAGCGCGAACGGAAAACGCGCCGGGCCCGGCCTCTCGGCCGGGCCCGGGTAGTACGTACGTCAGGACGACGCGGTGGTCACTTGACGATTTTGATGACGCGACCTGCGCCCACGGTGCGCCCACCTTCGCGAATGGCGAAGCGCAGACCCTCGTCCATGGCGATGGGCTGGATCAGCGTGACCTTCAGTTCGGTGTTGTCACCGGGCATGCACATCTCGACACCTTCGGGCAGCTCGATGTTGCCCGTGACGTCGGTGGTGCGGAAGTAGAACTGCGGGCGATAGTTCGAGAAGAACGGCTTGTGACGTCCACCCTCAGAGGTGGTCAACACATAGACCTGGGCCTCGAACTCGGTGTGGGGGGTGATGGAACCGGGCTTGGCCAGCACCTGGCCACGCTCGACGTCCTCCTTCTTGGTGCCGCGCAGGAGGGCGCCGATGTTGTCCCCGGCCTGGCCCTGATCGAGCAACTTGCGGAACATCTCCACGCCGGTGCACACCGTCTTTTGGGTGTTGCGGATGCCGACGATCTCCACTTCGTCACCGGTGCGCACGATGCCCTGCTCGACCTTGCCGGTGACCACCGTGCCTCGACCGGTGATGGAGAACACGTCTTCGATGGGCATGAGGAACGGGCGGTCGAGCTCACGGACCGGTTCGGGGACGTAGGAGTCCACCGCGGCCATGAGTTCGAGGATCTTTGGTGTCCACTCGGCATCGCCCTCGAGCGCCTTGAGAGCGGACACCCGCACCACCGGCACGTCGTCACCGGGGAACTCGTAGACGGACAGCAACTCCCGGACCTCGAGCTCGACGAGGTCCAAAAGCTCCTCGTCGTCCACGGCGTCGACCTTGTTCAGGGCCACCACGATGGAGGGCACACCCACCTGACGGGCAAGCAGCACGTGCTCGCGGGTCTGCGGCATGGGCCCATCGGTTGCTGCGACGACCAGGATGGCGCCATCGATCTGGGCCGCTCCGGTGATCATGTTCTTGATGTAGTCGGCGTGACCGGGCATGTCGACGTGGGCGTAGTGACGGTTGGACGTCTCGTACTCCACGTGGGCGATGTTGATGGTGATGCCGCGCTCGCGCTCCTCCGGCGCCTTGTCGATGTCTTCGAACTTGGTCATCACGGTCTTGCCCGAACCGGCTTCCGCCAACACCTTGGTGATGGCGGCGGTCAGGGTGGTCTTGCCGTGGTCGATGTGACCCATCGTGCCGACATTCAAGTGCGGCTTGGTACGCTCAAACTTCGCCTTGGCCATTGCCTCTGTTTCCTTACCTATCCCTCTTCACGATTGGGTCTTGGCACCAACCAGCGGGTCGTCCGGCCGGACAGCCTATGCGCCCCGCACCCGCCGAACGATCTCGTCCTGCTTCTCGCCGGGCATCTGCTGGTAGGACTCGAATTGCATGGTGTAATTGGCGCGCCCTTGGGTGCGCGACCGCAGATCAGTCGCGTAGCCGAACATCTCCGATAGCGGCACGTGGGCGTTGATCACCTGGGCGTTGCCACGCTGCTCCATGCCACCGACGCGCCCGCGGCGGCTGTTGAGGTCCCCGATCACGTCGCCCATGTAATCATCCGGCGTAACCACCTCCACCTTCATGATCGGCTCGAGCAGCACAGGCTTGCCTTGTTCGGCAGCCTTCTTGAAGACCATGGCGCCAGCGATCTTGAAGGCCATCTCGGAGGAGTCCACGTCGTGGTACTGCCCGTCGGTGAGCACCGCCCGAACGTCGACGGTGGGGTAACCGGCCAGCACCCCGGAGGTCAGTGCCTCCTGAATGCCCTGATCGATGGAGGGGATGTACTCCTTGGGAATGCGCCCACCGGAGATCTTGTCCACGAACTCGTACCCGCCGCCGGGACCGGTCGGCTCCAGGTCGATGACCACCACTGCGAACTGGCCGGAACCGCCGGACTGCTTGATGTGGCGATACTCGACCTTGTTGGCGATGCGGGTGATGGTCTCGCGGTAAGCCACCTGCGGCTTGCCGACGGTGGCGTCCACCTTGAACTCCCGCAGCATCCGGTCCACCAGAACCTCGAGGTGCAACTCGCCCATGCCCGAGATCACGGTTTGGCCGGTCTCGAAGTCAGTGCGGACCTGGAAGGTCGGGTCCTCCTCGGACAGCGCATACAGCGCCTTGCCCATCTTGTCCTGGTCGGCCTTGGTCTTCGGCTCGACCGCGACGTGGATGACCGGCTCGGGGAACTCGAGCTGCTCCAGCACCATGGGGTGAGCCGGGTCACACAGGGTGTCCCCCGTGCGCACATTCTTCAGACCGATGCCGGCGATGATGTCACCGGCGCGCGCGAACTCGACGTCTTCCTGGCTGTTGGCGTGCATCTCGAGCAGCCGACCGGCCCGTTCCTTGTTGCCGGTGCGAGTGTTGAGCACCTGGCCACCCTTCTCGAGTGTGCCGGAGTACACCCGGAAGTAGATCAACTTGCCCACGTGGGGGGCCGTCATGATCTTGAACGCCAGCGCCGAGAACGGCTCGCTGTCGCTGGGCTTGCGTTCGATACTCTCGTTGCCCTTCAGGCTGACACCGATGGTCGGCGGAAGGTCCACTGGTGAAGGCAGGTAGGCGATCACCGCATCGAGCAGCGGCTGCACGCCCTTGTTCTTGAACGCCGAGCCGTTCAGAACCGGCACGATGTCCCCGGCGATGGTGCCCTTGCGGATGGCGGCCCGCAGCTCGTCAGCCGTGATCTCCTCTTCCATGAGGAACTTGTCGGCGATGTTCTCATCGACCAGCGATACGGCGTCAATCAGGTTGGAACGCCACTGCTCTGCTTCGGCGCGCTGATCAGCTGGAATCTCGACCACGTCGAAGGTGGCGCCCAGATCCTCGCCCTTCTCCCACACCACGGCGTTCATCTCGACCAGGTCGATGACGCCCCGGTAGTTCCCCTCGGCGCCGATGGGCAGCTGGATCACTGCGGTGGTGGCCTCAAGGCGCGTGTGGATTGAGTCCAGGGCGGCGAAGAAGTCAGCGCCCAGCCGATCCATCTTGTTGACGAAACAGATGCGGGGCACGCCGTACTTGTTGGCCTGGCGCCACACCGTCTCGGTCTGCGGCTCGACACCGGCCACACCGTCGAACACCGCGACCGCTCCGTCGAGCACCCGCAGCGACCGCTCCACCTCAACCGTGAAATCGACGTGGCCCGGGGTGTCGATGATGTTGACCCGATGGTCCTTCCAAAACGCTGTGGTGGCGGCGGAGGTGATGGTGATACCCCGCTCCTGCTCCTGCACCATCCAGTCCATGGTGGCAGCGCCCTCGTGAACCTCACCGATCTTGTAGTTCCGACCGGTGTAGTAGAGGATGCGCTCCGTCGTGGTGGTCTTGCCCGCGTCGATGTGGGCCATGATGCCGATGTTGCGGGTCTTCTCGAGCGGGTGCCGTTGCGGGGCCATGTTCTCAGTGCTCTCTTGTGGTGGCGTTTTCTCGACGGGCGGACGTTCGGTGCGGCCTGCTAGACGAGCGCTGGCGACCGATGCACTCACCCATCTGGGTTATCGGCACGACCGCGCCGATCCTCAATGGTGAGGATGAACAAACTGGCAGGAGGTTGAGGGGCTGGGTTCGGTCTCGCCACGGCAGCGCGGGACAATCGCCGGGCGCATCAAGGATAGGCGCGGTGGGGGAGATTTCCGCGACCAGCGGAGACGCAGGTCACATCGGCAATTGTCCCTGGGCACCATCCCCCAACGGCGCAATCACCAGCGGTAGTGGGCGAAGGCCTTGTTCGACTCGGCCATCTTGTGCATGTCCTCCCGGCGCTTGACGGAGGCGCCCAAACCGTTTGAAGCGTCGAGGATCTCGTTGGCCAGCCGAGCCGCCATGGTGCGCTCTCGGCGGGAACGGGAGAAGCCTACGAGCCAGCGCACGGCCAGGGTGTTGGCCCGGCGGGGCCTGACATCCACCGGAACCTGGTAGGTGGCGCCACCGACCCGGCGGCTCTTGACCTCGAGCTGCGGCTTGACGTTGTCAACCGCCCGCTTCAGCGCGGCGATGGGCTCGGCACCGGTCTTCTCAGCCACCGAGTCCAAGGCCTCGTAGACGATGCGCTCAGCCACCGAGCGCTTGCCACGCACCAGCACCTTGTTGACCAGCTGGGTCACCAGCAACGAGCGGTAGATGGGGTCCGGGGAGAGGTCGCGCCGGGGCGCCGGTCCTTTACGAGGCACGTCAGCCTTCCTTCTTGGCGCCGTAGCGGCTACGAGCCTGCTTGCGGTTGCGGACGCCCGAGGTGTCGAGCGTGCCGCGGATGATCTTGTAACGGACGCCCGGCAGGTCCTTCACACGCCCGCCACGGACCAACACGATGGAGTGCTCCTGGAGGTTGTGACCTTCACCAGGGATGTACGCCGTCACCTCCATACCGCTGGTCAGACGAACGCGGGCCACCTTGCGCAACGCCGAGTTGGGCTTCTTCGGGGTCGTCGTGTACACCCGGGTACACACCCCGCGACGCTGCGGCGCGCCCTTGACCGCGGGCGTCGTTCCCTTGGACGGCTTGGACGCACGGCCCTTGCGGACCAGCTGCTGAATCGTGGGCACCGATGTCCTCTCGGCTTGCGGAATGGCTGGCGACAGCGCTTGGTGTTGGATGATCGTACGGTGGCGGCGGGGGGCGGACCCGAAGAGCCTGGCGAGCCGGCATTCCAGACTAAGCGGTTGGGCGCACCCAGACAAACCCCGACCCGTCAAGATCACGTGCGGTATCGCAAAATCACGCAAGAACCTGCTGTCTTCGCGCCACGGACCGGCCATGATGCGGGGGAGCCTTGATGAGAGGCAAGCCATGATGAGCGGCAAGCCGTGATCCGCGACATGCTCGGAGGGGTCTGAGTCGAGGAGGAACC
The DNA here is from genome assembly GCA_963775055.1 of uncultured Acidimicrobiaceae bacterium. Lineage (GTDB taxonomy): Bacteria > Actinomycetota > Acidimicrobiia > Acidimicrobiales > CAIXPF01 > CAIXPF01. The sequence goes on along the minus strand of CAVZHK010000012.1, from coordinate 451,326 downwards.
CTGAGCCCTGAAGCAACGACCTGTGATAGCGTCGGCACGTTCGCCGGCTCGCGCATCCGGGTGTTCGTCGTCGATGACCACGAGCTGTTCCTTGACGCGCTGGCCCGCAGGCTGGAAACGGATCACAGCGTGGTCCTGGTTGGCCGTGAGTCCAACCTGGTTGACGCCCGACTGGCGTTGACGCAGCTAGAGGTCGACGTGTTGGTGGTCGACGCAGGACTCGACAGCGAGAACGGGCTGGAGCTCATCGCGGAGGCGCTGCAGTCAAAGAAAGTGCCCGCTGCCGTGGTGATGACCGCGCAGGACACGGTGGCCGTTGCGGCAGAGGCGGTGCGGGCCGGAGCGAGGGGCTTCGTCAGCAAGTCCGACAGCGTGCAGGACCTGATCACGACGATTGTGGCGGTGCACAAAGGGGAGACCCACCTGCCCAACCGCTTGCTCGCCGGCATCTTGGAGGAATTGCAGCGCAGCTCCCACCAGGACGACGAGCTGGTGCGCCGTCTGGATCTCCTCACCGACCGGGAAACGGAGGTGTTGGCCATGCTGGCCTCCGGTATCGACCGCCAGACCATCGCCGCCAGGCTGTTCATCTCGGCCCATACGGTGCGCACCCACGTCCAGCGCATTCTCACCAAGCTCGGCGTGCACTCCCAGCTGGAAGCGGTCAGCGTCGCGCTTCGGGCTGGTCTACAGCCGGATCCGCCCGACTGAAGCGGGCTGCGTACGGCGGGGCCGTTCGGTTGAAATGGCGCCCGGCGCGGGGTCGGGCCAGGCCCCGTTGCACCGCCACCGCAGCCGCTGCGGCGCGAGAGTGAACCCCCAACTTCATCAACACCCGCTGGATGTAGCCGCGCAGTGTGGAGGGACGCACGCCCAGACGGTGGGCGATGGCAGCGGTGGATTCACCGTCCACCAACGCTTGGAGGACCTCCTGCTCTCTTGCGGTCAGGAAGCTGGCCACCGGTTCGATTGAAGGACCGGCCATGAAACCGAGCAAGGGATCAACGCCCAGACGGGGAGCGCTTGGATCACACACCCGATCGAGCGCCGCCAGGACGGTTCGGGCCGGCTGATCCTTGGTCAGAAACGCCCGAATACCCGTCGCCAAGGCCCGGGCCCGGGCGCGGGGGTCGCGGTCGCCGGTCACGACCACCAAGAGGGTGCGGTCCGCCAGCTCCCGCATGGCGCCGAGCTGTGTGGGCGCACCGGAGCGCAATCCCATCGAATCGATGTCCAGGATGCACAACGGGGCCGGGGTCGGGGACGACTGGCCACAGAGCTCACCAGCGCGTCAAAGTGCTCCACGCAGTCGACTTCAGCAAAGCCCTCCTCGAGCAGGAGGTGGGCGAGGGCCTCGGTGAACATCCGCTCCTGATCACAGATCACAACCGGCCGGGCTCGATGTGCCGGACGAGCTCCTGCGGCGCCTCGGGATCGGTCCAGCAACGTGCTCCCGATCACCGTGCTCTTCACCGCGGAGATGGCCTGGCCGCGATCGAAGGTATCGCTGGGCGTCATCATCGTTGATCCGACGGACGCTCGATGGGTTCAGCGGGTTGTGCGGGACATGTGAGGGGCACTCGGGGCCTTCGACCTTCGGGTCCTGGGTGGGAGAGGTCGACAGCATCGAGACGCGGGGCCCGCTGCTCGCTCGACCCCACCCCATTTTCTCGACGAACGTGTCAAACAGTACCGACTCCTGCCGTCAAAGGACACACTTCGACGACGGTACAGCCGTACGAGACGGGCGCAACCGGGATTGCCCGGAGCTGCGCCCGTGCTCGCACATGGCACAAACCAGTTAGCTCATCGTGCGCACTCAGCCAACACTGTGGTCAGACGCAAACCCCACCACCACGTCGTCGTCTTCGGTGCGATGGGTGAGCCCGCCATCCAGGCTGGCCAGGAACTCAGCGGGATCCTCCGAGGAGTAGAAGGACAGATGCTGGTAGTCCGGGGCCACCGTGTCGATGTCGCGATACACCGGCATGCCGGTACCGGCAGGGATCAACTTGCCGATGATGATGTTCTCCTTGAGCCCGATGAGGCTGTCGGAGCGAGACTCGATGGCGGCCTCGGTCAGTACCCGGGTGGTCTCCTGGAAGGATGCCGCGGACAGCCAGCTGTCAGTGGCCAGCGACGCCTTGGTGATACCCATGAGCTCGGGCCGACCATCGGCAGGGCGCTTCCCTTCCTGCACCAGGCGCCGGTTGGCGTCGGCGAAGACCCGGGCATCAACGCGCTCGCCGGGCAGGAAATCACCGTCGCCGGGCTCTTGCACTGCCACCCGCCGGGTCATCTGACGCACGATGAGCTCGATGTGCTTGTCGTGGATGGAGACGCCCTGATCCCGATAGACCCGCTGAACCTGTTCCACCAGGTACTCCTGGGTGGCCCGCACGCCCTTAATCTCCAGCAGTTCCTTGGGGTCGCGGGGGCCTTCGACAATGGCGTCACCAGCGGCCACCTCGGCACCATCACTGACCTCGAGGCGGGCGGCCAACGGGATGGCGTACAGCTCCTCGGTACCGTCATCACCCACCACCCGAACCACCCGTCCCCGGGCGTCGTCCTCATCCATGCGGACCACGCCCGAGGCTCGGACCAAGATGGCCTTGTTCTTGGGTGAGCGGGCCTCGAACAACTCCACCACCCGTGGCAGACCACCGGCGATGTCGCCCTGGGCCCCGGCGATGCCACCGGTGTGGAAGGTCCGCATGGTCAACTGCGTGCCCGGTTCGCCGATGGACTGGGCGCCGATGACACCGACGGCCTCCCCCACCTCGATGGGCTGACCGGTGGCCAGTGACAGGCCGTAGCCCATGCGGGTGATTCCGTGGCGACTGTCATCGGTCAGCGGTGACAACACCCGCACCCGGGTGATGGTGGGATCATCTCGCAGGGTTTCCATCAGCTGGGTGTCCACCAGCGTGCCCCGTTCCACGACGGTGCCGTCCTGGAGGGTCAGATCATCGGCCAGCGCCCGTGAGAACAGACGGGTCTCCAAATAGGTCCGGCGGGCCGGACTGTCCGGGATGATGTCCTCTATCCACAGGCCCCTGACCTGATCACGAGAGAACGGGTCCTCGTCGTTGATGATCAGTTCCTGGGCCACGTCCACCAGACGCCGGGTCAGGTAGCCGGAGTCCGCGGTACGCAGCGCCGTGTCCACCAGACCCTTGCGGGCCCCCGGCGTGGAGATGAAGTACTCCAACATGGTCAGGCCCTCACGGAAGGAGGACTTGATGGGACGGGGGATCATGTCGCCGCGGGGGTTGGCCATGAGGCCTCGCATGCCGGCGATCTGGCGGACCTGCAGGCGGTTCCCTCGGGCCCCGGAACCCACCATCATGTCGATGGGGTTGAACACCTCGGCCTTCATGACGGCCTCCATGGCCTCCATGATCTCCTCGGTGGCGTAGGTCCAGATCTCGACTTCCTTCTGGCGCCGCTCACCGTCGGTGATGATGCCCCGCTTGAACTGGATCTCTACCTTGTCAGCCTCACCCTCGTAGCGGTCCAAGATGGAGTTCTTGTTGTCCGGCACCACAATGTCCGCCACCGAGATGGTGAGGCCAGAACGGGTGGCGAACTTGAAGCACAGGTCCTTGATGGCATCGAGGCTGTGGGCCACCTCAGCGTTGCCGAAGCGGGCCGCGAAGTCATCCACCAGGGCGGTCATGTCGCCCTTCTTGATCGGCTTGTTCACGAAGGCACAACCAGCGGGCAGGGCCTCGTTGAACAGGATCCGCCCGGCGGTGGTCCTGATGTACACGTCTCGATCGCTGCGATTGTTGGGGTCCAGCAGCTCAGGGTCGCGGTATTCGATGAGGGCGTGCAGGTCCAGCTGGCCGGTCTCGTAGGCCCGTTCCACCTCGTGGACCCGGCGGAAGGCCCGGCCCTCGCCCTTGGCGCCGGGAATCTCCTCGGTCAGGTAATACGCGCCGATGATCATGTCCTGGGTGGGCGTGACCAGCGGGCGACCGTGGGCGGGAGACAGCAGGTTGTTGGCCGAGAGCATGAGGATGCGGGCCTCGGCCTGGGCCTCCGCGGACAGCGGGAGGTGCACGGCCATCTGATCACCGTCGAAGTCGGCGTTGAAGGCGGTGCAGACCAGAGGATGGATCTGGATGGCTTTGCCGCCCACCAGGATCGGCTCGAAGGCCTGGATCCCCAAACGGTGCAGCGTGGGCGCCCGGTTCAGCATCACCGGGTGTTCCTTGATGACCTCTTCCAACACGTCCCACACCTGGGGACGACGCCGTTCCACCATGCGCTTGGCGGACTTGATGTTCTGGGCCAGCTCCTCGTCCACCAGCTTCTTCATGACGAACGGCTTGAACAGCTCCAACGCCATCAACTTGGGGAGACCGCACTGGTGCAGCTTGAGGGAGGGCCCGACCACGATCACGGAACGGCCGGAGTAGTCCACCCGCTTGCCCAGCAGGTTCTGGCGGAAACGACCCTGCTTGCCCTTCAACATGTCCGAAAGGGACTTCAGCGGGCGGTTTCCGGGACCGGTGACCGGACGGCCGCGACGGCCATTGTCGAACAAGGCGTCGACTGCTTCCTGCAGCATCCGCTTCTCGTTGTTCACGATGATCTCGGGGGCACCGAGGTCCAGCAGTCGCTTCAGGCGGTTGTTGCGGTTGATGACACGGCGGTACAGGTCGTTGAGATCCGAGGTGGCGAAGCGGCCACCGTCGAGTTGCACCATCGGGCGAAGTTCCGGCGGGATCACCGGCACCACGTCCAAGATCATGGCCCGGGGGTCATTGATGCGACGGCCGTGATCATCCCGACGGTTGAACGCCGCCACGATCTTGAGCCGCTTGATGGCCTTCTGCCGCTTCTGAGCCGACACGTCCTTCTTGTCGATGACGTTGCGGATCTTCTGCTCTTCCTCGTCGAGGTCGATGCGGGTGATCAGCCGGGCGATGGAATCTGCCCCCATGCCGCCCTCGAAGTACTCCCCGTAGCGGTACTGCAGCTCCCGCCACAGCGACTCGTCCTCCAGGATCTGGCGACCGTGAAGGTGGTTGAACTCGTCCCAGGTGCGGTTGAGCAGCTCGATGTTGGACTCGTGGTCCTCACGGATGAGGCCCAGGTCCTTCTCCGCGGCGCGCTGGCGGGCCTTGAGCTCATTGTCCTTGGCGCCTTGCTTCTCCAGCTCGGCGATTTCGGCTTCGAGCTCCTCGTGACGCTTGGCCAGAGCCAGCTCGCGCTCGTTGACCATCTCGTCACGTTCGGCCAGGTAGTCCGCTTCGAGGCTGGAGCGGTCCTTGTCGATTCGCTCCTTGTCGACCCAGGTGACCAGGTTGGCGGCGAAGTAGATGACCTTCTCGAGCTGCTTGGCCTTCAGCTCCTCATTGGTCTCGGTGCCTGAGAGCAGGTACGCCAACCAGGAGCGGGTGCCGCGCAGGTACCAGATGTGCACCGCGGGGGCGGCCAGCTCGATGTGGCCCATCCGCTCGCGACGAACCTTGGACCGGGTGACCTCGACCCCGCAACGCTCGCAGATGATGCCCTTGAAGCGAACCCGCTTGTACTTGCCGCAGTAGCACTCCCAGTCCTTGGTGGGACCGAAGATCTTCTCGCAGAACAAGCCGTCCTTTTCCGGCTTGAGGGTGCGGTAGTTGATCGTCTCGGGCTTCTTGACCTCACCGTTGGACCAGGTTCGAATCTGATCTGCGGTGGCGAGGCCGATGCGGAGCTGATCGAAATCGTTCACGTCCAGCATGTATTGCTTGCCTTCCTACCCGGTTTCCCGGTTGCTGCTTTCGCCCTGTGATGTGCCGTCGTGGGGGTGCGCCGAAGCCCGATCTATGGCCGCGGCGCACCATGTCAGTTGCGCGGGGTAACGCCCGGTCAGTAACGCCCGCCGGTGCGACGGAGATCGTCGTCGTCGGAGCCGCGTTCGGGCCGTTGCAAGTCGATGCCCAGCTCCTCGGCGGTGCGGAAGATGTCCTCGTCCAGCTCCCGCATCTCGATCTCGGCGCCGTCCGCGGCCCGGACCTCCACGTTGAGGCAGAGGGCCTGCATCTCCTTGATGAGCACCTTGAAGCTCTCGGGAATGCCCGGTTCCGGGATGTTTTCGCCCTTGACGATGGCCTCATAGACCTTGACCCGACCGAGCACGTCATCGGACTTGATGGTGAGCAACTCCTGCAGGCAGTAGGCGGCGCCATAGGCCTCTAGCGCCCACACCTCCATCTCGCCGAAGCGCTGGCCACCGAACTGGGCCTTCCCACCAAGGGGCTGCTGGGTAATCATCGAATACGGGCCAGTGGAGCGGGCGTGGATCTTGTCATCCACGAGGTGGGCCAGTTTCAGGATGTAGATGTAGCCCACCATGATGGCGTTGTCGTAGGGCTCGCCGGTGCGGCCGTTGTACAGCTTGGCCTTGCCGTCGGACTGGATGAGCCGCACCCCGTCACGGGACTCGGGATGGAGGTGCTCGAGCAGGGACTGGATGGTGGGGTGCTTGCCGGCTCGTTCCACCTCGTCCCACTTGGCCCCGTCAAACACCGGGGTGGCGATGAACGTGGCCGGCTTGGTGTGGGGCCGGGTCTTGGTCTCGGTACCCGAGATGGGCTCGTCACCGACATCGACCACACCGTCACCGTCGAGGTCCCAACCCCAGCGGGCGGCGTAGCCCAGGTGCGATTCCAGCACCTGGCCGACGTTCATTCGGGAGGGCACACCGAGGGGGTTGAGGATCACGTCCACCGGCGTGCCGTCAGCCATGTGGGGCATGTCCTCGATGGGCAGGATCTTGGAGATGACGCCCTTGTTGCCGTGACGGCCGGCCAGCTTGTCACCGACGGAGATCTTGCGCTTCTGGGCCACATACACCCGCACCAGCTGATTCACGCCGGGGGGCAGCTCGTGATGCTCGTCACGGGAGAACACCTTGACGTCGATGACCTTGCCGCTCTCGCCGTGGGGCACCTTGAGGGAGGTGTCACGGACCTCGCGGGCCTTCTCCCCGAAGATGGCCCGAAGCAGGCGCTCCTCCGGGGTCAGCTCGGTCTCGCCTTTGGGGGTGACCTTGCCCACCAGCACGTCACCGGCACCAACCTCGGCCCCGATGCGGATGATCCCCCGCTCGTCGAGATCAGCGAGGATCTCCTCGGAGAGGTTGGGGATGTCCCGGGTGATCTCCTCCGGGCCGAGCTTGGTGTCGCGGGCGTCGATCTCGTGCTCGTGGATGTGGATCGAGGTGAGCACGTCGTCTTTGACCATGCGCTCGGAGAGGATGATGGCGTCCTCGAAGTTGTAGCCCTCCCACGGCATGAAGGCCACCAGCAGGTTTTTGCCCAGCGCCAGCTCGCCGTGATCGGTCGAGGGACCGTCCGCCAGCAGGTTGCCCTTCTCGATCCGCTGGCCCTCCCTCACCCGGGGCTTCTGGTTGATGCAGGTGTCCTGGTTCGAGCGCTCGAACTTGAGCAACCGGCGGGTGCGGCGACCGAGCGTGTCGTAATCGAGCGTGATGGTGCGCCCGGACACCTCGACCACGACGCCGTCATCCTCGGCCAGCATCATGTCCGCCGCGTCGCGGGCGGCGCGGGCCTCGATGCCGGTACCGATGTAGGGGGCCTCGGCCCGTACCAGCGGCACCGCCTGACGCTGCATGTTGGCCCCCATCAGGGCCCGGTTGGCGTCGTCATGCTCGAGGAACGGGATCAGCGCGGTGGCCACCGAGATGATCTGCTTGGGCGAGACGTCCATCATCTGGACCTCGATAGGTGGCACCGAGGAGATCTCGGTGGTGGCGCCGAAGAACACGTCTCGTTCCAACTGGAGCTTCAGGTCCGACAACGAGGCGGCCTGCGGGGAGCGGCGGGCCAGCACCCGCTCGGCGAAGAACGTGCCATCCTCGTTGAGGGGCACGTTGGCCTGGGCGACCACGTAGTCCTCCTCCTCGTCCGCGGCGAGGTAGGTGATCTCCTTGGTGACCCGGCCGTCAACCACCTTGCGGTAGGGGGACTCGATGAACCCGAAGGCGTTGACCCGCCCGTAGGACGCCAACGCCCCGATCAACCCGATGTTGGGGCCCTCAGGGGTCTCGATGGGGCACATACGGCCGTAGTGGCTGAAGTGCACGTCCCGGACCTCGAACCCGGCCCGTTCCCGGCTGAGACCGCCAGGGCCGAGGGCGGACAGACGGCGACGGTGGGTCAGACCCGAGAGTGGGTTGACCTGGTCCATGAACTGGCTGAGCTGCGAGGTTCCGAAGAATTCCTTGATGGCGGCAACCACCGGACGGATGTTGATCAGCGTCTGAGGGGTGATGGCCTCAACGTCCTGGGTGGTCATGCGCTCGCGCACCACCCGTTCCATGCGGGACAACCCGATGCGGACCTGGTTCTGGATCAGCTCACCGACGGAGCGGATGCGGCGGTTGGCGAAGTGGTCCTGATCGTCCAGGCGGTAGCCCGGTTCCGGCTTGACCAGGTGTAACAGGTAGCTGACGGTGGCCAGAATCTCGCAGCGTGACAGCACCGACTGACCAGGTTCGGGCCGGTCTAGTTCCAAGCCGAAGATCGCTTCCAACTTGTCCAGCTCAGCACCGAGTTTGCGGTTCAGCTTGTAGCGCCCGACCCGGGACAGGTCATAGCGGCGGGACTCGAAGAAGGCGTTGCGGAAGTAAGCCTTGGCCGATTCCACCGCCGGGGGTTCGCCGGGACGGGCCCGCTTGTAGATCTCCACCAGAGCCTCGTCCTGGGTGGTCACCAGGTTCCGGTCCTTCTCCCATTGGCCCTCGAGGAAGTCGAAGTAGCGGGCGAAGGCCTCAAGGAAGCCGGGGGCGTTCTCCTCGTCGTAACCCAGTGCCCGCAGCAACAAGAAGATGGACAGGCGGCGCTTGCGGGCCACGCGGGTGCCGGCGGTGACGTCCTTGCCGGGCTTCTGCTCGACATCGAACTCGATCCACTCCCCGCGGTAGGGATGGATGGTGCCGGTGACCAGCTGGTGCTTCTGCAGGTTCCGCAACCGGAACCGCTCACCGGGCTGGAAGATGACCCCGGGGCTGCGCACCAGCTGGGAGACCACCACCCGCTCGGTGCCGTTGATGATGAAGGTGCCCTTCTCCGTCATCATCGGGAAGTCCCCCATGAAGACCGTCTGCTCCTTGATCTCCCCGGTCCCCGCGTTCATGAACCGGGCCCGTACGAAGATGGGCGCGGAGAAGGTCATGTCCTTCTCCTTGCACTCCTCGACGGAGAACTTGGGCGGGGGCCGCAAATCCTCGTCGTCAGGGTCGAACTCCAACTCGAGCTGCAATTGCTCGGTGAAATCCTTGATCGGACTGATGTCCGAAAAGGCCTCCGCCAGGCCCCGATGCAGGAACCACTCGAAACTCTCGCGCTGGATGGCGATCAGATCGGGCAACTCGAGAACGTCATCAAGGTTGGCGAAGGAGTAGCGGTCCCGAAGGACGGAATTTGAGGACAAGGACGGCTCCTCTGGCATTCGTGGAGGACGCATGGCCAACGGACCGGACCGCGCTCCGAGAAAGGAGGGCGAGACGGTGACCGTTGGTCACACAGACGGGTACCGTGGGCCACCCCTGGCGTGGCTGGAACGCTCGACGGACGCTTGCTGGGATGCTGGGCGCAGCGCTTGGTTACGCTCACGATCCAACAGGCATGACGAGGCGCGTCGAAGCGGATTCGCTGACGACGGCAAAGCAAGGGCGCGTGCACGGCAACGCGACAGTATAGCGGTGCAGGGACCCCCAGGGCAACCGCCATGGCAGAGACGCCAAAGGGGGGGCCGGTGGCGCTGACTGTATGGCGACGCCCCTGACTCGTCAAGGCTCTGGCCGAGGTCCCGAATCGGGGTTGGACTCAACATCACCGCCACCGACGCCGATGTATCACGATGGGTATTCCCCACGGGACATCGTGGACGAGCGGGCGGTGTCGCCGTCAGCGGCCGGACCGCCGGTCGCGGGTCCGCCCACGCTGAGCGCCCACCAGGACCTAGGCTGGTACGCCTTGAACGAGCACTCGAGGGATACTGAGTCGGCCGCTGATGGGCCTTCCATCGCTGCTCAGAACCCTGGGCCGCCACTCGAGACATGTGCCGGCGGTGGCCTTGAGGCGGAGATCCTCATTGAACAAGCGGCCGTTGATCGGGCCTACCACCAGCTAATCTCGATGCGGCAGTCCGCCATTGACGTGGTGCGCCACCATCACGACCTCAGCCGCTCAACCACCGGCCAGGCCCGGGTCGAGTGGGAGAGCCTGCTGGCCCTCACCGATCAACGGCTGCACCATCTCGAGCTCGGTGGGGCCTCGCTGTGTTTCGGGCGCCTCAACATGATCGACGGCGAGACGTACCAGGTGGGCCGACTCTCCGTGCTCGATGACGCCGGGGACCCACTCGTTGTTGACTGGCGGGCCCCGGCGGCGGAGCCGTTCTACCGCGCCACCGGGCTCGATCCCATGGGGCTCATCCGGCGCCGCCACCTGCTGACCCGTGGCCGTGCCGTGGTCGGCATCGACGACGAGGTGTTCGACTTGGGCCGGGCGGCGGATGGCAGCCTGTCCGTGGTCGGAGAGGGCGCGCTGTTGGCGGCGCTGGAGCGTTCCCGGTCCGGTCGGATGGGGGACATCGTGGCCACCATCCAGACCGAACAGGACGTGATCATCCGGGCGCCCATCCCCGGGATCCTCATCGTCCAGGGTGGCCCCGGTACCGGCAAGACCGCGGTGGCGCTGCATCGGGCGGCGTACCTGTTGTATACCAACCGCCAGCGCCTCGAGGACGCCGGGGTGCTGGTCATCGGCCCGAACCGCACGTTCCTGCGCTACATCGAGCAGGTCCTGCCCTCCCTCGGGGAAAGCGGCGTGGAGCTGTTGACCATCGATGCCGTGGCCGCCCGGGTCCGCTCCGTGGCACCTGAGACCCCAGCCGCGGAGCGACTCAAGGGCGACCATGCCATGGTTGGCGTCATCGCCAAAGCGGTGCGCGATCGGCAGCGTCCACTGCCGCGGGACCTGGTGGTGCCCTACGGCGCCCGGAACCTGCGGCTGGCGCGCCATGAGCTGGCCCGGTTGGTGGAGGGCGTGGCCAGCCGGTCCGGGACTCACAACGGTCGCCGCAAGACCTTCGCCAATCGCCTTCGTCGGGCGTTGTGGCGCCAGCAACGAAGGCTGATCGAGCAGCGCCTGGCCGGACTCAACAGCGGCCCCGGCACCGGTGGGCTCGATCCCGAGGACCTGCTCGACGGGACCGAATCCGCGGCCGCGGCGATGGAGCGGGCCGAGCGCAGCTTCCTCGAATCCATCGGCCAGGTTCCAGAGGTCCGAGCCGCGTTGGAACGCATGTGGCCAGTGCTGACCCCTGAGGAGCTGCTCAACGACCTGTTCGGCTCGGCGGGGTTGTTGCGGCTGGCCACCGCCGGGGTCTTGAGCGAGGACGAGCGGGCGTTGCTGGCCCGGCCGCGGTCCCGGCCGCTCCAGTCCGCCGCTTGGACCAGCGCCGACCTGGCGCTCCTGGACGAGGCGGCGGTGCTGTTAGGACCGCTGCCAAGTTCGCGCCGGCGCCGCGGTCAGGTACGAGAAGACCTGCGGTGGGCCATGGAGGACACCGTCGGGGACATCGCGCTGCAGACGGGCGAATTGGACCAGACCATGCGCCGCCAGCTCATCGACCGGCTGGCAACCCGGGAGGCGGCCGCTAACTACGAAGAAGAGGACGACGGCGCTCCGGCGGTGTACGGCCATGTGATTGTGGACGAGGCCCAGGACCTCTCCCCCATGCAATGGCGGATGGTGGCCCGCCGCTGCACCATCGGCTCGATGACCATCGTCGGGGACCTCGGCCAAGCCAGCCGTCCGGGTTCCATCCGTTCCTGGGACCAGGCGTTGGCCGAGTTGCCTGTCCGCCGCCAGCCTCGCACTGCCGAGCTCACCGTCAACTACCGAACGCCGGCGGAGATCATGGATCTGGCGGCCCGGGTGTTGGCGGTCACGGACCCGGGGGTGGACCCTCCCCGCTCGGTGCGACGCTCGGGGGTCGAACCCCGCATCGTCACCAGCGCCGCGGAGCAGCTGGTGGCGGAGACCGTGGCCCACGTGGCCAGGGTCGGCGGCGAGCTCGGGGAGGGCAAGATCGCAGTCATCGCGCCCCGCCGACTGGTCTCAGAGATCCGTCGGGCCCTGCCGGCCGAGCTGCTCGAAGCCGCGGCGCGTGACCGGGGTGACGTGTTGAGCGCCCGGGTGGGGGTGTTCAGCGCCGTGGAGGCCAAGGGACTGGAGTTCGATGCCGTGGTATTGGTCGAACCGGCCGAGGTGGCCGGGGGCAGTGGCTCCGCCATCGAAGTCCAAGCCGGTCTGCGGGGGCTGTACGTGGCGCTGACCCGGGCCACCCGCTTTCTCACAATCGTGCATGTCTCCCCGTTGCCACCGGGCCTGGCCCCGCTCCTCTGAAGTGGCGGCGCGGCGTTGGTTTGGCCCGCGATGAGCGTCACCGATGGCGCGCCTCCCGTGCTGTTGAGCATCGGTGGCGCCGACTCAGGGGGTTGTTATGGGGTCACCTCGGACCTGCGGGTCTGGAGCCACCTCGGAGCCCACGGCACCAGCGCCTTCACGGTGGTCACGGCGCAGAACACGAGGGTGATCAGCGCCGTACAGCCGTTGGCAGCGGACCTGGTGGCAGCGCAGATCGAGGCGGTGCTGGGGGATTTCCCGGTTGTGGGGGTGAAGACCGGGATGCTGGGCCGGGTGGAGCTGGTCGAGCTCGTCGCCGCCTTCGCAGCTGCCGGGCGGTTGCCGAACCTGGTGGTGGATCCGGTGCTGGTCAATCGCCACGACGAGGCCATGTTCCACGGCGCGGTGGTTGATGCCTACCGCGACCTGCTGTTGGTGCACGCGACGCTGGTCACGCCAAACCGTCCTGAGGCGGCGTTGTTGGGCCTGCTTGATGGCGGCCCCTGCCCGGTCCTCATCACCGGCGGCCGCCCGACTCACCATGGGCCGGGCCCGGCGCTGGTCCCGGTGGTCCCTGAGGTGGTCCCTGATGAGCTGGTCGACGTGCTGATCGACGGCGGGAAGCGGCGGTACCTGACCCATCCCCGGGTGCACACCACCAACGTGGCCGGCAGCGGCGACGCACTGGCTGCGGCGATTACGTTCAGCCTGGGCTGCGGGCGCCCCTTGCCCGATGCGGTGCAGGCCGGCATCGATCTCGTCCTGCTCGGATTGCGCGCCGGTGCTGACCTGCGCCTGGGCGGGGGCCCCGGTCCGCTCGATCTGCGGGGGCTGAACGAGCACGCAAAATGAACCCGGGCCGCCCGCCGTACTGGCAGAGCGGCCCGGGGTTTCCATCACCCGAGCGGGTGCTGGACTGGGTGCTTACTTGATCTCGACCGTGGCCCCCGCGCCCTCAAGCGCTTCCTTGGCCTTGTTGGCCTCGTCCTTGGAGACCTTTTCGAGCACGGCCTTGGGCGCGCTGTCGACGAGGTCCTTGGCCTCCTTGAGACCCAGGCTGGTCAGGGAGCGAACCTCCTTGATGACCTGGATCTTCTGCCCGCCGGCTTCCTTGAGCACGACGTCGAACTCGGTCTGCTCCTCGACCTCTGCCGGGGCCTCGCCGCCGCCACCGGGCCCGGCCATCATGGCCATGGGGGCGGCGGCGGTGACTTCGAACTTGTCCTCGAACTTCTTCTTGAGGTCCACGAGCTCGAGCACGGTCATGGACCCGATTGCGTCGAGGATCTCTTCTGCGGTGATAGCCATCTTGTTCCTTCTCCTACTTGCCTGTTCGTGCGTGCGTGCTCGTGCTGTCTCGGATGGTTGCTGTCTCGGATGGTTGCTGTCTCGGGTGGGTGCTGCCTCGACGGATTCGAACCCGGAGCCCGACGGATCAGGCGGCGAGGTCGCCGTCCTGGTCACCTGGGTCGCTCGGGGTCCCGCCTTGCTTGTCCACCAGCGCCTGCATGGCGTAGGCGATGTCGCGGACGGGGGCCTCCAGGAGGCTGGCCATCTGCGAGAGGGGGGCCTCGAGAAGCCCGGCGATCTGGGCCAGGATCTGCTCCCGGGAGGGCAGGTCAGCCAGGTTGCGGGCGTCATCGGCATCAATGGTGCGGGTGCCCAGCAGGCCGCCCTTGACCACCAGTGCCGGGACGTCACGGGCGAATCCCCGCAGGGCTTTGGCCACCCCGGCGATGTCACCGGAGCTGCCATCGGCCTTGTCACCGACGAAGGCGATGGCGGTGGGTCCCAGCAGCAGGTCGTCGAGGTCGAGGGACAGATTGTTGGCGGCGATGCGGACAAGGGTGTTCTTGTAGACCTTGTACTCGCCACCGGCAGGACGCAGCTGACGGCGCAGCGCGCTCATTTGCGCCACGGTCATGCCGCGGTACTCGGTGATGATGGCAGCATCAGACGACGCCAGTCGTGCCTGCACCTCGTCGACCACCGCGACCTTTTCCGGTCTCGGGTTGTCCATGCTCCTCCGTTCGTGAGCTGTATCGGGGATGACGGTTGTGTGGATATCAGCCAGAAAACGGCTGAAGACGTGGGCCCGCCCGGGCGGCGGACACCACGTCTTCACCGGGATCGGGAAGTTGCGGTGGTCCACCTCGTCCGGCGGGCGCTTGGCGCACATCAAGCCCGTGAGGGCACCGGAGTCTCAGGCGAGACGGTTGCGAGTTTCGGAAAGTGGAACCTCAGCGCTCGGCGGCACCCTTGGCGGGGTCGACCTTGATGCCGGGACCGTGAGTCGAGGACATGACGACCTTCTGCATGTAACGACCCTTGGAGGATGCCGGCTTGGCCCGGGTCAGCTCATCCAACACTGCGCTGAAGTTACCCAGCAGCGCCTCGGAGTCAAAGCTGACCTTACCGATGGGAACGTGCACGTTGCCGTAGCGGTCGGTGCGGTACTCGACCCGACCGCCCTTGAACTCGTTGACGGCTTTCGCGGTGTCCCCGGTCACGGTGCCGGTCTTGGGGTTGGGCATCAGACCACGGGGACCGAGCACCCGGCCCAGCTTGCCGACCATGGGCATCAGGTCCGGCGTGGCAATGGCCACGTCGAAGTCCAACATGCCGCCCTCGATCTTGGCCACCAGGTCCTCGGCGCCCACATGCTCAGCGCCTGCGTCCCGGGCCGCAGCGGCCGCCTCACCCGCCGCGAACACGGCGACGCGTACGTCACGACCGGTGCCGGACGGCAGGGCCACCGTGCCACGAACGATTTGATCCGCCTTGCGGGGATCCACGCCCAAGCGGAAAGCGACCTCGACAGTCTCGTCGAAGTTGCCCTTGGCCAGGCTCTTGATCACCTCGATGCTTTCGGGTGGGCTGTGATGGTGATCACGATCGAACCGCTTGGCGGCGTCGTCGTAGCGCTTGCCCTTTGCCATCGGTGCCTTCCTTTCGCCGCTACCGGCTCCCTCGTGTGGACAGGTTGGTGGGCCGTGCTCCGGGGCGAGGTGCTCCCCGGAGGCCCGCTGATCAGCCCTCGACCTTGAGCCCCATGGATCGGGCGGTGCCGGCCACTTGGGCCTTGGCCGCCTCCATGTCGTACGCGTTGAGGTCGTTGAGCTTCAGCTGAGCGATCTCGGTGAGCTGGGCGTCGGTGATGGACCCGACGATCTCCTTGCCGACCTTGGCCGCGCCCTTGTCGACCCCCGCGGCTTGCCGCAGCAGCACCGGCGTGGGCGGGGTCTTGGTGACGAAGGTGAACGTGCGGTCCTGGAAGACGGTGACCTCGACCGGGATGATGGTGCCGGTCTGGGCTTCCGTGGCGGCGTTGTACTGCTTGCAGAAATCCATGATGGCGATGCCATGTGGACCCAACGCGGTACCCACCGGCGGGGCCGGGGTGGCCTTGCCGGCGGCGATCTGGATCCGCACGACGGCCACAACTTGCTTCTTGGCCATGGGTGGTAGCTACCTCGTCAGGTTGGGGGCGGAACAGTTTGGCCTGGGATCAAGGCCAGCGCCAGTCGAGAAATCGCGAGCCCGACACCGGTCGGCGCTCAAAGTCGGGCGATCTGGCTGAACTCAAGCTCCACCGGTGTCTCCCGACCGAAGATGTTGACCAGCACCTTGACCTTGAGTTGATCCTCGTTGATCTCCACGATCTGGCCGGAGAAGTCCGCGAAGGGACCCTCCTTGACCCGGACCGTCTCGCCCATCTCGTATTCGAGCTTGGGTCGGCCTTTCTTGGCGGGGGCCTCGCCAACCGCCTTGATCTGCAGGAACTGCTCGACCTCGTGGCGGCGCAACGACGATGGCTTGTTGGCCGCACCGACGAAACCGGTGACGCCAGGGGTGTTGCGGATCACGTACCACGAGTCGTCATCGAGAGTGCAGCGGATCAATAGGTAGCCCGGGAAGACCTTGCGTTGCACGACAGCCTTGCGGCCGTTCTTGAACTCGACCACGTCCTCGGTGGGTATCACCACCTCGTGGATGCGGCCCTCCATGTTCATGGACAGCGTGCGGGCCTCGACGTTCTGGCGGACCTTGTTCTCGTAACCGGACTGGGTGTGGACCACGTACCACTTGCCGGGCCGATCGAAGGGGCTAATCTCCGGCGGTTCCTCGTTGGCCTCGTCTTCGAGCAGCTGCTCGGCATCGACCACCTCAATGACGTCAAGAGCGGCGTCATCGCTTTCCTGCCCGTCGGCATCGTTCAGGTGACCGTCATCGACGGTGATGTCTCCGGGCGCATCCCGGTCTGCATCGTCGGGGCCGTCTACCTGGGCCTCGGCGAGGGCCTCGTCATGGTCCACGTGGGTCAATCCTTGCTGATGGTCGGGCCTTGCTGATGGTCGGGCCTTGCTGATGGGGTGCTGATGGTGGGCCTTGCTGAATGGTGGGGCCTTGCTGAATGGTCGGTCCGTGCTGATGTTGAGCGGGCAGGCGTACGGAGACCGGAGCGAGGGCTGCCCGTCAGT
Organism: uncultured Acidimicrobiaceae bacterium; assembly: GCA_963775055.1. Classification (GTDB taxonomy): domain Bacteria; phylum Actinomycetota; class Acidimicrobiia; order Acidimicrobiales; family CAIXPF01; genus CAIXPF01. The sequence continues at coordinate 434,405 of CAVZHK010000012.1, read as the reverse complement.
TGATGTCGAACAGCCAGAAAACGGCCTTGGCGAAGCCCCAGTCCGCCACCGCCACCAGGGTGGTCATGAACACCAGGAACACCAGCACGATGATGGAGTAATTGATGACCTCGGCTCGGCTGGGCCAGGCCACCTTGCGCAGCTCGCCGCGCATCTCCCGGACGAACTGACGGGGCGAGGTCCGCTCCCGCTTGGGCGCGGCCAAAGGAGCGGCGGCACGGGTCTTGGGGGTGGACACCGGTTCACCCGAGGAGTCCAGATAGCCCGCGCGGCGAAGCATGCGCTTCTGCTCACGGTTCATGTTCATCGCCATTGCACCCTCACAGGCCTTTCGAGCTGGCGTACGGTGCTCGCGCCGTGGGGCCGGGCCCCTCTCCGAGCGCCGGCCATGACGCCAGGGTATCGCCCAAGTCAGCCTGAACGGACCGGGCTCGAGCTGGGTGATCGATTAGCAGGGCAGGAGGGACTCGAACCCCCAACCTACGGTTTTGGAGACCGTTGCGCTGCCAGTTGCGCCACTGCCCTTTGGAGACGTTCAGCGTAGCACCGCCGCCGTGGGGCCACCGCCGGGGAATTCGGGGATGACCGGGCCGGTTGCGGCGACTGGTCGGACTGTCGGTCAGGACGCCAAACGAAGTCGGGAACGGCGGCTCATGGTGGCCAGCACCACCGCACCCGCAGCACCCGCGGTGGCCGCCGCGATGCCGCCCACATACACCACCTTGCGGCCACTGAGCAGGTGTCGCACGGCACTGCGCTCTCCGGATTCAGCGATGGACACCAGAATGTCGTTGAGCAGCCCGGGGGCCGGTTCCAGGACCTCGGTGCGAATGGCCCGCAGCGCCCGCAGCAGCTTGCGGTACTGCACCAGCTCAGCTTGACAGCGAAGGCAATGCTCGACGTGCCAGCGTTCAGCCTCCGACAGCCGCTCGGAGCCATCTGAAACCGCCGACAGGGTCTGGGTCAGCTCCTCACACCGCACGGCGACCCAGCTCTCCGGTGTCATCGTGATCGTCACCCTCACCGGCCAGCGGGTACAGACGTTCGCGCAGCTTGCGCCGGGCCCGATGCAGGCGCACCTTTGCTGCGGATTCGGAGATCCCCAGCTCAGCGGCAATGGCCTCATGGGACAGGTCGTACACGTCTCGCAGCACCACCACCGTGCGCAACCGCGGCGGTAACTCCGACAGGGCCAGCTTCACCCGGTCTCGAACCACGCCACGGTCCGCTTGCTCGGCCGGGTCGAGCCGTCCACTGGTGTCGATGACCTCGTCGTCCTCCTCCAGCACCTCGTGTCGGTGGCGGGCCCGCTTGCCCAGCAACGAGGAGGCGCAATTGGCGGTGATGCGATAGAGCCAGGTGGTGAATTGGGCCTCGCCTCGGAACCGCTTGAGGCCCCGGTAGGCGCGCAGGTAAGCCTCTTGGACCACATCCCGGGCGTCTTCTTCATCACCGGTCAGCCTGTAGGCCAACGAATACGCATCCATGTACGTCGCTCGCACCAGTTCCTCGAAGGCTTGGTGGTCGCCCTCACGGGCCCGCTCCACCAGAGCAGACAGCTCTTGAGCCATTGCCGGTTCAGACCCCGCCAGGCGTGGCGTGGTTACGGCGTAGCAGGTGAAGATTGCGCGACAGACCCCGCGGGACGGGCAACGTGATGAGCGCAGCAGCGACCCAGGTCATTGGTTGCCCCTGTCCGTTGAGCAGGTTAGGAAGCGGGAGTGTGATGCGGAGTGGAAGATGGTGTTGCGGTGGCGGCGGTCAGACTCGAACTGACGACCCCTCGATTATGAGCCGAGTGCTCTTACCGACTGAGCTACGCCGCCCGATCGCAACGAGCCCCCTGTCAGAATCGAACTGACGACCTTTTCCTTACCATGGAAACGCTCTGCCGACTGAGCTAAGGGGGCGTCTGGTGCATCCCCGAGAGGACGTCCGAGCAGAAAGGGTAGCGTAGCGGCGCCTCGCCACGGACCCAATTCCATCTCGGCGGAGGTGACTCGCACCGGCGGGCGGGAGATTGCGGCGGCGCATGACCAGCTGATATCGAACACGACACTCAGACCGGACGGAGACCAGCGGTGCAGCTCGATCGGATCTCCTATCAGTACGCGGATGACACCACCGCCGCCTATGACCTGCACGGGCGGCTCACGGTCATCGATGTCCATCCGGCGCATCGACGAGCACTAGTGGAGCACCTGCTGGCGGCGTTGTGGAGCGATGGCCCGGGGGTCCACGTGGAGTTCACCACCGGCGCTGGCCGCTCGCTGGTGGCCTTCCGTCCGTATCGCGCTGCAGCCCGGGTCATCGACCTCGAGGATCGCAGCGATCAGACCGCGTGCTACCGGATGCCGAACGGCACGGTTGATCTGCTGCGGCCGAGCGGGGTGGACGCTCCCGCGGCGTTGACGAACTTGCTGGCCGACCGTGCCGATCTGGGCCAGATCGACCCCACCGAGGGTTGGATCACCCGGCTCTTGGCCCACGATCCGGACGTACTGGCCGATACCGCGGACCAGCTCGTCACTGCCGAGCGGGCGCTGCGCGATGCCAGCAGGGCCATGCGCTCTCCCGGCGGTGATGCGGTGCCCGCGAATGGTACGGCCTCCCCGGAGTGGGCCAAGACCGTCTCGGGGGTCTATCGCAACCGGGACCGGGTCAACGGTTTGGAGAAACGCCACGTGCGCATTCGGCTGGCCACGCTGCTCGTTGGCGTCGCCTTACCGGTGGCCGCCCTGGTCGGATTGCGGACGCTGGGCGGAGCCAAGGCAGCGGCCATCATCGCGCTGTCGGCGTTGGTGGCGGCGGTGTGCCTGTTCCTGGAGCGGCGCCTTGATCGCGCCGTCGAGGCCGAGTATCAGGCCCTCGAAGAAGCGGGTGTCGGTTCCTATGACGAACTCGAGGCGAGGCTGGCGAGCTCACCGCTGTCCGATCCCACACGTCGCGAGCAGCTGGTGCAGGCGGCTCAGCGGTATCGGGACGCCACGGTCCGCTGGCAGTCCCTGGCCGGTGACATCCCGGCGCCGTGGGTGGCAGCCCAGCGGGACCGGCTGGCGGAGATGGCGGCCCTGCGTTCGGCGCTCCAGCCCGTTCCGGTACCCGTGCTGGGACCGGACACATCGTCTGCGGCGCTGCTGGCGGGACTCATCGCCAGGGCCGAGGCCATTCGGACGCTGAGCGGCGGAGAGGCCCTGCCGCTGTTCCTCGATGATCCCCTGGCCGGTTTAGCCTGGGAGGAGAAAGTGCCGGTGCTGGAGTTTCTGAACCGCCTGGCCGAAAGCCAACAACTGGTGCTGTGCACCGACGACGTCGAGGTGTTGGCATGGGCCCGTCTCGAGATGATGGCCGGCAACGCCGGGGTACTGGACGTGAACCCGGGGCGAAAGCTGGCCGGCGCTGAGGCCAACGGCTGATCCTCCACCGGGACCTCAAGCTCGGCCCGCTCACGAGCTCGGTGTCTCCGGGGCGCTCAGGGGGTTCGGTAGTGTCAGCTCGTGCTGCGCGGCGTCGAGGTCCGGCTGGCTCGCCCCGGCGACGCCGAAGCTATCCGCCAGATCTACAACCTCGAGGTCGAGACGTCCACCGTCACGTTGGACCTGGTCCCCCGCACGCTTGAGCAGCAGCAACGCTACTTGGAGGCTCGTTCCGGCACCTACGCCGTGTTGGTTGCAGCGACCGCCGAAGAGGTGGTGGCCTTCGGGTCCTTATCGCCGTATCGGGACCGGCCGGGCTACAACGCCACCGCCGAGGACTCCATCTACGTGGACCGCAGCCAGCAGGGTCAAGGGTTGGGGAAAGTGGTGCTGACCGAGCTGCTGGCGGTGGCCGGTTCCCACGGGTTCCACTCGGTGATGGCCCGAGTGGCGGGCGGACACGTTCCGTCGCGGCGGCTGCACGAATCGCTGGGGTTCCGCTACCTCGGCACCGAACGTGAGGTCGGAAGAAAGTTCGGCCGCTGGATCGACATGGACCTGCTGCAACACATGTTGTGACGCTGCCATGTTCGTGACGCTGCCATGTTCGTGACGCTGCCATGTTCGTGATCGCTGCCATGTTCGTGACGCGAGCGACTGCCCGCCGCGGGGAGGGGCGGGCAGTGAGCGAAACTGCTGGTGGGCCGGGAAGGATTTGAACCTCCGTAGGCTATGCCGGCGGGTTTACAGCCCGCTCCCTTTGGCCACTCGGGCACCGACCCATCTGCTGTTGCGAGAGCGAGAGATTAGCAGGCCGGCGCGGGGCAGCGAACGGGTTAACTTCGGGCCCATGCCGAGCTTCGACGTGGTTTCCCAGATCGACGCCCAAGAGGTCCGCAATGCCGTGGATCAGGTGCAGCGGGAGATCGCCACCCGCTTCGACTTCAAGGGCAGCGACTCCAGTGTGGACCTCGAACCCACCACCATCACGCTGCACTCCTCCAGCGAGGACCGGCTGGCCGCCTTGCGCCTGGTGCTCGAGGAGAAGCTGGTCAAACGCAAGGTCTCGCTCAAGGTCCTGGATTACGCCAAGGTCGAGGAGGCGTCGGGGGCCCGGGCCCGCCAGAAGGTCACCTTGCAAGCCGGCATCAACGCCGACAAGGCCAAGGCCATCCATGCCTTCCTGAAGGGATTGGGCATGAAGGGTGTGCAGAGCCAAACCCAGGGCGACCAGGTTCGGATCATCGGCAAGAAGCGTGACGACCTGCAGTCCGCCATCGCCGCCCTCAAAGAGCACGACTTTGGCATCCCGTTGCAGTTCGAGAACTTCCGGGACTGAGCACACCCGGGCGCACCCGCCGCGCTCAGCTCCAGGCGAACACCGGTTGCTCGAAGTGGTCGCAGGCGCTGGGATCGGCCTCGATGGCGGCCAGGCGGAACTGGTACAGCACCGCCGCGGTGGGGGCGTGGATGAGATCGCCGCCGACGGGCAGTTGGATGACCGGACGATCGCTCTCGGGGATGGTGACCAGCCGGGGGGAGTCCGGCCGGCACAGTTCCCGCAGCGAGATGCGATGCACCGACGCCACTTCGACCGGATCGGGCACCAGGTCGGGATCGGCGCCGCCCCAGAACACGTAGGGGCGGATGAGATAGCCCGAGCGGGTCGGGTAATCATCCAGTTGGCCCAGCAGATCATCTGGACCGAGGTCGAGGCCCAGCTCCTCGGCGGACTCCCGCTGAGCCGCGGCGAGCGGTTCCTCACCCGGGTCCACGCGGCCCCCGGGTAGGGCCCATTGCCCGGGGTGGCGGTTGAGCCGACCGGTGCGCCTGGTCAGCAGGAACGCCGGGCCGCCCGCGGTGCCGCTGACCAGGCCGCTCAGCTCGCCCGGCTCGACACCGGGAATGGCATCGAGTCGGGCCGGGGTCGCCCAACCGGGGTCGTGGCCGTGTCGATCAGCATCGCTGTCCACGATGACCACCGCCACAGCCGCCAACCGTCGCCCATCCAGCGGCCGCTGGCGGGGATGGTGGGCGGCAAGGTTGACGGCGATCATGGCCCGCAGCCCGTCCCCGAAGGTCCAGGAAACGCCACGGTGTTTGAACATTCGGTCCTCCGGTCTGGTCCGGGCTAGTCCTCGGGGGGGGCCTCAGCGGCCCGGGCGCGCAGCTCGTCCACCACGTTGACGTCGGCCAGGGTGGTGGTATCGCCCAACGAGCGTCCCTCCACCACGTCGCGCAGCAGACGACGCATGATCTTGCCGGAGCGGGTCTTGGGCAGGTCGGGCACCAGGATCACGGCCTTGGGTCTGGCGATGGCGCCCAGCTTCTTGGCCACGTGCTGGCGGATCTCCTCCCGAAGTTGATCCGACGCCGTGTTCCCGCCCCGCAGGATGACGTAGCCCACGATGGCCTGCCCCGTGACCTCATCGTTGGCCCCGACCACCGCCGCTTCGGCCACCGCGGGGTGATCGACCAGCGCCGATTCCACCTCGGTGGTGGAGATGCGATGGCCGGAGACGTTCATGACGTCATCGACCCGACCCAGCAGCCACAGGTAACCGTCATCGTCGAGCTTGGCGCCGTCGCCGGCGAAGTACCGGCCCTCGAAGCGGCTCCAGTACGTCTCCGCGTACCGCTCCGGCGCGCCCCAGATCCCCCGCAGCATGCCTGGCCAGGGCCGGGTGATGGTCAGGTAGCCACCACCGCGCTCCACCTTGTTGCCGGCGTCGTCAACCAGCTCCACGAACACCCCCGGGATGGCGTGGGTGGCCGAACCGGGTTTGGTGGGGGTGACCCCGGGCCAGGGGGTGATCATGTGGCCACCGGTCTCCGTTTGCCACCAGGTATCCACAATGGGGCAGGTTTCGCCGCCGATGTTGGCGTGATACCACATCCAGGCTTCGGGGTTGATGGGCTCACCCACCGTGCCCAAGACCCGCAACGTGGACAGATCATGGCCGGCCGGCCATTGCTCGCCCCACTTCATGAACGTGCGGATGGCGGTCGGGGCGGTATAGAGCTGCGTGACGCCGTAACGCTCGATCAGGTCCCACAGCCGGTCCTTGCGCCAGTCCGCCGGGCTGCCCTGACGCTGGGCCGGCAGGGGTGTGTCCGGGGTGCCCTCGTACAACAGCGAGGTGGCGCCGTTCGCCAACGGCCCGTACACGATGTAGCTGTGCCCGGTCACCCAGCCGATGTCGGCCGCGCACCAGTACACGTCGGTGTCGGGGCGCAGGTCGAACGTGTACTTGTGGGTGAAGGCGACCTGGGTGAGATAGCCGCCGGTGGTGTGCATGATACCCTTGGGTTTGGCGGTGGTGCCCGAGGTGTACAGCAGGTACAGCAGGTGTTCGCTGTCGAGAGGCTCGGGGGCGCACTCGCTGGAGGCGTCCGCCATCAACTCGTGCCACCAGTGATCCCGGCCGGCTTCCATCTGGACCTCGAGGTCACAGCGGTTCACCACCACCACGTTCTGCACGGTGGTGCAATCCGTCACCGCGACATCGACGTTGGTCTTGAGCGCCGAGGGAACACCGCGGCGATACCCGGCATCTGCGGTGATGATGATGCGGGCCTCGGCGTCATTGCAGCGATCCACGATGGCATCGGGGCTGAAACCGCCGAAGATCACCGAATGGGCGACACCGATGCGGGTGCAGGCGAGCATGGCTATGGGCAGCTCAGGAACCATGGGCATGTAAATTGCGGCCCGGTCACCACTCTGTAATCCGAGACCCTTCAAAACATTGGCGAACTTGCACACCTCTGCGTGAAGTTCACTGTACGTGAGGACACGGGTGTCACCCGGTTCGCCTTCCCAATGGAACGCCACTTTGCTGCCCTTACCGGCCTCTATGTGACGATCGAGGCAGTTGTAGGACACGTTCAGCTTGCCGCCGATGAACCAGCGGGCGAAGGGCAGCTTCCATTCGAGGGTGGTGTCGAAGTCATCGAACCAGGTCACCAGCTCCCGGGCCTGCCGGGCCCAGAACGCCTCGTAGTCGACGTCAGCTTCGTCCCACATCGAGCGGTCTGTGACCAATGCGGCCGCTACGAACTCGCTCCGTGGCGGAAAGGACCGCTCTTCGCTGTAGAAGTCCGCGATCGTGGCCTGCTCTGCCATCCCCGGCACCCCTTTCGATCGTTGGGCGCGTCATGTTACGCGGCGGCCGACGCGACCACCCATCTCCCTTCCGGCCATCCCAGCTTCGGTCCCCGACCGGCCCTCCCGACCAGCGTCGCAGCCTCCATTACAGCGTTAGGTGATTGCGTCACGACATACTGCGAGATTTTCCCGGCAAGATGGGTAGCAATTCCCTGATCGCGAGTACTTTTCGCAAACAATTCGGCGATCTGGTTCCATTCGAGCGTCGCTGCTTGTAATATTTCGATTGTAGGGATCCCCCCTCGCTGGCTTCTAAGGAGACCGGCGGAACACGAGTGGGGCCTCGGCCAACGTCGCATCCTTCAACGCGCCCGAATGCGCTTGAGGATGCGACGCGCCCAACTGAACATCGGGTGAATGCGGCGCGTCCGCTGGCCGGGATCAAACCGGAGGTAGCAGTGCGTAGATATCGAGGCAAGGCCATCGCGTTCGGCCTGGTGGCCCTGGTTGGTGCCACCAGCACCGGCTTGGCCGACGCCGCCGAAGGACCGACAGCCATCCCCGGACCGGTGCTGCCGTTGCCGGGCGGGTCGACCCGCCACGGAAGCTCCGCTGACCCCACGCTCCCCCATGCCAGCACGCTCGGCACCTCCGCGCTGGGAACCGTCATGCACCTCGGGGAGCCCCTGCAGAACGCCGGCCAGCTGTTGGGCCGGTTGTCCTTCATGTCCGATGGCCACCGGTCCGCCAAATCGGTCACGGCGGGGGCGGTCCCGCGCCCATCTCTGATCGAGCGCAACGCCGGACCGGAACACGGGGCGCGCACCGTGGGCGGGAGCAGCGCCTTCTCGGGCACCGGCAGCGGGGCGGCGTTGTTGGCACCGACCCTGTCGCGGGTGCTCAATCTGATCTCTGGGAACGCGGCCACTACCGCTGCGCTGGCGTCCACCGCGGCGGCGGTTCCCCAGGACGTGGCCGTACCGGCCCTGGCACTCCAGGTGGACGAGCAGGGCGGTGAGCAAGTCGACGAGCAGGTCGACGAGGCCGCCCAGGAGGAGTTGGCGGCCGCGGCCCACGCGGCCGCCACCGAGGAGGCGTTCCAGGCCCGTCCCGATGCCGCCTCGGCCATCGCCGCCAGTGCGCCCCAGTACGTGGAGCGCCCCTACGTTCCCGGTGCCCCCAGCGAGGCGGCTCTGGAACAGCTTCGGTGGTGCGAGTCCGGCGGGAACTACGCCGCGATATCCCCCGGCGGCTGGTACCGGGGTGCCTACCAATTCGATTTCAGCACCTGGGACTCGGTGGCGTCACGCTGGATGGCGCACCTGGTGGGAACCGACCCTGCGGCCGCTGCCCCCACTGATCAGGACCTGCTGGCCTCTGCTCTGTATAGCGAGCGGGGTTGGCAGCCCTGGCCCAACTGCGGGCTCGGGCTGTGACCAAGGACTGAGCGCAGCGCCGGCGCGGCAGCGATCCGACCCGGGGTCCGGTCCGAGGGAATAGGTTGCCCTCGATGGTCGAGTTGCTGGCGGTCGAGGCGTTGCTGGTGGAGCAGCGCCATGCCACCGCGGTAGTGGGACCGGCCTACGATTCGCTGCTGGCTCACGAACGCCGGGCGCTCGCCGATCAGAACCCCGACAGCTTCTTCAACGTGTTGCGGTCAGCGTCGGATCACCCCGAGGAGGAGGACGAGGCGCTGCTGGCCCGCAATGCCCACGCCCTCGCCGGCCTGATCAGGGCCGGGCGTTATCGGTCCATGCCATCGGGATTGTTCCTGTATCGGCTGTCGAGCGGCGATCACAGCCAGACCGCCGTCATCGGTGATCTGGCGGTGCGTCAGGTCGCCCAGGGACAGGTGAGGGCCCACGAGCGGACACGGGTCACCAAGGAGGCCGAGTTGGCCCGTCACTTGGCCCACCTGCGTATGCATTCGAGCCCGGTGGGACTGGGTTACCGGGCCAACAGTCGAGTGGACGCCGTGGTGACACAGCTGACCTCGGCCCGGCCGGATCGCGACTTCGTGACGGTGGACGGCTTGGGGCAACAGGTGTGGGCCGTCAATGCGCCCAGTGCCGTGCAGGAGTTGCAACAGGCGCTGGCAGAGGTCCACACCACCTACATCATCGATGGTCACCACCGGGTGGCCGCCGCAACCCGGTTGAATGGTGACGGCCACTTCCTGGCTGCGCTCATCCCCGACCACGAGTTGCGATTGCTCCCCTACCATCGGCTGGTGGCAGGACCATTGCCCGGGGACATGCCGCGTCGCCTGGCCCGGCTCTCGGACCGCTATCAGGTGCTGGCCGGTGGCCCTTCGGTGCCGCTTTCGACCGGGGATGGCCTGCTCGAGTTCGTGGTGTACGAACGGGAACGATGGCATCGGTTGCTACGGCGGGAGCCGGTGGCCAACGCGCTGGGCGCCAGCGTGGCCGACGAGGAGGTCCTGGACCCCCTTTTCGACATCACCGACGCCCGCCGCGACCCACGTTTGAGCCACCTACCCGGCAATCGGACCCCCGCTGCCATGGCGGAACTGGCCGAGGCGGCGCAGCGGGGCGCGGTGCTGCTCTTGGCCGCTCCCTCCGTCCGGGAGGTGTTCGAGCACGCCGACGCCGGACGGGTGATGCCTCCCAAGTCAACCTGGTTCGAGCCCAAGCTGCGCAGTGGTGTCTTCGTGGTCTGGCGCTGAACCTGACGACGCTGAGCCTAACGCGGCTGAACCTGACGAGACGAGGGCTGATCAGCCCTGCCACTCGCAGACCACGAAGTCGCCGAGCCCGCCGGGTTGGCTGAGGGCCTCGGCCTCACGCACCCGGCTGCGACCGACCAGAGCTACCAGGTCCCCGATCCCGGCTCGGGCCTGCCACTGCTGGCGACCCTCGGCCACCAACTCATCGAGACCCCAGCGGGCCAGCCATTCGGCCTGGGTGCTGCGCTGATTCGGTGGGGGCAGCTGATCGAAGGGAACCTCGGCGGTGATGTCCTGGGTGCCGGGATCCTCCCAGGGGGCGCCACCGCGCTGGTGGGACCGGTAGGTGCGAAGCCAGCCGTTGTGGGGACGGGTGGCCAGCCCAGCGGTGTCCGCGCCGTAGTCGAACACCACCAGCACACCGCCGGGCTCCAGCCGGGTCAGGGCCGCTGAGACCCAGCGGCGGGCCTGACGGGCCAGCGGGAGACGCAACCCGTCCATACGCAACGACGCCGGCACCAGCGCATCAAGCATGGCCGCGGGGTTCGCAAAAGCGAGCTCAGCAGCATCGGGTAGCAACGTCAAGAACGATCGTCGCAACGGGCCATCGGGGCCGACCCACACCTCCCACCAGGCGCCGTTGGCCCACTCGACCAACGCGATGGCCATGTTGTCCAACAGCTCGTTGGCCAAGATGACATGCGCCGCCCCGACCTCATCCATGGAGGCAACGCTGGCCTCCACCCACGTTGGATGCTGGGACCGGCCGGGCTGGGAGCGCTCGACCAGGGTCAGGGTCATGGCGTCCGCGCAGCGTGGCATACCAGAGCGAATGGTGCGGGCCCACGTTCCCGGGCCGGCACCGGCCTCGACCACCCGGAACGGATCGGGCCGGCCCAGACGGTCCCAGCAATGGTCGAGAAAGCGGGCGGTCACGGCACCGAACAGGGGGCCGACCTCGACCGCGGTGATGAAATCCCCACGGCGGCCCGGCGATCCGGCGCCACTGCCGTAGAACCCGTGCATCGGGTGGTACAGCGCGGCGTCCATGAACGCCTCGAAGGGGATCTCGTCGGTGGCCCCCGGCGGCCAGGGCAGAGGCCCGCCGTGCGGTGCCGCGGCCATGCCGGGCCGTTCGGGAGGAACGGGCGCCGGGGCCCGCTCAGCGTCCAGCGGCGGCGAGCAAACCGTCGAGGTTGCCGGCGAAGTGCCCGATCAGACCGGGGAAGATACCGAACAGGACGGTAGCGGCGACGGTCAGGGTCAGGGCCGAAACCAGCGAGGCTGGGACCCGCAGCGGGGCGGTGTCACCATCGGGCGTTTCGCTGAACCACATCGCTTTGAGCACCAACCCGTAGTAATAGAACGCGATCACCGAGTTCACCGCTACCACGATGGCCAGGGAGTACCCCCACCCGGTGTCAGCAGCGGCCAACGCCCGGAACACCACGAACTTGGCGAACCAGCCACCCAACGGCGGGATTCCGGCCAGTGACGCCAACGCCACCGTCATGGTCACCGCCATGGCCGGGGCATAACTGAACAGACCGCCGAATGAAGCGATCTCACCGGATTGGGTGCGGCGGGACACCGCGATGACCACCCCGAACGCGGCCAGGTTCATGGCGGCGTAGATCAACAGGTACGTCACCACGGCCACCAGCGCGTCCTCGGCGTTGGAGCCCACCACCGCAAAGGGGGCCAGCATGAAGCCGGCCTGGGCCACACCGGAGTACGCCAGCAGGCGCACGATGTTGGTCTGACGTAACGCGATGAGGTTGCCCACCGTCATGGAGGCCGCCGCCAAAACCCACATCATCGGCTGCACCACATCGGAGCGGCCCAGGAACCCGACGAACACCAACTGAATGAGGGCCACGAACCCCGCGGCCTTGGAGCCCACCGCCAGGAATGCGGTCACCGGGGTCGGTGCGCCTTCATAGGTGTCCGGAGCCCAGGAGTGAAACGGCACCGCCGATACCTTGAACCCGAAACCCACGATCACCAACACGATGCCCAACGTGATGATGGGGGTTGAGCTGGCGGCCTGGCCGATGGTGTCATTGATGTCGGTGAGGAGGGTGGAACCGCTGACGCCGAACAGGAGGGACATACCGTAGAGCATGAGCGCGGAGGCGAACACCCCCATCAGGTAGTACTTGAGGCCGGCCTCGTTCGAACGGAGGTTGCGCTTCTCCCACGCAGCCATCAGGTACGCCGGGATGGACAGCAGCTCGAGGGCCACAAAGATGGTGACCAGATCCCGGGCCGAGGACATGATCACCATGCCCAACAGCGAGGAGAGCAGCATCACGTAGAACTCGCTCTCCCAGAAATCCCCTTCGGCCATGTAGTTGCTGGCCAACAACGTCACCACGTACCCGGTGATGAGGAACATGGCCTTCATCACCAGCGCCATGTTGTCCACCACGTAGGCCCCGCCGAAGAGGGATCGGTCAGCGCCGTCCAGCGCCAGGGACACGATGGGAATGATGCTGGCCAGCGCAGCCACGCCGGTGAGGCCGGGCACGAAGCGCTTGGCGTCTTCCAGCTTGATCATGTCGACCAGCAGCACCACCGCGGTGAGCGCCACCAGCACGATCTCCGGCGCCAGAGCGTGGAAATCCACGGTGGGCTTATCGAACGGAGCCTGAGCCGCCTGCGCCAGCAGCGAAGGGAGGGAACCAGCGAACATGGCGGCGCTCACAACCGCTCAGCGACCCAGGGCCTGAGCGACGAGCGCCACCGCGTCGTCGGTCATGCCGAAGATCAACGCCGGCAGGAAGCCCAGCACCAGGATCATGATCAGCATCGGCACCCAGGCGATGACCTCGGTCAAGTGCACGTCATGGATGTGCTCGTGGGCGAACTCTTCCTTGGGGGTACCGAAGGCGGTGCGTTGGAAAAGCCACAGCAGATACGCCGCGGCCAACACCGTGCCCAGGGCGGCCACGAACATGTAGAAGCGGAACAGCCCCACACTCAGACCCTCAGCCGGGTTGTAAGCGGACAAGATGGCGGGGAACTCACCCCAGAAACCGGCCAGGCCCGGCAGACCGAGGGAGGCCATGGTGGTGAAACCCAACATCCAGCCCAGGTGTGGAGCCTGGACCAGTAGGCCGCCCAAACGCTTTATCTCCAGGGTGTGGAAGCGTTCCTTCATCGAGCCGGCGATGAAGAACAACATGCCGGTGATGAGACCGTGGGCCACCATGCCGAACATGGCGGCGTTGATGCCGAAATCGGTGAGGGTGGCGATGCCCAACATCACGTAACCCATGTGAGCCACAGAGGAGAAAGCGATGAGCCGCTTCATGTCGGTCTGAGCCAGGCAACCGAGCGCCCCGTAGATGATGCCGACGAAGGCCAGGCCACCGATCGATGGGCGCCCACCACAACGCCCCCTCGGGCAGGATGGGGATGGCGACGCGCACGAACCCGTAGGTGCCCAACTTCAGCAGCACCGCCGCGAGGATCACCGAGCCCTGGGTAGGGGCCTGGGTGTGGGCGTCGGGCAACCAGGTGTGGAACGGGAACATGGGCACCTTGATGCCGAACCCCATGAACATGCCGCCGAACACCAGGACCTGCGCGGTACGGGTGATGTTCTCGAGTGCCGACCCGCTCGGCCAGTTCCGACGATGTTGAAGGTCTCGCCGCCGGTGAGGAAGAACAGCGCCAGGAAGCTGACAGATCATCAGCGCCGAACCGAACAGGGTGAACAGGAAGAATTTGATGGAGGCGTACTGGCGCTGCTCGCCGCCCCACACGCCGATCATGAAGTACATCGGCAGCAACACGACCTCGAAGAACACGAAGAACAGGATCAGGTCCTGAGCGACGAAGGTGCCGATCATGCCGGTGTGCAGGATCAGGATGAGGATCAGGAACGCCTTGGGGTTGTGCGGCTCCGGGAAGTGGTTCCAGCTGTAGATCACCACCAGCGGCATGACCAGCAGCGTGAGAGGATCAGCGGGATGGAGATGCCGTCGATCCCCAGTGAAGCGGTCTAGATCAGACGTCGAATCCACGCTCTTGTCGACCGCGAATTGCAGGTCCTTGGTGCGGTCCAATCAAAGTAGCCGCCATGAGCCACGCCGAACGACCGCGACCCCAACGTGGCCGCAGGGCGAGCAGCTTGTGAAGCTCTTCCTCGTCCTTGGGGATCAGCATCATGACCAGGGCCACCGCCATTGGCAGGAACATGGCCAGGCTGATTCCCCAGTCGTTCATGAAGCTTTCCATGGTTCTCCTCCCAGCCCGAGAGCTGGGGTTCCGTCTCCTCCTTGCCGTGTGCGGCGGAGGTCCCTGCAAGCCGTACCTTCAGGCCCGAGCGGACCTACCCTGGATGACACCACGAATATCCCGGCCAACAGGGCCGCCGCGGCGAACAGCAGCGACGCGTACTGCCGGACCCGGCCAGTTTGTATCCGCCGCAAGCATCCCGCCGGCGCCCGAGGCGCCGTGGCCCGAACCGTTGACCGCGCCGTCGACCACCCTTCTGGTCGATCACCTCGTAGACGAAGCGGGCGGCTATGCGGGACACGGTGGCCTGCCGTTGACGATGCCGTCGAGGATGTTCTGGTTGAACCAGTCCGCGCCCGGAAGCCAGTGGTCCCTTGGTGTGGTGCCACGATGACGTCGTTGTACAACCAGTCCAGGTAGTACTTGTTGGCCAGCACGCTGTAGCCCAGCGGCGGCGAGCCACCCGTTGGAGACAGCACCGTCGACCAGTCTCGGTGGCCATGGCGTCCTTCGCCTGGGCCTTGCGTGTAGTAGCTCAGGGCGGCGACGGCAGCGGTGGCTGCGGCCAGGATCGAGCGAGATCAGCGCGATCAGCGCGCTGAACTCGGCGTGTCTGATCGCTGGGAAGTACGCCGCCTTGGGCTCCACGTAGTGCTCGAACCGCAAACGCCAGCCCTCGGGTACGAAGCCGAAGTTCCCTGGGATGTTGGCGAAGACTGGCAGGATGCCGAGCCGGCGAGCACGATCAGCGGGGTGGTGATGCGGGGACCCGACTCGTGGGGCAGCCCACCGTGGTCGTCATCGTGGCCGGCTGCGGCATGGACCAGCGATCGTGGGGCGTCATGAGCATCGTGGGGCGTCATGAGCGCCGTGCGCCAGGCCGTGCGTGGCGTCGTCGGTGACCGGCATGGGCGTCGTGGTGGGCGTTGGGCGAGTTGGCCCCCGCCATTCGCCCATGAAGGTCAGCCAGTAGCAACGGGTCATGTACGCCGCGGTCATGGCGCCGGTGACGAAGCCCATGATCAGCATCAGCTGGTAGTTGCCGTTGGCGCCGTCGACTGAGCCCGAACCCGCCGGTACCGGCAAGGATCTCGTCCTTGGACCAGAACCCCGACAGCAGCGGGAGACCGGCCAGCGCCAGGGTGCCGATGAGGAACGTGGCGTGGGTGATCGGGCATGTACTTCTTGCAGCCCACCCATGTCGGTCTTCATGTCGAAGCTGTGGTTGGCCGGCGTGGCTGACCGAGCCCGAGCCCAGGAACAGGCAGGCCTTGAAGAAGGCGTGGGTGAACAGGTGGAACACCGCCGCGGTCCAGGCGCCCACGCCGAGGGCCATGACCATGTAGCCGAGCTGGGACACCGTGGAGTAGGCCAGCACCTTTTGATGTCGTTCTGGACGAAGGCCAGCGAACCACCGACCAGCGTGGTCAATCCCACCGATGAGCGCCAAGATGTTGAGCGAGCTGCCGGCGATCGACATGCCCTCGAAGAACACCGGGTAGAGCCGGGCCACCATGAATACCCCGGCAACGACCATTGTGGCGGCGTGGATGAGGGCGGAGACCGGGGTGGGGCCGGCCATGGCGTCGGGCAGCCAGGTGTGCAGGAAGAACTGGCCGGACTTGGACATGACCGCGGCCAGCAGGCACAGGGCGGCGACGGTGAGCGCCGTCGTGGCGACGGTGCCCGACGCGGCGGCGGTGGAGATGTCGTAGATGGCGAACGTCTTGCGCCGCGCCGGCGGTGAAGAACAGGGTGATCATGCCGACCAGCAGACCCACGTCACCGACCCGGTTGGTGAAGAACGCCTTGAGGGCGGCGTCGGAGTTGTTCTGTTCCTCCCACCAGTGGCCGATCAGCGCGAAAGCTGCAGACGCCGACCAGCTCCCAGGCTGGTGATGAACTGCACCATTCGACTGGCCGATGACCAGCATCAGCATCGAGGCGGTGAACAGCGACAGGAAGGCGAAGAAGTGGGTGTAGCGGATGTCGCCGGCCACGTAGTCGGTGGAGTAGATGTGCACCAGCAGCGAGATCAGGGTCACGACGAAGCAGCATCATCACCGAGAGGCCGTCGACGAAGATGCCCGACGTCGAACTCGATCGCCCGACCGGAACCAGTCCACGTGTGCGGATGGGGCCACTCCCGCAACTCCGGTGCCACCTCGGCGTGTTCCTCGCCACCCTCCGCCGCGGCCTCGCCCTCGCCCTCGACGGCGGTCGCCTCGCCCTCGTTGGCGGGTTCCTCCTCGGTGGTGGCGGCGGCGAAGAACAAGCGGGGGCCGGCGGCGGCGGCGGGCGCGGCTGCGGAGTGCTCCTCGCCCTCGGCGCCACCGGATTCAGTGGTGGCTTCGCTGGTGGCCTCGGCCTCACTGTGCTCTGTGGCTGCGCCGTGGCCGGCTCCGGCGTCGTGGACGGCTGGATCCATTGGACGCCGGCACCCACGGCAGGATGAACACCAGCCCGAGCGCGGCGATGCCCATCTCCGCGCCCTTCTTCGGCAAGCGCTTGCCGAAGAACAGGATGCCGAGAGAACGACAGCGAACGGGATCAGCGGGAACATCCACGCGTTCTCGAGCAACCAGCCGGCCGCGGCGCTTTCCAGCGGACCCTCGGCAGTCTCTGCGGCGAGCAGCGTCACCACCGGGCGGTCATCCCTTCATGAGGCTCGACGCCTCGAGATCGATGGACGTGCGGTTGCGATAGATCAACAGCACGATGGCCAGACCGACGCCCGACCTCGGCGGCGGCGATGGCGATGACGAACAAGGCGAACACCTGACCGGCGGGGGTGTCGTTGAACGCACCGAAGGCCAGGAAGTTGATGTTGACGGCGTTGAGGATCACCTCGATCGACATGAGCACCATCACACCGTTGCGGCGGGCGAACACGCCGTAGACCCCGATGCAGAACAGCACGGCCCCGAGGATCAGGAACTGGTTCAGCACATGGGCTCACTCCCTCCGAGCCACGACGATGGCGCCGATGAGCGCAGCGAACAACAGCAACGACACCGCCTCGAAGGGGATGAGGTAGTCGCGGAAGATTGTGTCCGACACCGGCTCTGGTGGTCTGCGGCACCAGCGCCGTCTGGGCGTCGATGTCGACGTCCTCGAAGCCGTCGACCAACGAGTAGCCCATGACCGCCGCAGCACCAGGGCCACCAGCCCCGCGATCCACTTCTTGTCGTTGTTCGACGTCGATCTCACGGCCGATGCGGGCCTGGGTCAACATGATGCCGAACAGGAAAAGCACGACGATGGCCCCGACGTAGACCAGCACCTGGGTCGACGGCGGTGAACTCGGCCCCCACGATGATGAACTGCCAGCGCGCCGACCCCGACCAGCACCACCACCAGGTACAGGGCGGCGTGCACGATGTTGCGGGCGGTCACCACCCTGATGGCGGACACGACCATGGCCGCGGCGATGATGGCGAAGAAGATGTTCTGAGCCACCACTTGCCGCGAGTCACCGGGGCACCTTCTTGGTCTTGGCGTTCCGACGCCGGCCTCGTAATGCCTCGAAGTCGGGCACGGTGTTCCATCCATCCGCCAGCCGGCCCTTGTCGTGCAACAGGTCCGCGATGCGGGGCTCGCTGTACTCGTACTCGGGGCTCCAGAACAGCGCCTCGAACGGGCAGACCTCGACGCAAATCCCGCAGTACATGCACAGCGCGTAGTCGATGTCGAAACGGTCAAGCTCGTTGCGCTGGCGGGGCTTGCCACCCTCGCGGCGAGGCGGGGCCAGGTACTTGTGCGCCTCGATGTAGATGCACCAGTCCGGGCATTCACGGGCGCAGAGCATGCACGACGTGCAGTTCTCTTCTTTGAGGGCGATCACGCCACGGGCCCGGGGCGCGGGGTCCTCCTTCTCGTGGGGGTACTGCACGGTGACGGCGCCCTTTGCGGGGCCGGCGGCTTGGCGGCCCGTCGGGGAACACCGTTTTGCGGGCCTCACCGAGCGTCACGCCCAGACCCTTGATCACCCCGGGGACGAGACCCATCTAGAACGCCACCTTCAGCACGGCCGTCACGACGATGTTCACCAGCGACAGCGGGATCAGATACTTCCAGGCCAGGATCTGCAACTGATCCTCACGGAACCGGGGATAGGTGAAGCGGAACCAGATGACCAGGAACATGACCAGCATCATCTTGGCCAGTAACACCAGCGGGCCCAGCACGTTCATGATGTTGCTGTCGAAATCGATGAAGGGCAGGGCCCAGCCACCCAGGAACAGCGTGGCCGCCAGGCCGCAGAACGCACCCGGCGGTGGCGAATTCGCCGATGAAGAACAGCAGGAACCGCAGACCCGGAGTACTCCGTCATGTAACCGGCGACGATCTCGGACTCCGCCACCGGCATGTCGAACGGCGGCTGGGTCAGCTCGGCCTGCATGGCGATCATGAAGATCAGGAAACCGACGAACTGGGTGATGATGTACGGGTTCCCGATGCCGCCGAAGCCGAAGATCTCACCGTTCGTTCTGGGCCCGCCACGATGCCCTGCGATGTCCAGCGTGCCGGCCTGGATGACCACGCCCAGCACGGCCAACACCATCGGCAACTCGTAAGCGATGAGCTGGCCGGCGGAACGCAACCCGCCCATCAGCGAGTACTTGTTGGCCGAGGCCCAGCCAGCCATCAAGATGCCGATCACCGAGATCGACGACAGCGCCAGGACGAAGAAGACACCGGTGTCGTATCTGCCGAAGACCAGGTCGGGGCCGAAGGGAATCACCACGAACATCAGGAACGTGGACGACAAGACCACGATGGGGGCCCAGGCGAACACCCGGCGATCCGCCGCCTTCGGGGAACAGGTCTTCCTTCTGGAGGAACTTGCCGACCTCGGCCAGCAGCTGCATGCTGACCGTACGGTCCGGCCTCCATCGGGCCCAGCCGGCTCTGCATGAAGCTCATCATCTTGAACAGGAACACATAGACGAAGGTGCCCGACGGCAGCAGCACCGCCGCCAACAGCCCCAGCACCCGCAGGATCGACACCTGCCAATAGGCAAGATCAACAGCCAATACACCCGTCATCGGTCGTGCCTGCTTTCCCGCATGGGGCCCCAACCCCATGCTCCTCCGCAACGTAGGGCCCCTACCCCACGGCGGCCGTGCCCGCTTCCGATCACGCTCATCGGTCGATGTCCCCGAGGATGAAGTAGAGGGAGGCGAGGATGGTGATGATGTCGGGGACGTAGACGCCTCGCAGCAGCCAGGGGGCGATGCTGATGTTGTTGAAGCTGGCCGAGCGGATCTTGACCCGGAACGGCACCAGATCGCCCTTGGACACGATGTAGTAACCCATCTCACCGAGCGGGTTCTCGGTGGACACCAACGCTTCGCCCTCTGGCACCTTGATGATGCGGGGCACCTTGGCCATGATCGGCCCCGGTGGCATCCCGTCGCACAGCTGCACCACCATCTTGGCGGCCTCGCGGACTTCCTGAAGGCGCACCCAGTACCGGGCGAAGCTGTCCCCGTCGGGGTGGGTCCAGACCTTCCAGTCCAACTTGTCGTAGACCAGACCGCAGGGATTGTCCCGGCGCAGGTCCCAGTCGATGCCGCTGGCCCTGGCGTTGGCGCCGGACAGGCCGTAGGACAGCGCCACTTCGGGCGGGATGACCCCGATACCGCGGCTGCGGGCGTTGAAGATCTCGTTGCCCACCAGCAGCTCGTCGAGCTCGTCGCAGAAGTCGTGGACCTTGACCATGACCTGTCGGGTTTCCGCCAGCCAACCCTTGGGCAGATCGTCCTTGAGGCCACCGATGCGATCGAAGTTGGGGTGGAAGCGGCCACCGGTGGCGGATTCGATGAGGTTCAGCACGTACTCGCGGTCACGGAAGGCGTAGAACACCGGGCGTCACCGCCCCCAGCTGCACCGCCATGTCCCCCAGGAAGAGTGCCAGGTTGGCGATGCGGGACAGCTCGAAGAAGATGGTGCGGATCCATTGGGCCCGGAGCGGGGCTTCGACGCCCATCAGCTGCTCGGCGGCCAGGATGAACGGCACCTCGTTGGCGAAGCTTCCCAACCAGTCGATGCGGTTGATCAGCGAGGTGACCTGCGGGTAGGTCCGCACCTCGGTCAGCTTCTCGTACCCGCGGTGCATGTATCCCGGCACCGGATCCGCGGCCACCACCTGCTCACCGTCCAACTTGACGATGATGCGCAGGGTGCCGTGGGTCGCGGGGTGTTGGGGGCCGATGTTGAGGGTCATGCCCTCCGTCTCCAGCTCCACGTTGAGGCGCATGTCCGCGGCCTGGCTGGCGATGTACGCCAACTGCTGGCGTTCGGAGACGGCGGTCATGCGTCGGCCTCTTCCTCGTCGGCCACGCCAGGCATGCATTCCACGTCCACGATGCCGGGCCACGGCCTGACCATGCGGGCCAGCAACGGGAAATCCTTGCGCATGGGGAACCCCTCGAACGCACCGGGCAGGTACAGCTTGCGCAGCGACGGGTGACCCTCGAAGTTCAGGCCGAACATCTCGAACGCTTCCCGCTCGTGCCAGTTGGCCCCGCCGAACAGCGTGGTCCAGCTGGTCATGGTCAGGGTGTCGTCGGGGACATCGGCCTTGAAGGTCAGCCCGACTTTGGTGGCGGGCGAACACAGCCGAGCCAGCAACTGGAAGCGGGTGTCGCCACCAGTGACGCCGTGGACCATGGGCTCCGTCGCCTTGGGCGACGTGCCCTCCAGCAGGTTGTCCACGTCACTGTCCATGCTGCGCCCGAACGGCGAGGGCAGCCAGTCGATGACCGACAGATAGCAGAAGTACTGCAGGCCCAGACCATCACGGGCGAAGCGGCCGGCAGGCTCCCAGGCGTCGGTGGCCACCCGGACCCACACATCGGTGCCGGCCATGAGATGGGTACCGACCAAAGCGTCACCCAGTTCGTCGGCGAATGCGTCCAGCAAGCCCTGACGAAGGCCATCTACAGGGGTTTCGTCGCCCTCGGCGGAGGCGCTGTCAGCATCAGGTGACGACAAGCGGCTCACCTTTCCAGCGGGCGGCCATGTCCTCGTTGGCCACCATCTCCTGCAGCAACACGATGCCTTCCAGCAACGCCTCGGGCCGGGGCGGGCAACCGGGCACGTACACGTCGACCGGGATGATCTGGTCAACGCCCTTGGTCACGGAGTAGCTGTCCCAGTACGGGCCGCCACAGTTGGCGCAGCTGCCCATGGAGATCACGTACTTGGGGTCCGGCATCTGCTCATAGAGACGGCGGATGGCGGGGGCCATCTTGTCCGTAACGGTGCCGGAGATCACCACCAGATCGGCCTGGCGGGGGCTGGCCGGAAACGGGATCACTCCCAACCGCATCACGTCATAGCGAGGGGAACCGAAGGCCGCACCCATCTCGATGGCGCAACAGGCCAGGCCCCATTGGTATACCCACATGGAGTATTTGCGGCTGATGTTGAGCAGCTTGGTGAGGGGCTTTGGGAGCTTGCCGCTCTCAACTAAACCCATCGCAACACACCCTTCCGCCAGGCGTACACCAAGCCGAGGAACAGGACGAAGATGAAGATGAACATCTCGATCAGGCCGAACGCGCCGTAGGCCTCGAGCCGGGTGGCCCAGGGAAAGATGAACACCGCCTCCACGTCGAACATGACGAAGAGCAAGGCGAAGATGTAATAGCGGATCTGGCTCTGGGACCAACCGGTGCCGACCGGATCGACGCCGCTCTCGTACACCTTGTACTTCTGGGGCGACGGTTTGGTGGGCCGCACCAGCGAGGACAAGCCCAGCAGTGCGGACACCAACAGCACTGCGACGCCGAGGAAAATACCGACGGTCAGGTAATGACGCAGGAACTCGGACACGTCGCGGAAGCCTACTGGCGCCGGTTCGAGGGGTCCAAGATGCCCCCCGCTGCGTCGAGCCGAATGACAGCCCGGGTGATGGGCCGGGAGACTGGCGGCACGGTGATCACGGTGTCACGCTCACCAGGCTCGGCAGGCCCGGTACCGCGTCCGATGCCAAACCGGTGACCAAACCGGGGGCCACTCCGACACCCACGGTGACGATCACGGTGATGGCCAACGTCACCCACACGGGGACCGGTACGACCCAGCCGCTCGGTGCCCCGTCGGCATGGACCTCGCCGGTACTCGGCTCATGGGCGTCGTCATCGCTCATGTACATGGCCACGATGATCCGCAGGTACACGAAGGCGCCGATGACCGCGGAGCCCATGGCCACCAGGCCCAGCCAGTAGCTGCGGGCCTCGACGGCCGCCCGGACCACATCGAACTTGGCGAAGAAGCCCGAGGTCAGCGGTACCCCGGTCTGGGCCAACAGCACCACGGTGAAACCCGCCGCCAGCAACGGTTGACGGCCGGCCAGCCCCCGGTAGTCGGACAGGGCGGTGCGTCGATCCCCGGTGCGGCTCACCACGGTGATCACCCCGAAGGAGCCCACCACCATGAACGTGTAGGCCGCCAGGTAGAACAACGCCGCGGCGGTGCCCTGCGCCGAAGCGGCCTGGACCCCGACCAGGATGAACCCGGCGTGGGAGATGGACGAGTACGCCATCATCCGCTTCACGTCGGTCTGGACCACCGCCACGATGGCCCCACCCAGCAAGGTGGCCACCGCCAGGATGTAGACGATGGGCTGCCATGAGGTCCGCTCGCTGGCCAGGCCCACCACCAGCACCCGAAGCAACCCGGCGAAACCGGCGGCCTTCACCCCCGACGCCATGTAGGCCACCACCGGGGAGGGCGAGCCCTGGTACACGTCGGGCGCCCAAGCGTGGAAGGGCACCGCCGCCACCTTGAACCCGAACCCCACCAGCAGCAGGGCGATGCCGGCCAGGAGCAGGGCGTTGTCGAACAGGGTGGTGTTGCCCAGGAACTCCCGGATGTTCAGCAGGTTGGTGGAGCCGGTGGCGCCGTAGATCAGGGCGATGCCGTAGAGGAAGAAGGCGCTGGAGAAGGCGCCGAGCACGAAGTACTTCATGCCCGCTTCCTGGGAGGCGAAGCTGCCGCGTTGCACACAGGCCAGGACATAGGCCGCCAGTGACAGGATCTCCAGGCCCAGGAACATCACGATCAGATCGTTGGCGGAGGCCATGATGACCCCACCGGCGGCGGACAGCAGGATCAGCGCATAGAGCTCGGCCCCGTCAAGGTCTTCGCGGCGCAGATAGCCGTCTGCCAGCAGCGCCACCAGCGCCACCGAGGCGCACAGCAGCACGGTCACGAACACCGAGAACCCATCGACCCCGTAGGCCCCGGCCAGGGTGGAGAACGGACCTCGCTCAGCATCGGTGACCCGATCCCACAGCCCGACGGCGAAACCGCCCGCCACCAACGCGATGAGCACCGTGAGCCCGGCGTAGAGGCCCTTGGGGACCCGGCGCAGCAGCGAGGACACGTGCAGCATCACCATGGCCGGCGCGGCCAGCAGGATGAGGGGCATCATCCCCCACCAATCCACACTGGGGGTCTCCAGCTGCGGGGGCGTCGCCTGGGCCAACAGTTGGGCCGAGACCTGGGCGATGACGCTCATTCGTGCTCCTCGCTCGGGTCCCCGGCCGAGCCGGACTCGCCACCGTGCACCGCGGCCTCTTCTTCCGCGGTGTGCAGGGCCGCGGTGAGCTCGGCGGTACCGGCGCGGGCGGGCTCGGTGGTCGCGGTCTCAGCGGTTGCGCGATTCGGGCCCTCGGCGGGTGCTGCAGCGGGTGTTTCGGCCTCAGCCTCGCCGGCGGCCACCGAGGGGATGGCTTCAGGGGCCGTGAAGGTGTCCGTCTTGTCCTCGATGTGGGCGATCAGTCGGTCCACCGCCGGCTCGATGCGTTCGATCATGGGCTTCGGATAGACCCCCAGGAACACGATCCCGATGATGAACACCCCGAGCATGGAACCCTCACGCAGGTTGAGATCAGCCATGGTGCGGTCTCCGTCGGAGCGGGCGGGGCCGTGGAAGGTGCGCTGGTAGGCCCACAGCAGATAGAGCGCCGCCAGGATGACCCCGCTGGCGGCCACCACGGCGTACCACCGGTGCGCGATGAAAGTCCCGTTGAGGATGAGGAACTCACCCACGAACCCGTTGAGGCCGGGCAGACCGATGCTGGACATCATCACCACGGTGAAGGCCCCGGCCATGAGCGGCGCCGCCTTCTGCATGCCGGACAGCTCGGCGATGAGGCGGGTGTGGCGGCGCTCGTAGATCATGCCCACCAGCAGGAACAAGGCCCCGGTGGACAGGGCGTGGTTGATCATCTGCACCACCCCACCAGTGATGCCCTGGCGGTTCATGGCAAACGTGCCCAGCACGATGAAACCAAGATGCGCCACCGACGAGTACGCCACCAGCCGTTTGAGGTCTTTCTGCATGGTGGCCACGATGGCCCCATAGGTGATGCCGACCAGACCCAGCACCAGGAACACCGGGGCCGCCCAGTGCGCCGCCTCCGGGAACAGGTAGAGCCCGAAGCGCACGAAGCCGTAGGTGCCGAGCTTCAGCATGACCCCCGCCAGGATCACCGAGCCGGCGGTGGGGGCCTCGGTGTGGGCGTCGGGCAGCCAGGTGTGCAGCGGGAAGATGGGCACCTTGATGGCGAAGGCCAGGGCGAAGGCACAGAACACGCCCCGGGCGGTGTTGGTCGCCAACGCCTGGGCCTCAGCCAGGGCCCGCAGGTCGAACGTGAGCGCGGCGCCGGTCTCACGCTGGGTGAGCAGCACCAAGGTGAGGATGCCGACCAGCATCACCGCCGAACCGAACATGGTGTACAGGAAGAACTTCAACGCGGCGTAGGTGCGGTCCCCATGGCCCCACTTGCCGATGAGGAAGTACATCGGCACCAACACCAGCTCGAAGAAGGTGAAGAACATGAACAGATCGAGGGCCACGAACACCCCGATCGAGGCCGATTGCAGCAGTAGCAACCAGGCGTAATAGGCCTTGGGATGGTGTTCTGGCAGCACCGCCAGGATGGCCGCGGGGAACAGCAGCCCACTCAGCACCACCAGGAACAGCGAGATGCCGTCCACGCCGAGCTTCCAGCCGATACCGAAGTCCTTGATCCAGGTGCTGGACTCCACGAACTGGAAGTCCCCGTCGTGACGGTCGAACTTGATCAGCAGGTAGACGGTCAGCGCCCCGGTCAGCGCCGAGCCCAGGAAGGCCACCTGGCGGGAAAGATCGGGGCGCTGCTTGGAGATCAGCGTGACCAGCAACGCCGCCACCACCGGCACCACGATCAGGGTGCTCAGCAGGTGGGGGAAAGCGATGGTTTCGGCGTGACCGGCGGCGGCGGCCAGCGTGACGTTCATCAGAACCCTGCCTTCGAGAGCACCAGGCCGAGCAGGGCCACGGCGCCCAAGCTGATGCCCAAGGCGTAGCTGCGCACGAAACCGGTCTGCGTCTTGCGGAGTTCACCGGCGCTTTCCCGAACCACCGTGGCGGCCCCGTTCACCGCGCCGTCCACCACCGTGCGGTCGAAGGCGGACAGGAACGAGAACACCAGCCGGCCGGGCCCGCCCATGAAGGCGGCGTAGGCCTCGTCCACCCGCCAGGCCCGGGCCAGGATCGGCTGCTCGATGCGGGACCGATCACCCTGACCCCGCAGATACACCACGGCTGCCGCCGCGATGCCGGTCAACGCCAGGATCACCGCCACCGCGGCCAGGCCGAACAGCCCGGCCCCGCTGACCTCGAGGTGGGTCTCACCGCCGAACAGGGACGGTTCCAGCCACTTCTCGAGCACGTGCAGGCCGTCAGCGAAGGGCAGGTTGAACGCCCCGGCGCCGATGGCCCCCACTGCCAGCACCGCCAGTGGGACGGTCATGGTCCATGGTGACTCGTGGGGGTGGTAATGGCGACGATGTTCCACTTCTTGGGGCAGGAAGTTCGCCACCGACACGTCATCGGGGGCGCCGTCCAAAGGCACCATGCCGGCGAGCAGGACCGGGCGGGCCACCTCGGCCTGGCGGCGCACGGCGCTGACGGACTCCTGGGCGCCGGTGGCCCCGGCCCGGGCGGCGACTAGCGCTGTCTCAGCCTCTGTGACCGCGCTGGTCGCGGTGACCAGCGCTGCCTCGGCCTTGGTGGCGGCGGCGTCTGCCTTGTCGGCGTCCTTGGCCGGCTTCTCGAGGTCCTTCAATGCCCGATCGGCGGCCTTGCGGGCGTCCTTGTCGTCCCCTGCGGCCGCCAACGCGGTGCGGGCGGCGTCGATCTGGGCTTCGCTGACGGCGGCGGCCGCCGCTCGGGCCCCGCTGGCGGCGTCCATGGCCGCGATGTGGGCCGTGGCGACCTGGGTGAGCTTGGACCGGGCGGTGTCCAGTGCGGCGTTGGCGGCCTTGACCGCTTCATCGGCGGCCGTGGCGTCCAGTTCAGCGGCGCCCAACTTGGCGTCCCACGCCGCCACCAGCTCCTCGGCGGAGGGGTCACCGAAACGGTAGCGACCGAAGAAGGTGAGGAAGACCTGGCGACTCATGTAGAACGCGGTGAGCAGCGCGGTGAGCAGGCCGATGACCCACAGCGCCTTGTTCTCCTGCCAGGCGTAGGCCAGGATCTCGTCCTTCGACCAGAACCCGGCGAACGGTGGCACCCCGGCGATGGCCAGCCAGCCGATGATGAACGTCACCGCGGTGATGGGCAGCAGCTTGTACAAACCACCGAAGCGGCGCATGTCCTGTTCGTGGTGCATGCCGTGGATGACCGAACCGGCGGCCAGGAACAGCAGGGCCTTGAAAAAGGCGTGGGTCACGGTGTGGAAGATGGCCGGCACGTAGCCGCCCAGACCGACGGCCATGAACAGATACCCCAGCTGGGATACCGTCGAGTACGCCAGGACCTTCTTGATATCGTTCTGCGCCACCGCCACCGTGGCCGCGAACAGTGCCGTCAGCCCCCCGACCCAGGCCACGATGGTGGGGGCCCAGGTGTAGGCCGCTTCCAGCACCGGGCTCATGCGGACCATCAGGAACACACCGGCGGTGACCATGGTGGCGGCGTGGATCAGCGCGGAGACCGGGGTGGGACCGGCCATGGCGTCAGGCAGCCACACGTACAAAGGCAACTGCGCCGATTTCCCGCAGGCCCCCACGAACAGCAGCAGGGCGATGGCGGTGGCGGTCACGCCGGCCAGACCGGGAGCCGAAACCACGATGTCGGCATAGCGGATGGAGCCCACGGCGCTGAAGGTCAGGAACGTGGCGGTCATGAAGCCCCAGTCCCCCACCCGATTGGTGACAAAGGCCTTCTTGCCGGCGGAGGCGTTGGCGCCGTCCTCGAACCAGAACGAGATCAGTAGGTACGAGCAGGCCCCCACGCCCTCCCAGCCGAGGAAGGTGATCAGCAGGTTGTCGCCCAGCACCAGCATCAGCATCGAGAACACGAACAGGTTCAGGTACACGAAGAACTTCGGAAAGCGCTCGTCGCCACGCATGTAGCCGATGGCATAGAGGTGGATCAGCGAGGCGATGCCAGTGATGAACAGCGCCATGGTCACCGACAGAGGATCCACCATGAAGCCCATGTCCACGGCAAAGTTGCCCACCGCGATCCACTCGAAGAGCGTCTGGAGGTAGAACCGCTCGTCGGGGTTGCGGGACACCAACCCGACGAAGACCACCACCGTGGCCCCGAAGCTGCCGGCCACCATGGCCGTGGCCAACCAGCCGGCGACGGGGTCACCGAGGCGGCGACCGAAGGCCACCAGCACCACGAATCCCAGCAGCGGTAACGCCGGGATGAGCCAAACCAACTCGACCATCAGCTAACCCTTCAAGAGCGCGATGTCATCGGCGGTGGCGCCAGGGCGACGGCGCAGGACCGACACCACGATGGCCAAGCCCACCACCACTTCCGCGGCGGCGACCACCATCACGAAGAACACCACGGCCTGGCCCCGTTGATCGCCGAACGTTCGGGCGAAGGACACGAAGGTCAGGTTGACGGCGTTGAGCATGAGCTCCACGCACATGAACATGATGAGCGGGTTGCGCCGCACCAACAGGCCCACCGAGCCGATGGCGAACACCAGCGCCGACAGCACCAGGTACCAGCTGTCAGTCACCTCCGGCGGGAAGGCCGCCGCCAGCAGGCTCACGTGTCGAGCTCCGCTTTGACCAGCCCGGCGGTGACGCGCTCGGAGGCCTCTGATGGGGGGCGGCGGGTGAGCAGCACCGCGCCCACCACGGCGATGGTCAACAGGATGGCGGTGGCCTCGAAGGCGAAGGCGAAATCGGTGAACAGCAGCCGTCCCAACCCGTTGATGTCCGCCTCGTCGGGGTTGGGGACCGCCTGGGAGGGGGCCCCGGTGGCGCCGCCAGCCACGAACAAAGACACCAGCGAGAGACCGGCCACGGCCACCGCGCTGATAACCGCCGCGGGACGTTGACCGACCAACGGCTCGACCCGCAGGTCCTCGGCCTGGTCCACGCCCATCAGCATGATCACGAACAGGAACAGCACCACGATGGCGCCGGCGTACACGATGACCTGCACCGCGGCCAGGAAGTGGGCGTCTTGGGCCACGAACAGCACCGCCACGCCGAACAAGGTGGCCACCAGGCTCAGCGCAGCATGCACCGGATGGGACAACAGCAGGACCCCGAGCGCCCCGGCCAGCACGATCCCGCCGGCCACGATGAACGTCAGCAGCTCAGCCATGTCCGGCACCGTGTGCATCGTGGCCAGGTGCATCGTGGCCGTGGGCGCCGTGGGCTTCAGGTCGGGGAGCGACGTAGGGGGTTTCGGTCAGCTGGCCCGATTCTGCCGGTCGCACGCCGTAGCCCAACTCGCCGGACCACGCCACCCGGCCCACATAGTCCGCGGAACCCTGGGGGGAGGTGGCTCGGACCCAGCCCGAGGTGAATTGATCGTCTCCCTCGCGCCAGTCCTCCCACGGCAGCTTCTGGGGCCGACCGTCGTCTCCCACCAGCAACTCGGCCTTGGTGTAGATGGCGTCGGATCGGTTGGTGAAGGAGAACTCGAACAGCTTTGACTCCGTGATGGCCTCGGTGGGACAGGCTTCCACGCACAAGTCGCAATGGATGCAGCGCAGGTAATTGATCTCGTAGATGAAACCGAAGCGCTCCCCGGGAGAGGTGGGATCGGCCGGGTCGTTGTCGGCGCCGCGCACGTAGATGCAGCGGGCGGGGCAGACACCGGCGCACAGCTCGCAACCGATGCACTTCTCCATGCCGTCTTCGTAGCGGTTGAGGACGTGGCGGCCGTGCAGACGTGGGGCCTTCTCGCGCTTGGTGTCGCCCTTGGCCAGTGGGTGGCCGTCCTTGGCACCGCCTCGGTATTCGGTGGTGACGATGTCATGTCCGCCGAACCCGTCGATGAACTTCCGTAGTGTGACGGCGAACCCGCCCAGGACACCCATCAGGCGTAGGACTCCTGTTCAGCGTCGATCTCAGTTTGCAGACCGTTTCCGGCCCCGCCCGCTGGACCCGGCGGACCGGTCCTGGCCCCGCCGGCGGCCTCCGTTGCCCGCAACCGGGCGCTGGCCTTCAGCGACAAGCTCAGCAGACCCGCCCCCACCAGCATCAAGGCCACCGCGATGACCATGGCCAACGGCACCGGCCAGTTCTCCTCCTGGGCGACCCTAATGGTGGCCAGCAGCAACATCCACGCCAACGCCAGCGGGATCAGCACCTTCCAACCCAGGTCCATGAGCTGGTCATAGCGCAACCGTGGCAGCGTGCCGCGAAACCACACGAAGGTGAACAGGAACAGCACCAGCTTCAAGAAGAACCAGAACAGCGGCAGGATCCAGTCCCGCAACCAGTCCGGCCCGAAGCCGGGACCGGCTGGTCCGCCCAGGAAGAGGGTCACGATCAGCGCCGACATGGTGACGGTGTTCATGAACTCCGCCAAAAAGAACATGGCGAAGCGGATGGAGCTGTACTCGGTGTTGAACCCGCCCACCAGTTCTTGTTCGGCTTCGACCAGATCGAAGGGGGGCCGGTTGAGCTCGGCAGTGCCGGCGATGAGGAACACCACCGCCGGAACGACCCCCGTCACCACCAGGTTCCAGTCGATCAGGAACCGGTCGGCCTGGGCCCCGACGATGCCGTGGGTGGACAGTGAACGCGACACCACCAGCACCGCCACCACCGACAGGCCCAGCGCCGCCTCGTAGGACACGATCTGCGCCGAGGCTCGCACCGAGCCCAGCAGCGGGTACTTGGAGCCGGAGGACCAACCGGCCAGCATCACGCCGTACACCCCGAGGCCCGACATGGCCAGGAAGAACAGCAAACCCACCGGTGGATCGGCCAGCTGCAGGAACGTGCGGTGCCCGAAGAGGGAGACGGTACCGTCACCCGAGTCGAAGTTGCCGCCCAGGGGAATGATCGAGAACGCCAGGAAGGCCGGCACCACCGCCAACAGGGGGGCCAGGCGGAACACGAAGCGGCTGGCCCGGTCCGGCAGCAGGTCCTCTTTGAAGAACAGCTTGGTGCCGTCAGCCAGGGTCTGCAGCAGTCCCCAGGGACCGGCCCGGTTGGGGCCGATGCGGTGCTGCATGTCCGCAATGATCTTGCGCTCGAACCAGACCATGAACATGGTGGCGACCAGCGTGAAGACGAAGGCCACCACCACCTTCAGCAGGGTGATTGCCACCACCGCGGCGTCGATGTCTCCGGCGTAGAGCGGGTCGCCCATCAGCGGATCACCTCCACGTGCACGTCGATGATGGGCGTCGGAGCCCCGCTGGCGCCCAGGCCGTTGACCGGGGTCCCTGGCGCGTTGGCCACCACCGCCGCGGTCCCCCGCAACACCCCGGGGTCACCGACAGCGCTGGCCCGCAAACGACCGCCGGCAGCGACCAGTTCGACCAGCGTGCCGGTTCGGGCCCCGAGGTGGTCCAGGTCCTCGGGGTGCAGCGCCACCCGTGGCATGACCGACCCATCGACGTCGGCCGACTCCACCAGGTGGGCCAGGCCGAGATGACCCAGCGCGGGGCTGTGAGCCACCAGCGTGCCGGCGTCGTACATCTTGGTATGGATGACCAGTCGCAGCGCGGTATCAGACAACGGCACCGCCGCCCGGGCCCCGTGGCCCTGTGCCCCGCCGTTGCCGGTGCCGGTGCCGAACGTGGTCACCGGGGGCCGGCCATCCACGCCACCGCGCCCATTGGCCAGCAGACCCTGGGGTTGGTCCGCCAGCGTCGCCGCGGTGATGCCCTGGTGGGCGGGGACAGCGCTTCGATCTCCGCCCACACCGCCTCCACCGAGTCCCAGCCCAAATCGACGTCCAGCTTGGCGGCCAATTCGGCGGCGATGATCCAGTCCGCCCGGGCGGTGCCGGGTGGGGTCACGCCCTGACGCAGCGGCAACACTCGACCTTCGAGGTTGGTCGTGGTGCCGTCGGTCTCCGGGGCCATGGAGGCGGGCAGCAGAACCACGGCGCCGGCGTTGGAAGCGTTGGGCAGCACGTCGATGGCGATGACTTTGGCCCACGCCAGGGCCCGGGTGGCCAGGTCACGATCGGGGAAATCGGCGATGGGGTCCGCCCCGAGCAGCACCAGCAGGTCCAAACGACCCTCGGCGGCAGCGCTCAACATCCCCGCGGTGTCGAGTCCCGCGGTGGCTGCCAGCTCGCAGCCCCAGCCCTTGGCGTACCAGGACCGGCCGTCCTCAAGGGTGACCCGGCCCGGCAGCAACCCCGGCGCCAGACCCAGATCCAGCGCCCCCATCACGTTGCCCGGTCCAACGCCGGCAGGAACGTGGCCCCGGCCGCGGCCAGGATCTGGGCCGCGTTGGCGATGACGGCGGGGTCTTCCGTGAGCGCCGTGCGGCCCAGAATCACCGTGATCGGCCGATCTGGCGGGGCCACTCCACGGCGCGACGCCCGCCAAACCCACCAGCTCACCGCCGGGGAGACCCCACAGCCGGTGGGTGGCATGGGCGCTGAGACCGCTGGCACCATGACCGAGCTCGATCAGCGTGGCCCGATCCTCGACCACCGCGTGACGGAGCCGGAGGTACAGCACCCCCAGCGTCTCTTTGGGGTCCGGGCCCAACAGCACGATGGTGCCGCCGGGGGTACAGGCCCCAGCGATGGTGGCGCGGGGTAAACCGGCCAGCAGCGTGGCGTCGATGCCATCACCCACCTGGGCGTCGACGTTGTCCGTCCCGAGCACGACCCGGGCCAGCTTGGACCAGGCGTAGGCCCCCTCGTTGGACAACCGGGCCCCGCCGATGACACCGACCAGGGCCCCCGCGGTGCGGGCCTCACGCACGAGAGAGGCGGCGCGACTCACGGCGGTGGCCCAACGCGTCGGCTGACCGTCCACCAACGGCTCGGTGAAACGTTCGGGAGCCTCGACCACGTCGGTGCCGAAGCGGCCCTTGTCACACAACCAACCCCAGTTGACGGCGTCGTTGTCGACCCCGACCATGCGCAACAAACGGTTCCGGGACGATTGCAGACCGACCGAGCAACCCACCGAGCAGGTTGTGCAGGTCGATTCGACCTCGGTCAGATCCCAGGGGCGGGCTTTGAACCGGTAACTCGAGGCGGTCAGCACGCCGACCGGGCAGATCTGCACCGTGTTCCCGCTGAAGTACGAGCTGAACGGTTGATCGGGGAAGGTGTTGACCTCGGTACGGGCGCCACGGCCCTGGAAATGGATCAATGGGTCCCCGGCCACCTCTTTGGCGAAACGGGTGCAGCGATCACACAGGATGCAACGCTCCCGGTCCAACAGCACCAGATCAGAGATCGGGATGGGCTTCTCGTAGTGCCGTTTCTCTTCCACGAAACGGCTCTCGCCGGGCCCGAAGGCCACGGTGTTGTCCTGCAGGGGGCACTCGCCGCCCTTGTCGCACACCGGGCAGTCCAGCGGGTGGTTGATGAGCAGGAACTCCAACACCCCGTCTTGCGCCTTGCGGGTGCGCTCGGATTCGGTGTCCACCTTCATGTTCTCAGCGACCGGGATCATGCAGCTGGGTTGCAGTGCCGGGCCGCGGCCAGCGTCGATCTCCACCAGGCACATGCGGCACATGCCCACCGGTGCCATCCGCGGGTGGTAGCAGAACCGGGGGATGTGCACCCCAGCCCGTTCGGCGGCCTCGATGACCAATTCGCCGGGCGCAGCTTCTATCAGGTGCCCGTTGATCTCGACGGACACGGTGCTTTTGGTTGGGGCCTCGGCGTCAGCCATGACCGGCTCCCTGGGTAGCGGTGGCGGCAACCGGTTCGGCCCGCACCGGGATGGACACCTCGCGGCGGCGGATCTTGGCCTCGAACTCGGGCCGGAACCGCCGGATGGCGCTCACCACCGGGGCCACCGCCGAGGGCCCGAGGGGGCAGATGGTGGTCTGCCGGGGCGGGAACGGCACCGCCGCCAGATCATGCTCCGCGAAAGATGCCGCGGGGTATGGTCCGGGGCTGATGTTGTCGCCCACGTCGGCCAGCATGTCGATGTCAGCCATCCGACCGTGCCCGTCGTAGATACGCGACAGTATGGTCTCCAGCCAGCTGGTGCCTTCCCGGCAGGGGGTGCACTTGCCGCAGGATTCCCGGGCGTAGAACCGCACCACCCGCAGGCAGGCCTTCACCGCGTCGGTGGTCTCGTCCATGACCACGATGGCGCCCGAACCCAACATGGAACCGGCCCCACCCACCGGACGGGCCTCGAGCGGCAGGTCCAGCTGCTCCTCGAAGAACCACGGGGCCGAACCGCCGCCGGGGATGAACATCTTGAGCCGGTTGCCGTCACGGATGCCGCCGCAGAACTGCTCGTGGTACAGCAGATCTCGGAAGGTGGTGATGCCGTGTTGCACCTCGTACACCCCGGGCCGCACCACATGGCCGGACACCGCGAACATGCGGGTGCCGGGTGAGGACTCCGAGCCGTAGCGCTTGTAGGCCTCAGCGCCGTTGTTCACGATCCACGGCAGGTTCGACAATGTCTCCACGTTGTTGACCACGGTGGGTTTGCCGTACAGGCCGATGGCGGCGGGGAAGTACGGCGGCTTGAGGCGCGGCATGCCCCGGTTGCCCTCGAGGGATTCGATGAGCGCCGTCTCCTCGCCCACGATGTACGCCCCCGCACCCCAGTGCAGCGCTATGTCCACCGAGAACCTACTGCCCAGTATGTTCTTACCGATGTACCCGGCGGCGTAAGCGTCGTTCAGCGCCGCCGCCACCCGGGTTTGGGCCAACGCCATCTCACCCCGGATGTACAGGAAGCACTGGGACAGACCCGCGGCGTAGCAGGCGATCAGGCAGCCCTCGATGAGCTGGTGGGGATCGCGCTCCATGAGGATGCGATCCTTGTAGGTGCCGGGTTCGGATTCGTCACCGTTGACGACCAGGTAGCGGGGCCACACCCCGGGCGGGCAGAACCCCCACTTCACCCCGGCCGGGAAACCCGCTCCGCCACGTCCCAGCAGCGTGGCCGCCTTGACTTCGTCATGCACCGCGACGGGGGTCTGAGCCAACGCCCTGCGCAGTGCGGTGTATCCCCCGGTGGCCTCATAACGGGCCAGGGTGTGGGCGTCGGCGTGGTTGGTGAGCCGATCGGTCACCAGTCTCACGATCGGCGGTGGCGGGGTTGCGTCG
Organism: uncultured Acidimicrobiaceae bacterium; assembly: GCA_963775055.1. GTDB lineage: Bacteria > Actinomycetota > Acidimicrobiia > Acidimicrobiales > CAIXPF01 > CAIXPF01. The sequence continues at coordinate 399,398 of CAVZHK010000012.1, read as the reverse complement.
GTGACGGTGTTGGTTTCGTCGCTCATGGCTGCTCCAACCACACCGGCGCCGGGGCCTTGTCGGGATCGGCGTTGCCCGCAGCCCGATCGGCGGGGATGTGCTGACGCACCGTGGCCAGCACCCCATGGGCGGGGATGGGATCATCGGCGCTGGCCGGCGCGGCGCAACGGGTGGGCCGCTGACCTTGGCGCAGCTGATCGATGATCACATCGAAGTCGTCGGTGCCGACCTTGTAGAAGTACCGGTAGTTCACCGAGAGGCAGGGGGCCTCGGTGCACACGGCGATGCACTCCACGTCCTCGATGGTGAACAGACCATCCTCGGTGGTATCGCCGGCCTTGATGCGCAGCGTGCGTTCGGCGTGATGCAAAAGATCCTCGGCGCCCAGCAACTGGCAGGAGATGTTGGTGCAGATGTTCACCAGGTAGCGGCCGACCGGTTCTCGCTTGAACATCTCGTAGAACGTGCAGGTGCCGATGACCTCGGCCGGGGTCACACCGACCAGCTCGGCCAGCTGCGCCATGGCGTCATCGGTGACATGGCCGTCCTGCTCCTGGGCCAGGTGCAGCAGTGGGATCAAGGCCGACTTGGGCCGGGGATAGCGGCCGATGATCTCGCGGGCCAGGACCTCGTTCTCGGGGGTGAGCCTCACCGGTCCACCTCGCCCATGATGGGATCCACGCTGGAGATGATGGCCACGCTGTCCGCGATCAGGCTGTCGGCCATCATGTGCGGCAGACACTGCAGGTTCACGAAGCTGGGCCCCCGAATGTGCATGCGGTAGGGCTTGGCGGTGCCGTCGGACACCAGGTAGCAGCCCAGCTCCCCCCGAGGTGACTCCACCGCCACGTAAACCTCACCTTCGGGGACCTTGAAACCCTCGGTGTAGATCTTGAAATGGTGGATCAGCGCCTCCATCGACTCGTCGATGCGGGCCCGGGGCGGTGGGGTGACCTTGCGATCTTGGATCTTGTAATCACCCTTGGGAAGCTTCTCCAGGATCTGGTACACGATCTTGATCGATTCCCGGATCTCGTTGAGCCGAATGGCGTAACGGTCATAACAATCCCCGAAGGTGCCGACCACCACGTCAAAGTCAACGTCGTCGTAGCGCAGGTACGGCGTTTCCCGGCGCAGATCCCAGGCGTACCCGGTGGAGCGCAGGATCGGACCGGTGGCGCCCAGGTCCAGCGCCTCCTCGGTGGAGATCACGCCCACCCCTTGCAACCGTTCCCGCCAGATGGGCTGACCCGACAGCAACACATCGAGATCTTCCAACCGTTCCGGCAGCGGTTCGATGATGCGCAGCAGATCATCACGCCAGCCGTCGGGCAGATCTGCCGCCACCCCACCGGGACGGATGTAGTTGTGGTTCATGCGCAGTCCGGTGATCTTCTCGAACAGCCGCAGCATTTCCTCACGGTCCCGCCAGCCGTAGATCATCACCGACACCGCGCCGATGTCCATGCCGTTGGTGGCCTGGAACAACAGGTGGGAGCTGATGCGGTTGAGCTCGCACATCAGCATGCGGATCCACTGCGCCCGCTCCGGCACCTCGATGCCCAACAGGGTTTCCGTGGCGAGAGAGAACACCAACTCGTTGAACAGCGGACTGGAGTAATCCATCCGGGTGACGTTGGTGGGACCCTGCAGGTAGGTGAGGTCCTCCCCCGTCTTCTCCATGCCAGTGTGGAGGTATCCGACGATGGGCTTGGAGCGCATCACCTGCTCGCCCCGCAACTCCAACATCAGGCGCAACACTCCGTGGGTGGAGGGGTGCTGGGGCCCCATGTTCATGATCATGGTCTCATCGTCCTCATCGATGAGCTGCTCGCCGCGTTGGGCCGCTTCCACCTCGGACATGCGCAGCACGCCCCGGCCGTCACGCAACCGGGCCCGGTAATCGACCTCGGGTTGGGCGGTTGCCACGCCTGAACGATCGTCGGTGACGCTGGTCATGATGACGGTGCCCCCTTGAACTGCACCGGGATGCGGCCCTGGGCGTAATCCTTGCGCAACGGATGACCCTGCCAGGTTTCAGGCATCAGGATGCGGGTCATGTCCGGGTGACCGTGGAAGGTGATGCCGAACATGTCGAACACCTCCCGCTCCAAGGCTTCAACCCCGGCGTGCAGTTCCCACAACGATGCGCAACTGGGATCACCCTCCGGCACCTGGACCCGCAGCCGGACCCGGGTGCGCTCGGTGTGGTTCAGGAACCCCGCAACCACCTCGAACCGTTCCGGCACAATACCGGCCGGTAGGGTGCGCTGGTGTTGGGCCAGCAGGTAGTCCACCGCGGTGACATCGGTGCAGAACCGAAAGCCGTCATCGAACAACGCCCGGGCCACCTGGAGATACTGCTCCCGGTTCGGATGCAGCACGTCCTGGCCGCGCGACACACTGACCGGTACGCCGAAGCGCAGGTCGGGACCGGGCTCGTGGGGAGCGGCCTCATCGGCGACAGCGGCAGCGTCGCTCAACGCCGGACTCCCTCGGCACGACTACCGATGGAAACCCCGGCCTCGCTCTGCCCGTCCCGTTGCTCAATGACCAGCCCGCCGACGCCGCTCTCCCGACGGTGCAGGATCTCACCGGAGAGGATCTTTTCGTGGATGGTGATGATGGCGTGCAGCAGGGTTTCCGGTCCGGGTGGGCAGCCGGGGGCGTACACGTCAACTGGGACGATCTGATCGACGCCCTGCACGATGGCGTAGTTGTTGAACATGCCGCCGGAGCTGGCACACACCCCCATGGACAGCACCCACTTGGGTTCCATCATCTGGTCGTAGATCTGGCGCAGCACCGGGGCCATCTTCTGGGACACCCGTCCGGCCACGATCATCAGGTCGGCCTGGCGAGGCGAGGCCCGGAAAACCTCCATGCCGAACCGAGACATGTCGAAATGGGCCCCGCCGGTCGCCATCATCTCGATGGCGCAGCAGGCCAAACCGAACGTGGCCGGCCACAGGCTGCGGGCCCGGGACCACTGCACCAGGTCCTCGATCCGGCCGGTGAGCACGTTGTGTTCGAGCCCGCCCAGGCCCTGATCGAGCACGGCCTTCAACGGTGAGACCTTCACGCCCCCACCCGCGAGGGGTCCGGCGTTGGACAACGGTTCGGATCCTGCCATCTCAATGCACCCCGCTGGGCACATCGGGCCCGGTCCGCTCGACGGCATCGAGGATGGCCGTCTCGCCGGGGGTGTGGCGGCCCTCGTGACCAACGGTGCGCACCGTGCGAACGGTCCGCACGGTGGAGGAGGCGGTGCGGGCGCTGCTGATCATGTGCGAGGGCCTGATGAGGCCGCGGGGCGGTCCCCAATCGAGCGCGCCCTTGGACAGCAGGTACAGGAACGACTCGAACACCGACGCCGAGAAGATGGCGACAGCCACCAGGCCGAACGTGCCCAACTCCCGGTGCACCATGGCGTAGGGGTACAAGAAGATGATCTCGATGTCGAAGACGATAAAGATCATCGCCACCAGGTAGAAGCGGACCGGGAAGCGCCGGGGCGGTGCCTTGCCCGGCACGATGCCGGACTCGTAGGGCTGAGTCTTGGGCCGGGTCCGCAGGCGTGGTGCCAGCAGCACCGAGGCCTGGAAGCTGCCTACTGCGAACAGCACGGCCAGCACCGCCAAGAAGAGGATGGGGAGGTACTGGGCCACAGGCGGAAACCTAGCTGGCGGCGGCGTAGGCGGCGCGTGCCTCCGCCTCACGGGCATCGCGACGGTGGAGGCGCCAGCACAACGCCCCAAAGATGATGCCCGAACCCAACATGATGTTGGCCGGCGGCACCCGCTTGGAGCCCAGGTCGCGTTCCATGATGATGGTGTAGAGCGGCTGGTCCTCGTCTATCACCCGGGTGGGTGGCGCTTCACCGGGCCGGACGGTGAGGGACTGCGGGGTGGCCGCTTGCACCATGACGGCGGCAAAATGGGCCGGGTGGCGTGGGGTCAGGGCGATCTTGATGCGGTACCAGGCCCGTTCCGGGCAACCGCTCCAATCCTGATTCATGATCCGTGGTTTGCAGACTTCGTTGGGACGCTTGTCCTTGCCGCCGATCTCGAAGGCGCCAACCGGGACATAGGAACCGCTGGTGAACTCCTGGCGGCCCAGCAGGAACGCGTCGACCGTCGCCTGGGCCTCGCCCCGGCTGCGATTGGAGGCCAACAACCCGGTCCAGCCGGCAACCTCAGGGGGTTCCTGTGACTCCTCCCCGGCGGCGAAGGAGTCGATCAAGGAGGTGGTGACCCCGTCCTCACCGGCCGCGCTCTGCAGGTCAGCTCCCAGCGCGGCGGCCTCCTCGAACTGCGCCGCGGTCAGATCCCCGCGGTTCATCTCGACCACCTTCCAGGCCGGTAGCCGACCCTGGTAGCCGATGCCGTAGATGGTCCAGATGGCACCCATGATGAACATCCAGCCGAACAGGCCGGTGGCCGCCAGCATGAAACCGGTTCGCAGGCCGCTGTTGGTGGCGAGCAGGATGTATATCGACCCCATCAACACCGCCACGCCGATCCCCACGACCAACAGGCCGCGCATGAAGATGTTGAAGTCAACGCCATCGATGGTGATGAAGGCGAGTGAATGGCCGCTCACTGGGCTTGCGCCTCCTCGGGCGTCTGCGGATCGAACACGTGGCGCTGGGAGCCGTCGAGGGTGGCCAAATAGGCCGCCACCGCTTCCAACTGTTCGGGGGTGTGCGTCGACGCGAAGCCCGGCATCTGACCGCTCTTGCATTGGGATTGGCGGCCATAGACCTTGCCAGCCTCACACCCTTCACCGAGGAAGGTGGTGAGTTGCTCGGTGTCGTTGAACTTGGACACCACATCCCACAAGCGGGGCCCGAAGGCACCACCGCCGCTGGTGTCGGGCCGGCTGTAGGACCAGCCCCGGGTGTGGCATCGGGCGCAACTGTAGGAGCCGGCGGCGGCCTCGTTGTTGAACATCAGCTGGCCCAACTTCACCATGGCGTCCTCTTCGCTGCCGGCCACGCCGAGCTCGATGAGAGCCTCGCCGTCCGTGGCCGATTCCTCGAACGCGGCTTCCACCTGATCGGCGATGGCGCCGCGATCGTCCTGATCTTCAACGCCGATGGCCAACTCTTCGGTGACCCGGGCCATCAGACCATCCCGAACCTGTTCCTGGGCTTGCTCTGGGGTGAGGGCCACGGATTGCAGATAATCGATGAGGTTCTTGATCTGCTGGTTGTTCATGGCGCCGCCGCCCACCGTGGACCACGGCTGCATTGGTGAGAAGGCTCGACCATGGTCCAGCACGTATTGCACCTCATCGCGGTCGAAGCGCAACAGGGCATTGTTGAGGGCCGGAGCCCGCCACGCCACATTGTCCAAGAAATCGCCCTCGCGATCCGCCAGCACGTAGGGCGCCACACCACCGGTGGCCCCAGCGCTGTGACAGCCGGCGCAGTTGGCCTCGAACAGGGTGCGCCCGCGGCTGGCGAAGACCACCTCGTACCGCTCGGTAGCTCCCTGCTGACGACCGGGCTCGGCCAGCCAGTACAGCGGCAACCCCACGGCCGAGATCGCCAAGAGCACCAGCGCCCAGGTCAGGAACCGATCGAGACGGGGTCCTTCCAGGGCTTCGTCGTCGAAGTACTCCTTGCGGTTGGGCGCCAACTCGGTCTCGGCGCCGATCTCCGGGCGGACTCGACGGATGTTGGCGATCAGGTAGACGATGAAGCCGACGATGACGATCCAGGCCAGCACCAGGCCGATGGAACGTTGCACGCTGGCCGCCAACAGGGCGGCGCTCGTTGTGGCGGTCATGACCTCAGTGCCCTCCGCCGGCGGAGCCGATGCAGTGGGGGCCCTCCGCTTCCTGACCGGTGGTGTTGGTGCCGATTGGCGGCCCCTGAATGATCTGGCCGGTGTTGATCAACAAGTTGCCGCTGCCGTCAACGGAGCCGGGGAAGCGATCCATGCCGCGTGGCGCCGGTCCACCCTTCTTTTCACCGTTGCGGTTGTACTGGGAGCCGTGGCAGGGGCACTCGAACCATTGTGAGGTAGCACATTCGGGCACCCGGCAACCCAGATGGGGGCAGGTCTGCCACAGCGCTGTGAACCCCGCTTCGAGGATGGGATGCAGCGCCGAAGCGTACGCCGCCTTGCCCTTGGTGACCGCGCCTTGGGGATACTCCGTGAGCCAGGCCCGCCCCTCAGGCACATAGAGGAATCCGTTGTTGGCCTTGATGCGGTTGCGAACATCCTGCACCGCGCCCACGTTGATCTCCGCCCCGAAGCCGCCGCTGGTGCTGGGCCACAGGAAACCGATGACCGCCAGACCGAAGCCCTGCAGCCCGAAGGCCATGAAACCCACGATGGAGCGGTTGAGGAACTGCCGACGGGTGACACCGAGGGTCTCGGGGTCCGGTGGCACGTAGATGGCCGGCGGTTTCGCGGTGACCGGCTCGATGTCGGTGCCGCTGCGGGCCAGGGCCACGGAGCGTTCATACTCCCGGCCGCTGACCGGGGCCGGCACCGTGACGGACCGGCCGCTGGCGTCACGGCGCTTGGTTTCCCGACTCAACTGCCCGAGCGCGCTGTCACGGTCCTTGCGGCGGGACGTGGCGAACAACGCCACCACGGCAAGAACCACGAGAGCCGCGGCCACGAGGACGACGATGGTGTAGTTGCTCACAGATGGGCTCCGCTTCCGGCCGTCACAGCTCGAAGAACAGTCCGCGTGTCCACGGGAACACGAAGTTGAACCCCGGGCCACGGAAGAACGATCCGATCATCACCAGCACCGACCAGAACATCAGGTGCACGGTCATGAGCGAGATGGCGAACTTGCGGTCTTCCGGTTTGTTGGAGGGGTTCTTGTCAACAAAGGGAGCCATGCCCAACACGAACAGACCCATGCCGGGGATGGTCACACCGGCCACCATGGGGTGGAACATGGTGAGCAACTCCTGCAGGCCCAGGAAGTACCACGGGGCCTTGGACGGGTTGGGGGTGCGGTTGAGGTTGGCCAGTTCCAGCAGCGGCGCGTTCACGAAGATCGAGAACACGAACAGGAAGGCGGTTACCAACAGCGCGGCCACGAACTCCGCCACCAGGAGATGGGGCCAGGTGTGGACCTTGTCCTGGGGCAGGGCCCGCACGTCCTGGATGGAGCCGGACTTGACCACGGTCAGCAAGCGCTGGGTGTGACCTCCGGGACCGGAGGCCACCGGGCGGGTGTCCGGCGGCAGCGTGGCCACGGCACCGCCCGAGGCAGGTACCGCCAGGCCGGCGTTCTGTGCCGCTGAGCGACCCCGGTCAAAGAGGTGCTCGGGGATCTTGTCACCACCACCACCGCTGCCGACCGCGGCGGATGCCGGAGCTGCGGCTGCGGCCATGGCCAAGCCCTCGCCGGCTGCGGGCGTCGCTGCCGCGTCGCCGCCTTTGCGGGCGTCGGCTTTGGCCTTCGCCGCCTCCGCCCGTTTCCGGAGATGTTCAGGGATCTCGGTCATCGGATCAATGCCCTCCCTGTGCTCATAACGGTCCGGAGATGCCGCCGTCCTTGCGGACTCTCCAGAAGTGAATGGCCATGAAGATCACCACGACGAACGGCAGCATCAGCACGTGCAGCACATACCAGCGCAACAGCGTGTTGGAGCCGATCTCGAAACCACCGAGCAGCACGAAACGCACCTGACGGCCGAACACCGGCGTGTAACCCATCATGTTGGTCCCCACCGTCACCGCCCACAACGCCAGCTGATCCCAGGGGAGCAGATACCCGGTGAAGGACAGCAGCAGGGTGAACTGCAGCAGCATCACGCCGATGACCCAATTGAACTCCCGGGGAGCCTTGTAAGCCCCGTGGTAGAAGACCCTGGCCATGTGCAGGAACACCGAGAGCACCATGAGGTGCGCCCCCCATCGGTGCATGTTCCGCACAAGGAGCCCGAACGCCACCGCCGTTTGCAGTGAGTAGATGTCGTCCCACGCCTGCGCCGCGGTGGGCCGATAGAAGAACATCAGAAAGATGCCGGTGATGGTGAGATGGATGAACAGGAAGAAGCTCAACCCGCCCAGACAAAGGGTGTAGCTCACCTTCACCGCGTGCCGCTTCACCTTCACCGGGTGGAGGTGGTACAGCACGCTGTTCATGATCACGTAGGACCGGTTTCGAGGGCTGTCGGTGTAGCCCTTGCGGAAGATCGAACCGGGCCGGAAGATCGAGTTCCAAGCCTGGCTGTCCTGGACCTTCCCGGTCACGTCAGCCAGCTTCTCGGCCAGCTGTTCGCTTCGGCGTGGTGCCGTCTTCGCCACCGATGCCTCTTTCTACCCGTGCAGTTTGCCGGTGGGGATTCGGGTTGGCCCGACCGGCATCGAGTTGTGCTGGGCCACCGGTTGGGGGGCCACAGCGTTGGACACTACGTAATGGGACCACCCGTCGGCGAACTCATCGGGGAGTCCGGCTCGGTCGGGGTGCCGTGGGCGCACGGGCTCAGCCCAGCCGCATGCCGTAGGCATAGCCGTGGGTGTTGGTGCGGGCATGGGTTTCGCCCTCGGCGCCTGGATCGACCAGCTTGCCCAGGATGATCACGCCGGTGGGGCAGCGGTCCACGCAGAGGGCGCAGCGGGTGCACACATCGTCGTCGATGGTGAACACCACGTGGTCGGCGGGGTCCGAGCCGGGCAACTCCACGTCGTACGCCTCGGTGATGGCGTCGGGGGACACCATGAAGATGCACTTCCACGGGCAGATGTCCACGCAGCCCTCGCACATGATGCACTCAGACTGATCGATGTGGATGAACTGCTTGGGCTTGACGGCCTGGCTGAGCCACTGGGCGTCGACCTCGTAGAGGACGTAGTCGTCGCGGAACTCTGGCATCGGCGGATTGGCATCGGTACGGGCCACGGATGTCTCCTCTCGCTCAGGCTGTCAGGCTGTCAGGGTGTCGGACGCACGAGGGGTCGGCCGTACTCGGACCGCTCGAGCTCGGTGGAAGCGGGCTTGGCCCCACGGCGCTGCCAGATGGTGAACATGAACCCGTTGGCGCCCAGGGCCACGACATAGATACCGGCGGCGATGAAGTCACGGGCGTGCTGGTAGTGCAGGGTGAACGGCAGCTTCGTGAGCAATCCCTCGTCGCCCAGGCCGAAGTTCGGGCCTTCCCAGAGGCGATCCGGGCGCCAGTTCCACTCGTTGTCCGCCAGGGTGAGCCATTGGTGGGGAACCACCCCGTACCACCAGAACATGACGAAGAACGCCCAGGTGGCGGCGACCATGGCCTGACCCCAGCTGAGCGGGGAACCCTTGGGCCGGCGTGTGTAGTAGTACCGGTAGGGAAGGGCAAGCACCAAGACGCCGATCAGCGTCGATGTGATCAGGGCTACCACGTGGTCCCGTCCTCTCCGTCCAAAGCCTTCGTGAAACTGTGCACAAGCCTACCTGCCGACCCGGCGCTGGGTCATGCCAGCTCCCGTTCAGGCACCGCGGTCAGCTTCGGCGCGGTGCGGAGACTGTCTACCAGAGGCACCGACGCACCACCGAGTGTCCGACCACCACACCGGAGCGCGGCTGGCAGTCGCAGCGGGTGTGACCGCAGGCGGGGCCGCGAGGTTGGTCTCGTGTCACCGGGGCTGCGAAGATGCAACGCGATGGCCGCCGACAGCGCTCAAGGGTCCCGCCCGAGCGTGGTCGGACGCATCGGGCGACGGCCGAGCCGCTAGCGTCGACCCGATCCGTCGATTGACCGTCCCACCGACTGTCCTTGCCCCACCGAACACCGAGGCTTTTGCGTGACCGAGATCCCCGACCACCTCCTGGAACGAACGAGGTCTCGTCGTCAGGCGCTCGGTCTGCCCGTCAGCGATGGTGCTTCCGGGGCCGTGGCACCCGCGGCGTCCGCCGGAGCACCGGCCGCTGGTGGTGGTGGTGGTGGTGGTGCGGCACCGGCCACGCTGCCCAAGGGTCCCGTCGCCCCATCCGGTCCCACCACGCTGGCTGCCAGCGTGCCCAAGGCGTTGCCGCCGTTCCTGCTGGCCGCCCAGCGCCGCCAGCGCATCCCCATGTGGGCCCTGCCGGTAGTGTTGATCCTGCCGCTGTGGGCGTTCCTGTACGCCGGGACGTTGGAACCGGCGCCGTCACGCACGCTGACCCTGGCCCAGGCCGGTGCCGGCCTGTACAACGGATCGGCCGGATGCGCCGCTTGCCATGGTGCCGGTGGTGGCGGTGGTGTGGGACCCAAGCTGTCCGAAGGCGCGGTCATCGGCACCTTCGCCGATCCGGTGGAGCATGTCCGCTGGGTGATCCTGGGTTCGAGCGGCGGGGCCGAGGTGTACGCCGCCGCCGGCAAACAGTCCAAGGGCGGCATGCCTGCCTTCGGCGAGACCCTGACGCTGCAGCAGATCGTTGAGGTGGTGCTGCACGAGCGCAAGTCGCTGTCCCGCCACCCGGTCGAGGAAGACGCCGAGCTGTGGGCCGGTCTGCGGGCGCTGCCGGAGGAGTTCCCCGACCTCGACTACACCGAAGAGGAGATCGAGCTCATCCTCGAAGAGATCGTGGCTCAAGAGAACGTCGAGATCCCCGAACCGGCCGAGTGACCGCTCCTTTGGCGCTGCTCTTGGTGATCCGCTCGGGGTGACGGACACCAGGGACTATGACGTGCTGGTGGTGGGGGCGGGTCCGGCGGGCGCGTCCGCCGCCTTCTGGGCCGCCCGCTGCGGGCACCGGGTGCTGATGGTCGAAAAGCGCACGTTTCCCCGTGACAAGACCTGCGGGGACGGACTCACCCCTCGGGCGGTGCATCAGCTCAGCGAGATGGGTCTGGCCGATCAACTGGCCCGCTACCACCGATTCGACGGGCTGCGGGCCACTGGCCACGGCCGGGTCCTGGAGCTGCGTTGGCCCGCTCATCCGGTGTACCCCTCCCACGGGTACGTCGTGCGCCGCTGCGATCTGGATCACTTCGTCGCGGACCACGCGGTCGCCGCCGGTGCCGAGCTGCGTCAGGCCACCACCGCGGTAGCCCCGCTGCGTGAGGGCGGGCGTGTCGTGGGGGCCACCCTCAAGGATCCACTCGGTACATACCAGGAGGTACGCAGCAGGTTCGTGGTGGTGGCCGAGGGCGCCAAGACCACGTTCGGACGGGAGCTGGGCACGGTGCAGAACCGCTCCTATCCCCAGGGGATGGCGCTCCGCGGGTACTTCACATCGCCCCGCCACGACGACCCGTGGATCGAATCAGCGCTCGATCTGCGCGACCGCGAAGGCCGTTCGCTACCGGGGTACGGATGGATCTTCCCCGTGGGCAACGGCACCATCAACGTGGGCGTCGGCCTGCTGTCCACGTTCAAGCACTACAAGCAGATCAACACCACCCATCTGCTCAACGAGTACGTGGCCACCGCCCCGGGCTACTGGGGGATCTCCGCCGAGAGCGCCGTGGGCAAACCCACTGGCGGCCGATTGCCGATGGGTGGCTCGGTGCAGCCGGTGATGGGGCCCGGCTGGCTGGTAGCAGGGGACGCTGCGGGAACCGTGAACCCCTTCAACGGTGAGGGCATCGACTACGCGTACGAAACCGGGCGGATGGCCGCGGAGGTCATCGACCGGGCTATTCGCCGCAGCGACAGCTCCCTCATCGCCGCCTACCCCGGTCTGCTGGACGCGGAGTACGGGCGCTATTTCAAGGTGGCCCGGCTCTTCGCCAAGCTCATCGGCAGGCCGGCCCTGATGCGGGAGCTGACCCGGGTGGGGCTGCGTTCGGAGCCGCTCATGGCCTGGGTGCTGGCCATCATGGCCAACCTGCTCCGCCCTGATCAGCTGGGCCCCGCCGAAGCCGCCTACCGCGCCGCCGCGGCCCTGGCCCGGATCATTCCCGAGGGCCGACCCAGCCGCTGAGCGAGCAGGTTCGAAGGGTTCGAAGGGTTCGAAGGGTTCAGAGGGTTTGGAGGCGTTGGCCGGAAGCGGCCAGCCCCTCCGAGGTTCGGGCCAACGTCCGCCGCCAAGACCTCAAGTGCCTGGTGGAGGCTGGTGGCCATGGCCCCGATCTCGTCCTGCCACTCCACCTCGGCCCGGAGGGTGAGATCGCCCTGGGCCAATGCCGCCAACACCTGGGACACCTTCACCACCGACCTGGTCACCAGCCGGGCCACGAACCAAGCCGTCAACAGCCCCAGAGCCAGGCCCAACACGAGATCGCCGAACACCAGGACGCGGGCCAGGGAATACGTTGCCTCCGCCGCCCCATTCGATGATCTCGGCGTCCACCTCTTCGCCCGCTTGCAGGATGGCCTCCTCCTCCTCGGCCTCAGCTCCTGGGTGGCGTGGTGGAGCGCGCCCATCCGGTTGATGGCCAGTCCACCGACCAACGCCACGGGCGACCGCCGTCCTCGATGCGTTCCCGGCGTCATTGGACTTGCCGATGATGTGCGCTCCTCAGCCAGTACGTCTGGATGAGTGCATCGGTACTCCGAGGGGCGCGCTGGAAAATGCTCACCGACGTCGGCTGACCCCCGCGCCGCCGAGACAATGGGTCAGCGGTGCAGATCGTCCACCCAGGGCACCGTCTCGGGCTCGGCAACCGCCGCCAGCTCCAGGTTGACGACCACCGGATCTTGACCGCTTCGCACCAGCACGCAGGACAGTTCCTGGTCCGCTGCGGCGTTGATCTCCTGATGGGGCACCCATGGCGGGACGAAGATGAAGTCCCCCGGGCCGGCCTCGGCGGTGAACTCCAGCTGCTCACCCCAACGCATCCGGGCCCGGCCGCTGACCACGTAGATCACGCTCTCCAGTTCACCGTGATGGTGGGCGCCGGTGCGGGCATCGGGGTGGATGACCACCGTTCCAGCCCACAGCTTCTCCGCACCGGCCCGGGCGTGGTTGATGGCCGCGGCCCGGTTCATGCCCGGGGTCTGGGCGGTGTTGGTGTCCAGCTGACCGGCGGGGACGACCTTGATGCCCTGGTCACGCCAGTTCGTGGTCTCACTCATGGGTGCGGCTGACCCCTAGTCGAACGTGATGACGGTGCGGGTGGTCTGGCGGTTGCGCATGAGGTCGTAGCCGTGGTTGATCTCATCTAGGCCGATGCGGTGGGAGACCATCTCGTCCAGCAACAACTTGCCGTCCAGGTACAAGTCGATGAAGCGGGGCATGTCCAGACGGAACTGGTTCGAGCCCATCATCGAGCCGCGGAAGATCTTCTCCTGCATGAACACCTCATGGGCCGGCAGCTCGAAGCTGGAGCCCATGGGGGCCATGCCGATGATGGTGGCCGTTCCCCGGGGACGCAGCATCCGGAACGCCTGCTCGCCGGTGGCCTTGGAGCCGATGGCCTCGAAGGAGTAATCCACCCCACCGCCGGTGAGCTCCTTGACCTGCTCGACGGGGTCCCCGTCGCTGGCGTTGACCACGTGGGTGGCGCCCAGCTGGCGGGCCACGTCCAGCTTGGCGGTGGTGATGTCGATGGCGATCACCTTGGACGCACCGGCGATGCGGGCCCCTTGGATGGCGGACAGCCCGATGCCGCCGGCGCCGATGACGGCCACCTCCGAGCCGGGCTCAACCCGGGCGGTGCGGAACACCGCGCCCAGCCCGGTGGTGACCCCGCAGCCGATCAGCGAGGCCCGATCGAGCGGCATCTCGTCACGGATCTTCACCACCGCGTTCTCGTGCACCAGCATCATCTCGGCGAAGGCCCCGAGCCGAGCGAACTGGTTGAGCGGGTCGCCCTTGGCACTGGTGAGACGGGAGGCGGCACCCCGAGGGCGGGCCACCGCGCCGGGGTTATCACACAGCGAGAGGTGACCGGACAGGCACCAGCGGCATTTCCCACAGAAAACCGAGAGGCAGGAAATCACGTGATCGCCGGGCTTCACGTAGGACACATCCTCGCCCACTGCCTCCACCACCCCGGCGGCCTCGTGGCCCATGACGGCCGGCAGCCGAGTGGACCACAGCCCTTCCATGAAGTGCAGGTCCGAGTGGCACAGGCCCGAGGCCACCACCCGCATCAGCACCTCGTTGGCGGCCGGTTTGTCGATGGTGATCTCTTCGATCTCCAGTTCACCGGGGATCTGGTTGAGCACGGCAGCACGCATGACACCGACCGTAGCGGATTCTCCCAGACCGCGGATCAGACCCTGTTGTGCTCCGCGGCGACCGCTACGGCGGCCTCAGCGGCGGCGGCAAACGTCTGTTCCAGCAGGTCCTCGGTGTGGGCCAGGCTGGGGAACAACGCCTCGTAAGGACCCGGCGCCAGGGCCACTCCCCGTCGCAGCATGGCGTGGAAGAACGTCCGGTAGCGGCCATTGCCGCAGACTTCGTTGGCGTCATCGAAGTTCCGAACCGGGCGATCGGTGAAGAAGAGGCCCACCAGCGGCCCCACCCGCGGGACCTGCACGTCCACTCCGGCGCTACGAATGGCTGTCTCCAACCCACCGGCCAATCGCGCCCCGATGTCGCTGAGGCATGCGTAGGCGTCGCGGTCGAGCGCAGCCAGAGCAGCGAGCCCGGCTGCGGTGGCCAGCGGGTTCCCCGACAGGGTGCCGGCTTGGTAGACCGGTCCCAGCGGCGCCAGATGCGCCATCATCTCGCGCGAGCCGGCGAAGGCCCCGACCGGCAAGCCGCCGCCGATGACCTTGCCAAAACACCACAGATCGGGGCGAACACCGCACCATTCCTGAGCGCCACCGTGCGCCAGGCGGAACCCGGTGATGACCTCGTCGAACAACAACAGGGCCCCAACCCGGTCGCACTCGTGGCGCAAGGCCAACAAGAACCCGGGCTCGGGCTCGACCAGGCCCATGTTGGCAGCCACTGGTTCCACCAGCACCACCGCGGTGTCCGCGTCGAGCCTGGGGACCACGTTGTAGGGGGCCACCACGGTGTCCGCCACCGCGCCGGGAGTGACCCCGGCAGAATCCGACAGCCCCTGATTGGCCACACCGCTGCCGCCCGCCGCCAACAGGGCATCACTGTGTCCGTGGTAGTGGCCGGCGAACTTGAGGATCTTGTTGCGCCCGGTGGCTCCGCGGGCCAGGCGTAGCGCGGACATGACGGCCTCGGTACCCGATGAAACCAGCCGGACCTGTTCGACGCCGGCGACGCGTTCGGCGATGGCCTCCGCCAGCAGCACCTCGCGCCGGGTAGGCGCCCCGAACGTGGTGCCCTCACCGGCGGCAAGGCGAATGGCCGCGATCACACCGGGGTGGGCGTGGCCCAGGATCGACGCCCCGTAGCTCTGCACGTAGTCGATGTAACGGCGGCCCTCGATGTCCGTGACGTGGGCACCATTGGCGGAGGCTACGAAATACGGGGTCCCGCCAACGGACCGGAAGGACCGCACCGGCGAGTTGACGCCGCCGGGGATGACCGCCCGGGCCCGTTCGAACCACGCGGCGTTGCTCGCTCCGGTGTCACTCACAGCACGTCGGCCAGTTCCCGGGCCAGGTAGGTGAGGATCAGATCGGCCCCGGCCCGTTTGATGGCGGTCAGGTGCTCCAAGGCGACCGCGTCCCCGTCGATCCAGCCCCGTTCGGCGGCGGCCTTGATCATGGCGTACTCGCCTGACACGTGATACGCCGCTAGCGGCACGTCGATCTCGGCCCGGGCCCGGCTGATGATGTCCAGATAGGCCAGCGCCGGCTTGACCATGAGGATGTCCGCGCCTTCGGCCAGATCGAAGCGGATCTCCTCGAGCGCTTCGCGGGCGTTGCGATAGTCCTGCTGGTAGCCCTTGCGATCACCACCGCCCTCGATGGACACGTCAACGGCGTCCCGGAACGGCCCGTACAACGCCGAGGCGTACTTGGCGGCGTAGGCCAGGATCGACACCTGGTCGAAGCCCTCATCGTCGAGCGCCTCCCGGATGGCCAGCACCTGCCCGTCCATCATCCCCGAGGGGGCCACCACCGACACGCCTGCTTCGGCCTGAGCCACCGCGATCTGCCCGTACAGCTCGATGGTGGCGTCGTTGTCGGGCTGGCCGTCCTGGTCCAGAACGCCGCAATGGCCGTGGGAGGTGTACTCGTCGAGGCAGAGGTCCGCCATCAACACCAGCTCATCCCCGACGTCGTCGCGCAGATCCTTCAGTGCCACCTGCACGATGCCGTCCGCGGCCCAGGCCTGGGAACCCTCGGGATCCTTGCTGGCCGGCACCCCGAACAGGATGACGGCGCTGATGCCGAGGGATTTGAGTTCGGCCACCTCCTTGCGCAGCGACTCCCGGGTGTGCTGCATGACCCCGGGCAGAGACAGGATCGGTTGGGGTTGGTCGATGCCCTCCCGCACGAACAGGGGAGCGATGAGATCGTCAACGCCCAGGCGGGTCTCCGCCACCAGGCGACGCAGGGCCGGCGTCCGCCGCAACCGGCGAAGGCGACGTTGGGGAAAGGTCACGCCCCGGAGGCTAATCCCCGCGCCAACGATCTCCCCGACGCGTCGCAGCCATCGGGGTTCCGGTGCGGCGCGCCGCCACTCAACGGCGCCGACCATCCGCGGCCCAGTAGCGCACGGCATCGACCAGCCCACTGACATCGCTGCGTTGGGCCACGCCCGCCACCTCGAAGCCGGCAGCACGGGCAGCGGCCTCCGTGACGGCGCCGATCACGATGGCGGGGAGGCTCGACAAAGTCCGGCCGTCGGTGAGCTCCATGAAGCGCTGCACGCTCGAGGGGGAGGCAAACAACACCACATCGGCCCCCGCCGCCGCCGCCAGCGCCTCCTGGTCCAGCTCGGCCCGTACCGTACGGTATGCATCGACGATGTGGGGATCCCAACCGGCGGCGGCCAGCCCCAGGGGCAGCACGTCGGTTGCCACTTCGGCCCGCACCAAAAGCACCCGACGAGACCCTTCCGGGGGTGGCAGCGGGAACGCTTCGAGCAGGGCCTCGCCCCGGAACGCATCAGGGATCAGGTCCACGGTCAGACCGGCGGCGGACAGAACCCCAGCGGTGCTGGCGCCCACCGCGGCAACGCTTGGTCCGACCGGGGAGGGGGCAGGGCCCCGGGCGTCAAGGAAGGCTCGGGCACCGTTGGTGGAGGTCAGCACCACCCAGCGGTACTCCCCCAGGCTCCGGACCGCGGCGGCCAGCGCCGCCCCGCCGTCCGCTGGTGGCGCGATGGCGATGGTGGACAGGCCCACCACCGTCGCCCCCGCCTCCCGCAGGGCCTCCGCCAGCGACGCCTGCTGGGCCGCGGCCCGGGTGACCACCACCGTCAGGCCGTGCAGCGTTCCCCCGGCCGGATCCGGCGCGTTCGGCGTGTGCTGCATCCGGGCGACAGCGCTCTCAGCGGTCCAGCAGGTCCCGGCCACCCTGATCGAGCAGGGTGGCCGCCACCTCGGCGCCAGCCGCCACCGGATCGGTCCCGCTCACCTGGTGGCGCAGCACGATGTGACCGTCGAGAGAAGCGATGATGCCGCGCACCTGCAGGGTCCCGTTGCCGTTGCCCACGGCATAGGCCCCCGCGGGCAGGCTGCAATCCCCGCCCAGGGTCTGCAGGAACGCTCGTTCGGCGTCGAAACAGCTGCGGTTGAGCGGGTCCTCCAGCACTCCGATGATCGTTCGGGCGTCGTGGTCCTCCTCCCGGCACTCGATGGCCAGGCTGCCCTGCGCCACCTGCGGCAGCATGACGTCGGGCTCCAGGATCTCCGCCGCGTGGTGCTCCAGTTCCAGCCATTGCAGGGCGGCCACGGCCACCACGATGGCGTCATGATCCTTGGAGCGTTCGAGGCGGGTGGCGATGTTGCCCCGCAGCCCGGCGAAGGTCAGGTCCGGTCGCAGCCAAGCCAGCTGGGTGCGCCGGCGGTTGGAACCGGTGGCCACCCGGGCGCCCGGACCGAGCCCGGCCAATGTGGAGCCCACCAGGGCGTCGCGGGCGTCTCGGCGGACCGGGACCCCGGCGATGATCAGCCCCAGCGGGGTGAGGGAGGGCAGGTCCTTGCCGGAGTGCACCGCGAGATCGGCCCGCCCGTCGAGCACCGCCCGTTGCACCTCTTTGGCGAACACACCTTTGCCACCCAGCTCCGACAGCGGGGTGGTCTGATCACGGTCACCCTGGGTGTCAGTGGGGACCAACTCCACCTCGAGGCCGGGGTGCAGCGACCGCAGCCGTTCAGCGACCCAGCCGGTCTGGGTCATGGCTTGGGCCGAGGCCCGGGTGGCGATGCGAAGTTTCATGACGCTCGACGGTCGTGCCGCAGCGCGGCTAGCAGTCAAGTTCGAACAGCTCGGACACGGATTGGGCCAGCCGTGACCCGTGCACGGTGCCGGCGCTGGTCTTGAGGGCCATGGTGGGCTGATGCAGCAACTTGGCCAGCAGCGCCTTGCTCATGGCCTCGACGGCGGCCCGTTCCTTGTCCGGTAGGTGGTCCAGGCGGGGGGCCAGGCGGTCCCATTCGGCCCGGCGCAGCTCTTCACCGCGTCGGCGCAACGCGGCCACAACCGGATCCGCGGTACGCCCGCTGACCTCGGCCTCGAAGCGTTCCAGCGCTACCTGAACGAGCGCGATGGCTTCGGCGACCGCTGCCTTGCGCTGGTGGAGCCCCTTGTCGGTGTGGGCCCGAATGTCCTCGAGGTCGATGAGCTGCAGGCCGGCGATGTCTCGGGCGGCGGGATCCACGTCACGGGGCATGGCCACGTCCACCACGACCAGGTCACGGCTGCCACCGCCGGTCTCGCCCCGGCGGGCAACGACCCGGGCGAGGTGCTCGGCGGTGAGCACGGGACGGGAGGAGCCGGTGGAGCACACCAGCACGTCGGCGCCCACCAGCACATCGTCCAGTTCATCCATGGTCACGGCTCGGGCCCCGAGGGTGTCACCCAGTCGCTTGACCAGGGCCTCGGCGCGGTCCCGACTGCGGTTGGCCACCACGACCTCGGCGGCACCCTGCGCCACCGCGCTCGTTGCCACCCCGGAGCCCATCTCACCGGCACCGAGGACCACCAGACGGGTTCCACCGAGACCACTGAGCAGCTCGCCAGCCAGTTCAACAGCGGCGTGGGAGATGGACGCGGTGCCCCGACCCAGGGCGGTGTCGGTCCGGACCCGCTTGCCGACTTCAATGGCTCGACGGAAGAGCAGATTGAGCGGCGGGCTCACACAACCGGCGGCCTGCGCGACCTCGAAGGACGAGCGGACCTGTCCCAGGATCTCGTGCTCGCCGAGGACCGCTGAGTCCAGGCCGGCGGCGACGGTGAAGAGGTGTTCGGCGGCTTCGGTGTCGAAGTAGGGGATCAGCCGGTCCGCCAGCAGCAGCGGGTCTGCACCGGTGTGGATGGCCAGTGCGTCACGCACCACCCGGAAGGACTCATGAAACCGCTCGGCGTCCACATACAGCTCGAGGCGGTGACAGGTGGCCAGCACCACGGCACCGCGGACCAAACCAGGCTCGAGCAGATCCGCGGCCAGCTTGGCGCGGCTCTCCGGTGAAACGCTGACGGCCTCGAGCACGTCGAGGGGCACGTTTCGATGGTTGAGGCCGAACCCGATCGTTACCACGATGCCTCGAAAGGTAGCGGGCCACAGCGGCCCGGAGCGAACTCCATGTCGGCCACTCAAAGTGCTGGGACCGTCACCTGATATGGGTATTCCGGGAAATCAGCGACACCAACCTCAAAAAAGTTCAAGGGTCAAGCAAACCGGCCGTTAACACGACCAAGCCCGCTTGGAGGTCGCTGGTGTCTCGTCTCACCATCTTTCGATTGCGCGTCGCTTGACCCTCGGGTCAGCGCGGTGGCGTTGCTCATCATCGTGGTAGCGGGCACGGCGGTCCGCAACGTCGGCGCGGTGGCCGGCGACGTGACCACGGTCGCCGAGCAGCTGCACATCGGGGAACAGGCGCTGCGCCTGGAGTTCCACGCTGCGGACCTCAACGCTTGGCAGACGGCCTACGCGCTGGACGCAGCCTTGGGCCAGCCCATCGATGACCAATCCGGCTCCCGGGCGGCGCTCCTGGTCTCCGAGCAGGGATTTCGCGTTCAACTCTTCACTGTCCGGGAGAAGGCGGGCCAGGACACCGACCTGGTTGGGTGACCCGGCCAGCGTGGCCACGGCCAACCACGATGTGCTGGTCACTGAGAGAACGCCGAGATCGCTCAGACCATCTCAGGGGTCGCGAACTCCGCCCAATCTCCGACCAGCTCCGTGAATTGGTGGGTCAGTTCAAATACTGAGCTCCGACCAGGGGAGCTCGCAACACCCGCACCCTTGAGGTTGTCACCGCCGGTTGATCAGGCGCTGTCGCGTGCCGCCGGGCGGGGATCACGCTGGGACTGGTAGAAGCTGAGCACCTGTAGCTCCAGCGCCAGATCCACCTTGCGCAACGAGACCGACGGCGGCACCGACACCAGCGACGGGGCGAAGTTCAAGATGGCGGACACGCCGGCGGCGACCAAGGCATCAGCCACCTGCTGGGCGACGGGTCCGGGGGTGGCGATGATACCGATGACCGGCTGGTGTTTCGCCACGATGGCCTCCAGCTCGCTCATGGGGGCCACGCTCACCGGGCCCACGGTGAGACCGACCTTGTCGGGGTCCGCGTCGACCACCCCGGCCAGGGGAAACCCGCGATCTGCGAACCCGGCGTAGTTGGCCAGGGCCCGGCCCAAATTGCCAGCGCCGACCACCACCACCGGCCAGTCTTGATTGACCCCCAGGGCCTGGCGCATCTCGAACACCAGGTGGTCCACGTCATAGCCGACGCCCCGAGTGCCGTGGGTGCCGAGGTAGGACAAATCTTTGCGGACCTTGGCGGCGTTGAAACCGCTCAGCTCCGCCAGCTGCTCCGAGGAGACCGTCGGGCAACGTTGGTCGGCCAGATCGACCAGAATGCGGAGGTACTCGGGCAGTCGGGCCACCGAGGCATCGGGTATGCGCCTCGGCTGACCATCCATCGCTGGAACCCTATCGACGTGCTGTGCCGGGTCGCGAACCTGCCTGTCCGATGTGCCGATCCGAAGGACGGATCAGGTACGGAGTGTGACGTTCGGAGTAGACGTTCGACCATGGGTGCCTCCTCCCCCGCGGCAACGCCCTTCGCCGCTGCCGCGCTGTTGATCGCGGTGGCCTTCGCCTGCTGCACCGGTGAACGCTGGTGGCGGAGACGGCGACGCCATGACGGGGCCTGGTGCGCGGCCATGCTCTGTTTCGCCGGTGGGGCGCTACCGCTGGTGATGGCCAGTGAGACCGGCTGGAACCCGGCCTTGTTCCGGCTGTTCTACCTGTTGGGGGGCGTGGTCACGGTGCCGGTGTTGGCGTTGGGCACGGTGTATCTGGTGACTCCCCGGCGCCTGGCGGACCGCGTGTCCCTGGCGGTGGCGCTGTTCGGGGCATTCGCGACCGGGGTGGTACTGACCGCTCCGCTGCGGGGTCCACTGCACGCTGATCAGCTCAACGAGGGTCGGGAAGTGTTCGGGGTGCTGCCCCGGGTGCTGGCGGCGTCGGCGTCGGGCCTGGGAGCGCTGGTGGTCGTGGTAGGGGCGCTGATCAGCGGGTTCGGGCTGTTGCGTGCAGCCGGCCGCCAAGCCGCCGGAGCGGCGCTCGCCAACCTGCCGGCCACCACCAATACCGTCGGCGTGGGCACCATCGGGGCCCGGCGGCTGGCCTCGGCGAACGCTCTGGTGGCGGTCGGCACGCTGCTGGTCAGCGCCAAGCGGCCATTTGTGGCGCTCAGCGGTTCGGACGAGGTCGGCTTCGCGGCGGCGTTGGCCTGCGGTCTGGCGGTCATCTTCGCCGGATTCCTGATCGCCACCGCCGCGGCACGGTCACCAACACCGGCTCCCTCCACGACCCCATCGACCCCATCGGCGCACCCGGCCTAGCGGCGAGTGCGGGCTGGCCCGAAGGGGGCCGCCACACGTTCCATATGTGCAGCTTTGGACACGACACACTCGGAGCCCCGTGATCATCGACGGACAGTCAGCGCAGCACCACACTTCGTCGACAATTGGGGGGGTGTAAGCGGCCACCAGTGTCCAAAACTGCACGCATGAAGCCCCAATGCCCTTTCAAGGACGCCCAGCCCGCCCGACGCGGTGGTCGTCGGGCTGCTCAGCGGGCCAGGAAGAAGAACTGCAGCGCTCCGGCCAGCAGGATCATGCCCAACAGGATGGCGATCACCAGCGTCGTCCCGGGGCGCATCAGCGAACCCCGTCCGCTTCGGTACGGCGGCCGAGTTGCACGCCCACGGAGACCCCCTCGTTGTTAGGGCCGTCCTCGCCGAGTGGCTCGAGGCGGAGTTGGTCCCCGGTGCCAAGGTGCAGCTCGTGGGCCGCGGAGGCCCGGTTGACCACGAGGGCTGCCAGCCCGTTGGCGTCGGTGATCAGGCCAACCTCGCCGGTGGCCAGATCGGCGAAGACCCGCACCCGTCGCGCCACCCGGCGGGATCCACTCATGACCACGGCCACCTGCTCTCCGTAGGCGTTGATGTCATCGGGGTCCACGTTGAGCTGCAGGTTGCCGAAGCGATCGGTCCACAACACCTCCGCCACGGTGGCCCCGTTCTCCTCGTGGGCGATCGGCAGCAACGCGGGCATGAGGCCCACCGGGTCCACCAGCGGGCCGAGCTGCTCCAGGGCCACGCCCAGGCAGAGGTGTGCCGCGGCGGGGCCGAACACGTCCCGTCCGGCGAAGGTGGGACCGAGGGGTTCGAGCTGATGGTCGGGGTTGGTGAGCCACACCGCCCGACCGGCACCGCCGACCATGGCCACGGCCGGCGCCAAGAGTCCGTTGTCCGGACCCACCAGCACCGACTGGCCGCCGCCGACCTCCACTGCCACCGCCCGTCTGGCGGTACCGACGCCGGGGTCCACCACCGCCACGACCACCCCCGGACAGAGGTAGTTGACCGAGCGGGCGAGCATCAGCGCCCCGGCCCGGATGTCGAAGGGGGCGATGTCATGGCAAAGGTCCACGATGCGCACGTCAGGGGCGATGGACCAGATGACGGACTTGAGCACGCCAACGAACTCGTCATCGCTGCCATAGTCGGTGAGCAGCGTGACGGTCTGGTAGGGCGCAGGGTGCATGCATGGCCTCGGAACGAACGTGGGCACCCAGCGTAGGCACCAGGACCCACCAGGACGGGCGCAGCGGTACCTGGCGGCAACGCACCGGGCCGAGCTCAACCCGACGGGCGCGCCAAACCAGATTGGAAGGGATCCCCCTCACTCCGCGTGGGGGAGCCTAGCAGCGCGCCAGACACGCTCAACCGTTGCCAAGCTCGGCTGAGCGCGCCGTGGCTGCGGCCACCGCGTCAAGGAACGCGGCACGAACCGCCCGCTGTTCCAACACCCGCAACCCCGCGGCGGTGGTACCTCCCGGGGAGGTGACATCGGCCCGCAGCTCCCCCGGGCCCCGGCCACTGTCCGCCAACGACGCGCTCAGCAGGGTGGCCGAACCGAGCAGGGTCTGGGCGGCCAGTTGCTGGGCCACGGGGCGGGTGAGGCCGCACAGCACGCCGGCTTCGATGAGCGCCTCGGCGACCAAGAACACGTAGGCCGGGCCCGAACCTGACAGGCCGGTGACAGCGTCCAGCTGGGCCTCGCCGACCTCGGCCACGGTGCCGACCGCGGTCAGAATGGAACGAGCCCAGGCCAGATCCTCGGCGTCGGCCTCGCTGCCGGGGGCGATGGCGGCCGCACCCAAACCCACCAGGGCCGGGGTGTTGGGCATGGCCCGCACGACCGCCACACCGGGGCCCAGGCCGGTTTCGAGCGTCGCCAGCGTGACCCCCGCGGCGATGGACACCACCCGCCTTGGCGGCCCTCCAGCCAGGTCACGCAACCCGGCGCAGGCGGCGACCACATCGTTGGGCTTCACCGCTACCACGGCCCCCCGGGCCGGGATGGGGTGGGAGACCACGACCACACCGGGAAAGAGACCCTGCAGCTCAGCACGGCGACCGTCGAGCTTTTCGACCACCGCCACGGCCCCCGCGGGGGCCCACCCGGCGTCGAGAAGACCCCCCAGCAGCGCCTCACCCATCTTGCCGCCGCCCAGGATCACCAGCTCGAGATCGGGCGTGCTATCACGCGCGACACGTGGTTCCGCACCGGGCTCAAGAACCTGCTCAGGAACCTGCTCGACATGCTGCTCGACACGCTGCTCGACCACGGCCCGGGACCTTACCGACATATGACCGGCGGCGGCGCCGGAGCGCTAACGTCGCCCGTCATGGGGGAAATCATGCGCTGGCAGATCGGGAACGTTCGGGTCACCAAGGTGCCCGAGATTGAGTTGCATTGGCCGTTCAAGGCCCTGCTGCCGGAGGTGACCCCGGAGCTGATCGAGGCCACGCCCTGGATGCGCCCGCACTTTGTGGATGACGCCGGGAAGATGGTGCTGTCCATTCACGCGCTGGTGTTGGAGTCACAGGGCAAGACCATCATCGTGGACACCTGCATCGGCAATGACAAGCCTCGGCCGACGCGGGGGTTCAACCAGCTCAACACCGACTTCCTGGACGAGTTCCGAGCCGCCGGGTTCACCCCTGAAGGAGTGGATGCGGTGTTCTGCACCCACCTTCACGTCGATCACGTGGGCTGGAACACCAAGCTGGTGGACGGGCGCTGGGTGGCCACGTTCCCCAACGCCCGGCACCTGTTCGCCCGCACCGAATACGACCACTGGGTGGCGCAGCCTGACACCGAGATGTTCGGTGACGTCATGGGTGACTCGGTGGTGCCCATCGTGGATGCCGGCCTGGCCGATTTCGTGGACATGGATCACCGGATCACCGAGGAGGTTTGGCTGGAAGCCACCCCGGGCCACACGCCGGGACACTGCAGCGTGCACATCTCCTCAGAAGGCCAGGACGCGGTCATCACCGGTGACATGACCCACAGCCCCATCCAGTTCGCCCATCCGCTCACCTCGACTGCGGACAGCGACTCGCCCAGGGCCAACGCCACCCGTCAGGCCTTCGTCGATCGTTACACCGACACGCCAACGCTGATCATCGGCACCCACTTCGCCGGGCCGACCGCGGGAAAGCTGGTCAAAGAGGGCGACGCCTGGCGCTTCGCGGTCTAGGTCAGCGCTCCGTCAGTTCACCCCTAGTTTCGGAACGAGCCGGTCTTGAACTCCACCCGCTCGGCGGCCCACGGGATGGCCTCCAGGCGCTCGGGCGGGATTTGCTGCCCGGAGTGGATGCAGATGCCATAGGTGCCGGCGTCGATGCGGCCCAGCGCGGCGTCGATGAGCTCGACTGAAGCTCGGGCTTGGGCGGATAACGCCAGATCCCGTTCTCGCTCCACGGCCAAGCTGTCACCCTCGCCGGATTCTTCGTCGAACTGCACGTCACCGGGCTCGCGCTCGCTCATCAAGGAGTCCGCCTCCGCCTTGAGGGTGTCGGCGGACTTGACGTAACGGGCTCGCTCCACCAGCAACAGCTCCCGCTGGGCGGCGATGAACTCGGCCGGGAACGGGTTCTCTACCACCGGAGCAACGTCACCCTTGTCGGTCTTCTTTGTCTTGGCCATGATCAGTTGTGCCTTCCACCCCGGCGTACCTGAAGGCCGGAGGCTGGGTCCGGCGTCGGCAACACGAAGGGCAGCGACAGTATTCCCTCGGGACCCCTGGTTGCGGCGCGTTCCGGGGAAAGTTGCTTGTCAGTTTCGTTCCAGGTACCCCGGCACCAAAGCGGCAGGCCCGTCACCGGCGACTACCCGAGGTAGTCCCGGGGATTCACCGCTTCGGTGCCCTCGTGCACCTCGAAGTGCAGGTGGGGCCCAGTGGAGTTGCCCGTGGTGCCGACCCAGCCGATCAGCTCGCCCCGCTCGACCCACTGTCCCGGGTTGACGTTCAGCTCCTCCTGATGGGCGTAGAGCGTCGACAACCCGCCTCCGTGGTCGATGACCACCGCCAGCCCGTAGCCGCTCATCCAGTCCGCCTCCAACACGGTGCCTTCCCGAGACGCGTAGATGGGCACGCCGTAGTCGGACTCGAAATCGACGCCCCAGTGCATCCGCCCCCAGCGGGTACCGAACTCCGAGGTGATCCAGGCGTCGATCGGCCAACTCAGCCAGCGTGAGAAAACATACGCCTCTTCTGCGGCCTCCTCAGCGGCGACCTCGGCCTGCACGACCTCGGCGGCCAGGTCAGCCTGGGTGAGGATGCGCAGCAGCTCAGCCCGACCCTGCTCATGACCAAGGCTCTCCGCCTCCAGGCGGGCCACCCTGGCCGCCAGCACGGAGGACAAGGTGGCTCTGGTCATGGCGGAGGCCGCCGCCTGGGCCTGGGCCGAGTCGGTCTGTTCCTGCAGCCCGGCCACCTGCTCGTCCGCGTCGGCGAGGGCCCCCTCCAGGCTGAGCAGGTCTTGGCGGAGCTCCTGGAGGCGATCAACAGCCCGCGCGTGGCTTTCCACCAGGGTTCCCAACAGGCCCTCGCGGCGGGCGTTGGCGTTGGGATCGCGCTCACCACCGAGCAGCTCAAGGACGCCGGAACGGGGCTGGATGTAGGAGGCGATGGCGGTTTCGGCCAACTCGGCCCGCAATGCCTCGATCCGGGCCTGGGTCAGCGCCACTGAGTCACGCAACCGGGCCCGGTCCACATCAACGATGGCCAGCTGATCACGGGCCGCTTCGACCCTGGCGTTGGCGCTGGCCAACTGCCGGTCGAGCTGGGAGATGGAAGCCTCCACGTCCGCCAGAGGGGCCCGGGCAATGATCTCCGGGACAATGTTCTTGGCATCGACGGTGCCGCCGACCACCAAGGGCGGTGGTGTGACGGCCGCCCTTGAGGGCGATTGAGAGGCGTCGGGACGGGGAGCGGCACTGGCCGCATAACCGGCGAGCGGACCCCTCAGCCCGGCCACATCGAGCGATCCGGTGAGCTGTGCCGTCGTGGGCGGGGCCAACAGGACCAGACCGGTGACCGCCACCAGCAGCTGACGGTTGGCCCGGCCCCACATGGCGAGGCGTCGCGGACCGTGCCGACGTTGGAGACGCATCAGGAATCTCTCGCCAGCGGCAGCTCGCTTGCCTTGCGGCTGGCGAGTGGCAGCGACGCTCAGCGAGCCCCGACCGGAACGAGCGGAACGACCGGGACCAGACGAATCCGGGGCGCCGTCGGGCCCGTCCGGTCCGCGAGGGACGGGATCTTGACCCAAGCGGGGCACGGCGAGATCAGAGGCGACGGACGGCAACGGTGTTCGAATGTAGTCCCCTGGGTTGGCCTCATGCCCGAATCCGGGGTCTCGGTGACGCAGAAGGGCAGGTCACGGCGACGGACCGCAACCGACTTCCCCAAATCTGCTGACAGTCCGTCGCCGCGGCGGCGAAGCTAGCAGGAAAATATCGAAACAGCATGTAACATGCTGAAAATTATCGAACCCATAAGAAATTCAGGGACCGGTCAGGCCCGCAGCTCCGGTGGGAGCCGGCTGCCAAAGCCCAGGCGCAATGCTGTCCGGAAACAGCGTTCGACCGCCTCGTACAGGGTGCCCAGGATGCGGTCCAGCTCGTTGGCGTCAACCCAGGGGTTGGGGCAACGGCCGCGGAGGTAGACGGCGTCCTCGGCACCGAGGGTGAACGCCACTCCCACAAGCCTCTCGTTGCGTCGGAGGAGGTGCTCGTAGAACGCCGCCGGGTTCTCCTCTGGCGCCGGGAGTACGTAGCTCTCGTAGGTCAAGGAGCGCTGGCCCAACGTGAGCCACACCGCGAACACCCCTTTCTCGTCACCTTGGAGGCGGATGATCCAGCGCCGCTGGTGGGCATCGTGGTCGACAGAAAGCACGGCCGGGTTCTCCGCCTGCTGCTCGGCGGCCCAATCGGCAATGAGCCCGCCCAATGACTCCAGCTGGTGCGCGTTGCTGGGCGGACGGGCCACGTCGGTCATCGTCGCCCACCGGTCACGACGCGCTCTCGCCCATGGCCGGGGCGCCACAGGCGACGGGGGTTCGGCTGGTCAGATCGGCGTACAACCTTCGGAGCCGGGCCGCGGTGGTGGACCAGGTGAACGTCCGGGCGTTGGCCGCGGCGTGACGGCCAAGCTCAGCGGCGAAGGCGCGATCCTGAATGATGGAACGAACCGCGGCGGCGTAATCCAGCGGGTCACGGCCCTCCACCAACAGCCCGCTGCGCCCGTGTTCGACCAGGGTCAGTAGCCCACCGACCGCAGCGGCCACCACCGGTGTGCCACAGGCTGCGGCTTCCAGTGCCACCAACCCGAAGGACTCGGACCGGCTGGGGACCAGGCACACGTCCGCCGCCCGGTAGTAGCTGGACAGCAGGTGGTGGGGTTGTGGGGGTCGGAAGATAACCCGTTCATGCAGGCCCAGCTGCTCCACCAGCTGATGGCAATGGACTTCGTGATCAGCGCCCTCGCTCCCGCTGGGCCCTCCGACGACCACCAGGCGGGCGGTCGGGAGATGGGCCAGTGCGGCGATGGCCACATCGAGGCCTTTGAGGGGTTGGATGCGTCCCACGAAGACCAGCAGCGGACCCTCCCCGTCCACACCGAGGGCCGAGCGGGCGCCGACCCGGCTACCGGGAGCGAAGAAGGCGTGGTCCACGCCCGGTGGCACGATCTCCACCCGGTCGGGATCCGCGCCGTAGAAACGTCGCAGCTGGGCGGCCTCCTCGGCGGAGTTGGCCAGGATGGCGTCGCTGCAGCCGATGACCTCGGTCTCAGCATCGACGCGGTCGTTGCGGTTCGGGATCCCCGGTTTCGGCCTTGACCCGGGCCAGGGTGTGGAAGGTGCACACCAAGGGTAGGTCCAAGGCGTGTTTGATGCCGTGGGCGGCCATCGCGGACAGCCAGTAGTTGGCGTGCAGGGCGTCAGTGGTGCCGTCCGCCTCGATGTGGTTGCGCACCCAGCGGGCGAAGGGGTCAACCACGTCCGGCAGGTGCTCTTTGGGCAGATCCACCGGACCGGCCGGCACGTGCAGGACCCGGAAGCCCGGCTCGACGTCGACCACGTCTGGCACCTGTTCGGACGAGCGGCGCACATAGACGTGGCAGTTGATGCCGGCCTGGGCCAGGGCGGCGACCAGCTCCCGGACGTAGACGTTCATCCCGCCGCTGTCCCCGGAGCCCGGTTGGGCTAGCGGTGACGTGTGCATGGAGATCACCGCCAGGGTCCGCATCAGCGCTTTCCGGATTCGTGGGGAGCGTCGCCGGGGAGGGAGTCGCCAAGGAAAGATCGGTAGACGTGGATCAGCGTCCGCTTCTGGGACTCGTCCAGCGCCATGTCACCGCGAATAGCCTCGATGACGTCCGCCGTCGGTTCCGCTGTCCTGGTGCCGGGAGGCAGGAACCCGGCTCGAACGTAGAGCACATCGGTGGACAGCCCCAGGGCCCGGGCCAGCTGGTTCAACACATCTGCGGACGGGCGACGCAGGCCCCGCTCGATCTGGGACAAGTAGGGGTTGGACACCCCCGACAGCTCGGACAATCGACGCAGCGAGAGGGAGCTCAACCGGCGCTGCTGACGTAGGAACCCGCCCAGGTCATCGCCCCGCCGCGGATCGAAGTCGGTTCTCTCCTGTGCCACGCCCGTCTCCTACGCCCGCTGCGACGGCTCCCGGGGCGCGAAGACTCAGGTTAGAGAGAGCGACGGGGATCAGTCGAGCAGGGTGTCGACGTTGATCTCGCCGCGACCGTAGCGGGCGGTGAGCTCGTTCTTCAGCAGGTCGATGCGCTCGTGCAGGATCCGCCTGGTGCGGGAGAACTCCCGTTCCAGTTCCGACAGCCGGCCGGACATGTGTTCGATGTCCGCCTGCGGTCGGCTGGCCAGGTCGGCCATGGCCGCACCACCGACGGCGGCATCCACCGCCACCAGCAGTTCTACTCCGGGCATCTCGGTGTTCAGGTCCAGCGGCCGCCAGCCGGGTGAGCCGCTACGGCTGTGTTGGTCATCGGCCAGGATCTGCGGCAGCCGCTCCACCAGGTCGTGCAGGGCGTTGCTGGCGGACAGATCACCCGCCTCGCCCGTGTGGCGGCGGTGCAGCTCGCTGGAGACGATGTCGAGGTGCCCCTGTAGGACGCGCCTGGCGAAGGAGACCCCGGCTTCGGCCTCCTCGCACTCCGCTCGCATGGCACGGATCTCGGGCAGCGTGCGCCGATCCAACCCAACGAGGTAGTCGGCGTGCAGCACCCGATCCGACAGGGGAAAGCTCAACTGTCCTCCTAGCGCTCGGATTGCCATCGACCAGCCTCCTCGACAGGGGTATACGCCACTCAGGGTACTCGCGAATCCCCTCTTTGTGATCGCTTCACCGACGGGAAGAAGGTACTGCGAGCCAGATCACCAGATTCGATGACGACATCGGGCGGTCCGGGGGAATCACCCGAACAACAGCAACCACACCGGCCCGGTGAGCATCAAGCTGTCCAGACGACGTAACCCCGGGGCGAAGGCACCGGCACTGGGCAGCGTGGCCGATCCGACCAATTGGCCGATCGGGCAGGCCATCGCCGTGAGCAACACCGCTGGCCACAGGCGGTAGTTGGAGAGCGACGCCGGGTGCAGCGCCAACGCCCCGCAGCCCACGGCGAGAACCGCCACCGCCCCGGCCAACGGGCCCTCAACCACCGTGGAGGCCGCGGAGCCCACCAGGAAGTCTCCGGCGTCGTAGCTGCAGACCAGCAGCAGGGCCAGCACCGCCAGGGCCGGCTCGAAACGGGCCAGCACCACCGGGGCCACCGCCGCGAGTGCCACGCCCAACCACGCCCGGACCGTGGAACTGGCGCTGACCAGGTCAAATCCACCCACGTGCAACCCGCTGATCAGGCTGAGAACCACGGCCAGCAGGACCATGAGTCCCACCGCCCGGGACGTGGGCGCCACCCCGGCCGCCACCACCGCCGCGGCCGCCCCACCCGCTACCAACGGTTGGGCCCGGCCACCAGCCTTGCGCAAGGCCGCCCCGGCCTGCACGGCCCCGACGGCGGCCACCGGGACCAGCACCAGAGCCGCCGTCCACGCGCCGAAGGCCAGGCCGGCGGCGGCCAGGACGAACCACAGCAGTCCGAGCCGGACCCGGGGCCCATTGATGTCCGGCACGGCCTGCAGACGCCAGGCCCGACCGAACCCGGCGGTGCCGAGCGACTTGCGGGTAGCGTCAGAACCCAGGTCGGGATCGTCATCGTCGACGATGACCAGCTGCTCGGCCACCGCCGCGGCCGCGGACCCGCCCGACGCACCGGCGCCGAGCGGTCCGGGCCGGGTGCGGACGGTTGGTGCCGGAGCCTGCCCCAGCAGCTCCTCGACGGAGGTTTCAGGTCGAGGGCTCCCTGGTGAGCGAGGTGCGGCTCGGCGTTCCGACGGAGCCTGGCCCAGCGACCGAACCGACTCCACGAGCAGGGATTCAGTGAGCGCTGACCCCGCGGAGGACGACAGCGGGGAGCGGTCCACCTCGACCTCCCCCAGTGTGAACGCACGCCTGCGTTGAGGACGCAGCGGCGCCTCGCCCCCCTCACGTTGGGTGGGGTCGATGGGCGAGCGGGTCACGATCTGCGAGCGTCGATTCATGAGCCTCCCGAGACCGGTGGCAGCACGGCCAGTTCGTCACCCTCAGCGAGGATGTCCTCACGGGTGGTGTGTTCGCCGTTTCGCCAGATGCGGCAGCCGGCGAGCACCTCGACGAAGTCCGGCCCGTACCGGCCCATGGCTTCATCGAGGGCGTCACCGACCGTGTCGGCCTGGAATTCGTCACGACCAACACCCGCCGCCATCCGAGCAGAGGCGAAAAGGCGGAGCGTGACCAGGGCCATCGACCTCTCATGGTAGTGAACGCCCCGCGGCGGGACGGGGACCCTCGCGGTTCCCCGAGCAGGGCCGGGCGTGGCTAGTTTCCAGCTGTGAGCAACCACGGACGCGGCCCGGGCGGGTCTTCGGGCGCGGTCAGCCGAATCCTCTTGGTTCGCCACGGCCAGTCGACCTGGAACGCCTCCGCCCGCTGGCAGGGCCGGGCCGACCCACCGCTGACCGAGGTCGGCCAATGGCAGGCGGCGGCGGCCTCTGAGTCCCTGGGCGCACTGGACGGGATCGCCTCATCGACCCTGCAACGAGCCCATCACACCGCGGCGATCTTGGCCGAGTTGCTGGGCATCGGACCGGTGCTGCTCGATGACCGCCTGGTCGAGCGTGATGCCGGGGAGTGGACCGGGCTCACCATGGACGAGATCGACGCCCGCTATCCCGGTGATCGGAAGGCGTGGCGAACCCCGCCCGGGTTCGAACAGGACGACCCGCTGATCGCCCGGGTGGCGACGGGACTCGGTGAGTTGGCCGAGCGCTTCGAGGGCGGCGAGGTGGTGGCGGTCACGCACGGCGGTGTCATCTTCGCTCTCACCCGTCATCTGAGCGGCACCGGCGGCCGGGTGCCCAACCTCGGGGCCCAATGGATCAACGTCGACCCGTCCGGAGGGCTCTCGCTCGGCGCAAGCGTGCCACTCTTGGCAGAGCATGCGCCGGTCACCGCCGACGTCACCGAACAGGTTTGAGCGAGCACACCCGGAACAGCACGACAGCACGACAGCCAACAGAACGAACACGACAGGTTTGATACAGCGGATCGGAGCGGTCCGCAGGCACGATCTGGGGGAGTACGAATGCGAGTGGAGATCATTCGCAGCCCGAGGCGGCGCTCAACAGCGCAAGCCCGGCTGGTGGACGGGGTGCTACAGGTACGGGTGCCGGTCGGCCTGGCCCGCACCGAGGAGGACCGGCTGGTGGCGGGGTTCGTGACCCGTTTCGAGCGGGGACGGGCAGCGGGCCCCATCGACGTCGCGCAGCGGGCCGCAGAGCTGGCCAAGAAGTTCAAGCTGAACTCCCCCCACTCGGTGCGGTGGGTCGGCAACCAGTCCTCCCGCTGGGGGTCCTGCACCATCAAGACCGGCGACATCCGCATCTCGGATCGGCTGGCCGGCTATCCCGACTGGGTCCTCGACTACGTGATCGTGCACGAGCTCTGTCACCTCAGCGTGCCTGACCACTCTCCTGCCTTCTGGGACTTGGTCAATCGCTACCCACTGGCCGAACGGGCCCGGGGGTACCTGCTGGCCAAGGGCACCGAAGCCGAGGACGTCGACTGAGCCTCCCGTCCGGGGTGCCCGACGGCGACGGGGCCATGGCGGGGGCTGGGGCCGGCCCGTGGCGGATCGGGTTGACGGGGGCGTCGGGTTACCTGGGCCAGCGGCTGGCCGCAGCCATCGTGGACGCCGGCCACCAGGTGGTGGACCTGGGCCGGGCCGCCGGGGTTGATCTGTTGCACCCCTCCACCCTGGTGGCCGCGGTACGAGCTGCCGGTCCCGATGCCGTCCTGCACGCCGCCGCCGCCAACCCCGGACGCCCACCGGCCACCTTCGATGTGGTCAACCGGGCCTGCAGCGCCGCGTTGGCGGAGGCCTGCGCCGATCAGGAGATCCGACTGGTCCACGTCAGCACCGACTCCGTCCTTGACGGTCGATCGGCGCCCTACGCCGATGACGCCCCGGCCAACCCCATCAACGCCTACGGAGCCAGCAAGGCTGCGGCCGAGGCCGCGGTGCTGGGGGTGTGCCCCGCGGCGGTGGTGGTCCGCACGTCGCTGATCTACGGGCTGCACGAAGCGGACCGGGGCACCGTCGGGTTCGTGACGGCGTTGCGGGCTGGCCAACGGGTCAGACTGTTCGGTGACGTGCTCCGCCAGCCGGTGTGGGTGGAGGCGTTGGCCCAGGGACTGCTCCGACTGGCCAGCGAACTGACGGGCGAGGCGGGGGTGATGAACCTCGCCGGCGGCCAGGTGCTTGATCGGGCTGCTTTTGCTCGCTTGATGTTGCGTTACTGGGGTGTGGATCCATCCCGTTGGGGCGGCGGCCTCGATCAGGTGCGGGCCGGCGACCACCACGCCGACGTGCCGCTTGACCTGCGCTTGAGGATGGACCGGGCCACCGCGCTGGGTCTGAGCTGTCCGGGGGTCGAGGATGTCCTGGCCGATGCAACCTTCGGGCCTGAACCCGCCCGCTGATCGAACCGATTCGACGTCGATTCGACCGACAGCTGGTTCTGGTGAACGCGACCTGCCGTTCGGCACGGTCGGCCGTTGCGTTCCGGGCTCAGCGTTGCAGCAGCGGATCGATCTGGCGGAAGTGGGTTCGCACGGTGAACACCGAATCACCGGAGAGCACGGCGCCGCGGCCGAAGAGTCGACCGCCCTCCCAGTTGGACAGACCGAGCTCGGGCCGATGGAAGGCGTACTGGCCATCGACCCAACGGGTGAAGCCGTCACCGACGAAGGGGGTGTCGACCTCGGCGAAGAAACGAGCCTGCTCGACAATATCCTCGCTCAACAGGGTGGCAACCAGGCGGGGGCTGTAACGGTTGCACAGGGCGATGGCCGCGGCGAGATCCTCGACCACTACCAGGGACAGCTCAGGGCTGTGCTCCCACTCCCATTCGGTGCCCAGCTCGTGTTCTGCGATGAGCTCAGCCCACGGTTCACGATGGCTGCCGTCGGCCCGGGCCACGTCTACCGTTCGGCCCAAACGTTCCGCAAGGTACGGTGCGGCCTCGGCGGTGACGTGGAAGCGGGCCACGGTGCCACGATCATCAGCCGCGTCATCGACCGCCTTGAGAATACCGGGAAGCATGGTAGCGGCGGCGGCAGCGGTGACCACGCAGACGTTGAGGGTGTTGCACACCTTGCGATCCAACGAACGGTTCACTGTTGCCTGCACCCGCTCGCTGTCAGCGGCGGCCGAAACCACCATCCACGCCCCGCCGGTGCCGTGCAAACTGACTGGTATGCCAGCTTGGCGGGCGACGGACCCCAACTGGGCCACCGCGGCGCCGGAACCGCGGGCCACCGCCAACGCCAGACGGGCGTCAGCGAACAGCGCCCAGCCGGCGGCGTGAACCGGGGAGTCCACCAGCCGTACCGTACCGGATGGTAGGTCCGCCGCGGCAAGGGCGGGGGCGAGGGCGTGGCGGACAATGGCCCGGGCAGTGCCCAGTGCGTCACGGCCGATGCGAAACACCACGGCGTTACCGCTGCGCAACACCCCGCAAGCATCAGCGAAGACGTTGGGACGACCCTCGAACACGAATCCCACCACGCCCAGGCCGGCCCGGCGTTGTTCCACAATGAAACCGTGCCCAGTGATGCGCTCGATCACCTCGCCCCGGCCCGATGCGGTATCAGCCCAACCCCGCAGCCCAGCGATCATGTCGGCGCGCATCTTCTCGCTCAGTGTCAAACGGGTGGTGGAGCGACCCTGGGCCCGGGCAGTCTCCACATCAAGGGCGTTGGCGGCGGCGATGGGTGCGAACGTGTCATCGTCGGCCAAACCATTGGCGAAGCCATGAAAGAAGGCCGTGATCTGCTCGTCGGCGGCGGCCTCCAAAGCGGCAAAGGCGGCCACGGCGTCGCCCACCGTGGCGCGCCACCATGGCAGCGACGGCTGCGGGGATGTGCAGCAACTCGCCGTCGGCGGGACTGACCAAGAGCTGGTCCCCAGGGCCGAAGGCGTCGGCCAACTCCGGCGTGACCCGCACCACCTTGTTGCCAGCAAAGATAATGGGGGTCCCGGCCACCAGGCGTTCCACCGTTTCCGGCAACGTCTTTCCCGGCAACGTCTTTCCCGGCAACGTGATCTCGGGGGCTGCGGTTGCCGGAGCCGGCGTGGCGGGCTCCGGTGTCTGAGACGGCGGGGTCTCCTTCACGATGCTCCTTGACTGTTGCGGCTCACTTGCGCTTCCCGCCAAGTCTGCTCCAGGCGACCGAGCTCGGTGGCAGGGGCGGCGTCGATGCGGTATTCGTCCAGGATGGCCCGCCAGCGGTTGGTGGCCTCCAGCTTGCCCAACAGCGCGCTCATACCCCATACCACCCGGTCCAGGATCACGAAACTGGCCGGCAGGTTGAGCTTCTCCACCACGGGCTGATAGGGACCCCTCACGTCAAAGATGGACCCAAGCGCGTCAGCCACATAGCGACGAGTGAAGGTGAATTCGTCAGCAAAATATGGTTGGTAGGGCGCGGATACGTAGCCAAAGACCTGAGCAGGGTCCAGACCATGATCGGAGGCCAGGAAGCCAGCCGTGACCATCTCCCGCACCGTTTCCAGCGGATCAGCGGCCAGCAGGGGGGCGATGACCGGCCAGAGCGTTGCCATCTCGGCGTCAGTCCAACGCTTGACCAGACCGAAATCAAGGAAGGTGACACTGCCGTCGGGGTGAAAGCGATAGTTTCCCGGGTGCGGATCCCCATTGAAGATATGGTGGCGATAGACGCTCTGCTGAGCCCAGCGGAACAACACCTCAGCGGCCTTGTGACGGGCCGCGGGGCCGGCAGTGGCCTCGAACTCTGCCCAAGATTGGCCATCGACCCATTCGGTGACCAACACCCGGCCGGTGCTCAGCTCGTCGATGACCTGCGGCACCCTGATGAAGGGATGATCGGCGTAGAGCCGGGCGAAGTGGCGTTGATTGTCGGCCTCACGGCGGTAATCGAGCTCCTCCACCATGCGGTCGCGCAGCTCGTGGACCATGGCGTGCACGTCCAGGCTTTTGAGAGCGAAGGCCGAGAACAGGTTGTAGAAAACCTCGACGTTGGCCAAATCGGCGCCGATGGCGTCGCCCACGCCGGGATATTGCACCTTGACCGCCACCTGTCGACCGTCGGCCAGTTCGGAACGGTGGACCTGCCCGATGGAGGCCGCCGCAACCGGAATCGGGTCCCATCGGTAGAACAGCAGCGACGGGTGCCGGCCCAGCTCCTCGGTCACCACGTGCTCAGCCAGGCTGGGTGCCATGGGCGGGGCCGAGGATTGCAGCGTGGCCAGCGCCGCTTGGGCTTCAGGTGGGAGGGCTTCCACGATGAAGCTGATGAGCTGGCCGGCCTTCATGACCGCACCCTTCATGTTGCCAAGCTCCCGGGCGACATCCTCCGCGGTACGGATGGCAAAGCTGCGGTCCAGTGCCTCGCGGGTCGCGGGATCCGCCGCGGCCAACTTCCTGGCGGTGTGGGGCAGGTAGGCCAGGCCCCGGCGGGTGGCGAGGCGACCCAAGCGGGCTGTGCGCCGGACCCGATGAACCACCGCCGGGTTTCGCCGAAGCTGCGCCCGTGCCGCGACCGCACCCATTGCCGCGGTGCCGGTTGCGATCATCACCGCGGTGGCCGGTACCCACAGCCCGACCGTCCGTAGCCGCCGAGGGGGTGAGAGGCGCAACCGACGACGGCGCCCGAGGACGGAAACCCTCTGCCTCAGGGGGCACACCCCGGCTCGCATGCGACACGCAGCGGATCGGCATCGAGCCCGTCCGCTGGCAGCGCCGCACCGCAGCGGTTGCACCGTCCGTAGCTGCCGTCGTCCATGCGGCGCAAGGCGGCGTCCAGAGCGTCGAGATCGGCTTCGATGCCGGCGAGCACCGCCCCATGATCAAAGGTGCCGGCCAACGGCAACGGATCCATATGCCGAGCCTACCGGGGAGCTCAGGGCGACCATTGGGCGGCGCTGAACGGGTGTCTGCGCCGGTCTGGCCGGGAGCTACGCTATGGCGGCGGGCCGCTAGCTCATCGGGTAGAGCAGGGGACTTTTAATCCCAAGGTGCCGGGTTCGAGCCCCGGGCGGCCTACCGCAAAGGGCTGGTCAGAGGGGTCACACCCTAGCCGGATCGGTCGTGAGCGCAAGGCTCCGTCCCACAGAAATCCCACACACCCGGTCTCGTGCGTCCCACAATGGGTGGTTCGATGCGCGAGAAGTACCCCGGGGTATGGGAGCTGCGGGTCTCGAATGGGTTCGATCTCATCACCGGCAAGCGACTGGTGGAGAGCCGCTCGGTCCGAGGCACCAAGCGCATGGCAGCGCTGGAATTGGCCAAGCTGGTCGCTGCGGTCGAACAGGACCGTGCCGCCAAGGTCGACGGGTCCCTCACGGTGGCGGACCTGGTGGATGAGTTCCTCGGTCGGTGGACGGGAGCGGGGACCACGCTCGTTGGCTACCAGTCCATCCAGGAGACGCACATCCGGCCGACCATCGGGCGCCACCAGGTGCGCAAGGTCACCCCGCAACTGCTCGATGACTTCTACACCTACCTGGCCGAGGAGAAGAACCTTTCGACGAGCCGGATCCATCAGGTGCATTCCGTGCTTCGCAGCGCGTTCACCACTGCGCGTGCGGTGGGGATGGTTGACCTCCAACCCGGTCGTGACGCCAAGGCCCCCACCGTTCGCCAGAAGGACATCAAGATCCCCTCCCCCGAGACGGTGTTGCTGTTGCTCGAAACGGCGGATGCAACCACGCCGGACATCGGCACCCTCTTTCGGCTCTCGGCGGCGACCGGGGCCCGGCGCAGCGAGTTGTGTGGACTTCGATGGACCGACATCGACTTTGAGGCGCGGCAGCGTGCGCATCGAACGGGCCGTCGTCAGCGTGGGGGGAACACCGGTGGAGAAAGACACCAAGAACCACTCCAAGCGCACCGTGACCCTCGACGAGGCCACCATGGTTTCCCTCGAACGCCACCGCAACACACGCAGGGCCACCGCTGCGCAGCACGGCGCCGAAGTCAGCGCTGACGGTTTCGTGTTCTCGAACGAACTGGACGGCTCTCGACCGCTGCATCCCGACCTGATGAGCGATCGGTGGGAATCGGTCTGCAAACGGGCCGGCGTGACCGGGGTGCGCCTCCACGACCTGCGCCACTTCCAGGCCACCATGCTCCTGGCCGGAGGGGTGCCGTTGAAGAACGTGTCCGCTCGGATTGGGCACCGCAACGCGTCGACCACGCTCAACATCTAGGCGAAGTCGCTGGAATCCCACGACGCAGGCGCCGCAGACCTCATCGGCAACCTGCTCGCCGCTCAGCCCGCATCGGCGCAAGCTCCGCCTCCCGCCCGACGAACCGCCATCGCTGAGCCACGATCACCTCGCTCGTTCCACCCACACGGACGCCGACCCCCAGAGCGGATCGCCCCGCCCCTTGACTGGGAGAACGAACGCCAGATACGACCGGGCCGATCCCGCGACACGCCACCTGAGGTGGACTCATCAACGACTACCACACCGCACCGCAGCCTGAACCCTACGCCCAATCCTTCCGAAACACTGGCCTCGACGACCAGCAACCAATCCGTCTAGAGAAGCGTCGCACGCCCTGTGGACCGGACGACCATCCCGACGATTTCCCGGCGCCGGGGCGGGCCCTGTTCAGTAGTAGGAGCCGTTGCGAGCGCTGCCCAGCTGGGCCGCATCGGTGGTCGAGGTAGCCAACGGTGCCGATTGGAATTCGAAGTCGCCAGACCGGCCGGACCACTCCATCTGGGCCAGCGCCGTCCGCACCGTGCCCCGGTAGCGCTGGGCGGCGTTGTTGACGTCGGTGACCGGGCCCGTCGCCGTCCACTCGACCCGGAATGACACCCGGCCCTGGCGGGGCGTGGCTCCGTTGCCGAGAATGGCGTTCTCGAAGTCGAAGTAGTCCTTCTGCGCGATGTCATTCACCTGCAGGGTGGCCCGGCCGGCACCGAGGTCGACCTGCACATCGCTGTCGGACACGACCGTGGTCCAGAAGACCCCGTTCTGGGTGACGCCTGGGTTGAAATCGTGCACCTGCTGACCCGCCAACTGCGGGTCAAACACGTCAATTCAAATGAAGGCGAACGTGGCGTTGCGTTCGTGGCCGTCGCGCCCCCGGAACACGCCTTTCATGAACCGCATGTCGTTGAAGGAATAGGGCAACGTGCGGACCTCGCCGGTGCGCTTGTTCCGCCGCTCCACCTCGCCGCTGATGAAGGCGATACCGGCCGCCCCGTTGAAGTTGTTGACCGTCGTCGGATCGGTGTCGACCCCGGTGAACGGTGGCGCCTGCACATGGCCGGTGACGCCCGGGAAGAACTCGAGCGTGGCCGGTATGGGCTCGGCCAAGCCCATACCGGGCCCGGCCGCCCCGACCTGGCCCGGCGCCCAGGTGCCGGCCAGCGCCGTACCAGCGGTAACACCGGCCGCGACCTGGAAGAACCGCCGACGGGTCCAAACCGCAGCGGCTGGGTGGACATGGCCGGCGTGGCACACCCGCTCAACCATCCGGCTCGGTACGCCGGGACCCACCCTCGTGAACCGATCTGACGCCACGCAGCACCCCCGCTCCTCACGATCTGCCCCAGATTCAAATCTCGTCGCCGGGTACTGTCAAGAGCTATAACCACATGATCTGGTGGCCGCGCCGTGCCGCGCCGTGAGGAGACCCAACCCAATCGGACCGCCCGTGCCGCCACGCCATGCCAGCAGCGGCCGGGGCACGGTCGTGGCGGCGTGGGGACGCCGATCTTGGTGTCGAGGTGCTGCACGTGGTGTCCAGGCGGGCCTCATCTGGGGACAAGCGCACGGTGTGCCTGCTCGTTGACCCAACTGTCGAGGTCGTCGATCGCCTACTGGCAAAGGTCACCGCACGCTGTCCGGGGCGTCACGCACTTCCTTTCACGCCTTCGGTCCGGTCACGTTTCAGCGGCGAGATCAGACGTCCCTGTGATGGTGGAACATCGATTCCTTTGCTCCAGGAGCGCACGGGAAACGAGTTTCGACACTGATGTTCTCTGGCGCTCTGCGAGGCGTCGGAGGGCGATTGCTTGCTCGTGTTCTATCAGGAGATACACGACGGTCGGCCGGTCCAGTTTTTGTCTTGGTCGTGGGTGACGGCGCGGTGGAAGGTCCTGTCGTCCGAGCGGAGCCGCCGGCTCGGGTTGTGGGGACGGGAGGCGGTTGACGGCCCAGATGGCGGCGGCGCCCAGGGTGTCGCACCGTTCGGCGGCCATGGTGTCGAGGGCGTCTCGGGCCTCGGCTTGTAGATACACGCCGACGGAGGTTTTCGGCCGTGAGGCTTGCCACTGGAAAGCCGAGGCGCCGACCCCGCCTCTCGCTCTTCGCTCCTACCGTGCCCATGCCCAACGGCGTGTAAGGCAAGGTCAACCGAGCAAACTCCCACATCGCCGAAGTCGACGCAGCCTTGCACCGCACAACGCCACGTGCGCTGCCGGGCCCTCCCCAGCTGCGCTTCCAGCTCACCAACCCGCGCTTGGTCCTTGACGGCCCGCTGCGTCTGGCGAAGACTCGTGACCCTCACCCGTCGACGATGATCACGGTCTTCTTGGCGCTCTCGGTGTTGCCGAAGCTGTCGGCGGCCTTGAGCGTGAAGGTGAGCTGGCCGGTGGTGACCGGGTCAACGACGAACGTGGCGCCTTCGATCTGCTGGCCGTCCCAATCGGTCCACGAATAGGAGACCGCGCCTCGCACATCGGCGGTGTAGGTGGCGCTGCGTCCGAGCGTGATCTCGGCGGGCCCTTTGATGGCGACCCTGAGCTCGGGCTGCTCGACCACCACAGTGCGGTCGACCCTCGACGTGAGACC
This sequence comes from uncultured Acidimicrobiaceae bacterium, assembly GCA_963775055.1. GTDB lineage: Bacteria > Actinomycetota > Acidimicrobiia > Acidimicrobiales > CAIXPF01 > CAIXPF01. The sequence continues at coordinate 358,103 of CAVZHK010000012.1, read as the reverse complement.
GACCGTGTCCGTTGCGACGAGGGTGAACGTCAGCTGGCCCGGCGAGATCGGTTCGACGATGAGCGAGTCGCGTTCGACCAGGTCGTTGTTCCAGTCGATCCAGTAGTGCGAAACCGCTCCCTGCAGATCGGCACGGTATTCCTGCGGCTCGCCGATCTCGATGCGTGAGGCTCCGTCGATCGCAACGCGCAGACCATCATCTGACCCGCCGGCTCCACCGTTGGCGACCACGACAGCACCGGCGAGCACCGCGGCAGCGGCACCCACGCCAACGCTCCGGCGGCGCATCGGAAGGCGCGACCACCAGGAAGGTTGGGTGGGTTCAGTAGGGCCGACGATGACGGTTTCGCGGCTATCCGCTGGACCAACGACGATGGTTTCGCGGCTATCCGCTGGACCGATGACGATGGTTCCCGGGCCCACGAGAACCGGTTCGGTCGTCGCAGTGGCACGTTCGAGTTCGGAGACCCAGATCGCGATGTCGGGATGGCGCTCCTCTGGCAGCAGCGCCAGTCCTCGGGCGACTACCGCCACGACAAGTGAGTGTTGACCGGACCTGTCCCACGACCCGTCGATCAGCGGGGGCCGGCCGCTGAGGAGACGGGCCACCAGAGCGCTCGCCGCGTACACGTCGGCCCGTTGATCGATCCGCGCTCCTGGGATTCGTTGCTCCGGCGCCATATACCCCGGCGTCCCGCCGGCGATGGTGAGACCCGACCCGTGGCTGAGATCTTTGGCCAGACCAAAGTCGGACAGCAAGAGGCGCTCACCCGGCTCGAGCAAGGCCGCCGCCTGCACGGGGGACGAGCCTCTGCGGTTCGACCGGATCACCAGGTTGGACGGCTTCAGGTCGCGGTGCACGATGCCTTCCCGGTGGAGGTCCGCGAGACCGGCAGCGATCGCACGGGCCACCACCATGGTGTCGTCGAGTGTGAGTCGAGCAGGGTTATCGCCAGCGGTTCGGCGCTCCAGCCGATCCTCGAGCGTGCCGCCCTCGGCGAAGTCCATGACGAAAAACGGCTGCCCGTCGTTGGTCTCGCCGATGTCGTGTACGCGTACGAGATGGTCCGAGACCACACGGCGCATCACACGGGCTTCCTGGATGAATCGGCTGCGGAACTCGGGGTCGAAACTCCAGTTCTCAGCGAGGGTCTTGATCGCGACCAAGTCGTCGAGGGCCGGATCCTCAGCGAGGTACACGGTCCCGAAGGCACCGGTACCCAATACCCGCTGTACCTCGTATCGACCGAGCCGCGTGGGTATACCTACCATCTCCCGATCCGTCGAACGAGCCGGCCGGCGCCCGCTACGAACCCGTATCGTAGCCACCAGGACTAATGTGCAGAATAGGGACCGTAGCGGGGGGCTGTTGGCGTGGCGCGGTGGGTGGCCCCCATCGCTCAAACTGGCGCAGGGTGTTGGCCTGCGCTTTCAAGTGCCGTGTTTGCGGTGGCGGCTTATGAGGGCCTGGACCGAGCAACTGGGGGCAGGTGGTCATGGATCTCGTCATACACCACCGTCGCAACCGACGAGCCCCAGGGGCGCGTCCAACGCGAGTTCTGCGGTGCAGACGTTGCGCTTCCTTCTGTTCTTCCTCTCTTGAGATCGTTGCGGCAGGGCGGCCGCTACGATCAAGCTGGCAGGGCTGACCACTCCAGCGGACGGCTGTTATGGTCTCCACCAGGTCGAACGTTGTGGAGGAAGGGGTGGACAAACTCGAGACGCTGCTGCCCGACGTGGCGAGGGGCAACGCAGGCGTGCTCGGCCGCACCACCGGGCGGTCCGAGCGGTCTTGGCGCTCGGAGGCACGCAACGACGCCGACGAAGCGCCCGCCGAGCACGCGGCTGGTGGCGACCGAGCACCACTCGACACGCTGCTGACGATCACCGACCGACTTTCGGTCGCGGGGGCCGTGCGCAATGTCGTCGTGCGCGAGCGTCGACCATGCGCTGCAGCGCACGATCATCTCCGCCACGAAGGGGCCTTCCGCTATCGCCATCGGACCTGGCTCCATTCCATGGCGAGGAACGAGGCGTTGCATTTGATCCCCACACGACGGACGGACCGACGCCGTCGCCACCGACCGAAGGGAACGATCATGAAGGTGCATCGACAGGCAGGCGCACGACTGCGGCGAGGCGTGGCGGCTGCCCTGTCGGCCATCGGCCTGCTCACGGCCGCCTGCGGCGGCGGCAATACCGGTGACGACACAGCGAATCTTCCGCAGGCATCGGCGAAGAGCTATGCCGGGTCGACGACAACCTCCGCCGCCACCACACCAACGACAACCACAACCTCCAGCGGCGTACCGACCTCGTCGAGCGGCGCCACTGGAGCGGCGACGCTGAAGGAGACGAAGGCGACGGGTCTTCCGAAGTCGGGGATGTACTCCGACGCCGAGTTCCGCGTGACCGGTGCGACCATCAGCAACGCGAAACCCGACTTCCTCGGAAAGCCAACGGCGTCGATCGTCCCCGAGCAATACATCTACGTCTCGATCACGGCGATCAACAAATTGACCAACCAGAGCGTGTCTTTCAACGATCGGTCCTCGCAGGCGCTCTTCGCGCTGATCAGCCCGGACGGCTCACCGGTGCAGGACACCGTGACGACCGTCGACGAGCTTGAGGCCGCGGGAAGCGCCGACTTCGTCGCCGTCTTCCCCGTGAAGTCCGCACCGACCTCCTTCACCGGGTTCAAGCTCCTCGTCGGCTTCCCCGGACAGGCGAAGACGACGATCCCACTCGACAGCGACGCCCCTGCCCTTGGCTACCCGATCGACCTCGCGTTGACCGGTTCCGGGCCGGCGCAGAGCGTCGCGACCGGATGCCGTCAGAAGCTCGACGTCTCGGTGCTGAGCACCGCAGTCGACGTCGACCTCGGCGAAGCCAAGCCGGCCTCGACCGCCAAGCCGTTCCACGGCCGCCGGGTCGAGGCGAACACCCGGTACCTGCGGTTCGTGGTCCGAGTTCTCAACAACGGTGGCGACAGCTGTGGTGGCGGGCAGACGAACATCGACGACAACGACTTCAAGCTCGCAGTTGACGGCGTCCCGAAGTCAGCGGACTCGTTGCTCATCACCGCCCGTGACGGCAGCATCAGCCTGATCGACAACGGGGCGGCCAAGGAGTTCGTCATCGCCTGGGCCGTACCGGTCTCGGCGAAGAGTGTCGAGTTCCGCGCCGGCAATGCGAGCAAGACGCTCTTCACGTTGCCGGTGACGCTCCCAATAAACCTGCCGAAGCTCGCCGGCGAGTAACGCGGTCGGCCGTGGTGCAGCACTCGACGACCAGGTAGCGGTGGATGTTGTGTTAGTTGATCTGTGCGTTAAGCGGATCTCAGGGCGACTCACCTTCGCGCCGGGTCTCGACTCGGCCTGCAGCCCGTGGGCGCACGAATGATCTAGTGTTAGATATACAACGATCTGCGCCCGGCTGGATGGGATTGCGCTGGCGATCGAGTTGGCCGCGGCCCGGATGGTGTCGATGACCGCCAAGATGTCCGTGACCGGTTGGGTGACCGGTTTCGGCTGCTCGCCGGTGGCCCCCGCGGTCTGGAACGCCACCAGACCCTGCGTCACGCGGTGGGCTGGTCCTTCGATCTGCTTGGCGACTGTTCGCCGGTGAGGATTTCGATGCCGGTGCCGACTTGGGCGATGAGCATGCCGTCGGTGTACAGCAGCGGGCGTTCTATGTGATCGGGAGCGGCCGCTTGTCGGGGGTCATGGCGTCCGTCCCGTTCCAGACGAAATGCCCGTCGGCGGGGTGGAACCCGACCAGCGCCCGGGGATCGCTGCCGCTGCCGGGTCGGTTGGCGGCGACGAGGGTGGCGTTGGCGTGCAGAAGTTGGACGCCGTGCGCGAATTCGGGTGGGAGGGCCTGCTGCCAGTCCATGGTGCCGGTGATGAGGTTCAGGCCCCCGAGGTGCACCAGCATCGGGTGCTGCGGGGTTGTGGTATTCGACGAACAGGATGGCGCCAGAGGAGGCGAGTTGGGCGTCGGCGTGCACGACCAGTCCGGTGATGAGGGGCACCACCGCCCTGCTGTCAGCGTTGATGCGCCAGATCCAGCCCTGGTCCGATGCGAGGTAGCCAGTGGTCACGGGAACGGCGCCTGAACGCCTTCCGGTAGGTCGACCTCGAAGGTGTTGAGCGTCATCGATACCAGCGTGTACAGGCCACAGGCGTTGATGAGCTCCTGCACGCCGTCCTCGCCGAACACCTCGACCGTTTTGCTATAGGTCACGTCATCGACGCGACGCTGATCATGCAACGTCCGGCAGAACCGGTAGGCCGCCTCGTCGCCGGGATCGGTGAAAGCAGGTTCTTGACCAACCTTGATGGCGGCGATGACCTCTTCGGGCAATCCGGCGGGCGCGGGCCATGGGCTCATGCGTGTACCACTCGTATTGGGCCTGCCAGAGCTGGCCGGTCACCAGGATGGCCAATTCCACATACCGGCGATCGATGCATGACTTGAACCGCAGAGCGCCACCCAGTTGGAACAATCGTAAGCCAGTGGCAGGACTCAACAGCCACGCATCGAAGGGGCCCCCGATGTGACCGTCGGTGACCGTTCGGCCCTCTGCCATGCGGCCGTGGAGTTCACGTTGGGCCTCGGTCAGTTCGGTGGTGCCACGGCGGCGGAGTCGGCTCATGGACCGTGTTTTACTCCCCATCCAAACTTCCGCGGCGGCGGACGCGCTGGACCCCGCCGATGAGCGTGTGCCCTGGCGCTAACCTGCCGGCACCAACAGGGGGAGTTCGAACGTGACGATGCGGGCCGGTGTGGTGTTCCCACAGATCGAGCTGAAAGGTGATCCGGGCGCGGTGAAAGCCTTCGCCCAGGCCGCTGAGGGTCTCAGCTATGACCATCTACTGATGTACGACCACGTGCTGGGAGCGGAACACGCCGGGCGCGAACCGAAGCTCTGGGGTCCCTACACCGAGCGTGACCCCTTCCACGAACCCTTCATCACCTTCGCCTACTTGGCCGGCATCACCACCAAGCTGGAGTTCACCACCGGGGTGATCATCCTGCCGCAGCGCCAGACCGCGCTGGTGGCCAAGCAGGTAGCCGATCTGGACCTGTTCTCTGGCGGGCGGCTTCGTCTCGGCGTGGGCAGCGGATGGAACTGGGTTGAATTCGACGCTTTGGAGATGCCGCAGCACTTCAAGCGGCGCGGCAAGCGGGAAGAGGAGCAGATCACGCTGTTGCGGAAGCTGTGGGCGTCCTCAGTGGTGACCCACGACGATGCCGATCACCACATCGAGCGAGCCGGGATCCTGCCCTTGCCGACCCGGCAGATACCGATCTGGCTGGGAGGTTTCACCGAGACAGTGTGGCGGCGGGCAGCGCGGATCGGGGACGGGTTCATCTTCGCGGGCCGCAACACCGCCGACGCCCCCGAGATAAAGGAAAAGATGGACGCTTGGCGGGCCGAGGCCGGCAGGGCTGATGCGCCGTTCGGGTACGAGTCCATCCTGAGTTTCCAAAAGAACCCCGACGAGCAGGCCGCAGAACTGACCCGCTGGCGCAAGGCGGGCGGTTCCCACGTCTCCGTCGTCACCATGGGTTGCGGCTTCACCCACGTCGACGCCCACATCGCCGCCATCACCCGCTGGCACGAATTGCTCTGACCCAAGCGAGCGTTCCATGGCCTTTGCGGATGGGGCAGACTCAGCGCCATGACCACCGCTGCACCTGGGCCAACCGAACAAAGCGATCAGAATCAGCCGAAGGCCGCGCCGGCGGGCACGCTCATCTCCGGGTTCGTGCACGCCCAGATCAACGTCAGCGATCTGGAGCGATCCATCAGTTTCTACGAGATGTTGGGCTTCGAGGTCATCTCCAAGGGCACCATCAAAGACCCCGGGGTGTTCGCCGCGCTCGGTTTGGGCGGGACCCGCATGCGCGGCGCCTTCCTGCGCATCCCCGGGCGCAGCACCAAGGTCACCCCGATGATCGACATGATCCAGTTCATCGATCCCCCACCCGACGGCACGCCCTACCGCACGCTCAACCACCTCGGCATCGCCCGGTTGTGCTTCCAGGTCGATGACATCGTGGCCGCGGCGGCCCGGCTGCAAGCGCAGGGCGTGGAGCTGGTCGGGCCCATCGGCGAGCTGGTCACCAAGGGCGGCGGCATGACCAGCAAGGTGCTGTGCTTCCGGGACCCCGACGGCACCGTCCTGGAGTACGCCCAGATCAACGCCTGACCGTCCAGGGCTCCGGATGGGCGGATCGGTGCGATCGCCCCTACGAATGTCGACTAGTCTGGTCAACAATTCAACCGCAGGCCAAGCGACGCAACCGTCAGGTCACCTCCGAGGAGTCACCCATGCCCGTTCGCGACGAAGTTCTCTCAGCCAACGCCGCTTATTCGGCGTCGTTCGGGACCAAGGGAGAGCTGGCCCTGCCGCCAGCTCGGCGCTTTGCCATACTGACCTGTATGGATGCCAGGCTTGATCCGGCCAAGTACGCCGGCCTGGCCGAAGGCGACGCCCACGTCATCCGCAACGCCGGCGGCCGAGCCAGTGATGACGCCATCCGGTCCCTGGTGATCTCCTACAAGCTGTTGGGCACCCAGGAATGGTTCATCATCCATCACACCGATTGCGGTATGGAATTCTTCACTGACGACATCATGCGGGGCCTGCTCGGCTCCAGCTTGGAGACCGCGGCCCTCGGCGCTGACGGCTTCACCGACGTCGGGCCCGGGCCCGGATCGAGCGAGGGCAAGTACATCGACTGGCTCACGATCTCCGACAGCACCGGCAGCGTGGTCGATGACGTCACCCGGGTCCGCTCCCACCCGCTGGTCCCCGGGCGCATCCCGATCCATGGCTTCATCTACGACGTGCGGACCGGCCGCCTGGTCGAAGTACCCGAAGCCACCGCCGCCGGTCAGGCCCGCTGAACCGAACCGCCGACACCGCTCAGCCCGGGACATGGGAACGGTCCCAGGCGTCGGTGAGCGCGGCGTAGCGTCCACCCAGGCCGACCAACTCCGTCGTGGGTGCCAAGCTCCACCAGCTCGCCGTCGTCGATCACGGCGATGCGATCGGCCCGGCGGACGGTGGACAGCCGATGGGCCACCACCATCGCTGGTACGACCGGCCATGAGCCGTTCCAGCGCCAGCTCCACCACGGCCTCGGTACCAGGATCGAGGCTGCTGGTCGCCTCATCCAACACCAGCACCGCCGGATCCACCAGCGCCGCCCGGGCCAGGGACACCAACTGGCGTTCACCGGCCGACAGCCGAGAACCCCGCTCGCGGACCTCAGTGTGGATGCCGTCCTCAAAGGCGGCGAAGCGATCGAGGGCGCCGAGTTGTGCCAGTGCGGCGCTGACGTCCTGCGTCGGTGGCGCCGGCGCGGGCGATGCGGATGTTGTCAGCGATGGTGCCACCGAAGAGAAAGCCCTCCTGGGGCACCACCACGATCCGCTCCCGCAACGAGGCCAGCGTGGCCTCCCGCAGATCGACCCCGCCGAAGCGTACCACGCCGGCGGTCGGGTCGTAGAGCCGGGCCATGAGCTTGGCAACGGTGGACTTCCCGGCACCGGTGGGGCCCACCAGTGCCAGCCGCTCGCCTTCGCCAACGGTGATCGACACATCTCCCAACACCAGCCGATCGGTGGCCGGATATCGGAATGCAACCGCCTTCGACCACCAGCATCCCGGCGCCGGGCAGCGTCAACGGACCGTCAACGATGTCGGGCTCGGTGTCCAGGATACCGAACAGCTTGTTGAGCGACGCCGCCGAGGACTTGCACCGTGTTGTACAGCTGGGACAGTTGCTGCACCGGTTCGAACAGTTGGGTCGAGCAGCAGCACCACGGCGATGACCGTGCCGACGGTGACCGTCGCCCCGGTTCACCAGCCAGCCACCGAAGCCGATCACCAACGCCGCGGCGATGAGACCACAGGCCTCGACCAGACCGAAGTACCAGGTGGACACCCGCACGCTGTGCACATGGGAATCGAAACAACGCCCGGTTGGAGGCCACGAACCGCCGGGTCTGCTCGCCTTCCCGGGCGTAGGCCTGGATGACCCGCACCCCGGCGATGCCCTCCTGCAGCGTCGACAGGTTCTGCCCGACCCGTTCTCCCGTACCTCCAGGTATGCAACGTTGGAGTCTCGCTGGAACTTGCGGGAGGCAAACAGGATGACGGGCGTGACGGCAATCCCACAAGGGTCAGCTGCCAGGACATCACCAGCAGCAACCCCACCACGAACGCCACCAGCAAGATCGCAGACACGAACTGCAGCAATCCCGATTGCACCAGTTCCGCCATGGACTCGATGTCCGCGGTCATGCGGGCCACCAACACGCCGGACTTGTTGCGGTCGAAGAAGGCCAGCGATTGCCGTTGAATGTGATCGAAGACCTGCAGCCGCAACGACCGCAGGAACCCTTCGCCGGCCCGGTTCGACGAAGACGTACTGCTGCCGGGAGCTGAGATAGGCCATCACCACCACCGCGATGTACACCATGCACCGCGTTGCGCAGCACCCCACCGTCGGACCGGGCGATGCCGTGGTCCATGCCGTAGCGCACGATCACCGGGCCCAGCACCAGCCCCAGCGTGGAAAGCGCGGTGAACCCCAACGCCCCGGCGATGGTGCGGCGAAACGGTCGGGCCATCCGCAACGCCCGGCGCAGCACAGCCTTGGCGGTTTCCGGGATCGAGGCGGTCCTCCTCGCTGACTCCGGTCATGGCCCACATCGATCAATCACCTCCAACAAACTGGGCGGCGTCGCCGACGTGATCCTCGGCGGTCATGGCGGCCAGTACCTCGCGGTATCGGGGCTCGGTGGCGAGCAATCGCTGGTGGGTGCCTTGCGCCACCACCCGACCGCCGTCGAGCAGCACCACGGTGTCCGCCAGGGCGATGGTGCCGGGCCGGTGGGCGATCACGATGGTGGTGCGGCCGTTCATCACCGTGGCCATGGCGGCGCGGATCTCGTGTTCCTTCGAGGGATCCACGGCGGAGGTGGCATCGTCCAGGATCAACACCCGGGGATCGGCCACGATGGCCCGGGCGATGGCGATGCGTTGGCGCTGGCCGCCGGACAAGCGAATAACCACGCTCGCCGAGAAGGGTGTCGTACCCCCGGGGCAGATCAACGATGAAGTCGTGGGCCCCGGCCAGACCGAGCGGCGCGTTCGATGGTGGCGGCGGAAGCATCGGGCACGGCGAAGGCGATGTTGGCGGAGACCGTGTCGTGGAACAGCAGCGTGTCCTCGAAGACCAGGCCCACCGCCCGGCGCAGATCGTGCAACGCCAGATCCCGCACGTCGATCCCGTCCAGGCGCACGGAACCGGCGTCCACGTCATAGAAGCGGATCAGCAATCGGGCCACGGTGGACTTCCCGAACCGGTGGCGCCCACGATCGCCACCGATCGACCGGCCCTCCAGCCGCAGATCGAAGTCAATGAGCACCGGGCTGGCAGGGTCATACCCGAAGCGGACACCCTCGAATGTCACCGCCCCGACGGCGGGACCAGCACCGGCACCCGAACCGGCGATGGGCAGCGACTTGGGCACCGGGGGATCGGCGATCGTCGGGGGCGATGTCGAGCACCTCGTTGACCCGTTCCACCGCCGCCGCGGCCCGCTGAGCGAAGGCGATGGTCATCCCGATCATGCGCAGCGGCCACACCAGCAGCGCCACGTAGAAGTTGAACTGCACCAGTTGGCCCAGCGTCAGTTGCCCGTCGATCACCCGCATCCCGCCCACCCCCAGCACGGCGATCAGCCCGATCTGGGGCAGCAGCTCGATGCCCGGCAGGTAGGCAGCGCGGATGCGGGCGGCGCCGATGGATTCCCGGCGGATGTCGTCGGCTTCCTTCCGCAGCTTGGCGGCCTGAACCGCCTCGGCACCGAACCCTTTGATCACCCGGATGCCGCCCACGGTCTCCTCGACCACAGTGGCCAACTCCGCCTGTTCGGCCTGCACCGCCAACACCGCGGGGTGGATGGCGTGGCTGAAACGCTGCCCGGCCACGTTGACCAAGGGCAGCGTGGCCAACGCCACCGCCGCCAGCAACGGGTCAGTGACGGCCAGGATGACGGCCACCGACGCGATCATGGCCAGGTTGGACAGCGTGATGGGGATCATCACCACGAACATCTGGATCTGGTTGAGGTCGCTGGAGGACCGGCTCATCAACTGCCCGGTTTGGGCCCGGTCGTGGTAGCCGATGTGCAACGCCATCATGTGGCTGAACAGGCGCTCCCGCAGCCTGGTCTCCGTCCAACGGGCCTCCCGGAAGGAGTAGTAACGACGAAAAGCGGTGAGCGAGCCCGCCATGGTCCCCGCCGAGCGCGATCAATCCCGACCACAGCCACAGCCGGTCATCGGCCCCGATGCCCCGGTCGATGCCGTATCGCACCAGGATCGGCACCGAGATCTTGCCCAGCATCCAGGCCAGACCGATGACGGTCCCGATGATCAGGTTGCGCCGCTGGGCCCGCAGCGTCTCCCGCAACAACGTCCAACGCGGCGCGGTCTTCATCATCCGGTTCGAGGATACGGTGCCTCTCGGACCCAGGCGCCATCCATTCGCAGCCGAAGGGCGCCCTGGCGTGCCCGCCTGCACGATGCAGCTTTCGATTTCCGAACCGCCGGGCCGAACTGGCAGCCGCAAACCCCCAACGTGGCCTGGACGACAGCGGGCCACCTGGTCCGATCGAAGCCAGCGCACCTGAGGGACGGCCCGGCCAGCCCGAGGGCTAGGACCGGATGGGAGTTGCGCTGCACGCCTACACGCCGACCTCGCGTTTGAACTGTTCAAGGGCGGCGATGTGTTGGGTGACGCCTTCGAGTCGGACCTCAGGAACCCCGGCCCAGGCGGAGGTCGAGGACATGGTGTTGACCGAGAAGTGGGTGACGTTGGCTTCTCGGGCCCGGGTCACCGAACGCGACAGCGCCTCCACGCCGAGCCCCCAGGCCGTGGACCATTCCACCGGGTATGTGGCAGCGTCGCGGCCCTGCTCGGTCAGCAACTCGCGCAACCGTTCGGTCTGTTCCGCGGCCTGGCGACCGGCGCCGCCGAAGGAGAACCCGTCGCCCACCCTGGCCGCCCGCCGCAGCGCGACCTCGGAGAACCCACCGAACCAGATGGGAATGGCACCACCGGGCGGCTGGGGGGAGATGCCAGCCCGCTCGATGCGGTGGAAGCGCCCGTCGAAATCGATGGTCGGCTCGGACCACAATTGGCGAAGCACCTCGATCTGCTCATCGAGACGGGCCCCGCGTTTCTCCCACGGCACCCCCAGAGAGCGGTACTCGACGTGGTTCCAGCCGGTGCCGAGGCCCAGCCGCAGCCGACCGCCGGACAGCACCGCCACCTCCGCCGCCTGCTTGGCCACCAGCGCGGTTTGACGCTGCGGCAGGATGATGACGGCCGTCTCGAACTCCAATGTCGTCGTGATCCCGGCCAGGAACCCGAACAACACAAAGGGCTCATGGAACGGGTGGGCCTCGGTGTAGGGGCCCCAGAGCTTGGGTTCGCGGGCTTCGTGGCGCACCCCCAGGACATGGTCATAGGCCACCACGTAGGAGTAGCCGAGGTCCTCGGCCGCCTGGGCGTAGTCCCGGATGGCCTGTGGATCGGAGCCGATCTCCGTGGTCGGGAACACCACTCCGAACTGCATGTGTGCACCTCCATGCCCGCAATGTCACCCGCAACCATTGCGGGGGCGCATCATCCCACGCGACTTCTCGGGAGACCTGGTGCACGTCGGTCGACGGGGGACTGCCCACTCGAAATCCCGACACGGCGCGTTCGGTGCGTCATCGAACGTCGATGAAATTGATCGTTGACGACAGCGCTGCGTAAGAGGTGCCCCAAGTCTCGGAGCATCAATACGTTTCAGTATATTTCACGCTCTTTGGTCACAGTCGCCAGCATCGCCACCCCAAACGGGAGCCCGCTCTACGCTGCACATCGGCATGGCGCACTGGGGATGGGGCGAGCGGAGGTGGCGGACGCCGATGGTGGCGGGGGCGCTGGCCACGATCATGGTGGCGGGGGCCTGCGGCGGCGAGACTCAAGCGAAGCGGGACGAGGACGGCGTGATCATCAGCGCCGGCCAGGTGTCGGTTTTCGACCTCGCCGTTGGGGACTGCATCGTGCCGGGGGCGACCCTTGCCGAGCAGACCGGCCAGCTCGACGCCGTACCGTGCTCGCAGCCGCACACCCACGAGGTGTACGCCCTGGACGACTACACCGAATCGGACGTGTATCCCGGCGCTGACGCCTTGGAGGCCTTCGCCGACGGGGTGTGCTTCGTGGCCTTCGAAGCCTATGTCGGGCTGCCCTTCGACCGTTCCCCGTTGCACTCCAGTCACCTGGTGCCCACGTTCAACAGCTGGACGGAGGGCGATGATCACACCGTCACCTGCTTGCTGGTCTCGCCGGAGGATGTCCTGACATCATCGGCCAAAGGTCGAGGTTTTTAGCCGACCCCACGCCGGGCCCCGATCCTCAAGATTGGGCACGGTGGTGCCGATACCGTACCGATGGGTCTGTGCGTGACAATGGGGGCCATGCTCACCTGCAGCTTCGGCGCGGCTCCGGCCACGCTGGTGGTGCTGCCGACCAACAAGGTCCTGGGCGAAGCCAAACCGGCGGCCAACATCATGGATCATGTGCCGTTGTTGAACATCCCACCGTTCGGTATGTGCACCAGCCTGGCCAACCCCACCGTGGCCGCCGCCACCGCCGCGGCGTTGGGGGCGCTGACTCCTATGCCGTGCATCCCCGCCACCTCCGCACCGTGGATGCCGGGCGCCCCCAAGGTGCTCATCGGTCAGGCCCCGGCGCTGACGGACGCCTCGAAGTGCCTGTGCACTTGGGGCGGAACCATCGCCATCAACGTGGCAGGACAATTCAAAGTCCAAGCCGGCTGATCCGGGGCTGATGGGGGCTGATCCCAGGGTGGGTCCGGAACCCATCTCCGCTATTTCGGGGAAAGGTACCTACCCAATCTCAAGTAGGACCCCGGTGCAGCCGATGACTCCTCCACAACTCGACTCCAGAGGGGAGCGCAAGTGGCGACCACGTATCTGACACCGGGCGTTTACGTAGAGGAGGTTCCGTCGGGCTCAGCCACCTTGGCAGCGGGCGCAACGGCCATCGCCGCCTTCGTGGGATTCACGGCCTCGGCTCCGACCGATGACCCCGCCGACCCCGAGGGCCGCAAGCCCCGCCTGGTCACCAGCTGGACCCAGTACGAGCAGCTCTTCGGCGGTTTCGTGGCTGGAGCCATGCTCCCCCACAGCGTCTACGGCTGGTTCAACAACGGTGGTGGCAGCTGCTACATCGTGCGGGTGCCCCATACCAAGCCGTCTGACGTGTCGGGCCAGTTGTCCCTGCCCGCCGCGGACCGGGCCCTGGGCCAGCCGGTGGAGATCGCCACCAAGGTGCCCAACGCCCCTGTCACGGTGCAGATTCGTACCGCTGAGGACGACGACGACGTCGAAGAGGGCCAGGCGCCCAGCTTCGATGTGGTGGTCACGCTCGAGGGCGACGAGGTCGAGCGCTTCGACCGGGTGACCCTGGGCGGCGGCGACCGCAACGTGGCCACCGTGGTCAACGCCGAGTCCCAGCACATCACGATGACCCAGACCACTGAGCTCACAGACGAGCTGAGCGCGGCCATGTTCACCCTCAAGGAGGGCAACTACCCGGTGCTGGCCGCCGCCCCCACCCCCGTCGAGGTGCCCACCCGGGAGTTCTCCGGTTCGGAGTCCAACCGCACCGGCATCAACGGCCTGGTGATCGCCGATGACGTGACCATGGTGCTGGTGCCGGACCTGATCAACGCCGCCCGCAAGGCCGACGGCTCCATCGACCTCGGCACCTGGAAAGCGGTGCAGACCGCGCTGATCAACCATTGCGAGGGTCAGGCCAACCGCATCGCCATCCTCGACGCGCCGCCAGGGATGGGCCCCCAGCAGATCAAGGAATGGCGTTCCGATGTCGCCATGTACGACTCGGCCTTCGCCACCATGTACTACCCGTGGATCAAGGTCGACAACCCCCTCGGCGGACCCGAGCGTGAGTTGCTGGTCCCCCCCTCCGGTCACATGGCCGGCGTCTGGGCCCGCAATGACGACACCCGCGGGGTGTGGAAGGCCCCCGCCAACGAGATCGTGCGCGGCGCGCTCGACGTGGAGTTGGCGCTGACCAAAGCCGAACAGGCCCATCTCAACCCCATCGGGATCAACTGCATCCGCCCCTTCGGAACCCGTGGCATCCGGGTGTGGGGCGCCCGCACCCTGGCGTCGGACTCGGACTGGAAATATGTCAACGTCCGCCGCCTGTTCAACATGATCGAGAAGACGATCCTGGACGGAACCCAGTGGGTGGTGTTCGAGCCCAACGATCAGAAGCTGTGGGAAGGCGTCAAGCGCACTATCTCCTCCTTCTTGCGTGGCTTGTGGCGTGACGGCGCGCTGTTCGGCGCCACCCCCGATCAGGCGTTCTACGTGAAGTGCGACGCCGAGACCAACCCCCCGGACTCCATAGACCAGGGCAAGTTGGTGGTCGAGGTCGGCATCGCCCCGGTAAAGCCCGCCGAGTTCGTGATCTTCCGTATCAGCCAGTTCAAGGACCTCAACGGCGCCTGAGCGCTGTGACCGAACCGACGAGAGGAACGAATCATGCCTTCTTCAAATGACATCCATCCCGAGTTTCAAAGCTCGATGTTCGCCCTCGAGCTCGACGGGGTCAAGGTCGGGTTCTTCACCGCCTGCTCCGGTCTGGGCGCCGAGGTCGGCGTCACCGAGATCAAGGTGGTAGACGACAAGGGCCGCCAGCGCACCAAGAAGGTGCCCGGTCGACTCAGCTTCAACGACATCGTGCTGAAGCGGGGCTACTCCGCCGACTCGGCGCTGACGGAGTGGTTCCATCAGATCGTGGAGGGCAAGGTCACCGACGCCCGCCGCAGTGGCTCGGTGGTGGTCTTCGATCACGCCGGGGCCGAGGTGGACCGCTGGAACTTCGAACATGGGTGGCCCTCCAAATGGTCCGCTTCGGATCTCGATGCCTCCAGCGACGATGTGATGATCGAAGAGCTCACCATCGTACACGAATGGCTTGAGCGCAAGAAGTGACCGGAACGGCTGGACGAACTGGACGAACTGGAGCATCGATGGGCTTGCAAACCGAGTACGACTTCACGTTGCCCAAGGGCTTCGTTGATGGTCAGGGTGGCCTACACCGCGAAGGCACCATGCGGCTGGCAACGGCTCGGGACGAGCTGGAACCGTTGCGTGACGCCCGAGTCCAGGGGCCGGAAGATCCGTACCTCACCATCGTGGTGTTGTCACGGGTCATCACCAACCTGGGCGGACTTCCCGAGATCACGCCATCAGTGGTCGAGGGCCTGTTCGCGGCCGACCTGGCTTTCCTGCAGGACGTCTACGGGATCATCAACTTCGGTGACCCCACCGACCTGGCGGAGTTGCAAGATGCCGTGTTGCAGTACTCCGATCGTCCGGTCGACAGAGAGACAATTGAGGCGGACCAGGTCTTGTCGCTCGATGACGAAGACATCGCCGAGGCCGACTCGCACACGATCTCGCCCGATGAGGACATGATCGAGGTCGGGGTGGCACGTCGGCGGGCCATCGAAGAGGTGGGGATCC
Source organism: uncultured Acidimicrobiaceae bacterium (assembly GCA_963775055.1). Taxonomy (GTDB): domain Bacteria; phylum Actinomycetota; class Acidimicrobiia; order Acidimicrobiales; family CAIXPF01; genus CAIXPF01. Next base: position 342,435 of record CAVZHK010000012.1, on the reverse strand, counting down.
GCCACTGATGATGCGGCATTACCCGGTCGACGCGCTCTGGGACGAGATCTCCTACATCGCCTTCCACCTACATTGGGAGATGGATGCGATACTCGACCTGGAGCACGCCGACCGGGTCCGCCTGATTCACCAGGTGGCCGATCTGAACCGTAGGGCCTGGGAGGGACTGCGTGAGCTCAGCTGATTTCCTGGAACTCGGAGCCCGCACCGCCACCTTTGTGTTCGAGGTGGACGGCATCGCCATCGGACAGTTCCTGGAGGTATCCGGGTTGGAGCTGACCGTTGAGGTCGAATCCATCAAAGAAGGCGGCGAGAACAACTTCGAGCACAAGTTGCCGGGCCGCATCACTTGGCCCAATCTGAAGTTCAAACGTGGCGTCACCCGGTCCGACTCCTTGTTCGATTGGGTGAAGAAGTCCTCCGGTGACGGATTCGCTGGTGCCGGGAACAAGCTGGTGCGCAAGACCGCGGCAGTGACGTTAGTGAGTCCCACCGGCAGCCGGTTGCGCACCTGGGAACTGGATGGCGCCTTCCCGGTCCGCTGGTCGGGCCCGTCCTTTGCGGCCGGATCCGACGACGAGGCCACCGAGGAACTGGAGATCGCCCATCATGGCTTCGGCGCTCGCACCCTCTGAGGTGACGCCGCCTCCCAACCTCACGGAGCCCGGGCCCGTTGACGGTGCCACCACCACAGCCGCCGGTGCCGTGGCGCGGCCATTGGCCACCATGAGCCCGGCCTTCGCCGCCACACTGCGGGCCGTGGGCCGCGCCGGGCGATCGCTGCCCCGGCTGGGCCACTTGGCACGGGCCAGCGTGACCTTGTCCGCCCTGCACGGCTCGGGCCTGCTGGCCCGGCGAGCCGCGCTCGGCATGACCCCGGCCGTACCATCCGGTTCGGTACGGCCGCCGGTGGACCTGTGGCCCCGGCCGCGCCGCCCCGCGCCATCCCAGCCCATCGTCACCGGCGACAAGGCCCTGGCGCAGTTGCTGGCCGCCCGGCAGCGGTCAAAGGACACCGACACGACCAGCGGCAGCGGAGTCAGCGGAGCGGCGCGCGCGTGACCGCTCCGCTCGCCACACCCGACCCGTAGACAACAACGGCCCCCGAGAAAGCAACGGCCCCCTCACCAACGGCGGCTCCGCCCAACACAGTCGCTCGCCGGAGGACGACGGCCAGCTCCACAAGGATGGACACGGACCCGGCGAACCGCGACGGGGCTGCCGCGGGTGGCCAATCGGGGCCAGGGCACCATCGCCGGACCGGCCAGCGGACCAGGTGCCGTGGGCCGCCGCCTGACACCGGCCGCGGTGCGGGTTGCACCCAACGCCGCCTTCGACGGTGGTTCCCACAAACCGGTCGCCTACTCAGCACCGTTCGCCCCGCCGCCACCGAGTCAGCGGAGTCGGGGCCGTCAGCCGGCCACCCGCCGAACGACCGGATCCGCCACGGGCGACAGCCGGAATGGCGACACCAGTGGCGCCGAGCGTGGGGGCGGCAGCAAGTCTCTCGAGCGGACCAAGGACAACGCAGGGCCGGTAGCGACACGATCGGGGGGTGGACAGGCCGCACCCGCGCCGTCGGACATCCGCCGGGCCGGTGAACGATCAGCCCCCGTCGCCGCGCCCACCGCACAACGGCCCGCCAACCCACAACGGTCCGCCACACCACAACGGCCCGCCAACCCACAACGGTCCGTCACAACACCTCTGGCACCCCCGACACCGGGCGATGCGTTCGCCACCGCTGACGGTCACCTCCAGCGGGGCGATGGTGGCCCGCCCACCGCAACAGACCGATTGGTGCCGAGCCCGGCCGTCCGGAACCTCTTTCCTGCATTCTCTTCACCGCGGTCCGCCGAAGCGGCCCTTGCCGCCCATCCCGCCCAGGTGGCGCGGGCAAGCCATCCCAGCGCTGGCGGCGTGTTCGCTGCGATGAGACCATCGGCGCGGTCCGCACCACAGGACCGGCCCACGACCAGCGGGGGAAACGTCATCAACCTGCGCGGCGCCGAGTGGTCCCCACCCGCTCCCCCCGCTGGCGCCGGGCCCTCGGTGACTGCCACCGCCGAACCGAACCCGCCGAATGGTTCGGGCCGGCCACCAGGTGCAGGGGAAGCGGTCATCGACCTGCGGGGCGACGCCGGGCCGAGTGGGCCGATGGAGGACCGCGCCGCTGCGGGACGGGTCGGGAGCACCGTTGGCACCCGAGCGGCCCCCATCGCCATCGGATCCGGGCCCGAACGGGTCACGCCACGATCGCCGGGATCTTTGAACTCACGGACGGCGCGGGCCATGCCAGATGGTATGGCGCGGGGCCGGGGCACGGCTCCAGCCCCGGACGGCGGCGCCGCCCGGACTGCGTTGAGCAGGGTCCACCGCTCCCTGGTGCGGCCGCCGGGCTCGGCCTGGATGGCGCTGACCATCGTGGGACGAAACGTGGTGGCAGCGGCACAGCGGCGGAGGTCGATCCCCGGCGCGGTGGTCCCGTCACCGATGAAAGGCGGCGCGGCTGAGATTTCCTTGCTGGCGGCTCCTCTCGCCGTCGCTACCCCCGAATCACTCCGTCTCGCGGCCCCGGTCAAAGGCGGTGGGCGCCGTTCCCCGCACGTGCCGGAAGGCCGTCAACACCACCTCGGCACGCTCCCGGCTTCGGCGGCAGCCACGGTGGCCCGCGGGCAATCGCCCATGGCCGTACTCCGGGCACTCCTCACCCCGACGGCCAACTCCAGCGGCGTGATGAATCGCCAGCGTCGCTCCCCGTCTCTTCCCGCGGCCCACCGGATGGTCGGCAACGGGCAGGTGGCGCCGTCCGCAGCGACGGTTCGGGCCCACCACCTCGACCCAGCTGCCGATCCCCCCGACCGGACCGGCCGCACCAACATCGCAACGGAGCTCAGCAGCGCCGATGTGTCGCGCCTGCTCGCCCGGATCGAACCGGCGACAGCGGGAAAATCGGGCGGGACCGGGGCGGATGTGCTGCCCCCCGGCGCGGCCCCGGCAGCTCGACGGACCCCGGGGACCACAGTCTCCGCTGAAGGAACCAACGGACCCGCCGCCTACGCCACTGTCACCGCGGCGGGGCCCCATGACGCTCGATCTCGGCGGGCGGCGAGCCCGGTCTCCGCTGTTGGCAGCGGCCACGCCCCGGACCCGACGCCCACCGCTCCCGCCGGCACCGCTGTGTCCGGACGTGTTCGGACACCGCATCTGCGCCGTGTCACCAGCACGGTCTCTGAGTCTGCCAGCGACATGTCGGGGCCGCTCCTCAGCCGCGGTCTCACCGTTGGATCGCTTCTACCGGCCATCCCCTCCACGATCCCGGCCGCCGTACCCTTGAGCATGTTCAGGTCGGCTGGCCCGGGCCGCGCTCCCGGCTACCCCGCCAGGCCCTCAACCGCCGAAACCCCCTTCGCCGCCACAGCCCCGTTGCCCCGGGCCCTGCGCCCATCGATCATCCTCAGCCACCCCGCTCAGCCGGGACCCGTCACCGCGGGGCACCCGGCAAGGCGGCACCGGAGCATGATCCGCGGGTCGTTCCTGAACCCCACCCGTGCGGCCTCGGAGCGTCACGGGCACCCGGCGTCCCCCTCGGCTCGGTCCGACCAGACGTTGCCATCCGGTGCGGCCAGCAGACCGATCCGGCCGTCACGCGCCATCGCTGCACCCGGCATCGCTGCATCCGGCATCGCTGCATCCGGCATCGGGGCCGCCGGACTCGGCGTGTTCCCGTTCGTGAAACACGATCCATCGGTCCGCACCCGGCCACGCGGGACCCTGGGGCCAACGGCATCCAGACAGGCCGTCTCAGGTGACGCCGCCGCGTTCGATGCCGGCCCCGGGCCCGCCGTTGAGCACCGCGTTCAGACACCACGCCCGTCCTCGGGCGCCAGTCGTCTCCGCCGATTCGACGCCGAACAGGCCCACCATCCAACCGTGCCCAACACCGACACGGCGCTGCACTCCGGTCCATCGGGGCCAGTGGCGCCGCCCGGTCAGCAACAATCCAACATGCTCGGGCGAAGTGCCGTCGGGCGAAATGTTCATGGGCGAGACGTTCTAGGGCGAGACGTTCTGGCGAGATGTTCTGGGCGAGATGCTCTGGGCGAGATGCTCTGGGGCGAGATGCTCTGGCGTTGCCGGCCTCCGGCCCCCGGCCCATCCCGAGTGGTATGGGTCGGAGGGATGAGGCCCGTCCCGTCGGGGCCTCCGGCAGCCCCGCTGGGACCCTCGGTGCACTCGCCCGGGCGATCGTGCCCCGAGCGCTGCTGATCGGCTCGCGGAACCGGGTTGTGAGTGGCGGGCTCCGCCGCCGCGCCGTCGGGCGTCGTGCTGCCGCGAGTCCGATCCACCCCGCAGCGGGCACGGACGTCTTCATCGCCCCCCGCTCAGTGGCGCACCGACCGGGTCCCGTGCCCACCGCGATCCCGAAGCCCACCACGATCCCGAATCCGACCGCTCTATCACCATCGATGGCGAGGCCGATGCGCCGGTCGATGCCCACGCCCATGTCGATGTCGACAACCCGGTCGATGCGTAGCAGCGCAGCCCGTTCCTCGCCCGCAACGAGCTCCCCTGCTGGTGTGCGTCCGGCTCGGCTCACCAAGCGCGGGCCAGACGTCGCTCAGGCCGGTGAGCACCATCCCGCGGCACCGCGGGACAACACGATGGACCACCGGGTGACCGGCGTGTCCGCCCCCGGCGTGGCCCGAGGTTCCTTGGCGCAATCGGTGCAGGGTGCCACAGCCACCTTGCACCTCCCCTTGGCGCTCGCCGGCGACGGTGAAACGGCACGGATCCAGCCGCGCCGGGCGGTTGGCCGGGTGCACGATGGCCTGGGTCGAATCAACCCCGGCGACGCGGTTGCCGCACCGCTCCAGGCGCCGCGGCTCACGTCTCCCCACACATCGCTCAACGATCCTCGGGCCATACTCGCTCGCATGTCGGAACGTGCTCGCATGTCCGACAGCCACCACCGCTCGGACGCACCGGTTTCGCCCAGCAGCGTGTTTGATACCGTACGGTACGGTGATCGCCTACCGGGCACCGCCTCGTTGCCGGTCGGGCCCCTCGCCGGTGCCATGCCAGCGGCCGCCAGAACCGCCACCCCATCCATCAGCCGATCCCGCGGCGTCGCCGCCAACGCCAACCGCAGCGACACCATCCCCACCATCCCCACCCTCCCCACCCTCCCCACCCTCCCCACCCTCCTCACCCTCCCCACCCATACTGGCCCTGCGCCGCAGCCGCCGACCGTCATCCAGCCGGCTGCCATCCTCTCCCGGACGGTTACGGACGCTGGTGCCACCGTGGCCAGCCGGGAGGGATCCGAGGCGGAAGCCGCCCCGACTCCCAAGATCCCCACCGCCGGCTCGACCGACGGGGCCAAACCTGCCACCACCACCCAGCTGCTCGACGATGTGGACGCCTTCGTCGAACTGCTCGAGGAGCGCATCGTGGCGCAGCTCGAGCGCCGCGGCCTCCGCTTCCGAGATCTGTTCTGAGGATTCGACTTCATGCCCGCACCCATTGCCAGCACCTCGGTGGCCCCCACCATCAACGTGGTCAAACCCCCCGGCGCCCAGAAGGCCTTCCTCCAGAGCGAGACCGGTACCCGGCTGCCGTGTCTGTTCAACCCGTCACAACTCCAGTTGAAGCGCACCAACCGCTGGCGGGCGGACGTCATCCCGGGCCGGGAGGCGCCCGAGCTGTCCTTCACCGGCGGTGAGGCCGGGTCACTCAGCCTGGAATTGATCTTCGACACCACGGCGCAGGGCGTAGCGGTCACCGGGTACACCAACAAATTGCTGAAGTTGATGGAGATCGACACCTCGCTGGCGGGCTACGACGAGAACGCCAACAACGGGCGGCCGCCGTGGGTGCGCTTTCACTGGGGTGATATGCACAGCTTCAAGGCGGTGATCGCCAGCCTCGACATCACGTTCACCTACTTCGCCCGATCCGGCCTGCCGTTGCGGGCCAAGGTGTCCATCGCGCTGACCCAGTACGAGGCCGAGGGCAACTGGGGACCGCAGAACCCCACCTCGGGAACGCCCCGACCGCAGCGAAGCCACCGGATCCGCAGCGGGGAGACGCTCGATCGCATCGCCGCCGCTCACTACGGGGATGCCAACCATTGGCGGCTGATCGCATCGGTCAACGGCATCACCGACCCACTGGCCGTGCAACCGGGGATGCTGTTGGCCATTCCCAAGTTGCGGGGCTGAGCCATGCCCTTTGATTCGGGCGCGCCCCGCAATCCCACGGTCAAGATCGGCGGGCAGCAGATCAGCGCGGCCATGGGCGAGAACCTGATCGACCTGCGGGTCTCGCTGCGGTTGGCGCTGCCGGCGGAGTTCTCGTTGCGATTCCGGGATCGGGACTTCGAGTTGTTCGATGGCAGCGAGATCAACCTGGGCGACGCGGTGGACATCCTGCTGCCCGAGGCCAGCGGCTCCGAGACCAGTGTGTTCACCGGGGAGGTCACCGCCATCGGCGTCGACCAGGGCGCGGGCCAGACCCACGAGCTGGTGGTGAGCGGCACCGACCTGGGCCATCGCCTCACCCACGCCAAGGCCCATCGCACCTACTTGAACATGGGCGCGGACGCCATCGTGGGCCAGATCGCGGGTCGGGCCGGTTTGGCCGCCAAATCCAGCGCCGGTGGTGACCCCTTCGAGCACCTGATCCAGGCTGACACCGATCAACGCTTTCTCGATCATCTGGCCCGATTGTGCGGTTGCAGCTGGTGGGTGGAGGGGAACGATCTGCACTTCGCCAAGCCGGCGGAGGGGAGCGCCGTCACCCTCACCTGGGGTGACGATCTCCGGCGGTTCAAGGTCCGCATGAGCACCGCCAACCAGACCGGCAAGGTGGCGGTGCGGGGCTGGGACCCTGATACCCAAGCGGTCATCACGGCGGACGACAAGAAGGCGGCCCACTCGCCCTCCAGCCTGCAACTGGGCGCCGACAGTCCCGCGGCCACCGCGCTGAGCACCGCCCGCAAGGCGCTGCGGGACTTTTCCGGTGGATCGGTGGCCACCGCGACCGTCCCGCTGACGGTGAAAGAGGGCGAACGGCTGGCCGCGGCCCACGCCGAGGAGCACGTGTCGGGGGCCATCACCGGACGGGGCGAGGCGCTGGGCCAGCCCGATCTCCGACCCGGCGGCTGGGTGCAGATCGACAACATGGGCGCCTCGCTGTCAGGCAACTACGCCCTCACCGAGGTGGAACACGTGTGGGGAGCGGGCTCAGGTCTGCTGACCCGGTTCTCGATCGGTCCCCGCCGACCTGACCGCCTGGTGGACCTGCTCGGCGCCGGTACCGTACCGGGCGGTCCGCTGGGGGATCGTGACGCGGTGACCAACAACGCACTGCTGGGAGTGGTCACCAACATCAACGATCCCGACAAGACCAACCGGGTCAAGGTCCGCTTCGGGGTGCTGGACGATCAGATGGAGTCGACGTGGGCTCGGGTGGTGGCCCCCGGCGCCGGCAATCAGGCCGGCCTGGCGCTGCATCCCGCCGTGGGCGACGAGGTCCTGGTTCTGTTCGAGCGTGGTGATCTGCGCCGGCCGTTGGTGGTGGGCGGACTGTGGAGCAAGAAGCAGACCCAGCCCGGCCCGACCAACGCTGAGGGCAAGATCACCAAGGGTGTGCTTCGGTCTCGAAAAGGTCACCAACTGGAGATCGGCGAAGGCGACAAGGACGAGGAAGCCCACATCAGCTTGCTCCTGAAGAACGGGACCGTGCTGCGGGTGGGCCAGGACAAAGTGGCGGTCGATGTGAAGAAAGGGCCGTTCTCCATCACCGTCGGCAACGGCTCCATCGTGATCTCCGACCAGGGTGATATCACCATCGCCGGCAAGAACGTCACGGTCAAAGCCACCCAGAAGCTCGCCCTCAGCGGCCAGGCCGGGGCCGAGCTGAGCTCCCAACAGGCCACCAAGGTCTCGGGGGCGGCCCAGGCTGAACTGTCCGCTTCCGGCAGCGTGAAGGTATCGGGCGGCGGCATCGTCGAAGTGGCCGGCTCATTGGTGAAGTTGGGCTGATGCAGGCGGCCCCGTTACCCCACGAACAGATGTCGGGCACGAAGGAACAAGGGTGTCAGCGATGAGTGGTCAACCGGCAGATTTCATCGGACAGGGCATCGCCTTCCCGCTGCGCATCGACCACACCGGCGGTCTGGCGCTGAGCCGCGGAGCGGACGCCATCGACAGCGCCGTTCGCGCCATCTTGGCCACCGCCCCCGGCGAACGGCTGATGCGACCGCAGTTCGGCTGCCGCATCTGGGATCTGCTGTTCGAACCGATCAACGACAACACGCTCGGCCTCATGGCCCAGGCGGTGCGCGACGCCCTCTCCCAATGGGAACCCCGAGCGGTGGTGCAGGACGTCACCGTGCAACCGGACACCGAAGCGGACGGGGCGGTGCTGATCCACATCACCTACGCCGTGCGGGCCACCAACGACCGCCGAAACCTGGTGTACCCGTTCTACGTCATCCCCCGCGAAGGCAACCCCGAGGATCTGTCATGAGCCTGCCGGTACCCAACCTCGACGACCGTCGCTTCCAGGATCTGGTCGATGAGGCCAAGCGGCTGATCCCCCGGTTCTGCCCGGAATGGACCAATCACAACGTCTCCGATCCCGGGGTGGCGCTCATCGAGTTGTTCGCCTGGATGACGGAGATGACGTTGTTCCGCTTGAACCAGGTGCCGGACGCGTTCTATGTCCGGTTCCTGAACCTGATGGGCGTCGAGCCGTTCCCACCGGCCGCGGCCCGGTCCGAGCTGACGTTCTGGCTGGCCGGGCCCACCGACATCCCCGTGACCGTACCGTCTGGTACGCAGGTGTCGACCACCGGCGAGGGTTCGGACAACCTGGTGTTCTCCACACTGGACGATCTGGTCATCGCCCAACCCCGCTTGGTCTCCGTCCGCACCGCGCTGGCCGAGGGACCCTCGGGCGGGGCAGCGTCGAGCGGTGGCCCGCTGGGAGTCAGTGGACCGATCTGGCAGGACGAATGGGAGACCCTGGGCTACGAACGGGCCGGGGTGAGCGTGTTCCGTTCGGAGGTGCCCACCGCCGGGGATGCGCTGTACCTTGGCTTCGCCGGTTCGTTGGCCGGCACGGTGCTGCGCCTGGACGTCGACGCCACCGTGGAGGGCATCGGGGTGGATCCCAGCCGCCCGCCGCTGACCTGGGAGGTCTGGGCCGACGAGCATTGGGTGCCGGCCGAGGTCCACAGCGACGACACCGGAGGGTTGAATCGACGAGGCGACATCGTCTTGCTGATCGGTGCCGAGCACGAGCCGCTGACCCTTGACGACCAACGCGCGTTCTGGTTGCGGGCCCGCCTGTGCGCCACCAGCGGCGATCAACCCACCTACCAGCGCTCCCCACGGATTCTGTCAATCGGGAGTGAGGTACTGGGTGGTACGGCAGCGGCCGAGCACAGTGAGCTGGTGGGCCCCGAACTGCTCGGCAGCAGCGACGGACAGGCAGGCCAGGCCTTTGTGCTGCGCAACCAGCCGGTCCTGAACCGGCGGCGGGGCGAGGTGGTGCTCATCGGCTCCGGTGGCGTGGAAACGGAATGGAGCGAGGTCACCGACTTCGCCCAGAGCGGCCCCGACGATCATCATGTCCAGTGGGACGGCGCCACCGGCGAGATCCGCTTCGGTCCCGCCATTCGCTATCCCGATGGCCGTACCCGTCAGCATGGTGGGATCCCACCGGCGGGGGCCACGATCAAGGTGGCCGCCTATCGCCACGGCGGGGGCAGCGTCGGCAACGTCGGCGCCAACACCTTGGTGGGATTGCGGGCCGCAGTGCCCTTCATCGGCCGGGTCACCAACCGTCAACCGGCGCGGGGCGGGGTCGACGCCGAGACGCTGGCCAACGCCAAGCTCCGGGGCCCCGCAACGGTGCGCACCGGTGAGCGTGCGGTGACCTCATCGGACTACGAGCGTCTGGCGTTGTCCGCTCACCCCTCCGTGGCCCGCACCCGTTGCTTGGCCCCCAGGTTGGCCGGGGAACCGGTGCGGTTGCTCCTCGTCCCCCAGGTGAGCTGCACCCCCGATCAGGTTCGCCTCGATGATCTGGCGCTGTCTGATGACCTCACGGACGAGCTTTGTGCCTATCTGGACCAACGGCGGGTGTTGGGCACGGACATGCTGCTCGGTACGCCGTACTACCAGGGCGTGTCGGTGGCGGCGCTGCTGCGGGCGGTGCCGGGTCGATCAGCGGAGGCCATCCGTCTGCGAGCCACCGATCTCCTGTACTCCTGGATCAGCCCCCTCGGTGACGGCAACCACCATGAGGGCTGGCCCTTCGAGACGGACCTCAACGGTGCCGCGGTGTCCCAGTTGCTGGGCTCCATCGACGGGGTGGAGCGGGTGGAGGAGGTGGCGCTGTTCGAGTACGACCTCCGCAACGGCCGCCGCACCGGGGCCGCGCTCGATGTGGTGCGCTTGGCCCCCGACTCGCTGTTCTTGTCCGCCGCCCACAGGATCGTGGTTCGATGAGCGCCAGTCCCCAGGCGTTGGCAAGCACCGCAGCCAACCGTCGGGTGCCCCAGCGGCCGAAGGACTGGCTGGTCGGACAGCTGCCGCTTGGTCTGTTCGAAGACGATCTGCTGCGGCGGTTCGTGTCCATCTTCCAGACCATCGGCGATGGCGTGCTGGATCAGGTCGACAATCTGGGCCATCTGCTCGACCCGGCGGTGGCTCCCACGCCAATGGTGCGTTTCCTGGGCCAGTGGTTGGGCGAGGAAGCCCTACAAGGCGAGTTGGACGACCTGGTGGCCCGACGCTGGGTGGCGGCCGGACCGGAGTTGGCCCGATGGCGCGGCACCGCCCGGGGACTGACGCTGTTGTTGGAGTTGGTGACCGGCGCCCCCGTGGTGGTGACCGAGAGCGGCCGGGTGTCAGTGCAGGGCCGGGACCACAACACCGGCTCCGATTCCGGCTCCGATTCCGGCTCAGGCTGGCGCTCATCCGCTGCCGGCCACGATGGTGATCATCGCCGACCGTCCCCGGTGGTGATCCGGGTCAGCCGCCTGGGCGCTCTGGGCCCCGCTGATCTCGAGGCACTGGTGCGACGGGAGTTGCCCGCTCACGTGGCCTTCGCCCTGTACGTGGATCGGGTGTTGCTGGCGGCGAGCACCCCCGAGCCCATGGGTCCCATACCTGAACGCATGTTGCCCACCAAACGGAAGGATCCGATGTGGCCACGTTGAGCTGTCCCGAATGCGGCACCGTCGCCCAGGCTGACGAACTGGCTCGCCACGCCGACTCGTTCTGCGCGACCTGTGACTACCCGTTGTTCTGGGCCCCTCAGGCGACCGTACTGCTGGCCGGCGCGGGCCGCACGTCGGACGCCGCGCTGCGACGCCTGCCAGGAGTGGCTGGCCACCGCGGTCGGTCGGTCCACAGCTGCCCGTCCTGCGCTGAACCGAACCCCATGGCCGCGGTGACGTGCTGGCGTTGCGAGGCCGTGCTGGCACCGCTGCCCGACCCCGAGCCGCTGATCCTCGAACCGGTGGTGCTGGCCCCCCCGGTGAAGGCCGAACCGCCCCAGATCGTGGCCCAGCGCTGGCCCCGCTGGTTCTGGCCGGTGCTCGGCGCCAGCGTCGTGGTGGTCAGCGTGCTCATTCTGGTGCTGACGCTCTGAGCGGGGCTCAGGGTTCGGTCGCGCGCCAGTTGTTCGGGCGGTCCGTTGGTCGGTTCGTTGTTGGCCCCGAGCCTGCCGGTCAGGGCCAGCCCACCAGCCAGCAGAGCGGCCCACACCGTCACCACGCCCGCCAGGGTCAGTACCTTTCGGCCGGCCACCGGGAACAACGGCGGAGCCTGACAACCAAAGCTGGTGGTGGCCACCGCGCCCGCGCCCACGGCCCGCAGCTCCACCAGATACCGCCCGGTACGTGAGGTGCGGGGTGTGCGCACCCAGCCAGGGACCACCACCTCGCCACCGGCCGCCACGGCCACCTCCCGTTGGTGAAGCCCCACACCCACCGGTGCATCGCTGCGCGCCTCCAGGCCAACCTGCACCGCCCGGTCGCTGCGGTTGGCCACGTGCAACGCGAACCGGGAGCGCGACCGGGATCGGGATTGGCTGCCGCCTTCCGAGCGCTGCACCCAGAGCCGCACATCATCCGCGGCTCCTACCGCCATGGCGCAGGGGAAGACCCGACGGGCAAGGTTCTGGTCCTGCACCTGCAGCGCCAACTGCCGACAGCTCGGCGGCATCCCCGCCGGCAGGGCCACCAGGTGGGCGAATTGCCTCGTCTCGCCCGGGCCCAGCTCAAGCAACTGCAACCCGGTGACGTGATCGGCTTGCACCCCCAGCCACGTGAAGCGCAGCACCAGCGTGGCGCGACCGGTGTTGCGCACGGTGACCGGCACCTCGGCCTTGGTGGCATCGACGCGGATCGACCCGAACCCGACTTCGCAGGAGACAGCTATGCCTTGTCATCGGCATCATGGCCGCCGAACCTTAGCTTCACGGTGGCGGCCCGAATCCGAAGTCGACGGTGATGGATTGCCCGGACGTTGCGGCGCGGGTGACGGCGCCGGCCACCACCGCGTCGGGAGCGACGGCGAACTCCAGCACATAGGTCTCAGGGGACGGCAAGCCGGCGAAGGAGTACAGACCCGCGGTGTTCACGATGGCCCGCCGCACCGGCACGCCGGGGTAGGCGGATGCCCGGTACAGGCGGACCTCGGCCCCAACCGCGGGCACCAGGTCGCCGTAGGAGACGTCGCCGCCAATGGTGATCCCGGCACTCAGCGCCACGTCCAGGGTTCGGTCCTGCCCCGAGGCCAACGTCACCGACTCGGTGTGCTCAGCACCGTCCAAACGGCCGATGACTGCCTGGTACGTACCGGGGGGTACGCCATCGAGGCGGTAGACCCCGGCGGGGCTGTCGGCACTGGTGATGGTCCGGGTGAGGGTGCCGTCGGTCAGTGTGATCTGCACGCCGCCCACCCCGGCCCCGCCGCTGCTGATGGTGCCCCGCAGCCTGGCGGTGGCCGGGCTGAGCTCGACCTCGAGCGGCGGGACCGGTGGCGGCTGGGGGGCGGCAGGATCCGGCGGTGGGGCCAGCTCCAGGTGTCGACTGGCGCCCACATACCCGGATCGTCCGAACGTGATCGTATAGCTGCCGGGGGCGGGCAGACCGACCAGCACGAACCCGCCGACCGCGCCCGAACTGGCGCTACGGGCCTCGATGATGAGCTCACCGGCCACCGCCCGCACCAACACACCACCAAGCGGGGCACCGTTGGCGTCTCGCACCGCACCGGCCACATCGATGGTGCCCGGCGTCAGGCTGATGACCAGATCCGTGAGTTGCTGGCCCGGTTCTAGGGCCAACGTGCGGACCTCGCCGCGCAGACCGGCCCGGGTGAACTGCAGCGTGTAGGCGCCGGGTGTGACCAACTCGTCGAAGCGAAAGGTGCCCACCGCGCCCACGGTGAGCGTGGTGGTGTGAAAGCTGAGGGTGCCGTCGGTCAGGCCGACGGTCACCCCGCCCAACGGTCCGCCGGGCCCGCTGACCGTGCCGGCCACGGCCCCGCTGCCACGTCGCAACGGGATCTCCAAACCGGTGAGGATCTGGCCGGCGTCAAGGTGAACCGGTCGCACCTCGGTCGCGAAGCCCGCTTTGCGGATCTCAAGTTGGTAGTCCGCCGGTGAGGGCACGTTCTCGAATCGGAACGTCCCATCGGCCAACGCCACGGTGACCGCAACCTCCGCCAGCGCCGCCGGTTGGCCCGCAGCCGGCGCGGCCCCGGTCTGTCCCATCGGGTGCAACGATCGGGCCAACGGTGCGTCACCGGCGGGGGCCAGGGCGGGAGCCCCCAGCAGCCGCACCTCGGCACCGCCGGGCTGGGGGACCAGGAGCTTGCCGACGACCCCACCGGCACGGCCCCACAGCGCCACATCAAGGCCCTGGGTTTGCTGTTCGAACGTCACCTCGATCTCGGCCGCGGCGTCGAACGTCAACGCATCGGGAAACCATACCTCGTGGTATCCAGCGGCCAGGACCCGCAACTTGTAGATCCCCGGCGCCACCGACGCCAACCCGAACGCGCCGTCATCGGCGGAGGCGGCGGCGTAGAGCGGCGCAGCACGGTCATCCACCGCGAACAACTCCACCGTGGCCCCTGCCACCGCACCTGTCCACGGGGCGACGACGGACACCGTACCGGCCAACAGCGTCGGTCTGGCGGCCATGGTGGCCGCCTCGGCGCCGTCGTCCATGGCCGCCTCCAGCACCTCGTCGTCGACCTTGGAGGCATCCACCACCTCACCGAAACCCGAGCTCAAGACCAGCCCGAAAGTGGTGACGGCCACCAGCAGACCGAAAAGTGCCACCAGTCCCCGTCCGATGCGGGGGCGTTGCAACATGGTGCCGTTCAACGGGTACCGCCCGTCGGCACCCCGTAGCGCGAACGCCACTTGATGCACCGCCGGGGTGCCGAACCAGGGCCGTGGACCCCGGGCCCACAGCGTCAGGGTGGCCTGCTCCCCCGGTGCCACCAGCGCCAGGGGCGGCTCGAAACGCAACGCCACGCCCTCCGCTTGCTCGCTCAGGTCGGGACGGGCCACCGTCTCCACGTTGCCGGTGTTGGAGATCACCACCCCGAAGCGGGCCCGCCGGCTGACCGTCAGCACCGCCGGCTCCAATCGGACCTCGAGGCGTTCGGTGGCACCGACGTGCATCAACAGCTGGGTCAGCTGGTAGTCGCTCTCGTCAGCGACGGCGTAGACCTGCACCGTGAGCCGGTGGGTGCCGGCAGGAAAGCCTTCGGGCAAGGTGATGATGGCGGTGACCACGCCCCGGGCGCCGGGAAACAACGAAACGCCGTGGTCCTCGTGGTCCTCGTGGGACTCCAGCCGGACCCACGCCGGGTCCAGGCCCAACAAGCGCACGGCGTAGGCCTCGATCACCGGAGCGGTGTTGAGCACCTCGATGCTCACCACGACCGGGTGGGAGGGAGCCGCGGACAGTTCCGCCGGTTGCAGCTCGACGCGCATCAGCTGACCAGATCGGCGTCAACGGTGAGGGCGGCCCCGGCGCTGACGGTCACCAACACCGTATACGGGGTTCGTCCCGCCACCGAGAACGTCAGGGTGTACACCCCTGGAGGGAGGTTTGGCAGGCGATAGGCGCCCGCTGGAACGGTGGCAGAGGACGTGGTGCGGGTGAGGGCGCCGTCGCTGATGGTAACGCTGGCCCCGCCCACGGCCGCGCCGCTGCGTTTGACCACCCCGCCGACCGTTCCCACGGTGGGGGCCAACACCACATCGGAGCGCGTCTGCGGCCACGCCGTCGAGAGGCACCCGGCGGGTTTCGGTGCCGAAACCGTCAGCACTGAAGGTGAGAACGTACGACCCGTTGGCGGGGAGGCCGGTGAGAGTGAAGCTGCCCACCTCACCGACGGTGGCACTCTGGGTCGAGAGCACGAAGGCGCCGCTGCTGGCGGTGACCGTCACCCCACCCAACGCGGCACCTGTCGCCGCTGTGACCGTGCCCGATACCGTGCCGACGGCCTCCCCGAGGATCACGTCGAACCCGACGCGGGCTTCCCCCGGGGTGAGCTCCACGGAGAGGGTCTGGGCGGAGAACCCGGTCAGGGCGAAGGTCAACACGTAGGTACCGGGGGTGTGCAGATCGCCCAGCTTGTACGTACCCACGGGGCCCGCCGTCGGGGTCGTGGTGGTCAACACGGTGTCGGCTCTCGTAGCGGTCACGATCACACCGCCCAACGGCGCACCGGCGGCGTTGGTCACGAGCCCGGTCAGCGACCCCGGTGCGGCCACCAATGGCAGGTTGTCCAACGTCAGCGTCTCCCCCGCACCCAGCGTCTCTTCGATGATGAGGTCGCTGAACCCCGGCGCGGACACGGTGATCTGGTACGTGCCGGGGGTGGGCAGATCCGGCAGGGTGAAACCGCCGCTGGGGTCGACCTCGACCACCGCCAGCGGGGGGCCCAACAGGTCAGCCACCCGGGCCCGCACCGTGAGCTTGAGCGGCACCGGCTGGCCCCCCACCAGCGGCACCGCCAGTTGGCCGCCGACCTCGGCCGCCATTCCGGCCAGCTCCATGCTGACGTCCTTGGTGACCGTCCTGGGGGAAACGGAGATGGTCTCGCCCTCGGCCGGCCCGGTGGCCCCGCCATACCACCGGGTCTGGAAGCCGGCGGCGCTGAAGCGCACCAGATAGCTGCCCGGCAGCAGCCCATCGAGGACGAAGGCACCGTCATCGCCGGTTGCCACCGAACCCGCCGCATCCTCCTCGGGCTTGAACCCGCCGGTCTGGGCGGCGGGCACCCGGAAAACCTCCACCGTCACCCGGGCAATCCCCACACCGTCCGTGGCCGTGGTGACCAGCCCGGACACCGAGCCCACAACGCTGGTGCGGTCCAGTTCCAGCTGGCCGGTGTGAAAGGCCAGGGAGGTCTGCTTGGTCAGCTCCGGGGCGGCGGTGATGCGACCGATGGCGAACTTGAACACCACCGCCCACATGGCCACGATCACCGCCAACAACGCCGCCGTGAGCAGCCCCCTGGGCACCCACGGCTTTTGCACCACCGTGGACGCCGCCGCCAGCCGCTGGCCCGAACCGTCCGCGCTCAGTGTCACCGCGTGGCTGATGGGGGACCCGAACAAAGGACGGCGACCGATGGCGATCACGGTGACGCTGTGGCGTTCGCCGGGCGGCACGGTGACCACGTGCGGTTCGATCACGTAGTCCAGTGCCCGGGCCGGATCGCTGGCCTGCAGGAACAGATCAAGTGGCCCGTTGCCGCCGTTGTGGATGACGGCTTGCAGGCGGGCCCGTCGACCGGCGGTGACCATCGGCGGTCGCAAGGTGAGCTCGGCCTGCACGGTGCCGGCCACGATCACGTCGATGTAATGATGGGCCACCACCGATCCGTCGGATCCCGTGACCTGGTCCCCATCCTCCCGCAGATCGATGTCCGCCGCGGAGCCCAACCCGAGGCCCGCAATGCCCACCGCGGTGTCATCGGCCGCGATGTCATCGGCTTGGAGGTTAGGCGCCACGGGTCCGTCGCTCCCGCCGGGGCCCGCGGTGACCGTGGAACGCAATTCCGCCAACAGCCGGTAGCGGCCGGCGGGGTGAGAAGCAGGCACCGTCAGCAAGACCGACACCTCGGTGCTGGCCTCGGGGAACAACGCCACCGGGGCCCGGGGTAGCTGCAACCAAGCTCGGCTGACCCTGGGTAGGTCAACGTGGATGGCGTCCACCACGTTGCCCCGGTTGAACAACTCGAAGCGCAACTCCGCGGGGGTGCCGGGATAGACCGTGATCTCCGGGGTGAGCAGCTCGGTCAGCACCCCCCCGGCACGGGTCACCACCATTTTGAAGCCTGGCGGGGCGAAACCTGGTGTGACGGGCCGGGCGAGGGGCTCACAGTTCCACGCCGCCGACGGCCGGTACCGTTGCCGTGCGCTGCGGTTCGGTGTGCAGCGTCAGCCGGTCCCCTTCCTGCCCGGCGACCAGGAACGACCCGGCGCCGTTGACGACCGCGCTGCCGCGGGGGCTGCTCACCCGGGCCCCGCTGGCCGACGGGTCGGTTCGACCGGCGACCATGCGTCGCGAGCTGGCACCGGTGACCAACTCCAGGCCCTCGATCGGCGGACCCATGGGCTGGGACACGGAGGGCTCGATGGCCACGGTCACCACCAGGTCCAGCGCCGGGTGCAACTGACCCTCCAATGCCGGCCAGAGCTGGGCGTGCTGTTGGTCGCGCTGGGGGACTGACGCCAGCGCCAACCGCGGCGCCTGAGGTGCCTCCGCCAACGGTCCGCCCAGGTACGGTGCCGGGATCTCACGATGGCTGATGACCGCCCGCAACAGCGCGCCCAACAGTTGGTGGGAATCACGGGGATCAGTGGTCCAGGTTGTGACCAGGTACCGGCAGTCCACGAACGTCGGGGCCATGCGCCGGGCCGTGGTGCCGTGCTGCTCCACCACCTCCTGACCAGCCACCGCCCGGGTCACGGAGCGCTGCAGGTCATAGAGGAACACGTTCACGGTGGGTCGACTGATGGTCCCCGCCCAGGTCTGGTCGGGAGCATCGAAGGCCACGTCGATCTCCCGCACCCCCAGCGGCACCCGATCCCGCAGAAAGAGTTCGAGGCTCTCATCAAGATGGTGCAGCATTCGACCTCCAGCCTTACCGAAAACAGGTGATTTCGCGCGGATGGCCCTCAGGCATACCGGCTGGTCATGCCGATGGTTGTCCATGAGCCGTGTCACGACCAGAGCCATCCGGGCAGCAGTGCCTGCCGGAGGGGTGCAGACCGCCATGAGCGTCACCGCGGTCAACGACCCCGCCGAGCTCGAAGCGGATCGCGTGGCCGACGAGGTGGTCTCGGCCCTGCAGTCGCCGTCCCTCACCTCGACGTTGGCCGCGGCAACCACACCGGGCCTGGCTCGTGCCGGGACCGAGGAAGAAGAACTGCTCCAGGGCAAGCGCATCGCCCGGGTCGAGGAAGAAGAACTGCTCCAGGGCAATCGGGTGGCGGCGTGGGGCCCGAGGAGGAACTTCAGGCTCAACGAATCAGCCGTGTCGGCCCCGAGGAAGAACTCCAGATGCAACGCCAGGTGGTCAGTCGGGGTGGCGGTGTCGCGATCAACGATGACAGCGGGCTGGAACGTGAAGCGGATGCCATGGGAGCCAAGACGCTGAACAAGGCCGTGTCGCGCCAGGGCCCCGAGGCGGCAACGCCCCAAGCCCCCGCCGTCGGACCGGAGGGCGGGGCGCTGCCGGGCGATCTCGAAGCCCGGGTGGCCAACAGCACCGGTGGATCAGCGATGCCGGGACCGCTGCGCCAGCAAATGGAGGCCGGCTTCGGCGCCGATTTCGGCAACGTCCGCATGCACCTCAATAGCGACCTGGCCCCGGCCATGGGCGCGTTGGCGTTCGCCGTCGGTCGTGACGTGCACTTCGGTCCCGGCCAGTTCGACCCTGCCAGCGCCGGGGGTCAGCATCTCATCGCCCACGAGTTGACCCACGTCGTCCAGCAGGGCCAGGCCCCGGCGCGCGCCGTCGAGGTGGCCCGCGGCCCGGACCCCGCCAAGAAGAACCAGACCGGCATGCCCGACAACCTCAAGTCCGGCATCGAATCGCTCAGCGGGACTTCCATGGAAGACGTCGGTGTTCATTACAACTCCGCCGAATCAGCGCAGCTCAACGCCTCGGCCTTTGCGCAGGGCAGCAACATCCACGTCGACGCCGAGCAGGAGAAGCACCTGGCACACGAAGCGTCCCACGTCCTGCAGCAACAACGAGCCGTCGCCCGCGCCTGAGCAGCGACAGATGTCCCTTCCCGGTCCCATTCAGGGCAGCAGCGGTGCCAGAGGGCCGAACTCTTCTGGGGTTCGCAAGCGGCCCAGTTTGGTGTATTCCCGGTCCAGTGCGGCGACCACCAGTGCCATGGTGATCGGCGTGCCGGCTTCGGCGGCCAGGAACGCGGCGGTCAGAGCGACGTTGTGGATGGCGGCGCCGGGGAGGCGGAATTGCCGGGCCAACACGTCGAGGTCAAGGTCGGCCATGGGCGCCAGGGGCGGGAACCCCCCGGCCCACAACGCCCGCCGCTCGTTCTCATCGGGCAGGGTGAACTCCACCGCCACGTCGACCCGGCGCAAGAAGGCGGTGTCGATGTTGTTCATGAGGTTGGTAGTGAGAATGGCAACACCGTCATACGCCTCGATGCGTTGCAACAAATAGGAAATCTCCAAGTTGGCGTAGCGATCATGGGCGTCGTTGGTTTTGGAGCGTTCCCCGAAGATGGCGTCGGCCTCATCGAACAGCAGCACCACCCGACCGGCCGCGGCCGCCTGGAAGATGGCCTCGAGGTTCTTCTCGGTCTCACCGATGTATTTCGAGACCACCGCCGCCAGGTCGATGGCGAACAGATCCAGACCCAGCTCATGGGCCACGATCTCCGCCGAGAGCGTCTTGCCGGTGCCCGACGGCCCGTGGAACAGGCCCACCACCCCGGCGCCTTTGCGACCCTGATGTCCCCAGCTGGCCCAGCACCGTGTCACGCTGGCGGTAGCGCAGGGCGATATCCCCCAGCAGAGCCCGACGCTGTGCCGGCACCACCAGATCGTCCCAACCACGGTGGGGGCGGATGCGGCGGGCCAGACGGTCGATCTCACCGCTGGCCAGTCGACGAAGCGCGGCCGCCACGTCCCCGCCCAGCATCGGCGCCGCCCGCCCCACCAGGCGCAGCTGATCGGCACCGATGCCGTAGAGCCCGGGGTGGCTGGCACCGAGCAGGCGGTGGCACTCCGCCGGGCCCACCGGAGGGTCAGCGGCGAACACCTCCACCCAGTCGCCCTCGGGCAGGCTCTCCAACGGCTGCTCCAACGGCGAGCAGAGCACCCAGGTCAGGTGCTCGGCCCCCCGCAACCAACGTCGGGCCAGGGCATCGAGCGGCCGGCCGAGGTCCACCATCAGACCGGCGCCGCGCAGGGTGGCCTCCCGCACCAAAGCGGACCAGCCGACGTCGTCAGCGGGAGCGCAGGCGCTGAGGAACCGCACCCCGCTGGCCCCGGTCAAGGCGGCTTCCCGTCGGCGCTGCCGATCTTTGCCAACCACCAACAGTCTCCGCACCGGATCCCCGGACACCCGGGCCAGGGAACCGTCATGCCCCGCTGGCAGGTGGGCCGATCTCGCGTCGAGGATCTCAGCGTCAATGGGCAGGTCGGGATCGTGCGAGGGGTCCCCCACCAAGGCCCAGCACACGATGGGAGCCACGCTCACCGCCCTGCCAGCCCACCGTCCCTCGCTGGCGACCCGAACCAGCGCCGCACCCACCAACGGGGATCCCGGCGCCAGCGCCAGCAGCGCGGCCGGTTCGTCGGGCCACAATCGGCCCACGTCACCGAGGGTGACACGGGACCGCGCCGGTTCCATCTCCGCCACGCAGAGCACGGCCAGGACCTCCGACGCCAAGGGGTCGAGACCGGCATTGGCGGCGATGATCGAGAAGGGGTGGGTGGCAGCCAGCGAACAGCGGAACCGATCCCGCATCCCTGCGCCGTCCTCCAGCCCCGCTTCCCCCGACTGGTCGCCGTCGAGGCGCGCCAGCACGGCGTTGCCGACCTCTGTCCAGTTTCGATCGGGCGCGTCGAGCTGCGTCACCGTCTCAGTCAACCGGCGAAACGGCCATATCGGACACGCCGGACACGCCGGACACGCCGGACACGCCGGACACGCCGGACACGCCGGACACGCCGGACACGCCGGACACGCCGGACACGCCGGAATCACGTGGCCGAACTTCAAGCGGGTTTCACCGCCCGCCCGCCGGTCCCGGCAGGGGTCTTCGCCGGCGGCACCGGCCTCCATGCCGCAGGACATGCGCGTTGTGTACACCGAGTTGGGTTGCGTCACGCGACGGTGCTGGTCAGGGGACCGCGGCACCAAGGTGTGGGCGGCTAGCGGACCGCAGCACGCAGATTTCAGCGAAACGCCCCGGTTCGAACGTCGGGCGCGGGTCAACCCCGCAAGCGCACGAACTTCTGCAGGGCGTGACAGTCCATGGGGATCAGGCCGGCCCGGCCGCCGGCGGACATGCCGACCTCGCCGACGTAAAGATCGCCGTGGGAATCGGCCCAGATGCCGTGGGGGGCGAAGAAGCTGCCGGGAGCGCAGGGCTCCTCACCCCCGAAGCGGGCCTGCACCTCACCGTCGAGGGTCAACACCGATACCCGGGCGTATGGTCGGTGTCCGGGAGGGGCGTCGGCCGGATGCTCTGCCATCATACCGCGCGGCATGCGTCCGGCCCGAAAGCCGAGCTCGGCTACGTACAGGTTCTCGTCAGCGTCGATGTAGACGTCATCCGGGCGCAGCACGTGGGTCCATTCCGATTGGTATGTACCCTCCCTGTCGAAGAGTTGGATACGGGAGTTCTCCCGATCGGCCACGTACACCGTGCCCCGCTGGTCCACGGCAATACCGTGCGGTAGGCGGAACTGCCCGGGCCCGGTGCCGGGTTCACCCCACGAGAACAGGTGCCCGCCGTCGCCATCGAACACGTGCACCCGGGCGTTGCCGTATCCGTCGGCCACGTACAGGCGGCCGTCGGGGCCGGGCGCCACGTTGGTCACCATGTTGAACGGGCCGGCGGCGCGCTCAACCGGGTTGGTCCAGGCCACGAAGCCGGTGTCCGACGCCACCCCGGCCTGACCCAACGTGCGCAACAGGGTGCCGTCGGGCCGGAAGATCCGCACCGTGTGATCCATGTTGTCCGCGCAGTAGACGGTGTCGTCGGGGCCGATGCAGATGCCGTGGGCGTTGGTGAAGATGCCCTCGCCCCAGGCGTTGAGGAATCGACCGTCACGGTCGAACACGATGACGGGGTGCTCGCCCCGGCTGAAGCAGTACACCCGGTCCTGGGAGTCGGTGGCCACTCCCGCCACCTCCACGAAGGACCAGCCCTCGGGCAGCTGCTCCCAACCCCGCAGTACCTCGTACTCGATGCGGTTGGCACCCTCACCCATGGCTCTGCTCTCCTTCGGGACCCCTCGACCGCGCGACTTCGTCGGGCCGAATCAACGTCGAATCGATCCGCAAGCCTTGCAGGCCGAAAGCGTTCCTGCTCGTCGGCGCGGCGCGGCATCGGTCCGGCGTGCCACGCTGTCAGCCGGGTCGTTGAGCCGGTCAAGCGGCGCGACACCCCCACCGGTCAACGGATCGGGCTGGCAGCTCGGGGGAATCACCATGGTCACCAAGGCGATGTTGGCGGGTTACCGGGTTCTGGACCTGTCCCAGTACCTGGCCGGGGCCGGGGTCACCCGAATGCTGGCCGAACTGGGCCCCGACATCATCAAGGTGGAGCTGGCCCCCATGGGCGACCCCGGCCGGGTGCTGCCCTACGTGAAGGACGGCCGATCCAGCTTCTTCGTGCAGATGAACCGGGGCAAACGCAGCCTCTGTGTGGACTGGGACACGCCGGAGGGGTTGCAGCTCATCAAGGACCTGGTGCCGCACTGCGATGTGGTGGTGGAGAACTTCGGCCACGGCGTCATGGAGAAGCGTGGCCTGGACTATTCGTCGCTGCGGGAGCTCAACCCGGAGATCATCATGGTGTCCGTCTCAGCGTTCGGGCGCACCGGACCGTGGGCGGACCGGCCGGGCTTCGACGGCATCGCCCAGGCCTTCTCGGGGATGATGCACATGACCGGGGACCCCAGCCGCCCGCCCTCAGCGGTGGGTTTCGCCATCTCGGATAGCTCGGCCGCGGTGCACGGCTTTGCCGCCCTGGGCTATGCGCTGCTGCATCGGGAACGCACCGGGGAAGGCCAACACATCGACATCGCCATGGTGGACGTGATGTTCCACCTGTCCGAGGTCATCGCTCAGTACGACCTGTCGGGAGGCACCTATCGACCCAACCGCATGGGCCAGCACCATCCGCTGGTCTGTCCGGTCGGGATCTACCAGCTGCCCACCGGTTGGTGCATCCTGATGTGCCTGGATCGCCAGTGGCCGTACCTGGTCAAGGCCATGGGGCGGCCTGATCTGGGCGAGGATCCACGTTTCAACCCCGCCGACTCCCGGGCCCTCAACCAGGACGAGCTGGTCCCGCAGATCCAGGCGTGGTTGTTGTCCTTTCCCGACAACGACGCCGCGCTGGCCGCCTGTCTGGCCCATCGCATCCCCATCGCCCCCTGCCTGGACCCCGTCGACGCCATCAGCCATCCCCATTACATCGCTCGCAAGATGGTGCGACGGGTGCCCGACCCCATCGTGGGCGACGTGTTGATTCCGGGCTACCCGTTCAACTTCTCCGCCCAGCCCGACCTACCCGATCTGTTGGCCCCGCTCTTGGGCGAGCACAACGCCGCGGTGTTGCAGGACGTGCTGGGCCTGACCGCCACCGACGCCGCCCGCCTGGAGGAGATCGGCGCGCTCTACCACGCCGACGTGTGAGTGTCAGTTGGTCGGCGTCTCAGTCGGTCGGCTTGTACAGCCGGATCGGCCGGTGGTCGGTGATGAACGAGCTGAGCTCCCGCCACGGTTTGCCCAGCGTCAACCCGCCATCGATGACCTGAGCGGTGCCCGTCATCCAGGCCGAGGCGTCACTGGCCAGGAACAGCGCCACGTTGGCCACGTCAGCGGCCTCTCCCGAGCGGGCGATGGGTTGAGCGCCGGTGTTGAAGCCCCGCAGCTTGTCCACCCGGTGACCGGAGCGGGCCACGTCACGTCCCAATGGCGCGCCGGCGGCCAGCGGGGTGGCGATGAACCCGGGGCAAATGGCGTTGACCCGCACGTCGTACTCGGCCAGCTCCAACGCCGCCGAACGGGTCAGCATGACCACCCCGGCCTTGGCCACGGTGTAGATGTGGGGCCCGATCCCAGCGTCGAGCCCGCAGACCGAGGCGGTGGAGATGATTGACCCGGATCGTTGCTCCATCATGATCGGCGAGGCGTGCTTCATGCCCAGGAACACGCTCTTGAGCAGCACGTCCATGGTCAGGTCGTACTCGTCGGTCGGGGTGTCTTTCAACGGCCCCATGGCCCCGCCGAAACCGGCGTTGTTGTACAGCACATCGAGACGGCCCCACTTGGTCACGGTGTCCACGATGACCCCTTCGATGTCCTCCTCCTTGGCCACGTTGACCCGGCGGTGGTCGACGCCGTCACCCAACTCCTCCGCCAGCTGCCCCGCAACGTCCTCTTGGAGGTCCGCGATCATGACCTTGGCACCCTCGGCCACGAACAGCCGCACCGTGGCGGCGCCGATGCCGCTGGCACCACCGGTTATGAGGGCAACCTTGCCGTCCAGCTGACCCATGTGTCCTGTCTCCCTGCTCGGAACCTGAACCGGCTGCTGAACCTAGTTCGAGTCCACTGACCGCCGCCCACACTGCATGGATCGTCCCTGAGCGGGCGATACTGGATGGCATGTCGCAATCCACGGCGTCCGTCGGCGCCTTCGCCGGGGACCGCAAGCACGGCCAGTCCATCCTCGGTCCGATGGAACGTCGCTTCATCGATCACTGGGTTCGGCGCTTGCCTCGTTGGATCCGTTCGTGGCAGCTGACCCTGCTGACGGTGCCGTGGTCAGCGGGCACCATACTGTTCGGTTGGCTGGCGGGAGACCGTCCGGTATGGCTTTGGGCCATGTCGCTGATGGTGGTGGCGCAGTGGTTCACCGATTCCTTCGACGGCACCTTGGGCAGGACCCGAGGCGAAGGACTGGTGAAGTGGGGGTTCTTCATGGATCACTTCCTCGACACGGTGTTCGCCGGCAGCGTGGTGATCGGGTACTCGTTCATCGCACCGGGCGGGGCCGGCCTATTGCTGCAGTTGTTGTTGCTGGTGACCTGTTCGATGATGGCGCTGTCGTTCCTGGCGTTCGCCGCCACCAATCAGTTCCAGATCGCCTTCTACGGTGTCGGGCCCACCGAGGTGCGCATCGGCTACATCGCCCTCAACACGTTTGTTTTCTTCGCCGGGCCGAGCGTTTTCTGGTGGGGCCTACCACTGGTCCTGGCGCTCAACCTGGCCGTGCTGGTCTTTCTCGTCTACACCACCCATTGCAAGCTCTGGGCCATCGACAAAGCCGCGCTGCTCATCGACAACGCCAACCAAGACCGCTGATCGGTCCGACGCTCTACCGAAGTGAGGGCGGGGCCGGCGACTGGTGGCGGGCCGCGTCGATGACTGCCAGGGCGCGGCGCACCCCGGCCACGTCGTGCACCCGAACCAGGTCGGCGCCGGCGCGGGCCGCCAGGCAGCAGGCTCCGACAGTGGCCTGATCACGTTCGGCCAGCGTGGTGGCTCCACTCAGCACCGACAGGAACCGCTTGCGGGACGGCCCCACCAGCACCGGGTGTCCCAGGGACCGCAGCTCGCCGGCCCGCTCCAGCAGCGCCAGGTTGCCGACCGCGGTCTTGCCGAAGCCGATCCCGGGATCCACCACCACCGCGCCGGGCGCCATACCGGCCACCACCGCCAGGCGGGCCAGACGGGACAGTTCCGAACGCACGTCGTCGAGCAGGTCATCGTAAGCCACGTCGTCCTCGGCCCGGTCCGCCCGCATCGGCCGGTGGTGCATGATCACCAGGGCGTCGGCGCCGCCAGCGACCACGGCGGCGGCCAGTTCAGGATCGGCCAGGCCGCTGACATCGTTGATCCACGCAACCCCGGCGTCCAACGCGGCTCGGGCCACCTCGGCCTTGGCGGTGTCCACCGAGATGGCCCGCACCCCTGCTTCTGACAGCCGGTCCAGCACCGGCACCAACCGGGCCAACTCCTCATCGGTACCGACTGGTATGGAGCCGGGCCGGGTGGATTCGGCCCCGAGGTCGATGATGTCAGCGCCGTCTTCGATCAACCGGCAGGCCTGGTCGTAGGCGGCCACCGGGTCAAGGAACCGACCGCCGTCAGAGAACGAATCGGGGGTGATGTTGACGATGCCCATCACGTAGGTCCGCACCCCCCACACCAACGTGGTATCCCCGCAACGCAGCTCGGAGCGGGAGTTGCAGGTCTCGGTCGGGGTCGCTCTGATTTCGCCGGTGGTGTTCTCGGCTCCGGTCACTGGGCCGATGCTACCGGGGGCTCCTGGACTGGCTGGCGCACCTCGCCGCGGTCAATCCCTCGTCACATCCATCAAGTGGCGATGAGCTGATCGACGGGAGCAAAGTCATCAGTCAGAACGGTCGAGTCGGCCAAAAACTGGTCCACCTCCAACACCCTCCGACCGGAATCGCCCGCCTGGTCTTTGAGGCGGTCCAGCAGGGCACCGTCGATGGGTTGATCGGATCCGACGATGATCGAGTTGCCGATGACCCCCGCCACCGCCCCCGGCCCCAACACCACCGTCACATGCCGCGAACACCGAGCCCACCGTGGCGGCTTCCGCTCGCAGGAAATCCAGATCAGGGTTGTCGATGACATTGGCGGTGTACACACCACCGGGCCGTAACACCCGGCGCACATCACCTAAGAACTCCCGGGTGGCCAGATGCCACGGGACGGCCCGGCTCCCGAAGGCATCGCCCACGATCACATCGGCGCTGTCCGTCGGTGTGATCCTCAGTGATCGCCGGCCGTCGCCCAGCCGCACCACCACGTCGGGACCGGGTTCGAAGGCCAACTCCCGTTCCACCAACGCCGCCAGGTCGGGGTCGATCTCCAGCACGGTCTGGCGGCTGCCGGGGCGGGTGGCCCGCACGTATCGGGGCAGGGTGAATCCACCGCCACCGAGGTAGACCACATCGATCGGACCGTCCGGGGCCACCAGCTTGAACGTGTCCACGATTCGGCGGATGTACCAGAACTCGAGGTGGGTCGGGTCCTCCAGGTCAACGTAGCTGTGGCGCAGATCGTCCAACCACAGCAGCCGGCCGCTGGGCGAACCGGGGTCTTCACGCACCGCCACGCAGTAGTAACGGGTGTAGGCCTGACAGGGTCCCTGCACCAGATCGGTGGCGGTGAGACCCAGCACCGCCAGCGCCCCCAACGCCGCCGCCCCCGAGCTCCACGGGCGACCCCGCACCATCCACAGCGCCAAGCCCACCGCGATCAGGATCACGCCCATGGCGATGACCAGCGTGGTAGTGGCGGCCCACCGCACCAGCACGAAACCGGTGAGAAACGTTCCCAGGATGGCGCCGCCAGTGCCGCAGGCCGACAGTCTGCCCACGGTGGCCCCGGTGACGGAGAGATCGCGTAGTTGCGCTTTGACCACCACCGGGGACACCGCGCTCAGCACCAGGGCGGTGGGGAGGAACCCGATGGCGCTGAGCAACAAGATGGCGCCGCTGTCCTGGGAGGTCCATGCCGAGCCGGCGATCCGCACGGTGGGCAGGATGGCCAACGCCGCGGCGCCACCGCCGATGAACAGCAGTGCCAGCAGCGGCCCCGGGTCATAGCGGTCCGCCAGCCGTCCACCCCAAGCCGCCCCCAGCGCAATACCGGCTAGTACGGTGCCGATGATGCCGGTGTAGGTCTCCAGGCTGACCCCGACGTAGGGCGCCAGCAACCGACCGGCCAGGATCTCCAACACCAGCACGGCGGCGGCGCTTGCAACGACCAGCGTGATGGCCAACCACGGCGCCAGGTTGGTCGAAGACCCTGACAGGGAGCCGGGCTCGGACGCGGCTGCAGACGCGGGCGGGACCGGTGGTCTCGGCCCAGCCGGCGCGGACCCGCTCGGCACGTCCTCACCGCCAGGTTGGTTCGGCTCGGGCTGCATCCGGCCGATGGTAGGGCGAGGTGGGAGCGCGGCCACCCACCAGGCAATCCGTCGAGCGGGCAGTCCGTCGAGCAGCGGCTTGTTCCACGCCCTACGCTGCCGTGCCGAGTGACCGGCGACACTAGGGAGACGTCATGACCTCGCAAGCGCAGGGCCCGATGATCCTCGAGGGCTGCACGGTGCTGGACTTCACCCAGTACCTGGCGGGGGCCGGGGTGACCCGCATGATGGCCGAGCTGGGGGCGGACATCATCAAGGTGGAGATCCCCGAGGTCGGTGACGCCGGCCGGTTGCTGCCCTTTGCCGCCAACGGCCGCAGTGGCTTTTTCGTCCAGCACAACCGCGGCAAGAAGAGCCTGTGCGTGGACTGGAACCACCCCGAAGGACAGGCGTTGCTGCTGGAACTGGCGGCCCAGGTGGACATCGTGGCCGAGAACTTCTCCTCGGGAGACATCATGGCCCGGCGCGGTCTGGATTATGAAGCGATCCGGGCGGTGAACCCTGACATCATCTATCTGTCGGTTTCCTGCTTCGGGCGGGATTCGGCCTGGGCCGGCAAGCCGGGTTATGACTACATCGCGCAGGCGGTGTCGGGCATCATGCACATGACCGGAGATCCTGACGGGCCGCCCCGTTTCGTGTGCTCGGCGTTGGGTGACACCAACGGCGCGGTGCACGGGTTCGCCTCGTTGGGGTATGCGCTCTACCACCGGGAACGCACCGGGATGGGCCAACACCTGGATATTTCCATGACCGACGCCCTGTTCCACTTTCATGAGGGCCAGTTGATGGCCCATCATCTGACCAACGGCGAGTTCGAACCCAAGCGGTACGGCGCCCATCACACCGCGGTGTTTCCCGCCGGCTCCTTCAAGGCACCACAGGGCTACATCGTGGTGTTGGCGCTGGATTTGCAGTGGGCCAACGTCTGTCGCTGCCTGGGACGGCCCGACCTGTTGGAGGACCCCCGCTATCAGACCATGGCCCAGCGCGCCGAGCACCGCTGGGACTTGGTGGAGATCGTTGAGGGGTGGATGGCCACCTTCGAGCGCGATCAGGACGTGCTCGATGAGCTGGAGCGCCATCACGTACCGGCCGGTCCGGTGCTGTCACCGCTGCAGGCGTTGGATCATCCGTACTTCAAGAGCCGGGACATGGTCCGCTGGGTGGAGGATCCGCTGACCGGGCCCATCCCCATCCCCGGCTTCCCGTTCAAGTTCTCCGCCCAACGGCAGCTGCCGGAGCTGATGTGCGCCTCGCTCGGTGAACACAATCAGCAGATCCTGCAGCAACGGCTGGGCCGCAGCAGCGACGAGGTGGCCGCGCTACTGGCCTCCGGGGTGCTGTTCGAACGCGAGCTGCCCGATAACCCGGTGGGCTGATCCCCCAGGGTCGATCGGCACGCCCGGCCGGCTCAGAGCGTGGAGCTGGTCTCCAGATGGTCGAGCAGGGCGAAGATCTCCGCTTCGCCCAGGCCCGCCGCTTCAGCTTCGCGCCAGGTTTGGAGCGCAGCCTCCGCGGTGCGTACCGGCAGCCCCACCTCGGCGGCCAACTGCACCGCCAACTCCAGGTCCTTCACCGCCAAACGCAGGGCGGCCTGCGGGGTGTCCACCTCCCGATACCGACGGGTACGGTGCTGATGGGCCACGCCGAGCACCTGGGGGCTGGCGCCGCTGGCGGTCATGACCACATCCCGCAACCGCTCAATCTCCAGGCCTGCCCGTTGACCCAGCAGCATGCCCTCCATGGCGGTCACCAACGAGGTCAGACCCATCAGGTTGTTGGCGATCTTGGCCACGCTGCCGGCACCGACCGCGCCCAGGTGGAACACGTTGGACCCGAAGCTGGCCAGCACCGGACGAGCCCGTTCGAAGTCCGCCTCGGCCCCGCCCACCATCACCGCCAACGTCCCGTCCCGGCGGGCCTTCACGCTGCCGGACACCGGCGCGTCGCAGAAGGCCACACCGGCAGCCGCAGCCCGGTCGGCCAGGGACTGCATCAACGACGGCGCCAGGGTGGACAGCTCGATGTACAGCTGGGGCTTGCGTTCGGCGGCGAACACCTCGGTGGCCACGGCCTCGCTCACGTACTTGTTCGGCAGTGACACGAACAGCACGTCGGACACCGCGGCGATGTCAACAGCGCTGGCAGCGGCGGCGGCGCCCAGGCCCACCAGTTCTGCCACCGGTTCGGGGCGCAGGTCGCACACCGTGAGGTCGAACCCGGCCCGGGCCACGTTGGCGGCCATCGGTCGGCCCATCCCACCCAACCCGACCCATCCGATGCGATCTACCATGGTGCACTCCCCTGCGCTGGACGACGTGTTGTCGACCGCAGTCTTGCGCGATCGCGGTGGGCGCGGGTTCGTTAGGGCCAGTCGATGGCTGCCGCGACCTCGCTGGCGGTGAGGCCAAGCAACGGGCTGCGCTCAGCCGCCTCGAACCCCTCCCCACCCCGGATGAACCACCGCACGGAACGGTCGGCGGGGTCGGCCACAACGACTTCTTCGACGCCATGCTCGAAATAGAAATCGAACTTGGCCAAGGTCTCGTCCGAGGACGACAGAACCTCGAACACCAGCACCGCGGTGGGTACCCAGACCGAAGCAGGAGTGGCACGGTGGCAACCACCGTCAGGGACCCGATAGTTGTCGGACCCGCCGAGGTTGAACGGGCCGGTGCCTCGGAGACCAGCGTGACGCGCCGGTACCCGCAAGACCGCCGCCAACTCGTCCGCCACCATGCCGTGTGATGCATGCGGTGCGGGCACCATGTGCAGCGTTCCCTCCCAAACCTCATCGAACAGGTCCAGACCGTGACGTTGGCGATGCTCGATCAGCTCCTCGACCTCCCGTGGCCGAGGCCCTACCACCACCGTTTTCACGCACCCAATCTACCGCCAACCCCGTGCCCGACAGGGTTCCCGCCATGCGTGCGTTGTGTTGTGCCAGTCTGCAGCCCATGATCATCGATGCGCAGGTGCACGCCTACGAGCGGGACCATCCCGGCCGACCCTGGGCCGCCACCCTTCACGGACCGGACCAGGTCACCGGTGATGACATGGTGACGGCCATGGACGCGGTGGGGGTGGACGGCGCGCTGCTGGTGTCACCGTGGACCATGTACCGCTTCGATCCCAGCTACGCGGTGGAGGTGCATCAGCGCCATCCCGGCCGGTTTGGTTTGATCACGCCCATCGACCCCCGCGGTGCGGACATTGACGCCGCGATAACAGCATGGAAGGCCACCCCCGGCGCGGTCGGCGTGCGGCTCATGTTGTGGGACCGGGCCCCAGGTGACGCCGAGCACCCCGGGGTGGAGGTGACCATGGAGGCCGCCGCCCGACACGGTTTGCCGTTGAACGTGTTGTGTTGGGGCAAGTTGCCGTTGATCGAGGACTGCGCCGGCCGCCACCGTGACACGCAGTTGGTCATCGATCACGTCGGTTTGCGCCAACCGTTCGAACCGCCGGCCCCGGCGAATGGTTGGGACGATCTGCCGGCCCTGCTGGCGTTGGCCCGCCATCCCAACGTGGCGGTCAAGATCACTGGAGCCTGCACCCTGTCCCGTACCGGCTACCCCTTCGACGATCTGTGGGAGCCGCTGGCCCGGATCTTCGACGCCTTCGGTCTGGAGCGTTGTCTGTGGGGAACGGACTGGACCCGGGCCACCGCACTCTGTAGCTATGCCGAGGCCACTGACTCCTTCCGCAACACCGAGCGCCTTTCCGATGGCGACAAGGCCATGCTGATGGGCGGGGCGCTGGAACGCATCTACGGCTGGTCGCCCTCACGCTGAGGTCAGGGGCGGTCAGGACCTGGCGAACATCCTGAGCGGCAGGGCCTCGATGGCAAGGAAGGCGCCGTGGGCGGTGGGTTTGAAGCGGATCTCCCCGTTGAGGGACAGCTCGCAGCCCAACAACGCATCGAGCAACACCCGCAGCTCCACCTCGGCCAGATGGGCCCCGGCGCAGCGGTGCACGCCGTACCCGTAGGCCAAGTGACCGCGGGCGTCGCGATCACTGTCGAAACGGTCGAGGTCGAACTCTTCAGGATGCGCATACCGGTCGGGATCTCGGTTGGCGGCTCCGAAGAGCACCATCACCTTGTCCCCAGGAGCCATGGTCACCTCGCCGATGGTCACGGTACGGCGAACGGTTCGGAAGAAGTTCTGCACCGGGCTGCGCTGACGCAGGCTCTCCTCGATGGCCCGACCGTGCAGCTCCGGATGCGCTCGCAACCGCTGCTGCAGCCCAGGATCAAGCGCCAGCTGGTACGCCAGGTTCGACGCCGCCGCCAGGGTGGTGTCATGGCCGGCGATCACCGCACCCACTAGGAACGACGCCAGACCGATCTCGCTGATCGGTTCGCCGTCAATGCGGGCGTCGAGCAAACCGGTGAGGAAGTCATCACGTGGGTGCTCACGGCGGCGGTCCGCTTCGGCTCGTAGCAACCGGCTCAACGTCGGTGGCGCCACCCCGGCTGCAGCGTCATCTGAAGCGGTGCCGGCATCAGCAGCAGCGGCATCGGTTCGCCGCGGACGGCTCAGCGCGGCCCACGCATCTTCGCTGAGGCTGCGCAGCGCGGCCACCGCCACGTCGTCGAGGCCCAGCAGATGGGCCACTACCTCCACCGGTACCGGCACCGCCACCGAAGCCACGAAATCGCCCCCACCGGCGGCGGCCAGAGCATCGACCCGGCGGCGGGTCACCTCGGTGATGAATGGCAGAGCCTCCCCCACTCGGGTGCGGCTCAGCAGATCCAGGTACAACCGGCGATAGGCGCCGTGCTGGGGCGGGTCCTGTTCCAACGCCACCTGATTGAAGCGCCGGTGATCCTCGACGGGGGCCACCACCCCATCAGCGGAGGAGAACGTCTCCCAGTCAGCCTCCGCAGCCACCACGTCCTCGTGCCGGGTGAGGATCCAGAAACCGCCGTAGGCCTCCGAACGCGCCACTCGCTGGGACTGCAGCGCCCGATAGTCACCATACCGTTCAGTATCATCGTCGACATACCGGTGATGATGGTCAAAGTGGGGACAACCGGAGGGCAGGGGACGCCCGCCGTCGGTCACGAGCTCAGCCCGTAGGACGCGGCCAACTGATCCAGCCCCTCCTCGACGTTGTCGACGGTCCACTTGCGACGCATGTGCACCAGCAACTGATCGGCACCGGCCTCGGCAAAGGCCCCGGCCAACTCCGGCCGGGCGGCGTCACCGGTGGGGCTCACGGTGACGTGCACGTCGGTGATGGGTCGACCCAACGGCTCGAGCAACTGCGCCAGGGCGGCGCGGCGCTCCACCAGTTGCTCCGGGGTCACGTTGAACGGCAACCAGTCCGCCCCCAGCCGGGCCACCCGGCGCAGCGCCACATCGCTTTCGCCGCCGATGTGGATGGGCGGATGGGGTTGCTGCACCGGCTTGGGGAAGGCCCGGGAAGGCTCCAGATGCCAGAACTCCCCGTGATGGGAGGATTCGGCGTCCATCCAGAGCCGGCGCATCAGCTCGATGTACTCATCGTTGCGGGCGCCGCGTCGCTCCCACGGCACCTGCAACGCCTCGAACTCCTCCCGCTGCCAACCCACGCCGATGCCGAAATCAAACCGGCCGCCCGACAGCCAGTCCACGTTGGCCACCTCTTTGGCGGTGTAGAGCGGGTTGCGCTGCGGCACCAGGATCACGCCCGTACCTAACCGTATGGTACTGGTCTGACCAGCGAGCCAGGCCAGAGTGGTGAACGGTTCGGTCATGCCCCCTTCGCCCTTGAGCGGGAACTCGCCGGACTCGGCGTAGGGGTACTCCTTGGCGTACCGGTCGAACAGCACCACATGCTCGCCGACCCACACCGAATGGAATCCCCGGGCCTCTGCACCCTTGGCCGCGGCGGCCAGCAGCGCGGGGGTGACAGGCGGGGTGAAGGCTCCGAGAAACAGGCCGATGTGCATGGCGCGGAGACTACCGGAGCACCGGACCACCCCGCCCCGAGCGTCTGTGGCGCGGTTGGCGGGGCAGCAGGCTCAACCCACTTGGATGTGCAGACCGCCGTCGACCGGTAGCAACACGCCGGTGATGTAGGCCGCTTCGTCACTGGCCAGGAACAGCGAAGCGTAGGCGGTGTCCCAGCCGCTGCCCTGCTGGCGACGCAACGGAACCTGCCGGGCCCGGTCGGCGCGGACCTGCTCACGGGCCACACCCCGGCTCTGGGAGTACCCCTCGATGGCCATCGGGGTGTCCATCAGCCCGGGCATGATGGCGTTGACCCGAACCCCGAAACGGGCGCTGGATCCGGCCAGGGCCTGGGTCAGGGCATTGAGCCCGGCCTTTGACACCTTGTAGGCCAGCATCGGCGTGGACGCGATGGCGGCCACCGACGAGATGTTGGTGATCACCCCTGCCTCCTGGGCCCGCATGATGGGCAGAGCGTGCTTGGCCGCCAGCCACGGGCCGGTGAGGTTCACGTCCATGATCCGGTGCCAGTTGGCCTCCGTCAGCGTGGTGGGCCCGCCATCGCCGAAGCCGATGCCCACGTTGTTGTGCAGGATGTCCACCCGGCCGAAACGCTCCACGGCGGCGGCCACGAAGGCCTGACAGGCAGTCTCAGAGGTGATGTCGGCCTCGGCCACCTCGGCGACGCCGCCCTCGGCCCGCACCAGCTCGGCCGTGTCATTGGCCGAATCCCCGCGCCGGTCCACCAACAACAACTGCGCCCCTTCCCGGGCAAAGAGCAGCGCTGTGGCCCGGCCGTTGCCGATGGTCTCCCCCGCGGTCTGGCCGGCCCCGGTGATGATGGCCACCTTGCCCGCCAAGCGTCCGCCTGAGCGCCCACCCAACTGCGATTGATCCTGGTCCACCATCGCCATCCCCCTGTTGCCCACACGCGGACCCACCAGCGGGCCCCACACGCTGAGGAACCTTAGGAGCCCGCGCCTACTGTCGGCCCGATGACCGTCGGCCCTTCCCGCGCTTCGGACCGCCGCCGGTGACCGCTCCCGGGTCAGGGCCGGCGCTCCGGTTGGGGCAGCGCCGCTCGGGCAAGGTGCGCCTGGCCGGTTGGACCTGCACCACCATGGTCTTCGGCACCGTCGCCGGCCCCGCGGTGGGCATCTTGGCGTCGACGCTGATCGAGCGGTTCGATCTGACCCGGGCCGACATCGGGCGGCTGTCGGCGCTCTACGCGCTGGTCGGTGCCGCGGTGTCCCCACTGACCGGACGTTTGGCCGATCGCATCGGCGGTCGACGGATGGTGGTAGCCACGTTCCTGGGCGGAGCCGCGACCTTCGCGTTGTACGCCGGGGCCGATACCTATGCCATGTTGCTGTTGGCCGCCACCGTCTCGGGCATACCAAATGGTACGGGGAACCAGGCGACCAACCGGCTGATCGCCACCGGGGTGCCGGCCTCCGAACGCGGGGTCGTGACCGGGGTGAAGCAATCCGGGGTGCAACTCGGCCGGTTTCTGGCCGGGCTGGTCTTGCCGGGGGCGGTCGTCGCCTGGGGACTCGGTCAAACCTATGGCGCCATGGTGATCCTGGCTCTGGCCGGCGCCGGGGCCACCCTGTTGGTGCTCCCGAACGATGCCCGAGAGAGCAGCGACGCCAGCGCGCCGAGACCGCCCAACGGGAACAACGGGGACCGGAGTAGCCCGGCCTTGCCCTCAGCGGTGTGGTGGCTGACGGGCTATGCGTTTCTGATGGGCGCGGCCGCAGGGGCGACGGGGGCATTCACGGCGCTGTTCGCCGAGCAGGACCTGGGATTCAGTCGCAGCGGCGCCGGTGTCCTGGTGGGGCTCACCGGAGCGGCGGCCGTGACGTCGCGGATCGTGCTGTCCCGCCTGGTTCAGGGTGCCACCCACTATGGCCCGCCGCTGGCCTGGTTGGCGCTGGGGGCCACGGCCTCGGTGGGCCTAACCGCGGCGTCGACATACCTTGGGGTATGGGCGTTGTGGCTGGCCACGGTTGGGGTGGCGGTCACCGTGGGCTCGTGGAACAGCGTGGCCATGTTGGGAGCGATGGCCTCGGTCCCGCTCTCCCAAGCCGGCCGGTCCTCGGGTCGGGTCATGGTGGGATTTCTGGGCGGCCTGGGCGTGGCGCCACCGTTGTTCGGCGCTGCCGTTGACCGCACCGATTCCTTCCCCCGATGCTGGTCGGCGTTGGCCGGCACCTGCGCCCTGGCATTGCTGGCCATGGTGGCGTGGTCACGCACCCGGCCCGATCCCACCGAGCCTGCCGAGCCCCCGCGCGCCGACGTCGCAAGGGCGTGACGGACCCGGCTCACACCACGACGCGGTAACGTCCGCCGCCATGACATCGGCGCCAACGGGGTTTGGGGCAGCAACGCTGGGGGGGCGCACCGCCATCTGCGGCGTCGGCCAGTCCACCTACGGCCGGCGGATGGGTCGCTCCAACATCGACCTGGCCGCCGACGCCCTCGAGGGTGCCCTGCACGACGCCGGGCTGACCCCCGCTGATCTCGACGGGATGGTGGTCAGCTTCGGCACCCCCGGCGGTGCCGACGCTGACACGCTGGCCTTCGCCCTCGGTCTGGACCTCCGCTTCTACTCCCAGACCTGGGGCCACGGCCGCTTCACCGCCACCTGCATCCAACAGGCGGCCATGGCAGTGGCATCGGGCATGGCGGACGTGGTGGCCTGCATGGCGGCGGTGTCCTTCTCGGGTGTCAGCCGACCGGGCCGCCAACGCCGGGGACGGGGTTCAGCGGTGGGCGGGGACCGTGATGCCGAGGGTGCCCGGGAGGCCGGCGGTGGTCACGGCGAAGACCCCGTGGTGGGCATGACCTCACCCGGCGCCGGCGCGGCATTGGCCGCGCAACGTTATTTCGCCCGTTTCGGCGCCACCTCCGAGCAGCTGGCGGCAGTCCCGGTGGCGTTTCGCAAGGGGGCCAACCTCAACCCGGCGGCCATCATGCAAACCCCGCTCTCCGTGGCCGAACACCAGGAATCACGCTATGTCTGCGAGCCGCTGCGGTTGTTCGACTACTGCTTGGTGAACGACGGGGCCACCTGTGTACTGGTGACCTCGGTCGAGCGGGCCAAGGACATGGCCCAAACCCCCGTCGAGCTGGCCGCCATGTTGCCGCTGCCGGTGAGCCGCAAGGAGTTCATCTGGGCCTGGCCCGGCCTGGGTGTGGCCCAGCAAGAGGACGGCCAATGGCAACCCGGCCCCCGGGAGGATGGCCTGTACGCCGCCGCCGGCATCGACCGGACGGACATCGACGCCTTTTTCACCTATGACGCCTTTTCGTTCGTGGTGTGGCCGGCGCTGGAACGGTGGGGGTTCTGCGGCATGGGTGAGGCCGCCGAGTTCTGCCAGGACGGCCGCATCGAGATCGGCGGTGAACTGCCGATCAACACCCACGGGGGCCTGCTCTCCGAAGCCCATGTGATGGCCTGGAACCATCAGGTGGAGATCGTGCGACAGTTGCGGGGCCAGGCCGGGCCGCGCCAGGTGCCCGACGCCCGCCACATCCAATGGGGCAACGTGTACGGCGATTCCATCCTCTATCGCCGGGCCGGGTGATCGCGGTGACCAACGACGCCGCCACCAACACGAACGCCGTCCCCGCCACCTATTCGGGACCGTTGCCGGCGGTCACCAACCTGAACCGGCCCCACTGGGACGGGTTGCGGGAGCACCGCCTGGCGGCCCCCCGCTGCGATGGCTGCCAGCAGGTCTGGTTGCCGCCCGGTCCCTGGTGCCCCACCTGTTGGTCCCGGGCTTTCACCTGGGTGGATCTGGGCGGCCAGGGGACGATCACGTCCTGGGTCCGTTTCCATCAGCAGTACTACGCCGCCGGCCCCTTCGAGGTGCCCTACGCCGTGGTCGAGGTCTCCCTGGCGGAAGGTCCTCGCCTGTACGGTCAACTCACCGACGCCACAGAGCCGGTGGTCGGCGCCGCTGTGCTGGTGGCCTACCAGGACGTCTCACCGGACCTCACCCTGGTTCGCTTCAAGCCAATCTGACCCGGGAACCCGCCACACCGCCACACCGCCAGACCCGCCGCAACACCGCCCCGCCAGACCCGCAACCCACGGACCCGCCGCACCCGCCGCACCCGCCGCACCCGACCGCACCGGGCAACTTCGCCGCATAACCCGACCCCCCGACCTCGCCGAGGTCCGCTACCTGCCTATGTTCATCACCGCCGTGTTGTGTGCCGACGCCGAGGGCTTCGCCACCTGGTGCCGATCCCAGGGTTACACCGGGGTCGGCGATGGGGCCGAGTCCCACTCCGGCAAGTGGCTGGCAGTCCGCATCCTGATCCCGACCGACCTGACCGGGCTCGAGGTGCAGCGAGTCGACTACGCACCGGGGTTCTGGCGCGGCGACCGGGCCCACACCGATGCGCTCGATGCCCTGGCCCGAGCCGCAATCCATCCTCCCGACCCCGGTCCGGGACCGCAATCCCCCGCCCAGCGCCACTCCCGCGGCTGACCAACCATTCCGACGCCTTGCGAGTCTCCCGTCCCAGCTCCACTGACGCTTTCGCTGACCCTGTCTATTGGTGTTGAGGATCAACATGAAATTGACTGAAAGTCGACGTCGGTGACCCCCGGGCGGTTGAACATGTGCACTTGGGTGCCGACGACGTCGGACACTCGCCTACCGACTGACAAGAACCCCCTGGTCACAGGCCTGCGACCCCAAACGCCCACGTGACGAGCGGACCCGACCAGGGGATCAAGTAGAACGTCCGGGTCGATTCGACACCGATTCGACACCGGGCGGGAGCCACCGACGCGCCCCGTGGCCCGGGATGAGATCGCAGGATGCGACCAGATCGCACGCAGACCAAGGGCCGGAGCAACGAATGACCGAAGCGCAACAAGCCACCAGCCAACAGGAAACAGCTCAAAGAGACACCGCAGAGCGACCGGGAGCGACCGGCCGACGAGCGGTGACCAAGCTGCTCGTGGCCAACCGGGGGGAGATCGCCATCCGGGTGATGCGGGCGGCGGCGGATCTGGGCATCGCCACCGTGGCGGTCCACCCTGCTGACGACGCCGCCTCGCTGCACACCACCAGCGCCACCGAAGCGGTCCAACTCGACGGTCGGGGGGTATCGGCATACCTCGACATCGAGCAGTTGGTGGCGGTGGCGCAGCGGACCGGGTGCGATGCGGTGCACCCCGGCTACGGATTTCTGGCCGAGAACGCGGCATTCGCCGAGGCCTGCGAGGCCGCCGGGCTGACCTTCGTGGGCCCCACCCCGGACATGTTGGCGCTATTCGGTGACAAGGTCGCCGCCCGCCGATTGGCCCAGCAGTGCGGGGTCCCGGTCCTGGCCGCCACGGAGGGTCCCACTGATCTCGCCGCCGCCATCGAGTTCTTTGAACGGTTGGGGCCCGGCGCCGCGGTGATGGTGAAGGCCCTCGCTGGCGGTGGGGGTCGGGGGATGCGACCGGTGACCCGGCTCGAGGATCTGGAGGAGGCCATGGTCCGCTGCGCCTCCGAGGCTCAGACGGCGTTCGACAACCCGGCGCTGTACGTCGAGCAGCTCATGGCCGCCGCCCGCCACGTGGAGGTGCAGATCATCGGGGACGGCAACGGCGCCGTGGTCCACATGTGGGATCGCGAGTGCAGCGTGCAGCGTCAACGCCAGAAGCTCATCGAGATCGCCCCCGCCCCCAACCTGGCCGAGGGGGTGCGAGCCCGTCTCCTGGCCGCCGCCATACGCCTTGGTACGGAAGTGTCCTACCGGAGCCTGGGCACGGTCGAGTTCCTGGTGGACGCCAACGACGGGTCCGACCACGCAGCGGTGGCGTTCATCGAGCTCAACGCCCGGGTTCAGGTGGAACACACCGTCACCGAACAGACCAGCGACATAGATCTGGTGGGCACCCAACTGCAGCTCGCCGCCGGCGCCACCCTCCAGGAGCTGGCGCTTGACCAACAGCACATTGCCGCCCCCCGGGGTTTCGCGGTGCAGGCCCGGGTCAACTTGGAGACGATGCAGCCCGACGGCACCGTCCGACCCGCGGGCGGTCTGCTCACCCGCTACGAGCCCCCCACCGGGCCCGGTATCCGTACCGATGGGTATGGGGCAGCGGGGTACGGCACCAGCCCCAGCTACGACTCACTGCTGGCCAAGGTCATCGGCCAGGGGCCCACGTTGGAAGTGGCGCTGGCCCGTACCGAGCGGGCGTTGGGCGAGTTCCACATCGAGGGCACCGCCACCAACATCTCCTTCCTGCGAGCCATGCTCCGCCGGCTGCGATCCGAACCCACCGCGGCTCACACCCGCTGGGTTGAGGAACATCTGGCCGACCTGCTGGCCGCCAGCACGGTCGCCAGCGGCACGGCACTACCGTCCAGTACGGCTTCGAACGGTGGCGGGGAACGGGCCGGGCTGGCTGGAACCCGGGTCAACACCGCTGATCCGTTGGCGGTGCTGGCGTTAGGCAAGCACGGCGGCGGGTCCCAGCCGAACGCAACCGGTTCGGCCGCCCTCACCCCGGCCACGACCCAGGCCGCGGCCACGACCACCACCCTGGCCGGGCCTGACGGCACGGTCGGGGTGCCGGCCCCACTGCAGGGAACCATCGTCAGCGTCTCCGTGGCAGTGGGCGACGAGGTGGCCGCCGGTCGGGCGGTTCTGATCATGGAGTCCATGAAGATGGAACACGTCATCAACAGTGATGTGAGCGGTGTGGTGCGGGCCATCAACGTGCAACCGGGCGACGCGGTGTACGAAGGTCATCCGCTGCTGTTCGTGGAGGAAGGCGAGGTTTCGCTTGGCGCGGCGGATCTGGCTGACGTGGTGGATCTCGACCACATCCGTCCAGACCTGGCCGAGAGCTACGCCCGCCATGCCATGGGACTGGATGAGAACCGGCCCGAGGCGGTGGCCCGCCGTCACAAGCTGGGTCATCGCAGCGTGCGGGAGAACGTGGAAGACCTCATCGATGACGGCTCCTGGATCGAATACGGCTCATTGGTGGTGGCCGCTCAGCGCAGCCGCCGCAGCATCGACGATCTGCAGCGCAACACCCCCGCCGACGGGATGGTGGCGGGGATCGGCGCCATCAACGGCGAGTTGTTCGAGGAGGAGACCGCGCAGGCCGTGGTGCTGGCCTATGACTACAGCGTACTGGCAGGTACGCAGGGGTTCTTCAATCATTACAAGAAGGACCGCATGATGGAGCTGGCCCGGGATTGGCGTCTGCCGGTGGTGTTCTTCGCCGAGGGGGGTGGCGGCCGGCCCGGTGACGTGGACGCCATCGCCGGCATGGGACTGGACGTGATGACCTTCCATACCTGGGGTCAGTTGTCCGGCACGGTACCGATGGTGGGCATCACCAACGGTCGCTGCTTCGCCGGCAACGCCGTGATCCTCGGTTGCTGCGATGTGGTGATCGCCACCGAAGGCTCCAACATCGGCATGGGTGGCCCAGCCATGATCGAAGGCGGCGGTCTGGGGCTATACCGACCTGAGGAGGTGGGGCCGATGTCGGTGCAGGTACCGAACGGTGTGGTGGACATCGCGGTGCGCGATGAGGCTGAAGCGGTGGCGGTGGCCAAACAGTACCTGTCTTATTTCCAGGGCCGAACCACAGATTGGGAGTGCGCCGACCAACGGAGTCTGCGCCACGCCATACCCGAGAACCGGTTGCGCATCTATGACGTGCGCAAGGTCGTCGAGCAACTGTTCGATAGCGGGTCGGTGCTGGAGATCCGCCGGGGCTTCGGGCACGGCATGATCACCGCCCTGGCCCGCATCGAGGGCCGCCCGGTGGGGGTCATCGCCAACAACCCTGCCCATCTCGGTGGCGCCATAGATAGCGACGCCGCCGACAAGGCCACCCGCTTCATCCAGCTCTGTGACGCCTTCGATCTCCCCATCGTGTCGCTGTGTGACACTCCCGGCAACATGGTGGGCCCGGAGTATGAGAAGCAAGCACTGGTGCGCCATTGCTGCCGCATGTTC
The DNA here is from genome assembly GCA_963775055.1 of uncultured Acidimicrobiaceae bacterium. GTDB lineage: Bacteria > Actinomycetota > Acidimicrobiia > Acidimicrobiales > CAIXPF01 > CAIXPF01. Next base: position 300,244 of record CAVZHK010000012.1, on the reverse strand, counting down.
GTGACCGCGGCCAATGTCAGCGTGCCATTCTTCACGATCGTGCTGCGCAAGTCCTACGGCCTGGGGGCACAGGGCATGGGCGCCGGCAGCCTGAAGACTCCATTCTGGACGGTATCGTGGCCCACCGGTGAGTTCGGGGGCATGGGCCTGGAGGGCGCGGTGAAGCTCGGCTTCCGCAAGGAGCTCGAGGCCCAGGAGGACCCCCAAGCCCGGGTGGCGTTGTACGAGAAGTTGGTGGCCAAGATGTACAACGCCGGCAAGGCGCTCAACACCGCCATGCACTTCGAGATCGACGAGGTCATCGATCCCGCGGACAGCAGGCACTGGATCGCTGCCGGCCTCAAATCGGCGCCCACCACCCCCTGGCGCTCCCGCAAGGAAAAGAAGCGCCCCTGCGTGGACACCTGGTAGGCCGAAAGCTCAAGGCCAGCGCAGGCATCACCACGACCGGGTCTGCTAGGACGTAGCCATGCGTGCCGCCGTGATCAGAGGAAAGCACCAGTTCGAGTTGGCCGAGGTGGCCGAGCCGGTGGCCGGCGCCGGTGATGCGGTCATCGACATCCAACGTTGCGGGATCTGCGGCAGCGACGTGCACGCCTACGTTGAGGGTTGGCCCTACGCCCCCGGCCTGTGCGGGCACGAGTGGGTGGGGGTGGTGCGGGGCCTAGGCGACGGGGTGACAAACGTCGCTGAGGGCGATCGGGTGACCGGCGGCGTGTCCCCCGGTTGCGGGGCCTGCGCCGAGTGCCGGGCCGGCATCCCGTTCTTCTGTGCCGTCGGTCGGGCCACCTATGGCGGTCGGGCCGGGCCGGCCAACGGCGGGTTTGCCCGGTCCATGGCGCTACGGGCCGATCGGTTATGCAAGGTCCCCGACGCCGTCAACGATGACGACGCGGCGGTGATCGAACCGGCCTCGGTGGCGTTGCACGGCGTTCGCCGCAGCCGCCTGCGCCCCGGTGACATCGTCTGCGTGGTGGGCTGCGGTCCGATCGGGCTGCTCACCTTGCAATGCGCCCGCATCGCGGGGGCCGGTCACGTCATCGCCGTGGAACCGGATGAAGCCCGCCGGCAACGGGCCCTGAAGCTGGGCGCCAACGCCGCGGTGGCCCCCGGCGGTGAACTGCGTGATCATCTCAACGACATCAGCGGCGGGCTGCGGGCTGACATCGCCTTCGACTGTGCCGGAGTGCCCCAGACCTTGCAGCAATCGGTGGACATGGTGCGCCGCGGTGGGTCGGTGTGCATGATCGGCGTCAGCGGCGAGAACTCCACCGTGTCACCGATGCGTTGGATGGCCAAGGAGGTCAGCGTGGACACCTCGATGGTGTTCACGCTGGATGAGATGCGCATGGTCGGCAACTACATCGCCGACGGGCGCCTCGACGTGACCAGCCTGGTGGACGGGACCATCACCTTGAACGAACTGGGCGACACCATCATCGGCATGGCCAACCGCAACATCGACGCCGTCAAGGTCCTGGTCGACCCTCGGGCCGGCTGATACGGGTCAGATCAACGGTACAGCCAACGCAAACCCCGGCTGACGGCCGCAGGGATGGTGGAGTGATGCAACTCGTCCTCCAACACCACCAGGGTGGTGTCCAACCCGTCGCCAGATCGCGCTACCAGACGTTGGTGCATGAGGCGGGCATTGGTGATCATCGGCTGACCACCCAGGCCTTCCTCCAATGCGCCAACGGAAAGGAACACCTGCCCCCGCAGCTTGACGTCGGCCTGCCGACTGTGGTCCTCATGGGAAAGGATCACGCGGTCATCCCACCAGATCGAAGGGCTGGCCAGGAGGTAGCGATTGAAAGAACCTGGTTGCTCCAACAACGTTCCCAGCCCGAACAACGCTGACAGCGAGTGACCGATCAAAGTCCGTTGGCCGGCCTGCGTGCGGTAGCGATGCTCGATGAGCGGGAGGGCCTCACCCAACAGCCAGCTCCGGAACCGGGGGCCGCCTCCGCCTTGCACCGGTTCCTCCTCGCCACGCACCACGAAGGGCGGCACGGTGGCCTGGGTCGGCGTCAGCGCCCGGGCCCGCAGCCGGGTGATCTCCCGGGCCGCGTCGCTGTCCCAGCCAACCCCCACCACGATGACCCGGGGCAACAGGCGCGCCAGGCCCAGGTTCAGCGCCGAGTCGCACACCGTGCCGAAGGTCCATTGGGCGTCGAGACACACCAGCAGCGGATAGCGGGCGTCGTTGCCCGGGGTGTGGTAACCCTCGGGCAAGGCCACGTGCAGCACCCGACCGTCCGCGACATGATGGGTTTCGCGCTGCCAGATCATCGAGGCCGAAACGTAGCAGCGGGGTCAACGCCCACGGTCAGGTCCTCGGTGCGACGGCCAGCAGGTGCTCGGCGTTGGTGGCGTTCAGGCTGGCCGGCAACATCGGACCGGACACCAGCGGCGCCCCGCTCCCCTCGATGCGTCCGATGCCGTCCTCGGCCTGCAGTACCAGACCGAATGAACCCGGACCCAGGTCTCCAACGCTGCCGACGGCCAGCTCGGAGAGGCGATCCGCCGCCACCACCCCGCGTTGCAGGAGGGTCTGGCGCAGTTGGGACACCGCGGCGCTCTGGCCCACCATCACGAGATGCCGATCCCCCCAGGGCGAACCCAACGCCGCCTCCAACGCCGCCACCGGCCCGATCAGTTCGTGGCCGCCTTCAGCCCCGCTGCGTCGAAGATGGGGCCGGCGCACCAGCGTGGTCCGGGCAATCCCCAGCGCCTGTCCGGGACCGAGGGACACTCCCAGATCCCCGGCCGGGTCATCGCCGGTGATCACCGCCACCGCCACGTCAGCCGGATGATGGTGCAAGACCACCTGGGCCAACAACTGGCGCAGCACACCCATCACGGCCTCCAACGGGCCCTCAACGGCTAGGCGACGGCCGCCGTGCAAACCCAACACCACCGGGACCTCTCGATCCACGAAGGAACCGGTGAACCGCACTGCCACCGCCGCGGCCGGGCCATCGAGATCAGCAGGGAGCGACCATGGGATCTCGGTAGGACCGTCGGCGTAGCCCACGGTGACCTCCAAGAAGCCCCGATCACCCCGGCGGCGTAGCGGAACCGGATGGATCCAACGGTAGCCGGCGACCGGATGGCGATGGCGGCGGATCACCGCGGAACGCAAGCTCAACCCCACCAATTCCGCCCGGCGCTGCTCCAACTGCTCCGAATACTGATCGGTATCGAAACCCTTGCGAACAAAGCGCCCGCCGCGGACCGGAACTGGTATGGCAACGGGCTCGAGTGGGGTCACATCGGCGGGCCATGCGGCGCCCAAGCTGGCTCGGCGGGCCAACAGAAGGGCCACCGTGTTGCCGAATCGAAGCGTCTGACCCTGCCGGGCGGTGCCGGTGGCCACGACCGACCCGTCGAGGTAGCTGTGGTTGAGCGAACCGAGATCCTGCACCTGCACGGTGGCACCGTCGTTGCTCACCAGGGCGTGGCGGCGCGAAACCCGGGGGTCGTAGAGGGCCCAACCGGCGCCGGGGGACACGTCACGGCCGACCTCGATTCCCTGGTTGGCCAGCAGGGGACGAACCGCCCCACCGTCGGGGCCGCTGACCACCAGCAACGCCAGACCATCCGGTATGTCACCGGGCTGCCCGTCGAGATACTGGTCAGCATGTTCATCGCCACGGTCAGAGGGTCCCGGAGACTGCGGATCTGGCACCGCCCGTTCCGTGGGGCCCGCCAGATGCGCCAACGGCGCCCCGAACACGGTGGGCGGGGCCCCGATCTCCGCTGCGGCGGGCGGGCTGGTCGAGGACCGCTGGACCTCGCCGGCAGGGGGCGCGTGATCTGCTCCGGGCCCACCGGCACGACCGAGGGGCCGGCCCGCCAGCGCCAGGGCCGCACCCAGCGCCACCACGTTCTTCGGATGGTCATCGAGCGCCGCGGTGATGCCCAACTCCCGTTCGATGAGCTCGAAGACGAGCGGGATGCGGGAGGATCCCCCCACCAACAGCATCTTGTGGACATCTTTGGGAGCGACGCCGGCGTCCTCGAGCGTGGCGCGCATCACCGCCAGCGTGTCGCCCACCGGGGCGCGGATCATGTCCTCGAACTCCCGGCGTGTCACCCGCACCGCCTCGAAGCCATCGGGCAGTGCCACGTTGATGGTGGCCGCCACATCCGTTGACAACGTTTCTTTGGCCGCCACCACCTCTTGGCGAAGGTTGCGCATGGTACGCGCCGCGGCGTCCGAGGCGGGGTCCAACCGGCGAACCGCGCCCCCCAGGCAGCGATCCACGAACGCGATCAGGGCCTCGTCGAAGTCGACACCGCCCAGCTTGTCAAGGCCCATGGGCTGACCCAGCACCTCGAAGGTGTCGCCCCGCTTGGCCAACACCGCGGCATCGAACGTGCCACCACCCAGGTCGTAGGTGGCCAACACCGTACCATCTGGTATGGCGTCGCGTCGGGCGTGCCAGAGGGCGGCGGCCACCGGTTCGGTGATCAGCTCGAACGTGGCCCCCAGCCCCGACAGGTTGGCGGCCTCGATGAACACGTCACGCCGGAACGACCCCCAGTTGGCGGGATGAGTGAGCATCACCCGCTGCGGATCAGCACCCTCGGCCTGGATGATCTGTGCCAGCACCCCTCGCAACAGCGCCGCGGTCAGCAGCGCCGGGGAGTACGCGGCATCACCAATGATGATCGGCGCGGGGTCACCCAGGCGCCGTTTGATCTCCCGCACCACCAGCAACGGGTCGGTGGCGGCCCGTCGCGCTGCCGCCTCACCTACCAGCACCGTGCCGTCAGAGCCCACGAACAGCACCGATGGCACTGCGAATCCCCGACCCCCGACGTCCGCCATCTCGATGCGGTCAGCACCCGAACCGGAACCGCCGGCGTTGTGACCGGGCCACCCGTCCCCGGACCGTGCATTCCCCCCAGACCCGGAGCCCAGTCGAGCCGGGACGTCGTCCTGGCGCAGCACCGCCACTGTCGAGAACGTGGTCCCGAGGTCGACCCCCAGCGAGTACGGCACGGCATCAAACTACCGAGCCGCACCCGCGCTGGCCCCAGCCGAAGCCATCCGGCCCGCCCGACGGCGCCGCTGTTCACGATCTCCGCCGGGACACGGCACGGGGGCGGCTCGATAGCCTTGGCCTCCATGCGGATCCGGTCACTCGTGCTGATGGTGACCGCGACGCTGCTGTTGAGTGGTTGCTTCCGCCATCAGTCCAAGGTGGTGGTCAACGAGGACGGGTCCGGCTCCATCACCGAGACACTGCTGGTGGACCGGGGGGCCCTCGAGGCCGGTGACGCGGCGGCGGCCCGCATGCCCCGGGCCCGGGACCTGGCGCTGCCGTCGTGGGTCACGGTGGCGGACTACGCAGCCGGGAGCCAAGAGGGGCTGATCCTCAGCGTGGCCTTCGAGGATCCGGCCCAGTGCAACGAACGGGTCAACGCCCTGCACCGCTTGCTGGCCCACGAGACCGGGAGCATGGCCACAACAGCGGTGGAGCTGACCCGGCAGCAGGACGGCTGGCGGTTCACCGTGCGGACCGACAACGTGGCCGCTACGCCCGACCTGGGCCTGGGCGGGACCAACGCCCTCACCGACGCCGTCTATCACGGGGGACAGCTCACCCTGGTGGTGCAGCTTCCGGGACGGGTTGTAGACCACAACGCAGATCAGGAGATCAACGGCGAGCTGGTCTGGGTGCTCTCGGCCCAGGCGGTGCAGAGCCGCTTCTATGCCCGTACCCACACCGGCAGCGTCCGGGCCCGCTCCCCCCGGGACGATCGCACACTGCAGCTGGCCACCGCGGCGGCAACCATCGGCGGGCTGGCGGTGTTCGCGGCCGTGGCCATGAGCCGCAAGCGGAACCCCTTGACGGCGGTGGGTCGCGGCACCACAGACCCCGCGCACCCATCGGCGGGGGCCAGGTCCGCCCACGACACCCCGACCCCGTATCTCGCCTCGTCCGCCCCGACCTCGGCCACCTCGCCACCTCGCCACCTCGCCCACCTCGCCCACCTCGCCGACCTGGCCGACGGGGGCATCGACCGCCGGGTTCGCCGAGCAGGTGGTCTTGGGCGTACCGGCCGTCGCGGAACCGCCGCCACGGTCGAGCTGGCCAACCACCCCGCCGGCGACACCACCCTCGGCGGGCATCCCACCGCACGCCGGGCCTCCCCCACCTCGATAAGGCCCGCCCCACCGGCACCGCGGCCGCCTCGAGCCAGCGCTGAAGGCGGCGTGGTTTGACCTGTGCACGTTGGTAGAAATTCGCCGGAGCATACCCATAGGTACACTGCTCTGACCTGCACCTTTCCCGGAGAGCCACCGAGCCCTATCTCACAAGGTGCACATGTCAACGGGATTCGAAGCTCGCCGGAGAGACGTTCCGCTCCTTTCTATCCATTTTGACGCATCGGGAGGAGCCATCGGGAGGAGCCAGCACGAGTTGGACAACGCACAAGGCGCAGGTCGAACTGATAGGAACGCTCGCCGCCTGGCGATGCCGTTGGCGCTGCTACGGTTCGCCCGATGCTCGACCTGCAACTCGCCGGAGCCGGGGTGCTGGTCACCGGTGCCGGCCAGGGCCTGGGGCGGGCCATTGGCATGGCCTTCGCGAGGCAGGGCGCGCATGTCGTGTTCGGCTACCACCGATCAGCTGAAGGCGCCGAGCACGCCGCCAACGACGCCAAGGATCTCGGCGTGAACGCCACCGCCGTGGCCCTCGACCTCCGCCACGACGACACGGTCCGCGCCGGCCTGGAGCGGGCGGTGGCTGCTGTAGGACCGATCTCCGTTCTCGTGAACAACGCCGCGGCCACCGGGCGAGGGCCGTTCTTGGAGACCACCGCCGCCGATCGGGAAGCGCAGGTGGCGGTCACCGTCAGCGGGACCCTGCGGGTGACCCAAGCGGTGGTGGCTCACATGGTGCAACACGGCGGGGGCGCCATCGTCAACCTGATGGGCGATTCCGGACGGGTTGGTGAGTCCGGCCTGCTGGTCACCGCCACCACCCGGGCCTCGACCGTGGGGCTGACCAAGTCACTGGCCAAGGAGTTCGCCCGACATGGGATCAGGGCCAACGCCATCTCCATGGGACTGGTGCAGACCGACAACGTCGCCAACCACGCCGGCGGCACCGAGGACGAACGGATGGCCCGCATCATCGCCCAGTACCCGCTTCGCCGACTGGGTCGGGCTAGCGACGTGGTACCGATGGTGCTGCTGTTGGCCTCACCGCTACAGGGTTGGACCACCGGGCAGATCGTCTCGGTCAACGGCGGCTACTCGATGCCATGACCATACCATGACCATACCATGACCATACCAGTTGGCATGTTAGGAGCCGGCGGGTGAAGGGGCCGTCCGTCCTGCACGTTTCCGCATCGAGCGGTTCGGTCAGGGTGAGGCCCGGATGAAGCCGGCACCGTTCCGTTACACCCGGCCCGAGACCATGGACGAGGCGCTGGCCATCTTGGCTGAGGGCGCGGCGGAGGGCGTCAAGGTTTTGGCCGGTGGTCAGAGCCTGGTGCCGCTGATGGCACTGCGGCTGGTGCAGCCCGAGGTGGTGGTGGATCTGGCGCGAGTCGGTGAGCTGCAGGGGATCGAGGTGCGCGACGGGGCGTTGCGGGTGGGAGCCATGACCTGCCACGAGACGTTGCTGAGCCATCCCCTCGTCGCCCAGGACGCGCCGCTGCTGGCGCGGGCCGCGGCCCACATCGGCCATCGGGCCATCCGCACCCGGGGCACGCTGGGCGGCAGCCTGGCCCACGCCGACCCAGCGGCGGAGCTACCGACCGTTGCGGTGGCGCTCGAAGCAGAGATCGAGTTGGCGTCCGCACCGAGCCGGCGCGTGGTGCCTGCCAACGGGTTCTTCGAGGGTTCGCTCACCTCCTGTGTCGCAGCCGATGAACTGGTGGTGGCGGTGCGGTTCCCCCTGGCCATCTCCCGTCGGCCGTACGGGTTCGCCGAGCTCGCCCGCCGACACGGGGATTTCGCGCTGGTGCTGAGCGCGGTCACGGTAGCGAGCGACGCTGATGGCGGCTGCCGGGCGGCCACCATCGCCGTGGGCGGCGTTGGCCCCACACCAGTACTTCTCGGTATGGCCACCCGGGCACTGATCGGTACCCGCCTCCACGATGATGACATCGAGGCCGCGATCGCTGCGTTGCACAGCACTGTGAGTCCCACCGGTGATCTGCACGCCGGTGCGCCCTACCGCCGGGCCATGGCCGAGGTGCTGGTTCGCCGGGCCTTGCGTGAAGCCCGGGGCGCGACATGACCGACATGAACGGGGTGAGCGGCGTGACCAGTTGCCAGATCCGCTGCATCGTCAACGGCACACCACGGCGTTTCGAGGTCCAGACGCGCCATACCGTGGTGGATGTCCTGCGGGAACAGCTGCACCTGACCGGCACCCACGCCGGCTGTGAGCACGGGGTGTGCGGGGCCTGCACCGTGCTGGTTGACCGTGAACCGATGCGGTCCTGCCTCATGTTCGCCCCGCAGCTCGACGGCAAGACCGTGACCACCGTGGAAGGACTGGCCGCCGCCGGTGAAGCGCTGCATCCGTTGCAGGAGAGCTTCACCGCCCACGGGGCCCTGCAGTGTGGGTTCTGCACCCCGGCCATGCTGCTCACGGCACTGGATCTGCTGGCCCACAATCCGACCCCGAACCGGGAGGAGGTCCGCCGGGCGCTCTCGGCCAACGTGTGCCGCTGCACCGGATACGGCCAGATCCTCGACGCCGTGCTGGACGCCGGCCGGGGTGGGGCCTTCGACTGCACGTGAGTGGGCCGTGCAGGCCCAGCTCAGGTGAGCAAAGCCGCGCCGCCGTGTAGCTTCACCGCGATGCAACTCGGAGCGGTGCTGCCACATAGCGAGATCGGGAACGATCCCGGCGCCATCAAGGCCTACCTGCAGGGCGTCGAGGAGATGGGCATGACCCACCTGCTCATCTACGACCACGTCATGGGCGCAGATCCCAACCGCCCCGGCGGCTTCTCCGGCGCCTATGACAAGGACACCGCCTTCCACGAGCCGTTCGCCTTTTTCGGTTTCGCGGCAGCCGTCACCGAACGCATCGAGCTGGTGACCACGGTGCTGATCCTGCCGCAGCGCCAGACGGTGTTGGTGGCCAAACAGGCAGCGGAGATCGCCATCCTGTCCAAGGACCGCTTGCGCCTCGGGGTGGGCACCGGTTGGAACAAGATCGAATATCAGGCGCTGAACGAGTCCTTCACCAACCGTGGACGTCGTCAGGAGGAGCAGATCGAGCTGATGCGCAAGCTGTGGACCTCGGACGCGTTCAGCTACGAGGGTCAATACCACACCGTCGATCGGGCGTCGATCAACCCCCGCCCATCCAAGCCAGTGCCGATCTGGTTCGGTGGGTCGGCGCCCGCGTTGCTGGACCGTTGCGCCCGCCTTGGCGACGGCTGGATGCCCCTCGGTGGCGCCAATGACAAGTCCGCGGCGCTGCTGGCGGAGATACGCCGGATTCGTGAGGCGTCGGGGCAGACCATGGACGGCTTCGGCATACAGGCTCAGGCGCAATTCGCCGGCGGCACCCCGGAACGTTGGCGCTCCCACGCCGAGAAGTGGGAGGCCATCGGCGCCACCCACATGGCCATCGCCACCCACAACGCGGGGCCCACCGACGCCGACGGGCACCTGGCCCGCATCGCCGCATACCGGGACGCGCTGAGCTGACCCCGGGTGATCACATGTCCGGCACGATGGGTTCTTCAGGAGCGGCCCGGCTGAGCAGGTCGGTGACGATGGGGCCCAGTTCGGCGGGATCCCATCGATCCTCTCGATGCACGAAGGGACCGCGCCGGAACCCGTCGACCACACCGACGCGGCCGCCCATGACCTCGAACACCCGCCCGGTGACCCCCGCCGCGGCCTCACTGCCCAGCCATACCACCAGTGGGGCCACGTTCTCGGGATCGCTCCAGTGCCAAAGTGCTTCGTCGCGCTCCGCCCCCAGACCAAGCGGTATGGTCATGCGGGTGCGGCCGGCAGGGGCGATCACGTTGGCCGTCACCCCGTAGCGGGACAGCTCCTTGGCCGCTACCAACGTGAAGCCCACGATCCCGGCCTTGGCAGCGGCGTAGTTGGCCTGTCCGGGGTTGCCGAACAGACCCGAGCCGGAGCTGGTGGAGATGATGCGGCCATCGACCTTGGACCCGGCCTTGGCCTGATCCCTCCAATACTGTGCGGCCACGTGACTGGGTTGGTACGTGCCCTTGAGATGGACCCGCATGACCGCGTCCCACTCGTCCTCGGTCATGTTGGCCAACACCCGATCGCGCAACATGCCGGCGTTGTTCACCAACACGTCGAGACGGCCGAACTGATCGATGGCGGTTTGCACCAGGTTGCGGGCGCCGACGGTGTCCGCCACGTCATCGGTGTTGGCCACCGCCTCCGCACCCATGGACCGCAGCTCCGCCGCCACGTCCTCGGCCGGGGTGCTCGAAGCACCGGTACCATCAACCTCGCCGCCGTGATCGTTGACCACGACCTTGGCGCCCTGGGCGGCGAACTCCAGCGCATGGCCCCGTCCGATGCCCCGCCCGGCGCCGGTCACGATGACCACCCGGTTCTCACAAATGCCATTCATCGATGCCGTTCCTCTCCGCGTGTGTCGGTCAGCGTGTGTGTCGGTCAGCCGTGCATGCCACCGTCGACCACGAACTCCTGGCCGGTGCAGTAGCTGGCGTCCTCGGAGAGCAAGAACATCACCAACTTGCCCACCTCATCGGGGCTGGCCTCTCGTCGAAGCGGGACCCCTCGAAGCAGCCGTGCCTTGTCGAAGTCCTTGGTCATGTCGGTGTCGATCAGGCCCGGATGCACCGAGTTGACCCTCACCCCGGCCGGGCCCAGCTCCTTGGCCGCCACCTTGGTCATGCCCCGCACCGCGAACTTCGACGCCGTGTAGGCCATGGAACCGAACATGCCCTCGAGGCCGGCCACCGAGGAGATGTTGACGATCGAACCGCGCTTGCGCTCGACCATGCCCGCGGCCACCGCCCGCATGCCGAGGAACACGCCGGTCTGGTTCACGGCGATGACCCGGTTCCAGTCCTCCAGCCGATAGCTGAGCAAGCGGGAGCCGTGCACGATGCCGGCGTTGTTGACCAGCCCGTCGATGCGACCGTGACTGGCGAGGATGGCCTCCACCACGCTGGTCCACCCCTCCTCGCTGGTGACGTCCAGATGGTGGTAGTCCGCCCCCAGTTCGCCGGCGGTGCGCTCGCCAACTTCATCCAAAACGTCCGCCAGCACCACGGTGGCCCCCTCCGCCACCGCCAGCTTTCCCTCGGCCGCGCCCTGGCCCCGAGCCCCACCGGTGATCAGCACCACTTGTCCATCAAGCTTTCCCATGGTCCCTTTCGTAGCAGACCCGAGGACAGTACCGTTTGGTATGGTCAGGGCGGAAGCGACCTGCAAGGACGGCGCAGCCCTGCAAGGACGGCGCAGCCCTGCAAGAATGGCGTGCCTCGAAGTCACCGAGGAGGCTGTGCCGTGTTCACCGTCGGGAAACTGTTCCATCTGGCCCATCTGGTCGAGGATCTCGATGCGGTCGATCGTTGGTACGACGACGTCTTCGACTGCGACCGCTTCTACCGCCGCTACGAGAAGGCCGCCATGCGCGACGCCTCCCTGCTGGTGATCAGCGACATGATCATGGAGCCGATCCAGCCCTCCGCCGCGCCAGACGCCGCCGGGTCACCACTGGCCAAGTTCAAAGGCCGCTACGGGAATCGGCTTCATTCCATCGCCTGGTACGTGGATGACATCAAGGAATGCGCGGCCCACTTCCTAAACCTCGGCATCCGCCAGGTGGGCTTGACCGGCCGGCCGGTGACAGACCCCACCAAGGCGGTGGCGGTGTGGACCCACCCCAAGGACACCCATGCGTTGCTGGAGTTCTGTGAGCCAACCTTCGCCGTGGACCCTCGGCTGCAGGAGGGCTGGACGGACACCCGTTGGTCCGAGCAGCACCCGCTGCGCATCCAGCGAACCTCACACATCACGGTGCTGCTGGAGGATCTCGACGACGCCGACGCGGTCTACGGCACCGCGCTGCGGGGGCGACTGCTCCATCGCGACGATCACGCCGCCGGTGGCCCACGGGCATACTACGCGGTAGGTGAGGAGACGGTCATCGAGGCGGTTCAGCCGCAGGGCACCGACACCCCCGAGGGCCGGGACTTCGCCGACAACGGTGAGGGGGTCCACGCCATCGTGTTCGCCACCGCCGATCTCGACGGCGCCGCAGCGTTCTTGCGGGAGCGCAACCAGCGCCTCGAGCCCGCCGGAATCGGCACCGTGTTCATCAACCAGGCGGACTCCTTCGGGCTACGGGTCGGCTTCACCAACGCCGCCATCCCCGGCGACACCCGCGGCTGATAGGTCACGCTGGCGACACGTTCGGTTCATGTGTGCAGTTTGGACAGGAGGTCCAACCGAAAGAATGGGATAGTCGACGTTCCGTCGCGGGCCTCTCACGCTCAGTGGACAATCTTGCGGAGACGCAGGAGCCCGTGTCCAAAACTGCAGCGATGATGCCTGCCGGTTCGAAGCACGACCGTGATCGAACGTTTCCCACCGCGGTAGCAGAGGTGCGAGATGGCCAGTGAGTTGGAGTCCTCCTTTCCCCGGACGGTTGATCGGGCGCTCATCACGCACCCGACCTACCACGTGTATGACTGGGCCAGCGAGCATCGGCTGAGCTTCACCGCCATCGAGGTGACGTTCGGCTTCGACGGCTACCAGCAGCTAGCGGAGGATGCCGGCGTGGGCCGCCAGGTGTCACGCTGGCGGGCCCGCAACCCGCTGTTGGCAGCGCAGCTGGACGCCGAGGCCGCCCTCGACGCGCTCGCCGGCGATTGCGTCTGAGCCACAACCCGAACCGAGTGGGATCAGCCGGTCGGTGCCAGACCCATGGCGACGTTGGCGCTGAGCACGAGTTGGCGGGCCTTGGGCAGCGGATGGAACAGCGCACCGTGAGCATCTCGCAGCAGCCGTTCCATCTCGTGGGAGCGGCTGAACCCAGAGCCGCCCACCACCTCCAGCGCCGCCCGGACCGTGTCGATGATGGCCTCGGTGGCCACCGTCTTGCGGCTGAGCGTGCGCCCGGCGTACTCGTCGGTGGCCTCGAAGCGCAGGTTGGCGCCCTCGGCCAACATGGCGCCAACCACATCGTTGGCGATGGTGTGGGCGTTGAGCACTGAGCCCAGCTGCTGCAGCGGCTGCCGTGCGGGTTGATGCGCCGCTGCCGTCCGGGCCAGGGCCAGCGCGCGGTCGGCGATACCGAGGTAGGCCGCCATGATGAGCGGCAGGGCTGCGCCCAACACCGTGTTCCACACCGGGTGCCACACATCTGCGGGACGGATGAGGGACACCGCGGCATCGGGCACGAAGACATCCTGCAACACCACGGTGTGAGACCCGCTGGCCCGCAGGCCCACAGTGTCCCAGGTGTGGTCGATGCTCACGCCCGGCGCGCTCATCGGCACCGCGCAATGGATCACCGAAGGCCCGTCGGGGGCGTCGTCCCAACGAGCGCTGGTGACCAGCACCTGACCGACCTCGCAGCCGCTGGCGGGACTCTTCCGGGCGGTGATGAGGTAACCGTCCTGGACCCTGGTCACCGTGCCGTTCGACGCCAGCCAATCCGACGCTCCCGTACTGATGAGAACCGCGCCACCGACCACCCTCTCCAGCACCGCCTGCGCGCCGGGAATGGCCCGGTGATAACGCCACACCTGCGCCGCCACCAGGTGGGTGTGCATCGACAGGGTCACCGACGTGGACGAGTCGTAACGACCCAGCTCTCGCAGCATGGCCCCGGTCTCCGCAAAGCTCGCGCCCCCTCCGCCCAGCTCTGCCGGCACCAGGAAGGAGGTGAGCCCGCTGGCGCGCAGTTCAGCGAAGACCTCGGGCGGCAGGACCCCGAGCCGATCCCGCTCGGCCACACCTGCCGCCAGCCGTTTGCCGACCTGCTCGATGACGCTGGTGGTGGTGTTGGCGCCGTTGGTGCTCATGGTGGTTGTCATGAAGGCAACGTACGGGCGATCGGCCAACGCGACTAGTCCACGATCAGGACCCCACCAGTACGAATTGTGTACCTGATAGGGTCACCGCCATGGCTGCTGGTCGGGCCACTGGGTACGGGCAGTACTGCCCCATCTCACGGGCTCTGGACGTGCTGGGCGAACGCTGGTCGCTCATGATCCTGCGGGACATGCTGGTGGGCACCACCCGTTTCAACGATCTGGCACGTGGACTGCCGGGCCTGTCGCGTAGTCTGCTGAGCAAGCGATTGAAACAATTCGAAGTTGCCGAACTGGTGGAACACATCGGCCAGGAATACTTCCTCACCGAGGCCGGTCGTGAGCTGCAGCCCATCGTGTTCGGCTTGGGTGCGTGGGGCGCTCGCTGGACCTTTGGCGAACCCGATCCGGAAGAGCTCGATCCTGAGGTCCTGGTCTGGTGGATGCACCGACGCATGGACGTCACGGACTTCCCGGGACGGCGCAGTGTGTTCCACATCCGCTTCACCGACCATGTCAAGCAGTTCTGGATCGTGATCGAGGCCGGCGATCCGTCGGTCTGCCTCTCCGACCCCGGGTTCGAGGTGGACGTCACCGTTGTGTCGGACCTGGCCACCTTGCACACCGTTTGGGTGGGACAGCTCCCCATCCAACAAGCCCTACGCAGTGGCCGGCTGGAGTTCATCGGACCCAAGGCGTTGGTTCGTCGCATGCCGGCGGTGTTCCTCCTCAGCCCGGTGGCCCCGCTGGTCCAGGCCGCCGCCGTAGCCCTGTGATCCACTCATACCATCCGGTGTGGATGGGAGCGGGCCGGGTGGCGCCTTCGCCCTCCACGGCGCACTGTTCGTCCACACGGAACTGGACGCGGAGGTGGCCCTTGTTAGTGACGCCTTGGAGGCAGCGTGCAACACCCACTGGCGGGCCACGGCCCCGCTGCATCGTTGGCTCGTCGACAACGTGCAGAGCGGTTGAGCCCCGGCTGGCGTCAACGCACTCATGCCCGGGGGATCTCATTCCAGGGCTTGCCATGATGCAGATCAGGCTCCCGCGGCAACCCCAGCACGTTCTCGCCGAGCGTGTTGCGTTGGATCTCATCGCTGCCCCCGGCAATGCGCAAGGCCGGATGACCGAG
Source organism: uncultured Acidimicrobiaceae bacterium (assembly GCA_963775055.1). GTDB lineage: Bacteria > Actinomycetota > Acidimicrobiia > Acidimicrobiales > CAIXPF01 > CAIXPF01. The sequence continues at coordinate 285,057 of CAVZHK010000012.1, read as the reverse complement.
AAAGTCGCGCACCGTCCGGGCCTGGTGACGGTCAGCCGCATCCCACGCGGTGCCAGCAGCACCATCGAGATCCACCCAGGTGGTGCGCAGATCGGTGGCGTAGGCGGAGGAAACCAGCTTCCCAGCTGAGCTGAGCAAGGTGTCCCCGTCCCGCCGGCCAGCCAGACGTTGCACCAACCATCCGTTGACATTGCGCTGGACCGCCAACCCTGCCAGCTGCTGCCTCGTCACGCCCTCCGGCCGCGACATACCGTACGGTGTGGCCACCGGCGGTTCCGTGGCGATTTGGCTCCGACGGCGGTCGATCAGGCCATTGAGGGAACGGTTCGATCCAGGTGAGGCACCGTCGCTGCCCACCCGGCGCTCGCCGGCCAGGGTGATCCGGGCCACGTCCCAACCTCGCCCGACGGGGCCGATGCGGTTGGCGTCCACCACCCGGGCCTCGTCGAGGAACACCTCGAAGAACTCGGCCTCGCCGGACATCTGGCGCAACGGGCGGGCATCGATGCCGGGCTGATCCATCTCGATCACGAAGTAGGTGATGCCCTGGCGCTTGGGGGCATCGGGGTCGGTGCGGGCCAACAACATGCCGTAGCGGCTCCAGCCGGCGTAGCTGGACCACACCTTCTGGCCGCTGACCACCCACTCGTCGCCGTCCCGCACCGCCCTGGTCGCCAGCCCCGGCAGATCCGATCCGGCCCCCGGTTCACTGAACAGTTGGGTCCAGATGTCCGTCGCCGCCACAATGCCCGGCAGGAACCGCTGCTGCTGGTTGGCGCTGGCCCAGCGCAGCAACGTGGGCCCGGCCCGGTGCAGATCCAGCGCACCCAAGCGCACCACGCCCGCGGCCCGCAGTTCGCCATTGACGGCGTGGCACTGCCCGGCGTTGAGGCCCAACCCGAAGGACTCAACCGGCCAACCCGGCGTGACCAGACCAGACCCGGCCAGGGTGGGGTACCAGGCGCGGTAGTCCGCCTCGTCCGGGGCACCGAGCGCGATGGGGCGAGTGTGCACCGCTGGCGGCCCTGATCCAGTGCCGGGGCAGGTGCTCAACGAGCCACCCTCGGGTCAGCTCTGCGGTGCGCGCCGGCGAAGCACCCGGCTCGATGGCTACACGGTCACCGACCAGGGGTCCCATGGCCCGCACCCTACCTTCGGCCTGTTCACGGCGGCGTAACGCGGGGTTCTTGCCACGGACTCACAGCGGATCCACCACTGTGCCGGCGCGGCTACAGTTCGTGGGTTCCGCACACCCGCCCGCGCTCGAGGAATCATCGTCATGCCGAGGACGCTCATGCAGGCTGAACCGTTCGGGTTGGAGTTCGACCCAACGTGCACCGCGCTGATCCTGATCGATTTCCAACGGGATTTCCTGGTTCCGAACGGCTTCGGCGAGCTCTTGGGCAACGATGTTTCCCTGCTGCGCACCACCATCGAGCCCACCCAGGCGGTGATACGGGCCGCACGGGCTGCCGGCCTTCAGATCATCCACACCCGTGAGGGTCACCGGCCGGATCTGTCCGACTGCCCACCGGCGAAACTCACCCGCGGCGGGAAGACCTTCATCGGCACCGAAGGGCCCATGGGACGAATCCTGGTGCGAGGAGCTCGGGGCCACGACATCATCCCAGAGCTGTACCCCATCGACGGTGAGCCGATCATCGACAAACCGGGCAAGGGGGCCTTCTACGCCACCGACCTCGAGCTCATCCTGCGCGATCGTGGTATCAAGACCCTGATGTTCTGTGGGGTCACCACCGAGGTGTGTGTCAACACCACCATGCGCGAAGCCAATGACCGGGGCTACGAATGCGTGGTCCTGGAGGATTGCGTGGGTTCCTATTTCCCGGCATTTCACCGCGCCGCCTTGGAGATGATCAAGGCCCAGGGCGCCATCGTCGGTTGGGTATCAGACTCGGCCAAGGCGATTGCCGCGCTGTCTTCATGATGCACGAAATCCCCATCGTATCCTGCGGCCCGCTGGCTCAAATAGACGACTTTCGGGGGGTGGTGCACGCCGCATTCCAAAGCTCGCTGTACCTGGCGCCGCCGCAAGGGCCGATGATGGTGATCCACGACGTCTCCCACGGTCACACGCCCACGTCGTTGCTGGTGCAGGACACCCGGGCCCTCGACTGGAGCTTTCGATTCGGCGATCCGGTCACGGGTCGAGCCGGTCGCCTCCTCGTCAAGGATCGGCTGTTCGACGCCCGCCATGCGTCTCGCTGGCAATCGCCCCCTCCGCCATCGCCGTCCCCGACCTTCGCAACCCGACCAGGAGCGTGCGCATCGAGGTGGTGGCAGTCCTCGGCACCGACAGCGGTTCTCTCGGAGGCCGAAGCTCGGGTCGGTCCATCCTGCCGGCAGCTGACCACAGCACTGGCCGCAGCGAACGAGGCCCGGGTGGCGAACGCGCTGCGGGCGCTGATCGGAGCCGGGCCGGGTCTGACCCCATCGGGCGACGACGTCGTGGTGGGCCTGCTGACCGTGCTGCACCGAGCGTCTGCGACCGCACCCGTCGCCATACCTCTCGGCATGCTGAGGCGGCACCTGCGCGGGTTGCTGCACCGGACCACGCCGCTCAGCGCCCACTACCTGAAGCTGGCCATGCAGGGCCACCTCGGCGAGCACCTCACCGCGCTGATCGACTCGTGCCTCACGGCTGGGCCAGAGGACGCCCGTCAACGGTTGGCGGATCGGGTGCTGCGAACCGGTGCCACCTCCGGCGCCGACAGCCTGGTAGCGGTGGGCATCGGGCTTTCCTTCATCGACCTTCTGCGGCAAACTCATCGGAGCGGCCCATCCCAGGTCACCAGGAGCGCGGCATGAGCGTCCGACACCGGATCGTGCCCAACGCCTACAAGGATTCGGTGGCACTCATGGTGGTGTCCTCCCAACTCCTGGCCATGGAGGGGGTGGAGGCCGCTTCAGTCGTCATGGCCACAGCAACCAACATCGAAAACCTGGTGACAGCCGGGCTCGGCGGCATCCCGCCGACCAGGCCGTCAGACCTTCTGGTGGCAGTGTCCGGCACCGACGATGGCTGTCAGGCCGCCCTCGAGTTGGCAGAGACGATGTTGGCTGATCGACCCCGGACCCAGAAATCCAACGTCGACGCCGACTTCACCGGGCAGTCTCCCCCAAGCCTGCAAACGGCAACGGCCAGGGACCCGGCCCTCAACGTGGCGTTGGTGTCGGTACCGGGGCCCTACGCCGCGGCGGAGGCCATGAAGGCGCTTCGGCTGGGCCTGCACGTGATGATCTTCAGTGACAACGTATCCGAGGACCATGAATTGGCGCTCAAACAGTTCGCGGCGCAGCGTGGGTTGATGGTCATGGGCCCCGATTGCGGCACGGCCATTCTAAACGGTATGCCCTTGGGGTTCGCCAACGTCGTGCGGCGGGGCCCCATCGGCGTGGTGGGGGCGTCGGGTACCGGCATGCAAGAGGTGACCAGCCGGGTCCACAACCTCGGTTCGGGCATCTCCCAGGCATTGGGCACGGGCGGGCACGACCTCAGCCAGGCCATCGGTGGGCTCTCCATGCTGCAGGGTATGACGGCACTGGACCAGGACCCAGCCACCAAGGTCATCATCCTGGTTTCCAAACCACCGGCAGTTTCGGTGGCAGCCACTGTGTTGCACCACGCCCGCCAACTCCGAACGCCGGTCGTGGTGGTGTTCCTGGGGGCCGACACGGCATCGTTCAGCGACGGCACCCTTGTCGGCGCCTCCACCCTGGCCGGCGCCGCTGACCTCGCCGTCGCCATCGTCGAGGGCCGACAACCGCCGCTCAGCGCGCCCACCGTCGAGCCAGAGCAGGCCGACATGCGCCGCTCCCTCGTCAATGCCGCCCACGCGCTGCATGAGGGTCAGCGGAACATTCGGGGCATCTTCTGTGGCGGCACCTTTTGCTCTGAGGCCCAGCTGTTGTGCCAGGCCGCCGGGCTGTTCGGAAGCTCCAATACGCCCATCGACAACAACAGAGTGCTCATCGAAACCGCGCCGAGCGTCGGGCACACGTTTCTCGACATGGGCGATGACCACTTCACCCGGGGCCGGCCGCACCCCATGATCGATCCGTCGCTGCGAAATGAACGAATCGTGCGTGACGCAGCGGACCCGTCGACCGCGGTGTTGTTGGTAGATGTGGTGTTGGGGTTCGGGTCCGCCGCCGATCCCACCTCAGGACTGATCGAGGCCCTGACCCGGGCCGGACAGCTCGCCGCGCAGAGCGGGCGACAGCTCGTCGTGATCGCCCACGTCTGCGGCACCGACGAGGACCCGCAGAACCGAAGCGCTACCGTGGCCACGCTCGAAGCGGCCGGGGTCATGGTGGCATCGAGCAACGCCGAAGCGGCGCGCTGGGCGGCGTTCGTAGCCAAAGCCGTCGCCGCGGCCGCCGTACCAGAAGCGACCATGTGATGCACGAACTGTTCACCCAAGAACTTCGCGTGGCCAACCTCGGTCTGGCGGGATTTGCCGATAACCTCCGGCTGACCGGCGGGCAGGTTGTGCATCTCGACTGGCGTCCCCCCGCCGACGGTGACAGCAGCATCGGCTGGGCACTGGCCCGTCTGGTCAATGACGCCCGAGTGGACCAAGCCAACCGGATCGCCTTTGGTCGCTATCTCGAAGCGCAACCAGTGCTGGTCGATGTCGTGGCGGCCCGCAGCGCCATGGCCACGCTGAACAGGGAGCGGCGCATCCTCCACGCCGGTCCGCCGATCAGCTGGGGGGACATGTGCGGTCCCATGCAGGGGGCCATTGTCGGCGCCATGTTGTACGAAGGCTGGGCCGACTCCCCCGACCAGGCCATGGCCCTGGCCGCCGCCGGCGAGGTGGCCTTCGAGCCGGCCCACCATCATGACGCGGTAGGCCCGATGGCCGGCATCATCAGCCCGTCCATGCCGTTGTGGGTGGTGGAAAACAGCGTCACCGGCCACCGTGGGTTCTGCAACTTCAACGAGGGTCTGGGCAAGGTGTTGCGCTTCGGGGCCAACACCCGCGCCGTCATCGAACGCCTTGGCTGGATGGGATCGGAGCTGTTCGAGGTGATGGGCGCGGCGGTGCGTCAGATCGGTGGGTTGGAGCTGAAGCCGTTGATGGCCCGGGCGTTGCACATGGGCGACGAATGCCACAACCGCAACGCCGCCGCCACCGGGCTGTTGTGCAAGCAGTTGCTGCCGGCGATGTTGTCCACCGATACGTCATCAGCTGCCCTTCGCAGGGTTGTCGATTTCGTGATGGGCAACGATCACTTCTTCCTGAACCTGTCGATGGCCGCATGCAAGGTCATGGCCGACGCCGCTGCCGGGGTGCCCCATAGCTCCATGGTGACGGTCATGGCCCGAAACGGCGTTAACTTCGGCATCCGGCTGAGCGGCACCGGGGACGAATGGTTCGAAGCGCCCGCCAACCCCGTCGACGGCCTGTTCTTTCCTGGCCATACCGTAGAGGATGCTGCCCCCGATCTCGGCGATAGTGCCATAACGGAGACCGCCGGGTTGGGAGGTTTCGCCATGGCGGCGGCGCCGGCCATCGTGCAGTTCGTGGGCGGTTCCCCGGCGGACGCCACCGCCCACAGCCGACGCATGCACACCATCACCATGGGAACGAACCCGGCGTTCACCCTGCCAGCCTTGGACTTCGGGCCCACCGCCGCCGGGATCGACGCCCGGCTGGTAGCAGACTGCGGTCTGCTGCCGATCATCAACACCGGCATCGCTCACCGCAGGGCCGGGGTCGGCCAGATCGGCGCCGGGATCACCACCGCACCCATGGGATGCTTCGTGGCCGCCGTTGAAGCGCTGAGTCGGCAGATCCTGGCTGACCCCGAGACCGTGACGTGAAGCAATCCCCGCTGAGCAAGGTCGTGGTGGTGGCGCTGGGCGGGAACGTGTTGGTGCGCGACGCCGATCACGAATCAATCCCCCACCAATACGAAACGGTGCAGTCCGTGGCGCCGCACCTCGTCGACTTGGTCGAGCAGGGCTGGCAGCTGGTCCTGACCCATGGCAACGGTCCGCAAGTCGGTTTCATCCTCAGGCGCTCGGAGCTCGCCATCCACGAGGTGGCGCCGGTGCCACTGGATTACGTCGTGGGGGACACCCAGGGTGCCATCGGCTACATGCTGCTCAAGGCGCTGGGCAATGAGCTGCGCCGGCGGCGCATCGTCAAGCAGGTGGTGGCGCTGGTGACCCAGACGGTCGTGGCCGCCGATGATCCGGCCTTCGATCATCCCAGCAAACCGGTCGGTTCGTTCATGGATGAAGCCACTGCCCACCGGTTCGCGCGACAACCTGGGCTGGACCATCGCCCGGGACGGAGACCGCGGCTGGCGGCGCACGGTGTCCTCACCGATGCCGGTGGAGATCGTGGAGGTGCCCGCCATCCGAACCTTGTGCGAGAGCGGCGCGGTGGTGGTGGCGGCGGGCGGCGGTGGCGTGTCGGTGACCCGGGACGCCGAGGGTGACCTGGTCGGCGTGGAAGCGGTGGTCGACAAAGACCTGGCGTCAGCGCTGCTTGCAGTGGAGTTGGGCGCCGAAGCGTTGATCGTCCCCACCAGCGTGGAGCAGGTGGCGGTCGACTTCGGCACGCCCCGACAACGCTGGCTCTCCTCCCTGACGCTGGCCGACGCTGCCGCGCTCATCGAACAGGGGCAGCTGGGCGAGGGCAGCATGCGACCCAAGGTGGAAGCGCTCATGAACTTCCTTCGCCAACGCCCAAACGCCATCGGCATTATCACCTCCCCCCACAAGCTCAGCGCCGCGCTCAACGGCACCGCGGGGACCCGCATCGAACATTGACCGGGAGGATCTGGTCAGACCGACGTCGGGCACATCCAGTCCCTCGGTTTCGCAACGAGATGAAGCTATATGCGCCCGCGCTTGCCATAGCCGTAGTTGCCATCTCTGCCTGTGGACAGGGCGCGTCCGCCGTGGGCGACACGACTCAGTCGTTGCGCCGGGTGTTGACCAACGAACCGGTGTTACATGCCGATGAGACCTCGGGGCGGGTCAACAAATCCTTGTGGTGGTTTCATGTGTGCTCCACGCGCTTGTTGACCTTGCTGGTCGCGCACCGCAACCGAGGCCAAAGCGCCATCGATGACATCGGCGTGAGCCCGCACCGGGCTGGGGACTCCACGCAGTGGCGCCGCCCAGACACTCCTGCCGGCGCCATCAGCGCTGGCCACCCCGGCAGCCCAGGTCAGCGGTGAGACTCCGGTCGGGAGCTGTGTCCTCTACCGAAAGGCGGGCTTGGGAGATACGACTGCGACTACGTTGTCCCAGCTCTTCGGTCGGTGGACCGTAGTCCAACCGGGACATGCCTGCGATGCTCGACATGCTGGCCACGAAAGAGATTGGAGGCATGACCGTCCGACGATATGGAAGTTGAGTGCTGTCTCGTCGCAGCGATCCTCGGCGACACGAAACTCACTCATCGTCGACGAGATCCGCGCCGGCAAACGTGCGGGCATTGTTGGTCCGGGCTGCAGTCGGGCGCTGGCGATCTCCGGTCAGCCGGCCCGGCGGAGTGCGTCGAGCTCCGAACGTATCCCCCGGGGCGGTTGTCTCAGCTGGGGCCAAGGGGCCACTGGGCGCAGGTTTGGCGGCGGGCGCCGCTGTTGGGGAGGTACTGCGCCCACTCGGTTTCGGTGAGGTTGCGTCCGGCGATCTCGCACGCCCGCTGCCGCCAGAGGTCGGGGTCGACCTGCCACACGTAGGCCCCGCCCTCGGCTCGGGCCACGGCGATGAGCCGACCGTCCGCGCTGAACGTGGCCGGGCCGGTCAGGATGTTCGCCACCGAGGGCATCGGCGGCCCAACCGCCCGTGCGGTGGCCGCGTCGTAGAGCTGAGTGCCGCCACGGGTGTTCACCACGAGCCACCGGCCATCGGGCGACACCGTCTGCCCGCCCGCCGAGCCGCTCGCTGAGACCGATAGCGGCGGCCGCGTTTGCTTCAACGTGACGGGGTCCGTATAGACGAATCGCCCGTTGATGGTATCGAAGCCGATGTTCTCCCGTCGGTCCGCCGTCGAGGCGAGGTTCAGGCCGGTGGGGTCGTCGGCCACGATCTGGTCGGTGTCGACATCAACCACGAATTGGCCGAAACCTAATACATAGCCGAGGATGTACCGCCCGCTGGCGTCGAAGCGCGCCGCTGCGCCGGTAATCGTGTTCACGAGCTTCACGGTGAGCAGACTCGTCCGGGTCGTGAGATCGAACACCGCCACGACGGCGTTGGCGCTCCCGACCGCGAGCCGGTGACCATCGGGGCTCAGGTCCATGCCGAACGTGGCCGTAAGGCTGGGTTCGAGCATCGGTGGCCCGTCCGGCGTAGCTGTCTGCACGTCGTAGCGTTGGACCTGTCCGTTCCAGTTGATGTACACCCCGCCGTGGGTGTCGAACGCCGCATCCGAAGGGAACGCGGCCCATCGCGGGTCGAGTGGTGGGCCGAGGATCGTCCTGCCGATCTGCTCGCCGGTGGGGACGCGGGTCAAGCGTACGCCCTCGCCTGCAACCGAGACCGCCGCGACCGTTCCGTCGGGACTGATGATCGTCCGCCCAGTGCCGTCCGCGGGCAGGACCGCACCAAGGGACAACCGGGTGCCGAGTGACCATTCCCGGGCGACCGGTCCTCCGGTGAGGATCGACCACCCGTCGGGCGCGAACGCCAGCCGGCCCCCGATCCCCTGGGTGTCGAAGGCTTTCACCAGGAGTGTCCCCGCAGGCACCGACCAGACGCGAAGCTGGTGGTCGGCGCCGCTGAAGTCGGCCAGCAGCGACCCATCTGGGCTGAACTCCACCGCCGTGGCGAACGTGCCCGACGTCAGTGGCCCGGCCAGCACCAGGCCCGTTGCCCGGTCCCACAGGTAGATCTGCACCGGGTCGAACGAGCTGGTCGCGACGTAATGCCCGTCGGCACTGATGGCCACAAACGCGACAGGAACGCGGTGCGCGCCGGCCAGCATCGCCGCCAGCGCACCGGTCTGGAGGTCCCACACCGAGGCCGTGTTGTCGTAGCCGGCCGCGACCAACCAGCGGCCGTCGGCGGAGAGGTCAAGGGCACCCACCCGGGTGGTGTGTGCCCGCAACGGCGCGCCCACCGCTGCTCCGGTGGCCACGTCGAACGCACGGATCTCCCCGTGGCCCTGCCCGGCGACGAGGCCCGCGCCGGCGCCCAGATAGAGGGTGCGCCCATCGGGGGAGAACGCGACACTGGCCGCGAACGGCGGCCACGGTGTGGTGAGTAGCGGGCTGAGCGGCCGGCCGTCGACGAGGTCGTAGACGCGGGCCTGCTGGGAGTTGTTCGAAAAGGCGATCCGGCCGGGGCCGACAGCTACGAAGCCGCTCGATATGAACAAGTTGACCGGGATGTCTGACGGCTTCCAGCTGGCGCCGATCTGCAGATGGGTCGCTTGGTCGAAACGGGAAACCGTGCCATTAGGGGCAACGGCGACGGCGGTGCCATCGGGTTGGTAATCCACGTACTGCGCGCCGGCTGGCGATGCGTAGGTGCCGACGAGGCGGGGTTCCGCGAGCAGCGAACCCAGCAACGCGCCCTGCGTCGCTGGTGAGTCTTCGAACTTGTTCGCCTCGAGCGCCAGCAACATGGCGAGGTTGCGGTCGTTCTCGGACTCGATGCGTGCCTGGGCGACCAGTCGATTGGTGTCGGACACCTTGGTCGCCGCCGCGGCTTCCACCGCCGATTGCGTCGCCCGGTCGCGTTCGGTTTCGGCCTCTGCGGCCCGTTCGGCCGCGAGGTCGGCATTGCGGTTCGCCCGACGCTGTTGCGCGAAGGCCAAAACGCCTGCCAGGAGCGCAACGACGAGCGCAACGCCCACGCCAACCAGCAGGCGGCGCAAGCGGCTCAGCTGCCGCCGTTCCTGCGCCGCCTCGGTGTCGCGACGGGCGACGCTGGCATCGAGGAACGTGCGTTCCCCGTCGTTGAGCTCGTCAGAGTGACCGGCGACCCACTCCACCGCCGCGTCCAAACGGGCACCGCGATACAGCTCACCGACGTCGCGACCGCCCCGCTCCCACGAACGGGCAGCCTCGCCCATTGCCCGCTGCAGGCGCAGGCCGTCGCGGTCCTCGTCGAGCCATGCCCGCAGACGGGGCCACTCCCGCAGCAGCGCCTCATGCGCCACCTCGATGGTCGGCTCCCGCGAAACCGATTCGCGGTCGAATGCCAACAGACGGGCGTCACCGAAGCGCTGCAACACCACGTCGAGCGAGTCGCGGTCGGACAGCTCCACCCGGGCGACGCGGCGACGCGTGTCCTCGTTGCCTTCGCCCAGGGTGACGAGACGGGTGAACAGCCGCTGCGTGACCGCCTGTTCTTCGGGTAAGCCGGCGATGAACACTTCTTCTGCGCGCCGGGCCAGCGCTCCGGTCACACCACCCAGCTGCTCGTAGGACGACAGGGTCATGAGCCCCGACACCCGCTGCTCATACAGCTCGGTCAACGCGTACTGCAGGATCGGCAACGCCGCGGGCTGGTCGGCCACGTCGGCCACGATGCGCGACACCAGGCCCGGCTCGAACGCCGCGCCAACCCGTGCGGCAGGGTCGACGATCGCCCGTTCCAGCTCATCCGGTGCGAGCGGCAGTACCGGGACTGTCGAATCCTTCAACAATCGAGCGAACGCGCCATACCGCAACGGCCGGTCGTAAAAGTCGGCCCGCAGGGTGAGCACGACCCGCAGGGGGCAACGCTGGTCCGTCACCGCGTGTTCGAGCGCGTCCAGGAACCGTTTCCGCACGGGCTCCTCGGCGATGAGCGTGAACAGCTCCTCGAACTGGTCGATCAACAGCACCAACTCGCTGCCCGCAGGGATGATCGCTTTTACGGTGCGGGCGAGGCCTCGGTGATCGTCACCGAGCAGCGCTCCGACCTGTCCGGCATCGATCGTCGCCACCTGCAACAACGCCGGTACCAGCTCGTCGAACGGGTCGCGCCCCGGCACCATCGACGCGACGAACCAACGCGAGGAGCCAGGGACCGCGTCGCGTCGCAGCGCCGGCAACAAGCCGGCTCGTACCACCGAGGACTTGCCGATGCCCGACGGGCCCACCAGCGCCAAGATCCGCCCGGGCGTGCCACCTTCGCGCAGACGAGCGATGAACTGGTCGACGAGGCGGGCGCGGCCGAAGAAGTCGCCGGCGTCGGCCTCGGTGAACGGCCGCAGGCCTTTGTAGGGGTTGCGGTCCTCGGCGCTGATCACCGTGGCGTTGGCGGTGCGCGCCGGACGGACGCCGCTCGACGCGGCCATGCCCAGCGCCGCATCAACGGCCGTGACGAGCTCGTCGATGTGCTGGAACCGGTCGCCCGCCAGCTTTGCCGTGGCCCGGGCCAACACCTCGTCGAGCGCGGCAGGTACGTCCGCCCGGGCGGCCCGCACAGACGGGAGCGGGTCGTTCAGCTGACGGCGCAACAGGCCCGCCTGCGTGGTCTCCTCGGGGAACGGCAGCTTGGCCGTCAACGCCTCATAGAACGTGATCCCCAGGCCCCACACGTCTGCCGGCGGGCCGACAGGCTGACGGCGAAGCTGCTCGGGCGAAGCGTAGGCGGGCGACCCGGCCGACAGCGACGACTCCGGGTCGGCGGCGTCTGCCGCTTCGAGCGCGATCCCGAAATCGCCGAGGTAGTAGTTGCCCTCCCCGTCGAGGAACACGTTCGCCGGTTTCACGTCACGGTGCACGATCCCGGCCCGGTGGGCCGCAGCGAGCGCGGCGCCGATCTGACGGACGAGCCGGGAGACGTCTTCGACCCCCAACGGTCCCGACTCTTGCAGGTGTTGCTCCAAGGTCCCGCCTCGCAACCAGCGCATGACCAAACAGGCTCGGTCTGCCTCACGCCAGTAGTCGTAGAGCGGCACGACATGGGGATGCTCGAGCCTGGCCACAAGATGGGCCTCGGCCTCGAAGCGGGCGATGAACTCGGGCCGGTTCGCCAGCTCGGCCCGGATCACCTTGATGGCGACGGCTCGGCCCACCGATGGCTGCGTGCCCCGGTACACCATGGCAAACGCGCCCTCACCGAGCTGCGGTCCGAGCACATAACTGCGCAGACGCTGCTCCGTCGGAGGATCGGCTAGGTCGAGGGCAGGGTCTTGGGCCAAGATCGCCGCTTCCAACCGGCGAAGCTCGGGGCCCGGCTCCAGCCCTGCGGTCTCCCTCAACCGGCGCCGTGCCGTGTCGATGGAGCGAAGGGCGTCGGCCTGACGGCCCGATCGGTACAAGGCCAGCGCCAACTGCGCCCGGAACCGTTCCCGCACCGGGTGCTCGGCGCACAATCGTTGCAGCTCCACGACAGCGTTGGCGGCGCGCCTAAGTGCAAGCAGCGCGTCGACTCGGGTCTCCGCCGCCACCAGGCGTGCCTCCTCAAGCCGGTGCACCTCGCCGATGAGCCACGCCTCGTCAGCCAGCTCGCCGTAGGGCCGGCCACGAAAAGGGCAAGAGCGGCGTCCGCCTCGGCCAACGCGTCCGCCGGGTTGTCGTCGTTCAGCCGCGCCCGAGCAGCGGCCAACATCTCCACCAGGCGGTCTGCATCAAGACGCACGGCGCTCAGGTCCAGCCGGTAGCCGGGCGGTTCGGTTCGCAACGTCGCGACCGGCGCGCCAGCGTCCGATAGCGCCCGTCGCAGCCGCGACACGTATGTCCGCACGGAAGCCTTGGCGTTCGCCGGACGGTCGTGGTCGTGCCAGAGCCGCTCCGTCAACGTGTCGGCCGCCACGACCTTTCCGTCCGCGACCAGCAACGCAGCCAACAGCCGGCACTGGCGGGGCCCGCCGAGGTCGACCGGCGGCCCGGCCGGGCCCCGCACCTCGATCGCACCGAGCGCCGAGATCTCTACCGTGTCCCCCATGGACCCTCCCTCGCCGAAATCCTTGCGCAAACCGTCTCACTCCGGCGTTTCAAACGCGAAACATGAGGTCGGCAAAGCGCGGCGTCAAAGATCGTCGAGCCCTAACCCACGCTGCCTGTCCGAGGCACATGCCTCGTCGTCGGGGGAAGATGCGCCTCGTGGTCAGAGCCACGCCGCCGCCTCCACCGAAACAAACATCGCGTCGCTCACCATCACCACGCTCCTTTCCCGTGGATACGTACATCGAGCGGCCCAAACCAGTCGGGCAACATCAACTGCAGTCCTGTACCGCTGGAGCCCGCCTGCGTGGCGTCCGGTGGTGATACCGATCTGATACGTCGCTGATACATGGCCCGAAAGCGGGCTTAGCCCCGACCTTCCGGCCGAGGCTCAGCAGCGTATAATAGCAGGTGGAGCGGTGTTTTCTTCGGAGCCCGAGAGGGGAATCGAACCCCTGACCTCCTGTTTACAAGACAGGTGCTCTGCCGATTGAGCTACTCGGGCCGGCCTGGCTTCAGCCACCGAAAGTCTAGGCCCGACCCCCTTGCGTCGGCCTTCGAAGCGGCCCAAACTACAGACGTGAAACTTGATGGCGGCCGGCTGAGCGCGCGAGACCTGGCGGTTCTCGGCGTCGAACGCGGGTGGTGGCTGCGGCATCCGTCGAAGCAAACGGCGATACGTGCCGAGGTGGGAGTGGTGCCGTCCACCTACTATCGCTTGTTGCGGGATCTGGTGTCCCGAGACGAGGCGCTGGTCTTCGACCCACTCGTGGTTCGGCGCGCCCGCCGGGCCCGCTCAACCAGGCACCACCGCACAGATCCCGATAGAACGATCGCCAGCAGAACGAAACCGTCGCACTAACCGCCGCCCCTAGCCGCCGAGGTTCAGCCCAATGGCCCGACAACTGCCCAACCGAGGCGCAAACACCCAGGCCGGGGGCTTTGCTGCCGGCCGCGGGCTGCTCATCGTGCTCGTCGCTGCCGCCATCGGCGTCCTGCTCCTCGCCCGGGCTGTGGACCCTGACAGTGAAACTGCGCCCACGGAGAACGCTGCGGACGACTCGGTAGCCGCCAAGACCGAAGACGGCGCCAAGGGCCAGCCGGCGAACACCACCGGCCCGTCCACGGCCACGACCCCGGTGACGGTCCCTCCCAAGAACGAGCCGGCGAACGTGGTGGTGCTGGTCACCAACGGCAGCGGCATCGCCGGCAAGGCCAAGGTCAACACCGACGAACTGTCGATCAACAACTACAACATCCTCACCCAGACCGACCACCCCACCCCCGAGACCGCGACCAAGGTGTACTTCGCAGCCGCCAACCAGGCGGACGCCATCGCCATCGCCCAGTTGTTGAGCATCAACGTGTCCGCCGTAACGCCCATGCCCGCTGAGGGCTTTGCCGGGCTCGATCTCGGGGGGGCCATGGTGCTGGTGGTGCTGGGCGCTGACGGCCAGGGAATCGCCGTCAGCTGAGCCACACCAAACCGTTCGGTGCTTGAACCTGAACAGCTTCGCCGGGCATTGACCCGCGAACCGGCCGTCACTTCCCTGTTCACCGACTTTGACGGCACACTGTCGCCGATCGTGGCTGATCCCGCAGCGGCCGCTCCGGTGCCCGGCTCCGTCAGCAGCCTGCAGGCCCTGGCGCAGCACTACCGGCGGGTCGCGGTGATCTCCGGCCGGCCCCTCAGCTACCTCGACCCGCTGTTGCCGGCTGCGGTGGACATCGCCGCGCTGTACGGGCTCGAACAACGGGAGAGCGGGCGGGTGACGGAACATCCCGACGCCGCCCGCTGGAGGCCCGTGATCAGCCACACCACCGCCGCCGCCCGAGTCCGTTTCGGGGACCAACCGGGCATCAACGTGGAAGCCAAGGGACTCTCCCTCACCATCCACTATCGCAACGCCGCCCAGCACGACGGCGCCGCCGAGCAGGTGCGTCAGTGGGCCGAGCAGGAAGCAGAAGGCACAGGCTTGCTGGCCCGGGGAGCCAAGGCGTCCGTGGAGCTCCATCCCCCCGTCACCGTGGACAAGGGCATCGTGGTGGCCCGGTGGGCGAAGGGTTCGCAGGTGGTGGCGTTCTTCGGTGATGACCTGGGTGACCTCACGGCCTTCCACGCCTTGGCACGGATGGCCGAGATGGCCGACAGCGGGCCGGTTGAGACCTTCGCGGTGATCGTTGCCGGTACCGAGACCCCGCCCGAGGTCTTAGCCGCCGCCGATGTGGTGCTGGACGGCCCGATGGCTCTCGCACACCTGCTCGAAGGTCTCGTGGTCGACCTGACCTGACCCTGAGCCGCCGCTGACGAACCGTTCCAACCGCCCGATGCGCCAGCTCACCGCAGCGCCGCCTGTTGGTCCGCCAGCCAGTCCCGGGGGGAGCGGGCCGCCGCCAGCTCAGCCAGCGCCACGCCCCGTGAGCGCCTCTGGTCGGCATCAAGTTCCAACGCTTGCGCCAGCACCTCCGCGGTGGCCGAGACGTCGCAAGGGTGCACCGTCAGCGCCAGAGAACCCAACTCGTCGAAGGCGCCGGCCTCCGTGGACAGCACCACGACGCCATGACGGGTGTTGACCTGCGGGCCTTCGCGGGCCACAAGGTTCATGCCGTCGCTGACCGGGTTCACCAGCAGTACGTCATAACAACCCAACAGCGCCACCGAGCGGGCGAAATCGTCGCTGCTCTCCAGCACGATCGGTTGCCAGTCCGCGGTGCCGAAGCGCTGATTGATGCGTTCAGCCAGGAACGTGATTTCCTGGCGGTAGGCCAGATACTCCGAAAGCCCCTCCCGAGACGGGTAGACCGAGGCCACGAAGCACACCCGTCCCACGAAGTGCGGCCAGCGATCCAGCAACTCCTCATAGGCCCAGAACCCCCGCAGGATGTTCTTCGACAACTCGATGCGGTCCACCCGCACGATGAGGGACTGCTCGGCGAAGCGGTCCTCAAAGTGCCCACGCCAACGTTGGGCGGCCTCACCGGCAGCCACCTTCGCCAGCTCAGCGCCATCGGGGGCGAGCGGGGCCACGAACGTGCGGGGCGCTTTCACCCCGTACTCATCGCAGGAGCCCTCGAAGCGACGACGCCAACGCTCGGTGTGAAATCCGCAGGCATCGTTGGCCGCCAGTCCCTCCAACAACTCCCGACGGTAGGGATCGGGCAGGATCGACAGCCGCTCGGGGCCGGCGAAGGGGGTGTGAGAGAAGTGCGCCAGTGCCAGATCCGGCCGGGCGGCGCGCACCATGGGCGCCATCAGGGAGAGGTGGTAGTCCTGCACCAACACGTCGGCGTCCGGTGGTGCCCAGCGAATCACCGCGGCCGCGAACGTCTGGTTGTAGTCCCGGTAGGCGTCCCAGGCCTGGCGGAAGGGCAGGTCGTAACGGGGTCGGCGAGCCATCTCGAACAGGCCGTGGTGAACGAACCACAGCACCGCGTTGCCGATCACGTCATACGCCTGGCGAAGCGTCACGGGGTCCAGGCCCACCAGCGCCACCCGGAAGCCATCGACCTGTTGGGGCCCGGGGTGCTGCGCCGCGCCGGCCCGATCATCTTCCGACAGCGCCGCGGCCAACCACAGCGTCTGGGTGCCGTCTAACAACGGCGCCAAGCCGGACACCAGACCGCCGCCCCCGCCGCGCCGGGCTTGGAGCGCGCCGTGCTCATCTCGCCCGAAAGCCACCGGTCCCCGGTTGGACACGATGACCACCGGACGCTCTGACGCCATGGCCGCAGACGCTATCGAGTCACCGCGGTCGGAGCCGCGGTGACGGCCAGGACGCCTCGGGCCAGGACGGCCCGAGCCGTTGGGCCGGTTGCGTTAGGCCAGAATGGTCGGGTGCGCATCGTGGCCGCTCCCGACAAGTTTCGCGGCACCGCCAGCGCGGCCGAGATCGCCGGGGCCATCGCCGAGGCCGCGGCTGACCACGGCCTCGCCTGCGATCAGATTCCGTTGGCCGATGGCGGTGAGGGCACCCTCGAAGCCCTTGGCGGTCCCAACCGCACCACCGTGGTCTCAGGCCCCTTGGGCGACGCGGTGAGGGCCTCGTGGCGGTTGGAGAAGGGACGGGCGGTGATCGAGATGGCCCGGGCCTCAGGGTTGGAGCTGGTCGGCGGGGCCGAGGGCAACGACCCCATCGCCGCCACCACCGCCGGCACCGGGGAGCTGATCGCCGCCGCGATGGAGTCCGGCGCCAAACGGGTGATCGTGGGGGTCGGCGGGTCCGCCACCACCGACGGGGGCCTCGGCGCGGTGCGGGCCCTCAGCCCCCGCCAGCGGCTGCGTTCCATCGAGCTGGTGGTCGCCACCGACGTGCGCACCCGCTTCGTGGACGCTGCAGAGGTGTTCGCCCCCCAGAAGGGCGCCACCCCCAAGCAGGTCCAGCTGCTGCGCCGACGACTGGAGCGCCTGGCCCAGGTCTACGCCGACGACTACGGCATTGACGTCACGGAGGTGGACGGTGGCGGCGCCGGTGGGGGCCTGGCCGGTGGCCTGCACTGCCTGGGGGCGACCGTAGTGGGTGGATTCGACCTGGTGGCGGAGGAGCTACGCCTGGCCGAACGGCTGGAAGGTGCAGACCTGGTGGTCACCGGAGAAGGCTTCGCCGACAACCAGTCCTTCGACGGCAAGGTCGTGGGCGGGGTGGTGTCCATGGCCCACAAGCTGGGTGTACCGGTCCTGGTGGTGTGCGGCCAGGCCTTCGACGAGGTCGAAAAACGGGTGCGGCTGGTGTCCCTGGTCGACCGCTTCGGACAGGATCGGGCGGTGACGGAGACCCTGAGCTGTGTCCGCCAGGTCGTGAGCGACCACCTCGCCGCTCCCCGCCCCTGAGCGCCCGCCCTGCACTGCTCCAGCGGTCGTCAGTAGGCCCGGGGCTCCCAGGGATCAGCCAGGTCAGGGTCGATGCCGTAGCGACGGATGGCATCCGCAACCGCTTCAGGCTTGGCCTCACCCCGCAACGCCAGCTGGGACAGCACGGCCACCACCACGTGGGCGGCATCGATCTCGAAGTGTCGTCGTAGCGCCTCGCGGGTGTCGGAGCGCCCGAACCCGTCGGTGCCCAACACGGTGAAGTCCCCGGGCACGAAACGGGCGATCTGATCGGGTACGGCCCGCATGTAATCGGTGACCGCCACCACGGGGCCCAGGGTCTCGCTTAGCTTGTCCGTCACAAAGGGTGTGCGGGGCGCCTGCAAGGGATGGAGCCGGTTCCAGCGATCCACCCCGAGCGCGTTGTCCCGCAGCCGTTTGAACGACGTGGCCGACCACAGCTCTGCGCCCACGTCGTAATGTTCGGCCAATTCCGCCGCTGCCACCTGCGCCAACCGCCAGGCCGAACCGGAAAACAGCAACGTGGCCCGGGCCTTCCACTCACCATCGGGGGCCGGCTGGAAGCGGTACAAACCCCGCAACAGACCTTCCAGATCAAGGTCCTTGGGCACCGGAGGCTGCACATAGTTCTCGTTGTACAGCGTCAGATAGTAAAAGACATCAAGGTTGCCCCCCTCGTAGGGGGAGGCCTCAGCCTTGCCGCCGTACATGACCTGCATGCCGTCTTGGATGATGGCTGCCAATTCGTACGCGAAAGCCGCGTCGTACACCCGGCAGGGCGGGACCGTTGAGGCCAGCACCGGCGAGTGGCCATCCTGATGCTGCAATCCCTCACCCAACAGCGTGGTGCGCCCGGCGGTGGCCCCCATGAGGAACCCCCGTCCCCGGCTGTCCCCCAACGCCCACACCAGGTCGCCAACCCGCTGGAACCCGAACATGGAGTAGAAGATGTAGAACGGCACCATGGGCACCCCACGGGTCGCGTAGGACGTCGCCGCGGCGGTGAAGCTGGCCAAGGATCCGGCTTCGGTGATGCCTTCCTCCAACAGCTGTCCGTCCTTCGCTTCCCGATAGGACAACTGGAGATTCCAGTCCACCGGTTCATAGCGTTGACCGGCGCTGGCATAGATGCCGATCTCCTTGAACAGTGGATCCATGCCGAAGGTGCGGGCCTCGTCAGGGATGATCGGCACCACCCTGGCCCCGAAGCCGGGCTCGCGCAACAATGAGCGCAGCAACCGCGTGAAGGCCATGGTGGTGGAAACGGCCTGGGTTCCCGAGCCCGCCGACAACTCGGTGAAGGGACGCTCTGAGGGCAGCTGCAACGGGCGCCGTACCCTGGTGGTGCGGCTGGGCAGGAACCCGCCAAGGGCCCGGCGCCGTTCCATCAGGTAGCGGGATTCAGGGCTGTCCTCCGCTGGTCTGATGTAAGGCGGATCGTCGGCGTCAAAATCCTCTGGCACCTCGTTCCACAGGTGTAGCCGATCGCGGATCTTGAGCAATTGTTCCTTGTTGAGCTTCTTGATCTGATGGGTGGCGTTGCGCCCCTCCACCTCGGGCCCCAACGTCCAACCCTTGACCGTCTTGATGAGGATGACCGTGGGGCTGCCACGATGCTCCACGGCCCGCTTGTAGGCGGCGTACAGCTTCTTGTAGTCATGACCGCCGCGCGGCAGGTTGCGCAAATCCTCATCGGACATGCTTGCCACCAGATCGCGCAGGCGGGCGTCGGGACCGAAGAAGTGCTCCCGGATGTAACTGCCGGTCTCCACCGTGTAGCGCTGGTACTCACCATCCACGGTGGTGTTCATCTTTTCCACCAGCACGCCGTCACGGTCAGCGTGGAGCAGATCATCCCAACGCGAACCCCACACCACCTTGATGACATTCCAGCCCGCGCCCCGGAACACACCTTCCAGTTCCTGGATGATCTTGCCGTTCCCTCGGACCGGGCCGTCCAGGCGCTGGAGGTTGCAGTTCACCACGAAGATGAGATTGTCGAGCCGTTCCCGGGACGCGAGATGCAGCGCGCCCAACGATTCGGGCTCATCGCTCTCGCCGTCACCCATGAAACACCACACCTTGGAGGCCGAGGTGTCATCGATGCGGCGGTCCTGCAGGTAGCGGTTGAAGCGGGCCTGGTAGATGGCATTGATTGGACCAAGACCCATGGATACCGTCGGGTACTCCCAGAACTCGGGCATCAGCCGCGGATGGGGGTAGGACGACAGCCCCTTGCCGCCGATCTCCCGACGGAACCGGTCCAGATCGCTCTCTTGGAGTCGGCCTTCCATGAACGCCCGGGCGTAAATCCCCGGCGAGGCGTGGCCTTGGAAGTAAATGTGATCACCGGGCTCGCCCGAGTCCTTGCCCCGCCAGAACCAGTTGAAGCCCACCTCGTACAACGCCGCGCTCGAGGCGAAGGAGGACAGGTGCCCGCCGATGCCGTCAGCGTGCTTGTTGGCGTTGGACACCATCACCGCGGCGTTCCAGCGGATGTAGGCCCGGATGCGACGCTCGAGGTACTCGTCGCCGGGGAACCACGGCTCATCCTCGGGCGCGATGGTGTTGATGTATGGGGTGGTGACGGCGGCAGGCAGGCCGATGTCCCGGGCCTCGGAATGCTTCAGCAGCTTGCGCACCAGGAAACGGGCCCGGGATTCACCCCGCTGATCCAGCACGGCATCAAGGCTGTCGATCCACTCCTGGGTCTCAAGCGGGTCGATGTCCGGTACGAGGTCGTGGGACTCTTCGAAGCGGCTCACGTTCCCAATGCTACGGCGCAGCCCTTCGTTGGAACGCGATGTTCGACAACGGCACCGAATGCGGGTAGATCACCGCGTGAAATCACCGCTTCAGGTGAGACCGCGCTGCCCTGGATTGAGCAATCGCGTCTCAGCTCAGCCGATGCGCCAGTCTCCCCAGCAGCTCCGGGGCGCGGCGAGACACCCGGGCCACCGCCCACAGGGGAGCCACCAACCGGAACAGCAGATTCGATCTCAGTCGGGCCAGCTCGGCTTCTGAAGCGCCGGCCCGGGCCTGCCAGCGGACCAACTCCACCGCCATGGCCGCGACCACCGGGCTGCTGGCATCGGCCAACTCCGCCTCAGCCCGGCGCAGGCGATCGGCCAGCGCGGCGGTGGTGTGCCCGGCCAAGTCCACCTCACGCTGCAGCCGACGCAGCTCGGCCTGCTGGCGAAACCGCTCAGCGCCGTCGCACGCGGCCGAGGCGGCACCCTCGGACCCGTCCGTCACGTCGGACACGTCGGGTCACGTCGGAATCAGGGGCGTCGTTCATTCAGGTTCTTTCATGACATTCCCTCGTGACGTTCCTTCAAGCTCATGCCGCCAGCTCCGGCCAGGGAAGGTTTCGGTAACGCCGACGCAGCAGCGCCGCCACCGAGAGGGTGTCGATGTTGGTGGTATGGA
Source organism: uncultured Acidimicrobiaceae bacterium (assembly GCA_963775055.1). Taxonomy (GTDB): domain Bacteria; phylum Actinomycetota; class Acidimicrobiia; order Acidimicrobiales; family CAIXPF01; genus CAIXPF01. Next base: position 263,927 of record CAVZHK010000012.1, on the reverse strand, counting down.
TCATCGAGGCGCCGTGGCTGCGGTAACGCACCAACAACTCCGGTACGAACGCCGCGCCCAGCCCCTGGTCGGCCAGGTTCAACCACAGGTCGTAGTCCTCCCAGCCGAACAACTCGGGACGGTCCGTGGCGTACCCGCCGATGGCGGCCCAGGCGTCCTTGCGGATGAGCGCGGCGGCGTCTATGTAGGGCCCTGCAACCAGACGCTCAACGCTCCAATCGATGGCGGAGAGCAGACCCTGACGATCGTTGAACACCTCGAGAATGCCGTAGGCCGCGGCGGCGCCACTGCAGAGCAACGCCTCGGTCAAGCGGGCCAAGGCGTGGGGGTACAACAGATTGTCGGCATCGAGGGGAAAAACGTAGGGCGCCCGGGCCAGCTCGAAGCCCAGATTGCGGGCCGCCGCCAGACCACTGTTGGCGTGACGGGTGACGATTTGGAGCGGCACCCAGTCATGGGACTGCGCGTAACGGCGCACGCACTCGGAGGACCCGTCCTCAGAGTGGTCGTCGATCACGATGATCTCCGGGACCACATCCACGCTGCAGGCCACGCTGTCAATGGCGTCGATCACGAACCGGCCGTAGTTGTAACAGGGGATGACCACTGACACATCCGGCCGTACCTTGTGGTATGCGGCACTGCAGAACGTTTCGTCGAAGCGGGTGGCACCGTGCCGCACCAGGCACTCGATCTCATCCAACCGTCGACGCAATTGCATCTGACCGAGCAGCACCCGCTTGAACAATCCGTCCGTCACCCCGCCCGGCGGTGGTGGCGGCCCGGCCTCCGCCGCTGGGGGCTCCAGACGAGCGTGCACCGAGCGGGCCACCGCCGAGGTCGCCAGCACCGAGCGAGCCGCCCTTGCTGCGGGGGCGCCCCGCATCCAGGCCAGCCGGGGCAGCACCTCTGAGCCGGTTGCTGCCAGCAGGCGGGGCCAGAGGCGCTGCAGCTCAGCAGCCAACGGATGGGCCCGGAGATGCTCGTAGGCCGAGCCCCGAACCTCCTCCAACCAATGATCATCAGCCACCAAGGCCCGACAGGTGGCGCCAAGAGATGCCAGCGGCGCGGTCACCACGTGGCGCACCGGTTCGAACAAGCCGTGATCCAGGCTGGGCTCGCTCAGCAACACCGCGCCATTGGCCACCGCCTCCAGAGCCCGCACCGACTCGAAGTACGGCACGTCGTTGCGATGCACGTTCAACAGCACCTTGGCCGACGCCAGCAACTCGTGCTTGGCGGTGCCGCTGTAGAAGCCGGCATCTCCCTGGCGGGCAGGTCGGGTGGATTCAAACAGCACCAACCGGCAACGCATCGACTGGAGGTCCGACGCCAGCGACGCCAGCACCGCCTCTCGCCGCGTGGTGAGCGAGCCCAGAAACAACACGTCAATCGGTCGGGACGGGCCGCAGGTGCCGGTGAGAGGAGACCCGGCCGCAGGTCCACCCCAACGATCGAAACCGCGCCGATATCCCAGCGGTAGATGGGCCACCGGGATCCCCCGCCGGGCCAGTTCGGCGACGCCCATCGGGTTGATGTCCAGCACCATCGGGCTGTGTGCCAGTGATGCCAGCTGGATCTCGAACCAGGGCGTGCCCGGCTGTTCAGTGCTGATCGGCACGCACGCCGCCGCCGCTCGGGCCCGCAGCGCAGGGTCGAAGTCGAGCTCGAAGTACTCGTGAGGGGCGACGACCAGGTTGAGCAGACCCGGCGCGGCGTGCGGGACCCCAGTCAGGCACAGCTGCGCTTCATGGCCGTTTTCGACCAGGGCCGCGACCAACCACGATGCGATCTCCCGCATGAACACGTTGCCACGCTCGGCGACGTAAACGCGGCAGTGCCGTCGCTGTGCATCCACGATGCTCGAAGTCTAACGGTGGGCACCGGAGACCGATGAGGACCCCATCCCGACCGCTCGATGCGGTCAAACCCCGCCGGTGGGTGCAGTGAGCGGTGTCAGGCCGAATCCCGGACCCCGGACAGGACAGAACCGGTGTTTGTCTGGCATCCTGACGCCGTGCTCGACCGAGAAGACGATGCTGCGCTGGCCGAGATCGAGGCCGCCCTCCGACGGGATGATCCGGCGTTCGTGTTGCTCATCGAACGGCTCGAACACGACCCGCTCGGGGTACCGGGCGCCACCCGGATCAGCGAGGCTCGCAGCACGGCCAACGATGCAGATCCCGGCGAGATCCCGGCCCCGGGCCGACCCTCCGGGCAACCCACACCGAGCGCCGATCAGCCCGCCGTCCCGCACGTTGACCCTCGATTCGAGGACCGGTTCAATCCCCAAGGCCACCCCGGGTCCTCGGCGTCAGCCCGAGCGATGGGCCTCACGCCGGATCATGGGATGGGCCCCCTGGCGCCAGAAGGGCGAGCACGCCGGGCCGGGATTCGACGCTGGATGCTGTTGGTGCTGGGGACCGCTTCCGCCTTGGCGCTCACCGTATTGGTCGCCGCACTGGCCGGCCCCGACGTGGGCGGCCTGGTGGGCGTGGTCAGCATCACCGGGGCCACGTTTCTGGGGTATCGACACCTTGCCGGTTGTCCGGCGCACTGCTCCCGCTCAGCGTAGGGGAGACCCAAACCTGCTCCCGGCGTCGTTCAGTGAGCAAACCGGGCCCCACCGCACCAAAAAATCACGTAGCGTGGTGAGGGTCGGACGCCGGGAGGCACAGATCGTTGCAGCCGTGCAAAGGTTTCGGAGCAGTTGATCGGCGTGGCCCTTCGCCACGCCAAGGGCCACTACGTTGTGTACCCGCCCGGCGCCGTGCTGCAGACCCCGGCACATCGGCTCTGGAGGGCCAGGGCAAAGTTGGCGATGGATCGCCGAAGGGCCAGAGTTTCGGCACCGATCCCACCACCGCCGGACCAGCGGCGGGTTCGGGGCCCAGACCGACCCACGGCGGGCTCCGACCCACACAGACAACACGAGAAGGCGCCGGGTCGCTTCGATCCGGGCCCCGATGGTTGAGGTGAACTGTCCCAGGTGAGTTGTCACAACGAACACGACGGCCGGTTCCATCGCCACCCCGCTGTCCAAGACCTGGTCACCGCGCACGCTGCTGCCGGGGTGAGGCCATGAACATCCGCCAGGACGACATCGACGCCCGACCACATCAGGACAGCGGCCCCCACGAGGCGGAAGGCCGTGAGAACGCCGCTGCTCGGGCCACCCGCTTCGCCACCGCCTTCGAGACCCTGCTGGCCAACATCGCCAAGGTCATCAGAGGCAAGGATGACGCCATCCGCCTGGCACTCACCTGCCTGTTCGCTGAGGGTCACCTGCTGCTTGAAGACGTCCCGGGGGTCGGCAAAACGACGTTGGCCAAGGCCATCGCCAGCTCCATCGACGGCAGCTGGCAGCGCATCCAGTTCACGCCTGACCTGCTGCCTTCCGACGTGACCGGGGTGCAGATCTACAGTCGTGCCACCAACGAGTTCGTGTTCCATCCCGGCGGCGTGTTCGCCAACGTGGTGATCGGCGACGAGATAAACCGGGCCTCACCCAAGACCCAGTCGGCGCTGCTCGAGGTCATGGAAGAACGCCAGGTCACGGTGGACTCCACCCCCTACCTGGTGCCCCGCCCGTTCATCGTGCTGGCCACCCAGAACCCGGTCGAGCATGACGGCACCTACAACCTGCCCGAGGCCCAGATCGACCGGTTCATGATGCGCCTGGCCATCGGCTATCCGTCCCTCGAAGACGAGGTCAGGATCATCTACAGCGACGTGTCCCCAGCAGCGCAGGTGGAGAACCTGGGGGCGGTGGTCAGCGCCGGGGATGTTCGAAGAATGATCGCCCTCACCGATCGCATCCACATCGCCCCGGCGCTGGCGCAGTACATCGTGCAGCTCACCTCCGCCACCCGCACCATGCCGGAGCTGCGGCTCGGGGTCAGTCCTCGCGGCTCGCTGGCGCTGGCCCGCGCCAGCCGGTCCTACGCCGCCGCCGCCGGTCGCCCGTTCGTGACCGCGGATGACATCAAGGACCTGGCTCCGTTGGTGTTGACCCACCGCATGATCCTCACCCCCGAGGCCGAGCTGCAGGGACGCAACGCGGTTGAGTTGCTGATGAACCTGCTGCACACCATGCCAGTGCCCCAGCAGCGCAGCGAAGGGTCCCTCCGAGACCCGGGCCTCTGAGCCAACCACCGCTGCCATGACCCGTTTCGGTCGAGCCGCCCTGATCCTGGCGGCGGTCACCCTCAGCGCAGGCGTTGCCCTCAACTATCGGGAACTGCTGGTCATTGGGCTCTCGGTCCTGGTCACGGTGTTCGTGGCCATGGGCTGGATGCTGACCCACCCCAAGCTGGCAGCGGAGCGCGACGTGCGACCCAATCGGGTGGTGGAGGGCGATGTGGCCTCGGCTACGTTGACCATCACCAACCTGGCGTCACGCCGCAGCCCGGCCATGGTGGCGCTGGAAACCTTTGGGGACCGAGCGGTGTCCGTTTCCATTCCCAGCTTGGAACCCCACGGCTTCCACTCCCGCCCCTACCGGCTACCGACGGACCATCGCGGTGTGTTCCAGGTCGGCCCCCTCACCGTCAGTCGATCTGACCCGTTCCACTTCATGCGCACCGGTCAGGCCCAACACTCCACGGAGACCCTGTGGGTGCACCCGACCACCAACGCGGTGTCGCCGTTCCCCAACGGCACCACCCGTGACCTGGAGGGACCCACCTCTGGTGAGGCACCCCAGGGCGGCATAGCCTTCCACGCCCTCCGGGAGTACGTCGTTGGCGACGATTTGCGCCTCATCCACTGGCGGTCCTCGGCCAAGGTCGACACGCTGATGGTGCGCCACAACGTGGATGCCCATCGGCCCCGGACGCTGATCGTTTTCGATGTCAACGAGAGCGTGTACGCCGGGGATTCCTTCGAGCAGGCGGTGCGGGTGGTGGCATCACTGATGATGGCCAACGCCAGGAGCCACTTTCCGGTCCGGATGCGTTCCACCGCCGGACTGGTGATCGGCTCGGAGTCCGGCGCGCAGCTCGATCGCATCATGGATCACCTGGCCGCCATCCGTCCCGACCCCGAGGCCTCCCTTCATCGGGTCACCAGCCAGGTCGCGGCGGAGCGCAGCGGGTTCTCGCTGGCGGTCATCACCGGTCAGGCCGGGGTATCGGATCTGGCGGCGGTGGGTCCCCTGCGCAGCCGCTTCGCCAACGTCACCATCGGCCGGGTCGGCGTGCGGGGGCGGGGCGGGGTGTTCGAACTGCCGGGCGCGGTGCTGATCAATGCCTCCACCAGCACCGAGTTCGCGGAGGCCTGGAACCGCCGGATCCGCCGATGAGACGGCTGCTGTTGGTGGAGTTCGCGCTGGTGACAGCGCTGGGGGTGCTGGCCGCGTTGGCTTTGGCGCGTGTTCGCCGGCTGGTCCTTTGCGGTGCCGCTGGTCAGTGCGGCACTGTTGCCCATGGCCGTCTCGGCCCTGTGCCGATCGGCCAAGGCCGGATCGACCACCGCGCTGTTGTGGTCCACCCTGGGCTTCGGGATCTTCACCACATACGCTGCGCTGTCCGACACCGTGGCCCGCGTGGTGCCAACGCTGGACACCGTGCGTGAGATGAGCCGCGGTCTCACCACCGGCTGGGCCGAGCTGTTGAGCACCACCCTCCCCGCGGATACCCAGCCGCGTCTCCTGGTGGCGTCCATGGCGCTGGTGTGGTCGGCATCAGCGCTGGCCGGGGAGTTCACCCTCCGCCACCGCAACGCCGTGACCCCGGTGGTGCCGGCCCTGGTGGTCTACCTGTTCACGTTGGGGTTCTCCGCCTCCCGACCCCAGGGCACGTTGCTGCTGCCTCTGCTGATCAGCGCGGTGCTGTTGGCGGTGCTGCTGGTGCACGCCAACCGTTGGGCATCCCCGGCCCGCCGCCGGCCCATCGGGGTGACGGACCCTTCCGCCGGCGAGGAGGAGGGCGACGAGGAGCGGGACCCGGTGCAGCGCCTGGCAACGGACACCTCCGCCCGGCGCTGGATCGGTCTCGGCGTGCCCGTCATCGCCCTCGCCGTCGCGGCTTCGGCGCTGGTGGCGCCTCGCCTGCCGAGTCGTGACGGCCGCTTCGACCCGCGCAGTTTGCGTCAACAGCAGCTCGACCTGCAGTTGACGGTCAACCCGCTGGACGGGCTCAAGGGCGAGCTTGCCATGAGCCCGTCCGACCCGCCGATTCGCTTCACCATCCAGACCTCCGGTGGCGGCCGCAGCGGGCTTGACCGGGTCCGTCTGGCGGTGCTGGACCGCTTCGATGGCGCGAACTTGGGCAGCCAGCGGTGAGTTCTCCCGGGTCGACAGCTCCCTCCCCGATGGCCCCGACCTGGGAGTGAACACCGAGACCGTGCAGCAGACGGTCACCGTTCGCTCGCTGGGGCCCGGCCCCTGGTTGCCGGCCGCGGACAGACCGGTTCGATTCCGGGGCAACGCGGACGAGATCGGTCTCGCCGTCGAAACCGGCACCGGGGTGCTGATGGCGGAGCGGTCCGAGCTGGAAGGTTTGCGCTACACGGTCAGCTCCGAGGTCGCGCGACCGACGGCCGGTCAGCTGGCTGCATTGGGGCCGCCGGAGCTGGCCGGGGACCTGGTGGCGTTGACCGATGTCCCCAACCTCCCGGCCGAACTGCGGGACCTGGCGAATCAGTTGGCCGGGGACGGCGAAACGCCCTACGACCGGCTCCGCTCCCTGCAGGACGGCCTGCTGGCGGGCTACGGGTACAACGAGGACGTCCCGTCGGGATCCTCTTACGGCCGCTTGGAGCAGTTCCTGATCGAGGACCGCGTTGGGTACGCCGAACAGTTCGCCGCAGCGTTCGCCACCATGGCCCGTACCCTGGGCTATCCCAGCCGACTGGTATACGGCTATCTCACCGTCGCTAGGACCGACAGCGAATCTGCTATCGGCGAGTCCGGCACCGACGGAACCGCCGGTAGCCCATCAACAGCAACGAACAGGGCTCTGACCGACATAACCAGCCGGCAGGCCCATGTGTGGCCCGAAGTGTTGCTCGGCGAATCGTTGTGGGTGGCGTTCGAGCCCACACCAAGCCGGGTGGCCAGCGCACCCCCGCCCGAGGACGGCTCCACCCTGCCCGAACGGGCCGACGGGGGGCTCATCTCCAACGAACCCAGCGTGGCCTCCAACGGCGCGGGGTCAGACAACACCGGCGGGAACGGAGGCCGGACGGTTTGGTTGTCAACCACGCTGATCACGCTGCTGGTGGCCATCGCCATCGTGGGCTCGGCGGTGGGTGGGATGGTGCTGCTCAAGCGCATCCGTCGCCGGCGTCGACGTCGCCGCCCCTCCCCCACCGAGCGGGTATTGGGGGCCTGGGCGGAGGTCACCGATCGTCTGATCGAGATCGGGATCCCTCTCGATCGGACCATGACCGCCCGGGACGTGCTGGAACTGAGCGCACCGCAGGTCGCGGTCCGCGCCAGCGAGCGTCTCGGGGTCATGGTTCCGTTCGTGACCAGCGCCTTGTATTCCCCGGAACCGCCCGAAGAGGACTGGGCCAGGGAGATGTGGGATCACGCCGACGCCTTCCACCACGAGGTACTCGAAGGCCTGCAGTGGTACCGGGGGCCGGTGGCGACACTCAACCCCCGACCGTTGCTGGTGGGTGGCTCGAACTGAGCCCGTGAGGTCGAGCTACGCAGAGCTGGTCACGGCTGCACCGGTGCCAGCAACGCCCTACGCGCCGATGACGCCCGACGAGGCTGCGGCCGGGGGCGGGGAGACCACGATGACCTGCATGGTTGCCTGCACCGTGCTCGCGCCAATAGTCGAGGTGAGGGTGAGCAGGTAGGTCCCCGGAGCGTTGAACGCACGTTCCACGCTGATCCCGGTGCCGCCCGGTGCCGCATCACTCCAGGTCCAGGCCCGTGATTGGGGGTTGGGCCCCGTCGACACGTCAGCGAATCGCACGGTGTCACCAACGGTGACGCTCAACGGGCTGACCAGGCTCACCGTGCCGGTCGTCAGGTTGGTGGCCGCGATCTGCGGCGTGGGCTGGGGAGCCACAACGGTGATGATCTTCGAATCCGTTGCGATCCGTCCACCGAGATCAACGGTCAGCGTGACGGTGAACGCCCCGGCGGCCGTGAAAATGTGGTCCACCCCGGCTGGAGTGCCCACCACCGGCGCCGAACCGTCACCGAAGTCCCACGTCCGCGTGGCCGGCGCGGGGGCCGACTGGTCGGTGAAGGCCACTGGGGCGCCCACCGCAACGCTCAGACTTGAAGCCGTGAAGGCCGCCACGGGAGCCGCGTAGGCCACGAAGTCCCGGGTCGCCACCGAGGAGCCGGCGGTGTTGCTGGCCGTCAGGGAGATGGTCACCGGTCCCGCTGCGGTGATGCTGACCGTCACCGTGGAACCGGGAGGTCCGGTGTACGGCACGCCGCCCACGGTCCAGGCCCATGCCGTTGCCGTGCCACCGGTTGACCTGGCCGTCAGCACGATCGGGGCACCGGTGAGCAACACCGTGGCGTCACCGCCCTGCACCACGCCAGCGCCGGTCACGGTGAATGTCGCGACCGGACGGACCACCGCCTGGTTGATGACCAGGCTCCGGGTCTCGGAATCGCAGTTGGCGGGGTCATCCGTCCAACACACCCGCATGGTGACCGCGTAGGTCCCGGCTACCGCGAAGACATGCTCCACGCTGCGAGATCCCGCTGGTGGGAGGAGCTGGGCTCCCTCGATGGTGAACTCCGGGGTGGACAAGGCCGCGCCCCCACCGAGAGTGGCGTCTGCCAGGGTCAGCGCCCGTCCGGCCACCTGCTGGGCCGGGGCGCTGGGGCTCACGGTGAACGCAGCCACCGGCGGGGGACGAACCGCGTCGGCCACGATGACCGGCAGGGTCTTGGTACTCACCCCCTGGCCATCCACCACCGTGAGCGTCACGTCGTAGCGCCCCGGCAGGTTGTACACCTTGAGCGGCGGCACCTGTCCGGTCACGTCCGGTGAGGCGTCACCGAAGTTCCAGCTCCACCGGTTCGGGGTGCCCGTCGATCGATCGGTGAACTGCACCGGCAACCCGACGCGGGGCGTGCGGGGCAACCAATCGAAGTTGGCCACCACCGGCACCGGCGCCGGCCCCACGTACACATCACCCTCGGCCACCCGGCTGGTGGTGCCGGCGGACATGGTGAGCGTCACGTGGTAGGTGCCCACGGCGCCGTAGACGTGATCGGGGTCACGCGCCTCGGAGGACAAGCCATCACCGAAGACCCAGCTGAACGTGCCGGCGCCGACGGAGGTGTTCACGAAGCGCACCGGCTGGCCGACCACCGCCAGATCGGTGGCCGAGGTCCCGGTGATGGTGCGGAAGGACGGCTGCAACTGCGGTGGCGCCACCGAGAGCACCGTCACCACCAGGCTGTCGGTGGTGGCACCAGCAGCGTTGGACGCCGTCAATCGGACCACCACCACCCCCGGCTGGGTGAAGGACTTCAGCGCGGAAGACCCCTGGGTGCGGGTGCCGTCTCCCCAGTCCCACTCCTCTTGGGTGGGGTTACCGGTGCTGGCGCTCACAAATCGCACCGGTCGGTCGAGCTCCACCACCGCGTTGGCCGCCGGTTCACCGATGCGGGCCACCGGCGGCGCTGCCGGCGCGGCCACGGGCACCGATTTGACGACCACGGCACTGTCCTGGGCGTTGGCGACGGTGAGACGCACCCGGTACTCACCAGCGACGCGGAACTGATGGCCGACCTTGTCCCCGGTGGCGGTGGATCCGTCGCCGAAGTCCCACTGCCACGACGTGGGTCCGCCCGTGCTGATGTCGCTGAAGAACACGACGTCACCAGCTGTTATGGCCTTCGAACCAGCGGCGTCGGCGAAATCGAAGTCCGGGTTGATCTCCGAGGGTGGGCCGGCCACGGTGAGCACCGCCTCGGCTGTGTCCACCCCCTCGTCGTTGGCAACCGTGAGACGGACCGTGTACCGACCTGCGCTGGCGTAAGCCTTCGGTGCCGGGTTGGCCGAAGCAGACGTCGACCCATCGCCGAACTCCCAGAACCAGCTGGTCACCGGGCTGTTGCGACCGGTGGTGCTGCGGTCACGGAACTGCACCGGGGCCCGTACCACCGGAGTGGCTGGATCCCAGGTGAAGTTGGCGTTCGGCGGCGCCAGGTCGGCGGGGTCACGAACCTGAATGCCGAGGGGGCGTGTGGCGTCAACGTTGCCCTCGGCGTCTGTCACCCTCAACGTCACCGTCCACAGACCGACCTGGGTCAAGGTGCGACTCACGTTCCGACTGGTGGCGGAGTCAGTGGAGGCATCAGGGGCGGTGAACTGCCATTGCCAGCGGGTCACCTCACCCACTGAGGTGTCCACGAAAGAGAGCCGGGTCTCTGTGGTCGGATCCCCCGGCGGCGAGTACGTGAAGTTGGCCTGCACCGTTCCGGAGCCGTTGGCCGGATTGGATGGGGTGGGCTTGCGATCCGGTCCCGCACCAACCGCTGCTGGACCGATGAAAGCCGGAACCGCGCCGGAATCTCCGCCATTGCCCTCGCCGGCGCCGCCCGAACCCGGCCCGTTGCCGTTGCCGCCGATCGGTCCCGGCCCGGCCGAACCAGGTCCCTGACCACTGAGCGGGCCCAAGCCTGAATCGACGTCGCCGCCGCCATCGCCGCCCGCGCCGTTCTCACCGGCGAGCGGCGGCACAAGCCCGTCCACAGTGGAAGCGGGATCGTTCAGTGATTCGACGAGGCCGTTCGTCGATGCCAATTGATCACCGGAGAACGAACGCTGCTGGACCTTGTCCACCACCAACGTCGGCCCAAGCCGCGAGAGCACCCCGGCCCGGTCGCCGCTCAGGTCGTTGAACCACAATCGCCCAGCGTCCACGAACAGCTCGAAACGGTTCCCGGGCCTCACGAAGAGGGACAGATCGATGGTGCGTTCGATGTTGTTGTCCTCGCCGTTGACCACCAACACCTCAGCCCGGGCCAGGACCGGAACGAACAAGCGGTCAGCGTGGGCCACGGGTTGGCCGAAGGCGTCGCTGATGTTGCCCTCGTCCCGTAACTGGAGGCTCACGCACTGATTGGTGGACACGTCGGTGGTCCACAGATCCCCGGTGGCGGCGGACAGCGCGAAGACCAGGCCGTCGTCCGTGGCTTCGGGGGTACCGGCGGCGAACAGCGGCCCGCCCCCGCTGCCTCCGAGACAGAGCCGCTGACCAGCGGATCCGTCGCCGTTGAGGCGTATCGCTTCGCCACGTTGGGCGTCGATCAACACCGGCGAGTCCCGCACCAGGGTCAGCAGACCGTCCCCACCGGATTGGTGCACCACGGCCCGTTTGACATCGCCGGTGGCACCATCGAACCGGATGATCTCACCCAAGGTGGCGTCGTAAGCCCACAACCGCCCGGCGGCATCCACCACCGCGGAGACCGCCTGGTTGGCGGTGATCGGAGCCTCATACCTGGTCGACAGATCGGCGCCGTCAAGGGCGACCAGGCGACCATCGGAGGTGTCCACCGCGAACACCGCGGCGTCGTTGCCGACCAGCGCCAGATCGGTGCCGGTGTCCACCATGGTGGCCGCAGGCTCGTAGGAAAGTGTGCTGCCATCCACCCGTCCCAGGGCGCTGGTGGACCGGTTGAGCACGATGGCACCGCTGCCGAACTGGGTGCCGCTGAGCTGTTGGCCGACGGCGGCCACCTTGACCGCCGAGGTGACATCTCCAGCCAGGGCGTTCACCCGCACCAACACCCCAGCGGGTGGGTTCACCAGCCACACCGACTCATCGATGGTGGCCAGACGCTCCGACACAGCGCCGTTGGCCCGCAGCCCGAAGAACAAGACCCCGCCAACCAGCGCCGCCAACAGCAACCGCTTGGACCACCTGCGCAGCCCGCCAAGGGACCGGGTGGTCCCAGTGGGATCGTCGTGTCCGGTACTCGTGTCTCTGTCTCGCCGGAACGGCACCCGCGCCCACCTCCAGAACGATCATGTTCAAATCAACCAGGTTCGCGATAGCAGCCGTGTGGCCCGGGCGCGTCGCGTCCGTCCGCATCAAGGTTCGAGTGGGTCCACAGCCGCCGCACTGGCCGAATCCGGTGTCCCGAACCTCGCTGACAACTCTACGGGGGACAGTGTCGAGCGATCCGCTGTCCCCTCGCTTTGTCACCGAAGCGACAGCTAGAGACCGCCGAAAGTGCACTCAGCATCACGCACAGCGATCGGAGGTGAGGCGATTGCCGTCGTCGGCCAAAAATCCTCGCCGGTTGCTGGCGCCGGTGCGCAACGGGTGTCCGTCACAAGTGGGCCACGGCGTCGGTATCGAGCTCGACTGCAGCACCCACCGCGTCCTGAGCCATCAATGACGCCATCGACGCTGCGTCACTGCTACGGGCATAGGTGCGCACCCCAGCGGGCGTCAACGCCGAGATGAGAGCCTCCAGCGGCCCGGTGTGATCGTGCATCACGGTGTACGCCTCAATGGTGGCCGCGCCGACGTGCTCGCCGGTGACCTCCCGAGTGGGAAAGCGATCCACCTCGTCCTGCACATCGGCGTGCTGAAAACGTCCCGCTGGCGGCGGCTCGGTGCTGTACAGCCCGATGGCGTGTTTGGTGACATACCCGCCGTTGGCACTGATCAGGCCGACGGTGCCCGGATCGCCGCGCAGCACCCCGGCCATGGCGGCGATGGAGTGCATCACGTAGTTGTTGAGTGGACCGCCGGCGAAGGGCAATCCCCCTGTGACCGTCAGGCTGCGGTCCTCGGCCAGGCCGATCTCCGCCGCGGCGATCTGCACCGCTGATGGGAAGCACGAGTACAGATCCACATGGGCGATCTGCTCGAGCTCCACTCCCGCCAGCTCCCGGCATCGTTTCGCCGCGGTTCGAATGGCGGGCGAGGAGTGGAAGTTGTCCCGATTGGAAACCAAGTAGGTGTCGTGGGCGTCCGTACCTGCCCACGGGAACAGCCACCGGTCACGGGAGATGCCCAGCGCCTGCGCCTTTTCCACCGAACAGAGGATCACCGCTGCTGCCTGATCCAGATCCCAGTTGCTGTTCATGGATTTGGTGTACGGGTAGCCGACCAGCCGGTTGTTGGCACTCGGGGTGCGGATCTCTGCCGCCGTCATCGCGGTGCGGATCCAGGCGTAGGGGTTGGCCACCGCCACCGCGTTGAACGCGGCCCACAATGTCGAGATGCGCTCCAGGTGCTGCTCGGGGCTCTCGCCGCGGTCGTGACGTATGGCGGTCTCGAACATCGGGTAGATATTGACCGGCATCTGCAGACCCCGGGACGCCTCCAAGCGGGAGCTCATGGTCACGTCGTGCCCGATGGTCTCCGCCGGCGCGGCGTCGGCGTCGTCCGTGTAGGGGATGGTGGCCCCCGCCCGCTTGGCCCGCCGCCGGGAGTAGATCCCTTCCGCCCCCACCAGCAGCGCCACGTCCAAGTGACCGGCCTCGATCTCCAGCCCGGTGGCGTTGATCAACGATTGCGGCGTGTTGCCCCCGTCGAAGCTCAGTCTGCTGTCACGCGGGGACGCCCCCAAGCGCTGGGCCAGCAGACGGCCCGGATCGCGATACGGCCAGGCGCCCTTGACCACCCGGATGGAATCGAGGGCCGTCAACAATTCGCCCGCGCCGGCGTCCAGCGCCGCAGCCTCGGCGGCGGCGGCCATCATCGCCAGCGGCTCCAGGGCCGTCGCGGCGTCGGTGGTCCGTTGGATGAACTGGCCGGCGCCGACCAGCACCACGCTTCTGGGATTGACCGCACGGATGTTCATGCTGATGTGCACCTGTTTCGTCAGGCCGATATCTCTGTCAGACCGATATGTACGTCAGACCGATACGGCTTCACGCCCGGACTCTCCCGGGCCCCGGGACGCTGCGACGGGGTCAATTGGCCCCCACGGTGCCCGCCGGCCCGACATTACCGTGTCAGCGGTGGGGGACTTCTCAGCACGGCTGACCAGCGCGGTTCGACCCCGGCTCGCAGCACGAAGGAAATCCTCCGTCGCCGGCCACCGATCCCAGCAAGACCCGGACCGGGAATCGCGTAACCCGGTCCGATCCCTGCCAGCGGGGATCGCGGACATCGCGCTGGCCTCCCTCACCAGCTTTCTGGTCGGGATCGACGCCGCCCGCCACCTCGACGCCGACCTCCTGGGGTTGTGGGGCCTGCTGTTCTCGGCCTATCTGCTGGCCTCGATCGTCCCGCTGGCGTTCGTGCTGACCCCGTTCGAGGCGGCGCTGGTGGCCCGACCCGGGATGGACCAGCTGCGGGCGTTGCCCCACACCGCCGGGTTGGGGGCGCTCGTTGGCCTGCCGGCGGCGATGGCGGCGATGGCCCTGCCGCTGGCCTTCTCCCGTGACCTCGACGCATCGACCGGTTGGCGTCTGGGCGTCATCGGTGTGGTGCTGGGCGTCACGTCCCCGCTACAGGACCACACCCGAAGGCTCATGCATCAGGTGAGTTGGTCCAACGGTGCCGCGGCCACGTCCGCGGTGCAGTTCACGGTGGCGGTGGTGGCGGTGCTGGGCCTGCGGGCGGGAGGCCTGGACGATGTGTACGTGCCCCCGCTGACGCTGGCCGCTTCCAACGTCGTCTCGTTGGCGTTCGCTCTCGCCGTCGCCCGGGTTCGGGCCCGGTCCGGCACCCGGCCGAAGGTGGCGCTGCGAGGGGTGTTCCGTGAGGGGGGTTGGCTGCTGGGTGCCGGCATCGTTGATCGGGCCACCCATTCGGCGTGCCTGGCCCTCATCTCGCTGTGGGCCGGCCTCGCCGCCGCCGGCGCCTACGAGGCCACCCGGGTGGCAGCCCAACCGGTGCTGGTCCTGGCTCTGGCGGTGCTCAGCGTCTACAAGCCGCAGATGATGCGCAACGCCGTGTCCGGTCGGCGCCAGGACGCCCGCCGCACCAACGCCATTTTCGGCGGCCTGGTGCTTGGCGCCAGCATCGCCTACACCGTTCCCGTCAGCTTCGCCTGGGCCCTCAATCCACTACCCTGGCTGATGCCTGCGGCGTTCGACCACGGCGGATTCCTGCTGGCGGTCCTGGTGGCCACCGCCATCTCCGCGCTCGCCATGGCCCCCACCTGGGAGCTCATCGGGTCCTCCCACGCCCGGGACTTCGCCCGCCACCTCATCTCTCTGAGTGTGGCCATGGTCGGGGTGTGCGTGGTGGCGTTGCTGGCCGGCGTGGGGGTCTACGCCTGGCCGCTGGCCTTCGGGTTGCGCAGCGTGGCCCTCTTGGTGCAGCTCACCCGGGAGTCGAGCCGGCTCTACCGCAACGGTGACAGCAACCACGAAGGGGCCGATAGCGGCGCCCAAGAGCGGGTCGGACCGGCGATGACGGGAGCCGGCTCGTAGACTGCGGACCATGAGCCGAGACCAGTGGCAAGAGGCGTTCGACAACTCCTCCAAGCGCACCGCCCGCTTCGAAACCATGTCCGGAATGCCGCTCGAACCGGTCTACGGCCCTGCTGAGGGCCTTTTCCCCGGTGACTACCCCTACACCCGCGGGGTCCACGCCTCCATGTACCGGTCCCGGCTGTGGACCATGCGACTGTTCGCCGGGTTCGGAGGAGCCGAGGACACCAACGAGCGGTTCAAGGCCATCCTGGCCAACGGCGGCGACGGGCTTTCCACCGCCTTCGATCTGCCCACCCTCATGGGCCGAGATTCCGACGATCCCCACGCTGAGGGTGAGGTCGGCCGTTGCGGCGTGGCCGTGGACACGTTGGCGGACATGGAGATCCTCTTCGGTGGCATCGACCTGGGCGAGACCACCACCTCCATGACCATCAACTCCCCGGCAGCGGTGATCTTCGCCATGTACATCGCCGCCGCCGAGAAAAGGGCACCCCCCGGGCCCGCCTCGGTGGCACCCTGCAGAACGACATCCTCAAGGAGTACCAGGCCCAGAAGGAGTTCGTGTTCCCGCCCCGGCCGTCCATGCGCCTGGTGCGGGACACCATCACCTTCACCGCCGCGGAGATGCCCCGCTGGAACTCGGTGTCCATCTCCGGGTACCACATCCGCGAGGCCGGCAGCACCGCCGCCCAAGAACTGGCCTTCACGTTGGGAAACGGGTTCGCCTACGTGGAGCTGGCCCAGGCCGCCGGCATGAACGTTGACGAGTTCGCTCCCCGGTTGAGCTTCTTCTTCAACGCCCACATCGATTTCTTCGAGGAGATCGCCAAGTACCGGGCCGCCCGGCGCATCTGGGCCCGTTGGATGAAGGATCGTTACGGGGCCACCAACCCCAAGTCCATGATGGTGCGGTTCCACACCCAGACCGCCGGGGTGTCCCTCACCGCCCAGCAGCCCGAGCTCAACATCGCCCGCACCGCCATCGAGGCCCTGGCCGGGGTGTTGGGGGGCACACAGTCCCTGCACACCAACTCCTTCGACGAGGCGATGGCCCTGCCCACGGACAAGGCGGCCCGCATCGCTCTGCGGACCCAGCAGATGATCGCCCATGAGACCGGCGTGGCCCACGTGGCGGACCCGTTGGGCGGCTCGTACTACGTGGAAGCGCTGACGGATGCCATCGAGGCGGAGGCCGAAGCCATCTTCGCCAAGATCAACGAGCTCGGCGGAGGTTCCATGTTGGAGGGCGCCTACGAGGGCATCGAGAACGGCTATTACCAGTCCGAGATCGCTGACGCCGCCTACCAGTTCGAGAAGTTGGTCAACCGCCACGAGCGCATCGTGGTGGGGGTCAACGCCTTCACCGAGGGCAACCGCGATGCCCAACCGGACCTCCTGCTGATCACCAGCGAGCAGGAGATGTCCCAGATCAAACGCCTGCAGGCCACCAAGGCTGACCGCGACGCCAACGCGGTGCGGGCTTCGTTGGCGGAGCTCAAGACGGTCGCCACCGACAGCGAGGCCAACCTCATGCCCAGCCTGATCAGCGCCGTCAACACCTACGCAACGGAGGGCGAGATCATGGACGCCCTGGCCGATGTGTTCGGGCGATACACCGAGCGGCCGGTCATCTGACCCACCGTTGAGGGCGCCCAGGCGTCACGAGGCGTCGAAGCGGCCCGGTGGTCGGGGGGCGAAGCGGGTCCGGACCGGCTGCTGCAGGGGTCCCGCGGCCCCGGGCAGGGTTGCGGAACCCGGCGCCGCTGGTCGGGCCCGGGTGACCAACAGCCCGAAGCCCACGAACAGCGCCAGGCATCCCAAGCCCACGCTCACGCGGGCCAACGGGTGCATTGAGGGGTCCAGGATCAGCAGCGCGGCACCCAACAAGGCCGCCAGGGCAGGCGGGGTTAATGTCCACCGCTCGATTCGCAACACGGCCAGAGCCGGAAGGTCACCGTCTCCCACCGGGGCCGAGCTCCGCAGGGCCAGGGCGAACAAGCCCAGCCCGGCCACGCTCACAGGGATACCCACCACCAGGCGGCCGCCCCCCAAACCGGAGGCGGCCACGATGACCGCACCGGCCACGGCCACCAGGCCGGCGAACGCCAACAGCATGACGCGCTCCCCGGCCGAGACCCGACGGGCGACCCGGTCCTCAGCACCGCGCCCTTCGTCATGACGGAGTCGCCCCGTCCCTGACCCTTGGTCACCTTGCGCCACCGTGGTCACACTATCGGTGCCTGTGGGGTCGCTGGGTGAGACCGGTCGACGGTGCGGGGCATGGGCCAGTCCGGCGGCGTCGGCGGCGTCGGCTCAGCTGGTGCGGATGGGGCCGGTGTCCACCACCTCGAAGGCTGAGCCCGGAATGGTCTTGAGCTGGCCCAGGTCGCTGTCGTTCCAGCGCTGGTCGGTGGCACCGGAGATGTACCAGCCGGTGCCGTTGTCGGCAACGATCATTCCGTACTTCTTCAGGGCCTCAAGGATCACCCGGGCATCGCCATGAAACCCCGACACGTCGAAGCTGGCCTTGAGTCGGAACCTGGCCCCCATGGGAGGCGAGGTGGCGGTGTTGCCGGCGAAGTGCGTGGCCGGCCAGATGAAGCCTCGTTGGGTGGAGGGCACGGTGAAGCGCAGGGCATGGGTGATGACCCCGCTGCGGACCTCCTCGTAACGGACCAGGCCCGGAAGGATGGGCAGGCCGGCAGCGTCAGCCGAGGTCCATCCGTTGGGGCGCTGGGCGTTTGAGCGGAGATCGAAGATGGCACCCGCTGACGCCGACCAGGCACCGCCCGGATCGGGGTGGGCGTTGAACAGCTCGTGCAACCGACAGCTGTCCTGCTGCAGGGTCAGGACGTGGCGGTCTCCGCTGGCATCGGCACCGCCCTCCACCGGGGCGTCGAGCGGCACCGGGTACGGCCCGGGGTCCGACTCGTCCCCATAGTCGACAAACGTCACCGGAACGACGGTTTCACCGGGCCCGACCACCGTGAAAGGGATGCCATAGGTCGGGTCGGAGCCGAAGTCCGGGTGCAGATTGCGGATCCCCACGGCGTTGACCCAGCCGGCGGACTCAGCCCGCAGCGGGTGGGCGGAGATGTCCGTGTTCCAGGCATTGTCAGCCGGCAGGACCGGACAACCGGCGGTCATGGTGGGTCCGGCGGCAGCGGGAGGCGCAGTGACGGCTGGGAGCCAGCCGGCCACGTCCACCACGAGATGGCCGCGGGCGCTGGTGAACAGGCAGACCTCGCCACCCGCCCCGACCCGGGCCAGCACCAGGTTGGGGACGGTGCCGCCGGGCCCGGTGTTCACGTTGGAGGCGTTGGGACGCCCAGCGCCGCAGGGAAAGGCGGTGACGTAGCCGTGCGCCTCAGCCTCAGTGACCGTCACATTCAGCAACACCGCCGCTACGTTCGCAGGTATTCCGGCCCGGCCGGCCACCGGCAGCGTGAGGTAGACACCCCCGCGGGGCTTTCCGACGCCGGCCATGCGTCCGTCGAAGGTGGCGAATCCGGGGACACGGCTGTCCAGCAGGCGCTTGGGGCTGGTCGCCGCCAACTCCGAGCCGTTGGGCACATAGCCGGTCACGTCCACCACCAGGTGCGTCGGCACCGCGGCATAGGCGCACACCGCCCCGCCGGTGCCGACCGCGGAGAGCACCAGGTTAGGCACGGTCTGGCCGGCCACGAAGTTCAGGTTCGACGCCAGCGGGAAGGGCGCCCCACAGGGGTAGACGGTGACGAAGCCGGCGCCGGCGGGCTCGGTCACGGTGACGTTGACCAGGATCGCGGCGGCGTCGGCGGGCACCCCCACCCGACCGGCGACTGGGATCTGCAGCAGCTGTCGCGGCCCACCACCGGATCCTGCGCCATCGGCCGTGAAGCTGCCCGTCCTAGTGTCCGCCACCCGGGCCGGGCTGAGGGCCTCGAGGGTTCCGGTGGGCCCGAACCAGCCCGACAAGTCGACCACCAGTTGCACCGCGCTGGTGGCGAACAGGCACAGCGCGCCGCCACCGAGTCGCGCCGTCACGGCGTTCGCCACGGTGGTGCCGGGTCCGTAGTTGAGGTTGGAGGCAAAGGGTCGCTCGGCACCACAGGGGTAGACCGTGACGAAGCCGGCGTCGCCGGTCTCCGTGACGGTCACGTTCACGCTGACCGACGTGGCGTCCGCCGGTACCCCCGCTCGGCCGACAACGGGCACCGTCAGCTGGGTTGTGGCACCGGCGCCGGCGATGAGGCCGTCGGCGGTGGCAAAGCCGGGCCGGGTGTCTGCCAGGCGGGCCGGTTCGGTGGCCCCGAAGTTGGCCGCGCCCACCGCTTGCAGCGCGGCCGGCACCAGGTGCCGTGCTGGGACCGGCGTGGCGGCCGCGGCGGCGACCGATACCGAGGGCCCACCGATCATGCTGATGGAGCTGCACAAGATCAGCAACCCGGTTGCGACCGCCCGCGAACGCGCGTAGAGCGAGATTGATGCCACCCTTCGTAAGCTACGGGGTTTCGGGCAGGCTACAAGTCCCCCTACGCGGCAAAAGAGTCGCGTTCCGTGGTCAGTAGTGCGCTAGGGTCCGAACCAGGCGGAGCCGATGTCGCCGGACCGCGCCTTTGGGAACGATCCGGCCGCCACGATCCCGTCCGCCACCCGGCGAGGCGCATGAAGAGGTGGGTGGAAATGGTCCAGAAGATCGGCATGTTCGTCCTGACCACGTTTGCGATCATTGCGCTGATGCGCGAACCGGAAACGGTGGCCACCTTCGTGACCACCATCGGTACCGCGCTGCAGACCCTGGTCAGTGCGCTCGGGCAGCTGTTCAACTCGGTGCAGTAGACGATTGCGGGCGCCGCCGGAGCCATCATCGGGGCCGTCTCGTCGGCACCCACCGCGGGACCGGATGACGGCGCGGGTCCGTGTCGATCGGCGCGCCGGAGCCGCATTACCGGAAGCGATCCGAGCCCAGGCCGGCCAGCGCGGCTCCGCCCGCCGTGCCCGCACCAACCAGCCTCGATTCCAACGCTTGGGCTGGTTGCGGGCGGTGCTCAGTCACTACGTGGTGTGGGATCCAACCACGTTGCTGGTGCCGGCAAACCCCGCCGCGGGACGCGAGGCCGAGGTCCTGAAATACGCTGAGCGACGCCATGTGATGGCCCTCCTGGTGGACGCCTGGCCAGCGATGGTCCTTTCCCTCGGCGGTCCGTTGGCGTTGATCAGACTCAACCACGGTCCTGGCGAGCTGCTCCTGGCCCTGGTGATCCTCGTCGCCCAGAGCAAGGTGATGCTGGCGCTGCTGGAGTGGAGCATCGGTCGCATCATGGTGACCAACCGTCGGGTCATCGAGTTCGGCGGGTTCCTGCGGCGCACCGGCGGGTCGATGCCGCTGGGCAAGATGACCGACCTGGCCTACGAGCAAACCTTCCTCGGGCTGCTCCTGGATTACGGCATGGTTCGGGTGGAGTCCGCCGGGCAGAACCAGGCGCTGGCCCGCATCCGCTATCTGCGCTATCCGGTGCGCTTCCAACAGGAGTTGATCGCCCTGGGCAACAGCCCCAGCCCCACCGCCTGAGCGGAACGCCGCGGCCTGGGGTCCATCTAGCATCACGCCATGACCACGGCGCCCTCCCACGACCTCGGCCCCAACGACACTGCGTTGCTGGAGGAGACCATCGGCGAGCTGCTCGACCGGATGGTGGCCAATTCCCCCACCCATGAGGCGCTGGTGAGTTGTCATCAGGGACTGCGGTTCAGCTACGGCGAGTTCGGTGCGGCCGTCGACGTCCTGGCCCGGGCCATGGTGCGGGCGGGCTTGGTCAAGGGGGACCGGGTGGGCATCTGGAGCCCGAACTACGCGGAGTGGACCCTGGTGCAGTTCGCCACCGCCAAGATCGGCGTCATCCTGGTGAACATCAACCCGGCCTATCGCACGTCTGAGGTGGATTACGCCCTCAACCAGTCGGGCTGTCGATGGTTGATCGCCGCGCCATCCTTCAAGACCAGCGACTATCGGGCCATGATCGAGGAGGTACGCCCCAACCTCCCCGTCCTGGAACGGGTGCTGTACTTCTGGAGCGACGAATGGCAGCACTTTGTGGCATCCGGTTCCGGGCCCGGGGCGGCCGATGAGCTGACCCTGGCCGCGGCCGGGTTGCGGGCCACCGATCCCATCAACATCCAATACACCTCCGGCACCACCGGCTTTCCCAAAGGTGCCACGCTCACCCATCGAAACATCTTGAACAACGGGTACTTCGTGGGAGCCGGATGTGGCTACAGCGCCAACGATCGCGTGTGCATACCCGTGCCCTTCTACCATTGCTTCGGCATGGTCATGGGCAACCTGGGTGCGGTGGCCCACGGCGCAACCATGGTGATCCCTTCCGACGCGTTCGATCCCGGGGCCGTGCTGCGGGCCATCGAAGAGGAACGTTGCACGTCCTTGTACGGGGTGCCGACCATGTTCATCGCGGAGCTGGCTCATCCCGATTTCAGTCGATTCGATCTCTCCAGTCTGCGCACGGGCATCATGGCCGGTTCACCCTGTCCGGTGGAGGTGATGAAAGAAACCCTGGAGCGCATGGGCATGACCGAGGTGACGATCTGTTACGGCATGACCGAAACCTCTCCGGTGTCAACCCAGACCTTGGCCGATGACGACATCGATCGCCGCACCTCGACTGTGGGCCGGGTCCACCCTCATGTCGAGATCAAGATCGTCGACCCCGATTCCGGTCAGACCGTACCTCGCGGCACGACAGGTGAGTTCTGTACCAGGGGCTACTCGGTGATGCAGGGCTACTGGAATGATCCCGACCGCACCGCCGAGGCCATTGACGCCGAGGGATTCATGCACACCGGCGATCTGGCCACCATGGATACCGACGGGTATGTGAACATCGTCGGGAGGATCAAGGACATGATCATACGGGGCGGCGAAAACGTCTATCCCCGGGAGATCGAAGAATTCCTTTTCCGCCATCCCGCAGTGGCCGACGTACAGGTCATCGGCGTACCGGATCAGCGCTTCGGCGAGGAGATCATGGCCTGGATCCGATTGCGGGACGGCGCCACCGCGGACGCCGAGGAGATCAAAGACTTCTGCCGGGGACGCATCGCCCACTACAAGGTGCCACGATACGTCAAGTTCGTTGACGAGTTCCCCATGACCGTCACCGGCAAGGTACAGAAGTTCCTCATGCGGGAGACAGCCAAGACCGAATTGGGCCTGAACGAAGTGGCCTCGGCCTGATCGTGGCACTGCTGAGTGTGGTTTGGCTGCTCCTCGGTGGGACCGCGGCGTGGTCAGCGCACGCCCACCGCCCTGGTGCGGGTGCTACCGCGCCGTCGAAGGCGCCATCACCGATTCGGTGTCCACGTGGCGCTGGCGGGCCAACTCGAAGCAGGCCACGGCCACCGCTGCGGACACGTTCAGGGAGTTGAGCTGGCCACCGAGCGGGATGGATGCCAACTCGTCACAGCGCTGACGCACCAGACGGGACAAGCCCTTCCCCTCCGCTCCGAAGACCAGGCACACCGGCTGGGATCCCAGCGGCAGGCTGAAAGGGACCTCTCGGCGCTGCCGTCGAGCCCGATGACCCACACCCCGGCGTCGCGCAACTGGGTGATGGTGTTGGGCAAGCCGCCCACCAGGGCGATGCGCACATACTCCGCCGCCCCCGCCGCGGCCTTGGTCACGGCAGGGGTGACGTGCACCGCCCGGTGGCGCGGGAGCACGATGCCGCTCACCCCGGATCCCTCAGCGCTGCGCAGGAGGGCCCCCAGGTTGCCGGGATCGGTGACGCCATCAAGTGCCACCAGGAACGGCGGGGCGCCCCCACGACGGGTGCGCAACAGTTCGTCCAGGGCAAACTCGGTCAACGCCTGGGCCCGGGCCAGGACCCCCTGCGCCGACTGGGTGGCGGTCATGGTATCGAACCGGGCCCGGCTGACCTCCCGAAGCGGCACCCGACGGGCGTCGCACAACTCCCGGATGTCTTCGAGGATGGCGGCTTCGGTCTGCTCGGCGGCCATGATGACCTCACGAACCCGGCGCCGGCCCGCCACCAACAGCTCGCGGACGGCTTGACGACCCTCAACCACCTCGCCGCCCACGCCACGGCCCTGCCCGGTCAGCGGACCCGGGGCCTCACCGCCCTCATGACCCCGGGCCGGCCCGGCGAAGCGAGCCACCCCGGCCCCGCCAGCGGTACCCCGGCCGGTAACGCCCCGGCGCGGACCTACCGACGGTCCGCGGTCCCCACTTGCAGCTGCGCCGTACGAGCGGTCCTTCGCACCCGCTGAACCCCCGTCGGGGCGCCCCTGGCGTTCACCGTCGCGCTCATCGCGCCATCGAGTCGCCCCACCATCAGCGCGGTATCGGTCCCCCCCACGGTCAGAGCCCCGCCCGCGACGTCGATCCTCACTGGAACCGGAACCGGAACCGGAACCGGAACCGACACCGCCCCCGGACCGATCTCCTCCCCGCATCGCATCGCGGCCCGACGCACCAGCGCGACCGACCGTGGGAGCCCGACCGACGTTGGGAGCCCGGCCGGCCCACCGACTGCCGGCGCCAGCCCCGTTGCCGTCGGCCCGACTGACAGTGTCATCCCTGTTGCCCGGCGCCCGGCGACCACCGTCGCCACGGGAGCTCGATCCGGCCTGGCCCCCCGCGCCTGTAGCGCTGGTCCTTGCTCCGCTACCCGGGGCCCAACGAGCCTCGCCTCCACCAGCCCGGGAGCCACGCTCAGCGCCGCCGCCATCTCGCCAATCGACCGCACCGCGCTCCGCCGCGCTGCCGCTGCGGCCCCGATCGGCACGACCAGTGGTGGGACGTCCCCGGCCACCACCGCCGCCGCCGCCACTGCTGCGGTAACCAGCGGCCCTATCGGCGCCCCCGCCCGGAGCCCGCGAAGCCCCCCCGGAGCGTCCCGACGAAGCACCGGCTGACCCGGCAAGGCCGCGACCACCCCCGGATCCGCCGCGACGCCCGCCGGAACCGCCGCCCCGAGCCGGACCGGAGGAGCGGGCGCCGGGGGCTCCGCCACGGGACGCGCCCGTGGGCCGCGCACGACCGGTCACGCGGTGCTGCCGGCGGGCCCGGCGGAAACCAGAGGAAGGACATGCAACAGGGCCACGGCGAAGCAGGCTATTCCCTCCCGCCGGCCCAAACTTCCCAGCCCCTCTGCCCGCTTGCCCTTGACCGTGACCGGCGCGCCGACCACCTCGGAGAGTCGCCGGATCATCTCGGCCTTGCGGGGGGCCAGCTTTGGGATCTCCGCGACCACCGTGCAATCGACATTCACCGGTGCCCACCCGGCCTGGCGGATGAGACCAGCGGCATGAGCCAACATCGCCATCGAATCCGCTCCGGCCCATGCGGGATCGGTATCGGGGAAGTGCTCGCCGATGTCGCCCAATCCGGCCGCGGCGAGCAGGGCGTCACACACCGCGTGGGCCACCACGTCGGCGTCGCTGTGGCCCGCCAGCCCGGGTGCCTCCTCGAAGTGCACACCACCGAGGATCAACCGACGTCGCTCATCCCCGCTGAAGGGGTGCACATCGAACCCGTGTCCGACGCGGAAGCTCACCGGATCGACCCTGGTCCCATCGCCCCGGGCACGCCGCGCCGGTCGGGCCCCTCGCTCGAGGATCCGCCCGTGGTCCCCTGCGGTGCCGCCCCGGCAGCGGGCTCCGAGCCCATCATCAGGCGCAGCAGCACGTTGGCCACGGCCAGGTCGGTGGGGTCGGTCAACTTGATGTTGGTGATCTCGCCAGGCACCACCGCCACCGTGCCGCCGGCCAGCTCGACCAGGGTGGCGTCGTCGGTGGCCTCGGCCAGGTGGCGGTGCGCTTCGCGTAGAGCCCCGGCACGGAAGCCCTGAGGGGTTTGCACCCGCAACAGATCCGACCGGTCGACGATCCCGCCCCCTCGACGGCGGATGGTGTCCGTCACCGCCACACCGGGCACAGCCGCGTCAGCTCCTGCCAGCACCGCGCCGATCACCGAGGCGAACAAGGCCGAGCTGGCCAACGGGCGCGCCGCGTCATGCACCACGATGACCTCCGCGGTGTCCGGCACCTGGGCCAGCCCGGCCCGCACCGACGCCGACCGGGAGGACCCCCCCGCGACCACCACATCCGCCCCCACGAACCCCTCCCCCAGGCGGTGCGTCGGGACCACCAGCACCACACCGCCCCCGCTGGTTGTGCCCGATGTCGCGAGATCAGCCGCGGCAGCGCTGCGGGCGCGGTCCACGCTCCAGGCCACGACCGGGCGATCTGCCAACAGTACGTACTGCTTCTCCGCACCGAACCTGGCACCACTGCCACCAGCCAGCACGATCACCCACACCTCGCCAGGGCCCACCGCATCTACCCGGCCCGGCCGATCCCGACCAACAAGGGGTTGACCCCGACCGGACGGGCGGCACCAGGACTCGCGTTGGCGCTGGTCCACGAGGGCGGCCACAGGAAACCCCCAGCAACGGTGTGCCACGGCGGCGCGTGTAGTTTCGAGCCGTGGAGCTTGAGTGCGTGGTGCCCACGTTGACGGGTCTGCAGACCCCGGCAGGTGGAGCGGGACATGGCCGTCGCTAACAGTTTCGTGCTGCGCGACACGGAGCTGTTCCGGGACCTGGCGCCCGACCTGCTCGAACAACTGGCCGGCCAGACCGTGAGCCGTCGGATCCATCGAGGGGATGTGCTCTTCGGCGAGGACGAGGCCGCCAACGAACTGTTCGTTGTCATCAGCGGACGCATCGCGATGGTCAACCGATCCCCCGACGGGCGGGAGTCCGTCATTGCCCTCATGGAGACCGGCGATCTCTTCGGCGAGATGCCACTGTTCGACGGACAGGGCCGCTCGGCGGAGGCCCGGGCTTTGACCACCGCCGAGGTGCTGACCGTACCGTACGGTCCCATCGCCGAGTTGTACGACGCGCACCCGAACCTGCTTTGGGAAGTGGTGGGCATGCTGGCCCGTCGCTTGCGGGCCACCGATGAGGCCCTGGCTGACGCCGTGTTCTTGGACGTGACCGGGCGCACGGCAAAGCGGCTGCTGGAGATGGCGGGCGAAGCCGATGAGTTCGTGCTGCCGGTGACACAGGAAGAACTGGCCGGCATGGTGGGCGCCTCCCGCGAGCGAGTGAACAAGGCCATCGCCAGCTTCATCAGGCTGGGTTGGATCGAGCAGGGCGATCGGAAGTACCACATAACGGATCGGGAGCAGCTCTCCCGTCGGGCCCGCTGAGCTGACCCCGTCATGTGTACCGGTCGAGGATGGAGGACTCGGCCAGTCGTGACAGGTTCTCCTTGACGGTGCGAGCCCGGGCTTCGGTCATGTCGGTGACTGAAGCCAGTTCCGCCGGCGTGGCCCGCAGGATCTTCTGAAGGTGTCCGAAATGGCCGACGATGACCTCGCACAGCTCGTCCGTGAGCCGGGACACCCGGGACAACAGCCGATAGCCGCGGGGCTGTATGCCGGCCTCGGCGTCTGTCGGCGGCCCTTCCAGCCGGATGGCCCGGGCCACCAAGCGCAGATCGAGTAGGTCCTCGCTGTTGAGCTCGGCCAGGGTACGGGCGGCCCGGGCAGCGCTCCAGTCAGGGTCAGCGGCGGTGTAATCCCGGATTACCAGCTCCCGATCGTCGTGGATGCCGCCGATGAGCTCATCGAGCTGCAACTGCACCAGCCGTCCGTCGCTGCCGAGCTCCACCACGATGGCCTCGATCTCCTCCGCGATGCGACGAACGGTTTCCGAACGCTGTACCACGTTGAGCACATCGCGCTGGGTGACAAGGTCCTCGACTTCGAGCGCAGACAGCGCCGCGGTGGTCACCCCGAGGCGGTTGCGGTATTGCTCCAGCGTCTGCAAACCCTGGTTGGCCCGGGCCAGGAGCAGCGCGGTGGGCAGCAGTGGACGCTGCTCGTCACCGACGTAGACGGTGATGGCATCTCGCGACTCCGAAACGGAGATCACCGGCACCGCGAGCGACCGTGCAACCCGTTCAGCGGTCCGGTGACGGGTGCCGGTCTCAGCGGTGGCCACCGACGGATCGGGCACGAGGTGGACGTTGGCCCGAGCGATGCGGCTGCCGTCCCCGGCCAAGATGATGGCACCGTCCATCTTCGCCACCTCGTGCAGTCGTTGGGGGCTGAAGCGGGCGTCGAGCAGAAAACCGCCAGAGCAGATGTCCAACACCTCCGGTTCATCGCCGATCACGATGAGAGCGCCCTTGCCCGACTGGCGGATGCGGTCCAGGCCCTCGCGCAGTGGCTGACCCGGCGCGACTGCGGCCAGGACCGCCAACATCGCGGCGCGTGGGGTTACAGACACGAACAGAGTCTAACGGTGGGCGCCCGAGTCGGGAGAGCGAACGAAACGGCGTCGGGGCCCGGCAGGACACCCGCACGCACAGACCCGGAGCGACGGATGGAGGGGGTCATCCGACGGCCTGACGTGGTGTCGGGTGGACCGGAACCGATCCGGACGGGCGTGGCGTGCGACCCGAGGCGGTGGCGTCGCCCCGCTGGACGCCGACCGCGAGCAACGCCTCAGCGACCGTGCTCACCCGCACCACCTCGAGGCCCGGCACCGCAGTGGCCGCCATGGGAACCACAGCACGACGGAACCCGGCGCGGACCGCTTCCTGTAGGCGCCGATCGAGATGCCGCACGGTCCGGACCTCGCCACCCAGCCCGACTTCCCCGCACAGCACCGTGTCGGCGGGCACCGGCCGGCCCGATAGGGAGGACACCAAGGCCGCGGCCAAGGCCAAGTCCGCGCCCGGATCGTCAACTCGAACGCCCCCCACCGCCATGCAGTACACCTCGGCCTCCAGCACCGCCAAGCCCAACACCCGACCCAAGACCGCCAACAGCAGGCCCAGTCTGGGGCCGTCGATCCCCTCCACCGACCGCTTGGACGGCGTGCCCACTCCGCGTACCACCAGGGCCTGCAGCTCCACCAGGAGCGCCCGACGGCCATCGACCATGGGCAACACCACTGATCCGGGCGCTCCGGGGCGACGGTCGGCCAACAACAGCCGGCTGGCGTCGACCACGTCGATCAGGCCCCTCCCGGTCATCTCCAGCAGGCCCAGCTCCGAGGTGGGTCCGAAACGGTGCTTGACCGCTCGCAACAAGCGCAGGGCATCATGGCGGTCCCCATCGAAGGTGAGCACGCTGTCCACCAGATGCTCGAGTTGACGGGGGCCGGCCAGTGACCCGTCCTTGGTGACATGACCGATGAGCAGCACCGCGCAGCCCAGATCCCGGGCCACCTCGACCAGCCGCAACGCGCCGGCGCGCACCTGGGCCACGGCCCCGGGGGGCGCTCCACCGCGAGAAACGGTTTGGATGGAATCGATGACCACCAGGACCGGACCCACCCGCTGGACCTCACCGGCGATGGCGTCGACATCGGCCTCATCGCTGAGCCACAACTGCTCCGGCAATGGTCCCAGACGTGATGCCCGACCCTGCACCTGCGCCGGAGACTCCTCAGCGCTGACGTACAACACCCGGTCGCCCCGGCCCGCCACCGCCGCCGCCACTTGCAGAGCCAAGGTTGACTTCCCCACACCGGGCTCCCCGGCCAGCAAGGTGACCGATCCCTGGGTCAGCCCACCGCTGGTGACCCGGTCGACCTCGACCAGTCCGGTGGGCAACGCCGGTCGGTTCACCGACGTCACCTCGGTGATGGGCACCGCCGCCGTCCGTGGGGCCACGAACGAGACCGATGCGGCCGAAGCGGGCGGGGCGGCCTCAACGGTGCCCCAGGCCCCACAACCCTCACAGCGCCCGACCCACTTCGCGGCTGGCGCACCGCAGTCCCCACAGCGGAACCCGCGCCGATCGCCCCTGGCCTGAGCCGCTGACGCCCGACCCCGCGCCTGCCCAACCGGCCGGTCCAAAACAGGGGAACCACCAGCGGGTTGATGTCCGGTACCGCGCTGCGGGTCCGCGGTGGCGTTGGGTGAGATGGGCATGGCGACCATCATCGTCAGGGGGTGTGACACTCAAGCCGCACGTCGCTCCGAACAGCGGCATTGGCGTTGGACCAACTCAGTCGACGGGGGCAACCGCGGCAGGCGTACCGCTGCGTTCGGCGAAGCTCCGCAGCACGGGATGTTCGCTGTCAGGATCATCCGGACCCGGGTTGTACTGCACTGTGCGGTATCCCAACCGGGCGGCCCCGTCGAGCAGCGAGCGGGTCGTTCCAATCATCATGGCCTGGCCCGGCATAAGGGCGGTGGCCCGTTCAACCGCTTCGAGCAGCGCCGGATGCGGCACCCGAACACCGACCTCGGCGCTGCTCACCCAGGTCCCGATCAGCCCGTCGAGGCCGAAACGGGGTCTCAACACCGCCGTCCATTCCGGCACGTCATCGCCCAATGCAACGATGGAGACCCCACGCTGACGGGCCAAGCTCAGGAACTCCACGACATGCGCGGTCAACTCGAAACGACGGGCCACATTGTCATCGAGCAGCGACGCGTCACCGGTCAGGCCCAGCCCGCTCCAGAAGTCGCCCGAGGAGATCCCGCCCACCACCCGGGCCAGGTAAAGATCAGCGATCTGTCGGACGGACTGCACGCAGCCCCGCTCCCTGGCGAAGGGCACCAGCACCTCGCCCACAGGATCCCGACCGGCCACCAGCGCCCCGGTGGTCTCGATCACGATGAACGCCATCGGCCGAGCGCCACCAGCAGACGCGCCGCCCGCCCCCTCGCGGTCGCCACCACCGGCCGCCACCTGAGCCACGCCTGTGTTGGCACCGAGCGGCTGGCGGTAGATCGGCGCCACATCGTGGTCGGATCCGGCATCGCCGAAGCTCCCGAACGGTAGCGGCAGCGGCTCGGAAGCGGCGGAGGAGCGACCACTGAGACGGGCCCGGGCGCGTCGGCGATCCACCCTGAGATCCAGCAGCGCCTGGCCGAGCCGATACAGCAGCACCGCTCCACCAAGCAGCACTGCGCCCAGCGCCACCCACCGCCACACCCGTGGCATCAAGCTGCTGGATGAGGACGCGGCGCTCAGTTCCGTCACCCCGGCATCCGCGAAGTTGGGGTTCCAGATCACCGCGGCGCCGGTGGATGCAGCGCGTCCCGCTTCATCGGCACCCGCAGCGGACTCCTCGAAGAGCGAGGTTGCGCTCGCCGCGGTGGCGCTGGTGGACGCCGCCGTGCTGGTCGACGTACTGGTACCTGCGGACAGGCCGGCAGACCCCACCGCGCCGTTGTTGGCACCAAGGTCCCCGGGCAGGTCAACGACCACGTTGAGCTTTACCGCGGCCTCCAGGCTGGTGCCCACCTGGGCGGCTATGACCTCGGGCGGCTGGCCCAGCGGGAGCCCACCGAAAGCCGCCGCAACCTGGTCATCGCTGAAGCTGGCGATGCCCTTCGACAGATCGACGGTGCCGCTGAACTGCCAGCGGCGCTCGGCGAATCCGGCCGTGCGCGCCACCTTGAAGTTGCGGAACGGTCCCTCTGGCCCGGCCACCTCGTGCACGACATCGGTGATCTGATCCAGCTGCGAAAAGGGCTTGGAGGCACGCATCCAGATGCGACCGTCCTGCTCCTGGGTGGGCCCGCTCACCGTCCACCCCGCCTCTTTGAGGTCTTGCACCGGCAGCACGTTCGGTGCTTTGGACTCGAACAGCACCGACTTGGCGGCCGCTTCCTGGTCCATGGACAGCGCGACATACACCGCGCCGCTGCCATCGTCGTCCACTTGGACCTCAAGGAAGGCCTCGGTCTGGCACCCGGCAAGCGCCACCGCTGCGAGCAGCACCAACAGCAAGAACCGGACTCGACGCACCTCCCAACGCTAGTGCCTGGGCTGGGTCACAGAAGTCGCCCCGGTCACCGCCAGTGAGTGGGTCCGGGGCCGCCGGACGCGCATCGGCCCCCTCCTCAAACGGGAAGGGGCCGATGCTGTTGCGTTCGCTTGCAGCCGGATCAGCTATCGAGCGGTGGGCCTGTCTCGGCCAGTTCCAACGCCGGGGGCTGCTCGTTCTCGACTGACTCGAAGACAAGGTGCAGCTTGCCGTTGTTCTCGGGGTCCGGTTGGGCATCCACGATGATCTTCTCGCCGGCCCGGAACTCCTTCCACAACAACCGTTCCGAGAGCGGATCCTCGACGAAACGTTGGATCGCCCGCCGCAACGGCCGGGCCCCGAGGGTGGGGTCGTAGCCGATGTCGCCGAGATGCACCTTGGCCGCCGGGGTCAGCTCGATGGCGATCCCCTGGGCTTCGAGCTGGCCGGCAACCCGCTTCATCATGAGATCCACGATCTCGGTGACCTCGGCCTGGGACAGCTCGTGGAAGACGATGACCTCATCGATGCGGTTGAGGAACTCGGGCCGGAAGTGCTGCTTGAGCGCCTCGTTGACCTTGTCCTTCATGCGGACGTAGGAGACCGCTTCGTCACCGCGAGTGAAGCCCAACGATGCCTTGCGCAGGTCCTGGGTACCCAGGTTGGAGGTCATGATCAGCACCGTGTTGCGGAAGTCCACCGAGCGACCCTGACTGTCGGTCAGGCGACCTTCCTCAAGGATCTGCAGGAGGGTGTTGAACACGTCGGGGTGGGCCTTTTCGATCTCGTCGAACAGCACCACGGAGAACGGCTTGCGGCGCACCGCCTCGGTGAGCTGACCGCCCTCTTCGTAGCCCACGTAACCGGGGGGCGAACCCACCAAGCGGCTGACGGTGTGCTTCTCCATGTACTCGGACATGTCGAGGGCGATGAGGGCTGCCTCGTCACCGAAGAGAAACTCCGCGAGCGCCTTGGACAGCTCGGTCTTGCCGACACCGGAAGGGCCCAGGAAGATGAACGAGCCCGAGGGTCGCTTGGGGTCCTTGAGACCGGCCCGGGTGCGGCGAATGGCCTGGGATACGGACTTGACCGCGTCGAACTGGCCGATGATGCGCCGGTGGAGCTCGTCCTCCATGCGCAGCAGCTTGGCGGTCTCCTCCTCGGTGAGCTTGTACACCGGGATGCCGGTCCACAGCGAGAGCACCTCGGCGATGGATTCCTCGTCCACCTCGTCGAAGAGATCGATGCCCTTGGCCTTGATCTCCGCTTCCATGCTGTCTTTCTTGCCCAGGAGGTCTTTTTCCTGGTCACGCAGCTGGGAGGCTTCCTCGAAACGCTGAGCTTCGACCGCTTCCTTCTTGCGGCGAACCACGTCCGCGATCTGGTTCTCCAGCGTCTTGTAGTCCGGCGGGGTCTGCATCCGTTTGATCCGAAGACGGGAGCCGGCCTCATCGATCAGGTCGATGGCTTTGTCGGGCAGGTGCCGGTCGGAGATGTACCGGTCCGCCAGGTTGGCCGCGGCCACCAGCGCCTGATCGGTGATGGTCACGCGGTGGTGGGTCTCGTACCGGTCACGAAGGCCCTTGAGGATCTCGATCGTGTGAGCCACTGAGGGCTCTTCCACCTTGATGGGCTGGAAGCGACGCTCGAGGGCAGCGTCCTTCTCCAGGTGCTTGCGGTACTCATCCAACGTGGTGGCGCCGATGGTCTGCAGCTCACCACGGGCCAACATGGGCTTGAGGATGGAAGCGGCGTCAATGGCACCCTCGGCGGCGCCGGCACCCACCAGGGTGTGCAGCTCGTCGATGAAAAGGATGATGTCCCCGCGGGTCTTGATCTCCTTGAGGACCTTCTTGAGGCGTTCCTCAAAATCACCGCGATAGCGGGAACCGGCCACCAGGGCGCCCAGGTCCAGGGTGTAGAGCTGCTTGTTGTGCAGCGTCTCCGGCACCGTGTTCTTGGCGATGGCCTGGGCCAACCCCTCCACGATGGCGGTCTTGCCCACCCCTGGTTCCCCGATGAGCACCGGGTTGTTCTTGGTGCGGCGGCTGAGCACCTGCATGACGCGCTCGGTCTCGCGCTCGTGCCCGATGACGGGGTCCAGCCCATTGTCCCGGGCCAGCTGCGTGAGGTTGCGACCGAACTGATCCAACACCAGCGAACCGGAGGGCTGGGCCTCGGCGCTGGCGGACCCGGCGGGCCCACCAGTCTTTTCGGGTTGGCCGGGCCCGGAATAACCCGACAGCAGTTGAATGACCTGCTGGCGGACACGGGAGAGGTCCGCACCAAGCTTGACCAGCACCTGCGCCGCCACACCTTCGCCCTCACGGATGAGGCCCAACAGGATGTGCTCGGTGCCGATGTAGTTGTGGCCCAGCTGCAGGGCTTCTCGCAGCGAGAGCTCGAGCACCTTCTTGGCCCGGGGCGTGAAGGGGATGTGGCCGGACGGCGAGGAGCCGCCCTGACCAATGATCTCCTCCACCTGGTGGCGCACGGCCTCCAGGGATATGCCGAGGGATTCGAGGGCCTTGGCGGCCACTCCTTCGCCCTCATGGATCAGTCCGAGCAGTATGTGCTCGGTGCCGATGTAGTTGTGGTTCAGCAGCCGTGCTTCTTCTTGTGCCAAGACGACGACACGGCGTGCTCTGTCGGTGAACCGCTCGAACAAGGTCCTGCCTCCCGCGAGGGGGTGGGTGGGGTGAGCCGAGTCTACCCGTGTCCGGCCCCCCGCACGATCGACTCTTCCGTGCAAAGCCTGTAGATCTGCGCTGATGATTCGCCCGAGGATCCTTTCCGGGGGCGGGAAACGGGTTCGCAAGCACTTCAACACCGCGACTGCGCCGGTTCATCCCGGCCACACCGCTGAAGGGCCGAAGGAGCTGGCCCGGGCCCCAGTTCCCGCCTGAGGGGCCGTCCGAAGTACCGTGGGCTCCGTGGCCGACCGCCCCGGTGCCCCCAACCCGTTGTTGCAGCTGGACTCCATGCCGGCAGACCTGGCCCGGGTCGATGACGAGTTGCGCAAGGCCGTAGAGACCGACGACGACCTGTTGACGGAGATCGCCGGGCACCTGATCAAGGCCGGTGGGAAGCGCCTGCGGCCTGGTTTCGTGGTGGCCTCGGCGTTGGTGGGTGCCTCCGAAATGGGTCCTGCCAGCCACGATGTCGTGCTCGGTGGGGTCTCCGTGGAGCTGGTGCACCTCGGATCGCTTTACCACGACGACGTCATGGACGAGGCGGAAACTCGTCGCACCGTTGATTCGGTGAACGCCCGCTGGGGCAATCTCAAGGCCATCCTGGGCGGTGACTTCCTGCTGGCCAAGGCATCAGAGATCGCCGCCGGGCTGGGTACGGAGGTCGCAGGGCTGCTAGCGGCGACCATCGCCAAGTTGTGCGAGGGCCAGGTCCGGGAGCTGCGAAACATCTTCAACGTTGAGCGCAGCGAGGACAGCTACTTCGGTGCCATCGCCGGCAAGACCGGAGCATTGTTCGCCGCATCCACACGCATCGGCGCCATCGTCGGCGGTTTGACCAGGACCGACGTGGACCGGTTGAGCAGCTTCGGCACCAATTACGGCATGGCCTTCCAGATCGTGGATGACATCTTGGACCTTGTCGCCACCGAGGAAGAGCTGGGCAAACCCGCTGGCAACGATCTGATGCAAGGCGTGTACACGTTGCCGGTGATCCGCACCCTGGCCGGGCCCGACGGTCCCCAGCTGCGGGCCCAACTCGGCAGGCCGTACACCAAGGAGCAGGTTGAGCGGCCCCGGTCCCTCATCATCGGCACCGATGCCGTGGCCACCTCCGTCGCCACCGCCAAAGTGTTCATCGATCAGGCCCTCCTGGACATCGAGCCGTTGGGGGATCAACCCGGCACCCGGGCCCTGCGCGGCGCTGCCGAGCACCTCCTGGGCACCTTGACCCGGTCCTGACCAGGGCCTCCAACGCTGACCTGGTGATAGAGGGAACCAGGGCTCAGACCCCACACTCGGAGCCCGCGTGCCTCAGTGGCGGGGGGTTGGTCCCTGGCAGCGAGGGCAAAAGGTGGTCGAGCGGCCGTCCCAAACCCGTCGCACCAAGCGTTCGCCGCAGCGGGTGCAGGGCTGACCCGAGCGGCCGTAGCAAGCGAGCCCGTGCTGGTTCTCGCCCCGGCTGCCGTCCACCCCCCGGTAGTCCTTGAGGGTCGTGCCGCCGGCGTCGAGACCCTGACGGAGCACGCTGATGATCGCTTCATGAAGCCGCACGGCCTGGGCCCGACTCAGACGGCGCCGGGCCGGGTGGACCCTGGCCAACCAGAACGCCTCGTCGGCGTAGATGTTTCCCACACCAGCCACCGGTCGTTGGCTGAGCAATTGGGTCTTCAGGCGCTGTGCGCCGCTTCCCAGGGCCCGCCACAAGCCATCTGCGGTGAAGGACCCATCGAACGGATCAGGACCCAGCGCGGCCAGCGTGGGGAGCTCGGCATAGGCGCCGCGGCTCAGCACGGCCACCCGCCCGAATCGGCGGATGTCGTCGAAGACCAGGACGGACTCGCCGCGGTCTTCGTGACCCAGACGCCACCACGCCCGGGTGTGCGGCCCGGTCTCGAAGGCAGGCCGGTCAGGCGCTGCCAGCAGCGGAACCACTGAGAACACCCCGGTCATGCCGAGATGGAGGACCAACTCCCGATGGCCGTCATCGAGGTCGATGAGCAGGTACTTGCCCCGCCTGCGCACCGGACCCAAGGTGGCCCCCACGACCAGCGGGGCCCGATTGAACTTGGCGGAGGGGTGGGCGCCGGCATCGAGCACCAGCGATCCCCTCACCAGGGGGTCCAGCTGGCGTCGGATGGTCTCGACCTCGGGAAGCTCGGGCACGATGGCAACCGCAGGTCGGGGGTGGACCGGCCGCTCAGGCGGAGGCGGCCTCGGGGCGCAACTCCTGGGCCAAGGACACCAGCTGCCGGGCGGTTGGGCCCAACTGCCGGGCGGTCAGCTGCTCCATCATTGAAATCGCCCGGGGACCTTCTGGCACCATGCCGGTCCAAAGCAGGTAGCCGGCCATGAGCCCGGTCAAGCCGTCGCCCAGCTCTGATCCGTGCAACACGAGCTTCTCACCTGAACGCAGCAGTTCCCGCAGCTCGGGATACAGGGCGCCAACCACCGGCCGGGGCGTCTCAAGGGGGTTGAAGGGTCGGTGCAGCCATGGCATGCCCAACTCGTCGTAGTTGTGCAGGTTGTGCGGTGAGCTCAGCAGAGACATCACGTGGCTGAAGCCCTGCTCGCGGATCCAGATGATCTCTTCCTGGCGTCGGACCCGGCGATGGTTGGCGCCGTAGCCGCCGGGGCGTTCACAGACCGCCAGCTTGTCCTTGATGATCCAGCAAAAATTGCGGGGGGTAATGCCTTGTGCCCACTTACCCTTCGGCGCCACGGTCGCTCACGGTAGCTCCCCTGACCGGTTCACCTCGGCCACGGGCAACGGGTTTTTCTCCCGGATCGCCGTGACGTCGGGCTCCTGCAACGTCAGGCGTTGCCCCCGGCGGACCACCCGCCATCCCCCACCGAGGTCGGTGGCCCGGCCGATGCCGTTCACCATGTCGATCACCCGGACGAGTGACGCCCGGTCCGGCGGGTGCCGTTCCGGGCCGCCGGCCTGCCGCAACCAGGACCGCAGCGCGGCGCCGGCCAGGGTTGGATGGACCTCCCGCAGTTGGGTGATCGAGGTGGGATCGATGCCGGCAGACTCCTCCGTCAGCAGCGCCTCCACCTCGACCAGGTGATCACCCAGGCGGGTCAGCAACGGCACCACATCGCGCTCTGCGATGTCGCACAAGAGGGGCAGCAGCTCAGCGCGGACCCGGTTGCGACGGAAGCGGGGGTCGTGGTTGGTCGGATCGCGAAACGGGACCAGACCCACCTGCGCGCACACGCCTTCCGTCTCGTGTCGGCGCAACCCGATCAACGGACGACGCACCGAGGGCGCCAGCGCGGCCATGCCGGCGCTGCCGCTACCCCTCAGCAGGTTGAGCAGCATGGTCTCCGCCCGGTCCTCAGCGGTGTGCCCGGTCAGCACATCAACGGGCAACGCCTGGTAACGGGCGGCGCGGGCCCGCGCCTCCAGGTTGGGACCCGGGGCCACCACCACGGCGCGAGCCTCGAAGTTGGCTCCAAAGCGCCCAGCGGCGTCGCGGACCCTGTGGGCCTCGGCGCTCGAACCCGGGCGGAGTCCGTGATCCACGTGGATTGCGGTCACGGTCAGACCCGCGGCCCGGGCCAGGACCAACAACGCCAAGGAGTCCGCACCACCGGACACGGCGCAACTCACTGGCTGATGGACCGCCGGGAACGTGCAGCGGGCCAAGAGCGCACGGTGATCGGCGACCCCACCTCTGATGCTGTCCAGGCGGTCCGTCATCGCCACGCCCTTTCGTGTGAGCTCAGAGGGCAGGAACCACGGCATCGGTGGGAGTGCCGTCGCCGTCGACCCGATCGATCCACAGTTGCGGCTCCCGGATCTCCGCCAGGGTCGGCACGAACCGGGGTCCGGTCCACACCCGATCGAAGAGAACGCGGCCACCTTCGTTCTCGACGGTGGTGATGAATCGCTCCCCTTCGGCGTACTGGTTGAGCTTGGCCTCCAGCCCCACCAGCCGACCGAGGAGCCGTGACAGCCCACGGGAAGCCTCGCGTCTGGCCCGCAACACCTGCTCGAAACGCCACGCGCTGGGGACGGACCCCGCGCCAGCCCGGTTCATGACCACCTCACCGTGGCCCTCCAACAGGGACATCAATCCCGAAAGTCGGTCGAGCACCTGACGCTGTTCGGGGGTTGCCAACACCGTTGCGAGCCCACCGCGTCGAGGGGGCGTTGGCCGGCCCGGATCTCACCAACGGTGCGCTTGAGCGCTTCTAGCAGCCGGTTGGGATCCGGATCGATGGAACCCAACAGCGCCTGGACCTGGTCCAAGAAATAGGGGCGCAACCACGGCACACCTGTGAATTGGGCCCGGTGAGTGCACTCATGCAGCGCCACCCACAGCCGGAACTCCTGGGGCGGAAAGGCGTAGCGACGCTCCATGGCCAACAGGTTCGGTCCCACGTAGTACACGAGGTCCTGTTCGTCCGGCCGCTCGTCCTCCATCACCAGCAGGTCGTATTGGCCGAGGACCCTGCTTGACATCCAGCCCAGCAGCGCCCCCAACTGGGCACCGCTGGCCTTTCCCGAAGCCCGTTGCCAGCCCCCCCAGCGCCGTAGCCCCGAGGGGTCCTCGTCGGCTGCGAACCGTTCGGTCAGCGGGTGCAGCAGCCGCTGGAAGCTGGCCAGGTTGGCGTCCACCCAACCCGGTCGGTCCGTCACCCGGGCACGAGCCGGGCCGGCCAGGGAGTGCAGACCGGTGTGGGCGGCCACATCGGCCTCGGCCCGATCGGTCAGCGCGGTGTAGCTGGCGGTCAACTCAAAACTACTGGCTGCGGCCTCGAAGGGCTGCCGGCGGGCGAACCGGGATGCCACCCGCTGTGCCATGTCCCAATCGATGGGCCCTGGGGCGTCGCGCTCGATCACTGGGACGTACCGAGCCGGGCCGCGCTGGTGCCGAAGGGCTGCCTCAGCGGGTGCGCCCGGCGTACTTGGGACCGAGCACCTTGACGACATACCCCACGATGGTGGCCAGCACCATCAGCACGCCGGGTATGGCCAGCGCCACGCCGATCCAAAAATGCCACACCACCGCAGCCAAGGTCGCTGGAGCCGAGCTCATGGAGCCCGAGCATATTCGCCCTCACCGCCACAGCGGCCACTCTGTTTCCCTGAAGTGCGCTGGCGGGGTGCTCTGTCGCGCCCATCGCCGGGCTTCAGGCGATCTTGACCCCGCGGGTGCGCAAGGTGGTCATGGGTTCATGACGGGCACAGAAATCGCCGTCGTTGTAGATCGACAGCCGGGTGCTGCAATTCTGGTTGTGGCAAACCCGGCCGGTCGGGAAGCGTCGGACCGAACCCTCCTGGCTGTCGAAGCGATAGCCGATCACCGATATGTCGCTCATGTGCTCACCCTGAGATGTGTCGGCCCGGTCAGGGGTTCAGCCCTGCTCAAGCACTATTTTCAGCTCTCCGGGCCCCGGTCGGGGTTCCGGCGGGACCCGTGAGGACCCCTCTCATCCAGCGCTGTACCCTCACGGCGGGCGGTTCAAGCCGCCGTCGGCAGGATTTGGGCGGAGGAAATGCGGGGCGGGTAGATCTCCGGTCTCGGACTGCATCGAGATCGTGATGCGAGCCACCAGGTTCGGTGGCGGCGGTATCCGGTGTGCGTCGCCCAGATGCAGTCGGACCACCCGCCACAGCACCTGCTCGAAATCGAAAAGGGAGAGGCATCCAGCGCAATCCTGCAGGTGCTGACCGATCAGGTGGTGGTCCTGCGGTGCCAACTCCCCATCGAGGTACCGATACAGCTCCAGGAGAGCGGCGCCACAGTCGACGTCGGGGGAACGGCCTCCGGGCGCACCGGCGGAGTCGTCTGCTTCATGAGGGTTGGCCACCGGAACACCGCTTCAGGTCAGGGGCGGACGGGCTCGCCGTCCACGATGGTCACGTCGTCGAGCACAGGGGTGGGGGTGGGACTGGGCCGCGTCACCAGGCCCCGGGAACTGGCAAAGTCGTACAACTGCTTCTGCAGCGCCTTTCTTCCCCGGTGCAGGCGACTCATGACGGTGCCGATGGGGATGTCGAGGATCTCGGCGATCTCTTTGTAGGCGAACCCCTCGACGTCCGCGAGCAGGACTGCCATGCGAAACTGTTCGGGCAGGGCCTCGACCGCGTTGACCACCTCGGCCTCGCTGAAGAGGTCCATCAGCTCGTCCTCGGCGCTGCGCCCGGCGGTGGCGCCGGCCAGACCACCGAGGCGTCGGTAGAGGTAAAGGTCCTCGATGTCGTCCAGCTCGGTTTGTTCTGGACGACGCTTCTTGGCCCGGTAGATGTTGATGTAGGTGTTCGTGAGGATGCGATACAGCCAGGCCTTGAGGTTGGTGCCCTCCTGGAAGTTCCCAAAGCCCCGAAACGCCCGCAGGTAGGTCTCTTGCACGAGGTCCTCGGCCTCAGCCGGATTGCGGGTCATTCTGAGCGCGGCGGCGTACAGGGCGCCCATGTAAGGCATGGCTGCCTCAGCGAACGTCGACCGATCGGCCACGGCTCCTCCTGGTGCCTCGTCCCAGCAAACTGGGGTGCGGGACGGTTCAACGGTACGCCTCGCCGAGGCAGGCTGGCGTAAAGAATTTCGCCGGATCCCATGGTGAAGCGACGCCCCGACGCGTCGTTTAAGGTCAGCGCCGATGGACATGCGTCTGGACAACAAGGTTGCGGTCATCACCGGTGGCTCCAAGGGCATCGGCCGGGGCATTGCCGTGGCCTGCGCCGAGTCCGGAGCCCAAGTGGTGATCGTGTCCCGCAAGGCGGACCAGCTCGAGGCCACCGCCCGGGAGATCGGCGGCAACTGTGACTGGATCGCCACCAATGTGGGCGAGCCCGACCAATCCGAGCGCTGCCTCGATGAGGTGATGCGCCGCCACGGGGCCATCGACGTCCTGGTGAACAACGCTGCTGCCAACCCGTACGCGGGGCCCACCATCGACGTTGACCTGCCACGCTGGAACAAGACGCTGCAGGTCAATATCACCGCGCCGCTGGTATGGACCCAGCTCACCTGGGAGCGGTGGATGAAGGACCATGGCGGCTCGATCGTGAATATTTCCTCGGTGGGCGGGCTCACCACCAGCGTGATCCTCGGGGTGTACGACGTCACCAAGGCGGCGCTGATCCACCTCACCAAGCAGCTGGCATCCGAGCTCGGGCCGCACACCAGGGTCAACTGCGTGGCCCCCGGGCTCATCAAGACCGACTTCGCCCGAGTGCTCTGGGAGGGCAAACGCGGTGCCGAGGTGGCCGAGGCGTATCCCCTCAAGCGGCTCGGCGAACCGGAGGACATCGCGGCCGCAACCGTGTTCCTGGCCAGTGACGCCTCGTCCTGGATCACGGGCCAGACCATTGTGTGCGACGGCGGCGGGTTGATCTCCCCCTCCAAGGTCGGCACCACCCCTGTCGAGTAGCCAGCAGAGATCACTGGCGTGGCCACCGTCGTCAAGTGGTGACCATCCGCGCGTGGTCAGTCACCACTTGTCACAATGATCGCTCACAGTGTGGATAGCACCGCAGGGCGTGGGTAGATCGTCCGGGCGGGTCCTGTGGGGAGCGTCGGGATAGGGACGGGTGGTGAGCGATGACGATGATCGGCCCGATGCGCTCACCGGAGCAGCGCCGACCCCGCGGCGTGTCCACAGCGCCTGCCACCTCGCTGGGCGCGCGACTCGGAGCCCGAGAGGAGAATCGAACTCCTGACCTGCTCATTACGAGTGAGCCGCTCTGCCGACTGAGCTACCCGGGCGAAGGGCCGGACAAAGCCGGTCCAAGTGGAAACGCTAGCAGCAACGTGATGCGCACCCACCTGGAGTTGGCGCCAACTCCGAACGGCGCGGCGGGGCCCCGTACACTCTGCACTGCCTGGCCGATGGGGCCAGCACGCCGGATCCGGGAGCACCGGCCATGGAAGGCCCGCTCACTACAGAACCCGCGCACCGGAGCCGTCCCCCAGGAAGGACCGGGCCCACTCCGCGCCGGCGCGACCAAGCCGCCATCAGCGACGCACTGCCCCACGGAGCCAACCCGAGGGCCAACCGGGCAGCTGGCATGACGCTCCTGGACGGACCCGGATCGGGCGCCTCACCGGCCACCGCCCCTTCCGCTGCCACAATTGGCGTGCCCTCGGGCGATCTGGCCACCCTCAGCGCGGTGGTCGATGAGTGCCCCATCGGAGTGCTGGTGCTCGACGGTGACGGCAGCTTGGTGCAGGCGAACCAGGCGGCCTGCGCGCTGTTGGGACTCGATGCCCGACGACTTCTGGCTGCGCATCGCGGCGACTATCTGGAGCTGGGGAAACACCTCCACCTGCTGCAGTCCGGGCGGGGAGGGACGCCGCTGCACCAGCTGGTCCTTCGACCCGACGGCTCGGCCCGGTCTATCGAGTTCCACCTCCGCAGCCTGCACAGCGCCGCGCACCCTGGCCGGGCGACGGTCTACCTGCTCGATGAGGGACCGGCAATTCTCCACTCCGCCGTGCTGTCCGGGATCGGCCGCCCTGAGCGCGGTGACCGCGCCGAGGTTCGCGGGGAGGCGAAACCTGGCGGGGAGGGGGAACCTGGTGGCGACCATCTAAGGGGACAGTCCGAGATTCTTCGCCAGGTGGCCACCGGAGGACCGCTCGACGTCACCCTTGGTCGTCTAACCGAACTGCTCACCAGTCAGCTGAACACGCAACGGACCGGTTCCATGACGTGCGCCGTCATCGCCGAGCGGCCCGGTGGGTCCACGGCGATCTTTCCCGGGCCCGGGTTCCCTCCGCTCGACCCCACCGGACTCCTCGATGCGCTCGACCCCTCCGCAGGATCGAACAGCGGGACTGTGCGACCCCTCAACAGATTGGCCGGACCAGGTCGTTCGCTCCCGACCCTCCTTCGCCAGCTCGGCGCGAACGGCCACCTGGCGTTGGTGTCGATACCGATCCATGCCTTGCCGGTGGCCGGCGCCACGAACGGGCCGCGCCGCACACCGCGCCTTCCCGGTGAGCGTCGGGCCGGGCCTGATCTGAACCAGGCCCTTGATGATCTGGCCGGTTTGGCCAGCCCCGATTCCCGACCCTTGGGCATCATGGTGTGCCTGCTCAAGGGGGTTGATCAGCTCCCCGCCGATGAGCTCGAATTGCTCCGCAGCAGCGCCGATCTGGCGGGCATCGCTCTCGAACGCGATCGCTCTGAACGCGACCTGGCAAGCTACGCGCTGCACGATCCCCTGACTGGCCTGGCCAATCGCAACCTCCTGGTCGATCGACTGTCCCAGGCCCTGAACCGGGCCAAGCGCCGCCAACGGAACCTGGCCTTGATGTTCTTGGACCTGGACCGATTCAAGGCCATCAATGACTCGATGGGCCACCATTCCGGTGACCTCGTGCTCCGCCAGTTCGCGGACCGCCTGCGAGTGCTGGTGCGGCCCGAGGACACGGTGGCGCGGTTCGGCGGGGACGAGTTCGTGGTCCTGGTGGAACACGTGGTCGACGAACAAGACGCGGCGCAGATCGCTGAGCGCGTCGAGCGGGCCATGGCAGACCCCTTCATGCTCGACGGCCGATCCCTGGCGGTCACGGTGTCCGTCGGCATCGTGATCGGCAACGGCGAAGACGATCCCAATTCACTGTTGCGCAAGGCCGACGCCGCCATGTATCGGGCCAAGGAGCTGGGCCGAAACCGCACCGAGGTGTACGACCTGGCCCTTGAGACCCACCTGGCCAATCGTTCCCAGCTGGGACTCGACTTGCGTCACGCCATGGCCGAAGGGCTGTTGCAACTGCGATTCCGGCCGCTCGTCGCACCCGGAGATCCCGCCCCGGACGGCACCGCGCCGGCGTTGTGGCTGGAGCTTCGTTGGGCTGATCCAAGTCACGCCCAGCTGCTCACCCGGGACATCCTGGCGTTGGCGGAAGACAGTGGACAGGGGCTGGAACTGGCGGCGTGGATGATGGAGCATGCCCTCTCGGCGCTCACCCGGCTAACCCGCTCGCCGGGGTGGGATCGAGCAAACGCGACACCTCGCTTGGGCTTGCCGTTGACCGGGCGCCAACTAGGTCATCCCGAACTTTCCGAGCGGATGGTGTATGCGCTGCGCAGATCACCCGACCTGGGGGCCCCGTGGCCCAACG
Source organism: uncultured Acidimicrobiaceae bacterium (assembly GCA_963775055.1). GTDB lineage: Bacteria > Actinomycetota > Acidimicrobiia > Acidimicrobiales > CAIXPF01 > CAIXPF01. The sequence continues at coordinate 220,011 of CAVZHK010000012.1, read as the reverse complement.
GAACAGGCAGCGACACCATGGTGCTGTGGTTGGCAGTGCCCGAGGCCGGGCTGAGCAGCGGCGGGGAGGTAGCGATCCGCACCCTTGCCGAACTGCGTCGGAGCGGGATCGGCCTGGCGCTCGAGGAGATCGGTGCCACCCCCAACTCCAACCTGCTCTCCCTTTTGGGACGGGTGACCGTCGATCTGCTGGTGGTGGACGCGTCCGTGGTTGCCGCCCTGAGCGGGGACGAAACGACGCCGCTGATGCCAGCGCCTGCAGGGGCAGGGGCCATGGCACCGGCCACGCTGGCGGCCCGATCCATGGCCGCGGGCGTGTCAGGGCTCGGACGCGGCGTCGGGCTGGCGGTAGCAGCGGGCGGAGTGGACACCTCGACGCAACGGCAACTGCTGGGCCACCTGGGCTACGACCTCGCCTGGGGTGAGGCGATCGGCCCCACGGTGGACATCGACACGCTCATCCGTCGCCTCCCCAGCGGGGGTTGGCAAGCTCTCACCACGAGCTGAGTGGTTCATTCTTCGCCGGCCCGGCTCATCGCAGCGGTGCCAGGTGAACCAGCAACCGGATGAACAGGAGACGCTCGTTGGGGTTTCGCTCCAGGGACTCGGCCGCCTGCCGGACGGCGTCGAACACCGCTAGCTCGCCCACCGGTGAACCGCGGCCGTCTGGGCGAACGCCGCCCCCGGACCCGGCATTCAGTTGAGCCACGATGCGATCACGGTAGGCCCGGGACAGCACGGCCAGACCAAAGCGCAGCTCGTCGATACGGAAGCGACGCCGCTCCCGCCGGTGACGCTCGGTTGCCACCCGGGTACTGGTTCGCATGCCGTATCGCTCTTGGAAGGCGGTCAGCTCCTCGAGCTCCGTTCGGTGACGCTCATCGATGGCCTCCAACGAGCGTTCGAGCGATGCCAACAGCTCCTCGGCCAGGGTCACGACGGTGGCTCCGTGCCCATCCAGCCGCTCCGGCAACGCAGCCCACAGCGCCATCCGACCGGACAGGTCAGCGTCTGCCGCCAGGATTCGGGCCCGCCGGAGGTCACCCCCGGAGGCGGCCGCGGCCCGCACCGCGACCTCAACGTCGCTGCCTTCTTGGATCAGGCGATCGCGCACCGTGGCGGGATCGAGGGCGCCGAATCGGATCACCACGCAGCGACTGGCGATGGTGACCAGCTCAGGGGTGATCTCGTCGGCGAGGATCAGGAACACCGTCGACGGCGGCGGCTCCTCGACCGCCTTGAGCAGCACCGGGGCGGCGTCGGAGACCAGGTGAAACTCGCACAGCACCAGCACCTGTCGAGCCCCTTCAACCGGGGAGCGCACCGACCGGGTGACCACCGCCCGGGCCTGGTCACGGGTGATGAACGGACCCTCCCGTTCGATGTAGCTGATATCGGGATGGGCTTCCGCGGCGGCCAACCGGCGATGGCGGGCCGCCGCCTGCCTGTCCTGCGGGCCGTCACCGGTCCGTCCCGCTACCAGCTCCCCGGCGAGTGCCGTGGCCGCCTGGCGTTTGCCCGAACCGGCCGGGCCGACCAGCAGGTAGGCGTGGACCGCGTTGGTGGCCGCGGCTCGCAGTTGTCGAAGCGCTGAGGGCTGCCCGATCACCGCGTCGAAGGGGTCCCCTCCGGGCCCGGGGGGTGGCTGCGTTGGGTCACCCCCACCTGCGGGGCCCGCGCCCGGTGTGGGGTCGGCCAACAGTGCGGGGTTCAGCGGGTCGGGCGCGTTGGTCCTGGTCACGGCAGTCCCCGTGGGTGGTGTGATCATCGCGGTGCGGGGTCCCTCGAGCGGCGACCCCAGCCCAACGAGCGCGCCGACAGCACCCCCGCGGCCATCATGATCAGCGCTGCCAGCCACAAGGTCAGCCGCACACCGGGTACCGCGATCACCCATCCACCGAGGTCGATGCGGCCGTTTTCGGTCAAGGCGGACACCATCTGATCGAGCAGCTGGGTCAGCAACGGGCCGACGGCAAAGGCGGACACCAGACAGAGCCGGACCAGGGTGTTCAGAGCCGAAAATATCCTGCCGCGCAGCTCGTCCTCCACGCTTTCGTGCAGCAGCGTGAAACCGAGCACATACGCCGCCCCAGCGCAAAGTCCCAGACCGAAGATCAGCAGGGCGGCGGCCGTGAGGGTGGTGGTGGACGTGGCCAGGAACAGGCAGAGCCCCGACCCGAACACTGCGGAGGCGAAGGTCCGGGCCTTGGGCAGCTGTGCCTGGGCTACCGAAACCCCCAGCACGCCGCTAGCCACGCCCACCCCCAACACGGTGAGGAACAACCCGAAACCGGCCGAGCCGGCATCGAGGACCCGGTCGATGAAGATGGCGCCCAACGGGACCAGCATGCCGCCACCGATGAGACCGGTGGCCAGACCGATATTGACCGCTCGCACCACGGGATCAGTGGCGATGACGGACCAGCCGGCCTTGAGGTCCGTCCAGGCCACGCCCAACCCGGCTCGCGGCCCTCGCTCCGGTCCCCTGTCACCTGGTCCCCCATCCGGTGTGGTGGCGCGCCGCGGTGCCCGATGCGGGAGGGCCAGCCGCCAGATGACCAGCGCCGAGATGACGAACGTGAGGCTGTCCACGTAGAACCCGAGGGAACTGGAGTGGTCCATCCGCAACGTGTCTGCCAGGTCACCGTCGATGCGTTCCCCGACCTTGGACAACACCGCGAACAACGCCGCCGCCAGCGGAAAGGTGCCGTAGCCGGCGACGATGCCCAGCGAGTTGGCGCTGGCCAGGTGGGTGGGAGGCACCAGGTTGGGGACTGTCGCCTCCTTAGCGGGCTGCCAGGCCAGGGTGCACAGCTCGAGCAGCAGCGAGGCCGCAATCAGTCCCGGTACCGAATCCACGAACGGGAGCGCCAGCAGCACGCCGGCCCGGCCGATGTCACACAGCACCATGACCTTGACCCGATCGAAGCGGTCCACGGCCACCCCGACGAGGGCCCCGAACAGCAGCCCAGGCACCATGCGAGCCATGAACACGAAGCCCACCGCCAGTGCCCCGTTGGCATCCCCGCCAAGACGGGCGGCGAGGTCGGCGATGGCCAGGAAACCCAGCCAGTCACCGGTGGCGGACGCCAGCATGGCCAACCACAACCGGAAATAGCTGACCGAGCCGAAGACCCGGGCCACCAGCCCTTGCCGGCCGCGTTCAGCGTCCTGGAACGATGCGTCCTCCCCGTGATCGGGTCCCGCAGCGACGTGCGGTGCGGGGCCCGGCGGGGGTTCGGCCAACGCCACCGGTATTCTGGCCGCTGTGGGGTAAGGCTGGGCCGACGTTCCCAACGCGGGATCGCGACCGGGACCGGGACCGCTCTCTCCCGACTCCCCAGCCACCTTCACGGGTTCCCACGTTAGGCGTTGCATCCGGGTTGAGAACCGGGTTCGCGCCAGGCGGGTCACGTTGTGGCGGCGGGGCAACCTGGGCCTACTCCGCTTCCGCCTCCGGGGGGCCGGACTCCTTGGCGGCGGGCTTCTTGGCGGCCGGCTTCTTGGCGGTCGTCGGCTTCTTGGCGGCGGGCTTCTTGGCGGCGGGCTTCTTGGCGGCGGGCTTCTTGGTGACGGCTTTCTTGCCGGCGGCCTTGGTCACGGCCTTGGCCCCACCGGCGGCCCGGGTGTTCCTGGTGCCTGTCGCGGGGGCCTTACGGGCTCGACCCTTGGTGACAGGGCCCCGGTCACGACGGTCCTGCAGCAACTCCAGCGCCCGCTCGATGCTCAGCTCTTCCACCGAATCACCCTTGCGGAGCGAGGCATTGGTCTCGCCATCGGTGACATACGGTCCGAAACGGCCGTCCTTGATCACCAGCGGCTTCTCGGAGACCGGATCGGGGCCCAGTTCCCGCAGAGGTCCCTTGGCCGGCCCCTGGCCCCTCCGTCGTTTGGGTTGGGCCAGCACCTCGAGGGCTTCGGGCAACGCTATGGTGAGCAGTTGGCCCTCGGTCTCGAGGCTGCGGATCTCGGTGCCCTTGCGCACGAAGGGCCCGAAACGCCCGTTGGCCGCCACTACCTCCTCGCCATCAGGTGCCACCCCCACGGTGCGGGGCAGCGCCAGGAGCTGGAGGGCGGTTTCGAGACCCACCCCGGCGGGATCCTGATCCTTGAACAGCGACGAGCGACGGGGCTTGGGAGCGTTTTTCTGCGTGGGATCCTCGCCGAGTTGTACGTAAGGACCGAAGCGGCCGTTGCGCAGGTACACGGCCGCACCGCTGACCGGGTCCGGCCCCAGCTCCCGATCCCCGCTTGGCGCGGCCAGCAGCTCCAGGGCCCTTTCGACGCTCAGCTCATCGGGGGCCACGTTGTCCGGGATCGAGGTCCGATCCTCACCCCGCTGGAGGTATGGCCCATACCGGCCGACCCTGGCCACCACCTCAACGCCGTCGCTGTCGAAGCCCAACGGGATGGTGGAGATCTCTCTGGCGTCGATGGTGTCAAGCCGCTCGGCCAGCATTCGACGAAGCCCGGCGCCTTCGGGGGAGCCATCGCCGAAATAGAAGCGTGTGAGCCAAGGGCTGGCCTCCTCGGTGCCGCTGGCGATGCCGTCGAGGTCATCTTCCATGCGGGCGGTGAAGGCGTAGTCCACCAGGTTGTTGAAGTGATCTTCCAGCAGCCGGACCAGCGCGAAGGCCGTGAGGGAGGGCACCAGCGCGGTCCCCTTCTTCCACACGTACCCGCGGTCTTGGATGGTCGACATGATCGAGGCGTACGTCGAGGGCCGCCCCACTCCCAATTCCTCGAGCCGCTTGACCAGGGACGCTTCCGTGAAACGAGCCGGGGGTTGGGTTTCGTGGCCCTTCGCTTCAAGCTCCCGGGCGGACAGAGCGTCCCCCTGGGTCATGGCCGGCAAACGACGCTCCTCCGCCGTCGGCCCGGCCCCTGCCCCACTCGTTCCGGGCGCGCCGTCGGCCTCCGGTTCGTCGGAGTCCTCGACATAGACCCGCTGGAAGCCGGGGTGGGTGATGATCGTCCCGCTGGCAGCGAACGACGCCCGGCGACCGGCTTCGGTGGAACCATCAACGCGCACCGTGACCGTATTCCCAAGGGCGTCGGTCATCTGGGAAGCGATGGTGCGTTGCCAGATGAGCTCGTAGACCCGGGCTTCCACGCTGCGACCGCCAAGCTGGCCGGCGACCTCATCAGGGCTGCGGAACCGCTCGCCAGCGGGGCGGATGGCTTCGTGGGCCTCCTGGGCGTTCTTGACCTTCTTGGTGTACTGCCGGGGTTGCGGAGGAAGAAAGTCCCGGCCGTAGCGCTCCGTGACCACCGATCGGGCGGCGTTCAGCGCGGTGTCCGACAGCGTGGTGGAGTCGGTTCGCATGTAGGTGATGTAACCCTGCTCATACAGGCTCTGGGCGGCTCGCATGGTCTGAGCCGAGCTGAGTCGAAGCTTGCGGCCCGCCTCTTGTTGCAGGGTGGAGGTGATGAACGGCGGGGCCGGGCTGCGTCGGTAAGGCTTCGAATCAACGTCACCGACGGTGAATGGCCGCCCCTGCAGCTCAGCAGCCAGGCTTTCCGCAGTGCGCTGATCAAGGGCTACGGAGCCGGCCCGGGTCAGCTCACCGCGGCTGTCGAAATCTCGACCGCTGGCCACCCGCTGATCGTCGAGCGTGCTCAAGCGGGCGGTGAAGCTGCGCCCTGCGTCAGCACCGGCCCGGGCGGTGAAGGTGGCGTCCACGTCCCAATAGGACGCGGTGACGAAGCGCATGCGCTCCCACTCACGTTCGACCACGATCCGGGTGGCGACGGACTGCACCCGACCCGCGGAACGGGCCTGGGGAACTTTTCGCCAGAGAACCTCGGACACCTTGTAGCCGTAGATCCGATCGAGGATGCGCCGGGCTTCTTGGGCGTCGACCAGCCGACGGTCGATCTCTCGGGGGTTGTCGATGGCGTGCTGAATGGCGGTCGGGGTGATCTCGTGGAACACCATCCGCTTCACGGACACCTTTGGCGAGGGGTTCAGCACCTCCAACAGGTGCCACGCGATGGCCTCCCCTTCGCGATCCTCATCGGTGGCGAGATAGAGCTCGTCCACGTCCTTCAGCAGACGTTTGAGCCCGCTGACGTGGGTCTTCTTGTCGGCATTGACCAGGTAGAGGGGTTTGAAGTCGTTGTCGACGTCGACCCCCAGCACTTCCCATTTCTTGTAGGGACCCTCCACGTCGCTCGCGCTCACCGGGAGGTCCCGGATGTGACCGATGGAGGATTCGACCACGAACTCATCGCCCAAAAACCCGGCGATGGTGCGGGCCTTGGCGGGGGACTCGACGATCACGAGGCGGCTGGCCATCGAGATGAACGTATCGGCAGCGAGCAGCGAAGTGTCAAACGAACCGAATCGGACACGGCCACTTCTGGCTGCCAGAACCGATTCTGGCCCCGCCGACGGCCGCCCACAGCGGGGCGACGGCCTACGTTCTCGGCGGCGGGTTCGGCCGCGCGGCAACACCACCGGGCGCCGCCGGACCCGCCAGCATCACCACCCGTACAGCTGTGCCAGCCGGCGAGGAGTGGATCTCGAGGCGGTCGCTGAGGGCCCGCATGAGCCCGAGGCCCAGACCATGTTCAAAATTGAGGCGGCGGGGATCTTCGGGCGCCGGGAGATCGACGGTGGACTCAGGATCGAAGCCGCCGCCGTGATCGCTGATGACCACCTCGACCCGAGCGTCGTTCACAGCGGCGCGGATGGCGATCGTGTCCTGGACGCCCCGGGACTCGTGCGCCTCAATGGCGTTGGTGCAGGCCTCTGATACCGCCAGTTGTAGGTTGTCCAGCCGGAGGGGATCCAAGCGGGCCTCGCGGTTGACCGCCAACACCAGCTGACGCGCCAGGACCAGGAAGTCACGACGCGGTGGGATCTCCAGCTCCAGGACCCGGTCGCCGTTGGCCTGCAGACTTGGGGTCAGCGGCGGTAGCTGAAGCCCTTCGGAAGGCGTGGTCATGGCGGTGGCGCACTTGCCCTGGCGCCGGCTTGGGAATTGTCCGCGGGGGATGTCACAGCGAACACGAGGTTCAAGCCGAGGAGCGAGAACACATCGGCCACCTCTGGGCTGATGGCACTCACCGTCAGGTTGCCGCCGGCCCGTCTTGCCCGACGCAGCGCCCCGATGAGGACACCTATGCCAGCAGAATCGAGGAACTCGACCCGTTCGAGGTCCACGTCGATGTGGTGGTGCCCGGCGCTATCGAGATCCAGGAACGCCCGACGCAAGCGGGGTGTGGTGGACAGGTCGACATCCCCGCGCACCGTTACGCACAGGACCGACCGGCGCTCATCGAGGGAGTGTTCCACCGCGAAGAAGATGATCTGAGCCTACTGGCGACTCAGCGGGGCCGATCGCAATGAGGGCCCTCTACCTGATGGTCGGGGTGTTTTCCCCATCTCGAGCGAGATCCGTGGGTGAAATTACGCTGCCGTGAGTTAGCCTCGGCCAGTGCCCGCACCCTCGATCGCCGAGGTGCCAACCGCCCGAAGCGGCAACGTCGAGGTGGAGGCCCTGCTGCGCGAGATGGGCGCCGACGGCAGGCTGGTCCACCTCGAGAAGCTGCCGGCCCGACCTGCGGTGTTCGGAACCCTGAGCCGGCCCCTGCCCGCAGCGGTGCGGGACGCCTTGTGCGTGGATCATCTGTGGTGGCACCAAGCCCGGACCATCGACCTGCTGCGTGAGGGCCACTCCGTGGCGGTGGCGACGGGCACCGGATCGGGAAAGTCCCTCTGCTACCAGGCGGTGGTGGCCGAGGCGGTGCAGGCCCCGGTTCGGTCCGGTAGCGCATTGGTGCTGGTGCCGACCAAGGCGCTGGCGCAGGATCAGCTTCGGGCCATGACGACATTGCGGCTGCCGCGCCTGCAAGCCGCTACGTACGACGGTGACGCCGGAAGGGCCGAACGGACGTGGGCTCGTCGCCACGCCAACGTGTTGTTCACCAACCCTGAGATGCTGCACCACGGCCTGCTTCCTCACCATGAGCGCTGGGCCCGGTTCCTTGGCCGATTGCGTTACGTGGTAGTGGACGAACTGCACGTGCTGCGGGGCATCTTCGGTTCCCACGTCGCACATGTGCTGCGCCGGTTGCGCCGACTGTGCCGGCTGTACGGCGCCAGCCCAACGTTCGTGTTCACCTCTGCGACGTTGGGCCACGCCGACCGGCTGGCCTCGGCGCTGTGCGGGCTGCCGGTCACGGAGGTCAGCGCCGACGGGTCGCCCCTGGGGGAGCGCTTGTTCGCGTTGTGGAACCCCCCACTGTTGGAGGAGCGAGGTGCCCGGGCCTCCGCTGGCAGCGAGGCCGCCGCGGTTGCCTCGGCACTGCTGCGGGCCGATCGACGCACGATCGTGTTCTGCCGCAGTAGGCGAAGCACGGAGTTGGTGGCGGCGGACATCAAACGGCGGCTGCCCAGCACGATGTCGAGTCTTGTGCAGCCGTACCGCAGTGGCTATTTGGCCGAGGAGCGTCGTCGGGTTGAGTTGGACCTCGCCCAGGGCCGTCTGGCCGGGGTGGTGGCAACATCGGCGCTGGAGCTGGGCATCGATGTGGCCGGCCTGGACACCTGTGTGCTCAGCGGGTTCCCCGGAACCCTGGCGTCGATGTGGCAGCAGGCGGGCCGAGCCGGACGAGGAGCCACCTCCAGCGTGGCAGTGCTGGTGGCAGGAGACGATCAACTGGATCAGTGGTTGGTTCGCCATCCCGATCAACTGTTCAACCGCCCGCCGGAACCAGCCGTGATCAACCCCGCCAACCGATGGGTACTCGACCCCCATCTGGAGTGCGCCGCTCATGAACAACCCTTGTCCGCGCTGGACGGGATCCTGTGGCCCGATGACCTCGACGAGGCCGTGGTGCGGCTGGCAGGCGACGAGCGCATCGTGGTGCGCTGGCGGGGTCGACACGGCGCGGTGGCCGCATGGAACGGCCAGGGCTGGCCCTCCCAGGGGCTCGGCCTTCGCAGCGCGGGCTCGGCCGAGGTCAAGATCCTGCGCGGCGGACCCACTGGCGATGCCGAGCTGGTGGGAACGGTGGATCTGGCTCGTGCTTGCTCCACCGTGCACCCCGGAGCGATCTATCTGCACCAGGGCCTGACATATCGGGTCGAGACGTTGGATCTCGACGGGCGAAGCGCCTGGGTATCGCCCGCCGATGGCGAGGAGTACACCTCCCCTCGTTCGGACGTGTCCTTCCGGATCTTGTCCGCACTGCGCCAACGTCCTGCCGGTGGGGCCATGGTGCATCTGGGCGAGATCGAGGTCATCACCCAGGTCACCGGATACCAGCGCATCGACGTGCGGCGTCGCACCACGTTGGGCAGTGAACCACTCGATCTGCCCGCCTCGGTGCTTCGGACCCGGGCGGTGTGGTACACGTTCAACGGAGACCTGATCGCCCGCAGCGGGGTGGAGGCGGCGGAGCTCCCCGGTGCGCTGCACGCCTTGGAGCACACCGCCATCGGCATGTTGCCGCTGTTCACCATCTGTGACCGTTGGGATGTGGGCGGCGTATCCACCGCGTGTCACCCCGATACTGGGCTGGCCACGGTCACGATCTACGACGGCTATCCGGGCGGGGCCGGCATCGCTGAGCTGGCCTTCGAGGCGGCAGATCGGCACCTGCTGGAGACACTGGACGTGCTGAGCGGCTGCGGGTGCGAGACCGGATGCCCATCCTGTGTTGTTTCGCCGAAGTGCGGAAACGGCAACGAGCCACTTTCCAAAGACGGTGCCCGTCGACTGCTTGAAGCGCTGCTGAGGACACCCGCGTGCCACCGGCCGGCAGATGAAACGCAACTGGACGCTGCTGCTCATGTCCGCACCCCCTCATCTCGCATGGTCAGCGCCGCCGCGAGCTCGATGTCCGGCATGGTGGCTCCGAGCAGCGGCAACACGATCTCGCTTCGGTAGCGCAGGCGGGCGGTGGTGTGCGGACCGGCACGGGTCACGGAGACCGAGAGTCGCTCCGGGCTCAGTCCGGGATAGGGCAAAACTGAGGCCCCGTCGGGACTCCCGTCGATGGCCGCGGCGCGAGCCACTTCTCTGGCCGCTCCGACCAACAACAACTGGTCGCGCAACACCAAGCCCGCCTGCACCACCAGCATGATGAGGGTGAACAGCAACGGAAGCAGCAACGCCAGCTCCACCGTGGCGCTGCCACCCTCGACGTCAACAACGTCAACGTCGGCTCGGCGGCGTTGCGGGCGTGCCCGTTCTCGGCGGGGTCGCTGGGGCCTCGCGAGACCGCTCACCGTTGGCCGACGGTGTTCACCCGGCACGGGCCACGACCTGATCGAACACCCGATCGAGCAGCTCGCCCACTTTGCCGGTGCGGGCCGCCCAGGCAATGACCAGCAGCGCCACCGCCGCCGCGGCCAGCACCACCAGGGCGTATTCGACGGTGGCCTGCCCGAGGTCGACGGACCGTCTTTCGTCTGATGCCGCCGGTGCCTTGCTTGCCGTGTGCGCGGTCCGCCACGCGGCCTGGTCTGTGCTGATCATTGGTGTCTCCCATGTGGACGCCGCCGGGTGGCAACGGGACTGGCCTCTCCGTGCGGAGCAGCCGGCTCATCTAAGTGGGCCCGAATCGACCCCGAATCGACCCCGAGTCGGAATGAGCGATGGCTCACACCACTCGGAAACCGGCCAGGGCACCGGCCAACATGGGCACCACCGCCAGCAGCACGAACGCCGGCAACACCCCGCCCATGAGCGGGACCAGCAGCCGCACCGGCAGGCGCCGGGCGGACCGCTCGAGCCCATGGCGCCGTTCCAGCCGACTGTCCGCGGCAAGCGCGCTCAGCGCCGCCGCGGCAGGGGCCCCGTCGCGCTCGACGCCGCGGACCAGCCGCCAGAGCGGGTCCAGCTCAGGATGGGGTCCCATGGCCAGGGCCTCTAATTCACCCGTCAAGGAAGCACCGCGCTCCACGTGCAGCAGGGCCCGGGCCAGGCAGGGGCCGAGGGGTGGCTCCACCCAGGGCTGAACGTCTCGTAATGCCCGACGCAGGCTCACCCCGCCGTGGAGCGCCACCTCGAGCAGGGAGGCCAGATCGGCCACGCGGTCTTCCCCAGCGGCGAGGACCCGCTTCCGTCGCGAGGTATTGCGGACGCGCCCTGCGCCCGCAACGAGCCCGACAGCGGCGGGAAGGAGCCAGGAAACCCACGCACCGAGAACCAGCAGACCGACGGCCACCGCGCCCGTCCGCCATCGGCTCGCCAGCCGGGTGCGGGCCGCTTCCCCGCTGAACGGCCACACCCCAAGGTCACCCATTGCGCCCTCTGGAGCTTGGCCGGCTGAGTCCCGCGAGGCGCCGCGCGGCACCGGGCGGCGACGCCACAGCCAGGTCGCGGGCAACATCCATAGACCGAGGATCAACGGCTGGACGAACGAGGCCATCACCGCACAACCGCCACCATGCGATTCATGATTGCGGCCGCGCCGAGGTCCAACCCGAGCCCAATCGACAAACAGGCCAGGCCCAAAGGCTGATGGACGAGGAACCTCCGTACCGCCTGGTCCCCGGTAGCCAACAACATGGAGAAGGCCAACGGGCTCACCACCATGATCAAGGCCGACGCCTGGGCTTGCGCCGCCCATGACTCGGCCTCTCGCCGGACATGGTGGTCCTGTCGCAGACCATCGGCCAACGCCTCAACATGACGGGCCCGCAGCGCCCCCGATTCATGACCCACTCCGAGGCCCCCGACCACCCGCCGGACGGCCGGCATTGGGCGGTGTTCGGCCCAGCGGTGCAGCGCATCACTGAGCAGCTCGCCCTGAGCCATCGCCGAGTGCACCATCCAGAGGTCCTCCCGCAGGGGCCCGACGGCCTCGTCGGCGACCTGGGACAGCCCAGCGTGGAGGCTGGCGCCACTGCGCAACTGACGGGCCAACCCGTCGAGCGAAACCATCAAGACCCGCTCGTAGCGAGCAGGGTCACGCCGGCGAAGCGCTTCTTGAACCAGCAGCACCGCAACCGTCCCCGCCACGCCAAGGACCAAGGCGAACCCGCCGACGCCAGCCGCAAACCCGGGTACCACACCCAGCATGGGCGTCAGCACAACCAGTCCCCGTCCACGCCGATGATCCGCGACTATCCCGATCTGAAACGTGCCGACGGCGGCGTCGCCCCGAAGGCGTCGAAGCAGCGCGTCACCCCGCGTGATCCGTTGAGCCCACCGTCGGGTCGCGGACGCTGCCAGCAGTCCGACGGCCCCGATCACCAGCACGAACGACGCCCCGGCGGTCACGCGGCCCAACCCGTCAGGGTCTGGAGCAGTTCGGCCCAGGCCGATCGCGATCCGGGAACGGCGACGCCGCGTAGCACCAGCGGCAGCAGCCCTTCACCGGTGGCCCAATCAGCGCCCGGGCCGAGCAGCAACACGTCAGTGACCTGACGGGCCTGGCTGGGCGTGCGGCGAACCTGAACCACGATCTGTACCGCTCCCACCAACTGATCACGCACGAACGATCCCGAGAGGGTCATGCCCGCTGGGTCACCACCGCCCAACAGCGCCAGTGCCTCGAGACGGCGAAGCGCATCCCTCGGCGAGTTGGCGTGGCAGGTGGACATGGATCCGGCGTGTCCGCTGTTCATGGCCTGCATGACATCCATGACCTCGATGCCACGGGCCTCACCGACAATGATCCGATCCGGACGCAGCCGAAGCGCGGCTTTGACCAGCGCACGAACACTCACCTCACCCACTCCCTCCGTGTTCGGCGGGCGCGCTTCGAGTCGCACCACATGAGGGTGCTCAACAGAGAGTTCGGCGGTGTCCTCGATGGTCACAATGCGCTCGTTGTGTGGCACATGTGCCGCCATGGCGTTAAGCAACGTGGTCTTGCCCGACCCGGTGCCACCGCTTATCACCACATTGACCCGATGTCGCACCGCCGCCCCGAGCAGGGCCGACACCTCCGGCGAGGCGAAGTCCTCCAGCAACGCGTGACGCAGCACGAAGCGTCGAATGGCGACACACGGTCCGTCGGGAGCGACGGGGGGTACCACGATGCTGACCCGGGAACCGTCAGCCAACCGGACATCGACGATGGGGCTGGCCCGATCCACCCGGGCTCCGGCCGGGCCGACAATGCCCTCGATGAGGCTCCGCACATCGGCCTCGTCGAGCCGAACCCCGGTGCGGGTCAGCGTGCCACAGCGTTCAACCCACACCTCGGTGCCGTTGATCATCACCTCACTCACCGTCTCGTCGGACAACAGCACCGCCAGACGTCCGTACCGGTGCAGCGGCGACGCGGCATCCAGACCCGCCGCACCCACCGACCCCGCGGGCAGCACCGGTTCAGGCGGCATGGCGCAGGCTCCTTCGCAAGGTGCGCGGCAAACGTGACAAGAGCAGCCCGGCGTCCACCATGCGCACCACAGCCGGGTCAAGCGGGACCTCCGCCACGAGCGGGACCTCCAGCACCGCCGGGACGTCCACAGCGCGCAACCCGCGGCCCTGCTCGGTGAGCACCACCAGCCCCGATGGCCGAAGCGGGGCATTCAAAGCCCGTCGCAGGGAGACCAGGCAAGGCCGGATGACCAGAAGCGACCGGGTGGCGGCGCCAGCAAGAACCAGAGCAACCTCCCCGGCGGCGCCGAATGTTCCCGATAGGGGCGAACCGCAGTCAACGACGACGGGCCGACCTTGGCGGGCCAGCAGCGCCCCCAGCACGCTCACCTGCTCTCCCGACCGCAACGGTTGAGTACCGCACGTCAACAAACGCACCTGAGGTTTCAGATCCAGGTCAAGCTCGAGGCGGCTCAAATCGCCAGCAGATCGGGCACCCGCCGCCAACCAGTCCCCCACACCGGGCGCGTCGTGGGCGGTGGCGCCGAGGATGTCCGGCAGATCACCGCCCAAATCGACCAACAGCGCCTGACCGTGCACAAGGGCCAAACGATGGGCCAGCGCGGCGGAAACCACCGAGACGCCGGCACCACCCTTCACCGACCAGCAGGCGAAAAACACAAAAGCCCCAAGTGTTCAACGGAACAGCCAGGGGAAGCACCGAAAGCATATGAAATCTGCTGATGGATGTCAAGGCCTCACACCGGCAGTCTCGGGCCGATAGCGTGACACATGGAGGTGTCTGGGTACCTGGTGGGCTCCCCCGCCTTCAAAGCGGGTGGGACGGGCGCTCCCCGTCCGGCGGGTTCGATTCCCGTCCACCTCCGCCACCGCACGTTCGGCCCCCCGAACCAGAGCCGGTGTCGACCCGTCACAGGATCGCCGGGCCCGCTGGTCTCGTCGCAGGTACGCTCATCCAGCTCCGAACAGCCGCTTCGGCGCGCACGGCTGCGGTCAAGTGGAAACGCCATGCCGCACCCGACAACGAAGACCGAACAATGAGGGAGGGCACACCATGACCACGCTCGATGACACGACGCACCGGCGCGAACGTAAGCGAATTCCTCGCCGCAGTCGACGAACTCCGACCGACCATCGCCGCCGGTCGGGACTCGGCAGAGGCGAATCGCCGACTCGACGACGGGGTCTTCGCGGCAATGGAGCGTGCCGGGTTAACCGCAATGCCGCTCCCTCAAGCGCTCGGCGGGAGCGAGATGCACCCCGTCGACCTGTTGCGGGTCTGGGAAGCCGTGGCCCGCATCGACCCGGCCGCCGCATGGAACCTTTTGATGACCTCGGGTGCGGCCAACGTCGCCGCGTTCCTCCCCCAGGTTGCGGTGGATCGGATCTTCCGCGAAGGTCCCACCACAGTCGCCGGCTCGTTCAATCCGCCCGCATCCGCCCGCAAGGTGGACGGCGGCTGGGTGCTGTCGGGCCAGTACTCCTTCGCGTCTGGCATTCACCACGCGAAATGGACCATGTGCGCGGCCATCCATCAGGAGCAGGGCGAGCCTGTGGTCGACCCTGACACCGGCCAGCCCGTCACCTTTGGAGCGATCCTCCCCCGCGCCGATGTCACAATCGTGGACACGTGGCACACCCTCGGCATGCGGGGAACCGGGTCCGCGGACGTCGCCCTCAACGAGGTTTTCGTGCCACAGGACATGACCTTCAACCCGGCGCCGCTGACCAACCCGGTCCCAGCGCTGTCAGGGCCGACGCCCCGGCTGTTCCCGCTGCTGCTGGTGATGGGTGAGTCGATCGTGTCGGTGGCGGTGGCCGCGCAGGCCGTCGAGATGCTGATCGAGTTGGCCGAAAAGAAGGTCGCCAACTTCACCGCAACCACCCTGCGGGACCGAGAGCTCATCCAATTCCTTGCGGGCAAAGCGCTGTCCCGGGTCAACGCCTCCCGCGCGTACCTTCACCAGGCGTGCGCTGCGGGCTTCGAGGAGGTCAGCGCCACCCAAGTCAGCCTCTCAACCAACGCGAAGATCGAGATCCAACTGGCAAGCACCTTCGCCGCGGAGGCATGCGTCGAGGCAGTTCGAGCCGTCCACGACGCGGTTGGTACGTCGGGAATCCGCATCGAGGCCGGCTTCGAGCGGCTCCTTCGCGATGCGCTCACCCTCACCCAGCACGCTTCCAAGCAGCTGTCGCGCTACAGCACGGTCGGTCGCCTGCTATTCGGGCTCCCCAACGACTGGATCTTCCTCAGCTTCTAGAACTGACACACCCCGCGCTCGGGAGCCCGACAGAACGTCTGGGTCACCTCGGGCGCGGGGCCGCTACTAGGTCAGACCGCCAGAAGGTCCCGCGCTCCCGTGTCGCTGCTGGGGTGGCGCAACTTTGACATGGCCCGGGCCTCGATCTGGCGGATCCGTTCCCGGGTCAGGTTGAAGTGCTCGCCGACCTCTTCCAGCGTCCGGGGCTCGCCACGATCGAGACCGAAACGAAGCTTGAGGATCTCCCGCTCGCGCTCATCAAGGGGGGCCAGCAGCCGGCTGATCTCCTCCGGAAGCAGGGCCGTGGCGGCCACCTCGAAGGGCGACTCAGCCGAGCGGTCCTCGACCACATCACCGAGTTCGGCGTCGCCGTCTTCACGTAAGGGCTCCGACAGCGACAAGGGCTCAGCCGCGAAGCGCAGGGCTTCGGTGACCTTGTCCTCGGGCATCTCGACCTCGGCCGAGAGCTCAGCCAGCGTCGCCGGGCGGCCCAGTTTGAGCTCCAGCCGGGCCCGGGCCTTCTGCAGGCGGGCGAGGGTGTCCCCGGCGTGCACCGGGAGGCGGATGGTGCGCCCGGTGTTGGCGATGCCCCGGGTGATGGCCTGGCGGATCCACCACGTGGCGTAGGTGGAGAACTTGAAACCCTTCCGCCAGTCGAACTTCTCAACAGCGTGCATCAGACCCAGGTTGCCCTCCTGGATCAGATCCAAGAGGGGAAGACCGGAGGCCTGGTACTTCTTGGCGATGGACACCACCAGCCGCAAGTTGGACTGCACGAAGGTGCGCTCGGCTTCATCGCCGGCGCGAACGTGCTTGCGCAACTCGCGCTTGCGAGCGGGGGTCAGCTCCGCCGCGGCTTCGAGTTCGGAACGAGCTGATGTGCCCGACTCGATCTGTTGGGCGAGGCGGACCTCGTCATCCTTGGTGAGCAGCGGGTACTGCCCGATGTCCGTGAGGTAGAGACGAACAAGGTCTTCCTCGTCGCGCTCTACACGCTCCTTCGGCAAGATGCACCCTCTTCCTCGGACGCCGGATTGTGCCCTGTCACGATACCTACGGGGTCAAGCTCCCCAGCGGCGGAACACTGTCGCCAGATGTCCACTGTCGTGCCCTCTCACCTGGGTCTTTGCCAGAGCCTGTTGGAGCTGGGTCAGATGATCCGGGTCAGAGATCCCCCCGTCCAGCTTGTTGATGAGCGCCATCCCCTCGGCCAGATCGTGCTGACCGTCACTCAGAATGATGCGTATCGCGCGCAGAGCGGGAGCATCGCTGAGTGGACTCATCACGAGAGGAGAGGTTTGGTAGACCATCAACAGGGCCGGATAGACGACATGATAGTGCCCTTGCATTCGCAGGCCGACTGTGTCTAAACCGGCCAGGGTGTCGAACACGGCCCGATCGAACGCGGCCGGCGCCGCGGTCAGATCCTCGGGCGAGGCCGTGTAGGCCCGAGGCAACAGCTCGGACCAGCGTTGGGCGCGCCACGCGTGGTGACGACTATGGATGGCCAGTAGGTGCTTCACGGCCGGTTGCTGGGTGTCCCGAACCCAGCCGCCAAGCACCTCAAAACAGCGTTGCTCGGCCCAGCACCATCCACCCACGGTGCGCGCCGCGGCGTGCAGACCCATGAACGGGAAAGGACGTTCGGGACCGCCGCTCACCATCATCAGCCGCGGTAGTGGTTGGTGATGGGCAGGCGTCGATCCTTGCCGAAAGCCCGGGAGGAGATACGGGCTCCGGGCGCGGTTTGGCGTCGCTTGTATTCGGCCAGATCGACCAGCCGCACGATTCGGAGCACCGTCTCGGCGTCGAAGCCGCAGGCCACGATCTCCTCCACCGAACGGTCTTCCTCGACGTAGGCCCGCAGGATGGGGTCGAGCGTCTCGTAGGGGGGCAACGACTGATCGTCACGCTGGTCGGGACGCAACTCGGCTGAGGGCGCCTTGGTCAACACCCGCTCGGGGATCGGCGCTCGTCGGCCATCGGCGTCTGCCTGCCGGTTGCGGAACGCACACAGTTCGTACACCAGCAGCTTGGGAACGTCCTTGATGACGGAGAAGCCCCCGGCGGTGTCCCCGTACAGGGTGGCGTAGCCGACCGCGGACTCGGACTTGTTGGACGTGGTCAGCACCAACCAGCCCAACTTGTTGGACAGCGCCATGAGGGTGACGCCTCGCACCCGGGACTGGAGGTTCTCCTCGGTCAGGTCCGTGGCGAGACCATCAAAGCTGGGCGCCAGCATCACCTCGAACGCCGCGTGCGCCAATTCGATGGGGATGGTCCGAAGTTCGATGCCCAGTGCTTCGGCGAGCTCGACCGCGTCCTGCGTCGAGTGTTCCGAGCTGAACCTGGACGGCATGGCCACCCCGTGCACGTGCGCCGGCCCCAGCGTGTCCACGGCGATGGCGGCCACCAGCGAGGAGTCAACCCCGCCGGAGACTCCGATGACCACGTCGGTGAACCCGTTCTTGGTGACGTAATCCCTGGTCGCCAACACCAGTGCCCGATAGACCTCCTCCACCGGATCCAGGGCAGAGGCCACCGGGTTGGGGCAGGTGATGGCGCCGGTTCGGGGACCGCTGACCTCTACCACCGGCAGCGGGTCGCTGACGGGACGGTGGCGGGGGTCGAGCAGGCGCTTGCGATAGACCGGGCGCACCTCAAGGTCCACCACCAGCACCTCCTCGGCGAACGCAACAGCCCGGGCGATGAGCTCGCCCCGCTGATCGACCACGAAGGATCCGCCGTCGAAGATCAACTCGTCCTGTCCGCCCACCAGGTTCACGTACATGATGGCCGCGCTGGCGTCCGCCGCCCGGGTGGAGACCATGCGCAGGCGATCCGCCACCTTGCCCTGATGGTAAGGCGAGGCGTTGAGGTTGACGATCAACTCCGCGCCGCCGCTGGCCAGGTCCGACACCGGTCCGGCAGGGCTCCAGATGTCCTCGCAGACGGACACTCCCACGGCCAGGCCGCCGATCTCGAACAGTGGGGGCCGACGACGACCGGGGGTGAAGTAACGGTGCTCGTCGAAGGGTCCGTAGTTCGGTAGAAGCTGCTTGTGGACCACGCCCCGCACCACGCCCTCCGAGCAGACCGCGGCGGCGTTGAAAAGATCGTGCTCGCCGTCAACGAAGCCGACCACCGCGGCACAGGACCCGCTGCGGGCGGCGACCTTCTCCAGGGCCAGGCGCCCATCGGCCACGAAACCGGGCTTCAACAACAGATCCTCGGGGGGGTACCCGCACAGCGTCAACTCGGGGAACACCGCCAACTCGGCGCCGGCTTCTTCCGCTCGCTTCAGCGCTGCCAGCACCCGCTCGGCGTTGCCCTGCAGGTCGCCCACCACGGTGTTGATCTGGCAGGCGGCCAGCCGAATCGAGCTCACCGGCTCAGGCTACGCAACGGTCAGGTCCGACGCCCGCGCTCAAGTGTCCCCCGTGGCCCGCCGATGCTGCAGTTGTGGGGCATCAAGCGCGGTGGCGGCGACCGGTCACGGCAACGGCGGTCGGTAGCGTCCTGCTGGCCCTGAGCGCCTGCCAGACGCTGCGGCCTTCAGTCGAAGCCGGAGACACCTTGTCGACCAAGTATGGGCCGGCCAAGGTGGAGCTCATCCAGCGCAGCAGCGGGGGGCCGATCTATCGTCTGGTGTTCTCCAGTTGCCATCCCGACATGGCTGGCGGCGCCTTCGATCCGGCAACCGACGCGGGTGTGAAGGCTCCTCCCAGCTTGCAGAAGCGCTGGATCTGGTCCTGCAAAGCCTGACACCCGCCGCTGGTCGCCCGGTTTGAACCCGAGCGGTAGGGTCGAGCGGTGACGCGGCTCGAGGCGCTCATCGAGGACGCCGCTGACCCTGTGGGAGCGTCGCTGGTGGTGGACCGGCTCCGTGGCGCCGGGCAGCCCGTGTCGCCGCGCATCGATCATGACGAGCTCATGGCCACCGCCGCGGTGCGCCTGGCTGACGCCTCCCGCTCGCTGACCGATGCGGTTGTGCGCAACCCATCGCTGCTGGTGGTGGTGGATCATCTCATCGAGCGAGAAACCGACGAATTGGTGGCCGAGGCCATCGACGTGGTGCGCACGTTGCAGGATCGGGTCACCCCCTCCGACGCCCTACGCAGCTGGAAACGGCGCGAGTTCCTGCGGATCGCGTTGCGGGACCTGTTGGACGTCAGCGACGTGGCGGGTGTCGGCCGGGAGCTGGCCAGCTTGGCCGATGCCTGCCTGGCGGCATCACTGATGGTGGCGGCTCCAAGAAGTCCGATGGCTGTCGTGGCGATGGGAAAGCTTGGCGGCTCAGAGCTGAACTACGCGTCTGATGTGGACGTCCTCTTTGTGCACGATGGGGACGAGTTCGACGCCGCCCGAGCCGCACGTCGGGTCATCGCCACCATGAGTGAGGTGACCAAGGAAGGGATCGTGTTCCGCACAGACGCCGATTTGCGGCCGGATGGGAAAGCCGGTGCGCTGTCACGAACCGTGGCGGCGTACACCGACTACTACGCCGGGCGGGCGCTGATGTGGGAGCGGCAAGCGCTGATCAAGGCCCGTCCTGTAGCCGGAGACGGCGAACTGGCCTCCCGCTGGATGGCCGCCACCCGGGCCCAGCTTTGGGACCGGCCCCGTCCGGCGGGCGCGGTGCCCGAGCTGCGGGCCCACAAGGCGCGCTCTGAGGAGGTGCTGGCCCGCGAAGGGCTGCTGGAGCGGGAGGTGAAGCGAGGTCGGGGCGGCATCAGGGACGTGGAGATGGCCGTGCAGATCCTTCAATTCGTGCACGGCGGCGGCGACCCCGCCATTCGCTCGGGGACGACGTTGGCGGCGCTAGATCAGCTGGCGCGGCGGGGCTACGTTGATGACGCCGACGCCGCTCACTTGGCGGTGGCGTACCGGTATCTGCGCACGGTCGAGCACCGCCTGCAGTTGCAACAGGAGCAGCAGGTGTATTCGCTGCCCGTTGATGAGGCTTCGCTCGAGCGTTTGGCCCGGGTCATGGGGTATCGAGATCGGCCCGCCGGCGATACCGCGAACGCCGCCCTGACCCAGTTCATGGACAGCCACCGCCGCCACCAGGCTTCGGTGCGCTCCATCTTCGAACGGCTCTTCTTCCGACCACTCTTGGTGGCGCTGTCCGCGAACAGACCTGGCGAGACCGGTGGGGGCCGGGGCCAGCTCGATTCCGCTCGCTTGAGCAACGAGTTGGCGGCGTTGGGCTTCACGGACCTCGTAGCAACGCGGGCCGCGGTGGAGGAGCTGACCGCCGGGGCCAGCCGCCAGGCAGTGCAGCTCCGTGTGCTGATGCCAAAACTGCTGGAGTGGCTGTCGGAATCGCCCAATCCGGACCTGGGGCTGTTGCAGCTGCGCATCGTGCTGGACGGGCCGGCCCGCTCGATGACGGTGATGCCGCTGCTACGGGAATCGGCGGACATCGGGTGGCGACTGTGCCGAGTGTTGGGTTCCTCCAAAGTGGCCGGCCTGGGACTTCGCCGTCATGGAGAGCTCGTGGCCGAACTGGCTGACCTCGAGCAGCTGCTCGCCAGCCGTTCCCTCGACGAACTGCGAGACGAACTGCGAGACGAGCAGGATTCCGCTGAGGGGACGACCGCCACCGCGTCGAGGACCTCGGACGCCGCGGACCGAACCCTGGTGGGGCGCATCGGGGGACTGCATTCAACGCAACGCACCAGGCTGGCATTGCGGGCGCTGTTGTGCGGCGACGGGGGCATCGATGGGGCGCTGTGCAACCTGGCCGACGTGGTGCTGGAAGCGGCCTTGACCAACGTTGACGAGGAGCGGCAGCCGGCGGTATGGCGAAGCACCGGGAATGGAAGCGGAACCGCTGGTACCAACATCGCTTCCGCTGAGGGTTTCGCGGTGATCGGCATGGGCAAGCTGGGCGGGCGGGAGTTGTCCTTTGGATCGGACCTGGACGTGATCTTCGTGCACCGGCAGGGGGCGATGGACGCGGAGGCGATGGCCGGCGGGGTGTTGCGCCGAATCGGTGGGACGACGGGCACCAACCCCATCTGGGAGATCGACGCCCGCCTCCGACCCGAAGGCAATCAGGGGGTGCTGGCGCGAACGTTGGGTTCGTTCCGGGAGTACTACATGGCCTGGTCACAGATCTGGGAGCGGCAAGCGCTGATCAAGGCTCGTTTCTGCGCCGGAGACCCCATCCTCGGTGCCTCCTTCGAAGCGATGCGTGACGAGGTCAGCTACGGCGCACCGTTGAGCAGCGAGCAGCGAGCCGAGCTGCGCCACATCAAACGGCGGGTGGAGAACGAACGGATCCGGCGCGGCGATGACAAGGCGCGCCATCTGAAGCTGGGTCCCGGCGGAATGGTGGATGTGGAGTTCACGGTGCAGTTGTTGCAGTTGACCCATGGCCGGGACCATCCCGCGGTCCGCCATCCCAACACCATGGCGGCGCTGGACGCGCTGGTCACCGAGGGTCTGGTGGCCCCCGTCGATGCGGAAACGCTCGCCGACAGCTACCGGTTCTGTAGCCGGGCCCGCAATGCTCTGTTCCTGCGGACCGCGGCCCGTGCCGATGTCCTGCCCGCCAGTGGTGCCCTCCGCCGGGACCTCGATCGCCTGCTCGACGTGGCCGATAGCTCCCAGGCGTTCGCCTTGGTCGGCTTGCCCGCCCGCGCCGTGGTCGAGCGACTGTTCTACGGCTCGTGACCGACGCTCCAGGCTCGGTCCCGCAGCAGTCGATCTACCAAGGTGCGCTGGGCCAGGACTTTGCGCGGCTGCACCCCAAGATGCAATGGCGCTGCGGCCTGGCCCCTGGTGATGAAGTGTGCCAGGTCGGACGGGGCACGATGGAGGAGATTCGCCGAGCCTGGTGGGCGCGGCCAGTGCTCGCCGCGGTGGCCGGATTTCGGATCCTGTGCCCCGAGGGTGGCCAACATGTGCCGTTCACCATCACCGGCCACGCTTACCTCGACCGCTTCGGCCGTTCGACGGTGGCCGCCACCCGACGGTTCCAGTTCCGGGGGCGGTACCGCCTGTCGGATTCGACCACGGTGTTCAGCGCGCCGAAGGGCTGCCTGGTGGACTACCTCGGCACCCGTCAGAACCTGGCCAGTGAGCTTTTCGCCACCGTTGATGCCGATGGCGGCCTGTGCCTGATAGGCGGTGTCGCCCGGCTCCATCTCGGCCGGGCGGCGGTGAAGCTGCCGTCCGCCTTGGCCGGGAACGCCCGCGTCCGGGAGTGGTGGGACGAACCCCGGCAGCGTTTCGGCATCGACGTGCAGGTACGCAGCCGTCTCGGTGAGGTCCTGGCTTACCGGGGCTTCTTCGACGTGGCCGAGCACCCCTGCCCCCAAGCCGACCTCCCAACCGACGCAAGTTCCCGCTGATGGAAGGTCCGGGGCTGGCGAGCCAGTCGAAACCTCATGCGCACCATCGCTGAAGAGCTCCGGACAACCGGCCGACTCGCCGCTGGAGCTGAGCCGCGCCAGGACCAGCGCTGACCTGCGAAAAGATCAGTTCGCGCGCCAGATGGCGTCGGTCCCCCCCCCCGGGCCGTGGCGGCAGGTTCGTGCAAGGCTGTGACCTGGCTTCTTGTTCGAACGCTCCCGCAACCAGGCCATCGCCCACGCCACGGCCGTCGACCCCGACGGGTGGCTCGATGCAGCCCGTGTGCCTGCGGAGCTGTGAGCGACTACAGCGCGCTGATCACGACCTCGGGGTGGCCGTCGGCGAGCCGCTCGAGGTCTTCGGGATCGCCGGTGAGCACGACCCCACCGCCAAGCTCGATCGCCGACGCGACCACCAGCGCGTCGACCGTCGAAGTGGACCGTGCCGCCCCGAGCAGCGCCCCGGCCACACGGCCGGTGCCCTGGTCGACGGCGGTCACCTCACCCACGGCCTTGATCACCCGATTGATGGACGCGTCCTCGGCCGATCCGCGCACGGTCTCGGCGACCACCACCGAGGGCACGGACACCTCGACGCCGGCCTCTCGAGCGGCGGCCAGCGTGGCCCGGGCCCGCAGGTCGTGGCGGGATAGGGCGATGACGCCGCCGCTGTCAAGGATCAGGCGCTGCGGCGGCGGGGTTTGAGTGCGGCGGCGGGTCCTCGCCATAGCTGTCGGGCCTCCTCCATCAGGTCTTCGGGGATCGGGCCTGACTCGGCTTCCATCTCGGCGAGCAGCTCACCGAGGCGGTCCTGCTGCAGCTGGCGGCGCAGCGCATCGGTCACGTAGGAGGACAGCTCACGACGACCAGCGCGCACACGGGCCTCGGTGAGCACATCTTCCTCGATGCTGAGGGACACCTTCGACACAGCCATACGAAGTATCCTACCCTGAGTAGGAATCCGTCAGCGGCTCTTGGCTCAGATGTCGAAGTAGAGGTGGAACTCGTAAGGGTGGGGGCGGAGGCGGATGGCGTCGACCTCGGCCTCGCGTTTGTAGGCCACCCAGGTGTCGATCAGGTCCTGGGTGAACACCCCGCCGGCCAACAGGAACTCGTGATCCGCTTCGAGGGCATCGAGTGACGCTTCCAACGAGGCGGGCACCTGAGGGACCTTCTTGAGCTCCTCCGGGGGCAGGTCGTAGAGGTTGTGGTCCACCGGATCCGGCGGCTCGATGCGGTTCTGGATGCCGTCCAGGCCGGCCATCAACTGGGCCGCGAACGCCAAGTAGGGGTTGCAAGATGGATCAGGGCAGCGGAACTCCAGGCGCTTGGCCTTGGGGGACTTGGAGTACAGCGGGATGCGCACCGCGGCGGACCGGTTGCGCTGGCTGTAGACCAGGTTGACCGGGGCCTCATAGCCCGGGACCAGGCGCTTGTAGGAGTTGGTGGTGGGCGCGGCGAAGGCCAAGATGGCGGGGGCGTGGCGCAAGATGCCGCCGATGTACCAGCGGGCCATGTCCGACAACCCGGCGTACTTGTCCCCGTCGTAGAACAACGGCTCGCTGCCGTTCCACAGCGACTGATGGCAGTGCATGCCCGACCCGTTGTCCTGGAACAGCGGCTTGGGCATGAACGTCACCACCTTGCCGGCCTGCCAGGCAACGTTCTTGACGATGTACTTGTAGAGCATGAGCTTGTCCGCCACCCGCAGAAGGGTGTCGAAGCGCATGTCAATCTCGGCCTGGCCGCCGGTGGCCACCTCGTGGTGTTGGATCTCGATCTCCACACCGCAGCCTTCAAGGGCGGCCACCATGTCCGAGCGCATGTCCTGGAAATGGTCCACCGGGGGCACCGGGAAATAGCCCTCCTTGTGGCGCGGCTTGTACCCCCGGTTGGGCTTGCCGTCGATGTTGGTTGCGCTGCCCAAGTTCCACGCTGCAGCGTCGGAATCCACCTCGTAGAAGGCGCTGTTGGCGTTCTGCTGGTAGCGGGCGGAGTCGAAAATGAAGAACTCCGCCTCCGGACCGAAGTACACGGTGTCCGCGATGCCGGTGGTCAGCAGGTAGGCCTCGGCCTTGCGGGCGATGTTGCGGGGGTCCCGGCTGTAGGCCTCACCGGTGAGCGGGTCGTGCACGAAGCAGTTGACATTCAGGGTCTTGCGGGTGCGGAAGGGGTCGATGATGGCGGTGTTGGGGTCCGGCAACAGCAACATGTCCGATTCCTGGATCTCCTGGAAGCCCCGGATGGAGCTGCCGTCGAATCCGAAACCCTCCTCGAAAACGTCCTCGGTCAACTGGTGCAAGGGCGCCGAGAAGTGCTGCATCTGTCCAGGGAGGTCGCAGAAGCGTAGGTCGACGAATTCGACGCCCTGCTCCTTCGCAAATGCGATGACCTCCGTCGGCGTACGGTTCTCCACTCCATCACCTTCTTTTCGTTGGGAGCTCGTGCCTGCCGCATGAACGGGCGACCCGATTGGGCCGACACTAGGTCGTTTCGCCCGGCGCGCTCCCAATCACACGATTCCTGCCAGCGGATCGGATGTGAACGTCATGTGAACGGCTCGGGGAAGCGCCCGATCGGGGTCGCGGGCGGGCCACGATGGGCGGCGATGAACCGCCAAGAGCAACTGCTGCGCCAGCAACAGTACGTCCTACGAACCGTGGAAGAGCGCGCCGTCCGGCTCGTTCGCCTGTGGTTCACCGACGTGAACGGACAGCTCAAGTCCTTCGCCATCACCCCCGCTGAGCTGGAAACGGCCTTCGCTGAGGGGATGCACTTCGATGGTTCGAGCATCGATGGGTTCTCCCGAGTACAGGAATCGGATGTGCTGGCCCGGCCCGACGCTGCCACCTTCGAGTTGATCCCCTTCGGACCGGAGGCCGAGCATTCGGGTCGGATGTTCTGCGACATCGAGAACGTGGACGGTGACCCCTTCGCCGGTGACCCTCGATACGTGCTCAAACGCAACGTGCAACGGGCTCGCGAGCTGGGC
This sequence comes from uncultured Acidimicrobiaceae bacterium, assembly GCA_963775055.1. Classification (GTDB taxonomy): domain Bacteria; phylum Actinomycetota; class Acidimicrobiia; order Acidimicrobiales; family CAIXPF01; genus CAIXPF01. The sequence continues at coordinate 194,091 of CAVZHK010000012.1, read as the reverse complement.
TACACGTTCATGGTGGCGCCGGAGATGGAGTTTTTCTATTTTGCCGACGGGGACCCCACCACACCCCTGGTGCCGCTCGACAGCGGTTCCTACTTCGATCTGACCTTGGCCGACGTGGCCTCTGACCTGCGCCGTCGCACCATTGGCATGCTGGAGGGCATGAGCATCCCGGTGGAGTACAGCTTCCACGAGGATTCGCCGTCCCAGCACGAGATCGACCTGCGCTACACCGATGCCCTGGAGATGGCAGACACGGTGATGACCTTTCGGTTGCTGGTTCGGGAGATCGCGTTGGAACGGGGGGTCTACGCCACGTTCATGCCCAAGCCGTTGGCCGGCGTTCAGGGCTCGGGGATGCACACCCACCTGAGCCTGTTCCGGGGCGACACCAATGTCTTCCACGATCCGGACGGAGCCGGGCTGTCCCTCGAGGCCCGGCAGTTCATCGCCGGCCTGCTCCGCCACGCCCGTGAGATCACCGCCGTCACGAACCAGTTGGTCAACTCATACAAGCGACTCACCCCCGGTTCTGAGGCGCCGCCCTACGTCACCTGGGCTCACAACAACCGATCGGCGTTGATCCGGGTGCCGGTCACCAAGCGGAACAAGCCTTCCTCGACCCGCATCGAGTACCGGGCCCCGGATCCCGCCTGCAACCCCTACCTGGCGTTCTCGGTGATCCTGGCCGCGGGGCTGCGGGGCATCGAGGCCGGTTATGAGCTGCCCCCAGAGGCGGACGCCAACCTGTTCGAGCTTTCACCGTCACAGCGAAACCAACTCGGCATCACTGCGCTTCCCGTGAACCTGGACGAGGCGTTGGACGAGATGGAAGGTTCGGAGCTGGTCGCGGACGCACTGGGGGAGCACATCTTCGAATGGTTCCTCCGCAACAAGCGGGCCGAGTTCGCCGAGTACCGTGCGCAGGTGACGCCTTACGAGTTGCGCCGCTACCTGCCGAGCTGGTGACTGCGGGTGGAACCGCTCCTGGTCTATCCCTTTCCGGTATCCGCCGATCTCTCCCAGGCGTTGGATCGTGACGGTTATCGCTATGTGGGCGTCGCCGACGAGATCGACGCTGAGCGCAAGGAGCCCGAGGACGGCTGGGGCGGCGCCATCCTCATGGCCGACCGCTCCGTCGACGGGGCGCTCAAACTGGCGGTGTCATTGCGAAAGCGGGACTTCCCGTTGCAGCCGCTGATCATGGTGGTGCGCTCCGAGCAATTAGTCTCCCTGGAGCAGAACCGCGACCTCTTCGACGACTTCGTGCTCTCGCCGCTGAACCATCGAGAGCTGGAGTGGCGGCTGAAGCACCAGTACTGGCGCCTGGGGCGGGGCACCGGACCCGAGCTGGTGGAGTACGGCGAGCTGGTGCTCAACGTCGAGACCTACCAGGCGGTCATCGCCCGCCGCCCACTCGATCTGACGTACATGGAGTACGAGCTGCTGCGGTTCCTGGCGCAACACCCCGGCAAGGTGTTCACCCGGGAGACCCTGCTCAACCGGGTCTGGGGGTACGAGTACTACGGCGGGGCCCGCACCGTAGACGTGCACGTCAGGCGGCTGCGGGCCAAGTTGGGCGAAGAACACGCCAACCTCATCCAGACGGTACGTTCGGTGGGGTATCGCTTCGGGCAGTCGCGCTGGTCGATGTGACCCGATTCAGGTGTTCAGTTCAGCCCATGGGGTGTCCGCACCCTGGCGCTCGGCGTTGTCCTTGAGCAGGAAGCCCAGGAGCGCGGCGACCACCGGACCTGACATGAGCACGGCCACCGGCATGGCCACCACCAGGATCAACGCGATCACCACCCCGCCCAACATGGTCTCTTCTTAGCAGCTGGAGGGCGGCGGCGCAGGCGGCCGGGCGAAAAGGGTGCTGGGCGCCAGTAGGGGCGAATCCACGTCGAATCGCCCCCAGAATGGGCAGCTCACGCCAGGGATTTCTTGATGGGTCGGTGCAAGCTGGGGGGTCAGCTGAGCGGCAGGTCGGTGGGCCATTGGGGAGGCCAGCCCTGATGCGCCCACACCGCGGCGGCGGTCGCCGCGAAGAGGGCATCGGATACGGCCAGCGGGGGCCCGTCCGACGGCGGTCCCATCCGAAGGCGCACCGCCGGCATGTCCACCGCCCGCAGCACACCGAGGCTTCGCAGCGTCAGGTCCAGCGGGTGCCCGTCCCGGTCCACGTTGATCCGCTCCGAGGTGACCCACGACAGCGCCATGTGGATGGCCCCGGTGCAGTACGATCGCAGTACCTCTTCGGCCAGCGCGGTGCCGGCGCCGACCTCGGCATCGATCGTGGCCCGGCCATCCTCAGCGATCACCACCCGGGCACGGGCCCAACCGCCACCGGGCTGGTGCACTGGGCCGGTCTCACCGAGCAGGGCGGCCCGCAGCGCCACCCCCTCCGCCCAGCCGGCCCGGCGTGGCGCCAGGGACGTCGGCGGTCCGGGCACGTCGAGTTCGTGCAGGTCGACCTGAAAGCCGTGATCGTTGCCCAGGCCGGCGAGCAGCGCGGCGACTACACCGGGGGTGCGGGCAACATGGATAACCACGCGGCGGGTGGCCAGATCGATACCGGCAGCCAACGGCGGTCGTTTGGCGCCGAGACGGATGACGTCCTCGCGGGTGAGATGGACCCGGATCGCCCGGCCATGCAAGGTTGCCAACCGCTTGGCTACAGCGGTAACCGGTGAGTCCGCCTTGGCGCCGAAGTCCCCACCATTGCCAGCCGGGTCAGCGGGGATCCCGCCGGGCAAGCACCACGAGGCGTCAGGCTCCAAGTAACCCGGATCAACCCAGCTTGTCTGCAGGACCCGATCCCAGTCCCCGTCGGGAAGCGCGACGGGGTGAGCGGCCTCGACCGTGCTTCGTCTCCCCTGGACCGTGCCCGCAGCCAGTCGGGCCAGGGCCAGGGACTCGCCCACCGCCCAGCCGCCAGCTCTATCCGGCACCGCGACCAGGGCCTCTGCCGGTGCGAGATCAGCGGCGAAGCCACCGCCACCCAACGCCACTACGGGTCCGACGACCTGGGCAACATGAGCTTCAAGCTGAGCCCGCAGCGCCGGGCCGGTGTTCGGACCAAGAGGAGCGACGGCGGGGACGGCGCTGAGCTCTGCCGCCGGGCCTGCTGGCACGGCGAGGTCCCGACGCTGCTGATCGGCAGGCTCGGTGCGATCGGGCTGACTCAGGTGCTCGCCGTCGTTGTGGTGCTGCGGGCGGCCCGGAAGGGCGACGGGCACCGCCGTGACCTGCTCGTACGCGTCGAGGATGGGCAGCCAGCCAGTGCAGCGACACAGGTGGGCCAGCAACGCGTGGGCCGGCTGCGGGTGAGCTCTGGCAGCTTCGGCCACCAGGCGAATGATGATGCCGGGGCTGCAAAAGCCGCACTGGCTGGCGCCGCAATCCGAGAAGGCCTGGGCCCAGGCGGTCCGGGTGGCGGGATCGAGACCGTCGATGGTGGTGACTTCGCGGCCGGCGACCCGTCGGAGTGGGGTGACACAGGCGACCCGGGGCTGACCATCGACGAGCACCGTGCAACATCCGCACTGGCCCTGCGGCGCGCAACCGTCCTTGACGGAGTACAGCTGGAGCTGCTCACGCAGAAGCTCCAGTAGGGTGGTGTGGGCCGGGTCAGCGGAGACCGCTACCCCGTTGACGTTCAGGTCCACGCTTACCGGCAGGTCACCGGGGCGGACCGGCTCAGCTGAAGCTCTGGCCGCAGCCGCAGGTACGAGTGGCGTTGGGGTTGTTGATGGAGAAGCCGGCCTGGTTCAGGCCGTCCTTATAGTCCAGGGTGGCGCCGCTGAGCAATTGCGCTGACGTGGGATCCACCACCACCCGGACATCACCGAACACCTCAGCCAGATCATCCTCGGCGATGTCGGTGTCGAAGTACATCTCGTAGGCGAAACCAGAGCAGCCACCGGGCCGGACCTCGACCCGCAGCGCCAGGCCATCAGCACCCTCGGCATCGATGAGCTCCTTCACCTTCTTGGTTGCGGTGTCGGTGAGCGTGATCACGGTGAGTGCCTCCTGAAGCCCGTTAGGGGCGGCGAACCGGCTTTGCCGAAGCGATTCTAGCGAGCACCATCACCAGGAACGCAGCGAGGGCGGCCGCGGCCGGATGGAACGGATCAGACGGCGGGGTCCAGCAACAGGTCCACCTGGCAGGGATTGCGATCGACCAGTGACCGGAACCGGCACCCGGCCCCGCTGCGCGACGTCGCCACCATGGCCTCCACCAGGCCCTGGTGCAAGCCGCAGATCAGCGCCGGATTCGCCTCGGCCAGCTCACGGAACGGACAGTGCCCGAACATCAATGTGACCTCGGTGACCGGGGCGACCTCGGTCAGATCAGCGGCTCCGGCCTGGTCGGCTCGGGCCGGATGCGAGCCGGCGTTGATGGCGGTCCCGGTCGTCACCACCGCGGGATCGAAACCCAGCTCAGCGAGTTGGTGGCTGACCAGATCCACGCAGGACCGGGTGGAGGTGGCGGTGCCCGGCCGGCTGAGCGCCAGCTCTCGGGCCGCCTCGATGGCCTCCGCAGCGCCGAGACCGGCAGTGGCCGCCACTCGCAAGAGCACCCTTGTGGCCAGGGGGAACAGGGCCGGCTCGAGGCCGAGGGACGGCGCGTCAGCCGCCAACGCGTACCGATGTTGGGGCCGACCCACCCCGCCCCGACCTTCCACCTCGACCTCGAGCAACCCGACGTCCCGCATCTTCTCCAACTGCGGACGCACGGTGTTGGGATGCAAGCCCAGCGTGCCGGCGATCTCGGCGGTGGCGAGCGGACGGGGCGAACGAGCCAGCTCCAGGTAGATGGCATAGCGGGTGTTGTCGCCCAGCACCTTGAACAGCTCGAGCCGGGGCTGCAGCGGCTGTCGGGGATGGTCGGGCTGGTCGTCCCGCTGCTGTTCCACGAGCTGATCGTACACCTTTCGGCATTAACACGGCCGAAGCCGTTACAATCAAGGGGTGACCTCCTCAACCGCCCGGTCCAACTCGCCGGGTCCGCACCCGCCGCCCTCGACCGAGCACGTGCTCGGGCTGCTGCGCGGCGTCGTCGATCCCGAGTTGGGAGCGGACGTGGTGGAGCTGGGCATGATCCGCTCCGTCGACGTGTCCGCCTCGGGCGAGGTGGCCATCACGGTGGCGCTGACCACCGCCGGCTGCCCGTTGCGGGCCCAGATCCAAAAGGACATCAAGCATCGGGTGGGGACCACGCCCGGCGTGAGCAAGGTCAGCCTGACCTGGGGTGAGATGACCGCATCGGAGCGGGCCACGGCCATGGGGAAGGCTCGCTGGAACGCCCGGGAGAATGCCCCTGAGACGGCCATCCCGGCCACCACCCGGGTGATCGGCATCGCCTCCGGCAAGGGTGGGGTCGGGAAGTCATCGGTCACCGTGAACCTGGCGGTGGCGTTGGCCCAGCGGGGTCTGCGCATCGGCATTCTCGACGCCGACATCTGGGGCTTCTCCGTGCCACGCATGCTGGGAGTGGAGGGTCGGCTGCAAGCCCACGGGGGCGAGAAGAAGATGCTGCCCAACCTTCGCCAGGTTCCGATGCGTTCCACCCTCAAACCGCACGACCTCGGGGAGGGTCCCGCTGAAGGACAGGGCAGTGGAGGAGCGGCTGGCGTCGTGGCACAGGAGGGCGTGATCGAGGTGGTTTCCATGGGGCTGCTCACCGACGACGAGACCGATGCGCTCATGTGGCGGGGCCTGATGTTGAACCGGGCCGTGCAGCACTTCCTGGAGGACGTGCAATGGGGGCCGCTGGACTACCTGTTGATCGACCTTCCGCCGGGCACCGGTGACGTCCAGATGGGCCTGGCCCGAATGCTGCCCCGAACCGAGCTCATCGTGGTCACCACCCCGGCGCTGGCAGCACAGAAGGTCGCTGCGCGGGCGGCCACCATGGCCCGGAAGAGCTACCTGCGGGTGGCCGGTGTGATCGAGAACATGAGCGCCTTCGTGGCCCCCGACGGCCAGCGCTATGCCCTGTTCGGCGAGGGTGGCGGTGCGGCACTGGCGCAAGAGATCGGTGTCCCGCTGCTGGCGACCCTGCCCATCGACGCCTCAGTGGCGGCGGGAGGAGATGGCGGCCAGCCGGTGGCGTTGGGATCAGGACCGATGGCGGACGCCTTCGCCGAGTTGGCCGAGGTGGTGGTGACCGACGCAGTGCCGCCAGTGGATGTCAGCGGCTGTTCGGCCCGGCTGGTGGACGCCATGGCCGCCGCCTTCGGCCCCGCTTGAGGGTGGCTGGTCCCTCACGCTGATCAGGAGGGGTGCGCGAACCCCGGACCCTGTCACCGGTCTCCCCCACCCCGGGACCGGCCCAGTGTGTGGCTTCACCGACGTCGATGATCCGTCCCCCGTTGCCACCAGCCGTCCCGTCCCGCTGACCGCTGTCCCCGCTGTCCCCGAAACCGCTGTCCCCGAAACCGAAGCTGACCACCCGGGTGCGGGAGCGCACTGCGTCAGCGGCACGACGGCGGGCGACGCTGGCGAAGCGGGCCAACAGTGCTCCTCGCACCAGAGCCCGCACCGGCGCCACCAGCAGCGCCAGGCCGACCAGGTCCGTCAAGAACCCCGGGGTGAGCAACAGCGCACCGGCAAACAAGACCAGAAACCCGTCGACCACGGTGTCGGTGGGCAGCTCACCGGCGTTGAGCTGCCGCTGGATCTTCCGAAACAGCCCCGCTCCCTCCCGTTTGCACAGCCACGCCCCGACCGCTGACACCACGATCACACCGGCGACGGTGGGGAACACCCCCACACCCTGAGCGACCTGCACGATCACGTACAGCTCCAGGATCGGGACCACCACGAACAACAGGGCCAACAGCCCGAACATGATCCGACACTACTGAGCCGCCCGAACCGAGAGGGCGCCAACGCTCCCCATCCGACCCGCCTGACCCGACGCGCCACCGCGACCCGACGCCACCGCCTGCGCCAACCGCTACATTCGCCGCGGTGGCCCATCCACCTTCGGTCGACGTGTTGGCACGGGCCCTTCGAAGTTGGGGTCTGCCCGACCCCCTGCTCGTCGAAGTCGCTCGCCGCGCTATTGCCGAGGGCCGTGATCAGGCCCTCAACGGCGGCGGCGCGCCAGACGGTGACGCCATCACGGCACGGGCTCATGAGCTGGCCCGACTGCGGTCCCGGCAGCTGCTGCAGCCCGTGATCAACGCCACCGGGGTCCTGCTGCACACCAACCTGGGGCGGGCCCCCTTCGCCCACTGCCAGACGGCGGGCTACTCCAACGTCGAGTTCAGGTTGGAGGAGGGCGACCGGGGCCGGCGGGAGGACCATGCGGCCGGATTGCTGGCCCGTGCCTGCGGGGCCGAGGCAGCGCTGGTGGTGAACAACAACGCCGCCGCGGTGCTGCTGACGTTGGCGGCGCTCGGCGGTCCGGGCCGGGCCGCGGTGACCTCCCGGGGCGAGCTGGTGGAGATCGGCGGCGGGTTCCGCATCCCCGAGGTCATGACCGCCTCCGGCACCGAGCTGGTGGAGGTCGGCACCACCAACCGTACCCGCCGGGCGGACTACGCCAAAGCCGTGGCCGATGGCAACGGGCGGGTGGCCCTCTTGTTGAAGGTCCACCAATCCAACTACCAGATCGTGGGCTTCACCGAGTCGGTGGAGGTGAACGAACTGGTCGGTATGGGCCCGCCGGTGGTGGCGGACATCGGGTCCGGACTGCTCGACGCGGCCTGCCCCTGGCTCCTGGGCGGGCCGCCGGTGTGGCTGGCCGGAGAACCCGCCGCCCGTCAAACCCTCGAACAGGGCGCCGACCTGGTGTTGTTCTCCGGGGACAAGCTGCTCGGCGGCCCCCAGGCCGGGATCATCGCCGGCCGGGCGGACCTGGTGGCCACCATCGCTCGGCACCCGCTCGCCCGGGCTGTGCGTTGCGGCGCGTTGGTGTTGGCCGCCTTGCAGGAGCTGGCGATGAGCTATCTGCGCCGAGACGGGAACGCCATCGCGTTCTGGCGGATGGCCACCACCCCGGTTCCGGTGCTGTCCCAGCGGGCGGCGTCGCTCGGCTGGGGCGAGCCCTTGCCGCTGCGGTCCGTGCCCGGCGGTGGCACCTTGCCGGGGGTGACGATGGCGTCATTCGGGGTTTGCGTTCCCGGGGACCGGCGGGCCGAGCTGCGCCGCGCCGAGCCTCCGATCATCGCCCGCGTCGAGGAGCACCGCACCCTGCTCGACCTGCGCACGGTGGACCCGACCCAGGACCAGGCCGTAGCCCGGGCCCTGGCGACGTTGAGCTGATCGGCGGCGGACCCACATGCACGTCATCGCCACCGCCGGACACGTGGACCACGGGAAATCGACCCTGGTACGAGCCCTCACCGGCGTCGATCCCGACCGCTGGGCCGAGGAGAAGCAACGGGGCATGACCATCGATCTGGGCTTCGGCGCGGCCACGCTGGACTCCGGTGCCGAGGTGGCCTTCGTTGACGTCCCCGGCCACGTCCGTTTCATCAAGAACATGCTGGCCGGGGTGGGTGCGGTGGACGCCTGCCTGTTCGTGGTGGCCGCCACCGAGGGCTGGAAACCCCAGTCCGAGGAGCATCTGCGCATCCTGGAGCTGCTGGGGTTGCGCCACGGGCTGGTGGCACTCACCAAGGTCGGCCTGTGCGATGCCGACCTGGTGGAACTGGCGCAGCTGGACGTGGCCGAGCACCTCGAGGGCACATTCCTGGCCAGGGCCGACGTGGTCATGATCGACGTGCCCACCGGGGTGGGGGTGGCCGAACTGCGGGGGGCGCTGGATCGGCTGGTGGCCTCGACGCCAACGGCCACCGATGACGGGCGGCCGCGACTGTGGGTCGACCGGGCCTTTGCCGCCAAGGGTTCCGGCACCGTGGTCACCGGCACCCTGACCGGCGGTTCCATGGCCCGAGATGATGAGCTGGTGTTGCTGCCCCAGGGGGTCACCGTGCGGGTGCGGGCGCTGCAGAGCCACCATCACAGTCGTGCCAGCGCGCCCTCCCGGGTCACGGTTGGCGGTGAACCTGGTGGGGGTGAACCATGGCGAGGTGGCGAGGGGAGATGTGCTGGTCAGGCCGGGCCAATGGCATCGCACCCGCATGATCGACACCTCGCTGTCGGTGCTCGGTTCGTTGGACCATGAGGTGTCTCGCCGGGGCGCGTACGTGGCCTACCTGGGCTCGGGCGAGGTGCCGGTCAAGCTGCGATTGCTGGGCGATTCCACCATCGGACCCGGCGAGAGCGGCCTGGCCCGCCTCCATCTGCCGGCGGCACTGCCGCTACGACCCGGGGACCGCTTCGTGCTGCGGGAATCGGGCCGCAAGGAGACGGTGGGCGGCGGTGAGGTGCTCGACGTGGCCCCGGTGTTGTCAGCGTCCAGGGCGCGACCGGATCGGTCGGTTGATCGGGTGATCCGGGAGCGGGGCTTCGTTGAACCTGACGAGCTGGAGCGGCTCACCGGGGAGCGCCGCGCCGCCACCGTAGGTAGCTGGGTGATGGATCCGGATCGGCTGGCCGAACTGCGCCACGGGGTGGCCGAGCTGGTGGCGGCGGCCGGCCCGCTGGGGCTCGATGTCGGTTCCCTCGATGATCGTCAACGGGCGGCGCTGGCCACGCTGGAGGACATCAAGGTGGAGGCGGGACGGGCCAGTGCCGCCGCCGCGCTGGATCCTCTGGCCGATCATCCGTTCGTGGCCGCACTTGATGCGGAACCGTTCGCCCCACCCCCACCTGACGGCGTGGATCGGGCCGAGCTCCGGGAATTGGCCCGCCGGGGCCTGGTGCTGCAGCACGAGGGCATCTACTTTTCCGCCGGCGCGCTGGACATGGCGGCAGGGGTGCTGGCAGAGATGTTGGCCGCGCAGCCCGCGGGTGTCACCGTGGCCGAGGTCCGGGACCGGCTGGGCTGTTCACGCAAACACGCGCTGCCGTTGCTGGCGCTGCTGGATGGGCGCGGGGTGACCCGCCGGCGGGAGGATGTGCGGGTGGGCGGCCCCCGGCTGCCAAGCCGATAAGAAATGGACCGGCGGCAGCGCTGGGGGTCAGCTCGCTTCGCGACGGGCCAGCAGCAGCTTGCGCTCGTTCTCGCTGAGCCCTCCCCAGATCCCGTGGGGTTCACGGATGGTCAAGGCATAGTCCAGGCAGGCCCGGCGCACGCCGCAGCTGCGACAGATGCTCTTGGCCAACGCTTCCCGTTCAGCCTTTTCGTGCTTGCGTTCAAAGCGTTGTGGCGGAAAGAACACCACGGCGTTCTGCGGCCCCCGGCACGCAGCCTTGATCTGCCATTCCTCTTCGTAGCGTTGAGCGCTCACGCCATCCCCCTTGCCGCGCGGACCGAATCAGTCATCGGAGCTCCCCCTTCCGATGTCTGTGGAGCCGAACTTACCCCTCCGTTTCGAATCGTCACAAGACAACCTTCGCGATCAGCAGATGCTTTTTGCAAGCGCAGGTGTGGACAACGCCTCGTATGATGCATCTGCGTCAATCCGTGACGAGGGTCACCTCGAGCAGATGACCGCTGGCTCCCGTCACCGTGACCCGGTCCCCGACGCTCAACGCCGCCCCGGCGGTGGCGGCTGGCCACTTGGCGGACCGCACCGCGACGGTGCCTTCGGGCGCCATGTCCGACGTCACCGTGCCCGGCTCGCCCACCAGCCAATCCCGGCCAAGATCAACTGCTGAGAAGCGCGTTCGGACCATGGCCGGCATGCCCCGCAGGTACACCACCACCATGAGCACCGCGGCGGAGGCGATGGTCACCCAGGACAACGACACCCCATCGAAGAGCGTGAAGGTGCCCAGGGCGAACAAGGCGAAGCCGACCGCAGTGGCCCTCCGGGGAACGCCGGTCTGCACGTCGAGCGCCAACACCGGGAACGTCAGCAGCAACAGCGCCACCGCCCACCATCGGGCCGGCAACACCGCCAGGCCGTAGCAGCCCAGCAGCGTGCACATCGCCGCCACCACGCCGGCCAGACCGATCCCGGCGGTGAACAGCTCAAACAGGATCAGCCCGAGCCCGATCACGAACAGCAGATAGGCCACGGAGGGGCTGGCCACGGTGTGCAGCAACTCCTGGGCCAGACCCAGTTGCACGAACCGCACCGGGGTGTCGGGCTCGCGTCGGGTTTGACCCTCCACCTGTACGGAGCGCGTGGCTACACCTTCCAGTCCGATGATGAAGTCGCCCAGGGTGGCCGCCGGCACCAGGTTGGCTGAGGCAGCGTCATCGAATCTGATGAAGGCACTCCGAACCTGGTTGGCGGCGTCCCCGAAGAGCACCCCGAAACGCTGACGATCAAGGATCTGCTCACCGGCCTGGCCCACCCTGGCACCGGATGCGATCCCACCCGGCCTGGCGAGACCGACCAGCTGAGCCGCTGCTCCCCGGGCCTGGGCGCTGGAGGGACCCACCCAGATGGCCACTGGAACCGGTGACGTTGCGAGCTCGATGGCGAGCTGCTCGAACTCCGCCCGGGTCAGCACCGAGCCGGGGCTGTTGAGGCGCAAGACCAATGCCACCAGACCCGCCCGGTTGGCGGCGGCGACCCGTGAACGCACGAAATCTGCCAGAACCGGATCCAGCAGACCGCTGACCTCGACCACCTCGACCAGGTCAGTGGTACCAGGGTTGGCCCGACCCGCCTGGGAGTCTGCTGGAGGGGTGTCGGCCGCGTCCGCCCCCCCGACACCGCCGACCAGGCCGGTGGCGGCCCGCTTCCAAGGGCCGCTGCGAGCAGTAGCAGCAGCAGCGCTACCGCAACCCGCCACAGTCCCACCGGCAGCCACCGTCGTGGCACTGCCCGGCGTCGTAGCCCAACCACGGGTCCTAACCTGCCTGTTCGCACCCGCCCAGCTTCCCAGCCCACGCCCGGCACGCCAAAGCCGGGACGAAACCGCCCGAGAGCGTGCGCCTATGGACCCCGTCGACTTCTTCACCAGCGCCAGGGTCCACATCGTCGCCGGGGAAGGGAGGGGTCGGCAAGAGCACCCTCAGCGCCGGACTGGGGGTTGCGGCGGCATCGCTGGGCCTTGACGTTCGCCTGCGGGACCTGCTGGCGGGACCGACCACCGGTTTCGTGGTGGTGGCTTCACCCCAACCCGATTGCCTGCAGGAGACGAGCTCGCTGCTGGAACAACTCGATGACCAGCACCTCAAGGTAGCGGCGTTGGTGCTCAACCGGGTAACCCCGTCGGTCGGTCCGTCGGACCAGCCTCTGATCAGCGCCGCAGAGCTCGGACGCCTCGCTCAACGCTTGATGGGCACCCGTGGCAGCCGGCCCTGCAGGGCCTGGCCCAGACCGTGGCCTCACGTGCCGCACAGATCGCCCGGGCCCGGGACCTCCTCGGCGCCCGCGCTGCCAAGGGCACCGGCGCACTGCCCTTGGTGGTTGTGGGGGAGCTCGACGAGGACGTGCATGACCTGGACGGTGTGCGGTACCTGCGCCGGGCCCTCAGCCAAGATGGTCAGATCCAAGATGATCAGATCGTGGTACCGGGCGCGGATCAGGTGGCCGGGCGGCCGGTGGCGTAGAGCGCCTCGAGCGCGCCCTCAAGGTTGTCCGCCACCGGGACGATGCGGTCAAAGCCAGTGGTGTGCAACAGCCTGGTCAGTGTGGGACGGCTGCAGGCCACCGCCACCTCACCGTCGTTCTCACGAGCCCGCCGGATGCCCCCGATCAGGGCCCCTAGACCGGCGGAGTCCATGAACGGCACCTCAGACAGGTCGATGATCAACCTCGTCACTCCCGAAAAGGTGGCCAGCACCTCCCGGAACTGGCCCACCGTGTAGGCGTCGAGCTCTCCGATCGGGCGGCACACCGTGTGATCTGCGGCGTCCTCGACCTGGATCTCGAGCATGTGGCACTCCTCGCCTCGGATTGCGTCCAGCCCTTCGATCCCCCGACGGCTTGCCGGGGTGAGTCCGAGCCTAGGCGTTGCGGTCCCCCGCCCCGGAGCGGGTCAAACCGAACCGGGTTCCCGGCTGGCGGGCTAACGTGGCCGGCGATGGGAACCGTGTTGCTGGCGACGGATGCCGATTGGGTCTACGACCAGGTGGATGCGGCCCTGGCCGACGAGACCACCACCGTGCACCGGGTCCGGGAGGGGCGGATGGTGCTTCCCGCCGCCCGCCAGGTGGTGCCGGAACTGGTGGTGCTGGACTCCCAGATCGGCAACCTCGGCGGCATCGCCACCTCCTTGGCGCTGCGCCAGGAGGAGGAGATGGGCCGGCTCGAACCCGTGCGCATCGTCATTCTGCTCGACCGCCACGCCGACGTGTTCTTGGCCCAGATGGCCCGGGCTGACGGTTGGCTGATCAAACCGGTCAACAGCATCCGGCTGCGTCGGTCCGCCACCGCGGTGTTGGCCGGCGAGCCCTACCAGGAGGGGCTGGAGCCCGCCATCGCGTCGGTCGCTGGATCAGGGTGACCGGCAAAGCGTGGAGGGCTGCTAGCCTGGCGCACCGCACCACGGGTGGTGGCGCAGTTTGGCAGCGCGCTGCGTTCGGGACGCAGAGGCCGGGAGTTCAAATCTCCCCCACCCGACCGAGTCCGGTCCCACCGGCCCCCGAGACCATCCACGAAGCCACTCTGACCAGCAGATACGATCATCACATGGGTGGCATTTGTGAGCGGCCGGGATGCAATCGCCCGGCGGCGGCGGCGGTGGCCGCAGATCCTCGGCGGCTGATCGTGTGGGTTGGTGATCTGGCCACCAGCGCCGAAACGGTGAACGCCCTCTGCGCCCCCCACGCAGACAACCTGGCGGTGCCGCTGGGCTGGGAACGGCGGGACCTACGTGACCTTCCGCACCTGGTGGCCGTGCCCTCGCCGGACACCGTGGCCGCGGAGGCCCTTCCCCCAAAGCCCCGCCGACGCAGCGGGCGCAAGGGCAGTCCCTCGATGGCGTCAGCGGTGGTCCGCTCCCCTGGCGCCGACCCTGCCCCGGCCCCCGTCGCTGGCTACAACCCCAGCGCCATCCCAGCGGCCCCGAGTGCCCCGCTGAACGAGTTGCATCGCGTCCGGGCGGAGCTCTCAGCGGACACCGCGGCCCTGCTCAACGCCGGAGGAGACACGCCTCTGCTGGCCCGGGCGTTTCGCACGGTACGGGTCGCCGGCTGAGCGCGGATCCCGAACCACGATTCATCGACCATGCAACTGGACGAGGTCCAATCCCTCATGGAGCGGCTGTACGGCCCGGCCGACCGTGCCCGGGGCGTGGCCGCCACCGTGGCATGGCTGTGCGAGGAGTTGGGCGAGTTGGCCCAGGCGGTTCGCAAGGGCACCCCTGATCAGCAACTTCACGAGCTCGGCGACGTGTTGGCGTGGACCGCGTCGTTGGCCAACCAGCTGGGTCTCTCCCTGGATGGCGCCATGGCCCGATACCGCGCCCTCGACGCTCCCGAGCCCCGCTGAACACCTGAAACCACCAGCTGAACCAGCGCAAGGACATCCGGGACCTTCGACACGGTCAAGGACAGCCCTTCGCTGGTCGATCACTGGCCCGTGACGAGCTTCGTCAACGACGCAACCTCCGTGATCCGCAACCGACTGGTCGGCATACCGGATCTCGACATCCCCTATGAGCTGGTGGTGGACCTGGTCCTCCGCCGGTCCTTCCTCGACGACACCACCTCGGTCAGCCGGCTGTCCGAAACCCTGGGCCTGCCGGTCAAGGTCATCGATGTCATCTTCGAGGAGCTACGGGCCAAGAAGTACGCCGATGTCCAGGGCCTGGTCGGCAACGACTACATCTTCAGCCTCACCGCGTTCGGCCGGGAGCAGGCCAACGAGCGTTTCACCCGCTCCAAGTACGCCTCGGTGGCCCCGGTGTCCCTCACCAGCTACACCAAGGTGGTCGCGGCCCAGCGTCCCCGGCCCCATGTGCGCCGGAGCGATGTGCGGGAGGCCTTCTCGGACCTGGTGGTGTACGACCAGCTGATCGACCAGATCGGCCCGTCCTTCACCGCCCAGGAGTCTTTGTTCCTGTACGGCCCCTCCGGCACCGGCAAGACCTCAATCGGGGAACGGCTGATCCGGCTGTACCACGACGGGGTGTTGGTGCCGCGCGCGGTGGAGGTCGACAGTCAGATCATCACGGTGTTTGACCCGCTGGTGCACCACCCCCTGGACCCCCAACCCCAGGGCCTCGACCCACGATGGGTGGCGTGCTATCGGCCCATCGTGACCGTCGGTGGGGAGTTGGAGCTGGACATGCTGCAGCTCAGCTACGACCGCAACACTGGTATCTACACGTCACCGCTGCAGATGCGAGCCAACAACGGGATCCTCTTCATCGACGACTTCGGCCGCCAGATCGCCTCTCCCCGGGCGCTGCTCAACCGCTGGATCGTGCCGCTGGATCGTCGGGTGGACTACCTCGCCCTGGAATACGGCCAGAAGTTCGTGATCCCCTTCGAGCTGATGGTGGTGTTCTCCACCAACCTCGACCCTGCCGACCTGCAGGAAGACGCCTTCTTCCGGCGCATCCAGAACAAGATCTACGTGGGCCCCGTCACCGACGAGCAGTTCGACATCATCGTCACCCGGGTCACCCAGCGCTACGAGATCCGCACCAGTGCCGGGGCCTCCGCCTACCTGCGTGACGTGTGCCGGGCCAAGAGCAGTGAGGGCGCGCTGCTCGCCTGCTACCCCAACGACTTCTGCCGGCTGGCCAAGGCCATCTGCCACTACGCCGAACGGGAAACGGTGCTCGACGAGCAGACCATCAACGAGGCCGCTGGGCTTTACTTCGCCACCTCCCAGAGCGGGGGCGGCTTCTTCCGTCGTGAGGGTGATCAGCCGGCCGAGACGGCCCGGCGGCGCCGCACCGACCGCCCGGTCAGCCCTCCGGCAGGGGACGGCCCCGCGAATCGGCCCGAGGCCGGACTGGCTGAGGTGCCCGCTCCACCACCACCTCAGGCGCCAGCACCGCCGCTGCGGGTCAACCACCCGGCCATGGCCCCCCAGCCGACCCCGGCCTGAACCCGTTACCCGCCTGAACCCGTCGCCCGCGAACCTGATGACGGATCAGCGACTCAGCAACTCGGCGATCTCCACCGCGTTGAGGGCCGCGCCCTTCCGCAGGTTGTCGTTGGCCACGAACATGCTCAAGCCGTGCTCCAGTGCCTCGTCACGGCGGATGCGGCCGACGTAGGAAGGATCGCGGCCCGCGGCCAGCTGCGGTGTGGGCAGGTCGGTGACCACCACCCCCGGAGCGGAACCGAGCAGCCTGGTGGCCTCCTCGGGGGAAAGGTCGCGGCTGAAGGCGGCGTGCAGTGCCAGGGAGTGCCCGGTGAACACCGGGACACGGACACAGGTGCAGCTGACCCGAAGGCTTGGCAGCTCCAGGATCTTGCGGGACTCGTTGCGCATCTTCTGCTCTTCGTCGGTCTCACCGCGGCCGTCGGCGACCAGCTTCCCGATGAACGGCAACACGTTGAAGGCGATCGGCCCAGGAAACTTCTCTGGGCGCACCTCGAGGGCGTCGCCGTCGAAGGTCAGCTCGGGTCCGCGATCACCGATCTCGGCCACCTGGCGGGCCAGTTCTCCCACCCCGGCGGTCCCTGCACCGGACACGGCCTGGTAGGAAGCCACCTGCAACGAGAGCAACCCGGCAGCGCCATCGAGGGGTTTGAGGACGGGCATGGCGGCCATGGTGGTGCAGTTGGGGTTGGCCACGATGTTCAGGGGGATTGACTCCAAGGCGTGGTCATTCACCCCGGCCACCACCAGCGGGACCTGGGCGTCCATGCGCCAGGCCGAGGAGTTATCGATGACGATGGCGCCGGCCGCGGCGACCTTGGGGGCCAAGTCCTTGGAAGTGGACCCGCCAGCGGAGAACAGCACCAGGTCCAATCCCCGATAGTCCGCGGTTCCGGCGTCCTCCACGGTGAGCTTGGTGTCCCCGAAGGCCAGTTGACGGCCTGCCGAGCGGGCCGAGGCGAACAACCGGAGCTCCTCGAGCGGGAAGTTCCGCTCCGCCAGAATGGCCAACATCACACCGCCAACCTGACCGGTGGCGCCCACGATCCCGATTCTCATAGCCACCAACGATATCGGTGACCCGGCATGCCACCGAATCAGATAACGATTGTGACGAGGGTCTCATTCTGGGCCCGTAGAACCGAATCGACGTCGATTCGGCGGGCCGAGTACGCCGCCAGCAACCACAGATGGTGGTCAAGAGTTCGCAGTGAGCCACGACGGGCGGGCGTCGGTCAGGACCGGCCCAACCCAAATGCCTGATGCAGGGCGGACACCGCCTGCTCGGCCCGGTCACGGCGGATGATGCAGCTGGTGCGGATGGGAGAGGTGGCGATCATCTCGATGTTGATCCCGGCGTCGAACAATGTCTCGAACATCCTGGCCGCCACGCCCGGATCGGTCTTCATGCCCGAACCGACGATGGACACCTTGGCCACATGCTCGTCGCCGGACACGTCACGACCGCCAAGCTCGGGCAACGCGGCCCGGGCCACTTCCAGGGACAACGCGAAGTGCTCGTTGGGAACGGTAAAGGAGATGTCCGTCACCCCGTGCACCGACATGTTCTGCACGATCATGTCTACGTTGACGCCCCGATCAGCCAGGCGCCGGAACAGCGTGGCCGCCACCCCCGGTCGGTCAGCGAGGCCCGAGACGGTCAGCTTGCCGTCCCCGGTGTCGCTGGTGACGGCGATCACACCAGCCTGTTCCATGCCCAACTCCCCCATGCCCAACTCCTCCATGTCGCTCTCGTTGCGCACCCAGGTACCGGTCTCCCAAGTGAACGCCGAGCGCACGTGCAACGCCACGTTGTAACTGCGAGCGAACTCCACCGAACGCATGGCCGGCTTGGGGCAACCGGTGGCGGTCATCTCCAGCAGCTCGTCGAAGCTGATCACGGCCATTTTCCGGGCATCGGGCACCAGCCGGGGATCAGCGGAGAAAACGCCGGACACGTCGGTGTACAGCTCGCAGACCTCCGCGCCGAGGGCGTAGGCCAGCGCCACGGCGGTGGTGTCGGAGCCACCGCGGCCCAGGAACGTCACGTCGCGGTCCGTGGACACGCCCTGGGCGCCGGCCACCACCGGCACCTTTCCGGCGTCGAGGGCCTCCCGGATGCGTTCGGTGCGAAGCTCCAGGATCTTGGCGTTCTGGTGGTTGGTGTCGGTGACGAAACCGGCCTGGCTGCCGGTGAAGCTGGCGGCCTCAATGCCTTGATCGTGCAGCGCCATGGCCACCAGGGCGATGGCCTTCCGTTCGCCGGCGGTGATCAGCATGTCCATCTCGCGACCATGCTGTTGGCGGGCCACGTCGTGGGCCAGCCGCAGCAGTTCATCCGTTTCCTTGCCCATCGCCGACACCACCAGCACCACCTGGTTGCCACGTCTCACGGTTCGGGCCACCTGGTCCGCCACCTCGCGGATGCGGTCAGCGTCACCGACTGAGGTGCCGCCGAACTTCTGCACGATCAAGGACACCGTTTGTGGCCCTTCGGTTGTGGCACGGGGGTCCTTCCAGCGATGACAGCAAACCGACGGGGCAGGCTAACGACTGCACCCCGCCCGTGACGAGCGCCTTTCATCAAGTCAAACCGGGGCCGCCACGCGCACGCCTGACCCAACCAGCGGTCATCAACAGCATGAACGGCGCCGACGCAGTCCATTGCTAGCGTGACCCGCCGTATGGGAACCGCCAAACGGGACCGGCAACGGGCCAATCGCCAGTCGAAGTTGGTCGCTGCGCAGGAAGCACACCGCAAGGCGAAAGGCCGACGCCGGGTGTTTCAGGGGGTGTTGGTGGTCGGCGGCCTGCTCTTGGCGGCCCTGGTGTACTCGCTGGTCGCGGGGGGTGGCGACGATGACCAGGAGTCCGCTTCGACGAACACTGTTGATCCCACGGCGAGCAGCGTTGATCCCACGGCGAGCACTGTGTCAACCGTGGCGGTGACCGCCCCGCCGCCGGGGGCGACGCTCACGGGGCCCACCACCTGCCCCCCCAGCGACGGCAGCGCAGCGCGCACCACCACGTTCGCGGCGGCCCCTCCGACCTGCATCGACACCGCCAAGTCCTACCGCGCCAAGATCACCACCAGCGAGGGTGAGCTGACCATCGCACTCGACCCCGAGAAGGCACCACTGGCGGTGAACAACTTCGTGGTGCTGAGCCGTTTCAACTACTACGACGGACTCCCCTTCCACCGCATCGTGACCGATTTCGTGGCCCAGGTCGGCGACGCCAACCCCCAGAACGGCCAGCTGGGCACCGGCGGTCCGGGGTACCAATTCGCCGATGAGTTGCACGCCACAGGGGCCGACTACGTACCTGGGGTGCTGGCCATGGCCAACTCGGGGCCTAACACCAACGGCAGCCAGTTCTTCGTCAATGTGGCCCCTGCCACGGCCCAGAGCCCCTTCGCCAACAACCCCGCCTATACCATCTTCGGCACCGTGACGGAGGGCATGGACACCACGATGGCCGCCATCATGGCCGCAGGCACCCAGGACAACGGCGTGACCAAGCTGGTCACCATCGAGGACATCGAGATCATCGAGACCTGAGGTCCCGGGTGGCCACACGATCGTCGCCAGCCGCCACCCCGGCGGACCGCTTACCCGTTGAGCACGTCGATGGCCACCGGTTGGCCGTCCCGGAACAGCCGCAACCCCTCGGCGCCCACCGCCCGCCAGCGGCCATCGTTCCCCCTGAGCAGCGCGCTGTGGGTGGGAACACCGGCCAGCACGAGACCTTTGGGGGCCATCTGGATGGTGCGGCGGGACTTCTCGGTCGACCATTGCTCGTAACGGGGGATCAGGCTCAGGTCTCCCACAAGCCCCAACCCGACCCCGAACCCGCCGCCCCGCGGATCCACCATGGCGTCACAGACCACGGTGGCGCTGGAACCGGCGGCGGCCACCACGGCGCCCGCCAGATGGGCCGCGACCAAGGCCTCCCAGAGCGGGGTGGCCTTGAGCACCGACAGCAGGTGCATGGCGGAACCGGACGCCAGATACACGAAACGGGCAGCACGGAGCGCGCTCACATTGGCCTCGTCGTGGGCGCCGCGACGGTCCAACACGTCCAGCGCCTCCACCCGGGCCCCCCAACGGGCGAAGTGGGCCACCGCTGCCGCCGTGGCCTCCGCCGGCCGCTCGTACGCCGCCGCGGTCGGCAGCACCGTGACCACATCACCACCGCTGGCCACCAGCAACTCCTCGTCGAACCGACAGCTAGCGGTCCACTCACCCTCCCCCACCAGGGCCAACGCACCGGCGTCGGTCATCGTGGAACCTCAACGCTGCGCGTCGTCGCGGCCTGGGAGGCGATTGGGTCCAGCGGCGCCATCGATCCGGCCGGCACCAGCCCCACGATCGAGCAGAACGGCCGCAGGGGTGGGAACAGGGTCGGCATTGTGAACCTTTCAACAGCAGCAAGGGTGAAGCCGGCCTCACGTACCAGCGCCGGCAGTGGCAGGTCCAGGCGCAGGCCGAAGAGCTGTTGCCACAGCGGGGACAACGCCGCCGCCAGGGCCCAGACCCGACCGGTGCGTCGGTAGGGTTCGACCAGGTCCAATCGACCGCCGGGGCCGAGCACGTTGCGGGCCGCCACCAGGGTTTCGAGTGCAGTGGCGACATTCCGGCAGCGGGCCAGGTCGAACACGCCAACGACGTGCACCGGGCCGGACAACGCGACCGCGCCGGTCCCCCCCAGGGCCAGCTCGCCCAAGGGCACCAGCCGGACCCCGGCGCTGACAGCCCCGCCAGGCCCGATGCCGTCATGGAGATCGGCCCGACGGCGGCGCAACTCCTGTCGCACCCGGCGCGGCAACCGGCGGCTGGCCAGCGGGTCGAAGGCACGTCGAAGCACGGCGAGAATCTACCGGGACGACATCAGCCGCCCTCTGTTCCCCGGACCACGGACCGATCAACGCCTTTCCCGGGTCGAGGCCGGACCGTAATCCAGTGATGCCAACGCCTCCGGGGCACACTAGAGATCGATGCCGGTCGAGCCTCCCGCCACCCCGTGGGTGTTCCCGCCCCTCGAACGGGCGGACGAGTCAGGCGTGCTGGGGGTGGGCGCCGATCTGGAACCGGGCACCTTGCTGGCGGCCTATCGCGGCGCCATCTTCCCGATGCACGTGCGGCGCCACCAGCTGGGATGGTGGTCGCCGGATCCCCGGGCAGTGATCCTGCAGGGTCGGCTGCGGACCAGCCGTTCCCTGCGCAAGGCCCGCAACCGGTTCGAGGTGCGCGTCGACAGCGCCTTTCGGGACGTGATGTTGTCCTGCGCGGATCCTCGACGCCCTCACGCCTGGATCAACAAGGACATCGTGGCCGCCTACAGCCAGCTGCACCGGCTGGGCTGGGCCCACTCCATCGAGACCTGGCGGGAAGGACAGCTGGTCGGGGGGCTCTACGGGGTGACCATCGGGGGTCTGTTCGCCGGAGAGTCGATGTTCCACCACGAAACGGACGCCTCGAAGGTGGCCCTGGTGGCCCTGGTCGAGCTGCTCGATGACCATCCCGACACGCTCATCGACTGCCAGTGGCTGACTCCACACCTGGAGTCATTGGGCGCGGTGGCCATCCCCCGCCCCGATTACCTCCAACGCCTCGAGCGGGCCCTGCGACGACCCCTCCCGCTGGCCTTCGCGGACGACGCACGCCCAGGCTGACGCCCCCCACGGTGACCGCCCGACGCCCGCCCCTGCGCTGAGGCGGGACCTGAGTGGCGCTGCGGGCACAATTGGGCCATGGCGCAGCGCGATCAACCCTGGCTCATGCGGACCTACTCGGGCCATTCCACCGCACGGGCCTCCAACGCCCTGTACCGGGCGAACCTGGCCAAGGGCCAGACCGGCCTGTCCATCGCCTTCGATCTGCCCACCCAGACCGGCTATGACCCCGACGCCCCCCAGGCCCGGGGCGAGGTCGGCAAGGTCGGCGTGCCGGTGGTGCACCTCGGACACATGGAAACCCTGCTCGGGGACATACCCGTGGACCGAATGAACACCTCGATGACCATCAACGCCACCGCCGCGTGGCTGTTGGGGTTGTACGTGGCCAACGCCACCAACCAGGGGGTGGCACCGGCGGCGTTGCGGGGCACCACGCAGAACGACATCGTCAAGGAGTACCTGTCCCGAGGCACGTACATCTTCCCCCCGGAACCGTCGCGCCGGCTGATCGTGGACATGGTCGCCTACTGCCATCACCAGGTGCCGCACTGGAACCCGATCAACGTGTGCTCCTACCACCTGCAAGAAGCCGGGGCTACACCGACCCAGGAGCTGGCCTACGCGCTGGCCACCGCCATCGACGTGCTGGACGCGGTGCGGGAGTCGGGTCAGGTGGAGCCGGACGCCTTCGCCGGGGTGTTCGCCGCCATCTCGTTCTTCTGCAACGCCGGCATCCGCTTCGTGGAGGAGGTCTGCAAGATGCGCGCCTTCAGCGTGCTGTGGGACCGCATCGGCCTGGAGCGTTATGGGGTGACCGATGCCAAGGCCCGCCGGTTCCGTTACGGGGTGCAGGTCAACTCCCTCGGTCTGACCGAGAACCAGCCGGAGAACAACGTGCAGCGCATCGTGTTGGAGATGTTGGGGGTGTCCCTCTCCAAGCGGGCCCGGGCCCGGTCCATCCAGCTGCCGGCGTGGAACGAGGCGTTGGGGTTGCCGACCCGCTGGGATCAGCAGTGGTCCCTGCGCATGCAGCAGGTCCTGGCATTCGAAAGCGACCTGTTGGAGTACGGGGACATCTTCGACGGGTCCACGGTGATCGAGGCCCGCACCGCGGAGCTGGTGGAAGCGGCACAGGCCGAGCTGGACGAGGTGATCGCTCTGGGCGGGGCCTTTTCCGCCATCGCCGAACTCAAGGGGCGCCTGGTCAATTCCCACACCGAGCGCCTCCGCCGCATCGAGGCCGGTGAGCTGACCGTGGTCGGTGTCAACGACTTCGTGGAGACGGAGCCCTCCGCACTGGCGGGTGAAGGCGAGGTGCGAATCCAGCGGGTGGACCCCGCGGTGGAGCCCGAAACGGTGGCCGACGTGGTGGCGTGGCGGGCAGCTCGGGACGGTCGGGCCGTGGACGGGGCCCGCCGGGAGCTCCACGAGGCCGCGTCGGGGACCGGGAACATCATGGCCGCCACCATCGCCATGGCCCGCGCCGGCGGCACCACCGGCGAATGGGCGGACACCTTGCGTGGGGTTTTCGGTGAGTTCAGGGCTCCGACGGGGGTCGGCGCGGCCAGCGGTCCTCGCCGATCTGACAGCCTGGCCACCGTGGCCGAACGGTGCCGGACCCTGGTCGGCGGGCCGCCGCGGTTGCTCGTGGCCAAGCCGGGCCTCGACGGGCACTCCAACGGTGCCGAGCAGGTGGCCGTGGCCGCCCGGGACGCCGGCATGGAGGTCATCTACCAGGGGATTCGCATGACCCCGGAACAGATCGCGGCCACCGCCCGGGACGAGGACCCCGACGTCATCGGGCTGTCAATCTTGTCCGGATCGCACCTCTCGCTGGTGCCCGAAGTGCTGCGCCTGGTGCGGGCCGAGGGCTGCCTGGCGCCGCTGGTCGTGGGCGGGATCATCCCCGAAGATGACCGCTCGGCGCTGCTGGCGGCCGGTGTCAGCGCGGTGTACACCCCCAAGGACTTCGAGCTGGGCCGGCTCATGGGTGAGATCGCCGAGTTGGCCAGCAGCCATCGTCAGGGCGGTTCCTGAGCACCGGCCGCGACGCAAATGCGGATCTCATGTCGAGCGCGGTGTTCAGGCCCGGCCGCCGTTGGTCGATGCTTCACCGTGCCGTTTTCGCAAGGTGTCGAATCTGGGGTGCTCGGTCTGGCGGCCGGGAGTGTGGGCGTGTCCGTGGCGCTGTCCGGCCAGCCCGGCCTGGGGGTGGTGGCCGGCGGGCTCGGTCTGGCCGCTGGGCTGTTGGGATGGCGGTCCCGTCACCAGGCCGGCTCGGGTCGCGGCATGACCGTTCCAACCCAGGTCAGCGCCGATGAGGACCTGCAAGAGGAGCTGGCCCTGGCCCGCCTTCGGGAGCATGCTCTGAACCAGCGGATCGACCTGCTGGAGCGGGTGGCCCGCGCCGGGGCGATCGGTCCCGATACCATGCCTGCCGATCCGGGCACCGACTTCGACCTGGTGGGCGGTGTCTCCCCCTTCGACGGTTCTGCCTTCGCGGACGGTCACAACCCGCAGGACCTGCTCAGCGACCCTGAGACCGGGCTGTTCAGCCAGGCCTATTTTGACGTTGCCCTGGAGGCCCGCATCGCGGCCGCCCGCCGCCGACTCCGACCGGTGGCGCTGGTGCTGTTGGACATCGTGCGGGGGCTCGCCGGCGAAGAGGCCGAACCGGCGGACGCCGGTCTGGTCACCATCGCATTGCGGCGCACGCTGCGTGAGGCGGACACCGCCTGCCGCCTCAACGACGGCCACTTCGCCCTGGTGCTGGAGGACACCCCGGAGAACGGGGCCATCTGGACGGTGGAACGCATCCGCGGCCACCTCGTGGAAAGCGGGACCATCCACACGGTCTGGGCCGGCGTGGCCTGCTATCCGGCTCACGCCTTCGACCGGGACGAGATCATGGCGCAGGCGAGTGAGGCGTTGCGTCAGGCGAAGGAGTGGCGCCAGGACCGCATCGAGGTCGCCACCGCCGACTGAGCGGGATCACCTCAGCCGGAGGCCGCCGCCTCTGATCCATCCGCTGACACCGTGGCGCCAACGGCCAGAGCCGCCACCACCAAAGTGATCCCGAGGAGTTCCGCGGCGGTTGGACGCTGGCCCAGCGCAACCACTCCCACCAGCACCGCGGTCGCCGGAAGCAAGGTCGACAGCAGCGCGAACGGAGCCGCTGCCAGCCGGGCCAGAACCACCTGATCCAAGGCGTAGGGCACCACGTTGGAGCACAGTGCCACCGCCGCGCAGGCCAGCACCGCCACCGCCGGGGCCAGTTCGAGGGACCGGGCCGCGCCGGCCAAGTTGGTCTGAGCCTTGCCCCCGCCCCCGGAAAGCGCCGCCACCAGCCCCACCAGGCCCAGCGGTGCCAGCGCCAACGCCCCGAACACCGTGGCCAGAGCCAGCCCGTCCAGACCCCGGGACACGCCACCGCCGCCCACCCGGCGACCCCACACGATGTACCCGGCCCACATCACCGCCGCCGCCAGGGCGAACGTCACCCCGTCGGCGCTCGCCTGCCATTGCAGGTCGGCCAGCAGCATCACCGCCGCCACCGCCAGCACCACTGCCAGCAGCTGCCGCCGACGCGCACCACCACGCCCCCCACCGCCGCCGCGACCACCGAGTGCGGCGACGGCGATGGGGCCACTGAACTCGATGGCCACCGCAGTGCCTAGCGGTAACCGTTCAATGGCCAGGTAGAAGGCCAGGTTCATGAAAGCCAAGGTCGTCCCGAAGATGGCCAGTTGCCGGCGGGCGGCCCGGTCGAACCGGCCCAGTCGGGGTCGCCGCCAGGCCAGCAACATGATCGCTGACCAGCTCACCCGCAACCACGCAACCGCCAGCACACCGAGAGTGGCGAACACCCCCACGGCCATGGCCGCCCCAACGTATTGGCTCACGGCGCCGGTCATCATCACTAACGGCGCCCAGGACGGCGGAAGCGTCCCGGTTCTTTTGGCGCCCGGGTCGGGTAGCGGGCCGCTCAGCTGGCCCGTCGTGGCAACACCACCACCGCTTCACCCGGCATGAGCACGGCGCCGTCGATGCTCTGCTCCCAGACCTCCAAGCTGACGCGGTCATCGTTGATGGCGACCACCCGGCCATGGAACTCATAGTCCTGTTCCGGCAGTGCGCTGGCCCGGTTCTGCCAGCGCAACTCCACCATCCGCCCCGCCGAACCGGCCCAATCCGTCACGTACTGGGACAGCCAGCCGCCCTGCAGCGGACCATGCACGATGATGTCGGCGTGGCCCTCGAAACGGGCATAGTCGGCGTCGTAGTGGATGCGGTGTGGGTTCCAGGTGGCGGCGGAATACAGGAACAGCTGCATCCGGCTGGCGTTGCGCACCACCACCGGCAGCGCGTCCCCCACCTGCAGATCATCGACATAACGTTGCTTGACCGACGTGACCGGTGTGACGGCACTCATCGGGCGATGCCGATCTGGCGGGTGCGGATGAGAACCTCACCGGCATTGTTGGTGAACGTGGTCTCCCTGGTGATCCGCACGAATGGGCCCTTGGAGCCATCCTTCTGGTCGATGGCTGCCAGGCGGGTCTCGGCGGTGACCTCGTCGCCGATGTGCACCGGGGTCACGAAATCCCACTCCTCGCCACCGAACATGACCCTGGCCACCTCCAGGCGCAGCGGTCGCTCGCCCACGAACAGCCCGTCCACGCCGATCTGATGTTGCGGTCGACCCCGGACCAAGGCGTATGGCGGGTAGGTGGGCGGGGCCAGCAACGTGCGATATCCGGCGTTGCGGGCCGCCACCTCGTCGAAGTACAGCGGATTCAGGTCACCGACGGCCTGGGCGTAACGCTGGGCCCCCTCCGCGGTGATGGTGGCGGTGACCGGATCGGCGACCAGCTCCCCGACCCGTGCGGCCGTCTCCGGTGGGATCAACGACGTGACTGACACGGCGGGGATGCTATCGGTGGGCTCAGAAGCGCGCCCGTCGACGATGGGCAACGGCTGGGGAGCGTGTCGAACCGCTACTGTCCCCGCTCATGCAGACCGGGAACTATTGCGGGTTCGACGTGTCTCAACGCGACCCTGGCATCGCGCTGGTGACCTTCAACCGGCCGGAGCGGCTCAACGGCACCAGCTCGGCCATGAAACGGGACCTGATCGAGATCATGACCCAGGCCCAGATGGACGATTCGGTGCGGGTGGTGGTCATCACCGGCAGCGGTCGGGGGTTCTGCGCCGGTGACACCATCGGCCCCGAATACCGTGACGACCAGCCGGTGGCCACCAGCCGCCTCAACCCCGGTCACCAGCATGCGCTCGGCACCTATGACGGGTTGCGAGTGGTGTCCCAGGGCGTTAACCAGGCCATCCGGGGTCTCAACAAGATGACCATCGCCGCCATCAACGGGGTCGCCATCCAGACCGGGCTGTCCCTGGCGCTGTGCTGCGATTTCCGGGTCGCGGCCCGCTCGGCTCGTCTGGGCAGCGCCACGTTGCGATTCGCCCTGCTTCCAGACGAGGGCGGTCACTACCTGCTGGTGCAACACCTGGGGTTGTCCCGAGCCATGGATTTCCTGTTCCGCAAACGCATCGTCACCGCTGAGGAGGCGGCCGAGTTGGGCCTGGTCCACGAGGTGGTCGAGGACGACCGATTGCTCGATGCCGCCATGGAACTGGCCACCGAACTGGCCAACGGCCCTCAGGTGGCCATGCGGCTGCTGAAACGGGCCACCTACAACGCCGCTGAGATGACCTGGTCCCAGGCCCTCGATGACATCGCGGTGCGCACTCCCATGGCGGACCATCACCCCGACGCGGCGGAGGGCGGAGCGTCTTTCACGCAGAAGCGGGCGCCCCGGTTCAACGCCTGGCTCGAGAGCTGAGGGCACGGCACATGAGAGGGGTCCGATGACGCGGGTCGTCTATCCCCATCCGGGGCACATCACCCGGCGGTTGCACATCTCTCTGATGCCCGACGCGGATGACCCCCACCTGATCCGCACCGCCCTGCCGCTGACCCCGGCACTCTTCTTGGAAGGGCGGTTCCGTTTGGCCGCGGTGGGCATCATGGTGGACCTGGCGGCGGGATCCTTAGGGGTGCAGGCCGTGGCCCCGGACTGGACCGCCACCTTCGACCAGTCCATCCACCGCCTTGGCGAACCCGAGCCGGGTACCACTGCTGAGGGAGTGACCCGACTGGTCCGGGCCGGCAAGAACACCGTGGTGAGCGAGACACAGGTGACGGTGGGCGCGATGCCGATCCTCTATGGCGAGACCACGTTCCAGCGGCTCCCGCGGCGAGATGACAATCCCGGCGGCCGGGCTCTGAGCACCGTGCGCCATCTGGGCAAGGGTGAGCAACCCTTGGAAGGCCCGCTGGCGGAGGTCATCGGTTTCCGCAAGGTCAGGGAGGGGTCCGTTGAGTTGGACCTGTCGGACCTGGTGCGGAACAGCTTCGGCACCATCCAAGGCGGGGTCACCGGGGTGGCCATGGAACAGGCGGCCCTCGATCTGGCCGGGCCCGGATCGGCGCTGGAGTTCCTCCACATCTACTTCCTGTCCGCCGCCAAGGTGGGACCGTATCGGGCCTCGGCATCTGCGCTGGCCAGGACCGGAACCCGGATGACAGGCCGGGTCGAGCTCTGCGATGTGGGCAATGATCGACTGGTGGCGCAAGGCTCCTGCGTGACGGATCGGCCCGACCAGAAGCAACTAGACGATGTCGGGCCTGCTTGACGCTTCAGCACCGTGCAACGCGGCCAGGACGGCGTCGGTGTCCGCGCCAAGGGTTCGTCCGGACCAGCGCACCGAGCCTGGCGTGGCGGACAGCTTTGCCACCACGCCCTGCTGGGGCATGCCGCCCACCGTGACCACCGCTGCTCGGGACTGCAGGTGGGCGTCAGCGAAGATGTCAGCCATGTCATAGACGATGGCCGCCGCCGCTTCGGCTTGCTCGAAGATGGCCACCGCCTCGGTCGCGCTGCGTTGGGCCATCCAGGCCGCCATCAACCCGTCGAGCTCGTCAGCGTGTTCGGCACGACCGTCGAACGTGACGAAGCGCTCATCGTCACCCACCCCGATCAGCATCATCACCCGGCGGGCGACGGCATCAGCGGTGGTCGACACCGCTACCCACCGACCGTCAGCGCACTCGTAACAGGAGCGGGGCACGGTGTACGGCAGCCGGGAACCCATCCGGGGCATGAGATAACCCAACAGGCCATACGCGGAGACCAGCGGACCCATCATCTGTAGCAACGATTCCACCAGGCTCACGTCGACCACCTGGCCGACCCCGCTGTGCAGGGCGACCATGGTGGCGAAGGCCGCGACCACCGCGGTGAGCTCGTCGGTGAGAGCGATGGGTGGTAGCAACGGAGGTCGCCCAGCCTCGCCGTTGAGCCCGGCGAAACCGGCCATGGCCTCCGCCACGGTGGCGAACCCGGGACGGTTGCGATACGGACCGGTCTGGCCGAAACCGGTGACCCGCGTGACGATCAGCTTCGGGTTCCGTTCCCACAGCACGTCGGGCCCGAGCCCCAGGGCCTCGAGCTTGCCCGGTCGGAAGTTCTCCACCAGCACCTGGCTGGATTCGACCAGCGCCAGCAGTGCCGTCCGACCGGCGTCGGACTTAAGGTCGAGAGTCACGGTGCGCTTGTTGCGGTTGGCGAACTTCCAAAACAGCGTCTGGTTGTCCGACGGGTCCCGCCAACCGACGTTACGGCTGGTGTCCCCGCCCTGGGGTCGTTCGATCTTGATGACATCGGCACCGAAGTCGGCCAGGTGGCGCGCGCAGCCGGGTCCGGCGAACACGGTGGCCAGATCCAGCACCCGCAGGTTGGCCAGCGGCCCCGGCGCGGTGTCGGTGGCCAGGTGCTGGCCCTGGTCAGCAGCACGCTCTGTTTCCACAATTTCACGCTCCGTGCGAATGGTTGTCCGGTGGGTTGTCCGGGCGCCCGTAGGGTCGAATCCACGTCGATTCGCCCCTACCGGGCAAAAACGGCTCCCCGTATCGGCTTGACCGCTCAACGTGGCGGATTCACCGCTCGGTTCTGGTCCTGGGCTGACCCCGTTTCAGCCCGAGGCAGGGCCGAGCCGCCGAGTTCTGGACCGTACCGATTAGTACGGCGAGGGCCGGTCACGGCGCAGGGCCACCGGCTTTAACCACCAGCGCCCTGAGAAACGCCAGCGTGAGCCCTCGCCGCCGGCGGCCCGGGCAACGGCTGGCACCGCTTGGGGCCACAGCGCCTCGTGGGCGGCCATGATGGCGGCCACCTCGTCCTCCGAGGGCGTCGGGGTGCCGTCGAAATCGTTCACAGCGGCACGTTGCCGTGCTTGCGGCGGGGCAGCTCTTCACGTTTGGTGGCCAGCATGGCGAACCCGGCGACGACCTTGCGGCGGGTCTCGGCGGGATCGATCACGTCATCCACGTAGCCCCGCTCAGCGGCGATGTAGGGGTTGGCGAAGCGCTCGGTGTATTCATCGACCAGCTCGGCCTTCTTGGCCACCGGATCCGCGGCCTCGTTGATCTCCCGGCGGTTGATGATCTCCACCGCACCCTGGGGGCCCATCACCGCCAGCTCGGCGGAGGGCCAGGCGAAGGACAGGTCCGAGCCCACCGACTTGGAGTCCATCACCACGTAGGCACCACCGTAGGCCTTTCGCACGATGACCTGGATGCGCGGCACCGTGGCCTCGCAATAGGCATAGAGCAGCTTGGCCCCGTGGCGGATAATGCCGCCGTACTCCTGATCCACGCCGGGCAGGAAGCCTGGCACATCGACGAAGGTCAGCAGCGGGATGTTGAAGGCGTCGCAGGTGCGTACGAAACGGGCCGCCTTCTCCGAGGACTCGATGTCCAACACGCCGGCCAACACCATGGGCTGGTTGCCGACGATGCCGACCGAACGGCCGTTGATCCGGGCGAAGCCGCAGCAGATGTTGGCCGCCCAGCGGGGGAAGTACTCGAAGAAGTCCCCGTCATCAACCACGGCGGCGATGACCTTCTTCATGTCGTAGGGCTGGTTCGAGGCCGCCGGGATGATGTCCAGCAGCTCGGGGCAGAGCCGATCGGGGTCGTCCTGCACGGCCAGCGGCGGGGCTTCTTCCAGGTTGTTCTGCGGTAAGAACGAGAGCAGGTACTTCACATCGTCGAGGACCTGCTCCTCCGAATCCGCCACGAAGGTGGCCACCCCGGACTTGGAGGCGTGGGAACCGGCCCCGCCCAGCTCCTCCAGCGTGACCTCCTCACCGGTGACGGTCTTGACCACATCGGGCCCGGTGATGAACATGTGGGACTTCTCGCGGACCATGAAGATGAAGTCGGTCATGGCCGGGCTGTACACCGCACCACCGGCGCAGGGGCCCAGGATCACGGAGATCTGCGGGATCACCCCGGAGGCCATCACGTTGCGGTGGAAGATGCCCCCATAGGCATCAAGGGATACCACGCCCTCCTGGATGCGGGCCCCGGCACCGTCGTTCAGCCCGATCATGGGGGCCCCGACCTTCAGGGCGATGTCCATCACCTTGTGGATCTTCTCGGCGAAGACCTCCCCCAGGGCGCCACCGAACACTGTGAAGTCCTGAGAGAAAACGAACACCCGACGACCGTCGATGGTGCCCCATCCGGTGATGACGCCGTCGGTGTAGGGCCGATCGGCGACTCCCTCGGCACGGCTTCGGGCCAGCATGTCCAACTCCTGGAAGGAGCCCGGGTCGAGCAGGTAATCGATGCGCTCGCGTGCCAGCAGCTTGCCTTTTTCGTGCTGACGGAGCACGGCACGCTCGGGCCCGGCGTGGAGCGCCTCCTCCTTGCGCTTGTGCAGCTCCTCAAGGCGCTCCCGCAGCGGATGGTCAACCATGGCCGGTCAACTTAGTTGCCGCCGCCGAACCGCCACGAAGCCGCAACCGCGCCGCCATCATCCGCTCACCTCCAGATCAGGTGAACACCCCCAGGAAGCGGTCGTTCAGTTCCCGCGAGTGATAGAAGACGGCTCGTCCCAGCTGGTCAGCGGTCCAGGTGATGGTCGGGAAGTCCGAGAAGCTGGGGTAGCTACCGGCGAAGACCTCGTTGCGGTTGCCGGACGGGTCGAAGAAGTACACGGTGGTGCCCCGGGTGATGCCGTGACGGGTGGGACCGATGTCGATCGGTACGTCATCCATGGCAAAGATGTCCGCCGCCCGCAGCACCGCGTTCCAGTCCTCGAGCAGGAACGCGAAGTGGTGCAGCTTGGCATCGGGGCCCTTAAGGACGGCCAGGTCGTGGGCTTTGTGCCCCGCCGAGATGAAGGTGGCCAGCAGCATCGGCTCCTCGGGTGAGGAGATGACCCGCTCGGACACGTGCCACCCGAAGCACTCCGTGAACAGGCGCTCCATGCCGTCCACGTCATCACCGGTGATGAGGCTGTGATCGAGGCGGGGCACGCCGACGCCGCGCAGATCACGGGGAAAGGCCTGAGGGTTGAGGGTCCCGGTTTCGGTTCCCACATAATCCATCTCGTGGTAGAGCTCGACCACGTGGCTGGTGGGGGTGATGAAGCGGATCCCGTCGCCCACCGCAAGGTTCTCGCCCTTGCTCATGCGCTCCACGGTGACCCCGAAGGCGCCGAGCGCGTGCTCGTACTGTTCCAGGTCTGTGGTCTTGGAGCATTTGTAGCCCAGCTTCACCAGGCCCACACCGCCCTCCTCGAGCACCACCGAATGATGGTCGTACTCGTCCCAGGCCTTGCAGTACAGCCGACCCTCTCCCTCTGCGGTGACCTGCATGCCGAGCGTGTCGGAATAGTGGGATCGGGCCGCCTCCAGGTCGGTGACCCTGGCGTGGACGTAACCGAGACGCATTATGGACATGGGTGTGAGCCTTTCTCGTCGGAGTACCGGATCAGGAAGGATGAGACACAGCGCAATTCGTCGTCGGTGCGCACCCGCAAGACCACATCGGTGGTGGGCACGGCACGGCAGCTGAGACGGACCCCGGCGTGTCGGTCCCCTAACGACAGGACGCTGTCACTGATCAGCGCAGCATCGATGGTCTCGCCCACCAGCAGGTCGATGCGGCAGACGCCGCAACCGCCACGCCGACAGCCGAAACGGTGGGCGTAGCCGCAGCGGCGCACCGTGTCGAGGATCACTTCGCCAGGGCGGCTGCGCAGGGTGACCCCGGCCGGCATGAGGCGCAGCAGATGACCAGGCGCCGCTGGGAAACCGACCAACTGGGCGTCGGAGGCCGGTTGGCTCGCTTCTGACGTCTCCACCAGCGGCAGTGTAGAGACGGCGGTCACAGCCCGTCTTACCTTGCAGGCCCTATTGTTTCGCACTCCGGAATGGCGCGGCCCGGCATGTTTCGCTGTCGCCGGAAACCAGCGCTCACGCCGAGCACCAGCCGTGACGCTGGCCGTGGGGGCGAACGCCGGTACTGCTGCTGCTCAGTGCGGGTTCGGTCGCGGACGGCGTTGATGATGTGCGCCATGGGGGATCGCAGGGGGATATCCCCCATTCAGAGCCCGAACGACGTCGCTACCGTCACGCCATGAGCCCGCCACCTCCGCCATCCGACCAGTCCGGTCCGACCGTCGATGGGGATCCGGAACGGGCCAAACCCGGTGCGGCTCCGGAAGGGGCCGATCCCAGTGCCGAGGAGCAGCCGGTCCCTTCGTCAGAGGCTGACGCCGTCCCCGAGGTGGCGGTCGCAGCCAATGCGATACCGGACCACGACCCGTTCACCGACACCGACGTCTACCCCGAGTTGAGCCAGCGTCCCTCGACGGGCGGCTTCGCCGGGCTGAGCCGGTCCACAGGGCAGGCGGCCGCTGCCTACCAGTCCCCCTACCAGCCTCCCTATCGGTCCCCGATCACTCCCGCCCTGTCTGCTGCCGGCGCAGGTGGATGGCCCACGCAGCCCCCCGCTGCACCCCCGGGACCAGCCAGCCTGACCGGCAACCCGGCCGAGGAGCCAACCCCGACCCAAAGCCCCGCTGGTTTCACCACCTCGTCGGGACCTCCCGACCCCGGATCGGCGCCGCGTGTCGGGGCAACGGCGGTGATGCCGGTCGCGGCTCCCTCGCTGTCGAACCCGTCCGAGCCCCCGGGCAGCCTGGCCCATCAGGCCGCCGCACCTCGCCCCATCGGCTCAAGTCACACCGTCGGCCCCCCGATCGAGGGGTCGGCGGACGCTCAACGCCCACCAGGGGCCCCGCCGTGGAGCGGTCCGGCCACCCCGCTGACACCACCGCCGGTACCGCCTCGGCCGTCCCGTCAAGGGTTCGGCAAGGGTCCCCTCGTCACCCTCGGGGTGGTGGCCGGCGTGGTGCTCTTGGGTCTGGGAGCGCTTGGCGGTGCCCTGCTCAGCAACGGCAACGAGAGCGACGACAGTGTTGAGGCTGCCTCCGCCGCTGCCACCACCCAGCCACGTACGGCTGATGCGCCAGGAGGCTCGTCGGGACCAACCACGCGGAGCCAACCGCTGCAGACCACGACCACCTCGGCCAGGACCGCATCGACGCCGACCTCAACGGTGCCGGCTACCACGGTCACCACGACCGCGGCGTCTTCGGCTGATCCCAACTCGCTCGTGGCTGATTTCCGCTGGACCCCCGATCCTCCGGCCGCAGGTCAATCCATCACCATCACCGACGCATCGACGGGCAACCCCAACCGGTGGACGTGGCGCTGGAACGGCAACACCGTGAGCTCCAGCCAACCGAAGGGGTTCACCACCAGCCTGCGGGAGGACACCGCCATCACCCTCACCGTCTGTCGGGGCAACGGATCGGACAACTGCGCCTCCGTCACCAAGACGATCACCGTGAACTGAGCCACCCCATCGTGCTCATGTCCCCGCCAGATTGGATCTCGCCGAGCTCGATCACCGTGTCGAAGTCGGGTGCATCCAGAACGTAGAACCCGCCGATCGTGGCCATCGAGCCGTCCTCCAACGCCTCGCCACCGCGCTCGGAAAACCGGGACCGATCCCACGACTGTCGCGCCTACCCTGCGGGGCCGATGCGAACGCTGCGACGAGTTGGGGTTTTCTGTGGTTCCAGCAACGGGGCCGACCCGGTGTACGCCGGTGCCGCCGCCGCCATGGGCCGGGCCTTGGCCGACGCCGGGATCGAGCTGGTCTATGGGGGTGGCGCGGTCGGTCTGATGGGGGTGGTGGCCGATGCCGTGATGGGCGCCGGTGGAACGGTGGTGGGGGTCATACCAAGCGGTCTGTTCAGCAGGGAAGTGGCCCATGTGGCGATCAGCGAACTGCACCACACTGCCACCATGCATGAACGCAAGGCACTGATGTACGAGCTGTCCGACGCCTTCGTGGCCATGCCCGGTGGCCT
Source organism: uncultured Acidimicrobiaceae bacterium (assembly GCA_963775055.1). Classification (GTDB taxonomy): domain Bacteria; phylum Actinomycetota; class Acidimicrobiia; order Acidimicrobiales; family CAIXPF01; genus CAIXPF01. The sequence goes on along the minus strand of CAVZHK010000012.1, from coordinate 159,124 downwards.
CGGCACCCTCGACGAGCTGTTCGAAACGCTCACTTGGGCCCAGCTGGGGCTGCACGACAAGCCGGTGGGTTTGTTGGACGTGGCCGGTTACTTCGATGGGTTGGTGCGGTTTATCGAGACCACCGTGCAAGAGGGTTTCACCAAACAACGGCACGTGCAACGCTTGGTCAGCGACTCCTCCCCCGAGGCGCTGCTGGCCCGCCTGAGCGCCGTGGCCCCGCTGCCCGATTCCCGCCACGCCGAGCCAACCCAGATCTGAACCGCCCGACCGGTCAGACCGAGCCGGACCGGGCCGGGGTCACCCGGGTCTAACGTCAGCGGGCATGACCGATCTTCACCAGCCGCCGGCCCGTCTCGGGCGGGGTCCCAGCGTGCAGGAACTGTTGGCCGTTGACAGCAGACCGGTGCCGGCGGCACTGCTTGACCATCCCAGCGCTGACGTGGGCGGCGCCGAGGTACCGAAAGCTCGTTACACCTCCCCGACCTTCGCCGAGCTGGAAGCCCGTCACGTGTTCGGACGGACCTGGCAGATGGCCTGCATGGAGGTGGAGCTGGCACAGGTCGGTGACCATGTGGTGTATGACGTGGCCGACCAGTCATACCTTGTGGTACGGGGCCGGGACCGGACCATTCGGGCCTTTCACAACGCCTGTCTACATCGGGGCACCAAGCTGCGCGACCGAGACGGACGGGCCGCGTCGTTCCGTTGCCCGTTTCACGGTTGGCGTTGGGAGCTCGACGGCACGTTGGTGGAGCTTCCCGGCAGCTGGGACTTTCCCGACATCGTGGACGATCCCACCCGCAGCTGCCTGCCGCAGGTGCCGGTGGCCTGCTGGCAGGGTTTTGTGTTCATCAACCCCGACCCGGCGGCAGCTCCGTTCGAGACCTACGCCGACAAGCTGATCGAGCATTTCGGAGAGGCGTTCCGCTTTGAGCGGCGCTACAAGGCGTTCCATGCGATCAAGGAGGTGCCGGCCAACTGGAAAGCGGTGATGGAAGCGTTCAGCGAGGGGTATCACTCCATTGCCACCCACCCCCAGATCCTGCCGTTCACTGCTGACGATACCAGCGAGTACTCCGTCTGGCCGGACTCGCCCCATACCACCCGGTTCGTCAACGCCTTCGGGGTGCAGAGCCCACACTTGGGCACCCTCACCGAGCAGCAGGTGGCGGACGCCTACCTCGGGTTCTTCGCCGGTCGCGCTGCGGGGGGAACCGTCATCGATGCCGGTCACGCCGCCCGCCCCGCCGTGGCCGCCATCATGCGCGACGCCATGGCCAAACGGTTTTCGTGCGATCTGGACTGGTTGACGGACTGCGAGGTGCTCGACGCCATCCTCTATCACCTGTTCCCGGCGTTCGCCCCGTGGGCCGGGATCGGCCAGCCGCTGGTCTATCGCTGGCGGCCCGGTGCCACCCCCGACACCTGTTTCATGGACGTCATCCGCCTCTCGCCCGTACCTGACGGCATGGACGTGCCGGACCCCGCTCCCATCACGGTGTTGTCGCTGGACCAGCCCTGGAGTGACGCGCCGGGCATGGGCGGCTTGGCGGCGGTCTTCGAACAGGACATGGCCAACCTCCCCCGGGTGCAGGCCGGGCTGTACAGCCGGGGCAAGGCGACGGTGAGCTTCGGCCGCTACCAGGAAGGCCGCCTCCGCCACATCCATCAATTGATCGACCGCTACATACTCAACGGCATTGCCGCAGACGGCGGGGATCCGGCAACGGTCGAGCCGTTTTTGGTTCGATGAAGCCCGCCGCGGACCTGCAGTCCATCTCAGAGACATCGAAACGGCGGCGGCTTGCGCTGCGTAGGATCCGCGGGGAGGTGCGGCCATGACTGGGTTGAGCACGACCAGCATCGCGTTGCGGGGTCACCAGACGCCGTTGCGCGTCGCGGGCGATTCGGCCGCGCCACCGTTACTGTGGTTGCACGGTGAAGGGTTGACCAGCGGGTGGGGTGAACTACAGGACCGGCTGGCCGAGCACTTCCGGGTGTATGCCCCGGTGCTGCCGGGTTTCGGCGGCACCCCACTGCCGGCCTGGGTCGACAGCACAGACGATGTGGCATTGCACATGGCTGACCTGTGTCGCCACCTCGAGCTGGACAACGTGAACGTGGCCGGTGAGTCCCTGGGCGGTTGGGTCGCCATCAGCCTGGCCATCTGGCGGCCGCAAGTGGTGGGGAACCTCGGGCTGGTGGGCGCGCTGGGATGGCGCCCCATCGAACCGGCACCGGATCTCTTCATCAAGTCGGGCCCAGAGGTGTTGCGCTATCTGTCCAACCACATCGACGCCGCCGCCGCTGATCCCCTCGAAGGTGACATCGAGGTGGCCACCGCGCTGTGGGTGGAACAAGCGGCGCAAGCCCGTCTGATGTGGGAACGGCCCTACGACCGCAAGCTGGCCCTGCGCTGCCATCACATCACCGCCCCGGTGCATTTGGTGTGGGGCGGTGCGGACCGGGTGCTGCCACCAAGCCACGCCGAGGAGCTGGCAACGGCGTTGGGGGCCACCGCCACCGTGACCACCACCATCATCCCCGGCGCCGGTCACCTGCTCTCCCTTGACGCCCCGGCTGCGCTGGCCGAAACGCTGCGAAAGGGATTCTCGTGAAGCTCTACGCCTTCCACCTGATGCCATGGCCCAGCATCGTGCCCGACGTGAAGGAAAAGTACGGTTCGTCGTGGGTGGTGTATCCCAACAGCGAGTACGACCCGGTGCTGGGTCACCGGCTCTACAACGAGTATCTGGACCAGTTGGTGTACGCCGACGAGATCGGCTTCGACGCGTTGTGCGTCAATGAACACCACCAGAACGCCTATGGGTTGATGCCCAGCCCCAACATCATGGCCGCAAATCTTCTGGCTCGCACCAAGCAGGCCAAGATCGCCATCCTGGGCAACGGCATCGCCCTGCGCCGCAACCCGCTGCGCGTGGCGGAGGAGGTGGCCATGTTGGATGTGATGTCCGCCGGTCGTGTGCTCTCAGGTTTCGTGCGGGGCATCGGCGCCGAGTACCACAGCCTCAACCTGGATCCCACCCGCAGTCGTTCCCGTTTCTTCGAGGCCCACGACCTGATCGTGAAGGCCTGGACCACCCCCGGACCTTTCGAATGGGACGGCGAGCATTTTCACTATCGCTATGTCAACGTGTGGCCCCGGCCGTTCACCCAACCCCACCCGCCCATCTTCGTGCCCTCGCAGGGTTCACCGGAAACCTTGGAATGGGCGGCGCAGCATCGCTATCCGTTGGCCTGCACCTTCGTGCCCATGGAACGGCTCAAGCAGTTCTATGACCGATACCGCCAGTATGCCGAGGAGGATTTCGGTTACACCGCCGGGCCGGAACAGTTTGGGTTCACCTCCATCGTGCACGTCCACGAGGACCCGAAGAAGGCCCAGGAGCTGATCGAACCCCACATGAAGTATTTCCGGGAGCGCAGCTTCGCGTTGCCCTTGCCGATCTTCTTCCCTCCGGGCTACACCGAGCCCCAGGCGTACCGCACCCGTTTGGAGATCGCCCGGCAGCTGGCCGCCAGCGGGGGACCCACCCTGTCCGCCGGGGACCCGCTGATCGGCACGCCGGAACAGATCATCGAGCGGATCGAACGCAACACGGCCGAGTGCGGCGCCGGCATCCTGATGGCGCAGTTCCAGGTGGGCGACATGCCCCACGACACGGTCATGCGTTCCATGGAGCTGTTCGCGGACCGGGTGCTGCCATACCTCGATCGCACGGCCTGACAAGCCGCCATCAGCTCCCCCAGCCGGCGACGAACCGTGCGAGGATTCTCCCATGAAGGTGAACGTCGGTGAGATCCTGACCCGTCGGGCCCGGCGCGACCCCCATCCGGAGTGACGGGTGGCCGCCGCCAAGGAGTCCATGATCGTCGAGGTCGCCGGACGCCAGGTCACGGTCACCAACCCGTCCAAGGTGTTCTTCAAGACCCGGGGCGAAACCAAGGGCGACCTGGTGGCGTACTACCTGGCGGTGGCTGAGCCGCTGCTGCGAGCCGTGGGGGGCCGGCCCACCATGATGGAGCGCTATCCCGACGGTGCGTCCGGCAAGAGCTTCTTCCAAAAGCGGGTGCCGGACGCAACGCCGGACTGGGTGCAGACCACCGAGGTGTCCACCCCCAACGGCACCACCTCCAACGCCCTTGTGCTGGCCGATGCCGCCCACGTGATCTGGATGGTCAACCTGGGCTGTTTGGGCTTCCACCCCTGGCCCTACCTGGCCGCGGACCCGGCCAACACCGACGAGCTGCGCATCGACCTCGACCCCCAGCCCGGCGTGAGCTTCGATCAGGTCCGGGAAGCGGCGGGGGTGGTGCACGAACTTTTCGAGGAGCTCGGCATTGCCGCGTACCCCAAGACCACCGGCAACCGGGGTCTGCACATCTACGCCCGGGTGGCGTCTGGCTACGACTCCTACCAGGTGCGGGCGGCGGCAGTGGCGGCGGCCCGGGAATTGGAACGGCGCCGACCGGACCTGCTGACCGCGGCCTGGTGGAAAGAGGAGCGGGGCCAGCGGGTGTTCGTGGATTTCAACCAGAACGCGCCGCACAAGACGGTGTTCGGGCCGTGGGCGGTGCGAGCCCGGGTGGGTGGGCAGGTGTCCACACCCTTCGCCTGGGACGAGCTCGATGGGGTGCAGCCGGACGAGCTGACCCTGGCCACGGTCCCGGCCCGGGTGGCGGACCAGGGCGATCCGTGGCTCACCATGAACGACACCCCGCAGTCCCTGGCACCGTTGCTGGCCATGTCCGAACGTGACATGGCCGCCGGTCTGCAGGACGCCCCCTGGCCCCCGGTGTACCCCAAACAACCCAACGAACCCCCCCGGGTGGCTCCCAGCCGGGCCCGCAAGGTCCACGAGTGAGGACCGCGCCGGCGGCCGACTCGGCCCCGAACCCCCGCCCACTCGGAGCGTCCCGGCCCGGCTCGATCGATCACACGGTCTCGATGGCGCAGCGGACACCCGGAGCGTTGGCCAGGCGAACGTCGGCGGTGAGCAGCGGGCAGACCAGTCCCTCGGCCAGCGCCACGTAACACCCGTCGTAGGGGGTGGTGTCTCGAAGACTCCACACCCGGCCGAGCAGGGGGCCGGTTGGATAGATCGTGACGGGAAGCTCGAGCGCGTCGTGCACCGCGTTGTCCGCCTGCGCAAGGGTGAGCTTCCCAGCCAGCAGCTGCCGTCGGATGACCGACAGCACCTCGATGCGCAACAGATCCGGCGCGGCCAACACCTCACCGCGCAGACGGGCCCGCAGCCGATCGCCGTCGACGCCTTGATCGGCCACCGCGGGGGCAATGACGGAGGCATCAACGACGATCACGCCCCATGGCGGTCACGCTCGGCCTGCACCCCCTCCACTGCAGCGCTGATGGGCAGGCTGCCCTTGGTTCGGCCCTCGATGCGGTCGATCACCTCGTCCAGCGTCGGGGTGGCAGCGAGCAACCTCAGCTGCACCGACAGGTACTGCTGCAGGGACTGACCGTTCCGCTCGGCCCGACGCACCAATACCTGGTGCACCTCGTCCGGGACATCACGAATCTGGACGTTCGACATGCATGCAGTTTACATGCACGCCTCTCGAAACCGGCGGCGCGGCGTGCAATGAGACGCTCAGGCCTTGGCGGGGGCGTTGAGGCGACGGGTGCCCTGGGTGGCGGGCTTGGTGGGGTCGATGGCGAAACGGACCGGAGCCAAATCGGTATCGGCTTTGAAGCTGAACCCGATGATGGCCCGATCCAGCCGGATGCCGCCCCTCATGCCGAGCGCATCGGGGTCGGGAAGCTCCAGTGACGGGATGCCACGGTCGGCGCTGTGGATGGCATATTCGGGATCGATCTGGATAATGGCCGGTGCGCCGTCGGGAAGGGTCACCAGGTGCAGGTTGTCGAACGGCATCAGGTCTGACCCGCCGATGGTTTCGGGGTGCACCACCTTGGCCCGCACCAGGTCCCGGCCACCGACGGCGGCGGTGACCTCTACCCGGTCGTGACGGACCGACACCGACGCCTCGCCCCGTACCACCGGGTATCCCCAGTGGGCGCGGAGGGCATCGGTGGCCTCCGCTGAATCGCACACCGCGCCCAAGCAGAACCCCCGGGGACGGATGCCGGCCCGCACCACCAAACGCATCTGCACCAAGGTGAAGGGCCCGACGGGGCTGTCGGGGTACCGACCGGCGAAGAAGGACAAGTACGGCGGGATGGACGGGTGCAAAGACTGCGGGGTGATGGCCAGGGACGGCTCGTCGGCCACTTCCCAGTTGATCTGCACCAGGGTGGCCTCGGGCAGCTCCCAGTGGGGGGCGTCGATGAGCTCCCCCACCGCCGGGGCGTCGACCAGCGCAGTGGAGAGATCCAGTGTTCCGAAACGGGGCATGGGTCACTTCCCCCCGGCGCTGTTGTCGGCAAAGTGGGGCATGACCTCACGGCCGAACAGACGCAATGAGTCCAGCACCTGCTCCTGGGGAATGAGCTCGCTGGCGTTGAGTAGGAAGTTCACCTGATCAACCCCGGTGGCCTCCCACTTCTTGAGCTCCTTCACGATCTGGTCGGGGCTGCCGATGGCGATCCCCTCCGGCGGCGAACCGGGCTCACCGGGTGAAGAGGCCTGGCGACGGGTGGCGGCCAGCAACCCGGGCGAGGGGTAGCCCTTGGTGGGATACGCCTCTTTCGCCATGTCGAGCTGGCCGGCGAGATATTGGAAGTTGGCGATCATCCGACCGCCGATGCTGATGCCCTGGGCCGAATCCTCATGGCAGAACAAGAAGTTGGCCGAGGCCAGGTTGTCATTCACCACCGCGCCACAAGGGGTGCAGTTCTGGATGCGACGGCGGTATTCCTCCACCCGCTCCTCTTGGGCCTTGAAGCTGGTGAAGTTCACACCAAGTGCGCCCATGCCCCGATCGGCGGCGTCCATCTCGGTACCGGGGGTGGACACCGCCACCCACATGGGCGGGTGGGGCTTCTGGTACGGCTTGGGCAGCACCGCCCGGGTGGGCATGGAGAAGTATTGGCCCTCGAACCCGAACCGCTCCTGCATCCACATCTGCGGGATGGCGTGCACGAACTCGTCCCAGCTGTTCTTGGTGGTGTCAGGATTCGCTCGGAACCCGCCCAGCTCGGTCCAGGTGGCCGAACGCCCGGTGCCGAACTCCAGCCGGCCGCCCGAGAGGATGTCCAGCACCGCGGCCCGCTCGGCGATCTTGATCGGGTGGTTGAACTCGGGCACGCAGATGACGATGCCGTGACCCACTCGGATCTGCTGGGTCTGCACCGCGCAAGCCGTGAGGAACAGCTCTGGCGCTGAGGAGTGGGAGTACTCCTCCAGGAAGTGGTGCTCCACGGCCCAGACCGAATGGAAGCCCAACTCGTCCGCCAGCCGCACCTGCTCCAGCGCGTTGAGGTACACCTGGCGTTCCGATTCGTGCGTCCAGGGGCGGGGCACGGACAGCTCGTAGAAGATCCCGAACCTCATGGCGTCTTTTACCTCCGGGGGCGCCGCCGGGCTGTGGGGCCGGTCGCGGTGAGTTGACGGCGCGGTCAATGCCGGAGGTTAGTGCACCGTCGACGGTCCCTCGCTCTCAGTCGCGGGCGATCAGACCGCGCCTACCGCCAGCAGCCCCACCAGCACTGCTGCGGCCCCCAGTCGATACCAACCGAACACCTCCAGGCCTCTCGATTGCAGCCAGCCGACCATCCAGCGCACGGCAAGAAACGCCGAGATCAGCGCCGCCAGCAAGCCCAGCAGGGGGCGACCCACCCCGTAGGCGTCCATCATGGCCGAACCGTTGGACAGGCCTTCATAGGCGGTGGCGGCGCCCAGGGTGAGCAGACCCAACAGAAAGCTCAACTCGACCGCGGCCGCCACACTCAGGCCCACCGCCATACCGGCCAGGATGGTCACCAGGCTACGGCTGGTGCCCGGCCACATGGCGAAACTCTGCGCCACCCCCACCATCAGCGCCGCCCGCCATCCCAGTTGTTCCAGGCTCAAGGCGCCACTCTCGGAACGACTTGCGGCCAGGCCACCACGACGACGTTCGACGATCAGGATCAGCGCCCCGCCCACGGCCCAGGCCACGGCGATGGCCCACGGCTGGAACAGGCGGGACTTGATGGATCCCTCCGCCACCAGGCCGATGACCGCGGCCGGCACGAAAGCCACCAGCAAGTTGACGGCCAGCGTTCGCCCGTCGGGGTCCCGTCCGACCAGGCCGGCCAGGATCGACAGCACCCGCCGCCAGTACAGCGCCAGCACCGCCAGGATGGCCCCGGCCTGGATGGCGATGGCGTAGCTGTCGAAGGCGTCCTTGGCGGCCTCCCGGGCGATGGCATCGTTGAGGTCGTGGCCGTCCAGGCCGAACAGGCGCCCGGTGACCAGCAGATGGCCGGTGGAGCTGATGGGCAGGAACTCGGTCACACCTTCCACGACGCCGAGCACCGCAGCCTCCACCACGCTCATGGCGGGGGCGACCTCGACAGCATCGTCGGCTGGGTCGGCTGGGTCCGCGGGGTCCGCGGTGCCGTCGCTGACTGCGGCCCCAGCGACGGCACCGGGGCCCCCCGCCCCCAACGTCGCCCACGCTGCCACCGCGGCGAGCGCCAGGACCCCAGCTGCTACGAACGCCGCCGTGATGTTGGCCCTGGTCCTGGGCCTGCTTCTGAGGAGACCGGGCTCGGCCAACCCCGCTGGCCGGCGTCTGGCACCAGGGCTCGAACGGTGGCCCGCTGACACCCCCGGCGGCGAGATCCGGCGCGGTGACCGGGATGACGAGTGGGAAGGGGGCACGGCGAGCGAGGCTAGAAGGTGACAGGCTTTCGCCAGGGGGCCTCCGATGACGGCAGCACCAACCGAATCCAACGACGGCGCTCGGCTCTCCCCTCGCGGCTGGACGAGGCCAACCCATGCCGGCCCGGCGGCGGACCCGGACGGATCGAACCGCCCGTCGTGGCCCATCGTGGTCGCGGCCGCGGCGGCGCTGGTGGTCAACCTCGACACCGCGGTGAACATCGCGCTGCCCGCAATCTCGGCGGCGTTCGGGCTGGAGGTAGCCGACATCACCTGGCTGGTGGTGTGCTACGTGCTGACCTACGCCTGCCTGCTGGTCACCACCGGCAGATTGGCCGACGCCTTCGGCCATGAGCGGGTGCTGCGCATCGGCCTGGCTCTGAGCGTGGTCGGGCTGGCCGGAGCAGGACTGGCCCCGGCCTGGGGCTGGTTCCTGGGTGCCCGGGTGGTGCAGGGGGCCGGCGCGGCGCTGGTCTTGGGGGCGGCGCCGGCGCTGGTCACCACCAGCGTGGCTGCCGAGCACGCCTCGCGGGCGTTGGGCCAGTTCCAGATGGGCGTGGCCGCGGGGTTCGCCGCCGGTCCCCCCATCGGCGGGCTCCTGACCCAGTGGCTCGACTGGCGCTGGGTGTTCCTGTTCCGGGCCCCGCTGGCCTTGGGTCTGCTGATTGTGGTGCTGGCCCGACCCACCGGTTCCGCACCCCCCACCGGTGAACGCCCACCGTTGGATCTGACCGGGACCCTCAGCCTCGGCCTGGCGGTGGCGGCGGGGTTACTGGCGCTCAACCGGGGACCACAGACGGGCTGGACCAGTCCGCTGGTGCTGGTCGGCGCCGCCCTGGTGTTACCCCTGACCGCAGCGTGGGTCCTGGCCGAAGGGCGAGCCGCGGCGCCGGCGTTGGATCCCCGCCTGTTCCGCTCTGCGGGGTTCGCGGTGGCCAACCTGCTCACGGCGGCCGCCAATGGGGCGATGTTCATGATCTGGCTCTTGGTGCCGTACTACCTGATCACGACCCGCGGTCATTCCACCGTGGTAGGCGGGTTGCTGTTGGCCGCGAACCCGCTCGCCATGGCACTGGTGGCCCCGCTGGCGGGCCGTTGGAGCACCAAAGTAGGGGCCGGACGCCTGGCTGCGGGGGGCCTGGCGGTGGAGTGCGCCGGGCTGGCGGCGGTCAGCCGACTCGGCGCGGGCAGCCCCCCGTGGGCCGTGGCCGCGGCCCTGGGGCTGGTCGGGTTGGGGGTGGGACTGTTCAGCGTGCCCAACATGAGCCTGGTGATGGGCGCCATCGCCCGCCATGAACAGGGTGTTGCCGGCGGGTTGGCCCAGATGACCCGCACCGTGGGCGTGGTGGGTGGCGTGGCCATCGGCAGCCTGTCCCTCACCCGAGCACGCGCCGGTGAGGGACAGCGCCTGGGTGTGGCCGCCACCGATCCGGTCACATTCCTGCCCGCATACTCTACGGTATTTCTCGGCGCCGCGGCGGTGACCGCGATGGCGTTGGTCATCAGCCTCACCCGGGCCGGAGACCGCGAGCGCCCCGCCAGCTGAGGCTGTCGACGCCACTCGAGCTCGCTCTGGACCGGTTGAGGTGGGCTCGGACTCAGACCCCGTCGAGGGCCACGAAACCGTTGCTGTCGGTGCGGACCTTGTACGTGTGCGGTGCCGAGAAGTGCGCCGGCATCAGCATCGAATCGTCCTCGACGCAGCGTTCGAGGATGGCCCGGCGGCTGTTCATGGCCTCCTCGGGCACCATGTCGAAACCACAGAACCAGTCCGGACGCCACACCTGCAATGGGCTGTGCATGCTGTCCCCGGCGAACAAACCTCGCTCACCCTTGGATTCCAACAGACCGATGCACATGCCCGGTGAGTGCCCGGTGGCCGGTACCAAACGCAGCGTGTCATCGATGGTGTAGCCGTCCCCGGACCACAGCGGACGTTATCGGTTCGGGTTGTGGTGGGGGTCAGTATCCTGCCGGCCATGCGCTTCGGGGTAACACTGACCAACAACTGGGGAGTCACCGATGTGGAGGGGCTGGTGGCCTTGGGACCGTGGCTGGAATCGGCGGGGTACCACTCGGTATGGGTGAACCATCACGTGCTGAACATCGGCTATGTGCGCGAACGCCTCGAGGGTGCCCCCTACCACGACGCCTTCACGGTTTTGAGTTGGGTTGCGGCGCAGACCAGCACCATCCGGCTGGGCACCAGCGTGTTGGTGTTGCCCTACCTCCACCCCATGAGCCTGGCCAAAACGTTGGCCACGTTGGACCAGCTGTCCGGCGGTCGGGTCATCGCCGGGGTCGGGGTGGGCAGCCTGCAGGCCGAGCACGACCTTTTGAACCTGGTCCCTTTCGACGAACGTGGCGCCTACAGCGATGAGTTCCTCCAGGTGATGCAAGCGCTGTGGACCGAGCAGGAACCCACCCATACCGGACGGTACTTCAAGCTGGAGGGCGCCCTGTTCTCGCCAAAACCCCGTCAAACCCCGTTGCCAATCGTGGTTGGCGGAAATCGTCGACCGGCGCTGCGTCGGGCGGCCCGCTTCGGACAGGGATGGCACCCTCTCGGCGTGTCGGTGCAGTCGCTGGCCGCCCGCCGGGTGGTGCTCGACGAGGAGCTGGCCCAGGTCGGCCGCACCCGGGCCGACATCGAGCTGTCACTGCGCTGGGACATCAAGCCCGATCGTGATCTGCGTCCGATGCTGGACGCGTACCAAGCCGAGGGGGTGGACGAGATCGTGTGGTCTCTCGGCACCCCGGACCTGGATCTGTTTCGTCGGACCTTCGAGCGCCTCGCCACCGAGGTCGTGCCCACCTACCGCTGACCCGGCGCCGAAGCGGCCCCGAAATGGCATGGATATCCCCGTCAGAGGGTCACGTCGCCACAGCCGACGATGCGGCCGGCCTCAACTGGGGGTGTCGGACTGATGGTCGTGGTGGCTTCTCCCACGGTGATCAACGTGTTTCCGTCACGGGTGAAGGGGCGGGCCGTGACTGAGAACCCACCGGCGGCCGCGGGGACCGAGAGCACCTCCACCACCACGTGCCGGCCATCGAGTCCTTCGCATCGCAACCCCTCCTGGTGCCCGAGTGACGCCCCTACCACGAAGCTGGGGGCGGTCCCCTCAGCGTTTGTGAGCGCCACCAGATCACAACCGTCGAGGCCGAACAGTTCAATGGTGCGGGAGGAGGCCCCGCTGCTGGTGGCCACGAACAGCACCGTGCGGGGTTGCGCCGCCGGGCCGAGAGTGGCGCCGCCCAAGGCCGCCACCATCCCAGGGCCGGGCTCGACGGGCAAGACCAGTTCACTGCCTCCACCAGCGGCGAAGGCCACCCGCAGGCGCCACTGATCCCCGGCGGCGTTGCGGTACGTGCCCACAGTGTCGGGCCGGCCGTCGCCATCCACATCGCCGCGGAGGTTGGACCCGGTGGTGACCCCCGCCGGGATAGCGGCGGGGGTGGCGCAATCATTGGTGGCGGTTCGACCGCCGCGCTCCCCCGCGTCGGCCCGGTCGGCGTCGCCCGCGGCGCCGGTCTCCTCTGCTGGCGTGGCCCCAGGGCTGAGATCCAGCTTGGACGAATCCTCCTGCGGCGTCGCCGTACAGGCCACCATACCGAACAGTAGGCTACCGATAAGTACGGTGGTCAGAGGAAGCCGACTCCGGCCAGCCGTTCTCACCGGCACGCCCAATCCCTCCTGCACCCGCCGGGGGAAGTCGGCAGCGAAAGGTGTCAGCGCCGGATCTCCGCCTTTTGCACTGAGGCGCTGACCGGGGGGATCTCGTCGTCGGCCAGCGGGTGCATCCAGTCCTTGCGGGCCAGGGCGGCCTCAATGAACGGCGCCAACCGCTCGGCCTTGGCCGCCTCGATCCCGGCCCGCTGCGGCTCGAACTCGCCGAGCACCTCGTTGCCGAACAACTCCAGTGAATGGCAGATGTCCTCGTGACGGTTGAGGCCACCCTGCTGCAGGAAGATCACCTGATCCACACCGCTGGCCTCATAGGCCCGCACCAACTCGCCGAACTGCGCCGGGGTGCCGATGCCCGGCGCCGGGCGGGACAGGCCTCGGTCCGACGCCTGGGCCCAATAGTCCCGCCACAACGTGGTCCGACCCGGGAAATGATCCTTTTCCACCAGCGCCCGCATGGCGTAATTGAAGAATCGGAAACCGTGGATGCCATTCTCCACCGCCTTGTCCGGATCATGATGCAACGAAAATGGGGCCACCATGGCGATGTTGGCGTTGACGGTGTGCCCGATCGGCTTGCACTCATCGGAACGGATGATGGAGTAATAGGTGTCCGCCCAGCGCTGCGCCTCATCGGGGTCTACGAAGCTGAAGGCCAGCGCGCCCAGGCCGTTGCGGGCTGCGGTCTCGATGGTGGCTCGGTTGGTGCAGGCCATCCACATGGGCGGATGGGGCTTCTGCACCGGCTTGGGCAGCACGTTGCGGCAGGGCATCTCGAAGTATTGGCCCTGGAAGCCCGGATAGGGATCCATGGCCATCATGTTGGCGATCTGCTCGGCGGCTTCCAACGCCATGGCCCGCTTCTCCCGGGCGGAGATGTTGAAGCCCCGCAACTCCATGCGGGTAGCGCTCTCGCCGATGCCCAGCTCGGCCCGACCGGCGGAGACCAGGTCCAACATGCCCACGGCCTCGGCGGTGCGGGCTGGGTGGTTGTACAGCGGAATCACCTGACGGATGCCGAAACCCACCCGGATGCGTTCGGTCTTGGCCGCCAAGGCCGACAGGAACACCTCCGACGCCGAACAGTGCGAATACTCATCGAGGAAGTGATGTTCAACCGCCCAGGCGTGGTGGATGCCCAGCTTGTCGGCCAGCACCACCTGCTCAATGGCCTCCTGAACCAGGCGGAGCTCGGCGCCCTCCTCCCAGGGCTTGGGCAACTGCAGCTCGTAGAAGACCCCGAAACGCATGGTTCAACCCCCGTGGTGCCGCGCGTGTGCGATGTGACGCTCGTACCGGCTCATCCTTGGCCAGGGCTGCCGGGTGAAGCGAATCCACGCCGGGCCGACGCCAGGGACTCGAAGGTGGCCAGTGACTCGGGGTTGGCCAATGAACCCCGGCTGGCCACCTTGTCGGGGTCCGCTCCTTGCAGGATGCGTTTGACCGGCAGCTCCAACTTCTTGCCCGACAACGTTCGGGGTACCGAGGGCACCGCCATCATACTGTCGGGTATGTGCCGGGGGGAGAGTTGGGTGCGCAGCGCGGTGGCCACCTTTTGTCGCAGGGCGTCATTGAGTTCCGCCCCCTCGGCAAGCACCACGAACAAGATCAGCTCGCCAGCGGTGCCGTCCCCGTCTTCAAGGTGTACTACCAGGCTGTCGACAACCTCGTCCAGACCTTCGACCACCGAGTAGAATTCCGACGTACCGAGCCGTACGCCACCCCGGTTGAGGGTAGCGTCGGAACGGCCCGAAATCACACAGGAACCCCGTTCGGTGAACGTCAACCAGTCGCCGTGGCGCCAAACCCCGGGGAAGTCCTCGAAGTAGGCGGCGCGGTACTTGGCGCCGTCGGGGTCGTTCCAGAACCCGACGGGCATGGACGGCATGGGCTCGGTCACCACCAGCTCGCCGGTTTCCCCGGTTGGCACCGCGACCCCGTCGGGACCGAACGCCTCCAGCTTGCAGCCCAGGAACGGCGTTGACATCTCGCCGGACCAGATCGGCGAAAGGGGGTTCATGCCCACAAAGGCCGAGGCGATGTCGGTCCCGCCGGAAACCGAGTTGAGGAACAGCTTCGGACCAAGTTGCTCGTACAGATAGTCGAAACCCTCGGGAGGCAACGGGGCGCCGGTCGAGCCGATGCTGCGGATGGCGCTGACGTCGCCCACGTCGGCCAGGCGAAGGCCCTGTTTGCGACAAGACACAAAGTACGGCGCCGATCCACCGAAGAACGTGACCTTCTCCTCCGCCGCCATCTGCCACAGCTCGGCGGGGTCCGGCCACAGTGGGTTGCCGTCCAGGCACACCAGGGTGGCGCCGAACAGCAGCGAGGAGATGACATAGTTCCACATCATCCAGCCGGTGGTGGAGAACCAGAAAAAGCGGTCTTCGGGGCGCACGTCATTGAAGAAGCCCAGCAGCTTGAGGTGTTCGACCAGGACGCCGCCGTGGCCGTGCACGATGGCCTTGGGCAGCCCGGTGGTGCCCGACGAATACAACACGTAGAGCGGGTGGGTGAACGGCTGCGAATCGTACTGGCCGGGCAAGTCAGCGCCGGCGGTTCGGCCCTGCTGCAGGAGCTGCTCGAAGGTGATCGAATCGGGAATGCGGTTCTGGTCGGGATCGAGGTAGGGCAGCGCCACGGTGGTGGTGACACTGGGCAGCGCGGCCCGGATGGCGGCCACCTCGTCCACCCGGTCCATGGTGCGGTCCCCGAAGCGGTACCCGTCGACCACGAAAAGCACCTTCGGTTGGATCTGGCCCAGGCGGTCCACCACCGAGCGAGTGCCGAACTCCGGCGCGCAGCTGGACCAGACCGCGCCCATCGAAGCCGCCGCCAGGAACGCCACCACTGTTTCAGGCACGTGAGGCAGGTACGCCGCCACCCGATCCCCTGGTTCCACGCCCGCCTGGCGCAGCGCCACGCGACTGGCGGCAACCGCTTCGGCCAACTCGCCGTAGGTCATCTCCGACCGGGCCCGGGTCTGGGACCGGCCGACCAGCGCCACACGGTCACGATTGACCGGGTCCGCCGCGACGGTGAGGATACGGCCGGCGTAATTGACCAGTGCGCCCTCGAACCAGCGGGCTCCGGGCATGGCACGATGGGAGAGGACCTGCTGGTAGGGCGTGGGCGACTGGATGTCGAAATAGCGCCAAATCGAACCCCAGAAGCCGTCGAGGTCGGTGACGGACCATTGCCAGAGGCTGTCGTAGTCCTCGAAGCGACCGATGCCGACCGCCGCCAGCCATTCGACATAACGCCCGAGGTTGGCGCCCTCGACGGGGGGACTCCACAACAGTTGTCCTGCAGCCATGGCGACCGAAGCTACCGCCGGTCCACCGCCCGATCAGAAAGGGTTCAGCACCCAGCCGGGCGACGCCGAAAAGGGTCCCGGGGCACTGTAGGGGCGAATCCGGGTCGATTCGCCCCTACAGTCCCCCGAACCACTTGCCCGGTCAGGTCGATCACTTTCCGCGGTTGGACCGTTGGCTGATCTTGGCCCATTCGTCGCGCAGGCCGACGGTGCGGTGGAAGAGCGCCGGGCGGTCTGGATCGGCGCAGTAGTAGCCGAGCCGTTCGAACTGGACCCGGTCGTAGGGCACCACCTCGGCGAGCGACGGCTCCAACTTCGCCCCGAGCAACGCCTCCATCGACTGGCGATTGAGGAACTCCAGCGAGTCGCGACCCTCTTGGGCGTCAGGATGGGCCTCCGTGAACAGACGGTTGTAGTGGCGGACCTCAGCGTCCACCGCGTGCGCCGCGCTCACCCAGTGCAGGGTGGTCTTCACCTTTCGGCCGTCCGTCGCCTGCCCTCCGGCCGTGGCGGGGTCATACGTGCAGCGCAATTCGGTGACCACCCCCTCGGCGTCTTTCACCACGTCGACACAGCGGACGAAGTACGCATAGCGCAGTCGAACCTCGTTGCCGGGTGACAGCCGGTAGAACTTGGGCGCCGGCACCTCCATGAAGTCCTCGGCCTCTAGGTACAGCTCCCGACCGAAGGGCACCTGACGGGAACCGGCGTCGGGATCCTCGGGGTTGTTGATCGCGCTCAGCCATTCGACCTGGCCTTCGGGATAGTTCTCGAGCACCACCTTGATGGGCCGCAGCACCGCCATCCGTCGGGGCGCGGTGCGGTTCAACTCATCGCGGACGAAGGATTCGAGCAACTCGATCTCGTGGGTGGAGTTCACCTTGGCTACCCCGATGTGGGCACAGAAGGCCCGCAGCGCCTCCGGCGGGTAGCCGCGGCGACGCAAACCCCGCAACGTGGGTAGACGAGGGTCGTCCCACCCCTCGACCAGTCCCTCGGCCACCAGCTGGGCCAACTTCCGCTTGGAGAGCACGGTGTGGGTGAGCTGCAACCGGGCGAACTCGTACTGGCGGGGACGGGTGTCCGGCGGGACCAGGCTCAGCTCGGTGAGCCGGTCGAGGAACCAGTCGTAAAGCGGGCGATGCGAGTCGAACTCGAGGGTGCAGACCGAGTGGGTCGTGCCCTCGATGGCGTCAGACTGGCCGTGAGCCCAGTCGTACGTGGGATAGACGACCCAGCGGTCACCGCTGCGGTGGTGATGGGCGTGGCGAATCCGGTAGAGGATGGGGTCGCGCAGCTGGGGGTTGGGGTCCGCCATGTCGATGCGGGCCCGCAGCACCCGGGCACCGTCTGGGTCCCTTCCGGCCAGCATGCCCTCGAACAGGGCCAGGTTCTCCTCTGGGCCCCGAACGCGGAACGGACTGTCCACCCCCGGCTGGCCGTAACCCCCGCGCTGCGCTGAGATGGTTTCGGCGTCCTGATCATCCACGTAGGCAAGCCCGGCACCGATCAGGGTCCTGGCCCAACGGGCCAACTGCTCGAAGTAGTCCGAGGCGTAGTGGGTCTCGCCGGGCTCGAAACCCAACCAGCGGACGTCGGCCTCGATGGCGTCGACGAACTCGGCCTCCTCGGTCTCGGGGTTGGTGTCGTCCATGCGAAGGCGGCACACACCCCCGACATCGGCCGCTGCGCCAAAGTTCAGACAGATGGACTTGGCGTGCCCGATGTGCAGATAGCCGTTCGGTTCGGGTGGGAAGCGGGTCTGGACCCGGCCTTGGTTGTGCCCCGCGGCGAGGTCACGTTGGATCTGCTCGCGGATGAAGTCCCCCGCCACGACGACGCGTGACGAGTTGGAACCGGCGGGGCCTTCGGGCGGGTTGCTCACCGTGCAAGGGTGGTCGCTGGGGGTGCCGCCGGGCAAGCACCTTCGACCAGTGGGCTCACGCGACGGCCGGGGCGACAGTGCGGCCGCGCAGGCTCGACAACGCCGCCACCACCGAACAAGTGAGGCCCACCACCGCGATCGCCGCGCCGAACAGGAACGTCATGGCGTATCGCCCCTGGTCCGGCTGCTCGCCCAGCACCACCAGCATGATTTGGATACCCGAGACGATGCCGACGAACAACATGGTCTGGGCCATGCCGGTGGCCACGCCGATGTCTTTTTGGTCCACCGACCCCGCGACCATGGTGGTGAACGCCGGAGCCCCGATGCCCGCCGACGCACCCGACAACACCAACCCGGCGATCACGAACACCAGCGCCTGGGTCTGCGCTCCGAGGGAGAAGCTCAGCATGGACGCCACCATCATCAGCGACCCGGCCACCATCGGTCGGACCTCGCCGAAGCGGGTGGCGATGATGCCGCCGAGGGGTGAGCTGACGGCGAACGCGCCAGGCCGGGTGGCCAACAGCCACGCCACCGCGGCCAGGCCGTACCCGTAGAGGGCATCGTCGCCGAGCAGGATCGGGGTCACCACGAACCCGCCCATGTAGGCGAACTGATTGAAGGAGTTGGCCATCATCGGCGCGGTGAACGTCGGCCGCCGGAAGTAACGGAGCTGCAGCAGCGGGTACGCGGCGCGGCGCTCGACCCGGATGAAGGCCAGCAGCGACACCATCGCCAATGCCAGCAGTCCGCCCACCAGGGGGTCGGTCACACCGCTGCGAACGGCCCGGCTCACCGCCAGCAGCGTGAACAGGATGGTTGACGCCAGGGACAGCGAGCCGGCCACATCAAGGGGGATTCGATCGCCCAGCGGGGACTCGCGCAGCACCTTGAACGCCAGTCCGAAGGCCACCACCGACACCCCGGCGAAGATCCAGAAGATCCCACGCCAACCGATCTGGCTGATGAGCGGGCCGCCCACCACCAGCCCGATGGTCGGGGCGCCGGTGGTGGCAAACTGGAACCATCCCATGGCGGTGGCCCGGCGTTCGCGACCATAGGCCGCCATCATCAGGGCCATGGCGTTGGGTTGGACCAGCGCCCCGAACATGCCGAAAGCCACCCGGAACACGATCAGTGACAACGCGTTCCAGGCCAGCGCGCACAGCACGGTGGAGACGATCGAGCCGGCCAGCCCCACCAGGAAGACGCGGCGGTGACCGCGTATGTCGCCGAGCTTGCCACCGAGGGGGGTGAACACCGCCATGGACAACATCAGCCCGGTGACGATCCAACCCAGCGTGGTCCGACTGGTGCCCAGATCCTCCGCGATGATCGTCAGCGACACCGTGACGATGGTCATCAGCGAGCCGAAGCCCATCACCGCCAACATGACGGTGCCCAGCAAGCGCTGACGGTAGGCCCGATCGTAGGCCGGCCCGGTCAGGGGTTTGCTGGGGTCCGACGGAGACGAGCTCGGCCCACCACGCCGGGTAGCCACGGGGGATCGGGACACGACGCACCTGCTTCCTTGGCACCCGCGCAGGCACCGGCACCCCGCCCGGAGTGCTGGAAAGCAGGCTACGGCCACGGTCCTGGCTGGGTGACACCTGCGTGACCAACGGCACCCACCGGAAGAGAGCGGTACCGTTGTCCCGATGATCTCCGCTGTCCCGATGATCTCCGCCGGGCGTCCGACCTATCGGGTGTGGCTGGGCTTCGCGCTGGCGGCGGCGTTGGCGGTGGGCTCGACGGTGGCCGTCAGCCGCCTGGTCGGTGCCGGCGAAGGCGACGAACGGGTCGTTGTCATACCAGACGGTACGGCGGTCCGACTGGCCGCGGGGGAGGAGGTCAACCTCATCCCAGCGGACCTTCAGCTACGGCTTGATGACCGTCTCGTGGTGATCAACAACGATCGCGCCGTGCATCACGTGGGGCCCTTCACCGTTGCCCCGGGAGACCGCCTGGAACGACGCTTCGCCGAGGCGGCAACCATCACCGGGTTCTGCTCGCTGCATCCCAGCGGCGAGATCAACATCGACATCGCTGGAGCGCGCTCGTGAGTGACCCATTCAGTTTCTCGGGGGCCGTGCTCCACGTGCATCGCACTTCGGGGGCCTCGCTGCCGATGGAGGCACTGGGCGAAGCAACACTCGAGGCCGGGGTCGGACTGGCCGGGGACCGCTACGCCACCCGCACGGGGACCTACTCGCAGCGTCATCACATCGACCGTCAGGTCACCCTCATCGAGGTTGAGACGTTGGAGGCACTGCAGCGTGACCGCACCGTGCTGCTGGAGCCCGGCGAACACCGCCGGAACCTCACCACCGCCGGTGTGCCGCTGAACCATCTGGTCGGGCGTTATTTCCGGGTGGGGGCCTGTGTGCTCTACGGCGGGCGGTTGAACGTGCCCTGCAAGTACCTCGAGAACCTGGTGGCCAAGCCCGTCATGCGGGCCATGCTCAACCGGTCAGGCCTGAACGCCCGCATCATTGTCGGCGGCGTCATCCGACGTGGTGACGTGATCGAGCCCGTCGACCGTTCCAGCTTGCCCGAAGCGCTGCTGACGGCCAACGAGCTTACCCCGGTCGAACCCGCCCCCGACGTCTTCTAGCAGCCAGGAAGACGCTGGTCAACGGCCCTTTTTTCGCACCCGGGATCCCGCCGCCGGATCGGGCCGAGAACCTCCCGGGGCACTGTAGGAGCGAATCCACGTCGATTCGCTCCTACAGGCCGCCGGAACAGTATCTGCCCTGGTCAGGGTGGGTTTTTGGGTCAGACGTCGATCTTGTAGAGCTCGGCCGCGTTCTCCTGGAGGATCTTGCGCTGCACCGCAGGGTCGAGCGCGCCGATCGCCTCCCGTACCCGCTCCACGCTGTGGGGGTAGAGGCAGGTGGGATGCGGGATGTCGGTTTCGAACAGCACCCGATCTGCGCCCAGATGCTCAATGGAGGGTGCGAGGGTCTTGCTCTCGAACCAGAAGCAACCGTAGAACTGCCGACGAAAGTATTCCGAGGGCTTCATCGACAGGTGGGCCAGGTGCTCCGGGGCGGTTTCGCCGAACTGGTAGTCAAGCGCGTCCAACAGGAACGGGATCCAGCCGATGCCGCTTTCGACGGACACGAAACGCAGGTTGGGATGGAGTTCGGGCACGTCGCTGACCAGCAGGTTGACCATCCAGCGGAGATTGCCAAGGAAGATGGCGGCGCCGCCCAGGCTGATCTTCACGTCACCGGGCCAGGTCGAATAAGGCACGGTGCCGGACCAGTTGATGTCACCTTCGGAGGCGCCGATGTGGAAGTTGATCGGCATCTCCAAGCCTTCGCAGATCTCCCAGAACGGCCGCCACTCGGGCTGCGCGAAGTTCGGCATGCCCGAGTCATGCGGATTCGAGCACATGACGATCCCCTTGGCCCCGTTGCGATGGGCCCGGTCGACCTCGGCCACACAGGCTTCGATGTCCCACCACGGCACCAGTGCCATGGGCAGGATCCGCCCGCCCGAGCGCTGCTGCAGGTCGGACATCCAGTCGTTGTAGATCTCCACACAGGCGATGCGCAGCGCCCGGTCGTCGATCTTCAGGAAGTTCTGGTTCCCGAACCCACCGACATTGGGATACACGATGCCGTGGCTGATGCCCATCTGATCCATCAGTTCCAGCCGGGCGTCGCAGTCGTAGGACGCCGCGTGCACCATGTCGATGTCGTGCTTGAGGAACCGCAGGCCCAGCATCTTCTCGCCGTCGGGCAACAGGGCGCTGACCGCGGAGTCACCGGCCAGCGGGATGTTGCCGTTGACCACCCACTTGCGACGACCGTTGTGTTCCTTGATCTGGGGGACCAGGTCCTTGTACTTCCCAGGGGCTAGCGAGGTCCACAGATCGGGCGGCTCGCTCCAGTGGGTGTCGGTGTCGATGATGCTGACGCCGGGGAAGATGGGGCTGATTGCGGGCATAGCTCGGCCTTTCTGGCACCCGGGCGGTTCAGTCGCCGGGGCCCGTGCACCCGATAGCCCGCGCTGCACCCCGCAGCATGGGCTGAGATCATCGGGGTAATAGAGCCAAACCATACAACGCGGTCGAATTTGCCGGTCTCGGCGATACCGTGAGCAGCGAAGTCGGATCTGGTCCGGACGCCCGCCGGCAAGGTCTGATCCGGGAGGACACCGTGCCCACAAGTCCGCCACCAGGATCCCCGTCTGCGGGACCCGGTTCATCAGCATCCCCAGTTGCAGGATCGGTCGCGCCACGTGCCAACCGGCTTACGAACCGAACCGTCTCTGGAGACGCCTCCGTGATCGATCTGGTCGAAGCGGGGGCCTTCGCCACCGAATGGGCTCTTCCCGAGAACGCGAGCACCCCGAGCGAAAACGTGGTGGCCGCCGGTGCCACTTCGCCCTCGACGTCGATTCGCCCCTAGTGGGTTCCAGACCCCTGACCTGCACTTTCAGGCGGGACGGGGCAACCCCAGATGGTCGCGGAGCGTCATGCCGTCGTAGCTCCTTCGGAACACGCCTCGCCGTTGCAGCTCCGGCACCAGCAGCCGGGTGACGGTTTCGAAGGTGCCGGGCAGGCTGGTGGCGGCCACCACGAACCCGTCGCAGGCTCCAGCGTCGAACCACGACTGCATGGCGTCGGCCACCTGCGTCGGTGTCCCCACGAACCGCAGCGATTGACGCAGCGTGGCCCGATGCCCGGCCATGTCCCGCAGCGTGATCGGCCGGTCGCCCAGGTATTCCTTGATGCCGGCCACGTACCCGTGCATCCCGGTAGCTGAGTCCAGAAAGGACTCCGGGATCGGCTCGTCCAACTCGAACTGCGCGAAGTCCAAGTTGGTGGCCTCGCACAACAGCACGATGGAGGCCAACGGCTCCGGCAGGTCCAGCAGGTACTGCTCCTCGGCGCGGGCCTGCTCCTCGGTCTCGGCCACGATCAGGTAGGTCAGCGGCAGGATCTTGACATGATCGGGGTTGCGTCCCGCCGCCGCCATCTGCGCCTTTTGCAGTTTGTAGTTGGCCAAACCTCGGTCGAAATCGGGGTTGTTGGTGAACACCACATCGGCCCAGCGGGACGCAAAGGTCTGACCTCGCCCCGACGAGCCGGCCTGGATCAGCACCGGATGCCCTTGCGGACCGCGCGGTACGGTGAGCGGCCCGCGCACGTTGTAGTGCTCGCCGTGGTGGTGCAGTTCGTGGACCTTGGCGGGATCGGCGAAGGTCCGCGAGCGCCTGGTCCCAGACGATGGCGCCGTCCTGCCAGGTGTCCCACAACCCCGTGACCACTTCCAGGAACTCGTCGGCCTGGTCGTACCGCTCGTCGTGGCCGAGATGGCTTTCGAAACCGAAGTTCTGGGCCTCGGCGTCGTTGACCGACGTCACCACGTTCCAGGCGGCGCGGCCCCCGGACAGGTGATCGAGGGTGGCGAACAGCCGGGCCACGTGGAACGGTGCGTAGTAGGTGGTCGAATAGGTGGCGCCCAGGCCGATGTGCTTGGTGGCGGCCGCGATCATGGCCAGCGTGAGGCTCACATCGAGCTTCACGCACCGGGCGCCGCTACGGACGGTCTCCGCCACCGAGTTGCCATAGATGCCGGGCATGGCCAACCGGTCGTCGAAGAACAGCATGTCGAAACAGCCAGCCTCAAGGACCCGGCCGATGTGCTGGTAGTAGTCGGCGGTAAGGAACCCCGGGCTGCTGTCGGGATGCAGCCAGGACCCGACGTACACGCTCACGTTGCTGGCCTGCATGAAGCCGACCAGGGCCATTTGACGCGATTCACCCATGCCTCCGGGACCCTACTTCGCCCGGCCCTACGCTGGAGCCGTGCCCCCGCCCGCCCCGTTTCGCCATGTGCCGTTGTCCGTGCTCGATCTAGCCACAGTCAGTGAGGGCAGGACCAGCGGCCAGGCCCTCGCCGATACCACCAAGTATGCGCAACGGGCCGACGAGCTGGGTTTCTTGCGTTTCTGGGTGGCTGAGCACCACAACATGGCGACCGTGGCGTCGACCAACCCGCCGGTCCTGATCGCCCATCTGGCCACCAGCACCAAGCGAATCAAGGTGGGCTCGGGCGGGGTCATGTTGCCCAACCACGCGCCGCTGATCGTGGCCGAGCAGTTCGCGCTGCTCGAAGCGCTGCATCCGGGGCGCATCGATCTGGGGATCGGCCGGGCTCCCGGCACCGACGGCGCCACCGCGGCCGCCCTTCGTCGCTCGCCCGACGCCCTTGGTGCCGAGGATTTCCCTCAGCACCTGGTCGACGTGATGGGCCTGCTCGGTGACCGCCGTTCCAGCCGGGGCCTGTGGACCCACTTCGCTGCCACCCCCGTGCCCACCTCGAGCCCCGAGATCCTGCTATTGGGCTCCAGCGATTTCAGCGCCCAGCTGGCAGGCATGTTGGGGCTGCCCTTCGCCTTCGCCCACCACTTCGACATGGGCGGAACGCTGGAGGCGGTCACCGTGTACCAACGCCATTTCGAGCCGTCAACGGTGTTGGCGCAGCCGTACACCATCGTCAGCGCCAGCGTGATCGCCGCCGAGGACGAAGAGCGGGCCCACTGGCTGGCCAACCCGGGGCAGTTGCGCCGCTACGGGATGCGCACCGGTCGGCTCTACCCCCTCTATCACCCCGACGAGGCGGCCCGGCACCCCGAGATGGAGGTGGCCAACGCCATGCGCAGCTACCGCATCGTCGGCACACCCGATCAGGTGGTGACCGGCTTGGGCAACCTCGTCGCGGCCACCAAGGCCGACGAGATCATGCTGCACACCGCCACCTTCGACCTCGACGATCGGGTGCGCAGCCTGGAGTTGGTGCAGGAGGCCTGGGCTGCTCGAGCGGGCTAGAGGGGAAAGCTCAGAGGCTGGCCGAGACGGGCGAAAAAATCCTGCAACAGCCGCAGTGTCATGCCCCACACCACCCGCTCACCGGCGATGGCGATCCCGGGGAACACCTCCCGATCCCGCAAGTGGTAGGGGTAAGCCACCGCCCGCTTGGGGTCGCTGAGTTCGTGGAGGGGAATCCACAGGGTGTCCGCTACCTCGTGGTTGGGCTCCAGCTGCGGACGAGGGCCCGGTAGCCAGAACCCGAAGGCCGACACCGTGATGGGTCGGGCCGCGCCCATCAGGTCATCGAGGCGGCCCAGTCGTTCAGCGGGGGTGAGGTCGAGCGCGACCTCCTCACGGGTCTCGCGCTCAGCGGCTGCCAGCTCATGTTCGTCGGTCGGATCAACCCGGCCGCCGGGCAGCGCCATGTGGCCTGACCAGGGGTCGCCCTTTCTGCGGGCGCGTTCGATGAACAGCAGCTCGGTACCGTCGTCGCCGGCTCGGAAGATGGCCGCCACCGCCGCTCGGGCGCCTTCAACCGGTGGTCGGGGTGCGGTGTGGTCGTCGAAGATCTGTCGTAACCGGGTCAGCTCCACCGTTGGGGGATGGTATCTGGCAGACTTGACCAACCTGTCGACTCGCAAAGAAGGTCCTGCCCATGACCGTCCAGCCCAAAAGCATGACGAGCGCCGATCTCATCATCCGCAACGGAACCGTCGTGGACGGCACCGGCGCACCGGCTTACCGGGCCGACGTGGCCATCAAAGGCGATCGGATCGTGGCGGTGGCGCCGTCCATCGCGGCCTCAGCGCCCCGTGAGATCGACGCCACCGGTCGCCTCGTGACCCCCGGTTTCGTGGATGTGCACACCCACCTCGACGCTCAGCTGGCCTGGGACGCGCTGCCCACCTCGTCCTGCTGGCATGGCATCACCAGCGCCGTACTGGGCAACTGTGGGGTCACCTTCGCCCCCGTCGGACCTGGTCAGCGTGAGTTTCTGGCCGAGATGATGGAGAGCGTGGAGGACATCCCGCGTCGAGGCCATCCTGGACGGTCTGCCCTGGGACTGGACCACCTACGGCGAGTATCTCGGGTGGTTGGACCGCATCCCCAAGGGCATCAACGTCGGCGGCATGGTGGGTCATTGCGCCCTGCGGGTGGCCGCCATGGGTGATCGCTCGATGATCGAGAGCTCCGGGAACGCCGAGGAGATCGCCCGGATGTGCGAGATGGCGGAGGAGGCCATGGAGTCGGGGGCGCTGGGCATCTCGACCAGCCGGACCCTCGGCCACAAGGTCCCCGATGGGCGGCCGGTTCCGGGGACGTGGGCCGGGCCCGATGAGCTGCTGGCGTTCGGTGACGTGCTGAAGAAGGTGGGCCGGGGCCTGTTCGAGGGGGCGATGCGGCTGGGCGAGCGGGACAACGACGAGCTGGTCAAGACCCGTGCCGAGGTGGCCGTTTTGGGCGACATCAGCCGCCGCTCCGGTCGCCCGGTGAGCTACGGGCTGGTGCAGTCCGACCGGCGGCCCGACCTGTACTCGCGGGTCATCGACTTCAATCAGGAGGAGAACGACAACGGGGCGTTCCTGCGGCCTCAGACCACCGCCCGGGGCATCGGCATCCTGTTCGGCCTGGCCAATCGCACTCCTTGGGACCGCGCCGCCGCTTTCCGTGAGCTGCAGGAGATGGCACCGGCGGCCGCATGGGGGCACTCCGAGATGATGCCTTCCGAGCCAGGCTGGTGGAAGAGGCCGAGGCGGCCAACGTGCGGCTCGATCCCGAGAAGATCTTCGTGCTGCCCGAAGGCGACGCTCGCTATGACTGCAAGGCTGAGGACTCGCTGGCGGCGCACGCCCAACGTCGGGGCACCTCGCCGGTGGGGGCATTCGTGGCGTTGTGCCTGGAGACGGACGGGCAGGTCAACCTCAACATGCCCATGCTCAACCATCAGTTCTCCGCCATCGAGGAGATGCTGGACAATCCCACGGTCACTCTGGGTCTGGCCGATGCCGGGGCCCATGTGGGTCAGATCATGGACACCAGCCAACCCACCTTCCTGTTGACCTACTGGGTTCGTGAGCGGCAGCGTTGGACGATTGAGCAGGCGATCCGCCGGCTGACGTCAGACACCGCGGATCTGTTCGGGTTCCGTGATCGTGGGCGGTTGGAGGCGGGGGCGTATGCCGACGTGAACGTGATCGACTTCGACGGTCTGTCGTTACCCCAGCCGGAATACGTGAACGATCTACCCAACGGCGCCGGTCGATACATCCAGAAGGCCACCGGTTACGACTACACGATCGTCAACGGCGAGGTGTTCATGGATCACGGCGAACACGCCGGCGCCCTTTCCGGCCGGGTGATCCGCTCCACCGACTGAGCGCTCGAGCCCGACACTGGGCCCTGGCCAGTTTCCGGCCCACCAAAGCCCTCTTCCCGGACCTTGTCCCGGGCGCCAGTAGGGACGAATCGATGTGGATTCGCCCCTACTGGTCACCGGGAGGGCGTTTTCGGGAAGGGGGCTTCGTTGTCACAGGGGTCATGTGATGATGCCCGAGCCGGTCCCAGAGGTCGGCGGTGACTCGGGATCGGCACCTGATTGCGGTCCTTGCATGTGAGTGTTCAAAGACCCAAAAAGGTGGTCGTCTCATGCACGGACGAGGCCAAGATCCCATCCGCAAGCGCAACCCGATCTATGGGGCCAAGCGCGCCAAGGTAGTCGCAACCTGTGATGAGCTGCTCGACGAGATCGAAGCGGTGGACGAGCAACTGGCACTGTGGGCTGCACACCGCCGTCGGCTCGTAGCCGAGCTCCAAGAGCACCGCGAGCTGATCCTTCCAAAGCTGAGCAAGTTGAGTGGCCGCCGCGTCATGCCCGACGGCAACGTGTATCTCGGGCCGGTGCCTGATGACGTACCAGCGCTGTGGGGACGGCGGTTGCGCGCTAGCTGCATGAGGCTGCTGATGGCGTCGGGCACGCTGACCTTGACGGAGCTGCATGTCCTACTGCATCAGCACGGACTGCGAATCGACAGCGCCCAGCCGGTGAAGGCGCTCGCTGACGCCATGGCCTACGAGTGTGAACAGGGCCGGGCCAGACGGGTGGCACGCGGGGTATACGCCGCCACCGGCACACCACGCCATCCGGAACCATCGCCGGAGGCACGGTGCCCAGCGCCAAACCCGCACGTCGCCGCGGCTGCGGATTCGGACGGCCTCCCAAACCTGACAATCCACCTTGGCGAGAGCGGCGAGCGGGGCGTAGACGAACACGCGGATGGCGCGTTCGACCGACTGGAGCAACTTGCGGACGCCATCCTGCCGCGGCGGCATGACGACGGACGGGGATGGCGCGGGCGTGTTGAAACTCGTTGCGTCCCGTACTACTCGGTATGGTCCTTCGGTGGGATCGTCGAGCACCGGCCTGCGCAGCGTGGCCCATCCAACGCCATCCGAGAGCCGACTTACCGAAACAGGTCCGGGCGCCAGTAGGGTCGAATCGACGTGGATTCGACCCTACTGGCGGCCGGGAGCAATGGTCCGGTCGGCCAGATGCAGGGTGTCGGCGGGGTCGGCGCAGCTCAGGAGGACCCGTTGTCCGCCGGTGCCCAGCCGCTCGGCCAGCCACCGTCGCACCGTCAACCCGCTGCGGGTGTCGAGGGCCCGGAACGGATCGTCGAGGACCACTACCGGTGAACCGGCGATGAACGCCCGGGCCAGCAAAGCCCGCTGCGTCTCACCACCGGACAGCGTCCAGCCGTCGCGCTCCGCCACCGATGCCGGCAGGCCCAGCTCCTTCAGCACAATGAGGCATCGCTCGCGCAACGCCCGGGCGGCACCGTTTCGCCCGGACGAGCCGTCGCCCCGGTAGGCAGCCGCCATGACTTGGTCGATGACCGCCACGTTGTCGATCAGTGACGGCCGGGCCGGCAGGTAGGACAACTGCCGTTCTTCGGTTGGCACCCATATCCCCCGAGCGGGGTCATCCCAGACGCTCTCCGGCCCGGTCACCGTTCCCGCCGCCGCCCTTAGCTGCCCGGCGACCAACGCCAACACTGTTGATTTTCCAGATCCGATGTCCCCGACGAGCCCCACCGTCTCCCCCTCGCGGACAACGAGGTCAGCCCGTAGCTGGAATGTTCCCAGACGCACCGTCGCCGCCACCGCCAGATCGCTCATCAGCCCAGACCCAGCTTCCAGCGCCGGTACTCCTGCGGCAGGCACACGGCGCAAGGTCGATAGCCCGCCGCCACCGCCTCGGCGTCATCGAGAAAGAACACCCGATGGGCGACGTAACCACCGCGCGCCAACGCCCGCAACGCGCTGGGACAGTCGAGCCGGCCGTAGATGCGCGAACGCCGATGCCCCCCGTAGCGACCCGGGATCTTGCTGCGGTAGGCCTGGCCGTCGGAACCCAACAAGTGCCACCCGCGATCAGCCGCTTCGTCCAACGGTCCGCTCATCAGAAAAGCTCGAAATACTCACGCTGTTCCCAATCCGTCACCGCAGCCAGGAACCGGTTCCACTCGCTTGACTTGAGCCTGGTGAGGTACTCCACCACCTCGTCCCCCCATACCGAGCGGTACAACGTGCTGGCGCCGAAACGCTCGATCGCTTCGCCCAGCGTCCGGGGCAGCAACGGCCCGGCGTCAGCGCGATAGGGCGACGCAGTGAGCGGCGGGAGCTCCATGCCACTGCGCAACCCGGCGATCCAATGTCGCCCGGTGGCCGACAACGCTCCGGCCGGCCCGTCCGACATACCACAAAGCATGTTTCTCTCGCTCACATCGAGGAGGGACTGATGGAGGTGCCAACCGCTGGGAAAGCTGTCAGGACCGGGCGGACGGGACATGAAGGTGGCAATCATGCCGTTGCGGCGCGCCACCTGTTTGAGAGCGGCACGGACCACCACAGCCTCATCAGCGAGGCGCAAGGCCGACGTGGGAGCGAACGTCAGCTCGATCTGGCCGGGCCCGAGCTCGATCTCCATGGACCGCAACGGCACGCCTAGCGGCTCCAGCATCACCCGCAGCGGCTCCAACCGCGCCTGCACCCGATCGAGGCGATTGTCCCGAGCAGCTCCCACCCGGGATGGATGGGGGTCATGGTGTCGGCATCGAAAAGGTGCAGCTCCAACTCCAAGCCGACCCGCAGCCCACACCCTGCCTCGGCCAACGCCGCACTTGCGTCGCGGCATAGACCCCGGGTGCTGAGCGGCAGCGGCTTGGCGTCTGTGGTGTAGAGATCGCAGCAGCCCGTGCTGATCGGCGACGGACACCCGCACACTGTGCAGCTGCCGGTCCGCAGCATCAGCAACGACGGCCGCGACGGCTCTCAGGTAAGCATGGTCCACCACACCGGCCCGCCATGCGAAGCTCCCCCGATCCACGTTGCCACCTCCGGGCGGTGCCGATGCGCCATGCCCCCACGCTACGGTGCGACCCCGGGAACGGACTGCATCAAGGGACCACGACATCGCCACCGAAGCCTCAAGGCCTCCCAACACCCGCGCCGAGCAGGCCGCCGCCGTGGGGTGGTTGGATCTGGGGGCGTTGCTGTTCGCCTCCGCCGCCATCGGGGTGGCAGTGACCTCGATCATGACCGGGGTCGGGACCTCGGGCTGGGTGGTGATGGCCGCCTGCACCCTGGCCTTCTCCGGCACCGGGGAGGTGGCCTACGCCTCCGTGATCGCTTCCGGCGGTGGTCTCAGCGCAGCCCTGGCGGCGGCGCTGCTGGTGAGCTCGCGTTTCGGACTGTTGGCCATGAGCACCATCGGTCGGTGGAAGGCACCGCTGTGGGAGCGCATCGCCATGGCCCATTTCACCTCCGAGATCGCGGTAGCCGCAGCCATTGAACGACAACCCTTGGGGGAACGGGCCGCCCGTCGAGCGTTCTGGCAACTGTGTCTGGCCCCCACCGCGGGTTGGATCCTCGGCTCTGGAATCGGTCTGTTGTTGGGCGATGTGGTCGGCGACACCCGCCGCATCGGGCTGGACGCGGTCTTCCCGGCGTCCTTCGTGGGAGCAGTGGTCAGCGGACTGCGCCGGCGGGACAGCGCGCTGGCAGTGGTGCTGGGAGCGACCGCGGCGCTGGCACTGACCCCTGTGCTCCCCGCGGGCCTACCGGTGCTGATCGCCGCCCTGGCTTCCGTCGTGGCGCTGGCCGCTCCCGCCACCGGCTGGGGACGGAGCACCACCAGCCCCGCCGAGGAGACATCGCCATGAGCGTCATCGGCGTCGCCTTGTTTCTCATCGGCGTGTTCGCGCTGCGCATGATCGGCGGGTTCGCCCTGGGCAGCCTGCTGCGACGCCGCGCCAGGGCCACCCGCCTGCTGTTGTTGATGCCGTTGGCCATCGTGGCCGCGGTGGTGGCGGTGCAGGTGTTCACAATCAAGAAGGATCTGGTGTTCGACGCCCGGGCCATCGGCGTGGGGGTGGCGGGGCTGTTGGCCATACGCCGTCTGCCGTTGGGGGTGGTGGTGGTCATCGCCGCCGCCGTCACCGCCGCCGTGCGCCTCAGCGGTTGGGGCTGACAGATCCAACGCGTCGGCGCCCATCATCGACGGAGACGGCTTCAGCGCCGGCGTCCACCGCGGGACGCGTGGCCCAGGCCAACGCCAGCGCCACCATCGACAACGCGCTGACCGCCACGTACGCGATGCGGCCGCCGCGCACGAACGCCGCCATGGCCCCGGGGTCACCGGCGATCTCCGACAGCGGGATGTCGAACCCGTCAGCGGCCATGACGCCCACCACCACCGCGGACGCCAGGGCCTGGCCCAAGACGTTGCCCAGGTTGCGGGTGAGGTTCATGAAGGCGCCAACCACGCCCAGATGGTGTGCCGGCACAGAACCCAGGATGGCGCTGCTGTTGGGAACGTTCCACAGGCCCAACGCCAATCCGCTGGCGAAGAGCAGGACCATCACCACCCACATCGGGGAGTCCGTCGCCACGAACGCCAACCCCACCATGGCCACCACGTGCACGGAGAACCCGGCAAGAAACAACGGTCGCTCACCCAGGCGGTCAGCGCTGCGTCCGGCCTGGTTGGCGGCCAGGCCCATGCCCAGCGAGGTCAGGAACAACACCCCACCGGTAGCGCCCTCCCGCAGACCCCGCACGCTGATCAGGAACACCGGCATCAAGAAGCTCACCGCGGTGTACGCCACGAAACCCAACGTGCGCGACGTCACCGCCCGGGAAAAGGTGGCGCTGCTGAACAACCGCAGTTGCAACATGGGCGCGGGGTGACGCAGCTCCCATCGGATGAACGCAGCCAGCAACACGGCCACCGCCACCGCCGCGGCGACGGTGGGCCACGACGTCCACCCCAACGCCATGGGGTTGGAGGCCACCAGCACCAGCCCGGTGATCGCTGCCGCTGACAGCCCAGCGCCGCCCCAGTCGAACCCGGGTCGGGTGTCGGGAGCGTGGCGCCCGCCGGGGTCCTCCACGCTGGCATCGAGGTACAGGTACCCGGTGACGAAGGCCACCGCCACCGGGGGCAACAGCATCAGGAACAACGTCTCCCACGGGAATGCCTGCAACACGAACCCCCCTACGATGGGCCCCATGGCCGCCCCGATGGCCACCACCGAGGTCTGGCTGCCCAGTGCCTTGCCCCGCTCATGGGCCGGGAACACCGACACGATCATGGCCGTGCCCACCGCCTGGCCCATGGCGTTCCCGACGGCCATCACCACCCTGGCAGCGATCATGGTCCCGAAGGTGGGAGCCAGGGCCACGAACAGGGACCCGACGAAGAACAACACCAGACCCACCAGGTGCACCTTGCGGCGACCGACGATGTCCGCCACCCGACCCATCGGCAGCATCAGGGCACTGATCACCAGGGACTGCACGATGACCACCCAGCTGACCGCCCGCAGCGTGACCCCGAAGTCCTCGGCGATGGCGTCCATGGACACGAACACCATGGTCATGCTGAACACCATCACCACGAAGGAGATGGCGATGGCCACGAACGCCCGCCACTTGTGGACGTCCTCGGAGCTGGATTCGGAGCCGGTCCCGGTCCCGGTGCCGGTGTCGGGGCCGTCGGGCGAAGCGCTCACATGCTGGACGGTACTACCCAGGTCATGGCGCAGGTCCCTTCCGACGACGGCGTGAGCCCTTGGTAACCTCGTGGCGGGACGCTGACGGGCCGAGAGTGACACGTATGAGCGAGCAACGCTGCAGGGCCGAGGAGGTCACCTCCAACAACGGGCATTACGTGTTGCTGTGTGATTGCCCCCGCTGCGCCGCCACGCCCGTCCCGCAGGATCAGACCCCGCGAGACTGGCTACGGGTGAGCGGACGCACGCAACGCTTACGGGTTGAGGCGGTCGACCTCGGCCCGCATGGTCAGGCGTTGCTCGGTTAAGTTAAGAGTACGGATTGAAGTTGAGCTTCAGACCCGGACGGGGCCAGGTCAGCTTGCGCAGGGTGCCGCTGTTGGAGCCCGTCACCCAGGCGGTGCGCATGTCGGGCCCGCCGAAACAGACGTTCGTGGTCAACGGGTCCCCGGTTGGCACGTGGGTGCTGGTGCCGGTCGTGGGGTCGATATCGGTGACGCCGCCGTTGCGGATGGTGGCCACACAGACGTGGCCGGCGCCATCCACCGCCAAGCTGTCGAGCAACTGTTCACCGGGCAGACCGATGACGAGGTCCCCCCGGGTCTTCTTGCCGAAGGCCGCCTCGAGCTGACCGGGCCCGCTCAGCGCCCACCGCCGCACCCGACCGGTGTGGGTCTCCGCCACGTAGACCGCGTCCTCCTCCGGTGAGAGGCCCACGCCGTTGGGGCCCTCGATGGGAAAGATCACCTCTGCCACGCTGGAACCGTCGGGCTGGGCGTAGTACAGGCCACCGCGATCAACGCTGCGATCATGGGTCTTGCCGTGATCGGTGAACCAGAACCCGCCGGTCCGGTCGAACACGATGTCGTTGGGGCCCTTGAGCGGCACCCCATCGACCTCCCGGTACAGTGTCTCCACGGCACCGGTGTTGATGTTCACCGCCTGCACCGAGCCGCCGACATAGTTGTTGAGGGTTTCGGCGATGCGGACCTTGCCGTCACGGACCACGGTGTCGAACCCGCCGTTGTTGCACACGTAGATGCGTCCGTCGGGTCCGAAGGCGGCACCGTTGGGACCGCCGCCGGTCTCCGCCACCACCTCGACCCGACCGTCGGGGTAGACCCGACTCAACCGTGAACCAGCGATCTCCACCAGGATCACGCTGCCATCGGGCATGGCGATGGGGCCCTCGGGAAACATCAGCCCCTCTGCGACGATCTCCACACCCGGTACTGCGTCAGCCATTCGAACCACTCCCCCGTTTGGAACCGCCGATGACCACGTCCACATCAGCGCATGAGGGCGTGATCCTAACGATCCGTCGCCGGGGGCATGGGGCATGGGGCATGGGGCGCGGGGCATGGGGCGCGGTCGGCGCACGCGGTGCCCGGACGACGCGACGCCAGCCGCCGGTGCCGTCAGCCCGGGTGGTGTTTCGGCGCCCGCAGGTAGGCGTCAATGGAAGCGGCCGCCCGTAGCCCGTCCTGTTCGGCGGCCTGAAGATCGCCCTGACCGCCCGCCCGCACATCCCCGGCGGCAAACAGGCCCCGGACATCGCTGAGGTCGGGGCCACCGGCGACGGGGTCGGGGCTGCCAGTGAGGTCGACACAGCCCAGTGCGTCATCCGTGATCACGAACCCCTCATCGTCGAGCCGGGCCACGCCGGTGACAAGCGCGCTGTTGGGCAACTCCCGATCGGCGCCGAACACACCGCCCACCTCGACCCTGGTCACGGTCTGACCATCCGTGTCGGTATGGTCGAGCACCAGGGTAGTGGCCCCGAGGGTGGCGGCCCCGTTGGCCGTCACCGCCACCGCCAACACCCGGGCCCGGACCCGGACGGTGACGTTACCGAGGCTGCTGACTGCGGCCACTCGAGCCGGCGCGGCGCTCGGTTGGTCCGTGGGTACCAGCACCATGACCTCCCGAGCGATGGCAGCCAAGCTGGCGGCTTCGGCCATGGCGATGTCACCGCCGCCGACCACGGCCACCCGCTGGCCCCGGAACAGCCCGGCATCGCACACGGCGCAGTAGGAGACGCCGTGACCGTGCAGCGCACCGTGCTCGTCCCCGGGCACCGGTTCGGGTCGGCAGCCGGTAGCGATGAGCACGGCGTGGGCCGGATGCTCCTGCCCATCGACGATGATCCGCCACATGCTCTCGGTGGGGTCGAAGGCCAGCGCGTCAGCGTGCCCGAAGATCAGCTCGACCCCGGCGCGGAGCACATGCTCGGCCAAGTCCGTGGCCCGGTCCCAGCCCAGCGTGCCCAACGGATTGCCCTCCCGGTCATGGAGGTGCTCCACATTGAGCAGTCGACCGCCGACACCGAGCGGATCGATGAGCCCCACCCCATGGCCCGCTTCGACCAGGGCCACCGCCGCCACCGCTCCAGCCGGACCCCCGCCGACCACCAATACGTCAACGCTCACACCATCTCCTCAGCCCCGTTAGCGACACCAGGTTCCGACGGGTCCGCGGGCACCGGGCGAGTGACCGCCAGGGACCCGCCGCCCCAGCCGGGTACCACGGTGGCCTTCACCCCGGCGCCACCGGTCACTATCACCAGCACCTCCGGGCAACCGGCGTCGGACAGCCCGACCACCAGGCGGGCCCGGTCCCAGCCATGCCGGGTCAGGAACACGGCCCCATCAGGTGGCAACAGCAACAACGTCTGGACCGCTCCGATGCCCGAGATGACGCGGGCCAATCGCTTGACCAGCTGCTCGGGAGTGGTGGTCGGCAGCACGACCTCAACGTTGCCGACGCCGGCCACCACCGTGACCGCGTCGACGTCCTCGGCAACACCGCGGCTGAGCGAGAACGGCTCCCACGGGCTGGCGTCCTGGCGTTCGGCAACCAGCCAACTGAACTTGCCGGGGTGGCCGTGGGTGGCCATGTCGATCTCCCCGGGACGAGCCAGGCCCAGGTTCCGCAACCCCAGTTGCACTGCACGACCGAGCGTGGCATTGACCGGCCAGCCCGACCCCAAGGCACCGGAACCGGCGTGCAACCCGACTCGATCGACGTGAGGACCGTGAACCACCACGAACGAAGAAGCGGCGCCGGTGGTGGCCAGCACGCCCAGCAGGTTGAACGCCGGGTCGGCGGCCGCGTCCAGCGCCGCGGCCAACAACCCGATCACCCCAGGTCGGCAACCGGCCAGCACCGCGGTGGCGGCCAGGTCCCACCAGGTGGGCACGGCGAAGGCCACCGGCAGCGGGTGTTGCAGCGCCGGTCCCAACGCGTTTCGGCCCCCCAGCATGGCGGTGATGGTCCGGTCATCGGGCATCACCAACGGGAGCCCATCACCGAGACCCGCCGCCTCCAACGCCACCTGCACCCAACCATCGGACCCGAGCACGACAGCCCCGCCCTCCTCGATGGCCTCCGCCGCAGCAGTCAGGCGCTCGGCGAAGGGCGTCAACGCATCAAGCCCTTTCAGCGTGGCGAGCACCGGGTCACTGTGAACACCACCGGCACCGGGAAAAGCACCGTCATCACGATCGGACACCGGTCTCTCAGCGCTCGAGCAGACGCATGACCGGACGGGTGTCCCCGCCGAAGGTGGGCATCCAACACGAGTGCTTTCCCGGCCCACCCACCACGATCACTTGGAGATTCTCCGCTTTGGTGGTGACGGGGGCCTCGAGCCGCTGTCCGGTGATGGCTTCGGCCCGGTCGCTGTAACGGCCGTCGGCATCCCATTCTGCGGACAGCCGGGCGATAGGGAAACGGGCGTGTTCCCACAGGAATTGCTTCACGTCGGCTTTGGAGTAACCCGATACCGCAACTTGATGGGCGTGCTCGGGCCCGAACGCCACCACCGGGAAGCCCGAGTTGGACAGGATGTTGTTGCTACCCGCTTGGCAAAGCGCACCGGCCACGGTGGTGAGCACCCCCAGGCCGCTGATGCTGTAGTGATCCTGGATGTTGTGGGGACCCTCGCAAGCCAACACGCTGACCACCGAATCAGTGGCCGCGAAGCCATGCTCCACGTGATAGGGCGCCCATGGACTCTCAGCCGCGTTCTCGGCCACGCAAAAGGCGATCTTGGCCGGGTTGCCCTGCGTCGCCCGGTCACCGTCACCGGGGAAACCGCCGCCGATGTTGAACAGCGACAGCCGCAACGCCCGTCCAATGGTCAGGTTGGGTCGCCAGCCGGGGCCGAAACAGCCGGGACCGCTGGCAATGGACAGTTTGTCCGCCACCGGACCGTTGACCAGGATCATGATGGCGGTGGGGTGGGTGGTGGACTGCATGGCGTTGAGGTTGAACTCCGGTGCTGCCACCGCCTCGATGGCCGTCACCACGATGGGCATGTCCTCGGCACGGCAACCAGCCATCACGGCGTTGGCGGCAATGCGTTCAATCGTGGCCTTCCCGTTGCGGGGGGCGAGGCGACACACCACCTCATCGGGGTCACGGCCGAGGTGGGCGATCATCCGATTGACACGTTCCCGGCTGGGTGGGATGAACGGCAACCCGTCGCTCCAGCCCCGCACCTCGAAGTACTCGTGCAAGGACTCCAGCGAATCGTCGAGCAGCAGATCCTCGTTTGGGTGCTCGCTCACAGTCGGGGTGCCAGTCGGTCGATGATGGCCCGCGCGGCGACGGTGGCCTTGGCCCGGACCTCGTCTTCCTCGATCCCGCCGAGGGGATGTTCCACGATGATCACTGGCAGGTCGGGGTGGCCCATGGCCTTTGATTGCAGCGCCGCCAGCCGCTCGAAGGCGTCGGTGCCCACGGTAATGGTGGGGATGCCACGCTTTTCCAGTTCCACGGAGGCATGGATACACCACGCCGTGCAGCTGCCTCAATCGGCCGAGCCGACCAACACCCAGTCGGCTTGTTCGGCCAGCAGGTCGATCACCTCCGGATCGGCCGCCGCGGCCACCTTCTTGTGGGCCACCGTGACCAACTCCACGCCGTGGTCGGGGCCAAGCAGCTCGGCGATGGTGGTGAGGATCAGCTCGGCGTGCTGCTTGCCGTTCTCCAGCACCCCCACCTTGGAGCCCCGCAATCGGGCCAGGCCACCGCTGCCCTCGATGAGCTCGGCCTCGGGAGCGGTCGGGTTGACGATCCGAACCTGCATGGTGGACATCCCTTCCGGTATGGGTGAGTATCAGCTGAGGCGTGAACGGATGGCGGCGACCAGAGCCTCAGGGGCGTCGAGATCAACCAGATGCCCGGCTCCCTCGATCAGCTCGACGCGGGTGGTGGCCGCACCCATGCCGTCCGCGAACCGTTGGGCGTAGCTCGGGGCCAACGCGGCGTCCGCGGTCCCCCAGATCAACGTGGTGGGCGTGGTGATGCGATGCAACCGCTTGGCCAGCCCCAGATCGCACAGGGGCCAAAACAGCCGGGCGCCGGAGACGATGGCCCGTTGCATCTCGATGGGCCACTCCACCAGATCACCGTGTTCCGGAGTGGCGATCTGCTCCACGATACGGTTTGGTTCGGTGCTCATGGCCGGGTTCGCCTGGGCCGAGCGCATGGCCCACAAGTTGGCTGGCGGGGCCGCCTCGTCATACAACCCATAGGGGGCTACGAGAACCATTCGGGCCACTGAAGCCCGGGAGAACGCGGCCACCTCGGCCAGCAACGCCCCGCCGATGGAATGGCCGATGAGGTCGGCGCCGTCCAGACCGGCGGCTTCGAGCAGATCCAGGGTGGTGATCACCCAGTCCGCCACCGAATCCAGCCGTTCGTAGCTCATGCCGCCACCGGGGAAGCCCGGCAGGGACGGCACCACCACCGTGAAGTGGGCCGAGAGTTGTTCCAGATAGTCGTTCCAGCGGGGCACGCCCAGCGGACCGGCCAGCACCCCCACCATGGGTCCGCTGCCCTTGGTCCACACCCGGGCCACGTGGCCGTCGTGTTCCACCAGGGTCTCGCTGACCCCGGGGGCGATCTCGGCCAGCAGAGCCGGCGGGGTAGGGGTGACCAGCCCTGGTTCGAGGACGGCGGTATCGGTGGAGCTGGCGGTATCGGTGGCGGCGCTCACTGGCCCGGCACCCGCGGCAGCTGGCGTGCGGTGGCGGACAGCGCCTTGGGCCACCAGCGGTTCTCCCACTGATCCTCGAACAAGCCCGACAGCTGCGGCGCCACCTCCTTGGCATACCGTTCAGTGTTGTAATAGGTCAGGTCCTTGGGCATGTTGCCGAACTGGAGCAACATCATGAGGTTCCCGACGTTGAGATCCACGCACAGATGTCGGATCTGCTCCGCCACCTCATCGGGCGAGCCGACGATCACGTACCCGGCGTCTACGATTTGTTCCATGGTCTGACGTGACGAAGACGCCATAGCCGCGGAATCCGATGCCTTCTTGGCCGCTTTGGCCGCGGCCTGCCGGTCAGCGGCTTCCTTGGCGGCCCGTTCCACCATCGAGGTGGTGCGCAAGCGGGTGTTCATCTCAGACTGGTAACCGGGGGCCACCGCCCAACGGGCATCGAGGTGCAAACAGGTGTTGTAAAAATACTCCGCCGGCTCCCGGTACATCTCCATGGCCTGTTCACGGCTGTCAGCCACACCGACAAACTGCAGGAAGCCGGCCCGGAAGGGGTTGGGGTCCTTGCCCAGCTCGCCCATGCGGTTCCAGTAACCCTTCATGGTGGCCCGGGCCGCCTTATACCCGAAGTAGCTCAGATACGAGTACAGGTAGTCCTTCTCGGCGCACCAGGCCCAGGTTTCCACCGATGAACCGCCAGGTATCCAGATCACCGGGTGGGGGTCCTGGATGGGCTTCTGCCACACATTGACGTTGGCCAACTTGTAGTGGCGGCCGTTCCAATCAAAGGGCTTGTCGGCGGTCCAGGCCTTGATAATGATGTCGTGGGCCTCGTGATACATCTCACGCAGCTTGGAGGGGTTGGTGCTGTAGCAATACGCGGTGTCCATGGGCGAGCCAACGGGCATACCGGCAATGAGCCGACCACCGGAGACCAGATCCAACATGGCGAACTCTTCCGCCACCCGGATGGGCGGGTTGTAGAGCGCCAACGAGGCCCCCATGATGACGATGGCTGCGTCACGGGTGCGGCGGGCGACCATGGCCCCGATGATGTTGGGTGACGGCATCAACCCATACCCATTGGCATGATGCTCGTTGAAGCAGACCCCGTCGAAGCCCAACTCGGTGGCGTACTCGGCCTCGTCGAGGAAGTCGTTATACATGGCGTGCGCCTTGACCGGGTCGAACAGGCCCTTCTCGATGTCCACCCACACGCTGGGGTAGCGGTCCGGAAAGTCATCGGGCAAGTCGGTGTAGGGCATGAGGTGGAACCAGAGCTGCTTCATGTCATCCCTTCGAGAAACCTGCGCCCCCCGGCGCGCCGGCCCCACCCTACCGCTGGGCGGGCGTTGGGGGAGCGGGGAAGGTCATCCTGCTGGCACCGCGGAGGGTCGCTTCAACTCTGGGTTCCGCTCCCTGGCAGGCCCCACGAAGCGTCGTCAGCTTCGAATCAGTCAATCATCGCCGAGGCCGCGCTCATTCTGGTGTGGTGCCCCCGGTAGCGCCGAACCGTCGCGCACTTTCATGGTCACCGCCGTGGACATCGCGGCGAACGCCACCGCCAGGGCGATGGGCCAGGCGTGGGTGTCCGTGGCGTCGGCAACGGCGCCGGACAGCAGCGGGCCCAGGAACCCGCCGATGCCGGAGCCCAGGTACACCAGGCCCAGCACCGCGCCCAGCCCGGTGGCCCCGAAGATCTTGATCAGCACCTCCGGCCCCAGCGCCACGAAACCGCCGTAGGCCACACCCAGTAGCACGGCAAAGCCCACCAGCGCGGGGTAACCGCCCCCGGCCAACAGCCACACCACATACGCCATCACCTGGACCGACAGGCACAACTGGTAGAGCCGCAACGAACCCAGCCGGCCCGACAGGGCCATCAACCCCAACCGCCCAACGATCGACGACGCCCCAATCAGCCCGATGAGCAGCGCCGCTCGGGCGGGCGCCACACCATCGGCCTTGGCGAAAGACACCAGGAAGGTGAACGGCACGTACAACGCCGCCGACATGAACATCGAGGAGATGAACAGCAACCGGAACGGCCGGGTGCGACTCACGGCGCGTAGGTGGGCGCCGGCCCGCGCCGGTGGCGGCACGGGGCTGCGCTTCACCGCGAACATGGCCACGCTCAGGCCCACCGCCCCCAGGCCGGCCAGCACCAGATCGGCCCGGCGCCAACCGTGGGTGTCGATCAGCCGGGCGGTCGAAGGGGACAGGATGAGTGTGCCCAGCCCGCTGCCGGCGGCGGTGAGGCCCAGGGCGTGGGGCCGACGGACATCGAACCAGGCGCCGACAGTGGCCAGCATGGGGGTGATCCAGCAGCCGGCGCCGATGCCCACGCCGATGCCGTAGGTGACATAGCCGACGGTCAGGCTGTGGGCCTGGGAGGTGGCCACCAGCCCGCCGCAGAACAGCACCGCCCCCACGCCCAGCATCGCCCGGGGGCCGAAGCGGTCCGCCATCGCCCCCGAGATGGCCCCGAAACCGAAGAAGCCCAGCAGGGTCAGGGAGAAGACCAGGGCGGTGGCGCCACGTCCGGCGTTGAACTCGGAGGCCATGGCATCGAAAAACGCGCCGAAGGAGTACACCGTGCCGAAGCCGATCCCGTTGGCCAACGCCGCGCCCAGGGCCACGCCCCACGCCCGGGGGGAATCGACCACCGCGCTGTTCATCGCCGGCTGGCCACGGTCTTGACCGGCGGCATCGCGCCGGCGCGGACGGTGGCGGCGGCCCGGTGGGGATAGACCAGCCAGATCACGCTGGTGCCCACCAGGACGTTGGCCCCCAGCAGCAGGAACGCCCGGTCGAAGGCCGCCAGGCTGGCCCCGGTGCCCAAGATGGCCACCACCGCCGCCGTCCCCAACGCCGCCGCCAGATGCCGGGCGGTGTTGAACGCCGCGTTGGCCTGCCCCAACGTACCGTCGGGTACGCCGACGAGGGCAGCAGTGTTCAGCGGGGCGAACGTCAGCCCGAACCCGGCGGAAAACAGCAGGATTCCCGGCAGCAACGCACGCACGTAGTTCGGTTCGGGACCGAGGCGGGTCACGAACCAGGCCGTACCAGCCAGGGGCAACAGGCTGCCGGCGGAGATGAGCACCCGCGGCCCGTAGCGGTCGTTGAGCCGGCCGGCGAGGGTGGCCCAGATGAAGTTGTTGGCCGGCCCGGCGGAGATGGCCAGGCCGGTTTGCAGCGGGCTGTAGCCCCAGACCCGGGTCACGAACAGCGGCCATACCAGCCAGATGGGCATGCCCGCGGCGGAGAGGAACAGGTTGGCCAGGTTTGCCGACCAGACGGTTCGCAGCCGCAGGACCTCGGGGTTGAGCAGCGGTTCGGGATGGGTCCGGCAGCGCCACCACAGCACCGGCGCTCCCACCGCCGCCACCACGAAACCGGCCAGCACCGCCGGATGGTCCAGGCCCAACGCTGATCCCTGGCTGATGGCGAACACCAGCGCGGCCACGGTGGCGGTACCCACCGCCACACCCAGAAAGTCCAGCCGCCCGCCCCGCCGTTCCTCCCGACTCTCGGGCAACAGTCGCGGCCCGGCCACCATGATCACCGCCAACACCGGGGTGCCCAACAGGAACACCGCCCGCCAGGACCATGCCTCGATGGCCAATGCCGACAGGGTGGGTCCGGTGGCGGCACCCACCGCGTTGGCCGACGCCCAGGTGGCCACCACCCGCCCCCGGTATCCCACCGGAAACATCGGCAGTGCGACCGACAACGACGCCGGCAGCGTGAACGCCGCGGCTGCCGACGCCAGGAACCGGGTGGCGATCAACACCTCCACGGTGGGCGCGGCCGCGGATGCCAGCGACGCCAGCAGGAACCCGGCGCACCCGCCGAGCAGCACCCTGCGTCGGCCCAACCGGTCCGCCAGGCGTCCGCCCACCAACAGGAACGAAGCCAGCCCGATGCTGTAAGCGCTGATGGTCCAGGACAGCACTGCCCGGGAAGCGTCGGGCCATTGCCGTTCCAGTTCCGGGAAGGCCAGGTTGGCGCCGGCCTGGTTGATGGCCACCACCGACGCCGCGGCGGAGGCCGCGATCAAACCCAGCCACGCGGCCCGGGTCGGTTCGGTCGGGGTCGGGGTCGGGGTCGGGGTCGAACCGCTGCTCAAACGGTACGGACCACGCCGGCCAACAGCACAGCCAGTTCGGCCGGGCAACCCAGGAACGGTGAGTGGTCGGCGTCGATGGTGAGGGTGGTGCCGCAGCGGGCCGCCAATTGATCCTGGGCGGCGATGGGCACCGCCTGGTCATCGAGGCAGCGGATGTAGGTGCTCGGCACGCTCTGCCACAGGGCCCGGGTGCTGGGCTGCTTCAGGTCCACCGCCAGGCTCGGCACGGCCAGCTGGTCCAGTTCCGCCTGCAACCCGGCCCAGCACCAGGCGCCGTGAAAGGCACCGTGGACCAACACGACCAAGGGCGGGGGAGCAGCCATGGGCCGGCAGCGTAGCGGTACCGGATCGACAGCGGCCACGGCCACGGCCACGGTTCACTACGGTGAGCGACCATGGACCCGCTCGAGGACACTCGTCGCTACGCCACCATCTCCGATGACGCCCTGGGGTCGTTGCGCCGGCTCATCGGGGTGCCCATCACCGACACCGTGGAGCCATGGTGTTACGAGGTGACCCGGGACAACATCCGTCACTATGCCCACGGCATCGGTGACGACAACCCGCTGTGGTGCGACCCGTCCTACGCCGCCGCCGGCCCCCATGGCGCCATCGTTGCCCCGCCGTCGTTCATCTTCGCGCTCAACCGGGTGCTGTCGGGCTACGTGGGAGGGTTGCCCGGCATCCACGCCATGTGGGCCGGGGCCGATCTGCGCTGGCACGACTGGTTCCGTCGGGGCGATGAGGTCACGGTCACCGCACACCTGAAGGAGCTCATCGAGCACCAGACCCGGTTCGCGGGGCGTTCGGTGCAGCAGATCTACCACGCCGAGTTCCGCAATCAGCGCGACGAGCTGATCGCGGATGGTGACAGCTGGTGTTTCCGCACCGAACGGGATACCGCCCGGGAGCTGGGCACCAAGTACGACACCGCCAAGGCCCGCCCACAGATGGCTTACAACGAGGCCGCTCTCGAGAAAATCTGGTCGCTCTACCGTGACGAGGAGGTCCGCGGCGCCGAGCCCCGCTACCTCGAGGACGTCACCATCGGCCAGGAGTTGTCGCCGATGGCCAAGGGACCGATGACGGTCACCGGGTACATCGGTTACGCCCAGGGCTGGGGCGGGCTGTACATCCGAGCCAACAAGCTGGCGTGGCAGCAACTGGAGAAACACCCCGGGTTGGGCATCGCCAACAAGTTCGGCATCCCCGACGTGCCCGAGCGGGTCCATTGGGAGGATGACCTGGCCACCGATGTCGGTACCCCGGCGGCGTATGACTACGGACCCGAGCGCTGCAGTTGGTTGACCCATCACGTGACCAACTGGATGGGTGACGCCGGATTCCTGGTGGAACACCGCAGCCAGATCCGCCGGCACAACCCCGTCGGAGACTGGATCGTCATCCGCGGCCAGGTCAGCGGGATTCGTCAGGAGACCGGGACCAACGCAGCCAACGGCGAGACGTTGGTGGAGCTCACCCAGGAAGCCCGCAACCAAGACGGTGAGCTGTCCGCCACCGGTGTGGCCCTGGTGCGGTTGCCGTCGAAGGGCTGAGGCCGTGTCTGCGGGCAACGACAGCGCGCCGTCGCCACTGTTGGACTTCGATCCCGACCCCATCGGAATGGTTGACCCCCGCCGTCATGAGGGTCGGGCGAAACTGACCGAGCGGGTGGTGATCTGCTTCTTCGACGAGGTGGTGCGCGACGTGGTCGGTGATCGTCCGCCCGACTACCAGCTCAAGTGGGAGCACGGCCGCCACGGGGTTTGGGCCATTGAATGGCAGGGCCAGCCGCTCACGGTGTGCCATCCCGGCTGCACCGCACCGCTGGCCGCCGCCAACCTCGACGTGTTGATCCACATGGGTTGCACCAAGGTGATGGTCTGCGGTGGGGCCGGCACTGTGGCCGCCGGATTCGACATGGGCCACCCCGTGCTGGTGACGGACGCCTTGCGCGACGAGGGGACCAGCTACCACTACCTTCCGGCCGAGCACGGTCGAACGGTGGCCGCGTCACCGGAGGCGATTCTTGCGTTGGGGGCCGAGTTGATCGAGCGAGGGGTGCCGTTCGAGCGGGGTCGCACGTGGACCACCGACGGCATCTTCCGGGAGACGGCGTCGAAGGTGGCCCAGCGCCGGGCCGAGGGTTGTCTGACCGTGGACATGGAGGCGTCGGCGCTGTTCGCGGTGGCGGCGTTCCGGGGGGCGACCATCGGGCAGCTGTTGTACTGCGGCGA
This sequence comes from uncultured Acidimicrobiaceae bacterium, assembly GCA_963775055.1. GTDB lineage: Bacteria > Actinomycetota > Acidimicrobiia > Acidimicrobiales > CAIXPF01 > CAIXPF01. Next base: position 114,144 of record CAVZHK010000012.1, on the reverse strand, counting down.
CGATCTGTCGACCTCGGCCTGGGACCATCGCGGTTGGAACCTCGACATGGGTGTCCGCCGCCGCATCTTCGAGATCGCCGCCGCCGCCGTTACCCGCCTCTGATTGACGTTCCGTGGTCAGGCCTGTACGGAGGGTGTCCCAGAACCCCGTAGGGCCGAATCCACGTCGATTCGACCCTACGGTCGGCCACCGTACCCTATGGCATCCATGCCAGTCAGTATGCCTGCTGGAACGTATGCATGCTGGGGGGTATGGTCGGGGGTGAGGGTAACGTGCCGGGCCGTGACACCTCCCAGTCTGCCTCTGCGTTTCGGGACCATGTACGACTGCCGCATCCGGCCCGGTGGGGACCAGACCATGGCCGACGTCTACCGGGCCGTTGTCGACCAGGCGTCACTGTGTGACCGGTTGGGCTTCGACTTCGTGTGGTTCACCGAGCATCACTTCGTGGAGGATGGCTACCTCCCCGCGTTCCAACCGCTGGCCGGCGCGGTGGCGGCGGTGACGCAGAACATCCGCATCTCCAACGACGTGGCCCTGCTGCCGCTCTATCACCCCATCCGCCTGGCCGAGGAGATGGCGGTGTTGGACCAACTCAGCCGGGGCCGCATGGAGCTGGGCATTGGCATGGGCTACGTCCCCAGGGAATTCGAGGCCTACGGGCACAAGGTCTCCCACCGGGTGTCGCTGATGGACGAGGGCATCGAGATCCTGCGCCAGGCCTGGAGCGATCAGCCGGTGCGCCACCAGGGCAAGCGCTATCAGATCAACGACATCGACGTGTACCCCAAACCCCACCAGGCCGGTGGCCCGCCGCTGTGGATCGCCGCCATGAAGGAACCGGGGGCCCGCCGCGCCGCCCGCTTCGGCACCCACCTGCTGCCTCAGGGCAACCGCACCGAGGTCCTCGATCCGTGGCGGGCGGAGCTGGAGGCAACCGGTCGTGACCCGGGACAGTTCCGCGTCGGGGTGGCCCGATCGGTGTTGGTCACCGACAGCCCCGAGCGTGACTGGCCGCCCATCCGTGACGCCGAGCGCTACAAGATGTCCGTCTATGAACGGTTTTTCGAGGAAACCCCCGATACCTACACCTTCGGCAAGCGCGACGCCGGGCCCATCCCCCAGACCTGGATCGTGGGCCCGCCCGATCAGTGCATCACCGAGTTGGGGCGCTTCATCGACACCTTCGGCGTGACCGACATCGCCACCGCCGGCCTGCCGATCGGCATCCACCCCGAGATCATGGCCACCAACCTGGAACGCATCGCCACCGAGGTTCTGCCCCACCTCCGCTGAGACTGGTCCGCCAACCGCCGGCGAACACCGACGCGCTCAGCCCTCGGCGCTGGCCTTGATGTTCCCGAGCATGGTGGTGATGTTGGCCTTGACACCCTCGCACCAACCCTGCACGGCCGCCTCTCCACCCTTAGCGATTGCCTCGGGCGGGTTGTACAGGCGGTAATGCTCGTTTAACTTTGTGCCGTTGCCAGCGGGCTCCAGGCTGTAGCGCCAGTGAACGATGTTGGCTTCTTTGCCCATGGTCCAGAAGCCGAACTCCCGGCCCGGGGTGGCCTCGGTGATCTCGGCCTTGGCAGTCCATTCCATCTTGCCGGCCTTGTTGCGGCCCTCGAACCAGTCGCCAACGTTGCCGCTGCCGCCGTCCAGCCATTCGCCGCCCAGGTTCTGCGGGGACCATTCGCCGTAACGGGCCATGTTGGACACCAGGGCGTACACCGCCTCTGGCGCGGCGGAGATCTCAATCGAATCGTCGTGGGAGAAAACCGGTTCGCTCATGGCCTGGCATCGTAGCGAGCGCGTGAACGGTGGCCGGGGTATCAGCTCAGCGCGTAGATCTCATAGGTCGGGCCGTTGGGACCGATGCTGCCGATGCCCACGCCCTGCACGTTGTTCAACCAGCTGTACTGCTCGGCGTCGGTCTCGAAATACGGAGCAGTACGGAGCTGCCCGTTGGAGCCGATCCCGCCGTAGTACATGTAGATGATGGCGTCGTCGTCGGTCTTGAGCACGATCCGCACGTCGAGCCGCATGGTCTTGTCAGATCTGATGGTCACCCAGTCCCCGCCGGTCTGCGTGGCGACGGTGCCGGACAACTTCGGGCCCTTGAAGGTGCCGCCGGTGACCGCGGCGATGTAGCGACGCCCGGCCGGACCGGAACGGATGTGGTACGCCTCCCCCAACTCGGCGGTGATGTCCATGGTGAAGAGGTGCTCGACGGGCAGTGATGCAGCGGCCATGGCGGCGCACGGTAGCGCGTACCCGGGCCGCCCGCGACGATGTCGGACAGCCGGGGTCGCCAAACTTGCGGCCATTGCATGCGAGCGAGAACCAACTAGGTCACAACTAGGCCCAACTAGGCCCGGTGAAGGTCCCCCGACGGTCCTACTGCCACTGAGGGCGGCGAGGAGACCGCTGCCGGCGGCGTCACCCGCAGCGCCATCACCAGCAGCACGAAGCTGCCCAGGGCGATGGTGCCGGCGATGGCCTCGGTGATCCAATACGTGTCGGTACGGTCGATGAGCCAACCAGCAGCCGGGGCGCCCACCAGGGCCCCGAAGCCGGACCCGGTGTAGAGCAACCCCACCGTTCCGCCCAGACCCACCACACCGAACAGGTGGGCCGCCACCGCCGGGGACAACGCAACGTACCCGCCGTAGGAAACCCCCAGCGTCAGCGCGAAGATCACCAACAGCACAAAGCTCCCGCCGGCGATGAGCCAGATCCCGAAGCTGACACACATGGTCAAGAAGCACAGCTGGTACAACCGCAACATGCCCAACCGGGCCCCGAGCGCGCCCAGCACCAGCCGACCGCCCATGCTGCCAAGGCCCAACACCGAGACCAGCGTGGCGGCCCTGGACTCTGCGATGCCCTGCTCCTCGGCGTAGCGGATGAGAAACACGAACGGCACGAACAACGACAGGCCCATCAGCGCCCCGGACAGGTACATCAGCCGGAACGTCCGCCGGGACCACAGATCCTTGAACGTCACCACCGCGCCGGCAGCGGCCAGCGGGGCCCGTTTCGCCAATAGCCCCGCCACCACCAGGGCCACGAACGCCACCACCGCGAAAATGCGATAGGTGTCACGCCATCCAGTGCTGTCGATTAACCGCCGGGCCAGCGGCGCGCCCACGACCGTGCCCAAACCGATGCCGGCGGAGGCCACCCCCAGCGCCACCGTGCGTTGCTGGTCGAACCAGGCGCTGACCAACGTCACCAACGGCACGTAGGCGCAGGCCACTCCCACCCCGACGCTGACGCCGTAGGTGAGGTAGCCGACCTCCATCGAACCCACCGTCGACGTGGCCCACAGCCCACCGCCGATGAAACAGGCGGCGGCCCACGCCAACGGTCGGGGCCCGAAACGGTCCGCCAAGCGTCCGCTGACCGCGCCCAGCACGAACAGGAAGAAGATGGTGAGGCTGAACACGAAGGCAGTGGCGCCGCGGCTGGCGTCGAACTCAGCAGCCATGGCGCTGAAGAACGCGCCGAACGAATACACGATGCCGAACATGGTGCTGGTGGCCATCACCGTGCCCGCCACCACCAGCCAGGCCCGCCAGGAATCGACCCCGGCGCCCTCGCGCTGCACCGCCTTGTGTTCGGGACGGGTCAGGACTCGACCGGTTCCAGGGTCAGACAAACCGAGTTGATGCACCAGCGCTCGTTGGTGGGCACCGGATAGCCCTCGCCCTGGAAGACGTGACCGAGATGGGACCCACAGTTGCGGCAGCGGACCTCGGTGCGGGGATAGCCCAGATCGTGGTCCACCAGCAATACCACCGCATCGTTCTCGGTAGGGGCGTAGAAGGAGGGCCAACCGCAGCCGCTGTGGAACTTGTGCTCGCTGCGGAACAGCTCAGCCTCGCAGGCCTTGCAGCGGTACACCCCCTCGGTGTCAATGTTCTCGTACTCACCGGAGAACGGGGCCTCGGTACCGGCCTGGCGCAACACGTTGTAGGACAGCGGATCGAGCCGTTGGCGCATCTCGTCGTCGTCGAGTTGCACGGGGTACGGCTCGCCGTCGGGGAGGGTGGTGGGCAGGTGGTGCTTCGAGCGGTGCAGCATCGTTGCGTCCTTCCGGTGCGGCGGTGTGGTGTCGGACGGGTGCAGTCCAGGGCCGAGTGCCGACTCCGACACCCTAACGTCGAGGCCCACTGATTTCTGCCCGCAACCAATCAACGCCGTTCATCTCGTGTCGGTGTCAGCTGGTGTAGATGGCGTCGATCTCCGCCGCGAAGGCCCGCTGCACGCCGCGACGTTTGAGCTTGGAGGTGGGGGTCAGCAGCTCGCTGTCGGGCAGCCATTCCGAGCCCAGCACCTTGACCCGCTTGACCGCCTCGGCGTTGTTGAAGGCCGCCATGACCTGCGCACGACCGGCTTCGATCTCAGCGATGACGTCAGCGTCAGCCGCCAGGGCTTCGAGGTCCGAACCGTCCCGACCGTGCGACGCGGCCCAGGCTCGGGCGGCGTCGGGATCCAACACCACCAGCGCTGACACGAATGGTCGACCGTCGCCGATGACGCAGGCCTGGCCCACCAGCCCGATGGCCTTGAGCGCGGCCTCGAGGTTGGCGGGGGACACGTTCTTGCCGCCGGCGGTGATGATCAGCTCCTTCTTGCGGTCCACGATGCGTAAATAACCGTCCTCGTCCAGCTCACCGATGTCGCCGCTGTGCAACCACCCCTCGGCGTCGATGAGCTCTGCGGTCTGAGCCGGGTTGTCGAGATAGCCGGGCGTGACCATGCCGCCGCGGCACAACACCTCACCGTCCGAAGCCAGGCGCAACTCGATGCCGGGCAGGGGCGGGCCCACCGTGCCGGGCTTGACCCGGGTCAACGTGGACGTCATCAGCGCCGTGGTTTCGGACATGCCATAACCCTCCGCCAACGGCACCCCGATGGCCCGGAACCACTCCAACACCGGTTGCGGGCACGGCGCAGCACCGCTGATGGCCACCTCCACCTGGTCCAGGCCGATGAGGTCCCGCACCTGTTGGAAGGCCACTGCGTCGAGGAACTTCCACAGCTCGACCTGCTCGTCGGTGGCCCGCTCCCAGGACATGGCATCGATCACCGGGATCGCCGCCGCTACCCCCTCGGCGAACTTCTGGGCCTTCTCGGGGTCCGCCGCCAAAGCCGCCTGAACCCCGGCATGGACCTTCTCCCACACCCGGGGCACACCGACCAGTATGTTGGGGCGGATCCGCCGGGTGTAGCTGGCCAGCTGGCCGGGATCGGGGCAGCAGGTGACCTCCAGGCCGTGGCCCACCAGCAGGTAGTGGCCCAACAGCCGTTCCATGATGTGGGCCATGGGCAGATAGGAGATGTGCCGCTTGCCGGCCAGCGAGGTGAGACCCAACTGACCCGAGAACGCCACCCGCAGCGATTCGATGACCCAAGCCACGTTGTGATGGGTGATCATCACCCCCTTGGGGTCCCCGGTGGTGCCCGAGGTGTAGATCACCGTGGCCAGATCATCGGGTTCGGCCAGCGCGGCGGCGGCAACCAGGTCAACTGGGGCGGTGGCGGCGACGGTGGCCCACGGGGTGACGGCGTCGCTGGTGGTGTCAATGCCGATGATGGTGCGCAGCGACGGCAACTCGGTCTGCACCGCCTGAAACCGCCCCAGGTAGGTGTCGTTCTCCACGATGGCCGCCACCGCCCGGCAGTGCCCGGCCAGGTAGCGCACCTGTTCGGTGGAGGACGAGTTGTAGATCGAGACCGGGGTGGCACCCACGGCCAGCACCGCCAGGTCCGCCACGTGGAACTCGGGCCGGTTGCCCATCATCAGCACCACCCGGTCCCCATGGGTCACGCCCAGAGCGGCCAAACCACCCGCCACCCGGGCCACCTGGTCCGCCAGCTTGGCGAAGGTGAGGGTGTGCTCTTGGTCATCGTCGAGCACCCGTCGCAGCGCCACCGTGTCGGGGTGGGCGGCGACAACGCGGTTGAATGAGGTGAGCACGCTGTCGGTGCCGACGGAGGCGGAGATCTCGGCGCTGGTGGTCATGGGGCGCGACGGTATCCGCTCGGCACGCGACCCGGCCTGTCACGGCGGTGCGGCACCGTTGGCGCACCCGTCCTGGCTGCCGGGCCAGATGATCCCGCTGATCCGCCACTTACCGCCGCTGCCGCGAGAGGCCCCCAAGGCCTGTCCCACCCTCAGCCGAGCTCCGGCGGCGTGCACACCGGCGAGCCCTGCCCTAAGGTTTCGTCACGCAACTGGGTGCTGGCGGGTGGATCGCCCGGCAGAGGGGGAACCGTCGAACCGTGCAGGCCGACCATGCGCACCAACAGCACGCCACCGGGGACACGGCCGGGGCCATGACCGAGGCCATCGAGGCCGCCTGGGGGGTGCGTTCGTCCACGTCGCCCAACCCGTGGGTCGGCGCCACGCTGATCACGCTCGACGGTCGGCGCTGGAGAGGAGCCACCGAACCCCCCGGCGGCCGCCACGCGGAGATCGTGGCCCTGCACGCGGCCCGCGCCGCGGGGGCGACGGTCGAACGGGCCACCATGGTCGTGACCTTGGAGCCGTGCGCCCACCTCGGTCGCACACCGCCCTGCACCGACGCCTTGCTGGCCGCGGGTATCGGCCGGGTGATCTACGCCGTGGGCGACCCGGACCCACAGGTCGCCGGCCGCGGCGAGGCGGCCCTTCGCGCCGGCGGGATCGATGTGGAGCGCGACGAGGACGCCCGAGCGGCGGTCGAGGCGCAGTTGGCCCCGTACCTGCACCATCGACGCACCGGTCGCCCCTATGTGGTGCTGAAGCTGGCCGCCACCCTCGATGGGGGCACCGCCGCGTCGGACGGATCCTCGCAATGGATAACCGGGGTGGAGGCCCGCGCCGACGCCCATGCGCTGCGAGCCGAATCCGACGCGGTGCTGGTGGGCGCGGGCACGGTACGGGCCGACGACCCATCCCTCACGGTACGGTTGGTGCCAGCGGTCCGCCAGCCGTTACGGGTGGTGTTGGGCGCCGCACCGGCAGGCGCCAAGGTGCACCCTTGCCTCGAGCTGCGCGGTCCGCTGGGCGACGCGCTCGATGAGCTGGGTCGGCGCGGCGTGCTGCAGCTGATGGTGGAGGGCGGGTCCCGGGTGGCCGGTACGTTCCACCGTGGGGGCCTGGTGCAACGTTATGTGCTGTACCTGGCCCCGGCGTTGTTCGGCGGTGGGGGGGCCCGAGGGCTGTTCGACGGGGGCCCGGCGTCAGACATGGCGTCGCTGTGGCGGGGCCGGATCGTGTCGGTGCAGCAACTGGGCGAGGACCTCCGGATCGTGATCGAGCCGGCCGCGACCTCCCACCGAGGCCACGAAGGTGCGCCACGATGAACGAAGGTGTTCCGACCTCCACCGTCATCCGGGTGGCGACCACCACGCTGCCCACCCGCTGGGCCGACTTCCGTTGCGTTGCATACCGCTCGGTATGTGATGGCCAGGAACATCTGGCGCTGGTACTCGAACCGGCGGGCATCGACCAGCCAGCGTCCGCTGCGCCCGCGAACCGCAGCGCTCATCCTCCACTGGTGCGACTGCATTCGGAATGCCTGACCGGTGACGTGTTCGGCTCGGGCCGCTGCGATTGCGGGGAACAATTGCAATCGGCCCTGGCCGCCATCGCCGCGGCCGGCACCGGCGCCCTGGTGTACCTACGGGGTCACGAGGGACGCGGCATCGGGCTGGCGGCCAAGATCCAGGCCTACCACCTGCAGGATCAGGGCTTTGACACGGTCGAGGCCAACGAGCAGCTGGGATTGCCGGTCGACGCCCGCGACTATCGCGCCGGCGCCGCGATCTTGTTGGACCTCGGCCTACACACCGTGCGCCTGCTGACCAACAACCCGGCCAAGGCCACCGGCCTGACCGCAGCAGGGGTACAGGTTGCCGAGCGGGTGCCGTTGCACACCACGGCCTCTGCCCACAACGCCCGTTATCTCACCACCAAACGCCAGCGGATGGGCCACCTCCTCGCCGAGATCGAAGGCGAACCGTCGGCGCGTTAGGTTAGGACAGCACCTCGGCCACGGCGAGCTCGGCCACCTGATCCGCCGAGTACCCGAGCAGCTCGGTCAAGATCTCGAAGCTGTCCTCACCGATGGGTGGCGCGGCCCGGGTGGTGGAACACACGCTGCGAGAGAACCGCAAGCGCGGCCCCTGCACCTGCACCTCGCCGTGGTGGGGATGGCTGACGCGCTGGAAGTGCCCCCGATGGGCCAGCTGCGCATCGGCCCAGCAGCCGGCGCTGTCCGCCACCCGGTGCGCCGGCACTCCTGCCGCCTGAAGCGCTTCCTCCACCGCCGCCGCGGTCCTGCCCGAGGTCCACGCCGAGACCACGGCGTCCAGTTCCCGGCGTCGGGCCAAACGACCCTCGGCCCCCGCGAACGCCGCCTGTTCGGCCAGATCCTGCCGCCCCATGGCCGCGGCGAGTGACCGCCATTGCTCGTCGGTGGTCACCGCAATGGCTACCCAACCCTCCCGTTCGCCTTCATCGAGCGTGGTCGGATACACCCCGTGGGGCGCGAAATCGAAATCATCGTTGCCCATACGGACCGGTATCTGCCCGGAAAGCTGATAGTCGAGAACCGCCGGAGCCAACAACCACATCGATGATTCGGCCTGGGACACATCGAGATACCGTCCGGTCTTGGTACGTCGTCCTTCTTCCAGGGCCGCCAGGATGGCACTGAACGTAAAGCGGGGTGCCACCACATCGGTGTAGGCCAGGTATGGACCCACCGGCGCCCGGTCCGGCCAACCGCCGATCTCGTAGAACCCGGCGATGGCCGCTGACAGGTTGCCGAAACCGGAGAACTCCGCCAACGGGCCGCTCTGTCCCATCAGGCACGAGCTCACCAACACCAGCTGTGGATTGACGGCGGAAAGCGTGTCCCAGTCCAGGCCCATCTTTCGGGCGGCCCGGGGGCTGTAGTTGACCACTGCCACGTCGGCCCAGCGGATGAGGTCCTCCAGCACCGGGCGGGATTCAGCCTTGCTGAGGTCAAGGGCCAGGCCCAGTTTCCCGGCGTTGTGGGTCAGACCATACCCACCGGAATCGGGGTCGGATCGTCCGTTCAGGAACGGCCCGGAACCCCGGCCGGCATCGGGTCGTTTGGCTGATTCAACGCGAACCACGGTGGCACCCCAGTCCGCCAGCATCCGGGTGGTGGCCGGCCCGGCCATGAACCAGGTGAGGTCCACCACCTTGACGCCCGCCAGCGGCCGCACCGGTTCACCGACCGTACCGCTCGGCATGATCGTACCGCTCGGCATGATCGTACCGGTCGGCGTGATCGCACTAGCTGGGACCGCCATGACCGGACCGTACGGTATGGTTCGGAAAATCTCCTCGGTATCGGCGCCCAGCTCCGGTGAGGGCCCCAACGGCTCCAGCGCCGGGCCCCCGCCGGCCACCAGGAACGGTCCCGGCTGACGGAGCCCGTCGATATCGGCCCAATAGCGGCGGGCCTCCAGTTGTTCGCTGTGCAACAACTCCGGGGCGGTAGACACCGGCGCCAACAGCACCCGTCGCTTCAATGCGCCCGCGAGCAACTCGGCCTTGGTGTGCGCCGAGGTGAAGGCGGTGATCGCCTCCTGCAACCGGTCAAGGTCTGACGCCGGCAGCTTGCCCGACATCACCAGACCCAGGAAATCGAACCAGTTGGTGGCGGCGAAGTCGGCGTCGAGAAAGCCTGCCTCCACCATCCACTCCGTCAGTCGCACGGTGAACGCCGCGATGGGACCGAACAACAACGTGATGGTGACCCACCCATCCGCCGCCGGGTACAGCCAACGGATGTCGAGGGACCCCACCCGCAAGCCGCCGCCGTTGCGCAGAATCGGCTGGGCCCCATAGCCCGCCGCCAGGATCTGGCCCTGGGTCATCATGGCGGTGGCTTCCTGGGCGGAGATGTCCACCCACTGCCCCAGGCCGCTCTGGCTCCGCTCCCACAACGCCACCAGGGCACCACAAGCAGCATCGGCAGCGGCGTTGAGGAACGCTTGGGGGTAGGTGACGCGCACCGGGGGACGATCGGCGTCACCGCTGAGGAACAGCTCGCAGGCCGAGGCCTCCACGATCAGGTCGCTGGCGACCCACCCCGCCTTGGGCCCGCTGCGCCCGAACGCCGAGATCGACACCACCACCAGGCGGGGGTTGAGCCGCTGCAAAAACGGCCAGTCCAGGCCCAACGCCTCCAGGTCGGCGGCGTCGGCGGATTCGATCAACACGTCCGATGTAGCCACGAGCGCGGCGAAACGGTCGCGGCCCTCGTCGGTGGCGCGGTCGATGACCACGGACTTCTTGCCACGGTTGTAGGCCAGATGTCGGGCCGGGTTGGGGCGCAGTCGACGGGAGCGCACCCCTTCCAGCGGTTCCACGGCAATGACCTCAGCCCCCAGCTGGGCCAAGATCATCCCCGCCAGCTGCCCCCGCTCGTCGCTCAGGTCCAGTACACGGCACGCATCCAACACCGCTCAACCCCCCAGGTCGACCACCCATCTGCTTAGCACTGATGCGGTCGCCCGGCGTCGCGACCGACCTGCCAGACTCTCCGCCGAGCCACCCCGATCGGGGGGGGACCTTCGGGGGAAGCCGCATGTTGTCGCACTACCGGGTGCTGGACTTGACCGACCATCGGGGCCATTTCGCCGGCTACCTGTTGGCGGCGCTGGGCGCGGACGTCATCGCGGTGGAGCCACCCGGGGGGATGTCGGCACGCCGGTTGGGCCCTTTCATCGATGACCGGCCAGGACCAGAACGGTCCCTGACCCACCTGGCCTACAACCGCAACAAGCGCTCGATTGTGCTCGATCCGACCGACACCGCGGACCGGAAAGCGTTGCTGGGATTGGTGGCGGGGGCCGACGCGTTGATCGAATCCGCCGATGACGGGGTGATGGCGGCGCTGGGGCTGGACCCTTCGAAACTGGCGGCGTGCAACCCGGCGCTGGTGTACACGTCAGTATCAGCGTTCGGGCGCAGCGGGCCCAAGGCGGCGTGGCCGGCCACGGATCTCACCGTGATGGCGTCGAGCTGTTCGTTGGTGCTCAACGGGGACAGCGACCGGGCGCCGGTGCGGCTGGTGGTACCGCAGGCGTTTGCCATGGGTTCGGCGGTGGCGGCCTGCGCCACGCTCATCGCGCTGCTCGAACGGGACCGGTCCGGGCGGGGCCAGCACGTGGACGTGGCGGCGCAGACCGCGGCCATGTTGGCCAATCAGGCCAGCGTGTTGAGCGCCGGGATCGGTTCCCCGACCATCACGCGTACCGCTGGCGGGGCCCGCACCGGTTCGGTTGATCTGCAGCTGGTCTATCCCGCCGCTGATGGGCACGTTTCCATCACCCACGTGTTCGGCCCCGCCATCGGACCCCGCACCGCCGCCCTCATGGCCTGGGCCTGCGAGGAGGGTCACTGCGAGGAGTGGCTGCGCGACCGGGACTGGGTGAATTTCGCCAATCAGGTCGACGAAGGTTCTGAGACCATCGAGACGTGGCTGGCGGCGAAAGCGGCAGTCACCGCGCTGACCAGCTCACACACCAAGGCCGACCTGTTCGCCGAGGCCCGGCGCCGGCGACTGCTCCTGGCGCCGATCGCCGGGATGGACGAGGTGGTGGCCAGCGATCAGTTGGCCCACCGAGGGTTCTTCGACACGCTTGACCTCGGCGAAGGCGGACGGACAATTGAGGTGCCCGGGGCGTTCGCCAAGTTCTCGGCCACCCCGCTGGCCCTGAGCGGTCCCGCCCCCCGCCTGGGCGAACACCAGCAGACGATCCTGGCCCAGGCGCCCCGACGGCCCGCCGTTCACGCGCCCGCCGCGGTCAGCAGTGCGCAGGGGGTGATCCCGGCAGCCAGTAGGGGCGAATCGACATGGATTCGACCAGACGTCGGGGCAGGTCAAGCCGGTCTTCTGCCCGATGGCAGGGCGGATCGACCAGGGCCGCCGGGGGCGTTGACGGGGGCCTTGGCGGGGCTACGGGTGCTGGATTTCACGTGGTCCATCGCCGGGCCCCACGGGGTGCGGATCCTGGCCGATTGCGGGGCCACTGTGGTGAAGGTCGAATCCACCACCAAGCCTGACGCCGCCCGCGGCTACCGCCCCACCCACGGGGACCAGCCGGGCCCGGAGAACTCGGCTCTCTTCGACACCATGGCCGCGTCCAAGCTGAGCCTGGGCCTGGACCTCAATCACCCCGACGCCCGCGACGTGGTGCTGGACCTGGTGGGTTGGGCCGACGTGGTCATCGAATCGTTCTCGCCCCGGGCCATGCGGCGCTGGAAGCTGGACTACGAGCACCTGCGTGAGGTGAGGCCCGATCTCGTGATGGTGTCGACCTGCCTGACCGGTCAGGACGGGCCGCTGTCCGCCTTCGCCGGGTACGGGAACCTGGCCGCGGCCCTGTCGGGGTTCTACGGGTTGGCCGGCTGGCCGGATCGGGCCCCCGCCGGCGCCTTCGGGGCCTACACCGACTACACATCGACCCACCTGGTGTTGTTGTCGGTGCTGGCGGCGCTGGACCATCGGCGTCGCACCGGCGAGGGCCAATACGTGGATGTGGCCCAGGCCGAAGCGGCGCTGCACTACCTCAGCCCTGCCATCCTTGACTACACCGTCAACGGCCGCGTCGCGGTCCGTGACGGCAACCGGGACCGCGAGTTGGCCCCCCACGGGGTGTACCCCTGCGCCGGCGAAGACCGCTGGGTGGCCATCGCCTGCCAACACGACCGGGCCTGGCCGGCACTGTGCTCGGTGATCGCCCGACCCGACCTCGCCGAGGAGCCAGCCCTGGCCACCGCCGCCAGCCGCCTCGGCCACCAAGACCAACTCGATGAGGCCCTCACCGTTTGGACCTCGACCCGCTCAGCCGAAGCCGCTGAGGCAGAGCTGATCGCCGGCGGAGTGGCGGCCCACGCCGTCAACAACAGCGCCGAATGCCTGGCCGACCCGCAACTGGCGGCCCGGGAGCACTTTGTGTGGCTGGACCATCCTGATCGGCCGTGCCTGGTGGAAAACACCCGTTTCAAGCTGTCCCGCACCCCGGCGCAGGTCGGTCTGCCCCCGCGCTCCGGACAACACACTGATGCGATACTGAGCGGTATCCTCGGCTACCCGGACGGCGAGATCAGCCGGCTCCGCAACACCGGCGCCCTCCGATGATCCGCCGTCCGGCGCGTGTCGCGGCTTACAACCCCAGATGCGGGCGGGCGTACTCCGCAATGCGGGCGATGGCCTGATCGGACTCCGGAACGTATCCGGCGGAGGCGTGCCACACGTGCACCATCTCCGGCCAGACCTCCAGTGTGACGTCCACCCCGGCAGCCTCGGCCTTGGCGGCGAAACGGACCGAGTCATCCAGCAGCACCTCAGCGTCGCCCACCTGCAACAACAGCGGCGGCAACCCGGCCAGGTCCCCGTGCAGCGGCGAGGCCAGCGGATCCCGGGGGTCAGCACCGCCCAGGAACGCGGCGGCGATCTCCGCCAGGCCGTCCGGGCTGATCATGGGGTCGGCCTCGGCTCTGGTCTTCATGGACTCACCGGTGCCCTCGGCATCCACCCACACCGAGATGCCCACCGCGGTAGCCGGCAGCGCCACCCCCTGGGCCTTGAGCGCCAGCAACGTGGCCATCGTCAACCCACCGCCAGCGGAGTCCCCCGCCACCATCAGCCGCGACGCCGCGTAGCCCTCATCCAGCAGCCACCGGTAGGCCGCCACGGCATCTTCCACCGGGGCCGGGTGGGGATTTTCGGGGGCCAGACGGTAATCCAGCGCCAACACCCGAACCCCCATGGCCTGGGCCAGGTGCCCGGTCAGGTTGCGGTGGGAGTCGATGGAGCCGGCCACGTAGCCGCCGCCGTGGAGGTACAGAACCGCCCGGTCCTGGGCCGCACCGGGAGCGTCGATCCACTCTGCCGGGATGCCAGCGGCCTTCACAGGCGTGCCCACCACGCCCTCGGGGAACTTTCCGCCGGCCTTGTTCTGGAAGGCCCGCATCCCCTCGATGTTGAGCGGCGCGCCCCGGGGCTGCTTGCGCAACAGGTTGAGATACTTCTCGAACTTCTCGCTGGCCATTGACCGTGCCCCCTAGATATGTGCGACGCCGTCCGGGTCCTGAACGACCGGGGCAAGCTACCGCGCGAGACTGCTCCCATGACCGAGCGATCCGAGCCCGCTTCCCGACCCGCCGCCGACTGGGCCGACGCGCCCTACCTGGACGGCGTGCGGGTGTTGGATTTCACCCAGTACCTGGCCGGCCCTTCCTGCACCCGGCTGCTGATCGAGCTCGGCGCCGAGGTGATCAAGGTGGAGATGTCACCGTGGGGCGATCCAACTCGGGCCGGGGTGCCGCGCACCAACGGCCGGGCCGGTGGGTTCATCCAGCAGAACCGGGGCAAGCAGAGCCTCTGCGTGGATCTGACCAAACCGGAAGGTATTGCCCTGGTCATGGAGCTGATCCCCCATGTGGACCTGCTGGTGGAGAACTACAGCCACGGGGTCATGGCCCGCCGCGGCATGGACTACGAGACCCTCAAGAAGATCAACCCAAAGCTGATCTACGTGTCGGTGTCCGGCTTCGGTCAAACCGGGCCGTTGCGCCACAAGACCAGCTTCGATTTCATCGCCCAGGCGTATTCGGGTTTGATGCATATGACCGGTGACCCCGACGGCCCGCCCACCTTCACCGGTATCGGGGTCGGTGACACCAACGCCGGAGTCCACGCCTTCGCCGGGGTGGGCTACGCGCTGTACCGCCGGGACCGCACCGGCCAGGGGACCCACATCGACGTCTCCATGGTCGACGCCCTGTTCCACATGCAAGAAACAGCAGTGCACGCGGTGTCCATGACCCAGGGCAGTGACGATGAGTACGTGCCGCTGCGTCAGGGCCGCCACTACCAGCCGCTGTCCCCGGCGGGGTGTTTCAAGGCCCCGCAGGGTTGGATCGTGATCCTGTGCACCCAGGGCCAGATCGAGGGGTTGTGGGCCGCCATGGGTCAGCCCGAGTTGGCCGAGCATGCCGATTTCCGCAACAACGGCGGCCGCATCCGCCAACGAGACCAGCTCACGGCCCTCATCGAGGAGTGGATGGCCAGCTTTGACACCGACGAGGAGGTGATCGCCGCCCTCGAAGCCCAGCGCGTACCATGCGGTCCGGTATTGAGCCCGGCGGACGCCTTGCACCATCCGTACTTCCGGGAACGAAACATGGTCCGCGAGGTCCACGACGAGCGGGCCGGTACGTTCATGATCCCAGGCTTCCCGATCAAGTTCTCCGACCGTGGCCCCGATCCCGACCTGCCCACCTCCAACCTCGGCCAGCACAACCAAGCGATCTTGCAGGAATTGTTGGGCTACGACGACCCATCCATCGCCACCCTCGAGGCCGACGGTGTGCTGTACGCCCGGGACCGCTGAGGGTTCTCAACCCGGGCCTGGTGGCAGGGCCCAGACCATCCCGAGTAGAACACCGCAGCGAACCCGGCGTACCAATAGGCCAGCAGGCGCGCCCCGACCCCCCGAAGGGAACCATCAGTGAAGGTCGGCATGATCATCGGCGAGGCCACCCCGCTGAGCTGGGACCGGTGGCGCCATGTGGTGGCGTTGGCCGAACGGCTGGAGTTCAACACCCTCTTTCGTTCGGACCATTACTTCAATGGCACCCAGAAAGACGCCATTGACGTGTACTTGTCCTTCGTGGCCGCCGCCATGGAAAGCCGACACATCAGGTTTGGTCCGCTGGTCTCGCCCATCACGTTCCGCGAGCCGGTCAACGTGGGACGCATGGCCCAACAGCTCGACGCCCTCTCCGACGGCCGGTTCATCATGGGCCTCGGCGTGGGTTGGTTCGAGGACGAGCACCGCATCTACGGCATCGACTACCCGCCGCTGGCCGAACGCTACGACCGCCTGGATGAGGCCATCGAGCTGATGAAGGTGCTGTGGCATGACGCCCCCGGTCACTATCAGGGCCAGTACTGCCGGCTCGACGGCACCGATTCGCAGCCCCATCCGCCGCAGGGTCGGCCCAAGATCCTCATCGGCGGAGCCGGCCCCCGTCGCACGTTGCGGGCCGCGGCCCGTTTCGCCCAGGAATGGAACTCCACCGGCCAGAAGCCCGAGCTGTACCGGGAGAGCGTCGCCACCTTGGAACGCCATTGCGCCGAGGTCGGCCGTGACCCCGCCGAGATCCGCCGTTCCATGCTGATCTTCACCACCCTGGCACCCAACGCCGCGCTTCGGGAACAGGTCGGGCAGCGGGCCATCGACATGTTCGCCCACGGGTCCGGCATGAAACCCTCGGAGCTGAACGAGGATGGCGGGCGCCCGAACATCTTCGTGGGTTCGGTCGAACAGCTCATCGACCGCTGCGGTCTGCTGGCCGACCTGGGTCTGCACGAGGTGGTGTTCGAGCACTTCTGCCACGAGATCGACGACGTACCTGAGATGATCGCGGCCGACATCATGCCCGCCGTTCGGAACCTGTAGACCGGCAGCTCACCCTGGAGGAATCCCCATGGACTTCACCTACAACCAGAAGGTGCTCGACGCCAAGGAGAAACTTGAGGCGTTCATTGACGCCTATGTCTCTCCCCACGAGGTCGAACACGACGAGTTCGTGGACAATCAGGCCAACTTGTGGCAGCAATGGCCGCGCATGGACAGCCTCAAGGCATTGGCCCGCGAGCAGGGCCTGTGGAACTTCTTCCTGCCGCCGGAGTACGGGGAGTTCAGCGCCGGGTTCCACAATGTGGAGTTCGCACCGCTGGCGGAGGTCATGGGCCGGATGCCGTGGTCGTTTGAGATCTTCAACTGTTCAGCGCCGGACCGGGGCAACATGGAGGTGCTGGCCCGCTTCGGCACCCCCGAGCAGCAGGACCGGTGGTTGCGCCCGTTGCTCGAAGGTGCCATCCGTTCCTGTTACGCCATGACCGAACCGCAAGTGGCCTCATCGGATGCCACCAACATCTCGTTGCGCATCGCGCGTGACGGCAACCACTATGTGTTGAACGGGCGGAAGTGGTACGCCTCCAACATCTTCCACCCGCTGTGTGAAGTGTTGTTGGTGATGGGTCGCTCCAACCCGGAGGCACCCCGTCATCAGCAACACTCCACCATCCTGGTCCCCAAGGACACACCGGGTCTGGAGGTGGTGCGCCCCATGCAGGCCTTCGGAAGCTATGACTCCCCCGGTGGGCACGGGGAGTTGGCGTTCAACGATGTGCGTGTCCCCATCGACAACATCATCGTGGGCGAAGGTCGAGGCTTCGACATCGCCCAGGGCCGCCTGGGTCCGGGCCGGTTCCAGTACGCCATGACCAACGTCGGCATGGCCCAGCGGGCGCTCGAGCTCATGTGCGCCCGGGCCGAGGAGCGGGTGGCGTTCGGCCAGAAGCTGTCAGATCAGTCCCACGTGCGCGAGGCCATCGCCGACTCCCGCTGCGAGATCGAACAAGTCCGTCTGCTGGTCCTCAGGGCCGCCGCTGAGATGGACCGCTCCGGGGCCAAAGGGGCCAGGGATTTCATCTCCATGGTCAAGATCGCCGGACCCCGGCTGGCCCAGGACGTGGCGGCCCGGGCCATCCAGATCTTCGGGGCCAAGGGCGTCAGCCAGGACACCCCGCTACCGTCGATGTGGGCGCTGGCCCGCATCATGCGCATCGCCGACGGGCCCGACATCGTGCATCAGTCGCAGTTGGCCAAGCTCACCATCCGCCAACTGGTCCAGGACCCCGCCCGCGCCTGACCGTGCTCGGTTGAGTGAGCGAGCCAGCGCGCGGCGGACGGTCCGATCCACCACCCCGTGCAGCAGAGCCAGCACGCCCGGCAGATCTCCGCCTGCGAGGGCGAATTCGGCCCGGGCCGATCCTCGGTGAGCTGGTGCAGGCCCCATGCCTGAGACGGCGCACTCACCGCCTTCAGCATCCGGTCCGCGACGTCGAGGCGACCGGTCCTTGCGGCCGCCAGTGCGCACCGGCAGAACAGGTAGGAGAACCAGGGGCGGTACACCGACTGGGCCACGAAATCCGGTTGATCCAGATAGGGCAGGGCCCGGTGCAGGTAGGTAGTGGGGCCACCACCAGCTGACGATGCGCCACACCGGTGAAGGCGACCTCGGGCGGGACCCGCCGAATGGGGATTAGAGTCCGAACGTCACAGCAACCATCTCACCTGGGGATCGCATGCGTTTCGGTGCCAGCTTCTTCATGCAAAACTACGGCGACTGGGGTCGTTACGCCGAGCGGGGCTACGACCGGGCTCCACAGCGCAGCGACTGGCAGGTGTACGACGAGGGCGTGCGCCTCGCGTCGCTGGTGGAACCCCTGGGTTTCGATTCCATCTGGACCGTGGAGCATCACTTCACGCCGTACACCATGGTGCCCAACTCCCTGCAGTTCCTGACCTTCATGGCCGGGCGCACCGAGCGGGTGGATTTCGGCACCATGGTCATCGTGCTCCCGTGGCATGACCCCATCCGGGTGGCGGAGGAGATCGCCATGTTGGACATCTTGGCCAATGGCCGCAAGATCACCCTCGGGTTCGGCCGCGGCGCCGGTCGGGTGGAGTTCGACGGACATCGCATCCCCATGGGCGAATCCCGCGACCGATTCCTGGAATCCCTCGAGATCGTCCGGCGGGCGTTGTCCAACCAGGAGTTCTCCTTCGAGGGTCGTTTCCATACCATCCCGTCCATGTCGATCCGGCCCCAGCCCCGCTCCACTGACCTGGTGGATCGCATGTACTGCGCCTGGGGCAGCCCCGAGACCATCCCCATCGCCGCCAACGCCGGCCTGGGCCCGCTGTTCATCCCCCAGAAGAGCTGGCCCGAGATCGGGGAGGAGGTGGTGGCCTTCAACCAGATCCGTGAGCAGAACGGCTGGGAGCCGCAGGAGCCGGTGGTGGTGTGCTGGGTGTACTGCTCACCCAACGGTGACGAGGCCTGGGAGACGGCCAAGGAATACATGACCAACTACAACGATTCGGCATTGAAGCATTACGAGTTCCACGATGCTGATCACTTCACGGCCGCCGGTGGCTACGACTTTTATGCCAAGATGGCCGAAGCCCGCAAGCGTGTCGGTGAAGAAAAGGTCGTGGAGATCTTCGCCCGTCATCAGGTGTGGGGCACCCCCCAACAGTGCATCGAGAAGCTGCGTGAGATCCGGGCCACCACCAACGCCAAGGAGTTCGTCGGCGTGTTCACCTACGGCGATCTGCCCGTGGAGATGGCCGAGGAGTCCATGCGGCTGTTCGCCAAGGAAGTCCTCCCCGCCCTCCACGCCGACGAAGCCATTCCCGCCACCGTCGACTGACCCGGCCCGACACCGCCCATCTCCCTGCCCGATGAAACCTGCGCGTTCGCGCCCGCTTCAACTGCCGCCATGGTGGCCCCCCAGGCCCTGAACTGCATCGTTGCATGGCGCAACCCACCGGCGGCAAACACAACGCGCAGATCCGCGGTCGAGCCGGGCAAGCGAGCGAGCCGAACAGTCAACCCGTGCCATCCAACGCCTACGCTCCTACTCCGGTCAGGTACATCAGGTACATCAGGTACATCAGGTACATCAGGTACATCAGGTAAAGCGAGCAGGGGAGATGATCCGGCATGGGACGGTTGGACGGCAAGGTGTGCATCGTGACCGGCGGCGCCCGGGGGCAGGGCGGGTCCGAGGCGGCGTTGTTTCGCCGGGAAGGCGCCGAGGTGGTGATCACCGATGTGCTGGAGGATGTTGGCAAGGCGCACGCGGCGGCTATCGGGGCCAGCTTCATCCGCCACGACGTGCGCTCCGAGGAGGAATGGACCGAGGTGGTCCGTCAAGCGGTGGATCGTCACGGCCAGGTTGACGTGCTGGTGAACAACGCCGGCATCTACGAGCGGGGCAAGCTGCTGGACACCACCGTGGAGCAATACCGTCGCATCATCGACGTCAACCAACTCGGGGTGTTCCTGGGCATGAAGGCGGTGGCCCCCGCCATGATCGCCCAACAATCCGGTTCCATCGTGAACATCTCCTCAATCGCCGGCCTGTTGGGTTCCGCCAATGCCGTGGCCTACGGCGCCTCGAAGTTCGCGGTGCGGGGCATGACCAAGGCGGTGGCGTTGGAACTGGCCCGATACACCATCCGGGTGAACTCCATCCACCCCGGCATGATCGACACCGACATGATGACCGTGGTCACCGGGGACAGCGCCGAGCGTCATGACCGCATGGCCCGCAACGTACCCATCGGTAGGGCGGCGGAGGCCGACGAGGTGGCGTCACTGGCCTTGTACCTCGCGAGCGACGAATCCCGTTACTGCACCGGCTCGGAGTTCGTCATCGACGGCGGCATCATGGCCGGCTGACCCCCACCCGCAGGCAGGATCCGGGGGACCATACTGTCCGGTAGGCACCCCCGGATCGGCCGAATCGACGTCGATTCGCCCAGTCGTCGGGCCGTAATCGACCGCCGGCGGGTCAGACCGGTATGCGATAGAGCTCGGCGGCGTTGTCCTGCATGACCCGACGGCGGGTGTACTCGTCCAGCGTCGCCAGGCTGGTGCGAATGTGGGCCTGTCCGTCGGGGAACAAGCAGGTGGGATGCGGGAAGTCGGTTTCGAAAAGCACCCGTTCCGCCCCTAACGCCGCAATGTTGGTGGCCAGCCCGGTCCGCTCGAACCAGAAGCAACCGTAGAACTGTCGTTTGAAGTATTCAGACGGCAAGAGTGACAACTTGGCACGGTCATTCGGCATGGTCTCGGCCATCTCGTAATCGAGGGTGTCGAGATAGAACGGGATCCAGCCGATGCCGGACTCCACCGACACGAACGAACAGCCGGGATGACGTTCGGCCACGCCGGAATAGATCAGGTTGCCAATGACCCTGGCGTTGCCCAGGAACAGGTTGGCCGATCCGATGGCCAGGCGCGCCTCGTGACCCAATGACGGCCACGGGGTCTTGCCGAAGAAGTCCATCTCCCGGGCGCTGGAACCGATGTGGAAGTTAATGGGCATGGACAGCTCGGCGCAGACCTCGAAGAACGGATCCCACTCCGGTTGACTGAGATCCGGCATGCCGGCGTCCTCAGGGTTGGAGCACGTGACCACCCCCCGCAGGCCCATGGCGGCGCAGCGGCGAACCTCGGCTACGGCGGCATCGATGTCCCACCACGGCACCAACGCCATGGTGAACATGCGCCCGCCCGATGCCTCCTGATGCTCGGCGCCGGCGTCGTTGTAGATCTGGGCGCAGAGCAGGCGCAGTTCCCGGTCCTGCACCTGCAAAAAGGCCTGGTTCCCGAACCCGGCCACGTTGGGATACACGATCTGGGCGTGGACCCCCATGCGGTCCATCATCGCCAACCGGGCCGGAATCTGCGAGGACGCCGCATGGACCTCGTCGACCCGCAGCTTCATCCAACCGACGCCGTACATCTTCGAGCCGTCGGGCGCGATCACGCTGGAGGCTCCGGTGCCGCCGAGGTCGATGTCACCCCCGATGACCCAACGCGACCGCCCGTTCACCGAGTGCTGGCGGGGCACCAGGTCCTTGAAGCGGGCCGGCGCCCGGGAGGTCCACAGATCCGCCGGCTCCGACAGGTGGGTGTCGGTGTCGATGATCTTCAGACCGGCAAGGATGTCCTGGTCAGGCTCGGTGATGGTCATGTCGGCCTCCTCGTGGGTGTGGCGTCGGCCCCAGTGCGGCTTCTGACCGGGGATTCTAGAGATCGGCCGCGTGCCGGCACGCCCCGGCAGCCCCAACGGCCCAGAGCAGGCCAACCCCACGGACCGCTGATCCCATGGGGCGGCTTTGGGCCATGTCTCGGCTCGAACAGCCCCAGAATGTTGACGCATCGTGTCGCCGAGCCCACGAAGAGCGCAGTAATCGCCTGGTTGCCGGCCTTCGATGGCCAAAACCGCCCCGTGACTTGCGTGACAGCATATTTCATACATTTTCACACGAGTCCCGGCAGGTCACAGGTGCCCCGGAGCCTCCAGACCAGGGACCGGGCCGCGTCTGGACCTGGGCTAGACCTGGCCTAGACCGGCGTGGTGCACAACCCGGCGATGGAGGCAATGGCCGCGCCGCGCTTGGGTTGGCGGACCTCGTGACGGTCGAACCCGTTGGTGGTGTAGCCCAGCGACAGGCCGCTGACGGGGTCGGCCCAAGCCAGCTGCCCGCCGGCGCCGTTGTGTCCGAAGGTCCCCGCGGACACTGTGCGGCCCATGCCCCGGGCGCTGGAGAACCCGTCGCCACCGGCCAGGATCATGCCCAGGGACCGGTTGGCCGGCACCTTCATGGGGTCGGGCAGGCGGGACACCACTTCACCGGTCCCCCGGGCCAGCATGTCCCCGTCCCAGATGCCGTGACTGTTGTGCAAGAGCTCCTGGTAAAACAACGCCAGGTCCCGGGCGCTGCCGAACCCGCCGGCCCCGGGTACCCCCACGGTGCGGTTGGCCGGGTCGTTGAACCACAACACCAACTCCTCGATGAACTCCCGCCCGATCAACTTCGCCACTCCGAACGTGGCCCGCAACTCGTCCTCGGTAGCCAACTCACCGACCAGGTCCATCTCCAAGCACAAGGGCTGGTCCTCATCGACCACGCCGACCATACGTGCCAGCCCGGCGGGACCGGTGATGCGGGCGTGGATGTAGTCCCGGAAGTCGGTGCCGGTGAGGGCCTCGATGAGATGGGCCAGGACCCAGTGGGCCGAGGTGGCGTGGTAGATGAACCGGGCCCCCGCCGGCCGGTCCAGCCGCCAGGACGCCATCCGGGTGAGGCGCTGGGCCGGGTCATGCCACTCCGCCGGCGGCAAGGGGGCGTTGGGGAACCCCGAGGTGTGCAGCAACACGTGGCTCACCGTCACCTCCTCTTTGCCGTTGGCGGCGAAGTCCGGCAGGTAGTGCGCCACCGGCAAGCTGACATCCAGCAGGCCTTCACTGATGAGGGTCCACACCGCGGTGGCCACGATTGCTTTGGTGGCGGAGTACAGGCAGTAACGGTTGTCGGGAATGGCGTCACCGAACGTTTCGTCCAACACCAGCTCGCCCCGGTAAGCCAACGCCACCTGGCAGGAGGGCAGCAACCCCTCGTCGACCTCCCGACGGGCCCGGCTCACCAGTTCCGCCACGCGCTCCGGTACCACTGCCTGCTCGCCCATCGGTTGTTCCCCCTGTTCGCATGCGCCGGTCCCGTTGCCGGCCGCGGCCGCATCGTACCGGGCGCCCCTGACCGCTGAGCCCGTGTTAGAAACCCGCTGTCAGGCAGGGCCCCACACCCGCGGACGGCGCCGGGGACCAACCCCGATACCGACCGGTACGCACACCGTGGGGCCGGTACGCACACCATGGGGACACGAGATGGGGAACTGAAGATGGCTGAGCTCGCGATGACGGTGGTGGCGGAGGGGTTGCGCTTTCCCGAGGGTCCGGTGGCGTTGCCCGATGGCAGCGTGTTGCTGGTGGAGATCGCCCGCCAGACCCTGTCTCGGGTATGGCCCGACGGTCGGGTGGAGGTTGTGGCAGAAACCGGCGGTGGACCCAACGGCGCCGCCTTCGGACCCGACGGCCGGATGTGGATCACCAACAACGGCGGGTTCCAGTGGCGTCAGCGCAACGGCCGTGACATCCCCGGACCCCAGCCGGCGGATTATCGCAGCGGCAGCATTCAAGCCGTTGACATCAACACCGGAGCGGTGGAGACCATCTTTACCCAATGCGGTGAGCACCTGCTGCGGGGCCCCAACGACCTGGTGTTCGACGATGCCGGCGGCTTCTGGTTCACCGACCCCGGCAAGGCCCGAGACCGGGATCGTGACGTGGGCGGCCTGTACTACGCCAGGGCCGACGGGTCCGAGATCCGCCAGATGAGCTGGGGCCTGGAAACGCCCAACGGCGTGGGCCTGTCCCCCGACGGCACCATCCTGTACGTGGCCATGACCACCACCGGTCGGCTCTACCAGTGGAAGCTGGCCGGACCGGGCCGTTTCGACTCACCCTACGAAAACGACCGGGGCGCCATGTTGATGGCCGACCCCGGTGAGAACGCCTTCGATTCGTTGGCCGTTGACGGTGATGGCCACGTCTGCATTGCCACCATCCGCCACGGCGGCATCACTGATGTGGCTCCGGACGGTTCGTGGACCCATGTGCCCACCGGGGACCGGCTCACCACCAACATCTGCTTCGGCGGCGCCGACTTGCGCGACGCCTTCATCACCTGCTCCGCCAGCGGCACCCTGGTCCGAACCCGCTGGCCCCGCCCTGGCCTCAAACTCCACTACAACCCGTACTGAGCCGTGACGGGCCCGAGTCAGCGCCCGATGCTGATGGAGTCCCGAATCTGGCGGTTCTCGTTCTCGACAACCTCCAGCCGCTGACGGACCACATCACCGATGCTGACCATACCAACCAGTTTGCCAGCGTCAGTGACGGGGATGTGGCGAATGCGCAACCGGGTCATCAACGACATGACCAGTTCGATACCGTCGTTGGCGGTGCAGGTCACCACGTCAGGTGTCATGACGTCAGCCACCGAGCGGGTCATCAGCTCCGTGGCCGTCTCACCGTCCAAACCGCGCAGTACGTCGCGCTCAGAGACGATGCCCTCGATGCGGGTTCCGTCGCTGCTGACCGGCACGGCCCCGATGCGGTGACGGTTCAGCAGCGCCACCAGATCCGCCACCGTGGCTCCCGGTTCGATGGTCACCACGGCGGTTTCGGCGGTTCCTCTCTCCCCGGCTGCGCTGTCCTTGGCTCCCAGCAACGTCCGCACCGGCGTCCCCCGGGGTCCGGTCAGATCGTGACCGGTGGCCCGCAGCACCTCGGTAGCGCTGCCAAAGAGCTCGTCATCCCCGCCCACCCCGGCGCGATGGTGGGTGAAACCACACGCTGTGTAGTAATCCGCAATGCGTTCGATGTCGAGCTGATGGGCGGGGTCAATGCGAATGAGCGCTCGGGGCGAGCTACGCCGGGCCAGCTCGTAGAGCAACGTCCGCCCGATCCCGCCGTAACGGTGGTCGGGCAGCACCGCGTGTTCCCAGACCTCGATCTCGCTCTCCCCATCGGCGGGATCGCCCAGTTGGGTGGCGGCCAGGTACCCCACCGCTTGCACCCCGATCCAAGCCACCAACACCAGGTCCGACGGCTCGGCGGAACGGGCCGCGAACACGAACTCCAGCTCCGGGGTGGCCGCCTCGTGCAGGGCGGCCACCAGGTCACCCGGCCGGCTCTCGGTGATCACCACCTCTTCGGTCGCAACCGTCGTGCCCTGCTTCATGTCGATCCCCTTCCGATGACAACCGGAGCCTACCTAACGATCGTTAAGTGACGCAAGGGTGTCCTACCCCCGTCGGGAACGGACCGAAACCGGAACCGAAGCCAAACCGAACCCGGACCGAACCCACGCCGGCCCGAGTCAGGTAGCGTGCCGGCCCATGGTCTCCATCGGCGTCAGCATCTTCCCCACCGACAAGTCCATCAACCCCATGCAGGTGGCCCAAGAAGCAGAGGCCCGGGGGTTCGAATCGATCTGGTTCCCCGAACACAGCCACATCCCCACCAGCCGGGTGACCCCCTGGGGCGGCAACCCCAAGGCTCCCGAGCTGCCCGAGGAATACTGGCGCACGTACGACCAGTTCGTGGCGTTGGGCATGGCGGCGGCGGTGACCAAGACCATCAAGGTGGGTACCGGCATCACGCTGGTGGCCCAACGCGACGCCATCTGGACCGCCAAGGAGGCCGCCACCGTGGACGCCCTGTCCGGCGGCCGGCTGTTGTTCGGCATCGGCTACGGCTGGAACAAGGAGGAGATGGCCCACCACGGCATCCGTTACACCGACCGACGGGCCATCCTGCGGGAAAAGGTGCTGGCCATGAAGGAGATCTGGACCAACGACGAGGCCAGCTTCAGCGGTGAACACGTCAACTTCTCCTCCAGCTGGTCCTGGCCCAAGCCGGCCACCAAGCCCCACCCGCCCATCATCCTGGGCGGTTCGGCCGGCCCCAAGACCATGGCCCACATCGTGGAGTTCTGCGACGGGTTCATGCCGGTCAGCGGCCGTTATGACCTTGGCGCCCAGATCACCCAGATCCGCCAGATGGCCACCGAGGCCGGACGTGACCCCGCCACCTTGGACTTCGGCCAGTTCGGCACCCCGGCCAAACCCGAGATCGTGGAGCCCCTCATCGAGATCGGTCTCAGCCGCATCGTGTTCGGCCTGCCCCCCGCCCCCGCCGACAAGGTGCTGCCGCTGCTGGACCGTTACGCCGAACTTGCCGGCCGCTACCAGGCCTGATACGGGAGCCGACCGATGCCGACCAGCGAAGCCGCAAGCATGGAAATCGGGCTGCTGGCGTTTCCCAGCGACATCACCATGGGTCCGGCCGAGCTGGCCAAGGCGGCGGAGGAGCGCGGCTTCGAGTCCGTGTTCTACCCCGAGCACAGCCACCTGCCCACCAACAGCGGTCCCTGGCCCGGCGGCCCGGTCATCCCCCCGCACTACTCCCACACCCTGGACCTGTTCACCGCCCTGGGTGCGGCCGCCGCGGTGACCAGCACCATCAAACTCGGCAGCGGGATCTGCCTGGTGCCCCAACATGACGCCATCTGGTTGGCCAAGCAGGTGGCCTCGGTTGATTTCATCAGCGGCGGCCGGTTCGTGTTCGGGATCGGCTTCGGCTGGAACAAGCCCGAACTGGCCCATCACGGGGTGGTGTTCAACCAGCGGCGGGAACGGACCAGGGAACACATCGCCGCCATGAAGACGTTGTGGGCCGACGCTGCCGTCGAGAACGACCACTCGGACCAGGCCGTGTCCTTCCAGGGCACTTGGACCAGCTTCGGGCCCTCACAAGTGTTCCCCAAGCCCAACCAGCAGCCCCATCCGCCGATCCTGATCGCCGCGGGGGCCGGGCCCAAGTTGCGGGCCGCGGTAGCCGAGTACGCCGATGGGTGGGGCCCCATCCAGGGCCGCAACGAGATCCTGACGGAGATCCCAGCCATGCGAGAGGCCTGGTCCGCCGCCGGCCGGGACCCGGCCAAGCTCCTGCTGACGGTGTTCGGTGCCGACCCGGCTCCAGACAACCTGGCAGCGCTGGCCGAGGCCGGGGTGCAGCGAGCCGTGCTCGGCCTCCCAGTGGCGCCTGCGGGCAAGCTGCTGCGGGCCATGGACCGATACGCCGCCCTGCTCACCTGAGCCCGGTGGGTCAGCGCTCTTTGACCTCGGCGCTCGCCACGCCCCCTCCGTTGCAACGCACCACGATCCGGCTGCGGTTGTCCTGAGCATCGTTGAACTCGACATCCACCTTTTCCGGGCCGCTGTCATGCACTGACATGGTCCAGCCGGCGCTGGGGGTGGCGAAGGCCAGCGCCGCCGACTCCCCGGAACAACGCATCCCGGTGCTGCCCCCGTTGCCCTGGAAGTACTGAAGTGGGCCGGCCGGCGGCGACGTGTTCTGCGGAGGCACGGTTGTGTTCGTGGTGGCCAGGGTGTTGGCATCGGGCGACGGGGCGGGCGGCGGGGTGGTCTCTGCGGGGATCGTGCCCCCACCACTTTGCCCGGTGGAGATTGGCGGAGCGGGTGTGCTCGCTACGGACGACGGGGCAGCCGCAGCGGTGGTGGGCGAAGTGGCGGGCGAGGTGGTCGGCGCGATCGTGCTCACCGGGGCCGCCATCGTGACCCGGGTGGTGCTCAACGAGGACGATGGGTCGACTCTGGGCAACGTGGTGATGGCAACGGCGCGGGCAACGTCATCCGCTGACATCGGACCCCCGGCGTCATCGGTCACTTGGCCCCCCACGATAGAGACCGCACTCCAGGCCAGCAGGATGGACGCCACGGTCCCCCCCAGCCACACCGCCAGGAACGCCAGCCGCTTTTTCATCGCTGCCAGTGTGGCGCGGTTTCCTTAAAGGTGGCACTAAGCTTTTGGCCTCGTGACCGTAATCGTGCTGATCGAGGACGATCCTCAGATCAGAACCGCTTTGACCAGGGCCCTTGAGGCGTTGGGGCACGTGGTTCGGGCCTATCCCACCGGCATGGCGGGCCTGAGCGGGGCGGTGGCGGACACCCCTGATCTGGTGGTTTTGGATCTGGGCCTGCCGGATATCGAGGGCCTGGAGGTGCTGCGCATGCTCCGGGCGGTCAGCAAGGTTCCCGTGATCGTGGCCACCGCGAGGGACGACGAGGCGGAGATCATCCGCACGCTGGACGCCGGCGCCGACGATTACGTGGTCAAGCCGTTCTCCTCCAGCCAGCTCGACGCCCGGGTGCGGGCCGTGATGCGCCGTCATCAGGAGGGCCAGGCTGCGACCACCGCTCCGATCCTGTTGGGCGGACTGCACATTGATCCGGCCACCCGCCAGGTCACCTTGGATGGTAAGGAACTGGAGCTGTCCCGCAAGGAGTTCGATCTGCTCCACCATCTGGCGGTCGCGGGGGACCGGGTGGTGACCAAACGGGAGCTGCTGGCCGAGGTCTGGCAGCAGGCCTACGGCGGGGCCGACAAGACCGTCGACGTGCATCTGTCCTGGCTGCGCCGCAAGCTGGGCGAAACCGCCGCAGAACCCCGATACCTCAAGACCGTGCGGGGCGTGGGCGTGCGGTTGGTTGCCCCCGAGCAGTGACCTGAGCCGGTGAGGCGCAGGCTGGCGCTGTCATTCGCGGCGGTCACGGCCATGGTGGTGTTGGCCTTTGTGGTGCCGTTGGGAGCACTGATCCAACGAGTCGCCCAGGACCGGGCCTTCAACTCCGCCCAGCAAGCCGCCGCCACCGTCGGCCCGGTGCTGGCGGTACAGGAGAACCTCGAACAGCGTCGCCAGGTGATCGACCTGCTGACCAGCCAGTCCGAACAGCTGACGGTGGTCATGCCCGACGGCACCATCATCGGCCCCGAGATCAGCATCGACAACAACGTGGTGTACGCCCGCCAGGGGCATGCCTTCACCGTGGACAGCGATGACGGAAAGGCCCTGTACCTTCCGGTCGAGGAGCCCGACGGCATCCTGGTCGTCCGGGCCTTCGTCCCCCGCTCACAGCTGCGCCGGGGGGTGACCACCTCATGGGCCATGCTGGCAGCCCTGGCGCTGGTGCTGATGGTGGTGGCGGTGGCGGTGGGTGACCGACTGGGCCGCAGTCTGGTGCGCCCCATCCGTGATCTGGCAGCAGTAGCGGGCGAGCTGGGCGAGGGCAACCTCTCCGCCCGGGTGGTGCCCAGCGGTCCGCCGGAACTGTTCGAGGTGGGTCACGCCCAGAATCGCCTTGCCGCCCGCATCGTGACCCTGCTGGCCCAGGAACGCGAGGCCGTGGCCGATCTGTCACATCGGCTGCGCACGCCGATCACCGCGTTGCGTCTGGAGGCCGACACGCTGCACGATCCCGAAGAGTCCGCCCGCATCGCCGCCGGGGTTGATTCCCTCACCCGGGCCGTGACCACCATCATCGCCCAGGCTCGCCGTACCGATCGGCATGATCCCGCCCGGTCCACCGACCTGGCGGAGGTCACCCGCCAGCGGGTCTCGTTCTGGGCGGCCCTGGCTGAGGAGGAGGGCCGCCCGTTCCAGGTCGACACCCCTGACTGGCCCTGTCCGGTCCCGGTCGGGGCTCAGGACCTGGTGGCGGTGCTGGACGCCCTCTTGGGCAACGTCCTGGCGCACACACCCCCCGGGACGGCGTTCTGGGTGAACGTGGAACGACGCCCGGACGCGCCGACCCGGCTCGTCGTGAGTGACGACGGGCCGGGCCTCACTGAATCCTCGGTGGAACGGGGGGTCAGTGGCGCCGGTTCCAGTGGGTTGGGCCTCGACATCGCCCGCCGGACCGTGGAACGCGCCGGCGGGCGACTGGTGGTGGCCCGTTCGGCCAGCGGCGGCGCCAGAATCAGCCTGGAGTTCCCAGTCCGACCCTGATGGCCGTCAGCTCAGCTGTCGTCAGAGCCAGAGCCCGAGCCCGAACCAGACCCGACTTCGAACCGAGTCCGAGTCGCTGCCGGGCCGCCGCCGCGACCCCGGCCACGGCCCGATGAGTCGTCGTCGGAGCCATCTTCCGACTGTCCTCGCTGGGGCGTGACGCCGGTGCAGCGGGGATCGTTGACATGCTCCGCCTCATCGCAAGGACCGGAGACGTCAACCCCGGTCGTCATTGTGGACGAGCTCGACGATTGTTCTACCGAGAGCCCGGCGCAGCGGGGATCGTTGGCGTGCTCCGCCTCATCGCAGGGACCAGATACATCAACCCCGGTGGTCAAAGTGGAAGAGGTCGGACTGTGGTGGAAGACGCCGTGAACTCGCGCTCTGAGGCGGCGGAGCCCACAGTGGTCGAGGTGGTGGACGCTGTCGATGCGGTGGAGGCGACCGAGAGCCCGGCGCAGCGGGGATCATTGGCGTTCTCGGCCTCATCACAGGGACCGGATACATCGACCGATGTGACGGTCGATCCGCCGGTGCGATCGTCCGCACCCTGGCGGGCCAGCGCGGAACCGGTGAAGCCAATGGTCAGCACGGCCGCAACCGGCGCAGCGAGCCACAGCTTGTGCCGCATCCGGGTGCGGGTGGAGGCCGGAGTGGGCGGGTTGGTGTCGGAAACGGCGGGAACCTTTTGCATGTGGCCACCATGCCGGTCGGTTCCTCAGGCGCGCCTCCCGGCCCGGAAAAGTCTGGCCTAAGTCGCGACGTAGGACCGCAGAGCCCGCAGGTCAGAGACCCTAAGACCGTCCAAAGGGTTCCCAAAAGGTCCGCCTTGTTCGCTACCCGAGCGTCAACCGGCGCATTTGAGGCGGTCAGGCCGATATGGGAGGGCCCAACACGTGTCACGATTCAGGTCAGTAAGAGATCCGCTCCAGCCCAAGGCGAAGCGGGCAGTCCCTCGTCGCTGGCGGCGGCGGGCAATGGTTTCCCTCCTCAGCCCGGCGATCTTCGCCGGGCTCATGGTCGGTAACGCCTCGGTCAGCCCTGCGGCTGCCCCCACCGGCGCCGGCTTCACCATCACCAAGGGTGATATCTCCTACATCATCGAGCAGATCCGCATCGCCGAAGCCCACACCGCCCGGACGAACTCCACCAGCGGGCCCTGCGGCGCCCTGATCGTGCAACCGGGACAAGTCACGCTGCCTTACCAGCTCGACCATGCCGGCCTTCCGTTCGGTCTGCGCACCGTCGACGGTTCCTGCAACAACCTCATCGAGGGCCAGGAGTACTTCGCCACCGCCGCCGGCTTCGAGTCCAACCCCGCGACCGGCGCCACCGCGGGATACGACTACATCCCGTCGCTCTTCCCACGCTACGCCGACCCGGTGTACGTGACGGGCTCCGGTCCCACCTGGGGTCCGGGCACCACCAACGCATACAGCAATTTCGATCCCAACGTGTACGTCATGGACACCGCGCCCCGTACGATCTCGAACTTGATCGTGGACCAAACGGTCACCAACCCTGCCGCCATCGCTGCCGCCGGTAACCCGTTGCGGGCGCAGAACGCCGAGGGCATCTTCCCCTGCGACGAGTCCGGCAACCCGATCGGTTGCACCCCCGCCGGTGAGACGCTGTTCATCGAGAACGTCACCACCGACGTCGGCCTTTCCCCGCCCTACAACTCCATGTTCACCCTGTTCGGTCAGTTCTTCGACCACGGCATCGACCAGACCGTCAAGGGCGGCGGCACCGTGGCCGTCACCCTGGCCGCTGACGATCCCCTGGTCCTGTTCGGCCCCGATGACCTCCCGGCGACCGGCGATGAGGTACCGGTTGGGACTCCGATGTTCCTCTCCCGTGGCCGTACCGTGCTCGATGAGAACGGCGTGCGCAGCTCCCCGAACACCAACTCACCGTGGGTGGACCAGAGCCAGACCTACGCCTCGCACCCCTCCCACCAGGTGTTCCTGCGGGAGTACGAGATGGTCGCCGACCAGCCGATCAGCACCGGCCTGCTCCTCAACGGGGCCGCGGCGGGCGCCCCCGTGCTGGATGGTGATCTCAACCACATCGACTACGGCATGGCCACCTGGGAGTCCGTCAAGCGCCAAGCCGCAGAGAAGCTCGGTCTGCTGCTGCAGGACAACGACGTCCATGAGGTGCCGATGATCGCCACCGACGCCTACGGCAACTTCATCCCCGGTCCACTACGTGGTCTTCCCATGTACGTCACCAGCGACCTGATCACCCCCCTCGTGGAAGGCGACCTGGACAACCCGGTAGCCGTGCCGTCGAATGTGCTCAAGAACGATCGCCCGTTCCTGACCGACCTGGCCCACCACGCCAACCCAACCGGCAAGACACCCGACGACGACCTGGTGGCGACCGCCAACCACCTGGACCACGCAGCCGATCCCCTCAACGCGGGCCGGTACGACGATGAGATGCTAAACGCGCACTTCATCGCAGGTGACGGTCGTGTGAACGAGAACATCGGTCTCACCACCATTCACCAGGTGTTCCACTCCGAGCATGACCGCGTAGCCCACGAGGTTGACGGCATCATCCAGAGCGACCCTGACCTGCTGGCCATGATGAACGAGGCCGTCCTGCCCGGGACCACCATTCAAGCCTGGTCCTACGGTGAGCGCTTGTTCCAGATTGCCCGCTTCGTCACCGAGATGGAGTACCAGCACCTGGTGTTCGAAGACTTCGTCCGCAAGATGCAGCCCGGCGTGAACCCCTTCACACCCGCAGCGTTGATCGAGACCAACTTCGATCCGGCCATCCACGCCGAGTTCGCCCATGCCGTCTACCGCTTCGGTCACTCCATGCTGACCGAGGACATCGACCGCAAGAACGCCGATGGCAGCTCGAACAACATCTCGCTCCTCGACGGCTTCCTCAACCCACCGGAGTTCTTCAACGGTGGATCGGCCGGGACGCTCAGCGCCCAGGATGCCGCAGGCAGCGTGGTGATGGGCATGTCCGACCAGGCCGGCAACGAGCTGGACGAGTTCGTGACCGACACCCTGCGCAACAACCTGGTGGGCCTCCCGCTCGACCTGGCGTCGTTGAACCTGACCCGTGGCCGCTCTGAGGGTGTTCCCCCGCTGAACGTGTTCCGCCGGGACCTGTACAACAAGACGCTCAACGGCGAGCTCATGCCGTACACCAGCTGGGTCGACTTCGGTCAGAACATCAAACACCCCGAGTCCCTGGTGAACTTCGTGGCCGCCTACGGCACCCACCCCAGCATCATGACCACGCCCTACCCCGGGCCTGACGGTGTGCTGGGCGACGACGGGGGTACCGTCGAGGACGAGTCCCTGGATGACGCCATCGCCGGCAGCCTCAAGGCCCGCCGGTACGCCGCGAAGCTCATCGTGGACCCGGACATCTTCCTCGGCGAGGTGGCTCCGGCTGACGCCATGGACTTCCTGAACGCGACAGGTCCGGTGTGGGGTGTGCAGGAGACCGGCCTGAACCACGTCGACCTGTGGGTTGGCGGCTTGGCCGAGATCACCAGCCCCTTCGGTGGTCTGCTGGGCACCACGTTCAACTTCGTGTTCGAGGCGGACATGACCGACCTGCAGAACGGCGACCGGTTCTACTACCTGACCCGGACCCCCGGCATGAGCCTGCAGGCGCAGCTGGAGGGCAACTCCTTCAGCGAGTTGCTGCAGCGCAACACCAACAGCCACACGCTGAAGGCAGATGCGTTCGGGACCGCTGACTGCAAGTTCGAAATGTCCAACCTGGACGGTACCCCGGCCGGTTTCGCCGCTTTCGGCAACCTGGTGGCGGATGATCCCGACAGCGACTGCGACGAGTCCGCAGTGCTGATCCGCAAGCCGGACGGCACCATCCAGTACCGCACCTACAACTCCGTCGATCCCATCGGCATCAACGGCCAGAGCGTCTTCAACGGCACCTCCGGCGTGGACCGCATGTGGGGCTCCAACGACAACGACAACTTCTGGGGCAACGCCGGCAACGACATCATGGAAGGTGGTTACGGCTCGGACATCGCGACCGGCGGTGAAGGTGATGACCGCATCACCGACATCGGTGGCGACGACATCCCCAAGGGTGGCCCCGGTAACGACGCCATCGACGCCGGTCCCGGCCTGGACATCGTGCTCGCGGGTGACGGCAAGGACTTCGCCTACGGCGGCGAGAACACCGATGAAACCTTCGGTGGCACCGGCGACGACTTCATGTCCATGGGTGGGAGCACCGACGAGGCCGTGGGCGGCGATGGCGACGACTGGATGCAGGGAGGTGCCATGCAGGACCTGTTGATCGGGGACAGCATGAGCTTCTTCTTCCTCGACAACTCGTCCATGCCCGGCTCGGACATCCTCATCGGCGAAGGCGGCGATGACGACTACGACATGGAAGGTGGCGACGACGTCGCCCTCGGCGGCCCCGGCATCGAGAAGAACGCCGGTCAGTCCGGCTGGGACTGGCTGGCGGCCGGTAGCCCCGGTCAGGGCGGCGACAATCTGCCGCTGCTCGCCGACCTGGCGGTGCCGATCGTCAATCAGAACATCTTCGTGACCGACGTCCGTGACCGCTTCGACGAGGTCGAGGCGCTCTCCGGTGGTCACCTCAACGACGAGTTGCTGGGCGATGACCTTATCCCCCGCAACACGGTCGACATCGCCGGTGACACCGGCCGCAACTGGATCAGCCCCGCAACCCTGGCGCTGTTCAGCGGCCTGGCCGACGTCCTGCCCGCAGGCACCGACCTGAACCCGCTCGACGGGATCGTGTGGGGCGATGGCAACATGCTCCTCGGCGGCGCCGGCAGCGACATCCTCACCGGGCGTGGCGCCAACGACATCATCGATGGTGACCGCTACCTCAACGTGCGCCTCAGCGTGCGGACCGACCCGGCTGACCCGCTGACGGAGATCGGCACCACCGACCTCATGGAGCACACCTACCAGGTCGGCAACCCCATGACCCTGCAGCAAGCGGTGTTCGCCGGGATCGTCAACCCCGGTAACATCGTGGCGGTCCGTGAGGTGCTGATCGACAACGCCGTTGGCGAGCTCGACATCGCCGCCTTCCGTGGCACGATGGCGGAGTACGACATCAGCTTCGCCAACGGGGTCACGATTGTGAACCACATCGCACCGGTCGCCAATCCCGGCGGTCTGGGCGGTGGCCTGACGCTTGACGATGGCATCGACATCGTGCGGAACGTCGAGATGCTGCGCTTCGCCGATCAGGATTTCGCCCTGATCGCTCCGGCGGCGCCGGCCATCACCGACGTGGACATCGACGCCACCCAGGCGACGGTGGTCTTCACGCCTCCCGCTCCCAACGGCGGTTCGCCGATCACGAGCTTCGAGATCGTGGTGCGCAATGTCACCACGAGCGTGGACACGGTGGTCAGCGGCATCCCGGCCACGGCTACCAGCCGCCTGGTGACCGGGCTCCTCCCCGGGAACACCTTCCAGTTCGCCGTGCGAGCGGTGAACCTGGCCGGCCCGGGCGCCCTGTCGGCCTTCTCGGCTCCGCTCGCCGCGGTCAACACCAACCCGACCATCACGGCCCAAACCCCGGCCAACTTGGCAACTGGTGTGCTGCGAGCCTCCAACATGACCGTCACCTTCAGCGAACCGATGAACCCGGCCACCATCTCGGCAGCCAACGTCATACTGGATAGCGACGCTCCCGGTGGACCGGTTGTCTTCGTGCCGGTCGCACGGGTCATCACCTACAACTCCGGCACCCGGACGATCACCATCGATCCGAGCGTCACCCTTGTCGCCAACCGGGTGTACCGGGTGCGGCTCCTCAACCTCACGGACCTGGCGGGTAACCTGCTCGGCCCGGTGACCTACACCTTCACCACCGGCACGGCAATCGGTACTCCGCCGCCGCCCGCTCCGGGCAACACGGCGCCGACCGTGGTGTCGACCAGCCCGGCTGATGGTTCGGTTGGTGTCCTTGGCCGCAACGACAACGTGGTCGTGACCTTCAGCGAGCCGGTCACGGGTGCTGACACGAACAGTGTCCTGCTCGTCCGGAACAGCAACGGTGCCGTCGTGGTGGTCACGGTCAGCTTCGACATCAACGGACGACTGATCATCAACCCGAACGGTCGTCTGCGGGCTGACACCCTCTATGACCTCACCTTGAACCCCGCTGGTGCCCAGACCATCGTGGATGCTGAGGGCGCCCAGTTGCCCACCACCACGGTGTCCTTCACCACCGGTCCGGTGTAACCAACACCGATCCTTCGGCTAACCGCCCGAGCGCTGGTGGCCCGGTCCCTTCGGGGGCCGGGCCATCGGCGCGTCCGGGCACCAAAACTGAGCAAGCCGTCGGTCCGATTGGCTGGGCTCCCCGATCGGCGTACACCAAACCCTGTGGTATCGGTCTCCCTCTTCGGACAGCTCTCGATCCGGGCCGAGGATCGGGTGCTGGGACCAGGCAGTTTCTCGGGGGTGAAGCCCAAAGCGCTGCTGGAGATCTTGCTCCTGGCCAGGGGGCGGCCGGTGGGCAAGGAGACCCTGGCCGACGCGCTGTGGCCCGAGGCCCGCCCCAAGAACGCGGCCGCCACGCTGGAAACCTACGTGTCAATCATCCGCAGCCGGATGTTCGCCGACCGGTTGGCAGCCCGCCGGGTCGTTGTCACCTCGGCCGGCGCCTACCACATCGACAGCGCCCACATTGACCTCGACGTCACCCGATTCGATGAGTTGTTGAACCGGGCCGAGCAGGCCCTGCCGGGGCAGCGTCGGGCCCTGTGGGTGGAGGCGGTGGCGTTGGCCAGCGGTGCGTTGTTGGAAGACGAGCCCCACGCCGGTTGGGCCGCCGCCGCTCGGGAGCTGTACCAAACCCGGGTGCTGCGAACCCACTTGCTCATCGCCGAGGAGGCCCTCACCACCGAGGAACCGATGGTCGCGCTGCGCCACGGCGAGGCTGCGCTGGCAGTCAATCAGCTGGCGGAGGAGGCCCACCGCATGGTGATGCTGGCCAACCATGCCCTGGGGTATGGCGAGGCGGCCCGGCAGGCGTTCTTGCGATGCCGGGACGTGCTTGACCACGAGCTGGATGTGGATCCCACGAGCGATACCACACAGCTGGCGGCGGCCATTGATGCGGGGGTGCCGACGGCGGAGTTGATCGAGGCCGCCACCCGAGGTGTGACGCCGGTGCCGGCGGTGCAGGCCCGGGACCGGCGCGACCCTGCCCGGCGCATGCCGTTTGTGGGTCGGGCCGCGGAGTTGGCCCAGCTGCACTCCTGCGCCACCGCGTCCCGTTGGGGGCTGCAGAGCATGATCCTGCTGGAGGCACCCCCAAACTTCGGTCGCACCGCGTTGCTGGAGCAGTTCCGCGCCGGACTTCGACTGCCGGCCGGGCGGTACGCCTACACGCCGGAGGACCGGGAGATGCCGTTGTTGCCGTTGGCCGGTGCGCTGACAACGGCGTTGAGCGGTACCGACGGCCATGAAGATGCCTATCGGTATGCCAGCTCGGCCAGCCTGGGCCTGGAGGTCGAAACCCGTGAGCGACTGCTGACGGTGTTGCGGGCCCACGCCCCGCTGGTGCTGCTGCTCGATGATCTGCACCACGCCGATGACGCCACGATCGACATCCTGGTCTGGCTGCGAGAGGTGGCGCCGGAGTTGCCGGTGGCCGTCGTGGTATCCGCCCGTTCGGGAGCGTTGGGCGAGGAGGGACGCCGCCGGTTGGGATTCGCGGATCGGATCACCCTCAGCGGGCTGAGCGTGGCGGAGTGCGCCGAGGCCCGCTCCATCGACCCCGGCCTGGTGGTGGCCACGGGTGGCAACCCGGCGTTGCTGTCGGATCTGTGGCGCTGGCGACGGGCCGGGAAAAGCGACCGGCCGCCCAGCCTGGAAGACAGCATCAAACGCCGGATCCGGGGCCTGGGTACCACCTTGGCGTCGCTGTTGCAGGCCGCAGCGTTGTGCCACGAGCGGTTCACGAGTGAAGAACTGGCCCGGACCTCGGGACAGGAGTCGGACACGGTGGCCGATGGGTTGGCCCGCTTGTGCGCCCACGAACTGATCGAAACGGTCGGCGCGCACTTCCGCTTCACCCAGCCGGTGGTCCGTGAGGTGCTGCTGACCACCGCGTACCCGCCGGCCAAAGCACCGCGCCTACCGGCCGCACCGCTTCGGGCAACGGGAGCGGGTGGGGGCCAACGACCGAAGGTTTCAACACCGACGGGGTTGGGATCGCCGATGGTGGCTCGGACCTCCGGAGTTGGCCGGCTCGGGCTTTGATCCGCCGTCGACGGCGGTCAGCGGCCGGCGCCGCGACAGAACTCGCCAAAGACGGACGTAGGAGTAGATTCCCGACGGTATGGAGACCGAAGCGGGGCAGCAGGCGGACTATCTGGTGCACGGGGCCGGAGGAATTGGCTCGGTGGTGGCGGGACGGCTGGCCGGCATCGGCAAGGCGGTCACGGTCATCGCCCGGGGTGAGCACCGCCGGGCTATGGCCCAACACGGGTTGACCTTGCGGGGGCTGACCGAATCGCGGCCGGCCCTGACGGTGATCGGCCACCCCGACCAGGCGGCCATCGGGCCCCACACGGTGGTGATCCTGGCCATGAAGACCAACGACACCGCGGCCGCCCTTGAGGACGCCGGGAACCGTTACCACGGCCTGCCGGTGCTGTGCTTCCAGAACGGCGTGGCCAACGAGGACATCGTCGCCGACCGGGGGCTTCGTGCCTACGGCTGTGTGGTCATGGTGGGCGGGCGCATCCTGGAGCCAGGGGTGGTGGTGCACACCGCGGGGGTGGGCCTGCCCATTGGGGTGTGGCCCAGTGGCATCGATACCGTGACCGAAACGGTGGTCGCGGACCTGTTGGCCGCCGGCATGGACGCCAGTGCCCATCCCAACATCGCCGCCGCCAAGTGGGGCAAGTTGTTCCGCAACCTCAACAACGCGTACCTGGCGCTGGCCGATCTGGCGGTGCAGCAGGCCAACCGCTTCGAGGAACACCGTCTGTTCATGGCGGACGTGCAGGACGAAGCCCTCGACGTGTTGGAGGCCGCCGGCATCGAACTGGACACCGGCGAGCGCCGATCGCCCCGGGAACAGGTGGCCAAGCTGCGTGAAGCAGGCGAGTGGCCCCACATCAAGATCCCCACCGACCCCGACCGGCTGATCCGCCCTTCCACCTGGCAGGATCTGCACTTCGCCCGGGGTCAGGTGGAAGTGGACTGGTTCAACGGGGAAATCGTGCGGTTGGGGGAACGGCTGGGACGCGACGCCCCACTCAATCGGGTGGTACGGGACCGTTGCGTGGACGCCGCCACCCGTCGGTTGGCGCCGGGCTCGGAAACCGCTTCCTCGTTGCGGGCCGCCGCCGACGCCGAACTCAGCCGGTGAGCTTGGTGTTGTCCCAGTGCAGCACCCGGCTGTCCGGGGTGAAGCGCACCACGCCGGTCACCGCGGCCGCGTAGTACTCCGCGGTATCTTTCGGCATCTGGGCCCGGGAGCTGAAGCCAGCGTACTTGCGGTCCATCTCCGCCCGGAACCTGGTTGACAGATCCTGATCCAAATCCACGATGTCCGACTCCCCGGTCAGGTGCACCGCTTTCAGATCGGCCCAGCGCTCGCCACTCTCCACCAGGAACGAGCTACGGGCGTCATGGCGGATGCGGGCCAGCTTGCGGCCACGGGTCTGCAGGTAAACGACGCGGTCCAACACGGCGTACCACAACGGCATGGCGATGGGAACGCCGTCGCGGCGCAAGGTGGTGTGGATACCGGTGTGGCCTTCGATCAGATAGCTCCAGATCTCATCTTCGGTCATGCGGGGTGACGGCTTGGTGGTGGCCATGAGCCGGACGATATCGCCCCGCTCGGGCTCGGGTAGCGTCCATGGTCATGGAGACGCTCCAAGTCGAACGGGCCAACGGTGTGGTGACCATCACGTTGGACCGGCCCAAGGTCAAGAACGCCATGAACCGCACGTTGTGGCAAGAACTGCTCGACACCTTCGCCGAGGTGGCCGCCACCCCCGAGGACAGGGCGGTGGTCATTACCGGTGCCGGCGGGGACTTCTGCTCAGGGGCGGACCTCTCCGGCGGGGGACCGTTCGGTGCTGGCACCCACATGAGCGTGGCCATGCAATGGATCAACCAGGTGCCATTGGCGTTGCATCGCCTGGCCAAACCCACCATCGCCAAGGTGCGGGGCGTGGCCGCCGGCGCCGGCGCCAACCTGGCGTTGGGGTGTGACCTCGTCGTGTTCTCGGACAACGCCCGTT
Organism: uncultured Acidimicrobiaceae bacterium; assembly: GCA_963775055.1. Taxonomy (GTDB): domain Bacteria; phylum Actinomycetota; class Acidimicrobiia; order Acidimicrobiales; family CAIXPF01; genus CAIXPF01. Next base: position 73,960 of record CAVZHK010000012.1, on the reverse strand, counting down.
TCGCGGAGATCTTCGCCCGGCGGGGTCTGACCGTGGACTTCGGCGGCACCTGGCTGTTGCCGCGGCTGGTGGGTCTGCACCGGGCCAAGGAGTTGGCGTTCTTCGCCGAAGTGATCGACGCCGCCGAGGCGGATCGGTTGGGGTTGGTGAACCGGGTGGTTCCCGACGCCGAGCTGGACGGGTTCGTCACCGCCTGGGCCGAGCGACTGGCGGCCGGTCCCCCGGTGGCGCTGGCCCAGACCAAACGGATGCTGAACGAATCGGTGCAACGCTCCTATGCCGAGGCGCTGGACGCAGAGGGTTTGAGCCAGCAGATCGCGGTGTCCACCAACGACGCCGCCGAGGCTGTGAAAGCCTTCCTGCAGAAGCGTCAACCCACCTTTGAGGGACGTTAAGAGATCCTTAATTCCCACACGGCGCGGGCCGCTTGGGGAAACACGAGCTGAACATAGATCGTAGTACTCATGACCAGTTGCCGCTCCGACCTCTGGCCGGTGACGGTGGAGAGCATGCAAGCAGTCGTCACTGGAGCCGCCGGATTCATCGGCTCCCACCTCTCCGAGCGTCTGGTTGCCGATGGCTGGCGGGTCATCGGCATCGATTCCTTCACCCCCTATTACGACCGCCACGACAAGGAGCTCAACCTTCTCGGAGTGGCCGACGATCCGCGCTTCGAGCTGATCGAGGACGACGTGGCGACCGTCGACCTGCGCTCGCTGTTGCGCGACCGCCCAGTTGTGTTCCACCTTGCCGCCCAGCCTGGTGTGCGGGCCAGCTTTGGTGAGGAGTTCGGCGACTACGTCCGCCACAACCTCACCGCCACCCAGCGGCTCTTCGGCGCCGCCCAGGTTGCGGGCGTGCCCCGAATCGTGTGGGCGTCCTCCTCCAGCGTCTATGGCGACGCCGAGACCTACCCCTGCGTTGAGCATCGCACGCCACTCGAACCGCGTTCTCCTTACGGTGTGAGCAAACGGGCCGGTGAGGATCTTGCCCGGATCTACTCCTCGCTCGGTCTCTCGGTGGTGGCCCTCCGATACTTCACGGTCTACGGACCCCGCCAGCGGCCCGACATGGCCATGCGCCGTCTCTGCGAGGTCGCGGTCAACGGCGGCTCATTTCCCCTGCACGGCGACGGCCAACAGTCTCGGGACTTCACCTACGTCGAGGATGCCGTCCAGGCCACCATCGCTGCCGCCGTGGTGAGCAAGGCGCCCAGCATCGTCAACGTCGGTGGGGGTCGGGAAGCGACCATGCGCGAGGTGATCGACACCATCTCGAGCCTGGCCGGGTGTCGCCTTGACATCGAGTGGCAGTCCGATCAGCGTGGCGATGTCCGCCGTACGGCCGCGGACACCACCATCGCCCGGCAGCAGTTGGGCTGGTCACCACGGGTCTCGCTCGAAGACGGCCTGGCTCGCCAGCTCGAATGGGTGCGAGCTCGCTCCCGTGCCCTGCTCGTGGCAGGCGCGGCCTGATGAGCGTGATCGAACTGGCCCCGGACCCGATGGCGGACCTGATGGCGGACACGTTGGCGGATCGGGTGACCGGGTTCCACCGGGTCGTGGTGGTCGGACAGGGCTACGTGGGGCTGCCGCTCGCCATGCGGGCCGTCGACGTGGGCTACGACGTGGTGGGCTACGACCTTGACGTGAACCGGATCAAGAGCCTGGCCCACGGAACCTCGTTCACGGCCGATGTCCCGGACGCTCAGGTCCAAGCAGCGCTCGACGGCGGCCGCTATCACCCGTCCGACGACGAGTCGCAGATCGATGGGTTCGACGTGGCGGTGATCACCGTGCCCACGCCGCTGCGCGAGGGCGTGCCGGACCTGTCTTTCATCGAGAGTGCCGCTCGGACGGTGGGCGCCAAGCTCCGCCCCGGTGCGCTCGTGGTCTTGGAATCCACCACGTACCCCGGCACGACCGAGGAGTACATGCTCCCGATCCTGGAAGCGGAGTCCGGCCTGCGCGCCGGGGTCGACTTCAACGTCGGGTTCAGCCCCGAGCGGATCGACCCCGGCAGCGCGTTGTGGGGCTTCGTGAACACACCCAAGATCGTCTCCGGCATCGACCAGGGGTCACTCGATCTGGTGGCGGGGTTCTACGCAACCCTCGTCGAACGGGTCGTGCCGGTGCAGGGCACGCGAGTGGCCGAGATGGCCAAGCTGCTCGAGAACACGTTCCGTCACGTGAACATCGCCTTGGTCAACGAGCTCGCGGTCTACGCCGCCGAGTTGGGGATCGACATCTGGGCATCGATCGACGCCGCCTCGACCAAGCCCTTCGGTTACATGCGGTTCACGCCGGGTCCCGGGGTTGGTGGTCACTGCCTGCCGATCGACCCGACCTATCTGGCGTGGGCCGTGCGTCGTGGGGTCGGGCGGCCGTTCCGCTTTGTCGAACTGGCCAACGATGTCAACGAGCACATGCCCGACTACGTGGTCAGTCGCATCGCGTCGGCACTCAACGAGCAGGGCATCGCACTGTCGCGCAGCCGCATCCTGCTCCTGGGCCTGGCCTACAAGCGCGACACCAGCGATGCCCGTGAGTCGCCGGCTCTGGATGTCGCCCGCTTGCTGCTGGCCGCCAAGGCCGACGTGCGGGTTGCGGACCCTCACGTCATCAGCCACCCCGTCGATGTCTCCGTGACCCGGGTGGACGCCGATGCCGATGAGCTGGCGGCAGCGGATCTCGTGGTGTTGCTGACCGACCACACCTGTTTCGATTACGACGCCGTGGAGGCACACGCCAAATCGATCTTCGACACCCGCCACCGACTCCACGGGAACCATGTCGAACATCTGTGAGGACACAGGGTCAGATCTCGGCGACGGCGGCTTCGATGGCATCCACGAGCCGGTCGGTTCGAGCGGGCCAGTCCTTCTTCAACCGGCGAACCGCCCGATCGACCCGTCGCAACAGCGTTGCCGCCCGGTACCAGGCCAGGTCGGCAACGGGGTGCGTGAGAGCCGCTTCGACGGCAGCGATGAAGTCGCGGGCCTCAGCGTCGTCCCCCCGTCGACCGCTCATGACGTTCGTGGCGTAGGAGGCGAGGTCGAAGGCCGGCGCGGCGATGCAGAGCGTGTCGACGTCGACCAGGGTGAGTTCGCCGCCCTCCTCGACGAGCAGTTGCCCGACGTTGAAATCACCGTGGGCCGGACGCAGGGTCGTGGTGGCCGGCGCTCTGGCCTTCAACGCATCCACGACACGATGCAGACGCGCTGCGACCGCCGGTCGGGCGAACGTCACCAGGGCAACCGGTCCGGAGGCCAGGGCGAGCACCTCGCCGGGCCCCATGACGGTCAGATCCTTGATGGTCAGATCCTCGATGGTCAGATCCGCGAGGGTCAGATCCGCGAGGGTCAGATCCTCGATGGACGCCGCCTGCAGGGACTCGATCACCGCCACGGCACGGTCGGTGAAGGCCAGGGCGTCCGTTCGTTCGAGCGGCCGGCCTGGTGTGAACCGCTGAGCCACCAATCGGTTATCCCGATCAATCCCGAGCGCTGCCGGGGTGCGGACCACTGCGGCCACCAGCTGCATATGACGAAAAGCGGTCACCGCCTCGTGTTCGTCGGCGTAGGTCTTCACGACGACGTCGCCCACTCGCAGCGCGGCCCGTCGGGTGGGGACCCAGGCCAGGCGCTCGGGCGGCAGGTCGTTGCCGGCCAGGTCACGGATCGCCGCCGGGTCGCTCAACGCCGGCAGTCCCGGATCGTCGGGATAGCGAAACACCGTGTGCCCGGAGCGATCGGCCTGAACCCCCAGATCGATCTTGCCGTTCGGGGTCGAGGCCTCGTACTGCACGACGATGTCGACACCGGGCTGGTACGCCAGGTACCGCAGCCGGAGTCGATCAACGTCGAGCGGTCCCGAGAGGCCGCGACGCAGCACCGCCTCGGCGCCAGCAGGATCAAGCAGCTGGTTGGCCACCGGAAGTGCCGGATCATCGGGGAGTGGCGGGGGTGAACCGGACATCGCTGAAACCCTACGGCTCGCCACAACAACACAGCTCGCCGCAACAACACACTGCCCGAACGACACAGCTCACCGCGCATCGGTGTGGTGCTGTCGGGATGGCCCCGGGTCTCGGAGACGTTCGCGCTCAACGAACTGCTCGCCCTCGAGTCAGCCGGGCTCCTGGGGCTCGTCGTCGCCACCAAGTCTGGCGACGATGCCCTGGTGCAGCCCGGCGTGGCCCGGTTGCGGACCCCGGTGCATGTCCTCGGGGAGGGCGACGCGGCCTGCCAGGCCGCTGAACTCGCCGCGCTCGCCGACGGCCGGGTCGATGCACTGCACGGCTACTTCGCCCATCGCCCAGCCATTCTGGCGAACGACGTGGCCCGTCGGTTGAACGTGCCCTTCGGGTTCAGCGCCCACGCCCTCGATGTGCGCAAGGTCGATCGTGACGTTTTGCGTCGCTTGGGCGATGAGGCTGCGTGTGTGATCGCCTGCAACAACGACACCGCACGGGCGCTCGGCGAAACCGGGGCCGCGGTGCAGCAGTTGGCTCACGGCGTGGACACCGCTCACTTCCATGGGACCCCCCTGCCTTGTTTCGACGGTTTCTTTGAACTGCTGGCCGTCGGTCGCTTGGTCGAGAAGAAGGGCTTTGCGGTGCTGATGGGGGCGCTGGCGGCGAGCAGGAGCAAGGTTCGGCTCCGTCTGGTGGGTGACGGCCCGCTTCGCTCCGACCTTGAGTCCGCCATCGACCCGCTGGGGCCTCAGCGATTGTGTCGAGCTGCTCGGACGACGAACCCACGACGAGCTGCCCCGCTTGTTCAGCGAATCCCACGCGGTCGTGGTGCCCTCGATCGTGGATCGGGCCGGCGATCGTGACGGGCTGCCCAACGTGGTCCTGGAAGCCATGGCGAGCGGCCGTGCCGTCATCGCCAGCGACGTCGCCGCCATCGGGGACGCGGTCCGACCGGGCTACACCGGTGCTGCTCGTCCCGCCCGGCGATCCCGCCGCACTGGCCGAGGCGATCGACGTGCTGGCCGCCAGTCCCGAGCATTGCCGTCTCCTGGGCGAACGGGCGCGCCACATGGTCGCAGCGACGAATTCGAACTGGCGACTTGCACCGCGCAGTTCGTCCACACCCTGGAGGCGGCATATGGCTGAGACGACTGAGACGACTGAGACGACGGTTGCCTACGTCCTGAAGGGCTACCCGCGGCTCTCCGAGCTGTTCATCGCTTCGGAGGTGGCCCGCCTGGAGTCCCTCGGGGTGGAGCTGCGGCTCTTCGTGGTGAAGCCCTCCGACGAGGACCGCCACCATCCCGTCGTCGACCGTGTTCATGGCCACGCCCGCACTATCTGACACCGACGAGCCCGCTGAGCGACGCAGCCCCTGGTCGCGCTGGCTGCGCGCCAACTTCGGCCCCTTCCGGGGTGCGGTGCTCCGAGCAGCCCGGCGCCATCCGATCCGGCTGCTGCATGCCACCGGAGCGGCCGCGGCCCAGTCAGTGCGGGCCCGCAAGGGCTGGAAGCCGCGAAAGATCTACGTGAAGGAGCTCCTCCTCGCCATCGACCTGGCCGACCAGCTCGCGGACGCACCCGACGTGGTCCGCCTGCACGGCCACTTCGCCCACGGCACCACCACCATCACCTGGCTGGCCTCGACCCTCACCGGGCTGCCTTTCTCGTTCACCGGGCACGCCAAGGACATCTACCAGGCGTCGCTGAACCCGGCCGGCCTGCTCGAGCGCAAGATGCGAGCGGCCGAGTTCGTGGTCACCTGCACCGACGCCAACCGGCGACCACCTCGAGAAGCGATCGCGCCCGGTGTGCCGGTGCACGTCGTCTACCACGGGCTCAACGCCGACTTCGCGCCGCTCGCCGGCGGCGGCGGGCGAGCACCACCCTCCCGATCGGTTCCGGGTGGTCAGCGTCGGCCGCCTCGTCGAGAAGAAGGGCTTCGACGTCCTCGTCGAGGCCGTCGAACTGCTCGTCGAGCGTGGAGTCGAGCTCGAAGTCGCCATCGCCGGGGAGGAGGGCGACCACGGTGACGAGATCCGTCGGCTGGTCGCCGCCGCCGGGCTGGGTGACACGATCAAGTTCCTCGGCCCGCTCAGCCAGGCTCGAGCTGTTCGACGAGTACCGACGATCAGGCGTGTTCACCCTGGCCTGCCGGGTCACGGACGACGGCGATCGCGACGGCATCCCCAACGTGATGATGGAGGCGATGGCCGCGGGCCTGCCCGGTGGTTTCCACCAACGTGTCGGGCATCCCCGAGCTGGTCGCTCGACGGGCGACAACGGGCTGCTCGTCGAGTCCGAGTCCGCCGTGGCCTTGGCCGAAGCGCTGTGGCGCATCGCCAAGGATCCGGCGCTCGCCGCCCGCCTCGGCCGGGCCGGCACGCCAGACCATCGCCGCGCGCTTCGACGGCGAGCAGCTCGCCCGGACGATGGCGGACCTGTTCGGGGTGCCGCGTCGATGACCACCGGCGCTGGCGACCTCGCCGCGGCCGGCGCGTGGTGTGCGTCATCGACCACCTCCATCGCGACCTGCGGTCGGCCGACGACGCCCGCGCGCGGTTGCTTCACCCACGCCGGGGTGACGCTCGAGCTCGGTCGTCGACCCAGACTGGATCGCACGGCGGACTCGCGCGACGACGAGGAGTGGCGCATCGAGTGGGTGCAAGTTCTACGAAGGTCTGGACCTCGCCCACGCGCTATCGCCGATCACCGGCGAGACCGACCATCTCAGCGTTTGGTGCGAGCTGGTCGAGACCTTCTGCGACCAGGTGCCAGTCGGTCTCGACTCATCGGACGTGTCGGCCCGGCGCATCCAGAACTGGATCTATGCCCTGGCAACGCTTCGGTCCGCGACCCGATCGCCCAGCTGCCCAGCTCCTTCACCGACCGCTTGGCGCAACGGCTGCGCGCAGACGTCGCTCATCTGCGAGCCCACCTGACCGCCGAGCGAAACCACCGGACCCTCGAGCTGTACGCGCTGTTCCTCGCCGCCCTGGCCCTGCCCGACCTCGTCGATGCCGACGGCGAGCTGGCACGGTTCGCGCTTGACCGAGCTCGACGCGAACGCCCGCGCGCGACATCTGGCCCGACGGCACCCACCGCGAATGCTCCACCGACTATCACCACATCGTGTTGCGCTCGTTCCTGGGCACCATCGCCAACGCCCGCCGATTCGGCATGGTCGTGCCCGGCGCGTTCGCTCGAGCGGGTCGAGCGGGCCGCCGACTGGGCCATGCACGTGCAGCGGCCCGACGGCACCATCCCGTCGTTCTCCGACGGCGACAACGGCGACTTCCGGAGCGGTGCTGCACCTCGCCGCCGACCTGTTCGACCGGGACGACTTCCGCTGGGTGGCGACCGCCGGCCGCGTTGGCAACGCCTCCCAAAGCATCGGGCGGTCACGTTCCCGGTGGGCGGCTACGTGGTGCAGCGCAGCGGGTGGGGTGCGCGACGGCCCTACGCCGACGAGCGATTCGCCCTGTTCGACTGCGGTCCGCTGGGCGACGGCGGTCACGGCCACTACGACCAGCTCCACGTCGAGTTGGTCGCCGGGCGTCACGTCCTGGCCGTGGACCCCGGTCGCTACACCTACGCCGACGGACCCGTGGCGGCGCTGGTTCAAGGGCACGGCCGGCCACAACACCGTCACCGTCGACGGGCTGGACCAGACGCCGTATCGGCGGGGCAAGCCCAAGGGTCCCACGTCGCACGGCCACCTTGGTTGGGCGCTGGACGGACGAAGGGGCAGACCTTGTCGAAGCGACCGTCGAGAGCCCGTGCTACGACGCGGTGCACACTCGGCGGCTGGCCTTCTGCGGCAACGAGTACTGGGTCCTGCACGACCTGCTGCGGGCACCCACCGAGCACCGCTACGAGCTGCGGTGGCATCTGGGCATCGAGGCGCAGGGTCGGACCAGGATCAAACCCACCGATGAGACGGTCACGGTGTCCACGCCCCACGGTCGCTTCGTGATCGCCGGCGCCGATTCGGTCGACCTCGAACCGGGATGGGTTTCGGAGGAATACGGGGTGAAGGTCCCTGCGCCGGTGATCGTCGCCAGGGCCACCGGACGCAGCGCCAACCTGCTCACCGTCGTGCTCCCCGACGCCAGCGCCCACGTCAGCCATGCCGCCGCCGACGCGGCCGGCTGCGTGGTCCACGTCCACCACGATCTGGCAGACGAAGGGCACCTCGATCTGTTTGACTGGCCGGTCTCCGGCGGGCCCGCCACCTGGCAACGGCGCGGCAGCCCAGCTCCGGTCGTGGTCGAGCTGGCGGCCCGGGGTGATCGCTCGTGAAGGCGCCCATCGCCACTGAGTTGGTGGCGTTCGATGCTTGCCTGCCGGCTCGCGACGTGATGGTGGACCCTGGCGCCGCGGTGCAACGACTGGGCGCCATCCTCAGTGAGGGTGCGCCACTGGTCATCCAACGAGCGACGCTGCTGACGGTGAAGTACCGCTGGCAAGAGAGCCTTCGGGTGGCCTACCGGCTCCTGGTCGATGGCACTGAGCTCACCGTCGCGGGCCGCATGTTCGCCACCGCGGCCCTGGCCGAGCGGGCGGCGAGTGAGGCCCGGGCCCGCGTCACCGTGCAGCCCAGAGCGCCGTTCCGGGCGGTCACGCTGGACCAAGCCCTCCGAACCGTCTGGTTCGTCGCCCCCGCCGATCGACGGTTGCGTCACCTGGATGCACTGGTGGACCCGCCGGCGCATCTGGCCTCCCTGCCGCTCGGCCAATGGGTCGCCAGCGAACTTGTGCAGTACGCCCCCGAGCGCTCGGCCACCTTTCGGGCCCTGGATGGCGCTGGTGCCACGGTCGGCTACGCCAAGCTGTATCGCCATCGCACCGATGCCGGCGAGCTCACCGACTTTTACCGTCAGGTGATGGCAGCCCTGGCCGATCGCGGCGCGAAGGTTCGGGTGCCCAATGCCCTTTCATCGGACCACGGCCTGGGCGTCATGGTCCTCGAGCCGGTACCGGGGCTGGCGTGGAATGAGATCAACCGGTTTCGGCTCCCCTCCGTCACCGCCGAGATCGGCGAGGCGCTGGCCACCATCCACGGCCTTGACCGCTTCGGTCGCCGACCCTTCGAGCGGCTGTGCCCCGACCACGTGGGACGCGCCGTCGAGCTGATCGCGGGCGCCAGACCCGATCAGGCCCAGGCGGCCCGGGCGATCGGGGACCGACTGCGGGCCACCGTGCCCGACCTGTCCGGCCCGGTGCTGCTCCATGGAGACGTCCATCCAAAGAACGTGCTGGTCGACACCAGCGTGAGCCTCATCGATCTGGACCAGGCCGGCTGGGGTAGTGCCGCCAACGACCTTGCCAGCATGGTCGCCCGGCTTCGTCATGGTGCCCTGACCGGCGAGATCGAAACGGCCCGCGAGGCGGATCTCCGCCGCGCCTTCCTCGAGGGGTACCAGCGCGTCCGCCCGTTGGTACCTGCCGCCGAACTCCGCTGGCACATCGCCGCGGCCCTGGTCCTCGAACGAGCGTTGCGGGCCCTGACCCGCCTGCAGCCGGAAGGCCTGCGGGTCCTGCCCCAGACGCTGGAGGCCGCGGCCAACGAACTCGAAGCCCGATGATCCCCCGAACCCGATGATCCCCCAACAGACAACGATCGAGAGGACCGGGTGTTGCACCGCGACCGTCCCCGCCTGCTTTTCTATTGCCAACATGCCGTGGGTCTGGGGCACCTGGCCCGTTCCCTGGCCCTCGCCGATGGCCTCGCTTCCCGCTTTGACGTCCTGCTGCTGAACGGTGGCCGTTTGCCGGCGGGCACCCGCTTTCCCGCCGGCGTGGCGGTGGTGAACCTCCCAGCGCTCGGGCACGACGACGGTTTCGAGCTCGTCAGCCACGAGCCGACGATGGCCGTGGAGGAGATCGTCGCCGTGCGCCCCCGCCTGCTGCTCGACGCGCTCAGCGCGCATCGGCCCGACGTGGTGCTCATTGAACTGTTCCCGTTCGGCCGCAAGAAGTTCGCCTTCGAGCTCACCCCGCTACTCGAAGCGATCCTGGCCATGGGCCCGGATCGACCGCTCGTCGCCTGCAGCCTCCGTGACATCCTGGTGGGCTCTCGACACGATCAGGCCGCCCACGATGAACGGGCCAGCCAGCGCACGAGCCGGTTCTTCGATGCGGTACTGGTCCACGCCGACCCGGCTTTCGCCCGGCTCGAGGAGTCCTTCAAGCCGAGGACCCCGTTGGGTGTCCCGGTGCACTACACCGGCTTCGTCACGCCGCGGGCACCGAAGCCGGGCCCCGACCAGCAGGAGCGGCTCAATCGGGTCATCGTCTCCGCCGGGGGCGGCTCGGTGGGCGAGCCACTGGTTCGGGCCGCGCTCAAGTCCCATGACGGCTGGCGCCAAGCCGGCCTGAGCACCACCATCATCACCGGCCCGTTCTGCCCCGACGGGGTGTTCGAGGCGGCCACGCTCCAGGCGGCAACCACCGAGGGGCTGGAGGTGGTGAGCTATCTCGACGATCTCTGCGGCGAGATCCGCAGAAGTGCGGTGAGCGTGAGCCAGTGTGGCTACAACACCGCGATGGACCTGCTCCGGGCCGAGACGCCGGCGGTGGTGGTGCCGTACTCCGCTGGTCGGGAGGACGAGCAACGTCGCCGGGCCGAGCGCCTGGAAGGTCTCGGGGTCCTCACCACCCTCGACGCGGCAGACCTGGACAGTCCGGCGCTGATGGCCGCCGTCCTGGAACGACGCGGTGCGCCCCCAAGTCCGATCACGCTCGATCTGGGGGGTCGCACCAGGACGGCGGAGATACTCTTCGGTCTGCTGGCCGAGCGAAGGTCCCGTGTCCTCGGAGCGCCGGCATGATCGACTGGCTGGACCCGGTTCGCGCCGCCCTGGCCGAAGCGGACGGGCCGGTGCGGTGGTTTGTGCGAGACGACGATGGTGGTTGGGAGGACGCGGCGCTGGTCCGTCTCCTCGACCGTGCCGCGGCGCAGGGGGTCTCGGTGGACATCGCCGTCATCCCGATGGCGCTCAGCGCGACGCCAGCCGGTCTGGGGATGCACCTGGACCAGGGCACCGCTCGGGTTCACCAGCACGGCTGTCGGCACCTCGATCGCTCCACCATTGGTCGCAAATGCGAGTTCGGTGAGGAACGAACGGTGATGGAGATCGTCGAGGACCTGTCCACTGGTTGGCAACGCCTGGTGGTCTGTTTCGGCGAACGTGCCCGACCGATCTTCACCCCGCCCTGGAACCGTTGCTCACACACCACGGCGCGGTGTCTACCGCAACTGGGCTTCACGACGCTGTCACGGGAGTCGGGAGCATCGAGGTTCAACGTGGCAGGGCTGGCCGAGGTCCCCGTCACCTTCGATTGGTTCGCCAAACGCAAAGGGGTGCCGCTCACGTGGGGCGAGCGCGGCGAACTCCTGGCCACCCAGGTCCGCTCAGGCCGAACGGTTGGGATCATGCTCCATCACGCGGTGACAGGGCCCGAGGATCTCGACCAGATCGAGCGGGTCTTCGAGTTGTTCGGACGCGCGAACGCCACCATGACCACCATTGAACTGGAGGCGGACCGGTGGAGGCGGACCGTCAGCGGGGTGCGGGGATGAGCGGCTCGCCGGTGCTCGCCACCTCTACCGGGTCACCGATCCGCAGCACCGTACCGACCGGGCCGATGCTAAAGGTGACCCCGAACAGGCCCTGACCGGTAAAGAACGGCTGCAGGCCCTCTGGCAAGGACGGCGCCCCGGTGCACCAGCGGTGGGCTCGCAACGCCACCGCCGGTTCACGGCGACGTTCGCCACTGTCCTGGTCCACCTGGGGCACGGCACAGCGGGGCCAGGGCGCTATGGCTTCCAGGCTGGCGTCGCCCACCGTGACGGACCGCCAGGTGTCCTCCACCCAAGGCTGGTCGGCCTGCACCACCAGGTTGGGCCGGAACCGGTCCATACCGAACGGTTCGGTGGCCCGGGCCAGCAGGTCCGTGAGGGAGGCCTCGTTGGCCACCAGCACCGGGCCGGCATCCACGAAACTGATCGGTTGCGCCGGCACGATCGGGATGCGCCGGGCGTCGGGGGTGGCAAGACGTACCAACCGGCATGGAGCACCCAACACCCGTTGCAGCCAGGCGGCCGCCTCGTCACCCGCGTCGCGAACGGCAACCTTGTCACCGAGCAGCGCCCGGACCTGCAACCGGCCCTCCGCCGAACCGGCAAACGGTTCGACCACCGGATTGGCCACCGCAATGTGACCGGCGCCGGGAGCCTCCAGATGGAGACCACCCTCGATGAGCGTGGGAGCCACCGTGGCCATCTGGGGGTAGGTGCGCTGGGTCAGGGCCCGGGAGTCAGCGTCCACGATCTGCCACTCGCGGTCCCCGGCCAGGCCGAACACGGAGACCGTGGCCTCCTGCAACTCGATGCGGTGACAGGACTTGATGGGATGGATGTGCAACCCGGTGAGGAGACCGTCGGCCATCGCCGCAAGTTAGCTGCTGTCACACCGAGAGGACTGCGGCACTGGCCAGCAGAGCCCGGATGGCTGCCTCGTCACCTTCCACTGCGCAGTCCAACTCAGTCAGCGGGAGCCGGCGCGCGGCCATGCGGCAGTAGTCGACCACGTCCGCAACCACCAACGAGGCACCGACGGGTGCGCCAGCGGGCGGGGATCCGCCGCCGGACCCAATGTCGTAGGTGCCGCCGCCGGGACCGGTGAGCACCACCCTCGTTGGCCTCACGGTCATGGCAGGGAACGCGATGGCAGCCAACAGCGGCAGCGCCCGAACCGACATCGATGAGATCGTTCGGAGATCGCCCGGTTCCGGTGTGGACAGCGCGCGGCCAGTGGCACGGCGCAGGTCATCGATGTGGGTCCACACTTCGAAAGCCCGCACGATGATCGCGGCATCAAGCGGAAATGGCCACCCGTTCAGCGTGATCTGCGCCGGGACCTCATGCTGCTGCTGGAGGCGGGCCACCGTGGCCTGGGCCCGGTCCTGCCAGCGCCGCGCCGTGTGCTCGGGCGGTCCCGAAAGTTCGCCCGCCATGTCCCCGGCACCGACATCGAGGTGCGCGGCCTCCTCGTGGGGCTGCTCGATGAATCCCAGCTGTCCGGCCAGGTATTCCTCCGTCACCGCCAGGTGGGCCACCAAACCGTGCACGTTCCAACGGTAGGGGTGGGCCGGAGCGGCCCAGTCAGCGGTGTTGAGCTGACCCAGCAGATCGGCCAGGGCCCGCACCTGATGAGCCAGCACCTCCACCACATCGTTGGGTTCAGCGAGGGGTGGACCCTGCCGGGATGCGGCCGCCAAGACCGCCTCCCGCACGAACGGCGGTGGCGGATCCTGCTGCGGTTGGTGCAACGCGATGAGGGCGCCTTCAAGATCGTGATAGCGCCGGGCCTGCCCCTCGGTCAGCTTCAGCGCCGTGAAACGATCGGTGTCGGCGGGGTCCAGGGCTCCGACGGCAGCGCCCACCAGCAGATCCTCGAGCTCGTCGGGGGTCAGGCCCATGCGCGTTCCCCTCCGATGTTCTCCCACCCGGCCAGCTCGCGAGAGAGCCTACCGAGTCCCAGCCTCAGTCGGGACTTTGCCGTACCTTCCGGAATGCCCAGCGTCGCCGCCACCGCCTGGAACGTCAACCCGTTGAAATATGCCAACTCGATCGCTTCCCGTTGGGACTCCGGCAGGGTGTGCAGCGCCGCCCGCACCCGTTCCGCGGCGGCCAGCGCCACCGCCGCCTCTTCCACGTTGGGAGCAGGGAAGGCCGGCTGGGAGACCACCGCCTGTTCCCGGGCGGCGCGTCGGCCGGTGCTGCGCAACGCGTCGATGCAGCGGCGGCGGGCCATGACCGCCAGGAGCGAGCGGAGACTGCCCCGCTGCGGATCATACCGTTCGGGATGTTGCCAGATGGTCACGAACACCTCCTGACAGATGTCACCGGCTTGGTCGCCGCCGACAAGCTGACGGGCCACGCCATGGACCAGCGGGGAGTACTGATCGAAGATGGCCGCCAGCGCCCTGTCATCGCCGGCCGCGAGACGGGCCATCATCGACTGATCCCAATCGTGCGACCCGACCGCCACGCCTCGGCACATTACTGCAGCACAGAGCGGCACCGCGCCTGGCCAAGCGAAACACGTCACCACGCCGCGGTCAGAGCTCTGTCACCGAGCCGAGGTCGGAACCGGCGTGGCCGCGGTCTTCGAGGCCGCACGTTCGTGGATGGCGAAATCCCCGACGTGGCGGAAGTCGCTGACCTTGCCGTCGTTGTCGAAGCGCCAGACGTGCACCACCACGTCCTCGGCGATCTCGACGCCGGTGTTGAGGTTGTGCCCGTGCTCCCTCACCGAACACCATGACCGCCTCGGCGTTGGCGGTGAACAGCTGCGGCTCGAACACATCGAACGCAACGTTGGCGGCCAGCGCGGTGAAAAACTCGATGACCGCTTGGTGGCCCCGACTCGGCTGCAGATACGGGAGATCGGTTTGGCGGATGCCCTGATCCCACTGGACGTCCCCGCTGAGACGTTCCAGGATGGACCCCACATCGCCACGCCCGAAGGCCTGGTAGATCTCCTGCACGGTGGCCAGGTTGCGCTGGGCGGCGGACAGCTCGGTTTCGGTGACGGTTTCGGCGACCACGTTCGACCCTCTTCGGTTATGGCACCCGCACGCTGAAGGCGCCTTCCGATGCATTTCGCCACCGACAAGCGATTAGATCACCTTGGGTCCGCAGACCGTCCGTGCGCTCCGCTGCCGAGATCGGTCATTCCAATCTCAGATAGATTCGCTTGCATGATTCGCTAGAACAGATGGCCCGGTGTAGCGTCGCCCCATGAGCTCCCAGGCTGCCGACCAAGCCCCCTCCCGACCGCTCAGCACCAAAGACCTGGCGTTGGTTCGCGATCGCTTGGCGCAGCGCCACCCCGGCACCGACGCCGCCGAGATCGACCGCGCCCTGTCACGAGCCCACGACGCCTTCACCCATGCGCCGGTGCGCACCTACCTCACCATCCTGGTTGAGCGGGCCGCCCATCACCGGTTGACCGCGTTGGCCGCCTGACTGGGTACCGGCGATCAGGCCTGCACGTCGTCGAAGTACCTCACGACGGGCGCGGCGGCCACCAGACCGGCCATCTCGGCGATGGCGCCGTCCCCGGCCCGCCAGGCGCGATAGGCATCGTCGTCCTCACGGGTGGCCCACCGCTCCACCAGCATGATCACGTTCGGGTTGGCCTGATCGCGCTGCGTGGTGACGAACTCGCAACCCTTACGGGCCCGGGTGTCTGGCAGGTGCTTGGCCAACACCGCGATCATCTCGTCGGCCTTCCCGTCCACCGCGGTGAGTTCCAGGGTCACAAAAACGCTCATTCCAGCCATCCCATTCAGATCGGATCGTCCCGGCGCGGGTTTGCGTGGGCGCGTCGGTCACCTTAGCGATTCCCGCCAGCGGCAGATTCGGCCGCCCTCGTCGATTGAGGCTCGATACGCTGACCCCCGCCAGCAGCGCTGCTGCGGTCCAGGGGAGGTGGCATGCAACGCCAACAGCAGCTCGAGATGATCGAGCGGATCATGGCGCACCGGACCGCCGGCAACACCACCGACATGGCGCCGGACATGTATGTGAACCCCATCGATACCTACGTGAACCCGCAACGGTACGAGTTTGAGGTGGATCGCATCTTCCGCGCCGTGCCGCTGCTGGCCTGCGTCGCAGCCGAGTTACCCCGTCCGGCCGATTACATCACGCTGTCCATCACCGACGTGCCGGTGGTGGTGGTGCGGGGTTTGGACGGCGTGGTGAAGGCCTTCCGCAACGTCTGTCGCCACCGCGGTACGTGCGTGGCCGAAGGACGGGGCAACACCGGCGCCTCGCTCATGTGCCGGTTTCATGGTTGGTCCTACCGGCTTGACGGGCGGTTGATCAACCCCACCCACCACGCCGGGTTCGAGGGGCTTGACCGCACCGAACGGGGCCTATCCGAGCTGCCCTGCGATGAGGCCGGGGGGTTGGTGTTCGTGCAGCTGAGCGGGGAGCCCGGTTCGCTCGACGCGGCCGCCTGGCTGGCCGGTCTGGCACCGGAGCTGGAGGACCACGGCTATACGAACTACGCCCCCATCGATCGCCACGAGAGCACCTGGGAGGTGAACTGGAAGCTCATGTTCGACACGTTCTGCGAGACCTATCACGTGCGCCACCTGCATCACGCCTCCATCGCCCCCCACGTCTGGTCAGAGCCCGGACTGAACGACGCCTTCGGGCCCCATGGTCGCCAGGTCGCTGTGCACAGCTCCTTCGCTCAGCTCGACGCGCTACCCCGCCGGGAATGGACGTTGCTGCCGCACATCACGCTGGCTTATCTGTTGGCGCCCAACGCAATTGTGATCAACCAACAAGATCACCTCGAGGTGTTTCAGTTGCTGCCGTTGGGACCGCACCGAACGGTATCGGTGGCCAGCATCTACGCCCCCGAGACCCCCCGCACCGATCGGGCCCGGGCCCGCTGGGGCAAGGCCTTCGAGCTGCTGCTGCACGTGATCGGCACCGAGGATTACATCATGTCGGAACAGACACAGCGCTCGTTCCGCTCCGGGGCCCAACGCGAGATCGTCTTCGGCCGCAACGAGCCGGCATTGATCCATTTCCACCGCAGCATCGAGCAACTCCTCCAACAAGCGCCGGCATCGGCCGAAATGCCCGTGACGCTGCAGTCCCGTTGAGTTGATCGACCGCTCCACCGTGGTGAACGAGAGGCGGTGCAGGATCGGTGCCACCTGCAGCTGCCGAGTTCCAATAGGCCTCGTGACGAACCGTCGAGGGATGTGGGGCTGAGGACCGACCGCGACAAGCCGCCGCAGCCATCGCGGCCGACAACCCTCACCGACCCCCACCGTCAAGCTCGGCGGGTTTGGCCAAGGTGCTGCGTCTCGGCGTGGACGGCCGGTATCGCTGGCATGAGACACCACCTACCCCTCACAGCCGGGTAGCAGCACTACGATCCCCGGGCATGGGCACCGCCGAGCCGGCAACGCTGGTTCTCACCGAGATGATCGATCTCAAGGGCGTCTGGGGACCGTTGCGGGTCTCGCCACCGATCACCGCGTCGGACATTCGCAAGTGGGCCATCGCGGTGTACTGGCCGGACACCCCGCCGAAGGTCCACTGGGACGCTGACCACGCCGCCGGGACCCGCTGGGGAACCGTGATCGCCCCCCGTGACTTCAACCCGTTCGCCTGGCCCATCCTCAGTCAGCCAGACCGCACCGGCGCCGCTGGCTCGGACCGGTGGTATGACGCTGAAGCAGCAATCATGGCCCGCAACGACGGTACGCCCGAGGTCGGTTGGCGCGGTATGAACGGCGGCCAGCGGGAGACCTACGGCGTGGCCATGGCACCCGGTGACGTGATCAGCACCCGCAGCCGGCTGTTCGAGTGGGAGGAGCGGACCACCCGGCTGGGCCTGACGCTGTTCATGCTCACCGAGACCGAATGGCGCAACCAACGCCAGGAGCTGGTCAAACGGCGGGTGTCAACCCTGATCCGTTACTGATTCCATACCCGTCCCGCGGTCCGCGGCCGGTAGGAATGGTCGACTCGTCGGCTACCGTTGGCGCTTCGGTTGTCGAACGGGCGGGGGACGCCAGGTGTTGATCGGATTGTTCTCGGATGCGCACTGCAACCATGTTGCGGTCCGAGCTGCCATTGAAGCCATGGCTCCGGTGGTCGATGAGATCATCTGTGCCGGCGATTCGGTGTACGAGTACCGGATGTGCAACGAAACCGTCGAGTTGTTGCGTGAACACCAGGTCCGCTCCATTTTCGGCAACCATGAGGCGGTACTACTCGGTCCGCAAGGGGTACGGGCGTTGGCCCGGCCCGACATCCGTGAGTCGAATGTGGAGTATCTCCGCACCTTGCCGTGGAGCATTGATGTGGCCGTTGGTGGGAAGCGGTTGAAGGTGGTGCACGGGAGCCCGTTCGAGCCCTACAACGATTACCTCGTTGAGGGCAGCCCGAAGTTCAAGCGTTGCGCCGAGGTCGAAGCGGACTTCCTGGTGTTGGGTCACACCCACGTGCCGATGGCCGAGCGGGCCGGCAAGGTGTTGGTCATCAACCCCGGCTCCATCGGTGAGTCCCGTGAGGTCAGCGCCCGTACCCAGGTGTCCTACGCCATCTTGGATACTGATGCGGAGACCGTGGAGCACATCCGTTTCGACAACCCCCGCCTGAGCGCCGCCAGCTGAGGGTCCGCCAGGCCCACCCCAATCTCCTACCGCGTCAGCAGGCCGGCGCTACGGGGGTCACCGTGGGCTTGGAGGAGCCACGCCAGGCTGGCACCGGGGGGTGCGCTGAGCGAGGCGAACATGATCGACTCTGCCAACGGCCCGCGTCCGTCACGGCGACTGAACCCCCGCCGCAGCGTGCCGGCGTTGAACGGATCTGGCGGCCCGACGCTCGATCGACGGCAGCGGCCCACGACCGCGTCGAGCGCCAACCGCCAACGCAACGCCGGTTCGACCAAGTTGAGCACCGCCATGGCCCAGCGGTCCTCGGCACTCTGCACGCGGTAGCGATCATCCCCGTAGCGGTCACCCTCGGCCGGGACTGAGCCATGACGGGCGGTCTGCAGGTCGTTCCATGCCTTCTGCATCAACTGGGGGCCGCCCGAACGGGGCAAGGGCCCGGTCCACACAGGCCAGGTGCCCACAGGATCGAAGCGGCTGCGGATGACGTTCAGCACCGCGATGCAAGACAGCCACGTTCCGCCCAAGATGCACATCGCCAGATCGGCCAGCGGATCGTCATGATCCTCCAGGACCACGGAGCCGCGATGCCAACGGATGCGGTGCTGCTCCCCGTCGCAGATCACGGTGCTGAGCTCAGACACGGGGCACGACCGCCCGCATGAACGAGCGGAGGTTGTCGATGAGGTCATGCACGGTCCGCCCGGCGGCGGTGAGCATGATCTCGGCTGCCAGCGCATCGGGCGAGGCGAGATCGTTGGCCTGGCGGGCCACGGAATGGCGCATGTCAGCTCCTTGGTCAGCGGCCCGACGAAAGGGGGACGGTCACCGCCACAGCCGCCATACTGCCCCACTTCGCCCCGGCCGTGGCCGGTTACAGCGCCGCGGAGCAGGACCTCGGGCACGGTCGAGGCAGGCCGCTGGGCGAGACTGGTCCCATGATCGTGGACTGTGCGGTGTACGTGGACGGCCGCCGAAGCGCCGAGCTGGATCACGTCGGCCACGCGCTGATGGCCGCGCGGGCCCGTGGCGGCTTCGTGTGGCTGGGCCTGCACGAGCCGGGCGAAGCCGAGTTCGACGAGGTGGCGACGGCGTTCGACCTGCACCCGCTGGCGGTCGAGGACGCGGTGCACGCCCATCAACGACCCAAACTCGACCGCTACGGCGACAGCCTGTTCGTGGTGTTCAAACCGGCCCGCTACGTGGACTCCGAGGAGGTGGTCGACGTGGGCCAGATCATGGTGTTCGTGGGGGCGGACTTCGTCGTGACCGTGCGCCACGGGCAGGCCACCGCTCTGTCGGAGGTTCGCCGCATGCTCGATGGCTCACCTGACCAACTGGAGTGGGGCACGGCGTCGGTGCTTTATGCCATCGCGGATCGCATCGTGGACGACTACGCGTTGGTGATGCGGGGCCTGGACATTGACATCGATGAGATCGAGCAGGATGTGTTCTCCGGCCCGAAACCATCCCACGCCGAGCGGATCTTCAAACTCAAACGAGAGGTGCTGGACTTCCGCCGCGCCGTTGATCCGCTGGAGCCGGCGTTGGCCGAACTGGCCGTGGGCGCCAAGCCGCTGGACGAGCGATCAGCGGACTACTTCCGAGATGTGCACGATCACCTGTTGCGGGTGTCGGAGCGACTGGCAGGGCTTGATGCGTTGCTGGACAGCGCGCTCAACGCCAATGTCGCGCAGGTGGCCATGCGCCAGAACGAGGACATGCGCAAGATTTCGGCGTGGGTGGCAATCATCGCCCTGCCGACCATGATCGCAGGGGTGTACGGCATGAACTTCGAACACATGCCGGAACTGCGCTGGCGCTTCGGTTATCCGTTGGTTCTCGCGGTCATGGTCACGTCTTGCGTGGCCCTGCATCGAAACTTCAAGCGGCGAGGTTGGCTCTGATCCCACCAGGACCATGACGTGCTCGTACGGCGTGCGGTCAGGGCGCCCTCGCCGACGACATGGGACAATCCGGACCCATGGCCGAGAATTTGATGGAATCAACCGTACAGCTCGTCAGTGCCGCCGAGGCGCTGGCGGCGCTCACCGCTCATGTGCGGGTTCGCACCGAGACCCTCGCGGTGGATCCCGAGGTCGCGTCCCGGCTGGCGGACGTGGCCACCCAACTCCTCGGGACCGCCGAGATCACCGCCTCTGACCCTGCCGCCCAAGTGGTGGGCATGGCCCGGGCGCTGCTGCGTGAGGCGCTGGCGCTGATCGAGGACCCCGGCCGCAGCGGCGCGTGGCACACGGTGGACGAATCGGTGCTGCAAGGGCTGGGGCGGCTGTCCATGTCCATCGCCGGGGTGTTCGCAACCCTGGCAGGACAACTCGACGGACTGGGGGCCGCGCTGGCGAGACCCGGAGCGGCATTGTTGGATGTGGGGACCGGTACCGGTTGGTTGGCCATCGCTACTGCCCGCGCCTTCCCCGCTGTGCACGTGACCGGCATCGACATCTTCGACACCGCGCTCGGCCTGGCCGCAGCCAACGTCCGAACAGAGCAGCTGACCGATCGAGTCACACTGCGCCGGGTGGACGTGACGGCGCTGGAGGCTGAGTCGACCTTCGACGCCATCTGGCTACCGCTTCCGTTCCTTCCCCGTGCCGTCGTGCCGGCGGCGGTGGCCCGGTGCGTGGCGGTGTTGCGACCGGGCGGTTGGCTGCTTGCCGGTCAGTTCGACGGGCCACCCGACCCGCTCTCCCAAGCCCTTACCGAACTGCGCACTGTCCGTTCCGGCGGCTATCCGTGGCCCGTAGCGGAACTCACTGGGCTGCTCGACGCGGCCGGCCTTGACCCCGTCGCCGTAACCCGCACCTGGGCGGCACCCATGCAGATGATCGCCGCCCAGGCACCGACTACCCCAAGACGGTGATCGCGAACCGGCGCGAGGCGGGGCGCGCGGCGGATTGGCCAACAGTGTCGACGATTTTCGTGGTCGGCGAGGGAGGCCACGGCGAGGCACCCTCGCCGGGTTGAGGCAACCGGGCGGCGGCGAACCAAGTCATCATCAGCCGGCGGAGGAAGCGGGGGTCCGGTTCGATGAGCGCATCGCCGGCAGGAACAGGAGACCGGCTGCGGCGGCGATCGCGGAGAGACCAAAGCCGAGCGGAAACCCGCCCCAGTCGATGAGTTGGCCCACCCCGTAACCGCCGAGCGGCGCGCCGATGTCGAAATACACGTTGAAGGACGCCATGGCCACGCCACGCTCCCGTTCCGGCGCCCGATCTACCACCATGGTCAGCAGCGCCGGGAACCCACCGGAGTACCCGACGCCGAAGATGGCCAGCGAGATCACCGCGGCCACGGGGCGTGTCGAACAGCGCCAATCCGGCCAGGCCGGCAACCACCAACACGATGGACGGCACCGCCACCGCCAGACGCCCGAAACGGTCGGCCAGCCCACCGCTGAGGAACCTGGTGGCCAGCACGCTGACCGATAAGGCCAGAAACAGGACATCGGAGTTGGACAGGCCGATGTCCCGGGCATACAACGACAGGAACGACGCCACCGCCGTCCAGCCGATCCCGATGGAGAAGAACACCATACCCGGAAGTCTGGCCGATGGGTGGAACAGACGGTGCAGCAGGGGCACCTTGGGTGGGGCACTCAGGGTGGCCGGGCGGGTTTCACGCACCAGCGTGGCCACCGCGGCGCCGAACGCGGTGCACCCGCCGACCGTCCACCATACCGCTTGGAATCCGCTGGATCGGATCAACAACTCGGCGATGAACGGGCCCAGCGCGAAGCCGACATAGAAAAACGTGCTGAACAGCGCCAGGTAGCCGGCGCGCTTGTGGGGTGGGGCCACATCGGCCACGATGGCCACGGCGGAGCTGTAGGTGAGGGCCGAACCCGCGCCCTGGAGCAGTCGCATCACCATCACCGCCACCACCATCTTCATGGTGAGCAGACCCACCGCCGACAGCGCCGCCAGGATCGGTCCGGCGATGAGCAACGGGCGGCGACCAACACGGTCTATGAAACCACCGGCCCACGGACGAATGGCGATGGAGGTCAGCGCGATCAGAGACACCACCAGACCCGCCACCGCCTTGGAGGTACCCAGCTCCCGGGTCAAGTACAGCGGCAACGCCGGATACAACAGCCCCTGGGCCACGAAGTTCCCCAACGTCGAGAGGCAGACCAGCGCGAAGGTGACTCCACCTGTCTGGGTAGCGCGACCGGCCTGCCCTGCAGTGCGGGCACGAGGGGGGTGAACGCTCATGGTGGCGCCAGTCTGCTGGCCCGGCCCGTCCGGAACAACATCGCCCGTGGGGTGGGCGAATCCCCGGCCGTTTCGCCATCGCAACGTCCGGCGGTAGCGTGAGCCCATGGGAGCGCACGTCCACTACGACGCCAAGAGCCGGCCACCGACCTTCGCCACCATGGAGGAGGAGCGGGCCCATCGCCAGCGAATGTGTGCCCTCGGCTACCGGATCTTCGGCAACCTGGGATTCGGCCAGACCGGCGACGGCCACATCAGCGCCCGTGATCCCGAGCTGACCGATCACTTCTGGTTGCTGCGTTACGGGGTGCCGTTCAAGTTCGCCACCGTTGACGAGCTGGTTCTGGTGGCCCCCGACGGCACGCTGGCGCGGGGCAGCGGCGGCATCAACACGGCTGCGTATTCCATTCATCACCCCATCCATGAGGCCCGACCCGATGTGGTGTCAGCAGCACACTGCCACTCCCATTACGGCACCCCGTTCGCGGCACAAGCCCGGCTGTTCGAGCCGCTGAGCCAGGAGTCCTGCATGTTCGTGTTCGACCAGGCGCTGTTCGACGATGAGGAAGTGGCCATCCTCGGCACCGATGGCGGTGAGCGCATCGCCCAGGCCATGGGCGGAAACAACCTGTGCGTGCTGCGCAACCACGGCCTGCTCACCGCCGGCGATTCGGTGGAGGCCGCCGTGTCCCGCTTCGTGCTGGCCGAGCGGGTGGCCGAGGTGCACGTGAAGGCCGGGGCCGCCGCCCGTCCCATCTCCGAGGTGGGCGCCAAACGGACCGCGTTGGAATACAACAAGGCCAACGTGGCCTGGCACGCCTTTCAATATCTGGTGCGCGACGTGATCGCGGACCCCGATGTGGTGGACCGCCCGTCAGCAACCTGACCGGTACGAAACGGACCGGCATGGTGGCGATCTTGGGCGGCTTTCCTGCGCCGCCACGCCGGGGGGCCGTTCAAGATCACCACCCCGGCGCCGTCCTACAGCGTCCCAAGGGGCTGGAAGCCGGGATTGACGGACCAGGTTTATGATTCCCGGGCTGATCTGGCAGCCGATGTGGCCACCATCGTCGGCAACGAGCTACTGACATTGGCTGCGGAGGGTGTCACCTATGTACAACTCGACAATCCGCACTATCCCGATTATTTGACTGACGCCAAGAAGGCGGCGTGGCGGGCAATCGGTGTTGATCCAGACCAGGCGCTGCTGGAGGATCTCGCCGCCGCCCTGGCTGCACCGTGGTCCTGGGGCTCATCACCACCAAGTTCGGTGATTTGGAGTCATCCGAGGACATCATGGCACGCATCGACGAAGCCGCCCGCCATTGTCCGCTGGAGCAGCTTGCGCTCAGCCCTCAGTGCGGCTTTGCCTCCGTCGATGCCGGCAACCTGCTGAGTTGGGATGATCAGCGCCGCAAGCTCGAACTGGCCAGCACCATCGCCCGCCGGGTCTGGGGCGACTGACAGCCCAACCGATGTCAGCCTGCCAGGCGGGGCATGGTGTGGCACAATCGCCAGCGATGAGCGAGGAGGACCGATGAGCGAGTCCGTGACGTGGCGGGATCAGGTCTGGCGCGATGATCTTCTGGCCCGCATCTACGAGCCGCCCGCGGAGGCCCGCTCCCGTCGCAACGGCGCCGCCGTCCTTGACGTTCATGGTGGTGCCTGGGCGCTGATGGACCGCACCCTTGGCGAGCGATACTGCGTCGCGGTGGCTGCCGCCGGGTACGTTGTGGTGGCCATCGATTTCCGTGACGGGCGGGTGGCGCGCCATCCCGCGGCCGTGCTCGACGTCGCCGACGGGGTTCGCTGGGTACGCCAACAAGCCGACCAGCTCCGCATCGATCCGCAGCGAGTGGCGCTCATGGGTAGCTCCAGCGGCGGTCATCTGGCGCTGCATGCCGCTCTCAGCGAGATCGAGGTGCCGTTCGTGGCGGCGTTTTGGCCTCCCGTCGACCCCCTTGGGCGGTACCGCTACGCGCAAGCCAAGATCGGCCAGCCGGTACCGGAGGGCCAGACGTTCAACGCCACTGGCCTGGTCGCCGGCTCAGACGCCTACTTCGGTGACGAGGCCACGATGCGCGACGCGTCGATCGTGACGTTGCTGCAAACGGGACGGGCGCGATTCTTGCCTCCGGTGTGGTTGGTTCAGGCCGGCGCTGACCTCAACGTTCCCCCCGCCATGATCGAAGAGCTCGTCATCGAATACCGCCAGGCCGGTGGCACTGTCGAGTTGACCGAGTACCCCGGCGAGGTCCACGGCTTCGGTCATGGCCGCCACGCCGGGGCGCTTCAATTCCAGGCCACACTTGTCCAAAAGCTGATCGCCGCGTTGAAATAGTTCCTCGACCGGCCCCAACACCGCAGGACTGAATGGAACAACAGGGTCGACATCACTGCTGAGGTCGCTCAAGGGCAAGCTCGACCTAAAATACCGGACTGCCTGGTGGTGCACCGAGTAGGACTCCGCCGGCGGCTTGTTCGAGGGGCCGCATGTGCTCCATGGCCACGAGAATGGCGTGGATGTCGCGAACGGCGGCTTCGAATCGATGGCCCACCATGAATGCCTGGCTGGACGCCGAGCCGGCCAACGAGCTGAGCGCCTCGCGGGCCTGGTCCACAACGTGGAGCATGACGCCCCAGGCAACGGCTCGCTCGCGGGCTCGACCTGTACGCTGGCCGTGTAGTGGTCTTCGAGCTGGTCCAGCGCGGCCAGCAGCCCAGTGCGGAGACAATGATGCGTTGCCTCGGCACGGGCGACGGTGATCCGCACGTGCACATGGTCCGACCAGGGGCCGCCGGTGAAGCTTGACTGTTTCGTGCTCGCACTCGCGAATTGTCGCGTCGAGCGCTGCCCGCAGCACACCCACGGCGATCGTCGCAGCGGACGCCGTAAAGATCATCTGGGACGGGATCCGGTAAAGGGAACGGTCAAGCACTCGCGGCTGGGTGAAAGAGACCGTCAGCTCGTCCTCGACGAGGATCCCCTCGGCGCGAACCGCGTTGCTACCACTTGAACGCAACGCGGCCGCACCTGACCAGGTGTCTTCGACAATGACCTTGTCCGCGGGGACCAGGAACAATCGCAGGTCTCGAGGTCTCGGCGGGTCTTCACCGTGCTGGAGCATGCCCGACAACACAACCCAGCCGGCATCACGAATCCCCGTCACAAAGGGCCAGCGCCCGCTCAGCTCCGCGCCCCCCGTTACCGGCACGGCCCGGCCGCCAGGGATAGCGGAGTAGCTGTAGCACGTGTCTTCTTGGGCGAACACCCGGGCCCGGGCCGCCGCCGACAGCGACGCCGCAGCCAGTCCGGCCATTGGAGAGTTCGCAAGATGCCACGCCGCACCTGGGTCGCCCACAGCGAGCTCATGCACCACCGCGGCCATCGTCGACAGGCGCAACTCGTGGCCGCCGACCTCACGGGGGGCGGCCAAACGGAACATCCCCTCGTCACCAAAGGCCTTGCGAACAGCCGGCGCCATGTGCGCCATTGCCTCTGCCTCCGCCCGGGAAGATTGCAACAGGGGCCGCAACTCGGTGGCTCTCATCACAAGCGGATGCGAATCAATCACGTCAAGTAGCGCCATCATGGCCTCCCCCGGTTTGTCCGAGCGCCCGTCACGAAACTGCGGAACGAGAGCATTCAGCTGAACAGTGCCTGGTCTGGTGCTCGAAAGGAGACTTACTTACGGTGCCGTTGTGAAGACGTAGGGCTGTAGGGTCTCCTGGGCCCACCCCTGGCGCCGTTCGCTCTCCCGTCCGCCGTAGTAGGCGAGCGAGCCCGGCTCGGTGCGCCCGTAGCCGTTGAAGTTCCCAAGGCAGTCGCGCAACGGCGCGGTAGCCAGATCGGCATCGGCGCAGTGCTGGACCCAGTCGGCCTCGTCCTCCTCGCGCACATCGACCGCGTGGTGGCCGTTGTCGCGCATCGTGGACAGAAGCCAAACCACGTAGTCGGTCTGCTCCTCCATCGTCTCGGTGAAGTTGAACTTTCCGCCGCCCGACTGCGGGCCGGCGAGAATCAACAAGTTCGGGAAGCCCGCGGTGTGCAACCCGAGGAAGGTGCTGGTGCCCTGATCGCGCCATTTGTCGGCGATCGTGCGTCCGTCGCTGCCAGTCACCCGGGCCACGTTCTCGCGGGACATGAAGTCGAACCCGGTGGCGTAGATCAATACGTCGAAGTCGTACTGCACACCGTCATGGACGACACCGCGCTCGTTGATGCGCTGCACGCCGAGCGGGGCAACGTCGACAAGGGTCACGTTGGGCCGGTTGAACGTCGGCAGGTACTCGTCGTGAAAGGTTGGGCGCTTGCAGGCGTAGGCGTAGTACGGCTTGAGCGCGGCGGCGGTCTTCGGGTCTTCCACGATCGCGTCGACGCGGTCGCGGATCTGCTGCATGATCCGGTACCCCTTGTCGAGCTGGCGCTTGGTCCGTTCCTCCCGACTGAGCCGGGGCCGATTGGTCGGGGCAGCGCTCTTTTCCGCGCCCTCAGCTGCGTTGCCGGCGGTGGGCTGGCGACCTCGACCCTCAAGGATCTCCGCGACCCGGGCGCGGCGGGCCAGCGCCCAGCCCGGTTGCTGGCTCCAGCGCTCGATCTGCTCGGGGGTGGTGCTGCGCTGGTCGCGCACCTCAATCGTGGACGGCGTGCGCTGGAACACATAAAGGTGAGCGGCCATCTTGGCCAGCTCAGGGATGGCCTGCACCGCGGTGGCACCGGTGCCGATGATCCCGATCCGCTTGCCTTCAAGGTCAACGTTGTAGTCCCACCGCGACGTGTGGAAGGACTGGCCGGCGAAGGTCTCCATGCCGTCGATGCGGGCCAACCGCGGGGTGGTGAGGATGCCGTTGGCCAGCATCACGAACCGGGCGCGCATGGCATCGCCCCGGGCCGTGCTGACCGTCCAGCGCTGGGCGGCGTCGTCCCAGTTCACGCCGGTGACCTCGGTGTGGAACAGGCAATGGTCGTAGAAACCGAACCGCTCGGCGATCAACTGGCAGTACTCAAAGATCTCGAAGCCTGACGCGTACTTCTGTTTGGGGAAGTAGCCGGTCTCGTCGAGCAGCGGCATGTAGGCGTAGGACTCGACATCGCAGGCAATGCCCGGATAACGGTTCCAGTACCAGGTGCCGCCCACATCGCCACCCCGCTCGCAGAACCGGATATCGGTGAAGCCGGCCTTGGAGAGCTTGTACCAGAGCAGCAGACCGGAGAAGCCGGCACCGACAACGACCACGTCGCACTCGTCGGTTAGAGCCTCGCGCTCGATCGGCTCGGCCGAGTAGTGGTCTTCGAGATAGCGGGCAAACGTGCCCTCCATCCGCATGTAATCGTCGGTGCCCCGGCGGGCCTCGATGAACGCCCGCTGGTGCGCCTGCGCCTCGGCGTCGAACTTGACGTCAGCTCTGGCCTCCGGCATGGCAACCAGCTCTGGCTGGTCCAGAACGTCGTAACCCTTGCCGACGATCCGGGCGGACGCCTTCGCCGCCCTGGTGTTGAACAGCTTGTGACCCGTGGCAGGATCGATGCGAACGACCGGGGCTGCTGGCGAGCTCATCAGGCATATCTCCTTGCTGTGCCGGCAGGCGGGCCGTCGGCGCGGGCGGACACCGCTCATTGTTGCGTAGGTTTCGGACCTCTGCCATCGAAACCGTTGGGCGTGGGCGCGACTGGGGGCGCGGGCGGCCCTTCGTGCCGGTCCCCTCGAGGCATGGTCGGCGCTGGCCGACGACGACGCCCACGCCGAGAGCGTCTACCGGGAACGGCAGGAACGGTTCGACGCCGAAGCGCAGGCCTTGGGTGTCGAGGCCCGAGTCGAGGTCCAGGCCGCACCCTTCGTGATCGTTGGCATCTGTGACGGCCGGGGGTTCTACCTTCGCGAACGCCACGGCACCTACCGGGTCACGATCAACCACGACGGAGACCCGACCTCGAACCCGTGGCACGCCGATCCAACCGAGCCCCATCGACGTGGCAACCGGCGCCGAACACGAGCTCGAGCTCGAGCATCACGAATTGTTCGCCCCCACGGCCGCGCTTCGGGTCGCGGTCGCGGCCGTTCGAACTGCACTCGCACGCAACGCCTGCCCCCACCTGCAGGTTGACGCCAACCGCTACTGCCCGACCTGCGGAGTGTTGCTCGCCGACGCCGGCGCCTGGCGCTGGACCCGCCCAACAGCGGGGCCAACCGAGGCCGGTGGCCGAGCCTGACCCTGTCCCCTGTGCTCCGTTGGCGTACGGGCCTGGGGCGGTCTTGATGTTCGCCCGGCGCCTGTCGGTGGGGCAGGCTTTCGGTCATGGCTGCGTCGTCTCGTGTGCATCGTTTGAAAGTGTCTCTGCGTGCGGTGCGTCCGCCGGTGTGGCGACGCATCGAGGTGCGCTCGGCCACAAACCTCCACCAACTGTCCGCCGAACTGGAAGCGGCGATGGGCTGGTCCGGTGGCCATCTCCACAGCTTCGAGATCGGCGGGGAGATCTACCAGCTGCCCGACGGTGAGGACTTCGGGTGGCGTCCCATGAAAGACGAACGCAAGGCAACCGTGGCCAAGGTCCTGCCCACTGTCGGGATGAAGATGCGATGGGACTACGACTTCGGTGACGGCTGGCAACACGACATCACCGTCGAAGCCATCCAACCTGCCGCCAGCGGCGTGGCCTATCCGCGTTGCACCGGCGGACGGCGAGCCTGCCCGCCCGAGGACTGCGGTGGACCAGGGGGCTACCGCAACCTGCTCGACGCACTCGGGGACCCCACCCATCCCGAACACGAGACCATGGCCGAATGGGCGCCCCCCGACTTCGATCCCGCGCACTTCGATCCCGTCGAAACCACCGATGCCATGCACCACGCCGAGCCCTGGACACTCGACTAGCCCAGGGCTAAACCCGGGCTAAACCTGGGCTAAACCGGGCTACACCCCCGTCTGACCTGCAGAAACGTTCAGCGAGCTCGGAGGGACTCGAACCCCCAGTCCCCGCGCACGGCTGGCTCACCGGAACAGATGCGGGGACCACCACGATCCGGGCGAGCAGGTCATCGGTCACGCCGACGCAGCCTGCCCTACCGCCCAGCTGACGATAGGGGCCTGTCGGCGGTATTGATCAGCTTTTGTGGTGCGGATGGTCTGAATCGTGAGCTCAGAAACGATGGAAGGGGCAATGGGAGGGGAACCAGCCGCCGCGATCGAACAGACCGAACTGCTTGAGCTGCTCGAGGACGCCATCGCAGACGTGTTCGACTATGTCCTGCGCCGGGTCGGAGACCGATCACTGGCGGAAGACCTCACGTCGGAGACGCTGTTGGCCGCGTTCGGGATGGCACAGCGTGCAGCAGTGAGCACGGTCAGCGTGGCGTGGCTCATCGGCATCGCCCGCCACAAGCTGATCGACCATTGGCGCCGTCAGGCCGCCGAACAGCGTCGGCTCCGTGTCGTTGCCCGTCAGCATCAGCGCACCTCCCACCAGCACGGCCCAGATGAAGGTTTCGAACAGACACGAGCGGTCGAGGCACTCCGCCAGTTGAACCCGACGCAACGCGCCGCGCTCACGCTGCGCTACGTCGACAACCTGAGTGTGGCCGAGGTAGCAGAACTACTCGGCCGCACGGTGACCGCCACGGAGACCCTGCTCATGCGGGCCAAGGCCGCCTTTCGCGACCGCTACGCCACCTTGGGAGAGACGCCCGATGACTGAGGGACGCGACCCCTTCGACAGTCTTCGCCAGACGTTCGGCCGAACCGCACCGACCGCCGCGTTCCGCGAACGTGTGAGGGCTGAGCTTCGGGCGGCCTCGGCCGCGATCACCGTCGAGCCGACCGACGCCCTTTCGCAAGCCGCTCAACCCGACAACGACACGATGGTGGTGATTTCTTTGGACACTCCGACGCTGCGTCGTGCCCGGCGACGGATCTTCATGCCGGCCGCCGCTGCCGCCGCTGCGGTGGCATTGATCGCGGGAGCGATCACGCTGCGAAACGACCGGGCACCGCTGCGCGTGTCTGACGGTACTGGCGGCTCAGCGTCCTCTGCAGCACCAGCACCAACATCACCGGCGGTTGAGACGCTCGAAAGCGCCGGCGCCACCGCCGTGGCAGCGGGCGCCGTACACAGCGTCGCCTTGTCCGCTGACAGCGTGATCGTCGTGCGCTACTTCGGCGAACCCGCAGCCGAGATCTACGACACGGCAAGCTCAACGCGACGGCAGGTGATCGACGGCGTGGACGGTCAAAGCCGGGCCGCGTTCGGATCGTTCTGGATCGCGCGGGCAAACGACGACGACACCGCCACGGTACAACGCATCGACCCCGCCAGCGGCGCCACGATGGCCACCATCGAACTGCCGACCGGACTGCGGGCCTGGGCGCCCTCAGCAGTGGACGACGACGGGGTCTGGTACGTCGGCTACCGCGGCGAACTCGTCCACCTCTCCGCCGCAACCAACACGATCGACCAAACGCTCAACGGACCCGAGGCGAACCTCAACAGCATCGCCTACCACGACGGATCGCTGTGGGCCATCGGCAAGAAGAAGGTCACCCGCATCGAACCCGACCGCGGCACACCCCTCGAAACCATCGACATTCCCACCGGCGTCTACGCCAGCGCCACCACGCTGGACGGCGATCTCTGGATCTACGGAACCACCGACGCCGACAGCAAGGTCACCGTCCTACGAATCGACACCGCGACGAACCGCCTCACCACCACCCTCGCCACCCAGAGCACCATCGGCGGCAACCCCTCCCCCTCCCACATGACCGCCGCCGACGGCTACCTCTGGATCACCACCGAGCAGGCCGCCCTCGTGAAAATCGACCCGGACACCAACACCATCATCAAACGCTACGGCGAGAACCTCGGGCCGGCCAGCATCGCCAGCAGCCCCGACACCATCTGGCTCACCAGCGGAGGCCCCAACGCCAACCTCTACCACCTCCCCGTCAACGAACCAACAACGCCGACACCAGCCCGCTGAAGCCGGCTCCTCGGCAGCACCCACTGGGCGCTCGACGCACCGCTTCGGGGCGCCGCCCGGTCTATTACCCGGCGTGGCTATTGACGCCCCGCCGGCGAGCTGGACGTGAAGGGCGCGGAGTTCCGGGACCGTTGGACTCTGGGCCGTATCGCTATCTGTGGATCGACGCTGTCACGCGGAAGGTAGGTGAGGGCGGCCGGGTGGTGAACGTTTCCGCGGTCGTGGCGACGTCGGTGACGGCTGAGGGCCGTCGGGAGATTGTCGGGTTTGACGTGTTCACCTCGGAAACCACGCACTCGTGGACGGCGTTCCTCCGACGCACCAATGTTTCCCGCCGATTCGTGGCGACACCGAGCAAACCGCACGGTCGTGACTGCCCTGTTGGCCGACCTCGACGAGCCGGGCCTCGACGCCGGCGGCGGCATGTTGGTCGTCGTCGACGGCGCCGAGGCACTCGCGACGCGGCCGGTCGGGGATTCGCGGTGTCCATGAACGGCGAGACCCGTCGGAGCCCTCTGATCCGCGCGACCGCGGTGTCGTGATGACCTAGCGTCATCGAGAGGCGGCCCGAGTCCTACGGGTCGTACCTCGTGGGGTGACAGTGAAGATGACCGGCGTAGACGCAGTTGTGAACCAGCTCATTGAGCTGAACGAGATCGACTGGACGGAGTTGGTGCCCGGCGTGACCGGCAAGCGGGTTTGGGCCGACGCGGCAACCAAGCGGACCGCCATGTTCCTCCGCTTCTCACCGGGCGCCGTCCTGCCCCGTCACGCGCACGAGGGTGACGAGCTGGTCTACGTGCTCGACGGATGCGTCGCCGACGAGTACACGGCGGTCACGGCCGGCAACGTCGGCTACCGGCCGAACGGCTGCACCCACACGGTGGGGAGCCCGACCGGCGCCACCGCCTTAGCGGTTGTCACCGGTAGCGCTGTGGCCCGCGCGGATGACGCCACCGGCGGCCCGAGCTCGGAGGTGTTTGACCTGGCCACCACCGCGTGGCGGGGCGCGGGTCCCGGACTGCGCTGGAAGCGCTACTGGGCAGACCCGGCGGGCGGGCGGATGGCGACGGTGATGCGCTGGGAACCTGGCGCCGAGGTGCCGGCGCACCGACACGTGGGCGACGAGCTGGCGTTCGTGATCGAGGGCGCCCTCGAAGACGAGTCCGGGATGATGCGTCCCGGTATCCTCGGCTACCGGCCGAACGGCTGTGCCCACCAGGTCCGCTCTCCCTACGGGGCCACGGTGCTCAGCTATCTGTGGGGCGACGTGGAGCCGATCTGATCGCGGACGGCAACCAGCATTCTGTCAGAGAGGGATGTGCCACGGCCGACCGAGGGGCGGCGGTGTGAGTCAGCAGAGTGTCGAGCTCCCGGAATGGGTCGGCGCAGGGCAGGAACGTCGCCAGGTACAGCAGGCGGCCGGCTGGCACCTTCGGGATGATGCGCAGCTCGAGGGCCCGAGCGGCGCGACATGACCATCGGCGTGCAGCTGGGCGTTGAGCGCGGCGCTGCAACGCATTTCGGTCGGCTCCCACTCCCGGATCTCAAGGACCGTGGCCGGAGCAAGCTCGGCAATGTTCACGTCGTCGAGGGCTTGTTGCGCTCGGGCACTTGGACCAGACAGGGGACTCAGCGGGGCGTCTCGGTCCATTCCGCCGTGTACCTCGATTGCCCGTTCGATGGCAGCCAGCGCGAACCGTTCGGCCCGCTCCGGTTGCACGTAGAAGTGCTCAGTCAGCAGCGGCATGATGCCGTGCTTCCAGATGCGCTCGAGCTCTCGGCGCTCACCTATCGCCTCGGTCATGAGGTCGGACCGATGGCGTAGTCATCGGTCACCCAGCCGCCGGGTCAGCTCGTCGAGGAGGCGGGCCGCCTTGTCATCAAGCCGTCTCTTGCGCAGCCACTCGCTCAACAAGCCTGAGATCGGCGGCTGCGTGGGCGAGCACTCCACAACGGGTGTTCCCATAGGTTCCCCTCAACGCGATCCGTCGGGCTCGACGCTATCGAATGACCGACCGGCGCTGCCCGCTGCTGCGGCTGCTCGACAGTGGCCGTCACTCTCGGCTACCGAAAACACGTTCACGTCGTTCAACCAATACGCAGCTCACACCGGCGCGCAGCGTTCACCGCTACCAGGGATGTCTTCAGCTTCGGGGTGTCGTAACCCGAACTGTGGTCTGGTCCCTGACCCCTACGGTTCAGAGAGACGGTGCGACCTGGCTGAGCTAGCAAGGCCCTATCTCTCCAGGAATCAGCCCGGCAGTCCGTCGGGCAGTGTGGCGTGTTACGTGTCGTCGGGGTCGAGTACGGCGAGCAGTTCTGTGATGTCGCTGTGGCTGCCGGCGGTGAGTCGGGCTCGGTACAGCCCGGGTTGTGAGATGACAATGGTGGCGACTCGTCGTCCGTCTCGCCGCAGGGGCGTGAGCCGGTCGACCGTCCTGCCGGTGGCGGCGTCGTCGATCTCAATGGTGGATGCGCCGTCCCAGGTGGTGACCTCGAGTTCGAGTTCCTCGCCGGGGCTGGCGATGTGGGGCACGAGGAGGCCGGGCCCGTCCGTTGCCTGGAACTGGCGGAGTTCGTCCTCGGCCAGGACGGCTCGGACGAAGGCGATCGCTTCGTCGGTTCGCGCCAGGCTCCCGTGCCTTTGGGGAAGGTAACCGCCGGGAATTTGGCCGCCACGGAACGAGGCGCCAACGAAGACGGTGCCGTCGCCTTTCGGTTCGATGCCGCCGATGGTGTGGTGGAATGTCGTCCCGCGAGCCGATGTGTCCCAACTGGAGAGCGTCTGCTGGTTCACGCCAGCCATCGAGCGGACCTCCACGTCAGATCGAAGGCCGGAGGCAAGCAGGCCAGCGCGATGGGCGGCGGCTTCGCTGTGGGATCGGTCGGCGCCGAGCGCGACGAAATCCTCGATGGTGGGTTTGGCGCACTGCCCTGGCCCGACGCACGCGTAGCTGGGCAGCAGGTCATGGACCCCGGGAAGGGTTCGTGCGGTGGACCGGAGCGGTTCGGCCAACAGTCCGAAGGGGGCGATGTCGCCGTCGGCGATCAGGCGGGCGGCTTTCACGGATCCGAGAAATGGTGTCCCGAGCGTGATGATTCTCCGCGTCAGGTGGTGCGGGTCGAGGAACCGTGCGAACCAACTGGCCACGAGCCCGCCCATCGAATGGCAGACGAACGTGACGCGGGGGTCCTGCTTGCCGCGTTCGGCGACGTCGATTCTCGAGAACTGGTCTCGCCAGGCGGCCATGTGCCCGGTGACCGCGGCGCTCAACCTCTGGGCGGCCGTTTCGACCGATCGGCGCCAGTCGTAACCGAACTCGAGAACCGCGGACTCTCGCAGCGCGGCCCCTCGGAGCGCCTTGGTGAGGGACTGGTAGGGCTCGAGCCCGTCGAGGATCGGCAGCCATGCTGGGAAGCGAACGGGGCGGCCGGGTTGGATCCCGTCGTCGCCGCCCTCGACGAGTGCGATCTGTTCGATGATCCGTCTCAGCCGACGATGTCGGAACAGCAAGCTCGGTTCGAGTCCCCAGATGAGGCGGCCGTCGCGGTCGGTCAGTTCTGTCCCGAGGATCCCGGGAACGAGCACCACGGCGTCAGGCGTCATGATCGAACGCTACAGTCCGGCCGATCAGCACGTTCGAGCTTTGTTTGGTCGCTATCGGCTCCTACCAGCATCATCCTGCCCTGCCATCTCTGGACACGGCTGACAGGATCGAGCGGATGCTTGCGCCATACGGTGCGGCCGCCGTGCGTCGGCCCCAATCGACGGGACGCGCCAGTGATCTGCTCGGGTTTCTCGATGACTGGGCGACGGACGACTCGGGGCCGTCAGCCACGTTTTTGTATTGGGTTGGCCACGGCAGCCGAGAAGGACCGCACGCGTGGTTGCTGGCTGGCGGGAGCCGGTCACCCCTCAGCGACGCCAGGGCGGTGAACGCCACCGCCGTCGCGGACATGCTGCGAACGCGGTGGATCGAACGAACTGCCGGCGACGGTGGTTGGACGGTGCTGGTGCTGGATTGCTGCCGAGGCCGAGACGCGGCCACCGCGATCGTCAACGCGCTCACCGCGGATCCTGGCAGCCGTCCCGGTCAGCTTGCCATCGTCGAGGTGGGCGGGACGTCGGCTTCCGAGGTCGGACGGTTCGCCGACGCGCTCGGTGAAGCGCTCAAGGCCTTCGAGGAGAACGACGCGAGCATCCCGCTACGAAGCCTGTTGTTCGCGGCGACCGACCGGCTCGGGGTTCAGGTCGAGCCGACGATCTGGCTGTCCCGTGAGGCGGTGATCGGCAACCCCCGTGCTGGCCGGTCCGTGTTGACCGTCAGCCGGGACGTGATCGCCGAGTGGCGCGAAGCAGTCGCGGGCCTCTCCGTGCCGATGCGAGATCATTTCTTGGAGAAGGCGAAGAGCGCCGAACTCGGTGTGCTCGGCTGGAACTTCGTCGGTCGGCATGACGAGAGCAGGCGTCTTGTTGAATGGGTGCGGCAGTCCTCCTCGGGGATGC
The DNA here is from genome assembly GCA_963775055.1 of uncultured Acidimicrobiaceae bacterium. Taxonomy (GTDB): domain Bacteria; phylum Actinomycetota; class Acidimicrobiia; order Acidimicrobiales; family CAIXPF01; genus CAIXPF01. The sequence goes on along the minus strand of CAVZHK010000012.1, from coordinate 38,045 downwards.
TCGTGCTCACCGGCGAACCCGGTGCCGGGAAGTCCGCCCTGCTCGGCCGGCTCGTCACGCTGTCCGACCCGGGTCTCGCCGCCCTTCTCGAGCGGTCTCGACTCGTCGTGGACGATCGCGCCCCTCGTCCGGAGCCTGGCAGTGTCGATGGTGTGGTCCTGTTGACCGGTCAGACGGTGCACGACACGATAGCGGCCGTCGAGGCGGCGGTGCCGGCTGTGCGCTTCGGTGACATGGCCGGCATCGTGTCGGTGGACGGCCCCGTCACCGTCGTGTTCGACGGGCTCGATGAGGCCCAGTCGCCCTACGACATCGCCTATGACGTGATCCGCCCGCTGTCCGATCACCCGAACGTGCGGGTCATCGTCGGCACCCGCCGGTCGCTCGAGGAAGGCCCTGACCTCGCCCGCCCGATCCGCCACGAGCTTCTCGACGCCCTCGGTGTCGCAGAGAGCGATGCCGTGGTGTTGCGACGCGAGCCGAGGGCCATGGCCCGCTACGCCCGCCGACGACTCATGGAGGCGACGCCGGCGCTGCCGGAAGAGGTGATCGATCGTATTGAGCGACAGGTGGAGGCAGTCGACCAGCCGTTCCTGTTCATTCGACTGGCCATCGGCGAGATCCTGGCCCGGGCGGACCGGCTCGACGAGACACTCATGGAGGCAGTGCTCTCTGCGAACCACGGCGATCTGTTCCTGATGGCCATGCAACGACTCTCAACCGACAAGCCGAGGGCGTCCCGGCTGCTGCGCAGCCTCGGCTACGCGCAGGGCCGGGGGTTGCCCCGCCACGACGGTGTCTGGGCCGCGACGGCAGCCGGGCTGCACCCCGGTGAGGTCTTCACTGAAGCCGACATTTCCGACGCTCTCATCGACGCGGCCGCGTATGTCGTCATGGACGGTGAGCACGACCAGACCGTCTACCGGCTGGCCCACAAGACGTTCACCGAACGGTTCCTCGCCGAGGACGGCGAGCTGTCAGCGAGCCACGCGGCGATCACCGACTCCCTTCTCGCACTGGTCGGCAGCGGACGATGGCACAACGCCAATCCTTATCTCCTCGCCCATACCTCCCGGCATGCAGCAAGTTCGAAGGAACGACTCGATCGGCTTATCACCGACGTCGGCTGGCTCGATGCCGTGTTGCGCCGCTTCGGTGTGGACACGTTGCTGTCGATTCTGGATACCGCCGCCATCAACGGCGCCGGTGATGCGCTCGAACGGGTCCGGGGCGCCGTTCGTCGAGCACGAGTTGCGCTCAACCGCGACGTCGATCAGCTCGCCGCGCAGCTCGTCGCCCGCCTCCGCGATGAACCTGCGACGCAGCCCCTGCTCGACGGCCTTGCCGAGATCGCCCCGCCGTTGTGGCTTCGAACACGCATCGGAGGCGGCGACTGGACGGCGACGAATGACACCACCATCCCCTTCGATGCGAAAGTGCGGGCCCTGACCCCGAGTCGGCGCCGCGGACGGCCCGTGGTCATCGTCGGCACTGGTGACACCGCCTACGCGTGGGACCCGTCGAGCGGCGGCCTCGAGACGCTGTTGCGCACTGAGGGCCAGCGGGTCCTCGACTTGGCCGCCGTCTCCATCGATGGACGCGAGCTCCTCGCCGTCGCCAGCCACGACGCTCCCGTCAGCGTCTACTCCGTGCATTCAGGAACCGCGACGCTTCGAACCGACCTGCATGCCCGACCGATCGCCGTTGGGTACCTCGACCGGCGCCCGACGTTGGCCGCCGCCAGCGGCCTGGAGCTGCAGCTCGTTCCCCTCGACGGCAGCCGATCTCGAGCCGTCTCTTTCGACTACGAGATCCTCGCGGTCGCCGCCGTCGACGACACGATGGCCGTTCTGCTGCGCGACGAGCGTCGCCTGATCGTTCATCGACTCGACGGTCGAGCCGATGTCGCGATCACCGTTCCCGACGATGTAAGGGCGCACGCGCTGGTTCCGCTCGATATGGGTCTTCTTCTCGTTGTCGGCCGATCGGTCTCCGTCGAGGCCTGGCACGTCGACAGCGGCCGCTTCCTCGGTGCGGCCCACGTCGATCCCGGCTTCATCATCAGAACCGTGTCGGCGCTGGTGGTCAACGGAGAACTCGGCTTCACCGCCGGCAACAGGGCGATCACCGACAACGGACAGGTGGTGTTCCGCACCCCAGGCGCGCAGCCCACCCCGAGGGCGACACCATCGCAACTCGGTACGGCCCTCGCAGTGTCGCTCGGTTCGAACGCGGCGCTGATCGTCGATAGCCCGGAGCCCGAGCTGATCGACCCCACTGGAGTCCAACTGCGGACCGCATCGGTCGATGGTGCTGATCTGGCGGCGATCTTCGGCGCCGCGGCGCCAGACCGAGACCCGATCTCCGGTGGGTTGCGGTTGGGGCCCAGCGGGCCTCGCACCCTCCCGCGTCAGGATTCGGTGCTTCATCCTGACCGGCCCCGCGAATGGCCGATCGACGTGCGCGCTTTCGGCCGACGCCACGGTGAGCCGGTGGTGGCAACCGCCGGTCTCGAGGGCACCTGCTGGCTGTGGTCCACGGTCACCGGTTCGCCGGTCGCGGGCCCGTTCGGCGACTGGGGGCCGGTCACGCTCTACACCCCTTACGGCATGGACACGAAGAACGGTCCCGAACCCGCTCGCGCCGTCGCCTACCTCGAAAGCCCCCACCACGCGATGCTTGCCTGCGTGAGCCGCGGGCGGGTCAGTTGCTGGGACATCAGCACCGGCGAGCCGATCACCGTGCCGGACAGCTCCGGCAGCGAAGCCACCGCCGTCGCTCTCGCCCTGCACGACGACACCATCATCTTGGTAACTGGCGCCGCGGGCGGAGCGATCAGCCTGTGGTCGATCCCCGACGGGACCCGCCTCGCCGGTCTCACCCTCGACTCGGCGATCAGTCGGCTCTGGTATGACCATGTCGAACGAACGATCGCGGTGCTCACCGCCGACGGCCGCCTCCACGAACTGGAGGTCACCACCAACTGACGCGCCCGCCGGCTCGTACCGCAACCGCGACGTCGCGAAGGCCCACCCGTGGCTCAGCGACGACCCCCGCGATCGAGCCTTGACTATCAAGTATTGATATATCATACTTCGTGCATGTCGAAGCGTGGGAAGCCGATGCCGGCAGCCTCGTTGTATCTGTTGCTGGCGTTGCTGAGCGGTGAGAACCACGGGTACGCCTTGATGGCGCTCGTGGAGGAGCAGAGCAATGGCGCGGTGCGCATGGGCCCGGGCACGCTCTATGGCACGTTGAATCGGCTGCTCGAGGGCGGCTTGATCGTGGAGACGACGGGTGACCGAGCCACGGACGGTGGCGAGCGGCGTCGCTACTACCAGCTCACTGGCCAGGGTGACCGCGTGGCTCGCCTGGAGCTCGATCGTTTGCGGTCCTTGGTGTCGCGCTTTGACGGTGTCGTCGGGCTCGGGGGTGTGACGTGATGAACGAGAGCCTGCATCGCTCGCTGTACCAGGGTCTGTGCCGCAGCTATCCGAGAGCGTTCCGGGACCTCTATGGCGAGGACCTGGCCGCCGTGTTCGTGTTGCAGCTTGGCGAGCTCGGACCTGTCCGGTGCTGGCATCGGACTCTTCGCGATCTCGCCGTCACCGTTCCCTCACAACACCTGGAGCAACACATGAACCAACCAAGTTCAACGCAGATAGTCGGAGGTTGCCTTGCGCTCGCTGTCGGCGCGACCGTGGCCGCGGTCGTAACGGGCACCAGTGTTTACGGGCTGGTGTTCCTGCTCGTCGCCGCGGCCGCTGCGGCCACGGCAGCGATGTCTCGTCGGGCGGTGAAACCGGTGATCGCGCTCGAACGTTCCTCGACGTGGAAGAAGTTCCTCGCCATCGGCGTGGCATTGCTCGCAGTGATCATCGTGCTGATCAACCTGCCCGGCACCAAGAACCAGGAACTGTCCAGCGCGGCATGGTCGCTGATGATGATGTCGTTGCTGACCAGCTTCACCCTCATCGGTGCCGGCGTCGTTCTCGGCGCATCACAACTCCTCCGCAGCCGGAACGGCTGAACGCAACGCAGCGCCCAGGGTTCGGTGGAGGCTCTGGTTATTGGTTTCCTACCGGGGTTTGGTCGGGGTTGTGGGCAGCGTAGGCGGCTTCGAACGCGGCGGGTGACACGTTGTCGAGGTAGCCGTGGATCCGGTCGTTGTTGAACCAGTGGACCCAGCCCATGGTGGCGAGTTCGACTTCTTCGACGTTGCGCCAGGGCCCCTGTTGAGGGCCGAAAATCAGCTCGGTCTTGTAGAGTCCGTTGGTTGTCTCCGCGAGCGTGTCGTATGAGTCGGCGATCGAGCCGATTGAGGGGCGGGCGCCGATCTCAGCGAGGCGTCCCCGAACCGGATGGAGGTGAGCCCTGGCTGCCGGCGTCGGAGTGTGCGATGAGGCCTTCGAGTTGCGCATTCCGGCGTTTCCGTACACCCACTCCGGGGTTTCCGTACACCTCCGGGTGATGTGGGTGTCGGAGGCCGCGTAGCGGCCGACGCGTAGCCCTGGATTCACCTCCTGTGGTGGTGGGTGGTCGCCGTGAGGGCGTTCGGGATCCTGCAAGGTCATGGCCCAGCCGGCAACCAGACGATGCGAAAGTCCTGCGATTCCCGAAGAACACCGACGCGTCGGTCGTTCCCAGCACCCACGAACAGCGAGGCACCCCACGCCTGCGGAGCAGCGACGAACAACGTCAGCAACTCCCCGACCGACAACCGGCCCGCGGCCGACGCCACCGACCTTCGACACGCCCCATAGCCCGCCGCCAACTCAGCCCGCCGCCGCAGAGCGCACTCCATGTCGCCGTGCACCGTGAACGACTGCTGGACCGACACCCCGGAGCGTGCGTCGACACCGACAACAACCCGGATCTCCCACACTCCAGGGCGGCGTTCCCGCATCGACCCCGACCCGCGACGACTGCGCCCTATCGACGATCCGTCATCCCTATAAGAGACCGCCATCCCTACAGCTATAGGGATCGATAGAGGGATGCCACCATCACTCAGACCAAGGAACCCGACCGGAAACCGCTGGTGACCAGGGCAAATGTGCTGCGCGCTCGGAGGGACTCGAACCCCCAACCTTCTGATCCGTAGCCCCGCCGGATAGTTCTCACGGCAGTTCTCACGGCGACGAGGCCACACGCCGCGTCGGGCGACGTTGAGCACCGTCCTTCGGCGACGAACCTGCACCAACTCTCCGCCGAACTGGGAGCGGCTATGGGCTGGTTCGGTGGCCATCTCCACAGCTTCGAGATCGACGGGGACATCTACCAAGTGCCGGACGGCGAAGACTTCGGCTGGCGACCCATGAAAGACGAGCGCAAAGCAACCGTCGCCAAGGTCCTGCCCCGGGTCGGTATGAAGATGCGTTGGGACTACGACTTCGGTGACGGGTCGCAACACGACATCACCGTGGAAGCCGTCGAACCCGCCACGGCGGACGCCGTCTATCCGCGTTGCCTCACCGGACGGCGCGCCTGCCCGCCAGAGGACTGCGGCGGACCGTGGGGCAATCGCAACCTGCTCGACGCACTCGCCGATCCGAACCATCCCGAGCACCAGACGATGACCGAATGGGCGCCGCCCGGCTTCAACCCCGCACGCTTCGATCCCGCCGAAACCACCGATGCCATTCGCCACGCCGAACCCTGGACCCTCGACTGAGCATGGAACCTTTGCCCCAATCCGCCGGCCAGCCGCCTTTCGGGCTGTTCGGCATTCGGTTCGTTGGTAGGTGGTCTGATGGCCGGGGCCGTCGTGTTGCAGCACGACGTGGTCGAGGCCGCGGAGTTCTCGGAGCCGCGTTCGGATGTTGGCCGGGGTGAGCGCGGTCGTCTTTGCTGGCGGCACACCACAGTGAATCGGAGCCCGTCGTCATCGAAGACCGGTGCCGGCAGCCCGGCGGTTCGCAGCGTTACCAGCCGATTGACGCCGCCGGGCACAGCGTTCGACCGACCCCGCACGTCCCGCCAGGTTCAGGGGACGAACCGCTGATCAAAGACGGCGAGGTCTTCGACGGCAAATGCCTGCTCATGCCGGTTGAGCGTGACCGTGAAGCGGTCGAAGAAGCCTCGCTGTCCAAGGAGAAGTCCCCAGGGCGGCTCCCAGGCGGCGATGAAGCCGACGCTCGCTTGCCACTCAACGACGCTCTGCTGATCAGGCGACAGCAGCCTGAGCGTCACTTCAGCAAACTGCACTCGGCGGGCTGAACCGCCGAGTCCGACTCGTATCTCAGGTGCGTTGTGAAGATCGACGCCGATTGCGCGAGCGAGCCAGGGGGCTGCGAACGTTCGCTCGGCGCCGGAGTCGACGAGGGCAGCAACTCGAGGTGGATCGTTGTCGGGCTCGAGACCGGGCCCGAGCAACTCGACTTCGAGGACGGGACGAAGCACGACATCTCCGTCGTCGTAGATGCCGGAGCTGTGCGGGTCTTCGACGTAGGGGTACACCCAGGGCCCTGGCGGCCCTGGCTCATCCCAGGCCAACGAGCTCGGGCTCACCGATCGCCGGAACCCGCATGATGGTCGCACCCCGGATGCCACGTTCCCGAAGCGCGAGGTACACCGCGTCAGCTGTGTCGCGAGCCTCGACGACCGTCCGATTCTTGAGCCCCACCCACTTACCTTCGAAGCCCCGCACAGCGTCGCCGAGCAACACGGGCTGCAATCGCCTTTCCATGCCTCGCTCCTTCAGCAGACGACGTGCTTGCTAGCGCTCCTCGGCAAGCCTACCGAAGCAGCCCAAGCCGATCTCGCACTGGACCCTCGACCGCTCACGGGAATAATTCTCGCCCACGCAGCGTCAACTACGCCCGAAATGTACCTCCCCCGCCGTTACATTTCGTAGCATCTATCGAGCGCTTCGCGACCCGAGCCGGCCGAACCCATCGGTGAGCCACGGACTCCGAGCAAGAGACCCGCCAGCTCGGCAGACGACCAACGAACGGAAGCGCGGCCACGCGGCGAGCGGGGCCAGGTCAATCCCAGCGGCTCGCCCGAAACGACGAATCGTCGCCAAGATAGAAGAACAGTCGCCCCTGCAGCGAACCGTCAGGCATGAGCTCAGCCCAGCCGCGTCCGGAGACCTGATCACCCTCATCCGTGCCGTTCCACGAGAACTCGATCCGCGCCTCACCATCGCGCTCGCTGAACCGACCGTCGACATAGCCCTCCACGACAATGAAACGCAACGTGCCCGATCCATCCGCCGTGAACTCAACGAAGCCATTCCCCACGAGCTCGATCGCGTCGCGGTCCCACAATTCCATCTCCTCGATGCGCCAACGCCCAACCAGCCCCACAGCCACGACCCCGAACCTACCGCTGGACTCGCATGATGCCGCTGCCCAACTCCTCCAGGCGCGGGGCGACAGCCGCCGGTCTTTGTCTACTGCGCTCGGTCGACCCGGATCGCTGGTTCCAGGACATGGTCGAGGTCTTCGACGATGTGGTCGTCGTCGAGAGCGATCGCGTCCGCGTAGTGCCGCAGGGTTGTCGTCGCGCTGCGGTGCCCAAGCCGGGCTTGTGCCCGCAGAATCCCGCCGCTGTTGACGAGGTGGGTGCCGAGACTGTGCCGCAACCGGTGCAAGCTTCGCGCCCGGCACCCCAGCAGCGACCGCGAGGCGGGCGAACCGTTTCGACAGCACATCCACCGCCACATGTGTGCTGCGGGTGGGGTCGACGGCGAACAACCAGTCCTCCGCCCCCGCCAGCATCGGCCAGCTGTCAGCGTGGCGGTTGATCATGGCGATGGTGGTCGAGGTGAGCGTCATACGCCGGGTACGACCGGTCTTGGTCGTGGACAACGCCCCGCCCGACACCGCACGCTCGATGGTCAAGATCGACCCATCGACATCACGCAACCGCAGCCCGGCCAGTTCACCGCGTCGCGCCCCAGAATCGGCAGCCAAACGAGCCAACAGACGCGTCTGGTCCGCGACGAAGGCCTGCTGCGAACCCGCAGCACTCTCGCTGGCGACGGCCGCGAGGCGCTGAGCGACAGCGAGCAGCTGGCGGACCTCGGCCAAGCTGAGGTGAAGCCTCGGCGCCGGGCGGGCGGGACCGCGGATACCGAGCAGCGGGTTGACGGTGAGCAGACGTTCGCGAACTGCCCAGGACAACGCCGAACGCAGCACCAGCCACTGCCCCGCCACCGTCGCGATCGACGCGCCCGATGCCTGCCATCGGCAAATCGCCGTCTGGACCGATCCCGCCGTCACCGCCACCAGGCGCGACCGGCAGAGTGGATCTGCGGCCAATGACCTCACCACGTACCGATGCGACGAACGCGTGGCCGGCTTCCACGCCTGCGGGGCGGTGACAAACGCCTCCAACAGCTCCCCGACCGTCATCCTGCCTGCGGCCGACACCACCGACTGCCGACAAACGCCATAGCCCGCCACGAGCTCCGCCCGACGCTGCAGAGCGCGCAGCGTGTGGCCGTGCACCGTGAAGGACTGCTGCACCGACACCCCAGTGCGCTCGTCGACACCGACAACGACCCGGATCTCCCACACCCCGGGGCGGCGTTCCCGCATCGACCCCGAACCGCGACGGTCACGCCCTAACTGCGCTACGTCATCCCTATAACGACCTGCCAATCCCTACAGCTATAGGGATCGATATAGGGATCCCGCCATCACCCAGACCAGGGAACCTGACCAGAAACCGACAATCACCAGGGCAAATGTACTGCGCGCTCGGAGGGACTCGAACCCCCAACCTTCTGATCCGTAGGCTGGCGAACACCTGTTCGTGGGGTGGTGTTGGGTGTTGTACAATGCCGCTGAGCTGGGCTTACGCGAATCAACCCACACGGCTCCATCACCCGCTGATACGCCCCATTCTTGCGGAAATGCATACATGCGACATACGCGTTCATTGCGCTGACAGGGCGAGCGGAGGCCATGCACCCTCGGCGGCCGCATCCGCGAATTCGCAAATCCAGGGCCCCGCCCAAAACGACCTCGCCACCAAGATTGGCGCCGATACCAGCCAGATCAGGCGCTACGAACCGCGAAGTTGAGCGCCGGCGCCGACTCCGCGGACGGGCAGATACCTACAAGTACGGGCGATCACCGGCCGTCACACACCCATTTGATGCATCGGCGATACTGAAAGCACTGGTCCCGCAGCCTCGTTCGAGGGGACCGGGTGCCTGCCGGTGCGTCCGCAGCCATCGGATCGCCCACTGGGGGTCACCACGCTTATCTCACTGGCCGTCACGCTACGTGGCCAGCGAGCCCCAGACGCACGGAGTGGCAAGCGCTCATCACTGCCGGTTGGGGCGGCCCGTGGAGTTCGGCTCCCGAGCGGTGTTACGAGCGGCGATACCGGGTGCTTCCTCCGCGGATATACCGGTGATCGACGGGCGCATCCCGGTGATACTCCGGTGATCGGTGGCGTCCCCCAGCCGGAGACGTGCCCTCCCACTGACACACAGATCAGGCAGCTCGGCGCCACTGCTCGGGTTCCGGTCGGTAGCCGAATGGAACCCGGTAGCCGTGATCGGTGATGACGCGGACGTAGTCGGAGCAGTTCGTCGAAGTCCTTGCGCCACTCGGCGATCTCCTCGGCTTGAGGTGCGGCTTCGAGTACAGCGAGTGGCTGGCAGATCGTTGCGAGTGAGTCGCCCTGGACGACCAGGCCCGGCAACTGGCGTCCGGGCAGTGGCACGATCGAGGGATCGTGCCACTACCATCCGGCGATGGGCATCCAACTCGCACGAGGGTCCCTCGACCTCGGCCTTGTCGTTAGAGACGCTGACCGCTCACTCCGCTTCTACCGTGACGTCCTGGGTCTCCCCCACGTCGACACCGTCCCGATGCCCGGCGGGGCGACGATGGAGCGCCTGTCCTGCGGCGACTCGATGCTCAAACTCCTCACGCTGACCCCGACCCCCGAGGCTTCAAACCCGGGCGGCGGCACGCCGGCTGCGACCGGTATGCGCTACTTCACATTGTGGGTACGCGACTTGGCCGATGTGCTGCGTCGATGCAGCGACGCGAGCATCCCGACAGCGTTCGGTCCGATTGAGTTCATGCCGGGGCTTCATTTGATCATCGTTGAGGATCCAGACGGCAACTGGGTTGAGTTCGTCCAAGGCGACCAACCGCAATAGCTCGGAAACGCGGTTGGCGCCGAGCTGCCGATCTAGCGCGGCTTGAAGTCCTCGTGCGGCCGGCCTGTTCGCGGTGTTGCGGGAGGCCGTGATGGAGGTGCTGTCAGCCCCAAGACGGCGGTGCGATGACCACAAGCGGTCCCGTGTTGGAGATCCGGCAGGCCCTATGCGGCGTCCGGCTCGTTTGCAACGCCGTCTTCAGTCGCAGGCATGATGTCGATGATGTGGTGCGGCTCGAATCTGACGCGCTGGTTGTAGCCCAGCCTCGGGATCCCAATGGGATCGTTGCGTAACCGCCCCGACATCTGACTACCGGACGCCCTTCGCACCTCGACCCACATTCGCTCGGCCCACCCGTCGGACGTCTCGAAGTAGAGCTTGACGAGGTTTCCGGGGACCACCTCATCCTTCTCCGTTTGGCTCGGTATCCAGAACGAATCGGGGTACTCCTGGTTCATCTTCACCCCCGAGAGCAGGGTCCGTCGAACGCGCAACCCGTCGATGACATTGTGAAGCACGAAGGCAATCTGGTGACGGCGTGGCACGTCGTCGAGATCACTTAGGAGTTCCGCCAAAATCGCTCTCGAAGGGAAAACTAGAGCGAGTGTTCTCCGAAGCGCAGCTACATAGACATCCGACGCGCGTCGCCCGAGTCCCTCGGCCAGCGCCACCTCGACCTGCTGTGCCACCCAGAACGGTCTCTCCCACCGAGGGACTGCGTACAGTTCTCCTATTAGTTCGCTTCGTCGGGGATCCTCCCGTGGAAACAACAGGATAACGAGCCGGAGAACGGCTCCGGGCAGAAGACCAAATACGAGGACGGCGAGTCCAAAGGTCGGCCAAGAGGCCAGGTCGTCAATGAGGCCGTTCATTGGGCTACGCCCAGGCCAACCGAGGAAAACCGTGGGTCGATCTCGACCTCGTTGAGGAGCTGTCGCATCGCTGCGTGTCCGTCGGGGGTGATCACGTAGTAGCGCCGCGGAGGGCGTCCATCGGTGATCAAAGCGGGGTCTTCCCAACCGTCTGCAAGCCAGCCCGCTTCATGCAGCCGACCGAGAATCGGATAGAGGACCCCTGACCGAACCCCAGCCCGCTTCTGAAGGTCGTACCCCCAGTGGCGGTCCGTGGGGGTTGCAGTCAGGACGTTGAGTACGGCGATGAGAGAGTGCGTTCGTCTCATGACTCGTAGTCTATCTAGGTAGAACTAAGTGTCGGTGGATACCCCCGTTGAGCGTCGGGTCGTCAACTTCGGCCTCAGTGTGAAGAATCGCTGCCAGACTCCTGTCAGGAGCGTCTCGCTCTCGACGTTTTGGAGGTGACCTCAACCACCGACACAAGGGCACCCGGTACTAGCGAGCAGGTGCGCTCCGACCCGCGCCCGAGTTCCGGCGATATGTGGGTGACGACCGCCAGGACGGTCGCCGCCAGCGGCCACACACCGTGACCCTATTGCCGCCAATGGACAGCCCCTGGACCTATCACTCCGCACCCGCCGGTCACCCGAAAGGCCCCGTCCCGGACTGGCCGCTGGACACCGACCGAGGCGCGCACCGCGCCGCGTGCTGGGTTACATGCTGATGCCGAGTCCGTCGCTGCGGTGCAGGCCGAGTTCGTGGCGGAGTTGGCGGTTCAGATGCTGTTCCCGGTCGAGTTGGACGGTGGCCCAGGTCAACGTGGCCTTTGCGCTGCGCCAGAGGGTTTCGTCGGGGTGGAGGATTCCGGGTTCGCGGCCGAGCGGATGGTCGTGCTCAACGATGGCGGCGACCGCGCGGTATTGCTCCACTACCCCGACAGCCTTGTCCCAGACTTGCGCTGGCTTTTTTGCGGTCGGGTCGGGGGCCGAGAACTTGAAGAGTCCACAGTGGGGCTGGTTCTTCGCTGGCCATGCTGATGCGGGCGTGGAGGTCTCGGTCGAGGCTGGCTTGGAGTTGGGGGCGGCGGTCATAAACGGGTTGGAAACGGTCAAGTCTTCCTTGACGATTCCCAACTTCGGCGTCCGCGACGGCGAGTTTCGGTTCGAGGTCTCGGATGTCACGCCGGGCCCGGGACACCCCGCCAGCGGCTTTATGGCTGTCGTGTTCGAGCTGGTGGCGCCGGCGCACGGCGAAAGGGTTCCACGGTGACATGCCGACCAACTGTTCACCGATATGGTCACGGCGGGCCTTGACCGCGTCGAGTTCCGCGACGGCGTCGGCCATGCGGTTGCGTTGCCGAGCGGCTTCCTTCACTGCTCGTTGGAGTTCGCCTGCGCGGTCACCGTCACCGTCTCGGCCACTGACCTTGCGGGCAACACAACCGCCGGAACAGGCGCTGCCATCACGCTCGACACGACGGCGGACGCGGACGGCAACCTCGCCGTCAGCTTCACCGACAGCCTGATCAGCAGCGCCGAGAAGACGGCGGTCGCTTACACGGTCGACGGGCTTGACCTTGACGCAACAGCCACGGTGACCTTCACCCTTAGCGGCGGCAACAGCGTCATCGGCGCGGGCGGGTTTGCGGACCTGTCCACCCTTGTGGACGGCGCGGTCACCGTCACCGTCTCGGCCACTGACCTTGCGGGCAACACAACCGCCGGAACAGGCGCTGCCTTCACGCTGGACACGACGGCGGATGCGGACGGCAACCTCGCCGTCAGCTTCACCGACAGCCTGATCAGCAGCGCCGAGAAGACGGCGGTCGCTTACACGGTCGACGGGCTTGACCTTGACGCAACAGCCACGGTGACCTTCACCGACAGCGGCGGCAACAGCGTCATCGGCTCCGGCGGGTTTGCGGACCTGTCCACCCTCGTGGACGGCGCGGTCACCGTCACCGTCTCGGCCACTGACCTTGCGGGCAACACAACCGCCGGAACAGGCGCTGCCATCACGCTCGACACGACGGCGGACGCGGACGGCAACCTCGCCGTCAGCTTCACCGACAGCCTGATCAGCAGCGCCGAGAAGACGGCGGTCGCTTACACGGTCAACGGGCTTGACCTTGACGCAACAGCCACGGTGACCTTCACCGACAGCGGCGGCAACAGCGTCATCGGCTCCGGCGGGTTTGCGGACCTGTCCACCCTCGTGGACGGCGCGGTCACCGTCACCGTCTCGGCCACTGACCTTGCGGGCAACACAACCGCCGGAACAGGCGCTGCCATCACGCTCGACACGACGGCGGACGCGGACGGCAACCTCGCCGTCAGCTTCACCGACAGCCTGATCAGCAGCGCCGAGAAGACGGCGGTCGCTTACACGGTCGACGGGCTTGACCTTGACGCAACAGCCACGGTGACCTTCACCGACAGCGGCGGCAACAGCGTCATCGGCGCGGGCGGGTTTGCGGACCTGTCCACCCTTGTGGACGGCGCGGTCACCGTCACCGTCTCGGCCACTGACCTTGCGGGCAACACAACCGCCGGAACAGGCGCTGCCATCACGCTCGACACGACGGCGGACGCGGACGGCAACCTCGCCGTCAGCTTCACCGACAGCCTGATCAGCAGCGCCGAGAAGACGGCGGTCGCTTACACGGTCGACGGGCTTGACCTTGACGCAACAGCCACGGTGACCTTCACCGACAGCGGCGGCAACAGCGTCATCGGCTCCGGCGGGTTTGCGGACCTGTCCACCCTCGTGGACGGCGCGGTCACCGTCACCGTCTCGGCCACTGACCTTGCGGGCAACACAACCGCCGGAACAGGCGCTGCCATCACGCTCGACACGACGGCGGACGCGGACGGCAACCTCGCCGTCAGCTTCACCGACAGCCTGATCAGCAGCGCCGAGAAGACGGCGGTCGCTTACACGGTCGACGGGCTTGACCTTGACGCAACAGCCACGGTGACCTTCACCGACAGCGGCGGCAACAGCGTCATCGGCTCCGGCGGGTTTGCGGACCTGTCCACCCTTGTGGACGGCGCGGTCACCGTCACCGTCTCGGCCACTGACCTTGCGGGCAACACAACCGCCGGAACAGGCGCTGCCATCACGCTCGACACGACGGCCTCAGCAATCATCACCCTTGATCTGATCACAGCGGACAACATCGTCAATTCGGCGGAGTCCGGCGGCATGGTGGCGGTGACCGGCTCGGTGTCGGGTGACGTTGAGGACGGCGGCGCGGTGACGCTGACGGTCAACGGCGTTACCTATGACGGCACGGCGTCGGGCGGGCTGTTCAGCATCCTCGTCTCTGGCGCCAATCTGGCGGCAGACACGAATGTGCATGTGGACTTCACCGGCGTGGACGGCGCGGGCAATCCGGCCGCGGCCTCGGACGATCAGACTTACATTGTCAATCAGGGCCCGGGCGGCACAGCGGGCTTGCCGGTTCAGACGGCAAGCATGGAGCAGGCCTCGACGGAAACACCGCTCGGTCTGACGGCGCCAGTCGATCCGGACAACGACACGCTGACTTTCACCGTCAACCTGCTGCGGCGCTGGGAGCGGTTCTGCTCAACGGCGCGGTGATCGCCTTGAACCAGCAATTGACGGCTGCCGAGTTTGAGGCGCTGACATACTCGTCTCCGGCTGGCGCATCGGGCAGCTTCGATCTGCTGTTCCAGGTCGATGACGGCCACACCAATATTGAAATCCTCAGCGTCAGCCTTGTTGTGACGCCGGGCGTTGACAGCGTGCTGACAGGCACGGCTGACGCCAACCGGCTCGACGGCGCCTACGGCAATGACACATTATATGGCCTTGGCGGCGATGACACGCTGATCGGCGGCATCGGCAATGACAGGCTTTTCGGCGGTCTGGGCGATGATGGCCTGTTCGGCGGCGATGGCAATGACACGGTCAGCTATGCCAATGCGGCAGGCGCGGTGACGGTCGTCCTCACCAACGCGGTTTCGGGCCACACGGGCGGCTCTGCTTCGGGAGCGGATGGAAATGACACGCTGACCGATATCGAGAACATCGCCGGTTCAGGATCCGGCGACGATCTGACCGGAAACGACGGCGCGAACATCCTGCTCGGCGGCGGCGGTAACGACGTCATGACGGGCGGCCTTGGCGACGACCGCTACTATGTCGAAAGCGCGCTGGACTCAGTCAATGAGGCGGCGGGCGCGGCGGGCGGCTCGGATATTATCTTCACATCGGTGAGCTACACAATGGCCCTGAATGTCGAGCGGATGTATCTGTTGGGCACGGCCAATATCAACGGCACGGGCCTTGATGCGCACAATGACATCATCTACGGAAATGCCGGCAGTAATATCCTCGACGGCAAAACCGGCGGCGACAATTTGAACGGCGGTTTGGGAAATGACTTCTATTATGTCAACACCAGCGCCGATGTGGTCAACGAGGCGGCAGGCGCGGCGGCGGGGTTCGACACGATCTTCGCGCAGACAAGCTACACGATCGCGGCCAATGTCGAGCGCCTCTATCTGCTCAACGGCGGCAACTACAATGCCAGCGGCCGCAACGGACAGGATGACTTCCTCTCCGGCAACTCGGGCAATAACATCATCAACGGCTTCTCCGGCAATGATGTGATAAGGGGCGGGCTCGGCAATGACACTTTGACCGGCGGGCTCGGGCACGACGTGTTCCAGTTCCAGACCGCGCCGCACTCGGCAAACAACCATGACGCAATCACGGATTTCAACATCGCTGACGACACAATCCAGCTCGACAATCTGTTCTACACATTGATTGGCGCAAACGGCGCGCTCGCGGCGGATTTTTTCAAGGATATCGCAATCGGCGCGCAGGATGCGGATGACGTGATCCTCCACGACAGCCTCAGCGGCAATCTTTACTATGACGCCAATGGTCTAGTCGCAGGTGGAAAGACCCTGTTCGCGGACGTCACGGATGGCCTTGCGCTGACCAGCGCGGATTTCGTTGTGGTTTGAGTGCTGCGGGACAGAAATGATTGCGAACTGGCGATGACGTTGACACGATGCGCTCCGCCGCCTCGTCCACTGTGTGGGACAATTTGCTCTTAACGGCGCGCCAGCCCTTGCGCCTCGAACATTCATTTTGCCCCGCTTTCGATGAAGGCGCGAATGTCTTCCACCCGCCAGTCCGAAATGCGCGCGCTGAGCTTGACGGGTTTCGGATAGCGTCCGGTTTTAATGCCCGCCCACCAAGTGGATTTTGAGACAGGAATCGGGCCGTGCGGTGCGATGATTGCAGGAAGGCGAAGGAAGCCTGTGGACGGAAGTTCAGACTGGTTCGGCATAATGCCACCTCGTTTGATTGACGTTGCGGTGGTTCTAGAAAGGCCGGTTTGGTTTGTGGCCGAATTCGGTTGGGGCAATGCCGAATTCGGATTCTTGCATTCCTATTCGGGTTTGATGCCCGGAAGCAGCTCTTTGGCCTCTTTCAGATAGTTGCGGATCGTATCGTCGCCCAACGACATGCCCAACCGTTCTACTTGCCCGGCAAGCCCGCCAGCGATGGGGCTCTTGGCGGCGCTTGGATCATAACCATATCCATCAATTGCCATCGCCAAGATAAGTTTCAGAAGGCTCTCCCGTTCACTGAGGCCAAGCGATTTTTCGGGAAAGACCTTGGCTGAAAGTAAATCGATTTCAGAATTCTTAGTTAGCAGCTCTTGCTGCAACGCGGCGACCAATGCGGCTTGATCCTCGTACGCCGACTTCCAGTCTCGCGACCTAAGCCAGTGTCGATCCATGGCTGATTAAAGTGCTTCAGGAATTTAAATGAGGCAGTCTTTCGCCCATTCGACGATATGTTGTGGGCGCGTGCGGGTGTGAAGTCGTCGCATTGCTTCGGCGCGTTTGGTCAAATCCCACAACCGCCGATATCGCAGTCGCAATTGAGAACTGCCTTTATCCCCTGCCACTGCGTTTTCATTTGAGATTTCGGGATTTCTCTCCAATAGCAAATCTACAGGTTAAGTTAGACTCCAGTAAGCCCCCTTGACCCAATAAGCATAGCCGCGCGCGATCGCAAAAGCGTCGCGCTGATTGAAGTGGTGCTGTGCTTGTCTTTTCTCCACAAGTTGTGCAAGCAGCCGTTTCAATTCTCGTCGCAACTCTTCAACTGAAAGCGTTTCCAGATAGTCAAAATAGTTCCTTGCTTTCGCAGGTTCCAGCAACGCCTCGTCAGGGTCATCTGGCAAGAGAAAAATCTCTGAACTCGGCGGAAGATCCACTTGTGCCAACGCAAAACTGAGGATGTCTTTCGCCAAGCAATATCCAAATCAAATGTCTGCGGTCATGATCCGTCCTGCGCAAATATCTGCCTTGCGCAGAATGGTTGCACCTTCTTTTCAGCGGTAAACAACAAGAAGGCCAATTCCGATTGTTGAACCGGTGACGGGCGTCAACCAACCAAGGACTTCAGTCGGTCAATCTCACCAGCCCACCAATCCGCCATCTTCACCCGCTCTTCCCAATACAGCGCCCGATGATAGGCGCGGCGCACTTCGTCCGCGCCAACATGACCAAGTTCGGCTTCTATCGCGTCCGCCGCCCATAGTCCGCTTTCGTTCAACAGCGTTGACGCAGTAGCGCGGAAGCCGTGCGAAGTTGCTTCAGTGTTGGAATAGCCCAAACGCCGGAGCGCCGCATTCATGGTGTTTTCGCTGAGCGGGCGTTCGGCGGATTGTGTGGACGGAAACGCCAAGCGCCGGTTGCCGGTATGCCTTTGCAGATCGCGAAGGATTTAAACGGCCAAGGCTGGCAAGGGCTTCTTGTGGATGCGCCGCGTTTTCGTCCGCGCCGCCGGTATCGTCCAAACTGCATTGTCCAGATCAAATTCAGTCCATTCGGCTTGGCGCAACTCGCCCGGTCTTGGATAAAGCAAGGCCATAAGCTTCAGCGCCGCGCGGGTTTCAATCGTGCCGTCATATGACCAAAGCGCGCGAAGCAGCCCGGCAAATCCAGTCCAGTTGGTGATCGCCGCCATGTGTTTGACAGTTGGCGCAATCAGCGCGCCCCTAAGGGCATATGTTGGATCGTTCGCCGCTTTGGCAGTCGAGATTGCATAGCGAAAAACTTGGCCAATGATCGCACGCAAGCGCCTTGCGGCCTCATAATTGCCCAGCCCTTCCACCTTTCGCAAAGGCACTAGGATTTCGGAAGCGCTGATTTCCGCAATCGGGCGGTTTCCAAGATCAGGCAGGGCAAGGCCTGTCAGCCATCGCTTCTTTGCCATCGTGGCGTCGGCTTTGCCTTCCCGTTCGTTCTTGGTCAGAAATTCAGCCGCAATAATCGCAAATGTGTTGGCGTTCGCCGCCTGATTTGCGGCCTTGTCCTGCTTTGCTTGAAACGCCGGATCAAAGCCGGACGCCATGAGCTTCTTCGCCGCTTCGCGCTTGGCGCGGGCATCCGCCAAGCCGACGACTGGATAGGAGCCAAAGGCGACAAGCTTTTGCTGACTGTTGAAACGATAGGCCAATCGCCAGAGTTTTCCGCCGCTTGGCGTGACCAAAAGGTGTAAACCGCCGCCATCGCTGACTTTCAGGGGTTTCTCGGAAGGCCTTAAGTTATTGATTTATCTATCAGAAAAGGGACATTTGTTGTATCTCTTGCTTGGCGAAATTGTTGGCGTCTTGCCAAAATACCAACAAAAATACCAACAAATTCACCGGATACCAACAGACGCTCTAGGACCGGCTAGGACCGAATACTGCCAAAAAAAGCATAAAAAAGCCCGCTTTCGTGGGTTTTTTGTTGAATTTTGGACGAGTTAGGACGCCGTGAAAACACGGTTTGGTGCCCTAGCCGCACCAACAGCTGCTATTCAACTCTTTGATTTATATATATTTAATTTTAGATTGATTTGCAAAGGCCAACAAAAAGGCCAACAATTTCTAAAGTGCCAGCACTTTTTTGTGAGTTATTACACTTTTTTCGGCTTTTCTTCACCGCTTCGCCAGCGAAGCGCTTTGCGGGCGATATTCATAGTCCGAAATCGTGCCGTCAATGATTTTCTGGATCATCTCGTCGATCACCGGCAACGGCACAAGATACCATTCCTTCGGTTTAATCCAATGGCCCAGCCGGTCAGGGACTTCAATGTCGAAACGCGCGGAGGCAAAGAAGCGGTGTATCAGATGCTCCAGCTTCGCGCGGTTCACATTGTAGAGGGTATAGGTCGCCACAATGTCCACTTCGGCCATGAGATAGGTCGCGTCCAGTGCTGCGTTTGAAATGCGCGAGAGCGACATCGTTTCCCGTCACCCCGATCTTGTGAACAAGGTCGCGGTTGCCCGATATCAGTTCATGATTTGAACGGCTGCGCAGCACGTAGACCGTTCCGGTTTGACTGTCGTCTTCGCCCGCTTCGCCGCTGAACAATGGCCCGGCGTTCGCTTCAGTGATCACCCGCGAAGCCGGATCGCGGTAAAGCGACCTTTGGAACGAGCGCATCAGGAAATCGGCTTCCGTGCCATTGTCATAGATCACGCGGATTTTTGCATCGCGCCGGTCTTTGCCTTCGATGACGTCGCCGAGTTCCGCGACAAAGGCCTTTTGACCGCCGACGATAAAGAACGCGCCCTGTTGAATGGCGTCTAGCCGGATTTGGTCATATTCGACATCATCCGGCTTTTTGAGCGCGCGCGCTTCCCTTGCCCCGGCTTCCAAGTCTTTTTGGACTCTCAGGAACATCGGCTTGAAGGTGTCGAAATCCTTGCAGACTTCCCGGCTTCCGATTTCTTCGGCGGCGCGCACTTCCGCCCTTGGCCGCACATGCCGCAGAACGGTTATGTCATCGTCTGTCGGTTCAGCAACTCCAAGTTCGGCAAGCAAGGCGTCGTCGCCGCCCTCTTCGGCAAAGCCGCCCGTTTGAGCCGTTTCGTGTTCGGGATAGGCCGAAACACCCTCCAGCAAGCCTTGGCGGTCCAGCGGCTCCAGCATGGCCCGGCAATCGGGCAATGCCCTGATCCGGTCCAAGCGCACGGCATAGAGGCGTTCGAATATGTCGCGGTCTTCGCCATGCATTGGCGCATGGCCGTGTTCGTCGACAAAGCGCTGGATATCTTCAAAACCGGCAATGATGCGCTCTTCTCGGGCGGTCCGCGACGAAGGCTTGTCCGCGTCAACGGAAACGCCCAGCGCTTCAAGCAGGTCTTCGTCTGAAAGTTCAGCCACGTTTTTCCTCAGCTGCCTTCTTGGCAAGGAATGCCACGCCCTCAGCCATTCGCCTTTCCCATGGGTCTTGTGCCGTGATTGAGGGCAAGCGCCCGCGCTCATTCTTGAACTTGGAGCGCCCGATTGGCAAGTTCGCGCGCCTCTTCAATCGACATGTTCACCTTCTTGCCGTTGATGATTTCGGCAATCTGCGTCAGCCGCTTTTCATCCATCGCCTTGGCAAGAATGGCATAGGCCTCGCCAAAAGGATTGATGCTGTCGATCAGGTCGATTTCCAGATCGCGCACATCCATCGCGAACTTGCGCACGCCGTCGATCAACGCCGTATTGGACCGCGTTTCAATCTCCGTCGTCCGAAGTTCATCACATGCTTGGCCTGTTGCGTGAGCGTTGAGCGCCGCGACCGCCCGTTGGCGGATGGCTTCCTGATCGGTTTCGGTAAGGTCCGGATATTTGTCGCGGACAATCTTGCCCATGCGCGCTTGAGTGAGTTCTTCAGGGATTGTTTCCCGGTCAAATATGCCGCGCTCAATCGCCGCCTTGTCCTGAACAAACGCCGTGATCACCTCGTTCAAATCTTCGCGGCAAATCCGCTCGGCTTCCTTGCTTTCGCGGCATGACCAGACCCTTGATCTCGATTTGCATCTGCCCGGTGGCCTCGTTGAAGCCGATGTTCGTGCGCTTCGGATCATAACCGCCTTCGCCATAGTCGTAGCCGTCCAACCGGCCCGCTTTGCGGATTCTTCGGCGCGAAATCGAAGCGCGGCGCAAGCACCTGTTCCATGAGCAGGCTTGCGGCGATGGCTTTCAATGTGTCGTTGACCGCATCGGCAACGGCCTCTTCGGATGCGTCAGGTTCAGCAATCAGATTGGTGAAACGGGCGCGGGTCTTGCCCTTGGCGTCGCGTGTCGCGCGTCCGATGATCTGGATGATTTCGGTGAGGCTGGAGCGATAGCCAACTGTCAACGCATGTTCGCACCAAATCCAGTCAAAGCCTTCCTTGGCCATGCCCAGCGCGATGATGATGTCCACATGATCACGGTTTTTGTTCGCATCCGGGCTTTTGAGCGACTCCAGCACCTTTCCGCGCTTTTGCGAGTCATCGTCGACGAGATCAGCAATTTTCAAAATGCGCCCGTCCGCCTGTTTCGACCAGATGAAAGCCGGTTGCCGGATCAACGCCCGCCCATTCGCCCAGCGCCGTCAATGATCTGCTTCACTTCCTTGATCTTGTCCTTTCGTGCTTTCGCGCGAATTGACGTTCGGAATGTGCAGGATGGTCTTTTGCGTAGGGTCCAGGACTTTCAGGATGTCGTCAACATAGGGCCCGGAATAGAAATAATAGCCGATGTCGAGCGCCTTCAGATAGTCATAGCCGTTCAGCTGCTCGTAGTAGGTGTAAGTGACTGTTTCGAACTTGGCCTCGTCATCCGGCGCAAGCACGGCTTCGGCATCGCCGCGAAAATAGGAGCCGGTCATCGCCACGACATGCACCTTGTCGCGCGCGATGAATGCGCCAAGGTGCGCGCCCAGCTTGTTGTCCGGATTGGCCGAAACATGGTGAAATTCGTCAACGGCAATCAGCCGGTCGTCAAAGGCTTCAATGCCAAGTTCATCAACGGCAAAGCGGAATGTGGCATGGGTGCAGACGAGAACTTTGTCGCCGCTTTCCAGAAACTTGCCGACCGCCTTCACCGTGCCGTCATTGCGCTTCGGTTCATCCGCGCCCGGCGCGTTGCACAAGTTCCATTGCGGCTTGACTTCCCAATCCGCCCAGAAGCCGAAATTGGACAATTTCTCGCTGGCAAAGCTGCCGCCGATGGACCGTTCCGGCACCACGATGATGGCCTGCTTGATCCCCTGATTGTGCAGCTTGTCCAGCGCGATAAACATCAGCGCCCGGCTCTTGCCGGAAGCGGGCGGGGATTTGATCAACAGATATTGTTCGCCCCGCCGCTCATAGGCGCGTTCCTGCATGACGCGCATGCCAAGCTCATTCGCCTTCGTCGAAGCGCCGGTGCGGGCATAGGAGACGGAAACAGAGGGGACGGTTTTGGTCATGAATTGATCTCTGATAGTGCGCTATTTCAGAAACCATACCAGTTTCTGAAATAGCAGATTTCTTATGTCAGAAACGACCGCAGAAATTTGAGTGTGGCGTTTCCATTATGACCATAGCGGCAAGGTTTCCCAATTGTCAGGAAATCCGGCATCTCGAACGCTGATATTTGGCGCATCGTGCGGGAAAGTGGCAACATGCGCCTTCAAGCGTTCAGCCCATTCAGTGCGCGGATTGATCGCATTCAACAGAAGACGCATCACCGCCAAGGCCGCATAAATTCTTTTGTTTGTATCGGGAGCCGTCGCGAGATGATCGAGATTTGGCGCTTCCCCCGCTCTTGGGCTTGCGGGCTGATTGACCAAGGGCTTGTTCCAGAGTCTCGAATGATGCGCGCAAATGTTTCTCACATTGCAAAGCGACTGTATCCAAGACTGGATCAGACGGAAACTGATACCGCCATAACTTGCCGAGATTTGCTGCTGTTCCGCATGTTTGAGCTGTGACAAGGCAATGGAAAGCGGTGTGAAATCCAGCAATTCGACTGCGATCCAGATCGGCATGAATTCATTGGCATACTTCGTTCGGAAATGCGCCGCGAATTCTTCTTTCGAATTCGCGGCCTTTTCGTCGAGCTTTTGGAGCCACTCTTGATATCGCGAATGGGTTCTTGGCGGCTGAAATTGCGAGAACCGGGTGTTGAAATTGCGTGGGTCGCGGTGCGCCAGCGGATCGATTGCCCCCAGTGCCAATGCAAGTTCGGTGCGGACCGATATTTCGATGCGCTCGATGGCGTCGAGAATGATCAGCCGCAATCCCTTGTCGAAGGCATACAGGTCCGTTGCATGCTTGAATGCGGTTCCTGCCTTGAACTGATCCTCAAGAAAGAACCTGCCATCATTTGCCTTGCCAAGCTGGCGAAAAGGGAACCAATAAGCGCTGAGGCGGTAGTAACCGATGCGCCGCAGATATTCCTCGCACTTGGGTGCATCGGCCACAACCATACCCCGGTTTTCAAGGAGTTGGCGCTGCGCGGCTACGGTGAGATAAGGCTTGGTGTACTTCATAAAATAAGAAGGCCGCCCATAACCTTGGAAGGTCAGAGGGGACGGCCATAATGTCCCCTATATGTCTAGAATCATGACAATTGTCAAGGTTGGAATTTACAACTTTAGAGACGGTAAATCAAAGTATGCGTGAACTCAATGCTTTGATTTCGTCGCGCCTGCGCTCGTCCCCGCCGTCATCTTCGTGTACATCTCAAACAGCTTTTCCAGCCGTTCCGTGTCGTTCTTGAACCGCCGCCCGATATAGATGCGCTCCAGCGTTTCGTCGTTGCGCTCATGGGCTTGGCGCAGGTCATCGGGCATTTCGTCCGGGTCATAGAGATCGGCAATCGTCAAAGGCCAATGCGCCTCGCGCGCCAAAAGAATGTCTTCAGCGCAGCGCGTGAGATCGGCCTTGTTCTTTTCGGTGAGCGGCGGGACGGGGAATGTGTTCCAGCCGAGGGTGTTGGAATAACGGAAATCGGTTTTCAGCTTGCCGCAGACAGTCGCGATCCAAACAAGATGGATGCGAGAGGCGATCAGCGCCATGTTCCAGAGCGGCGCGTCGTAGAGGGCATAAGCGCTGTCTGTCGATCACGGTCCGCCTTGGAAAGACTGCAGTTGGCAAGTAATGACGTGTTTTCTGAACTTACTCGTCGGAGCAACGATTGATGATGCTTTCTGCCAGATATCGGTCTCTCGAAACTGGTGAGGTCGCTTGACCAGCGCATTGTTGCTCGGGTCCTGTACTTCGATGCTCGCATCTCCGAACACCCTCAATGCGCCTAACTATCGCGAATAACTTAGCGCGAGTTGCTTCAAGTCGTTGTCGTCGATCCAAAGGCAGTATCGTTGAAGCCCGCGAATGAATTCTTGTGCGACCCATAATGCGGCATAACTAGAGACGACAAATTCGGTCGTTCTGCCATCAGATGCGTCTCGTTCTCATCGAGAAAGCAGTAAGGTACTTCGCCATCGCCCGGAAGGTTGCCATAGCGCATTCGAGCAATTGCAGTGATTGGGTCTGGCTGCTTTCAACGACAGATATGCTCGTCCGGCAAGCAAATAGGCATTGATTTTTTCGGCCTCTTGCCTCAGATCGCCATCATCTATTGAGACAATTGTCGCATCCTTGCGCTTGATTGCCAACGCCAACGATGACACAGGTCACGCCTGCGTTGTGGCTCGCCAGATTTGCCCATTTGAAGGATCGTATGAGCGAAGGCTATTTCGTGCCCCTTCTCGAAAATATGCGGCCAAATAGATTGGAACCTGTACGCCCTGACAAATGGAGTTTGTTGAGACGAACGCGAACTCGCCAGCTGTCTGTAAGCATGAAGTCGGCCGCCTTTATGAACCAACCAGCTACATAATCCAACGATTTGCTAGACATGTCGTGCGTGCCATCAAATACGGCCTTGAGGTCCGATTTTTGTTCTTCCGATTGCCATTTGTCTGCCCATGATAAGGCGGGTTGCCGCAAATATATGTCTCCCCACCTTCATTCTCGAAATCGATCTGCGCCTGATCCAGCGGCGTGTGAAACAAATCATCGGCATGCAATTTTACGCCCGTTCCTGTCGGCGGGCAGATGCTCAGCCAATCCAGCCGCAAGGCGTTGCCGCAGGTGATCCAGTTCATGGCGTCCAGCGGCAGGAAATCAGCCAGCGCGACCTTTTGTTCGCGATAAATCACGTCGCACTGATATTCCGCGATGATCAGCGCCAGCCGGGCGATTTCGGCCGGGAAGTCGCGCAGCTCGATGCCGCGAAAATTGGTCAGCGGGATTTCGCTTCGCTGCCCGTCTTCGCCGCGCCGTTTGTTGATCTCCGCTTCAATCGCCCGCATTTCCTTATAGGCAATGACAAGGAAATTGCCGGAACCGCAGGCCGGATCAAACACCCGGATTTTCGCCATGCGCTTGCGCAGGTTCAAGAGCATCCGGCCATTGCCGCCCGCCGCCTCCAGCTGCGCGCGCAGATCATCCAGAAACAGCGGGTTCAGCACTTTCAATATGTTCGGCACGCTGGTGTAATGCATGCCCAGTTCGCCGCGCTCGTCATCGTCGGCGACGGCCTGGATCATCGAGCCGAAAATATCCGGATTGATCTGCCGCCAGTTCAGGCTGCCCGCATGCAACAGATAGGCCCGCGCCATTTTGGAAAAGCGCGGCACATCCGTGCTGCCCGAAAACAGCCCGCCATTGACATAAGGAAACGCGTCCGCCCATGATTTGACGCTTGCGGATTTCCGTTCCGCAATCTTGGTGTTCATGGCGCGGAACAGTTCGGAAATCACCTGATGCGTGTTGGATGAATCCCGTTCGCTCATTTGTGTGACGGTTGCCGTGAACAGATCATCGCCGTTGAAAATGTCGGTGTCTTCGGCAAAGAAACAAAAAATCAGCCGCGCCATGAAATGGTTCATATCAGGACGGCGCGCCGCTGTTGCCCAGTCTTCATTCTCTTTGAGCAGCTCGACATAGAGCCGGTTCAGCCGGCTCGTCGCCTGTATATCGACCGGATTGTCGCGGATCTGCTTGACCGTGGTGATGCCCGCCAAAGGCAGGAAAAACCCGAAATGATTGGCAAAATCCGCAAACGTGCAAGCGACCGTTTCGCCCGAATTCAGATCTTCCGCCTCCAGCATCCCGCCATCGGTGGCAAGGATGAACTTTGCCTTTTGGGTTCCGGTCTTCGGGCTTGCCTTCAGTTCGGCCAGCTTGACCGAGACTTCGCCCTTGGCCGCAACTGCCAAATGAATGTTGCTGCGCTGGAGCACGCCGCCCTCGACATCAGACGCATTCGACGCCCCGCTTTTCAGCTTGCGGATCGTCGTTTCCCTATTGCCGAACGCCTCCAGAAACGTGAACGGGAACGTTGCAGGGTCAAACGGTTCAAGGCTGAGTTTTGAAACCGCCTCCTCAATTTCAACCGCGTTCATGCTTGCCGCCTAGCTGCATCCAAAAGCTGTAAGTCCATCGATAATGCTTGCCGACAATGCGGGCAACCGCCTCTTCAATTCACTACAAGTGTTTTCATCTGTCGATAGCCTCAATCAGCTTGCGCGCCTGTTTGCCAAGAAAGCGGGCAGGCGCCAAGGCCTCGGGTAAAGCCATCGTGTTCGCACCGTGCCGGTAGTTGCGTTGCATCAACAAAAAACCGGCCTTTTGAGCCGGTTTCGAACATCAGCGAACATGTAAGTGGTGCCTCTAGCCGGACTCGAACCAGCACTCCTTGCAGAACCTGATTTTGAGTCAGGCGTGTCTACCAATTCCACCATAGAGGCATGGGAGCGCGGATACACCGGCGGCGCGGTCTCGGTCAATGGCGAAATGCCGGTTGCCGCAGGCGGGCTGAGCGGCTATGGCGCGGCGGACGGATTGGGGATGAATCATGCTTCGCGGGCTGTATGACTGGACCATGGCGCTGGCGGGACGAAAGTCCGCCGAAATCTGGCTCGCAATCATCGCCTTCATCGAAAGCTCGGTTTTTCTCGTCCCGGCGGATGTCCTGTTCCTGCCCATGGCCCTGTCCCGCCGCGACCGCGCCTACCGCTATGCGCTTGTCGCTACGGTGGCGTCTGTGCTGGGCGGCATTGCGGGCTGGATGCTGGGATACTTCGCGTATGAAAGCGTCGCCAAGCCGGTGCTGGCATTTTACGGCAAGCTTGACGCATTCGAAAGCCTGCGCGCATCCGTCAGCTTCGAAATGATCCTGCTGTTGCTGGTGACATCCGGCCTCGCCCACCTGCCGCCGATCAAAGTGGTCACAATCCTGTCCGGCGTCGCGGGCGTAAACCTCCCGCTTTTCATCATCTCGGCAATTGTGGCGCGCGGCGCGCGGTTCTTCTTCCTTGCCTGGCTGCTGCGCCGCTACGGCGCGCCGATCCAGGACTTCATCGAAAAAAGACTGGGCCTCATCGCCGGCGGCGGCGCCGCCGCCTTAATTCTGCTCTATCTCGCCTATCGATGGTTCGCGCACTAGACGCCGAGACGCAAATGTCCCTCACCGCCCCGACATCCCTGTTCCACACCCGCGTTGCGCTGTTTCTGGCGCTCGCCATGGCCGGTGTCGTCGGCTCGGCGCTGGCCTTTCAATATGTCGGCGGCTACATCCCGTGCAAACTCTGCCTTGAGCAGCGCTGGCCCTATTATATCGGCGCGCCGCTGATGGCGCTGGCGGCGCTGAGCGCGGCAACGCTGGCCGCTCACCCGCGCGCTGCTTGTGATCGGTGCGGCGCTGATGGCCTTACGGCCTCTATCTCGGCGTCTATCATTCCGGCGTCGAATGGGCATTCTGGCCGGGGCCGACAGACTGCGCCGCCGTCCGTCAAACATTGAAACCGACGCGGGCAATCTGCTCAACTCGATCAACGCAACCCATCACCCTCATGCGACAAAGCGGCGCTGCGCATTCTCGGCCTGTCCATGGCGGGATGGAACGCGATTGCCAGCATCGTGCTGATGTGTATGGCGGTAAGGGCGGCAGTGCAGCGAACCAACCTTAGGGCTCCAGCTCCACGTCCCAATAGAGATAATCCATCCAGCTCTCGTGCAAAAAATTGGGCGGAAACAGCCGCCCGTTTTTGTGCAGG
Source organism: uncultured Acidimicrobiaceae bacterium (assembly GCA_963775055.1). GTDB lineage: Bacteria > Actinomycetota > Acidimicrobiia > Acidimicrobiales > CAIXPF01 > CAIXPF01. The sequence continues at coordinate 10,148 of CAVZHK010000012.1, read as the reverse complement.
TCGTGGACGGTCGGCTGAAACGGTTTCTGCTTCGGCCACATATGGACCTGCGCCGGCAGATGCCCGCCTTTTTTGAGATTGCAGGGCGAGCAGGCGGCCACGACATTTTCCCACGTCGTCTGGCCCCCGGCGCGGCGGGGATTGACATGGTCGAACGTGAGGTCATCGGCGACGCGCAATATTGGCACTCGAAACGGTCGCGCAGGAACACGTTGAACCGGGTGAACGCTGGATGCTTGGACGGTTTCACATAGTTTTTCAGGCACACGACGCTGGGCAGATTCATCGAGAACGACGGCGAGGAAATCTTGGTCTCGTACTCGGCGACGATATTCACACGGTCAAGAAACACCGCCTTGACCGCGTCCTGCCAGGACCAGAGCGACAGAGGGTAATAGCTGAGCGGGCGGTAATCCGCGTTCAGCACAAGCGTTGGCAACCCGTTGGGGGAAACCGCGACGTTCAAGAATCAACCCTTCTGTTTCAGCTTCAAGTCCGCTCACAGTGTAATTCGCGGATGACAGGAATGTGAAGGGGGAAAATGCGGCGTCACAAAGGCGCGCCGTCGCGGCCTTTCATGTTGGCGTAGTAGGCCCAGAACAGCCGCGCGGCCACGCTCCGGTGCGGCGACCAGCGTTCCGCAATGGCGGCCAAGGTTTCGGTGTTGGGCGCGATTCAAGCTGAACGCGTGCCGACGGCGTTCTGCAAGGCGATATCGCCTGTGGGGAAAATGTCCGGATGTCCGGCGCAGAATAAGAGATACACTTCCGCCGTCCACGGCCCGATGCCGGGCATCGCCGTCATAGCCGCAATGGCGTCCGCGGCGGGAAGCTACGCAGAGGTTTGCCAAATCCAGACCATTTCTCATGCCTCTGCCACCGCAAGGAAGGTCTTCTGCTTCGGGCGCGACAGTCCAGCGCTGATGAGCGCTGCCTCTCCTGCTTCAATCAGCCTTTCCGGCGTGAACGGATCAACCACCGCCTTCAGCCGCGCGAAAATCGCATCGGCGCTGGCCTTGGAAATCTGCTGCGAGACAATGATGCCGGCAAGGCTCTCGAACCCGGCGGGATGCCGGCGCAGCGGCACATCACCGGCGATCCCCGCGACATGCGCCAGCCGAGGTTCAAGAGCGACGAGCGCGTCCAGTCCAATTTTGATGTCGTTGAGATTGTCTATGCGCCGCATGGCCGCCTTCCGCTTCATCCACCTGAAGCGGAGCAGCCTTGCAGCAGCGCGTCAATAGCCGTGCGGTGGAGAACGTTTTTTCCAAGCACCAGCGTTGCCAAGAGCGAAAACGCGCCCCAAGCCCGCCGCCGACTGTGAAACGCATGTCCTTCAGCGACATGCCGAAATAATGCATGACATAAATTCCGCCAACGAATCCTGTGATGATCCAGAACATGTTGCCATAGGCCCCGAAACCTTCGTCGCCCAGCACGCCGTCCATGGCATGTCCGAGAAAAACCCGAAATCAGCACAAGTGTCAGAACAAAAATTTGCACATCTGTGTCAAGCAGCGACATTTCCGCAATCCTCGGCGCGTAGGCGATTTGGCCAAACGGCTTTATTTATCCTTTTGAAAATATACGAAAACCTTTACCAACTGTTTCACATAACTGGCGCAATACGGCCTCTCAGCCATTTTTCGGAGTTTTTGATGCGTGAACGGCTGTTTCCGGCGCTCTTTGTGCTGCTATGGGCGACCGGCTTCATCGGCGCGCGCTACGCCATGCCCTGGTGCGAGCCGTTCCTGTTTCTGGCGGCGCGGTTCTTCATCGCCTGCGCCGTCCTCGCCGCCATCGCAATCATGTCAAAGGCCAAATGGCCGGACCGGGCTGTCGCGATCCACGCCGCCATCGCCGGCGCGCTGATCCATGGCGTCTATCTCGCCTGCGTCTTCTGGGCGATCCGCAACGGCTTGCCCGCCGGCATGTCGGCGCTGATTGTGGGCATCCAGCCGCTGGTCACCGCGCTGATCGCCGGGCGGGTCTTGCAGGAAAAGATCACCCCGCAGCATTGGCTTGGCCTCGCCATCGGCCTGATCGGCATCGCGCTGGTGTTGTCGCCAAAGCTCAATCTGGCCGGGACCGGCGTCAATGCGGCGACGCTGACGGCGTCTTTCGTCTCGGTGATCGGAATAGCGGCGGGAACAATCTGGCAGAAACGCTTTGTCACAGGCGCTGACTTGCGGACCTCGACCAGTCTGCAATATCTTGGCGCGACACTCTTGGCGGGGGGCCTGACGCTTGCCTTCGAAAAACAGGAATTTGTACTGTACCGGCGAGTTGGTTTTCGCCATGGTTTGGCTGGTTCTTGTGTTGTCGATCGGAGCGATCTTTCTTTTGATGATCCTGATCCGCGATGGCGCTGTTTCCAAGATCGCGTCTCTATTTTATCTCGTCCCCTCGGCCACCGCGCTGATGGCCTGGCCGCTGTTTGGCGAAACGCTGAACGGTCTCCAGATTTTCGGAATGCTGGTGACAGCCGCGGGCGTGGCGCTCGCCACACATCAGGGCTTCACTTTTTCCCGCGCGTCCAGATAACGCCCGATGGCAGCGTTTAGCTCGGCACCGACAATGAAAATCGAGGCGACGATGTAGAGAAACACCAGAGCCACCATGATCGAGGCAAGCCCCGCATAGGTCGAGAAATAGTTGGCGAAGCGCTCCAAATAAGTGGCGAAAACCGTCGCGCTGATGAACCAGGCAAGCATCGTGACGACAATGCCCGGCAGAATGGCGAGGAACCGCCGCCTGCCGTCCGGCAGCCAGAAATGCACCGACAGCAGCCCAACACTAAAACGAAGAACGCGATCAGAAACCGCCAAACTGAATCGTGCCGAGATAGGGCTCAATGCCCGGCATGTATTTCTGCAGGATGCTGATGACCAGCGGCGCCAGCACCAGCAGAAAACTGATCGCCAGCATGCCGATCGCCGCGACCAGCACAAAGCCAAAACTCTGAGCTCGACGGAAATACAATCGGCGCGTCTCGGTCACGCGGTATGCCCGGTTCAGCGCCACGCGCAGCGCCTCTATTCCGCCTGAAGCAAAATAAAAGGCGGCAAAAAAAGACAGTGTGCAAGACCCCCATGCGGCACGGTGAGAACATTCTGCACCTCCGCCGCAATTGGCGCGGCGATCTTTTCCGGCCATGTGTCGAAGATGAGATGCACGGCGGTGTCTGAAAAAGCGTCCGCGCCAAGAAAACTCGCCAGCGTCGCCGCAAAAATCAAAAACGGGAACAAAGCCATCAGGCTTGACAGCGCCACATGGCTCGCCATCGCCCAGCCGTCATCATCATTATAGTGCCCGAGCGCATCCGTCAGAATTCGCTTTGCGATGGCAATGACTTTAAGCAAAAGTTGCATCCCGATTGCGCTCAAGCCTTTGATATGGGATGCCGCATGCCTGCATTTCAACGAGGCCCTGCATGAATCACACGCGCACCATTTTGATCACAGGCTGTTCTTCCGGCATTGGCGCTTATTGCGCAAGAGCGCTGAAGGCGGACGGATGGCGGGTTTTCGCCACTGCGCGCAAGCCTGGGGACATTGCGGCTTTGAAAGCGGAGGGCATCGAGACGTTTTATCTTGACTACCGCGAACCTGAATCCATCGCAGCGCTTGTCGAAGATGTCCTGAAAGCGTCTGGCGGAACGCTCGACGCCCTGTTCAACAATGGCGGCTACGCCCAGCCAGGCGCAGTCGAAGATGTGCCCATGGAAGCGCTGCGCGAACAGTTCGAGACAAATTTTTTCGGCTGGCATGACCTCACCCGCCAAATCGTGCCCGTCATGCGAAGGCAGGGCCATGGACGCATTGTGCACTGCTCATCCATTCTCGGCCTCCTGCCGCAAAAGCTGCGCGGCGCTTACAACGCCTCGAAACATGCCGTTGAAGGCCTGATGCTGACAATGCGCATGGAGTTGTGGGACTCGGGCATCGAAGTCTCATTGATCGAGCCCGGCGCTATTGAGTCAAAAATCGCAGTCACAGCCGCCGTTTACGCCGATAAATATATCGACGTCGAGAACTCGCCGCACAGGAAATCCTACGAAAAGCGCCTGTCGCTTTTGCGCTCAGGGGGCACAAAGGATCCGACAAAACTTGGTCCGGGCGCGGTCTACGCAGTGCTCAAGCACGCGCTCAATTCAGCTTCGCCCAAGCCGCACTATGTCGTCACACGGCCTGCGAAAATAGGCGTTGTTCTCAAGCGCATTCTGCCTTCGAAGCTGCTTTACAAGCTCTTGGCAAAATCGTCCTGACGCTTGCATCCTGTGCCCTGTCATGTGCCCGGCGCGTGCGGAAATCCTGGCGCAACAAAGCGCTGAACACAGCTCCATTTTGATCTATCCTTTTGATTTTCCTTGGGTAAGCTGCGCTCCCTAGATTTGCAGCTGACGCGTGCAAGGGAGACAGGGAATGAGCACAGACGTAGGTTTGGCAAAAGGCGCGCTGGGCACGCTTGAATCCACAATCATGGGCATCGCCGGAACCGCGCCCGCGTTCAGTGTCGCGGTCACCACGGCGACCATCGTCGCAGCGGTCGGCACCCTGTCTGTCGGAAGCATTTTATACTGCGGCCTGATCATGTTCGGCCTGATGCTGGCCTTCAAGAACCTCAACAAAATGTCGCCAAATGCCGGAGCCACCTATGCTTGGGTCGGCGCGGTCTTTGGCCCCACTTGGGGCTTCTTCGCCGGCTGGGGCCTTCTCGTGGCGTCGGTTGTTTTCATGGTGTCCGCGACCATACCGGCAGCTACCTCAACGCTGGTGCTGATCGCCCCGCACCTTGTTGAAAGCACAGGCTGGGTAACGTTCACAGCAGCCATATGGCTGACAATTGTCACCGCCGTTGTCACAAAAGGCATCAAGCACGCAAGCTATGCGCAGGTCACCCTGACCGTCATTGAAACCGTGATCGTTCTCGCGCTGATCATTGGCGCCTTTGTCCAGTATGGCGGCAAACCGGCGCACGTTCCGTCCTTCGACTGGATTTCGCCATTTTCGTTCACGCCGCAAATGTTTGCCACCGGCGCGCTCACTGCGATCTTCTTCTATTGGGGCTGGGATGTGACGATGAACCTTGGCGAGGAGACCAAGGACGGCCAGCCTTCGCCCGCCGGACAGGGCGCGTTCTGGGCGATGATCAACCTGATCCTGTTCTTCATCATCATGATGATCGTTGTGTTGATCGTGCTGACTGACGAAGAAATCGCCACCGCCAACACCAATGTTCTCTACGCGATTGCCGACAAACTGTTTCCCGCGCCCTGGAGTTATCTCGCCGTGCTCTCGACCGTCCTGAGCACCATTGGCACCATCGAAACGCAGATTTTGCAGTTCAGCCGCTCCATGTTCGCCATGGCGCGGGACAAGATGCTGCATCCGCGCTACGCCAGTATCCATCCGGAATGGCAGACGCCATGGATCGCCACATTGGTCATCTGGGGTCTTGGCGTCATAATGCTGTTTTCCTCGTCCTACATGCCGTCCGTCAGCGCCATTCTGCAAAGCTCAATCCTGGCGATCGGCATCCAGATTTGCTTCTACATGAGCCTTGCCGGCTTCGCCTGCGCCTGGCACTATCGCTCATATCTCAAATCCGGGTTCCGTGATGCGATGAGCCATGTCATCTGGCCGTTCCTTGGCGCGCTGTTCATGGTGTTCATCGGCGTCTACAGCATTCCGACTTTTGACAACATCACACTGGCGATCGGCATTGGCGGGCTGCTTATTGGCGCGCTGCCGCTGCTGCTGTCTCGTATGCGCAACGCCTGACCGCTCAAAAGCTTAGGCCGGCTCCGGCGCGCTTGGGCCGCCTCAGCAGTTCGCGTGCCGCTTAATCGTCGGCGCGGACGATTGACTCTGGACGCTGGCTTTTCCTTGCTGCGGTCATATATAGGTCACACAGGAGTGTCCCATGTCCAATGTTTTCAATGTTCTTGCCTTGGTCGCCATGCTCGCCGTGGCCGCCGTTCTCATGGTCGGCCTGCGCAACATGCTGAAAGCGGGTGACGCCAACTTTTCCAACAAAATGATGCAGCTGCGCGTCTTCCTGCAGTTCATCGCCATCGTCCTGATCGTCATTGCGGTTTACTTCGGACGCCCGGGCTGAGCGCATAATGGTCAAGCTCAACAAGATTTACACAAAGACCGGCGACGACGGCACGACCGGCCTCGGCAATGGCGAGCGGCGCTGGAAATTTGATCTTCGTGTCGAAGCCTATGGGACAGTTGACGAGGCCAACTCCGCCATCGGAATGGCCCGCGTTCACACAGTTGAACGCCGTCCTGTGGTCGACGCCATGCTCGCCCGCATCCAGAACGATCTCTTCGATCTAGGCGCGGACCTTGCGACTCCGGACACGGGTGAAAAGCTCGGCTACGAACCGCTGCGCATCATTGCGAGCCAGGTTGAGAAAATTGAGCGCGACATCGACGCGCTGAACGGACCCATCCCGCCGCTCAATTCTTTCATACTTCCCGGCGGATCGCCCGCCGCCGCCGCGCTGCACCTTGCCCGCACCATTGCCCGAAGAGCTGAGCGCCTGATGGTCGAGCTCGCCGCAAAACCCGGCGAGAAGGTCGCGCCGGTCGCCATCGAATATATCAACCGCGTCTCAGACTTCCTTTTCGTCGCCGCCCGCGCCTGCAATGACAATGGCGCTAATGACGTGTTATGGGTGCCCGGCGCAAACCGGTAGACGCCCGATGTTCATCCCCCTGCACGACGCCAACGAGCTCCGGCATATCCGCCATTCCTATGTGAATATCGCGATCATTGCTGTCAACATTGCAGCCTTTTTCTTTACCGCTGTCACCGCGAGCGAGAGCTTCTCAAACGCCAGCGTCATCGGGCTTGGCTACATTCCCTCGGTGATCCACGACACGGTGGAACTGCCGCCCGAGCTGGTCCTGGTGCCGGAAAATCTGACCTATCTGACCTATGCGTTTCTTCACGCCGACATCTTTCATCTCGGCGGCAACATGCTGTTTCTATGGGTGTTCGGCGATAATGTCGAAGACGCTATGGGCCATGTCAAATATCTCATCTTTTATCTCCTGTGCGCCGCCGCCGGGGCCTTCCTGCATGGCGCAATTCTGGCGGGGTCCGAAGAGCCGCTGATCGGCGCCTCCGGCGCCATCGCGGGTGTTGTTGTCGCCTATCTGATGCTGCATCCGCATGTGAAGCTCTGGGTTCTGGCCCTGATGCGCATTCCGCTGCGCATTCCGGCATGGATTCCCATCGCGCTTTGGGTGATCTTTCAGTTCGTCATGCTGTTCACCCAAACCGAGGACCAGATTTCGTGGCCCGCCCATGTCGGCGGCATCATCGCGGGAATCATATTGACGCCTATTCTGAAGCGCCGCGGGGTCAAGCTGTTTGATCGTCATGATCCTATCGTGCAGACACCTGGCATTGGAGCGCCCCCACCGCCCGTGGCTGCCAAACCTGAGCCAGCCGTAAAATGGGGCCGGCAATAGCGCTGCTCATATTGACGTTAACGTCAATCAACGGTATCCGCCGCTGCGCTGATGTGTCCAAACAAATGTCGGCATTTGACTATCGCTTTCCGGTCTTTGGCGCTATCTCGGCAGAACACATAAGAGTGAGGTTGCTGACATGAAGATACTGGTGCCGGTCAAACGGGTCGTTGACTACAACGTCAAAATCCGCGTCAAGGCGGACGGTTCCGGCGTTGACCTCGCCAATGTCAAAATGTCGATGAACCCTTTTGACGAAATCGCCGTCGAAGAGGCGCTGCGTCTCAAAGAGGCCGGCAAAGCCGAGGAAGTCATCGCCGTCTCCGTCGGCCCGCAGCAGGCGCAAGAGACGCTCCGCACCGCGCTCGCCATGGGCGCCGACCGCGCCATACTGGTGAAGACCGACGACGCAACCGAGCCGCTCGCCGTGGCCAAAATCCTGAAAGCCGTCGCCGAGGCCGAGGGCATCCAGCTGGTCATCTGCGGCAAGCAGGCGATTGACGACGATTTCAACCAGACCGGCCAGATGCTCGCGGCTCTGCTCGGCTGGCCGCAGGGCACATTCGCCTCGAAAGTCTCGCCCGAAGGCGGACGCATCTCCGTCACCCGCGAAGTCGACGGCGGTTCGCAGACCGTGGACTTGTCGCTGCCCGCCGTGGTGACGACGGACCTGCGCCTCAACACCCCGCGCTACGCCTCGCTGCCGAATATCATGAAGGCGAAGAAAAAGCCGCTCGATGAAAAGACGCCTGCGGACTACGGCGTCTCCACCGCCCCGCGCCTCAAGGTTTTGACCACGGTTGAGCCCGGTGGCCGCAAGGCGGGCGTCAAGGTGAAGACCGTCGCGGAACTTGTCGACAAACTGAAAAACGAAGCCGGCGTGCTTTAAGAAAGGATTTCAAACATGGCAATTCTTCTCATCGCCGAACACGACAATTCACATCTTTCCGACCAGACCGCCAAGGCGCTCACGGCAGCCGCGCAGATCGGCGGCGACGTGCATGTTCTGGTCGCGGGCAAGGGCGCGAAAGCTGCCGCAGACGCGGCTTCGAAGCTCCAGGGGGTTTCCAAAGTGCTGCTCGCCGACGATGCCAGTCTCGAACAGCGTGTCGCCGAACCCTATGCCGCACTGATCGTTTCGCTGGCAGGCGGCTACGACACGATCATCGCCCCGGCGACCACCGACTGCAAAAATGTCATGCCCCGCGTCGCCGCGCTTTTGGATGTGATGCAGGTGTCGGAGATCATCTCCGTCGAAAGCAAGGACACATTCAAGCGCCCGATCTACGCCGGCAACGCCATCCAGACCGTGCAGTCCACCGACAGGATCAAGGTCATCACCGTGCGCACAGCCACGTTCGCCGCCACAGAAGAAGGCGGCTCGGCCCTGGTCGAAAGCATCAAGGCGGCGGCCGATCCCGGCCTCTCCAAATATTCCGGTTCCGCCATCGCGGGCTCGGACCGCCCCGAGCTCACCTCCGCCAAAATTATCATTTCCGGCGGCCGCGCGCTCGGCTCGAATGAGAAGTTCATGGCCGTCATGCTCCCCATCGCCGACAAGCTCGGCGCCGCCGTTGGCGCGTCACGCGCGGCGGTGGACGCAGGCTACGCCCCGAACGACTGGCAGGTGGGCCAGACCGGCAAGGTCGTCGCCCCCGACCTCTACATCGCCTGCGGCATATCCGGCGCGATCCAGCATCTTGCCGGGCATGAAGATTCCAAAGTCATCGTCGCCATCAACAAGGACGAGGACGCGCCGATCTTTCAGGTGGCGGACTACGGCATTGTCGGGGATCTGTTCGAGATATTGCCGGAATTGCAGAAGGCGCTGTGAGACGTGCCGCTGCTTTGCAGTGAAATAGCAGGCCGTCGCTACTGCGCGGCAGCCGACAGCTCATAGTTTCCGGACCAGTGAATTGAATGCACTCGAATTTTGCTGATGCCTTGCGGAACCTGATAGGTCTGAGTTTCCATGCTGTGGCTGCATGATTGGGCATAGGCTATTTTTTGGTTATCCACGCCGAACAAGTCGTACGCCACACAGCCGTCGTGCATGCTGCGCAAACTGACCTTGAGCTGTTTTGCCGACCCCGAGCCGCTATTGACTGAGTACCAGTTTTCGTCCTCGGCGGTGACATGGCCGGCGACCGTGCCGCCAAGGACAAGCACATTGGACTTTTCAGAAGAATTATTGTTTCGGCCTCTGCGCCCGATGCGGCAGCTTCAGCTGCAGGGGACGCCTTAACTTCGGGGTTCGGTGACGTCGCCTTTGCAGCAGCTTCCGGCCTCTGCGCCATCAGATAGAGGGGGCAGCCAGAAATCCAGCACCAACCAGAAACACCACAATCCCCTTGGAATTGGCTTCCAGCTTCTGACCAAAGAACTCGACCTTTGCCGCGCCGGTTTCAGTTTCAGTTCGCTTGAAGAGCAGGATAAGGCCGGAGCAACATATCACAGCGCCAGCAAGAAAAAGCAAAAGAAGCAGCGCGTCGTTGAATGCCGGCATTTTCAGGTATCCATTTTGCCGCTGATATATACCGCTGGGGAAACTTCAGGAAGCGAACTCGAAACTTATGGGTGAGTCAAGTCCATGCCTCAATTCTGGAAGTGACCACTGCACCAGTGTCCTCTCCACTGCGGCGCAAAGAGGTTTGTTGCA
>CAVZHK010000011.1:0-9511 GCA_963775055.1 uncultured Acidimicrobiaceae bacterium | reverse complement strand
GAGGGTTCGACGGCGTTGTGGGAGGCCCAGCCCGCGGCCATGCGTTCGGCGTTGGCCCGCCACGACGAGCTGGTTCGCACCGCGTTGGCGGCGCACGGCGGGTATGTCTTTGCCTCGACAGGGGACGGTGTCGCGGCGGCATTCAGCACGCCCGGTCCGGCGGTGCAGGCCGCGTTGGACGTGCAACGCGCCGTTGAGGATGAAGACTGGCCCGACACGGTCCGGTTGAAACTACGTGCCGGGGTGCACACGGGCACGGCGGACGAACGCGACGGGGATTACTTCGGGCCCGATCTGAACCGTACGGCTCGCATCATGGCGTTGGCGGACGGTGGGGAGGTGCTGATCTCCGCAGTCACCGCGGCACTGGTGCGGGAGCTGACCCGAGACGGTGTGAGCCTTGTCGACGAGGGCATCCATGAACTCCGCGGCGCCGGCGCTGAGCGGCTCTTCGCGGTGCTGGCCCAAGGCGTAACCGAGCATGTCCAGCGCCCACACTCGCGTGATGCCGGTCGTCGGGCGCGGTCCCTGCCGGGGACGCCGAACACCTTCGTCGGCCGCGCCGGGGAGATGGCCGCGCTGTTGGAAGCCGTTCGAACGGGGCGGATGACCACACTGGTGGGCCCGGCGGCGTCGGCAAGACCCGACTGGCAGTCGAGGTCGCCCGGCTGATCGATCACGAGTTTCACGACGGCGCCTGGTTCGTGGCCCTCGATGAGCTGCGGGAACCCGACGCACTGGGCCATACCCTGCTGGCCGAGCTGGGTGTCCGTCCGCTCCCTGGCCAGGCGCCGGTGGACGCGTTGGCCGCCGGTCTCCATGCCAGCCGCCGTCTCATCGTGCTCGACAACTGTGAACACCTGTTGGCGGCGGTGGCGGCGATGATGGCGGTGTTGTTGGACCGATGCCCGACCATCTCGCTGTTGGCCACCTCTCGTGCGCCACTCGCCATCCGCGCCGAACGGGTCTGGCCGGTCGACCCACTGGGGCTGGACGACGCGGCGGTGGCGTTGTTCGTGGACCGGGCCAGCGCTTCGGGACATCAGGTCGTGCTGGCGGATGACCGTCCCACCATCGCCGCGCTCTGTCGCCGCCTCGACGGCATGCCGCTGGCCATCGAGCTGGCGGCATCACGGGCGCGGACGTTGAGCCCCTCCGAGCTGCTGGCACGGCTCGAGGACCGGTTCCGTCTCCTGCGGTCCGCTCGCCCGGCCACCGCGGACGCGGTCTCCGAGCAACGCCACGCCACCCTCGTGGCCACCGTGGACTGGTCCTACCAACTCCTCGACGAGACCTCAAGGACCATCTTCGGCCGTTTGGGAACATTCGCCGGTGCGTTCGATCTCGACGCCGCGATCGAGGTGTGCACCGATGACGAGATCGACGAGCTCGGGGTGATCGACACCATCGAGACGCTGGTGGACCACTCGTTGGTCACCTCCCAGCGCAGCGGTGAACGGCACACGTTCCGCCTGCTGGAGACCATGCGGGCCTTCGCGCTCGGCCGTCTCGACGCCGCAGGTTCAGGCACGCCTGCTCGACGGCTCCATGCCAGGTGGGTCAGTCGAGCGCGCCGCCATCCTGCTGAGCGGTGTCGTCGGGCGTGACCCGCCGGTGGCCCTGCAAGCGGCGGCCGATCTTGAGTTGGTCTGGCCCGACCTTCGGGCCGCGGTGCTCTTCGCCCTCGGCGCGTCCGATGTGGAGCTTTCCTTCGAACTCCTGGGGGGATTCACGGGCCTGGAGTGTCTGTGGCGGGACCGCGCCGAACTTGGAGACTGGGTCGAGCGGGCCCTGGCATTGGCCGGCGCGTTCGACCACCACAACGCCGACCACCTGGTGGGGATCGCCGCTCTGTTCGATTGGCGAGCCGGCCGGTTCGAGTCGATGGCGCAACGGTTGCGCACGCGGCCCGTCGCCCGCCCACACGGCCGGCCAATCCGAGAGTCGGCTGACTTCCCCGCCCTCATCGAGCTCGTGATGCAGGACCGTCTCGAGGAGGCCGAACGGTTCCTCGACGAACTGCTTGTCGCCAGCGAAGGCGACGACGACTTCGTCACCGGTATCTGCCGGTCTTACCGTGCGGTCACGGTGGTCTACCGCGACCCTGCCCGGGCGATAGCGATTCTGGACCAGGTCGACCCCCACCCCAACCCGCTGGCCCAGGCGGCGCACCTTTACATCCGTGGCATCGCAGAGGTCGACCTCGACGCCGAAGCGGCCATCATCACCTGCCGAGAGGTCATCGACCGAGCCCGAGCGTGCGGCGCAACATGGTTCGCAGATGGTGGACGCGTCTATCTCCTCGCTGCGCTTTCTTCGGCCGGTGGGCCGGTCCAGGCCGTGGCCTTGCTCCACGAGGTTCTCGACCGAGCGTCGACGGGTGCTGGACTGCAAAACGCCGCGAACATCGTCCGATCGAGCGTCATCCTGCTGGACCGCCTCGGGCGTTTCGAACAAGCCGTCGTGTGTGCCGGCTGGCTTGATCACCAGATTGTGGCCGTGCCAGCCACCCCCGGCACCCAGATCAGGCTCACGGCGGCACTTGAGCGATGCGAGCAGAAACTCCAGCCTCCGCGGACAATGCTGTTGCGGCAGCGTGGCCAGGCGATGACCGCCGCCGACTTGGTCGCTTACCTCCGAAATGCACTCGACTCACCGTGACATGCCTGCGTCCCCGGGCCGCTGCATCGCCGCTTCTGCCTCGCTGATGGCGTCCAGGGCGAGGGCCCGCGCAGCGGTGATATCGAGCGTGGCGCCGCAGGCAATGTGGGCGTCGGCGTCGGCGCCAAGGGCGTCGCGAACGAGAGCCTCCGCCCTGGCGGTCACGTCGCGTACCGCAGCGCCAGTGTGACCTGTCGCCGCGACGGCGCCGAGCAAACGGGCCGCTGCCACCGGCTGTCCGGCACGGGCCAGGGCCAGCGCCGCGCTCCGCAAGAGCTGGCCGGTCACGCTGTGCATGCGATACGTGTCAGCCAACCCCAGCAGGTCTCGGGTGGTCGACAGCGCCCGAGCAAGATCCTCGCCGAGCACGGCAGCGACGTTCAGCCAGACAAGACCGCCCAAGCGAACAAAGTGCGCGTCCGCCAGTGAAGTCACCGCCTCGACCGTCTCCTCGAACGCCCGGATCGCCGCATCAGGGTCGGTGTAGATCAACACCAGTCCTCTGAACCAATGCCCCCACCCCCGTAGCGTCGAGGAGCCTGTGGCGTCGGCAATGGTCGAGGCTTGGGTGGCCAACGCCAGCGCGTCGACACTGCTGACGTTGCCCCAAGCGCCGTACAACGCTCTGGCGCCGACGCCATGCACGGCACCCGGCCCGGGCGGTAACCCACTGCTGGCATCCAACCACGCCGCGGTCAGACGGTCGGCCCAGTCCCAATCGCCCGACGCTTGAGCAACCAGGAACGACCCGATCGGATTGCAGACACGAGCGGAGAACACGGCCGGGCCCCGCTCCGTGCCGAGCGCCAGGCGGGCCTCATCGATAGCAGCACCTAGCCAATACGCCGCGATCGCCCATGCGCCCCGCACGTCAAGCTCGACCGGGTGGCCGGCGACCAGGCCGGACTCGACGGCCGCCTTGGCCCACGCCCCGACCTCGCCTCGCATGGCGTGGAGGCCGTAGTACCCGAGCGCGGCGGGGATCTCGGCAACCACATCAAGCTCGCCGAGAGCGGTGGCGTACTCGTACGCGGCGCGGATATTGTCCCACTCCTCGTCAAGCGTCGCCCATGCAATGGCCTCGTCCGCGGTGAACGAACGCTGCTCCTCGGCCACCGCCAGATCCCGGTAGTGGCGGGCGTGCGCCAGCTGGCAGGTCTCCGGCGCAGCCAACCGTTCACGCGCGAACTGGCGCAATGTCTCCAACAGCACATACCGCGTCTCGCCAGATGCAGGCCGGCGCGCCACAATGGATCGATCCACCAACACGTCGAGCACGTCGAGGACATCGAGCGCGTCGAATTCTCCATGGGCGCACACGGCTTCGGCCGCTGCCAGACTGAAGCTTCCTGCGAAGACGGACAGCCGTTGGAACACCGTCCGCTCGGCGGGTTCCAGCAAGTCGTAGGACCACTGCACGGTGCCCTGCAAGGTCTGCTGTCGTTCGGGTGTGCGCCGGGCGGTGGTGCGCAGCAGCCGGAATCGCTCATCCAACCGGGCGGCGATGTCGATCGGGCTGAGGGAACGCGCCCGCGCCGCGGCCAACTCGATGGCGAGCGGCATCCCGTCAAGGCGCCGGCAGATCTCCTCAATGGCTCCCACCTCGGCAGCGTTTGGAGTGAAGTCCGGTTGCTGGTCCATCGCTCTCTCGTAGAACAGCTCCACCGCGGCGTCGGCCAACCCGCCGAGCCGCCAAAGCTGCTCACCGGCAACGTGGAGCGGCTCGCGGCTCGTGCACAACACCCGCACCGCCGCCGAGCCCACGAGAATGCGACGCGCAATTTCGGCGGCCTGGTCCGCTACATGCTCGCAATTGTCCAGCACCACCAGCGCCCGCCGCTCGGCCACCGCCTCCACGATCTGCTGCACAGGGTCGTGGCCGGGCCGCAACACCGCGCCCACCGCCGCGGCAATCGTGGGCGCCACGCCGGATTCCTCCACCGGAGCGAGTTCACAAAACCACACCCCGTCGGGGAACTCCTCAGACGTGGCGTGGGCGGCCTCGATCGCCACCCGCGTCTTGCCCATACCGCCAGGTCCGACGATCGTGACCAACCGTCGACGCGCCAGCTCCCCGACAACCGCCTTGATCTCGCCGTATCGGCCCAGGAACGAGGTCGGCGGCGAGGGCAGGTTGCCGGTGGTGCGGATCGATCGGTCGGGCCCAGCGGTGGCAACCAGGCCCGGCGCGCGGAGTTGAAAGGAGCGTTCCGGCTCCGCCAGGCCTCGCAACACCAGGTCGCCCAGATCGTGCAGGCTGACCTCCGGCGGCAGTTCGCCCCGCATGAGCTGCTGCACCGCTTGAGACACCAACACCTCGCCGCCCCGGGCCAGGCTCATCAATCGTGCGGTGCGGTTGAGCGCGGGACCGAAGTAGTCACCGTCACGTTCGTGCGCCGAGCCGACATGGATCCCAACGCGCACCGACAGCGCGGCACCCTCGGGCCAGGGCTCCGCCGCCAGCGCCCGTTGTGCCGCCAGCGCAGCCCGCACGGCCTGGGCTGGCGTGTCGAACGCCGCAGAGAGTCCGTCCCCCGCGGTGGAGAAGACGAACCCGCCCTCGCTCTCCATCGCTGCTCGCAAGATGCGGTCGTGGGATGCCAATGCCGCGTCCATGGCCGCGGGGTGCTCGTCCCACAGCCGGGTGGACCCTTCTATATCGGTGAAAAGGAAGGCAACGACGCCGGTCGGCCGTGACACCCGGGGAGTCTCGCGCACCAGCTTGCTTCACGCCCCCAAGAGGTCGGCGGGTATCGGGTCCTTCAACGTTGAGGTAACTGGCGGAGCGCCTCCCGGATGATCTCGCTGGCGGTCACATGGTCCAGTTCGGCCCAGCGTTCGATGGCGAGCTTCAAATCGGGGGCCAGTCGGACCGGTGCCACGTCGGCGGGTCCGGATCCCATGAGCGGGCGGCCCCCTCGACGCCGTAGTACGGCCGGGAGGAACTTCGGTGGGGGCGGTCGGGAGCGCCTATGCGGGACCAATATCACCGAGTTCGCTGAGGGCGTAGTCGATGATCACGGTTCGTTCGATGCGGGCGCCGCGGGCTTTCCACTCCGACGCTGCGGGGTGCTCGTCGACGGCGGCTTGGGCACGGGCTCGTTGGGTGGTGACAAGGACGACACCGACGGGGTCGTGCACTTCAAGGAAGCCAATGAGGTTTGCGGCCGGCTCGATGCGACCGGCGCTGGCCCAACGATCGGCCAGTGCGGCCAGGACACCATAGATGCGGGACCAGACCCGGTTGGCGGCGAGGTAACGCAGGGTTTCGGCGAAGCGGCGCCCGGCGTCGGGCCAGCCGGCATCGGTGGCCCGGGCGGCGAGCATGGTCCGGGCCCAGGTCTCGAGCATTGTGGCGCCGTGGCGCGAGGCCAACTCGACGCACCGCTCATATTCGGCCAGGGAAACATCATAGGAGCCCACCTCGAAGTGGATGTTCCCGGCCTGATAGCTCGCAAACCCCAGCGCCACACCGTTACCGAGCTGCTCGGCCAGGTCCCTTGCCCGCCCCAGCGCCCCCAGACCCGACGCCCGATCCCCGTAGAAGGCGGGAAGACAACTGAAACACGCCACCACTGCACGCACAAACGGGTCCGGGCTCCTCGCCGCCGCCGCCTCCACCCCCCTCGCGCCATCACCCAGGAGCGACTGACGGCCGGAGTAGAAGTTTGCGTAGACGATAGCCATCCGGCCGTAGAGGTCCTCTGCCTCCCGCGGGAAGGCGGCGGCGACGACGGAGGCTTCGCCCAGCGTGGCAGCTGAACGCTGGTCACCTTGCAGCGCGGCCCACAGCGCGGCCATCCCGGTCATTGACGGGTCCCGGGGAGTGATCTCGCGGACCAGGGCTACCCAGTCCGCGTGCTCAGCGTTGAGCCCAAAGAAGGAATACCAAATCGATGCCTCCACAATCGCTGCGGCCCGGGCGGCGTCGCCGGACGCGATGGCGTAGCCCAGCGCGGCCCGCAGGTTGTCCCACGCCGCTTCGAACGCAGCAGCGCCAGCCGCGGAGTCGGTCCCGGCGTAGGCCCGGTGAGCGTCTTGCGCTGCGGTGACGAAGTGGGCGAGGTGGCGGGCACGGCGCAGGTCCGTCTCGCCCCGGTGGTCGAGACGCTCCTCGCCGTACTGGCGCAACGTCTCAAGCAGACGCCAACGCACGTGCGGCCCGGTGCGCTCAACGCTGAGCATCGAACGATCACACAACGCAGTAAGCACGTCGAACAGGTCATCGCGATCGAACTGATCATCGCCGCAGACCGCGCCCACCGCGGTGAAGTCGAACGAACCGGCGAAGACCGACAGCCGGTCGAACAACAATGCCTCGTCGTCATCGAGCAGCCGGTAGGACCAGTCGATGGTGGCCCGCAGCGTCTGATGCCGTTCCAGCCCGCCGCCCCGACGGGGACCGCGCAGGAGACGGAATCGGTGATCGAGCCGGTCAGCGAGATCAGACACTGTCATTGAGCGAACCTGGGCGGCGGCCAACTCGATCGCCAACGGGATCCCGTCGAGGCGGGCGCAGATCGCGGCCACCACCTGCTGATCAGCGCTCGCCGGGCGTGAACTCGGCGTCGGCCAACGCAGCCCGTTCGCAGAACAACTCCACGCCCTCCAACACCGGGTCGAGCGAGGGGACCGGCCATACCTGCTCCCCCGCGACCCCCAGCGGCTCGCGGCTGGTGACCAACAGCGACGCCGACGGGGCCTCGGACAACACCCGTGACGTCATGTCAGCCACCGCGGCGACCACATGTTCTGCGTTGTCCAACACCAACAACGAACGCCGCCCGGTGAGCGCGTCGACCAGCGCGTCGACGGAATCCATCCCCTCCTGCGGACGAGCGCCCACCCCGACTGCCGCCGCGTGGCCCACCGCCAGCGGGTCGGACACCGCTGCCAGTTCCACGAACCACACCCCATCGGGAAACTCATCCACGGCGACCGCGGCCGCCTCGATCGCCAGGCGCGTCTTTCCCACACCCCCCGGGCCGAACAGCGTCACCAATCGGCGGACCGCCAACTCGACGGCCAGACGTTTCACCTGCTCCACCCGTCCCACGAAACTCGTCGCCGGCACCGGAAGGTTCCCCACCTTGGGCCCTGACCCTGACCCAGCCAACACCGGGAAGTGTTCATGCAAGCCGTTCGCTATGAGCTGGAACACGGTCTCCGGCTCCGACAGACCCCGCAACGCCCGCACGCCCAAACCGACCAGGCGGACGCCCGGACCCAGTTCCTCACGCACCAGCTGCTGCACAGCCAGGGACACCAGGACCTGACTCCCATGCGCCAGACCCATCAGCCTGGCCGCACGATTCACTGCCGGGCCGAAGTAATCACCATCTCGTTCATGAGCGGCGCCAACATGGAGCCCCATCCGCACCCGGATCTCAGCGCCCGACGGCCACTGCTCGGACTGCAACGCCCGCTGCGCCGCCAGAGCCGCATCGACGGCGTCAGCCGGTCGAGCAAACGCGGCCGCGAACGCGTCACCCGCCGTGGAGAACACGAACCCGCCATGCGCCGCGATCGACGAGCGCAGGATCTCATCGTGACGGGCGAGCGCAGCCTCCATCTCCGCCCGATGCCCCTCCCAAAGCCGCGTCGAGCCCTCTATATCAGTGAAAAGGAACGTCACCGTCCCCGAAGGCGTCAGCACGGCAGCCACCCCACCATCGTCGCGCAAAGCCGGCCACGGCGACGGCCAGGCGGACGGTGTTCAGCTGCACGCATTGCTTTGCGGTCCCCTGCCCCACGAGTGAGCCGCCCCGAACCAGCGAGAAACCACCAGTCCCCGACACCGAACGGCTGGCCCGTGCTGCTGGGCTGAATCCGAGCCGGGACGGAGGATGCCATCGTAGAGGTGACCCAACACGTCCGCCCAGCGAACCCGGCCCCGGACCGGTCCAGTTTCGCGTCTTGTTCGCCCAAACGGCGGGCCGACCACCCTCGACAACCTGGTGTTGGTGTGCCGGCACCACCACCGGGCCGTGCACGAAGGACGCTGGCACATCGAACACCACGACGACGGCCTGCAGTTCATCAGCCCCCACTGGTGGCCGCTCCGGACGCTCACCCCCTTGATCACCGACGCCGACATCGACGTGGACTTGGACGTCGACCCCCAAGCCAGCCGACCAGACTGGTACGGGGACCCCATCGCCCTCGGCTACATCACCGCCGTCATGCTCCAGCCCGCTCTACGCACCACAACACCAGCGTTCACCTGAACCGTCGGAAGCAACTTTGGCTGCCGACTTGTCAGAGCATGATCATCGGATTGATTGGAGGAAGGCCCGCGAGCACGACGCCAGCCTGCTCCCAGGTCGCGGGTCCGGTTACGACGTGCTGGGAGACGGCATGCATGTCCCGCATGCAGCGCTGCAGGTCGTTGCCGAGACGAACCGAGGATCCGCCGCCGGCGAGGTACATGAGCTCCACAGCCGCTCGGGCGCTTCTGGTGGCGTTCGACGCGGCCAGCTGAGCGTTGATCCGAGGCTCGACGCCAATGCGCTCACCCGCCTCGGCCAACGCCATGAGCTCGCCAAGGGACTCATGGAGCCACGCACGCGCCGAACGGACAGCGGCCACCGCATCAGCCAACTGCAGCTGGAAGACCGTCTTGGCGCTCAACGTGCTCGGGATCATTCCAGACGGAACCTTTTCCTGCGCCATCTCGATGGCACTATCGATTGAGTGCTGCGCGATGCCCAGGGCCACGGCAGCGATCGGCCACGCGAACAGTGCCAGGAACGGCACCCGGTACAGCGCGCCCTCGTAATAGCGGTTCGGCTTCCCGCTGCGGAGAGGAAGGGCGCGGTTTTCGGGCACGAAGACATCATCAAAGACCAGG
>CAVZHK010000010.1:0-86961 GCA_963775055.1 uncultured Acidimicrobiaceae bacterium | reverse complement strand
AGCAGTGCCACCCAGTAGGCCAGCGGGGACCGTTGACGAAAAGAGGGGAGATCATCACCGGGCGAGCGATCTCGCCGGCCACGGGGAGTGACTCGACCGTTGCTGCTGGGGCCTGCCATCGATCAGCACGTTACCGCCTCAGGACCGAGCGCGGTCGCTACCGGTGACGGCACGAAGGAGCGGCTCACCCGCCCCCGGCCAGGCGGGCGACCAGTGCCAGGTGGGCTTCCGTGGGCGGACCGGCCAGATTCGAATAGCCACGTCCGCCCAGCTGCCAGACCGCGAACGCCTCCGCCCAGTCACCGGCGCCCACCGCGTAGTCACTCTCAGCGTTGGCCGCCCACCAGGGCTGGCCGCTGGCACCCCGGGCCGCCAGCCACCGGTCGCGATCGGCACCGTCGAGCACGGTCACGTCGACGGCGTGACCCAGCTCATGGGCCAACGTGAAGGCCAACTCGTCAACGCTGCGGGTCCCGTCCACGTAGATCTCGATACGGCGCTCCTTGGTGAGCGTGGCCCCCAAGAAGCCCGGTCGGGGCCCGACCAAGTCGATCTCCCACCCCGCCAGCCGCTGCTGCCAGGGGTAGTCGATCCGGGCCAAGACCTGAGCCCGCAGCACCGCTTGGGCTCCGTGCGGCGCGCCATCGACGGAAGCCGGCACGGTCGAGGGACCCGGCTCGGGGGCACGGGGCGCAGGGGACGCCAGCTGGCCGATTGCCGGCGCGGTGCCCGGCGTGGATCGCCCGAAACCCGCCCCAGGTCCGGGTCCGGGTCCGGCGATATCGAGGACCCCGCTGGCGACGGCGGCCGCGACCAGGCCGGCGAGAGCCACGCCTGAGCCGACGGTCCGCAGCGATCCCACGTGTTGAGGAGACCGCTATCCCCAACCGGTGTCATCGCCCAATTCGACCCACCGTCGGGGACGGGTCAGGCGTTGAACTCGGCCACCAGCTCTGCGTAGCCCTCCATGGCCCGCAACGCCGCGTCCCGATCCAACGCCGGCAGCCCGAAAGCCACATAGCTGCAGCCGGCCTCACGCAGCCCGTTGAGGTAATCGGCGTCGGGCTTGGCGCCGAACACCCCCAGACTGAGCGTCGACGGATCACGGCCAGCGTCAGCGGCCAGCTTCTTGAGCTCCTCCCATTTGTCCAGCACCGGCCAGCGGCCCTCGATCGGCATCCAGACGTCGCCGTATTCGATGATGTGCCGGAAGTGCAGATCGGTGGGTGAGGCGCCGATCACGATGGGCGGATGGGGCTGCTGCACCGGCTTGGGCCAAGACCAGGAGCTCTCGAAGTTCACGAACTCGCCGTGGTATGAGGCCTCCTCCTTGGTCCACAGCTCCTTGCAGGCCAGCATCTTCTCCCGCACGATCTTGCGGCGCCGCTTGATGTCCGCGGGGGCGATGCCGTGGTTCTCCATCTCCTCGTGGTTCCAGCCGTACCCGATGCCGAACAGGAACCGCCCGCCCGACAGGTTGTCGAGCGTTGCCACCTCTTTGGCCAGCCAGATGGGGTCCCGTTGGGCCACCAGCGTGATGCCGGTACCGACCTTGAGGGTGGTGGTGACCACCGCCGCCGCGGTCAGGGCCAGGAACTGGTCGTGGGTGCGCCAGTACTCCTCCGGCAACGGCGGCGCCCCCTCACGACCACCCCAGGGCGTCCGCCGGCTGGTGGGGATGTGGGAGTGCTCAGGGAACCAAAGCGAGTCGAAACCCCTGGTCTCAGCCTCGCGGGCCAGCTCGGTGGGCTGGATGCCCTTGTCGGTGGGGAACATCATCAGGCCGATGCGCATGGCCTGACGTTAGTTCCGCCAGCCGAGCCCGGTGATCGGTTGGGTCACCGAGCCGGGCGCAATCCTGCTCAGCCGAGCAGGTCCTGGCAGATGCCGACCCAGTAGTCGGTGCACAGGCCGAGGGATTCGACGTCGATTCGCTCGTCGTGGCCGTGGAAGCGGGCGGCGAACTGCTCGAAGCTGACGACGGGGCGAACAACCCGGTGCCGTAGGCCACGGTGCCCTGCTCCCGGAAGAAGCGACTGTCGGTGGCCCCCACGATCAGCTCCGGCAGCAGCTCAGCGTCGGGATAGACGACCTGGGTGCGCCGGGTGAGGATGTCCCACAGCGGGTTGCGGGTGGAGCTGGAAGACGCTTCGTCGTTGAAGATGCGGCTCACCTCCACCTGATCGGCCAGGTCGCCCAGGGCCTCGCGCAGGTAGCCGTCCACATCGTCCCCGCTGACCCCGGGCAGGGTGCGGATGTCCACGTCGATCTCCACCGTGTCGGGGATGACGTTGGTCTTGATGCCGCCGTGCACGATGTTGGGCGAAATCGTGGTGTGGGTGCAGGCGTGGAACAGCTTGGCGGTGTTCGGTGCCAGCTGGGCCAGGGTGTCCTCCAACCGGGCCGGGTCCAACAGGGCGGCCTTGAGATCGTCGGGCATGCGGCTGGCACCGACCCGGGCGGCCCACAGCTCATCGAGCCGCGCCGAAGGGGTGTACGCGGCCAAGCGACGGATGACCTCGGCGGCCTTGATCACGGCGTTGTCGGTGCCGTAGGGCATGGAGCCGTGACCAGGCACGCCCCTCACCCGCAGCCGGCGCCAGGCGATGCCCTTCTCCCCCACCGAGATGCCCACCTTGGCGCCCCCGCCGTGGGGCCAACCGCCCATCTCGGTCAGCACGTAATCGCAGCGGCCGTTGGTGCCTTTGAAGGCGTCCCAGTGGTGGTCGACCATCCAGCGGGCGCCCCACACCCCGCCGGCCTCCTCGTCGGGCACGCCGAAGTAGATCAGCGTGCCCTTCGGCTTCCAGTTGGAAGCGGCCAGGTGCTTGAAGGCCACCGCCATGGACGCCGTCAGGTTCAGCATGTCGATGGCGCCACGGCCCCAGACCTCGTTGACCGGCTGACCGGCGGTACGTGGTGGCGATCAGCTCCCCGCCGAAGGGGTCCCGTGACCAGCCCTCGGGCGAGACCGGCACCACGTCGGTGTGACCCATGAGCACCAGGGTCGGTGCCTCGGGGTCACTGCCGTCGATTCGCGCGATCATCGAATCCCGACCCGGCCGGGACGTGAACGTGGCCAGATCCACCCCGGGGCCTTCGAGGTAGGTCCGCAGCAGGTCACTGTTGCGGGTCTCCCCACCGGAGTCCGGCGTGCCGTCATTGACGCACTCGTTGCGGATCAGCGATTGGAGCAGCTCGGTCGTTTCTTGGGTGTGCTCACCTGCCATGGCAGGACAGTACTTGGGTGTTCGGCTCCCTGTCGGAGACACGTGGCACCTGGCGTGACTGGGCCTCGGCGCACCTGGCGGAATGGCGCCAAGTGCACAGGTCAAGGACGCGCCCGGTCAACCGGAGATGGCCGGCTGCTCCCCGATCCCGGAAAATGGCCCGCTCGAGCGCCGCCCGGACGTCCTCGGCTGTCTGGCGGCGCGGTGCAAAGTTCGACACTGGGGTTTGCTACGAACAGCAGATGGAACCACGGCGCCGGGATGAAGCCAGGTCGGAAGCGGCGGCGGCCCGGCGCGAACGCGACCAGTTGGCCGCCACCCATGCCGAGGCCCACCTGGCGCGCTTCCGGATGCCGCAGCGAACGCACCCGTCAGACTCGGTGCTCGCCCATTTGGGCCCGACCAACAGCGGCAAGTCCCACGATGCCATGGCCTTCCTGGTCTCGGTCGGGTCCGGCACCTACGCCGCCCCGCTGCGGCTGCTGGCCCATGAGGCCTACGACCGGCTGTCGGCCCGGCTACCGGGGGGGCTGGTCGGGTTGCGAACCGGGGAGGAGCAGATCAACCCCGACGCACCGATCATCTGCTGCACCACCGAACTCGCGCCACTACGGGGTGAGGTCCTGGTGCTCGACGAGGTCCACTGGGTCGAGGACCCCGAGCGCGGCTGGGCCTGGGGTCGCATGCTGGCCGCCGCGGAGTACCGCCACCATCGCCTGGTCGGGGCCCTCAACGCCGAGCCGGTGCTGAGGGCGGCGTACGGGGACCAGCTCACCGTGCAGCGCCATCAGCGGCTGGTAGAGCTGCAGTGGGCCGGGGCCATCGAACCCACCGGCGTCGAGGCCGGCTCGCTGGTGGTGGCCTTTTCCCGCAAGGCGGTGTTGGCCCTGGCCCGGGACCTGGCCACCGCCACTGGGCTGCGGGTGGGGGCGCTGTACGGCGCGTTGCCGCCGGAGGCTCGCAAAGTGCAGGTGGCCCGGTTCCTGGGTGGCGAGCTGGACGTGTTGTGCGTGACTGACGTCATCGGCCACGGCATCAACCTCCCGGCCCGCACGGTGGTGATGGCTGAGACCTCCAAGTTCGATGGGCAACGTCGTCGGCCGCTGCTGCTGTGGGAGGCGGCGCAGATCGTGGGGCGGGCCGGGCGCTTCGGGTTGGCCGAGGAAGGACGGGCCCAGGTGCTGCGCAACGTGCCGGGCCTGGAGGCCAACGCCAGCCTCGTCCGTCAGGCGGTGGAAGCCGCCGGCGGGCAACGCTCGGCGGGTCCCGGCATCACCACCGCGCCCATCCGACCAACCCTGGATGACCTCGGCGCCACCACCCCCGCCGAGCTGTACGACGCGGTGCAGGCCTGGCAGGTGGCGGCCCGAGACCACCTGGCCGGCCACGGCTGGTTGCGGGCAGCGCCCCTGGGAAGCGTGGCGGCCCGATTGGACCGGTTGCGCAACGCGGGGCTGTTCGACCAACTGACAGTGCCGCAGCTGTGGCGGCTGGTGACGCTGTCGGTGGACTCCGACGACCTGGTGGTGGAGGCCGGCAAACTCCTGGCCCAGGGCGGCCGGCCGCTGCGAGGGGTGGGCGGGGTGGCAACCGCAACCGCCCCGGACGGTGACCCCACTGACGCCCTCAGCCGGGCCGAGCGCGACGCCGCCCGGGCTCGGGGTGCTGCGGCGATGGCCCGGGCGTTCCCGTCGCTGGCGTCGAACAACGCCCAGGAACTTCTGGACATGGAGCAAGCAGCGGCCCGTCGAATCGTGGAGGTTCTACCGGCCGCGATTTCGTCGAACCGGTTCGGCCGCTGCGAATCCTGCGGGAAGCCCTGCGCCACCTGGTTGGCCCGGTGCGTGCGCTGCAGCGGATCCGGCCCGAGGTTGCCGCCACCGAAACGAGGACAGCGAGGACCCGGAAAACGGCGCTGACCAGCCCCAGAGCTATCCGGGACCGCGGCGAACTAGCGCAGCCCCGCGAATAGGTCGTGCTCGAACCCCTCATCGTCGATCTCGGCGACGGGGACCAGAGACCAGGCCCGTTGGTATTCCTCCCACGGGTGGCGCACCCGCATCTCGGCCTCAGGAACCTTGAACCAGAACCCCTCGGGATCCACCTGGGTGCGGTGGGCCAGCAACGCCAGGCGCATCACCGCGATGTGATCACCGATGTCGACCCGGGTGCTGACCTTGATGTCGTGGTCGTCCTTGATCTTGGACAACCAGTCCACGTAGGGGCTTTCCAGGCCCTGCTCCTCGAACCAGCCGTGCATGGCCAGCAGCCGGCGACGAGAGAAGCCGTGGGAGTAGTACAGCTTCTGCACCTGCCAGGCATCGCCCTCGGTCCAGGCGGGATCGGCAGCGCGGGCGATGGCCGGCGCGGTGATGGTGTGGACCCGCAGGTGATCGGGGTGGGGGTAACGGGACTGGTCCTCGCCGTAGGTGATCACCACCTGGGGGCGCTCCTCGCGCAGGATCCGGGCGAAACGGTCCACGGCCTCGTTCAGGGGGGCGTTGGCGAAATTGTCTGGCCGCTTGTTGGCGTCGGTGTCCGGCATGCCCGAATCCCGGTAGCCCAGCCACAACAGCGTGTCGTAGCCAATGATCTTGGTGGCTTCCTGCAGCTCGGCCTGACGCACCGCAGCCAGGTTCTCGTGCACCTCGGGGCGGTCCATGGCCTTGTTGAGGACCTCACCCTCCTCGCCGCCGGTGCAGCAGACCAGCGTGCCGTGCACCCCCTCGGCGGCGTAGCGGGACATCGTGGCGGCACCCTTGGAGGACTCGTCGTCGGGGTGGGCGTGGATCTGCAGCAAGCTCAGGCGGGCGGCGGCCATCGGCTTCCACGGTATCGGCTGACGGCGCTGTTCCCGGACGCCCCCGCCCGCGGCACTCAGTCAGCGGCCGGGGGCTTCGCGGCGGGTCCCGGGCGATGTGCTTTCATGGCCGGCGATGAGCGCCGCGTCCAAACCCGCCGCCCCCGCCGCCGCCGCAGGTCCTTCCGACCCCGCCAGGCACCCCGGTGCTGCCCCCGAACTCGACGCCGCGCCCACGGTTGTCTCCGCGCCGCCGCTGGCCGGGTTGCGGGTGCTGGAGCTGGCCGATGGCATCGCCGGGCCCTACGCCGGCCGGTTGCTGGCCATGCTGGGCGCCACCGTGGTCAAGATCGAACCCCCCGGCGGAGACCCGGCCCGCACCAAGCAGGTCGATGACGAGCCGATCCCGCCGGGCCAGCCCAGCCCCCTCTACCTGCACCTCAACGCCGGCAAGTACAACGTGACCGCCGCCGACACCCCTCCGCTCGACTGGGCCGACGTGATCATCCACAACCGGGTGCGGGCTCAGCTGGCGGGCACCGAACTGGACCCCCAGCGCCTGGCCGAACGGGCCGACGACGCGGCCGGCCCGGTGCTGGTGACGGTCACCGCCTGGGGTTTCGACGCTGAAGAGCCGGGCACCATCGAAGACGAACTGTTGGTGCAGGCGGCGTCGGGATGCATCGCCAGCACCGGCAACGTGGGCGCGGAACCGTTGAGGCTGCCGGGCTGGCAGGCCCAGTACCAAGCCGGGGCCACCGCCGCGGTTGGCGCCCTGGCGTTGCTGCGAATGCCCGGCGCCCGTCACCTCGACGTGCCGTGGATCGCCGCCGTGCAGGTCGGCATGGAGTTGGAGTTCGCCGACCGTCTGATGGCCGGCCAGCCCCGACCCCCCGCCGGGCCGTTCCCCCCAGCGGCCTTTCCCGGCGGTGCGCTGCCCTGTGCCGACGGGTTCGTCTGCCCCGGCTCATATCGGGATGTGGACTGGGAGATGCAGTCCATCTTCTACGAGATGCCCGAGCTGTACACCGACGAACGCTTCAACAGCCGCGCCGCCCGCTCCCAACGGGTTGATGAGCTGTGGCAGCTGATCCAGCCGTGGTACGCCTCGAAGACAAAGCGGGAGATCTTCCAGTACTGCTTGGATTCGCCGTGGACGGTGGGCATCGTGCTGACCGGCACGGACGCCCTGGTCGACCCCCACCTGCAGGCTCGTCAGACCCTGGGTGCGATCACCGCCGATGAAGCCCCGACGATGACCGCTCCTTTGCAGCCATTCCGCATGCCCGGACTCCCGGTGGCGGACCAGCATGTGCGCGCCACCGGGACCAGTGGCGGCGGGGGTAGCGGCGGGCCGACCGGGCAGCTGCGGCGTCGTCCGCTCGATGGCCTGCGGATGCTGGAGTTCACCGTGGCCTGGGCTGGGCCGTTCGTCGGCAACTTCCTTGGTGCACTGGGCATGGACGTCATCCGCCTCGAGGCCGTCCGCCCCTTCGAGGGGTACCGCCTGATGCGCCTGCACCCTGACTCGGACCCGCCGCGGGTATCGGAGCTCGAATCCACCCGGGACTGGTTGGAATCCTCCAACCTGTTCTGTGCCGTGAACCGGAACAAGCGGGGCCTGACGCTGGATCTCAGCACCGACGCCGGGGTTGCGGTGTTCAAGGACCTCGCCGCCAACGTGGACGTGGTGGTCTGCAACTTCACCGAGCGGGTCATGCCCAACCTGGGGCTGGACTACGACACGCTGCGAGCCATCAACGAGGACCTGGTGGTGGTACGGATGCCGGCCTTCGGGACCACCGGGCCGTACTCCCATTGCGCCGGTTACGCCCTGGTGGTGGAGGCCATGGGCGGGTTCGCGGCCCGCTGGGGCTACCCCGACGAGGGCGCCCGGGTGTCAGACAGCTACTGGCCCGACGCTGTGGCCGGCACCCACGCCGCGCTGGCAGTGATGACCGCGCTGGAAAGGCGGGACCGCACCGGCCAAGGCTGCGAGATCGATTTCAGCCACATGGACGCCATGTGGTGCCAGCTCGGAGAGGGCCTGGTGGTGGCCGATCAGCGGGGTCGGGACATCGGCCGAATGGGCAACGCCGAACCCGGGGTGCCGGGATCGGGCATCTTCGCCGGGCCGGGACGGTCCGAGGGTTCCGAGGGGTCCGAGCCGGCCGGTTGGGTGGCACAGGTCGGGGATCGACGCCAGCCGGTGCGCAACCCACTGCAAGCCGCGGCCGAGCCGGGGCTCGCCTTCCGCTTCGAAACCGTGTCCCGGGACATCATCGGCGACGTGGTCGAATTGCGAGCCCCGGTGCTCGTGGACGGCCAGCCCACGGTCACCCGGCGTCCAGCCCCGCTGTTCGATCAGCACACCGATGAGATCCTGGCCCAGGTCGCCGGCTACGACGCCGAGCGCATCGCCGGCCTGCGCCTAGCCAAGGTGGCCGGCGGGATCCTGCCCGAA
Source organism: uncultured Acidimicrobiaceae bacterium (assembly GCA_963775055.1). Classification (GTDB taxonomy): domain Bacteria; phylum Actinomycetota; class Acidimicrobiia; order Acidimicrobiales; family CAIXPF01; genus CAIXPF01. Next base: position 78,467 of record CAVZHK010000010.1, on the reverse strand, counting down.
CCCCGCCGGCCCCGACCCCGCTCGTGACCAGCCGTTCAGGTCAGAGCCAGGACCAGGCCAAACAGGCCGCCGGGCGGGCCGCGGCGGCGCTGGTCGAACCTGGGATGCGGGTGGGCCTCGGCACTGGGTCCACCGCTCATTGGACCATCGTGGCCCTCGGCGAGCCGCGCCGCCGGGCTCGGCCTTACCTGTGTGGCCACTTCCGCCCGGACCCACACGCTGGCCGAGAGCCTGGGCCTGCGGTTGGTGGCCCCTGACGATGTTGAGGGGCTCGACATCACCATCGACGGCGCTGACGAGGTGGACGGTGCGTCGAACCTCATCAAGGGCGGCGGCGGGGCCCACGCCCGGGAGAAGATCGTGGCCGCCATGGCCCGGCGTTTCGTGGTGGTGGTCGATCACACCAAGCTGGTGACACAGCTGGGCCCGTTCGGTGTCCCGCTGGAGGTGCTGGATTTCGCCCCCGCAACCGTGGCCCGGGCGGTTCGGACGCTGGGCGCCACCAGGGTGGACCGCCTCGACGCCCGCACCGACAACGACAACGTGCTGCTCCGGGCGCAGTTCGGATCGATCGCGGATCCGCTGGCGTTGGCTGCGGCCCTGGCCGGGGTGCCAGGCCTGGTCGAACACGGCATCTTCCCCGGCTCCATGGTCAGCGACGTCTACATCGCCAGCACACACGGTGTTGAGGTGCGCACGGGGGGTGCTCCCGTCCGGCCGTAGGGGCGAATCGACGTGGATTCGACGAAACGCCCGCGCCGGGGCCTGCCGTACCAATCGGTATGTTAGGGGCCCAAGATGGTGCGAAAAGTACGATCCAACGATGACCGACCTGCGGGATCGATTCCGTCAACTGCACCAATCCGGCACGTTCGTGCTCGCCAACGCCTGGGACGTGGGGTCGGCTCGCCTGTTGGAAGCGGCCGGGTTTCCGGCTTTGGCCACCACCAGCGCCGGTTTCGCAGCGGCGCTCGGCCGGATGGACCAGCAAGTAAGCCGGGACGAGCTCGTGGCCCATGTGGGTCAACTGACCGCGGCGATCACCCTCCCGCTGAACGTGGACGCCGAACACGGCTTCCCTGACCAGCCCGGTGGGATCGCCCGCACCGTTGAGCTGCTGGCGAAGGCCGGCGCCAGCGGGTTGTCGATCGAAGACTGGAACCCTGCTGCGGGGCGCATCGAACCGGTCGGGGTGGCCACGGAGCAGGTGGCTCTCGCTGCGGAAGCCTGCCGCGTCCACGGCATCGTGCTGACCGGCCGGGCCGAGAACCACCTTCACGGCGTTGACGATCTGCCCGACACCATCGACCGGCTTCGTCGCTACACCGCGGCGGGGGCCGAGGTGGTCTATGCCCCCGGCCTGCGTGACCTCGGCCAGATCGCGGCCGTGGTGCAGGCGGTCCCGGCGCCGCTGAACGTGCTGGCACTGGCAAAGAACCTGACGGTCGGTGCGCTGGCCCCCCTCGGCGTGCGGCGGGTATCCCTGGGCGGCATGTTCGCCTTCGCCGCCTACGGAGCGCTGATCCGCGCCGCAGCCGAGGTAGCCGGAGCCGGGACCATGGACTTCACCGATGGGGTTTTGCCGCCCGCCGTCCGTCTCGCCGCGTTCGGCCGGCCCTGATCCAACCCGCCAGCCCACCAGCCCACCCGCCCACCAGCCCACCAGCCCACCAGCCCACCAAGGACGCCGGCCAACCGGTCCCCGGGCGGTCTTCCCCCCGCGGTCAAGCGTCGCCCGGCGGGTCCTGACCTGCGGATATGGACGGGGCGCGTCCCGGAGCGCCTTCACCCAGCCCGGGGCCGGCGCCAAGCTCAGCGGACGCCAGATCTGCGCGTTGTGTACGGGGCGGTTCAGTGGCGTCACGCGACTGTGCAGGCCGGAACGGGTGTACCTGACGGGGTCGATCCACCAGCGGGCGCGAAAGCGCGTGTTTCCGGGCAACCCGCCAGATCGGACCGCCGAGGACTCGAACGCTCGGGCCCGGCTGCGAGTCAGCCGGTGGCGGGAGGGCGTCCTGACGCTGGCCTAACGAGCCGATGGGGCCGCAGAGCGTCGACGTTTGCCGGCCCGAACGTCGGCCGCGGTGGTTGCGGTCGTGTGGTCCCCACTTTCGGGCGGCTGCGCCACGGGCAAGGCGGATCGCTGGAGGGACGGGTAGGCCAGGATCGCAACCGCTGAAAGCAGGTAGCCACCGCCGATCAGCAGCCAGACCCGCTGGAAGGCCTCCACTGATTCGGTGCTGCGGTCCCCCAGCAGGGCCACGGCGATGGCCACGCCGATGGCGCCTACCAGCCGGCGGATGGTTTGAAACACGGCGTTGGCGCTGGCCAGCTCGGTGTCGGCCAAACCGGCCAAAGCGGCGTTGGTCACGACGATGCCGACCATGCCCGCGCCCAGCCCGAACAGCAGCAGACCCGCCAGGTACGGTCCCCAGAAGCGGGGCTCGTCCCCCACCCCGGCCACCCAGATCGCCATGGCCGCGGCGGTGATCAGCCCGCCCACCACCAGCACGCCCTTGTAACCGTGGCGGTCGGAATAGTGGCCCACCGGCATCGACACGAAGCTGACGATCATGGCCAGGGCCACCGCCACCCCACCACCCAATGCCGAGTACCCCCAGACGTTGATCAGGAACAGGGGCGTGGTGAAGAACCAGGCCATGATGGCCAGCTGGGTCCCGGCCTGGGACAGGTTGGCCACCAGGAACTGCGGATGGCGGAACAGCCCCGGATCCACCAACGGCGAGGCGGCCCGAGCGCAGCGCCAACCGAAGGCGATCGACAGGCCCACCGACAGCGCCAAGGTCGCCATCACACTGCCACTACTCCACCCCCAGCGCGGACCCTGCAGGATGGCGAAGGTCAGCAGCGCGATGCCGCCGGTGCCCAACAGCGTGCCCACCACATCGACCCGGCCGGTGGCGGAGGCCCGGACCGGTTCGTCCAGCACCTTGCGCCCCAACCACAGCGACACCAGACCGACCGGTATGTTGATGAGGAACACCGGACGCCAGCCGTACGCCTCGATGGCCAGGGCACCGAGCGTGGGTCCCGCCGCGGCCCCGGCACTGGACACCGTGCCCCAGATGCCGATGGCCAATCCCCGTTTGGACAGCGGGAAGTTCGGCAAGATCAGGGCGATGGCGGTTGAGGTCAGCATGGCCGAGCCGGCGCCCTGACCGATGCGGGCGGCGATCAGTACCGCAGGGTTGGGCGCGGCCGCGGTGACGGCGGAGATTGCCGTGAAAACCGCCAGGCCGGTCAGGAACACCAGCCGCCGACCGTGACGGTCCGAGAGCCGCCCCGCCACCATCAGCAACGCCGCAGAGGCGATGGCGTACCCCGAGGTGACCCACGCCAACGTCGAACGCGGGGTTCCAGGGAAGTCAGCCTCGATGAACGGGAAGGCCACGTTGGCCGCCATCAGGTCCAGGATGATCACGCAGGTGGCGGCGGAGACCAGCGCCAGCACCTGCCAGGCATGACGGCTGACCCGCTCCCCCGCCGGCGTTACGCTGGTGGGAGCAGGCGTGGCGGAAGGCTGTTGCACGTCGGGCATGCTTGCACAGGGCCCCGGCGCGGCAGTGTCCATCGCTTGGGATGTGGACTTTGGTCGCCATGAGCCGGCGCCGGAACGGTGTTATGACTGGGGTTGATGCCCGCCGATCCGCGCCCTGGTCCAAGTCGCGGCTCCGGGCACCGTCCGCTGGTGGCCGTGCTCAGTGCGGTGCTCGGACTGGCGTTGCTGGCCGCGGCCGGAGCCGGCCGCGGCGACGGGGCTCGGGTCGTGACCGCCTCCGCCGCCCCGGCCGACCCCTCCGCTGAAGGATCCACGGTGGGGCAGGCTGCTGCGGCGGGGCCCATCGCCCATCCCGGCGGGGGGACCAGCGCCAACGCCTCGGGTCCCTCTGGGAAGGACAGCAGGACCAGCGCCAACACAGCAGCGGACACCGTCACCGCTGGCGGCGGCCCAACGAGCACGTCCCCGGTGCAGCTGAGGACGCTCTCGTTCTTCCTCGGTGGCGACGGGACCGCGCCCTCGCTGCACGTCAGCGAGGAGGGATCGGCGGTACCCGATGGGTCCGCCGGGTCGGGCGGGTCGGGCTCGGGGGGTTCCGGGGAGCCTGCGGATGCTGCCGCCGCTCCGGCTCAGTGCCGCTACACGGACCCCGGCAACGCCCAGCTGATCGAGGTCACCGCCGGGGAGCAACTGGCGGACTCGAGGGGTGCGACCTATGTCGCCCGGGCGGACTGCACCCTGCAGCCGCTGACCTGCGTGCTGACCGACGCCTCCACCGGTGCCCGTCTACCGGCCACCGTTGACAGCGCCGTGACCGACACGGCTGGGGCCATCTACCTCGTCCGAGAAGACTGCTCCCTGCAGGCCTTGCAATGCATCTATCGGGACCGAGCCAACGGGACGTTGCTCCAGGCGGCCGTGGGTGCCGCCGTCACCGACAGCTACGAGAACACCTTTGACGTGCAAGCTGACTGCACCTTGCGGGCGGCGAGTTGCACGTTCACCGATCCCGGCACCGGAGCCCGCCTCCAAGCCCGGACCGCCAGCCCGGTGGTGGATTCCTCCAGCGCCGTGTACCGGCTGGGCGAGGATTGCTCGCTGACCCCATTGACGTGTGTGTATGCCGATGCCACCACCGGCGCCCGCATCCGTGCCGACGTCGGTGACACCTTCACGGACGCCAGCGGCGGACACTTCGATGTACAGCCCGACTGCCGGGCCACCCCGCAGCGGTAGCTACGGCACCAACGTCTCGTAGAAGCCCTGCCCGTAGGTGCCAACCACCAGTCGGCCCGATGCCATCGGATCCCAGGCCACCGCCGAACCGCGCAGCACCCCCAAACCTGCCGACCGGACACCCCAGCTCGGCGGGGTCGCGGTGGCGTTGGTGGAGATCCACACCCCGGTGGCGAAGGTCTTGTCGTGATAGGGATGGTCCAATACCACCACCGCCACCCGGCTGGGGTTGGTGGGGTCAACCGCGATGTCGAACATGCGATCGTGCTCCTCCTGGGTGGGCGCGGCTGGGGTGACGTCCACCCAGGCTGTGCCGTTCCACTTGAACACTCCCTTCCTGGTGCCGTCCATGCTGGTGGCGTACAACCCGCCGGCAAGGCCGGTATTGGCGATGGCCAGTCGGCCCTGGCTGCCGGCAGTCGCTCCAGGGCTGATTCCCCGACGCATGGCCATGGCGCTGAAGTTCTTGCCGTAATCGGTGGAGCGATAGACAGCGGTCTTGCCCTGCACGTAGATGGTGCCGTTCGTAATGGGATCCTTCACGATGTCACCGAGACCGAGCGAGCATGATCGGTTCTCCTTGGCCCAGTTTCCGCCGCCGTTGGTGGTGCGCCAGATGCAACCGTCCATGGTGAAGATCACCTCGTCTTGGGTCGAACCCGGACGGCGCAGCACCTCAATGGCGGTTACCTTCCGGTCGGTGAAGGTCATACCGACGGGAAGGCCGTTCGAGCCTTCATTCAGGGTGAAGGACTGGCCTCTATTCGTGGAAATGGCCACCCCGGCGAACCAGCCGAACATGCCCTTCAGTACGTAGACATTCTGGCCGTTGGCCGAATAGGCGGTGTCGACAGCGCCCATCCACTGGTCCATCCAGTCATCGGCGCTGGCGCGGATGTTGTTGGCCAGCGGGCGACTCCATGTGTCACCGCTATCGGCGCTCTGCAGAAGGTTGCCGCCGTCAAGCGCATTCAGGGAAAGGCTGTTGTCCGGCCCGAACACCACCCTCGAGGCCACCAAGCCCGAGAAGCCGTTGCCCTGCCAGGTTCCGGTGGCGATGTTCCACCTTGACGCCCGATCAGTCCAGGTGTTGGCGACACCGTCATAGGACAGCAGGTGTTCCTGGCTACCGGCGTACAACGAGTTGGCGTTGCCGGGATCCACCGCCAGGGTGAACATGTCGCCACCGCCGCTATAGGCGACAGGCAGGTTACCGATAATCGAGTTGTCGAGAATCGAGTTGTCGAGAATCGTCGCCCAGTTGGCACCGCCGTCAAGGGAGCGGTAGGTCTTCTTGACGAATTGACCGACATCGGAGGTGTAGAGCACGGGTTGGCCCGCGCTCATCCCGACCTCGATGGCCTCGAAGCTGGTGACCTGGTCCACGTTGCCGACCCCGGTGGTGGGCAGGTTCAGCGCGGTCCACGAACCGCCGCCGTCGTCGCTGCGATAGACCGCACCGGACAGCACCGAGTTCCCGCTCGTCCGAGCAGCCCGGGTGACCCAGACGATGCTGGGGTTGGACGGATGCACCGCGAGATCGCTCAGCTCATCGTGGGAGCCACCAGGCGCCAGAACAGTGCGGTTCCAGGTGCTCCCAGAGTCGGTGCTTCGGTAGACGCCAGGCGCGGTGCCGCCGCGCACGAGGGCCCAGATGGTGGTATCAACCCTGCTGGCGGTCACAATGTTGCCGGGTAACGTTGCTTGAAGTGTCCAAGACCAGCCACTCGCCCGGGTGGCCACCCAGACCCTGCCGTACCGTTCGGGATGGCCGTTTTCCTCGGACCAACGACGCTGCGAGCCGCCGAAGGCCAGCACCGTGTCGTTGTTGAGGTACACGATCCGCTGCACCGGCGACGAGTACGGGTACCCGCTCAGGCCGCCCATGGCGCCGCCACGGACCGGGTTGAACCTGGCCCCGCCGTCGGTCGAGAGCACCGGGCCCGACATGGAGCCGGCCCACACCTCGTTCGTGTTGTTCGGATTCCACGTGAAGTCAGCCATCTCGTAGGACGGCAACCCGGTGGATGGCGTCCAAGAGTCGCCCCCATCAGTGGAGAGAGCCGCGCCCAGCATGTCACCGCCCACCAGTACCCGCAGCGGGTCGTGGGGGCTCACCGAGATGGACGTGACCCGGCCGCCGACGCCCGGTTCGCCGAGGGGGGTGAATGCGGGGCTGGTCGCCGCGTCGAGGCGGTTGACGACGGTCACCAAAGACAACACCACGGCGGTCACACACAGCACCACCGCCATCAACCGACCGCGACAAACTCTACCCGAACGTTTCCGCCGTGCACCCACCATGCGACCCCACCTCACAATTGCTGGGCCAGCCCGCCGCCGCGCCCCTCCGCTGCCCTAACCCTATCAATCCTGGTGGCGATGCAGCGCGCCATCCGTCACGGCCGCTGACTCAATCGGTGTCCTCAGGGTGACGCTCGGCCCCTGGCATCAGGTGGCGGCGCGCCCACCAGCCAGATCAGGCGTGCCAGCTCGCCCGGCTCCAATCGGTCAAACCGGTCGCAGAGGGCCAGCACCTCAGCCACCGCATCCGCGGTCAAGGCCGACCCGAGGCAGTCCTCGACCTTGGCCCGGTGTTCGGCAGCGCTGACAGGCTCGGCACCCCAGGCGCCATTCGGACCGTGGCAGCGCTCGATCAACTGACGCCCGTCGGCCAGGTCAACCTCGACCACCACGTGCATGGCCTCGAAGTTGGCGGCGATGGCCGGATCCTGGGTGAGCTGCACACGGGCCAGCAGCGCCTGCACGTCGGGTCGGGCCAGGCTTGCGTCGGTGAAGCTGGCCCGGCTGACCGTACCGTCCAGTAGGGCCATCGCCGCCGTGTACTGCAGGCTGAACTTGCCCTCCAGACCCCGAGCGGGTCGGGGCCGATCGACATAGGGCATCACCGGGGTGGTCAGCCGAACCTCGCTGATCTCGGTGGCGCGGAGCTGACCATGCAGGGACCGGGCGGCGGTGATGGCGAAGTGGGTGCCGTACTGGCTGGGATAGAGCTTCAGCGCGAACCCCGGTTGTAGCACCCGCCACGGCGGACCGAAGCCGGACAACAGCGAGCGGTCCATTTCCGGGAAGAACGCCGATGCCATACCCTGTGGTACGTCGAGGATGTCGGGGTTGGCGGTGAAGCCGGATTGGGCCAACAACGCCGCCTCGAGCCCTGCCGCGGCGGCCCCGCCACAGTGCAGCGCCTTGGTCATTGATCCCACATTGCCCAACAACCCACCGGCCCCCGACGCCGCGATGCCCATGGCGTGGGCCAGTTGCGCGGCGTCAAGGCCCAGCAGATGCCCCGCCGCCACCGCCGCACCCAACGGTCCCACCACCCCGGGCGGGTGGAAGACCAGATCCTTGGCGGCCCACTGCCCCGAAGCCTGACGCAACCAGCCCTGCACCTCGATGCCCTTGATCAACGCCACCGCAGCCTGCTCGCCCGAGGCGCCAACGGTCTCCGCCAGGGCCAACACCGCCGGCAGCGTGGTGGACAGCGCGTGGTTGGCCGGGCTCCACATCGGCTCGAAGTCCAACACGTGCATCGCCGCGCCGTTGATCTGCGCCGCCGCCACCGTGCCACACCGTATGGTATGGCCGATCACGCTGGCCAGCCCGTCATCCGCCACTGGTAACGCCCCAATGGTGCCGGGCCCGCCGAGTTGGTGTCGATGGTGGGCGACCAACAGGTGCACGGCATCTTCAGCGGCCCCGGCCACCGCCACCGCCAGCCCGTCCATCACCAACGTCCTGATAGCGACCCGGGCCGATTCATCCACATCGGCCGGGCCGCAGGCCACGATCCGTTCGCACCACACCCCGGTGACACTCATGGCTCACAACCCCTCAGCCATCTGACAGCAACGCCAACGTGAATTGACTTCAGCCGCCGTAGTTCATGCCGGTGGAACGCAACAGCAGCGGGGTGCGGTCTTCAGCGCCGTCACGAACGCCGGCGTTGACCACTTCTGCCACGTACACCGTGTGGTCGCCCCGCTTGACGGTGTCCGTCACCCGGCACTCGAACCACCAGGGACAGGCGGTGATGATCGGGGCACCGGTCTCGGGCCCGGCCTCGAACGGTTGCCCGTTGAGGGTATCGCCCTCCCGGGTGGTGGAACGGAAGAACACCTTGCCCACATCCAGCTGATCATCAGCCAGCACGCTGACGGCGAACACCCCGGTCCGCTCGATGATCGCCGCCGATCCGGAATCAGCTTTCACACCGGCGGCGACCAACGGCGGCTCGAAGCTGACCTGGCTCAACCAGTTCACCCCCCCGGCGCCGTACTCGTTGCCGTCGGTGGCGGCCAACACGTACAGCCCGTAGTTGATGGCCCGCAGCGACACCTTCTTGTGTTGAGCATCCATTTTCGGTTCAGCAGCCATGGCCCGCACGATAGTTCCCCGACATCGACCCCGGTCCCGGCCGTAATGTGCGGCTCCACCACCCGAACACCAAGCCCCAACGAGGCGGCCCCAATGCTCTCCACGTATCGCGTGTTGGACCTCTCCGACGATCGGGGCCTGCTGTGCGGCCACGTCCTGGCGCAGCTCGGTGCGGACGTCATCCACGTCGAATCGCCCACTGACGCCGCTCGGCCCCGTTCCGCCACCTGGCTGGCCTACGCCCGGGGTAGTCGCAGCGTGGTCCTTGACCTGGGACAGCAGGCGGATCGGGAGCAGTTCTTCGATCTGGTCCGCGGTGCCGACGCCCTCATCGAATCCGCCGACCCCGGCACCTGGGAGGCCCGCGGCCTCGGTTATGACGAGCTGTCCAACCTCAACCCAGCCCTGGTGTGGACCTCCATCACCCCCTTCGGCAACACCGGACCCAAGGCCCACTACGCCGCCACCGACCTGATCGTGCAGGCCGCGGCGGGCACGGTGGACATGGCCGGGCCTATCGACCGGGCGCCGCTGCGCACAGCCGGCATCACCGCTTTCGCCCACGCCGGGGCCGAAGCCGCCGGTGGCATCCTCATCGCGTTGGCCGAAGCGCAGCGTTCCGGTCGAGGTCAACGGGTGGAGGTATCAGCGCAGCGGGCCAAGAACCTCTCGGCGTTCTTCCATCTGCAATCCGAACGAATAGGCGCCAAGCGGATGGCCCGCACCGGGAGCGGGTTCACGTTGTGCGGGGTCACGTTCCCGTTCGTCTACCCCTGCGCCGACGGGTTCGTCTCCCTCACCGTGGCCATCGATGCCGGCAACAAACCGTTTCTCGATCGCCTTCTGGCCTACATGAACGAGGAGGGCGCCATCGATGAGGATTTGGTGAACCGTGACTGGCTGCTGCACGTGCGCTCGGTCCGCAACGGGTCCGAGCCCAACACAGACCTGCAGCGTCTCGTGGACGCCATCACTGCCTTTCTCACCACCCAGACCAAGGCCGATCTCATGGCCGCGGCGCTGGATCGGCGGCTGCTGTTGGTGCCGGTGTCCACGTTCGAGGATCTGCTACAGAGCCCGCAGCTGATCGAGCGGGGCTTCTGGCGGGACGAGACCACCGCCGATGGTCGCCCGTTGCGGGTGCCCGGCCATGTGGTGCGCGGCGCCCCCTCGGTGCCCACCGAGTTGGCCCCGGCACCCACCCCCGGCCAGCACAACCGTGAGATCCTGGCCCAGATCCAAGCGGCGCCCCGCCTTCCGTTGGCCGTCACGCTCGCCGCCGAGGCCGCCGACGCCGCCGATTCCGGTGGCGCCGCGCTGGCGGGCGTCAAGGTGTTGGACATGATGTGGGTGATGGCCGGGCCCACCTCGACGGGGGTGTTGGCCCAGTACGGTGCCACCGTGGTCCGGGTCGAGAACGCCGCCCGCATCGACACCGTCCGGTTGCTGGCACCGTGGTATGACGGGAAGGCCGGGAGGGAGAAGTCACTCCCGTTCGCTTCGATCAACGCCGCCAAGCTGAGCGTCACCCTGGACCCGAACATCCCCGCGGCGCGCGAGGTGTTGTTGGATCTGGTCCGCTGGGCCGATGTGGTGACGGAGTCCTTCTCCCCCAAGGCCATGAAGGGCTGGGGCCTGGACTACGAGTCGTTGCGGGCCGTGAAACCGGACCTGATCATGTTGAGCTCGTGCCTGTTCGGCCAGGACGGACCGTATTCGTTGATGGCCGGCTACGGCACCATGGGCGCGGCCATCGGCGGCATGGTGGCCCCCACCGGGTACCCCGATCAGCCCCCGGCCGGTCCCTACGGGGCGTACACCGACGTGTGCTCGCCCCGCATCTCCACCGCGGTGTTGATGGCGGCATTGGAACATCGTCGCCGCACCGGGGAGGGTGCCTATCTGGATCAATCCCAGATCGAGGCGTCGTTGCAGTACATGACCCCGGCGTTGGTGGATCATCAGCTCAGCGGCAGGCCCTGGGACCGCCTGGCCAATGACGATCTGGAGCTATCCCCCCACGGGGTGTACCCCTCCGCCGGCGCCAACGAATGGGTGGCGGTAGCGGTGCGCGACCAGCAGGACTGGGCCGCGCTGTGCACGGTGTTGGGCCGGCCGGACTGGGCGACCGGACCGGCGTTGGCCGACGCCGATGCCCGCCGGGCCCGCAGCGCCGAGATCGATCAGGCCATCAGCGCCTTCACCAGCGGGCACACCCCCACCGAGACGGAGCACGCGCTGCAGGCCGCCGGGATCCCGGCCCATGCCGTGGCCCACGGCGGGTCACCGTCGGATCCGCAGCTGGAGCACCTGCGCCACTCGGTGACCATTCCCCACCAAGGCCAGCCCGACCGGATCATGGAACGCACCCGCATCGAGCTGTCCCGGACCCCACCGGATCCCAGCCACGTGCCCGCCATGGGACAGCACACCGAGCAGGTACTCCGAGACATCCTCGGTTACGACGACGCCCGCCTGGCCCAACTCCGAGCCACCGGCGCCCTCGGCGGTGAACCCAACCGGTCCTGAGCGGAGCACGGCCGAGGGACACCGCCACCGGCCGCCCCACCACCGACGGCGCGGCCTTCTACGGCTCGATGACCACCTTGCCCAGCGCTTTGCGGTCCATCAGTGACCGCAAGGCCTCACCGGCGCGCTCCAGGGGATAACGCTCCGAAACGTGAGGGTTGAGCTTGCCGGAAGCGGTGAGCTCGATCAGCTCGCCGATCACCGCGTCACGGGTGATGGGATCGCGGGCGGTCATGGCGCCGTAAAACACGCCCACGATCTGACAGCTCTTCAACAGCGTCAGGTTGAGCGGGATGGACGGGATGCCGGCGGTGAAGCCGATCACCAGGAACCGGCCCTCCCAGGCGATGGCCCGCAACGCGGACTCGGCGTAGGCCCCGCCGACGCAGTCGTAGATGACGTCCACGCCCTCGCCGCCGGTCAGCTCCTTGGCCCGGTCCTTGAGGTTCTCGGTGGCGTAGTTGATGGTCTCATCGGCACCGCGCTCACGGCACAGGTCGAGCTTCTCTTCGGTGGAAGCGGCGGCGATGACCCGGGCGCCCATGATCTTGCCCAGCTCCACCGCCGAGAGGCCCACGTTCCCGCCGGCGCCCAGCACCAGCAGGCTCTCACCGGGCTTGAGGTCGCCGCGGTACTTGAGCCCGTACAGCGTGGTGCCATAGGCGTAGTTCAGCCCGGTGGACTCGGCGAAGCCCACGTTGTCCGGCAGCACCCGGGACCCGGCGGCGGAGACCACGGCCCGCTCGGCGTAGCCACCCAGCACGCCCAGCCCTCCCACGATGCGGTCCCCGACCTTGATCGAGTCCACCCCGGAACCCACCGCGGCGACCACGCCGGCCACCTCGCCGCCGGGGATGTAGGGCGGCGTGGTCTTGAACTGGTACTTGTCCTCCAGCATCAGCGTGTCCGGGAACGTCACGGCGGACGCCTTCACGTCCACCAGCACCTGCCCGGGCCCGACGCTGGGTTCGTCGACCTCCTCCACCACCAGGTTCTCCGGCGGCCCGAAGGCGTTGCACACGACTGCTCTCATCGTTCCTGCTCTCTTCTCACTGCGACCCGGGTCACGCGGCTCGCCTCACTGGGACCTGGCTTCACTGGGAATCTGTTGGTGGCGACGCCGGACGTCCGGCTCTATCCGTCAATCACGGTCGCCCCCATCTTCGCCCAGGAGCGCCCGCCGTTGCCCGTTGCCGCTGGCCCTCCCCCGGCGTCGGGGTCAGCGGCTCACCGAAGCGCTCAGCCGGCGGATCCGGACTGGCCGGGCTCCAGCAGGTCAGCGCCGAGAAAGCCGGTGGCGGCGGGGCCCACCACGTCGGGCCGCTCCAGATGGGCGTTGTGACCGGCCCCTTCTACGTGAAGCTGGCGCAGATCAGGCCGCAGTTGGCCGAGCCGATCAGCGATGGCCTGCTCGAAGTAGGCGCTGTCAGTGCCGTAGATCAGCAGGGTGGGCGCCGCCAACCGCTGGAGGTCATCGGCGCTGACGGCCAGCGCGGCCAGCGCCGCCACATGGGGACCGACCAGCGGCGCCAGAGGGGTCATGCTGTCCAGGACGCGCCGCCGGGCCTCGGTGGAGGAGCCGCGCCAGGCGCCGCCACCGATGAAGTCCAGCAGCTGACTCAACGCACGTACGTCATCGCCACGGGCCGCGGTCCCCACCATCTCTGCCACATCGGCCCGCACCCGTTCGGCCACGACACCGTCAAGCAACGGCAGCAGGGTGGGCTCGATCAGTACCATGCGGCGCACCACGTGGGGGTGTCGGGCTGCCAGCGCCAGCGCGATGGACCCTCCCGTCGAATGTGCCACCACGTCGAGCTGCGCGAGGCCTTCGGCGTGCAGCACCGCCAGCGCGTCGTCAACCTCGGTACCGGCCAAGCTGTAGTCCGGGCCCAGCACCGGAGGATCACCTTCGTGGCCCCGCAGCACCGTTGAAAGCAACGGCCGCGAGGTGAGGTAGGGGCGGACCTTTCGAAAAGCATGACGGTTGGAGAGGCTGCCATGCAGGAACAACACCGCTGCGCCGCCCTCATCGGTGACCTCCGCCGGCGTCAGCTCGTAGCGCAACACCGTGCCGTCGGCCGTGGCGGTGGCGCGCAGCTGGTGGGCCTGAGGCTGCTCAGGGCCTTGGCGATGGTCACGGTCCGGGTTCAGGCGGGCCACCCGCTCATCCTGCCACGGCTGTTGGGGACAGGGTGCCGGAACGCAACGCCCTCAACGTGGTGTTCGAACCTCGCCCAACAGTGACGGATGGTGCTACGACCAACAGCCAGTGGGAAGTCCGCTCCAGCGCGGTCAGAATGGGGCCATGAATTCGGCGGGCCGAGCGAGCGCAGACGGATCGCCGCGCCCCCAGTTCCAGCCGCCCGGCTCTCTGGTGGGATCTCCACCGCTCATTGTCGGGTCAGCGCCCTGCATCCGGGTGCGTTAGGGCCCTGATGTCAGCCGCGCCGCCACCGCCCGCATCGGCTCCTGTTCCCGCCTTCGGGCCCTCGTCCAGCGACCATCGCGGTGTGGGGTCGAGCCTCATCATGAGGACCACCGGGCCGGGTGATGCGCCCGCCTCGGGACCCGCCGTCACCGACGTCGCCGGTGTGGGTCCTGGGGGTCCGAGACATCATGTGGGTCCGGGCGGTTCGGGAAGTCCAGGGTGGTCCCGCATCAGCCTGGGTGGGAGACGCGATCGGCAACGGCAAGCGGCGCCGGTCTCCGTGGGTCGGGTGGTGGGCCGCTTCGCCCTGGCCGGGCTGGTGGCGCTGATGGCAGTGGCGGTGGCCACGGCGGCAGTAAGTCGCCGGGTTGGCACCGACCAGGCCAAGGCCGACGCCCGTCACGTGGCGTGGATCTCAGCCAAGGGGGTGGTGGAGCCGGCCCTCACCAGGGACTTCCTCGCTGGGGACCCCGAGGCCTCCCGCGCTTTGGACCAGGCGGTGCGCCGTCACGTGCTGCAGGGCTCCCTGGTCCGGGTGAAGCTGTGGAACCGCTCAGGCGAGATCGTGTACAGCGATGATCGCCGACTGATCGGTGAGCGCTTCGAGTTCGACGACGACGCCCGGGAAGTGCTGGCCGGTGCACCGCCGCAGGTCGAGGTGTCCGACCTCACCGAGGCCGAGAATCGCTTCGAGGACGGCGGCCGCAAGTTGCTGGAGGTGTACCTGGGCGTCACCGCCGCTGACGGCGAGGCGATGCTGTTCGAGGCCTACTTCCTTTACGACGGCGTCATCGAGTCGGGCCGTTCGGTGTGGTTGAGCTTCGCGCCGGTGGCCCTGGGTGCGTTGGTTCTCCTGGAAGCGGTGCAGATCCCCTTCGCGCTGTCCATGGCCCGGAGGTTGCGGCGGGGCCAACAACAGCGAGAGGCCTTGTTGCGCGCCGCCGTCGACGCCTCCGAGAATGAACGGCGCCGCATTGCCGGGGACCTGCATGATGGCGTGGTGCAGGATCTCACCGGCGTGTCCTATGCGCTGGCCGCGTTGAGTCGTCGAGGCATGCCCGGCGCATCACCGTCTCTCGTCGCGGCCCAGGAGCGACAGGTCGCCGAGGCTGCGGAACAGGTGCGGGCCAGCGTTCGGGGTCTGCGTTCGATGCTGGTGGACATCTACCCACCGGACCTGAACAACGATGGTCTCGATTCGGTGCTGGCAGAGCTGATGTCCCGGCTGGCCACGCGAGGGGTGGTGGTGTCCCTCGACATCCAACGGGACCTCTCCGAGTTACCCCCCGCGGACGGCGCGCTGCTGTTCCGCGCCGCGCAGGAAGCGAGCCGAAACGTGTTGTCCCACGCCCGCGCCCAGCACGTCCACCTCGAGGTGCGCCTGGACGATCACGGTGCGTCGCTGCGGATGGAGGATGACGGGCTGGGGTTCCATCCCGACGCCGCCGGCTCCGTCAGCTCCGATGGGCACGTTGGGCTGCGGGTCCTGGCCGACCTGGTGGCGGAGGCCGGCGGCACGCTGACCATCGCCTCGGCCCCTGGCGCGGGCACCGAGCTGGCCGTGACCCTCCCCCGGAGATGAGCGTCGACCCGACCAGTTCCGCTGGTCCTGCTGACCGTCCTGTTCCTGCAGGTGAAGGCCCGATACGGGTGGTGGTGGTCGACGACCATCACGTGGTGCGGGCCGGTCTCGAGCAGCTGTTGGGCACGGCACCGGGCATTGAGTTGGTGGGCATGGCCGCTGATGGGCTGGAAGCGCTCCAGCTGGTGGCGTCCGTGTCGCCGGATGTGGTGCTGATGGACCTGTCCATGCCCAACCTCGACGGGGTGGGCGCCACCCGGCAACTGATGGCGGCGCATCCGGATCTGCACGTGGTGGTGCTGACCTCCTTCAGTGACCAGAGCCGCATCCTGGACGCGCTCGATGCCGGTGCCAGCGGCTATCTGCTCAAGCACGCCTCCGCCGAGGAGCTATTCGACGCCATCCGGGCTGCGGCCATGGGCGGCGCGCCACTCGATCCCATGGCCGCCAGGGTCTTGCTCAACGCCAACCGTGATCGGCGAGTCGACAACCAGCTGAGCGACCGGGAACAAGAGGTGCTGGCGCTCGTGAGCCAGGGCCTGGCCAACAAGCACATCGCCCGGCGGCTGGGCATCACCGAACGCACCGTCAAAGCGCATCTGACCCACATCTTCCAACGCATCGGGGTCACCGACCGCACCCAGGCCGCGCTGTGGGCCCGGGATCACCTGCCCCGCCCCTCCGACTAACCCATCGCCGTGGACCGGGCCAGCCGCGCCCCCACGCTTAGGGCCTGGTCCTTCGCAACGGCAACAGCACAACGGGGGCGATCCGATTCCCAGCCGCCGAGGGAACCCCAGCCATACCCTGTGGTACGGGGTACACCGTTGGCTGATAGGTCGTGGGTTGATAGGCGGGAGGCGGGGCGTGCATGCCTTGCGCGTTGCACAGCCGCTGGTACAGCCCACCCTGGGTGATGAGCTGCGCGTGCTGACCCATCTCCACCACCCGACCGTCCTGTAGGACGACAATGCGGTCCGATCGCCTGATGGTGGACAGACGATGGGCGATCACGAATGTGGTGCGGCCCTGGGGCAGATTGTCCAGCGCCGCCATCAGCAACTCTTCGGATCCCGCATCGAGGGCGCTGGTGGGCTCGTCCAGGATGAGCAGCGGCGCATCCCGCAGGATGGCCCGGGCGATGGCGATGCGTTGCCGTTGACCACCGGAGAGGTCTGCCCCGCGTTCGCCCACCATGGTGTAAAGACCCTGTGGAAGGCGATCGGCGAACTCGTCGACGAGTGCCAGACGGACGGCCCGATCCACCGCGTCCGCCGGGGCTCCGGGCAGGCCCACCTCAATGTTCTCCCGGACGGTGCCCCTCAACAGCACGCAGTCCTGCAGGACCATGGAGACCTGGCCCCGCAACGACGGCAGCGTCCAACGGCGCACATCGGTGCCGTCAATGGTGATCGCGCCGCTGGTCACATCGGCCAGGCGGGGAAGCAGCATGGCGATGGTGGATTTACCGGCGCCGGTGGGGCCCACCAACGCCACGCATTCGCCGGGATCGGCGTCAAAGCTCACGTCGTGCAGGACCGGGCCCCGGCCGTAATCGAAGCCCACCTGTTCAAAGCGCACCGCACCGCGCAATCGGGGAGCCCGAACCGCGCCCGGCAGATCCGCCACCTCCGGCTCGGTGACCAACACGCCCGCCACCCGCTCCGTCGCTGCCAGACCCTTTGACCACACCGAAGACAACTTGGAGAGTTGCTTCAGCGGTTTGTAGAGAGACCCCAGATAGGAGAGGAACACCAGCATTGCCCCCAGCGTGAGGCGACCACTCTGCACCCCCCGGGCGCCGAACCAAAGCACCGCGGCCACCGACAAGGCACTTGACGTTTCCACCAGCGGGCTGAATCGGGCCTGCAGGCGCGCCGCTTCCAGTCCGGCCCCCAAACTGTCCCGACTCAGCGCCCGGAACAGGCGGTGCTGACGGTGTTCCATGGTGAAGGCTTGCACCAGGGACACCACCGCCAGGTTCTCGGTGGCGGCGGCGGCCAGTTCGCTATCGGCCTTGCGGGCCCGGCGGGCGGCGGCTTTCATTTTCACCGTTGATCGATGGACCAGAATTGCCAGCAGCGGGGCCAGGGCCAACGCCAACAGCGTGAAGCGCACGTCCAGCACGAACATCACCGCGAACATGCCCACCACCAACAAACCGTTCGGTATGGCGGTGGCCAGGGTTTGCACCAACATGTCCTGGGCCCGCTCGACATCAGACGTGATCCGGGCGGACAGGTCCCCGATGCGGTTGTGGCCGTGATAGCGCAGGGACTGTCGTTGGAGGTGGGCGAAGGTGGCCGCTCGAAGGTCATCGGCCACGTACAGGCCCGAGGAAGCCAGCAGTCGGGTTGACCAGTAGTTCACCAAGGCCGAGGTGGACGCCACGATCACGTGCAGTGCCACCGCGAGGGCCAACAACGTGGTGCCCCCGCCATCTCGCACGACGCCGTCCACCACCAACTTGAGCGGCCACGGCATGGCCAGGTGCAACCCCACCTCGAGCACGGCGAGGCACAGCCCCGCGATCAACGCCCGCCGATAGGGCAGCGCGAACCGCCACAATACGCTCCGTACCGGATGGTCTGGCGCGGGGACGGCTGTTGTGGGGACGGACCGTGCCGGGATGCCTGGTGAGCCAGCCTTCATGCGACGCTCCGGGCGTGACGGCGGACCAGACCGCGCAGCATGGTGGCGGCGACCGACGCACCGTCAAGGCGGAGCCCGCTGCGCTGGAGTTCCCCCTCGGCCAGATGGCGCGAGCGGCTGAGCAACCATGCCACCTCGTCGGGATGGGCCGCCTCGTCCACCACGTCCGCCAGACCGAACGCCGCCAGCCGGCACGCCCGAATGGCCTGTTCCCGGCGGGGATTGCGCCGTGGCACCAGAATCGGCCGGAGACCTGCCGCCAACGCCTCGAACGTGGAGTTGTAACCGGCCATCTGGACCACGGCACCCGCACGGGAGAGCAGTTCCGGGCAGCTGGCCACGTTGGTCCGCAACTCGACCCGGTCTGCCAGCGCGGCCGGCAGGTCATCCGGCGGGTTGGCGGCATAGGGACCGGCCACCATGATGGCCCGCCACCCCTCGGCCACCTGCAGCGCCCGCAATCCGAGGCGGTACACGGCATCACCGTCGCCGCCGCCGCCCGCAGCCACCACCAGCAGCCAGGGATCGACCCGCTGACGGGGTACCTGGGAGGCCACGAAGCCCACGTAATGCAACGGCAGGCAGCTGCCCAGCCCATATTCCCGGTCGTGATCACACAGCCGGGGGTCCCCGTAGACGAGTGCCAGATCGAAGTCGTCGGACACACCGTCCCAGCCGCTGCCACCCAGCTCCGCGGCCACCGCGGTCGGCTCGTCGAGGATGTCCCGCAGGCCCAGCACCAGGGTGGCGCCACCGCGACGGGCCCGGGCCAACCCCGGGCGCAGCTCACCCGCGGTGCCGTAGGGGTGGCGATCGACCACCACCACGTCGGGGCGGAAGTCGCGCACCGCGGCGTCGAAGCGAACCGACCGGTCCGTCAGCGCAGCTTCGAAAGACATGCCCGGATTGCGGTAGGCGCCGTCGCCGTCCTTCAGCAGTGGCGCCATGGCTACTTGCCGCACCCGCGATGTTTCGCCCCACGCGGGACGGGCCCCCACGCCGGTGGCGACCATCACCTCCGCGTCAGGGTCCGCCTGCACGAGCGCCTCAGCCACGCTCAGGTTGCGTCGTAGATGCCCCAGTCCGAAACCGTCGTGGGAGGAGAACAGATAACGGGCCAATCGTGCCTCCGCAGAACGGCTCGCGGCAGGTTGCCGGGGCTGGGCCCAGCATCCGCCGTGTCTGGCGCGAGCCGCCAGTGCACCTTGGTGCTACGCCAAAGCTCCACTTCGGCGTCGATTCGGTCCGTCAGGGCGCTAACCCGAGCCGGACCCCGATGAGCCGGACCCCGATGAGCCCGACCCAGACCCAGACCCTGACCCGGACCCGGACCCAGACCCAGACGAGCCTCGACCAGATCCCGAACCGTTGCCACCTGCCGGTCCGACATCGGTGGTGTCGGTGCTGGTGTCGGGGGCGGTCGGCACCGTGGTCTCGTCGTTCACCGTGGTGGACCCGGTGTCGGTGTCCCCCGATGAGGCTGACCCGGGGCCCGAGTTCCCGCCACCGCTACCACCGCCGCCATCGCTGCTGCCGCCGCCGGGTTCCTCAACCGTGGTACTGACCTCGACGCTGCTGCTGGTGGCGCCTTCCGAGGGCCCCGAGGACGTGGATCCTGCCGAGCTCCCGTCGGGACCCGGCCGGCCAGAGGTCTCCGAGCCGCTGCGCGACGCTGGTGGTGCGGTCCCTCGTGGCGGCCCGTTGGCGCTCTCCTGCTGCGGACCCGACCGCGCACCGGCGGTCGTGGTCGCCGTCGTGGTCCCAGCTGTGGTCGCAGTCGTGGTCCCAGCTGTGGTCGCGGACGAGATGGCAAGGTCTCGCAGCGGTGGGGTGGGCTCAAGCGCGAGCGACAGCGCGGACACACGCCCAGCGGTATCGGGCTCCGGCACCCACAACGAGCGGGCGATGCTCCCGGGTCGGGCCGGGAACAGGATGCCCTGGATGGCCAGCAGACCAGCGATGAGGACCACGCCGACCAGACCCACGTTGCCGAGATCCCACCACAGGCCGCGATGGCGCTGGACCCGACCAGCTCGGGGCGAAGCGCTCTTGGCGGGGTCGCGCAGCATTTGGCGGATGGTCACCGCCTCGGACCGCGGCGGAGGTGGTGCCACCAGCACGAACAACTCCCGATCGGGACTGATGCCAGCCGGCACCTCCGCTGCAACGGGCAGGACTCCCCCGGCCCCAGCGATCCCGAAACCGGCCTCCGTCATCGGGTGCACCGGGGGATCTGCCACACCAAGATGAGAGCCGAGGGAACGCGCCACGGGGTCAGGGGTGACGGGCACGCTCCTATTGTTGCCGCTGCCAGCTCGGCGCGCACGTGCTCGATGGTGCTAGGACCATCGACCCCCAGGCCTGTCCGCCGGGTTGGGAACGGGCCAGATCAGGCGGCAGCGGCCAGCGCGGCCTGCACGCCGGCCACATCCTTGTGGAAGCGCTTGTGCACCCGCAGGCGCTCGCCATTGAGCTCCACCACGTGCCACAAGCCGCTGGGCGCGCCGAGGTCAGTGGTACGGGGAAGCGAGGCGATGAGCTGGCGGGGCTTGCTCATGCCCATCTTGCCAGCGTCGAACACCGCTACCCGGCGGTCGGTGACCACCACGCAGCGGTAGCTGTTGAGCAGGAGGAAGAGAAGTCCGCCCAGGACCAGCAGGTACTGGGAGTGGGTCTGACCGGCGAAGACGGCCTGAATCTGCTCGCCGGGCTCGAGATGAGCCGAGGCCTGGTCACGGATCTTGTCACGGATTGCCATGACATACCTATCGGCATGGAGACGCCGCACTTGAGAGCGCGGCATCGCGAGTGCTGGCCAGGTGGTAACCAGATGGTGGCCAGGGGCGGTTTCCGCCGTGGACTACGTTCCCTGCCATGGTGAAGATCAGCAACAAGGGCGTGGGGCTCGAGTACGGGGCGGTGGGATCGGGACCGGTCTTGTTGTTTCTCAACGGTGCTGGTGACGCCCGTGAGACATGGGAAGAAGTCGTCGCCGCGCTCGTGCCGGGCTATCGCTGCGTGACCATGGACATGCGGGGACAGGGTGATGCCGATCGGGCGTCGGGGACCTACACCATCACCAACCTTGCGGCAGATGCCATCACGGTGCTCAACGCCGTGGGTGAACCGGCGGTGCTGGTGGGCCACTCACTCGGCGCCGTCACCGCCTTCGAGGTGGCCCGCTCCGGCCATCCACTGGTGCGCGGCGTCCTGCTGGAGGATCCGCCGCTGTACCTGGGCGACCAGGCGGCGTTCGAGTCGACCCCATTCCCCGATCTGTTCCGGTGGGTCCGCCGGGAGATCGGCGCCATGCAGATCGGCGGGGCGTCAGCGGGTGCCTATGCCGAGCTCATCGCCGCACTGCCGGCACCCGATGGCCGCTTGACCCGGGAGGTCTGGACCGCAGGGGCCATCGAAGCCGCCGGCCGGTCCTGGGCCCGCTGGGACATGGCCATGGTCGACGCTGCGCTGAACGGGTCGCTGTTGGGTGACGTCCAGCCCGACGTCACGCTGTCGTGCCCCGTCGTGGTGTTGCAGTCAGACCCGGCGCTGGGCGCAGCGTTTCGTCCCGAGGATCGTGAGCGGTTTCTGACCTACAACCCCAAAGCCACGGTCATCGCCTTCGACGGTGCCGATCACATGATTCACAGCGCCCGGGATTTCCAGGATCACCTGGTGTCGGAACTGCGGGACTTCGTGTCGTCGTTGCCGTGAACGGACGCCGTACCCCTCAACAAGCAGGGGTCGGCGTCCGCGCACCAGCAGATCAGACCCGGGTCAGGTCTTGCAGTTGGCGATGGACTGATCCCACGCACAGTTGGACGATTTTCCGGACAGATCCACCGGCGCCGCGATCTGTTCGAAGGACTGCTTAGCGGTGCTGTACTTGCCGATCTCGGAACCCTCCACCATGTAGGCATCCTTGGCGCCGTTCATGTTGAGCCTGATGCCGGGCAGCATGAACGGAGAGGTGAAGTCCATCGAACGGATGGCCAGCATCAGGTTCGCTCTGGTCAGACCACCGTCAAGGGCGGACGCCACCCGGAAATACTCGACAAAGGGGTAGCCGAACACATAGCCGTTGCCGAACTGGCTGGACACCTTAACGTCGTAATTGTCCTTCTTCAGTTGCTCGATGGCGAACTGGATCTGCGGGAGCGACTGCTTGGTGGGATCGTTGAAGTCGATGACTCCACCGCCGATCACCAGCCAAGTGTCGCTGGCAGACCCGTCGCCACCGACCTTCTCCTTCCCGAGGAAGTTGTTGCCCTTGCACACCGAGGGCATCCAGAGTTGCTTGGCGCTCTCCTGCAGGCCATTCTGCGCTGATTCGGTAATCGCCTGCGTGCAGGAGGTACCGGCCGTCATGGCGATGAAGACATCAGGGTTCTTCGCTGCGAGCGTTGTCATCTCGTTGGTGACCGTGGGTGCGGTCGGTTCGATGAGCTCGAACTCGAACTTGATCTCGTGTTTGGACTGCTTGAGAAACGCTTCGAAACCAAGCTGGTACGCCTTGCCGAAGTCGTTGTTCATCACCAGAGCGACCACCGTGGCGCCCTTTGGCAGGGTCCGCTCGATGTAGCTGCCCCACAAGATGGCCTCGGTGTTGTATGCCAACTGATAGCCCGCGGTCCACGGGTGGCTGACGGGGTCACCCCAAGCCGGGTGGCCGGTGATGGCGATGACTTGGGGCACGCAGCGGGCGTTAACCTTGTCGTAGGTCTTCATCACCGAGGGAGAGCCACCAGTGGTGAGGCCGAACACCTTCTCCGAGTCGAGCAGTTCGTCCACCAGCGGGATGGTGCGGGCAGGGTCGTACCCGTCGTCCTTCTCGATGAAGTTGATGGTGCGGGTCTTGCCCTTGGAGTCCGTGATGCCGCCCACGTAGCGGAAGTAGTTGTTCATGGCCCGGCCGATGTTGCCGTACTCAGCCAGGGTCCCTGAATACGGGAAGGTATGGCCGATCTTGATGGAGGTATCAGTGAGGCCTTCGGTCTGGCTCCACCCGGTTGGACATTTGTTCAGATCAACGGTCCATCCCTCCGGACCGTGCAATATGTTCCCGGCGTCGACCCCCCACTTGTTGTCTTTGATGCGCTTGATGATGGCTTCACGCTGGACCTTCCCCTGGGCCTCCCATTCGGCCCAGCTGGTGGGCTCTTTCAGGGTGGTCGCGGTCTCATCGATGGAGGTCGAGGAATCCAACTGTTCGCCCACCGCATCCCTGACGCCGGTGTCGAGCGTCCCTCCGGCCTCGGTGCCCTCTCCGGAGCCGTCATCACCCCCACAGGACGCCATGACCAAGGCTGCCGCAAAGAGCACGGCGGTCAACTTCCTTTGCGTGCGCATGCGCACCTCTCCCATCCGGGCCGCCCACCGAAAGGCGGGCGAGCCCCTACCTGTTGTGACCCCCGTCACGATATCGCAAATAGAGATGGTAGGTTCGCGGTCCGAGATATTAGTCCCGGATCTCCCTTGCTCTCGCTCGGGCCGGCCGCTATGCCCCACCACCGTCACACCGAGGCGGACCCACCTGGCGAACCGCCGGCCACCTCATAGCTCCACAGTTCGGAGGAGGTGCTGATCGGTCCGCCGTGCGCAGCCGGGGCGCTGGCCCCCTCATGACCGTGGGCGAAGGACCGTGACGCCGTCCAGGCCACGAAAGCGTCCTGGTCCCGCCAGCGGGTGACCACCAGCCAGGTGGTGCGGTCGTCGGTGGGGCGCAGCAGCTCGAAGCCCTCGAACCCGTCCTGGCCGTCCACCGCCCCGGCGCGGGCGGCGAAGCGCTTGGCCAACTCGTCGCCGGAGTCGGCGGGCACGGTGATGGCATTGATCTTGATGACCGTCATGGGCCCATCTTGGCCGGACCGCCGGACCAACCCGACCGCGACCGCTACCGCGACCGACCTCAGGCGAAGTCGTAGGCCTCGGGCTTGGGGCGGCGGGTATCACTCCAGAACTGCAGCACGGTCTTGGGGGCGATGGTCGTTACCCGATCACGACCGCCGCGATACCAGTTGTCCACCGACTCGATGCTCTGCACGAAGCTGGGCAGCTCGGCGCAGATCTCCTCGGTGTAGGTCCGCAACGCCTCCGGCTTGACGGTCATGGTGCGCTTGCCGGACTCGAACATGGCCCGCAGGCACTCCATGATGTAACGCACGTGGCATTCGGCGAACAGCACCCCGCTGCCGGCGTGGCCCAGCACCCCGTTCGGGCCGGGGGTCAGGAACAGGTTGGGGCAACCCTCCACCGAGATGCCCAGATAGGCCTCGGGGTTCTCCTCCAACTTGGCGGTGACATCAACCCCGCCCACGCCGGTGACCTGCATGGGCCACAGCACGGTATCTGCCTTGAACCCGGTCGCCAACGCCAACACATCGAGCTGCTCGTGGCCAGCGGCGGTGGTGACCCCATCGGGAGTGATCTCCTGGATGGGAGCGGTCTCCAGACGTACGTTCTCCCGTTTCAACGCCTGGAACCAGCCATTGTCCACCAGCAGGCGTTTGGCGTAGGGCGGAAAGTTGGGCATCACCTTGTCGGCCAGGTCCGGACGATCCTCCACTTGGGAAAGGATGTACTCGGTGAGCACGGCCCGCAGTTTGTCGTTGGCCGCGCTGATGGAGCGGCCGTCCTCGCTGTGCCAACGGGGATCGATCTTCACCGCGTCGGTGACGCCATCACCGAACTTCCAGCCCTCGCTGAAGCGATTCCACTCCCGATAAGTGGGGATGGCCTCGAACAGCTCCCGCTCGATGCCCTCTAGCGCCTTGCCGTACTTGGGGTGGCTCATCATCCAATGGGCCGTGCGCTGGAACACCACCACCTCACCGGCGATGGGGGCGATGGAGGGCAGGATCTGGTTGGCGCTGGCCCCGGTGCCGATGAGCCCCACCCGCTTGCCGGTCAGATCCACGCTCTTGTCCCAGGCGGTGGAGTGCATGGCCGGTCCGGCGAAGCTCTCCAAACCGGGGATCTGCGGGTATTTCGCCACCCGGAGAATGCCCAGGGCGGCGATCACCGCATCAGCCCACATGGTAGAGCGTTCCCCGTTCGCCCCGACCAACTCAACATGCCACTGGGTACGGTCTTGGTCCCACTGCATCGCGGCCACCTCGGTGCTGCAACGCATGCGGTCACCGATGTTGGCCTGTTCGGCGGTGCGTTTGACGTACTTCAGCAGCTCGGGTTGGCGACTGAAGTGTTCCGGCCAGCCCGGGTCCTGATCAAACGTGTAGGAATACAGCAGACTCGGGGTGTCCACCCGGCAGCCGGGATACTGGTTGACCCACCAGGTGCCGCCGGCCTCGGGGTTCTTGTCAACGATGGTGTAGCTGTGCAGGCCCAACCCGTCCAGCGTGCGGGCGGCCAGCACCCCGGTGACCCCGGCGCCGATGATGAGCACGTGATAGCCGTCGGGGGCGTTGAGCGGCGGCACGTGTGGGATCGGGCCGATGCCGGTCTGCTCCCGCACGTACTCGCGGTAGGTGGCGGGCACCTCGGCCCCCACCGCCAGGTTCATGGCCGCCTGCAGCACCTCGTCGGTGGGCGGTTGGGGCGCCCTTTCCCCGTTGAGGTACGGCGGCAGCACCTCGGTGGCCTTGGCTTCGATGTGGGCCCGGTCCCGTAGGTCAGCGATGGCGTTGGGGTCACCGGCGAGGTGGGTGACCACCGCCGCCAGGGTACGCCGATCTGCGTGGGCCAGGATGTCTGCCAGGTCTGCGACTGCCATGTCCGGACCGTAGCCGACCGTGGTTGCCGCGCCTTGAACCGCGGCCAATATGGTGCTGGCCCCGGTCGGTTCGAGTGGAGAGATCGCCTTTCTCAACGGTGACGGCGGGACCCACGTCGTCATTGACGTGATCGGGGTGTTCGACGAATAGCTAGCTAGCTAGTCCTCCTAGCCTGCCATTCGGACACAAAAGGCGATGAAATGCATCAACATGATTCCCAAGGGGCGGTTTCCGGACAACATACCTGTTGGCATGTGGCGAAATCTCGACGACTGGTGACCATGGCGCCGCTCTCCGTCGACAATCTCGGCATTGCAAGCCCCGATCTTGTCCGGAAACCGCCCCTTGGCCCAGGCGGACTCAAAAGCGCCCCGGGCCACGCAGACCAGCGGACACCTGCCTGCGCAACAGATCAACATGTGCTGAGGCACGGTTTCACGTCCTGCGCGCCAACGCCACTGGCAGCCGGTGGGACACCTCAGGCTGCGAAGATCCTGAACGGCCAACTGCAGGTGCTGGCCCAGGTACCGAACTGCGTACCCGGCGACTGGACCGCGGACGCCCGCCAGCTCTTTCGCTGGGACCGCCAGTCCGGCCTGACTGCAAGGTTTGAGCCGTTTACCGGGGCCACGGTCGGCGAAGCGGCCCTGCTCTCCGCCTTTGCAGACCAGGCCGTGCTGAGCGGAGACCGGCTGGCGGTCATGCACGTGGGCAGCGGGGAAACCAGCCTGGTCGACATGACGCCACCCGGCCAAACCCCCCCCCGACGTGCCACGCGAAACCGCAGCGCTCCGCGTACGGCATGGGCGCGCCGCCTGTGCCGAACGGACTCATCCACGCCCGACAGGAGCCCGACGCCATCGTCGTGCCGATTGCACCGCTTGAGGCCTCGCACCCCGGCGATGGCTTCACGCTCCAGGTTGTGCCCTACGATACCGGGCCCACCGTGCGGGCGTCGGTGCCACGATCGGCAACCGAGATCCGCCTGCCCCTCCCGACGCCTCTGACGACATACTCCTTCGTCTTGTGGGTCGAGCTCCCGAACGGCGTAGCGGTGCCCCACGGCCAAGGCGAGCTCACCCTGCGCTGACCCGGATTAGGGTCCCCGCGGTGACCGACGCTGCTTTGGCCGATGTTCTCGTCGTGGATCTGACAGCCAATGTCAGCGGGGCCTACGCCGGCAAACTGCTGGCCGACCTCGGCGCCCGAGTGGTGCTGGTGGAACCGCCGACCGGGTCCCCACTGCGCGCCCGTCCCCCGGCCCGCGACAGCGAGGACGGCGTGTTGTTTCAACACCTTTCCGGCGCCAAGTTGTCCATCGTTCCCGACTCCGACGCCCGCATCGCCAGGGACCGCCTGGCCGATCTGCTGTGGTCCTGCGACGTGGCACCTGGTGGACGGCAGCTCACCGTGGCAGGCGCTGGCACCCTCCTCCGGGCCCGAACGCCTCATCGAAGTGGACCTTTCCCCGTTCGGGCGCAGCGGGCCCTACGCCCGTTGGCGTGGTAGCGACATCGCCACCTGGGCCATGGGCGGCTACCACTACTTCACCGGCGCCCCGGATCGTGAACCGCTCTGGCTGCCGGGCAGCCAGGCCGAGTTCCACGCCGGGGTGCACGCGGCCTACGCGGTCATGGTCGCCCTGTACGAACGCCACCGCAGCGGGCTCGGCCAACACATCGAGGTGAGCTCGCTGGAGTCGGTGCTCACCGCCCACGCCTGGCTGGTCACATCGTGGGCCGCCTGCGGGCAGCTACTCCCCCGGGTGCCGCCGGATCTGATCCGGGCGAAGGACGGTTGGGTGTACTTCATGCGCATCGCCCCCAACGACGAGCTGTTCGTGCTCATCGATCGGCCCGATCTGGGCGATGAGAACCTCACGGCGGACATACCGACGTGGATGGCCAACGTGCCGCGCATCTTCGACGCCGCCACCGAGTGGGCCAAGCACCACACCGTGGAGGAGATCGTGGCTTTGGCCCAGGCGTTGCGGGTGGCGGTCACCCCGGTGCTCGACGCCAGGGGTGTGGCCGAGGACCCACAACTGGCTGCCCGCTCGTGGTGGGAACGAGACACCGATGACGGCCCGGCGTTCCCCGGCCAGCCCTACCAGCTGTCGGCCAGTTCCTCCATGCGTCGCGGTCCCGCCCCGTCGCTGGGACAACACAGCGAGTCCATCGCCGCCGAGCTCAGCGGCCGCCGCCGGCAGCTCCCGGCCCGCCCGAGCGCAGCACCCCGTAGCGGGGCGCCGCTGGAGGGTTTGCGGGTGGTGGAGGTGACCAACAACTGGGCCGGACCGGTGGCGGGACGGTTCCTGGGCGATCTCGGGGCCGATGTGGTGAAGGTCGAATGGTCCACCCGGCCCGCCACCCGGGTGCTGTTCTGGGTGGGCCCGACCCAGGACATGCAACGTCAACCCGAACACCGCGCCATGTACTTCAACGAGATCAACCGCAACAAACGTGACGTGTGCATCGATCTCTCCACACCCGACGGCAAGGAGACGTTCCTCCAGTTGATCCGCACCGCCGATGTGCTGATCGAGAACCAGTCGGCTCGGGTCATGCCCAACCTGGGGCTGGACTGGGCCGTACTGAAAGACATCAACCCCCGACTCATCATGGTGTCCATGTCCGGCTACGGCGCCAGCGGGCCTCGCCGCGACTGGGTGGCGTATGGCGCCAACATCGAGACCACCTCCAGCCTCACGTCCATCACCGGCTATCCCGACGGGCAACTGTCGCGAACCACGTTGTACTACGCCGATCCGGTCAGCGGCATTCACGCCGCCACCGCGGTGATGGGGGCGTTGGCCCATCGGCGCCGCAGCGGTGAGGGACAGTGGATCGATATGTCACTCAACGAGTGCGGGGCCGCGTTCTGTGCCGAGGCCCTGGTGCAGTACCAGGCGCTTGGCATCGTGGGTGGGCCCGCCGGCAATCGCGACCAACGCTTCGCACCACAGGGCGCCTATCGATGCGCCGGTTCGGATCATTGGGTGGCCCTCAGCGTGCAGAACGATGCCGACTGGTTGGCGCTGGCCGATGCTTTGGGCCGTACCGATCTGGCCGCCGACCCCGAGCTGTCCACGCTTCCCGGCCGTCAACAACGCCATGACGAGCTCGACGTCGCCATCAGCCAATGGACCAATGGTCTGGAGCAATACGAGGTGGCATGGGCGTTGCAGCGTCGCGGGGTCTCGGCGGCCCCGATCCTGGCGAACTGGCAGATCCTGCCAGACCCTCATCTCCACGCCCGCGGTGTCTACCAACCGATCTGCCATCCGGTGGTGGGGGTCTATCCCACCATGACCTGGCCGTGGCGGTTCAGCCGGACCCCGGCCCAGCTGGCCCGCCCGGCACCGCTGTTCGCCGAGCACAACCGGGAGATCCTGACCGAGATCGGCCTCGATGCCGCCACCATCGACGCGCTGTACGCGTCCGGCACCACCGCCGACACCCCCGCCACCGGCTGATCGACCGGCCCGAAGACCGCATCGAACGAGGAGCACGTCATGTCCGAACTGGTCATCATCGGAGGAGGGTTCGCCGGGCTGTGGGCGGCGGCCGCGGCCCGACGGGTCGATGAGTCGATGCGGGACCCGTCGTTGCGGATCACGCTCATCGCGCCCGAGCCGCTGCTGGTCATGCGACCACGGTTGTACGAAGCCAAGCCGGCCCAGCTGGCGGTGGATCTGCAGGTCCCGCTGGCGGCACTGGACGTGCGCTACCTCGCGGGCGCGGCGACCGGTCTCACACTCTTCAACGACGGTGAAGTGATCGATGTAGCATTGTCTACCGGCGAGCACGTCTCCGCGGACCGTTTGGTGGTCGCCACCGGAAGTGTCATGATCCGGCCGCCGGTGCCCGGTGCCGCAACCGCCTTCGCCGTGGACACCAGGACGGAGGCGATGGCCTTCGATCGGCGCCTCGCCGACATCGCCACCGGCAAGCACCCGGCCAGTGTGGTGGTGGTCGGCGCCGGCTTCACCGGCATCGAACTGGCGCTGGAACTGCGCGACCGGGTGGCGGCGCACCGGCACCCGGTCGGGTTGGCCACGGCGGCCGCCGGACCCATGGTCGGGGTCACCGCAGGATCCGCCGCCGGCCGGGCAACAGCGCAGGACCTGAGGATCGTGCTGGTGGACCGCACCGCTGAGGTGGGCCCCGATCTCGGACCCGGCCCCCGACCGGTGATCGAGACGGCCCTGGCCGCCGCCGGCGTCGAGCTGCGGCTGGGCACGGCGGTCGCCGAGTTGGCGCCCGACCGCATCGCCTTTTCCAACGGTGAGACGCTCAAGGTGGGCGCGGTTGTGCTCTGCACCGGCTTGCGGGCGGCCCCCTTCGTGGCGTCGGTGCCCGGAGTGCACGACCAACAGGGACGGGTCCTCGTCGATGCCCATCTGCGGGCCCCCGCGGCGCCTCACATCTTCGTGGCGGGTGACGCCGCGGCGGCTGATACCGGCACCGGGCACATGGCGCTTCAGTCCTGCCAGCACGCCCTGCAGTTGGGCCGGGTCGCTGGCGACAACGCGGCGCGGGACCTTCACGGCGCACCACTGGTGGCCTACACACAGGAACGTTATGTCACCTGCCTCGATCTCGGTCGCTCCGGTGCGGTGTTCACGACCGGATGGGACCGGCAGGTGCAACTCACCGGCGAGGAGGCCAAACAGCGGAAAAGAATGATAAACACAGAGATCATCTACCCGCCCACCGACCGCGCGGCCCTGATTCGCCAGTCCGCCCTGGACCCGGCCGAACGTTGAGCCGAACCCCCGCGGAGCCTGGTTAGAGCTGGTGGAACGGCCAGTCGCTTGGGCGTCCGAGCAACATCTTGCCCAGCGATTCGTAGCGGCTCCAGGATGCGATCGCGTTCTGTCGCAGGGTCTGAATGTCACGGAACCGCCGTTGCAGCGATGACTCGTCCCGGAACGCCGTCGTCCCGCCCGACTGGTAGAGCAGATCGACGGCTTGCGCTGCCGCGTCGAGCGCGAACGATGCGGCCAGACCCATTGGTATGCACCGCTCGCCGGTGATTCGACTGCCGTCCTGCACCGCGGCCCAGCCATCCGCCACCGTCATGCGAATGCTGGCCCGCCCGGCCTGCACCAACGCCTGGGCCCGAGCGACGCGCTCTTGAACGGTGGCCCGGTCAGCGGTGAATGAGGTCGTGTAGGCGGGGGTCTTGGTGGTGGCGAGCTCGACGAAGTCGTCCACCGCTCCCTGCGCGATGCCCACGCCGACCTTGGCGATGCGCACCGCGTCCATGATGACCCCAAGTCGGTACAGCGGCCCTGAGAACGGCCCCTCCTTGGTCTCCCACGGCCCCAGTAGATAGGTGTGATCCTGTGGCACGAAAAGGTCCGTGGCCACAAAGTTGACGCTCCCCGTGGCCCGCAGTCCAAGTGTGTGCCAGGTGTCCCGGAACTGGACGTCCTGGCGGGAGAAGTAGGCCACGATGCTGACCGGGTTGCCTTCCTGCAGCACGAGCTCGCCAGCATCGTCAACCAGCAGGACCAAGGTGACGATGCTGGTCGCGTATTGGGTCGCGCTCCCAAAGGACCAATTCCCGTTGACGATGTAGCCGTCCGCGGTGGCCCGCGCCGGTGCCCGGCGGGACGAACGTGCCACAGGCCACCACACCTGGGTCTGCGACGATGCTGGCGCACACCGCTTCGGGCAGGAACTGCGCAATCGTCGTGATGAAGACGCAGTTGCTCACCACCCATCCAGAGGCGGCGTCGACGCGGGCGAGTTGCTCCATGACGTCAAGTGATTCGTTGGGGTCCGCTTCGAGACCACCGTAAGCACGCGGCACCCACATGCGCAGCAGACCGGCGGAGATGAGGGTGTCCATGATCTCCGGTGCCATCACCCGCTTCTCCTCGGCGCTGGCGGCGTGGCGACGGATGACCGGCTCGACCATGGCGACCGCCTCCGACAGCGATGATGGCTGGATCTCAACAGTTGTCATGGTCGGACGGTAAGGCATCCCACGTCCGCTGCCCATGATCCGAGCTGACGTTCAACGCACCGTTCCCATCTAGTCAGACCTGATCAGATGACCATGCCAGGCCGGCTGAGGCCGTCGACCTCCACCCCGACGAGGATCCGACGCGAGCGTGGGACGCCGGCGTCGATGACCATCGGCTGAGTCAGACGTGTGCGCCGCGGTCAATGTGGGTATAGCCGCGAACACGAGCGAGCAGCTGGAAGTCGGAGATGACAAGAAGAGCCCCGCGAGGGCTCGACATGCATTGTATTCGCTCATGCGCGAAGCCGGTTGGCCTGCCGAGTTGGTCGACGCGGCATGTCTCGCCTTGTCCGAGGTCGTGACCAACGCCATCGTGCATGGCGGCGGGGTGGCCCGAACGGAAGTCGAGATCGAGCCGCGCCGTCTGGTCGTCAGCGTCACCGATCGGAACGCCGAGCCCCCCATCCGGCGCCTGCCCGACGCCGCCAGTCCCGATGGTCGCGGGCTCATGCTCCTGGAAGTCCTCAGTGACCGATGGGGCTACGCGTCCGAGGTTGCGGCGGCCGCCAAGTGTGTGTGGTTTGAGTTGCTCAGATCTCCGCCGATGGGTTAGTTGGGTAGGGTTTCTGTCACGACTGGTGTGGGAGCCGGGCGTCGGGTCCTCCACCCAAGAGCTGTTGACATGTACCCGTCTGGTCAATGTTGAAACCGATCTCGCAATCCTCGTAGTTGGGTAACCGCATGCCGAGCGCCAGCGGCTGGCCCACACGAGGCCAGCGTTAGTCTGCTGGCATCATGGACAGCCTCGAGTCGACAAACACGTCGGCGGGGAGCCGCGAGTTCGATCCCGATCGGCCCGCCCAACTCGCGTCCGTCGCCCGTCGGCTGCTCACGGTGTCCCGCGCCGGCAGCCTTGCCACCGCCGTCCTTGGCGCCGTCGTCCTGGTCGGTTACGCAGCACGGGCCGCGGCCGTCGTCCGATTGGGGCCATCGCTGCCGCCGATGTACCCCAACGCTGCGCTCGGATTCGTCGCAGGGGGTGTCGGCTTGCGGTTGGCGATGTGCTCGCCGCGTTGGATGCGATACGTCGGCGGCGCGGCTGCGGGCTTGATGGCTGCGATCGGCGCCGCGTCACTGGTGTTGCACCTCGCGGGGGCCCGACGGACCTGGCTCGAGGCGTTTTGGCCCCAACCGCCCTTTGTCGCCGCGACGACCCCGGTCGGGGGCCGCCCGGCCGCTGAGACCTGCCTGGCGTTCATGACCCTCGGTGCTGGGATCGTGCTGGTGGCGATGCGGGCCTGGCCCCGCGTCGCCCAGACCCTTTCGCTGGTGGCCCTGGCCGTCGGGTTCTCGGCGTTGAGCGGTTACCTGCTGGGCGTGGACCGGGCGGAACTGGGTTTGAGCCTCGCGGGCAGCGTCGGCATGGCGTTGCACACCGCCCTCGGCATCACCGCGCTCGGCGTCGCGTCGCTCGTCGCCAACCCCGGGACGGGCATCGTGGCGCAGTTCACCAGCGGGGGGCCCGGTGGCAAGATCGGCCGCTGGCTTCTCGCCGGCGCGGTCCTCGGCCCGACGTTGTTCACCGGCTTCGCGGTCCTCGCTCGCCGCGCGGTGGACAATCAGGCCCTCCTCGAGTCGATCCTCGTGGTGGTACACGTCGGGCTGCTGAGCATCGTGGTGATGATTCCTGCGAGCCATTTGGATCGTCTCAGCGCAGATGCCTCCGCCGCGATCCGGGCCTCTCGTCGTCGTGAGGAGGCCGCGGTCGAGCAGGACACGGTGATCGCGGCGATCGCCGACGAATTGTTCGCCAACCCGCCGGCACCGCCCGGGTGGCTCGTTGCGATCGACCGCGAGAACGCCACGGGCGAACTGGCCGGGGACACGTTGCAGGTACTCAGCGACGACGACCACATCCTCATCGCGCTGTTTGACCTCGCCGGTCACGGAAATGTCGCGGCGCTCCACGCGTACCGGTTTCGCCGGGAGATCGAGGCACTCTGGCGCCATCAGGTCGAGCCCATTGACATCATGTGCCAGCTCAATCGGACGGCCCTCGAGCTGGACACCATCGCCACGGGGGTTCTCATCGCCATCGAAGGACGCAGCGGCCTGGCTCGCGCCGTGATCGCCGGGCATTGTCCCCCACTCCACCTGGCGAACGGTCGAGTGGACACCTGGGCCCGCACCGGCGCACTACTGGGCCTGGATCCAAATGGTTACTCTGAGGCACGGCACCAACTTGCGCCGGGCGACCTGCTGGTGATCTACACCGACGGGGTGATAGAGACCCGGCGCGGGCGAGGACCCGAACTCGGCGAGCAGCGGCTCATCGAGCTGGCCCAGAGCTGGGCCCACGATCCCAGCAGCCTCGTGAGGGTCTGCCTCGACGCGGCGCGAGAACACGCCAGCACCAGGCTTGGCGACGACGCTCTGGTGTTGGCGCTGCAGTTCAGGCCGCCCCCCGGCTGATCCCCGTGCAACGCGGAACGTTGGATTGCGCCCCGCGGGTACTCCCCCCCGGTTGCGTAATCTGGTTAGGCCACCACGGCGCGCAACCGCTGTCCGGATTGTCGAATGGAGCGATCGAACGATGAGCAACGTCGATGACACGGGTATCACCGTTGAGTGGGAGATCAACGGCGAGGTAGCCAAGATGAAGTTGAAGGGCGAGCTCGACGCCCATTCCTCACCGACGCTCGACTCGGTCTTCGATGATCTCGTCAGCGCCGGAGCACGTTCGCTGGTGATCGACATGTCCCAGGTCGATTTCGTCGACTCGTCAGGTTTGCGCACACTCATCCGCGCCCGCCAGCAGTTCGACGATCCCCAGCCCATCACCATTCGGTCGCCGCAGCCCACCACCGCTCGACTGTTCGAGATCACCGGGCTGACCGACCAGTTCCCCGTCGAGGTGTGACGATCCTCGTGGCACTCACCTGAGCCGAAACTCGCGGACAGCGCTTCGGTGTCCACGTTGGCCAACCACTCGAATGACGCTTTCCGGCCGACTCGTCGCGGGTCCGACCGATCTTCCAGAACACCGATCACTGGCGCACATTCTCTCGGCCAGTCGCTGCGTTCGATTCGAGTGCGAGCGCCGCGGTCTATGGGAGCAGCTGGCCAGCGAGCGTTTCCGCAAGCCATCGCTCGTACCGCTTCGCAGGCCATGCGCGGTCGATGACAAGCAGCTGGTAGAGCTCCGGAGAGGCGAGGGCGTGGATGACGTCGCCGGCGTCTCGGGCGCGCAGCCCTGGGCGCAGCTTCTTCGCTCGCGCCAGCGCCGTGGCCACGCGTCCCTGGCCTTCCTGGCGTTGCCGGGTCAACTCGTCGAGGATCGTGGCGGCATCCGTGTCGGAGCTGGCCGCACTGACGAGGATGCGGTAGATGGGTGCGGTCCTGGTGTTGATGTCGACGCTGATGGCCGCAAGCAGCGCGAGCGAGTCCGCCGGGCGCGTCCCGTCTAGGAGTTCGCGCACGTGACTGCGCTCCGCGACCGGAACCGGCTCGTCGTCGCCGACGACGGACGTGTCGACGAGCGCCTTGAGAATGCCCTGCTTCGATGAGAACAGCCGGTAGACCGTGGCTTGCGGAATCTCGGACGCGCTGCTGATCCCCTCGATGGTCGTCCCACCGTACCCGCGCTCGAGGAAGAGGCTGCGGGCGGCGTCGAGCACCGCTCGTCGCGCCAGCCGTGTTCGCGCCTGCGGTGTCCGTGATTTGTCTGCCATCGACGAGGATCGAGCTACGTGCGTCGCTTTGTGGCTGCTCGGCCGACGTTGAGATCGACGGCCGCTCGGATCAGGGCCCTGAACGCCGGCTCGTCAAGCGTCGAACCCTCGATGATGTCCATCGCCCGCCTCGTGCCCGCATCAAGGCTGGCGTTGAACAGGCGGTCGGGGTCCTCGAGCGAGGCTCCGTGCATGAACGTGACCTTTACCTTGTCCTTGTAGATCTCACCGGTGCAGATGATGCCGTCGTGCGACCAGGTGGGGACGCCGGCCGGATTCGACGCCTTGGCCCACTTCGCCTCCTCGGAGATGTCCGCGTCGGTCTCTACGATGAGCACGCGGATCCTGTCCAACGTTTCCTGACGCCAGTCGACTTCAGCCATGTCAGTGGCTCACGGTATCGCTCGGCAGGCCGGCGAAGTTGCGCTGAACCTTGCGGTACCACTTCATGCCCGACACCGGGTGCCGCCACCGAGCCTTCATATCGCGCAGCGCTTCCTCGTGATCACTTCTTCCGGCCGCAACCGCCTCCCGAAGGTGACGGTCCTGAGCGTGAATGATCTCATTCGCGTCCCCGCCGATAAGGGCGAACTCACACGTTCCTCCGAGTTGGCTGCAGGTCATCTGCTTCACGATGTCTCCTCCGGGTGAGCATTCCATAGCGGAAGCAACACTCCCATATCGAGAGTACTGCTGTCAATATTTGTGGAGGACTCATGCTTGACCTCCACAGCCGATGACGTCGATCGCCGCAACATGTCGACCTCCTGCGCTGCCCCCAGCTCAACGTCGGGCCACCCAAGACCAAGGCGCCCGTCCGCACGAACAACTGGCAACGCCGATATTGGTTCCCGACATTGGTTCCCGGCCTTCGACCGAACCGGCGTCGAACCCATCGCCGTGCACCAGCTCCGCCACACCGGCATCACCGCTGGGTGCAACCGGGACCGGGTCGGATGCGGTGTGGACTTCGTGTTATCGAGCGTGCAGTGGGTATCGAAGTGATACCGTATGGGCGTGGCTATGACGCTCCGACTTACCGATAACGAGCAAGCCGCGCTCCGGGAGCGCGCTGAGGCAGAAGGCATCTCGATGCAGGAGGCCGCCCGCCGTGCGGTACGGGAGTTCGTGGCCCGCGGCGAACACCGCGACCGAGTCAGCGCAGCCGCCCGGCGTGTGATGGACCTCCACGCTGACGCGCTGCGCCGTCTCGGCGAATGATCGACCCCGTCGAGTTCCTTGACCTCGGCGACGTCGTCGAGCTCGCCGCCGCGCTGTTGGGGGAGCCTCCACCCATTCGCGATCTCGGGCTGCTCGGCTCTGCCGTTGCCCGACCGCAAACGACGCTCTTCGGCCAAGACGCCTACCCCGACCTTTGGTCAAAGGCAGCGGCCCTGCTGCAGTCCATCGTGAACAACCACGCACTCATCGACGGCAACAAGCGACTCGGCTGGCTGGCCACCGCCGTTTTCTTGGAAATCAACGGCGTCGAGATCTCCCGCGCCGACAACAACGACGTCTACAACCTCGTGCTGAACATCGCCACCAACAACCCACCAATCGAACAGATCGCCACCCACCTCGAACAACTCATACACCCACAACGCTGACGACGGGCCACCCCCCCTGTGTTCGCGGGGTGAGCACCGACCGTGTTCTCGTTCCGGGCGGCCGGCAGGCTGTGGGATGAGCATTATCCGTGCCGGCGATCACCGGCGCTTCGTGTGGCGATGCGCTGCGCGGATCCCATCACCGGCGCTGAGCCAATAGCTTGAAGCCCGTGCAACGTGTTTCAGGCCTTCTCATCGCCGCACTGGTAGGCGTGTCGCTGCTCGGGGCGGGCTGTGGTTCTGATGGCGACGAGCAGCCGTCAGCCGCGACCGCTGCGAGATCGTCCACGCTGGTCGGCCCCGACGCGTTCGCTCAACGCATCGAAGCGCCCGGTGTCGTGACGATCAACGTTCACACCCCGGACGAGGGCAGCATCCCCGGGACGGACCTGACCATCGCCTTCGATCGGATCGCCACGTCGAGCGAGCTCCCCAACAACCGCAGCACACCTCTGGGCGTGTATTGCCGATCGGGCAACATGTCCGCCGACGCCGTCGATGACCTCGAGGCCCTGGGCTACACCGACATCGTCGAGCTCGACGGCGGGTTCAACGCCTGGACGCGAGCTGACCGGCCCCTCGAAGTGCCGAGCTGACGTCCAGGCCCGGCGCCGTCGTCTCAGCGCGCGGTGGCTGCCAGCGTCAGTGGTGAGCACCAGCGCGCCGTCCGTGTAGGACGCGGAACGTCTGGTCCTCACCCCTTCGTGGCGACGCCGACGTACAGGTACCCGAAGGGCTTGGGCCCCTTCAGGTAGCGGTTTTCGAGCTGGGACACGTCGAGCCCCGCTACCCGGATCAGCTCGTCGATGCGCCGGTCGAGGTGGCAGCCGCCGAACACCTTGCGCTGCAGCGGGTTGAGACGCTCTTGCCAGCGGGCCACACCGGGGTCGGCTGCTCGACCGTGTTCGACGAAGTGCAGCGCACCGCCGGGGCGCAGTACCCGCTGCATCTCGGCGAGGGCGCGGGCAACGTCGGGGATCGTGCACAGCGTCCACGTGGTGAGCACATGGTCGACGCTCCCATCCTCAAGCGGCAGGTCCTCGCCGTTCAGGCCGACGTACTCGACAGGTACAGGGCTGCGCGCCACCCGCTTGGCGGCGAGCTTTCGGCCCACCGTTGCGGGGTCCACGGCGCGGACGCGCTGCACGGCGCTCGGGTAGTGCGGGACGTTGCGGCCCGAGCCGAACCCGACCTCGAGGACCTCACCGTCGAGGCCGGCACCGGCCTGGTGGCGCAGCTGCTCGATGGGCTTGCCACGCAGGGCGAGGTCGGTGAGCCGGGGTAGGACCTGATCTGCGTAGAAGCCCACGGCGTGTCTCCTTCAGCTCAGCGGGTGGGTTGGCGCTCAGCGAGGACGATGCCGGTTCGCCCGCCCAGCTCGTCCAGCGTTGCGAGGTAGGCGTCGGTGGTGATCCTGATCCACATCCGCCACGACGGAGCCTGGTGGTCCGGCTGCGCGTCAGGTGGGCCGAGACGCGCCCTGATCTGCTGGAAGTAGGCGACGATCCGGGCGGTGCTGTCCTGCCATGTCACCACGCGCAGGCCGGCGGCCTCCACGTAGCGGATCAGCTGGGGCAGCGAGGGCGCGACGAAAGGGGCGTGGCGGGTCGCGGGTGCCATCGCCTTGGCCAACGGGCCCATCTGGTCGTGCATCACGAACAGCCCACCGGGGCGGAGCACGCGGGCGATCTCGGCGAACATGGCCGCCTTGTCGCGCACGTGGATGCCGACGTCGAGCATCCACACCTGCGCGAACGCCCCATCCTCGAACGGCAGATCGGTGACGGACGCCACCCGGTAGGAGATGCGCTCGGCCAGCCCGGTGCGCTTCGTGAGATCTTCCGCGCTCTCGACCCGCAAGGGCAGCAGGTCGATCCCCGTCACCGTGCAGCCGAAGCGGTCGGCGAGGAAACGGCCCGGTCCGCCCATCCCACAGCCGACGTCCAACACGTGATCCCCCGGCTGGGGGACGGCGCGCTCAGTTACGGCTGTCGCGATCACCTCCAGCATCCCGAAACCGCCGAGGTTCTGGCAGTCCAGGTCCCGCTTGTACAGATCGTGGGCATGGAGGTGTTCGACGTCGACGCCGTCGCGTTCCAAGGACCGTCGCACCCGATCGAGCGAGGTCATCTCCCCGTAGAATCTGGTCAGCTGTCCTGTGGCTGTGGCTGCCGGCATGGCAATGCCTCCTCTTCTCGAAGGAGCTAAGGGCAGGTTTCGGTGTCACCACGGTGGCGCTGCGTATCGAGGGGCACCTCGCTGCCCAACCAGTCGAGGATGCCCTCAGCGCTTAGCGCCGCCCGCCGGCCGCTCGCTCGTAACGCTCGCACCGCCTGCAGGGACAGCACGCAGTAGCGGCCCCGACAGTAGGCGACGACCTCCGAGTCGACCGGGATCTCCGACAACCGCTCAACGAGCTGGTTCAACGGGATCGAACGCGCGCCCCGTAGATGGCCGGCGGCGAACTCCTCGGCGGGGCGCACGTCGAGCACGACGACGTCGCCAGCTGCTGCGGCCTCCAGCAGCTCTGCCCGTGACAGCACCCGCATGTCGTCGGCCACCAGGTAGGAGCTGAGCACCGCTTGCACCTCGGGCCGGTAGGTCTCCGCCAGGCGGCACAGGCCCGCCACCAAGACAGCGACCTCGGGCCCCGCCAGCCGGTAGAAGACCCGCGTCCCCTCCCGCCGTGAGGCGGCCAGGCCGGCGTCGCGCAGTACT
Source organism: uncultured Acidimicrobiaceae bacterium (assembly GCA_963775055.1). Taxonomy (GTDB): domain Bacteria; phylum Actinomycetota; class Acidimicrobiia; order Acidimicrobiales; family CAIXPF01; genus CAIXPF01. The sequence continues at coordinate 38,351 of CAVZHK010000010.1, read as the reverse complement.
TGCAGGTGCGCCGACGCCGTGGTCACGTTCAGGTCCGCCACCGCAGCGAGCTCTTGCACGGACCGCTCCGCCTGGGCCAGCAGGTCGAGCAGCTCCAGCCGCTTCCCGCTCCCCAGCGCCCGCCCGGTGCGGGCCACCGCCTCGAACAACTCAGCCTTCGATGCCACGCCAGCGACTCTACCGTCTTCTTATGATCTGTGGAATACTGCAGCGACTGGGTGTGCTCGGCTTTCGACCGAGCCTCACAGACAACGCTGCAGCTGAGGAGCGTGGGACATGAGCCAGGACGTCATCGTCGATGCTGAAGCCCTCCGGGCTGAGGTCCGGGACAAGTACCGCGAGGTCGCGGTGCACCCCGACAGGGAGTTCCACTTCCACACCGGGCGACCGCTCGCCGCCCGGCTCGGCTACGACCCCGAACTGTTCGACGCCCTCCCGGACCGGGCCGTCGAATCCTTCGCCGGCGTCGCCAACCCGTTCAGCCTCCGCCCCCTCCAGCGCGGCGAACGCGTCGTGGACGTCGGCTCCGGCGCCGGGTTCGACAGCTTCGTCGCCGCCGCCCAGGTCGGCCCGCAAGGCCAGGTGATCGGGGTGGACATGACTGAGGAGATGCTGGCTAAATCGCGCGCCACCGCCGAGCAACTCGAGCTCAACCACGTCACGTTCCGGGAAGGGCTCGCCGAGGGGCTCCCCGTCGAAGACGGCTGGGCTGACGTCGTCATCTCCAACGGCGTGTTCAACCTGTGCGCGGACAAGCGGGCAGTGTTCGACGAGGCGTGGCGGGTGCTGTGCCCGGGCGGTGTGCTGCAGTTCGCGGACATCGCCAACGGGAACCCGGTCCCGGCGGAAGCCATGCGCCAGATCGACCTGTGGACCGGTTGAATCGCCGGTGGCCTGCCGTGTGCAGGCTGGATCCAAATGCTCACCGACGTGGGCTTCATCGACGTGACCGCCGGACCGGGCGTGGACACCTTCGGCGGCGCGCATGGCGAGCCGAACGCCAGAGCCTACGACGTGAACGGTCACGCGTTCCTGGCCCGCAAGCCGCCTCGGGGGTCAGACCTCAGCGAAGGTCGCCGGGAGTAAACGCCCCCCACGACCACCGGGAGCGCAGTCTGGACCAAGCGGGCAACTGACGAGCTGCCTTGGTTACCAAGAACACGCTGAGCGCGTCCCTCCCGCTCAGCGCCTCGGCGTTTCGGGGACCATCGCAAAGGCCGTGTTGCTCGTGCTGGTGGGCCTGGGGTCAGAAGGTGATGGTCTTGTCGGCCCACAAGACCCAGTCGGTGACCTCGTCGAGGTTTGAGCGGCGGGCATCGCGGATGAGCATGGTGTCGATGATGCCCCGGGCGTCCATGCAGCTGCCGCACAGCCCGATCTCGGCGCCGTGGCGGGCGGCGGAGGTGGCCATGCGGTCGAGGTGGTAGAAGCCGTCGGGGAGTTTCTGCCCGGCGATCGCGCAACCGACGGCGTCACCGAAACAGAAGACGCGGACGATCACGCCGTCACGTTTGGCGAGGCTCCCAGCGAGACGCAGCCCGTTGTACGCCCGCTCGTCGCCATATGCGGGGCCCTGCAGAATGATCAGCACGTTCATGACGCGGCTCCTGTCTGGACGGGGAGTTGAGCATGGCGCCACTCGGGATAGCCGTCCTCCAAGCGGCGTGCGACACGGCCACGCCGGCGCAGGAGACGCACGGCGTCATCGGCAAACACGCAGTAGTGGCCACGGCAGTAGGCCACGACCTCGACCCCGTCGGGGAGGCGGCGGAGTTGGCGGGCGAGCTTGTCGATCGGGATCGACCGGGCCCCCGCGATGTGACCCGACGCGTACTCCGCGGGCGGCCGGACATCGATCACCACCACGTCACCAGCGTCGAGTCGTCGAGCGAGTTCGTCGCGGGTGATCTGCTCGAGTTGGTCGCGGTCACCGAGATAGGCGGCGGCGAGATCGTCGAGCTGGCTGAGATGCGCTTGGGCCACGGCGCGCAGAGCAGCCCACAGGTCGCTCACGGGGTCCGACGCCAGCCGATAGTAGATACGGGTCCGGTCGCGCCGGGTGAGGACCAGACCGGCAGAGGCCAACGAACGGAGGTGAAAGGACGTGTTGGCGACGGTCTGGCCAATCTCGTCGGCCAGGTCCTCCACATGGCGTTCACCCTGGGCGAGCACATCGACGATCTCGGCGCGGTGCCCGTTGGCGAGCGCCTTGGCGACTTCCGCGAAACCTTCGAACAATGCGTCCTTCGCTGCCCGATCTCCCACCGAACACCTCCTCAAAGACTTCCTTGACAAGCTACCCGACCAACCGACAGTATTCAAGCTAGCATTTGAGGAGGTTAGATGGTGCGGATCCACGAGTTCGTCGACGAGGGTCTGGGCCATCTGTCGTACCTCATCGATCTCGGCGACGGCGCCGCCGCGATCATCGACCCGCCCCGCTTCCCCGCTGGGCACGAATCACTCGCCGAACAAAGGCGGTTGCGCATCGCCTGGACGATGGACACCCACTCCCACGCCGACTACGTGACCGGCAGCCCCGGTCTCGCGGCGCGGGCCGGCGCCACGTTCGTCGCCCCCGCCGCGTCACGGCTCGAAACCCCACACCGCCCGGTATGGGACCACGAACGTGTCGAACTGAGCGGCGGTGTCTCGATCGTTGCCGTGGCGACACCAGGTCACACACCGGATCATCACGCCTACATCCTCCAAGACGACCGCGTACCGGTCGGACTGTTCACCGGTGGGTCGTTGATGGTCGGCACCGTCGGGCGCACCGACCTGTGCGGCGCTGACCTGGCGGTGCCGCTCGCCCACCAGATGTACCGGTCGCTTCGACGCTTCGACGATCTGCCCGAGGACCTGCCTGTCTACCCCACTCATGGGGCCGGGTCGTTCTGCTCGGCGCCCGGCACCGCTGAGCGCACCAGCACACTCGGTCGCGAGCGGGCCACCAACCCGCTCCTCCACGCCTCCAGCGAGGACGACTTCGTCGAGCGTCTCCTCGCCGGGTTCGGCACGTTCCCCTCCTATTTCGCCCGGCTTCCAGAACTGAACCGGCGCGGCCCCCGCCGCTACGACACCCTCCCCACACTCCACCGCCTCAGTGCCGATGAGTGCGAACGCCAGATGGCCGGTGGGGCACTGCTCGTCGATGTCCGCCCTTTCGCCCGCTTCGGTGCTGGCCATGTTCCGGGCTCGATGTCGAACGCTCTGCGCCCGGTGTTCGCCAGCTGGCTGGGCTGGCTGGTTGACGCCGACCGCCCACTGCTGTTCGTGGTAGACCCCAACCAGGACCGCGCCGAACTGGTTCGCCAGTGCCTCGACGTCGGTCACGAACACCTCCTCGGTGAGCTCGTCGGCGGCATCGACGCCTGGACCGCCGCCAGTCGACCACTGGCCACGATCCCCATTCTCGACGTCGAGCATCTCATCGGAATTGTGCTCGATGTCCGACAAGTGAACGAGTACGCCGCCGGGCACGTTCCCGGTTCGGTCAATATCGAGCTTGCCGCCGTTCCCACCGCTGAGCTCCCGAGAGGGCCCGTGACGGTCATGTGTGGGCACGGCGAACGGGCCATGACCGCCGCCAGCCTCCTGAACGCTGCCGGCCACCACGCCGCGGCGGTGTTCGACGGCGGCCCCGACACCTGGGCGAAAGCAACTGGCCTGGCGCTGGAGGTCGGATCGTGACCACCGCTGACACCACGGGCCCGTTGCGGTTGGGCCTACGCGAGAACCTCGCCCAGTTCTCCCTTCTTGTCGGGGTCAACGCGCTCGTCGGCGGAATGATCGGCCAGGAACGCACCGTCCTCCCACTCCTCGCACAAGAAGAGTTCGGCCTGACCGCGTTCACCGCGACCCTCACGTTCATCGTCGCGTTCGGCTTTGTGAAAGCCGCCACGAACTTTTTCGCCGGCACCCTCTCGGACCGCTACGGCCGCAAACCTGTGCTCGTCACCGGCTGGGTCATCGGCGCACCGATCCCGCTGCTGTTGATGTGGGCGCCGTCATGGGGATGGGTCGTGTTCGCCAACGTCCTGCTCGGCGTCAACCAAGGACTCACCTGGTCCACCACGGTCATCATGAAGATCGACCTCGTCGGCCCCACCCGCCGCGGCTTCGCCATGGGCCTCAACGAAGCCGCCGGTTACGGCGCCGTCGCCGATCACCGCGCTCGCTACCGGCTACATCGCGCAACACGCCGGACTACGCCCCGAACCGTTCTTCCTCGGTCTCGCCTACGCCGGGCTCGGCCTCGCCCTGTCCACGCTGTTCGTGCGCGAGACCCACGCCCACGCCCGCCACGAAGCCACCAACCACGTACCTACCAGCGACATACACCACGAAAGGCTCACCACCGGCGAGATCTTCCGGCTCACCTCCTTCAGCGACAAAGCGCTCTCGTCGTGCTCACAAGCCGGTCTCGTCAACAACTTGAACGACGGGCTCGCCTGGGGCCTGTTCCCCATCTTCTTCGCCAACGCCGGCCTCTCCATCAGCCGCATCGGCATCCTCGCCGCCCTGTACCCTGCGGTATGGGGATTGGGTCAGCTCTACACCGGCGGGCTTTCGGACCGGATCGGCCGCAAAGGACTCATCGCCGGTGGCATGCTCACCCAAGCCGTCGCCATCGCCTGGATCGCCGCCACCAACGCCTTTTGGGCCTGGGCCGTCGGTGCCGTGATCCTCGGTGCCGGCACCGCCATGGTCTATCCCACCCTGCTCGCCGCCATCGGTGACGTCGCCCACCCCCAATGGAGAGCCCGATCCGTCGGCGTCTACCGCCTCTGGCGAGATGCCGGTTTCGCCATCGGCGCCCTCCTCGCCGGGATCCTCGCCGATCTCATCTCCATCGAAGCCGCCATCTGGGCCGTCGCCGCCCTCACCGCCACATCAGGCATCGTGGTCGCCGTGCGCATGTACGAAACCCACCCACCAGCCAGGCGCCAACGAACAGCAGCAGCCCGACCGCGGAGCGAGGCGCCGTCATGATGGGTGGCGGCAACCCCGGATGGGCACTGGTCAGCCTGTTGATCTTCCTTGCCATCGGGCTCATCGTGGCATGGGCGCTGTCCCGACCCGCCGAAGCCCCCGACACCGCTGGCGAGATCCTCCACGAGCGCCTCGCCCACGGTGAGATCACCCCCGAGCAGTACCGGGACATGCACGCGGCACTCGGTCGCACGCGCCGAGCGCCTGCACGCCCACCGCGTCGTGCGCTGTTGGTCGCCGCCGCGGTCACCGTCACCGGCGTCGTGCTGGTCGGGACCACTGCCAGAACCAGCGGAGAGCACTGGCCCGGCTGGATGCAAACGATGCAGGACCTGACGTGGGGAACCCGAGGCGGAGCCGGTGGTGGACAAGCTCCGCCCCCCATTGCCGGGGCGAGGGCGAAACGAGTCGTTGCCGCCGAGTTGTCCTTCGAACCCACCGACCTACGCGTCCACGCCGGAGAATCCGGAAACATCATCCTCCACAACCGCGGCTCGGTGTTCCACGACTTCCACATCGAAGACATGGACTTCGAACTCGAAGCCGAGGGAAAGGACCAGGACACCGGGGCGTTCACCGCCCCCGACCAGCCCGGCCGCTACCCGATCATCTGCGACGTCCCCGGCCACGCCGCCGCGGGCATGCGAGCCACCCTCACCGTTGAAACCTCCACGCGATGACCGAATCCGATCCGACAGTCCCGCTGCCTGGCCACCGCTGCGGTAAGGACCAACGCCTCTGTGCGAACGCGTCCCGACCGGGCAAGCTCGAACCAAGGAGACCGCGATGATGTATTGGAACAACGGCTGGGGGTGGGTTGGGTGGCTGACCATGATGGTCTTCATGGTCGGCTTCTGGGGACTCATCGCCTGGGCCGTCATCGCTGTTGCCCGCGGTCCATCGGGCACCCGGCACCAACAACGCTCCGCTGAAGACATCCTCGCCGAACGCTTCGCCCGGGGCGAGATTGACCACGACGAATACACGCACCGCCTCGACGCTCTGCGCTCCACCCGCTGAACCCTCATTACCGTCGCGAGACCACAGCGCCGGAAGCTCTGCGGCCCGCCGGCAGACATGCTCCTGTCCCTGACCCGAACCGTCCGGCTCTGCTGTCGACGTCATGGGTCAACTCGTTGGGACGCCGCCAAGGTGCGGTCGAGGCTTCATCTCCGAGCAAGGTCAACTCGGTCGCGGCGGCTTGCGGTTGCCGTTGGAGATAGCGCGTGCCCTCACGCGGGCACGACGAGGGCACACCGCCTTGGGCTCGACGGCGGACTCAGAGGGGTGCGTCATGCGTTTGTGGCAGCTGCCTGTTTCAACCTTCGTTGCTTGACATGGCAAGGCTGTCGGCTATTGCTGTGACTGGGCGCCGAGTGTCGGCCCCGATGCCGCCGATTTCTGAATTTCGCCACTGTCGATCATCGAAATCCCGCAATGTTGGGCAGGGGTTTGGGGTTGGTTCGATGGTAGTCGGGTGGGTGGGGCGTGTGCTCTTGGCACAATGCACGACAGCGGGACCTGCTCGCCCTCGTGCAAGACCATCTCTCGAACAGCAGTTCGCCGAGCAGCTGTTTGGTCGGTGCGGACAGTGAGACTCACGTGTATGTCGTGCTGCGCCAGCTCTGCGCGATCGATCGCCGTGCGTTGGCTCGCTTGGCGCCCCTCGTCGGCGCCGGGGAATTGGGATCTGTTGGCGGATCGCCGCCACGGGGCGCGTCCGAAGCCCGTTGGATCACGCGAACGGCGACACTGCCCGGCACCGTTGGGCGTCGAGTGGTTGGCCGGCTCGGGTGAACAGGTCCGCTGCGTCGGCGAACAGGGCGGTCGCGAACTCGGGACGTAACTCGGCTCGGGCCAGATGGGCTTTCGCTTCGGCGACTGCTCCCTGCCAAGCGGTGCCTTGCCACACCATCGCGGATTGCTCGGCCATCGCTAGGTGGCGCCGCGCTTCGTCAAGATCACCGACTGCTGAGCAGGCAATCGATGATGGCACGGCGATCATGACGGTGCAGAACAAGCACATGTCTGACGGTCCAATGGCGGTGATTGCACGCTCGACCGTCAAACGCGCTTCCTCGGCCGTGGCGCACGCCCGGATCATCGTGCCGTAAGTGCGTTGGATCAAGTGGTGGGAGAGGGGGGACCAGCGGGCGAGGGGTAGAGCGTCTTCGAGGAGCCGGAGAGCTTCGATGCTGTCGCCGAGCTCGATGTGTACCTCGGCGAGTCGTTGCAGCGAGAGAGCCTCGCCGGCGTTGGCGCCTATCTGGTGATGGAGTTCGACTCCTTCGCGGAGATCGACCAGAGCTTGTTCGAGGTTGCCAGACAGCAGTCGGACCTCGCCGGCGACCGTCGCCGCGAACGCTATGGCACGGAGCGAACCACTGCGTTCCCCAGCCTCTCGAAGGGACGCGGTGAAGGCGAGCACTTCGTTGTAATCTGTACGACCGTACAGCAGGTATTCGGCCACTCAAAGGTGGCAGTCGAAGATCGTGGTGGCCAGCTCAGCGGAACCCGCGGTGGCCGCGAGTTCGGTACGCATTCGATCGAACCATTCACCTTTGTTATGGGCGACCATGCCTTGCAGCGTGAGCGCGTCGAGCATCCTCGCGGGTGCCGAGTCATACAGAGCGTACTTGCGGGCCTCTGCCGCGGCGTGTTCAGCGGAGTCGAGGTCCCCGATCATGTAGGCGAGCATCCCAGTGGCGAACAGCACCGGGCCGTCGAACGGGCCCCCGTCGGCCTCGAGCCCTTCCAGAACGGTGCGTGCCGCTTCGATGTCGCCGGACAACATCGCCGCCCGTGCCATCTTGGCGCGGATCAGCCGCCGCTGAGGCCCCCGCGTCTCGTGCAGGGCGAACTGGAACGCTGCAGTAGCACCGGGGTCGGCCATTCCGGCCAGGGCGTCGGCGCGCAACGCAAGAATCTCAAGCCGTGTCTCTCCTTCCGCGCTGTCCAAGACGGGATCGACCATCAACACCACATCGCTGAGCGCGCCCACGGAATGCGCCGCCTTCGCTGCCTTCAACGCCCAGGGCGCAGCCCGAACGAGATCGTCCGCAGCAATCATGTGGTGCGCGATCCGCGCGGCTGGCGCATTCATCGTTTCGAACCGCGCAGCGGCGTCGCGATGCACGAGCCGACGACGATGAGGGGCGAGCTCGTCGACCAGACACTCGCGGAGTAGCGCGTGCCGGAACTGGTATCCGCCTGCTGCGTACTCGAGAATCTCGAGGGCGAGGGCACGATCAAGAAGGTCGAACGCGTCGCTCTCGTCGACGCCCGACAGGGCGACGAACTGATCGGTGTCGAACCGAGTACCCGCGATTCCAACTCGGGCCAGGGCATCGCGGAGCGCTGACGGGATCCCGCTCAGTGATGATGCGACGATGGACGCGAATTGACTTGGGAGGGTCGTGGTCCCCGAGCCGACCGCCTTCGCGAGTTCCTCGACGTAGAACGGTGAGCCTCCTGACAAGGCTACGATCTTGTCGATCTCGGATTGGTCGAGAGGTTCATGAACGAGGGCCCGGATCATCTCGACGGAGTTGGCGGGATCGAGCGGTCCGACGCGAACCTCGCGGCGCTCCTTTGCGACCGAGCAGGGAACGCAGCGGTTCGAGCGCCGGGGTGGCCGAACCCGATCGAGCGGTTGCCAGCAACACCAGGCGTTCACGGGTGGCCTGACGAGCGAGATAGTGAAAAAGGTTCAGGCTGGCGTCGTCGGCCGAATGGAGGTCGTCGATGCACACCAGGAGACCGCGAGACCTGGCCGCATGGCGCACCAGGCGATCGACAGCAACGAAAAGTCGCTGATGGCCGTCGTCGTCGGCCGGCCCGTCATGCACCGAGCGTGGCGCCTCACGGACCCGGCGGAGCTCCACTTGGTAGGACTCGGGGAGCCCATCGAGAAGGTCTGGCGTCTGGCGGAGCAGGTCCTCGATCACGTCGAGCGCTGGCGCGTACGGCCACGGGCCGTTGATCGATGCGGCCACAGCCTGCCCGACGATCCATCCGTGCTGCCTGGCCTGGTCGCCCATCCAGTTGGCAATTGCCGTCTTCCCGATGCCGGCTACTCCAGTCACGAGCACGAAGGACCCAGAGCCTCGCCGGGCATCATCGAGGACCTCCTGCAATGCCCGCCGCTCGTCGACGCGGCCGAGGAGGTTGGAACGGTTCGGTTGCCCCGCGAGTACGCGGAGGCGGAGATCGGTCGCCTCACGGCTCGGACTCACGCCGAGTTCATCGCTGAGAGCACGTTCGAGCCGCTCGTACTGTCGAAGCATGGCGAGTCGTTGACCATTTGCCGCGAAGCTGTGCATCAGTTCAAGATGGGCTTGCTCGTCTGCCGGTTCGGCCTCGAGCAGGGCTTGCCATCGCCCGGCCGATCGCAGCACATCGAGGTAACGCAACCGGAGTCGCTCTCGAATCTCGAGCGCCCATTCCTCGTACGGGTCGCCGGGCAGCAGATCACCGATGTAGAGGTCGGCGGCCGCCGACGGATTGGTGGCAGCGGAGGCTTCGAACTGCTCGACATCGATCCAAAGATCGCTTCCCGGCCACAACAGGATATTCTCGCCGCGAAGGGTGATGGCGCTCTTGTCTCCGGTGGCGGTGCGGACGTAGCTGGCGACTTTGTGGAGCCGCGGTGCCGCCTCGGCAACATCTGAGGCTGGCCAGAGAGCGTCGATCACCTGTTCGCGGTGGAGGCGGTGCCCGTCAGCCAGGGCCAGCAGCTTCACGAGCGACGCCGCTTGTCGGCGTACGAACGCCGACTCGTCCAGGACGCGTCCGTCGATCTCGATGCCGAAACCGCCGAGCAGCCGCAGCTTCACCTGCCCCATCGGGCGATGCTAGATGATCTCCTGGGGACTGAACTGAATCGTCGACGGACGCGCCAACGTTCCGTTCCGAGACCAAACTTCCGGCCAGGCGAACGGAACGTTGAAGCTATTCTCAGTAGTTGAAGACGAGCGCACCACCGGAGGTGAACTCGTAGACCGACGGCGCGCCCTTGACTTCGGTGTTGCTGTTCCATGTCGCGTCCTGCATCCCGCGGACTTTCACGCAGACCGGGCAGGCGAAGAAGTGGCCGCCCTTGGCAACGTATTCAGCATGAAGATCAGCGACCGAGGGTGCTCCGGGCACGGCGATCTTGTCGGCGAAGCCTTCGACCGCAACGTCGATGCCGTCTTTGGTGAGCCACATGGCTACTTGTTTGCCCGCTCGGAGCGCTTCGACCCCCATCAGGTAGGCGATCAGGACGTTCTCGGGTTCGTTCTCTGCGTTCGTGAGGCCGATGAGAACTTTGCTATCGGCGGTGGTGGTGGTGGTGGTGGACATAGTCTTTTCTCCTGTTGTTGTGATCGATGTGGTTCGGCTATGCGCGGGTCGTCGTGGGCACGAGCCGGTGACTTGATTGGTGTTGCACTGGTCCCACGGGCGTCCCGCCGCTCAGAGCAGCCCATGTAGGTAGGTCTGTCGCAGCCGTGGTTGTGAGACTTTCAATCAGGCTTGAGCGCGAGGAACGAGTACCCGCGCACGTCGTATGCCCTGGCGTTCGTCTCGCCTCCGGCTCCGCCGAACGTATCGACCGGTCTGCCGATCTCGACACCGTGAAACCCTGTCGATTCGAGAAGTTGTTTCCAGCCTGCGCACGGCAGGCCACCGGCAATTCAACCAGTCCAAAGGTCGATGTGGCGTTGCGCCTCGATCGGGACCGGACGTCCATTAGCGATGTCGGCGAACTGCAGGACACCGCCGGGTCGCAGGACACGCCAGGCCTCCGTTAACGCAGTGGCCTTGTCGGGGCAGAGGTTGATTACGCCATTGGCGATTACGACGTCGGCCCAGCCGTCCTCGACCGGTAGATCCTCCAGGAAGCCGACACGAAACTCGACGTTGTCGGCACCAATCGCCGAGGCGATCGAGCGCGCCTTCGCCACCATCTCGACCGTCATGTCGACACCGATCACATGGCCGTGGGCTCCAACCGCGCCTCCCGCCAGGAGACAATCGAAGCCGGCGCCCGATCCCAGATCGACTACCCGTTCCCGGGGTCGCAACGCCCGCAGCTCGAACGGGTTCGCGACCCCGGCGAACGATTCCACCGCCCCCGACGAAAGGGCATCGACAGTAGCCATATCGTACCGGCATCGCTCGGCCGCGAACGCGGCCAGTGTGAAAGTGATAGCTCGCGCCCGGGGATGCAGCGACAGTGGCGTACTTGGCGCTGACCTCGGCCCGCAGCACGTCGCGATCAATCCCGAGATCGGATGCCCGCAGGTGGGATGGACTGGCGGTTTCGTTCATGTCGGCATGATGAACGAGGCGCCTTCCCAGAACCTTCCCAACCGGCAAGCTGGCTGCAGGTGCATTCCGCCCGGAGACCCTCTTCGACATCATCGGCGACACTGCCGAACGGGCCCGCCCATCACCCGGTCTTCGATGCCCTTTCGCATTCCACCACCCCAAAGTCGATGACGTACCTGACTGGTAGTGGCCAACAGCAACCGCCCGCTGAGGACCTGGGGGCGAGTGAGCTGCTCGGCAACGCCGCGGCCGGTGCCCGCCGCCGCGGGGTTCGGCACGATGGCAACTGCTGCTGCGATCGTGGAGATTGATGCCGCCGCGACGGCGATGCGGAGAGTGTTCTTCATGTCGTGGATCCTTCGTTCGGCTTACGCCTTGGACTACTCCAATCGTGCACACCCGTTCTTGGCGGCCGCTTGAGCCCGACATGGTGATGCCGAGCGAGAAGACCGGCAAGCCGACATCAAGGGGGCGGCAAGTCCCGGCCCACATGCTGATCACCGTTCGAGCTGTTCGAACCTGATCACGGGAGCCTCAAATGACAGCAACCACCACGCCGATAACCACGCCGACTCGCCTTTCGCCCATGACGGTCGTGCCGTTCGATCTCTACCGGGACATTCACAAGGCAATCCGCACCAACATGTTCCAGGTAACTGCTGACGCCGGCCGCGTCGATCCGGGCGATCGCGGCGCCTGCCTCGCAGCGGCCCACGAGGTCCTGGGACTTGTCGGGCTGTTGCAGTTCCACGCGGAGCACGAGGACAATCACATCGAGTCCCTTGTCGCAGCGATCTTGCCTGAGCTGGCCGCTGAGATCGCAGCGGATCACGCCGCGTTCGATGCCCGCGCCGCCGAATTGGCCAGTCTTGCCGATCGGGCTTGCGGCCAGCCGGACATGCGCGCTGCGATGCACGTGCTCTACATCGAGCTTGCCTCGTTCGTGTCAGCGTATCTCGCCCACCAGGACCTCGAGGAGCGCGTGGTGATGCCCGCGCTGTGGGCGGCCTACGGCTTCGACCCCTTGCTCGCCGTGCACAACACGATCGTGGGCAGCATTCCTCCCGCTGAGCTGGCCGACGCGCTGCTCGTGATGCTCCCGGCCATGAACAACGACGACCGCACCGAGTTGCTGGGCGGGATGAAGGCTGGCGCCCCAGCCGAGGCGTTCGCCGAGGTCCTCAATCTGGCAGCTCAGGCCCTGTCCGAAAAGGACTTTGCGATCGTCACGGCGCGAGTCGACCTTGCCATGGCCGCGGCAGGCTGACGAGAGCAGGCAGATCGTCATGACGGAACTCATCGCAAAAACGTCGCCCGGCCGCTCCCCCATCCGGCGTGACCCCCTTCACCAGGTGACGCCCGGCGACCGGTGGCTCGTCGTGGTCGCCCATCCCGACGACGAGACGTTCGGGTGCGGTTCGATCATCGCCAGCGCCGCCGACCGAGGCGCGCACGTTACGGTGGCCTGCGCCACCCGCGGGGAGCAGGGCGAACAAACCGATGCCGTGTCGCCTGGCACTGACCTCGGCTCGGTGCGGGAGGCCGAGCTCCGCCAAGCGGCTGAGCTGCTCGGCGTGGTGAACGTCGAGCTCCTCGGCTTCGCCGACTCCGGTTTCCACGGCGACCTACCGGCCGGCTCCCTCTGCTCCACGCCGCTGGAGGTGGTCGCGGCACGGGTCAGCGAGTTGCTCGTTCGGCACGAGCCCTCCGTGGTGCTGGTGCTCGACGGGAGCGACGGCCACCGCGACCATGTGCACCTTCGCACTGCGGTGTGCGACGCCGTCGGGGCGATTGCGGGCGGGGCTGTCACCGTCTATGAGCACTGCCTGTCCAATGCGCTCATGCGCCGGTGGCTCGAGGAGATGCGGGCAACCCGCGCTGATACGGCCTACTACGGCATCGATCCCGCCTCGTTGGGGCGGCCGGACGCCGAGATCACCGACGAGCTCGATGTCGCCCACCTGCTCGACATTCGCGAGCGAGCCATCGGCCTGCACCGGTCCCAGACCTCGCCCTTCGAAGGTCTCAGCCACGACCTGCGCCGGGCGTTTCTCACCAAGGACAGCCTGGCCCGTCTCGCCCTGTGACCGGAACTGGTGTGGGTTAGCCTCTCAGATGGTGGAATTCCGGTTGTTGGGAGGGCTCGGGGTACGCGACGGCGACGCGGTGGTGGACCTCGGGCCCCCGAAACAGCGGGCGGTGCTGGCGGTGCTGCTGCTCGAACACGATCGGGTGGTCTCCGTTGAGCGTCTCGTCGAGCTCCTGTGGGGTGAGGAGGCCGACAAGGCGACCGCTTCCTTGCAGGCGTACATATCCCGGCTGCGTTCAGTACTCGAACCTCAGCGCCGGCCGCGTGACCCGGCGACGGTGCTGGTGAGCCAGCCGCCCGGCTACCGACTGGCAGTCAACCGCTCGCAGGTCGATCTGTTCTGCTTCGAGGATGATGTCGCGCTCGGCCGCGACCTTCTGCGGGCCGGACGCTTCGGCGAGGCGGTGACAGCGCTCGACGTCGCTCTGGCGCGCTGGTCGGGCCCGCTGCTTCCAGAGTCGGCGCACGAGTCCTTCGTCCTGGGACCAGCGGCCCGGGCTGACTCTTTGCGAACAGCTGCCGTGGAGGGCGCTGCGGAGGCGCGCCTCGAGCTCGGTGATCATCGGGCCGCCGCCTTGCTGGTGGAGTCCGAGGCCGCCGCGAACCCCGCCCTTGAGCGGTTGAGCGGCCTTCTCGCGCTCGCGTTGTACCGCTCCGCACGCCAGGCCGAAGCGCTGTCCGTGATCGACCGATGCCGCCATGCCCTGCGTGAAAGGTCCGGGCTCGACCCGGGCCCTGAACTTCGCCGCCTGGAAGCTGAGGTTTTGGCACACTCGCCAGCGCTCGATTGGTGCCCGCCACTGGAGAAAGAGCGAACCCAAGATGGGGACGATGTCAGGCGTGAATTCTCACCGGAGGCGTCGACCGTCGTCCCGGAGCGGCGCTCCCCGGTGCTCGTCGGGCGGTCCCAAGAATCGGCGGTGCTGACGAACTCCCTCTCCCGAGCGATGACAGCACGTGGCGGGCTGGCCGTCATCAGCGGCGAACCCGGCATCGGCAAGACGCACCTGGCGGCGTGGGCGGTGGGCGCGGCGGCCGAGCTCGGCTTCACATCGGCCTGGGCGCGATGCCCCGAGAGCCGGTCGGCGCCGCCATTCTGGGCCTTGACCCAAATCAGCGACCAGCTGTTGTCGAACCCCGGGGCGCTCGATGTCGCCCCTGCGGACACGTTCGTTCGCTCCCGTTCGCTGCTCGACAGGCTCGCCAGCGCGTTGACCCCGTCGCTCCTCGTGATCGACGACCTGCAGTGGGCGGACCCCGACACGTTGCACGTGCTCGAACATCTCGCCGCCGATCTCGCCTCCACCCGAACACTGCTCGTGGTGACGACACGGCCGCTGGCTGAGGGAGCACCGACTTCGCTCGTGGACTGTCTTGCAGAGTTCGCCCGCGTACCGGGGTGCGTGCAGGTTGCCCTGCGCGGGCTCGACGTCGATGACGTTGCCCGTTGGCTCAACGCCCGAAGCGGCACGGCGGTGCCAGATGATGTCGCATCCGTGGTTCACGGACGCGCGGGTGGCAATCCGTTGTTCATCAACGAGATCACCGAGCTGCTCGCCGCGGAGGGAAGCCTCGGTGACATCGACGCCGTTCGTGCTGCCCGGGCAATTCCCCCGGGCGTGCAGTACGTGGTGCGTCGACGTGTCTCGCGCCTGCCGAACAGCAGCCAACGACTGCTCTCGACGGCCGCCGTTCTCGGCCCGACCTTTGCTCTCGAAACACTGGTGACGGCCGCAGCAATCGAACACTCGGCCGCGCTTGACGCCCTCGGACCCGCCCTCGACGTCGGCCTGCTCGTGGAGGCCCAGGGGGGATTCGGGTTCTCCCACACCGTTGTCGCCGAGTCCCTCGCGGTCGAGATGAACGCTGCTAGGCGAGCGTCGATCCACGCCGCGGCGGCCCGGTCGATGGCCGCGGCGGCGCCGCCAGGTTTCGGTGCCCAGGCGGCGGCGGTCGCGCACCACGCCTTTGAAGGGATCCTCAGCGGTACCGGTGACCTCGCCATCGACGCCGGCCGCCGTGCAGCGGAGATCGCCACCGCCCGCCTCGCACACGAGGACGCCGCTGCCCATTGGGCAAACGTGGCCCTGGCCCTGGGGCGGAGCCGCCCGAGCGATGTGAACTCACGACTTGATGCGTTGATCGAGCAGGCTGCCTCGCTGACCCGCGCCGACATGTTGGTGCCGGCCAAGGGCCCGATTCTCGCCGCCATCGAAGAGGCCGAAGCCGCTGGTGCGATCGACCACATGGCACGGGCCGCGATGCTGGTGAACCACGCGCACGTCTGGGCGAGCCCCGCGTATGGCGAGGTGAACACACCTGTAGTCCAGGCGCTTGAACGGACCTTGGGCAGGCTGGGCGACGACGATCGCGACCGTGAGCAAAGGGCTGTCATTCTCGGTGCGCTCCCCTCCGAACTGGTGTTCGCCGATCGCGATCGCCACCTTGCGGCCTGTGACGCGGCGATCGGTGCTGCACGCTCGACGGGGGATCCCCTGCTCATCGCCCGTGCGCTGAACAACACAATGGCGCCCAACCGCGCCTGCGAACACAGCCTGAGACGTGAGCGGGCGCAGGAGATGCTCGACTTGCATCACGAGCACGGCTTGCCTGCCGAGCTTGCCTATGCCGGTTTCCACCACCGCGCCGAATGCCACCTGGAGATGGCAGAATTCGAGCAGGTGACCGCTACCTTGGAAGCAGGTCGCCGGGTGCTCGAGGAGCACGGCGTGCCGGTCCCGAGCCAGAGTCTGTGGTTCTCAGCGACGATCGCTCTGGCGACCGGCCGTTATCACGAGGCCACCGGGCTCTGCGCCGAGGCCTACGCGCTGCACCGGCGTGGTCGCCGCTATGACGCCGATGTGCTCGACATCGCCAGCCGCGCCGCGTTCGCCATCGACCGAGGTGGCTTCGAAGCGATGTTGGCGATTCGGGGCAGAGCAGCGAGCGTTGGAGCATCCTCGCGGTCCGTCGCCGAATCCACCGCGTTCTGTGCCCTAGAAGCCGGCCTGGTGAACCTCGCCGGCCAGATCGTCGCCTCGTTCAGCCCCGCTGCGGTCTTTGCCGATGACTACACCACCCTGTTCTGCGCCACCGCCGCGCTGCACGTGCGCGTCGAGTTGGGCGATAAGGACGGAGCAGCCTCGGCCGCGGCGGTGTTGGCGCCCTACCCCGATCGGTGGGCCGGCGCAGGGTCCGCACCATTCAGCATGGGCTTTGTCGGTCTTGGGCTCGCTCGTCACGCCGCGTTCGTGGGTGACGTAGAGCTGGCCGCAAGCCGATTCTCCGCGGCCGTCGCGATGGCCGAACGCGAGGGCGCGTTCGGATGGCTGGCTCGAAGCCTCGTGCATCAAGGACGTTTCCTACGTGAGGCGGGTGATGCCCGAGCTGCGCAGACGGCTCTCGAACGCGCCGCTGAGCTCGCCGTTACACACGGCCTTCCTTACGTGATGAGGCGGCTCGAGACACCGCCTCGCTAGCCGACAAGCCGGCGTCAAGGGACTTTCAAGTCCGGCGGTCGATTGTCGATGCCATGACAGCGAGCCCGCGCCACGACCACCCGAGAATCGCCCACCCGGCACCGCCCGGCCCCATCCCTGACCTGAGCGGCTACCGCGAGATCCATCACGCCCTGCGCGTTGCGGCAGATCAGCTTGTGGCAGTGCTGTCGGCACAGACCCCCAGGAAGCGATCCGCCCCGGCCGCGTTACACCGCTGGTTCACGGGCTACAGCGCGGAGCTTGCCGCCCACCACCGTGTGGAGGACGAGGTCTTCTTCCCTGCGATTGCCGCTCGGGTGCCTGCCTATGCCGAGTACGAGCGGACCCTCACCGCGGACCACGAGCGGCTCCACAATCTGATCGGCGGCTGCAACACCGCCCTGCGCCGGCTGGGCTCGGCCGGCTCGGCCGGTGGTCCGGACGAGGTGGCGGCCGCGCTGGCCGCGGCCGTCGAGCTGCGGGACCTGCTCACCGAGCACCTCGACTTCGAAAATGCCGACGTGCTGCCGCTCTTCGAACGACATTTCTCGCCTGCTGAATACGCCGCGCTTGACCGCAAGGCAATCCAGGCGGTGTCGCTGCGTCAGGCGCTATTCACGGTGCCGTGGTTCATGGCGACTGCATCCCCCCAGGGCGCAGCTCGCACGCTGGCCGATGCACCGCTGCCGCTAAAACTAATCTATCGCCTCACCCGCGGTCGCTACGCCCGGCTGCAACAGCAGGCCTTCGGACAACTCTTTCTGACCTCGTCGAACGACCGTCTGTCATGATCCGCATCAGCCTCCGAGATCTTCAATGGCGCCGACGACGCTTTGTCATCGTCGTGATCGTCGCATCTCTCGCCTTCGGCCTGGCGTTGGTCATGAGCGGCGTCACCAACCAACTCTCAAGGGAGGGACGTTCGACCGTCGCGCTCTTCCACACCGACCAATGGGTCGTCGCAGCGGGGGTGAGTGGCCCGTTCACATCATCGCAGCTCATCGATGGTCATCTGACCCAGGTGATCTCGACCGACCGGGGCGCCCTCAGTGTGAGCCCGATACTGATCGGACGCACCGCGGTGGGCGCAGTGGACGTGAACATCGTCGGTTACGACCCCAACAGCACCAACCTGCCGGCCAAGCTCGCCGCCGCCCGCGCCCGCACCACGGAACCCGACGGTCTCGTGGCCGACGTGAGTCTCCACCGCAGCATCGGGGACCGGATTCGGCTCGGCAGCGAGGACTTGCCCGTGGTGGCGATCGTGGAAGGCACGGGGTTCTTCTTCAGCGCTCCCACCGTGTTCCTGCCGCTGCCCGTCGTGCAGCGTCTGCTCTTCGCCGGCCAAGACGTGATCTCTGCTGTGCTCGTGCAGGGTGATCTCGACGCAACGGCAGTCGCAGGGCTCGGTCTGGCGGTGCGCACCAACGCCCAGGTGACCGCAGACTTCGAGCGGGTTATCAAAAGCTCGGCTGACACGATCGGCATGGTCAACCTCCTCCTGTGGCTGATGGCAGCGGGCATCGTGGCCGCCATCGTGTACGTCAGCGTCCTCGAACGCTCCCCTGACTTCGCCACGCTCAAAGCGATCGGCGCGACAACCAGCTCACTCTTCGGCGGGCTCATGGTGCAGGCCGCCCTCATTTCTGTCGCCAGTGCGGCGGTCTCGGTCGCGGTCAGTCAGGGCATCGCCCCAACGTTCAGCTTTCCCGTGTCCATCGCCCTGTCCGCTTATCTCCAGCTCGTGGTGATCGCGCTTGTCGTGGGGATCGCCGCCAGCTTCGTCGGAATTCGCAAGATCAGCCGGATCGACCCGGCACTCGCATTTGGAGCCACATCATGAAACTGTCCGTAGAGAACCTCACGGTCTGCTATCGCCGCGGGGACCAGGCGGTCCGCCCCATCGAGGGCTTCGACCTCGCCGTGGAGGGTGGCCAGGTCGTGCTGCTGCACGGGCCGAGTGGCTGTGGCAAGACCTCGTTGCTCAGCGCAATCGCGGGCCTGCTCACCCCCGAATCGGGGAGCATCTACCTCGACGGTGGGGACGTCGTAACCATGACCCGGCAAGCGCTGCTGCAGCATCGTCGCGACCGGATCGGCATGGTGTTCCAGTCCTTCAACCTGGTGGCGAGCCTGACCGCCGAGGAGAATGTCGGCGTTCCGCTGCGCCTTGCCGGGATGAAACCACGCGACGCCCGGCTTCGGGCAGGTGAGTTGCTCGATCGGTTCGGCATGGGCCATCGCCGGTCACACCGCCCTGGCTCGCTGTCGGGCGGCCAGCGCCAACGCGTTGCCATCGCGCGTGCCGTGGCCCTCGACCCGCCGGTGATTCTGGCCGACGAGCCCACCGCCCACCTTGACCGCGAACAAGTCCAGGCCGTGCGCACGACCTTCCAGTCACTAGCCGACTCCGGCCGCATCGTGATCATCTCTACCCACGACGACCGCCTCAACGAGGTCGCCCACCGGGTCGTTTCACTCGGTCAGGCACACTCGACAGCGACCACAGTCGACTCCCTCTTGTGACCCGACCCCCATAGGTACTGGACGCACGGCGTCAACATTCGGCTCCGGGCTCACGGCGCTGGTCGGGCTTGGCGCGGCTTCGCAGTGTGAGCGCGTCGAGCATCTTGGCGGGGGCGGATTCGTGGAGGGCGAACCTGCGAAGCTCCGGCGGCGTCGAGATCGCCGGTCATGTAGGCAAGCATGCCGACGGCGAACAGCACTGGGCCGTCCAAGGTGCCCCCGATCGGGTGCGAGCCCGCCGAGGATGGTCCGCGCCGATTCGATGTCGCCCGACATCAACGAGTCGCCGATCTGGTTGAGCTACCCGCCACCACGGTGCGGGGCTGGATCCGCCGGGCCACCCGACATCGCGAACGCCGCGTCGGCAAGTACCTCGCGCGGCGTCCTGTCATAGGCGGGGTCGATACCCACAAGGACTTCCATGTCGCCGCCGCGGTTGACTCGATGACCAACGACCCCAAAAGCCGACAACGCCAACTGCGGGCCCAGTTGGCCAAGGGCGGATACGCCCTGCCCGGCAGCATCGTCATGCGCCACGCCCGATGCCAGAACACCGGCTGCCGCTGCCGTGCCGAACCACCCGAACTCCACGGGCCCTACCCCACCTGGACCCACAAGACCGGCGGCAAAACCATCACCCGCACCCTCAACCCCGACCAAGCCCAGCGCTACCAGGCGTGGGTCGACGCCGGCCGCCACCTCCGCCGACTCATAACCGAACTCGAAGCCCTCACCATCGACGTCGCCGAAGCCGAACGATGGGGCCGCGAATAAGCCACTACATCACCTACAACGCGGACAGACCCAAGATAACCCGTCCACAACGCAGCCCCACCGCCCATCGACCACATCGTGAACACCCCAAACCGGACTAGAGATAAGGGCCGAACTTGAGTGGAACCGTCTGGACACGACGAGCGCTTTGCTGCGGGTCGATACCGCGCATGTGTACTGGGCTCTTGGGTCAAGCCCGGCCGCGCGGCCGAGTCGTCGGGATGGGACTTGGGTGACTGGTGCACTTGTCGAAGCCGCCGTGCTCCGGCGCGGGCCACGATCGGGCCGCCTCAGGACTCCCTACGCAAAGCTGGGTCATAGGACGTCCCTACGTGGTGTGACGAGGAGCGCCAGGGCCGCCGCGGCGGTCGTGTATCCGACGAGGAGCAAGCCACCGACGGAGGGGTCGAGCAGCGTTCCGCTGGTGACTGTCGGGCCGAGCTGCAGCAGCCCAAAGGTCGCTCCTCCCGGTGTCCAACGCCCGATCGCCGGGAGTGCGTCGATTGCCAGACGCTCCGCGGCGAGTATCCAGACCAGCGAGGCGACCACGGCGATGATCTGGTTGCGGAGCAGAGCGCCGACGGCGAGACCGATGACGCCGTAGAGCGCCATGACGAGGAACGCCGCTGCGACCACCTGCCAGAACCCGGCGTCGGACGTCGCGTTGCCGTCGCGGGTTCGGATCAACGTCGTCGTGGCGAGGATCGAGACGACGAGTGTGCCCGCTGTGAGGACGACGCTGGCGAGGACGAGCGTCAGGCCCTTCGAGACGAGGGCCCGGGTCCGGCGCGGCTCGACCAGGAACGTGGAGGTGATGGTGCCGTAGCGGATCTCCTGGGTGAACGCCAGCACGCCCAGGATCAGCATTGTCACCTGGGGCACGCCGAAGCTGTCGCCGACGATGCGGGCCAGCAGGGCGGGGTCGTGGAGGGAGAGCGCGTTGTTCGTCGCGCCGGCTGAGGGGACGGTGAAGGTGACCGTCAGCAACACGAAGCCCAGGGTGGCGACCAGCAGCCCGGCCAGCATGCGGGTGCTGCGCAGCTTGAGAAGCTCGGCGCGAACGAGCGCGTTCATGCCGACGCCTCGTCGAGCGACACCACGTCCTCGACCCGCCCGGGCTGCTCGGTGAGGCGAAAGAAGGCCTCCTCCAGCCCGGCCGTCGCGGTGAGGCGGTGCAACACGACCCCGTGGGCCGCGGCGAGCTCTCCCACCTGCTCGGATGCGGCGTCGACAGCGAGCTCCCCGTCTGCGTGGCGGTAGTGGTGGCCGGCGTCCTCGAGCAGGGTGGAGAGCCGCTCCGGTTCCGGTGTGCGGACGCGGCAGCCGATCCCAGCCTCGGCGCGCAGGGCGGCGAGGGTCGATGACCGGACGAGGCGCCCCTTCGCGATCAGGAGCACGTGGTCGGCGGTCTGTTCGACCTCGCTCAGTGCGTGGCTGGAGACGAGCACGGTGCGCCCCTCGTCCGCGAGCTGGCGGACGTACTCGCGCAACCACCGGACGCCCTGCGGGTCGAGACCGTTCGTCGGCTCGTCCAGGATGAGCACAGTCGGGTCGCCGAGCATCGCCGCCGCGAGCCCGAGACGCTGCCGCATGCCGAGGGAGAACTCGCCGACCCTCCGTCGCGCATCCTCCGCGAGCCCGGTCGCAGCGAGGACGCGCATTGGCGCGTCCTGGTCCAGCCTCGCCGCGGTCGCGAGCACGCGCAGATGGTCGAGCGCGGTGCGACCAGGGTGGTAGCCGCACGCCTCGAGCACCGCACCGACGTGGCGGACCGGGTCAGGCAGCTCGTCGTACCGCTTGCCGCCGAAGGTCGCGGTGCCGCTGGTTGGAGCGACGAGCCCGAGCAGCATGCGCAGGGTGGTCGTCTTCCCGGCGCCGTTCGGCCCGAGGAAGGCAGTCACCTTCCCGGACGCGATCACCGCGCTGACGTCCTCGACGGCCCGAACGCGCCCAAACGACTTGGTGAGCCCGAACAGCTCGACGGCCGCCGTCACCGCCGGCCCCCTTTGTCCCACCATCGCATCAGCCGCTCCTCACGCTGCCGTACGTTCGGAACGGCCTCGCCTCGACGGTGATCATCTCGACGCACGCTTGCGCTCATGCGCGTTCCAGCTGTGGCTCGACGCCTGGGATCCCTGCGGCCACGGGATCGGAGTGGACGGCGACCGTGGGCTCGGTGTGAAGGGCGATGGCGATGGCAAGCAGGCAGAGGCCGTAGACGCCGACCCCGCCGTGCAGCAGCGTCGGCGCGGTCTCGACGACAGGCGTGAGGACCACCAGCCAGATGCCGGGGGCGAGCGGCGTGAAGCGGCGCCACCCCTGCCACACGCCGGCACGCAGCGTCGCCCATCCGAGGACGAGGAACCCGATGGTCGACGAGACGCCGCCGACACCGAAGATGGCGCCGACGATCCCCGCGCTGGTGTCCTCGACCTGGGCGTCGCGGATGGGGATGGACGCCAGCTCGCCCACCAGCAGAAGCGCCGTCCCGGCGACGGCGAGCGCCACGCCGCTCGTCGCCGCTCGGGATCGTCCGGCTACGCCGCTGCGACCGAAGGCGATGAGGCCGACGACGACCAGGCCGTGGAGCACAGCGCTGAAGATCGAGAACGCCACGAAGGCGCCGCTGCTCGACCAGGGGTAGCGCCAGAAGTCGACGGAGAGGTCGGTAGCGGGCTGGATTCCGAAGGCGAGCACCGCACCGGCGAGAGCAGTGGCTGCCCCGGCGCCGATGAAGGCGCCGGTCACCAGGCTGCTCGGACGGGCCTGGACGTTGTTGGTGGTGGGAACCATGAGATCCTCCTGGGATCGATCCAATTGGGCACTGTTGTTGTACGCATCGCATCGACCACGGCACATCAGGGCAGGGACGGAACCTCCGGTACCGCGCCAGCGCGTACCCTCGTTGCGCGCCAGCACGATTGCGAACCCGTGGACGCACTGGGACAATCGCCGTCGTGACGCGCCTGCATCTACGTGGGGTGCCGGCGCTGCTGTTGGTAGCGACGCTGGCGGTGGAGGCCGTCGCGGTCGCGTTGTCGTGGGGCTTGGAGCCCCGGTACGACACGGTGCTCTACGCGTTCTACGCCGTGACGCAGGCCGGGGCCGGGGCGCTGATCGTGTCGCGGCACCCGGGCCACCGGATCGGCTGGCTTTTCATCGCCGACGCGACCTTCACCGCCCTCGCCGGAGACCTGGCGCAGGGCTGGGGGCTGCGGGCAGCCGAGCAGGGGTGGCCGGCGGGACCGTTCGCCGAATGGGTTGCGCTGTGGAGCTGGATCCCGAGCGGCCCGCTGGGCGTGTTGACGTTCCTGCTGTTCCCCGACGGGCACCTCACCCGGCCGCGTTGGGCGCTGATCGCGTGGGCCAACATCGCTGGCGTCGCACTCCTGGCGCCGGGGTTCTCCCTGTCCCCGGACATCGGCGATCTCTTCGTCGGTGACCGGAACCCCTACGCCGTTGACGCTTCATGGAGGACCGTGCTGCTCGCCGTGGGCATGCCGCTGTTCCTCGGCTCGCTGGTAGTAGCGATCGTGCCGCTGGTGCAGCGCCTGCGCCGCGCCACCGGTGTAGAGCGGCTGCAACTGCGATGGTTCGTTTTCGCCTCCATGTGCGCCGCGGTGATCCTGCCGGTCGTCGCGCTGCTGTGGAGCGTGGCTCCGGTGGTGCGCCCGCTGACCGCCCTCGCGCTGACCGCCATGCCGGTCGGTGCCGCCATCGGGATCCTTCGCTATCGCCTCTATGACATCGATGTCGTCATCAGCCGCACCCTGGCGTATGGCACGCTGAGCGTGCTGCTCGCCGGTACCTACGCGGCGACGGTCGTGGCGATCGGTGCCGCCGTCGGTCGCGACTCGCCGTGGAGCACGGCCGGCGCCACGTTGGCCGTCGCGGCGGTGTTCGGCCCCCTCCGCCATCGGGTCCAGGATGCTGTCGACCGTCGCTTCAACCGGGCCCGGTTCGACGCCTTACAGCGAATGACTGCGTTCCTCGAGGATCTCCGCTCCGGCCGCGCAAGTCCCCGAGGGCGTCGAGGGCGTCTTCCGCGTCGCTCTCGGAGTCGAGGGCCTCGACCTTCGCCTGTTCCTGCCCGACAGTGAGCTTGCCGTCGACGTGGCCGGGGCGCCGGTGGCTGACGATCCCGACGACGGGCGACGGCGCTGGCCGATCCGGCACGCCGGCACGACCCTGGGCACCGTTGTCGCCCCCGCCGAACTCGCCGAACGCGGCTCGATGGTCCGCAATGTGCTCGACGCCGGAGCGCTCGCCGTGGAGATCGCCCGGCTGCGAGTCGGACTGCGCCGCCAGCTCGAAGAGGTCGAAGCGTCACGGGCACGGATCGTCGCCGCCGGCGACGAGGAGCGACGACGGATCGAACGCGACCTGCACGACGGCGCCCAACAGCGCCTGGTGTCCATCGGCCTCGCGCTCCGCCACGCCCAACACGCCCTCGGCCCCGGCGTCGACCCCGACGTCAACCGGACCCTCGACGACGCAGTCGCCGAGATCACCGTGGCCATCGACGAGCTGCGCGAGCTCGCCCGCGGCCTGCGACCCGCCCCCCTCGACACCGGTCTGGGCCCCGCCCTGCGGGACCTGGCCCGGCGGGCGCCGCTGCCCGTCCAAGTCGTCGCCAACGGCGATCGGTACCCGACCGAGGTCGAGACCGCCGCCTACTTCACCGCCTGCGAAGGGCTCACCAACGCCGTCAAGCACGCCCGGGCCACCAAGGTCGAACTCCGGGCCACCCACGAAAGCAGCCGACTCGTCGTCGCAATAATCGACGACGGCGTCGGAGGCGCCGTCGCCCAGAACGGCTCCGGACTGGCCGGCCTCGCCGACCGCGTGGCGGCCCACGGTGGCACCCTCAGGATCGACAGCGACGCAGGCCAAGGCACCACCCTCGTCGCGGAGTTCCCATGCGCGTCGTGATCGCCGAAGACCAGGCGCTGCTACGCGAGGGCCTCGCCCGCCTCTTCAGAGACGGCGGCCACCACGTCGTCGCCACCCTTCGCGACGCCGACCAGCTGCTCGCCACAGTCACACAAGAGCAGCCCGATCTCGCCGTCATCGACATCCGCATGCCGCCCACCTACACCGACGAAGGCGCCCGCGCCGCCCGCTCGATCAAGCAGCTGCATCCCGGCGTGGGCGTGCTGCTGCTGTCCCAGCACATCGAGACCGCCCACGCCGTCAACCTGGTCGCACTCGGCGGGTTCGGCTACCTCCTCAAGGACCGCGTGCTCGAAGTGGGCGAGTTCCTCGCCACCGCCGAGCGCGTCGCTGCGGGAGGGTCAGCCCTCGACCCGATGGTGGTCGCCCACCTCGTAGCCCCAGCCGACAGCGGACCCGTCGGCCGGCTATCCGAGCGCGAGCGAGGCGTGCTCGAGCTCATGGCCCAAGGACTCACCAACACTGCCATCGCCAACCGGCTCGTGGTCAGCGAACGTACCGTCGAAGCCCACGTCCGCCACATCCTCACCAAACTCGACATCACCGACATCGAAGACGGCCACCGCCGCGTCCTCGCCGTCCTCGCCTACCTCAACAGCGCACACCACACCTGACACACCCAAAACGCCGGTTCGAGGGCACCCGATATCGCTGACTTGACGAGCGTCATTTGACGATCACTGAGGCATCGCAATCATGTGCTGGCACGGTGCGCCGTCCGGCCCTGGAGGTTGCTCAGCGGGTCCCGTGGTGACGGAAGTGGTCCTTGGACTTCTTCGATCGCCGCAGCATGTAGAGCTCGTAGAAGGGCACACCCTCGCCGAGCACGACCTCCTGGTGAGGCAACTGCCGCCATTCCTGCATCCCGAGCCCCACGAGGGGCCAGCCCACGACCATCAGGGCGACGCCCGACAAAGCGACGCCGGCGGCGCCCAGCGCGGTAACGACGAGCGTTGACGCCACGACCACGAGGGCGGCCAGCGCCGTGAGCGCGCCCAGGAGTGGCAGGGTCGGTGGCCGGGCCGGCCGCCGCTCGGGATCGGGCGCCAGCAACGCTCGACGCAACGCCTCAGCCCCGGCGATCTGGCCTGACGCCGGTGTCCCTCCCAGGGCGTCGATGACTGTGGCCGTCGACGCCACGTGAACGGATCGGCCCGGGCCCCCGAGCCGTTCCTCCAGGGCGAGGTCGTGCCCCACGGGTGCGGGGCTCGACGAGCTCACAGGTCCGTCCGGTGGACAGTCGAGGACGATAACCATTCGCTCGGACCGGCATCGGGAGAGCTCGGCTCGGAGAAACGTGAGGGGGAGCGCCTGGTTGGTGCGCCGTGCTCCGCCCGGCCGGGCGCCGCCAAGAAAAACGTCGGGGGCCTCGTCGAGGGCGAGGTGCCCGGCCAGGTGCACAACCACCGTGTCCTCGGGGGCCCGGTCAGCCAGGAAGCGGATGAGCTCGAGCCTCAACGCCGGCTCGTCGGCCGAGGTCATCATGCTGACTTCGAACCCGCCGATGCTGCGGTCGCCGAGGAGGCGGGCAAGCTCCAGCGTGCGAGGCGCCGACGGCTCCAGGTCGGACGCGCGTCGGTCCAGTCCCTCGCTCCAAGACAGGACCAATGCCGACCGAAAGCTACCGCCGGGCATCCGATCACACTAACAACCAACGTGACACGGGGACCGTTGGCGGCCTGGCCGTCGTTGGGCAGCTGTCGCTGGTGTTGAGCGCCGGCGGGCAGATTCTGTTGGCCGCCGACACACCAGCGCCCGGCGGTTCAGGCCTGAACATGAAGTGTTCAAGCCTGAACAACACGGCGCGAACCTTTACGCCGGCGCGGCGGGAACGATATCGACCGACCAACGTCGAGTTGAGCCTCGGCGTCGTCCACTCGTTCGTCGATCGACGGCATGGCCTTTGGGGTGAAGCTTGGCGATGCACCGGCTGGCGCTCAACTCGCTACCGACGCCGACCACCAAGTCCTCCGTGCCGACCGCGATGTGAGACGTTCGAGCGTCACCAACGAGCCGGCGGCGAGACCCTGAACCAGGGCGATCGCCGAGTCCGTCGCCCTTCCGGCAGCAAATTCGTCGAGGGGCAGGTTGAATGGAGGTGGCCGGCGGGAGCACGTTTGGACCCTTCACTGGCGGCGCAGCCACAAGTGAACAGACTGTGACGATCATTGACAGCGGTCAAAGGCGGAACGGGTGCACCCTGACGCGCCAGTCCGTGGCGGCTCTCCGACGACGTGATGTCGAATCGGGGACGTGAAATGCGCTTAGCCGGGTGTGGAGCCGCAACAGGACCTTCCAACCAGAATCCCGTCAATTGTGCAACCAGGGCCCAGCGACACGAGCGAGCTGACCGCCGCGGACGCCTCGCGCTGCCTCACGGCCGAGCAGACGGCGGAGCATCTCGGGGTGGGGCGGACCACGGTCTACCGCTTGATCAACACCGGCGAAATGCCGTCCATCACCATCGGACGCTGCCGGCGCATCCCGCTCGAACGTATCGCGGCCTTCGTCGCCCGCCGTCTCAGCGACGCCGATCAGCCCGTGTGACCGAACAACGCGTCCATCGGCACGGCTGCGTGGGTGAGCGCCACCGCGAGACGGATGCCGATAGACGAGGTCCAGCATCCTGGTGTCGGCGTGACCCAGGATGTCCGCAATGCGCTCCTTGGCCACGCCCGCGTCGTACAACAACGACGCCGCCGTGTGGCGCAGCTCGTAGGTCGTCCAGTCCTCGCCGATGCCCGCCCGGCGGCACAGGCTGCGCAACGTGCGTACAACGTTGTTGCGGTCAAGTGCCGTACCAACGGTGGTGGTGAAAACGAACTGGTCACTCCCCCACGTCGCCGCCACCGCCCGCTCCAGCTCCCACTGGTGACGGTGCGCCACGAGAGCGGTCGCTACCGCTTCGGGCATGACCAGGTTGCGCTTCGCCCGCTCGTGGTTGACCTTGACCTCATCGACGCGCCGACCACCCTGCTCGACACCGGAAACCCGAAGCGTGCCCGCCTCGAAGTCGATGTCGTCCCACGTGAGACCCCGCAGCTCGGCCGGCCGCAACCCGAGCATCAGGCCCACCACGACAAGGGCATGAAGCCGATGGTCCTCAGAGGTGTGGAGCAGCTGTTGCGCCTGCTCGACGCTCAACGCCCTCCGGGGGGCCGTTGTGGGGTCATGTGATGAGCCTCACGGCTGATAGGTGCGGCTCTGGTGCTGCAGCACAACGATTGTTCTCCGCTGGCGACATTCGCGTCTGGAGCCAGCTCCACGATCGTCGCAGTGCCGCCGGTGTGGCGGCGCTGCCATTCCTTCTATTGCTGTCGTGTAGGCACGAGGGGAAGGAAGTTGCCGTGCCAGAATCGACAACAGCTGCTGTCGACCTCGATGTCTCGCGACTAATACCAGAAGGGGCGACAGAATCTGAGCGAAACCGCCAAAGCGCCGTGCTGGATGAACTCGACGAGCGCTGCATCGAAGGAAGGGCCGAACTGGTTGATCTGGCCATCTCCGCACAGGCTGAAATGAAGAAGCGCGACCCAACCTCGGAGGTCTCCGCCGAGCGCCTGCTGTTTGAATTATTGGCAGCGGAACCGAAAGCGACAGAATGCCCTCTGACAATGGTCCTCGTGATGTCGCACGAGGACTGACCAAGGATCTCCGCCCAGCTATGGCACCGCTGGCTCGCCTTGCGCAAGTCCTTTCGACCCAAGGACCTCCGTGAGACGCTGAGCCAGCTCCCTGGCCTCAGGGTTAGCGAGGATCTGCCGCACGGCCTCGGCGGCCTGCTTCGCCTCAGGGCGGGCCACCACTTCGGGGCGGTCACCCCACGCCAAGGGGTCCACCCGACGAGCGAGAGCGAGCAACAGGCGGTCCGAGTACTGCACCTCGCGGCCGACGACCTCGCCCTTGTGCCACACAGCACGCTCGACCCCGAGGACCGCCCGCCGGAAGATCTCCTGCTCGACCCGGTCCTTCATGCGCTCCTGCATACGGCGCAGTGCCTCTTGGAACACCGGATCGTCGTCCCGCCACCGGTAGAACTGCACCCTCGCCACCCCAGCGGTCTGCGCTGACACCGTCGCATTGAACGTGGCCTCATACGCCGCCAAGAACGCCGCCTGACGATTGCGGACTCCACCTCGACGCGAGGCACCAAGGTCGCCCTCGATGCCAGCCAGAATCTCCGCCCAGCCCGCCTCCTCACCGCCGACCACCTCGGGGACCTCAGCCGTCTTGCCAGCGCTCATCATGACAACGACCGTACCGTTTCGTGACGCAACTCTGAGCGATCAACGCTCATGCGCCGCCGGGGGCTGTCAGACTGAGTAGCCCGGCGATGGCCACGGCGATGGCGAGGGCGGCGAGTCCTCCGGCGGCACCTGCCCAGCGAAACAACGAAGTCGTCGGGGACACTTCGGCGCTCATCACGACTAGGACGGCCATCGGGATCAGCAAGCCCAGTACGTTGAGTGCAAGAAGCGAGAACGCGGTACCCCATGCGATCGCGGCGAGACCGTCCGCGACCGTTGCGGTGCAGAGGGCCCGCACCGCCCAGCGCACGGCCCGTTCGCGAGGGTGCAGCTTCCGGGCTCCGAAGGCGCACCCGACCAGCCCGAGCGCCACGAGGGCAACGCCGATGGCAGCGCAGGCGATGCCGGCCGCGGCGGCGTGCCTCCGTGGCGCCTCGATCGCGATGATTATCCCCCCGAACGCGATGACGGCGACGCCGAGCACCGCTAGGCCAACCGCTGCAACCGAATAGATCAGCCCGATCAGACGGCGCTGCCATGTCGGGGGGCTGAGATCTGCCATGTCGTCAACCTACGGTCCGCCGCAGAACAGCGGGCCCGCAACGGAAACATCACCGGAGGCCCACGTTCCCCGTCGGATGGCACTCAGCGAACCCGCACCCGATGGGCCGAGAACCCGCCAGCGTTTGATCTGCTCGGCGGTGATCCTCTCACGGCACGGCCCGCCCCCAGCACACCCCGACGGCGGACGACCAGCCTCCGTCAACACCACCAAAGCCGGGCGGGCTACCGGGCTCTCGTCAGCACAGTCATAGCGTCCATACCGCTCGCACAACCCCATCGACCCCAGCTGTACCATCGGCTGCAAGGGGTTGGCCCGGCACTGTCGGCACAACAGGCACAACGGAGTGGTCGACGACGATGACAGACCGGGTGAGGAGAGACTCGCCGGACACCCGGCGGAAGCGCTCCGTTCTGGTACTGATCTCCGGACTTGTATTGGCGACCATCGGCGTCGCGTGCCTAATCAATGCTGTTCGCGTCCCGACGGAAACCTATCTCTGCGATGGCGAGTCGCCGCGGGCGTGCACGTGCTACCGGTCAGGAAAGGAACCTTCTGGATTCAACTGGAACCGGATCAGCTCTGGCCCGGAAGAAGGATTAGGCATCCGCGTACTGATCGCCGCCGCGTCGGGGTCACTGGCCCTCATCCTCTGGGGCACCCTTCGCCTCTTCTTCAAGGATCAGGGCCCAACGGTGGAACGCCCAAGACTGCGAGGCTGGGCGTGAGGACGCTCGGATGTTGTTGGATGAGATCGTCGCGGAGGGCGCCCGTAGAATGTTGGCGGCGGCGTTGGAGGCGGAGGTCGACGCCTACGTCAGTTCGCTGGCTGAGGAGCTGGACGAGCGTGGCCGTCGGCTGGTCGTGCGGAACGGGCACGCGGAGCCCCGGTCGGTGTTGACGGGGGCGGGCTCGATTGTGGTGCAGGCCCCGCGGGTGAACGATAAGCGGGTGGATGAGGTGACAGGCGAACGGTCCCGGTTCACGAGTTCGATCCTGACGCCGTGGTGTCGGAAATCCCCAAAGGTGTCCGACGTGTTGCCGTTGATGTATCTGCATGGGATGAGCTCAGGTGATTTCGCGCCGGCGTTGTCGGAGTTCTTCGGGTCCGCGGCGGGGTTGTCGGCGTCGGTGGTGACCCGGTTGACTGCCCAGTGGCAGGCCGAGCAGAAACGGTTCGCGGAACGGTCCCTGGCGGATGTGGATTACGTGTACTGCTGGGCGGACGGGGTGCATTTCAACGTCCGTCTGGAGCGAGGAACGCCTGTGTTGCCTGGTGATTGTCGGTGTCCGGGCTGATGGCCGCAAGGAACTGGTGGCGATCGCGGATGGCATGCGGGAATCGACGGGGTCCTGGGCGGATGTGCTGCGGGACTGCAAACGCCGGGGGATGCGAGCGCCGGTGGTGATGGTCGGGGACGGGGCGTTGGGGATGTGGGGGGCGTTACGCGACGTGTTCCCCGAGACCCGGGAGCAGCGCTGCTGGGTGCATGTCACCGCGAACGTGCTGAATGCCCTACCGAAATCGGCGCAGCCGGGGGCCCGTAAGGCGCTGGCGGAGATCCGCGACGCCGAGGACCGCGCCCACGCCGAGGCGGCGATCACGCAGCTTCGACGGAGGGATACGGGGCGAAGTGGCCCAACGCCGTCGCGAAGATCACCGCCAAGCCTGATGTCCTGCTGTGTTTCTTCGATTTCCCGGCCGAGCACTGGTTCCATCTGAAGACCACGAACCCGATCGAGTCGACGTTCGCGACGGTCCGGCTGCGGACCAAGGTCACCAAAGGCCCCGGCTCCAAGGCCGCCGGGTTGGCGATGGCGTTCAAACTGATCGAGTCCGCCCAGGACCGCTGGCGTTGCGTGAACGGCGCCCACCTCGTGCCGCTGGTGCGAGCGGGGGCGGTGTTCCGCAACGGTGTCCTCGTCGAACGCGCCGCCGAAGCAGCGGAACCGGAGCCTGGCCAGGTCGCAGCATGACCGCCGTCCGCGACGACACCGCGACGACCGCTTGTCCGGTGTGCGCCACCCGCTTCGAACCCGAAGGCCGCCAACGGTTCTGTTCCACCGGATGCCGCCAAACAGCGTGGAGGCGGGGCCGGTCTGCGCCCGTCGAGCCTGTCGTGGCCCGCTCCGACACCGTGGACGAGTGCCCCCACTGCGAGACCCGCTACCTCGGCTTCCACGACGCCGCGAAAGCAACAAGTGCCGGCCCGATAGCGACCAACGCCAGCCCGAGGTCGATCGCTGTCCCTCTGACAACGCCGTCGCCGTCGCCGACGATCACCGGCACCTGAACCGCGATCAACGTCGCAGCGCTACCGGCCACGACGAAACCGATCGCTGCCGGCCCGACATGCGCGACGAGCGCGCCGCCTGCCATCCCAACCGCGATCGCCGCTATCCACCCCGCAGCCACCGCCGTTCTGACATGCGGCGCGCAACCAGCGATGGCGATGCCGAACGCGCCAAATGCCAAACCGACAGTGACCGAGGCCAGCCCCGCGGCAGCCAGCGCTAGCCCGGCGCCAGTACCGTCGGTCCCAACGCCGTCTGTGACAGCCAACGTAGCCACCGCGAACAGGAGCGCCGCCAACCCGGCAGTGATCACAGCGACCCCAACCGCAATTACCACCGACGCGACCGCCCCGAAGAACGCTCGACGCGCGATCAGCTTCTTGTCCCCCGGCATCGTCTGACTCTACGACGGCAACAGGCGCAACCTGGACGCCAGCGCAGTCAACACCGCCACTTGCCGTGCGCCAAGTCAGCACTCCCCCCGTGACGGATTGGGATTCTCCACCCCCGGGATAGCGGGCACATCTGCTGCGGGCTGTGCACCAAAGGTTCTCCGCAATACCTTGAGGTCCGCCGATTTTCGCGCCGCCGGTGTCTCCCTATTGTGGGCTTGGTCGTTCGGGCAATCTGCTCGCGATGTGACTCTTACGAGGTCGGGTCGGGACGTTGTCCTCTCTCGACGCGCGGTTGTGCGCGACGAGGATGTGGCTGGTTCACACAGACGGCGGGTTGCGTGGAGGTTTCGACGGATGGTCACCATGGGTCGGCGAGCGTCGCTGGTATCGGTTGTCGGTGTGGTTCTGTGCGTGGCCGCCGCGTGCGGTAGAGGCGGGGACAGGCAAGGCACCCCGAGCGGCAGCGTCACCGAGCGGACGCCCGCGACCCCCGCGCCGACAACGACCGTCACTGAGACCGCACGAACGAGCTATGACCGAGAAGCGTTCTGCACGGCGTGGGAAGACGTTAAGGAAGGAAGTGACGTGCCAGCCGACCAAGGGTTGGCGGTGGTTCGCCGGGTGGAGTTGTTGGGACCGCCGAGCATCGCGTCAGATTTGGAACTCTGGGCGGACTATTTCGAACGTGTGATGCCGCTCGTCGACGAACTGCACCAGCAGGATCCTTCAGTGACAAGCGAGCGACGTGCGCAGCTCGAAGAGGAGATCGAATCGATGTCCGCCCCGATCCGAGAATCGATGGCGCGCATCAGAGCTGCCGTAGAGTCGGAGTGTCCGAGTACAGCATCGAGCCTTCCGCGAGAAACGTCGTCTCCATCTGCTTCTGCGGCCCCGGGTTCGGTCACCACAGCGGAGATCGCAGCGGTGGTGGACTGCTTGCGCGACCAAGGCGTGGACGTGGCGATGCCGAGCGGCAGGGGCAACCCCCGCGGCGGGGCTTCCCAGCCGTTCGACCCAGCAGTGGCCGCGGCGGCTTGGCGAGCATGTCGCCACCTCTACGTGCCTCTGGCACGAGACGTCCCCGGGGCTACCGGCGCCCAGCAGCTCGCACTCCTCGACTGCATGGCCGACAAGGGCTGGATCCAGGCGTTCATGGGACCCGTCGCCGACCTGTCCGCCCTGGAAGCTGACCGCGTCTCCTGCGTCGCCACTGCTCCCGGCTGAAACGCCGCCCGAACAGCGGGATGGCACGGAGCAGGCCAACCTGGGTCGGGTCGGTGCCGAACAACCATTCTCCCACCCCGGTTGGGATGGCGCCGAGTCAACGTGGCGAAGCCTTGTAGGGATCGCCATACGGACCCGACAGGAAGCCGCCGGTGACAAGGGTAGAATGTGCTCTACAGTCGGAGGGACTCGAACCCCCAACCTTCTGATCGCCGGTAGGATCATCTACACCGAGCTGCTTGCCGCTGCAGCAAGGACCAGTCAACGTCCATCCCTGCGCCGCCGATGCGCGCCTACTGGCCCGCGCCCGGCGCGACATATCTGATGCTAATTCCCCTTTCGAAGGTCCAGGGGTTGAACCTCGACAGCCGATCGTGGCGGAGTACCGGCACCACTTCAGGACGTCTGACCCTGGTTGGCGCCGCAGATGGGGGCGCATTTTCGTAGCGAAAGAAGGAGTGCGACTGGGCGGTTCTTGCTATCGAGCACGGTTCGCACACACGCGAACCAGCATCGATTCAGCGACGGGGGAGGTTGTGTTCACCTGCACTCCGAGCACGGAGTGATGAGTGTCCCTGCCGATGAGGTCCCGACTGTTGACTCGCTTTCGAGGGTCGTGTGGGTGGATGCAGGAGCGTGGCGAGGTCAGTTGGACGCGGGCCACGAGCCGGGAGGGTGTCGTGAAGGTGATAGGTGAACGGCGGCTCGGGATCACGCTCCTGTTCGCGATGGCGGCGGCGGCATGCGGATCGAGCGATGGCGTTGAGGGCGGGACATCGGCGTGCGAAGCTGGCACGGAGCCGGTGCTGCTGTCTTTCGAGTTGGAGTCTGGCGAACCGCTGTGGTGGTCGTGTTCGGCTGTGCGGGCACATCGCTGGGTGGTCGGCACAGGCGAGAACACCGTGTTCTTGTTCGAGCAGGACTCGCTAGTGGCGTTCGACGCGACCGCCGGGGGAGAACTGTGGCGCAACGAGTTGGCCGCCGACGAGTTCCTCGCCGGGGCCGAGTTGGGGCCCTTCGCCGGTGGCGGCATTGTGGTCGTGCGTGCCAGTGGTGCAGACACTGACATCGTCATCGGAGTGGACGAACACAGCGGTGAGCAGCTTTGGCAGCAGCCCGACGAGGTCGCGCAGCTGATCACGAAGCTCCCCGGCGGAGGAGTCGCGTCCAACCTGGACGGTTCACCGTTGGTGGGTAGCAACCTCTCGTCCCGCATCGCGCACACCGAGGAGACGGTCGTGCTTGACGGCGCCGAAGGGCTGCGGGGCTTGGAACGCCGCACCGGCCGAGAGCTGTGGCGCAGCGGTGCAGCGTCCGGGGTGCAGGTGATCGTGGCCGGCACCGTGATCGCCACGTCGACCGATATCACCATGGGCACCGCTCCCGCGACGGTTGGACTCGACGCCGAGACCGGAGTCGTGCTGTGGCAGCAACTAGGCGGCCTGTACGGCTGGTATGCGGGTGAGCGCTCGTTGGTTGCGCAGGCCTCCGGCTCGACGGTGAGCGTTGTCGATCCCATGACCGGCGAAGTTCGATGGACCGAACCGGTCATGGGATTGTCTGGGGGGCATCTCGCCATCGGCTCCGACGTGCTCGTCGCAGGCGGAGCCTCGATCGTCGGCTTCGACCTCGCGAGCGGGGAGGCCCGGTGGCGGCTCGATGCCCGCCCGGACACGGACACCTCGCTCGGCGCGCCGCACGTTGCCCGAGGCGACACGGCATACCTCTTGGGCGACGGCGCGGTGCGTGCGATCTCCACCTTGGACGGTTCCACCCGCTGGGTGGCTCCCACTCTGCAAGGCGGGTTGGAGAGCAGCGTTGGGCTCGATGCTGACCACGTGTTCGTGTCTGTCAACACCCTGCCGTGGTACGACTGATGTGGGACGACCCTGCAAACCGGAAGCGGCGCGTGTCGGAGTTCGGTTCGGTGCGGGCGCAGTAGGCGCCCTTTGGGTGCTGCGAGGAACATGCAGGTCCAGGATCGGGGTGCCGGATCGTTTGTGCGAACGGTCGTGATGGTCATCGGGTGGCGACCTCGATGCGATCACCGTTATGGATGTTCAGGGCGTTGAGGATGTGCTTCCAGTCGCTCGACACCGGCCGGCGAGGTTCTCCCGGTCCGGCGTGCGTGTCGTGGCCACGAGGTAGAGGAACTTCATGGCCGCTTGCTCGTTCGGGAAGTGCCCCTGTGTGCGAGAGCTCGCCGGAACCGGGGCGTTCAAGCTCTCGATGACGTCGGTCGATGGCGTTGGTATCGGGGTATGACACTGTCCGACCAGCGGCCGTCGCCGAACTCCATGAGGGCGGAATGCGCCCGCCGAGGGGGCCGTTGAGGGCGGAACACGGGGTCGATCGTCCCAGCCGCCGGTGCCGTTCGACCGTGGACCGTTCCGGTGCGTATGCGGTCCACTTCGGGTGGTTCATGCGAAGGAATCACGGGAGGGAGCCGAGATGCGTGCTCGACGTCGGCGGGCTGTCGCCGTCCTCGCCACGATGACGGAGGCGACGACGATGGGGGCGCTGCTGTTGGCGTGCGGGTCGGGATCTGATTCGTCGGGCACCGGAACGTTGGGCCAGACGGCAGACGCTTCGTCTTCGAGCGACACCTCGTCATCGACGGACGCCTCGATCACGAGTTCGTCGCCGATTTCGTCTTCGGTTGTGTCCTCGTCCACGCCCGTCGCGCCGACGGCGGTGCCAGGCTCCGGCGACGCCCGCGGTCAGCGCGGTCGCGCGACAGGACTCCGCCCTGCGGTGGGTCGCATGCTCCGCCGACGAGGCCTGGCGGGGCATCTGGGGTGTCGGCGACGGTGTCGTCGTGGTAGAGACGACAACCGAGGAGGACAGTGGGCAGCAACACGCCGCCGCGGTCGCTTACGACCTCTCGCAGGGAGCCGAACGCTGGCGGCTCGAGTTCGGTGACGGCCAGCAACGAGGGTTCGCGGCTCGGCCCGGCGGTCCGGTCGTGGCCGACGGCGTGGCGGTGTTCGGCTGGACGCCGGCCGCGAGCGCAGCGAATCCCACTGGGGGAGGTGGCGGCACCGTCGTCGCCATTGACGTGGCAACCGGCACCCGGCGATGGGAGGTGAGCCTGACCGGTAGCCAGGCGGAGGCGGAGTCCCTCGCTGCGTTGACCGAGACCACGGTGGTCCTTGCCAGTTTCCGCAGCATGAGCGGCCTCGATCGCCGCACGGGCGAGCAGAGCTGGGCCAGCGAACCGGCGGACCGGGCGGGTGGACTGGGTGGCAGCGGCGGTGACGGCCGCGCTGCGGTCGACGGTGAGCTGGTGGTGGGGTTGTCGCCGATAGGCCTCGTGGCTTTCGATGCCCGCACCGGGGAGACGCGCTGGCGCATTGCCGGAACGGACAGTTCGCTGCCTCACTCACTGACCGCCGCAGCCGGTGTGGTCGTCGGAGCCGTCGGGAACGGGCCAACGCGCGAGGTCCGTGTCATCGACGCGGTGACCGGCAAAGATCTATGGACCAAACCCGGCGAACCGTCCTATGGCGGGCTGTGGGCCATCGGCGACGGGACCTTCGTCGCCAGGCTGCCCGCCGACGGCACGCTCGTCGCCTACCACTTAGCGGGGGGAGGGCAGGCCCTCCCCCCGGCCCCCTCCTGGCGCGGTCGGTGTAGTTGTTGGCGGGTCGGGCCGGCGGAGCCGTCCCTCGGGCGG
The DNA here is from genome assembly GCA_963775055.1 of uncultured Acidimicrobiaceae bacterium. Lineage (GTDB taxonomy): Bacteria > Actinomycetota > Acidimicrobiia > Acidimicrobiales > CAIXPF01 > CAIXPF01. The sequence goes on along the minus strand of CAVZHK010000010.1, from coordinate 824 downwards.
GCAGGCTGTGGTGATGTTGCCGGTGACGAACATCAACGAGGTGCTTGAGGGCCATGTGGGCCTACAGGTCGAGTGCGTTGATCGCTTGTTGTTGAACGCGTACGTCCCGACGTTGCAGGTGGGCGGGCAGGTGGTCCGGTTCGCCCGGGGCGCCTCGGTTGGCGGCCACATCAACCCATGCCTGCCACAGCACGTCACTGCGGGTGACCTTGTCGAACAAGGCATGGAACCGACGCGTCCGGTTCTGCTTGGCACTGCGATACAGCACACGTTGGAGAGCTCGAACGGGATCCAGGCCATCGGCCTGTCTGACGGTCCTAGCCGGTGTCTCGGCACTCATCAGCGTTCCTCTTGTCCTCGGTCATGCGTCGATGAAGCAGGGGCCCTTCGCTCTCGACAGGTTGTGTTGTCCTGCCGGTCATCACTACTACGACCCCCTCCGACTCCCTCTCGGCTGTCAACCACTTCCCGGGATCACCGGTTATAGGCAGACGCGCTCCCAACCCCCGCAGGGTCAGGGCCAAGGAGGGCCTCTCCAGTTCCCTCGATCACCTTCTGACCGTTCCACGTCCTCTACGCCGAAGGGTTCATCAGTGTCCGCTCCAAGAACCCACACGGTTCGGGTGCTGCGGTGCGGGGGCGCCAGCCGGCTTGGGACAGGCGTCTGAGCAGTACTGGCGTCGGCCGAACACGGGGCGCCCGATACGGAGTGAACCCGGTAGGTTGATAATGCCGGGTGAGCGCTCGCATGAATGCAGCCAAGCGCTGGAGCGCCAGCCCGACACCGCGGCGACGGGGCGTTCTCGTCCCTGCATGGCAGCCCG
>CAVZHK010000009.1:0-36725 GCA_963775055.1 uncultured Acidimicrobiaceae bacterium | reverse complement strand
CTACGTCACCCGCGCGCAAGCCCTTGATGGCTGCTTCCGAGTTGGCATCGACATCGGTGATGACGACTCCTTCGGCTTTAGCGCCCGGTGTTTTCGGTTTGTTGGCGGACAGCGTCAGGCCGAGTTGCTCGGTCTCCGGCGTGCCCGAGCCCTTGCCTTGCTGGAGTTTGGCCAGTTTCTCGCCACCCGGGAACGTGCCCAACTGCACCTTGACGGTGGTCTCGGCGCCGTCGCGGATGACTTTCGTATCGACGCTGACGTTCGGATTCATGGCCGCGATCTTGCGGGCGAGATCCCGGCTGTCGGCCACCTTCTCCCCGTTCAGTGCGATGATCGCGTCGCCTTCCTTCAAGCCGCTCTTTTGCGCCGGCCCGTCGGCTGTCACACCGCTGACGATGGCGCCGTAGGGCTCCTTCATGCCCAGACCCTTGGCGACGTCTTCGGTGACGTTCTGGATATTGACGCCGAGCCAACCGCGGCTGACCGTGCCCTTGTTCTTGAGTTCATTGACGACGTTGATCGCCAGCTTCGAAGGCACGGCAAAGGCAATGCCGACGTTGCCGCCCGACGGGCTGTAGATGGCCGTATTGACGCCCACCACTTCGCCGTTGAGGTTGAACGTCGGTCCACCCGAGTTACCGCGGTTCACCGCGGCGTCGATCTGCATGAAATCATAGGGACCGTTGCCAATGTCGCGGGCCAGCGCCGAGACATTACATACACCACCTGGGTTCGGGAGTTTGCCGGCACCTTCCACGGCTTCTATCACGATTGCCGCATCTTGGGGGAGGGCATCGATGAACCGCTGACAGCGGCCCGGCTGTGGCTTGTTGAAGCGGCCCGGGTCGGCTTGCTGGTGGGCCTTGCCATCCTGGGGGTCAGCGCCCCGGAGTCGATGTGAGCCCGCCCATCGCCCGGGCCGGACTGGTCGGTATGGCCAGCAGGGGACCTCGGTCGCTGTGAGTCCTGACCCTGCAGGGACCGGCTCTCCGCCCGCCACCGTTGATGACCCTGCCGATCCCATAGCCCTGCGCCTGCTGCCAGACACGGCCGCGCTGGGACCTCAAGGGCAGCTGGTGCTGGGTGAGGTGGACACGGTGAGGCTGGCTGAACAATTCGGCACCCCCCTGTTCGTGTACGACGAGGAACACCTTCGCCGCCGCTGCCGCCAAGCCGTGGGGGCCTTCCCCGGGGGTGCCTACTACGCCACCAAGGCCTTTCTCTGTGGGGCCATGGCCCGGGTGGCGCACGAGGAGGGCATGCGGCTCGACGTGGCCTCCGGCGGCGAGTTGGCCCTGGCGTTGCGGGCCGGTGTCCCGGCCGCGGATCTGCTGTTGCACGGCAACAACAAGTCGGACCAGGAGTTGACCGCGGCGCTCGACGCCGGGGTGGGGCGAATCGTCATCGATTCCTTCGGCGAGATTGAACGCCTGGACCGCCTTCTGGCCATGCGGGGTGGTACTGCCCATACCGGGACGTACGACCATGCTGGCCAGCACAGCGGCGACGCTGACCGTCCCAAGGTCTTGATTCGGGTCACTCCTGGATTGCATGTCCATACCCATGAGTACATCTCCACCGGCCAAGAGGACTCGAAGTTCGGGTTCGGCCTGACCTCAGGCGCCGCCGCGGCTGCGATCACCCGCCTCCGTCGCCCGGAATCCCCGGTCAGGTTGGTGGGACTGCACCTGCACATCGGCTCGCAGGTGTTCGTGGCCGACAACTTCGCCAGGGCCATCGATGCGGTGGCGCCGTTCGTCGCGCGAAGCCGGCCTGGCCGAGCTCAACATCGGCGGGGGGTTGGGCGTGGCCTACGTGGCCGCCGAGCACAGCGAGTCCATCATCGACTGGGGCCTGCGGGTGCACGCCGCCTGCGCCGCCGCCGGCATCGACGCCGTGATCTCGGCCGAGCCGGGCCGGGCCATCGTGGCCCAGGCGGCCATCACCCTGTACCGGGTGGGCACGGTCAAGGACCTGCCCGGCATCCGCACCTACGTGGCGGTGGATGGCGGCATGATCGACAACCCCCGGCCGGCCATGTACGGCAGCGAGTACGAGGCGTTCCTGCCCCGGGACCTCGGCGCCCGCCGCCCACATCGGGTGCGGGTGGTGGGCAAGCACTGTGAGTCAGGCGACGTGTTGTTGCACGACGCCGCCGTGCCCGCCGACCTGATTGTCGGAGACCTGCTGGCCACCCCGGTGACCGGCGCCTATGGCTGGTCGATGGGGTCCAACTACAACCGCATGGGTCGCCCTGCGGTGGTGTTCGTCGCCAACGGCCAGGCCCGCCTGGTGGTCCGCCGGGAACTCGACGAGGACCTCATGCGGACCGACCTCGCCCTGGACCCACCCGCCTCGGATTCGCCAGGGTCGAAGCTGGTCGAATCCGCGTTGCCGCCGTCGGAGCCGTCGGGCGGTACCACGAGCGGGCGGCGGTAGGCTCGAACGTCGTGGTGGCACACCCCTCAACGACCCCGGTCAGGATTGGCCTGTTGGGCTGCGGCAACGTCGGCGCAGCGTTCGCGACGCTGGTCAGCCAACGTGCGGAGGCCATCGAAGCATCCAGCGGCCTGCGCCTGGAGATCACCCGGGTGGCGGTGCGCTCCACTTCCCGTGACCGGGGCCTGACCTTCGCCGCCGGGGTGCTCACCCACGACAGCACCGCGGTGGTGAACGACCCCGATGTGGACCTGGTGGTCGAGGTCATGGGCGGCATCGAACCGGCCCGTTCCCTCATCAGCGACGCCCTCAAGGCCCACAAGCCAGTGGTCACCGCAAACAAGGAGCTGCTGGCCAACGTCGGTCCCGAGCTGTACCAGGCCGCGGAGACCGCTGGGGTGGACCTGCTGTTCGAGGCCGCCGTCGGTGGCGCCATCCCCATCATGCGAGCCTTGCGGGAATCGCTGCGGGGAGAGCGGGTGCGCCAGTTGCTGGGCATCGTCAACGGCACCACCAACTACATCCTCACCCGCATGACCGAGGCCGGCGCCTCCTACGCCGACGCCCTGGCCGAGGCCCAATCCCTGGGCTACGCCGAGCGGGACCCCACCGCCGATGTGGAGGGATTCGACGCCGCCGCCAAGGCCGCCATCCTGGCCACGGTGGCCTTCGGTGCCGCGGTCGCCGCCGGGGACGTGTACCACGAGGGCATCTCGCAGATCACCGCCAGCGACATTGACTTCGCCCGCCGCCTCGGCTACGTGGTCAAGCTGCTGGCCATCACCGCCGAGCACGATGACGGCACCATCGGCGTGCGGGTGCATCCGGCCATGGTCCCCAACGAGCACCCGCTGGCGTCGGTGCGTGATTCGTACAACGCGGTGTTCGTGGAAGGCGCTGCCGCCGGGAACCTGATGTTCTACGGGCGCGGCGCGGGCGGCAACCCCACCGCCTCCGCCGTCCTGGGCGATGTGCTGGACGCCGCCGCCAACGTCCGCAACGGCTCGGCCGGGTCGCTGGGGATGTTGCGCACCGCCCGCATCCGCCCCATCGACGACGTCGAATCGGAGTACTACCTGCAGCTGGAGGTCAGCGACCAGCCCGGCGTGTTGGCCCAGGTGGCCACGGTGTTCGGTCAGCACGGGGTGTCCATCCGAAGCATGGAACAAGACGGCCTGGGTGACGCTGCCCGGCTCATCTTCATCACCCACACCGCCCGGGAAGCCGCGGTGCAAGCCACCCTGGCTGAGCTGCGGGGTCTGGACACGGTGCGCCAGGTCAACGGTCTGCTGCGGGTGATCGGCGCCGGCAGCTGATGCGTTATGTCTCCACCCGGGGCGCGGCGCCGGCACTGAGCTTCGCCGATGTCCTGCTGGTCGGGGTGGCCACCGACGGCGGACTGTACGTTCCCGATTCGGTGCCACCGCTGCCCGCGGACTGGGACCGGCCCCGGCCCTACGCCGAGCTGGCGGTGGAGGTGATGTGGCCCTATCTCGGCAACGGGTTCATCGAGCGGGATGAATTCGCCGCGATGGTCACCGACGCCTACCGGGGATTCGAGCACCCCGACGTGGTCCCGCTGGGCCAGATCGAACCCGGCCTGCACCTGGCCGAGCTGTTCTGGGGCCCCACCCTGGCCTTCAAGGATCTGGCCCTGCAGCTGGTGGGCCGGCTGTTCGAGCACGAGCTGGCCCGCCGGGGCGAGCGGGTCACCGTCATCGGCGCCACCTCCGGGGACACCGGTTCCGCCGCCATCGAGGCCCTGCGGGACCGTGACGCGGTGGATTGCGTGATCCTGCACCCCCACGGGCGGGTGTCAGAGGTGCAGCGCCGGCAGATGACCACGGTGGACGCCAACAACGTCACCAACCTGGCAGTGGACGGCACCTTCGACGATTGCCAGGACCTGGTCAAGGCCATGTTCGCCGATGTCGAGTTCCGGACGAAGATGCGGCTCTCGGCGGTCAACTCCATCAACTTCGCTCGCATCCTGGCCCAGATCGTGTACTACGTGAGCTCCGCCGCGGTGCTACGCCAGACCGGGTTCTCGACGGACACCGCGCCGGTCAGCTTCGTGGTGCCGACCGGGAACTTCGGCAACGTCTACGCCGGGCACCTGGCTCGCCGGGCCGGCCTGCCAGTGAGCCGTCTCATCGTGGCCTCCAACGCCAATGACATCCTGACCAGGTTCTTCACCACCGCCACCATGGCCACCACCGACGTGCTGCCCACCCTCAGCCCCTCCATGGACATCCAGGTCAGCTCCAACCTGGAGCGGGTGTTGTGGGAGGTGCTGGGGGAGCGCGGCCACGACGTGGACACCATGCTGCGGCGCTTCCGGGCCGACGGACGGGTCAGCGTGCAGGCCCATGAACTGGCCCGCCTGCAGGAGACCTTCGCCGCCTACCGCGCTGATGACGACGCCTGCCTCGAGGTCATGGCCCGCTACCACCAACGCCATGGCCTGCTGGTTGATCCCCACACCGCGGTGGCGCTCTCCGCCGCCGAGCAGCACGGCTATGACGCCGACCACCCGCTCATCGTGTTGTCCACGGCACACCCGGCCAAGTTCGGCGATGCCGTGCAGCGCGCCACCGGGGTGACGCCCACGCTGCCACTCAGACTGGCCGATCTGCTGCAGCGCCCCGAACGGTACGAGGTTGTGGCCAACGATCTGGCCGCGGTCGAACGCCTGGTCGAGGGGGCCGCGGCCTCAAGGTTTGGTCTGATCACCGGAGCGGGCCAGGCTGAGGCCCGCATGGAGGAAGTGGGCTCGTGAAGTATGTGGTGTGCGTCCCCGACGGGTGCGCCGACGAACCGGTGGAATCCCTTGGTGGAGCCACGCCGCTGGAACATGCCCGGCTGCCGGTGCTGGCCAGCCTGGCCGCCCGGGGCACGGTGGGCCGGGCCCAGACCATCCCGGCCGGTCTTCCCCCTGGTAGCGATGTGGGCAACATGGCCATCTTCGGTTACGACCCGACCCAGTTCCACACCGGCCGGGCCCCGATCGAGGCGGCGGCACTGGGTCTGGACCTCACCGGTCGCATCGCTTACCGCTGCAACCTGGTCACCGTGGGCGCCGACGGGACGATGGTCGACTTCGCCGGCGGCCATCCCGACTCCGAACTCGCCGCCAAGGTCATCGCCGCGCTCGACGAGGAGCTGAGCCCGCTCTACGACGGGCAGGTCAGCTTCCACCCCGGCGTGCAGTACCGCCACATCATGTTGGCCCCTCCCAGCTGGGCTGACGCCGTGTGCCACCCGCCCCATGACCTGGCCGACGGTCCGGCGCTGGCGCACACCGGCGCTTCGGCCCCGCTGCTGTTGGAGCTGCAAGAGCGTTCCCGGGCCGTGTTTGAGCGGTTCGATCTCGACGCCAACCAGATCTGGCTATGGGGTCAGGGGCCGGGCCCGGTCATGGAACGCTTCGCGGACCGTTATGGGGTCACCGCTGGGCTGTGCACCGAGGTCGACCTGGTTCGGGGCCTGGGCGTGCTGGCGGGACTGCGCATCGTTGATGTCGTGGGGGCCAACGCCTGGTTCGACACCAACTATGAGGGCATGCGCGACGCCACCATCCAAGGTCTACGCGACGGCGCGGACCTGTGGATCCTGCACATCGAGGCCTCTGACGAAGCCGGTCACGCCGGTGATGTCGTGGAAAAGGTCAAGGCCCTGGAGAACTGGGATACCCGGGTTCTGCAAGGCCTGATCGCGGCCCTCGACCAGATGGGCCCATGGCGCATGTTGCTGCTGCCGGACCACGCCACCCCGCTCCGGCTCAAGACCCACACCTCCGACGCTGTCCCCTACCTGTTGGTGGACTCCACCGCCCCCGGCCCCGGCGGATGCTACACCGAGGCCGCGGTCGCCCACTGCCCCCCCATCCCCGCCCACCAGCTCATGGCCGCCCTCCTCGCCCCCTGATACCGAGGTTGTCCGGCGGGGCGAGCCCTCAGTGAGCCAGGTCAGCTTGACTCCTCCGGCGAGGCCCGTCGCGGGTCTCGTGGGAACACGGCCCGCGCTGGCGCCGCACCGAGACCTGGGGAACGGTGCTTGCACCACTCGGGAGGGCGCCGAGCAGCAAATACTGCTGTCGATGAGAAGTTGACGGGTCCGGTGCGAAGCGTCGCGGGTCCCGTGGGAACACGGCCCGCGCTGGCGCCGCACCGAGACCTGGGGAACGGTGCTTGCACCCCCGGGTGGCGGCGCCAGGTCGGCGCGCGAGCGCCAGCGAGCCGCCGACACTCGCCGACCGACAGGGAGGGGAGCAACAAACACGGAGCAGCAGCAAATATTGCTGTACTGCTTCCGGGTCGCTAGAGTGATCGCTGCACCGGTGTGTCATCTCGCGTGAGGGGGCGGCTCACTTATTGTGGTCGCCGTGCGGGTTTCACCCTTTCGCAGTCGGATCTCGTACCCACCTCGAGCCTGGCCCAGCCGGTTAGGCCCGAAAAGCGGACGAGCACTCCCGATTTGCTCCACGTCCGGTTGCAAACCCATCTAGTTACGCACAGCCCATCGAAGCACGGACATCGTGGGCGTCGGTTTCGTTCCGCCTCGTGCGGTAACGGCGCAGTCAGCTTCACGATGCCTACCGGCACAGCCGGAGAAGGAAGGCCCGAGTGAGCGTTGACGCGCAGGAACTCGAGCGAGGTGCGCTCAAGCGGAAGGACCGCGAGCAGCTCCTCACCATTGCCAACGCCCTCGGTCACAAGCCGTCTTCTCGCACCCGCAAGGACCAGATCATCGAGTTGATCCTGGCGACCGGTGAGGGGAGCGGGGCGGAGGCCAGGCCCGCGGCTGCCGTTCCGGAGCGACGGGGAACGGCCAGCGGGTCCAAGCGTGAGACCCACACCGAGCAGCTGTCCTTCGGCGCTCGGGATGACTCCGCTCCCGCCCAGAGCGACCGCCACGGGTCGGATCGGTCGGTCACGAACGAGCGGGCGGGATCGTCCGCGACGGATGACAAGACCGCTCTGACGTCTCCGTCCCCGTCTGCGGCCGCCACCATCCCCAGCTCGGATCCGTCAGCGGAGCCAGCGGCAGCAGGATTGGCATACGTCGCGCCTCAGTCGCAACTGCCGGCGCGCGCCGTGACGTCGTTCTCGCCGTTCGAGGACGCGGACATCGTGCCGACGCGACGCACCCGACCGCCCGAACCGGACCCGGGCCGGGCGGACGTCGGCCCCCCGGGGGGTGAATCCGCGCCAACGAACCACCGCAACGGCGATGCCGAGTTCCCGGCGGTCTCCGAAATGAGCGCTGTCACGGCCGCTGAGGACAGAGGCTCGTCGCGATCGGAGCGGTCCGACACCGACCCCACCGACCCCACCGGCCAGCAGTTCCAGGGTCGCCACAACGCAGAGGCCCGCCCCAACGGGGAGCGACCGGATCGTGGCGAGAGCGGAGACGGTGACGGCCAGGCGCTTGACACCTCCGGTGATGGGCAGGGTGATCGCGAGAGTTCCAGTCGTCGTCGCCGCCGTCGCGGACGCGACAAGGACCGGGACCGCGCCGCGCCCGGCCAACCCGCCCAGCCAGGCAACCACGACCGGGATCGTGACCAGAACCGGGATCGTGACCAGAACCGCGATCGTGACCAGAACCGCGATCGTGACCAGAACCGCGACCGGGATAGGGACCGTTCCGAGCGTGTCGGGGAGGACAGCGGGTCCCACAGCATGGAGCCGGTGGCCATTGCCGGGTACCTCGACCTGCGCGATGAGGGGTATGGCTTCCTGCGGGTCAAGGGCTACCTGCCTTCCAAGGACGACGTGTATGTACCGGCCAAGTTCGTTCGTCAGCTCGGTCTGCGCAAAGGCGATCACCTTGCCGGCAGCTCTCGGCCCGCCGGTCGGGGCGAGAAGAACCCGGCGCTGTTGCGCATCGACCAGGTCAACGGTGGCGATCCTGAGAAGGCCCGTAGTCGTCGCCGCTTCGAGGAGCTCACGCCGCTGTTCCCCGATCAGAAACTGCGCTTGGAGCAGGCCGACGATCCCACGAACATGACGGCGCGGATCATCGACTTGATCTCGCCCATCGGCAAGGGCCAGCGGGGGCTGATCGTCTCCCCACCCAAGGCCGGCAAGACCACGGTGATGAAGACCATCGCCCAGGCCATTGAGGTGAACAACCCCGAGGTGAAGCTCATCGTCCTGCTTGTGGATGAGCGACCTGAAGAGGTCACTGATATGCGCCGTTCGGTGAAGGGCGAGGTGGTGGCCTCCACCTTCGACCGTCCAGCCGATGAGCACACCACGGTGGTCGAACTGACCATCGAACGGGCCAAGCGCATGGTTGAGGAGGGCCACGATGTGGTGATTATCCTCGACGGCATCACCCGCTTGGCCCGGGCATACAACCTGGCGGCCCCGGCTACCGGCCGCATCATGTCCGGTGGCATCGACACCGGGGCGCTGTACCCGCCCAAGAAGTTTTTCGGCGCCGCCCGCAACGTGGACGAAGGGGGGTCGCTGACCATCCTGGCCACGGCATTGGTGGAGACCGGCTCCCGCATGGACGAGGTGATCTTCGAAGAGTTCAAGGGCACCGGCAACATGGAGTTGCGTCTGGATCGTCGACTGGCGGAAAAGCGCATCTATCCCGCCATCGACGTGGACGCTTCCTCTACCCGCCACGAGGAACTGTTGTTCGAGCGTCGACAGCTGAACCTGGTGTGGAAGTTGCGTCGGGTGCTATCCGGTCTGGCCGGTGACGGTGGGGCCGGGGCCGGTTTGGAGCTTCTGGTGGATCGTATGAAGACCTTCAAGAACAATGACGAGTTCCTGGCCGAGGTGGCCAAGGCTCCCTCGATGTGACCACGCTGTCGAGCACCGACGCCGAACAACGGGCCCGGCTCAACCAGGTCAAGCTCCGGTCCGTCGTCCGGACCTTTGTCAGTGCACAAGCCGGTGCGGGCGCGGGCAATGCCGAGCCCGCCGAGAAACTGCAGCTGGAGGATCGGGCCCTCGGCGGAGTGGCGGCGCTGGTGGTACCGGCGCCGCCCGGCAGCGACCAACGTGGTGCCGGGTATGTGCTGGCCGCCGGGCAGGCCGGGATCGGCGCGGCCCTGGTGTGGGCGCGCCGACAGCCGGAGCCTTTGGCGCTGATCATCATCGCGGAGGGCGAGAGCGCCGGAATGCTGGCACGGCGGTCCCACTACTTCTCCGATGAGCCCATCGTCTATCGCCTCAGCGGCACCGAGCTCGCCCTTGCGGCACCTTCCCCGCATCGTGCGGTGCTCTGCGCAGATCCGGCCGCGCTGGCGGCGGTGGCTCCGTTACGGGCCGCCGGGGTGGACGTGGTGGTCGAACACGGCGTGGTGATGGCGGAGGTGTCAGGCCTGGAGGTGGCCCGGGTCATGAAGAACGCCGAGGGAGGTGGCTTTCACCTCGAGGTGGGCGTGGGCCGCTATGACCGTGAAGCGGCCCGGCTCATGCAGGCCGTCCGCAGCACCGAGGAGGTCACCAACACCGTGATCGAGGTGGTGCGTGGCCATCGCCGCCCCGGTGAAACTCCCCACCTGCTCAACCGTTTGGCCCGTCAGCGTTGGCTCCGGTCCATGGTGCTGGCGGACCCAGCGTTGGTCGGCGCCAGCGAACTGTGGGCCATCGAGCCGCCAGAGCCGCGGGAGAACCTCATCGAGCCCGTTCCGGCGTTCGCTGCGGGCACCGCCATCGACGGCCACGCCGTGGTGGTGGCCTGCTGCGTGGGGGTCGATGCCGAGGCCCTGCCAACCGCTGCTGACGCCCGTGACCGCAGCGACCCCCAGGCCGAGTTGCTCTACGTCTCCCCGGCCCGCGACCAGTACCGAGCAGTACGGGAGCTGGCCGCAGCGCTGCGGCGACCGGCCCGGCTGGTTGCCCTCGAAGGTCAGTGGGAGGACTGATGTTGGCCCGCATCCAGTCCCTGGAAGACGAATTCCTCCAACTCGAAGCCCGCCTCGCGGACCCTGAACTGCTCGCCGATACCAGCAGGTATGCGGCGGCCACCCGTCGCTATCGTCAACTGGAAGCGGTGGTATCCCTCGCCCGACGGCTGCGGGGACGTCACGATGACCTCGCAGCCGCCCGGGAGCTGTACCTGGAGGGAGACGCCGCCGAGCGGGAGCAGCTGCGCCAGGAGGTGGACGGGGCCGAGCTGGACATCGCCACGCTGGAAGACGAGTTGCGATTGTTGTTGCTGCCACGTGATCCCAACGAGGACAAGAACGTCATCATGGAGATCCGCGGCGCCGAGGGCGGCGAGGAGGCCAATCTCTTCGCCCGGGACCTCTACGAGATGTACCGGGGTTTCTGCGCCCGCCATGGCCTGAAGGTGACGGTGCTGTCCTCCTCCCCTTCGGATCTCGGGGGTTTCAACGATGTCGTGCTTCGGGTCGAAGGCGATCACGCCTGGGCCAGGCTGAAATGGGAGGCCGGCCCGCATCGGGTGCAACGGGTGCCGGTGACGGAGTCCCAGGGACGGGTGCACACCTCCTCGGCCACCGTGACAGTGCTGCCGGAGGCCGACGAGATCGACATCGCCATCGACCCCAACGATCTGAGCGTTGATGTGTACCGATCGTCCGGCGCCGGTGGACAGCACGTCAACACCACTGATTCGGCGGTGCGGATCACCCACAAACCGACCGGTCTGGTGGTGGCCATGCAGGACGAGAAGAGCCAGCTGCAGAACCGGGCCAGGGCGCTCACCGTGTTGCGCTCCCGTCTGTTGAAGTTGCAGCAGGACCGTCAGGCGGCAGAGCGTTCCGGTCAGCGCCGGGACCAGGTGGGCGGCGGCGGGCGCAGTGAGAAGATCCGGACCTACAACTTCAAGGAGAACCGGGTCACCGACCATCGCCTGGGCATCACGCTCTACAAGTTGGACCGGGTGCTGGCCGGCGACCTGGACGAGGTCACCGACGCCTTGTTGGCCGACGAGCGGACCCGTCAATTGGCTGTCGAAGCCGGCTGAGCCCCAGGCTGGGGTCATGACTTCCGCCAGCGGACCCCAGCCGGGCACCGTCACCTGGGCCGAGGTCAGCCGTGCCGCCCGGGCCCGGCTTCACCGTGGAGGCAGGACCGACCCAGGCTGGGACGTGCGGCTGTTGGTCGAGGAGGTCACCGGAGCCGAGCCGGGGGAGTACCTCGATATCACCGAGCGACCGGCCGGTATCCGTGCTCTGGCCCGCTTCGACGCCATGATGGACCGGCTGTTGGCGGGCGAGCCGCTGCAGTACGTGTTGGGCCACTGGTCCTTCCGCACCCTGGAGCTGATGGTGGACCGCCGGGTGCTCATTCCCCGCCCCGAGACCGAGACGGTGGTCGGCGTGGCCCTCCAGGAGGTGCAACGCCTGATCGACCGCCATGGCCACACCTATCAGCACCGCATCACCGTGGCGGATCTGGGCACCGGGTCGGGCGCCATCGCCCTGTCCATCGCCGCGGAGTGCAAGCTGGCCGACGTGTGGGCCACAGACCTCTCCGAACAGGCGCTGGCTGTGGCCCGGGCCAACCTGGCCGGGCTCGGACAGGCCGGGACCCGGGTGCAAGCTGCGCCACGGGAACTGGTTCGGCGCCCTCCCCGCCGAACTCGCCGGAACGCTGGCGGTGGTGGTGTCCAACCCGCCTTACGTCGGTGAGATCGAGGTCTTGCCGCCCGAGGTGGCGGACTGGGAACCGTCAGCGGCGCTCCGCAGCGGACCGGACGGCCTCGACAGCGCCCGGACGCTGCTGGCCGAGGCCCCTGCCTGGCTGCAGCCTGACGGTGTGTTGGTCTTGGAGCTCGCCCCCGGCCAGCTGCACGCGGCACACACCTTGGCCGCTGCCGCCGGCTTCACCGATGTCAGGGTCGAGAGGGACCTCACCGGCCGGGACCGGACCCTGGTGGCCCGCAGATGACCAGTCCGCACCCCGGCCATTCCGACCACTGTCGCCACTCCGCAGGGTCTTGCCGCCCGGAAGCCCTGCACTGATGCCGGCGCTGTGGGTGAGCATGGCAACTGCCGCGATCGCCGCAACCGTGACCTGGTTGCTGGTGCCGCTGACCCAACGCCTGGCGGTGCGGGTGGGTGCGGTGGTCGCCCCCGACGAACGGCGGGTGCACCGTTGGCCTACCCCCACCCTGGGCGGGCTGGCCATGCTGGGCGGGTTCGGGGCCGCGATCGCCGCCGCCTGCTGGGTGCTGCCGGGTTATGACCCGATCTTCGACAATGCCCGTGAGATCACCGGCATCGTGGTGGCCGCAGCGGTGATGTACGGCGTGGGCTTCATCGACGATCTGCGTGACGTTTCCGCCCCCGCCAAACTGGCCGGTATGGTGCTGGCCAGCTCGGTGCTGTCACTGTCCGGGGTCAGCCTGATCTACTTCCGCATCCCCTTCGCCGGGTTCTGGTTGCTCAGCGCCGATCTGTCTGCGCTGGTGACCGTGCTATGGGTCATCGGCATGGCCAACGCCGTGAACCTGGTGGACGGGCTGGATGGCCTGGCCGCTGGCATCGTCGGCATCGCCGCCAGTGCCTTTTTCATCTACACCGGTCAGCTGTCAGCCAACGATCTGCTGGCACCCACCAACCCTGCGCCGTTGGTGGCGGTGGCGGTGGCCGGGGTGTGTCTGGGCTTCCTGCCCCACAACTTCCATCCGGCCCGCACGTTCATGGGCGATGGGGGAGCGTTGCTGTTGGGCCTGCTCATGGCGGCGGCCACCATCTCCGTCGGCGGGCGCACCAGGGACCCCTTCAGCGGCCAGACGTTCTTCTTCTTCGCGCCGCTGGTGATTCCGTTGTTCGTGTTGGGCGTGCCTATCTTCGACACGCTGTTCGCCATCATCCGACGGGCCCGGCGCCGAAGCGGTCTGGCCACTGCGGACAAGGGCCATCTCCATCATCGGCTGATGGAGATGGGTCACGGGCAACGGCGTAGTGTGGCCATTCTGTGGGGTTGGACCGCGCTGTTGTCCGCGATAGCGCTTTACCCGACGATCACCGGACTGGGCGACAGCCTGGTGCTGCTTGGCCTGGCGGCGTTGAGCCTGGCCATGGTGACGTGGTTTCACCCCGGCGTGCGTCGACAAGGAAAAGACCCTGGCAAACAAGACCAGAGCTGATCCCCTGTTAGTCCAGGGGTTGGGCTCAGCTGGCGCCGCGTTGGAGCAGCACGGTGGGCAGCGTCTTGGTGAGGATGCTGAGGTCCGTCACCAGGGACCAGTTGTCCACGTAGTACAAGTCCAGGCGGCTGTACTCCTCGAAGCTGGTATCGGAGCGGCCGCTCACCTGCCACATACCGGTGATGCCGGGCTGGACCCGCAGTCGATCCCGTAGATCCTCCGACCAGAGCACCGCCTCGTCAGGCAGCGCCGGGCGGGGACCGACCAGGCTCATCTCGCCCCGCAGTACGTTCCACAACTGTGGTAGCTCATCGACGGAGGTCTGACGCAGCACCCGTCCGACGCGGGTGACACGGGGGTCGTGCTTGATCTTGAACAGCGGTCCGTCGGCTTCGTTCTGTGCCGCGAGCTCATGACGCAGCGCATGGGCGTTGGGAACCATGGTCCGGAACTTGATGACGTCGAACAACTTGCCGTTTCGACCCACGCGGGTTTGGCGGTAGAACACCGACCCCTTTGAATCAAGTCGAATCAGCACACACACCACCAGGAGCGGCAGGGCCAAGGTCACGAGCCCACAGGCCGCGGCAGTGAAGTCAAAGGTCCGCTTGGCCAGCAACCGCCAACCGGACTGATGGAAGGCCTGCAGGTACATCACCGGGAACCGCCCCAGCGGGCGAATCGATAACCGCTCCACCGCGATGTCGGGCAGGGTTGGGGAGATCTCCACGTTGATCCCGGCATTGAGCAGTCGACGGATCAAACTCGAGGTGTGCGCCACGTCCACAGCGGAGGCAGCGATCATCACGCTGTGCACCCGGCGGCGGGTCAGCACCTCCACCGCATCGTCGATCTGGCCGAGGACCTCACCGGGTCGGGCGAAACGGCGACCCGGCTGCACGGTGATGAACCCGGCGAAGGAGTAACCCAGCTCAGGCGAGCTGTCGAACATGCGTCGCAGCTCGTCACCCTCCGCGTTGTCTCCGACGATTGCCACCGCCCGCAAGCGATGACCGCGGCGTCGCAGGGCGCCGAAGGTCTGACGCACGACCTCACGCTCGACGGTGAGCGACGCCACGCCCAGCACGAACGCGAACACCACGAAGTCACGTTGGATGTCGATGCGCCGCCAGAGGTCTGAGATGACCAACAGCGATGCCGAGCCCAGAGCGCCGGCAATGGCCACGCGGCGGAATTCCTGGGAGCGGGTGGTGATGAAACGGGTCTGGTAGGCCCGGACCTGCACCAACGCAAAGATCCACACCGGCACCGACCACAAGGCGGTGAGCAGGGTCACCTGCTGCTGCTCGGCGGAGGCCACCCCACCAGTGGCACCGGACAGCTGCAAGGAGAGTCCCAACGCCGCCACGAGGGCCAGGGCGTCGGCAAGCACGACGGTCAGCTTGGAGACCCGGGGGCTAAAGAGGGTCGAGAGAGGCCCGCGGGGCTTGGGGCCGGTTGCCACCTGCTCGATGGTGGAGCCGGCGTGGGCGGTCAGCGCGGCGTAGCGGGTACCCGGGTAGCCCCTCGAGCCGGGTTCACCCGGGCTTGATCGAGGGCGGCCCCGGCCAGGCAATGCCCTCCGTCGAACATCCCGACTGCGCAGTTGCTGCATTGTGGTCGCCGCCCTCACCATTCCGCTCGTCGTCGCGCGTGACAGCCCGGCGGTACGGGATTCCAGGAGAGCGATGGTCCGCTGCTCCCGGTTGGACACCCCGACCTCCCCCGGTCCGAGTGCCCACCCGCGCCAAGCCGTCACGCAGGACGTCTGGTTACCCCCGAGACCATATGCCCCAATCTTGGGAACCCCACGGCTTTGGCTCATGGCGATTCGGTGACAGAGAGGCTCACCCCCTTGGATGAAGCCCTGTGGCCCGCCACGCCCACACTCTCCGTCACGTAGTGCGGGTAACTGATCACTGTCCGCACTAGAAACGGCGATAGGTAAATGTAGGGCCAACATTGCGGTGGGGCGTTGTCTGTCGTCCACCCTTTCTGACGGACGAACGCTGCTCATCAAACCGAGTGATCGACCCATCGCCACCACAGGGAGCAGTCCCCGGGCACCAAGCAGCTGGTGCGGCCTGCTCCGAACGGTCTGCCAGCTGTCCCGTTTCATCGGCCTTGGGCTTTTGCTCCCGGGCTTGGCCTCGGCTAAGTTGCCGGCCGTTCGGTGCCAGGTCGTGGCACGAAGCCCTCTGCCTCCCTCTGGAACCCTGCCGCGTGAAACGAGAGCTCCGTCAGCCCCTGCCTGCAGGCGCCAGCCGTCCCCAGAACGGCTTTGGCGATGGTATGGCCGCCGCGTTCGAGTTGGTCATGACCCCCGCGATCTTCGGCTTCCTGGGCTACCTGCTTGATCGGGTGCTCGGGGTGGTGCCGCTGTTCACGCTGGTGCTGTCCCTCGCCGTTGTCGTTTACGAGTTGTGGAAGCTGTGGAGCGGCTACCTGGCGGATTCCGATGCCGAGCTCGAGCGGTGGCGAACGGCCCGGAACCAGACGGAACGATCCCATGGTTGAGCGGGCCGATCTGAAGACCGACGCCGCTGACGTCGCCCGAGCGGTCGGCCCGGAACCGGAGCAGGTCCTGGCGATGGATCTGAGCCGTCGGGCATTGCTGGTAGCCCCGCTGTTCCTCCTCGGAAGTTGGGCGATCTGGGGCTCCGACGGCTTGCTGTCCACGCTGTTCGCCCTCGTGCTGGTCGTCGGAAACTTCTTGGTTGCCGCCACCTTGTCCGCCCGGGCCGCCAAGATCTCCCTGCACGCGCTCATGGCCACGGTGTTGGTGGGCTACCCGCTGCGGCTGGCGCTGATCGCGGCCGCCACCTTCGCCGTGCGCAACGCCGGCTGGTTCGCGCCGCTGCCATGGGGGCTGACGCTGATCGCGGCCCATCTGGGGCTGTTGGTTTGGGAAGCGACCCGGGTTTCGGCCACGCTGGCCCACCCGACGTTGCGTCCCCGGCCCACCCGTGTCGGAGCCTCCCAACGACATTCGCTCAGTTCCCCGCCCGCCAAGACCCGATCCGCGAAGGGGTTGTAGTCACCGTGTTGTTCGCCTTGGAGTTCCCCCCCGTCAGCCACCTGTTGGTGTGGCCAGACATGGTCGCCGGACTCAACAAAGTCGGCTTGATCCACGTCGTCGCCTCGCTCATCACCATCATCTTGGTGTTCCTGGCCGTTCGTAAGAGCGAGCTGGTGCCCAAGGGCGTGCAGAACGTGATGGAATCAGCGGTCGAGTTCATCGAGAACGGCGTGATCGCCCAGACCATCGGCCCCAGCGGCATGCACTATCTGCCGTTCTTGTTCACCATCTTCTTCTTCGTGTTGTTCTCCAACATCTTCGAGGTCATTCCCGGCATCCAGTTCCCGGCCAACGCCCGCATGGCCATGCCAGCGTTCCTGGCGCTGGTGGTGTGGTGCGTGTTCAACTTCATCGGTTTCAAACACCAGGGTCCGCGCTACCTCCTCAACGTGATGTTCCCGCCGGGTGTGCCCGGCGCGCTCAAGCCGCTCGTCGCGGTCATCGAGTTCGTGTCCACCTTCCTGGTTCGGCCCTTCTCACTGGCAGTCCGACTTTTCGCCAACATGCTGGCCGGTCACCTTCTGCTCGTGACGTTCGCCGTGCTGGCGGCATCCCTGTGGAGCAAGTCCGTACTGCTGTCTATAGTCTGGGCGCCTTTTGTGGTCCTGATCGGCCTCACAGGTTTCGAAATCCTGGTGGCATTCCTCCAGGCGTTCATCTTCACCATCCTCACCGCCGTGTACATCGGCGGGGCCCTTCACCACGAGCACTAGGAGATATCGGGTGGTTTCATTGCTTGCACAGGCGGCCACGGACGCCGGAGAAGTCCTCGACGGTCTGAGCGCCATCGGCGCCGGCCTCGGCTATGGGTTGGCGGCCATCGGGCCCGGCGTCGGCATCGGCCTCGTGGTCGGTAACGCCATCAGCTCCATGGCCCGCCAGCCGGAGTCCGCCGGCATGGTGCGAACCACCATGTTCCTCGGCATCGCCTTCACCGAGGCCCTGGCCCTTATCGGGTTCGTGGTCTTCATCCTCATCCGATTCGCCTGAGCGGGGTTCGCCAATGAACATGCGTCCTGCGGCAGCTGCCGCATTGCTGGCGGTGGGGCTCATGGTGGCCACCCCCGCCGTGGCCGGTGCCTCCGAGGAGTCCGTCGGTGGCTGCGTCGTCGAGAAGTATGAGGAAGCCGCCGAGGAAGGCCTCGAGGGCGAAGAGCTGGCCCACCATCTCGATGGGTCCATCGACGACTGCCAGGCCTCACCGAACCCCATCCTGCCTGCCATCAACGAGATCATTTGGGGCGGTGCCGCGTTCCTGATCCTCATGGTGGCCATGTACAAGTGGGGCGTTCCAGCACTCAAGAAGGGCATGAACGCCCGAACCGAGAAGATCCGTGGAGACCTCGCCGCGGCTGAAGGCGCCCGCCGCTCCGCGGAAGAGGCGCAAGCCGCGGTGGAAGCGCAGCTGCGTGACGCCCGGGCCGAGGCCGGTCGGATCATCGATGCAGCGAGGGGTCAGGCTGACACCGTGCGCGTGGATCTGCAGCGCCGGGCCGAAGCGGACATCTCCGAGTTGCGGGCCAGGGCCGAGACCGAGGTCCAGACCGCCCGAGCTGCGGCAGAAGCCGATGTGCGTCGAGAGGTCGCGGCGCTGGCCATGGGTGCCGCCGAGGTGGTTGTCGGAAGCCAGTTGGAGAACCGGCTGACGCAGATCCAGCTCATCGAGGACTACATCAACCAGGTCGGCACGCCGCGCTGAGCGGCCGCCCTCTGAACCGAAGCGCTGCAAGGAAGCCTTGACGATGGCCGACAACCGAACGAACGCCTACGCCCGAGCGATGCTCGACGTCGCGATGGCCGAGGGCAACCTGGCCGCGGTCGAAGACGAGCTTTACCAATTCGCCCGAGCCCTGGAGCGCTCCGATGAGTTGTTCGAGAAGCTGGCTGATCCCACCCTCCCGGGGGGCTTGCGTCAGCAGATCGTCGAGGACTTGTTGAAGGGCAAGGCCACCGACACGACGGTGGCGCTGGTCTCCTTGGTGGTCACCGCCGGGCGCGGCAAGGACCTGCCGGCCATCGTGGACGCCATGGTCGCCAACAGCGCCGCGGAGCGCAACCGCACCGTGGCCGAGGTGCGCACCGCGGTGGCGCTGACCGCAGATCAGCAAACCCGCCTGGCCGCGGCCCTCAGCGCCGCCACGGGCCGGGAAGTGGAGTTGAGGACCACGGTTGACCCGACTGTTCTGGGCGGCGTGCACGCCCAGGTCGGTGATGTCGTGATCGACGGGACAGTGCGCCGCCGGATCGCCCAGCTGCGCCAGGTGATCTGAGGAACGGGTACGCGACTGACATGGCAGAGCTGACGATCAACACCGCGGACATTGCCGCCGCGCTGCGCAAGAACCTCGAGAGCTTCACCCCCACCCTCGAGCAGACCACCGTGGGCCGGGTCATTGAAGTGGGCGACGGCATTGCCCGGGTGTCGGGCCTGCCCGGCGCCACCGTCAACGAACTGTTGGAGTTCGAGGACGGCACACTCGGTCTGGCGCTCAACCTCGACGAGGAATCCATCGGAGCGGTGGTCCTCGGTGAGGTCAGCCACATCGATGAGGGTCAGGCGGTCAAATCCACCGGGCGCATCCTCGACGTGCCGGTCGGTGACGGGCTGTTAGGCCGGGTGGTCAACGCCCTTGGCGCCCCGATCGACGGGAAGGGCCCGCTGGCCAACGTGACCCGTCGTCGGATGGAGATCCAGGCCCCGGGCATCACCGGTCGCAAGCCGGTGCACGAGCCCATGCAGACCGGCATCAAGGCTATCGACGCGCTGATCCCGGTGGGTCGGGGTCAGCGAGAGCTGATCATTGGTGACCGCAAGACCGGCAAGACCACCATCGCCATCGACACCATCATCAACCAGCGTGGCCTGGGGGTGAACTGCATCTACGTGGCCATCGGGCAGAAGGCCTCGACCGTGGCCCAGACGGTGGCCACCCTCGAAGAGCACGGCGCCATGGAATACACCGTCGTGGTGGTGGCCCCGGCGTCGGACCCGGCCCCGTTCAAGTACCTCGCCCCCTATGCCGGATGCGCCATGGGTCAGCACTGGATGGACAATGGCGGCCACGCCTTGGCGGTGTACGACGACCTCTCCAAACAGGCCGAGGCCTACCGCCAGGTGTCCCTGCTCCTGCGCCGTCCGCCGGGTCGTGAGGCGTACCCCGGTGACGTGTTCTACCTCCACTCCCGCCTGCTGGAGCGCGCCGCCAAGCTGTCCGACGACCGCGGTGCAGGGTCCCTCACCGCCCTGCCGATCATCGAAACCAAGGCCGGAGACGTCTCCGCCTACATCCCCACCAACGTGATCTCCATCACCGACGGTCAGATCTACCTGCAGGATGACCTGTTCAAATCCGGCATCCGCCCGGCGGTGGACGTGGGGATCTCCGTGTCCCGGGTGGGTTCTGCGGCGCAGATCAAGGCGATGAAGACCGCCACCGGTACCCTCAAGTCCGACCTGCAGCAGTTCCGTGAGCTGCAGGCCTTCGCGGCGTTCGGATCCGACCTCGACGCGGTGTCCAAGGCCCAGCTGGACCGTGGCAACCGACTCACCGAGCTGCTCAAGCAAGGCCTGAACAGCCCGCTGCCGGTGCAGGAGCAGGTGGTGGTGATCTTCGCCGGGACCCGCGGTTACCTCGACCAGATCGACGTTCCCGACGTACGGCGCTTCGAGGACGAGCTGCTCGACTGGTTCCGTTCCCGCAACGGTGATCAGCTCGACGCCATCCGCACCAAGGGCGACATCGCCGACGTCGGCGCCTTTGAGGAGGCGGTCAAGGACTTCGCCCAGCAATTCCAGGTCAGCGTGGCCGTTGGTGGTCCGGAGCCCGAGGCCCAGCCCCAGGGCGCCGCATCCAGCCGCATGGTCGACACCGATCACACGCTGCCCGAAGAAGACATCGAGCGTGACCACTGATGCCGCGTCAACTGATGGGGGTCTGATCGATGCCGGGTGCGCAGGAACGCATCCTTCGACGGCGCATCAACAGCGTCAAGGCGACCAAGAAGATCACCCGGGCCATGGAGCTCATCGCCGCTTCCCGGGTGGTGCGGGCGCAGCAGCGGGCCAACGCCTCGCGGCCCTACGCCCGTCAGATCACCAAGGTCATCGAGGATCTCTCCGCCGGTGGGGCCAACATCGACCACGCCCTGTTGCGGGAACCGGAGACCGTCCGACGCATCGCCTACGTGGTGCTCAGCTCGGACCGGGGCCTGGCCGGGGCCTACAACTCCTCCGTCATCAGGGCCGCCGAGCGTGAGCTGCAGGCCAATCAGCTGGAGGGCATCGACTACGAGCTGATCACCGTCGGTCGCAAGGCAGCGGGGTATTTCCGCTTCCGGAACTACCGCATCGCCGCTGCCTTCGACGGGATCAGCGACAAGCCGACCTATGAGAACGCCCGGGAGATCGCCGAGTTGATCACCGCCCGCTTCGAGAGCGGCGAGGTCGACAAGGTGATCCTGGCCTACACCGAGTTCATTTCCATCGCCTCCCAAAAGGTGGTGGTCCGCACGTTCCTCCCGCTGGCACCAGAGGCCGAGATCGCCAGCAAGGGCTCGGCGGAGGCAAGCTCGGCGTTCGAGTTCGAGCCCAGCCCTGAAGCGGTGCTGCAAGCCCTCTTGCCACGCTACGTGGAGGCCCGCCTGTTCGCCGCGCTGCTTGACGCCGCGGCATCCGAGCATGCCAACCGACAGCGGGCCATGAAATCCGCCACCGACAACGCGGATGACATGATCACCCGCTTGGGTCGCCAGCTCAACCGGGCCCGTCAGGACGCCATCACCACGGAGATCATGGAGATCATCAGTGGTGCCGAGGGCCTGAAGGACGACCAGGGTGACCCCGAGGATCTCCTGCTCGATCGGCTCGACGCCCCCGAGTTGTTCCACCACCACCACGACCGCCACATGCCGCCCGGGCACGTGTAGAGGAGAGCATCACCATGACCGCAGCCACCCTCAAGGAGGGCCGCATCGTCGCCATCGCCGGCCCGGTGGTCGACGTGGAGTTCCCTCCCGACGCACTGCCGGCAATCAACACCGCGCTGGAGTTCGACATCCCCAGTGGTACGGAGATCACCACCGTGCGGGCTGAGGTGGCCCAGCAAATCGGCGACAGCCGGGTGCGGGCCATCGCGCTGAAGCCCACTGACGGTCTCAGCCGGGGCACCCACGTTCGCAACCTCGGCGTGGGTCTGACGATGCCCGTCGGTGACGGGGTGTTGGGTCACGTGTTCAACGTGATCGGCGAGCCGCTCGACGTGTCGCTCGAGTCCATCAAGGACAAGATCGACGGCTACTGGGAGATCCACCGCCCGGCCCCGGACTTCGACACCCTTGAACCCAAGCGGATCATGTTCGAGACCGGCATCAAGGTCATCGACCTGCTCACCCCGTACCTCCAGGGTGGCAAGATCGGCCTGTTCGGCGGCGCCGGCGTCGGCAAGACCGTGCTCATCACCGAGATGATCCGACGGGTGGCGCAGAACCACGGCGGCGTTTCCGTGTTCGCCGGGGTGGGGGAGCGCACCCGTGAAGGCACCGACCTGTTCCTGGAGATGGGCGAGTCCGGGGTGTTGGAGAAGGCCTCACTGATCTTCGGGCAGATGGACGAGCCCCCCGGCGTGCGGCTGCGGGTGGCGTTGGCCGCCCTCACGGTGGCGGAGTACTTCCGTGACGCCCGGGGCATGGACGTGTTGTTGTTCGTGGACAACATCTTCCGCTTCGTGCAGGCCGGCTCGGAGGTGTCGACCCTGCTGGGCCGCATGCCTTCCGCCGTGGGCTACCAGCCGACGTTGGCCGACGAGATGGGCGAGCTGCAGGAGCGCATCACCACCACCCGGGGTCGGTCGATCACCTCGTTGCAGGCGGTCTACGTGCCGGCGGACGACTACACCGACCCGGCGCCGTTCACCTCCTTCACCCACTTCGACGGCACCACCGAGCTGTCCCGTGACATCGCCTCGTTGGGCATCTACCCCGCCGTGGACCCGCTGGCTTCCAGCTCGTCGATCCTGGCGCCCGAGGTTGTCGGGGAGCGCCACTATCGGGTGGCCCGCCGGGTGCAGGAGATCCTGCAGCGTTACAAGGAGCTCCAGGACATCATCGCCATCCTCGGTCTCGACGAGCTCTCCGAGGAAGACCGCGTCACGGTGTCCAGGGCTCGCCGCCTGCAACGGTTCCTGTCCCAGCCCATGTACGTGGCCGAGGTCTTCACCGGCCTGCCCGGGGTCACCACCCCCGTCGAGGAGACCGTCGAATCCTTTGAGATGTTGGTCAACGGTGAGCTCGACGACCTGCCTGAGCAGGCCTTCTTGAACGTGGGCGGTGCCGCGGCGGCCAAGGAGAAGGCGGCACAGCTCCGCCGGGAGAGCTGATGGCGCTGCAAGTCGAGCTGGTCTCCCCGGAAGGCATCCTCTACGAGGGCGATGCCGACATGGTCATCGCCCGCACCGTGGAGGGTGGTGAGATTGCCTTCATGAGCGGTCATGTCCCCTTCGTGGGCACCCTCGCCGCGGGGTCGGTACGGATCTTTCAGACCGGCGGGTCGGTGAAGACCCTGGCCGCCCATCGGGGGTTCGTGTCCGTCGCCAATGAGCGGGTGTCGATCCTGTCCGACGTGGCCGAGTTGTCCGAGGACATCGACGTGGCCCGGGCGGAGGCCGCCAAGAGCCGTGCCGAGGAGGCCCTGCGCAACGGTGAGGACGAGGATCTCCGCGGCGGCGCTGCGCCGGGCCGAGGTCCGCCTCCAGGTGGCGCAGACCTGAACCAGCCGCGCCTGGCCCGGTCTCAGTGCTTGGCGTCGAGCAGGGACTGGTGGAACGCCTCGGTCTTGGCCGTCACCGGCTTGCGGTCGCGCAGATCGAGCTGGTCGGTACCGAGCAGGGACTGGTAGAACGCCTCGGTCTTGTCCGTCACCCGGTCCCAGGAGTACTCCTCGATGACCCGGGTGTGCAGCAGGTGGGCCGCGTCCCGCTCCCCGGGTAGGTCATCGACCATGAGCTGCAGCTGTTTGGCCATCTCGTCCAGGTCCCCGGCCTTGAACACCCGCTGACCGGGCGCCGAGGAGCCGACCACCTCCAGATGGGGCGGGATGTCGCTCACCGTCACCGGTAGCCCGTAGGAGATGGCCTCCAACAACGCCAGTGGCAACCCCTCCAGCAGCGAGGGCATCACATAGCCGGCGGCCTGGCGGAACAAGCGATCCTGGCCGGCGCCATACACCGGACCGGTCAGCACGATGCGGGGGTCCTGTGCCGCCAACCGTTGCAGGCGATCCACGAAGTCCTCAGTGTGGCTGGAGCCCCCGACGATGGCCAGGCGCACATCGGTGTCGACCTGAGCCCAGGCTCGCAGCAGTTGGTCGATCGCCTTTTCGGGCACCAACCGTCCAATGTTGACCAGGTACCTGCCCGCTTCGAGGCCGAAACGGATCAACGGGTCCGTTTCCGGGGTCACCGGCTGCTCGGGGGCGATCGCCACACCGTTGGGGATGTAGACGGTTTGGCGGCCGAACTCCTCCAGGAACTCGCGCTGGAGTTGCTGGGAAACAGCGATGCCACCGTGGGGAACGTGGGTGGACATCCACGCCGCGGTGGAAAGCACCAGGCGTGCCGGCCCGCTCCACTTGGCTCGCTGATCGTCCCGCCCCTGGATGGTGTTGACCACCTTGGTACCGGGACGGATCCGGGCCAACGGTGACGCCAGACACGGGCCCAGCGCGTGGTAATGCACGATGTCGTAGCGCCGAGCCATGGTGGCGAAGGACGCCCCGAAGGACTGGGTGAAGTTGCGCAGGTGCTTGCCGCCCACGGCCGGCACGTAGCGCAACTCGATACCGCGGTGCTCGCTCGGGCCTGGTGAGCCACCATCCCGCTTGTTGAACGCCGTCACCCGGTGGCCCCGTTCCACCAGACGGGCGGCGAGTTCCTCAACGGCCTTCTCTACCCCGCCGTACTGGGCGGGAATTCCCTTTCGACCGATCATCGCGATACGCACCGCGGTTGCGCCTTTCAGAAAAGGACCGGTTGGGGCGCGTCGCGTCCGCCGGTCTTGTGTGGACAGGGTGTGGAACTTGGACGGTCCCGCTTAGTTGCCCAACCGACGGCGGTTGGCGGCTGAACGTCGCTGTCGGGCCTCGGCGTTCACCGGGGCCACCTCGCTGTCTGCATCCTCGGGCGTGGTGGCCACCGTGGTGGTGGTCTCGGCCGGACGGGCGAACATGGACTGCGCCTCGGGCCGTCGGGCCCGGCGGGGCCGTTCAGCGGTCGCGACGCTCGGCTTGCGCTCCTCGGTGCCCCCGTCGCGGCTGACGGGTGTGGGATCTGCCACCTTGTCACCGTCATGCTCGTCGCTCACCACGACGTGCTCGGTGAGCTCGACAACAGCTTCGACGACGGCCTTTTCCGGGGAGTCTTCCGGCTGGCTGTCCGTCGGGTTGTCCGTCGGGTTGGTGGGGTTGTCCGTGGGGTTGTCCGTGGAGCTCGCCTTGGCCGTTTGGGCGGCATCGCTGACCGAAGCCGTCACCGTGGCCGCTCCGACAGTGGTGCCAACGGCGACCTCGCCGTCCGAGCCATGACCGGCTCGGGAGCCGTTTGATCCGCCGGTCGCGGCGCTGCTGGCGGCGCTGGATTCCCGGATCGGTGACACTTTGGCGGAGGTCGCTTTGGCGGAGGTCGCGTGGGCTGGTGTTGCGGTCGTCGGTGAAGCCGTGACCGAGGTGCCGCGGGCCGTGGCCCCCGCCGGGCTGGAGCTGATCACACTGCCCGCACCGCTGGTGGCCGATCCTGCCGACTCTGCAGCATGGGCGCTGACCGGGACGGTGGCGGCGGGGCTGGCACTGGCAAATCGGGCCGGGCTGGATTCGGTGCCGGTCAGCGCTTCGGCTTCGAGTGCCGCCTCCATGGCCTCCAACGCGCTGGGTCGGTAGGCGGCGGGCATGACGGTGTCCGCCAGGGTCCGACCACGGGCTGGAACGGGGGCGGTCACCTGCTCGCCTTCCTCGCCCGGAAGCGCCCGGACGGGACGGCGCCGGGAGCTGTCGGCCAGGGCGAAGAACGCCACCCCGACCACCAGCACCGCCACCACCGCCGCCGCGAAGGCCTGCATGATCGCCGCTACGTTCGAGGTCTCCAAGGTGTCGCCCGCGGAGATGGCCACATCGGTGGTGGCCGCCGCCAGCACCTCGTTGGCGGCGGTCAGGTTCAGACGGGCCGCCTCACGCTGGCCTTCGGCGTTTTCGAGTTCCGTTTGGACCTTCTCGAACTCCTCCGCGGCCTGCTCCAGCGCCGGAAGTTGTTGACGCAGCTGGGCCGCCTGAGCGTCGATCTGCAGTTTCTGCGCTTCGGTGAGGATGACCCGACCATCGTTGATGGCCTGCACCAGATCCAGATAGTTCGCCAGCCTGCTTTGGTAGCTGACCACCGGATCGACCGCGTTGTTGGCCGCGAGCAGATCCGAGCGCTTCTTCTCGGCGGCCAGAACCTCATCGCTGCGAAGCTGCTCGATGTTGGCGGCCTTGCTCACTTCACGCCGGGCCAGGAAGCGCATGCCCTCGGTGGAGACGGTTTGGCTGATGGCCTCGGCGTCGCGGGCGTTGGGGGCGGTGGCGGTGACCTCAACAGAGCCGCCATCGACACCGTTGCGGTTGACGATCACCTCAATCTCGGTCGCGGGCAAGCGGAGCTTTTCGGCCACCGCCCGCCTGACCTCGGGGAGCGTGACCGCCTGCTGGAAGTCCGACACGAGCGGGCCCACGTCGAAGGACGTGCCATCGCCGGGCAGGGCCTGGCTGACGAACACGGTGGTGGTGGCCTCGAAGTTCGCCGGGCGCTGGGCCACCACGGCGGCCGCAACCGCACCGGTGATGGCGCCGACGATCAGCAGGGCGGCCAGCCGCTTCCCGTTGAGCCGCAGCAGTGTGAGGATCTCCATCGGCTATCCGCCGTCCTTTCTGGTTTGCAGTCCAGGCAACGTGAGAGTGTGGCGTCGGGCAAAGGGTCCTACGGCTCACAAGGACCTCCACAGCAGCTGCTCTTTCACCGACAAGCGTGGCCCGTTGACCGCGCCAATCGGCACTGCTGGTTGGGTGGAGATTGCGACACCGCCCAGTCTTCCTCGCCGGTGGCGCGACCGAAGCTCTGGTTATGCGCTCTACGGAGTGTACTCGTCGCTTCCGGTGACCCGGTCCTCGGAAGCGCTGAATCAGAGCGGCGCATCGGGCAGCGGAAAACGGACCTCGAGCGGCGCCCCGGGCGGGACGTGGCAGTAACCTAACCAGGCCGTCGCCGCAACGCGGGCTGCGTCGGCGAGGTGACCAGGCCATGTCCTCGACGAGGGAAACCAGGTGAGCAGACGTGCCGGGCCATCAACGGCGGGCCCCGCCGGTCGGTACACCCACCTACTGCCAACGTCCTCCCGCCCCGCGCCCCTCCAACCGGTGCCCGAACCGACGCCGCGTCGGAAGCCGCTGCTGAGCCGGCTGCGTCGAACCCCGCCGTCGGTGTTGGACCTCCGTGACCCGCCGTCGGTCTCCCACGCGTTGCCGCCGCTGCCACCGCGTCGCGTTGAGGGCCCCGAGCCTCAACCAGCCGCGTCGGTCGGGATCGTCCCGCCACCGGGTCGGGTCGATCCACCCCTCTTGCCCCGCCGCGCCGGGCCAGATCCAGTAGTTGAGGAAGGGAAGGGCGGAGCGTGAGCAATACCGAGCGTGCAGCCAACGGGTCCCAGCGGGGCAGGTCAGGGGGTTGGCGGGCGGAGCTGACCCAGGACTGGGCCGTCAATGCCGAATCGACCAAGTCCCAGGTGATCCTGCTGGCGTTCAGGGCCGCGCATCGGGTTCGAGCCAGCCCTGCAATCCCAGGTCCGCTAGGGAAGGGGCTGGTCCTCGGCTACAAGGTGCTCACCACCTGGCTGCTGGGTGTGGAGCTCCCGCCGGAGACCGAGGTAGGCCCGCAGCTACGGCTGATCCACCCCCAGGGCATCGTGGTGAATGGTCAGACCCGGATAGGGGCCCGGGTGATCCTGCGGGCGAACAGCACCATCGGCAACGTGATGGGGGCGGACGGGGTGGCCTCGGCGTCACCAGTCATCGGGAACGACGTGGAGTTGGGGGCCAATGTGGTGCTGGTCGGACCGCTGCACATCGGTGATGGGGCCCGAGTTGGCGCCGGGGCGGTGGTGGTGGCGGACGTCCCCGCCGGTGGGGTTGCCGTGGGCAACCCGGCCCGCTTGTTGGCGCCGGGCGGAACCTCAGCTGGGTCCTGAACGGCCCTGCCGTGAGCTCAGCGTCCTGCGCGCTCTGCCGCTGCTTCCGCGTACAGTTCGAACAGCCGCTCGAGATGGGCTGACACCCCGAAGCGGTCGAGCATCTTCTTGCGAGCGGCCTGACCCATGGCGATGGCGGCGGACGAATCCGCTTGAAGGCGACTCAACGCCCGGGCCAGCGCCGGCGGATCATCGGGTGGCACGATCAGGCCATCCACGCCGTCGCTGACCAACTCGGGCAGACCGCCGAGGTGCGTGAGGATCATGGGCACCGCGGCGGCCATGGTTTCCAGCACCGACAACGGCATGTTCTCGTGCCAACGGGCGGCGAGCACCGCGGCCCTGGCGCCGTGATTGAGGGCAGCCACCTGCTCTGCCCCTACGTGGCCCACAAAGTGGACCCGGTCGGGGGCGACGCGTTGGGCCAGCGCCTCCAGCTCTTCCCGGGCGGGTCCCTCGCCGGCGACGGTCAGGGTGGCCTGGGGGACCAGCCCCACGGCTTGGATGACCGTGTCGACGCCCTTTTCCGCTGACAGCCGGCCGATGGACACGAAGCCGTCCCCGGCGCCGTTTCGGGGCGGGAGCGAGATGGCGTCGACGTAGTTGTTGAGCTGGCGGACCCGTCCCGGGAACACACTGCCACGACGCAGCTGATCGGCCAGGAAGCGGCTCGGGGCGATGAAGCGTTGAACTGGCCCGTAGGCCCGCAACCAGCGGTGCAGCCCCGATTCGATGCTCAGCAGGGCACTGGCGCTGCGGGACCCTCCCTGGCAGCTGCGACGGGTGGCTTCCCAGACCCGCCCCCCCACGCAGGCGTCGCAGAGGGAGCCGTGGGACAACAATCGATAGGTGGGACACACCAGTTTGTAGTCATGCGCTGTCAGCACCGCTGGGATCCCCGCAGCGGCCACCGGTCGCAGGATCGACGGGGAGAGCTGATGGTAGATGTTGTGCAGATGCACGACATCGGGCTGGAAGGCGTCCACCACGGAGGCCATGCCTTGGGCCGCGGATCGGGACCAGATGATCCGCGCAGAGGTGCTTAGGCGTTGACGGGCTCCCGGCGGGGGAGGCTCCAGGGACACGTAGGGGGGGAAGAACCGCTGGTAGGTGGCGGGCAGGTTGCGCTCGTCGGCCATGGCGAAGAACTCGACGTCATGGCCTTGGGCCTGCTGGCGTTGGGCGACGTCCAGCATGTAGCCGGCCGCGCCACCGCTGCGGCGCAGGAACTTGTCGACATGCAGGATCCGCACGGTGGCTCAGACGGCAACGGGGGTCGGTCGGGGCGACACGTCGTCCGCTCTGGCTACCACGTCGTCCTCCAGGGCCGCGTCCTGGCGGCGTTGGGCTTCAGCCCGCAACGCCAACACGAACCCCAGCGGCCCCGCTAGGTACCAGAAGATGGCCGCCTGGGTCAGGAGGTTCTCCGAGCCCAATTGCAGGGCCCAGCCGGCCCCGGCGGCCCCTGCGCCGATGGCGATGCCCCGCGACAGGCCCGGTGGGGTCTCCCGGATGACTCGACGGGTGACCCTGGCCGCGGAGACCACCAGGCCCAGCAGGGCCGTGAGGCCCACCACCCCGGTCTCGACCAGGGCCTGGACCACGGTGTTGTGGGGCATCAGCGCTTCAGGGGTGCGAGCCAGCACCCGGTCCAGGCCGATGCCGGTGACCGGGCTCTCAGCGGCCAAGGGGAGGAGCCGTTGCCAGTAACCGATCCGCCAGGCCAGCGAGTTCGGGCTGCCGTTGGCGACGTACTGGGTCTCGCCCAGGTCCGACAGGCGGGCGCTAACGGAGGGAACGAACAGCAGCGCGGCCAGGACCGCGCCCACCACGCCTACCAGCAGGCGCTTGTCCTGGCAGGCACCGATGATGATGACACCCAAGATGAGCGCCACCCACGCCGCCCGGGCGTACGTGAACAGGATGAGCGTGGATGTGATGGCGAACACCGCCATGGCGCCGAACCGGGCCCAGCGGTGCAGGTGGGGGCGGAGGGCCAAGGCCATGACGGCAAGAATGACCAGGTAAGTGGCGAAGGGGTTCGGATGGACGAACGGGCCGCGGATCCGGGACACCTCCAGGTACGCGTCGAGCGCGCGAGGGCTGACCAGCTGCTCGATGGAGACCAGGGTGGGGATCACCAGCGACGCCGCCCCCGCGACCAGGATGGCCTTCACGCGGGCCGGGTTCTGGCGGTAGAGCTGTTCGAGCACCAGCAACATCAGCGCGCCGGCCCAGATCTTGAGGCTGACGCCCAAGGCGGTGGCAACGGCCCCCGACCCGAGCGCTGAGAGGCTCCCGGCGGCGGCCAGGCCCAGGAACCACCGGGTGGGGTTGGACACCGGCTGGAGTTGACCCGCCCGTCGCTGGCTCACCAACCAGCCGACGGCGGAGGCCATGAACACCAGGGCGATCATGGTCGAGGGCTCGAAGACGGAGGCGTTGGCCGCGCCCGGTGCCGCAACGAGAGTCCTGCGCATCGACGAAGGAGTTGATGACCTTCAGAGCGTCCAGGCTGGCCCGGAACATGAACATCAGCACCAGCACCGGCCAGAACCGACTGGCCGCCGCCACCGCCACCGCGGCTCCGACGACCCCGGCGAAGATCATGGTGTTGTCGGCGGTGAGCAGGGAGCCGCTCAGGCCGAACAGCAGACCGGCGCCGACCCCGGCGACACTCAACAGCACCAGCCCTGCCACGGTGGCCGCCCCCGAGATGGGCCGCAACGGACGCCGCTTGGGGCCGGGTTGGGCGTCAGCTTCGGCCAGCAGGTCCGGGCCGGTCAGCCTCGTCTGCACCGGGCGTTGGACGTTGGACACGAGAGCTTCCTCATTCGGCGTGATGCGGCTCGGACCGATGATGGTCCGCCGTAGCGCTCTGCCCGACCCTCGGGCCTCCACAGGCTAACGGCCCAGCGGATGATGGCCTCACCCTTGCCATCCGGTCAGGTGACCTTCAGCCCGGCAAGTCCGTCCTCTGGTGGGGGGAATCGGAGGTCGAGGCGTTCCAAGGCGTCGACCAGGATCTGGGCCACGGCCAGGTCACGGAACCAGTTTCGGTCGGCGGGGATCACCTGCCAGGGGGCGTGCGCGGTGGAGGTTCGCCGCAGCATGACTTCAAAGGCGTCCTGGTACGCGGGCCAGTGGGCTCGTTCGTCAAGATCGCCGCGCCGGAACTTCCAGCGCTTGGTGGGATCGTCCAAGCGTTGCTGGAGGCGGAGTCCCTGTTCCTCCTTGGAGATGTGCAGGAACAGCTTCACCACGGTGGTGCCCTCATCGACCAGCAACCGCTCGAAATCGTTGATGTGTCCATAACGCCGTTCGAGTCGCTCGGGAGGCACGAGCCCATGGACCTTGACCACCAGCACGTCCTCGTAGTGGCTGCGGTTGAACACCATGATTTCGCCCTTGGCCGGCAGGTGGCCGTGGACCCGCCACAGATAGTCGTGGGCCAGCTCGGCCTCAGTGGGCACTTTGAAGCTGGTCACCCGGGTGCCCTGGGGGTTCACACCGGTGAAGATGGACCGGATGGTGCCGTCCTTGCCGCCGGCATCCGGAGCTTGGAGCACCACCAGCAGCGCGTGGTCAGAGGCGGCCGCCAGGAGGTGTTGCAGCTGGCCGAGCCGGGCCGTGAGCTGCTCGAGCAGGGCCCGACCGGCGGACTTGTCGCCGTTGAACCCGTCGCTGCTGCGGGTCGGTCGTTCCCGAAGGTTCACGTCCTCACCGGGTTCGACGCGCAGCCGAGAGACGTCCATCGATGGGGTCACGAGGGGGGCCTTGTGGTTTGGAGCAACGGCGGATCCGAGCAGGGGCGGGCGGAACGAACGGCGAAGCTCATGGTCGCCACTGACCGGCCCGCTTGCCGGGCGCGGCGTTCGTAATAGGTGGGTGGTCCGGCCGGAAGGAGATCACGGGGGTCGCAGCGACGGAAGCGGTCGTCAGCGCCGAAGGTGGCCGCCATGGCCCGGGCGTAGTCCGTGTCGTCGGTGGCCAGCTCGACAACCCCGCCGGTGCGCAGACTCCGGTGGAGCAGGTTCACCAGACCGCTGGTGACCAATCGGCGGGGGTGGTGACGCCGTTTGGGCCACGGGTCCGGGAAGAGGATCCGCACCAGATCCACCCGGCGGTGACCGGCCACCTCGGTCAGCACGTCGCGACCATCCTCCGCCTCCACGGCCAGGTTGGCGAGACCATGGTGCTGCACGGCCAGCAACATGGTGGCCCGGCTGGCGGTGTGGACCTCGGCGGCAATCACCAGCCAGCCCGGTTGGGCCACGGCCAGGGCTACCGCGGCCTCGCCACTGCCGGCGCCGATCTCGACCGCCACCGCCGCGGCCCGCCTCAGCAACGGCGTCTTGGCCTCCACCCGGTGCAGCGGTGCGAGCTCCGCCAGCGCCCACTGCCGGGAGGTGTTCAGCCGGCCGGACCGAGCGTGCCAACTTCGCCGCCACCCCTCAACGGGGTCGTCGCGGTCGTCGGAGTCGTCGCGGCTGGCGGGGGTGGCGCGGTTGGCGGGGTTGGTCGCGTTGGTTGGGGCCTGGGCCGGTGGGTGCATGGTCGGAGGCTCCGCTCTCAGGTGTACATCTTGTCCAGGCGATGGCGGGCGTGGATCAGCCGTACCGTGCCTGATCTCGAGCGCATCACCAGGGACTCGGTGGTGACGCTGTCCCGCCCGAAGTGCACCCCTTTGACCAGCTCGCCATCGGTGATGCCGGTGGCCGCGAAGAAGCAGTTGTCGGTGGCCACCAGCACATCGTGGGTCAGGACCCGGTCCAGGTCGTAGCCGGCGTCGAGGGCGGCGGTGCGCTCCTCGTCGTTGCGGGGCCACAACTTGCCCTGGATTTCCCCGCCCATGCACTTGAGGGCAGCGGCGGCGATGACGCCTTCGGGGGTGCCACCGATGCCGAACAAGATGTCGGCGCCCGAATCGGGCCAGGCGGTGGAGATGGCGCCGGCCACGTCACCGTCGGGGATGAGGCGGATGCGGGCCCCGGTGGAGCGCACTTCCTTGATGAGATCGGCGTGGCGATCCCGGTCCAGGATCACCGCCGTGAGGTCACGCACGGCGCGACCGGTGGCCTTCGCCAGCCAGCGGAGGTTGGCGGAGGGGCTGGCAGTGATGTCGATGGCGCCGGCGCCGGCGGGTCCCACGGCGATCTTCTCCATGTAGACGCAGGGCCCGGGATCGAACATGGTGTTCTTTTCGGCTACTGCGATCACGGCGATAGCGTTACCCCGGCCCAAGGAGGTGAGGGTGGTGCCGTCGATGGGGTCAACCGCCACGTCGACCAGGGGCAGTTCGCCGTTGCCGACGCGCTCGCCGTTGTACAGCATGGGCGCCTCGTCCTTTTCACCCTCGCCGATGACGATGATGCCGTCCATGGACACGCTGGAGAGCATCTTGCGCATGGCCTCCACCGCGGCACCATCGGCCCCGTTCTTGTCTCCCCGGCCCATCCAGCGGGAGGCGGCCATGGCGGCGGCCTCGGTGGTGCGGACCAGTTCCATGGCCAGGTTGCGGTCCGGGTCGGCGTTGGCGGCCGGGTTCGGGGACTGACGAGCGCTCATGGGCGGTGAGGATAACGGCCGGGGCTGCGCGAGCGGGTGGGAGCAGAGGACCCCATGACGGTCGCCGGACGGCTGGATTGGCCACCTGGTGACTTGGCGCGTTGACCGACGTCCAGCGAACGATGGAGTCCTGTCCTGCGGGCCTATCGGCTTTCATCGGTGACGAAGCGGTCGCCCGCCCCGTGCATTCCGTCACCGGTGAACGTGGTGTGGGCCCCGGGTGGTGATCCAGTGGCGCCGGACGTCACAGCCAGCGGCCTTGGGGCGCGACGTCGGCCGGTCGACATCCCACCCGATAGGTGGGCCGAGCCGACCAGACATTGCCCTGGTCGGCTCGCTGGCGTGGCGATTCGGTGGCGTCGAAAGGATTGCCGGCAACCACACGGGGCGAGGGCCTCGCTGGCTCCGTCGTCGCTGGTCGCGCTGCTAGAACGGTGGGCATGTCAGAGACCTCGGAGGGATCGGCGCAGCAGGCCGAGCTCGTGTACTGGTGGGCACCCCGGGGCGATGAGCGGGTGTTCGACCTGCAGAGCTGGCCGGAGGAAGCGCTGATCATGACCAAGGCCCTCTTCGAGGAGGACGGGCTGGAGCACAGCTGGGAGGGGAACCTGCTGGTGGTGGCGTCGGCGCAGCGAGATGACGCGTCGGCCCTGCTCGATGAGGTTGTGCTGGCCTCGCTGCCCCGTCTGGACGAGGAAGCGGATCGCACCGCCTACGACCTCGCCGGCTGGCCGGATTTCGAGCTGGAGCAATTGCGCTCCGCTTTGGAGGGGGCCGGGCTCCTCTACGAGTGGACCGAGGAGGATGAGCTGTTGGTCTACGAGAGCGACGAAGCGCTGGTGGACGACCTCTTCGACCGTCTCGGGTTGCGGGGTCCCGACGCCGGGGTGCAATTGGAGGGCGAGGCGCTGAGTGAGCTACTGACCAGGCTGTTCATGGCGGCAGACCGGCTGGAGGGCGATCAGGATGACACCAATGCCATCCTGGCGGCGCATGAGTCCATCCTGGAGGTCGAAACGCTGGCCGTGCCCTACGGCATCCAGCCCGACACCTGGGGTGAGATCGTGGCGGACGCCGGAGATCTGCGTCGCCTCATCGAGCACGGCGCCGATCAGGACGCTGACGACGCCGGCGTCCCCGCCCGCATCTTGGACTCCGCGGACCCGGCGGACCCGGTCGATGCCGACGGGGTCGAGGAGGATGCTCTCGAGGCGGATTCGGGCGATGAGGACGGCCCGGGCGATGAGGACGACGATGCCGATGACGGCGAGATGCTGTTCGGGGACGACGCCATCAAAGCGGTGTCGGCCAGCCTGCGTGATCGGTTGAGGCGCATCCTTTGAGAGCCGCGCCCGCTGATGTCCACGTGACCGGCGTCGGCTGAGGGGTCATGGACACCTCGGCGTTCGGCCTGGCCGATTTCGAGTTGTACCACTCCCGACCGATCGCCCCCACCCGTCGGCTGGCGCTGGGTTTGCAGTACCTGCCCTGCCAGCCGGCGCCGGGCCCGGGCGGGTTGTTGTTGGCCGGGCTGGTGGCGCACTTCGCCCACGAGTTGAGCCAGGACGATCGGGGCGACGCGCTGTTGCTGATGGCCCAGCTCGATGCCGGTCTGCGCATCGTGCAACCCCGGGTCCGGCATCGTTTGCAGGCGGATCGGGTCGGTTTGTTGAAATCCCATCATCGGCTTGAGGCCGACGTCGATGGGCCTCGCTTCGTGCTGTCCGCCGGCCGGGGTTCGCCGCTGGTGCATACGTTGGGGGCCATGTACGCGGCATCCAACCTGCCCGAGACCTGTCGGGGGGTGGTTTTCGCGACCTTGCGCAAGGCCATGCGTTGGCGGGGACCGTTGGACGCGGCTTTTGTGGCCCAGATGGCCGGCGAGGGCGGTGTCAACCGGAGCTGGACCGCGGTGGGGAGCGACCCCACGGAATGGGCGTTGTCGGTGTTGGGTTTCGAGTCCGGCACCGACCCCGCCCATCGGGACATCCGTCGCCGTTTCCGGGAGGCCCTCCGTAGCGCCCATCCCGATCACGGCGGGGACGAGGCGGACGCCGCGGACCGCATCGCCGAGTTGGGTGAGGCCCGCCGCATCCTGCTGGGTTCGTGAGCGACGCCGAGCACGATGCAGCATCGATCCGCTCCCGGGTACGGGCGGCGCTGCTGACTCCTGGCGCCGGCAGCAGCCGCGATCACCATTCGCTGATGGCGCTGGCGGCGGCGTTGTCACCCGTGCCGACGGAACGCATCGACTTCCCCTACCGCATCGCCGGCCGGGCCTTTCCCGATCGGGCGCCGGTGCTGCTGGAGACCATCAGGAGCGCCGTCGCTGCCCTCTGTGACCGGGTCGGGTGCCAGCCCGCCGAGGTGCTGCTGCTCGGCCGTTCGATGGGCGGACGGATGTGCTCCATGGCGGTGGCGGAGGGGCTAGGCGCTGCCGGTCTCGTATTGGTGAGCTATCCGCTGCATCCACCGGGCAAGCCGGACCGCCTCCGGACCGCCCATTTGCCCGACGTCGGCGTCCCTTGCCTGTTCATCTCCGGCACCCGGGACTCCTTTGCCTCCCCCGAGGAGCTGGCGGCGGCGACGGCGCTGGTCAGCGGCCCCGTGAGGACCGTGCTGATCGACCGCGGCCGTCACGAGTTGGACCGCCACGACCCTCAGCTGAGCGCGGCCCTCAACGAATGGCTGGCCAGCCCTGTCGGCTGAGCGGGGTGGCCGCGCTCAGGCGTCCCCTGGGTTCAGATCCTCCAGCTCCCGGCGGGCCGTCTCGGGGTATCGCGTGAGCACCAGTACCGCCACCACCACCGGACCGCCCGCCACCAGGGCCATTGCCGGACCGAAGGCATCGAACCGCTCGGCCAGGCGGCCCACACTCAGCAGCCCCACCACCGAACCGCAGACCGCGGCCAGCGTGATGAGACCGTTGGCCCGGCCCCGCAACCGGGTGGGAAACAGCTCGGGGCCGTAGACCACCAACGTCGGCACCACCAGCCCACCGAAGAGCGTGCCGAGCACCGCCCCGGCCCACAACACCACCCCGTCGAAGGCGTAGCTGGCCCATACCCCACCAGCCGCTCCCACTAGCCCCAACGCACCGATGGTCCGGCGCCCATACACGTCCGCCAGGCGGCCGCCGAAGAACACCGCCAACCCCGCCGGGGTGGAGGTGACCAGGGTGAACACGGTGATGGAGCCTGCCGAGAAGCCCCGCTCACCGCGCAGGTACTCGTTCTGCAGTTGCGAAGCGGGAGCAGCAAACACCGTGGCCAGGGCAGCAGAACCGGCC
>CAVZHK010000008.1:460000-1278986 GCA_963775055.1 uncultured Acidimicrobiaceae bacterium | reverse complement strand
CATGCAATTGCGCATCAGCCGGGCGCGCGCTCGGCAGCGAACGTGGAACCGGCGGCGGCGGCACGGTCCACGAACAGCGCCGCTCCCGCACCGGCCGGGGGCAACGGGGCCACGGGCCAAACCCGTTCGCCGGGCACGCCGAGCGGGGCCCGGGAGGTGGCCAGCAACGTGAGCGTGGGGGCAGTGATCCAGCAACTGTCGGGTGACCGCGGCGACATCGTCGAGCACGTGCTCCGCAGTTGTCGATCACCACCAGGCGGCGTTGGCCGGCCAGGCCGGCGACCAGGGCATGGGTGGGGGACCGCCCGGGGATGGGCCGCACGTCCAGCCCGGCCACCAGGGCGTGGGCGACGGCGTCACGCTTGCGCACCGGTGCCAGCTCCACCAGCCAGACCCCGTCCGGGTACCGCTCGGCCACGCCCCAGCCCACCTCCACCGCCAGGCGGGTCTTGCCCACCCCGCCGGGCCCGACCAGCGTCAGCAACCGGGCCCCGCCCAGCGCGGACGCCAGCTCCACCACGTCCACCTCGCGGCCCATGAAGCTGGTGGGGAACGACGGCAGCCTGGTGGTCGGTTCACCGGCCCGGCGGGACCCGGGGGACATACTGTACGGGATGGTCTTGGTGGGCGACCCCCCACAGCTGCTCGTTGCCCACGCCCCGCAACTCGGCCGTGCCCAGCTCTACGAAGGTGATCCCGGTGCGGCTCAGGTCGCGGGTGAGCTGCGCGGTGGCGGCGGAAACCATCACCTCGCCGCCGTGCGCCACGCCCATGATGCGCGCCGCCCGGTTCAGGGTGGGCCCGAAGTAATCGCCGGCGCGCTCATCGGCGGTACCGGTGTGCAGCCCCATCCGCACCCACAGCTCGACCCCGTCGGGCCAATCGGCGCCGCCCAGGGCCGTTTGCGCGTCCAGTGCCGCCAGGACCGCTTCGCCGGGCGAGGAGAACGCGGCCGAGAAGGCGTCGCCGGCGGTTGAGAAGATGTAACCGCCACGGGCATGCAAGGCGGATCTGACCACATCATCGTGTTGCGCCAACGCGTCCCGCATGGCGGCGGGGTGCTGTTCCCACAAGTCGGAGGAGCCCACGACGTCCGTGAAAAGAAACGTCACGGTCCCCGATGGTCGATTCATGCCTTCCACACCCGGCAGTATCCCAGAAGCGCCGCACCACCACGGGCCGAGATCGGAACAGGGCCCGTGATGGTGGGGGATCAGATCAGCTGAAGAACCGCCCGACGGTGGCGTTCACCGCGTCGGGTTGCTCCAGCTGGGGAAGGTGGCCGGCGCCCTCGACGATCTCGAGGCGGGCGCCGCGGATCTTGTCGAGGAACGCCTGCCCGTAGGCCGGATGCACCAGCTTGTCCTGGGCGCCCCACACCAACAACGTGGGGGCCTTCACCCGATACAGGCGTTTGTACAGGCCTTTGTCGGGCAGGGGCCAGATGAACTGCAGGATCGAGGTGATGTTGGTCACCGCCGCCAGCAACGAGTCGGGATCGGTGGGGTCGGGCTGGGGCAGCATGGCCGCCAAGGGACCGGTGGGATCGGCCAGGACCAAGCCCGGCAGCGTACTGGGAGGTATGCCACTGATGTCGGGAACGGGGTGCTCGTCCAGCCACAACCCGATGGGGGCTACCAGCACCAGGCGCCCCACCCGTTCGGGGTTGTTGGCGGCCAGCTCGGCAGCGACCATGCCCCCGAAGGAGTGGCCCACCACATCCACCCGGTCGAGCCCGAGCTCGTCCAGCAGCTCGTTGTAGAACAGCACCAGATCCCAGATGTCCTCCACGTGCTCCAGGCCCTGGGATTGGCCGAAACCGGGATGTTCAGGAGCGATGACCTCGTGGCTGGCGGCGAGGCGGTCCAGGAATGAATCCCAGAACAACCCGCCGGCACCGTGGATGTACAGCAACGGGTCGCCGCTGCCGGCCCGTTGCAGGTGGATTTTAACTTGCCGCCCTGCAGCTCGACGATGGAATCGGTTGGCTTCGCCATCACGGGCTCCTGTCTCAGTCGGCCACGGGGGCGGGGGAGGGAGAGGGGGTGCGGTTGGCGGCGCCCTGGGGCCACCACTGGTGCTCGAAGCCCTCATCGACCCACAGGTTGCGGAGCTTGGGCATGACCCCTTCGGCGAACAACGTGATGTTCTGCCGGGTCAGCTCATGGGGCATGGAACCGATCTGCAGGAGGGCGATGAGGTTGCCCACCCGCAGCTGCCGGCAGGCGTCGATGAGCCGGTCGGCCACGGTGTCGGGGCTACCGGCGATGATCATGCCGGTGTCCACCAGCGTCTTCCAGTTTTTCTCCAGTAAAGCGATCTTGGCGATCTCTCCAGGCTGGTTCGTCTTGAGGGCGAACTCGGTGCTCCGGCGGGTGCGGTAACCGGGGGTCTCGAAGTAGTAGTCAGGAATGTGGAGGCACTTGCTGAAGAAGTACGACACGTGTTCGAAGTACTGCTCCTCGGCCAGCGCGTCAGTCTCGGCCACGCAGATCTGCTGGGCGAAACCGGCTTGGTACGGGTTGAACGTGCCACCCAGCCGTTCCGAGGTCTCCCAGAACCCGTCCATCAACTTCTTGGCGAAGTGGTAACCGAAGAAGCTGAGATAGCTATAGGTGTAGTTGTTGTTGACGGCCATCTCCCAGGTCTCGACCGAGCCGCCGCCGGCCAGCCAGATGGGCGGATGGGGTTTCTGCAGCGGCAGGGGCCAGGGGTTCACATACCGCAACTTGTTGAAGCGGCCGTTGTAGGTGAACGGGCCCGGCTGGGTCCAGGCCTTGATGATCAGGTCGTGGGCCTCGTAGAACCGGGGCCGGGTCTCGGTGGGGGTGATGCCATAGCACCGGTTCACGTCCATGGAGGTGCCCACCGGGAACCCGGCGGCCAGGCGGCCATCGGTCATGCAGTCCAACATGGCGAACTCCTCCGCCACCCGCAGCGCCGGTTGGTACAACGCCAGGGTGTTGCCCAACACCAGGATGGCGCTCTCGGAGGACGTGCGCCGGGACAGCGCCGCTGCCATCAGGTTGGGGCTGGCCATGAACCCATAGGCGTTCTGATGGTGCTCGTTGACGCCCAACCCGTCGAACCCCAGCTGGTCGGCCAGCTCGAGCTCGTCGAGGTTCCACTTGTAGTACTGCGCCACCTTGACCGGATCGCACAGTTCCTGGTTGGGCGGGGTGACCCAGACGCTTTCGTAGCGCTGCTCGAAGTCCGGCGGCAGATCCCGATAGGGCATCAGGTGGAAGAAAATCGACTTCATGGGGGCCTCCTCCGTTGCGGTTCGGAACCGGTGAGCCGAACGTTAGACCTTGCGTTTTGTCGGCGCGGCCCGGCGTGGCATGGTGCAGCGATGGCACGGCGTGCCCAGCGGATTCCACGATCGGACTGGCGCCGGGTGCAGCTGGCGGTGGCGGCCCTGGTGGTCACCGTGGCCGGAGGTACCGGGGGGTATCTGGCATTCGGGTTCGGCCTGCACGACGCCGTCTACCAAACGGTGATCACGGTGACCACCGTCGGTTTCCAGGAGGTGCAGCCGCTCGATCGCGACCAGCGCACCTTCACCATGATCTTGGCGGTCGCCGGCACCGCCACCACGCTGTACACGTTCGGTGCGGTGTTCGAGACGGTGCTTGAGGGTCGGCTCCGCGACCTCTACGGAAGGCGACGCATGCAGCGCAAGATCGATGGACTGTCCGGGCACGTGATCGTGTGCGGCTGGGGTCGGGTGGGTCGGGCGCTGGCCAAGATGGTGGCCGGTAGCGGCGCCACACTGGTGGTGGTGGATCTCGACCCCGAACGGCTGGAGACGGTCGGCGAGCTCGGGGTGGCTCCACTGTGCGTGCAGGGTGACGCCACCGAGGACGTGGTGTTGCAACAGGCCGGCGTGGAGCGGGCCAGGGCGCTGGTGGCGGCGCTGGACAACGATGCCGCCAACCTGTTGGTGACCCTCAGCGCTCGGGCCCTCAACCCACAGCTGTTCATCGCCGCCCGGGCCCGGCTCGAATCAAACGAAGAGAAGTTGCGCCGGGCCGGGGCGGACCGGGTGGTCAACCCGCAGGCCATCGGTGGGTCCCGTTTGGCGGCGTTCGTCTTGCAGCCAAACGTGGCGGAGTTCCTGGACGTGGTCATGCACGACGGCAGTCTGGAGTTCCGCTTGGGTGAGGTGACCGTGGCTGCTGATGCGAAGGTGGCCGGTCATCCGTTGTCAGCCATCCAGCAGGAGTCTCAACGGGGTGCGCTCGTCCTGGCGGTACGCAACCCCGAGGGCAGCTTTGTCACCAACCCGCCCCATGATGTGCTGGTCTTGCCCGGCCAGGTGCTCATCGCCATCGGTACCGCCAGCCAACTGGGGGCGTTGGCGGAGCTCTGTCAGCGATAAGGCGGAGCTCTGTTAGCGGTAAGGCGGAGCTCTGTCAGCGGGAAGGATGGCGAAGGCCCGGTCAGTTGTCGGCGATGTCGAACTGGGCGCCGGTCACCGCCGCGAAAACCGTGCCGGCTACCGCCGCTCCCACGAGCGCGGCCCGTCCCACCCGTGAGCGGCGTGGTGGTGGGGTTCGTTTGAAGCCCATCCTGGATCGACGCGCGCCACTGGTGTTGTTGTTTTTGAGGTGAATGCCACTCTGCGCTCCCGCCGCAGCGCCCGCAGGCGATGCAGCTGCTCGGGTCCGCCGCAATGTGTTGATCGATACATTACGGTTTCATGACGGAGCCGGCAAGTCGAACGGCCGGCGACCATCCCCGGCGGTCGCGTGGTGCTCCCGGGTGCCGCCGGCGGAGGACCTGACTAGGGTGTCAAGACCGGCCCGACTGGCGGGCTGCGGAAGGAGCCACACGTGGACGTCGGGATCTTGATGCCATTTGCCAGCGACGGCTGGCCGGGAATCAAGGACAGCGAGGTGTACGCCCAGGAGTTGGCGCTGGCCCGCATGGCGGACGAGTTGGGCTTCAATGTGGCCTGGGCCGCCGAGCACCACTTCTTCGGTTATTCGTTCTGTCCGGACAACACCCAGTTGCTGTCGTACCTGTGTGGCGTCACCACGCAGATCGACGTGGGCACCGCGGCGGTCATCATGCCGTGGAACGAGCCGCTGCGGGTGGCCGAGCGGGCGGCGATGCTGGATCACCTGTCCAACGGTCGGTTCCGTCTGGGGCTGGGTCGGGGCTTGTCCCGGCGGGAGTATGAGCCGTTCCGTGGCGTAGAGATGGATGAGGCCCGAGCCCGTTACGACGAGGGTTCAACCATGGTGGTGGAGGCGTTGCGCACCGGTTTCATCGAAGGTGATGGCCCGCACTATCCGCAGCCCCGAGCCGAGATCCGCCCCCGCCCCGAGCGTTCCTTCGAAGATCGCCTGTATTGCGTGGCCTCCAGCGATGATTCGGTGGAGACCGCAGCCCGCCTGGGTGGTCGCATGACCATGTTTGCGGACCGGGCCTGGGAACATCGCATGCCCAGCATCGAGACCTACCGCCGCCGCCACGAGGAGATCCACGGCAAGCCGGCGCCGCGCCTGATGACTGCGGACTTCTGCCTGTGCATGGAGGATGCAGCGGAGGCCAAGGAGAAGGCCCACCGTTACATGGGCACGTACCTGGGCAGCCTGCTGGAGCATTACGAGGTCATGGGCGACCACTTCAGCGTGACGGAGGGGTACGAGGCGTACGGCAGGGCCGCTGAGGTGTTGCGCCGCGTTGGGGAGAGCGGCTTCCTGGAGATGTTCATGAAGGCCACCGCCTGGGGCACCCCCGATGAGATCCTGGCCAACCTCGAACGCCGGCGGGACACCATCGGCCCCTTCGAGTACACCACCGCCTTCCGTTACGGCGGCATCCCCTTCGATGAGGCGCAAGCATCGATGCGACTGTTCGCCGCCGAGGTGCTGCCGGTCCTGCAGAGTTGGGACTGATGGCCGGTCGTCTGGAGGGCAAGGTTGCCATCGTCACCGGTGGCGCCCGGGGCCAGGGCGAGGCCGAGGTTCGGCTGTTCGCGGCCGAGGGGGCCAAGGTCATCATCTCTGACGTGTTGACCGAGCCCGGTCAGGCGCTGGCGGACGAGTTGGGCGGGGACGTGATCTTCACTCGTCACGACGTCAGCAGCGAGGAGGAGTGGCAGCACACCGTGGCGCTGGCCGAGGAGCGCTTCGGCCGGCTCGACGTGTTGGTGAACAACGCCGGCATCGCCTTCACCGCGCCCATCGTTGATCACACCGTGGCCGACTTCGAGCGGATCACGGCGGTCAATCAGGTGGGCGTGTTCCTGGGCATCCGCTCAGTGATCGACCCCATGAGCCGCAACGGCGGTGGGTCCATCGTGAACATCTCCTCCGGTGCGGGGCTGCGGGCGACCAAGTACATGATCGCCTACGCCGCTTCCAAGTACGCCGTGACCGGCATGACCGCGGCTGCGGCGTTGGAGCTGGCCCGTCAGAAGATCCGGGTCAACTCCATCCATCCCGGGGTGATCGAGACCCCCATGCTGGGCGGTATCACCCCGGAGATGCACGCTGGGTTGGTGCGGGCCACCCCGATGCGGCGCATGGGCGACCCGGCGGAGATCGCACGGGTGGCGTTGTTCCTGGCGTCGGAGGAGTCCTCGTACATGACCGGCGCCCACGTCCCCGTCGATGGCGGCAGCATCGTCTGATCGCCGTGCGTCGCCAGCCGGTTCACCAGCCTGTGGCGGTGCATACTTTGCGGTATGGAAAATGACGGCCGCCGGTCGAGCGTCGTGCTCGACCGGCGACGGTCTCTGGGGGGGCGAGGGGTTAGCGCCTGATGGAATGAGGCATCACGCGGTTGGCCTTAGCCGTGCCGCTGCAGCATGGCCATGACCCGCCACAGCCGCAACCATCCCGACGCTCCGAACAGCCGCTCGATGATCCGTCGCAGCATTCGGTCTCGTGTCTCACCTTCCCGATTCGGCGGGGGCGAGGACGGTTGTGCACCGACCTGGCCGTCGTCGTTCTCCTCGACGTCACTGTCGCGGTCGCCGTCGTCACTGTCGTCGTCGTTCTCGGTGTCGCCCGGTTGCGGGGCGGGTTCGTTTCCGGGGTCAGGCGTGCCACCGTTGTCAGGGCCACCGTTGTCATCGACCGGGGGAGCAGCAGGAGGATCGGCCGGAGGGGTGTCACCGGCTCCACTGCCACTGCCAGGCGCTGGCGGTTGGGGATCTTCCTCAGCGGGCGGAGCAGGCGGCACGGGCGGCGCGGGCGGTG
The DNA here is from genome assembly GCA_963775055.1 of uncultured Acidimicrobiaceae bacterium. Lineage (GTDB taxonomy): Bacteria > Actinomycetota > Acidimicrobiia > Acidimicrobiales > CAIXPF01 > CAIXPF01. Next base: position 1,271,772 of record CAVZHK010000008.1, on the reverse strand, counting down.
CGGGCGGTGCGGGCTCTTCGACGGGCGGCGCGGGCGGTGCGGGCTCCTCGGCGGGCGGCGCGCGGCGGAGCAGGCTCCTCGACGGGTGGGACTGGGGGTGACGGCTCCTCCACCGGGGGGGCGGGGGGCTGCTGCGGTGCCGTCGGGGCCGGGGGCTGCTCGGTCACGGGAGCGGCCGGACCGCAATCGGCAGGAGCCGCACCGGTGCCATCGGTGAACGGCGGTGCGCATGGTGCCCGGCGTGCTCCGCCGCCGCCGACGCTGCCGGGATCATTGTTGTTGACCACGTTCAGGCTGGTGAACAGGGTGGCCATGTCGCGGGCCCAGGTGCACTCGGCGCTGCGGTCACCGCAGCTGGCGTTGGCGCCGGACTCGATGCCGAAGCCCCACTGTGAGGCGAACTCCTCCGTGACCCGACCGTCGGGGCCCCATTCCGTGGCCAGGGCGTACACCGACCAGCCGGTGTCGTCGACGACGTAGCCGCCATAGTCCCGTAGGGCCCGGGCCAAGATCCTGGCCGGTTCGGTGGCCAGCGTGTTCTCATCGAAGTTCGGCGGCAGGGCCAGCAAGGAGCCCATCTGCACCGCCGGATTGGAGCCGTGGTAGCGACCGGGGGCGCCACTGTCCGCAGCCACCGCTGGCCAGCGGAATCCGGCCTTCCCGTCGCCTTCGCCGCCGTTGTAGTAACAGAGGTGCTCGCAATCCAGTTCCACCTTGAGGGCGTGGCGGATGTTCCCACCGGCCACCAGCTCGCCCACCCGGATGGCGCCGCCCAGACTTGACATGCCGCTGCCACCATGGGCCCCCAACACGCCGTCGCCGTTGCGAATGTCACCCGAGGCGAACACATACTGGCTGGTCACCGCCCCGCCGGCACCGCAGCGATGGAACGGCTGGGTCTGCATGACGGTGGACCCGTCCTCCAGCAGCACCGCGGCCGCCATGTTGGGCGTGAGACCCAGGTAGCCAGGATCAGTGGTGAAGTCGGTGGGGATGGGCACGTTGTTGGCGATTGCCTGGCCGCCGCTGACCGAACCGCAGCGGGTGCGTTGATTGTCCCAACCGGCGGTGTTCAACATCACGTTGGTCTTGGGGGCTCCGGGCTCGAGCACGATGACGTTTTCGTCGACCGTCATGCCCATGGCGCCGGCGGCGGGGATGCCCGCTGGCACGTATCGGGCGCCATCGCCGATGGGCAGGTTCCATATGGAATCCCAGGCGAAGGGCCATTGCTTGGGGTCTCGGGTGCTGGGGAACCCGCTCGCCGCGTCCGCCTGGTTCGCAGGTCGGGACACGAAGACGAGACCGGCTCCGATGAGAAGGAGGGCCAACACGCAGATAGCCGTGATGGCACCAGACCGCCGTGATCTAAGGTGCATTTTGGGTTTTCCTGCCGTTTGAGTGGGTGCGAGAGGGTCCGCTAGAAGCCCTCGCACTGGCCGCCGTTACGGAACTGTAATAGAAATCCGCCGTTCCGCAACACGAAACGGTGCACGTGGGGGACCCTGGCACCCCGGTGCGCTGGTCGAGCAAAGCCCTCTGAGCAGGTCAGGCCGCCTCCTGGGGGCGTACGAGTATCTCCGTTAGAAAGTCATCTATTTGCAATGACATGTCGAAAGGGGCCAGCCGCTAGCGTCGTTGGCTGCGTGCGTCATCAGCCCGAGGAGGCACCGGCGTGAACTTCTTGGCCCACGGGATGCTGGCCATGGAGCACCTGGAGTGCCCGGTGGGGGCGTTGACCTCAATGGCTGAGGACCTGGCCCCGTTGGCCGGCTTGCAGCTGCGTCGTGACGGCGTGGGCCCGGTGTTGCGCCGAGGCATCGACCACCACCGTCGCATCGATGCCGCCTTCCATGACGCGGCGGCGTTCACCTCATCCTGTCGGGTGGTGGCGTCGGCGCTGCGAGACGCCGGCGAGGACCGCTGGGCCGCGGTGGCGACCGCACATGTCCTGGTCGAACTGCTCGTCGACGGTTCCATCCCGGCGGCGGACAGACCGCGGCGCTGTGGTCCACCGTCTTGGACCCGGCCGGGGTGCGGCTCGCCGGGGGACTGTTCGCGGCCTCGGATCGGCCCCGCTGGGAGGCGATCACGGACCAGTGGCGGGAAGCGGGCCCGCCACGCTATGACTCGGTGGCCGAGGTGGCCCGTCGGTCGGTGGGGGCTGTGTCCCGACGGGGGCGCCTGCGGGCGGTGCTGGCCCATGAGCAGGTCGCCCTGTTGCTTGAGCAGCTCGACAACCTCGACAACCTCGACCGGCGAGCAACGTCCTGGACCGACTGGCGACAGGCGCTCAGCGGGCTCCGTCACCTCACCAGCACGGCGCCTGAGAATCCCTGAACCGCAGATCGAACAACGCCTGATCGAACCACGCCTCATCGACTATTGGGTCAGCGCGTCCAGCTGCTGGGTGACCCCTGCTTTGGTCGGGATCAGTTCGGCATCGTTGGACCGATCAGGGGCGGTCCGGGCCGCCACGGTCGCCATGGCCAACACCGTGGCGTAATACGTCCACAACACGGCTTCGGTGATGAGGTTCTGCGTGTAGCTCTGGGCCAGCAGGTTGATGGAACCAGCGGCGGCACCCACCACCAGCGCCCGGTGCAGGCCCGGCCGTAGGCGCCGCAGACCCCGCACCTGATCGACCCCTATGGCGACCACCAGCACCACCAATGCCACGGTGCCCACCACGCCGGTCTCCACCGCCGCCTGCACCCAGAGGTTGTGGGGCTCCAGATGGTAAGGGCTCCACTCCTCGACCATGCCCAGGCCGATGCCGGTGACGGTCTGGATCACCGGTTCCCCTGCCACGTGTTCCTCCCAGATCATGGCCCAGTAGCGCTCGCGGAAGGCCAGGGAGTTCGGGTCGCCCATGCCGGACACCACCGGGTCGTTCAGATCGCTGAAACGCTCCGACACCGAGGGCACGAAGGTCCACACCGCGGCGACGATGGCCAAGCTGACGAACAGCAGGCGGCGGTCCTGCAGGAGCCCCACCACGATAAGGGCCACCACCACCCCGATCCACGCCGCCCGGGTGTAGGAGAACACCATCAGGAACCCGCTCACCGCCAAGAAGCAGTTGCAACCGAGGCGCGCCCGTCCGTTGACGTAGGGGCGAACGGCGACGAACAGCGGGATCAGGATCGACAGCCAGATGGCCATGGTGTTGCGGTTCACGAACGGCCCCTGGGCCCAGTTCTTCTCGGAGGTTCGGTGGAGTAATTCGTTGATCCCGAACACTGCCGGCACGAAAAGTGACAATCCCAACGCTACAAGTAGCGATCGGATGCGACGAATGTCCTGGAGCAACAGTTGCTCCACCATGAAAAACATCACCGCCCCGATGGCAACCCGCAACGACGTAGCAATGCTGACAGTAGGTGCATTGGCACCGAGCGAGGTCACCAAGCAAAGTGCCATAAACGCGAACAGTGCCCAACCGGTGGCGGAGGGTCGACGCAACCGCCCGGCGGCGAGTTGTACGAACACCCACGCCAGACCCGCAACCAAGACCGCGGCGCCGGTGGCGATGGCCGGCTGGAACCCGGTGACGGGCGTGCTGCCGAGGCCGGAATCCTTCGCGACGAACCAGTCCAGCGAAGAACGGGTGACCAGCAGGGCCAGCACCAGGCCGTACGCGCTGTAGCCGGCCAGCAGCGTCACCGCCAGCACTGCCAACAACCCAGGGCCCACCAACTTCATGGACCCCTCGGCGAAGGCGGTGAGGTACGCCGCGGCCAGCCCGCCTATTACCAGAACAAGCAGCTGGACAACGTGTCGGAAGGAGTGTCCGCCGGTCCCATTTATGGTTCCGTTAGCCGTCCCGTCACTGCTGGCCGGGAATTCACTTCGCAGAGATGTTGCGGTCACCTCGCTACTATACGGAGTCATCTAGAAGGGTGGTTATCGGACGTGGAGATCATTCCGTTCCTGCGGTTGTCGGGCCGGCGCATTGTGCTGTTGTTGATCTTTGCCGGGGCCGCCGCCACGGCTGGTGGCGCCTACGCCCGAGACCTTCCGGTGACCAATACCGGATCCACCACGGTGTTCCTGGAGCGGGTGTACCCCGGGGACCGCTACGACCGTGAGGCCTTCGTTGCCAACTACCAATCGGCGGCCGAGTCGCTGTCACTGGTGCATGAGGCGGTGGCTCAGCAGCTCGGGATCGAAGCCGAGGCGGTGGCGGAGGGTGTGACGGTGACCGTGCCGGACAAGGCCGACATCGTCTACGTGCGCTTCGAGAGCACCGACCCCGACCTGGCGCTTCGGGCAAGCAACACTGCCGCCTCCGAGACGCTGAGGGCCCTCATCCGTGCCGAGCTGGCCAGCGCCACCGCGTCCAACGACCGGGCCGTGCTGATGTCCGAGCGTGCCGAGGGCGAGCTGCGAGCCACGCTGGCACCGTTCGGGACCACCGATCTCACCGCGGCCTATGCCAACATCGACGCCCAGGTGATGGCGCTCGAGACTGACCTGGCCAAGACCAAGGGCGACGAGCCCACGCGGGCCAACCTCGAAGCCCTGCTGACCTTCCGCCGTCAGCAACGGGCCGCCATGGCCGCCGCCCTGCCGGACTACGAACGCTTCCTGGTGCGTTTGGACAACGCCGAGGTTGCGGCGCAACGGGCTCAGCTGACCCTCGACACGGTGTCTGAGCGCATGGCCGTGGCCCAGAACGACGAGGCGCTGGTGTCCACCGGAGTGAGGTCCAACTCACCCACGGTGTTGATCGCTCGGTATGCCGCCGCTGCGGGCATCGCTGCCACCGCGGTCGTGTTGGGGCTCTTTTTCGTCATCGAGGCCGTGCGATCGGGTGCCGCTCGTCGACGGGGCGGCACCGGAGCGCCGGTCTGGGTGGCCAACGAGCGCCGGGTTGATCCGCCGACCCCGCTTCGCCCCAACCCAAGCGTCCCGGCTTCGGTCCCGCCGGGAGTGCCAACCCGTCGTTTGGGCTGACTCCGCAGCTGGGCCGGGAAGAGCGCTTCCGTCGACCGGGCGGCACCGGTAGGATCCCGGCCCATCTGCCGACCGAACGCAGAAGGGGCGAATTCCATGTCCGACCAGATGACGGAGCACAACGAGGCCACCTTCGTGGAGCTCATCGCCGGCAGCTGGCGGCGCCACGCCGAGCTGACCCGCAACACCCAGACCGACGATCTGCTGGTGGGGGCCATCATCGCCTCGTCGGTCAACCAGGGCTGGGCGCTGATCGACATCGGGTCTGACGGGCGATCCCACATGCTGCGGTTCGACCACGCTGCCAGTCGCACCAGGCTGGTGGTCGAGTTGCACTCCCTGGCGGAGGACCTGGCCACCGCCAAGGTGCTGGGGCGGCTGGCCAACGTCGAGATCGGCTACGGCCTGCGGGTGGACAACTTCTCCCAGGTGTTCCAAGCGGTCAAGACCGAGATCAAGTCGGCGATGCTGGTGGCCAACGAACCCGGTGTCATCACCGTGGACGGCGATCTGTCGACCGGGTATGTCTACGCCCAGCTGCCGTTGCTGTTGGACCTCGACGAGTATCTCACCGGGCCACTGACGGTGGACTACGGAAAGCTCCAGTCACACATCGGCGCGGTGGTGCACTCGCTCAACAAATACCTTCGCGGCCGACTCGGGATCTGAGAGAAAGAGCAGATCATGTTGAAGAAACTGATGGATTTCGCCAACGCCCGGGAGATGCGGGAGTCGCGCGATGAGATGGTGGTGGGCGAGTTGGTGCTGGCCATGGCTCAGATGGGCATGCCCGCCACCCGGTTCATGGCCGGGACCGACGCTCAGATGATTCGGTTTTCCACCCCGCACGATGCGCTGCTGCACAACGTGGCGGTCACGGTTGATCGCAAGACCGGTGGCGGTGCCATCTCCGAGGCGATGATCGGTTCCAAAGCGGTCATCACCGTGGTGGCGGAGATCAAGAACTACCTGGCCGATCCTGACGATCTGGTGGGCATGTGGCGCACCGATTTCGCCAACATCACCCGCATGCCGCTGTTGGGTCAGGTCAAGTTGGATCATCAGCTCAACTCGGTGTTGGCCACCAAGAAACTGATCGTGGAGCTGAACGAGTTTCTGGGTGATCCCACGGTGGGCCGACCCCGATTGGTGCAATTGTTGCAGGCCACACTGGCGGAACTGTCGGGCGCGCTGGGGCCCTATAAGAAGCAGTCACCGTTCGAAGTCGAGGGCTGAACCGGGGGCTGAGACCTCAGCCGCCCTGCCAGTCCGGCTCCCGGCGTTCGGCGAAGGCGGCCCGGCCCTCCTTGGCGTCCTCGGTGGCCTGGGCCACGATGCGCATGGTCTCCCCGAATCGCACGGCGTCCACCCAGGGCATCTCCCGGGAACGCACCGCCACCTCCTTGGTGGTCCGCACCGCCAACGGGGCTACCCGGCACAACCGCTTCGCCAGCGCCCGGGCCTCGGTCAGCACCTGGTCGGCGGCCACGATGCGCCCCACCAGGCCCATCTCCTTGGCCCGTTCGGCCGACACGGTATCGCCCAACAGCAACAGCTCCATGGCGTCCTCCCACCGCAATCGCTGCGGCATCCGGATGGCGCCCACAATGGTCGGAACCCCCAGGCGGACCTCGGGAAAGCCGAACGTCGCGGTCTCCGAGGCGATCACGAAATCACAGAAGCTGACCGCGGTCACGGCGTAGCCCAGGCACACCCCGTTGACGGCGGCGATGGTGGGCTTGAACAGCTCCAGGCCGCTCTCGAAGGAGTTGATGGTCGGCTTCTCCCAGAACGTGCCCTTGAACGTGCCGGCCGACCCGGCGCCGTCACGGAGGTCGGCCCCGGCACAGAAGGCCCGACCGGCGCCGGTGATGATGGCGACCCAGGCGTCGGTGTCCTCCAGGAATCGGGTCCAGGCTTCATTCAGCCCGATGCGCATGGCCCCGTTGATGGCGTTGAGCCGGTCGGGACGGTTGTAGGTGATGGTGACGACGTGCCCGTCCTGCTCGTACAGCACCGGCGGCTGGGGTTCGCTCATGGCCGCAACTTAGGTGGCCCTGGCACCTTTAGTAGCGTGCCCTCCAGTTGCGCCCCCGGAGGACCACAGATGACCGACCAGACCGAAGCCGAGCTCAGCCCCGCTGAGGCCGTGGCGTTCCGGGCCCGTTGTAAGGGTTTCCTCGACGAGCACGCCACCGGCATCACCATCACCGAGCCTGACCCCCGTGGTGCCATCGAGCTGGAGGCCAACAAGGCGTTCCAGCAGAAGGTTGCCGCCGCGGGGCTGGCCGGCATCACCCACCCGACCGAATACGGCGGTGCGGGCCTCACCCGGGCTCATGAGCGGATCTGGCGGGAGGAGTACGGCCGCTACCCCGACATGACCAACCAGCTGACCATCAGCCACGGCATGTGCCTGCCGATGTTGGCGGAGTACGGCAGCCACGAGCAGAAAGCTGCGTTCCTGGCTGACAACATCGCCGGGCGCACCGTGTGGTGTCAGATGTTCTCCGAGCCCGGCGCCGGTTCCGACGTGGCCTCCCTGCAGACCCGGGCGGTGCTCGACGGTGACGAGTGGACCCTCAACGGTCAGAAGGTGTGGACCACCCTGGCCCATGCCTGCGAGTACGGCATCATCATCGCCCGCACCGACCCCGAGCAGGTCAAGCATCGGGGCATCTCCATGTTCATCGTCGACATGCGGGCGCCGGGGGTGGACATCCGCCCCATCCACCAGATCGATGGCGGCCGACACTTCAACGAGATCTTCTTCACCGACGTGCGCATCCCGCTCAGCTGGCAGGTCGGCCCGTACAACGAGGGTTGGCGTCTGGCCACGGCCATGTTGATGTACGAGCGGGTGGCCATCGGCACCGGTTCCAAGAGCGGGGTGTCGACCCCCACCTACAAGTACCTCCACGGCGAGGCTCAGCGGCGTGGTCGCCTGGCCGATGCCACCATACGGCAGGGTCTGATGCGGCTGTACACCGAGGAGACCGCCAAGAGCCTGGTGGCCATGCGCACCCGGGCCGAGATGAAGGCCGGCAAGACCCCCGGCCCTGGTGGGTCCCTCGGCAAACTGCACGGCGCGGTCATCGCCCGGCTGGCCCGCAGCCTCACGCTGGAGATCACCGGGCCGGAGGGTGTGGCCTGGGACGCCAGCGCCGCCGACGGTGACAAGCACGCCAAGAGCGTCTTGCGTAGCTTCGCCTCCAACATCGCCGGTGGGACCGACGAGATTCAGAAGAACATCATCGGGGACCGGGTGCTGGGCCTGCCCCGGGATATCTCCGTTGATACCAGTGTGCCGTTCAAGGACCTCAAGGTCGGCACCCAGAACACGGCCCGGGACTGAGGGCGTGGCATGAGCGGCCATGAGGTTGACGAACGTGATCCGGGTCTGCCCACCCTGGAACTGGACGGCGTGCGGGCCACCATCACCCTGCAACGGCCCGAGAAGCGCAACCGTATCGAACCGCCGGACCTGGCGGCGTTGTTGGCACTTTTCAACCAGATCGAGGCCGCCCCGGACGTGCGGGTGGTGGTACTGCGGGCCATGGGTCCTTCGTTCTGCTCGGGCTTTCACCTGGGGGCGTTGGGCGCGGGGGCCCGCCCGGACGTTTCCTTCGGGGAGATGTGTGATCGGCTGGCGGCACTGCCCATGCCGACGGTGGCCCACATCGAGGGCAACATCCACGGCGGCGGCACCGATCTGGCCGTGTCCTGTGATTTTCGCATCGCCGCCGATGACATCCACCTGCTGATGCCTGCGGCCCGGCTGGGTTTGCAGTATTATGCCAGCGGATTGGAGCGTTTCGTGAGTCGCATCGGGCCCGGGGCCACCAAGCGGTTCTTCCTCACGGCACTGCCCCAGGATGCCGTCACGTTGCTGCGGGTGGGGTATCTCGACGAGATCTGCGGTCGCGACGAGTTGGCGGCGCGGGTTGAACTGTTCGTTTCGGCCATCACCAGATTGGGGCCAGAGGCGGTGAGCCGGACGAAGGCCGCCATCAACGCCCTGGCCGCCGGGGAAACCGATCTCGGGCCCATCGAGGCGTCGGCCCGGGAGTCGATGCGTTCTGCTGAACACAAGGAGGGCCTGCGGGCGCTGGCGGAGAAGCGGGCGCCGAATTTCGAGGCGTCGACGCTGCGATGAACGGCCTGCGATGACTCGGCCAGCAACGAAACGACTGTCGCTCAACGCGTTCTCGATGAACTGCGTGTCCCACATCCAGCAGGGATTGTGGACCCGGCCCGATACCCGCCAGACCGAGTACATGTCCCTCGACCCCTGGCTGGAGTTGGCGAGGATCCTTGAGCGCGGTTGTTTCGACGCTTTGTTCCTGGCCGATGTGGTGGGCCTGTACGACGCTTACAAGGGCGGCCCCGAGGTCTCCATACGAGAGGGTATGCAGGTGCCGGTCAATGACCCCATGCTGCTCATCCCGGCCATGGCCACCGTCACGTCGCACCTGGGCTTTGCCTTCACCTCGTCAATCTTGCAGACCCATCCCTTCACCTTCGCCCGACAGGTGTCCACTCTCGATCACCTCACCAAGGGACGGGTGGCGTGGAACATCGTCACCTCCTACCTACCCAACGCCGCCGCCAGCCTGGGCCTGGGGGACCTGCCCGGCCATGACGCCCGCTATGACCAGGCCGACGAGTACCTCGAGGTGGTCTACAAACTTTGGGAGGCGTCCTGGGAAGAGGACGCGGTGCTGGCGGACAAGGAGCGCGGCATCTACGCCGATCCGGCCAAGATCCACCAGATCAACCACGTCGGCCCCCACTACAACGTGGCCGGGCCGCATCTGTGTGAGCCCTCGCCCCAACGCACTCCGCTGTTGTTCCAGGCCGGTTCCTCCGAACGGGGCCGACGGTTCGCGGCGCAGCACGCCGAGTGCGTGTTCGTGATCACTTCCCGGCGGGCGCTGACCACCGGGAAGGGTCCGGTGCATGACATCCGGGCCCGGGCGGCGCAGTACGGTCGGCGGGCCGAGGACATCCGCTTCTATCAGGGCCTGTCCCCGGTGGTGGGCGGCACCGAGGCCGAAGCGAAGGCCAAGGCCGCGGAATACCTCGAAGGTCTGTCGACGGAGGCCGCGCTGGCGCACCTATCTGGCAGCATCGGGGTCGACCTGGGCGCTATCGACCCCGACCGGCCGCTGGAAACGTTTCGCAGCGAGGCCATGACCGGCGCGGTGCGGGGCCTGCTGGAGAACGTACCGCCCGGTACCCGTACCTTCCGGGATCTGGCCCGGGCCAACATGGCCGGACAGTTCCTGGTGGGCGCCCCCGAACAGGTGGCGGACACCCTGCAGGCCTTCGGTGAGGCCGGGATCGACGGGTTCAACCTGGTGTACTCCGTCACCCCGGGCACGTTCGTGGATTTCATCGACGGTGTGGTCCCGGTGTTGCAGGAGCGGGGTGCGCTGCAGCGGGAGTACGAGCCGGGCCCGTTGCGACAGCGGCTGTTCGGCGATGCCCGACTGCCCGAGCGCCACCCGGCCGGGCAGGCACGCGCTCGTCTGGGCGCGGGAACGGTGGCGGTCGGGCGTTCGTAGCCCTCATGTCTGCGGACCGGTGGTAGGTGTAGACGATCTTGTCGTCACGTAGGTGGACTCAGTTCGTGAGCACGACGATTCGGGTGAGCGAGGCGACACGTGACCGGTTCGCTCGGTTGGCAGACGCAACATCAAGTCCATCTCTGAAGATCGGTTGATCGCCCGCCTCGGTGCGGCGCCGCTCGAAGCCATGCTCACCATCTCCCGGTCGTTGCGAATCCTGCTCGGTATGTAGGGGAGCCGGGGATCGGAGCAGTGCCGACCGCTGCATCCCGCAACGCTGCGCGCACGCGACGGCGGCGGATGAGCGAAACTGTGACCATGGCGCTGAGTGGCATTCGGGTTCTCGAGATGGCCGGCGGGGTTGGGGTGGCTTACGCCGCCAAGTTGCTGGCCGACCTCGGGGCTGACGTGGTCCGGGTCGAGGGGGAAAGCAGCGGTGGCACTGATCTGGTGCGAAGCCGGCCGTATGAGGTGCACCGGTGGCTGAACACCAACAAACGTGCGGTTTCGAGCCGATTCGAGGCGACGGGGGCGGACCGGGTAGCCGGGGCCGACCTGCTGCTGCACGACCTGGCACCGTCCGGCGCTGACGCCGCCGGGCTCGACTACCCCACCCTCTCGGCGGCGCATCCGACCCTGGTGGTGGCCTCGATCACACCGTTCGGTATGTCCGGTCCGTGGGCGGAGTGGCGGGCCACCGAGCTGGGCATCATCCACGCTTCCAGCTGGGGGTACCTGTCCCCGGCGGCGGCTGGTGACGCCGAGCTCCCACCGCTCAAGGCCCCCGGGCACCACGCCACCATCCTGACCGCCACCGTGGCCGCCGCTGCCGCCCTGGCCGCAGTCGACGCCGCCGCTCGGACCGGTCGGGGCGACCACGTGGACTTCTCGATGTTCGCCGCCGGGGCCCGCATGACGGAGACCGCGCCCGCCAACGCCAACTTCATGGGCAACGACGCCTCCCGGTTGGGCGTCCGCACGGTGGTGCCGTGGTCGATCTACCAGTGCCGGGACGGGCTCATCCAGTTCATCTGTGTGGAGGAATCCCAGTGGAGCGCGCTGGTGGCGATGATGGGCCACCCGGAATGGGCGGATTGGGAGGTGTTCGCCACCAACGCCGACCGCCGGCAGAACGCCGATCTCTTGGAACTGTATGTGGCGGAGTGGATGGCCGAACAGTCCGTGGGGGAGCTGTACCTGCGGGGTCAGGCGGCTCGGCTGTGCATGGCCCCGGTGTACCGCATGGACCAGTTGCCCACCGACCAGCAGTTCGCGGCCCGGCACTTCTTCGTGCCCGATCCCGATGGTTTGGTGTTGCCCCGGGCCGGGTTCGTGTTCGACCAGCCGTGGTGGGCGTTGCGACGCTCGGCGCCGGAGCCGGGCCAGCACGACGGTGAGGGCTGGACCGAGCCAATCTCGGCGCCACCCGCCCCGCCCGCCATCGCGGACATACCATCAGGTACCCCGCCGGCAGCGGGCCGGCCGCTCGATGGGATTCGGGTGTGTGATTTCACGTGGATCTGGGCCGGTCCCTACTGCACGCAACTGCTGGCGCATCTTGGGGCCGACGTGATCCGGCTGGAATCCCCCGAGCACCTGTGCCTGTTCCGGCGGCTGCCGTTCAACCCGCCCGACCTGCCCCTCACCCCCGACACGGTGGGCCTGTTCCAGCTCTACAACTCTGACAAGCGCAGCGTGGGCATCGATCTGGGCCATCCTGACGCCGCCGAGGTGGTTCGCCGGTTGGTGGCCAGCAGCGACGTGGTGGTGGAGAACTTCGCCGTCGGAACGCTTTCCAAGCTGGGCTGGACGGTGGAGGCGCTGCGGGCCATCAACCCCGACATCATCGTGGTGTCCCTCACCGGCTTCGGCCAGGACGGCCCTTCCGCGGACTACATGGCCTACGGACCTTCCGGGGGAGCGGTGGCTGGGCTCTACGCCGCCAACGGCTACGTTGATGGCAAGGCCGCAGAAACCGGCATCGCCATCGGGGACCCCGGCACCGGGCTGACCGCAGCGTTCGCCACGGTGGCGTCATTGGTCGCCCGTCGCCGTGGCCACGGTGCGGCCCGGGTCGATGTGGCCATGGTCGAGGCCATCGCCGCCACCGTCGGTGAGCTGTGGATGCAGTATCAGAGCGAGCGCATACCGCCCGGTCCGGTCGGCAACACCGACCCGCAGTGGGCACCGCACGGCGTCTACGCCACCGGTGAGGATCAATGGCTCACCATCGCCTGCACCAGCGACGAGGAATGGCACGCGCTGGTGGCGTTGGCCGGAGGAGCGGCTGAACGCGGTACCGGAGCGACCGGCTGGGGTGATCCACGCTTCGCCAGCGCCGAGGGACGCAAGAACAACGAGGCCGAGATCGATCAGTTGGTGGCGGGCTGGGTGGCGGGGCAGGATCGGTGGGAGCTCGCTCGCCGGTTGCAGGCGGTGGGCGTGGCGGCGGTGCCCTCGGTGGCGCCGCTCGAGTTGTGGACCGGGGCCGGATCCGAGCAGCTGGCGGCCATCGGCATGCTGGAACGGCCCGAGCACCCCGTCACCGGCAAGCGGATCGTGCCCGGCGTCCCGTGGCGGCTCACCAACGGCCCCAACGGTCTCCGCCGCGCCGCCCCCACCCTCGGCCAACACACCGACGAGGTGCTGACCGAACTGGGCTTCACCAGTGACGAGATCGGCGACCTCCGCCGCAGCGGCGCCCTGGCCACGGTGTTGTCGCCGCTGGGTTGAAGCCAGCTGTCGTTATTGCTATGGACGCACCTCGGGCACATCAACCCGCCATAGCTGCGAACGTTCGTTGGCCACGGCTCTGCGCTCGATCGACAACGTCGAGGCTGGCGGTAGACGCTGCTCCGCTGCAGCGCCGTTCAGCTGAACGCTGTCTCGCATGGGTCAATAGCCCATCGGCCGGGGGAGCCTGGGGAGCGCCGATGGCGAGATGGGTTGCGGAACGGCATTGCACACGGCCCTATCGGCGCCGCAGCGGATCCGGGCGCTGATGTTGGTGGTCCCAACACCGCGTACTCATCGAGCCCGTCGTGGAGCTGGGCGGCCGCGGCGAGATCGAACCCGCCAGCGAACACCGAGCAACGACACAACACTGCCCGTTCGTCGTGATTCAGTAGGTCATAGGACCAGCCCACCGCGTGACGCAACGTCTGATGGCGTTCCAGACCGCGGCGGGCACCGACGAGCAGCCGGAACCGGTCACCCAACCGGTCGCGGACATCCTGGGCGGTCATGGCTACCATCCGCGCCGCGGCCAACTCGATCGCCAAAGGGACTCCATCCAGCCGGGCGCAGATCTCGCTCACTGCGTCCTTGTCGGCGTCCCCGTGCAACTCGAACCCGGCGTTTACCGAACGGGCGCGTTCGACGAACAACTCCACCGCCGCGGACGCCGTCCCATCGCCCAACCCGAGTGAGGGCACCGCCCACAACTGCTCGGCGCCGACCCGCAAACCTTCCCTGCTGGTGGCCAGCACCTGCACCCTCGGCGCGCCGGCAAGCACGGCTTCCACCAGATCCGCTGCCGCTTCGATGACGTGTTCGCAGTTGTCCAACACCACCAGGAGCCGCCGCCCCGACAGTGCCTGGGCGACCGCCGCGGTTACCGACACTCCCGACTGGGCGGTCACCCCCAAGACCGTCGCCATTACATCCGGCACAGCCGAAGGGTCACCGACCGGGGCCAGCTCGACCAGCCACACACCTTCACCGAACTCGCCGGTCAACTCCGCCGCGACTTGAACCGCCAGACGCGTCTTCCCGACCCCACCCACCCCGGTGAGGGTCACCATTCGATGCGCGCGGACCAGCTCACACAGCTGCCTCACCTCGACCTGGCGGCCCACGAAACTCGTCGACTGCACCGGCAGATTCCCCGGTACCGAATCCACCGTCCGCAATGACGGAAACTCGACCCGCAACCCCTCCGCCCGCACCTGGAAAAGATGCTGCCGCGCCCGAGAGGTCCCGTAGACGATGTTCACCAAGATCTACCAAACCCTGCGCGGACACCAACCCCGCTGTCGAATTGGCGACCAGGACCTGTCCGCCGTGCCCAGCAGCCATGACCCGCGCCGCCAGATTCAACGCCGGCCCGAAGTAATCCTCTCCCCGCAGCTCCGCCGCACCGGTAACAATGCCCATCCGCACCGGCAACCCCAACCGGCCCTGCGCATCAACCGCTGCGGCCACGGCGTCCCCCGCCACCGAGAACGCCGCACACACCCCATCACCCGTGTGCTTGAACAGCCAGCCGCCATGAGCCTCGACTGCGGAGCGCAACACCTCGTCGTGCGCCGCCAACGCTGTCCGCATCACCTCGGGATGGGCCTCCCAACGGCGCGTTGAACCTTCGATATCCGTGAACAGAAAAGTCACTGTCCCCGACGGGCGAAGCACGCACTGGACACTACGCCCCACCGAGGAGCGATTTCACCGTGGTCGCGTTCGGAGCGCCGCGCCATTCAGCTGGACAGCGCGGGCCGAGTTCAAACCGGACGCGGCTGATTACCCCAACTCGGCCATTTTCGGGAACAGGCGGCGGGGGTTGTCGTGGAACACCGACCGTTTGTCGGAGGCGGTGAGGAAATCGAAGGAGCCGATGACCGGGACCAGATCGTCGCCGGTGATGCCGGGGCCGTTGGGGCGGGGGGCGCGGCCGGAACCGGGGGCCTCGGTGCCGAACACCATCCGCTTCACGCCACGCTGTGCGAAGGCGCAACGCAGGAAGGGGATGTCGTGGGCGCAGGTATCGAAAAACAAGTTGTGCGACAGGTCCTTTTGCGCCAAGTGCGGGTCGCTGGGAATGAAGCGGTCCAGCGCACCACCGCAATGGCACACGATGACCCGCAAACCAGGGAAGCGGTCGAACACGTCACCGTGGCTGAGGATCTGGGTGGCGAGGTACTGTTCGACCACGAAACCCAGCTGATAGTTGTGCGGCACGTGACGCACTCGGGGATCCAGGCAGTTGGTGCCGTGCACGATGATGGGCAGCCCGCCCTCCTCGCAGCGCCGGTACAGCGGATCCCACCAACGGTCGTTGAGCCCGGGACCATTGCGCCGACCCTCGGGATCGGGCGACACGTACACCCCCACAAAGCCGTGCTCACCCACACAGCGTTCGAGCTCCTCTAAAAGATGTGACGCGTCAGGGGCGTGCACGTTCTGCGGCAGTTGCGCCGCGCCCAGGAAACGGGTGGGCTCCATGCGGCACTGCTTGGCGATGCAATCGTTCACGAAGCGGGTCCACGCCGGCAGCAGATGATCCTGCATCCAACCCTGCATCAGGAACGGGCGCGGACCCAGGATCTGCACGTCGATCTGCCGCTCGTCGATGTAGGCGATGTGGTTACCGACCGAGGTGGCGAAGGCCTCATCGTGCAGACCGAACTGCGCCGCCGCCGGAGTGTCGAGGGGGCTGGTCAGCACCCCGTTCATGGCCTGCATCAGCATGGTGATCTGCCCCACACCGCCCATCGGCGCCGAGACATGGGAGTGGACGTCAAGCACTTTCACACCGTCGAACATTCGTTGCGTCATCCTTGTCGCTGGTCCGACGTTGCAGAGGCAGGCCGGTTGGGGTGGCGGCAGTCTGCCAAGGTGGCGGCTGGTTAGCATGCCGGCATCATGTCCACCACGCTGGCAGTCCGTCGACGTCCCGCCGCCGGCCACGTTTTGGCGGGGCTGCTGGCGGTGGCGCTGTTCGCGTTGGCCTCCTGCCGCACCGATGGTGACGATCCTCGCAGCAGCGACGCCGACCTGGTCTACGCCGCCACGATCGAAGCGATGGTGACAGAGCACATCGGCACCGCCCCGTCCACCATCGCGCCGACCGCGCCGGACAGCGGGAAGGGCGCCGCGAGGGACGGGGACGAGCAGGAGGCGTTGCTGCAGGTGTATGTGGAACCGCTGGGCGACGGGTACGTCATCGACCTCGCGGTGCAGGCCCGGGTGGTGACCGTGCTCGACACCGTGGCCCGGGTTCGCTTCATCGACCATCGTGCGGAGGCGATAGACGAGGACCTGCCCGGCAAGCCGGTGCGTGAGAACGGGATGCTTGTCGGGTTGGGGCCCATCGTGGCCGGGGATGCCGACCAGCGCACGGTCCAGGCCCGTCGGTACCTGAAGCCCGACCGATTCGTGGACACGCTGGTGCGGGTCAGCGGTGCCGGCGAAGACCTGCGGGTGGTGCTGGCCCCGGCCTGAGCCCCGCATCGTCCGCAGCAGCCACGGCGTCGGCAGCGGCGTCGGCGGACGCTTCGGCCTGCGCTGACGCCACTGCCGCGTTGGCGGCCTCGAGCACCACTTCGTGGGCGTTGCGCAGCGCGACGGCCTGGCGCAGCGCCCGATGGGCCTCGTCGGGTCCGGCGTCTCCGGCCAAGGCCCGCTCACGTAGGGCTGCCAACACCGCCGCCGGCTCCATCATCGCGGGGTCAGTGCCGGGGAGCAGATCAACCAGCAGGGCGGCTTCGATCACGGCGTGGGGGTAGCGGCCGTTGGCCTGGAGATGGCGGGCCTGCTCCAGCACGCTGCGGGGGAGATCAGGCTGGACGGACACCGCGTTGCGCCAACGCTGCAGGGCCTTGCGTTCGAAGCTGAAGGCCAACCCGCCCGCCGCCAGCAGCCCCGACGTGGTCAACAGTCCCATCCAACCCGGCACCCGCACACTGACCGGACCGACCGCACCGACCACCCAAGCCAACTGGAAGCGGGTCTCGAAACCGGCGAAGGCCCGGCCCCGATCCACGTCGGGGGCGTGGGCCTGGACCAGGCTGTCAAAGGCCAGGCGACCGACGTTGGAGCACATCGACAGGCCCATGACGCACACCACCAGGACGACCGTGCCCACCTGTACCGCCCCGGCCACGCAGCACAGCGCGGGAATCACCAGGGCAGTGCGGATCAGGCTCTTCTCGTCATAGCGGTGCCGCAGCCGGGGACCCACCAGGGTTCCGCCCACCGCGGCCAAGGCGCTGGCCCCCGCCACCAGGGCGAACACCCACGGCGGGGACCCGCTCCGTTTGAGCTCGAAGGCGATGAGGAACGCCAGGAACCCACTGGCCGCCCGCATGACGGCAACGCTGGCGGCTGCGGCCAGGACATCGGGGTCATGCAGTTCTTCGAACTCCTCAGCCGCGGTGGCCAGCGGTGCCGCCTGCGGCCGGGGCAACCGAAACGCCGCCGCCGCCGAGAGCGAGAACGCCACCGCCGCCAGCAGCACGCTCACCTCGGCCCCGGCCAGCCAGATGGCGGTGGCACCGAGCCCGCCCCCGATGGCCCCGCCCAGCGCGCCCAGCCGCGACAGCCGGGCGTTGCTGCCAAGCAGTGCGGATCGTTCCGGGACCAGGCGGGGAACCAGCGCCGCCTTGGCCACCGAATAGGTCTTGGCGGAGACCAGCACCGCCAATGCCTCGGGATAGAACAGCACCGTGCGCAGGTGCACCGCCAGCAGCACACACAGCGCCGCCCGCACCAGGTTGGCGCTGGCCACCACCCGCGGATAGCCCTGGGCCACCCGGTCCACCATGGGCCCGATGAGCGGGGCCAGCAGCGCGAACGGCGCCATCGTCAACAGCAGGTACAGCAGGATGTTGGGACGGGCGGCGTCAATGGAGACGCTGAAGAACAGCGACCCGGCCAGGGACACCGCGAACAGGCCATCGCCCAGCGCCTGGCTCAGATGGATGAACGCCAGCCGACGGAACGAGCCCTGTCCCAGCAGGGCATTCTGCAAGCGGCGGGACAGGCCGATCCGCACCGTTTGCATCACTCGACGGTAGCCCCGGTCAGCCCGACTGCCGCATGGCGGTACAAGAAACAGCGGTACCAGAAACGGTGCCGGTAGCACCACCGGGCGTGGTCGTCAGATGACCGGTCAGGCTTGGGGCGACGCTGACACCGCCAACGCTGCTTTGGACCCCTCATCCGTTGAACGACCGGTCAGGCCCAACAGGTAACACGCCACCGGCGCCGCGGTCCGCTCCGACCCGTGCGCCGCCTGGGCCGCCAGCGCCAACAACGCCTCGAACGTGGCCTGATCAGGCGGTTCAACCCCGAGCTGGGCCGCGAATCGGGCGATCCAAGTCGGTGCGTCCACCGGGCCCACGCTAGCGGCCTACGCTGCGCCGATGAACACCTCGCTGCTGGTCCAACGGGTGCTGGACGGGCTGGCCAATGGCTCCCTCTACGGCTCCCTGGCCCTGGCCATCACCTTGGTGTACCGCTCCTCGGGCCGGGTCAACCTGGCCCAGGGCGAACTCGCTACGTTCGGGACCTACCTGTCTCTGGTGTTGACCACCCCCGCCACCCCCGCCCTGGCCGGGACCATGACCGCCGCCCGCTGGCTACCGGCGGCGCCGTGGCCACTGTGGGCCGCCATCCCCGCCGCGGTGGCCTTCTCGGCGCTGGTGGGGGCGGCCATCGAACGCTACGTGCTGCGTCGGGTTCCCGCACGTGACGGCCGGGCGGCGATCAGCCTGACGGTGGCTTTGTTGCTGCTCATCAACGCCTTGACCACCAACTGGTTCGGTTCGGGGTCGCGGGCCTATCCGTCGCCGTTCCCCAACGACGTCCGGGATCAGATCGGCGTGTTCGGGGCCCGCTTGCGCTACGTCACCATCGGCACGTGGGTGACGTTGTTGGTCGTGCTGGTGCTGCTGTACCTGCTGCTGTTACGCACCCGTTTCGGGCTGGCCTTCCGGGCGGTGTCCTGCAACGGGGCCAACAGCGAACTGTGCGGCATCCGGGTTGGTCGGGTGCTCAGCGGTTCTTGGGCGCTGGCGGCGGCGCTGGGAACGCTGGTCGGGGCGTTGGCGGCGAATCGTCTGGTGTTGACCTCCAACATGATGACCCGGCTGTTGGTGTACGCCCTGGTGGCGGCATCCATCGGCGGCTTGTCCAGCCCGCTGGGGGCGCTGGTGGGTGGGATTCTGGTCGGGGTCGGCCAGAGCCTGGTGGGGGGCTACGTGCCGTGGGTGGACAACGTGTTGGCCTTCCCGCTGCTGGTGCTGGCCATGGTGGTCATGCTCTATGTGCGCCCCGGCGGGTTGTTCTCACCGCCGGGTTTGCGGGCCTCGGCCACCGCCGGCGGGGTCGACGGGTTCGACACCAGCGGCGGAGAAGGTGCCGCGGGTTTCCGCACCGCGCGCCGGGAGGGAGCCGGGCCTTGGGGTCTGCGAGGACGGCGGGACGGGCGCGATGGGGGCGACGGCGTGGCCCCGGGCTCCGTTGGCCCGTCGGTGGGGGCGTTCCCGCAGGCGATCGCCCCGCGTTGGTTGATACCGGCCCGCAGCTCTCGGTGGCGGGTGGCCAAGGTGGCGTTGGGGTTGGGAGCGCTGGCAGCCATGGTGGCCCCGGCGTTCGTGTTCCCCTACCTCGAAGCCCGCCTGGTGGCTGAGGTGATCGCCACCGCGGTGGCATTGTGGGGGTTGGGCTTCCTGGTGGGCGACGCCGGGCGCATCTCGTTGGCCCACGCCACGTTCATGGGGGTGGGGGCCTATACCACCGCCATCGTGGCCTCCCGCTACGGCGTGCACCCTTTTCTGGGGGTGGCCATCGCCGGGGTGGTGGGGTTTGTGGCGGGCGGGGCGCTGTCGTTGCCGGCGTTGCGGATACGCGGTCAGTACCTGGCCATGGTCACCTTCGCCCTGGCGGTGATCTTCCCGTCCCTGCTCAACCGCTTCAAGTGGTTCACCGGCGGCGAGCTGGGGCCCGCACCCACTGATGTGCCCCGTCCGCCGTCGTGGTTGGGGCTACCGGCGTCGAAGACGTTCGCCTGGCTGCACATCGTGTCTCTGGCGGCGGCGGTGGCATTGGGCTGGATGCTGCAGAACCTGCGGAAGGGGGCCTTCGGGCGGGCGGTCCGGGCCAGCGCCCAGCACGAAGCGGCGGCTGCGGCCATGGGGGTGGCACTGACCCGGGTACGCACCCAAACGTTCGCTGCCAGCACCGGTTTGGCGGCCATTGGCGGGGCTTTCGTAGCGGTGCAGACCCAGGCGGTTACGTCGGCTCGATTCGACGTGATGCGGTCCCTGGCGCTGTACGCCATGGTGGCGGTGTTCGGCGCCGGCTCGTTGTTGAGCGCGGTGCTGGCGTCGCTGGCCTTCGTGGGTACGCCGTGGCTGATGACGGAGTTGGGCATCAACATCGGGGCCCGGGGGGTGCCGCCGGACGCTCCGGGCGGTGGGGCCTACCTGCTGTGGGGCCTGGCGTTGGTGGCGGTGACGGTGGCGGCTCCGCAGGGCCTGGTGCCGTTAATGCGACGTCGGTTTGCCACGGTGCTGCAAATCACCGACCACGACCATCCTGAGCTGTTCCTGCCGGCGCGGGACCCTGCGGCGCGGGCTGCGGGTGCTCGGAGCGGCCGCCGACGCGGTGGTTGGCGCGGCTCGCAGGGACCGGTGGACAGCCAGGCCCGGGACCCCGCCGGTGTGGTGCTCTTGGACGGGGACGCCCCACTGGGCCGGCTGGATTGACCCATCGCTGACGTCTTGTGCGACCGCTGACATCGGCCCCTAACGGCTGAGCGCTGGACCCACCGTCTCCCGCCAACTGGTCATCAGAGCCACCCGTTGTTGCAGGTCACTGGGGCCGTTGAGGCTGCGCTCGGCACCGACGCTCAGCGGATCAGGCTGACGGTTGGCGGCGCCGCCGGTACCGGTCATGACCTTGAGGTGGGTGGCGCCGAGACGCTGGTAGGCCAGCGCCGTCTCGACCCACCGCTGGGGATCGTCTCCGGGCGCCACCCGCACGGCGCACTCCACGCCGAGGGCGGCGGGGTCCCGGCCGGCATCTCGGGCGTATCCCCGCAACCGCTCGAGCACCGCCGCCAACTCGTCGCCGGGCGGGAACTGCGGGAGCCAACCATCGGCCAGCCGACCGATGCGCTCGATGACCCGTTCCACCACCGTGCCTACGAAAGACCCCATCCAGATCGGGATCGGGCGTTGGATGGGCATGGGGTTGAGCCCGATGCGGTCCAGCTGGTGCCAGCGACCGTCGAAGCTCACCAATTCCTCAGTCCAGTAGTGGCGCAGCACCGCCACCTGCTCCTCGAGCCGCGCCCCCGGTTGGTGAAGGTCTCGTTGAGGGCCTCGTACTCCATCCAGTTCCGGCCGATGCCCACCCCCAGGCGCACCCGGCCGCCGCTGAGCAGATCGAGCTCGGCCACCTGCTTGGCCACCAGCGTGGTCTGGCGTTGGGGCAACAGCAGCACGCCCGTGACCAGCTCCAGCCGGCGGGTCACGGCCCCGATGAAGCTGAGCAACACCAACGGTTCGTGCACCCCGACCTCCGCGGTGTGGACCTTCTGGCCCTTGGCCCGGTCGGGGTGGCCGCCGACCACATGGTCGTTGGTGGTGAAGCTGTCGAACCCGACGTCCTCGAGGGTCTGCACCGCGTCCCGGATGGCCCCCCAGTCCGTGCCGAGGTCAAGGTTGCCGAACGCCGAGCCCAGTTTCATGGGCCGATCCTGACCCACCGGCGATCATCGAGGCGAGCGACGCCGGGTCCGGCAGCGTGTCGGCCCGGCATTGCCTCAAGCTCCGTCAGGATGTCTTTTGGGCGATTCGAACGCCGACCACCACCGTCACGACGCCTGCCGCGACGAGGGCCCCGATCACCGCCAAGGTGGTGAAGGTGGTGCTGAGCCCGCTGCTCTCCTTGTCCGGTAGCAGCGGCTCCACGCGTGAGGACCCCGTCGGCTGGCCGGCGCCGATTGCCTCGTCGTGGTCGGAGTCCTCGGCGTGGGTGTGGTCGGTGGTGGGTGAGTTGGCGCCGGTCGAGGTGGGCGTGGCGGCGCTGGTCGACGGTGCACTGCCGGCCAGGACCTGCACCATCGGCGCCGGGTAGTCCGGCTCCTGCTGGCCCGGCGCGGTGACAGAGATCCAGGCCAGCTCGCCGTTGCGGCAGGTCTGGATCATGGGGAACGGCAACGGCCCGGCGGCGGTGGCGGTGAACGTGAGGCCGAACTGGTCCACGGTGTGCGCTTCCAGCTCGCCGCCTCCGAAGGTCACGGCGTCGGCAGCGTTGGCGATCTGCCAGCCGTGCTTGGTCACGCCCCTCATGTCCCGGACCCCGGCCGGAACCGCGAACGCCAACTCGGTGGTGGGTGACTCACCGCAACCGTGCTGCACCGTGAAGAGCACCGTGACCGGCTGGCCGGCGGTGACCTCGGCGGGGTCGGTGTCGATGTGGGCTGCGGCCGCGGCGCCGCCTATCAGCTCGACCAGGGCCCACAGCATCACGCCCACGCCGATGCCCTTCCCGAGGTGGTGGCGCAGGATCGACGGCCCGCTCATCGTGCCGGTACCAGCAGGACCTTGCCCGTGGTGGCTCGACTCTGGATCAGGCGATGGGCCTCGGCGGCTTCGGATAGTGGGAGCCGCAGTCCGATCTCGATGTCCAACCGGCCCCCCGCCACGAGGCCGAACAGTTCGGAGGCCCGGCGCTCCAGCTCCTGCCGGGTGGCGGTGTAGTCGGCCAGCGTGGGCCGGGTCAGATACAGCGAACCGAGCTGGGACAGACGCAGCGGCAGCAGGGGCTCCACCGGTCCCGAGGCGTTCCCGAAGGTGACCATCATGCCCCGCCGGGCCAACAGCTCCAGGCTGGCATCGAAGGTGTCCCGACCCACCCCGTCATACACCACGTGCAGACCCTTGGGTCCCAGCACCGCCTCCACCGCGGCGCGGAAGTCCTGGTCCCGATAGAGGATCACGTGATCCGCGCCCAGGGCTCGCACCGCCTCGGCCTTCTCGGGGGTGCCGACGGTGGCGAACACGGTGGCGCCGCGGTACTTGGCCAGCTGCACCAGGATGCGGCCCACCCCACCGGCGGCGGCGTGGATCAGGCAGTTGTGGCCTTCCCCCAGCGAAAACGTGTCCGTCACCAGAAAGTGCGCGGTCATGCCCTGCAGCATGGTGGCGGCGGCGACCTCTTCACTGACCCCATCCGGAACCGCTACCGCGGCGCGGGTCGGCACCCGCACCAGCTCGGCGTATGAGCCGGCCACACCGGTCCACGCCACCCGTTGGCCGATCTGGAACTGGCTCACCCCTGCTCCCAGCGCGGTGATGGTGCCGGCACCCTCCAACCCGGGAATGTAGGGCAAGGGCACCGGATACAGACCGCTGCGTTGGTAGGTGTCGATGTAGTTCAAGCCGGCTGCGGCCAGTTGCACCAGCACCTCGTCAGGCCCGGGGGAGGGGTCGGGGACGTCCCGGAAGGTCAGCACTTCTGGGCCGCCGGGGGCCGTCATCTGGATTGCCTGCATGCGGGGGAGCCTTTCGCGGCTTGCTGGTACGGGCTTGACGCTAACGGCCCCGGCCGCCAAGCAGGGACGTCACCGGATAGCGCAGCACTGGACCCTGCAATGCTGGCCCGGTGAGCGATGCCGATGCCGATGCCGATGCCGATGCCGATGCCGATGCCGGTGTTGGTGTTGGTGTTGGTGTTGGTGTTGGGCGGACTGCGGCACCCGGCGCTGGCGGTGTGGCGTTGCTGCATCCGGGTGCCATGGGAGCTTCGCTGGGCCGGGCGCTGGTGGGTGCCGGCGAGCGTGTGTGGTGGTTGCCCCAGGGCCGGGCAGCGGCCACGGCGCTGCGGGCCGCGGCTGCGGATCTGCGCCCGGCGGACTCCTGGCAGCAGCTGTTGGCCCAATGTGACCTGGTGATCTCGATTTGCCCCCCGGCGGCGGCGATGTCGGTGGCGGAGGCCTTCGCCGCGGCCGTGCAGGGCTGGAGGGGCGTCGGGGCCGGGCCGCGCCGGCGGACGTGGACCTATGTCGACGCCAACGCCATCTCACCGCAACGCGCCCTACAGGTGGCGGCCGTGGTGGAAGCCGTTGGCGCGGCGTTCGTGGACGGCGACGTGGTCGGTCCGCCGGTGGGTTCCGGTCGCACCTGCCTGTTCCTGTCGGGCCCCGGCGCCGCTGCGGTGGCGACCCGGTTCGCGGTGTCCGCTGGTGGGCAGCCCGAAGTTCGGGTGTTGGGCGATGATCCCACCGCGGCGTCGGCGCTCAAGATGCTCTATGCCGGTTGGACCAAGGCCAGTGGGGCGTTGCTGCTGGCGTTGTGGGCGGCGGCGGAGCGGGCCGGCGTGGCGCCGGCCCTGGCGGCGGAATGGCGGGTCAGCCAACCCGACCTGCCCGATCGGCTGGCGCAGGTGGTGAACCGGTCCGTGCCCAAGGCCTGGCGCTTCGCCGGGGAGATGGAGGAGATCGCCGACACCCTGGCGGCGTTGGGCCTGCCGGCCGGGTTCCACCGCACCGCGGCCGAACTGTTTGCCGCGCTGAGCCCGTTCAAGGACGCCCCATCGACGGATATGGATGCGGTGCTGGCGGCGTTGGCCAGCGCCTACCCTGCCGGCTCGGACCGCTGAACGGCCATAGCGGGCAACGGGGGCTCAGTGTTCAGCCGTGACCAGATCGGCCTCGTCGTCGAGGCCCAACTGCGCAATACCTATTGGTATGCTACCGATAGGTATGGCATCAGTGGTTCTTAGCATACCACTAGGTACTGTACCTGTTGGTACCGTACGGCGCGGTACCAGACTGGAGCGGATGGGACGGGGCGGTAGGCGCAGCGCCGGCTGTTCGGCCACGGTGGGAACGGTGCCGCAGAGTTGGCGGTACACCTCGGCGTAGGCCCCGGCGGGACGGTCCCAGCTCCAATCGGCGCGCATGCCGCGTGATTGGATGGCCTGCCAGCGGCGCCGGTTGCGATGGGCCCGCACCGCTCGATGCACCGCGTCGACCAGATGCAAAACGTCCGCCGCGGCGGCCACGAAACCGTTGCCCCGGTTCGGCTGGCGATCAGCGTCCACCACGGTGTCACGCAAGCCACCCACCGCGCTGACCACGGGAACCGCGCCGTAGGCCATGGCTTCCATCTGGGTGACCCCGCAGGGCTCGAAGCGACTGGGTACCAGCATGATGTCAGCTCCGGCGGCCACCTGGTGGGCCAACTCGTCGCTGTAGGGGGCGAACCACACCCGATCGGGGTGACGGCGGGCGATGCTCCGGGCCAAGTCCACCAGGGCCGGGTCGCCATCACCGACCACCACCAGTCGGGCCGGCAGGGTGGCCAGCAGCGGCGCCAATGACAACGCCAGGTCGATGCCTTTTTGCTCGACCAACCGGGCCACCACGGCGATGATCGGCTCGTCGGACCCGTTCTTGACGGGGGGCCCGTTCCCCTGAGCACGCTCGAAACCGATCTGGCGGCGAAGCTCCTTGGCGCACACCTCCCGACCGGACAGGTCCGAGGCGCAGTAGTTCGCCGCCAACAACACATCGGAGGCCGGGTTCCAGCGTGAGTGATCGATCCCGTTGCGGATGCCGATCAGTCGCTCGCCGCAGCTCATCGTCAAGCGGTGCAAACCTTCGCCGTGTTCGGGGGTACGGATCTCCTCCGCATAGCTGGGGGACACCGCCACCACCGCGTGGGCCAACCGCAGGGCCCCCGCCAGCGGATTGACGGCGCCCTCGTGCAGGAATGGCTGGGCGCGATGGCCCAGGGCGTCACCCCAGCTCGGCTCCGCCCAGCCCTGATAGGCCAGGTTGTGCACGGTGAACACTGTCGGTACGCCCGGATCCAGTGCCGCCAGGGCGGTTGCGGTGTGCCAGTCGTTGAGGTGCACCACGTCGGGCCGCAGCAGCGCCGCCAACGCCGCCGCAGCACGGGAGAAGCCGAAGAACCGCAGATCATTGTCAGCCCAACCCAGGCCGTTGGCAGTGTGCACATAGGGGTGGGGACGGCGGATCTGCGGGGTGTCGACCAGGTGCACCGACCCGAGCCCGGGCATTTCCACCTGTCGCACCAGCGCCGGCGCAGCCCAGGACGGCACATCAAGGGTCACCGCTGGCTGGTCATGCGGCTGGCCATGGTCCGCGCCGATCCCGTAGTCGGGCAGGACCACATCAACATGGTGGCCCTGATGGCGCAGGGCCCGGACCAATCCGCAGGCGGCCTCTCCCAGCCCGCCGACCTTGACCAGCGGGGCCAACTCGGCGGTAGCGAACAGGACGTGCATGGGGCGATCCCTCGGCGTGGTGCGCCAGCGGCGGTCCCGCTCCGGGTGCGTTACCGCGAATGTCGGACGATCATCTGTTTCCGATCATTCATATCGGCGAAGGAGATCGATGTCTTGAGCATCAATCTTCGGGAGGGCTCAGGTCGCTGGGGTCGGGCGGCGTTCCCAGATGGTTCGTGGTGACCGGGCAGCGGCACCGGCGTGCGCCTTGCCCACCGCCGGGCGGTGATGGCCGCGGATCGCGCTGCCGCATTGGCCCGAGCGGCGTCCAGCTTGGCGGCACGGTCCCGCGCGGCAGAGTTCCCACCGACATGCCGCTGTTTCGGGCTCTCGAGGCTGGCCAACAGCGGCGCGTCCAGGGAACGTCCCGGATCTGACCGACCCGCCAACAGGCTCGGTGCGCCCCGACGAGCAACCGCCGGATCGAAGCACGCAGGTGGGCCTGGGACGCGCCCGGCTGTGGTGTCGATCACGGTTGCGTCACCATCGTGGGGCCCGGAGAGCACGCGCCGTTCTCCCAACCTGGTGGCAGTCAGATCCACCACCGTTCGAACTGCCGCCGTACCACCTGCCGCCGTACCACCTGTCACATGCCAACCTCCGTGTGCGCGCCGCCGCGCCGTCCCACCGTACAGGCTCCGATCCCGCGTCGGGCAACGATATCGACAAGGGGTCGTAAAGAAGTTGTAATATGATGTCGAACACCGAAGGCGGCTGGTGGCGAAGAACGGCCGCCATCGATCTCAGGAGAACAAACGGCGACAGCACTGGAAAGCGCTTGAAAGGCGGAGTTGATGCGCGTCTTGCTGGTGAGCTGCGACCATGGCGACGTCATGTTGTTGGCGGAGACATTGGAGCACGAAGGGTTTGAGGTCGACCAAGTCAGCTCAGCGGCAGATGCCCTGCAGGCGGGCCCGGTCGACGTGATCATCCTGGACGGCGGCCTGCCCGATCTGAGCAGCCTGGAGTTGTGTCGACGGCTGCGGGATCAGCCCGACGGAGACGGGTTTGGCATCATGATGATGAGCAGCCGCGCCGATGAGGTGGACCGGGTGATGGGCCTGGAGCTGGGAGCGGACGATTATGTCGGCAAGCCCTTCAGTCAGCGCGAGGTGGTGGCCAGGGTCCGGGCGGTGGGGCGCAGGGTGGCGGCCGTGCACCACGGGCAGCACGAGGGTCGGGCCCCGCAGGTGCTCGGTGCACTGACCATTGATCGGGTCGCTCGGCGGGTTTTCCTCGACGCTTGCGAGATCGAGTTCACCGCCAAGGAGTTCGACCTGCTGGCCTTCCTGGCCGGGTCCCCGGGTCGGGTCTATCCCCGTCGTGAGCTGCTCACCGAGCTCTGGGATCCCCATTGGTATGGTCCGACCAAGACCGTCGATGTGCACGTGGCTTCCATCCGGCGCAAGCTGCGAGACTCCGGTTGGATCGAGGCGGTACGCGGTGTCGGGTTCCGTTTCGAATGCATGCCGACGCAGCCGCGCCCGATGATCACGGCGACCGCTAGCTGACCGCCGGCCGCCACGTTGACACGGCGCCTGGCCGGACCAGCGTTGCCCGGATCTTGCACCGATCTTGCCCGGATCTTGGACAGGTGCTCACCTCGGCCGTGGCAAGGTTGCGCTCCATGCCGACAACCATGAACCACCCCGTCGATCAGGCCGACCCGCACGATGCTGGGATCACGGTACTTGATCGGGTGTTCCCGGTGATGGGCAGCGCGGCGCATGTCCTGGTGGTCGTGGACCGGGACCGCGACGGGGCGCCCGGAGAACAGTTGTTGGACGCGGCTCGCGCCCGCTTGTGTCAGCTCGAGGATCTCTGGAGCCGGTTCCGCCCGAGCAGTGAGATCGGTCGCCTCAATCGGGCCGGGGGCGACGAGGTACCGGTTTCCCGGGACACCATTGAGCTGCTGGCCCGATGCGTGCATGGCTGGCGGGCCACCACCGGCCTGTTCGACCCCACCGTCCGTGACGCCCTGGTTCGATCAGGTTCTGACCGCAGTGTCGAACGGCCGGGCATGGTTGACGGTGCTGGTACCGCACCCAGTTGTGAAACGGTGGAGATCGACCGGGTCGCAGGCACCGCCCGCCTCGGTCCGGGCGTGACCATCGACCCCGGCGGTATGAGCAAGGGGCTGGCCGCGGATCTGGTGGTGGCAGAGTTGCTGGCCGCCGGTGCGGTGGGGGCCATGGTCAACGTCGGCGGGGATACCGTGGTCGAGGGCCGGCCACCTCGGCCTTCGGGCTGGCAGATCGGAATCGCCGACACCCGGGTGTCGCACGCCGCGGGTGACGCGGAAGGTCCCGACCCACTCTGCGCGGTGGTCGGCATGACCGCCGGCGCGGTGGTGACCAGCGCCCTGCACGAACGACGCTGGAGCGTGGGCGACGTGTCCCACGACCACCTGATCGATCCCCAAACCGGCCTACCGGCAGGGGACGGTTTGCAGGCCGTGACCGTGATGTCCTCGGCGGGCTGGTGGGCGGAGGCGCTGGCCGCCGCGGCCGTCGTGGCTGGCCTGGATCGGGCCCGGGAGTTGTTGTCGGCGATGGGCGCCACCGGCCTGGCGGTCCTTGCCGATGGGACCGTCGAGCCCTTCGCCGGTCTTGGGCCCTACCTTCGCTGACGGCGGCGTTGACGGCTGCGTTCACCGAACCCGGTTGGATCGCGGCGGGTCAGACCCGGATGAAGTCCGCCACCTGGGGGCAGGCCCGCAGCTGGGCCAGCTCGTCGGCATCGGGCAGCATCGGCCGGTCGCGATCACTGTTGACCAGGCACAGGAAGCCCAGTGGACCATGCTCGTCAGCCCGGAACTGGTGCCACGTCAGGGGTGGGATGGTCACCAGATCGTGCAGCGCCAACTCGATCAGCTGGTCCCCGACCAGGGCCCGACCCGAGCCGTTGAGGACCATGACGCCATGCACGTGCCGGTGGCGTTCCAAGGTGGAATGGCCGCCGGCGCCCACCTCGAAGTAACGAAGTTGGCAGGCCAGATCGGTGTCCTCCAACAGCACCTGGCGGCTCACCTCGCGAAAGGTCTCCGCCCCATCCCCGGTGGCGGGCTTGTAGTCGAGCAGCTCGACCGCATCCCAACGAAAGCGGCCCTCGTGACGGCGGTGGTTCACGGGTGCCATTCTGCCCGCCGCGGCCCCGCGCCCGCCCGCCGACGCCAGCGGCGCGACGCGGCCGAGGTCATGGGGCCGGCCAACGATGCCCGGCCACGGTGCTCGCGAAACGGCGGGCCTCATCGACCAGATGGTCTCCGGCCGCTAGCAGCGCGCCGCCGATGAGCAGCATCACGTCCGGTCCGTAGCTATCGAGCATCTCCGGCACCCGGTCAGCGTTCATCCCCCCGGCGGGCACCGGGAGACACGGCGCCAGCCCGGCCCAGGGCGACCGGGCCCCGTCGACCAGGGCCGAGCAGCGGGCGGCGGAGTACGAAAAGCGGCCGCCGACGTTGGGGAAGATGGTGGCATCGGCCCCGAACAACCGGAACATGCGGCCCAGCAGCAACGGCGGATCCACCCCGCTGGTACCGGCATAGGCCGGATGGGCCACCACCGCCATACCATGCAGTTCGGTACGGACCAGCTCGTGGAAGGCCGGCATGCCGACCAGGGCGGGGGCGATCAAGACCGCCTCCACACCGAGCTCCCGGGCTCTGCGGGCCTGTTGGACGAGCGTTGCCGGGGAGCCCACCAAACTCGGTGCGTACCTAGTGGTATGTCCGGTGGCCCGGTTGGCGCTGGCCACCGCGGCCTGACAGGCGGTGACCCGTTCGGTGAACGGTGCCGAGGGCTGATCGGCCAGGCCGTGGTCGTCCTTGATGAGGTCCAGCCCGCCCATGGCCAAGCGGCCACACAACTCCGCCAGGGCCGGCACCGCCATACCCTGCGGTTTGATGGCGGCACAGGTCAGGGCCCCCTGCGGTGTCCGGCACAGCGCTCGCAGTCCTGCCACGCCGAAGCGGGGACCGCCGAAGTGGGCCAGCATCGCGGGCGGAAGGGTCACCGCAACCAGGCGCACCCCGTCCATCAGCGAGCAGTTGCCGAACAGCATGTTCCACAGTTGCGCCACGTCGGGCTGACCGTGCCGGTCCCACACCGTTTCCGCCGCCAGCCCCAGCGTGATCCGGAATCGCTGGTCGAGCTCGATCACGTGGGATGCGTGGGATGCGATCGTCGGGCGTGTTGATGTCGCGGCGACGGATCGGCTCGATGCTCTCGACGGTGGCCACCACCTCTTCCAGCACCCGGGTCTCGGTGATGGCCGACAACGGCATCTCAACGCTCTGCTCGGTGGCCAGGGCCCTGGCCACCAACTCGATCTCTCCCGGCGCGGCGGCCACCTCGTACACCGCCAGCACCCGCTCGACGGCGGTGCCGGCCATGGCGGCGCGGGACGGCCCGGTTGCGCTGCGGAGTTGGTCGGGTGGCCTGCTCACCGGGCCCCGATCCTCGCAGGCCCGGTGCCGGGACGTCCAGGTCATCTAGGGTCGGCGACTGCGTCCGAGCCCCGGGCGGACGAGGAGGAACCCATGCGAGCGGTGGTGCTGAACGGCTACGGCGGCCCCGAGGTGTTGACGGTGCGCGAGCTCGACGATCTGGTGCCCGGCCCCGAGGAACTGCTGGTCGAGGTGGCCGCCACCGCCCTCAACCGGGCCGACCTGATGCAACGCAGCGGCCGCTACCCCCAGCCCGGCCCCAAGCCCACCCACGAGATCCCCGGCCTTGAGTTCGCCGGGCGGGTGACGGCCATCGGCGGTCGGGTCAGCGCCTTCCCGGTGGGCGCCGAGGTGATGGGCATCCTCGGCGGCGGGGGCTATGCCAGCCAGGTGGTCATCCATGAACGTCAGGCCATCCCCGTGCCGGCCGGTCTCGCGCTGGCTGACGCCGCCGCCATCCCCGAGGTGTGGCTCACCGCTTGGGACGCGTTGGTGCTGCAGGGCCTCCTGGCCCCCGGTGGCACCGCGCTCATCCATGGGGGCGGTTCTGGGGTCGGCACTGCCGGCATTCAGCTGGCCAACTGGATCGGCGCCAAGGCCGTGGTCACGTGCTCGGCCGGCAAGGTGGCCCGCTGTCTGGAGCTGGGGGCCGCAGCGGCGGTGGACTACCGGGGCGGTGATCCGCTGGCGGCGGTGCGACAGGTGTCCGGTGGTCGAGGCGCGGACGTGGTGCTCGACGTGATCGGCGGCGAGAACCTGGATCTCAACCTCGACGCGCTGGCGTTGAAGGGCGCCATCGTGCAGGTCGGCACCATGGGGGAGGGCACGGCGCCCATCGCCCTGGGCAAGCTGATGATGAAACGGGCCCGCCTCATCGGCACCGTGCTGCGGGCCCGGCCGCTGGAGGAAAAGGCGGCGCTGGCCCAACGCTTCACCCGGGAACTGGTCCCCGCCTTCGCCGCCGGCCGCCTCCGCCCGGTCATCGATCGTCACTACCCCCTGGCCGAGATCGCCGCCGCCCACGAGTACCTGGGCTCCGATGCCAGCTTCGGCAAGGTCCTCATCGACCTGGCTTGACCTGACCTGACCTGGCACGAGTTGGCTCAGCCGGCGAGGTTGCGGGCGAACAGCGCGTGCAACCGTTCCCAGTGACGCTCGGCGGCAGCCTTGTCGTAGGCGGTGCGCTGCGGGAAGGCGAACCCGTGATGCGCGCCCGGGTACCACTCGATGCGTGCGTTCGCGCCGACCGCGCGCAGGTGCGCCTCCAACCCGTCGATCATCGCTGGCGGCGCGTACTCGTCGAGCTCGGCGCAGGCGAAGTACAACTCGCCCTTGACCTTGTCGGCCAGGTGTGCCGGCGACTTCTCACCGAACAGGCGCACCCCGTACAGCGAGGCCGCGGCCCGGATGCGGTCAGGGAACATGGCGGCCATGGCGAAGGAGAACGGGCCGCTCATGCAGTAGCCGATGCACCCGACCCGGCTGGCGTCCGCGGCGGCCAGGCCATCGACGTAGGCAAACAGCGCCTCGGTGTCCGACGCCACCATGCGGTCGCTCAGCTGGTTCATGTAGCTGACCATCTGCTCGCGTCGAAGCGCCCGTGACATCGTTGAAGTCCAACTCGAACTCACGGGTCTGGCGGTAGTACAGGTTCGGCAACACCACCACATACCCCGCGGTACCTAAGCGGCGGGCCATGTCGTGCAGCTCCTCCCGCTTGCCGGGGGCGTCCATGTAGAAGAACACCACCGGGTGCGGCCCGCCCTCTTCGGGATGGGTGACGAAGGTGTTCATGACGCCGTCGGCGGTCGCCAGGTCCAGATGGTGCTCGATCATGGCCGCACCGTAGCCGGCCCCCTGCAACTCAGATCAGGCGCCAGTCGCCCGGATGAAGGCTGCCTGATGGTCATTGGGCTGACTCGGGCCTCACCAGCGCACCCATCACGCGAATTCTTCGACGGAGGGTGCTTGCTTGGCGACACACTGTCGACATTTCAAGTTGGGTAAAGCGCGAGAATGGCCCAAATCAGCCCAATGGATCCCGCCTCATAGCCTTTCGCTGCGTTCCACACGGCATCATGGCGAACCTCGCGTTGGTGGCGCCCCACCACACCTCGATACCAACCCTGCGTCGTCGGACAGAGGCCAGCGTTCGGGCTGCTAGACAGGCGCCACGTCGGCCGTTCGACAATCGGAGGTGCGTGATGAAGGCCAACGGGCTCAGGGCCGTGGTCATGGGACGCAGCATGGCGGGTCTCGCCGCCGCCGCAGCGCTGTCACGCCATGCTGACCGAAACGCTCAGCGCTGGTCGATGCCGACGTATTCCCGCTTGGCGTCGCCGGTGTACACCTGGCGAGGACGGGAGATGCGCTGACCCTGGGCCAGCATCTCGTCCCAATGGGTCAACCAGCCGGTGATGCGGGGGATACCGAACAGCACGGTGAACATCTCGATGGGGAAGCCCATGGCCTGGTAGATCAGGCCCGAGTAGAAGTCCACGTTGGGATACAAGCGCCGGCTGATGAAGTAATCGTCGTTCAGCGCCACCTCTTCGAGCTTCAAGGCGATGTCCAGCAATGGGTTCTTGCCGGTGATCTCAAAGACCTTGTACGCCGTTTCCTTCACGATCTTGGCCCGGGGGTCGTAGTTCTTGTACACCCGGTGCCCGAACCCGAAGATGCGGAAATCGCCCCGCTTGGCGCCGGCCACGGCCTCATCCACCCGGTCGTAGCTGCCGATCTCGGTGAGCATGTGGATGACCTGCTCGTTGGCGCCACCGTGGCGGGGCCCGTACAGGCCGGCGGCGGCACCGGCGGTGGCCGAGTACGGGTCGGCGTGGCTGGAGCCGATGACCCGCATAGCGGTGGTGCCGCAGTTCTGCTCGTGGTCCGCGTGCAGCATGAACAGGACGTCCATGGCCCGGGCCAGGGTGGGGTCGACCTCGTAGTCGTTGCCGATGCGCCACATCATGTTCAAGAAGTTGGTCGGGAAGTCCAGTTTGTTGTCGGGGTACACGAACGGCAGACCCTGGCTGAAGCGGTAGCAGCAGGCCGCGATGGTGGGCGCTTTCGCCACCAGCCGCACGATCTGCTTCATGCGCACCTCGGGGTCCTCGATGGCCTTGGCCTCGGGGTACAGCGTGGATAGCGCGCCCAGCGTGGACACGAACATGCCCATGGGGTGGGCGTCGTAATGGAAGCCTTCCATGAACCGCTTGCGCAGCTGCTCGTGGATGAACGTGTGGTGGGTGATGTCGAACTTCCAGGCCTCGAACTGCGCCGGGGTGGGCAGCTCGCCGTGCAACAGCAGGTAGGCCACCTCGAGATAGGTGGAGTGCTCGGCCAGCTGCTCGATGGGGTAACCCCGATAGCGCAGGATCCCGTTGTCCCCGTCGAGCTCGGTGATGGAGCTGGCGGTGGACGCGGTGGCCCCGAAACTGGGGTCGAAGAACCAGACGCCCGGGAGTAGCTTGGCCCACTCCGCGGCGTCCACGCCCCCGTTGACGATGGGGATCTCCATCGAGTTCCCGGTTCGGTTGTCGGTGATGGTGATGCTGTCGGCCACCCGTGCTCCCTCAAGCCTTGCGTTTGAGAAGGCCCATCGCTGCGGAGGGCCCTGCGTTCAGAAGACGAAGGTGGACTCGACGCTGAGCCCGACCTGAACCTGCAACATAGCGGCCGCGACCACCCGGGAGGTATCCAGCCCGGCCGAACGCGGTTCGCGGCTGCTCAGAGCGGTGAGTTGTCGTGGCGACGGCCCACCAGGCGCTCGCGCTTGTCGGCGAACGTGGCCAGCGCCTCACACAACGCTTGGCGGGTTTCCGCCGGGCTGATCACTGAGTCCACCGTGCCCCGGGAGGCCGCCACCCAGGGATTCAGCAGCCGCCGGTCGTAGTCCGCCACGAACTCGGCCCGCTCGGCGGCGTCGCCCCGGCGCATGATGATCTCCGCCGCCTGAGGGCCGCCCATGACCGCGATCTGGGCGGTGGGCCACGCCAGCATCAGGTCGTTGCCCATGAAACGGGAGTCCATCACGATGTAGGCCCCGCCATAGGACTTGCGCAGGGTCACCGCCAGTCGGGGGACGGTGGCCCGGGCGTAGGCGAAGGCCAACTGGGCGCCGTGGCGGATCATGCCCCGCCACTCCAAGTCCTTGCCGGGGTAGAAGCCGGGGGTGTCGATCAGCGTGATGAGGGGCAAGTTGAAGGCGTCGCAGAAGGCCACGAAACGGGCGCCCTTCTGAGAGGCGGGGATGTCGAGGGTGCCGGCGATGGACTGCGGTTGGTTGGCCACCAGACCTACCGGGCGACCGCCCAGGGACGCCAACGCCGTGACCAGGTTGGGGGCCCACCCGCCCCGCAGCTCGAGCAGTTCGCCATCATCGACCAGCGCCGTCGCCACCCGACGGACGTCGTAGCTGCCGGTGGCACCCTCCGGCAGCAGTGCCCCCGCTTCCGGCGTGGCACGGTCAGTCGGGTCATCGGTGGCGATGGAAGGCGGGAGCTGGTCGCAGGTATCGGGTAGATAGGTCAGCAGCGCCCCCAGCAGCTCCACCGCGGCGTCCCGGTCCGCGACCACTTGCACCGTGGTCCCGGCGGAACGGGCGTGGGTCCAGGCGCCGCCCAATTCCTCGACGCTGACCTCCTCGCCGGTGAAGGCCCGCACCATGTTGGGCCCGCTCACGTAAGCGTAGGCCCGTTCGGTCATCACCACCAGGTCCGCCAGGCCCAATAGCAGGGCCGGGCCGCTGATGGCCGGTCCGTCCACCGCGATCAGCACCGGGACCACCCCGGAACAGCCGACCACCGCCCGGGCGGCGCCGCCCCAGCCGTGCAACGCCGGGAGTCCCTCGGCCACGTCCGCACCGGAGGAGGAAAGGATCAGCACCAGCGGCAGACCCATGATCCGGGCGTGGTTGGCGGCAGCTTCGATGCGCAACCCGTCCGCCGAGCTCAGCGCGCCCTGATGGCGGTCCAGTTCGGATTCGACCAGCACCACCGAGCGATCGCCGATGCGACCCACCCGGGCCCTGGTGGTACCGGCCATGCCCGACCGCAGCGGCAGGTCCCAGCGCACAGCCATGCCGGGGTCCGACCAGCCGGCGTGCCGATCAGTTACGTCCTGCCCGCCCGATGGCAGTGAAGGGCTCAGGTCTGCTGGCTGGCGGGATGGATGCCGAGCTGGGATGAGGCGTCGAACCGAACCGCTTCGATGACCACCTCGTGCACCGCCCGGGCGGCGGCGGACAGCAGGCCACGGCGGCGTCGCACCAGGCCCACCGAGCGTCGGGGCATGCCCACCACCGGGATCCGCTTCCACTGGCCGGTCGACAACAGCCAGTCCGGCGCCGCGGACGCCGGCACGATGGCCGCGCCGAAGCCCTGGAACGCCAGGGACGCCACCAGCCGTAGCCCGTCGACCTCGGCCTTGGGTCGCAAGGTGACCCCGGCGGCCTCCGCAGCGGCATCCAGCTCGGCCCGGAAGACCGTTCCCACCGCCGCCAACAGCAACTCATGGTCCGCCAGTTCCGCCAGGCTCAGCTGTTCGAAGCGGGCCAGGGGATGATCGTTGGGGGCCACCACCACCCGGTCCTCGTCGAACAGAGGTTGCTCGGTGACGTCGGGATCCTCGGTGGGCAGGTTCACCACCGCCAGGTCGATCTCGCCCCGGCCCAACTGTGGCAGCAGCATTGAGGTGGTGGCGTCGACCACGACCAGGCGCACCGCGGGGTGTTCCTTGGACATCCGGTCGAACATGATGGGCACCAACCAACGGGCTGTGGTGCCGATGACGCCGACCCGGGCGGACCCGCTGACTTCGTCATGCATGGACGCCACGTCGGAGCTGAGCGCTTCGAGCTCGGCGCGGATGCGACGGGCCCGGGCCACCACCACCCGGCCCTCATCGGTCAGCGCACCGTTGGCCCGGTCAACCAGCACCACCTTCAGCTCCCGCTCGAGGCGGGCCACGTGGGTGGACACGTTCGATTGGACGGTCTGCAGCGAGCGGGCCGCGGCGGAGAACGTGCCGTTGTCGGCGACGGCGAGGAGCGCAGCGAGCTGGCGGAGGTCCATCACCCACGATGATAGCCCGTATGTTGGGAAACTGTTTGACAGATCATGTGCGCTGAGGCACAATGTTGTCACAACGTCGAGCACATGTTCCGGCCCCCCACTGGAGTGCTCGATGGGCCCAGCCCAACACCCCCCCGTTGGTGCTGGTAGCCGAGAAGCGCCTGGTCCTCCCCCCCTTTCGGACCAGGCGCTTCGGCGTTTTCGGGACCGATGTTCGCTGTGGCGGATCCGCTCGGGGAGTTGGCTAGCGGTTGGGTCGGCTGGGGACTGTCGGTTGATCTCCGGCCCGGATCCGCAGCCGACGCAGCGTCCCCACTGTCGTTGCCACGACCAGCCCGGTGAGTGCCAGCGCGCCGAGGCCGGGCCGTCGAGGGACGTCCCCGGTGATGGCGATCATGGCCGCCACCAGCAAGGTCCCGTTCCGAACCACATCCACCCACGACAACGCGGATCGTCCCCAACCGCCGAAACAGCCGCACGGGACGCCAGCCTCGCCGCCGCGCAGACGGGTCACCAGCAGCACAGTGAACGCCGCCAACAGCGCCAAGGCCAACACCCCCGAGCCGGCCGGGGTCAGGACCAGGCCCAACGCCAGTGCCGCCTCCACCCCCGGCACGGCGCGGGCCACCAACCACGGGCGGGGCAGCCCGAACGCGGCCATGGCCCGGGCGGTACCAGGCAGATCACGCCACTTCGCCAGCGCCGCCCCGCCAAAGACCCCGGCGAGCAAGAGCGCCGCCAGGTACGGCAGGCCCTCGAAGGGGTGGTCGGTGCCGTTCATCGTCCCTCAGCTCAGCGGTTGATGGTGGGGTCGGCCAAGCCGAACACCTGGCCGGAGCGGGTGCCGACCACGATGTACCCGCCAGCCACCGCCGGGGTGGATTCGATGCAGCCGCCCAGGGTCACGTCCCACAGCGGGCGGGGAGCGGCGCCGGCCAGGTCATAGCCGTGCAACACGCCCTCGCAGTCGCCCTGAATCAACACGTCCCCGACCACCACCGGCGAGGACCACGTCGGTCCCGGGAGTGTCAATTGCCAGCGCTGTTGGCCGCTACCTCGATCGAAGCCGACGATCTCCCCGGAATTGGTGGCCACGATGACCACATCCCGGTGCAGCGCCGGCGTGGCCCACACCCCCGACGGCAGCCCGCCGGTCCGCAACGGCACCGACCAGACCAGCGGGTTCGCCGCGTTGGCCGGGTCGAGCTTGGCCAACTGGCCGACCTGTTGGGAACGGTCGTTCGCCCGCTCCCATTCGGCGGCCACGTACAGGGCGCCGCTCTCGTCGATGACCACGGTGGCGTCGGTGTCATCGCCCATCCAGAACCGGAAGCTGCGGGCGGCGACGCCCCGGGTGCCAGCGGCGATGGCGGCCAGGTCCCAACCTTGCACCAGCCCTCCGGAGTTGGCGAAATACGCCGTGGATCCCGCCAGCGCCACCGAGGACTCGATGGACACGTTGGTGCCGACCTCCGCCAGCAGCTCGTCGTCCCAGCCCGGGGCATTGAACACCAGCCGAGGGGCAACGGAGACCTTGCCGTCCGCACCGAAGCGTCGATTGAGGCGCACCAGGTGGAACTGGGCGTTCTCGCCGCCCTCGAGCAGAACGTCGCCGATCACCAACGGCGATCCGTCCCAGTCGTCGTTCCAGAGCGTGGGGGACACGGCGTCCGCACCGAGCCGCCACAGCTCCCGGAACCCGCCCGGTTCGATGGCCAGGATCCGCAGCTGGCTGTCACGGGAGCCGACGTAGAGCAGCGGGTAGCCGTCGGGGTCCAGGGTGACGGAGCCCTTGATCAGGTCACCGGTGGGAAAGGGGTCCAGCAGGGCCCGGCCGGTTTCGGCGTCGAGCAGGTGCACCGCCCCGTCGAAGGCCCCGAAGGCCACCAGCCAGCGCCCGGCCCAGGGGTTCGGGCCAGCAGTCGGGTTGGCTCCCGCGGGAGTGGCCGGCCAGCGCCACAACGCCGGCTGGCCGGTCCAGCCCGTCCCGCACCACAGCGCAGGTACGCCCCCATCAACGGATGTGCCGCACAGGGCACCGTGCTGGGGGTAGGCCCACTTCAACACTGGGCCCCGGGGTGGCGGACCGCTGCCGGTCAAGCTGCGGGTGGGGTTGCCCCGGAAGGTGAGCATGCCCTCTACCGGCGATCCTGGGAACGGCTGGCCGGAGCTGGCCGGGTCCACCCACCATCGCGGTTTTCCCACCTCCGGACTCCCTGCTCCCGGATCTCCCACCGTCGGTGACTGGATGAGGTCGGACAGTGAGAGCTCTGGGTCGTTGGGTCGATTCGACGTCGATTCGACGGGATCAGTCGGGTCCCGGTCGCCGCTGTGCGCGTCAACGTCACCGCGTTGCGTGATGGGTGGTCCGTCGCCTTCGAGTGGCCGATCGACCGGTGTTACCAGCGCGTCGGGCACCACCCCGGTCTGGCGGGCAGCGTCAACCTGGTGCCCCACTCGGCTACAGGCTGCGGCAGCGGTGACGCACAGCACCAATCCCGCCAGGGCCGACCGACGGGCCCGGGACCGCATGGCATGGGGGGAGGCCAATGCTGCCCGGGCCGGGACCGCCGATGATCGGCAGTTCCGGAGGCGCCCGGACTCAGCCAACGTCGCTCGCCGGTCCGATCAGATCCGGGGCCAGCGCGGGTAGCTCGAGCCGCTGTCCACGGTCGGGCCGCTCGAGGAACCTGACGACTCAGCCCGGGTGCCGGCCCGGATCGGGCGGGTGCGGGCCGGGTCACTGCGCAGCCAGGCCCGCCGCCAGGACACCACATCGGGACCCGACAGCGAAGGGGTGGCACCGGCGTGGGCCCGCTGTCGTGCCTGCCACCAGTCCGAGGTGGCCTCGTCCGCCAGGGCCGCGACACCCGCTTCGATGCGCGCCGACAGCCGACGGGCGTCCTCCCCTGGGCGGGCGACGATGGGGTCCCCGAAGCTCAGCACGGTGGAGCCCCGCCGGGGACGGCTTGCCCCCTTGGGCAGGATCTTGTCGGTCCCGGAGATGTGCACCGGCACCACCGGCACGGCCTGACGGATGGCCAGGTACGCCGCGCCGCCCTTGAACTCCTGAGCCCAGCCGTCGGGGCTGCGGCCTCCCTCGGGGTAGATCAACATCGACCAGCCCTCAGCAATGAGCTCGGCTGCGGCCAATGCCGAGCGCCGGTTGACCCGGTTCCGTTCGATGGGGATGGCGTTGAGCGCCAGCGCCGCGGCCCCGCCGGTGAAGCGGTTGGGGAAGAAGTAGTCGGCGGCGGCGCCGACGAACAGCTTGGTTCGCCACGGTCGGGGCAGACGACGCAACAGCAGCGGGGTATCGAGGTGGCTGTGGTGGTTGGCCACGAAGATCAGCGGCTGAGTGCCGTCCAGATGGGCCAGGCGGTCCAGCCCCGCCCGGGTCGGGTCCGCCACCAGCCGCACGGTGGGCTCCAGCACCGCCTCGTGCAGCAACCAGCGGAACGTACGGGCGGCGGGGGTCCGGGCCCAGGCGGTCTCGAAGTCGGCGCCCACGGTCGAGGGCTTTGCGGCCGGTTCGACGCCGCGGGGCACGGGCGGCGCGGTCCACGGGAATCCGGCCCGGCGCAGCAGTTGTCGGGGGGTGGGCACGTTGCTCATGAGCTGGCGTCCATCAGCTCACGTCCGCCATCAGCACCGGCGGGTTGTGATAGTGGGTGATGGTGGGGGCACGGCCCACCACATCTGAAGCCATCTCCAGGGCGTCGGACAGGCTGGTGGCGGGCATGAACCCCAACCGTCGCACGGCCTTGGCGTCCCCACCTACGATGATCACCCGGCCCAGATGTGCCAGCGTGTGGCTGCCCCAATACCACATGTAGAACGGGTGGACCCCGTGGTAGGCGTAGCTGGTGCGGTACAGGTGGCGGTACCACTCGTCCTCGGCGAAGGACTTTTCGTAGCGGGCCTCGATCTCGATTGGGTCCGTCGTCTCCGTCAGCACCTGTTCGAAGAAATCGATGTAGCTGGGGTGGTGCACCGGATGGAACTCCCAGGGGGTGGGATGAGTCATGATCAACACCCCCCCCTCCCGCACCAACGGCCGGCCCCGGTACAAGTTGAAGAAGTACCCGAGACCCAGGCACATCACCAGGATCGGGTTCATGATGGAGTTGACGTTATAGGGACAGATGTAGGGGAGTCCCATGGTCAGGATGTCGGTCTGACCTTCCACCGGAACGATGTGCTGCTTGTACACGTTCTCGGTGGTGATCTTGTGCACCGCTTCCACCTCGCCGGCCTGCACCGAGGTGATCTCGTACGGCGCCTCCCACGAGCTGAACGCCTTGCGCCGGGCCGAAGCCGGCATGTGTTTGAGCCCGGCCTGCATGCCCAAGAACGTGGCCCGGTCCTTGCCATTCCACTCCCACTCACGCTTCTGGAGAAATGACAGCGGACCACTGGTGCCGAAGCTGTTGTTGTTTACGGTGGTCTCGATCTGGAAGATCTTCGGCCCCTGCTTGCGGAGCACCTCACCCATTCTCCAGTTGGAGGAGTGGAGCTCAGATCGGTGTTGATCCATGAAGCTCTTGGAGGCTTGCATGGTCCGTACGTTGTGATGATGTTTCAATGCAGTGTAACCCGAGAGGCCGGTGGCGGTGGACTTCCAGCCGCCGTCCATGGACACCAGGTTGATATTGACATAGACCAGGAGATCGCTCTCTGCGGCCCGACGGTTGATCTGCACGTCCTCGCCATGAGCGGTGGTGCCCACGATGACCATGCCCTCGGGATCCTCGGCGTCGTGGTTGTACAACTTGCCCGATGGCGCGAAGGCGTCATACACCCGGTCGCCCACCGCGTGGCGCAACTCGGCCTCCGTCATGCGCCGGTGCAAGGCCAGCGCGGCAATGATCTCCACGTCCTCCACCCCCGCCGCAGCGGCGGTGTCCAACACGGCCTCGATGACCCGCTGGCGGATGTCGGGCCGGCGCATGGGCGGCAACGGCAGGGAGATGTCATCGAAGGCGATGGTGAGCTTCATCCCCGCAAACATCAGCGCCGACAACGGCTCGCTGTCGTAGGGGTTTTCCAACGCGTGGCGGATCACCCCGTTGGGGTCTTTCACCCCCGGCAGCGGCTCGGCCGGGTAGATGACCCGGCTGCGGCCCACCGGCAGGCGCTCGAGGCGGAAGCCCTCACCGTGGTGGAACAGGATCGGCGGTGTTGAACCGTCGACCTCCAACACGAAACCGGGACGTGGGGCCATGGGCTGGGGGATCCTGTCGTTCTCTCGTTGGTCGGCGCTGAGTCGGGATGAGGGGTCGGGATGACGGTCGGGCGGGGGGTCGAGATGGTGGGTGGGGCGGGGGGTCGAGATGGTGGGTGGGGCGGGGGGTCGAGATGGTGGGTCGGGCGGGGGGTCGAGATGGTGGGTCGGGATGAAACGGTCCGGAACCGGTCAGCGCCGGGCGAGCGGTGCTTCAGGGGCCAACGGCAACAGGCGGTGGTGATGGCCGGGGGCCCGATCGAACTGTTCCACCAACCAGCCCCGCTTGCGGGCCAAGGCCGCCAGCCGGGTCTCGGGATTGACGGCGACCGGGAATCCGACCGCCTCCAGCATGGGAAGGTCACTGGTCGAATCGGCGTAGGCCACCCCTTCGGCGGGGTCGAGGCCCCGCGCCGCGGCGTAGTCGAACAGCGCCTGGGCCCGGCTCTCCCCGGTGGGCG
This sequence comes from uncultured Acidimicrobiaceae bacterium, assembly GCA_963775055.1. Lineage (GTDB taxonomy): Bacteria > Actinomycetota > Acidimicrobiia > Acidimicrobiales > CAIXPF01 > CAIXPF01. Next base: position 1,228,996 of record CAVZHK010000008.1, on the reverse strand, counting down.
GCGCCGCCAGCAACTCCCCGGTGTACCGGCCCTGAGCCACGCTCATCTCGGCGGCGATGATGTCATCGAACAGCGGACGCAGGGGATCGATCACGAAATCCAGCGCCCCGGTGATCAGCACTGTCCGATGCCCCGCGGCCCGATGCTCCCGAACCCGACGGATGGCGGCGGGAAAGGACCGGCTCAGGATCAGATCGGACAACATCTCGGCGCTGTCCTGGGCCAGCAACCCCACCGGCGCCCCCTCGTAGCGGCGATAGAAGAACCGCAGGAAGTCACTGCGATCAGCCTTGTCCAGGCGCAACAGCGACGGGCCCTCAGCGATGGTCTTGGCCACGAACCGCAGCCGTTCGCCCCGGTCCATTCGACGCGACGCCAACCAGGCGTAGGACGCCACCACGTTGGAGGCGATGAGGGTGTTCTCCAGGTCGAAGGCCGCGAACTGTCGCTCGGGGGCCAGGACCTGGCGCCGCAACCGTTCGGTGCGGGTCTCCCCGCCCCGGGTGCCGGGGCTGGTGCGGGCCCGGGCGTTGCGCACCACCGATGGGAGGTGGGTGTCACGCACGTAACGCTCCCACTCGATGATCCGGGGGTCGAAACAGAACCGTTCCCGATCGGTGTCATCGAGGTTGTCCCACAGCGTCAGCAGCCGGTTCACCCCGTAGATGGCCTCGCATTCGGCGTACTTGCCGTACAGCTCCACGTAGCCCATGGCCCGCTCGGCCAGCTCCCGCTTCTCCTCCAGGTTGGCGGCGAGCTCGGCCTGCTTACCCCGCAGCGGCAGGGCGTTGAGGGTGCGTTCGACCTTGGTGACCGCGCCCAGCGTGCGTCGCAGCTGCCCCTCCACCCGACCGCGGCCGGGGAAGGACCATTGCGGGGTCTTGATGGGCTGACCCAGGCTGTCATAGAGGGGGTGCTCACCGAACCAGGTGGCCACCAGATCCACCAGCCGGCGATAGCGCAGCGGGTTGGCCCCGCCCGACGCCACCTGGAACACCGGCGGCTGCACGGTGGGATCGGCCCGGGGTGCGGCCGCTTCCTGGGCCGCCACCGCGATGATGGCCGCCACGACCAGGTCCACCGGGATGACATCGACCACGCCCTCGGGGACACCGGGGAAGTCCTTCAGCAGGCCCCGGGCGTAGGAGATGATGACCGGCTCCGCCATGCGGAAGCCACGGATCCAACCGGGGAACGGATCGGCCATGGCCGACTCGATGATGGAGGGCCGCAGGATGGTGGTGGGGACCGCCCCGTGGGTTTCCGCCAGGGCCACCTCGGCCAGGGCCTTGGTAAAGGCGTAGGCGTCGGGAAACCCCACTGACGCCGCCCGTTCCCGCCCCGCGGTCACGAGCCGATCGTCCACCCAGCGTTGGCGCAGCTGTTCGGTCTTGGCCGCCAGCAGCGGGCCGCCGGCGGCGCCCAGCTCGGCCCGGGCCGCCTTGCGGAAGCGGTGCAGCTGTTCGGTGGTGCGACTCAGAGCGTCAGCATCGGCTCGGGCCCGGCGGGCGCCGGCCACCTCGGCCCGCCAGTCCACCTGCACGTAGAACGGGCTGGCGTCGACCGGTTCCTCCAGCGCATTGCCCCGCCGGCTGCCGGCCACGTAGCAGGTGGACACCGCCAGGTAGTGCGGTGCCACGCCCAGCTCGGTCAGGGTCTGGGCGATGCGGGTGGGGCCCAGCAGGTTGATCTCCACCGCGGCATCGAGCGGGGAGTCGAAGCTGACGGCGGCGGCGGAGTGGATGACCACGTCCGCTGCGGCCAGCGCGGCCCGACCAGCTTCATTGAGGCCGAGCCCATCGACGGAGACATCCCCGCCCACCACGTCCACCCGACGGGCCAGCTCAGCATCGAAGCCATTGGGTTCAGCCCCGGCCCGGCCGGCTCGGCCCCGCGGCCGGAACGCGCTCGTGGCCGTAGGCGAGCCTGCCTTCCCGGCCCCGACCTCGGCCCGGCTCTCCCCGCCGCTGGGCGTGGCAGGGGTGGCGTTCCAGCGGGTCCGCAGCGCGTCGAAGGCGTCATTGCGGAACAGTTCCCGACGGGCCCGCTCCTGGGCACTGACCCGTCGGCCGGGGCGGATGAGCAGGGTCAGGTGGGCGTCGGGCACCACCCGCAGCAGCCGTTCGACCAGGGCGGTGCCGAGGAAGCCGGTGGAGCCGGTGATGAACAGTCGTTTGCCGGCCAGCGCCTCGGCGATCACCGGGTTGCCGGCCCGGGTCGGTGGTGTGCGGCGCTCACGGCCGCTCATTCTTGCAGGCGCGCCCGTCGGCGCCGGAACGCCCGGTTGCGCAGCGGCAACCCGCCCCGCCCAAGGGCACCTGGTGACCCCGCGGCGAGTGAGCCGTTCATCACCCGATGAGGGGATATCGACTCGCTGCGCCGTCACTCCCGCCACCGCACCCTTGGGCCATGGATCGAGCACTGTGGCCGTCGAACGTTCCCGAGCTGTTCCGGGTGGCGGCCAATGCCCTCACCGAGAACGGCGGGACCGACCGCAGCGCGCTCAGCGGCCCTTCCCTCCCTGCCGGTGAGGACGATCTGGTGGCCGAGCTGGGCGCCGCCTTCCGAGCGATGAACAGGGGGGAAGCCCGACGGGAGAACGGGGAGGGCGTCGTCGAACCGATTGACCACGCCGTCGCCGAGCAACTTCGCCGAGCCCTGGGGGTCCCGCAGGTGCTCAGCTTGAGCGACCAACGCGTGACGGACGCGGTCCGTACCGTGCGGGGCGAACTCGACACTGCGGACCTGGTGGCGCTCAGCGTCGTTCAGGTGGTCGGCTTCCAGCTGTTGCACCAATACCCCATGTCCTCGCTGATTTGGGACGGTGTCAACGAGGAGCTGGCCGAGGTGTTCAGCGATGCCGACCTGAACCGGGTGGCGCCGGGGGTCTGGAACCGACGAATGGGCGAGGGTCCCACCGTGGTGATCCAGATGGTCGAAGAGGTCCTGCCCCACCCCGACGTTCGCCGCTTCACCCTGCACTGGGGCCTCACCCTCCAAGCAGTGCCGTTCTGCCGTCATGTCGCTGGGCCCGACGGAGCGCCGCCGGTGCACCAGCTCTCCTGCTGTGCCGTCTCCGGGGATCTGGGGTCGGTGCGACCGCCGTTCGGTTCCCACCGTTTCGTGGTGACGCTGGGCATGCTGCTCGAACAGCGATCGGCCCGCTCCACCCGGCTGGTGGGACGTGAAGGGTTCCGGGCCCGGTTGCATCGCCTGGTCAACTTCTGCGATCGGGTGGCGGAGCGAGACCAGCTGCAGGAACTGTTGGAGGACCACCCCTGGCGCAACGGGATTGGCGTCGCTGAACAACTACGCAACGCTGACCCCGCAGGTTTGGACCAACTGCTGCGCTGATGACCCGGTCGATCAGCTCGAACGTGGTCGGCGAAAAGTCAAGCTCGCACCCCGTCATCCACAGCTAACCTCCGATCATGAGTCGGGCGCTGGTGCTGAACGGTTCCTACGAACCGCTCGGCGTGGTGACCGCTCGCCGGGCACTGATCCTGGTGCTGGGCGACAAGGCCGACGTGGTGCATGACAGCGATGACCACTTCCGTTCGGAGCGGTTGACGTTCCAAGTGCCGTCGGTCATCCGTCTGCGCTATGTGGTGAAGGTGCCCTACCAGCGGCGGGTCACGCTCAGTCGTCGTGCGGTGCTGCACCGTGACTCCAGTCGCTGCCAGTACTGCGGGAAGGACGCGGACTCCATCGACCATGTGGTGCCTCGCTCCCGCGGTGGTGGGCACACCTGGGACAACGTGGTGGCCGCCTGCCGCCGCTGCAACCTGGCCAAGGGCAACCACATGCTGGTGGACACCACAATGACCCTGCGTCGCCAGCCGGTGCAGCCCCGGCACCTGGCCTGGCTGCTCATCACCTTGGACCGGGTCCCGGAACACTGGAAGCCCTACCTGGGCGAGCAGCTGCTCTCTGCGTGAGCGCCTCAAACTTCGGAACCGCCGTTCACCCCGATTTCCCCATGGACTCCGAACCCGGCCTGGACATCGCCTTCCAGCGTGACCACGCGCCGGTGGCGGTCACCCTGTGGCACCTCGCCGTCCCGCTTCGTCACGCTTTCGAGGCCTCACACGGCAGCGAGGAACGACGTGAGGTGGTGGTGGTGCGGCTGGAGGCGGTTGATGGCGCCGTGGGTTTGGGGGAGTGCGACGCGCTCAGCCGGCCCACCTACACCCATGAATACGCCAGGGGCGCGTTCGCGCTGCTGCGTGATGAGCTGGTCCCGGCGCTGCTGAGCGCTCGGGTTCCGCCGGCCCGCTTCCATCCCATGGCCCGGGCCGCGTTGGCCACCGCCCTGGTCGATCTGCGGTTGCGGCGGGACGATCGCTCCCTGGCGGCGGAGCTGGGTGCCACCCGCACCAACCTGGCCCGCACCGCCGTGCTGGGTCGCCAGCAGGACACCGACCTGCTGCTGGCGGCGGTGCAAGCCGCGGTGGCTGGGGGCGCGGTTCTGGTCAAACTCAAGGTGGCCGGACCGGCCGATCTGCTGCAGGCGGCATCGGTCCGGGCCACGTTCCCGCAGCTGGGGTTGGCCGCGGACGCCAACGGGGCTCTGGCGGGGTTGGGTGCACAGGAGTTGTTGGCCGCGGGGCTGGACCGGTTGGGGTTGGCCTATCTGGAACAGCCGTACCCGACCGAGGATCTGTTGGCATCAGCGGCGCTGCGACGGGCGGTGGACACCCCGATAGCGCTGGATGAGTCAGTGACCTCGGCCGGGGCGGCCCGGACCGCGCTGGCCTTGGGCGCGCTCGACGCCATCAACATCAAACCAGCCCGGCTCGGTGGGCCCCGAGAGGCGGCGGCGCTGGTGGCATGGGCCCGACGGGAGGGGCTGCGCACGTTCTGCGGCGGAATGTTGGAGTTGGGGGTGGGCCGGGCGGCGGCGGCGGCGGTGGCCGCGCTTGACGGCTGCGACTGGCCCACTGACCTGGGCCCCTCCGACGCCTATGTGATCAGCGACATTTCGGATCCGATCCTCACCGACGTCGCCGGTCGGCTGGTGGTGCCGAGCGGACCCGGTCTGGGCGTGCAACTGGTTCCCGAGGCCGAGTTGGCCACCATCACCATCGACCGGGCGATCCTGCGCCAGGAGCGACCTGGGACCGCAGCGATACCTGGGACCGCAGCGATACCTGGGACCGCAGCATACCTGGGACCGCAGCGTTACCCGGGACCACGGCATGACCGGTCCGCCGCTCGCCCGCTGGGAGGTGCATCGGTTGGTCGGGGAGGCGGCTGAGCTCCACGGTCGCCCCCTGCCGTCGCCGCCGGGGCGCCAGCTGTGGCTGTGTCAGGTCACCCGCCCGGCGCTGGTGCTTGGTAGCGGCGCCCGCCAGCAGGACTTCGTGGACCAGGACCTGGCAAGTCGTTGGGGGGTGGACGTGGTGCACCGTCGCAGCGGTGGCGCCGCGGTGCTGCTCGAACCGGGGGCCCAACTGTGGGCGGACCTGCTGATCGGGCGGGAGGATCCCCTCTGGCAGGACGACATCGGCCGGGCTGCGTGGTGGGTGGGCGCCTGGTGGCAACGGTCCCTGGCCCGCTGCGGCATCGCCACCACCGTGCATCAGGGCCGCCTGCAGGGTGGAGTACTGGCTGGGCGGATCTGTTTCGCCGGGGTCGGGCCCGGCGAGGTGCTGGCCGAGGGGCGCAAACTGGTGGGCCTGTCCCAACGGCGCACCCGGGACGTGGCCCGGTTGCAGACGGTCATGCTCATGCATTGGCGACCGGAGCCGCTGGCAGAGTTGTGCGGCTGGCCGGCGCGGCGCGGTTCGTGGTCCGCCCTGGGCCCGCTGCCAGCAGAGGGGGACACCGTGGACCGCGCAGCAGCGCTGGGCGACGTGGCGGTCGGGTTGGGCGAACTGCTGGCGCGACCCCAGACGGGGACGGGGATAGGGACCGGGACGGGGAGGACTCGAGAGTCTGACGCCATCGACCAAGGTCTGTTCGGCCGGCTCGAAGCGGCGTTGATCGAGGAGCTCCCGGGCGCTTAGCCACCCTCGGCACACGTGGCAGGTGGCGGGAGGGGCGCTTTCCCTCGCACTGCGGAGTCGCATGAACGCGCCGGGTGTCCGTGGTCGGGCGGCCACGATTTCCGACGAACGGTGTCAGTCATTTTGCAGATCGGTGTCCGGACGCACCCAAAGGGGGACTCACAGGTTGCTCTGTGGGGGCCAGTGGGTCAGAATGGGTCGACATGGGAGCGCAACACAAGGTTGTGGGGCGGACCCTGCAACCGCCAACCGGGCGGGCGGCCGTAGCGCACGGCGGGACATCGGCAGGGAGCGATCAGGGCAATGTTCGTCGGACGGTTCGAGCATTCGCTCGACGACAAGGGCAGGGTCGTCTTGCCGCCGACGTTCCGGTCCCGGCTGGCGGAGGGCGGGTACCTCACCCAGTACCAGCATTGCCTGGCTCTGTGGTCACCCAAGGAATTTGAGGACTTCGTGGAAAGGCTGCGGGACAAACTGCGAAATCAAGAGGCGGCACCGCACGCCATGCGGGCGCTGTTGGCCAATGCCGCCGAGATCAGGGTCGACGCCCAGGGCCGCATTGCCATTCCGCAGCGGTTGCGGGAGTACGCGGGGCTCGGTTCGAACGTGGTCCTCGTCGGCTCGCTGGATCATGTGGAGCTTTGGCATCCCGAGGCTTGGGAACCGGTCAACAACGAAGGTGAGAACGGACTGGCGGAAGCGGTGAACACCCTCGGCATTTACTGAGACAAAGGATCTATAGAGCGAACTACCAGGACCACGACGATCGTCCATCCGCAGCCTTCCGGCCGGCGAGATGGAAGGCCCCCAACTCCGCCCGCTTGCCATCTTGTCCGATTCGGGAGAGACAACCCGACGGGCGCCGGCCGGCCGGGGGGCTGCCGATGGACGATCGTGCCGTGGCGCTGACGTGGGACTCGACTCGAACAAGCGAACTCGGGAGAACCACGTGGGACACCGTGTGCAAAGGGCGGCCACCCAGCCGCGAGCAACATGACCGGCGACACGGCCGGCGAACAGGGCGGCGATGGTGGCCGTTTCGATCGGGCCAGCTTCAACCACCAGTCGGTGATGGTGCAGGAGATCGTGGACCTCTTCGGGCCCGTACCTCCTGGTACCGTGCTGGATGGTACGGTCGGCGGCGGTGGCCATGCCGAAGCGTTGTTGGACCATCACGCCCATCTGTCGATCCTGGGCCTTGATCAGGATCCCCAGGCGTTGGACGCCGCCGGTGCCCGCCTGGCCCGCTTCGGAGATCGTGTCCACCTGGTGCACACCCGTTTCGACCGTCTGGGCGAGGTGTGGGCCCAGCGGAAGGTGGACATCGCCGCCGACGCTGCCGGTGGTCGTGCCGCTGGCGCATTGGTGGGCGCGCTCTTCGACCTCGGGGTGAGCTCACCGCAGATCGATCAGCCGGAGCGGGGCTTCAGCTACCGTCACGACGCGCCCCTTGACATGCGGATGGACCGCTCCCGGGGGATCAGCGCTGCGCAGTTGCTGAACACCGCCAGTGAGGACGAACTGGTGCGGATCCTGCGGGACCATGGCGAGGAGCCCAGCGCCCGGCGCATCGCCAAGGCCATCATGGCGGAACGGTTGGCCGGCCGACCCGTGCAGCGCACCGGCGAGTTGGTGGCGCTGCTCGAACGGGTGATTCCGGCACCGGCCCGTCGGCGGGGGGGTCATCCGGCCAAGCGCACGTTCCAGGCACTGCGAATCGCTGTCAACGACGAGCTCGACGTGCTCGGCCCGGCGCTGGACACCGCCATCGAGGCCTTGTCGCCCGGCGGACGGTTGGCGGTGCTGGCCTACCACTCGGGGGAGGATCGCATCGTGAAGGGCCGGTTGCGACAGCACGAGACCGGCGGCTGCCAGTGCCCTGCGCAGCTGGGTTGCCGCTGTGGGGCCCGTCGCCTGCTGCGACCATTGTGGCGCAGTGCCCGCAAGCCCGGGGCCGCTGAGGTGGCCGTCAACTCCCGGGCCGCCAGCGCCCGGCTGCGGGCTGCGGTCAGGCTGGTCGCCGACACCGACACTGCCGTCTCAACCGTGCGCCGCACCGACTCGGCGAGGAGAAACTGATGGCGGGATCCGCAGGTGGCGGCCCGGCGGGTGTGGCGGTGGATCCGGCACGTCGCCGTTCCGCGGGCCGTGGTGCCAACGCCAGCCGCCCGGCGTTGCAGTTGGTGCGTGACGGTCGGCGGCTGCGCCCCGGACCGCTCGGTACGGTGCTCATCTCGGTGGTGTTCATCACGCTGTTCGTGCTGGCGTTCCTGCAGGCGGTGCTGGTGCAGGGCCAATTGGGCCTCGATACCTTGGACCGGCGAATCTCGGACCTCGAGGTGCAACGGGCCCGTTTGCAGGTTGATGTGGCCACCGCCGAGTCACCGCTGCGCATCCAAGCCGCCGCGGCCGAACACGGGCTGGTGGGACCGCCGGAGGTTGTCTTCCTGGCGCGGGCCGACGTCGAGGCCTACGCCCACAACGGCACGGGCAGCGTGAACCTCTCCCTGGACCCCGCCGCCGGCACCGGCGCAAGCACGGCTGAGCCCGATGTCGCCCAACGTGCCGCGACAGCCCCTGAGGGCGCAGGCCAAGACAGGGCCTCGACATGATCGACGATGAGCTCGGGGACCCGCCACCGCCACGAGGGGCGAAGCCGCCGCGCCAAGCGGCTCGCCGTGCCAGCTCCGCCGGGTCGAGCCGTGACCGGGGACGCCGGGATCTTCCGCCGGTGTCCCGGCCCGTGCGCACTTCCGTAGGTCTGCTCGATGAGGACGAACTGCTTGATGATCCGCGGACCTCGGTTGGGCGTCGATCGCCGGCCCGTGGTGGCTCCCGGCGATCGTCCCCAGCCCAATCCCGAGCCGCGCGCCCGGGGACCGATGTCCACGCCCCGCCCACTCGTGGCGCCCGCAGCGCCGTCGGCGCCGACCGGCACTGGGAACGGCTGTGGGCCGCTGATGATGGCGCCGAGTTCGACGCAGACCCTCGCCGGAGCCCGCTGATCCGGATCGACGATCTGGATGACCTCGATGGCGAGTTGGATGGCGAGTTGGATGGTGCGGCCGGCACAGGAGGCTGGTCGGTTGCGGCCGGATTGTTCGGTTCGGCCGATCGCCAACGTCGGGATGCTCGGGAACGTCCGGATGGGGTTCGGCCCCGCCCGAGACCGGCGACCAAAGCTCAAGCTGAGCTGAAGGGTGAGGGTGGGGGTGGGGGCCCGAGGAGGCGCAGCGCCCACCGGCTCCTCGGCACATCGCCCGCCAAGGCGACCGCACAACCTTCTCGGTCGCGGGCCGGACGGAGTGGGGCCGCCCGAGCCCGCACCATGCTGAGCGGTACCGTACGTGCCGGTACCGTACGTGCCGGTACTGTACGTGGCGGTACCGTACGTGGCGGTACCGTACGTGCCGGTACCGTACGTGCCGGTGGGGCTCGGCGTCCTCCGGTGCGGAGCGGACCGTACCGACTGGTATCCAGCGGGCGGTTGACGGGGCTGGTCTTGGTGGCGCTGCTGTGTTTCATCGTGCTGGTGGCCAAGCTGGCCAACCTGCAGGCGATGAGCCCCGATCGCTACCGTCAACAGGCCCGGGACCAGCGGGTCAGCGCCGAGTTGCTGCCGGCCACCCGAGGGGCGATCGTGGACCGCAACGGTGAGCCGCTGGTGAGCACCGTGACCCGAAAGACCATCTACACCGATCCTGCGACCGTGCCCCGCGGCCGCGCTGGGGAAATCGCTGGTGCCCTGTCACCGTTGCTTCACGTTGACGCGGCCGAGCTGCAAGAGAAGCTGGAGGCGCCGGGCAACTTCGAGTTTCTGGCTCGCAAGGTCAGTGACGAGACAGCCAGGGCGGTGGAGACGCTTCACCTGCCGGGGATCTACAGCCTGGATGAAGCCACCAGGTTGAAGCCGGCGGAGGATCTGGCGCTTTCGCTGGTGGGCCGGGTGGACACTGAGAACGTGGGCATCTCCGGTGTGGAAGCGGCCTACAACGAGTCCCTCACCGGCACGCCCGGCGAAGTGGTACGCGAGCGCAGTTTGGCCGGCGATCGCACCATCCCCTCCGCCGAGCAGCGGATCGAGGCCGCGGTGCCCGGTTCCACCATCACCCTCACGCTCGACCGGACCCTGCAGCAGATGACCGAAAGGGCGCTGGCGGAGGGCATCGGCGCGGTGTGGGCCAAAGCCGGTACCGCCATCGTGATGGATACCGTCAGCGGCGAGATCCTGGCCCTGGCCTCGCTGCGGACCGATGAGGCGACGGGCAGCGTGGTCAACGACGACCAGAATCGGGCCATCACCACCACCTATGACCCGGGCTCGGTGATGAAGGTCGTGACCATGGCCGGCGCCATCGAGACCGGCCTGGTCAACGCCACCACCGTGCGTCAGGTGCCCACCGAGGCCACCTTCGGGGACGATACGTTCGTGGATGACAGCCGCGTCGAACCCGAAGCCATGACCGTGACGGACATTCTGGCCCGCTCCTCGAACGTGGGCACCATGCTCCTGGCGAAAGACCTGGGGTCCCGGGCCCTGTCGGACGGGCTGGCCAGCTTCGGCTTCGGTGCCGCCACCGGGATCGGCCTGGCCCACGAGGAACCGGGCCTGGTTCCGCCCCGGGGCCGGTGGTCCGATACCTCGCTGCCGACCATCGCCATCGGCCAGGGCCTCAACGCCACCCCGTTGCAGGTGCTATCGGCGTACAACACCGTGGCCAATGACGGAGAGTACGTGAGTCCCTCGGTGGTGCGTTCAGTGGTGTCCCCGGACAACGAGGACGTGATTCGGGTGGTCCCCAGCCGTCGTCGGGTCATCACCCCCGACACCGCGACGCAGCTGCGGGCGATGCTGAGGGCGGTGGTCACCCACGGCACCGGATCGCGGGCCGCGGTGGACGGTTACGAGGTGGCCGGCAAGACCGGCACCGCCTGGAAGTGGCGCAACGAGACTGACCAGTACGGCCGTGACGGGGACCGGGACTACCTGGCCACCTTCGTGGGGTTCGTGCCCGCCCACCAGCCCCGATTTTCGATCATCGTGGTCCTCGATGAGCCGCAGAGCGCGATCTACACCGGTGGCGCGGCGGCGGCACCGGTGTTCGCCGCCATCGCCCAGCAGGCCCTCCTCAGCCAGGACATCGCCCCCGAAGCCCCCGGCTGGACCCAACGGGCCGATGGTTCCAACCTTCGGGCCCGCCCGGCCAGCCCGGCGCCACCTCCCCCCGTCGTCGTGGTCCGCACCCCGGCACCTGCCCCTCCGGCATCTGCTCCTCCGGCCACGGCCACCGCCACCGCCACCGGTGCTGCCGCGTCTGTCCCGTCGACCACCGCTGCCCCCCCGCCGGCGGTGACGGTCGCCGCGGAACCCGCCGGGGCGGCCGGGCCCGCGTCGCCCCCGCCCGAACCGAGCCCGAACCCCGCGCCACCGCCGACGGGACAGGACAGCGGGGCGAACCCGGCCCCCCCAGCCACCGCACCGGCTGATCCGGCCACCCCACCCACATCGGAGGGTCAGTCGCCAACCTCGGACCCGGCGGTCCCCGGTACCTCGGCCGGCCCGGCACCGGCCGGCCAGGTCCCCGCGCCAGGGCCAGTCGTCGTGTCGCCCCCGCCTGCCGCCCCGACCCCGGACCCCGGCGGCGGGGTACAGCGATGACCGTTGTGCCCTCCATGGCGCTGTCCCGCTTGCTCGAGGCGTTGGGCCCGACGGTCCGTCTGCACTCCCCACCGGGATGGGATCCGGCGTCGGTGCTCGAGGTCCCCATCAGCGGCGTGACCCATGACTCCCGCCAGGTCCAACCCGGCTGGCTGTTCTGCTGCGTGCCCGGTGCCACCGCGGACGGCCACCGCTTTGCCGATCAGGCCGCCGCCCGCGGCGCCGGCGCGCTGCTGGTGCAACGCAGTCTCGGCCGCCGCGGGACCGGGCCCGGGGCCAAAGCCACGGACCTACCCCAGATCGAGGTCCCCGATAGCCGGGCGTCCATGGCGGTGGCGGCGGCCACCTTCTGGGGCCACCCCGCGGACGCGCTCACGCTGGTCGGCGTGACGGGCACCAACGGCAAGACCACCGTCACCCACCTCTTGGCGGCAATCCTCCGCGCCGCCGGCCACACCAGCGAGATCATCGGCACCCTGTCCGCGGCCCGCACCACCCCCGAGGCGCCAGACCTCCAACGACAGCTGGCGGCACTGGTGGCAGGAGGGGTGGGGGCGGTGGCCATGGAGGTGTCCAGCCATGCGCTGGCGTTGCACAGGGTTGATCAGATCTGTTTCGACGTGGCCACCTTCACCAACCTCACCCGGGATCATCTCGATTTCCACGGCACGATGGCCGCGTACTTCCAAGCCAAGGCCAAGCTGTTCGAACGCGACCATTGCCAGCGGGCGGTGGTGAACCTCGACGATCCCCACGGACGGCTGCTGCGCGACGCCGCGGTGGTCCCCACGGTGGGCTATCGCCTGGCCGATGCCGACGTGCAGCAGTTGGACGCCAGCGGCACCCGATTCCGGTGGCGGGGTCGGGATCTTCGCATCCACCTTGCCGGCGGACACAACCTGGCGAACGCCCTGGCCGCCGCCACCACCGCTGAACAGCTGGGCATCGACCTGGAGGCCATCGTCGCCGGGCTCGATGCGGTGGGCGCCGTGCCGGGTCGCTTTGAGCACGTTGATGCTGGTCAGGACTTCGGGGTCATCGTCGACTACGCCCACACCCCTGATGCGCTGGAGCGACTGTTGAGCTCGGTCCGGGAGATGACGGGACCCGGCGGCCGGGTGATCGTGGTGTTTGGCTGCGGCGGGGACCGGGACCGCACCAAACGGGCTCCCATGGGGGAGGTCGCTGGCGCCTTGGCCGATCTGACCGTGATCACCTCGGACAACCCACGTCATGAGTCACCACTGGACATCGCCGACCAAGTACGTTCCGGTGCGGTGATGGCAACGGACAGTGGTGCTGGCGGCACCGCGAGCGCCCGTGGGGGCAAGGTGACACGCAACCCGGTGGTGGTCGAGGTCGACCGGCGCAAGGCCATGGCCCTGGCGTTGGGGCAGGCCACCACCGGTGACATGGTGGTCATCGCCGGCAAGGGCCACGAACGCACCCAGCAGGTCGGCGACGCCTTGTTCGACTTCGACGACCGGGTAGTGGCCCAGGAGCTGCTCCGCTCGCTGGGCGGATCATCGGACCGTCCTGTTTCGTGATCCGACTGCTGGTGGCGGCGGCCACCTCGACGCTCGTGTCGCTCATAGGCACCCGCTACTTGATCCGGTGGCTCACCGCCCACCGGGTGGGTCAACCCATTCGGGAGGACGGTCCCCGGGGTCATTCGATCAAAGCCGGCACCCCGACCATGGGCGGGATCGCCATCGTGGTCGGTGCCGGGTTCGGCTATGTGTTGTCGACCTTTCCGGGCGGGGTGACCACCAGAACCGGGCTGATCGTGATGGCCACCATCACCGCGGCGGCATTCGTGGGTGGCCTTGACGACTGGATCAAGGTCACCCGGGCCCGCAACCTGGGTCTGACCAAGCGCACCAAGATCGCGGGGCAGCTCGTGGTGGCGGTGGGCTTCGCGGTGGCCATCATCGGGCTGACCCAAGAGGCCACCAGGCTCAGCTTCACCAGCGGTCCGGTGCCGGGCATCGAGCTGGGCAAGGTGGGGTGGACGGTCCTGGCGGTGGTGTGGATCCTCGGTTTCTCGAACGGCGTCAACCTGACCGACGGGCTGGACGGGCTGGCCGCGGGGTCCGCGGTGCTGGGCTTCTCGGCCTACACCGTGATCTGCTTCTGGCAGTTTCGCAACTTCGAGGTCTACGAGAACTTCCATGCGCTGGACTTGGCGGTGGTGTCGGTGTCGATGCTGGGCGGGTGCATCGGCTTTCTCTGGTGGAACGCCGCGCCGGCGCAGATCTTCATGGGCGACACCGGATCGCTGGCTATCGGCGCCGGGTTCGCCACGCTGGCGCTGACCACGGAAACCCAGCTGTTGTTGCCCATCCTCGGCGGGTTGTTCGTGCTGGAGACGGTGTCGGTGATGCTGCAGGTGGGGGTGTACCAGGCCCAGCGCAACACCCAGCCAGCTCTTCGAAAGCGGCCGTTCCGCATGGCGCCGTTGCACCACCACTTCGAGCTGGGCGGGTGGCCGGAAACACGGGTGATCATACGCTTTTGGATCATCGCCGGGCTCTGCGTGGCCATGGCCCTGGGGTTTTTCTATGCCGACTTCCTTTCGACGGGAACGGTCGAGCTATGAGCGCGTCCCGCAGCAAGCCGATCCGAACGAAGCCGATCCAAAGCAAGCCTGGCCGGCGCACGGCGGAGTCCGTCACGTTGCTGGGCATCATCATCATGCTCAACTTGATCGGGCTGGTGATGGTGATGTCCGCCAGCTCGGTGATCTCCCTCGAGGACCACAACAATTCCTGGTACTACTTCCAGCGCCAGGCCATCTGGGCCGCCATCGGTACCGTCGTGATGCTGGTCATCCAGCGCATCGACTATCACCGCTGGGCCCGACTGGCCGGACCGGCGATGCTGGTGAGCATGGGACTGCTGGTGGCGGTGCTCATCCCCGGGGTGGGCGTGGACGTCAACGGGGCCCGGCGCTGGTTGGGGTACGGCCCCGTGATCATTCAACCGTCCGAGGTGGCCAAGCTGGCCCTGGTCTTGTTCTGTGCGGTGCTGCTGGGACGACGCATCCACTTGATGGGCTTGTGCCGGGCCACCCTCAACCCGGTGCTGCTGGTCACATCGGTGATCATCCTGTTGGTGATGCTCCAGCCGAATCTGGGCACCAGCATCGTGCTGGGCTGCATCGCCCTGCTGATGTTGCACGTCGCCGGCGCCCCCCTTCGCTGGTTGGGTACCGCTCTCGGGGTCTGCTTCACCGGCGCCTTGGTGCTGGGCCTGGCTGTGCCTTATCGACGGGCCCGCATCCTGGCGTTCATGCATCCCGAAGCGGACCCCCTGGGCTCGGGATATCAGACCATGCAGGCGTTCATGGCCATGGCCGAAGGCGGTCTGCGCGGTGTCGGGGTGGGCGCCAGCCGGGCCAAATGGGGCTTCTTGCCGTTCCCCCACACCGACTTCATCTTCGCCATCATCGCTGAGGAGTTCGGTTTTCTCGGCGCCGCCTTCGTCATCGCCGTCTTCGCCCTGTTGGCGTTGCTCGGTGCCCGGGCTGCGCTGCGGGCGCCCGACGCCATGGGTACCCTGCTGGCCGCGGGGATCACCGGCTGGTTCGTGGTCCAGGCTCTGGTCAACATCGGTGCTGTGGTTGGAGCCCTGCCGATCACCGGGGTGCCGTTGCCGTTCGTGTCTTCGGGTGGGTCCTCGCTGGTGGCATCGATGGCGGCGTGTGGGTTGCTGCTCAACGTGGCCCGCCAGGCCCGACCCCGCAGTGGGCGGGCACTTGTTGCGCCCCCAACAGTCACCGGCCGGGGCGCCGATCTGCAGCTTGTCGCCACCCTCCCGCGTACCGCCGACGCCGATCCGGACGCCGACCCCACGGTGGTTCTTGATGAGGGCACGGTTCTTGATGAGGGCACGGGTCTTGATGAGGGCACGGGTCTTGATGAGGGCACGGGTCTTGATGAGGGCACGGGTCTTGCAGGGGGAATGGGTCTTGCAGGGGGAATGGATTTCGATCCGGAGGTGCCGAGGGAGCCCGATGTTGGACTTGCGGACGGTGCTTCGGGCGGCGATGGCGTCGATGACCGCACCAGCCAACCGGTTCGGAACCGCCCCGGCGTCCGCGAGAGGGAATCCGGGCGCCCGTCGGATCGGGATCGCCCACCGCGCCGTCCGGTCCGCGTATGAGCGTCGCCGTGCCGTCATGTACCCGGTTCCGGCTCGCAACCGGCCGTCCGCGGATGCCGCGTTGATCCCCACGGTTCGAGATCCGCCCCGGAAGGTCGGCGATGTGTCACAGTCCCTGCCGGTGCCCAGTCCGCAGTCCCGTGAGGCGCGCCCCCGGTGGGCGCAAGGGTTCTCCTGGCGCGCCCGCCGGCGCAAACGGAGCCAACCTCCCCAACCGCAGTCTCGAACCTGGTTGATGGTGGCCGGCGGAGGCACCATGGGCCACGTCAGCCCCGGTCTGGCCATCGCTGAGGCTGTGGTGGACCGCGGCTGTCCCCGGGCCGGGGTGCATTTCGTGGGCTCGCGCCGGGGCGTGGAGGCCAGCCGGGTGCCCGACGCTGGCTTCGGTGTGACCCTGCTCGGCGGTCGGGGCTTGCAGCGCCGCTTGACGCCGGCCAACCTGCCAGCGCTGGCTGGCCTGGCGGGTGCCTTCGCCCAGGCCATGGTGCTCGTGGCACGGACCCGCCCGTCGGTGGTCCTGGCGTTGGGTGGGTACGCCTCCCTGCCGTGCGCGTTGGCCGCGTTGCTGTTGCGCATTCCGGTGGTCGTGGCTGAACAAAACGCCATCCCCGGTGCCGCGAACCGCCTGGTGGGGCGGGCCGCCCGGGCCTGCGCGGTGTCCTTCCCGGGAACCAACCTGCCCCGGGCGGTGCTCACCGGCAACCCGGTGCGTCCGGCGTTGGCCCAGATCGACCGTTCAGCTGAGCGGGCCGCGGCCCGACAACGGCTGGGCGTGGCCCCCGAGCGGGTGCTCCTGTTGGCATACGGCGGCTCTCTCGGCGCTCGCCGCATCAACCGTGCGGTGTGGGAGGCCCGGGACCGATGGGCGGGGCGCGGTGATCTGGCCGTTCGCCATGTGGTGGGGGACCGGGACTGGCCCGAGCGGCCGGCTGGGGTTGCGGAGGGCGTCAGCCGGTCCGCTTCGCCGGGGAAGGCACTGGACTATCGGGCGGTGATCTACGAACAGGACATGGCCACCGCGCTGTGCGCCGCAGATGTGGTCTTGAGTCGCGCCGGCGCCTCCACGGTTGCCGAGCTGGCAGCGTTGGGGGTCGGTTCCATCCTGGTGCCGCTGCCCATCGCCACCGGCGACCACCAAACCGCCAACGCCAAGGTTCTGGTGGACGCCGGGGCCGCGGTCCTGATCCCCGACGCCGAGCTGGATGCACACCGGCTGGTTCTGCAGCTCGACGCCCTGCTGGAAGGACCGGACACGCTGGCCTCCATGGCCGCCGCGGCCGCCACGGTGGGGCGTCCCGACGCTGCGGATCGGGTTGCTGACCTGCTCATCCTCCATGCCCGCGCGCCGTGGGAGCCGATACCAGCGCGGTTTGCCGCCCCGACTGAACCCCCGGCCGGGCCATCCTCAGCGCAGGGGCCGCGGTGAGCTCCGTGCCCGAATCTGGCGGACCGGTCGGATCGGGCGGATCTGCAGGTGCCAGGCCGGTGGATCTGGGCGGCCGTCGCACCATCCACATCGTGGGGGTCGGCGGAGCCGGCATGAGCGCCATTGCCGAGATCCTCGCCACGCTGGGTCATGAGGTCACCGGCAGCGACCTCAAGGACGGGCCCACCGTGGAGCGCCTGCGGGGATTGGGCTTGTCCGTCAGCGTGGGCCACCGCGCCGCCAACGTGGGTCAGGCTGACCTGGTGGCTATCTCCAGCGCCATCCCGTCAGGCAACGCGGAGGTGAGCGCGGCCGCGGCCGCGGGCGTCGAGGTGGTGGCACGGGCGGACGTGCTGGCGGCGCTGTGTCGGCTGCGGGCTACCGTGGCGGTGGCCGGCACCCACGGCAAGACCACGACCTCCTCGATCCTGGCGTTGATCCTGGTCGAAGCCGGTGTGCAACCGTCCTTTCTCATTGGTGGGGACCTCAACGAGATCGGTAGCGGGGCCGCGTGGGACGTGGGTCGGCATTTCGTGGTCGAAGCCGATGAGAGCGACGGCACCTTTCTGGCACTGGCCCCCCACGCCTCGGTGGTCACCAACGTCGAACCCGATCATCTCGACCACTACGGCAGCTATGAGAACATGCGCCGGGCCTTCGAGCAGTTCGTGACCGGCACCGAGGAGGTGGCGGTGGTCGGCATAGACGGCCCCGACGGTGCCGCCCTGGCCCGTGACGTCGCAGCCGCCCGCGCTGCTTCCACGGATCCCGTCGGTCCCCGGTTGGTCACGTTCGGTGAGCACCCCGAGGCCGACTATCGGATGGTCGAGGTGAGCTCGGCGCGGGACGGGGTTCGTTGGCGGCTGCTGGCGGGAGGCCGTGACCTGGGTGTCCTGTCCCTGCCCATCATGGGGCGACACAATGCCGCCAACGCCACCGCGGCGACCGCCTGCGCTTTGGAGCTGGGCCTGCCCATCGACGCCGCCGCCCGGGCGCTCGCTCGCTTCGCCGGGGTGGCCCGACGATTGCAGTTCCGGGGTGAGGCCGGCGGGGTCACGTTCATCGACGACTACGCCCATCTGCCCTCCGAGGTGGCGGCGGCCCTGGCCGCGTTGCACAGTGGCGGCTGGTCCCGGCTGGTGGCGGTGTTCCAGCCCCATCGCTACAGCCGGATCGAGGCCATCGGCGTCGAGTTCAGGGACAGCTTCCTGCACGCCGATGTGACGGCCATCACCGAGGTCTACGCCGCGGGGGAGCGGCCCCGACCCGGCGTCACCGGCCGGCTGGTGGCCAACGCCGTGCTCGACGCCCACCCCTGGCGCAGCCTGGCCTACCTGCCCCATCGACGTGATCTGGTCACCTACCTGCTGACGACCCTGCGCCCGGGGGACTGTTGCGTGACCCTCGGCGCCGGCGATCTCACCTCGCTGCCGGACGAGGTGCAGGTCGCGCTTCGGGAGCGCCACGTTCGGAGTGACCGGTGATGACCATGCCCCGGCCCGCACGCCACCCCCGGTTGCGTCCGGCCACGAGCCCCGAGGCGGGCGCGGGCCCAGGTGAACAAGCCGGGACGGACTGGGTGGAGCTCACGGCGCGGTTGGTCGCTGCTCTGGGCCCGAAGGTGCGGCCGGAGGAGGCCCTCGCGCCGCGGTGCACGTACGGGGTCGGTGGTGCTGCACGGGTGCTGGTCACGATCGAGGATCGCCATGATCTGGACCAGCTGGCGGCTGTCATCGGACCCCGTCCCACACCCACGTTGGTAGTCGGTAGGGGGAGCAACCTGCTGGTCGCTGATCAGGGGTTCGACGGGGTGGCGGTCGTGCTGGGTCGGGGTTTCGCTGGACTCGAGCTGCGCGCCGACGGGCTGGTTGCGGGAGCCGCGGTGGCGTTGCCGGTGCTGGCCCGTCGCAGCGTTACGGCTGGTCTGCGGGGCTTCGAGTGGGCGGTCGGGGTCCCCGGATCGCTCGGCGGTGCGGTGATGATGAACGCCGGTGGCCACGGCTCGGACCTTGCCGCCAGCTTGGTCGAGGTCGAGGTGGGCAACCTCCATGAAGCCGGATCCGCCCGCTGGGTGCCAGCAGCCGCGCTGAACCTCCGCTACCGCCATTCGACGCTGGGCCCGGCCGACATCGTGCTACGGGCCAGGCTGCGACTGACGCCGGGGGACCCCGATGAAGCCCGGGTGTTGCTCGATGAGATCGTGGCCTGGCGTCGGGCTCACCAACCCGGCGGCCCCAACGCCGGTTCGGTGTTCACCAACCCTCCGGGGGATTCGGCCGGGCGGCTCATCGAGGCGGCGGGGGCCAAGGGCCGACGCCACCGCAGTGCCGAGGTGTCGACCAAACACGCCAACTTCATCCAGGCCGATCAAGGCGGTTCTGCCGCCGACGTGTTCGAGCTCATGCGCCTGATCCAACAACAGGTGGTCGCGAGCGGTGGCCCATTGCTGCAGCCCGAGACCCGACTGGTGGGCTTTCCCCCCTCGGACCAGGACCGACAGCCCGAAGTGCCCCCAACTGGGACCGCATGAGCCCGCCCACCAGCACCGATACCGAGGCACCGCCCGCTGGCGCTTTGTCCTCGGACCAGACCAATCAGACCAGCCCGACCGGTCCTGACCCCCGAGCTGCCAGGGCCGAGCTCGCCGCGTTGCGCCAGGCCCGACGGGCCGAGGTCGACCAGCCGCCCCTCCCGGCCCGCCCGCAGCGAGCTTCTCTGGTCCCTTTCCGCCGCGTCCGAAGGTCCCGGGTTAGCGGGTCTGACCGGGCGGACCTGCACGATCACGTCGAGCCGGACGAAGGTTCGGTGGACCCAGTCCCCGACAACCACGTTGCCGGAGCTACCCAGGCCGCCCCGGAGATGGTGCACGGTTCGCCTGCCGTGCCGAACGAGGTGGCGTCGGCCACCGTGAGACCGCCGGAGGTGGCACAGAAGCGCATCCCGTCCGGCGCACCGGTGGCGGGGGTGGGAGCAGGGACCGGACCCATCGATCCCCGCTTCGAGGCCCGGCGAATCGAGGTCGCACGAGACGAACGCCGGCGGCGCAGGCTGCGGATCTTGGGGCTGATCATGGTGCTGGCGGTAATCGGTGCCGGCTTCGGCGTGACCCGCACTCCGGCCCTCGATGTCGACCACATCGCCATCACCGGCTGGAGCCACGATCAGCGGGCGGACATCCTGGCCGCCTCCGGGATCACGATTGGTACCCAGCTCACCGACATCGACCCCGCCGCCGCCGCCCGCAGGATCGAGGCCCTGGTGCCATGGGTCGCCGCGGCCCGGGTGACCCGTACCTGGCCCGGATCGGTCCTGATCACGGTGGTCGAGCGACGCCCGGTGGCCCGGGTGCTCACCGACCGGGGCAGCTGGATGGTTCTCGATGGCGCCGGTCACCTGCTCGAAGAGGCAAGCACCCCCCAGCCAGAGCTCATCACCGTTGAAGGGACATCACCCGGCGCGGTGCCCGGCGCGGTGTTGACCCCCGCCGGAGCGAAGGGCGTCGGCGTCCTGGCCCAGATGTCTCCGTCGCTGCTCAGCCGGATCCATGCCCTCCGCTTCGTGCATCGCAGCGGCCCCGCCCCCGCCCCTTCGCCCGAGGACCCCACGGGAGCGGCCACACCGGCCATCGCGCTGGTCGACGCAGCTCTCGTGTCCGACGTGTCAGCGGCGCGCGTTTCCGCCGAGCCCGAGGTGGAGCTGGTCCTGGCCCCGACGGGATCGGTGGCGTTCGGTCCGCCCGAGCAGGTCCAGATGAAGCTGCTGGCCCTGGAAACGGTGTTGGCCCGAGTCGATCTGACCTGCCTGGAGGCCATCGATGTGCGCGTGCCCCGACGCCCGTTGGTCAAACGGAACGCCGAGTGCGAAGCCCAGCTCGCCGGATGAACACACCCATCCATCACTGCGATCAATCAGACCTGATAAGCACCCATCGTGACCTGCTGTGAACAGGCTGCGTTTGACCGAATATCCGCTCAATCGATAGCATCTCCGTTCACGGCTGTGCTCCCGAAGCGCGGCTCTGACGCTTCGGCTGCCGCGTGCACGTGGGAAAGGTAGGCAGTACATGGCCGGAATCCCGCAGAACTATCTCGCGGTGATCAAGGTCGTCGGGGTCGGCGGTGGCGGCGTCAACGCCATCAACCGCATGATCGACGCCGGGTTGAAGGGCGTTGAGTTCATCGCCGTCAACACCGACGCCCAGGCGCTGCTGATGAGCGACGCCGACGTGAAGCTCGCCATCGGCCGTGAGATCACCCGGGGCCTCGGTGCCGGCAGCGATCCCGATGTCGGTCGACAAGCCGCCGAGGAGGCCAGGGCCGATCTGGCCGAAGCCCTTGCCGGGGCCGACATGGTGTTCATCACTGCTGGTGAGGGCGGTGGCACCGGCACCGGGGCGGCCCCCGTCATCGCCGAGATCGCCAAGACCAGCGGCGCTCTGACCATCGGGGTGGTCACCCGGCCCTTCACGTTCGAGGGGCGCCGCCGGGCCGTGCAGGCCGAAGAGGGCATCGCCGGGCTGCGGGCCAAGGTCGACACCCAGATCGTCATCCCCAACGATCGACTGCTCACCGTGGCCGATGAGAAGACCTCCATGTTGAACGCCTTCAACATGGCCGATGAGATCCTCCTGCAAGGCGTGCAGGGCATCACCGACCTGATCACCACCCCCGGCCTGATCAACACCGACTTCGCCGACGTGCGGATGATCATGAGCAATGCCGGATCAGCCCTGATGGGCATCGGTTACGGGTCCGGAGAAGGCCGAGGGCTCACGGCGGCCCGCGCCGCCATATCCAGCCCGCTGCTGGAGAGCTCCATCGAGGGCGCCCGGGGGATCCTGCTCAACATCAGCGGCGGCTCCGACCTGGGCTTGCTCGAGGTCAACGACGCCGCCGAGATCATCCATTCCGTGGCCCACCCTGACGCCAACATCATCTTCGGCGCGGTCATCGATGACGCCATGGGCGACGAGGTGCGGGTGACGGTCATCGCGGCCGGGTTCGACCGCTATGACGAACGCCCCAAGACCGCGGCCGCCGTCCCGGAATCAGCCGCGCCCACCAAGGGTCGGACGAGGGACAACGCGGACATCTTCGGTGAGGAAGAGGACGACCTCGGCCTCGGCGACGACGATGATTTCGACGTGCCCTCCTTCCTGCGCTGAGACCCGCTGGTCGCGGCTCGCCGCTGCAGTCGGGCTGAGCCGGTCTGAGCTGGAGTGACGGCCTGATCTGGAGTGAGATGGCGTACGGTCGCAAACTTCCCACCTCGGTCGGGGAAGCCCACGTGGTGTTCACCGAACGTGCCGACGGTGACCTTCGCCCCCGGCCCGCTCAGCCGCATGCCGCTGAGCCGCTCGACGCGCTGATCCGCCACCCCCGCACCTGGCTGCGACAGGTGCACGGCGCCGAGGTGATCGAGGTCAACACCCCGGGCGGGAGGGCCGGAGCAGCCGGGGACGCCCTGGTCACCGTCCAACCCGGTGCCCTGCTCTCGGTGCTCGGGGCGGACTGCCCGCTGGTGGCCCTGATCAGCCCCCAGGGGGTGGTGGGTGTGGCCCACGCAGGTTGGCGGAGCCTGCTTGCCGGAGTCCTGCCGGCCACCGTGACGGCCATGACCCGACTGGGCGCCCGTGACATCACCGCCCTGATCGGTCCGTGCATCTGTCCGGACCACTACCAGTTCGGCACGACCGACCTGGATTACATGGCGGCAGCGCTGGGGCCCAGCGTGCGGGCTCGGACCCGATGCGACCGGCCGGCGTTAGACCTGCCAGCCGCGGTCGAGGCGTCGCTCAGACCGTTCGGGGTCAGCGTGGACCGCTCTGCCTGGGGCTGCACCGCCGACGGATCCAAGCATTTCTCCCACCGGGCCCGGGCCGACACCGGCCGTCACGCCGCCCTGGTCTGGCTTGAGCCCACAACGGTGCCCGGCGGCGAACCGGCGGGACCTGGCGGCTCAGCGTCCGATGAGTGACTCGACCACTCGGCCTGATCCCCAGCCGATCGATGCGGCCACGGTGCGCGAGCGGCTGGCCGTGCTGCGAGCGCGAGTCGCGGCCGCGGGAGGGACGGCCGAGGTCGAGGTGCTGGCCGTCACCAAGGGCCATCCTGCGGTCGTGGTCCCCTTGGCGTTGGCCGCGGGACTGGAGCAGCTGGGTGAGAACTACGCCCAGGAACTGCTGGCCAAGGCCACCAGCGTGGGCGCGGATGTGGAGCCGACGCCGCGGTGGCACTTCATTGGTCAACTCCAGACCAACAAGGTCCGGCTCATCGCACCGCATGTCACCCTTTGGCAGAGCATCGACCGGGCCGAGTTGGTGTCCGAGGTGGCTCGCCGAGCGCCCGGCGCGCACGTGCTGATCCAGGTCAACCCGGCCCTGTCGGCGGGCGCCCCGGTCCGGGCGATGGGTGGCCGCGCCGCGGGCAAGGGCGGCTGTTCCCCGGAGCAGGTCAGGGAGCTGCTGTCCCTGGCGGAGGGCGCCGGCCTGGAGGTGGAGGGCCTCATGACCGTCGGGCCGACCGACCCTGACACGGACGCCCGCCCTGGGTTCGAGCTGGTCAGAGCGCTGGTGGATCGATTGGGCCTGGCCCGATGCTCCATGGGCATGAGCGATGATCTGGAGGTCGCGGTGAGCTGCGGCTCCACCATGGTGCGGGTCGGCACCGCCCTCTTCGGTCCCCGCCAGCTGCGCTGATCCCACGTGATCGGTCAGGCCCGGCGCGCCGCAGGTGAAGTGTCGGCGCTGGACCCAGCGTCCGGGCAATGCAGCATGGCGGTCGTCGGGAACTAACCTGCCCGCAGGAGGAGTGATGAGCTGGATGCGTAGGGTGACCGAGTATCTCGGTCTTGCTCCCGACGATGAATATGACGACGTCGAGGACTATGACGAGCGCGACGATCGCGCCGCCAACCTGAATCGCGGACCGGTGCGTCCCGTGGCGCCGGCCACCCGGCCGGCCTCCATCACCCATCCCGACACCAGCCATGCCTCGGTGCGAGCACTACCGGTGCAACCGGTTCGCAACACCGTCGACGACGAGGAGCGAGATCGAGTGGTGGCCCGACCGCAAAGCACCGGCCCGGTGGTGGTTCGCCCGGCGACAGACCCCCAGCCGGTGGCCACCCCCCAAGTGGTAACCCCCGCCGGTTTCGGCGCGGCCCAGGAGGTGGCCGACAAGTTCAAGGCCAACCGGCCCGTCATCATGAACCTGCAGAGCCTCGAGCGGGATCTCCAGCGACGGCTCATCGATTTCGCCAGTGGCCTGTGTTATGGGCTCGGTGGGGACATGAAGAAGGTTGCCGACCAGGTTTTCTTGCTCACTCCCGCCGACGTGCAGGTCTCCGATGATGAGCGCCGCCGGCTTCGAGATCGCGGGTTCGACAACGATCACTGATCGTGCTTGCAGAACGGTGGTCGCAGCGAGCAGTGGCGGTCTAAGCGCCGCTCTTCAAGAAGTCGATCAATCGCTGCTGATTTGACCTCGGAGGGTATCCGTCAACTCGCGGAGAGAACTCGATAGGCTTTTCCGCATGGATGTGACCCCGAAGCTGCTGGAGGATGTTGAGTTCCGGGCGGTGTTCCGGGGCTACGACCCAGAGGAGGTGGATGACTTCCTCGAGCGTGTGGCGGTCGCTTTCGCGCAACTTCACGAACGGCTCCGCGACGCGACAGAACAAGTCGAGTCAGCCAACTCCCGCACCGCTCGTGCCGAGGCCCGCGCCCGTGAGTCCTCCGACGGCGACGACACGCTTCGCCGCACCCTGGTGTTGGCCCAACGCACCGCGGATGCGGCCATCAAAGAGGCCGAGGAATCAGCCGCGGCCATCGTGGCCGCTGCAGAAGACCAGGCCCGCCAGCACTACGCCGCCACCGAGGAGCGGGCCAACCAGCTCACCCAGCGCACCGAGGAGTCGGCCAAGGCCTGGGAGACCCAAGCCCAGGAAGGCGCCGCCGAACGCCTCAGGTTGGCCGACGCCCAGGCACAGGCCACCTTGTCCAGCGCCCGGGAGCAGGCCAGCCGACTGTTGGTCGACGCCCGTCAGAAGGCCGATCGGATCCTCGCGGACGCCGACACCGCCGCCATCCGTCAGGCGGAGGAGAAGCTGGCCCGGCTCACCGTTGAGGTCGACAGCTTGGAGATCCGCCGCGACGCCCTGGCCGAGGACGTGCAGACCCTGGACCTGCACTCCCGCACCCACCGCCAGCGCTTGGCCGACGTCCTCACCCAGCTCCGCGAGGCGGTGGAAACACCCTCGGCGCTCACCCAGTTGAACCTGCCACAGCTGCGATCCGGCGACCTCGGCTCCGCCCTCGAGGCTCATGCGGATCGGGTTTCGCTGGTTCACACATCGACCGGCACGAGCGTCCCGACTGCGGGGACCGGCGCTGAACCAGGGTCGGCTACGGCCGCTGCGGTCGCGGGTTCTTCGTTCTTCGCCTCGCCTATCGCTGAGTCAGCCGCGGACGCCAGGACCGGCGCGAGCGGGGCTTTGGCGGAGGCCGAGGTTGAGGTCGGCTCGGTGACGGAACCGGTGATCGACATCGATGCCCTGGCGGCGGAGTCCTCAAGTGCAGCGGGCACCGACCAGACGGACGGTGACACTGAGGGTCCCGGAGCTCGGACTGGCAGCGGCGATCGTGCTTCTCGGGTGCCGCCGCAGTCACGCCCGGCTTCGGAGCGACCGTCAACCGGTTTGCGCTCCCCGATGGACCCCGGTATGAACGCCTCGCCCGCGGCCCCGCCGTGGGTCGGGCTGGCACCCCCGCCTCCTCCGCCGCCCCCCTCCGGTCTCGGCCGGGCCGACGCTGGCGTCCCCGATAACGGCCCCGGAACGCCGCCGCCACGGCCCACCGCCAGCACCGTGACCCTCGATCAACCCCGCACCGGCGAGGAAGACAGCGGCGGGGACAACTTCCTCGAGGAACTTCGCCGGGCGGTCGGGGATCAGCCGGAGGACGATGACGCCATCCGCTTCTTCGAGGACCGTGATCCGACCGATCCGGCGGTGCGCTTCTTCGAAGGCAGCGAAGATCTCCGGTCCCGCTTCCGTCGGCGCTGAGCGGCCCACAACCGGCGTCGCTGGCCGCCCGGACGGGGCCCGTAGAGTGGTGCCGACGGTCCGAGCGCAGGAGGCGCACCATCGACACTGCACCAACCGATCCCTCGACCGACATCAAACCGGTAGAGCCCGATGTGGTCCGCGGCTTGGCTCCCGGGCTGCGCTGGAGCCTGGTGGCCGTTTCCGTCGCGGTTGTGCTGGGCGTGGATCAGCTCACCAAGTGGTGGGCCCGCGGGCTTGACGAACCGATCGAGCTGGTCGGCAGCCTGCGGTTCAGCCTGGCCTTCAACAGCGGAGCCGCCTTCAGCAGCTTCGAGGGTGCCGGCTCCCTCATCGGCGTGGTCGGGCTGGTGGTGGTGGCATTCCTGCTGCGGGCCAGTACGCGCTTGGCCACTCGGCTTGGTGTGGTGTGCATGGGAATGGTGATCGGGGGCGCGCTCGGCAACCTCGTGGACCGGGTGGTCCAACCCGGTGCCGGGCTGTTCGGAGGCAAGGTGACGGATTTCATCGATCTGCGGTGGTGGCCCATCTTCAACGTGGCCGACATGGCCCTCAGCCTCGGCGGCCTGGCGCTGGTGGGCATGGGACTGATCCGTCCCGGTGGCTTGGGCGTGGCCCCGGTTGACGCTCGTTGAGCACCGACCCGCATCAGACCAGCCCAGATCAGACCGGCCCAGATCAGACCAGCACCGGTCACACGGCCGCTGCGGTTCGCGGCCCGCTCGATCAAGCACCCACCGTGCTGCGTTCGGAGGTCACCGGCGCTCTGCACGGCGAACGGGTTGACCGGGCGGTGGCGCTGCTCACCGGACTATCCCGTCGTGACGCCACCGACCTGGTGGCGGGCGGCGGGGTGCGGGTGAACGGAACCGTGGTCACGGCTCGCTCCCAACGACTGGGCGACGGTCAGGAGCTGCTCATCAGCTGGGAGCCGTCGATGATCCAAACCCCGCCGTTGGCCCCCGCGCCCGAGCTGCCGGTGGAGATCGTCTATGCGGACGACTGGGTGATCGTGGTCAACAAGGCCCCCGGCGTGGTGGTTCATCCGGGCAGCGGCGTGGTGGGCCCCACCCTGGTCCAAGGGTTGCTGGCCCGATTTCCGGAGCTCGTCGAGGTGGGCGCCACCGTCGGCGAAGTCCATCGTCCGGGCATCGTGCACCGCCTGGACCGGGGAACGTCGGGGCTGCTGGTGGTGGCCCGCACCCCCGCCGCGCACGAGGCGCTGGTGGCGCAGCTCTCCAACCACACCGTGCACCGTCAGTACCGGGCGCTGGTCATCGGCCAACCCTCCGCCGCCGCGGGTCTCATCGACGCCCCCATCGGCCGGTCCCGTCATGACCCCACCCGCCGAGCGGTCACCGCCTCCGGGCGTGCGGCCCGAACCCGTTACCACCTCGAGGAAACCTTCGATCGGCCCGAGTCCCTGGCGCTGCTGTCCTGCGAGCTGGAAACCGGCCGAACCCACCAGATACGAGTGCACCTGCAAGCCATCGGCCTGGCGGTGGTGGCCGACGGCACCTACGGCGGCGGACGGCTCCGTCTGGGGCTGCAACGGCCGTTCTTGCACGCCGTTCGGCTGGCCTTCAACCATCCCGGCCACGGCGGAGAGGTCAGCTTCGACTCGCCGCTGGCAAAGGATCTCCAAGCAGTGCTGGACGGACTCCGGGTGTTGTCCCCCGCTGACGGCCCCGACCGCGGCTAGAGGTAGGTGCCGGGGCGATGGTCCGGACCGCCCGGCTGACCAGGCATTCCCAGACCGCCGGGGCCCGGACCACTCGCTCCCGGAGGCAGCCCCCGCATCTGCTCGAGTTGCTGGCGGGCCATCATCTGCTGGGCGAACATCGTTGCCTGGATGCCCTGGAACAACCCCTCCAACCAACCCACCAGCTGGGCCTGGGCCACCCGCAGCTCCGGCCCGGACGGCGCCTCGGTGTCACCGAACGGCATGGTCAGGCGGGCCAGTTCGTCCTGCAGGTCGGGGGACAGGGTGGCGGCCAACTCGTTGACGGAGATGTCGTAGATGTCCCGCATGCGATCACGCGACGCCTCATCCAATTCGGCGCTGCGCACCTCCTCCAACAGCTGACGGATCATCGACCCGATGCGCATGATCTTGGCGGGCTGCTCGATGACCTCCAGGGGACCCTCCGGCGCAGATGGCCCCGTGGGAGGCGAAGGAGCTTCGCCATCAGTGGCGTGGGCGACGATCTCGGGCCGTTCTGCGTCAGCTGTCACGATGGGTCACGTTAGCGACCGGGGGGCCATCAGTGACCGTGTCCGGTCAGCCGGCGATGCCCACCAGCAACGGCACCATCATCTCCGCCCCGGTCAGAGACCCATGCCGACCGACCAGCGGATACGGACCCGAATCGGCGGGATCATGGAACGACGCCGTGCCCTTGGCCACCAAGCACACGTCGCCCAGCCGGTTCGCCAGCTCCTCGGACACCTGCGGCCCGAACCACCCTGCGGCCACCACGTCATCGCGTGATCGGACCCAGGCATCACGACAATGATGCTGCTGGGCCGATTCCCACAGGGCGGAGGCCCGGCCCGGGCGGGCGTGCAGCCAGCGGAATCGGCCCTCACCGGACTGCACCGCGGTGTTGGCCAACACCGACGGATGGGGCTCGATGACGTTGCCGCCGGTCTCCACTTGACCGTGATCGGCGGTGACCACGAGCGCCGTGCCCACCGGCAACTCCCGCAGCAGCCACTCCACCAGATGGTCCGCGGCCTGGAGCTCCGCCTGGTAGTAGCGGCCCAAGCCGTACTCGTGGGCCGCTTTGTCGATGCCCTCGTAGTAGGCGTACACGAACGGCTCACCGGCCCGGGCCAGGTCGACCACCTGCGTCACCAAGCTGCTCATCAGCCGGTAGCCGAAGAAGCGGGTGCCGGACAGATGGGCCTGGGTGAAACCGGTGGTCGAGAACTCCGCCCGGGTGACCACCGCGGGGCGCTGCCCGCAAAAGGCGTCGTGGGGCTGCACCAGTCGTGGGGGGTGCGCGGCCCGGGCGTCACCGCGTTCCATGGACCAGCGCAGCATGTTCACCACGTCGTCGCCCAGGAACAGCCGGTACCCCAACACGCCATGTTCGCCGGGCGGCATCCCGGTAGCGATGGAGGTCAGCGCGGCGGCCGTGGTGGAAGGGGCCACCGATGTGATGGGCCCGCCGTCAAGGCCGCACAGCGTGGGCATGCAGTCGGTGCGGGATCGCAGCTGCTCCCAGCCCAAGCCGTCCAGAACCAGCAGCACCACCTGGTCCGCGTCCACCGCCGTCGGGGGCAGCCAGCCGGGGGTGTCAGACCATTCCAAGAGCGCCGGTACGACATTGGAAATGCAGGCGCCCCGATAGTCCGGCAGAACGAGTCCCTCGAGGTCGCTCTCCTGGTCGCCGGGCGGCACGGGCATCAGGTCCAGCTTGCCTGCTCACCGCACACCAAACCAACCACGGGTTGCAGGGGATTCGATCGACGATGGGATTCCCCGAGGGATTCGACCGGGGACGTCGGTTTGATCACCGGTCGAATGTGACCGACGCCACAACAACTGAGCGGGGCCGGGTGACGGCGGGCCTACGATGGGTGCCGATGAAGGTCACCCGGGGATGAACGTGACATCGGAACGGATCGGGTGAAGGTCTCCACCCGCGGTGACTACGCCAGCCGTGCGCTGCTGAGCCTGGCGCTGCACGCCGATGACGGCCGCCCCAACTCGGTCCGGGACATCGCCGAGCGAACCGGCTTGCCCCAGCCCTATCTGGAGCAAATCCTGCTGGCCCTCAAAGGCGCCGGCCTGGTGCGTTCCAAGCGGGGCGTGGGCGGCGGATACGTCCTGGCCCGGGCTCCCGCGGAGATCACCCTGGCCGAGATCGTGGGGGCGGTCGACGGACCCATCGCCGCCGGGGATTTCGGTGAACCCCACGCCGACGGTGCCTGCGACCATGAAGGCCAATGCGTGCTGCTGGCCATCTGGGGAGACGTCAGCATCCGCATGCGCTCACTGCTGGCATCCATCTCGCTCACCGATCTGGCCGAGATGGCCCGCGGCAATCAAACCTGGCCGTTCTAAAAGGGGGGCTGCGCCCCCCTACGGCGCCCTGGGGGCGCCTACCCCCATCGGGCGAGTTTGGCTCGGTGGACGGATCGGTCGGCTGGCGGCGCTCGGGCGGGGCCCCAACCCCACCCTCGGGGCCCGGCCCGACGGGGCGGCTTGGTGCGGCGGCCGGTGGCGGCGGCCCGACCCGAAATCCGCCCCATGACATCCGTGTCGATATATTTCGTGCTATTCCACGCGCCTCGGGGAAAGGTTCGGGATGATTGCGAACGGGCCGGTCCGACTGGCCGCTGTCGTGGGCATTGAGCGGATGAGGGCTGGCGCTGGCGCCGCGCCAAGACCTGGGGAGCGGTGATTGCACTGCGGGTGGCGGCGCCAGGTCGGCGCGGCGAGCGCCAGCGAGCCGCCGACACTCAGCGAGCGACAGCGAGCTGAGCAACAAGCATGAGCGGTGCTTTCACCTCGGGTGGCGCGGCTCCCCGTCAGAGCGCGACCGACAGGGACCCGAGCAGCAAGTACCGAGCAGCACGAACCGCTACGCTCCGGAATCACATCCGTGTCATTCGTCCACAGGCTGTGCATGACGACTGTGGACAGGGTGGGGATAGCCCGGGCCAGACCCAGAACCAGCGAGTTTGCGTGAAACAGAGCGTCAAGTCCTTCACCCACCTGCACGTACACACCGAGTACTCGATGCTCGATGGTGCCGCCCGGGTGGACGCGGTGGTGGCCAAGGCCGCCCAGGACGGGCAGCCGGCCATCGGCATCACTGACCACGGGAACATGTACGGGGTGCTGGAGTTCTACCGGGCGGCACGCAAGGCGGGGATCAAACCGGTCATCGGAACCGAGGCCTACCTCGCCCACGAGCACCGCTCCGAGCGCCCCCCCGCCGCGGCGGCAAGGTGGACGACTCCGGCGGGGACACCGGCGGGGGGGCCAAGCTCTACTACCACCTGACACTGCTGGCGGAAAACAACGTCGGCTACAAGAACCTGATCCAGATCGCCTCCCGGGCTTACTTGGAGGGCTACTACTACAAGCCCCGGGTGGACTGGGAGGTGCTGGCGGACCACGCCGAAGGGGTCATCGCGACCACCGGCTGTTTGGGTGGGCACGTGCTGCAGGCCCTGCTCAACGGGAACCCCCAGCTGGCGTTGGAGCGGGCCGCCCGGCTGCAGGACATCTTCGGGCGCGACAACCTGTTCGTGGAGCTCCAGGACCACGGCATCCCCGCCCAGACGGAGACCAACCCCCAGCTGCTGGAGATCGCCCGCAAGATCGGCGCCCCGTTGGTAGCCACCAACGACAGCCATTACACCCACCGCCACGACTGCGAAGCCCATGACGCCCTGCTGTGCGTGCAGACCGGCGCCCTCATGGCGGACACCGACCGCTTCAAGTTCCACGGCGACCAGCACTACCTCAAGACCGCCGAGGAGATGCGCTACACGTTCCGGGAAGTGGAGACCGCGTGCGACAACACGCTGTGGATCGCTGAACGGGCCAACGTGGAGATCGCCTTCGGGGAGTCCCAGCTGCCCCGCTTCCCGTTGCCGGAGGGTTTCGCCACCGACACCGACTACCTGCGCCAGCTGACCTTCGAGGGGGCCCGGGCCCGCTGGGGGGAGCAACTGGCCGATGAGGTCACCGATCGTCTGGTGTACGAGCTGCAGGTCATCGCCGACATGGGGTTCAGCTCGTATTTCCTGATCGTCTGGGACCTCATCGACCACGCCCGCCGGGCCAACATCCGTGTCGGGCCCGGTCGAGGCAGCGCTGCGGGGTGCGCGGTGGCCTACGCGCTGCGGATCACCGACCTCGATCCCATCCGCTACGACCTGCTGTTCGAGCGGTTCCTCAACCCGTCACGGGTCTCCATGCCGGACATCGACATGGACTTCGACTCCCGCTACCGGGACGAGATGATCCGCTACGCCGCTGAGCGGTACGGCCGGGACCACGTGGCCCAGATCGTCACGTTCTCCCAGATCAAGGCCCGGGCCGCAGTTCGTGACGCGGCCCGGGTGTTGGGTTACCCCTACATCGTGGGGGACAAGGTGGCCAAGGCGATGCCGCCCCTGGTCATGGGCCGTGACACCCCGCTCTATGCCTGCTTGGACCCCCACCCCAAGTTCGAGGACGGCTACAAGATGGCCGCCGAGCTCCGTCAGATGTATGAGACGGACCCTGACGTGGCCCGAGTGGTGGACGTGGCCAAGGGTCTGGAGGGCCTGCGACGCCAGGACGGCATCCACGCCGCCGCGGTGGTGATCACCCGAGAGCCGCTGACGGAGTACCTGCCTATCCAGCGCAAACCGGAATCGGGCCAGGACCCCGAGCTGGCGCCGGTGGTCACCCAGTACGAGATGCACGGGGTCGAGGACCTGGGCCTGCTCAAGATGGATTTCCTGGGCCTGCGCAACCTGGATGTCATCACCGACACGCTGGCCCTCATCAAACGCAACAATGGCATCGACCTCGACATCGACAACGTCAACCTCGAAGACGCCGCCACCTACGAGTTGCTGGCCCGGGGGGACACCATCGGCGTGTTCCAGCTGGAGTCCGGTCCCATGCGGGCGCTGATCCGTTCCATGCAGCCCAGCCGGTTTGAGGACGTGGCGGCGTTGGTGGCGCTGTACCGCCCCGGGCCGATGGCGGCAAACATGCACAACGACTACGCCGACCGGAAGAACGACCGGAAGACCACGTCCTACCTGCATCCGGACGCCGAGGAGATCCTGGGGGACACCTACGGGTTGATGATCTACCAGGAGTCGATGATGCGCATCGCCCAGCGCTTCGCCGGCTACTCCCTGGCGGAGGCGGACAACCTGCGCAAGGCCTGCGGCAAGAAGATCCGGGAGCTCATCGCCAAGGAACGCGAGAAGTTCGTCGAGGGCTGCGAGACCACCGGCTACGGGCGGGAGCTGGGCACCGCCTGGTTCGACATCATCGAACCGTTCGCCGACTACGCCTTCAACAAGAGCCACTCCTACGGCTACGGCTACGTCGCCTATCAGACCGCTTATCTGAAGGCCAACTACCCCGTTGAGTACCTGGCCAGCCTGCTCAGCTCGGTCAAAGCCAACCTCGACAAGGCCGCCGTCTACCTCAACGAGTGCCGCACCATGGGCATCAAGGTGCAGGTGCCGGACGTCAACCGCTCCGAGAGTGACTTCGCTCCTGGCGGGCTCAACGAGATCACCTTCGGCCTGTCCGCGGTGCGCAACGTGGGGGAGGGCCTGGTGGAGCTCATCCTGGCCGAGCGGGAGGTCGGCGGACCCTTCAGCGACTTCTACGACTTCGCCCAGCGCGTCGATGAGAAGGTGCTCAACAAGCGGACGGTGGAATCGCTGATCAAGGCCGGCGGGTTCGACTCCCTCGGACACCCCCGGCAGGGTCTACTGGCCAGCTTCGAGCCCATCATCGACCAGACCGTGGCCCGGCGCCGCGAACACGAGATGGGTGTGCAGACCCTCTTCGGCTCCCTCGACGGGGGTGCCGGCCCCACCTTCGATGAGCGCCTGTCGATCCCCGACGTGGAGATGGCCAAACGCCCCCGGCTGGCCTTCGAGAAGGAGATGCTCGGCCTGTACGTCTCGGACCATCCGCTGATGGGCTACGAGCGGGTGATGACCCGCAAGACGGACTGTCCGCTCTCTGAGCTGGAAAACAAGGAGGATCAGAGCCGGGTCATCGTGGGCGGGGTGGTCACCAACCTGCTGCGGAAGTGGACCCGCAAGGGCGATCTGATGGCGGTGTTCACGCTGGAGGACCTGGCCGACGCCATCGAGTGCATGGTGTTCCCCAAGACCATGACGTTGTTCGGGCACCTCCTGAACGAGCAGACCAACGACCAGGTGGTGCTCATCGACGCTCGGGTGGACCGCCGGGACGACTTGCCCAAGCTGATCGTGGGCTCGGTGGAGATCCTGGACCTCTCCGCGTTCACCGAGACCCCGCCGTTGCGGCTGCGGATGTCACCCAACCGTCTGGATCAGCGCCTGCTGGGCGAACTGCGCGCCACGCTGAGCGACCATCCGGGTGCGGTGTCCGTGGTCATCGAGCTCGCCGAACGACGGGTCCGATTGCCCGACCAATTCTGCGTTGATACCTCGAATGGGCTGGTCGGAGAGCTACGGGCGCTGCTGGGCGAGGACTGCATCGCGGTATAGCGCCGGGTCTCGGGCGGTGCGGAGGTGGGTCCGTTCGATGAGGAACCGTTGCGCAGCGTCATGGCAGCTTGCATCCGCGACCTGCCAACGGCTGAACTAGATGAGGCTCATTCGATGCCAACTGTCCAATGCCGATGTTGGGGGCTGTAGCTACGATGGCGACCCTTGTCGTGACCAAGGACTGCACTGCGCTGTGTGACGCCGATCTGGCGGAGATGGCCGAACTGTGCGGGGGATCCGGCCGACCTTGTGAGATCGGCGTGCTGTCCAAACAAGCCGAAGCCTGGGTGCTCATCACCTTGGCCCGGAACGACCATGACGCCCTGGTGGGCTACTCGTTCTGCACCCTGGAACGTATCGGGGGCACGCCCAGCGTGCTCATCGGGCTGGCGTCCATCACGCCGTCCGATGACCGCTCGGACATCTTGACCGCGATGATGCGAGATCAGATGCGCCGGGCCGTGTTGGCGTTCCCCGACGAGGACGTGCTGATCGGTTCCCGCCTGGCGCACCCCTCCACGTTCGGGGTGCTCTCCGCGTTCAACGACATCATCCCGCGACCCGATCACAAGGTGTCCGGCGAGGAGCGGGCCTGGGGCCGGCGGCTGGCCAAGCGGTTCGGCATCGAGACCGCGGCCTACAACGACCGCAGCTTCATCGTCATCGGCGATGGCTCCTACCAGCCCATCTTCGACTACGTGGGGCCCGCGCACGTTGAAGTCGATCCGGCCGTGGGGGCGTTTTTCGAGCCGCTCAACATCGACAACGGGGACGTGCTGATCGGCTTCGGCTGGGCCATGGCCGAGGACCTCGACGCGCTGCTCAAAGAGACCGGCCCGTTCTGATGTCGGTCTCGGTGGCGCCGGTGGAAACCCTGGCCTGGGGCTACGGCCTGCTGGAGGGCCCTCGAGGTGACGCCGACGGCAACCTGTACTTCGCCGATGTCCCCAACGGCGGGGTGTACTGCCGCCGGCCTGACGGCCAGATCGAGGTTGTGGTCCCCAAGCGTCGGGGCGTGGGTGGCATTGCCCTGCACGCCGACGGGGGCCTGGTGATAGGCGGCCGGGACATCAGCCACGTCCGGGACGGGGTCACCCGGCAACTGGCCACCTTCGCCCCCCACGGCACCAATGACCTGTTCACCGACGCCGCCGGCCGGATCGTGGTCGGCACCCTCAAGACCAACCCCTTCGATATGGAGGGCGAGCGGGAGGCGGGGGACTGCTGGCGGATCGACGCCCCCGGGCAGGTCACCCTGCTGTACGGCGGCATCACGCTGACCAACGGCATCGGCTTCTCGCCGGACGGGGCCACCATCTACCACGCTGACACCACCGCCAACGCCGTGGTGGCCCACGACGTTGCTGTCGACGGTACCTGCGGCAACCGTCGCAACCTCTACCAGCGTGACCGGTTCCAACCCGACGGCCTGGCGGTGGATGAAGCCGGCACGGTGTGGGTGGCCGAGTACGGCGGCGGCTGCGTCACCGCCATCGCTGCCGACGGCATCATCGTGGGGTCCATCCCGGTGCCGGCCAAGGAGGTCACCTCGCTGTGCTTCGCCGGAGCCGACCGTCGTGACCTGTACATCGTCACCGCCGACAACACCGAGGACCGCTCCCGCGCCGGCACCATCTTCCGCACCCGGGTTGACGTTCCGGGTGTACCCGTGGCCCTCGCCCGCATCTGAGCACCCCCGTCCGCCCAGTTCCAGAGCCGTGGCGCAGCCCTCGCCGGTCCCCATCGAAGTGACCGGGCCCACCGAGGACCGTTGCCGGTCGGCGGGGGACGGTCCTGCGTCTTTGGAAGTCGGCCAAGCAGGCCAAGCCGGGCTTGCGGCGGCCTTCGGCGCGGTGGTCCGGGGGCGGCGGATGTGCCGGTCGTACCTGGATCGGCCGGTCGACGGGGCGGTGCTGGACGGGCTCCTCCACCTGGCGCAACGGGCCCCCGCCGCTGGCAACACCCAGGGCTGGCAGTGGTTGGTGCTGGACCAGCCCGCTTCCGTGGCCCGCTATTGGGACGTGTGCCTGCCACCGTCACGCCGGGCCGGGTTCCCCTGGCCGGGCTTGTTGCGGGCTCCGGTGCTGGTCATCCCCTACGCCGACCCTGGTGCCTACCTGGCCCGATACGGCGAGGCGGACAAAGCGGCCCGGGTGGCGGCCCCGCCCGAGGAGCGGGAAGCGTTGGCGGGGTCAACGGATGCCTGGGCCGTGCCGTACTGGCATCTGGACACCGCCATGGCCGCCATGACGCTGCTGCTGGGGGTGGGCACGGTGGGCCTGGGAGCCTGCCTGTTCGGCCAGTTCAACGCGGCGGGGGCGGTGCGGGCCGAGTTCGGGGTGCCCGACGGTCTGGAGGCCATCGGCACCATCGCCGTGGGCCACCCCGACGGGTCCGGCCAACCAAGCGCCTCCGCCGCCCGACGCCGTCCCCCGCTCGAGCAGGTTCTTCACCGCAACGGCTGGACCTGATGATCACCACCGGTGCCCCGCGCGGCGTATCCCCTACAGCCAGGCTCAATGACCGAGCTCGGTGATCCCGCACCGCTGCCGGCCTCGCCGGGTTCGCCCGGTTCCAGACGGACGTCCCCGCGGCGCCTTCGACCCGCGGACCAGCTCAGCCTGTCCGAGGCCCGGCGGTTGGCGCTGGCGGCGCAGGGGTTCGCCGAGGCCCGACCCACCGGACGCCTCGACCGCCGGCACCTCCAGCGGATACTGGACCGCGTCGGGCTGGTGCAGATTGATTCGGTCAACGTGCTGGAACGGGCCCACGAGCTGGCCCTGTACAGCCGGCTCGGCCCCCACCAGCCCGGTCGCCTGACCGCCGCCACCCACCGTGGTGACCTGTTCGAGTACTGGGGCCACGAGGCCAGCTTCATCCCTGTCGCCCACCAGCCGCTGTTTCGCCACAAGATGGCCGCCGCCGAGGCCGGTGCGGCCTGGTCCGGCCTGGTCCGCTGGGCTGAGGCCGAACCCGGCTTCATCCAGGACGTGTTCGACGAAGTGGCCGGGCGGGGGCCACTTGGCGCCGGGCAGCTGCTCACCGGCGGTGGTGGCGGCCGTCGGGGGCCGTGGTGGGGTTGGAGCGGTACCAAGATGGCGTTGGAGTGGCTGTTCTGGTGCGGCCGTCTGTCGGCCAGGCGCCGATCCAACTTCGAACGGGAGTACGGCCTGCCCGAATGGTTCCTGCCCGCGGAAGTGTTGGCTACCCCCACCCCGCCCGAGCCGGAGCAGCGCCGCGAGCTGCTGCTGCTGGCCGCCCGGTCCGTTGGCGTGGGCACCGCCGCCGATCTGGCCGACTACTACCGCCTCAACCTGGTCAAAGCCCGTCCGCTGCTGGCTGAGCTGGTGGAGGACGGTCGGCTGGAACCGGTCACGGTGGAGGGCTGGAAGGAACCCGCCTACCGCTGGCCCGACGCTCGCCTGCCCCGCAAGGTCACCGCCCGGGCGCTGCTCAGCCCGTTCGACTCCCTGGTGTGGTTCCGCCCCCGCGCCGAGCGGTTGTTCGAGTTCCACTACCGTCTGGAGATCTACACCCCGGCCGCCAAGCGTCGTTACGGCTACTACGTGCTGCCGTTCCTGCTGGGGGATCGCCTGGTGGCCCGGGTCGATCTCAAGACCGACCGGGCGGCCCGAACGTTGCGGGTGCTGGGCGCCTGGGCCGAGGCCGCACCCGTTGCCGCCCCCGCCGAGATCGCCTCCCACCTGGCCGCCGAGCTCACCCAGCTCGCCACGTTCGTGGGCGCCGACCGCGTGACCATGGCCGTTGCCGAACGGGGCGATCTCGCCACCATGGTCCGCGCTCGACCTGCCCCCTCAGTCCTCAAGGGAAACATCACGGCCTGACGTTGTGGCCCAAAATGGTCTTGCAGGACTGCCCGAAATTGAAGCGTAGTTCGAGGTGCAGGGATCCACCGCGCTCGGCTTGGCGTCCTACGTGGAGGAAGTGGTGATGTCGGCGTTTCTCGGCATCCGGACGCTCAGCCCCAGGGTTCGCCGGGCCCACCTGCGGGGCTACGCGGAGCGGGTGATTGACCGTGACGTGCCCGACGCGGCGGGTCGACAACTTCGCAATCCGATGGCCCTTCGACGCTGGCTCATGGCCTACGCCGCCGCCACTTCCACCTGCGCGTCCTACGAGACCATCCGGGACGCCGCCACTTCCGGTGAAGGTGACAAGCCCGCCCGGTCAACCACCCAGCCCTACCGTGACGCACTCGAGGCCATCCACATCCTCGATCCACTTCCGGGTTGGATGCCGACCACCAACCACCTGGCCGAATTGGGCGCAGCGCCCAAACACCACCTGGTGGATCCGGCCCTGGCGGTGGCGTTGTTGGGACTCGAAGCGGACGGGTTGTTGAGCGGCGACGAGGGCGGCACTCGCCGACCGGGGCATGGCGGCACCCTCGTCGGCGCGCTTTTCGAGTCGCTGGTAGCCCTGAGCGTCCGGGTGTACGCCCAAGCCGGCGAAGCCTCCGTTGGCCATCTTCGCAGCCATCGCGGAACTCGCGAAGTGGACCTCATCATCGAAAGGCCCGACCGTCGGGTGGTGGCGATCGAGGTGAAGCTGTCGGCCTCGGTGACCGATCGCGACGTGCGGCATCTGTTGTGGCTGCGGGATCAGCTCGGCGGCAACCTTCTCGACGCCGTCGTCGTCACCACCGGTCCAGAGGCCTACCGGCGTGCCGACGGGGTTGCGGTGGTGCCAGCGGCGTTGCTGGGCCCGTGATGGTGGGCTCTGCTGTGTCGATGCTGCCCACCTTCGGACCCGAGGGCATTCCGTCCTTTGCCGGCTGGCCGGGGTTTCGCATCGAGATCCGGGATGGCGTAGAGGTCCAACTGGTCGAGACCGAGGCTGGTTCGTTGTCCATCGCGGCACGAGTCGTCCCCAAGTGCGGCTACGGAATCCTTCAAGGCGACGGTTTCGCGGACCTGCTTCAACTCATTGGCCCCTCCGCCCATGATCCGCTGACCCCCGAACAGCTCGACGCCCTCATGGCGGAGTCGGATTAGGGTTCGGGCATGGCTGCTGAGAACCCGGGGCGGATTCCGATGGTGGATTACCTGGTGCTGGAGCCGGAACCGCACCTGTCGGCCAACCGCTGCACCAACTGCGGGGCCCAGTTCTTCGACCGCCGCAACGCCTGCGCCGGCTGCTCCGCCACCAGCTTCGAACGGGTCGATCTGGCGACCACCGGCAAGGTCCGCAGCTTCACCATCGTGCACCGGGCCGCCCCCAAAGTGCCCACGCCGTACGTGTCAGCCCTGGTGGACCTGGACAACGACGGTGGCGTGGTCAAGGCCAACATCGTCAACACCGAGCCGGTGCCCGAATCCATCCAGCTGGGCATGGCGGTGCGCCTCACCACCTTCGTGGCGGACACGGACTCCCGCGGTGCCGAAGCGGTGGCCTTCGGCTTCGAACCCGCCGGCGCCTGACCCGGCTAACCGACCTGCCGACCCGTCCCCACCCACGCGTCCGGCCAACCCCCGCCCCAACCGGCCCCCGACCAGCCGGCCCACTCGAGACACCCTGCCCACCTGAAAGCGAAGGAACCACCAGCCATGAGCGATGACATCTGGGTGCTCGGTGCCCACATGACCAAGTTCGGCCGCTACAAGGACCAGGACCTGATCGACCTGGCCGCCGGGGCTGCCATGACCGCCCTGGCCGACGGCAACGTCACCATGGCTGACATGGGCATTCTCGGTTGTGGCAACTTGAACCAGGCCAACGCCGGGGTGGGCCAGCGGGTCCTCAAGCAGATCGGCCAGACCGGCATCCCGGTGTACAACGTGGCCAACGCCTGCGCCACCGGGGCCACCGCCTTGCGCACCGTGTACCTGGCCCTCAAGGCCGGCGAATGTGACATGGGCCTAGCCGTGGGCGTGGAGCAGATGGGCAAGCAGGGCCTGCTGGGCGCGGCCAACAAGGGCAAGAAGGACGAAAAGGTCTTCGAGCCCGCCGGTCGCTACGGCGGCATCGTGGGCACCGAGGGCGTGTTGGGCACCGGGCTGATGCCGGGAGTGTTCGCCCAGGCGGGCATGGAGTACGCCTACCAGCACGGCGGAGTCGGCTTCGAGCAGTTCGCCAAGGTGGCCGAGAAGAACCACGCGCACTCCACGCTCAACCCGCTGGCCCATTACCAGCAGGCATTCAGCCTGGAGGAGATCATGAACGCCGAGATGATCTCCTACCCCAACACGCTCATGATGTGCTGCCCCACCACCGACGGGGCGGCGGCAGCGGTTTTGATCACCGGGGAGCGGCTGCGCAGCCTGTCCAAGGAGCAGCAGCGCCGGGCGGTGAAGATCTCCGCGTCCACCCTCACCACCGATCCGTGGACCCCCAACGCCCAGGTCCAGCCGGATGTGAACACCCTCACCCGCAACGCCGCTGACATCTGCTACGAGCAAGCCGGGGTGTCACCGAAGGATCTGGACCTGGTGGAGCTGCATGACTGCTTCGCCACCGCCGAGCTCATCCACTACGACAACCTGCGGCTGTGCGAGCCCGGTGGCGCCGGTGAGTGGATCGACAAGCGGGGGCCGTGGCGGGACGGGGAGATCCCCGTCAACGTGTCCGGTGGGCTGCTGTCCAAGGGCCACCCGCTGGGCGCCACCGGCATCGCCAACATCTACGAGGTGGCGCTGCATCTGCGGGGTGAGGCCGGGGACCGCCAGGTCGAGGGGGCCAAGGTCGGCATGACCCATGTCATCGGCCTTGGTTCGGCCTGCGCCGTGCACATCCTGGAGCGCTCTGGGCTCTGACCGGCGGCCGGTGCGAGTGCCGGTGCGAACAGGACACGCGTGTTGTGTCCGGGCGGCTGCTTCTCTTGTCGGTCTCGTGATGCAATGATGCTGGTCAGCGGCCTGTGCCGGGCAGGGTTTGCTGCGGCCCGGTACCCAACGCGCAGATCTGCTGGCGGCCGCGACCGTCGAGGGCTTCGACCGGGGTTCGGCGAATCCACGTCGATTCGGCCCGGGGCACTGAGTAGTCGTATCAGCGCGGAGAGCGTCTAGAGGGCTTGTCGGCGAACCTTGCCGAGGGCGGTGCGGGGCAGGCTGCTGACCAGCTCGAGGGATTGGGGGGCGCAGTAGGCGGGCAGCTCGGCTTTGACCAGGTGCCGCAGCGCCGCGAGGTCGGGCAACCCCACCACGGAGGGCACCACCACCGCTACCACCCGCTGGCCCCACTCGGGGTCGGCTCGGCCGACGACGGCCACCTCGGCCACGCCCGGGGCTGCGGCAAGGATGCGTTCGACCGGGTCGGGCCACACGTTCTGGCCGCCGGTAATGATGAGATCGCCCCGCCGACCGAAGACCTCCACGAACCCGCTGACGGGATCCACCGCGCCCCCGTCGCCGGTGGGCAGCCAACCGTCGGCGGTGCGGGGGTCGGTGCCGTCCCGATAGGCCCGAAGCAGCATCGGACCCCGGATCTGCAGCTCGCCAGCCACAGCCCGCAGCTCCACGCCGGGCAGCGGCCAGCCGTCGTACACAATCCCGCTGCCGGTCTCGGTCAACCCATAGGTGCAGGTCACGTTGGGTGGCCGGTCCGGCGGCGGCGCCGAACCGCCCAGCACGATCCGCTCAAAGCGCGCTGCGGACGCCCCCAGCCGGCCCAGCGCTGTCGGCACCAGCGAGACGTGGCTGGCGCCACTGGCCAACGCCGCAGCCGGATCGAACCCGTCCTGGACGGTGAGCGTCGTCCCCGCCCACCAGGCCCGACACACGACGGACAGGCCCCCGATGTGGGCCAAGGGCAAGCACGCCAGCCAGTGGTGGCGCTCGGGATCGACGCCGAGATGAGCGCTGGTGGCACGGGCCGATGCCGCCACCGCGTCGTGGGTCAGGACCACCCCTTTCGGTGTGCCCGTTGTCCCGGAGGTGGCCAACACCAAGGCGTCCCCCTCCTGCACCGGTCGGGCCCGGGTCCCCGGCCCGAGCGGATGGCGGCCGGCCTGATCGACCAATTCGGCCGGTGCGAGCGCTTCCAGCAGCCGCCGCCGGGCCGGGGCCGGCAACCGGAGATCGACCGGCAGCGCGGCGTCCCCGCCATCCCACACCCGGCGCAGCTCATCGACCAGCGCCGGCCCCGGCAACGCCAACGCC
The DNA here is from genome assembly GCA_963775055.1 of uncultured Acidimicrobiaceae bacterium. Lineage (GTDB taxonomy): Bacteria > Actinomycetota > Acidimicrobiia > Acidimicrobiales > CAIXPF01 > CAIXPF01. The sequence goes on along the minus strand of CAVZHK010000008.1, from coordinate 1,186,321 downwards.
ACCAGCCGGTTCACGATGTCCCCATGGCGGTCCCGGGCGGGACCGTCATGGGTCGACCAGCGTGAGCTGCTGGGCCAACGCCGCGGGGGTGTCGGCGGGCTGCAGACAGGCGGCGCCGGCGCACACGTAGGCCCGGCCGGCGGGACGGTCCTGGAACAGGGGGGACGGGTAGGGCTCGCCCCAGGCCACCACGCTGTGGGGCAGCCAACGTCGCCGCAGCTCGGCCACCAGGTCGGGCCGGTCCCCGACCACCACCACCTCGTTGAGCAGCCCGGTGGCGGTGGACCCGAAGCTGACACCGCGCTCACCCCAGGTCAGCTCGGCCGCCACCAGCAGCTGTCCGAAGCCGAGGGGGTGTTGGGTGGCCAGCGCCGCACCCCGGGCCAGCACTGCGTCCGCCACCGCCAGGTAGCGGGGTTCTCCGGCAAGCGTGCCAAGCCGGCGCAGCCCGATGGCGGCTTGGGAATCAGCGCTGGGCAGGGCGTTGTCGAGCAGCTCTCTCGGGCGGGTTATCAGCTCCTCGGCGTCGCTCCCGGTGGTGAAGAATCCGCCGTTGACCGGGTCCTGGAACAGCGCCAGCAGGGCTTCGGCGGTGCTGAGGGCTCCGGTGATCCAGCGGGCCTGGCCGCTGGCCTCGGCCAGGTGCACGAAGGCGTCGATCAGGGCGGCGTGGTCAGCGGCGAAGGCCGGTACCGCCGAAGCGCCGCCGGTGGCCTGCCAGCTGCGCAACCAGCGGCCATCGGATCGGCGCAGCTCACGCAGTAGGAACTCGCCGTTGGCCACCGCCGCGGCCAGCCAATCGGCTCGTCCAGTCGCTGCCGCGGCCTCCGCCAACGCGGACAGCATCAGCGTGTTCCACTCGGTCAGGCACTTGTCGTCCAGTCCTGGCCGGGTCCGTCGACTTCGGGCGTCAAGCAGCGTGGCCCGGGCCCGTTCGACCACCGACGCGTCCGGATCGCCGGTCCAGGGACTGCCCGGGTCAGTGTCGGGCGCTGGCGTGGGCAGGTGCAGGATGTTCTGGCCCTCGAAGTTGCCCCCCTCGGTGACGCCGAAATGGGCCATGACCCGTGGCGCGTCATCACCCAGCAGCGCCAGCAGCTCGTCGGTGGACCACAGATAGAACGCCCCCTCCACCGACTCACCAGGCCGGTCGGGGCCATCGGGCTGTGTGGCGGAGTCGGCATCCTCCGCCGAGGCCCACCCGCCGCCGGGTTGGGCCAGGTCCCGCAGCACGTAGCGGATGGTGTCCTCGACCACCTGCAGGTACCGGGGTCGGCCGGTCAACTGCCAGGCGTGCAGGTAGGCCCGCACCAACAGGGCGTTGTCGTACAACATCTTCTCGAAGTGCGGCACCAGCCAGCGGCGGTCAGTGCTGTAACGAGCGAAACCCCCACCCAGGTGGTCGTGGATTCCCCCGGCGGCCATGGCGTCGAGGGCTGCGGTAGCTGCCAGGAGCGCCCCGGGGGACCCGCTGGTGCGATGCCAGCGCAGCAAGAAGTCCACCGCCATGGCCTGGGGGAACTTGGGCGCTGACCCGAATCCGCCGAACTCGTGGTCCCACTGTCCGATCAGGGTGTCCGCCGCCGCTGACAGCTCCTGTGGGCCCATCGGTGACCGGTCCAGCCCGGCCGTCACGTCCCGACCCAAGGCCGCGGTCAGGGCCGCGGCACGTTGCAGCAGATCGTCGCGCCGTTCGTGCCACGCCTGATCCACAGCGGCGCAAACCTCGGTGAACGCCGGCATGCCGTGGCGACGTTCCGGCGGAAAGTAGGTGCCGCCCAGGAACGGCTCGGCGTGCGGTGTCAGGAAGACCGTCATGGGCCAGCCGCCGTGTCCGGTCTGAGCTTGGACTGCCTCCATGTAGATGGCGTCGACGTCGGGCCGTTCCTCGCGATCCACCTTCACGTTGACGAACAGTCGGTTCATCAACGCCGCGGTGGCCGGGTCCTCAAAGCTCTCGTGCGCCATGACGTGGCACCAATGACAGGCCGAGTATCCCACCGACAACAGCACCGGCACCTGGCGCCGCTGGGCCTCGGCGAAGGCGTCGGGCCCCCAGGGATGCCAATCCACCGGGTTGTCCGCGTGTTGGCGCAGGTAGGGGCTGGTCTGAGCGGCCAAACGGTTCACAGCGGCCACGCTAGCGAGGGACCCTGGCGGCATCTGGGCATCGCCGACAGGGCCACGGCCGCCGTCAGACCGACGTCGTGGGGCGGTCCAAGCTCACCGTGAAACCCCGGGCCACGATCTCCTCTGAGGGACACGGCATCCCCAACGCGTAGCCCTGACCAGCGGTGCAACCGACCGACAGCAGCGCCACCGCCTGCTCCTGATGTTCAATGCCCTCCGCCACCACCCCCAGGGAGCGACCGTGGGCGTAGCCGATGGTGGCCCGGATGAAGTCGGCGTGGTCCGCCCTGTGACCCATCCCGGCCACGAAGACCTGATCGATCTTGACGGTGTCGAACGGGAAGCTGGTCAGATACCCGCCAGCGGCGAATCCGGTGCCGAAATCGTCAACCGCCAGACGGATGCCGACGTCGCGGGCCAGTTCCGCGAGCACCGTTGCCGCCAACTCGAAGTCGTGGATCTCGGCGGTCTCCGTCAACTCCAGGCACAGCGATCCCGGGTCGATGCCGTGGGTGGCGAGCGCCTCACGCACCAGCGGGGCCAGCCGGCGATCGCCCAGCTCCGTGGCGGAGACGTTGATGGTCACCCGGAACCCGTTGCGCAACGACAGGTGTCGCTGCCAGGCAGCCAGATCAGCGCAGGCCCGGTCCAGCATGAACGCGGTGAGGTCGGTGACCCGATGGCACCGTTCGAGGACCGGTACGAACAGCGCTGCCGGCATGGTCCCCTGACCGGGCACTATCCAGCGGGCCAACGCTTCCACGCCCAGGACCTCCCCGGTGCGCAACGACACGATGGGCTGGTAGTGGGGGTGGATCTCGCCCCGACCGATGGCGTCCAGGATGTGCCACAACGCCATGTGACCGGGCGCCTGTTCAACCACTGTCATGTTCCGCCACTCTCGTCGGCATCAGGGAAGCGGGTAGGGAAGCGGGTAGGGCACCGCCGGTCGGCGTGGGGGGCATCCGATCCGGATCTGGTGGGCGTTGGTGCGTGTCGGGGTTCCGTGACAGCCTCTGGTCGATCCGGCGAAGGTTGGGTAACGGCTGGCAAGCCTAAACAACGCGGCGGCCGATGGGTGAGACCTTCGAGCGTGGTCATCTAACCACTATCTGGCACCGGGTCGGGTCCTGACGACCGTGATGCCAATGCCGTTTCTACCGGACCTACCGATGTTCGACGAGGTGAGGTTCGACCCAGTGGAGGCGGCCGTCCGCCATCCAGCTCTCGGCTAACGCCAAAGCGGATTCCGGGTCTCGGCCCTCGAAGCGGACCACGAAGATCAACCCGTCCCCGTCGGGATCGGTCAGATCGTGCAGCAGCCGGCCCCCGAACCGTCCCAGCAACCTCAGAGCCTCGGCCCGTAGCACCGGCGTGACGAACCCCAACACCAGCTCGTTGTCCAGCACCACCCGGCCATTCAGAGACGGCACCAATCGACCGACCCGCAGCATCCCGGGCGCCACACCCGCCTTGCCCGCCACGTGGTCCGCTTGTCGCACCAGCTGATCGACCGGGATCGGGTTCGGGGCCCGGGGGTGGAACTCCAGCACCGAGGCGTCGCTGTCCAGGGGCCGTCGAGCCAGCCTTTCCATGGTGCTGAGATCAACGAAGTGGCGGTATCCGCAGGCCCACATGGCCTTGACCAGGCGGCGGGTGGCGTGGGGGTCCACGTCCTGATCGGCCAGCACCGCCGCCGCGGCGTTGGTGTTCGGCTCGTAATGGACCAGGGACTGGCCCACTCGGAAAAACGGGCGCTGGTCCTCACGCATGGCGAAGGACCAACTACCGCCCGCGGTGACCTCGAGAGCCCGCGGCGGGAACGTGCCCGGCTCGGCCAGACCTTCGGCGCACAGTACGTAGCTACCCACCGGCACCGCGGCCCCCACGTGCAGCGCCCGGCTGGTCCGACCTGACCCACTGCCTGACGCACTGCCTGACGCCGTGGCTGGGGGCGTGAGGTCCGGATTGGGGCGTGTCGGCGCCGAGGGGGTGATGCGCACCGTCCGGCTCGACAAGAGATGCGGCTCGGGCTGCTGCGGTGGGCAAGGTCGCAGATCGTGGCGACCACCCTCCTGATTGCGCAGGTAGAAACCGACCTCGGCGGGCTGTTCGGGGCGGCCCCAGGCGTGTGGGAGCCGCACCTCGATGGCGACGGACACGGTGGTCGGCCCCGCTGGGTCAAGCCTGAAACGATCCGGCACCGACACTGTCCTTTCCGGGGCCCGAAGCCACACCTGGCGGCGCGGCGACATGGCGGGTTCGCCTGCTCAGTCAACGGCACCGGCGGGCTGCTCCTGTAGCCCCTGGGAGCCCCCTCACCCCCGGGGTGGGGAGATGGTCGGAGGTTGGCGGCCGCCGACGCTACGGTGAGCCGCCGTGACCAACCCGTGGGTGCTGGGAGCCCGGCCTCGAACGCTGCCCGCGGCGGTGGTTCCGGTGCTGGTGGGAGCGGCCTGTGCGGTCGGGGCCGGTCCGGCGATCGTCCCCTGGCGAGGAGCCTTCGCCCTCTTCGTGAGCCTGGCCATCCAGGTGGGCACCAACTACACCAACGACTACGCCGATGGGGTCCGGGGCACCGACACCGTCCGGGTGGGTCCGGTGCGGCTGGTGGCGTCCGGTCTGCGAAGCGCCACCGCGGTCAAGTGGGCGGCGCTGGCATCCTTCGCGTTGGCAGCACTGGCGGGGCTGGTGGTGGCGGCGGCGACCAGTTGGTGGCTGGTGCTGGTCGGCGGGGCCTGCATCGCGGCGGCATGGTTCTACACCGCCGGCCCCAAGCCCTACGGATACCTGGGGCTGGGCGAAGCGTTCGTGTTCGTCTTCTTCGGTCCCGTGGCCACGGCTGGCACCACGTTTGTGCTGGTCGAATCGGTCGACGGGTTGGCCTTGGCGGCATCGGTGCCGGTGGGGCTGCTGGCCACGGCGCTGTTGGTGGTGAACAACCTCCGGGACATCCCCACCGATGCCGTGGCCGGCAAACGGACCCTGGCGGTGCGGCTGGGGGATCGTCGCACCCGGGTGCTGTACGTGGCGCTGCTGGCCGGCAGTTTCGTCATGGTGCCCGTCGTCGCCGGATGGTGGGTTCGTCCCGCCGCGGCGTTGGCGTTGCTGGCGGTGGTGGCCGCTCGGGGACCGACCGCCAAGGTTCTCAGTGGCGCCTCCGGACGGGATCTGATCGCGGTGTTGGGGGCCACCGGCCGGGTGCAACTCATCTTCGGCGCCGGCTTCGCGCTGGGTCTGGTGCTGTCAGGTCTGGGGTGAGTCCACTCATCTCGGGCCCTGCCGACGGGCCGACGCCAGCGGGTCAGCTGGCGGCGGCCAACTCGGTGGATCCGGGGCGCTTCTCCCACGCAGCCTCCGTCGACTGGTTGGTGGTACCACCGTGCGCGCTCAAACCCACGTCGATGGGCCCCAGCTCGACGTTGACGCCGACGCTGATCGTGTTGTCCTGCGGGGCGGCTCGCTCGAGGACGCTCACCAGGGCTGCGGTCACCAGCGCCGGATGACGTTGCACCGTCGCCAGCACAGCCTCCAACTGATCCGCGGTGGAGTCGAGGTCCAAGCCCAGCGAGGTCTCGATGTGATCCCTGATCGCGGGGACCGTCAGATCCAACGTGAGCGTGGACTCATACGTGTGCAGTTCGGTGTTGAGCGACGACGCGGCCGAGGTCACGCCGAGGGCGTCGTTGAGTGAAATCGGCTGGCCGGGGTCGGCCTGGAACACCGTGCGCCACACCACTTGGCGCAGCTGACCGGAGGGACTGGCGGTCACCTCGATGGTGACATCGGCACCGGCAGTGGCCTGGCCGCTGGCGTTGGTCGGGCCCACCTCGGCCCCGAAATCGGCGCCGGCCACCGCGGCGACGCTGGTGATGACGGTGACGGACCCGTCCTGGTGGAGGCGAACCCGGTCACTGGCGGCGTAGGACGCGTCAGCCCGACCCCGTGCCGCCAAGCCACCCAGCTGCCCCAGGAGGGCGCCCAGGCCTGAGGAGAACCCCAGCCCGGCGCTCAGGGCGGCCTCCAGACCGATCTCGACGTACGCCTGGTCCGACGGCGGGAGCCCGCCTTCACCCAACAGGGCATCCTGCAGCCGATCGAGCACCGCAGCCCCCGCCGAACCGCCCGGTACCAACACCTGGGCCAGCAACGGGTCGTGATAGTCCTGCCAGAATTGCTCCGCAGCCTGCTTGTCCCGGAAGGTCCAGGACTGGACCGCTGCCAGCACGAGCCGTCCATCCGCACCGGCGGCACCGCCACCGTTGCCCAGGTCCACGCCCTTGATGGTTCCGGCTACCTCCGCCCCCCAGCCGACTCCGACCGTGACACCGCCCGTTTGCGTGGCGGAGACCCGTACCGAGCCGTCCGAGAGCTCCTCCCAGATCAGGGAGATGGAGCCGTCCCCCATCAGCACCGCAGCGCTGTAGGTCTCGGTGCGGCTCTGCACCACATGGGGTGGTGTCCGCCGGCCCGGGTCGGCGAAGGCCCCTTCCATCCGACCCCACATGGCCCCGGTGAGCTGGGCGAGCCGCCCCACCGCCAGGTGTAGCGCCAGGCGGCCGGCGGGGCTTCGCGGCGATCCAAGGGCGATCACCCGCAACGCCGGACCGTCCGTGCCGGCCCGGACCAGTCGGGCGGCTGCGCCGTCCGCGGCCTCCGCCAGCGCCGCGCCCACCCGAAGTTGGCTCCACAATTGCTGGTCCAGATCACCCCGGGCCGGCAGCACCGAGGCGCTGGTGGCCCAGGCCAGATCCAGCGCCGCCCCCAGGTCGCTGCAGCAAGGGCCCAACTCCGAGTCAAGCGCGGATGAGTCTCGCCCCAGGCGGATCAGGTCCTCCAGTGCCGCCTCGATCCGGCTCACAGCGGTACTCCAGGAAGCGGGAAACCGGTATCGGACGTCAGGGATGACGGCCAGGTGCTGGTCGCGGTGGTCGTGGTGGCTGCGGCCAAGCCGGGTGCCGCGGCGGTGATGGTGGCGCTGACCGCCGAGGCAGCGGATCGTGCCAGCGCCTCCGCCGCTTGGGCTGCCCGGTACTCGGTCCGCAGCAGTTCCCGTCGAGCTTGTTCCTGCTGGGCCTCGGCGGAGGCGGAGGAGGCCGTTGCGGCCAGCGTGACCAGGGCCTCTGCCAGCTCAAGGTGACGGTTGGCCAGGCGGATGACATGGTCGGCCAGGTCCTCGGCAAAGGGACCGGCACAGCGGGCGAGGTTGCGGGCGGCAATCTGCGGGCGCCGCTGGGATGCTTCCTGCAACCTCGTGGCGGTGTGCAGCGCCACCTCCTGCAGGTGAGCCAGCGCGCCGTGGTCCACGACCACATCCTCGAAGAACCATATATCCTCAAAGTACCGTATCGACATGTCACAAAAATGCATGAAAATGACTGTTGGTGCAAATCGAACCGAGCGTTTCAGGTGCTGGCGAGCCTCAGCAGCCACGGAATGACGATGTCGAGGAACGCTCGGGGCGCTTCCAGGTGGGCGGTGTGACCCGCCTGCGGCACCAGCGCCAGCTCAGCGCGTCCCGAGGGTCTAGCGGCCGTTCTCGGGGCGTTGATAGCCGCAACCATGTCGGCCGCGATGGCCGCGAACTTGAGGTCATGGGCGCCGGCCAACGCCAGGACCGGCATCTCCAGCCGGGCCATCCGATCCCACAGCGAGCGTTGCTGACCGGTACCACAAGAACGAAGGCTGGCAGCCAGGCCCTCGGGGCGGTTTTGCAGTCGTTGGGCCCGGTGCTGGGACGCCTCGTTCAGCCCGCCGAAGAGGGGTAGGGCGAGCCACCGATCGAGAAATGGGTCCAGCCCGTCACGTTCGAGCTGCTGGGCCAGGTGCTCGTCCGCCACGCGGCGGCGTGTTCGTTCCTGGGCGTCGGGGAGCCCGGGGGTGGCTCCGACCAGGGTGAGGCTCGCCACCAGGTCGGGATGATCGCAGGCGGCCCGCAGGCAGAGACGCCCGCCCATCGAGTAACCGAGGTAGTGGGCCCGACCCACGACCTCGGTGATGAGCCGTGCCGCCTCGCCGGGGTCGGCATGGTCGTGGGTGGCTGGGCTGGCTCCATGGCCGGGGGCATCCACAGCGATCACGCTGAAACGCGTCGAAAGCCCTTCGAGCACCGGGGACCAGCAGCCACGATTCTGGGTGAACCCGTGGACCAGCACCAGTGGCGGGACGCCCTGGCGACCAGGGACACCGTGGACGTCTGCGGTGAGGGCCACGGGCACAGTTCAGCAGATGCACCAGGGCGGGGTCGGAGGGTGGTTTGGACGGATGTCCGGCTGCTCGCTCAGTGGCCCTGTTCGGGGTTGTACTTGAAGGCCCGGTAGATGGGATGACCGACCGCGCTGCCATGCTCAATATGGGCCGCGGTATGGGCCGCGGTATGGGCCGCGGTATGGGCCACGGAGTGAGGATCCTGCTCGGTCAGGTTCGCCACCGGCATGTCCGCGGGCCTGACGACGGCGGTCATGGGGGGCGCAGTCCCCGCCGCGGGCTCTTGTTCATCCCGTGACCCGCCTGCTGGCAAGCCGTTGGCCGTCAGGGGGTCGGCCTGGTTGCGCCCCGCCTTGTCGACGTCCACGACTGCTGGGACGGGGGGTGGAAGACTGGTCGAGTCCTTCTCGATGTCGCTGGTTCCTGTTGCCGGCGCGTCGCCCGCATCGTACCCATCGCCGCGGACGGTGGCCGTGGGCCCGGCGAGGCTGGGCTCGGTCGGGGAGGTGGTGAGATCGATGAGGACCTCAGCAGCCTGCTTAGCGGGCGCGACGGGTTCCGTGGACAGGTCCGCGGTGGTGGTGTGGGTGCCGGCGACGAGCCGGTGCCCGTCGGGATAGCGGATGACAACGATCCGGCCACTGGCGTGCAGCTCGTCGAGCAGGTCCACCACCCGGGGGTAGCCCGATGCTTCGAGGGAAAACCCGGGGAACCTGGTTCGTAGCCGGACCGCAGCTTCTTTCAGAGTGAGCATCTGACCGCTGGCGGCGCGTGTCTCCTCGACCAGAACCTCGATCACGTCCTGCCTGGTCCAACCGGCCTCGGCCTCCACCGGCGACGAAGGCGGCAGGTCGATGGGCGCCACATGACCGCCCGCCGGCGGGGGAGGAGGTGGCGCCGGCGGCTCCAGATCGGCGAGGCGGACCGACGGCATGGCATCTGCGGGCTGGGACTGCGCCGGGGTTGGCGCGACGAGCGAAGGATCTGGTGACAAGGCACTGTCGTGGAGGGGAGTGGCGGCGTGCGGCGAAGGCTCATGATCGGGCGACGCTGCGGTGGCCTGCTGGGTCGGCTCCTCGACCAGCGTGTCGAACGGTGCGAACCAGCGTCCCCCCGGGGGCAGGTCATACAGGTTCGTGCGCGGCAGCGGATCCACGAAGGCGCCGGGCACGTCCTCGATGTCAATGAAACTCAGCGCGGCGTTGGTGCTGGCCAGCCGCTCGCGCTCCCGGTAGCCGAGCAGGGTCACTGTCACACCGGCCTGGGCATAGCGCTGGAGGGCGGCTCCGAAGGCCCTGGCGTCATGGGAGGCCACGATCAGCTCGATCAGGGAACCCTGCCGGAAGGGCCGCTCGATGTACCGGATCATCTCGGCGTCGATGTCATCACGGGGCTGGGTCTTGGGCTTGACGAACACTGACCAGCCCCAGTCCCGCAGATTTGCCACCCAGCGGGCCAGCGGCTCCTCATGGCCGGAGCCCACGTTGGCGAACACGCAGGCCTCGACCCGTTCGCCCGGACTGCAACGCGCTGCCAGCCAGCCGGCAATGGCGTCCATGCGAGGTCTGGTGTTCCCGGATGCCTTCTGCCGGATCACCTCCGCCAGGCACATGTCCATGTTGGGCGCGTCCCAGATGAGGAGACGCCGAACCCCGCCCTGTGCCGGATTGCTCTCCGGACTGCTGTCTGAAGCCGTCGTGACCACTGGTTTCCCGCCGCCGTAGGTGTTCGCCGCTGCCGCCTGCACCAAGTAACGCACACAGTGTTAGCGAAATTTTCCGCTGTGAACGAATGCTACCGGCCGGCTGCCGAAACCTCTCAAGTTTGACGTTGAATTGCGCGGTCGCCGGTCGCTGTGAGTGGCAAGCACAGCCTATTACGTGAATTCAGGGGCGTGGTGAATGCTGCCCGCGGACGGGGTGAACGCCGGTACCGAGCGGGTTCGGCAGCCACAACGCCAGCATGATCACGACCACCCCCAACCACAGCGAGGAGGCCCCCAAGAGGCGGCCCGGCTCAAGTTCGATCTCGACCGACAGTCCCTGCGACCAGGGCATTTCCAAGGTCACGCTCGGCCGGGCGGGGTCGACGGGGCGTGGCAGAGCGCGGATCGCCACAATTCGTGGGCGACCTGTGGGAGGCCCAACGACGCCCGGAGTGACAACCGCACCATGCTGTTCCCCGAAGAGCTGTTCGCCGAAGAGCTGTTCCCCGAAGAGCTGTTCCCCGAAGACCGGGCCATGCGACGCGTCCTGCCCCGCGGCGCTTCCCTGACCGTTGGGGCTGTCGGACATTGGGCCCGAGCCGGCGACCCCGGGCACGATCGCGACGCGTTCGGTGCCATCCGTCGCCGCCGCGGTGGAACTCGCGTCGGGGTCCGGGCTTGCGCTGGACGCCCCCGATTTGGGCATTCCACCGGGTGATTCGCTCGGCATGAGGCCGGGCGGGAGATGCTCGGGGCCGGCGGGCGACGCGGTGGCTGCGGGGGACGCGGCCAGGGCTCCTGGTGGGGCCGCTCCGATATCAGTGTGGGTGGCGCCGCTCGTCACCGCGCCTGCTGCTGCGGTGACCGTCGAGGACGTGGTTGTGGCGGTGACGGTGGGGATGGAGGTGACAGTGTGATTGGAGGCGACGGTGGGCATGGTGGGAATCGTGGAGGAGAGCGGCGGTGGGGGGTTCGGGGTGGCGGCCGGTTCCAGATAGTCCGCACCCCCGTCACTGCCGATATCCGATGCTGGTGGGGGCGGCGACGGTTGGTGGCTCGGGGCTGGCTCGACCTCACCACCGCTGACCGGGGCTGCTCCCCCATCGGGCTGGGACGTTGTCACGGGCGCGAAGGGTCCCTGCGGTGTGGGCGAACCATGCTCAGCAGACGTGACTGATGGGGCTGGTTCGTGCTCGGATGTCCCATCCCCCGACTGGCCGGGCCCGGAGGGGTCAGGGGTGACCGGTTGCCCTACCACCCCAGCGGTGCTGAGCTCGGGAGGACCCGCAGCGGGTTCGACCGGGCCGGCAGCGGAGGGTGGGTCGGAATGCGCATCGTGGGCTGGGGAGGGCTGCGGCGCCGACGCGGTGTCGGGGTTCGAGTCCGCTGGTGCGGTGGCGCCGTTGGCCAGGCGCGGTGACAACCCGAGCAGGACGCATGCCAGGGTCAAGACCGTCAGGAGCGCGCCGACGGAGCTGCGCCAAGCGGCGGTGCCGGGCCATTTCGTTGGGGCCGTGGACCGGCTTGCTGGGGGCTCCGGCGCCGTGAGCGTGCTGCTCATCTGGACCCGAGCCTGGTGCGCTGAGGGCGTCGGGGCGGGTTGGCGATGCCGGTGTTTGCGCCCGGAGTGAGTGGCGGCGCAGGGTGGGGACGGCATGCAGCCCCGGTCGCCGGCTCGGGGATGGCCTTCGACCACGGAAGCTGACGAGATGAGCAATCACGCCACCGCATTCAGCGAAACGCTAGTGGACGAGTGGGTTCGAGCGGGCCTGCGTTTCGCCTTCGTGGCCCCGGGGTCGCGCTCCACGCCCATGGCATTGGCGCTGGCAGGGAGGGTTGAACTGCACACCGAGGTGGTGCTCGACGAGCGGGCTGCGGCGTTCATGGCGCTCGGGGTGGGTCTCCGCCTGGCAGCCCCCGCGCTGGTGTTGACCACCTCCGGCACCGCCACCACCCACCTCCACGCGGCGGTGGTCGAGGCCCACCTGGCCGAGGTGCCCCTGCTGGTGTGCACCGCGGATCGCCCGCCCGAGTTGTACGACGTGGGCGCCCCCCAGACCATTGATCAACGCAAGCTTTTCGGCGATGCGGTGCGGGCCTATTTCGACCTGGGCGTGCCCGACGCGCACAACCGGGGCTCGTGGCGTTCCCTCGGGGCCCGGGCATGGTTGGCCACCTGCGGATTCCCGGCGGGTCCGGTGCAGCTCAACGCCACGTTTCGCGAGCCGCTGCTGGGGCCGCCCGACCGCTCTGATCCCGGCTCGGACGAAGTGCCGGACGGTCGTTCCGACGGCCGTGCCTGGCATCGGCGTTCGTTGCCCCAGGGGCCAGACCCGCAGGTGGTGGAGGAGCTCGCAGCGCGCTGGGGAGCCTTGGGTCGGGGGGTGCTGGTGGTAGGCGCCGGTGTTGATGATCCGGCTGCGGTGTTGGCGCTGGGGGCCCGGCTGGGCTGGCCGGTGTTGGCCGATCCCCGTGGCCCTTGCCGGGTGGAGCACCCGTTGGTGGTGGCTCACGCTGATGCCGTGCTGCGGATCGGGTCCGTTGTTGCCGGGCTGATCCCTGAGGTCGTGGTGAGCCTGGGCGCACCGCCGGCGTCCAAGGTCCTGACCGCCTGGATGGCGCGCTGTTGTGACCCGACCGGACCACTCGGATCTGCAGCCGCGGACCGGGTGCTGGTAAACCGGGCCGGGTCCTGGTGGGATGCGGATCGGCTGGCGTCACTGGTGGTGGCCGCCTCCCCCGGTGCCTTGGCCCGGGCCGTGCTCGCGGCGTTGCCTGCTGCGCGTCCGGGACCGAAGGCGTTGCAGCACGGCACCGCCGGGCCGGGGACCGGGGGATCCGAACCGCTCAGGGGGCGCCACGCCGAGCGCGCCTGGTGGGCGCGCTGGCGTCGGGCCGACGACCTGGCGGAGCTGGCGCTGGAGGCTGCGTTGGGCGGTCAGGGTGTGGCTGCGGACCACTCCGGTGCAGCCTCGGGAGCCGCTGCCGGGGTGAGTGAGCCAGCGTTGGCCCGGGCGGTGTATGCGGGGGCGCACCGGCGGGGGGCGGTGTTGATGGTGTCCTCGTCAATGCCAGTACGTGATCTGGAATGGTTCGCGCCGCGCCTCGGTCAGCTTGACGGCTCGCCCCCGACGCCGGTGCTGGCCAACCGGGGTGCCAACGGCATCGACGGCGTGGTGGCGACCGCCGCAGGGGCCGCACTGGCATCGGACCCACAGGAGGTGTGGCTGCTCATCGGGGATCTGGCCCTGTTGCACGACGCCGGCGCGCTGCTCGGCCTGGTGGAGCGGCCGCTGCGGTTGCGGATCGTGGTGGCGGACAACCGTGGTGGCGGCATCTTCTCGTTTCTGCCGCAGGCCCACTTGGTGGAACCGGAGCGATTCGAGCAGCTCTTCGGCACCCCCGCGCCGCTTGACCCCGCCGAGTTGCTGCGGCTGCATCGCGCCGACACCCGGGTGTTGGACGAATCGGGCAGAGACCCCATCGTCGGGTCCCTCAGCGAGGCGTTGGAGGACCTGGGGGCGTCGGTGGCGCCGGTGGCGGCGTTGGTGGTGCGCTGCCCCGATCGGTCCGACAACGTGGCCATCCATGGCGCGCTGAACGCCGCCGTGGCCGAGGCGCTGGGCGAACTGGGGTAGCCGGGCCGCTGAATGAGAGGTCACCGCGGTCCAACCCCCTCCGCTGAGCAAGATTGGGCGAGTTCTGTTCGCGCACACTGGTTGCAGGACGCGACGGTGCTGGTCAGCACCAGGCAGCGCTCATCGGTTGGGCCCGATGGGACGGTCACGAGCCAATCCCTCCTCGCCGACGCCATCTATGGCCGTGACGGTGGGCTCACGTGACGTCCCGCGGAGCCGACCGGGACCCGCTTCGTCACCGGCGAAAAGCCCACACGCACCGTCGCCGGGCCGAGCCTCGTCACCGCCGAAACCTCGACAGGCTCCCGATTGAGGTGTGAGCCAATGCCGCTCACAGCCGGACGAGCGCTCCCAGGATGGCGGCGAACTTGGCCTGCGTTTCGGCCAACTCGGTGGCAGGGTCGGAATCCGCCACGATGCCGTTGCCGGCGAACACGTGGGCGGTGGCGCCGTTGAGCTCGGCGGCGCGAACCCCGACCGCCCACTCGCCATTGCCGTCGGCGTCCACCCAGCCCACCGGTCCGGCGTAACGCCGCCGGTCGATGCCTTCAAGTTCACGTTGCACCGCCAGCGCCACCGGCCGGGGATCCCCGCCCACCGCTGGCGTCGGATGCAGCGCCGTGACCAGCTCCAACACCGAGGGCTCGGGTCGGGACAGTCGACCTTCGACCATGGTGGCCAGGTGGGAGACGTTGGCCATGGCCACCACCGACGGCTCGGGTTCGGCGTCGAGAAAGGAGCACCAACCCAGCAGCGTCTCGTGCACCATGTCGATGGTCAGCTGATGCTCGCTGCGGTAGCTGGCGTTGGCCAACAGCGCCGCGGCCTGGCGGGCGTCGGCCACGGGATCGGCCAGGCGGGGGGCGGTGCCGGCCATGGGGTGGGCCCGCACCACGTCGCCGTGGCGGGAGACCAACAGCTCCGGGCTGGCGCACAAGAACCCGTCGATGAAGCTGACATAGCAGGTGGGATAAGCGTTGATCAGCCGGCGGAGGATGGTCCGGGGGTCGAACGGTCGGTCCGCCCGCAGGATCAGCTCCCGGGCCAGCACCACCTTTCGCAGCTCACCGGCCCGGATGCGTGCCGTCGCCGCCGCCACCTGGTCCATCCACCACGACGGATCATCATGGGCGGTGATCTCGATGCGGCTCGGTGGCGGCAGCGCTGGTCTCGGCATCGCCGCACCGGCCACCGTGGGCGGGTGCGAGGCGGGTCCGGTGTCGATGACGATCGCCCAACGGGTGCCGTCAGGGTGGCGGTGCAGCTGCAGTGCCGGCACCAACAAACGGCCGGCAACGGCGGGGTCGAACGGCAGCGCACCGAAGGCCACCGGTGCTGGCGCGTGGGGCGGGCCGACCCGCTCGATGTCGTTCAGCACGCGCTGGACCAGGCTGGCGGCCTGATGACGCTCGCCGGCCGGTACGTCCACAATGGCGGCGCAACCCGAACCGCCCAACCCGGCGCCGTTGCGGACGATGACCATGCCATTCGCGCCGGCAAGTTCGGGCAGGTCAAGGTCAGTGTCGATGCGGAACGCGGTTGCGACCAGGCCCTTCACAGCGGCGTTGCGGAGCGGCGAGGTTGGCGGCTGGGCGACGTGCTCACGGGCGGGTCTTCGTCCCCACCAGGAGTTGGGCGATGCCGGTGGAGAGCTGCCGGTGGTCGAGGTTCGTGAAGCCGGCCCGACTCACCATGGCCGCCAGCTCCGCGGGATCGGGCAGGTAGGCGACGGAGGCCGGGAGGTAGCGGTAGGCGTCACGGTCCGACAGGCGCCCACCCACGAAGGGCACCACCCGGGTGAAATAGAGCCGATGACCTGCCGCCAGCAGCCGGTTGCGGGGGGCGCTGACCTCCAGCAGGGCCACCCGGCCCTCTGGTCGCAACACCCGGGCGCACTCCGTCAGGAACGGGTCCAGCGCCACCAGATTGCGGAGGGCGAAACCGCAGGTGATGCCGTCCAGGCACCCGTCGGGCAGAGGCAGGCGCAAGATGTCCGCCTGGGCCGTGGGGACCTCACCGTGGGCGTGGCGCAGCATGCCCAACGAAAGGTCGAAGCCCACCGCGTGGTGCCCGCCTGCTCGTAGGTCCCGGCAGAGGTCTCCGGTGCCGCAGGCCAGATCGGCGACCAGGGAGCCAGCGGGCAGGGCCAGGGCCCGAACCGTCTTGTGGCGCCAGCCGATATCCATCCCGAACGTCAAGAGTCGGTTGACCAGCTCATACCGGGGGGCTATCCGGTCGAACATCGAGCGCACCGCGGCCACCTTGGCCTCGCCCTGGGGCAGCGCCGCCCGCGCCTCGGCGCTGAGAGGATCGTCGGGCACCACCTGGTCGTTGGGCACGGGGCGATGTTACGGGCGGCGGCTCAGACACAGGGCGGGGAGCATCCAGGTCCCAGGGGCCAGGCCGGTCAGAGGATCTGCGGGGCGGGCTGCAGGTCCTGGAGATGTGCCACCGCACCGCGATAATCGGGCTTGCCGGTAGGGGTGCGGGGCAGCGAGGTGACGGTGCGGATCCGTCGGGGGACCTTGAAACGGGCCAGGCTGGCACGACAGAACGCCGTGAGCTGGTCCTCCGTCAACGTGGACTTCGGCCGTAGTTGGATCAACACCCCCACCACCTCGCCGAAGCGGGCATCGGGCACCGCGACCACCATGGCGTCCGCCACCGCCGGGTGGGCTCGGATCACCCCTTCGACCTCGAGCGCGTCCACCTTCTCGCCACCGGAGTTCACCGTGCGCTCGCCCCGCCCCAGCAGTTCCAGCGTGCCGTCAGCCTGCCACCGGCCGAGGTCACCGGTCACCGCCCAACGGTGGCCCTCGATGATGGGAAAGGTGGCCGCAGTGCGGGTCGGGTCGTTGCGATATCCCAACGGCAGCCGACCTCGCCGGGCGATGCGACCGGGTTGGCGGCTTTCGGGCCCCAACAGCGCTCCTTGGGCATCGATCAGTGCGGTGTCGGCGTCGGCGCTGAAGCCGGCGGTGGGCGCCACGCCCGGCACGTGGACGCGGCGGGCGTGACCCCCTGTCTCGGAGGTGCCGTACCCGTCCACCACGACCGCCCCCGGAACGTGCTTCAGCAGCCGGGCGGCGGTGTCTGGTGCCAGCGTCGCCCCGCCACTGGCGATGGCTACCAGCCGATCCAACGTCCAGCGGCCGACGAAGTGGTCCATGGCTTCGACCAGCGGCGCCGCAAAGGCCTCGCCCACCACCACCAGCTGCGCCACCGCCTCGGTCTCCGCCAGACCGAGGAGCGCCTCGGCATCGAAGTGGGAGCCGGTGAACAGCACCACGGCCCGGCCCGACAACAACGAGCCGAGCGTGACCCACTGTGCCGTGCCATGCATCAAGGGACTGGCGACCAGCACTGGGGTGGGGGCGGAATGCAACCCCTCCAGGACCTCCGCCGCCGTGGCGATCTGGCCGTCGGGACGATGGTCGCCGCCCAACGCCGAAAAGAACAGATCCTCCTGCCGCCATTCCACGCCCTTGGGGAGCCCGGTGGTGCCGCCGGTGTAAAGCAGGTAGCGGTCATCGCCGCTGCGATCGGTCCGGCGGGGTTGGGGGCCGGCGTCAGCCAACAGCGCACTGACGCGGGAGAGGGGACAGAGCCGGGTGGGTAGGCCTCGGAGGCTGGCGGCGCAGGCTGCGGTGGCGGCATCGTCGCAGATCACGACCGTCGGGTCGGCGTCGATGAGCAGATGGCGCAGTTCTTCCGCGGTGTAGTGCTGGTTGACGTTGACGGGGACGGCCCGGAGTTTGAAGGAGCCCAGCAACGCCGCCACGTGGGCCACCCCGTTGCCGAGCAACAGCGCGACCCGCTCCAGGGGGCCGACCCCGAGTTGCGCCAACACCGAGGACCAGCGAGCGGCGAGTTGGTCCAGGTCCTGGTAGGAGAGCCGATCAGGCCCTGCCACCACCGCCTGGCTGGCGCCGCGCCGATCCGCCACCGCCTCAAAGAGGTCGGCCACATTGAAGGCCAGGGGCCCCGGTTGCGCAGTCGGATCCACGACGAACCCGGACCGTAGCGACCAGTGACGGTGGTCACGAAACCGCACTGGGAGCGCGGCCGGCGACCCCGATGCCGGTGGGAGGGTATTTCCGTTCCACGGCCGCCGCGGTGGTAGAAATTCGGCCTATGCGTCGCCCTCGACCGCTCAAGCTCTCCGCGCTCGCCTTCACGCTGGCCGCGGCGGCCGCGGCGTGTTCGGGTTCGAACCCCACCGTGGCCGTCAGCGGTGACCCCCGGGCTCCGCTGTCCCCGGCGTCCATCCCCACCTTCCTCGCCGCTGACCAGGATGAGCGGTTCACCACGCTGTTGGCCTGCGTTGAAGCGGCCGGTGGCATTGAGGTGTTGGGAGGTGCCGCTCCGGTCACGTTGTTCGCACCAACCAATGACGCCTTCGCGGACGCTGGTCTGTCCTGTGATCCGCAGCGCCAGTTGACCTCGGGGGAGCTTGACCACCTGGTGAGAACCCTGGCCCAGCACGTCGTGCCGTTTGATGTCCGCTTCAGCGAACCGGAGGGCCATGACGCCGACAAGCCGGTCCGGCTGTTGGAACTGGTCGGCAACGGCACGCTCACCCTGCAGAGCGAGCTGACCGACGCCCGGGGTACCGAGCTCGTGATCAGCTCCAACAAGACGGTTCGACCGCTGGGTGCGCCCCCCGCGGAGGCGGCCCGGGTGGTGGACGCTGATCTGCAGGCTCCAAACGGTATCGTGCAGGTCATCGACCGGCTGCTGGAGCCTCCAGCAGCCAGCGAGTTCCCGCCCACCACGGCCGCGCCCCAGCCCTACGAGTAGCACGGCGGCCCCACACGCCGTCCTGATCGCTTTCAGCGGGTGAGCGGGTGAGCGGTGAGCTTGCGGGGCTGGTGTTGGCCGCCGGCGCCGGCAGCCGGCTGAGGCCGCTGACCGATCTGGTTCCCAAACCGCTGTGCCCGGTGGGGAACGTGGCGCTGCTGGATCTGGCCCTGGTCAGGGTGGCGGCGGCTCTTGGCGGCGGGTCAGGCCGAACCATGCCGGCGCTGGCGATCAACCTCAGCCACCAACGCGAGCAAATTGAGGCCCATCTCGACGGGCTCGCGACGGGCGCGGTCACCGGCTTGGGGGCGACTTCCTCCGGGGCGCCAGCGGCAATCCGCCCGGTGTTCGGGGAGATGGCCCTTCACCGTTCCATCGAGCCGGTGGCGCTGGGCACCGCCGGCGCGGTGGGCCCGCTGCGACCGTGGCTCGATGGCCGCGGCCTGCTCATCGTCAATGCTGATACCTGGTGCCCGGCGTCGTTGGCGCCACTGGTGACGGGATGGGATGGCAGCTCCATCACGGTGGCGGTGTCGGGCCCGCCGCCGCTGGGGGCCCGATCCGGGATCGTGGCCTCCATCCTGCCCTGGAGCGCGGTGGTGCAGGTGCCGGAGGCACCCGAGCCGTGTGGGTTGTGGGAGCGGTTCTGGCGTCAGGCGCTGGCGGAGGGTCGGTTGGTCTCGGTGGGGGTGCAGGGACCGTTCGTGGACTGCGCCACCCCGGCTGACTACCTGCGAGCCAACCTGGCCGCTGTCGATCGATCCCGGGATGGGTGTCTGATCGGCCCTGGGGCGGTCATCGCCCCGACGGCGGTCCTGCGGCGCAGTGTCGTGGGGCCCGGGGCGGTGGTGGCCGGCACCGTCGACCGCTGTGTGCTGTGGCCCGGCGCCCGGGTGGCGGCGGGGGAGAAGCTGCAGGGCTGCATCCGAACCGGGCCCGAACTGACGGTTCAGCTCGACGCGGCGGCCAGCTGACCGCACGCGGCATCGATGTCGAGCCCCCGGTTGCGGCGCACGGTGGCGTTGACGCCCAGGTCCACCAGCCGGTCGCGAAAGGCCCGGACCCCCGCGGCGTCGGTGCCTGGCGTGCCGTAGCCGGGGGTGGGGTTGAGCGGGATCAGGTTGACGTGAGCCCGCAGCTGCCGGGCCAGCACCGCAAGGCGTTGGGCGTCCACCGGTCGGTCGTTGACCCCTGCGATCAGGGCCCATTCGAAGGACAGCCGGCGACCCTTGGCCGCCAGGTACTGGGCGCAGGCGTCCATCAGCTCATCGAGGGGATAGCGACGGTTAATGGGCACCAACCGGTCCCGCAGCTCGTCGTCCGCGGCGTGCAGGGACACCGCCAGGTTGACCGGTTCGGCCTCCTGTGCCATGCGGCGGATGCCGGGCACGATGCCTACCGTGGACAGTGTCAGGTGGCGGGCGGAGATGCCGACGTCGCGATGCAAGCGGCGCAGGGCGGTCCACACCCGGTCGTAGTTGGCCAGGGGCTCGCCCATCCCCATGAACACCACATTGGACAGCCGTCGACCGTCCTGAGCCGCTCGTCGTGCCCCCAGGACCACCTGCTCGACGATCTCACCAGGGGAGAGGTGGCGGCTGAAGCCGGCCTGCCCGGTGGCGCAGAACCCGCAGGCCATGGCACAGCCGGCCTGGGTCGACACGCACACCGTGGCCCGGTCGGGGTAGTGCATCAGGACCGATTCGACCGCCGTGCCGTCCCCGAGCTGCCACAGCGTCTTGATGGTCTGGCCATCCCCCGATACCTGTTCAGCGGCCACCTGCAGCGCCGCCGGTGCCAGCCGATCCAGCCGGTCGCGCAGGTGCTTGGGGAGGTTGGTCATCTCCGGGGGTTGGCGGAACTGTCGATACAGCGCCTCCCAGATCTGGGACACCCGATACGCCGGCTGGTCCTCCAACAGTGCCCCGAGCTCGGCGGGATCGAGCTCATAGCGGGTTCGGACCACCTCCGGGCGGACCTCCAGCGGCGGCCGCGGTCGATTGGCGGTGGCGGGGATAGCGCCGCCCTCAGCCATGGAGGGACGTGGCGAAGGCCCGATCGGTCCGGGTGACCACGAACCCGAGCCGGTCGTACATGACCCTGGCGGCCTCGTTGTCGCCCTCCACGAACAACACCCCTTCGCTCGCACCCCGGCTGGCCAGGTGTTCAAGCCCGGCCACCACCAGCCGTGGTCCCAGGCCCCTACCGGCGAACGTCGGATCCACGCCGATGATGTGGATCTCACCCATGACGGGCTCGTAGTTGGCGAACAATTTGGTCCAGCAGAACCCGGCCAGCTGACCGTCGATCTCGGTGAGCAGGCACCCCGCCGGATCGAACCACGGCTCATCGATGCGCTGTTGCAGCTGTGCCGCGGTCATCCGGCCCTGGTCGGGGTGGGTGGCAAAGGCCCGACGGTTGACGTTGAGCAACGCTTCGGAATCCCGGCCGACCTCGAAGGGGCGTGTCGCCAGCCCTCGCAACTCCGCCGGCGCCTGCAGGGGGAGGGGGCATTTCATCTGGTGCAGCACCCGGTGATGATGCAGATCGAGCCGGGCCACGACCTCGAGATGGGCCGGGGTGGGGTCACTGACCCAGTAGTGGGTGTGTTGGCCGGATCCTTTGAGGGCCCGTGACAGCAGCGGTGCGCCCAGATCGACCAACCGGTGCTGATGAGCGGGGTCGATCACCAGTTCCGCCACCCACACCTCATCCGCTGGCAGCCTGGTGACCTGGGCGTACGCCAGCGGAGTGGTGCCGATGGCTTCGGTCTCCGTGGCCCACGCCGCGGTGTAATCCGGCCCGGCGCCGCTGACCAGAGCGCGCCAGGTGGCGTCCCCGAGGGGGGCATGGCGTATGGCGGGGTGCAGGCGGCGGATCAGCGCCTCGACCGAGTCGCGCTCTGCGGGCTCCAAGCGGTGGACGGGCCCGTGCAGGGCGATCGGGGACGGCATCGCAGCCGACACTATCGCTACCAGCGATGTTGGCCCCGGCCGGGGCGGGCGCAGCTACCGTGCCGCTCCGATGGTGAAACCGAGAACCCCCAAAGGCCGCGCCAAAGAGGTGGCCCGCCGTCTGGCCGAGGCCTATCCCGAGGCCCTCTGTGAGTTGGATCACCGCAATGCCTTCGAGCTGCTGGTGGCCACCATCCTCTCGGCGCAGTCCACTGACGCCAACGTGAATCGGGTGACCCCCGCGCTCTTCGCCCGTTTCCCGACTCCCCAGGACCTGGCCCATGGTGACCCCGCCGAGGTCGAGCAACTGGTGTATGCCTCCGGGTTCTACAAGGCCAAGACCCGATCCATCCTGGGCATGGCCAACCGGCTGGTCGAGGTCTACGGCGGCGAGGTGCCCGGCGCGATGGAGGACCTGGTATCCCTGCCCGGGGTGGGGCGCAAAACCGCCAACGTGGTGCGAAGCGTGTCGTTGAACCTTCCCGGTCTGCCGGTGGACACCCACGTCCAGCGCCTCAGCCGACGGCTGGGGATCACCGCGGAGACGGATCCGGTGAAGATTGAACACGAGGTGAACGCCATGTTGGCGCCCGCGGAGCTGGGCACGTTCAGTTTGCGGCTGATCCTGCATGGACGGCGCGTGTGCGGGGCCCGGAAGCCGAAATGCGCAGAGTGTTGCTTAGAAGACATCTGCCCTTCGTCAGAACTGCCTACTGGTGCACGCCGTAAGCGTCCGGAGCAGGCATAACAGGTTATTTTTCGGTTTGGCGGGTTTTTTCCTCAGAACGGTTGTCACGACGCAGGGTGGTGTGGGTAAGATAGTCCCTACCAGGTTCCCGCCACCTGGTACCAGGCGACATAGGGATCCGCCGCCCAGTGTCGCCCCGTCAGCGCCGCCTTGCGCGGCGCTGACGCCGTTTTGCCCAGAGTTGGCCGAGTTCATGAGCGTCGCCCGTCGAGGACCTTCGTTGTTCAGCTCGGAACGGAGCGCAGGAGACGTTCGAGGCGTCGGACCCCGGCCCGCAACGTTCGCTCGGCCTCATCCAGCTCGGTGGAGTTCTGCTCGGCCTTCTGCTCGAGCTGCTCACGGGACAGCACCTCCACCCGGTCGGTGAGCTCGTTGAGGGAGGACACGATGGTGGAGAGCTGGGCTCGCAAGCTTGCCATGCCCTCCACGGTAGGCGCCGGTGCCGGCCCCGGTAATCGGGGCTTCGCGGCGGGCCGGCGGGTCGATAGCGTGGGCTAGCCATGCTCACCCGACTCGACCTGCGCGGGGTTCCCGCCGCTGAGCTGCGCTCCCACCTGCCCCGCCCGCCGCTGGCGTCGGAGGAACCGGTTGCCGCGGTGCGCGACATCCTGGACCAGGTCCGACTGGGCGGTGACGCGGCGCTGCGGGAGCTCACCGAACGGTTTGACGGGGTGCGCCCAGAACGGTTCCGGGTGTCCCAACAGGACATCGACGTCGCCTGGGCCGCGGTGGCCCCCGACGTGGGAGAGGCACTGGAGGCGGCCGCGGCCCGCATCCAGGACTTCCAACGCTCGACGCTCACACCGCCCCACACCTTCACCCAGGGTGGGGTCACCGTCCGCTCCTGGCGCCAACCGGTGGCCCGGGCTGGGTGCTACGTGCCCGGTGGTCGGGCGCTGTACCCCTCGACGGTGTTGATGACCGCCATCCCGGCCAAGGTGGCGGGCGTCGCTCAGGTGGCGTTGTGCGTGCCCCCAGACCGCTCCGGCTCGGTTCCGGGCATCATCCTGGCCGCGGCCCGGGTGGCGGGCGTTGACGAGGTGTATGCCCTCGGGGGGGCCCAGGCCATCGCCGCCATGGCCTTCGGAACCCAGAGCGTGCCGGCGGTGGACGTGATCGTGGGACCGGGCAACGTCTATGTGGCGGTGGCAAAACGGGAGGTTGCCGGTCGGGGTCTGGTGGCGGTCCCCTCGGCGTTTGCCGGGCCGTCCGAGGTGGTCGTGGTGGCCGATGAGACGGTCTCCGCCGAGCTGGCTGCCATCGATCTGATGGTGCAGGCCGAGCACGGTCCAGACGGGTTGGCGTGGTTGTTGTGCTGGTCCCCCGACGTGGCCGACGCGGTGTGTGCCGCCATCGCCCGGCTGGTGCAAGACGCCAGCCGCAAGGTCGACATCCTGGCCAGCCTGGAGCTCAACGGGTACGCCGCCATCTGTGAGGGCCCGGCACAGGCCATCGCGGTGGCGAACGTGATCGCCCCCGAGCACTTGCAGCTGCTGTGCCGCGCCGCCGTGGCTGAGCTCAGCGGGGTCCGCAACGCCGGCGCCATCTTCCTGGGCACCCATGCCCCGGCGTCGGTGGGCGACTACCTGGCCGGGCCCAGCCACACGCTGCCGACCAACGGCTCGGCCCGTTTCGCGTCGGTGTTGTCGGTGGACGATTTCACCAAGCACATGCACACCGTGGAACTCGACGCCGACGGGTTCGAGCAGGTGGCGGCCCATGTGGTGACCCTGGCGGGGACCGAGGGGTTCGACACGCACGCCGCCTCCATCCTGCTTCGTCAGGCGCCCCGATGAAGGTCGACAAAAACACTGAGACGAACGCCCAGACGAATGCCAGCCTCCATGCCAGAGTGACTCCCCGCGATGACGTGGCCCTGATGGAGGGGTACCACTCGCCCCAGGTCGATGTGCCGGTGCGGCTGAACACCAACGAGTCGCCCTACCCCCCGCCCGAGGGGTTCGGGCCGCGGTTGGCGGCGGCGGTGGGTCAGGTGGCGTGGCATCGCTACCCCGATCGGGCCGCCATCGGGCTGCGGACAGGCATCGGGGCCCTGCACGGGGTGGGCGCCGAGCAGGTCTTCGTGGCCAACGGCTCCAACGAGGTGTTGCAGACGCTGCTGCTCACCTACGCCGGTGCTGGCCGCAGCGTGGCCACCTTCGAGCCCACCTATGCCCTGCACGCCCACATCGCCCGGCTGAGCGGCGCCACCGTCATCGAGGGTGATCGTGACGAGGACTTCGCCCTTTCGCTGGAGGAGGTCGACCGGGTGTTGGCGGGCAGCGGTTCCGGCACCGCTCCCAGCGTGGTGTTCCTCTGCTCGCCCAACAACCCCACCGGCTGCGAGGAGCCCCGATCCCTGGTGACGGCGGTGCTGCATCGGGTGCGGGCCGCTGGCGCGCTGCTGGTGATGGACGAGGCCTACGGGCAGTTCGCCAGCTGGTCGGCGCAGGAGTTAATGGGGCCGGACCAGCCGCTGGTGGTGACCCGCACGTTTTCCAAGACCTGGTCCATGGCCGCGGCCCGGCTGGGTTACCTGATCGGCCCGGACTGGGTGATCCACGAGTTGGAGAAGGTGGTGCTTCCCTATCACCTCGACGCCCTCAAACAGGCTGCCGGCAGCATCGCCTTGGACTTCGCGGGGGACATGGAAGCCCGGGTGGCGGCGGTGGTGGCCGAGCGGGAACGGGTGGTGTTGGCACTTGACCAGCTCGGTGTGCGGCGGTGGCCGTCGGGGGCCAACTTCGTGTTGTTCCGGGCCGATGTCCCGGGCGGCGGTGGGGCGCTGTGGAACGCGCTGCTGCAACGAGGGGTGCTGGTGCGAAACTGCTCGTCATGGCCCCGGCTCGACGGGTGTTTGCGCCTGACCATCGGCACCCCGGCCGAAGACGACGTCTTTCTGGGGGCGATGCGGGCCGCGCTGGGGGAGCTGACGGGATGATGGACACGACGATGGACTCGGTGATGTGGATGGCGCGATGAGCAGAGTGGGCAAGCGGAGCCGGGTCACCAAGGAGACCAGCGTGCAGGTGGCCGTGGAGCTGGACGGTTCGGGTCAGGCGGACATCGCCACCGGCATCGGCTTTTTCGATCACATGCTCGAACAGCTGGCACGCCACGGCAACGTCGACCTGACGGTGCACGTCCAGGGCGACCTGCACATCGACACCCATCACACCATTGAGGACACCGGCCTGGCGTTGGGCACGGCGCTGGCGGAGGCGCTGGGGGATAAGGCCGGGGTGCGGCGTTTCGCGTCGGTTCGGGTGCCGCTGGATGAGGCCCTGATCGACGTGGCGCTCGACTTGTCGGGCCGTCCTTACTTGCATTGGGAGGTCGATTATCCGTCCCATCCGGTCTTGTTGGGCAGTCCACCGTTTGACGCGCAGCTGGTTGAGGAGTTCTTCCGGGCGGTGGTGACCAATGCTGCCATCACCCTGCACGTCACCGCGGTGCGTGGTCGCAACACCCACCACCTGGTGGAAGCCACGTTCAAGGCGGTGGCCCGGGCCTTGCGGGATGCGGTGCGCATTGAGGGAGACGCCGTGCCGTCCACCAAAGGATCGTTGTGAGTGGTTCCGCGCTGACCCACGCTGCTGGCGTGCTGGCCCGGCCGCTGGTGGCGGTGCTCGATTACGGCATCGGTAACCTGCGATCAGCGCAGAAGGCCTTGGAACGGGCGGGTGCCGATGCCCGACTCACCACCGATGCCGGGTTGGTGGCCGACGCCGCCGGGGTGGTGCTGCCGGGGGTGGGGAACTTCGGCCGCTGCATGCAGGCCCTTCGGCAGTCCAAGTTGGACCAGGTGGCGCTGGACGCCGCTGCTTCCGCTCGGCCGTTCCTGGGGATCTGCGTTGGGCTGCAAATGCTGTACCAGGCCTCCGAGGAGACCCCGACCGTGGCCGGGCTGGGTGTCATGACCGGCACCGTCCGGCTCCTGCCAGAGGGGGTGAAGCGTCCGCAGATGCAATGGAACCGGCTGGATGTCCGTCCCGGTAGCCGGTTGCTGGAGGGGCTCGGCCCGGATCCGTGGGTGTACTTCGTGCACTCCTACGCTCCCGACGACCAGGTCCACGCCGTTGGTACCTGCGAGTACGGCACCACCGTGGTGGCTGCCATCGAGGCCGACAACGTGTGGGGTTGCCAGTTCCACCCTGAGAAGTCCGGTGCCAACGGGCTGGCCATCCTGGCCAACTTCGTGGGGGCCTGTGTGGGCGTGGGCGCGGGCGACGCGTTGCACACCGCGGGCTGACCGGTGGCGGCGAGGGGGTCGGGGACGGGGTCGGCCGAGGCCAGCGAAGGGGGCTTTCACCTCTTCCCCGCCATCGACCTCCGGGGCGGGCGGTGTGTACGGCTCTACCAGGGCGATTACGACCGCGAGACGGTCTACGGCGATGATCCGGTGGCCCAGGCCCGGGCCTTCGCTGATGCCGGGGCGGCCTGGATCCACGTGGTCGATCTCGACGCCGCACGCTCCGGTGAGCCGGTGAACCGGCCGGTCATCGGGGCCATCGCGGCTGCGGTGGCTGTGCCGGTGCAGACCGGCGGCGGGGTTCGTTCCCTGGACGCGGCCCGGGCGCTGTTCGATCTGGGCGTGGCCCGGGTGGTGGTCGGCACCGCCGCCATCACCGATCCTGAGCTGGTCCCCGCCGCGGCCGTCTTCGGTCGGGTGGCGGTGGGGTTGGACGTGCGGGGCCGGGAGGTCTCCGTGCGTGGTTGGACCGCATCCGCCGGGGTGCAGCTCTTGGACGCCGTCGCCGGTTTCAGCGGAGACGGCTCGGGATCGGGGGCCGCCGTGGACGCCTTCGTGGTGACCCAGATCGACGTTGACGGTACCCACGCAGGCCCCGACGTGGCCACCTACCGGGAGCTGCTGGCCGCCACCGAAGTGGAGGTGATCGCCTCCGGGGGGGTCGGGGCGCTGGAGCATCTGCGGGTGTTGCGGCACTTGGAGGTGGCCGGCCGTCGGTTGGGCGGGGTGATCGTGGGGCGGGCGTTGTACGACGGGGCGTTCAGCGCAACCGAGGCGGTTGGTGTTTGCCGGGGTTGATCCCCCAGGCGCAGAGCTCCGAGGTCCCGATGGCCGTTGAACGCGCAGCCGCGGGGGCCACTCGCGGGGGATCGTGGCAACCGGGCCGGCGAGGATTGACCGTCGCCCTGGTCGGCTCGGTCACGCTGGTCGGGTCCGAGACCCTGGCTGTGGCCACGGTCATGCCGGCGGTAGCCCGGGAGTTGGGGAGCGGCGGCTACGGCCTGGCCTTCAGCGTGTTCTCGGTGGCCAGCATCATCGGGGTGCTGCTGGCCGGGCCGGCTGCGGATCGGCGGGGCCCATGGGCGCCCTTCGCGCTCGGCATGGCCCTGTTCGGCTCGGGCCTGGCGGTGGGCGCCGCGGCTCCCAGCGTGGCGGTCCTGCTGGTCGGCCGGGTGTTGCAGGGACTCGGCGCCGGCGCCATACCGGCCGTCAGCTACGCCTGCATCGGTCGGGCCTATCCCGAATCGGCCCGGCCCCGGATGCTGGCCGTGCTGTCCACGGCCTGGGTGCTGCCGGGGATCGCCGGGCCTGGCCTGGCCGGGATCGTGGCCAGCGAGTTCGGCTGGCGCTGGGTGTTCGGCGGGCTCCTGCCACTGGTGGTCTTGGCGGCGCTGCTGGGCTGGAAACCGCTCCGTGACCTCAGCCGCACCGCGCGAGCACCTTCGACGGCGTCCACGGCCTCGTCGGTGTCGAATCCCCGGCTGCTCGATGCGGTCCGTTTCGCTGGTGGCGTGGGTTTGCTGATCGGCGCCGCTGACCTGGCGCAGCCCGTTGGTGTCCGCAACGCGGCGGCCGGCGCGGCGGCGCTGTTGGGGGGCCTGGTGCTGGCCCGGGGCCCGGTCCGACGGCTGCTGCCGGACGGGTGGTGGCGGGCCGCGCCCGGACTACCGGCGGCGGTGGTGGCCCGGGCCCTGGTGGCCTACGGCTTCGTGGCGGTGGATGCATTCATCCCGCTGGTGTTGACCGAGGTGCGAGGTTTCAGCCTCACCAAGGCCTCGGTAGCGGTCAGCTTGGGAACCCTGGTGTGGAGCGCTGGAGCCTGGATCGCGGATCGGCTGGTGGTGCGGGTGGGTGCACCCCGGTTGGCGGCGGCCGGGGCGGCCCTGGTCAGCGGGGGCGTGTTGGCCCAGACCACGTTGCTGGGCACGACCGTGCCGGTGGCGGTGGGCATCGTCGGGGTGGCGGTGGCGGCGCTGGGCATGGGGGTGGCGCTGACCCCACTGTCGCTGTTGGTCCTCGAAGCTGCTGACACCAGCGGATCCGCGTCCCCCGGTGTCGCCGGCCCGAGCGTGGGAGTGGTGTCCTCGTGGCTGTCGCTGTTCGAGCTGCTGGGCTTCGGGTTGGGGCCGGTGCTCGGTGGGGCACTCGTCGCCGCGTCCCCCCGGCAGCCCCAGCTGAGCCGCAGCCTGATGGTGGCGTTTCTGGTGGCCGCGGCGGTGGCCGCCGGTGCCGCGCTGCTCAAACCCAGATTGCGTCCGAGGGCGGATCCGCCGTCGTCGGTCAGGGGCGGGGCGCCGCCACCATGAGCGACGCTGAGCCGCTCACCGGAGGAACCCCGCGAGGCCCGGGACCGCCGGGACGCAGTGGTGACGGGGGCTGGGCAGGTCGGTCGTTGCCCCTGCCGCTGCCCGTTCCCGGTGACGCAGGGCTCATGAAGCGGCCCAGGCGAACCAGGCGCACGGCATCATCCGCGGGGCGTTCGGCCACCCAGTCCCGCACCAGCGGATCCCCGGTGATCAGCACGATCTGGTGATCACCGGACCGGGCCACCAGCGCTTCGACCAACGGGAGCAGCTGCTCGGGGTCCATCCCGGCGAACGGCTCGTCGAGCAACAGGGGCAGGCGCTCATGATCTGGTCCGACCGCTCGCAGCTCGATCAGCCGATCCGTCAACATCTTGGCGGTGGCCGCCAGCAAGGGCGCGTGCGTCAGGACGGCAGGTTGTGCCAGGACGGCCCGACCCGGCTGTATCGGCTGTGCCGCCGGCCCGGTGTCATCGACCTCGGGGTCCGCGAGGGCGCTGTTGGCGCCATGCGCGGACAGGGATTCGATGGCGCTGCGGTGACGCAACGCCCACCAGGAGGACACACCGCCGGCCAGCGCCTGCCATTCGCTGCCGCAGCGCTCGCCCGCCTCCAACGCCCGCGCCAGCGCCTCGCGCCGCCAGGGGTCGGCCAGATGGCCCACCGGGGCCGCGAACACCGCGTCGGGGGGGATGCGGCCCTCGGCGCGACCGGTGCTGTCGGGCAGCTCGGCGGCCAGGGCCAGCGCCGCCCGTTCGGTCTGGCTGGCCTGATGGGTTCGTACGTGTTCGAAGACCGCCAGTGGCGAGGCCAACAATCCCAGGATGACCAGCAACCAGCCGGTGAAGCCGTTGTCAGCGATGCGGGCGTCCAGGGCCAACAGGACGACGCCGGTGATCAGACAGCCCAGGGCCAAGATGGTCCCGAATCGGGCGATGGGTCGGTGCAGCTCCACGCCCCGGGTCCGGGCCTCGCGGGCCTGCTGGAGATGTTCGATGCGGGCCAACTGTGCTGCGCCGACTCCTGGGAGGGCAGCGCGGGCCCGGGCCAGGGCGATGTCCGCGTCCCGGGCGGCGAGGGCCGCGGCCCACAGCCGGGCTTGGTCCAGGGAGGCCAGGAACGCCGCGTCGCTGTCGTTGTCGGTGCCGCTGGACCCGCCTGCGACGGTGGCCCGGCCAGGACCGGTGCTCTGCCGTCCGGCACCCCAGCCACCGGGCGGTTGGGGCAGGTCAGCGGCCCCGCAGCGCAGCAGCTGGACGGCGGCGAGATGATCCACGCCCAGCCGGGCCAGCAGGTCAGCCCGGCCGTCGGGGAGCTGGTAACGAGCGGTCACGTCGGCGCCGGTGTCGATGTCCACCACTCGGTGTGAGCCGCCACGGGGACGGAACACGGCCAGCTTGTGACTGTCGCCGTCGATCAGCTCCAGGTGCAGCCCCGCCCGCCCGGCGCCCATGGCATGCAGGAGGCTGATCAGGAACCCGCGGCGGATGACAGGATTCTCGTGGTAGGCGACGGTCAGCCGGGAATGGAAATCAACGGCCACCGCGTTGTCGTTGTCTTCGGCGACGAGTCGCTGGATTTCCACGCTGGCAGTGCTTCCCGATCCGTTTCGAGATCCGTTTCGAGATCCGTTCGAGCCGACGGCGAAGTTAGCCGGCCCCACCGGCGCCATCGGGGACCCTCGGCGGCAACCGGCCCGTTGGGGCGTTCGATGCCGGGCCCTAACATCACCCGGTGCAATCGGTGCGGGTGATCCCCTGTCTGGACGTTGACGCCGGTCGCGTCGTGAAAGGCGTCAACTTCGTGGGGCTGAGAGACGCCGGTGACCCCGTCGAGCTGGCCATGCGCTATGACGCCGAGGGAGCCGACGAGGTGATTTTCCTCGATATCACCGCCAGTTCCGACGCTCGCAACACCATTGTGGATCTGGCTCGCCGCACCGCCGAGCAGCTGTTCATCCCGTTTACCATCGGCGGCGGCATCCGCAGCGTGGAAGACGCCCGGGCGCTGCTGCGGGTGGGGGCGGACAAGGTGTCGGTCAACACCGCCGCGGTGCAACGCCCGACCCTGGTCGACGAGCTGTCCGCAGAGTTCGGCGCCCAATGCGTGGTGGTGGCCATCGACTCACGCCGCAGCGGCGCCACACCGTCGGGGTTCGAGGTGTTCATCCGGGGCGGCCGGACCGCCACCGGGATGGACACCGTGGCCTGGGCCCGGGAGGTGGCCGAACGCGGGGCGGGGGAGATCCTGCTGACCTCCATGGACCGCGACGGCACCCGGGACGGGTTCGATCTCCCGGTGACCAGAGCCGTCAGTGATGCGGTGAACATTCCAATCATCGCCTCCGGTGGCGTGGGCACCCTGCAACACCTTGTCGACGGGGTGGTGCAGGGCCGGGCCGACGCAGTGTTGGCCGCGTCGATCTTCCACTTCGGGGAGCACACCGTGGCCGAAGCCAAAGCGGTGCTAGCCGCCGCCGGGCTGCAGGTCCGCCCGGTGGGTTAGCGGATCCTCAACGCCCGGCTGACGGAGGACACCGTCGCCGAGCAGGCGCGCGAGCTTGGCGTGAACATTTCAGCCGACGCTCGTGAGGGCGTGGCTGCTGCAGTGCGCGCCGCCCTTGCGCAGGCCGACCGACGCGCCCTATCGGAACCGGCCGGAGAAGGTTGACGAGTTCTGGACCGAAGCCGAGGCGTGGGGCGAACCGTGACGCGCGGCGAGGTCTGGCTTGCTCACGTTGGTCGCAAGCGGCGCCCGGTGCTGGTGCTCACCCGGTCCGAGGTGATCGATGTCCGGGCGCTGGTGACGGTGGCGGAGATCTCGACCGCGGCCCGGGGTCTGGCTGCGGAGGTCGAGATCGATCACGTGAAGGTCGGTCTCGATGAGGAGTCGGTGATCAACTGCGACGGTCTCCACGCCATCGCCCAGTCGCTGCTCACCAGCCGGGTCGGGCACGTGGACGAGGTCACGCTGGCGCAGGTGTGCTCGGCGCTGAACTACGCGCTGGGTTGCTGATAGCGGATGGGTGTGCCGGCCCGGCGCTCGGTCAGCGCATCGCCTTGATGGTCGGCGGCGGTCATGATCACCAGCCCGTCCACCCGCCGGCTGGTGAAGGCGGCCACCAGGCTGCGCTCGCGCTCACCGTCCTCGTCGCTGCTAGCGGCCAGCACCTCCGCCGGGCCACGTCCTCCACGGCACGGCGCACCGCCGCCGAGAAGGGGTTGGCGAGGTCCTCGAGCACCATGCCGATGGCGGCGGTGCGACGGTTGGCCCGGCGGAGGTTGCTGGCACCGAAATCGGGAACGACGTCGGGGCGGTTTGTTGGGTTCGGTGTTGCGCATGATCGACACCAGCGGCATGAAACGTGACGCCAAGGCCGCGGTGGAGGAGCTGGGCATCGCCACCATCCAGAACATGTCCCAGGCGGTGGAGACCCTCTCGGGCGGGCAGCGTCAGGCGGTGGCGGTGGCCCGGGCGGCAGCGTTCGGGTCCAAGGTCGTCATCTTGGATGAACCGACCGCGGCGCTCGGGGTCAAGGAATCGGCGTTGGTGTTGCAACTCATCAAGGATCTCAGGGACCGTGGCCTGCCGGTGGTGTTGATCAGCCACAACATGCCCCACGTGTTCGAGGTGGCGGATCGGATCCACATCCAGCGCCTCGGCCGATGGGTGGCGGTGGTCGATCCCCGGGACACCGCCATGGCCGACGCGGGGGCCATCATGACCGGCGCCCACGGCGGCCGAGATGGTCCCGGCTACCTGACCCCACCATCTCATCTCATCTCATCTCATCTCTCTCATCTCACCAGGTCGACCAGGGCCTCACCGACCACCAAGATCATCGGCGCAACCTACCGTGCCGGCCGCGGAGCGCTGTTTGCTGTTCGCCGGGGAGTGTCAGGTTGGCGTGACCAGGCGGGTGATGAACCCGTCCACCGCCTCGGTCAGGAAATCCTCGTGGCCCCACAGGAAATGGTCGGCGCCGGGGACCGTGACCACCTCGGCATTGATCCAGCCGGCCACGGTCTGACGGGCCTTGTCCGCCGGGTTGAACTGGTCCAGCTCGGGACACAACAGCAGCTTGGGCCTGCGGTCAGCAGCCACCGCCTCGAAGGCGTCGGCACCGAGCACCCGTAGCGGTGGGGCGATGGGAGACCAGGCGGTGATGGTGGGATCGGTCACCGCCAGGGACACGTCGGCCCCGAAGGACCATCCGGCCACCACCAAGAGCAGTCCAGGCGTGGCCGCGGCCAACGCCGCAATCGCGGCCCGTACGTCGTGCTGCTCGGCCCGGCCCTCGTCGTGGGTGCCGGTGGATGCTCCCACCCCCCGGAAGTTGAAGCGCAGCGCGGCCAGCCCCCGGGGTGGCAGCGAGCGGAACAACGCATCCGGCACCCCGTCGTGCATCGAACCACCCCGCAACGGGTGGGGGTGGCACAACAGGACTGCGGCTCGTGCCGGCTGCGGCACATGCAGTTCCGCCTCGAGCTCCACGCCGTCACTGGTGGTCACCGTCAACCGCTGCGCTGCCATGGCCCGGCACGCTACCGCAGGTCAGAGCAGGGCGCGCCCGGTGCGGTGCAGGGTCCGCGGCGGCCGTGGCCACCAACGCGGAGGGGCGGCGCGGGTTGGCATTGCTAGCGTCGGGCCTGTGACGACCACTGGTGTGCAGAGCACCGAAGCCACCTCCACCGACAGCCCCGCCAGCGAGGCGACCCCGGCCGCGGCCACCGCGTCGGCCAGTGGCAGCGCCAAGAGTTCCCGTGCTGCCAGCCGGGCGGCACACACCGAGCCCGGCGGGCTACCCATCAAGATGTTGAACGACCGGATTCTGGTGAAGCTGGAACTGGCCGAGGGCGAACGTCGCTCCACCGGCGGCATCCTGATCCCCGCAACCGCCCAGATGGGTAAGCGTCTGTCGTGGGCCACGGTGGTGGCGGTTGGCCCCAACGCCCGCACCATGCAAGCTGGCGACAAGGTGCTTTTCAACCCCGAGGACCGCTACGAGGTCGAGGTTCGGGGCGACGACTACATCATTCTGCGGGAGCGTGATGTGCACGCCCTCGCCGCGGAGCGTCTCGAGGCCGCCGCGCCCGGCCTGTACCTGTGAACCCCGGCGCCGCCGTCGAGACCCGCTATGTCACCGGCGGGGGCATCGTGGTGGACTGCCGCACCCAGGACATCGAAGCCGGGCCGGCCATCGAGTCCCTGATCGATCGGCTCGATGCCCAGCGGGGCGTGCTGCTGTCCTCCAGCTACGAGTATCCGGGCCGCTACACCCGCTGGGACCTGGGCTTTGCTGATCCGCCGCTGATGGTGTGGACCCGTGAACGCCGGGTACACGTGGACGCCCTCAACCAGCGTGGGACGGTCCTGCTCGGTGTCCTCGGCGCCTGTCTTGACCCGGCGGGGGTCGCGGTCGGCGGGTCAGCGGTCCCGTCGCCGGTCGAATCGATCCAGCGTCGCCCCGACGGCTTGGACCTGCTGATCCGCACCCCGGACCGCCGTTTCGACGAAGAGGAGCGCAGCCGCCAGCCGTCGGTCTTCTCCGTGGTGAGAGACCTGACCGGCCTGTTCCGCTCCTCCGAGGACCCCCACCTCGGCCTCTACGGCGCCTTTGGCTACGACCTGGCGTTCCAGTTCGAGGCGTTGGAGCTGCGTCGGGACCGCCCCCGCACCCAGCGTGACCTGGTGCTCTACCTGCCCGATGAGCTGTTGGTGGTGGACCATCGCCGTGAGCTGGGTGAGCTGCGCCGCTACGAGTTCACCGTGCCCACGCCCTCCGATGCCAGTCCGAACACCACCGTCGGGCTCGACCGGATCGGCTCGGCCCACCCCTATCGCTCCCGGCCGGTGATCGACGCCGGGTCGGATCACGCGCCGGGCGAGTACGCGGTGCTGGTGGAGGCGGCCCAGCAGTCATTCCGGCGGGGGGACCTTTTCGAGGTGGTGCCCGGCCAGTGCTTCACCGAACCCTGCCCGTCCCCACCCTCGGCGCTGTTCCGGCGGCTGCGGGAACGCAATCCCTCGCCCTACGGGTTCCTGATCAACCTGGGACCGGTCCCCGGCGAGCGTGGACCCACCGTGGGGGAGTGGCTGGTGGGGGCCTCGCCGGAGATGTACGTCCGGGTGGACGAGGACCGGGTGGAGACCTGTCCGATCTCCGGCACCATCGCCCGGGGCCGGGACCCCATCTCGGACGCGGCGCAGATCCTGGCGCTGCTCAACTCCGACAAGGACGCGTCGGAGTTGACCATGTGTACCGACGTGGACCGCAACGACAAGTCCCGCATCTGCGTGCCGGGGTCGGTCAAGGTCATCGGCCGCCGTCAGATCGAGATGTACTCCCGGCTGATCCACACCGTGGACCACGTGGAGGGCCGCTTGCGCCCCGGTTTCGATGCCCTCGACGCTTTTTGAGCCACGCTTGGGCGGTCACGGTCACCGGCGCCCCCAAGGCCTGGGCCATGCAGTGGATCGAGAACCATGAGCGTTCGCCCCGGGCCTGGTACGGCGGGGCGGTGGGCATGATCGGCTTCAACGGCAACATGAACACCGGGCTGACGTTGCGCACCATCCGGGTGATCGACGGCACCGCCCAGGTCCGTGTCGGCGCCACCTTGCTGTTCGACTCCAACCCCGAGGAGGAGGAGGCGGAGACCGTGCTCAAGGCGTCGGCATTCCTCGACGCCATCCGGGAACCCCGCCCCCCCGAACCCGGTGGCCTCAGCGCCGGGGTGGGCCTGCTGCGGGAACGGGGGCTGGACCCCCACGACCAGCCCGGCGCCGGGCGTCGGCTGCTGCTGGTGGACCATCAGGACAGCTTCGTGCACACCCTGGCCAACTACTTCCGGGCCACCGGGGCCGAGGTGGTGACGGTGCGTTGCCCGCCCCAGGGCCACGGCATCGACCCTGCCGAGCTTGACCGGGTCCGGCCTGATCTGGTGGTGCTCTCGCCGGGGCCGGGCCGGCCGGAAGACTTCGGCGTGTCCCAGACGGTCGCCGCGGTGCTGGCCCGCCAGCTGCCCATCTTTGGGGTGTGCCTCGGTTTGCAGGGGCTGGTCGAGCACTTCGGCGGCAGCCTGGGCCTGTTGGAGCTACCCATGCACGGCAAGGCGTCCGTGGTGAAGGTGGCGGGGGGCGCGACCATTGACCTGTTTCAAACGTTGCCGGAACAGTTCCTGGCCGGCCGGTACCACTCCCTGTTCGCCCCGGCCGATCAACTGCCGGCGTGCCTGCGGGCCACGGCTCACAGCGAGGACGGCGTGGTCATGGCGGTGGAGCACACCGAGCTGCCGGTGGCGGCGGTGCAGTTCCATCCGGAGTCGATCATGTCCCTGGGCGAGGACGTCGGCATGCGACTGGTGGCGAACGTCATGCGAACACTGGTGAGAGCCGTGCGACTGTGAACACTGGTGAGAGCCGTGCGACTGTGAACACTGGTGAGAGCCGTGCGACTGTGAACACTGGTGAGAGCCGTGCGACTGTGAACACTGGTGAGAGCCGGCTGAGAAGGAGTTTGGGATGAGCGACGAGGTCTTCCCGCTGGAACAGGTTCGGTTAGGCCGTGATGTGATCGAAGCCGTGGGCGCGGACACCGAGCGGTTTCTGCAGGGTCAGCTGAGCCAGGACGTTGTCGCCCTCAGCGCCGGTGCCAGCACGTACACGTTGTTGTTGGCACCGCAGGGCAAGGTCGATGCGCTGTTGCGGATCACCCGCACCGCGGCGGACCGCTACCTGCTCGATGTGGACAGCGGCTGGGGCCAGGCGGTGATGACCCGGCTCGGTCGTTTCAAGTTGCGCACCAAATGCCAGCTGACCCTGTTCGAGGATTGGACATGCTGGTCGGTACGGGGCGGGGCCGGGGTGGCGTTGCCCGCACCGGAGCCTGCGGAGATCGTGGCCGACGCCGGTTGGCCGGTGCTGGCCGGCTTCGATCGTCTGGGGCCGGACCTGCAACCGCAGCCGTCGATGCCCATCGCCGATGCTGCCCGGTATGACGATTGGCGGGTGGTCGCTGGGGTGCCGGCCATGGGCGCGGAGTTGGATGAGAACACCATTCCCGCCGAGGCCGGCCAGTGGCTCATCAAACACGCGGTGAGCTTTACCAAAGGTTGCTACACCGGTCAGGAGTTGGTGGCCCGCATCGACAGCCGCGGCAGCAACACCCCCCGCCGGTTGCGTCGGCTGGTGGTCGTTGATTCTTCGACCATACCTGTCGGTACGGGCATGCCAAACGGTACGGTCGCATTCCAAACGGTACTCGCATTCCAAACGGTATGGTACGGGGGGCAGAGGTGGGTGAGGGCATGGGTACGGTCACCACCGTGGCCACCGAACATCGCTCGGCGTTGGCCTATTGCAAGCGGGCGGTCGAGCCGGGTGATGAGGTCCGGGTGGGCGGCCGCACCGTTCGTGTGGAGGAGTTGCCCGGCAGTTGAGAACCGCCGCTGGGTGTCAGCGCATGGTGGCCCCTCAGCTTCTACGATCAGGCAACGATGAGCCACTACGACGTGCTGGGCGCATCGCCCGACGCCAGCGCTGAGGAGTTGCGCGGCCACTTCGTTGAGATGGCTCGCCGCCATCACCCCGACCGCCACGTCGGCGCGAACGCGTCGGTGCGGCGCGACGCCGAGGTTCGGATGCGCCAGATCACCGAAGCCTGGGCGGTGTTGGGCGACCCCCGTCGTCGCCAGCAGTATGACCTGGGGCTGGGTGATCGGGTGGTGGGCCGGAACCATCGACCCGGTGCCGGTACAGCCGGGGCCGCCGCCGGACCGGGTTCGCGGCGTCCGGGTGCCACCGGGACGAGCCGCGGTGGCGGACCGCTCGGTGCCGACGGTTCGAACCCACAGGCTGCGGGACCCGCCGGGAACCCCAACTGGCGGGATCCGGTGCTGCGACCGGGGGCCCGGGTGGTCACCGAGGAACGGGATTGGCGTCATTACGCCTCCGCCGGTGGCGGGGGCACGACGCAGCGGTCCCTGCCCCGCCTGGCGTTGGTCATGTCCCCCACCATCCTGCTGGCGGTGGCGACATCGTTCGCCGTTGCCGGGGCCATGGTGCGCTGGAGCGGTTTCTGGGCTGCCGCCCTGGCCTTCTTCCTGGCGGCGGGAGCGGCATTCTTCATGCTGCCCATCTGGGCCATGACCAAAGGCAACGCCCACCGCCGCCGCCCCGGTCGCCACACCCGCCGCTCGTACTGATCCGTCGAGTCGCCCTGTTCGGTGTCGGCGCCAGGGGACTAATCTCCGGCCATGGCCAAGCCCGTCATCATCGCCAAGATCACCGCTGCGGAGGGCAAGCGTGACCAGGTCATCGCTGCGTTCCAGCCCATGTTGGAACACGTGCAACAGGGCGAGGGCGGGACCGAGGTCTACGTGCTGCACACCGATGACAAGAACGCGGACGTCGTGTGGTTCTACGAGCTGTACACCGACGGTGACGCGGTGGCCACCCACTCCGGCAGTGAGGTGATGGCCGCCGTGGGCAAGCAGCTCGGCGGCCTGTTGGCCGGGCGGCCGGAGATCTCCCGTCTCACGCCGCTGGCCGGCAAGGGGCTGGAACTCTGACCTACCTGGACCGCATCCTGGCCGCCCACCGACAGGCCGCGGCGGCCAACGCCACCTCGGTGGATCTGGCGGCCCTCGAGGCCCGGGCCCACCAGGTGCCGCCCACCCGGGGGTTTCGCCGCGCCCTGCGAGAGACGGCCCAACACCGGGGCCTGGCGGTCATCGCCGAGGTCAAACGGCGCTCCCCGTCGAAGGGAGACCTGGCCATCGATCTGGATCCGGCGACGTTGGCCGTCAGCTACGCCAGCGGCGGCGCGGCCTGCTTGTCGGTGCTGACCGACCAGGTCTTCTTTGGTGGCTCCCCGGCCGACCTGCAAGCGGCCCGCGCGGCGGTAGCTCTGCCGGTGTTGCGCAAGGACTTCACCGTGTCCCTAGCGGACGTGTTCGAGGCGCGGGGCATGGGCGCGGACTGCCTGCTGCTGATCGTGGCTGCCCTGAGCGACGAAGAGTTGCGCCGGTTTCACACCGCCGCGTTGGGGGTGGGTCTCGACGTGCTGGTGGAGATCCACGACGAGAACGAGTTGGACCGGGCCCTGGCGGTGGGCGCCACGCTGGTTGGGGTCAATCAGCGGGACCTGATCAGCTTCGAGGTCGACACCGAGCGGGCGGTGCGAATGGCCGGGCTGATCCCCGAGGGCGTGATCAAGGTGGCCGAATCCGGCATCACCGGCCGTCAGGACGCGTGCAGCTCTGCCGCGACGCCGGCTACCAGGCGGTGCTGGTGGGCGAGTCCCTGGTCCGCTCGGCCGATCCGGCGCGAGCCGTTGCGGACCTGCTGCCCTGAGGGTGTCGGTGACCGGGCCCGTCGGGGTTGGTCACCGCGGCTAGCTTGATCGGGCGATGTTCGTCAAGATCTGTGGTCTGACCAGCGAAGAGGATGCCCTGCTGGCCGTGGCCCAAGGGGCTGACGCGGTGGGTTTCGTGTTTGCCCCTCGCCCCGGCAGCTGGCGGCGGCCATCGCCCGGGACATCGCTCGCCGCCTCCCACCCGAGGTGCTGACGGTCGGGGTGTTCCGCAATGAGGCCCCCAGCCGGGTGGTGGAGATCTGCCAGTTCGCCGGGTTGCGTGCGGCCCAGCTGCACGGTCACGAAAGCCCTGTGGACTGTCAGTGGGTGCGCAGCCGGGTGGGCCTGCTGATCAAGGGTTTCGCCGCCGGTGACCCTGACCTGGACCGTTTCGACGACTACCACGCCGACATCGCCCTGATCGATTCGCCCACCCCCGGCAGCGGCGAGGTGTTCGACTGGTCCCTGGCCGAGCGGGCACCGTCGAACCGGCGGCTGTTGCTGGCCGGCGG
Source organism: uncultured Acidimicrobiaceae bacterium (assembly GCA_963775055.1). Lineage (GTDB taxonomy): Bacteria > Actinomycetota > Acidimicrobiia > Acidimicrobiales > CAIXPF01 > CAIXPF01. The sequence goes on along the minus strand of CAVZHK010000008.1, from coordinate 1,146,715 downwards.
TCTCACGCCTGACAACGTGGCCGAGGCCATCCACCAGGTGCAGCCGTGGGGGGTGGACGTGTCCACCGGGGTCGAATCCGCTCCCGGGCGCAAGGACGCCCTGAAGGTCAGCCGGTTCATCGCCGCCGCCAAGGCCGCCGCCCCCCACGAGCCCGACCACGACTTCCCCGAGCGCCGCGACTTCCCGGCGGGCCGTGAGCGCACCGTGGAGCTCGGCGCCTTCCACGGTGAATCGGGGTGGGGACCTGCGCCTGAGGCAGGGGTCAGGGCGCCGGGCCTCGGGTCTGCTCCCTTCGACTGGCAGCGAGAGTGACCGTGGCCGTGGTCAGGGCGCCCTCAGCGGCGCGGAATCAGACTTCCCGCGTCCCTGCTCCAGCGGCGAGACTCCGCTCCATGGTGACCGCGTGACCGCCAACAATCCTGCAGACACCACGCCCGCCCCAGCTGCACAGGCGGTGATGGGCCAGCCTTCACCCGACGGTCGTTTCGGGCGATTCGGTGGTCGGTTCGTGCCCGAGACCCTGGTCCCGGCGTGCCAGGAGCTTGAGGCGGCGTTCGTGGAAGCGTGGGCCGATCCCGGCTTCCGTGACGAGCTCGACACGCTGCTGCGGACCTACGCCAACCGGCCCTCGCTGCTGTCGGAGTGTCATCGGCTGGGTCCGGAGCTCGGTTTGCGTCTGCTGTTCAAGCGGGAGGACCTCAACCACACCGGCAGCCACAAGATCAACAACGTGCTGGGCCAGGCGCTGTTGGCCAAACGCATGGGCAAGACCAAGCTGATAGCGGAGACCGGGGCCGGTCAGCACGGGGTGGCCAGCGCCACCGCGGCGGCGTTGTTGGGTCTGGGCTGCGTGGTCTACATGGGCGAGGTGGACATGGCCCGCCAGGCGCTCAACGTGTTCCGCATGCGGTTGCTCGGTGCCGAGGTGCGCCCGGCCAGCAGTGGGTCCCGCACCCTGAAAGACGCCGTCAACGAGGCCATGCGGGCCTGGGTTTCGGACATCGCGGACACCCATTACCTGCTGGGTTCGGTGATGGGGCCGCATCCCTATCCCTGGATGGTGCGGGAGTTCCACCGGGTCATCGGTGACGAGGCCCGGGAGCAGTGCCGGGCGCTCACCGGCGGGGATCCCGACGTGGTTGTGGCCTGCGTGGGGGGCGGGTCAAACGCTGCCGGGTTGTTCTCCGGTTTCGCTGAGCTGCCGGCCGTGCGGCTGGTGGGGGTGGAACCGGCCGGCGGGGCAGCGGTGGGCCGGGGTGTGCCCGGGGTGGTGCACGGCATGTTGAGCTACCTCATGCAGGACGAGTTCGGCCAGGTCCAGGAGGCTGAGTCCATCTCAGCGGGGCTCGATTATCCGGGCGTTGGACCGGAGCATTCGCACCTGGCGGACATCGGCCGGGCTGAGTATTTCCCCGTCACTGACGATGAGGTCCTCGACGCGTTCCAGCTGCTGGCCCGGACCGAGGGCATCATCGCCGCCCTGGAGTCCGCCCACGCCCTGGCCTGGGTCAGCCGGGAACGGGCCGCGTTGGCCGGTCAAACGGTGGTGCTCAACATGTCAGGACGCGGCGACAAGGACGTGGCCCAGGTGCAGGCCATTCTCGACAGTCGGGCGGCGGCGGCGGGGCCAGCGGGCTCAGGGGCACAGCCCGCTGTGGGCGGTGGGTCGTGATCGATCTCGAAGCACATCTGCGGGACCGCCGGGCCAAGGGGCGCAAGCTTTTCGTGCCCTACGTGTCCGGCGGGCTCGACGCCGAGTGGGTGGATCTGGTGCGGGCCTTCGCCGATGCCGGGGCCGATGCCATTGAGGTGGGCATCCCGTTCTCGGATCCGGTCATGGACGGTCCCACCATCCAGGCGGCCTCGGACCTCGCGCTGGGCCGGGGCACCACGCCGTTTTCGGTGCTGGCTGAGCTGCGCGGGGTCAGCGAGGACATCGGCATCCCGCTGGTGGTGATGACCTATTACAACCTGGCCTTCCGGGCCGGGCACGACCGTTTCGCAGCCGAGTTGGCCGAGGCCGGGGTGTCCGGCGCCATCCTGCCCGACCTTCCCCTGGAAGAGGTCGGTCCGTGGGCGGGCGCAGCTGACCAATGTGGGGTGGCCACGGTGTTGTTGGCCGCCCCCACCGCACCCGATGAGCGGCTGCCGCGTATCTGCGAGCGGTCCCGCGGGTTCGTGTATGCGGTGTCGTTGTTGGGGATCACCGGGGAACGGGCGCGGTTGGCAGATACCGCGGTCGGCATGGCGCAGCGACTCAAAGCCGTCACCGACCGCCCCGTACTGGTCGGTATCGGGATCTCCAACGTGGCCCAGGCTGTGGAAGCCTGCACCGTGGCCGACGGTGTGATCATGGCCTCGGCGTTGATGCGGCTGCGTCTCGATGGGGCCTCGGTGGCCGAGGTCGCCGCCGCTGTCCGTACCGTGCGAGATGGTATGGATCGTGGCTGAGGTGGCTGAGGTGGCTGAGGTGGCTGAGGTGGCTGAGGATGGTGGCGTGGTCGAGGGATGCGAGCTGTGCGAGGCGGCGCGGTTCACCCACTGGTATCACGAAGATGACGTGTGCTGGGTGGCGGACTGCGAGGTCTGCGATTGTCCAATGGTGGTGTGGAAATCCCACGGAACGGACGCTCCCGAGCCGGTGGTGGCCCACATGATGGCCGCGTTGGATGCCGCCGCGACCCACCGCTTCGACGCCGTGCCGTTTCACATTGATCGCACCATGCGGCAGATCCCGACGCACTTCCACGCCCACGCCCGGGACCGCCAGTGGCACCAGCGCCGTTGGACCAGCGCCCCGTCGCGCTACAGCGGTCATGTCGGCGGGCCCCGGGTGCTGTTGAGCGGTCTACCCGGCAGCTCGGGCCCCCTCGATGGGTCGAGCCCGGGGGATGGGTCAGGACCCGCAGTCTTGACGGGTCCCGAGGGACCGGACAACGTTGCCCTGGGCAGCTCGTAGGATTCGGCCGTGAGCTCCCCGCCGGAACGTGCCGCGGCATCGGCGTTGGCTGATCGTGTGGCCAACCGCTTGCGAGCCCACGGTGCCGCCCAAAACCCAGCCAGACCTGCTGTCCCTTCTAGCTCGGCTAGTTCGACTAACCCTGCGCAGCCGGGCGATGGAGCGGGCGATCCGGGCTCGGACGGCCCGATGGTGGTGGCCGTGACGGGGGCCATGGGAAGCGGCCGCAGCGGTGTCCTGGCCGCGGTGCGTGCCGCCGTGCACCGCGGTGGTGCCAGCTGCCAGGTCGTCGATGACGCCCATCGGTTGGACCCGGCATCGTTGTCGGCGTTGGCCCGGGCGTTGAGCGGGGGACCTGCAGCTGGTGATGCTCCCATGGTGCTGCTGGTCAGCTGGGTCGAGCCCCTGATCGGCGACGAGGTCACGGCAGCGCTGGGTGTGGTGGCTCAGCGCGCCGGGCGAGCGGACCTGTTGGTGACCCTGGGGCCGCTGAGCGAGGACGAATTGGCCGGTGGCGTGGCCGCCTCGCTCGGCGCCCTGCCGGATCGGGCCTTGTTGGAGTGGGTCGCGGCCCAGACCCACGGGCGGCCGTGGCTGGTGCAGGCGGTGCTGGGAGCGCTGGTTCAAGCGGGGATGGTGACCCGGGGACGTTTCAATGGCCACCCGCCGACGTTGGACGGTCCGGAGCTGGCCCCGGCCCGGCAGCGGGTCTCTGCCGAGTTGGCGGCGTTGGCCGCCCCGCACCGTCCCGTGCTGGCGGCGGTGATCGCCGGCGGTGACGCCCAAGCGTTGACGGAGATCGCGGTGGCTGCCGGCGCCGGCTGGGCGGCGTTGCAGGCCGCTGGTCTGGCCGGGCCCGATGGCATGGCCCCGTTGGTGTGCGCCGCCGCCATGTCCTCGCTCAGCCCTGCCGAGTTGGCCGCCGGGCACCAGGCCACCGCAGCCCTGCTGGCTCGGCGGGGTGTTTCCCCATTGGTACGGGCAGAGCACGCGTGGGCCGGTCGGGCGGCGACGGAGGAAGCGGCCCAATCATTCCTGGAGGCCGGTTTCGAGGTGTTGGGGTCGGACCCCCGCGCCGCGGCGGAATGGTTCGACCGGGCAGCCTGCACAACCGCCGTCCGCAGCCCGTTGGCGTTGGCCGGGCGGGGGGCCCAGGCTGAGGCATTGGTGCTCCAAGGAGAGGTGGCGGCCGGCTTCGAGCTGGCGAACTATGTCCTGGGTCGGGACGAGGACGAGCCCCACGCCACCGCCGCGGTGGCCCTGGCCAGCTCCCGACGTTCCCGTTGGGTGGACGTCGCCCACTGGTCGGCCCGGGTGAGCGGCCATCACGGGGTGTCGGACATGTGGTGGCGCTGGCAGGCGCTCGCGGCACTGTTGGTCGCCGGCCGCCGTGACCAGTTCGAGGCGCTGCTCGGCGAGGTTGATCAGCCGTCGCCGTTGACGCCGGTCGTGGCGCAGTTGCGGGAGGCGGTGCTGATCACCCGGTCCGGACTGGGCCGTGATCGGGCCCAGCTGCTGGAGGCTCGCCGGGCCGGTCGGTCACTGATCAGCGCCCAGTCCCTGCTACGCCCGCCCACGGTGGCCGCGTTGGGCCCGGCGGAGCTGATCGCGGTGACGTCGCTGGCGCTGGGCGAGCCCGAGGGCGCCCGGTTGGCATTGCACGGTGAACCCCGTCAGTCAGCGCAGGCCGGAAGGGAAGCCGGGTCGGGGTCCGGCGGCGCGGCAGGGCGTAGCGGACGCCCGGCCGGTTCGGGATCAGGCGGCGGTGTCGGTGCCGGCGGGAGTGGTGCGGGCGGGGCCGGTGCCGGTGGGCCCGGTGTTGGCGGGGCTGGGGCCGGTGCGAGTGGGATCGGCGGTCTCGGCGTTGGTGGTGTCGGTGCGGGTGTTGGTGGGATCGGTGGCGGCCTTGGTGGGATCGGTGTTGGCGGGTCCGGTGGCATCGGAGGCATCGGTGGCGGTGGGATCGGTGGCATCGGTGTTGGCGGGATCGGTGGCATCGGTGTTGGCGGGATCGGTGGCAGCGGCATCGGTGGCAGTGGCATCGGTGTGGGCGGTGCCGGTGCCGGTGTCGGGGGAGTGGCGCGCGGCGGGTCCCGGCGGCAGGCGCTGACCCGCTGGTCGGTGTTGCGCTGCGGGGACACGGTGCGGGTGAGCAGCGCTCAGACCGACGGGTCCGCTGAGGCGGGTTCGGTTTCTGGTCCTGGCGCGGGTGGTGGCAGCGATCTCGGTGGCTTCCACGCGGCGGCCGCTGCCCGGGCGGCCCGAACGATGGGGTCGGGGACCGCGGCCGTCGGCCCCGAGGGCTCCGACGCCCTCGGCTTCGGCGGCTCGGCGGAGGAGGTTGACGAGCTCGACGCTGTGGCCTTGGCGGTACGGGCGGCGATTGCCCGCCGAAGTGGGGACGTGGCGGCTGCGGCGGCGGTGGCGCGTCAACTGACCCGACTGCTGTCAGCGCTGGAAGTGGATCTGCTGAACCTCGATGCGGTCACCGAGTTGCTGGTGTTGGCCCGCCGTTTCGCCCCGCCCACGGTGGCCGACGAGTTCGATGAGGCCATCGCCTCTTTTCTCGCCCGGCTCGGATCCCCGCCGGCCTGGTCCGCTCGCTGGCATTGGGCCCGGCTGGAGGTGGCCATTGCCTCAGGTGTGGGTACCCGCGGATCAGCCGTGACCGCCGCCGGGCCCGCTGGGGTCGCTGATCCCGGTCGTGACGCCGGCGTCGATCCGGGAACGGTCGATGGTCCCGAGGTTTCCGGGCCGGGTTTCGAGGCCCTGCGGGAGCCGGTCAGGGCGCTCGTCGAGATCGCGGCCGTGCTCCCCGGCATCTCGGTGCTGGCCGACGCCGCCGAGGTGTGGGTCGAGGTGCTCACCGCGGTGCCTGATGCCGCCCGCATCGATCACGCCGTGCGACAGCTCCAAGTGGCCGGCTTCGTCTGGGAGGCGGCGCAGTTGGCCGGTCAGGCCGCCATCAGGGTGGATGACGCGGTGTTGGCCAAGTCGTTGCTGGGGCAGGCCCGAAGCCTGCGTGGCGGCGGACAGTCCAGCGCTGCCAACGCCGCGCCCGCGGCCAGCGCCGGCCGGGACGACGGCGCAGTGACCCCGGCCGGGTTGTCAGATCGGGAGGTGGAGGTGGCCCGGCTGGTGCTGAACGGCCTCACCCACAAGGCGATCGGGGCCACGCTGTACATCTCGCCCAAGACGGTCGAGCATCACGTGGCCCACATCCGCCAGAAGCTGGGCGCCACCAACCGGGCCGAGTTCCTCGCCGCCCTCCGCGAGGATCTGGCCACGCAGGTGTAGCCGGCCTGGTCCCGCCGCCGCGACCCGCGTTGCTCATTCCTTCGAGTCGCCAGTGAATCGCCGCGCTCGGGGAATCCTCGAGTCAGAGCTGCGTCCTGAGGCTGGCGGGGCCGGGGCCAGCCCAGTCGGGTTCGTTGGCCCGCTTTCGACGATGACGGCTGTTGTTGGCTACCAGGTCGGCGTGGCGGGTCGAGGCTGTGTGTTCGCGCGTCGAGCGGCGCCAACCAACCACCGGCTGAGGGCGGGCCCGGTCTGGCGTCGACGGACTGTGGGCGTCGGCTTGTGGTGCAGGACTGTGGTCGGTGGGGGTCAGCATCGTTGGTGGGGCGGCGGTTCTGGCAAGGGTCGTGGGTGTTGGGGTTGGTGGGTGTGGACGGTGCTGTCGGGTCTGCGGAAGATGGGTTTCTGGCTTTGGTCGAGTTTGCCTTTCTCCGGTGACGAAACTCCGGTCGCCTGGCCAATCTCACGAGGAGTGGTGGGCGTGTACCCGGCGAAGGCGTCGACGGGCCAAACTGCCCCAAGTCTCGCGGCCCGCGAAACCGGCTCAACGTTGCGGCCTGCATCGTTGCGTTACGCAATGGACTTGACCGAGCGAGACCTGGTGCAGTTTGGGCGAGGGTGCTCGTCGTGGTCCCACCATGCGTGGTTTCCGGCCGTGCCAGGTTGGAACGAGTCGACGCCCCCGAGCTGCGAGCGACCGCTGCGAAGGCCGGTGGACGGGTCGACTCCGAACTCGTGACTCTTGGCGTTGAGCACCGCACACCCAGTGTTGTGTTTCGTCACCGGAGCAATCCTGAAGAGCGCCTAGTGTCCTGACACAGATGTTCGTGGTCTTCATGAGCTGGGGTTTATTTGGGTGCAGTACCGGGAGCGTTGTAGTTTCTTCGTGATGAGCGCGCTGAACCAGCGTTCGACGAGGTTCATCCATGACCCGTAGGTCGGGGTGAAGTGCAGTTGGAAACGGGGGTGGCGGAGCAACCACTTGTGCACGGCTGGTGTCTTGTGGGTGGAAAGATTCTCTAACGCGAGGTGTACTTGCAGTTCGGCGGGTACCGCCCGTTCATCAAATTCCTGAACAAGATCAACCGAGGAGACGACATGGCCTGTGGCCAGGTCTAGGGCGGCGAACAGGTCCAGGGTGCCGTTGCGGGCGTCGTCATGGGACCAGCGCTGCGGGGTGGTCGCCAGGATCGGGGCGGTGCGGTTCAACGCTTGGATCTGCGCTTTCTCGTCGACCGCGAAACAGGCCGCGTTCAGTGGCGGTGAGAGGTAGAGCCCGACGATGTCGCGGATCTTCTCGACCAGGAGCGGATCGGGTGAGATCTTGAACTCGTCCATCACATGGGGCCTGAGCCCGAACGCCCGCCAGATCCGCCCTACCGTCTCGCGTGAGATGCCGTGCTTGGCGGCCATCCCGCGTGTGGACCAGTGGGTGTCTTCACCGGGGTGGTCTCCAACGCGTCAACTATGACCGCTTCGACCATGTTATCGGTGATGGCCCGTGAGGCACCAGAACGTGGCCAATCAACCAGCCCGCCCAGTCCTCGCTGCCCGAACCGCAGCCGCCATTTCGAGACCGTCGCCTTACTGCAACCCAGATCTACGCTGATGTCCAGATTGGATCGTTGCTCCGCGCAGGCCAGCACTATCTTGGATCGCAACGCCAGTGCTTGAGAGGTGCCGTGCCGTCGAGCCCACCGTTGCTCGCGCACCACCGCCTTGGCCCGGCTCGGAGCCAGCCCGGTGTGGGACGCCACCCACATCTCCGGAGACGTGAACCCCTCAACAGCCCACTGCCCGGACCGTTGCGCCATCAACACCCCTCACGCACCACCTGGCACCCAAGGTTGGCGATCTGCTGCAATTCGCTCAACTCGCCGGCATCACACCCATGCGAACGTATCTCCACAATCAGATGTTTCAATGCTGCGATGATACCCGCCGACATGGCATAACCTTTCCCCACCCTGGCGGCGGACCGGACACGAAACGGCACCTTTTCCATCAGAGCACGGCCGACTCCACAACCGAAGAACAACACTTCATATATCGCGGTGACGAAAGTGTCCCTTGCGACAATGCTCCCGAGCGAGATGCGCGTCATCGTTGTCGAAGAGATGGTGAGGTTTCGGCCGAATGCCAAGATGTCGGGTCGGCAATCAATGTATTGGGCGGCAGTGTTGCTGGCTGCTGATTCAGGCTGGTCGCCGCTTCATCCCCGATCGTCGTCCCCGCGAACGGAGTGCGCCGTGTCGCTCGCCGGGCCGGATGGACGAGTCCGTCCTCAGCTTGCGGTTAAACCTGTGGGGTGGTGTTGGGCTTTGTGGACTGCTGGGTAGCGGGTTTCGTGGGGGCCGCGGGGTGCCTTTGGGTCGTCCTGGGCCGGGTTTGTCGGATTTCGGTGGATGGGCTGGCGTTCCGATAGATGCGCGCAGTAGGCGAAGTCCACTTTGATTCGTGATGGTGTGAGATGGGTCGGCTTTCGGGGTCGTTCCCAGGTAGGCCCGCGAGCAGGTCTCGAGGTCGGGCCGTACTGGCACCCCAACCGAATTTCGTCGCGATCTTGACGCGGTCACGGATGCCGGCGAACGTTTCGCCAACCATCTCTTCGTTCGTCCACGGCCCGTAGGACTCCGCCGTGTCGAAGAAGTCCATCCCGCGATCGACCGCAGCACGGAGCAGATCGATCATCTGCGAACGGTCTTCGATCTCGCGCGACTTGCCGTATCCCATGGCGCCCAACGACACCGCCGACACCTCGAACCCCTGACCGAGCCTACGCGTCCTCATGCCGTGTCCTCCTCTAGGTTTTCACGTGCGAACCTACGACATCGTCATTGGCTGCTTCGCCGAACGGGCTTCCCCGGCCCGACTCGCCCTCGGGTAGGAGACGACACCTCGTGGAAGTAAGCGTTCGTCACCGATCTCACCGATCTCACCGACCCGCAACGCGAGCGTCAAGTCGGCGACCCGGGTTGGTCGATGTGTGGGGTCGGCACGAGATCAGTTGCGCTGGATGTGAGCCCAGATGGCGGTGCCCGGGTGGAACTGGCTCCAGGCGAACCAGAACGCCTGGTGGGCGGGGAGCTCGACTCCGTCGCGGCGAGCACGGAACCCCCCACCGTCCGCTACCAGCTCGACCCCTGCCAGTGCGACCACCCTTTCCTGTGCATACGCGGCCCGGGCGGCGTCCACCGGGAACGCAAGGGCTGTGCCGTCCGTAGTGATCACTCCGACGACCTGCGCGTGCACAGGAAGGCGGGGGTCGACGAGCCCGATCGGAAAGATGGGGCCGTTCTCGTCGCGCCCTCGGAGGGGGTCGAGCGGGTACTCGCGGCCGATGCCGCCGTCCCGAGCAACGATGCGGGTGTGGGGGTGTTGGGCGCGCCATTCGCCCCAGGTGCTCACCACCACCGTGGTTTGCTCGAGGGCGAACCCGCCACGATGCCATGCGCCCGACATCGCTTGGCCGGTGAACGTGTCGAACACCGAGTGGGTGCGCAGGTCGTACATGATCTTGTTGGATCGGGACAGCAGTCCCGAAGTACGCAGCACCGTGTGCCCGCCGTCATCGGGCACCCGGTCGGTGTAATACGCCTGCGCAGAACCGCACAGCGTGCAGTAGGGGATGCCGAGGCGTCGACCGCCGAGGGTCATGTTGACCAGCTCGTGAACCTCCATGACATTGCGGGGCAGCGCCACCGCTTCGTTGCCTTCCACCACGCCGAACACGATCGCCTCGTCGGGGTACCAGGCGCCGTCCTCGGCTGGGGTCGTGGTCGGGTCGTCGAGCGCAGGGATGCAGCCGCGGTCACAACGCTCCGGGTCGCCGAAGGGGCGATCGTCGATTTGGACCCCACCCCAGGACACCAGACGCCAGTCGATTGCCGATGCGGGATCGGCGAAGAAGGGTTCCCAGCCCGGCTCCACGAGGAGGTACAGCTCGGCCTTGAGATCGCGGTAGCTGGGCGGCGCCGGTAGGTCCCAGGCGATGAGGTGGTTGGTGATGCTGCTCCACGGGTTGTCGGCGAACGTCGGGTCACGGTTTGGATCAACCCCGGTCACGTTTTCGAAGGCGGCGCTGAGCGCGTCGGTGTCTCGACCAGGCGCTGCGAAGCGGAGCAGGTCGGACAGCAGCCACGCCAGCCGTGCGTCGCCGCCGGCCATGAGTCGGTTGAGCTCCTGGAGATTCAGATAACCGCCCGTCTGGTCGATGTCGCTGAATCCGGCGCTCAGCGAGGCAACCACCGCCCGCCACGCCGGGGCGACCTCGGGCCCCTGCGCACGCTCGTCGGTTGCGGGAGCAGCTGGATAGTCGTACCCGGCCAATGAATCGGTCTTCGCGCCGGTCGGCGAATCGAGCTTCGTGTCGACCGAACACCCGATCACAACAACGAGAACCGCCAAGGACAAGGCCACGAACCTCGCTCGCCGACCTCGCGCACCATGGTCGCGGCGGCGGGCCCGATGGGCTCGCGGGGCCTCACCGCTCACGCGGCCACCACGCCGTATCGGGATGCTGCCCGTACCAGGCGAACCAGAACGACTGCCCGGATGCCAGGTCCTCGCCAGTGGCGGCGTCGGTGAATCGGACACCGCGTGGAGCCGCCTCGGCGATCAGCCGGCGCCCACCGACGTCGATCTCCACCGGGCCGGTTTTCGCTATCATCGCGATCGATACCGCAAGGTATGCACCGTTGAGGGCCAGGGTGGCGACCGGTTCCTTGAGAGGGAAAACCGGGGGGTGGCCAGCACCGGGTACCACAGCTCGGCCGAGGCGAAGTAGGGCGCGAGCGCCCCGTCGGGGATGTAGTCGTAGCCGACGAGCGTGCCGGTCTCGGGGTCGAGCACGGTGGGCGCCGGCTTGTCGATCGCCTCGCTGTCTGGATGGCGTCGCTGCCAGTCCGACCACGTGGTGGTCTCGATCGGAAGTTCGCTCAGCTGGTGTCCGGTGAGCGGTCCGCCGATTGCGCGCCCGGAGAGCTGTTGCCACAGCGAGGAGGTCTCGTTGTCGACCATCACCTTGTTCGAATACAGCAGCAGACCCGACGTGCGGAACGTGAGGGTGCGCCCCTCGACGCGGCGGTCGAACACCCGGGCCGAGCGGCACAGCGTGCAAAAGCTCACCGATACGGGAACGCCGGCCAGTTCGTCGTTGGCCAACTCGTGGCGAGCCACGATTCGCTCGGGGTAGGCCAATGCGGAGCCGTCGGTGCCGACCACGCCGAACACCGCTTCGTCGGGTTGGGACCACGGCACCTGCTTCATCGGCAGGCGCGACGGCGTGTTGAGCTCCCTGATTGCACCGACTCCCACCCCGCCCCACTGGAGGCCGGCGAGCGTCCGCAGATCGGTCGTGGCCAGCAGCAACGGCACGAACTCGTCGTCCATCTGCCGGTACAACGCGGCCTTGAACGCTGCATACCCGGCTGGTGGCTCGGGAGCTTGCTCGAGCACCCACCGTCCGTAGGTGAGGTACTCATCGTTGCGTCGATGGGTGCGCGGAATCCCGCTGAGCTCGGCTAGCCCCTCGAGGGCGAGCTCAGCGGCCGCGCTGGAGTAGCCGATTCGCACAAGGTCGAGCAGGTGTGCTCCGTAGCGGGGGTCCTCGGCCGCTCGAGCGGCGTGCACGAAGGCGACGGCATGGTCAGACGTCGGGTCTGCGCTGAAGCGGTCAGCCTGGCCTGCGACGTCCCCGGCGGCCACGTCCGTGGCGCTCACCACCTGGTCGATTGGTCCGGAACGAGGCGAGCGCGCGGCGCTGCAGGCGACGAGCGTGCCGGCGCACAACAGGCACGCGAGCACCGCGGAGGCCGCCGACGAAGGCGGGTTGGTGACCGGGCGCCGATGGCGGCATCTGCGCCCGACCTGTTCACCCTCCCTCGCCCACATCGGCAAATCCTCTCACGCACCGAGCTATTCGGGGTCGCGCCCTTATCAAAAATCCGACAACGCCCGAGCGTGGGCCTTGTCCGCCGCGCATGCCATCTGCACGACGAGGGCGCGCGGCGGACCCTGACCAATGGTCAGTGCTGCCAGATCGACGCCGGGCACCGTCGCCCTGCGAGGGCGGCGAATCGGTGTTGGTGGCCTCGCTCGATACGGGTAGCAACGACCGTCGACTGGTCGGGCTCGGCATCGCCGCCGTGATGGCGGTGGCGGCCGCCATGTTCGGCGTGGCAGCGCTGATTCAAAGTGCCCGACCCCAGCCCGCCGATGCTGACCAGCTCACCCCTAACACTGCCGCCGAGACCGACCTCGTTCTCCAGTTACCGCGAGACTTCGTCCAATATCGACACGGTGCCCGGTATGACTTGGAAGGTATTGACCCTCCCTTGCTGCCCTTCGATGACGAAGGGTGGAGGGGCACGATCACCGCTTCGGCCGATTCGTGTGGTCCGGCGACTGGAGTTGGCGCGGCTCTTGGGGTGGCGCCGCCGGGGTAAACTTCCCTCCCTGATCGTTGGGGGTGTTGATGGCGCTGGACTTCCGAGTTCTGGGACCATTGGAGGTGGTCGGGGACGGGCACCCGCTAGTGGTGTCGAGTGCAAAGCAGCGGCTGATGCTTGCGGTGCTGCTATCACATGCGAATGATGTTGTGAGTGTCGACTCGCTCGTGGAGGGATTGTGGTCAGGCCGTGCACCGACCACCGCGTTGGGCGTGGTCCGGTCCTATGTCAGCGCACTGCGCAAGGTCCTTGAAACACCGGGCACCATTCCTGCCAGGCCACGGGTCCTGTTGCGGGCGGAGGGCGGCTACCGGCTGGTTGTGCCAGCGGACCTGTTCGATGCGGCGCAGTTCGGGCGGCTGCACCGCGCCGGTCGGGCGGCACTGAACGAAGGAAGGCCCGCGGACGCGATCGGGTTGTTGAGCGCCGGTTTGGCGTTGTGGCGGGGTCGCGCCTTCGGGGATTTGGCCCTTGAAGCGGCGATCCAGCCTGCCGCGCAGCGGTTGCAGGAGTTGCACACGCTTACCATTGAACACCGGGCGGATGCTGGAATGGCGCTCGGCCATCACCGCGAGATCATCGGCGAGCTCGAGACGGTGCTGAGCGAGTACCCGCTGCGCGAGCGTCTGTGGGCTCAGCTGATGGTGTGCCTGTATCGAAGCGGCCGTCAGGCAGAAGCGCTTGGGGCGTATCAGCGTCTACGCCGTCAACTCGGAGAGGAACTGGGCCTCGAGCCCAGTGTCGAGTTGCGCCGCCTCGAATCCGACATTCTCCAGCAAAGCCCGCAACTCGATTGGGTTTCACCAACTGCGCCGTCGGGTGCGGCGAGCCCGGAGGTCGGAACCACACCCACCAACTTAGACCTGGCGGCGCACTCGCACGATTCAGACAGTCGCGATTGGCCTGGCGCGCCGCGCGTGGCGAGCGCTTTCGTTTCGTCCAGTGCGCCGGGGAACTTGGGTGTCACCCCGTCTGAGGGGCTCGTGGGGCGGGCTGAGGAGACGGCGGCGGTGGTGTCGCTGGTGCAGGCCAACGCGCTGGTGACGTTGACCGGGGTTGGCGGGGTCGGCAAGACGAGCCTGGCTCTTGCTGCGGGTCATGTGGTGGCCGCGACGTTCGGGGATGGTGTGTGGGTGTGCGAGTTGGCGTCGGTGCTCGACGGCAAAGACGTTGCGCAGGCCGTGGCAGAGACGCTGCGGTTACGCCCGCAGAACGCCATGTCTCAACAGGAACTGGTGGTGAGCGCCCTGGCGCACCAGCACTGCCTGTTGTTGTTGGATAATTGCGAGCACTTGCTCGACGCGGTTGGTGATCTGCTGGCGCAGTTGCTGGCATCCTGCCCGCAGGTGCGGGTCTTGGCGACATCTCGCGAGGGCATCGGCTGCCGTGGTGAACGGCTGGTCGCGGTGAAACCGCTTGACGCGCCGGCCGCGGTGGCGTTGTTCCGGCTTCGTATCGCGGAACATGTTGGTGGGTTCGAGATCAGCGACGCCGACGAGGCGACCGTCGCCGTGTTGTGCGAGCGTCTCGATGGTGTGCCGTTGGCCATCGAGTTGGCCGCGGCCCGTGCGCGCACGATGCCACTCGCGGATCTCACCCGCCGGCTCGACGAACGGTTCCGGTTGTTGCGCGGTCAACGCCGTGCCACCGAACGCCATCAGACCCTACGCGCAACGGTCGCGTGGAGCTACGACCTGCTCAGCGACAACGAACGCCGGCTGTTCGACCGTTTGTCGGTGTTCGTGGGTGGTTTCACGTTGCAAGCGGCAGAGTTCGTGTGCGCCGACGAGGAACTCGACGACATCGAGGTCGACGAGATCGTCGCGTCGCTCGCGGATAAATCGATGGTCGGCATCGGGCCGGGCGGGCGTTACGTGTCGTTGGAGACCCTGCGCCAGTTCGGCGGGGAACGACTCCAAGCCAGCGACGACCCGACCCGGTTCCGCCAGGCCCATCTCCGTTTCTTCGTGGATTTAGTCGTCGCGGGCCACGACGGGCTGTTCGGTGCTGACCAGCTGGCCTGGTGGGCCCGCCTGCAGGCCGACTGGGCAAACATCCGCGCCGCGTTCTCCTGGGCGCTCGCCAACAACGACCTCACCGCCGCTGCCACGATCGCCACACAACTGCTGAGCGCGGCGCATTGGCACGACGCAGCCGAGCCGTTTGTGTGGATCGACACGGTCGGCGCGCTAGCCGGCGCCGCCGACAGTGAGTTGTGCCCGAGCATCCTCGCAGGGCGGGCCATCGCCGCATGGAATCGTGGGGAGCTGCAGACGGCACGCGATCTCGGCCTGGCTGCCATCGCCGCGGAGGCGCCCGGTGAGGCCAACATCGACTACTTCGCCGAGTTCGCCGTGGGTGCCGCCCTCGCCTTCCTCGGCCCGTCCGAGCTTCCCCTCGCCGGGGTCTATTGGGATCGGATGCTGCAACGCAGCCGCGACGACGGTCGCCTCACGCTCGAAGCGATGTTCACCGCGAACCAGGCGACGTTCGCAACGATGAGTCGCAACTACCCCCTGGCCCTGCAGCGGGCCCGCCAGGCGCGCGTGCTGGCTGGGCGTTGCCAGAATCCCAACGCGGAGGCGTACGCATTGGCGCAGGAGGCAATAGCTCGTTTCGCAGTGGGCGATGGCGATGCGCTAGAGGTTGCCGAACGTGGTCTCTCAGCGGCGGTGGCCGCTGGCGCGGTGCTGCCGGAGCTGCTGTGCGGGAGGACCGTCGCCACGATCTACCGCCGCAGCGGCCGCACCGCCGAGGCAGCCCGGCTGATGCTCGACTTGTTGCAGAACATGCGCCGGCGGGGCCGCTGGATGTGGGTGGGCCAGTCGCTCGTCTACGCCGCCCCGATCATGATTCCCACCCATCCCGAGCTTGCCGCACGGCTCTACGGTGCTATCCGCCACAGCTCCTTGGCCGGTTCAGCCAACATGACACGGCTTCTCGACGAACTGCGCGCCGAGCTACAGCTCACACTGAAAGCGCAGACGCTCCACCGACTCGCCGAGGAAGGGTGTCATCAACCGATCGAGGCCCTCACTCGACTCGCCGAGCAGACCTTGGCCGCGCTGGGTAGTGGGCACGAACCGGGCAAGGCTGGGTCAGCGCCGCCAGAGAAGCAAGTGCGTCACACCGCTGGGGCTGGGCACGGACTCGAGGTGGAACCGGTCTGTCAGGTCCTCCGGTGAACTCCACAGTCGCTCCCCTCGGCCGATCTTGACGGGCGCCACGGCGACATGGATGGTGTCGATGAGATCGGCCTCGAGGAACTGCAGAACGGTGGCGACGCCGCCTCCAACCCGGACGTCCTTTCCCTCAGCGCCGTCCTTGGCATGCCGTAAGGCCTCCGCGGGCGTTGCATCGAGGAAATGGAATGTTGTGTCGGCCAGCGTGAAGCTGGGTCGGTGATGGTGGGTGAGGACGAACACGGGGGTGTGGAAGGGCGGGGTGTCTCCCCACCAACCCTGCCAGTCGAGGTTCTCCCACGGGCCACGCTGGGGCCCGAACTTGTTGCGGCCCATGATCTCGGCACCGATGTTGCGCGCGAAATCGCGAGTGAAGTAGTCGTCGAGCCCCCGGGATCCACCGGGTTCAGTTCGATTCGGCCAGCTTGCGGTGGCGAACGCCCACGAGGCCAGGTCGGCCGGGTTGGCGTGTCCGAACGGTCGTTCGAGGCTTTGCCCCTCACCAGCGCCGAACCCGTCCATCGACACGCAGAAGTTCTGCACTCGCACCAGTTGAGACATTCCTTGATCCTTCTCGTTCAGCGCACCGGTGTGCTCAGCCCGGCGTACAAGCCCTCACAGGTCCGTACCAGTACCCGGCTGGCGGCGGAAGTAGCCAGAGACGACACGGGGTTCTCGGCCCGTTGGCGCCAGCGGCCAAGGGACACGAACAGCGCCCGGCGCACCTCGTCTTCCTGCGCCTCCTGCTCCAAGCCCAGACGGGCCCGGATGCTGCCACCGCTGCCACCCAGCAGCCGCTCGACCTCGAGACCCTCATCGGGCCGGAAGTCGACCTCGCCGCCCCGCAAAGAGTTCAGCAACCGCAGCTCGGCGAACTCGTGGGCCCCGGAGCGGATCTGTTCCACCCTGGCTTCCAACTCACCGGAGCGGGCCACCGGCGCCATCTGCAGCAGCCGTTGCACCGCCAGAAGCGCCGAACGGGCCTTGAGGGTGTCGCGGCGGTCAGCGAACTGGGACAACAGCACGTCCCGGAGATGGGTGATGCCGCTGTGGCCCACCAGCTGGTTGGCCAGCTGCGAGGCGGTCTGGGCCTGGCCGGTCTCCAGCAGGTCCACCGCCAGGCGGATGCCGAACAGCCCCAGCCGCTCAATCAGCAACCGTCGCTCGTTGGGGGCCAACGCCACCGCCGTGTCACCGATCACGAAACGGTCCGCCGACAGCAACAGCCGGTCGCGGTCCTCGGGCTCCGCCGCACTGATCATGCGCAACCGGCGGAACTCCAACTCTTGGAGGTTGGTGCCGGCCTGGGCCAGCAGACCGGCCACCGGCACCACCGTCTGCACCAGCCGATGTAACCGATGATCGGTGGCGTAGCGGGCGGCGATGCGTGCCGCGGAGGTCATGGCGTCGATCCGGCCGGCGGACACCTCATCGGCCCTCGACAACACTGCGATGCAGTTGACCGGGGACGGCTGGGCGTACTCCTCCTCGTGGAAGGCATGCAGGAACGACACATCGGTGGCGTGCAGGTGCCGCAGCAGGTACACCACCGCATCCGACGGGGTGGTCTGCTCGTCGTCGGGGGCCAGGAAGGCCATGGAAGACGCTGACACGTCGCTCGACAACGAGCCGATGCCGGGGGTGTCGATGAGGGTCATGGTGGCCAGCGGCGGCACCGGCCACTCCACCTGCAGGCTCTCGATCTGGTTGGCTTCCCAATTGCCCAGCTCCACCTGCAACGCCCCCGAACCGCTGCGGGTGAAGGGGATCTGCCCGGCGATGCCGCCCCGGGGGGTGAGCCACACCCGACTGGCGATGCCGTGGCGGTACCAGGTGACGATACGGGTGCACTCGCCGGCGTCGGTGGGGGCCACCTCGTCACCGACCAGGGCGTTGAGCAGCGTGGACTTGCCGGCTTTGACCTTGCCGGCGATGGCCACCCGCAACGGCTCGTGGATGCGGGCCATGACCTCGTCCAGCACCCTGGCCTGAGGGGTGTGCTGGTACGCCGCCGACGCGTCGATCACCAGGGACAGCACGTGTTGCAGCAGCGCCGAACGCTCGTGGGCCGGCACGGTCATGACGTACCCGGGTCGATGGCGGCCACCGCGGCCCTGGAAGAGCTGATCTGTGCCAGCAGCGCGGCCACCACCTTCTTGCGGGTGGCCCGGGTCTGTTCGCTGGATCGGATGGCCTGCTGGGCCGCGGCCAACGACTCCGAGGTGGACGCCGTCAGCTCCTCGGCCCGTTGCAGGAAGTAGTCCCGCAGCTGGCGGGTGATCCGCCGAAGCGTGTCCCTGGAGTCCTTGCCGGCCACGAAGATCAGATCGTCGGTGTATTTGCGCACGGCCTGTTTGGCCATCATGCGGCGTTGGAGCAACTGACGGGCCCGTTCATCCTTGGCCATCTTGCGGCCCATGATGGCGCCCACCCCCAGTACCGCGGGAGCGGCGATCGCCACCCCGGCCATGCCGGCAAAGATGCTGAGCATCATCATGCCGCCGGTGGTGCCCCGCAGGGCCGACATGGCGTTGTTGATGGGGCTGACCCGGTCGACCTTGAACGCCGGTTTGAGGTCGAACTCGAAGTTCCCCGTGGTCAGGTCCTCGATGCTGAGATGCTGCACGATGTCCTGCTGGTCGGTGTCGAAGTGGGTAGCCACTTGTTGGGCCAGGCTCATGACCCGCTCGTGCAGCAGGGTGTAGTTGGCGGTGATGGCCCCCGAAGCCTGCTTGGACAGCCACGGTTCGAACTCTTCCCAGGTCTTGGCCGGGTCCACCTTCTCGAGGGATTCCTCGGCGTCACGCACCAGGTCCCGGAAGCGGGCCCGCAGGTCGAACTCGATGTCCCCGCTGAGATCGGTGCTGCCGTCGTTCAGGGTCTGCTGCCACCGTGATGCCTGACCTCGCAGCCGGTCGGCCTTCTCCTTGGCTGTTTCCAGCCCCCGCACCAGCTTGGCGGATTCCTCTGGGTCATCGAGCACGGCCAGCTCAGTGCGCAGCTGGCTCTCGAGGTGGTCCAACATCTCCGCCAGCTCCGAGGACAGGCGGTTGAGGCTGGCCCGCTCGGCCCGTGCCGCCAACTCGTCGCGCAGCACCGCCACCAGTTCCCCAAAGCCGGACTCGGCGTTGAGCTGCTTGTCGTTGCGGTCGATGGCGGCCATGCGCAGCGGGGAGGACACCGGCAGCATGACCGGGCTCATCCCGGCCCGTTCCAGGTGACCCCGGTTGAGCTCCAGGATCTTGCGCCAATGGGGATAGAAATCGATCTTGGTCATCACGCAGACGGTGGCCGGACACAACGCCCGGGCGGTGCGCAGGAACTCCATCTCCGAAGCGGTGAGCTCCTGTGAGGCGTCGGTGACGAACAGCACCGCGTCCGCTGAGGGCAGCGCGCCGATGGTGATGGCGCTGTGGGTGGAGCCCAGGCCCCCGACGCCGGGGGTGTCCACGATGATCAGCCCGGTGCCCAACAGCTGGCGGGGCAGGCCCACCCGGACCGAGGCCACCTCATGGGCATCAGGGGCGGTGGGGGGCTCGCTGGCGTAGGTCGGCAGCTCGTCGAAGCGGATGGTGCGTATCACGGGCGGCTTGGTGTCACCGAGGTCGTCCACCCGGTACACGATCTCGGCGGTGGGCTCGGGGGTGTGGCGGATCTCGATGGGTTTGGCGGTGGCCACATCATCATCAACGGGGCACACCGGGGCGTTGAGCAGGGCGTTGATGAGTGTGGACTTGCCCTTCTTGAACTCCCCGACCACCAGCACGCTGCAGCCGGTCTGGGCCAGGCGTTCCTTGGCGGCCTTGATCCGGCGGTCCAGGTCGGTTCGTTCGGCCTTGGAGAGGAGCTCCTCCACTGCGCTGACGGCGTTGACCGCACGGGCCCGCTTCGGCGGGGCTTCGACATTGGCGCCCGGGCTCATCGCCCCTCACCGTCCTTTCTTGGGACATCGCAGATCTGGACACGAGCACCGGGGGACACATCCTCAACACGGGTGCCGCGACTTGCAAAGGGTAATGCGCCGGCCGGGGTCGGTCGCCCTGGAACCTCCCGTTTCGGTGCCGGTGCCATGCTCACGCCGGCTTAGGAGCGCCGAGGCGAGCAGGGGATACACCGCGTTTGGGTCCTTCGTGCCGTTGTGGATCGATTCCGAACAGCGCGCTGCCCGCCGGAGGCGAATCGGCGGGCAGCGGGTTTGGTTGGACATCCGGTCGGAGCCGGACCGGTGGGGGTCAGATCACGTCGTCGAAATCGAGGTCGACGTCGTTGTCCGAGCCGAGCACATCGACCTCGGTACCGTCGAAGGAGCTGTTGGAGGTCAGCGTGTCGTTGTCGCTGGTGAAGCTGTTGTCGGTCTGATCCGCCTGCAGATCGAACGAGGTGCTGTCGTTGTCCTGAGTGGTCGTGTTGAAGCTGCCGTCGGCGCTCTGGGAGGTGGTGTTGTTCTCGGTGGCGCTCTGGTTGAAGCTGTCATCGGCGCTGGTGTTGGCCGAATCGGACACCGAGTTGTCGGTGTTCAGCGAATCGTCGACGTTGGTCGAGCCGTCCTGCAGGGCGCCGCTGGTGTTCTTGTCGCCCACGGTGACGTTGGTGGGTCCGTCGCTGTTGGAGGCGTTGACATCCACGTCGCCGGTGGTGTCGTTGCCCTTGCCGGTGACGACCTGTGCGTCTCCGCCGTCGGTGTCAACCGCGTTGAGCACCCCCGAACCGGTGTTGACGTTCTCACCCTCGATGTTGGTGGCGTCGCCGTTCTTGGCGAAGGCGCCCACCTCAGAGTCGTTGACCTGGGTGTTGCCGTCCCCGACCACGGAATCCTCGAGGTTGGCGTCGTCCCCGGCGATCACCCCGGTGTTTGTGCCGGTGTTGACGGCGCTGTCGTTGAGGTCACCGTTCACCGCCACCCCGCCCCGACCGGCCACGGTGGTGGTGTTGGTGATGTCCTGGTCGAAGTCCACGTCACCGCGGGCGTTGATCTCCGTGATGGTGCGGTTGTCGACGTTGGAGACCGTGTCGCCTTCTTTGATGAAGGTCTGGTTGGTGGTCTGGTTGTTGTTGGTCTGCTGGTTGGTGACGTTGTTGTTCACCACCGGCTGCTCCCGGATCACCTTGGTCTGGTTGACGACCTTGGTGATGATCTGCGGTGCGGCGGGGGCCTGGACGAACGCCGGGGTCACCTGGGACAACAGCTGGGGCTGGGTGTCGAAGTCCGGCAGGCAAGCGCTGCGCAAGGAGTTGACCCGGTCCAGTCCACCCTCGGGCAGGCGAGAGGAGAGCCGGTCGATGGCTGCCTCGAGCTCGTCGGAGGTGACGTTGTCGATGCCGGCGGCAGCGAGCGCCTGTTGGGGATCGTCCTCGAACCGCTCACGGGCCTCGGGATCGGTGGTGAGCACATCCCAGAGGAAATCTGCGATGGCCGAAACTGCGCTGTCGATTCTCATGTCTTTCGCCTCTTGGGTTGTTCCGGACCATCGGCCGGGGTTCGTTGAGCTCACGGTATGCCGGGCCGGGGCCCCCACCATCGGGGATTGCCCCTATTGGGGGGGTTTCCGTGACACCTCTAACTGTATTTCGGACAGGCCGCCGCCGGGCCACGGGAACGAGACGGTCTCGAAAACGACACGGTCGAAAAGGGTGGGATGGCCCGACGAGCTCCGTCGGGCCATCCCACCCTTGTTGGCGGCGTGCAGGTTTGCGGCGATCGGCGTCTGCCGTCGGAGCCTTATTCGAGATCGAAGTCCCCGACGTCCTCCAGGATGTCATCCTCGGGCTGATCAACCCCGTCGAACGGTTCGCGGTCCCCACCATCCACCAGCGGCTGAGCTTCTGCACCGCTCAATGGGCTGACCTGCTCGAACAGGTCGGTGTCGGTGAGGTCGGAGTCCGTCAGGTGGGTGGTTGAGCTCGAGAGGTCATCACCGTCGAAGGGATCGTTGAACTCCGCGGTGTCCGGCTCCGGTTCGGGCTGCTCCGCGACCAGGCTCGGAACGCTGGGCTGGGAGAGGGCCCCCCCGTGCTCCCCAGGCGCCGCCTCGGCGATCCCCGGTTCGGCGTCGAGGTCGTGGGGGTCGGAGGCGTTGACCAGCTGACGAAGCTCCGGATCCGCTTCGGTAGCGGGCTCGGCGTCGGCGGGCTGGTCATCGGCTCCGACAGCATCGTTGAGGGCAGGGTGCTGGTCAGCGGGTTCGGCGCCTGACGGGAACGGATCCTGGGGGTCGCCGTGGGGTCCCGGCTGCTCGTCGGGGGCGTCGTTCAGTTCGCCGTCAGCGAAGATCGGCGAATCCTGGTCCAGGCCGAAAAGATCTTCCTCGTACTCGCTGGTATGGGGCTGGTCGAAACCGGCGGGATCGGCGCTTGCCACGGAGGCCAGTCCGGCTTCGGGTTCGAACTGGGCTGACACCAGCGGGGGGAGCACATCGGCGGCGTGCAGGACTGCTTCGTTCACCTCGGCGGGGCTGAGGTCCCCGAAACCATTGCTGGCGAGATAGGTGTCGGGCGCATCCTGGTACGCCGCTTTGGCCTGCGGGTCACGAGCGAGCGTCTCGACGAGTTCGAGAAGGGTGGTCACGGGTTCGAGAGTACGGCGCCCGGGCCCGCGAACGATCGGGGATTGCCCCTACCTGAGAGCCCCCATTGCATAGGGGATCGGTGCCGGCCCGGCGGCGCTAGCCTCCCGGGGTGGGAGGAGAGGCGCATTGAGCTATCGACTCGGGGTCGATCTCGGCACCGCGTACTCGTCGGCCGCGGTGGCCGTCGATGGTCGGGCCCGGATGGTGCCGTTGGGCAACCGATCAGCGGTGCTGCCCTCCGTGGTGCTGCTCCGAGCCGACGGCGCGGTCATCGTGGGGGAGGCGGCAGACCGGCGCGGCATGGCCGAACCGGACCGGGTGGCCCGGGAGTTCAAACGTCGCTTCGGGGACCCCACCCCGTTCGATCTGGGCGGCACCAAGCTGCTGGCCGAGCAGCTCATGGCCCGGCTACTGATCGCCATCTACCAGGCCACCTTGGAGCGCGAAGGCGGCGCCCCTGATCGGTTGGCGTTGACCCATCCCGCCACCTGGGGAAGTCAGAAACGACAGTCACTGCTCGCGGCGGTGCAGGACGCAGCCACCGAGGAAGGGCTGACGCTGCCGCCGATCATGCTGGTCAGCGAGCCCGAGGCGGCCGCCATCTACTACGCCGAGAGTGAGCACATCGAGCTCGGCGAGGTGGTGGCGGTGTACGACCTGGGCGGGGGTACCTTCGACGCCGCGCTGCTCCGTCGCAGCCCGGCCGGGTTCGAACCGTTGGGGCCGCCGGAGGGCATCGATCGCCTGGGCGGGGTCGATTTCGACGCCGCGGTGTACGCCCACGTCAACCGGTTCCTTGAGGGCGCTATCGATGGGCTCGATCAACAGGATCCAGCCGTGGCGGCGGGGTTGGCCCGGTTGAGGGCCGATTGCGTGGAGGCCAAGGAGGCCCTCTCAGCGGACACCGACGTGACCATCCCGGTGCTACTGCCGGGCCTGCGTACCGACTTGCGTCTCACCCGATCCGAGCTGGAGTCCATGATCCGCCCGGCGCTGCGGGACACCATCGGCGCCCTGCAGCGGGCCCTGCGCGCCGCCCATGTGGTTCCCGCTGACGTGCGGGTGGTGCTGCTGGTGGGCGGCTCGTCGCGCATCCCGCTGGTGGCGCAGCTGGTGGGCAACGCACTGGGCCGCCCGGTGGCGGTGGACGTGCACCCCAAACACGCGGTAGCCCTCGGCGCCGCCCTCGCCGCTGATGCCGCCCACCAGGCCGAAGACCCCCCCACCGATGCGCCGCCCGGCCTGGCTCAGACGCTGCTCGCCACGCCTCCGGGTCCCCCGACGAACACCGCGACGCCGGCCATTGTGCCCCCGACCTCGCCGACTTCGCCGACGGTTCCGACGCCGCCGATGGCCGCGCCCGGTGCCTCGTCGATCCGGCCGCCGGCGCCAGCCAGTCCGATGGAGGCCGCGCCGGCTACCCCTCCGATGGCTCTGGCGGGGATGAGCGTGCCGGCAGCTGCTGCGGGGTTGAGCTCGGCCGGGGTGAGCGCGGCCGCCGCGACGCCGGTGGCACAGGCCGAGGTCACGGCGACCACCCGCGGTCCAACACCGCGGGGTGGCCAGCGAGAAAGCGGAACGAGCGGGGGTGGGCCCAAGCGGACGGCCCTGCTCGGTGCCTTGGCGGTGCTGGTGGTGGTGCTGGTGGGCCTGGTGGTCGTGCTCAACCGCGGCGAGGAGCCCGGTCCGACAGGCTCCGGTGCCCCCGACACCACCGCCTCCCCGCAGGCATCGATCCCGAATGATTCGACAGAGGTCACCGGTAGCTCGACCGTCCCGCCGCCATCGGTCACGCCGAGCGCGGTGCCCGAGCCCACCATCACCGTGCTCGCAGACCCCGCCGACCTGCCGCTGCCGGAGGATTGCCAGAATCGTCCGAGCCCGTTCGTGTGCGCCCTGGCGGTGCATTTCGATGAGGAGGACCAGTTGGTGGTGCCGTTCCGGACCCAGGGCTTCACCGCTGATGTGACCGCCCGGCACATCCACTTCTTCTTCCCGAACTACCCCGAGATCGCCGAAGATCCGAACAATGCTGGCTTTGGAGGTACGAAACCGGCATCCCACTGGATCTTGTGGGACGATCCGAACCCCTTCGGCGGTCCCACGGCGTACGGGATCGCCGCTATCAACGAAATCGCTGCCACCGAGATCTGCGTGCTGGTGGCTGACGCGCAGCATCGCGTCACTCCGGGCACCGGCAACTGCCTGGCGCTACCACCCCCACCCAACTGATCCCCCCAACTGATCCCGCACCCAACTGATCCACCCCGAAACCCGCAAGCTCTGGAGAACCCCCGTGGTTTATGACCTAGGCATCGACGTCGGCACCAGCTACACCGCAGCCGCCATCCGTCGCGCTGACGGCACGGTGGAGGTGGTGGGTCTCGGTCCCATCGCGGACAACATCCCCAGCGTGGTGTACCTGGGCGAGGACGGCACGCTGATCGTGGGTGACGCCGCTGCCCGTCGGGCCGCCATCGACCCCAGCGGCGCCGCCCGAGAGTTCAAGCGGCGGCTGGGCGATCCCACGCCGCTGATCTTGCGCACCTCGCCCTTCAGCGCCGAGGCCCTCATCGGCAAGATGATCGATCACGTGGTCGGCCGGGTCACGGACCGGGAGCGGGACCGGCCCCGCCACACCGTGGTCACCCACCCCGCCAACTGGGGCCCCTACAAGCTGGAGCTTTTCGCCCAGTCCTTCCGCATGGCCAACCTTGAGGACCACTCCCGCCTGGCCGAACCGCAGGCCGCGGCCATGGCCTATGCCGCTGAGGCCCGGGTGCCAGACGGGGCGGTGGTGGCGGTCTACGACCTCGGTGGCGGCACGTTCGACGCTGCGGTGCTGCGCAAGACCGCCAGCGGGTTCGAACCGCTGGGCGAGAACGTGGGCATCGAACACCTGGGCGGCGTCGACTTCGATGAAGCGGTGATGCACCACGTGCGCCGGTCCGTGGGTGAGCGTTGGCCCACCGACCCCGACGATCCGTCCCTGCCGGCGCCGATGTTGCATCTCCGCCGGGCCTGTATGGAGGCCAAGGAGCTGCTTTCCAGCGAGCAGGACGTGCAGATCCCGGTGCTGCTGCCAGGCGTCGATACCACCGTGCCGTTGGACCGGGCCCAATTCGAGTCGATGATCACGCCCCGCTTGGAGGACACCATCGCGGCGTTGGAGGCGGCCATCAGCTCCGCCGGCACCGACGCCAACCAGCTGAGCGCGGTGTTGCTGGTGGGTGGTTCGTCGCGGATCCCGCTGGTGGGCCAGTTGCTCCGCCAGCGATACGGGTCCCTGGTGGCGGGCGATATCGACCCCCTCTACGCCGTGGCCCGGGGCGCTGCGTTGGCCGCTACCGCCGCCGCCGAAACCGCCCAGGGGATAGGTCCCACGTCGGCACCGTCGTTCTTTTCCGGCTTCTCCGGCTCGGACGCTCCGGACCGTGACGCCGGTGCCCGGCCCGGGGTGCCCCGCTCGTCGCTGGCGCCTTCCACCCTGATCACCGGCGGTGGGCCTCCGCCGCAACCCGCAGCACCAGCGGCGGTGCGGGACCAGGCCGGGACCGGGCCTGCGGTACCGGTGGGGTCGCGGTCCGCACCTCCGGCCGTTGATCCACCGTCGGGCGAGTCCTTCGGTCCGCCGCCAGCCGGCCTCCGGGCTTCTGGCTCTGCGGCGGGTCCCGGACCGGGTGGCGTGGCGGTCCCCGCTTCGGCCGGGCCCGGTGGGGGGGTCGGTTTCGGTCCGCCTGCTGGTCAGGGGCCTGGTGGGGGTCCGCCCGGACCGCTGAGCCCGGGCACTATCGCCGCCTTCGGCAACTCCGACCGCCCGGGCGGTCCGCCGGCTCACGGCGGTCCTTCAGCTCCCGCCGGTCCCGGAGGAGCGGGTGGACAGTTCGGACCCGGGGTCGCGGCGGGGCGGTTCGCTTCAGCGGCTCCGGCTGGTCCGGGCTTGGGTGGTCCGGGCGTTGCCGGGGGCACTCCAGGTCGGCCGGGTGGGCCGCCGGGGTCGGGGGGTCCGAACGGGGCGGGACGGGGTCCGGATCGGCCCGGCCCCGCCGCCGGCGGCGCGCCGTTGCCGTTGGCCCCTAACGGCAGTGCCCGTCGTTCCAAGGTGAAGGTGTTGGTCCCGTTGTTGGTGGTGGCGTTGCTGGCCGCGGCTGGCGGGGCCTACGTGCTGACCCAGGGCGGCGACGGTGGCGGCGGGCAGGCCTCCGGCGACGGACGCGAGGTGGTCACCGGTGATGTGGAACCCGTGGGCACGGCGTCCGCTCAGGGGATGACGAAGATCCCCGGTGGCAGCTACACCCTCGGATCGGACAAACCCGAGCCCAACAACGCCGAGACCCTCACCGCGGCCCATGACGTGGCCGAGTTCTTCATCGACACCTACGAGGTGTCCCACGAAGAGTTCAAGGCGTTCTTCGACCAGAAGGACGCCGACCCGCCGGCCAGTTGGCCCGGGGCCCGTTTCCCTGATGACCTGGCCAACCATCCGGTGCAAGGCGTCAGCTTCGACTGGGCCACGGCCTACTGCGCCTCGCTGGGCAAGCGGCTCCCCACCGAGAAGGAGTGGGAGGTCGCCGCCCGTGGCAGCGAGGCCCGCCTGTTCCCCTGGGGCGCCAACGCCGCTGACGGCAAGTTGCAGGACAGCGGCACCTACGAGCGGGGCACCGCCCCCGCCAATGTCAGCCAGTTCGGTGTGTTCGACCTGGCCGGCAACGTGTGGGAGTGGGTGGGGGACACCTACGACCGGCGGGCGGATCCCACCATGCACATCCTGCGGGGCGGCCAGAACGGTTACCTGCGCCGCAACAGCATCCGCTTGCCGGTCAGCGAGAGCTCCAGTGCCCTCAAGATCGTCGGGTTCCGCTGTGCTGCCAGCAGCGCTGATGAGACCGTGGCGCCGCTCACCTTCGGGGACGTGCCCCTGCCGGAGAAGGGCAACGAGCCCACCCCCACCACGTTGCCCGAGGGGGTGCTGTTCAGGGACGATTTCGAGGACGCCACCTCGGGCTGGGTGGAAAAGACCACCGACACCATCCGCTTCGGCTACCACCCCAACGGGTTCTTCCACCTCGAGACCAAGGCCGAGAACCAGGCCACCCTGGTCGAGAGCTCCTTCTCGCTCGACCCGGCTCAGAAGGCGGCGCTCAGCACCTCGGCGTTCGTGGATCCGTCCAACACCAACGTCGACGCCGGCATCTTCGCCTACGGCCTGCTGTTCCGACTCGCCTCGGACGGCAAGGCGCTGATCTTCGTGGTCGACCCCCGCTCCGGCAAGTGGGCCGTGTGCAGCCGGCCCAACGCCGATTCCCCGTGGGTGGTGATCGACGCCAAACCCCGGGCCATCCCCGACACCGTCAACCTCGAAGTGCGCATCACCGGGCCCGACAGCTATGCCTTCTTCATCGGCGGAGCCCAGGTGTTCGCCGCCGACAAGCTGCCGGGCTTCACCGGCACCGGCGCCGGGATGGTGCTGCTCAGCTACGCCGGGTCGAAAAAGGCCCACATCCACTTCCAAGAGTTCCAGATCCGCGAGCTGGACTGACAGGCACGGGATCATTCGACATGGGTTACGTCCTGGGGGTCGATTTCGGCACCTCGTTCACCGCTGCGGTGGCGGTCAGCAATGGCGCCAGCCGGGTGGTCACCCTCGGCAAACGCGCCGGCGCGGTCCCCACCGCCACCTTCCTTCGTGAGGACGGCACGCTGATCCATGGGGAGGACGCCTACCTGGTGGGCGCCCATGACCCCGATCGGTTGGTGCGCAACCTCAAACGCCGACTGTCCGATCGGGCCCCGGTGCAGGTTGGTGATCGCAGCTACCCGGTGACCGAGCTGGTCTCGGCCTATCTGCGCTGGGTGGTGGACGCCGCCTCGATCTCAGAGGGCGCGGCCCCGGACCGGTTGCTGTTCACCCACCCCGCCAACTGGCGTTCGGTCCGCTTGGAACAGTTCCGCATCTGCCTGAGCGACGCCGGCCTGTCAGAGGTCAGCTTCGCACCCGAGCCCTTCGCCGCGGCCGCCTTCCACTCGGTGAGTGGCGACGTTTCGGTCGGTGACCTGATCGGGGTGTATGACCTCGGCGGCGGCACCTTCGACGCGGCCGTGTTACGTCGCACCCCCAACGGTTTCGAGCTGGCCGGTGACCCCGAGGGCGTGGAACATCTCGGCGGGCTGGATTTCGACGACATCCTGTTTCACCTGGTGCGAACCCGGGTGGGGGAGCCGTGGAACGCCGCCGAACGCCGGGGTGGGCCGTCCTACGCGGTGGCGGTCTCCAACGTCCGGCGAGAGTGCGTTGCCGCCAAAGAGGCCCTTTCGGTGGACAGCATGGTCGAGGTACCGGTGATGCTGCCCGGCGTCAGCGACGTGGTCCGGGTCACCCGCAACGAGTTCGAGCGGCTGATCGGTCCCAGCGTGGCGGACAGCATCGGCGCTTTCCGCCGCACGTTGCGCCACGCCGACGTCGGCCCCTCAGAGCTGGCAGCCGTGCTCCTGGTCGGTGGCTCGGTGGCGCTCGACGCGGTGCGGGCGGCGGTTCGCCAGGTGGTGGGGGACCTGACGCCGATCCTGGACGGGGACCCCAAGTACGCGGTGGCTCGGGGCGCGGCGTTGCTGGCCGCCTGGGGTCAGCCGTTGGCCGTCCGCCGCCCGAGGGTGGGACCAGATGTCCCGCTCGGGGCCCCGTCACAAGCGGCCCCACCCGCCACCGTGATAGGGGCAACACATTCGGCGGCGTCGGACTCCCCGATGGCCCAGCTGCCGCAGGTGTCGCCGATGCCGCCCCCGGGGCCGGACACCGTGGCCGGCCGGCTGGCGCCACCGTCAGGGGCGCCCACCCCCTCGGGCCCATTGGCTGCTGCTGCCGGCGCACCGACGGGTCATGGCGCGATGCCCGGCTCAGTGGCGTCAGGTTCGCGGTCGCGCGCCGCAACCGGCTCAGATTCGGGGTCCGGACCGACCGACGGTTCCGGGACCGGCCCCGAGCAGCCGGTCGGACCGGTCGCCGGTGGGGCGCTGCTCGAGAACCGGGAACGCGGACGGGAACGGGAACGCTGGTGCCGGCAAAAGGGCGCCGCGGTTCGTGTCCGGCGGTCGCGGCGAGCGGGTGGCCTTCACGCCCACCGCCCCCAAACGGTCAAAGCGACGCCCCCTGGTGGTGGTGGCCGTGCTGGCGGTGTTGGGCGCCGTAGCGGCCTACGTGTTCAGCAGCGGCACCGATGGCACCGAGGTCGCCGACGGCACCGGGACCACCACCATCGAGACCACCGATTCCACCGGGCCCGACGGCGCCGGCGGCGCCAATGAGGGCACCGACGGCGACGGCGCTGAGCCTGAGGGGCTGGGGGTGGCGGCGCCCGGTGTTCCCTCCGCCGATCGCATGTCGACCATACCGACAGGTACGTTCACGGTGGGATTGAACCCACCGGGGGCGGAATCCGCCGGCGCCCGTCAGGTCCGGCTGGGGGCCTTCCACCTGGACAGCTTCGAGGTGCTGAACCGCCAATACGACGCCTTCGTGCAACAGGTCGGTGCGCCGCCGGCCACCATCTGGCCTGGTGGCAAGGTGCCCGATCCCATCCTGGATCATCCTGTGCGAGGGGTACCGTGGATTTGGGCCCGGGCGTACTGCAACGCGTTGTCGAAGCGGCTGCCCTCCGAAGCTGAGTGGGAGGCCGCCGCCCGGGGTTCGAAGGCCACCCTGTATCCATGGGGAGACAACCGCAGCCAGGTCGACATCGACACCGCCGGCACCCGCCCCGCCGGCTCGACCGTCGGAAACCGCAGCGAATTCGGTGTGTTCGACACCGTGGCGTCGGTCTGGGAGTGGGTGGACGAGCCCTACGAGCCGGTCACCAACAGCCAGCAGGTGCGCCACGGCGGCGAGAACGGCCGGGTCCGCGACGGTGCCGCCATGCGTCAAGCGGTGGAAGCGGACAACCTCTCAGCCATCGCCGAGACCGGTTTCCGCTGCGCCGCCGATGCGGTTGATGCCGCCACCGCCCCGCTGACGTTCAACCTGGACCTCCCGCTGCCCAAGAAGCCGGGCGACTTCGCCGGGTCAGCCCCCGACGGCGATGACACCGTGCTCGTCGATGACCTGTTCGAGGATCGTTCCAGTGGGTTTCGGGAGGCAGCGGGTGCCGATTACGCCATCGGCTACTACGCCCCCAGCTGGTACCACCTCGAAGCCACGGGCGCCCGGGTCCAGACCGTGGCCACTGGGGGATACAGCTTGCAGGACGCTGCCATCGAAACCCACGTCCACGTTGACGGCACCCTCAGTGCCGGTGGTCGGGTCCGTTACGGGCTGGTGGTGCGGGCGACCGGTGACTTCCGCCCGCCCCCCAGCACCGGCGGTCCGTCCCGGGTGGCCAACTTCGTGGCCTTCACCATCGACCCCCGAGCCGGTCGCTGGGAGCTGTTGGCAGAGGACGACCAACCGATGCGGGCGCTGCAATCAGGGCCGTTGCCGCCCGGGGTCCGCGGCTTTGATCGGGCCCGGCCCGATGCCATCAAGGTGCACAGCAAGGGCACCGTGCTGACGCTGTCGATCAACGGCACCCAGGTTTCCACGTTTGACACCGGCGTCACCGTGGCCAGCGGCGACATTGGCTTTTTCGTGGAGACCATCGACGAGACCTTCGCCGATGTCCACTTCGCGGACCTCAAGGTGATCGCCGCATGACCGAGCCCGGACCACCGGTCGGGGTCAACGTGTACGAGGTGGTCGGCCCGGCGTTCTTCGTCGACTTGGTCGACTGGTTTTACGACGCTGTGTTGGCCGATCCGGTGTTGGCCGTGCTGTACCCAGCTGAGGACCTGCAGGGGGCCCGGGCCCGCCTGGCGGGGTTCCTGACCCAGTACTGGGGCGGACCGGACGATTACAGCCAGCAGCGGGGCCACCCCCGGTTGCGCATGCGTCACGCCCCGTTCCCCATCGGCCCGCTCGAACGTGAGCGCTGGCTGGTCCACATGCGTGCCGCGGTGCAGGCCACGGATCCGCCCGAACCGGTGCGGGCTGCGCTGCTGGAGTACTTCGAGCGGGCCGCTCACGCCATGCAGAACCAGCCTTGAACGGCAGGCCGGCCAGGTAGCGTCGCCTGCCGATGAGCGACGGAACAGACCAGACCCTGCCGAACCAGGACCTTCCGGAACCGCGGGACGTGTTGCCCCACCGTGAGCCGTTCCTGTTCATCAGCCGCATCCTGGACATCGAGCCCGGGGTGTCCGCCCGGGCGGAATGGCAGCTCAGCGGCCAAGAGGCGTTCTTCGCCGGGCATTTCCCGGGCCGGCCGGTGCTGCCGGGAGTGCTGCAGGTTGAGGCCATCGCCCAGTGCGGCGGGCTGACCTTGTGGGGTGATGGGCGCTTCGAGGGCAAGATCGGGCTGTTCGGCGGGGTGGAACGGGCCCGGTTTCGCCGTCAGGTCAATCCGGGAGACACGCTCAGCCTGGCCTTCGACATGAGCCGGTTATCGGTCCGGGCAGGTAAGGGCGCCGGCCGGGCCGAGGTGAACGGTCAACTGGCGTGTGAGGCCGAGCTGTTCTTCGTGATCGTGGACGCCGCTCTAGCGGGCTAGATGTCGGGCTAGATGCGGGCTAGATGTCGGCCCGGACGCCGCTGGTGCCAGGCGTGGGGCGACCCCGGCTCAGCTGGTGGGCGGTGGGCCCAGAACGAGGGACCCGTTGTGACCCCCGAAGCCGAAGCTGTTGGACATCGATATCCCCGGGCTCCAGGGCCGGGCCTCGCCCAGGACCAGGTCGATGGGTTGTAGGTCAGGATCCACCTTGGTGGTGCAGGCAGTGGGGGGGACCAGCCGGTGCTGCATGGACAACAACACCGCGACCGCCTCGATGGCCCCCGCGGCGCCCAGCGCGTGGCCCGTCACGCCCTTGGTGGAGGTCACGATCGGGGACTGCTCATCGAACACCTTGGCGATGGCCTCCGCCTCCGCCGCGTCGTTGAGCGGGGTGGAGGTGCCGTGGGCGTTGATGTGGGCGATATCGGCCTTGGCCACCCCGGCGTCCACCAGCGCCGCTTCCATGCAGGCCACCGCGCCGGCACCGCCGGGGGAGGGGGCGGTGATGTGGTAGGCGTCGGCGTTGTTGCCGGCCCCCAGCACCTCACCCAGGATGGTCGCACCGCGGGCCACGGCGTGGTCGTATTCCTCCAGGATCAGCACCCCGGCGGCCTCGGCCATGGCGAACCCGTCACGTTCGGCGTCGAACGGCCGGCTGATGCCACTGCGGGTGAGGGCGGTCATGTTGCCGAACCCGGCCAGCGCGGTGGGCGTCATGGCGGACTCGGCCCCTCCGGCCACCATCACATCGACCATACCCCACCGTATGTAGCGCATGGCGGCGCCGATGGAATGGGTGGAGGCGGCGCAGGCCGTCACCGTGGTCTCGCAGGGGCCCTGGAAGCCATAGCGCATGGACACCGCCGCCGACGCCGCGTTGGGCATCATCATGGGCACCAGGAACGGGGACACCCGCCTGCTGTCCTTCTGGTAGTTGACCAGGATCTGCTCTTCGAGGGTGGTCAACCCGCCGATGCCGGTGGCCACGTTCACCCCGATCCGGGCCGGGTTGGCTCGCAGATCACCGGCGCTGTCCAGTGCCATGGCGGCGGCGGCCAGACCCAGTTGGGCGAAACGGTCGGTGCGGCGGGCATCCTTGGGGTTGTCGAAGTACGGGGCCGGGTCGAAATCCTCGACACGTCGCAGGCCCGGTTCGGGCTCCCGTAGTAGCCCGGCCCAGAAGGCCTCGGCCCCGATGCCACAGGGGGCGACCACGCCCATGCCGGTGATGACCACCCGGCGGGGGCTGAGGGAGCTGCTGTTGGTCATGCTGGCAGGTTCCTTCCGCTCAGAGCTTGCCGGTGACCAGCTCGTAGGCCTGGTTGACGGTGGCGATGCCCTCGAGCTCCTCTTCCTCCACCGTGATGTCGAACTCCTCCTCCAGCGCCATGACCAGCTCCACCAGGTCCAGGCTGTCGGCGTCGAGGTCGTCGGCGAAGCTGGCCTCGAGGGTGACCTTGTGAGCGTCGACCGAAAGCACCTTCACGGCGCATTCCTTGAATCGTTCGAAGTTGTCGGCCATCGGGATCGTGCTCCTGTTGTTTCGAAGGCGGGGGTTGCCAGGGGTGTTCCGAGAGAAATCTAGTGGGCGGGCCTGCTCGGCTTAGGCCCCCATGCTGAGGCCCCCGTCGATGGGGATCACCACCCCGGTGAGGTACCCGGCGGTGTCAGAGCCGAGGAAGGCCACCAGCTCCGCTACCTCCTCGGCGGTGCCGAAACGGCCCAGCGGGACGGCGCCGGTGATGGCTGCCTTCTGGGTGTCATTGAGGGTGTCGGTCATGTCCGTGGCGATGGGCCCGGGGGCCACCACGTTGACGGTGATGTTGCGGGAGGCGAACTCGCGGGCCAGGGAGCGGGCCATGCCCACCAGCCCGGCCTTGGAGGCGGCGTAGTTGGCCTGACCGACCTGGCCGGTGAGACCCACCACCGAGGACATGAAGATGATCCGACCGTAGCGTTGGCGCATCATGGTCTTGACCGCCCGGCGGGCCACCCGGAAGCCGCCCACCAGGTTGGTGTCCAGCACCGAGGTGAAATCCTCGTCGCTCATCCGCAGGACCAGGCCGTCCTTGGTAACCCCGGCGTTGGAGACCACCACCTCCACCGGTCCCAGCGCCGCTTCGACGGTTGCGAAGGCGGCGTCCACGGCCGCACCGGAGGTCACGTCGGCGGACACCGCCAACACAGAATCGGGGAGTGCGCCGGGGGCCGGGGGCGCGCTTCGATAGGTGATGGCCACCCGGTGCCCGGCGTCAGCGAAACGCTTGGCGCAGGCCAGTCCGATGCCCCGGTTGGCCCCGGTGACCAGCACGGTACGCGGTTGGGGGTACGGCGGTTGGGGGGTCGGGTGTTGGGAGCTCACACACCATCCCAGCGCAGCAGGGCGCTGGCCCAGGTCATGCCGGCCCCGAAACCCACCAACAGCACCAGGTCACCGGATTTCACCCGGCCATCAGCGACGGCCTCGTCCAGTGCCATGGGGATGGATCCGGAGGAGGTGTTGCCGACCCGGTCCAGGTTGATGGAGGCCTTCTCCATGGAGATGTCGAGCTTGTCCATGGCGGACTCGATGATGCGGATGTTGGCCTGATGAGGCACCACCAGGGCCAGCTCGTTGGCTTTCACACCGGCCATGGCCAGCGTCTTGCGGCCCGAGTCCACCATGACCCGGACCGCCCGGCGGAACACCTCGCGACCTTCCATCTGCAAGGTGCCGCCCACGTCGGCGTACAGGATCCCTGCCGCTGAACCGTCCGAGCCCAGGTCCCAGCCCAACAGCGCCGGCTGGTCCAGGTCGCGGCATTGCAGCACCGCAGCCCCGGCCCCGTCGGCGAACAGGATGCCGGTGTTGCGGTCGGTGTAATTGGTGATGCGGGACAGGCTGTCGCAGCCGATGACCAGGATGTTGTCGATGCCCATGGTGACCATCCCCTGCGCCGCCACCAGCCCGTAGGTGAACCCCGAACAGGCGGCGTTGACATCAAAGGCCCCGCAGTGCAGGCCCAGTTGGTCCTGCACCACCGAGGCGGTGGCCGGAACCAGCTGATCAGGCGTGGTGGTGGCCAACACCAGGAGATCGATGGCGGCAGGATCGATCCCTGAAGCGTCGAGTGCCTTTCGGCCCGCTTCCACCGAAAGGGTGGAGGTCATGCCACCCACGTGGCGCTGGCGGATGCCGGTTCGTTCCACGATCCAGGCGTCGTTGGTGTCGGCGAGCGTTTCCAGGTCGGCGTTGGTGAGAACCTGTTCCGGGAGGGCTGAGCCCATCCCGGTGATCACCCCTGTGCGCATCCCTGCCCCTTTGACTGGTACGCCGTGGCTCGACGTGAGCGGTACTTGAACATTCTTACAGCCCGGCCATCCAGGCCAGGCAAGGGCTGGGTCAGGGCACGACCCGGAGCCAGGCCACCGGCTGGCGGCTCGTGACCCGCTCGCCGTGGTGGGCCAGCAACCCCATCAGCCAGCCGCTGAAACGGGATCGGACCTCGTGCTCACCGACCTGACCAACCACGTCACCGGCCTGGACCCGATGCCCGTCCCGCAGGTTTTCGGCGGGGGAGAAAACCCCGGCAGCGGGGCTGACCACCAGCCGTTCGGTGGCGAAGAGGTGCTCGCCATCCGTCGGTGGGGCCTGGCTGGGTGGGGCGATTTCGGGTGCGAGCAGCGCGAGCTCGGTCACGAGGGTCTGGACCTCCTGGGGGGTGGCGGCGGAGAAAAGCCGCAGATCAGGGACAGTGCGTTTGGCCATGCCGGTGAGGTTCGTGCCCGGTCCGAGTTCAACCAGGACGCTGACACCGCAGCGGTGCAGGGTGGTCAGGCTCTGGCGCCACAGAACCGGGCTGCAGAGCTGACGGGACAGCAGATCGGGCCACACGGCGCCACCTTGGTGCAACGCCGCGTCCACGTTGGCGACGATGGGCACCACGGCCGCAGCGAAGGTGGCCGCGGCCAGGGCCGCGTCGAGGTCCCCCTGGGCAGGGGCCATGTAGGGGGTGTGGAAGGCGCCGGTCACTGCGATGGCCATGATCCGTTTGGCGCCCCGGGCCTTGGCGGCAACTGCGGCGGCGTCGATCCCCGCGGCCGAGCCGGCGATGACCACCTGCCCGTCGGCGTTGGCGTTGGCCAACCACACCTCGGCGCCGCCGGCGCGGGCCTCGACACAGGCCGCTTCCACCAGGCCATCGTCCAGGCCCAACACCGCCGCCATGGTGCCGGTCCGCTCCAGCGTGGCCCGGCGCATGGCGTTGCCCCGGGCGGTGACCAGTGCGACCCCGGTGGGGAAGTCCAACACGCCCCCGCCGACCAGCGCCGAGTACTCGCCGAGGCTGTGCCCGGCCAGGTGGCTGGCTCCTACGTGGGCCCGGTGGACGGCGTCCAACACCATCATCGACAACACGAACGTGGACAGTTGGGCGTTGTGGGTCTCTTTCAGCCGGTCAGCGTCAGCGTTGAGGAGCAATTCGGCCACGTCACGCCCGCTGTGGTGGCTGGCAGCATCGACCAGGCGCCAGGACGGGTGGTCCCGCCAAGGGGCACCCATGGCAGGCTTTTGCGATCCCTGGCCGGGGAAGGTGAAGGCGAGCATGGGGCGGAGCGGTCCTGGTGGGTGAGGGCGTCGGCGGGAAGGTGACGGCGGGGGTGGTTTGGATTGGTTCGGCGATCCGGCCGCAGCTGTTGCGGCGTCCGTTCACGCTTCTGACTCCTGTCGGCCACCGAGGGTTTCATACTTGTGACCCAACGTGTTGGATGTCACACCGGCAGCGATCGCGACCCAGGTTGACTGGGATTCGCTGCCGCCGCCGGTCCGGTTCCGCTAACGTCACACCCCGCCCGCCCGGGTGGTGGAATGGCAGACACGGAGGACTCAAAATCCTTTGCCGCAAGGCGTGCGGGTTCAAGTCCCGCCCCGGGCACCGGCGTCGGCCGCTCTCACCAGGGCCGATTCACCACATCCAATACACTGAACGCCATGACTGTGGCGGAGACCGTGCAGCGTCGCCTCGCCCAACTCGGGGTGGAGTTGCGGCGGGTCCGGGAAGAGCTGCGCATCGCCGACGAGGAGTTGGCGCACTTCCGCTCCGAGGCGGACGATGCCCGCTTGCAGGCGCTGGTCTCGGACCGGCGGGATGCTGATCGGGCCCAGCGCCAAGCCCAGCGATCAATGGAAGCCATCGCCCGTCAACGGGACCGGTTGGCGGCTGACGTGGCCCGCATGGAACAGGAGCAGGACGCCCTGCTCGACCGGCTGGCTTCCGCCCGACGTGAGGAGGGGCAGTGAGTGAACATGATCGGCGAGCGCGGCCACCGTGGTCATCGCCGAGGACGAGGCCATCATCCGGCTTGATCTGCGGGAGACCCTGATCGATGAGGGTTACCAGGTCATCGGCGAGACCGGTCGGGGTGACGAGGCGGTGCAACTGGTCCGGGACCTGCGTCCTGACCTGGTCATCTTGGACATCAAGATGCCCGGCATGAGCGGGCTGGATGCCGCCGCGTTGATCACCGGCGAGCGTTTGGCGGCAGTACTGATCCTCACCGCGTTCAGCCAGCGCGAACTGATCGTGCAGGCGCGTGACGCCGGGGCGTTGGCATACCTCATCAAGCCCTTCCAACGCTCGGACCTGGTGCCCGCCATCGAGGTGGCCCTGGGGCGTTTCGCGGAGTTGCGGGCGTTGCAGGAGCAGTCCGCCAGCCTGGAGGACCGTCTGGCCGGTCGCAAGGTGTTGGATCGGGCCAAGGGCGTGCTGATGGACGAGTGCAGCTTCGGCGAACATCGCGCCTTCCGCTTCATCCAGACCACCGCCATGACCGAGCGCACCACCATGCAGGCGGTGGCCCAACGGATCATCGATGGCTCGCTCCGCCCGGTGCCGGAACCGCAGCTGCCGGAGGCCGGCCTGACCTGACGTCACGGACGTAGCATCACGCCCGATGCCGTTGCTGCTGCTGATCGACGGGAACTCGCTGACCTACCGGGCCTTTTTCGCCCTGCCGGCGGACATGGCCACGGCCTCCGGGCAGGTGACCAACGCCGTGTACGGGTTCACGTCGATGCTCATCAACCTGCTGCGGGACCATCGTCCGGACCAGGTGGCGGTGTGTTTCGACCGGCCCGAGCCCACGTTCCGGCACGAGGCCATCGCCACCTACAAGGCGGGCCGGGCCGCGGCACCGGACATCTTGCGCCAGCAGATGGGCCTGGTCCGCCAGGTGGTGGAGGCATTGCACCTGCCGGTCCTGGAGCTGGCCGGGTACGAGGCGGACGATCTGATCGCCACCCTGGCCACCTCCAGCCGGGACCGGGACCATGACGTGCTGA
This sequence comes from uncultured Acidimicrobiaceae bacterium, assembly GCA_963775055.1. Classification (GTDB taxonomy): domain Bacteria; phylum Actinomycetota; class Acidimicrobiia; order Acidimicrobiales; family CAIXPF01; genus CAIXPF01. Next base: position 1,108,367 of record CAVZHK010000008.1, on the reverse strand, counting down.
TCGTCACCGGGGACCGCGACGCCTACCAACTGGTCGAGGACCCCCATGTCCGGGTGCTCTACAACCGCCGCGGCGTCTCGGACTATGCGCTGTATGACGAGGCCGGCATCATCGAACGATGCGGGGTCACGGCCGCGCAATACACCCAGTATGCGGCGCTGCGAGGTGACCCGTCGGACAACCTGCCGGGCGTTCCGGGGGTGGGCGAGAAGACCGCCGCCAAGCTGATCACCACCTACGGCGGGCTCGACGGGATCTTCGACAACCTCGACAAGCAGACCCCCAAGCTGCGGGCCAACCTGGCGGAGTATCAAGACCAGGTCCGCCGCCACGCCGAGCTGATGGTGCTGCGCCGTGACGCTCCCGTTTCGGTGGACCCTGACAGCCTGCGCATCGGCCCCATCGACTGGCCCGAGGTCCGTCGACTGTTCGATTTCCTGGAGTTCCGCACCCTCGGGGATCGTTTGGCCGAAGCGCTGGCCGTGGTGCCCGCCGCCGGCACCACCGCCGATGGGACCGGCGGCGCCGGTGCCGATGCCGGGCCGCCCTCCAGCCCGCGGGAGGTCCTGGAGGCGGAGATCATCCGCCCCGAGCACCCCGCTGAAGCCGCTGCCCGCCTCGACGTCCTGGCCGGTGGGCCCTCGGGCGATCCCGCCACTCTGGAGACGGTGCTGGCGGTCGCCGGTGGGTTCGAGCGGCCCGATGAGCGTGGCGCTCTGCGGGGCCTGGCGCTCATGTGGGACCCCGATTCCAGCGAGGTGCTGTGGCTGGACCGGACCGTGCTGGGCGATCACGCCGTGCAGCAGGCCCTTACCCGACTGGTGGGCCTGGGCGGTCGGCCGCTGGCGGCGCACGGCGCCAAAGGGCTGATGCGGGTCCTGCTCGATCTGGGCCCGGCCGTGAGCCCCGACACCGACGCCACCATTGCCGGCGCGGGGGTCGCCAACAGGCCTGGACGGGGCATCGACATCCGGACCCTGCAGCTGGACACCCGCATCGCGGCCTACCTGTTGGACCCCGCCGAGTCCCGCTACCTGCTGGCGGAGCTGCTGGACCGCTACGCCAACGTCGAGCTCGGCGTCGACGAAGCCGCCGCCAAGGCACCCAAACAGGGCCAACTGGACTTCGACGCCGCGGCGGATTCCGCCGCCGGCGCCGATGACGGGGCCCGAGCCACCGCCCGCGCCGCGCTGGCCACCCACCGTCTCATCGCCCCGTTGCTGGCGGCGCTGGATGCCCAGTCGCTGCGCACCCTCAACGACACGATCGAGGTGCCTTTGGTCCGGGTCTTGGCTCACATGGAACACGCCGGCATCGCGGTGGACCGGGCCGAGCTGGAGCGGCTCAACCGGTCACTCACCGAGGAGGCCACCGAACTGACCGCCGCCATCCAGTCCGACGCCGGGCACGAGTTCAACGTGAACTCCACACTGCAGTTGCGCCAGGTGCTGTACGACGAGCTTGGTCTGGCACCGGGCAAGAAGACCAAGACCGGGTTCTCCACCGACGCCGCCACACTGGAGAAGCTGGCTGGTCAGCACCCCATCGTGGATCATCTGTTGCGCTACCGGGAGGTCGAGAAGCTCCGTTCCACGTACGGCGAGGGTCTGCTGATGGAGATCGCCGCTGATGGGCGCATCCACGCCAGGTTCAATCAGACCGTGGCCCGCACCGGCCGGCTGAGCTCGGAGGAACCGAACCTGCACAACATCCCGGTGCGCTCCGAGCTGGGCCGGAACTTCCGAAAGGCGTTCGTAGCCAGGTCCGGCTACGAGCTGTGCGTGGCGGACTACAACCAAATCGAGCTGCGCTGCATCGCCCACCTGGCCATTGATCCCGGCTTGGTGGAGGCGTTCGAGGCCCGCCGTGACATCCACAACGCCACCGCCGCCCGGGTGTTCTCGGTGGCCCCGGAGGACGTCACGTTGGAGATGCGCTCCAAGGCCAAGATGGTGTCCTACGGGCTGGCCTACGGCATGGAGGCCTACGGGCTGGGTCAGCGGCTCAACATCCCCACCGGGGAGGCCGCGGACATCCTCGATGCGTACTTCGTGGCGTTCCCGGCGGTGAAGGCATACATGGAGCGCACCGTGCACGAGGCCCGCAGTCGGGGCTACACCGAGACCCTGTTCGGTCGTCGTCGGCAGATCCCGGAGTTGTCCTCGCCCAACTTCCGCATCCGCCAGGCCGGGGAGCGCCAGGCCATGAACGCTGGCATCCAGGGCTTGGCCGCGGACATCTTCAAGGTGGCGTTGGTGCGGCTGGATGCGGCACTGGCGGAGCGGGGAGCGGCCAGCCGGATCGTGCTGCAGGTCCACGACGAGGTGATCCTGGAGGTTCCCCCGCGGGAGCACGACGCGATGGCCGAGCTGGTCCCCGCGGTCATGGGCGCGGCGTTCGATCTGGTGGTGCCGTTGGAGGTCAACCTGTCCTTCGGGCGCACTTGGGCCGACGCCAAATAGGGCTCAGCTCGCGTAGTGTGCTCTGTCTACCACCGTTCGAGGTGGATTGGGGTGGTGCAGACCGTAGGGTCGAATCCACGTCGATTCGCCTCTACGGTGAACCGAACCAGTATTTGCCCTGTTCGGGAGCTATTTTCGGAGAAGTGCTGAGCGACTTCGGGTGACCTCGGACGGCCTCCCACTGCCGTCGACGGCGTCACTAGGCTCCGACCGGGCGGCGATCGACAGGATGACCTTGACCTTGCGCCCCGACCGCACCTCTTCCGCTCTGCAACTGGCTTCATCCTCCACCGGGTCCGCTCCCGGAAACGGCGGACCGCAACGCTTCGTCTGGGAACCCGGTGCGGGCCTGGGCCGGGAGTCCCAGGTTGTCTCCACCCGTCGAAGCGGACCGGGTCTGACCTCCGCTCGCCGGGGTCTGCTGGCGTTGCTGGCCCTGCTGGGTCCCGTCGGTCTGGGCGTGGCCCAGCACCTGCCCGCCGCCGGCGCCGCCCCCGCCCCGGCCCCGGCCCAACGTGATCCGACCACCGGCGAGGCGACCGTCCCTGGTGACGCCCCGGCCCGTTCCGCGGTGGGGGTCCGGCCCGCCACCACGTTCGATCCCCAGGTGGTGACCGGCGCGCCCATGCTGAACATCGTGGGCAAGGGGTACGGGCATGGTCAGGGCATGGGCCAGTGGGGGGCGTTGGGGTACGCCACCGCGTGGCACATCCCCTATCGGGTGGTGTTGGACCATTACTACGGCGGAACCAGCGCCGCGGTCGCCAACACCGACTTCGACATCAAGGTCCGACTCAACGCCCACGACCACAAGCCCTTCGTGGTCGCCGCTGACGCGGGCAACCTGATGACCTCCATCACCGGGAATGAGAAGTATCGCACCGTGTTGTTCAAGCCCGAACCAGACGGTCGCTGGACGGTGTGGGCCGGTGGTGATTGCGCCGGCAGCTGGGGCTGGTGGGCCGTGGGCGAGAGCACCGATCAGGTCAAGTTCTGGATCGACGGGGCGGATCAGGCGGCTCAGGACCGCAGCCAGTGGTTCGCGCTGTGCACCGAGGACGGCTTGCGCTACTACCGGGGCACGGGCGAGACCGTGCGGACCCCGGTGCGGACCGGCGTGGTCAACAACGTCAACGTCGAGTTGTACCTGCGAGGCGTGGTCCCGCGTGAGATGCCGGCGTCGTGGGGGGACCGGGAATGGCCCTGGGGCATCCAGGCGCTGGCGGTGCAGGCCGTCGCCGCCCGCTCCTACGTCATGACCGAGGAACGGGCCCCCACGTACTGGCACACCTGCGATTACGCCGCTTGCCAGGTGTACGGCGGGGCCGCCACTTGGGATCCGGTCAACGGCGGTCGCCTGCTCGAGGACCACCGCAGCGACGAGGCGGTCATCAACACCCGCGGTGAGCTGCGGGTCGACCCCGACGGGACCACCGCCCGCACTTCATACTCGGCCTCCACCGGTGGCCACACCGCAGCCGGAGCCTTCCCGGCCGTGGTCGATCAGGGCGACCCGCTCCCGGACAACCCCAACCACCTGTGGACCTACAAGGTCTCCGCCAAGGCGTTGCAGGACCAGTTCCCCACCATCGGCACGTTGACCAAGATCACCGTCACCGGCCGCAACGGGCTGGGGGAGTGGGGAGGGCGGGTCACCGAGGTCCGCTTGGAGGGCACCACCGGCGTCGCCATCACCGACGGCGACAGCGTCAACTTCTATCTGGGTCTCGGCACGGACTGGTTCGACATCGCCAGCCTCACCCCGGCGCCGGTCTGACCTGTCCCATGAGCACCCAGTACTCATGAGCACCCACTGGTTCGAGCCCATTGCCGAACATCTGGGTTCGGCCTATCTCCGCTACTCCTTCACCAAGGGCACCGAGCAGGAGGTGGCGTTCCTGGTGGAGGCATTGGGCCTGGACGGCACGGCCGGTTCGAACCGGGTGCTCGATGTGGGCTGCGGGCCCGGTCGACACCTGCGGGCGTTGCAGGCCCGGGGCCTGAGTGTGCTTGGCGTGGACATCGCCGGCCCGTTCGTTCGTTTGGCCGGACCGACCGCGGCCCGAGGCGACGCCCGACGCCTGCCGGTGCGCAGCGCCAGCGTCGACGCCGCCATCTCGCTCTGTCAGGGCGGGTTCGGCCTGCCCGACCCGGACCGGGCCCTCCAGGATGACCGGTCGGTGCTGGCTGAGATGGCCAGGGTGGTCCGCCCCGGCGGCAGGGTGGCCATCAGCGCCTTCTCCGCGTACTTCCAAGTACGGCACCTTGAGCCCGATCGGGACACCTTCGACGCCGCCACCGGCATCAACCACGAACACACCGAGATCCGCTCCGAGTCCGGTGCCGTGGCCCCCACCGAGCTGTGGACGGCCTGCTACACCCCCCGGGAGCTGCGCCTGATGGCCGCGCTGGCCGGCCTGGACACCGAGGCGGTGTGGTCCGTCACCCCCGGTGGTTACGAGGCCCGGTCGCCGACGGTGGACTCCCATGAATTTCTGCTGGTTGCCTGCCGCCCAGGCTGATGCCACCGGCTGGCATGCACGTGAACAGTTGGTCGGTACCCCGCGTCTCCGCAGGTCCACGCTGCTAGCGTGACAGCGGCAGTCCCAGCAGTCTCAGCGGTGCATCGCTCAGCAGTTCCAGCGCTGCCTCGCCCATCCACCCGATCCCCATCCCCCCAGAAGAAGCCATAACGTGACCGAGCAGACCATCGACCGGCCGGTAGCGGCCACCCCAGCCCCCAGCGCTCCCGCCGGGATGGGCACTTTCGACGAAAACGGCGACTATCAGCCGCGGCAGGTGACGGAAAACGACCTTGCCGGCATGTCCATGGAGGATGCGTACGCGTCGTCCATGGTCGAGGTGGAAGACGGCCAGATCGTCGAAGGCACCGTCGTCAAGGTCGACCGTGACGAGGTGCTGCTCGACATCGGTTACAAGTCCGAAGGGGTCATCCCCAGCCGCGAGCTGTCCATCCGCAATGACGTGAACCCGGCTGAGGTCGTCAGCCTCGGTGAGCACGTCGAGGCGCTGGTGTTGCAGCGGGAGGACAAGGACGGCCGGCTGATCCTGTCGAAGAAGCGGGCCCAGTACGAGCGGGCCTGGGGCAAGATCGAGTCCATCAAGGAGAACGACGGGTACGTTGCCGGTCCGGTCATCGAGGTCGTCAAGGGTGGCCTGATCATCGACATCGGGCTGCGGGGCTTCCTGCCGGCCTCGCTGGTTGAGCTGCGCCGGGTCCGCGACCTGGCTCCCTACGTCGGTCAGACGCTCGAGGCCAAGATCATTGAGCTGGACAAGAACCGCAACAACGTGGTCCTGTCCCGCCGGCTCTACCTGGAAGAGACCCAGAAGGAGCAGCGCGAGGAGTTTCTGGCCAACCTCAAGCCCGGCGAGGTCCGTCGGGGCAAGGTGTCCTCGGTGGTCAACTTCGGGGCGTTCGTGGACCTCGGCGGCATGGACGGGCTCATCCACGTGTCCGAGCTGTCCTGGAAGCACGTCGATCACCCCTCCCAGGTGGTCACTGTCGGTGACGAGGTCGAGGTGCAGGTCCTCGAGGTCGACCTGGACCGGGACCGCATCAGCCTGTCGCTCAAGGCCACCCAGCAGGATCCCTGGCAGGAGTTCGCGTCGAACCATCGGGTCGGGGAGCTGGTCTACGGGCGGGTCACCAAGCTCGTCCCGTTCGGTGCGTTCGTGCAGGTCGGGGACGGTATCGAGGGTCTGGTCCACATCTCGGAGATGTCGGCTCACCACGTCGATCTGCCCGAGCAGGTGGTCACCCCCAGCGAGGAGTTGTGGGTCAAGATCATCGACCTGGACCTGCAGCGTCGCCGGATCAGCCTCTCCATCAAGCAGGCCGCCGAGGGCGGTGTCGTGGCCGCTGAGTACCAAGAGGCCTTCGGCGCCCACATGTACGATGACCAGGGTAACTACATCGGCCCGTCTTACACCGAGGGCGAGTTGACCGAGGGTCAGGAAGCCTGGGAGGAGTACTACGCCCAGACCGGCGAGACCCCACCGGACGGCTCCCAGCCCGGTGACGCGGTCGAGGGCGAGGTGGCCTTGGCTGAGGTCACTGTCGGTGACGCCGAGGAGCATGTCGACCACGTCGAGGGTGAACCGGCCGAGTAGGCCTGATCCGAACCGGTGTCCACGCGAACCGGGCCGGGCTCGTCATTGAGCCTGGCCCGGTGCCGTTTTCCGTGTGGTCTACGCTGCTGTCAGAGGCGGGGGCGGGTGCGGCGTTCGAGCTTGATGATGCCCATGCGCACCGCCAGCAGAACGGCCTCGGTGCGGTCCCGTACGTTCAGCTTCTGGTAGATCGAGGTGAGGTGGTTCTTGACCGTCTTCTGGGAGATGGTCAGCGTCCGGGCCACCTCGACGGTCGACTTGCCGTTGGCGAACAGTTGGAGCACTTCTTGTTCCCGGCGGGTCAGGATCGGGTCGCTGGGCTGGTTCGACTGGAAATAGTTGTCCAGTTGACCCACCCGGTTGGCCGGGCGAACCGGCTTGTCGGATTTGCCGAGCATGGTCTCGCCCCGGGCCAGGGCCCGCACCGCTTCGGAGATCTCCCGGGTGGAGGCGCTCTTGACCACGTAGGCCATGGCCCCCGCGTCCCGAGCGGCCTTGCGCATGTTGTCATCGTCGTGGGCGGTGAGGACCATCACCTTGGCCTGGGGCCGGGCCCGCACGATGCGGCGGATGGCCTCGAGCCCGTCGAGGTCGGGTAGACCGATGTCCATGACGACCACGTCGGGGCGGTGCTCGAGGGTCAGGGTCACCGCGGACTTGCCGTCCTCAGCCTCGGCCACCACGTTGAAGCCCTGATCGAGCAGGCTCGCCTTCAGGCCCTCTCGGATCAGTGGATGATCATCGGCCAGCAGCAGTCGCAGTGCCATCCTTCGCCTCCTTGGCGGGGGGTTGCAGACGAAGCAACCGGCTTCGCCTGGAGGTTCCGTCGGGTGACGGCCTCATGGGTTCTGGCCGATCTACGGCGCGGCGGGTTGGGACCTTGAGCCCATGACCGGGACCGGGACCAGGTTCGCCACGATGGATGAACAGGCGCGGCCCGCTGCCCGCCTGCTCGGGGGATGACTCAGCGCCGCCGGTGCGTTACGCGATCACGGCCGACGATGGCCAGTAGCGCCACGAGCGCCAGCGCGGCCAGGAACAACCCCGCCGGCAGCCCCACGATGCGGTAGCGCAGCTCCACCGCCTCGGTACCAACCGGTATGTCCAGGGCCATCCGCAGGGGTCCGGCCCGGCGCACGTCGACGGCTTGGCCGTCCGCCCAGGCCGTCCAACCGGGATCCCATTGTTCGGCTATGACCAACGCCACGGTTTTTGACCCGGAACCGACGGCCGCGGCCAGGGCGTCCCGCGGGTCGACATCGAGCCGAAGGACACCGGGGCGGGTGTGGATCACCATCGGCGATTCGACATCGATTCGGGTACTGCTCCAGCCCTCGGGACCGGGGCTGGCACCGGGCGGCACCGGCGTCTCCCACCAGGCCTCGCCGTGGTAGAAGGGGTTCTCGAACACCGCCAGGCCCCCGTCGGTCCGCAGCGGGCCGGTCCACGCTGGCAGCGCCACCACCGGGTCGAACGCGGCCGTCTCGACCAGCACCCATCGGACACCAAGCCCGGCGAAGGCGGCCGGATCCAACGGCAACCTCAGCTGGGACCGGATGGGCGACTCGGGGTCCACCACGCCCTCGGCCAGTGGCTCCCACGCGCTGACCCAGGCCTCGGTGACCTGGATGCCCCCGTCGTACCCGTCAACGCTGCGCAGACCGGCGGTGACGTTGGCGTTGGGTCGGAGGCTGGCGGTGACCCGGTCCAGGCTGCTGACCTGGTCCGACGTCAGGGCGAAGACCCGGCCGGGACGAGCTCGCAGCCATTCGAGCAGGGGGCTGGCGGCGACCGCGGTGTAAGGATGAGCGGCTCGACTGGCCCGGGCGGCACTGTGGCGGGCCGCCAAACCCAGTTCGCCGGCCGCGGCCAGGGCGGTGATCACCACGAACGCCGAGCCGAGCCGAGCCCCGAACGGGACCCGCCCGTCCGCGGGTCGGTCAGCGGCTCGGTCCGGGGGTCCGTCCGCGGGTCGGTCTGGGTGCTCAACCTGACCTGTTGGTCGGGTGCGGCCGATTCGCGGCGAGCTGGCGGTGATGCCCACCGTGATCGCGACCAGCACGCCAAGGCACAGCCACAGCGCCAGGGTGGCCCCCGGCAAGGGGGTGAACGGTAACCCCTGTACCGCCAGCGCTCCCACCGCCAGCGTGGCAAACGCCGCCACCACCGCCTGGCGGGGCAGCTCCCGGCGGCGTAGGCCGTCCAGCCCAACGGCCGCCAGCACTGCCGTCACCAGTACTGCCAGAAGCGACCAGCGCGCCGGCACCCGGGCGGCGGAAAACCCCGGGACCAGCCTGAAGGCCACCCGGTAGGGCAGCAACCGGGGTCCGATTGCCAGCAGTATCGACCCCATCACGGTGGCTGCCAGCACCAGCGCGGTGGCCCGCTGCCGCCTCTGCCACAGCACCCACAGACCGACCAAGCTCAGCGTTGCCGCCACCACGCCGACAGAGGTCAGGTTCTCGTATCCCGCGGTGGTGACGGAGTGCACCGCTGCGAACGGATCGCCGAACCAGGTGCCGGGCAAACGTTTGATCTGCACCGAGTAGCCCGGGTTGGAGATCGTTGCCAACGTCCGCGGGCCCCGGTTGGCGGAGGTCAGGGCCAGGGCGAATGCCGGCAGCAGCTGCGGGGCGGCCAGCAACACCCCCAAACCACCGGCCAGGCCCACTCGTGCCAGCCCCCACAGTCCGATGGCGGTGGCGCCTGGGAGGTCCCACGCCCGGGCCAGGGTCCACACCACCGCTAACGCCGTCAGCAGGTACACCACCTGGACGTGCCCGGCCGTGAGCATCGAGCGCGGTGACCAGGGATAACGCCGCCATCGGCACACCACGTCGAGGGGAATCGGCCCCCCGACCGGCGTGCAGGGTGGCGTCGATGGCACCCAGCAACCACGGGGCCCAGGCCAGCACCATGATCTGCTCGAAGAACAGCATGCGGATCATCACCGCCCCGGAACCGACCACCACCACACAGGCCAGCCCCGCCGCCGGGGGAGCCAGCCTCAAGCGTCGTCGGGCCAGCCAGAACATGCCGGCCCCCAGCAACACCACGTGCAGCGCTACCAGGAACAACCAGGCCCGGTGGACCCCCATCCCCGACCAGGCGAAGGGCCACTTCAGGGGGTAGAAGGCGGCGGCGTGGATGTTGCCGAGATGGGGTACCCCGCCATAGATGGCGTCGTTCCAACCGGTCAGGCGCCCGGCTCCCATCCCCTCCAACGTGAGCTGCAGGTTCGGGCCGGAGTAGGCCACGGTGTCGAACCCGGTGACCCAGCCACCCGGGCCCACCAGGGGCCAGACGATCCACAGCGTGAAAAGCGACGCGCCGATGAGCTCCAGCCAGGCCGGGAGACGGGCGGTGGTGTGCTTCGGCCCCAGAGCCGCCGACGTTAGCGCCGCGCCGAATCCCCGCGCCCCTATCCCCCGAGTGAGGGTCGCTGGAGGCGAGGGTGGGCCCTTTCCAGAACTCTCACACGCGCTGACCTACATTGAGCAGCCGTGCACCCCTGTCTGAGCGTGGTCATGCCGGCGTACAACGAGGTGGCGTCCATCGAAAAGGTGTTGGCCCGGGTTCTGGCCCAGCCATCGGTGGCCGAGGTCATCATCGTTGATGACGGGTCAACTGACGGCACCAGGGAGCTGCTGGCGGACTGGTCCGATCCTCGACTGCGGGTGGAGTGCCAACCGTTCAACCAGGGCAAGGGTGCGGCCCTACGGCGGGGGTTCGCCCTGGCCACGGCGTCCTTCGTGGTCGTGCAGGATGCCGATCTGGAGTATGACCCCTCGGACTATCCGGCCCTCCTGGGGCCCTTGCTCGATGACCGGGCGGACGTTGTCTACGGCTCCCGCTTCTTGTCGGCGGGCGCCCATCGTGTCCTCTATTACTGGCACTCGGTCGGCAACCGGTTCCTCACCACGGCCTCCAACGTGGTCACCAACCTGAACCTGACGGACATGGAGACCTGCTACAAGGCCTTTCGGCGGGAGGTGATCCAATCCATCGACATCCGAGAGGATCGCTTCGGGTTCGAGCCGGAGATCACCGCCAAGGTCGCCTCCGGTGGTTGGCGGGTCTATGAGGTTGGGGTGTCCTACAGCGGGCGGACCTACGCCGAGGGCAAGAAGATCGGCTGGCGGGACGGGGTACGGGCCATGTGGTGCATCGGCCGGTACTCCAGGCCGGGGGAGCGACTGATCGCCAACCTGGTGCCCACCCCCAAGCCGCTTCCCTTCGACGCTGCCGACGCGGAGATGACCGCGGTGTTGCACTCCCTGGACGGTGCGGATAACTACGCCGATTGGATCGCGGCCCTCATCGAGCCATGGCGGGGCGAGCGGGTGGTGGAGATCGGCGCCGGGCAGGGCACCATCACCGAACGGCTGGCCGGGCGGGGACGGGTGGTGGCCACTGATCCTTCGGCGGACGGTGTGACCCGGCTGCGCCAGCGCTTCGCCGGCAGGGCCGCGGTGGACGTCGAGCAAGGGGACCTCGATGAGATCGTGGCTCGCCATCGCGCTGACACCTACGTGTTGGTCAACGTGTTGGAGCACATCGGTGACGATGTGGCCGCGCTGCGCCGGATGCGGGACCGCTTGGACCCCAACGGCCGGGTCGTGTTGTTCGTACCGGCCCTGGCCGCGCTGTACTCGGGTTTCGATGCCCAGGTTGGCCACCATCGCCGTTATTCCCGGTCCACGCTGCGTCGGGCGTTGGCCGCGGCCGGCCTGGAGCCCGAGGTGCTGCACTACGTCAACTCCGCGGGCGCCCTGGCCTGGTTGACGGTGGCCCGGGTGTTGGGCAAAGCCCCCACCACCAGGGGGCCGGCCTTGACCTATGACCGTGCGGTGGTTCCCACGCTGCGAGCCATTGAGGCCCGGCGTTCCCCACCGTTCGGCCAATCCTTGTTCTGCGTTGCCCGACCGGCGGAGCACGCGCCCCGCCTCGATCACGAAGCGGTGGTGGTGTTGCCATGAGCGAGCACGACGCGGGGTCGACCCCGGGAGCGGGCACAGCGGACGCGGTGGCCGAGCAGCGCCCCCAGATGCGGTTGTTCGCCCTGACCGGTGGGATTGGGTCGGGCAAGTCCTCGGTGGCAGGTCGGCTGGCTTCGCGGGGAGCGGTCATCGTGGATTCCGATGAGATTGTCCGTGGCCTGCAAGCGCCCGGCGCCCCGGTGCTTGCGGCCATGGTGGCCCGCTTCGGTGCTTCCATCGTGGACGAGCAGGGTGAGCTCATCCGCCCGGCCGTGGCCCAGTTGGTGTTCAACGATCCCGAGGCGCTCAAGGACCTCAACGCCATCGTCCACCCCGCGGTGCGGGATGAGACCACTCGGCAGACCATCGCCGCCGCTGACAAGGTGCTCATCCAGGACATCCCGTTGCTGGTGGAGACCCTGGCCGGGCGGCCGAAGTACTCCGGGATCATTGTGGTGGACATTGATCCCGAGCTGGCGGTGCAGCGTCTCATCGAGGGTCGGGGCTTCACCGAGGCCGATGCCCGGGCCCGGATCTCCAAGCAGGCCAACCGGCAGGAGCGCCTGGACATCGCCGGGTTCGTGGTGGACAACAGTGGCAGCGTCACCGCGCTCGACGCCGAAGTCGAACGGTGTTGGCAGTGGATGGAAGCCTGTGAGCTGGTCCCCGTCCCTCGTCCGCCCCGCCCCCGGCCTGCCTCCTGAACCGATTCAGGCCAGGTTGCGTGGCCCAAGCCGGTGTGGGCTTCGCTCCTCGGCTGCTGGTGGCGCCCTCTGGGCGCCGCCGGGGGGCGCAGCTCCCCGTTCAAGATCATCCCTTCCCGGTGAGCTGTCGTACCCGCTGCGTAGCATGGTCGTCATGCCGGCCTTCAAGGTCCACTCTGATTTCTTGCCCGCGGGGGATCAGCCCACCGCCATCGCCAAGCTCACCGAAGGGGTGTTGCGGGGAGACCGGTTCCAGACGTTGTTGGGCATCACCGGGTCCGGCAAGAGTGCCACCATCGCGTGGACCATTGAAGCCACCCAGAAGCCCACCCTGGTGTTGGCCCCCAACAAGAGCCTGGCGGCGCAGCTGGCCAACGAGTTCAAGGAGTTCTTCCCCCAGAACCGGGTGGAGTATTTCGTCAGCTATTATGACTATTATCAGCCCGAAGCGTACATGCCGTCCTCTGATACCTACATCGAGAAGGACTCTACCGTCAATGACGAGATTGATCGGTTGCGTCACTCCACCACCGAGGCGCTCCTGACCCGGCGGGACACCATCGTGGTGGCCTCGGTCTCAGCCATCTACGGTTTGGGGTCGCCCGAGGAATACCTCCAGAACCTGTTGATCGTGCAGGTCGGCCAGAGCTACGACCAGCGTCAGCTGCTGCGCAAGCTGGTGGACATGCAGTACGAACGCAATGAGATGAACCTGGTACGGGGCAAGTTCCGGGTTCGGGGTGACACCATCGAGATCCACGCGGCGTACGAAGAATCGGTCATTCGAATCTCCATGTTCGGTGATGAGGTGGAGGAGATCACCATTGTGGATCCGCTGACGGGGGAGAAGCTGGCGGCGCAAACCGAGATTGCCATCTTTCCGGCCACCCATTACGCCACCGGCTCGGCCCGGATGGAGGCCGCCATCGGTCGTATCGAGCACGAGTTGCAGGAGCGGTTGGCGCATTTCGAGCGGGAGGGCAAGCTGCTGGAGGCCCAGCGGCTGCGGATGCGCACCCAGTATGACCTGGAGATGATGGCCGAAGTGGGGTTCTGTTCCGGGATCGAGAACTACTCGGCCCCCATTGACGGGCGGGGTCCCGGTGAGGCGCCCTACACGCTGCTGAACTTCTTTCCCAAGGACTTCCTGATGGTGCTGGATGAGTGCCATCAGGCCGTCCCGCAGATCCACGGCCAGTTCGAGGGGGACCGGTCACGCAAGCTGACACTCATCGATCACGGGTTCCGGCTGCCCTCGGCGGGGGACAACCGCCCGTTGCGCTTCGAGGAGTGGGAGGAACGGGTCAACCAGTGCATCTTCATGTCGGCCACCCCCGCCGATTATGAGATTCGTCGCTCCACCCAGGTCGTGGAACAGATCGTGCGGCCCACCGGGCTGATCGACCCTGAGATCATCGTCAAGCCGACCAAAGGCCAGATCGACGATCTGATTGAGCAGATCAACATCGAAACCGGCAACGGCAATCGGATCCTTGTCACCACCCTGACCAAGAAGATGGCAGAGGATCTGACCGATTACCTGGTGGAGCTCGGAGTGAAGGTTCGCTATCTCCACTCGAACATTGACACTATCGAACGCATCGAGATCCTGCGGGGGTTGCGGCTGGGGGACTTCGACGTGCTGATCGGCATCAACCTGCTGCGTGAAGGCTTGGACCTGCCGGAAGTCACCCTGGTGGCCATCCTCGATGCTGACAAGGAAGGGTTCCTGCGCAGCGAGACGGCGTTGGTCCAGACCGTCGGTCGGGCAGCGCGAAACGTGGATGGCCGGGTCATCATGTACGCCGACCAGATGACAGATTCCATGCGCCGCACCATTGACCTCACCCAACGGCGGCGGAAGACCCAGCAGGAGTACAACGAGGAGCATGGGATCAACCCCACGACCATCCGCAAGGCGGTCACGGACATCCTGGCCTATCTGCGCAAGGCCGACACCGCCCCGGTGCCGAACAAGCTGGACACCAAGGCCATCCAACGGGAACGCAACGTGGCCAAGAAGCGCAACGAGGTGGCCGGCCTGCCGCATGAGGATCTGGAGCGTCTCATCCGCACCCTCGAAGACGAGATGAACGAAGCCGCAGCCGACCTCCGCTTCGAATACGCCGCCCGCCTCCGGGACGAGATCAAAGAGCTGAAGCGCGAACTACGTGAGGTCAAGCAATTGGCGTGACCGGCGTGGCGCTGGGTCCGCGGCGCGGGTTCCCATGTGTGCAGTTTTGGACAGCCTCGGCCCGGAACGCCCCGGCATGTCGACGCGCGGTGGTCTCCTGCACGCTGTGCGTTGACATTTCGAGGGTGTCGGCTTGGCCGGTGTCCAAAACTGCACGCATGGACGCCAGCTTCAGTCCGGCACCAGCCTTTGCGCCGCCATGCCGTGCCCTGTTCGGGCCAGGTGTCGTGGCCAGCGCCGGGGGCGCGGACAATGTTCGGTCGCGCGCCGCTCAGGTGGGGGTGGTGGCCGCGGTGAGCAGTTGGTCTGCACCGTCGCACAGCCAGGTGACCACATCGGCGGCAGGGCGGACGGCGGTGGTGGCGGCGGCGGCGTCGCTGGCGTACAGCGCCATGGCCTCGATAGGACCGCTGGTGCTGGTCGCCGGCGGGAAGGGCGCTCCCTTGGGCAACGGGATCCGACGGCTGCCCACTTGGGTCTCGCCATGCACACCGTCCGGAAGGGTATGGCAGGCGTCGATGCAGCGACGCAGCACCCGGTGGCGGGGGGAGGTGGCGCAGAGCGGACAGCCCACGGAGAATGTGTCGGTGACGGTGCTGTCCCCGGGCCCGGCGTCCACCAATGCCTGCTTGTAGACGGGGTGCGCGGCGGATTCCTCGGTGGCGATCAAGGCCGTCCCCACCCGGGCGCCCGCGGCCCCCGCGGCCAGCACCGCGGCCAGAGCGCGAGGGTGGCCGATGCCGCCGGCGGCCAGCACCGGCACGCTGGCCGCACCGAGCGAGTCCAACAGATCAAGCACCGCCGGAAGCAACGCCAGCAACGGTGCCATGGCCCGGACGTGTCCGCCAGCCTCGATGCCCTGGACCACCACCACATCGGCACCGCTCTCGATGGCGGCCCGGGCTTCTTCTACACTGCCGATCTGCCAGGACACCTTGGCTCCGTGCCGGTGGACCAGCTCGATCACGTTGGGGTCGGGATCACTCCAGAAGAAGTCCACCAATGGCAAACGGGAAGCCGCCAACTCCACCGCTTCGAGGTCGATGGCGCTGCCCAACACGTTGGCGGCGATCACCCCCCTGGTGCGACCCAGCACGTCCTCCAGGACCCGGTCCAAAGTGGTCGCCGAAAGGCCCATGATCGTGATGGAGCCCACCGCTCCGGCGTTGGCCACCGCCGCGGCCAATGTTGCTGGGGACACTGCGCCCATCGGCGCCTGCTGCAGCGGCCTCCGACAGCCGACCAAGGACGAATACGCAACCGGTAGCGTCATGGCGGGACATGGTAACAACGGGTATGAGCGGAGTTCGGACCCGGGGCTGCCCTACAGCTGCGCTCGTGGCTTCGGGATTGCTCCAGTTATCCATTTCGGTTGATCACGCCGAGCGGGCCGGCGTTGACAGTCATCATTGTTACCCCTGCGATCGACCGTCGGCGGCGCAGCCACAGCTCGGCAGCTCGAAGCCACGGCTCTGGTGACCGCAGACCGGGCCTTGGATCCCGACGACCTTCAATTGTTGACGCCCGGCTCTGAATGACCACCGAGTGGGGCCGGTCACTAGGCTCGGCACCCACGGGCGAAGGTCGGGGCGGCCGCGCCCCTGGGAAGGACGTGACCGGTGAGGGACAAGCTGGTGGTGCGCGGGGCGCGTGAGCACAACCTGCGCAACGTGTCGCTCGAGCTTCCCCGGGAGCAACTGATCACGTTCACCGGGCTGTCGGGCTCGGGCAAGTCCTCGTTGGCTTTCGACACCATTTACGCCGAAGGACAACGCCGTTACGTCGAATCGCTGTCGGCCTACGCCCGGCAGTTCCTGGGCCAGATGGACAAGCCCGATGTGGACTTCATTGAGGGCCTGTCCCCGGCCATCTCCATCGACCAGAAGACCGCCTCCCGCAATCCCCGCTCCACCGTCGGCACCATCACCGAGGTGTACGACTATCTGCGCCTGCTGTACGCCCGCATCGGCATCCCTCATGATCCCGAGACTGGTGAGCGGCTGGTTCGCCAAACCCCCCAACAGATCGTCGACCACGTCCTGCAACTGCCCGATGGCACCCGCTTCCAGGTGCTGGCGCCGGTGGTGCGCGGTCGAAAGGGCACCTACGAGCAGCTGTTCGAGGACCTCACCAAGGGCGGCTTTGCCCGGGTGGTGGTGGATGGGGAGGTCCACGAGCTGGGCGGGGCCACCGGAGCGACCATCGAGTTGGGCCGTTATGAGGCCCACACCATCAAGGTGGTGGTGGATCGGTTGGTGCTGCGTGAGGGCATCGATCGTCGGCTGACCGAGTCGTTGGAAACGGCGCTGAAGCTGGCAGAGGGGGTGGCCGAGGTCGAGCTCATCCACAAAGACGCCGACCCCGAGATCCTCATCTTCTCCGAGCATCTGGCCCGGCCGTCGGATGGCAAGAGCTTCGAGGAGCTGGCGCCGCGCAACTTCTCGTTCAACTCGCCCTATGGCGCCTGCGAGAACTGCGACGGGCTGGGCACCCGGTACGAGGTGGACCCTGAGCTGGTGGTCCCCAACCCTGAAGCCACCCTGGCCGAGGGAGCCATCGCGCCCTGGGCCTCGGGACACGCCAAGTTCTTCCAACGGTTGGTGGAAGCGGTGGCAGAGGACTTGGGCGTTTCCATGGATCTGCCGTGGGAGAAGCTGCCGGCCAAGGCCCGCAAGGTGTTGTTGGGGGGGATCAAGTCCGAAGAAAAGGTGGAGGTTTCCTACAAGAACCGTTACGGCCGGCGTCGATCCTATACCCGCGGTATGAAGGGGTGGTGCCGTACCTGCAGCGTCGCTACGCCGAGGCCGAGAGCGACGGGATGCGGGAATACATCCAGGGTTACATGCGTGAGGTGCCCTGTCCGGTCTGTTCCGGTGCCCGGCTCAAGCCACTCAGCCTGGCGGTCACCGTGTCCGGCCACAACATCTCCGAACTGTGCGGTATGTCCATTGGGGAGGCGGCCACGGTCATCGCCAACCTGACCCTCACCGACCGGGAGCGGCTCATCGGCGAGCGCGTGTTGAAAGAGATCAACGCCCGTCTGCAGTTTCTGTGTGACGTGGGATTGGATTATTTGAGCCTGTCCCGTTCTGCTGCCACCCTGGCCGGGGGGGAAGCCCAGCGGATCCGCCTGGCCAGCCAGATCGGCTCGGGGTTGGTGGGGGTGTTGTATGTGCTGGATGAGCCGTCCATCGGGTTGCATCAGCGCGACAACCATCGCCTCATCGGCACCCTGGAGCATCTTCGGGATCTGGGTAACACCGTCTTGGTGGTGGAACATGACGAAGACACCATCAAGGTGTCGGATTGGGTGGTGGACATCGGGCCCGGCGCCGGCGAGCATGGGGGGCAGGTGGTGTACTCCGGTCCGGTGGCGGGGCTGTTGACCCATCCCGATTCGGTCACGGGGCAGTACCTGTCGGGTCGGCGGCGGATCGAGGTGCCGGAACAGCGCCGCCCACCGGGGGACAGCTGGCTGACGGTGCGCGGCGCTCGGGAGAACAACCTGCGCAACATCGACGTGCGCTTCCCACTCGGCATCCTGACCGCGGTCACCGGGGTCAGCGGCTCGGGCAAATCCACCTTGGTCAATGACATCCTGTTGCACGCCCTGATGCAGCGGATCTATCACTCCAAAACGCCCCCGGGATTGCACAAGACCATCGAGGGCATGGACCTGCTGGACAAGGTCATCGCCATTGACCAGTCACCCATCGGCCGCACCCCCCGCTCCAACGCCGCCACCTACACCGGCGTGTTCGACCACGTCCGCAAGCTGTTCGCCGCTACCACTGAGGCCAAGGTTCGGGGCTACCAGCCGGGCCGGTTCAGCTTCAACGTCAAGGGCGGCCGCTGTGAACACTGCTCCGGGGACGGCACCATCAAGATCGAGATGCACTTCCTGCCCGACGTGTACGTGCCCTGCGAGGTCTGCAAGGGCGCTCGCTACAACCGCGACACGCTGGACATCCACTTCCGGGGCAAGACCGTGGCCGAGGTGCTGGACATGCCCTGCGAGGAGGCCCGGGACTTCTTCGCCAACCAACCGGCGATTTTCCGCTATCTGGACACGCTGGTGGACGTGGGGTTGGGCTATGTGCGGCTGGGCCAGTCGGCGCCCACCCTGTCCGGCGGTGAGGCCCAGCGGGTGAAGCTGGCCACCGAGTTGGCCAAACGCTCCACCGGGCACACTTGTTACATCCTCGATGAACCCACCACGGGGTTGCACTTCGAGGATGTCCGCAAGTTGCTGGGGGTGCTGACCCGGCTGGTGGAGCAGGGCAACACGGTGATCGTTATCGAGCACAACCTCGACGTCATCAAGACCGCGGACTGGTTGATCGACCTGGGCCCCGAGGGCGGCAGCGGCGGCGGCAGCCTGGTGGTGGAGGGCACGCCCGAGCTGGTGGCGCGCTGCGAGGCGTCCCACACCGGCCGGTTCCTGCGCCCGCTGCTCGAAGCGACCGGACGGATGGTGGAACTCAGCGTGGGCGCGGACGACGGGGTCCCCAGCGGGAATGGCAGGAGTTCGCGCCGAGCCGACCAGCTGGTAGGTGCAACAGGCAACGGGAAGCCCCCGGCGGCCAAACGGGCCCGGGCCAAGGCAGATCCCGGGACCGGCAACGTCACGTCGGCCCCTGCCGCCGCCCCGCGCCGCACCAGGCAGCCGGCCGCCACGTCCTGAGCTGATCATCGGCCGGCCCGCCGCAGAGGGCGCCGCCAGCCTCTGATCACGGCCGGGAGACCGTTCTCTTGGGGGGTCTGATCTGCTCAGACGCGGGCCGAATCGACGTCGATTCGATGGGTCGCCCCCGTCGTCGAACTCTCTGGGAGCGGTTGATAAATCACGGAGGGTGGGAAGTGGACGCGGTTGCATCGAGTGCGACTGCGCGCTCTTCGTGTCATTGATCTCACACAGCGCGCGTCCGAAGGCATGCCGGCCTCGGTAGGCTGGCCCGCCGTGGCGTCCTTAGGTCCCTATTGGGTGGCGGCAGTGGTACTCGCAGTGGCTGGATTCGGCAAGCTGTGCCGACCAGCGGCAATCATCGACGCGCTGCGAGCGCTGCACCTGCCCGCCACCGCGGCCGCGGCCATGAGCCTCGGCGGCGCTGAGGTGGCGCTCGCGCTGGCGGTGTTCGCAATCGGTGGTCCGCTGCCCGGTGTCCTCACCGCTGTGGCCTACCTGGGCTTTGCCGGGGCCGCTGCCCGGCTGGCCGCTCAGGCGGAGCGGCGGTCCGGAGCCGTCGTCGGGTGCGGGTGCTTCGGCCGTGGTTCTGCTCCGGTCGGACCCACCCACATCTTCGCCAACCTGGCCCTCGCCGCGGCGGCACTGACGGCGGTGTTGACGTCGGCCACGCCATCGCTGTGGACCGTCGCTCCGGAATTGCCGGCCCTCGGTGTGGCCCACCTGCTGCTCATCGGGACCACGGCCGCCGCCACCATCGCCACCATGACCGTGCTGCCGGAGACCAAGGCCGTGCGAATCCCGGTGCCGGCCACCGATCCCCGGGTGCACCTGTTCGGTCCGACCATCGCCCGGAAGCCACCACCGCCGACAGATCCCCGGGCCCATCACCACGGTTCCGGACCGCACGGTTCCGGTCCGCACGGTTCCGGTCCCCACGGTTCCGGTCCGCCCGGCATCGACCCGACCGGTCTCCGCTGATGAGTGCTGTCCTCGACCGGCTGGCGACCGCCATGGACCATCGGATCTCCCGCCGGGGGTTCCTGGCCCGGTCGGCGTTGGCCGGAACCGCAATGGCGGTGGCCCCCACTGACTATCTCCTGAAGCCCGTCGGTGCGTATCAGGCCATCTGTAGTTGCGCCGGCAGTGGTTGTGACTGCGGCGCGCAATGTTGCGATGGTTACACCGAGTTCTGTTGCTCGATGATCGGCATGAACCGCTGCCCGCCGGGCAACATCTTGGGCGGATGGTGGAAGGTCGACGATTCCGAATACTGCAATGGCGGCCCCCGTTACTACATGGATTGCAACGCGCCCTGCAACGGCTGCGGCTGTGGTTTCAGTGGTATCTGTGACGGAGCGTGCTCGGGGACCGGTTGCGGCTGCGCCCGGGGTGATTGTGGTTTCCGCAAGACCGGCTGCGTGTATTTCCGGTACGGGCAATGCAACCAGCATGTCGGCTGCATCGGGCCCATCGTCTGCCGGGTGGTGACCTGCGTCCCGCCGTGGACCATTGATCCCACCTGCAGCACCACCGTCGCGGTGGATGGCTACACCCGTTTCCACGACGCGCCGTGTTTGTCGAGGCCGTTCGGCGCGCTGGAGCAGGTTGCGCCGTCCATGAACGGGTTCCGACTGCAGGGTTGGGTGGTTGATCCCAACACCGCTGATCCGTTGATGCTGCACGTGTACGCTAATGGGCAGGTGGTGGCCTGGGTGCTGGCGGATCGAGCGCGGCCTGATGTGGCCACCCTGATTCCCGGTGCCGGACCCAGCCACGGCTTCGACGTCGAGATCGCCATGCCGGATGGCAGCTACCAGATCACGGTCTACGCCCTGAACCAGGGCGATGGCAGTGAGCATCCGGTGATCGGTTCGGCCCCCGTCGGGGTGGGTCATCCCTTCGGCTGGTATGACATGCAGGCCGGGCCGGACTACATCAGGGTGGTGGGCTGGACCATTGACCCGGATCAGCGTCGCGGCGCCGCCCAGGTGCACATCTGGATGGACGGGCAGTTCGCGGGGGCCTGGGACGCCAACGTGTTCCGCACTGACGTGGCCAACGCCTACCGTCACTTCGGCGGGGAGCACGGTTTCGATCTGCGCATACCGGCCGGTGTGGGCCAGCACACGATGCAGCTTTGGGTCATCGATGATGGTGGGGCCAGCCCACCGGTGTTGCTCGGGGAAAAGGTCATCTCGGTTGGCGGGTCGGTGATTGGAGCCTTCGACTGGGTGTTCCGTTCGCCTAGCGGGGTGCGGGTTGTGGGCTGGGCGGTGGACCCTGACACCAATGATCCCCTCGACATCCACGTGTACGTCGATGGAGTCTTCGCCGGCTCCAAGTTGGCCGATGTCAACCGGCCCGACGTTGGAGCGCTGTTCCCGCAGTTCGGCGACAACCACGGCTATGACATCGATGTGCCGGCCTTTCCCGGCACTCGGCAGGTGACGGTGTATGCCATCGGCAAGGTCCATGGTGACCCCTACACGTTGCTGGGGACCATGACCGCTGAGGTTGGCAACCTGCCCTTCGGCTGGGTGGAAGCCACCTGGGATGATCCCGGCGGTGTGCGGGTCATCGGCTGGGTCATCGATCCTGACCGGCCGGGCCCGGTGGACCTGCACGTGTATGTCGATGGGGTGTTCGCCGGCTCCGGTCACACCGGTGAGGCCCGACCTGACGTTGCCGGCGGGTACCCGGCCTACGGGGAGAACGCCGGGTTCAGCTTCGTGGTGCCCGCCTCGCCAGGCCCCAGCCGCACGATCTGCGTGTACGCCATCGACGCCGGCGGGGACAACCATCCTCTACTCGGCTGCCGGACCGTCCCCCTGGCCTGAGGATCGAGCAGGCCGACCGCTCGACGCTGCGAACCCTTCCATCCTCGAGACCCGACCCCGAAACCTGACCGCGATATCTGAAGCCCCAAATCTGAAGCCCCAAATCCGACCGAGGAGCGAAACCGCCCCATGATGCTGTCCCTGGTGGTGATGTTGTCAGTAGCCGTGGCGCTGTTGACGATCTTGGTGATCGGCTTGCTGCGCAGTTACGGCGAGGTGCTTCGTCGTCTCCACGAGGCCGGTCTCGGCGCGGAGGCAACGGTGGCCGCTGGGTCCTCGACGCTATCCACCGCCGTGACTGCCGGCGACTCCACGTCGGATCGTTCTTCGGATCGCGAGGCTGCGGACATCGCCCGCCGGCTCGATCCTGCGGTGCCTGCCCCCCGACAGAACGGCGCCGTGCTCCCCGAGATCGTGGACATCTCCGGGGTGACCCCTGCCGGGGACGCCATCGCCGTGGGTCTGCGCCGGGCCGAGCAGGCCACGATGTTGGCCTTTCTCTCCAGTGGTTGCACCACCTGTTCAGGGTTTTGGGAGCCTCTGCGCAACGGCGAGCGGCTCACGATCGGCAACCGGGAGGTCCGTATGGTGGTGGTCACCGCCGGTTCCGCCAACGAACGACCGGCCGCCGTTGCCGCCCTGGCAGGTCCCGAGCTGACCGTGGTCATGTCCGAACAGGCGTGGTCGCACTATGCGGTGCCGGCCACCCCGTACTTTGTGTTGTTGGATGCGACGCTGGGCATATTGGGGGAGGGTTCGGCACTGACCTGGAACCAGTTGGTGGGTCTGATGGAGCGTGCGGTCACCGACCGGGGCTTCACGTTGTCGAGCGATACCAACCGGCATGATACCGACCGGTCCGACGTGGTGGATCTGCGCGGACGGGCTCAGCGTGAGCTCCGGGCCGACGACGCGTTGCGTGCCGCGGGGATCCTGCCCGGCGACGGCCAACTGTACGACTTCCCGCTCGACGCCCCCGATTCAGCCGGTCAAGTGCCGACCCCGGAGCCGTCCCGATGACGCTGCTGGTCGCCTTGGGCATGGCGGCGGCGGTGGCCGCGGCCGTTCGCTCCACCTGGTCCCCTTGAGGTGAGTCGATGCTCTCGAGCATCCACCCCCTCGGCGAGGCGGGTCGCAACCAACGATGGTGGCTGACGGTGGTCGCCCACATCGCCGGATCGGTGCTGGGCGCCACCTTGATGGCGGCAGCACTCGGTGCGCTGGGTTGGTTTGCGGCCATCGCCGGGTTGGACTGGCAAGCACGGCTGACGCTCATCGCTCTGGTGGCGGCCCCGGCGCTGGTGGTGGACGTACGAGGTTGGCCGGCCTGGTTGTGGCGTCCACGCCGCCAGGTCAACGAAGAATGGCTCACCCGCTACCGGGGCTGGGTCTATGGGGGCGGGTTCGGGTTGCAATTGGGCATGGGCATCACCACCATCGTCACCGCCGCCACCCTCTACGTCGTAGGTGCCCTGACCTTCGCCGTCGCCAGCCCGCTTGTCGCCATACCCATTGGTCTGTCGTTCGGCCTGGCTCGCGGTGCCAGCGTGTTGGCCGGTCGTTCCATCACCGCGCCCGAGCGGTTGGTGGGATTTCACCGGGGTCTGCAACGGCGGGCGCCATGGGGTCGGGGTGCGGCGGTGTTCGCCGACAGTTCCGTGCTTATCGGTACGGTGGGTCTGCTGCTGGTGGGTGCATGATGGTGGGTCGATGATGGTGGGTCGATGATGGTGCTCTATTATGGTGGGGTCGATGACGGTGCGAGCTGCGAGAAAGGTGCGTTGATGGCGACGCTGTCCGCGTATGGCCTGAGTGTGGACGCACCCCCGGGATGGGATGGTTCCATCTACAAACGCCGCGACGAGGGGTTCTCCAATCAACTGGCCACCCGGGAACAGCGCGATCTGCACGCGGTGGACTATCAGCCGATCGTGCACCTGTCCACGCTGGCGTTGCCGGTGGTGCGGGGGGACATGGGGGGCGGGGTGGTCAGCGAGCTGGGCCCCGAGGACGTGTTCCTGGTGCTGTTCGAATACGGTGCCGCCTCCCCGGATCAGCCACTGTTCAACCGCCAACAGGGCGTACCGTGGCCGCTGACCCCGGCGGATTTCTCCAGTTCCGCGTTGCGGACCCAGATCCCCGGCCAGGTTGGCACCCAACGCTTCTTCGCGGTGAACGGCAGGGCCTTCATGTTGTATGTGGTCCTGGGCAGCGCCTCCGCCCGCTTCCGCCTGGTGCCGGCGGTCAACGCCGCCCTGGCCGGCGTGCAGATCGGCTAGTCAGTTACGAGCCCCAGCATCCGCCAGCGGCACAATCGCACCGGCGGGCCAAGGCCGTGGCGTACCCCGATGGTGCGTTCAGGTGAACGATGCGTTCAGATGAATGGGGCAGACCTCAGGTCAAGTCAGACGGAAGGCCTCATTGGGGTGTCGAGCCAGTCTGCGAAGAATGGGTCGAGCTGCTGGCCTGACACCCGTTCGGCGAGGTCGATGAACCGGGCGGTGCTCACGTTGCCGTAGCGGTTCTCGGTGGCCCAGGTACGCAGGATCTCGAAGAACGCCTGGTCCCCGATCAACGTCCGCAACGCGTGCAGGGCCATGGCGCCGCGCTGGTAGACCGGAAAGGCGAACGACGACTCGGCGCCGGGCAGGGTCGACGGGCCGATCGGTAGGGTCCAGAACGGGTTCCCGGCGGGGAAGGAAGCGAGGGCTTCGTCGAAGGTCTGCTGGGCCGTGAGCCCGCCGTCATGTTCGGTCCACAGCCATTCGAAGTAGCCCGCGAAACCCTCGTTCAACCACATCTCGGGCCACGCGGCCACGCTCACGCTGTTGCCCAGCCACTGATGGGCCAGCTCGTGCACCATCGTCAGATCATCGGGCACGCTGGTGAACGTGGCCCGGTCCTGGGTTTCCAGCGCGTAGCCCACGTCGGGTGCGTGCACCACGATGGCACCGCCGGATTCGAACGGATAGCGCCCCAGCATGGAAGACAACCAGTCCAGCATTTCTGGCATGCGGGCCAGGACCGGCGCCGCGGCCTCAGCCATGTCGGGGTCCACGGCCGAGATCAGCGGCAGTCCACCAGTGGTGCGCGTGGTCGTCATGGCGAGTTCCCCAATTGACACCGTGGCCAGGTAGGTGGCCATCGGCTTGCTCTGCACCCAGCGATACGTTGCTCGATCGCCGCGCTGGCGGGTGCGACCGGGTACTCCGTTGCTGACCACCACCAGGTTCGTGGGCACGGTCAGCTCCAAACTCAACGTGGCCTTGTCGGTGGGGTGATCGTTGGCCGGGAACCACGCCGGTGAGCCTTGCGGTTCGCCCAATGCCACGACCCCACCCTTGGCCGTGGGCATCCACCCCTCGCTGGACCCGTCGGGGTCGGTCACGACCGGCGGCGTTCCATGATAGGCGACCTCGATCGCCATCCGGGCTCCCCGATGCACCGCCCTCGCCGGGGTGATGATGAGTTCCTGGCCTTCCCGGACGAAGGCCGCCTCCCGGTCGTTCACCTCGACCTTGGTGACGGTCAGCTCCCGTAGATCGAGGTTGAAGCGGGTCAGATCCTGAGTGGCTCGGGCCGTGATCTCAGCAGTGGCTTCGAGCCTGTCGGTCGCCGGATCCCACGCGCCGACGATCTCGTAGTCCTTCACGTCATACCCGCCGTTGCCGGCGAAGGGGAAGAACGGGTCCCCCAGGCCAGGGGAGCCGAGACCCGAGGTCGCAGCGGTGGGCGCGACCGGGTCTGCTGCCGCCAAGGAGGTGTTGACCAGTGGAGGGTGGGTGCGCGCCCAGCTGGCCAGCGCGCGTGGGTCGAATACTCGTGGGTCCGGGATGGCCCTCGTCGGGGCGTCACTACCATGGTCCGGTGGTGCAACGTCCCCCTGCCGGGTCCATCCCTGAGACACCTGGCTCTTATCAGTTCAAAGATGCCGCGGGACGGGTGATCTACGTGGGCAAGGCCCGCTCCTTGCGCCAGCGGCTGTCGAACTACTTCCAGAACCCGGCCCAGCTGCACCCCCGCACCGCGGCCATGGTCGCCGCCGCTGACACCGTGGAGTGGATCCAGGTCCGCAACGAGGTCGAGGCCCTGATGTTGGAGTTCTCCCTCATCAAGGAGCACCGGCCCCGCTTCAACGTACGGCTGGTGGATGACAAGTCCTACCCCTACTTGGCGGTCACGGTGGCCGAGCAGTGGCCCCGGCCCACCGTCATGCGGGGTGCGAAGAAGAAGGGCGTGCGCTACTTCGGGCCCTACGGCCACGCCTACGCTATCCGTGAAACCCTCGACATGCTGCTGCGTACGTTCCCGGTCCGTACCTGTCGGGATGGCAAGTTTGACCGCCATGCCCGGTTGGGTAAACCGTGCCTGCTGTACCACATCGAGAAGTGTTCCGGTCCCTGCGTGGGGGAGATCGACGAGGTCGCCTACCGCAAGCTGGTGGACGAGCTGTTGCAATTTCTCGAAGGCGACACCGACGCCATCGTGGACCGGTTGGAACAGGAGATGCGCGACGCCGCCGCCGAGCTGGAGTTCGAACGGGCGGCCCGGTTGCGAGACCGTTTGGCCACGGTGCGCAAGGCCATCGAGAAGCAGCAGATCGTCGGGTCCCGCAACGAGGACATAGACGTGATCGGCATCGCTGACGATGATCTGGAGGCCGCGGTTCAGGTGTTCACCGTGCGCAAGGGCCGAGTGGTGGGCCGGCAGGGTTTCATCATCGACAAGGTGGAGGACCTGCCCAGGGACCGGCTGGTGGGCGTGGTGTTGGAGGGTCTGTACGACGAGGAACCGGTGCAGGGCTATCCCAAGTTGGTGCTGGTCCCCGACCTGCCCGACGAACTGGAGCTCTACGAGGAGTGGCTGTCCACCGAACGTGAATCAAAAGTGGAGATCCGTGTGCCACAGCGGGGGGATCGGCGGGAGTTCCTGGCCACCGTCACCCAGAACGCCACCGAGGAGTTCACCCGCCACCGCATGCGCCGCGCCAGTGACCTCAACGCCCGCTCCCGGGCCCTGGAGGAGTTGCAGATCTGGTTGGATCTTCCAGCGGCACCGTTGCGCATCGAATGCTATGATAACTCCCACCTGAGCGGCACCGATTATGTCAGTTCGATGGTCGTGTTCGAAGATGGCCTTCCCGCCAAAGGGCAATATCGACGTTTCAAGTTGCGTTGGGTGCCGGATAATGACGATTTTGCGGCCATGGAGGAAGTACTCACGCGTCGTTTGACGGCCTTCGTGGAGGATCAGACCCGGCCGGTGGCCGATCGGGGAAAGTTCCAGTACCCGCCGCAACTGTTGATGGTAGACGGCGGCAAGGGCCAGCTGGGGGTGGCGGTCAAGGTCCTCGAGTCGCTGGGGCTGTCGGATCAGATCCCGGTCTGCGCTCTGGCCAAACAGTTCGAAGAGGTGTACCTGCCCGATCGGCCGGAACCGGTGCGGCTGCCCCGCCAGTCCGACGCGCTCTACCTGCTGCAACGGCTGCGCGATGAGTCCCACCGCTTCGCCATCACCTATCAGCGGCAGCTTCGCAACAAGCGCATGACGGTGTCCTGGCTGGACGGCATCGCAGGGTTGGGCCCCACCCGTCGAACCCGGCTGATCCGGGAAATGGGCGGCACCAAGGCGGCGCGCACGGCCTCGCTGGAGACCCTCAAGGCGTTGAGCTGGCTGCCCGATGCGGTGGCCGAGGCGATCTACGAGCAGGCTCACAAGCCGTGAACGAACCGGACGAGCAAGTGGAAGCCGATCTGTGGGAGCGGCACGCCGACTGGTGGCAGGAAGGTTTCACCGACGGCGCCGACCCCGAGTACGAGGAGCAGATCCTGCCGTTGGCGGCGCACTTCCTCAGCGGCGCCCGCCGGGTCCTGGACGTCGGCTGCGGTGAAGGCCAGATCGCCCGTCTGGCCGTGTCCGGCGGTGCCGAGCTGGTGGTCGGCGTGGACCCCACCCGGGCGCAGGTCCGCCTGGCGGTGGAGCGCGCCGGGGGGCCGTCCTACACCCGCTCGGGCGCTGACGGCCTGCCCTTCGCCGATGACGCCTTCGATGCCGTGGTCGCCTGCCTGGTGTTCGAGCACATCGAAGCGGTCGACGCCGCCATCGCCGAGGTGGCCCGGGTGCTGCAACCCGGCGGCCGGTTCCTGTTCTTCTTGAACCATCCGTTGCTGCAAACCCCCAGTTCAGGGTGGATCGATGACCAGATCCTGGACCCGCCCGAGCAGTACTGGCGGATTGGCCCTTATCTCATCGAGGAGCTGTCCATCGAGGAGGTGGAGAAGGACGTGTTCATCCCGTTCATCCACCGACCGCTTAGCCGCTACGTCAACGCCCTGGCCGACAACGGGCTGCTGATGACCCGCATGGTTGAGCCGGCGCCACCGCCCGGCTTCTTGGTTCAGGCCGCGGAGTACGCCGCCGCCGCCACCATCCCTCGGCTGTTGTTGCTGGTCACGGAGCTGCGAGGCATCAAGATCGGCCCATGAGCGCCGCCGCGAGGAAACCGGTCCGTTTCGGTGCGCCAGGACCGCAGATTTCTGCCCAAGGTTTCGGCACTGTGTCCATCGGCATACTGATCAAAGGTGGCAGCGGCAGAGCAACGCACCAAGGCCGGTCGAGCGGGATTGAGTAACCGGGCGGTTGACCGGACTTCACCGCGCGCCCACGGACCCCTGGCCCGGGTCCGCCGCGTGCTCCGTCGAGGTGTTCCCGGGCAGGCTCTCCCCGCGGCCGGTCACGCCGGGTCCACGACGCTGCCCCCCACGCCGGTTGACCCGGAATCCCTCGACCGCTCGCCATCGCTGTTCGGCGCCGAACCGATCGACCTCACCGGCGCCACGCCCTTCCCGGCGCCCCCGGCTCTGCCACCACCCGGTTTGACGACGTCGCCGGGTCCGTCCGCGCGGCCGGATCAGTCGGGGAAGTCCAGGTCGGGGCAGTCCTCGTTCGGGCAGCCGTCGTTCGGGCAGGGCGCGCTTGAGGTCCCCGCGTCGCGGTCCGCACCGGCTGGGGACGCTGGTGGCGCCGCTGACCCCGACCGCGGCCCAACGCGCATCGGGGCCGCGCTCCGGACGGTGCCCTGGGTGCCAGCGGCGCTGGTGCTCGGGGGCGCCTTGGCCCTGATGCTCGCCGCTGCCGGCAGCCGACGATGGCCCCTCCCCGCGGTGCTGGTGGCGGCGGCGGCGCTGGTTGGAGGGCTGGTGACGTGGTGGCGAACGGCGCGGACCATCGAATCGGCCAATGCTGATCAGCGGCAGTCACCGGCTGCGTTGACGGCGCCGCTGGACGAGCTCTCCGGGCTGCTGCACCGTCGGGCCATCACCGCCGAACTGGCACTGGCGACGAAGAGCGGACCCGGGTCGTTGCTGATCATCGACATAGACCGGTTCCGAGACATCAACCAATATCTCGGTCACGAATGCGCCGACGACGTGCTGCGCCAGCTCGGCTCCCGTCTGGCCCGAAGCGCCGGGCCCGGCGAGCGGCTGGGTCGCCTCGGCGCGGACGAGTTCGCTCTGGTCACGCCGACCAGCGCCCCGGCAGAGGCCATGGCTGTGGCCCGCCGCATCCGGGACCTGGTCGAGGTGCCGTTCCAGGTCGGCGGGGGAGACCTGGTGCGGTTGGATCTCAGCGTCGGCATCGTGAGCTGGGCGCAGAACCCGCCCCGCGTCGACCAGCTGCTCAGCCAGGCTCATGAGGCCCGCCGCCTGGCCCGGGACCAGGGTCTGCCCATGCAGCGTTGGGATCCCGACCGCGATTCCATGGCCACCCGTCGCCTGGCCCTGGCCGATGCCCTGCGCCGCAGCGTGCGCCGGGAAGAGCTCCAGCTGCACTACCAGCCCAAGGTCCACCTCGGCACCGGCGAGGTGGTCGGCGTGGAGGCCCTGGCCCGTTGGCAGTACGAGGGCGAGATGATCTCCCCCGAGCTGTTCGTGTCCATGGCCGAGGAAGCCGGCCTCATCGCCAGCCTCACCAGGGGTTTGCTGGACCAGGCCCTGGCGCAGGTGGCGCGTCTGGGACTCCCAGGGTCTGCGATTGTCGGTGGCGGTTAACCTTTCGCCCCGCAACCTGTTGGATCCGGCGCTGCCCCGTCGGGTCAGTCAGCTGCTCGAACGCCACGGCATCGCCCCCCGCCGGCTGGTCCTGGAGATCACCGAGACCACCCTGATGCCGGACCGCACCCGTTCCGGTGAGGTGCTGGAACGTCTTCGGGCCTCAGGGGTGCGACTCTCGATCGACGACTACGGCACCGGCAACGCCGCCCTTACGTACCTGCGGGACTTCTCCGTCGACGAACTGAAGCTGGACCGCAGCTATGTGGCGGACATGGTCTCTGACGAGCGCACCTTCGCCATCGTGGCCTCGACCGTGGCCATGGGCAAGCGGCTGGGCTTGGACGTGGTGGCGGAGGGCGTAGAACGGATCGAAGAGGTGGACGCCCTCACCCGCTGTGGTTGCGAGATCATCCAGGGTTACCTGGTGTGCCCGCCGGTCCCGCCGGCCGAGCTGACCGCCTGGTTGCGCGCCAACGCCCGCAGCACCAGGGCCGATCCCCCCATGCCGAGTGGGGACGAGCTGGTCGGTCGGGGTCCGGTCCAGCCCCGATAACCTGGTCACAGGTGGGAGAGATCGTCGTGGTGATGGGGCACTCCGGTGCCGGTCGGTCCACCGCGGCGGACGTTTTCGAGGACCTCGGCTGGTTTGTGATCGACAATCTGCCGCTGTCGCTCATGCCCAAGGTGGCCGAGCTGACCGCGGCGGTCCCCGGCTCCCAGTACGAGCGGGTGGTGTTGGTGGTGGGCGCCAGCCCGGACCTGTTGGACGTGGGCTCGGCACTGCAGCACATCCGTGACACGGGGGTGCGGGTGCGGACCCTGTTCCTGGAGGCCAACGCCGATACCCTCATTCGCCGCTACAAGGAGTCACGCCGCCGTCACCCGTTCCTCACCGGCTCGTTGGCCGAGGCCGTGGTGCGCGAACAGGCCGCCCTGGAGGAGCTTCGGGGCCAGGCCGACCTGGTCATCGACACCAGCGACCTGAACGTGCATCAACTCAAAGACCGCGTCTCCCGGGCGTTCTCCCTGGATGACCCCACCGAGCGGATGCGGACCTCGGTGGTCTCATTCGGCTTCAAGTACGGCTTGCCGCTCGACGTGGACATGGTGCTGGACTGCCGGTTCCTGCCCAACCCGTTCTGGGTGCCCGACTTGCGGGACCAGACGGGGCTGGATCCCCCGGTGCGGGAGTACGTGCTGGGTCAGGAGGCCGCCGGTCGATTCCTCGAGCAGCTGGGCCCGTTGCTCCACACCCTGATCCCGGCCTATCGGGCGGAGGGCAAGGCGTACCTCACCATCGCCTTCGGTTGCACCGGCGGCCGTCATCGGTCCGTGGCGGTGGCGGAGGCCGTGGCGCAGCTGCTTCGGGCCCAGGGCATGACGGCGGAGGTCGCGCACCGCGACGTCGATCGCTGAAGCCTGCGGAGACCAGCGCGCTATCGGTGGACCACCGAGGGGCACATCGCCTGGCGAGGGGCCGCGCCCCTACACTTCCTGCGGCCCTGCGGCGGCCCGGGTCGTGGGATCCGGCCGGCTGGGTGACCGGACGCCAGGACCGGACGCCAACGGAGGCGCCGGCGATCAGGAGGCAACAAATGACGGTACGTGTCGGCATCAACGGGTTCGGGCGGATCGGCCGGAACTTCTTCCGGGCCGCCAAGCAGCGCGGCGCTGACATCGACATCGTGGCGGTGAACGACCTCGGCGACCTCAAGACCATGGCCCACCTGCTCAAGTACGACTCGGTCATGGGTCGGTTGGGTGAGGATGTGGTGGTCAACGAGGGCGGCATCCAGGTCGGCACCGAGGTGCTGCGGGTGCTGGCGGAGCGCGATCCGGCGGCGCTGCCGTGGGGGGATCTGGGGGTGGACGTGGTGGTGGAATCCACCGGGGTGTTCACCGCCCGTCCCAAGGCCGCCCTGCACCTCGACGCCGGCGCCCCCCGGGTCATCGTGTCCGCCCCCGCCGATGGGGCCGACGCCACCTTCGTGGTGGGCGTCAACGACGGTGATTTCGATCCCGCCGCCCACAAGGTCATCTCCAACGCCTCCTGCACCACCAACTGCTTCGTGCCCATGGTCAAGGTCCTCGATGACGCCTTCGGGGTGCAGCGGGGCCTGATGACCACGGTCCACGCCTACACCAACGACCAGAACCTGCTGGATCTGCCACACAGCGACCTGCGCCGGGCCCGGGCGGCGGCGGTCAACATCGTCCCCTCCTCCACCGGCGCGGCGCGGGCCACCGGCCTGGTGCTGCAGGCCATGAAGGGCCGCCTCGATGGCACCTCCTTCCGGGTCCCGGTACCGGACGGGTCGGTGACGGACTTCACCGCCGTGCTCGAGCGGGATGTGACCGTGGAGGAGATCAACGCCGCCTTCGCTGCCGCGGCCGGGTCGGGGCCGCTGTCCAAGGTGCTGGTGTATTCCACCGATCCCATTGTGTCCTCGGACATCGTCGGCTCGCCGGCGTCGTGCACGTTCGATGCGCCCCTGACCATGGCCATCGGGTCACTGGTCAAGATCATGGGCTGGTACGACAACGAGTGGGGTTACTCCAACCGGTTGGTGGACCTGGTTGAGATCGTCGGCCGCGCCAACCACTGATGGGTGTCTTCGGGGTCCCCACACTGGAGGATCTGCCACCCGTCGCTGGGTGCAACGTACTGGTCCGGGTGGATTTCAACGTGCCGATGCAGCATGGGGAGATCACTGACGATCTGCGAATCCGGGCCGTGCTACCCACGCTGCAGTGGCTGCAGGCCCAGGGAGCGGCCCGGATCACCGCCTGCTCACACCTCGGTCGTCCCAAGGGCGCGCCCGACGAGCGGTATTCGATGGCACCGGTGCGGCGCCGGCTGGAGGAGCTCTGCCCCGGGGTGGAATTGGCCGAGAACCTGCGTTTCGACGCCGGGGAGGAGTCCAACTCGCCGTCGTTCGTGGCTGCTTTGGTGGCCGGATACGACCTGTACGTCAACGACGCTTTCGGGGCCTCCCATCGGGCCCACGCGTCGATCGTCGGGCCGCCCGGTGCGGGGTTGCCGTCTGCCGCCGGCCGGTTGCTAGCCCGTGAAGTGGAGGTCCTGCTCGGGGTGCGCAATCACCCTGACCGGCCGCTGGTGGCCATCCTCGGCGGGTCCAAGGTCAGCGACAAGCTGGGTGTGATCGACGCCTTGCTGGAGGTGTGCGACCGACTGCTGATCGGCGGGGCCATGTGCTTCACCTTCTTCGCGGCGCAAGGCAAGGGAGTGGGTGCGTCACTCGTCGAGCTGGACCGGGTCGATGATTGCCGGGGTTTGCTGGCCCGCGCCGGTGACCGCCTGGTGCTGCCCGAGGACATCACCGCGCTCGGTCCCGGCGGCAAGCTGTTCGATCCCGGGGCCGGGGGAGAGGTGCGCCAGGCCGGCACCAACCTGCCCAAGGGTTGGATGGGCTGCGATATCGGCCCCGGCACCGCGGCGATCTACGGGGACCTCATCGCCGACGCCCGCACGCTGCTGTGGAACGGGCCGATGGGGGCGTTCGAGGACGCCCGCTTCGAGGCCGGCACCCGTTTCGTGGCCGAGGCCGTGGCCGCCTGCCGGGGCTTCACCGTGATCGGCGGCGGCGACTCGGCGGCCGCGGTGGCCCAGTTCGGTCTGGCCGATCAGATCGACCACGTCTCCACCGGCGGCGGGGCCAGCCTGGAACTGCTCGAGCAGGGAGACCTCCCCGGCCTGGCCGCCCTTCGCCAGGCGCCCAACGCCATCGCCCCCTCAATAGCCCCCGCCTCCTGACCACCCTCAGCGGTCAGAACACCACTTTTTGGCCCGTAGGGTCGAATCGACGTCGATTCGACCCGCTCCCCGAATCGCCGATTTCACTTTCCGTACGCACCTAGCCGCTTGACGTGGTCGTCGGTGGGCAGCGAAGACAGGCAGGAACAGACCCATGCGCAGACCGTTGATCAGCGGCAACTGGAAGATGCACCACAACCATTTCGACGCCATCACCCTGGTGCAGAAGCTGGGTTACGCCATTGACCGGGCGGACCTGGAGTTCCTTGACGTGTCGGTGCATCCGCCGTTCACCGATCTGCGGTCGGTGCAGACGGTACTGGAGGCCGACAAGATCCGGCTGTCCCTCGGCGCCCAGAACTGCCACTGGGAACCCAAGGGTGCGTTCACCGGCGAGGTGTCAGCGCCGATGCTGGCCAAGCTCAATGTCAGCTATGTCATCGTCGGGCACTCCGAGCGCCGGGAGCTGTTCGGGGAGACCGACGAGCAGGTGGCCCGCAAGGTGGGCGCGGTGCTGGCCAACCAGATGACCCCGATCGTGTGCTGCGGCGAAACGCTGGAAGAGCGGGAGGCCGGCGCCACCGACGCCAAGGTCATCCGCCAGATTGACGTCGCCTTAGCCGGCCTGGCTTCGGAGGTGGTCGCCGGCCTGGTGGTGGCCTACGAGCCGATCTGGGCCATCGGCACCGGCCGCACCGCCAGCGCCGATGACGCCCAGGCCGTGTGCGGGGCAATCAGGGCCAGGATCGGCGAGAGCTTCGGCGAGGCCGCTGCGGATGGCGTGCGCATCCAGTACGGCGGTTCCGTCAAGGGCGAGAACGCTGCGGAGCTCATGGCCCAGCCCGACATCGACGGCGCTCTCGTGGGCGGCGCCAGCCTCGAAGCGGAGACGTTCGCCCACATCATCCAATACCGCCTGGCCACCTGAGCGGGGGAGGTCGCAAACGGAAGGCAGGGTGGCGAGGAGGTCGGTGGTGGCGGGGCTAGGCTGATCCACCGATGATCTGGCTTATCCTGCCCATTCAGGTGGTTGCGGCGTCCACGCTGCTGTTCCTGGTGCTGCTGCATTCGGGTAAGGGCGGCGGCATGTCCGACCTGCTGGGCGGCGGCGGCTCAGCGTCAGCGGCAGCCGGGTCCACGGTCATGGAACGCAACCTCGACCGCCTCACCATCATCGTGGCTCTGGTGTTCATCTTCTCCACCATGACCCTGGCGCTGATCATCGACTCCTGACCAGCGCCGAGCGCTAAGCTCACCCAGCCCAGTCGGAGTGGCGGAATAGGCAGACGCGCTAGCTTGAGGGGCTAGTGTCCGCAAGGACGTGGGGGTTCAAGTCCCCCCTCCGACACCGAGTTGACCCCCCACGGTTTGAAATTCAACGGAGACCTCAACGTTGCTGGTCAGAGCGTTGGTCCTGGAGGTTGAGGTTCGTGTGGCGGGAACGGAGGACCCGGACTTCTTTTCGGCCCAGTTGAGGGCCTTGACGGGCCGGTAGGGCTTTAGCGTTGAGGTTCTGGTTGAGCTGTCGGCCGCAGTTCGTCGGCGTGCTGGAGTCATGGGGCCGATCAGTCGTCCTGTCGGGCGGGGCGCTTGTAGCGTCGGTCGGGTGCCCGGCGATCCTGCGCCTGACCGCCCGAGGATTCGGAGGGCGGCGATACCATTGGATGCGCTGCTCGTTGTCCGCGGTGTTGCCGAGATCGAGCCCGAAACCTCGATCCGTCAGGCGGTGCTGTTCCGGCGGCGGTTCCCTGCGTGGGGTCGCTTCGGGTTGTCGGCGTTCTAGGCCCGTTCCGATGACGAGGTACTCGATCTCGGAGAGGACAGGCTCGAGGCCTTTGAGACGCTGTTCGTCTACTCGCTCGCTGAGGTGGTGGGTGCCGGGTTCGAGGTCGTGCCGACGTATCGGAGTCCGCACGTGATGATCACCTTCTACGATGATGTCGAGCTTGGTGTGGCCCGGCTGCTCGCAGTACCACATCGAGTGGTCGTCAACCCGGCGTCCCGGAAGGAGGACAATTCGTGAAGATCGATCTGTTTGTGGATTTGAATACCGAGGACGACACCGGCCTGCCGTGGAGCTACATCGATCAGGCTGAAGACCCGTCAAAGATCGTGCCGGGCCGTCTGATTGTGGTCGGGGCGGGCTCGGCCAAGGCCATCGCTGAGGTTGTCGACGTCGACAGCGATGGACTCGTGCACGTGCGGCCGCTTCGCGGACCCGTCACGTCGGACCGACTCGAGCGCGCAGCACAGAAGATCTAACAACGGCGAATTCTGCCCAGGCAACGACGTGGCGGCTTGAGCCTCCAACTGGGACCTTGGAGTGTGAATCCCCAGCTCATCTCCTATGCCGCCTGGTACCACCCCTCCGCCGGGCCGCGTGGGGTTATGGTGCAACTCGCCCTGAGGGTGCCGGAAATGCGTCGGCATGGTCTTCTGCTCGGCAGGGGTGCACACCGCTCCGGGCAACGTGGTGGTCGGGCGCGTTGAGTCCAGGGTTCCGGAGGGTTCGGCCGTGATCGTCGTTGTCAGGCTGCGGTGCGGTACTCGTTGATGAGTGCGCCGCATGTCGTGTGTCGCTGAATTGGTTCGGCCGGACCAATCGCAGCAACATCCGCTGACGCAGGTGCTCGTTGTCCGAGCGAGCGGTGCGGGCGACGCTCGTTGTAGTGAGCCACGTACTCCTCAAAAAGCACCCGCAGCTGCCGGTGGTTCCAGATGATGGTGCGGTCCAGCAGCTCGTGGCGGACGCTTCGCACCCAGCGCTCCGCAAACGCGTTCGCTCGAGGCGCACCGGCAGGGGTGGTGATCGCCTCGGCCCCGACCGCCGTGAACACGTCGTCGAAGTTGCGGGTGTACTGCCCACCGCCATCGTGGATCACGAAGCGCAGCTTCCGGTCGAGGCGCATCAGCAGATTCCGCGCTTGCTGCGTGGTCCACGGCCCTGTCGGGTTGGTCGTGATTCCGCCGAGATGCACGATCCTGGTGTCCACCTCGATCCAGAACAGCACGTAGAACCGGCGCAACAACACCGTGTCCACCGTCAAGAAGTCAGTCGCGATCACCGCTTTTGCCTGGGAACGGATGAACTCCGACCACGACGGCCCCGACCTGCCCGGTGTTGGTTCACGGTCGGCGTCACGCAAGATCTTCCACACCGTCGACGCCGCGATCTTGTGACCGAGACGACGTAGCTCGCCGTGGACACGCCGGTAGCCCCACGTGGGGTTCTCGCTATCCAACCGCAAGACAAGCTGACGGATCTCCCGGGCTGTCGACGGGCGCCCGGCCCTGCGGCAGGCGGGTTGAGTCCAATGTCGGGCGACGAGCCGGCGATGCCACCCCAGCACCGTCGCCGGTTGCACGATCAGGAACACCCGAGCGAGGTGCTCGCGATCGAACACTTGGGACAACACCCCAAGAACCGTCCGGTCGGCGTCATCGAACGTCGGCCGCGGCACCTGACGCTGCAACACCAGCAACTGGTGACGCAACGCCAGGATCTCCGCATCGCGCCTTCGCCGCTCGCCAACAGCAACCCGACACGAGCCAACACCACACGAACCACGAAAGGCAGCGACCGAAACACGACCCTACCGTCCTGCGAAGCTCTGACCTGCGCCGACGCGTTTCCGGCACCCTCAGGGCTTCTTCACCCATCTGAGCGACCTCGCAGCATCGTGGGATGGCACCACCGACGCGGTGCGGCGCCGCTGAAGAGACCCGCATCGCGATCCACGACACGAACGCGCCCCGCCGCTCTAGCGTTCGGCCATGGGGAGCACCTACCGCATCATCGACGTCGACACGCATGTGACCGAACCGGCGGATCTTTGGACCTCGAGGGTTCCCGCCAAGCTGCGCGATCGGGTGCCCTACATCGACACCGACCGTAAGGGCCGCCAGTCGTGGTACCTCCAAGGCCAGCGCATCGCCTCGGTCGGCTTCACCGCGGTCGCCGGCTGGAACGAACCGCTGTCGGGTGGCGGGCCGCTGACCATGGAGCAGGTGCACCCCGCCAGCTACGACGCCAACGAGCGCTTGCGCTACATGGACTCCGAAGGGATCTGGGCTATGGTGCTCTATCCCAACGTCGGCGGCTTCGGTAGCCAGGGCTTTCTCAAACTCGGCGACCCCGAGCTGATGCTGGCCTGCGTGCAGGCGTACAACGACTTCCAGACCGAGTGGGCCTCGGCCGATGCCCGGCGCCTGCTGCCCATCACCGCGACGCCGTTCTGGGACATCGAGGCGACCGTCGCCGAGGTGCGGCGCGGCCACGCAATGGGTCACCGGGGGGTGCTCTTCACCGGTGAGCCCGAATCGTTCGGGCAGCCGTTCCTCGGTGACCGTCACTGGGATCCGCTGTGGGCGACCGCCCAGGAACTGGGCATGCCGATCAGCTTCCACATCGGGTCGGGCGACTTCGAGAAGGCGTTCTCACCCGAGCGGATCCGGACCTACGGCTTCCAAGCGTCCTACGCCCGGGTGTCGACGAACCTGTTCTTGGGCAACGGCTTCCATCTGTGCGACCTGCTGCTGTCGGGCGTGCTGCCGCGCTTCCCGCAGCTGCAGTTCGTCTCCGTGGAGTCGGGCATCGGGTGGGTCCCGTTCCTCCTCGAGGCCATCGACTATCAGTTCAAGGAGGCCGATGTGCGCGGCGCCCGGCCCGAGTTCGAGCTGCTGCCCTCGGAGTACTTCGCCCGCCAGGTCTTCGCCTGCTACTGGTTCGAGCAGATCGGGCCGCAGCGCCTGATCGACTGCATCGGTGCCGACCGGATCCTCATCGAGACCGACTTCCCCCATCCGACCTGTCTCTACGGCAACGTGTGGGAGCGCATCGACGGCGGGCTGGCCAACCAACCCGATGAGGTCCGACGCAAGATCCTTTGGCAGAACGCACAGAAGCTGTACCGCGTCGCAGAACCGACCGCCGCCGACCTCGACGCGCTCGCCGCGTCAACCTGAGCTGAGCGTAGGACGGCCTCCGCCATGTCCAACCCACCCACCCTGTTCGACCTCGATCTGCTCTCCCCGCAGCGTTACGCGACGGAGGGCTACCCGCACGAGGCGTGGACGCGCCTGCGCCGCGAGACTCCCGTGTGCCGCATCGAACAGCCAGGCTTCGAGCCGTACTGGGCGGTGACCCGCCACGCCGACATCCTCGAGGTGTCCCACCGGCCGGAGACCTTTCTCAACTCGCCGGCGATCAACGTCAAGGCGACCGACATCCCCACGAAGGGGATCAAACCACCGCGCACCATCGTGCACATGGACCTACCCGACCATCGGCCCTACCGGCGGGTGGCGGTGGGACGGTTCACCCCCCGGGCCGTCGCCGCCATGGAGGGGCGCATCCGCGAGATCGCCCGCACGGTCCTACTGTCAGAGCTGGGCGCCCCCGGCGACGCCGCAGTGGTGGACTTCGCCGCCACCGTGGCTTCGTGGCATCCGTTGAAGGTGATCGCTGAGATCATCGGCATTCCGGCCGCTGACCACGAAGCGATATTGCACTGGACCAACCTCATCCTCGGCGGTGCCGACGCCGAGTACCAGGAAGGCGGCGACCAGAACGCTTCGGTGGCGATCGGGAACACGGCCATGGCCGCCTACATGGTGGCCCTCGCCGACGAACGACGCGCCGCGCCGCGCGGCGATCTGGGAACTGCGCTGGTCCAGGCTCGCATCGATGGGGCGCCGATGCCCGACTACGAGTTGATTTCGTACTTCATGGCGGTGGCGCTGGCCGGCCACGACACCACCCGCAACGCCCTCTCCGGCGGCTTGCTGGCGTTGCTCACCCATCCGCAGGAACTGGCCCGCTTGCGCGCCGACCCCAGGCTGCTCGACACCGCCATCGACGAGATCCTGCGGTGGACCAGCGTCGTCATCCACTTCGCCCGCACCACGGCGGCGCCGGTCACCCTTGGGGGCGTGAAGCTCGCTGCCGGCGAGCGGCTAGCGCTGTTCTACCCGTCGGGCAACCGCGATGAGGCCGTGTTCGCCGACCCCTTCGCCTTCCGCATCGATCGGCGCCCCAACCCTCATCTGGCCTTCGGCCACGGCGAGCACTTCTGTCTCGGTTCCAACCTCGCCCGCATGGAGCTGCGCGCCCTGCTCGGCGAACTGCTGGCGCGCACCACCCATCTGGAGCTGGCCGGTGAGGTGCAGTGGCTCGCCGCCAACTTCGTGGGCGGAGTGAAGCACCTGCCGCTCGCCTACCGCCTGGCGTGACGCGCTCATCGAGCGCGATCACGCCGAACGTCCGTCCCACAGGAGGGCTGCCATGTTGCTCACCGGCGAGATCTGTCGGCTGAACGCGCTGAAGTACCCGGACAAACCGGCCTTGCACTACGAGGACAAGGCGACGCTCACCTATGCCGAGCTGAACCAGCGGGCCAACCGGTTGGCGAACGCGCTGCTGGCGCTCGGCGTGCGGCAAGGAGATCGGGTCAACCTGCTCGCCCGCAACCGCACACAGTGCGTCGAAGCACTCTTCGCTTGCGCCAAGGCGGGCATCGTCTACTCCCCGTTGAACTATCGCTTCACCGCCGAGGAGCTCGCCTACGTCATCAACGATGCCGGTGCGAACGTATTGCTGTGCGACACCGAGTACGCGCCGGTCATCGGCGCGCTCGCCCAGCAGATCCCCGCCGTGCACACCGTCATCGGCTTCGGCGACGAGCACGGCCTGGCGATCGACTACGAGACCTTGCTGGCCGAGGCTTCGCCGTTGGAGCCTCCCCTCGAACGGCCCATCGATCTCGACGATCTCTGTTGGATCTGTTACACGGGCGGCACCACCGGCATGTCCAAGGGGGTGATGTTGACCCACCGCAACAACTTCGCCCAGATCGCCAACCTCGCCATGGCCGACCAGATCACCCACGAGGACACGTACCTGGTGACCGGCGCCTTGTTCCATGTGGTGTTGAACATGGCCCTGCCCTATTGGTACGCCGGCGCCACGGTGGTGGTGATGGATTTCACCCCGGAGCTGTGTCTGCAGCTCATCGAGCGGTACCGCGTGACCAAGACCGTACCGGTCGCCACCATGGTGAACCTGCTGATCGACCGGCAGAGCCGCGAGGCACACGATCTCTCCAGCTTGCAGATGATGGGCCTCGGCGGGGCGCCGATCTCACCCGACACCGTGCGCGGTGCCGCGTCGGTGTTCGGCTGCTCGTTCGTGCAGTACTTCGGCCAGACCGAGGCGGCGCAGCACTTCACCTACCTGTCCATGGCGGACTACCGGCGGGGGTTGGCCGATGACGCGTCAGTCCAGGAGCGCCAGCGATTGCTGTCGGGCGGCCGGGCGCAACACTTGTGCCTGATGAAGATCGTCGACGATGACGACAACGAGTTGCCGGTCGGCGAGGTGGGCGAGATCTGCGGCTGGGGTCCGAACGTCATGCGGGGCTACTGGAACAAGCCGGAACAGACCGCGGAAGCCCTGCGAGGAGGCTGGCTGCACACCGGAGACATCGGCTACCTCGACGCCGACGGGTACGTGTACGTCGTCGACCGCAAGAAGGACATGATCGTCACCGGGGGTGAGAACGTGTTCTCCACCGAGGTGGAGAAGGCGCTCTACCGGCACCCTGCGGTACTCGAGGCGGCCGTCATCGGCATCCCCGACCCCACGTGGGGCGAGGCGGTGACCGCCTTCGTGGTGGTCAGGGCGGGTGCGTCGATTTACGAACGCGAGGTGATCGAGTTCTGCAAGGCCCACATCGCCCACTACAAGGCGCCGAAGTCGGTGCGGACGGTCGAGGCGCTCCCGAAGGCGGCGACGGGCAAGATCCAGAAGTCGGTGTTGCGCGAGCAGCACTGGCAGGGTCACCGCCGCAATGTGGGAGCGACCTGACGCCGTTCTGCTAAGAGGCTCAGCGGATAGGGGTGCTTAGCGTCCCGGTAGAACCCGACGTACGTGCCCACCGCCGTGGTGACCGATTTCTCCTCCATGTCGAGGGTGACACCGTCCGGATGTTCAAAAGTGGGATTGTCAAAGAACGTAATCGGGATCTCGCGCGTCTGCCAGGTGAGCGACACGCCGGTCGGCGTCGGCAGCGTCATGCCTGTGCGTGCCGAAACTGCGTCGGGATGGTTTTCTGGTCCACTGGGGTGCGCGCCGCTGCGGGCAGATCGGTGGTTGGGCGCGTCGATGCCTGGGTTTCGAGAGACTTGGCCGTGGTCGCCGTTGTCAGGCTGCGGTGCGGTACTCGTTGATGAGTCCGCCGCAGGCGCTGTGTCGCTGGATTGGTTCGGCCGAACCAATCACAGCAACGTCTTCGCCAGCTGGTGCTCGTTGTCCGAGCGAGCGGTGCGGGCGATGCTCGTTGTAGCGCGCCACGTACTCCTCGAGCAACGCTCGCAACTGGCGTTCGTTCCAGATGATGGTGCGGTCCAACAACTCGTGACGGACACTTCGCACCCAGCGCTCCGCGTACGCGTTCGCCCGGGGAGCGCCGGGAGGGGTGGTGATCGCGTCCGCGCCGATGGCGGTGAACACGTCATCGATGCTGCGGGTGTACTGACCGCCGCCGTCATGGATCACGAAACGGACGGTGCGCTGCAGGTGCATCAGCAGATTGCGTGCTTGCTGGGTCGTCCACGGACCGCTCGGGTTGGTGGTGATCCCGCTGAGGTGCACGACCCTGGTGTCCAGCTCAATCCAGAACATCACGTAGAACCGGCGCAACAGCACGGTATCCACGGTGAAGAAATCGGTCGCGATCACCGCTTTCGCCTGCGAACGGATGAACTCTGACCACGACGGACCCGATCTCGCCGGTGTCGGTTCCCGGCCCGCGTCACGCAAGATCCTCCACACCGTCGACGCCGCGATCCTGTGACCGAGACCGTGTAGCTCGCCGTGGATTCTCCGGTATCCCCACGTCGGATTCTCGCTGTCCAACCGCAAGACAAGCTGGCGGAGTTCCCGTGCTGTCGCCGGCCGGCCAGCCTTACGGTTACGGCGGGTGGGCTGGGTCCAATGTCGGGCGACGAGCCGGCGATGCCATCCCAGCACCGTCGTCGGCTGCACGATCAAGAACACCTGAGTGAGACGGTCGCGGTCGAACACCTGGGACAACACGCCGAGAACCGTTCGGTCCGTGTCGTCGAAGATCGGTCGCGGTACTTGGCGCTGCAAGACCAGCAGCTGGTGACGCAATGCGAGAATCTCGGCATCGCGCCGGTCGCCGCTGGCGAGCAGCAGACCGACACGAGCCAATACATGGCGAACAACGAACGGCAGCGACCGAAACACGACCGCGGACCCTACCCTCGGACAACCCCCTGACCAGCACCGACGCATTTCCGGCACCCTCACGCATGAGATGGACAGGCATGGCCAAGGCTCCTCACAACAGGGACTGGGACGGGTACGAACCGAGTCACCGTCAGCCGAGGAGGCGCACGCGCACAGGATCAACATCGACGCATGGAACCTGACCCTACCAACCGATCACCACAGGCGCGCCACGCGAATCTGCCGCCATCGCGATGACTCCATTCCTGAATGAGGTGCCGACCGCCGGCAGACAGCAGGATCTGCCCACCCGCGGCCACCACGGCCGCCTGCTGCCGGCCAACCCACACGCAGCCCCAGAGCCGAGACGTCCCGCACACGAGCATTGGCAGCACTCCGCCGCCCACCGCCACGATGCGGGCGTTGCGGACCGGGACCCCCGTGAAACGATCGGTCGTCACGGTGCGCTCGTTATCGGTCACCCCAACAGGTTGGCGCGCTATCAAACGCCCGCATCGCCCGATCCAGACAACTCACCAGCGTCGGGAACGTCCGATCCCGACACGGGATCACAACCCGGACTTGAACCCTCCAGCGATGCGCAGAACCCCACGGTGTCCCTGCCCTGCCCTGCCCTGCCCTGCCCTGGCGGGCCGGCACCCCATTCCCACTGTACCCCCATGCCCTACTCCACTACCCACGGCCGATACACACGGTGGTGGCCCGCGTGCCAGTTGGCTTTCACCTTCGCGACCGCACGGCTCGATCGGCTTTGTAAAGAAGTCGATGGAGTCCGCCTGATGCTCAGACCCAGCCAGGAGGCTGTTTGTAGCCGCCCGCGGTGACCTCGGCCAGGAGGCGTGCGAAGTGTAGGGCGGTGCGGTCTTCGCAGTAAGGCCCCACGACCTGCACGCTGACCGGCAGACCGCTGGCGGTTTGACCTAACGGCGGTGTCGTCACCGGCAGGTAGGCCATGCCCACCATCGCGGTCCAGTCGACGAGGTCGGTGTAGGGCCGCTCCACTCCGCTCACCATCAGTGTGCGGTCGCGCCAGCTGCCACTCGTCTGATGCGGGAACGCCGAGGTCACGCTCACCGGGCACAGCAGGATGTCGTAGGAACGGAAGTACTCAGCCCACGCGGCGCGCAGCTCCGTTCGGCGCAGGTCGCGTGCCAGCCAGGTGTGGTGGCGTTGGGCGAGGTTGGCGGCGCCGCGTGACTTCTCCGCCAGGTCGGCCATCTCGTCGTCGCTCATGCTGACGCTGCCGGCGACGCTGATCAGTTGGATACCCAACTTGGCTGCCGCGGCGAAGTCGATCGATGGGCGGGCGGTACGATCCACCGCCACACCGGCCCGCTCCAGTTCGTCCACGACGCGCTCCAGCACCGCGTGTACTTCGTGGTCGATCGGGCAAGCTAGGTCATCAAGCCAGGCCCCGACCCGGAAATCGCCCAGCCGGGTGTGGCGAGGGGCAGGCAGTTCCAGCCGCCATGCGGGTGCGCGGTCGGGTCTCGGTCCGGCCA
This sequence comes from uncultured Acidimicrobiaceae bacterium, assembly GCA_963775055.1. Lineage (GTDB taxonomy): Bacteria > Actinomycetota > Acidimicrobiia > Acidimicrobiales > CAIXPF01 > CAIXPF01. The sequence goes on along the minus strand of CAVZHK010000008.1, from coordinate 1,063,768 downwards.
TGATGTCGAGCAGGAGTTCCAGGTCGTCCACCGAACGGGTCATTGGCCCGAACACGTTGACATCCGCTTCGATGTGTCCGCCGCCGACGCTGTCGAGATAACCGAGGGTGGGGATGAGACCGAAGCTCGGTTTGTGGCCCCAGATACCGCTGAACGTGGATGGCATGCGCACTGAGCCGCCGATGTCGGTGCCGACCTCGAAGCTGGTGAGCCCGGCGGCGACTGCCGCTGCCGCGCCGCCGGAGGACCCTCCCGGGGTGCGGCCGAGATCCCAGGGGTTGTTGGTGACGCCGAACAGTTCGTTGTAGCTCTGCCCGTCTCCGGACCAGCGCGGCAGGTTGGTCTTGCCGAACACGATGCTGCCGGCCCGCTTCAACGAGGCCACTGCGGGCGCATCGTGGGTGGGCACGTGGTCGGTCAGCTCCACCGCCCCGCCCGTTGAACGGATTCCGGCCGTTTCGATGGCGTCTTTGATCGTGTGGGGCACTCCGTGTAACGGGCCGAGGTCCCCGCCGGCCACGGTGGCTGCGTCGGCGGCGCGTGCCGCTAGCCGCGCCGGTTCCTCCGCCAGGGTGACCACCGCGTTGATGGCGGGATTGTGGCGTTCAATGCGACTGAGATAGTGCTCGAGCAGCTCCACGCTGGACAGCTCTCGGCTACGGATGGCCGCTGCTTGGCGATGGGCGGGCCAAAATGCCACGTCGTCACTCATGGCTGGACAGTAGTGGACGTCACGGATCGAGGAGGCCGAGGTGGGGCCAGGCCCTACGAGCGCTCAGGGTCCTTTGACGAGTTTGCTGCCCATCCCCAGCGACGGCACCGCGCCCTTCGATACTGCCGGGTTGGCCAGCTTGTCCGTATCGCACCGGACCCGATCGGGATGGGCGACTCGCAAAGGAACGCCGCGCCCACCACGTTGTCGACCGGGCAATCACCCTTTGTCCGCCGCGCCACCGGTCGTGCACGCGGTTGGCTCCAACACCCACGAGGCGATCGGCCAGTGGGATGTTCCCTGTTTCGTCGACCGCTACGGGGAGCGGCGTTCGTTCGGCTGGGTGACGTCCGATATCGCCAACCCGGCCGCCCAATGGCGCTTCGATCTCGCCGCCATTGCCGGCGCGACGCGCCTGCGGTGCAGGGTCGGGCTGGGGCCCGGCCCCTCGCAGATGCCAGACAAGGAGCCCCGCATCCTCGCCCGCCGCTGTCCTGAACCCCGCGGCTGCGGCCTGTAGCACTCGTCGCCGCCATTGCCGGTGGACCGCGGATCGCGGGCTACCGTCCTGAGCATGGCGATCGCATTCGAGACTGCACCGTCGGCCATCCATCGCGGCGAGGCCGACCTTCCCTGGGTGCCGGACGGCTTCGGCGGCGAGATGAAGCTGCTCGTGGCCAAGGAGCGAGAGGGGTTGTGGATCGTGCGGAACCGGTTCGCCCCGGGGACGCTCGTGCAGACCCACAAGCACACCGGCCAGGTCTTCGGTTACACGCTGGCCGGTGCGTGGCACTACCTGGAGAGCGAGTACGTGAACCGCGCTGGCTCGTTCCTCTTCGAGCCCGCCGGGTCGATCCACACACTCAACGTGCCCGCTGACAACACCGAGATCACCGATGTGTGGTTCCAGATCTACGGGTCGAACCTCAACCTGGCACCCGATGGTTCGGTCGCGTCGGTGACCGACGCGGCCAGCGTGCTGTCGCGCTACCGCCACCAGTGCGCCAAGGTCGGCGTCCTCGACCCGCCCGTGCTCGCCGACTGACCGCCCACGGCGCCTGCCTCGATTACTGCGCCGGTGCGCGTCAGCGCGGGCCGGCGGCTGCGAGGGACGCCCACAGCTCGACGGTGGCCGCGGCCGATGCTTCCCTCGGGGGCCCGGCGGCCACGAAGTCGGTGACCCCGAGGTGTGCGAACGCAGCCAGACCCGATTCGATCGCCCCGCGTCGCCCACGACTGCAACGTGCGCCTTGCGGTCGAGGTAGCGCAACCAGCCGAGCGACCGGTCCGAGACCATCACGGCGGAGGTTACGGCACTGCTGCGTACCGAGCAGGACGTCACCGGTGACGGCTGGCGATCCCAAGTCATGGCTGGTCCGAGCTCCGCTGCTCCTCAAGCGGCGAGCATGATTTCAGCATGGAGATCCTCGACCTCACGCCCGACGAGCTGCTCTCGACGACTCGTACCGTGCGCAAGCGCCTCGATTTGGGCCGACCGGTAGAGCGAGAGGTCATCGAGCGTTGCATAGCGCTCGCCCAGCAAGCTCCGTCCGGTTCGAACCAACAGCAGTTCCACTTCGTGGTCGTGTCCGACCTCGAGCGCCGCCGCGCATTGGGGGAGTTGTTCCGCCGCGGGCTGGAGATCTATCGCAAGTTGCCCATTGCCGTGCACAACCTGCGCTATCAGGACGCCGGCCAGCAGCGGGCCGCAGCGCCGATCATCGCGTCGCTCGAGTACCTGGCACCGCACGTCGAAGAGGTGCCGTTGCACGTGTTCCCCTGTTTCGAGGGCACGCTCGAGCGGGTCCGTCCTGAGTTCGTGGGCGGGCTGATGGGCTCGGTCATCCCGGCGGCGTGGAGCTTCATGCTCGCGGCACGGTCCCGTGCGTTGGGTACGTGCTGGACCAACATGCACACGTTCTTCAACGACGAAGCGAACGCCATCATCGAGCTCCCCGCTGGTGTCACCCAGATCGCCAACATCTTGACCGCGTACACCATCGGCACCGACTTCCGGCCAGCGGCGCGGCGACCGGTGCAGGAGATCCTCCACTGGGACCACTGGTGAGCGCCCCGGGCCGCCGGGCCTCGCTGACGTTTCGGCGCACCGCGCCGTAGCTTGCCCGAGTGTCACTGAGCGATGCGCAACCAACGTCATGGGTCTGGGCGCTTTGTATCGGTATGGGAGTCCTCACCATCGTGCCGTCGTTGCGGCTCCGGTTGCCGGCACGGACATGCGCCGCCTCGCCCCACGCAATGCCGTGCTCTGGTGATCTCCTCACTCGAGCGAGCTCCGCCAACGGCTGCGGCGCGCAAGCCCAGCGGCAAAACAGGGGGCGAGGGATCTGGCCCAGCCGGGTCGAGTTGCGCCGCTGTCCCGCTCACGCGGAGATGGTCAGGGAAGGGACGACCGCGTTCTACCGGCGCTGGCTGGGAGCATCAGTCGTCGCGGACATGACGCTCGGCGGCGTTCGCAAGGTGCTGCTCCAAGTAGGGAGCGGGAGGTTGAGCTTCTACGACCAGCCACCCAACCGGCGCGGGCCGATCAACCATCTCGGGATCCGCGTCGAGGACCTGCCGACCGTCGTCGCGGCCATGCGCGCCGGTGGCATTGCGCTCCCGGGCGGCGTGCAGAACGCGGAGTCGTTCCACTACGCGATGGTGGAGGGCCCTGACGGTGTGCTGCTCGAACTCTTCGAGTTCGACCGTGAGCGAACTCCCGCGGAGCTGCGGGCCTACTACGAAGTCGCCTGACGTCTACGGCCCTGACTCAGAGCGGCGAGCTCGGCAAGAGTTGCTCTGCGAGACCACGGCGACGATGTCGCAGAGGGGAGCTGACGCGATCGACCGCAATCCCTTCAGCGCGGAGAACGGAGCCTCCACCAGACCAGGGGCGCTTCACGGCTCCCATACCGGCATCGTCGCCGGCCGGGACCCCGGCCAGCTGTTGCGCCAGCTCGGCTCGGCCTGAGCACTCAGCACTTCAGTGCTCCAATGCCCGCGATCCGCCGCGCCGCCGATGGGTCCATCGGGCGGCGATGGCCTGCGCTGCCCGGCCGTGCCGGAGACCGGCTGGCCTCGAGAGACAGGCGGAAGAAATGCGCAGTGTAGGGTTCCGGCCCTCTGATGTCGTCTTGAGAGGACTGCGATGCGATCTTCGGTTGCGATGGCCCTCGGTGCGCCCCTCGAGACCCGGGACCAACCTGACCTGGAGCCGGGACCAGGCGAGGTGATCGTTGCCGTCAAGGCATGCGGTATCTGCTTCACCGACCTGCGGATCATCGACCTGTTGGGCGGCCCTGCCATGCCGTTGGTGCCGGGCCACGAGTTCGTCGGGGAGGTCGCCCGGTTGGGTGCCGGCGTCGAGGGCGTCCGGGTCGGTCAGCGGGTGGGTGTGCATGCGCTGTACGTATGCGGGGTCTGCGGACAGTGCCGCCGGGGTGAGGAGGAAGCCTGCGACTTGGGCTTCGGCCGCCTCGCGGGCCTCGCCTTCGACGGCGGCTATGCGGAGGAGGCGCGGGCGCCGGCCGATCGGCTCGTGACCCTGCCCGACGGGATCGATTTCGCGAGCGCAGCACCGTTTTTCTGTGCCGGGCTCACCTGCTACGCGGGCCTTCGTAACGGTGGGGTCGAGCCGGGCCAGCGGGTCGTGGTGATCGGCGTTGGCGGCCTCGGGCACCTGGCGATCCCGATCGCCCGGGCGCTTGGTGTGGAGGTGTACGCGGCAACGTCGAGCCCCGACAAGGCCGACGATGCCCGTCGGCTCGGCGCGTCGTTCGTCGGTGACGTCGCCGCGGTCACTGCGGAGCTCGCGGACCGTGGCGGAGCGCACCTCGTGTTGCAGACCGCGAACTCTCTCGATCCCCTCGCCGCGCTTCTGCCCGGCCTGGCCAAGCAATGCGCTGTCGTGCTCGCGGCCGCTGACGGCGACAGCCTGCCGATCCCTCCGATGGCGTTCACCGCGCTCCAACTCCGCCTGATCGGCAGCTTCTTCGGATCGAGGGCCGACCTTCTCGACGTGCTCGCACTCGCAGAGGCCCACCAGATCACCCCGGTCATCGAACGCTTCCGTCTCGACGACGTCAATATCGCCCACGACCGCCTACGTGCCAACCGGGTCCGGTATCGCGCCGTCCTCGATCTCACGCTCCCCTGAGTTTGCGCCAGGAGCGTCCCGCCAGGTCACGGGCGCCGGCTCCGGGTCTGCGAAATGGTGCGGTACGAGCGCTTCGCGAACAGCGGTATCGCCGAGCCGGCGCGAGATCGCCTCGCTGTCCGTGCAGGTGCCGACAATGCGTCGGATCCCCATCTGCCGGGGGCTTCTATCCGGCGGCTTTGCCCCGAAGGTTGGGCACGTCAAGTCCAAGGGTCTCGAGCGGTCAGGGGCGCTACCTGGCGCGTCCACCTCCGAACCGCGCTGCCGCGCAGGCCTCGCCTGCCCAACAGCCCGATGCGCTAGAACATGGCGCGTCGGCTCACATGGGCCGACCTGTGACGAAAGGGGCCGCGTCGTGGCAGATCGCTTCGCGGAGGGGTTCGCCGGTCGGGTGGCGGTGGTCACGGGGGGCGGCACCGGTATGGGCCGCGAGCTGACCCGACAGCTCACCGCGCAGGGGTGCGACGTCGCCATTTGCGACGTGCTCATCGACAACGCGACGGAGACCTCGGCGATCTGCGCCGCCGACGGCAATTCCGGAGAGGTGCTGACCTACAGCGCTGATGTATCCGAGGAAGCCCAGGTCCTGGCGTTCGCCGCAGAGGTCGAGGCGTGGCGCCCCCATGTGAACCTGTTGTTCAACAATGCCGGCATTGGTGCCGCCGGGACCATCGTGAATGGCGACCGCGCGTTGTGGGACAAGGTGTTCGATGTCTGCTGGTTTGGCGTCTACTACAACACGCTGGCGTTCCTTCCCCAACTGCTGCGGGCGCCCGTTGGCCAGATCGTCAACACCTCTTCGGTGAACGGGTTCTTCGCTTCGGTTGGGCCGGACATGCCTCACAGCGCGTACAGCGCGGCCAAGTTCGCGGTGAAGGGTTTCACGGAGGCACTCATCACCGACCTTGCCCTCAACGCCCCCCACATCAGCGCCGCGGTCGTGATGCCCGGCCACATCGGCACCTCCATCGCCGCCAACACCGACAAGCTGCTCGGCCTGACCGAAGACCTGGACAGGACGCGCGCTCGCTACGCGTCGTTCGGGCGCGACGCCAGCGCGTTGAGCGACGACGAGCTCCGAGCTCGCATGGCACGGCGGGGCGACGCGTTCCGGGACACCGCGCCCACGACGGCGGAACAGGCCGCTTCTGTCATCCTCGAGGGGATCAAGCGCGGCGAGTGGCGCATCCTCGTCGGTGAGGACGCAGCGATCATCGACGAGATGGTGCGAGAAGACCCCGTGAACGCGTACACCACGGACTTCTACCGACGCTGGCTGGGCCGTATCGGCGCAGAGCGAGACCAGCGCCCATGACGGCGACCTGGAGCAGAGGAGGAAGGCCGGCAACTGCTACCTTTTTTCGCACGAGTTGTGGCATTGCCCCTCGCCGAAACTCTCGGGACGGGCACACAAGACGCTGCTCTGCCTGACAGGACACCAGGGGGGCGGTGTTCGGTTCGGGGTGACCTTCAGGCCGTAGCGAGCTCTGTAGCAGGGTCCCCGGCGACCCGCGTGTGGACCATGACCCGACCTTGTTTGGTGTCGTAAGGGCGAGCCCGGTGCAGCACACACCGGTTGTCCCAGATAGCGACGTCTCCCGGGGCCCAACGATGCCGGTACGTCCGGGGCGGCTGGCACGCGAAAGCCAGCAACTCCTCGAGCAGCCGTTCCGACTCCGCAGCTTCGAGCCCGGGTATGCCGTAGGCGTGGCGACCGATGAACAGCGCGGGCCGCCCGGTCACCGGATGGAACTTCACCAGCGGGCGCAGCGGGTCCGTCCGGCCCGCGTCGGCCCCGTTGCTCGGCGTCACCGTGGCGCCCGGATCGGCCGTCCGTGCCCCGCGGTAGGCCAGGGCCTGAAGGGCGGCGGCGGTCGACGCCGACGTCGCGCCAACCTTGGCTTGGGAGTGGTCCAGCGAATGGTGTGCCTGCAGGCCCTCGACACGCGCCCGTAGGTCGGGATCGAGGGCGTCGTAGGCGGCGCGCATATCGGCCCACTCGGTCTCACCCCCATCGCTCGGCACTTCGCGAGCAGAGAGGATCGACGCCTTGGCGGCCAGGCGCTTGAACGAGCTGTCGGTGTGCCAGCCCTCGTTGCCTTGGAGCAAGGTCATGAGCGGGTCGTCGGCTGGGAGAAGGTTGCCGTCCTCACGCCGGTTCGACAGGAGCAGGATCTCGATGGAGAGCGCTCCGAAGCGCTGCCCGAACGCCATTTGTTCGACTTCGCTCAGGTGCTGGCGGGGGAACACCAGCACACCGTGGCGATGGAACGCTGCGTGGATCGCGTCCCACTCCTCTCCCTCGAGCGCGGCGAGCCGAACGCCGCTCACCACCGCTCCCAAGGTCGCGCCCGTCGTCTCGATCATCGGACGTTCCATCGCTGCACCTCCATGTCCGCACCAGTCTCGCGCGGCATGTGAGTGTGGCGGGGGTGTACCGTTTCCTGACGCAATGAGCAGGGTGGCTGGCGCGTCGGGGACACGTCGGAGCGCGAGCGGCACTGGGGAGTCTGCGATGAGTAATGGCCAACTGTCCGCGAGCTCGATGCCGTCATCATCGGCGCCGGCTTGGCCGGGCTGTTCATGAACCACCGGCTGCGCGACACCCTCGGGTTGGACGTCCAGGTGTTCGAGAGGTCGACCAACTCGTCGCCGCCGGCGTTGTCGCCAGCCGCTCCGAAGCGGTACGGCTCGGACTGCTACGGCTCATAGACCGCACCGGCGCGACCAGGTCGGCGCTCAGATTGTCTCCAGCTACGTCGAGCGTGTTGGCGGCTTCGTTGTTTGGTGGTGGGTCGGCATGGTTGTGTGGTGGTGTTTCGGTGTTTTTATTCGGGGAGGAGTCGGTGGGCCCAGTGCCGGAGTTCGCGGCGGAGTTCGTTGTTGGTGATGAGGTAGTCGGGGTCGTGGTCGGGGAGGGTGTCCGCGAGGTAGTGGAGGATTTCGGCGAGTTCGATGGTTTCGAGAACGTTGAGGGTGGCACCGGGGTGGGTTGGGTGCATGGGGGGTTCATTCTCGGGTGAGTTCCGCTGCTGCCTTCTTGGCGCAGGCGTCGTCGACGAGGTCCTTGTTGTCCGACGCGGCGGAGATGAGGGCAGCGGTCGCGGCGTTGTTGAGGGCTCGGGGCAGTCCGTTGGATACCCGGTGGAGGCGGGCGATGGCGTCATCAGCGAAGAGTGGTTCGTCGCGTCCGACGAGCGTGAGGTGGTGGCGGAGGTAGGTGGCGGACTCGGCGAGGTCCATCGGTTTGATCGTGTAACGGGTGGCGATGCGTTGATCGAGCGCAGCGAAGATTCCCATGCGTAGCTGGCGGGACAGGGTGGGTTGGCCGACCAGGATCCCCGCGAAGGGGGACGTGGCGTCCATGTCTTGGTTGGTGAGCAATCTGAGTTCTTCGAGTTGCGCGGGGGTCAACAAGTGGGCTTCATCAACCACGATGAGGACCCGCCGGTGGCGTTCGGCTTCTTCGGCGGCCAGCAGATCCGCGGCTTGGGCCATGACTTCGGCCTTATGGAAGCGGGGTTCGGCGCCGAGGGCTCGCACGATGGTGACGTAGAGACCGCGGGTGCCGAAGGCGGGGTTGGCGATGTAGATGATGGTGTGGCGGGTGGGGTCCAAACCCGCGACCGTGGCGCGGACGGCAACGGTTTTTCCGGCGCCGACGTCTCCGACGATCACCCCGAAAGCGGACTCGGTGACACAGAACCCGATGCGGGCCACGGCTTCGGCGTGCGCGGCCCGGGTGAACAAATCCCCCGCCGCGATCCGTTTGGAGAACGGGGTGCTGTTGAATTTGAAGTGTGTGATCCACGGGGCGCGGTTCATGACGCCTCCCCGCTGTGTTCAGGGTGAGAAAGGTCCGTGTAGGAGATGGGCCCGACGGTTTCGGTGTCGTGGGCGGCGGCGACGAGACCGAGGTAGTCGACACCGGTGAGCTCGGGTGCTGGTCGGGCGGCTTGGGGGACTTGTTTGTGGGTGTGGTGCCCGATGACGAATGGGACCGCCGCCCCCGCCGGTTTCCCTTCCACGTACACATCGATCACGGCCAGGTTCTCGGGATCGAAACGCAACTCGACCCGCCGGCCGACCAGCGCGGCGTCCACGCTGTAGTGGTTGCCATCAAGGCTCACGGTCGCGGTGCGGGTCACTTTGCGTTGCGCGGACCACCGGAACGCCTCCGCGAGGCGGGCGGGGTCCGCCGCCCGTGGCGGCCCGCCGGCATCGAATCGGGCTTGTGGCGTCATGTTCGTCTCGGCGTGGACCCGCCGGTTGGCGACCATATCGGCCCAGGCCGCGAATCGGTCGTTGAGCTCGTCGAGGGTATCGATACCGACGTGTTCGGCCTCGCTCAGGAACCGTTCCCGGATATACCGGTTCAACCGTTCCTGTTTCCCGCGGCCTTCAGGCGAGTAAGGCGCGGAGTGCACCAGGCGGATGCCGAGCACCGCGGAGGTGCGGGCCAGCATATGGTTCGCGAACGGTGCCCCGTTGTCCGCGTACAACATCTCAGGGACCCCGCGGCGCACGATCGTGGCGCGGAGCACGTCTTGACCAGCGCGGTGTTTTCCTTGGTCATGAACCGCCCGTGGACCAACAATCGGGAATGGTCATCCACGATCAGGAACAACCTGGCCCGGATCGAGGAACTGACCCTGGGAAACGGCACCCACGGATCAACGACCACATCGGTGATCCACCGTTCGTTGGGCCGCCCGGCCTCATAACGCCCGAACACTTTTGGTGCCGCCCGCAGGGCGTCACGTTGCAGGCCCCGCCGGCGTAGCTGGCCCCGCAAGGTGCGCTCGGAGACCCGCACCCCGTGGCGGTGCCACAAAATGTCAGCGATCCCCGCCGCTGACCGCGACGGCAACTCGAGCCGCAACGCGGCGGCTTCCTCGAACAGTTCCGGTGTCCGGCGCATCACACCGGCATCCGCACGTACCTGCGGGCGTAGCGCAGCAATACCACCCGCCCGCCACGCCCGGATCCAACGATCGATTGTGTTACGCGAATACCGCCGTTCCGTGCCGTCTGGATGGGCGTGGACACGGGCGGCGGTGACGCGTACCACTACACCTCTTTCCGCCGGGGTGAGCTTGGAGTTAGCGGCCTCAGCGATTACTGCCCACCGGTGCAAAGCAATCTTCTCGGCCATGTCGTTGGTCATGTTCATAGTCCTCTCCTTGTCGAGATCAGGGGACGGGAGGCATGAAACGACGCTTGCCGAGGATGGTCCAGAGCGGATTGGTGTTGGCGGCCAACAACCCGCCGCCGGTGACGAGCCCCGCGAAAGGCCACAACCGTGGTGGCCGCGGTCCCGCCCTTGACACCATCACGTTGAACGCGAGCGTGATCGCCGCCAACGCCCGCCTCTGGGGGTGCACCGGCAACAGCGGCGCCAACCCACACAACTCCACCACCACCGCCGCAAATGCCGCCGCCAACACCGCCGCCCGACGAGCGAAACGCCTCACCCAATCCCGGGCCGTGGAATGCGGCACATCAAACCGGACCGCTACCGGCCGCACCCCTTCCCCACAGCCCACAACCGCAACGACCGCGGCGCCGATCACCTCGACTTCATCGAACCGGCCCGGCAAACAGAACGACGGCACCAACGCATGGCTCACAGCACACCGGGCGCACCGCGCCCGGCGCAGCCACACCCTCAACCACCCGTCCCTACAACGCAACGACCGCACGTATCCCGACCAGAACGACATCGGCACCGAGCACCCCGGACAATCCGGTCGCGGGACCGCCAAACCACGACCAGCAGCCACGTACTCATCCACGGACAACACGCACGGCCATACGATGGCCATCGGTGGCAACACCGCCTTGGGCCCCTCCCGGCAGCAGCGACCAACTGGTGGGGAGGGGCCCACTCGCGAACAATGGGACCGCCCATCCTCACCCAAACCGCCGCCGCGTCCCCCCAACCATCACCAAAGACCACCGCCGACACCACCACCTACATCACCAGGAAAACGAGCCGCCAACAGAGCGCCCCCAAGACGAATACGAGATCAGCTGGGCCGATGAGGGAGCGGCATCCAGCGACCGGGACCACCGGAAACGTGCAGCTCAACGCCGGTAGCTGCCGCTCCCTGCCGCTTACCGCCGGTGGCGTGCGGCGAGTTCAAGTCCCCCCTCCGACACGCACCACAACCCCACGAGGAAGCGTCTCGACTTGGACGCGACCGTCGGGGTGGTAGGTGAGAGATACGCCGAGCTCCTGGTAGAGGTCGTGGCGGTCGGCCTCGTCAGCTTCGGCAAGCATGGTGACGATGTCCTGGAGCGCTTCGACGAGTGCTCGGACCTGGGTCCTGGTGAACTTGCCACCAGCACGGAGCGTCCGAGTTGAGCTTGGAGCGTTTTGCGTTCGCGCTCGACTTCGGCGATCCACTTGATGAACGATCCGAGTTCGGCGTCGGGTTCGTCGAGAGCGGCGCGGTATTTGGCGAGGCGGCGGTCGCAGTTTCGCGCGGTGAGTTCGGCGGGACGCTCGTCGGCTCGAGGGTCAGGTTCGTCGACGCCAGCGATGGTTTCGATGGTGCGGTCGATGTCGGCGTTGAACGCGTCGTGGAGGAACCCGTTGAGTCCGTGCACCACGGCGGACTCCTTGACGTAGATGCTTTTGGGTGATCCGCGGCGCCGAGGTAGTCCTCGCTGAACTTGCACCGGTAGTAGGCCCGATCGTGGTTCCATTGGCCTTGCATGCGCCGGCCGCATTTGCCGCAGCGCATGAGCCCGGCGAGTTGGTAGCTCCGGCCGAGGGCGGGCGTTCGGCGGGTGCGTTTGCTGTCAATGAACATGGCTTGGACGGCGTTGAAGTCTTTCGGTGGTCACGAGCGCCTCGTGGGTGGGTTCGGGGACTGAACCCCACCCGGGATCCTGGAGTTCCTTTACGATGAGATGAGAGGAACTTCATATGGGAAGACGATCGCGGTTCGATCTTGAGTTCAAACGGCAAGCAGTTGAGCTTGTTCGTTCATCGGTGCGTCCACGTTGTGAATTGCCGCCGAGCTTGGGGATATCAGACGCGACGCTCGGCCGCTGGATCACCGCATGTAACGGCAACGATGACGGCGAGGCGCCGTTGAACGTGGTCAGAACGGGCTGAGCTCCTGGCGTTGCGCCGGGAACGTGCTGAGTGGGTGATGGAACGTGACATCCTAGAAAGGGCGATGCCTTGTTGGGTGAAGGAGTCGAAAGGGTGAACCAGTACCGGTTCATCGACACCCACCGGGCCGACGTCGCTGCTGAAGACTCTGCTGAAGGTCCTGCAAGTGCCGGCCTCGTCCTATCACCGTTGGGACGCTGTGGGCCGGGCCTGCCAGGAACAACGCGACCTGCGACAGGCCCAGCTCCTCGAAGAGATCCACCGCCGGGTCTGGGAGAACTCGGACCGCACCTATGGGGCTCACAGGGTCTGGGTGCAGCTCGGTAGGGAGAAACCCTCGACCACCGTGCGCCAGGTCGCGGAGATCATGACCGAGAACGGGCTGGCCGGGATCTCCGGGCGGGAGAAATCGACGACCACCCCACCCGCCGGGACCGCCTCAGCAAACCGTTCCCGGACCTGGTCAACCGGATTTTCAAACCGGCCGCCCCGAACGTGGTCTGTGAACTTCCAAGCATCGGAACCCGTCACCGGCGTGCCGGTCGATCAGGGATGCCCGGGCGTGCACCGGACCAGTCGGTATGGCCCTGGTCCTCGCCGGTATCGCCTGGATCGAGTTCGCCGCGGCACCCACGGTCCCCACCCCACTGCATCCTGCCAACCCACCGTATCCCGCCAACCCACCGTATCCCGCCAACCCACCGTACCCCTCCGCCAACCCACCGTATCCCGCCAACATGGAAGGCTCAACACCATGACCCAGCCCGCCGTGACCGCCCGCTCCACCCTGGGTGTGCCGTTCATTCCACCCGCGGTCATCTCCGAGCAGTCCAACCGACTCCGCGGAATGTTGGGCCGCTGGCACCGGCGCATGGCCCCACCCCCGGTTCGGATCCTGGAAGCGGCGCTCAGCCTGCTCAATCACCGGGTGCTGGTGGCGTTGTGCCAAGCCGGTGTCCCCGATGCCCTGGACAAACCGACTCCGGTGACCGAGCTGGCGGTCGCCATGGGTGCGGACCCGGCTCGCCTCGATCGGCTGGTCCGCTACGCCGCCGCCCAGGGATGGCTCGACGTCGATGGAAAGGGCCGGGTGCGGGCCAACGCCACCACCCGGTTCCTGCGGGCGGACCACCCCGCCGGCTGGCGGTCCTGGGTCGATTTCATGGCCGGTGAGCATGTGGTGGGCGCCATTGGGGCCCTCAGCCTGCACGGCGCCGGCCACGGCTTCGAGTCCGTCAACGGTGAACCGATCTTCGACTGGTTCGAAGGCCACCCGAAGGAGTGGGCAACGTTCGATGCTGCCATGGCCGCCGGGGCCCGGATGCACGCCTTGATGTTGGACAAGGCCATCAACTGGCACGCCACCACCACCATCTGTGATGTGGGCGGCGGCACCGGTGAGCTCGCACGCTCCCTTTTGGACCGCCACCCCGACTGGCACGGCACCGTGGTCGATCTCCCCGCCGTGCTGTCCCGGGCTGGTACCCATCCACGGCTTTCCCTCATCGCCGGGGACGCCTTCGTGTCCGTGCCCGCTGGCTACGACATGTACCTCCTCGTCAACGTGTTGCACGACTGGCCCGACCCCGACGCTGTCCGGCTGTTGGGCGCCGTCGCCGCGGTCTGCGAACCCGCCAGCAGGGTGATCGTGGTGGACAGCGTGGCACACGCCAAACCCCGCGATGATCTGTTCCTGCGGGCTGATGTGCTGATGGCGGCGCTCACCGACGGTGGACGGGAACGCACCACCGAGGAGTTCCGGGACCTCGGCGAACAAGCCGGATTGCACCTCGACAAACGCACCAACCTCGGATCTGGCGACGCCGCCTTCGAGTTCCGCCCCACCCCCACCCCGCCCGTATGATCCACCCAACCGGTGGCGCAGCGTTCCCTCTGGAGCATTTATGAAACGCATCGGTCTTCTCGGCGGGATGAGCTGGGAAAGCTCCATCGAGTACGAGCGGATCATCAATCATACCATCCGTCAGCGTCTCGGCGGGACGCACTCCGCCGACCTGATCATCCGCAGCTATGACTTCGCCACCATCGAAGCACTGCAACAAGCAGGAGACTGGGACGGCGCCGGGGCGCTGCTGGCCGCCGACGCACGCCTGCTGCAGGACGCCGGCGCGCAACTACTCGTGTTGTGCACCAACACCATGCACGTCGTGGCACCCGCGATCCAGGCTGCAGTTCACATCCCCTTGCTTCACATCGCTGACGCCACCGCGGCCGCCGCCCTCGCTCAACAGACCCGAACGGTGGCGTTGCTGGGCACGCGTTACACCATGGACCAAGACTTTTACCGGGCCCGGCTCGAAGCGCTCGGCATTGAAACCCTCGTGCCGGACGAGCCAGATCGGACCATGGTCCATAACGTGATCTACCACGAACTCGTTCGCGGCATCGTCAACCCCGCCTCCAAGGCGGCATACCTCCGCGCCATCGAACGGCTCATCGACCGCGGCGCCCAAGGAGTCATCGCCGGATGCACCGAGATCGAACTGCTGATCGCGCCCGAGGACCTCACCGTGCCGTACTACCCGACCGCACGCCTGCACGCAGAAGCCGCCGCCAACCTGGCGTTGGCCTGACGGGTGTGACCATGACCACCGATCGGACAGCGCCGGACGGCCGCAGGGTGGTGCAGCAGGTCCGGCGTTGTGACCCGCCGCCCGCTGAGCGAAGCCCCTCGAAGGCGGTTCATGGGCCGAGCGAGGCGTCTTGGAAGAAGCCGATGACCCGCCGCTCGTACTGCTCGGGGTGGGTCCGGATGCCCGCCTTGTGGCCGACGTCGGAGATCGGCCACAGCGTCTTCGCATCCTGTGCGGCGGCGTAGTACAGCGGGTTCAGATGGTCGCCACCCGTGCCTTGGGTTGAGTAGATGAGAAACACGGGGCGCGGTGCGATGCGGGACACCAGCTGTTCGAGGTTCGGTGGGGGCGGCTCGTTGGAGAAGACGGCGACGCTGGCGGTCAGGGACACCATCACCGGTAGCCGGGTCCAGCGGGTGAGCCCCAGTGTCTCCAGGTGCTCGCGGATCGAACGGATGCCGGCGCCCTCGGACACAACGGCTTGAAGCGCTTCATTCTGCGCCGCCTCCTGCAGGAGGAGTTCGCCGCCCACGGAAAGGCCGAGACCACCGATGCGGTCATCGTCCACGTCGGGGCGTGTTTACAGGAACGCAATGGCGCCAGCGAGGTCTCGATCCCCGCCCCAGCCGAGAGCGTTGGGGTCACCTTCGCTGTTTCCTTCCCCTCTCGGGTCGAACAGCAAGACCCCATACCCGTGCCGCGCCAGCATCCGAGCGCGGGACTGGGTGCTGGAGCGACCCGGGAACGCGATCACCGCCGCCCCGTTGGTCGAAGGGACGTACCAGCCTTCGAGCTTCAGTCCGTCAGACGAGTTGAAGGTGACCGGCGATGCCCGCAACACCTCGCCGGACATACCGTCGTGCCCGGCTACCGCTGGTCTTGCGGGACTGCCGAAGGGTCAGAACGGCGAACGTGAGGAGGGCCAGGCCCGCAGGAATCGCCAGGAACCCGCTGAAATCAGGCTCTCCTGAGGGCGTGGCCTCGATCCCCGCATGCACGGCCTCCGCTGCTGCGGCGACCCCGAGCAAGCCAGCGACCAACCCCACTGCGGTGCGCCCGCCGGGCCGCAACCTCCCAAACCCGAGGGCGGCAACGGCCAACACAACGAGCGGAACGAGCCCACTCACCAGGTGATCACAGCAGCGGTGGCGCGTTCCGGTTGGATGAAGCTGTCATCCACGACATGGAACGCAACTATGCCGAGCGGAATCCAGAACATTGCTCGTTCCCTATTGCTTGCCCGCTTTGTCGCCTCCGTTTGCTACAGGTCGATGGCCAAGGTCCCACGACCAGCGACGTGCGGTAACGGGGCAGACCGGCGAGTCTCCGGTTCGGTTTTCGGCGGATTGAGCCGATGGTGCGATCGCCGGATGAGGATCAGATGGGCGAACCCCGGCGACCAGCACCAAGGCCACGGCCGCGTCGCTGCTGAACATGACGTGGTCGATGCCCCACTTACCGCTGCAGATGCTGGAGACAGCTCGACGAGCAAACCTACAACGGAGGATGTGAGGACAATGAGCAATCACATCGTGGAGATCGTGTTCTGCCACACCGATGCCATGCTGGTCTCGGCCTACGAATGATAGGCTCGTTTCCAGGCTCACACAGACTTACCGCGTGGCGTGACCACTGAAACAGCGTCGCCGTAGCGATTTGAGGGCTCGGTGGATTGGGAACAGGCTGTAGCCACAGGACACGTGCTGGCTGCATTCTCCGCGCTTGCCGCCGGTGCCGCTGTTCTCCTGTTACCAAAGGGCACACACACCCACCGTGTGGTTGGACTCGTCTACGTCGTGGCGCTCGTGCTCGTGAACGTGGCGGCGCTGTCGCTTCATCGAGAGGACACGTTCGGCGTCTTCCATGCTCTGGCAGTCGTCAGCCTGGTCACGATCGGTGTCGGGCTGTCGCCCTTGCTGCTCGGCAGACAATCACCGCCGGTCCTCGCTACCCACGCGTACTGCATGGCGTGGTCCTACGGTGGATTGGTCGCGGCCGGGTGCGGCCAGTTCGTCGTAGCCGTTGGCCATGGGGATCGGGCGTGGACGGTGCCGGTGGTCATCGGCACCGTCCTCTCCATCAGCGGCCTCGTCATCTTCAGAAGAGTTCCGTCAACCGTTGATCACATGTTGGCTGAACATCGATCCGGACCGCACACGAGGCAACCTCGCTGAGACTTGGGGACACGCTCACGCAACATCACGGCGATCTTCCTCCGCAGGTTCCACTTCGGGCGGCAGGGATGACACGGTCCGGGAAGTACGCGGAGGCCGCAGCAGCCACGACGATCACCCTCGGCGCCGCGGTCGCGTCGCATACCGGTCGGTTTTGATCATGAGTCGCCTGATCGGAGACGCACTGACCGCCGAGCTCGGCGCCGGTCCCGGACTCAGCACCGGACCCACCGGCTCAACCCGCGATGGTCATCATCACCACAACGTGTCTCGCTCTCGCCAGCACACTCCCGGCAGCAGGACGCCGGGATCATCATGAGCGTGAGCGAACCACTGTCGGTTTCGAAGCGGCGAAACACCGCATACCGGGCGTGGTTGGTGGGTGAGCGAGGGATCGGACGGCCACTGGTGTGCTTGCTTTGTGGTGGCCGGCAGTGACTGCCCGCTGGGGGCGACGAGAATGGCCCCGGTGGCCCTCGCCGCCTTGGCCGACAAGCACGCACCCGCAGCGCAGCCATCCTTTCCCCGACCTTTCTCCCAGCCGAGGCTTCCGTATTACACTAATCGGGTGTGGAGTTCGCTCGCTCAGCGTTCAAGCACGGCATCAGCCGGGAGGCGATGGTGCACGCCATTGCGCATGCGCTCACGACGTTCGATTTCGACCCCGACGCGGACCCACCAAGAGCGCTCGCGATCGGACCCGACCCTGCGGGAAATCTGCTTGAGATCATCTGGCTCGAGTTCGCCGAGGTTGAGGTCGTCATCCACGCCATGGCCTTGCGAGCAATCTTCTATGACCTGCTCCCGTGAAAGGGGAACGAACTGATGGCTGACAAGACCTACCGGACCCGCACCGGTGCCACGTTGAACGAGACCGATCTCGCCGCAGATCGCCACCGAGGTCGAAACCGCGAGTTTTGATGTGGAGGCGCTCAAGGGGCGTCGGCGCGGACGGCCGCCGATCGGTTCTGGTCCCGCTGAGGTGGTGCCGGTGCGAATCGATCCCGAGCTACGTGCTGCGATGGAAGCCCGGGCCGAACAAGATCACACCACCACGAGCGAAATCATCCGTGAAGCCCTCCGTCGGTATCTCAACGTCGCCTGACCCAGGTGTTTCCGTTGCTCATCGATCTGTTGATGAGGGGGTATGAGAGAAGCGAGCGGCAAGAACTACAGCCAACGACCAGATCCTCAGCGAGGGCGTGGGTGTCCCCAGCGGGCCGATCGTCACAACAGGATCTCCATCGTTACCCGTAGCGGGGTTTCGGCGGCGGGGAAGTTGCTGGCCATGCGCATTAGGTCGGCGGGGTGGTTGCCGCGTTCCCGCAGCCATCGTCGTAGGGCCTTCGTTGGCTTGATCTCGGCCGTAAAGGTGGCGTACCCGGTGGCTGATGAGTTGACGGCGGAGGCGCAGCGTCTCGGTCTGGACTATTGACCGCCCCGAAGCGGCTGGCCGCCGTGTTGGACGCGAACGTGTTGTATTCGGCGCCGCTGCGGGACCTGCTGGTGAGGCTGGCGATCGATGGGCAAGAGCAGGCGCGTTGGACCGAACGGATTCTTGAGGAGTGTTTCCGGAACCTGTTGGCGAACCGGCCTGATCTCACCGCCGATGGCTTGGCCCGAACCCGGCAGCTCCTCAAGGCGGCGGTGCGCGACGCGGAGGTGTCGGGGTACGAGGACCGTATCGCCGACCTGGACTTACCTGACCCCGAGGACCGTCACGTCCTCGCCGCCGCGCTGCACTGCGGCGCCAACTTGATCGTCACTTCGAACCTCGACGACTTCCCCACCGCGGCGCCCGCGCCGCTCGGCGTGGAGGCTCTCGGGCCAGACGAGTTCGTGAGCCGCCTCGTCGCCCAGGAGTGGGAAAGCGTCCTCGATGTCGTGGAACGACAAGCGGCAGCCCTCAAGAACCCGCCGATGACGACCGAGCAGGCCTTGATGCGCTCGACCGTAACGGCTTGATCAGCAGCGTTGCCGCGCTGCGCACTCACCGGACTGAGGGCACCGGCGACCCGTGAGCAGGTTCTACAACAACCGGGCCGCCCGGTCAGACACGGTCAGGCGGCCCACGGCGGAGGGCTGACCAGGCAACGAGCACGACGTACAACGCTGGCGGCCACGAAAATGGCCCCGGTGGCCCATACGCTGTGTGGCCGTCCGAGGGGAGTGGGTGATCTGATCGACGGTGCTCGTTGGGGTAGGTATGGAGCGCCAGTCGGCGCGTAACGGCGGGATCAGCCGGTCTGCCGGCCACGCGAGATGGACACAACGGCGTCCACGACTTCGAACGCAGCCTGTTCCAGCCGTTGTGCACGATCCGCCCGGGCGCTTAGAGGGTCCGCCGCGGGATCATGTGCGCGATTACCTTTTCTTGTGGGAGCGAATTGTGTAGTTCCAATCGCCGTGCCATTCGTGAGCGTGCAGGCGGATCTGGTCCATCTCGGCCTTTGTGATCTTGATACCTCGCTCATACACACCGGGATCATGATGGGCTTGGACCGTGAGTCCCGTGGCGGTTTTGGTGGAGCCGATGAGGTCCACAATGGTAGCGAGATCAGTCAACGGGCGACCCCGCCAGTTCATAGTGATGAAACCGTTCGATCCACCGGCATCAGCAGTAATCAACAACCGTCGGGCCTGCGGGAAACGGACAGAACCCAGTGTTTCCCACCACCGGGCGATGGTGTTCACCGCGAACTCGGACGTGTCAGCGCTATGGCCCACCGCGACCCAACCCTTGTCATGAGCCAGGTCGTAGTGGAAGGCCTCGCTGATGCGCTGAACGCTGAGGGCGTCCCACGTTACGGAAGGGCGGCCTGTGGCGTGTTGAGCGCCGACGCGTTTCCGGCACGCTCATGGTCATCCACCGGCTGGGCCGCACCCGCCCGTGACTCCAGCCGAACTCGACGCTGCGAATACCGGCTGGTACTGCAGCCGCCATGCGCGCCGTCCGCTGTGGCCGGCCGTCGAGGGCAACGGCCGCACCGGCCGTGCGCTCATCGATGTCCCTGGGCGCCGCCGCCGGTGGTCAGCCAGCTCGAGGATCGCAGCCGGGCCAGGCGGTTCAGAGCAGGAAGTCGATGGTGGTCAGTTCCTGGTCGTTGTTGACGAGCATGACCTTCTTGAAGGCGATGCGCAGCTCGCCGTCGCGTTCGACGAGGTGGTGGGTGACCCGGCCGACCCAGTCGATGCGCGCGCCGGGGCGGGACTCGGCCACCTGCACCGTCGAGTGGACCCATCGGCTCACGTCACTACCAACGGCACCGGCGGTGGCAGGCTCGATAGTGGTCACGTTGCCGACGAGGTGGACGGTGCGCGGTGGCGGCTGCTGGGAAAGCGCTTTACCACCCGCATAGCGCTCGACCCGGTTGTGCATGCGGGATCGGTTGTCGTAGATGAGTGACACATCGGTGTCGGGATCGGTGTCCTCACCGTTGGCCGGCACCCAGTAGATCCCCTCGTCGACCCACAGGGCCTCCCATTCCGCGAAGCGGCGCTCGTCGATGAGCCGGGCTTCGAGAAACAGCAACTGCTCGACGCGCTGCTGCTCGAGCAACTCCTCGATGGCGCTCATCTCGCCGCCGCCCCGTTGGTCATCAGTGAGCGGTAGTGGCGCCAGAAGCCGCGCATGGCGATCTCGTCCAACGCTCGCCCCACCCCCGAGGCGTCTCGTTCCACGCCACGTTCCAGCATCACCCATTCGGGTTCGCCTGCCTGCAAGCCGAGCTGGATCCGCTCCCACGTCGCCGCATCGTCGGGTTCGACCATACCGCCCGGTCCGAAGCCGCCCTCGAAGCGCCGCAGCTGGCGACGGTGCATCTCCTCAGGCAGGCCCACCCACATGACCGGCGTCTGCAGGTGGGTCATCTCCGCCACATTGACCGGCTGGATTACGAAGATGCTCTCCTCGGCGATGAACAGGTTGGGAAAGATGAACCCGTGCGGCGGGCCGACCCGCAGCCGTGCCACTGCGGCCGCCGCGCCGTCGCGCGCCGCCAGTAGGTCGAGGTGTTGACGCCGCGGGCCTTGGTAGCTCTCCAGCGGTTTGGGAGTCGCGTCGGCCAGGGCCGGCCGGTAGTCCACCTCGCCGTGGCCGCCGCCCAGATCCCGCGTCACGCCACCGAAAGCGTCGCTGAAATAGCCCGGAGGCAGGCCGGCGGCCAGGCCGGAGGAGGCGTGGGTGATCGGCGGATGGTAGAAGTCGCACACGTTCTCGGCGGCCATCTTCCAGTTGGCCCGAATGCGATGGCGCAGCCACCCGGCCCGCAGCGAGATCTCCCCCACCGGCGACAGGTCGCACAAGCGGTCGATCATCTCGCCAGACCGGCCGAGGTGCTCGGCCAGCGTCGGCACGTCGTGCGACCAGCTCCCGAACACGAATCCCCGAAAGCTGTCCATGCGGGGCACCGGCGCCAGCCCGTGCGCGGCGCGATCGAACGTCGGCCCGAAGCCCTCCTCGCCGGGCAGGGCCACCAACGCTCCGGCGTTGTCGAAGGTCCAGGCGTGGTACGGGCAGCGGAAGTACCGGCTCTGGCCTCGATCAAGGCCGCAAACCGTGGCACCGCGGTGCGGGCAGCGGTTCGACCACAGCCGCACCGCGCCGGCCTCGTCGCGGGTCAGCACCACCGGCTGGCGACCGAGCAGCCGAGTGACGAATTCGCCCGGTGCAGCCACCTCACTCTCGTGGCCGACGAACACCCAACCCCCATGGTGGATTCGCTCCAACTCGCGCTCGAAGACGGCCGGCTCGACGTACAACCGCCCCGACACCCGATCCTCCCCGATCAGCCGCTCGTAGAGGCTCGCGGTGGCGTCACCGACCTCGCTCACAACGGTCCTCCCTCGGGTGCTCGGCCCGCCGAGCGTAGACCAGCCAGCGCCCCCGTTGCCGGCTGCGCCCGCCCCTTGCCGGATCTTCGCCGAGTGGGTCGTCGACGCCAAGGGCGGCCGCTGATGCCACTCAGAGACAGCTTCGAGTTGGGGGAGGTGCGCCGACGCCGGGACGCCGCGAACATTGGGCCTTCCACCCGGCGCATTCGACCCACGAATCGGCCGGGCGCCGCCGCTGCGGCCTCGCCCCCGATTCGATCAGCGCTGCTGGAGCCAGACGGCTTCCTGGCCCGGTTCGGGAAAGACGCGCCCGCCTTCGAAGATCCACGAGGCGTTGGTGGTCGACGTCCGCATCGAGAACGCCACGCCGGCGATGGCGCCCACCTCGCCTACACAGCGCTCGATGAGGCGTTCGGTGAGCTGCGCGTCGCGACCCGCTCGGATCCCGCCGTGGATCGTCGCCTCGGGGCCGTCGAAGAACTGCACATGTACGAACGTGGGCGGCGCGCCGGTGACCTCGCAATGGACAGTCGTGATGGACTCGGCGATCGCCTTGCGCTTGGCGTCGTCCAGCGTTCCTGTCGGTGTGGTGCAGCGATACAGCGGCATTCGTCATCCCTTCCGGTCGGGCGCGGAGACCATCACGTCGTGATAGTCGGTGTCGGTGGCCTCGGCGAACAGCTGGGCGATGGCGTCCATCACCGCTACCCGTTCGGCCTGGGGGGTGCCCACCGGCACCGTGCCCAACACCATCGACGCACGCGACGGCTTCCCGGCGGTGAACCAGCGGCCCTCTGGGATCTCGATGAACTCGACCGTGACGTCGTCGATGCCGAAGCGGGTGGCCATGAGCCCACGCAAACCGTCGACGACGACACGCCGAGTGCCCTCGTCGATACTCCCGTTCACCAGGCACTTGTACATGCGGCGAGCGTAGCCGTGACCCGCCCTGGCGGGATCGTCACAGGCCGGGCGGCCGGATGCGGTTCAGGCGGAGCCGGAGCGGGGCAGGCCGATGGCGTCGTAGGAATCGAGGCCGGCGTCGTAGCGGGCCTGGACCTCACGCATCAGCGCGATCGAGTCGGCCCGGCGGGCCATGCTGGCGAAGATCTGCGATTCGTTGCGACCGGCGACCTCGAGGGGAAGGTCCCGCCCTTCGTAGAAGCTGCGCTTGCAGGCCTCCAACGACCAGGCCGGCCAGCGGGCGATGTGAGCCGCCCAATCGATGGCGGCCTGACGGAGCTCCGCGTCGGGTACCAACTTGTTGATGGCGCCCAGCTGCAGCGCTTCGGCCGCGGTGATCGGCCGACCGTCGAGGATCATCTCGAGGCACTTGGTCGGCCCGATCAGACGGGCGAGGCGCGTCGTTCCCCCAGCGCCGGGGATGATGCCGAGGCCCACCTCGGGCTGCCCGTAGGTCGCCGAGCTGGCCGCGATGCGTAGATCACACGCCCAGGACAGCTCCGCGCCGCCACCCCAGGCCTGCCCGTTGTTGGCGGCGATGGAGATCATCGGTGTGGCCGATATCGACTCGAAGATCCGAGGCGCCGGCGGCGGAGCCATATGGCCGTTGGCCTCCAGCGCGGCCTGCCGGTCGACGATGAACTGCAACGACCAGTGGGCGATGAAGTAGCCGGGCGTATCAGAGGCCAGCACGAACACCCGGCACCCGGCCCCGCCAACCTCGGCGACGGCGTCCAACAGGCGCTCGGCCAGCTCGCTGCTGCCGAAGTTGCGGGGCGGGTCGGCGAAGGCGATCAGGCCGACGCCGTCAGCCGGGTAGGTGACCTCGACGGTGATCGGCATCCCGAGACATCCTCGCAATCCGTGGGCTAGAGCGCCGTCACCCTAGCGGCGAGCGTGCCGCCCAGACCGCCCACCGCTCGTAGACCGCGGACGGCACTGGCCAACCAGTCGAACGTCTCCGAGCGTGCGGTCCTGCACCCAGGTCTCGGCGGCGCGGTCGGGCTTGGTGAAGAAGCACCAGGCGGCGGCCCACAGGTATTCGAGTACGTGGGTGAGGTCCACGAGGATGTTGAGCTTGACGCCACGGGCCTGGGCCTCGGCATGGAGGCGTTCGATCTGGTGGTTGTTGCCGTCGACGAGCGCGACCCAGGTTCGCTTGTGGTCGGGGTCGCGCCCTTCAGCTTCGTTGAAGATCCGGCCCAGCACCTCGGCGGCGGCGTCGGCCAACGTGGCGGTGACCCACTTGCTCTTGGCCTTGGGTGCAGGCACCGGCTCGCAGTTCGTGTCGGGTGCCATCACGTCGGCTGCACTGCGGGGGACGGGAGAGAGGTCGTAGACGGCGCCGACTTCGGCGAGGCGTTTGCGGTTGCGCTTCTCGCCCTTGGAGAGACGGGTGTCCAGCTTGGTGCTCGCCGCGGCTGTCTTGGCGGCGATCCCGGGACGGAGCGCCTCGGGTCTTGTGACGATCCCCTTGCCGTCGGCGCACAGCACCAGCACGTCGCCCTCGTCGGCAGGTTGGTCAGAGGGTCATTTGAAAGAAACTCCCCGGAGGCCTCCAGGGAGGCCCCAAAACACCTAACCAGGAAGGTCCCGCCCGTCGCGGTGGAAGACGGTCCGCAGGTAGGCGCCTTCGAATCCGAGCTGGCGCCATTGGTCGTATCCGGGGCCGCGGCGCTGTTGGTTGGGGACTTCGATGTCGGTGACGAAGCTGTGTGCACCGAGTTCGGCGGCGCGCTGCAGCAGCGCGGCTGATACCCGCTGATCGTCTTCGAAGCATGGAGCCATGATCCCGGGAACTGGCGCGTCGATCCCCAGCCATGCCCAGCCATCGCTGACGAACGCACTGCGAGCCATGACGATCGGACCGTCTTGCGCTCCGCCTGGGCGGAGCACGGCATGGATCCATCCGTTCCGGTCGCTCAACGCCAGGAGCCACGCCGTGATGGCCGAGGGCATCCCATAGCAGTTCCGAACGAAGTCGGCCCATTCTGTCGCGTTGCTCGACGTGACCAATTCGGCTCCGGGTGCGTACGGTCCCCACAGCTCGGGCTGCGCCCCTTGCGCCACGATACGGTCCCACGTCTCGACGGGCGTGTAGCCCCGTTCACCGAGCACGGCGGCGATGTTTGACGGTTCACTGAAGTCGTTGGTGAGGACCCAGTGGCCACCCGACCCAAGGGGATAGAACTCGTCGATGGCCCGCCACGCCGGGGCGCCCAGTGGTGCCGGGCAGCCAAGCGTGAAAACCATGTTGAAGTGGCTGAAGGGGATAGCGCTGCGCACCATGACCAGATCGCCGTCACGCCGGTGCGCCAATTGGAGGCTGGTGGTGACCTCGGCCGGAGCGGCCTCGTGCTGATCGAGCCAGCCCAACGTGTCGATCCGTTCGGCCCGAACGGCCAACTCGCGTCCACTCAACACTGCACCCATCGGGAACTCCTGCTTTCTCACGCGACGTGCCGCCTTCCACTTCGACACCCGAACCGTGACGGATCACCGGCAGCGTTGCAGCGCTCGCTGACTTGCGACCTAGCGAGAACGACGCGCCTTTCGGTCGGCCGGGGACCGCGCAAGTCGACGCCGATTTCAACCTTCTCGCCGCCGCCCACAACCTCGCACGGCTCGCCACCCTCAGATGGCAATCCCAACCCCGGCCCGCGGCCTGAAAGACCGGAGAAGGCCCCCCGAAACCGGCCGGAAACCCCAATCAAGCATCAAACCAAGGCCAGGCTGCGTTCACCTGAACACACCCCCACACCCGACGCCGCCACACACCGCCTGCCACCACACGACCAGACCCCCCAAGGCCCAGTTTGGCACCAGCCACCTAGAGCAATGAGCGCCTGCGTGTTCGGGCACGCGTTGTTCGGGCCGGGCGAGCTACGGGTCGTGAGATGACACGGCTGCCATCATGTGCGGACTTTCGCCTCTTGCGGGCTTTGTCGTACTTGCGGTGCGCTGCGTACATGATGCCCGTGGATGTTGAGGGCGGAGGTGACGACCCGCCCGAACGCCCCGGGGCGGGTGGGTCCTCCGCTCGGTCATTTGACGCATTGATGCCGTTTGCTATCGCGCGTCGTGCCGAGGCGGTCGGTGTCGGCAAAGCCGCGACGCGACTCGATCGTCTCGTGGTGCTGGGGGTACTCGCGGGGGCCTTCATCTCGCTCGGAGGGGTTTTCTCGACCGTTGTCACCTCAGGGGGTGGTACCGCGCCCGGTGTGAGTCGATTGCTGGCCGGTCTGACCTTTTCATTGGGGCTTGTCCTCGTCGTCGTGGCCGGCGCCGAACTCTTCACCGGCAATACCCTCATCGTGATCGCCACGGCGAGCGGCCGCGTCCGGGTTCGATCCTTGCTGCGCACCTGGGTCATCGTGTACCTCGCCAACTTCGCCGGCGCGCTGCTCACCACCCTGATCGTCTACTGGTCCGGTCTGTATGAAAGCGCCGGCACCGAATTCGGGGTGCGCGTGCTCGGCATCGCGGCGACCAAGGCATCGCTCGGCGTCCGAGAGGCCGTGTTGAGTGGCGTGCTCGCCAACGCCCTGGTTTGCCTCGCCGTGTGGCTGAGCCTGTCCGGTCGGTCGGTGACCGACAAGATCTTCGCCATCGTCCCGCCCGTCACCGCGTTCGTCGCGGCCGGATTCGAGCACAGCATCGCCAACATGCACTTTGTCCCTGCTGGCCTGTTCGTCAAGGCATGGGCACCCGAGAGCTTCTGGGAACGGGCGGGAACCGACGCGGCGAGCTACACGACGGTGACGTGGCGGGACTTCTTAGTGGGGAACCTGGTGCCGGTCACGGTCGGCAACATCATCGGCGGAGCCGTGCTCGTCGGAGTCGTGTACTGGTTCGTCTATCTCCGCGGCATGCCGGGAGATTGATCGATGGGTCTTGTGGCACTGGTTGTCTCGTCCACTGGCGACTTCAATGGTGAGCATTGAACCTTGAACGCCCGGGCGAACGGGCGGAGAGCGCCACGCGTCCGCCCTGAACGACGTTCGCCCATCTTGCTGGTGGCCGTTCTCTCGGTGGTGCTCGGTATCGGCGCGGGATGTGGTGACGGCGGGCGAGATCAGACGACCGTCAACACCGTATCGACATCACCGGTCGCAGATCGCAACGAGCTACGACCGGGACGCGTTCTGTACCGCGTTAACGGAGATGACCACGGCGACCGGGCTGCCATCCGATCAGATGTTGGCGATGGTTCGGCGGGTGGCCGCGTTGGGGCCGGCGAGCATGGCCACCGACTTGGGCCGGTGGGCGGACTTCTTCGAACGATACGTCCTGCTGAGTGTCGAAGTGGAACGGCAGAACCCGGCCTCGAGCAGCGAGCGACTGGCCGAGATCGAACACGAACTCGGTTTGATGGGAACCTCCGAGGACCGCTGGGCGCCGATCGCTTCAGGCGCCGAAGCGGAAAGCCCGGGGTCATCGACACCGGGAGCGCGCCGAGTTCGTCCGATTCGTCGACGCCGTCGACACACGCAATGAGCGCTTTGTATGCGTGATCGAGACCGAAGCGGAGCGCGTGGTCGGTTGTAGCCCGCAGAGCGCCGGACCAGCTGTGTTGGGCCCCGATGGTGTGGTCGCGACCCCAACCGCGGTGCTGGCCTCGGTGTGGCCGACGGGCTACCGCACGCTGCACGCCGTCACGCTTCCTGCGGGCCACGCCCGACCGGTCATCGTCCGAGACATTCGATGGAACGATCTGGCCGGCCGCGGCAGGCACCCAGAACGACATCCTGTTCTTCATCGACCCGAACCTGGGAGCGTCGGCCTCGACGACGGAGTTGAAGGAGACGGTCGAGGTGATCGATCCCGACGGCACCACCGTGCTGCGTATCGGCCGGTTCGACACCATGGCGATGTCCAACGCGGGGTGTCCTGTCTCAACTCCCACGGCCTGAACGTCACCATGACCCTCGTCGGTCCAGGCGGCTCGCCGCAACCGTCGCTGCCTGGTGCAGCAACCCAGCCGTTCCCGCCCGAACTCGCCGAACAAGGCTGGCAAGCGTGCCGGCCGTTGCTTTCGAGATTGCTCGCAGCCGTGCCGCCGCCGCCCTCCGCCCCCGGTCTGGGGTTCTATGACTGCATGGCCGAGCACGGCTTCATCCACGCCTACCGAGGCGAACTCAGTTGACCTCGACGCGCACGGCGCCGCCTACCAGGCATGCGAGGCGGTGCCGCCCTGACCAGCACAGCTGTGACCGCCAGCTACGGAGGAAGCGCGGCATACCAGCAGGCTGACCCAACGTGCAGCGGCGAAAGGCCAGGAGCGCGCCGCTGACCCGGTACACCGCGACGGTCGTCGAGGATCCCTCCGTCGGACCTGGGCACCGAGGTCGGACCATTGGCGGTGGTTGGCCCACCATGCGGCTGTGTGGTCTGTCCGGTTGCTTGCGCCACGCCGTTCGCCCGTGCTGGGAAGTGTCAGCGCCGCGATTTCAGGCCTGGCACGCGAACGACGATGAGTTCGTTGTCGTCGGCCAGGTTCGGGTTGCGGCCGGTGTTCGGGAAGTTGTTGTCGCAGCCGAGCAGGAGTCGCTCGCCGTCGATCGACGTGGATGGCCTCGATTGACTCGCATGCCACTCCGAAGGGGTTCCCGAGCTGGACGTCACCAGGGTGGGTCGGTGGCAGCGAGACGAGGTTCGGGTCGGCGATGGCTGTGAGGTCGACGATTCGGGTCTTCTCCAGCAAGCCGCCCGAGCCGACGTCGCGCAGGTCGATCAGGTAGATCCCCCTTGAGAAGGTGGCAGCGAAGGGAGGCACGGGAGCGCCGCGTCCGTTGTCCCGCTCGATCACGACCATCCGGTGCTTGGTCGAGGGCCCACAGGTCGGCCATGAAGCAGCACTGTTGCATACCCGTGACGGTGGGTTGTGTGCGGTACTGCCAGACCCGACCGGTGAAGGCCCGGTCGGGGACGCTGAACTCCAACAGGTACCGGCGGTCCTTGTTCAAGTCCTGCAGTGTCGCGCCTTCGAGAAGGCCGTAGAGGTACTTGCCGTCAGGGGCTGCCGCCAATCGATTCGAAGCCCCGGCTCCCGGCCACGGTCGCCTGGTTCGTGGACAAGATGAATGGGCTGGCTGGGCGACTCCAGGAAGCCGGTGATCGCTTGTCGATCCGACGAGGCTTGCCGGGACCCGGAAGGGCGGTTCGAGCAGCACGCCGGTCTTGTCGAAGTGGAGGATCCAGGGGCCGAACTCCTCGCCCATCCACAGGTCGCCATCCTTTCCCCGTTGCAGTGACTCCGGATCGACGTCTGCGCCCGTGAGCAAGCGATCGGACCTCTGCATTGGGAAGCCGATGAGGTTGTTCGGATCTCTGAACTGGACGAAGTCGTCGAAATCGACGTGCACGGCTCCGGTGCCACCCTTGGCCGTCTTGAAATCCGGGGCAATGTGGTAGGCCCTGAGCAGGAAATCGGCCGAGTTGGTCTTGTTGCCGAACCCGTTGTCGGGCATGGCCAGGTACTCACCCGGCCGGCGCCCGGCAACCAGCGCCGAGAAGCCCTGCACCGGCTGGGACGGCGTGGGGAACGAGATTCCGTTGATCGTCTGGTTGGCGAAGAACGCACCGGAGGGCGGTCCGGGAGCGTAGGTCCCGACCGGCAGGACCGCCCGGCCCTCAAGGGTCGGTTGGGGTGGCGCTGCCGATGCGGTCTGGGCGGCGACGGCGAGGACGCCGAGCGCCGCGACGGCACTATGAACAAGCTTCATGACCAAGTACCTCCATTGGTTGCGTCGAGACCGCCGTGGAATCGGCATTCCGGCCCTTAACCAGCCGTTTGAACCATCAACAGGTGGTGCTGGTCGCGGGGTTGGGGCGGCCAGCACCCTCATCCAGGCCGAACTCACCCGATCAGCGTCGACCGCGCGAGCAGTGCCCGGCAGCACCGAATACCGCCTCCGGCACTGCCGGTTCAGCCTCTTCCAGACCAATCGGCCAACGGCAGAGGCGAACGTCCCAGCCCCCACTGCCGCTCGACACGCCGGGAGCGCCGGCCGCCGTTCGAAACGGGCGCCGAGACGGTGGTTCGGCGGGACGAATTAAGGCCCGGATTGGATCAGGACGACCTTCGACTCGGCCCCCGTTGCGTTCGAAGGCTGTCAATGCGGACATGACGTTCGGCCCTTCGGCCAGCGGGGATGGTGCCAGCTGTCGATAGGGGGATGGTTCGCTGACCCCCTTACCGGTGGCTCCGGTGACTCTTGAAGCGACTGACGAACGCTGCAACTGTGCTCGGCGCGTAGCTCTTCATGGTTTCCGTCCCCCATGGCTTGTGGTGGCGTCCATGCAACCCTGCGCCGCGTGCGCGGCACCGGGGCGGAGAGGCCTCAACCCAACGGCCGTTGGGCCCTGGGGGCCGATCCACCCTCGTCGGTCATAGTCCCATGGTGCTTCACAACGTCAACGTCAACGTCGGTCTGGAGGTACTGGAACGGGCTCTTTCACGACGCCGGGGGCCTCTGTGGGTGCCACTCGGTCACGCGGTGGTGGACGGCGATCTGGTGTCGGGAGGCAACGTCATGACCATCGGTCCCGGCCAGGTCACGTTGGGGAACACGACGGTTCCATCGGGCCCGATGAGGTCGATGGGCTCCTCCCGTCGGGCCGATGCTTCGGGGGGGTCCAGGACCGCGGCCAGGATCAAGGTGCCGTCGGTGCTCTGCGCCATGAACAGCGCCGTTCCGCGCTGGTCGTGCACCCCGGCGATGCGAGGCGATCCCGGGGGCAGCTGGACTCCGAGGGTGACCAACGTGCCAATCGGCTGATCCGCATGCCACGGGAACGGCCCATTGCTCATGTTGGTGAGCTGAGGCTGCGACGGCGGTCGGTTCGACACCGTGAGGCACGGTTCCATGGTCACCCCGTCGAGGACCAGACACAACGTGGTGGCGTCTGCTGCTGCCTGGTCAGTGGGAGGGACCTCGACGATCCGAGCCTCGATCTTCGACGCCAGTCTCGTGGCGGCGAGTTCTGTGCCGCGGCGCCAATCCGTGAGCCCGAAGGCTCCGGGACAGGTGCTTTGGCCATGGGTGACGATTCGCACGAAGGCGTCCTTCAGCGGCTGCTCCAACGCCGCCAACTCCCGCTCGATCTCCGCTCGCCGCTCGCTGCTGACCTCTCGGCCCAACTCCTCGTGGAGCGGCACGGTCCTATCTCCGGAGTCGACCCAGAGCCCAACGTCATCGGTGAGCTCAGGGGGAGCGGTCGCCGCCAAGCGCAGGACCATTCCGAGCTGGAGCTCCGGTGATTCCATCGGGTCCGCGTCGCTCTGCAGCCCAGCCCACGTTGAGCAGTACGCCGCACGGTCATACCCCGCGGACGCGGCGTCGGTGCTCCCCGTACCGGTCGGTTGGGTCGGGTTGGCGCCTCCGCAAGCGGTGAGGCCGAGCGCGACCCAGACCATTGGACGTCCCAAACGTTTCCCGCGCTGTCGCCGATTCGTGCCACGTTGCGGGTCCGACAGTGTGATGACCCTGGAATCCATGGTGCGCCTCTTCCGTTTGTGGGCTTTCATCCAAGGTCTTCGCCTGGAAACCGGGGCAGAGCCAACCTTCATAAACCGGCGGGCTGATGGACCCCAAACGGCGACGTTCGGGCCCCCAGCTGCGCCGCCTGGTGCTTTCGCGGCGACCGGTGGCCGGGGGAAAGGGGACCCTCGACCCTGGTGGGAAGGGGCACGCGGCGCGTTGATGGCGCCATGCGAGCTGGAAGTGAAAGCCGAGTGTGGACCGTTCAGATCGACCTCGAGGAAACCGAGGATCAGACCGAGGCCAAGGCCATCCTGCAGCTTGGCGCCGAGCGGATCGGTGGGTGGGGCCGGGCCCGCCGCAACCCGATTGACCCCAGCAGGCCACGGGTGGGTGAGGAGCTGGCGGTTTCCCGGGCCCTGTCCGACCTGGCCCATCAGCTGGTGGAACGGGCCGGCGACCTGCTCGAGGGGGCCGGCCAAGCCGCCACGGTGGGCCAAACCCAGTGAGCACTTCGGTGATCGTGTGGCGCTAGCCCGCCTTAGTTAACTAAGACTGAAGGAGTGAGGCCATGGAGGCCATCATGAACGCTCGGGTCAGGGTCCGGCAGCGGTTCTTGGGCCGTCGGGTTGCCGTTGGAGTGATGTGCGTCCTCACCGGGCTGGGCCCGGCGGCCTGTGGAGGGGCCAGCGACCAACCAGATTCGTCGGCCGACCAGCGCGTCACCCCCACCGTCACGTTGCCCCCGCCGCTGGAGGCCACACCAACGTCGTGTCCGATGGGCACCGCGGTGGTGGCCGCCGACGAAACCACGGGAGAGGTGATCTGGAGTCATTGCGCGGCAAGTGTCAGCGGTATCGAGGTCCTCGCCGCGGATGACAAGACGGTGCTGGCGGCCGAGTACGGCACCGCAATGTCCGGTGGAGTGACCGTGCTGGCACTCGATGCCGCCACCGGGAGCGAGCGGTGGTCAACCACGATCGCACCGTTCAACGAGTCCTATGAACGGGACACGTTTTACGCCGACGGGAACCAACTGGGCTCGGGCGTGGTGGTTTTCTCCACGTTGGAGGGGAACGAGTCGTTCATGGTCGGCATCGATGCGGTGTCGGGCCGGGAACGTTGGCGGGTACCGGCGGAAAGCACCTTCGTCGCCGCCCACGGCGAGGACGTTGCCATTGCCGCAACACCGGGCGCGATGTTCGAGACGCCATCGGACGCCGAACAACCGCCGCTGCATGTGGTGGCCTTCGAACGCGCCACCGGTAAGGTCCGCTGGCGGGAAGACAAGACCATTCGCGACATGTTCGCCCCGTGGGGACCGCACATCGGGGACAACGTCGTGGTGTTCACCCAAATGGAACCCGCGCCGGAGGATATCCCGATCAGCGAGCGTCGTTGGGAGACGGTGGCCATCGATGCGAACTCCGGCAAGAAACTGTGGAGCCGGGAACAAGGACCCTTGACCGTCGCCATGGTGGCCGGTGACATCAGCATCGGTATGGGGCAGAGCGGACCCGAGGAGTCCGACGTCGAGCTGGAAGGCTTCGACACCCGCACCGGCGACAGACGATGGACGTCGGCCATCTCCCCACCGCCCCTGACGGTGGCAGACCCCACCTCGGCCGTGGTGGCCACCGGGACGTTCACCGAGGAGACACCGTCGGGCGTTGTGGTGGTTGATCGGTCCTCGGGCGCGCCACTCTGGCAAGTGGAGGGCCCGGTCGAACCGGCCGGGGTATCCGGTTCGCTTGTGCTGCTGTCCCGCCCCGGTGAGATCGTGGCGCTCGACGCCGCCAGCGGCGCCCCTCGTTGGCAGATACCGTTCGCCCACCCCTTCGGAACCGAGCTGCAAGCAAGCAGCGGACGACTGTACCTATCCAGCTCCCAAGGCATGTTCGATCGCACAGGAGCGGCGGATGTCCAGGCCGAGTTGACGATGTCGGGCGGGACCGAACTGGCAACGTTCACCCTCCCCAACGGGGACACGGTCCGCTTCGTGGAAACCGATGCCGCCGGCGCTGCGCAGTACTTGTGTGCTCATGCCAACCAATCCACCTCAGCGGCGAACTGCATCACCGAACGTGATGAGCCGATGCCGGGTGGTGTTACGAACCTGATGCCGACTGAGGGCCGTCCGGTGCAGTTCCCATCGGGCGTGCGCTCGCTTTACTCGGTGCCGTTGCCGGCCGGCCACCCGCGGCCGGTCAGCGTGCGCGATGCCAGCGGCACCATCTGGCCCGCTGCTGAGGCCACGGGCTTCGACCAGTTGCTGGTCCTCGACCCGGACGTCGGTGGCGGCGGGACCATGTCCGTTCGCACCTCGCTTGAGGTTGTTGCCGCGGACGGCGCCATCGTGGCCACCATCGCCCCGCCTCCGACCGGACCGCCGACAGGGGTGACGAGCAACGCCCCGCCGCCCTTCCAGTGGTTGGTCAACCTGGCCGATTGCTATAGGGCCCAGGGCGCCGACTATCAGGCCACGCCCCCCACCGCCCCGCCCACGGCCTCGTCGCCCCCCACCTCGGCACTGGCGGTCGACGTGGTCACCAAGGCGTGGCAAGCATGTCGGGAAATCCTCCTCACCCAGTCCGGGGCACCGCCGAGCGCCTTCAACCCGGTGTTCCTGGATTGCATGGCGGGTCGCGGCTGGCTCCCGCCGCTGTACCACCAGGCCCTCGAGCCCATGCGTTCCGACAGCATCGCCTGCGGGGTCACACCCCCCTGACCTGCCCGCTCTTGGCGCGCGACCGCCGAGCTCGATCCAGAGAACCGCTGTACCGAACCCGATGGGTCAGCGTCAGCCCAGGGCGTTTGGGTGCCATGCTGCCAGGCGTCGGGCAGGGCCTCGGTGGGGCGAATCCTCCATTCGCGCGCTGGTGAGAGCGTTCACCGCCAGCAGGTGCACTTGGCCACCGGTCCTGCTGGTGTGGCTGGCTACTCCGAACCCGTTCACGCTGCACGACGCGGCCGCCGACACCATGGTCCAACGCTCGTTCTGACTCGTCCCGATCTGGGCAGGTCCTCAGCGCGGCGTCGTCCACCTGGCCCGGCAGGAGGCGGCCCTGCGGTAGCCATCGCTGCTTAACCCGCGTTCGACCCGTTTATCCGGTGCTCTTCGGCCCTACTGGTGGGCGGTGGCCCGACGCCACGATGCCAAGGCGGTTCGGACAAGATACCGTCCGAGCGAGAGGGGCATTGCGATGAGATTGAGTCCGAGGGGCGGGGCCGGTACACAACGAGCGCGTCGAGGGTGATCGCCAACATGGGCACGTTGGGTCCGCCCCCTCACGGTCTCCGCCGTCAACTGAAGGACACGACGTCCATGCTGTGGTTCGTCGCTGCCAGCTTTGTGTTCATCGGTCTCGGCCTGATCTTCAAGTCCCGACTTCTGAACTGGTTCTTCGGCCCCCTGTTCCCGGTGCTGCTCCTGCACGTGCTGCCTGCGGCGGCCCGTCGGGTCTGGAGATGGGTCATCCGCCCCCGAGTCACAACGACCAGTGAGATCAGCAGATGAGTTGGGCGGCGCACGAGTTCGAGAACTATTTCCTGCAGAAGAAGGTCGGGGTCAAGGCATCCTTCTTTGGCATCTGCGTCGGCACCATGGTGCCCGACTTCTTCACGAAGGCGTTCGTGTACCGCGCCGACAACGCGGCAGCGTTCCATCGGGGCTGGCCCGGGGTGGGGCCCACGCACTCGCTGATGTTTGGGTTGCTGTGTGCCACCGTCGTGCTGCTGGTCACGAGAAGCCGGGCCTGGGCCCTGGGCATGGTCATTGGTCAGTGGGCCCACGTGCTCACCGACGTGGCCGATACCGCCGGGGTGATGCTGTTCTTCCCGTTCTCGACCGAGCCGGTGTCCATCGGCATGTGGAAGCACGCCGCGTCCCAGGGGCGCTACGGTGATGCTGCCGCCTACTACAGCAGCCTCGGCGGGATCTGGGACATGGCCTGGCTGGTGGTGACGTTGCTGTTCGCCCGGAACGCGTTGCGTCGGGACTACTGGGCCACCGTCGTACGGCCCGCCGACCCCTTGGTGTGGGGTTGGCTTCAAGTCCGGTTCCGGCTGTCGGAGGCCGCACTGGTGCTGTTGTACCGGGGCATCTTCTTCTACGGTCTCGGTCGTATGATCACATGGTTCATCTACGCCCGCTTCGGTGCCCGCACACCATGGCAACCGGTTTGGGGCGGGCCCCATTACGTCGGGGGCAACGATATATCCGATGCGGGCTTCGTGGAGGTGCTCGTGCGAACCACCATCGGCGGTGCGTTGTTCGCCATGTTCCTGTGGGTGTGCTGGCGGGTGTTCGGGGCGCGGCTGTGGTCACGCGGCGTGGATGCCCCGGCGGTGCCGCGGGGGCGCGGGCTGGACGCGGTGTTCGCCCGTCCCACGCACCTGACCAAAGGGATCGATGCCCGCGGGAGGTAGTCCAGGTTGAATATCCTGGTGGTGGCCACGTTCAACGTGCGCAACGCCCGAGCCTTGGACGGGCGAAACAGTTGGGTGGCCCGGCGCCGCTCCACGGTGGCGGCCATTGCATCGTTGGAGGCCGATGTCATTGGTCTCCAGGAGGTCTTTGCCCATGCGAGTCGGTATGTCCTGGGGCGCCTCGGCGGCTACGAGGCACACGGAAAGGGCCGCGGGCGAGGCTCACGAGGTGAGCACTGTCCGGTGCTCACCCGGCGAGACGTCCTAGAGGTGGTCTCGAGCAGCACGCGCTGGTTCGGTGAAACCCCCGACACCCCGGGAACCCGACTTCCCGGTGCCAGCTTTCCCCGCATCGCCACATTGGTTCGGCTACGCGCCCATATCGGCGGCCCGGAAATGGAGGTATGGAACGTGCATCTCGACGAGCATCTCCCGCACAACCGCATCCGCAGCACCGAACAACTCGCGAGCTGGCTCGCGCAGGATGTACCTACCGTTGTGATGGGTGACTTCAACGCCACATCCGACGATGCCGGTGTCTTCGCACCGTTGCGCCGCGCCGGGCTGACCTCCGCCGCCGGGCCGGGCCTGGGCGGCACGGCGCACAACTTCACCGGTAGGGTGGACGGACCTCGCATCGACCACGTCTTGGTCAGCGACCACTGGCAGGTCGAATATGCCGAGGTGCTCACCACCCGAGCGACACGGTTGCCGTCAGACCATTGGCCGCTGCGCGCCGTGCTACGTGCCAGCGGACGTTAGTTTTAGTTCAGTTTAGTTTAGTTTAGGTAGTGCGCACCAACACCTCCGCACCGGCAACGGTGACGAGGGGGCGGTAGTGGTCGGTCAGGATCTGTTCTTGGTCCGCACGCAGCCCACACGCCCGGGGGGATTGGAAGCGTGCCACGAACGTGGGTCGGGTCTCCGAGGACAGCATTGCAAACAACTGATCCACTGCTCCGGGAACGAGCAACACGTTGTCGTGCCACAGGTACGGGTAGGGCGGGTCGGAGCGGGCGTGGGCGTACACCGACGCACCGGAACACAGCACATAGATCGAGTCGCCCGCCTGGTGGTTGGCTCGGAACCAAGCCCCGACCTGCTCCGCTTTCGCCAGCCGCGATTCGCCTCCGGTCCGCAGTGGCACTTCCACCCTCGGCAGGAGGATCAGGCTGGCGGCGTAGCACAGCGCTGGTATGACTGCCGCCGCCGCCGTTGCCCATCGCCGTGATGGTCGACCCAAGGAGTTGATGACCAACGCGGCACAGGTAGCGACGGGAAAGCTGAGAATTATCCAGTAATGACGGAAGAACTGGCCACCCATCAGGAAGCCGAATCCGGCTGACAGCAACCAGAGCACCGGGATGGCGAACTCGGGGCGCGTTCCTGCCAGCCTTCTCGCGCGCCCAGTGAGGACCAGGGCGCAACCGATGCACACCATGGCGATCACGACAGGCCCGAAGACAGGCGAAACATAAGCCATCGTCCCCCAGAACCGACCCCAATCGGCGCCATCCAGCGCGCTGCGCGATGCCAATCGGTAGCCCGCAAACGCGAAGTACCAGTCGTCCCAACCCGTGAGGGCGCCGTGCACCATGAGCAGACCGACCACCAGGGCGAGGCCGCCCGTGAGCCAACCGAACGCGGCGAGCGCCCAACGGCGCGACCGCCAGCCGAACAACATGGCGAGCAGCAACCACGAGGCCATCACCGCGTACCCGTCGATGCCCGATTGCTTCACGGAGATGGAGAGACCGGCCATCACTCCGGCGAAAGCCATCAACGAAGCCGTCCTTCGTCTGGGGGGCATCCCCACCACCACAGTGGTGCTCACCGCCAGGCTGACCGCGCCCAGTGTTCCGCTGAGCAGTTCGCCGTTGGCCAGGAAGCCCTCGGCGGCGGGAGCGGAGGACAGCACCGCCACGAAGAGCGCGGCTAGCACCGCCGGGCCCCACCCGGCAAGGGTCTTGGCGATGGCCGCGCAAGCGAGCACCGCGGCCACTCCGAACAGCATCGCCAGCAGGCGAATCGATTGGGTGTGGCCGCCGCTGAGCCGGTCCCATCCGGCAAAGAGCGCCAGCAGACCCTGCGGACGATCAACCCAGATGTCCTCATAGAGATCCGCGCCGTGCATCCATGCCCGGGCGATGGCCAAGAAACCACCTTCATCAGCGGTGAGCGGGGTGAACAGGAACCGGATGCGCAACAGCACCGACAACGCGGCGCACAACAGGATCGCATGCCGGGCCCGGCCAGAGCCACGCCGGAGTGTGAAGCGTGCGGCCGCCGCCGTCGGCCAAGGGAGCGGACCGGATTCGACGAGTTCGGCGGTCATCTCCCGGGCCACGTGTTGGGCGCGCCCGGTGCCAACTCCGCGGACGAACCGCGAGGTGGCTCGTGGAGCCTGGCGGAGCGGTGCAGGCGGACGATGGCCAACCTGAACGCCTCCCAGAGCGCCACCACCAACACGGCCACCCGGAGTTTGCTATGACCCCGCTGGCGGGTGCGGAACACGATCGGGACGTCCATGACCTCGGGATCACCGAGCGCCAGCACTTCGAGCAGGATCTTGAATCCCCGAGCCTTGAGATCCGGGCGGCAGCGAGCCAGATGGGGCCGGGAAAGCGCAAAGTAGCCGCTGAGAGGATCAGAGCTGCGGTGACCGATCAACGTACCGACCAGTGTGTCGCCGGCCCGGCTGAGCAGCTTGCGCCGGCGGGCGAAGGCACCGAAACCACCCTCGGCCAGCCGCCGTGAGCCGACGCACACATCGGCGCCCTCGAACACAGCCCCCGCCATCTGTGCCAGCACCGCCGGATCGTGCTGCCCATCGCCGTCCATCACCACGATGATCTCACCGCACGCGGCGTCAAACCCCTCCACCACCGATCGAGCCAGCCCCCGGCGGCCTTCCCGGCGGATCACCCGGATCACCGGCCCGGTTCGCGGTCGCGCCGCGCGGGCCTGCTCGACGACGTCCGCGGTGCCGTCGGGGCTGTTGTCGTCCACGACGATGATCTCCGATGCCCAATCCGCCAACGCATCGCGCAGCCCCTTCAACGTCCGGACGATCGAGTCCGCCTCGCAGTAGGTCGGTATCACGACGGACACCATCGGAGGGTTCGGCGAGCCGTCGGGCGCCATCCCGGTGACGGATTGCTCGAGCGAATGGTCCGCGGACCCGGTGGAGAACTGATCTGCCGCCGCGAAGCGCACCATGACATCCCCCTCGTCGTCGTTGTTGGCTGTCGAAGGTTCTCCTTGACAGCATCGACGATCCAGGGTCGAAGGTCCCAATGTGAGGCGGCCCCTCCCGTCCCTCAGCGCGCCGGCAACTGCAGCTCCGGTGGAACCTCGGCGTTCATCAGCGAGGCGCCACCATCGACCCGCAATGTTTGTCTGGTGATGAACCCGGCCTCGATTCTTACCAACAACGCCGCGGCCTTACCGACATCCGCGGTCGTGGTGAGCCGTCCCATCGTTGTCCGGCGGCGTATCCCGGACACGACCACGGACGCGGCGTAGATCAGGCGGAGGCCGCGGCCTCCGCGGGCGTGCAACGGATCGTCTACCCGGGGGCTCGTGCACGAGGGCGAGGACGCGTCCCCGCACTTGGCATCGAGGGCGGAGGTGGGCCAGATCTTCCTCGACGGCGCTGTCCCGGCGGTCGTTCTGCAGGCGGGGGTGATCATTGGGAGCGGTTCGGCATCATTCGAGATGCTGCGCTATCTGACCGAACGGCTTTCGGTGATGGTCACCCCCAAATGGGTCCGTTCGCTCGTGCAGCCCATTGCCGTACGCGACGTCTTGTCGTGTCTGCTCGGGGCGCTCGATCTGCCGGATGGCCTGAACCGACGTTTCGATATCGGCGGGCCCGACATCTTGTCGGATCGGGACATGATGCAGCGTTACGCCGCGGTCGCGAGTCTGCATCGGCGTGTGATCGTCGCCGTGCCATTGCTGTCGCCGTGGCTCTCGAGCCAGTGGGTCAACGTGGTGACGCCGGTCCCCAAGGCCCCATCGCACAACCGCTGATCGAGTCGCTGCGCAACAACATCGTCGTCCACGAGCACGATATCGACACCTACACGAAGCTCGAGCTCTGTCCGTTCGACGAAGCAGTACGCCTCGCGCTCCATCAGATACGCAACGCCGAGGTCGCCACACGGTGGTCGAGCGCGGCTTGGCCGGGAGCGCCGAGCGACCGAAGTGGAGTTCAGACCCGTTGGTAGGCGGCGGTGATGAGCGCTTCAGCCGTCGGGTTGCCCGTTGGCCGCGCCGATGTCGGCCCGACGCCAACCTTCCGTCCACGCCACCGATGCGTCCGGCGCCGGGCCGGTGAATGTCTTGAAGGCCGGGCTGTCGTGGTCGATGGCGTCCATGTCGAACGGCAGCGGCGGTGGCGGCACCACGTTGGAGACTCGCGCATCGGCTGACGCGGGAAGACCGATGAAGAAGTCCGCGCCGAGCGGGCCGGCGATCTCCTCGGCGAAGAACTGGCCGAGCTTGCGGCCGGTTATCCGGCGGATGACCTCGCCCACAAGGTGGCCCTGGTTCAAGGCGTGGTAGCCGGAAGCGGTCCCTGTCGGCCACCATGGCGGCTGGGCGGCGAGCATGGCGGTGGACTTCTCCCAGTCGTAGAGGTCCTCAACCACGACCGGTTGCGCCCAACCCGAGACCCCCGAGGTGTGTGACATCAGATGGCGGATCTCGATCGCTTCCTTGCCGTTGGCCGCGAACTCGGGCCAGTAGCGTGCCACGGGCGCGTAGACGTCGAGTTCGCCACGCTCCACCAACACCAGAGCGGCGAGTGATGTCATGGTCTTCGTCGTCGAGAACACGTTCGTGATCGTGTTCTCCCCCCACGCGGTGGTCCGTTCGACGTCAGCCCAACCGCCCCACAGATCCACCACCGCGTCGCCCTCGACGGTCACCGCCACCGACGCGCCCAAATCGGCGCCCGAATCGAGCTGCTCACAGCGACCAGTTCGCTCCGTTGCGGGAGATCCTGTCTGGAGTGGCACAACCGGTGGCTGGCCAGACGCTGTGGGAACCCTTCGATCGGGAGTCTCACGCTGGTGCGTCAGGTTTCGAACACCGCGAGAATTCTCGTTTCGATGCTGCGGCGGGGCGCGGTGTCAGCGGGTCGGGTGACGTCGAAGAATGAGGTGTGGGGACATTGCTGGGTATGGCCGGGTCGCATGTCGAGCTGCTTGGTGAGCAAAACCTCCGTCGGGGTCATGTCCGGATAGAAATACCACCGGTGCAATGGGTTGAACACCGGCGCTGAGACCAGCCCACCTTCGCCGTCCTCACCCGAGTAGCCGGAGTAGCGGTAGGGAATGATGTCTTGGGGGTGGAGTGATCTAATGTCGAGCACGGCGAGCGGGTTCTGGCTTGCATTGTGGTCGAACGGTTGCCACGTGTTGTACCAGGCGTAGCTCCACATATCGTTGGGTTGTAGGTCGCGACGCTCCAGTAGCTCATGACTCATTCGCGTTGTGCTGGCCAAGTGGTAATCGCAGTGGACGAAACGGGAGTAGGCGTTGTTGAAATCGCTGGTGTCCTCGGTGCGCACGAGGTCGGCGAACAGCACCGTTCTGGTCGCTTCGGTCTCGTGTCGGACTAGCTCGAGCATCGCGTCGCGGTAAGCGGCGCGCGCCTCGGCGTTGGTGACACCGACGTCCGCGGTGTGGTGGGCACCGAGCGCGAAGCCGGATATTTCCAGCCCGAAGTCACCGTTGGCGGCGCGGGCGTCCTGCACCAGGACCTCGTGAACGGCGGTGTTCGCCCGTCGTGACTCCCCGCTGCCGATGCGCGGCGGCTCCGTGGAGTCTCGCCATTCCGGGTTGAGGTAACGAAGCTTTGCTCTGACGCTGCGATCCCGGATCACGGTGCGGCTCCAATGTCTCGTGCTACGGCCAACGGCACCGCTCGTCACATGATCGAGCGGTCGTGTTCGAGGCCGAGAAGGTAACGGCCCACGTTCTCGTAGTGAAACGGGCGAGCGAAGAGCTGTTGGCTCATCACGTGGAGGTCGTTGAAGATGCGATGCAGCGGCGAGGATTGGAAGATGCCGGTGGTGCCGGCAACCCGGTAGAGCGCCTCGACCACCGCCAGGGAGGTCTCCGTTATCGAGGTCACCGCCAGGCGGGCCTCGGCCCGGTCCGCCAAGGTGACGCCCGCTTCGGTGCTGGCCGCAACCATGAGCCGCTCGACCACCCAGGTCCGGTAGGCGGAAGCGGCCCGCAGCCGCGCGTGGCTTTCGCCGATGAGTCGCTGGGTCGTCCCCTGCTCCCGTAGCGGGGTTCGAGACTGCGCCGCGGTCTTGGCCTGTGCTAGTTCCGTGAACCAGGCGAGCGCCGCCGACGCGCCGCCGATGGTCAGCGCCGCGAACGCCACGTGAGCGAACGTGAGCGCAGGAATGCGAAACGCTCCCGCCGAGCCCTGCGTCGCCATCTCCCACATCGGCACGATGCGGCGCGTCGGGACGAACACTTCATCGACGGTGTAGGTCTGAGAGCCGGTGCCTCGCATGCCCGAGACGTCCCAGCTGTCCACGAGGGTCACCTCGTCACGTGGGACGAGGCAGGACATCAGCCCGAACAGACCAGAGCGCGTGGTCTTCCGCTCGCCTTGGTCGTACACCACGACCCGGGCGTCGAACCAGTCGCTGTGCAGGCTCCCGCTGGCGAAATCCCACTGGCCGCTGAGCCGGTAGCCGCCCTCCACCACCTCGGCGCGCGGCTGCCCCACGGGGAACCCCGCAGCGACGACGGATGCCGGGCCCGGGAAGATCTCCGCCGCGGTCGCCGGGTCCAGCCGGGGGCCGAAGTTGTACACCGTGGCGTTGGCCTGGACGAACAGCCAGCCGGTGCTGATATCGCAACGGCCGAGGATCTCGGCGACGGCGGACGCGCCCGCGAGATCGCACTCTTCGCCACCCACCTGGGCGGGACCGCAGACCCGGAAGAGGTCGGCGTCCACCAGCGCCTGGTGCGCGGCTGGCGTCAGGCGCGCACCTCGGTGAATCGCCTCGCTCTCCGCCGCGATGATCCCGGCGATCGCCTCGGCTCGTTTCGCTGGAGTGTTCCGCGAGGTCCCCATCATCCCCGCAGCCTACGACGGGGCACGCCCGGCGGGTTCGTTGCGGCGGACCTGTGGGCACATTGGCCGAACGATGCTGGTAGACCGCCCAGCGTCATCCGGCCAGGCGGACCTGGGACATCTCGAAGAAGTCCTTCCAGTTCGTGATCTTGCCGTCGGCGAGTTGAAAGACACCGACCACGGGAAGATCGAAGGGACCCTTGCGCCCGGCCCGATGGCTGAAGTGTTCCGTGCGCTCGATCATCACCGTGCGCTCGCTGCCCACCACATTCTCGATGTCCACCGCCACCGCCCAACGCTGGGCCATGGCGAGCAGGGACTTGCCGATGGCCGCGGGGCCGATGGTGAGGTCACCTTCGATGGGGATGTTGCGGAACTCACAGTCCGGGGCGAGTAGCTGATCGAAATCAGCCTGGGTCATGGAATTCCAGTCAGCGCACAGCCGACGGACGGTCTCGATGTTCCGGGCGATGTTGTCCATGGCGCGAAGCGTAGCCGGCAAGGTTCGACCTGCCGGGCGGTCAGTGGGTGCCTGACCGGTTCGTGCCCCACCCCTTCATGGTCCCTGTGGAGTTGAACGCACCGCCGCTCGAGGGCGGGATTGACCCCATGGCACCCTCAGCGCCGTGTCCAAGAAGCAGGTCCCGATTGAGCTGGAGACGGACGGGAAGCTCCGCGACGACTTGGGCTTGATCCCCGGCGGCGTGGGCAAGTCCGTGACGTTCAAGAAGGGCGACTTCTCCGTCGCCGTCGGCGCTTTCGCAGAGACCATCGATCCGGCGAAGCTGCAAGCGGCAGCCCGCAGGTCGCCGACCAACTCTGACCGATGCCGCGGCGGGGACGGCGGAGAAGATGCTCCGAACTCCGCCACGTAGCCCCATCGCCCGGGCCGTGTTCGGCGC
Organism: uncultured Acidimicrobiaceae bacterium; assembly: GCA_963775055.1. GTDB lineage: Bacteria > Actinomycetota > Acidimicrobiia > Acidimicrobiales > CAIXPF01 > CAIXPF01. Next base: position 1,020,290 of record CAVZHK010000008.1, on the reverse strand, counting down.
ACCCTCCGAGGCACGGTCGCCCCGGTGTGGCAAAGTTGGAAATGCCTCGGGTGACGGAGACGCTCATTCAATATGGACAGCGGAGTGTCAGTCCAGGGTTGGATTGGTCTTGGGTGAACAACCGGTTGAGCGAAGCAGGCACCTATTGGGCGTCGATACCTACAGATGGCCAGCCGCATCCCCGACCGGTGTGGGGCATTTGGGCCGACGAGGTGCTCCATCTCAGCATCGGGAGCCCGAAGCTCGCAGCCGCCCGGACCGGCACCCTCGCCACGGTGCACCTCGAGAGCGGAACCGACGTGGTCATCGTCGAAGGCGTTGTCGAAACGAAGACCGTCGATCCGGGCCTCCTGGCCGCCTATGACGCGAAGTACACCTGGACCTACGAGGTGGACACCTACGGTCCGCTGACGTCAATTCTCCCCCGAGTCGTTCTCGCCTGGCGCAGCGGCGGTTGGGCCGGACGCGATGGCTTCACCGCGGCGAACCGGTGGCGCTGGGTACCGTGATGCGCACCCTTTCAAGATCGTGCGGTCTGGCTCGTTAGCTCAGACGCGTCGAGCAGTGATCTTGATGGCGGTGAGCTCCGGCATGGCAGTGATGGGATCGATATCGACTGAACCGGAGACCAGGGCGGCGACATTGTCGTGTTGCCAACCGTGGGGGATGGCGGCGACGCCGACGGAGAGCGTGGGGTCATGGTGTGCCGTGGTGCGGAGCGAACCGTGGGCGGAGGTCGCTTCGACACGGTCCCCGTCGCCAAGGCCGGGGTTCTCCTCTTGGGTGTGCGCGAGTTGGGCGGTGAGCGGGCCGGGGGCGAGGTCCCAGCGTTGGTCCAGCCACCACCAGGTCGAGTGTCGACCGGGAGGTGGCGGGTGTATTGGCCGTGTACCAAAGGGCTCGCCGGTGTGTTCACGTCGGGCCTTTCCAGTTGGGACGTACCGGGCAGTACGTGAGTGGCGAGCTCCCCGGTGTCGTTGGTGAGCACGTCGCAGACCGCCAACACGTCGATGCCTGCCAGCGCGGCGCGGAGCCGGTCGGGTTGGGGGAGCGAGAGGGTTGGGTTGGCTCCCAAGACGATCGGGGCGCGGAGGTTGGCGGTTTCGATCTCGTCGACCAGCGCGACCGATGGCATCTGGCCGGCCCACGAAGGGAGCTCGGGTCGGCTGGCGGGGCCGGGCGCAGGAAGCGCGCCCTGGCGAGCGGAGGGTCGCATGTCGTCCTGGTAGACGAGCAGGGGGTTGAACCAGACGCCACCGGGCCGTTCGAGAGAGCCGGTGACAGCGAGCAGCGCGTGGCCGAGCCAGACACCGAGAGCCGGGTGGGGGGCCATGGTGACGCCGGTGCCGGTCAGCAGCCCGATGCGGCCGGCCCGGCAGATCGCGGTGAGCAGGTCGGTGACGTCGGTTGCGTTGAGACCGCACCGATCAACCACCGTCGCCAAATCGAACGGTTTCACCGCGGCGGCGAGCGAGTGGGCGTTGCGGGTGTGGCGGCGGAGGTGGTCCGTGTCGGCCCCCTCGTGCAGGATCTCGCGCACCAGGTGGGCGGCAACGGGGGGGAACGCGACCGCGTCCTTCTGAGGCAGGGCTACTGGGTCAGGACCGCGTCGGGTGGGGCGAGGACGGTGACGGAGTACGCCACACCGAGCGGTATGCGGGCCGCTCCTTGGAGATGTATGACCACATGGCTCACCGCCTGGTGGTTGGGGTTGGCTCCCAGCCGCGCCGAGACGTCGGCCAACGCGCAGTTCTCCGGGATGTACAGAACGCTGGCGGTGCCCGAGACCACGATGTGATCGATGGCGTCGGAGCGATAGGTGAGGCTGTCCGGTAGCCAGAACGGCGAGACGATCGCCGCGGTCTGTCCGCGCATCACCATCATGCCGCCGGCCTGCACCTGCTGACGCCCGCCGAACCAGACCACGCCGTGGTAGTCGGTCCGGCGAAGCGGTTGGCCCGCAAGGCCGGTGACCAAGTGGTCGATGCGCGGGCTGGGAACAACGTCGATGGCCACGGCGACAGTCTTGCTGGTGGCGGGGGATGAGTCGAGCGAGGCGGGTGTCGGCCCCGCTGATGCAGCAGCGTGGTCGGGCCCCGCGGTTTGGCCCCGGTGGCGAGCGTGGTGCGCGGCGCGGCACCCGGCGGTACGGTGAGAGGCCGACCGCGTGGGCGGCGCGGATCGAGCGGCCCGATCGGGCCGGAGAAGGAGTGCCGACATGCTGCAGTGGAAGGTTGGCGAGGCCACCATCACCTCGGTCGCGGAGACCCAGGGGCCAACGTCGCCCCGGTTCCTGTTCTCCGGTCTCGGCAAGCAGGATGTTCTGACCCGGGCGGAGGCTGCTGGTTGGTTGCGGCCCCATTTCATCAGCGACGATGGGTACCTGTTGATGCGCATCCAGTGTCTGGTGGTGGACATCGGTGATCTTCGCATCGCGGTTGACACCTGCGTGGGTAACAACAAGGTGCGCCACAGCCCGGACTGGAACAATCTCCAGTTGCCATTCCTTGAGGACCTGACCGCGGCCGGATACCCGCCGGAGTCCATCACCCACGTGGTGTGCACCCACCTCCACGTTGACCATGTCGGTTGGAACACCCGCCTGGTTGATGGCGCCTGGGTGCCCACCTTCACCAACGCCCGTTACCTGTTCGCCCGCACCGAGTACGAGCATTGGAAGACCACTCCTGACCTTTTCGGTGATGACGTGTTCGGTGATTCGGTGGCCCCGATCCACAACGCCGGCCTGGCGGACCTGGTGCCGGTCGATCACCGCATCAGCGACAACGTCTGGTTCGAGTCCACGCCCGGTCACACCCCGGGGCACATCTCCCTCATCGTGGAATCCGCGGGCCAGCGGGCGGTGATCACCGGGGACATGGTGCACACGCCCATGCAGATCGACGATCCTGAGCTCGCTCCCGTGGTGGACACCGATCAGGCCCAGTCCAGGGTCAGCCGACGCGAGGCCTTCGCCCGGTGGGCCGAATCGGGCGCCCTGGTCATCGGTACCCATTTCCCCGAGCCAACCGCCGGTCGCCTGGTCAACGTCGGTGAGGGCAGGTTCCGCTTCGACGTGTGAACCGGGATGGTTCCGCCGGGGAAGCCGGACTGCGGTTGACTTGTGCACCTGCGGAGGCTCGGGACGGGAACACTTTCTCAAAATCCCTGGTCAGAGCGTTCCATACGGACCGGTACGGGTCCGATCTCCTCCGGAAGTGCACATGTCAACCGCTACCTCGACAGCGGGGGGCGCGTGTGGCCACATCGGGAGATCCGGCGACCACGGCCGGCGCGACCAGCTGCCGGTGCGCACCCGTTTCACCAGATCGTGCCGGTCACGCGTAGCTCGGTTCGCTGATCCTCGTCGTAGCCGAGCTCTTGAAGGATCTCATCGGTGTGCTCGCCGTACTCGGCGGCAACGCCCCGGGCGCCGGTCCAGCCGTTGACCTCAAACGGTGCAGGCGTGGCCACGAACCCATCCGGGAAGGTGGCCAGGTACTCGTTCTCCAGTATCTGGGGGTCCTGCGGTAGGTCCTCAACCCGGTTCACCGGCGAGCACCACACCCCTGCCTGGCGCAGGCGGGTGCACCAGTCCGCAGTGTTGCGTTGGGGGAAGGCGCTCTCGAAGATCTCCGCCAGCGCGGCCTTGTTGGGTTCGATGTCCTCGAAACGGGCGAAGCGTGGGTCCTCGAGCAGGTGCTCCAGGCCGAGGGTGCGGGCGAGCGGCGGCCAGTGGTGCACGTGGATGGCGGCGATGGCGATCCAGCCGTCGGCGGTGGGATAGACGCTGTAGAGCGGCGTGGCCTCCTGCCGCACGAAGCGCGGCATGCGCTGCCCGAGCGACGCCATCATCCCCGCCGAGAGCAGCTGCATCCACAGCATCGTCTGCAGTTGCGAGGTACGCACAACGCCGCCGGTACCGGTGGTTTGGCGCTCGATCAACGCCGCCATCACCGCGTAGGCGATGTTTGATCCGGTCAGCACGTCGCTCATGGAACCGGGCGGGTAGTTCGGCGTGTCCGTGGGCGAGGTGTGGTCCATGAAACCGGAATACGCCATGCCGATGGTGTCCTGGCACGGCTCGGCGGCCAGCGGGCCCCGGGGACCAAGCCCGCCGCCCTGGGCGTAGATCAGGCGGGGGTTGATGCCCAGCAGGGTGTCGGGGTCCGCGCCCATGGCGGCCAGGCCCCGGTCCCGCAGGTTGGTCACGAACACGTCGGCCCGTTCGATGAGCTGGCCGAAGATGGCTCGCCCGGCGTCACTGGTGATGTCAAGGGCCAGCGCTCGTTTGCCCCGGTTCACCGCGGCGTACAGCCAGGCCTTGCCCCGTTCGTCGAGCAGGACCCCGTGCAGCATGGCGGCGCTGCGCATGAAGTCCGCCTGGCCCACCAACTCGATCTTGGTGACCTCGGCGCCCAACGAGCCGAGCACCATTCCCGCCACCGGTCCCTGCACGTACTTGGTGATCTCCACCACCCGCATCCCGCGCAGAGGCCCCCCGGTTGCTGCCTCGTCCATGTCGTCCCCTTGGTGATCGTCGATTGCCTGGAGACGTTACGTGACCGACCGGTAGAGGCTTCGCGGGACGCCGAATGAGATACTGGACAGTATGCAGAGCCTGCCCAGCAGCACGCTCGAACTCGCCGGGTCAGCGCGTGCGGGACTGCAATTGTTGCCACGCATCAAGGGTGTTTTTCGCCATGTCGCGGTGTTGTTGGGCCACCGCGATGGCATCGGGGTCCTGCAGGCGGCCGGCGATGGCGAGGGCGCCGTACATGTTGCCTCTGAAGTAGGCCGCGAAGTCTTCAGGTCGGAAGAAGCCCCGCAGGCTGTCAGGGACCTCGAGGTCGATCGTGACCGGGGCAGGGTTGACGGGATCGAGGCCCAGCGACGCCAGCGCGTCCCACAGATCCTCGTCGTTGGTGCGGTCCGCGAAATCCCGGCCCACGTAGCGGTAGACCTCGGCACCGGCGGGATCCACCACGATCATGGCCGGAAGCGCGATCCCGCCTCGGTCGTCAGGATCGAACAGGCCAAGACGCTTCAGATAGGTCTCGCCGCCCGGGTCGGACACCATCTGGGTATGGGTCAAACCCCAGCGTTGTGCCATGGCAGCCTGGCGGACCGGCTCGTCAACGCTGATGGCGATGAGCTCTGCGCCGGCGCCATGCAGGCGTTCGTAGTTCGTTGCCAGCCGCACGAGCTGACCGCAGCAGTATGGTCACCAGTCGCCGCGGTACAACATGGCCACGAGCGCTCCCTGGGTACGGCGTAGGTCGAGTAGTTCCCGCATGGCCAGCCTGCCTTCAGTTGTTTTGGGTCCAACCGCTCGAACCGAGTGGCCGGTTGAGCAGTACCCGACGGTGATCGTAGCGCGGGGGATGGCGATGCCTGGGGAGGGCGCTCACCGCGCCAACGCCAAGGTCGAGATGGTGTCGCGTGCCAGGGCGGCCAGGCGTCCGGACCGTCCGGAGTCCGCGATGGCGATCAGGTCCTCGACGGTGTCGAGATCGCGCGCCGTCGGGAGCAACGCCACCTCTCGACCAAGCCGGCGAAGGCGTTGCAGTTGCCGCGCCCCCGTTCGCGAGGTGCTCATGGGAATGCCGTCGAAGACGTCCTCGACGCGTTCGAGCGTGGCTTCACTGAGGCCGATCATCCAATACCCGCCGTCCTCGGCCAGCCCGATGACGTCCCGCCCGTGGCGAACGTGGTTGAGCGCATCGCCCAGCAGGTGCGCCACGTGCGGCGTATCCATGCCGATGACCACACCCGGCCCGAGATCAGTGAAGCCGTGGCACAGGCGCTCAGCCAGGCCGTCACCGCGTTGGGCAACGACGGCGAAATCTGCCGGCATCCACGGTTGGACCCTTCCGTCGAGGAGAAATGCCTTGCGGGTGGAGGCGATACCGGTGATGGTGTCGAAGGCCTCGATTGTCTCAATGGTCGCGGCGGTGGCGATCTCTGCGGCACGTTCGAAGGTGCACGGCGGGCAGAGTCGGGTTTTGACCCGTCCGGGCACCGGTGACTTGGCGATGATGGTGGTGTGCAAGGTCATCGATCCGCGTCCTCGCGCAGCATGCGGGTCATGTCGCTGATGGCGCGGGCGGTCCCGCGCACCGTGCCCGTCACCTTGGATCGCCCGGCTCGTTCGTAGTATTCCACCGGTACAGCGCGAATGCGCCACCCCGCTGTCGCAGCCCGCAGCACCATCTCCAGGGGCCAGCCCGAACGGCGGTCCCGCATGCGCAGGGCCAACAAGTCCTCCCGCCGTGCCGCGCGCATCGGGCCCAGGTCACGGATCGGCGCGTTGGTCCGCCGTCGGATCTCGGCGGCGAGGACCCGGTTGGCCAGTCGGGCGTGCGCTGGCCACGCTCCCCGGCGGGCGATGCGTTCGCCCAGGACCAGGTCCGCTTCGCCCCGAAGGAGGTACCCGGCCACCATCGGGAGGGCGGCGGGGTCGAGTGATGCGTCGCAGTCCATGAAACAGACGATGTCGTCGGTGGCGGCCTGCAACCCCGCGTAGCAGGCCGACCCGAAGCCGCGGGTGGGCTCGGAAACCACGATCGCCCCCGATCGCTGCCGCGAGGGCCGCGGTGCCGTCGGTGGAGCCGTTGTCGACCACGATGGGGCGGTACCCGTCCGGCATCCGCCTGAGGACCCACTCGATGGCTGCTGCCTCGTTCAACGCGGGCAGGATGACGTCAGGCATTCGGGTTCACCGGGATCCATGGGAAGATGTTCTGGATGTTCGGGAGACAACAAGCGTGAAGGTGCTGGTGACCGGCGGCGCCGGATTCATGGGTTCCCACGTCGTCGATGAGCTGGTGAGCGGCGGCCACGAGGTGGTGGTGGTCGACGACCTGGATCCCGCCGCGCATGATGGGCTGCCCGACGGTCTGTGCAGCGTCGCCAGCTACGTCTGGGGTGACATCCGTGACCCCGACCGTGTGGCCTGGCGTGCTCGACGGGGTCGACGCCGTGTGCCATCAGGCGGCCAAGGTCGGCCTCGGCGTCGACTTCGCTGACGTCGGCGACTACGTCGGACGCAACGATGTCGGCACCGCGTGCGCTGCTGCGGGCGCTGCACGACCGAGGCTTCGCCGGCCGCATCGTGCTGGCGTCGAGCATGGTGGTCTACGGCGAAGGGCGCTACCGCTGCGCCGAACACGGGCTGGTTCGCCCGGGACCGCGCCTGGCCGCCGATCTCGATGCCGGACGGTTCGAGCCGCCGTGTCCGGGTGCGGGGCCCAGCTGCGACAGCGAAGCCGTTCCCGAAGACCACTGGCTCGACCCGCGAAACGTCTACGCCACCACGAAGCTGGCCCAGGAGGGTCTGTGCGGCGCATACGCCCGGGAGCATGACGGCTGCACGGTCACGTCGCTGCGCTACCACAACGTCTACGGGCCGCGGATGCCCCGCGACACGCCCTATGCCGGGGTGGCCAGCCTGTTCCGCAGCGCCTACGAGCGTGGCGAGGCACCCGGGTGTTCGAAGATGGCGGGCAACGACGCGACTTCGTGCACGTCGCCGACGTCGCCCACGCCAACGTGCTGGCACTGACCATCGACGAGCCGGCTGCCGGCCCCTTCAACGTGTGCACCGGCTCGCCGCGCACCATCCTCGACATGGCGCTCGCCCTGCGCCCGGCGGGCGCGCCGGCTCCGCAGGTGGTCGGCGGCTACCGACTGGGCGATGTCCGCCACGTGTTCGCCAGCGCCGGTCGCGGGCCGACGAGGTGCTGGGCTTCAGCGCCACGACCGCGTTTGAGGACGGCATGGCCGCTTTCGCCACGCACCGTTGCGTTCCGTCGCCGGTCCCCGTCCGTCCTCGCTCCCTTGAGGTCGCAATGTTGGTACGTGCAATGTTGGTCGCAATGTTGGTCGCAATTTGTCACCACTTGGTCACCAGTGCCGACTGGAGCACGATCGCGGCGGTGCCCTGGGCGGCGATCCAGAGGGCGGCGCCGGGCGGTGGGTGCCCGGTGCGATATCGGACGCGTTGGCGATTGGGTCGGCGGTGGGCCGCCGCGGCACGAACAGGCTGGCCGCTGCCAACGCGATCCAGGGATAGAACAGCAGCCAGATCCGCTCGACCTCGGCCTTGGTGTACTGGGAGAGGTGCGATGTGAACAAGCGCGACCAGCGCGGCGCCGATGATCACCCACATCCACCGGTCGCGGAGACGGAGCAGCCCGGCGAACACCGCTGGGCCCAGCGCGATCAAGGCCGCGGCGATGTTGGCGAGACCTGAAGTAACTCCCACATCCTGAACTGCGCGGTGCCCGCCCAGTACTCCTCCTTCGTCAGCGGCCACCCCGTCGAACCACCAGAAGCCGGCGGCCCGGAACGACGCGGTCACGACGAGGCCACCGACCAACGCGCCGAGCGTCGTCGGCAGCGCACCGGGAAAGCGGCCGGTACAGGCCCGAGATGACGATGAACGCGGGCACGAGCAACAGCACCGCACCGAGATAGGTCCCGAACAAGACCGCCCGAGGAGGACCCCGCCCGCCAAGCCCAGCAGGGCAGCCACCCACCGCCGGCGGCGGATGCCGAACGTGACCGCAGCAATGCCAACGGACGCCGACACCGGTGAACACGGCATCGGCCGAGGTGATCATCCAGATCAGATACGGCGACACCACAGAAACGGCGCCGCCCGCCGAACCCAGTCCGCACCGGCGAGCTGGTGGACGGTGACAAGCACGCCCGAGCGGAACCAACGCCGTGCCCAGCACCGACAGCATCGCGGTTGACCATCCACCGCCGATCCCGACCCAGTCGAACAGCTTGAGCGCCAGCACGAAGCCGGGCGGATGGCCACGGACGTGCACCGAGTAGTCCCCGATCCGCTCGGTGAACGTGCGAACGAACTCGCCGGCCGGTGGAGTGATCGCCAGGTTGGCGAGGTACTCCGACTTGTGCTCCGCGCCGTACAGAGATGCCGTCGGCACCGTCGACGAGCGCGAGCAGCACCGCGAAGGCCGTCGACCCGACGGCCGTGTGGACGACCAGCCACCGCAGACGGATCCGAACCACCATCCGGCCGGCATGACACCGCGACGGCGCCGGCCACCAGCGGCAGCGCCGAGGATGCTCCACCCGAACCGCCAGTCCCAACCATCTCGGAAGTTCCGACCCACCAGCGGCGCCGCGCCCAGGAGGATCTCGGGCGTGGTCTGCTGCAGCTCCCGACCTCGCCGGACGCTGAACCAGATGACCCACATCGCCACCGCCCATGCCCCATGGAAAGCGCCACGCCCCGCAGCCGGTGAAGTCCCTTGCCGAACGTCACTGGGCAGCGTCGCGCTGCCGAAATCGGCCGGCGGCGAACACGAACACCGCCAGCGCCCAGGTGATCGCCACGTAGACCAGCAGGCCCTGGGCGTAGTTGCGTTGGAGGGCCGATGGGACGTCGGCGCGGCGGCCGTAGCCACGTAGGAACGGCCATGCGATCAGCGTCAGCACTGCGGTGGTGGACGCCGCCCAGCCGAACACCACCGGCACCGTGCGCTTGGTTGCGGCGGCCAACCCGGCGCCGATGACGGCGACCAGGGAAGCCACAACGCGTCGTGCAGCACCAGCCCTCCGACGATCCATCGCAGCAACGGCCCGGGCTTCAACTCCCGATCGTTCAGGCCCATGCGGACGCCGGCCACGATGATCGCCCACCCCAGGACCGCCCCCACCCAGAACACGGCACCGCCGTCGCGATGCACGGCCGTCGTCACTCGGCGTGCGACGGTCCCGCGTCGTCGTCGTCTCCGGTCATCGGACCGTCACCTTGGTGACCCACTTGGTCTGCATCACGCCGGGACGATTCGGTGCGATCAGCCGCACCGGGAACCCGTGATCGAGGTGGAGTGGCTCACCGTTGATCTCCAACGCGAGCAGCGCGTCGCGATCCTGCGACTGGTCGTGGGTCAGGTTCGACCGGCGGTACCGACTCGATCGTTCGATCGACTCCACCGTGACCTCGGCGCCGTTCGCGGGCGCCCGCCATCGCCATCAGATCGCGCACCGCCACGCCGCGCCACCGCGCCCCTCGGCTCCACCCCTCGACGCACGTGATCGGCAAGCGTCGCCTCCGACTGCGGCAGGCGCACGAAGGTCGGCCAGCGTCAAGCGACAGCGGCGTGGCGACGTTGCCCTCGACGACCAGCCGGTACTCGTCGCTGGTGGCGACGTCCTCGACCCGTGCCGCGGCAGCGCTCTTGTTCACCGGCAAACCCTGCGGGCCCTCGTCGGGCACCCGTTGGGCGAGCACCGACACGTCGCTCAGCGGGCCGACCGTGGCACCGGCGGTGGCCAGCGCGACCAGACCGGAGGTGGCCGCCACGCCACCGAGGAACAGGCGGCGATCGATCCGGGTCGCCGTCGCCAGGGCCGGAGCGGGCGTCTCGCGCAACGCATCGCTGAGTGAGGGTGACCTTCGCGGCGATGTGGGCGACGAGCCCGCCGATGGTGACCCACGCCACCGTGAAGTGAGCGGATGGGAAGTAGAACTCGTACGGGTACCACCTGGCGACGTTGGCGACGCCGGAGAACAGCATGAACAGCGAGCCAGCGACCAGCGGCACGATGGAGATCCGTTCGACGGCGTGGGCGACGCGAGCGCACCGGCGGCCACGTCCACAGCCGCGGCGACACCACCCACAGCTTGGCCATCAACAGCGGGATTGCGGTGAACCCGGTGATCACATGGAGTCCCTGGGTGATGCGGTACAACCCGGCGGGTCGCGACGGCCACTCGAACCACGACGGTGGATGCTGGATGAGGTGCGACAGCACGCCGGTCGCGAAGCACACCGTGAACGACACCCCGAGCGCGATGCCGAGCAGCGCGGCGATGCGGGTCTCGTGGAGCTTGCTCGTGAACCTGTCCTTCGACCTATTCGCCGAGCCGGTTCACGACCTCAACTGGACGAACCATCGGCCCTCCTCCTCATAGGTCCACGTCCGCACGAGCCCCGCTCGCTCGGCGATCTCGTCGATGCCGTCGATCGACACCCGAGCCCAGCGAAACCACGGGCCCGCGTCGCCGTCGCGTTCGACGTGCACCATCTCGACCCGCGTCGGTTCGCCGGGTTGCTCGACCTCGACGAGCACCGAGCCGTGCGTTTCCATCACACCGCGCAAGCCGAACCAACAAAGCCACGGCGTCGCCCCCGATGCCGATGTTGCCGTCCATCAACAGGGCCGTCCGCCACCGTCCCTCGTTCGGAACCGTTCGAACACCGATCGCTGCAACACCGCCGACCCGAGCTGGCGGGCGACCGCGACCGCGTCCGGTGAGATGTCGATGCCGAGCGCGACCACCCCTCGCGCCGCGAGCTCGCACACATGCCGCCCGGGCCCACATCCGACGTCGATCACGGGCCCACGCGGCACGGTCGAGCACCGCCATCTTTCCGCCGCCGTCGGAGCTGCGGTCCAGCGGTCGAGGAGCAGCGGGATCTCCGACCCGTCGCGAGACTTCAACATCAACATCGGCACGCCAACGAACGTACGGGCCACGATCGCGGCTGTCGCCGGGATCGTGCTTACAAGAGTCTGAACACTCGAACCCCGTCGTGCCCGTCGCCGGCGGCACTCGTAGTGTTGCGCCGTGCACGAGCCCACATCGATCCTGCTGGCGGACGATGACGAGACGGTCGTCGACGTGGTCGAGCGATACCTCCGCCGAGAGGGCTTCACCGTGGTGTCGGTGGGCGACGGGACGAGCGCCCTGGCCAGCGCAATCGCCGAGCCTCCCGATCTGCTCATCCTCGATCTGATGCTGCCAGGCATGGACGGCTTCGAGGTGTGCCGGCAGCTGCGGGCCCTGGCACCGGTGCCGGTCATCATGCTGACCGCCCGAGGCGACGAATCGGATCGGGTCATCGGTCTCGAGCTGGGCGCCGACGACTACGTGTCGAAGCCGTTCTCACCCAAGGAGCTCACCGCCCGGGTGAAGGCCGTCCTGCGCAGAGCCACGAGGCCCGCTCGCCGCCGTCGGCCAGACGACATCGACGTTGCGAGTCGACAACATCGAGTTGGATCTCGCCGGCCGCGAGGCGCACGTCGGCGGCGAGCGGCTCACGCTCACGTCGCGCGAGTTCGAACTGCTCGCGTTCATGATGCGCCACGCCGGACGGGCGTTCCGGCGCGAGGAACTGCTCCACGACGTGTGGGGCTACTCGACCGGCGACACCTCGACCGTCACGGTGCACATGCGTCGGCTGCGCGAGAAGATCGAGCGAGACCCCAGCCACCCGGAACGACTCGCCACCGTGTGGGGTGTCGGCTACCGCTTCAACGCCGCGATCGCGACCGAGCCGACATCGGTTCCGCACCGATGCCGATCAGCCCGGATCAGCGACCGAGGTCGGGCCGGCCGAATGAGATACCGCCGACAGGCCGCCTGTCTCGCCGGCGGGTCTGCTGCTCGCCGCGCTCGTCGCCGCGTTGTTGGGCCTACCGCCCAAAGACACGTTGCAGTTGGTGGCGATGTCGTTCGGCGTGTCGGCGGTGATCGGGCTCGTCGGCCGGGTCCTGCTCGATCGGCTGCGAACCACCCGGCTGGCGGTCCAGGGGCTGGTCGTCATCTTCGTCGCCGTCGGCGCCACGCTCGGCGGGGCCGTGGTCGCCGCGAAGGCGATGTTCGTCTCGACCCACGACTTGAAGGCGCTGCTGGTCGTGATGGTCGGTGCCGGCACCATGGCCACGCTGGCCGGTCATGCACCTCGCCCGCCAGGTTGACGCCGCCAGCCGCAGCCTGGGCGAGGTCGCCCGCCAGATCGGGCTCGGCGGCACCGCCATCGACGCCGACGCCGACCACCTGCCCGAGGAGCTCTCGCGACTGGGCGAGGAGCTCACAGCGATGCGCCGGCCGCCTCGACGAGGCCCGCCTGCGCGCAGAGCGAATGGAGCAATCCCGTCGGGAGGTGATCGCCTGGGTGTCGCACGACCTGCGTACCCCCATCGCTCGGATCCGCGCCATGATCGAGGCCATCAACGACGGCGTCGTCGACGACCAGAGCACGGTCGACCGCTATCACCTGGCGATGCAGTCAGAGGTCGAGCAGCTCGGTGGTCTGGTTGACGACCTGTTCGAGCTCAGCCGAATCCAGGCCGACGCCCTACGGCTGAGCCTCGAGCCCGTCGTGCTGGCCGAATTGGTCTCCGACACCATCGCGTCCGCCCAGGTCACCGCCGAGCACAAGGGTGTCTTGTTGAGCGGCGACGCACTCGATCAGAGCGCGATGGCAAAGCTGTCGATCCCCGAGATGGCCCGAGTGCTGCACAACCTGCTCGACAACGCCATCCGCCACAGCCCGCCCGGCGGCGAAGTCCGTGTCGCGGTCGAGGCGGCCGGTGAGCGACGTGATCGTCACCGTGAGCGATGAGTGCGGTGGCATCGCGGAGCGCGACATCGCCCGGGTGTTCGACCTCGCCTACCGCGGCGACGCTCGCTCGCTCACCTGGCTCCAGGGCGGGCAGGTCAAGGGCCAACCGCCGGCAGTGGTGGTGGTGGTGGCGGTCGGGGTGGTCTCGGCTTGGCCATCGCCAAGGGCTTCGTCGAGGCGCACCACGGCATCATCGGCGTGCACAACGAAGGGATCGGCTGCACGTTCACCGTCTGCATGCCGCGCTGGCGGGCCTAGGGGTGTTCGTGCGTGATCCGGACGGCAACAACGTCGAGGCCGTGCACCACACGTTCGATCAGCCAGGACCCGCTTGAGCGGCCCTTGACGCCCGCTTGAGCCTGCTGGGCGAAGCTGGCGACATGCGAGCACGCCTTCCCGATCAGACCGGTTTCGTCGAAAGAGACGGGGTTCGGACGTTCTACGAAGTGCACGGCGAGGGGCCCGACACGATCTACGTGCTGCCCACGTTCCCGATCGTGCACATCCAGTACGCCAAGACGCTCATCCCGTCCCTGGCCCGCCATTTCCGGGTGGTGACGAACGACCCGCGGGGCAATGGCCGCAGCGATCGGCCCACCGGCGTCGAGGCCAACGACGGCTGGTCCATCGCCCGTGACGTGCTGGCGGTGATGGACGCCACCGACACCGCCACCGCCCTGCTGGTGGGATTGTCACGCGGCACGATGACGGCGCTGTTGGTGCACGCGCTGGCCCCGGAGCGGGTGGCGGGGCTGGTGCTGTCCGGCACCGCCCTGCCGACCTTCTGTGACATCGGGGACGATTTCATGGCGGCCTTCGAGGGGGTCTACGAGGCGCCGAAGGGGCCGGAGCTGTTCACCCGCCAGGGGCTTTCCCAGCACTATCGCGAGTTTCTGGAATGGTTTCTCGGTGAGCAGGTGGTCACCGAACCCCATTCGTTGGCCGCGGTTCGCGACCAGGTGGAGTACGGGTTGGGCGCCTCGCAGGACTCGATCGTGTCCCTGGTGTCCCAGCTGGTGGCGGAGGCTCGGGCCGCGTGGGAGGTGGCGGGCCAAGTGCGTTGTCCGGCCTTGGTGCACCACGGCAGCGAGGACGTCATTCCCTTGTGTCCGGTGTCCAATGCCGCCCGGTTGGCGGAGGTCACCGGGGCGGAGCTGGTCATCACCGAGGGCGGAGGCCATGCCAGCATCATTCGTGACCCGGTCTACGCCGTGAAGATGATCGATGAGTTCGCCCGGCGCGCCTTCCCGTATCGGCCGGCGCCGCCGCGCGTGGACCCGAGCCGTGTCCCGGCCCCGCTCGGCGCTGTTCATGGCCACGGCGTTGGGCCTGGGCCACATCCGCCGGGACATCGCGGTGGCCAACGAGCTGAGGACCCATCACCCTGATCTGCAGATCCAGTGGTTGTGTCAGCACCCTGCCACCTTGGTCCTGGAGGCAGCGGGGTGCACGGTGCACCCCGCCAGCCGGTTCCTGGCGAATGAGTCAACCCATGTGGAGGAACACGGCCACGAGCACCACCTCGCGGTGTTCGATGCCTTCACCCGGATGCACGAGATCTTGATCAACAACTACTTGGTGTTCGACGAGGTCATCGACGCGCAACCAGTGGATCTGGTGGTCGCTGACGAAGGTTGGGACATCGACCTCCACCTGCACGAGAACCCCGAACGAAAGCGATTCGCCTTCGCCTGGATGACGGACTGGGTGGGGTTTGTACCAATGCCGGAACATGGGCCCACCGAAGCGCGCTGGACTGAGGATTACAACGCCCAGATCGTTGAACACCGCGAGCGATACAAGCGGATCCGTGACGCGTCGATCTTCGTCGGCACCGCGGCTGACATCCCCGAGCTCGCCATGGGCCCGGGCCTTCCCTCGATGCGGGCCTTCGCCGATCGCTGGTTCTCCTACCCGGGCTACGTGACCGGTTACGCGGCACCTGCGGACAAGGCGGCGTTGCGGGCCGAGCTCGGCTTCCGCGCTGGGGAACAGGTCTGTGTGGTCGCGGTTGGTGGGACCGGCGTCGGTGAGGCGCTGTTGCGAAAGGTGCTCGCCTCGCTCCCCGCAGCCCGAAAGCTGGTGCCGGAGCTTCGGATGATCGCGGTGTGTGGGCCCCGGATCGACCCTGCCTCGTTGGGCAACGGGATTGGACAACCGGGTCTCGAGGTGCACCCGTACGTGCCGTCCCTTTACCGGCACCTGCACGCCTGTGACCTGGCCATCGTGCAGGGCGGGCTGACCACCACCATGGAGTGTGTCGCCGCCGGGACACCATTTCTCTATTTCCCGCTGCTGGGCCACTTCGAGCAGCAAGTCCTGGTGCGCTATCGCCTTGACCGTCACCGCGCCGGACGGTGCATGGACTACGCCGCTGCCGGCCCGGACACCATCGCCATGGCCATCGCCGCGGAGATCGGGCGACCAACCAGCTACGTGCCGGTCGAGACTGACGGAGCGGCCAGGGCTGCAGCGTTGCTCGCCGAGTTGCTGTGAGCCCGCTTCCTCCCGTTCATGTGGTGATCCCGATGAAGGACCGGGTGGCGCTGACCGCGGCGTTGGTCGGCCAGCTCGTCAGCCAGGGCGCGTACCAGCGGGTATGGGTGTACGACAACGGCTGCGGGCCGACCGCCCGGCGCTGGCTTGAGCGGGCGGCGCGCCGTGGGCACATCACGGTGGTCGACGCGGCCGGTCAGCGTCTGCACACCATGTGGAACGACGGCGTCGCTCGGGCGTTGGCGGAAGATCCAGACGCCGACATCGCCATCTTGAACAATGATCTTGCGCTCGGTGAAAGCTTCCTCCACCTCCTGCAGGTTGGGTTGCACAGCGCGCAGGACCTGTGGGCGGTGTCGCCAAACTACGACGGACGGAACCTGAGCGGCGTCGCCCGGGTGACTTCAACGTTCAAACACGGCGGGCTGGCCGGCTTCGCGTTCATGGCGCCGGCGGAGGCGTTCCGTACCGTGCGGTTCGATGAGAACTTCGCCTGGTGGTACGGCGACGACGACTTCGTGTGGCAGATCGAACGGGCCGGGCGGCGGGTCGCTGTCGTCGGCAACGCCACCGTTGAGCACGTAGGCGGCGGGAGCCGGACGATTGTCTATGACGCCGCCACCGTGGCCGCCATCGAGGCTGATCTGCTGTACGGCCTGCAGAAGTGGTTCGCGGATCAGCCCGTCTCGAAACGGGTGACGAGCAACTCCAGTTCAGCCTGAGCGAACCGTTCGAACACGGCCCGGTCCTCGGTGCCCGTCAGCGTGGCGGCGAGGCGGTCGATCGAGCGCTGGGCGTCCACCAGCAGCCGGGCCTTGTCCGCCACGGTCTCAGCCAATCCGGCCGCGGCGGCCGTGGCCTGCCACAGCTGAACGGGTGCAGTGGAGCGGGCCGCGGCGGCCACCGCGAGGTCGACCAGCGGTCCGCGGCGAGGGCGCGGCAGGGCGCCGGCAAGCACCAGGGACGCGGCGGCGACCGCACCATGCCACCCCACCTCGGTGGCCGCGGTGACCATGGGGCCGACCACGGAGATCGCCCGGTCACGGTCACCGCGCCGCAACAGCGCTTCACCGATGGACACGTAGGCGTCCCAGGCGACGAGATAGACCCGGCCGGGGGGCGCGGTCACGTTTGACAACAGGGCCAACGCCCGGTCGAGCCATTCGTCCTGCAGGGTCAGTAGTGCCAACCGGCCGGCGCCCAACAGCGCGTAGCTGTTGAAGCCGATGGCCGCTGCGTTCTCGTACGCCTTCCCGAGGTGCTCGACCGCGGTGTCGAGACGGCCGACAGTATGGGACACCACACCGATCTCAAAGGCGTACCAACCTCCAAACCACGCCGAATCGACGGTGCGGTCGAGCTGGGCCAGCAGGTCGGCGGCCCCCAACGCTTCGCCCAAACGGCCCGCGACGGTGAGCACCTCGCAACGCCAGGCGCGTGCCGGGCCGGCTGCGATCGGCGTGCCGCGTGCCGATGCGACCTCGATGGCCTCCTCCAGCACTGCCAGGGCGGCGCTGAACCGTCCTGAGGCGGCGTGAGCGAACCAGCGTTCCTGCATCGTGTAGGGCAGATGGAAATAGTCCCCGTGCTCGCGCTGGTAGGCCTCGAGTTCGTCCAGCACCGCGGTCTGCCGGGTGAAGTCCCCGACGTAGGCCAGGTGGAGTTTGTGGGCGTCGAGGGCCACCATCCGCAGCGCCCGGTCTCCGGTGCTGTCAGCCAGGGCCAGCGCTCGGGTCGCCAGCGCCGCCGCTCGGTCCAGCTCAGCCCGGTTCGCGATCACGATCGACGTCCGGCTTAGCGCCGTCACCTCACCGCCGACATCGCCCCGCAACCGGGCCAGCGTGGCCAGGCGGGTGAAGCGCGCTTCCGCCAGGGCGAGGTCGCGGTACATGTCGGACAGGCCGAGCTGTTCCAGCGCGGCCTGCTCGCGGACTGGGTCCTTGGCGGTCGCGGCGAGCTCCACGACGCGCAGCAGGGCCGTTTCGCAGTCGGCCTGGCGGTCCAACCAGAGCATGCACCGACCCAGCGCCAGGAGCACGTCCGCCACCGCGTCAGACGGCGCCTGCGCACGCCCATCGTCAGCCAGTCCCAGCGCCGCCGAGTAATGGGCGGCGGCCTCCGCGGTGCCGCTGACCGCCTCAGCCGCGGCGGCGGCGAGGCGGCGATGGTTGAACGCCTTGGTCCACTGCTGCGCCCCTTCGCAGTGCCGGGCCAGCTCGGCGGCGGCCTCGACGGGGTCATCGAGGGCTTCGAGGTGGGACACCACACGCAGGTGGATCGTGCGGCGACGTTCGGAGGTCAACGTGGCGGCGATGGCGCCTTGGCCCAACGCGTGGACGAAGCGGAGCTGCGGGCTGGGCCAACGCCGGGCCTCCACCAGCAGGTCGGCCCGCTGCAACAGCTGCAAGGCCTCCTCCAGCTCGGCCGGGCCGGCATCGCTCACGGCCGCCGCCAGCAGGTCGGGGCCGAACTGATGGCCGAGCAGGGCCGCGGCGGCGGCCACCTCCCGAGTCAGCGGTGGCAGTCGGCTGAGGCGGCTCACCACCACCTGTTCCACGCTTGGGGGCAGGTCCGTGGGCCGGGTCTCGTCGTAGCGGAACCCGGTGTCCTCACGGACCAGGGCACCGGACGCCATGAGGGCCCGAACCAGTTCCTCCAGGTAGAAGGGCACCCCGCTGGCCATGGCCAACAACTCGGCACGCACCTGGGTCGGCAACGTGGCGGCGCCGGTGAGCGCGTCGAGCAAGCTGGCGGTGTCAGCGTCGGAGAGCGGGGCGAGTTCGATCTCGGTGTAGCGGTGCCCAAGTTCCCGTCGGGCGAACTCGCGGACCTCCCAGCTCGGTTGCGTTCGCTCGGGGCGCGCCACCAGCACGATGAGCAGCGCCGCCCGATCGGTGAGGGGGAGCAGCCGCCGCACGATCTCCAAGGTCGAGGAGTCAGCCCACTGGAGATCATCGAGCGCCAGCACCACCGGCTGGTTCGCCGCCAGGGCCTGCAACAGCGCCTCGCACGCCAGCGGCACGTCCTCTGGGGCGGGGCGACGCTCTCCTCCGAGGTTGAGCAGGGCGAGCCAGCCGGCCTCATGGCCGGTTGTTGCCGAGTGCATCGCGGTCCCGAGCACCTCGGCGAAACGCCGACGGGCCACCACCTGGGCGCGAAGTCCGGGCAGGCCCACCACCCCGGCCCAGCCGCCCAACGCCTGGCGCAGCGACTGATGCGGTTCGTTCTCGTCGTAGCTGGCGCAGGTGCCCTCCAGCCACACGCCATGTCGGTGTCCTTCGAACTCCGCTCGGAGCTCGCTGAGCAGGCGGCTCTTGCCGTGGCCGGCGAGGCCGCTCACTGCCAGTACTCCGCCACGCCCATCGAGCACGTTCCCGAGCGCTCGGCGGCCTTCCTCGAACTCCCGCGACCGGGCGGTCAGCGGGGCGCGGATGCCGTCGAGCCCCCGTCGTCGGACACTCCCGGGCCGCATGCCAACAGCCGCCGCCACCTCGACCGGGGCCGACTTTCCCTTGACCGTGATGAAGGCCGGGTCGGCCCAGTCGAAGCCCGCCTCACACAGGTCCTTGGCGGCCCGGCTGACCAGCACCGTGTTGGCCGGCGCGTTGGCCTCGATCCGGCTGGCCAGGTTCATGGTGTCACCCAGCGCGGTGAGGTCCGCCTCGGCGCTGCCACCGATCAGACCGATGGCGACGGGCCCGACGTGCACGCCGACCCGCACCGCCAGCGGTTTGACTCCCCAGTCGCGTCCCACTTGTTCTCCGTAGGCGCCCACGCTGGCGATGACGTCGAGGCCAGCGCGGACGGCCCGCTCGGTGTCGTCCTCGTGGGCGACGGGGGCACCGAAGAGCGCGCAGACACCGTCACCAGCGATCCCGATCACGGTGCCGCCGTAGCGGTCCACCGCCGCGGTGACCCTGGCGATGGCCCCGTCCACGACCAGCTTGAACTCATCGGGATCGAGGGTTTCGCCCAACGGTGTGGAGCCGACGAGGTCGCTGAACAACGCGGTCACGGTGCGTTGCTCGTCAGGTACCGTTCGGGTCGACCCGGCTGCCGGATGCGTACGAACCTGCGGCGCGGCGGCCTGGGGCGCTGACTGGAGGCGCTCAAGTTCGGCAGCTTGGCCGAGGATCATGTGCTCCAGGTCTCGGATGGCGGCGCCTGGTTCGATGCCGAGCTCTTCCGCCAAACGGGTCCGAAGCACCTGGTAACGCCGCAGTGCATCGGCCTGGCGACCAGCGCGGTACAACGCCAGCATGGCCAGCTCCCAGAACCGCTCGTGGAAGGGGAACTCGGCACAGGCAACCTCGAGGCGGGCCAGGGCGCGGCCCTCTTCGCCCAGAGCGAGCTGGCGGGTGAGGTCCACTTCGAGCGCGGCCACTCGAAGTTGACCGAGCCGGGCTGCTTCGGCGCGGGCGCGCTCATCGTCGGGGAGCTCGGGGTACGGCTCGCCGCGCCACAGTGCCAACGCCTCGCTGGGCCGGTCCGTTGCGATCAGGTCCGCGAACTGCCGGGCGTCAAGGTCAACATCAACCAGCTGATAACCGCCGTCGGCCGTGGCCAGGCTCGGTGGCGCGCCAGCGTCGCGTAGCTGGCGCCGCACGGCGGACACATAGACCTGGACCGCGTGGGCCGCGCTTGCCGGCGGGCGGCCGGACCACAACCTTTCCACGAGCTCGTCGCCCGGAATGACCGCTCCGCCGGCCAACGCCAGGAGTGCGACCAGTTGACGCTGCTTGGCGCTGCCGGCATCGATCAACCGGCCCTCGACCTGCACCTCCAGTTGGCCGAGCACGGCGACGCGCAACACCGCAGCATCGTAGATGTCCATTGAGGCGCAATGGTCTGTTCCCGCGAAGTCAGATGCAACCCACGGCGACGAACACGACCCCCGCGATCCATGGCCACTCTGCGCTGTCGAGACCTTCGCTCAGGGCCCGGCGCGCTCGGTACCATTCGGCCCGTGACGGAATCGGTGAGAACAATCGAGCAGGTCATCACCCGCATGGACAGCCTGCTGGAGCCGATGCAGCAGAGCGCCGACGCGCGCCGCTTCTTTCTGGCAACGTACCGAAGGACCACTCTGGCGGCGCACAAGGCGCTGCTGGCGGGCACGTTCAGCGACGCCGAATGGGTGGAGTGGTGGGACGTCGTGTTCGCCGGGTTTTACCTTGACGCGATCGAGCAGTGGAACCGCGACGAACAAGCGCCGGGACCGTGGGCCGTGGCGTTCGGGGCCGCCGGAGACCCGACCGTGCCGCCGCTCCGACACGTGCTGTTGGGCATGAACGCCCACATCAACTTGGACCTGCCACAAGCACTGCTGGCAACGATCACCGACAGCGAACTCGCGAAGTCAGATCTCGTCGCCCGCCGCAAAGCAGATCACGAACGAATCGACGTCATTCTCGCGTCGCGAGTCGATGCCGAAGACCGCGAGCTACAACTCGTTGAACGCCCCGGCGACCGCACCCGCCTTGATCGCATCCTCAAACCGTTCAACCAGTACGCAACCAAACGATTCATGACCGAGTCCCGCCGCAAAGTGTGGCGCAACGCCCTCGTTCTCAGCAGAGCCCGACAAGACGGCTCGGACACGCTCAACCGCACCTTGGCCGACCTTGAGGCGCTCTCCACACAGCGAGTCGCCAGTCTTCGCGCTCCCGGCCAAGTACTGATAAAGCTCGCCGTACGCGGATTCGGAGTGGAACTACCCGCCCAGCGTGATCGTTGAACCGGGTTCGACGGCAGGCCCGGTGACGAATACCGCGTCGGGGACCCAAGAGAGAGTAATGGGGGAGACATGAGCGAAACTGTGCGCATCGGCGGCCTGTTGCCCAATGTTGGCGCGGCGGCCTCGCCCGAGGCGATCGTGCGCTTCGCCCAGGCCGGTGAGGCGCTGGGCCTGCACTCGTTGTGGGTTGGGGACCATTTGTTGCTGGCCGAGGACCAACAGGCCCGCTACCCCTACAACGAAAGCGGCGACTACATCGTGCCCAGCGACCGCAACTTCCTTGACGCGTTCACTACGTTGGCCTGGGTCGCCGGCCAGACCCGCACCGCCCATCTGGGGGTGTCGGTGTGCATTGCGCCATACCGTCACCCGGCGTTGGTGGCCAAGGTGCTGGGCACGCTGGAGTTCCTGGCCCCGGGCCGCATGGTGCTGGGGGTGGGTACCGGTTGGTTGCGTGACGAGTTCGACAGCCTCGCCGTACCGTTCGATGACCGCAACGCGGCCACCGTTCACCTGGTGCGCTTCCTACGCCAGGCTGGCGCGGCCGAGGGCGCCATCGCCATCGACAACGCCGGCTACCCGAGCCACCGCATGTTCCTGCGGCCCCAACCGGCGGCCAACCTGCCGATCTGGATTGGCGGCAACGGCCCGCTGGCCCGACGCCGGGCCGCCCGGCATGGCGACGCGTGGCATCCGGCGTTGCACCGCCAATCGCCACAGGAACTGGCCGTCGAGTTCGCCGAGGTGCAGGAGCTCGCCGCCGCGGAGGGCCGCGACCCTGCCAGCATCGAGCTCACCTTGTTTGTTGGCGTGGCGTTGTCGGATCGTTGGCACGAACGGCCGTGGGAACGCGGCATGGTGCGCGGCCCCGCCGAGCCGGTGGTCGAGACGTTGCTGGCCTACGCCGAGGCCGGGGTGAGCGAGTTCGTGCTGTCCATCGGTGGTTCCATCGATCGCCGCCTCGTCACCATTGCAGCGCTCGGCGATGCTGGCCTGCCGCTCGACCCGTCCCATGGGGCGCGAGCGGTGGAATGACACGACCGTTCAGAACCTGCCGGTGACCACCGCGCCCGCCCGTTCGCAGTTCGCGATGATGATGCCACTTGGAGAGATGCGGCTATCGGCCACCCTGAACGCTGCGCAGCGGATCCTCGAGGGGGACCCGACGGTCATCTTCGATCTGCCCGGCTGAGCACCGAGATCAGCTGAGCGGGTTGGCAAGCAGCACGCCGTCCTGGACCAGGGCTTGGTAGCGCTCCTCCGACCAGCCCAGCACGCCGCACACCAGATCATGGTTGTGGGCGCCGAGCGAGGCCGCGGTGAGGTCGAGGCGTTCGGGGAATGAGGAGAATCGCAGGGGGACGCCGGGGATGTCGAGGGGCCCCATGAGCTCGTCCTGCACGGTACGCACGGTGCCACGCTCCCGCACGTGGGGATGGTTGGCCGCTTCTGCTACCGATAGGACGGGGCCGCAGGGGACCCGTTCGCGCTGGAGGTGCGCCAGCGCCGCGTCGCGATCGGGTTGGCCGGCGGTCCAGCTGGCCACGAACCCGTTGACCTCGTCGCGGCGGGCCACCCGTTCCACCACTGTGGCGTAACGATTATCGTCGATCCATTCGGGATGGTTCATAGCCCGGCACAACTGGGCCCATTGCCGGTCGTTGCCGACGCCGATCATCACGTCACCGTCGCCGGTGCCGAACACTCCATAGGCCGGCACGAACGGGTGCAGCGAACCGGACCGGGTGGGGTTGACCGCCCCGCCTGACGCCGACCACATCTCGATGTTGAGCTCGTGACAGGTCATGTAACAATCCAGCAGTGACACCTCGACCTTTTGGCCCTGCCCGGTCCGTTCCCGGTGGAACAGCGCCGATGTCACCCCCGCCAGGCCCTGCGCGGCGGTCAACACGTCGCCGGGCGAGAGACCGACCAGCGCCGGCGTGACCCCCGGTTCGCCGATCATCGACATCACCCCGCTGTAGGCCTGGGCGATGGCGTCGTAGCCGGGCTGATCGCGCAGCGGGCCTTCCTGACCGAAGGCCGAGATCGAACACATCACCAGCCGTGGGTTGATGGCGGAAACCCGCTCCCAGCCGAACCCCATGCGTTCGACCACGCCGGGGCTGAAGTTCTCCACCAGCACATCGACCCGGCCCACCAGCGCTTCGAGCAGCTCGCGGCCCGCTGCCGCTTTCACATCGAGAAACAGGGACCGCTTGCCCAGGTTCTGCTGCACGAAGAACCCTGAACGACCGCCGCGGATGGTGGGTACGGAGCGTCCGAGGTCTCCCGTTGGCGGTAGTTCCACCTTGATCACGTCGGCGCCCATCTCGGCCAACGATCGCGTCAGGGTGGGACCCGAGACCGCGTTGGTGAAATCGAGCACCCGGATGCCCTCGAAAATGCCTTCCACACGGAACCCCCTTGCCTCGGACCGGTCGTCGCGGCCGGGTGGGCTGCCATGGTTGGCCCACCTCGTGGCAGCAGCGTGGCAGCCCCACCGTCAAGGCGGCAACCCGATCGGGGCACGATGAGTCGACACCAAGTTGCCGATCCGGCCCGCTGGCATGTTCACGCCATGCCCTCACGGCGAGCCGACCCGCAACAAACGCCGGCCCGGTTGCTGGCGGCTGCATTGGAACCGGTGGCCGGCCAGGCGCAGTTTTCGCCTGAGTGCCACGTCAACTATGAGGCGCTGGGGTTCGGGCCCTCGTCGGGGTCGGTGGGCAAGACCATGCTGCCCGACCGCAGCGCGTACTTCACCGCCCGGGGATCGGTGCTGGGACAGGTGCCGGGCGCAGTGGTGGCCGCCGCGTTCGCGGTGTTCAACCCGTCCGTCGTGGTGCCACTGGTGACCGAGGGGTGGCAACGGACCGACGCCGCCACCATCTGGGCCGCACGCCAGGCCGGCGCGGTGGCCCAGCTTCGACGCGTTGCCGAACCCGAGGGTGCCGCCGCGCTGGCGGTAGCGGACACGCTGTTGGAGGCCTCGGAGCCCTTGCCGATGGCGGGCCGGGCGTTGTTCGCCGGGCAACGCGCCCTGGACGTACCTGATGAGCCCGTGGCGAGATTGTGGCGGGCCGCCGATCTGCTGCGCGAGTACCGGGGGGATTCGCACATCATCGCCTGGTCGGCCGAAGGCTTGGACCCCGTCGAGGTTGGTCTGCTCGGCGACCTGTACTGGGGTCTGGCACCGCGTGCCCACACCGGCGGGCGGGGGTGGACCACCGACGAGCTCGAGGCTGGCGAAGCACGCCTGCGCAGTCGGGGGCTGCTCGAAGGCGACAGTCAGCTCACCGCCGCCGGGTTCGAGCTGCGCGACCACGTCGAGACCCGCACCGACCAGCTCGTGGCGCCGGCGCTGGAGGTCCTAGGCGACCGGCTGCAGCAGGTCGTGCGCACGCTGGCACCGTGGGGTGACGCCATCGTCTCCGGCGGCGGCTACCTGTCGCCAGCGGTGCGGTTTACCTTCACCCGCTGAACCGCGCCGGCCGTCAGAGCGCTTCAGCGGAGGGTAGGTACACTGACGGGTATGTCAGATTTGACTACCAGGCCGCGAGTTCCAGTGCCAGGGGGATGCCGTCGACCCGGCGGCTGATCTGGCGCACGGCTTCGGTGGCCGCCGCGTCGAGTGAAAAGTCAGGGTCGCGTTGGCGGCAGCGGTCGACGAACAAGTCCATGGCGGCGGATTCCTCCAGTGGCGGTACCGGCCAGCGCTGCTCGTCTTCCAGTCTGAGAATCTCCCGGCTGGTGGCGAGCAGCACCACGCCCTCCAACGCCAGCAGGCGGCGCGCCAGCTGCGACACCGAGTCGATGACATGTTCGCAGTTGTCCAGCACCACTAGGCAGCGCCGGCGTTGTAGGTACGCGGCGATGGCCTCCGTCAGATGGCCAGGCGGGTCTTGCCCACGCCGCCCGGCCCGACCAGGGTCACCAGGCGATGCTGGTCGAGCGCCTCGGCCACCCGGCGCAACTCCTGGTCGCGGCCCACCAAACGCGACGCCGGCTGAACGATGTTGGTGAGCACGGTGGTAGTGCTGCGCAACGGGCGATGTTCTCCGAGCCCGGCGCCGGTCACGACGAAGAGCCGTTCGTTGCCCACCCCGGCCAACGCGTGCATGCCCGCATCGCGGAAGGACACGTCCCGGCACAGGGCAACGGTCGCCGCGGAACAGACGATCTGCCCGCCGTTCGCGGCGCCCATCACCCGGGCGGCCCGATTGACCGGGGGACCGAAGTAATCATTGCCGACCGGCGACGCTTGGCCGGTGTGCAACCCCACCCGCACGGCCAGCGCCCGTTCCGCCGGCCAAGGTCCTGCTTCCAAGGCCCGCATGCCCGTGACGGCCGCGTGCAGGGCGGCTGGGGCCGAGTCGAACACCGCGCCGAAGCCGTCACCGAGATGTTTGAACACCACGCCACCGGCGGCGGTGATCGCGGAGGTCACGATCTCGTCGTGGCGGGCCAGCATCGCCCGCATCAGGTCGGGCTCGGCCTCCCATTGCGAGCTGGACGCCTCGCAGCTGGTGGACATCTTCTGCCCGCCACGCGCCGACTTCTCGGCCCGCCCGGGCTGGGTGCTCAACGCTGCGGAGTACCCGCTGCCCTGAACGTGGCGGGTCCGTGGGTTCGCACGCGGGGGTCCCCTCAGCGGGCGGCGTGTTCCCCGTGGCGGTGGTCGAAGAGGTCGTGGTGCTGACGCAACAGATCCTGCCCATAGTCCCCGCCGTTGGGGGTGCGGATCACGGTGTGGATGTGGTTGCGGGTCGGCACCTTGTTGTCGAACACGACTCCTGGATGATGGTCGAACTCGACGAGCACCACCGGGCTCTGCACCCGGTAGTAGAACGGCCCGTCGTCGCCGGTGGAGCCCATCCAGGTGAACCAGGTCTCGTCGAGGTGGGCGGCGACCTCGGCCATGCGAACCGCGGCGTGACCCTCCGGCGCCCATCCGATGAAGGACGCCACCACCGCCAATACGTTGCGGCGTTGGGCGTCGGACAGCTCGCCGGCGCAGACCCCTTCGTAGGGCACCACGGCGTTGTCCTTGAACGCCCCGCCCACCATGCGCCCGTCGAAGGGGTGCTGCAACTCCTTGGGCAGGTCCTCGGGGTGGATCGAGGGCCGCACGATGGCCCTGGCTGCTTGGCCGGCGTCAAGGCAGCGCATGAGGTCAAGCCCGGCGCGTTCCTCGGTGACGAACACCGATGTGCCGGCAAGGGGGCCTTCGAACACGTGGCACGGTTCGGACCCCATGAACGTGGGCGTCAGGAGCAGGTGTTGGTCCACGATGGTGGCATTGAGGCTCAGATGGTGGCCGTCGATCTGCCACGCCCAGGGCCCCTCCTCGTCGGGATCCCCGAAGATGGACACGAAGTAGGGCCATTCGCCAAATTCGTCGGCGCTGTTGGACACCTCAGCGAGCAGTCGGTTCAGTCGCATGATGTCCCGGGCCTGGCCGAAACCTCTGGCGGATAGCGTCGCGGCCAGCAACTCCAGCGCCAGGCGACGGGTGGGGGCGGGCAGGTCCTCCAGCATCACGCCGTGGCGGAACACGTACATGTGCACGTTGAGCCAGGTGCGACGTTCCTCGGCGTCAAGCGGGAAGCAGGCTTTGGTCCGCTGCTCGGGGCTGAGCGCGGCCAGGAACGCTTGGGCCGCTTCCGTCACGCGCCCGGTATCGGCGCCGGGGCCGTTCAGGGGAAACAGGCCGGGCGTGACCGTGCCGTTGGAGGTCAGCCCGGTGAGGGGATTGTCCAGGAAGCGTGCGCGCTCGTCGATCAGCGCCTGCAACGGCGGCGGGAGCTCAACTCGGTGACGGGCCGAGAAGTTTGACATTTGCTTGATCCCGAAGTCGGTCCAGTGCGCGGTCATCGGGCCGCACCGTAGACGCCCCTGCCCCCGCTGTCACCCGCGCCCTCTGTCCAAGCTCGACCTGGACGGGGTGAAGGTCAGGGTCACCATCGCCGGGTGGCGGGGCGGAATCCGCCAGGCGCTACGGGATGAGCACACCGGGGTTCAGGAGACCTTGAGGGTCGAGCGCGGCTTTGGCACCGGCCAGTGCGGCGGCGAACAGGTCCGGTCGTTGGGCGTCGTAACCGGGTCGGTGCATGCGGCCCACGGCATGGTGATGGGTGACGGTGCCGCCCGCTTCGATCAGGGCCTCCGTCGCCGCCGCTTTGATGTCGGACCACATGGCGATCTCACTGCCCTGCCGTCCCATGCCCGACCAGGTGTAGTAGGGCGCCGGGCCATCTGGATACACGTGGGTAAAGCGACATGACAGCGTTGCCTTTCCTAAGGTCTCCCGCAGCGCCTTCCCTACCCGGTCTCGTACCAACGCGTCGAAGTCGGGCCAGCGGTCCCACGTGATGGCACTTTCGAAGGTGTCGGAGATGACCCCGAGGCTCATGTCCAGCCCGATCTGCACCCCCACGAAGGCGTCGCGCCAGGCCCCCACCGCGCCCTGCCGTCCGGTCGCCTCACCGCTACCGTCGGAGATGGCCACATCTTCGTCGCTCACGACGCCGCCATGGTCCCGGGCGATCTGCAACGCGTCGGCCATGAGGTGGCGCTGGGAGAGCTCAGCGGACTCGAAGCTCACGATCACCAGTGACGCGTTGCCGTCCAGGCCGGCGGCGCGGCTCGGGCTTCGGCAGGGTCGAGGATCCGCAGGTTGGCCGGCCACAGCTTGGCCTGCACGATGTGGCGCACCGCGGCAGTGCCCGCCGCCCAGGACGGGAACGTGATGCCGGCAGTGGCCCGGAAGGTGGGGCGGGCCTGGATGCGCATCCACGCCTCGGTAATGATCCCGAGAGTGCCTTCGGACCCGATCACCAGCCGGTCTGGGCTGGGACCGGCACCGCTGCCGGGCAGGCGTCGTGACTCCCACCAACCTTGGGGGGTGCACATCCGCACCGATTCGACGAAATCATCGATGTGGGTGTGGTTGGTGGCGTAATGACCGCCGGAACGGGTGGCGATCCAGCCGCCCAGGGTGGAGAATCGGAAGCTCTGCGGGAAGTGGCGCAGGGTCAAGCCGTGCGGGCGGAGCTGATTTTCCAGATCGGGCCCGAACGTGCCGGCCTGGATGCGGGCGGCGCGTGAGGTGGTGTCGACCTCCAATACCTGGTCCAAGCGGTCCAGCGCCACGGTGACGATGCGGTCCGCGTCCGGCGGGTTGACCCCCCACACCACCGAGGACCCACCGCCGTAGGGCACCATCACCGCGTTCGCCTCGCACGCCCAGGCCAACACCGCTTCGACCTCACCGTCGGTGCGGGGATGGGCGACCACGTCGGGCGGGTTGGGGAACTCGCCGTTGAAGGCCCGGGTGTAATCGGTGAAGTGCGAACCGAGGCTGTGGTACGCCCGCTCCCAGGTGTCCGTGCTGCAGTACGGGGCCAGGGCCGTGGGCGGGGTCAGCCGGGGGGCGCGGAGCTGCAGGCGGGCGAGGTCGGGCATGGGGGTCGGCGCCACCCCCACGCCGAAGGTGCGGGACAGCTGCTCGGCGCGGGCGGCGCGGTCCGCGGCGGTGGGCTCTTCCGCCTCGAGGCACCAGCCCCACAGGCTCCGTCGACTGCTCATCGGTCTCCCCCTGACACTCGGGCCGAGCCTACGCCGTCGGGCTGAGCTCGATCAGGGTCATGCCACCGCTCGGCCGGGAATGCGGGCCGCTACGATCGGATTGTTCGTCGTGAGGAGGCCCTCCCTTGAAGCTCGCCCTGTACCTTCCGAACTTCCGTGACAAGGTGACAGTCAAGGAACTCGAGGAGCTCACCGCCCTGGCCGAAGACCTGGATTTCGATTCCGTGTGGACGCTGGACCGGATCGTGGTGCCGGAGGCCTCCGATCGCGTGGAGCTCCAATACCCCTTCGGCATGATGGAGGCGTTCCCCAGGGCGTTGCCGGTGTCCGCTCGCGGTGAGTGGCTTCACGGCATGCCGCTGATCCCCTGGCTTGCCGCCAAGACCACCAAGGTGCGCATCGGCATGAGCATCATCGACACGCCATACCGGTCGCCGGGGGTGCTGGCGGGGGAGATCGCCACCGTAGACCAGCTCTCCCATGGACGGGTCAACGTGGGCATCGGTTCCGGCTGGATGCCCGAGGAGTTCGCCGCCGCCAGCGTGGCGCACATCTTCCCCAAGCGACACAAGCATGTGCGCGAGACCATCGAGATCATGCAGGGCATCTGGACCAATGAAGTCTTTGAGTACCACGGCGAGTTCGCGGACTTCGAGCGCTGCGGGTTTGGGGCCAAACCGGTGCAGCAGCCGCACCCGCCCATCTACTTCAGTGGCCTCAAGGATCCGAAGCGCTCGGCCAAGCGCATTGCCAAGTACGGCCTGGCCGGCTGGATTGGCATCCAGGACACCCCTGAGGAGCTAACGTCGTGGCGCGGTGCCATCCAGCATGAGCTCGAGGAGCTCGGCAGCGCTCGATCGATAGACGATCTGGACATCTGTAGCATGGTGTGGTTTGTCATCACTGACGCCGAGACGGATCAAACACCGCAGGGCAAGCTCAGCAATCTCATGGTCGGCACCGCAGCACAGATCACCGACAACCTCAAGCGTTACCAGGAGGCCGGGCTGACGATGCCGCTGCTGTGGCCGCCGTTCCAGGACGTACCGGTTGCCAAGACCCTCGATGACCTGAAGCGTCTGAAGGAATCGATCATGCCCAAGGTGGAGGCCGCGTAGTTCACCGAACTGGTTCGAGTCGGAACACCGGTCACGTAGCTGTCGCCCGGGGCGCCTGGGCGACTCGTACCTGTTGGTATGTGTTCTGCTGAACGCAAGACCTCAGTCCGACTCGGGTGTCGGAGCCGGGCGGTGGTGGTCGAGCCAAGCCTGCCAGCGGGGACGGTCCCGGTTGACGAGCGCGGGGCCGTCGGGACCGTAGAGGTAGGCCCACACCGATACGTCACAGGTCTCGCCTCGGCCCTCAACGGCGAGGAAGGCGGTGCCCTCGGCGGGGCTGTCCAGCAGCAGGGCCAGCCGCCGCGGGCCGACGTCCATGACCGTACCGGCCAAGGGCGGTGCGTCCCCGCCGGCGCTGTCGACGCGGTCGCCGACAGTGGGGTTGGCGGCGAGACCGAAGGCGGCGGCCAGGGCAGCCCAGCCTTGTTCGTTCGGGGTGGGCCAGGTGGCGGAGGGCAGCATGGCAGTGGCGCTGCGGCCGGCGAAGTGTTCGAGGTGGAGGCGGAGGTTTGCCAGGAACAGTTGCCAGCCGTCCTTCATCCCGTCGTATTCGCCGTCCCACTCGGCGCCGATACGGAAGCCGCTGTTGACCAGGCGGACGATGCAGGTGCCACCGTCGCGGGCTTCGATGAGCCACTCGAACGCCAGGCCGTCGGCTTCTTCACCGCCGTCGAACATGATCCGGTTCGGCGGTTCCCACGCCGCTACCCGCCCGGGGATCTGCATCTCGGGCGCCTCGCCGAAGGACGCCAGCGCGGCGCCGCCGGTGCGTTCCTCAACGGTGTGGGGCACGAACCATGACGAGATGCCGGGGCCGGTGGCGATGGCCCGCCACACCTGCTCGGGTGTGCCGGGGACCTCGATCTCCAATTCGATGGACCGGTGGTCATCGGTCATGACGTCGCTCCGGTGTTGGTCGCGGGGGTAGGGGATGGGCGGCGATGACCAAGCGGTGCCAGCGGCCACCGGGCGTCGCTTCCGTGTGGTAGCGGGCGGCGAGGGCCTGCACGGCGGCGGTGAGCTCGGCGGTGAATGCCGCTCGTTCGGCGGCGGACCCGAACCGGATCTCGGCATCGATGGCCAGCGTGGCCAGCGGACGTCTGGCGCTTTCGGCTCGGCGGGCCAGGTCAGCGACCTCGCGCACCATGCGGGCGGCGACGGCGATGAGGTAGCGGCTCGACAAGCGGTCGGTGCGGGCGGGATCCACGGCGGTGGTGCCCAGAGCGTCGGGGGCGATGAGGTAGCTGCGGGCGGTGGCGACCATCACCCGTTCGACAAGCCCGCGGCGAGGGCGCTCCTCCGCCAGCTCGACGAGGCCGTGTTGTTCCAGGGTGCGGAGGTGATAGTTGACCTTCTGACGGGACATGCCGAGCCCGGTGGCCACCGTCGTCGCTGACCCCGGCTCGGCCAGAATGGCCAGGATGCGCGCCCGCACCGGATCCAGCGCCGCAGCAGCGGACGCCGGCTCCTCGATCACCTCGAGATCAAGCACTCCGCCAACCCTAGGTATTGACAGGATTTCTTGTCAACAGGCGGGTTCCAACGCGAGGGCCGGGCCCTGGGGAAGACTGTGGCGGTGTTCGCCTCGGCCATCACCCCACCGCAGCCGCTCGACGCCGGCTGGTTCCACCTCGAGGTTCTCGGGCCGGTTCACAACGAGCGGGACCACGTCGCGTGGATGTCGAGCATCGAGCAGATCCAACGAACCCCGGGCTTCGAGCCGGACGGTGACCATGCCGGCAACTGGCCACGGCCGATGTCGCTGGCGCAGAACCTGGCCGACCTGACCGAACATCAGCGGGAGTTCGATGCTGGCGAGGCGTTCGCCTACAGCGTGCTCGACGGCGGCGCACCGACGGCCACCGTGATCGGTTGTGTCTACGTCGATCCGGACCCGAGGGGCGAATGCGAGGCGGTGGTCCGCTGTTGGGTTCGCCGAGAACGGGCTGGCGATGATGCTGCGCTGGCGGCCGCGCTGGCCCAGTGGGTGCGGACGGCGTGGCCATTCCGATCGGTACGGTGGCCGGGTCGACCATCATTGGAGGGTCTGGGTTGAGCCAACTGGCTCGTCGCTCGGCCGGTGCGTACGGCGAGCGACCATTTTAAAAATTGCGGTGCGAAAGGCCGAAGGGCTCGAGGCCGGATCACTGGTCCCGGTGGTCTTGCAGGTGCTCGACATCGCTCATGGTGCGCTGGCGAGGTTCTCTTGGCGTTCCCTACGTCGGCGATGCGTGCGCGCAAGCCGTCATCGTTGCCGCGGGGGTCGTTATGCTGCGACGGTCAATCACAGGGGGTGCGCACATGCAGCTGGGATACTTCACGGAACGTCCGTACCGTTGGGTGGACGACGACGAGCTGTATGACAACAAGGCGTTCTTCGGGCTGTCCAATGCGCGCTTCGACGCCGAGCGGGCTTCGGCAGACTGGCGGCACTACATCGACGAGTATCGCTACGCCGAGGAGTTGGGCTTTGACGCGTTGGCCCTGAACGAGCACCACGGTAACCCGTTCTGCATGGGCAATGTGATGAACACCGAGGCTGCGATCCTGGCCTACGCCACCGAGCGGGCCCGCATCGTGCTCATCGGCAACCCTTTGCCGGTCATCAAACACCCGTTGCGCATGGCGGAGGAACTGGCCACCATCGATTGCATCTCCAAGGGCCGTCTGGTCACCGGCTGGGTCCGTGGCGCCGGGTCCGAGCAATTCTTCAACAACGCCAATCCGGCCTACAACCGTGAGATGTTCGAGGAAGCCCACGACTTCATCGTGCAGGCCTGGACCCGTCCGGGGCCCTGGCGTTACGAGGGCAAGCACTTTCACTATCGCCACGTGAACCCCTGGGCGCTGCCCTATCAGAAGCCTCACCCGCCGATGTGGATCCCGGGGGTGTTGTCACCTGAGACCATCGAGTGGTGCGCCAAGCATCGCTACCCTTACATCGGTCTGGGCACCGCGCTCGGTCCGACCTGTGGGTTATGGGACAAGTACGCCAACTCCGCCGCCGATTTGGGTTACCAGGCCGGCCCGGAGAACTTCGGTTACCTGGCGGCCACGGTGTGCGCGGACACTGAGGAGAAGGCCCGGGAACTGGCGCTGGGCTACGTGTGGGGCGGCGGTCAGCAATCCTTTTCCCGCCCGGAGCACGCCCTGCCGCCGGGCTACAACTCCAAGGCTGCGAGCCAGAAGTTGGCCAAGCTGCAACCGGGCGGCTCGTGGTTGGGCATCAGTCGTGAGAAGCTGATGGGCCAGATCAACCCCAGCGACAACGAGGCCAACGAAACCAAGCGGCTCAAGGCGGCGCAGGCCGTTGATCGGGGCAAGACCAACCATCAGCTCATCTTCGGCACGCCCGACACGGTGATCACGATGCTCAAGACGGTGCTCACCGCGTTGCGTCCGGGCATTTTCATCTTCTTCGCCCCGCAAGGTCCGGTCAGCAACGAGGATCGGCTGCGCAGCATGGAGCTGATCGGCACCTACGTTGTGCCCGAGATCAGGGCTTTCGCCGAGGACATCGGTCTCGCCGACCCGTTCCAGAAGGCACCCGGCCAGACCATGTTGGCGTCAGGCACACGGCGCGATCGGGTGCATGACGGCGAGTCGCTGCGGGCCCTCGGCCTTCGCTGATCCAGCCGGCAGGGGGGGAGAGGTGGCGTGGACGTCGATCAAGGCCAGGCGCAGCGGGCAAGACCGGCGCACAGCCAACGCCGAGGGCCGATCGCTTCATCCCGGCCGACGTGGCGTGCGTGATCCTGGAGATGGCGCGGGATTCACGACCTCCGGGCCGGGACCTCGGTGCGGGTGGGGGAAACGGTGGTGCGCTGGGAAGTGGATGGCTGGGGCCCGCCGCGATGCCGGGGAGCATCCGTGCGTCGCGACGCAACCCACGTAGCAATGCCGTAGCCGAGCATTGAGAGCGCGGCGCCGGCAATGACATCGATCACGAAGTGGTTGGCGGTCGCGACAACGGCAAAGGCCATCAGCAGGGGCGACAGGGAGGCGAGCACGCGAACCATCCGACGTCGGCTGACCCGGGCGACGGTGATACCGACCAGTAGGTTCCAGCCGGCGTGGAGGCTGGGCATGGCCGCGTACTGGTTGACGAACCCCGGCGGTTGGAGCACGCGGTAGGCGTGGGAGTGTTCGGTCACGGTATCGACGAGGCCCAAGTCGGTGAGCCGCGGTGGTGCCACCGGGAACGTGGCGAAGATCACCAGACCGATGGCTCCGGAGATGAAGCATGCGTTACGGAGCAATCGGTAGGCCTGTCGATGCCGTCGGTACAGCATCACGGCGGTGATCGCGATAACCGGCCAATGACCCCAGATGTAGACCCAGTTCACGGTGTCGCGCAGCAACCACCATTGGGTGGCGGGGTTTTGGAAGGCGTCCTCCCAGGCCAGCCCGGTTCGATGCTCCAGCCTGACCAGCCGATCGGCATTGTCGAGCGCGTCCTGGACCTGGCCTTCGGTGAGGCCCCGCACCCCGAAGTACAGGGTGATGGCGATGGTGATGAGCACCACCTGGCGCAGGACGTCAGGAACCTTCCTGGTCACGACCCCCAGCTTAGGGGACCGGGGACCGGCTCGATCAGGGCCGGGCGGCTACTCGGTGCGGGACCTTCGACGCTACGCCGGCCAAGGCCAGGGTCGGTGCCCGGTGCAGCACCCGCCGCATCCACCAGGCGCTGGCGCAGATGCCCCCGCCCATGACCACCAGCGAGATGAGGCCCTTGACCACCACGTACTGTTCCACGCTCAGGGCCCGGAAGGACCACACGTTGGCGCCGGCCTTGGTCAGGTTGAGCAGTGCCCACACCATCGACAATCGCCCGAACGCGGGTCCCGAAACAGGGTCGGACAGGGCCTGCACCGGTAAGGGCAGGAAGTCGTTCGCCAACCGCCAGGCCAACGGTTTGCCGATCAGCACCGATCCCATGAACAGCCCCGCCACCATCACGCTGGTGAGTTGCGGTTGGATGAAATACAGCGTAAGGCTGCCCGACAGCAATGAGAACACGGTTCGTACCGCCAGTGCCGCGACCCCCAGGACCAGGAGCGCCGGTACCCTGCGTCGCTGTCCGAGACGGCGGAGCAAGGCCAGCAGGCTCCAACCGATGGCGCAGAGTAGGGCCGTTGTGGAGCCGTACCACCGCATGGCCACGGTGAACACGATGAACGGGATGATTGAGCTCTCCACCAGCGTTGGGAGCGCATGGCGCAACACATGCCGCGGTGCCGGGGGATGGAAGATCGTAACCATGGAGAACGCAATCCATTCTGCCGAACCCGCCGGGGCCGACCAGCATCCGCCGGGGCCGGACTCCGGACGGTCCGTACAGGCTCAGGCTAGTGGCCCCCGGGTTCTTCGCATTGCCCATCGATGGGGGAATGAGCCGGCATCCGTGAACTCGGCGTTAACAGCCGGAGCGGACCTCATCGAAGCGGACGTGCACTTGTTCCGTGGACGACTCGAGGTGCGCCATCTCAAGACGGTGGGCCCGTTTCCGCTGTTCTGGGATCGATGGGAACTGCGGGGTCCGGCCACCCCCATCGCCTCATTGGAGGATCTGTTGCAGATCACCGACGCGCCGTTGCTGCTCGATCTGAAGGGTGCCAACTCGATGCTCACCTCCCAAATGGCGGCCATGGTGGGTGGTCGGGCCGGTACCTGGGTGTGCTCGCGGCGGTGGGTGCACATCGAGCGGCTCGCCGAGGTGGATCAACTCGTCGGGGTCCCCTCCGCCGGCAGTCGGGCCCAGCTGCGGCGGCTGTTGCGCCGTTATGGCCCTGGCTCACTCGGTGGGGTGTCGGTCAACGCCGATCTGCTCAGCCCGCCGTTGGTGGACGCGCTGCGGATCCGGGCCCAGCACGTGTTTACCTGGCGGGTCAACGACGTGGAACAGGCCCGGAGGCTGGTGAGCTGGGGTGTCACCGGGCTCATCAGTGACCGCCCCGACCTCTTCGCGCGCTTCGCTGAACTCACGTCACCGGACGTCGATAGCGTTCCGCGGTCCGAGTGTGCAGCTGACCGATAGGCAATCCCGATGGGCAAGCTCATCTACACCGCGATCATGTCCCTCGACGGCTTCATCGAGGACGAGGCGGGGCAATTCGACTGGGCGATGCCCGACGACGAGGTGCATGCCTTCGTGAACGATCTCAAGCGCTCCGTCGGCACCAATCTCTACGGCCGGCGCATGTACGAGACGATGGCGGTGTGCCGGGCTGGTGGATGAGGTCCACCTGTTCGTGTTCCCGATCGTGGTTGGCGGCGGCAAGCCGGGAGTGCCACCCCACATCCCGTTGTCGCTGGAACTGGCGCAGGTGCGACGCTTCGCCAGTGGCGTGGTCCACCTGCACCATCGGATTCGGTGGCCGCTACTGAGCGGTGTTAATCGTCGTCGGTGCCGGGCGCTTCGACCTTGTCGCCCACGAAGTTGAAGTCCCGGTCCAACTGGACGTCGACCTGGTTGCCGTTGTCCAAGGTGACCTCGACCTCGTAGTAGCTCTCCTCGTCGCCCACCTCGGTCTCCGTGACCCGACCCCCGCCGGTGTGGGCCAGCGCGGCCTTGGTGGCATCTTCGAGCTCGGCGCCGGTGATGGGCACCTCGCTGTCCTGTTTCGCGGCCGCGATGCCGACGGCGGCCGTTCCCACGATCCCCGCAGCAACGGCGGCGGCGGCAATCTTCGAACGTACGTGATCCATGGCGGAGACGCTCCTGTCTCATTCGGCTGGGTTCCGCGAGCCCAAACCTTCCCACAGCCGTCCTGACCCCCTGCTGACTGAGTGGGCGCCGGGTTCCTGCCCCGCCCCGCGGCTGAACGCCGGCTGAAACCGTTGCCCCTCCCGGTCAGGCCAGGTTCAGCGCGCCTGGGATAGAAGTGCTCTCCGGGGGCTCACCACACACAAGACGCGAACGTCGGGAGATGCGATGGCGCGAGATGGATGCGAATGGGCCCGTGTTCGGGGTCCTCGAGCAGGTCCCGGTGATGGCGCACAGCTGGTGTCCGTAGGGGCACAATGGCTGCGGTAGCCGGCCACTCGAGGCGGGAGGGAGACGAACGTTCCGCCATGAAGCTGTTGCTGATCGAGGACGACAAGAAGATCTCAACGGTGATCAAACGCGGCCTGGAGTCCGAGGGCTACACCGTGGACGTGGCCTTCGACGGCGGCGACGGTCTGTGGATGGCCACGGAGGGCAGCTACGACCTGATCGTGTTGGACATCATGTTGCCCGTTCGAAACGGCTATCAGATCTGTGCCGACCTGCGGGGTGCCGGCAACTGGACCCCGATCCTGATGCTGACGGCCAAGGACGGTGACCTCGATGAGGCCGAGGCCCTTGATACCGGCGCCGATGACTTTCTCAGCAAGCCGTTCTCCTTTCCGGTGCTGGTGGCCCGCATCCGCTCGGTGTTGCGCCGGGCCAGTGGTCGCATCGCCCCGGTGCCGGCTGCGGCTGGTGATCTCCGCATAGACCCAGCGGCGCGGCGGGTGTGGCGTGGTGCCAGCGAGGTGACGTTGACGACCCGGCAGTTCGATGTGTTGGAGTTCTTGGTGCGCCGGGCGGGGGAGGTGGTGTCCAAGCGGGAGATCCTCGACGGGGTGTGGCAGTACGACTTCGATGGCGACCCGAACATCGTCGAGGTCTACATCCGACGTCTGCGAGCGGCGATTGATGAGCCCTTCGGTCGCCAGGCCATCCAAACCGTGCGGGGCGCTGGCTACCGGCTTGCCGCGGACGGCGGCTGATCCATCGGATGGTGCTTCGCAGCATTCGATCCCGCGTCCTGGCAACGGCGGTGGCCATCACCGCGGTGCTGGTCGCGACGGTTTCGGTGGTGATGCTGGCGGTCCTGCGGGGTCAATTGACGGACAACCTGGACGAGGGTCTGTCCCAGCGAGCCGACACCCTGGAAGCGGTCGTGCGGGACGGGCAGGGGGCCACCGGACAGGGGGGCACGGGGGAGGGTGGGTCGTTGCGGACCGACGAGGACCTCTTGGTACAGGTGTTGGACCCAGGCGGGAACGTGCAGATGGCCTCGGCCAACCTCCAAGGTGCCCCCGCCATCGTCGCGCCCCGCGCCGGTACCACCACCGATGCCACCGTCGCCGGCCGGCCGGAGACGTTCAGGGTCCTGGCCCGTGCCATTCGCACCCCCCAGGGCGACGGCTTTTTGGTGGTGGGGGTCAACAACGACGATGTGAGCGATCCGCTGCGGGCCGTCACCGTGCTGGTTCTGGTGCTGGGCCCCGGCGCCGTCGTGCTGCTGGGAGGCCTCACATGGTGGCTCGTGGGCCTCGTCTTGCGTCCCATCGAGGCCATGCGGGCGCAGATGGCGGAGATCAGCGAGACCAACCCCGGCGGTCGGGTCCCTGAGCCGCAAACCGGCGATGAGATCAACCGTCTGGCGGTCACCATGAACCTGGCGCTCGGTCGGCTCGATGATGCCATTCGCCGACAGCAGCGGTTCGTTGCGGATGCCTCCCATGAGCTGC
This sequence comes from uncultured Acidimicrobiaceae bacterium, assembly GCA_963775055.1. Taxonomy (GTDB): domain Bacteria; phylum Actinomycetota; class Acidimicrobiia; order Acidimicrobiales; family CAIXPF01; genus CAIXPF01. The sequence goes on along the minus strand of CAVZHK010000008.1, from coordinate 981,453 downwards.
GGGGCCCGCTCACCCGCATCCGCACCGAGCTCGAAGTTGATCTGGCCCTGGCGAACGGGGCGGATCCGGTGGGTACCGAGCGCAGTGTCCTGGTGGAAACCATCGGCCTGCAACACCTGGTGGAGGATCTGCTGCACCTTGCCCGCAGCGATGCCGGTGCCGCGCAACTGGCGAACGTGGGGGTGGACCTCGATGACATCGTGCTGCGGGAGCTGCGCCGGCTGTCGGAGCGCCAGCGGGTCCGGGTGGATGCGCTCGGCGTGTCCGGGGCCCATGTCACGGGGGACCCGGCGCAGCTCGGTCGGGCGGTGCGCAACCTGCTCGACAACGCCGAGCGCCACGCCGCCAGCACCGTCACCATCACCCTGAACGAGCGTCACGGCGACGGCGTCCCCGGCGTGGTCCGGCTCACGGTCAGCGATGACGGTGCCGGCATCCCGCCCGAGGAACGGGAGAACATCTTCGAACGCTTCACCCGTCTTGACGCCGCCCGGTCCCGGGACACCGGCGGCACCGGCCTGGGCCTGGCCATCACCCGGGACATCATCCACCGTCACGGCGGCACCCTGGCCTTGAGCGACGGTCCCCTCACCACGTTCGCCATCGAGCTGCCGGCCCGGCCCTGAAGGCTGTTCCGACCCTTATTTCAGGCGGCGGGTTGGGGCATGGGCACGATGCGGTCCCGCTTGCGTTTGCCGAACTGCAGGTACAGCGACGGGACGATGAACAGGTTCAGCAGCGTGGCCACCACCAGCCCGCCCAGGATCACGATGGCCATCGGATACTCGATCTCCTGACCCGGCAGCTCCCCGGCGATCACCAGCGGCACCAGCGCCAGGCCGGTGGTCAGCGCGGTCATGAGGATCGGCGCCAACCGCTCACGGGCGCCGCGGATGACGAGCGCCGGCCCGAAGACCTCACCCTCGTACTTCTCAAGGTGTTGGTAGTGGCTGATCAGCATGATCCCGTTGCGGGCCACGATGCCCAACACGGTGAAGAACCCGACCAGGGAGCCGAGCGAGATCACCCCGCCCCAGAAGTACACCGCCAACGCCCCGCCCACCAACGCCATGGGGAGGGTCAGGAAAGACAACACGGCCAGACGGAAGCTGCGGAAGGAGATGGCCAACAGCAGGAAGATGGCTCCCGCGGCCACCACCGCCCATCCCCGCAGCCGGCTATTGGCGGCCTGGCGTTCGGTGTACTCGCCCAACAGTTCGGCCCGGTATTCGAGCGGGAAGTCGACCTCTTCGAGCCGTTCCTGGAACTCCTCCACCACCGATCCCAGCGCCCGGCCCCGCACGTTGGCATCCACGTCGATCCGGCGGGAGGCGGACTCCCGTTTGATGGTGTTGGGGGTCGGTCTCACCACCACGTCAGCCACGTCGTCCAATCGGACCCGGCCCTTGGTCGGGGTGTCGAGCAACAGGTCCTCGATGTCGGTCAGATCGCCACGCACGCTGGCGTTGGACCACACCTGCACGTCGAACGCCTGACCATCGCGGAAGATGTCACCCACCTCTTCGCCCGCCACCAGCGTTGACGCCGCCCGCCTGACGTCGCCGGGCTTGATGCCAAAGCGTTCGGCGGCGGCCAGATCAACGTGAACCTCGATCTGGGGAATCTCCGTGATGAGTTCCACGTGCTCCTCGATCACACCGTCGATGCTGGCCAGGATCTCGTTCACCTCCTCGGCCTTGGCTCGCAGCACGTTCAGATCAGGTCCGAAGATGCGCAGCACGATGGCGTCGCTCGAACCGGCCAGCACCTCACGGGTTCGTTCCTTCAGGTAGGTCTGCACATCGCGACGCAACCCCGGGTAAGACTCCACCAAGGTCTGGACCGCGTCGCGGGTCTTGTCGTAATCCGCTTTGGGATCAACGCTGATCCAGTTCTCGCCGAAGTCCACGCCCACCACCTCATCGGCCAGCAGCGCCTGGCCGATGTGGGCGCCGAAGTTCTGCACGCCGGGTATGGCCCGCAGCTCCTTGCTGGCCTGTTGGGTGATGCGGGTTTCCTCCGGCAGCGACGTGCCCGGCTTGGTGAGCCAGTGCATCAGGAAGTCGCGCTCCTTGAAGTCCGGCAACAGTTCCTGGCCCAGTTGCGGCACCACGATGAACGCTGACAGGAAGATGGCCGAAGCGCCCAGCACCGCCGGAGCCGGCCGTTTCACGATGTGGGTCAGCATCGTGGTGTAGCGATTCTGGAGGAACGTCACGACGGGGGAGGGCCGGTGACGCAACGTGCCAAAGGACAGCAGGATCAGGCTCAGCGCCGGCGTGAGGATCAGCGCCACGGTCATGGACACCAGCACCGCCAACGCATAGGAGAACGCCAACGGGCGGAAGAACGCTCCAGTGAGGCCCTCGAGGAAGAACACCGGCACCAACGCCAGCGCTTCGATGATGGAGGCGTACACCACCGCGCTGCGCACCTCGAGCGACCCGTCGAGGATGATGGAGGCGGTGGATCTGCTGCTGCCGGCCTCACGGTGCAGGCGCAATCGTCGCACGATGTTCTCGATGTCAACGATGGCATCATCGACCACCGCCCCCACCGCGATGATCAGCCCCGCCAGGATCATGGTGTTCATGGTGGTGTCCCGGGCGGCCAACACCACCACCGCGGCGATCAAGGACACCGGGATGGTGATGACGCTGATCAACGCGCTGCGCCAATCGAACAGGAACAGCACCAAGATGATGACCACCAGCACCCCGCCCAGCAGCAGTGAGTTGGTGAGGTTGGCGATGGCGGTGTCCACAAAGGTCGCCGGCCGGAAGATGGTGGTGTCGATCTCGATGCCGGGTAGGCCGGGCTGCATCTCGCCGAGGGCGGCCTCCACGCCACGGGTCACATCCAGGGTGTTGCCCCACGGCAACTTCTCCACGATGAGCATGATGCCCGCACCGTCGTTGATGACGGCCTCACCGATGAGCGGCTGGTGGTCCTCGACCAGCGTGGCGACATCGCTCAGCAGCACCGGCTCGCCGCTGCGGTAATCGACCACCACCTTGGCCAGATCGTTCGGGGTGACGATCGGCAGCACGTGTTCGACCTGGAGTCGTTGGTTGGGCGTGTCGATGAAGCCCCCGGTGCCGATGTGCGCACCGTCGGAGAAGCGCAGGATGCCCGCCGCCAGCGCGTCGGCCGTCACCCCCATGACCTGGTCCAGAGACACGTTCTGATCGTTGAGCTTCTCGGGGTCGACCTGGACCTGCAACATGCGCAGGCGTTCACCCCAGATGGCGACGTTGGCCACCCCCGGCACCCGCAGCAGCCGGGCCCGGATCTTCCAGTACGACAACATGGACATGTCGATGACGGAATGCTCGTCGGAGGACAGCCCGATCTTCATCACCCTGCTGGTGGCGGACAACGGTTGCAGGATGAACGGCGGGCTGGACCAGGTGGGTAGCGACGGGTTGATGGTGACCAGACGCTCCGCGACCAGCTGGCGGGCTTCCATCAGGTCGACGCCGCGTTTGAAGATCAGCTCGATGGAGGAGAGCTGGGACACCGACTTGGAGCGCATCACGTCCAGGTCGGGCAAACCGTTGAGGGCTTGCTCCAGCGGGATGGTGACCAGTTCCTCCACCTCGGCGGCGGAAAGGCCCAGGGACGGGGTTTGCACCTCCACCCGGGGCGGCGCGAACTCGGGAAACACGTCCACTGGCATGTTGCCCAGTTGGCCGATGCCCACGAGCATCATCGTGGCGGCCAGCGCGACGACGATGAAGCGGAACCGCAGACTCGTTGCCACCAACCAGCGCATCGATGATGCCCCTTCCCGCTACTTCCGGACCTGTGCTTGCTGTGCTTGCTGTTACTTGCCGACGCCGGTTTCCGCGCCGAACAACTCGGCGGCGCCCCGGGTGACCACCTGGACACCGTTGTCGGGCCCGCTGAGCAGGATGACGTCATCGCCGTCGATGCGGTCGATCTCGATGCGTTCGCGCACGAACACCAACGGATCCCGGTTGGTGTAGGCCCAGGTATCTCCGGCGGCGTCATACAACACAGCGCTGTATGGGATAGTGCTGCAGGCGCGGGGTCCGCTGGTGATGGCCGCGGTGTCCAGTTGGATGCGCCTGCTGGCGTCCTCGGTGAGCGTCACCGCTTTCACGTCGCTGCCGGCTATGTCGGCCACCGTGGCCGGTTCGATGGGTGCCGCCGAAGAATCCCCGTCGGAGCATCCCGTCGCCGCCAGCAGGGCCGGGCCCAGGGCCACGATCATCAGAACAGTGCGGGTACTACGCATGGGTCACGCTCCCGGTAGTGGTCTCGAGCTTCGCCTCGGCGTCCTCGAGCACGGTGATGGTGCCGTCCTCGAAGAGGGGCTTGGGTTGCCGCTTCGGCCGTACCGCCAGGTACAGCAACGGCAACACGAAGAGATTCACGATCGACATGCTGACCAACGCGCCGAGCACGACAACCGCCAGTGGGGTGACCAACTCGTGGCCCGGCAGCCCGCCCAGCACCAGCATGGGGGCGAGGGCCGCGGCGGTGGCGGTGGCGCCGATCAGCGTGGGGCCGACCCGCTCCCTGGCCGCTCGCAGCACCAGCGCCGGGTCGCGACCGTCGGGCATGGTGGCCTCGAGGTGTTGAGCTTCCCTGATGAACAGCACCGCGCCCCGGGCCGCCAAAGCGAGCACGCCGAGCAGTCCCAACATGGATCCCAACGTGAGGGACTCGCCATCGATGCGGGCCGTGACCAGACCGCCCACCAGGGACGCAGGGAGCAGCGCCAGCACCAGCAGCGCCACCCGCCAGGTGTTGAACGCCGCCTGTAGCACGAGCAGCGCACCGATGGCCACGCCCCCGGCGACTAGGGCCACCCGCCGTTCCGCCGCCTTGCGCTCACCGAAATCACCGACCAGCTCGGCGTGGTATGAGAGCGGAAAGTAGATCTCGCCCAATCGATCCTCGATCTCGCTGGCGATCTCGTCACGGTCGCGCCCGTCGACGGATGCGATCACGTCAAGCGCCCTTGACGAGGCATCTCGGTTGATGACGGTGGGAGTGGAGGAGATCTGCACGTCCGCCACCTCGCCCAGTCGAACCTGACCGCCCTGGGGCGAGTCGAGGAGGAACTCTTCCAAGGCGAAGGCGCTGTTGCGGGTCTCGGGCACACCTCGGACGACGACCTCGAAGACCTTCTGCTCTTCGAAGAGTTCGCCCACCACGATGCCCTGGAGCAGGGTGGCCGCGGCCCGTCGGACCTCACCGGGCTTGATCCCCAGTGCCTGGGCGGCGTCGAGATCCACTTTGACCGCCAGCGTCGGCTCAACCGGGGCGGTGTCGATGCGGGCGTCGTCCACACCGTCGATGTCATCGAGCAGCGCCTTCACCTCCGCCGCTTTGGCCTGCAGCACCGACTGGACCTCGCCGAACACCCGAACCTGGACCGGCGCGTCGGTGGGGGAAAGCACCTCCCGCAGCCGTTGATCGGCGTAGGTCGTCACCTCATGACTGATCCCGGGGTAGCCCGCCAACACCGTGTCGATGCGTCGACGCGTTGCCGCGTAATCCCGACCGGAACCGATGCGCACCCACAGCTCACCGGCGTTCACGCTGACAACCTGGTCAGAGGTGATGGCCCGGCCCACGTGACCGCCCACCTTGCTGACCCCTTGGACCGAGCGCAATTCCTCGCTGATCAGCGACGCCAGGCGGGAAACCTCGGGCAGCGACGAACCCGGAGCGGCCTCGAGCTTCACCACGAGGTCGGTCTCATCGAAATCCGGCACCACATCGGCGCGGAGTTGAGTGAGTGTGGCGGCGCCGATCGCCAGGAGCGCCACCACGCCCACCCCCGCCAGAATCCGCGGCCGGGGCGTGCGGGAAACCAGTCCGTCCCAGCCCCGCTCGAGCATGCCCACCATCCGCGGTGACGTCGGCCTCATGGCGGAACGGCCGTACAACAGTGAGGCCAGCGCCGGCGCCACGGTCATCGCCACCACCGCTGAGACCACCGCGGCCAGCATGAAGGACAGCGCCGCCGGCGGGAAGAAGGACTCGCCGGACAATCCCTCCATGAAAAGAAGCGGGACCAGCATCAGCGCTGCGAACACGGTGGCGTAGAGCAGCGGCCCCCGCTGATCGAACACCGCGTCACGGACCAGCGTCGCGATCGTGGTGCGCTCGTTGTGCCCGTTGCCGTTCTCACGCAGCCGGCGGATCACCCCGAGGGAACCGCTGACAGCGTCGTCCACCACGATGATCAGCCCGAGCACCAGGCCGGCCAGCACCATGGCGTTCAGCGTGACGTCACGGACGTACAGCACCAGCCCACCGGCCACGACCGTGGCGGTCACGGTGGCGGCGCTGATCAACGTGGCCCGCAACTCCAAGAACAACCCGAGCAACACCAGCAGGGCCAACACAGCGCCGGCCACCAACGCCACGGTGAGGTTGTTGACGGCATCGGACACGTAGTTCGCCGGTCGATACACGAATCGGTCGACGTCCACGCCTGCCATGCCGGGCTTGAGATCCTCGAACGCCTGGTCGATGGCCTTGGTCACATCGGCGGTGTTGGCGCCGGGGAACTTCTCGATGACCAGGAGCAGGCCGTTGTCGCCGTTGGCGAACACCGCGTCACCGATGAGCGGCTGGTGGTCCTCAACGACGCTGGCGACGTCCTTCAACTGCAACGGGCGGCCCTCGGTGTCATCGACGATCACCTGACCGAACTCCTCGGCGCTGTTGATCGGTGAGATGTGCTGCACGCCGAGCCGCTGGTTGGGGGTATCGATGAAACCACCGGTGCCGGGCGTGGACGCCTTGAGGAACGTCAATGGAGAAACCCAGAGCGCGTTGCCGGCGGTGCTGATGACCTGATCGAGGCTCACGCCCTGGGCCTGCAGCTTGAGCGGATCCACCAGCACCTGCAACTGACGCTCGCGCTGGCCGAAGATCGCCACGTTGGCGACGCCGGGCACGCCGATCAGCTTGGGCCGGATGTTCCAGCGGGCGAGCACGGACATCTCGATGCTGGAAAGTTCCTCTGACGTCAGTCCCACCATCATGACCCGACTGGTGGAGGACAGCGGTTGCAGCATCTGCGGTGGTTTGGAGACCTGTGGCAGGGCGTGAGCCTGGGTCAGTCGTTCCTGCACCACCTGCCGGGCTCGAAACAACGGTGTGCCGGGCTCGAAGATCAGCTCGATCGAGGAGAGACCGGGAACGGACTGGGACCGGATGGTGTGCAGCCACGCCACCCCGTTGAGCAGATCCTGCTCCAGCGGCACCGTGATCAGCTGTTCCACCTCAACCGCGGAAAGGCCCAACGCTTCCGTCTGCACCAAAACGGTGGTCGGCGTGAACTCCGGCAACACGTCGACATCCATGGACGGGAACTGCCAGGCCCCGAACGCCAACATGGCCACCGCCACAACGAGTACCCAACGTCGATGGGTGATGCTTCCTGCGATGAGCCGGCGCATCACAGGACCACACTCTCTTGCGCTGCCGTCTCGGCCATGGTGGACCCTCTCCGTGTCAATTCGTGTGTCGTCTTCAGGTCACTAACTGACATTTCAGCTGTAGCTATCACGGCTCTAGCAGCGGTTGGCCCGTTCGGTTGATCCGAATATGGCGGGCACCGAGCCATAGGCCCGCCGATCCAATCTCAGAGCGGCGGCCCGGATGCTGTCCATCTCCGAGGGGGTGAGCGTGCGCCGTTCAACCAGCTCGAGCACCTCTTGCTCCTGCCCGCCGAGAAAGTCCACCTTGATGTTTCCCACGCCCTTGGCGTAATACTTCAGCTGGAATCCCTCTTCAGGAAAGAACGTGTTGGCTTCCTTGACCACCAACACGTTGTCGTAGCACCCGAGTTTGATGCACACCCTCGGCTCGTATCCGACGATCTCCGCGATGTCCGCGAATTGGATCGATGGGATGACTCCTTGGAAGTAGGTGGCCGTCCCGGGTTGGGGGTCCTTGCGCATCATGACTCCGCCGCGGGCGTCGGAAATACCGGACAACCAGGTGCTCGGAGCCCCTGCGAACACGCCGTCCTCGTACTCTTCGGGGTATTCGCCGAGGTTCCAGACGTTGCCCCCGTTGTCCTGGGCATGGAAGGCGATCTCCGCTTCGGACAGCTTTCCCTCGTTGAAGTCCTGGTCGAACAGCACTCGGGTGGTTACACCGTCAATCTCTTTGGTGAGGTCGGTGACGGTGACCACCAGCCGGTGCACCGACACGCCGCCCCCCCGATCGGCGGTTCCCTCCAGCACCGACTGGGCGCCCGGCGTTCGGGTCATCAGCGGGTTGTCAATGGTGGCACCAGCGGAGAAGTTGGCGGCATTGAACTGTTCGTGGGTGGCGGGACCGGACACATCGCCCTGATAGGAAAAGGCCACGCTGGCCTGAGCGGGCCTGGCGGCGGCCAGGGTGGTGGTTGCGGTGAGCGAGAAGACCGCGGCCAATTTGAGAACCGTGAAGCGATGGCTCATTCGACACTTCCCTCCGACCGATCCCGCGTTGGGTTGGCTCGTTTTTCAAAAGGCGGATAATCCAACGTTCGTCCCGTGGTGAAGACGGCCGCGTTCGGTCGATCACGGATGCACCGGGACGGGGTGCTGGTCGAGGAGCCGCGCGTCGTGAGCGTGCGGTTTAGCTCCGTCCGACGGGGGGAACGTCGGAGCGTGTAGAGTCGCAAATAGCTGTTAGCTCCAAAGGCGCGAACAGCGCGGCAACCAGGGGGAAACGCCGCCGTCACGACCAAAGCGACTTGGCTCTGATCGAGCTACTGCCGCTTCAGCCAGGAGTCAGGATATGCCCGTTCGCAAGAGAAGGGCAAGAGGGTCTGCCCCAGATTGTGGAGACGTCATGGAACCTTCATACATTGTGCCCTCAACGGTGCTGGCGACGCGGATCTGGCCAGCCCCCAGGGCCGGCCAGATCCCAACTCCTTCTAGAAACAAGGGGAAATGCGTCTGCAGCGGACTGACGTCAGCTGGGGCTGGCCCCATAGAGCTCGGCTTCGATCTTGATCTGCACGGGCTCGATGTGGTCCTCCTCACAGCTCACGTGGACCTCAGCGATGGCCAACTCCTCGTCTTGCAAGGCCTTGAGCGCCTCGAGCGCCGGTCCGGTCAGGCCCTTCGGATCCTGGCCCTGAACGAGGGCCGCCAGCTGGTCGCGGAGGTCGGCCTCGACCTGATCGGGGTGGTCGTAGGCGTACCCTTCCTCTTGCATGCACGAGGACCACTCGCCCAGCGCGGCGATCATGCGCGGGTCCTGCTCGATGGCCTTGTCGGCGGGGTTGATGTACGCGCCGGTCAGCTCGTCCGGGTTGTAGGTCTGCTCGGCGGAGGATCGGGTGCATCCACCGGTCTGGGAGAAGTCCTCCTCCTCCAGCGCCCGGGCGTGATTCCACTCCACCTGCTCGCCCCACAGCGCTCGGCGGAACGCGACCTGGTCGGGTTCGGGCAAGCCGTTCAAGTAGGTGGTGTTCTGCGGGCCGGCGCCGAAACCGATGATCGGCTTGTCGAACTGGGTGGTGATCCCCAGGCCGAACTGCTTGAGGTACGCGTCGTCAGAGAGGCCGGGCGCGGTTTGGTCGCTCTCCATGGCCGTCTTGACGGTGGAGAAGTCGACGGCCACGTAGTCGAACCCGGCGGTGGTCATGCAGCTGGCAATGAGCTGTTCTGTTTGCTCGACCCGGGTCGCCAACTGTGCCAGCGTCAGGCCGAACTCCTCCGGTACGTTGCTCTCCGCCTCGTCCGACCCCTCGTCGTCGCCACCACAGGCAGCCAGGGTGAGGCCCAGCAGCGCGGCGGCGATCAGGGACCGCGGCGTTCGCGAGCGCAGGACCGGTGGGCGCGGGTTTCGAAAGACGTGGCGGTGGGACACTGGGGGCCTCCCGTTCATGAGCTGGACCGCCTCACCATCTAGTGAACGTGCTGAACGGGAGCTGACTGGGCTGGTCTGATCTTCAGGTCTCGGTCAGGTTGGTTCGGATAGCACTGGGGTGACGGCGAAAGGAAGTGGTCATGGGTCGACAACGGATGGCGGCCGTGGCGATCGGCGCGGTCGTTGCTATCGCGGTGGGGGGTTTCGTGGTCGGCTCTACGGTGTCCTCCCCTGCTGAGGTGGCCTCGAGAACCGCGGCGCCGGAGCCTTCCCTGATCCTGGTTCCTGTGGAGGAGCGGGTGCTGTCCGCGGATGTCGTGACCCGTGGGACGGGCCGATTCGGGTCACCGCAGAAGCTCTCATTGGCCAGTTCCTCGTTGAAGTCGGGACCGGGCATCACGGCCACCACAGCCTTGGTCGGGACCGATCTGGCCGAGGGCGATGTTGTGGTCAGCGCCTCCGGAAGACCGGTGTTCCTGCTGCGCGGCCCGGTGCCCATGTCCCGGGATCTCGGACCAGGGACCTCGGGGGAAGATGTCCGCCAGCTCGAGGCCGCCCTGTTGCGCCTCGGCGCGGACCCCGGCGCCGCCGACGGTGTGTACGACGGCGCCACGGAGACCGCGGTGGCGGCGTGGTACGGCGCCAAGGGATTCGCGCCGTTCTCCGCGACCGCTGAACAGTTGGCCGCGGTCCGGGCCCGCGCCGCTGATGCCCTCACGGCTTCGGTGGACGCGCTCGGTGCGGGCGATACCGTGGCCGCGGCCCAGTCCTCGTTGGTGGCGGCGCGCACGGCCCTGCAAATCGCCAGGGCCCGGGCGCAGTGGACTGCCCGCGCTGTCGAGCAGGTTGCCGCGCAGAACGCTGCGGCCATCGGCGTGGCGGTGGCGGACGTGACGGTCAAACAAGCCGCGCTCGACGCGCTGGTGGCTGGGGGGGCGGCCACACCACAAGAGTTGGCCCTGGCCCGCTCTGATCTGGCACTCTCCGTCGCCAACCGTGAGGCCATTCGCGTCGGCGGTGTTCGCACCCTGGACGAGGCGGCGGTGGCGGCGGCGGAGGCCAACGCTGACATCGCGGTGAAAGAAGCGGCCGTGGCGGCGGCGGACACGACGTTGGCGAACTCGCAGCAGGCCAGCAGCGCCCGGGCCGCGGCAGCGGAGTTGACCGCGCAGGAACGAAACCTGGCCCAGAGTCGCGCCGGCATCCAGGTGCCGGCGGACGAGGTGGTGTTCGTGGCCTCCAGCCCGGTGCGGGTGGCGGAGTTGCTGGTCGGTCCCGGTGATCCGGCGGCCGGTGCCGTCGCCCGGGTGTCCGACGCCCTGGTGCACGTCGAGGCGGGTGTCGCCGTGGGTGATGCCGGGCTGGTGAGGCCGGGGATGAAGGCCAGGATCGAGGAACCGGACCTGGGCATCGCCACCGAGGGTGTGGTCACGGTGGTGGCCCCGGGTCCGGGCACCAACGGTATGGATGGCTTCCACGTCTATGTGGAGATCAGCGTGGCGGCGCCGCCCCCCAATCTCGTCGGTGCATCGGTTCGGGTGACGATTCCCGTCCAGTCGAGCGATGGCGCCGTGCTGGCGGTGCCCGTGAGCGCCTTGACGCTCGCACCGGACGGTTCCTCGCGGGTGCAGCGCAGCACCGGCCGCGGTGATGAGACCGAGTACATCCCCGTCGTTCCCGGGCTGTCGGCCCAGGGCTACGTGACCGTCAGTACCCCAGATGGTGACCTGAAGAAGGGCGATCTGGTGGTGGTCGGTCTCAGCCCGACCAGCCCGGAGAACACCACCACCGACACCACTGCGAGCACGAAGAGCACGGACACCACCGAGGGTGTGGCGGCAGCGTCCCCCAGGACCGAGCTGGCAGCACCTCGTGGCTGACACCGCTGATGCAATCGGGACAGCTTCTTCGCGGAGTTCCGTCGATTCTGTGAATCCGCATCATGCCGGTCCGCTCATCGCCATGGCGGGCTTGGGCCGGCGTTTTCCGGGGGAGCCGCCGGTCGACGCGTTGATCGATGTGAATCTGGTCGTGCGGCCCGGTGATTGGCTGGCCATCATCGGCCCGTCCGGTTCGGGCAAGTCCACGTTGCTCAACATCATGGGATGTCTGGATGCCCACACCTCGGGGTCCTATCGGCTCGGCGGCATGGAGGTGTCCGAGCTGTCTGATCGTGAACGGGCGGGGTTGCGTTCCTGGGCCTTCGGCTTCGTGTTCCAGTCCTTTCATCTGTTGGCCCATCGCACCGTCACCGAGAATGTGATGTTGGCCGACGTGTATCGACGGGCGCCGGGCGCGGACCGTCGGGCCCGGGCCGCGGAGGCGCTGAGCCGCGTCGGTCTCGCCCACCGGGCCGCTTTCCTACCAACCAGACTTTCTGGCGGGGAGCGGCAGCGGGTGGCCATCGCCCGGGCCCTGATGGGCTCGCCCAGCGTGATGCTCTGCGATGAACCAACCGGGAACCTCGACTCGGCCAACACTGCGTCGTTGCTCGACTTGTTCGCGGCGCTAAACCGGGAGGGGGTCACCATCGTGATGATCACCCATGATGCGGACGTCGCGGCGCGGGTCGGCAGGCGGGCGCGCATGGCCGACGGCAGGCTGTCGGAGGTGATCTGAGTGGTTCGCAACGGCAAACGCGGGGCCGGGTTTCCCGGGGGGCGGTCGCGCATGAGCGTCCGCGATCTCGTGCGGGAATCGGTGGCAGGGCTGTTCGCCCGGCCGGGCCGTAGCGCCCTGACGGTGCTCGGCACCGTCATCGGCTTGGCGGCGCTGGTGGCTACGCTGGGTCTCTCCCGCACCGCCGGCAACCGCATCGTTGGACGGTTCGATGAGTTGGCGGCCACTGAGATCGTGGTCAGCCCCAAGCCGGCGGCCACCACCGCGGGCATCGCGCCGTTGCCCTGGGATGGGCCCGAGCGGCTGGCCCGCCTCAACGGTGTGGCCGCGGTGGGCAACCTCGGGTCCGTCGATGTGTCCTCCCGTCTCGTAGCGGCGTCGCGGTTGCGGAACCCGCAGGTGGCCTCGGATCTGCGGTTGCACGTGGCGGCGGCATCGCCGGGATTGTTCCGGGCGGTTCGCGCCGAGCTGCGGGTGGGGACGCTCATCGACGCCGTCCATTCCCAGCGGTCGGAACGCGTGGCCGTGCTGGGTCCCAACGCCGCAGCCCGTCTGGGCATCGCCAGGGTGGATCACCTGCCGGCGATCACCATCGGTGACGACTTGTATCTGGTCATCGGCATTCTCGACAAGGTCGGACGTCAGCCGGACCTGGCCAGCACCGTGATCATACCGGAAGGTACGGCACGGCGTTACTACCGGCTGGCCGCGCCAACGTCAGTGGTGGTCGAGACCGACATCGGGGCGGCCAGGGTGTTGTCACGACAGGTTGCGGTCGCATTGCGGCCGGACAACCCCCGAGCCCTGAAGGTGGTGTCGCCGCCCGAACCGCGCCGGGTGCGTGAAGCGGTGCAGAATGATCTCGACCTTCTGTTTCTCATTCTGGGCGGGGTGTCATTGTTGGTTGGAGCTATCGGTATTGCCAACGTGACGTTGGTGTCGGTGATGGAACGCACCGGCGAGATCGGTCTGCGACGGGCCCTGGGTGCCACCCGACGCCATGTCGGTCAGCAGTTCCTGGTGGAAAGTGCCACGATCGGCGCGGTCGGCGGGGTGCTCGGGGCCAGCCTGGGCACGCTGATCGTGGTCGTGGTGGCGGCCTACCAGTCCTGGACGCCGGTGCTGGACGCCTGGGTGCCGTTGCTGGCGCCGGTGGTGGGAGGGCTCACCGGCCTGCTGTCAGGCACGTACCCTGCCTTCCGGGCCGCCTGGCTGGCGCCGGTTGAAGCCCTGCGCTCCGGCACCTGAGCGTCACCGTGACCGACTCGGACCGGCGGAAGGTGTCGCGGGGAGGGGAGGGCGCTGAGGTTCGGGAGCGCAGCCACCGCTTCGGAGTCAACGGTGCCGCCGGCGTTTGAAGTGCTCTTACCCGGGGAACCGCTGACAGGTTAACGAACCCCAAACACCAGCTCGTTAACCGAGTGAAAGCAGGCAAACGGGTGCGATGACCATTCTTCGTGGCGTGTTCGGTCTGCGTCTCGCATCAGGTTGGCGGCGCGTCCGTGGTGCCGGGTGACCACAACCGGGCCGGAGGAGCTGAGCCCCGTCGGTAGCGGGGTCGGCGTGTTGGTGATGGGCGACGGACCCGAGAGGCGTCTGGCCCTTCGCCTTGCGCTGGAGCCGCTGGGCGAGCGGGTGCTCGAGGCAGGCTCAGAAGCAGAGGCGTTGCGGCTGCTGCTGCACGAGGACTGCGCCGTGGTGCTCATGGACGTGGTGATGCCGGGCATGTCCGGCACCGAGATGGCGGCGATGATCAGGGCCGATCCCCGCAGCCGTCATGTGCCCATCATCTTCCTCACGGACGGTTCCTCCTCGGACGAATCGGTGTTCCGGGGTTACGCCGGGGCCGTGGAATTATCTCATCAAGCCGTTTGATCCGGAGCTGCTGCGCTCCAAGGTTCGGGTTTTCACCGACCTGTTCCGGTCGAAGATGCAGCTTCAAGAGCAGGCCGAGCGCCTCCACCGCGCCCAGTTGTAGGAATTGGCCCGTGCCAGTGGCTCCCGCTATGAGCTCCTGGCCGATGTGTTGCCGTTACACGTGTGGCAAACCGACGCTGCCGGTCACCTGGTGTACATCTCCCAACAGGTTCGTCGCTACCACGGACTCGACCTGCCCGCCATCGCCGGTGCGCCGCTGTCAATGGTGATGAACCGCGAAGATGGTCGGGCCTGGCGGGACGGTTGCTCGAACGCTGCCTCGAATCAGGCGGTCACGAGGATGACGCCACGCTGCTGGCGGTGCGCCTCACGCCGGCGACGGCCAACGTGTTCGCCCGTCGGCTGCCGGCGCTGGTCCGCAACCTCAAGCCGCTGCGGGCGGAGCTGCGGGCGTGGCTGCAACAACTGCACCTCCACGTCTCGGTCATCAACGACGTGTTGTTGGCCTGTGGCGAGGCTGGCACCAACGCCATCGAGCATCCCTACAGCGGAGAGGCAACCGGTGACGTGGCCCTCGAAGCGTGGTTGAGCGGGGACAAGTTGCGAGTGACGGTGCGGGACTTCGGCGTTTGGCGGCGGGCGGCCTTGCCCGGGGACTGAGGCCGGGGACCGAGGCCGGGGACTTTTCATGATGGAACAGCTCATGGATCGGGTGACCATCACCACTCGGCCGGTGGGCACCTCGGTGCACCTGTGCAAGCGCGTCGGTCCCGTCGCTCGTGCCCGGGAAAGGCCGGCTCCGGCCGATGGTGACCCGCTCCACCGCAACGTTGCCCCCTGATGCCCTGACCTTTCTTCAGCCGGCCCAGTCCGGTTGTCGCCCGAGGAAGCCGACGAGTCGGTCCAACACCGGAGCCTCGGCGGGCACCGGCACCTCCGGGCCGAACAGTTGCGGGGTTCGGGTGGACTCATCGACCCACATTCGGGCTCCGAACAACGTCGCTTCCACCAGATCAGGCTCGAAAGCAAGGGTGCGGCCCAGTGAGCGGCCGATGTCCCAGCCGTGCACCACCAGCTCGATCAGCTCGAAACCCACCAGTTGGGCCCCCGTGGTGTCACCCCAGGGCATGGCGAAGTTCTGCTCAACCAATCCGGGCTGACGAAACGCGGCGACGAGCCGATCGGCGGCCGTGCGGTATTCGGTGGAAACCTGTTCGGTGTTCAGGTCCGGGTCGGCATCGAACCGCATCAGCTTGCCCTCGCCGACGTCAGCGAAGCCCCGGATCCCGCCGACGAGATGCGCCACCAACGCGCCCAGGTCAAAGTCCTTGCAGGGGGTTGATCGATGGGAATCGGCCGAAGCTGCGGACGCCACCAATGGCTCCACGGCGTCAATGGCCCGATCGAGCAGCACCAAGATGTCATCGTTCACGCACCCAACCTGCGCCGGGCACGGGACCGAACGCCAGGGTCACAGGTCCCCTGTAGCCGGGCCGCCCGTGCCGTTTGGAAGGCACGCTGCCGCGAAGGGACTTCCGGCTCTGCCCCCACCGGTGGCGCTTCGGGTCTAGTGGAGCGGTGGGAACTTCGCAGACCGTGCATCCCCGTCGATTCGGGTGGGCCCCCACAACCCGGCTGGGCCGCTGGTCCGTTGCCGCGCTGGGCGGATTGGTCCTCATCGCCGCGTTGCGGGTGCTGGCCGACAGCTTGCAGGACGGGGAGGACAGCGCCTGGTTGAACGGCATGGGACTGGCCACATTCTTGTGTGCCGTGGGCGCCATCGTCACCGGCGGGATCGCCCTTCTGCGCAAAGGCGAACGCTCCATCCCGGTGACCGTCTCGGCGGCACTCGGCACGCTGGTGGTGGTATTCGAGATCGTTGAGTTGATCATCCCTGACTAGCGGATTGACTGGGGTAGCTACCGTAGCTCGACATCAGGGGCAGCCCCGAGTGGCCACAGGCTGGTGAGCGCTTCTCGTGGTCGACGGTCAAGCGTCATTCCCGGGGGGATGCCGCTGACGCGCACCGAGCCCTCGTCGATGTCCACATCGATGCGGGAGGTGCTCAGGGGGATGCCCCTGACC
Source organism: uncultured Acidimicrobiaceae bacterium (assembly GCA_963775055.1). Taxonomy (GTDB): domain Bacteria; phylum Actinomycetota; class Acidimicrobiia; order Acidimicrobiales; family CAIXPF01; genus CAIXPF01. The sequence goes on along the minus strand of CAVZHK010000008.1, from coordinate 965,010 downwards.
CGCAGCTGGTTCAACCAGGGCGGGAGCGAAGGAGACATGTTCAGGCGGCCGTGAGGGGCCCATGGATCGAATCTGAGCAGAAGGCGGAGGAACATCAGGGGAGTGGCGGCGGCCCACGCCTGGGGCTCGCACGAGGTCGGGTAGGCGGCGGGCACACCGAGCTCTCCACGGTCAAGCCCGCTGAAAAGCTCCGGTAGGCGGCCGCGGTTCGTGTCGGCCACGTCAAGGATGCCACGCATGATCCGGTGTGCGTGCTCGACGTAGCCGTAGCGGACGAGGCCGGCGGCGATAAGGGCGTTGTCGTGGGGCCAGACTGACCCGCAGTGGTAGCTGACGGGGTTGTATGCCGGCTCGCTGGCGGCGAGCGTACGAACGCCCCAGCCGTTGAACATCGCTGGTGAAAGCAGGGCGTCGGCCACAGAAGCAGCCTTGTCCTCGTCGATGATGCCGGTCCAGAGACAGTGACCTTGGTTGGATGCGAGCGAGTCGATGGGGCACCCTTCGGCGTCGAGGCCGATCGCGAAGAAACCGCGGTCGGCAAGCCAGAAGTCCCGATTGAACGCCTCCTTCAGCGCAGCCGCTCGTTGATACCAGCGGTGACACGTCGGCTCATCCCGGGCCTCGCGGGCAAGGTGGGCGCGGGCGAGGTACGCGGCGTACGCATAGCCCTGCACCTCGCACAATGCAAGGGGTGACTGGGCAACTCGGCCGTCGTGGTAGCGAATGCCGTCCCAGGAGTCTTTCCAACCCTGGTTCGCCAAACCGGACGACGAGGACCGGTGGTAGGTGACATAGCCGTTCGTGTGTTGCGCTGCTCGTTGAACGAGCCAGTCCAGGGCGCGGTCGGCGTGGGGTAGCAGCCGATCGGTGGCGTCGATGGCCAGACCCCAACGCCGCAACTCGCCGAGCAGCATGACGAAGAGAGGTGTGGCATCGACGGTGCCGAAGTAGATGTGGCCGCCGCCGAGCAGGCTTGAGGATGCCTTGCCGAAGCGCATCTCGTGGAGGATTCGTCCTGGTTCCTCCTCGGTCATCGGGTCGGTCTTGCTTCCCTGGAATCTCGCCAATGTCTCAAGCACACCGAGCGCCAGTTCGGGATCGACGATGAGCGCCATCCATGCGGTGAGGAGTGAATCCCGACCGAAGGGCGACATGAACCACGGGGCGCCGGCCGCGACGATGGCCCGGTCGGGAAATTCAGGATCGAAGATGCGCAAGCTGCCGAGGTCTGCGGCGGCCTGGAGGACGGCTCGCTCCAGTGAAGGGTCATCGGCTCTCACCTGGGGGATCTGCGTCTGCCAACTCGCCCGGTGGAGCGTTGGGTCCTTGGCCAGGGCTCCTCCGTCGAGCGTCGCCGATACGGTGACCGTTGTCGACCAAGAGCCCCCCGGTGCCAACGTGACCTGCCACAGCGCTCCCGTGCTGCTTGCGGTCGGGTCGTCGTCGACCTCGACGCGTACCTCCCGTGAACGTCCGCCGAGTTGATGACCGAGATGGATCGCACCATCAAGGACGTCTTGACCGTACCAACCTCGTCGTTGAACCCGATTTTCCTTCACCTGGAACAGGTCGGCGAAGTCGGCGTCCACCGCAACGGTAACCATGATCGAGCGGGGCGTCGTGCCGTGATTGCGCACCACGATTCGCTCGATGAGGCCCCGACACAGTCGCCGGTGCCGGAGCACCACCAACGACGCGTCAATTCGACCGAAGAACGTGGCCGACGCCGGATCATCATCGACTGAGGCGCCCAGGCCCTCGACCACACGGCCATCGACGCGCAACTCGAACTGGGAAAGAAAGCGGGCGTCGAGGAGGAACAAGCCGTGGGGCGTACCGCGTCGAATGTCACCGTTAGACGCCGACAGGCAGAAGTCGGCAGCGTCGACCATCGTGACGGGCGCCCCGTCGCGGCCGGTGCGCGCAACCTCACCCTCGAATACCCACACGCCTTGTTCCACCGCTCTTGGTTCTACACGACCCGGGAGCTCATTGCGGTCATGCCCTGAAATGAACAACCTCGCCCACCATCAGGCAGAGCTCGACACGGCGAACGGGCAATCGCTGTGAAGAACGTTCCGGTAGAAGGCGAGATGACGTTCGATGAACAGCGCCGTGGAGAACCGTTCAGCGACGCTGGCCCGACAAGCTCGGCGGTCCAAGGTGGCGACCCGGGCGACGTGCTGTGCCATGTCGGCCTCATCCGTGCAGAGAAATCCGGTTCGACCGTGGTCCACGATTTCCGGCGCAGCGCCTTCGGCGAAGGCCAACACGGGCGTCCCGCAGGCCAGTGCCTCGATCATGACCAGCCCGAACGGCTCCGGCCACCGGATGGGATTCACCAGGGCCACGGCACCAGCGAGCAGGTCGAGCTTTGCCTGCCCGCCGACCTGACCGATGTAGACGATGTCCTCGGAGAGGCGCGGTTCAACCTGGGCTGCGAAGTAATGGCGTTCTTCAGGCTCCCAGATCTTGGCGGCGATGATCAACGGTGTGCGGGCGGCTTCGGCGACGGCGATGGCCCGATGAACACCCTTTTGGTGGTTCATCCGCCCGAGGAACAGCAGATAGCCCCCGCGCCAGTGCCGAATGGGAAGTCCCGGACATCGAGCCCATGGTGGATCATCGCCGCGATGGGGATGCCGGGCGAGCTGCGCCGCTGCGCCTCGGAGATGGCGATGATCGGGACCCGCTCGGCGAACGTGGCGAAGTGGGCAGCCATCTCAGGTGTGAACGGCCCATGATTGGTGGTGACCACCGGTAGGCCGGGCCGCCACGATGTCGCGAACACGGGGCCGGTCAGGGTGTGATCGTGGATGAGATCGACGTTCGTGAGCACTTCGTAGGCCCGTTGCACATGGGCGAACTCGGCGGCCGGATCGACGTTGGTGCCGAGGGCAACCGGATACAGCCACGACCTCGGTACCGGACAGGTTGCGTCACCGGTGGTGAAAAGTTCAGTGGTGTGTCCTGCAGCGGTGAGGCCGCGTGCCAGTTGGTCGATGACCAGTTCGGTTCCGCCGTACAGGGGCGGTGGCACTGCAACCCACGGCGGGGCGATGATCCCGATGCGCAATGCCCCGTTGTCCGCTGTCCTGCCCATCCCCCCACCTTTCTGGCAATCCGGTGTCGAGGTCCAGGGTCGAACGGCCCTGGCCAAACACCCCGAAGAGATCGAACCTGACGAAGGTGAGCGACACGCGGATCAGCCTGCACGATGTCGACGCCGCGGTCGTCGATCTCGACGGTGTCGTCACCGATACCGCCAGCGTGCACGCAACGGTGTGGGCGGAGCTTTTTGACTGCGTGCTGGTCGCAGCGATGCGGACTGCCGCACCTTTCGACCCCGAGGAGGATTATCTCCGGTATGTGGATGGCAGGCCACGAGCGGATGGGGTGGCTTCCTTTCTCGCCTCGCGGGGGATCAGTTTCCCGTGGGGGGATCCGGATGACCCACCCACCGCGGCCACGGTGTGCGGTCTCGGCAACCGTAAGGACGAACTGTTCCTGGAACGGATACGGCGCGACGGGGTGCGGGTCTTTCCCGGTGCCGTCACCTTCTTGCGTGGGATCCGCGCCACAGGAAGGCCCATAGCGGTCGTGTCAGCCAGTCGGAATTGTCGGGAGGTCCTTGCTGCCGGCGGTGCGAACGACCTGTTCGATGTGGTCGTGGACGGCGTGGTGGCAGCCGAGCACGCTCTGGCAGGCAAACCTGATCCGGCCACGTTCCTGTTCGCCGTGAACCAACTCGGCACCGCACCGGAGCGAACGCTGCTGGTCGAAGATTCCCTCGCTGGGATCGAGGCCGGACGCCGCGGCGGGTTCCATCCGATCGTTGCGATCGACCGCCATGATCACGCCGCGGTCCTCCGCTGTGCCGGCGCTGACATGGTGATCGCTGATCTGGCAGCGTTGAGCGCGGACCGTGACGGGCCGGACCATGGCGATTGATCGATCGTCGGCCGCACCCGGCTGGGCGGTCATCAGGCACGACTCGGACGCCACGACCGGCGCCAGGGTCCATGACGCCCTGTTTGCGCTGTCCGACGGCACCGTTGGTGTGCGGGGCGGTCTCGAGCACGGCGCGCCGGGTCGAGCATGGCTCACGCTGGTCGCAGGAGCGTTCGGTGCGGGCGCCGATGGCGATGCCATGGTGCGGCTGCTTCCCGGTCCGTCTTTGACGCCTCTCGCCGTGTCGGCCGCGGACGGAGACCGCCGAACACCGGCACCGTCGATGTGGCGAATGCTCGATCTGAGGTCAGGCGTCCTCGAGTGTCGATCCGCCGAGGATGGTCAGGGGATGTGCAGCATCCGTTTCGTGTCCCTCACGAGGCCGGGGCTTGTGGCGGTGCGGGCCACCGGGAGTTCTCTGCTGGGAACGACGGCGTGTCCGTTGCAGGCGCCGCTAATGGGCGCGGCGGAGCCGCTGGCCGCCCGGGCCACCTACTCCGACGGCGAGCTGGGCGATGGGGTCTGGTGGGCCGAGACCCGAAGCGATCGGGCGCGAATCGTCGCGGTGAGTCGGCAGCACTCCGGCACCGACCCCCACGGGGTCTGGGTGGAGCGGCTCAGCGCTTTCCGCGTTGGTACCGACGACTCGCAGCGCGACGAGGCTGCACGGGCGCTGTCCGACGCTACCGGGCGGGGATTCGACGCCCTGCTCGAGGAGCAGCGCGTCGCCTGGGCGCGCCGTTGGGATGCGGCCAACGTTGAGATTGATGGCGACAACGGGTCGCAGGAAGCGATCCGGTTTGCGCTCTTCCACCTTCTCTCCTGCGCGCCGACCCGTGGCGAGGCCGGTGTTGGGGCGCGTGGGCTCAGCGGGCTGGCGTACGCCGGTCACGTGTTCTGGGATGCCGACGTGTTCGTGCTGCCGGTGCTGGCCGCAACGCTGCCCGATGCCGCGAGGGCCATGATCGAATACCGGGTTCGGCGGCTTGCTGCGGCTCGGGAGGCGGCCACCGCGAGTGGTGGTGTCGGCGCCCGGTTCCCGTGGGAATCCGCCGACACGGGCCACGACACGACCCCGACCTCGGTCAGGGATCACGATGGTCGGCTGGTTGCCATCCTCACCGGTTCCCATGAGCAGCACATCAGCTCCGATGTGGCGTGGGCAACCTTGCACTATGTGGACTGGACCGGCGACACCAGTGCCCTCGGGGGCGCTTTGGCCGCGTTGGTCACCGAGACTGCCCGCTACTGGGCGTCACGGATACGGCTCGGTGAGGACGGCCGTGCCCACCTCGACCAGGTGATGGGCCCCGACGAGTATCACGAGATCGTCGACGACAACGCGTTCACCAACATCATGGTCCGTTGGCACTTGCGACGGGCGGCGACGATGGTTGAAGCCATCGAGCCTGAGGAGGCGCGGCGTTGGCGACACTTGGCGAACAAGCTGGTCGACGGTTTCGACCCGGCCACCGGTCGACACGAACAGTTCAGCGGATTCTGGGATCTCGAACCGCTGCGGATCGCCGACGTCGCCGAGGTGCCGATCGCGGCCGACGTGCTCCTTGGTCGAAAACGTGTGGCAAGGGCCCAGGTCCTCAAACAACCCGACATGCTGATGGCGCACCACCTTGTACCCAACGAACTCCCACCCGGGTCGCTCCCGGTTGATCTGGACTATTACCTGCCGCGCACCGCCCACGGCAGCTCGCTTTCGCCGGCGATCTGCGCCTGTCTCCTCGCCCGGGCCGGACGACCGGACGAGGCCTTGCGGTTGTTCGACATTGCCGCTCGGCTCGACCTCGACGATCTCACCGGCACCACCGGCTCAGGCCTGCACCTCGGCACCTTCGGCGGTCTTTGGCAGGCCGTGGTGTTCGGCTTCGGCGGCATCCGTCCCGCCGAAGGCGTTTTGCGCGTCGAGCCGGCTCTGCCCGCCCGGTGGACCCGATTGCAGATCCAGATCCGCTTCCGGCAGACCGGGCTTCGGATCGAACTCGCTCACGACCGGGTGGTCATCGATGCGAACGGGCCCGTCCCCCTGGTCGTGTGTGGCATCCCAGTTCAAGGATCAGCCGAGCTGGTCCGAGATGAAAGCGGGTGGAAGCAGCGATGAGTGCGATCCTCGCCGCGATCGACAACAGCGGTGCCGCGCTACCCGTCCTTCGCGCCGCGGCGACCATGGCCCGCACGCTGCACGCCGAGGCTCGTGCCGTTCACGTGCGTGAAGGGAGACATGGCGCCGTCGCAGCATTGGGGCTTCACGCCGGCATGTCCATCGAGGTGCTCGAGGGCGATCCCATCGATTCCATCGTGGACGCCAGTGCCGACGTGGACGTGGACTTGGTGGTGATCGGGGCGCGGCGCCACGTACCTGGCCGTCGAGCGCTCGGGCATGTCGCCCGCGCCATCATGACGCAGGTCCACAAGCCCGTGCTCGTGGTCCCGCCCGATTTGCAGCTGCTGGAGGCTGCGGTCTTCCAGCGCGTTCTCGTTCCCCTTGAAGGGACCGTGGACAGTGCGGACGCGGTTGCCGACCAGCTCGGGGTGCTGGCCCGTGCAGGGGTGGCGATCACCGTGATTCACGTCTTTCACCCGGGAACCGTGCCGCGATTCTGGGACCAGGCCGGGCACGCCCACCAGAGTTGGGCGTCAGAGTTTCTCACCCACTGGTGCGCCCAGCCCGCAGCTGAGCTGTTGCTGCGCAGCGGTGACGTGGCAGCGGCGGTGCTGAAGGTGGTTGCGGAGGAGGCGATCGATCTCATCGTGCTGGGCTGGTCCCAGAACATGACCGGAGATCGGGCCCGGGTGGTGCGGGACCTCGTCAGCCGCTCCGAGGTGCCCGTGCTGCTGGCTCCCGTCACGCGGTGAGACCGTGTACCCGTATCGGCCAGTCGATCACGTTTGATCCGGCGAAAGTGGTGTGTCCACCTCGATCCGACGGCCGGTCACCTGCTCGGGAACGATTCGGACCCATCGCACCGTCGGGTCGGTCCGCCACGGCAAGGTCCGGATGGATGCGGCACGTTCGATGACCGCGGCATCGTTGATCTGTTCCGCTCGACCGTTCATCATGACACTTCGAGCCGTCCTCCCGTCCGAATCGACGATGTCCACCTCGAAACAGACCCATGGCCACCGAAGCGCGGCGTGCATTTTCGTGCCGTCGTTCGTTGGGAAGATCACACAGCCATCCTCGTAGACGTGACAAACCGGGAAGACCTCAGGCTTACCATCGATGACCACACCCAATCGACCCACCACCGCGCTCCTCAACAGCGCGGCACATTCCTCTGGCGGAAGGCTCGTCAGCCACGTGCGTTGGGTCATCAGGTGCGGTCCTCCCGGGCAACAAACGTAATCGGTGGCGATCGGCTATCGCGTCGCCTGGTCGAACTCGATCATCCGGCGGACCTCCGACGTTGAGGATCCCCGCGGCCCGCCCGAGGGCACAGGGCCGGACGTCCCCGGACTTCTGACGATCGACCCATCGCCGAGCGGCTCAGGACCGATCGGGCCCGGCGTCAGGCGGCTCGGGTTCGAGTTCCTCCACGGTGAGGTACCTGCCCACGAAAGTGGACCTTCGCCCCTGGGATCGATCGCGGGATTCGCACCAAGCTGGTCGGTACGTGTGCCGATCGGTTCAGGGGGTGTGTTGGTGGGAGGAGGCGTGACGGGCCACCCCGACGCCCCCCGCCCCGACGGCAGCCTGCATCCAAGCGCGCCGGAGTCCGACCGACCGTCCCTCCCGTTGCAGGCGGCGGCGCTCGCACTGGCACGGTGCGTGGGGACAACGGCCCGGCTCCTGGCCAGGGGAAAGGTCCGGCAACCCACAGACCACATCGGTGAGGTCCTTTTCTTCGCCGACGGTTCCTCGGCCGCTGTGTATCGGGAGACCGTCGTGACCCCCGATGCGCTCGTGCAACCGGCGGCGCTGATCGTGGAGTTCCGTCTGCGGTGGGTGCTCGCTCTCGTGAGCGTGCCCGGAACAATTCACTACATAGTTGTACCGAATTGCACCCGTGCCGCGCTCCTCGAGGGTGCCGGTGGCACAGTACAGGCCTGGTGGAAGGTCAGCGCTGTCGGTGCGCCACGTCCCGACCGGCGTCCCAGCCCGGCGCCCGAGCGCCTGACGGCAACGGGATGTCCTCCACCTTCACCCCGGCGGTGGCCAGCGTCCAGGAGATGACCGAGTTGCAGCTCCACATCTCCCCGGCGCGCAGTTCGTCCCTACCCCACACCGGTGTCGGGACGCTGGGGAGCACGTCGTAGATGCATCGGGTCAGCGCGGGGTCGGTGGTGACGCACACCGGGCTGGTGACGGCGTAGGCCAGGTCCGGAACCACGCCGTCCCGCCATCGTCGGATCTCGTAACGAAAGATCCGCACCCGTCCCAGAACCGACAGCCCCACTGGGCCCTGGGCGATGACCCCTCGTGCTTCGCCGGGACCGGTGGGCACCGGTGCCATCTCGACCATGTACCGATCATCGGCGAGTTGGATGGCGAGCGTGCAGTGAACCAGCGCCGCGTGCGGGCGCCGCTGGAGCGCAGCCGCAAGGGCTTCATAGGCGATGCCGTTGAAGCGCACCGAGTGCCCGCCCGCACCGAGGGGGATCCAATAGAGCTCCACCTTGGCCGCAACCCCTTGGTCGATGGCGTCATCGTCATCGACCATGGCGAGCTGCATCCGATCATCCCCGGCCATGACTACGGTCTACCCGGTCCCAGCGGCCAAATGTGTTCCGAACGGCTCGCCGCCGGGGGACCTGTGACCCTTGGGTTGTCCCCGCAGCAGCGCATGATGCACAGGTGAACATCCCAGGCGTTCCAGCAGCAGGTCACGCCGCGGTTTTGCGCGACCCGGCGCCGGCCTCAGCGCACCAACCGCTGTCCATTGACCACTGGTCCTTTCCCGCCCCTGGTCCCTCACAGGTTCGTTTGGCGGTTCGAGCCTGTGGCGTCTGTCGCACCGATCTGCAGTTGTGTGAGGGGGATCTGCCCGCTCACCGCTTGCCGGTCGTACCGGGCCACCAGATCGTGGGGGTCATCGACGCGGTCGGCCCCGGCGTGGATCCATCGCTGGTGGGCGACCGTCGGGGGGTGGCCTGGATCGCGGATGCCTGCGGGTGCTGCCGTTCGTGCCAGGCGGGGCGGGAGAACCTCTGCGACCATGCCCGGTTCACCGGCTGGGACCTCGACGGGGGTTTCGCCACCCATGCCGTGGCGCAACTGGCCTACACCTACCCGCTCCCGCCCGCCTTCAGCGACACCGAGGCGGCATCGATGCTCTGTGCCGGGACCATCGGCTTTCGCTGCCTCCGGGTGGCCGAATGCAGCGCCGGTGACCGCGTCGGGCTGTTCGGGTTCGGTGCCTCGGCCCGTTTTGTGTGCCAATTGGCGATCCAGCGGGGCTGCGAGGCTTTCGTCGTGACCCGAACGCCGAGCGAGCAACAGGCGGCACTGACGATGGGCGCTACGTGGGCCGGGGTGTACGGGCAGAGCCCGCCGGCGCCCCTGGATTCGGCGATCACGTTCGCGCCGGTGGGCTCGGTGGTCATCGAAGCGCTCACCCGGGTTCGACGGGGCGGCATCGTGGCCGTGAACGCCATCCACCTCGATCAGATTCCGGCGTTCCCCTACGAGTTGTTGTGGTGGGAACGGCAGCTTCGCAGCGTCGCCAACGTCACCCGGGCCGACGTGCGCGACTTTCTCGTCGCAGCCGCAGCGATCCCGTTGCGGACCGAGGTGACGACATACCCGTTCCCGGAGGTCAACCGGGCCCTTGCTGATCTCGCCGGCGGGCGGGCACGGGGGAGCCTGGTGCTCGAGTTCGCTGCGTGAGGTTCGCTCACCGCTCAACCAGGGAGGCGGTCAAGAAGGCAGGGACGTTCGCCAGCGCAGAAGGTGGGGCGCGAGCACCTCGGCCAAGGTGGGATGTCCGGCGTCCACCAGTTGGTAGCTCGCGTGCCGGATCGGCACCGTGGTGTGCACCAGATGGCGCAGGTCGATGGGCGTGCCGGTGACGATGACGTCAGGCGCTGCCGCCCTGATGGTGGTGGCCAACTCCTCCAGCTGGATCTGGCCGTAACCCATCGCGGGCAGGACATGACCGATGTGGCCGAAGCGGGTGAAGGTCTCGGCGATGGACCCCACGGCGAACGGCCTGGGGTCGATGAAGGTGGTGCAGCCGTGATGGGCGGCGGCGATAGTGCCGGCACCGAAGGAAAGCCCGCCGTGGGGTCATGGCGGAACACCACGTTGTGGTTGTGGAAGTCCCGGCCGCCCGCACCCATGATGACAACCCGCCTGGCGCCGGTCATGGTGCTTTCGTCGCCGGTTGGATCCGGGTCGGTGCGGGCCACCATCGGGTTTCCACCTCGCCGGGGCTCACCAGGGTCCCGGCCCGACCGGCGAGTACGTCGTCGGCCTCCTCGAGGCGGCCGATGCCGGCAATGTGGCCGGTGCGTTCCACAAATCGGCACGCGGCCTCGACCTTGGTCCCCATCGATCCCGCAGCAAGCTGGAGCGACCGCAGGTAGTTGGCGCCGGCCTTGTGCAACGCACGATCGAGCGGGGTGTTCCAGTCGGTGTGCACTGCATCCACGTCGGTCAACAAGATCAGCGTGTCCGCGCCGAGCTCAGCCGCGAGCAGTCCCGTGGTGAGGTCCTTGTCGATGACGGCCGCGGTCCCGCGCAACATGCCGCTGCCGTCTCGGGTGACCGGGATTCCGCCGCCACCGGCGCAGATCACCGGGATGTCGCGCCCGAGAAGGGTTCGGATCACCGCCAACTCCACGATTTCCTCCGGTTGGGGAGACGCCACCATTCGCCGCCACCTTGTCCCATCAGCAGCGATCGTCCAGCCCTGGCTGGCAGCGAGGGTCATTGCGTCATCGCGTTCGTAGCTCGGGCCGATGGGTTTGCTCGGCGCGTCGAAGGCCGGATCGGCGGGATTGACGATCACTTGCGTGAGCACGGTACCGACCACGGCGTCCGGTTGAGACCGCCTCAGCTCGTTGGTGAGTGCTTGGCTGAGGGCGTAACCGATTTCGCCTTCGGTGACCGCGTCGAGCACATCAAGGGTCATGTCCGGCGCCAGCTCCGCCCAACGCCCGACCTGTGGTCCGTTGCCGTGGGTGACAACCACCTGGGCCCGCTCGGCGACGCGGGCCACAAACGCCGCCGCCGCCGACACCCGGGCGGCGAGCGTGGCCGGGTTGGGCTCCTCGCCTCGCCGTTGCAGCGCGTTGCCACCGAAGCCGATCACGATGAGCATATGGCCGAGCTTTCCACGGTTGCGGGGGAGGGTGTCGGCCTTCGGTCAGTTCCGCCGGGCTGATCGGCGGAAGCGCCCGAGCAGGCGGCTGGTCGGGATCCACGGCTGATCGTGCATCGGGCTGGGTGTTTCCTCGGTGGTCGGCTCGATGGTCTGCGGGCCGGGCGCCCGCTTCCGCTTGCCGGGCGCGTGGGCGGGGTCAACGCCGGGGAAGCGGCGGCTGGCCCGCTTCCTGCGTTTCGTTCGCATCATGTTCTCCTGACGGGATGGTCGCTGATCATGTGTCGGCCCCGGATGATCCGTTCTTGGGCAGGTGCCAACGATCGCAGTGGCCGTCGGCGAAACGCACCACCTGTTGGGTGAGCTGGCCGGCCTCGTTCCAGCGCTGGCTGCCCTCATGCACGCAGGCGGTCCAGGTTCGGTTGCGGCTGCCGTCCGGGTGCAGCTCCACCGTGTCCACTCCGGCCGGGCTGCGGACCCGGACCGAACGCAAACATCCGTCGTCGTCGAGGGACTGCTCGACCACGATGGATCCGAGGAATTCCTCGATGATCACACTCGATCCGTAGGGGTTGTCCCGCCGGCGACAGGTTTCTGCCGCCACCTCGGTCCACTCGCCCTCGGCCGTTCCCTCCCGGGTGGCCGCGCCCTGATGGTCTGGTCGCACGCTTCGGCGTACCACCACGGAGCCATCGGGTCGGATCCGCAGATCCCAACGGCTGGTTTCGACACCGTGGTGGTCGAACGTCGCCATCGAGATTCTTCCTTCAAGGTCGCGTATGACCTCCGAGGCGGTGCCGTCCGCCCGATCGATCCACGTCACCGTGCGTCCGGTGGGTTCCGCTCCTTTGGGTTGTGCTCGCATGCTGGTCGCCTTCCACCTGCGTGACCGTTGGCTGGCGCCATCGTGCGCCTGAACGGCGCGCTCACCCAGGGCCCAAGGTCATCTCTCTTGCACCCGTAGGACTCGCCCCGGCGGACCGCCCCGGGGCGGGGAGGCCGAAGGACCATCGGGCGGGGGCCGTCCGGATCTGTCGGCGCCGGTGGCCGTGCATGATTCTGCAGTGGAGCCGTCCGCGGTGCGACCGGGGCGTGGTGACCGACTCGGCAATGGCGGAGGTGGAAGCGCACGGAAGGGCGGGGCGGTGCCGTGTTGTCGTCGGTGGTGGCGGCAACCTCTGCGCTGGTTGGTGCTGTGCTCATCGTCCTGTCCGGTGTGCGGTTGGCGCCGGGGGACCGACCTCTGCTCGTGGCACCGGGGTCACCTTCGCCGCTCGAGCCGGACCCGTTGGTCGTGGCCCGGGCCGGTGACATTCGGGCCGGTACGGTGCCGCTGGTTCTGGGGCTGACGATGCTGGCGATCTCGGCGGACATTCTGCATCGACGCTCGAGCGGTGTTTCCATGCTCCGGATCGCGGTGATCGCTCTCAGCGCGCTGAGTGTGGGCTTGCTGCTCTGTGTGCTGTGGATCGGCGCCGCCGCTTCGCCCGCCGACTGAGCGGGTGACCGGCGCAGGTCCAGCGTCGTACCCTTGGCGCTCGCCATACGTTCGGGTACGGACTTACGTCAGCCTGTCGGTGCGGTGACCGGCGGGGGCGTGGGTGTCGTGTCCGCAGAAGAGTGCAGCGGTGCCGTCTGCAGGCGTTGGGCCAGACCATCGAAAAGCAGGGTGGCCTGGGCCACCTGGGCGGTGGCGAAGGCGAAGTTCTGCACCGACATCACCGCCTTGGTGCGGTCCCGTACCGCGTAGTACGTCACCCCGTTCACCTTGACCGTCACGTTGTCCTTGGTGACCAGTTCCTGCGTGGGGACCTGGAGCGCCACGGTGCGCAGGCTGATCCGCTCGATGCGATCGATGATCGGCAGCACGATGATCACGCCGGGCCCCTTGGCGCCGCGCAGGTGGCCCAAGCGGAAATGAACCGCCCGTTCGTACTCAGTGATGATGCGCAGCGACATCAGCACGAGCACCAATACCAGCAGCACCACGATCACCGGCGCGAGGATCCAGGTCACGATCTGATGTTCGGTGAACCAGGACCGAACGGCCAGGGCCGTTGGACCCGAAGGACCCGTGCGCTCGTGTCGCAAAGGTGCTTGAGTGCGCCTCATGGCCGAACGGTTCGCGTCTCTTGGTGGGTCGGGTCGATTCCGGGATCGGACCGAGGCCGGGCGCGCGCTGGCCCGGGCTCTGGGGCACGTCGCCGCCGAGCGTCCCGTTGTGTTGGGCCTGCCCCGGGGTGGGGTGCCGGTGGCCGACGAGGTGGCCAAGGCCCTCGACGCCGAGCTCGATGTGATCGTGGTTCGCAAGCTGGGGGTGCCGTTCCAAACCGAGCTGGCCATGGGCGCCATCGGCGAGCAGGGGGCGATGGTGCTCAACCGCGAGCTGGTGGCGATGGCTGCGGTCAGCGAGCGGGAGTTGCAGATCATCGAACGGCGGGAGCGCGCCGAGCTGGAACGGCGGGTGCGGATCTTTCGTCAGGGACGGGATATGACCCCGCTCCGGGGACGCACGGTCATCGTGGTTGACGACGGAATCGCCACCGGTGCCACCGCCCGGGCCGCGCTCCAGGTGGCCCGCCTCCATGAGCCGATGCGACTGATCCTGGCCGTGCCGGTGGCGGCGCTCAGCACCATCGAACAGCTCCGCTCCGACGCCGACGAGGTGATCGCCCTGCAGCAACCGGCGGATCTGTGGGCGGTGGGTGCGTGGTATCGCGATTTCTCGCCGGTGGAGGACGACGAGGTGGTGCGGCTCCTGGCTCTGGCGGCGCGACGTCATCCCCTCCGGCCCGACGCTCACTCGGCCCGCGGCGAGGGACTGACCCAACCGGCGTTGTCCGCCGAGGTTCGCATCGCCGTTGACGGGGTTCATGTCGAAGGCTCGCTGAGCAGACCTGAAGATGCGCTGGCGCTGGTGATCTTCGCTCACGGCAGTGGCTCGAGCCGTCACAGCGGCCGCAACCGCCATGTGGCCGCCGTGTTGCAGCGTGTCGGGTTGGCCACGTTGCTGTTCGATCTGCTCACCCCCCGGGAAGGGGCGGTGCGCCAGAACGTGTTCGACATCGAGTTGCTGGCTGCCCGCCTTGATGCCGCCACCGCCTGGGCGGCCACCGACGCTCGCGTGGCGCATCTACCGGTGGCGTACTTCGGTGCCAGCACCGGCGCCGCCGCCGCTCTGTGGGCCGCGGCCGAGCGTGCTTCGACGGTCTATGCCGTGGTCTCACGCGGCGGCCGGCCCGATCTCGCCCTCGGGCGCCTGGCCGAGGTCCGAGCGCCGACGCTGCTGTTGGTGGGCGGGCTCGACACCGCGGTGGTGGAGCTGAACCGTCGGGCCCATGCGGCCATGACCTGTTCCCGGGAGATTCGGGTCATTCCCGGCGCCACCCATCTTTTCGAGGAGCCCGGAACGCTCGACACCGTCGCCGAGGACGCCGCCGGTTGGTTCATCGAGCACTTGCCGCCGCGGAGTGCTGCCACACCCTGATCTACCCAGCTCGTCCGCTCCCCGTTCAGGCGGTCATTCCCAGCGCACCAGCTCAGCCGGCGCCATGGTGGCCAGCCGCCGTACCGCAGCTGCGCCCAGAAGCGAGGACAGCGCCACCGCCAGCGATGCCACAGCCACAATCGGAACCGGACGCGGCAGGGCCATCCATCCCGGCCCCACCCCGATCGAGGTGCTCACCACATTGGCCAGCACCGTGAAGATCCACAAACCGGACGGTATGGCAACTGCCACCGCCGCAACGCCGAGCAGGGCCCCGGCCACTGCGCTCTGGGCCACCAGCTGGTTGGGGGTGAACCCGATGGTCTGCTCCACGCCCAGCCGACGGGCCCCCTCCCGGCTGGTGCTCAGCAGCGTGGTCAGTAGGTTGGCTGCGGCCATCATCAGCAACAGGGCCGCCACCAAGCGCAAGATGAGCGTGAGCGTGGCCAGGTCCTCGGTGCCGGTGTCGATCACCTCGAGCCGGACGTCGTCACCGAAGCGCTCCCCGAGGCGGGCCGCCAGTTCGGGCGGTGAGGTTCCGGGCGTGGCCGCTACCCGGTACAGGTCCGGCGATGCTGCGGCGTCGACGGCGGTGAGCGTCTCCAGGCGGTACGCGAGCACTTCACCGCTGTCCTCGGTCTCCCGGTACCAGCCGACCAGCCTCACGGTCATCTCGTCGGTGCCAGCGAGGAACGTGACGGTGTCACCGACGGACAACCTGAACCGCTGCAGCAAGCCGTATCCGGCGATCGCTTCTCCGGCCGTCTGCATGGAGCGGCCCTCGGCGATGCGGAACCCGGCAGCACCGGGATCGCCGCCGATGGCCACTGATAGGAAGGCTCCCCCCTCCAGGGTGCTGCGCCGGCCCAGTTCGCTGTACCAACCCGCCACGCCGGTCTCCTCACCGAGGCTGGCCTCCAGCTGCTCGGGGTCAAGGGAGTCGTTCACCACGGTCACATCCCAGGGCTCGCCCACCAGAGCCGGTTCCTTGGCCGCAGTGTCAACCGCGGTGACGAAGCCGATGGAAACAATGGTGCCGATGACGGCCACCGCGATCGCCAGTGCCGCCAGCATTGCCCGAGCGGGGCGGCCGAGCAGCTCGCGCGTCGCCAACGTGATCAGATGCCGGGGCAGGTGCGCGGCGCGTCGGGTCCACACCGTGGCCCGCCATGGTGGCAGGTCGCGGAGCACGTCGGTGATCGGTCGACGGGCGGCGCGCACCGCCGGGATCACGGTGACCACGGTCAGGATCACCGTGATGAGGCCCGCAGCCACCACCAGACCGGTCACGTCCCATACCGGATCCTGCGGCCCGAGGGCGGCGCCGATGCCGAACTGCAGGGTAGGGGTGAGCCATCCACCCAGGATCCAGCCGACCAACGCGGTGGCCAGCCCGATGAACAGGTGCTCGGCCAAGAGGCCCCCGATCACCTGGCGGGGGGTGCATCCGATGGCGCCGAGCAGGGCGATCTCGCCGCGCCGGGCCAGCATCCGCACGGTCATGGCCCCGGCCACCACCACCGCCGCCACCAGCAGCACGAAGATGCCGAAGGCAGCGACGAACGCCCCGAACACCTCGTCAAAGGCCAGGAAGTCCCCCCGGGTGTCCAGCCAGGACTCACTGCCCCCGATGCCGCTCACGCCGGCCGCCGCCTGCTGCTGCACAAAGGGATCGGCGTCCGCGGCATCGTCGAAGCGCAGCCACACCTGGGCGAAGGTGTGGCCCTCCGGTTGCAGGCGCGCCAGCCCTTCTTCAGACACCCACGCCCGGCCCGGATCGCACTGCGGGTAGAAGCAATCGGTGAGGTTGACCGCGGTGCCCACGACGGCAAAGCGGGCAACAACCCCGTCCAGGGAAAGCTCGATGTCCTCGCCCACGCCGGTGCCGAGATCCTCGGCCAAGCTGCGGTCCAACACGATCTCCCCGGGACCGCGCAACCACCGCCCGGCGCGTTGGGGCGGTTGGTTCACCGTCACCGCAGCCTCCCCGACCGCCATGAGCTCCATGTCGATGCGGTCGCCGCCACCGGGGACGGCCAGTTGGGCCTCGTCCACGGTGAGGATGGGGCCTGACCCCCACCGACGCCAACACCAGCACCAGCGAAACCGCACCGAGACCGCCCCGGCGGCGTCCGCGCAGACCAGCTATCGCCAATGATCCGATGGACCGGGCGCTCATCCCTCACCGGCCGCGGTGGGAGGCGTGCTGACACCATGACCGCGATCACCGTCTGGGACGATGCGCCCGTCACGGAGGTTGATCACGCGATCAGCGGCCCCGGCCACCACCGGATCGTGGGTGACCATGACGATGGCCTGACCGGCTGCGTGCTGTTGTTGGAGCAGCTCCAGGACCCCTGCCGCGGCAACGCTGTCAAGCGCGCCGGTGGGCTCATCCGCCAGCAACAGCTCGGGTTCGTTGGCCAACGCCCGGGCGATCGCCACCCGCTGCTGCTCGCCGCCCGAGAGCGTACCTGGTGGCATGTTCGCCCGGTCGGCGAGGCCCAAGGTACCCAGCAGGGTCCGCGCCCGTGTTCGGGCGTCGCGTCGACCCACGCCGGCGATGCGCTGGGGTAACTCCACGTTGGCGGCCACATCAAGGTGGGGGATGAGGTTGAACTGTTGGAACACATAGCCGATCATTCGCCGCCGCAACACCGCCCGACCCGCCACGTCAAGTTGGGCCAGGTCCTGACCGCGAACCTTGACGGACCCCTGATCGGGTGCATCGAGACCGCCCAGCAGGTGCAACACGGTTGACTTCCCACAGCCGCTGGGACCCATGACTGCGATCCACTCGCCGGCGTGCACCGTGAGGGACACGCCGCGTACCACCGGGTGGGTTACATCCCCGGAATGAAACGACTTCACGAGCTCCGTCGCCACCAAGAGCACGTGATTGCTGTCGTCCGCCTTCACCATCTGCGGACCCCTTCCCGGCTCGTTGCCGCCCGGTGCGTGGCCGGGGGGTTCTACGGGACCGATGCTCGCACCCGGGTCGCAGTCCGCTCCAGGGTCCAACGACCCGCCGGGGCGCGGTCCTGGTCCCGCCCGATCCGTGGGCGCAGTGACCTTCGGCCCTGGGAAGGCGCCGGGCGGTGGATCACCATTGTGTGGTCATGTGTTCCGGTTTCGCGGCCCACTCAGCGCACTCAGCGGAGGAGGCGGAGGCGGCCCCTTCGCCGATTGCCACCGCGCCGGCTCTCGAACCCGCTCTGGCGGCGCTCGGCTGTTCCTCGGCCCTCGCCGGTCGGGTCGCCGATGATCTGGGTTGGACGCTGGTGCCGGTGGAGGAGCGCGAGTTCGATGGTGGCGAGCACAAGTCCCGTCCCCTGACCTCGGTGCGCGGTCGGGATGTTTACGTGCTGGCGTCCCTCGACGGTGACGGGGACCTGAGCGCCAACGACAAGTTGTGCCGCCTGTTGTTCCTCATCGGCTCGTTGCGTCAGGCCGCGGCCACCGTCACCGCGGTGTGCCCGTACCTGTGCTATTCCCGCAAGGACCGCCAGAGCAAGGCCCGTGACCCCGTCACCACCCGCTATGTGGCCCAACTGTTCGAGGCGGTCGGCACCGACCGGATGGTCACCGTCGATGTACACAATCCGGCCGCTTTCCAGAACGCCTTCCGCTGTCGCACCGAGCATCTCGAGGCCACCGCGCTCTTCGTGGAGCATCTGGCCACTCGTCATGGCGAGCAGGAGCTGGTGGTGGTCTCACCGGACATCGGGGGCGTGAAGCGGGCCGCCCGGTTGCGCGACCAGCTCGCGGTACGGCTCGATCGGCCCGTCGAGTTGGCTTTCACCGAGAAGTACCGAAGCAGGGGCGTGCTCAGCGGACGGGATCAGGTGCTGGGATCGGTGCGGGGCCGGGTGGCGGTGGTTTTCGACGATCTGATCAGCTCCGGCGGGACCATGGCTCGGGTGGCCGGCTCGCTGGGTGAGCTCGGCGCACGCGAAATCCATCTCGTCGCCACCCACGCGTTGTTCACGCCGGAAGCACGCTCGATGTTGGCTGCGCCGGAGGTGGCTTCGGTGATCGTGACGGACACCGTGGCCCCCCGCCCCACGGTGACCGCCGGGCTCGACCATCGCATCGTCGTGCTGGGCCTGGCTCCCTTGCTGGCGGAAGCCATCCGTCGGATGCATACCGGTGGGTCCCTCAGCGACCTGCTGTCGCTTGATCGCTGAGGTGGGCCTCGGCCACCGTCAGATACTGCTCGGTACGGTAAGTCCATGCTGCCCGGGCTGCGGGATCGCCCTTGAAGCTGCGCAGATGGGCGATGCTGAGCCTGGCCCGGTTCAGCGCCCGCAAGGCTCGATAGAGCTCAAGAACGGGAATTGGGACGTCGTCCGCTGCGAGGCGCCGGTAGCTGTCGAACAACAGCTCTGCGGTTTCGCCGGCCCCGGCCCGCTCGCACTCAACCGCCAACAGCGCCAGGTCGGCGGCGGGGTCGGTGCAGCGCAGCGCCCGATTGAACGTGATGCGATCGATCACCAGCGGGATGGCCTCGCCCAGCACCACGTGCTCCGGCCGCAGATCGCCGTGGCCTTCCACCACCCGCGCCCCTCGGGCCGCCACCTGGTCCGATCCGGTGATGTGCTGCTCCGCCCGGGCGCACAGCGCCCGTACCCGGGCGATATCCAGCCCGTGGCCGGGCCGAGCGAGCTCGAGATGGTCCGCCCGCAAGGTGGTGAGCAGCTTCTTTCGGTAGCCTGGAGCGGGAACCGGTGCCACAGTGGTGCTGCGGTAGAACGTCACCAGCCGGCTTATCAGCTGCTCCATCGAAACGCGGTCGACCTTCCCTCGGGTCAGGCGATGGTCGAGCATCATGGAGCGGTGCAACCGGCGCATGATGACGAGCCAGTCCACGATCTCGCCGTGGCCGTCAGGCTGAAATCCGACCCGTCCGCCGGTTCGCCACAACGGCTGGACGCCGAGGTAGACGGTGGGGGCCAAGGGTTGGTTCATCGTCACCTCCGCCTCACAATCGATCCGTCGGGCCTCGAGGGTCCGATAGTCGAGGTAGGGCTGCAGCACCGGCTTTTTCAGCTTGAACGCCCGAGCCCCGGTGAGAAACACCCACGACATGTGGGTCTCGATCGCTTCCGGCGGCGCGGCCGGCCAGGCCTCCTCGGTGAGGAATCGGACCACGGCCGAGTGTGCCGCCGCAGCCGAGCCGGGTCTCTCAGCGGTTACCACGCCAGCCACGGTAGGCCTGCCGGTCCCGCTGCGGGCAGAGTCCTTCGGTCTTCGTGACGGCCCGAACGCCCTGCGATCACGAGTCCTTGGCCTCTGCTGCATCGCTGTCGTGGTGCGCGAGCGTGACCTGATGACCACTCGACGAAGGTCAGAGTTCGCGCCATGACAACCTCCGATACAGAGATCCGCCTGTCGCAAGCCGGCGGCGTCACCGAGATCGAACGGACCTATGCCCTGGACAAGGTACGGGCTGCGATGCAGCTTGTCACCGAACCAGCGCTTGGCGTCGATCTCCGGCTGGAGCACGCCAAGGATCCGGCTCGGGCGAAACCGGCGATAGCCCGCCTACGGGTGGACCTCAATGGCAATCCGTTGCGGGTGCACGTCGCTGCTGACACCATGCATGAAGCAGCGGACCTTCTGCTTGACCGCTTCCGTGATCGTTTGGGACATCTGACGGCCCATCGGCTGGCGGTGCGCGATCGGTCCCCGGTCCAGCCGGAACCGCCCGATCGCACGGGTCCCTGGCGGCACGGCAAAGCGCCGACGACCCGCGGGACATTCTTCCCTCGCCCGGCCGAAGAGCGAGAGGTGGTGCGCCACAAAACCTTCGATGCCACCAGCACGCTCGACGAGGCGGCTTTCGATCTGGAGGCGATGGACTTCGACTTCTTCTTGTTCACGGACAGCGACGCGGGAACCGACGCCGTGCTGTGGCGCCCCGAAGCGGGGGAAGAGGGGGTCTACCACCTCCGTTACCAGGATGGGCGTGGTGAGCCCGCGGCGCCCTCGGTGGTCCGGGTGCGTACCCACCCCACGGCGGCGCCGACCATGACCCCGGCTGAGGCTCGGGAGAGCCTCGAGGCCGCAGGTCTTCCGTGGATCTTCTATACCGATGCCGCCGCTCAACGCGGACATCTGCTGTACCACCGCTACGACGGTCACTACGGTCTGATCACGCCGCACCCGGATTAGGCGCCGATGAGGCAAGGGAGAGTCGGACAGCCGCTCCCGGTGAGCCGTTTTCCCCTGCCGGATCGGTCCGGATGGCGCGATGGTGCGGCCATGACGCACGACATTGCCCAACCCGGGGCGGCCAGCGAAGGCGCCGTCGCTCCCAGCGCACAGGATGAAGCTCGGTGGTTGTTGGCCGAGCAGGCCCGCCTCGAGGGACTGATCCATGCGTTGATGGGGCACGGCTCATCCGAGGAGAACGCATCCGGGATCTCCGCCGAGCCCCTTTCGGCCGGTCAACACCCCGCCGATTCGGGGACCGAGACCTTCATGCGGGAGGTCGATCTCACGTTGCTGGCGGACCTGCGGGGCGAACTGGACCAAGTGCTGCGGGTGCGTCGGCGTCTGGCCGACGGGGCACCCCTCGTGTGTGAAGTCTGTCATCGACCGATTCCGGCGGAACGTCTGGAGGCCATCCCGGCGGCCCGCTTCTGTGTGTTGCACGAGGAGCGATTCGAATTGGGTGGACTCCACCTCAGTGATCTGGCACCGTCGCCCCCGCCGGCAATGTCCCGTGGCGGGGCCGAGAAGTCCATCGACGGGGAATTCCTGGAGATGGGGGAGGATTTTCCCGATCCGGATATCTCCACCGAGGACGTCGAGTCCTCACTGGAGGAGCTCACCCTGATCACCGCGGAGCGGGACCAGGCCGAGCAGTTGGAGGACCAGTTGGAGGAAGCCGATCCGGAGGGTGGGTTGACCGGTGACTTCGCGGCTGCTGATCTGGGTTCGATCGTGGATCGCCAGCTCGGGCTGGAAAGCGAAGAGACCGAGCCCGAGGCCGAGGCCGAAGACGGCACCGAGACGAACGCTGAGGACGATGAGCTGGGTCAGGCCCGTCCCCGCGAGGGCGGTGAGTTTGTCTGCGCCGTGTGCTTCCAGGTCAAGAACCGATCGCTCCTGGCTGACCATGCCCAGCAGCGCTGCGTGGATTGCGTCAGAGTCGACGGTGCCTGACGGCGCGCGTCTTCATATCTGCCCCATTCCTAAAACATCGGGAGCATATCGAAATGACCAGTCAGACTAACCATCACTGCCCCTATTGCGAGCTGATCTTCGAGTACCTGAACGAGGTCAAGGATCACGTGCTGCACGACCATCCCGAGCACGCCAGCGTCGTGCTGCGGGTCGAGGGTCACGAGTTCCCCAAGCGATGAATCCCGCCCCCGCAATGAAACAGGAGAACGTCACATGAAGGTGTCCGAGATCATGACCACCAAGGTTGTCACCGCCAGCGAGCTCACCGAGATCCGGGCCTTGGCGGCGCTGATGCTGGACCACGACATCGAGCGCGCTGCCCATCCTCAGCAGCGCCGGCCGGTTGGTCGGCCTGGTCAGTGAGGCCGACCTGCTCACCAAGGAGGCCTACCCCGAGGGCCGGACCCGCCGCACCCTCAGCCTCATCGGTGACCTCTTCACCGGGCGCGACGTGCAGTGGCTGGTTCGAGCTGCGGGTCAGATCGCCCGTGATGTGATGAGCACCGACCCGCTCAGTGCCACGCCCGACACCACCGTCACCGCTGCGGCCCGGATGATGTTGGAGCACCGCGTCACCCAACTGCCCATCACCGAAGACGGGCGATTGGTGGGCATCCTGTCCCGGCGCGACGTCCTCGGCGTGTTGCTGCGCCCCGATAACCAGCTCACCGTCGACGTGGATGATCGACTCCGGAGCCTCGCCACCGACCTGGGTCATGACGTACACGCCAGCGTCGACGGCGGGGTGGTGACCTTGGTGGGACTGGTCAATGACCCCGATGACGGTGACGTCATCGTGCGTTCCATCGAGCAGATCGACGGGGTCATCGACATCGAGTCGCAGATCTCCGCTCATGCCAAGGCGTGAGCAATCAGATCACGTGAGCAATCAGATCACACCGTGAGGTCGCGCCGATCGAACAGCCACAGCGCGCTCACGCTCAGGCCGACGCTGATGGCGCCGAGCAGGAGATAGCGCAAGATGGGCAAGCCGTTGTTGATGGGAATCGTGCCGTTGGCCTGGTAGAGCGCTGACAGTTGCTTGATCCCGTCCAGGCTCTCAACCAGGCCGCTGAGTGCCTGCAGCAGGTAGCCGGCAGCGAACAGCGCTGAGCTGGTCCCCAAGGCCAGCGCCCGGTTGCCGGTGGCGGCACCGACGGTGAGGGCCACCGAACCATGCAGCATGGCCACCAGTCCCGAGCCGATGCACGCTGCGACGATGTTGGCCGCGGCGATGTCGAGATCCACCGCCGCCCCGATCCCGACCATCACCAGCACCGAGACCGCCGTCATGGCCAGAATCGCCAGCAGCATTGCGGCCGCCTTCTCGATGACCACCCGGGCTCGGCGCACGGGCAACGCCAGCAGCAGATCCATCTGGCCGGCCCGTTCCTCTCCGGCGATGGTGGAGGATCCGTAACCCATGGCCAACGCGCTGAGCAGCAGCGGCAGCATGAGGGAGAACAGCTGGGTGTTGAGGTAACCGCCGGGTTTGGTGTAATCGAAGGCGTCGGCCCCGCCGAAGAACTCCTTCATGGCCTCGGGATAGTTCTCGATGGCATCGACGATCTCGCTGGATCCGCGAATCGATGGCCAGAACGCAACGATGAGGCCGAGATAGGTGGCCGTACCCAGGCACCACGAGAGCAGCGATCGGCGTCGATCATGCAAGGAGCGTTGCAGCACCAGGCACGGCCCCAACCGGCGGCGTCGGGAAGGCGCCGGCGAAACCCGGCGATCAGCTTGGGTTGCGGCCATCAGCGTCGTCCTGACGGTAGTAGGCCAAGAAGATGTCCTCGAGCTCAGGCGGCGCGCTCAGCAGGTCCACGACGTGGTGTTCGGCGGCCAGCTTCACCAGGGTGTCCAACTCGCCGCGCACCCGCATCGAAAGGCTGCGGTCGTGGGCGGTGACCGCACTGACGCCCCGCAACGCTCGGAAGGGCGATGGGTCGACGGGCTCGTCGAAGCGAATGGTGACCTGACGGCCGGCCCGGGCCAGCACCAGGGCCCGGCCGTTACTCGGACGGAGGAAGTCCATGAGCACCCGGATGGTGGTGGACTTGCCGGCGCCGTTGGGCCCCAGGAAGCCGAACACCACGCCCGCCGGTACCACCAGGTCCACATCGGTGATGCCCCGGGCCGATCCGTACACCTTGGTCAGATGCTTCGTCTCAATGGCAGCGGCCACAGCGCCGTTTCCGTTGGTTCCGGCCGGCGTCGGACCGGCCGAACCGGGCGACCTCGGCGTACCGTTCGGTAGGTCGCAGGTGGACGCGCCAGGGTCCGCCGCTCATCCGCCCGCCGAACGGCGCACCCGCAATTCGTCGCAGACCCGGCCGACACCCACGGCATGACCCACTGCACCGAGGGCCGCCGCCCGTTCGCCATCGGACTCGACCTCCCCGCTCAACGTCACCCGTTCCCCTTCGACCAGCACCCCGATCCGCCTCGCCCAGTGCCGCGCCCGCCGTGCCAGCGCCTGCTCGATGCACAGGTGCACCTCTTCTGGTGTTATCCCGCTGGTGTGGATGGTGATGCGGTTGGTCACCCCCCGCACCCCGACCACCTGACTCACCGCCTGCTCGGCCTCGCGTCGTTGCCGAACGGTGGGCACCTCCCCGTCGAGGTGCGCCCACCCACCGCTGACGCTGACCCGCACATACTCCTCGGGGACCAACGCGTCCCAGGCCAGGACCTGCTCCAGGACGGAGGCCAACGCGGCGTCGGCCATCGGTCCGGACCGTGAGGCGTCTACCTCGACCCGGTCGATGATGTCGTGCACGCCGGGCACCCCCAGCGCCGCCTCCTGCGCCGCCAGCTTGTGGGCCAGGGTGGGCACGGCCCCGACCAGCGTGACCGTGGCGTCCTCCACCGATGCATCGAAGGGCAGGTCGACCAGCAGCGGGTCCCGCGCCAGCGCCTCCATCACCGCCTGACCCAACGATGTGACGCCCGATGATGTGACGCCCGATGATGTGACGCCCGATGATGTGACGGCCGGTGTTTCCATGGGTGCAACCTCCTGCGTTCGGTCGACGCTGTGATCATTCAACGGTGGACCCCGCCGTGGGACCAGTGCGCCCCGTCCCCCCCGGCATGGCCGTTCGTCCCATCGGGTTGCCGCCCGGTCCCTGACGGCGCTACTCGACGACCCGCAGGACAGAGGGCACGTCCATCCGGCGCAGGCGTCGATGGACCAACAACGGGCCGGCCGCCACCGCCAGCACCCCACCGATGGCCGCCACGGCTGCGCTGGTGGGCGACAGGTACGTTTCCAGCCCGATCTCCGGCAGGGTTGCGGGGACGACCCCCTCCACCACCCAGCGGGCCAGGACCCAGCCGCCGGCAACGCCCAGCGCGCTGCCGGCGATACCCAACACCAACGCCTCGATCGAGAGCAATCCCAGCACCCGGCGCGGTGTCACCCCGAAGGCGAACATGGTGGCGTGGTCCCGGCGGGCCTCCTCGGCCCCGATGACGGAGGCGTTGAAACCCACCAACAGGGCCAGCAGGAGCGGGATGAGCTCCACCACTCGCAGCAGCGCCAGGTACTTGTCGATGCCGTCGCGCACCTGCTCGGCGGTGGCCGCCACCGAACGGGCGGTTCGCACGCCGGGCTGCCCGAAGACCCGGCGCTCCAGCTCGGCCGGCGTGGTTCCCTCGGCGGGTTCGAGGCGCAACTGGTTCACGAGCCCGTCCATGCCGAACGTGGCCCGTGTCGAGGGGGGAACGTAGGCCAACGCCCGCAACGGGTTGGCGTGGGTGCCGGCCACGCGAAGGTCGGTGACCACCATGCGGGCGCTGCCGTCAGGGGAGAACCGGGCGTGGCGCAACGACACGGTGTCGCCCACCCTCACATGCAGATCGACCATCGCCTTGGCCGCCAGGAGGATCTCGCCCGGGCGGGGGAGTGCGCCGCTGTTCACGTTGGGGGCCCAGCCGTCCTCGGGCTGCAGGTTGCCGGCCTCGACCAGCACCGGGACCGCGTCAGCGCCCCGGCCGCGCAGCTCACCGACCAT
Organism: uncultured Acidimicrobiaceae bacterium; assembly: GCA_963775055.1. GTDB lineage: Bacteria > Actinomycetota > Acidimicrobiia > Acidimicrobiales > CAIXPF01 > CAIXPF01. The sequence continues at coordinate 939,085 of CAVZHK010000008.1, read as the reverse complement.
CAGCAACGCCGCGGTGGCGACGCGCGCCGATGACGCGGTCACCAGGCCGGCGAGGGCGGGTGATGACTCCGGTTGCGGGCGGGTCAGTTCCACGGAGACCACGCCCCGTTGCGCACCCATCTCGTTGGTGGTGCGGTCCACGACCGCCAGGAAGGAGTCCATCATCCCCAACACACCGACCAGTACGCTGATGGAGGTGGCGATGCCCACCGCGGCCAACACCGTGCGGCGCGGGGCCCGGCGCAGATCCCGAAACGGCAGCACGGTCAGGCTGTCGTAGCGACCCGCTCCCGACGGTCTGGCGGTCCGCCACCGGCTGCGCTGTCGGCGAAGCACGGGGCGGTTTCGCTGGAGGGCGTCGAGGGGTCGCATGCGTACCGCCCGGCGCACCACGGCCAGGGTGGCCAACACCGGTACCACCACGCCCAGCGCAGCGGCCTGGGCGAAGATCCCGATCTGGAACGGGGTCCGCCAGATCGGTAACGGGAGCGCCGAGGCCAGGACCGAACGGAAGGCTGCGTTGACCGCCAGGCCCACCGCCACCCCCGCGAGCACACCCAGCAGCCCGATCTGTACCCCGATGAGAAACGGGCGCAGCGCCAACGTACCGGGCGGTACCCCCAGCGCCATGGCGATGCCCAACTCCCGGCGTTGGGCCTCGATCATCCGGGCCACCAGATTGGCCGCCGCGAAGGCCGCTCCGGCCAGCACGATGATGGACACCGCCCGCCATACCTTCTGGTCTCCCTCGATGTCCTGATAGAGCAACCGATACGCCGGCACCTCGTCCTGTTGGGTGACCATTGACGCCACTGGGGGATCCAACCCAAGGAGCGCGTCCTCCAACTCGGCGGCGGCGGCGGCCCGGTCCACCCCCGGTTGCAGCGCCACCACCAGATCGTTCACCAGGCCCGCCCGGTCGCTCAGTCGTTGCGTGGTTGGCAACGACGCGAACACCACCTGGTAGCTGGCGCCACCGATGTAGCCGGCGTTGGGGTCCGTGGCCACGAACCACTCCGGTTGCAGCACCTGGCCCACCCAATCCAGCGCCGCTCCGTTGGCCAGTCGCAGGGTGCCGGCGTCGGCGAGCTTGGTGGCCTTGGCGACGTTGTGCTCGAGCACCGCGATCGGCGCGCCGTTGTCGCCGCTTCGCAGTGAGCGACCAGTTTGGGCATGGAGCCGATTGATGGTGCCGTTCACCGTGATGCCGTGCAGCTCACCGGCCACCAGGATCGTCCCGTTGGGGCCCGACGCCTCGAATTGCGTGGGCATCACCAGCCGTTCCTCGGCGCGCCGCACCCACTCGGGATGGTCCATGCGCTCGACCGCGCCGCGCAGGTGGCCCTCCTCGACGTAGGAATCCGCCGCCATTCGGGCCCGTATGTCGTGCAGCGCCAGATGGCTGAAGCTGGCGTCGTTGGAGAGCCGACGCCAGACCGCGGTGCTGCCGAGTCCGGCGTAGACCCCGCTGCCCAGGCCGATGACCAGGGCGATGGCGCCCACCGGCAACCAGCGGGCCCGCAGATCCCGGCGACCCTGCAGGAGGAACCAACGCAGGAACGGCATCATCGGGCCAGTCACCAACGGAGATCAGCGACGTCGGCGGGACCGTTCGGCGGTGGTCCGTCGCTCACGATGCGGCCACTGGACAACTCGATGATGCGGTGTGAGATCCGGGCTATCTCCCGGTTGTGGGTCACGATGAGAACGGTGGTGCCGGCCTCGGCCTCGTCGTGCAGCAGCTGAAGGATCTGAACACCGGTGTGGAAATCGAGCTCGCCGGTGGGTTCGTCGGCCAGCAGGATGGGGTTGCCGGTGGCCAGTGCCCGGGCGATGGCCACCCGCTGCTGTTCACCGCCGGACAGTTCGTGGGGGAAGTGCGACAGTCGCTCGCCCAACCCCACCTGCTCCAGGATCTCAACGGGACTGCGCCGGTTGGGTCGGTGACGCCCATCGGTCCGGGTGCGTCCGGCCACGTCGGCGCCGAAGCGAACGTTCTCGAGCGCGGTGAGCCCGGAGAAGAGGTTGAAGCTCTGGAACACGAAGCTGACCCAATGGCGACGGATGGCGAAGCGCTCCCGGTTGGACGCCCGGCCAACGTCGGCGTCGCCGATCAGCACCCGGCCCTCCGTCGGGGTGTCGAGCGCGCCGAGCAGGTTGAGCAACGTGGTCTTGCCGCAGCCCGAGGGGCCCAGGATCACCACGAACTCGCCGGGCGTGACACTCAGATCGACCTCGGCCAGCGCGGTGACGGTGGTGTCCCCGAGGCGGTAGCGTTTGGAAACGCCCTGCAGCTCGATGGTGGGCCCCTTGTCCGGATTCGCAGCCATCATGTTCGCCGCCGTCATGTTCGCCGCCACCATGTTCGCCGCCACCATGTTCGCCGACACCTACGCCAGCACCCAGCGGTAGAGATCCTCGACCGGCTCGATCTCGGCGTTCTCGGCGAAGGCCACGGCGTCGTCCAACTCGGCGTCGATTTCCGCTTCCATGGCTGCCACCGTGTCCTCGTCGAGCGCCAGCCGCTTGATCTCGGCGGGGATGGGGTCACGCTCGCGCCAGGGGGCAACCTCGGCCTTGGTGCGGTAGCGCTCCGGGTCGTACATGGAATGGGCCCGGAACCGGTAGGTGCGCAGCTCGAGGAACGCCGGGCCGCCGCCGCGCACGACCGCCACCGCCCGGGTGGCCGCGGCCGTCACCGCTTCCACGTCCATGCCGTCCACCGCCCACGAGGCCATGCCGTAGGAGCCGGCCCGCAGCGCCAGGTCGGTGGCGGCCTCGGCCCGGGAAAGGGCGGTGCCCATGGCGTAGAGGTTGTTCTCGCAACAGAACAGCACGGGTAGGTGCCACAGCGCGGCCAGGTTCATGGTCTCGTGGAACTCGCCCTCGGCCACCGCCCCCTCGCCGAAGAAGCACACCACGATGCGTGCTTCAGCGGCCTGGAGGGCGGCCCGGGCGAAGGGCAGCTCGTTCATGGCCAGGCCCGCCGCCAACGGCAATCCGCCCCCGACGATGGCGTTGCCGCCGTAGAAGCCCCGCGCCACGTCGAACAGGTGCATGGAACCGCCCCGGCCCCGGCTGCAACCCGCCGCCTTGCCGAACATCTCGGCCATGACCTTGCGGGCCGGTATGCCCCGGGCCAGCGCGTGGCCGTGCTCCCGGTAGGTGGAAACCAAGACGTCCTGGTCGGCCAACGCCGCCATCACGCCGGCCGCCACCGCCTCCTCACCCACGTAGAGGTGCAGGAAACCACGAATCTTCTCTGCCGCGTACAGCTGCGCGCAACGCTCCTCGAAGCGCCGGATGAACATCATCAGACGCAGACGGTCGAGATCGGTCATGGTGGACCCGGTGGCGCTCACGGCGTGTCCACCCCCACCACCGAGGGCGCCGCAGCCGGTGCCGGTGCCGGTGCCGGTTCCAGCGTCGACAGATCGCCTTCGGGCAATCCGAGTTCCCTGGCCTTCAGCACCCGGCGCAGGATCTTCCCGCTCCGGGTTTGGGGCAACGAGTCGGCGAAGGCGATCTCGCGTGGCGCCACCGCCGGTCCCAGCCGACGTCGGGCGTGGGCCATGAGCTCGCGTCGCAGCGCGTCGTCGGCGACGATGCCCGGCTTGGGGACCACCACCGCCTTGACGATGGCCCCGGCCAGCGCGTCGGGCTTGCCGAACACCCCGGCGGCGCTGACCTTGGGATGGGCCACCAGCACCTGTTCCACCTCGAAGGGACCGATCAGGTGACCGGCGGACTTGATCACATCATCGGAGCGGCCCACGAAGAACAGGTGCCCGCTCTGGTCCCAGCTGACCAGGTCACCCGACAGGTACCACCGGCCGTCGGGGCTGAAGGAGGCGGCATAGCGCTCGGGTTGGTCGAGGTAGGCCCGGAACTGCGATGGCCAGCCCGGGCGCAACGCCAGCATGCCCGGCTCGCCCGGCCCAAGCTCGATCACGGCCCCCCCGTCATCGAAGCGGAGCCTGCCCTCATCGTCCACCGCCAGCACCGCGGCCGTCACGCCGGGGAGGGGCCGGCCCATGGATCCCGGCACCACGTCCTCATCGGGACCGTTGGCGACCATGATCCCGCCGGTTTCGGTCTGCCACCAGTTGTCGTGAATGGGTTGGCCCAGGGCTTCGACCCCCCACTGCACCGCACTGGCCGCTAGCGGCTCGCCGACCGAGGCGATGAACCGGAGATCAGGGAACCGACCAGACTGGTCGGTACCAGACTTGACGGTATGGGATCGGGCCACCTCGGTGCCGACGCGCATGAGCATGCGGATGGCGGTGGGAGCGGTGTACCACACGTTGACCCGCTCGCGGATGAGCAGCTCATACCATCGCTCGGCGTCGAACTCGCCCTCGTCCACCACCATGGTGGTCCCCAGCGCCAAGGGGGCGATGATGCCGTAGGACGTGCCGGTCACCCAGCCGGGATCGGCCGTGCACCACACCACATCGTCGGGCCGCAGCCCCAGTGCGGTGACGGCCGTGGCCCGATGGGCGACCACGGCTTCGTGCACGTGCAGGGCGCCTTTGGGGGTCCCGGTGGTGCCCGAGGTGAAGTGGATGATGGCGGGATCGGACGGTCTGGTGGGGGCCATCACGGGTTCGGTTGCCGCATGGTCGCACAGCGCATGAAGGTCAAGTGCTCCAGCACCGTCCGCCGCATCGATGCACAGCACGTGAAGAAGGTCGGGAAGACCGGCGCGCTGTGGTTCGATGCGGCTGTGGTTGATGGCGGCGGTGGTGATCAGTACCCTCCCCTTCCCGATGGTCAGGCGTTGGTGCAGTGGTTCGGGGCCGAAGGCGGCGAACATGGGACAGAACACGGCCCCGAGTTTCCAGGTGGCGATGGCGATCTGATACAGCTCCGGCACCCGACCCAGCGCTGTGAAGATCCTGTCCCCGCGACCCACACCCAGCCGGGCCAAGGCGTGTGCCGCCTGGTTCGACCGGCGGTCCAGTTCGGCGTAGGTCCAGATCTGCGTGGAACCGTCGCGTCGAGCAAACACCAGTGCCGGATGGTCGGCTCGCGCGGCATCGCTCGCATGGCGGGTTACCGTCTCGTGGGCGATGTTCACACCGCCCCCTGCCAGGCCGGCCAGCTGGCGGCGGGCGTGTTCCCAGAACTCGGCGTCGGGGGAGGTGGTGCTCACCCTCGAACCGTAGAAACGCTGCGGTTGAGCAGGCAGAGCCGAGCGGCCCCTGCGCCAGGGCCGAATGGACCTGAACGAGCGTCACCGAAGGGGCCAGGATCCGGTCATGAGCGTTCCCAACGAGCGGATTTTCGCCTACCGTCGACGCGTCGTGGTCGAGGTGGGCCCGACTTCGGATACTGCCGGGGGCAGAGCAGGCGAAACCGCCGGTGCCGGCACCGGGGCTGATCCATCGGCGCAGGCTCCGTCCGCCCTCGAGCTTTCTGCGGAGGAGCGGGCGTTGCTGGCTCACATCCTCGAGGTGTACGTGTCGGACCTGCGCATGGAGATCTCCGCTACGGACAACCCGGGCATGCGGCGCGAGCTCCGTCACGAAGAGGACGTACTGAAGGCGCTGCTGCCACGTCTTCAGTGATGATGCCACCAGCCCCGGGCCTCTCCAGCGGCGCGGCGCAGGCCGCCTTGGCGCGAGATGGTCCCAACCGGTTGCCGGTTGTGGCCCGGGCCCCGTGGTGGCGGCGGCTGGGAGCGCAGTTCACGCACTTCTTCGCCGCCATGCTGTGGGTGGCGGCGGTGCTGGCCTTCATCGCCCGCATGCCGCAGCTGGCGGTGGCGATCGGCGCGGTGGTGTTGGTCAACGGTGTTTTTGCCTTCGTGCAGCAGCATCACGCCGAACGGGCCGCTGATCGGCTGCGGGATCTCCTGCCCCGCCGGGTCACGGTGTGGCGCGACGGCGTGCTCACCCAACTCGACGCCGCCGAGTTGGTCACCGGTGACGTGGTGGAGCTGACCGATGGTGATCAGGTGGCGGCGGATCTGGTGCTCTCCCGAGCTGACGCGCTGAAGGTCGACACGTCGACGCTCACCGGGGAGAGCGTGCCTGAAGCGGTGGGCGTTGGCGATCCCTTGTGGGCGGGCACCTTCGTGACCCAGGGCCAGGCCGTGGCATCGGTCGTGGCCACCGGTGACCGCACCCGGCTGGCGCAGATCGCCCGGCTGGCCACCAGCTCCGAGGACGGCGCTGGCAACCACCTCGCCACACCCCTGGCCCGCCAACTGGAGCGGGTGGTACGGACCGTCGCCAAGATCGCCCTCGGGGTGGGTGTTGGGTTCTTCTTCCTGGCTGTGCTGCTGGGTACGCCACCGTCTGATGGGTTCTTGTTCGCGGTGGGGGTGACCGTGGCGTTGGTGCCCGAGGGGCTGTTGCCGACGGTGACACTGTCTCTGGCACGCGGGGCTCAGCGCATGGCACAACGCCAAGCCTTGGTGCGCTCCCTGGAATCGGTGGCCACCCTGGGATCCACCACGTTCATCTGTACCGATAAGACCGGAACGCTCACCCTCAACCAGATGTCGGTGGTCGCCGTGTGGACCGCTCGGGGTTCGGTATCCCTCAGCGGCAACGGCTACGAACCAAGCGGTATGGCTGAGGGGGATGCAGAGGCCACAACGGCGGCGCGGGTGGCGCTGGAGGCGGGTCGGCTGTGCTCGAACGGTCAGCTGGTGTGGCGGCAGGATCGCTGGGCCGCCCAGGGCGACCCGATGGAGGTCGCCATCGACGTGGCGGCGCGCCGGTTGGACGCTTCCTCCGTGCTAGATGACCGCGCCGGGGTACTGGCGCGCTTTCCCTTCGATGCCCAACGGCGCCGTATGGCTGTGATCACCGCCGACGCGGTGGTGGTGAAGGGAGCCCCGGACTCGGTGCTGCAACTCGTCGGCTCGGATATGGACCCATCGTTGCTGGCGGCGGCGCATCAAGCAGTGGAACGGTTCGCCGCGGCGGGGTTGCGTACCCTCGCGGTGGCACAGCGGGTTCGGACGCCGAACGAGCCGATGCCGGTTTCGGCGGAGGAGGCCGAGCGCTCGCTGGTCCTGATGGGCATCCTGGGCTTGGAGGACCCTCCTCGTCCCGAGGCGGCGGCGGCGGTGGCGGCGTGCCGGGCTGCGGGCATTCGGGTGGCGATGATCACCGGTGATCACCCGGCCACCGCGGCCGCCATTGCCCGGGAAGTCGGGTTGACCGCCGCCGCCGATCCGCTGCCCGCCCCAGACCCGGCCGTTCTATCGGTGGCTTCGCGCATCTCGGGGATCTCGGGGATCTCGGGGACAGCAGTGTGGTCGGGGTTGCCGGTGCCGCTGGCGTCCATGGTCCTCATCGGCGCCGAGCTCCCCGCTGACGAGCAGCTCCTGGCGGCACTGGTGGATCGGGATGGCCTGGTGGTTGCCCGGGTGACACCGTTGGACAAGGTTCGCATCGCTCGGGCCCTGCAGTCCCGGGGCCATGTGGTGGCGATGACCGGTGACGGGGTCAATGACGCGCCGGCGTTGCACGCGGCCGATATCGGGGTGGCCATGGGCCGCTCGGGCACCGACGTCGCCCGGGAGGCGGCTGATCTGGTGCTGCTCGACGACAACTTCTCCACCATCGTGGCTGCCATCGCCGAGGGCAGGGCCACCTTCGCCAATCTGCGCCGATTCCTTACCTATCACCTCACTGACAATGTGGCCGAGCTCACGCCGTTCGTGGTGTGGGCTCTATCGGGAGGGCGATTCCCGTTGGCCATCGGCGTGCTGCAGGTGCTCTGCCTCGACATCGGTACCGACCTGCTGCCGGCATTGGCGCTCGGGGCCGAAGCACCCGCGGCCGACGTGCTGCAACGCCCACCATGGCGGGCCAACCTGATCGATGGTCGTGTGCTGCGTCGGGCGTTCGGGCTGCTGGGTCCCACCGAAGCCCTGGTGGAAATGGCCGCGTTCGGGACCGGTCTCTGGGTGGCTGGGTGGCGGCCCGGCGGGCCCCTGCCAGGGGCCGCCGGGGTGGCGGCGGCCTCAGGAGCCGCTTTCAGCGCGGTGGTCGTGGGCCAGATGGCCAACGCCTTCGCCTGTCGATCCTCCAGCATCACCCCGGGCCGTTTGGGATGGGGATCAAATCGGCTGCTGGTGATGGCGGTGGTCGTGGAAGCGTTGGCGCTATTGGGCTTTTTGTTCATCGGTCCGGTAGCGGACACCTTGGGTCACGCCCCGCCCGGTCTTTGGGCCGCGTTGGTTGCCGCGGGCGCGGTCCCGGCCGTGCTGTTGGCGGACGCCGCCTGGAAGGCTCGGCGACGGGCCGCCGGCTGACGGGTGCATCGAGCTGACGGGTGCATCGAGCTGACGGTCTACCGCGGTGGGATGGTGGCGCCGCCGATCAGGGGCCGGGTTCGGGTTCCCCGGTCTGCCAGCACTCGGAACACGGTGAGGAAGATCACTGCGCCAGCGGTTGCGAGGTAGGTGAGCCTCAGCACCGGGTTGGCGTGATCGGTGCCGGCGGTGATGCCGTGGATGGTGGCGAGCCAGAAGGAGCCGAAGCTGCTGCGATGGATCCATTGCCACCACGCCCGTGGGATGTGGCGCATGGTGAGCGAGGTGACCTCCACCGCCGCCAGCAGATAGAGCGCCACCACCCCCAACGCCACCGGCAGCGGTTTCCAGTCACTGGCCAACGGCACCAGGAGATCCGAAACGCCAAAGCTGGTGTAGCTATCGGCGAGGAGCCCGCCGAGGTGGATGATGGTGAAGGCCACGGCAAGCGTGCCGAGGAAGCGATGAAGGTCCAGCAACCACCTTGGTGCGGGGCGGCCGTTCAGCAGCCTGGTGGTCACCAACAGCCCCCAGATGACCGCAGCAGCGATGAGGACCCACGCCACGATGCCGGTGGAACGGGTGATGTACCACCACAACTTGGGGTTCATGGCGCGAGCACCGCCAGGTCATGGGTGCACGTTCGCTTCCCGCACATGTCAAAGGCGATCGCAGACGCGTCGGCAACGGGCGTGAGGTCGCCGGCCACGAGGATGGCCTTGGTGAGGGCCTCGGCCCACCAGGCGTGAGAGGCGATCACCGTGGCTGCGACAAGGGGGGTGGTCAGTGGTCTGCCGGTGACGGGATCGATGAGGTGATGACGTTCGCCGTCGGTGGTGGCCCAGCGTCGTCGTCGTGTGCTGCTCGAGGCGACGGCGCCGTCGGTGAGGGCGAGGTGGAGCACGGGGTCATGCTCGTTGTACGGATCGGCAACGTCGACGATCCATTTGCCGTCATGGGGGCCGTGGCCGACGACCCGGATATCACCACCGATGTCCACCAGCGCGCCCACCGCGCCGCCAACGAGAAGTTCGTTGGCAACCAGGTCGGCGGCCAGTCCTTTGCCGATGCCGCCGGGATCGATGCCGACCCCCCGGGGCAGCACGATGGCTCGCCGGCCGGGATCCAAGATGATCCTGCCACAGCCGGGTGCACCCCCTCCGCCCGCGGTTACCGAAACGAAAGGCTCGATCGCATCAAAGGTCCGGTCATAGCCGTTGGCTTGCAGCGCCGCGAGCACGGTCGGGTCGTAGCGGCCCGCAGTCCGATGCCACGCCGCCACTGCGGTCTCGACCAGCCGATAGGTGTCGGTGGACACGATGGTCCCTCGTTCATGGGACGGACCGTGGAGGGATTGACGGTTGAGTCCCGAGATCTCGCTGGAGGGGTCGAAGCGGCTCCAGCGGGACTCGAGGGCGACGATGCGACTGCGGGCCTGTTCGGTCAAATGGTCAGGGCCACCGCAGACGATGATGCGGGCTTCAGTGCCCATGGCGGGGAAGCGGAGCTCAGCTGGCACGGGAGGTTGCGTCGGCGGTCATAGTGGAGGGGGCAGCGGACACCACGGGCGCCGCGAGAAGGTTCGTTTCGCTGACCCCCCCGTCGGCGAGCACGACGCGCACCACGATCGGAGCGGGCGCGTCGGGAACCGCCGACGTGACCTCCGCCGGTGGCGTGCCATTCGCCATGGCCGCTGTCAACACAACAGCCGCCGCAGCGCTGAGGCCGAGAGCGAGTACACGGCCGCCGACTGCGGCGTGGCCACGCTGGTTTCGGCGCGGGGAGCCGTCAGAGCCGGACTGGTTGGGTGTCTCCGACAACGTTCGGCGTGCGGATAGGGCGGCGATGCGTGCGGCGCGCTCGTCGTCAGTCATCGCTTTCCTCCACCTCCTCCTCGTCTTCGTGGTGCTCCTGGCCTTCGTGTTGACCGTTCGTCGATGTCGCCAGCGCGGCTGGGACCGCTGTCGTTGATGAGACGGCGGCGGCGCCGGTGGTGGGGTCCACGACGATGGTGAGGGCCGGCGCAGTGACGGCGGGCTGAAGCTTCCCGACGTTGTCGCGAGGGCTGTCGGTCAGATCGCTCGAGGCGGCGAAGGCGACGGCTCCGACCATCACGGTGGCGGCGACGATCGTTGATGTGAGGAGCGCCTTCTTGCGGTCCATGGTGAACTCCCGGTTCGCAGGTGAGGGCTTCATGGTGCAATTGGGCGTGTCAGCGGCTGCTGCGCGTGGGGTTAGCGCCGGGTAAAGCTTGCGAGCCGATCGGCCCTACGGCGCTTACGAGGTACGCGCCGTGGGCAACGTGACCGTGGCGTCGATGCCTGTCGGCGAGTTGGGCCGCAGCGTGACGTGCCCGTGGCTGCGCGCCGCCAGCTCGGCGACGATTGCCAGTCCCAGTCCCGTTCCGCCGGGGGTGGCGTTGGGCCCACGCCAGAACCGATCGAAGGCGCGGGATCGTTGCTCGTCGGTCAATCCCGGACCTTCATCGATGACGTGCACGGTGGTGTGCACCGGGTTGGAGGTGACGACGATCTGCAACGTTGAGTTCTCGGGGGCGGCGTCGAGCGCGTTCTCGAGAAGGTTGTCGAGCATCTGTTCGAGGGCCCCAGCGGGGGCGTGGGTCCACCCCTTTGTGGGTGCGGTCACCTGCACGCTCACTCCTGCGCTCGAGGCCACCGGTGCCCAGATGTCGGCCTGGCGTCGCACCACTGCCACCACGTCCACGGACTCCCACGCCGCCACCTCCGAGCCGGCCCGGGTTAATGCCAGCAGCGCTTCGCTGATGCGCGCCAGGCGGGCGGTCTCGGCGCGTGCCCCCGCAACCGCCGGTTGGAGCGCGGTGGGCGCGGCCGACTCGATGTTCTCGAGCTGGAGGCGCAACGCGGACAGCGGCGTGCGGAGTTGATGTGACGCATCAGCAACGAAGGCCTTTTGGGCGGCGACCAGGTCCTCGAGCCGCGCCGCGGTGTGGTTGAAGATGGTGGCGAGCTCCCGCAGTTCCGGGGCTCCGGCATCGGTGGGCGCCCGGGCGTGAAGGTCCCCGGCCGCAAGCCCCCGGGCGGCAGCCTTGAGGCGGTCCACGGGGCGGGTCACCATTCGAGCGAGGACAAATGCTATTGCCGACACCACCGCCAGCACGACGAAGGCCAGCATGCCGAGACCGATCCACATGTTGCGCACGCGAGCATCGACGGCAGAGCTAGGATAGGTGATCCGCACCGCGCCGTGCACGACCCCGCCCGACGCAACCGGCACCGCAACGAAGAGCAGATCGATCCCGAGGGTGTCGGATCGGCGCATGCCCTCGGACCGTTGGCCCTGCAATGCCGACGCGATCTCGGGCCGGTTGGTGAAATCAGCGCCGGTGGTGCCCGGCGCCGAGGAGTCCCCGACGCTGCGGCCGGTGCTGTCGACCACCACGATGCGACCACCGGGGTCCTCGGCGTAGGCGGCGAGCAGCGCATCGATGGCCGGACGGGATCCCCGCTCGAGGGAGTCCTCGGCCAATCCGCCGACGACAACCGCGTCGTGCTCGATGTCGCGCAGCAATCGGTCCCGCTCCCGGGCGGCGAAGGTTCGGCCGAGCGGGTACATCAACGCCATCAAGGTGATCACGGTCACGGTGAGGTAGCTCAACAACAGGCGCCGCCTCATTGCGGTATCTCGAAGCGGTAACCGACCCCCCGGATCGTCGAGATCCATTGGGGATGGCCGAGCTTTCGACGCAGCGCCGATACGTGCACGTCGAGCGTCTTGGTGGGGCCGAACCAGTGCGGATCCCACACCTGATCGATGATGTCCTCTCGGGTTCGCACCGCGCCGGGCCGCTCCGCCAGGAGAGCGAGAAGCTCGTATTCCTTGGGCGTCAGCTCGATTTCTTCGCCGGCGACGTGCACCCGGCGGGCGTCGCGGTCGATGCGCAACCCGCCGAGATCCTGCACGGTTCGAGGGGCGGGCAAGAGGGGATCGCCCGTCGGGTGACGGCGCCGATGCGGGCCACGAGTTCACGGAAACCGAAGGGCTTCACCAGGTAGTCATCGGCGCCCAGTTCCAACAGCAGTACCCGGTCGATCTCATCGCCCCGCGCCGTGATCACGATGATCGGAACCGAGGTCTGCTCGCGGATCCGCCGGCATACCTCTTTGCCGTCGAGGTCGGGTAGTCCCAGATCCAGCAGGACCACGTCGAACTCGGCGCCGCGGCTCACGGCGTCGTTGCCCGATGCGGTCTGTTCGACCGTGAACCCGTGACGCTGCAGGCCCTCGGTGAGGGACGCCGCGATGGCGGGATCGTCCTCAACGATCAGCAGACGCATGGTTGGCACAGGCCGCTTTGGGGCTAGCGTGTCGCTTCGTCAAAGGGCACCAGCGTGGTGCCGGCCTCGTCGATCAACACCAAGAGGTGGTCATGATCCGCGGCGGCGATGCGAGCGGCCAGGGCGGGGACATCGACCGGCGTGGGGGCGGTCAGGTCGCTGCGGTGCCAATGGGTCACCTCGGCACCCGTCGCCATCGCCACCTGGCGGGCCAGCCCGTTGGTGTCAGCGGAGACCAAGACCACATGATGGGGTCTCGCCAGCGGACCGGGTGAAGGCGCTGGCAGCGGGGGAGGAGGTGGGGCCGCCGCTTCCATCAGCCGGCGGTCGTTGCGGAAGACCACGAAGTGATACCAGGCACTGCCGGCGATGGCCACGATCAGACCGAGCGGTACCCGTTGGCCCCGGATCGAGCTTGAGCTGAACGTATCGTCCAGCAGATCCTCGAAGATACCGGTCAGCATGATGAGGAGGCTGACAAGCGTCACGATCCCGCCGATCCCGAACAGGCCCACCAGGTAGACCCGGCGCGAGATGGAGCGACGCTCGGCCAGGCTGACGCTGAGGTTCGATGCCGAGGTCACCCGACCCACCCGGGTCCAGTGAACCAGCCACACCGGCAGGCCCACCGCCAAGACCGTCACCGACGCCAACATCCGGTTCACCACCGTGTCCCCGCCCACCAGCGGCGCCGGCGTGAGCGCTTCGATCAGCCCCACCACCGCCAGGGTCACCCCGGCCACGGCGGCACCGAGGCCGGCGGCCGCGGTCAGGTACTCGAAGATCCGCTGTGGTTCCAGCCGTTCGGTGTCCGCGGTGGCCGCCCCGTCGTTGCAGATCTCCACGTGGTACCACCAGATGAGCACACCGACGATCAGTATCGACAAGGACCCGGGCAGCGCGTCGAAGTGGCGGGAGGCTTCCGACGCCGCGGGATCGCCGAGAAACCACACCAGGGCGCGGTACCCGGCGGTGGCGCCGGCACCGGTCGCCATGGCCAGGCCGCCGAGACGTCCGAGCAAGCGGACCACGACCTGCCACAGTGTGTCGGGCTCGCTGCGGCGGTAGCGCAGTTGCCAGTGCCAGACCCAGACCACGGCGCCCACCGCCAACGTGGCGAACCCCTCCGCCAGTGGTGAGGTCGGCTCGGTGAACGCATCAGCTCTCAGATCGGGCAGGAGACGCTCGATCGCCTCCGTGACCACCGCGACCAGGCCGATGGCGGACGTAATCAGTCCGGCGGCGCTGCCCACCGCCAGTTGGAGTTGGTCGGCGGGCGGGAATCGCGCCTGCAGCCAGAACCAGTGCAGGGCCCACACCGCACCCCAGATGAGAAGCGTGCTGACGTGTTGGGCTTGGACGGTTTCATGGCCGAGCAAGCCGGACAGGACCCACTGGGCGAAGACCATCGAAACGATCAGGCTGACGGCCAGGGTCACGTTGATGTAGAGGAACCACCCCGCCGAGCGCCGCTCTTGTACCGCTTCGGGGGCGTCTACACCAGCGGGAGAGCCGGCCCCGCTCAACCGATGCAAACCGAAGCGCACCAGCAGCACCCATGCCGGCGCCGCTACCAGAACAAACGCCAGGCTTCGGGCCATGGTGGCGGTCGAGCGACCGGCGAAACCGACATCCCGAACCGCCTCCCCGGCCAGACCGGCGGCGCCGATGGTGGTGATGATGACCGTCGCCAACAACAGCGCGTACAACACCAAGCGGCGCACGGCCGCAGCGGTGTCAACAGTCGTGGTCGGCGCGGCCCGCCTGTGGCTGGTGACCGCACGGGCCACCAGCCACACAATGGTGGCGATAACGCCCAGTTGCACAACGAGTGAGAGCAGCATTGCCGGGATCATGGCGTTCCTTCGGGCTTGGGCGCCCTCAGCCGGGCATTCCACAGATGGGAGCCGGCCACGTGGGTGAGATCAATCTCCATCCGACCTCGGTTCGTTCCAGGGCGAAGGTCACCTGCCAGCTGTTGTCGCCAGGGTCGAGGAGCCCGTCGTTGTCCTGTTCGAAGCGAAGGCCCACGTAGGCGAAGTCGCCGGACTCGGACACCGTTGAGCTGATGAGGTCGGCGCGCAGGCCGTCCGGGACGTGGACCCCGGCGAAGGACCATTGACAGAGACCCGGGTTCTTGAGGAGCAAGAGGGCTTCGGACATCCGGCCGGCGAGCACGTGGCCGACGTACTCCTGGACCACCGCTTCGGGTGTGCCCGGCTCGTAGGAGCGGGAGGAGCGGCTCTCCGAAACCGCCCACCCGATGATCAAACTCGCCACCACCACCGCGCCCAACACCGCCAACACCCGGCCACCGCTGCGGGGCTTGGACGCAACGGTGGTGGTCATCTCGGGATTCTCGTTGAGCGATGGGCCCCCGATGAGGGCCGTTGGACCCTTCCCCGGGGGGCATCGGTCGCCTGACGCCGCGGGTGCCGGTCTCCCTCAGCCGACAGCCGCCACCGTCACCCGCTGAGCAACCCGTCGAGCCACTGCCCCAACGCCGCTTCACTCAACGCCCCCGAGCGCCGGCCGTGCTGCACCGGTCGCCCGCGCTCGAACAGCGCCAGCGTGGGAACGGACTGGATGCCGAAGCGGCGGGCCAGTCCCGGGGCCCGGTCGATGTCGACCTTGACCACCTTGAGCCTGCCGGCGTATCGGACCGCGGCCCGCTCGACCACGGGCGATACCATGCGGCATGGTCCACACCACGTGGCCCAGAAGTCCACCAGCACCGGCAACGCCGCGGCACCGACCACGGTGTCGAAGCTCTCATCGCCGGCGACGGTCACCCACGGCAGCGCCGCCTGGCAGCGCGGGCAGCGGGGGCGCCCTGCACTGTGGGATGGGACCCGGTTGCGGGTTCCACACGCGGGGCACGGCACCACCGACGCCGCGGCGGATGGTGCAGGGGCGCCTGAGGGGTTGGGGGGGGCCACCGGTCCATTCTGCCGGTCCGGGCCGGCCCGACCCAGGGCCGTTGGTCGGCCAGGCCAGACCCGACGGTCCCTCGGGTGGACGCCAACGCTCACGATCCCCGCAGCAACGCCGAGCGCAAGGCGACCGTGGACAACACCAGCAAGGCCACGGCGTAGGCGCCGAGCACGGCCACGGACCCGGCCACGTCGCCGGCGTCGGCCCGCTTGAGCACCAGCCGCTCCCACCCACGCAGGGCCCAGAAGTGCGGGGTGAACCGGGCCACGGTCCTCATCCCCTCCGGGAACACCTCGAGGGGCACCATGCAACCTCCGAGCGCGCCACTCACGATGCCGACAATGGGGGTGATGGCGCTGACGCGATCCTCGTTGCTGCCCAGCGCCCCCACCAACAGCCCGGCTCCGCAACCGACCAGCGAGAAGACGATCAGCAGCCCGGCGGCGCCCAGCGGATCACCCCAGTGCACACCGAAGAACAGCCCGCCGACGCCCACGATGACCAGCCCCTGCACCAGGCAGATGCTGAACCAGCCCAGCCCCAACCCCGCCAGTTGCGTGCCGAGCCCGCTACGGCAGGCCAGGGCCCGGCGCAGCACCCCGTTGCGACGGGCCTTGATCAGCACCACGGAGGAGGTGAGGGCGGTTATGAACGTGAACAGCACCAGGTTCTGGGGCGCGGTGCGGGAAAACCGGCCGATGTCACGGGCCGGGCCGGTCACATCCACCGTCTCCACTGCCACGCCCCCGCCGCTGTTGCCCATGTCGGCACTGAACTGCCAGCACCAGGCCCATACCGATGAGTACGGCGAGGGTGGGGGCGATGTCGGTCAAACCGGCGCCGTCGGTGTTCAGATCAACGAAGGCCCGCAAGGCCCAGCCGTTGGGGGTGGCCAGGGACAAGGTCCGCAGCACCGGCGGCAGGTTCGGTCCCACGAAGTTCCCGCCCAACAAGGCCAGCACGAAGGCGCTGGCGGCGGTCACCGAGTCCGCTTGACGCTCGGTGCGGGCCAGGCTGCACACGAAGGTCGCCACCCCGGCCAACGCCCAGACGGTGGCCACCAGCAACGCCGCCACGGCCAGCGGATCCCCCCACGCCGCGTCGAACAGCACCGAGGTGACCCAGCACCGCTTCGGCCCCATCGACGCGGATCTCGACACGGTCTGGCGCCACGGTGGCCTCGACCACGCCACCGATCTCGCCGCAGCGTCCGGCGAAGTCCGCCAACGCCTGCCCGTTGTCCGAGGTCGGGGGCGCCGAGACGGTGATGACCTCATGTTCATTGATGCCGGCGACGAGCTCGTGACGGGTCCCTTCGGCGATGAGGCGCCCGGCGTCGAGGATGCCGATGCGGTCGCACAGCTGCTCCGCCTCTTCCATGTAATGGGTGGTGTACAGCACCGACAGGCCCTGCCCACCCAACTCCTCGATGCTGCGCAGGGTCTGGTTGCGGCTCTGTGGATCCACCCCGACCGTCGGCTCATCGAGGATCAACAGGTCCGGTTGATGCAGCAGGCCGACCGCGATGTTCGCTCGCCGCTTCATGCCCCCGGAGTAGTCCTCGATGCGGTCCCCACCCCGCTCGGCCAGACCCACCACATCGAGCACAGCGTCAATGCGCCGCTGCAGTTGGCGGCCCCGCAGGCCCTGCAATCGACCGAAAAACCGCAGATTCTCCACTGCGGTGAGATCCTCGAACAGGGCGATCTCCTGCGGGACCAGCCCGATGCGTCCCTTGAGGTGGCCCGAGCGCCGGGTGAGCACCGCGCCGTTCATCCGCACCTCGCCGGCGTCAGCCCGCAGGATGCCGGCCACCATGGAGATGGCGGTGGTCTTGCCCGAGCCGTTCGGTCCGAGCAACCCGTAGGTCTCACCGCGCCGGATGTCGAAGCTCAGATCATCTACCGCCACCCGTTGGCCGAAACAGCGTCGCAGCCCCCGGCAGTACAGCACCAGCGGTTCCTCGGTCATGAACCGCTGATCCTTCCAGATCGGGGACGGCGACCCTTCCATCAGGGAGACGGGCCGTTCCCGGGGGAGGGGAACGGCCCGTTCGGCGGGCACGGAGGTCAGCTGCTGATGGCGATCTTGTGGCCGCTGGTCTGTGCCGCCGGTGGGAGGGGCATGGTGACGGTGAGGATCCCGTCCTTGTACGCCGCCTTCACCTGATCGGGGTCAATACCTTCCGGTACCGGTATTGACCGGTACAACGAGCCGTAGCGGAACTCGCTGCGGAAGCCGCCTTCGGTCTCGGATCGGTCAGTGCTGCGGCGTTCGACCTTGAGGCGCAAGCGGCCCCCGGAGATGGAAACGTCGGCGTCTTTTTCGGGGTCGATGCCGGGGACCTCGGCCTTGATCGTCAACTGGTCGCCCTCGACGCACTCCTCCACCTTGATCCAGCTGTCATCGAACGGCGAGCCGCGAAGCGCCGGGCGACGGTCGAACCAGCGGGAAAGGTCCGGCATGTCGAACCAGTCCATGAGCCGGCGCAGCCCGCCTTCGTGGTCGCTGCGGATGTCGATGGACCTGGTCGCCGGCGCTGCGCTGGTGCCTGTGGCGCTGGCGGCATTGGTATCGGTGCTGTTGCCGGTCGGGGTGTTCTCGGTCACGGTCATGGCGTCGTCTCCTCGCGTCGCTCTGGTTGGCCCAGCGTGCATCGGGGCGGGACGGCGGGGTAGGGAGGTACGTCCCCAGGGCGGGAGACGGTGGTCCTGCCTCTACCGGTATTTCGCCCCTGCCCCAGCGGGTCACCGGGGAGGAGAATGCGGCCCATCATGAAGCCCATCAGGCTGGCCGTGGTGCAGGGTATCGAGATCCGCATGAGCTGCAGTCTCGGGTTGATGACGGCCCTCATCACGTTCAGCCTGGCCGGGGTGGTGCTCCCCGACATCGCCCCCGACTACCATACCGGTTGGTACTGACCGGCGGCGGTGGTGGGCACGGTGAACGGCATGGGTCGGACCGTCCCCCCGCAACGCCAACCGGCTCAGCAGGGGCGCCAGATCCGACGCTGCGGAACCACAACAGGGCGGTCAACACCCGACCCCCGTCCAGCGGTGCCGCCGGCAACAGGTTGAACAACGGCCCTGACCGAACCGGAGACAGGCCACGTCTAGCCCTTGAAGGTTGTGGCACAGTTCGCGGCGGCGTCGAGGTCGCACACCACGGTGGCGTCGGGGTGGAGACGCAGCGCCGTTGCCGGGACGGCCACGCTGATCGGGCCCTCCACCATGGCGGCCAGCGCCGGTGCCTTGGTCGAACCGGTGGCCAGCAGGATCGCGGTGCGGGCGGCCAGGATGGTGCCCAGGCCCTGGGTCAGCGCCCGAGGGGGAACGGCTCCGGTTTGCCCGAAGGCGGCGGCGTTGGCGGCCCGGGTGCTGGCGGTGAGCTCGACCATGCGGGTGCGGCTATCGAAGGCGCTGCCCGGCTCGTTGAAGGCGATGTGGCCGTTGCGACCCAGCCCCAACAGCTGCACATCGACGCCGCCGAGACCGACGATCAGCTCCTCGAAACGACGACATTCGGCCTCGGGGTCCGATGCCAGCCCGTCGAGGGAGTGCACCCGGGCGGGTGGGATACCGGCCGGTCCGGCGAGGGTGGCCAGCAGCTGATGGCGGAAGCTGGCCGGATCGGTGGGGGCCACGCCGACGTACTCATCGAGCAACACGACCTCGGCCTGTTCGAGCAACGCCCGCCCCGAAACGTCCTGCCGGGAGGCCAACAGCTGGTAGGTGAGACCAAAGGTGGCACCGGCCGCCACCCCCAGGACGCCGTGACGGGTGGCCGAGAACGCCTCGCGCGACGCGGTCCGCCACCAGGTGCGCCGCTGCTGGGGCAAAGGGCGCCAGCAGGATGTTCATGTCGCCGTCGTTGGGCTGGCGGGGGCCGGGTCCTGCACCACCAGCGCCTGGGCCGGCGCCAGGACCAGGTTGGAGGCGGGGCGCCGCAGGGGTTGGCCGCTGGGGGCGCCTTCGCCGCGGGTGTCATAGATCGCCACCCCGTGCACCGCCGGTTGCAGCTGCTGCAGTGCCACGGCGGTGTCGCCCAGGTTGGCGAGCACCGTCAGTGGACCCCGACGGAAGATGATCAGCCCCGCTGCGGCGGGTCGGAGAAACTCCACGTGATGGTGGCGCAGTTCCTCGAAACCACGGCGGAGGCCGATGAGGGCCCGGTAGCGCTCCAGCCAGCTGCCGGGTCTGCCACGCTGGGCTGCCACGGTGTCCGCGTCGCGGCGCCCATCTGTTGGTAGCCAGGTATCAGCGGCGGTGGAGAAGCCGAAGTTGGGCCCTCGTTCCCACGGCATCGGGGTACGACAGCCGTCCCGACTCTGGCCCACGGTGGCCCCCACCGGGTCGGCCCGGTGCCACGGGGGCAGGACCGCCTGCTCCAGTCCCAACTCCTCGCCCTGGTAGAGGAAGGGCAGACCCGGCAGGCAGAACAACAGGGTGTTCAGCGTCAGGCCGCGATGCCGTCCGAGATCACCGCCACCAAGCCGGGTGGCGGCACGGGTCTCATCCAGGCTCGACAAGGTCCAGCAGATGACCCGGGGATCGTTCAGCTGCTCAAGGGGGGCCCGCAACGCTTGGGAGAGTTGCTCGGCGTCCCACGGCGCCCGAAGTGGTTCGAACCAGAACCCGGCATCGAGCCCGGCGCCGTCGAGCAACCCTGCGAATCGGATGGGATCGGGCACGTGGGTCTCACCGATGAGAACCGCGTCGTGTGGACGGCAGAGGTTGCGCCAACCATGGAAGATGTCGAGCGTTTCCGGCTGCGCGATGTCGTATCGGTGCTCGAAGCAGCCCCATTGCTCCTCCCGTGGCAGCGCGTGGATCCCAATGGCGTATCCGGGGGTTGGACCGCAGGGTCGCGTCCTTCACGAAGCACTGGGCGGCGTCGACCCGGAACCCGTCCACGCCACGATTCAGCCAGAACCGGATGATTCGCTCGAACTCGGCCCGTACCGATGGGTTTCTCCAGTTCAGGTCGGGCTGGTCGGGAAGGAACAGGTGCAAGTAATACTGCCCGCTTGAGGTGTCGAGCGTCCAGGCCGGTCCACCGAAGAACGACACCCAGTTGTTCGGTGGACCACCATCGGGACCCGGGTCGGCCCAGATGTAATACGCCCGGTGCGGGACCCTGGTGTCAGACTGCGCCGCCCGGAACCAGCGATGGTGCACGCTGGTGTGGTTTCCGACCAGATCGATGACCACCCGGATGCCCCGTTGTTGAGCCGCTGCAATGAGCGAATCGAGGTTCTCCATGGTTCCGAACCGGGGATCCACGTCACAGAAATCGGCCACGTCGTAACCGCCGTCGACCATCGGCGAAGGGTAGAACGGGCTCAGCCAGAGAAGGTTGATGCCGAGAGACTCCAGATGGTCCAGTCGGCTCACCACGCCCGGTAGGTCCCCGGTGCCGTCGCCATCGGAATCTGCGAACGAGCGCAAGTACAGCGAGTAACCGACAGCGTGGTGCCACCAGGGCGAGCGGTTCACCGGTTCGGTCTATCACCGTGCTCGCATTGCTCCCAACCAACGGAGCCGCGCTTCCCGGCCGCCAACGGACCTTCGACCCTGATCGGGGGTCGACTGGTCGGTTGTTCCATGGGCTTGTGGCCCTTGTCACGGCGCGGTTGCACCGGCATGCTCAGGTGGGCGGTCCCTGTGTCGAACGAGGAGACAAATCTCATGCGGGAAAGATTGGTCCGAACGGTTGCGGTGCTGCTGGCGTTGGTGGGTGCCGTGCTCATGGGATCGGGTGCGAACGTGGTGGCCGCGGAGGATGGCCCCAACGGGCCGACGGCCGATCTCGCCACGTTCCCCGAGCCCCTCCCGGACGGCTGCCCCGAGGGATGGGCGGCGTTGCAGGGAACTCGCTTCGGCGTTGCCGGATCGGCCGGTTCCCCGAGCAGCTGGCACGGTGAGCTCGTCGAGGTCGACCTCGGGGCCGGGGACACCATCGTCATGATGTGGGACGGTTTCGACGCCGGCTGTGTCGACACCGCCGGAGCGCCCACGATGCGGATCACCCTGGCGGCGTACTCGTCGCCCACTGAGACCTTTGACCAGACCGTCGATCAGCACCTGGCGGCGTGGGCCTCGTGCGGTCCCACGGCGCCGGATTGCGTCAAGGGGGTCGACGGTTACCGGTTGGAGCTGCCGGTCCCGGCCCCCACGGCCGGCTGCCAGTTCCAGCTGGACGCCATTTTGGGGGCGCCGCTTCCGGTGGTGGGTCCCAGCGGCAGCTTCTACAGCCCGTCCCTGCGGGGCAATGAGGGCCCGGCGCTGTTGATCAACGCCAGGAGCCTCACCGTGCCCGATTGCGTGCCCGTTCCGTCCACGACCGCAGCAGCGCCCACCGCGGCGAGCGTGACCACCGCCGCCGCTGCGCCGAGCACAACGGCCGCCCCGGTCACCGTGTCCACCACGGCGGAAAGCGTGATGGCGGCGGTGGCGCAGCAGGCCCTGCCGGCCACGGGCACCGACACCGGGCGCACGGCCACGGTGGGGTTGGCGCTGGTCGCCGCCGGCATGGCGTTGCTCTTCCTGTCGATGATGGGTGGCGCTCGCCGCCCGGCGCCGGGGACACCGGGTAGGTCATGACCTCGTGGCCGCAGGGGATCGGCACGACCCACTGATGTGCCTATCGGCCGAGGTGGACCTCATGGCCGGACTGGTCATCGGCGTCGTGGCTGTCGACGGGCTGGCCACGTGCGGCGCCACGATCAGCTGCTGCTGGCGGGGATCCCGGTGACCCTGGCCGTCCATCAGCTCGTTGACGCCATCCTGTGGTGGAACCCCTGTGGTGGAACCTCGAAGGTCGGGTTCCCGACGGGGCCGGGAGCGCCGCACTGTGGGTGTACCTGTTGATCGCCCTGGTCCTCATTCCGGTCCTGGTCCCGGCGGCGGTGGCGGGCACGGAGCCTGCCACCACACGGCTTCATCTGAGTTTGCTCACCGTGGTGGGCACGGCGGTGGCGCTGGTGTTCTTTTACTTCCTGTTGGGGTCCTCGCCGATCGGCGCTCGGATCGAGGGTCGCCACATCGTTTACCACGTCGAGCTGTGGTGGGGTTCGCTGTTGGCGGCGTTCTACGTGCTGGCGACCTGTGGTTCGCTGTTGGTCTCCAACATGCGCACATCAGACGGTTCGGTGGTTTGAACCTGGTGGCGGCGGCGTCGTTGGGGTGGCTGAACGAGGACGGGTTCATCTCGCTGTGGTGGATGTGGGCCGCGGTGACCAGTGTGGCCATCGCCGCCGAGCTCCGCTTCAATACCCGAACAGCGGCCCGGACCGGATCCCTGAGTGCTCCGGTTCCGGTCGGTGCGCCGCCGTGGTGACCTGGCCGCGTTTGACCGTGGCGGTCGTGTCCGCCGTGTTGGGTCGATCCCTCAGCCGGGTTGGGGCTCGTGGAACTCGACGACGAAGCGGCAGCCCGGCCCCGGTTCCACCCGGTGGGCGGTGTCGGGGGGGATGTCGAAGGTGTCGCCGGCAACAAGGTCGTGACTCGTTGCCGGTGGGTGCTCGAAGATGAAGCGGACGCTGCCCTCCAAAACCCGCAGCCGCCCCCAAAGGCCAGGAGCCACCCGATGGGCACGGCGCAGGCCGGCGGGCGTGGTGGTATCGGTGAATTCCGCCGTGGTACGGGCCAGCCGAAGACCATCGGGCATGCTGAAGGAGGAGGTCATGGCGCCGTGCCTGGCGGTCTCAAGCCGGCAAGCGTACCGCAGCCGCGACGCAGAGCTTCGGTGAGGACAAGGCCAGCCCGGCCAGGTCGAGAAGTCGTTGCGCCGCTGGTGAGATGTTGAGCACGGTCGAGCGGATGTCACGAGATGACAGCGCACGTTGCAGTTGTTCAACGGCGCACCAGCCGGCGCAGTCCATAAACGTGATGTTGGTCATGTCGATTCGCACCGCCGTGGCTCCACGTTCGATGAGGAACGCAGCCGCCACCTCGAGAAAGCTCCCGCTTGCGGCATCGAGCTCCCCGCAGATGGACAACACCGATCCGTCGGCCGGCCAAGCGCCATCGAAGCGTCCTGAACGCGCATTCTCGATGTCACGTGGGGCCAGCGGTTTCCGGGGACCGACCGTTGCCGGTGGTGGCGCCCATAGGAATACGGATGTTGAGTTGACCGTCATGGCAGCTCACCACCGCCGTCGAGGGGTCCAGATCGTCTGGGACGTGGAGGACTCCGCCTGGGTTCATTCAACGGGTTCTTTTGCGCATGCAGGCAGGGCGAACCGGCCCGAACTCAGTGGCCGTTGGGCCCTGGGGAAGGCGTCCGGTTGGCGGCCATGGTGGCATCGTGACCCAGCATCGCCCATCTTCGGGACCCATCATCCGTTTCCTCGGCGCAGCGCGCACGGTCACGGGATCAAAGTTCCTGGTCCGCCACCGCGGCGCCTCGCTCCTGGTGGACTGCGGACTGTTCCAGGGCCGGCGTGAGTTTCGTGCCCGCAACTGGGATGCGCCTCCGGTTGACCCCATGGAGCTCGACGCCGTCGTGTTGACCCACGCCCATCTGGATCATTGCGGCTACCTCCCGCGGTTGGTGCGTGACGGGTTCCGCGGTCCGGTGTACGCCACACCGGCCACCACGGAGTTGGTGCAGATCGTCCTGCCCGACAGCGGTCACCTGCAGGAGGAGGAAGCCAGCTTCGCGGCCCGCAAGAATTACTCCCGCCACAACCCGCCACTGCCGCTGTACACCGAGGAGGAGGCCCGGGAGGCGCTGGAGTACCTGGAGCCGTTGCCGTTCAGCACCGACGCCGAGATCGCTCCAGGGATGACCATCCGTCTCGATCCGGCGGGGCACATCCTGGGCTCAGCGATCGTGCAACTGCGCCTCGCCGGCGGACCGGTGGTCTGCTTCAGCGGGGATCTGGGCCGGCCCGATCATCCCCTGTTGATTCCCCCGACCTCGCTGGGGACGCTCGCCGCCACGGGGTTGGAAGCGGATTTCCTGGTGGTGGAATCCACCTACGGCGACCGCCTGCACCAGCCCGAGGTGCTGGACCTGAACCTGTTGGCGGAGGTCATCGAGCGCACGGTGGCCCGGGGCGGATCGGTGGTGATCCCGGCCTTCGCGGTTGACCGCACCGAGATGCTGCTGCACCACTTGGCCGTCTTGGAGCGGGAGGGCCGGGTGCCGCCGGTGCCGGTGTTCGTGGACAGCCCGATGGCGCTGGCCTCGCTGGCCGCGTATCGACGAGCCGGCGAGCGGGGAGATCCCGATGTGCGCCCCGACGCCGGGTTGGACCACGGCTTCGGGACCCGTCATCTCACCGAGGTGCAGGATCTGGAGGGTTCGAAGCGGTTGAACCGACCACACCAACCTTGTGTCATCATCTCTGCTGCGGGGATGGTGAGCGGCGGTCGGGTCGTGCATCACCTGGCTCACCAGCTGCCGGATCGTCGCAACAGCGTGGTGCTGGTCGGCTATCAGGTCGAAGGCACCAAGGGGCACCAACTTGCCAGCGGGGCCCGACAGATCAAGCTGGCCGGGCAGTACGTACCGGTACGGGCGGAGGTACACCAGCTCGACTCGTTCTCCGCTCATGCCGATTCCGACGAGCTGCTGGGGTGGTTGCGCGGCGCCACCCGCCCACCGCACACCACCTTTGTGGTCCATGGCGAGGAGGCCGCCGCTTTGGCCCTGGCCGAGCGCATCGATGACCAACTGGGCTGGGTGGCGGTGGCGCCGACCCACAACGAGATCGTGCGGCTGCAATGACGGGAACGGCACGGCCACTGCGCGTCGTGCTGACGGGTGGAGGACATTCAGGCCGCCAACTACCCCGACCGGGTGCTGCTGTGCGACCGGGGGACCATCGACGGCGCGGCGTACTGGCCCGACCACCCCGATGACTACTTCGTGGCCATGGGCACCACCATCAGCGCCGAGTTGGGTCGTTACGACGCCGTGATGTTCTTCGAAACCGCAGCGGTGGGCGGGCTTGAGATCGAGGGCGGTAACCGCTACCGCACCGAGTCGGAGCGGGAAGCGGTGCAGCTCGACCGACGGTTGCGCCTGTTGTGGAGCCAACACCCGTGCTTCCACCTGGTGTCCCACGAGCGTTCGTTCCTCCACAAGATCAACGTCGGCCTGGCGGTGCTCCAACAGTTGCTGCAGGACAACGGAGACCTCCGATGATGGGACCCTCGACCCTGGTGTCGGGGGGCACCCGGCGCGTTGATTGGCTTCATGCGAGCTGGAAGTGAAAGCCGAGTGTGGACTGTACAGATCGACCTCGAGGAGACCGAGGATCAAACCGAGGCCAAGGCCATCCTGCAACTCGGCGCTGAGCGGATCGGTGGGTGGGGTCGGGCCCGCCGCAATCCCGTTGACCCCAGCCTGCCGCAGGTGGGTGAGGAACTGGCGGTATCCCGGGCCCTCTCGGACCTGGCCCATCAACTGGTGGAGCGGGCCGGCGACCTGCTGCAGGCGGCCGCCAGCGCCGACAAGGCCGACGGTGCACATCGATCTGCTTGAACGGCTCGGTGCTCGAGGGGGGCGCGTCCGCCCGGTGGGGATCGGTCTGGCCGTGGTGTTGACGATGGCGGCCGGATGCGGAGGGGACGACGCCGACGCTCCACAGCTGCCCAATCCCGCCTCGGCGTTCTGTGCGGCACAAGGTGGCACCGTGACCATGGTGACCACCGCTGACGGTGCGCAGGCCGGTCGCTGTCGCCTGGCTGATGGCACCGAGGTGGACGAATGGGAGTACTACCGCAGCGAACATCCGCAGGAGGATGATCAATGAAACCGTTCCGTGTCGTTCTGTTGATAATCGGTACCCTCATCGGCCTGGTGGGCCTGGGGCTGGTGGCCGCGGGGGTGAGTGTCGGCTGGGCCATGTCCACCCAGCGCGATGACGACGGGTTCTTCACCACCCCTGAGGAGCGGTTCGAGACCGATCGGTATGCCATCACCTCGGACCGCATCGAGCTGGGTGATCCCGGGCCCGACGACTGGTGGGCGGACCGTGACCTGGCGTCGGTCAAGGTGATGGCCGACAGTGCCGGCGACGCCGCCGTGTTCGTCGGGATCGGCCCGGAAGCCGACGTCGAGAACTATCTGGCCGGCGTCCCCCACGACGAGGTCACCGATGTCAACTTCGACCCCTTCAGGCCCACGTATCGAGCGCAGCACGACGGTGGCGCCGCCACCCCGGAGCCCCCCGCCGAGCAATCCTTCTGGGTGGCACAGGGAAGCGGCGTGGGCACCGTTTCCACCGTCTGGGACCTCGAGCCCGGCGACTGGGCCATCGTGATCATGAACGCCGACGGGAGCGACGGTGTGGTGGCCGATGTGGAGATCGGCGCCCGCATCGACTTCCTCGGACCGCTGGCCATCGGGATCGGTGCGGCCGGCGTGTTGGGTTTACTCCTGGGCGCCGCCATCATCGTCGGGGCCGTGGCCGCTGGCGGTGGGACGGCTCATCCGCCCGTGGGACCCGTTCCCGCTGGTGCGATGGCGGGACCACTCGACGCCACCCCGGTGCGGCTGGAGGGCCGGGTCGATCCCAACCTGAGCCGTTGGCTGTGGTTGGTGAAGTGGATTCTCGTGATACCGCACGGCATTGTGTTGCTGTTCCTGTGGTTGGCCTTCGCCTTGTTGACCATGGTGGCGTTCTTCGCCATCTTGTTCACCGGTCGCTATCCCAGGCAGATCTTCGAGTTCAATGTGGGCGTGTTGCGTTGGACCTGGCGGGTCGGGTTCTACGCCAACAGCGCGCTGGGTACCGACCGGTATCCGCCGTTCGCGCTGCACCCGGCCGACTATCCGGCCACGCTGGAGATCGCCTACCCGGAGCGGTTGTCCAGGGGTCTGGTGCTGGTGAAGTGGTGGTTGCTGGCGATCCCGCACCTGATCATCGTGGGCCTGTTGACCGCAGGGTCGCCGGTGTGGTGGTCCTTCGGTGACCGTAGTGCCAGCGCCGCCGGGGGCGGACTGCTTTCGATCCTGGTGATCGTGGCCGGCGTCATCTTGCTGTTCACCGGGCGCTATCCCAGTGGCCTGTTCGATGTGATCATGGGACTCAACCGTTGGATGTACCGGGTCATCGCCTACGTGGCGCTCATGACCGACCGGTACCCACCGTTCCGTCTGGATCAGGGCCCGAGCGAACCGGTGCCGCCGATGCCGCCCGAGGGACCGCGCACGCCGGAGGGGTCGGTGGACCTTCGCATCGCAGATGGCGTCCCGCCACGGGTACCCGAGCTGCACTGATGCGGGCTTCATCGATTCGGCCTCGAGCGGAGGGAGGACACGGCTGACTCGGGATCGCGGCACGATGCAGCGGACGGAGCGGGATGCGCGCTTCGAACCGCGACCGGGGGACCTGTTCTTCCAGGAGTTGGGCGAGCATCCCGACGCCGATGATCTGCCGCGCGAGTTGGCGGGCTGGGCCGGTCGGGTGGTGGACCATGTGGCGCTGTTCGCGCCCGACGCCTTCGGTGCCCCCGGGCTGATCGAAGCCTTTCCGCCCCGGGTGAGTTGGTGCGGGCTCTCGGTGTTCCTGACCCGCCATCTTGATGGGCACGGACACCCGGCGGTGTTCGTGGGTCGTCTCCGGCCGCCGTTGCAGCCGCTCATCCCTGGGGCCATCGATTTCGCCCGCAGCAGAATCGGCCGGCCCTTCGACGAGTGGTATGAGGACGGTGACGATGCCTACTACTGCAGCGAGCTGATCGCCCGCGCCTTCAGGGAGGCCAACGGCGGGCGGGAGGTTTTCCCCAGTGCGCAGCTGCACTTCGGGGACAGAGGGGGCGCCACGACGGTCTCCTCGTACTGGCAACGGCACTTCTCCCGCGCCGGTCGTACCGTACCAAATGGAATGGTGGGGTCGAACCCGGGCCTGCTGTCGCGGTTCGATCAGCTGCACATCGTGGCTGTTTTCGGGGACGCGCCGGTGCTGGCTGACCGGTCGTGAGTTGCCGATCGGCCCAGACCGGCACGGCCGAACTGCCCTGACGGAGTCGGGTCGGGTGTGATTCCAATGGATCCATGGATATTCACGGCAATGTCGGTGACGAGCTGGTGGTCGATGCCATGCATCTGGGCGAGCCGGCCAGACGGGGCGAGATCCTGGAGGTGATCGGCACCGGAGATGGAACCCACTACAAGGTCCGATGGGACGACAACGGCCACGAGACGCTGTTCTACCCCGGTACGACCTCCCACGTGGTGCACACTCGTGAGGCCAGCACCGACGGCTGAGCCGGTGCTCAGGACACCAACCGGCAGGCCGAGTTGATGGTGCGCTCGGGCGGTCCGTCGGTGACAAGCACCTGCGCCTGGGGCCATGGGGTGGCTCGCCGGCGCAGCGCATCCGCCACCGACGGGGTTGCGTCCGAAGCGCCTCCACCCTGAGCCAGGCGTGCTTCAATGCGCTCCCGGGCCCTGCGCTCGTCGGTGTCGAGCCGGATCTCGATGAGCTCGGCGGAAAGGTCTCCGGCCAGCGTCCGTGCCTTGGCCCGCTGCGCCTCGTCGGTCCACGACGCGTCCAGGATCAGATGCTCGCCCAGGCCCAGCAACAATCGGGCGCGACGCAGCAGTTCGTCGTAGGTGGCGGTGGTGGATCCGGTGTCGTAGATGCCCCGGTCCACCGCGGCCACGGCTCGCTCGGTGGGCGCCATACCGGCCAGTTCCTTGCGAACGCTGTCACTGCTGAGCACCGTCCAACCGAGCCGGTCTCCCATGCCGTTGGCCACGGTGGTCTTCCCGGTGCCGGGGGACCCACCCACGAGCACCAGTCGAACCCGTCCCTCGTCGAGATGGGCACCGCAACGACGGAGATGGTCCACGGCTTCGGTGGCGGCGGTGGTGTCGCCCTGGGACCAACGCAGGCAGGCCACCTTGCACCGCACCTGGGCCCGGTAGGCGGTGTAATGGTGCGCCAGCGACGCAGGGTGCGCCTCCCCGGCGTACTCGGCGTACCACCGCAGGAAGTCCCGGGCCAGTGAGGCCTCACCCAACCGCTCGATGTCCATGGCCAGGAACGCCGCGTCCGCCAGCGCGTCCCCGTAGCGCAGCGCGTCGCTAAAGGCCAGGCAATCGAGCACCCGGGGTCCGTCCGGGAGGCAGAAGATGTCCTCGCACAACAGGTCCCCGTGACCGTCGATGGCCCATCCGGCGGCGATGCGGGCGTTGAACAGCGGCTCGCGGCCCGCCAAGTAGCGACGAAAGCGATCTTCCACGGCGTGCACCGCCGCCTCTTCGAGAACCGTGCCGGCATGACGCAGCAGGGTTTCGTGGTTCTTCTCCCAGTTGGCGGCCACCGCGGCCCGGGTGGCAGCGCTGGCCGCGGCGGGCGGGCGAGGGGCGGCGGCGTGAAACACCGCGATCTGCCGGGCGAGGGCCCGGGTCCATGCCCCGGCCTCCGATGTTCCCAGGAGGCGGGCGAAACGGCGGTCCTCGGGCATGCGACGCATCACCAGCGCCGGTTCGCCGACGGTGCTGTCGGTGCTGTCGGTTCCGAGGATCTGCACCACGTCGAGGTACACGTCGGGGGCGAAGCGTCGGTTGCAGGCCAGCTCGGTGCGCAACGCCTCCGTTCGCAGCGCCACGGTCGAATAATCGAGAAAGTCGAGTTTCACCGGTTTGCAGAACTTGTACACCCGCGTCCCGGCGAACAGCAGCACCGAGACATGGGTTTCGGCGCCTCCCGGAGCGTTGGTGCGATCGGCCAAGAGCTCCACCAGCGGGGGTCGTGCCATGCCCACCATGATGCTGTCCTCGCCCCGGCAACACCAGGGTCGTACCGTGGTCGCCTCCACCGGACGCCTGGAGCCGAGAAGGGGCCAAGGACCCTGGCGGTGCGGCGCCCCTCCGGTAAGGCTTCGAGGGATCAACCGAAGGAGGCCCCATGCGCGCGTTGCAGATGACCGGCTGGCAGCAGACCGGCGAGTTCAGGGACGTTCCCGAACCGGATCCCGCTCCCGGCCAGGTGGTCATCAAGGTGGCAGGAGCCGGCGCCTGCCACTCGGACCTGCATCTCATGCACGATTTCCCGCCCAACCTGTTGCCGTGGCAGGTGCCGTTCACGTTGGGCCATGAGAACGCCGGTTGGGTGCACGCGCTCGGTGACGGTGTTGATGGTCTCGAGATCGGTGAGGCGGTGGCGGTGTACGGGCCGTGGGGGTGCGGCCGGTGTGTCCGCTGCCGGCGGGGCATCGAGAACTACTGCGAGAACCAGGCCACCATCAACGCCGCCGGTGGGGGACTGGGACGCGACGGCGGCATGGCACCATTCATGCTGGTGCCCTCCGCCCGCCACCTGATACCGCTGGGCGATTTGGACCCGGTGCTGGCCGCCCCGCTCACCGACGCCGGTTTGACGCCATACCACGCCATCAAGCGATCGCTGGCC
Organism: uncultured Acidimicrobiaceae bacterium; assembly: GCA_963775055.1. Lineage (GTDB taxonomy): Bacteria > Actinomycetota > Acidimicrobiia > Acidimicrobiales > CAIXPF01 > CAIXPF01. Next base: position 908,182 of record CAVZHK010000008.1, on the reverse strand, counting down.
CTGCTGGTGCCGGGGTCCTCGGCGGTGGTGATCGGCGCCGGGGGTCTTGGCCACATGGCTGTTCAACTGCTTGAGGCGCTGACGCCGGCCACCGTGATCGCCGTCGATCAACGGGAATCTGCGCTGACGCTGGCCCGTGACCTGGGAGCGGAACATGCCGTGGTCGCCGGGCCGGACGCCGCGGCGCAGATCCTGGAGGCGACCCGCGGGCGCAATGCCGACGTGGTGATCGATCTCGTGGGCACGGCCGATACCCTGCGCCTGGCGGTGGCGGCGTCCCGTTCACTCGGCCACCTCAGCATCGTGGGCATCGGGGGCGGCGAGGCAAACGTTGGATTCTTCACCGTGCCCTATGAGGTGTCCATCGCCACCACCTATTGGGGCACGCTGCCCGAGCTCATGGAGCTGTTGGCGTTGGCCCGGGCCGGCAAGGTCCATTCCCGCATCCAACGGTTCGCGCTGGATGATGCCCTGAGTGCCTATGACGCCATGCGCAACGGCACGTTGGACGGCCGTGCCGTGATCGTGCCGTGACCGTGCAGGCCGACCAACCATCGCTGACCTATCGGGAAGCGGTTCGCGAAGCGCTGCGGGACTCCTTGCGGGAGGACCCCCGGGTGTTCCTCATGGGCGAGGACGTGGGGGCCTACGGCGGTTGCTTCGCCGTCAGCATGGGGTTGTTCGAGGAGTTCGGGCCCGAGCGGGTGCGGGACACCCCACTGTCGGAATCCGCCTTCGTGGGCGCGGGGGTCGGGGCCGCGCTGGCCGGGCTGCGTCCGATCGTGGAGATCATGACCGTGAACTTCAGCCTGCTGGCGCTTGATCAGATCCTCAACAACGCCGCCACCTTGCTGCACATGTCAGGCGGGCAGTGCCCGGTGCCGCTGGTGATCCGCATGACCACCGGTGCCGGCCGGCAGCTGGCGGCGCAGCACTCCCACAGCCTGGAAGGGTGGTACGCCCACATCCCCGGGATCAGGGTGCTGACCCCGGCCACGGTACGGGACGCGCGGTGGATGCTGGCGTCGGCGCTGCAAGATCCCAATCCGGTGCTGATCTTCGAACACGGTGGGCTGTACAACACCAAGGGCCAACCCGGGACCGGACCGGTCGGGCTGGAGGGGGCCATGGTGTGCCGTCCGGGTCGGGATCTCACGATCATCACCTACGGCGGTTCGCTGGCCAAGGCCCTCACCGCGGCGGAGGTGTTGGCCAACGACGGCATCTCCGCTGAAGTGATCGATCTGCGCTCGTTGCGACCGCTTGATGACCAGACCATGTTGGCGTCGGTGACCCGCACCCACCGGGCCCTGGTGGTGGACGAGGGTTGGCGCTCCGGGGGCATCTCCGCTGAGATCAGCGCCCGGCTCACCGAGGGCGCGTTCTACGACCTCGACGTGCCGGTGGGCCGGGTCTGCGGTGCCGAGGTGCCCGTTCCCTATGCCGCGCACATGGAAGCGGCGGCCCTGCCCCAGGTGGACACCATCGTGGCGGCGGCCCGGGCCCTCCTCGGCGGCGTCACCCCCTCCGCGCCGGTTTCAGTACCCGACGGTATGGCAGGGCCGGATGGTACGGCGTCGGGGGTCGGCGAATCGTGACCGGTGAGCTGGTCTACGCCATGCCATCGATGGGGGCGGACATGGAGCAGGGGACCGTCCTGGAGTGGATGGTGGGCCCGGGCGACGCCGTGCACCGCGGTGACGTGGTGGCCCGCATCGACACCGAGAAGGCCGAGGTCGACGCCGAGATCTGGCTCGAGGGCGTCGTGGTGGAGCTGCTGGCGCAACCGGGCGAGTGCCTGCCGGTCGGCGCCCCCCTGGCCCGCATCGGTGCCACTGGTGCGGCCATCCCCCACGAGCCGGTCACGGCACCCCTAACGCCGGCTCCGGGTCCGGCTCCTTCGCCCGTGACGGCCCAGGAGATCCCTGCCGCCGCACCGCACCCGGGGGGTGGATATCACGGGGCGCCCACCTTTTCGCCGTTGGTTCGACACGACGCCGAGCGCCTGGGGGTGGATCTGCATCGGGTGCACGGCAGCGGTGTGGGCGGGGCGGTCACACGAAGGGACCTGACGGCACCGGAGCCCGAGCCCGAGCCCGAGCCGCTATCGGTGTCGGCGGGACCGGTCGCAACGTTCGTGCGGGCCTCTCCCTACGCCCGTGCCCTGGCCCGGGACGCGGCCGTGGCGTTGGCCGACATCACCGGGAGTGGACCCGGGGGAGCGGTGTTGGCCCGGGACATCGCCCGAGCAGCGCGTCGGGGGGGCCCGCACGCCGGCACGGTGGGGATCACGGCGGGGGAGCGGCCCGGCGAGGCTGCCCGGCGCGGTACGGGGACGGTACGGCCCGCCGGCGGAGCGGACCGATCGGCCCGGATCCGCCGGGCCACCGCCGAGCTGATGGCCCGCTCCAAACGTGAGATCCCCCATTACTACCTGACCCAGGATGTTGACGTGAGCGCGCTGTTGGGTCGCCTGGCCGCGTTGAACGCCGCCCGCCCGCCCGCCGCCCGGCTGCTACCGGCGGCAGCGCTGTTGGTGGCCACCGCCCGGGCCGCGGCCGGGTCGCCCTCACTCAACGGTCATTGGTTGCACGACGGTTTCCAGCCAGCCGCGGGCGTCGACCTCGGTGTGGCGGTGTCACTGCGAGGCGGCGGTCTGGTCGCACCGGTTCTGGCCGAGGCGCAGCAGGCGTCGCTGGAGGAGTTGATGGCGCGGTTGCGGGCGTTGGTGGGCCGGGCCCGGGCCAATACCTTGCGATCTTCGGATCTGGCCATGCCAACCATCACCGTCACGAACCTCGGCGGCGCGGCCGGGACCCAGGGCGCGCTGGCCGGCGGGGCGGGCGTGGACTGCGTGTTGCCCATCATCTACCCGCCGCAGGTGGCCATGGTCGGTTTCGGCCAGATCCGCGAGCGGCCCTGGGCGGTTGAGGGCATGCTGACGGTGCGATCGGTGGTGACGGTCAGCCTGGCGGCGGATCATCGAGCCAGCGACGGCCACGTCGGTGCCCGGTTCCTGGGCCTGCTGAACGCGAAGTTGAACGAGCTGGCAAGCGATGGAGGATCGACATGAGTGCCCTGACCCCGCAGGAGCGGACCCGCCAGGACGTGGAACGTGCGCTTCGCCAAGCGATGGAATCGGTGGCGCCGGAGATCGACTTCGACGGCATCGACCCCGACGCGGAGCTGATCGAGGGTGTCGATCTGGACTCCATGGATTTCCTCAACGTCGTGGCGGCGCTGGATGAACTGCTCGGCGTGGCCGTGCCCGAGCGCGATTATCCGCAGCTGCACACGCTCCGGGCGATGACGGATTACCTCACATCACACTGAATAACATCATCACTGAATAACATCACGCTGAACAACGGCAACTGCGTTTCAGCGGGCATCGCGGCGGGCGGCGTCGAGCAACAGTTGCTGCTCGGCGGAAGCCACGCTGGCCCGCACCGCGTCCACTGACGCCTGGTCCACGGAGATGGAGTCGATGCCGAAGTTGACCAGGTGACGGGCAAAGCGGGCGTCCCGTGAAGGGGCCTGGCCACACAGCGACGTTGCCATCCCTAACGCCGAGGCTCCGGTGACGATGGACTCGATGGCGTCGAGCACCGCCTCGTCGGACTCGTCGAACAACTCAGAAACCGCCTCCGAATCACGGTCGACACCCAACATCAGCTGGGTGAGATCGTTGCTGCCGATGGAGACACCGTGCACCCCGAGCTGGTGGTAGCGCCCCAACCAGTACACCACCGACGGCACCTCGGCCATGATCCAACGGTGCAGGCGGCGATCCGCGCCCAGCGGACTGGCGTCGATCAGTTTGAAGACCGCCTCCAGCTCCCAGGCGGTGCGGACGAAGGGGATCATCAGGTGCACGTTCGGGGCCTCGGCGCGGGTGCGGGCCAACGCCGCCAGCTCGAGGGCGAACAGATCTGGCTCACGCAGATAGCGGTAGCAGCCGCGGTAGCCGATCATCGGGTTGGCCTCAACGCTTTCGAAACGATCGCCATCGATCAGATCCCGGAACTCGTTGGTCCGGAAGTCGATGGTCCGGTAGGTCACCGGCCGCTCCCCGAACGCCCGCCCGATGGCGATCAGCGCGTCGGACATGGCGGTGACGAACTGCTCGCCCCGGCCCGATTCGAGCAGCGCCCGGGGATGGCGGCCACCGAGGGCGTCGATCACCAACAGCTCGGCCCGCAACAGCCCCACGCCGTCCACGGCCCGCCGCGCCGCCCGTTCGGCCTCCTCCACCAGCGCGATGTTCACCAAGATCCGGGTGGCCGTCGCCACCGGGGCGGCGGTAGCGCTCGCCGCGCCCACGAGCGCGGCGGTGCTTGAGGACGGGCCGGTCCCGCCGATGGTCAGCGAACCGGCGTACACCTTGCCCCGATCGGCGTCCACGGTCACCAGCTCGCCGTCTCGCAGCGTGGTGGTGGCGGTCCGGGCGCCGACGATGCAGGGGATGCCCAACTCCCGGCTCACGATGGCCGCGTGGCAGGTGACACCGCCACCGTCGGTCACCACCGCCGCCGCCCGGCGCATGATGGGCAGCCAGTCAGGCTTGGTCATGGTTGCAACCAGTACTTCACCGGCGGCCAGACGATTGCCTTCCCGGGGCGAGGACAGCACCCGCGCCACCCCGCGGCCCACACCGTGGGAGGCCGCCAAACCACTGAGGATCGGTGTCGCCTCCTCGGATCTGCTGGCCGGGCCCGGCGTCTGGACCGTGGCCGGTGCAGTCAGGGGCGCCAACGTGGTGATGGGCCGGGACTGCACGATGAACAGTTCACTGCCAGCGATGCACCACTCCATGTCCTGCGGTCGGCCATAGTGACATTCCGCACGCAGTCCCAGTCTGGCCAGATCGAGCACCGTGTCATCATCGAGCACCCGTCCGTGGACCTTGTCCGGCGGGAGGTCCTGGCGCTGATCCCGACCGTCGGGCCCGGCCACGATCTGGAAGGCCTTCACGCCGACCGTGGTTTGCCGGACGCTGACGCCCCCCTCGGCGAGGCGCCTCACGACATAGGCGTCCGGTTCCACCTCGCCGCCCACCACCACCTCGCCCTGGCCCCAGGCGGCGTCGATGATCAACGTGTCGGGACTGGAGCCGGTGGGGTCACGGGTGAACATGACGCCGGAACGGTCCGCCCGGACCATCCGCTGCACCACCACCGCGATCGCCGGTTCACCGCGCAAGCCCCGGGCGGCGCGATAGTGCACCACCCGTTCGCCGTAGAGGGAAGTCCAGCAGGCCCGCACCGCGCTGAGCAGTTCCGTCTCATCGGTGATGTTGGTGAACGTTTCGTTCATGCCGGCAAAGCTCGCTGACGTGGAGTCCTCGCCCGCCGCTGAGGAGCGAACCGCCACCGCCACCCGCCCGTCGTTCTCGTTCGGGGTTCCCGCGCAGAGTCCACGGTAGGCGTCGATCAAGGCCGAACGCACGGCTTCTGGAAAGGGTGTCTCGTCGAGAAGGTCACGGGCCAACGCCGCCCGCCCGGAAAGCTCCTCAGGGCTCGGGGCGTTGTCGAACAGGCGTTGCAGGCGGGGCCGAACGCCGGCCGTGTCCACCGCCTCGAGGTAGGCCGCGGCGGTGAGCGCGAAGCCATCCGGCACCGGCAGGCCGGCGCTCGTCAACTCACCCAGGTTGGCGGCCTTGCCACCGACGAGGTCGTCATCAACGAGGGACAGGTCCTGGAGCCAGCGCACGAGGCGGACAGCGTTGCCGGGACCGCGGGCCTCGCCGCGGCGGGAATCCTCGAGCGCGCACGGCGGACGACGAGATGGTCATGGTTGCAGCCTCTATTCACGTCGATCCCACGGCTAGGGCCGGAAGTCTCCCGGAGTCCTTGACGCGGGCATCTGGCCAGGGTTTCGCGGCCGTGCCGTCTCGCCAAGGGCACTTGGACCCTCGACCGCAGGACCTTTGGCCGGTGCCCGGGTGGTGCCAATGACCTTCGATGGTGCCATCATGCACATCCCCTCGGCCCGGTCCGTGTCCGGCCCGGCTTCGGGCCAACGAGACCCCAAACCCTCGCCCCCGAACCCGTCATCCCCTCAGTCGACCGTGCCGCGCAAGGACCCGAACCAGCCAGGGGGCTCAGTGCTACCGGGCGGTCCAAGCTCACCGCGGCAGCGCATCGCGTGGACGATTGCTTTCGTCGCCGTTGTTGCCGGGATCCTGGTGGCGACGTTGGTCACGGAGCCTTCCCCCCAGGACAAGCCGTTGGAGCTGACCTATAGCGCCCTGGTTCGGGCCGTTGACGCCGGCAGGGTCGAGACCCTTGATCTCTCCGACGATGGCACGGTCCGAGGTGAGCTGCGCGACGGTGTCACGCTGCGCAGCCGGGTACCGACGTCAGTCGCGCTCGAAAGCTTCCTCGCCCGAACTGAAAAGGCCGGGGTGGATCTACGGGTGGTCGCGTCCAGCGGCAGCTCCTGGGCCTGGGCTGCCGGTCTGTTGTTCTGGATCGTGCCGGTGGCGTTGATCGTGGTGCTGTGGCGCTCCAGCTCCAAAGCCGGCGGCGGTATGGGCGCATCCGCCTTTGGCCGCTCGAAGGCCAAGGTCATCGACGAGCAACGCCCCGGCACCACGTTCGCCGATGTGGCCGGTTACGAGGGGGTCAAGGACGAGGTCTGGGAGGTGGTCGACTATCTGCGACATCCCGAGCGGTATCACGAGGCCGGAGCGGTGGGACCGGGTGGGGTGTTGATGGTCGGGCCGCCCGGCACCGGCAAGACCCACATCGCTCGGGCCATCGCCGGTGAGGCTGACGTGCCGTTCTTCTCCGTCACCGGGTCCAGTTTCGTGGAGATGTTCGTTGGGGTCGGCACGTCGAGGGTTCGTGATCTGTTCGCTGAGGCCCGAAAGCGGGCGCCCGCCATCGTGTTCATCGACGAGATCGACGCCATCGGCGGCCGTCGGGGGGTGCGCCAGGCGGTGTCCAACGACGAACGGGAGCAGACCCTCAACCAACTGCTGGCGGAGATGGACGGCTTCGACCCGGCGGTGGGGGTGGTGGTGTTGGCCGCTACCAACCGTCCTGACGTGTTGGACCCGGCCTTGCTGCGGGCAGGACGGTTCGATCGCCAGGTGGTGGTCCCGTTGCCCAACCAATCCGAGCGGGAGGCCATCCTGGCTGTGCATTGCCGATCGAAGCAGCTCGGTTCGGACGTGGTGCTGACCCGCGTCGCCCGGGCCACGCCCGGCTTCTCCGGTGCGGATCTGGCCAACCTGGCGAACGAGGCGGCCATCGTGGCGGTGCGGGCCCGACGGGTGGTGGTCAGCGCCGCCGACTTCGACGAGGCCCGCGATCGCATCATCTTGGGCCGCCGGGACAAGGGCCACGTTCTGCTTGAGGACGAGCGTCACCTGGTGGCGGTGCATGAGGCGGGTCACACGGTGGTGGCGGCCCTGTCCTCGCACGCCGATCCGGTCTCCAAGGTGTCGATCCTGCCGGCGGGGGCGGCGCTGGGCGTGACCCACCAGCTCCCCGTTGATGAGCGCCACGTCTATACCGAGGGGTATCTACAGGATGCCCTGGCGGTGCGTTTGGGAGGCCGGGCCGCCGAACGGCTGGTGTTGGGGGAGCGATCCTCCGGTGCCGCTGATGATCTTGCGTCGGCCACGGCGCTGGCGGGGCGGATGGTGCGCGAACTCGGCTTGTCGGATCTGGTGGGACCGGTGGGGTACTCGTCGCGGCACGCGGCTTACCTGGGGGAGTCGACCAGCGAGCGGGACTTCAGCGAAGCAACCCAGCAGTTGATGGACGGCGAGGTGGCGGCGTTGTTGCGGGGGGCGGAGGAGCGGGCCACGGCGCTGCTGTCCTCGAGGCGATCAGAACTGAGCCAGCTGATCGCCCTCCTGACCGAGGAGGAGGTACTGGACGGTACGCAGGTCTACCAGGTGTTGGGCCTGGGCTCACCGGATTGACGTGTTGGCACGACGACGTTCTCACTCCGGAGTGCGGATCACCGTCACCGGACAATGAGCGTGATGCACGCACTGAGAGCTGACCGAGCCCAACAGCAAGTTGGCGAAGCCCCCGTGGCCCCGAGAACCAACCACCAGCAGATCCGCGTCCTTGGAGGCTTCCACCAACGCCCGTCCGGGGCTACCTTCCACCACCATCAGCTCAATGTTGGCCCGCGCTGCGGGGTCAGGGAACGCGGAGGTGACTGCGGCATCGAGGTTGGATCGGGCTGCGGTGGCCAGCTCGTTGGGGTCAAGCGCCCCGACGTAGGCGCCACCGGCCATGCCATCGGCGATGACCACCGGATAGGTCCAGGCGCTGATGGCGAGCACCGTGCTGTTGCGCAGCGCAGCCTCTTCCATGGCCCATCGCAAGGCGGCGAGGCTGTGCTCGGATCCGTCCACGCCCACAACAATGCGTCCCATGACACTGCCTCCTTGATGTAGTTGTCTTTGTCGATTTCCCATGTTGGTATTGGTTGCGGTATGAACCGGTTACGGCTCGCGGCGGTGCAGCGGCCTGGATTGCTCGCGTGACCAACCAAAGCGACGTCCGGTCACGAAGCGAACCTCGATCGAGACCACGTGCAGCATGCCCGAAGCCGCCGCGGGGCGCACCCCGAGTTGGGTGACCGCTTTCAGGAGTTCCGGGTTGGTGCTGGTCCGAGCGGGGCCGGTGGCCAGCACGCTCCAGCCGGACCGGTGCCCGGTGCCCGGTGCCGGCTCGGCCTGATCCTCGAAGTGATCGATCTGGAACGTCAAGACGCAGCCGGACTCCACGGCCTGCAGCTTGGATCCCGAGCCGGTGAGAAACACGAGCTCCTGGGCACCGAGCATCCCGAAGTTCACCGGGAGCACCACGGCCACGCCGCCCACCGCGAACGCCACCCGGCCGAGGCCGCCCTGTTGAAGATAGCCGAGGCATTCGTCGGTGGAGAGCGCTTCGCGGTGGCTGTCGGGCTCGCCCAGAAGGTGCCGGGTGATGACCTCGGTGGTGAGCAGCCAGGCTTCCCGCTCGTGATCAGGACCCATCGTTCACCTCAGATCATGCGGGTTCGTTGTGATCTTTCCACCAACGTGGCCTCCGACTACAGCGGACACCCTGATCGATCAAGGTGCGCAAGGCCTAGAGCCACTCGGCGGGTTGGTAGGGGACCAAGGTCCCGGCGGCAGCTACCCTGCGGACGGACAAGATGCACGGAACAGGGGAGATGGCGAATGGCTGAGCTTGATGTGATGACGCGGCTCGACAAGGCGCACCAGTCGGTGTTGCGGGCGACACCTGCCGATTTCCTCGATCTGAGCGACATCCCGAAGATGCGCCAGAAGTTCATCGAGTCCATGGGCAGGGTCGCCAAGCCGCCCAAGCCCGAGGGCCTCGAGATCACTGACCACCGACCGTCCCAGGACGTGATGGTGCGCCTCTACCGGCCGGCCGGAGTGGAGAGCTCCGCGCCGGCCTTGTACTGGATCCACGGCGGAGGCCTGGTGATGGGCACCGTCGAGATGGATGACGATTACTGCGCAGGACTGGCCAACCGCTTGAAGATCGTGGTCGCCTCCGTCGAGTACCGGCTGGCTCCGGACTTCCCGTACCCGACCCCGCTTGAGGATTGCTACACCGGTCTGCGCTGGCTGCACGACAACGCTGCCACGTTGGGGGTTGATCCCGCTCGCATCGGCATTGGCGGGGCGTCGGGCGGCGGGGCGTTGTGCGCCGGGCTGGGCCTGCTGGCCAGGGACCGCCACGAGGTGCCAGTCTGCTACCAGTTCCTGGTGTTCCCCATGATCGATGACCGCAACGAGACCGCCATGTCACACGCCGTCACGGACCCACGCCTGTGGAACCGCACCGCCAATGTGATCGGCTGGAACTCGTACCTCGACGGTCGGGCCGGCGCCCCCGACATTCCGTTCTACGCGGCGGCCTCGCGGGCCACCGTTGAGCAGTTGGCCGGACTCCCGCCCACCTACATCAACGTCGGGGACCTGGACCTGTTCGTGGACGAGGATGTCGAATACGCCCGGCGGTTGCGCCTGGCGGGCGTGCCGGTGGAGTTGCACGTGTACCCGGGGGCGTTCCACGGTTCGAACAATTCCGTGTCGCGCTCGGCTCTGTCGCGTCGCTGGAAGGCCGACGAGCGAGCAGCACTGCACCGGGCCTTCCACGGACGAGAGATCGACGCCTAGAAACGACGTTGGTACGAGGGCGCCCCAGTCCTCTCGTCAAACCCGAATGACGGCCGCCTTGACCCGGCGCGAGCGCAACAGCGACTTGATCTCCGCTTCGTCGCTTGTCATGACTGTGCCCCCGGGACTCACCAGGAACGCGATGTGCGCGTCGATCACATCGCGGGTGCCGTTCTCTCCTAAGAGCTCACCAACTCGCTTGGAGGTGGGGCCGTCCAGCGCCGCGATCTCAACGCCTTGCAGGGCACGTGCCAAGTTGACCTGGTTGCGCCCGTCACGCCAGACCTGCGCGACCACCCCGGCGCTGGTGAACACGGGCACTCCGTCACGCTGCAGCACACGGAGCAGCGCGCCGACCCGGCGGTCTCGTCTATCGATGGCGATCAGCGCACCAGCGTCAAGGACGGCGGTCATCCGCTGCTCCGTCGTCGTTTGCCGCGAAGGGCGACCGAGGCGGCGTTGAGCTCCTCGTCGCTGAAGGCGCCATCCTCCTCTTCCCAGAGATCCAGGGCCGCACCGAGCAGCTCGTTTCGTAGACGCTGGACGGCGGCGTCAGCGAGCCAGTTGGAGACGCTTGTACCCTGGCGTGCTGCCGCGTCCCGTACGGCTGAGCCGACCTCAGGGGGCATCGTGACGGAGAGCCGGTCAACTGGTGCCATGCAGACGATCGTAACGCATACGGCAGTGTGTACGCGCGCTGGCATCATTAGCGTGAGTGTCAGTCGTAGTTGTTGACCATGCGGACGCTGAGGGCCAGCATGATGGTAAGGGCGCCGCCGGCCACCGCGAACCCTTTCAGCAGGGCGGCGCCGTCGAAGCCGTCGAGGATCAGTGATCGCATGGCCTCCATAACGTAGGTGACGGGGTTGATGGTGGCGGCGATCTCCATGGGGCGGGTCAACTGATCACGGGGCACGAAGTTGGGGGTGAGGAACAGCAGCGGGAAGAACACCATGCTGCCGCCCTGGGTGGCAGCGGCGCTGCGGGACTTGAGGGCGATGAGTTGCATGAAGCCGCTGTAGACCATGGCCCACACCGCCACCAGCAACAACAGCACGAGGAACCCGCCGACGCCGGAGCGGATGCGAATGCCGAAGATCAGCGACAGGGCCACCATGACCGCAGCGATGGCGGCGGACTTGAGGAACTCGGCATAGAGCCGGCCCAAGACCAAAGCGGTGCGTGAGATGGGCGTGGCCCGCAGTTTGTCGAAGTACCCGCCTTCTATCTCTTCGACGAGGTACAGCGCGGCCCCGCCGAAGGATGCGGACAGCAGCAGGGATGCCGGTAGCTGGAAGGCGCCGTAGCTCTGGCCGCGGAGGAAGGGGGTCTCCGATGAAGGGAAGATCCGTGCTGCCTGCCCGACGTTGACCACCAGAAAGAAGAGCGGGATGAAGATGGTGGGTAGCAGCGAGTCCGGGGTCCGGAGGGTTTCGCGCACGGCCCGTCCGCCGAGGATCAGGGAGTCGCGTAGCGGCTTGGACGCTGGCGCCGATTGAGCCCCAGTGGTAGCGGTTGTGGTGGGTGCTGTCATTGATCAGACCTCTTTCACTTCGCCGGCGACGCGGTCACGGGTCCTGCCGGTGGCGTCGAGGAACACATCGTCGAGCGTTGGATCGGCAGTGGCACCGAGCCGGGCTTTCAGTTCCTCTTTGAGAGCGGTGGGGGTGCCCTCACGGATGATCACGCCCTGGTCGATGATGGCCAACCGGTCACAGAGCTGGTCGGCCTCCTCCAGATACTGGGTGGTGAGGAAAACGGTGGTGCCGGATTGGTTGATGCGCCGCACCTCAGCCCACACCGTCAATCGACTGGCGGGGTCCAGCCCGGTGGTGGGCTCGTCGAGGAACAGCACCCGGGGTTGGTGCACCAACGCCGAGGCCAGATCCAACCGGCGTTTCATCCCACCCGAGTAACTCTTGACCCGACGATCCGCCGCGTCCTCCAACTCCACCAACGCCAGCAGCTCGGCGGCCCGGGACTTGGCGTCAGCGGGTTTCAGGCCGAACAATCGGGCCTGCAGCGTGAGGATCTCCCGCCCGCTCTGGCGGCCGTCCAGGCCCGCCTCCTGCAGCGCCACCCCGATGCGGCGACGGGCGCTGTAGGGGTCTGCGATGATGTCCACCCCACCGACCCTGGCGGTGCCGGCGGTGATGGTCATCAACGTGGTCAGCATCCGCACCGTGGTCGACTTGCCGGCGCCGTTCGGGCCGAGGAACCCGAAGATCTCGCCCTCCGCCACATCCAGATCAACACCGCGGACCGCCTCCACCGCGCTCTCTCCGCTGCCGTAGCGCTTCTGCAACCCCATCGCCACGATGGCGCTCACCACCGGCCCCCCGCAGCGGGCGCGGTCAGCATCAACGTCAGCCTCATGAATCTCCTGTTCCGAGCGATCATCCCGTGTCATGGGGTCCTTGGTGATCACGGGTGGGAGCGCTCCAGGTTAATTCGCTCGGTGGCTACCCAGGGTCGTTGATGCGATGCTGCAGCGCCCGCATGCGGTTGTTGCGGGCGCTGTGCTCAACCTCGGCCAGGCCCAGGTGCTCGAGCACCGGCGGGACGTAGTTACCGAACCGGCCGCGGTAGCCCTTGCGCAGCCCGTACCACCCGCCCACTGGGTTGTCGGTAGCGCGGGCCCACGCTTCGACCGTGGCGGGCTGGGCTTCTTTCTGCTCATCGGCGTTTCCCAGCGCCATCCAATCACCGTGTTCGACGAGCATGCGGTGAAGGTCCTCGACGCAGCGCAGGTGATAGCGCAGGGTGGTCGAACCGACCCGGACCACCAACGCCGGTGGATCCGCCGTTTCGTCGCGCCAGGCATCGAACTCGGACTTCCCAGGCGGGGTGGTGAGGATCCAAGGATCCTCGACAGTGCCGCTTCCTTCAACGTGGTCCGGCATCGGTGTGCACTTCCTCCTCGTGACATGAACAGTGCTCGCGAGACATCATGTCGCTCTGATGGTGACACCATATGTCACGAATCACGGAGTCATGAATCGCGCTGTCGTGAATAGCGGCCGGAGCTGGAAGGCTGGGTCGATGATGGCCGGGCCGCTGATGAGGAGGGGTGACCGCTGCGTGCCGGTCGGCTCCTGAACCTGCTGTTGTTGTTGCAGAACAGCGGGCGGATCACCGCCGGCGAACTGGCGCGGCGACTCGAGGTCTCGGAGCGGACGGTGTTGCGTGACATCGAGGCCCTTTCCGGTGCCGGCGTTCCTGTCTACGGCGTGCGGGGCCCCAGGGGTGGCTTCGAGTTGCTTGACACGTTCAGGCAGGTCGTGCCGGCGTTGCCACCCGCGCTGAGCGTGCCGCAGGGGCAGCTGCGACGGGTTCGTGTCCGGTTGGCGCCCGCGGCCCTGCAACTGGCTCTGGTCACCGGTAAGCCCGAAGGCTGGAGACCCCGACCGGACGCCGGGTCACCACCAGCGGGTCGCGGTTGCTGGGTCGAGGGGTCCTTCCGTTTTGCTTCCTACGATGCGGCGGTGCACGAGTTGCTGGCCCTCGGCGCGGACGTCGAGGTGGTCCTGCCCGTCGAGCTGCGCCGGACCATGGCCGCCATCGGCCGGCGCATGGCCCGCCTCCACCAACCGATGCCCCCTCCCTGAGCGCACGCCCGGGTGTGTCGGCCTCTGACGATCCGGGCCCCCCTAGCTCAGCCGAGCGAGTCGGCGGCGCTGGGGACCACCACCACCGGGGTGTGGGTTCGGTGCAGCACGTGCTCGGCGACGTGGCCCAACAGCGCACGGGTGGCGCCGCCCGAACCGACGGCCCCGACCACCAGCAGGTCGGCGGGTCCGGTCAGGTCCAGCAACTCGTCGGCGGGCACGCCGTGGATCACCCGTTGGTGAACCACGCAATCGGGTGCGACCTCAGCGACCGCGGTTGCTGCTTCGTTGCACCATTTCCTGCCCAGCGTGGCCAGTGCTTCGGCGGCGTCGGGCGGGGTGAGCAGGCTCCAGGGGTTCATCAGGCCCGGTACGTGCACCACGTTGGCGAGGACGAGGTCGTTCCCGCCACGCCCGGCACGGATCCCCGCCCAGCGAGCCGCCTCAACGGATTCCGGGGAGCCGTCGATGCCCACCACGAGGCGTCCGATCGGACACAGAGCGCTGTCGCCGTCGCGCATGGGCACGACGGCGACAGGAATCGTTGCGTGGTGCACCACCTGATGGCAAACCGAACCCAATAGCAACGACGCGAATCCTCCGCGGCCCCGAGACCCCACCACGATGAGACCGCGGCCAGCACCGTTTCCAAGGGCGCGGGCCTGGTGCAGCAGCCCGCCGGCGGCGTTCCCGTGCAACAGCAGCGTGTCCACGTCGGTGGCTGCCCCACAGCGGCTGCGGGCCCGCTCAGCCGCCCACTCCAGCAGACTGCGACCGGCGTTGGTGATATCCGGGGTCACGTCAGCCAGCAGATCGACCCCGCCGCCGTAGGACATGTCCCAGCTGTGCACCAGCAACAGCGGGGCGCCCCACAGCTCGGCCTCGGCGCACGCGAAGTCCAGCGCCCGCTCAGCGTTCCGGGAACCGTCTATCCCTACGATGATGCGACTCGGCGCGCCGTTGCGCGATGTTCCCGCCGTTCTCTTTCTGTCGATCCTGAAGGGACGCCTGTTGGTGGACGTCGGTCATGTGATCCAGGGTTTCCCATCCAACCCGGCCCACCAAGGGCAATCTGACCATCTGTGGCGGGACCTTCGGCCGCTGAATGATGTGCGACCGGTAAGGAAAAGAGCCCTCCGGCCCTGACGAAAGACGTTTCAGGGCCGGTAAACGATGGTGGTGCGCCAACCTGTGTGCGACGTTGATGGTTGACCTTGAGGGTTGACCTTGAGGGTCTGAGCTCCGCTGAGGTCGAGGCCCGACGGCGTGCCGGCCTCATCAACCATGAACCGCGATCGCCGGGCCGGACCATCGGCCAGATCCTGCGGGCCAACGTCCTCACCGGTTTCAACCTGGTCCTGGGTGCCATCTTCGTGATCGTGGTGGCCGTGGCGCCACCCCAGGATGGCTTGTTCGGCTTGGTGCTGGTGGCCAACGCCGGGATCGGTGTCAGCCAGGAACTGCGGGCCCGGCGAACGTTGCGCCGGCTAGAGGTCCTGGCCGCGCCCCGGGCCGTGGTGGTGCGCGACGGGGTCGAGACCACGGTGGCCGCCACCGAGGTCGTGGTGGATGACCTGGTGGTGTTGCGGGCCGGCGCCGCAGTCGTGGTGGACGGTCCGCTGCTGGTCGCCGCCGGGCTCGAGCTGGATGAGTCACCGCTTACTGGGGAGTCCGAGCCGGTGTCCCATGAGCCGGGGGATATCCTGCGTTCGGGCAGCGCGGTGCTGGGCGGCTCGGGTTTGCAACGCGCCCAAGGGGTTGGCGAGCATGCCTATGCAGTGCGGCTGGCGGCAGAGGCTCGTCGATACCGGGCGGTCCCCTCGGAGTTGCAGGCGGGCCTGAACCGGGTGTTGCGCTGGGTGGGGGTGGGATTGGTCCCCGCCGCGGTGTTGCTGGTGTGGGGCCAGATGCGAGCCGGCCTCGGCTGGAGGGACGGGGCACAGCGTTCTGCGGCGGGCATCATCGCTCTGGTACCGGAGGGTCTGGTGTTGCTGACCAGCGTGGCGTTCGCCGTAGGGGTGGTGCGGTTGGGTCGACGGAACTGCTTGGTGAAGGAGCTTCCCGCGGTGGAGGTGCTGGCCCGGGTGGACACGCTGTGCGTCGACAAGACCGGGACCCTGACCGAGGGCACCCCCAACCTGTGCGAGGTGGTACCGCTCGGTCTGTTCGATGGGGAACGGGCCCGCCGGGCCCTGGGTCGGTTTGCCGCGGCCGATCCCGCGCCCAACGCCACCTTGCTGGCCGCCCGTCGAGGTCTCGCCGCTGAGCTGGACTCGGCGGCGGACGTGGTGGACGCGGTGCCGTTCTCGTCGGCTCGCAAGTGGTCGGCGCTGGCGCTGTCGAGCCCATCCGACGGCGAGGACGCCACCAGCTGGTGGTACCTGGGCGCACCGGAGATCGTCGGAGCCCTTGGACGCGCCGCTGGGGATGGCGCGGCTGGGGATGGCGCGGCATGGGATGGTCTGGCGGAACGGGTGGCTGAGCGCACCGGGCAGGGTCAGCGGGTGGTGCTGCTGGTGAAGGGGCCGGCTCCTCAGCGGATTCCACGCCCTGAGAGCCAGCCCGACAGCCAGCCCACAGCCGCCCGACCGTGATCCGGAGCTGCCGGGGGGGCTGGAACCGGTGGCGTTGGCGGTGTTCGAGGAACGCGTCCGCCCCGACGCCGCGGCCACCGTCGCCTGGTTCCAGGAACAGGGGGTGGCGCTCAAGGTGATCTCAGGGGACAACGCGGACACGGTATCCGCGGTGGCCCGGCGAGTGGGCGTGGCCGGCGCCGAGCACGCCGTGGACGCTCGGACCCTGCCCGGGGGGACCAGCGCCCCTGCCTGGTCCACGGACCTCGAGGACCCTGAGCAACGGCAACGCTTGGCCACGATCATGGAAGACGCCGCCGTGTTCGGGCGGGTCACGCCGGAGCAGAAGCGGGCCATGGTGCGGGCGCTGCAGGCTCGTCATCACGTGGTGGCCATGACCGGTGACGGCGTCAATGACATAAGCGCCCTGAAAGAGGCCGACCTCGGCATCGCGATGGGCAGTGGCAGCGATGCCACCAAGGCCGTGGCCCGGGTGGTGTTGCTCGACGGCAACTTCGCGTCGTTGGCCGCGGTGGTCGGTGAGGGACAGCGGGTGCTGGCCAACATGGAACGGGTGGCCAACCTGTTCCTCACCAAGACGGTGTGCGCCTTCCTGGTGGCGGTGGCAGTTGGTGTTTCCGCTCAGCCCTACCCGTTGCTGCCCCGTCACCTGAGCCTGGTGTCCGCCATCGGCATCGGGGTGCCGGGCTTCTTCCTGGCGTTGGCCCCCGCCCGTCAGCCGGCCCGGCCTGGTTTCGTGAGACGGGTGTCGTTGTTCGCGATGCGGGCCGGAACGGTGACCGCAGCGGCGGTGCTGGTGGTCTACAGCGCCATCGGCCCCCACGATGTCAGCAGCGAGGCGAACCACACCGAGGTGGCGTTCACGTGGGCGGTGGCGGCGCTGGTGGTGTTGGTCATCGTGGCCCGACCGCTCAACGGCGCCAAGGCCATGCTGGTTGGGGCCATGGCCGCGCTGCTGGGCTTGGTGATGGTGGTGCCGGTCACCCGTGACCTGCTAGCGCTCAACCGGCCCGACAGCGAGGCGTTGGCAGTCCCCGCCCTGGCCGTACTTGCAAGCATGCTACTGGTCGGTATGCCCGGTGGGTTGGGACGGGCGAAATGGGGTGAGTGACTCAGGGCCGATCGTTCGAGCGGGTCGTGTTCGCGCGGCGTGCACGGGGACGCTTCCAAAGCCGCTGGCGGTCGCTGCGCCCGCTGACGCTTTTCAACGCCGACCCGTCGAGGCCCGCTCGTCAATGTCGCGCAGCGGTCACCGGGGTAGCGGTTACCGGGCACGAGGACAGCCGGGCGGCCAACGCGACCCGGCAGGAGCGTTCCAGGGCCTGCATGGTGATGGCGCTGGGCCCATCGGCATCGACCCCGTAGCGTTCGAGGTAACCGCGCAACACCCCGTCGATCACCCGCTTGGGAAGACGCCGATCAAATTCGCAGAGCAGGCGATCCCGAAGCTCCGAGACGGCCGTGGTGCCCGAAGTGTGCTGGGTGGGTGAGTCACCCTGGGCCGCTCGCAACCAGATGATCGACACACCGCCAGGCTAGAGAGAGTCCCCACGATGGGGCAGGGTCTGACGTCCCTTTTCGAGGTGCCAAGCGGATCCCGGGCGGGGGACCAGTGCCCCTGGAACCGCGCCGGGGGTGCGGCCAGCATGGTTGACCAAGCAAGCCCGGTTACCAAGCAAGCCCGGCAAGGGCCCAAGGGCGGGTGGCGGCGGCACTCGTCGGGTCGGGCGGGGTGGGGGAGCGGCACCCCCCCCTCGGTCGGATTCGCGTCCGATCCACCGAGCGGGGCATCGTTGGCTCAGGCCACGATGCCCCGCCGCCCGAGTTGGTCAGCGGACCGTCAGCCACAACAGCGCCAACACGCACGAGGCGATCGTGGCGATGGCGACTAGGTAGCCGGCTGCTGCGGTCCGGTTGGCGACGTGGGTGCCCATGAGCGTGGGGTTGCGGGCGATGCCGTACATGAAGGTCAGCAACGGCACCAGCAGCACGGCGTTCAGCACCTGGGTCAGCACCAGCACCGTCACCAGTGGCGCGCCCGGTATCAGGATGAACCCCGCACCTAGGCAGAGCACCACCGCGTAGGTTCCGTAGAACAACGGTGCCTCACGGGGACGATCGTTGAGCGCCGCCTCCCGTCCGACGAACTCGCTCAGCGAGTACGCGGTCGACAGCGGCAGGATCGATGCCGCCAGCAAGGCCGCCCCCACCAGCCCAACGGCGAACAGCCTTCCCGCCAAATCACCAGCCAACGGTTCCAGGGCCCGGGCCGCGTCCGCCGCCTCGCGGATGGTCACGCCGCGCGGGTGCAGCGTCGCGGCGCACGCCACCACCACAAACAGGCCGATGATACCGGTGAGGCACGAGCCCACGATCACGTCGATGCGTTCATAACGCAAATCCTTGAGCATCAGGTGCTTGTCGGCGGCGTAGGACTGGATGAAGCTCAGCCCCCACGGCGCCAGGGTGGTACCGATTGTGGCCGTGGTGATGACCACGGCATCGCGGGTACGCGGCAACGTGGGCGACACCGTGCCCCGCAGCGCCGCCGTCCAGTCCGGATCGGCCATGATACCGGCGAGTATGTAAGTGACGAAAACCGCGCTGACAACCAGGAGAACCCGCTCGACGCGGTGGAAGCTGCCCCTGAGCACCAGCAAGGCCACGCCGAGCGCGGCGACGGGAACGCTGAGGTAACGGCTGACCCCGAACAGCTCGAAGCCGGCGGCGATGCCGGCGAACTCGGCGCAAGTGGTGCCGACGTTGGCCAAGATCAGGGCGCCAACAGCGAAGGCACCGCGACGCACACCGTAGGCCTCGCGCACGAGCCCGGTCAGACCTTGACCGGTGATGATGCCCATCCGGGCGCCGAGGTCATCGAACAAAATGAGTCCTACCGTCGACAGCAGCAACACCCACAGCAGTTCATAGCCGTGCTCCGCGCCCAGCACGGAGTATGTGGTGATGCCCGCAGGATCATCATCTGACAGGCCGGCCAACAAGCCGGGCCCGACTACTGCCGCAGCGACAGCCAAGCGCCGGTTCACGCTCACCGGAACCCGTGGGCGCGCCGGCGGATGGATCCATAGCGATGTTTCGGCGGGAGGCGCTCGGCGAGCAGTTCCTCGAGCACGTCGTCAACGCCGATGACGCCGACCAGTCGGCCGTGGTCGTCCGTAACGGGGAGCGCTGCATGGTCCTGCAATGCGAACAGGTCAATGACCCGATCGATTGGCAACCCGACCGGTACCGATGGCACAGTGCGGGGTTGCGCACGATCGGTCAGCACATCGATGGGCTCGAAGCTGCCGAGCGGCTTTCCGTCGTCGTCAATCACGAACACCGTCGGTGGGCCCAGCGGCGCGGCGTCGGCGAGGAACCGTTGCCGGATCGACCCGACGGACTCGGCGGTGGACGCGGTTCGCACGTTGGTGTTCATGAGGCCGCCAGCGGTGTCGACGGGATGGGCCAGCAACCGTCGCAGGGTCGCCGCCCGTTCGGAGGGCACGGTGCTCAGCATCTCCTCGGCAGCGTCGGACTGAAGGTGCCGGAGCAACGAGACGGCATCGTCAGGGGGGAGGAGGTTCACGATGGAGGTCGCGGTGTCACTGCTGACTGCGTGCAGCAACCGGGCGCCGACGGCGGGATGGGACACGCTGAGGGCATTGGCGGCGGCGTCGCTGGAGATCGAATGCAGCACGTGCGCCGCGCTCGCCGCCGGCAGCTGCGCCATCACCGCCGCCAGCTCGTGTGCTTCCAGGCGGTGTAGGCCCGACCCCGGTGTGCTCAGTTGCAGGGCGCGGCTCCGAGGAGAGGTCAGGTGCAGGTCGGCCCAATCGACCGCCCGCTGGGGGGCCCGCTCGGCTAGGCGATCGAGGCCCAGCCGTCGCAGCACCCCGGCTGCTCCGACCTCTACGGCTCTCACCCGAACCGTGTCATCATCTCGGCTCAGTAGGAGTTCGGACACTCTGGCCAGCCGCTTACCGGCGACATCGACGATCTGGGTGTCGAGCACATCGCGACCCAAGAGCAACTCGCTAGCACCGAGTACCGTCGCGACGCGGCTCGGGTTGTCCGTCTGGGCCACCGTGAGCTCGATGCTGCCGTGTTCGAATGACGCCACGTGCTCCCAGGCCATTAGCTGTCGGATCTTGCCACGACGTCCGATTGCCAGCCGGAGCACCTTGGGATACCGATCCGTACCGGCATCAGCGGTGAGGTCGAGGAGATGGCCGATAACGTGCCCGCTGGCGGCGCGCACGTCTGATCCGATCAGATCGCTCAATAACAGCATGCCGCCAACACCAATCATCACCACGAATGGTCCGGTTGCAGGCCGGGGCCTGCTGTGGACTGACGCCGGCCATGCTCGCGCCGTATGGACCCATAGCCCAGGGCCCTTCGCCGGTGCACGCAGGGCGTTGGTCCCGGATCAGAAAGGCGTCGACTGGTCCGACCGGTCAGGTGCGCTTCCCACCAGCACCAGCACCAGCACCGCACGAACGCGGGAAGGTCGACGAGTTCCCAATCCGGACCGGCCACGCGCCCTGCCTCGGTATCCGCGGCTGCCTTGAAGACCGACGCGGCTCGGTTGTCGGTCGCTGAGTCGGATGGCGGGTGGCGGGTGGCGGGTTCGGTTGAGGCCCGGCGGATCAGCCGGTCGGGGCGGGCAGTCGTCCGACGAACTCGGCGATGGTCGCCGCCGCCAGCACGTTGCCCGACTGATCGAGCACCTCGAACAGGCGGCCATCGGGAGCGTACGTGCTGAAGAGCATGGTCAACCCGTCGGGACCGGCGCACTCCATGTGGGTTTCGCCGTCGGGCACCTGGCCCTTGAACCCTTCTTTGCGGACCTTGTTGACGGTTTCGAACTCCCGGGTCTCGCTGAGGTGCTGTTCGCCCTGGATGACCGCCGCGGCCGTGGTGCCGAGGTGCCGGTGGTAGTGGCAGTAGGAGTTCGGTGCCCATCGGGCCAGGAAGTCGATACGGCCCACCTCCACGTCGGCCTCTACCACGGCGATGGCGTAGTCGATGGGGTAATCGAACTTGGGGCTACCGCTGAACGGCAGCCCACGCGGCCTTGGAGAGATCGAAGTCGATCGGGAGCTCGGTCGAGAGGGTCTTGTCCATAGCAGCCTCGGAACGTTCACGGAAGTGGGACGGATTGAAACCGATGGAGCCTAGCCCGGATCGTGGTTGATCAAGGTTCGACCACGATCCAACCCCGCCGTTGCAGCTCGGCAGCCAGCACCTCCGAGGTCACGCCTTCGAGCACCTTGTCGACCCCGCGACGACGAACCGGCGGGCCCACCGGGGGCGCTTCGGTGGTGGTGCACCCGGTGGGCCGGTCCGCCTCCTGCGCCAGCTGGCTGATCAGGGTCTCGGCCTCTTCACGGGTGAACTTGCCGGCCGCTTGGCGTTGGGTGAAGTGCAGCGGCCCCCGTGCGTCGCGGAAATCGGTGTGGCCCGCAGCCTGGACGAGTTTCAGCAGCTCATCCAGTTGTCGTCCAGATGCCGGCGGCCCAGCCGACTGGTTGAATGCCATGCAGGCATGCTAGTCGATCATGTGTTCGTCCGAGCGGATATGTCGACGCAGTAGTTAGGTCAAACACGCATTCCGGTTCGTCCGGCGGCGGATCCGGCACCGGGCAGGATCAGGATCGTGCATCGCCCGGGCACATTCCATTCACGCCGGGCGGCCGGCATCAGATCACAATCACCGTCCAATCCCAGCAGCAGCAGCGGCTGCGGTGGCCCGGCCGATCGCGCATCATGCACAGATGCACGTCGGCGGTGGGTCACCGGAACCATCAGGATTGCGCCATCGTGGCGATCATGTGATTGATGGCCTGGGTGTGCTCGGCCAAGGGACTGAACAGCACCATCTCGGCATCGCGTTCCACCCGAACCGCGTGACCCGGCGGCCAATAGAACAGGTCGCTTTCGGCACAGCGTTCCTCTCGGCCATCGGTGTAGGTCACGACCACCTCGCCGCCGAGAAGATAGCCCCAGTGCGGCGCCTGGCAGCCGTCGCCCTCGAGCCCTTTCAGGAGCGGGGCGATGTCCGTGCCCGCCCCGAGCGAGAAGTACTCGCCGGCCATGGCGCCGTACCCGCTGGCACTTCCGAACTCCCCGGTCTGTCGGGCCTTCGCGCCCGGTACGTCGATCTTCACCGGGACGTTTTCTTTAGCAATGTGCACGATCATCTCCGATTGTTGATGTGGGTTGGCGACTGATGGGACGTGAGGCTCAGCGGGTGACGGTGACGCGCATGAAGGTGGCGGGGATGACGGTTCGTCCGGGTTCGTGCTGGTGTTCTGCGCTTCGAACAACGCTTCCAGCTCGGCCTGCAGGTCTGCCGACGCGCCCTGCCGTGTCCGCGGCGGCGAAGGCGTTCATGGTGGGGCCGTAGAAGTCGCGGAACACGCCCACGAAGGCCTGGGGAGTTCCAGGCGAAGTCGAAGACCCATGTGTCACGTTCGCAGGCGATGCGGTCGCTGGGAACGCCGGCGGCGTTGAAGCGGTCGTGGATGTGCTCCTCGACGCCCCACGTGACGGGGCTGATGAAGCCCTCGGGCGGTGGTGGCGAGTAGGACCCGCTGATGCGCAGGATCTGAGCCACGAGCGTCGGATCGCCGGGGATCCAGTTGCCCATCACGATGCGTCCACCAGGCTTGGTGACGCGCACCATCTCGGCGGCGGTCTCGAGCGGCCGGGGGGCGAACATGGCGCCGAACACGGTCACCAAAAGATCGAACGTGCCGTCCTGCAGGCCCACCAGGTTCGATGCGTCGCCCTGCTCGAAGGTGCAGTTGGTGAGGCCCGACTGCCGGCGCGGGCCCGGCCGGCGGCCACCAGGTTCGAGCGATGTCGACGCCGCGCACTGTTGGCGCCGGCCTGCGCGGCGGGGATGGCGGTGGTGCCGTCGCCGCAGCCCAGATCGAGCACCTCCAGGCCGGCGGTGACGCCGAGGCGCCGCACGAACGCCTCGCCGCTGGGCCGCATGGTGGCGGCGATCCGGGTGAAGTCGCCCTTCTCCCACAGTGCCTTGTTGGGGTTGGTCATGGTGGTCATGCTCGAGTCCTTTCCGATGCGGTGCGAGTGACGAGCGGGGAGTTCCGACGAGATCCCCTGCGCTTCGTCGCTTCGCAGCATCGGATACCGGCCAGTCAGCGCACTTGCGACCGGCCCGCAGCAGGCCGGCCACCGCACGCCGGGCTGCAAGCGCGTTGCAAGTGCGTTTGACAGACTCAGGCCGTGACCGCTCGCCTCGACATCCGCGTGCTCGGGGACGTCGAGGTCCGCCGTGGCGACGAGGTGGTGTCCATCGGCGGGCCGAAGCCGCGGCAGATTCTGGCCATGTTGGTGGCGGCGGGCGGCGCGGCTGTGTCCCCCGATCAGCTCTGCGAGGAGCTCTGGGGCAACGGACAACCGGCGGACCCGCCCGCGGTGCTACAGGGCAACATCTCCCGCTTGCGTCGTATCCTCGAGCCCGACGCCCGCATCGTCGCCCGCCCGGCCGGCTACGCGCTGGAGGTCGACGCCACTGCCGTTGACGCCTGGCGGTTCGAGACCAGCCACCACGCCGCACGCTCAGCCACCGGTCCCGCCGCCACGGTGGATGGTCGGCAACAGGCGCTGGCCTGTTGCGCCGGTCCGCCCTATGCCGAGTTCGCGCGATCGCGAGTGGTCCCGGGCTGAAGTGTTGCGGCTCGAGGAGATGCGCACCGTGGCCCGGGAGGAGTTGTTGTCGGCGCAACTGGCCGCCGGTGAGGACCGCAGCCTGGTCGCTGAACTGGAGGCGCTGGTCTCCGAGCATCCGCTGCGGGAACGGCCCTGGCAGGAGCTGGCCGTGGCCCTGCACCGCAGCGGACGCTCAGCCGACGCCCTTCGTCGCATCGCCGTCTTCCGTTCGATCCTGCGCGACGAGTTGGGCCTGGATCCGCCAGCGGCCATCCGCCAGCTCGAGGACCGGATCCTGGCATCGGATCCGGCGTTGCAGGGCCCGAACCCAGCGGGTGGCTCCGAAGCACCCGGCGGTTCGGGAGCCTTCCTGGGCGGCAAGCGCTGGCGTCAGCCACCGGCGGAGGTCACCGCGCTCGTGGGCCGGGGCGCCGATCTCGCCGCCGTCGTACAGCACCTCGGGTCCCACCGCCTGGTGACCCTGGTCGGTCCGGGCGGAGTAGGCAAGACCCGCCTGGCCATGCGGGTGGCGGCGGATGTGTGGGATCAGCGCCGCGGCGAGGTCTACATCGTGGAGTTGGCCCCGGTACACGACCCGCTGTCCACCGTGGCGTCCGTGGCAACCGCCATAGATGTGCAGCAGCGGCAGTACCTCAGCGTGGAGGAGTCCCTTATCGAGTACCTGCGCGGACGCAACGCGTTGGTGGTGCTCGACAACTGTGAGCACCTCCGGGTGGCGGTGGCCCTTCTCGCCGAGCGAATGCTGATGGCCTGCCCGGATCTCACGGTACTGGCCACCAGTCGGGCGGTGCTCGGTCTGCCGGCGAACACGTTCGGCGGGTCGAACCGCTGGAGGTGGCGGAGGAGGCTCTGTCGATGGATGAACTGGGCGAGGTGCCGGCGGTGCGGATGTTCGTCGAGCGGGCGACGGCCTCCAGTCCCGGGTTCAGGTTGAACGAGGACAATGCACTGGCCGTTGCTGAGATCGTCCGGCGTCTGGAGGGTCTGCCGTTGGCCATCGAGTTGGCCGCGGCCCGTTCCAGCGCCATTGGGCCGGCGGCGATGGCGGAACGGTTGCGGCATCGTTTCGAGCTCCTCGACCATGCCCAGACCGGTCGCTCCGAGCGCCATCAGACGCTGTCCGAGCTGGTGGCCTGGTCCTTCAACCTGCTCGACGGTCGCGAGCAGATCCTCTTCGGTCGGGTGTCGGTGTTCGCTGGGTCCTTCGGTCTGGATGCGGTGGAGGCGATCTGCACCGACGACTCTCTCGATGCCGCCTCCGCGGCGCGGGTGCTGGCGGGCCTGGTGGACAACTCGATGGTGCAACTCACCGACGCTGACGCCAGCCGCTACCGGGTACTCGAGCCCATGCGCCAATTCGGCAACGCCGAGCTCAGGCACTCAGAGCGGGCGGCCGTGGGCGAGCGCCATTCCGCCTGGTATCTCGGTCTGGCTGAACGGTCGGCTCGTTCGTTGGGCAACGATCAGGAGTCCGAAGCCGCCAGCCAGCTCGATCGTGAGTTCGATAACCTCCGCGCCGCCTTCTGGAGCTTTGCGGAGGACGGCAACGTCGAGAAGTGCGCTCGGATGGTGGTGGCAATGCGCGAGTACTCCTTCAGGTCCATGCGGGCCGAGGTGATCGCCTGGGCCGAAGAAGTGATCACCATGGCCGGCTTCGATGCCGCGCCGCATTCGCCGCTGGTCCTGGCCACGGTGGCCTACGGGTTGTTCGTCCGGGGCGATATCGACCGTTCCATCGAGTATGGCGACAGGGCCATCGCGGCCTCCGAACGCCTCGGTGTGGGGTCTTCCGGGTTGGCCCAGCGGGCGCTGGCCAACTCGTGGTTCTACCGCGGGGAGGCCGACATCGCGCAGCACTGGATCGATCGGATGCTCGAAGATGCCCGAGACACCGGTTCCCACGCCCGGCTGGCCCATGCGCTGTACATGCGGTCGGTGGCCCACACCAGCGTCGGCAATGCGGCTGCGGGCGCGGCCTTCGCCGATGAGGCAATGAACGCGGCGCGACGGAGCGGGTCACCCACGGCGCAGGCTCAGGCCCTCTACGCCGTGGGCCTTTCGCTCGAAGGGGTTGATGTGGGCGCGGCGACGGAGCAACTGCAACG
This sequence comes from uncultured Acidimicrobiaceae bacterium, assembly GCA_963775055.1. Taxonomy (GTDB): domain Bacteria; phylum Actinomycetota; class Acidimicrobiia; order Acidimicrobiales; family CAIXPF01; genus CAIXPF01. Next base: position 882,006 of record CAVZHK010000008.1, on the reverse strand, counting down.
CGCCGCCCAGTTGGGTGCCCGCGCCGGCAACCGCTGGATCCAGGCCTTCGCGCTGACCGACGTGCTGTGGTTGCAAGCCCGCCAGGGAGCACCCCGCAAGGCTCTGGCCGGGTTCGCCGGAGTCATCGACCTGTGGTTCCGCGGTGGCGATTGGGCCAATCAGTGGCTTTCGATGCGTCACCTGTTCGGCATCCTGGTGCAACTGGGCGACCACCGGGCCGCGGCCACGTTGCACGGCGCTCTCACCGCCACCGGCGCCGCCTACGCCCTGCCGTTCCAGGTTTCCGACGCTGAGCGCATCGACAAGCTGGTGGTCGACTTGCGTGACGACATGCGGCCGGCGGACTTTGCTGCTGCGGTTCGGCGTGGGGCCTCCATGACCGACGGCGAGATCCTCGAGTTCGTGCAGGAACGCATCCGCTCCTGGCAATGACGCTCTCGACCGGTGGCTGCACACCGACCCCGGTTACATCAGGTTTACATCATGCCCAGGCGTTTGGCGTCGGCCTGCAACCGATCGCGGTGGGAGGGGTGGGCGATGGCGATCAGCGCCCGGGCCCGTTCGGAGATGGAACGGCCCCGTAGTTCGGCCACCCCGTGCTCGGTGACCACGCAGTCCACTGTGTTCTTGTCCGTGGTCACCACCGTACCGAGTGGTAGGGTGGTACAGATGGTGGACACATCAGCGTGGCGGGCCACGGACCTGGTGACCACGAATCCGGCCCCACCCACGGAGGCCACCGCGCCTCGGGCGAAATCCGCCTGACCACCAGACGAGGACCAATACCGTCCATCGAGCGTTTCTGAGGCGCACTGACCCAGCAGATCCACCGCCAGCGTGGCGTTCACCGACACGAAGTTGGGTTCGGCGCCGATGACCGTCGGGTTGTTGACGTAGTTCACCGGCCACAATTCGATGGCAGGGTTGTCGCTCACGAAGTCGTAGAGGCGGCGGGTGCCCAGCGCGAAGGTGCCGATCACCTTGGTGCGATTGTTCCGTTTGGCAACGCCGTTGACCACGCCGGCCTCAACCAGGTCGATGATGCCGTCGGACAGTAACTCGGTGTGGACCCCCAGATCCCGATGGTCCATCAACGCGGCCAGAAACGCGTTCGGGATGGCACCGATGCCGGTCTGGATGGTGGCACCGTCGGGGACCCGCTCCGCCACCAGCTGGCCGATCCGACCGTCCACCTCATCGGGCAGCACCGGCGGCACCTCCACCAGTGGATAGTCCGCCTCACACCAACCCTGTAGCTGGGACAGATGGAGTTGGTTGCGCCCGAACGTGCGCGGCATCTGGAGATTGGCCTCGACGAAAAAGCGGGCACGTCCGATGAAACTGGCCACGTAGTCGGCGTTGGTTCCCAGTGACACGTAGCCGTGACGGTCCGGTGGGGACACCGAACACACGATGACGGGGTCCGGGCAACGCAACCGCAAGAGAGCCGGCACATCGCTGAAGTGGTTCGGGACCAGCTCGACGGTGCCGGCGTGGTAGGCCGGCCGGGTCACCGGCGAAAGGAAGTAGCTCAGGTGGCGCAGCTGGTCCCCGTACCGCCCGTGCAGCGACGGTCGATCGTGGAGGGCGTGCATCTGATGGACCCGGACCGACGTGAGGGCCTCGCCGGCCGCCTCCAGGGCGTCGAGCACCGTGACCGGTTCGCCATTGCCCAACGGCACGATGACGTCACCGCGCAGCCCCGGGGGCCCGGTGCCCTCGGCCAGCAGGTCGAGCATGGCCGCCGCGGGGACCGGTCCCTGTTGACGCGGCCCGACACCGCGGGGGAGGGGGTCAGGGCTCATCAGCAAACGACCCAGCGGCGCTCGGGAGTTGGTTCAACGGCGGAAGGCGGCCCACGGCAACTCATTGTGCCCCGCCGCGTCGGGGACGGGCGTTTGTACCGGTCTGGGGTGACGGTTTGAACGACCCCTGCTCGGTAACATCGCCTGCCTACCAGCTACCCTCGCGTGCCCTCACCCGAGGGTCGATGTCGATGATACGGTCGGCCCCAGCCCAAGCGCTCATAGCCAGAGGGCGACCGGACCGACCAGGGAAGCACCCAGAGGAGAGAGACCGACGTGCCTGACAGCGGCAGTGAAAGCGAAAACCCAGCCATCTCCGCCCCGACGGTGAAAGACACCCGGCCCCATTCGAACCAGGATTGGTGGCCCAACCAGCTGAACCTGCAGGTGCTGCACCAGCACTCGCCGCGGTCTGATCCCATGGGCGAGGGCTTCAGCTACGCGGAGGCGTTCAAGAGCCTCGATGTCGACGCGCTGAAGCGTGATCTCATCGACGTGATGACCACGTCACAGGATTGGTGGCCGGCGGACTACGGCCACTACGGACCGCTGTTCATCCGTTTGACGTGGCATGCGGCCGGCACGTACCGCATCGCTGACGGTCGCGGCGGCGGCGGCGACGGTACCCACCGCTTCGCCCCCCTCAACAGCTGGCCCGACAATGCCAACCTCGACAAGGCCCGGCGGCTGCTTTGGCCGGTCAAGCAGAAGTACGGCCAGGCCATCTCCTGGGCCGATCTGCTGGTCCTGGCCGGGAACGCGGCCATGGAGTCCATGGGGTTCACCACGTTCGGTTTCGCCTTTGGGCGCCCTGACGTGTGGGAGCCCGAGGAGGTCTTCTGGGGACCGGAGGACACGTGGCTCGGCGATGAGCGCTACAGCGGCGATCGTGAGCTCGCCGGTCCCCTCGGCGCGGTGCAGATGGGCCTGATCTACGTCAACCCCGAGGGCCCCAACGCCGTGGCGGACCCGCTGGCCTCGGCCCGGGACATTCGGGAGACCTTCGCCCGCATGGCCATGAACGACGAGGAGACCGTGGCCCTGATCGCCGGCGGTCACACGTTCGGCAAGTGCCACGGGGCAGGGGATTCCTCCCTGGTGGGCGCGGAGCCCGAGGGATGCCCGGTGGAGCATCAGGGCATCGGCTGGAAGAGCTCCTTCGAGAGCGGCAAGGGGGTGCACGCCATCACCAGCGGGCTCGAGGGCGCGTGGACCAACGATCCGACCAAGTGGGACAACGGGTTCTTCGACAACCTGTTCAAGTACGACTGGGAGCTGACCCACAGCCCGGCCGGCGCCCAGCAATGGACCCCGAAGAATCCCGAGGCCCAGGGCACGGTGCCCGACGCCCATGATCCCACCAAGCGGCACGCGCCGATCATGGCCACCACGGACCTGGCCTTGCGGCTCGATCCCATCTATGCACCCATTTCCAAGCGCTTCCACGAGAACCCGGCGGAGTTCGCCGATGCGTTCGCCAAGGCCTGGTACAAGCTGTTGCACCGTGACATGGGTCCGGTGTCGCGCTTCTTGGGCCCGTGGGTGCCGGAGCCGCAATTGTGGCAGGACCCTGTGCCCGCCGTTGATCATGAGCTCATCGGGGCGGCGGACATCGCAGCGCTGAAGGCCAAGATCGTGGGCTCCGGCGTGTCCGTGTCCCAGTTGGTGGGCGCAGCGTGGGCCTCGGCGGCAAGCTTCCGAGGCACGGACATGCGCGGCGGGGCCAACGGCGCCCGGGTGCGTCTGGCGCCCCAACGTGATTGGGCGGTCAACGATCCGGCCCAACTGGCCACGGTCCTACAGGCGCTGGAGGCCGTCCAGCAGGAGTTCAACGGCTCGCAGTCCGGCGGCAAGCGGGTTTCGTTGGCCGATCTGATCGTGCTGGGTGGGTGCGCGGCGGTGGAACAGGCCGCCAAGACTGCCGGTCATGACGTCACCGTTCCGTTCGCGCCGGGTCGGACCGATGCCTCGGCGGAACAGACCGATGCCGAATCCTTCGCGGTGCTCGAGCCGACCGCTGACGGTTTCCGCAACTACCTGCAGGCCGGCGACAAGCTGCCGCCCGAGCGCCGCTTGTTGGAACGGGCCAATCTGTTGACTTTGTCCGCACCGGAGATGACGGTGCTCGTCGGCGGGATGCGAGCCTTGGGCGCCAACACCGGCGGCACCGGCCACGGGGTGTTGACCAGCCGTCCCGGCACGTTGACCAATGACTTCTTCGTGAACCTGCTCGACATGGGCACATCGTGGAAGGCATCGTCCGCCGAGCACGTGTATGAAGGACGTGATGGGTCGGGCGCGTTGAAGTGGACCGCCACCGCCGCGGATCTGGTGTTCGGTTCGAACTCGCAGCTCCGGGCCATCGCCGAGGTGTACGCCTGCGCCGATGGCGGCACGAAGTTCGTCGCTGACTTCGTCGCCGCCTGGGACAAGGTCATGAACCTCGATCGGTTCGACCTGGCCTGACCGCCATGTACTTCGCTGGTGGCCGGGTCCGGGTGGAACCGGTCACCAGCACCGCCCGCCGTGTTCGTTGGCTCAGACCGGCAGTTGGCTCGCCAATTGGATGGTTTCCTGCTCGGTGAACGCCCGCAGTGTCTGCACCCGTACCCTGCCGTTGGCGGTGTTGACCAAGGACATTTTGGCGGCGGTTTCGTCATCGGGTGCGCTAACGATGGCGACCGCATCGTAGGGTCCCATGGTCAAGTAGAAGGCCTCCAGTGTCGCTCCAAGCTCGGTGGCCCCGGCGCGGGCGTGCGCAAGTCGATCGCCGATGGCTTTGAAGTGCTGGATGCCGGCGTCGGTGTAGGTGATCAACATCACGTAGGTCGCCATGGGGCACTCCTTCTCCGGGTCCCTGAACGGACCTGACGCCAGTTCGCAGCACCGGCGTGTGACCCGCCGTGTGAGGGCATCGGGAACACCGGCGCGTTGTCGACGTGGGAACGCAACGTTGAGTTGGCGCATTGCCGCTGTAGTGAAAGACCTTTCGTCCATCTTGGCGGGTGTGCGCCGACTGATGAAACGGGTGGGCAGCGGAACGTGCTCAGTGGATGCGGCGGTAGAGCGCCTGGCGGGCGCCGGGGTTGAACGCAGCACTGACCCGGTCGACAACCTGCAGCCAGTCCGAATCACCCGAAAGTTTCGCCGTGGCCCGCTCGTACTGGTCGATCGAGTCGAACCCACTGAACCAAGCGACCATCCCGAACTGACCGTTCAATGCGCTGGCGAACGTTGTGTCGTGACCGGTGAGGCGAGTTACTTCGATTGCCGCTTCGACGCCGAGCTCCATTGCCGTACCGATCGATCCATGCCGAGGAACGGCCGTGGTCATCTCGACATACTCGCGAGACTGATCGTCACCGGCACCGTGGATGGGACTCCACACCGCATCATGCACCGAACCGGTGAAGAACATGGCGCCCCGCTCGATGAGGTCGGTGTACACCAGAGATACGGCCAATTTGTCCTGCGCGTTCTCCAATTCGACGAGGTGCTCGACCTGTGTGGTCCAGGCGATTTGACCGATCCCGGGAGACATCATGGTGGTCCACACCTCGACGTCGCGTCCGGTCTCCGAGGTGACATGACGTGCCACCTCGGAGGCCCAGGCCCCGGCGCCTCGAATGTGGGCGGGGTCGGCACGGCGCGTGCGGCTGAAAAGGTACATCCCACCACCTCCATTTGGTGCTCAGGGGGACCGATCAACTGCCGCGCCGGCCTCAACGTGAGTCAACGGATTCCTGGTTATCTGGTGAACCGTCGGGCATTGGTCCACTCGCCGGGTCCTCCGGAATTGGCAAGGGTGTGACGCCGGGTTGGACGGATGCTCCGCCACGGGCTGGACTGCTGGCTGGCGGTGACCCGGCGCGATCGAACGGGTCGGAGGTGCCCGCCGCTAAGGAGCATGATGACCTGGGACGAGGAACTCGCCGAGCTGGCCCGGCGTCGCGCCATGGCGGCAGAGATGGGCGGCGCGGAGTCCGTCGCCTTTCAACACAGCAGGGGCAAGTTCACCGTGCGGGAGCGCCTCGACCGGCTGGCCGATCCGGGTTCGTTGGCCGAGTTCGGCGGGCTTCGGGGCGACGCCCGCTATGACAGCGCCGGCCGTCTCGAGCACTTCACCCCCAAAGGGGAGGTCAACGCCATCTGCCGGATTGACGGTAGAAAGGTGGTGGTCACCGCCGGAGACTTCACCGTCCGAGGCGGCTCCGGTGGGGGGAGCGGTGGTGGTTTGGGCGAGGAACTGCGACCCAACAACCGGGCGTTGGAGTGGCAGATCCCCTTGATCCGTCTGCTCGACGCCGCCGGGGGCAGCGTCCGCGGCTTCGAGGAGCTGGGCCGGACATACCTGCCCGACGGGAACGTGTGGTCGACCATCGATGCGCAGCTGTTGGGCCAGGTGCCGGTGGTGTCCGCGGTGATGGGTTCGGTCGCCGGGCTGCCGGCGGTGAACGCCTGCATGGCCCATTTCAGTGTGATGGTTGACGGCACTTCGCAGTTGTTCCCGGGCGGGCCGCCGGTGGTGAAGGCCGCCCTCGGTTACGACATCACCAAGGAGGAGCTCGGCGGTCCTCACATCCACACCAAGGTGAGCGGCTCGGTCGACAACCTGGCCGTCAGCGAGGATGACGCCCTGGCTCAGATCCGGCGGTTCCTGTCCTATCTGCCCTCGAGCGTGCACGACGTTCCCCCACGCTTCGACAGCGACGATCCGGTTGAGCGGACCGATCCCGCGCTGAGGGCTCTGGTCCCGAAGGATCCCCGGCGCATTCACAATGCCCGTCGGCTCATCGCCAGCGTGGTTGATGAGGGTTCCTTCTTCGAGATCGCTCCTGACTACGGACGGGCCCGAATCACCGGTCTGGCCCGATTCGGTGGATTTCCCGTGGGACTGATGGCCAACAATCCACTTCATGCCGGCGGTGCCACCGGGGTGGACAGCGGCAGCAAGGTCATACGGTTGCTGCAGTTGTGCGACACCTTCCATCTGCCGCTGGTGTCCCTGGCTGACGAACCGGGCTTCCTGGTAGGGCTGGACTCGGAGAAGGCGGGTATCGAACGGGCTGGGGCCCGGCTGGTCACCGTCACCTGCCTCAGCCGGATGCCCTGGCTCACCATCGTCCTTCGCCGCCTCTACGGCGTGGCCGGTCAGGTGCAGCACAGACCAACCGGCATGTTTCGTCGCTTCGCCTGGCCGTCGGCCAACTGGGGTTCGATGCACATCGCCGGGGGAGCGGCGGCGGCCTATCGGCGGGAGATCGACAACGCCCCGGATCCCGCCGCCAAACAGGCGGAGATCGAGGCCCGGCTGCGGGCGCTGGCGTCCCCGTTCCGCACGGCTGAGGCCACCGGTCAGGACATCATCGATCCGGCCGAGACCCGCCCGCTCATCTGCGAGTTCGTCCAGGATGCCCAGCGGGTGCTGGCCCGCCAGCTCGGTCCGTCCCCCCTGCCATACTTGCCTTGAACCGATTCCCTGCCTTGAACCGATTCCCTGCCTTGAACCCATACCTGTCTGCGGGACGGGCTGGGGCCGGGACGTCTGACCTTGTCGAACGGGTCCCTCGGCTCTGACAGGAACGGCAGGGAACTTCGTACCCTCCTTGGTGTGACCTCTGTACTTGATTCCCAGTCCTCCGAGCCCGTTGGGGCCGTCGGTACCGCCATCGGGGAGGTGGTGGCCTGCAGCGACGGATCAACGTCCACCGAATCCCTGTTGGGGGCCGCGGCATCCGTGGCCGCCGCCCTGGGCGTGCCATCACGGGTGTTGCACGCACGGCAGGGACCGCTGCGCGACAAGGAATTTGAGGTCGTGCGGCTCGCAGCGGCCGCTGGTGGCCTCCCGCTGGACACGGTGGAGGCGGTCGAACAGACCCCGTGGGAGGTGATCGGAGCAATCCTTACCTACTTCCGGGAACGCCCCGATGCGCTGCCGGTGGTGGCGGCGCACGCCCGTCACAGTCCCACCAAGGCCTTGCTGGGTTCGGTCAGCTCCGTGATGATCCGGGACCTTGGGCGCCCGGCCTTGGTCATGGGGCCCGACGCCAGCCCGCCTGACGCCATCAGCCGGGTGATGGTCACCGTGGACGGCAGCCGCTTCGCCGAGCACGCCATCGTCGCCGGTGTGGCTTTCGCCCGTCAGCTTGATGTCGAGTTGTGGTTGGTGGAGATGCTGGAGGAGGGCACCGAGCAAGCCACCAACCTGGCCGGTACCGCCTGGAAGCTCGGTGTGCAGCATCCCAATCTGCGGGTGGGTTGGGAGACCCTGCACGGTTCGCGGGCTGATCGGGCCATCATCGACTACGTCGGCCGGGACCCCTCGACCATCCTGGTGGCGGCGACGCACGGCCGCACCGCCCTGTCGGAGATGGTGCTGGGTTCGGTCGCCAACGGTCTGGTGCGCCACGCCGCCGGTCCGGTGCTGCTGGTGCGCCCAGTGGAGCCCGACGGCGACGCCCTGAGCTGATCGGAAGGGTGTCACCATGTCGACGCCAGTGTTTGCCCACCAGTCCCAACGCTCCCGAGCCGCCGTGCCGAGCCCGCCCATGAGCAGGCCGGTGCGGGTGTTCCTGCTCGATGATCACGAGATCGTGCGGGCCGGTTTGCGCGAGATGCTCGAGACGGCCGGTGGTTTCGACGTGGTCGGCGAGGCGGGTACCGCGGCCGAAGCCTTACAGCAGATCCCGCTGCTGGTCCCGGACGTGGCGGTGCTCGATGTGCGGTTGCCGGACGCCTCCGGGGTCGAGGTGTGCCGCGATCTACAGATGGCCATGCCGACAGTGGGTTGTCTCATGATGAGCGTGTACAACGACGATGAAGCGTTGTTCGAGGCGATCATGGCCGGGGCCGCGGGGTATGTGCTCAAACAGTTGCGTGGTGGCGACCTGGTAGAAGCCATCCGAAAGGTGGCCGCTGGGCAGTCACTGCTCGATCCGGCCGTGACCACCCGGGTACTGGACCGCATCCGCTCCGGACCCAGCGCCGATGATGCGCTTGACCTTCTCTCTGATCAGGAAAGGAGCGTGCTGCACTTCATCGGCCAGGGGCTCACCAACCGCCAGATCGCTTCAGAGCTGCAGCTGTCCGAGAAATCGGTGAAGAACTCGGTGTCCTCGCTGCTGTCCAAGCTCGGGATGCATCGCCGGACGGAGGCCGCGGCGTACATCGCCCGTGCGGCGGAGCGATCTCGCCACCGGAGCAATGAGTAGCGCTGTCGCCACTGCAGCCGCTGGGATGCGAGTCAGTCTTCGTACCGTCGACGCTGGCGTTCGGTCGTCTTGACGATGTAGGCCGCCGCTTCGGTCCGGCGGCTCATGCCCAGTTTCTGCAGCACGTTGGACAAATAGTTCTTCACGGTCTTTTCCGCCAGGAACATCCGTTCGGCGATCTGGCGATTGGTGAGGCCCTCACCAACATGGCCCAGCAGGACCCGTTCCTGTTCGGTGAGCCGCGACAGCAACTCGTCCTTGGGGCCGCCGTTGCGGATTCGGTCCAGCACCTTGGCGGTGAGCTCGGGATCAAGCAGTGACTGTCCGGCGGCCACGGCACGCAGCGCGTCAATGAGTCCGGCACCGCGAATCTGTTTGAGCACGAAACCGACGGCCCCGGCCATGATGGCATCGAAAAGGGCGTCGTCATCGCTGTAGGAGGTCAGCATGATGCAGCGCAGCCCTTCGATCTGACTGCACAACTCGCGGCACAGCTCGATGCCATTACCGTCGGGCAGGCGGACATCGAGCACCGCCAGGGTTGGTTCGGCGCTCCGGGCCAGCCGCAGTGCCTCTTCGACCGTACCCGCCTCGCCAACAACGGTGAACTCGCCGGTGGCCTCGATCAGATCGCGGACCCCGGCCCGCACCACCTCGTGGTCATCGACCAGGAACACCCGGGTCGGTGGGCTCGGTTGGTCAGCCATTCGTGGATCCTCGCCTCTCATGTCGAGCTCTGCTGTCCGTCGCGGGAACGGTCCAACGGGCCAGACTGCCCCGGGGGGAGCGCCCCATCATCTCGAAAGAACCGCCGTGACGCTGGGCCCGATGGGTGACGTTGGTGAGTCCCTGCCCGGCGCCGTCCATCGTTGCGGGCAAACCCTCCCCGTCGTCGCGCACCTCGAATTGGAGCGTGCGGTCGTCGCAACGTACCGCTACTTCCACGTGTCTGGCCCCGGCGTGGCGGGCGACGTTGGTGAGACATTCCCGCAGCGAGGCCAGCACATCAGTGCGCGCGAACCGCCACCGAGGGTCATCGAGCGCGCCGCTCAGCTGGGCCTCGGCGGGCTCGGGCAGGATGCGGTTCAGCTCGGCCAGAAGCCGGTTGATGGCGTCGATCAACGAGTCCGTCGCGGTGGAGGCGTTGGTGGCCCGACGGGCGAAGATGGACGTGCGCAGGTGGCGGATGGCGCCATCGATCTGGTCGACCACGCCGTTGATGCGTTGCTGGGCCTGTTCATCGGGTACGCGGGCCAGCGTTGCTTCCAAGGTCATCCCGGCCGCGAACAGTTCCTGGATGACCGTGTCGTGCAGATCGTGTGCCACCCGCTCCCGTTCGTCGGCCAGGGCCATGGCGGTTTCGGCCTTTCGGCGTTCGGTGTCCGCCTCGTATCGTTCGCTCACATCACGCGCCACGGCCACCACCCGGTGCTGGCCGTCCTCCCGGCCGGGGTAGCTCAGGGAGACCTCGATGGGGATCAGCGAGCCGTCGCGATGCTGCAACACGTCCTCGATACGGACCATCTGCAGGTCGCCCCGCAGCAGCGGTTTGATGGCCGCGTCGAACCGCCCCTCCTCGCTGAGGACCAGGTCGTAGCGGGTGAGGTGGATGAGCTCGTACTGGTCATAGCCGGTCTGGGAGGCCGCGCCCTGGTTCACGTACTCGAAGTGCAGGCCGTCCTCGGCGAACACGTAGACCCCGTCGTTGGTGCCGTCCAACAGCTGCTGGACATAGCGGGTGTGGGCCTCCGCCGCCAACCGATCGGTGATGTCCCGAATGCTGGCCAGGGCCAAGTGATGGGAGCCGACACGAAACGGGCTGAGGGCGATCTCCACCGGGAACGTGCTGCCGTCATGTCGTCGGGCGGCCAGGCGCCGATCCTGGCCCATTGGGCGTACCGAGGGGTTTGCCGCGAAGTGCTCGCGGTGGGCCCGGTGCCCCGCTCGCAACGGCTCGGGTAGCAGCAACTCGACCGGCCGACCCAGCAAGGTAGCCCTCTCGTAGCCGAACAGCAGCTCGGTCTGGCGGTTGACGAAGAGGATGTGACCGTCCTGGTCGCACAACACCGAGGCATCGGGCGCGGCGTCGAGCATCGCCCGCACGACGCCGGCATCCAATTCAAGAACATCATCCTCAGCGCCACCGTCGTCAGCGCCGTCACCGTGAACGCCGTCTGCCTCGTTGCTCACGTCCGCTGACGGGACGGCGGGTGATTCATCCGGCTCCTTTGAGACCTGGGGTCTCGACACGGTCAAGCTCGTGTTGCTGGTTGAGTTGGTGCTGCTGTTTGTGCCGCCGCGCACATGATACTTGCTGGCCGTGGGTCCCATGAGCCAGAGCACCACGACCATCAGGCCAGGGACCTTTGGCCGTGACCCAGGGTCCTCCGGCCCTGATCATCGCCCGGCGGAACGGGTTATCTGACGCGCTGTGAGCCAGGGACCGTCGGGAACACCGCGTCTGACCGATCCGCTTCACCGTCGAGCAGCTCTTCGACGCCATCAATCAGATGGCCGACGGCACCATGGTGGTTGACGGCGCGGGTGTCATCGCGTATGCCAGCGGGCAGGTGGCGGAGTTGTTCGGGTATGCCGCTGGGGAGCTGATCGGCCAGCCGATGGAGCTGCTGGTGCCAGAGGAACAGCGGTCTCGTCACCGTCGGGCCCGGGGCCGCTATGGCCGCACACCGGGGGTTCGGTCGATGGGCGGCCCGCTGGACATCGTCGGTCGCCGGCGCGACGGGTCCCTGGTTCCCGTTGATGTCTGGCTGGCGCCGCTGAGAGACGGCTCGGTGCTGGCCAACGTGCGGGACATGACCGATACCCGCCAGCAGGAGGCCAGCCGGGCCGCGGAGTTGGCCAGGTTGCGCGGTGCCCAAGAGCGCGACCGTGCCGCGCTGGTCAGCCACGACACCGTCCTGCAACGCCTCTTCGGCATCGCCGCCGGTCTGCAGGCCCTCACCACATCGGTGGACCCCGCCACCGCCACCGCGCTGGCCAACGCCATCGCTCTCATCGATGACACCATCGTCTCGATCCGTCATCAGAGCTTCGGCGGCACCTGACCAGTCCGCGTTTGCTACAACAGGTCGGTGCTGATCGTGATCTCACCGGCCAAGGCGCTCGATTTCGAGTCGCCGCTCCCCACCCGCAGCTACACCTTGCCCGAGATGCTCGATCGGACCGAGGAGCTGGTGACCATCATGCGCCATCGCTCACCCGAGGATCTCTCCGCGCTGATGTCGATATCGCCGACGCTGGGAGAGCTCAACTTCGAGCGGTTCCAGGATTGGTCGCTGCCGTTCACGCCTCGCAACGCCCGTCCGGCGGTGTTGGCCTTCAACGGAGATACCTACCAGGGTCTTGGGGCTGGCGGCCGGTTCACCACCCGGGACTTCACCCGGGCCCAGAAGGTGCTGCGGATCCTGTCCGGTTTGCATGGTGTGTTGCGACCACTGGACCTGATCCAGCCTTACCGCCTGGAGATGGGATCAAAGGTTCGCCATGGCGGCGGCGAGGATCTCTACAGCTTCTGGGGACCCACGGTCACGGACCGGCTGCGGGCCGATCTGGCGCAGAGCCCGGGACCGAAGGTGCTCGTCAACCTGGCGTCGAAAGAGTACTTCGGGGTGGTGCAAACCGAACGGCTCGATGCCCCGGTGGTGTCACCGGTGTTCCTCGACGGCAACGATCTTGCTGAGCTGCGGATCGTCAGCTTCTTCGCCAAACGGGCCCGAGGCGCCATGGCCGGATGGATCGTGCGGGAACGCATCAACTCGGTCAAGGCGCTCAGCCGATTCGATTTGGAGGGATACCGCTTCGATCCGGACCGCTCCAAAGCCAACCGGCCGGTGTTCACCCGTTGCGCTCAATCCCCCGAATCGGACACCTTGAGCGGAACGGCGGACCCTACCCCGACAGCTCCGATCTCCGCCGGGCGAGGTTCATGAGCAGCAGCCCCCCAACGCTCGGCAACGCCACCAGCGCCAGCGCCCGCCCGGTGGAGCCGGACGCAGTGGCCACGCTCCCGATGATGGAGGGCAGGATCAGCATCGTGGTCCGGGTGCCGGCGGTGAGAGCACCCAACGCCACCCCGGGCCGTCCCTCCCGCTGCGCGGCGGCGTCGTAGAGCCCGGGCATGAGCGTGGCCACCCCGAGCCCGGCCAGGCCGAACCCGACGAAGGCCACCCATGGCACGGCCCACAACGTGGCCAGCGCCATACCTGCGCCGGTGAGCACGCAGGCTTCGAGCGCCAGGTGCCGGGCGCCGATCCGGGCGAGTACCCCATCACCGGCGAAACGGCCGACGGTCATACCGGTCATGACCGCCACGTAGCCGAGGGCCGAGCCGCCCTCGCTGAGGCCCAGATCGTCTCGGAAGCGGAACGCGGCCCACTCGACGGAGGCGCTCTCCAACGCCAACGTGAACGCGGCGGCCACCACGATGCCAACGAGCGCGGTGGTGCCGAGGCGAGCGACACGTGTTCGACCCTTTGCTGTCGGTTCGGCTTGGCGGGGCTCGGGGCGGCGGTGTTCGTCCTGCTTGAGCAGCCGCGGTCCCACGTAGAGCAGCGCCGCGCCCAGCGCCCCGGCACTGGCCAACAGGTGCGCTGACAACGGCACCCCGGCACCGGCCAACAGCGCGGAGAAGGCGCCGCCCACCAAGGCCCCGAGGCTCCACAACCCGTGCAGGCGGTTCATCACCGGAGTCGCGGCCCGGGCGCTGAGCCACGAGCCCTGCATGTTCATGGCCACATCGACCAACACGTCGAACGCCATCATGGCGCCCAGCCCGAGCCCCAGCACCACCGCCGTGGAGGCCGAACCGACCACGATCAGCGCTGCCGGACACCGTGGCGCTGGCGACGAGCATGATCCTTCGGGTTCCCGCCGCGGTGATCAGCGGCGCGGCCAACAAACTGCCCACGAGACCGGCGACCCCGACCCAGGACAGCAGCAGCCCGATGCCGCGGAGCGACATGCCGATGTCCTCACGGATCTCCGGTAGGCGCGGGATGTAGGACGCCGGCAGCGCGCCGTTGATGAAGAACTGCAGGGCCACGGCCCGCATGGCGCGGCGGTCGACGCTGGCAGGCGTGGTCACGGCGCGGGACCCTAGAGGCCAGTGAGGGCCAGTCGAGGCTCTGTGGAAATCGACCGGTCACCGTCCAGCCAGCGGTCGTTGGGTCTGGTGTCCACCGTTGGGCCCATGAGCTTGAGGTGGTGCTGTACAGCGTGATCGACGGACAGACCGTGATGGACAAGCGGCACGAGCCCACCGCTGCTGCTTGACGTTGCGCCGCGGACCGGGCTATAGCCGGGTGGACAACCCGAGCAGTGGAACCCGAACTGGAGCCTCGATGAGCGATTTCACACCCAACCCTGACCTTGACCTTGTGCTCGAGCGCACCATTGCGGTCCCGCCTGATCGGGTGTGGGCGGCCTACACCGAACCGGCGTTGTTGATGCAATGGTTCACGCCGGCCCCCTGGAAAACCGTGGCGGCGGATCTTGATGTTCGGCCCGGTGGGCGTTGCATCACCACCATGGAGTCACCCGAAGGCGAGCAATACCCCAACGCCGGTTGCTATTTGGTGGTGGAGCCAGGTCGCCTGTTGGTGTTCACCAGCGTGATGTCCGAGGACTATCGGCCGGCCAGCCCCACCAATGGCGCCGATGATCTGCCGTTCACCGCCAGGGTGGAGATGATGCCGGCCGATGGCGGCGGCACCCATTACCGGGCCATCGTCATGCACGCCGATGTCGAAGGCCGCACCCGCCATCACGACATGGGCTTCCATGAGGGCTGGGGCGCGGCACTCGACCAACTGGTGGCGCTGCTGTCCTGAGCCGCTCAACCGTCGACGCGGAAGCCGACCCTCATGCGCACCTGATAGGAACGAGGCGTTCCGTTGGCGATCGATCCGCGGATCTCATCGACCTGGAACCAATCGAGCCCGTGCAACGAGCGCGACGCTTTGGCCAGTCCGTTGGCGATCGCCTGGTCGATCCCCTCCGGTGAGGTCCCCACGATCTCCGTCAGCCGGTAGGTCGGCCAGGTCGCCTCCTCTACCAGCGCGTCGGTCATCCATTCGTCCGCTTCGTCCACCCAGAAGGTCTGCACGTCGCTCATGGAGGTCTCCTTGTTCTCCTCGTTCACTGATGGCTTCTCGTCGTTCACTGATGGATCAGGTTGGTCGCGCCATCGCCCGGACTCGGCCCACCACGTGGGTCACGGGAAGCGTGGTGTTCCGCTGGATGCGGCGTGGCGCGTCGAGATGGATCCAGTGGGAGATGGCGTGGGGCAGGGTCGACACGATGATCCCGGTGAAGGCCGTCGGTCCCTCACGCCGCAACACGTCGAGCACCGCGTACACCGGGTTGGCGTCGCCCACCTCGCCGCTCACCGGCAGCCCTTCGGCCAAAAACCGCAGCATTGCGTCATCGAGGTTGCGGGTGGCCTCGGTGTGAGCCTTTCCCTCCGTCCAATTGACCCCTTGCCCGCTGTGGGTTGGCGGAACCACCAGATGAAAATGCACGCCTGCTCGTTGAATCGCTGTCGCATGGTTTCGAGCAACTCGGGGGCGTCCAGGGTCTGGTGGGCAACAACCAGATAACGGTTCATGATCAAACTCCTTCTACGGGTTGGTGAGCTCGGCGAGTCAACGACCCCAGGTGGCGTAGCTCTGGATCAGTTGGGTTTCTTCAACCAGCTCCTCGAGTCGACGTTTGACCACATCGCCGATGCTGAGCACGCCGACCAGATGGCCATCCTCCATGACCGGCAGATGTCGAGCCCGTTGGTTGGTCATCACCGTCATCACGCTCTCGAGGGTGTCGCTGAGCAGGCAGGTTGGTGCGTCGGTCCGCATCACCTCGGCCGCGGTCGCCGTTGCCACCTCGCCGCCCCGCGTGGCCATCGTGGCCACCAGGTCCCGCTCGGTCAGCAAGCCGGCGAAGGCGCTGTCGGGCCCGAGCACCACCAGCGAGCCGATGTTGTGACGCTGCATGATCGCCGCAGCCTGTGCCAAGCTGGCCTGTGCGTCGATGGCGTGCACGTCGTGTCCCTTGGCATTGAGCAGACCAACCACTCGCATCAGATACTCGATTCTTCTCGGTACGTCCCCCACTCGTCAGTGGGTGACCATCGGCTCCATGTCATGGTGGATCACATTGGGTCGGTGGAGATTGCGAACGGCGCCCACGGGCACGGCGATGTGTACCGTTACCGGCTCGTCGTCGTCGCCTCGACTTTCGAGCCACTCCACCGGCACGTCAAACTCTCGTACCACGCGGTGTGGAAGGTCCATGTGTAGCCACCGCGACAATGGGCGGGGCAGGGTGGAGATGATGATGCCGCTGAAATGCCCGGCGGCGAGCTGCTCCCGGATGGCCTCGACGGGGTCCGCTGGGCCCACATTGCCGGTGGCGGCGACGCCCGCTTCGGCGAGTCGCTCAAGCTTTCGGGTAAGCCGATGCTGGGCCACCTGCTGCGCGCTGAGGCCCCGGAGGTCGTCCGGTTCAAGTTCGGCGGCGGGAACCGTGACGTGCACCGAGGCGCCCTCCCGAACATGGTCGATGACCGTCTCGATCAGGTGGCGCCCGCCCAAGGTCTGGTTGGCAACCACCAGGTAACGCTTCGCGGTCACGGTCCCCTGGGGTGCGTCTGGTGCCGTTGACATCGCTACCTCCCAATCCACCTGCGGCCCGACACCGCCTCGGTTCGGTCCCTGGCGCCAGCCTGCGCCGCTGGGGTGTGACCAACCGTGTGAGGAACGTTGCCTTTGGTGGCTCGCTCGGCCCGACGGCGCGATAGTGGCATCGTGAGCCTCACCATCCGATTGCTCGGGTCGCCCTCAATGGAGGTGGGCGCTGGCGGACCCCGGGGCCTGCGGGGCCACAAGGCCTGGGGGGTGCTGGCCTACCTGTTGCTCAATCAGCGGGCGCCGTCTCGTCACGAGTTGGCCGGTTTGCTCTTCGCCGAGGCCGATGATCCATTGGGGGCACTGCGCTGGGCGGTGGCCGAGGCGCGGCGGGGACTCGGCCCGGGGGTGGAACTGGGGGGTGACCCGCTGCGGTTGGTGCTCCCGGCCGACAGCACGGTGGATGTGTTTGACATCGAGCGCGGCCGCCTACCGGTGGGTGTGGCACCCTCCGGTGACATGATGCCCGGCGAGGTGTTGGAGCGGATGCAGTTTCCCCATTGCCCGGGCTTCGAAACCTGGTTGCTGGTGACCCGGCGCCGGGTGAGTGGCTTGTTGGAGGCCATGCTGGTGGAGCGGGTGCACGAGGCGATCGCCGCCGGTACCGCCGCTGCCGTCGTCGATCTGGCGGCCCGGCTGGTGGAGTACAACCCGCTTGATGAGGACTACCAGGCCCTGCTGGTGCGCTGCCTGGCTGAGAGCGGGGACCACGCCGCCGCGCTCCGTCAGCACGACGCCGCGGTGGCGTTGCTCAAGTCCGAGCTTGGCGTGGAGCGCTCGGTGTTGGTCGAGGAGGCGCTTCGGCCGGCGTCACCCTCCAGCCGCCAACATCAGGTGACTGAGGCCGAGGTGCGCGCCAGCATCGACGCCGGCCGGGCGGCCATCGCCGCTGGTGCCATCGACGCGGCGCTGCACTGCTTGCGGGCCGCGGTGCATGATGCGCAGGAGGTTGCGGACCCTTCGCTGCTGGCCCGGGCGCTCACCAGCTTCGGCGCCGGTCTGGTCCGGGTGGGAACCAGCGCCATGGATGCGGAGATCACGCTGCGGCGGGGCCTGGTTGCCGCACAGGCTTGCGGGGACCGGGCCAGCATGGTGGTGGCGCAACGCGAGCTGGCGTTCCTGCACGTGCAGCGCGGCCGTCACGTTGAGGCCGAAGCGCACTTGCGGGCCGCTTCCGAACTGGCCGGGGAGGACGATAGTCAGCGGTCCACGATCCTTGGCACGTTGGGCATGAGCCTGTCCGACCGTGCCCGTTACCCGGAGGCGGCAGCGGCGCTGGAGGAGGCCATGGCTCGGGCCCGACGCTGTGATCGCCATCGCAAGGCGGCCTGGGCGGCGACCATGCTCGGCCGGTTGCACCTGTTGCGTGGTGAGCTCATCGAAGCTGCCAACGTGTTGGACGAGGCCCGACGGGTGGCCCGGTCCGATCGTTGGTCGGCCTTTCTGCCCTGGCCCGAGATCCTTGGCGCCGAGGTCGACCTGGCGTTGGGCAACGCCGGGCGGGCGTTGGAGGACCTACACCACGCACAGGCCCTCGCCATCCATCTCCGTGACGTCGGCCTGCAAGCACTGGCTCTCGCCGGTCTCAGCCGGGTGGCGGCCCACAACGGTGAAACCGCGCTGGCGGTGCACCACGTGGTTGCCGCCCGCTCGCTCCTGGCGGCGCGCCCCCGGCCCTACGTGTGGATCCAGTCCCGGGTGTTGGCCACCGTGTTCTCCGCGAGCGTACTTAGCGGTACGGCAGCGCAGATGGGCGACGTCGTTGACAGCTGGGTCGAGTTGGCGATTCGAGCCGACCTGCGGGAGGAACTGGTCCGGGCGCAGTTGGCGGCGGCGACGCTGGGTCGGCGGGGTGCTCTGGAAGCGGGTTCGGCGCTGGCCGCGGAGATCGACAATCCCAGGTTGTCCCGCGAGGTGGCGGCGACCCGCGCCGCGCACCCATCGCCGGAGTTCGACGAACACGACGAGCACTGACCCTCACACGGCGTGTCACACGTGCGGCCGCCAAGCTGCGCCAGACACGGAGCGCCGAGACGGGAGCACCGGAACGGAGGCAAAGAGCAATGGCCGATCACGAGATGCACACGAAGACCGCGCCCGACAACGTGCAGGATCTCCTGTACCCCACCTATCGACTGACCGAGATCGTCGGCACCTCCCACGACAGTGTGGATGAGGCCATACGCAATGGTCTGGCCAGGGCGTCGGCCACGTTGCACAATCTGGACTGGTTCCAGGTCGAGGAGATCCGGGGCTCCATCGGCAGCGGGACCGCCCGTCAGATGCAGGTACGGATGAAGGTCGGGTTCCGGGTCGACGACTGATCTTGATCGTTCCCCTACGGAACAGCGGCCGCTCCGTCCCCCGGGCGGCCGCTGTTCCGCGCCCGATCCCAGCTCCATCCGGATGGCGCGCCCGGCCCATCCCTGGAATTCGCTGGCGCCGGCCCGCCCATTCGTGGGAGAAACGGGACATGCATGACCGCGCCTTGGGCGACCTGGCCATCGAGGCCCGCGGGTTGGTGAAGCGCTACGGGTCCACGGTGGCGCTGGCCGGAGCTGATCTCGAGGTCCCCACCGGGACCGTCACCGCCGTGCTCGGGCCCAACGGCGCCGGCAAGACCACCGCTGTTCGGGTCCTTGACCACGCTGACCGAAGCCCGACGAGGGCACGGCCCGGGTGGCCGGTTTCGACGTGGCGCACCACCCGCCGGAGGTGCGCCGCCGCATCGGCCTGGCCGCTCAGGACGCCACGGTGGACCCGCATCCTGACGGGCCGGGAGAACCTGATCATGGTCGGGGAGCTGCACCAGTTGGGACGGCGGGAGGCAAGGCGCCGGGCCGACGAGCTGCTCGATGAGTTCGGCTCGTCCGACGCCGCCAGACCGGCAGGTTGCCGGTTATTCGGGCGGCATGCGCCGTCGGCTGGACCTGGCCGGCACCCTGGTGGCCGGTCCCGAGGTGCTTTTCCTCGATGAGCCCACCACGGGGCTCGACCCGCGGGCCCGCATCGAGTTGTGGGCGATGCTCGACGGGCTGGTCGGCCGGGGCACCACGGTGCTGTTGACCACGCAGTACCTCGACGAGGCCGAGCGGTTGGCCGATGACATCGTGGTGGTCGACCACGGTCGGGTCATCGCCCGCGGTGACGCCCGCAGACTCAAGCGCCAGGTCGGCGGCGACAACATCCAGATCGTGGTGGTCGACGCCGCCCGGCTCGACGAGGCGGCCGCGATCGCTGGCCACGCGTGACCGGCACCGAGGCCACCATCGACGCATCCCACCCGCAGCGTCATCGCCCCCGCCGGAGACGCGGTGCCGGCCTGGCCGAGGTGGCACGGGCGCTCGGCGAAGACGCCATCGCGGTGGATGACCTGAGCCTGCGTCAGCCCACCCTCGACGAGGTGTTCCTGACCCTCACCGGGTCCCGAACCCGATGACCACCACTGGACGAGCACCAGAGCTCGAGACGCACCCATCGCCGTGACGGCCTCGATCGCGGCCCCTCCCGACACCATCCGGACGCCGCCCGTCGCAAGGCTTCCTCCACGACGTCTGGGTGATCGCCCGGCGCGGCTTGGTCCACATGCGCCGCCAGCCCGAGCAGCTGAGCTGACGCCACCATCCAACCGGTCATGTTCGTGCTGCTGTTCGCTTACGTGTTCGGCGGCGCCATCGACGTGCCCGGTGGCGGCAGCTACCGGGAGTTCCTGATGGGCGGGATCTTCGCCCAGACCATCGTGTTCAGCGCCTTCGGGGTGGCCATGTCGCATCGCCAACGACCGCAAGAACCAGGCCGTCGACCGATTCCGGTCGCTGCCCATCGCCAAAGGGGCGGTGCTGGGCGGTCATGCGGTGGCGAACTTGCTGAAGGCCCTGCTGCCCATCGTGCTGATGTCGCTGTCCGGCTGGCGGTCGGTTGGCGAATCCGGTCCGGCTTCCTGGACGCGGTCGGTGGGGTACCTGCTGTTGATCGGCTTCGCTTTCGCCATGATCTGGGTGGGCGTCTGCTCGGCAGCCTGGTGCGCACCCCCGAGGGTGTGACCGGCATTGCCTTCACGGCGTTGTTCCCGGTGACGTTCATCGCTTCCACGTTCGTGCCCTCGTCCACCATGCCGACCGTCTTGCGCACCATCGCCGAATGGAACCCGACCACCTCCCTGGCCGACGCCCTTCGGGTGCAGTTCGGCAACCCCAACACCCCACTGCAGCCCGATGATCCGTGGTCCATCGCCCACCCCGGCGCCTACACGTGGATCTGGATCGTGGCCATCATCGCCGTCTGCGCCCCCCTCGCCATCCGCGCGTACCAGCGTTCCATCTCGCGCTCGACGGCTTCGCTCAGTCGCGGCCGTTGACGCGATACTGGGTCCCGATCGACGGGCGGTCGAGAGCCGCCGGCAGGGCCAAGGACGTCTCACATGACCATCGCCACGGACACCACGGCCGCCGCGGTGGCCGATGCTGTCGCCCCCGCATTGCTCGAAGCGGCCCGGGCTCTGGCGCCGGTGTTGCGGGAGCGGGCGCCGGCCACCAACGCCAACCGGCGCCTGCCCGCGGAGACCATCGCCGAGCTCAAGGCGGCGGGGCTGCTGAAGGTGCTGCAGGCCCCGCGCAACGGCGGCTTCGGGTTGGGCATGGCGGCTCATCTCGATGTGATATCGGCGTTGGCGCAGGGATGCGGCTCCACGGCGTGGGTCACCGGCGTCACCCATGCGCACTCCTGGCTCATGTCCCATTTCCACCCGGCGGCCCAGGCTCACACCTACGGCGCTGATCCCGATGCCATGATCTCCGCGGTCATCGCCCCCCGGGGCCGGGCCGTCCGCCATGCGGATCAGTACGTACTGTCGGGTACGTGGCCGTTCGCCTCTGGTGGTGAACACTCGCAGTTCCTTCTCTTGGGCGCGATGGCCATAGACGGTGAGCAGCCGGTCGATCAGGGTGAGTTCCTGGTGCCCACAGCCTCGGTGAAGTTTCTCGACGACTGGCATGTCAGCGGACTGTCCGGTACGGGATCGTGCACCGTGGTGGTCGACCAGGTGGAGGTGCCGTCGGAGCACTTCTTGTCCATGCCAGCGCTCAGCGCGGGCCACACCCCCGGCATGGCATCCCACACGGAAGGATGGAACCACCGGGCCCCCGCCACCCCGGTGCTCATCATGGCCCTGGCCGGTCCGGCGTTGGGTTTGGCCCGTCAAGCCCTCCACGATTTCCGGGGGGTGATCGGAGACAAGACCATCGCCTACAGCACAACCAAACAGACCGAGCACCTGGGCACCCACCTGCACCTGGCTGAAGCGGCAACCCTCATCGAGCAGGCCGGCTTGCAATTGTACCGGGCGGCGGATGACATTGACGGCCATGCGCTGGCCGGCACCACCCCCGACCTGGTTCAGCGGGCCCGCATCAGGCTGGACTGCGCCCAAGCGGTTCGCAACTGCCTGGAAGCGGTGGAGTTGCTGCGGCGCGACACCGGCGGCTCCGGTCTTTACCTCACCAACCCGCTGAGCCGGGCGCTGGCGGATCTGCAGGCCATGAACATCCACGCCGCGCTCGATGCTCGACCCCGCCCGTGAGGCTTACGGTCGGGTGCTACTGGGGCTGGAACCGAACACGCCGCTGCTGTGAGACCACGCCCGGGTGCACTGGGGGCTCGTAGCCGGAGCCGATCGTGAGGTCAACTCGTTCGCACAACTCGTAGAGGTCACCAGCACCGACGTGCAGTTTCGGAAACAGGATGTCCGTCGCCGAAACCATCATCGTGGTCAAGTGAAGTGGTTGCCTGGTCCGCGAGTTCCTCGACTGACGCCCAGCCGGGTCGTAGGCTGCGTAGCCGACATGGTCGGTTCCACCACTCACCCTCGATACCGGCCTGCGAACTCCGGCTTGACGTGATCTGTCCCGGCACGTTGGCCGCGGCGAGATGAATACCGGTCACGACTTCGACGCGAGCTCGACGAGCAGCTCATCCAATTGCCCGAATGTCTCGTGCATCGCATCCGCCGCGCCGCCACCGTCGGCGTCGAGCGCTTCCTTCGAGGGATAGAGCTCGCTCACGACGAGCAGCGTCTTGCCATCTGTCTCCGTCAGGGTGACCGTGGTGACGGAGCCGTTCTCTCCGCCTTCTTCGTTCGTCCAGACGATGCGCGATGGCGGTGTCACTTCGAGGTATCTGCCAAAGAAGTCCATGCCATCGCCGAATCCGAGGCGGTATCTGCCACCGGTGCGTACATCCATCTCGCAGGAACGCAGCGTCATGCCCATCGACTTCGGCACCCACCAGCGCTTGAACAGCTCGGGCTTCGACCACGCCTCGAACACCAGGTGCGCGGGAGCGTCGAAAGATCGCGTGACGACGACCTCGCGATCGGACTTCCGCTCCACCTTCGTGATGTTCTTCATCGGGGCGAGCTCACTTTGTCTTCTTGCGTCCATCTGACTTCTCCTTCTGTTTCAATTCCTCGATGACCTGGTCGAGCTCGCCGAAGCGCGCGTCCCAGAGCTGGTGATACCTCTCGATCCACGCCGCCACTTCCTCGAGACGGCGAGCGCCGATTCGGCAGGTCCGTACGCGGCCGACCTTCTCGGTGACGACGAGTCCCGCCTGTTCGAGGACGCCGACGTGCTTCCTCATGCCCGTGAGGGTCATGTGGAACCGGTCGGCGAGGTCCGTGATCGAGGCTTCCTCACGGCCGAGCTGCTCGAGGACACCGCGTCGCGTGGAGTCCGACAGCGCCGCAAAGGAGGCATCGAGATGCGCACTCGCATACTGAACCATATAGTTCACTGTTGTACCACGCGCCGGGGACGGCCGCAAGCGCCAGCGCCTGTCCGCGGTTGCTTCTGCGCCCGTGACGGTCATGGTGCGGCGACTCGATCGATTCTCGTCGCAGGTGACGGAGTCGATCTCCTGTCGACGTGACTCAACTGCTGGACGACCGCAGATCAACCCACGCCGATCTGTCGATCCGGCGGGTGTCCCCGATGTGCCGGTAGGGGCGCGCGATGTCGCGCTGCCGTAGCCCGTGGTCGAGCGCCGACGGTCCACAGCACTTCGGCCCGATTGTGTCCTGCTGGTTGCCGTCGCGTGCCGGGGCGGCGAGCGCTTCGCCGTGTCGACGACGAAGCGCGTCGCGATCGACGTGGTGCGGTGTCCTACCAGCCTTCAGTCCCGTCCCAGTCCCAACTGGGTAGGGGAAGGCCGCTCGCCACGTCTTCTGGTGTGGACCATCGGTGATTCAGCACCGCTGTCGCCCAGGTGAACCAGGCGACGAGCTGGAACCGCAGACGTGGGTCGGACGAGACGCCCACGTCATCGAGGGCGAGCACGAACGCGGCGACGGCACGGCCATCCATCTGCTCATGAGGGCCGTTGCCGCTGTGGACCCGCACAACGTGGGAGTAATCACCGATCGATCCCGAGTAGTTGGGTGGCCCGCCGAGTTGTTCGGACCAGTAGGCAGCGAGCCGCTCGGTGTGCTGCGGGTGGATCCCGCCCTCGAAGGCATGAGCGAGGATCGGGTCGGCCAAGCAACGCTGTGTGCCACGCCCCGGCGAGCGCCAGCACAGTGGCCGCGCCACCCATCACCTCGTAGATCGTGCGCTCCACAAGCGAGGATCATACGGACTGGCAAAGCTACGTCTCTCGGTTGGTACGGAGGGTCTCAGGCCTGGTGGTGTCGGCCGGGTGTCCGGGTGTCCGGGTGTCCGGCGAGTCGGGATCAACAGACGATGTTCCCTCGCACCACCCAACCAACTCCTGACCTGACACCAAACCCTGCGGCCCACGCCGCGAGCATGATCTTCCGCCATGGGCCCGGCACGATGGCACGCGCCGCACAGGTTTCAGCTCAGGCACAAAGTCAGGAACTGCTCGATATCACCGCCACATGACCAAGGCCGGCGCGATCAGATCAGAGCAGCGTGATGTCTGTGTTTGATTGGCACCCCGAGATCCCGCCAGGACGCGGGCGTGATGCACGGCGCCGATCACTTCACCGGACGCGTTGTCGGACCATCTCGGAAGCGATCCGTTCGATGAGATCGAGGGGAATCGGACGATTGAGGGGGAACTTCACGGTGCCATGGCCAGAACGGTGGGCGGCGACGGCGGTCCCGAGATCGAGACCCCGAGCAGCAACTCAGGGCTCGGGCGGCGGGGCGCACATTACGCGAGCGCCGTAACTTGCAGCGCTTGCCGGTTCGAGCCGCACACTCCGCAGTGACGCTTGCCACACCTGAGACTGGGGCTCGCTGGCCACGTAGCGTGACGGTCGCCGAGGTCAACTTGGCGGCCGCCAGTGGGCAGATTCCCGATGGCCGCTGACACTCTCCACGCGTCGGCCTCGTGACGACATTGCGCTCAGGTCCAATCATGTCGACCTGCTGAGCGACTCTCGGCTCCAGGATGCGCCGCCCCTCTGGACAGCGGGGCGGCGAGCAGCATGACAGTCCCGGGTGTGACCGGCCGGCCAGTTGGAACGACGTGCATCCTTGCTTGGACTGGAACTTCGGCGGGGAAACGAAGATCACCAACGGCTGCCTGCTGTGCCGCTGGCATCACACCTACACCCACACCAACCATTGGACCGTCCGCCTCGACGAACACCAGAAGCCCGTGTTCAAACGGCCCGAGGGCACCGTCTACCAACACGAATCCCAACGGCCACAACTGAGCGCACCGGCAGACCCCGTCGATGTCCGCCCGCGCTGCTGAGGACCCGATCTCGACAGGCCTACCTATAGCCACCGCGCATGCTGCCGGACCCTCTGCATTTTGATCCGCTGAGAATCTCGGCATGAGCATGGACTATGCTAGTGTTCGCTAGCAACGTTCCGGGAAGGTGCCCGGCAACTCGCCGAACCGCACCCGATCCGACGGGTCGCGCAGGTTCAACGCGACGGACCGCGCCCCCGACCTAAGGCCACCCGCCAGATCGAGGAATCCCGGCCGGATGACGAAGGCGGTTCGACCAACGTTACGTCGGCCCCATGTCGGGCCAGCATCTCGGTCACACCCTTCCCGGGGTGGTGGTGCTCACGACGATTGCTGACGGGTGAGTGATACCTCCGTATGATGCCATCCAGATGCTGGCGGACCGCGCCCGGTGATGGCGGAATGCCTGAGCCGAACCAGAACGGAGGAACCGATGAAGTTCGGTTTGATGTACGAGTTGCAGACCCCCAAGCCGTGGGATGCGGACAGCGAGTACCGCGTTGTGCAAGAAGCCATCGAGCAGGTGGTGTTGGGAGACAAGCTGGGGATCGACCACGCCTGGGCGGTGGAGCACCACTTCCTGGAGGAGTACTCGCACTGTTCGGCGTCGGAGGTGTTCCTGTCGGCGCTGGCGGCCAAGACCGAGCGCATCCGCATCGGTTTGGGTATCCGCCAGGTGATCCCCAATTACAACCACCCGTCACGGACGGCGGAAGCCGTGGGCATGTTGGATCTCATCTCCAACGGCCGGTTGGAGTTCGGCATCGGTGAGGGCGCCACCCGGCTGGAGTTGCGGGGCTACAACATCGACGCTCGCAACAAGCAGAAGCTGTCATTGGAAGCGGCCGAGCAGATCGCCAACATGATGGTAATGGAGCCCTATCCCGGGTTCGAGGGTGTCGGTTTCTCCATGCCGTGCCGCAACGTCATCCCCAAACCCCGCCAGAAGCCGCATCCCCCCATGTGGATGGCCTGCACCAATCGCACCACCATTGAGACCGCGGCCCGCAACGGGCTCGGTGCGCTGGCCTTCAGCTTCATGGATCCCGAAGAGGCCCGCCGCTGGGCTGATGTGTACTACTCCATCATCAAGAGTGAGCAGTGCGTGCCCATCGGCCACGCCGTGAACGCAAACTTCGCGCTGGTGGCCGGTTTCTCCATTCACCCCGACGCCGATGAGGCCCAACGCCGGGGAATCGACGGCTTCCAGTTCTTTCGCTACGCGGTGAACGCCTTGGTGGCCAATGAGACCCGTCCCGGCCGTAGCCGGCTGTGGGATGAATACGAGGAACTTCGGGGCCCGGACCTGCCGTTGTTGGCCGCACCGGGCATCGGTACCCCCGAGAACTATCTGAAGTTGGCCATGGAGTTCCAGAATGCCGGGGTGGATCAGATGATCTTCCTCCAGCAGGGCGGCAAGAACCGTCACGAACACATCTGCGAAAGTCTGGAGTATTTCGCCCGGGACGTGCTGCCGTACTTCTTGGAGGACCGCGACAGCCGCCAAGCCGCCAAGGAGAAGGAGCTGGCCCCGTTCATCGAGGCCGCCATGGCCCGCAAGCAGTACATGAAGCCCCTCACCGACGAGGAGATCCCCATCGTGCCGCCCTCCCGGGAGCGCGAGTCCTTCTACCGTCGGGGCTGAACGTCGCGGTTGGCCCCGGCGTCGGTAGAGCAGAATGTCACGTGATCAGACGCAGGGCTTGGCGGGCGGTGCGGATGACCGGCGCCGAAACGTGATCGATCCTGTCGAGCAATCGATCGAGAGGCCCCAGGGCCGGATCGACCGCTCGAGGTTTCGGCTCCGATGGCCGATGCCGGCGGCCCGCTTCCCCCGGATCCGCAGCTTCGTCTCGGTCCCGATGACCCTCAGCGACGGCACACTGTACGGTACGTTCTGCGCTGCTGGGGTCACTGCCGACAAGCAACGCTCCAAGATCAGGCGCTCATGGAAGTGCTGGCCCGGGCCGCGGTCACCGTGATCGAACCTGGGATCGTGGAACGCCAACGATCGGGGGAGATCCGCCAGCGCCTGCAGCCGCTGCTCGACGGTGCCGGCCTCGACATCGCCTTCCAGCCCATCGTCGATCTTGGTAACGGTGCTCGGGTCGGGGCTGAGGCGCTGAGCCGCTTCCCGGTCCCGTGGGATCGTGCCCCGGACGTGATCTTTGCCGAGGCCACCTCCATCGGTGTCGGCCCGCAGCTCGAACTGCTTGCGGTTCGGCAGGCCACCGCCCGTTTCCCCGATGTGAGCGGCTACATCGCCATCAACCTCTCGCCGGCCACGCTGTTGGAGAATGAGTGCCTTGCCTTCTTGCGGAGCCTGCCCGCGTCGCGCACCTTGCTGGAGCTTTCGGAGCATGACCCGGTGGAGGATTATCCGGCGCTCATCGCGGCGTTGGCACCGTTGCGCCAGGCCGGTTTGCGTCTCGCCATAGACGATGTCGGCGCCGGGTTCAGCTCATTGCGCCACATCGTGATGACCGCGCCCGATGTCATGAAGCTCGATCGCAGCATCGTGGACGGCATCGCCGCTGATCCGGTGCTGCAGACCCTGGTTCGATCCCTCGTCGAGTTCGGCCACGGATGCGGGGCCAAGATCGTGGCTGAGGGCATCGAGACCGCCGCGGACGTCCTGGCGTTGCGTCTGGCTCAGGTCGACTACGGCCAGGGCTGGTACTTCGCCCGGGCCGCCCGAGTCGATCAGCTGCGCGATCACTACCCGATCCCAAACGCTCCTCCTGACATCTTGGTCGCCTGACCAGTCGGTGCGCACGATGAGCACCGAGCAGTTGGCGTGATGGGCGCAGCAGTTGGGCACGCTGCCGAGCACGAACCGGGCCGCGCCCTTCATGCCCTTGGCTGCCCAGGACCAACAGGTCGGCGCCCAGCTCGTCGCAGAAGTCGATCAGGGCGTGGGCGGGCTCACCGTTGAGCACGTTCCCGGTGGCCACCGCCCCGGAGCCGGGGGCGACCTCGGCGGCTTCCTGCACGGTCGTGGCCGCTGCTGCTTCCACCTCAGTGTCCCAGTCGCCCCCGTACACCGGTCCGATGGGATTGACCAGCCGGCAGCGGACCGCGGTGACCGACGTCAGGTGCTGAGGCCGTCGAGGAAGGTCCGAATGGCCGGATTGACGATCTCGGGTTTCTCCACGTTGGGGCTGTGACCCGCTCCGGGAACGGCGCAGAAGCCGACCACGTTCGGTAAGCCGGCGGCCAACGCGTGTGCATCGGAGATGGGAATACCGGCGTCG
Source organism: uncultured Acidimicrobiaceae bacterium (assembly GCA_963775055.1). Classification (GTDB taxonomy): domain Bacteria; phylum Actinomycetota; class Acidimicrobiia; order Acidimicrobiales; family CAIXPF01; genus CAIXPF01. The sequence goes on along the minus strand of CAVZHK010000008.1, from coordinate 853,314 downwards.
TCCTCGCCGTGCACGATCAACACCGGGCAGGTGATCTCGCCGAGCCGACCAGTGATGTCATCCCGGCCGAACAGGCAATCCCGCGCCGGGCGGATGGCGCCGGGCGGACGCGAGCGCCACTTGCCCGCCCAATACGGGTCGGTATAGCCCTGGGCGAACAGCACCCCGTACAGTGCCGCCACCGCTTCATCGTTCCAGCCGGTGGCCTCGATGCTGTCGAACAGGGTACCGAAGCCCTCCCGCTCCTCGGGGGCGAAGGTGCGGGCGTGGGTGTCCACCAAGATAAGCGCACGCACCCGTTCCGGCGTCTTCAATGCCGCTCGTAGCGCCAGGAAACCGCCCTGGGACATGCCGCCGAAGACCGCCCGGTCGATGCCCAGATGATCAAGTAATGCCACCGCGTCCGCCGCCATGTCGTAATAATCGAACGGCGCGGTGAACGTGCTCTGGCCCCACCCGCGCTCGTCATAGGCGATCATCCGATAACGGTCCGCCAGCGCGTCGATCTGCTGTGACCACATCTCGTGGCCCATCAGGAAGCCGTGACTGAACAGCACCGCTGGGCCGTCACCTCCGGAGTCCACGTAGTACAGCGACTGGCCATTGACCGCAGCGAAGGGCATGGGCGCACGATATCGCGCCGAATTGGGTGCCTGCTCCCATGAGGGTGGTCCTCCGGTGCCGGGGTAAAGGCAGGCCCTTGACCGCTTTGTATGATGGCGCCATCATGCCAACCTCAGCCATCGGCGGAGAGACCAGCGGGCCCGGGCGGTTCGGGCCTGTGTGCCCGGAGCGGGTCACTCGTCTGGCCATGATGCACCGGTGGGACCTGCTCACCTTTCTCCACTGGAGCTACGATCCGGCGTTGGTCCAACCGCTGTTGCCGCCGGGCTTGATGGTGGAGACGTTCGAAGGCCGGGCCTGGCTCGGGCTGGTGCCGTTCCGGATGGAGGTGCGCGCCTCTCGCGGCCCGGCGTTGCCCTGGATCTCCCATTTCTGCGAGACCAACGTGCGGACCTATGTCACCGCTGCCGATGGCACCCACGGGGTGTGGTTCCTGTCCCTTGACGCAGCCCGTCTAGCGGCGGTGGTCACGGCACGGACCACGTACCGGCTGCCGTACTTCTGGTCCGACATGAGCCTCACGCAACAGGGGTCGACCATGACCTACGACTGTCGGCGACGGTGGCCGGGCCCCCGGAACGCCAGTTCGCGCGTGAGGATCCGCATCGGAGAGCAGTTCCAACCGGATGAGCTCACCGAGCGGGACCACTACCTGACCGCTCGATGGCGGCTGTACAGCCATCAGCGACGGGGCTTCCGCGCTGCCCTCGCCTTCCACGAACCGTGGGCCCTGCACCGGGCGGAGCTGCTGGAGCTCGATGATCAACTGTTCAGAGCGGCCGGTCTTCCCGATCCCCAGGGAGAACCCATCCTCCATTGGTCACCCGGCGTCGAGGTCCGCATCGGGCTGCCCTCAGCCGTTCCTATGCCCGACCGAGCTGGGTGACCACCTCGCTGTTCAGCTGAACACAGGGGTGGCGTCAGCGTGGGTACGGCCGCCGCCGCGAAGAATGGGATTCCGGCGGCTGAGAAGCCGTTCGGAAGCCGCCCGCCGATAGCTGAATATTGCAAGGGGCGGTTTCGGGACAAACCAAGCAGTCCATCGCGCCAAGTTCTCGACGATGGGTAGCCTTCCGCTCACCGATTGTCGACATTGTGGGCGGCGTTCGACACCTTGGTGTCCCAAATCCGCCCCTTGGGATGCGTTTCAGCATATGTCGGTGTGTTCCATGCAAGGATTGGCTGGCTTAATCGGTGGATGTGCTCCTCGACTGCTGGCTGATCCCGATCACTGGTGGTCGTGTTCTGCGACCATGGTGGCCAGCGCGGCCCTGCTGTTGATGGCGAGCTTGGTGTAGATGTGCTCGAGGTGGGTCTTGACCGTGGCCCGGCCCATCAGCAGTTGGTCGCCGATGGCGGGGTTGGACAGGCCGGTGGCGGCCAGGGTGGCGACCTGCAGCTCGGTCGGGGTGAGCCCGGCCCAGCCGAACCTCGGACGAGCCCGGCTACCCCGGGATCGCAACTCCATGCTGATGGCGTCACGCCAGGCCAGCGCCCGACCTTCGTCCAAGGCAACGTCAGCGGCCGGACCCAATGAGGCCAGCGCGTCACCGTGCGCCGCATCAGCCCACCCGGCGATGGGCTGGAAGCGGAGGTGGTAACCCAACTCGGCTTGGAGGCGTCCAGCGGCGCCGAGCAACCGCAATGCCTCCCGGTGGCGCTGCGCCTGGGCGTGGAGCCAGGCCAGCGCGCCGAAGAGCTCCAACGCCAGACCGGCGAAGCCACCCGCCGCCGTGGCCGGCAGCGCCTCGTACCACCTGGTATGGGCCGTCTCGACATCGCCGTGGCTTGCGGTCAGCGTGCCCTCGTGGAGAAGGCGACAGGTCATGAGATAGCAACGGGGATCGGGTGAAGCGAGCAGGTCGACAAAGGCTCGGGCCCGGTCGAGGTCTGCGGTGTGCAGCGCGGCTCGCGCCAGCAGCTGCGCTTGTTCCATCTGGATGCCCCGTACTGGCGTGAACAGCTCGTCAGGTTCGGGAAACACTGGAGGGTGCCCGGAATCCAGTGAGGCAAGAACCGACGCGCAGGCCAGGAAGGGCCGGGCCAGCGGCGTGCGCTGCGAGAGGTGCTGGAGGAAGGCGCGAGCCACCCCACCACCTGTCGGGTCGCCTCGCAACAGGCTCACCAGCGCGAATCCCTGGGCCATGATCGAGGCCGTCATGGGGTCAACCGGGCCCTGCTCGACGAGCAGTTGGTTCGGCGGATCAGCGGGCAGCGCAGGAGCACCGGTCACAAGCCAGCTCATGTTGCGGGCGTGGCGCAACAGGGTGGCCACGGCGGCGATTCCACGCTCGTCCGCCCGGGACAGGTGGTCAGCAGCAAGCGTGGCATCGCCCAAGAAGAGCTGCACGATGGTGGCGGTGCCCTCGAACGCCTGCCGGGTCCAGTTGTGGGTCGAAGCCCGGACCACCGCCGCCACGGCCGGGATCTCCAACGGATCGACGCCATGCAAGAGGTTCCAGCGCATGCGGATCGCTTGCGAACGGTCGTCGCCATCGCCCTGGGCGATGACCCGCTCGAAATCCTCGACGATGGTTTCCGGTGCCGCGCCGCCCGCTACCGCGATGGCGAAAAAGCGGAACATGGCGATGAGGGAACGGTTGAGGCTGCCCGATGGAGCCAGTGCCTCGGCCCGGCCGGCTAGGACGCTGGCGTCATCGGAGCGGAAGCTGTTCCAAATGTGCCACAAACAACGCACGAAGCGCGCCGCGGCGGCAGCGTCGTTCACCTTGTACGCCAAAGCGGCCCGGCAGTTGGGATAGAACCGGCGGACCTCGGCGTTGTTGGCGTCGTTGCCGTCATCGGCGCCGATTTGCTCGAGCCACTGCAACCACCATTGCGCGTGGGCATCGTGCAGCATGGTCAGTTCACCGGCCTCAGCGGCCCGGTCGGAGCCATATTGGCGGAGGGTTTCGAGCAGCCGGTAGGTGGGTTGCTCATCGGAAGGGTCGTGTTGCACCAGACTGCGGTCCACCAGCCGGGTGACGGTGTCGAACACCTCGTCGGGGTCGAGGTCACCCATGGCCGAACAGATGTGCTCCGCGGCCGATAGTGGGAAGGCGCCGCTGAACACGCTCAGCCGTCGCAACACCCTCCGCTCGGTATGGTCCAGACGGCCAACACTCCACTCGATGGATGCCGCCAGCGTCTGATGGCGAACAGGAGCCTGGCGCATGCCGCCGCTGAGCAGACCCAGCCGTTCGCCCAACTCGGTGGCGATGCGCTCGGGGTCGAGATGGCGACAGCGGGCCGCGGCCAGCTCCAGCGCCAGTGGGATCCCATCGAGTTGCTGGCAGATGCGCGTCACCGCGGCCGCGTTGGCGTCGGTCAAACGCAATGACGGGCGGGCCCGGCTGGCAGCCATGAGGAACAGTCGCACCGACTCGAAGTCCGCCAGCGTCACGGTGTCGACGCGATCGTCGGGATCGGGCACCTCGAGGGACGGCACCCGCCAAACCAGCTCGCCGGTTACATCAACGGGCTCCCGGCTGGTGGCCAGCAGGCGCAGCTCGGGGCAGGCGATCAGCAACTCGGACACCACCGAGCCGACCTCGCCCAGCAGATGCTCGCAATTGTCCAGCACCAGGCACTGCGGTCCTGGGGCCAGGTGCACGATCAGTGCCTCCATCGGCGTACGCCCCGGCACCTCGCTGGTGGCGCAGGCCGCCAACAACGCTGACGCCAGCCCCCCCGGCTCCGACAGCGACGCCAGATCGGCCCACCACGTCCCGCTCGGGAACCGGGTCACGTTCTGCGCCGCCACGGCCAATCCCAGCCGGGTCTTGCCCACACCGCCGGCCCCGGTGAGGGTCACCAACCGCTCGGCCCCGAGCAGCCCGGTGATGGCTGCAATCTCCCGATCCCGCCCGATGAGCGGTGTCAGCTGAACCGGGAGGTTGTGCCGATGCGTATCGAGAGAGGGCAACGGGTCGAAGCTGACGTGCGCATCGGATGGGCTCAGTTGCCAGACCCGTTCGGCGCCGTTGAGGTCGGCCAGGCGGTGCGGACCCAACGCCACCAACGTGCCCGGGACCGGTCGGGTGGCGGCCAGCTCCCGGGCCGCGTCGTCTCCCAGCAGGATCTGTCCCGGACGGGCGAGGGCCGCCAGCAATCGGCACCGTCGCGGCGCAGGTCGCCGTTCCCTCGGGTCGGTCGGCAACAGCGATGGCGACCGCGTGGATCGCCGCCCCCGGCAGCTCGGCGCCCGGCAGCTGCCGGGAGCATTCCGCCATCAGCTCCAGCACCGCAGTGGCGGCCTCCGACACGTCATCGAAGGGACCCCACACCGCGATGGGCGCCCCGGGCCTGTCTGGGTGGGGAACCATCCGTTCCGTCACGTTCAGTGGAACAGAGCTGGCCTGACCGCCACCCTTGAACAAGGTGTGCGCGTTTGCGTTCGTGATGGCCGCGAAACTCACCATGGACGTCGAGCCCACCCGTGCGATCCCCTCACCGTGGCATCATCGCGCCAGATCGGCTTGCTCCGCGCAGTTCTTGACCATGCGGGCCAGATGGGCACGGCTGATCTCGCCATAGACCACGCTCTCGGTGGTGGATGCCCGCATGGCTGCTGGCCGGTCCCGGGGGTCTGACGCCGAGGCGGGGACGGCGGATGCGACAAGGTCGGCGGATGCGGCGGCGGGGTCGGACACGTGGACCTGCACGTCGCGGGCGGGAAGCGTGCGCCCGAATTGGACGCAGAGCCCGGCAGCCAACAACACCAGCAGCACTCGCGCCGCCCGCGCCAGCCGTCCGGCACCTTGGGTCACGCGCGCCTCGAGCACCGGTTCGTCCACGGGCTGCAGCAGGTTCGGGTCACTTCCAGGTGTCAGCATGAAACCCAGGGTGAACCTCGCCGCCGCCACAGAGATCGGCCAAGTGGCGGAGCGCGATCTGGAATATACGCGCCATCCGCCATCCGCCATCCGCCATGGCGACTCGCCGCGCCATGGCCGCCCGGTACCCAGCGGCCGGGTTCAGCCCGTCACTCCAAGATGGCTTGGGCGGCGAGGTCCGCGATGCGGTCGGTGTCGTAGCCGAGCGTACCGGCCAGAATGTCGAAGCTGTCCTCGCCCATGGTGGGCCCCGCCCGGTGGATGGTGGCGGGGGTGCGAGACAGCACGAAGCGGGACCCCTCCATCCAGGTGGTACCCAGGTTGCCGTGGGGAACCTCCACGAAATGGTTGCGGTGTGCCAGCTGCGGATCAGCCAGCGCCTCGGGACTGTTGGCCACCCCGTGGGCCGGCACGGCCCGGGCCTGCAGAGCCTCGGTCACCTGCTCCGGCGTGCGCGGCGCGGTCCAGGCCGATATCAGCTCGTCCAGCTCCCGCCGACGGGCCAACCGGTCGGCCACCGCCAGACCCACCACCGGCTCTGCCGCGTGGCCCAGTTCGGCGCACAGGGCCAGCCACTGTTCGTCTGTCTCGCAGGCCACCGCCACCCAGGCGTCCTCACCAGCGCAGGGGTACACGCCGTGGGGAGCGAAACGGGGATGGTCGTTGCCCTGCCGCTGCGCCACCCGACCGTTCACGCTGTAGTCCAGCAACAGCCACGACAGGTTGTGCATGGAAGCTTCCGCCTGCGAGAAGTCCACGTACTGACCCTGCCCGGTGCGGTCTCGGTGCGCCACCGCGGCCAGCACACTGCACAGGAAGTAGCGCGGCGCCACGTAATCGGTGTAAGCACCGAATGGTCCACTGGGTGGGCGGTCGGGCCAACCGCATATGTGGAAGAACCCCGACATGGCCGCGGCCATGGTGCCGAAACCGGCCAGGGACGACAGCGGGCCGGTCTGGCCGCTGAGACAGGTCGAGGCCACCACCAGCTCCGGTTTCAGGGCCAAAAGGTCATCATGGGCCAACCCCAGGGAGCCCATACCGTGGGGAGAGAAGGCATCGAGCACCACGTCGGCCCAGCGCACCAGATCCAACATCACGTCATGACTGTCCGGACTGGAGAGATCCAGCGCCAGGCCCCGCTTGTTGCCGTTGAGATTGTTGAACAGACCGGACTTCTCCGGATGGCCTTCGTTGTTGACGAACGGTGCCAACGTGCGGGCGGTATCGATGCGGTGCATGGATTCCACCCGGATGACCTCGGCGCCGTAATCCGCCAGCACTCGGCTGGCGGCGGGTCCGGCCATCACCCACATGAGATCGAGGACCTTGAGCCCGGCCATGGCACCGCCGGTTCGGGGCCCGGCAACGGCCACTGGAGGTTGGGTGCTCGACGGGGCGACGGCCACGAGATCGGCCGCGACATCGGCAACGACCTTGGCCAGCACGGAATCGGTGTGTTGGCCCAGGTGCGGCGCGCGTGGCAGGACCTCGAGCGGGGTGCGCGCCGGCCGGGCGATGGCACCGGGGAACGTGACGTGCCCCAAGGGCCCCTGATCGACCTTCTCCCAGTAGTCCCTCGACGCCAATTGCACGCTGGCAGCCACGTCGGCAATGGAGTTCACCGGAGCGATGAGCAGCCGCCGGGCGACGGCCTGCTCGAGGAGCTCGGCCTTGGTCCTGGTCGCGAAGAAGTCAACCAGCACATGATCACGCAGCCGCTCGTACTCCGAGATCGGCTCCCGCCCGTCGAGCAACATCATGGTGTAGTCGATCCAGTCCTTGTCCCGGGTCGCTTCATCGCAACCCCCCTCCTCGTACACCCACTCCATGAGCCGACGGGAGAAGGGACCGATGGCCGCGCCGAACAGGAACGTGACGGACACGTGTCCGTCGGCGCAGGCCCACATCAGCTTGATGTCCAGTCCGCCGTAAAGCACCCCGCCGGCGTACCGTCGGGTCATCGAGGCGTTCAGCGCGGTCGTGAGCATCTGTGAAGCGGCGATCTGACCGGCAGATTGCTGCACCGAGATGTCCGCGTGTTGGCCGACGCCAGAGTGATGATCCCGTTCGTACAGGGCGATCAACGACGCCTGGGCCGCTTCGGCGGCGGCGTGCAACCACGCCTGGGGGGCGGGAGCGATGAGCAGCGGCGCCCGGTCGCGATCACCGGTCAGCGCCAGTGCTCCGGAGGCGGCCAGCAGCGTTAGGTCCGAGGAGGCCCAACCGGCCTTTGGCCCGCTCTGCCCGAACGGCGTCACCGACACGTGCACCAACGCCGGGTTCAACGCGGCCAGGGTCTGGCGGTCAAGGCCCCGCGCCCGGGACCCATCTCCCACCGGCTCATTCTCGATCAGGACATCGGCACTGCGAACCAGTTCGTGCAGGTGTGCACGACCGGGGGCGGTGTCGAGATCAAGCACGACGCTCTTCTTGCCACGGTTGTGGGCCCAGAACGGCAGGGAGCCCTCAATGTCCACCTGATCGCCGGCGAAGGGACCGATGTGGCGGGCCGGTGAGCCTTCGGGCGGTTCGATCAGGATGACCTCGGCGCCGAGGCCACGCAGAATGTGGCCCGCCAGCTGCGTCCGATGATCGGTCAGGTCCAACACCCGGTAGTGGGAGAGCATGCGTTCAGGCTTAACACGGGCCCCGACGAACTGTAAACGTCGACCCCGCCACGGCCGCTTCATGTGAATGAAGGAACAATCTCGTCTCGAATCTGCTCTGATTTCGATCCTGCGGGGCGGTGCGGGTGACGGACCCGGTGCGCCGCTTGATCCGTGAGCGGTAACGTCCCCGCTGCCCGCCACAGGGTCGAGCGACAGAGGAGCGCACATGGGTGACGGCGAGGATCGTTTGGCGGCGCTGGAGGCCAAGGTCCAGCGCCTGATCGACATTGAGGACATCAGGCTGCTGCGCATGCGCTTCCATGACGCCATCAACGGAGGCCGGTCCGCCGAGGTGGGGGCGATGTTCGCCGAAGGGGCGGAGATCGACTACGGCTACCTCGGACGCACTGCCAACGTGGCCGCGTTCTTCAACAGGTTGCCCGACATGGTTCAGTTCATCAAGCAGTTCATCCACAACCATGTGGTCGAAGTCGATGGCGACGGTGGCCATGGGTTTGCCTATCTCGAGGCCAAGACCATTTCGAACGGTACCGCGTTCCGGGTGGCCGGTCGTTACGACGACCGATACGTGCGCACGCCTGCCGGTTGGCGTTTCGCCCACATGCAGTTCACACCATACTTCACGGTACCGTTCGCCGAAGACTGGACCGGCGAGGATCTGCTGCAGATGGGCCGCCGTCCTTGAGCGACCCCGCGCCGTACTCATCGGTACCGGACCCGACGGTATCAGACCCGACGGTACCGTACCTAGGGGCACTGTCCGACCGTCCCCATGACCTGGGCGGTCGAGTGGGGTTCGGTCCGGTGCCGCTGCACGCCACCCGGGCCTGGTCGGCGCACTGGCAGCAGTTGTCCCAGGTGTTGGCCTCCATGACCGCTCGCGCCGCCGGCGTGAACGGCGACGCCCTCCGAGATGTGATGGAGCGGTTGCCGGCGGAGGAGTACCACCGGCTCGGCCCCTGCGGTCGGTGGCTGGCGGTGGCCGAGCGTTGCGCCCTCGAGGGGGGTCTGATCGCGGACGGTGAGGTCGTGGACCGGGCCCGGCGCCGTGCCGCCCGGGAGGAACCGCGCCCGGTGGCGGACTATCCGGAGCCGGGCCCGAGTCGGTTCAGCGGAGGGGTGCCGCCCCATCACAAGCGCGATCCGACCGAGGGGCCCGACCCCTTGTTCCAACCGGGCGATGCGGTCCTCCTGACCCCGGGCGCGCCGCCGGCCACACCCGTCTGCCGGCTTACCTTCGGGGTCAGCGGGGCCGGGTGGTGAGGATCAACGGGTTCTGGGTCTTCCCCGATACCCACGCTGTAGACGGCACCGAAGCACCCACCTGGGTCTACGCGGTACGGTTCCGGGCCGCCGATCTCTGGCCCGGTGCCGGCACCCACCACGTCTGCGCCGACCTGTTCGAGCCCTACCTGGAGGCCGCCCATGGCTGATCACGGTAACGACCACGACCACGGACACCGGCCGGATGAGCCCCACCCCGAGTACCGGGCCCGGGCGTTGGAGGAGGCGCTGGTCGAGCGGGGCTGGTTGGTGCCCGGCGCCCTCGATGCCCGCATCCGCCGCGCCGGCGATGATGATGCGGTGGCCGCCGGCGCGGTGGTCGTGGCCCGGGCCTGGACCGATCCCGTGTTTCGGGCCCACCTTCTGCGCGACGCCACCGGGGCCGCGGCCTCACTGGGTTTCGGGGGCGGCCACGGCGAAGCGCTGGTGGCCCTGGAGCAAACGGAACGCCTGCACCACGTCATTGTCTGCACCCTGTGCTCGTGCTATCCCACGGCGCTGCTGGGTCCGCCGCCGGAGTGGTACAAGTCCGACGAGTACCGGGCCCGGGTGGTGCGCGACCCTCGCTCGGTGCTGGCCGAGTTCGGCACCGTCCTGGAGCCGGAGGTGGCCGTGCAGGTGTGGGATTCCACCGCTGAGATCCGCTACTTCACGCTGCCGCTGCGCCCTGCCGGCACCGAGGAGATGGACGAGGTCGAATTGAGCCGACTGGTCACCCGCGACTCCCTCGTCGGGGTGCGGTTGCTGCGCTGAGGTCCGTGGCCGCAATACTGCTCCGATGGTTGCCCGCCCGGCCCGCGCCCGAACCGGTCCCAGCGCCAAGGCCCTGCTGCTGACCATCCTCGGCGAGTTGGTGTTGCCCAACGGCGGCACGGTCTGGACGTCAACGATCATTCGCAGCCTGGACCTGCTGGACGTGACCGAGCCCAACGCCCGGCAGGCCGCGGCCCGGCTGGCCGAGCAGAAGGTACTGCACCCCGTTCGCATCGGTCGGTCCACCCGTTGGGAGCTCACCGACGCCGGACGCCATCTGCTGGTCAGCGGCGCCGAGCGGATCTATCGCCACGGTGAGACGGACCTGAACGGTGCCACGGGCCCAGCGTGGAATCGGCGCTGGCTCCTGGTGTTGGCCGCCGTGCCCGAGGATCAACGGGCCAAGCGGGTGGCCTTGCGCTCGCGATTGTCCTTCGAGGGGTTCGGTTTCCTGGGCGGCGGAGTGGCCATCTCCCCCCACACCGATAGACAGCAGGCCGCCGAGGCCATCGTTGTGGACCTGGGGCTGGATCCGGCGCCGCTCATCTTCACCGCTTGCTCCGTAGCCACGGTGCCGGAGGAGCAGATCATCCGCCGGGCCTGGGACCTTGATCAGTTGGCCGCCCGCTACGACGCCTTTCTCCAGTGTTTCGACGAGCTGCGCCCCTCCAGTGCCGAATCGCACTTCACGGCCCTGGTCCGCCTGGTGCACGACTGGCGGCGCTTCCCGTTCGAGGATCCCGGCATCCCCGAGGACCTGCTGCCGCCCGGCTGGCCCGGCCATCGGGCCAAAGAGCGCTTCGATGGGTGCCGTCAGCAATGGTCCGACCCGGCACAGCGGTGGTACCGGGAGGCGGAGCAGGCCGCAGGCTCACGATGAGCCGATACTCGACAAACTGTTGACGATGACTGTGATATTTGTCTAGCGTGACGGGCTGTCAGACGGACAGGGAAGAAACGGGGTGGCCATGGCTGAGGGGCAGGAACAGGCACCGATCGACTTCACCACCGACGCCGGTCGCTATCGCCATTGGGAACTGGAGATCACGCCGCCTCTGGCCTCCGTGAAGATGGCGGTCACTCCCGAAGCCGGCCTGCGTGACGACTACGAGCTCAAGCTCAACTCCTACGACCTCAGCGTGGATATCGAGCTGTACGATCTGACCCAGCGGTTGCGCTTCGAGCACCCCGAGGTCCAGGTCGTCACCCTCTCGGGCGCGTCCGGCGATTCGGGTGCGGTGTTCTGCGCCGGTGCCAACATTCAGATGCTCACCGGTTCCACCCATGGCCACAAGGTCAACTTCTGCAAGTTCACCAACGAAACCCGCCTGGCCATAGAGGACGCCACCGCCAACTCCGGGCAGGTGTGGATCGCCGCCGTCAACGGCACCGCCGCCGGAGGGGGCTACGAGCTGGCGCTGGCCTGTGACGAGATCCTGATGGTCGATGATCGGTCCTCGACGGTCTCTCTCCCCGAGGTGCCGTTGTTGGGGGTGCTGCCGGGCACCGGGGGCCTGACCCGCCTCGTGGACAAACGCCACGTGAGGCGGGACCTGGCCGACGTGTTCGCCACCCGAACCGAGGGCGTCAAGGCCCAAACCGCCCTGCGTTGGGGTTTGGTGGACGGCGTGGCCCCCCTGAGCGGGTTCGGTGACTTGCTGACCGTCCGATCCGTGGCGCGGGCCGCCGAATCGGATCGCCCCACCAACGGGGCCGGCATCAAGCTCACCCCGCTGCGGCGCCGGGACCTGCACCTGGGGCCGGCCTACGAGCATGTGGTGGTGGAAATGGATCGTGAGGACGCCACCGCCACCATCACCGTGAGCGCCCCCGAGACCGTGCAGCCCGCTTCCCCCCAGGAGCTGGTCGACGCCGGGGCCGGGGCCTGGCTGGTGGCAGCGGCCCGAGAACTGGAAGATGCCATCTTGCGGTTGCGGTTCAACGAGACCGCCATCGGTACTTGGGTGCTGCGCGCCTTCGGATCACCGGGGGCCGTGGACGCCGCCGAGGCGCTCCTGGTCAACCACCCCGATCACTGGTTGGTGCGGGAGGTGCGCCTGTTCTGGGCCCGGACCCTGCGCCGATTGGATCTTTCCGCCCGCACCTTGGTGGCCATCATCGAACCCGGGAGCTGCTTCGTGGGGCTGTTGGCCGAGTTGGCGTTGGCCGCAGACCAGAGCTTCATGCTCGACGGTATGTTCGACCAGCAGGAGCTGGAGCGGCGGATGATGCTCGAGGGGCGCTCTGAAGAAGACCTGGATGCCGAGGGGTATGACCTGACCCCGGCGGTGCTGCGTCTGAGCCCGGCCAACCTGGGATGGTTCCCAATGTCCAACGGTCAAAGCCGTCTCCGCACCCGCTTCTGGGGTCGTGACGCAGCGCTGGACGCGGCTGTGGCCCTGGTGGGCAAGGACCTGCTGGCCACTGCGGCGTTGGAGGCGGAATTGATCACGTTCGCCCCCGACGATCTGGACTGGGAGGACGAGGTGCGGGTGATGTTGGAGGAACGGGCCAGCTTCTCACCCGACGCACTGACCGGTATGGAGGCCAACTTCCGCTTCGTGGGCCCCGAAACCATGGAAACCAAGATCTTCGCCCGTCTCTCGGCGTGGCAGAACTGGATCTTTCAACGCCCCAACGCCACCGGACCCGATGGGGCGCTGCACCGCTTTGGCAGTGGGTCCCGTCCCAGCTTCGACATGAACCGGGTCTGACCCCGGACCAACCCTTCGCCACCTGAGGAGCGCGCCATGAGCATCGTGGACATCGACGCCAAGATCCCCAACAACGTCGGTCTGGCCGATGATCGGCGCCTACAGCGGGCGCTGGAGAGTTGGCAGCCCAAGTTCCTGCACTGGTGGCGGGAGCAGGGCCCCGTCGCCTACCAGGACAACCCGGTGTACCTGCGCACCGCGGTGGCCGTGGGTCAGGAGGGTTGGGCCCACTTCGATCACGTGGCCATGCCCGACTACCGCTGGGGCATCTTCCTGGCCGACCAGGAACCGGATCGTGCCATTGCCTTCGGTGACAACATGGGCCAACCGGTGTGGCACGAGGTCCCCGGCGAGCACCGGGCCGATCTGCGTCGCCTGTTGGTGGTGCAGGGGGACACCGAACCGGCCTCGGTGGAACAGCAGCGGGCCCTGTGTCTCACCGCCCCATCGCTTTACGACCTGCGTAACCTGTTCCAGATCAACGTCGAGGAGGGCCGCCACCTGTGGGCCATGGTGTACCTGCTGCACCGCTACTTCGGCCGCGACGGGCGTGACGAGGCGGACGAGATGTTGGAACGCCACTCTGGAGATGGCGACAAACCTCGCATCCTGGGAGCGTTCAACGAGCCCACCCCGGACTGGCTGTCCTTCTTCATGTTCACCTACTTCACCGATCGCGACGGCAAGTACCAGCTGGCCTCGCTGCGGGAATCGGCCTTCGATCCGTTGTCACGCACCTGCGACTTCATGCTGAAAGAAGAAGCCCACCACATGTTCGTGGGGGCCGGCGGGGTGGGCCGGGTCGTGCAGCGCACCGCCGAGCTCATGCAGCAGCACAACACCGAGGACGTGACCCCCTTCGGCGGCATCAACGTCAGCGTGTTGCAGAAGTATCTGAACTTCCACTTCTCGGTCTCATTGGATCTGTTCGGCGCAGAAACCTCCACCAACGCTGCCAACTACTTCGCCGCCGGGTTGAAGGGTCGTTTCAAAGAGGAGACCCGGCCCGATGATCACCGGCTCAGCGCGCTCCATCGCCTGGTGCCGGTGGTTGCCGGCGGGGTCATCGGCAGCCGCGAGGTCACCCAGTTGGCGGCGCTGAACGAGACCTTGCGTGAGGATTATGCCGAGGACTGCGCCAAGGGCCTGGAACGTTGGAACCGCACGCTGGCCGCGGTGGGGATGAAGCTGCGGTTGCCGCACGTGGGCTTCAACCGTGTGGTCGGGACGTTTCGGGGTCATCATGTCAGCCCAGAGGGTCAACTTCTCAGCGAGGCCGAATGGGCCGCCAACGTTGATCGTTGGTTGCCTTCCGCCGCTGACCGGGCCCACGTGCAGTCCCTGATGGTCGGGGTGACCGAGCCCGGCAAGGTAGCTGGGTGGGTGGCCCCGCCGGCGTCGGGCATTCATTCCCAGCCGGTGGACTTCGACTACGTGCGACAGTAGCGGGCGCGGGTGTCGCCGGGTTCGGCAGCGGTCGCGGTGCCGCTGGGGCCGTCCGGCTGTGGAAAGCTGGGCCGGTGAGCATCCTCAAAGACGTCGAGGCAGCAGCCGAATGGATGGCGAGGGCCTTGCTGTCCTCGGGGTACCAGGCCGAGTTCAGCGTGGCCTCGCTGTGGGAGGTCGAACGCTTCTTCGTGGAGCATTCCGTCCGCGGCGAGGCCCGACCCGGCGGGATGCTCACCGAGCAGTTGGGTGAGCGCCTGTTCGGCCTGGGCAGCTATGTGGGTGAGGTCATCCGCCGCAGCGCCGGGGGAACCTGGGCCGCGGAGGACGATGATCCCGACATTGAGATCAACGTGCGGTTAGAGCTAACCGACGGCACCACCATCTGGCCGGTGCAACGGGCCATGAAGCGCCTCTGGAACGGCACCCAGGACAGTCTGGTGGAGTACGGCACCGACCTGGGCCTGGACCTGCGATCCGGCCCGCCGGCGAATTCGAACTGACCCCACCGCCGACGGGCCGGGTCGATTAAGGTCGCGCCATTCGAGCACGCCGGACCTGGGGGTGGGCATGCAAGCGAGCACTGTCTCCGTCACCGGGGCCCGGTCCCGTCGAGGGCCAGCGGTGGACGTCGCCCTGCAGCACGCGATCGAGCAGTTCCTGTACTTCGAGGCTGAGCTGCTCGACGAGCGGCACTTCGAGGAGTGGCACGCACTGTTCGCCGATGACCTCCGCTATCGGGTGCCGACCCAGTCCAACCGGTTGCGCCGTGAGCGTGGCCAAGAGGCGTCCGCCGAGGGCGAGGTGTGCCTGTTCGATGATGACAAGACCACCCTCGGCTGGCGGGTACGGCAACAGCTTCAGGCGACACACTGGGCCGAGGATCCGCCCAGCCGCACCCGCCATCTGATCACTAACGTACGGGTGTCGCCCGTCGAGCCGGCGCCTGACCATACCGTCGAGTATCGGGTGCGGTCGAACTTCCTCTGCTATCGCAATCGGCTGGCCGATCAGGTGGACCTTTGGGCCGGTGAGCGGGACGATGTGCTCCGCGCCGCCGACGTTGAGGCTGATTGGCTGATCGCCCGGCGCACCGTGACGTTGGATCAGAACGTGGTCCTGTCCAAGAACCTGAGCGTCTTCTTCTGAGTCTGGTGGCGACCGATGCGTGATCTGCTTTCTCCCGATGCCCCCCTCGAGCAGTTGGTCGATTGGCGCAACGGGCTCATCTCCGGTCACCTGTTCGTGGATCCGGCGTTGCATCAACGGGAATCGGAACGGTTGTTCCCCCGGACCTGGCTGTACATCGGTCATACCAGCCAGTTCGCTCGGACTGGTGACTTCATCACCACCTTCATGGGGGCGGATCCGGTGTTGGCGGTGCGCCAGGCCGACGGGTCGGTGTCGGTGTTGCTCAACGCCTGCCGCCACCGGGGCATGGGGATCTGCCGGGCCGACGCCGGCAACGCCCGGGCTTTCAGTTGCCCCTTTCACGGCTGGACCTATGACGTGGGCGGCCGGCTGATCAACGTGCCCTTGCACGACACCGCCTACCACGGGGAGCTGGACACCTCACGCTGGGGTTTGCTGACGGCGCCCCGGGTGGAGCAGTACAAGGGCCTGATCTTCGCCACCTTTGAGCCCGATGCCCCGTCGTTGTGGGACTATCTGGGGGATGCCGCGTGGTATCTCGATTGCCTGGTGGATCGGCGGGAGGGTGGTACCGAGGTCATCGGCGGGGTCCACAAGATCCGCATGCACGGCAACTGGAAGCTGATCGCCGAGCAGTTCACGGGTGACAACTACCATGCGGTGTTCGCCCATGTGTCCGCCATGGCAGCGTGGGCCGAGCCCGGTTCGGCGCCGCCGGCCCGGTTCATCTCCTCAATGACCGCCGCCGGCCGTCAGTTCAGCGACCGCGGCGGGCACGGCGCGGCGGGGTTCTTCCTGAGCAAGAAGGCCCTCATCGGCGTGTTGGGGACACTCACCAAAGACCATCAGCTGGTGGCCGACTACTACGAATCCACCAACGATGAGGTGGCCAATCGCCTGGGTGCCGAACGCTCACGCGGGCCCAGCAGCACCGCTGGCCTGGTCTTCCCCACCTTCACCTACCTGGGCGCGGTGTTCGGCAGCACGTCGATCGGCGTGTGCCATCCCAAGGGCGTGGACCACTTCGAGTTCTGGCGCTGGTGCCTGGTGGATGCCGCCGCTCCGCCGGAGGTGAAAGCGGCCATGACCCGCTGCTTCCACGTGTGGCCCCTGGGCCTGGCCGATTCGGACGACGGCGAGAGCTGGAGCAGCATCCAGTCCGGTATGGCCGGGCCCATGGTGCGCCGACAGCAGTACAACTACCAGATGGGCCTGGGTCACGACGGCCCCGATCCGGTCTACCCCGGCACCGTCACCCCCCAGCCCGTGGGCGAGGGACCGCAGCGGTCCTTCTACCGCCGCTGGCTGGAGTTCATGACCACCGAAGGCTGGCCGGCCACGGACTGAGCGCCGACCGCAGGACTCACCGAGTTGTGTTCAGCTGAACGCAATGGCACGAGGCGTCGAGGGGTCAGTGTCGACCGGTGTCAGTACTGGCCGATGTGGTTGGTGGCGATGTCCTCGATGAAGCCCGCGATGGCGTCCTTGCCGAGCTCGGCGGTGCGGTCGGCGCCGGGGGCGTGGCGGGGGAGCAACACCAGGCGATGCACGCCCATGGCGGCGAAAGCTTCGACCGACTCGCGGTCGGTGCGGCCGGCGGGAGTAACGGAGATCTCGAGCGGGCCGAGGTGCGCCGGGCGTTCGTATCGGGCGGCGGCCACCCGGAGGCCCTCGAGGCACTTCTCGGTGCGGCCAGCGTCGAGCGCGAAGCCATACCAACCGTTGGAGTGGGTGACGGCCTTGCGGAACGCCGCCGCGGTGTGGCCACCCATCACGATGGGCGGGGAGGGCTGCTGCACCGGGCGGGGATGGGCGTCCACCCCGCTGAAGCTTACGAAACGCCCCTCGTAGGATGGCTTGTCCTGGGACCAGATGGCGACCATGGCCTCCAGATACTCCAGGGTACGGGCGCCGCGCTCCTCCATGGGGATGCCCAGGGCCCGGAACTCCGGCTCCAGGTAGCCCACACCCACCCCGAAGACCAGCCGACCGTTGGACAGCACATCCAACGACGCCAACTCCTTGGCCAACACCAGCGGGTTGCGCTGGGGCAGGATGATGATGCCCGTACCCAGGCGTATGGTTTTGGTGAGGGCGGCGGCGAACGTGAGGGCGATGCCCCCATCGAGCATGCGGCCTTGCGGGGGCACCGGGGAGGGCGGAACCTGCGGGTCCGGGAGCACCACATGCTCGCCGGTCCACAGCGACTCGAACCCTGCGGCCTCGGCCCCAGTGGCCACCGCGGCCATGGTGTCTGGGTGGCTGCACGCATTGTTGTTGATGTTGAACAACCCGAAGTGCATGGTCATGCCCGGACCCTACCTGCTGGCGCGGTGGCCGCCCGCCCCACCCTCACTGCATCGATAAGGCGGCCTGGGCCTCGGCGGCTCGATCACGAGTGGGCTCCCCGGCCACCTCGATGATCACCTGGGACAGCACCCCATCGGGCATCTCGGCCCGGCCCACCAGATCAGCGCAGATGGGACTGAGCGGCTGGGCACCAACACAGAACGGGGCGAAGCCGAAGGTGACCGGTGTCAGCGAGCCCAGCTGGGCCCTACCAACCGGTACGTCCCCGTACCACAGTGCGATCTCGCCGGCGTTGCGTCCCGATGGCGTGAACGTCAGGCGGGCCAGCACCGGACCGGCCGGGAGTTCCACCTCGGCACTGACCCGGTGCTCGGTCGCACCCAGAACGTTGTGCACGAAGCACAGCCGACGATCCTTCACGAACAATACGTACCCACCAGTGTGACCGCCATGGCAGACGATCACCCCGTCATAGGACCCGCCGTCGGTCGGTTCAGGTACCTCCAGCGCGGCCAGGATCTGATAGGGGCGCCCTCGCAGGTTCGGCGCCATACCCTCGGGAATGGAGGACCCGCCCGGCCGGTAGACGTACCGGTCGCGCACGAAACGTCGGTCACCGAAGCGGCCGGGCTGGTTGTTCAGCGGCAACACTTGGTTGCGCTCGGCTTCGATCCACCACAGTGCCTGCAGCTCGGCCAGCTTATCGGGGTGGGTGGCGGCCAGGTCGTGGCATTCGGAGAAGTCCGCGGCCACGTGGTACAGCTCCCACACGTCATCGTCGAAGCTGCGGCGGGCGTCGCTGCCGTCATAGGCGATGGCTGCGGGCGGGTGATACACCACCGCCTTCCAACCGTCGTGATAGAGGGCCCGACAACCCAGCATCTCGTAGTACTGGGTGGTATGGGACGAAGGAAGCGCGCCGTCGATCAACGTTCCCGCGAAGCTCAGCCCGTCGAAGGAAGCCTGCGCTACACCGTCGATTTGCTCCGGTGCCTCCACCCCCAGCAGCTCCAGCATCGTGGGCAACACGTCGACGGCGTGCACGTACTGCTGACGGGTCTCACCGGGGGTACCCAGCCCGGCCGGCCAATGCACGACGAGCGGATCGCACACCCCGCCTTCGTGGGTGTCGCGCTTGAACCGCTTCAACGGGGTGTTGCCGGCCCAGGCCCAACCCCACGGATAGTGGTTCGACGCCCGGGGAGTGCCCAGATCATCGATGCGCCGCAGGTTCTCCTCGAGGCTCTCCGGCACCAGGTTGAAGAAGTACATCTCGTTGAACGATCCGCCGGCGCCACCCTCGGCGGAGGCCCCGTTGTCGCTCATGAGCACCACCACGGTGTTGTCGAGCTCACCGAGCTGTTCGATGAAGCCCAACAACCGGCCCACCTGGGCGTCGGTGTGGGTCAGGAACCCGGCGTAGACCTCCATCATCCGGGCGTAGAGCCGTTGCTGATCGACGCTGAGGGAGGCCCATGCCGGCACCCAACCCGGTCGTTCGGACAGCTCCGTTCCCGACGGCAGCAATCCCGACGCCTGCTGACGGGCGAACACCTCCTCCCGCCAACGGTCCCACCCCTGATCGAACCAGCCCCGGTAGCGCTCGATGAACGCAGGCGGGGCCTGGTGGGGCGCGTGGCAGGCGCCGGGGGTGAACCACAAGAAGAACGGCTTGTCGGGGTCATAGGCCCGCAGATCCTTCAGGTAGCCGATGGCCCGGTCGGTCAGGTCCTCGGTCAGGTGGTAGCCCTGTTCGGGGGTGCGCGGCGGCGGGATCTGGTGGTTGTCGTGGATGAGATCGGGGTGATACTGGTCCGTCTCCCCGGCCATGAACCCGTAGAACCGCTCGAAACCCTTGCGCAACGGCCAGTGGTCCCTTGGTCCGCCCATGGTCATCTCATGGGCCGGGGTGAGATGCCACTTGCCCACGGCGTAGGTGGCGTAGTGGGCGCCCAGCAGGATCTGGGAGAGGTACCCGTGCGACGGTGGGATGTTGGCGTCATAGCCGGGGAAACCGGAGCTGAACTCCACGATGCGACCCATGCCGGCGTTGTGATGGTTGCGGCCCGTGAGCAGGCAAGCCCGGGTGGGCGAGCACAAGGCGGTGGTGTGGAAGTTCGAGTAGCGCAGCCCGTCGGCGGCGAGACGGTCAAAGGTGGGGGTGGCGATGTTCGAGCCGTAGCAACCGAACTGGCCGTACCCCACGTCGTCGAGGAGCACCATCACCACGTTGGGCGAGCCGGCCGTGGGTACGTCCAGAGGTGGCCACCAGGCCCGGGAGCTCTCGAACGTACGCCCGATGATCCCTTCGAACTGCTTGCTCATGGCCCCGTCCCCACTTCCCATCTGGTGGTCCGCAGCACGTTACCGGGACCGCCGCCTTGCACTGTTGGTGCTGCTCATGGCCCTGACGCGATAATCTTCCCGGGTCCACGACCGAAGCGATTCAGTAGCCACGTCATCAGGGGGAGCAGGCATGTCGACGATCACCGTTGATCCCGGTACCGGGCTCAAGATCTTCAATACCAGGGCCGGCAAGGCCACCGACAAGATTCAGGGCAAGGGCTATGGCGTCGTCACCGACACCTCGCTCCTGGCCCTGCCCGACGCACCGGCGGGCGCCACGTTCGACGCCGAGGAGCAGGCCAAGTACCGCGAGTTCAAGGAGTCCCGGCGGGGCTCGGCCGATTACATGGCCATGGAGGGCGAGTTCTCCCGGTATCTCGCCGACGTGTATTCCACGCCGCCCATCGAGCGTGAGGCCCTCACCGACGAGTGCGAGATCCTGGTGGTCGGCGCCGGGTTCGCCGGGTTGCTGTTGTGGTACAAGCTCAGCCAGGCCGGCTTCGTCGACATCCGCTTCTGTGAAAAGGGAGGCGACGTTGGCGGTACCTGGTACTGGAACCGTTACCCGGGCATCGCCTGTGACGTTGAGTCCTACTCCTACTTCCCGCTGTTGGAGGAGATGGAGTACTTCCCGTCCATGAAGTTCGCCTCGGGCTTCGAGATCTTCGAGTACTGCCAGAAGATGGCCGAGAAGTTCAACTTCTATGACCACTGCCTGTTCCACACCACTGTCGAGAAGACGGAATGGGATGAGGCCACCAGCCGCTGGACGGTGTACACCAATCGCGGTGACGCCATGAAGGCCCGCTTCGTGGTCTTGGCCAACGGCATCCTCACCACCCCCAAGCTGGCTCGCATCAAGGGCATGGAAACCTTCAAGGGTCAGTCCTTCCACACCTCACGTTGGGATTACAACATTCCGCTGGAGGGCAAGCGGGTGGGCATCATCGGCACCGGGGCCACCGCGGTGCAGGTCATCCCGGAACTGGCCAAGATCGTGGGTGATCTGTATGTGTTCCAGCGCACCCCGTCCACCATCGACGTGCGGGATCAGCGCAGCACCACCGAGGCCGAGATCGCCGTCTGGAAGAACGAGCCGGGCTGGGCCATTGCCCGCCGGGCCCGTTTCGCCAAGATGGTCGGTCGTCGCGCCATCCAGGCCAACGACGATTACTTGGCCGGCAAGGTGCAGGATTACAAGGAGCGCAAGGTCCACGAGCGTCGCCTCACCCCCGAGGAGATGATCTCCAAGCAGCTCGACTCCAACTTCAGGATCATGGAGCAGATCCGGCTTCGGGTGGACGCCATCGTCAAAGACCCCAAGGTGGCGGCCTCCCTCAAGCCGTACTACCCCTACGGTTGCAAGCGGCCCACGTTCCACGATGAATACCTGCCCACGTTCAACCGCCCCAACGTGCACCTCGTGGATACCGCACCGCATGGTGTCAGCGAGATCAACGAGAAGGGCGTGGTGCACGAGGGTGTGGAGTATCCCCTCGACGTGTTGATCTATGCCACCGGCTTCCAGTGGATGGCCACCTCGACGTTTCAGATGATCGTGGGACGGGAGGGCCGGACCATGAGCGAGAAGTGGCAGACCGAAGGGACCCGCACGTTCCTCGGCCTGCACAGCGCCGGGTTCCCGAACCTGTTCATCATGACCGGGCCCCAGGGTGGCGGCGGAAGCTTCAACTTCACCGATGCCATCGATGACCACGGCAACTACCTGGTGTGGATGCTGACCAAGATGCGTGACGAGAAGATCGACACCGTCGATGTGCACAAGGCGCCAGAAGAGGAATGGGCCGTGCATTGCGCCAAGGTGGACGTCGAGTCCGCCCCGTTGCGGGACTGCATCTCCTACTACAACGGTCACGGTGACGCGGCCCCGGGCAGCCTGGCGTATTACGGCGGCGGGCAGTGGCACAAGTGGCGCCTGAAGGCCCAGGAGTCCCTCGAGCCCTATGCCTTCACCAGCAAGTGAGCTGATCAGCCACCGCTGATCCGATCTTCACAACGCCCACCGTCGATGAGTTTCGGCGGTGGGCGTTGGCGATTTTGGGAACGGTCAGGCCCTCCAGCGGACCTGAATGGCAGACTGCACGGCGATGAGCACACGCTTTCCGTTCCCCGATAACCCGACCGGCTGGTACCGGGTGGCCTTCGCCGGAGAGGTGGGCCCTGTGCTGACGCCGCTGAGCTTCTTCGGTCGGGAGTTGATGGCCTTCCGGGATGGCGGCGGCGCCCCCCACGTGATGGCAGCCCACTGCCCTCATCTCGGCGCCCATCTCGGTTACGGCGGCCGCGTCGAGCAGGACTGTGTGGTCTGCCCGTTCCACGGTTGGCGATTCGACCTCAACGGCCGCAACGTCAACATCCCCTACCGGGACGAACTGAACCGCAAAGCCGCTCTCCCGGCCTACGTCGCGCGGGAATGGGCGGGCCTCGTGATGGTGTGGTTTGACGAGGCCGGGTGCCCGCCCGCTTGGGACCTGCCCACGTTGCCCGAGCTTGAAGACCACGAGTTGGTGTGGCACGCACCGACCAACGCCCGCTGGCGCATCCGCACCCACCCCCAGGAAATCCTCGAGAACACCGTCGACATCGCCCATTTCCGTTTCGTGCACGGGGTCAGTGCCTTCGGCGCCCTCAGCTCTGAGGAACACGGACCGATGTTGCGCACGACGGCGGAGCTGTCGTTGAACTCCCCCCGGGGCCCGGTGGCGGGTGCCGTGGTGAATGAGATGTGGGGGTTGGGCATCGATGTCAACCGGGTGGTGGGCATCGGCAAGGGCGCCACCATCGTCACTGTCACCCCTGTCGATGGGGAGCTGGTGGATGTGGCCTACGCCTTCTTGTCACCCCGGTCCTCCGACGGCAACGGCATCAGCCGGGCTGGTCAGGGTCACGTGCGGGACAACATTGCCCAGATCGAGGCCGACTTTCCGATCTGGGAACACAAGGTGCACCGGGCTGATCCCGCGCTGGCCCGGGGCGAGGGGGCCATCATGGACTTCCGCCGCTGGGCCCGGCAGTTTTACGCCACCGCGGGCTGACCGGTTCTGCACGTCATTGTTTGCGGTGAAGCTGCACGATGGGAATGACCCGCTCGGTTCGGGCCTGGTAGTCCGCGAACATCGGGTACCCGGCCACCAGCACCGGCCACAGCACATCGCGTTCCTGCGGTGAAACGGTGCGGGCGGTGCATTCGTACAGGTCGTCCAACGCCCGGACCGTCACGTTAGGGTCAGCACACAGGTTGCCATACCACTGAGGATGGTCCGGGGCGCCGTCCAGCGAACCGATGATGAAGCGACCACCTTTGGTTTCGAGATCGTCGTGGTCCAGATAGAGCAACGGGTTCCGGCGGATTGCTCCAGTTCGGCGGCCCGTGGTGTAAAGGATGAGAATCGGGCGAGGGCCGTCCCATCCGTCTTCTCCGCCGTTGGACGCTACATACCGGTTGGCATGGGCCGCGGCGAACCCCACGGTGGTGTCCAGCGCCACCCGATCGATCTCGGCGAGGGCTGCCGGGTCCTCAGTGCGCCCGGCGGCGTCTCGGAGGCCGGATGTCCAGCGGCGCAGGTCGGTCCTCGGTTCCTCGGTTCCGCTCATCGGCGCAGTCTGCCATGCACCCATCAACCCGGGTCCGGCCCCGACAACATGGGCCGGCAGGTTCAGGATGGGGCAACGCGCGGTGTTATGGACAGCGCCCACCGTGGCGCAGGTAGTGTCCGACGCATGGAAGGGGCGCCGGGGTTTCTCTTGCCCGGCATCGAGGAGCTGACCTTTGTCGCCGAGGGTGGCTTCTCCACGGTGTATCGGGGCTACCAGACAGAGTTTGGGCGTTGGGTGGCGATCAAGGTCATCCACCCTGTTGGTGACCCCGAAGGAGCCGCCCGCCAACGTGTTGCTGGGCGCCGATGATCAGGCCTTGCTGACCGATTTCGGCATCGCGGCCCTCATGGACCGCAACGCCACCGGTCAGCACTACCTGACCGTGGCCTACTCCGCCCCTGAGCAGCGCTGGCAGGGCCAGGTCCTGCCGGCCTCTGATGTGTGGTCGCTTGGGGCCACCCTGTTCGTAGCCCTCACCGGTGAGGATCCGCCCCAACCGACGCGTGAGCACCAAGAGTCCGGCCAGCAAGACGTTGCCGGATCCGCCGTTCGGGCGATGCAGCGGCTCAACGCGCCGGCAGACCTGGTCGCGGTCGTGCACCGTTGCATGCAGACCGATCTCATGGGCCGCCCCGACGCCCGCACGGTGCACCAAACGCTCTTGCGGCCACTGGCGCCGCCTCCGAGCTTCCCGGCCCCGCCACCGTTGGCCACCCTCCCGCCGCCCGTGACGGTGGCCTCGGCGTCTTCTGCACCGCGATCCGTTGCCGCCGCGACGCCTCACCCCACCACCGCGATGCCCGAGGTCCTGGCGCCGACGAGCATGTTCACCGCGGCCCCGGCAGAGTCCCACCCCGAGGCGGATGGTCCGCACTCCGCCACGCCTCCATCACCTGATGCGCCCGCCCCCGTGTCCCCGTCACCTCCCCGGTCGCCCCAGCCGAGGCGGCCGAACCGCAAGGCGCTGTCGGCGATCGCCTTCCTGGCGGCGCTGGTCACCATCGTTGCCGTCGTCGTGCTCTGGGTCGATCGCAATTCGGAGCGAGACGTCGCAGGGACCAGCGCCACCACCGGCACCGGGTCGGGCGGCTCCCCGGCAGCGGTCGCCAGCCTTGCTGCGAGCGAGGCGCGCCTCGCCGGGCCGGGTGATCAGTGCCTGATCGAGGGGATCACCACCGAGGAGGACGAGATCATCGCCGTCGGCTACCGCAGCGCACCGAACGCCTTGCCCAGTTGCTGTGCGGCGTCGATCACCAACAGTTGCACGGTCGGCGGTCGGCGTCATTTGATCTACCGCTATTCCGATCCGGCCGGTTGGCAGGTCATCGAACTGCCGAACGGTGGCGACGGGGTGGGCTCGCAGGAACTGCATGGGATCATCGACACCGGGAGCGCTCTGGTTGCCATCGGCGCCAGCTGGTTGAGCAACCCGGACGATTTCGCCGCCGTGGCCTGGCGATCCTCCGACGGGGAGAGCTGGCAGAAGGCGTACGTCTACGAGCCCACCGAGAACGACGGACCCAGACAGGCTTTCATCGACGGGGTCAGCAACAGCTCGATGATCCTTGCAGTCGGACATAGCGGTGTCGACCCCAATGACAGGCGCCGCTCCCAGCGCCTGGTCGCCACGGCGACGACGGCGGGAGAGAATTGGAAGCCGCAACTGCTGGCGCTACCCACTGACGTCGTGAGCGAGCGGATGCAGGGCGTCGCCTGGACCGGCGAGGCCTTTGTGGCCGGCGGCATCCAGACCGTGGCCAACGGCAACTCGGGGATGGCGTTGTGGCGGTCGGGCCCCAGCGGGACGGGCTGGATCCAGGTGCATCAGACCACGCCGACCGAATTCCAGGAGGTATCGGCCATCGCCGCCATCGGCGCCACCGTCGTGGCCGTTGGACCTCGGAAGACCACCCATTCCGACGGGGTCATCCTGCGCTCGGCCGACAGCGGTGTGAGCTGGTCCGAGGTGGCGGTTCCCGGCCTCTCTGGCCCCGGCGACCAGACCTTGTACAACCTCACGGTGCTCGACGGTTGGTTCGTGGCCATCGGCACCGTGGACGGCGCTGACACCTGCCGCAAGGGGAATCCCTGCACTGTGCCGCTGGTGTTGGCGTCGCGGGACGGGCTCAACTGGCAGCGGCTGGAGGTCGGCGTCGGAGCCACCGGTCCCGGCCACCATGCCGGAACCACGGTGGTAGGCCGCGGCGACGGGCGATGGTACGCGTTGGGTCACGAGGGCGCCGACGACCATGACTCTCACTGGTGGACGCTCAGCGCACCGCAGGGCTGACGGTGCCTTCGCGAGGTGGGCCTAGCTAGCAGTGTTTTCCT
This sequence comes from uncultured Acidimicrobiaceae bacterium, assembly GCA_963775055.1. Lineage (GTDB taxonomy): Bacteria > Actinomycetota > Acidimicrobiia > Acidimicrobiales > CAIXPF01 > CAIXPF01. The sequence continues at coordinate 827,268 of CAVZHK010000008.1, read as the reverse complement.
CGGTACCCTGGGTGACGGAAGTAATCTCCGCCCATGGAAGGGGAGCCCGGGTTCCGTCTGCCCGGGATTGAGGGGCTGACCTTCGTCGCCGATGGTGGTTTCTCCAAGGTCTACCGGGGCTATCAGACGCAGTTCGGGCGTTGGGTGGCGGTAAAGGTGATCCTCGCCCTGACCGACCCCGAGGGCGCCGCCCGGCGACTGGAGCGTGAGTTGCTGGCCATGGGGCGGCTCTCCCAACACCCCAACGTGGTGACCGTGTACCACGCCGGCACGCTGCCCAACGGTGCGCCCTACCTGTTGATGGACTACCTGGCCAACGGCAGCCTGGCCCAGCGCCTCCAGCATCGCGGCCCCGCTGGCGCGGACCAGGTGGCGCACTGGGGGGTGGATATCGCCGCGGCGTTGGCCACCGCGCATCAACTGGGCGTGGTGCACGGGGACCTGAAGCCGGCCAACGTGTTGTTGGGGTCCGAGGAGCAGGCGCTGCTCAGCGACTTCGGCATCTCGGCGCTGATGGACCGGACCGCCACGGGCCAGCACTACCTCACCCCCACGTTCTCCGCGCCCGAGCAGCGCTGGCAGGGACAGATGCTCCCGGCGTCGGACGTCTGGTCGCTGGGGGCCACCATGTTCGTGGCCCTCACCGGCGAGGCGCCCCCCCAACCGGCCCGGGACATGGTCCACGACGCCCAGTACGACGTGGCCGCCGCCGCCGCCCGGGTGCTGCAGCGGGTGGGAACGCCGCCGGCGCTGGTCGAGGTGGTCCAGCGTTGCCTGCAGGCCGACGTGCTGAGCCGTCCCGACGCCCGCACCGTTCACCAACGTCTGATCGGGATGGGTCAGCAGCGCGGGTCAGGGCCCGAGACCGTCGCCATCGGGCCGGCGGTTCCGACCCTCTTCAACGGTCCCGCGCCCGTGCCCACCCCCACCCCGTTGCCGGTCCATGTCGAACCGACCGGGATCATGCCGACCATCGTGCCGAGTTCCATCCGAGCGGCCACATCACCCCCCGACGCCACGCCGTGGGGCCCACCAACCGGGGACCCGATTCGCGGTCCGAGCGGTCTTTCTCTCGGTCCGCCCTCGGTCGGTCCCTTCGACCTGCCACCCCAAAGCGAACCGGGCACCGCCTTCGACGGTCGGTCGGCCGGTCGGGGTGCTCGGGCTCGTCGCACCGTGCTGGCCGTGCTCTCGGTGTTGGTGGTGCTGTCGGCCGCAGTGCTGGTGGTGGTGTGGGACAAGCGGGATCCGGCGCAGTCCGCGGCGTCCGCCGGGGACTCCAACGATGGCGCCGTCACCCGTGCCAGGGACTTGACCTCCTCCGTCGGGGTGGGCGGGCTCAGCGGACAGGGCGAGGGGGCCGTGGCCGGTTCCGGCGATGAGTGCCTGGTCGAAGCGGCGGTCCGCGGCGCCGAACTGTTCGTCGTGGGCTACACCACTGCCCAGCAGGACGTCGCCGGCAACTGTTGCCCGGCCTCCATCGTCGGGAGCTGCCACGAGGGCGGCCGACGCCACGTCGTGTTCCGCCACACCGTGCAGGACGGCTGGAGCCGGGCCGATGCGGTCGAACGCGCCGATGGGCGGGGCTCGCAGGAGTTCCACGGCATCGTCGATACCGGCGCCACGTTGGTGGCCTTCGGGGCCAGCTGGATCAGCAACGAGGGCGATTTCGCCGCCACTGCCTGGAGCTCATCGGACGGGCTGGCGTGGACCCAGGTGTTCTCTTGGGAGCCGACCCCCAACGACGGGCAACTGCAGGCCCTCATCGATGCCGCCAGCAACGGCACCGTGCTGCTGGCGGTGGGTCACAGCGGCTACGTCGATCCCGCCGGTGTGGCCCGCTCTGAAGGGGTGGTGTTCGTGGCCACGCCCGACGCCCGGCAATGGGCCCGGGTCAGCTTTCCGAAGGCGGAGGGCGTGGTGCGGGAGCGGTTGCAGGCGGTCACCTGGACCGGCAGCGGGTTTCTCATCGGCGGGACCCAAGCGCTGGTGGGCGGAGGGTGGGTGCAGGTGATGTGGCTGTCCGACGCCAACGGGGAGAATTGGCAGCAGGTTCATCGGGGCGCACCGACCTCGTTCCAGGAGATCGCCGCCATCGGCGTCAACGGTTCCACCCTGGTGGCGGTCGGGCCTCGGGAAAACCCCGAATCTGACGGGGTTGTGTTGCGTTCGACCGATGGGGGTCTGACCTGGACCGAGATCGCCGTGAACCTGCTTCTCGGTGCGGGCCATCAGAACCTGGCCAACCTCACGGTGACCAACGGCTGGTTCGTCGCCGTCGGTGCCGTCGATGGGGCCACAGCCTGTGAGGACGGCAGCGCCTGCACCGAGCCGGTGGCGTTCGCCTCGCGCGACGGGCTCCAGTGGCAGCCGCTCGAGCTCACCGATCAGGCCGAAGAACGCGGTCATGAGCAGGCCACCACTGCTGTTGTGACCTCGTCGGGCGATTGGTACGCGTTGGGTTACGAAGAAACGGACCGTGATGTCAACGGACGTTGGTGGCAGCTCGCGCCACCCGCGGCTAGGCGATGGTATCGGACAGTGTCGGCACCGGTCCGGCCCACCAGGCCAGCTGCACGCCGGGTACATGCTCCGTGGCAAACGGTGCCACGGCCCGCTGGATGACCGCTTCGGTGGACCCATCGGCGTCGACCGCCGGTGCCACCAGCTCAGTGCCATCAGGAGACCACACGGCGTGGCTGTGGCTGTACTGCTCGAAGAACGGCAGCACCTGACGCAACCAGGCCACGCCCGGCCGGAACGGTTCCAGCCGTTGCACCGGCTCGGCCTGTTCCGCCTCACGGTCGAACACGATCCACTGCAACCGTGCGGCGTCGGCCAACACCAAGGCCGCCAGACGCCGCCCATCCGGGGACCAGAAGAACGCTGCCGCTCGTTCCACGGTCACGATGTCCCGCTCGCCGGTCACCACATCGATGACCACCAGGCAGGGTTGACCCTCGATGAGCTCCACCAGCGCCATCCGCCGGCCCTGCGCATCCAAGCTGAAGCGCCCCGCGGTGGCCGAGGATGCCAGCTCGCTGGTGCTGCCGTCAGCGTGATGGGCCACCACCCGCTCGTCCTGGCTGATCACCACCGAACCCTGAGCGGTCCACCACGGCGCCAGGAAGGACCCGGCCTCCGCGGTGAGCTCAGTGGGCAGGCCCTCCAGCGGCACTCGCAGCGCTCGTTCAGCCACGTGGACCGCCAGTTCGCTGCTATCGGAGCGCCAAGCCCAAAACAGCGGTTGACCGCGTTCCATGATGCGCAGTTCACCGCTGTCCACGTCTGACAAGGCCAGCTCCAGGCCCAGCGGACCAGGGGAGAGATGGCACAGGTAACGGCCGCAGGGGCTGGGACACAGGTAGAACGCGGTGACACCCGCCGCCAGCACGGTGGAGGCCGGCGCGGTGGAGGGTCCGTCCGCGCCGGTCCGATGCAGCCGAACCTCGCGGACGCCGTCCACGTCCTCGCTGTCCATCGCCACCGCGGCCCATTGACCGGCCGGGGACCACACCGCCGTTCGCACCTGGGCTGGGGCCGCCCCCGCGGCCCTCGGGGGCCGGGCGCTGAGCAATTGACGGGAGTGCCCGACGGTGGCGTCGAGGGTGTCCAGGGCTACTGCGCCGGCCGGATCGATCACCAGCAGCCGACGCAGCAGCGGAGAGGGCATCAGGCCACTCTGCCAGATCCGCCGTCGCCGACGGAGCGCAACCGCGACGACCGAGCGGGACGCATGGCCGCCAGACGTGCGGCTCGGGCACCGAGGTGATCCAATGGCCGAAGAACGAACCGCGCCGAGAACTGCGGCGCAACTGCACCCCGGAGGCCCGATGGCCGATCACGACCCACCCCCTGACGCCCTGAACTACGAGGACGTCACGGCGTTCGACCTCGATCAGGACGTGGAGGAGAAGCTGCTCCTGGCCCACAACGAGTGCACGTTCATCTGGTCCAACAAGGAGGGCTGGCCGGTGGGGGTGATCATGTCCTACGTGTGGCGTCGGGGTCGCTTCTGGCTTACCGCGTCCGGTCAGCGGGCTCGGGTCAGCGCGGTGCGACGAGATCCGCGGGCCGCCGTCGTGGTCACCAGCACCGGCTCGCCGTTGCCCCGGGACAAGGCCATCACCTGGAAGGGTCTGGTCACGGTGCACGAGGATGCGGCCACCAAGGCGTGGTTCTACCCCGAGCTGGCCGAGGCTCTGGTGGGGTCCAATCCGGCGGCGCGGGCCAGCTTCGTGTCCTTCCTCGATTCGCCCCGCCGGGTGATCTTCGAGGTCGAACCCACCCAACGCATCGGCTATGACGGCGCCAAGATGTTCAAGGCCACCCGGGCCTGGATGGCTGCCCAAGCCGCCGCCGCCGAACAGACCTGAACGCGTCAGCGGCGGAACCCCCCAAGGGACCCCGCCGCTGACCGTACCGTACCGTACCGTACCGTACCGTACCGTACCGCTCGAAAGGATCAATGGAACCGGTGATCACATCTGAGGTGACGAAGCCAGGCTCAGCCCGTTCTTGTGGGCCACAAGGAGTCTGTCGAAGAAGCTCGACACCGACGTCCGTCAACCTTGGTGGTCGCTTGGTCCCGCTCGGCACTTCTCGGCGCGCTCCTGGCCACAGCGTGGAAGGCTGCGGAGGTGACGAGCGACCTCCTTCGTGATCCCACCCGCGCCGAGTTCGTCTATGACGAGTTCGCCTACCTCGACGAGAACGCCGCCGAGTGGGGCCTGCCGGTGACGACCCAGCCGACGGTGAGCCGGGTGACGGTGACGTTGCCCGATGGACGTGCGGTACGGGCGCTGCGGTGGGGAAGCGGGTCGCCGGAGGTGGTGTTCGTGCACGGCGGCGCGCAGAACGCCCACACCTGGGACACCGTCAACCTGGCCCTGGGCCGCAACACGTTCTGTGTGGATCTGCCGGGCCACGGTCACTCGGATTGGCACCCCGATCAGCACTACCACCCCCGACAACTGGCCGATGACGTGGCGGTGGCGGTGGCCCAACTGGCGCCCACAGCGGGGTTGGTCGTCGGCATGTCCCTTGGCGGGATGACGTCGAACGCCTTGGCGGCGCGCCACCCCCACCTGGTCAAGCGGCTGCTGATCGTCGACGTCACACCGGGCACCACCGCCGAGAAGGCCAAGCACATCACCGATTTCGTGAACGGACCGCAGACGTTCCCGAGTTTCGCCGAGATCCTCGCTCGGACCATGCAGTTCAACCCGACCCGGTCGGAAACGTCACTGCGACGGGGCATCATCCACAACGCCCATCCGCTGGCCGACGGTTCCTGGGCCTGGAACTACGACCGGGAGCGGCGCCGGGAGCGGACCGAGGTGGCCCGCGCTGACCTCTGGTCCGATGTCGAGGCCACCACCCAACCGTACCTATTGGTACGGGGCATGGCCGAGGGCACGGTGGTCGATGACGGCGATGTGGCCGAGCTCTTGCGCCGCCGCCCCGATGCCACCGTGGTCGAGGTGCAGGGCGCGGGTCACTCCGTCCAGGGCGACCAGCCGTTGGTGTTGGCCGAGCTCATCGAGCGCCACCTGGGCGCACTGCTCTAGCCACGTTCACCAGCCCGCGTGCTGGCCGCACCCCGATCACGAGCCCGATCAGGAGACCATGGCCAGACGACCGGTGACGTGGCGCGATTCCAGCGCGGCCAGCGCCGCGGGCACGTCTGACAGGGGCACTGCTCGCACGTCGGTGCGGATCTGTCCGGCCTGATGCCATGCCAGCAACTGCTGGTGGGCCGCGTCCACCACGTCACGGCGGCGGGCGGCATAGTCGCTCCAGGCCATGCCCAACACGGCATAGTTCTTCACCAGCACGTGGTTGGCGGGATAGCTGGGGATGGTGCCCGACGCGAAGCCGATGACCACCAGCCTCCCCTCCCAGGCCATCAACCGGCGGGTGACATCACCCAACTCGCCACCAACAGGGTCAAACGCCACATCCACCCCGGCACCGGACGTGGCCTCCATCACCGCTTGGTACAACCGGTCCCGGGCGTCAGCAGCGCGGGAGTCGACCACGACCTCGGCGCCCAACTGTCGGCAATGCGCCACCTTGTCGGGCCCGCCTGCGGTGCCCACCACCCGGGCGCCGGACAGAACCGCGAGTTGCACGGCGGCGGCGCCCACCCCACTGGCGGCGCCGTGCACCAACACCCAGTTCCCCGCCTGCAATCCGCCCCGATGAAACAATCCGACGTGGGCGGTTTGGAACGTGGAATACAACACCGTCGCATCCATGGCGGGGATACCGAGGGGCATGGTGAGGGCGGTGGCGGCCTTGATGAGCGCCTGCTCGGCGTAGCCGCCATGGGGCAGCGCGGCCATCCCCGCCACCCGGGAGCCCAGGCCCAGTGAGACCCCCTCGCCGCAGGCCTCAACGATGCCGCACGTCTCCGTGCCCGGCGTCAACGGCACGCCCGGCCGGTCCTGATAGATGCCCTGGCACACCAAGATGTCGGCGAAGTTGACGTTGGTGGCCTCAACCCGGACCCGCACCTGACCGGCGCCGGGCTCGGGCGTGGGTACATCCTCGAGCATCAATGACGTGCTCGGATGCCCCAACTCGTTGACCCGCCAGGCGCGCATGACGCTGACCGTAGCGGCCAACGTCCACCCTCACGTCAGCCGCCCGGCCCGCCGGTGCTGGGCTACGGTCCGGCCATGACCGCTACTTCCGTCAACGTCGAGGGCAGCTGCTCCGCACCGTTCGCCGCCATCAAGGACCTGTTCGCCGCCAACTTCGCCAACGGTCTCGACGTGGGCGCTTCGGTGGCGGTGGTGCACCGGGGCGAGCTGGTGGTGGACCTGTGGGGTGGCCACGCCGACGCCGAGCGCACCCGCCCCTGGGAACGCGACACCATCACCAACGTCTGGTCCTCTACCAAGACCATGACGTTCCTGGTGGCCCACATGCTGGCCGAGCGGGGGCAGTTGGATCTTGACGCCCCCGTCGCCACCTACTGGCCGGAGTTCGCCCAAGGCGGCAAAGAGGGCGTGCTGGTCCGCCACCTCATGGCGCACACCGCCGGGCTGTCGGGCTGGCAGGAGAAGCTGACCGGCGCCGATCTCTACGACTGGGACGCCACCTGCGCCCGGCTGGCCGCCCAGGAGCCGTGGTGGGAGCCGGGCTCGGCATCGGGTTACCACGCCATCACCCAGGGCTACCTGATCGGCGAAGTGGTACGGCGGGTGACGGGCAAGTCCTTCGGCACCTACTTCAAGGACGAGGTGGCCGGGCCGCTGCAGGCCGATTTCCACGTCGGGCTGGCGGAGTCGGAGCATCACCGGGTGGCCAACGTGATCGCCCCGCCCATTCCGCCCCGGCCCGAGGTGTTCCCGCCCATGCTGGTTCGTACCTTGGGCAACCCGGGTCTGGTGGCGGAGCAGTCCTGGGAGCCGGCGTGGCGGCGGGCGGAGATCCCCGCCGCCGGGGGTCATGGCAACGCCCGCTCGGTGGCGCTGTGCCAGGCCGCGGTGTCCTGCGCTGAGGTCAACGGGGTGTCGTTGCTGTCCCGAGCGCAGACCGAGCGGATCTTCGACGAGCAGTCCGATGGGTTGGACCTGGTGCTGGGTGAGCCCTTCCGCTTCGGCGTCGGCTGGGCGCTGGCGTCGCCCGATCAGATCATGCCGCTGAACGGGCGGTCCTGTTACTGGGGCGGTTGGGGCGGTTCGGTGGTGGTCAACGACCTGGAGCGGGAGATGACCTTGGCCTTCGTGATGAACCGCATGGGAGAGGGCACCGTCGGGGACATCCGCTCCCGGGTTCTGCTGGAGGCGGCGCAAGCCTCGTTGGACTGAACCGCAGGAGTGGAAAGCGCCAACGGCCGCCGGCGCGACCCCAGGTTTGGGGCCGCGCCGGCGGCGGTTCAGTACTGGTCAGCCGGCGGGTCAGCCCCGACCGTGGCGGAGTAGCCGGCCGGGGGTGGCACCGGTGCACTCGCCGTCGTGGAAGGTCTCGACACCGTTCACGATGATGGAGTGGTAGCCCTTGGCCCGCTGCACCCGCCGCCATTCGCCACCGGGTAGATCATGGGCGATCTCGCCGATCCACTTGGGGTCGACGTCGAGTTCTTCCATGTCGTAGACCACGACATCGGCAGCGGCGCCTTCGCGCAAAACCCCACGGTCACGGAACCCGGCGGCATGGGCGGCTAGAGCCGACATGCGGTAGTGGGCCTCTTCCAGCGTGAACTTCTGCTCGTCCCGCACCAGCCAGCTCAGGATGTCAGTGGTCCAGGCCCCGCCCGTGAAGAACTTGGCGTGGGCCCCACCATCGGACACGCCGGGCAAGGTGTAAGGCGAGTCGAACAGCTCCTTCATGAAATCGGCGTTGGAACCCTTGTCCGGGCCCAGGAACTCGGCCTTGAGATCGCTGGCCAACGAGATGTCCAGCATGACCTCGGCGGGGTGCTTGCCCTCTTCCATGCCGATGTCCTTGAGCGAGCGGCCCAGGTACTTCTGCAGCTCGGGCACCCGGTTGACGGCCTGCACCATGAGGCTCTCGATGGGTCCGCCCACGCCGGCGCGCAGCTTGCGATAGCGGTCACCCTTGTCGACCTCGGCCTTCACGATGGCGGCCCGGATCTCCGGATCGGCCAGCTTGACCATCTTCTCCTCGTAGGTGCCGGTGGTGGCGTCACGCCACGGCTTGGAGAAGTCGTAGAGGTTCCAGTGCTCGAGCGTGAAGGCGAACCCGGCCCGGTTGAGGCCGCACTGCCCGTAGACCTGCAGGCCCTTGTCCCAACAGCGCTGCAGCCAGGCCAGGGACTTGCGGTGCGGGTCGGGGTTGCGGCGGGTGGGAGCGATGGCGTTGTGGATGACGGGGCGGCCCGACACCTCGGCCAGCTTCTCGACGAAGGCCAGGTCAGCCTTGATCTTGCCGGTGGCCTGGGTGATCTGGATGAAGCCCTCGTCGCGCTCGGCGAGCACCTCGGCCAGGGCCAGGATGTCCTCATCGACCATGGTGTCCGTGACCATGGGGGAGCCGTCGTAGTCCGCCTGGGTGGAGTTGTGGCCCAGGCGCTGCAGGGAGAACCCGGACAGGCCGGCGTCCATGCCCTCATGCAACAGGCGCTGCATCTCTTTGCGCTCAGTGTCTGTGGCCGGGCGGGTCTTGGCCGCTTCCAGGCCCATGACGTACGTCATCAGCGACGCCACCGGCATGTACTGGATGCAGTTCACGCCCAACGGGGCCCGCTCGAGGCTGTCGAGGTACTCGGGGATGGTCTCCCAGTCGAAGGGCATGCCCTCCTTGATGGAGACATAAGGGATGGCCTCGGTGCGGACCATGGTGAGGATGGAGCGTTCCTGGAAGTCCGGCTTGACGGGGGCGAACCCGAAGCCGCAGTTGCCCAGCACCACCGAGGTGACACCATGCCAACCGGAGATGGTGCAATACGGATCCCAGCGGATCTGGGCGTCGTAGTGGGTGTGCAGATCAACGAAGCCGGGGGCCACGATCAGCCCGGTGGCGTCGATCACCCGCTCCGAATCTCCGGTCGCCCGGCCGCCGATTTGGGCCACCTTGCCGTCCTTGATCCACAGATCCCCCTGATAGCGGGGCACCCGGGTGCCGTCGACGATGGTGCCACCCTTGATGTGCAGGTCGTAGGTCGCCATGCGATCCCCCAATCAACTCAACTCACCTGAACGGTTCTGTTGCGAAACGATACTCGACTGGCCTGTCAACATGACGCCTGCGGATGGTCGTTCATCCCCCTGGTCGGTCGGGCCGCCGCCTCAGTAGCTGCTGGGGGCGAACTCGACCGCGCCCGAGAGCAACGGAACAGTGATCGACACGGCGCCGGCGCTCATCTCGGTGGTGATGTTTGGCAGCCCGCTGGCCCACCACACCCGGGGCTCCGCACCGACCAGTCGGAACGTCGTACGACGGGTCGGCGGGGGAGCCGGGGGAGCATGGGCCGTCTCTCGGACATCCAGGCCCACCTGGAGAAAGCCACTGACCCATTCGGCCCGACTGAGGGCCACGATCGGGAACTCGACGTCAACGACCTGCGCCGTCGATGACACCGGGGCGGTACAAAGTCGAACCCAAGCATCGGGCGGGCTGGCGATGGCGGCCGCCCGTACCGCCTCGGAGAGCGCCTCATGGGTGTCCTCGGGGTGATGGCGACTGACGTGGTCGCGCAACGTCAGCTGGCGAGCAGCACTCCACTTTCCAGCCGTCAGTCCGTGCAGCAACAACGCGCCACGACCGGAGGCCAACCACTCCTGGGAAGCGGCTGGATCTGCGAGCCGGTCGAGTAGGGCGTCAGCGATCCGGGGCGCCTGGGGGTTGAGCAGCCAGGCCAAGGTGGCCGCTTCCTCTCCGGCGGCGGCGCTGAGGGGGTCTGCGGCGTGGGTCCACCAGGTCGCGAAGTTCTGGGCATGCCAGTCGGTATGGAAGCGGCGGTCGTGCAGCCACAAACCCAGACCCAGCAGCGCTCCATCGCACCAGACGGTACCAAACGGTATGGTGCCGGGAGGGTTGTTTGGAGGTACCGTCGCCAACGGCGTGGACTGGTGGAGCAGGTCAACCGCGAGGGGCAGCAGCTCCTCTGGCTGGAGAACGTCGCTGGCCATTTTCGCGGTGGCGGTGGCGGTGGCGGTGGCGGTGGCGTTGCGGCCGGCGCGATGGTGATCGGCCTGCACCATTGCTCGCAGGCCGTGCAACACCAAGAGCGCGCCGAGTGGCGTGGCGCTGGCGGTGACATCGGATCGCGCGCCCAGCTTGGCGATCAGTCGATCGAGGATGAGGACGTGGCGTTCGGTCCACGCCGGGGTGCAGCAGGCCGACAGCCCGGCGGCCACCCCGCCCCACAGCGCCATCCATGAGGCACCCTCCCGGGGAAGACCGGGCCCGCAGTCGAACTCGGCGCTCCACCGGTCCAAAGCTCGCAACGCACCTACCGACAGGGCCGAGGACTCCACGGGGGGACCGTAGCCGGACCCGACCCCGCCGGGTAACCTGCCGCCCGCCGGAAGCCGGACCGCCAGCTGGAGCAGGGGAGCGAGCATGCCCGCAAGGTCAACGATGAGCGAGATCGATGGGGCCCGATGCTTTGCCGCCATGGTGCCGATGCGGGACGGGGTGCGGCTCAACACGTTTGTGTACCTGCCCACAGTCCCGACCGCGGCCGGTGCCACCCGTTTCCCGGTGATCGTGCACCGCACCCCGTACGGCATCACCAACGAACCAGCCGGTGGCGACGTGGCCAACCCAGCCAAGGGCTGGTTGCCGGACCCGGCTGCTCCCATGCGCGGTGCCATCAAGCACGGTTGGCACTCGATCGTGGCCCGGGGCTACGCCGCGGTGTATCAGGACTGCCGGGGTCGTTACGCCTCCGAGGGTGAGGACCACGTCTACGGGGACGACGCCGCTGACGGGTTCGACCTGCTCGAGTGGATCGCTTCCGAACCGTGGAGTGACGGCAACGTGGGGCTGTCCGGCTCCTCGGCGGGGTCCACCACTGCCCTGGCGGCAGCGTCGCAGCACCATCCCAGCGTGCGGGCCTTCTTTGCCCAGGTCGGTGGGTCCTCGATCTATGACGATGTGGTGTACGAGGGCGGTTCGATCGAGATGGAGCGGCTTTGGCTGTGGGTCGCCAACAACATCCCGGGCCTGTCCCATACCCACCGGGATGCCCTGGCCGAGCGCAGCGGTCTCAGCGCGGGGCAGTTGGCGCAACACGCGGCCAACGCCAGCGCCCGGTTCAAGGCGTTGGACGGGGCCCGTCACCAACGCCCCCCGTACATCGACACGCCCGAGTGGATGCACCTCCCGCTGCTGGGTTATCCGGACTTCTCGGTATGGCAGCCGTTCCTCGACGAGTTGATCTCCCATCCCGCGGCCGATGCGTTCCGGGCCGCGCACAACTTCCGGGCCGGCATCAACGTGCCGGGGTTCCACGTCACCACCTGGTTCGACATTTTCCTGACCAGCGTGCTGGCCGCGTTCACCGAGCTCCAAGCCCGGGTCGGCAACCAGAAGCTGTGGATCGGCCCCAATGACCACTACTTCGTGTACGAACGGCGGTACTGGGCTCGTGACCCATACTTCGAGTGGTTCGATCATTGGCTCAAGGGTGTCGACACACCGATCGTGCATGAACCGGCGGTGTTCTATTCGCCTCGTTGCTGGGTGAGCGATACCGCGGGGTACGTACCGAACGATTGGCGCCACGCAGACACCTGGCCGCCGCCGGGCGTCAACCAGACCACCCTGTTCCTGCGGGGCGACGCCACGTTGTCCGCCCCCGGGTCCGCCCCCGGGTCCGGCGGTGATTCCCGCAGCTACCGTTATGATCCGAACCGGCCGGTCTTCTCGTTGGGTGGACGCAACATGCTCATCACCGCCGGTTCCCGGGACCAGCGCCCGGCCCAGGCAGTGCAAGATCAGGGCCAGGATTACGGCCTGATCTACCTCGGCGAGGAGCTGGAGGCGCCGCTCACCCTGGCGGGGCCGGTGGAGGTTTCGCTGCATATCTCCTCGGACTGTCCCGACACGGACTTCGTGGCCAAGCTCATCGAACGGCAGCCGGACGGCAAGGCCATGTTGCTGATGGACGGGGTGCAACGGGCGCTCTACCGCAACGGTGCCGCACCCGAGCCGCTGTCACCGGGCGTCACGGTGCCGGTGCGGATCAAGCTGGGCGACATCCATCACACGTTCAGTCCAGGCAGTCGCATCGAGATCGATGTCACCAGCTCCAACTTCCCCCGCCGGGCCCGCAACACCAATAGCGGTCATCCGTTGCTGGCGGCCGACGGCCCCCAGGACATCCGGGTGGCCACCAACACCGTCCACCATGATGAGGAACATCCCTCGCTGGTCACGCTGACGGTGCTGCGGGACTGACGGTGCTGCGGGACTGACGGTGCTGGCAGAGTGAGGGTGCTGGCAGAGTGAGGGGTGCTGCGGCGTTACTGCAGTGCTTCGGCGGCGGCGAGGTCGGCGATGCGATCGGCGTCGTAGCCCAACAGCTCCGACAGGATCTCCCAGGTGTCGGTGCCCATCGGCGCCCCGGCCCGCCACAACCGCGCCGGTGTGCGGTCGAGTCGGAAGCGGGTGTTCTCGACCCAGGTGGCGCCCAGGGTGGGGTGGGGCAGTTCCACCAGCGCCCGGCGATGGGCCAGTTGGGGGTCCGTGGCCAGCTCGGGGCTGTTCTGCACGACATGGGACGGAACGCCGGCTGATTGCAACGCCGCCTCGGCATCCTCAGCGGTATGGGTCGCGGTCCAGATCTCGATGGTCCGGTCCAACTCCCGGCGCTGGCCCAGGCGATCCTCCGCGGTCAGCTCGAACAGATCGGTGCGGCCCAGCAGCTTGGTCAGCGCCTGCCACTCCGCGTCGCTCTCACAGGCCAGCGCCACCCAACGGTCCTCGCCGACGCAGCGGTACACGCCGTGCGGGGCGGAATGGGGGTCATCGTTGCCCTGCCGCTGCGCCACCCGACCGTTCACGGTGTAGTCCAACAGCGCCGGGGCCAACAGGTGCAGTGACGCCTCCAACTGCGAGAAATCCAGGTACTGGCCCACCCCGCTGCGGTCGCGTTCCTCCAACGCGGCCATCACGCAGGCCAGGCTGAAACGGGGGGCCACGTAATCGGTGTAGGCGCTGAAGGGGCCGACCGGGCCGCGGTCGGGCCAGCCGGTGATGTTGTGAAACCCACAGATGGCGGCGGCCATGGTGCCGAACCCGGCGTAGTACGCCATGGGACCGTTCTGACCCATCAGACAGCTCGACAACATGATCAGCCGGGGATTGATCTCATGCAGCTGCTCCCAACCCAGGCCCCAGCCCTTCATGGCCTTGGGGGAGAAGGACTCCGTCACCACATCGGCCCAGCGCACCAGATCCTCCACCACCTCCTTGCTGGCGGGATTGGAGAGATCCAGGCTGAGGGCCACCTTGTTGGCGCCCATGGAGTGGAACAACCCGGTGTTGTCGTGGCCCGGCTGGTCGTCACGGAACGGGCCCACGGTTCTGGCCCCATCGACGCTCCGTTCGGACTCCACCTTGATGACGGTGGCCCCGAAATCGGCCAGGATCCGGGTGGTGGACGGGCCCGCCACCGCCCACATGAAATCCAACACCCGCAGGCCCGCCAACGGCAGATCACTGCGATCCTCCATCGTGGAGATACTGGAGGGTACGGACGCGGGCACCTGAGCCGGCGGAACCGCACGCTGCCGGGCGGCAGAGAACCGCACCGCCTTGCTGTGTTGGCCCAGGGTCGGCGGCGGGCCCAACGTGGGCGGCTGGCTCTCGCTGAACCGACAGAACCGACCCGGGTACCGTACCGTATGGTCTGTGGCCGGCTGGGCCACGTCATCCCAGTAGCCACGGGCGGCCAACTGCTCGAGGTGGACCAGTTCCGAGGCGGTGGACAGCGGCGCGAACAGCAGTTTGCGCTCCAACGCCGCCTGCAGCAGGTCAGCCTTGGTCTTGGTGAGCAGGAACTTGGCCACCACGGACTTGAGCCGTTCCCACTCCTGAATGGTCTCCTCCCCGGACCACAGCTGCATCCCGAAGTTGATCCAGTCCTTGTCCCGATCGGCGGGCTCGCAGAACCCCTCCTCCAACATCCATTCGAACAGTCGCCGAGCGAAGGGCCCCAGTGAGGCCCCGAACAGCAAGGTCAGGGACACGTAGCCGTCGGCGCATTCCCACACCAGTTTGACGTGCAGTTCCCCGTTGACCACCCCGCCGCCCGCCCGCCGCAGGGGTGGCGCGCCGATGAGGGATGCCACGCAGTATTGCTGGGTCGATGACATCATCGAGGTCTGGGCCGACACGTCAACGTGCTGACCCAATCCCGAGCCGGCCCGGTCCCGCAACGCGATCAGCGCCGCCCCGGCCGCGTCCCCCGCCGCCTGGAGGAAGGCTTGGGGCGGGAGGCTGATCCGCAACGGGGCCCGATCAGCATCCCCGGTGAGGGCCAACTGCCCGCTGGCGGCGTTGACGGTGAGGTCTGTCGCGGCCCACCCGGCCTTGGGACCGCTGCTGCCGAAGGGAGTGATGGACACGTGCACCAGCCCCGGATTCGAGGCGGCGGTGGCAGCAGGATCCAGTCCGAGCTCGTCTGCACTCCACGGGCCATCGGGTCCGGTGGTGATCATCACGTCAGCGGAACGAAGAAGTTCGTGCAACGCGGTCACGTCGCGCCGGTCGGATGGATCCAGCACCACTGACTGCTTGCCCCGGTTGTACGCCCAATGTTGCAGGGAACGCTCGAGGCCCGGCTCGTCCCCGGCGAAGGGACCCAGGTGGCGCGAGCGCAGCCGCCCGGAGGTTCCACCAAGATGACCTCGGCGCCGAGGGAGGCCAGGATCATGCCTGCCAACTGGCCTCGTTCGTCGGTGAGATCCAAGACCCGGAGGTGCTGCAGCATGGGGGTGACATTAGGTGACGTCACCGGCGGGGCGCGCCGCGAAACTGTTTGCACGCGGGTACCGTTCCCGGGATGGAGGGGGTACCGGTGGCGCAGCGTAGACGGGTCCGGAGAAAGGTCGCCCGGTGGTCTACCTGCAGGTGGTGCTCGAGCTCGACGCCATCTACGCGGTGAACGGGTACCGGATCCGCGCCACCGAGATGGAAGGCTGAGCGCTCTGACCCTGGTCCTGCTTCCGGCCCGGGCAGTCCAACAATCCAAACGGGCCAGTATGGTCCGAGGTGCGGGCCCTGCTTGACGGTGGGTCGATCAAACCGTGAGGCTGCCGCCCATGGAGCCCTCCTCGACCGGTCCGTGGGATTTTGAGCTGGCCGAGTTGGCCCGCCGGGTGGAGATGGCCCAGGCCATGGGCGGCGCTGAGGCGGTGGGCCGACACCATCAGCGGGGGCGTCTGACCATCCGGGAGCGCATCGACATACTGGCCGACGTCGGCAGCTTCAACGAGATAGGCCGGCTCACCGGGAAAGCCACCTATGACGAGGCGGGCCGGCTGGTGTCCGTCATCCCGGCCAACTATCTGATGGGCGAGGCCCGCATCGAGGGTCGTCCCGTGGTCATGGCCGGCTATGACTACACCGTGCGGGGCGGCGCCACCGATGGCGGCCTGCTCGACAAGCGCAGTTACGCCGAACGAATGGCGCATGATCAGAAGGTGCCGCTGGTTCGCCTGGTGGAGGGGGCCGGCGCCAGCGTGCGGTCCATCGAGCAGATCGGTGCCACCTATGTGCCGTTGATCCCCGGCTACGAGTTCTCCGTGGCCAACTTGTCACGGGTGCCGGTGGTGGCGGCGGCGCTGGGTCCTTTGGCGGGATTGCCGGCCATCGAGGTCACGGCAACGCATTTCTCGGTGATGGTGAAGGGCCAGGCGCAGGTGTTCATCGCCGGGCCGCCGTTGGTGGAGGCCGCCACCCGCAGCCCTATCGACAAGGAGACGTTGGGCGGTTGGGAGGTGGCCACCCGCTGCGGCTCGGTGGACAACGCGGTGGACTCCGAAGAACAAGCGTTGGAGCTCATCGGGCGATTTCTTTCCTATCTGCCATCCAACGTATGGCAGCTTCCGCCTCGGGCCGAACGCCACGATGACCCCGACCGCACCGATCTCTCGCTGCGCACGCTGGTGCCTCGCAACCGGCGACCCCATGATGTGCGAGCACTCTTCGCCAGCGTGGCCGATGCCGGCTCGGTGCTGGAGATCGCCCCCAATCACGCTCGAGCGGTGGTCGCCGCCCTGGCCCGCCTCGATGGACACCCGGTGGTCTTCATCGCCACCGACGCCCGCTTCGACGGGGCGGGGGTGTCCGCCGAGGCCGCCGACAAGTTCGTGCGCATGGTGGATTTGGCCGACACGTTCCATCTGCCGGTGGTCAGCTTCATCGACCATCCGGGCTTGCTCATCGGGTTGGACGCCGAACGGGCCGGTACGTTGCGGGCCGGGTGTCGGGCGCTGTCCGCGGTGTACCAGGCATCGGTGCCGTGGGCCTCGGTGATCGTGCGTCGGGCCTACGGCGCGGCCGGGGCCACCCACCGGGACCCGACCCGTCATACGTTCCGGGTGGCCTGGCCGTCCGGGCGCTGGGGGTCCCTGCCGTTGGAGGGTGGCGTGGAGGCTGCTTTCCGTCAGTTCTTGGACGCCGCCGATGATCCGGTGGCCGCCCGGGCCGAGCTGATGGCCCGCTTCGAGGCGGTCGGTTCACCGTTCCGGACCGCTGAGCTGTTCGGGGTGGAGGACATCATCGACCCCGCCGATACCCGGCCCCTGCTCTGCCGCTGGGTGGCCACCGCGTACCACACCCTTCGCTCAGGCCCTGTGGGTCCCTCCGGTGGCCGGTTCCGTCCGTAGCCGTCCCGCACAATGGTCAGCCCTGCCGTACCGTATGGAATCGCATCTTGGGAACGGGCCCGATGCAGGTGGTAGTCAGGTTCGGGAGACCCGTCGGGTGAGGAAATCCGCGGTGAGCGCGACCAGTTCGTCGGGCCTGTCGAAGTGCACCATGTGGCCGGCTCCGAGGATGTGGTGCTCGACATCGGCGAACAGAGCCAGCCGGCGTCGCTCCTCCTCCTTGGACATCGGCCCGTCAAAATCGGGGCCCGGGCGAACCGCCATGGTGGGCTTCCACCAACGTTCCCAGGCCTGCCCGCCGGTGATCACCATGGTGGGACAGGTGATGGTGGCCCAGCACTCCTCAAACCGCTCCCGATCGAACGCCGCTGACCATTCCCGCACGTGGGGATCCCACTTCCACACCAGACCCCCGTCGGGCCCGGGCCGGGTGCCGGCAAGGGCCAGCTCTGCCACCCGGGCATCGCTGAGGCCGGCGTGGGCTTGACGGAGCCGCTTTCGGGCCACGTCGATGCCCGCCATCGGGGGCCGGGTCGGGTCCCCCAACAGTGATTCCACCTGGGCCCGGCGGATCAGCTGGCGTCCGGCGGGGTCGTGCTCGCCGAATCGAGGCGGCGGTCCCAGCCCTTCGACCATCACCAACGCCCGAGGCACGTCGGGCCATGTCCCGGCGAAGATGGAGGTGACGATGGAGCCCATGCTGTGACCGAACAGCACCGGGCGTTGCAGGTCCAGCTCGTGGATCACCGTGTGCAGGTCGGCCACGAAGTGGTTCACGGTGTAGCGGGCCGGATGGCTGGAATCCCCGTGGCCTCGCAGATCGAAGTTCAGCACCCGGAAGCGATCCGACAGCGCCTCGGCAACTGGATGCAGAGACCAGGCCAGGTCGGTCAGCCCGTGCAGCATCACCAACGGAATCCGCTCGTCGTGGTGGCCGCGGCCGTAGTCCCATCCCGCCAGGCGCACCGTCGGCGCGTCGATGATGATCTGGGTCGGAACGGCCACGGCGACCTCGGGCTCGGCGCGGCCCGCGGGCCGTCAATGGTTCGGACGTAGGAAGACAGCGGAGGTTAGCGCAGGCTGGTTCCTGTCTCCCCGACGCCGTCCAGGTCGGGGCCTCCAGCGCGTGCCGCCGCCCAGCACCGCCCGCCCGACGCCGCCCGGGGGCGGGGCCGGCTCGTGCCATCGACGGCCGAGATGGGTCTCAGCGTTGTCGGCGGGCGGCGTCGATGAACGGTTGGGGCAGTGCCGCCGGCTCCATGGTGCGGGGGTCGAGGTGCACGTGGGTCATGGTGGCCTCCACGCAGACCTCGTCGGCCTTGGTGACCTCGAAGCCCACGGTCAGCGAGGTGCGCCCGGCAGCGTCGATCCAGACCCGCAGCGTGTATTCGTCGCCCAGCACCAGGGCGGCGCGGTAGGTGATGTTGGCGTTGACCACCGGCATCATCGGCGACGGTGCCAGCCCGGCCGGACGGAAGCCGAGGGCGAACCACAACTCGGCCTGGGCCCGGTTGAACCATTCGGTGACCGCGCCGTAGTAGATGCGCCCGGAACTGTCGGTGTCCGCCAGCCGGATCCGCTCCCGCACCACGATGGTGGCCGCCGCCTCCTCGAAGTCCACTCGACACCAGCTCCACGAGCTGCTGCTGTCGGGTCCATCGGGCGTACGTTCGTCCATGGCCGTCAGCCTCGCCGCTTCGACGGGTGCCGCGCCATCGCGCCGGTCCGGGGTCAGCCTGACGTGGTACCAGTCGGTATGTCGCTGCCTTGTCCGCCCGCTCGACCTCGGCGCCGGTCAGGCCGAACACGAAGCGCGAGCATGGGGATCATGCCCTTGGTGTCGGAGTCGTTGCTGCGCTCGATCTTGAGTCTGCCGAAGGAAGGATCGACCTCGACGCCGGGGAGGTCGCTGCCCGGCACAACCTCGCGCCCCGTTAGCGTTGAGCCCGGGCCGGCGCCTGTCGCCACGGTCCCGATATCCTGCTCGGTATCCTGGCCCGCCGTGGTTGCGGACCCCGAGGACGTTTCCGATCCGCAGGACACGGCCGCCAGGTCAACCACACCGATGAGTACGGCGACGATCCGGGGCGTCACGCAGGGAGCCTACCGTACTGATCGGGATGCCCGGCGCGAGCGTCGGTCACCTGTTGGACCACCGATCGTGGGAACCGTGTCACCTGTTCGAAGTCAAAGGGCAGGACCCGGTAACCGGCGGCGGTGAACGCCGAGCGAAGCTGTTTGTCGCGATGGGGGTCGTGGTATGCCTCGCCGTCGAACTCCACGATCAGCCAGCCATCCAACAACAGGTCCACCCGCTTGAGGTACCGGCCTCGCCGATCACGGATCTCCACCTGTCGTTGCCCCGGTTCCACCCCACCGTTGCGCAACACCTGCAGGCCCCGCGTCTCCAAGTAGCTCTCCGTTGCCGGCGCGCCGAACGGCCGCCGTTCCAACACCGCCTGCAACACGTTGGCGCCCGCACGGCGATTGCCGCAGCCCTGATCCGCGGGGAGCGTTGGCGGTGATCGGCACCGGCGGCTCGAACCCGTCGAGACCCCAGAGCGCAGCGGCGGATGATCGGGCCACCACCACGTCGGGTCCCAGGTTGGCCATGTGATGGCGGAGACCGCGCAGCCAGGTCGCGTTGGCGACGGCGAGCCGTTCGAGCAGCGGCCGCTCTGTCGGATCAACGCCGGGTTCGTCGCCGTGTTCGGATACGCCGTTCAGGCCCGGCTCAACCGGCGTGACGACCTCGTACACACCACGCCCAACGCGGGTGATGGCACCGGCCCGAAGCAGCCGCCGCAACTCGGTCGGATGGACTTCTCGGCGCCGGATCAACTCACCCACGAGTATGAAATTACATGAAAAGGTATAAAACGACGATCAAGGGGCGGTTTCCGGACACAAGGCTGGTCCGCCGGCGCCCAATGTTCGACGGTCAGTAGCCACCCCACTACGGATCGTCGAGAAAAGGCGTGTGTGGGTCCGCCGCTTTGTCCGGAAACCGCCCCTTGGGAAAACGCGGTCGCCTCTGGCGTCCCCGGGCGGGGTCAACCCCTGCCGTTTCCCACACAACGTGGTGGTGGCACGCCCCTATGAGCTTGTTCCGGCGTGGGTGACCTCAGCCCCTTCAGCTTGCGACCAGCGCCTTGCCGGGGAGTGCCGCGTCGAGGCGCTGGAGGTCGGCGGGGGTGGGGGCGTCGACGTTGTAGAGGGCGGCGGCGTTGTCCCAGAGGATCTTGCGGCGGACCTCGTCGGTGTGGGCGCCGAGGGCACCGTCGATGCGGGTCCGTACGTCGCCGGCGTAGAGCGAGGTGGGGTGGGGGAAGTCGGTCTCGAACAGGACGTTGTCCACGCCGATCTTTTCAAGCAGTTCCTGGGGGGCGAATTGCTCGAACCAGTAGCAGACGTAGACCTGACGGCGGAAGTAGTCCGACGGCATCATCTCGAAGATCGGCTTCTGTTCGCGCACCTGACCGTCGATGAAGGCGTAATCGCAGGCCTCCAGCACGAACGGGACCCAGCCCACGCCGGATTCCACCGAGGCGAACTTGAGCTCGGGGAAGCGGGGCAGCACGCCGGACATGAGCAGGTCGGCCACCTGGATGCCGTTGCCCAGGGTCAGCGTCACGGTGCTGGTGGCGTAGGTGGCTGCGGAACCGTGGGCCCGGACCCGGTCCTTGTCGAAGATCTTGGACATGTCGCCTGAGCCGATGTGGAAGCTGATGGACAGCCCGGCTTCCTGGGACGCGGCCCAGATCGGATCCCAGTGGGGGTCACCCAGGTACGGCAGGCCGTGCGCCTGGGGTTCGCCGGTGAAGAGCACCCCGCGGTGGCCCTTGTCGGCACAGCGCTGGATCTCACGGACCGAGGCCTCCACGTCCCAGAACGGGGTGGCGGCGATGGGCAGCAGGCGGCGGGAATCGGCGGAGGCCCAGTCGGTCTGGAAGTCGTTGTAGGCCTCGACGCAGGCCAGCATCAGCTCGGGGTCACCCAGCCGGAGGAACACCTGGCTGCCGAACCCGCCCACATTGGGGTAGAGCACCTGGGCCCAGATGCCGACGGAATCCATGTACTTCAGGCGCTCGTTGGCGTCGAAGGAACCGGGGTGGGCGTCATCGAAACCCTTGGGTGAGGCCGGGAACGGGCCGCCTTCAAACCCGGCCACCGCGGAGAGGCCCACCGAGGAGATGCGCCGTCCGCCCAGGATCCAGTTGTCCTTGCCGCTCTGGGGGTCCCGCTCCACGAAGGGCACCAGGTCCCGGTACTTGGCCGGCACCCGGGAGGTCCACACATCGGGCGGCTCGGTGATGTGGGTGTCGACGTCGATGAACAACTCGGTGGTCATGATTCCCCCTGCAACGCTCGTACTGTGCGTCAGCGTACGCCTCAGCCGGCGGCGGCGGCGGTGAGGTGCGCGGCGACCTTGTCCTGCACCCGGGTGCCGTCGAAGAAGCTGGGGTTGGTGCCACCGAAGAATCGCACCGGGTTGGTGAACACGAAGTCTCGGAAATCGTCGGCGGTGATCAGGCCCTCGTCCACCAGCTCGTGGGCTTCGGGCACCACCCCGGTCATGTCGATCACGTCGAAGTGGCCGATGTCAGAACCGTAGAGCGTCTTGAGGGTGGCACCGTAGGGGTTGGCCCTGCGGTTGAAGGCAATGCTGTTCATCCGATCATCGGCCTCGCAACCGAAATAGAACGTATCGGTAAACAGTGACACGATGTCTTCCGCAGTGGAGACTTCGCAGCGGGCATAGTCGTCCAGCTGCTCGATGCCACCGGTGAGCGCCGAGGCCTCGTTGTCGAAAAGTCCCTCACGGCTGCGGAACCGTTCGGCCAAGCCGGCCTCGCCGTAGCGTTCGGCCAATGACACCAAGGTGTCGAGGTCCAGATTGTCGGGTTTGGTGTGCTCCAACGCGGCCAGGTTGCGCTTCTCCCAATGGCCGATCAGATCCGACAGCAGATTGGCGGCCCAGGCCACGCCGCCCTCGAGGAAACCGAAGTTCACCCCGGGGAAGCGGCGGGTGACGCCGTTCAGAAAGAGACTTTTGCAGACCGCTTCGCTGGCGGTGGCGAAATGGCCGATGTGGTTGTACACGAAGTTGGTGGGGGATTGGCGCATCCCGAACCCGCGGGCGCCCATGTGGAACGTTGGCGAGAACCCCAGCGAGCGGCAGGCGTCCCAGACCGGGTCGTAGTCATAAAGGCTGTCGATGCCGAGGGTGTCATTCCACACCGCCCGGCGCCCGGCCTCGGGGGAACGGGCCACCACATCGGGGATGGGCCGGCGCATGAGGCTGCCCACGACCACGGCCTTCAGACCCAGATCCCGCACGTGTTGCAGTTCGGCGATGGCTTCATCGGGGGTGAACATGGGGACCACCGCGGCGGGGGTCATGCGGTCCGAGTACTCGCCGAAGTGTTCGACCAGGTATTCGTTGAAGGCCCGGCAGGTGCGTTGGCGCATCTCGGGGTCGGGCAGGCTGGGCAACGCCAGACCGTGGGTGGGGTAGAGCACCGAGAAATCGAGGCCCAACTCGTCGAGCCGCTCGTAGAGGAACCCCGGAATCAGTGCCGTGGCCCGGTCGGTGGCGTTGGCGGTGGCGTAACCCCAGAAGATCTCCTGGGCCACTCCCCGATGCCGGCGTTCCTCCACGCTCATCGAAAGCGCCCGACCCACCCGCTTGGGGAACAGCGCGAACCCCTCGGCGGCGACGGGCCCACCGATGCGTTCCAGCGCCTCAATCAGGGTGGGGTGGTACTCCAACCAGTGACCGTCGGCATCGATGATGGGATGGTCGATACCGGCGCGTATGTCGGCGGCGCTTCGGTGGCTCATGGCGCGCAGGATAGGTCGTCATCGGGTGATGTCGCGGGGAGTTGGCGCTCTGGGCACATCGGCCGCGGTTGCCCGACCTCGGCGGCAGCGGGTCATGGTGGCGGGAGCGCGGGTGGTAGCGCTGGTAGCGGTTTATTCATCGGCGCGGTCGACGGGTTCGACGTTGGAGGAAGCGGCGGTGGTCGCCACGACGGCGATGACCGCGGCTGTGACACCGTCGGCCCCGATCAGGACATCAACGGAGGACGATCGGGTGTCAGCGCGGATGTCTGGTTGACGGTTGACCCGTGAGGCCAGGCTGCACCGCCAGCGGGCGCCGGGGGGTACGATGCTGCTACTTGGCACACAGGGGGCTGGCATGCACGATCTGGTGATTCGCAACGGGCGGGTGGTCGACGGTACGGGGGCGCCGGCCCGGGTGGCTGATGTGGCCATCGACGGGGACCGCATCAGCGCCGTGGGTGCCGTCACCGACGCCGGTCGCACCGAGATCGACGCCGCCGGTCAGCTGGTCACCCCTGGTTTCGTGGACATCCACACCCACTACGACGGCCAGGTGGTGTGGGATCCGCAGCTCAGCCCCTCCTCGTGGCATGGGGTCACTTCGGTGGTGTTCGGCAACTGCGGCGTGGGTTTCGCCCCGGTGAAGCCCGATCGTCACGAGTTCCTGATCAGCGTGATGGAAGGCGTGGAGGACATCCCCGGGGCGGCGCTGGCCGAGGGCGTGCCGTTCAACTGGGAGTCCTTTCCCGAGTACTTGAACGCCATTGACGCCCTGCCCCACGTCATTGATGTCGGCACCCAGATGCCGCACTCGGCGCTGCGGGTGTACGTGATGGGCGATCGGGGCCGGGACCACGCCGAATCCGCCACCGCCGCGGAGATCGCTGAGATGCGCCGGCTCACCCTCGAGGCGCTGCAGGCCGGGGCGCTGGGCTTCACCACCTCCCGCACCGTCAACCACCGGGACAAGGAGGGGAACCAGATCCCCACCCTGACCAACGCCCCCGCCGAGCTGTGGGGCATCAGCCAGGCGCTGCGTGACGCCGGGTTCGGGCACCTGGAGATCGTGTCGGACTTCGCGGACCTCGACGTGGAGTTCGAGATCTTCCGAGGGCTGGCCGAAAGCGGCGACGCCCCGCTGTCGGTGCTGCTGGTGCAGAACGACCAGATGCCCGGTCGCTGGCTGGAGGTGCTGGATCGCATGCGCCAGGCCCGCTCTGAAGGGGTGGACATCACCGCCCAGGTGGCGATCCGCCCCGTCTGCCTGCTGCTCGGCCTGCAGTCCTCGATGCACCCTTTCATCACCTGCGCCACCTATAAGCGCGAGCTGGCCGAGCTGGATCTGGACGAGCGGGTGGCGGCCATGCGCCGGCCCGAGGTGCGCGCCGCTCTGATCGCCGAGCACGCCAGCCGCACCCGGGGCATGTCGGGCATCGTGGCCCAGTCCTTCCACAAGATGTTCCCCCTCGGTGACCCGCCGGATTACGAGCCGGCGCCGGAGCACAGCATCGAGGCCCGGGCCCGCGTTGCGGGGGTGTCCCCGGTGGAGTTCGCCTACGACCTGCTGCTGGAGCGTGACGGACGGGAGCTGATCCTGTTCCCGTTGGCCAACTTCACCGACGGCAACCTCGACGTGATTCGCCAGATGAACCTGGACGAGTGCACCGTGCCGGGCCTGTCCGACGGCGGCGCCCATTGCGGCGTGATCTGTGACGCCAGCTACCCGACCTACATGCTGACCCACTGGGTACGTGACCGCAGCCAGGGCGAACGTTTGCCGTTGGAGTATGTCGTGCAGCGCCAGTGTCGGGATACCGCCCGACAGGTCGGCCTGGCCGATCGGGGCACGTTGGAGCCGGGGATGCTGGCCGATGTGAACGTGATCGACTTCGATCAGCTGACCTTGCGAGCCCCGGAGATGGTGTTTGACCTGCCCGCGGGTGGACGCCGGCTGGTGCAACGTGCCGAGGGGTATGTGGCCACCATCAAACGAGGCGAGGTCATCTACCGCAACGGTGAGCCCACCGGCGCCATGCCCGGTCAGCTCATCCGCGGCCCCCAGCGGGTCTGACCATACTGTCGGGTCTGTCCGGTCTGGTCTAGCTGCCGGACCGGGCGGTTGCCGCCGTCCTCGGGGGTACGGCCGCCGACGCTCAGCACCTCGGTGCCGGTCCACACGTTGACGGTGTTGAGTACCGGGCCCAGAGGGTCTGCCTGCACTGGTCCACCCACCCCTTCCAGAGCCCTCACGGCCTGGAAAGGTTGCCCCCCATCCACGGAGACCGCGCTGCGTTCTCTCGAAGCCGAGCAGCGCACCTTCGACTTGGCGTCTACGATCCCGTAGCCGCACTCGACGTCTGACAGGCTCGGCGGTTGGGGGATGAACCATGTTGTCGCCGTGTCGGGTCATTGACTGCACCGACGATCGTGGCCAGTTGGCCGGCTTTCTGCTGGCCCAGCTGGGGGCCGAGGTCATCCTGGTTGAGCCGCCCGGTGGGTCGCCCGCCCGGCATCTGCCGCCCTTCGCCGGAGACCGTCCGGCCCTGGAGACCGGACTGTGGCACTGGGCCTACAACCGGGGCAAGCGGTCGGTGATCGTGGACGGCACCACCGACGCTGGACAGGACCGTCTGCGTTCGTTGTTAGCCAACGCCGATGTGTGGTTGTGGACCGGAAGTCCTTCGGAGCTGCCGATCTCTCCAGGCGAGTTGGCCTCGATCAACCCGGCGCTGGTAGCAGTGGTCCTTACTCCCTTCGGCCTGGATGGCCCCAAGGCCAATTGGGCGGCCACCGATCTCACCATCTCGGCAGCATCCTGCGCTGCGGAGCTGACCGGTGACAGTGACCGAGCCCCGCTGCGATGGGGGTCGCCACAAGCGTTCCTCCATGGTGCCGCGGACATGGCGGTCACGGCGTTGCTGGGCCTGTACGAACGCAACCGCTCCGGGCTGGGCCAGTATGCCGACCTTTCGGCGCAGACGTCCTGCATGGCCGCGTCTTTCTGTTACACCATCAACCAGGCCTGGAGCTTTCCGGCTATGGGACGCAGTGGCGATGGGATCAACTTCGGTCCATACAAGATGCAGTGGACCTTTCCTGCGCTGGACGGTTCCGTCAGCATCACGTTCAGCTTCGGCGCTGCCATGGCCCATTTCACGGCCAACCTGTTCCGTTGGATCTGGGAGGAGGGCGGCTGTGACGAGGCCACGCGGGATCTGCCCTTTGCCGAGCTGACCGAGCGCCTTGGCAGTGGTGATTTCCCCGTCGGCGAGGTGGAGCGGCTGAACCGGGTGATTGCAGCCTTCACCGTCACCCGCACCAAGGCCGAGTTGTTCGCAGAGGCCACCCGCCGCCGGGTGTTGCTGGCGCCCATCGCCGTGCTCGACGAGGTGATGGAGAACGAGCACCTGGCGGTACGGGGCTATTGGGATGAGGTGGAACACGCCGCCGCCGGGCGCGCCCACCGCCTCCCCGGCCGGTTTGTGCGATCAACAGTGGCGCCGCTGGCAGCGCTGGGGCCGGCGCCGCAGTTGGGCGAGCACGACGCACTCCTTGAGGCGATGATGCAGGCCCCCCATGCGGCGCCGGCATCATGGCCAGTGGCGGATCTTGGTGGGGTCCCGACTGCACCGCAAGGCCCGAGCAAGCTAGAGGGTACGGCTGTACTGGAGAGTACGGCTGTACTGGGCGGGCTGAAGGTGCTGGACCTGGCTTGGTCGGTGGCCGGACCGCTGACCGGCCGGACACTGGCCGATTTCGGGGCCACGGTGGTCCGTGTCGAAAGCCGTGACCGCCCGTGTGTGGCCCGCACCACCGGGCCGTTCCATCCCGAGCGGGCCCGGTTCCCCCTCGAATCCAGCGGCATGTGGGCCGACATCAACGCCGGGAAGCTGGGCCTGGAGCTGGACCTATCCCGCCCCGAGGGTGTCGAGGTGGCGCTGGATCTGGTGCGCTGGGCCGACGTCGTGGTGGAGAGCTTCTCGGCGGGGTCAATGCAGCGCATGGGCCTGGGCTACGAGCGCCTGGCCGAGGTCAGCCCCGGAGTGATCCTGCTGTCCAGCTCGTTGCCGGGCCAGACCGGGCCCTTGCAGCTGCCGGGCCTGGGCAATCTGGCCACGGCACTGTTCGGGTTCACCAGCGTCACGGGTTGGCCGGATCGGACCCCGTCAGGACCGTTCGGGGCCTACACCGACATCGTGTCCCCGCGCTTCGCGGTGGCGGCGATCCTGGCCGCCTTGGAGCATCGTCGCCGGACCGGCGAGGGCCAGCATCTGGACCTTTCCCAGGCGGAGTCGTCCCTGCACCTGCTAACCCCGGCGCTGCTCGATGCCGAGGTGAACGGCCGGAACCTGCAACCCCGGGGCAACCGTGACCTGACCATGGCGCCGCACGGCACCTACCCGGCCCGGGGTGAGGACCGTTGGATCGCCATCGCCTGCCAAGACGACGACGCCTGGCGGGCCCTTGCCGCTTGCCTGGGCCGGCCCGATCTGGCCGGCTGCCCCCTTCCCCAGCGCCTGGATCGACACGATGAGCTCGACGTGCTGCTCGCTGGCTGGACCGCCGATCAGGATCCCGAGGTCCTCCAAACGCAGTTACAGGGTTACGGAATCGCGGCCCATCAGGTGCAGAGCAGCCGGGAGTGTCTGGCCGATCCGCAGTTGGCCCATCGCGGCCACTACGCCACGGTGTCCCACCCGATCTGGGGGCCAGTGGTTGTTCAAGAACCCCGCTTGCGACTGTCACGTACCCCAGGGGTGTTGCTCGGCCCCGGCCCGACCTTGGGCCAGCACACTGACCTGGTGCTGGGCGAGTTCCTCGGCTACGGGGACGATCAGATCGCCGACCTTGCCCGCTGTGGCGTGCTGGGTCCGCGCCATTCCTGAGTTCCGAGCTGGGTTGGATTGCTGGCGGCGGACCCCACGCCCGTCGCCCGGAACGAAACGGCATGAAAGCCCACGTCTCTTGGCGGCCGGGTTTGACATGTGCACTTGTGGAGACCCGGCGACCTGGATGAATCGCGAAGATGCAGGTTAAGACTTTGGGCCCGACCGGCGCCGCCGAATCGACATCGATTCGCCGTGCTGGCACTCGTCGACAGTGCCATACGGTACGGTACGGTACGGTACGCGTTCGGAAGGCGGGGCGTTCTGGGCCGGAGCGGTCAGGCCGGGCTGAGCAGCGGACCGGGCCAGCTGGACCTCGGCTCGAGAAGGGCGAACAATGGGTCCGGCTGATGGGAGGTCGGCGCCCGATGCTGGACATACCACTCGGTACCGAAGCGGGCCCGCCAGGCGTCGATGCCCCGTTTGGTGCCGCTGCGACGGTTACGGGGAGCCTGTGAGTCGTGGCACTTGACCGCTTCCATCTTGGCCTGGAACCATGCCTCGCCCTGCACGAAGTGGGTGAGCTCAGCCTCCACGCTGGCGAAACCCGGGTCCAGCTTGCCGTCGGACTCAGGTAACGCCGCGATCTGCTCCCGGTTGAAGGTGGCCTCGAGCAGCCACGGTGGGTTGAGCCTGGCCGCCAACGATTGTGCCACCCGATGGATCTGCAGATGATCGGGATGACCGTAGGTGCCGTTGCGGTCATAACCCACCACCGCCGTCACCGTTTCGCCCGCTAGCAACGCCACCAGTCGATCGACCACGTCTGGCACCGCAGCGTTGCAGAACGCCGCCGGGTTGGCGTTGGTGGCGGTGCCGGCCATGCCTGAGTCGGCGTAACCAAGCCATTCCACCTGGGCCACCCCGAGCCGGGAGCAGGCCAGCTCGGCCTCCATCGTGCGGCGTCGACCCAATGTCTCGCCACCCAGATCCGCGGTGGTCTCACCGGCATCGCCGTGGGTGCCGTAAACCACGATGGTTCGCAACCCCAGCGATGCCGCCTTGGCCAGGGTGGCGGCAGTGAGGATGGCCTCATCGTCAGGATGGGCGTGCAGGAACAGCAACGTCGATCCGGGCGGGGCAGCGCTGGTCATGCCGCCAAGGTAGCCACAAAGGAAGCCAGACCGATGCTGGCGGCCCACCCCAGCCCACACCAGCCCGGTCAGCCGGCCGCGCCGGGTCACGCCAGCTTTTCGTACTCCCTGATGGCACGGCGGGAGATGACCATGCGATGCACCTCGCTTGGTCCCTCGTAGATCCTGGACATGCGCAGCCGTTGAGACAGCACCCCGAAGGGCATCTCCCGGGTCATGCCCAACGCTCCAAAACTCTGCATGGCGTGATCGACCACCTGCGAGGCCATTTCGGTGGCGAACACCTTCACCATGGACGCCTCGGTGCGGATGTCCTCACCCCGGTCGGCCTTGCGGGCGGCGTCCTGCACCAACAGCCGCGTGAGGTGGATGTTGGTGGCGGCATCCGCGATCCACCACTGGATGGACTGGCGATCGGCCAGCTTCTCACCGAAGACCTCACGTTGCTGCACGTGCTGGCACATCATGGCCAACGCCCGGGAGGCCATGCCCACCCCTCTGGCGCCGATCTCCAGCCGGCGCACCGTGAGCCGCTTCTGCATGGGGGCGAACCCCTGACCAACCTCGCCCAACACCTGGCGGTCATGCAGCCGCAGATCCTCGATGCGCAACTCATAGGTCCGCAGACCGCCCAGCATGGGGATCTCACGCTCGATCTCGAAACCCGGGGTGTCACGATCGACGATGAACGCCGTCATACCGCCACGGGATCCCAGCGCCGGATCGGTCACCGCCATGAGAATGGTGAAATCCGACGACGGCACCCTCGACACCCAGATCTTGCGACCATTGATGACCCAATGATCGCCGTCCTTCACGGCCCGGGTGCGCATGGCGGAAGGGTCACTGCCAGCATCCGGTTCGGAGATGGCCATGGCCGACTTGGCCCGACCCTGGGCGTAGGGTTCCAGGTACTTCTCGCGTTGCTCGGGGCTGGCGACGGCGTCGAGCATGTGGAGATTGGGCGAATCCGGCGGGAATTGGAACGGGGTGATGGTGCGGGCCAGGCGTTCGTGGATGCCCAACATCACCCGTGCCGGCAGCCCGGCCCCGTCCATCTCCTCCGGTGAATCCAACGCCCACAGACCCAACTCCTTGCACAGATCGAGCAGGGGCTGCTCCTCCTCAGCGGTGAGCTCGAGCGGTTGGCCCGCCGCTTCCCGGGCCAACACGTTGCGTTCGAGGGGCATCAACCGCTCATCGACGAAGCGCTCGACCAACTCGAAAAGCATCTGCTCCTCATCGGAGAACACGTCGGTCATCTGGTTCCCATCCTCGCTGCCATCCTCGCTGCCATACTATTAGGTATGCAACGTGGGCCGTTCAATGCGGGCATCACGCGCCCTTGAAGTCTGGTAGCCGGCGCTCAGCCATGGCCCGCACGCCCTCCTTCCAGTCCTGGGTCTTGCGAAGTCGAGCCTGTTCGGTCTTCTCCCGGGCGATCACCGACCGCACCAGTCCCGGCATGTCACCCCGCATGGTCTGGCGAATGCTGGTCACCGCCAGCGGTGCCGAGATGGCTATCTCCCGGGCCAGCTCGTGGGCCGCGGCGCGCACCTCGGATAGCGGGGCCAGACGGTCCGCGAGGCCCATCAGCAACGCCTCCTCGCCGGTGATGCGACGACCGGTGTACAGCAACTCCAACGCCCTTTGCTGGCCGACGGCTCTGGGCAGGGTGGCGGACAACACGAAGCCGTGATGGAATCCGAGGCGGGCGAAGTTGGCGGCGAATCGGGCTTCGGGCGCCGCCACCCGGAAATCGGCCACGAGGGACAGCCCGAGACCGGCCCCGATGGCGGCCCCCTGGATGGCGGCCACGATGGGCTTGGTGTTGGCGAAGAGCCGATCGGCTTCGTCATAGACGTTGCGGGCCTCGCCGCCGGTGGGGGAGGACTGGGCGCCACCCTCGCTGAAGTCCCCACCGGCGCAGAAGTGTTTGCCGCTGGCGCACAGCACGATGGCCCGGCAACGGTCCTCTTCGTCGAGCACGCCCAGCGCCTCGGCCAAGGCGTCGACCAGACCGAGGCTGATGTAGTTGTTCGGTGGCCGGCGGATCTCGATGGTGGCCACGAAGTCCTCGCCGATGTCCAGGCCCAGTTCGTCCTCGGAACCGAAGATGCGCTCGGTGCTCATGTGGTCTCCTCGATCAGGATGCGGGATCCGTCGGCCCGACCGGGGGGAATCTACGCGCGATCCCAAACCCGGTGAGGCCGATCTCGACCGGCTAGGTCGGCCATGATGGCGGCATGACGGAATCCGGGTCCGGGCAGGGTGGGTCTTCGAGGGCGGGGGACCGCTTGGGGGTGCGATGGGGGTTGGCCGGCGGGGTGGCCATCGCCTCGGTGGCCGAAGCCCGGGCGGTGGCCCGTTACGCCAACGGGGCCGGCTTCGACAGCCTGTGGATCTCGCACTCCACCGCGGTGGACCCCATTGTGGCGTTGGCCTGCGTGGCAGCCGACATCCCGAACCTGACCGAGGTGGGCACGTCCGTCGTCCCGCTCTATGGGCGTCATCCCATCGGTTTGGCGCAGCTGGCCCGCACGGCCCAGAGCGCGCTCGGTGGTCGGTTCACGTTGGGCATCGGGGCGGCGTCGGCCAACGCCGTGAAGACCAGCATGGGTCTGGCGTGGCAACGGCCGCTTGCGTTCACCAGGGAGTTCATCGACGGGCTACAGCCGCTGCTTGCAGGCGAAGAGGCCAACGTCGACGGCACTCAGCTCACGACCCATTCGCAACTGGCC
This sequence comes from uncultured Acidimicrobiaceae bacterium, assembly GCA_963775055.1. Classification (GTDB taxonomy): domain Bacteria; phylum Actinomycetota; class Acidimicrobiia; order Acidimicrobiales; family CAIXPF01; genus CAIXPF01. The sequence goes on along the minus strand of CAVZHK010000008.1, from coordinate 795,385 downwards.
ATCGACGCCGTTGACACGCCCATCCTGCTGGCGGCGCTGGGACCGAAGATGTTGGAGCTGGCCGGGCGGCGGGTGGCCGGCACCACCGTGGGCCAGTGCGGGCCGCGGGCCATCGCCAGCTACGTGGCCCCCACCATCACGGCCGCGGCAGACGCCGCCGGCCAACCGGCTCCCCGCATCATGGCGTTGATCCGCATCTGTCTCACCCAGAACCCGGCCGACCATACCGCTGCGTACGCCCTGGCCCGTGAAACCTCCATGCGATACCGTATGGTACCCTCCTACGCTGCGGTGCAGGACATGGAGGGCCTTGATGACCTGGCCGAGCTGCACCTGATCGGGTCTTGGGATCGCATCCTGAACGGGCTGGCCGAGTATGCCGCCGCCGGGGTCACCGACTATCGCCTCGAGGTTGCCGCCCCCAACGACGCCACCCGCCAGGCAACCCGGGCCGCGCTCGCCGCCCACCTCGGCCCCCGCTGACGCGGCACGATCAGCATGACCCGTCGCTCTTGATCCCCTACCCGTTGCCGGCGATGAGAGCTGACCGATGACCCTCCGTGAAACGTGAGACATCCCTCGACGGGGACGGCAGCGGCTAGGACGCGTACCGGCGTTACAGCTCCCATGTCACGCCGCTGTTGAGGCCCACTCGATCATGTCCACCCACGGGCAATACTCCAAGTTCCCCGGTTCAGCGACCTGACCCAAGACTCTTGGTCTAGATCTAGACCGGAAGTCTTCTCCGATGAATCGTGAGTGAAAGGTACTGAAAGGGGCCGGAAAGGATCTCAAGGGGCGGCTTTCGGACACGCGTGGGGTGAGCTGGCCCGCGAAATTCGACGATGCGTGCCGGTACGGCCACGGAACGTCGAGCAGAGTCGTCGAGTGCGCCCAGTCGGTGTCCGGAAACCGCCCCTGGGTTTCGCCGGGCCCACCAACCTGCTCTCAGCGGCATCAGGGAAGGGCCATCCGCCGGATGTCGCCACCCCCGGTGGTGCTGTGAACGACGACAGCGACTCGCGGCGGCTCGCCGGTTGGGTCAGAACCCACTCAGCCGACGCCCGCCAGCAGGAGCACGGCGAAAATGAAGAACGACACCGCGGCGCCGATGCCGATGGCCCGTTCCGGCAGGCGGGCGCCGAGCTGGCGGCCCACGATGATGGCCAGGGCGTCGGCGGCGACCATGCCCAGAGTCGACCCGGCCCAGGTGCCGATCCGCTCGGAACGCGCCGCCAACGTGATGGTGGCCAGCATGGTCTTGTCGCCCAGTTCAGCCAGGAAGAACACGGTGGCCACCGCGAGCACGGCGTTGCGGGCCGGCCGGGCGGCGCGCTCCTCGTCGGTCTCGCTGAGCCGATCCCCGTGCAACGTCCACAGCCCGAAGCCGATGAAGGCCAACCCGGCGGCAATGTTCAGGGCCCTGGTGGGAATGGCCTCGCCCAGCGCTGCACCGGCCAGCACCGAGAAGGCGTGCACCAGCGCGGTGGCTGCGGTGATGCCGATGAGCACCGGGCCGGTCTTGAAGCGGCTGGCGAAGGTCAAGGCCATGAGCTGGCTCTTGTCGCCCAACTCGGCCACGAAGATCACCCCGAAGCTGACCAGCAACGCGCTCCAGAACGCCGCCATCAGTGCTGCGCCCGCTTGGGACCGCAGGCCTCGGCAAGCCGGGAGGAAGAAGCCATGGCGGCCGACATCGTCGCCTGCGGGCCCGGGCGCTGTCGAAACAGTCCTCCGCCGGGCCGGCATGGGTTCGAGTCCGCGCTGAGGCTGGTCGCGCGGCAACACCCATCGGCGTACCGGTCGGTCTTGCCTTGGGCTGGTCTACGCTGCGGGCCCGACCCGGGAACTCACCGCCAGGAGCGCACATCACATGAAGTTGCAGGGCAAGGTTGCCGTCATCACCGGGGCCGCTTCCGGCATCGGCGCTGCCACCGCACGACTGTTCGTGGAGGAGGGCGCCAAGGTGGTGGTAGGTGACATCCAGGACGAGGTCGGGGAACGATTCGCCGCTTCCCTTGGTGAGAGTGCCATCTATCGGCACTGCAACGTGGCCCGGGAAGCGCAGGTGGCCGAGCTCATCAAGGCCGCCACTGAGACCTGGGGTCGGCTCGATGTGCTCTATAACAACGCCGGTTTCGTGGGCGTGCAGGGCCCGTTCGAGGAAACCTCGGTCGACGATTACGACCTCACCATGGACGTGCTGCTGAAATCAGTGTTTCTGGGCATCAAACATGCCAGCCCCATCATGAAAGCCCAGGGTTCCGGTTCCATCATCTCCACTGCGTCCATTTGCGGTCTGGTCCCCGACGTGGGTACCCATATCTACAATGTGGCCAAGGCCGGGGTGATCATGATGACCAAGTCTGCAGCGCTGGAGTTGGCCGAGCAGAACATCCGGGTGAACTGCATCTGCCCCGGCTTCATCGCCACCCAGCTGGCCGCCGGTCGGGCCCTGTCGGACATTGACGAGGCGGAGAACGCCGAGCGCATGACCAAGGTGAAAGATCGGATGTCAGACTCCCAGCCGCTGCAACGCATGGGCGATCCTGACGACATCGCCCGCATGGCGCTGTTCCTGGCCTCCGATGATGCCGAGTGGATCACCGGCACCGCGCAGGTGGTCGACGGCGGTCTGACCTTGGGCAAGCCGTGGCGCAAACAGCCCCGCGGTGTGACCCAGTCCGGTCCCATCCGCATGTACAAACCCCAAGACTGACCCCACCGACCCCGCCGATACTCAGACCCGGAGCCTGCCATGGTGTATTTCCCGTTGAATGATGTCCAGAAGAGCTGGCTGGAGCGGGCCGAGGCCATCGGTCGTGAGGTGCTTGCGCCTGCCGCTGACCAGGCCGACCGGAACGCCGAGTTCCCTCGCGGCCAGCTCAATGCCCTCAAAGACGCCGGGTTCTTCGGGCTGCGGGCTGATCCGGCCCACGGCGGTGTTGGCGAGGGGCTGTTGACCACCTGCCTGGTGACGGAGGCGCTGGCCAAGGCCTGCCCGTCCACGTCGTTGATCTACAAGATGCACCTGGAAAGCATCGAGATGATCAGCCGGGCCCCGACCGCAAGCCAGGCCGCGGATGTGGTGCCAAAGTTGGCGTCAGGGGAGTGGTTGTCCACCGTGGCCGGTAGCGAGGTGGGCCATCAGGGTGGTGCCTGGGCCGGGGCCGAAAAGTCGAGCGTGGAGCCCGTCGACGGTGGCTATCAGGTGGCCAACATCCGTAAATCCTTCGTGACCGCTGCCGGGCACACTGACGCTTTCTTTTTCATGTGCACCCTGCGCCGAGAAGGTGAGCGGCCCCAGCAGTTGATGTTCCAGGTGCAGAAAGACGATCTGGCTTGGAGCGTGGATGAGCCGTGGGACGGGCTGGGCATGCGGGCGAACCACAGCTCGCCCATGACTTTCAACGGGTTCATTCCCCAGGATCGGCAGCTCAACCCCGACAACCAGCGGGTGGATCTGATGCCGATGGTGTTGGGTACCTACGCCGCCACGTACCTGGGCATCGCCGGCGGTTGTTATGACGCGTTGCACGCCCACATCGCGGGCGCCACGTTGGCCGACGGTCGCCGCATGGGCGAGGTCGAGACCATACAGACCCGTATGGCGCATGCCAAGGTGGCCCTCGAACGTAGCCGGGCCCTGCTGTACTCGGCCTGCGCCGCCTTCGACGCCGACCAGCACGGTGGCCCGTTGCCCTTCTTCGAAGCCAAGGTGGCGTGTGACGAGGTGGCCACCCACATCACGCAAGACGCCATGACCCTGGGCGGTGGTGCCGCGTTTGCCAAGCGCTTGCCCTTCGAGCGGTACTTCCGAGACGCCCGCGCCGGCATGGTGATGGGCATCGCACATGACATCGCGGTGCTGACGGTTGGCAAGATGCTGTTCCCCAAGCCCAAGGAACCCAAAGCTGACAAAGTCCCCGCCGCGGACAGGTAGGTCGCCGCTTCGAGCTGAGAGATGCCGTGGTCCGGGGATGGGCTGGCCGGGGCTCGCCGGTGCTGCCTGGCTGGTTCTGGCCGGTTGGGCCGCGGGGACCGCCTCCACGAGCGAATCGAAGCTGTGCGCGCCGAGGCACGGCTCCGAGGTCGCCAGAGTTTGGCGAGTTGGCCGCGCCGAGCCGTCGTCCGAGTTCGTTGTGTTTCGCGACGGTGCTGGTCGGGCTGCTGGCCGCGGATCAGGCCGGTCCGGTGCGGTGAGGAACTCGCCAAAGTTGGCCGGGTGGGCCGGGGTTTGCTGGCTTGTGCGGGAGGCTCTGCGTTGAGCCCTGCGGTACGTTTGCAACCAGCATTCACCGCGGAAGGGTTTCAACCATGCCGTACGCGCAGGGTCGCACGTTCTTCGATGCCGACAGCCACATCATGGAGTTGCCGGACTGGCTGACCAGCCACGCTGACCCCGCAATGCGTGACCGCATTCCCCCGCTTCCGGTCAGCGCCGGCGGTCCGTTGTCCGCCCGCCTGGCCCAGCATGCCGCCGCCGGGGGCCACCCCGCCGAACGGGTGGAGGAGCTGCTGGGCAACATCATCGCCGGGGCCAAGAACTACGAGGCCGTGGGAGCCTTCAACGCCGCCGAGCGCAGCCGGGCCCTTGACGAGCTCGGTTTCCAGGCCCAGTGGGTGTTCGGTTCGTTCTCCCCGGCCCAGGTGTTCTGGATCGAGGATCTCGATGTCCGTTACGCCGCCTGCCGGGCCCACAACCGGGCCATGGCCGAGTTCTGCGGGGACGATCCTCGCTTGCTGCCGGTGGCGCTGCTGTCCCTGGAGGATCCGGCCCGCGCCGCGGTCGAGTTGGACCGGGCGCTGAACGAAGGGGCCAAGGGCGTGTGGGTGCCGGCCGGTCCCTGTGGCGGGCGATCACCAGGACACAACGACTTCGATCCGATCTGGGCTCGCTTGGCTGAGGCTGGGGTGCCGTTCCTGCTGCACGTGGGCGGGCAGACCATCCAGATCCGCAATGCCTACATGAACACCGGTCGGCCGACGCCCACGGACTGGCTGGGCGGCGCTGAGAACGTGCGCTCCAAGGATCTGACGGTGCTGCACCAGTCCTCGGAGGAGTTCCTGTCGGTCCTGGTGTTGGACGGGGTGCTCGAACGGCATCGTCAGTTGCGCGGTGCGGCGGTGGAGTTGGGGGCCACCTGGGTGCCTGCAATGATCCGCCGGCTGGACCACGCGGCGGAGATCTGGGCCCGCTCCGAACCCGAGCTCAAAGCGTTCACCCGTACTCCCTCCCAGCAGATCCGGGAACAGCTGGCCTTCACCCCCTACCCGTTCGAGGACATCGGCTCGCTCATCAACGAATCCGCGCCGGAGCTGTACCTGTTCTCCTCGGATTACCCCCACATCGAGGGTGGCCGCAACCCCATCGGCCGCTTCGAGGCCAGCCTCGGCGATCATCCCGAGTCGGTGCGGCAGGCCTTCTACTGCGACAACTTCCTGCGCATCCTGCCCTCGGCGGCCGAGTTGGCGCCCATTCCCGTCTGATCAAGGCCCGCACGGCCGGTCATTCAGCGGTTCACCGAGCACTGCAGCCAAGCTGGTGGCTTCAAGTTTCGGGAGACACCACGGTCGCGGTGCGGCGCGGGAGAGGCGTTGCCACGGGATCGGCGCTGACGCGGGCCATCTCATCGAGCAGACCATGCAACGCGTCCTGCTGGCCGGACAGCTCCTGGCGCCAGTCCGGCTCAGCGTCGGCCCGATCTGCGGCGTCGGAGCGCGAATGGCTGGGATCGTGACGGGTATCGGGCACCAGAACCACCGAGGCCCGTAGTCGGGTGGCACCGGCGATGGACTCCACCTCCACCTGCCATTGCGCCGTGATCGCCGTGATCGCCGTGATCGCAGTGACATCCGTGATGGTCGCCGGCCCCGTACTCCAGCGTATGGTGCGGTTCCCGGCAGGAGGCGATTCGACTTCGATTCGCTGCGGCGCCGCTCGCCCGGACGCAACCTCGAGCAGGTGGGTCCAGGCGGCCGCCGCTGGGATGGGAAGCTCGCGTTCGGCCACCACACCGGGCCCGTCCGCCAACGTCGGCACCTCCGCTGGGCCGTACTTATAGGTATGGGCGAAGCGGTCCAGGTAGGTGATAGCCCGGGCCGGGTGACGTCGAGCCCGTTGGAAATCCGTGCCCTTGGTCCACCCCACCGGGAACAACGCGATGGGCGTCACACCCTCCGGTATGTCGAGGGCCTCAGCCAGTTCGGCCTGGCGGCTGAGGATGGCGGTGGTCCAGGCGGTGCCAAGACCCCGGGCCCGCAGCGCCACGCAGAAGCTCCAGGCGGCCTGGATCACCGAATCGAACAGGCCCGGCCGACCGCTGCCGTCGTGGGTGCCCAAGATGGTGGGCACTACCAGCAACGGAACCCGGGCCAGGTGCTCGGCCAGGTGCGCGGCGGAGGCCATGACCCGTTCCTGGGGATGACCGGTGCCCGCCACCCGGTCACGGGCCTGGATCATCCAACGGCCGGCGGCGTCAAGGTAGAGCTGCGCCAGCCGGTCCTTGGTGGCCTGGTCTCGCACCACGATCCAGCGGCGGCTGCCCTGATTGCCACCGGTGGGGGCCTGTTCGGCGATGTCGATGCAGTCCAGCACGATCTGCAGATCGACTGGCCGCTCCAGATCCAGTCGGAGCCGAACGGCCCGGGTGGTGGCCAACGCCTCATCAACGCTGGCCTGGTCAATCCGCACCGGCTCCACCTCTCGAGTACCCGAACGGCCCGGGTTCTGCTCCGTGGGTCGACGTTAGAGGAGCGTTCGACGTTCAGCCGCCCGAGGAGCCCAGTTCTTCGTTGTAGGCCAGGTACATGAGGTCTGCGCCGCGCTCGGCGATGGCGGACCAGGGAGCCCATCAGCTGCAGTGCCAACTCCCGCACCGGCTCAGCGGCGCTGCTGGCGTCGCCCTCCGCTGAGCGCACCTCGAGGTCTTGCACACCGTTCACCAGCTGCCGCGCCCGATCCGACAGGTCGCCATGCTCCGCTTCGAGTTGCGCCGCAGCGTTCACTAGATGTGGAGCCTTCTCAGTGATGCTGTGGAGGAACTCGCCGGGCTGCTCCGACTCCCGGATGTGGGCCTCGATCTGAGCCGCCAAGTCCGTGGCTGCGGGCAAAACCCGTTCCTGCCAGCGGACGAGGTCGGCGGTGGGGCTGCCAAGGGCGATCTCCAAACGAAGTGTGGAATGGTACAGCGTCTGACGCCGACCCTTCACCCGCTCGAGCTGCTCCCCGCTCAGCGCCGACTGGGCCACTTCCGGATGTGCCACACAAACCCCAGTCATGCCGGGGCGCAGTCCACGGGATGGGCGGCGCCGTGGAGGGATCATCCCCCCGACCTCACGCGGTCGTCAAGATCTGTCGGCAGAAAGCCCGTCCGAAACCTATCGATCGTTCAATCAGAGACGAGAGTAGATCCATCGCGGCCGAGGTGCGGTGACGCCAGCGGGCTCGCTCCTGCAAACCGCGGTCGAGCGGCAAGGCCTACGCTTTGCCACATCGGGTGTCGAACAATCACCCGGTGCCGATTGATCGACGGAAGAGACGAACGGGGTACCTGATGAGCAGCGGCAACGGATCCGGTGCAGACCTGCAGCGGATGGTGTGGGAGCAGGAGCAGCGGCGGCTGATCACGGAGACGCTGCTCGATTATTGCGAGCTGGTGGACCGCAACGACCCCGCCGTGGTTGAGCGGGTGTTCGCCGCCGACGGAGCGTTCGAGTTGGGCTCCAGCCGGGCAGTGGTGGGCCGCGACAACCTGGCGAAGATGTTCGCCAAGACCCTGGCTGCGTTCAGCGCAACCAGCCACCATCTCTCCAACGTGCGAATCGGCTTTCCCGAACCCACCGAGCAGCCGGCGACAACGGCCCACGCCACCGCCTTCGTGTACGCCTGGCATCGCACGGTGGGCGGGGAGCGGATCGAGGTGTGGGGTCGCTATGCTGACACGCTGGTTCGCACCGAAGCGGGGTGGCGCATCCAGAGCCGCCGGGCCACCACCGCCGGCGCGGAGGGGTGGGCCAACGCCCCCTTCGAGTACATCGACCGGTTGCCCAATCCCACCGACACCCCCTCGCCCGAGGTGCAGCGTCGTTGATCAGCCTTCAGCCGCTGCGGCGCAGCACCAGGGACGAGTTCTGCCCACCGAAACCGAAGGCGTTGATCTGCACCGTGGTCGCATCCACCGCCACCGGCTGATCGAGAATCACGCGGAAATCGGCCTCGGGCTCCACATCGGTGGTGCCGGCCACGTTGGGTAGCATACCATTCCGCAGGGTATCGAGGGCGGCCAGGGCGCTCATCAGTCCCGAGGCCGCGCCGGTGTGGCCGGTATGGCCCTTGATGGCGGTCACGGGCAGGCCCCGCCCGCCGTGCACGCTGTTGATGGCCTTGATCTCCGCGATGTCGCCCTTGGGGGTACCGGTGCCGTGGGCGAAGAGCGCGTCGACGTCGGTGGCGGCCACCCCGGCGTTCTTCAGGGCGTCGCCCATGACCTCGGCCTCCCAGCGGCCCGACGGTTCGGGGGAGGAGGGGTGGAAGGCATCGGCCAATGAGGCATAGCCCGCCACCTCGCCGTAGATGAGCGCTCCACGGGCCGCGGCGTGATCGGCTGATTCCAGCACCACCATGGCGGCGCCGTCCCCGGTGGCGATGCCCTGGCGGTTCACGTCGAAGGGGGTTAGCGCCCGGCGGGGGTCCCGTCCGCCGGTCATCATGCCGTAATTGGCCTGGGCGTGGAACCATACCGGTGCGAATGGCCCGTCACGATCGCCGTTGGCCAGCGGCAGTCCGCCCTCGGTACCGCCCACCAAGGCCACATCGACCTCGCCCGAGCGGATCAATCGGGCGGCGGTACCAATGGCATCGATGGACGCCGCGCAGGCGTTGGTCAACGTCAACTGCGGGCCGTGCAGTCCGAAGCGCATGGCGATCTGCGCCGCCGCCATGTTGGGCAGCATCTGGATCATGGCCTTGCGGTCCACGGCCGCGTAACCGTGTTGTTCGAGCTGATGCTGCGCCTTGGTCAACGCCCGCACCCCGCCCATAGAAGCGCCCATCACCACCGCGGTGCGTCGCATCGGCAAGTGCTCTGGCCCGTCCAACCCGGCATCGGCCACGGCCTGCGCGGCGGTTGCCACCGCGAACTGGGTGAACAAATCAGAGCCGGCGATAACGGTGGCGTCCATCCACCGTTCCGGTTCGAAGTCCCGCACCACCGCCCACCAGGCGAACAGGTCATCTTCGTTCCAGGGTGCGGGGGCGATGCCGATGGTGTTGGTGTGCAACGCCCGCAGGAAGGTGCCCACGTCGTTGCCGATGGCGGACACCACCCCCACACCGGTGACCATCACCCTGCGCCCCGGATCACCGTCACCGTTCATGGGGCGCAACGTAGCGGCTGGCCGCCACCCCCGCCGCGAGGATCTGGCGGGTCGCCGCCGGCGGGCGCAGGACAGCAGGCGCACGGCGGACGCGGGCGGGCACTCGGTACCGGATACCACCGCCTCCCATTGCGATCACACCGGTGCGGCCTCGATCACCGCCAGCATGGAGTGGGTGGGGGTGACGCCGCGCAGCGCGAAGCCGCTGCAGGCGAGCAACGAGGCGAACTCGGGCTCGGTGCGCTCGCGCCCGGGCAGGATACCCAGCATGACCATGTCCACGATCTTGGCCGGGTGGGCGTCCGTCCCCGGGGGGATAACGGCATCGATCACCAGGAGGCGAGCGTTGGGCGACATCGCCTCACGGCAGCGGGCCAGCAGGATGGCGCAGCGCTCGTCGTCCCAGTCGTGAAGTACCCGCTTGTAGATGTAGACATCGCCGCCAGCGGGAACGGACTCGAAGAAGTCCCCGGCGACGGTGTGGTAGCGCCCGTCGAGGTCACCCTGGCGCAGGGCCCGGGGATCGGCCAGCACGTCAGCCCGGTCAAACAGGATTGCTCGCAGCGACGGGTCCGCCCGCAGCACTTCGGCCAGGAACCCGCCCTGGCCCCCGCCGACATCGACCACGGTGGCGCCGGCGGGGAACCGGCACGCCGAGGCGATGGGGCCGTCCTCCATGCTGGAGAAGCACGACATACCGCGGTCCCACACCCGGGCAGCGTCGGGGTTGGCCGCCAACCACTCGAAGTAAGGCCGCTCGAAGATGTGCTCGAAGGCCAACGTACCGGTCCGCACGCTGGTGGCCAGCTCACCGCAGGTGGCGTAGTGCATGGGTTCGCACACCCAGATCACCGCATCACGCACTGACCCCGGCGTACCCTCGCGTAGAGTATCGCCCAGCGACGAGTTGACGTACCGACCGGTACTATCTTGCTCGACCACCCCACCCCCCGCCAGAGTGCGCAGCAGGCGACTCAATGACGGCCCGTGGCTGTCGGTGCGAGCGGCGAGCTCTTCGACGCTGCAGGGACCGTCGGCGAGGGCGTCGGGCACCCCCAGCTTGGCGGCCGCGGCCATTGACTGAGCCATCACGTAGCCGAGAGACAGGCTGATTGCCTGAACGCCTTCCATCGAGTTCATCTGGTTCGGAACCTCCACTTTGGGGTGCGCCCGCGACGAGCGCACGTCGTTGGTTCCTTGAATGTCCTCCGCCGGCCGTACCGCGCCCACCCCCCGCCCGTGGGTGTTGGCGGAACGCCCCCTGGCCGCGAGACGCTTCAGCCGCTGAAAAGCCGCAGCGCCAGCTCGGGTCGGGAGCGCACCCCGAGCTTGTCGAACACCTTGCCGACATGATCAGCCACGGTGTGCACCGACAGGTGCTGCGCCGCTGCGATGTCCGCGTTGGTGGCACCGCGGGCCACGGCCACCGCCACCTCGCACTCCCGGCGACTCAGCCCCCAGCGGGCCAGCAACTCGATCTGCTGGTCCTCCGATCGGGCCGCCGCAGGCTCGATGATTACCAATCCGCGTGTCCGGCCATCGGCACCGACGCTTCTCTCGGCTTGCAGGCGGTACACCTCGGCGGTGGCCTCCTCGGTGAAGAACAATTCGGGCAGGGCGGCGTCGTGCTCGCCGGCCAAGAGTCGCTCGAGGCGGACCGCCACCACATGCACCGCCGTGAGCAGGCTGTGCCGGGTGCCGCTGACCGGCTGTCGGAAGAGGCGCTCGGCCAAGTCGTTGGCCAACTCGATCCTCCCGTCCGGCCCCAGCACCACGATACCCGTGGAGCGACCCGGTGAGGCCTGCGTGGCGGCGCGACCCGACGCCGCCCGCAGACCCGCGGTCAGATGTGGCGCCAGCGCGTCGAGCAGGCGCAACTCGTGCCCGGCGAAGGCGTCGCGCCCCAGCGCCCGTCGCAGGCACAGATGACCCCACGACCATCCACCCCAGGTGCACGCCACCTGTACGTCGTACTGCAGACCACTGGGACGCAGGATCTCCGTGAGGTAGGGATCGGACTCTTCCTCGGGAACCAGCTCTTCCCGGCGGGCGACCCGCCGTGGCGACCCGATCCACGGCGCGAAATCAAGCGATGGGGTGGTCGCCACCAGCCCGAAAAACACCTCCATGGCCGAAGGATCGAGACCCACGCTGATGGAGTGCAGCGGCAGCGCCGAGATCGGGTGGGTGGCCCCGAAGCAATACGAGTCGGCGCCGAGATGGCGGGCCAACCGATCGCCCACCGCTTCCCGCAGCGCGGCGGAGTCCAACCCGTTATAACACGATGCCCGAACGGCCGCAAAGGTCCGGACGTGTTCAGCGTTCAACCTTGCCATCAGCCACCCCTAAGCTGCCCCTAAGCCCGTCAGCCATCCCCGGCTTACTGGTTCGATGCCGGTGGCCTGGTCGGATCACCGTTGCTTGACCGGGTGGGCCGGTCCCGGCGGTCCATCTGTGCAGTGTTGGACATTGAGCCGGGACAGCTGTGGCAGATGTGCGCGGTGCGGGAACCCTCGGCCACGGCGTGTGGAGATTCTCGGGGCTGGCAGCTGGTCAGAGCTGCAACGGGCGGTTAGCGTCCCCGCCGTCGAACCAACGTCGGGGGCGTCACATGAAAGCACTGGTCGTGGGCGGGACCGGTCCCACCGGGCCGTTCATCGTGGACGGGCTGCGGGCCCGGGGTTTCGAGGTGGCGATCTTCCATCGGGGCACCCATGAGATCCCCGAGATCGGCCCCGAGGTGGAACACATCCACGGCGATCCCCACTTTCCCGAGACCATCGCTGACGCCCTGGGGGACCGGACCTTTGATCTGGTGGTGGCCACCTACGGGCGCATCCGGTTCCTGGCCCAGCACTTCGTCGGCCGTACCGGTCGGTTTGTTTCGGTGGGCGGGTTCCCGGTCTACAAAGGGTTTTCGATCCCTTCGAGCTGACCCCTCCGGGCATGGTGGTGCCGGTGCCGGAGGAGGGTTCGGTGGCGACGGAAGAGGACAACCGCTTCTCCAGCCTGATCCGCCAAACCGAACTGGCGGTCCTGGAGTCCCATCCCACCGCGGCGCACTTCCGCTACCCCTACGTGTACGGCCCCTATCAGGTGTCGCCCCGGGAGTGGTCGGTGGTGCGGCGAGTGCTTGACGAGCGGCCCTTCGTGATCGTGGCCGACGCCGGCCAGAGCCTGGTCACCCGGGGCTACGCCGCCAACCTGGCCCACGCCCTGCTGCTGGCGGTGGACCGGCCCGAACCCTCCGTGGGCCAGATCTACAACTGCGGTGACATCTGCCAGTACACCGTGCGGCAGTGGGCGGAGCTGTTGGCCACCGCCATGGGCGCGGAGATCGAGGTGGTGAGCCTGCCCTACGAGCTGGCCGGCCACGGCGATTCACTGCTGGTGGACAGCGAGGGCTTCCACCGGCTGATGGACCTGCAGAAGGTGCGGATGGAGCTGGGCTACGAAGACGTGGTCAGCGTGGCCGACGGGGTGGCCGCCACCGTGCGTTGGCTCGAGCAGCATCGGCCGGAGCCCGGCGGATACGTGGAGGAGCACATCGGGGACGCCTTTGACTACGCCGCCGAGGATCGCCTGGTGGACGCTTATCGCCGGGCCGTGGAGCCGCTGTTGGCGCTGGCACCGGTACGCGAATCGGGCTATCGGCCCCACTCCTACGCCCATCCCAAGGCACCCGGCCAGGCCACCGATCACCGGTCCCGCTGAGCGCGGGGCCAGCTATCGGGCGGGCGCCACCTCCGCCGAGACCTGCTCCATACCCGCTGGTAGGTCGGGGTTGCGGTGCGGTGCGGGTGGTGGGGTGGCGAAGAAGAACCACAGGCTGCCACTGGCGGCGGCCGCGGCCAGGATCAGGAACCCCAGCGTGAAGCTGCCGGTGGCGTCGGCCAGGACGCCGGCCAGGATGGGACCCACCACCATGCCGAACATCACGATGAGGGACGAGTAACCCATGATCTTGCCGAAATCGGTGGCGCCGAAGTAATCCGCCCGCATGGAGGATTGGATGGGGCCCCGAACCCCCCAGGCGCATCCGTGGAACAGCACGAAGGCCCACACCAGCCCCGGCCCGTTGGCCAACGCCAAGAGCAGCAGGCCCAGCCCGTGGCCCAACATGGCCAGGGTCACCAGCTTCCGTTTGTCGTAACGGTCACCGAGCAGCCCACCGCCGATCTGGCCCACGCCCATCATCGCTGGCAGCGCCCCCACCACCAGAGATACATGCCAGCCGCTGAAGTGCAGTTCCTCCCGCAGGTACAACGCCAGGTGGGCCATGGAAGCCCCCACCACCAGCAACGCCGAGGCGTGCCCCAGCGAGATGAACCAGAACGCCCTGGTGCGCAACGCCTCGTGTGGGGTGAAGTGCACCGCGCTCTGCAACGCCACCCTGGCCGGAGCGTCAGCAGGCACGTTGTCGGGGTCGATGCCGTCGACGAACTGGCCCACATCGGCAGGGCGGCGATGGAAGAACTGGGCCACCGGCATGACCACCATCAGGGTCAACGCCGCGGAGACCAACGACGCCTTGCGCCAACCCACCCCGTCCAACAGCACACCGAACAGGAACGCCAGCATGCCGCCCACCGCGAAACCCATTTGGGCGTAGGCCAACGCCCGCGAGCGTTTGCGTTCAAACCAATGGACCACGGTGACGGTGATGGGCAGGAACCCCGCCAGGCTCGACCCCAACGCCACCAACAGGTAGTAGGCGTAGAACTCGGCGATGGAATCCAACGTGGCGAAGGCCACCAGACCCACCGCCATGATGACCGCGCCCAACCGCAGCACCACCTTGGAACCCCACCGGTCCGTCATCCACCCCTGCACCGGACCCAGCAGGCCGCTCTCGGCCCGGTTGAGGGCGAAGGCGCCGCCAAGGGTGGAGTTGGACCAGCCGAACTCGCTGTGGAGCTGGGCGGCGATCAGCGAGAAGGCGTTGAAGACCAGACCGCTGTGCAGCGTCTGTATCAGCGCCCCGCCCCAGACGATCCGCCAACCATGGAAGGGGACCGCACCGTTGTTCCGCTGACCGTCGGACACCTTCGCACTCCCCAACGTAGCCCTCGGCCTCCGCACGGCACCGACCCTTTTGGCGCGACCGGTGATTGTACTTCGCGGCCTCCGAGCACGATCGCCAATCCGCCGCCGTGAGTCGGCTAGACCGGCGGCGTGGACGAAGCATCGGTGGGCATTCTCGGGGCCGGCCTCAGTGGCGTACTGATGGGCATGCAATTGCAGCGGGTCGGGGTCACCGACGTTGTGATCTACGAGCGCCAGGCCGATGTGGGCGGGACGTGGTTGCGCAACACCTATCCCGGGTTGCACTGCGACATCCCCTCCCATCTCTACAGCTACTCCTTCGAGCCCAACCCCGACTGGTCGATGGTGTACGCCCCGCAGACGGAGATCCAGGCGTACATCCGCAGCTGCGCCGAACGCCATGGATTGATCAAAGCCATCCGCTTCGGGACCACGGTGGAGACCGCCCGCTGGGATGCTGCCGAGGCCCGATGGGAGTTGGAGATCACACCGCCGGGGGATCTGACCGGCACCGCCGTCGCCTCACACCGGGTGTTGATCGGCGCCACGGGCGGGCTGACCGAACCCCGATTGCCCCGCATCGAGGGCATCGGGACCTTTGCCGGGCCGATGTGGCATTCGGGGTCCTGGCGGGACGATGTGGACCTGTCCGGTCTCACGGTGGCGGTGGTGGGCAGCGCCGCCAGCGCGGTGCAAGTGGTGCCCGAGGTGGCCAAGCGGGCGGGATCGGTGACGGTGTTCTCCCGCACGCCGAACTGGGTCATGCCCCGCAACAATCGCCGGTATCGGCCCGAGGAGCGCCACGCCTTTCACCAGGACGACGCGGTGCACAAGGTCCGACGCCGTCAGTACCGTGATGCGCTGTTGTGGCATCGGGCCTTTTCCCGCCATCCCGGGGCGGTGGAGGAGTTGCGTCGCAGGGGGCTCGACCATCTACACGCGGCCATCTCCGATCCCGAGATGATCGCCGCCCTGACCCCGGACTACGAGCCCGGCTGTCGTCGCATCCTGGTGTCTGACGAGTACTACCCGACCCTGGCCCAGCCCCACGTCACGCTGGTTCCGCAGGGCGTCACCGCGCTGGTAGCGGACGCTGTGGTGGCCGCGGACGGTTCGCGCCACCGAGCTGACGTGGTGATCTTCTGCACCGGATACCGGCTGGGGGGACGCGAGGACGGGCGGCCGGCGGTGGAGCTTCTCGGACGGGAAGGGCGTCGGCTGATCGACGTGTTGCGGGCCAGTCCGCAGGCCTACCGCGGCCTCGCGGTGCCCGGGTTCCCCAACTACTTCACGCTCCCTGGTCTCAACGGCGTCGTCGGCTACGGCGCTGTGATCGCCTCCGCCGAGGTGGCATCGGAACGCATCGCCACAGAGACGGTTCGACTGGTGAGCGGCGCCTGCCGAACGGTGGAGGCTCGAGCCGAAGCCACCGCACGCTTCAACGCCGCCATCCAGGACGAACTGGCCGCCATGAGCTGGGCGGGGGCCTGCAGCAACTTCTACCTGGACGCCACCGGCCGGAACGTGACGTTTTTCCCGGGCACGTTGGGCCGAATGCGACGGGAGCTCCGCCGGTTCGACGGCGCCGATCTCGATGTGACCTGACTACCTGAAGTGATCGAGCAAGGGCTGGTTGCGGTCCAGGTAACGCTGATGGCGGTCCGTCTCATCAGGGGCGCTGAGCACCACCCGGGCGATGCCCAGCCCGGCGTAGCGTTCCAGTGTGGCCACGTCGGGCTCTTTGAAGCAGTACATCGAGATCGGGATGGAGTCCGGATCGCGGTCCGCGGCCACCACCGCGTCACGAAACCAGCTCAGCCCCTTGGCCACGTCCCGGAACCCCACGTCCAGCGGGCACCATTCATCGGCGTACTCCGCCACGTGGCGCAGACCCACCCGGCCCTGACAGCCCATGAGCACCGGAGGGCCCCCGGGACGGGTGGGCTTGGGATACACCCAGCTGGACGCCACTTTCACGTGGGTGCCGTCGTAGCCGGCGGCGTCATTGGCCCACAGCTCCCGCATGGCCGCCACCGTCTCACGCATGGCGTTGTACCGCTGGGACCACGGGACCGCGGACACATTGGACAGCTCTTCGCGGTTCCAGCCCACCCCGACGCCCAGCTTGAAGCGGCCGTCGCTGAGCTGGTCCAGCGTGGCAATGGACTTGGTCAGATCCAGGATCTCGTGTTCCAGCACCAGGCACACCCCGGTGACCAGCTGCAGGTTGGTAGTGGCCGCCGCCGCCATGGCCAAAGACACGAATGGGTCTCGCATGTGCCAGTAGAAGCGGGGCAGCTCCTCGCCGCTGGGGTGGGGCGTCTCCCGGCTGGTGGGGATGTGACTGTGCTCGCCGACCCACAGCGAGTCGTAGCCCCGCTGCTCCAGATCCCGGGCCACGCTGGCCGGATCAGGTCCGTAACTGCTGTTCGGTGATGCCAGGCCGATCTTCACGGCGTTCCCCCAGTGCTCCAGCGATGTGGGCCGGACGATAGCCCGACCCGCCTGGCCCGCCCGGCCCGACTCGGGATTGAAAGTATCGAAATTGCACGAAATGGACAGGAGGGGGACGTTTGTCGTGCCGAGCCGACCAGACAGTCAGCAATTGTTGACGTTCCTTGGCCGCGCCGTCACGGCTCGTCGACCAAAAGCAGCTGTGAGCTGGTTCGGCGCGCGACAACCGTCCCCATTGCCCCGTCGATTCCGCAGCAGCCTGGACGATCCGCTCGTCAGGCGGCGGATTGCCCTCCAGTCGCCACCCGCGGGTCCGCCAGATGGATGAGGGTGGCCGCCACCAACGCGAAGATCGCCATGGCGACCGCCAGCGGGGTGGTGGAGCCGTTATAGAGCCGGTCCACCACGGAGCCCAACACCGCCCCGCCGGCGGTGGTCACGGTGCCCAACAGCGCCGCGCCCATGCCCGCAACCTTGCCCAGTGGGGTCATGGCGGCGGTGTTGCAGTTGGGCAGGGCGGTGGTGTGCAACGGCAGTAGCAACGCCATCATCCCGCAGAACGCCCACAGCGGCGGATCACCCCCGGTGGCCACGCTGACCAACGCAAAGCCCGTGGTGGCGGCCACCAGCACCCGGGCCACCCGACGCAGCAGCAGCCGCAGACCCATCCCCACCACCAATCGGGCGTTGAGCAGGGTGGCGGCGCCCATGGTCAGTGCCAGCGCGCCGAAGATCAGCGGGAACTGCGGGCCGCGCTGATAGATCTCGTCGATGATGACCTCGGAGTTGCCAAGGTAGGCCGCCATGGAACCGAACAGGCAGGTGGCGGCCAGCCCGTACGCCACCGTGGGTCGACTCCGAACCACGACCTTGCCGGCGGCGAACAGCTCTGCGGCCCCAGCGTTGCGTCGGCGTTCCGGGGGGAGCGTTTCGGGCAGGCGTCGGGCCCACACCAACATGGCGCCCGCTACCACCACGCTCATCCAGAACACGGAGGGCCAGGACCACCAACGCAACACCACCGCGCCCATGGACGGGGCCAGGACCGGGACCATGATGAACACCGCCATCACGAAGGACATGGTGCGGGCCATCTGGTCGCCGGTGAAGCGGTCCCGGAGCATGGCCAACGCCAGCGATCGTGGTCCCGCCGCCCCTAGGCCCCAGATGAAGCGGAACAGCACCAGCACGGCCAGCGAAGGCGCCAGGGCCGAACCGGCGGCGGCCACCGCGTACAGACCAAGGCCGACGTAGAACATGGGCTTGCGGCCGACCCGGTCCGACAGCGGGCCGTAGAACAGCTGCCCCGCCGCCAAGCCGAGGAAATACGCGGTGATGACCCAGGTCACGGTGGTGGAACCCGCTTCCAGCCCGAAGTCCCGGCGCATCTCGGCGAAGGCGGGGAGCGTGGCGTCGATGCCCAGAGCGGTCAGGCCCATGCAGCCGGCCAAGAGCCCGATGAACTCACGCCGTCCGGCCACCCCTCGCTGGGCCCGATCCTGGGGCAGGACCGCAGCGGGGGGCGGGGCGGCAACAGATTCCACGGCGGCCATGCTCCCCGATGCCGCACCGGCGAACAAACCTGACCGGGTCGTGAGTGGCGAAGTCGTCGTGAACTACTCGAAACCCACGAAGCTGACGATCCCATCGGCGGGGATGCGGGTGGCCTTGACCTCGTTGGCGGCGAAGTCATCGAGCGGCCAGCCCATGGCGACGCAGGTCATGATGACCTCGGTCTCGGGGATGTTGGCGTGTTGGCGAACCACCGGTGACTGCATGATGCCCTGGCCGTTGATGACGGTGCCCAGGCCCCGGCTCCACGCCGCCAGGCACAACCCGTAGGTCACCGCGCCGAGATCGAAGTGGCCCACCGTTGCCAGTTCCAGGTTTCGGTCATAGGTCACCACCACCGACACCGGGGCGTCGAACTGGCGGAAACCCCGCATCATCCAATCCCGCCGGCGTTCCTTGTCCTCGCCAATGCCCATAGCGTCGAACAACTGATAGGCGATCTCCACCTGCCGGTCACGGTGTACCCCGCGGTATGCCCCTTCCACAGGGATCTCCCGCTGTGGTTTGGCCCCAGCCATCATCAACTCGGTGTTGCCTTCACGGATGCGTTCGAGCGGCTCACCGGTGACCACATGGAAGTGCCACGGTTGGGTGTTCATCGAAGATGGCGCGAACGAGGCGATCTCCACGATCTCCAGGATCAGCTCCCTCGAAACCGGCTCCGGTTTGTACCCCCGGATGCTGCGCCGCTCCCTGACCAATTCGTCGAACTCCACCGATGGCCTCTTTCCGTTGCAGCTGCCCTGATGATGGGATTTCCCGGTAGCGCCGGTGGTTCCCGCCCGCCGAAGCGGTGGCCGGATTGTAGGTCCGTGCAGCCCACAGCTCGGCGCAACGCAGCGCCCGGCCGCGACGTACGCCGCTACCCTCCCCCTTCAACCATGGTCACCGAGCACAACACGCCCACCGATCCGTCCCCCCCGTCGCCCTACCCGCTGATCGGGGACTATGCCTTGCTTTCGGATTGTCACTCCGCGGCGCTGGTGTCCCGCTGGGGTTCCATCGACTGGTGCTGCATGCCCCGCGTCGACTCGCCCTCGGTGTTCGGGCGGGTGCTCGACTGGCGGCGGGGTGGGTACTGCTCCATTGCGCCCAGCGAGCCGACCGGCAGCGTGACCCGGCGCTACCTCGATGACACCATGGTGCTGGAAACGTCCCTGCCCGCCGCGGGGGCCACGCTGGTGGTGACGGACTGCTTGAGCATGACCCGGGGTGGTTCCCGACATCCGCACCACCAGCTGCTGCGGGTGGTGCGGGCCCAGGGCGGGCCGGTCAGCGTGACGGTTCGGGTTTCCCCCCGCTTCGACTACGGGGGGGTGGCGCCGTGGCTGCGGGCCCACAGCGGGGAACGCTTCAGTGCCATGGGCGGCAGCGAGGGGCTCATCATCTGGTCCGATCTCGGACTGGCCATCGACGATCATCACGATCTGGTTGGCCGCCTGACCCTCCTACCGGGTCAGACCGGGCGACTGTCGATCCGCTTCTGCGAACCAGAGCTGCTCGATCCCGACCCGCCGCCGGACGGGGTGGATGCCGCCATCGTTGACGCCCGGCTGGCCGAAACCGAGCGGTGGTGGCGGGACTGGTGCGAGCGCCGCGGAGGCGACTCACGTCTGGACCCCACGTTGCTGCGCTCGGCGCTGGTGCTCAAGTCCTTGGTGACGGCCAACACCGGGGCCATCGTCGCGGCCCCGACCACCTCGCTCCCTGAGGAGGTCGGGGGCGAGCGGAACTGGGATTACCGCTTCAGCTGGGTTCGTGACAGCTGGCTAACGGTGCGATCGCTGGCCGAGCTGGGTTTCGTCGCCGAGGCCGATGGCTTCCGCCGCTTCGTCGAACGATCAGCGGCCGGGTCCGCTGACGAGGTTCACCTACTCTATGGCGTGGACGGCTCTCATCGGGCCCCTGAGGTGGTGCTGGAGGAGCTCGAGGGCTACCGCGGCTCTGCCCCGGTGCGCATCGGCAACGCCGCCAGCGTTCAGCTGCAGCTCGACATGTACGGCTACCTGGTCGAGCTGGCATGGCAGTGGACCCGGCGGGGCCAGGCCCCTGACGCTCCCTATGCCGGGTTCATCGCGGCGATCGTCGAGCGGGTGTGCGAGCTGTGGAACAGGCCGGACCACGGCATCTGGGAGGTGCGCAACGAACCGCAGCATTTCGTGCACTCCAAGGCGCTGTGCTGGACCGCGCTGGACCGGGGGGTGCGTCTGGCGGATGCCGGCGCCCTGCGCAACGGGGGCCAGATCGAGCGGGACCGCTGGCGTCAGGTCCGCGATGAGATCCGGGCCAGTGTCATGTCCCAGGGGGTGTCCGCCCGCCGGGGCAACTTCGTGCAGGCGTACGGCAGCGAGGAGCTCGATGCCTCGTTGCTGTTGTTGCCCGCCGCCGGGTTCGTACCAGTCAACGATCCCCGCATGATCGCCACCGTCGACGCCATCATCGAGGAGTTGGACGAGGACGGCCTGATCCGTCGCTACTGCACCCCCGACGGTCTACGCGGCGGCGAGGGACAGTTCGTGGCCTGCACGTTCTGGCTGGTCGAATGCCTCGCCGGTCTGGGTCGTCAGGCCGAGGCCCGGGCCTACTTCGATCGGGCGAGCGAAGCGGGCAACGACCTGGGCCTGTTTGCGGAGGAGTTCGATCCCCGCAGCGGCGAGCTGCTCGGCAACTTCCCCCAAGCGCTTAGCCACCTGGCCCACATCGGCGCTGCGCTGGCCCTGGACCGCGCCGATCACCGACAAGCCTGAGCCAACCACCCGTACTGCAGCGCACCTTGACCCAAAGGAACTCCATGCCGCTCAGCCCCGCCAGCGTGGCCACCCGCAGTGATCTGCCCGACTGGCGGGTGCACCGACGCCGCTTGGAGGCCACCTTCACCGCCAAAGCGACCCCCACGGCCACCGCCTTTGGGGCCGCGACGGCGTTCATCGATCGGGTGGCGCAAGCCGCAGATGGCGCCGATCACCACCCCGACATCGATCTGCGCTACCCCGGGCGGGTCCATGTGGTGCTCACCACCCACGCCGCCCGGGGACTCACCGAGCTGGACATCGCCCTGGCCAAGACCATCTCAGAACTGGCCACCGCCGCGGACATGACCAGCGACCCCACCTCGGCGGCAGTGCTGGAGGTCGCCATCGACGCGCTCGACATCGCCGCGGTTCGCCCGTTCTGGAAGGCGGTGCTGGCCTACCGTGACGAACCAGTGGCCAAGGGTGAAGCGGCGGTCAACCTCATCGACCCGTTCGGGGTGGGACCGCTGGTTTGGTTCCAGCAGATGGACTCCCCCCGCCCCCAGCGCAACCGCCTCCACCTGGACATCAACGTCGCCCACGACATCGCGGAGGCCCGGGTGGCGGCGGCCATCGATGCTGGTGGGCGTCTGGTCAGTGACCGTCATGCTCGGGCCTTCTGGGTGCTGGCGGATCCGGAGGGCAACGAGATCTGCGTCTGCACCTGGCAGGACCGCGATCAGCCGGCCGACTCTGCTTGATCTCATCTCGTGGCTATCTCGTCGCCATCTCGTGGCGATCTTGTGGCGCACGGAACCATTGCCCTCCACGCAGGTGATTACAGCCCCTGAGCTGGGGCTTTGAGCTGAAACGGCCTCAAGTCCGGCCCAGTCGGGGTCGATCGTGGAGCCATGAGCCAGACCTGGCGGTCCGCGCCCGGCGTTGCCGAGGTCATGGCGCAAGCTGCCCCCAGTGCACCCATCGCCAAGGCGGCCAGGGCCTATGGCGACCAGTACCCGACGGTGACCTACGACCGCACGATCCGGGCGGCGGCGGTGCTGCTTTGCCTGGCCGCGGCGCTGTACGTGCCGTGGGTTTTCGTGTCCCTCGACCGGCACCTGTGGATCTCGGTTCCGTTCGCCGCCGCCACGGTGTGGTCCATCGGTTACGCCCTGCTCACCGCGCTCAACCTGTCCACCAGACGGGTGCCCGCGCACCATCTGGTGGGCCGGGGTCAAGAACCCGAGGTGGCAGTGATCGTGCCGACCTGCGGCGAGCCGGTACCGATGATCCTGCGCAGCGTGCTGTCGATCTTGGAACAGGACTGGCCGACGGATCGATTGTTCGTGGTGGTCTCCGACGATGGGCACGACCCGGCCCTGCGCCGGGCCCTGGAGCCGCTTCCGGTGCAGTACTTCGAGCCGCCGTCGCGTTGGGCCCCCGGTCGAGACGGCGCAGCCAAGGCCGGCAATCTCAACGCCGCGTTGGCCCTGGTGCTGGAGCAACGCCCTGACGTGGCTTGGATCGAAACCCGCGACGCGGACGACGAGGTGGGCACCAACAACTTCCTGCGTGAGGTCGTGGGCCAGTTGCTGCATGACCCCAAGCTGGCCTACGTGCAGACCATCAAGGAAGCCCAGGTCAGCGTGGGAGATCCCTTCAACAATTGGGAGCCGGTGTTCTACCGGGGGGAGATGCTGGCCCGCAACGCCCACAACGCGGCGTTCCCCTGCGGATCGGGGGTGGTGTGGCGGCGGGAAGCGCTGGCTGACATCGGGGGCTTCCCGACATGGAACCTGGTCGAGGATCTGCAGTCCGGAGTCGAGGCGTTGCGTCGGGGTTGGCGGGGGCTCTACCTGCCCATCGTCGGTGCCGTCGGCCAGATCGCCCCCGAGGACCTGCCCAACTTCATCAAGCAACGCGGCACCTGGGCCATCGACACCGTCCGGCTGATGGTCTGGGGGGACCTGCGTGGGCTGACCTGGCGCCAACGGGGGTTCTTCTACGGGCAGGCGGCCTACTACCTGGACTCCTTCGCGTCGCTGATCTATCTGCCGTGTGTGGGTCTTACCCTGTGGGGGTTCCCACCGCTCGATAGTGACACCCGCGGATTTCTCATTTGCTTCGCGCCGATGATGGTGTCAATGGAGCTTTGGTTGCTGGCTCTCAACCGGCCCTTCTTCGATCGGCGGATCCGTCAGCGCAAGCCCTACGGGGCCTTGTGGCGCCAGCGGGCCATGCGCGCCGGTATGGCACCGGTGTTCCAGAAAGCCGCGATACAGGCCGTTGTGGGTGGCCGGCACCGCAAACCGAGCTATGTGGTGACCCGCAAGGCGCACGACATGCGCTGGCATTGGCGCCAAACGACATTGCAGAGCTCCGGTCTGGCGGCGGTTGTGGTCATCTCCTTCGTGGCCGTTGTCCAACGTCGACTGCCAACGTTCTCACAGCTGGTGGTCGGTACCTACTGGGGGGCCCTCAATACCATGCTGCTCGGTACCTTCATCACCCGGGGTTGGCACGGGCTGCGTCGCGGCGGGGAGTTGGCCCGGGCCTCCGCCAGATGGATCAATGCCCGACCCGGAGCCACCACCCGCTGATCGTGCGCTGAGAGGCCGGTAGCCTCCGCTTCGTGCCGGGCGCCTCCACCGAAGCCTGGACCAGCCGCAGCGGATTCCTGCTCGCCACCATCGGCTCCGCGGTGGGCATCGGCAGCATCTGGAAGTTTCCGTACGAGGTCGGCGTCAACGGCGGTGGGGCCTTCGTGGTGGTGTACGTCCTGGGGTTGGCGTTGGTGGTGGTGCCGCTGATGTTGGCGGAGTTCGCCGTTGGTCGGGGCGGCCGGTCCGATGCGGCCACCAGCCTCAGCATCGTTGCCGCGGCGCAGGGCGGCTCACCTCGTTGGCGAGCGGTGGGCAGTCTGGGTGCGGTGACCAGCTTCTTGGTGCTCAGCTTCTATGCCGTCATCGGCGGCTGGACGCTGTATTACGCCTCGCGCACCGCGCTGTGGGGGCTGCCCGGTGCTGACGCCGCGGCCGTCCAGGCCGACTTCGACCACCTGCTGGGATCGCCGGGCTGGATGATCGGTTTTCAGGCCTTGTTCCTGGCGCTGCTGGCGGGGGTGGTGATCCGCGGCGTCCAGCGGGGCATCGAGCGGGCGATGAAGCTGCTCATGCCGGCCCTGGCGGTGTTGCTGGTGGCGTTGGCCATCTATTCGACGGTGGCCGGTGATGCCGGGGCCGCGGTGCGGTTCCTGTTCGTGCCGGATTTCGAGCAGCTCACCGGGCGGGCGGTGCTCGAAGCGCTGGGATTGGGGTTCTTCTCCATCGGGGTGGGTCTGGGGCTGATGATCACCTACGCCGGTTACGCCGCTGTCGGCACCGATCTTCGAGTGGTGGCGCTGCTCTCCGTTGCCGCGGACTCCACGGTGTCGGTGCTGGCCGGGCTGGCGGTGTTCCCGGTGGTGTTCGCCAACGGCCTCGATCCGGCGAGCGGCCCCGGTCTGGTGTTCGTGTCCCTGCCGTTGGCGTTCGCCGAGATGCCCCTGGGTCGGGTGGCGGCGACGGCGTTCTTCTTGTTGTTGTTCATCGCCGCGGTCGCTTCGGGGGTCTCCATGCTCGAAGGGGTGGTAGCGGTTCTGGGTCACCGTCGATCCTGGTCGCGCCGTCACGCGGTGGGGGTAGCGACGCCGTGTTGCCTGGTAGCGGGTCTGGCGACGGTGCTGTCGTTCAACGGGTGGTCCGATTGGCACCCGCTGGGGATGCTGGACCGCTTCGACGATGCCAGCGCCTTCGATCTGATCGATGAAGCCACCTCCAACCTCCTGCTACCGCTCGGCGGGCTGGCTTTGGCGGTGTTCACCGGCCGGGTGCTCGGCAGCGGATGGGTCAGCGAATCGCTGGGGTTGGCTCGCCTGGAACGGGGCGTGCTGCGGGTGGCGCTGCGCTACGTGGCGCCCATCGCCATTCTCGGCGCCGCCGCTGGTTCCTGCGCATGAGGCGCACGGGTCTCCGACAGGCATGACAGGGCGTTACCATCGGCGCGGTGAACGATCGCCAACCTGTGACGGACTGGTCCACCGATTTCGACCATCTCAGCCAAGAGTGGGCCGCCCATAGCCCCGAGATCCTGGGCGAGCTCCGTGAACGCTGCCCGGTCGCCCATACCGACCGGTTCTTCGGCGCCTACCTGGTCACCCGGTACGACGACATCGACGAGGTGGCCCACAACACCGCCACGTTCTCAAGCCGGATCACCTCGGTCAACGAGAACCATCCCGACAACATCAAGCTCGAGCTGCCACCAATCACGCTCGACCCGCCCGATCACACCCCGATACGCCGGGCCCTGCTGCCGGCGTTCAACCCTCGCGAGGTGGCCGCCCTCGAACCGTTCGTCGCCGATACCGTGGCCGGGCTGCTCGACGCCATCGTCGATCGTGAGCTGGTGGACGGGGCGCTCGACTTCGCCCAGCAGGTGCCGGTGGAGGTGATGATCCGGCTGTTCGGGGTGGCGCCGGACATGGGCCCGCAGTTCCGGGCGTGGGTCGATGGCATGTTGAAGGACGGCCAGGTCAACCTGGACATCGCCCGCAAGGCCAACCGTGAGATCCAGGCCTACTTCGCCGCCCAGTTGCAGGACCGCCGCCGCCACCCCACCGAGGACCTCGTCACCATGGTGCTCAACGCCGAGGCGGCCTTGCCCGATGGCACCACCCGTCCCTTCAGCGAGCGGGAGCGCATCGGGGCTTTGTTCGTGTTGATGCTGGGCGGGATCGACACGACCTGGTCCTCACTGGGTGCAGCGCTGTTCCACCTCGGCACCCACCCCGAAGACCTGGCCCGGCTGGTGGCCGAACCGGACCTGGTGCCCAACGCAGTGGAGGAGTTCCTGCGCTTCTATTCGCCGGTCACCATCGCCCGCTACATCACCGAGGACGCAGAGGTGGCCGGTTGCCCGGTGCAGTCCGGGCAACGGTTGCTGTTGTCCTTCCCCTCAGCCAATCGTGATCCGGAGCACTTCGAACGACCCGACGAGGTGGTGATCGACCGCCAGGCCAACCGGCACCTGGCCTTCGGGGTGGGCATCCACCGTTGCCTCGGCTCCAACTTGGCCCGCATGGAGCTGGCGGTGGCGCTGCGGGGTTGGATCGAGCGGTTCCCGACCTTCGAGTTAGCGGTGGCGCCCTCCGAGATCGAATGGTCCGTGGGCCCTGTGCGCGGTCCCCGCTCGGTACCGTTGCGTATCTTGCCGGGCTGACCTGCCCAGGCGCGAGCTGTCCGGCGCCGGGCCTGGGCGCGACAACGGGTGCCGCCCCCGCAAGGGACCGCACCCGTTGTGGCGTCGGTTCAGATCAGCTCAGATGTGGCCGTTGCGCAGCAGGCGACCGGGGGTGGCCCCGGTGCACTCGCCCTTGCGGAACGTTTCCACGCCGTTGACCAGGATGTGGTGGTAGCCCTTGGCCCGCTGCACCCGGCGCCACTCGCCACCGGGCAGATCGTGGACCACGTCACCGATCCAGTTGGGCTCGACCTCGAGCTCTTCCATGTCGTAGACCACCACGTCCGCAGCAGCGCCCTCGCGCAGCACACCACGGTCCTTGAAGCCGGCTGCGTGCGCCGCCAGGGCGGACATGCGGTAATGGGCCTCTTCGAGGGTGACCTTCTTCTCGTCCCGCACCAGCCAACGCAGGTAGTCCGTGCTCCAGCTGCCACCGTTGAAGAACTTGGTGTGGGCCCCACCGTCGGACACGCCGGGCACGGTGTATGGGGAATCGTTGGTCATCTCGGCCATGAAATCGGCGTTGGAACCACGGTCCGGGCCCAGGAACTCCACGTTCAGATCACCCTTGAGGGACAAGTCCAACATGACCTCGATGGGGTGTTTGCCTTCGGCGGTGGCGATGTCACCCAGACTACGGCCCACGTACTGCTGCAGGTCCTGCTGACGGTTCACGCCCTGCACGATGAGCTTCTCCGGCGAACCACCGACACCGGCCTGGATGGCCTGCAGGCGCCGGTCGGCTTCAGCGGCCTCCGCCAGCACCGCTTGACGCAGTTCCGGATCGGCCATCTTCTCCATCTTCTCTTCCTTGGTGCCGGTGGTGATCTCCCGCCACGCCGGGCTGGCGTCGTAAAGATTCCAATGCTCCAAGGTGAATGCGAAACCGACCCGCAGCGTGGCGGTCTGACCGAAGATGGGCAGGCCCTTGGCCCGAACCCGCTCCAGCCAACGCAGCGAACGGCGGTGGACCTCGGGGTTCTTGCGGGCCGGGGCGATGGCGTTGTACAGGATGGGCCGGCCCGACACCTCGGCCAGTTTCTCCACGAAGGCCAGGTCGGCCTTGATGTTGTCGGTGGCCTGGGTGATCTGGATGAACCCCTCATCCCGTTCGGCCAACACTTCACCGAGGGCCAGGATGTCCGCATCGCACATGGTGTCAGTGACCATGGGGGAGCCGTCGAAATCGGCCTGGGTTGAGTTGGGGCCGAGGCGCTGGATGGAGAATCCGCAGAGCCCGGCGTCCATGCCCTCATGCAACAGGCGCTGCATCTCCTTGCGCTCCGCCTCGGTGGCGGCGCGGGTCTTGGCCGCTTCGAGGCCCATGACGTAGGTCATCAGCGAGGCGGTGGGCATGTACTGGATGCAGTTCACGCCGAGCGGGGCCCGGTCAAGGGAGTCGAGGTACTCGGGGATGGTCTCCCAATCCCACTTGGGCAGCATGCCCTCCACCATGGACGCCATGGGGATGGCCTCGGTGCGGACCATGGTGAGCATGGAACGCTCCACGAAGTCTGGCTTCACCGGGGCGAAGCCGAAGCCGCAGTTGCCCAGCACCACCGAGGTGACGCCGTGCCACGACGAAGTGGTGCACCACGGATCCCAGCGGATCTGCGCGTCGTAGTGGGTGTGCAGGTCTATGAAGCCGGGAGCCACGATCTTGCCGGTGGCATCGATGACATTGGTCGAGACCGCTTCGGGCTTGCCGCCGATCTTGGCGATCTTGCCGTCCTTGATCCAGATGTCACCGGTGTAGCGCGGCACACGGGTACCGTCGACAATGGTTCCGCCTCTGATCTGCAGGTCGTAATCGTGCACGCGGGTCCTCCTCACAAGAACGTATCGATCCCAACGATAGGCCAGATCGCCACCAGCCGTGCGATTCTCGAGTCCACCACGCAGCGTGACGGTACGGCCACCCCCCATTTCGGCGAATCGACGTCGATTCGGTCCGTGAACGGGCTGGTCACGCCCCTTTTTTGTCGGACTGGCCTGCACTTCAGCGGCGGTTAGGGAATATCGACGACGTCGCCCGCGGGGCCCTCATGATGGGGGTGGGTTTCATGGGGGGCTTTCACCGGCTCGCCGCCGACCGGTACCGAGCGGGTCAGGAAGTCGATGACGGAGCCGGCGAAGATGTCGTTCCGATCGCCCGCCACCATGTGCCCGGCGTCGCTGACGTTCACATATTCGCTGTGCGGGCACAACTCCAGGAACGCCTGGGCGCCTTCCTCGGACAGCACGTCAGAGAGCCCCCCGCGCACCAGCAGTGTGGGCAAGCTGAGGTTGGCGGCGCAGGCCTCCAGGCGCAGTCGGCGAGCTTCGAGATCTCGACGACCGGCCCGGAAACGAGGATCCCAGTGCCAGTGATAACGGCCGTCGTCGCCGAGACGGACGTTCTTGCCCAACCCGTCGAGACTGCGGGTGCGCTTGCGATGGGGTTGGTAGCTGGCGATGGCGTCGGCCACCTCCTCGAGGGACTCGAAACCCTCGGGCTTCTGCCCCATGAACGCCTGGATCTTCTCCGCCCCCTCGGGCTCGATGCGCGGGCCGATGTCCACCAGCACCAGCGCCGTGGCGTCGACCCGGTCCTCGCCGATGGCCACAAGGCTGGTGCCGCCGCCCATGGATGCACCCACCAGAACCGGCCTCCGCCCGCCCAAGGCGTCAATGACCGCGATCAGATCGTCGACCATGACGTCCATGCCGTAGGTCCCGTCCGGCGCCCAGGTGGCATCGCCGTGACCGCGGGCGTCGAACGCAACCGCGTGGTACCCGGCGGCGCCGAGGGTCTCGCCAGCACCCTTCCAGGCGTGACGGGTCTGACCGCCGCCGTGTTGCAACAACACCAGCGGTCCGTTGGGGTCACCCCACGAGTCCCCGGCGATGGTTACCCCGCCGGTGCCCTTCCAATGGTGCATGGGTTCGGGCGTGCCCGGCAGCCGCCGTCCGGCATTGGTCGGTGGTGTCGGCCCGGTCGTGGTATCGGTCATGGCGCAGCCCCCAAAGAGCCTGTCGGTTTGATCGCCCCACTGTAGGTGGCGCCCTGTCAGTGCAAGCCCGTTCGCTGCCGCCGCCGCTACTCACTGCTGCATCGCGGCCGAGAACGCGGGGTCCGATTTGTGCCCTGCCGTACCCTGGATCGCTCATTGAACCTTGCCGACTCTCGTGCGATCGGGAGGAGGTTTGGCCGGCTGTGCCGCCGGAATCGCTGACTTGTGCACTTTTGGAGAGATCGTCGCTCTCAGCCAGCACCGCCCAATGCCCTGACCTGGTATTTCATGATTCGGCCAGCAGCAGCGTCCGCCCGTAGTGCACAAGTCAAACTGCCCCGCCCCCACTTTCATAATCTTTCGACCCCTTCTATATTCACGACGTCCAAGGCGTCGGCCCGCGAGTCCCGGGAGCGGTGCTTGCACCGTGGGTGGTGGCGTGGCAATGCGAGTGTGCCCGCGGACCGGGCGTGGCGGGCCTGTGTCGCGGGTTTGAGCGGATGGCGGTTGGCGCTGGCGCCGCATCGAGACCTGGGGAGCGGTGCTTGCACCGCGGGTGGTGGCGTGGCAATGCGAGTGTGCCCGCGGACCGGGCGTGGCGGGCCTGTGTCGCGGGTTTGAGCGGATGGCGGTTGGCGCTGGCGCCGCATCGAGACCTGGGGAGCCGGTGCTTGCACGACGCGTGGCGGCGCCAGGTCAGCGCGCGAGCGCCAGCGAGCCGCTGACACGCAGCGAGCGACAGCGAGCTGAGCAACAAGAACTGTGCAAACAAGTACTGTGCGCTTCCGATTTCGACAACGGGAGAACGCGATGGGCGAGCTGGACGGCCGGGTGGCACTGGTGACGGGCGGCGCGAGGGGGCAGGGCGCAGCCGAGGCCCGGGTCTTCGCCGGCGAAGGGGCCACAGTGGTCATCACCGACGTGCTTGACGACCAGGGTGAACGTACCGCCGGCGAAATCGGCTGCGACTACCTCCACCTCGACGTCACCTCGGAGGAGGGTTGGGCCTCGGTGGTGGCCGACGTCGTGGCCCGTCACGGCCGGCTCGACATCCTCATGAACAACGCCGGCATCTTCCAGCCGGCCCGGCTGGTCAACACCTCAACTGATCTGTGGAATCGCACCGTGGCCATCAACCAGACAGGGGTGTTCCTGGGCATGCGCACCGTGGTCCCGGCCATGGTCGACGCTGGCCATGGCGGTTCGATCATCAACACCTCCTCCATCGCCGGGCTGGAGGGCGGCTTTGGTGCCACCGCTTACGTGGCCACCAAGTGGGCCGTCACCGGCATGACCAAGACCGTGGCCAAGGAGGTGGGCCGTCATGGCATCCGGGTCAACTCCATCCATCCCGGAGTGATCGTGACGGACATGATCGACGACATGGTCTCCGGCAAGGAGGACAAGATCGCTTCCCGCCAGCCCATCCGCCGTCTCGGCCAGCCCGAAGACATCGCCCAGATGGCGTTGTTTCTGGCTTCGGATCGATCCAGCTACTGTACCGGCCAGGCGTTCACCGTTGATGGCGGGGTGCACGGCTGATCCGCTGGGCACACTGAGTGGTCGATCTCGGTGCTCGAGTACGGGGGTGGCGCGACAACCATACCCATTGAAGGACGGGCCTGACCTGCGGTGGTGGTTGCCCCGGTCCCGGCGAGTTGCCGTACGGGTCGGGCGCTGATGGCTGGGAACTGGGAGACCTACGATGTCGCCCATGCAATTCGGGTTGACCGTTGGCAGCGTTGATGATGTGGGTCTCATCGCCCACGCTGAGCACCTGGGCTATGACTACTGCTGGGTTCCCGACACCCAGTTGCTGACGTCCAACCCGTGGGCGGTGCTGGCCCTGGCCGCCCAACAGACCCGTACCATGCGGATTGGTACGGGCCTGGCCATTGCCGGGTTACGGCTAGCCCCGGTGGTGGCCAACAGCATCGCCACCATCAACCGTCTGGCGCCGGGCCGCACGTTCCTCGGCCTGGGCACCGGCAACACGGCCATGCGCACCATGGGTCAGCGGCCGATGGCCATCGCGCCGTTTCGCCGTTACGTCGAGGTGGTGCGGGCCTTGTTGCAGGGGGAGGAGGTGAACTACGAGCTGCGGGGCCAGACCCACCCCATTCGCATCCAGAACCGCCACCTCGGGCACAACGATGCGCCGATCCCCATTCACTTGGGTGGGTTCGGCCCGCGGGCTCAGGCGCTGGCCGGGGAGTTGGCCGACGGGTTGGTGACCGGCGTTCCGCGGGGCGGGACCGTGGCCCAGGCGTTGGAGCGGGTTCGGGCCGGGGCGGCGGCGGTCGGACGGGACCTTGGTGCGCCGAGCGGGTCTGCTGGGTTTGAGACCTTTGCCCTGATGAACTTGTTGATGCTGGAACCGGGCGAGACGCTCAGCTCGGAGCGGGCCATCGCCGAGTGCGGTTCAGCGATCATGGCCAACGTTCACTACCTGGTCGATCTACACAAGGAAACCGCTGCCCCGCCCCCCGATTACGTCGCTCCGATCTGGGAGGACTATCTGGCCTATCACGCCAGCCGGGATGTGGAGCGGGCCCATCAGCAACTGCATCAGAGCCACTACACCTACCTCGAGCCGGGCGAGAAACGGTTCATCACCCCCGAGATCATCCGGAACTTCACCCTGGCCGGCCAACCCGAGGACATCGTACAGCGTCTCCACGAGCTCGAGGCCCAGGGGCTGACCGGGGTGAACTTCATTTTCCCCACCGACCAGCTGTACCGATTGGTGGAGGATTTCGCGCGACGGGTCATCCGCCTTTACCGTACCGTATAGGATGTAACTATCCAGTCCGTACCATGCCGGACGGTATGACTACTGGGAGACCGCGAAGGTGGGGCCCCGGTCCGTTGCCGTACCGTGCAGTCTGGTGGTGAGGAACTCGATGGAGTGGTGCAACTCCTCGACGGGGACCTCGGGATGGCGGCCCGGGTTGGCGTGCAAGCGCTTGTCGTCAGATGCGAAGGCATCGAACAGCTCGAGGCACTGCTCCCGGGTGAACAGTTCGTCCTCGAGCTGCACCACGAACAGGACCGGGCAGCTGATGTTCGCCGCTGCCGCCTTGACCCGGGACACATAGTGGGACGGGCCGACCACGCCCATCAGTCCCAAGACGGCGGCGCTGATGCGCGATTCCGCCGCCACCAATGGTGCTCCGTAGATGGTGCCCATCGACAATCCCCAATAGCCGACCGGGCCGATCCCCACCTCAGGTCGGGCCTGCGCGAAATCCAGGGCCACCGTCCAGTCAGCGACCATGTCCTCGACGCTGCCCTCGCGCTGCCACTCCGGCCAGAACGCCTCCCGACCACCGGGTGGTACCAGCCGGCGGCCGTGGACGGGACCATCGATGGACAACACCGAGCAACCCTGCTGCCCGGCCAGGCGACGGGCCAACCACGGGATGGGTGCCTGATGTCGATCTCCCGACGCTCCGTGACCGCAACACACCAGCGGGGCCCCCACCGGTTGTTGGGCCGGCTGCCACAGCACCCCGGAGACCATCCGTCCACCGGCGCCCGCTTCCGGTTCGATCACGAACTCCCGGCGCCACACTGCGCCGTTGAGCTCTTCCTCCAGGAATCCGTCCGCTGCCGTGGCCATGCCCGCCAGTCTTGCAGCAACGGTCCGGCGGGCGCCCGCCTTCGGTCGCCGCGGCCCGGTGGTACCGTCCGGCCCCATGACAGCGCACACCTCTGACGTTGAGCACCAGGAGGCACTTGCGGGGCGGCTCATGCACGGGTCCGGCGAGGGCATCGTCTACGGGCCGGGCAGCGTGCGCCGCAGTTTGCCGGGCTTGTTGGCCCGCAGCGGGGTGCGGCGCCCGTTCGTGGTGGCCACGGCTTCGGTGACCCGGGCCGGTCTCACCGACCAACTGTGTGGGCTGCTGGAGGGTGCGGTGGCGGGAGTTTTCGATGGATCCAAGGAGCACACCCCCGAACCGGTGGTGCTGGCGGCCGCGGCGCAGGCGGCCGACACCGACGCCGATGGCATCATCAGTCTGGGTGGCAGCTCAGTGGTGGATCTGGCCAAGGGCGTGGCCATGGTCTTGGCCGAGGGCGGAGACCTGGCCCGGTTGCGGGGTCATTTCCGTGCCGACGAGGGAGGTGCGGGCCAGCGGGCCGTCATGAAACAACCCCGGATGGAACAACCGAAGCTGGCCCACATCTCGTTGCCGACCACCCTGTCGGGGGCGGAGTTCACCGGGGGAGTGGGCATCACCGATCCGTTGTCGGGAGCGAAGCACATCTATCTCGACGCCAAGTTGACGCCGCGCTGGGTGATCCTCGATCCCGAGTGGGTCCGGGCCACCCCGGCGCTGTTGTGGGCCGCCACCGGCATGAAGGCACTGGCGGACACCCTGGAGGTGCTGTGCTCGCGTCGGGCCAACCCGCTTTCGGACGCGGTGGCCGCCAAAGGCCTGCGTCTGCTGCTCGATGAGCTTGCCCCGGCCACCGCAGATCCGGACAACCTGGCCGCTCGGGGCCGTTGCCAGTTCGCGGTGGGGATGGTGTTGCCGCAGTTGGCCACGGTCGGGGTTGGTCTGGTGGCCGGGTTGCGCCACCAGTTGGGCGGGGCGCTGGGCGTGGGGCACGGGGTGGCGTCAACCATCGTGCTGCCCGAGGTCCTGCGCTGGAACCGTCCGGCGTGCGAATCCAAACTTCAGGAGGCTGCCGACGCGGCGGCTTGCTCATCCATCGAACAGCTGATCGAACGGATCGAAGCGCTGCGGGGGGAGCTGGGTCTGCCGGGCCGTCTCCGTGAGGTGGGCGTGACCCGGGAGCAGCTGCCCGGTGTGGCCGACCACGTGCTCGGTGACGTCGCGCTGGCCACCAATCCCCGCCCGGTGACGCAGGCGGCCGAGGTCATGGCGGTGCTCCAAGCGGCCTGGTGACGGGCCGGTGCTCAGGCCAGGTGACGGGTGAGCCAGGCTTGGATGTCAGCCAGGGCCACGGCCGCCTGTTCGGGGCGATAACGGGCGCCGGTGTCGTTAAGGAAGGCGTGGTCGGCACCGGGATAGGTGCGAAGTTCGTGGGTCAGCCCGGCGGCGGTGAGGGCCGCTTCCATGGCGTCTCGGCTGGCGTTGACCCGGGTGTCGAGTTCGGCGTAGACGCCCATGACGGCGGCGTTGGGGGAGCCCGCGAAGTTGGCGCCGCTGGGACCGGGCCCGTAACACGGGATGGCCGCCGCCAGTCTGGGCTCACCGGCGTTGAGCAGTGACCACACCTGTCCACCACCGAAGCAGAAGCCCATGATGGCCAGCTTCTTGCCGGGGGTTCGACGGGCCAACTCGTCAAGACCGGCCCGCGTGTCGGCAATGAGATCCGCCGCGGCAGCGTTGCCGAGCGCGGCGGTGGCGGCGCCGTCGTCCCCCAAACCGGCGGTGCCACCCACCCGTGACAGGAGATCCAGCGCCAGGGTGTTCAGCCCGATGGCGGCGTACCGATCGGGCATCGTCTGGAAGTGCGGGGTCAGCCCGCGATTCTCGTGGATGATCAACAACGCGCCCGTGGCCTGGGCGGCACCTGCGTAGGAACCCATCAACGGTCCCGCCGGTCCGGAAAACGTGATCGGGGCTGTGGCGCTGGCGCCGGCCGCGCCGCCGGGCGAGCTGCTGGCGGGCGTGGCGGTGCTGGCGGGCGTGCTTATGGTCGTGGAATCCGGGCTGTCCGTCGCGGCGCTTGAACCGGTGGTGGGGCCGGTGCTCGACGCCGCCCCGCTTCCACCCGAATCGTCGCCGGTGCAGGCGGCCAGCACAGACCCCGCGGCCGCGGCGCCCAAGCCCAGCAAACCCAGCCTTCGCAGCGCCTCTCGTCGGGTCAGCAAGCCATCGGCGAGGTCGACAGCGATCTCGCTCACGAGGTAGTCCCGAAGTGCCATCCGTCGACCCTAGCTACGCGACCTGGACCGTGGAACCGATCGCCGGTTCTCGGCGAACGAGCTCAGCGAACGCGCCGTCAGGGAGAACGGGGGTCCTCGGCCTCGGTGGTGCCGGTGGGCGTGGTCGGGTCCTGCTGCTGGTTCGACATGCGCCGGAACGCCTGGCGCAGATCGTCGCTGATGGTGGCGAAGCTGGCCGACAGCGCCCCGGTCAGCGCGCTGCCAACCTGTTTGACGTCCTCCTTGATGGTCGGGTCCTTCACCGCTGACCCCAGTGCGTCGACCACACCATCAACCGCGTCGCCGAGCTTGCGCAGCGCCTCGTGCACCCGGTCGCCGTCGCCCGCGGCACCGCCATCTTCTGCGGCACCGCCGTCCCCGGCCGGTCCGGCATTGGGCGCAGGGTCCCCGTCCCGTGCCGTCTCTGGCCCCGCGCCGCTGGCAGCGGGTGCCGTGGCATTGCGTTGTTGTTCGAAGTGTGTGCGGAGCGTGCGCCCCAGATCGGTGACCTTGGACCCGACCTCACCCCAGTTCGCCGTTGTGTCGCTCATGACTCCAGCATGGCGTCGGCGCGTCCACTAACTGATCCGCTAGCTGGCGTGGGAGGTCCGGTCGGGCGGGTTCGGATGATCGAGGTCATCCGGGCGATGCTCGAGGTAGGGCCGCGTCAGCCGTGGCGGCGCGCTGGCCAACCATGCGTCTTCGAGGGCCAACTGCAACGTGACATGATCCACCAGGTCGAGTTGGACCAGGACCGCGGCGTACCCGTCGAAGTGGGGGATGGTGAACATCGCCGGTGCCCCTGCCGCCAGCACAGCCGCTTTCTCGCTCAGGTCCTCGACCCGCACCGCCAGGATCGGACCGGCGGGCGGGGTTCCGCTGCCGAAGCGACGAAGGTCGGCCTTGCTGAAGGGCCGTTCCCAAGCGAACGCCTTCTTGGCCACCATCCAGGTGCGCCCGTTGGACCGCACCGCCTCGGACACCTCGGGAAGTGACCCGGCCAGTCGGGCTACGTCATCGAAACCTGCCACCGGACAAGGCTACCGGCCCCTCCTGGCCGCAGTTACGCTCAACGCTCCGGGTCGAGCGCGCCCATCCGCCGTACCATCTGGTCCGGCATGGTTCGGTTCGGGCGGCATGGTTCGGTTCGGGCGGCATGGTTCGGTTCGGGCGGCATGGTTCGGTTCGGGCGGCATGGTTCGGTTCGGGCGGCATGGTTCGGTACGGTCTGGTATCTGACGGGAGGGGGCGGCGGTGGTGAGCGACATGCCGGCGGCCGAGGTTGAGATCTCCGAGCCGCTGGTGCGTGAGTTGTTGCGACGGCAGTTTCCGGGTGTTGCGGACCGGTGGTTGCGGTTGGTGACCAACGGCTGGGACAACGTGATCTTCCGCCTCGGTCCTGATCTCACGGTGCGCTTGCCACGGCGGGCGGTGGCCGTGCCCTTGGTCGACCACGAGCACCGCTGGCTTGCGGAACTGGCGCCGCGCCTGCCGCTGCCCATCCCGGCGCCGGTGCACCGCGGGCGGCCCGACGGCGGGTACCCCTGGCCGTGGACCGTGGGCCCCTGGTTCGGGGGCAGCATCGCCGCTCTCCAGCCACCGGTCCATGCTGAACGTGCCGCCCGGACCATTGGCGGGTTCCTGGCGGCATTGCATCGCCCTGCCCCGCCCGACGCTCCCCACAACCCATACCGGGGGGTACCGCTGGCGGATCGCGCCACTTCCTTCGAAGAGCGACTCGACATGCTTAGTGGTATGGTTGATGTCCCGGCGGTGCGCCATCATTGGAACCGAGCGCTGGCGGCGGCGGTGTGGGACGGCCCGGCACTGTGGCTGCACGGGGACCTACACCCCGCCAACCTCATCGTGGCCGATGGTCAGCTCAGCGCGGTGATCGACTTTGGTGACCTCACCGCGGGAGACCCGGCCACCGACCTGGCCGTGGCCTGGATGCTGCTGCCGGTCGAACACCACGACACGATGCGACGAGCCTATGGCGGCGCAGACGACGCCACCTGGGTCCGGGCCCGGGGTTGGGCCTTGAACCTGGCGTTGGCCATGTTGGCCCATTCGGCGGACAATCCCGTTCTCGCCGGCGTTGGCCGACGGACCCTCGCCGCTGCCGTCAGCTGACGCCAAGGACCGTGTCGTTCGGGTTGGCGGTGGTCGATGCCGGTGCAGCAGGCTGAGCAGGACCGTCCAAGCCACAGGAGTGCCAGATGAACCTTGCGGTGGAGTTTCCCAGTGTTGCCTTTCGCGAGGGGCCGGCCCAGGTGGTGGCCCTGGCCCGCGCCATCGAGGACATCGGCTACGACGAGATCGCGGTATTCGACCACGTGGTCATGGGTTATCCCACCGAGAGCCGAAGTGCCCCCCGCTACCCCTCGAACATGCCGGTGCTCGAAGCGCTCGTGCTGCTGGGTTTCGCCGCCGCGGTGACCAGCCGGGTCAGCCTCTCCACCGAGGTGCTGGTGTTGCCCCAACGCCAGCCGGTGCTGGTGGCAAAGCAAGTGGCGACCATCGACACCCTCTCCGCCGGCCGGATGCGCCTGGGCGTGGGCGTGGGCTGGCAGGAGTGCGAATACGACGTGCTGGGACCGGATTTCCATCAGCGGGGCAAGTTGATGGATGAGGCTATCGAGGTGCTGCGCAGCTACTGGGGTGAGGAGCGGGTGGATCTGGCCGGGCCGCACTATCCGGCCGACGGCATCGCCATGGACCCCAAGCCACCGCAGGGTGCCAACCTGCCGATCTGGGTGGGCGGGCTGACGGAGGCCGCGCTGCGCCGCACGGGTCGGCTGGGTGACGGGTGGATGGGTTCGGCCACCGGGACCGACGAGCAGGTGCTCGAAAGCGTGGCCAAGATTCGCCGCTACGCCACCGAAGCCGGGCGGGACCCCGCCGCCATCGGCATGCAGCTGATGTTGGCCCCGCCACCCACGGATGCCGCCGGCAAGACGTTCTACGCCGAACATGACCGGGTGGTGCGCCGGGCCGAGGAGATCCACAAGCTGGGTTTCGAATGGACCGCGCTCAACGCCACTGCCATCTTCCAGGCCGGTGCCCGCAGCGTGAACGGCATCATCGATCAGCTGGCCGAATTGCACCCCAAACTGCGAGACGCCGTCGGCTGAACCCCAGTTAGGCCTACGCTTGGGCCATGACCGCTGTCACCTCAGCCGTGGACTCAATCACCAGCCGCTCCATCGTGACCAGCCGCTCCATCGTGACCACGACCGCCGAGCTCGACGCCATCTACGGCGAGCCGGTGCCGGCCGCGGTGCTGAAGGAGGTTCCGGTCATCACCGCCGATTACCGGGCCTTCATCGAGGCGTCGCCCTTCGTGCTGCTGGCCACAGCCGGCCTCGACGATGACGGGCTGGATTGCTCGCCCCGGGGGGATCCGGCTGGGTTCGTGCGGGTACTGGATGAACGCACCCTGGCCATCCCCGACCGCCGGGGCAACAACCGGGTCGACTCGCTGCGCAACATCGTGCGCGATGGCCGGGTTGGCCTGCTGTTCCTGGTGCCCGGGGTGGGGGAGACGCTGCGGGTCAACGGCCGTGCGGTGTTGAGCACCGATCACGACCTACGGGCGAGCTTTGGTGCTGGCGAGTCCCGGGACAAGCTGCCGGCCACCGTCATCCTCATCACGGTGGACAGCGTGTACATCCAATGTCCCAAAGCGCTGGTTCGTTCCAAGCTGTGGGACCCTGAGACCCGGGTGGAGCGTTCGGCTCTGCCCAGCATGGGCCAAATCCTGACCAACATCACCGAGGGCAACTTCGATGGTGCCGCTTTCGACGCGGCCTATCCCGACCGGCTCAAGCAAACGATCTACTGACGGCCCCTGCCGCCAACCGTGCGCGCCGAACCAGGGCTTGCACGGTTGGCAACGGTGGGTCAGATCAACTGGTGGCAGCCCCGGCGCTGACGGTCTCAGTGGTGGTCCGGCGAGAGGCGAGGGGCTCGTTGAGTTCGATGCCGTTGCCGCACGGGTCTCGGAAGAAACACTGACGACCTACGTCCATGATCTCGCTGACCTTGGATACCCGCACGCCCTGATCTTCGAGCTGGGCCTTGACCCCGTCGAGGTCGGCGACGTGCAGGGCGAAGTGCTGACCCTTGGGTGCCACCCAATCCTCCACCTGAATGAGGTGGACCTGGCGGCCGTCGGTCAGCTCCAGCCAGGCCCCGGGGAAGCCGAAGTCGGGCCGGGGAAGCTTCTTGAGGCCGAGCACATCGACGTAGAAGCGCTCGGCCTCTTCGTTGTTGGCGACGTTGACCGAGATGTGATGCACACCGAGCAGTTCCATGTGACCAATGCTACGCCCGCCGGCCGGCTCCCGCGTGGTGCAGGGACCGACCGGCGTGACGCTGGCAAGGTCAGGCTGCTGTCTGGGCCAAGGTGTCCCCACCCACCGGCAGGGTGGAGAGGTCGACCTTGTACAGCTCCGCGGTGTTGTCACAGAGGATGGCCCGGCGCTGCTCCTCCGTCAGGTGGGAAGTGTGCTCGGTGAGCATCTCCTGGCTCCACGGCCACGTCGAGTCCGAATGGGGGAAGTCATTGGCCCAGCACAACCGCCGCCAGTTCATTTGATCGGCGTTGCGGAAGGCAATGAAGTCATCCTGGAACGTCAGATAGATGTGTTCTCGGAAGTAATCCGACGGCATGGTGTCAATGCGGGCCTTGAGCCATTTCCGATGCCGTTTGAAGGCGTGGTCCATTCGATACATGTAATGCGGGGCCCAACCGGCATCCGCTTCAACGCACACGATGCGTAGGTTTGGGTGCTGCTCGAAGATGCCGCCCAGGATGAACATGCCCAAGATGTCCTGGTTGCCGCGGATGATGGACAAGAAGCCGTTCATCTTGGGGCCACGGTTGCGGTTGAGGGAGTCAGCCGTACTGGTGAGGATGTGGAAGCTGGGTACCATCTCCAACGCCACACAAGCCTCGAAGAACTCGTGGTAGATCGGTGAGTCGTAATCTTCCATCTGAGGGTTGCCGGGCAACATCACGCCCCGCATGCCCATGGCCTTCATGGTCTCGAGATCCTTGATGCCCTCTTCCGGTGAGCGCATGGGGGTCTGGCCCAGGCCGATGAGGCGGTTGCGGTCGGTGTCGCAATAGGCGGACATCCAACGGTTGTAGGCATCCATCACGGCCTTCTTGTAGTCGAAGTCCGGATGGTTGCACAGCACCATGCCCACCGACGGATAGATCACCTCTGCCGACACGCCGTCACGGTTCTGATCCGCGATTCGGTAGGTGGCGTCGTAGCCGGATTTCGGCAGGTCGGCGTAACGGGCCTTGGTGTTGAGCTTGTCGGGGTCCTGGCCCGCTGCCGCCACCAAACCCATAGGTATGGTGGTCTTCATGCCGTCGATGACGTAGATGTCACCGCGATCGTCGGTCTCCACCACCCGGGGGGCGGTATCGACATATTTGGATTCGATGAAATCGATGTAGGTGTTCGGTGCCTCGGTGATGTGTGAGTCCGCCGAGATGATGGGATAATCGACCTTCACTGCTCG
The DNA here is from genome assembly GCA_963775055.1 of uncultured Acidimicrobiaceae bacterium. Taxonomy (GTDB): domain Bacteria; phylum Actinomycetota; class Acidimicrobiia; order Acidimicrobiales; family CAIXPF01; genus CAIXPF01. The sequence goes on along the minus strand of CAVZHK010000008.1, from coordinate 754,493 downwards.
TGTGCCCCCAACCGTGATTGGCCCGGATCGGCCCTGTTCAGCGCAGGTTACACGGCCCGTCCCGATACCGTTCAGACCCCTCGTTCAGATCCACTGCACGGTAACGGTGCCGAGCTCGCCGAAGTCTCCGGTCACGGTGTCTCCGGCCTGCGCGGTGAACACCTCGGTGCAGACCCCGGTGGTTATCAGGTCCCCGGCCCGCAGCTGATGGCCATGGTCCGCCAGGGCGTTGGCCAGCCAGGCCAGGGCGTTGAGGGGGTGGCCCAACACGCTGGAACCGTCGCCCCGCCCCACCACCCCCTCGCCGATGCGGGCGGTCACTTGGTGGGTGGCCAGATCGAACCGCCGCCAGTCGCCCTCGACCCCGGCGCCCTGCACCCAGTGGCCATGGATGGCGTTGTCCGCAGTGATGGACGGCGCCCCGAGCGACCAGTCCGGATAGCGGTGATCGACCACCTCGATGGCTGGGAGCAGCTCACCGACGTAGGCAGCGATGGAGGTGGCGTCGTGGGGCTGCCCGGCGCCGGGCACATCGGCGGCCATGCGGAAGGCGAACTCGCACTCGATGACCCGGGTGGTGAACCGGGCCGCCTCGAGCGTGGCCCCGCTGGGCGAGGTGGAGGCGCTGAGCAGCTGGCCGAACATGGGGTGGGGCACCTGCAACGCCTGCTGGGCCACCGGGCTGGTGCAGGCGATCTTCCAACCGATGCGGCTCCCGCCCTGGGCCGCCAGCAGCCGCTGGACCAGGGCGTCCTGGACGGCGTAGGCCGCCTCCAGGGTGGTCGGCCGGATGTCGGCGGGGATCTCCGCCAGCGCGGTGTTGGTCAGCCGGTGACCGGCCAGCAACTCGGCGGCGTCGGTAACGGCGCCCATCAGAACGTCTCGCCGGTGGCGGTGAGGGTGACGCCCCGGTCCAGGGGAAGGCCCGGCGCGGGGGCGGGGGTGAGGATGGCCAGATGCCGCTCGGGGACGGTACCCTCGTTCCATTGCCGGTGGGGCACACCGGCGGGCAGGACGACCAGTGTGTGGCGGGCGGCGACCCCGCGATGCAGGCCCACCTCCACGTGCAGCTCACCGTCGAGGACGAAGTAGAACTGGTCAAAGTCGTGCACGTGGGTGCCGGGGCCGGCCTTGCCCGGGTCCAACTCGGCGGCGTTGACCACACAGCTGGTCATCCCTCGGTCGGGTCCGGCCAGGTTCTGCAGGCGGAACCCGGGGAGGCGGGCCGATTGCTTGTGCTGGGACGGGTCCAGGCGCACCAGGTACGGCGACACCGTGCTGCCGGGGGCATGATCTGGCGAATCCACGAACGTCAACAGGGCGATACCGGGCCGTACGGTGGGCACGATCAGCTCGATGTGGAACTCCTCGGCGTCCGAATCGTTCCAGTTGCAGTGGGCGGTCCCGGCCGGCACGAACACCAGCGTCCCGGCCCCCACCGGATGCACGTCGTGGCCCAATTGCACGTTGGTGCGGCCCTCCACCAGGAAGTACAACTGATCGCTGGGGTGATAGTGCAGCCCCGGCCCGCAGCCGCCGGGCACGATCTTGGAGCCGATGATGGTCACGGTCTCGAGGTACGCGCCGAAGTAGTTGCGGTAGCCGTTGAAGGCGCTGGGGGCGAAGCGGGCTTCCTCGAACGGTCTGATGAACTCCATTGCTGCTCCCCGGATCCGCGGACGTGGATGGAGCAGCTTGGTCGGCGCCGGGGACCGGTTTCCAGCGGGCCCGCTACGGTGCGGTGTTCGAGTCACCGCCCTGGAGGTCGCCACCGTCATGCTGCTGGAGAACAAGGTTGCCATCATCACCGGAGCCGGTTCGGGCATCGGGGAGGCCAGCGCCCACCGATTCGCCGAAGAAGGCGCCACCGTGGTGGTGGCCGACATCCGCCTGAAAAAGGCCGAAGCGGTGGCCGCCGCGGTGCGCGAGTCCGGTCGGGAGGCCGTCGCGGTGGAGGTTGATGTGGCCGAGCCGGCTTCGGTGGAGGCCATGATCAACCGGGCGGTCAGCGAGTTCGGCCGGCTTGATGCACTGTTCAACAACGCCGGCACCCTACGGCCCGGTACGGCGGTGGAGCTCAGCGTGGCTGACTGGGATCTGGTGATGAACGTCAACGTGCGCTCGGTGTTCCTGGGCGCCAAGTACGCGGTGCCGATCATGGTGGCCCAGGGCGGCGGGTCCATCATCAACACCGCCTCCATCTCCGGCCTGCACGGCGACGGCGGGGCCGTGGTCTACGCCGCCTCCAAGGCCGCGGTGATCAACCTGACCAGGGCGCTGTCCACCGATCACGGCCCGCAGGGGGTGCGGATCAATGCCATCTGCCCCGGCACCATCGAGACCCCGCCGGTCAAACGTATGATGGCCAGCTCGGCCGAGGTGCTGGCCCGCAACGTGAACGCCCACGCCTTGCGCCGCTTGGGTCGTCCCGTCGAGATCGCCAACGCCGCGGTGTGGCTGGCGTCAGATCAGTCATCGTTCGTGTGCGGCGAGGCCATCGTGGTGGACGGCGGTCTGCGGGCCCAGTCCCCCCTCGGCGTGCTGGCAGACCCCCGCCCCGAAGGCCGCCGGGGCTGATCGCCGGCTTGGCTCGGCCGGCCGGTTCGGGCCTGGTTGTTGGTTGGGCCTGGGTTCGGGCCCGGTTGACGCCTGGATTGCTGCAGATCTGCGCATTGCGTACGCGGGCGGTGCAGACCACTTCATTGCGTGTCGCAACGGTGCAGGTCACGGTGTTGGGCGCTGAGGAGTGCGACGCCCACGTGTGCACAACGCGGCAGATCTGGCCGGGACGGGAGCCAAATCCGGGAGTAGAACGTCGGCCATGACGATGAGCATGGAAACCCTGTTGGCCCGCCAGGAGATCGCCGATGTCATCCTGCGTTATGCCCGAGGCATCGACCGGATGGACTTCGAGCTGGTGCGCTCCTGTTATCACGCCGACGCGTACGACGACCACGGGTCCATGAAGGGCACCGTGGAGGAATTCATCGAGGGGTGCCGCTCGTTCCTGCCTCGCTTCGCTGCCACCCAGCACTTCATGGGCAACATGCTCATCGAGGTTGATGGTGACGTGGCCCGGGCCGAGACCTACGCCGTGGCCTACCACCGCGAGCTGCTGGCCGATGACAGCGGCCGCGACGACGTGTGGGGCATCCGCTATGTGGACCGCTTCGAGCAGCGGGACGGAGCCTGGAAGATCGCCTATCGGGTGGTGGCCCAGGAGTGGCGTCGGGTGGACCCCATCCCTGTCGGCCGGGTCCGTGGCGGCGGCCCCGGCATGTGGGGCACCCGGGACGGCAACGACCCTGTCGATTGGGTGCTTGACGCGCAGGCCCCGGTGTTGCGCTGACCGAAGCGAGCCGCGCAGCTCACCTGGCGGGGTCAGTCTCGCGGAAGGAAACCACCTTGCCGCGGTCGATGCTGACCCAGTCCCGGGCTTCGAGGTAGGGCCGGAACACCCCGGCGATGTGACGTTGCGCGGCAACCGTCTTGGGACGCTGCACTTCGTACAGGTGGGGGAACTCCAGCCAGGCGGTGGTGGCCTGCCACAACCGGACCGCGGCGTCACCGCTCGGCGGGTCCAACACCACCGGGCCGAACAGGCACTGCCCGTCGGGAAAGAACAGGGTCGGTACCCCGAACCCGCCGGCATCAACCACCCGCTGATGGTCGGCGCGCAGCTCGTCATGGGTGCTGATGTCGGCCATGGCCTCATCGACCACCGCTGGGTCCAGGCCGATCTCGCGCAGCAGATGCCGGGCGACGTCGGGCTCGTGAGGTTTGTGGCCCTCCACGTGCAACGCCCGTCCGGCCCGTTCGTACCAGGCATCGAGCTGGGCCATGTCCCTGCGTCGCAGCACCGCGCCGATGCGCATCATCGACCAGCCGTAGGACCACTCCCGTTCCCACGGGTGCTTCTTGCCCTCGACCCGGTTGACCTCCTCCAGGCTGAAGAACCGCCAGTTCACGGTGAGGCCGAGCTCATCGCGCACCGTGCGCATCCAGCGCGAGGTCTGGTAGGCCCAGGGACACATCACGTCGAAGTGGAAATCGACCGTGGTCGGCGCCGCCGGCCCGCTCACTTCTCCACCCAGGGCAGGGGAGTGGCCTCATTCCAGTAGTCCGGTCGCACCCCGAAGGCCTCGATCAGCTTCTGCCAGCCCGACCCCACGACGATGGCCGCGGCGAACTCGAGGATCTCGCCGGGGTCGAGGTGCACACGCAGCTTGGCCATGGTCTCGGGGTCAATGGCTGGGTGTTCCACGGTGAGCAGGTCCACCAGGCGCAAGGCGGCCACGGTCTTGGGCGGCAGCAGCACCGCCTCATCAAGATCGCCGAGGGCCTCTTGCACCTCGTCCTCGGTCATGCCTCGGCGCACCAACGATGCGCTACGGGCCAAACTTCAATGGACGCACTGGTTGCGGGCCGCCATGCGGATGCGGCACAACTCCACCGCTTTGGGCTCTACCTTGGAGGCGTCGGTGTACACGAAGCCGACCCAACTCAAGAACAGGTCCAGAACCCCCGGACGTTCGGCCAGGGTCAGGAACAGGTTGTCGTCCTTGTACGCCTTGTCGAACCAGATCTCCATGCGCTGACGCAGCTCATCTGGCAGCGCGTCAGGGTCCGCTTTGGGCAACATGCCGTGATCGTTGGCCATGGGCGAGATGGTAGCGGCCGACCCCGGAAAGGGGCATCACACGCCCAGGTGGAACACCTCGACCACGTTGTCGTGCAGCACCCGGTTGCGCTGGGTCTCATCCAGGTGACCGGTCTGCGCCGCCAGCACCTCCTGGGAACGCGGCCAGGTGGAGTCGGTATGGGGATAATCGCTGGCCCACATCAGGCACTTGGAGTCCACCATGGTGGGGTTCTCGTACGCTGTCTTGTCGTCCTGGAACGTGAAATGGCAATTCGACAGCACGTACTCGCTGGGCTTGCGCGAGATGGTGCGGCTCATGGCCACCCCCCAACGTTCCGCGGCGTGATCGGAACGGTACATCCAATGCGGTACCCAGCCGGCGTCGGCCTCCGCCACCACCATCTGCAAACCGGGGTGACGCTCGAAGACCCCGCCGAACACGAACAGGCCCAGGATGTCCTGCACGCCGCGGGTGAGGTTCATGAAAGCGTTGGCGGAATGGCCCCGAGGCGATTTCAACGCGGTGGCGGCGTCATAATCCCGTGAGGTGAGAATGTGAAATGCGATGGGCATTTGCAGATCAACGGCGCATTCCCACAACGCGTCATAATCACGATGGTCGTAATCCTCGTGCTGGGGATTGCCGGTCATCATCATGCCGACCATGCCCATCTCCTTGGCCGTCACCACATCCTCGATGGCCTCATCGACGCTCGACGCTGCCGACTGGGCCAGGCCGAACAGCCGCTTGGGTTGGGCGCCGCAGAACTCGGCCAGCCACCGGTTGTACGCCGCCATGCAGGCCCGCTTGTAGGCGTAATCCTGATGGGAGCACAACACCATACCCACCGAAGCGAAGATGACCTCGCCGCCCACGCCGTCAACGTCCTGAGCTGCCACCCGGGCCTGGGGATCCCACGCCGCCCGGGCGAGATCATCGAAGTTGGCGCCCCGCATGACCTTGACCTCTGCGGGGGTCTTGCCCGCCGCCGCCAGGAAACCCAACGGTATGGAGTTGTCAAGGCCGTCGATGTGGAAGACATCGACATCCTTGGAGTTCTTGGCGATGCGGGGGGCGATGTCACGGAACTTCGGATCGATGTAGTCGACGTAGCAGTTGGGCGGCTCCACGATGTGCGAGTCGGCCGAGATCGGTGCCTTGAGCAACGGAGTACTGGGCATGTTCGCATTCCCCCTGATCGAGCTGCCCGCATGATAGAGCGCGCCCGCTGACGGCGACGGCAAGTCGAGCTGAACCTATGATCCCGGGCACGAGCGCTTCGGAACCGGGGGTACGGGGAAATGATCGAGGGCATGACCATCTGCGTGGGCACCATAGGCAGCGGGGTGCACGTCAGCCGGGACGGTGGGGGTCGCTTCAAGCAGATCTTCAAGCCCGTGCCGTTTGAAGGCAACGTGCGGGCCCTTCGGGTGGACCCCACCGATCCGGCTGTCATCTACTGCGGCACCGATGAGGGCCTGTTCCGCACCGTCGACGGTGGGCACCGCTGGGCGCCGGTGGCCACCCCCGCCAACGGTCGGCGCATCTGGTCCGTGGCGGTGGACCCCAACGATGCCAAGCGGATCTACGTGGGGGCCCAACCTGGCGGGTTCCGCAGCACCGACGGTGGCGCCAACTGGGAGGAGATGGCCATCCCGGTGCGCCCGGAGTGCTTGGTGGGTCCACCCCGTACCACCAACGTGGTGGTCGACCCCCGCGACTCCGCGGTGGTGTGGGCCGGCGCCGAGATCGACGGGGTGTTCCGCTCCACCGACCACGGCGCCAGCTGGTCGCGCTGCAGTGACCTGGGCCCCGGCGAGTTGAACGGTGACGTGCACGGGGTGGCTATCCAACCGACCTCGGCCGCCAACGGGTCGAGCGGCGGAGCCACCGTGCTGGTGGGCGGGCCGTTCGGACTGACCCGCTCCTCCGATGAGGGCGAGAGCTGGGAGCTGACCCAGTTTCCAGGGTTCCATCCCCGCAACGAGGCCTCCTACTGCCGGGCGGTGATGGTCAAGGCCGACGATCCGCAGACCATCTTCGTGGGCACCGGGGACACCATCCCGGGCGAGACCGGGGGGTTGCGGATCAGCCGAGATGGTGGTGAGACCTGGACCTTGGCCGATCTGCCCGAGACCCCCAACTCGGTGGTGTACTGGATGGCCAATCACCCGGCCCGGCCCGAGGTGGTGGCCTGCGCCAGCCTGTTCGGCCAGCTCTTCTGGTCCACCGATGGCGGCCACACCTGGGAGAAGTGCCACCGCGGCTTCGGGGAGATCCGGGCCTTGGCCTTGGCGCCATCGCTGCCAGCGGCCTGACCGGATGAGGGTGGCGGGCGAGCGGGATTTCGGCAGCGCGCGGTCGTGGCTCGGCGTCACCCCGCTCGTCACGGCGACGACGGTGATGACAGTGATGGCGCTGGTGGTCACGGCGGTCACGGCCTGGCTGAACCCCCGATCCGCTGGCGCGCAGCTGCCCCCGGCGCAGCGGGTCACGTTCGGGTACTCGGTGCAGGGCCGGACCTTGGAAGCGGTGCTGTTGGGCCAGGCCTCGGCCCGGCGCACCGTGGTGGTGGTGGGCAGTGTGCACGGTGACGAGCCTGGCGGGCTGGCGGTGACCGACGTTCTCACCGAGATCCAGTTGCCGTCGTGGCTGCGGCTGGTGGTGATCCCTACCCTCAACCCCGACGGGCTGGCCGCGGGGACCAGGGGCAACGCCAACGGGGTGGACCTCAACCGCAACGCGGACTTCGACTGGTTGCCCGAAGGCGCCAGCGAGTTCACTGTGGGCGGCTACTACCCGGGCCCGTTCCCGCTGTCCGAACCGGAAACCGTGGCGGTCACCAATTACCTCGCCGCGCTCGGCACCCCACGCGGTGCTGTGGTACCACCAACCGTGGGGATCGGTCTTGTGCGCCGACGGGCCGACCACCACGGCGTGGTGTCCGGCCTTTGCCGCCGCGGTCGGCCTGCCCACGGACAACGCTCCTCGTCCCGGGTCGCTGTCGGGCTGGTCAGCGGCGCGGGGATTCGGCTCGGCGGTGGTCGAGCTGCCCGACGGTGCCGTTGCTCGGGGACGGCGTTGGGTCACGCAGCGGCGATCCTGCAGGTGTACGCCGACCCCGGTCGATCCCGGCCGCGGTGGGTGCGCAACCCCGTCCACGCACTGGTCAACGGGCCCGGTGTCGGCGTCGTCGTGGCGTCGGGGCCGTCGCACTGAAGGAGCACCATGAGCAACGCGACTGACATGCCAGAGTTGGCCGATCTGCTGGTTCGGGTGCAACGTCTGGAGGATCTCGAAGGCGTGCGGGCCACCTGGCTGCGGTATTGCAACCGGCTCGACGCGTTCGATTTCGATGGGTTGGGCGAGATTTTCACCGAGGACGCATCCCTGGAGCTGAGCGGCCTGGCCCGCAACCTCGACGGTCGCTACCAGGGGCGTCGGGCCATCATCGAGGACTTCTACCGCAAGACTGACCTGCCGGCCGGGGTACCGCCACGCGCCATGACCGGGCACCTCAGCACCAACATGCAGATCGAACTGGCCGGGGACGAGGCCACGACCCTGGCGTATTTCTTCGAGATCGTCGATGACAACCTGGCGCTCATCGGCACCTACCAGCACCGCCTGGGACGAGACCCGGCGGGACCGACGGGATGGCAGATCGCCTTTCTGCGGATCTCCGTGCGGTTCCGGGCTCGGCTGGAGGCGACCGAGGTGAGGGGTCGGTCGCTGCAGGAGATCCTGGCCCAACCGGTCTGATCCGGGCCACGCCGGCCGCTCTGTTCGGCTGGCTGTTCCCCCACCGAACCCGGTGGCTGCCGCTGCGTGGTCCGGTTGGTGGGCTGCAACGGGCAAGATCGTGGGCGATGGCGACGCTGCTGTGCTTCCATGCCCACCCCGACGACGAGGCCGGCCTCACCGGCGGCACCATGGCCCGCGCCGCCTCAGAGGGCCATCGGGTGATCCTGGTGGTGGCCACCGACGGCGCTCACGGCGAGTTGCCGGCCGATCTGCGCCACGGCGAAACGCTGGTGGAGCGGCGACGGGCGGAGACAGAGGCGTCGGCGGCGGTGCTGGGGGTGCATCGGGTGGTGTGGCTGGGTTATGGCGATTCGGGCATGACCGGCTGGGCCCAGAACGAAGATCCGGGCAGCTTCTGGCGGGCGGACGTCGAGGAGGCCGCCGGACGCCTGGCCGAGGTCCTGCGGGCGGAGGCGGTGGACGTGGCCACCATCTACGACTGGCATGGCATGTACGGCCATCCCGACCACATCCAGGTGCACCGGGTGGGCGCCCGGGCCGCGGAACTGGCCGGAACCCCCAGGGTGTTCGAGGCCACCTTCAACCGTGATCACCTGCGCCAGAGCTTCGAACGGGCTCGCCAACTGGGCTTCACCATGAGCGTCAACTCCGAGGGGCAGGACGAGGATCTGGACCCGGACGCGCCGGCCGATGACGGCAACCCGGTGGGGGTACCGGCGGGAGATCTGACCCATCAGGTCGACGTGTCGACCTGGGTCGACGCCAAGCGACAGGCGCTGTCCAGCCATGCCAGCCAGGTCACGGACACCTCGTTTTTCATGACCTTGCCGCCCGAGTTGTTCCGGGACATGTTCGGCACCGAGTGGTTCACGGAGCGCGGCGCCCCCTCCGGCTTACAACAGCGGTGGCTGCTCGACTGATCCGGTGGTCGCCAGATGGGCACGTCGGGCCAGAAGGAACGCTCGTTCGGCAGGGGTCGGAGCTCGTCGTGCCGCTTGGTCCAGGGCCTCGAGAGCGGCGGGGGCTGCCCCGGTGCGATGGAGCAACTCGGCCCGGGCGGCGAGGAACAGGTGATGGGAGCCGAGCCGGTCTCGCAGTTCGTCGATCTCCGCCAGCGCCACCTCCGGGAAGCCACCGTAGGCTCGGGCCATGGCCCGGCTGAGCGTCACCATCGGTGAGGGTCGGAGCGCGGCGAGCGCGTCGTAGAGCTCCACGATGCCGGCCCAGTTGGTGCTGGCGTGGGACCGGGCCCGGTCGTGCAGCGCGGCGATGGCGGCCTGCAGCTGATACGGCCCCACGCGCTGGTGGGTGGCGGCCCGGCCCAACACCGCCAGACCCTCCTCAATTGCGGCCTGGTTCCAGCGCGTCCGATCCTGGTCCTCCAACGACACCAGCTCACCGTGGGCGTTGTTAGCCGGCGGGCCGGGGTCGGGCGGGCCGGGGTCGGCTGGGCCGGGCTCCGGCGGGGTAGTACGGGCCGGGCGCCGGGCGTCGGTCAGCAGCAGCAACGCCAGCAGGCCCAGCACCTCCGGGTCCGAGGGGAGCAGCCCCGCCAGGAGCCTGGCCAGTGCCAAGGCCTCTGCGACCAGCTCGTGGCGGATGGTGCGTTCACCGGCGGACGCCGAATACCCCTCGTTGAAGATCAGGTAGACGACCGCCAGCACGGCGTCCACCCGCTCGGGCGCGTCTTCCGCCGCTGGTACCTCGAAGGGGATGACCGCGGCGCGGATCTTGTGGCGGGCCCGCACCAGCCGCTGGGCCATGGTGGCCTCGGGAACCATGAAGGCGTGGGCCACCTCAGCGGTGGTCAGTCCGCCGAGGCTGCGCAAGGTCAACGCCACCTGGGCCTCGATGGCCAACGCCGGATGACAGCAGCCGAAGATGAGGGCCAGCTGATCGTCCGCCAACAGCCCGCCCGGTGACCCCTCGACCCTGCCGATCGAGGCGAACCTGTCGACCCGGCTCGTCTCATCGAGCGATGCGCCGGGCGGCACGGACGGGTCTGGGTGGAGGGCGGCCTCGGTGCGTTCGGCCTCTCGCGCCAGCAGCGCGATCTTGTCGGCCAGGCGCGCCTCTCGACGGAGCCGGTCGAGCGCCCGGCGTCGGGCAGTGACCAGCAGCCAGGCGCCGGGGCGGTCGGGCACCCCGGTCACCGGCCAACGTTGCAGCGCCTTCAAGGCCGCTTCCTGGGCGCAGTCCTCCGCCAACGAGAGGTCACGGAGCTCACGGACCAGCACTGCCATGAGCCGACCCCACTCCGAACGGATGGTGTGTTGCAGCACCTCGGATGCGTTCACCGACACGACGTTGAGCATGACAGAGCAGGTCCGGGACGGGCCGACGTGACCGGTCCGTCCCGTCTGGTTCACAGGAGCTTCACGTTCACATGTGCATGATCGGACGAACCTCGATCGACCCGTACGGCGCCGCCGGCACCTTCTCCGCCCAGCCCAGCGCCTCATCAAGCGTCGGAGCGTCGATCAGGTAGTAGCCCATGAGCGCTTCCTTGGTCTCCGCGAAGGGACCATCGGTCACCAGCCGCTTGCCGTCACGAACTCGCACGGTGGTGGCGGTTTGGGGGCCTTCCAAGGGATCGCCGCCGACCATGGCGCCAGCGGACACCAGCGCCTCGGAGTACGCGATCCAGGGGGCCATGGCGGCCTCGGGGCTGCCCGGGTCAGGGGGAGCTGGTTGAGATCTTCGTAGATGAGCAACATGTACTTCATTGGGTCTCCTCGGAAAGGTTTGGGTGCGTGGCCGGCGTCCGGTTCTGCCGGTACCTCCACGACGATCGGAGTCCGTCGCCATCGACACCGATCATGCATTTTCTCTGTTGGTTCGTGCGATGGTCGGCTTGGTGGTGTGCTCAGCAGTGGCGACGGGGGTCGTTATGGCCCCGGCGGCACGCGTTGATCTCGGGCGCGGACGCAGGCGGCATTATGGTGGTCAGGTCCGGTTGTCCGGTTCGAACGTGCGCCGTGGCCGGCGTCGGGGAGCATCGACATGAGCGAGCAGATCAGGCCCTTCCGCATCGACGTGGCAGACGCGGTGCTCGACGACCTGCGGTCCCGCTTGCGCAACACCCGCTGGCCCGAGGCCGAGCTGGTCGATGATTGGAGCCAGGGTGTGCCCCGCCAGTGGCTGCAGGACGTTTGTGCGTACTGGGCGGACACGTATGACTGGCGGGCCCGGGAGCGCGCCCTGAACCGGTTCGATCAGTTCGTGACCGAGCTCGACGGGCTGGACGTGCACTTCATCCACGCCCGCTCGCCCCACCCCGGCGCCATGCCGCTGCTGATGACCCACGGCTGGCCCGGTTCGGTGGTGGAGTTCCACAAGGTCATCGAGCCGTTGACGGACCCGGTGGCCCACGGCGGCGATGCGGCCGACGCCTTTCATGTGATCTGTCCGTCGCTGCCCGGTTTCGGGTTCTCGGCCAAGCCCATCATCGTCGGCTGGGGAGTGGACCACATCGCTGGGGCCTTCACCGCTCTTATGGCCCGGCTGGGCTATGACCGCTACGTGGCTCAGGGCGGGGACTGGGGCTCAGCGGTCACCACCTCCATCGGCGGCCTGGATCCGCAGCACTGCGCCGCCATCCACGTCACGTTGGCCATGGGCGCCCGTCCCCGCATCGACGGCGAACCCACCGCGGCCGAGCAGAAGGCCCTCGACGGACAGAAGTTTTACAAGCGCTTCGACTCGGGTTACTCCAAGGAACAATCCACCCGTCCCCAGACCGTTGGGTATGGTCTGACCGATTCACCGTCTGGTCAGGCGGCGTGGATCCTGGAGAAGTTCTGGGCCTGGACCGATTGTGACGGCCATCCCGAGAACATCCTGACCCGCGACGAGCTGCTGGACAACGTGATGCTCTACTGGGTCACCCAGACCGCGGCGTCCTCGGCCCGGTTGTACTGGGAGAGCTTCGGCAGGGGGGACCACAACCTCCCCATCGACATACCGAGCGGTGTGTCGGTGTTCCCCAAGGAGATCGTCACCCCGGTGCGGCACTGGATGGAACCTCGCTTCCGCAACATCACCTACTGGAACGAGCTGCCCAAGGGCGGGCACTTTGCCGCCTTCGAGCAGCCGGAATCCTTCGTGAACGAGCTGCGGACCTTCTTCCGCACCGTGCGCTGAGCGGCTGACCCCCGACCCCCATGGCGAAACGGCCCCTGCGATTCCTGCACACCTCCGACGTCCACCTCGGCTCTCACGGCTACAGCGGGGCCGCCACCCATCACCGGCATTGCGTGTGCCCGTTGCTGGCCATTGACGCCTTGGCCCGTCAGCATCAGGTGGACGGGGTGCTGGTGGTCGGTGACCTGTTCGACCACGCCCGGGTTGACGAGACGTTGGTGCAGCGCACGTTCGAGACCCTTGAAGCACTTCCCGGCCTGACCCTGCTCATCGTCGGCAACCACGACGTGCACGATGACAGCTCGTTGTACCGCCGCCACGTGGACGCCCTCGATGCCACCAGCACGGTGTTCTTTCCCGAGCTTGACGGTTCGGTGGAGCAGCTGCTCGACGGTGATCTGGTGGTGTGGGGCAAGGCCATGGACGAACATTCGGCCCGGTATCGTCCGCTCCATGGCGTGATCGACCGCCCCGCCACCGACGCCTGGTTCGTGGTGTTGGGTCACGGCTTGCACGTGGGGGACGACCCGTTCATGGGGCAGGGCCGCTCCTCGTTGATCACCGCTGATGACATCGCCGCCACCGGTGCCGACTACGTGGCCCTCGGTCACCATCACGTGATGGGTGACGTCAGCGCCGGTGGGGTGACGGCGTTCTATTCCGGCGCTCCCACCGGCTACCCCGGCGGCAACGCCCTTCTGGTGGAGCTCTGCCCCGTGCGCGGGGTGACGACCACCGTGCTCAGCGTCGAAGCCCCTGCCACCTGCGTGGACTGAGCCGACTGGGACGAACCGGGCTTTCAGTGGCCAAAACCTTGCTGGTAGTGGCTGACCCAGCGCGCTGCGTCGAGATTTCGTGAGGATAGCGAGGGGAATGTGGCCCCCAACCGCCCCATGGGTTGGGAGACGGCCGTGAACCCGGCACATTCCGATCGAGATCACACCTGATGGGTTGGTGGGGCCACCCAGCGTGATCAGCAGGCGTACTGGTCGGCCCGACCGGTGGCCTGGGTGACGGCTTTGCCCCGCACCACATCGGCCCGTTGCCATTCGGCGATGGCGTCCAGCAACCAGGGCTGGGCCAACTCCGCGGCCCTGGCGGTGAGCTCGGCGTGGTCCAGCCAGCGGGTGCCGGGCTCGGTGATGCCCCAGGCGAAGGACGGCTGACGATACCCGTAGACCCGCTGCAAGGAATGGTTCCGGGGGTGTTCGTAGTCCCCGACGTAGGACATCCAGGTGGGCCGGGTTCGGACCTGGGCGTCGAGGGCGTCGACCAGGCCGGCCAGGTAGTTGCCGTCATCCCAGTCGGGGATGGACAGCTCCCGCACCGCCGGACCTTCCGGTATGGCCAGCTGGCCGTCCTTGTCGATCACCAGATACTGGGGGCCGCCGGAACGGGCCCGCTCGATCAGCGCTGCGGTGGACTGGATGGCTAAGGGGGAGGAGAACCCCAAGATGTGCTCGCCGGCGGGGCCCAGCCCCTGGCGGACTTCGTCGATGAAGGGATACCAGCCGGTGGCCGGCGGTTGGGTGGCGGCGCACCACTTGGTGAACAGTCCGGTGCGGTGATGGGCGGCGTTGTTGGTGCCGGCGCGGTGCCAGGTGTGCATGTCCACGATGGCCATGTCCCCCCGACGCAACTCGGGATCGATGAACTCCTCCTCGGCGGGGCGACGGGGCCGGTCCGCGTTCCAGACCGGGGCGTACTCATCGGGGCGGTGGGTGACCAGGTGTGAAGCGGGGGCGAACTCCAGCTTGCCGGCGGCCTCGTCGAAATCGCACAACGGCACGATGGCGAAGGCCCAGCGCATGGAGGAACCGATGGGCCGCCACCGCTTGTAGTCGTTGTGGCTGGGCAGGCCAGGGCCACCGGGCGTGCGGTCGTAGTACGCCCACATGATGATCTTGGGGTCATCGGCCAGCACGGCCCGCATGGGCTCCACCATCTCGGGGCGGGCGGCCAGGAACGCCACATCGGGGTCGGCCATGGCGTTGCGGGCCAGGGTCCAGCGACCGGGACCGGGGTAGGTCTGCTTGGGAACGTGCTGATCCAAGGGCGGCTGCAGCTGGCAAGCGTTCTCGAAGCGGTTCAGGCTGGCGTCATCGAACACGTCCCGAAGGACCAGATACCCGTTGGTATGGAAGAACCGGAGCTGCTCGTCGGTGAGGGCGGGCTGGGCCGGCGGACGGGCGCCGGGGGCGGTGGGCTTGCCGGCGATGGCGGCGTGTTCGACCCAAGGGATGGTCGGTGCCGGCGCCTCGATGAGCCTGGGCGCAGCGGTGAGGGTGGTATCCGTCATGGCCGATTCCTCCTGCGGTGGTACGTCGCCCCGATCCCCCCGGAGCCGCGACGTCGCCCCAGGGTAGCTGTGGGCGATGCGGGACGTTGACAAGCGGTAGGAGCCGGCCGTGAATCCGCTCAGGAACCGGAGGGCGGGGGAGCGGTCACGTTCTCGGGCAGCGCGGCCCGCACCGCCGCCATGACCTGGTCGAACAGGGTGGCGTTGCTGTAGATCGCGGTCGAGGTGTCCAATCGGCGCCCGCCCCACAGGTCACAGAACCGACCGCCGGCCTCCTCCACCAACACCACCCCCACGGCGTGATCCCACACCCCGCCGTAGAGGTGCACGGTGGCATCGACCTCGCCCCGGGCCACCCGGGCGGCGCTGTGGCCAAAGGCGGTGGGGAACACGTCACCGCGTTGCAGCGCGGCACACACCTGATGGTGCCAGTCGGCGGGGTCGGGAAAGCGTTGCAATGACGGGATGGCGGCGATCACCGCATCGTCGAGCGCTGGCTGGGTGGTGCTCCACATGCGATCCGGCGGGCCCAAGCGGGAGGCGCCCTCCGGGGTGGATCCCACCGGGGCCAGGGTGGCGGTCCAGGCGCCCCCGCCGCGCTCGGCCCACCAGCGGCGACCCAGCGCGGGGCTGGTGATGAGGCCCAACACCACCTCGCCGTCGACCTGGCGGGCGATCAGCGTGCCCCATTCGGTGCGGCCGGCGGCGAAGTTGTGGGTGCCGTCGATCCCGTCAAGGATCCAACGCCGATCCGTCGGCCCGGAGGGACCCACCTCCTCGCCGAGCACTCCGTCGAGCGGCCGTTCGATGGCGAGGGTGGCCTTGATGGTCTCCTCCACGGTGCGATCAGCAATGGTCACCGGGCTGCCGTCGGACTTGGTCTCGATCTCGAAATCGCCCTCGAAGTAGCGGGAGCTGATGGCGTCGGCGGCGTCGGCCAAACGGTGGGCCAGCAGCAGATCGGCGCTGGGGTCGGGGCTGGGCACGGGGGCAGGGATCGAGGAAGGCTCGGCGGTGGCGCTCATGGTGGGGCCAGTCTGGCCCGGCCGGCCCGACGTGAGAAGATCCCCACCATGGCCGCCCTGGACGTGGAATCGGTGGAGGCCCGACGACAGAGCGCGCAGACCCGCCGGGCCAACCAGGCGCTGGTGGTGGCGGCCGCCGCCATGTTCGTGGTCAGCTTCGTCACCACGGCCTCCAACATCGCGGTCCCGGTGCTGGAGAAGGACTTCCCCGATGCCAGCCTGACCACGACCTCGTGGGTGGTGTCCGCCTTCAACGTCACCCAGGTCACGTTCATGTTGTTGGGCGGGCGACTGGCGGATCGATGGGGTCGGCGGCGGATCTTCGTGGCCGGCATGGCGGTGTTCTGCCTGGGGGCGGCGCTGTCCGCGGTGGCGCCGGTGATCGGGCTGGTGATCGCCTCCCGGGTGGTGCAGGCGGTCGGGGTGGCCATGGTGTTGCCCTCCTCGCTGGCGGCGGTGCTGCCGTTGTTCCCGCAGTCACGGCACGCATCGGTGGTGTCGCTGTGGGCGGCCATGGGGGTGTTGGGCTCCGCGGTGGCGCCGACCATGGCCGCCGGCGTGTTGCAGATCGCCAGTTGGCGGTGGGTGTTCGCGGCGGTGATCCCGTTCGGGTTGGCGGCGCTGGTGGCCGGTCGCAACCGACTCGACCAGGGGGTCCTACCGACAGATCCCGCGCCGCTTGACCTGTTGGGCGCGGTGGCGGGCACCATGGCCGTGGGCGGGGCGGCCGTGGTGGTGGTCCAGGGTCGCCACTGGGGCTGGACCTCGCCGGCCATCGCAGCGGTGGCGGTGGTGGCGGTGGTAGCCGGATGGGGCTTCGTGGTCCGGTCGTTGCGCCATCCCGAGCCCTTGCTGGACCTGGGCCTCTTGCGGGTCGCGCCGTTCCGGGTGGTCACCGCGGCCACCGGCTTGGTGTCTGTTGCCACCTCGGCCACGTGGTTCATGTACCCGCTGTTCATGACCGCGGTGTGGGGTTATTCGATCTTCGAGGTGGGCCTGGCTATCAGCCCCGGGGCGCTGGCCATGATCCCGGTGACGGTGATCTCGGGTCGGCTGGCGGACCGTCACGGGTACCGGCCGTTGTTGGTGGGCGGTTCGACGGTCGCGCTGTTGGCGGTGGTGTGGCTGGCCTGGCGGCTGCAACCCGGTGCCAGCTACGCGGCGGCGTTCCTGCCCGGGACCTGCGGCATCGGCCTGGGCATGGGCCTGATGATGGGCCCCGCCAACTCCGCCGCCCTGCGCGAGATCAGCCCAACCAAGCTGGGCGCCGCCAACGCCGCCTTCAACACCGTGCGGTTCCTCGGCTCGGCGCTGGGGGTGGCGGTGGCCGCGGCGGTGATCGGCGCCAGCGAGGGCGTGGCCCGCACCGCGGCGCTGGAACGGGCGTTCTGGGTGGTGGCGGCGCTGATGGCCGGTGGCCCGTTGCTCCTGGCCCTGCGCTATCGGCCAACCCGGCCAACCCGGCCAACCCCAACAACCGGGCCAACCGGGCCGGCCACGTAGCTGGCGAAGGGCGTGGCAGGTCCGATCTGGCAGGTTTTTCCGATCCGACCGCTCATGGGTGGCAGTCCACGGCGACCTGCAGCGCGGCACAAACCTGTCGCATGCGACTGTCGCTCAGCCGTCCCATGCGGGCCACGAGCACACTGAGTCCGACACGCTCCACGGAATCGAGGTTCACCGCGCTGCGGCGAGCGATCGGGTCCTCGCCCGGCTCCAGGATCACCTCGCTGGCCAGGCCACGAATGGTTGTCGTGCACGGTGCCACCAGCGTCCGCCGAAGCCGGGGAATCGCCTCGTTCCCCGACAGGACCACAACTGGGCGTCGTCCAATTTCGGGTGGTTCGCACCACCAGAGCTCGCCTCGCATCGGTGTGTCGGTCATGTCGCGCCAGCTGCTCGCCCGAACGATGCTAGGTCACAGGCGTCTGCCAGTTGCGCCAGACGGTCCCGCAGCTTCTTTTCGCTGACCGGTTGGCTGGTCCCGAGGGACTGTGCGAAGGTCGCCACCCGCAACTCTTCCAGCAGCCAACGCAGGTCGGTGACCTCCGGCGGATGGGCACCGGAGGGCCAGCGTGCCGCCAAACGGTCGAAGTCCGCTTCGAGTTGCTGCTGGGAGGCCATGCGCACCTGGTCGGCCCGGGGGTCCTTGAGGGCCTTGTCCAGCCGCCGGTCGATGGCCTGCAGGAACCGGGACAGGTCCGCCAGTCGTGCCAGTCCGGTGGTGCGCACGAAGCCCGGATGAACCAGATCGGTCAGCTGCAGGCGCATGTCCCCAACGGCGGGTTGCAGTTGCGGGTTGGCCACGCCGTCGAGCCGGGTGGCCAGGTCCGCCGCTTCCCGCACCGCCTGGCTGGCGTTGGTCACGGCACCCTGCAGCGCCGGTGTGAGCTCGGCCGCCACCGCCAGCCGCAACAAGCCAAAAGCGGTCTCGTCCCAAGCGGGTCCGCCCGCTCGGCCCAGAAGCTCGTCGAGGGTGGCCACGAGGCAATCTTCAAGCAGGTCATTGGTGCTGATACGCAGCCGGGCCGCGGCCAGCTTGGTGGCGTTGCCCACGGTTCGACCGCTCTGGCGGGCATTCCCGATGGTCAGGCGCAAGAGTCGACGGGTGCCGTCCCAGTGGGCCGCGGCCTGCTCGGAGGGGCTGGTGAAGGTGCGCAAGCCCACGGTCTCGCCCTCGTCGAACAGCGCCGGATAACCCTGCAGCCCCTCCGTCGACGAGCGAGGTCCGGGATGCCCCGCCTGCGGGGCCGGCACCTGCCCGTTGGTCGGTTCGGGTCCGTCTCCGCCGACGCTGGACCCGTTCCCGTTCCCATTCCTTCCGCTGCTGCGCCCCGCGGCCCCTTTGCCGCTCCCGCGGTGGCCACCAGGCCACGCGTCGGCTGCGGCTCCGTCTTTGGCGCTCGACGCCAACACGTCGAGCTCCACCACCCGGGGAATGGCTCCGAATGTCCAACTGCGTTGACCGGCGCGCTCCAACTCGGCCGCCGCGTGGCGCAAGGTGGCCCGCAGTCGGGGCCGAAGCGCAGTTTGGAGTCGACCCAGGTTCCGTCCCTCGGCCAGCATCTGCCCTGAGGGATCCACCACCCGGAAGTTGAGCCGGAGGTACTCATCGGTATCTTCAAGGGAGAAGGTGCCAGCCGGTACGGTATGGCCGCTGAGGCGACTCACGGCCCGGGCCAACACATCGACCAAGGGGCCCTGCGGCGGGGAGATGCTTTGCAGCATGTCGCGAGCAGCGGTGGCCACCGGCATGAACTGGCGGCGTTCGGCCTTGGGCAGCTGTCGCAAGAGGGCACCCACCAGCTCCGGCCCGACGCCTGGCACTGACCAGTCGAACCGTTCGCTCTGGAGTTGGTTGAGCTGGCCCAGACCCACGGTGACGGTGACCCCGTCGTCGCTTGCGCCCGGCTCGAAGCGGTAGGTCAACGGCAGGTCGGCCCCGGACCGGGTGCGCCACGTATCGGGAAAGTCGCGATCGAAGGTGGCCAATTGCGCCCGCTCGGCGTCGCTGAGCAGATCCTCGACGTGCAGGTCCAACAGGGCGGGCTCGGTGGCCCGGGCTCGCTTCCACCAGGCGTCGAAGCGGCGGCCGGAGGTGACCTCAGCGCCGATGCGGGCGTCATAGAACTCGAACAGTGCCTCGTCATCAGGTCCCAGATGGCGTCGCAACCGGTGCTGGCGATCGTGCCAAACGTCGAGCACGCCACGGTTGGCGCCGACGAAGCGATGGTGGGTTTGCCAGTCACCGTCCACCAGGGCGTGACGGATGAACTGCTCGCGGGCGAAGGGAGCATCGATCCGGCCGAAATCAACGCGGCGCCCGCTAATGATGGGCAACCCGTACAGGCTGACCCGCTCGATGGCCACCGTGCCGGCCCGATCGGCGGACCAGTGAGGATCCGCGTACTGGTACACCAACAGGTGCGGCGCCAGCGTCTCCAC
This sequence comes from uncultured Acidimicrobiaceae bacterium, assembly GCA_963775055.1. Classification (GTDB taxonomy): domain Bacteria; phylum Actinomycetota; class Acidimicrobiia; order Acidimicrobiales; family CAIXPF01; genus CAIXPF01. The sequence goes on along the minus strand of CAVZHK010000008.1, from coordinate 734,673 downwards.
CCATTCCGGTTGGATGGCGGCCACCCGCCGGGCCCAGAGGCGGTTGGTCTCGACCAGCTCCGCGGCCATCACCCAGCGGGGGTTGCGGCGGGCCAGGGCCGAGTCCCGGGCCAGGCTGAAACGTGAGCCCCGGGCGCCCTGATAGTCCTTGCGTTCGGGGTCGAACCGCCCGATGTGGGACAACAAACCTGACAGTATGGCCCGGGTGACATGGTTGGGCGGGGGCTCGTCGTGGTTGGTGCGGTAGCCGAGCTCGTTGGTCACCCGCCGTAGCTGCGACACCAGATCCTGCCACTCCCGCACCCGCAGATAGTTCAAATATTCGTTGCGACACATGCGTCGGAACGCACTGGAGGAAAGCTCGTGTTGCTGCTGCTGGAGATAACTCCACAGATTGAGGTAGGTGAGCAGATCTGAGTCGGGATGGGTGAATCGGCGGTGGTGAACGGCTGCCGCCTGCTCCTTGTCGGCGGGACGCTCCCGGGGATCCTGGATGGACAGGGCGGCGGCGATCACGCTGACCTCACGCACGCAATCGAGGTGATCCGCCTCCAGCACCATGCGACCCAGCTTCGGATCAAGCGGCAACCGGGCCAGCTGCCGCCCGGTGCCGGTCAGCCATCCCTTGGTGCCCACCCGCTGCGGATCGAGGGCGTCGAGTTCCTCCAGGAGCGTCACGCCGTCTTTGATGGCCCGCCGCTCGGGGGGTTGCACAAAGGGAAAGTCCGCAGCGTCCCCCAGGCCCAGAGCAGCCATCTGGAGAATGACGGAGGCCAGGTTGGTGCGCAGGATCTCAGGCTCGGTGAACGGGGGCCGGCCGGTGAAGTCTTCTTCGGCATAGAGCCGGATGCACACCCCGGGCCCGATGCGCCCGCACCGCCCGGCCCGCTGGTTGGCCGATGCCTGGGAGATGGCCTCGATCGGGAGCCGTTGAACCTTGGTGCGCCGGTTGTAACGGGAGATGCGGGCGGTGCCAGCGTCGATCACGCCCCTGATGCCGGGCACGGTGAGGGAGGTCTCCGCAACGTTGGTGGCCAACACGATGCGACGGTGGCGATGCTCGGCGAAGATGCGGTGCTGCTCAGCCATGGACAACCGGGCGTAGAGCGGCAGGATCTCGGTCTCTGGCCGGTCCTGGCGACGCAGGGCCTCAGCCGTGTCGCGAATCTCCCGTTCGCCGGACAGGAACACCAAGATGTCACCGGGCCCCTCGGCGCACAGCTCGTCGACCGCGTCCACGATGGCCTGGGTCTGGTCCCGATCCTGATCTCGAGTGCGTCCCCCGCGGCCGTTTGCGGTGGTGTCGGTGTCCTCCCCGTCCCCGTCCAGCGGCCGGTAGCGCAGCTCTACCGGGTAGGCCCGACCAGACACGCTGATGACGGGCGCCGGTTGGCCGTGGCGGGCGAAGTGCTCGGCGAAACGCTCGGTGTCGATGGTCGCCGAGGTGATGATCAGCTTCAGGTCGGGGCGGCGGGTCAGGAGCTGCGTGAGGTAGCCCAGCAGGAAGTCAATGTTGAGGCTGCGCTCGTGGGCCTCGTCGATGATGATGGTGTCATAACGGCGCAGCTGACGATCACGCTGGATCTCCGCCAGCAGAATGCCGTCGGTCATGACCTTGACCATGGTTCGCTCGCTGACCCGGTCGGTGAAGCGCACCGCGTAACCCACCAGCCCGCCCACCTCCTGGCCCAATTCGCTGGCCACCCGCTCCGCCACCGCCCGGGCCGCCAGCCGCCGGGGCTGGGTGTGCCCGATCATCCCGTCCAGGCCCCGGCCAGCCTCGAGGCACAGCTTGGGCAGCTGGGTGCTCTTGCCCGACCCGGTCTCTCCGGCCACGATCAGCACCTGATGGTCCCGGATGGCGGCGATCAACTGGTCGCGATGGGCCGTGACCGGCAGCTCCGCCGGGTACCGCAACGGCGGGACACTCGCCCGTCGTGCCGCCCGTCGCTGCTCGGCGGGGTCTTCCGCTTTCAGCCCGGTCCGGCCGGCCGGTCTGCTGCCGGTCAGGCTCGTCGGGTGGGTGGGGTCGGCGGCACCGGCGTGATCGGTCCGGCCGGCTGGTCTGGTGCGGGTTGGTTGTGTCGGGTGGGTGGGGTTGGTCCGGTCGGTGTCATCGGTCGGATCGGTGTGGGCGGTCGTTCGAGTGTGGTCGGGGATCGCCCGGTTCTGCTGCGCTCCGGCGGACGGGGCCGTCTCCGCGCGTCCTCGCCGCCGTCGACGCCGCCCGCCCCCGGTGGTGTCAGGGGGTGTGGTGGTGTCAGGGGGTGTGGTGGTGTCAGGGGGTGTGGTGGTGTCAGGGGGTGTGGTGGTGTCAGGGGGTGTGGTGGCAAGGATGGTTCTGGGTGGCAGCGGCGCTTGGGACCCTTCGGCGCGATGCTGATCAGCAGGGTTGAGGCGCTGGTCGGCGCCGGCCGATGTAGCCGCCGGCGCCATCACATCCGCCGGGCCAGGGTCGGGCGTTGGGCGGTCCGCCGCGGGGGAGGGGGAGAGCCCCGCTGGTTCGCTCACGACAGAGCAGCCTACGAGCCGGCTCGCCGAGCGCATGTTCGGGATGCTCGGCGGATGGGCCCGGGCACCGCGGCCCGTCGTGCCCCGCTCGACTGGCCGCTCAATGGTGCGACCGACGGAGACTTTGGCGAGTTGTGCACCGTCGCCCCCTCGCGTGGCGAGTTGTCTGACGCGACGATGCTGGTCTCCGGCTTGTCGCCGGCGCGCTGCCCGTCGGGTCGGTCCCAAACTCGCCAAACTCGCCAATCTCGCCAAACTCGAGTCCGGGTTGGCTGAGCCCGCGGACTGTGCCCTCAGGGTGACCGGACGCCAAATCAGGCGCCGGCGGGGCCTTCGGCTTCTTCGATGAGCACGGTGGCGGCGGTTTGGCGGGCCAGCACGGCCAGGGCGGCGAAGGCGATGAGAAGGCCGAGACCTTGCAGGATGGTGATCTTCTCGCTGAGGAACAGCGCGCCGGCGATGGCGGCCCCGACGGGCTCGCCCTGCAGCAGCACCGACGCCACCGATAGATCCACATGGGGTTGGGCCCAGGTCAGCAGGCCATGGCCGAGGCAGCCGGGAACGATGGCCAAACCCAGCAACCAGCCCCATCCCTGGGTGGGCGGTGCCAGACCCTCATCGGCGAAGATCAACACCACCGGAATGAGGCTCACGGTTGCGATGGCAGCCATGAGGAACAGGTACTCAATGGTGCCAACCCCCTCTCGGGCCTTTTTGGTCACGAACAGGTAGCAAACCCAGATGGCGATGGCCAGCACCGCCAGGCTCAGGCCCAACGCGGTGGTGGTGCTGGCCTCATCGCTGAAGCCCAGGACCACGAACAGGCTGACCCCGCCCACCGCACCGGCGGCGCACAGCATGGCCAGTCCGCTGACCTTCTCGCCCAGGAAGCGGTTGCCGACGACCATGGCCATGACCGGGGTCAGGGCGCCGGTGACGGTGGCAATGCCCACGCTGGCGTCCTCCAGTGCGGTGAACCACACCGCCAGGTTCACCCCGAACAGCATACCGCCCGGTAGGGAGCGGCGAACCATGTCCCAGGTGATGCGGCGGCGGGTCACGGCGCAGATCAACCCGAACACCACCGCCACGATCAGCAGCCGCCAAAAGGCGATCACCGTGCCGGGCAGTGCCGCCTTCTTGGCCAGCACCCCCGACGAGGACCAGCAGGCGCAGGCGGCCAACACCGCAAACACCCCGAGCGCCGAAGTGCGGGCCGCCGCCTTGACCGCTGCGGCTTTGAGGGACGCGAGTTCGGCCGCCGCAACGTGGTCGCCGCCAGCAGCGGCGTCCGCCGGTGCCGCGCCCGCCAGACGGTCCGTTCCTGTGGCGACGGCGTCGGTGGTCACCGGTCGATCAGTTCCGGATGACTTCGGGGCTGTCGAGGTTGGCGGCCAGCTCTGTGTCGACCTCGCCTGCGATGCGGGTGTGCCACATCCGGCGGGGCTGGGTGAAGTCGAACGGCGTGGCCCGGTGCATGAGGCGGCGGTTGTCCCACACCACGGCGTCACCCACGTCCCACTGATGGTGATAGATCCGCGGCGGCTGACAGGCTTGTTCGTTGAGGCGGTCGATCAGCCGCTCGGACTGGTCAGGGTCCATGCCGACGATGCCGTATGCGTGGCGACCGACGCAGAGGTTGGGCCGCCCGGTGTCGGGGTGGATCTTCACCAGCGGCCGCAGCGACGGCTCGGTCTGGTGATAGCCGTACCCGTCGTAGCTGCCCTTGGCGTTCTCGGTTGGGAGGTAGCCCGACCGACCCTGGCTGTAGTACAGCGAGTGGTATGCGCTCAGACCCGAGATCAGGTGGCGGGTGTCCTCATCAAGGGCCTCGTAGGCGGCTCGCATGTCAGCGAACCCGGTGGCGGCACCCTCGTTGGGCACGATCTCGGCCGTGAACACCGCGCCCTTGGCCTGCACCGGCATGTAGGTGCTGTCGTGATGCCAGCCCTCGTTGCCCCGGATGGCCTTGACCACGTCATCGTCCGGTTCGGAGTGCACCCGCCCGCTCCGGCCCACGTTGGAGATGGGGGCGGCGGCGAACTCCAGGTTGCCGAAACGGGCGGCGAAAGCGTTCTGCTCGTCCTGGCTGAGGAACTGGCCCGGGAACACCAGCAACCCGAACTCCAACCAGGCGGCGTGGAGGTCCTGCCAGGTCCCATCGTCAAGGTCACGAAGCTCGACACCGCGCACAAAAGCCCCGAAGGTGGCGTCGATGGGAACGATCTCCAGCGCTGATGCCCTCATGTCTTGCAGCGTAGACCAGCCCGGTCAGTAGCGGACGCCCGGTCCGGCGGCGGTTCGGCGCTACCGCCGTTGGGATAGGGCGTCCCAGACCCGCAACTCCGCACCTTGTGGGTCCGACACGACCGCCGCGGTTTCGTCGGCATCGAAAAGGCGGGTCAATCGGTGGTCCGGCTCGTAGCGGGCCCAGCCGGGGTCCCCGGTGGTGGCGAAGCGGACCCAGGCCTCGGCCATCTGCTCGGAGACCGCGGCCACCTGCTCGGGATGGCGGTCGTGGCCGGTGAAGGCCTGGATTGAGGGGTCGTCGTAGGTGCCCATCACCAGCGGCACGTCCAGCACGTGGGCCGCGCCGACCAGCCCGTCGTACAGCGGGGACGCCCAGTCCATGCGGTAGGCGAAGGCGTCGGCTCGGCCCGACTGCCAGCCCGCCAGGCTCATCAGCGCCGCCCGGAATGACCAGTCCCCACCCATGGCCATTGCCAGGGCCCGGTTGTCGGTGGCGTCGCCCCGGGCGGTTCGGGCCTGGCGGTACACCTGCAGGGCGGAGTGGCTGTCGGGGTGCCAGCGGCGGGCCAGGGCGTGCAGCGTCTCGTCGCTGAGCTGGTCGAAGCTCTCGTCCCGACCCCAGAAAAAGCCCATCTCGTCACGGTTGGTGCCCACCAGCAACGGCACACCACACCCGGCCCCGGAGCCCGCAGCCAGCACCGCGGCAGGGTCAAGCGGGACCAGATCCCCGTCGGTGACCGGCCGGTAGAACACACCCCCCGAGCGGGGCGTGGCCAGATCCTGCGCCGACCGCAGCGTCTCGGTGGGCAACTCCCGCAGCTCGCCGGCGCGCTCCGTCGGCAGTTCGAGGTGGGCCAGCAGTCGAGCGGTGGTGTCCGTGGCCTGTTGCGCGCCCTGCACCAGGTTGTGGGAACCGGACTGGAGAATGGCCCGTCGGAACAGCGGCGGGGCGGATCCAGCCAGATGGGCGGCCACAGACGCCGCGCCAGCGGACTCGCCGAACAGGGTGATGTTGCCGGCGTCACCGCCGAAGGCCCCGATCTCCGAGCTGACCCACTGCAGCGCCGCGGCCTGATCAGCCAGGCCCATGTTGCCGTCCGCGCCCAAGTCGGGGCAACGCAACCAGCCGAACAGACCCAGCCGATAGTTCAAGGCCACCACCACCACGCCCCGGGCGGCCAGGTGGGCACCGTCATAGGCGGCCACCGAGGTGGATCCGGTCACGAAGGCGCCGCCGTAGAGCCAAACCATGACCGGCAGCTTGGCCTGCGGGTCAGCCGCCGGGGTCCAGATGGACAGGGTGAGGCAGTCTTCGCTGTCCGTCGGGCTCGACAGGTCTGCCAGGTAACGGCCCGGGCCGGCACCGCCCTGGATGGGAGCCCGTCCGTGTCTGTGAGCCGGGCGGACCTCCTCCCAGCGGTCGGGGAGCTGGGGTCGGGCGAAGCGCAGTGGGCCCAGCGGCGGGGCGGCGTACGGGATCCCGAGAAAAGCGTCTACTGCCGGGGCTGGCCGCGCGCTGCGATTGATCGGGCCGTCGGGGCGGGCGCTGAGGACCCCGAATGAGGTGGTCACAGTCATGGGAGCCATCGCCGCAGCCTAGGGATGATGACGGCGCATCGAACCGGCCCTTCGTCTGGTCGGAAACGCATGAAATATAGTGTGATGGGTTTCATTGGGCTGATTTGGGACCACGTCGAGGTCCGGCGGCCAGCGAGAGTCCGACGTTTGGTGGTGGTTCACCCACCCATCGTCGTGAAATTCCCATGTTGGCGACGCCGGGGTGGCCCGAATCCGCCCGATGGCCGGAAACGTCGATGGAGCGGCAGCGACGTGCGGGGCGGCTGCTGCCGGAGGATGGCTTCCGCCGTTCCGATCACCGGGCCGTGCTTCGGTAACCTCAGGTCCTTACAGTCACAGGGTTGTTCGAGAAATGGGACGCAGATGAGGCCAGGCGCTGGGTCAGAGCTGGCTTCGTGCACGCTCGATGAGCTCGATATCCACTCCATCGAGGAGTACTTGGATCGCGGCTATCCGTGGGCGGCGTGGGATCGGTTGCGGCGGGAGGCGCCGGTCTACTGGTACGAGCGGCCCGGCATCGAGCCGTTCTGGGCCATCACCCGTTACGCCGACGTGCGGGCGCTGGGCAGTGACCCGGTTCGCTTCATCAACGGCGGGCCTCGTCTGCGCTTGGCCGGCAGCGACCACGATGAGCTGTTGGCCGCTTCACGACTGAAAAGGCGGACCGCCACGGCTGGGACCCCACCGAGGTCGACGACATGGTCTACCTCGACGCCCCCCGCCACACCGAGTTCCGCATGCTGGTGGCCCGTAGCTTCACCCCCGCCCGTTGCCGGCGCATGGCCGATGAGCTGGCCGGTTTGGCCGGACGCTTCGTCAGGGAGCTCGAGGCTGAGCTGGGCGAGGCCGGTGCTGATGGCGTTGACCTGGTGGAAGCGTTCGCGGTGAAGCTGCCACTGGCCACCATCTGCTCGATGATGGGCGTGTCAGCGGATCTGTGGCTTGACGTTCACCGCTGGACCGACTCGCTGTTCAACACCGATGTCATGACCTGGGCGCTGTCGGGGGAGAGCCGCCGGGACATGCGCAAACGGCTGCGCATCCAGTACTTCGAGTTCATCGAAGATCTCATCGCCGAGAAGCGGGCCCATCCCGGGGATGATCTCACCAGCCTGCTGGTGCGGGCCGAGGTCGACGGCAAGCGGCTCAGCCAGCAGCAACTCCACGGGTACATCTCGCTGCTGATCTCGGCCGGGAACGAGACCACCCGCAACGCCACCACCCGGGGCATCATGGCGCTGCTGGAACATCCTGAGCAGCTGGCGCGGTTCGAAACGCTGGGCGCGGGCGATCCCTCGGCCATCGAAGCCACGGTGGAGGAGGTGGTGCGCTGGACATCGCCGGTCATCCAGTTCGCCCGGACCGCCACCACCGATGTGGAGCTGCACGGCCAACACATCCGCAAGGGCGACACCATCGGGCTGTGGTATCCCTCCGCCAACCGAGACGAAGCCGCCTTTGATGAGCCCTACCGCTTCGATGTGACCCGCAAGCCCAATGATCACGTGGGTTTCGGCCACGGTCCGCATTTCTGTCTGGGCGCCAACTTGGCCCGGTGGGAACTCCGGGCCATCTTCTCGGAACTGGCGCGTCGCAAGCTGGTGTCCCGGTTGCAGCTGCTGCAGGAGCCGGAGTGGCTGACCGACCTGCATGTCGGGGCCATCAAACGCCAGTTGGTCAGCGCCCGCTGAGCGGCTCCGTTCTGCGGGAGCCCGCCGGGTCAGCTCAAACCGATCCGGTCACGATGGCGCCGCCGGGCCGAGGTTGGCGCCCGGCCCGCTCCGCCGTGGTGGCTTTGGCATCCACGGCACGGCCGTCGGGATTGATGACCACGCCGTAGTCCCCGCGAGCGGCTTGGAGGCTGACCACACCGTCGCGTACGTCGCGCAGCACCAGGGCCGGATCCCGGTGCAGGGGGTTGCCCCAGCCGCCACCGCCGGGGGTGAGCGCCATCATCCGACCGTGCCCGGCGAGGCGCCGCACCCCGTATTTGGGCGGCACGAACCGTCCGCCGTCCCGGTCTGGATCCGCGGGTTCGATCCACTCCACCCCCGCCGCGCCGTCGCCGCCCCCGAGGACCCCGTAGCCCGTTGGCGTGTCGAGACCCTCGGCCCGGAAGGACCAGATGGCGGGGGCGATGATGTCAGCCTCGTAGTGCACGCCGGTTCCGCCGCGGCGTTCCCCGGGCCCCGCAGCGTCACAGCGCAGCTCCCAGCGGCGGTAATGCACCGGATAGAGCTGTTCGTGAAACTCCAGGTTGGGAAGGTCCAGACCGCCGAGGGAGATGAGGTGGCCCATCTGGGGAAAGCCGTCCCGCTCGGCCACCGCGCCGGGGGTGCCCATGGCATGCCATTGGTACATGACCCAGGTTCGCCCGTCGGGGTGGGTGCCGGCCACGTGACCATGCATGGTCTTGCCCCACCCGGCGCAGGCCCGGCCGGGGTCGGCCTGGGCCAACGCCTTCCACACCGCGTGCACGATCTCCCACGCCACGAACACCGTGTTCATGGTCATGGGCGCCGGGCAGCGGGCGTTCACGATGGATCCTTCAGGGGCCACGATCCGTACCGCACCGGTAGGTACCCTCGTTGCGGGGAAGCGCCGGGTCGAAGAACGCCGACAGCGCCATGTAGGTGGCCGAATAGGTGTTGGCCAGTGAGGAGTTCTTGAAGCCCCGGATCTGATCGCAACTACCCGTGAAATCAACGGTCATCTCACTGCCGGTCACGGTAAGAGCCACGTCGACGTGCACGTCGGCAGGGCCGAAACAGTCGTTGTCGCTGCGTTCGACCGCATCGTATCGACCATCGGGCAACGCCTCGATGGCCTCCCGGAAACGACGATCAGCGTGGTCGCAGATGGCATCGAGATAGTCCAGATAGGGTGCCAAGCCCAGCTCGGACACCAGTGCTTCCACCCGTTCGGTGCCGATGCGGGTTGAGCCCAGCATGGCCCGGAGGTCCCCATCGAGCAGGTGGGCGGTGCGAGAGTTCAGCAAGAGCAGTTGCCACAGATCGTCGCGAAGCTCGCCCCGGTCGATCAGCTTCAGCACCGGCAGGCGGATGCCCTCTTGCCAGATCTCGGTGGCTTCGGGGTTGTAGGTACCGGCCAGCCCGCCGCCGATGTCAGACTGATGGGCCCGGTTGCAGCAGAACCCGGCCAAGACCGCCGGCTCCGGACTATCTGGTAGCTGACTATCTGGCATCTGACTATCTGGTATCTGACTATCTGGTCGGGCGGGATGTGCGGGGGCCCAGACCGGGCGGATGATGACCCAGTCCGGCAGGTGGTTGCCACCGGCGACGTAGGGGTCCGACAACAGGAACACGTCGCCCACGTTGATGCGCCCGTCGTAGGTGGCCAGCAAGGCCCGCACCGCGAACCCGCCCCCGCCGGTGTGGATGGGAATGCCGTCGGCATTGGCCACCAGGGTGCCGTCCGGCGAGGCCACGAAACAGCTGAAGTCATGGGACTGGGAGAAGATGGGGCTGGAGGCGGTGCGCGTCATGACCCAGCCCATGTGCCGGCTGATCTGATCCAGCCGGTGCTGCATCAACGCCAGCACCACCGGATCCCGCGCCGTACGATACCGGTCGGTAGCATGCTTAGCAGTATGGTCCGCCGATTCGACGTCGATTCGCTGCGGGGGAGGTGGAGCCGTCGAATCACGTTCGGTGAGATCACCACCACGGAAGGAGTTTGGGGGGATGGGGTGAAGGTCGATGGCGAAGTTGCCCCCGTCGTCAACGGTCAGCTGGTCATGAGGGCCCACCAGCACCGTGGTGGTCAGCTCCTCGATGACGGCGGGTCCCATCACCACCTGGCCCGGGCCCAGATCCCCACCGCGGTAGACCGCGGTGTCCAACCAGCCGGAAGGACCGTGAAACACCTTGCGGGTTTCGATGGGGATCGCTTCGCTGTCTCCGGCGTCCCGTGCCGTGGGGCGCAACGGCCCGGTGGAGGCCCGGGCCGTGACCCGCACGCTGGAGACGGTGATGGCTCCATTGGGCTGCAAATGGCCGTACAGCCGCTCGTACTCGCGCTCGAACCGTGCCTGGGCCACGGCCGGGTCGAAACCACCGTCCCCGAGCGTGACCCTGATTGACCACAGCTGACCGGCGTAGCGCAGGTCCAATGAGCGCTCGAGCACCGCTTCGGCGGGCGCCACTCCCTCCCGCGCCAGCGCCTCGGTGGCCTGTTGGCAGAGGCCGGCTAGGGCCGCGTCCACCTCGCCGGTGCCGATTGCGGCCAGCTCGCCGAACAGGAACCGCTGAAAGTCCTGCCGCAAATCGGCGTGCAGCATGCCCAGGGCGCAGAAGGCACCGGCCTGGCGGGGGACGTACACCCGACTGCAGCCCAGGGCCCGGGCCACGGGCGCGCCATGCATGGGCCCGGCCCCGCCCGCCGCCACCAGGGTGAAGCGCGCCGGGGAGTGACCCCGCTCGATCGACAGATACTCCACGGCATGGAGCAGGTGCTGGTCCACCACCGCCAAGATGCCCGCTGCCGCCGCCTCCACGTCCAGACCAAGGGGTATGGCGACGTGTCGGGCGATGGCCTCCCGGGCGGCATCGAGATCCAGATCCAACGCCGTGCCGGCATACCGTCCGGGACGGAGGCGGCCCAACACCAACTGGGCGTCGGTGACGGTGGGCTCGGTGCCCCCGCGCCCGTAACAGGCCGGGCCCGGATCAGCGCCGGCTCCCTTGGGTCCAACGAACAGCATGCCGGCGGGGTCCACCCCGGCGATGGTGCCGCCCCCGGCCCCGATGGTGTGAATGTCGATGCTGGGGGTGGCCACGTGGTAGCCGCCGATGAACAGTTCGTCACGGGTGTCCACCGTGCCATCGGTCATCAACAGCACGTCGCAGGAGGTTCCGCCGATCTCCATCGAAATGAGATCATCGGTGCCCGCCCAGGCCCGGTACAAGTTGAGCGCTCCTACGCCCGCAGCCGGGCCCGACAGCAGCAGGTTCACCGGCCGGTCCGCCAGTTGCCCGGCCGAGGCCACCCCGCCGTTGGACTGCACCAGCAACGTCCCTCGGCGCAGACCCCGTTCCTGCAGGTGTTTCTCCAGGCTTTGGAGGTGACCGACGATGCGCGGTGCGAGTGCGGCGTTCACCACCGCGGTGGAGGTCCGCTCATACTCGCCCATGATCGGCGCCACCGCGGCGGAGGACGTGATCCACTCGCTGACACCCGAGTCGCCGCAACTCCTCGACGGCGGCGCGCTCGTGGGTGTCATCCAGGAAGGAGTTGAACAGCGCCACCGCCACGGACTCCACGCCCTCCTCGAAAAAGGTGGCGGCGGCGTCCGCGATGTCGACCATCGACAGCGGAACGGACTCGCTGGCGTCGGCATTGATGCGCCCGCCGACGCTCTTTCGCAGGTAACGGGGCACCAGCACCGGAGCGTAGGGGCTGCGATGATCCCACTGGTTTTCCCGCATGCCCCGACGAATCTCCAGCGCGTCACGGAATCCCTCGGTGCACACCAGCCCGACGGTGGCGCCCTTGCCCTCCAGCAGGGTGTTGGTGGCCACCGTCGAACCGTGCACGAACAACGCGCAGTTCGACAGGATGTCAATGACCGGCAGCGCCAGCTGCTCGGCAAGGTATTCCAGCGCCGCCAGGACGCCGAGGGAGGGGTCCCGGGGCACCGAGGGCACCTTCGCCACCCAGACGGCACCGTGGACATCCGCCAGCACCAGGTCGGTGAACGTGCCGCCCACGTCCACCCCGATGCGCCACGGGGGAGACGGGGGAGACGGGCTGGCACGGTGGTCAGAGCCGGCATCGCGAATCGTGGCGGTCATGGCGGCATGCTACCGACGGGTCGCTACACCGTTCGGGCCGCTGCGGCTGCTGTCCCGATGAGGGAGAATCGCGGTGATGGCAGCCAGTCACGCACCCCGGCCCTACCCTGACCCCACTGACCGCTCGGCGCAGTTCCACCAACGGGCCCGGCGGGTCATACCGGACGGTGTGTCGCGCTCGACGTTGCTGGTGCGGCCCTACCCGCTGTACGTGGAGCGGGGCGAGGGTGCGTGGCTGTTCGATGTGGACGGCCGGCGTTACCTCGACGCCCACAACAACTACACCGCCATCATCGCCGGACATGCTCATCCGGCCATCATCGATGCGGTCAGCGCCCAACTGGGCCGTGGTAGCGCCTTCTCCATGGCCACCGAAGCAGAGTTGCTGTTGGCCGAGGAGCTCTGTGCCCGGGTGGCAGGCTTCCAGCAGATCCGCTTCTGCAACTCAGGAACGGAGGCGGTGATGATGGCCATCAAGGCCGCCCGGGGCCTCACCGGCCGGCCCGCCATCGCCAAGGTCGAGGGCAGCTATCACGGCGCCTACGACCATGTGGAGCTATCTCTCGACAGCGATCCCGACCGCTGGGGTCCGGACCACGCGCCGGCAGCCGTACCGTATGGTAGGGGTACCCCGGCGGGGGTGCTGGCGGACACCGTGGTCCTTCCGGCCCATGACGGGCCCGCCGCCGTGGCCCTCATCGAGGCCCACGGCCCCCGCCTGGCCGCCGTGATACTTGACGGTATGTCCTCCCGGTTGGGTTTGCCCGAACCAGATCCGGCCTATCTGGCCGCGGTGGCCGACGCTGCCCGCCAAGTTGGCGCGCTGTTCGTGTTGGATGAGGTGATCACGTTCCGGCTGGGCCGCGCCGGGCTGCAGGGCCAGCTGCGACTGCAACCGGATCTGACCACGTTGGGCAAGATCATCGGCGGCGGGTTCCCGGTGGGCGCGGTGGCGGGCAGCACCGAAGCCATGAGCGTGTTCGCCGCCGGTGACGGGGACCGGGCCCCGGTGCCCGCCGGCGGGACGTTCTCGGCCAACACCGTCACCATGGTTGCCGGCCTGGCCTGCCTGTCCCTCCTCGATGAGGGCGCGTTCGCCCAGCTCGATCAGCACGGCCATGCCATTCGGTCCGGTATGGCGGCCATCTTCGAGGAGCTGGGGCTGGCCGGGAAGCTCAGCGGGGCCGGGTCGCTGTTGCGCATCCATCCTCATCGCCGCACCATTCGCGGCTATCGGGACACTCGCCACGTCGGGCAGGAGGCAGCTTTGATGGCGGCGTTGCACCGGGAAATGGCAAACCGTGGGGTTCATCTCACCACCTATGGGCTGGCCTGCATCAGTCTGGCCTGGACCGGGGAGGAGGTGGCGCTGTTGCTCGACGCCTTCCGCAGCGCGCTGGAGGCGCTGGCAGGTCGGTGGCCGAGGGCAGGGGACGGGCGGGAACCGGCGCACGTGGCGAACGCGATCTGAGCACGCCTGCCTTCTTGAACCGATACCATCCCGCTCCGTGAAACCGGTTCAGCCACCGCCGCGGTCCCGTGACAAGGACGGCGTCGTCGCCACCGCCGCGCCCCTGTCCGATGAACCCAACCGCACCAAGGCCGAGGCCACCCGGGGCCGGATCCTTGAGGCCGCGGCCAAGGTTTTCCGGGCCCGGGGTTATGTCGGGGCCAGGCTGACGGACATCGCGGCCGAGGCCGGTTTGCAGGCCGGCAGTTTGTATTACCACTTCGACTCCCGCGAGGCATTGGTGGAGGAGGTGATGTGGGCCGGACAACAACGGACCGAGCAACAGGTGCGTCACGCGTTGGCCGCGCTGGTGCCCGACGCCTGCCCGGTACTGCGGCTTCGAACCGCCATCAGAACCCATCTGCTGGCGGTGGTGGCCAGCACCGACGCCACCTCGGCGTCCATCAAGATGCTGAACCAGGTCCCGGCGGACATCCGGGAACGATTGCTGGCCGGGCAACGGGCCTACGGCGAGCTGTGGCGCCAACTGCTGACCGACGCCCGGGACCACGGTGATCTGCGCCCCGACCTGGACTTGTCGATCGTGCGCATGACCATCGTCGGGGCGCTCAACTACACCGTGGAGTGGTACCACCTCGAGGGCGGACCGCCGGAGAAGATCGCCGATGACATGGCCACGGTCATGCTCGACGGTCTGGCGGTGCAACGCTGAGCATCGACGCCCCCGTGCCCAACGTCGAGCGGTAGCGTTCGACGATGGCGCAGCGCACATCGAGCTCGAATGATGACCAACTGACCGAGGTGTGGGACGCCGATGCCCATATCTGCGAACCGCCCTCGGTGTGGCAGGACTACGCCGACCCCGCCTTCCGGGATCTGGTGGTGCAGGTCCGCCGCCACCCCGACGGGCGGGAGTCCCTGCTGTGTGGCGGGGTGGACACCGGCACCAACGCCGCGCCGGCGTGCATCCCCGGCGCCTACGCCAAGGCCAACACCAGTTGGGATGAGATCCTGCCCGGCAGCTACGACCCATCGGAGCGCATCAAGGTCATGGACCAGGAAGGCCTGGACAAAGCGCTGTTCTTTCCGTCGCTGTGGCTGCTCTCCGGCGACGTGGCCGACGCTGCCGTGGCCGCCGCCAGCGCCCGGGCCTACAACCGTTGGATGGCGGATTTCGTGTCCGTGGACCGCAACCGGCTGTACGGCATGGGCGTGTGCCCGTTGCAGGACGTGGATCTGGCGGTGGCGGAGATCGAAGCCGTGGCCGCCTCCGGTCTCAGCGGTATTACGTTCAGGCCAGAGCGGTACAACGGTCTGGAACTGTATTCGGAGGAGATGGACAAGGTGTGGTCAGCGGCGGAGCACGCCAACCTCAGCGTGGGCATTCACGGCAGCTTCGGCTCGAAGATGAAGAGTTTCGCCCGCACCCGCTACAGCAACCAGTTCTACGTGCACATGGTGTGCCACCCGTTCGAGCAGATGGCGTCCGTGATGGAGATCGTGGCCTCCGGCATCTTGGACCGTCATCCGGGCCTGCGGGTGGGTTTCTTCGAGTCGGGCCTGGGTTGGCTGCCGTATTGGCTGGACCGGCTGGATGACCACAAGGCATCGATGGGTCACCTGGTGCCTTCATTGAAGCGTGACCCCACCGAGATCTGGTCCGAGCAGTGCTTCGTCACCATGGAAGCCGGTGAGGCGGAGGCGCTGGCGCAGCTGGCCGAGATGGGGTTGGCCCATACCGTGGTGTGGGGCTCGGATTATCCCCACTATGATTGCACGTTCCCCGGGGCGTTGGCCGAGCTGGACCAGAGCCTGGCCCGCGTCAACCGCAGCGGGTTGCGCACATCGGTGCTACAGACCAATCCCCGCCGCTGGTTGGGCCTGTCTGCCTGAGCCCGGGCCTGCGGTCGGGCCTGTCAGTTGAACTTGCCGACCACGGACACGTCGGTGGGGTTGATGTAGTCCGGGGTGGTCCAGCCGTCCACGTCGTAGTCGGACATGCAGGAGTCCACCAGGGCCTCCATCTGCTCCATGACACCCATGGCCTGCGCGGCTCCCAGCGTCTCGAAGCGGATGGCCTCATTGGAGCCGGCGTAGTTGCGTTCGTACAGCTCGTGGCGGCCACCGAACTCTGATCCCACCGCATCCCACAGCAACTTCATGATCTTCATGCGGTCCAGCGCCTCCATGCCGTTGGAGCCACGAACGTACTTGTCGAGATACGGTCGGATCTCGGAACTCTTGAAGTCCGCCACGTTGGAGTTGACATAGATCAGTCCCGATGCCACCGACTGTTCGATGATCTCCTTCACCCGGGCGTAGGCGGTGGGAGCCATGGCGCGATACGCCAGGCCGTACTCGAGATTGGGCAGCAGGGTGCCGTCCATCCAGGGCATGGGTGACTTCACCATGGCGTCGGACAGGCCCCAGAATAGGTTGCGCCAGGCCACCACCTCGCCCAACTGCGCCTGCACACCGCGGAACTCCGAGGTGCCCGTGGCCCGCAACGCCTTGGACAGCGCGCCACAGATGAAATCCAGCTTGACGCAAAGCCTGGTCAGACCGTGCAGCGTGAAGCGGGGAATGAACCCGGAGGCGGGAAAGAAGTTCTGCACGCTGTCGAAGTTGCCGTAGACGAACACGTTCTCCCACGGGATCAGCACCTTGTCGAACACCAAGATGGAGTCGTTCTCCTCGTAGCGGCTCGACAATGGATAATCGAAGGGGCTGCCGGTCGTGGCGGCCTGCAACTCGAAGGAGTTCCGACAGATCAGCTTCACGCCGGGCGAGTCCATGGCCGTGGTGCAGATGATGGCGTATTCCTTCTGGCGCAACGGCAACCCGTAGTGGGCGATGAAGTTGTAATGGGTCAAGGCTGAACCGGTGGCCACAACCTTGGCGCCGGACACGATGAGGCCATTGTCGGTCTCCCTTTCCACGTGCATGCAGACCCCGCTGGACTCATCCGCCGGGAGGTGGCGATCCACTGGAGGGTGCACGATGGCGTGGTTCCAGTAGTCCACCCGCTCCTGGGTCTGGCGGTACCAGCGGCGAGCGTTTTCCTGATAGGGGTCGTAGAAGTCGGCGTTGGCCCCCAGCGTGCCCAGGAAGGCCGCCTTGTAGTCCGGGGAGCGGCCCATCCAGCCGTACACGATGCGCTGCCAGGCGGCGATGGCGTCACGGCTTTTCACCATGTCATCCACGCTGCGATCCACCCGGAAGAATCGGTGGGTCCAGCCGCCATTGCCGGTGTCGGTCTCACAGGTCAACACGTCGTGCAGCGCCGGGTCGTGCAGGGCGTCGTACATTCGGGCCACCGAACGGACGCTGTTGCGGAACGCCGGGTGGGTGGTCACATCTCTCACCCGTTCGCCGTGGAAGTACACCGTGCGGCCGTCCCGGAGACTCTCGATGTACTCGGCGCCGGTGTACGGGCGAATCGAGTTGGCGGACCCGACGGCAGGTGTGGGCTCCTGGGTGATGGCCATGGTGCAATCTCCTGTCTGGGATGGGCCGACGTTGACCGCAGCCGCCGCCGGACGGAGGGGGGAGCGCACGGTGCGGCGGGTCCGGGCCAGGGGGGGCGGACGTCGGCGCACCGGGCGCCCACGAGCGGGCACGCTAGAACGGGGCGCCGCGATCCGCCTCCCAACTCTCCCGTTTCGTCCCGCTGGGCAGAACACTTCGCCGTGCTCGGGCCTCACCGGCCTTCACGACATTTCCAGGCCCAACTCCAGCCGTGATGGCCATGCCAGCCGTATGGCCATGCCAGCCGTATGGCCATGCCAGCCGTATGTCCATGCCAGCCGTATGTCCATGCCAGCCGTATGGCCATGCCAGCCGTATGTCCATGCCAGCCGTATGGCCATGCCAGCTCCTCTGCGAAAGGCCGCCCCATGACCGTGCTCTTCCTGCTTCCGCCGCCCAACCCGGTTCTGCAGCGATGGGCCGAACGTCTGCGGGAACGTTTCGATGGCTTGGAGGTGCGGCTGGCAGATGATGAGTGTCAGGCCCGCGTTGATCTCCTCGACGCGGACGCCGCGTACGGCGCTGCGGTGGTTGCAGGCCCCCATGGCGGCGCCGCCGGTGGGCTACTTCAGCGATGAGTTGGCGTCCCATCCGGTCACGGTCACCAACATGCGAGGCGTCTACAACGACCACATCGCCACCCACGTGCTGGCGTGGATGGCACCGCTGAACTGGCCGAGCTCCATCCCGCTGAAGCGTTGGATGCGCAGCTGCCGCTGGCCGACTTCGTGGTGGTGACGGTGCCCCACACCCCGCAGACGGAAGGGCTCATGCACCGGGCCCGACTCCGGCGCATGAAGTCCACGGCGGTGCTCATCAACATCGGACGGGGACCGACGGTGCCGCTGGGGGATCTGGTTGCGGCGCTGGAGGCGGGCGAGGTGGGCGGCGCCGGCCTCGACGTGTTCGATCAGGAGCCGCTCCCGGCGGATCACGCGCTGTGGGACCTGCCAACGTTTTGATCACACCGCATGTCGCCATCGAAGGGCCATACCTCAACGAGCGGCGCTACGAGGTGTTGGCCGAAAACGTCCGACGATTTCTGGCGGGTGAGCCCTTGCTGCAGGTGGTGGACAAGCGGCTCTGGTATTGAGCCGGGGCTCGGCGGCAGCGGAACCCAGGCCGGCGATCAGGCCTCGGCCGCTTCGAGGCCGAGGGCCACGAAGATCTCTCGGCGCTGAGCCTCGTAATCCTCTTCGGTGAGGGCGCCGGCGGAACGCTGCTCGCTGATCATGCGGAACTGCTCCATCAAGACGGTCTCATCAACCGCCTCCGCGCCGTCCTCGGGGCGTTGCTCGGAGCGACGATCCCGCTTCTCGGCCTGCTTCTCCTGACGAACCTTCTGCAACCGGCGCTTTTCGAAGCTCTCTCGACCCTTGGCCATGCGGATCGCCTCTTTCCTGCTTCAGGGGGCGGCAGCCATAGAGCGCGGCCCGGTGGACGTGTGAGTGGTCAGGAGCACCACGACCCGCCGGGCGCAGAATGGGGCGACGACGAGCGGGTTCAGGCGCGCTTGGACAGCCAGCCTAGCGGTGCGACCGATGTTGACCGGAACGGGTCAGCGCCGCTGCGGTGCGTGCAGCACGGCCACCAGGGTACCCCGGGGCGACCAGCGGGCCACTGAACCGTCCCAGCCGGCGGTGTCCACCCACTGCGGTGCGCCGTCCCCCGCTGGCGGTCCCAGGGCCACCGCTGGCACCCCTGGCGGCCCGTGATGGACCAGTCGCACCCAGCGCCACCCGTCGCGGTGACGTTGCCACAAGACGGCGGTGCCGTCGTAGGAGCCTGACACCAACCAGTCGCCCTCGGCGCTGGTGGCGACGGCCTTGACCGACTTGCGATGGGCCCGTGGCAGCACCTCCAGGAGATCCCCGGTGCTGGCGTCCCAGCGGCGCACCAGCAGGTCACGGGAGGCGGAGACCACAACGCCGACCGCATCTGCGGCCACGGCATTGACCAACACCAGTTCCGGGTGGGCGGCCCGCCAAGCTGGTTCGACGTGCTGCCAACGTTCGCCGAGGGGTGGTGGCGGGGGTGGGACCCAGGCGGAGAGTGTGCCGTCGGAGGAGCCGGCCACCAGCAGCCCGGTCGGCACGGAGAAGGTCAGCGACTTCACCGGGCCGTGATGGGCCGGCCACGCCGCCAGGGCCGCGCCGTCGGGGGACCATTGCCGCACCACGCCGTCGTAGCCGGCGGAGAACAACGAGCCGCCGTGGGGATCCCACACCAGCGAGTTGATGGGCCCGCCGCCGGTGTAGGCCTGGACCACACCCGAGGACCCTTCGGCGTGGTTGTGCGAGGCGATGCGGATCGTGCCCCGATAATCACCGCTGGCCAACAGGGTGCCATCCGGGGAGAACGCCACGCAGTTCACAATGCTGGCGTGAGCGTTGCTGGCGTGAGCGTTGCTGGCGTGAGCGTTGCTGGCAGCGTGAGCGTTGCTGACATGAGCGTTGGCCTGCACCCTCTCGACCGGTGGTCTCAGCTCGGCGGGCGAGGCGTCGGAGGCCAGCCGGAGCACCGATCCGTCGTCCCGTCCCAAGGCCAGACAGACGCCGGCCCTGGCCATGGCGTTGATCCCGAACGTTGGTGACACGATGGGCGCCTCACCCCTGCCGGAGACCACGGTGGCACCGGGATGCACGATGGGGTTGCCGCCGAAGCTGGCCACAACCACGGCGTCCCCGGCGAAGGTGGCCGCCCGCTCCCACTGCAATGGGTGACGATGCTCGGCCTGCACCTGCCAGGTGGCGGTGTCGTACTGGCGCAGGGTGGCGTCATACGCCCCGACCAGCAGGTGGGAGCCATCCGCGGAGAACCGCACGAAGCGAACCGCGGCGCCGGCGTCACGCAACTCCCGGACCACGGTGCCCGCCTCGGGGTCCCACAGCCGGCACACCTTGTCGTCGCAGCCGGTGGCGATCAGGCGGCCGTCGGGTGACCAGTCGATGGCTTCGGGATCGCCGGGGTGTTGCAGCACCGAGAGTGCGCGCAGGCTGTCCAAATCCCAGATCCGGGCCGTGCCGTCCTCCGCGGCGGTGGCCAATCGGCGTCCCCGGGGATCCACGGCGGCCCCGAACACGCCGCTGGAATGGCCGATCAGCTGGCGGGACTCCCACCTGCCGTCCTTGCCGTGCCACAACCGCACTACCGGATCGAGATGGTCCATGACACAGACCAGGCCCGTCCCGTCGGGAAACCACCTGACCACGTTGACGTCGTCCCCGTGCGGTCCCAGCACCAGCTGGTGGCGTCCATCGGCGGGATCGAGCACGACCACCGTCCCGTCGGCCACCGCGACCGCCAGCCTGGTGCCGTCGGGGGACAATCGCACGTCGTTGACCAGGTCATCGAGCTGCACGGTCCAACGCGTTGCTCCAGCTGGTGTGGCCGCGCCAGCCGGTTCGGCGAGGGCGACACCGGCGCCGTGCCCTGTTTCGCCGCGCCCGGCCCAGCCCACCACCCGGCCGTCGTAACCGCCGGTGAACAGCCGACCCGAGGCTGCGTGGTGTTCGACGCAGGTGATGGGGGAGCGGTGGGTCACGATCGATCCGCCGACTGATGATCCGCTGAGTGATGATCCGCTCGCAGCCGGCCATGGCGGGCTGCTGGAAAGGCCCAGCTCACTCAGCAACAGCGCGGCGAACGTGTCGGTGAAGTGGGCCAACCGCCCGTAGAGGAATCCGTTGCGGGATTCGGAGAAGGTCGGCGACGGCCACCGCGCCATCCACGTCTGCAGTCGGGCCACGGTGGGCGCGCTCAAGCCGATGTCGCCCCGGAGCAGGTCGGGTTGGGCCAACAGCGGCTTGGCGTAGAAGTGCAGCAGCGCCCGCCGTTGGGCCCCGGGCCACAGGGACCGGAGCTGCTCGGCGGTCAGGTCGGTGGCGGGCCCGGAGGCCAGCACCCGGCGGAAGGGGCCCTCGTAGGCCGATCCGTCGAGGTAGGCCACCAGATCCGCCAGCAGTCGTCGTCCCCGGTCCGCCACCCGTATCGCCACAGGGTCGATGCGATAGCCGGCCAGGCGCAACCGCAGGCCGAGGTCCCAGTCCTCACCGGCGAGCTGCTCCATCCCGTGGGGGCCGGGCGCTTGGGGCTGCAGGTAGGGGCCGCACGTCTGGTAGGCGCGGAGGCGCACCGCGTGGTTGACACCGTTGAGGTTGGTGACCCCCAGCAGTTCCTCGGCCCGTCCGGCCACGGCCCCGAACGCGTCGCTGAGCTGTGCCGCCCGAGGGAACGGCGCCAACAGGTGGGCCTGATCTTCCTCACCGTTGAGGGCACCGATGGCTTCATCGGGCTGGGCTGCTTCCAGGGCCGTGGCCCATCGGCTCAGCCAGTCGGCGGGCAGGGTGACGTCGGCGTCGGTGGTGATGACCCACTCGATCGGGGGGCCGGCGACGTGGCCGGTGGCCAGAGCGATGCCGGCGCTACGGGCCGCGCCCGGGCTCCCGAGCCGAACGTGGTGGGCACGGAGCTGTGGGTGGGCGGCGGCCGCGTCCACCAAACGGGCCGTGTCGTCGTTGGAGGAATCCTCCACCAGCACTGTCCGCCAGTGGGGCAGTTCCGGAAGCTGAGCCCCCAGCGCGGTGATGACCGGCTGAAGGTAGTCGGCCTCGTTGTGGCACGGGATGACCACGACGGCGGCGGGAGCGGTCACGTCACGCCCTCACTTGGCGTGGGTGGACGGATCATGCCGGGTTCCGACGTTGGTCACTCGGTGTCGGTGGGCAGACGTGAATCGTCGTGATCGACCCAGAAATCCCCCCGCACCGCGGAGGCGATCTCGATGGCCACATTGGCCCCGCTCCCGGCGCACACCACTGCCTGGGACGGCCAGCCGGCCACCACCCCGGCGGCGTACACCCCCGGCACCGACGCTGCTCCCCAGCGGTCCGTGACGACGTTGGTCTTGACGAAGGGCTGGCGGGCCGTGGTGGTCTCCAGCGGCAGCGAACCCAGGCGCAGGTTGCCCTGCCCGGTGGCGACCACCACGAAATCGGCCTGCAGGGCGCTGCCGCCGGAGCTCACGGCGAAGCTCGGCGGCGTTGAACCGGTCGGGACCACGTCCTCGACCCGACCGTCATGACGCTGCACGCCGGCCCCATCGATCTTGGCCCGCAACGACGCCAGCAGGTCTCGGCCCTCGTAGTCCTCCTGGCCCGGAAGGTTCTGGAGCCGTGCCCGTTTGAGGATGGAGCGGTCCTGGTCGAACAGGTGAACTTTCAGGCCGGCGCGAGCCAGGAACAACGCGGCCGTCAACCCTGCGGCGCCACCCCCGATGACCGCCACGGTGGCGCTGGCCGCTGGTGTGATGTTGTCGCTGCTGCTGCTCTCGCTCATGACGACGTCCTCCCCGAACCTGGTCAGGCAACGTAACGTCGCAGGCCACTACGCAGGAAATCTGCTGGTCGCGGTTCGGTCAGATGTCCTCGGCCAGGCGGAAGCCAACGGCGTAGTGGTCCGCCGGGAACCAGCCGTGGCGGCGCCGGCAACGAGCAAGGTCCCCGTAACGGGCGTAGCTTCCGCCCCGGGCCACCCGGTAGTCAGCTCCGTGCGCGTCCACCAAGTCATCATGGACCGGCGGGGCTCCCGGGTAGGGCCGGTAGCGGTCGGCCACGTATTCCTCTACGTTGCCGGCCACGTCACAAAGGCCTGCCGGAGACCGGCCCGAGGGATACAGCCCGACCGGGGTGCTGGCCAGCGGGCCGGCCTCCGCGGTGTTGGCTCGCAGCGGGTCCCAGCCCTCTCCCCAGGGGAACTCGCGGCCGTCGCCCCCGCTGGCGGCGTACTCCCATTCAGCCTCCGTGGGTAGCCGGAAGGCGCGGCCGGTGACGGTGGCCAGCCAGGCGGCGTACCCGTCAGCGGCGGCCGCGGGCAGCGAGAACACCGGATGGTTCGACAGCGCCCACGGGAAGCTGCCCTGGGGCCAACAGCTGGGCCGGGGTGCTCGTGGCACCGCCAGCACATGATCCAGGTATTCGCCGTTGGTGACCGGATAGCGGCCGATTCGGAAGGGGGAGAGGGCCACGTCGTGGGCGGGTGTTTCCTTTCGGATCCAGGCCGGCTCCAAGCCCAGGTGGGCCCAGCGGGCCACGACCAGGTCCACGTCCTGCGGCGCCAGCCCGATCCGCACGGTGGAGGCCGGCAGCGCGACCATGTCCGGTTGGCGGGTCTGGACCCGCGGGTCCCCGACCAAAGCCAGCAGCGTGGCCGCCGCCAGCCGGTCCTCGAACGGCCGTTCGGGATCCTCGATCCGCTCGACCAGCCGGTCCGGACCAACGTTGCACAACGCTGCCACCGCCGGCCCCGCGGCGCGCAGGCGGAGGCCGGAACGGGCCAGGTCGGCCTCCGGCTCGGGCTGCGGTGTGCCCGGCGGGTGCGGCGTCAAACGGCTCGGATCGGGCTGGCCGCCGCCAGGGCGTGCCAGGCCCGAGCCGGTGTGGGGCGGGTCGGTTTTGGGCGGGCGGGTCGGTTTGGGCGGGCATGATGCTGGTCGGCTCCGTGAGGTGGCGTCGGTGTGCTAGCCCGTGACCTCGATGACACTGCCGCTGGAGGCCATCGAGGAGCTGCCCCCCGAAACTACCGGCGCCCTCACGTTCCACCTGCCGCTCGAGGTGGCGGCGTTGGAACTGGCCGGCGCCCCTCCGGAGGTCATCGAGGCCCGCATCACCGCCCGCTTGGCCGAGGCATACGTCGTCGGCCTGGTGGACCCGCCGTTCTATCGCTGGGCGGTGGAGCACTATCGGGGGCCGGCCCGGCGGTTGTCGAGCGAGGATGCCCCCACCCGTGCCGCCGCCTTGTCGGCCATCGAGCCGTTGGCGGCGGGGCTGGCCGGTGCCGCCTTTCACGGCTTGATAAGGCTGGGGTACGGCCTGTGGCGTGAGCGGCCGGGTGAGGTGGCACGGGGCCTGGCCTACCTCCGCTGCCGGCGCCAGGTGCTGGTTCGGCCCGGCCGGATCCGGCGAACCGAACCAACCGATTACGACACGCCCCTGAGGCGATCTTTGCCGACCGCCGAGGAGCTCGTAGGCAGCACCGTGTTTGACCAGATGAACCTGGCCGCGGGGACCTCGGAGGCCGGGGAGCTGTTGGCGGGCGACGCCCCGTTGACCATCGCCACGATGGTGGCCGCCGCAACCGGACTGCTGCGGCGCAACCCGTCCTCGTTCGTGGCGGTGCACACCGTCACCGGCCTGCAGGCCCTGTGCGAACTGCAGCAGGCCGTTGAGGGATCACTGGAACCCCACCGGCCGATCCGGGACCTCGACCTGCGCCAGTGGTGGGGTGCTTACGGCGTGGCACTGGGGACCGCGGGAGCGTTGGTCGCCATCTTGGAGCCGGAGACGGTGGCGGAGCTTCGCCAACCCGTCCGCACCCGGGACCAGTTGGTGACGGCGGCGGTGCACAGCGGGGAGACCCATGACGTGAAGGTCGTGGTGGCGTTGGGGCGGTTGTGCGAGCTCGGTGCGCTGGCCCCCCACGTTGAACTGGAATTGGGGCGCATCAAGCTGGCCGCCACCGAGTGCGCCCACCACTGACGGTCCCCGCAGTAGCGTGCCGGCGCCCAGCAAGCCCGGCGCCCAGCAAGTACCAGTGCCTAACCGGAGGAGTGGATCACATGAGCAACATCGAACGGCGGGGCGGGACCAGGCGGAACGCCCCGGCGGAGTGGTTCGACGGTCACGTGGAGATGGAAGCCATCCTGGAGGACACGGCCCACGGCGTTCGTCAGAATCGGGTGCACTTCCACGACGGTGGCCGCACCCACTGGCACCTGCACACCGGCAGCCAGGTGCTGTACTTCGTGGCCGGCCAGGGCATGGTCCAAGAGGACGGCGGTGAGGAGCAGCCCTGCGACGCCGGTGACATCGTGCACGTGCACCCCGGTGCCAAGCATCGTCACGGGGCACGTGAAGGCGGGTCCGCCACCCACATCGCGGTGACCCTCGGCGAATCCATCTGGGACAACGATCCCCGCTACCCGCACTGAGCTCTCACGGGATACCGATCAGTATGACTGACGACCTGTGACATCAAACCTGTGACATCAAACCCTGTGACACTATGCCTGGAGGTTCGATACCGGTGAGTACGGAACGCGGTGTCGTGTTGCGGCGTGAGGACGGCCCGCTGCTGCGGGGGCAGGGCAGCTTCATCGACGGGTTGCGTCACCCGCTGCTCGAGGGGGCGGTGCACGCCACCTTCGTGCGTTCCACCGAAGCCCACGCCACCATCGTCGGGGTGGACACCAGTGCCGCGCTGGCCATGGACGGGGTGCTCGGCGTGTTCACCGCCGCCGACTTGGACCTGTGGCCGTTGCCGCCCCGGTTGCCCATGATGAACAAGGCCATGGTGCGCCCGATGCTGGCGGACGGTGTGGTCCGTTTCGTGGGTGAGCCGGTGGCCATGGTGGTGGCTACCGATCGGTATGTCGCGGCGGACGCGGTCGAGGGAGTGGTGGTGGACTATCAGCCGCTGCCGGCGCTGACCGACCTGGACCGCTCCCGTGATGGTGAGCTGCTGCTGCACCCAGCGGCGGACACCAACATTTCCCTGCAGTGGGCCGGCAAGGCGTTCGAGCAGGACCCGTTCGCCGCCTGCGAGGTGGTGGTGGAGTTCGACCTGCGCCATCCCCGTCTGGCCCCCAGCCCCATCGAGCCCCGAGCCGGAGCTGTGGCCTGGGGTCCGGACGGGCGGGCCACGGTGTGGGTCTGCTCGCAGCGGCCCGCCGGTGCCAAGTACGTCATCGAATGCTCCATGGGCCTTGAGCCGGGCACGGTGCGGGCCATCGCCCCCGACGTGGGTGGCGGGTTCGGCGCTAAGGGCGGGTATGGCTGCTACCCCGAAGATGTGGTGGCCACCTTCGCCGCCCGGGTACTGGGCCGCCCCATTCGCTGGTGCGAAACCCGCAGCGAGGCCATGGTGGCCATGGGTCACGGGCGGGCGTCACGGCACCGGGTCCGCATCGGCGGCCGGCGCGACGGCACCGTGGTGGCCTACGAGGTGGACGCCCTGCAGGACTCGGGGGCCTACCCCGCCATGGGCACCAACGTCACCACCAACCTAAGAAACTCCGGCACCGGGGTGTACACCATCGCCCACGCCCGGGTGCAGGGCACATCGGTGGTCACCAACACGACCCCTACGGTGGCCTTCCGGGGTGCGGGCCGACCTGAGGCCGCCGGTGACATCGAACGGGCCATGGACCGTTTCGCCGCCGCCATTGCCCTGGACCCCCTCGAGGTCCGGCTGCGCAACGTGGTGGCCCCGGGTGCCTTTCCCTACACCACCGCCATCGGCTCCACCTACGACAGCGGTCGTTACGGTGAATCCCTGCAGCGCGCCGCCGACGCCGCTGACTACGGCGCCCTGCGCGCCGAACAGGCCCGTCGCCGCGCCGACGGTGACCTCCGGCAGCTGGGCATCGGGGTCAGCTGCACGGTGGAGGTCACCGGCGGGGGCGAGGGCGAGACGGCGTCGCTCACCATGGCCGAGGATGGTTCGGTCACCGTGATCGTGGGTACCTCACCCCACGGGCAGGGCCACGAAACCACCTTCGCCAGCGTGGTGGCCAACGAGTTGGGCGTGAATCCCGATCGGGTGACGGTGCTGCACAGCGACACCGACCTGTCCCCCTACGGTGGCGGCACGATCGGTTCGCGCTCGGCGCAGCTGGGCGGTTCGGCGGCGCACGGCGCGGCCCGGGCGGTCATCGACCAGGCCCGGGAACGCGCCGCCGAGCTGCTGGAGGCCAACCCCGACGACGTGGTGTTCGACCCCGCCACCGCCCATTTCCACGTTGCCGGCACGCCCGCCCGGTACCGCCAATGGGCCGACCTCGGCGCCTTCGAGGCCGATTTCGCGTTCAAACCGGCCGGCGGATCGGGGACCTACGCCTTCGGATCCTGCGTGGCGGTGGTCGAGCTGGACACGGAGACCGGCGCCGTCACCGCCCGCCAGCTGGTCAGCGTGGATGACGCTGGCACCCTGCTGAACCCGCTGCTGGCGGAGGGGCAGGTCCACGGCGGGTTGGGCCTGGCGGTGGGGGCGGCATTGCTGGAGGAGATGGTCTATGACCCCAACGGCACTCCCCGCACAGCCAGCTTCGCCGATTATCCGGTGATCTCCGCCGCTGAGACGCCCAGCTTCGACACCTACGAGATGGAAACCCCCACACCGTGGAACCCCCTCGGCGTGAAGGGCGTGGGCGAGTCGGGCACGGTGGTGGCCACCCCGGCGTTGCAGAGCGCGGTGCTCGACGCCCTCAGCCCGTACGCCGTCATCCACCTCGATCTCCCTTACAGCCCCGAGCGGGTCTGGCGGGCCATGCAGCCCCCACGGTGACCGCTGAGGGGGCGGCCGGCGAGGGTCGGGCCGGGGCGGAGAATCCCGATGGCGCGGGCGGTCGGTCGGGGCGGGGATCCCAACCGGGCACGTTCGCCTCGCTGGCGGTGCGGAACTTCCGGTTGTTCTTCATCGGTCAGTTCGTGTCCCAGGTGGGGAACTGGCTGCGGATGGTGGGCCAGACCCTGCTGGTGTTGCATCTGACCGGCAACGGCGTGGCGGTGGGTCTACTGGTGGCTTGCCAGTTCCTGCCGGTGCTGCTGATCGGGGCCTGGGCCGGTCTGGTGGCGGACCGCTCCGACAAACGTCGGCTGCTGCTGATCATCCAGAGCACGGCCATGATCCAGTCCATCGTGCTGGCGACGTTGGCCTTCATGGACCGGCCGCCGCTGTGGGCGCTGTACGCGGTGGCCCTGGGCGGAGGGTTCGCCACCGCCTTCGACAGTCCCGCCCGGCGCTCCTTTGTGGTCGAGATGGTGCCAAAACGGTTGGTCAACAACGCCGTCAGCCTCAATAGCGCGCTCATGACCTCGGCCCGGGTGGTGGGCCCGGCCCTGGCCGGCATCCTGGTCGATACCGTTGGGTATGGCTGGTGTTTCGTTGTGGACGGCACCAGCTACCTGGCGGTGCTGGCGGCGCTGTTCCTGATGCGCCCGGCCGAGCTGCGTGCCGCCCACCCCGCCATCCGGGCCAAAGGGCAGATCCGCCAGGG
Organism: uncultured Acidimicrobiaceae bacterium; assembly: GCA_963775055.1. Classification (GTDB taxonomy): domain Bacteria; phylum Actinomycetota; class Acidimicrobiia; order Acidimicrobiales; family CAIXPF01; genus CAIXPF01. The sequence goes on along the minus strand of CAVZHK010000008.1, from coordinate 706,466 downwards.
GCTGCGCTACGTGGTGTCCGTCCCCGAACTGTGGATCCCGTTGGCCATGATGACCATGATCGGCACCCTGGCGTTCAACTTCCAGGTGGTGCTGCCGTTGTTCGCCACCCGTAGCCTGGGCGGGGACCCGCGCATGTTCACGCTGCTGTACTCCGTGCTCAGCATCGGCTCCCTGATGGGCGCGTTGGGCACGGCCCGACGCCAGCGGGTCACGTTACGTCACGTTCTTTGGGGGGCGTTGGCCTTCGGGGTGTCGATGACCGCGCTCGGCCGCCTCGCCGGGCTGGTGGGTGGCGTTTCCGTTGGCCATGGTGCTGGGCGCCAGCAGTGTGGCCTTCATGACCGCGTCGACCGCGCTGGTGCAGACCGAGGCCGGGGCGGACATGCGGGGCCGGGTGCTGGCGTTGCAGTCGATGGTGTTTCTGGGCAGCACCCCCATCGGCGGGCCGATCCTGGGGGCCGTGTGCGAGTTCGCCGGTGCCCGGGTGGGGGTGGCGGTCGGCGGCGTCGGTGCCTTGGGTGCGGCGCTGTTCGGCCGGTGGGCGGTGATCCGCCACGCACCGAACTGGCACGGCCGTGAACCCGCTGGTCGTGAACCCGGTAGGGCGGGCCGGGGACAAGGTCAACCGGGCCAGGCCTCGGCGTCGCCGGCGACGACGAAGGTCGAACCCCGCGAGGCCAGCCGAAACAGGTCGGTCCGTTCGGTCCCGTCGGGCTGACGGCGCCGCAGCCGGAAGCCGATCTCGGGGGCCGCCTGGGCCGAGCCGGGCTCCCGGACCATCAGCACCACCACCTCGACATAGCCCGGTTCGGCGTCCCCAGCGCGGCGGCGACGAGCTTCGAGGTCCCGAACCAACGCACGTGACCGCGCGTCGGCGTCAGCCTTCCCGAACCACGGAGCCCACGCCGCCACCGCGGGTTCGATGACGATGCTCGGCGCCTCGATGCCCGCTGGCCAAGGCGGCAGCGGAGTCCGGCGGGCATCAGGCTCAGCGCGCGTTGGTGGCCGTGAGGGCGCCCGGGCCGGCGGGGCGGGATCCAGATCTGCTGGATCTGCGGGGTCTCCCGGATCGAGCGTGGTTGGCTCATCCGCAGCCAGGGTGACGGACCGAGCCGGCAGACCCGCCAACAGGATCAGCGCACAGGCAATCCCACCGCTGGACGTGCCAACGCCGAGCAGCCACCATCCGCCATGACCTGTCGTCGTGCGCCAGTTCGGCAAGAAGCCGGAGGCCCGGGACTGGGCGGTTACCGGCAGGGCTCGGGCCACCGCCAGCAGCGCGCAGGCCAGCGCCAGGCTCCCCAGCAGCGCCACCTTGGTCCCGAACTCGGTGTGGCCCGGCGCCGCCAACAGCACCGAGCCCAGCCCGGTGAACGCCCCGAAGCCGATCTGCGCCCCTGGCCCGCTGGGCGTCGTCTTGGGATCGGTGACCATGAACGCGGCGAAGATCAACGTCTCCGGTGAGGACATCACCCGCCACCACAACTCCCAGTCGCACAGCGGAACGGGGTGCCAGGATGCAGCGATGCAGTGCTCGCTCGAGCCCAGCACCGCCAAGCCGGCGCCCAGGCCTGCCAGGTAGGCCACGGCGATCCGGCTGACCCCGGCTCGGCGGGTGACCACCACCGCCCCCACCACGATCAACGCCACCGCCCCCGCCAATGAGGGCCGCCATCGGCCCCAGTACAACGCCTGTATGTCCGCCCGACTGGAGCCCAACACCACCAACGCCACCAGCAATCCCGCGTTGGACGGGTTGAACAGATGCCGACCCCGCCAACGGATGAGGTACTTGCTGAGCATGGATAACGCCGCCACCCCGGCGAACAGGCCCAAGCCCCGAAAAGACCAGGGCTGATCGGGGCCCGTGCCAGGATGGCGCAACAGCAACGCCACCCCGTTGCCGGTCAACAGGGCGCTGGCCGGCCACATGATGATCCGCCGGCGGTAGAACGTCACTGACAGTTCCATCACCGCCCCCGTGGCCAGGCTGACCAGGATCTGCGGCACCGTCAGCGCAAAGCCGAGCACGGTTTGGCCCAGGACCTGCACGCTCAGCAGCACCGCCGACTGCACCAGACGGGGATCACCCAGTTTGGGCAGGATGACCGGGTAGGGGCCCAGGCGGGGGCCGCTCACGAGTCCAGCCGGAGAGGCCGGCGCCAATGCGCTCAGCTTTCCCGGTCCGCGGCTGCCCCGGCGTGCGCCGCCAGCAACGGCAGCGGATCATCCTCCACGAAGATGCATTCGCCGGGACACTGCATTGAGCTTTCCACCACGATCTGTTCGAACCGGGTGGGGACCTGCGCCAGACAGCGGGCCCCGCCGGGGTCGTTGAGCGCCACCCCCAGCTCCCGGACGTACGCGATCCCATCCTCGAGGATGACGAACACCTCCGGGCAATGGTCGGTGCAGATCCCGTCGCCGGTGCAAAGGTCCTGATCGATCCACACCCGCATCGGGCCAGCTTACGGCCCATGGCACGCGGCCGCCGGACCGCAGGTGAGCAGGGTGCGGAGGCCCGGTCGGGTTAGGCTCCGCCGGCATCGAACGGACGGGAGCGCGCGTGGCCGCATCGCGGATGGGCAGTGCGAGCACCAGCGGGCGTGGCAGGGCAGCGTCACAAGCCGGCGGTGGCAGACGCATTGCCGGTCGGACTCCGGCGCCGGCCCGCGGTGCGGTTCGGTTGACGGCCCGCCCGACGTTGGGTGCGCTCCGCCATGGTTCGGCGGCCACGGCGGCGCGTTCGTTGGAGGACGCTGGTCGGCGAGGTTCCCGGGCCCGCTGGCGTCAGGTCCGACGGTTGGTGTGGTCCAAGCTGACGGTCGCCGTGCTGGTCACGATGACCGTGGCGGCGGCCGCAGTGGGATGGCGCGCCACCATGGTGCAGCTGCAGTCCTCTGCCCCGGCGGGAACGTTGGCCTTTCGGTCAGCGGAGGCGGGGCTGGAACCCTTGCGCTTCGAGGTCCGCGGCGGCGCCTCGGCCAGCGCCTCGCTGTCAGGGGTGACGCTCGAACGGGTCGAACGGAGCGGGTCCACGGTGGAGGTGTGGGTGCCGTCGGGGCTGCCACAAGGGGTCTACGAGCTGGCGGTGACCATCGATCGAAGCTTGCCCTTCGGTTCCAGCAGCCGTCGCTGGACCGTGGCCATCGATGACACCGCCCCGGCCCTGACTCTGGACCCGCCTCCGCCCTCGGTGGAGCTGGGCGGGCCCGTCACGCTGACCGGCACCGTGGAGCCAGGGGTGAGGCTCGGCATCGTGGACAGCTCCGATACGCCCTTCGAGGTGGAAGTGGGGGCCGTGACCGGCGCCACGGCGCGCTTCACGCTGACCTTTGCCCGTCCGCCGAGCGATGCGGTTGAGGTGGTGGCCACCGATGCTGCCGGGAACGAGACCCGCCAGGCTCTGACGTTGCCGGTGGTGCGTCCCGGCGGGTCCCGGGCGGTGCACCTGTCCCGGTCGGGTTGGGCCAATCCGACCGTGCGATCCTTGGCCCTGCAGCTGCTGGATCGAGGCGAGATCGACACCGTGGTGCTGGATCTCAAGGACGAAACCGGCGCCCTCACGTTTCGCAGCGGGGTGGGCTTGGCCCTTGACATCGGTGCCTCGAGCCCGACGGCGCCGTCGTTGGACGATGCCGTTGCGGAGCTGCACGGTCACGGGGCCCGGATCATCGGCCGGATCGTGGCCTTCACCGATCCCCGACTGGCGCAATGGGCCTGGCGCAACGGACGGCCCGACTGGGTGGTGCAGGACCGCACGGGCGCGCCATTGGACGCCCTCGGCGGGATAGCGAACTACGTCCAGCAGCCGGTCCGGGACTACAACCTGGCGTTGGCCGCCGAAGCCGCCGGCGCCGGCATCGACGAGATCCTGTGGGACGGGTTGGGCCGTCCCGAGGGCGATCCCGAGGACATGGTGGTGCCCGGTCTCACCGGAACGGGGCGCACCACCGGGGACATGATGGTGGAGTTCCTCGGTCAGGCCCGGGCCAAGCTCCGCCCCCTCGGCGTGTACCACGGGGCCAGCCTGGCGGGGGCGGCGGCCACCCGCCCCGAGAACGTGGGTCAACCGGTGGACCGCATCGCGGCGGTCGTCGACGTCATCGCCCCTCGGGTTTTCCTCTCCGCTTTGACGGTGGGGGAGTGCGCGATAGCAGCCCCCGCCCGCTCGGCCGAGGCCGAGACCTGCATGATCGCCCCGTTTCAGGCCCAGTTGGTCGGCACCGCGGCGGTGCTGATGCCGTGGGTGCAGGACCACAGCGTGGATGGCCCGGGTGGCGTGGACTATGGCCCGGCCGAGGTCACCGCCCAGATCCAGGCCGCAGCTGCGCTCTCAACCGGTGGGTACGTGCGGTTCAACCCCGGGTCGGTGTACGGCCCTCTCGGCTAGCTCGGTTAGCAGCGGGTCGCGCCAGCGGATCGGTCAGGCCCGGGTTCCGGCGGTGATGGTGGGCGGCCCGGCGAAGGCCTGGGCCAGGCTCATCCACTCCGCCGCCGCGGGCCCGGTGGTGTGCAACGCGGTGGCTGCGAGCGGTTTGCGCTGGGTGACCACGAGGCAGAAATCCAAAGCGCTGCCGGTGACCAGCTCGGTGGCGTCTTGCGGCCCCCAGGTCCAGGTGGCGCCGGAGGGGGCCGCCAGCTCGACCCGGACCGGGGTCTCGGGCACCGGTCGGCCCCGGTTGGCGTAGGACCAGCCGCGGGTGGTGATCCCGATGTGGGCCACATGACGCAACCGGTCGCTTGGGGGGATGGGCCGGCCCAGCGCTGCCGCCACGTCCTGTCCGTGGGCCCAGGTCTCCATGAGGCGGGCGGTGGCGAAGCTCAGGGCGCTCATGGAGGGGCCGAACCAGGGGATGCGATCCTTGGGGCCCAGCGGCTCGAAGGTGGCCAGCATCCGGGCCCGGGTTTCACGCCACCAGGTCAACACCTCGGGCCCGTTGAAGCCGGCGGCTGCGCCGAAGGCGTCGAGACCACCTTTCATGACCGCGTCTTTGGCCGCTTCGAAACGTTCCGGTTCGGCCGCGGCCAGGTAGCCGGCCTGGTCGGCCTGCACGATGTGCACGATGTTGGCCCGGATGTCCCACCCCTCAGCCACGGTCGCGGTGGCCCACCCAGCGTCATCGAGGTCCGCCACGATGTCATCGAGGGCCTGCTGCTCAGCGGCGAGGTCGGCGCAGATGCCGCTCATCCCCGACCCCTGGCCGCCCCCAGTTGTCCCTTGCGTCTCAGTCCCTGCGGTCACCGCGGCATTCTTCCAGACCCCTCCCGGTGTTGCGCAGAGGGCACCCAGCCACCACTCACCGTGCTGCATTTCGTCATCGAGACCGCACACGGTGGCCGCGAATGCCCTTTTGCCTTTCTCCGGTGACGAAACCCCGGCGGAGGCTTTCTCGCCAAGGTCCACCGTGTGGGGCGATCCATCAGCACCTGGTCGAACAAAGGCGTCGTCAAGGTGCGGTGCGTTGAGTTTGGCGGTTCCTGACCGCTCCGCCTGCTGTCCGTCCGTCGCTTGTCGCAACGGTCCTGGTCAAGGGCGCTTTGCTCCAGCGGTCACCGGGCCAGTGGTGAAGAAGTCGCCAAAGCCGGCCCCGGGCAGCCGCCGCACGGTCCTGGTCAAGGCCCCCCGACTCACGGGTCACCGGCAAGCGATGATGAAGTCGCCATGGCCGGCCCGCGGCAGTCGCCGGGCTGCACCCCGCAGTCACCCGTCATGGCGCCGTTGGCCGAATGGAGAGTGCGCTTCTGCCGTCGGCGACCACGACTGCCTCATGGCGTGCTGAACCGTTGCCGGCTACGGCGGGCCTAGCTGATCGAATGGGGGCCGCCATTTCGTCACCGGAGTAACGCCGATGTCCCGCCCCACCCCACCGTCCTCGCCGCTGCACCGCCGCCCCGCCCCCACCGCCATCTGCCAGGTGGGACGAGAGGCGCTGCGGCGGGCGTGCTCTGACAGCAGCGGGGGGTGAGTGCCGGGGTTGGGATCGCGTTGGCCGGGGTGTTTCTGGCGGCGGCGGTGGTGCAGGGCATCTCCGGGTTCGGCTTCGCCCTGCTGGCCATGCCGTTGTTGAGTTTCATCGTGGATCCCAAGGATGCGGTGGCCGTTTCCACGCTGGTAGGCACGGTGGCTTCGGGATCGCTCCTGGCCCGTCACCGCCACGCCGTGCGCTGGGACCTGCTGTGGACGTTGCTGGTGGCCGCGGCTGCCGGCATGCCCCTCGGTTTGTACCTGCTGGTGGTCATCGCTGAGAGGCCGCTCCGACTGCTGCTGGCGGTGGTGGTGGTCGCCTTTGCCGCGCTGCTGGCCTCGGGCTGGCGTTTGCGGGGCTCGAGCCGGGGCTTCGACTTGGCTGCCGGTTTCACCAGTGGCCTGCTCAACACGTCCCTCAGCACCAACGGCCCGCCCCTGGTGGTGGCGTTGCAGGCCCGCGACCTCGAACCCGACGAGTTCCGGGGCACGATCTCGGCCCTGTTCTTCGCCAGCAGCCTGATGGCCAACGCCCTGCTGGCCCGGGCCGGCCGCTATCACGAGGAGACCTTGATGCACGCTGCCATCGGGGTTCCGGCCCTGCTGGTGGGCGGCGCCATCGGTGCCCGGATAGCGCGGCGACTGCCGGCGGCGGCGTTCCGGCGCGTCGTGCTGGCACTGCTGGTGGCGACCGCTTTGGCCAGCGCCCTGGCGGCCATCGTGGGGTGAACCAGCGCATCCCGGACATCCTGCGGCGCCGCGGGGTGTCGGTTAGCGTGCACCGCTATGACGACGGCGACCCATCGGCTCGTGGCCTTCAACACCGCCCAGGACTCGGAGAACAAGATCCACGATGACGAAGTGGCCCAGCGTTTCGGGTTCACCGGAGGCCTGGTTCCTGGTGTCGATGTGTACGCCTACCTGTCGTGGGGCCCGACCCAACAGTGGGGTCGGCAGTTCTTGGAGTCCGGCACTATGACCGCCCGTTTCGGCCGTCCCACCTATGACGGCGAGCTGGTCAGCGTGGAATGGGACGGCGAGAACCTGGCCCTGCGCAACCCCGGTGGTGAGGTGGTGTCAGAAGGCCGGGCCAGCATGGACCCGTCGCCCATCGTGGACCTCACCGACTACCCCCGGGCCGAGAAGCCACCCCGTGATGCCCGCCCGCCGGCCGCCCCCCAGTCCCTACCGGTGGGTACGGTACTGGGAACCTGGAGCGCCCATTTCCACGCCGACAAGCACCGCCAATATCTCGATGACGTGCGTGAGACCCTGCCCATCTACCGCGAGCTGGGGGTGGCCCATCCCGGATGGGTGGCCCGCACCGGCAACTGGATCTTGTCCGAGAACGTGGTGCTGGGGCCGTGGATGCACGTCGGATCCGCGGTCACCAACCTCGGGCTCATCCCTGACGGGGCCCTGGTGGAGACCCGGGGCACGGTGGCCGCCGAATACGAAAAGAAGGGCCACCGCTTCTGCGAGCTGGACCTGCTGGTCACGGCCAACGATGCGCCGGCCGCCGTGATTCGCCACACCGCCATCTACCGACCCCGCCAGGTCGCAGAGCTGGCCTGAGGGTGACGCGCTGGCTCAGGTCCGGCCGCGGGTGCGGCGGAGCAGCCCCCGCCACCAGACCATGGCGGCCGCAGCCACCGCCAGCAACGCCAGCGTCCACCGGCCCCAAGCGGTCCCCGAGGCGTCCGAACCGTTGACCGGAACCGGAGACGCTTGTTCGCCGGTTGCCGCCTTGGCCGCAGGTCCCTCACCGATGCCCACCCCAGCCAAACCAGTGGGTACGGTACCGATGGGTACGGTGACAACTGGGACAACGCCCGCGGGCCTGGTACTCGCGGGCACGGTACTCGGAGGCACGGTGGTGACGGTCGCGACCGGGGTCGGTGCCGTACCTGAGGGTTGGGTACCATCGGGTACGGTGCGCGAGGGTGGGGTGGGGGAGGGCAGGGGCCCTTGGTCGTCCGTGCCGGTCCCGACGTCAGGAGCGGGACCGTTGGATTGCCCGAGGTCCGGGGCCGGGTTGGCGCCCGGGTTCGGCAGGACAGTTTCTTCGCCGGGGGAGGGTCGGGCCGGCAACGTGGCGATCACCGAGGTGGTGGGCCCGGTGCCAGATCCGTCGGGTAGGGGCGTGGGCGCGCCGGTCACCGTGACCGGCCCGGGTGGCTGGGCCAGAGCCATGGGAGACAGGAGCAGGCCGGTCGAGACCAGCCCCACCCCGAGAGCCACCACTGCGAAGAGTCTCTTTGCCACAGTCCGTAGTGATCGCATCAGTGGCCTCAACCCGCCACGGGGAACGTTGCCCGCGGCCGGAGCCCCGTTGTGGGCCATGTGACCCACCGACGGCGGCTCGCAGCCGGTCGATCGGCCCCCCTCGCACTCGCGGCCGAGGCCCTGATCACACCGCCCCGGGGGCCGAGCGACCGATGATGTTGGGATCGTCGGGGCGCTTGAGATCGACCCCGAAGAGTCGTTGCGCCACCCGTCGGATCTGGATCTCCTCCGAACCCTCCGTGATGCGGTACCGGCGATGGTGGCGATAGATGTGCTCGAAGGGCTTGTGGCGGGTGTAGCCGATCCCGCCGTGGACCTGGATGGCCAGATCGGCGGCCTCGCACACCAGCCGGTTGGCTTGGTAGTTGGCCATGGACACCTTGTCCGAGACCTGCATGTGGTGATTGCGATCAAGGTTCCACGCCGTCTTCAGCACCAGGTTCCGCACCATCTCGCAGCGGGTCTGCATCTCCGCCAGCGGGAATTGCACCGCCTGATTGCGCCACAGCGGTTTGCCGAACACGTGACGGTGCTTGGCGTAGGCCACCGATTCGTTCACGCAGAACTGCGCCGCCCCCACACCGGAGGCAGCCTGACGGATGCGGTTCTCGTGCACGAACATGTTGGCCATCTCCAGTCCCTTGCCCTCACCGCCCAAGATGCAGTCCGGCCCGCTAACCCGCACGTTGTCCAAGGTGAGCTCGGCGTGTTCGGAGGGCATGTTGAAGGTCCACCACATGAAATCCACGTTGAAGCCGGGGGTGTCGGTGGGCACCACGAAACAGGTGATGCCGTTGGCCTCGCCCTGGTTGCCGGAGGTACGGGCGAAGATCATGTCGTGGGTGGCGGTGTCGAGCCCGGTGTTGAACCGCTTCTTTCCATTGATGACCCACTCTTCACCGTCACGGTAGGCGGTGGTCTCCAACCAGGTGGCGTCGGAGCCGTGATCCGGTTCCGTCAGCCCGAACGCCAGCCGCATGTCCCCCGTGATCATCGGCTCGCACCATTTGCGCTGGTTCTCGGTGCCCACGTTGTGGACCATCAGCACGGTCGGGAAGTTGCCGACAATGGAGGATTCGTTCTGTAGATCGTTGTGCAACCCCAGACCCTTGGCCGCCAGGTGCTCCCGGATCACGGCCATGCCCAGGTTCGAGCCGTCCGAGCCGCCCAGGTAACTGGGGAGGGCCCAGCGCAGGAACCCGGCCTTGTCCGCCCGATTGCGCATCTCCCGCAGCAGGGCGTACCAGTCCTCGCGGGGCACGCCGCCGCCGTCCCAGTTGGTACGGGCGTTCTCACGCCGATGGTCGAAGAAGCGGATGTTGTCGTTCTCCTCTTCGAGCGGTTTGATCTCGGCCTCGATGAAGGCGTCGATGTCTCGAAGGAGGTCCTGCAGATCGGCAGGGATGTCGAAATCCATGGGTTACCGGCTCCCGGGCTCGTTGGGGAGCGGCCAGCCTAACTTCTGGGCCCCGCGGGCTCGGTGGCGGGGGGCCTGAGCTCAGCGCTGGGCGTGATGCCAGGCCGCGGCGCTGGCGTAAGCCTCACGTTCCTGGGGGATGGCCAGGTACGCCGAGTGATGGTTGCGCAGGCTGAGCAGGTTGCGGAGGTAGCCGCTGAGGTACCGGAGCAGGAAGAACAGCCGGCCCATCTCGGTGAACTGACGCACGTGGATCAGCTCGTGGGCGATGAGGGTGGAGCGGCCGTCGGTGGGTTCATCTCGCCGTAAGAAGATCACCCGGCCCGAGGTCATGCCCACCGCGCCGGGTGGGAGCACCGGCACCTGCACCAGGATGGCCCGTCGCGCCACCCAGCGGGGCACCAGCGTGTACCGGTCCAGCTCGAGGTCGCTGAGCTTGCGGATGCGGGCGCGGGAACGGGAACGAGCGGCCATAGGGTCACGCGGATGGTATCGGCACCATTCGGGTATCGCACCGCGCTGGCGGCCAGATCGACTGGTCAGAGCCGGTGGATTGTCGTGCTACCGGCCCGGCGTTCCCACGTTGAGCTGGTGGCGATGGTCGAATGCGTGTCGAGGGCGTCGCTGACATGACGGAAGGCGAAACGGGCCCGGGTGGGATCCAACTCGACCCGGACGTAGCCCCGGCGCCGGGTGTCCACGTGAGCCACCGCGTCGGCCAAGCTCAGACCCAGCTCGAACAGCGCGCCGCGGCCATCGGCGAAGCGGGAGCTGATCGAGCTCACCACAATTTCGTGACCCACGGCTCTGCTCGGTTCTCTTGGACCGGAGCGTGGTTCTTTGGCCAGGCGCAACTCGTTCACCATGGAGCAATGCAGGTCCCCGGTGAGGGTCAACAGGTTGGCCAGCCCACTGTCGACGCAGTCCTGCAACAGTCGTTGCCGGGCCTGTGGGTACCCGTCCCATTGGTCGAAAAGGGTCACCACCTCCTCGCCGAGATCCACCGTGAGATCGGCCAGCACGGTCTGGTTGCCCAGCACGGTCCAGGTGGTGGACCTCGCTGCGGCGTCGTTGCACTGCTCCCGCACCCACGCCTCCTGATCTGCACCGAGCATGGTCCGGCCGGGCTGGTTCAGTTCGACGCACGCGGCACCGTCACCGACGCTGCCGCCACAGACCTGGGCGGAACGTTGGCTGCGACCGTCGAGCAGCACCAACTGCGCCAGCCCGCCCCAGCGCAGCGTCCGCCGGCAGCTGAACGCTTCGCCCGGCGTTGGTGGGGGCAGGCGGGTGGGCTGGTTCTCCCACCAGGCTTGATAGGCCACGGCCCGGCGGGCGGCGAAGGCGTCGGTGGCACCGTCGATGACGGAGCTGTTGGCGGCGTAGTTGTTCTGCACCTCGTGGTCGTCCCAGATCACCGCCCAGGGTGCGGCCGCGGCGGCTGCCTGCAGGTCAGGATCGGCCCGATACCAGGCGTACCGGAGGCGATAACCGGCCAGATCCACGGCGGCCTCATCGGGATGGGGTCGCGTGCCGGACCCGGTGGCGCCATCCTCATAGATGAAATCGCCGAGGAACAGCACCAGGTCGACGTGCTCGGCGGCGAGGTGGCGGTGGGCCACGAAGGTTCCGTGCTCGAAGTGCTGGCAGGCTGCGGCGGCGAGTACCAACGGCGTGGAGTAGTCATCTGCCGCCGGGGTGGTGCGGGTGCGGCCGGTGGGACTGGTCCAGGGACCGATCCGGAAGCGGTAGTGGTACCACTGGTTGGGTGTCAGCCCGGTGACCTCCACGTGCACGCTGTGGCCGGCCTCGGTGGGCGCCGCGACCCGGCCCGAACCCGCCAGCGCCGCAAAACCCTCGTCGAGGGCCACATCCCAGGCCACCACCAGGTCCCCCATCCCGGCGTCGTGCTGCAACGGGTCGGGCGCCAGGCGGGTCCACAGCACGACGCCGTCGGGTTGGGGGTCACCGGATGCGACGCCCAACGTGAAGGGATCGGTGTTCAGTTCCTGGGGCGGCGGGGTGGGTTCGGCATCCACCAAGGCCGACGCCACGGTGCCCGGCGTCGGGTCCTTGCCCGGGACGCCACTCTCCACAGTACCAGTTGGTACGTTCTGGTCGGTACGGTCAGGGGTGGGGCGACACGCGGTTCCCGGCCAGGTGAGCGCTGAAGCGGCCAACACCATGAATTTCCGCCTGGTCAACGCCGCCACGGCGGACACGGCCACATTTCGTCTGTCACCGCGCCGGTCACGATGGGACACGGTATGGACGGGTGAGCTCAGCCCAGCGCGAAGGCCACAGCGGCCCCGATAGGGATGAGGATCCAGCCCACCGCGGTGAGCACGATGGCATAGAACGCGAACTGCCGTGACTGGTCCCGGGGTGGTCGACCGGCGCGACCGACGGTCTCCCACAGCGCGGCCAGCGGTTGTTGCAGGGTGAGCCCGATGCGACGACGGGCCACCGCGGCACCACGCAGGATGATCCACGAGGCCAACGCGAAAAGTACGAACGCCGCCACCGTGGCCGACACGGCAAAGGTCCGGGTGGGGGAGACGGCGTCGAGCACCACCCTGCCGGCGGAGGACACGGCGGCCCCGCCCACCACGATGGCCAGGCTGGGCAGACCCACCGGGTTGCGCTTGTATCCCGGCGCCACCCGGTGGGCGGCCATCCGGGCCCGGGCCAGCATGAGCCGGGCCGGATCATCGGGCGGGCAGGCGGCCTCACGGCGGCTGTAGAGGTTCACCACGGCATCGATGACCGTGCTCTGGTAGCTGCGCACGATGAACCGGGTCACCAGCTGCACCGGCACCGCGGCCAGCGCCCCCAGCGGCCCGAACCCGCCCACCTTGACTCCCCGGCCACCGTTGCGATCGAGCACCTCGAGGGATCGCATGGCCAGGGTGTGGGCCTCCATGAAACGCTCGGGATGGCCCAGCGGTCGGGTGGAGGACAGTTCCAACACGATGTCGCGATCCACCACCGAGTGGGCGCCGATCTCGGCCAACACCTTGTCCGCCTCCACCGAGTCGGTCTTGCGGAACAAGCGGAATCGCTCGAATCGCTCGCCCAACTCGTCGAGCAGCAGACTGCGCTCGTCCTCGCCCGCCGCAACCTGAACGGTCGGATCGACGTCGTGCGGACGCGAGGTGTCGGTCTCGATGCTCAGGTGGGTGCTGGTCAGGTCGGTGCTGGTCAGGTCGGTGCTGGTCATCCCAGTCCTGCCTCCTCGAAGGGGTGATCCTCGAACGGGCCGATGGGGCGGTGGTGGGTCACCAGCCCCGTGGCGGGAGACCACAGGTGCAGCAACATAGCCGGCGGCTCGTAGGTCCAGGCACCGGCGCCCCTGGGACCCAGGTGCAGGGCGATGGCATGGGCGGTGCTGGGTGCGGAGATGGCCACCGTCCCGGCGAAGGCCACGGTGACGCTGCGGTGCAAGTGCCCGCAGATCACTCGCTCGACGTGCTGATGGCGACGCAGCACCGTCGCCAAGGCCTCGGTGGAGCTCGGCTGAAGCGCCATGGCGTCCATGTGGGCGATCCCGGTGGCGAAGGGCGGATGATGCAACGCGACGACCGTGGGACGGGTCGGTTCGGCGCTCAACTGCTGGTCCAACCAGGCTAGCTGGGCGTCACTGAGCCGGCCGCCGTCCTGGCCCGGGACCAGCGAGTCCAACACCACCATCCGCAATGGGGCCAGCTCGTCCACCACGTAGTCGCAGGGCCCGTCGGGTGCGCTGTCCCCCGCGGTCCCCCGGAGGTAGTGGTGATCGGCGAAGGCGGAGAGCAACGCCGCCCGCCGGTCATGGTTGCCGCACATCAGCCGGACCGGCATGGGCAACGGCGCCAGGATGCGGGCCAGGTTGGCGTACTGACCGGGGGTGCCGTCATTCGTCAGGTCCCCGCTACACAAGACCAGGTCAGGGGCCGGATTGAGCATCAGGAGAAGGTCCACCGCAGCACGCAGGAAACCGGCCGTGTCCACCCCGGCGGACACCGCGGCGGCCGTGTCAGCGTCGAGGATGTGGGGATCGCTCAGCTGTGCCACCAGCCGGCACCCGGGCACGGCGCGGGCCATGGGCGCCGTCCGTGGAAGCGCCGCCACTTCGCCCGTGGTTGGCGGCTGCACAAGCGGCACCAGCGAACGCTATCGCGGGGTCCGTTGGGAACGAACCAAACCGTGGGCGCGGACCCCCGAAGATGCACCCGGGCAGCGTCATCGCATGCTCCTACGCTGCGGGGATGACGCTGCGGGTGGGCTTCTTGGGGGCCGGTTTGATCGCCAATTACCACGCCCGGTCTCTACAGCAAGGCGGGGAGGGGTCAGCCATCGCCTCCGTTCACGATCCCGATCCCGCCCGTGCGTCACGCTTCGCCCAACGCTTCGGTGCGCGGTCGCTCCGCACCAACGAGGAGGTCATCGACGCCAGCGAGGCGGTCTACGTCTGCACCTGGACGTCGCTGCACCGGCCACTGGTGGAACACATCGCCGCCGCCGGTCGGGCCGTGTTCTGTGAAAAGCCGTTGGGCGTCAGCTGGGCGGAGGCGGTGGCCATGACCGAGTTGGTGGAGGCCGCCGGGGTGGTCAACCAGGTGGGCCTGGTGCTGCGCTCGGTGCCGGGATTCGCCCTGCTGCGATCCTTGTTGGCGGAGCCCCGGGCCGGGCGGCTGTCCACCGTGATCTTCCGGGACGATCAGGAGCTGCCGGTGGGCAACGCCTACGGGTCCACCTGGCGGGCCGATCGCCACAAGGCGGGTGCGGGAACGCTGTTGGAACACTCCATTCATGATCTGGACCTTCTGGAATGGTTGTGCGGCCCCCTCGCCCGGCTCAGCGCCTTCCAGGATCACCTTCACGGGCTCGACGGCATCGAGGACACGGTTTCGGTGTCATTCCGGTTCCGGGCTGGGGGCACCGGGGTGCTGTGCTCGACATGGCATGACATTCCCGACCGGCCCTCCAGCCGCCGCTTCGAGTTGTTCACCGAACGGGCCCGCTTCGAGGCCGAGGGCAACGCCGCCGAACGGGTCAGTTGGGGCTACCGCGGTGACGAGTGGCGCCATGCCGAGGGGTACGGGTCCCAACAGCAGGCGTTGGCCGGCCGGGGCCTGGAAGCGTCACGCAACGCCGACGTGGCCTTCCTGGACGCGGCTGCATCGCGGAGGCCGGCGTCACCGGATTTCCGGACCGTGCTGCGGGCCCACGAGCTGGTGGACGCGGTCTACCGGTCGGCCCGTTCAGGAGGCGCCGCGGTGGACGTCAGCGGCGTGGGCTGAGGGCCGGGCGCCACGCTGGGGATCCGGCTGACGGCGGGATCGGGAAGGGTGACCCCCCCGATCCCACCGTCCTCCGCCGTAAAAATCCGCCAGATTCGCCTAATCGCCAAGAATTGCCGCACCGCAGCTTGGCCGCAGGTACCGCATTTGCCGTCCGGCCCGGCGAACCGGAACCGTACGGCGAATGATTGCTTCGCCCGGACGGTTTCCCCATCCGGACCACTTGTTCCGTCTTCTTTCCGTCACGAAGGCGTCGCCTCCGCCGCCGCATGCTACCGGCTTGCACGCCCGCGCTCTCCTCATTCCTTGCCGTCGGCGGTTCGGCCCTTGCCGTCGGCGTTCAGACTGCACCCGACGTGGAGGCGAGCAGCAAGTACCTTCTCTCCGATGCCGTCGGCCAATTCGACCCTGTCAAACCTCGGGACGTCGATCTTCGAGGTGATGTCCCGGCTTGCTGATCAGCATCAGGCGGTGAACCTGGGTCAGGGTTTCCCCGACGAGGGCTTCCCTGCCGATGTCGTGGCCCGAGCGGCGCAAGAGACGCTGGAGGGTTACAACCAGTACCCCTCCATGATGGGCGTGCCCGAGTTGCGCCGGGCGGTGGCGGAACACGGCCGGCGCTTCTACGGCCTCGATCTCGACTGGGCCACAGAGACCATGGTGACCTCCGGCGCCACCGAGGCCCTGGCGGCGTCGTTTCTGGGGCTCATCGAACCCGGTGACGAGGTGGTGTTGTTCCAGCCGCTCTATGACGCCTATGTGCCCATGGTGCGCAGGGCCGGCGGCGTGACCCGCTTCGTGAACCTGGCGCTGCCCGACTGGTCTTTCACCCGGGAGGATCTGGCGGCGGCGTTCGGTCCCCGCACCAAGGTGGTGGTGCTCAACAACCCGTTGAACCCCGCGGCCAAGGTCTTCAGCCCCACTGAGCTGGCGTTGTTGGCGGAGTTCGTGATCGCCCACGACGCGGTGGTGGTCTGTGACGAAGTGTACGAACACCTGGTCTTCGATGGTCGGGTCCACACGCCGCTGATCACCCTGCCTGGCATGCGCGACCGCTGCGTGAAGATTGGCTCGGCCGGCAAGACCTTCAGTCTCACCGGTTGGAAGGTGGGCTACATCTCTGCTGCGCCGGCGTTGTTGGGCAGCATCGCCAAAGCCCATCAGTTCCTCACGTTCACCACCCCACCGAACCTGCAGCAGGCGGTGGCCTACGGGTTGGGCAAGGACGACGGGTACTTCGCCGGGCTGGCCTCCACCATGGCCAGTCAGCGCGACAAGTTGGGCCGGGGGCTGGCGGCCCTCGGTTTCGGGGTCCTGGACTGCGCCGGGACCTACTTCATCGACGTGGAGCTGGCCTCGTTGGGCTGGACCGGCGATGACGTGACGTTCTGCCAGCGCCTGGTGCAAGAGGCCGGGGTGGCCGCCGTGCCACTCTCCGCGTTCTACGATTGTGACCCCCTGACCAGCGTGGTCCGGTTCTGTTTCTGCAAGCGCGACGCCACGCTGGAGCTGGGATTGGAGCGCCTCAAGGCCGGTCTACCGGGCTTGGTGAATCCTTCGTTGACAGTCGGGTGACGCCGATCGCTAGTCTTGAGCAGTGTTATCTGAACAGCGAAGTCGGCGTTGTGCCCGGCGTGGCACCCTCAGCCTGGCCGTCATCGCCACGTTCCTTCTGAACGCAACCCCTGCCGGTGCCACCTCGAACTGCCCGCCCACCATGGTGCCGTGCCGCTCGGCCTGGCTCGGGGGGTTCAGTGAGACCTCGCCGGTCTATGGGCAGGGGGACTTCAACGGTGACGGGTCGGGTGACCTGCTCTTGGTCCAGCGGGGAGAGTTGTGGTTCTGGTATGGCTCGCCCAGCCAGGTGCCCACCGTCGTGGCGCTGGGGGCGGTGCGGATCATGCACTCCTCGGCGATGGCCCGCCAGCTGGTTGATACCGAGCCCGTCATCGGTGATTTCGACGGTGACGGCCGCTCTGACGTGCTGTGGGCCAGCCAATATGGCGCGGCCCGGGACAACGGCCAGATCTGGTATGGCACCCAGGGCTTCGGTCGTTTCGAGGGCGGTCCCGCGGCCGGCTCCGGCCACCATCCCGGCTCTGAGGCCCTGGTCGGGGACTTCGACGCCGATGGTGGTGAGGACGTGCTCTGGTATCGGGCTGATGACGGTGAGCTCATGTTGCAGCTGCTGCACGGGGACCGCACCGGTTTGCAGGCCGCGTCCTATCCCGACCAGCTGCCGTCCCGCCAGCGCGCCCTGGTGGGGGACATGGACGGCAATCGGGCCGATGACGTGCTGTTCTATGACGAGCGCACCGGCCGCACCCGGCTGTGGTACTTCGAGGGTGGCGGCGCCATCGATCAGCGGCTCACCAACCCCGGGGCTGGTTTTCGTCCCCGGGTCGGTGACTTCGATGGTGACGGGGTGAAGGATCTGCTCTGGTACGGCCCCGGTGACCTGGTTGACGCCTACTGGTTCGGCACCCCGGAGCGCCGCTTCCGGGGTGGGCCCCTGGCGGCCCCCATGGGCGGGAGTCGGTTCCCGGTGGTGGCGGATCTCGACGGTGACGGTCGATCGGACATCTTCTGGTGGGACGGCGCCAACGCCTCCGACGACATCTGGCTGACCCGCGGTGACCTGCCCTACGTGATCGGCCAGGAGCTGGGTGGCGTCAGTCAGCTCACCATGACCGATTTCGACGGCGACGGCGCCACCGACCTGTTGTTCTTCGGGGTGCAGGACCTCGCCGGCACCCCCACCACCTGGTCGTTGTGGTGGCTCACCAGCGTGCCCGCAGCGGCGTAACGCCCAGCCGGCCGGCTCAGCCCAGATAGGCGGTCATGGCCGCCAGCAGCGCTACCACATCCTGCACGCCGCACAACTCCCGAGCGGAGTGCATGGCCAACTGCGGGGCGCCCACGTCCACGGTGGGCATGGCCAGCGCCGAGGCGGTGAGCGGGCCGATGGTGGAACCGCAGGCCAGGTCGGTGCGGTTCACGAAGTGCTGCACGGTCACCCCTGCTTGCTCACAGGCCAGCAACCAGCGGGCGGAGGAGGCGGCGTCGGTGGCGTAGCGCAGGTTGGCGTTGGCCTTGAGCACCGGACCCCCGTTCAGGGCGATCTGATGGTCCGGCTCGTGGCGATCCACGTAGTTGGGGTTGGTGGCGTGGGCGCAATCCGCTGACACGCAGCATCCATCCGCGACCGCCCGCAGGTACCCGGCCCGGTCCCCGCCGGCGCCGAGCCAGATGCGCTCCAGCACGGAGGCCAGGAACCCGCCGGCGGCCCCCCGATCCGAGGTCGAGCCCACCTCTTCGTGGTCGAACAACACCATCACCGACACCGGGTCGCCCGGCTGGGGGTCAGCGGTGCCGCTGGCGGCCAGGGCCCGAGCCGCCGCGAAGCACGACAGTTGATTGTCGATCCGTGGCGCCGAGACGAACTCCCGCTGCAAACCGACGATGCGACTGGGCTCGATGGGGTGGACCATGGCGTCAAAGGCCAGCACGTCGTCCGCCGCGCAGCCCACGGCCTGGGCCAGCACATCGACGAAGCGCGGACCTGCTCCTGCTCCTGTTCCTGCTCCTGCTCCGGACACGGCCCAGAACGGCGCCAGGTGCTGCTGACGGTTGAGCAACAGACCCTTCTCGTTGATCTCCCGATCGAGGTGGATGGCGAGCTGTGGGATGCGCAGGATCGGCTCGTCGATGCGGAACAGGCGCAGCTCGGCCCCCGCCCCGCGGTCACGGAGCGAGACCCGCCCTGACAGGCCCAGGTCACGGTCCAGCCAGCTGTTGAGCAGCGGTCCGCCGTACACCTCCACCCCCAAGGTGGCCAGCCCGGCTCGAGCCCCGTCGGGTCGGGGTTTGATGCGAAGGTTGGGGGAGTCGGTGTGGGCCCCGATCAGCCGAAACGTGGTCTGCGGCCCCAACCGTGCCGGCAGCCGCCACGCCACCACGGTCCCGCCGAGAACGAAAACCCCCCGCTCGCCCGGCTCTTGGGTACCGGGGGTGACCTGCTCGAATCCGGATGCCCGGAGCACGGCGGCGGCGGTCTCGGCGGCGTGGTAGGGCGAGGGGGAGGCGTCGATGAACTCGATCAGGTCACCGGCTGTGGTTTGCCTGGCGTGCTCGGCGTTGGTCACCCCGACAGGCTACGGCCGGACCTCGAGCTGTGACCGTTCGCCCGCCGGCAATCGAATGGCCCGTTTCGAGGTCACCCACTACCCTTGGCGCACTTGGCTGCGGCTGGGCCAATGCTGTCCCGGGCCGGAGCGAATCGGAGTCATCCCCTTCGCCCCTCTCAATCCCCCCGCCCCGGGCTCCCCGGTAAACCCCCGGACACCATGGACATGCACTGGACCAAACCGCTGATCCCTCATTTGCCCAACGCTGACCTGCCCGTAGCCCAGGGCCTATACGACCCAGCCAACGAACATGACGCCTGCGGGGTGTCCTTCATCGTTGACATCCATGGCCGCCAAAGCCATGACCTGGTGGCCAAGGCCTTCACCGCGCTGTGCAACCTCGATCATCGGGGCGCCACCGGGTCTGAGCCAAACACCGGTGACGGCGCCGGCATCCTGATCCAGGTCCCGGACCTGTTCTTGCGTCAGGTGGTCAGGTTCGACCTGCCCCCCGTCGGGTCCTACGCCGTGGGCCTGTGCTTCCTGCCCGCTGATCCGGCGGCCGCGGCGCAGGCCACCGAGCAGGTGGAGGCCGTCCTGCGGGAGGAGGGGGCCGCGGTGCTGGGCTGGCGGGAGGTGCCCACCAACGCCGAAGGTCTGGGTTCCATGGCGTTGGCGGTGATGCCCACCATGCGCCAGCTGTTCGTCACGGTGGATGGTCGCGCCGGGATCGATCTGGACCGGGCGTTGTACCCCGCCCGCAAGCGCATTGAGCACGAGATAGCCGTCGCCGCCGCTGAATCGGTGGGTGGCATCGGGGTGGGCGTCTACTTCCCCTCCCTGTCGAGCCGAACCCTGGTGTATAAGGGCATGCTGACCACCCCCCAGCTGGGCACCTTCTTCCCTGATCTGGCCGACGAACGGGTCGAGAGCGCCATCGCCATGGTGCACTCACGGTTTTCCACCAACACCTTCCCGTCCTGGCCGTTGGCCCATCCGTACCGCTTCATCGCTCACAACGGCGAGATCAACACGGTCATGGGCAACCGGAACTGGATGCGAGCCCGGGAGGAACTGCTGGCCACCGACGCCCTGTCGGGGGACCTGGAGCGGATCTTCCCCATCTGCACCCCCGGAGCATCCGACACCGCTACCTTCGACGAAGCGCTGGAGCTGCTGCACCTGGGCGGGTACCCGCTGCCGCACGCGGTGCTGATGATGATCCCCGAAGCCTGGGAACGTCACCAGACCATGAGCCAGGCCAAACGGGATTTCTACGACTTCCACGCGTCGCTGATGGAGCCGTGGGACGGTCCGGCGTCCATCGCCTTCACCGACGGCACCGTGATCGGGGCGGTGTTGGACCGCAACGGGCTGCGACCGTCGCGGTACTGGGTCACCGAACAGGGTTGGGTGGTGATGGCCTCCGAGGTGGGGGTCATGGAGCTGGACCCCGCCGAGGTGGTGCGCAAGGGCCGCCTGGAACCCGGCCGGATGTTCCTGGTGGACACCGCCCAGGGCCGCATCGTGGCCGACGAGGAGATCAAGGAAACCCTGGCCGCGGCCCAGCCCTACGCGCAATGGCTGGCCCAAGGTCGATTCCGCCTCGATGATCTGCCCGAACCTCCCGACGGCACCACGTCCCGGCCGGTGGATGCCGAGGGGGTAGAGGGCATCGAGGGCACGCTCGTCACCCGCCAGCAGACCTTCGGCTACACCGTCGAGGACCTGTCGATCCTGATGGCCCCCATGGCCCGGGCCGGGGTCGAGGCCCTCGGGTCCATGGGCACCGACACCCCCATCGCCGTGCTTTCGGTCCGGTCGCGGCTGTTGTTCGACTACTTCGCGCAGCTCTTCGCCCAGGTCACGAACCCGCCGCTGGATGCCATCCGGGAAGAGCTGGTCACGTCGCTGGGTACCGAGCTGGGCCCATGCCACAACCTGTTCGACCCCGGTCCCCGTTCCGTCCGACAGCTGGAACTGGACACCCCGGTGCTTTCCAACGCCGAGCTGGCCCGCATCCGCCACGCCAACGACAACGGCGAGGTCCCGGACCTGCACACCGTCACCCTGGCGGCGCTGTTCGACCCCGCCAGCGGTGGCGCCGGGCTGCGATCCGCCCTGGACGCGTTGCGTGACGGCGCCGACCGGGCCATCGCCGAGGGCGCCAAGGTGCTGATCCTGTCGGACCGCGGGACCGGTCCCCACGCTGCGCCCATTCCGGCGCTGCTGGCGGTGGGCGCCGTGCACCATCACCTGATCCGCAACCGTGATCGGTTCCGGGTGGGCCTGGTCTGTGAGACCGGCGAGGCCCGCGAAGTCCACCACTTCTGCCTGCTGATCGGCTTCGGGGCTGCCGCCGTGAACCCCTATCTGGCGCTGGAAACGGTGATCGACCAGGTCCGAAACGGGGCTTTCCTGCCCGACGGTGTGCATCTCCACGACCACGCCGGGGCGTTGGTGGCGGCGGAGACCCAGGCCACCTACAACTACCTGAAGGCCGCGGCCAAGGGTGTGCTGAAGGTGATGTCCAAGATGGGCATCTCCACCGTGGCGTCCTACACCGGCGCTCAGGTGTTCGAGGCCGTGGGGCTGGGCACGGATCTGGTCGAGGAGTTCTTCACCGGCACCACCTCCCGCCTCGGTGGCGTGGGCCTCGATGAGCTGGCCCTCGAGGTGGCTCGCCGTCACGAAGTGGCCTACCCCCGCAACCCGTTGCACCTGGCCCATCGGGACCTCGCCAGCGGTGGTGAGTACCAATGGCGCCGCGAGGGTGAATACCACCTGTTCAACCCCGAGACGGTGTTCAAGCTTCAACACGCCACCCGGGCCCGCCGCTACGAGGTCTTCAAGCAATACACCACAGCGGTGGATGATTCGGCCCGAAACCTGGCCACACTGCGGGGTTTGTTCCGCTTCCGCGATGAAGCCGTGACGCCCGTCCCCATCGAGGAGGTGGAGTCGGTGTCCGCCATCATGAAGCGCTTCGCCACCGGGGCCATGTCCTACGGATCCATCTCCGCCGAGGCGCATGAGACCCTGGCCATCGCCATGAACCGCATCGGCGGGAAGTCCAACACCGGTGAAGGCGGCGAGGATTCGGACCGGTTCGTGGCGGACCCCAATGGAGACCTGCGGCGCAGCGCTATCAAGCAGGTGGCCTCGGGCCGCTTCGGGGTGACCAGCGAGTACCTTGTCAACGCCGATGATCTGCAGATCAAGATGGCCCAGGGCGCCAAACCCGGTGAGGGCGGCCAGCTGCCGGGCCACAAGGTGTATCCGTGGATCGCCAAGACCCGCCACTCCACTCCGGGCGTGGGTCTCATCAGCCCCCCGCCCCACCACGACATCTACTCCATCGAGGATCTGGCCCAGCTGATCCACGACCTGAAGAACGCCAACCCCGAGGCCCGGGTCCACGTCAAGCTGGTGGCCGAGGTCGGGGTGGGCACGGTGGCCGCGGGGGTCTCCAAGGCCCACGCCGACGTGGTGCTGATCTCCGGCCACGACGGTGGCACCGGGGCCAGCCCGCTGACCTCCCTCAAACACGCCGGCGCCCCTTGGGAGCTGGGCCTGGCCGAGACCCAGCAGACGCTGCTGCTCAACAAGCTGCGGGACCGCATCGTGGTGCAGGTGGACGGGCAGCTGAAGACCGGTCGGGATGTGATCATCGGGGCCTTGTTGGGGGCTGAGGAGTTCGGTTTCGCCACCGCCCCGCTGGTGGTTTCGGGCTGCATCATGATGCGGGTCTGCCACCTCGACACCTGCCCCGTCGGTGTCGCCACCCAGAACCCCGAGTTGCGCAAGCGTTTCAGCGGCAAGCCGGAGTTCGTGGAGACGTTCTTCGAGTACATCGCCACCGAAGTGCGCGAGATCCTGGCCTCACTGGGTTTCCGCACCCTGGAAGACGCCATCGGTCGGACCGATCTGCTCGACACCCGCGGACGCGGTCCACCATTGGAAGGCGTCGGGCTTGGACCTGGCGCCCATCCTGTACCAGCCCGAGACCGAGCCCGGTCAGGCCCGTCATTGCGTCACCACCCAGGACCATGGGCTGGATCGGGCGTTGGATCAGCAGCTGATCGCGCTTTCGGAACCGGCGTTGGAGCGGGCCGAGCCAGTGGTCATCCGCCTGCCCATCCGCAACGTAAACCGCACCGTCGGCACCATGTTGGGCTACCACGTGACCAAACGGTACGGCGGTGACGGCCTGCCCGATGACACCATCACGGTGCACTTCGAGGGTTCGGCCGGGAACAGCTTTGGAGCTTTCCTACCGCGCGGTATCACGCTGCGGGTCGAGGGCGATGCCAACGATTACACGGGAAAAGGGCTGTCCGGCGGTCGGCTGGTGGTGCGCCCGCATCGCCGGGCCACGTTCGTTGCCGCCGAGAACATCATTGCCGGCAACGTCTGCCTGTACGGTGCCACCGCCGGGGAACTGTTCCTGGCCGGGGTGGCGGGGGAGCGGTTCGCGGTGCGCAACTCCGGCGCGGTGGCGGTGGTCGAGGGTGTTGGCGATCACGGCTGCGAGTACATGACCGGCGGCCAGGTCTACGTACTGGGCGGTACGGGACGGAACTTCGGGGCCGGTATGTCCGGCGGTGTGGCCTTCGTACACGACGCCGACGGCGCCTTCGAGTCCCGGGTGAACACCGAGATGGTGGAACTGGACCGGCCCGACGCCGAGGACCGCGCCGGGATCACCCGCTGGCTGCGCCGCCATCAGGAGGAGACCGGGTCGGTGTTGGCCGCGGCGCTGCTGGCCGAGGGCGACGCCGCGCTGGACCGTTTCGTCAAGGTGATGCCCACCGATTACCGCCGGGTGCTGGAGGCCGAGAAGGCCGCCCTCGCCCGGGGGGATGACCCCGTCGCCGCCATCATGGCCGCGGCCCACGGCTGAGGAACCGGGACCACGCATGGGAGATGCCCGAGGGTTCTTGAAGCACGGACGGGAACTGCCCACCCGGCGCCCGGTGCCGGTCCGGTTGCGGGATTGGAACGAGGTCTACCAGCCCTTCGATGTGAGCGCGTTGCAGGCCCAGGCCTCGCGTTGCATGAACTGCGGCATCCCGTTCTGCAACAATGGCTGTCCGTTGGGCAACATCATCCCGGACTGGAACGACCTGGTCTATCGGGACCGCTGGCGTGAAGCCATCGACCGCCTCCATGCCACCAACAACTTTCCGGAGTTCACCGGGCGGCTGTGCCCCGCGCCGTGCGAGGCGGCCTGTGTGCTGGGCATCAACGCTGACCCGGTCACCATCAAACAGGTCGAAGTGTCCATCATCGATCGGGCCTGGGAGGAGGGTTGGGTGCAGCCGCTGCGGGCGCCGGTCCGCACCGGCAAGCGGGTGGCGGTCATCGGTTCCGGCCCCTCCGGTCTGGCCGCGGCCCAACAGCTGACCCGGGCCGGTCATGAGGTGGTGGTCTTCGAGCGGGCCGATCGCATCGGCGGATTGCTGCGCTACGGCATCCCCAACTTCAAGATGGAGAAGCGGTTTCTGGATCGCCGTCTGGGCCAGATGGCCGCTGAGGGCACCGAATTCCGCACCAACGCCCACGTCGGGGTCAACGTCGAGGTGGCCGACCTCGACGGGTTCGACGCGGTGGTGCTGGCCGGTGGCGCCACCGCCGCCCGTGACCTGGACGTACCAGGTCGGGAACTCGCCGGCATCTATCAGGCCATGGAGTACCTGCCCCAGGCCAACCGAGTCACCGAGGGCGACACGGTTGAGGGCCAGATCCGCGCCGACGGCAAGCACGTGGTGATCATCGGCGGCGGGGATACCGGCGCCGATTGCCTGGGTACCGCCCACCGCCAGGGTGCGGCCAGCGTGCACTCCTTCGAGATCATGCCCCGCCCACCGGCCGAACGTGACGAGGCCGCCACGCCCTGGCCCACCTGGCCCACCATCTTCCGCACGGCCTCAGCGCACGAGGAGGGTGGCGAGCGGGTCTACGCCGTCACCACCACCGAGTTCACCGGCGACGCCCATGGCCGGGTGGCGGGGCTGCGGGGCCACGAGGTTGAGATGCAGATGATCGACGGCCGGCCGTCCTTCGTTGAGGTGCCCGGGACCGGCTTCGAGCTGCCGGCGGAGCTGGTTCTTCTGGCGTTGGGCTTCGTCGGTCCCGAACGGAACACGCTGCTGGCCGGGCTCGGTGTTGAGGTCGACGGGCGGGGCAACGTGGCCCGGGACGCCGGTTGGGCCACCAACGTGGAGCGGGTCTTCTGCTGCGGGGACATGGGCCGGGGTCAGAGCCTCATCGTGTGGGCCATCGCTGAAGGTCGGTCCTGCGCCGCATCGGTGGACCGCTTTCTCATGGGCGACACCCTCCTGCCCAGCCCCATAGACCCCACCACCATGGCACTTCGCTAGAGCGGCCTTCTTGCTGCTCAGCTCGCTGTCGGTGCTTGTTGCTCAGCTCGCTGTCGCTCGCTGAGTGTCGGCGGCTCGCTGGCGCTCGCGCGCCGACCTGGCGCCGCCGCCCGTGGTGCAAGTACCGCTCCCTAGGTCTCCGTGCAGCGCCAGCGCCGGCCGTCATCCGCTCAGTGCCCCCGTGTCCGGCCTGGTAGGGGTGGCCCGGCCCCCCTGGTTGGGACATCCGGGCAGTCGCGTCGGGCCGGCTTCGTAGGTTTCGGCGGTCGCGCCGGGCCGTCGCGTCGGGCTGGGCCCCGAGGGTGGGGTTGGGGCCCCGCCCGAGCGCCGCCAGGGAGGCGCCGGCCGACCGATCCGTGCACCGGGCCAACCTCGCCCGATGGGGGGAGGCGCTCTGGCGCCGCCGGGGGGCGCAGCCCCCCGTTTCAGGGGGAGATGCCCCGTTCAAGAACAACCCAATTCTCGGCACCCGCCCCAACCGTGGTGCGGGTGACCTAGCCCCCCGCCCCGGCCGCGTGATCTCCGGCCCCCGGTTGCGGCCTGGTCGGGGTGGTCCGGCCCCGGGTTCGGCCTGGTTGGGATCTCCGACCCCCGGTTCCGGCCCCGTCGTGTTGGTCCGCCCAGGTTTCGGCCTGGTTGGGACATCCGGGCGGTCGCGTCGGGCCGGCTTCGTAGGTTTCGGCGGTCGCGCCGGGCCGTCGCGTCGGGCTGGGCCCCGAGGGTGGGGTTGGGGCCCCGCCCGAGCGCCGCCAGGGAGGCGCCAGCCGACCGATCCGTGCACCGGGCCAACCTCGCCCGATGGGGGGAGGCGCTCTGGCGCCGCCGGGGGGCGCAGCCCCCCGTTTCAAGGGCAGCTCAGACCTCGACGGCGCCGAGCACGATCATGCGGTACAAGGACGAGCAGGTCTCAAAGGCGCCGCGGCCGGCGAGCTCGACGATATCGGCCACGGAGCGGGTGCCATTGACGGTGCTGAGGATCTGCCAGTCGTGGCGCTCGATGAGGACTTGATCAAGCGTCGGAGGGAGGTCGGCGGCCAGACGGGGCACCACGTCGGTGGAGGGCATGACGTCAGCGATGACCCTCCAGGCCTCTACTCGATCGCGGGCTGCGGTGAGGATGGTCCCGAGCCGGAACGTGTAGTGGCACAACTCGGCATCGGGCGGCCCGGGTCGGAACTGTGCTGTGGCGTCGGAGGGGATCAGCGCCGCGGCCAGCGCAGTGATCAGATGATCCTCGATCAGGCTGTAGGCCGTCGGTCCGGCGACATCTGGGTCCGAGGGGCGCAGTCGACGCAGGTTGTTGCGGAGTGTGGGATCGTCTTGTGACTCCCCGGCCGAAAGTTGGCCTTCCACTAGGTATAAGAGCACCGGCCTGGGTCCGGCGACCTCGAGCACCCCGGATCGCCCGCTGTTGACCAGCAGCCCGAGCAGGAGGTCCAGGGAGAACTCGTCCAGCCGGGCGTTGAGCTCGATGCCCTCCAACTCCATGCTGCCGGTCCCGGGCTCCATGCTCTCGGTCGCGGCCTCCATGCTCTTGGTCGCGGCCTCCATGCGGCTGGTCGCGGACCCCGTGCCGGTCGACGCCGGGCTAGCGGATCTGGGCGATGGGGTCACCGTCATCGGTGTGGTCACACCACGCAACGGTATCGGTCCACCACCCCCGGTGCCGCCATCATCGAAGGCATGCGATTCGCCGGCCGTTGCTGGGAGGCGACAGCGACGAGCTCCGCGCCGGCTCTTTGGGTGATACGTTCACCACTTTGGGTAATGATGGGCTGAGCGCCGTTGTATCGGTCGGAATCTGCTGGCGGTACCCGTAGCGTGAGAACGACACGCGGAACTACCGCGAACCGCGTTCGGGGTCAAACCGGTGCAGCTCCACCTGCCCGGACGCACCAGAATGGGCCAGTCGCACAGCGGCAACTCACCAGGTGGGCAATGGTGGCACGGGTCTTGACCGGCAAGGTAGCCGGGCCTGGCGGCGCACACAGAACAAGATCGGGGAGGCGAGGCACCGCATGCTTGCCAACATGAGAGTCGGCACCAAGCTGGCGGCCATCCTTCTGGCGCCGCTCGTGCTGCTTGCGGTGCTCGCGGGGTTGGGCATCGCCGAACGCGCGGAGAAGGCCTCTGATCTTCGCGCTGCCGAGTACGACGCGGCCGCCTCCATCGCCGTCAGCGACCTGCAGTTCGCACTCCAGGTGGAGCAGATGTGGGGGTTGGCCCGCCTCACCAGCAACGATGGGCAATCCGTCCGCAACTTCCAGGACGCTGGTGACGCTTCGGACCAGGCCGCTGAGGTGCTTCAGCAGGCAATTGCGGCACTGGACGGCACCTCGGTCGACACCAATGATCGAATCAACACCGTGGGTGATCGGCTGGCGGCCATCGCCGCGCTCCGTGGCGACGTGACCTCCGGTGAGGCTGCGGTCGCCGACGTGTTGTTCCGTCACGAACAAGCAGCCGATTCGCTTGTCGGTCTGATCGGCGCCGCGGTGCAGAGCCAGCTGGTGCCGGACATCGGTGCCGATCTCGGTTTCGCCGTCACGCTGTCCAACGCCCGGGCGGCTGAGGCCCGGGGAGCTGCGCTGCTCCTCGCCATCAACGATCTGAACGGTTCCGACACCGCCGCTGACATTGCGGAAGTGGACAAGCTCAAAGTGGTGCTGGATGACGCCCAGGTCGACGCCAACCGCTATTACGCGCAGTTCTTCGCTGATGCCGATGCGGAGTTCCGCTCGCTGTTGCGCAACGCCCAGGCCAGCTCGGCGGCGCGGCTGAACGACACCTTCCGTCAGCAGATCCTCGACGGCGGCCCCGCTGATCCGGTGGCCGTCGCCAGTACAGCAATCGCTGAGTTGGCCGACGCCCACGCCCTCACCGGCGAGATCGACGAGCACACCGCCGAGGAGGCCTCCGAAGAGCGCCGCGCGGCCACCCGCACCGCCCAGTTCTACCTGCTCGGCGCCGGTCTGGGCATCCTGTTGGCGGTGGCGCTGGCCTTCCTTGTGGCCCGCTCCATCACCCGACCGCTGCGCCTCTTGACCCAGGCCGCTGAACGCATCTCCACCGAGCAGCTGCCGGCCTTGGTGTCCCAGCTGCAGGCCGGCGCCTCCGAGACCGCGACCTACGAGCCCATCGAGCTGAAGACCCGTGACGAGATCGGGCAGCTGGCGGTGGCGTTCAACACGTTGCAGCAGGTGACGGTAGACGTCGCCCAGGAGCAGGGCGCGCTGTTGCGCAAGGGCATCGGCGACATCTTCGTGAACCTGGCCCGGCGCAACCAGGCGTTGTTGGATCGCCAGATCGAGTTCATCGACCAGCTCGAGGCCAACGAACGTGACCCCGACCAGCTCGAGAACCTCTTCCGCCTCGATCACCTCGCCACCCGCATGCGGCGCAACGCTGAAAGCCTGCTGGTGTTGGCCGGTGCGGAGACCACCCGTCGTCGGGGCCGACCGGTGGCCCTGGCGGACGTTGTGCGGGTGGCCGTCGGCGAGGTCGCGGACTACAGCCGATTGCGGGTGCGCACGCTGGATGAGGTGCGGGTCAGCGCAGCAGTGGCGGTCGACCTGGCCCACCTTCTGGCGGAGCTCATGGAGAACGCCACCCAGTTCTCGCCCCCGACCACCTCCGTCGAGGTGCAGGGTGGGTTCGACGTACAGGGTCAGTACGTCATCACCGTCACGGACCGGGGCATCGGGATCCAGGACACGCAACTGGCCGAGTTCAACGAGCTGCTGGCCCGACCCCCGCTGATGGGGCTGGAGATCAGCCGGTCCTTGGGTTTCGTCGTGATCGGTCGACTGGCCCAGCGACACGGCATCAGCGTCCGGCTGCACGCCGCTCCCATCCACGGGGTGTCCGCCGCCATCCGTCTGCCCGCCTCCGCTCTCGGAACCGCCCCCGTACCAGGGACCGAACAGGGTCGACCGGAGCAGCGTGGTGGGCAGGTCGCCCGGCAGACAGCCTCCACCGTGGACCTGCCGGCCGGCGCCGCTGCCGGTTCCTTCGGGGGTGCGGATCCCGCTGCCCGGCCGGACCTGGTGTCCCCCGCTGCCATCGTGCGCCCGGCCGGTTCGGACTACCCGACACCAGCTTCCGCCCGATCCAGGGATGACGTCGGCGCAGGCTGGGAACGTCCTGCGGGCGTCGACAGCCGTGTAGAGCTCCGCGGCGGCGACCTGGGTGGATCCGGCTCCAGCAATGGCTCGGGGGTGACGGCGCCCGGCTTTGCCAATGGGGCCGGGCGAGTGCAGCGGCGATTGAGCGGACCCCCGGCATCGCCCGAGTCCTTCACGTATTACGAGGTGTCGGAAGATCTGGACGCCGACCCGGTGATCGACAACGGTGTCGGCCAGAGCGCGCTGCCCCTCAGGGGTTATCCGCCCGAGCCGGCGGTGCAGCCGCTGCAGCCTCCGGCACTGGGTCTTGGACCTCCAGTGGCGTCGGACTTCACCGAGACCGAACGTGATGTCGCGGAGGAGATCGCCTCGGCGTTTCCACCGCTGGTGCTGCCCACACCCGCCCCGCCAACGCCGCCCGTGGCGAGCCCGCCGCCCGTCGTCGTCCCCTCGATCACTGGGGCGCCCGTCGCCGAGGCCCATCCCGATCCAGACTCCGAAACCGGGGCAGCCGATCTGCCCATTCGCCGGGTGCCCTCAATGTTCAGCTCGGCGTCAATCGCCGCAGCAACGCCGCAGCCGCCCGCCGAATTCATCCCTCCGACCACGGACTCCCAGGACGGCACCAGCGGCGTCGAAGCAGAGGCTGACCCGTCACGACTGTCGCTCCCGAGCCGGCGTCCGGGCATGCGAGCCTTCGAGGCCGATCAGCCGGGGGCCCCGACCTCGACGGAACGGATGCGGGACCTGATCGGCGACGGCGGGGAGGCAGAGGTGGCCGTCAGCCGGGGCACACCTAGCCCCGCAGCTCCTTCGCCAACATCCCAGGACCGCGAACCTCCCGGGGGGCTGCTGCCCTCAGGGCTTCCCAGCCGGCGCCCTGCGCCAGCTGCGCCCATCGGCGAACCCCCTGTCGGTCTTCCGCTACGACCGGCGGGGTCATCGGCCGCTCTGGCCCCGGCCAACGGGGACGGGCTCACCGCCGCCGGTTTGGTCCGACGCTCGCCGAAACAGCAGCTTCGGGCCATGGCACGTGGCGAGCCGGCCGCCGCTACCCGGGTGCTGGCCACCCAGCGGTCCCCGGAGGAGGTGCGCAAGATGCTCTCCCGCTACCGGTCAGGTCTGCAACGCGGACGCACCCCCGGCGTTGAGGTTGCTGAGGAGGGTGGTGCTGAGACCACCCCAGGGTTGGCGCCCGATGGTGGCCCCCACGCCGGCCGATCCGCCCCGATCGATGAGCAAGGCACCGAGCACGCCGCGGAGGAGTCCCCATGGCGCAACTGAGCGCACAGGCGCTGAACGTCAACTGGTTGGTCAACAACTTCGTGGAACGGGTTCCCGGCGTCACCGAGGCCGTGGTGGTGTCCTCCGACGGTCTGCCGATGGCAAAGTCGGTGGGCTTGGATCGTGACTCGGCCGATCGGTTTGCCGCCGTGGCCTCGGGGTTGATCGGGCTGGCCTACGGCGCGGCCGGTCGATTCGGTGGCGGAGCGGTCCACGAGGTGGTCATCGAGATGGAGCACGCCTTCATCTTCGTGACCGGCATCTCCGATGGGTCCTGCCTGGCGGTGGTCGCCGCAGCCAACTGCGATGTGGGTCTGGTGGGCTACGAGATGGCGCTCTTGGTGGAGCGGGTGGGGCCCACGCTGACCCCGGAACTCCGTGATGAGCTTCGCGTCGGCATGCCGCGCTGAGTGTCTGACCAGGACGTCACGCGATGAGCGATGCTGGCAACGACAACCTGAATCGGCCTCGTCGCGCCCCGCCGGGCTCGGGCCCATTCGGGGGGTTCGACCATGACGCAAGCTTCGAGAACGGTGCCAGCTTCGACGAGCGATTCGACAGTCGAGGTGTCATTGACGGCGCCGGGCTCGACACTGCCGGGATCTTCAATGCTGGGTTCGACGAGGATGACTTTGATGACCGCTTCGGTGACGAGGACGGACTAGGGGCGCGGGTTCGTCCCTACGCCATCACCGGCGGTCGGACCCGTCCGGTTGGGGGGGACCTCCCGGTGGAGTCGCTGGTGTTGCGCACGCCCCGGGGATTGGCGCTGCTGCATGAGCTCACCATGGAACGCCGTCATATCGTGGAGCTCTGCGAGCGTCCGCTGTCGGTGGCGGAGATCTCCGCCCACGTCGGTGTGCACCTGGGCGTCACCCAGGTTCTGCTGGGCGATCTGACCGCTGAGGGGCTGGTACGGGTGCACAGCTCCAAACTGGCCGACGAACGGCCCGACATCGTGCTCTTGGAAAGGGTTCTGCATGGTCTCAAGGCTCTCTGAGCAGGCCGCTCCGGCCGAAGAGGTCATCCCGCTCCCGGTCAAGATCATCATCGCTGGTGGTTTCGGGGTCGGGAAGACCACCTTCGTGGGCGCGGTCTCCGAGATCCAGCCGCTGACCACCGAGGCGCCGATGACCTCCATGTCCCACGGGGTGGACAACACCGGTCACCTGACTTCCAAGACCGCGACCACGGTGGCCATGGACTTTGGGCGCATCACGTTGGGTAGCGATCTGGTGCTCTACCTCTTCGGCACCCCTGGCCAGGAGCGGTTCCAGTTCATGTGGGACGACCTGGTGCGCGGCGCCATCGGTGCCGTGGTGCTGGTGGACACCGAGCGGCTTGCGGACTCTTTCGCCGCCGTCGATTATTTCGAGCAGACCGGCATCCCCTTCGTGGTGGCGGTCAACTGCTTCGAAGGGGTCCGGCGTCACCGGTTGGTGGATGTACGGGAGGCGCTGGCGGTCCCCCCGCTGGTGCCGATGTGTTACTGCGATGCACGGCAGCGGGCCTCCACCCGGGACACGCTGATCGAGCTGGTGCAGCACGCGCTGTTGCAAGCCTCCGCCTGAGCCCACGGCCCACACCCGGCTGGGAACTACGGTGCCGGCATGGCTCGTCTGACCAAGTTGTCGCGTTCGCTCAACGGCCGGGTGGCCATCGTGACCGGTGCCGGTTCCGGCATGGGTCGCGCCACGGCCCACCTTCTTGGTGATGAGGGCGCCTCCGTGGCCGTGGTCGATGTCAACGGCGAGGCGGTGGCCACCGTGACCGGGGAGCTTCGCGCCGCCGGCTATCGGGCCGAGGGCTTTGTGGTGGACCTGGCCGACGCTGCTCAGATCGATGCGCTGGTACCGAAGGTTCGTTCGGCGCTGGGCCCCATCGACATCTTGATCAACAACGCCGGGGTCAGCGTGCCGGCGAACCTCACCGACACCGGCTGGGAGGACGCCTGGATCTTCACCATGGACGTCAACCTGCTGGCCCAGGCGCGCCTGATCCGGGCTTGCCACGAGGACTTGGTCCGTGCGGAGCTGGCCGCCGCCGGTGGAGGTCGGATCGTGAACATCGCCTCCACCGAGGGTCTGGGTGCCACCAAGGGGATGAGCCCCTACACCGCCTCCAAGACCGCGGTGGTGGGCCTGACCCGTTCGTTGGCCCTGGAGTACGGCGACACCGGCGTGACCGTGAACTGCATCTGCCCCGGTCCCATCCGCACCGGCATGACCGCTGAGATCCCCGATGACGCCAAGGAGAAGTTCGCCCGTCGTCGGGTGCCCAAGCGACGCTACGGGGACCCCGAAGAGGTGGCGCAGATCACCGTCTCCATGGTGTTGCCGGCATCGTCGTACCTCACCGGTGCCGTCGTGCCCGTCGATGGCGGCATGATGGCCCAAAACACCTGACGGAGCGTACGTGAAGGGGCGGCTTCTTGAACGGGGGGCTGCACCCCCCCGGCGGCGCTCGGGCGGGGCCCCAACCCCACCCTCGGGGCCCAGCAGGATTGTCTGCCCTGCTGCAACGGCCAGCGCCGAGTCAGGTAGCTCGCGGAGCTTGGCCCGCGCCTGGGCACGGTCTTTGGCTCTGAGCGGATACAGGACCGCGCTGGCGCCGCATCAAGACCTGGGGAGCGGCGCTTGCACGACGGGTGGCGGCGCCAGGTCAGCGCGAGCGCCAGCGAGCCGCCGACACTTGGCGACCGACAGGGAGCCGAGCAACAAGTACCGTCCCCGGGCGAGGGTGGACCGGCTCCTAGAATCGCTCGACGTGAAACGAGCGTTGGTCTGCGGGGCCGGAGGGTTCATCGGGGCGCATCTGGCCCGTCGTCTGGTGCAGGACGGTTACTGGGTCCGGGCGGTGGATATCAAGGAGCCCGAGTTCGCTCCCAGCGCTGCTCATGAGCTGGTCCTGGCCGACCTGCGGGAGCGTGCGGACTGTGGCCGGGCCCTGCAGGGCGGCTTCGACGAGGTGTACCAACTGGCCGCTGACATGGGCGGCATGGGTTTCATCCACGCCGCGGAGTGCGAGATCATGCGCAACAACGTGTTGATCAACGTGAACATGATCGACGCCGCGGCGGAGGCCAAGGTGAGTCGGTTCTTTTACAGCTCCTCGGTGTGCATCTATCGGGACATGGCCATCGGCGAACCAGAGATGACCGAGGCCCAGGCGTATCCGGCCCAGCCCGACAATGAGTACGGCTGGGAGAAGCTGTACTCGGAACGGGTGGTGTCCGCCTACGGTCGCCGTTACGGCATCGCCACCCGCATCGCCCGGTTCCAGAACACCTACGGGCCTGAAGGCACCTGGACCGGGGGCCGCGAGAAGGCCCCCGCTGCCATCTGTCGCAAGGTGGCCGAGGTGGAGGACGGCGGCGAGATCGAGATCTGGGGCGATGGCAGCGCGGTGCGTTCCTACACCTATGTCGATGATCTGGTGGATGGGATCTTGCGGCTGACCGCCAGCGACCGTTCCGAGCCGACCAACATCGGTAACCCCGAGTACGTGTCGGTCAACGAGTTGGTGGCCGCGGTGGCCGCGGTGGCCGCCAAGACCGTTGGGGTGCGCCACATCGAGGGTCCTGTCGGGGTGCAGTCCCGCAACTTTGCCAACGGAGAGATCGAAAAGCTGGGGTTCTCGGCCCGGTTCCCGCTGGGCGACGGCATCGCCCGCACCTACCCGTGGGTGGCGGCGCAGGTTGATGCCGCCCGCCAGGCCTGAGCTGACGGCGCGCGGCCTTAGCTGGCGGTCAAGGTTTGCTTGTAGGACAGCCGCACCTTGGCGCGGTAAGCCAGCACCTTGCCGCCCTCGATGGTGACGTCCAGTTCCACCACCTCGGCTACCCGCAGGTCGGAATAGGCCCGGGCCGCCTCGGCGACGGCGTTTGCGGTGGCCTGCTCCCAGGACTGATCGCTCGAGCCGATGAGCTCGATGACGTTGTAGACGCTGCCGGTGGTCATGGCCGGAGCCTAGGTGCTGGGTCCGATGTCAAGGTGCCCGCCGGTGATGGCGGAGCGGCCTGCGTCGTTGGAGACCTCGAAGCCGCCATCGTCGGAGACCATCACGGTGATGGTGTCGGGCAGGTTGACCATGGCGCTGAAACGAGCCCGGATTCGTCGGATCCTGCCGGGATCGCCGCCGGCCAACTGGTTCACCCCCACCGATACGGCGTGGGCCAACGTCGCCGTACCATGCAGTATGATGCCCGGCAGCGACGCGGCCAATGCGACGGACCGGTCGGTATGGATGGGGTTCCAGATGCGGGCACACTCGGTGTAGACGTGAGCGTCGCCCGGACCCACCGCCACAGAAACACTGGACAGGTTCGAAGGAGGGGACACTCCCAAGGTTCCTCCGGGAAGGGGACTCGGGGCTGGGACTGGTCGGTCCGGACCGTCCACGTCGGTGGCGAGGTACAGCGAGCCCTGGATCGTGCGGCAGATGGTTGAGCCCGCAATGTCCAGTGTGAGCAGCTCCATGGTCAGGTAGGCGCCCGGGGAACGCCGCTCGACGCCGATGATGGTGGCCACGGTGGTGACCTCATCGCCGGGGACCATGGGGCGAAGCACGGTCAGGTCGTGGGTGGCATGGACGGCGCGCCGGGCCTCTTCGGCAGTGACCTGCGCCATCAACGGCCCCAGGTCCCGCAGGGCCAACACCGTGGGCCATTCCACGCACACCGGGAACAACGGATGGGCGGCGATGGGCACCGGCGCGGCGGTATCGAAGTAGCGAGGATCATGCAGGCCCAACCCGGCGGCATAGGCCATCAGCCAACGGGCGTCGATGATGTGGGTGATCGGCGCGGTTTGCAGGCCGACCACCGAGGACGGAACGGGCATGTTGGCTGGACCCCCACGGGTGTCGTCGGCTAGCCAGAGCCTATGGAACTGTTGGACGGCTTGGCCACCACCCGTGCGATCCGCCGTTACCGGCCCGATCCCATCCCCGAGGAGGACCTGGCCCAGATCTTCTTCTCCGCCTCGCGGGCGCCGTCAGGTTCTAATCGTCAGGGGTTCCGGTTCGTGGTGCTGCGAGATGGCGAACGGGCGCTACAGGCCCGGGCGCTGCTGGCCGCCGGGGCCCGTGAGGTGTGGGAAGCCAAGCGGGTCCGTGACGGTTACGACGCTGGCACCGGGGCGGTGGAGAACTCTCCAAAGGCTCGGATGGCCGCCACGATGGAGCATTTCACCACCCATTTTCACGAGGCCCCGGTGATCGTGTTGGCCACCTTGTGGTGTCATCGTAAGCCGGATCTGGAGCTTGGTGGGGCGGTGTGGCCGGCGGTGCAGAACCTGCTGTTGGCGGCCCGGGCGCTGGGTTACGGCGGGGTAATAACCGGCTGGCACGGGCCAAAGGAGGCCGAGTTGCGGGCCGTGTTGGGCATGCCGGAGGATCCCCGGTTGCAGATCGTCGGGACCATACCACTTGGTGTGCCCGCGGGGAACCACGGGCCGGTGCGGCGCCGTCCGTTGGGCGAGGTGGTGTACGAGGACAGCTGGGAGCAGTCCGCCGCCTGGGCCCAGGATCCTCCCGGTACCCGCTTTACCTCTCCCGGCCCGCCCGTACCGACGCGTATCTGAGCCGTCGAAGCCGCCGGCCAGCGGTCACTTTCCCGCAGGCGCAGGCGCAGGTGCAGATGACGTGGACGAGGCTTTGGCGTGCACGCAGCGGCCCAGAGGTCCTGACCACAAGCGACCCAGGCGGGAGGACTGGTGGAGCGGATGGGCGGCGCGGCGCACCACCAACGTGAGGGCTACCACGGCGCCCAGAAAGCTGAGCATCATGGCCGGGTCGTCGATGACCTTGCCGGGCTGGATGGTGCGGGCGAAAGCCAGGACGGTGCCAGCGAGCAACCCTGCCACCCCGGCAATGGCGAACGTGCGGTGTGACGGAACGGTCGGACGTTCTCCCAATGCTCCATCCGCAATGGCGAACACCAGGACAAGTTGCATCACCAGATAGAACGCTGAAGGATTCACTCGACCGGCCATGATGAACGTGATGTTCATCAGAAACGCCAGCCCCAGGGCAAAATGCAGCTGTCGACCCAGGGCGATGAGCAGGCCGCAGGTCAACTGGGCCAGGAGCACGAACCACGCCACCGGCACCGCCATGGGCCACAGCACGTGTTCCATCACTGGACTGAAGAATGGCAACGCATCGTGATGTTGGGCCACCAGGAACGACGTCAGCCCGGCACCATCCCACCAGCCCGGATCGATGACCTTCTCTATGCCCGCCCGGGCCCAGCCGGCGGCCAGGAAGATGCGGAGTGGTATGAGCATCCCGGCAGTCGCGGCGTGTCCGAGGGCGGGCGCCGCTGGCGGTTGAACCCTTGAAAGAACCGCGGCATCCCGGGTCGGGCCGAACCGACCGGGAACACTGCGGTCGGGTACGTAGCGGTCAGGGCTGTAGTGGGCGGGGCTGTACCGGCGGGCGTCGTACTTGGAGTGACCATTCTGAACGGTATGGCGTGGGTCGGTGGTCTTGTGCTGACCGTGCCCAGCGGCGTATCGGATGGTGATGAGGTTGCTGGTGGTGACGTTGTCGGCTATGGGCAAGATGCGCTCCTCGTGTCGTCGGGTGCCGCCCCTCAGGGACTCGGGGCCGTGCGCCGTTCACGGACGCTGCGTTGTGCTGTCCTCGTCGGTGCAAGCGACGGTACGCACGTGCACGGCCCCAAAACAGGGAAATCGTCACAACTTTGCAATACTTGGCCGAGTGCTAACCAAGTCGGCTCGGAGGGGAGTGGTGGATGGAAAACACAAGCGGGACCGGACCGCTGCCGGCCCGGCCCCGTTTCAGAGGGTGTCAGATGCTGGACGCCCCCGGCTCAGACGCTGGAGAGCTCCCGAGCGTCGCCGAGGATGAAGCCCCGATAGTTGTCCGCCACGATGGCGTCGCATTCCTCTCGGTACACGCCGACGCCGCCGATGTAGGGCATCAGAACCCGTGGCTTTCCGGGCACGTTGGAGCCCATGTACCAGCTATTGGCCAGCGGGTACAGGGTGGCCTCACCGGCCTCGTTGTTGTGCTCGACCCACTGGTTCTCGGCCTCCACGGTGGCCTCGATGGTGGCCTTGTGGTTGTCCCGCAGGTGGGTCATGCAGTCAGCGATCCAGTCAACGTGCTGCTCGATGGAGACCATCATGTTGGAGAACACCGACGGGCTGGCGGGACCGGTGATGGTGAAGAGGTTCGGGAACCCGGCCACCATGATGCCCAGGTAGGTCCGGGTGCCGTGCTCCCACTTCTGCTTCAGCGTGACCCCGTCGCGGCCCTCGATGTCCACGGCGACGAGGGCACCGGTCATAGCGTCGAAGCCGGTGGCGAACACGATGGCGTCGAATTCGAAGCTGGCGTCTGAGGTGCGGATTCCGGTGGGGGTGATCTCCTCGATTGGTGTGCGACGCAGGTTCACCAACTTCACGTTTTCACGGTTGTAGGTGTCGTAGTAGCCGGTGTCCAGGCAGGGGCGCTTGGTGCCCACCGGATGATCGAAGGGGCAGAGATCCTCCGCCGTCTGTGGATCCTTCACAATCGAGCGAATCTTGCCCCGAATGAACTCTGCGGCCGTGTCATTGGCTTCTTTGTTGGTGATGACATCGGTGAAGGCCAGCAGCAGGGCCACCAGGTTGCCCTGGTCCCAACCTTTTGGTATTGGGCGTTGCGCTCATCCTCGGTGACCTCGAGGGCGCTTTTGGTGGGCAGCTCCACCGGCACACCGAACCCTGAGGTGCGAGACTCCTGGCGGTAGTCGGGGTAGCGGGCCTTCATCGAGGTGACCTCGTCCTCGGTGAGGGGGCGGTTGCCGGCGGGCATCGAGAAGTTGGGCGTGCGCTGGAACACCGTCAGTTGCTTCGCCTGCTTGGCCATCAGCGGAATGGACTGGATGGCGGAAGAGCCGGTGCCGATCACGCCGACGCGCAGGCCGGTGAAGTCCACGCCCTCATGGGGCCAGTGCCCGGTGTGGTAGGTGGGGCCGGTGAAGGTCTCCACGCCGGGCACCTCGGGCAGCTTGGAGTGGGACAGACAGCCCGACGCCATGATGTAGAACTGCGCCGAGATGGTCTCGCCCTTGCTGGTGGCGAGCGTCCACCGGCCGGCACTGTCGTCCCAGGTGGCGGCGTCGATGCGGGTGTTGAACTCGATGTCCTTGCGCAGGTCGAAGCGGTCCGCCACATGATTGGCGTACGCCAGGATCTCTGGTTGCGGAGAGTACTTCTCGCTCCAGGTCCACTCCTGCTGCAGATCTTTGGAGAAGGAGTAGGAGTAGCAGAGGCTCTCGACGTCACAGCGGGCACCGGGGTAACGGTTCCAGTACCAGGTACCGCCAACGCCGCCACCCGCCTCCAGCACCAAGGTGGAGAAGCCCAGCTCACGGAGTTTGTGCAGCTGGTACATGCCGCCGAAGCCAGCCCCCACGACCACCGCGTCGAAGCTGCGCTGGCCGCTCCCGTTCCCGTTCGATTGCGCCATCCTGTGGGTCCTTTCGATTTCTTGGTTCAAGGCGGGAGTACAGGCTCAGGCCAGAATTCCCACGGAGGGGCCCAGCATGGTCCGTCTGATGGGTGCGGCGCTAGCGGGCGAGGGGGGTGCCTTGCATCGCCACCCTCGCGGAAAGTAAACATCGCACCACATCCCAGCCGCAGTGATGGCCTGGGATCTGGGGGATGGACACGGGTTCGGGGGCTCCGAAGGCTCACGTGTTTGTTGTGCCGCGGGCTTCCTGGCGCCGTTCCACCCCGCCGCAACGAACCGAAGGGAACACAACTCATGACCGACACAACCACGGCAGGCCGACGCCGCCGTTGGCGCATGACCTCCATGGCGCTGCTGGCGGCGATGGCGCTGGTGATGGCCGCCTGCGGAGGCGACGACGCCGAGGAAGCGACAGGCGATTCTGCTGCGGCTGGCGCCGGGCAGGCCGCGACCGGTGAGCCCATCAAGGTGATGACCGAGGCGCCGGTCGACACTCAGCTGCTCCCCCTACCCGAACATCCCCGAGACCGCCCGTATGTTCGCCCAGTGGATCAACGCCAAGGGCGGCATCAAGGGCCGGCCCGCTCGAGGTCGTCTTCTGCGACGACCGGGTCGACGCCGGCGAAGCGCCAACTGCGCCCGCAAGGCCGTGAGGAGAAGGTCGTCGCCAACGTCGGCGGCTTTACCCTCGACGTGAGCCAGGGCATCCCGATCTACGAGGAGAACAAGATCGCCTGGTTCGGCGAGTGCTGCCCGATGCGCGATCAGGAGTTCAACTCCAAGATCTCCTTCCCGATCGGGCTTCGTGAACGCCTTCCCGACGGCCGCCGCCATCAAGATGATCGAGGACGGATGTAAGAACATCGCCTCCAGCCGTCGGCGACGACACTGGCCGACGTCCGCCGATCGCAGTCCTTTGAGAACGGCTGGAAGTCCAAGAGGTAACGACCCCCGCAAGATGAAGGTGGTCAAGGTGCCGCTGGCCCCCGGTGACTACAGCGCCCAGGTAGCCCAGCTCAACACGCCGCAGACGGATTGCCTCTTCGGTCACCTCGGCGAGGTCAACTGGCCGCCGATCGTCAACCGCGCTGGACCGGTGTCGGTGCCAAGCCGCGGCTCTACGGCCCGCAGGCAACCTCGACCAGACCATCGTCAAAGAGTTCCCGAAGGAGACCGAAGGTGGCGGTGGTCATCGGTGTGTACCCGAACCTCTCCGCGCCCGTGTGGAAGGACTTCCGCGACGCGTTCGCGAAGTACAAGGCCGACCCGAGCTCAACTACAACAGCCTCGCCGGTCTTGGCACCTGGACCGCTTTCACCGCCTTCACCATCGTCGTGGAAACGATGGAAGGCTGAGATCAACAACGCGACGTTCCTCGACGCCGCTTCGAAGGCCACGTCCGCTCGACACCGGCGGGATGGTCGGCGTGTTGACTTCACCAAGGAGTACAGGCGGCGGCGGCAAGGTCGTTCGCATCTTCAACCGCAGCGTCTTCTTCGACGTCGATCAAGGACGGCAAGTGTAGCCGCTCGACGGCAAGCCGCACGACATGACCAACGCCTACGACGGCAAGCCGGTAGGTCCTTCGTCACGTCTGTTCGCTGCCATGGAGCCGACGCCGGACGTCTGGCCCTCGTTTTCCTGTGACGTCGGCGTCTCGTTCCATGTTCCAATCCGTTTTCATCGACCGCAGTAAAGGTCGTCCGTGTGGAAGTTCTGCGGTTTGCGTTGCTGGGCCTGGGCCTGGGGGCGCTGTACTCACTGGCCTCACAAGGCCTGATGGTGATCTACCGGGGCTCGGGCGTGTTGAACTTTGCCCACGGCGCCATTGGCATGTTCGGCGCGTACATCCACTGGGAGATGAAGTACGAGCACGCCTGGCCGGCGTGTGGCCTGGCTCGTCGGCGCTCGCGCTGCGCCATCATCGGGGCACTGTCACATCTGCTGGTCATGCGCCAGTTGCGACGGGCGTCCCCCCTGGCCCGCATCGTGGCGACGTTGGGCATGCTGATCGTGCTGCAATCCGCCGCCGTCGTCCGCTACGGGGCACCGGCAAGTCGGTGAAGTCCGAGCTGCCACGCACCTGGTGCACCCCTTCGGCGGAGCGTTTCGATCGACCGGTTCATCCTGTTCGGCATCGCCGCCGTCATGAGCCTTGCGCTCTGGCTGTTCTACCGCTACTCGCGTTCGGCTTGGCAACCACCGCCGTGGCCGAGAATGAACGGGCCGCGGCCAGCGTCGGGCTCTCGCCGGACTGGGTCGCCACCGGCAACTGGGCGCTGGGCTCCGCGTTGGCCGGGATGGCCGCCATCCTGATCGTGCCCTCGGTCCAACTCCAGGTCGCCGCCATGACCGAACTTGGTGCTCGCCGCCATGGCCGCCGCGCTCGTGGCCAGCTTCCGGGTCCTTCCCGGTCGCCTTCGCTCGCCGGTACCCACGCTCGGAATCGGCCAGAGCGTGCTCACGAGGTATGTGCAAAATCCAGGGGTGAAGGATTCACTCCCGTTCATCGTCATCGTCGTTGTGGATGGTGTCCCGAGGGCAGGCGCTTCCCCTTGAGGGACTTC
The DNA here is from genome assembly GCA_963775055.1 of uncultured Acidimicrobiaceae bacterium. GTDB lineage: Bacteria > Actinomycetota > Acidimicrobiia > Acidimicrobiales > CAIXPF01 > CAIXPF01. Next base: position 664,543 of record CAVZHK010000008.1, on the reverse strand, counting down.
TTCCTACAGCGGCTACCGGCGGTCGGGACGGGCAAGGTGCATCCGATGAGCTCGATGTCGCGCTGGTCGTCGGCGCTCCATCATCATCCTGTCAGGTCCCTGCGGTGGCAGGACGCGTTCGTCGTGACCTTCGCGATGGCCTGGTTCTGCTGTCCGTGGTGGTGTTGACCGGATACGCCGGGCAGCTCTCGTTGGCGCAGTTTGCACTGGCGGGCTTCGGGGCCCTGGTGGCGGGGCGCTTGGTGGACTGCCGGACTGGCCGTTCCCCTTGGCCTGCTGGCCGCCATGGCGGCCACGGCCCCGCTGGGTGCGCTCTTTGCCCTGCCAGCGGTGCGCTCACGGCGGCATCAACCTCGCCATTGTGACCTTGGGCCTGGGTACCGCGCTGGAGTTCATGGTGTTCAACAACGCCAAGCTGTGGGTGGCTTCGCCGGCACCAAGGTCGGCAAGCCGCACTTGTTCGGCTGGGATTTCAACGCCATCACCCATCCGGGCCGTTACGCCATCCTGACCATGGGCTTGTTCACCGCAGTGGCGCTGATGGTGGCGAGCATGCGCCGGGGTCGCGCCGGCCGACGGTGCTCGCCGTGCGGACCAACGAACGTGCCGCCGCGGCCCTAGGCATCAGTGTTCCTGGCGCCAAAGTGTACGCCTTCGCCTTATCGGCCGGCATCGCCGCCGTCGGCGGGATCATGTTGGCATTCCGCAAGGACGTGATCATCTATAAGTAGCGAGTTCCTGAACTTCAACTCGATTCTGGTGGTCGGGTACGCCTTTATTGGAGGAATCGGCTATCTCTTCGGTCCCATCATCGGGCCACTCTGGCATCGGGCTCCCTCGGTGCTCAGATCTCGCACGTGATCTTCTCGGGCCTCGACCAACTGGGTCCCGCTCATCGGTGGCGGGTTCGTTGGTGTTGTTCGTGCTGTCAGAACCAGGACGGCATACCGCATGAGCAGATGAAGCTATGTGGGAGCGGGACGGAGTGCGCTGCGAAGGCCTCCCGAAGCTGGCCCGGAAGCGAGCCCGCATTCGCCCTGCAGCCTCGCAGTCCGGCGCGGAGCGGAGCGGGTGCCCCCAGACGCTGGTGGTCAGGAGTCTGACCGTTCGCTATGGCGGTGTCACCGCGGTGGACGACGTCAGCTTCAGGTCGACCCGGGCCAGATCGTGGGTCTGATCGGGCCCAACGGCGCCGGCAAGACGTCCGCGATTGACGCCGTAACCGGCTTTACCCGTCCGCAGCGGGCAGCGTACGCTCGACGATGGAATTGGTGGGCTTCTCGCCAGCGAACGGGCACGGGCTCGGGTGAGCCGTTCGTTCCAGTCCCTCGAGCTGTTCGAGGATTCCTCGGTGCTCGACAACCTGCGGGCGGCAGCGGATCCCCGCGACAAGCTGTCCTACCTGGTGGACCTGGTGCACCCGGTGAATCCCCCATTGCCGGGACAGGTCGTGGCCGCTATTCGCGAGTTCCAGCTGGAGAACGACCTTTTCCGGTTGGTTCAGGACTTGCCCTACGGCCAGCGTCGGTTGTTGGCCATCGCCAGGGCCATTGCCAGCCAGCCGAGCGTGCTGCTGCTCGATGAACCGGCCGCCGGGCTCGGTGACGCCGAGACTGCCGAGTTGGCCCACCTGGTTCGTCGTTTGGCTGACGAATGGGGCATTGCGGTGCTCCTCGTGGAGCACGACATGAACTTCGTGATGAGCGTGTGTGACCATATCGTGGTGTTGGACTTCGGTCGTCAGATTGCCGAGGGAACCCGGGACCAGGTTCGCAACGATCCATTGGTGGTTGCGGCCTACCTCGGTGAGCATGAAGATGACAGACCGTGTGGCCGCGCCGATGGAGGAGCCATGATGGCCGGGCACCTGAGACCGCCGGCATGACCCGGCATGGGCAAGGGGTGGCGCTTCGAGGCTCGTGAGCTTCTCGGCGGGTTACGGCCCGCAGCCGGTCATCCACGATGTGAGACCTGGTGGTCTATCCCGGTGAGGTCGTGGCGCTACTCGGTGCCGAACGGTGCCGGGAAGACCACCACGCTGCTGACGCTGGCTGGAGAGCTGCCACCCTTGGAGGGCGCAGTCGCCATCAATGGCGAGGTGACCAAGGCGGCGCTACACCAGCGGGCCCGCAACGGGCTGACCTTCGTCACCGAGGAGAAGTCGGTTTTCATGGGCATGACCACCAAGGACAATCTGCGGGTGGACGGGGTGATGTCGACGAAGCGTTGGCCTTGTTCCCCGAACTGGGTCGCCGTCTCGATGTTCGCGGTGGGCTGCTCTCGGGCGGTGAGCAGCAGATGCTGACGTTCGCCCGGGCCCTGGCCCGCAAGCCTACTGTGTTGTTGGCCGACGAGTTGTCCATGGGTTTGGCCCCACTGATGGTGAAGCGACTGCTCGAAGCCGTCCGGGCTGCGGCCGATGAGCGCAACGCGGCAGTGCTGTTGGTGGAGCAGCATGTTCGCAAGGCGTTGGTCTATGCCGATCGGGCATACGTCATGCGCCGGGGACGCATCGAGCTCTCAGGAACTGCTGAGGACCTGCGCTCTCGCATTGAGGAAATCGAGGAGCAGTACCTGTCGACCACCGCCATCGAGTAGCGCGAGAACGGGCAGCCGAACTAAACGCAGCGGCAGTGACATGTTCGTCGGTAGCTCAGTCTGGCGGGGAGAAATACTCGTACAGGCGGCCCAACACCATGGTCCAGGCTGAGGTCAAGCGGGGTAGTTGTTCGGCACGATCAACCAGTTGGCGGACCTCGACGATGCAGCCACCATCATCGGCGTCGCCGAAGTGCCCGTAAGACTGCAACTCGTGGCCCGGCAGCGGTATGCCGCCGTCGCTGAAATCCCACGCCATGACGAGAAGCGACGGCGCCACGACATGTTCGTATCGACCCCGGACCTGCAGACCGTTGGGCATGGTGCAGAGGAATCGGCCATCGAGGATGGTCACGTCGGCGCCGAACCACCGGCTGTAGGTCTTGGCATCCACGAAGGCGTCGAACACGACGGCCCTGGGCGCCGGGATGGTGACCCCGACGGTCACCACCCGCCCCTCGGTGACCACCGTGTGTCGGGCCTCGGGGTGGGGATGGGCCCGCAGCCATCGACCGTCCTCTGCTGCCAGCACGGCATGGATCCGAGCCAGGAGCTCCGCCTCGGCCCGGTAGAGGCGGAACGTACCCTCGACGCGTTGCTGCACCAGCCCCGCCCCTCGCAGCACCGTCAGATGCTGGGAGATGGTGGCCGGGCTCAGCTCACACATGCGGGCCAATTCCCCGGCGGCAACCTCCCGATCGCGGACCAGCCACAGGATCTCGCGTCGGACCGGTGACGCCAGGGCATCGAAAACCCGCTGCATGCCGCCCTGAGCGCTCATCGCCCACCATCCTGCCCCACAGCCCTGCCCCACAACCCCGCCCTGTCGCGGAAGCGCGCCCCATGATCTGCAGCTGCGGCGGCGCGGAGCCGTGGCGCACCCGCGGAGGAATGCGGTAGGTTTCGCTTACGGACGAAATTGACCCCGCTGGAGGCTGCGATGAGCAAGTACGTGTTGGCATACCGGGGTGGCGGGCACATGGCACCCTCGAAGGAGGAGGAGGCCCAGATCATGCAGGCCTGGATGGGCTGGTTCGGCGAACTTGGCGCGGCGGTGGTGGACGGCGGTGCCCCCTTTGGCCCTTCGGCTGTGGTTGGCGCCAACGGAGCGGGCGGGACGGTTGGCGATGACGGCCTCACCGGCTATTCGATCCTGCAGGCAGATTCGCTGGCCGCCGCCCAGGAGCTGGCCAAGGGTTGCCCGGTGCTGGCCTCCGGTGGCCGCGTTGAGGTGTACGAGGCGATCGACATGGACGGCATGTAATGGCGGACATCATCGACATGGTCATCGCCGAACGGCGCGCGCTGGCGGATTTCCTGAGCGAGTTACCCGATGCGCAGTGGGCCTCAGCGACCTGGTGTGACCAATGGAACGTGCAGCAGTTGGTGGGACACATGACGGCTGCGGCCAACATCACCGCTCCCCACTTCGCCGGCCTGCTGATTCGCAACGGGTTCAACTTCGACAAGGTGGTCGGCAGCGATCTGCGCAGCTACGCCAGCGGTAGCCCGGGTGAGGTACTGGGCCGCTTCAAGAGCATCATCGGGAGCCGTCGCAAGCCGCCCGGTCCGGCGTATGTGGCGTTGGGCGAGGTCATGTGCCACGGCGAGGACATCCGTCGGGCCTTGGGTTCCCAACCGGGAGATCATCCGGCCGAGCATCTCCGTACCGTGGGGAATGCCTACGTCAAGACCGGCCGACCGTTGCGGGGCAAGGCACGCGCCACCGGGCTGAAACTGACCGCCACCGACATCGACTGGTCGGTCGGTACAGGCCCTGAGGTGCGAGGTCCTGCCATGTCACTCATCCTCGCTGTCGTCGGCCGTCGGGGCGTCCTGGCCGAGCTCGAAGGCCCCGGCGTGGCAACGCTCACCTCGCGCCTCTGACCGGTCGCCACCGAGATGCTGGCCGACGCCGGCCCGCCAAGATCTGGTGCCCGAAACAGCTGAGCCGTCCAGAGTCCTCGGAGCGCACGGGCGAGGGGTGACCGTCTGACGTTCAGGTGAACAGAGAAAAGGGTCGCCGTTGCGGAGCCTACCGGGCGTGCACACCACCCTGACCCTCATCCTTCCGGATCGGCGCGCTGTCGTTGTAGCAGGGCGCGCAGGACGGGAAGCGCCAGGCGGTCTTTGACGCGATCGGCGGCCTCCTTGCTGCGGATCACATCGGCGAGCGACGCCACCCGAAACCGAACTCAGCCACGGCCGCCTTGTTGTGTCGCCCGCCTGCCGGCATTGATGAACCCCACGGTCCGCACCAGCTGATCGAACCGTTGCACCGGGGTCAGGATTGCGAACTCATCCAAGGAGGCACCCGGCGCCGCCCGATCGGTCTCTGGCGGTGGCGACGAATCGTCACGCCGTTCAGCGTATTGGACGGCGGCGCCAGCGGTGGTGCAGGTGCTCGGGCGCGCGCCGGTCGAAGGGGTTCGCATCCGTGACGCCATAGGGTGGTCACCTGCTCATGACAAGTGGAAGCCATACCAGGTGGCTTGCCGGGAGCCTGCGATGTCGATGAGAACAGACGATGCCAGGGGAGTCAGTCGGCTGACCGGTGATCCGGCGTTGGCGGACGCGATGGCGGCGCTGGAATCCGCCACCATCGGCTGGTCCGCAGAAGACCGGGTTCGGCTGCGTGCGGCGGTGGACTTCGGCATCGAACGCCATCAGGGACAGATGCGGCGCAGCGGCGGGCCGTACATCACCCACCCCCTCAGCGTGGCCACCATCGTGGCCAACCTGGGTGCGGACGTGGACACCGTGATCGGCGCGGTGCTGCACGACACGGTGGAGGACACCAACACCACCTTGGCGGAGATCGCCGAGCGCTTCGGCAAACCGGTCGCCGGCCTGGTGGATGGGGCCACCAAGCTGGCCGCGGTGCGCGGCGACGACCCTGATCAGCTTGAAGCGGCCCGCCTCCGCAAGCTGTTCGTGGCGCTGGCGTCCGATCCCCGGGTGGTGGTCATCAAGCTGGCCGATCGACTGCACAACCTGCGCACCATCGCTCCGCTGCCGCCACACAAGCAGGCCCGCATCGCCCGCGAGACCCTGGCGGTGCACGGTCCGCTGGCGCATCGGCTGGGTCTGGCCGGCATAAAGACCGAGCTGGAGGACCGGGCCTTCGCCATCGCCTACCCAGAGGACTTCGAGCGGACCACCCAGGTGCTGGCGGACATCCCGCAGCTGGCGGCGGCGTTGGAGCAGGCCCGTGCCACCCTGGTGGATCATCTGGTGCAGGTCGGCATCGATGCTGAGGTCCAGGCCCGCATCAAGCATGCCTGGTCGGTGTACCGCAAGGAGCGGGCCGGTTATGACGTAGAGAGCCTGCATGATCTGCTCGGTCTGCGGGTCATCGTGGCCACGGTCACCGAGTGCTACGCCGCGCTGGGCGAGGTGCACGCCCTGTGGGACCCGGTGCCGGGGCGGATCAAGGACTACATCGCCCATCCCAAGTTCAACGCGTACCGGTCCTTGCACACCACCGTGCATATCGGGCCCCGACTGTTGGAAGTACAGATCCGCACCGGGGAGATGCACCGCCAGGCGGAATGGGGCAATGCCGCCCACCATGCGTACAAGACCGGAGCGCGCCGATCCGGTTCCTCCAAACCCGGTGGCGACGCCTCCGAACCGCAGTGGTTGCAGCGCTTGTTGGACCGCCACGACGCCACCGACGACGGCGATTACGTCCGCCAGGTCGCCCGTGAGTTGGAATCGGGCGAGATCTGGGTGCTCACCCCCAACGGTGAGGTGTTGACGCTGCCCACCGGCGCCGGGGTCATCGATTTTGCCTATGCCATCCACTCCGAGGTGGGCCACCGCTGCTCTGGAGCAAAGGTCAACGGCAAGTTGGTGCCATTGGCGGCCAAGCTCCGTTCCGGTGATCGGGTGGAGATCGTGACCGGTCGCACCAGCGGGCCGTCACTGGATTGGCTGGCGTACACCGTCACTGGCCGGGCCAAGGGCCGCATCCGGCAGTGGCACGGGCAGATCCGCCGGGCCGCCACTCGCCGGGCCGGGGAAACGGCGTTGGCCAACATGCTGTCCCGCCACCACACCACCATCGAGAAGGTGGGACCGGTGCTGTTGCACGCCGGTGGGGTGAGCACCTGGGAGAGCCTGGCGGACCACGTGGGCTCCGGCACCACCGAGCTGTCCCGACTCGATCGGGCGTTGCAGAGCCATCTCCATGGCCGGTCCGAACCGACGGGGACGACTGTGTCCGCAGGCGCAACCCATGCCAAGGCGCATGCGGGCTCCGCCGTTGGACACGGCCCCGCCACCACGTCCGCGCATGCCGTCTCGTCAGCTCCCACGTCCATCGTGCTCGCACCGGGACTGGAGGGCGTGGAGGTGGCCGTGGCCGGATGCTGCTCGCCGGTTGCGCCCACCCCCATCGTCGGGGTCAGCTCCCGCAGTCGGGGCGTGGTCGCCCACCGCGCCACCTGCGATGAGGCACTGAACACCATCGCCGCCAGCCCCGGTCGGCAGGTTCGGGTGCTGTGGGTGGCGCCGGGGGTGCGGGCCTCCTCGGTGCATGTGGTGTGCGAGAACGCACCCGGTGCCATCGCTCGGGTGGTGGTGGCCCTCAGCGAGTTGGGCGCTGACATCGAGTCCTCCTCGTCCTCGATCGCCGATGATGGGCGTGGGGTGCAGCACTACGAGATCACCCACCGCTGTGCCCGGTCCTCGTTGCGCGCCGCGTTGCGGGCCATCGGCGGGGTGCACTCCGTCAACGTCACCTGAGCGTTCAGCTGAACGGGCGCGGGCCGGGCTGGCGCCGCGCCGGTAAGGGGTCGGGATCAGGGTCCGCTGGCGACGTTCTTGGTCGGCGGTCTGCTCACCACTGCGGCCACGGCCCCCACCACCACCAGGCCACCGATGAGTTGTTGCAGGGTCACCGGCTCGTGGTTGATGGGCCAAGCCGCCACCACCCCGACCACGGTCACGCCCAGCATGTACAGCGAGGACCGGGAGGCGGCGATGAAGCGGTGCACCCAGCTCATGAGGGTGTGACTGATGACGCCGATGACCCCGGCGGTGAAGAGCAGGTACCACCAGTCAGCGCCGTTGAGCATGCGGAAATCGGCCGGGTCGGTGAAGGCCAGCGCGATGGGGGTGACCGTCAACGCCGAGAACAGTGTCGAACCGGACATCCACTCCAGGGGGTGCATGGTGGACGTGGTGCGCACGATGCGGTTGCGCAGGTAGTACCCGGTGAACGTGAGCTGCGCCCCGGCTCCCGCCAGCAGCCCGACGGCGTCCATCTTCACGGTGGGGCTGTTGCCCAACACCACGATGACCACCCCGCCGATGCCGACCACGGTCCAGCCGACGTGCCATCTGGTGGGCCGCTCGCCCAGCCAGCGTCCAGCGGCCAGCAGCACCACGCCCGGCTGCAGCGCCATCAGCATGGACAGGACCGTCACCGAGGAATGCTGCAACGCCAGGAAAACGAGCGTCATGTTGAGCCCGAACAGCGCTCCGGCCAGGGCGGTGAGGCGAAGCGTGTCCCGTGTGACCCGGTGGCCGGTCAGATAGGTGATGGCGAATAGCACCGGTACCGAGCCCCAGAACCGGACGCTGGCGCTGACCAGCGGTGGGGCGGTGATCAATTTCGATATGGGTGGGCCCAGACCCCAGATCAGAATGATCCCGGCCAGGGTGATCCCCGGCAGCCGGGAGGACGGACTGGGTGCGCCGCCGACGGTGCTGGCAGGATCAGCGGCGACCGTGGCGGCAGGGCTGGGGTGGGGTGGGGTTGTGGGGCTCAGCGTTCATCCTGCGGCTCGATGGGCGGCCGATGCCGCGGGCCTCCAGCGTGACACGGTTGTGTGGTCCACCCCAACCGCGAACGCGATGTGTCGAAAGCTGGTGGCGTCACCGAGTGTGAAAGAAGCGTGGCCGTGTCGCTGCAGCAGGTCGGTGGCTTCCCGCACGAAGCGTCGCGGGGCACCTCGCAGGCTCGGAGGACCCGGCGGTGTCCCACCGCGACCACGGCGATGGACGCGTACACCAGGACGTATCAACCGCCTTTCAGCATCAAAGTCGACGTGTACTTCGTCAGCGTGGATTCGGCCAAAGACGATAGAGAGCCCGGGGTCACCGATGCCGTCGCGTAAGGCCGAGTAAGAACGCAACGCAACCACCTCAGCGACCAGCAGCATGAGCAGCTCGGTCCGCAAGCCGCCGAGATGACGCAGCCGCTGGAAAACGTGGTCGGACCAGTGCGCCCGCCGGAATGGTACGCCCGAACAGGGCACACCATGCTGCGGTATCGGGCAGGAGGTTCGATCACGCCCAGACCCTACGAACGCGCCACCGATGGTGTCTGTAGAGATCAGATGTGGAGTTCGTGGAAGTCCGGCGCAGTGCCAGCGCCGCTGTTTCCCGCCCCGAGGGCCGGCCATCAACCTCCCTTGTGGGGCGGGTCCGGCCGACGCCTTCGGGGGGATCGGGGCTTCAGCGATGATGCGTTCGGGTCGATGCATTGCGGGGGAGCGCCCGCACTGTCCCGCAAACAGGAGCGCATCGACATGTTGGTGGATCTCCAGAGCCTGTTCGTCGAGGAGACGGAGGACACTGAGCAGCATCGGCGCGGCCCGCTCCGCCCCCAGCAACTCATCAGCGTTCGACGGCGCCAGAGCCGACGGCTTGCCGCGCTCCGGTTCCGCGCTGTCGACACGCTCCTGCTCGGCGCGGCAACGGTTGTGGTCGCCGCAGTGGTGATCGACGGTCCGGTCCTCGCCGCGCCGCTGCTGGACGCACTGCCCCCGCTGGCCGGCATGTGGACGCTCTGGCGGCTCCTTCGTTGGATGGGGCTGTACCGCCTGGGCCGCTCCGAGCGGCTGCTCCCGCATCTGGGTCGGGTGGGAATGTGCGCTGCCATCTCGTTGTGCGGCGCCGTGGCCCTGCATTGGGCGCTACCGACGGAACGCACCACGGTCACTGCCCTGGTCGGCGCCTTTGCCGGCTGCGCGGCTGGGCTGGTGGTCGCCCATGCCGTCTGGCACCGACGCGTTTCGAGCTGGCGCAGGCAGGGTTTGTTGACACCCAATGTGGTCGTGGTCGGCGCCACTGAGGACGCCGAAGACCTGATCGTGTCGGCGATCGAGCGTCGCGACATCAACATCCTCGGCATCTTCGAGGATCGACAGCAACGCTCGCCCCGGGCGCTGCTCGGCGTGCCGGTGCTTGGTGATACCGCGGCGATGTTGCGCCACCGGGTCATGCCCTACGTCGACGTCGTTGTTGTCACCGTCGACCCCGCGGCGACCGCCCGGGCGCGCGAGGCCATGGCGCAGCTCTCGGTGCTCCCCAACCGCCTCGCCTTGGTATTCGACGGCGCAGGCCTGACGCGCCGTGCCGCGGCCATAGAGCAGTTGGCGGACGCGCCGCTGGTGCCCCGGGACGTCGCCTCCGACGCTGATCGCCGGATCTACGCCAAGCGCATCCAGGACCTGGCGATCGGGGTCCTCGCGCTCGTGATGACGGCACCGTTGCTGGCCCTGATAGCGCTGGCGGTCCGACTGGACAGTCCGGGCCCGATCTTCTTCCGCCAACGCCGGCACGGGTTCAACAACGAAGAGATCGTCGTATGGAAGTTCCGCACCATGCGCCACGACACCGCCGACGCTCGCGCCGAGAAGCAAGTGACCGCCAATGACGATCGGGTCACCCGCGTCGGCAGGATCCTCCGCTCGACGAGCCTCGACGAGGTGCCGCAGCTGTTCAACGTGCTCTCCGGGGAGATGTCGCTGGTCGGGCCGCGCCCTCACGCCATTGGAATGAAAACCGGCGACATCGAGTCGGATCGGCTGGTCGCCGAGTACGCCCATCGTCACCGCATCAAGCCGGGCATGACAGGGTGGGCCGCGGTCCACGGTTCGCGGGGCCCGATGCACACACCGGATGATGTTGTGCAACGCGTCGCGCTCGACGTGGAGTACATCGAGCGTCAGTCGGTGTGGCTCGACCTGCGGATCATCCTCAAGTCGATCCCCGCCATGCTCGGCGACCGCCACAGCGTGCGCTGACCGGCGCGGCCGGCTACCTCACGGACTGTTTGGGCCGTGACCGATCAGGCTGAGCGGAGGCGCCCGCATTCGGGAGTCGCTGCGGCTGGGTTGGGAGCGCCGGGGGCAGAGGTCTCGCTACCTCCCGCGGGTCCCCGCCTCGGAGCATCTCGAGCGAGTTCGTTGCCCGCTCAGAGATGAGCGATGTGCCCCGGAGGCGGCGGAGAGCCATGGAAGCCAGTACCGGCAGCACCGTGGGGCCGTCCACCAGGTAGCGACGCCAGAGCCGCCGAGGTTCCTGCCTCAATCGATACGCCCACTCCAGGCCGGCACGGGACACCCATTGCGGAGCTCGCCGTACGGCACCGGCCAGGAAATCTATCGATGCGCCGACCCCAACGAAGGTCGCCTCGGGAAGGCGCCAACCGTGTCGAAACATCACGATCTCCTGCTTGGGGCTGCCGAGCGCCACCAGCACCAGGCGGGCACCGGCACGGTGTCCTGCTGCCAAGGCGTCGGCGACCTCTTGCTGGTCGCCATCCACGTGAACCTTTGGAGAAGCGGAGCCCACGATCCGCAGCCCCGGAAGGACCTTCGTGGCCTCCGCGATCGCTCTGTTCACCACGTCAACGCGAGAGCCGAGGATGAACACTGGCACGTCGGCCTTCTCGGCGGCTCGCAGCAAGGGCAGGAGCAAGTCTGACCCGGAGACCTTCTCGCGGACCGGTTGGCCGAGGAGCTTCGAAAGCCAAACCAGCGGCGCACCATCGGGCAGAGACAGGATCGCCCGTTGATAGATCCTGCAGAGTGAGGGATCGCGTCGGACATGGACGAGATGGTCCACGTTGGGTGTGACCACATAACCACCCAAGCCACTCACCATCCGATCGGTGAGCATCTCGAGTACCTGGCCCGAGTTCAGCGCGTCCACCGGGACATCGCCATAGTGCAGTCGATGCCAAGACGTGAGAGCGGGAGGTTTGTCCAATGCAACTGGGCGATTGATCAGAGCAGTCATCAGCTGACCTCCTCCAGCGGGGTTGTGCAGGTGCGGACCACGCGGGGTACGGACAACTCGAGCGCAGCCGGCTTCACGACAACTCCAGCCGGCAGATCCATGGTCACAACGGAATTGGCGACAACTTTCGTGCCTTCGCCGATTTCAATGGGACCGAGCAGCACTGCGCCGGGTCCTACATGGACATTGGCCCGAAGGGTCGGTGCGCCGGAAATTCCACTTGACGCGTCGAAGGAGCGTCCGAGGGTCACGTTCTGAAAGAGAATGCAACGCTCTTCCACACGAGCGTCGGCCGATATCACCAGACCGTTCCCGTGGACGACACAGATTCCCGGCGCCAAGCTGGCCCTCCAGTGGATCTCCGCACCGTGCAAGTGACGAATCATCCGAGAAGCCACTTGCGGGCCGCCGGGCACCCGAAGGTCGGCCAGCAGGTGCATGAACCTGGTGAGGATCAGCATCTGGAAGCCCACCTTGGTCAGCGCATCGAACGGCAGGCGCCAGGGGCTGGCCTGGGTCCCCTGGTAACGGGCGCGGTAGTGACGACTGGCCGCATGATCTGCCGCCACGGCACGGGCGAAGCGCTGGAAGGGGCCCCGGGTCGGTGCCGGCGCTGTTCCCGTTGGGAGCACCGATGCCGGTTGGGAACGGCCACGCCGTAGAGCGGACCGTCTGGCCGCTCGCAGCACGTCGCGACGACGAGGTGTCGCGCTGCCCACGCCCCGGAAATAGTCAATCCCGTACGTCAGCGCGGCAGCCTGAATGGCCGGACCCGCGAGACCTCCGCGATCGAGGAGGCGACCAACACGGTAGGCCGCGCGGGCCAGCGGGGCCATCCAGCGCGGCCACATGGCGGCGACCACAGCGACGGGGGCGAAGGCGCTGGGCATCTGGCGCAGCACCTGCCATGGCGAGTCGGCGCCGGCCGCCCCACGCTCGGAGATGGCTTGGTCAAGGGCTCCCCATTCCGACGTTCGGCTGCGCCAACTCGCCACCTCCTGATGGTCGGACCGATGACGAGCCACAGCTGTGGGATCCGATACCAGACGGCAGCCGGCCTGCTCGAAACGAATGCCGAGATCTCGATCTTCGCAACGACGCAAGGTCACGTCAAAGCCGCCAACCTCCAGGTACCGGTCGGTGCGGAAGGAGACATTGCCGGTGTAGAGCTCCACACCCCGGGCCGGACGGCGGGTGGCGCCATTGACCTTCCCATCGAGGTAATGCTGATGAAGGCGGTGGAACAATGGGCGGCGGGTTCCGTCCTGCCCATCTTCAAGGCGGCCGATCACGACGTCGGCGCCCTCGCCATGCGCGATCAGATGTTGGGTGAGGAAGAGTGGATCAATCCGCATGTCATCGTCGAGACAGACAATGATGCTGCCGCTACTGGCTTCGATGGCCCGGTGGCGGGCGGCGGAAGGGCCGGCGTTCGCTTGGGCGATGATCTGCAGCTTGGAGCCCAGATGATGGCCGGCCAATCGCGCCGCCACTGGCACCTTGCTCTCGTCGTCCACCACCACGACCTCGAGGGCCATGCCGGGAGGCAGCTGTTGCCCGGCGAGGTCATCGAGCAGATCGCGCAGCAGGGCCAGACGGTTGAAGGTCGGGATGACCACGCTCACCACGTTGGGACACGCCGCGTTCATGAGCATTTCTCCACTGCGTCCACCCGAACCTCGAAAGGAGACCCGCTCGGCCCGGTGGCTGGCTCATCTCGCCATTGGAGGGCAGCCGCTTCGGCCGCTTCCGTCGCTTCAGGCCGGTCGGAGGACTCGCCGACCACCCGTGCCGGGCAGCCCATCACGATTGCACCGGCCGGGACGTCCTTGGTGACCAGTGAATGGGCGGCCACGACCGCGCCGTTGCCGATGGTGACGCCAGGAAGCACTGTTGCCTTCATGCAGATCCAGACGTCATCGCCGATGAAGACCGGCCGTGCGTCGGGCCGCCGACGATCCACGTCGAGGTCATGAAACGAGGTGTCCATGATATGGACAAGTGGCCCTACCCGGACTCGCTCCCCAAGTTGAACGAGGCGATCGGCATGAATCGAGGACCCGGAATTGATTGACGAAAAGGCGCCGATGGACAACTCGCCGCCGCGACTGGTGGCGAGTTCCACCGACACCGGCCGACTCCGCAGCACGACGTGAGCTCCGATCGTCATTGTGCCCAGATTGACCATCAGCGGCCGGCCGATGCATCGAACGCCGGAACCGACCGAGTCTGCCCTCCACGTTCTCAGGGGCGTCATCGCCGATGAGAGCAGATACTGCCTGGCCTTCCAAACGCGCTCGGACGTTGAGAGACCCTCGTCCCTGCGCCATTTCGTGTACATAGCGACCACGCTCATCCGACCACCCATCGCTCAAATACTCACTAAGAGTGGTATAAGTTTGACGGGGAGCGGCGTACATGAAGCGACGGACCCACCTTTGGGGTGTCGGACTACTGGACCATCCCCAAATGGAATGAGGCGAACCACGAATGGTCGCCTCGTTCCAGATGAAAGGATCTTTCTCAACGTGTGGAGGTGTTCACTCCAGCAGCGAAATGAGGCTCTGCACGCGGGGCCTGGCCATCATCGAGAAATGGTCGCCGCGCCGGAGCTTCACCTCCGGGTTGGCGAGGAGATGACCGATCCCCCCGCCGGCGGGCAAATTGGGGGCCAATTCCAGACTGCGGATCATACGTACCGGACCGCCATAGGGCTTGAACCACTGCAGGTCGCCCACGAGGCCGCGATAGTGGCGTTCCAGATCGATCAGACCGAGATCATCCAGCGAGCCGAAGCCAAGTTCGTGCCGCCACGTCGGAACCGAAGGGGGTCGGCGAAGAAGACTTCTGAGCTGCCGCTCTACCAGCCTTCGACCCCAGGCGCCAAGGGACCGAACGCCATGACGACGGGCGAAGGAAGCGGCGTTGCGCAGCCGGACCGGTAACGGAAGAGCTTCCAAGGACGGAGCGAAGGTGTCAATCATGGAGACGGTGGACAGCAGACCCGCTGGTTCGAGGATCCGGGCCATTTGCAGTGCGATCAACCCGCCGAGGGAGTACCCGACCAGGTCCACCGGGCGTCCCAACTGCTTCACCGCGTCGATGGCGGTGCCGACAACGTCCTCAAGGTCCGCTGCTGGGGTTTCGCCCTCGATCACGCCGAGCGCCCGCAGCCCGAAGACCGGGCGAGACGGGCTCAGTTCTGCGGCAGCATGACGGAAGGTCTCGACATGACCCGCCGCCCCGTGGATGAACACCAGCGGAACCTCCTCAGTGTCCTGCACCGGGACGCCCCCCAGGGGCACAAGGGGCTGACCGAGTACATAGCCGCAACCCGAGAGCACAGGCGCGTTCGCCAGGGCCGGCTGTAGACGGGTGCGCCTTCGTCCGAGGCGCTCAAGGCAGGCCCGTGCGACGAGGAGGCTGAGAATGGTGTGAGCGCTATCTCGTCCATCAATGGGGAAGCGGGGCAGCACCGCGTCATCGCTGCGCTGTCCGGCGCTGAAGGTGCGGCTCTCAACGCTCCAGATCTCCTCGACGCCCAAGGTGCGCAGGTGCTCCACATGCTGGGAACCCCAGTACACACCGGGGGTGCCGAACGGGAAGGCGAAGGACCGGTTCGGGCCCAACTCCTGCTCGAAGCACGCCACTGAGGCGTCGAGCTCGAGCCCGGCCAGCACCGGCGTCAGTCCGGCCAACGGCAGGTGGGAGTTCGTATGGTTGCCCACAATGGATGGGTCCACCTGCTGAAGGTGGCGGACCTCCTCCAGCGAAGCCAGGGCGTTCAGAGGGTCTGATCCGGCCCGCAGCAACTCGGGCTGGTTGTTCTCGTCGATCAGCTCGCGCGGTTGGGTGGGCAGCGGGGCCAGCGGATCAAGCCCGGCGTCCCATCGAAAGCCGCTCTGTCGAAGGGCCTTGTCCGGGCAGACGAACACCCGCCATTCGATCTCCGGATGTTGTGCTGCGGTTCGGGTCACATAGTCAACCGCGTCGCGGTAGCCGTCGTCGAAGCTGAGGGTTAGCCAACGCCGCTCACCACCGATTCGTTCAGCGCGGCGAATGATTTCATTGAGCACCGGCGCGGGGATGAACAGACCCGGGGTCGTGCCGGATTCGGGCAAGCCCGCTCCGCTGACCCGGTGCAAGCAGAGGGCGACGTGACGCTCAGCGAGTACCCGGCGGGCGCAGTGGTCAAGCAGGGCTGGAGGAACCAGTCGAGCGGCTCGTCGCACGATGGGATCAAAGGTGAGGCGCCGATGCATGATCAGGAGTCCTTCGCAGTCAATCGGAGAGTGGTGACAGACCACGCGGGGAGGGAGAGTTGGACGTTGTTGTCGACCACGTCGCCGGCGTCGATCTGCTTCATGCCAGGGGACGAGCCGTCGTACTGGAAGGCCTGGGCATCGGTGAACGATCCGCAGTTGCTGAACGAGGCGGCGGTGAGTTGTTGGGCATCGGCAGAGCGGTTGATGAGGACCGCCACAACTTGCTTGCCGTTGGTCGAGGTGAAGAGTGACACATCCCCGTCGCCGGTCGATGGCACCCATTGGTCCAGGAACTGGCCGCCCTGCCCGTCAAAGTCACGGAACGCTTGAAAGGCCGTCCCGACGGCGCTGTCCACCTTCGGGTAGGTCCAGTAGAAGGCGGAGTACACGTCATGTTCGGCGAATCGGCCAAGCGCCTCGGCTTGGGCCACGGCACCGCTGGGGCTGGCTTCACCACCGAAGCTGTACTCACCGATGGAGAGCTTCAGCGTGGGATCGTGCTCGGCGATCAACGCCTGCATGCGGGGCAGCAGGTAGACCTCGTCCTCGATCCATGACTCATCCTCGTAGGACGGGTCCCACAACGAGCGGGTGGACCGGACGCGCCGTTGTTCCGTCTCGGGTCCCCCTCCGCCCGGACTATCCGGGGAGTAGACGCCCTCAGCCTGGGGGTAGTAGTGGACATCCAGCACGTCGAGCACCCGGATGCCACGTTCTTGGCGGTAGTCCTTCATCTGGTCGACGTACCAGGCCAGCAACGGCTCATCGCCATGGGCCCGGCGATCGGGGTGCGAACCGAATCCCGCCTCGGCGTCCACCGCAGAGTAGAAGTAACCCCACCAGCCCCACGACGCAGGACCAGCGATGAGGGCATCCGGCGCGGCCTGTCGTATCGCCGTTCCATAATCGATCGTGCGTTCGGCCAGCTCGTCGTAGCTCAACGGCTCGGGGTGCACGTCGCGATGGGTGTCCGCCCACAGGTCTGGCTCGTTGTCCAACACGTACTGAACCGGCGCCCCAACCTGCAACTCCATCTCACGCACCCATTGCCCAATGAAGGATGGCGGCGCGGCCACTGACGTGCGGAGGGGGGACGTGTCATCGATGGTGTCACCACTTTCGCTGACGCCGTTGCCAGCGTCGGCCACGTTCGGATCAGTGGACTGCTGGGGACCGAATTCGGTGACAGGAAAGGAATAGGAGCTCCGATCCTTCGCCACCCATCCGATGGTCGGCACCGACACCACACTGGCGGCGTCGTGAGCTGCGTTCGAGGACAGGAACTGCTTCCAGGCCGGCTGGTCACCCTCAAGGATGGACACGTTGCGCCAATACCAGTCCGCCGCGGTGTTCCAGGCGTGACCGTCCTGCCAGTTGTAGCGAGACGTCGGGTTACCGCCCCATCGCCGCGCCGTCGTTCCAAGGCCCCAGGGCTCATCGCTGGAACCCTCGCGGGAGGGGGAGAGGGCGACCCCGTAGATGTAGGGGCTGATGGCATGGGCGCCCGGGGCCGAACAATCCGCGGAGACGGCAGCGGGTAGGACCTGACTGGGGACCGGCCGGGGTGGCGTCACGATGTTCAACGTGATCCGCTCGACTTCCAGGATCGTCGGCGAGGGGAGTTCGCTGGCGGCTTGGAGCACGACACGATCGATGCGCTTACCGTCCGGGTTCAGATCCGGGGCTGACACGGTTGCTTGCCACCACTGTCCGGCCTTGGTGAAGGTCGGCACCACCGAGGGGAGTTCGCTCCCGCCGTCACCGAGACGGACCCGCAGTGTGTCCCCGGGCGAAGCTCCATCGGCGAGGCGGACCGACAACTGTAGTTGGGCGTGGCTTTGGTCCAGTTCCGGTTGAGCCAGGATCCACCCGCCCCAACCGCCCAAATCCACGCGGGCCGGCTCGCCGGGAGCGGTGGACGCCGTCCAACCGTAGTCCTGCCAACCATCACCGAGACCATCACCCAGACCAGTTTCCAGACCAGCATCGAAGGCCACGATCTGTTCCCCCGTGGGGGTCGACTCGAACTGGGTGAGTGACGCTTCCGGGGCGGGTGATGTGACGGCACAGGCTCCGATGGTGAGGCAGCCGACGAGCGCTATCAGCCCGAACATGTGACTGCGGCGGTGGGCGTGATCTGCTCTTGTCCTCATGTCGCTGCTCCCGTCGCCAAGGCGGCCAGTGCAAGGTCCGAGGTCGGTCGGCTGCGCTCTCGTGAACCGTTGAGCCCAGCGGCCAGCCCGGCGGCCAAGCCCCCGAGCATCCCGCTGAGGCTGCTCTGCAGGCCGATGTCTCCCCAGGCCATGAGTGAGTAGGCGATGATGGCTCCGCCGAGCCAGACCCCGCCGGCACGAACGTGGCGCGACGGGTCCTCTCGGAGTTGAACCACCGATCCCATGGCGATCACGAACGGGAGCCAGAAACCAATGAACCCCACGATCCCGGCGAACGCCAGCAACCCCAGCGTGCTGTTGTGGGGGAGGTAGCGGTACTGCGGGAAGGCCGTTGCGATATCCGGTCCCACCACCGCTTCGGTGTACTGGTGACCAAACCCCGTCCCTAGCGGGCCACCCTGGCGAATGGTCACCAAGAGGTTGTAGTTCTCGATCTCGCGGCGAAAGCGTGGAGGAATCCTCCTCGTCGTTCACCGAGATCAAGGCTTGGACCGGCGCGAATATCACCGACGATGGTGCCGCCGCTCCGGCAGAGGCGTAGAGCAGCAAGGCCGGCACCGCCACCACCGCCACCCGTCCGCGCAACCGGCGTAGTCGTTGGGGAACAGCCCACATGGCATAGGCAGCGGCCACCGCCAGTTCGACCCAGGCCAAGCGACGGTTGTTGACGGCGATGGCGGCCAGCAACAGAAGCAACAACGTGACGCGCCCGTGCTGGGGTTCCAAGCGGTAGGTGGCAATGATGCGACCAAGCAACAGGGCGATGGCCACAACCCACAGAACGGAGTCGCTGTGGGTGGTGACGTAAAGAAACGCTCCGCCTGCCGGGCGAAAGACGGTGAGATAGACGTAGATCGCCACGATTGCTCGGATCCCGGCCGCGACCATCAAGACCCGCTCGAGGGAACGCAACAGCGTCGGGGAGGCCAGAAGGCAGGCGATAGCGCCCACCGCGAGGGTGGCCAGGAGCGGTGCCACTTGGTAAAAGGTCTGTTGGAGATCCCCGCCGCGGGCAAGACCGTACAGATCCGCGAGCAGCAGAGCGCCCGCGGCGGCGGTGCAGGCCCGCAGGTACAACCGAGCCGAGGGAGCGGGGCAGGCCTGGGTCGAGCTGGCGACGCGGAAGAGGATCCAGCCGATCATCAGAAATGCGGGCGCCAAGGACAGGGGCACTCCCGGAATGGACCGAGCCAAGGGATGGAACCAGAGCTCAGAGAGCGGTGTCAGGGGTGAGGCCCAGCGACCCATGTGGGGGATCTCGGCTGGGTGGTCCAGGACCAGCGTCGCCCCCACGGTAAAGGTGAGGAGCCTTTCAACGGGTTGAGAACACAGAAGGTGCGAGGCCACCACGGCCCCGATCGGCCCGATGGCGAACAGCAACGAGCCCGACAGCAACGCGCCAAGAACGCCGAGCGCGCCGGCGGCGGCCAAACGCTTGCGCCCGAGTTTGTTGATCCAGGTCGCG
This sequence comes from uncultured Acidimicrobiaceae bacterium, assembly GCA_963775055.1. Lineage (GTDB taxonomy): Bacteria > Actinomycetota > Acidimicrobiia > Acidimicrobiales > CAIXPF01 > CAIXPF01. Next base: position 645,005 of record CAVZHK010000008.1, on the reverse strand, counting down.
GTGGCGCTCGTGGCCGCGGGGTTCGCGTCTCTGCCCATGGCTCAGAGGTCGACGCTGGCGAAACCGACGCGGATCATCGCGTAGTAGCCGAGGGCGTAGAAGATGTAGGTGCGGATCATGCGATTTCGATGGCGCGCCAGCCGTATCGGAATGATGAAACCCGCGTAGACGATGGACAAGCGCACCAGCGTGTTCACGTGGGCCCCGTTCCCCCGGTGGTCCCGCGGGTGTTGCGGGAGTTGCGGGAGTCGCGGGAGTCGCGGAATGGTCTGGGCCCGATCCAATCAGCTTCTTCCGGAAGGCGGCCCAGGACCGTGGCGGGGTTTCCACTGACAAAGCTGTTGGGTGGGACGCTGCGGGACAGAACTGCTCCGGCACTGACCACGGATCCCCGTCCCACCACCACACCAGGCGTGATGATCGCCCCCAGGCCGATCCAGCAGCCCTCTTCAATGCTCACGGGACGGGGTCGAACCTCAGGGTGGCAACGCCGGGTTGCGCTGCCGTGGCGATGGGTGGCGGTGTAGATGAGCACGTACGGAGAGATGGTGGCGCCTGGCCCGATGCTCACCCTGGCGTCCAGGTTGATGGTCACGTCAGTGGAGATGTTCGCTCCGCCGGCGACCACCAGGTTGTCGCAGAACGTTGAGCTGATGCCAGTAAGACGAATCGGAGCGGAAATGAACGCTGCCCGTTCAACATTGTGGAAGCCGGCGGCCCGATAGAGGCGGGACAAGACGAATCCGGCCATGAACTCAGGAAGCGGGCGGGCGGCGGCGTTGGCCACTCGGTAGCGGAGGTGAGTTCCGGCCCTCATGCCGGCGGCCAACTCTCCCAGCTTTTCCAGGGTGTCGCGTCGATTGGCGGGGGGGTGGTCGCTGGAGCTCATACAGCCACGGATTCCTCTGACCGTGGGGTGCGGACCCAAGCGTCAACCCGTCGTCTGGAGCCCTTGAGACCGAGTTTCCAGGCGATGTAGAGCGGCACCCGGGCCAGGGCCACCAGACCGCGTCGGCCGGTACCGGATTTGGACCAGGCGACGGCGACATGGGCGGCCAGACTGCTCAAGCCGATCGAGGCCACCCAGGCGGAAGCGCCCCAGCTCCTTCGTCCGCAGCCCACAACCACAGCGACGGAGGCTGCGCCCAGCAATGGCGCGCTCAGCCGGGCCAACGGCGGCGCCGCCAGCTCGATGGCGCTGTCGGCCAGGATCGGGCTTCTGCGGGAAAGGGCCTGCCTGATGAGGTGGGGTAGGACCTGGCGTCGGAGGCGACGACGACCTTCCTCCCACCGGACGCGCTGGGTGCCAGCAGCATCAGCGCTGGCTGGCATGTGACCACGGACGACAACCTGGTCAAGAAAATCAACCCGGATCCCCGCGACCGCCAGGCGGGAGCCGTACTCGATGTCCTCGACCAGACCGAAGCTTGAGTAGGGGCAGGCCTGCAGCGCGGCCCGGGTGAACACCATGCCGTTGCCCCGCAACCCGACGGACAACCCAAGGCGCTGGCGACCTTGATTGCGCACCGTGTGCATACCGGTGAAGGCGATCTCCATCAGAACGGTTCGCCAACTGGAGAAGGGATCGCGGACCCGATAGTCGGCCTGCATGGCGCGCTCGCCTCTGGCCATGGAGGCCGCTGCTTCCCGCAGCAAATTTGGTGCCACCAAGGTGTCGGCGTCCACCACCACAACAGCAGCCACGTCAGGATCTGCCAGTGCATGGCGAATACCCGCGGCCAGCGCGAAGCCCTTGCCGCGGTGACTCAGGTCGGTTCTGACCAAGACCTCGGCACCCGCAGCGCGCGCCGCGGCCGCGGTGGTGTCTGTGCAGTTGTCCGCCACCACCAGGATGTGGCGACGTTCGACCGGGTAGTCCATCGCCCGCAGGCTGGCGATGGTTTCGGCGATGCCTGCAGCCTCATCATGGGCGGGCACGAGGAAACTGAAGGTGGGCAGGCTCCCCGAAGGCGCGGGCCGGACTCGCTTCTCACGGCCGCCAGCACCAGCCAACGAGGCCACAGTCAGGGCGCCGAGATGCGCTGCCAGACAGGCCGAGGGCACCGCCGCCACGGCCACTGCGGCGTCAATGACCCGAGCGAGACGCCAGCCGCTCACAGCGTGTCGTCCTGTCGGCGCTGGGGTCGGTCACTGCCGTGGGTGGGCGCCGAGGCAATTGCGCCGATGGCCGATTCGGCCTCTTCGAGCAGAGCTCTGAGGGCCACGAGGTCCTCATCGGCTTCGGACCCTGGGGCGGCGGTGGGGTTGGCACGCTCGGTGTCGGTGGACAGTGGCTCGCTGTCGACGTGAGCATCCACACCCGCTGGTTGTGACGGGGTGGGCGTTTCGGTGTTCGACTCGGTCGAGCGGCGCCGACCCCGGCGTGGTTGCGTGGTGTCCCTTGGCCGTCTGGTTCGCCGAGCAGAGCGTTGTGTTCGCTTCTGGCGCACCGCGGCCCTGCCAGTTGCCGCGGCTACTCCCGCCCCGATGGCCATGAACAACGTGATGGCGATCCGCTTGACCAGGGAGCTGGTCGGGGCAACTGGTTCCTCGGGGGTTTCCACCACGGTGTAGCGGTACTTGAAAGCAGCCTCTGCCGCGTCGAGTTCAATCTGGGCGCCGTTGAGACGCTCGCTGAGGTCCGCCTGCTGGCCCAGGGCGGCACGCAGCGGAGAGGCGTCGGGGATGTCACGCGTTTCCGTTTGGGGAAAGTTGAGCTCCTCTCGAAGTCTTGCGACCTCGGCGTCCGCCTCCGCCGTGTACCGTTGGAGAATTTGGAGCGCGTCCTCGATGGGACCAAGGCTCGCGTCGTGGCGGTCCTCGAGAAAGTTCGCTTGGGCCGCGGTGACGATGGCCGCCGCGTCGCGGGCATTGGTCCAGTAGGCGGTGATCGTCACTCGGTCCGGCCCGTTTGACCCGCCGTCGATCTGGACGAAAAGGGCGCGACGCAGGGCGCGCCGGAGATCTTCGCGCTTCTGGGACGATTCTGTTTGGAGTCCGAGAGACGCCAGCGTCTCTCGACGAAATCGGCCAAGAACGGTCTCTCCGGCGCGGGTGCGGTCAAGAAGTTCGACATCGTCGATGATGCGGTCGATGCTGCTTTCGCTCAAGATCGTTTCCCGAGCGTTGGCCAAGGGCTGATCCGATCCCGAGGGGACGGCTCGCCCAGGGTTGGCGATCGAGGAGGAGACGACGTCCGAACGGGCGGAGACCACACCGGTGGACTGGTACGTGAGCGGGGCCGCGAGCCAACTGACGCTGCCTCCGGCCAACACCAAGAGCGCTGCCATCGCAGCCGAGAAAGGGTAACGCCGCAACGCCCGGAACGCTTTGTGTGCCGCTTGACGCAGCTTGGCGGTGTCGAACAAGACGACATCGTCTGAATCGGTCTGTGAGAGCTCGGTCACTCTGGATGGGACCGCGAGGGTGCTCGGGGAGGAGCTGCTCTCCCGATCATCGTGGTGACTCGACAACGACGTGCTCCTTCTCCAATGGCGCGGCTCGGTCCGACCCAGGATGACCGCTCAGAGTATTGCTCTGACTCCTTAGCGCACGAATAGGCCTTCGGGCTCCGAGCGCGGCGAACGCCAGGGCAGTCGTGGCTTCCAGCAGCACCAGCCCAATCCCGTTGCCGGCGACGACCAGGTGCAGCGTGATGACGCAGCCCGAGCCGAAAGCCGCCCAGAGCACTGTCCGCAGCAGTGCGCGACTGATCATCCTGCTGCCGAGCAGCGCGAACAGCGCAACCGCGGAGATCACCTCTGCCGCGAAAACAGCACACGACGCCACAAAGCTTGGGCCGCCCGACTCGAGGAATCTCACGGCCGGGCCCAGCACCATCACGTTCGCGACCGTGTTCACCGTCACGGTGACAAGACTCACCAGGCTGACCGGCCATCCTCGGCCCAAGCAGATGAGCATGGTGGAGCAGATCCCGGCCACGTACGTAAACAGAAACATCAACGACAACACCCGCAGGCTTGGGACCGCCGCGTCGTAGTCGTGGCCGAACAGGCCGGAGATGATGTCGTCGGACTCGAGCGCCATCAACGTCGTGATCGGCGCCATCAGCGCCACCACGACGTTGAGCACGTTGGCGCCAAGGCGGCAGGCGGCATCGGGGCCCCGTGCGGTCAGCGTGCGCGAGAGGGCGGGTAACAGCGCTGCGGACAATGCCGGGGCGAGGAACAGGGCCGTCATGGCGATCAACGTGGCCACCCCGTACAGGGCAACCTCCTCGTCGCCGGCGAACGCTCCAACCAGAGTGGTGTCCAACGAGTTGGACAACCCGACGCTGATCTGGCGGGCGGCAAAGGGCAGACAGGTAACCAACGCCACCCGGGCGGCCCGCCAGTCAGTGCGCTGGGCCGGTCCGAACAGAGCGATGTTTCGCCGCCGCAGCCACCACAACCGCAATCCCTCGCTGGCGGCCAGCGCCACCGGTATCGCCAATGCGCCCCCGCCGAGGATCAGGCCGCCCAGCGCCAGAGCGGCCCAGGCGAACTTGGTGGCTACCTGGGTGACGGTCACGGTAGTGGTCCGGCCCCCACCGTGCAGAAAGGCCGAATTGATCAGTCCACCATTGACGGCAAAGTGCGCCAATGCGAAACACACGAAAAGAACCAGCACAGAGCCGGGCCGGCCGAGCAGGGCCAGTGCGCCCGCCCCTGCCGCCGCGAGCGCCAACGTGGAACCGCCACGCACGATGCTCACCGGACGAATGAGCCGCTGGTACAGGGTCGGCTGCACCGGCACCTCGCGTCTGGCCAAGGTGTCCACCCCCAGGGTCAGGGGTGCGAACAGCAACAACGCCAGGGACTCGCAGAAGATCAGTCGCCCGAACGAGGCCGCATCGAGAAACTGAGGTAGCGACAGCCGGATAGCCAGGCTGACCACCCAGGTCGCCGCCAGCCCGGCGGTGAAGGACAGCGAGTCGCGCGCGATGCGCCCGGCCTCGCTGGTATCGGGGACCGGCGACGTCGCGACGTCGCCAACGACGCTCACGCGTCTGCGGTCGCCAGCGCGGCTGATGCGGTGTGCAACCGACGCTTGGCTCGTCCGGCCAGCTGGCGCACCCGACCGGCCACTGGTTGGGACCCGATTGGACCGACCAGCCGGCAGTCAGTCGCATAGGTCCACTTGTACTCCTCGTCGCCGAGCATGAAGTCGAACTCGTGTGCTCCACTCTCGTAGTCGTGACGAATGCACAGGTTCAGCAACACATTTCCCGGTGACAGGGAGGACAGCGACGTGTCGTAGGAAGGCATCCAGTAGTAGGTACGCCCGTCCTGGCGAACCAGTCCGATGGCCGCCGTTGGCCGTCCGTCCGCCCTGAGCGTGGCCAACTCCAGGGCGCCGGCCCGGAACAGCGTGCGGAACAGCCCCAGGTTGGCCGCAACGGCCAAGGGATCACCCACCCCGGTTCGGGCGAAGTGAGCCCGTTTCCAGGTCACCAGCAGGTCGAAAGCGGCCTCGTCGTGATCGGCGGGGTCGAAGATCACGGGGCCCAACTCCCGTTCGGTCTTGCGCAGGGCACGCTCGATGTTCTTGGTGTGGTTCGATCGCTTCCGGCGAAACCACCCCTCGACCTCTTCCCAGGAGGAGAACTTCGTGAAGTCCAGGGTGGGAGAGGCCTGCACGGGTCCCCGGTTCGGAACGCCGGCCATGTCGTCGTGCCATAGCTGTTGGTCGACCTTGCCCACCACCACTCGGGGCAGGAAACGAATCGGGAGTTCGGCCACTGCCTCGGGGTCCTCGGCGACTTCGAGAAAGTCCAGCCAGACGCGCCCTACCACCGGCTTGGCGCCGGCCACGAGAGCGGGGATCAAGCGGCCTTCGCAGCCGAGGACCACACGACGAACCGCTGTTCCCTCCACCGCGGCGATGGCACTGGCCAGCTCATCCCCCGCGAAGAGACTCATCGCCTGCTCCGTGCTGCTGTTCGATCAACTGAGGGTGCAAGTGCAGGTATCGGGCTGCCTTGCGCTTCCCGTGGATATCTTGATAAACCCGTTCAACCTGGTGGGCGCTCAGACCAAGCTGAGGGGCAATCTCTTCAGCGCCCATCCCGTGATCGACCGCGTACAGGCAGAGGTCCATCTGGTCGTAGGGGAGCGAGAAGTAGAACTCCTCCTGGGTCTGGGGCATCGAGTATGTGTCCGTGGTCGGCGGCCGACTGCGGATCGTCTCGGGAATGCCCAGTTCCGCCGCCAGCGTGTAGACCTGGCTCTTGTAGAGGTGGGCTATGGGCTTGAAGTCGGCTGATCCGTCGCCGTTCTTGACGAAGAAGCCCTGGTCGTACTCGAGGTAGTTGGGCGTGCCGATGACGGCATGGTTCAGCCGGTCGGCCCAGTAGTACTCAAGCATCTTGCGGGCGCGCTGCTTGAAGTTGGTGGCCGCCACGACCTCGAGATACGCATTCAGTGGCAGGCGAACCTTGACTGACTCGCCCTCCGGCGGTTGCGCCACGACGGAAAAGACCCTGAACGAGTCACTCTCGACCACGCTGGGCAGCACGATCTTGGACCGCCAGCCCGTTCCGTATTCCGGGATGACCTGCCGGATGGCGTCGTCGCGTCGCCTGTAGCAGCCGGCACCGTTGAGGATGGGGGTTATGTCCTCGAGGACGGTATCGATGCCCAAGCTGTCCGCCACCAGACGTGACAGCTCGAGGGTGTCCTCCGCCGAATCGGTTTCGGGCATCAGCAAGCCGAGCACGCGATCTGCTCCAAAGGCTCGAACGGCAAGCGCCGCGCACACCGAGGAGTCAATCCCACCGGAGAGGCCCAGCACCGCACCCTTGCGCTTCATGGTGCCCCGGACGGAGCTGCGCATCGCCGTGACGATGCGATCAGCTTCCGCCTCGCAGTCAAGCGCCAGCAGCGGGTGCAACTCAGGCATGCTGGGAACCCGCCACGTATCGGACGATCCGCGCGTATCGAGTCCAGGTTGTCCGGCAGGATGTCGGCGTCGGGGATCTCGATGGCGAAGGTGTCCTCGATCCACGCCACCACCTCGAGCACACCGGTCGAATCGATGACCCCGGCATCGGTCAGGGACTCGGTGGGATCCAACAGATCCTCGACAAAGAAGTTGTCGGCCAGGAACTCACGTAGCTGGCTTTCGATCAACTGAGGCTGGGTGGACGAGTCGATGATGCTCACTTTACTTCCTCCATGAGGCTCTTCTTGCGGATCTTTCCGGTGTCGGTCTTTGGCAATTCGGCCATGATGACCACTTCGGCCGGCACCATGTAGTTCTCTAGACGCGCCTGGCAGTACCGTCGGATGTCGGCCTCGTTGAGTGTGGACCCCTCCGTGAGGGCCACATAGGCTCGAATCGACTCACCCAGAACGGAATGGGCGATACCGATCACTGCTACCTCTCGGACCTCGGTCAGGCCGACGATGACGTTTTCGACCTCGACCGGGCTGACCTTCTCGCCCCGGGACTTGATGATGTCATCGCTGCGTCCGAGGAAATAGAGGTAACCCTCCTCATCCATCCGGAACCAGTCCTGGGCGCAGAGCACACGGTCGCCCGGGTACCGCCCTGGCACGATCATCGTGTTGGTCTGATCGGGCTTGTTCCAGTAGCCCACCATCACATGGGGGCCGCGCACGTGCAAGATGCCCGCTTCGCCCGGCGGCACCGGCTCACCGTCAGGGGAGAGGAGGAACACCTCAGTCCCGGGAATGGCCTGACCGACCGAGCCTGGGCGGTGGGCCAGTTGCTCGGGTTCCAGATACAGCACCCGCTTGCATTCGGTGAGGCCGTACATCTTGAAGATGAGTGCTTCGGGGAACAGCGCGCTCAAACGGGGAATGAGTTCGGGGGAGAGCGCGGCGGCGGTGTTGGTGAGCCGGCGGACGGATGGAAACGTCTCCACCGATCCCGACAGCAGGGTGGCGAACACGGTGGGCACTCCGGGAAGGACGGTGACCCGCTCATCGCGGATGCGGCGCCGGATCACCTCGGGGAAGCCGAATCCGGCCTCGAGGATCAGCGTGGCGCCGAGTCGAACCGTCATGAGCAGTTGGTACAGCCCGTAGTCGAAGGCCAACGGCAGCAGGTTGATGATGCGCTCGTCGTCTGATAGCCGGAGATATTCGATGAGGCTGGCCGTCGTGAAGGTCATGTTCTGGTGCGTCATGACGACGCCCTTGGGCTCTCCGGTGGAGCCCGACGTGTAGATGAAAGCGGCGAGATCGGTGGGAATGCAGCCATGCCCGGTCGGCTTGGGATCGGTGTTCGACAACAACTCCTCGAAGGAAATTGTTTCATCGACCGGATGGCCCTGACAGATGATGGGCAGCTGGTGAAGGGCTGATCGGAAGACTCGGGCCAGCTTGGTCTCGGTGACCATGACCTTGGCTCCGCAGTCGCTGAGCAGATAGCTCAGTTTGTCAGCCTTGGTTTGGGCATTGACCGGCACCACCACGCCGCCGGCGAGCCAGGTGGCGAAAATGGAAACACAGCAGGCCCAATTGTTGTCAGTGAACACGACCACCCGATCGCCGCGTTTCACCCCAGCGTCCTGCAAGCCCCGGGCCAACCGGAGAGAGGAGTCGAGCAAGTCCTGGTAGGTGTGGCGCTCGGAGCCTTGTACGACAATCGCTTCCTTGGTGGGGAAGCGTTCGGCCGAAGCGATCAGGCTGTCGCTCATGGTGCGGTGGTGATGTGTTGCCATCAGATCGCCTCCAACGTTCCGTCGATCACCGTGCGGGTGGACGTGGCCGGGCGCGGCTGCGGGGGGCCGGGCGACGAACTGCTCGTGAAGCAACTGGGTGGACAGAACACCGACGAGTGACATCTCGTCCCCTTCGCTCAGGCCTCGCTCAAGGCTATTGATGCACTTCTTGTGGAGCCGCTGCACCGCGTTGGTGTCGAAGAGTCCGGTTTCCGTCAGCCGGTCAGGCGTGAGCAAGTCGCCCACCCATTCCGGGGCGTGAGGTCCGAAGAAGGATCGGAGGATGGGCGCCCTGAGGGTCTTTCCGGCCGCGCGGCGGCGTCGGGTGGCAGGATCTTGGCTGCCGTGCGGCGCAGGAGGTACTTCTCCTTCACGCCGGCCAGGCGAATGCCGTCGGGCACGGTCGCCGCGAACTCGCCCACCCGGTGGTCCAGGAACGGGAATCGACCCTCGACGGAGTTGCCCATGAGCATCCGGTCACCCTGGCTGTGCAGCAGGTAGCCGCTGAGGAAGGTGGCGATCTCCACGTATTGCGCTCGGCCTAGTCCGCTGGTCTTGTCCAGATGGGCCGGCAGCCGCCGCAAGAGCCTTGCCACGGGACTGTTCTCGCCGGTTGCGCTGGCGCGGGTGTCCGCGCTGAGGAAGCGGAGCCCTCGACTCGTTGTGCCAAACCGTGTTCGGTGGCTGTACAGGACGTCATCCACGTCAGTCAGGCCAGCGGCGAAGAACTGGTGGGTGAACTGTGGGGCGCGGCTGAGATCTTGGACGAGCCATGGATAGAGCCGGTCCAGCAACGCCGGCCGCCAGGCCGAGGACGGGTTCTTGGCCCAGAATCGCCGGATCTGGGACTCGGTGAACGTGGTGTAACCGGCCAGGACCTCGTCGGCGCCCTCGCCGGTGAGCACGACCCGGAAGCCGTTGTCGCGAGCCAGGCGGGACAACTTGAGCAGCGGTGCTGGCGCGGTGCGGAGGATCGACTTTTCGCCCAGACGGATGACTTCGGGAAAGAGCTCGGCTATGTCCGCTCCGTCCACGACCGTTTGGGTCAGTTCCACGCCCAACGCTCGGGCTACCTGTCGCTGGTGCTCGCTCTCATCGAAGTGGGCGTCGGCGAAGCCGATCCCGAAACAGTGAAGACGGCCGGTTGCCGCTTGGCGGGCCAGCGCAGCAATGGTGGATGAGTCCAACCCGCCGCTGAGGTATGCCGCCACCGACACATCGGCCCGTAGGCGAAGGCGGGTGGCGTCCTCGAGCAGGGCGTGCAACTCCTCGGCCAGCTCCTCGACCCGTTCCCGACGCTGCAGCTCGGGTGGTGCAAAGGCGAGATCCCACCACTGTTTGGTCCGTTCGCCGGTCTCGTTGATGACCATCCAATGGCCCGGGGCCAGCTCGCCGATGCCCACGAAGGCTGACCGGTCCGGCAGGACTGACCACAGCGTGAAGGTCTCGACCAGACCCCTGGGATCCAGCTCACGCCGGGCGGCTGGGTGACGCAGCAGTGCCTTGGCCTCTGATCCGAATACCAGGGCCGAGCCATAGCGGGCTAGGAACAGTGGCCGCACGCCGTAGCGGTCTCGGGCCAGGAACAGCTCCCGGGCGACCCGGTCCCAGATTGCTATGGCGAAGGGACCATTGAACCGGTGCAGGCAGGCAGCGCCCCATTCCTGGTAGGCGTGGACGATGACCTCGGTATCGCAGTGCGTCGCGAACTGGTGACCAAGCCCAACCAGTTCCGCCCGCAACTCGGGATGGTTGTAGATCTCGCCGTTCTGTACGACCCAATAGCGGCCATCGGGTGTTCCAATAGGTTGATCGCCACCGGCCAGGTCGAAGATGGCCAAGCGGGTGTTGACCAACCCGACGTTGCCGTCAAGCAGAAGGCCAACCCCATCGGGGCCCCGGTGGTCCAGCTCTCCGGCCATGGCCAGAAGCACGGCGCGATCCGGCGTGGCGGAGAGATCAAACACCCCAGCTATTCCGCACACGATGAAGTCCTTACGTTGAGTGGCGCTGCCAGCACTATCGGCATCGGACCAGTGCGCCCGAATAGGAAAGGTGTCTCAGCGGAACGACATCCGCTCTTTCCCCGTCATCCAAGTTGGGGAATTTGCCGTGACTTTGCGCCTTTCGTGGCGGATACCTGTGGCGAACGCACTAGGCACAGGCGGCCCGGCTCCCGCTACCACTGCAGCGATGAGCGCATTCACCGAGCAGGTCTCCGCCGCGTCCCAATCAGACACAACGGCGGATGCGCTCGACAGGAGAAGCGACGGCGCCCCCCGCGCCTACCGGGACGGTCGGCAAACGTTCATGGGCGTGGACCTGTTGGTCGATGCCGGAGCGCTGGTGCCGCGGGCGGAGACCGAAGTGCTTGGGCGAGCCGCGGTTCAGATGCTCAGCGAGATGGAGGTGGACGGAGCGGGCCTAACCTTGATCGACATGTGCTGTGGCAGCGGCAACCTGGGCTGTGCGATCGCGTCGTCTCTGCCGGGCCTGCGGGTGATGGCGGCGGACTTGACTTCAGGTTGCGTCTCGCTCGCTCGCCGGAACGTCGCCCATCTGGGTCTCGGCGAACGGGTTTCGGTGCACCAGGGTGACCTTTTCGAAGCCCTGGAGGACCTTTCGCTACAGGGCCGCGTGGACGTGGTGGTCTGTAACCCGCCCTACATTTCGAGTGGTCGCCTTGAGCGCGATCGCGCCGCCCTGTTGCGTCATGAACCCCGTGAAGCATTCGACGGCGGGCCCTATGGATTGACCATACACCAACGGGTGATCATGGAGGCGATGAGCTTTCTGCGGCCCGGCGGTTGGCTGTTGTGCGAATTCGGTCTCGGTCAGCACAAGCAGGTTCGCCGGTTGTTTGAGCGAGCTCGCCTCTACGATCAGATCCAATTCATCGGGAACGAGGCGGGGGAGGACCGAGTCGCCATGGCGCGCCTCGCCCTGTAGGAACTGCCCACAGGCGGTCATCTCGGTGTTCGCCAAGGAGAAATCCAGCGGGCTCAGACCTCGAGGCGCTCGATGGGTTGGTTGGTTATCGCGGCGATGAGGTCGAAGTCCTTGTCGACATGCAACACGGTGAGTCGGGCGAGTTCTGCGGTGGCGGCGATGAGCAGATCAGGGATGGATGGCGCGCGGTGTTGGCCGCGGTCAGCGAGCAGCATCTGGATCTCGACGGCGCGAGCTTCGATCGCCGGTGTGATGTGTTCGATTGTCATCGATGACACGGGCGGCTCACCGAGCGTGCCGCGGTGATCTGGTCCGTTGCGGGTTGAGAAACCTATCTCAAGCAGCGTTACGGTCGAGACCCTGACCAGCCGGCGTTGCATGCGTGACAGCCACTCGTCGCTGGCGTCGTTGATGCGGTGTAGCGCCGATTTGTCGATGAGCCAGTTGGTTACCGCCACGCGGCTGTCATCACCTCGGGATCACCCAAATCGGCGGTGCGTTCGGAGAAACGGTTCAGATGCTCGCGTGTCACGGCCGGTCCTCGCTGCTCGGCGAGGACCCGGCGCAGGTACTCGGCGCGTGTCACGCCGGCGCGTTGCGCGTTCGCGTCGAGCGCCGCCACAACGTCGTCGGGCACGTCCCGGATGAGGATATCAGTCACGCCATCCATGATATCGAGCCGGCCCATGGACCGACTTACTTACGGGTAGAGCACAGATGCCGGGATTCGGCTGCGCAGCCCTGGGCCGGTCAGCTCGGCCCGTTCGGAGAACGTGACTGTGAGGCGTGGTGGCGACGTCGCAGCCCAGCGCCTCGGCCAGCCGGCGTTGGGTCTATCCCCGAGCGATACGTGCCTTCACGAGCGGGGTGGCCATTTCGCTCAGCGACGTCGCCCCGAACACCGACACGCCCCTGCCGCGCAGGCGCCCGTACGGGAGCAGTTCGCTGCGCAGGTCGGCAGCTTGCGCCAACACCGCATCGATCTCCAGACTCTGCCATTTCGACGGCTCGGCCCCGGCCGGCGCAGTAGCGCCGTTGCACGCACCGACCAGCCGTGGGACGGCCTGAAGGGCCACTGCGGTGGTCAGCGGCTGGTGCTCTTTTTCTCGGCGGCTGCTTTGCGGCGGGCGGAGTGCTTGCCGCGTCCGACTCGCCCGGTTCCGGGGAGACCCGATGCGCTTCGAGCAGGGCGATGATCTCTTCCAGCAGGAAGTGGAACTTGCGGCTGCCCGGCAGACGACTCGCGGGCATCCGCCCGTCAGCAGCCATCACGTAGACCGTCCGAATGTTCAGACCAAGGATCTCCGCAACCTGCTCAGCGCTGAGAATCGACTGATACTCCGCCCGCAGTCGACCGTACGGATCCGGCTTCGCCACGCCCTCCACCGTATCGCCCAGCGACACCCGTTCGCACCTCTCGGCACAAGACCGCACTCAACGACACCCGCAGCGCCCCCCTCGACGTAGTTATGAGTAGGTAGACGTAGTTAACCTGCCTCACAGGGGCGAGCACGGGAAGACCATGGACGACAGACTGAACCTGGACAACGAGCGCTCTGAGGCTCTCTGGACGAGGTCGTAGCTCGGCTGGCAACGACAACTCGACACGTCCGCCGTCTCGTGGCTGACCGCCGTCTTCTCATCTCAGGATCGGCCGCTTCCTCCGCTTCGAACCCGGCGAGATCGAACGTTGGATCGCGAGCCAGCGCGCCCCAGACGCCGACCAATGAAACCGACACGACGACCGGCCCGGGAGCCACGGGTGAGGGCACCACCGCTCGGATCGCCTTGAACTCGAGGTGTCGATCGGCCTGTTCGATATGGGACGCGGTGGGGTTGCCGCAGTGCGTGAAGAATCCGGAAAGCATCAGTAGGATAAAGTGGTGACTTCGTCGCTGGATGATTTCGCCCGTCGGGTTCCGACGGAAGGACCGGAAGTGGACTCGAGTGAACCGCGTGCTCCGGCAAGAAGTCCACGTGTACCGACTTGTGACAACACGATCATGGGCCCGAAGGTCTGGCACCTCTTCAGCGATCGAGACACCACAACGCAATTGACGCCCGCGCTGCAAGAGGCTCATGCCTACCTGCGGGATGACGGTATTTCCTGGCTTGATCAGCACAAAGCGAGAGAAGGATTCGCCGCGCAGTACCGCCGGGTCATGTAGTCACGGGTTCCGCTACTCATCGACCTGGCCTTCGACGACCACGAGGAGATCGCGCGGCTGCTTGAAAAGCTGGAGCCGATCGACATCAAGCACACTTGGGATCGAGACTTGGTGCTTGCTGAAGTTATCCCCGACGGGTTTGAGAGGATCGGGCGCCCGCCGTCGGGCATGGGCCGTCACATCGTCGCCCAAGTGGTGCGTGCATATCGCGGACGTCACCCAAAGAAGGAGCGGGCTATCTATGAGTCCGTAAAAGCCGACTGAACGCGCTGCCCGAAGTGAACTGACCAGGTGGTCCGCCTGCCGTGAGCCGCACCCGTCCGACACCCGGGGTCGAGCGGTGGGCGTGGCCAATCTGGCTCGAGCGTGTCGCATTTCGAGCCTTCGACGCGCTTAGCCATGCATGACCAAGAAACAACAGGACCGGGGCCCGGTGGCTTGTCGGCGGCCGTGACCAGCCTCGCCGATGAACCGGCACCGTCGGCAGTACCGGTCGCTCCGACATCCCGCCGGGGCCCACGCAGCACTGCCGTCCTGCAACGGCGGAGCCGTTCGTCAGACATCGCAGTCGCCGACGAAGCGGAGCCGATCCAGCTCGACACCGGAGCCATCGTGACGCGTGACAGCAGCGGCACCAACTCGGGACTTGACCAAGCACCCCCGCACGGGCTCGGCAACCAAGGCCCGACGCCGGCCCTGAAGTCAGCAACGAAACGCGAACTGAGCGCGGCGAGCGCCCTCGTGGCGGACTCGTAGCCGGTGACGACCAAGCGCTCCACCGTCCAGCCGCTGTCAAACCCCGCGGACATGCCCGACGGGCCGTCCTCTGGTCGTGCCGGTCACCGCTCGAAAACAACAGACCGAACCCAAGGCAGACAACGAAAGGCAGCGACCGAAACACGATCGCGAACCCGCCATCGGCCAACCCCAGCACCGACGCATTTCCGGCACCCGCAGGGCTACCATCCCGGTCGCGTCGACTTCTTGTCGCTCGGACCTTGATCTCGCGTCGGATCGGGAGGGTAACGGTGCTCCCGCGTTCACCGCGTCGAGGGCGTGTGAGAAGTCCAGGAAGTGTCCCATTATTGATGAATGATCGCCTGAGGAAGCCATGTCAAACATTGAGGAAAACAAGAAGATTCTGCGCACATTCATCGAGATGTTCAACTCCAGGGCGCCTGACTTTGCTGCCGTGATGAGCGATGACTTCGTGTGGCGCGGGATCGAGGGTGCTGTGTTCGAAGGCCGCAAGGCGTATGAAGAGGGGATCAAGCATGTCCCGAGCGACATGCACATAACGATTGACGACATCGTCGCGGAAGACGACAGAGTGCTGGTTCGTTTGAGGATGGTGGGCACGAGAGTCAACAAGGTCCTGGGACGCAGCACGACTGATGGCCCGGTCTTCACCAACGACCTCTTCCGTATCCAGGATGGCAAGATCGCCGAGGAGTGGAGCGGGCATCGCTGACCGCAAGAGGCCGTCGCTTCTGAGCGGAGCCACGTGCCGAGCGACGGATTGGGTTGGTCGGGCCGTGGTCCCGGCCGACCCGACCAACCCGGTGAGCTACTCTGCGCGGCGTGTCTTCCTGTGTTGACGTCGGCTTGCATTACGAGCTGTCGCAATTCCTGTTCTTCGAGGCGGAACTGCTCGACGACCTCAGGTTCGAGACCTGGCTCGCGCTCTTCGCCGAGGACGCCCGATATCGCATGCCCATCCGCACCAACCGCCTGCTTCGCGAGCGACAGCATTCGCTCAGCACGCCCGGCGAGCTCTACCTGTTCGACGACGACAAAGAAATGTTGTCGTGGCGGGTCGCCCAGTTGGGCAGCGATCGTCATTGGGCTGAGGACCCGCCGAGCCGCACCCGGCACCTCGTCACCAATGTGCGGGCGTCCGAGGCAGGCGATGGCGTGTTCGCCGTGCGTTCCAATTTCTTGTGTTACCGCAACCGTCTGGCCGACGAAGTCGATCTGTGGGCGGGCGAACGCCACGACCTGGTGCGTCGGGCGCCCTCGTCGGACGCAAGCTGGGTGATCACGGAACGCACGGTGCTGTTGGACCAGAGCGTTGTGCTCTCGAAGAATCTGAGTGTCTTCCTATGAACGTCTCAAGCGAGAACCTGTCCGCCATGGTCGACTGGGCCGGCGGACTGATCAGCCCCGAGATCTTCTGGGATGAAGGCCTGTACCATCTCGAGGCCGAGCGGGTGTTCTTGCGATCGTGGTTGGTCCTCGCTCACGAGAGCCAGCTCAGACAGGCCCACGACTTCGTGGCCACGTACATGGGTGAGGATCCGATCCTGGTGTGTCGGCAGCCGGACGGCTCCATCCGGGCGATGGTCAACGCTTGCCGGCACCGGGGCATGACCGTCTGCCGGGCGGATTGCGGCAACGCACGTTCATTCACCTGTACCTACCACGGCTGGAGCTACGACAGCTCGGGTCGACTCATCAATGTGCCCGAGTTCGAGAACAGCTACTACGGCGAGTTGGACCTGAACCGTTGGGGGTTGATTCCCGTTCCCCGGGTTGAATCCTACAAAGGCCTGGTTTTCGGTTGTCTCGATGCCGACGCACCGTCGCTCGTGAACTACTTGGGCGATATGGCGTGGTACCTGGACTGCCTGCTCGATCGGCGGGAGGGCGGTACCGAGTCATTGGGCGGAGTGCACAAGATCCGCCAGGCCGGCAATTGGAAGCTCGCTGCTGACCAGTTTGTGGGCGACAACTACCACGCCGCCATGACCCACTCCTCGGCCAGTCGGGCCTGGGCCGGGTCCCGGGACGTCACCAAAGCCCCTACCCGCCAGTCGATGCCTGCGGGCCGCCAGATCAGCTCCCGGCTGGGTCACGGCGTGGCGGGCTTCTATGTGGACGACGCGGCCACCGCCGGGCTCAGCCGGGCCAAAGGTCGCGACGCCGAGGTGCTCAACCGCTACAACGAGTCGATCTTGCCGGAGGTGCGCAACCGGCTCGGCGCGGAGCGTGCGGCTGGCCCCACGGTGACCGCAGCGTCGATTTTCCCCAACGGTTCGTATCTGGCGAACGTCTTCGGTACGTCGTCAATCGGCGTGTTTCACCCCAAAGGACCGCGGGCGTTCGAATGGTGGCGGATCTGCTTGGTCGACGCAGCCGCACCGCCGGAGGTGAGAGCCGCCGTGGCCCGCATGATCCACGTGTGGCCGCTCGGGCTTGGCGACGCTGACGACGGGGAGAACTGGAGCGGCATTGCCATCAACCTGCGCAGCCCAACCCTGCGGCGTCACGCCTTCAACGTGCAGATGGGGCTGGGCCATGAACGCTCCGACGACCCCGTTTACCCCGGCACCGTCGGGCAGCGCTGGATCGGCGAGACCGGCCAGCGTGGCTTCTACCGCCGCTGGCTGGAGCTCATGAACACACCCGAGGACGGTGCATGGCCGGAACCAGCATGACCGACGGCGACGCGGCCATCCTCCTGGGCTGACCACCTCCACGGAAAGGTTGCGATGATGAGGATCGGTCTTGTCGGTTTGGGTTTCATGGGATCTCGAATCGCGCACTTGCTCCTCGAGTGCGATCACGACCTGCTGGTGTACGACCGCCGTCCAACCGCCGTCGAGGAGCTTGTCGCCGCTGGTGCCCGCGGGGCCGGGAGCACAGCCGAGCTGTCCGTTGCCAGCGACCTGATCATCACGTGTCTTCCCGGTCCCGCAGAGGTCGAGGACGTCATCCTCGCCCCGAGATCAGGTGTCCTCGCCAACGCCGCGTCCGGAGCGACGATCGTCGACCATACAACGAACGCTCACCGACTCGCCGTCGAGGTCGCTGGACGCTGCATCGAGCGCGGGATCCGGTTCATCGATGCGCCGGTCACTGGACGCCCTCCGAAGCTCACCGTCTTCGCCGGCAGTGACCATGAACTGCCGGCGCCGCTCATCGAGGTGTTCAGCGGCTACTCGGCGAAGGTTGTCCACATCGGACCGAATGGCACGGGCAGCGCAATGAAGCTCGCCAACCAGTTGCTCTTGTACTCGAATTTTCTGACCATCTGCGAGGCTCTGGTTTTGGGAGTTAACGGCGGCGTGAAGGCATCGGTGATGGTCGAGAACTTCCGGGGAGGCGGGACCATGCTTGACGCGTTCAAAGAACGGCTCCTCAACCGGTCCTTCTCCGACAACGACGGTGCGCCGATGTGGCTCATCGCCAAGGACATGGCACTGATCGCCGAATTGGCAGAAGAGGTGGGCGTTCAATCGGCACTGATCGACCGTCTGAACTCCGTCTACCGGACAGGCGTGGACCGCGGCTGGACGGAAGACCACTTTGTTCGTGTGTTGGAGATCGTCGAGGAGCAGGGGAGCAGGGGACTCGACGGGGCGACCGTAGAGCGGTAGGCGCTGGCTCGGCCCTCAGGAGGACTGCTTGCGACGCCTCGCTTCGGCAGCGGCCTGCTCTCCAGTTAGCCCGTTCGCATCACGGTGCCCCCAGTAGCTGGCGGCATCGTAATGACCGGTGGTGTGCACCGAGCGGTCGAGCGAGCGACCACCCCACCCGTACTCGATCGGCAACCCCGACGGACTCACGCAGTAGAACGACACCATGTGATCGTTCGTGTGTCGTCCGAGGCCGCTCTGCAGCGGAACCTTGCCGTCATAGACACGATCCAGTGCCCGGCCGACCATATCGAGATCGTCCACCTGGAACATCAGGTGCTGCAGACCTGCCGACCCGGGACGCCCCTGAGCGAAGGCGAGGGTATGGTGCCGAGGATTGGGTGACGTGAACGTCAACTTCACCGGGCCGAGCGTGATGAAGTCACTGACCCGGAAGCCGAGCAGGTCAACGTAGAAGTTGTAGGTGTCCTGGGCGTTGGTGACCAGAATGACACAGTGGCCAAGACCGAGCTCACCGGTGACGAAGCGGGCGCCTTGCGGTGAAACGAACACCGACCGGTCGAGGTGGGCGCCATAGAAGAACTCGAGCGGGAGGCCGCTTGGGTCCTCCGCCTGGAACAGGGCGATGACGCCCCGATGAGCGGCCAGCTCGGGAGAGTCTTTGACTGTCACTCCAGCCAAAGCGAGGCGGCCTTTCAAGGCCTCGAAGCGGTCACGGTCGGCCACCTCGAATCCGAGGGCCACCAGTCCTCCGTCGTCGAGGTGCTCGACCGCCAGACGCCAGGGCCGGTCATCCATCCGCAGTCGAACCTCTTCATCGGACTGGCCGGAGACCTGCATGCCGAGCACGGATTGGGCGAATTCCGCCCATTTCTCTGGATCCTCGGCGCCAATCACCGCATATCCCAGAGAAGTGACTTCGGTAGACATCTGTCTTTCCTCCTCGTAGACACCCGGCAAAGGGTGCTCGACTCTTCGATTCGCTGCCGACCGGACTGATGGTGACTCCGGGATCCCACGCAAACAACTGGGGGTTGGGGTTGAACGCCGTTGCGAGCGCAGTACCGGCGCTCGAAGGCATTATCGCGTGGGGCTAAGGGAGAAGGGACCGTTGTCCGTTGACGCGGAGGGCCTTGTGGTGGGGGGTTTCCGCCAGCACGTGTCCCGGGAACTGGACCCGCAGCTGCACTCCCACGGGGTGATCGCCAACCGGGTACTGTCACCAGACGGGCGTTGGTTGGCGCTCGACGCCCGTGCGTTGATGAAAGACCAGACGGTTTCGTCCTCGTTGTATCACGCCGGTCTGAGAGCGGAGCTGACGGCACGGCTCGGTGTCGGGTGGCAGGACCCGGTGAACGGCATCGCCGAAATGCACGGCGTCGACGAGATCGTGCTGCAAGAGTTCTCGCAGCGCTCGTTGCAGGTCGCGGCCCGGACCAACGTGAAGTTGAACCGGTTCCGCGAGACGTTGGGCCGCGAGCCAACCGGGCGGGAACGGTGGCGACTCGAACGTGAAGCCGTCACCAGCCTACGGATCAGAAGACTGGGAGTCGCCTCCTTTCGGGTCCGGGGCTACCCGGTGGGGCGAGGCAATGCGCCGTCGCCGGTCGATGCAGTCACGTCGCGTCCACTGGCTCTGAGATCACCGGGCCCCCTTCGCCTTTCGCCAGCGGATCTGGTCGTTGCGCCGCCCTCTCCCAATGCGTCAAACCCTTCGCCGATAACGACAGCACCATCTCATCCACACCCCCCAACCGCCGTTGGCGTTTCGGGACGATCGGCGGCTCGAAAGTCCCAGCCCGGTCCCGGGGCACCGCGAGCGCTGCTGGCATGCGGGGGTGCTCGTGTCCTCACGTCGCCGGTGCCCCGCCGCCTGCTGAGCCAAGCCCCTCGAGTCAGGCGACGTCCGCTTCGCCGGGGTTGGGACACCGAAGGCTGTCAAGGCCGCTGAGATAGGCTTTCCTGTCATCTCCAACGCCGTCTTCGTCACCTAGACCCACATGGACCGCGGTCAGGCCCGCTATTCGATACGCGTACCGCACGGTGAGGGGATCGACCCGCCCTCCTTCTCGTGAGCGAAGACACCGTAGATCGCTCCAGGAGGCATCCCTGTCACGTCCGCTTGGCCGACCACAAACCGGGCGACGAACGCCCGCTGCTGGGGGGCGAAGGTGCCGTAGAAGGACGATCCCAGACCGAGGCAGCTCGAATGGCCTCCGGCGGGATCAGCCACCGCGCCCGCCGCCGTTCCGGTCCACGACACAATACCCCCGGCCAGCAGCACCGTCACGGTCAGTTTTCGTCTCACGATGCCTCCCCGCCCGCCGGTTTCATCGCCTGTGGGCCTCACCCGGACGTTAGCCGGTGCGTCGGCTCCGCACTTCCGGTTCCCTGCGCCGGCGCCCGTGGTCTCGGGAGCACACCATGTCGGCGTCTGCGAGATCCGCGAGGGACGGGTCGCCTGGAAGTCCAGCGTCGACGTCGCCCGACTCGTCAAGGGACTCCAATGGCCAAGCTCCAGGCGTGGGGTGCGCTCAGATGTTACGGCCGAACAGCGCTTGGCCGATCTTGGCCGCTGCGTCGCGTCGCATGGTCGGGGTTACGTGGCTGTAGAGGTCCATGAACAGTGTCGCGTCGGCGTGGCCCAGGCGTTCCGCGGTCACCTTTGGCGGTACACCGCTGGCGAGCATCAGGGTGGCGCTGGTGTGGCGGAGCCCGTGGGCCGTTGTTGAGCCGGGTCAGGCCGGCAGCGGTGGAGCGCTTTGCCAAGGTGCGGGACAACGACATTGGATGGAATGACCCGCCCTTGCGGGTGGTGAACACGAAGTCCGACGGCACATACTGGGGGGTACGGGCCTCGAAGCGTTGGAGTTCCCGCTGCCGGTTGAGGATGTCGACGAGGAAGTCGTCGAGGTCCACGGACCGCACGGCTGAGCGGCTCTTGCCAGGGGAGGGCACCAACTCCCAGCCGAGCCGGGTGGCGAACTCCCGGGCTTGCTGCGGGCTCCAGTAGGCCGCGATCTTGCGGACCGACGCTGGTCGGGGAACGCTGGCCATCGGGCTCACTGGCAGCATGCCTTCGGCGACGGCCAGTTTCAGTGCGCCCGAAAGGGGAGCGCGGGCCAGGCGGATGGTGTTGGCTGCTTTGCCGTCCTTGATGAGGGCGCGTTCAGGCGAGGACCACTTCCGGTGTCAGCGCTCGTACCTTGGTGCGACCAAGAAAGGGACGCAGATACAGGCCGGCGTAGGTTCGGTAGTCGTAGCGAGTCTTTTCCGACAGCCGGCGGTCAGCGTCGAGGCCCTCGAAGTACCGATCGAGAAGCTCGTTGACGGTTGTGGTGCCGGTCGTCGCCACCGGCTTGTGACCGCCCTCCAATGCCGTACGGTGAGCTCGGGAGGCGTCGCAGGCTGTTGCGAACCCTCGCCTGGTCAGCTGCCCCCGTTTGCCCGACAACGCATCGCGACCCAAGTTCGCCTTGAAGTACTACCCGCCCCGACCGTCCTCCTAGACGCCTTCGTGCTGCGGCATGAGAACAGGCTAACAGGGATCTGTTCTCAACTTGGTTCTCAATCGGTTCTCACGAGCAGGACACGAAGAAGGCCGGCGCCGTCGGCACCGGCCCTGACCTGGTTCTTTGGAGTCGGGCTGGGGAGATTTGAACTCCCGACCTCTTGACCCCCAGGCAGTTGACGGTCGTCCCAGGTGGTGTCGTCCAGTACCGTTGACCTGCGGTTTCTCACCGATGTCATGCCCGTGTGTGCTGTGCAGTATCGGCCTATGTCTTGCTCTAAGAGGGCTGTAAGAGGACACAGCCGATGACCGGACTCGGGAGCCGACCACCGAACTCTCGGGGTTTCCAACGCCGCGGGGATCGTGACCACCAACCCGTTCTACGGCGACAGCTGCGACGTTGCCCGTGGTCTCTCGTGCATTCGCGGTCTGCGGATCCTCAATCTGACGGCCGATCCGCGAATGCGGGCGGCGTACGTTCACCGCGGGGTTGCGGTCGAGAATGCCTTCGATGTGGCAGTACCCCTATCAACGCAACGACGACCGGTACGGTCAGCGAACCATGGGCCAAGCTGAGAACCGAGAAGCCGATCTCGTCGTCGCGGGCCAGCCGATGCTGCTCGTGGCAACCTCCGGCTCAGCAGTGCATCTCGCCGGCCAGATGGAGGGCCGCTGGAAGGACACGACGTTGTGTGGCCGGCCGTGGTACCACCACCTCAGCGCCGACGATGAGGACACGCTCAACTGTCGAAGCTGTTTACGCACCCTCAACAGGGACCTCACCAGCACCGAAGCTGACGCACGGATCGGCATCGTCGCCCAGCTCGCCCTTGACGCGCTCAGCGAATTCGGCAGCTCAGCGGTCTACGGCGTGCCCGGCGACCAGACCGAAACACTCCGAGCAGCGATCCGCGCCGTTGCCCGACGACGCAAACTGCGACTCCAAACAACCGCCGCCGACCAACGTGTCTTCCTCGTCTCCCACCAAGCCTGGGAAGCCCTCGACCCCAGCATTCGCAACCAGCTCCTCCAACAAGCCGCCGCGACCGACCTCTTCAACCCATCGCCTCCCACGCCAACGCCCCCCACCCCCGAATGGATCATCAACTGGCACACCTGGACGACCTGAACCCGCCCGGTCCCCGTCAGCGACACCGTCGCTGCCCAACTGCCGCCACAGGACCAGACACGCAAGCGATCCGACCGAACCCGGGAGTTAACGCCCCCGCCGCCAGCGCCAACGACCCTCACTCCCCGCGGTCGCGTTCCATTCGCCGTTCCCGGGCGCCTGCTGCGCTCGGGTTCGCCGCTTACCGGGCGGCGCACGCGTGCTCGATGCCGAGCGAAGTAGTGCGCTCCCACCCGGCGGTCTGAGGTACCCCTTCGGTTGTGGCGGTTCGTGGGGTGTCAGACTGCGTGGGTGTGGTGGTTGGGGAGTGGGGTGTGACGGTGAGGCCGTCGGGCACGGTGACGTTCTTGTTCACCGACGTGGAGGGTTCGACGCGTCGGTGGGAGGCTGACGCCGAGGCGATGCGGGTGGCGTTGGCCGCCCACGACGAGGTGTTGCGGCACGGCGATCGACGATCGCGGGGGTTGGTTGTTCAAGCACACGGGGGACGGGGTGTGTGCGGCGTTCTCGTCTCCCTCGGGGGCGATCGACGCGGCGGTCGACGCGCAACGGTCGCTGGGGTTGCCGGTGCGGATGGGGATCGCCACTGGTGAGGCCGAGCAGCGTGGGGAGGACTATTTCGGGCCGGCGTTGAACCGGGCGGCTCGTGTGATGGCGGTCGGCCACGGCGGTCAGGTGTTGGTGAGCGCGTCGTCGGCCGGTCTGGTGACCGGGGCGGATCTTTGGGATCTGGGTGAGCACCGGTTGCGGGACCTGTCCGGGGTGGAGCATCTGTTCCAGGTCCGCGCCGACGGGCTGCGCGTCGACTTTCCGCGGTTGCGCACGGTCGATGCGGTGCCCGGCAACCTGCCGGTTCAGGTGACGCGTTTGGTGGGTCGTGATGTCGAGGTGCAGGAACTGGTCGAGCTGGTGCGGGCCCACCGGTTGGTGACCTTGACCGGAGTCGGCGGGGTGGGCAAGACCCGTCTGGCGGTGCAGGTGGCGGCGGAGTTGGTGCCCGAGTTCGGTGACGGGGTGTGGTTGGTCGAGCTGGCACCGGTCGGTGATCCGGGGGCGGTGCCGGATGCGGTGGCGACGGTGTTGGGGATCACCCCGCAGGCTGGGCGCACGGTGATCCAGAGCATCGCCGACACGCTGGTCGGACGGCGGCTGCTGATCGTGCTCGACAACTGTGAGCACGTGTTGGACGAGGCAGCCGAGGTGGTGGAGGCGATCCTGGGCCGGGCGTCGACGGTGAAGGTGATCGCCACGTCCGCGTGAGGGATTGCGGTTGGGGGCTGAGCACTTGTGGCCAGTCCCGTCGCTGGATGTCGCCGGTGGGGCGGTGTCGGCAGCGGTGGAGTTGTTCGTCGAGCGGGCGGTGTCGGTGCGACCGGGGTTCAGTCTGGCCGATCGGGTCGATGCTGGCGCGGTGGTGGAGATCTGTCGTGCGGTTGGATGGGATTGCGTTGGCGATCGAGTTGGCGGCGGCGCGGATGGTGTCGATGAGCCCGAGCGATGTGCGGGACCGGCTCGGGGACCGGTTCCGGTTGTTGTCGGGGTCGCGGCGCGGGTTGGAACGGCATCAGACGTTGCGTCAAGCGGTGCAGTGGTCGTATGACTTGTTGAACGACGATGAGCGCACGGTGTTGCAGTGCTGTTCGGTGTTCGCCGGCGGGTTCGACCTGGCCGGCGGTGCTACCGCTCGTCGACGGGTTCGACGAGTACACGGTGTTGGATCTGTTGGACTCGCTTGTACGCAAGTCGCTGGTCGCTATCGTTCAGGTGGCGGCGGCACGCTCGTTACGGGTTGTTGGAGACGATCCGCCAGTTCGCCGAGGAGCAGTTGGCGGCCACCGGGGTGATCGACGCGGTCCGGGATCGTCATGCTGCCTGGTTCGCCGCCCAGGCCATCGCCTATTACGAGATGTGGGACGGGCCTGGTCAGCGAGTGGCGGTCGATTGGGCGGAAGTAGAGCTCGACAACCTGCGAGCCGGGTTCCGGTGGGCTGCCGAGCGGGGTGAGGTGGTGACCGCCACGGCGATCGCTGCCCACACGACCATCCTGACGATGGTCCTGCAACGCTTCGAGCCGGTGGGGTGGGCCGAAGAACTCCTCCCCGCCGCCACCGCGGCCGATGTGGGGCAGCTTCCCCGTCTCTACACCGCCGCCAGCTGGTGTGCTGTCACGGGTCGCACTGAGGCGGCGGTCGGGTATGCCGAGGCGGCGGTGGGGTTGGAAGCCGATCCCCACTACGAAGCGTTCGCACCCGGTATGGCCGCCTTCATGGAGGCCAACGCACATCTCTGTGCCGGACGGATGGACCGCTGGCTGGACATCTCCGCCGCCTTGGCCGCCCGGCCCGGGTTGGCTCATGTGATCGGTCTGTGCAGCCTGGTCCTGGGGCTGTCGGTGGTGGGCCGGGCCGATGAGGCCCGAGCCATTGCCGATGAGACCCTGGCCGCCGCCCGCGCTCACGGCAACCCGTTCTATGTCGGCGCCGCGCTCGGCGGGTATGGGCAGGCGTTCGCCGAGACCGACCCGGTCCGGGCCCTGGATGCCCTACGTCAGGGACTCGCCTACTGCCGGGAACACCGACTCCCGTTCGGTGAAGCGCTGACCGCCCGGGACGCGGCAGTGTTGGAAGCGGTCCACGGGGACCTCGAGACGGGCCTGGGTTTGTTCGAGACCGCCATCGACGCCTTCCACCAGGCCGGTACCACCACCGCCTTGGTGGTCACGCTCGGCACCCTCGCCGTGTTCTTCGACCGGTTCGAACAACCCGAGATCGCCGCCACCGTCTACGGCACCACCACCCACCACGCCAGCACCGCCAATGTCGCCGACCTTCCCGCCGTCGTCGACCATCTACGTACCGTCCTCGGCGGCGACCGGTTCGGCGAATGCGTCGCCACCGGAGCATCCATGGAACTCGCCGACGCCGTCCGGTACGCCCGGGCCCAGATCCAACTCGTCCGTCAACACCAAACCTGACCCCACGACCCGTGTTCTGTTCAGTCAAGGCGCTCCGTGGGGCGTTCCACGCGGTTGCTCGTCGGTGACCATCCTCCGTGCGCACAGCCGTTTCGCAATCACGTCGGCCCGACTGAGCGCACGTGTCAGACTCCAGATCCATGGACGTGCCCGAGGTGCACTTTGCCGACGCGAAGGGCCTGAAGATCGTGTGGAGCCAGTTCGGTTCCGGACCGGATGTGCTCGCCATCCCGCCGTTCCTCTCCAACATCGAGCTGGCGTGGGAGCACGAGTTCTACCGGCGCTTCCTCGAGTACATGGCCCAGCATGTGCGCGTGACGGTGTTCGACAAGCGCGGCATCGGCCTGTCCGAACGCTTTGCTGAGCCACCGACGCTGGAGCAGCGCATCGACGACATCGGGGCCGTGATGGACGCGGCCGGGCTCGAGCGTGCCGTCGTTTTCGGGGCGTCGGAGGGCGGGCTGATGAGCCAGCTGTTCGCCGCTCTCCATCCCGAACGGGTCGAGCGGCTTGTGCTCCTCAACACCCATCCCGGCGCCAGCGGGCTGTTGGCGGCCCACCGCGCCCTCGACCCGAGCATGGGCACACTCACCGAGTTCCGAACCCGCATGGAGACGATGTTCGCCACCTGGGGCCAGGACCCGCAGTACTTCGTCGACCGCTTCTCGTCCCAGCTACTCCGACAACGCCGCCTACGTCCGCTGGCTCGGTCGACTGCAGCGCCAGTCGGCCACCGAGGCCGACGCCCGGCGGCAGTCCATGAGCCTGCGCACGCTCGACGCTGCCGACCGCCTCGGTGACATCGTCGCCCCCACGCTGCTTCTGCACGCCACCCATGACCCAGTCATTCCCATCGGCGCAGCGCGGGGCCTGGTGGACAAGATCAGGGGCTCGAGGCTGGTGGAGTACGAAGGCGTCGACCACATCGGGGAGACCTCGCCGCAGTGGCTTGAGATCCTCACCACGTGGCTGGAGTTCGCCACCGGCGCGCCGCTGGCGCGGCAAACCCAACGCCGCCTGGCTACGGTCCTTTTCACCGACATCGTCGATTCCACGGCCCGCACGGCGGCCGCCGGCGACGGAGCCTGGCGCCAGCTGCTCGACAGCCACGACCGGCTTGCCTGGGCGGCGGCCGGCCGGCACAGCGGCACGATCGTCAAGAGCACCGGCGACGGCCTGCTGGCCCGCTTCGACGCACCGTCCCAGGCCCTCGAATGCGCCGCCGAGTTGCGCCGCGACCTCGCCGCGATCGGTCTGGACATCCGCTGCGGCCTACACGCCGGCGAGATCGAGCTGCGGGAGAATGGCGACATCGCCGGCACCGCGGTCAACCTGGCTGCTCGTGTCGAGCAGGCGGCGGCCGGCGGCGAGGTGATGGTGTCCTCGACCGTGCACGACGTGCTGCTCGGTAGCAGGTACCGCTTCGTCGATCGCGGTGACCACCCGCTCAAGGGCTTCGACGCACCCTGGCGCCTCTACACGCTCGTCGAATGAGTCCAGACGGCTGAGGCCAGCCGGCACGGCGGCCTCTTGGGCAACTCCAACGAGCCACAGGTTCTCCGTCGCCACACGCACAGCCCCGCCGAGCGCGGACTCCCCGCACGTCCGACCTCTTCCAACTCGCCTACCAGCGCACCGAGATCATCCACGGGGCCCGACACGCACCCGCGTAGGACCGGAGCCTTCGGCGGCGCGAGACCCACCTCACCCAGTGATCTGGCGACACGGCTCGGGCAGGACGTGAACACCACGCATCCGCGGGGCCAGACTGCCACTGCGATGGATCCCGCTCAGTATCGACCCGAGCAGGCGCGCGGGTGTGCCGCCTGCTGGCTCGCCTCCCGCGACTACCTCCGGTGGGGCGCGATACGAGTGGCAATCCTCGGTGCAGACTGCGCTGCAGTTCGCCGGAACTCGGGCGTTGTATTGGTCGTGCGTGCTGAGCGGAGTGTGCGATCTCGAGCTGGCTGGTCGCGGGGTTGTTGTAGGACGCCGCGGTAGCTGAGCACGCGGGCGGTCGGCGTCATCGGGCGCGAGGTTGCGGCGGTGGTGGCGGCGACGTGGACGCGACAGCGTGGGTATTTCTGCCACCCGCTTCGGTTTCTGGCTGAGCTGAGTTCTCGGCGTCCTCTGTTCGATTCACGCCGGCAGGGCGCCCGGTGGCGCAGCCGGGCGATGTCTTCGGCGCTGAAACCCAGCAGATCGGTGAGCACCTCGTCGGTGTGCTGGCCCAGGGCGGGGGCGGCGCGGCGTAGCCCGTTGGGGCCGGGGTGGATGCGCCAGGGGATGCCGGGCACGGTGCGCCGTCCGAGCACGGCGTGCTGGGGCTGTTCGAGCATGCCGATCGCTGCGAGTTGGGGATCGCCGAGCCACAGATCGAGCGGTGACAGCGATGGGAATGCTGCCACGCCGACCGCCTGTAGCGCCCGGGTGATCTCCCAACGGTCGCGCTCCGGGTCCAGGCGGCCAGCAGCTCGTCGAGAGCGGCCTCGTTAGCTTTGCGTAGGGTGACGGTTGCGAAGCGGGGGTCGACCGGCGAGCGCGGAATCGATCACGCGGCACAACGCCAGCCAGCAGGCCTGGGTCGGACAAGCGATGGTGACCCAACGATCCTCGCCTTGCGCGGGATAACAGTTGTGCGGCGCCCAAATCGGGTCGTGGTTGCCCGCCGGCGTTGGGGACTCACCAGTGGCTTGATACTCCATCCAAAGCTCGCCGACCGTCGCCGCGACTGCCTCGGCCATCGCCACGTCGACCCGGGCCACCTCGCCGTTGCGCCGTCGGGCCGACAGCGCCGCGAGCACCGCCCACGCCGCGGTGAGCCCGGTGCACGGATCACCCACCGCGATCCCGGTCTCCATCGGGTCGCCTCCCTCGTAGCCGGTCGCCGCGTACAGCCCGGCGATCGCTCCGCCCGCCGGCCCATAGGCCATGTAACCGGCGGCGGGGCCGGTCTGGCCGTAGCCGGTGAGCGACACGACGATGGCGTCCGGGTTGATGCGGCGCACGTCCTCGACACCGAAACCGAGCTTCGCCATCGTGCCGACCGCGAAGTTGTCGACCACGATGTCGCTCATCGAGATGAGCCGCTCCACCACCGCCCGGGCCTCGGGGTGTGCGAGGTCGATCCCGACGCTGCGCTTATCGGTGTTGTAGAGGTGGAACCCGCCGGCGGTGTCGGGAGTGAGGGGGAGGTCGGGCGGGTTGAACGGCAACCGGCGCAACAGGCACAGGTGCTCGGGCGATTCGAGGCGGATCACGTCTGCGCCGAGGTTGGCGAGGTGCTGGGTGCAGAACGGGCCGGCCCAGATCCAGCTGAAGTCGCACACTCGCACTCCCTGCAACGGTCGGCCTGGCTCGCTGGCGGGCGTGGGTAGGACCCGCTCGGGGCGGTCCAGCCAGCCCTCGCCCTCGTGCTCGCCGACGGCAGGTGCGGCCCGGCGCAGCCCCCACCATGGCTGGTCGACGGCGAAGCCGGGCCCGACGAGTTTCGTTCCGTCGGGCGCGGTCCGAACCAGTTCCGGGCTGCGAGCTGGGCGTCCGCTTCGAGCTGGGCCATGGTGTTCATCGGCGACACGCACAACCGTGCGGCCTGACCCGCCCGGTAGAGCTCGCCGACGTCCTGGGTGGCCATCCACTCCGACAGGTACAACTCGACCACATCGGCGGCCTCGCGGCGCATGGCATTGGTGGCGAAGATCTCCATGTCCGCCCACTCGGGGTTGCCCATCAGCGCCTTGAGCGAGCGCCATTGCGCCTCCTCGACGCAGATGAACTGCAGCAGCCCGCCGATGCACTGGTAGATGCCCCACGGCACCAGCGTCTTCACGCCCAGGACGCGACGCGTTCGCGCCCTGGAACACCGCGGTCGCCGGCGACGTCTCGCACATACGTGCAGCGGCGCCGTAGAGCGAGAAGTCGACGAAGGCGCCGTGACCGCTGCGCTCGGCCCGCTCGAACGCCGCGAGCGTGGCGAGCGCCGCCACGGTGGCGGTGTTGAGCGTGGCGTGATGGCCAGCAGCTTTCAGCGGGGCGAGGTCGGGTCGACTCGACGCACCCGGGGACAGGAACCCCCAACTCGACCCGTGGATCAGGGCCAACTCGCCCGCCGCGTAGTCAGCGTAAGGCCCCACCGCTCCGAAGGGGGACACGGCACTGACGACAAGGCCCGGTGCGGCGCCGGCCAACGTCTCGTAGTCCAACCCGGCAGCAGCAGCGGCGGACGGGCCCAGGTCATGCACAACGATGTCGGCGCCAGCTGCGAGGGCGTGCACCCCACTCGTCACGGAACGCTTGTTGGAGTTGAACCAGCGATGAGCCTCAAACGGGCGAGCACGTACCGCGTCGAAGCCGTCGCCCGCCTCCACGCGCATCACGTCAGCACCGAGATCGGCGAACAACTTGGAGACATACGCCGCCGCCACCCCACCAGCCACCTCAAGCACGCGAATACCCGCAAGCCCACGACGCTGCGCCATCTGATCCCCCAACTCCGTCCGCACGATCCCGGCAACTTTCGCGTGTCACACCTTGCCAGCTCGTCGACGGCGGCGCCCCGTTTGCGTCCAAGTCGCGAGACCTGTAGGTGCCACACACCTGACCGCTCACCGTGGCCGCGTTCCGAGCGCCGTTCCGGGCGCCGACCGTGCTGCAGTTCGCCGGTTACGAGCGGGTCGACTATGTGGTTGAAGCGATCAATTCGCGCGCCGGATCCGCAGATAGGCGCTCCTCGCTACGAGCCGCTGATCGGCGAGGAGCGGATCTTGACGGTGCACGGGCACGGGCGTCTCGGCGCGGCATCGCAGAGCCGTACTTGCCACGGCCCGTTACGCGCTCGTGCCGAGTGGCCGAGCCCTCACGGCTGCGCTGCGGCCCCGGATCCCGAGTGCCGCTTTCGTACGGTGGGCGAGTAGTTCGCGGCTACCGACGGCGGGCCCGGGGCGATCTCGGAGCACCGGCGTCGTCGTCTCGACCATCCATCCGGCGAGCTCGAGCGACTTGCGAAGTCCACGACGATTGAACACGAACCACTCGCTGCCGTCGCGTCGGGCGTCGAGGCGCGCGAGCGGTGTACGTGGCAGTTCGAGTGGCAGGCTGATCGTGTCGAGAACGACCAGATGACCGCGGCACACGCGACGTATCGCTTCGAGCGCTCGCAGCGGGTCGCGCAGCATCTGCAGCACGTAGCCCATCACGATCAAATCGAACTCGCCCACGTCGCGAGGATCGAGGTCGTACACGCTGAGGTCGCGCAACGTCACTCGGGATCCGCAGCGCCCCGTCGTTCGAGTTCGAACGCCCAGAAGCCGTCCATCGTACCGATGTCGAGACACCGCAAGCCCGCCAGCGAAGCAGGCCACGGCATCCGACGGGCCGTCGACCGCAGATCCCACCCCCCGGGCGTCACGATCCCCGGCGCCACCTCGATCGTGTGCCACCAAGCGAGTTCGGCAATTCTCGCCGCGGCTACGGCCGGTGAACTCACACGCAGAATCTACCGGCCGTCGGAGCGCACCCGTCGAGCGATGCTGCCAGCGTGTCAACGGTGAACGGTTGTTGCTACCTCCTCGTTGCCGTCGGCCCGGAAGGCGGGCACGGCCGAAGTCAGAGCGAATGAGCGCTGTGCTTGCCGACGCTTCCGCAGAGCGCGCGGTGTCGGTGGCCGTGAGATCTTGATCGGAGACGGTCAAGGAACTGAGCGTTGGTGGCCACGGGAACTCGCGGTGGCGGCCATTGGGTCTGCTTGTTTGGTTGATCGTTGCCTTGGCGGGTGGACCGCTTTGGCGCTTCTCCCCGGTGTGATGAACGTGCTTGAAGCGCCCATTCACCGAGGAGAAGCACGTGAAGTCTGACTGGGAGATCATGGAAATTCTTGAAGCGTTTGATTTGACTCGTAGTTTCCGGGATGCCGGGGAACTTGCCGGCTGTTCACCGAACACTGTTGCTCATTGGGTGGCTGTGCGTGATGGTGAGGCGGTGCCGGCCGCTGACGGCGGCGGCGGCCGGCTCATCGACCCTTACCTGGACAAGGTCGAGGAGTGGGTGGAGGCGTCGAAAGGCAAGATCCGTGCTGATGTGGCCCATGACAAGTTGGTGGTGTTGGGTTACACCGGTTCGGGGCGCACGACCCGCCGGGCGGTAGCGGCAGCGAAGAAGGCGTACATGCGGGGACGCCGCCGGATTTATCGGCCGTGGGTGGCTGAGCCGGGGATGTGGTTCCAGTACGACTTCGGGGAGGGCCCTGTGGTTGGGGGCCGGGCGACGCTGCTGTTTTGCGCCTGGTTGGCGTGGTCGCGTTTCCGGGTGGTGCTCCCAATTCTCGATAAGTCGTTGCCTTCTGTTATCGGCTGTATCGATGTTGCGTTGCGCCGGTTCGGGGGTTGCCCGACCTACGGCTTGACCGATAACGAGAAAACGGTCACGACCGCCCATGTGGCTCGTATCGCTATCCGCAACAAGGACATGGTCGCCGCCGCCCGCCATTACGGGCTCACGATCACGACGTGCGTGGTCTCCGATCCCGAATCCAAGGGCGGGTCGGAAGCAACGGTGCGGATCGCGAAGGCGGATCTGGTGCCCTGCGACGCGAACCTGTTGGCTGAATACGACACTTTCGGGGAGCTGGAAGCGGCCTGTGGGCGGTTCTGTGAAGAGGTCAACGCCCGACCGCATCGGGTGACTTGCCGGGCGCCGGTGGAGATGCTGGCGGAAGAACAGCACCGGTTGCACCGCCTCCCCGCGGTCGCGTACACCGCCGCGTTCGGGGTCGCTCGGACGGTGGGGGCGAACACCCCCGTGATCGCCCATGAGGGCTGTTCGTATTCGGTGCCGCACCTGTTGCGGGGCGAGATCGTCTGGGCCCGCGCTCATGGGGAGCAGATCGTGATCACCCACCTGGGGCCGGTGGGCCCTGTTGAGGTCGCCCGCCATGAGCGGGGGACACCGGGGAACCCCCGTTACTGTGACGAGCACTTCGGGCCCACCCCGGAGGGCCCGTTGCACCGTGTCCCCGCGCTACCAACGACGCCGAAGCGGCGTTTCTCGCTTTGGGTGAAGGCGCGGTGTTGTGGTTGAGCGCCGCCGGGGAGACCGGCGTGGCCCGACCCCGCCCGAAAATGGCTGAAGCGGTCGCGTTGGCGGCGTTGCATGGGACCGCAACGGTGGATTGGGCGCTCGGCCACGCTGCGGTGATGGGCCGCTTCGCGGAGGGTGATGTGGCATCGATCATCGCCTTTCACGCCGCCGCCGCTCCGGGGGACGCCCTCCAAGCGGGGCCGGACCATACCCTGCAGCCCGGCGCCTCCGCGTGGGAAGGGTTCGGTCGATGAACGTGGTGTGGGAATGCTCCTCCTGCGCCACCCGTTCTTTCGAGCGGCGCTGCGAGGAATGCAACTTGTTCTGTTCCAAGGTCGGCCCGGGCGGGGAATGCCCGAACTGTTCCAAACTTGTCGGAACCGCCGAACTTGAAGGCGGCGACACCCCCGCCGGGCGCCTGGTCATTGGTGTTGAGTTCTCCGACGCCGTCGAGTTAGCTGAGGTCCTCGACTACGTGGTGGAATGGGTCACCATCGCACCACCAGCGGTGACCGCCAGCCTCGCGGAGCGCGGCGGCGGGCCCGAAGCCCTACCGGTCCTGCTCGAAGCGCTCATCCGGCACAGTCAGGCCCTCACGACCACGGTCCCGGTCCTGTCGTGAGAACACCCGAACCGCCGCCGTTGGCCGAGGACCTGGAGGCGCTGCTGCGACGTCTGCGTCTGCCGCACATCCGCCGCTGCGCCCCCGAGATCATCGCCACCGCCCGAGCCCAACGATGGGAACCAGCAGAACTACTCCGGGCCCTACTCGTCGAGGAACAAACCGGGCGGGAACGCTCATCCCTCGCGAACCGCCGGGCTGCCGCGGCGTTTCCTACCGGAAAGAGCTTTGATGCCTGGGACCCCGCCGCCTCCTCGATTCCCGCGCCCACCCAAACCGCGCTCAGAACCCTCGAATGGGTCCACCGACACGAGAACCTGGTGGTGTGCGGGCCGTCAGGCACCGGCAAAACCATGTTCCTCGAAGCCCTCGGCCAACAAGCCATTGAAACAGGCATGAAAGTGGCCTGGTTCGCGCTGGAAAACCTCGGCGGCCTGGTCCGCCGCCACCGAGCCGATGACACCGTCACCCGAGCCGTGACCCGCATCCTGCGCTCAGAGCTCGTCGTGGTTGATGACATTGGGCTGCTCCCAGTCAGCCCCGACGCCGCCGAAGGCCTCTACCGCCTCGTCGACGCCGCCTACGAGAAACGCTCCATCGCCGTGTCCTCCAACCTGCACCCCTCAGGATTCGACGAAATCATGCCCAAAACACTCGCCGGCGCCACCGTGGACCGGCTACTCCACCACGCCCACCTCTGCCTCACCACCGGGGACAGCGTCCGCCTCCAACAAGCAACCACCGGAAAAGGAGTCAAGCCCCTGGCCTAAACCCCGCAGCCCCGGTGGCCACCAGCGCGCAGAACTGGTGGCCACCAACGCGCAGAACCCATGACCGCCACCGCGCAGAAACTCATGGCCATTGACAAGCGCGGGAACGGCAGCTATGCGCTGGCGGTCCGAGTGACGGGTCGTTGCAGAAGCGAGCGACCGGTTCCATTGGTCATCGACGTAGCGCTGGAGTTCGCCGGTTCCCGAGCGGGCGACTCGGCGGGGTGGCCGGTGATATCGGGTGGCTAGGCGGAACCCCTCCTTCGGTTCGCTGTTCCCAGCGTTGACGAGGTGGCTGTGGGCCTACGGCGCCTTGCCTTGGGCGGTTCGGTCCCCCAGCGACACGATGTTCTAGGGTTCGGTGGTGAGAGCGCTGTTCATGACCTTTGGATCGCGGGGTCACTACGCGCCGATGGAAGCGCTCGTGCGGGCCACGCACGCAGCTGGTCATCACGTCGCGGTGGCGTCCTCTCCAGGGTTTCAAGCGTCCGTCGGCGCTCCCGGGGTCGAGTACCTGCCGGTGGGGATGAACGCCGCGACGCGCTCGCGGCCTTCAATCATCGACAACGTCGCGACGTTCCGGCGTCGGCCGACGCGATCGTCGCCGGCATGTTCGTCGACATCTGCGTGCCGGCGGTACTGGAGGACGCGCAGCGACTGCTCGACTGGAAGCCCGATGTGATCATTCGCGAAGAGGGTGAGTTCGCAGGGCCTGTCGTGGCGGAACTGGCGGGGGTTCCCTGCGCTGAGCACAGCTGGGGGCCGGTGCGACCTCGGCGGCAGCGCAACAGTGCCGTGGCCGCTTTGACCCCCATCTGGCTGGCGCAAGGTCTCGCGCCCGACCCGATGTGCGGCATCCACCGCTCGCTCTACTTCGACATCTGCCCACCGTCACTCCAGTTCGATGAAGCGGCCGACATACGCGTCGCCAGGTTGCTGCAGCCGACAACCCCGCAGTTCGACGCCGACGTGCCAGCGTGGGCACAGCAACTCGGTGACCGACCCGTCATCTACGTGACACTCGGGACGGTTCCCCGATACAACAGCGACAGCGACTTTTTCCAGCTCGCTGCCGACGGGCTGGCCGAACTGGACGCCGACATCGTGATCACGGTCGGACCGACCGGTGACCCGGCGCTCGTTGCCGCTCCTGCCCCGAACGTCCGGGTCGAGCGGTTCGTCCCGCAGTCCGCCATCTTGCGGCACTGCAGAGCAGTCGTCACCAACGGTGGATCCGGATCGGTTCTCGGCGCGCTCGCTGCCGGAGTACCGCTGTTGTGTGTGCCCGCCGCCTCTCCGAGCCAGCTTCGCAACACCGAAGCGGTGCTCCGATCCGGTGTCGGCCGTTCACTCGACCGACAAGCCGTAACCGCAGCTCGTCTGCGATCCGACGTCGCACACCTCTTGGCCGATAGACCCTACCGGGACGCAGCCAGAGCGGTGTCAGCCCAGATCGAGGCAATGCCGCCGGTCGCCCACGGCGTGCAGCTCATAGAGCAGCTCGTGCGTAGTGCAACGAGAGCAGCTGCGGCACCCCTGACGCCGCCCGATAACGCGCCATCGGTGGGAAATACATCCACCCGGCAACGGCCCTTATCGAGCGCCCGATAACCGCGCGGCTCGTCGGCAAGAACGCTTTGGCCTCCGCTACGGAGAGTGACCGTCCGGGGGCTGCTGACCGGTGGCTGTCGGGGTCGCGTTGCGGCGTCGGCGGTCCTTGTCGGTCTGCCTGGCGGGGGCAGAGGTGCTCGTGAGTGGGAGCGGTTCAGCGGCTGATGCCCATGCCCCGGTCGAGGCCTCGTTCTCGGCTGAGGTGGTCGTGTCGGCCGAGTTGTTGGTTGGCTTGTTGGAGGATATGGGCGGTGCGGGCCCAGTCGGTGTAGTTGTGGTCGATGTAGCCGGGTCGGGCACCGAGCGCCCGCTCGGGGTCGGTGACAGCGTGGATGGTGCGGTATTGGCTGGCGTGGCCGACGGCGCGGTCCCACACCGCGGCCCGGCCGGGATGTTCCGGGCGTACCCCGAGTTCGCGGAGGGCCCAGGCGGGTGGTTCGTGTTCGCCGGCCAGGCGGGTGCGGGCGTTGAGGTCTCGGTCGAGCGCGGCCTGCAGCCCTGGGCGGCGTTGCAGTTCTGGCCCGTGCGTTTCCAGCCATCCGGCCCGCTTGTCGACCTTCGCGTTGGCCTCGGCCAATTCCCTGGCTTTCGTGTCGAGGTTCTGTCGGGCTTGGTGGACTCGGTCGTTGAGGGTGCGGTTCTGTTGTTCGAGGGTGTCTCGTCGGCGGCCGGCGAAGGGGTTCCACGGGTGAATCGCCTCCAGCCGCCCTGCGGCACGGTCCCTCTCGGCGCGGACCCGGTCGAGACGGCCGGCGGCGTTGACGTGTTCGACCGCGGCGCGGTGGGCGTGGTCGAGATCGCGGTGGAGTTCGGTTTGGTGGTGGGGGATGTTGAGCCGGTCGATGCGCTCGACCTGTCCGGCCACATAGCGCAGCGCATGTGGGGTCAGCGGTGGTTGGGGCACCGCTTTGGGGGTGAGGTCGGGGGGTGGTTGCTGGGCGAGGTGTTCCCGGTAGGCGATGGCGGGGAGGTCAGCCCAGTTCTTCGCCACCGCCTCCGCCAACACCTCCCGCGGGGTACGCGGGTCCTCGGGTTCGAGGGCGACATAGGCGTGGTTCTCGACCCGGCCCCGGGTCATCGGCACGTACACGCCTCGGTTGTCGATGTTGCTGTCCACCACCAACAGCGAATGGTCAACGGTTCGGCCCTGGGCGGCGTGCCCGGTTTGGGCGTACGCCAATTCGACATGCGCGGCGACGTAGTCCCCGGGCAGCCGGACGGTTCCGGTCGGGCCGGTCACGGTGATGGCGCCGACGGGTTCGATGCGGGTGATGGTCCATTGGTCGCGGTTGCGGACCATTTCGCCGCGATCGGTGCGCAACTGTCGGTCGTTCTGCCGGGTGGCGATCTCATCGCCGACCAGCAGCTGGTACCCGGCGGCTGTCCGCACATGGCGGTCGTCGCTGTCGAGTTCGAACGCGTCGATGCGGTGTTGCTGGGCGAACTCGTTCAGGCGGTGCACGGTGTCGTTGTTGGCGGCCAGGATCGCCACACTGGCGCCTTGGCTGCGTAGCGCCCACCAGTGGTCGAGGATGTCGAAGTCCATCTCGCCGGGTTCGCCGCGATGCAACCGGCCGTGGCGCTCGTACAGGTGGAGCGCGTTGGATTGTCCTCGGCGGAGTTCGAGGGAGGCCTCGCGTTCCCACGGTTGGTCGAAACGGTGTACCCGGTCCAGTTCGATGGCGGGGCCATGTTCGACGAGCCAGTCGAACATTCCACCCCGCCCCACCGCCAGGAACTGCAGCGGGTCACCGACCAACACCACCCGCCACCCGTTGACATCAGCCAACCCGGCCAGCTCCGCCAGGGTGGGGGTGGCGACCATGGCCGCCTCATCCACCACCACCGTCGTGCCTCGGGCGAGCCGGAACCCCGCCGACGGGCCCGACCGGCGGCGATATTCGACGAGGAGCTTGTCGATGGTGTCCGCTCGTATCCCCGTCTCACCGCCCAGGACCGCGGCTGCGGTCGCGGTCGGCGCCACCGCAAACACCGCACGACCTTGCGCCGTCAGCTCAGCCACCGCCGGACGCAGGGCGGTGGTCTTACCCGTGCCTGCCGGCCCGACGATCACGACCAGCGGTTGGGTGCCCGCCACTGCCTCAGCGGCGGCGTGCTGCGCCAGATCAAGCCCGCTGTGGGCCAGTTCGGCCGGAACGCCGCTGCCGTCCCAACGGCGCATCGCCCAGCCCGCCAGCTCGGCTTCCTGTTCCAGGATCCACCCGGTCGTGTAGCGACGTTCCAATGGCGACTCGAACTCCGGGCGGCCGTCCGACACCCGAACACGGGACCCGTCGGGGATTGGGCGGGCCAACTCCACCAGCCACGACGCGGCGAACTGGCCGGCGGCGGCCTCCATGCTCCCGACGATCTCCGCTGCGGGCAGTCCGGTCGTGGTCGGCACCGCCCGGGCGAACTCGCGGACCACGTCAGGGTGACGCCACGTCGAGCGGGTGTCGGTCAGCTCGCCCAACACCGGATCCGCGAGTTGGCCCCACGGGTCCACGTCCAGCTCTCCTCCGGGTTCGAGCACCCGACCCAACATCCCCGCCACCAGTTCGTGGGGGGCGACGCCGAGCCCCCCGAGGCGTTTCACCCACTGGCCGGCCAGTTCGGTGGCGTCGACCGGTGGGAGTTTCGAACGACGAGAGTCTTTCACCGCTTCCCGTTCCAGGCGCCACCGCTCCCGCCCGGTCGGCTCGCGACCCAAGGACTCACGGAACCGGGCCAGCTTCACCTCACGACGGGCCTCCACTTGCGCGGTGCGCTGGGAGAACTCACCCAACACCCCGCGATCGATACCGGCCATCTCCGCGATCCCGTTGAGCGGCAGCTCCCATCCGACACCGAGCCGCAGCGTGAGCTCCGCTCGCAGGCCGGCGTGATACAGCGATGAGAGCACCGTTTGATCCGCTATCAGACTGCGGGCGTCCAACGCCAGCCATCGGCCATCGGGTGACAGCACCTTCGAGGCGATCACGGCGTGGCTGTGTAGCTGCGGGTCCAACTCCCGGGACACGTGTTGACGGAACACCCCCACCGCGATCCCCGACACGTCAACGGACACCACCTCCCCAGCCACCCGAAACCGCGTTTGCGAATGCCGCTGCACATAGCCCAACACGGCGTTGACCGCAGCGTCATGCGCCGCGTGGACCTCCGCCCGAACGGCAGGATCGGCGAGGGCGGCGAGGACCGACACCGACTTCGGCGCCGAGAAGGTCACGTCATAGCCACGCACCGACTTCTCACCGAACGCCCGACCCAACGCCACGGTGGAGAACGGATCGACACCATTCATCACCGCGATGAACTGGCCATCATCAACCACATCCGAAAGCCCCAACGCGGTGGCGGCGTCACCGAACCAACGGCCTTTCGGCTCTTCCGCTGACAAGTAATACGAGCCGATCTCCGCCACGTAGTACTGCCCGGCCGCCGCGCCCTTCAACGAAGTCACCCGCGCCGTCACCTACCACCTACCGACCGGTATGGCGGCAGCACCGGCGCACAAACTGTGCAACCGTCTGTGAAATCGTCGGCAGTTGACATCAGCGGGAGGTGGTCGTCGCGCATGGTCAGGACTGCTTCGGCTGGTCGTGCGGCAGCAGCACGAGCTGCGCGGACGTCGGGGCGGGCCTTGGCGGTCGGCGTGGAACGCGACGTGGTGCCTGCTGCGGTTGGTGCCGTTCGCCGTCGAGCGACAGCTGGCCGTTCAACAGCCGTTCGATCTGGCGTTTCGAGACACGGAGCTGACGGTCGACCAGTACAACTGGCAGACCCTCCCGGCTGTTGGTGTCCCAGAACCGACGGGCGACCTGATAGCCAACACTCCGGCTGACGCGAAGAAAGACCGCGGCCTCCTCAACCGTCATCAACAACTCCGGTAGTTCCTCGAAACTCAACATCAACTCCCGCCCACCCGGGGACTGATCCCATCGAGGCTGGCGGGAAATTACAGACCAGTCATCCCGACCGGTCTGCCCCATTTGGCGGAATCCGTAGACAGGAGAACATCCGGGCATACTCAGCCGTACGCAAGGCCACAGGACAACATCAAACGGACCCGACCCGCCCCATGACGGTTTCATGACGATCGTGGAGACGAGGGTGAGCGGGAGCCGAGGCGACGCGGCTTGTAGCAGATCTGTCACCGCTCGTGCCGATGACTCGGTGGACTCCGTGGTGGCTCGCCACCCCATGTCGCTGCTGCAGGTTTGAAGTGGCCCTACCCCGCGAGCCTGGGTGACAACGGGTTACACTGTCCTCCATGGTCGAGAAGGTGGGGTCGGTGCAGCGCTCGTTTCGGTTGTCGCGGGACACCAGCACGCTGCTCGACCAGTTGGCCGAGGCAACCAACGAGTCACGCAACGCGCTCGCGGACCGGTTGCTCGGGGAGGCGTTGCGAACCGAACGCCATCCCCTCATGGGCTTCCGTGTTGGTGCTGCGGGCCGCCGCGAGCCCTACCTTGTGGGAACCCGGTTGCTCGTACGCCAGCTTGTGGCCACGGTGAAAGCGCATGATGGCGACATCGAAGACGCCGCGGGCTATCTCAACGTGTCCCAGCGGCTGCTGCGGGCGGCGCTGTCCTATTACGCCGAATTCGCCGGCGAGATCGACACGGACGCCGTATGGGCTGCCCGGGTCGAGGCGGAGGAACGTGCTCGTTGGGAGCGTGAACAGGCCACCATCGCGTGAAGCTGGCGTTGGACCATCACTACTCGCCGCTCATCGCCCAGCAGCTGCGCCGGTTGGGTCACGACGTGCTCACCGCCGCCGAGCAAGGCTGGGAAGCCGAGGAAGACGACATCCTGCTCGCCCTGTGTGCTCAGGAGAAACGTGCGCTGCTCACCAACAACGTGGCGGACTTCGCGGTCATTGCTCGTCGCTGGCAGGGCGAAGGCCGGTCCCATTTCGGTCTCGTGTTCAGCTCCGACGGCAGCCTTCCCCGCAACCGCAACACCATCGGCCGCTACGTGGAACTCCTCGACGCCCTGTTCCGCCAACACCCCGACCCGACCAGCCTCACGGACCGCATCCACTGGCTCTGAGATCACCGGGCCCTTTGCGCCAGCGGCTCCCGTCGTTGCGTGGCCCATGCGTTGAGGGCTTGTTAGTAGGGCTCGACAGGGCGCCCTGTTGAGTCCTCAACAGCCACAGTGCAGTGGCGGCGGTTCAAGCGCCGGATACCCGTAGCCGGGGGCCGAGGCCGCGCATGGCGAGGGCGGCTTTGTCCTGCATGTGGTCCAACACGTGCTGATAGGTGTCCGCAGTGATCGCGATCGAGGAATGCCCGAGACGTTCGGACACCACTTTCAACGGCACACCGGCCTCGAGCAGCATCGTCGCGTGCGTGTGCCGCAACCCGTGCAACCCGATGTCAGCCAGCCCAGAGTCCTTGACCGCACGCTTGAAGATCAACGCCAACGTCTGGGGATGCAACGCGGCGCCGTCGGCCCTGGTGGCCACCAGAGCCGATGACCGTCCGACGAACTCCAGCTCCGCGGCCTGACGGATCGCCCAGCCGCGAAGCACCTCGACAGTGTCCTCATCGATACCGATCGTGCGGATCGACGCCCGCGACTTCGGTTTCCCGACCGAGGTCTCGTACCCATCCAGACCGACCGCTTGGCGCACGAACAGCCGGGCGCTGTCGAGATCGAGGTCGATCCACCGCAACGCGCACAACTCGCCACGACGAAGACCCGTCGCCAGAGCCAGCATCCAGATCGGGAAATGCCGATCCGCCGCCGTGGCCGCCAGGAACTCGCTTGCCTGCTCCCGTGACCACAGGGCGATCTCACCCCGGCGTTCCCCCGATGGCAATGTGACCGCATCGGCCACATTGCGAACCAGGTAGCCCCGCTTGACCGCATCGCTCAGCGCCATACGCAACACCTTGCCCAACGCCTGCCGCGACCGCGATGACAGGCCGTCGGCACGCAGACCCTCATGAAACGCTTGGACCTGCCGCGCGGTGAGCCCCGACAACTTGGCTTCCCCTAACGCGGCGCACAATCGATCTGCCGCCCACCGGTACTGCGCCTGCGTGGCCGTGGACTTCTCCGCCTTGGACGGCAACCACTCCTCGACCAGGAAGGACCGCAGCGTCATTGCCTCGGGCCGCTCGAATCCGGACGCCACCACCTCAGCTTTGCGTTGTTCCGCCTCCCGCTTCGTGCGATAGGTCCCCGCGGACACCTGTTGCCGTTTCCCCGTCGACGGATCGGTCTCGGTCTCCACTGTGACCATGTACCGCGTGCGTCCGTCGCTGCCCTTCCGAGCCCTGATATGCGCCCCCGGCCCCCGCATCCACCTAACAGTAGTCGCCACCCAATGAAAGAGGGCTGAAAGAGGACAAGCCCCCGGCAACGACAAAGGCCGGTGCGTTTGGCACCGGCCCTGACCTGCTCTTTTGGAGTCGGGCTGGGGAGATTTGAACTCCCGACCTCTTGACCCCCAGTCAAGCGCGCTAACCAAGCTGCGCCACAGCCCGTTCACCCCGTCGCCGGAGCCTGGTCACCTTAGCCGACCCGGCCCGGACCGCCGAAGCTGCCCCTGCATGTGGTTGTCGGCACGGACCTATCAAAGGGCTCGCTGGCGGGGAACGGTGCTTCTTCACCACGAGCGAAACGGACCTGCTGGTCGACTTCAACGGGTA
Organism: uncultured Acidimicrobiaceae bacterium; assembly: GCA_963775055.1. Lineage (GTDB taxonomy): Bacteria > Actinomycetota > Acidimicrobiia > Acidimicrobiales > CAIXPF01 > CAIXPF01. The sequence goes on along the minus strand of CAVZHK010000008.1, from coordinate 602,467 downwards.
CATGCCAGCGGCGGGGGCGTTCCGAGCGCTGCGACCAGAACGAGTCTTTGACACCCGCTTCGACGGTCAATTGGGCCCCGCGGCCAAGGTTCCGGGCGGTCAGTCCATCCGGGTGCAGGTCACCGGGATGAGCGATGTGCCCGTCGGTGCGGCCGCGGTCTCGATGAACCTCACCGTCACTGAGGCAGACACCGAGGGGGTTCGTGACGGCCTATCCCTGTGGAGGTTTGCCGCTGGCGTCGAAGCTCAATCATCCCCCGGTGAGCGCGGTCCCCAACGGTGTGGTCGGTCTCGATGCCGGGGGCGGGCTCTGTCTGTTTGCGACCAGCACCGCCCATTGCTCGGGGATCTGAACGGCTGGTTCGCCGGTGGCGGCGGGCTGGCATCCGTCGTGGAGCGCAAGCTTGACACCTGTGAAATGTGCGGCTCCGGCGCTGCGTTGGCCCGGGAGACCGGCAACGTCGGGGGGAACGAGTTCCTTCTAGGCTGGGGCGCCTGCGCTGATGCCCTGGCCTTCATCGGGCATCGCGCCTCGCGGGCAGGGGTCGACATCATGGGCTTCACGCTTGAATTCCTGGAGCTGACCGCCGATGGCGCCCCCGGTCCCAGCTGCTGGCGACACGTGGTGACGGTGCTGCCGCTCGGAGGTGGCGCGTTCGCCGGTCAGCTGGCCCGCAGATCAACGTGTGATCCGGCGAGCTCGGTCGAACTCGGCGAAGTGTACGTGAGCCTGGATGCGATGAGCGGCGACCTCACAGTCCTTTTCCCGCTGCCTGTCGTGCGCACCGTTGGGGAGATCGTGTGGCGGGCCACGGTGATTGACGTCAATGGTCGCCCGGTCGAAGCGCCAGCGGGCCTCGGTGGCCAGGAGGCGTGGTTCCGCGGTGCCGTGCCGCCGTTCCCGCCATCGAACGAGAAGTACTTCGTTCCCGTCGAGACCATGTACGGGACAGCGGCGATCGTGAACCTCACCGCGACCGGATCCAGCCGGGGTGGTTTCGCCGTGGCCGAACCGTCTGACAGCCCAGCTGTGACCTCCGCCGTCAATTACCAGGCCGGCCAGACCCGGGCCAATCTGGCCATCGTCCCGATCAGCTTCAGTGCCGAAGGGAAGAAGGGCTTCTGCGTACGGGGAACGGATACACACCTGGTTGTGGATGTGCTCGGGGTCCTGGGGCCGCCTGGCACGTGAGCTGACGCCGGGGAAGAAGACCGGCACCGCAGCCGCCGACGCTCTCCGTCAACGATCGGCGACCCTGCAAGGTGGCCATGCCCTACGCTGCGCCGGCCACAGGTGCGACCCAGGGGAGGTCCGCGATGCCCGACACCACCGGCAAGCCGTTCATGCTTGAGGGCCTGACGGTGCTCGACTTCACCCAGTATGTGGCCGGCTCCGGTGTGACCCGCATGCTGGCGGAGCTTGGCGCCGAGATCATCAAGATCGAGCTGCCCGGTGTTGGTGACCCTGCCCGGTTGCTGCCGGTGCAGTCACCCAAGGGCCGGGGTGGCCTGTTCACGCAGCACAACCGCGGCAAGCAGTCCGTCTGCATCGACTGGAACACACCGCGCGGCATGGAGCTGTTGCTTGAACTGGCGGCCACGGTGGACATCGTGGCCGAGAACTTTGCGTCTGGTTCGGTCATGGAGAAACGCGGCCTCGGCTACAACGACATCAAGGCTGTGAACCCTTCTGTCATCTACCTGTCCGTTTCCTGTTTCGGGCGCACCTCGGCGTGGGATGGCAAACCGGGGTATGACTACATCGCTCAGGCCATGTCGGGCATCATGCACATGAACGGCCAGCCCGATGGTCCGCCGATGTTCGTATCGAGCGCCATCGCTGACGGTGTGGGCGCGGTCAGCGGGTTTGCCGCTCTCGGCTACGCCCTCTACTGCCGGGAACGAACCGGTGCAGGCCAACACCTCGACATCTCCATGGTCGACTCCATGTTCCAGTTGCACGAGTTCCAGCTCTCCGCGCCGCTGCTGTCCGACGGTGCCGTGGATCCCAAGCGGTATGGAGCACACTCACCTTATGCCTATCCGGCCGGTGTGTTCCAAGGGCCGCAAGGGTGGCTGGTGCTGCTTGGTTTGGAGCTACAGTGGCCAAACTTCTGTCGTTGCATCGGCCATCCTGAGCTGATCGAGGACGCCCGCTACAACACCGGCGCTGCCCGCGGCGCCAACCGGGCTGATCTGGTGACCCTCACCGAAGCCTGGATGGCCACGTTCGCCACCGATCAGGAGGTGCTCGACCAGCTTGAGGCGGCGCATGTACCGGCGGCCCCGGTGCTCTCCATCCAGGACGCCCACACCCACCCGCACTACACGTCGCGCAACTCGGTGCGATGGGTTCCCGACGACGTGCTGGGGGAGTTGCCCATTCCCGGCTTCCCGTTCCGCTTCAGCAACTACCCCGAGCTTCCCGAGCTGCGGGCCCCAGCCTTGGGTCAGCACACCGAGGGGGTCCTGGTCGAACGGCTGGGTCAGTCGGCCGAAGAGTTTCAACGACTGATCGAGGAGGGCATCGTCTACCCCGGCACCCAACCAGTCCCTTCGGCGCCCGCCAGGTGATCCGCCTCCGCTCAAGCCCAAGCCGGTTTGACATGTGCACTTGGCTAGGCATTTTGGGCCGTACCGAAAGGTATTGAACCTCCTGACCAGCGGTTTTGCGAGTCGCTATCGGAGGATGTCAACCAAGGTGCACATGTCGGCGCTCGAACGTCTGCCTATCTGGAACGTCAGCCCTTTCCATTCGCCCCTCCGGGTCATTCGGGGCGGACGTTGAGGTAGCGGCTGGTAACGAATGGTGCCCCGGGCGCATCACACGCCCGGGGCACCGTCGGTTTCTTAATCGATTGAGTCAGTGGTTACTTGCAGGTAGCGGTGCTCTGATCCCACGCACAGTTGTTGGACTTGCCTGACAGCTCGATGAGGTCTCCCGGCTCGGGCACCCAGGCCTGCTTGGTCGAGTCGTACCGGGCGATCTCCGAACCCTCGATCCAGTAGGCGTCCTTGTTGCCGTTGAGGTTGAACTTGATGCCCTCGAGGTAGAACGGATGGGTCAGCTCCATGGCACGCACCGCGGTGGCCAGGTTGGCCCTGGTCAACCCACCATCGAGTTGCCCAGCGATGATCAGCGCCTGCGTCCAGTCCCACCCGAAGGAGATCCCTGAGCCCAAGTTGCCGGAGTCCTTGGAGGTCAGGCCGTTGTCCGAAAGGATCTGCCGACCCCACACGATGGCGGGATTGGTGTCTTCGGCGGGGCTGTTGAAGTCTCGACCGCCGCCGCCCATGATCCACCAACCGTTGGAGGCAGAACCGTCACCACCAACCTTGTCCTTGCCGACCTGGGAGGAGGGCTTGCACACCGACGGCATCCAGAGGAACTTGACATTCTCCTTCATGCCATTCTCGGAAGCCTCGACGATGGCCTGGGTGCAGGGCGTACCGGCCATCATGGCCACGAACATCCCGGGGTTTTTGGCCGCCAGGCTGGTCATGGGGTCCTTGATCGTGGGCGCCTGGGGCTCGAATAGTTCCGTGGCGTAGATGATGTTGGCCTTGTTGGGCGAGGTCGCCAGATACGCCTTGAAGCCCGAGTCATAGGCCTTGCCGAAGTCATTGTTCATGATGGCGGCGGCCACGGTGACCTTGCCGTTGGCGTCCTTCATCTCATCGAAGTGCTTGTCCACGAAGCTGCCCCACAGCACCGCCTCGGTGTTGTAGGCGAACAGGATGCCCGTGGTCCACGGATGGTTCACCGGATCGCCCCAGGCGGGATGGCCGGTGATCGCGAAGGGATGGGGGACACAGCGCTGGTTGATCTTGTCGTAGGTCTTCAACACCGCGGGTGATCCGAGACCCTGGATGGCGAACACCTTCTCGGAGTCGAGGAACTCGTCCACCAGCGGGATCGACCGGGCCGGGTCGTAGCCGTCGTCCTTGGAGATCATGCGGACCTTTCGGGTCTTGCCCGTGGAGTCCTTGAACAAGCCCTTGTCCGAGTAGTACTTGAAGATCGCGTCCATGCCCTTGTTGATGTTGCCGGCATCGGCCAGCGTTCCGGAGAACGGTGTGTGGCTGCCCAGCTTGATCTCGGTGTCGGACACGCCCTCGGTGTTGGTCCAACCGGCGGGGCACTTGGAAATGTCAATGGTGAAGCCCTCAGGTCCCTTGACGGTCTTGCCGTCCGCTTGCAGGCCCCACTTGTTGTCCTTGATCTTCTTGACAACGGCATCACGTTCCGTCGCCCACAGCTTCTCCCACTCGTCCATCGTCGTGGGCCGCTTGGCCGGTGCAGCCGCGGCCTCGGTGGTGGAGGACGAGTTGAGCGCCTTGTCCACACCCTCTGCGATGTTGGAATCCACCGTGGCCGCGGTTTGGGCCTCATCCCCGCCGTCGTCGCCCCCGCACGCGGCTGCGACGAGCGCCATGCCCGTCACCGCCGCCACCAAACCTCGAAATCGGTACATGCGTCTCCCTTGTCCGTACCTGGTGCTCTGTGACCTTCATCACACTCGGCACGTGACAGTAGTCATGCTGAGCCGCCGCGGGTAGTCACCCCCCGAAGTCGAGTGCCCTACTGGTGCCGGGTCGACTCCCTGGCGCCTTATGCGCTCAAAGCGCGGAGCGGTCCTGGTGCAGACCGATCGGTACGCTGCGGCCATGATCGAGGCGCCATCCGGGGACCGTTCGAGGAAGCCGGCGTTCGCGGCGGACCTGTTGGCCGGCCGCACGGCGTTGGTGACCGGTGGGGGTAGCGGGCTGGGCAAGGGCATCGCCCGAGGTCTGGCTGAGGCCGGTGCCCGGGTGGTCATCGCGGCCCGGCGTCGGGAGCCGCTGGAGGAGGCGGCGAGCCAACTGCGATCTGTTACCGGCGCGGACGTCACTGTGGACCAGGTCGACATTCGCGACCTGGACTCGGTGGCCAGGCTGGCCGACGCCCATCCTGAGGTGGACATCCTGGTCAACAACGCCGGCGGGCACTTCGCCCAGAAGGCCCGGGACTTCTCGCCCAAGGGGTGGCGGGCGGTGGTTGACCTCAATCTCAACGGCACCTGGAACATGACCCAGACCTTCGGCATCCGCATGCTGGAGGGGGCCGGCGGCACCATCTGTCAGATCGTGATGACCGTGGGTCACGGCATGCCGGGCCTGGCCCACGGTGCCGCGGCCCGGGCCGGAGTGGTGGAGCTGTGTCGCACCCTGGCTTTCGAGTGGGGCCCCCGGGTGCGGATCAACGCCGTGGCGCCCGGTCAGGTCCGCACCGCCGCCTGGGCGGACACCTACGCCGCCGGGGTGGGGGAGGGGGTGGGGCATCAGCCGCTGCCGTTCGAGGGTGACGTCGCCGACATCGCCGACGCGGTCACGTTCCTGGTCTCCCCTGCAGCACGGTTCGTCACCGGCCAACTGCTCTACGTTGACGGTGGGCTGATTCACCACGGCCTGCAATCGGCCCTGCCGGCGGACGGCTACCCGGAGCGGGCGCTGCCACCGACGGGTTACTGACCCCACGGGCGGGTCCACCGTAGGATCCGGCCAGGAGGTGGGCCGGTGGGTCTTCAGGCGGGCGACAGCGTGACGGCCGATGACCGCTCGGCGTTCCCACGGCTCGACGTCAGGACATCCTCGGTGGCGCGCCCGGCTGTGCTGAAGGGCGTTGGCCGGGTTGATCGGCGTCGGGCCTTGCGGCGTCGGGGTCACCATCTGCTCATGCGGGGATACCGTCCGGTACTGAGCCGGATCGTGTCCCGGCAACGCCACGTTCACTTCTTGGGCCTCCAGCTCGACATACCCGTAGGTGTGTTCGACCCTCGCCTGTACTTTTCCACCCGGGTCCTGGCCCGAGAGTTGGCCGGGCGGAACCTCCACGGTCTCACGCTGGCGGACGTGGGCTGTGGCAGTGGGGCGCTGGCACTGGTGGCGGCCCGGGCCGGGGCCACGGTGACGGCGCTCGACATCAACCCGGCGGCGGTGACGGCCACTGCGGCCAACGCCTCGGCCAACGGGTTGAGGGTTGAAACAGTGCGATCGGACTTGTTCGAGGCCCTTGATCCGGCGGTTGGGCCTCGGTTCGACCTGGTGGTGGTGAACCCTCCGTACTTTGCGAAAGACCCCGTCGATGACGCCGAACGGGCCTTCTTCGCAGGCGCGGACCTGGACTATTTCAACCGGTTCTTCGCCGGGCTCGGCGCGCACACTGCCGCCCAACCCGGTGCCTGCGGGGGGCTGATGGTGTTGGCCGAGGGGTGCGATCTGGCCACCATCGCGGACGCTGCGCAACGCCACGGCTGGGTGTTGCACGAACATCGCCGGCACCGGGCCTGGCTCGGCCAGCAGGTACTGTACCGTATGGTACGCAGCGGGGCGGACGTGCCGTGCGACAGCGCTGCGGACGCGCTGACGGTGGGTCCGGCTCACATGGTGGGTCCGGCTCACATGGCTGGTCCAGCTCACCATGAGGCCGCCGGTGCCGCGGCGGCGGTCCTCTCCGTGTCCGTTGGTGGTGCGCGTTTCGACGTGTTGCCCGATCCTGCTGCGCCCTACGGACCGTTCTGGGACGCCATGTCAGCGCAGGCCTTCGAGCCGGCCACGGTGGCGGCGCTCACCGCCGGGTTGCAACCGGGTCGACGGTTCCTGGACGTGGGCGCCTGGATTGGGCCCTTCACGTTGCTCGGCGCCGCCCTCGGGGCAACGGTCACCGCGGTGGAGCCCGACCCCGTGGCCCTCGGGGCGCTCCGAAAGAACGTGGCCGCCAATCCGGCGCTGGTCCCCCGCATCACGGTGCTGGGCGTGGCCGCGGCGGCCCGGCCGGGAGCGATGACGTTGGAGAGCGGGCCGTGGGGTCAGGGCAATGGTCGCTCGAAAGCGATGGCGTACCGGGGTAGTCCGGCGGATGCGGTCCGGGTCGACGGCCTCGACGCCGCTGGTTTGGCGGTGGACACGTTCGATGTTGTGAAGCTCGACATCGAGGGCGGCGAGTTTTCCGTGGTTCCGGCGTGGTCCGCGGCGTTGGCGGCCCGGCGGCCGTTGCTGCTGCTCTCGCTGCACGGTCCAGACCCCGTCATTCCTGCTGATCCTGCTGATCCTGCCGGCGTCGCCCGTCAACTCCGAATGCTGGTCGTGCGGTTGCGCTATGCCCCCCGCTGCCTGCGCCTCCTCTGGGCCCTGCGCACATACCCAACGGTCTGGCGGGTGGTCGACAATCGGAGCCCGGTCCGCGTGCGGTTGGGCCGGATCGGTCGGTGGCTGCTGGCGTTGCGCCTGGGTGAGATCGAGCTGCAATTCGAACGCTGAATCGTCGCTGGCACGAGCGATCGCGCTAACGGCGGACAGTTGGATGGCGCTGATTACGCTGATGAGGTGAACGAGCCCGATCCCGTGCTGCAGACCGTCCCGCTGGGATTTCAATGGCCCACGCTCGACCCGTTCCTGTTTTGCGTGCATCACAATGATGCCTACCCGTCCGGCAACGGTCGGTTCGGGCCGTCGGCCTCCCTGGCCGGCCGCCAGCTGGGTTCGGATTTCGGCTCCCGGGGCGGAAACGGAGACGGAGACGGCTGGAACATGTACCACGGTCTGACCGTGCCCGGCTTTCCCCGCCACCCGCACCGCGGATTCGAAACCGTGACCTTCGTACGGCGGGGGCTGATCGATCACTCGGACTCGCTGGGCGCCGCAGCCCGCTTCGGTCGAGGAGATGTGCAGTGGATGACCGCCGGTGCCGGGGTGGTGCACGCTGAGATGTTCCCGCTGCTGGAGGAGTCCGGCCCCAACCCGTTGGAGTTGTTCCAGATCTGGTTGAACCTGCCGGCGGCGGACAAGATGGTGCCGCCGTACTTCACCATGCTTTGGGCGGAGTCACTGCCCCGGGTGCAGGTGCCCGACGAAGCTGATTCCGCAGGGGGTGCGCCCAGCCTGGTCACGGTGCTGGCCGGTCAATTCCGTGCCGGTCAAGCGGCGCCGCCATCGCCCCCGCCGGACTCGTGGGCTTCCAAGCCCGAGGCTGATCTGGCCATCTGGCACATCGAGCTGGCCGCCGGTTCCACCATGACCCTGCCGCCCGCCGTCGGGGCTGACACGGTGCGCACGGCCTACCTGTTCGAGGGGGAGGACATCGGCATCGGGCCCCGCCGGTTGGCCAACGATCACGCCGCGGTGCTGGCGTGTGATCGGCCGGTGCGGCTGCGGGGCGGCACACGTCGGGCCGAGCTGCTGGTGCTGCAGGCCCGACCGATCGGTGAACCGGTGGCCCAGCACGGGCCCTTCGTGATGAACGACCGGGCCGGGATCGCGGCGGCGTTCGAGGACTACCAGCGGACCGGCTTCGGGGGGTGGCCGTGGCCCGATGACGCCCCGGTACACGGTGCGGACCCCACCCGCTTTGCCCGTCACGCCGATGGGCGCATCGATCGTCGTGACGTTCGCTCACACGCCTGAGGTGGCGACAGGGGGCAGCGTTGGTGAGGCGCCGCCCCCGGCGGGCTCAACGGACAAGGCAAGGGTGGTCACCCCGGAGGCTGCGAACACCGCCACCACCGGATGAGGTCCCAACACGCCGATGGACACCGGGGCCTCACCGTCGAGGGACCAAAGCTGGTAGGTCTGCTCCTTGGGCAGTGGCTGCAGGCCCTCGCCCAAGATGTACCCGTTGCCGGACTCGTCCAGCACCACCTGCGCCTGTCCCGCACTGCCATTGAGCTGCATGACTCGTGATCCGGGGGCCTCCCGGGCTGCCAGCGCCAGATCGCGCAGCGGAACACCCCCGCCACCGTCGTCGTTCTCGTTCAACGCGTTGGTGACCGCCGCGGTGCCCGCCACCAGCATCAACGCCGCCGCCACCCCCAACGCCAGGCGCTGCCAGGACCATGGGGCGGATCGGCGGGATCGGGCCGATCGGCGGGATTGGACGGACCGGGACGCTGTCGGTGGGGGCGTTGCCGTCGGCGCCAGGGACGCTGCGGGCGGCGGGGATGGCGGCGACGCTGACAGGTTGCGCAACGCGGGGGCAGGGGACGCTGGGAAGTGAGGACCGGGACCGGGACCGCTGTCGGCCCGGCCCAGCTGAGGGGCAGGCCGCAACCCGGAACGGATCCGGTCCCACAGCTGTTCGGGGACCTCGGCCGCCTCACCCCCGGCCATAGCGGTGGCCACCTCCTGATAACGGGCCAGCTCCCGCCGGGCCTCGGGATGGTGGTCCAGATAGACCTCCACCCGGACCCGTTCGTCGGGATCGACCGCGTCCAGGGCGTACGCGGCCAACAGGTCTTGCGTTGCGGCGTCGGGTCCAGCGGGGTTGGCGGGTTCGGCGGGGTCTCTGGGAGGACCGCCGCGACGGGGGGGATCAGCACTCATGTCGTAACCCCCATGCCGGCGGCCTCGAGCTTGGTGGCCAGTTTGCGCAGCCCGGCCCGGATTCTGGTCTTGATGGTGCCTTCGGGGGCGCCGACCAGGTTCGCCACTTCCCGGTAGGTGAAACCGCCGAAGTACGCCAGCAGGATCGCCTCCCGCTCGGGTGCGTGCAGCTCCGCCACCGCCGCTCGCACCTGCTCGGAACGGATCAGGTTCCAGATCTCCCGGTCCAACTCAGGATCGACGGCTTCCGCTTCGAGAGTGGCGTGACGTTGCTCCCGGCGGGCCCGGGCCCCGTCGGAGCGCAATCGATCCACGGCCCGACCGTGGGCGTCGCGGACCAGGAACGAGCGCAGGGACCCGCGGTCGGGATCGAAGCGCTCCGGTCGCTCCCACAGGCGTACGAAGACGTCCTGCACCACGTCCTCGGCCAACGCTGCATCGGCCAGCACCCGGCGTGACAGTCCCAGCACCAACGGCGCGTGGCGGCGGTACAGCTCGGCCAGCGCCGTCTCGTCGAACCGGCCCACGGCAACCATGAGTGCGGTATCGCTGGCACCGCCGAGTTGGTCCATACGTGATCTCTTCGACGCCACGGGCCATCACGGATTGCCCGAACGTGACCCAGGCAACCGATCGTGACGCCGTCACCGTCACTCGAACCAGATCAGCTCGCCGTTGTTGACGATGTCGCGCATGAAGCTGGCATCCACGCTGGTCGCCACGTCAACGGTGCCGTCCTTGATCACGCCCAGCTTGATCAGGGCGTCCAGCTCGGCCTGCAGTGCCGCCTCGTCGATGGTGCCCACGGCCGCACCGCGAGGCGTTGAGGAGATGACCAGCTCACGCTCGGTGTCCCAGCGGAAAGTCTCACCCTCGAGGCGCAGGAACAGGTCAGGGTCGGTCCGATCAACCGTCGCCTTCACGGCCTCGGCGGGGTTGGCGGTGGCGTACTCGAAGCCCTTGAGCGCCGCCCGCAGGAAGTCCGCCACCGCGGTGGGATGCTCATCAGCGAACGCCCGGGAGGTGGTGAACACGGCGAAGGAGGCCTGGATCTCACTGTCGCCGGGGTCGAACGCGGTGTACTTGCCGCCGTAGCCCTGGGCGTCGAGTTGGCCCGGTTCGTTGGACTTGTACACCGGCAGGGCCACGATCTCCGTCTCGAACAGCACGACGGGGTTGAAGTCCACCTCGATCTGGCGGATCTTCGTCTCATCCACGCCTTCGCTGGCCAGCAAGGCCCGCAGGCTGAACGGGATGGCGCCCTTGATGCCCATGGACTTGCCCTCGAGCTGTTTGAGCTCGGTGACGTTGGCCGAGTTCTCCACCAGCAGCTCCTCGATGGAGGTGTGGCCCTCCACCGCCACCGCCACCAGTTCCGCGTCCTGGGAGTTGGCCACCGCCACCTCGGAGAAGCTGCCGAGGGAGGTCATCTGCGCGGTCCCGGCGGACACCGCGGCCACGTTGGCGGTGGAGAAGCCCGCTTGGAGCTTCACATCCAGGCACAGTTCTTTGAAGTAGCCCTGATCCTCCGCAGCCACCACGTCGATGATGGACGCCGCTGCGGCGTAGTCGAAGCTGGTCAGGAATGTGATGGTGCCGGCGGCCTTGTTCTGCTCGCAGCGGGCGTCAGTGAACTCCGTGGTGGGCGCGGCGCCGGCGATGGTGGTGCCGGGCTCGGCGGCGCTGTCGTCACCGCCGCAGGCCACGGCCAATCCGGCGGCCAGCAAGAGCGGGACGGCCCCGCTGAGCAGCCGCTTCGTGGTCCGGCCAGTGGGTGGCATGCCGATCATCGTGGTCCCCCGAAGTGTCCGCTGCGGTCGCCCTACCGCTCCGGCGAAGCGGGTTCAGTTACGCAACCGACCAGGTCGCCACCGTAGCAGCCGACGTTCCAGCAGTGCGATCCCCCCCAACGCCGCCACCCCCATGCTCGCCAGCACGAACACCGCGGCCCACATCCGATCCGTTGCCAACACCGCCTGGGCCCGGCTGAAGGTGTATCCCAATCCGGCCGAGGACCCCTGCCACTCCGCCACCATGGCCCCGATGAGTGCCAGACCCACGCTCACCCGGGCCGCCGCCACCAGGTAGGGCACCGACTGGGGCAGACGGAGCCGCAACAGGATCTCCCAGCGGGAGGCGTCCACCGAGCGCAGCAGCTCCAGGGCGTCGGCGTCCACCGACTGCATGCCGGCGATGGCGTTCACCGTCAGCGGGGCGAACGTGATCAGCGCCGCCACCAGGATCCGGGGCCACATGCCGAACCCCAGACCGATGACCAACGCCGGGGCCAGGGCCACCACCGGGATCAGCTGCACCACGGTCACCACCGGCAAGACGGCCCGCTCCGCGGCCCGGGTGGCCGTGGCCGCCACCGCCAGCAACAAGGCCGCGGCCAGGGCGATCAGGAACCCGAAGAACGCTTCCTGGCCGGTCACCCAGGCCGCCGCCACCCAGCCGCCGCGATCTTCGAGCACCGCGGCCAGGATCTTGGACGGCGCCGGCAGGATCAGCTGCTTCACGTCTCGGGCCCGGACGTAGAGCTCCCATCCGCCCAGCAACGCGACGAAGGCCAGCAGCGGAGGGCCCAGCACCCCTGCACCCCGACGGGTCCGGGTGGAGGCCCGGGGCAACGTGGTCAGCTCGGCGCTCACGGCCCGGTGCTCGCCGCGGTGGTCGTAGCTGACGGGGGACGGGCGGCGGGGGCGGATCCCTCCCGCAACGCCGCCCGTACCAGGCGGGTGTAGCGGACGAACTCATCGGTGTCTTCCTGGGACGCCCGGCGGGGTCGATCCAAGCCGATGGGGACCTCCGCCACCACCCGACCCGGCCGACCCGACAGCACCACGACCCGATCCGCCAGCAGCACCGCTTCCTCCAGGCTGTGGGTCACGAACAACACCGTTCGCGGTCCGCCCCGGCGGTCGGTGCCGGTCACCTCACCATCCCGGCTATCCCGGCTATCCCGGCTATCCCGGCCCTCCCAGATTGCCAGCAGCAGGAAGCGCATCTCCTCCCGGGTCATCTCGTCGAGAGCGGCGAAGGGCTCGTCCATCAACAGCACCGGGGCACCCAAGGCGAAGGCTCGGGCCAGGGCCACCCGCTGCTGCATGCCGCCGGAGAGCTCGTGGGGCAGCGCCGACTCGAACCCGGCCAGACCCACCCTGGCGATGAGGGTTTCGACCTCGACAGGGATCAGGTGCCCGTGACCGGTCTGGCGGGCGCGGCGCCGGTTGACCTGCTCCAACAGGGCGATGTTGGCCCGCACGGTGCGCCACGGCAGCAGCGCCGGTGATTGGGGCACCAGCCCGAACCACTTCACCTGGCGGGCCTGGGCAGGTTCCAGCCCGCCGACACACACCGTGCCCTCATCGGCGGCGACCAGGCCCGCTACCAGCCGCAACAACGTCGACTTGCCGCAACCGGAGGGCCCGATGATGGCCACGAACTCACCCTCGGCCACCGTCAGATCCACCTGCTGGAGGGCCCGGGTGCGCTCCCCCCGCCGACGGAAGCTCTTGCTGACCCCGAGTAGCTGGATCCCTGTCTCAGCCACCGGAGCCCGGTCCGCCGGGGGACCCAGCTGGGGGGCTCAATCGGTCGAGGTACGGTGCCAGCAGGGCTTCGAGGTGCTTGGCCATCACGTCTACCTCCACGTTCAGCGCCGCCCCGACCGCCTTGTGGCCCAGCGTGGTCACCGCGGCGGTGTGGGGGATGATGGCGAAGCGCAGCACCGCGTTGCCGACCGCGGCGTCGGTGTGGCCATTGGGGTTGTTTCCAGTGGGGTGGTTGCCGGTGGTGGTATCGGGCTGGACGCTGACAATGGTCAGGCTCACCCCGTCGATGGTGATGGAGCCCTTCTCCACGCAGTACCGGGCCAGTGCCGCGGGGATGGTCACGGCCAGGTCAGGTGGTGTTTCCTGCAGCGTGCCGATCGCGTCGACGTGGCCCAGCACGATGTGTCCGCCGAGCCGGCCGTTCGGCTGCACCGGTCGTTCCAGGTTGACAACATCGCCCGGTTGCAGGGCGCCCAGCCCGGTGCGGGCCAGCGTCTCGGGGGAGAGGTCCGCTTCCCACCAGCCCAGGCCCTGCTCGACCAGGGTCAGACAGCATCCGTTCACGGCGATGGAATCACCCAGGCCGGCACCCTGCAGGACCGTCTCGGCCCCGAAGCGGGACCTGTCGCCCCGCCGCTCCAGGAAACGGCCCAGCTCTTCAACGATGCCGGTGAACATGCCCGCCATCTTCGCCCCAGCCCTGGAGCTGGTCCAGTCAGCGTCAGGGCCGCAGGTGGGATAGATGTTCGTTGCGGAAGCGTCGATCGGGGTCCACGTCCTCCGCCACCGCCCAGAAGCGTTCCCAGTGGGGATAGGAAGCGGCCAGTTCGTCGCCGCTGAAGCCGTGCAGCTTGCCCCAGTGGGGCCGTCCGTCGTGGGCCCGGAAGATGGCTTCGGCGTCGTTGAACAGCGGTCGGTGATCGAGCCCCACCCCCTGATGGACGGAGAGGGTGACGCTGTCGCGTTCGCTGGCGGGGCCCAGCCAGCTGTCATCGGCGCCGAGGGTGCGGTATTCGATGGGCCACGTGACATCGGCATGATGGCGCAGGTAGAGCTGGCGCAGCTCGGCGAAACAAGCCGGGCCAGCCGCGGCGGGAACGGCGAACTCCATCTCCACGAACCGCTCGGATCGGACCGAGGGGAAGATCCGATACGCCCGGTCCACCCGTTCAGTGATGCGTCCTCCCGGGCGCTCGGCGGCGTTGGTGGTCCGCAGGGGCGAGTCGGGGTGGGGGTCGAGGGACTTGGCGAAACAGCGGTCCGAGTCCGGCAGCCAGAAGAACTCGAAGTGCCGGGTGGCGCCCACATGGTGCCCGAGCCGTTCAAGGCAGCTGGCGGTGGGCTCCAACCAGGTGCGTTCGTGCAGGTGGTAGGCCGGCGCCAGCACCAGTCGAAGACGCGGTGACCACCCCGGTGGCGCCCAAGCCCAGGCGGCTGGCGGCGAAGAGATCTGCCCGGTTCTCGGTGTCGCAGTCCAGCAGCTCGCCGTCCGAGGTCATCAGGCGCACCCCGTCCACCGCGCTCGACAGGCAACCCAGTGAGGGTCCGGTGCCGTGGGTGCCGGTGGCCACCGCGCCGCCGATGGATTGGCTATCGATGTCGCCCTGGTTGTGCAAGGACAGCCCGTGATCCCACAGCGGCGCCCCCAACGCGAAGATCGGGGTGCCGGCGCCGACCCAAGCCCGGCCACGCCCGCCTCCGGTGTCAGTCTCGACGTCCAACACGCCGCTGAAGGCCGCCATGTCAACGATCATGGACGGGCTGTGCACCAACGATGAGAACGAGTGGCCCCGCCCGGCGACCCGCACCACCAAGCGATCGTGGCGGGCCCTGGCCAACGCGGCCCGCAGCTCGTCGACATCATGGGGGCGGACCACCTCCGCCGTGGGGGCGACCACGTTGCCGGCCCAATTGACCCAGCCGGTCGCTGGCCACTCGGTCACGACCCGGCCGCGTTCGGGGTGCGTTGCTCGTCTTGGGTCCCTGACCTCTCCTCCGGCGCGGCGCTGGTCAGCGGGTTCGTCGGCCGCGGCCCCAGTCGTCCCTGGCGGCGGCGGGCCCGACGGGAGTCCCGCCAGACCAAACCGCCGATCAGCAGCACCGCCCCGCACATGAGGAAGAACAGCGTTTCTTGCCACCATCCCCCGCGGTCCCCGGGGTCCCGTGGCTCCTGGCCGCTGCCCAGCCGCGGGATGATGTCGGGGGACGGCGTGACCTGATTGCCGCTGGGCACCGAGGTGGCGACCGGTACCGAGGCTGTGGCCGGCGTCGTGTTGTTCGCTTGCGCACCGTCAGCGCTGGGCGTTGCCGATGGCAACTGGGCGCCGGCCAGCGCCACGCCCGCGAACGCGTCGCCGACGAGTACCGATGTCATGAACATACCAATCAGTATGTGGCGGAGGCGTGGTGGCTTCACGGTGCCAGCCTGCCCAGTGCGTGCCCTCACCCGTTGCAGGCCCGGGTCATGGCGGCCAGGATTCGGCCCAGGATGTCACGGGAGGTGGCGAAGTTGAGCCGCACGAACCCCTCGCCCACGGTGCCGAAATCCGCCCCGTCGTTGAGCCCCACCCCGTGCTCCAAGAAGAACGCCGCGGCGTTGGCCACGCCCCTGGTGGCCAGCAGCTCCCGGCAATCGAGCCATGCCAGATAGGTGGCCTCCGGCGCCACCGTGGTCAGCCCGCGCATGGTCGCCACCGCCTCCATGACCAGCTGGCGGTTGGCGGTCAAGTAGTCGTTGAGGCCCTCCAACCACCGCTCACCGTCACGCCAGGCGGCCAATGACGCCGCCACGCCCATGATGTTGGCCCCACCAAGCATGAATCGGGAGATGCTTCGGTACCGCTCCAACAGCTCAGGGCTGCCGAAATGGGCCACCGCCAGGCGCAACCCCGCGATGTTGAACGTCTTGGTCGAAGAGGTCACGGTCACGGTGCGGGCCGCCACCGCGGGGCTCAGGGAAGCGAAGGGCAGGTGGGTGGAACCGGGGTGGAGCAGGTCGGCGTGGATCTCATCGCTGATCACCAACCAGCCCCGCTCCACCGCCAGCGTGCCCAGCGCCTCCAGTTCCTCCCGTCGGAACACCCGGCCACTGGGGTTGTGGGGGTTGCACAGCAGCACGATGCGGGTGCGGTCCCCCGGGGCGGCGGTCAGCGCGGCCAGCCCATCGACATCCATGGGATACCCGTCCGTCGCTGACCCCAGGCGGTTTTCCACGATGACCCGCCCCACCTCGGTGATGGCGGCGTGGAACGGCGGATAGATCGGGGTCTGCAGCACCACCCCGTCGCCAGGCTCACTGAACAGGTTGATCAGGGCCTGGATGGGTTGCAGCACGTCGACGGTGGTCACCACCATCTCGGGGTCGATCTCCCACCCGTACCGGCGCCGGGTCCATTCGGCGAAGCCCCGGGCCACGGGGTTGTCCTCCATCAGCCAGGGGTAGCCCAGCGCACCGCGGGCCAGCACGTCGTTGATGGCCGCGCTGACCGGGGGCGCGGGCGGGAAGTCCATGTCCGCCACCCAGGCCGCCAGCACCTCAGGCCCGTACTTGGACCACTTGGCGCCGCCCCGGGAGCGCACCATGGCCAAATCGGCGGCGTCGAACCACTCGGCCTGTTCGAACCGTGCAGCCCTTTGCTCGGATGCCGCGCCGGGCGGGTGGTTGTCCTCTGACACCCGGGCCGGGTCGGAGGATGCGGTGCTCGGATCGGTGTCCATCCCCGTAGTCTGCCCGCCTCCGCCGGCCGGTCCGTGACGCGCGGGAACGGTCCCGCACCAGACGCCCCTGCAGGGTCTCACCGATAGCGTGCAGGCCATGGATCTGACCGCTGAGGACGTGCGGGTACTGGGCAGCCTCATCGAGAAGGAGCTCACCACCCCCGAGCAGTATCCCCTCACCACCAACTCCCTGCGGCTGGCGTGCAACCAGAAGACCAACCGAGATCCGGTGGTGGAGCTGAGCGAGGTGCAGGTCGATCAGGCCATGTTGCGCCTGCGCCAGGGTGGGCTGGCCCGCACCGTGACCGGGCAGGGGATGCGGGCCTCCAAGCACAAGCAGGTCATGGGGGAGGCCCTGAGGCTCAACGCCAAGGCGGTGGCCCTACTCGGGGTGCTCATGCTGCGAGGTGCGCAGACCGCCGGCGAGTTGCGCCTCCGCACGGATCGGGCGGTGGCCTTCGAGTCCTTGGCTGAGGTCGAAGCCGAGCTGACCGCGCTGGCCAACACGCGTCCCGAGGCGCTGGTGATCCGCCTCGAACGTCGGGCCGGCCAGAAGGAGGAGCGCTGGGCCCACCTGCTGTGCGGGGACGATCTGGACGCCGCCCTCCGCCTGACGGGGGCGGTCAGCGTGGGCGACAACGCAGGTTTCGGTGGCGGTTCCTCCGCTTCGATTGGCTCGGCCGCCGCCCGCGGCGGCACGGCACAGTTGGAGGCCCGGGTCCAGCAGCTGGAGGCCGGGCTGGCATCCCTGCAGCAGGCGTTCAGCGATCTGTGCGCCCAGCTCGGTGTCCCCGACAGCAACGACACGCAGGCAAGGGCCTGAATTGACCCGGCTCCGGCCCGTTCGCGTCGTGCGGAGTTTGTTCACGCAGCTGAAACTTCATGGAAACGGTAGGTGCCAGCAGGCACGATAGAACGCTGTGGTGAAGTGGGGCGGTTACGGCAGCGACGGGTTCTGGGATGAGCTGATCCGCAACGGTGAGGCCCGCCCGCACTGTGAAGCGGTGGTCACCCATCTGGCCAGTTTGAGCCTCGCCGAGTTGCGGGAACGTCAAACCGCGGCCGAGGCCGCCATCATCGCCCGTGGGGTGACGTTCTCGGTGTACGTCGAGGGCGGCAACATCGATCGGCCCTGGCCCTTCGACGTGATCCCCCGGGTGCTGTCCACCCAGGCCTGGGCCGGCACATCAAAGGGCCTGGTTCAGCGGCTCACGGCGCTCAACCTGTTCATCGCCGATCTCTACGGCGACCAGAAGGTGTTGCGGGACAAGGTGATCCCAGCCGAGATCGTGGCCGGGTCGGTCAACTTCCGCCCCCAGTGCGTGGGCATGATCCCGGCGCAGGGAACGTGGGCCCACATCTGCGGAAGTGACCTGGTGCGTGGCGCTGACGGCACGTTGTATGTGCTCGAGGACAATCTGCGGGTGCCGTCAGGAGTGTCCTATCTTCTGGAGAATCGTCAGATATCCAAGTTGGTATTTCCTGATCTTTTCAGAGATATCGACATTCAACCGGTCAATGGCTACGTCGCCCGGCTCTATGAGATGTTGGCGTCATTGTCACCCCGCCCTGGCGACGTGCCGGTGATCGTGGTTTTGACCCCCGGGGTGTACAACTCGGCCTACTTCGAGCACAGTTCCCTGGCCCAACAGCTGGGGGCGCCGCTGGTGCAGGGCAGCGACCTCGTGGTGGGGGACGATGATTGCGTATACCTGGCCACCATCGGAGGTCCGCAACGGGTTGATGTGATCTACCGCCGGGTCGATGATCTGTTCCTTGATCCGGAGGTCTTCCGCAGTGACTCGGTGGTGGGGGTGCCGGGGCTGATGCGGGCCTGGCGGGCCGGCAACGTGGCGCTGGCCAACGCCCCCGGCGCCGGTGTGGCCGACGACAAGGTGGTCTACGCCTACGTGCCGGAGCTGATCCGCTACTACCTGGGCGAAGATCCCATTATCCCCAACGTCCCCACGTTCCTCTGCGAGGACCCGCTGCAGCGCCGTCATGTCATGGCCAACCTGGCCGAGTTGGTGGTGAAGCCGGCCAACGAGTCCGGCGGGTACGGCATCCTCATCGGCCCCCGGGCCAGCGCCGCGCAACTGGAGGATTGGGGTCGCCGAATCCAGGCCGATCCTCGCAATTGGGTGGCCCAGCCGGTGATCGAGTTGTCCACCGTGCCTACCCTGCGGGGTGAGGAGGTGGTGGCCCGTCACGTGGATTTGCGACCTTTCGTGCTGTCAGGGGGCGATCCCTACGTCACCGAAGGCGGCCTGTCACGGGTGGCGCTGGTGGAAGGATCCCTGGTGGTGAACAGCTCACAGGGCGGCGGCAGCAAGGACACCTGGGTGGTCGATCCCACCTTCGGACGGGCCGGAGACCACCATCAGCCCGAGCCGTCGCGGTCCGTCGTGGCCGGTTGAGCGCACGTCATACTGGCCCAAACCACGTCGTGCTCGCCAACCACGTCATGCACGCCAACATCCCGGAAAGCGAGAGCGATCATGCTGTTATCGAGTGTGGCCGAGTCGGTGTACTGGTTCGCCCGCTACGCCGAACGGGCCGAGGCCACTGCTCGCTTGGTAAAGGTGCACACCGAGTTGTTCCTCGACCTGCCCTGGGCCGCTGGCCTTCGTTGGCGCCCGTTGCTGGAAGTCACCGGTTCCGGCGCCAGCTTCGATTGTTCCGACCACAACAGCGCCGACCCAAACAGTACTGGTCAGAACGATACTGGTCAGAACGATACTGGTCAGAACGATACTGGTCAGAACGATACTGAAAAGTATGATACCAAAAAGTATGGCGGCCTCGCGAGAGCCGCCGGTCCCGGCATCGAGGAGGAGGTGGTGCACTACCTGCTGGCAGAGACCACCAGCGCGGCGTCGGTGCGCAGCTGCATCCGTGCGGCCCGGAACAACCTGGTCGCCAACCGTCCGGTGCTGCCCCGCGCGGCGTTCGAGGTGGTCAACCGGCTCCACAGCTGGAGCTCGATCAACGCCGGGCGGGCCGCCAACCGGGTCACCCGCTTGAACTGGTGTGCCCATGTGATCGAACAATTGCAGATGCTCAACGGTCTGTTGTCCGGCACCATGAACCGGGACGAGGCCTACGCCTTCCTGGAGATCGGCCGTCACCTCGAACGGGCCGACATGACCACCAGGGTGTTGGACGTGCAGGCCGCCGCTCTGCTGGAACGGGCCCGGGCCGGGGACCCGTTCGTTGATGTGACGTGGATGGGGGTGTTGCGTTCCCTCAACGCCGAACACACCCACCGTCAGAAGCTCGGGGGCGGGGTCAGCGCCGCCACCGCCCTGCCGTTCCTGTTGCGAGACACTCAGCTACCGGCCTCGGTGGAGTATTGCCTGGTGGCACTGTCACGGGCGCTGCTGGAGTTACCGCAGTACGACGCGCCCATGGCCACCGCTGCCGCGTTGCAGCGTCATCTCAGTGAGCTGGCGTTGCCCGACATGTCCGCTGATAACGCCACGCTGCACCGGGAACTGGACCGCATGCAGGCCGGCCTGGCAACCGTGCACGACGGTGTCGCGGCGTCGTATTTCCAACTCCCACGCCGGGACGCGTCAGCGTTGGCGGTGACCGGTGCTCAGCCGTCGACTCGGATCACGTCCACGGACACCGACAGCTCCGTCGTGGAACCCGGGCTCTGTATGACCCCGGTCAGCGGGGCCACATCGTCATAATCCCGACCCCAGGCAGTGACGATGTGGCGGCCCAACGCCAGCGTGTCGTTGGTGGGGTCGATGCCGAGCCAGCCGTGCTGCGGGCCCAGCCACACCTCGGCCCAGGCGTGGGAGGCGTCCGCTCCCACCAGCTTGGCCCGGCCCGGTGGGGGGTCGGTTTCGAGGTAGCCGGACACGTAGCGCGCCGCCAGCCCACAGGCCCGCAGGCAACCCACCGCCACATGGGCGAAGTCCTGGCAGACGCCGTGGCGGGCTGTCATCACCTCTTGCAACGCGGAGCGGACGGTGGTGGCCCCGGGCACGAAGCTGAAGTCCCGATGGATGCGGCTGTTGAGCTCTTCGAGGGCGTCCGGCAGGGGCCGTCCCGGGGTGAAGCTGGCCGCGGCGTAGTCGGCGACGTCGGCGCTGGGCGGCACCCGGGGCGACGCCAGCACGAACGGGGCCACCTGCAACGCCTCCTCGCCCCGGGGTTCGATCAGCGCATCGCGCAGCTGTTCCCAGGGGACGGCATCGGGCGATGGGGGTGTCTCGTTTGTCATCCTGACCACACTGCGGGCCTCGACCATCAGCGTCAGATGCGGTTCGTGCAGGGCGAAGTAGCCGGTGCGGTTGCCGAAGAAGTCGAGCCGTTCCCGATAGTCCGCCACCGACGGCTCGAAGGTGATCGTCGCCGCCTCCACATGCTGGTGGGGCGTGTCCCGGGGAGAGAGGTGCACCAGGCCATAGCTGGCGGACACCGGCGCGTCGTAGCGATAGGTGGTGCGGTGGCGTATCTGATACCGGGTCGGGGTCATGGGCTCCCCATGATCTGTAACGGCGGCAGCCGGGTGAAGTGCGCAGCCTCAAGCGCGCTGGCCACCGCCAGCAGCAACTCCTCCACCCGACCGAGCAGGGGACCAAGCTCCTGAGGGCGCCCCTCTGTGGCCAGGCGGGCGGGATCAGCCAGGCGCAACAGGGCGCTCAGCTCCAGACAGAGACGGCCGGGAAGCTGGTGGGCGCGGCTGTCGCTGAAGGGGCCGGCGGGGAGGTTGTGCACCGCCTCCTCCAACCGCAGCGCCGTGAACAGCAGGGATCGGGGGTTGATGGGATCGACCAACAGCAACTCGAGCAGCGTGTCGAGCCGGGCCCGGGATCGGTACCGGCGTCGGTAGGTGATGATGGACTCCGCCGCCGTCAGCACCGATTCGTACAACAGGCTGTCCGTCGCCAGGCCGTGATCGGTGACCACCGTGGCCCGCAGCAGCCCGGCGAGGTGCAGGCCCCGCTCGATGCGTCGGCCGGCGTCCAGGAACTGCCAGGCGGGATCGCGAACCAGCGACTCCGAAGCGAGCCCGGCGAAAGCCAACAGGGCCGTCAGCACCTGGGACAGCCCCCGTTGCACCTCGGCCTGGCGATCGGTGCCCTGCAACCCGACCGGGGCGTCACTCAGAGAATGCTGCACACCGCCGATGACCAGGAACGTGTCCATCGACAGCTGATCGCGGACCGCGTCAGCGGCATACAACAGCCGATCCAGGGCAAAGGCCACCGACCCCGGCGCCTGACGATCCACCGCCAGGGACACCAGTGCCGCCCCCAAAGCCGCCGGCACCGTCGACGTTCCCGCAGCGGGCCGTAGCGGCAGGTTGGTACCCGTGACATGGGCCAAGGCGGTGGCCAACAACAACACGCATTCCTCGCCGGCGGGTCCCGAGCCGTCGGCCAGCTCGTTGCGGCGGTCCTGCACCACCCGCAACAGCCGCACGGTGGCATCGGCCCGCTCGGCGTAACGACCGACCCACAGCAGGTTCTCCGCCGAGCGGGCCGAAGGGGCCCCGCTGGTCACCGACGTTCCCCGGCCGCCACCGTCCTGCAACCACAGGGCGCTGGTCGGTTCGGGCTCAGACGCCAGCACCCAGGTGTCCTTCACCACGGTGCCGTGCCCGCGGAAGGCGGCCTGACCCCCGTTGTGCTCGTTGGCGTGGTCCCACTCGTGGCGACGGGGGGTTTGCTGCACCCGGGTGAAACCGCCCGGCATCACCATGTAGGAAAGACCCTGTGACACGGCGAAGGCCCGCAAAACCGCTCCGGCCGGTTCAGCGCCGTTGGGGCCCATCGTTGGAGACGTGGCGGCGTCGAGGCACCGCTGGCCCACCCAGGCGCCAGGGTGGTGTTCGATGCGCTGGCGGAGCTGGTGCAGCTCGGCGTCCGTGAGGGTCCAGCCGAGATGGGCCACCCCGGCCATCCCACCAGTCCGCCACGCCGGTTTGATCACCAGCTGCTGCAGGTTCGCCAGCACATGGGAGCGCTCCGCGGCACGCCCGCACCACCACGTCTCGATGTCGGCCAGCTCCAGCGGCTGGCCCAGCAGCGCCCGGGCCACCCCCGGCAGGCAGGTGATCAACGCCGGGCTCTCCAACACCCCGGTGCCAAGGCCGTTGACCACCGTCACCGCGCCCCGACGGGCGGTTTCCAGCAAGCCGGGGATGCCCGATCGGGACCGCAACGGCAACTCGAGGGGGTCGCAGCGGGTGGCGTCGATCTGTCGCACCACCACGTCGACCGCTTCGGGCCCTGAGACTGAACGCAACCACAGCCGGCCGTCGCGCACGAACAGGTCCCCGCTCTCGACCAGCGAGTAGCCAAGCGAGGTGGCCAACAGCGCCTGTTCGAAGGCGTCGTCGCTGGTGGGGCCCGAGGTCAGCAACACGATCCGGGGGTCACGATCCGCTTCCGGGGCCATCGCCTGCAGCGCGGCCCGAAAGGAACGGAAGAACGGGGCCAGACGATGGACCTGGGCTTCGCGATACAGGCTCGGGAACACCCGTGACTGCACCATCCGGTGTTTCAGGGCGAAGCCGGCGCCGCTGGGATAGCCGGTGTGATCAGCAAGCACCTGCCACGAACCGTCATCGCCGTCTTGTGCGACGTCAGCGGCGTAGGTCAACAGCTGGCGGCCCCCGGGCAGCGAGAGCCCGTCACAGGACCGGGCGAACGCCGGATTGCCGAACACCAGCTCCGGGGGGATGAGGCCCCGGGCCACCAGCTGGCGGGGGCCGTAGAGGTCAGAGGCCACCAGATCCAACAGCTCGGCGCGCTCGATGATGCCCCGCTCGAGGGTGGCCCAGGCGCCGCTGTCCAACACCGCCGGCAGCGCGTCGAGCCGCCAGCGCACCGAGGGCTCACGAGCGGCCTGCCCACCCGAGGCGCTGGCGTGGTGAAAGACGCCGTCCGCTTCCAGCAACCGGTTCGCCTCCTCGGCGCGGCGCTGCAGCTCGACCGTTCCCAGCTGGGCGAACGCCGGCCCCAGGGCGCGCCACGGGAGACGCAGCGCGCCCAAGGGGTCAACCAGGGCGTCGTGGCGTCCGGCGTGCGGGCGGTACGTTTCGAAGGCTGGGGCCTGCTTCGAAACGGTCATGCTGCCGCCATCCTGCCCTGCCGGCTCATGAGCTCTGTCCATCGTCCCCAACCGGACGGGGCTGACCGATGAAGCATCGTACCCCTGCCGCCTCCGGCCGGGACCGTCGGCCCGCAGCGTTCACAAGGCGTACAAAACTCGTTCAGAAAGCAGCCTGGGCGATGGTGGGGAGCGATCAGGCGGTGAGTCTGGTCAGGACCGCCGCAACCTCCACCGAGGCCCGGTTCACCGCCGCCGACAGGTCGGTTGGGAAGTCGGTGGTGTCGATCAGGGCGTCGGCGCGCAGCTCCCACCGGGCCCGACCGTCGGTCAGCACCCCGTTCACGGAACCCGGTTCGGTCTGCAGCTCCACCACGTCCATGCCGTCGTAGACGGTGACGTTCATGTCGGCCACGCAATGGTGTTTCACGATGTCCTCGAACACGTGGGGGGAAACCGTGGGTGGGTCCTGGACCGCCAGGTACGGTCGCAGCACACCCAGCACCCCGTGATGATCCAGTGCCGTGACCGCGCCGTCATCGAGCGCGACGGGGTACTCGGGATTCGGACCCGCGGCGGTGACATGGCCCACCACCAGGCTGGGCAGCCGGAAGCCGCTGGCGATCTCGGCGGCGGCCAGCGCGCCGGGACCGCCACCGATGATGAGCAGGGGAGTGTCGACCTTCAACGTCGTCGCCGCCGGGCCTAGAAGACGGCGAGGGGGTTGACGGGGCTGCCGGTCACGCCCTGGAAGCGGATCGGGGCCAGGGAGAACTGGAACTCCCAGCGGTTCAGCCGGTTGCAGGCGGCGGCCAGATCCTCCAGGTTGCAGTTGTCGATGAGCCACAGACCCATGCCCACGATGCCCACCATGTGGATCGGCATCGATACCGTGCGGTATCCGGTAGGGGTGGGATCTTGGGCCACGTCGGAGCCGATCATGGCGATGCCACGCTCGTGCAGCCACGGCAGGCAGGCCGCCTGGTAGCCGGAGCGGGGCTTGTTGGCGTTGTAGTTGCGGCCCTCAGCGATGCGAGCACCGCCCTCCCCGGTGCGCATCAACAACACATCGCCCGGCTCCAGACGCACCCCGGCAGCCTGCTCGGCGGCCTCGAGATCCTCGGGATAGACCTGGTCGTCAGCGGCGATCACGTCCACCCCGCGCAGGCGGGCGATGTCCAGCAGCACGCCGCGGGTGCTGACCCCGTTGGCCACCGCCAACACGTCGTGCTTGAGCGCACCTTGGCGATCCGACACCAGCGACGCCGGGGCCCCGCCGTACATCTTCCCGTCCCAGAACAGGTGGGCCAGGGAGTCCAGGTGGGTGACGTCGAGCCCGTGAAACACCATGCCGATGTATTCCTGGGCGCCCCCGGCTCGGCCCGCGCCCAGCAGCCCGCGGCGGCCCTCCTCTTCCAGCCCGAGGCCGGTGGAGAGCATGTACCGCTGGGACTCTACGGTGGCGCCCGGTTGGCGGCCGGTCTTGATATCCCAGCTGCAGGACACCGACAGGCCCTCCTGCACCAGCTTCGCCGCCGATACCCGCTTGGCCGCGGTCAGGTGGTTGAGCGTGCCGAGGCGGTCATCCTCGCCCCAGCGACCCCAGTTGGACAGATCGTCCATCCAGGCCAGGACCTGCTCTTCGGACGGCGGTGTCGGCATCTCGATGTTCCCCCTGCTTGCGGAGCGGACGCTCCCCGTGTGCGCCGCCCGACCCTAATCACTGCACTCCGCCGGCGCGTCCCGATGGCTGTCCGAGCGCTCGGTGCTTCGGCGCTTGGTGCAACCTCAGGGGTCCGGTCGACGCCAGGTGATCGCCCGTCAGCCTGCCGGGCTGGCACCGGGGGCTGGGCCCGGTCCAGGCGGCGGTTCAGTCGCCCGACTCCTGGCCGGCCGCCCCTCGGCGCCGGGCGAGCTTAAGATATTTCGGCATCTATCGATGTCTTTGAGATTATCGATGAGTTCGGGGTGGTCACCCGGAAGCAGCTGGCGAGTCGACGATGCTCCGATCGGCAGCTGCAAGGACTGCTCACCGACGGTCAGGGCCTCGGCGGCCACGTTGTGGGATCTCGACGGATTCCGCATCCCGCCGGATCCGCTGGGTGGGCCTACGCCACCGAAACGTGCGCTGAGGCCGTTCGCTCCGTCCACGAGGCGGTCGGCGCTTCAGGGACTCGGGTCGAAGCCGGCTTTGAACGACTGTTCCGCGGACGCGCACACACCATCACGCAGCACGCCAACCGCTCCACCTCGCGCGATGGCACGGCGGGACGGCTGCTCTTCGCGCTGCCCAGCGACTGGCTGACCCTGGCGATCTGACCCTGGCGATCCGTGGCGATGTGGGCCGCCGGGGTGGCGCGCGCTCAGAATCCCATCTTGCGGCCGATGATCTCCTTCATGATCTCGGTGGTACCGCCGTAGATAGTGGCGATGCGAGCGTCCACGTAAGCCCGGGCGATGGGGTATTCCATCATGTAGCCGTAGCCGCCGTGGAGCTGCACGCAGGTGTCCACCGTGCGCTTCTGCAGCTCGGTGCACCACCACTTGGCCATGGCCGCGTCCTCGGCGCTGAGGGTGCCGTTGTTGAGCGCCACCACGCACTGGTCCACGTACTGGGTGCCGACCTCGATCTCGGTGCGCATCTCGGCCAGCTTGAAGCGGCTGTTCTGGAAGCTGCCGATGGGCTGACCGAACGCCGTGCGCTCCTTGCAGTACTCGACCGTCCAGTTGAGCGCGGCCTGAGCGGCGCCGATGCCGGCCACGGCGATGGACAACCGCTCCTGGGGCAGGTTGGTGACCAGGTGCATGAACCCGCCGCCCTCGGCGCCCAGCAGGTTGGCCACAGGCACCTGGACATCGTTGAAGAACAACTCGGCGGTGTCCTGGCTGTGCTGGCCGACCTTGTCCAGGTTGCGACCCCGTTCGAACCCGTCCATGCCCCGTTCCACCACCAGCAGCGACATGCCCTTGTGCTTCTGGGAGGGGTCGGTCTTGGCCGCCACGATCACCACGTCGCTGTTGATGCCGTTGGTGATGAACGTCTTGGAGCCGTTGAGCACGTAGTGGTCCCCGTCACGGATGGCGCTGGTGGTCATGGAAGCCAGATCCGAGCCGATGGCGGGTTCGGTCATGGCGATGGCGGTGATCAGCTCGCCGGAACAGATGCCTGGCAGCCAGCGAGCCAACTGCTCGTCGTTGGCCAGGTTCAGGTAGTACGGCAGGCAGATGTCGTTGTGCAGCGTGATGCCCCCGCCAGCTCCACCGACCCCGGCGTACTGGAACTCCTCGGAGATGATCTGGTTGTAACGGAAGTCCTTGACCCCGCCGCCGCCGTACTGCTCGGGTGCGTCCATGCACAGGAACCCAGCGTCACCAGCCCGCTTGAACAGCTCCCGATCCACGATTCCGGCCGCCTCCCAGTCCAGGAAATGGGGGACGATCTCCTTGGCCACGAAGGCCCGGAAGCTTCTGCGGAACAGCTCGTGGTCGGCTTCGTGGATGGTGCGCTGCATGCCCGCCAGCGTAGGGCGCGGGTCCTCGCTGGCGAGCACCCGCCCCGCATCGTGCCGACCGCCGGAAAAGTCATCCGATTGTCGTCTGCCGCCCAATGCGTTTCGGTGGGTGGCTGGGCAAGACTGCCCCGGTAGATTCGGCTTTGCAGGCTGAGGCGACAAACTCGATCTTCCCCGGTATCAGGTCGCACCGTGGGTTGCTCCTGACGATGCCGCTGCAGGTGAGATGCTGATCTGCGCAGCTCCAGACCAATTCAAAACAGCAACTTGGAAGAGGGCCCCGATGGCGGAAGTGAACATCAACGAGATCAACTCTGAAGGCGACGTTGATTTCGATCAAGCGATAGACAGCGACACGCTCATTGCCGGTGCAGGCGGTGTCGTTGTAGGGGGAGACCTCGACGACTCCGCGGTGAACACCGGTCGCAACTCCGGCATCCTCGCCGGCGATGACGTTGACCTCGATGACAGTGTCGTGGGTGACGGCAACACCCAGATCAACGACTCCGACGTGGGCGCCTTCGCGGCGCGGGGCAACGCCACCAACATTGCTGGCGAGAACGTCAACACCGGCAGTGGCGTGCTGAACGACGTGGACACCGGCGGCGGGAACGCCCAGGTGGTCAACGGCAGCGGCAACGACCTGGTTGGGGACATCGACGCTGATTTCAGTGGTGCCGACGGTCCCACCAACTTCACCGTTGGCGACGGTAACCGCTCCAGTGCCTTGGAGGATAACTCCACCAACATCGATGATTCGTTCAACACCGACAACTCTATCGATGATTCGTTCAACACCGAGTTCGAAGATAGCTTCAACACTCGGGTCACGGACACCGACGTGACCGAGACCAACATCGCGGATTCGTTCAACGAGACAACCGAGGACAACGACCTCACCAAGTTGGATTTCGAGTCCAACTTCGAGGACAACAGCGTGTTCGAGGACAACGACCAGTTCTCCGCCGAACTCGATGTCGAGCAGACCGACGTGGACGTGTCGGGCGACAACAACGACCTCGACGTCGACGGCTGAGCCACCTCGCCGCTGGCGAACCAACGTCGGCCGAACCGCCGGGGTCCACCTGACCTCGGCGGTTTGTCCGCGTCCGGCACCACTACATTCGCCGTGATGCGTGCCCGTCCGGACCCGATGCCGATGGCGCCGTCCGGTCAAACGGCGGCGGTCATCGGCGAATGGGCGGTCACGGAGGAGCTCAACCAGCGTGTCGGCTGCGGGTTGTCCACTGCTCTGACCCTGCCGCTGTGGTTTCTGCTGTTGGGCCTGGCGGTGGCCTCGAACCTGGCGTTGCTGGTTGCCGCCAGCCTGTTCGTGGTGAGTGCAGCCGCGGGCCCGGTGTTGGTGAGGCGCAGTCGTCGCTTGCCACGCACGATTCGCCTGGAGGGACCGACGGACGGAAGCACCGAGTTGGTGCTGATCAGCAGGTCGGGGCAGTCCCGGCGGCCCGTGGCGGCCCTGCGGCGGCTGGACATGGGCACGTCGGTGGGGCCTTGGCCGATCCGTCTCGAGTTCGCTGATGGGTCCCGCCTCAGGTTGCCGGCGGAGATCGAGGACATCGGGACCTTTCTCGAGGAGTTGCAGAGCCGTTGCCCGCAACTCGTCATGACGGGCTTCGATCGGCTCGACCAGCACCACGACCAGGTCCCGGTGCGTCAGCGATCCCGTGACTGCGAGAAGTCCGGGGCCGACCTTGCTGGTGGGCGTGACGGCGCGCCGTTGCTCGACGGCGGCGAAGAGCTCGACGGCAACGACGGGGCACGGGACCGGTGAGCGGGCGCGTGGGTTCGGGTGCTTCCCGAGGGGACAAACCCGGTTCCGTCGACGCGCCCCAGGGTCGGGTACTGGTCTTCGCCGGTGGTGAGCGCTGTACGGCGGCCGAGGTGGCGGATCTGCCACGCCACGCCCTGGTCATCGCAGCGGACTCGGGAGCGGCCCACGCGGTGGCACTGGGCTGGCCCGTTCATCTGCTGGTCGGGGACCTCGACTCCATCCCGGGCGAGTTGGTGGGAGGGCTCGAGGCGTCCGGGACCGAGATCCAACGCCACCCCGAGGCAAAGGACCGCACCGATCTGGCGCTGGCGCTCGACGCCGCGGTTGTGCGCGGCGCCAGCGCGGTCACCGTGGTGGGCGGGCACGGGGGGCGCCTTGACCATCTGCTGGCCAACGTGGCGCTGCTGGCCTCGCCGTCCTACGCCTCGATGCAACTCGACGCCCGTCTCGGTCCGGCCCGGCTCACCGTGGTGCGAGGGCGACGGGACGTGCATGGCAGCCCCGGTGACCTGGTCAGCCTGCTGGCACTGGGCGGCCCGGCCCGGGGCGTCAGCACCGAAGGGCTGCTCTTCCCGTTGCATGAGGCGGTGCTGGGCTTCGGTGACAGCGTCGGGGTGAGCAACGAGATGATCGCCGCGGTGGCCCAGGTGTCCGTCCGCGACGGTGTGGTGGTCGTCGTGCAACCCGGGGAGCAAGGGGTGTTGGCAGCGCGCCGGGGGCGCCTCCGATGAGACCGCTGGACGCGCACCTGGTGGTCGCTTGCACACCGGCGGAGCTGTTCCACTGGGTCGAGGACCTGGGCCGCTATCCCCGCTGGATGGACCTGGTCCGCCAGGCCACCCCGCTGCCGCAGGAGCCCGGCTCGATGCCCGCAGCGGGGAGCTTGAGCCGGTGGGCGGTGGTGTTGAGCGCCGCGGTCGGGCCACTTCGTCGGTCCAAGCGGTTGACCATGGCCCGCACCCGCCATGAGCCGGTGCAGAACACCTCGGGGACCACGACCCAACTAGCCCGCTTCGAGCGGCAGGAACCTGACGGTCGGGCCCATGCCACCTGGGTGCTCGAGGCGCGGGTCACTCCCCATTCCGAGGGCAGCGAGCTGACCATGACCCTCAGTTACGACGGACGTTGGTGGGGGCCGCTCATCGAGGGTTTGCTGGCCGAGCAGATCAACCGGGCCCGTCCCCGTCTGAGCGCCCTGGCCACCGGTGCCGCTGACTGAGCGCTCGCGGTGGCGTTCGACACCGCAGCCGCCATGATGGGGGGCAGCCGCCATGATGGGGGGCAGCCGCCGTGACTGGTGACCCCGACCGGCGATCCTGATCCCGGATCCACCATCCCATCACGAAGATCCAGCACCCACACCACATGACCGTCCTCCCCTCGCTCGGTGCCCATTGGCTGGGTGCCGCCACGTCCTTCGCGGTGCACTCCGAGCCGGCGGAGCGAGTTCAGCTGTGTCTTTTCGACGGCGACCGGACGGACGTGGCCGGCGCCGCGCCCGAACAGCGCGTTGACCTCCAGCGCGACGAGCACACCTGGTGGGCGGTGGTGCCCGATGTGGGCCCGGGAACCCGCTACGGCTACCGGGTCAGCGGTCCCGCGCCTCTCGATCCGGCCAAGCTGCTGATGGACCCCTACGCCTCCGCCATTGTGGGGGAGTTGGTCTGGTCCCCGGACCTGCTGACCCCGGGGGTCGATTCGGCGTGCTGCATGCCACGCTCGGTGGTCACAAGCACCGTGTTCGACTGGGAAGGGGACCGCCCGCCACGCATCGCATGGACTGACACCGTGGCCTACGAGCTGCACGTCAAGGGCTTCACCCGACTGCATCCGGCGGTGCCCGAACCGTGGCGGGGAACGTACAAGGGACTTGCCCATCCGGCGGTGGTGGAGCATCTGGCGGGTCTGGGGATCACCGCGGTGGAGCTGCTCCCGGTGCAGCACTTCGTGGATGAGGCCCGTCTGGTCAGCCTGGGACTGCACAACTACTGGGGGTACAACCCGCTCGGCTTGTCCGCCCCCCACGCCGGCTACGCCACCCGTCCCGACGGTCAGGGCCAGGTCACCGAGTTCAAACAGCTGGTCAAGGCCTTGCATCAGGCCGGCCTAGAGGTCTGGCTGGACGTCGTGTACAACCACACCGCCGAGGGAGGCGATGACGGTCCGTTGTTGTCCTTCCGGGGGTTCGACCCGGCGGCGTACTACGCGCTGCACGGCGGCCGTCATGTGAACGACACCGGCTGCGGCAACACCTGGAACCCCGCCAGCGCCGCCTCGTTCAGGCTGGTATTGGACAGCCTCCGTCACTGGGTGAGCGAATACCACGTCGACGGGTTCCGCTTCGATCTGGCTCCGGTGTTGGGGCGGGAGGGCCCCGGCCGCAGCTTCGACCCCGGGGCCGCGCTGTTTGACGCCATCGCCGCGGACCCCGTCCTGGTCGGGGTGAAGATGATCGCGGAGCCCTGGGATGTGGGCCACCACGGCTACCAACTGGGAGCCTTTCCGGTGGGCTGGGCCGAGTGGAACGGGCGCTTCCGGGATACCCAGCGACGGTTCTGGCGGGGGGAGCACGGCCTGCTGGGCGCGTTCGCGGCGTCCCTCACCGGCTCCGCGGAACTGTTCCGGCGGCCCGGGCGCACCCCGCAGGCGTCACTGGACTTCGTGACCTGCCACGACGGCTTCACCCTGGCTGACCTGGTCTCCCACGAGCGCAAGCACAACCAGGCCAACGGCGAGGACGGCCGCGACGGCACCGATGACAACCACAGCTGGAACGGTGGGGCGGAGGGTCCTTCGGAGGATCCGGCGGTGCGGCGTCGCCGGGCCCGCCAGCAGCGCAACCTGCTGGGCAGCCTGCTGCTGGCCGGTGGGGTGCCGATGTTGTGCGCTGGCGACGAGCAGGGCCGCACCCAGGGTGGCAACAACAACGCCTACTGCCAGGACAACCCCACGTCCTGGGTGGATTGGGAGCGCATCGACGTCGGCCTGCGGACCTACGTGCGCTGGTTGTTGGCCTTCCGTCGGGACCATCCCGTGCTACGCCGAGCCAGTTGGCCCAGCGGGCAGCCCGACGCCAACGGGATGATCGACGTGGCCTGGTATGACCTCGAGGGGCGCATCATGACCTCCGCCGATTGGGAAGCCGGTTACGCCCAGTCCGTGGCGGTGCTGTTCGACGGTAGGGCGCTCAGTGGCACCGTTCCCGCTTCTGCGCCGGCTGCGGGGCCAGCGCCTCGGGCTGTCGCGGACAGCGTGTTCGTGGTGTTCAACGCCCACGACGGCCGGCTGCTGTACCGGCTGCCTACGGGGGCCTGGCCCGCTCTGTGGCGTCGGGTGCTCGACACCAGTGAGTCGGTGCCGGCGGAGCGGCTGCGGCGCTATGCCCCCGGGGACCGCATCAGGGTGGAAGCGCAATCGATGTTGGTGCTGACCGGCCGGGCCCGCAACCATGTGACCGCCCACGGCTAAGGGCATGACCGGGCCCGGTCAGCTCACCACGGCCCGACGCGCCGCCCACCGACCCTCATGGCGGGTGATGTGCAGCGGTATGCCGAAACACTGCGACATGCGCTCCGGCTGCAGCGCTTCGGGCAGGGTTCCGGCGAACAGCACCCGTCCCTCCCGCAGCAGCAGGCCGTGGGTGAAGCTGCCGGGGATCTCCTCCACGTGGTGGGTGACCAGCACCATCGGAGGGGAATCGGGCTCAGCGGCGATGCGATCGAGCGTTTCGATCAGCTGCTCCCGGCCCACCAGGTCCAACGCCGCGCCGGGCTCATCGAGCAGCAGCAGGGCCGGTTCGGTGACCAGCGTGCGAGCCAGCAACACTCGCTGGCGCTCACCGGAGGACAGCGTGCCGTAGGCCTGCCCGGCCAGCTCGGCGCAGCCCACCCGTTCCAGCTGTTCGGCGGCCATGGCCCGGTCGGCGTCGGTGGCCCGACTCCACCACGGCACGAGCGAACCGTGCAAAGCCGAGGTGACGATGTCCAGCGGGGTGAGCTGCGGCCGGAGCAGGTCGGTCAGGGCCGGCGAGTTGAACCCGATGCGGGGACGGAGCTGGCGCAGATCCACCCGCCCCGCCTGGTGACCCAGGATGTCGATGCGGCCCTCGGTGGGAAACTCGAACAGCGCCGCCACCCGGATCAGCGTGGTCTTGCCGGCACCGTTGGGTCCCAACAGCACCCACCGCTCACCCGCACCGAGTCGAAAGTCCACGTCAGCCAGCAGGTCCCGGTCACCACGTCGAAAGCGGATACCGCGCAACCGCAGGACCGGACGGGAAGCCTGGACGTTGGTCGGCGCGGGGGCGTCGGGCACGAATGCGGACCCTACAGGGCGGTGTCTGCGACCCTCGATCCCGCTGAAACGGCCCGCGCCGTTGACTCTCATGAACGGGGATTCGGCGCATGAATCATCGATCTGGGCCTGAACAGGGTGGCAGGGCATCGCTAGTCTGCGTTGCGCATGGTCCCGCCGCGCCGAGTTTCCCGGCCCTGGTCAGGGCATCAGACCCGTCCGTGCCGCGTTGGGTCGTCGTCGGCCACCATCCTGAAGCCAGTGCTGCTCAGACGGGTGTTGTTGGTGAGGATGTTGCTGCTGGTCAGCATGATGATGGCCGTGGCCTTCCCTGACGGTGTCGGGGCCGCCGAGTCCGAATTGCAGGCCGCCCGGGATGAAGCCAGCGCCGCCGCGGAGGCGTTCCTGGCCGCGGAGTTGGTGCTGGAGGAGACGGAGCTGGCCATCGCCGCCGCCGAGCGTTCAATCCAGCTCACCCGGGCCGGTGCGGTCAAGCTGCGGGCTCTTGCGGCGGAAGAAGCCCTGAACGAATACATCCGCGTCGGCAGCGAGCAGTCCGGCCTGTTGGGGTCCGATCCCAACAGCCAGGCCCTGGCGTCAGCGCTGTCCCGGGCGGCCAGGGGCGAGACCCGCAGCCGCACCGACGAGCTGGCCGCAGTGCGCGCCACCCTGGACCGGCAGCTGTCGGATCTGGAGCGACGTCGGTCGGAGGCCGAACGCCAGCGCAGTGAGCTCGACTCCCGCCGTGAGGCCCTTTTCCAGCAACTCGATCAGCTGGAGCAACTCGACGCAGCCCGCAAGGAATCGGACCGGCAGGCGGAACAGTCCCGACGGGAAGCCGAGGCCGCCGCGGCTCTGGCGGCCTACGAAGACGCCGTCCGGGCCCAAGCGGCCGCCGCGACCTCCGACGATGCTGGCGGGGGTTCAGCTTCCGGTTCCGACGAGGAACCTCCGCCGCCCCCGCCCCGCCCGGCGGTTCCGGTGGACTGGCTGTGCCCCATCACCGGCGGCTACAGCTTCAGCGACACCTGGGGCGCGGCCCGCTCCGGCGGCCGGTCCCACCGGGGCACCGACATCTGGGCCGACTACGGCACGCCAGTGGTGGCCACCGTCGATGGCGAGGCGGTCGACTACGGCTGGGACTGGGCCGGCGGCAACGGCGTCTTCCTGTTGGGCGATGACGGCAACCGCTACTACTACGCGCACCTCGACGCCTTCGGCACCCTGGGACAGGTGAGCCAGGGTGACGTGGTCGGCTACGTCGGGGATACCGGCAACGCCAGCGGAACCCCCCACCTGCACTTCGAGATCCATCCCGGCGGCAGCGGCTGGACCAACCCGTACCCCACCCTCGCCCAGTACTGCTGAACGTCGGGGCCAGGACGGCTCAACGTTCAGCATGGAGGATCACGCCCCAATCGCGTGATAGCCCCCATCGACGTGAATGATCTCCCCGGTGGTGGCCGGGAACCAGTCCGACAGCAGTGCCACGCAGGCCCGGGCCACCGGTTCGGGGTCCTTGACATCCCACCCCAACGGTGCCCGCTCACCCCAGGCGTCCTCGAAGGCGGCGAAACCCGGGATGGACTTGGCCGCCATGGTCTTGATGGGCCCCGCGGCCACCAGGTTCACCCGAATGTTGCGGGAGCCCAGGTCACGGGCCAGATAGCGGGCGGTGGACTCGAAGGCGGCTTTGGCCACGCCCATCCAGTCATAGGCCGGCCAGGCCACGGTGGCGTCGAAATCGAGGCCCACCAAGGAGCCGCCTTCGGACATCAACGGCGCACAGATCTCAGCGATGGTCTTGAGGGAGTACGCCGAGATCTGCACCGCCACCGACACGTCTGACCAGGGGGCCTCCAGGAACCCGCCCCCCAGGCAGCTCGGCGGGGCGAATCCGATGGCATGCAGCGCCCCATCGACCCGACCCCAGCGCTCGGTGAGCTGCGCCCGCACCGCCTCGGCGTGGCTGACCTCGGCCACATCCAACTCCAGCACGTCCACCGGCTGGGGCAGCTTCCGAGCGGTCCGGTTGGTCAGGGACAGCCCCCGGCCGGCACCGGTGAGCAACACCTCGGCCCCCTGCTCCTGGGCCAATCGGGCCACCGAGAACGCCAACGACGCGTCGGTCAGCACCCCGGTGATCAGGATCTTCTTGCCGCTCAGCAAGCCAGCGGACATCCGCTTCTCCTCACGTCAGGCCAGCAGCAGCACGCATCATCGACGCGTACCCGTACTGACGGTGCCGGAATTGGACCGCCGCGGCCGGATGGGACGTTACGCCCGGTACTGCCGCTCCGACGCGCTTTGCCACAACCCCAGTCAGGTTTGGCGGCGCACGGAGGGGGACCGCAGAGGTGGCGGGTCGTGCGGGCTACTGTGGCGCCCGTGCGCATCGGTGTTCTGGGGGCGACCGGCCCCGCGGGAAGTGGGCTGGCCGTGCGGCTGGCGGTCAACGGATTCGACGTGGTGTTGGGCTCGAGGTCCAAATACCGGGCCATGGAGGTGCGCGACAACCTCCTGGAACGGTGGGCGGCGCACTCCCTGGTCATCGCCGCCGCCGACAACGAGGGCGCCGCGGCGGCGGATGTGGTGGTCATCGCCACCCCGTGGGACGCGGCCACATCCACCGCCCTGCAGGTCTCTGACCAGCTCAAGGGTAAAGTCGTCATCTCCATGTGTAATGCGCTGGCCCGGGTGGGTCCGGAGTTCCAGCCGCTGGTCCCGCCCCGGGGTTCGGTGGCGGCCAACATCCAAGCGGCGGTGCCAAAGTCCCGGGTGGCGGCGGCGTTCCATCACGTGCCGGCCAAGGAGCTGGGGGACATCAACGAGCCCGTCGAAAGCGACGTGCTGGTCTGCTCGGACCATCTCTCCGCCACCGAGGTCGCCTCCGAGATCGTGGCGGCGTTGCCCGCGCTCAGACCGCTGGACGCTGGACAGCTCTCCAACGCCGCTCCCATCGAGGCCTTCGCGGCGGTGTTGCTCCAGCTCAACATCCGCTACAAGACCCGGGCCGCGGTCAAGTTCACCGGCATTCGATGAGCACCGAGTCCGACACGGGGGCCATGCGGCTCTACGACAGCGCCCGAGCCGAGGTGGTGCCGTTCACCCCGGGCCCGGTGGTCACCATGTACACCTGCGGGATCACCCCCTACGACGCCACCCACCTGGGCCACGCGGCCACGTTCATGGCGTACGACGTGTTGCAGCGCCGGCTGCGGGACCGAGGCCATGAAACCCGTTGTGTGCGCAACATCACCGACGTGGACGATCCGCTGCTGGCCAAGGCCAAAGAGCTGAACATCCACTATCTGGACCTCGCCGCCCGGGAGGTGGCCCGCCTGGAGGCTGACCTCGAGGCGCTGAACTTCCTGCCGGTGCACAGTGCCCCTCGCGCCACCTCGGCCATTGCCGAGATCCGCAAGGTCGTGGGCCTGCTCATCGACGCCGGCCACGCCTACGTGGCGGAGGGTGCGGTGTTCTTCGATGTGGCCACCGACCCCGACTTCGGCAGCCTTTTCCATCTCGGCGAGCGGGCCATGATGGCCTTCGCTGCCGAGCGGGGCGGCAACCCGAGTGACCCCCGCAAGCGCAACCCGCTGGATTTCGTCCTGTGGCAGGCCTCCCTTGAAGGCGAACCGGCGTGGGATTCGCTCTGGGGACCCGGCCGGCCGGGCTGGCACATCGAGTGCACCGCGCTGGCCCAAAGGGAGCTTGGTGACACCATTGATCTGCACGGGGGAGGGACTGATCTGGTGTTCCCCCATCACGAGTGTTCCGCGGCCCAGTCCCGCTGCCTCACCGGGGTTCCACTGGCCCGGCATTGGATGCACGCTGCACTGGTGTGGAAGGACGGGCACAAGATGTCCAAGTCCCTCGGCAACCTGGTCTTCGTGTCCGAGTTGCGTGAGGACTGGGACCCCCGGGCCATCCGCCTGATGCTGTTGGGTCAGCACTACCGCCACGAGTGGTCCTGGAGCGAGGAACTCATGCCCCAGGCGACCGCCCGCCTGGCCCGTTGGAGTGACGCCGGCGTGGGTGACGGCGCGCTGAAGCAGGTCCGGGCGTGCCTCGACGACGATCTGGACACCCCCGGTGCCGTCGCCGCCATCGACGCCGCGGTCGCCGCCGGTCACGGCGTGTCGCGCACCGCCGCGCTGCTCGGGGTCGAGCTGTAGCAAGCCGGGTACGGGCGCCGTGATCGCCGCGTGTGCGGTAGGACTGTGGCGCTTGGCGTTGAGATCAGCTGTCTGACGCTGCGCGCGGGGTGTTGGGCGCGGCGTGGGTGCGGTTCCTGACGGTGGGGGTGTTGGGCGTTGCTGGGTGTCGCTTGTTGATTGTGGGTGTCACACCGGGTTCCCGGCGTTGTGGATGACGGGTGTTGGGCGTTGTAGGGCCCAGCTTCCTGACAGTGGGGCGGGGCTCATTCTTGAAGGGGGGGCTGCGCCCCCCCACGGCGCCCAGAGGGCGCCTCCCCCCATCGGGCGACAGACGCCCGGTGCACTGATCGGTCGGCTGGCGCCTCCCTGGCGGCGCTCGGGCGGGGCCCCTGCCCCACCCTCGGGGCCCGGCCCGACGCGGTGGCCAGGTGCGGTGGCCCGAAGCGGTCGCCAGGTGCCGTGGCTAGGCGCGGAGGCCGTGCCGCGAGCTTGCCCCTACCCGGCGTTGTGCGCCACCGCTCCGTGCGTTGTGCTAGCGCCGCGCCGCCCAACCCGAGCGCACGAGAAACCCTCAACCGGGCAACCCAGCCAGCTCAGTAGGCTGACCAGCGCTATGGCCGACATTGCAATCACGTTGCCCGATGGTTCCTCCCGATCGCTGGAGCAGGGGTCCACCGGCGCTGACCTGGCCGCCTCCATCGGGTCGCGGCTGGCCAAGGCGGCCGTCATCGTGACCGTGAACGGGATCGAGCGTGATCTCCGGGATCCGCTGCCTGACGGTGCCACCGTGGCTGTGCTCACCAGTGACTCGGAGCGGGGGCTTTACACCATCCGCCACTCCACCGCCCACGTGCTGGCCCAGGCGGTGCTGGACCTGTTTCCCGGCGCCACCTTTGCCATTGGGCCTCCAGTCGAGAACGGCTTCTACTACGACTTCGAACTGGCCGACGGCGGCACCTTCCACCCCGAGGACCTGGACCGGCTCGACGCTCGGATGCGCGAGATCATCGCCGAGGGTCAACCGTTCCTGCGGCGGGAGTGCCCGGTGGCGGAGGGTCTGCAGATCTTCAAGGACCACCGTTACAAGCGGGAGATCATCGAGGGCTCCGTCGACGATCCCACCTCGGTCACCGAATCAGGCACCGTGCGCCTGTACGAGAACCCGCCCCGCTTCGTGGACCTTTGTCGCGGCCCCCACGTGCCCGCCACCAACACCTTCCTCGGTCATTTCAAGCTGATGCGGGTGGCCGGCGCCTACTGGCGTGGCGACGAACGACAGCCCATGCTGCAGCGCATCTACGGCACCGCGTGGGCCACCAAAAAGGAGCTCGACGCCTACCTCACCCTGTTGGAAGAGGCGGCCAAGCGTGACCATCGCAAGCTGGCGGTGGAGATGGACCTGCTTTCCTTCCCCACCGAGCTGGGTGGTGGACTGGCGGTGTGGCATCCCCGCGGCGCCACCGTGCGCAAGATCATCGAGGACTACTCCCGGGCCCGACATCTGAGCGGCGGGTACGAGTTCGTCTACACCCCGCACCTGGCCAACGGGCAGCTGTTCCAGACCAGCGGGCACCTGGACTTCTACAAGGACGGCATGTACCCGCCCATGGAGATGGACAACGGGGTGTACTACCCCAAGCCCATGAACTGCCCCATGCACTGCCTGATCTTCCGGTCCCGGCAACGCTCCTACCGTGAGCTGCCGTTGCGCCTGTTCGAGCTGGGCACGGTGTACCGCTACGAACGGGCCGGAACCCTGCACGGCCTGCTGCGCATCCGCGGCTTCACCCAGGATGACAGCCACATCTTCTGCACCGCGGAGCAGGTCGGCGGCGAGATAAAGAGCCTGCTGCACTTCGTGTTGTCGGTGCTGCGGGCCTTCGGGTTCGATGAGTTCGAGGCCAACCTCTCCACCCGCAACCCGGAGAAGTCCATCGGCACCGATGAGGTGTGGGCCACTGCCACCGAGGCGTTGCGGGCCGCGGTGGAAGCCGAAAACCTGCCTTACGCGGTCAAGGAAGGCGACGCCGCCTTCTACGGCCCCAAGATCGACATCGACGTGCGGGACGCCATCGGCCGCAAGTGGCAGCTGTCCACCATCCAGCTCGACTTGAACCTGCCGGAGCGCTTCGGCCTGGAGTACGTGGGGGCTGACAACCAGCGCCACCAGCCCTTCATGCTGCACCGGGCGCTCTTCGGCTCGGTGGAGCGGTTCTTCGGGGTGCTGTTGGAGCACTACGGCGGGGCCCTACCCACCTGGCTGGCACCAATCCAGGCCCGGGTGCTGCCCGTGCGAGACGATCATCAGCCCTACGCCGAGCAGGTCGTCAGCGAGCTGGTCAGCGCCGGCTTTCGGGTGGATTTGGCTCCTGCGGACGAGCCGCTCGGCGCTCGGGTCCGCAAGGGCAAGATCGACAAGGTGCCGTACGTGCTCGTGGTGGGTGACGAAGATGTGGCCGCGACCAGCCTGGGAGTGAATCCCCGCGGCGGTACCGTCGAAAAGGGTGTGCCGTTCGCGGACTTCCTGGACCGGCTGCGGGCCGAGACCGACGATGCCGAGACCACGGCCACGGTTTCCGCTCCTGAGGGCCGCTGAGCGGTCGGGGTGGATCGACTGTGGGCGGGGTGGCGGGCCGAATATCTCGAGTCGATCACCGACCCGGCCAAGCGTCCCACCCCCGACACTGAGGACCGCGGCGGCAGCCTCTTCGAGCGCATCCTGCAGAGCGGACGGCCCGACCGCGAGACGCTGATCCTGTGGCGGGGAGCCCGATGCTTTGCGCTGCTGAACCTGTATCCGTACGTGTCAGGCCATGTCCTGGTGCTACCCAACGTGGCCGTGGTGCACCTCGAAGACCTCGACGCCGAGACCACCGCCGAGCTGTGGCACGCCGTGACCAGGGCGGTGTTGGCCATCAAGACCGCGTATCGGCCGGACGGCATCAACGTTGGGGCCAACCTCGGGGCCGCCGCGGGTGCGGGGGTGCCGGAACACCTCCACGTCCACGTGCTGCCCCGCTGGCTGGGTGACACCAATTTCACCACCACGCTGGCGGACACCCGCATCATGCCCGAGCCGCTGCCGGTCACGTGGCGCAAGCTGGTCGAAGCCTGGCCC
This sequence comes from uncultured Acidimicrobiaceae bacterium, assembly GCA_963775055.1. Classification (GTDB taxonomy): domain Bacteria; phylum Actinomycetota; class Acidimicrobiia; order Acidimicrobiales; family CAIXPF01; genus CAIXPF01. The sequence goes on along the minus strand of CAVZHK010000008.1, from coordinate 561,893 downwards.
GACCACGGCTGATCGTCGCCTGGTAAGCACCATCGCTTGGATAGATCGGCGCTGCGGCCCGTGAAAGGGACGGTTATCGCCAATTGACCCGTCGTCTCATTTCCGTATTGTTGACGGACCGCAGTGAGCCGGTCACGGGGCGTCAATTCTTTCGAGCTGCCGAACCCCGCCTCCGCGATAACCGTCCCTCTTCCCAGCTTTTGGGCATATTTCAGTGCCTTTCACCTGACCCATTCCGCCCGACGCTCTGCAAGCGACGCCTACCACCCGCCAAAGCGTCCCACGGGCTGGCTCGGGTTCTGGCCAGCTGCTTCGCACGCGACCCATCCGTATGGCCCCCCCAAGGTCCGGCGCGTCGATATCGACCCGATGGCGATATGACGCACCTGACCTTCCAGCGATGACTGGCACTGTTGGCGGTGGCCGCGATCCGTCCCAGGACGCCGGTCGGGGGTGGGCGTGGCGTGCCAGACTGCGCCGATGCAGGAGGGTTCCAGTGGCGCAAGCCCCGAGCGTGCCGATGGCGTCACCGGCACACCTGCCGCGGACCGAGGTCGCCGGGTCTGACCACGAGGTGGCCACGTCCACGATTCCCGCCACTTCCGCCGCGTCGGTGCGGGGTTTGTACGTGGTGGCAGCGGTCACCATGGCCGGGGTCAGCACGGTGTTCGCGTTGCTGGCCGAGTTGCAGGAGCGCTATCGGCTGGCAACCGCCAACCTGGGCTGGATCGCCGGGGCGGCCTTCGCGGCCGCGCTGGTCACCCAGCTGTCATTGTCCCGCTACGCCGATCGGGGCCACGCCCGGCTGGTGCTCCGGGTCGGGGTCGTGGCCAGCGGTTGCGGCCTGTTGTGGTTCGCGGTGGCCACCGAGCTGTGGCAGTTCGTGGCCGCCCGGGCCCTGCTGGGGGCGGGGGTGGGGATGTTGGTGCCGCCCGCCCGGCGGGCCATCCTGTTGGCCAGCCACGGCAACCCGGGCGAGCTGCTGGGCATGTTCTACGCCGCTTATCTCGCCGGTTTCGTGTTCGGACCGCCCATCGGCGGGGTGCTGACCGAGCTCGGTGACGTGCGGTTGCCCTTCGCCGTGTTCGGGGTGGCGGTGCTGGTCATGTTGGTTCCCATCGCCCGCCTTGACATGACCGAGGCCCGCGGTGCGGATCTGGCCGCGGCCGTGGCTGATCGCCGGGTGCTGCGCCGCCTCATCACCGATCGGCGGGTGCTGGCGGCGGCGTTGGTGGTGGTGTCCTTCCGCTACTCCATCGGCGTTTTCGAACCGCTGTGGGCCACCCACCTGGACCGGTTGGGCGCCTCCACCATGATCGTCACGTTGTCCTTGACCGGCTTTGCGCTGCCGATGTTGCTCGTGGCCCGCCGGGCGGGGGCCCTCTCGGACCGTTACGGCCCCCGTTTCACGTCGGTGCTCTCGGCGTTGGCCACCGTGCCGCTCATGGCGTCCTACGGGGTACTGACCTCGGTGCCGATGATCGTGTTGCTGGTCATCCCGCACGGCCTGTTGGAGGCGGTGCAATCCCCGGGGACCCAGGCGGCGTTGGCCGAGGCGGCCCCCAAGCGTGACGCCGCCTCGGCCCAAGGTTTGGGCGAGGCGGCGGGTTCAGCCGCGGCCGCAGCAGGAGCGTTCACCTCGGCGCCGCTGTATGACTGGGCCGGTGCCGGCACGGCCTGGGCGTTCGCCGGGTTGATCATGTTTGGCCTGCTCAGCACCAGTGCACTGCTCGAGCGCCCGGTGCGACGACGAGTGGCGGCCCCGCAGCCGGTGACCAGGGCCCGTCCACCCGAGCGTCTGCTGACGCCCGAAGCGGTCACTGCCTTGGCGACGGAGGAATGAGCAGATGCGCTGCGGCTTTCAGCCGGTCCGACCGGTCGGGGAGGTGAAGGGTGACCGACGGTTCTGAGCGCTTTGATCGTTCAGATCGCCCCAGCTCCCGTCCGGTGGTGAGCCCGGCCGATCAGGGATCTGAACCGGCCTCACGGGCCACCATGCTGCGGGTGTTCCTGTTCACTGACCTGGTCGGATCCACCGCCTTGACGGCGCGTCTGGGCGTGGAGGCCGCCGAGCGGTTTCGTCGCAGCCATTTCTCGATGCTGCGCCTGCAACTCGACCGGTTCGGGGGTTCCGAGGTCAAGAGCGTGGGCGACGGCGTGATGGCGGTGTTCGAATCGGTGCATCGGGCCCTGGACGCCGCCGCCGCCATGCAGATGGCGGTGCAACGCGCCGGCGCCGTCGGTGCCCACCACGTGTCCATGCGGGTCGGTGTATCAGTGGGTGATGCGGTACCCCACCACGGCGACTTCTACGGACTGGCGGTCAATCAGGCGGCTCGGTTGTGCAACGCCGCCAAGGGGGGCGACATCCTCGTGTCCCAGACCGTGGCCCTCATCGCCGCGCCTACGGAGCATCGCTTCGTGGACCTCGGATCGGAGCAGCTGCGGGGATTGCCCGAGCCCATTGGGGTCTTCGAGCTGGACTGGCCCCGGGAGCGATCCCAGATCGAGTTCCCGCTCCCGCCCCGGGTGAGCGCCGGGGTGTCGTTTCGCTTCGTCGGTCGACACGGCGCCCAGGCCCACTTGGCCGACGCGCTCGAAGACGCACGCAAGGGGCACCGGCAGGTGGTGCTGATCAGCGGCGAACCGGGCATCGGCAAGACGGCACTGGTGACCGAGGTGACCCGCACCGTCGCCCACGCCGCCGAGCTGATCGTGCTGTACGGCTCTTGCGACGAGGACCTGGCCCGTCCCTACGGCCCATTTCGCGGTGGCCCTGCAGCACGTCGCTGACACCGCCACCGTCGAGCTGCTCGACGAGCTGGGCCCCGTGACCCAACCGGCGTTGTTCCGGCTGGTGCCGGCCCTGGCCGAGCGATTGGGCCAGCCCAGGATAGAGCCGGACGGCCGGGAGATCGATCGGACCGAGCTTTTCGACGCTGTGACCGCCTTCCTGCGAGGTCTCGGCGCCCAATGCCCGGTGGCCCTGCTGCTCGACGACCTGCACTGGGCCGACAACGCCACCTTGGCCCTGCTCCGGCACCTGGCCCGTCAGAGCGATCTGCCCCTGGCGCTCATCGGCACTTACCGCGACAGCGAGGTCGACCCGGCCCACCCCCTCAGCGACACGCTCGGTGTGCTGGCCCGGCTGGAACGGGTTCGGAACCTCCGCTTGGGCGGATTCAACGATGACGAGGTGTGCGATCTGGTCGGTGCCGCCGCCGGGCATCAGCTGGACATCAGCGCCCGACAGTTCGCTCTGGCGGTCGGTCGGGAAGCCGCTGGCAACCCCTACTTCATCGTGGAGATCCTGCGGGACCTGGCCGAACGGGGGGCGGTGACCCGTCGCGCCGACGGACGCTGGTCCACCGAGCCGGACTGGCAGATCAGCCTGCCCCGCAGCGTGCGCGACGTGATCGTGCAGCGGGTCCAGCGGCTCGGGAACCCCGTCATGCGCAGCCTGAGCGCCGCGGCGGTGCTGGGCGTGGAGTTCGATCCGTTGCTGGTGGCCGAGGTCCTCGGCTCGACGGTGGATGAGGTGGTGGAGGCCATGGACATGGCGGCGGCAGCCTCCATGGTCGCCGAATCGCCCACGGTGAGCGGTTGGCTGACCTTCACCCATGGTCTGGCCCAACGCACCCTTTACGAGCAGTTGGGCGGGCTGCGTCGACAGCAACTGCATCGCTTGGTGGCAGAATCCCTCGAAGCCCAGGTGCTGGCCCATCCCAGCCGGCGTTCGGGTCTGGCCTCCGGTCTGGCCCGCCACTGGCTGGCCTGCGGGCGCATCGAAAGCCTGCCCAAGGCGTTCCACTGGTCGGTGGAAGCAGGCCGGGCAGCACTGGAGGGGGTTGGCGCCGAGGAAGCGGAGCGATGGCTGGAACAGGCCCTGGGGCTGCTCGGACGGCTCCCCGAAGCCGGACCGGGCGACCGGGCCCAGACGCTGCTACTGCTGGGAATCGCCCAGCGTCAGGCCGGCAACCCGACCTTCCGGGAAACGTTGTTGGAGGCGGCGTCGGTGGCTCACCGCCATCAGCACCCCGAACTGTTGGTGGCCGCAGTGCTGGCCAACTCGCGCGGCATCCAGTCCTCTACCGGCGGCGGAGACCAGGCCCGCCTGACCATGCTCGATGTGGCCATCGAGGCCGCCAGTGCCACGCCCGCTGACCGGGCCCGCCTGCTGGCCCTCTCGGCGCTCGAACGGCTGCACATCGTCAGCTTCGAACAGCGCCTGGCCCTGGTCGAGCAGGCCGTGGGTCTGGCCCGCATGAGCGGGGACGACGCCACCTTGGCCAACGTGCTCACCGTCAGCCATAACGCTATCCGGGTCCCCGAGACGCTGCAGCGGCGGCTGGCGGACACGGCTGAGGCGATGACGCTGGCGGCCCGGGGTCCTGATCTGCTGGCCCGGTTCTGGGCCGCGGAGCACCGGGCCCGGGCCGCCAGCGAAGTCCCTGACCTGGTCGAGGTTGACCGGGCCCTCCACCAATGCCACGAGCTAGCCGAACGGCTCAATCAACCCGGCCTGCGGTACTACCTGGCCATGCACGCCAGCTGGCGACGGCTGTTGGCCGGTGACCTGGCTGGAGCCGAAGAGGCCGCGTCGCAGGTCCGCATCATCGGGACGGCCACCGGCCAACCCGAGACCGATTCGATGTTCGTGGCCCAGCTTTTGGCCATCCGCCGTGAGCAGGGCCGCCAGGGCGAGTTGGAGGGACTGCTCATCGACGCCCTCCAGAAGAACCCGGGCATCGCCGCCCTGCGTTCCTCGGTGTCCCTGCTGCACGTCACCGCCGGTCGCTTGGACCGTGCCGCCGCCACCTTCGCCGATGACGCCGCGACCCACTTCGACCAGATGCCCTACAACACCTTGTGGAGCACCGCGCTGGTGCAATACGCCGACGTGGCGGCCGTGCTGGGGGACCGTGACGCCGCTGCCACCTTGCTGACCAGGCTTTCCCCCTTCGCCGGGATGATGGCCCACAACAGCGCCACCTGCGCCGGTCCCATCGACCGGGCCCTGGGCCTGTTGTCAGCGGTGCTGGGACGCCACGAGAGCGCCGCGGCCCATTTCCGAGCGGCGTTGACGTGCTGTGAGGCGGCTGAAGCGCCGTTGTGGGCGGCCCGCACCCTGGTGGCGTGGGTCCGTCATGTGTCCCAGCCCGACGCCGCCGCGGAGGATATGATCCGCCGGGCGCTGGAGTTGGCCGATGCCAGCAGCGCTGCCGGGGTCCGAGCCGACGCCCTGCGCTGCGAGGCCGGGGCCATCCGCCCGTGACGCTGCCGCCTCCAGGGTCCGTTCCCGAACCGACACGGGTGGCCATCATCGGCGGTGGGGTCTCCGGGCTGTTCGCCGCTCTGGCCCTCAGCGACCCTGCCCTGTGTGAAGGGTCCGACGCCCGCTTCGAGGTCACCGTGTACACCCGGGGCTGGCGGCTGGGCGGCAAGTGCGCATCAGGACGCAATCCCGACCACCAAAACCGGATCGAGGAGCACGGGCTTCACCTCTGGTTCGGCTTCTATCGCAACAGCTTGCGCTGGACCCGCCGGCTGCTCGATCACGCGGTGAGAGAACTGCCCCGGGATCGTCAGGCCCACCACAAGAACTTCGAGGGGGCCTTCGACGGCCTCAACGAGGTCGTCCTCTACGAGGAGTGGCCCGATCACCACCACCCCACGGCAGTATCGGCGCTGCGGCTGTGTTTCCCGGTCGAAGCCGATTCGCCCGATTCGGCAGATTCGGCAGATTCGCCCGATCGCGCCACGCTCGAAGCGGCGGAGATCCCCAGCCTCGGCGCGTCTGTCCGTCGGGTGGCGGAGGTGCTGGCACTCACCGCCCGTTCGATGTTCGCTGACGCCACCCCTGGCGGTCCTACCTGGTGCTTCGCCCGGCTGGTGGGGACCGGTGCACGCCTGGGAGTGCGGCTGGTGCCCCGCCATCTGGGCGAGGTCCCCGGCGAAAGACCAGGGCTGGTCACACGGGCCAGGCTCCGGTTGTTGTTGGCCCTACTGCGGGTTGCCGGGCTGGTCAGCGGGGCTGTGCTGCGACCAGGATCGGGCCGCGGCGCGGGTCGCCGCCGCCAGCTTTTCGTGGGCCTCGACCTGCTCACGGCGGCGCTGCGAGGCCTGCAGCAGGACCGGCTGCTGGAGGTCGGCTTCGGCACCATCGATGGTCTGGAGCTGCGCCAGTGGCTCGCCAACCACGGCGCCAAGCCCGTGTCGCTGAGCTCGGGTTCGGTGCTGTGGGGCCTCTATGACCTGGTGTTCGCCTACCACCGTGGCAACACCGGCGTCCCGGAGCTGGCTGCGGGCCGGGGTCTGGCGGCCCTGCTCCGCCTGCTCGGCGGCTATCACGAGCATTTCGGGTACCGCATGACATCGTCCATGGGGGAGGTGGTCCTGGCCCCGTTGTACGAGGTGGCCCGCCAGCGCGGCGTCCACTTCGCCTTCTTCCGTGACCTGCGCGCCGTGGAGTTGGATCGGCACCATTCGCTGACGTCGGTGACGTTGCACCGGCAGGCAGAGGTGCCGACGGACGGCTGGGATCCCTTCGTCTGGGCGGGACCGCACCGCCCGCCGCAATGGTGCGCAGAGCCGGACTGGCTCCAGGCGGGACTGGACCCTGAGCTGGTTAGCGCCGAAGACCTGGAGAACGGGCTGCCCGAGGATCCGGCTGAGGCCCGCGAGGTGCTGACCATTGGTGTGGACGTGGACCAGGTCATCCTGGCGGTGCCGGCCCCGGTGCTGGCCGACCGGTCCGAGCTCCGCGATCCGCTGGCCCGGGTCCCCGGTTGGCGGGAGATGTTCGCCCACCAGGCCAGCGTGGCCACCGTCGCCTACCAACTGTGGTCAGCGGACGCCGACGGCCCCCGCGGCACGGGGCCCGCCACCAGCAACGTCCCTGGCGCGAATGATCGGGGCGAGGATGATCGGGACGGGGCTGGAGGGTTGGCCGGGCGGCTCAACGATCGCTTCGGCGTGTCCGTCGTGTCCTCCTACGACCAGCCCTTCTCGACCTACTGTCCGATGGACCAGGTGGCCGCCGTCGAGAAGTGGGCTCCCGTCGGTGGCGTGCGCATCGGTTACGGCTGTGGCGTCTGGCCCGAGCCCCCCGGCGGTGTCAGGTCCGACCCCGGCGCGCTGCGGGAGATCGAACAGCGGGCGGGCCGCTCCCTGCAGTACCTCGACGTGCTGCCCGATCCGCCCCGACGCGGGGTCCGGTTGGTCCGCCGCACCCGCCCCGTGGCGCCCCCGGCCCGACCGGTTGCCGCTTTGGGCGGGGTGTTGTGGACCCGCCTGAACGACGCCCCGGCCCAGCGGTACATCACGACCCCGCCCGAAACCCCTGGTTCCGCCTCGAGCCAGAACGCAGCGGGGTCGATCGGCTCTGGCTGGCAGGGGACTGGACCGCCAACCTGGTGGACGGGGGCTGCGTGGAGGCCGCGGTGATCTCCGCGTTGCGGGCCGTGCGGGCCCTGGCGGCCCAGTGCGGGGTGGCCCTCACCACGGTGGAGCGGGTGCTGCCGGTGCTCGCTCAGCACAGTTGGCTGGCCCATGGTGGTCGGGGTGGACGCCAACCCGAGGACCCTGGCGGCGGCGGCCAGCGCCCGCCGAGCGCGCAGTCCCAGATACACGGCCGACTCGCCGAGCGACGCCAACACCGTGGACCGTCCGCCCAACCGTGTCGGGGCCCTGACCTCGGTGCGAGGACCCTACGAATCGTCGAACACCACGCTGTTCACCTGGCTGGTGCAGGTGGACCCCGAGCGGGCCCAGCGTCTGGCCAGCCGCTGCTTCGGGGAGCTGACCGGCGGGGATGTGACGGTTGATCCGGTGGGCTCATTGGCGATGCTCAGCGTCGGTGAGATCGGCTCGGTGTCCTCGTTGGCCAGCGGATTCGACCGATTGGGTCAACTGTCCGAGAAGCAGGTGGTGGTCTGGCTGCCCAGCCGGGTGCGCTGGCGTTCCCCAGCGCGGGGGCCGACGCACCGGACTTCGCCATGTTCGTGCCGTTCGTGTGGGTCGACAACCCGATGTCGCTGACCACCGGCCGTGAGGGGCTGGGCTGGCCCAAGGCGCTGGCCGATTTCGGACCGGCCGATGGACTGGCTCTGCCGATCTCACTGTCCGTCTACGGCATCGACCGCTACCAGCCCCAGGCCACCGCCCGTGCCGGTCATCCGCTGCTGTCCATCACCGCTGATCCGCTCGATGATCCCGGCGAGCTGTTGGATGAGGTCATCGATGGGGCTGACCTGGCCCGGCGACTGGTCGGGTCGGCGGTGGACAGCGTGGGACAGGGTGCCGGTGCCACGCTGGGAGCGGTCATCGACGCGTTGCGGGCCGGCGGGTTGCCCGAACTGTTCTCCAAGGCCCTCATCGCCGCTGGGGACCAACCGGCAGAGGACCTGTTGCAGGTGGTGACGGCCACCGCGGCGATCCGCGACGTGCACGAGCTGGCGCTGGTCGGCCCGTGCCAGCTGGTAGTGCACGAGGTTGCCAGCCATCCGCTGATCAGCGAGCTGGGCCTGACCTCACAACCCCTGCCGTTCGGGTTCAAGGTGCGTCTGGACTTCGTGCAGAGCTCGGGTCGGGTCCGTTGGTCGAACTGGCTCGCCCCAGACGCCGCCCCGGGCCGCGCCGATGGACTGGCCGCCCGCCGCCGGGCCCGCCGCAACCGCTGAGCGTTCCGCGGGCCTACTGACCGCCGGAGCTGCTGCGAAGGCCATCGAGGTCGATGATCTCGATCTGCCGGTATCCGGTGGACACCAACTTGCGGTTGCGCAGCGATTTCATAGCCCGGGCCACGGACTCCCGAGATGCGCCAACCCAGCCGGCCAACTCCTCCTGGGAGATCCGCAACACCAGCGGGCCGCCCTCGCCCAGGCGTACCCCGTGCCGCAGGGCGAGATCGGCCAGGCATCGCGCCACTCGGGTGGTGGCGTCATAGACCACGATCTCGACGCGCATCCGCTCCGCGTCGGACAACCGCGACCGCACATTGCGCAACAACGCCAGGCAGGCCTGGGGGTGCTGGCCCAGGTATTCGAGGAATTCGTTGGCCGACAGCACCCGGCTCCGGGTCGGCTCCAATGCCTCGACGCTGGCCACCCGGCTGAGCTCGGTGCCCCCCAGCGCTGCCAGCTCGCCCAACACGTCGCCGGGCCCACGTATGGCGAGCAGCAGGCGGCTGCCGTCGGCGGCCTCGCGGTACACCTTCACCTGGCCGCTCAGCAGCAGCAGCACATGGTTGGACGGATCACCCTCCAAGAGCAGATGCGAACCGGTGTTGTGGCTCCGCTCGGTGCCCAGCGCCAACAGGTCCGGCACATCGGCGGCCGGCAGAAAGCCCAGGAAGCTTTCGGGGTGGGGAGGTGAACTACTCATGAACGCCGCAGGTCTCCCGGGTGCACGACGGCGCCGGTCACGCCGAATCAGGCCGAATCAGGCTCAATCAAAGCCCAATTGTGTCACATGACATTCTTCCAGTGGGCGGTTGGGTGAGATCGTGCGGGGGGCTCGGGGTGATGCTGGTGCCCGAGCCGGGCTGGCCGAGCGCCCGTCGGCCGGCAGACCGAAGGAGCATCATGACCGTGCAAGCATCCGAGCCCGCCACCACCGACGTCGAGCTGTTGGTGAGCCGGGCCCGGTCCGACGTCCCTGGTGCCATGAGCGACCTGGTGCGCCGGTTCACGCCGTTGGTCAGAGGCGTGGTGCACCGCTGTGGGGTGTATGGCGCAGAAGCCGAGGACATCGAGCAGGAGACCTGGTTGCGGCTGACCACCAACCTGAGCCGGGTCCGGGAGCCCGCGGCGTTGCCTCGCTGGCTGGCGGTCACCGCCACCCGTCAGTGCTTTGCCCTGTTCGCCAAGCGGCGCAGGGTACAGCTGCGAGGCGATTTCAACGAGGAGCCCCTGGCCGCGTCGGACCGGTGGAGCGACCCCGCCGACGGGGTCTGCCACGCCGACGAGGTGGTGCGCCTGAACGAGGCCATCGCCGAACTCTCTGCCCGGGACCAAGCCCTGGTGCGACTGCTGCTCTCCGCTGCGTCCTACCGTGAGATCAGCGCCGCCATCGCCATGCCCGTGGGCTCCATCGGTCCGACCCGGGAGCGGGTCCTGCGCAAGTTGGCTGCCGCCCCCCAGCTGGCGCCGGCGACGGCGGCGGGCGCCGCGCCACGCCGAGTGTTGCAGCCCGCGGCCTGACGGCGCTGCGGTCCTGTCCCATCGTCACCGTCTTTCATCTGGGCCGGTGGCGTGGCTGGTCACCCAGGGCGCCCCGGCGGTAGCGTCCGGTGGTGCCCGAGCAGCCCGACCAGTCCGCCGACGAGCGTCCGTCGGGGGCCGTGGACAGCGCCGACCTCGACGTGGCGGATTCGGGTGCGGAACTGGGTGATGAGCTGCCGGAGGAGCTCCAGCCGGCGCTGGTCACCGGGGACTACGTGTTCCCGAACAACAGCCGCCGCCGCCTCCCAGCCGTGCTCTACGCCCTGTTTGCCGTGGCCGCGGCGCTGCTGTACTTCACCGTCGATTCGCCCGGCGTGAACGAGGGTTGGCTGGCCGGGGCGGTGCTGCTGGGGCTGGTGGCGGTGTACTGCTGGGTGGCAGGGGCCGATCTGGCCATCGATGAGCGATCGGCCCTGGTGGCCGCCACCGTGGACGTCGGTTTCGCGGTGGGCCACGCCTCCGCGCAGCTCGGCTGGCGGGGTTGGTTGTGCCGTCCCACCTGGCGTCTGCTCATCTATTCCGCCGAGGATCCGCCGCTGCAGCGGGGCCTGATCTTCGTGGACGGCTTCAATGGGCGGGTCATCGAGCGGATCGTGGAACCCAACCCCGAGGACTGGACCGATCTCGTCGCAACCCGGTGACCAACCCGGTGAACAACCACCAGGCGGGGCTGCTCAGCGGCGCAACTCGTTGAGGGTGACGGCCAACTCGTCCAGGGCGCTTCGCCCGAACGCCACAGCCTCCCGGAGCAGCTCGTGAGCGTCCGTGTCCTGCTCGCCGACCCGGGCCGTGCGTGCCCAGTCCCGCAGCGGGGTCCCGGCCACCTGATCGGCCAGTGCCGCCAGCGTGGCCCCGAGCTGCTCCAACGCCTGCCTGCGCGGCGCCGTCCTGGACGGTGGCGGGGCCTGATCGGGGGACGGCCGCTCGAATAGCGTCCCCGGCAGGGTCGGCTGATCCTGGTGGGCCACCTCGGCCAGTGCCCGCTGGAGGGCCGCCAGGTGGGCCTGGGCGCTCTGCAACAGTCCCGTCACGGACCAACCAGCGGCGCTCTGGCGATCCAGCGACGGGTCGCCGCCGTCCAGCTCACCGGGACGGAATAGCTCACCCGCTCGCCTGGCGTAGGAACGTAGCGCCACCGCCGCGTCAGGGGGGCTGAGCTTGCGGAGCTGTTGTCGATCCACCGGTCACACTGTATGACTTGGATGCGGATGACTGGATGCGTTCGCCCGGAGAGCGGGTGTCCGCGTTGCTACCATCGCGGCAACGGCCCGCGTCGGGATTGATGGTCGCTGGCAGCTGCCGCGCCCACCTCGGCGGGACTGCATGACGGAACGAAGCGGAGTCCCATGTTCGACGGACGCTGGCGAAGCACGATCGAGGAAGGTCTGAAACCGGTGGGCGCGGCCCTGCGCCGCACTGGCATCAGCGCCGATGTGGTGACCGTGGTGGGGATCGTGATGGCCGGGGCCACCGCGGTGGCCATCGGGACCGGACAGTTCCGCTTGGCGGTCTTGCTGTTGGCCCTCACCGGAGTTCCCGATGCGCTGGACGGTGCCGTGGCCAAGGCCTCCGGCACCGCCTCCAAGCGCGGCGCCTATTTCGATTCGGTGTCCGACCGCTTCACCGACTTCTTGCTGTTCGGGGGTTGCGCCGCCTATCTCGCCCCGCAAGGTCGCATCGTGCTGCTGCCTTTCGCCCTGGCCGCGGCGGCGTCGCTGGTGTCCTACCAGCGGGCCAAGGCCGAGAGCCTGGGGTTTGACGCCCGCGGCGGCATCATGGAGCGCGCCGAGCGGTTCCTGGCGCTTGGATTCGGCCTTTTGTTCGCCGAGCTGCTGATCGCGGTGCTGTGGGTCATGCTGGTGCTCACCACGTTCACCGCGGGCCAGCGCTTTGTGAAGGTCTGGCGGCAGGCGGACCGGCCGGTTCCGCCCCGGGCCACCCGGCGGCGGCGCACCCGTCCCCGTCCCCGCCGGCCCGTTGCCGAGCGAGCCGAGCGCTGGCGCAGCCAGATCGAAGCCCGCCGCTCTGCCCGCTGAGGGACCGGCGGACCCACCATCCACCCCAAGATCGCAATGTTCGTCTACACCCGCGGCGCGCCGCTTGTGCAGCGTCTACCACGCTCGGTGGCCATGCGTTGGGCCACCATCTCCGGCTGGGCGGCCGTGCCGTTCATGGCCGAGCGTCGATTCCTGGTCGAACGGACCATCACCCGAATCGAAGGTGACCTGCCGCCCAAGGAAATGCGGGCCCGGGTCCGCGAGGCCTTTGCCTGCTACTCGAGGTATTGGATCGAATCGGCCCGCCTGCCGGCCACCCCCGCGGATGTGGTGGATGAGGGCCACGATGTGGTCGGCTACGAGCACGTGCAACGGGGGCTGGACGCCGGCCGGGGAGTGATCCTGGTCCTGCCCCATCTCGGTGGTTGGGAGTGGTCCGCGTTCTGGTTGGCCCGAATCAACCATGTGCGGGTCACGGCGGTGGTCGAACCGCTGCAGCCGCCGGAGCTGATGGAGTGGTTCGTGTCCTTCAGACGTTCCCTCGGCATGAACATCGTGCCGTTGGGTCCGAAGGCCGGCCAAGAGGTGTTGGCGGCCCTGGCGCGCAACGAGATCGTGTGCCTGCTGGCGGATCGGGATGTCAACGGCACCGGCATCGACGTGCAGTTCTTCGGGGAAAAGACCACCATGCCGGGCGGTCCGGCCACGCTGGCGTTGCGGGCCGGGGTGCCGCTGTGCCCCACCGCGGTGTACTTCCATGGCCGTCACGGCCACCGTGGCGTGGTCCGGCCGCCGCTCGATCTGACCCGCACCGGGCGCATGCGCAGCGACGTGTCCCGTCTCACCCAGCAGGTGGCGGACGAACTGGCCGAGCTGATCCGGGTGGCTCCTCCGCAATGGCATCTCATGCAGCCCAACTGGCCCAGCGATGAGATTGCCCTGGCCGAGTTCCGCTCCCGTCGTCGGGCCGGTCCCCCGCTCCCGGCCCGCTTCGCCCGCCTGGTGGGCGCCGGGGTCAAGGCGGCGCGGGCCCGGCTCGGGTCCGGCCCGGGCCGGTAACGTCGATGGCCATGCGCGTCGGGCTGGTGTCGCCGTACAGCCTCACCCGGCCCGGCGGGGTGCAGGGTCAGGTCCTCGGGCTGGCCAGGGCGTTGCGGGTCCAAGGCCACGACGTGCGGGTGTTGGGACCGTGCGACGGGGCACCTCCTGAGGCGGGGATCATCGCCCTGGGCAACTCCATGCCCATCGCTGCCAACGGGTCCATCGCGTCGCTGGCGCCGGATCCCTCGGCGCAGCTGCGCACCATCCGTACCCTGTGGGACGAATCCTTCGACGTGGTGCACCTCCATGAGCCGCTCGTTCCCGGTCCCACCTCCACCGCCCTGCTGATCGCTGACGCACCGCTGGTGGGCACGTTCCACGCCGCCGGTCCCAGCCGTTCCTATCGCTACCTGCAACCCATGTTCCGGTACTTCGCGCACTGGCTGACGGTGCGGGTGGCGGTGTCCAAGGACGCGCGGGCCATGGCCGCGGCGGCCTTGGGCGGCACCTACGAGCTGCTGTTCAACGGGGTCGACGTCGAGCGTTTCGAGACCGCCGCCCCGTGGCCCACCGTCGCCCCCACGATCGCCTTCGTGGGCCGTCACGAGCCCCGCAAAGGCCTGGCCCAACTGCTGGAGGCCATGGCAGCCATCCCCGGTGACGTGCGTTTGTGGGTCATGTCCGACGGTCCCCAAACCGACGAGCTGAGACGTCGGTTCCCGGCTGATGGGCGTGTCGAATGGCTGGGACGGGTCTCCGATCATGAAAAGGCCCGACGCCTGCGCGGTGCCGACGTGTTCTGCGCCCCCTCGTTGCACGGCGAGTCCTTCGGGGTCGTGCTGGCGGAGGCCATGGCCGCCGGCACCGCGGTGGTGGCGTCAGATCTGGCCGGCTACCGCAACGCCGCCCGGCCCCGCCAGCGCGAGGGCCTGTTGGTGGCACCGGGGGACGTCGGAGCGCTGGCGTCCGCCCTGGGTGAGGTGCTGACCGATCACGATCATCGATCGGAGCTGGTGGCCGCGGGGAGGGTGCGGGCCCGGGAGTTGTCCATGGACCGGCTGGCAGCCTGCTACGTGGCGCTCTACGAAGAGGCGTTGCGCCGTGGACCCAGCGCCCGACCATGGGGACAACGGCGCCGCCAGCTCACCGTGGCCGGTCGGGGCGCGCTGCGGCCACCGGCACCCGGGCTCGATTCCGCGGCGGCGCGACCGGCGGCGGCGGTTCTGGCGAAAGACACCAACCGGGATGGCCACGAGCACCGGACGGCGGCCGCTACCATCGCCCTGTGACTGTGGCCCTGGTGATCATCGCGGTGTTGGTGGCCCTGCTGCTGCTCTACGCCGTGCTGGCGTACAACGGGCTCGTCAGGCTGCGCAACCGCATCGAGGCCGCCTGGGCCCAGATCGATGTACAGCTGAAGCGTCGCTATGACCTGATCCCGAACCTGGTCGAGACCGTCAAGGGCTACGCCACCCATGAACGGGCCACCCTGGAAGCGGTGGTCAACGCCCGCAACCAGGCCATGGCCGCGCCGGACCGCAGCCCGGAGAAGGCCCGGGCCGAGGACATGATCTCCGGCGCGTTGCGACAGCTGTTCGCCCTCTCCGAGGCGTACCCCGATCTCAAGGCCAACCAGAACTTCTCGCAGCTGCAAGAGGAACTGACCTCCACCGAGGATCGCATCGCGTACGCCCGCCAGTTCTTCAACGATTCGGTATTGCGCTACAACAGCAAGATCCAGGCCTTTCCCGGGGTGCTGCTGGCCAATGCGCTGCACTTCGGGCCCCGCTTGTACTTCGAGGCTGATGACACCTCCCGGGGCCCGGTTCAGGTGAAGTTCTGAACCGTTCGGGCCCCTCAGCGACCCACCGATGAACGCGACCCCCCGCGATGTATGACCAGGTGGCCCGCAACCGGCGCCGCTCGGTGTTGCTGGTGGCCGTGTTCTTCGTGTTCACGGCGCTGGTGTGCATCGCCATCGCCTACGGGATCGGGTCGGGAGCGCCGGGCATCGCCATCGCCGTGGTCATCGCCGGGGGCGGGGCCTTCGCCTCCTATTGGAAGTCCGATGCCATCGCCCTGGCGGTCAGCCGGGCCCATCCCGCTGACGAGCAGACCTACGCCCGGCTGCACAACCTGGTGGAAGGGCTGTGCATCGCCTCGGGTCTGCCCAAACCGCGCCTGTACGTCATCGATGATCCCGCCCCCAACGCCTTCGCCACCGGCCGCAACCCCAACCACGCGGCCATCGCTGTGACCACCGGGCTGCTGGAGCGCATGAGTCGGGTGGAGCTCGAAGGGGTGCTGGCGCATGAGCTGTCCCACGTCAAGAACTACGACATCTTGGTCTCCACCCTGGCCATCGTGATGGTTGGGGTGGTCACCCTGCTGGCGGATCTGAGCTTCCGCTTCGCCTGGCTGTCCGGCCACCGTCGCAGCGATGACCGCAGCGGGCCCGGTCCGGGGGCCATCTTGGCGGTGTTCGGGCTGGTGGCCATCGTTCTGGGCCCGCTGTTGGCCCGGCTCATCCACCTGGCCGTGAGCCGCCGGCGCGAGCAGCTGGCGGACTTCTCCGCGGTGGAAATGACCCGGTACCCGCCGGGGCTGATCGCCGCTCTGGAGAAGCTGCAGGCGGATTCCTCGGTGGTTCGATCGGGCTCTCGGGCCACCGCCCACATGTGGATCGAGGACCCCATGGCCCAACGCGCCGAGGAGGGCAACCTGGCCCGCCTGAACCGCCTGTTCAACACCCATCCGCCGCTGCGGGAACGCATCGAGGCCCTGCGGGAGCTGTGAGCGAACCCCGGCCAGGTGGGTGTGCCCCGGTGAATACCATTGGGTGTATGACTGAGTCCCCCTCGCAACCAAACGCCACGCAGGCCGGCGAACACCGCCAAACCGGCACCTACGGCGTGAAGCGTGGCCTGGCCGAAATGCTCAAGGGTGGGGTGATCATGGATGTGGTCACCCCTGACCACGCCCGCATCGCCGAGGACGCCGGTGCGGTGGCGGTCATGGCACTGGAGCGGGTCCCCGCGGACATCCGGGTCCAGGGCGGTGTGGCGCGCATGTCCGACCCCGACATGATCGAGGGGATCAAGGCCGCCGTGACCATCCCGGTCATGGCCAAGGCCCGCATCGGTCATTTCGTGGAGGCCCAGATCCTGGAGGCGCTGGGCGTGGACTACGTCGACGAGTCCGAGGTTCTGACCCCCGCCGATGAGGCCCATCACATCGACAAGTGGGCCTTCACCGTGCCGTTCGTGTGCGGCGCCACCAACCTCGGTGAGGCCCTGCGCCGCATCAGTGAGGGCGCCTGCCTGATCCGCTCCAAGGGTGAGGCCGGCACCGGCAACATCGTGGAGGCCGTCCGCCATCTGCGCGCCATCATCGGGGACATGCGCCGCATCACCCAGGCCGACGCCGCTGAGTTGTTCGACTGGGCCAAACGCCTGCAGGCCCCGTTGCCGCTGGTGCAAGAGGTGGCCCGTACCGGTTGGCTGCCGGTGCCCATGTTCTGCGCCGGTGGCATCGCCACCCCCGCGGACGCCGCGCTGGCCATGCAGCTGGGCGCCGAATCGGTGTTCGTCGGCTCGGGCATCTTCAAGTCTTCCGAGCCGGAGAAGCGGGCCAAGGCCATCGTCGAGGCCACCACCCATTTCCGTGATCCGCACATCCTGGCCAAGGTCAGCCGGGGCCTGGGCGAACCCATGACCGGCATCGGCATGGACCAGATCACCACCAGGCTGGCCGACCGCGGCTGGTGAACCCCACCCGACCCGGGTCCGTCACCGGGTTAGGAGCCGGCCTGCTCGCAGGCACGCAGGATGGACTCGACCTCTCGGGTGACCTGACCGTCGGCCATCACGGTCAGGTTGGCGCGGAACTGAGCCGGGGTGAGCGCCTTCACGCTGCGGTCCGCGGCACAACGGCAGCGCTGCTCACTCACGCCGTAGACGGTGCAACGGGAGCGGAACTGATCGAACTCGCGTGCGGTGATCTCGTCGGACACCAGCGAAGTCGAGGACCCTGACGCACTCGAAGAGGTGGTAGCAGCGCCCTTGGCTTGGTCCGGTCCGGTGTCAGCGCTGTCGAAGGGGCGCAACACCAGCAGCAGTGCAGTCACCAGGCTGAGCGTGGCGACCGCGATGATGGCCGCCCGTCCTCGTCGGGACCTCTTGCTGGTCGGTTGGTTGGTGGCCCCGGCCGGACCCGACAACACCGAGAACATCTCCGGGTCGGGGGTGGCGAAAGCGGCGGGCGGGGTGCCAGACCATTCACCCGGCGCGGAGCCAGTAGCGGAGCCGGCGGCCGCGGTGCCGAACAACGGACCCCTGATCCGTTCGGTGGCGCCGATCACGGACGAGGCGCTCATCACCGGCGTGCCACTGTTGGCCAACCAGCCGACGCCGAACATGGCGGTGGTGGCTTCGGCCAACTCCACCGCGAACTGTTCGGCCGAGGCCGGTCTGTCCTCCGGGGCCTTGGCCAATGCCCGTCGGGTGACCGCTTCGAGCTGCGCCGGCACGCCAGGGAACACCTCGACCATCGGACGCGGATCTTCGTGCACATGCTGGAAGAGCTGCGCCATCGGCTCGCTGACATCCCGGTAGGGCCGCTGCCCGGTCAGCAGCTCGTAGAGGACCACACCGAGGGAGTACACGTCGGTGGCGGGTGAGAGTTGATCCCCCGTGACCTGCTCCGGTGCCATGTAGGCCGGCGTGCCGATGAGCGAACCCGTCGCCGTGCGCTGCCCGGCGTCCCCGGCGAGGCTCTTGGCGATCCCGAAATCGGCGATCTTCACCGTGCCCGCCCCGGAAAAGAGGATGTTCTCGGGTTTCACGTCCCGGTGCAACACACCGTTGCTGTGGGCGTGGTGCAGGCCGACGGCGGCGGCCAACACCACCGCCACGGCCTCGTCGGTGCGCAGCCCCCGGGTCTGGAAACGGGACCAGAGCGTGCCACCGCCACAGAACTCCATGACGATGACGCAGAGCCCCCCGTGTTCCACGAAGTCGTACACCGGCACGATGTGCGGATGATCGAGCGCGGCCACCAACCGGGCCTCGAAGATGAACCGCTCCCGCAGCCCGGCGTCAGCCGCCACCGAGCTTGACAGCAGCTTGATGGCAACGGCGCGGCCCAGACCCCGATGCCGCCCCTGGTACACGACACCGAGACCACCGCGCCCGATCTCCTGGCCGATCTCGTAACCCGGAAGCGCCGCGGTCAACAGTTCCCGGAGCCGTTCCATGCCTCGCACCGTAGCGGCGTCGTGGGCTGCTTCTAACCGCTGACCGAGAACACGTAGCTGGCCGGACCCTCGCTCACGATGATCCGGTATTGCTGACCAGCCAGCGCCTTGAACGGGATGGACTGGCTGGCACCAGGTGCGACCCGCTCGGAGGCAACGTTGCCACCGTCGGGGCCCTGGACCAGGAAGTACGGCGCGCCCCCACTGGTGGCAGCGATGTTCACGGTGAGCTGCAGCTCGGCGGCAGGTGCGGTAAAGACGTAGTAGTCCGTGACGTCCCGTCCGCCGATCGTTCCGGCGAGGTCGCTGAGGGAGCTGAGCACCCTGGGTTGGGCCAACGCGTTGCCGGCGTCGCCCGCCTGGCCTCCGTCACGCTGAGGTGCCAGTTCGACCGTGAAGGAGTAAAGGGCCGGTCCCTCCGAGACCAGGATGTCGAGAAGGTCGTCATCGTCGGGGCCGAGCAACACCGTGAACTCCTCGTTGCCGCCGGGACCGACCCGTTTCGAAGTGATGTTGCTCCCTGCGATCTGGACCAGGAAGTAAGCGCCGGCGGTGGCGGTGCGATCGGTCTGGCTGGTGATGCGCAGCTCCGAGCCGGCCTGCAACTTCACGGTGTAGCGATCCATCTGGTCGCGGCCACCGATTCGGCCGGTGACCTCGGTGCCCGCGGCAACCTCAAGGGCGCCGGCGGCATCATCACCAGCATCTTTGCTCTGACCCGCGTCGTCTTGAACCTCGACGCCGACTTCGAACTCGAAGGACGCCGGCCCCTCCGTGAACATCAGCTCGTACTCGCCCCCGTCCTCGCTGCTGCGGACATACTCCCGTTCCTCCTCGGCGTTGGGAGCCACCCGCAGGGCCTCGAGCCGTTCGCCGCCCGCCGTGATCTCCACGTACACCCCGGCCTTACTGCCACGACTGTTGGCGACACGCAGCGCGATCACCGCGCCGTCGGGCACGTCGATCGTGTAGCGGGCTTGCGGATTCGCCTGACTCACCTGAGCCTTGTAAACCTCGCCGGCCTTGATGGGCCCGGCCGGTGTCAGCTCGACGTTGGTCGAATCGTCCTTCACCGTTGTAGCGGTGGTGGTGACCGACGTCGGTGCGCTATCCCCGACGGGACGGGTGAACGTCTCGCCGGTCTCGATGTCCACCAGCTGGAACTCCTCGACTGCTTCCTCGGCGGGCTGGATGACCACCACTGCTCCCGCATCGAACGCCGGCCAGCGCGATCCGCTGAAGGATTCTTCGCCCTCAACCGCGGTCGGCTCCTTGAGCGGGTTGCCCGAATAGCAGTTGACCCTGGGAACGCCGCGGGGGTCCACCATGACCGCGTTGCCCCGTTGCAGAACCGCGTGGCGTGGCACCGAGGCCCCGTTGGCGAAGCTGAAGTTGATGACCCGGGTGTCCACCGCGAGATTGGCCGGGGTGAGCCCGGCCACGTACGGCGCGATGTCGGTCGGCTCGATGTCGATGACCGATGCCCAGGCGGTGGCCTTGCGAGGCTCCGCTTCGAGGAAGGAGACCAGCTGGGAACCGTCGCAGGCCGTCTCATCGAGGGTCCCGCCGTAAATGCCCGCCACCGTGCCCTGGGCGGTCCGATAGCCGGACTTGCCCGCCGCCGCCAGCGTGGGCTCTGCCGCGGGGGCGCGCCCTTTTGGGCGAAGTCGGCCAGCCTGGCGGACGGCTTTGGCGCCACCGGGGCGGTGTAGGGATCGGGGCCGGGGGCACCGAGGGCCTCCAGGCTGACGACCGCGGCGGACGCCGAGTCCTTGCCGAACACCGCGAACGCCACCAGCCCGGCTGCCACCAGGGCCACCACCGCGAGCACACCGACGATCGCCTTGCGCTTTGAGGAACGTCTCGAACCGCTGGCGGGGCCGGGCGCCGGCACCGCCATGGTTGGCGGCGCCGGGGCCCCGAACGCCGGTTGGGCCGGGGGGTAGGTGCCCGGCGGTGGCCCCAATGGACCTCCCGTGGGCGGACCGCCGGGCGGTGGACCGGCGAGCCCCGGTCCGACCGGTCCACCCCCCGGAGGGCCGATCGGAGGGCCGCTTGGGCGGTCCATTGGCGCCCCGGGCGAGGGTCCCCAGGCGCCTGCGGCTGGGGGCTGGGCAGGTTGAGGAGGCCCGACGGGTTGGGGCGGGATGTTTTGCGGTGGGTACCAGCGCCCGTCAGACGCCCGCCACCAGCCTTCTCCCATGGGAGTGTCGCTCACCCTCGCTCCGTTTCACTGTTCACTGATGTTCGCCGATCCACTCATGTTCGCCGTGAGCCGATGACGTGTCGACTTCGTGTCGCCTTGTCTATCGAGCGGCGGACGCCGTGGGAGATACCCCATCCTCGCGCCTGGCGGTGGTGTTCGGCGGGAACCGGGCGGTTCTTGTCGCGGTGGCGGGCTCGGTACGCTGTGCGTCGTGCTGGCTGAAGCGAGGCCCCCAGGTGCAGGTCGGTGTGCTGGCCTTGCAGGGCGCCTTCGCGGCGCACACCGCGGTGTTCGCCTCGCTGGGCGTTGAGGCCCGGGAAGTCCGTATACCGCAAGAGCTCCGCGGCCTGCAGGCTCTGGTCATGCCCGGTGGCGAGTCCACCACCATGTCCCGGCTGTTGATCACCTCAGGTTTGCTGCCGCCGCTGCGCGACGCCCTCTCGGCGGGGCTGGCGGTGTTCGGCACCTGCGCCGGCATGATCTTGCTGGCCCGTACCGTGACCGACGGTCGGGCTGACCAGTGCACGCTGGGTGCCATCGACATCGCCGTCCAGCGCAACGGCTATGGCCGCCAGCTCGACAGCTTCGAGACCGACCTCACCGTCACCGGCCTGGCCGGTCCGCCGTTCCACGCGGTGTTCATCCGGGCCCCGAAGGTGACCACCGTCGGGCCCGAGGTGGAGGTGCTGGCCACCCACCAGGAGGTCCCGGTGCTGGCCCGGCAAGGTCGAATCACCGTGGCCTCGTTCCATCCCGAGCTCAGCGGCGACCACCGGTTGCACGAGCAGTTCCTCCAGGAGGTTGGTTGACATGTCCGGCCACTCGAAATGGGCCACCATCAAGCACAAGAAGGGCGCCGCGGACAAGGCCCGGGCCAAGCTGTGGGCCAAGCTGATCCGCCAGGTGGAGGTGGCCGCCCGTGGTGGCGGGGGAGACGTGGACGCCAACCCCACGCTGCGCACCATGGTCGACAAGGCCAAGGGCGCCTCGGTCCCCAACGACACCATCGACCGGGCCATCAAGCGCGCCACCGGTGACCTCGAAGGGGTCCACTACGAATCCGCCACCTACGAGGGCTACGCCGCTGACGGGGTGGCGGTGTTCGTGGAGGCGCTGACCGACAACCGCAACCGCACCTCCGCCGATGTCCGCCACCTGTTCTCCAAAAACGGCGGCTCCATCGCCGAACCGGGGGCGGTGGCCTGGCAGTTCGAACGCCGAGGGGTCATCACCGTGGCCCGCAGCGTGGGCGAGGACGATCTGATGCTGGTGGCACTGGACAACGGCGCCGAGGACATCGTCGACGAGGGCGATCAGTGGCGGGTGACCTGCGAACCGTCAGCGCTCACCGAACTTCGCACCGCGCTGGACGGGGCCGGCATCACCTACACCTCCGCCGATGTCACGTTTCTGCCCAAGACCACCGTGGCTCTCAGCACGGTGGCATCTGCGCAGCGGGTCTTGCGCCTGATCGACGCCCTCGACGACCACGACGACATCCAGGATGTGTACGCCAACTTTGACATCCCCGACGAGATCCTGCAGTCCGTCGACGCCTGACCCCTCGGCAGATCGGGCGGCGGCGATCGAACTGTTTCCGCCGCAGTGTGACCATCCGCCACGGGACCAGGCGGGGCCGGTACGATCGCACAGGTGTTCGTATTGGGCGTTGATCCTGGGGTGTCCCGCTGCGGGTACAGCGTCATCGAGCGGGTCGGGTCCAAGCACCGGGCGGTGGCCATCGGGGTGTTGACCACTCCGCCGTCCCAGCCCCTGCCGGAGCGG
This sequence comes from uncultured Acidimicrobiaceae bacterium, assembly GCA_963775055.1. Lineage (GTDB taxonomy): Bacteria > Actinomycetota > Acidimicrobiia > Acidimicrobiales > CAIXPF01 > CAIXPF01. The sequence goes on along the minus strand of CAVZHK010000008.1, from coordinate 539,387 downwards.
CTGGCAGAGTTGGCTGGCGAGCTGGCCCAACTCTTCAACGAGTACCGGCCCGACGCGTTGGCGCTGGAACGGGTGCTGTTCCAGGTCAACACCCGCACCGCCATGTCGGTGGGCCAGGTGTCGGGCTTGGCGATGGTGGAGGCCGCCCGTCGCGGGGTGCCAGTCACCGAGTACTCACCAAATCAGGTCAAAGACGCAGTCGTGGGCTACGGAGCGGCCACCAAGGACCAGGTCGGTCACATGGTGGCCACCATCTTGGGCCTCGCCGCCCCGCCCCGCCCGCCAGACGCGGCCGACGCCGCTGCGGTAGCCCTGTGTCACCTCTCCCACGCCAGCCTGCTGGCCGCTGCCGAACGCTCGCAACGGACGGCACCGACGTCACGAATGGCCGGCACGTGATCGGTTCGTTGCGGGGATGCCTGCTCGAGCGGCGGGGGAGCGACGCCCTCATCGAGGTGGCCGGGGTCGGTTGGCGGGTGCAGCTGGGCGGTACCGCGCTCTCGCGGCTGGGCAGCACCGGAGCCCCGGTGTTCCTGTACGTGCATCACCACATCCGGGAAGACCACCAGTCCCTCTACGGGTTCGTTTCCGCCACGGAGCGTGATTGCTTCGAGAGCCTCATCTCGGCCCACGGGGTCGGGCCGGCGTTGGCCATGGCAGTGCTGTCAGTGCACGCGCCTGACCAGCTGATCCAGATCCTTGCTGACGGTGACATCAACGCGCTGTGCCTTGTGCCCGGCGTCGGCAAGAAGACCGCGGCCCGCCTGCTGGTCGAGTTGCGGGCCAAACTCGACGTCGACGCGCTTTCGGCGGCGGGTGTGATCGGCCCCAGGGGTGGTGCAGCGGGCGCGGGACGTTCGGGGCTCGGCGGCGGATCCGGCTCCCCTCGGGCCGTGGTCCGCCAGGCCCTGGCCGAGCTGGGCTACGGGCCCGACGAGATCCGCGGCGCCCTCGATGCTGTGGCAGCGCAAGATCCCGCGCTGGTCGGCAGTGAAGAAGACGAGCGCGGACCCGATGCTGAGGCCGCCGGCGGTTCGAGTGCTGGTTCTGGTCCTGGTGCCGCGGAGGATCAGGAGGCGGCCCTGCTGCGGGCGGCATTGCGGCGCCTCGCGGGAGGGCGCTGAGGGTGCGGGACGAGTTCCTCGATCCCCTCGCCGGAGTTGACGACGAGCCCGCCGAGCAAACCTTGCGGCCCAAGCTGCTGGCGGACTTCGTGGGTCAGTCCGAGCTGCGGGAACACCTGCAGGTGATGCTGGAGGCGGCCCGAAAGCGGGGTCAGGCCGTGGACCACCTGTTGTTCGCCGGGCCCCCGGGGCTGGGCAAGACCACCCTGGCCGGCATCGTGGCCGCCGAATGCGGGGTGACCCTGCACGTCACGTCGGGGCCGGCCTTCGAACGTCAGGGCGACGTGGCCGCGGTGCTGTCCAAGCTGGAACCGGGCGACGTGTTGTTCATCGATGAGATCCACCGCCTGGCCCGCCCCGTAGAGGAGGTCCTGTACCCGGCAATGGAGGATTTCCAGCTGGACATCATGTTGGGCAAGGGCCCCGCGGCGCGCACCCTGCGGTTGGAGTTGCCCCGCTTCACGCTGATCGGTGCCACCACCCGCACCGGATTGATCACCGGGCCGTTGCGGGATCGCTTCGGCCACGTGGCCCGGCTGGACTTCTACAACGACGCCGAGCTGCAGGCCATCGTGACCCGGGCGGCAGAAATCTTCGGCATCGCGGTGGCAGCCGACGGGGCCCATGAGATCGCCCGCCGGGCCCGCGGCACACCCCGCATCGCCAACCGCCTGCTGCGCCGGGTTCGGGACTTCGCCGAAGTGCGGGCCAGCGGCTTCATCGACCTCGATGTCGCCAAGGCCGGTTTGGCCCTCTTCGGCGTGGACGAATTGGGTCTCGACAAGGTGGATCGGGCCATCCTCGACGCGCTCTGCCGACGCTTCCGGGGCGGTCCGGTCGGGCTCGGCACCCTGGCCATCAGCGTGGCCGAACCCACCGAAACCGTCGAAGACGTCTACGAGCCGTTCCTCATCCAATGTGGCCTGCTCATCCGCACCCCCCGAGGCCGCCTTGCCACCCCTGCCGCCTGGCACCATCTGGGCCTCACCGCCCCCGAAGATCCGACCCCGCTGGGACCAAGTCTCTTTTGACGGGGCCAGGGTGGGCGTCAACCTCGGGTGGTGACGCGAACGTGGGATGGCGCTTGACTTCGTCCTCCACCGCATAGATACTCGATACAGGTATCGGGTGACTATGCGGAACATTCTCCTCGCTCTCTTGGCCGAAGGCCCTCGTCACGGATACGAACTGCGCGGCACTCTTGTGCAGTGCTTCGGTTCGCTGCTGCCGGTGATCAACCCGGGTCAGATTTACACGACGCTGCAGCGGTTGGAGCGCGACGGCTTGATCGTCGGCGTCGACGTTCCGGGTGATACACGCAACAAGCGGGAGTACGCGCTGACCGACGCCGGCCGGTCCGAACTTGAGACGTGGATCGACACCCCGGTGGCGAGCACGCGTTTGAAGGACGAGTTCTTCATGAAGCTGGTGCTGATCGGGTCGCGGTCCGCCACCGTGGCCGCTCGGCTGATCGACGGTCAACGCCGCGAGTACCTGCAATCGCTGCGGGATCTCGATGCGTTGGCCCGCGATGTGGCCGAAGACCCGGTTGGGGCGTTGCTGGTGGAAGGAGCGCAGCTTCACGTCGAGGCCGACCTCAAGTGGATCGATCTCTGCGCGCAACGACTCATCCCCAAGGAGGCACCATGAACGACACGATGATCGAAGGTCGCGGTCTGGCCAAGACGTTCCATTCCGGCGGTATCGACGTGTTGGCGCTGCGAGGAGTCGATGTCGCGGTGTGTCGTGGGGAGTTCGTGGCGGTGATGGGCCCGTCGGGATGCGGGAAGTCCACCATGTTGCACCTCCTCGGTGGGCTGGACCGCCCCAGCGCCGGTGAGGTGACGTGGCAGGGCCAACGCATCGACCAGTTGTCGGAGACCAAACTCGCGCGGCTTCGTCGATACGAGGTGGGGTTCGTGTTCCAGTTCTTCAACCTTGTCCCGACCCTGACAGCAGCGGAGAACATTGAGCTCCCAGTCCTGCTTGCGGGTGGCTCCCGGGCCGATGCGGCGACGCGCCGGGACGAGCTGGTGGAGCGGATGGGTCTCGCCGGGCGGGCTCATCTCGCCCCGGGGCAGATGTCCGGCGGTGAGCAGCAACGCGTGGCGATCGCTCGGGCGGTGGCCAACCGGCCCGCGGTCCTGCTCGCTGATGAGCCGACCGGCAACCTCGATTCGGGCAGCGCCCGCGATGTCTTGGCGCTGCTCCGTGAAGCCTGCGCCGATGGCCACGCGTTGCTGCTGGTCACCCACGACCCGCGGGTCGCGGCAACGGCGGACCGGGTGATCAGTGTGCGTGATGGGCTGGTCGCCGACGACATGATTGTGTCCGACGCCCGGCCGGTCAGCGACTTGTTGTCATTCGGGAACTTGTCGTGACCGCGATGATCTTCAAGCTGGGTTTGTCGGGTTGGCGGACGCGCTGGTTGGGCACGCTTCTGACGTTCCTGCTGATCACGGTCGCAGCCGCCGCGCTGATGTTGTCGTTGCAGCTTCGCGATGTCGCCCAACGACCGTGGCAGGACACCTTCGACGCCACCAACGGCGCCCACCTGCTCGCGTTCGGTTCGTCACGCGACGTCGAAGCGCTCGCCACGCTCGATGGTGTCAGCGTCGCTGCGGGCCCGTCGCCAATCGTTGTCACATCCATGACCGTGGGCTCTTCCACGTTCGGGCTACGAGCGATCGGCGCGGACGAACCACCCGCGGTCGAGCGGCCCGTGATCACCGACGGCCGTTGGCTCCGCAGCGACGGTGAAGTGGTCCTGGAGCGGAGCTTCGCCCGTGCCATCGACGTGCAGGTCGGTGACACCGTCGCCCTCAAGACCGTGAACGGCTCGCTCACCGCGCACATCGTGGGTCTGTCAATCCTCGCCCGTGAGGCGCCCTACCCCGACAACCAGCCCGGCGAGGGATACCTCCGATCGGCGGACATCAACCGCATCCAACCCGACGCGAACCGACTCTCCTGGATGCAGGCAGTACGCCTCGACGATGTTTCCCAGGCGTCCGCTGTTGCCCGTCAGGCGTTCGGCGTGCTCTCAAGGGGGGTGTTCGTCCGGACCTTCGACAACCGCCTCGCCGACGCTTCCGAAAGGCACCACACCAGCACGATCGTTCTGCGCACCTTCGCCATGACGCTTCTGCTTGCCGTCGGGCTCGTTCTTGCCACCTTGATCAGCGCCCGGGTCCTCGATCGGACGGCCGAACTCGGTCTGCTCAAAGCCGTCGGATTTACCCCGATGCTCATCACCGTCGTTGTCGCGGTCGAGTTGTGCCTGCTGGCTGCGTCCGCCGCCGTCGTCGGCGCGGTTCTCGGGAGTTGGATCACACCACTCATCGTGCGCAAATCAAGCGAACTGCTCGGGACCGTGCCCGTCACCGTGTCGGGCTCCAGAATCGTGCTCACCGCCGTGATCGTGCTCGCGGTGGTCCTCGTCGCTGCCATCGTGCCGACGTTGCGGCTCGCCCGGGCCGGTGTGTTGCGCTCGCTCAGCGCCCGTACGGACGTGGCCGCGACGAACCGTGTGGCGCGTCGGGTTCCGCTGCGCTCACCGATCCCGTCGACGCTGGCCGTGAAACAGATCCTTGCTCGACCCGCCCGTTCCATCGCCACGACCGCCGCGCTGGCGTTGACGGTCGCATCGCTCGTCGCGGGACTTGCCTTCGAAGCGACCGTCAAACACGAGGACACAGTCGAGCAACAGGCGCAACAGACCCGACCGAGAGATCCGACCGCCGAGGGTCTCGCCCCCAGCCAACCCGACCCCGTGCCGATCAGCGACTCGACCCGCGAACAACTCCGCCCGATCGTGCACGGCTTTAACGCCGTCCTCGTCGCGGTTGCCGTGGTCAACCTGCTCGCTACGGCGATCGTGTCGCTGCGCCGACGCCGACGCGACATAGCAGTCACCCGCGCCATCGGCCTCACGCCGGCGCAGGTCCAGCGCAACGTGTTCTGCTCCGACGGGCTGGTAGGCCTCGCCGCCTCCCTCATCGGGATCCCCCTCGGCATCACGATGTTCCTCGGCGTCTACCAAATAGTCAACGGCGACACCGAACTCGCCGTGCTACCACCATTCTGGCAACTCATCGCTGTACCAATCGCATGCGTTGCCGCCGTGATCGCCGTCATCGCCATCCCAGCAAGAAACTCGGTACGGCTCAACATCACCGACGCGTTGCACTACGAATGAGCACCCGCGGGTCCTGCGCTGCAGACCAGTTCCCGGGGCTCGACGAGGCCGTCAGGTCTTGCCCGGCCCCGGTCAGGCCAGGTTCGTAGCTTCGGCAGTCGCGCCAGGCCGTCGCGTCGGGCCGGGCCCCGAGGGTGGGGTTGGGGCCCCGCCCGAGCGCCGCCAGGGAGGCGCCAGCCGACCGATCAGTCCACCGAGCCAAACCCGCCCGATGGGGGGAGGCGCTCTGGCGCCGCCGGGGGGCGCAGCCCCCCGTTTCAAGGGGTGGCCCCGCCCGAGCTGCGTTCTTGTTGCTCAGCTCCCTGTCGGTCGCTGAGTGTCGGCGGCTCGCTGGCGCTCGCGCGCCGACCTGGCGCCCTTCCACGAGGTGTAAGTACCGGTCCCCAGGTCTCAGTGCGGCGCCAGCGCCGCCCCTCATCTGCTCGCTGCCCACGACCGCGGCCCGGTAAGGGGTGTCAACGGCTTGCCGCGGGAAGCTTGATCTCAGGATTGGTAGTCACACACGCCGGTCAGGTTGGGCCGACCCCGGTCAGGCCAGGTTCGTAGCCTTCGGCAGTCGCGCCAGGCCGTCGCGCCAGGCCGTCGCGTCGGGCCGGGCCCCGAGGGTGGGGTTGGGGCCCCGCCCGAGCGCCGCCAGGGAGGCGCCAGCCGACCGATCAGTCCACCGAGCCAAACCCGCCCGATGGGGGGAGGCGCTCTGGCGCCGCCGGGGGGCGCAGCCCCCCGTTTCAGGGAGTGCCCCGCCCGAGCGCCGCCAGGGAGGCGCCAGCCGACCGATCAGTCCACCGAGCCAAACCCGCCCGATGGGGGGAGGCGCTCTGGCGCCGCCGGGGGGCGCAGCCCCCCGTTTCAGGGAGTGCCCCGCCCGAGGGCCGTCAGGGAGGCGCCAGCCGACCGATCAGTCCACCGAGCCAAACCCGCCCGATGGGGGGAGGCGCTCTGGCGCCGCCGGGGGGCGCAGCCGTTTCAGAACGCCACGATCTGGACCAGGAAGAGACGGCCGTGTCCGAAGGCGAGGCCGGTGCCGGCCGCGAAGGCCTCAGGTTGGCGCATGTTGGCCAGGTGGGCCGGGGAGCGCTCAAGGGCCCGATGGGCATCGATCAGGCCCACCGAGGAATAGGCCACGTTCTCGCCGACCCAGTTCCAGCCCCAGCTGAGTGGCACGGACAGGTCCTGGTGGTACAGGGAGTTGTGGGTGGCCAAGCGGTCAGCGTGGACGCGGGCCAGGATGGTCAACCAGGGATCCTGGCCCACCGGCCACAGCCCCACCGGGCCGCGGGTCTGATTGATGAGCCAAACACTGTCGCTCTCGAGCTCGGGGTGCACGCCGGCGCCGGCGTTGCCCTCCGAGCCCCAGAAGAGGCTGCTCAAGAGCAAAACCGCGGCGACCGATGCAAGGATGGAGCGAATTGGATGTTTTCTTCGTCGCATAGTGACCGACGCCGTCGGCATCTGACTTGCTTGCCCGCATGGGCCTATGGTCCTTGTTCGGGCCGCTGTCCGCTGCACGCCTCGAAAACTCCTGGGTAGTCCGCCGTGGTTCAGTAACGGAATCGTAACCCGTTCTCCATCTGTTTCGTGGGGGTCATGCACACTTTTCCTCACTCCAGGGGGTCGGAAGTTGACCGCCCGTCGCCATTCGAACGCAGATAGTGGTGATTCGGCCGAGTTGCGTGGGTTATGCCCGCTGATGGACACCGAATCGTTCGAATACGAGCTACCGGAGGATCGGATCGCCCAGCTTCCGATCGAACCCCGTGACGCGGCACGACTGCTGATCGACCGCGGCCCGGCCCGGTCTCCGACTCACGGCACGATCGCAGCGTTGGCAGCATTGCTTGATCCCGGTGACCTGCTGGTGGTCAACGACAGCAGGGTCATCCCGGCCCGCCTCCCGCTGCTTCGTGCCAGCGGCGGGAGGGTCGAGGTGCTGCTGCTCGAGCAGCTCGCGCCCCGGACCTGGCAGGCGCTGGCCCGCCCGTCGCGTCGGCTGCGGCCCGGAGAAACACTGCACTTCGCGTCGACGGGTGATGGCGTGACCCTCATGGCAGCGCTCGGTGAGGGTCGTTGGGAGGTCAGGTTCGAAGGGTCACGCCCGGTGCCGGAGGTGCTGGCGGCCCACGGGCAGGTGCCGTTGCCCCCGTATATCACTGCGCCCCTGGCCGATCCGGAGCGCTACCAGACCGTCTTCGCCAAGCGGGCGGCATCGGTGGCGGCACCAACCGCTGGGCTGCACTTGTCGGAGGCGGTACTGGGTTCCCTCTCCGCCCGGGGCGTGCAGCGGGCCGAGGTGGATCTGGTGGTGGGCCTGGGCACGTTCCGGCCCATCACCACCGATCGGGTGGAGGACCATGTGATGCACGAGGAGGCCTATCGGATCCCACCCGAAACCCTCGTCGCCATCGCCACCACCAGGGCTGCCGGCGGCAAGATCATCGCCGTTGGCACCACGGTCATGAGGGCTTTGGAGACCTGGGCCGCGACCGGGGAGGCGCAGGGACGCAGCCGCCTGTTCATCCGTCGGCCGTACCGCTTCGAGGTTGTGGACGCGCTGTTGACCAACTTTCACGTGCCCCGCTCGAGCCTGCTGGTGCTGGTGGACGCGTTCATCGGTGAACGCTGGCGGGACCTCTATCGGGACGCCTTCGAGAACGGCTACCGATTCCTGTCCTTCGGCGACGCCATGCTGCTGCGACGCAGTGCCCCCCTCTGACGACGCCTTTCGACCCGCTCTTTCTTTCGACCCGCTCCGTCTGACCTACTCCACCGGCGGGAGGGGGTGGTGGCGGGTGCCACCCAGGCATACTGAGCAGCTGTGCGGGCCATTATCGACGGAACGTGTGGAGCGGCCCGGGCCACCACCGTGACCACTCCCCGGGGTCAGCTGCGGACGCCGCTGTTCATGCCGGTCGGCACCAGGGGCGCGGTTCGCACGCTCGACAGCGAGGACCTGGAACGGCTAGGTGCGCAGATCGTGCTAGGCAACACCTACCACCTGATGCTGCGCCCGGGCGCAGAGGCGGTGGCTGACCGGGGTGGGTTGCACGGCTTCATGAGCTGGTCCGGTCATCTGTTGACCGATTCTGGTGGCTTCCAGATCTTCTCGTTGGGCCCCAAGGTCAGCGAGGACGGCGCCCGGTTCCGCTCCACCTACGACGGGTCCTATCACGATCTCAGCCCGGAGCTGGCGGCGCAGGTGCAGGCGCTGCTCGGCGCCGACATCCAAATGGCGCTGGACGTGTGCCCCGGCCTGCCCGCACCGCCGGAGGTGATCCGTGACGCCACTGAACGCACCCACCGCTGGGCCGCCCGGTCCCGGAGGGCATTTCTGGAGTTGGGCGACGCCCAGCCGGCCCATCAGTGCCAGTTCGGCATCGTGCAGGGGGGCGTCGACGTGGACCTGCGTCGGGTCAGCGCCAGGGCCATCACCAGCATCGGCTTCGATGGTTATGCCCTGGGTGGACTGTCGGTGGGCGAACCCCGGGCGCTGATGGTGCCCGCCATCGCCGCCGCGGCCGCCGAGCTGCCTGCGGACCAGCCCCGCTACCTCATGGGTGTCGGTGATCCGGCAGGACTCGTCGAGGGCGTCGCCAACGGCATCGACCTGTTCGACTGCGTCCTGCCCACCCGTCTGGCCCGTCATGGGACTGTGCTCACCGACGCCGGGCGGATGAACCTGCGCAACGCCCGGTTCGCCAGCGACGACAGCCCGCTCGATCCCACCGGGGCGTGTCCCCTGACTCAGCGATATTCCCGGGCCTACCTACGCCACCTGCTGATGGCCGGGGAGATGACCGCCATGCGCATCTTGACGCTGCACAACCTTTGGTGGCTCGACCGTCTCATGGGACGGGCCCGGGCGGCGGTGTTGAACGGATCGTTCGGGACCTTCCGGCGTGAGGTGCTCGACGTCTGGAGCTGAGGATCCACCCATTCAGCCGCCGGGGTATACCGCGTAACGGACCTGGTCGGGGGCTAGCCTGAATCGGTCTATGGAGCTTCTCTTACCGCTGGCCCTGTTCGCGGTCATGTACGTGTTTCTGATCATGCCGCAGCGCAAGAAGCAGCGGGCCCAACAGGACCTGCTCGGCACCATCGGTCCCGGCGATGAGGTCGTGACCGGCGGTGGCATCTATGGCGGTGTCACCGAGGTCGACGGGGAGGTCGTGTACCTCGAGATCGCCCCTGACATCGAGATCAAGGTGGCTCGCCGTGCCATCGCGGATCGGGTGTTCAGGGCCAACGCCCCCACCTCTACCGCCAGCGGTGCCTCCACCGGCGGCTCACTTTCCGCTGATGGTTCGGCCAAGCTCACCGGCAGGCTCGCCAGGTTCGGCAGGCCGGACAAGGCGGAGCTCCCCCTGAAGGGCGATGTGGATGACGAGATCATCGACGTCGACTCCTCCGAGGACCTCGGCGCGGCCGAGAAGAACAAGAACTAGCCCACTTCAAAGATCGGTCGCGTGCGTCGCTCACCCCTGTCCTCTGTCATCGCTTTCGTCGTCGTGGTCCTCGCCCTGGTGGGAGGGGTGCTGATTGCGGGTTGGAGCCCATTGCTGGGCCTTGACCTGCAGGGCGGGGTGGCGGTGGTCTTGCGGCCCACCACGGCCACCGATGAGGGCCAGCTCAACGAGGCGGTGGCCATCATCCGCAACCGCGTCGACGCCATCGGCGTGGCCGAGCCGGACATCACCGTGCAAGGCGGCAACGTGGTGGTGCAGCTGCCCGGCGTGAAGGACCGGGAGCGGGCCCTGGAGCTCGTCGGCTCCACCGCTGAACTGCGGTTCCGTCCCGTCCTGCAGATCCTGCCGTCCGCCGCGGCGCTGGCCGCGCTGACCGAAGCCAACTCCGGATCCTCCTCGACCACTGCGTCGTCAAACACCGGCTCCTCGACCGCTGCGTCGTCGACCACTGCGCCGTCGTCGACCACTGCGTCGTCGACGACCACTGCGTCGTCGACGACGGCGTCATCGACCACGGCGGCCGCTCCGGCATCGACCCAGCAGCAAGCGCTGGCACCCGTTCTCGTGTCGGGCTCGCCATCACGTGAGTACGCCCTGGCTTCCTACCGCCAGGACACCACGACCACCGTGACCCCCGATCCCACCACCAGCAGCGCTCCCACCACCAGCACCGTTGCTCCCGCCACAAGCTCAACGCCGGTCGCCCCGTCCGACACCACCGCGATCAGCATCGACACCTCGACCACCGCCCCCACCGCCAGCTCGCCCGGTCAGGTCCCGGAGATCACACCTCGGGACCAGGACACCAACGAGGCCACGGTGGTGCTGCCTCAGATCGACCGGGAGACCGGCGAGGAGGTCGCACGGTATCTGCTCGGTCCCACGATGGTGACCGGCGATGCTCTGGTCGCTGACAAGACCGCCGCCAGCATCCAACAGAACGGTGCCTGGTTCGTGGGCCTCACGTTCAAGGACGGCGAGCAGAACGTGGGCGGCTGGCGCCGGGCTGCCGCCGCCTGCTTCAACGCCAGCGACCAGGCTGTTTGCCCCACCGGGCAGTTGGCTGCGGTGCTGGACGGGGTGGTGATCTCCGCCCCGACCGTGAATGACACGTTCTCCGCCACCAACGAAGCGGTGATCACCGGAAACTTCAGCCAGGATGACGCCAGTGACCTGGCCCAGAAGCTGCGCTACGGGGCCTTGCCGGTCACGTTCGAACGCCAGCAAAGCCAGGACGTGTCCGCCACGATCGGGCGGGACGCGCTGCGGGCCGGCATCGCCGCCGGGCTGATTGGCCTGGCGGTGGTGGCGGTCTACATCCTGCTCTACTACCGGCTCCTGGGACTGGTGGCGCTCACCTCACTCGGGCTCAGCTTCGGATTGCTGTGGGTGATCATCGCCGCCCTGGGCGAGAAGCAGGGTCTGGCGCTTTCGCTGTCAGGGGTGGTGGGCATCATCGTGTCCATCGGCGTCTCCATCGACTCCAACATCGTCTACTTCGAACAGATCAAGGACGACATGGCCAGCGGTCGCACGCTGCGTTCCTCCTCCCAGCGGGCCTTCCGGGGGGCCATGAGCACGATCATCAAGGCTGACCTGGTGTCCCTCATCGGGGCCGGCCTGCTCTATTTCCTCACGGTGGGGCCGGTGAAGGGTTTCGCGCTCTTCCTGGGCCTGTCGGCGCTGTTGGACCTGGTGGCGTCTTATTACTTCATGCGCCCGGCGGTGCTGTGGATGAGCCGCTGGGGTCTGGCCACGAGCAAACCCAAGGCATTCGGCATCCCGTCCATGACGCCAACCCCAACGCCAACGTCGATGGTCGCGGGGCCCGTTGCCAGGGAGGCCCGTCCATGAACGCCATCCGTCGCCTGTTCCGGGGCGAGAACGACTACGACTTCGTCCGGCTGTGGCGGTACGGGCTCATCGCCTCCTGTGTCATGGTGGCGCTGTCGGTGGTGTTGCTCGTGGTGCAGAACCTGGCTCTGGGTTTGGACTTCGAGGGTGGTACGGCCTGGGAGGTTCCCACCTCCGAGGTGAGCGTCGCGGAGGCCCGCGACCTGCTGCGTCCCCTCGGTGAAGAGGGCGCCAAGATCCAGACCGTCGGGGATGACGTGCTGCGGGTGCAATCAGCGGAGACCGATGCTGGCGCAGTGGCTGAGGTTCGTGCCGTGCTGGCGGAAGGCGCCGGGATCACCTCGGATCAGATCGCGGTCACGACCGTGGGTCCCTCATGGGGCGACGAGATCTCCAAGAAGGCAATCCGGGCGTTGGTGCTGTTCTTCATCGCCATCGCCATCTACATCACGTTCGCGCTGCGGGACTGGCGCATGGCGGTGGGTGCGCTGGTGGCGGTGGTGCACGACATCATCATCAGCGTCGGCCTGTATGCCCTGTTGCAGATCGAAGTCACCCCGGCCACGGTGATCGCCTTCCTGACCATCTTGGGGTTCTCTCTCTACGACACGGTGGTGGTGTATTCCCGCATCCGGGACAACACCCCGATGGTGTCCGTGGCCGGGCGGATGACCTACACCCAGATGGCGTCGCTGTCGCTCAACCAGGTGCTGATGCGCTCCATCAACACCAGCTTCACCGCGGTGCTGCCGGTGCTGTCCATCCTGGTGGTGGGTTCGCTGATCTTCGGCGCCACCACGTTGCAGGAGTTCGGCTTCGCCCTCCTGGTGGGCCTGGTGGTGGGCGTCTACTCCTCCATCTTCGTGGCCACCCCGATCGTCGCTTACCTCAACGAACGCACCACCACATACCGCCAGGTCCGCCAGCGGCTCGACAGCCGCGCCGAGCCCGGCTCGCGCAGCGCCCCGGGCCGCACCCGCAGGGCCGTCGCCGCCGCCACGCCCGGAACGTCGAGCACCACCGATTGGCCTGCCGGTTCGGGCACCGCGCCAGATGGGCCGGGCCGGGAGGTCGCCGCCGCGGCCGCTCGTGCCGCCGGGCCCAAGTTGCCGCCGGGTTACTCGGCCAGTCACCCGCCCCGGCCCCGCCGTACCAAACGCCGGTGAGCGCGCCGCTCTTGGCCGCTGGGTCCATCGGGTGCTCCTCCCGGTACCGTTGACGGCGTGCACCCCCGGTTCCGGCGCCCACCCTGCTCCACGCTCAGGTTGAGACCATGAGTCAGCCAGCAGAGCCGGGCGCTCACGGTGCTGGTGTGAACGTCGCGTGGACCGTTGATGCCCTGCAGGCCCTGATCCGGGACGTTCCCGATTTCCCGTCGCCGGGCATCTTGTTCAAAGACATCACCCCGTTGCTGGCTGACGGGCCGGCGTGGCGGGCCACCGTTGAACATCTGGCGGCGCTCCATGCGGGGGTCGCGGTCGACCGCGTGGTGGGCATCGAGGCCCGTGGTTTCGTGCTCGGCGCCGCTGTGGCCTACCACCTCGGCGTTGGCTTCATACCGGTCCGCAAACCCGGCAAGTTGCCTCACCGCTCCGCCAGCGTCTCCTATGACCTGGAGTACGGCCGGGACAGCCTGGAGATGCACCTCGACGCGGTGGGACCCGGCCAACGGGTGCTGGTGGTGGATGACGTCCTGGCCACCGGCGGTACCGCTGCCGCGGCGTTGCGGCTGGTGCGCGACGCCGGTGCGCAGGTGGTAGGCGTCACGTTCCTCATCGAACTGGCCTTCCTGGGCGGTCGAGTCCGGCTGGATGGAACCCCGGCAGCGTCGCTGATCACGTACTGAGGTAAACCGACCCCAGAGCAACACGCTCAGGGCTGAGAACAGGAAGAGGCGAGACGCAGATGGTCACGGTCGATCGGGTGCTGCCCTGGCGCAAGGACACCGCCAGTCGGGTCACCGAGATCGAACCGCTGGTGGCCGGGTTTCGGGGGCGCCAGGCCCGTGGGCAGGCGGCGCTGGTGACCAAGGCCTGGGAGTTGGCGTCCGGTCTGCATTCGGGGCAGATCCGCCGTTCCGGGGAGGCCTACATCTCCCACCCCTTGGCGGTCGCGCTGATCGTGGCCGAACAGACCAACGACGCTGTCACCATCGCCGCCGCGCTGCTCCATGATGCCGTGGAGGACACCGATCTCACCCTCGCCGACCTGGAACGGGACTTCCCGCCGGAGGTGGTCACCATCGTGGATGGCGTCACCAAGCTTGACCGGGTGCAGTTCGCCTCCAAGGAGGCTCAGCAGGCCGCCACCATGCGCAAGATGCTGGTGGCCATGGCCAAGGACCTGCGGGTTCTCATTATCAAACTGGCCGACCGGCTGCACAACATGCGCACCCTCGGCGCCATGCCCCCCGAGGCGCAGCACCGCATCGCCAGGGAGACGCTTGACGTCTACGCGCCATTGGCCCACCGCCTTGGCATGCAGGACCTCCGTCAACAGCTCGAGGATCTGGCGTTCGCGGCCTTGCACCCCAAGCGCTACGCCGAGATTGACTCCATGGTGTGGAACCGCACCCCGGAGCGCGAGCTCTACCTGATGCAGGTCATCGAGGAGGTTCGCCAACGGCTCGTTGAGCTGGGCATCGAGGCGGAGATCAACGGTCGGCCCAAACATCTTTGGTCGATCTACGAGAAGATGGTGGTCAAGGGTCGGGAGTTCTCCGAGATCTTCGATCTGGTCGGCATCCGCGTCCAGGTGGGCTCGGTCAAGGACTGTTACGCCGCGGTGGGCTGCATCCACGCTGCTTGGCGCCCGGTGCAGGGCCGGTTCAAGGACTTCATCGCCATGCCGAAGTTCAACAATTACCAGTCCTTGCACACCACCGTGATCGGACCCCAGGCGAAGCTGCTCGAGGTGCAGATCCGCACGGTGGAGATGAACCTGCGGGCGGAGTTCGGGGTCGCGGCGCACTGGCGATACAAGTTCGGTCAAGCCGGTCAGGGCTCTGCTGCCGGGGGCGGGTACAGCGGCTCGAACGGGTCCGGCGGATCGGGTGGGGCGGATGGCGCCGGGGTCCGTGACATGGACTGGCTCGACCGGATCGTGGACTGGCAGGGGGACATCTCCGATCCCGGCGAGTTCATGGCCACCCTCAAGGTCGACCTGGACCAGGATGAGGTGACCGTCTTCACTCCCAAAGGCGAGGCCGTCAACCTTCCCGCGGGCGCCACCCCGGTGGATTTCGCCTACGCCATCCACACCCAGGTTGGTCATAGCTGCATCGGTGCCAAGGTCGACAGTCGCCTGGTCAGCCTGGACACCCCGCTGCATTCGGGTCAGACCGTGGAGGTGTTCACGGCTAAGACCGGCAGCGCCGGCCCGTCCCGGGAATGGCTGCAAACGGTGGTCACGCCCAAGGCCCAGTCCAGCATCAGGGCATACTTCGCGGCCCAGGAACGCGTCGATGAGGTCGACAACGGTCGGGAGGAAACCAACACCGCGCTGCGAGTCGCTGGCCTTCCGGTGCAGCAGCTCATCGAGGCCGACGTTTTGCAGCAAGTGGCCGAAGATCTCCGCTACGCCGACGTCGAGGCGTTGTACCGGGCGGTCGGCGCGGGCAACTTGCCGGCCAAGCTGGTGGCCTCACGGGCGCGCCGCTGGTTGTCAAATGCCGAACCGGACCAAGAAGTACAGCTCTCAGGTCGGGTGCTCGATCCGCCCAAGCCCAGCCGGGACCGGCCCTCGGTCGGGGTTCACGTCGAGGGCATGGAGGACGTGCTGGTCCGCTTGGCCCGGTGCTGCACCCCGGTGCCAGGCGACGAGATCATGGGCTTTCACACCCGCGGCCGTGGGGTTTCCGTGCATCGTGCGGACTGCGCCAACGCGGTGTCACTCTCCGACGCCCATTCCGGTCGCCTGGTCGAGGTCGAATGGGGCGATGAAGCCGCCAGCCGGTTCCTGGTGTCCATTGAGCTGAAAGCCATCGACCGGACGCGCCTGCTCCGTGACGTGGCCACCGTGCTGGCCGACTACCACGTGAACATCCTTGCCTGCCAGACCCTCACCGGGCCCGACCGGGTGTCCACCATGCGCTTCGACTTCGAGGTCGGTGACCCCTCCCACCTGCAATCGGCCCTGGCTGCAGTGCAGAACATCGAAAGCGTGTATGGCGTACGGCGCATAATGCCCGGTGGCGAAGGCCGCGCCAGCAGCAACGGTGGCCGCGTCACCAAGACCCGCACCCCGTAATCGCTTGAAACGGGGGGCTGCGCCCCCCGGCGGCGCCAGAGCGCCTCCCCCCATCGGGCGGGTTTGGCTCGGTGGACTGATCGGTCGGCTGGCGCCTCCCTGGCGGCGCTCGGGCGGGGCACTCCCTGAAACGGGGGGCTGCGCCCCCCGGCGGCGCCAGAGCGCCTCCCCCCATCGGGCGGGTTTGGCTCGGTGGACTGATCGGTCGGCTGGCGCCTCCCTGGCGGCGCTCGGGCGGGGCCCCAACCCCACCCTCGGGGCCCGGCCCGACGCGACGGCCTGGCGCGACGGCCTGGCGCGACTGCCGAAGGCTACGAACCTGGCCTGACCGGGGTCGGCCCAACCTGACCGGCGTGTGTGACTACCAATCCTGAGATCAAGCTTCCCGCGGCAAGCCGTTGACACCCCTTACCGGGCCGCGGTCGTGGGCAGCGAGCAGATGAGGGGCGGCGCTGGCGCCGCACTGAGACCTGGGGACCGGTACTTACACCTCGTGGAAGGGCGCCAGGTCGGCGCGCGAGCGCCAGCGAGCCGCCGACACTCAGCGACCGACAGGGAGCTGAGCAACAAGAACGCAGCTCGGGCGGGGCCACTCCTTGAAACGGGGGGCTGCGCCCCCCGGCGGCGCCAGAGCGCCTCCCCCCATCGGGCGGGTTTGGCTCGGTGGACTGATCGGTCGGCTGGCGCCTCCCTGGCGGCGCTCGGGCGGGGCCCCAAACCTACCCTCGGGGCCCGGCCTGACGCGCACACTAGGTTCCACGTGTGGCTGAGAGCTTTCAGGCGCCCAGGGGGACGCGGGACATCATGGCGCCGGAGTCCGAGCGCTGGCGGGTGCTGGTGGCCAGTTTCGCGGCAGCCGCGGGCCGGGCCGGATACCAGGCGGTGATCCCGCCGATGTTCGAGGATCTGGGGGTGTTCCTGCGGGTGGGGGAGTCCACCGACGTGGTTCGCAAAGAGATGTTCCTGCTGGCAGAACGGCCCGAGGAGGCCCGCCAAGCCCTTCGCCCGGAGCAGACGGCATCGGTCTGTCGGATGTTCGCCCAACATCGTCCGTCCACCCCTTGGAAGGCCTGGTACGCCGGCCCGAACTTCCGTTACGAGCGCCCCCAGAAGGGTCGCTACCGTCAGTTTGACCAGGTCGGGGCGGAGGTGCTGGGCACCGATGACCCTCACGCCGACGTTGAGGTCATCGCCTTGGCCTGGGCGTTCTACGAGGATCTGGGGTTGCGTCAGATCAGCCTGCTGCTCAACTCCCTGGGGGACGGCGTCGGCCGTGCCGCCTACGTGGACTCGCTGCGCCGCTACTTCGAGGCAAACCACGACAGCCTGTCTCCGCTGTCGAGACAGACCCTGGAGCTGAACCCGCTACGGGTGCTGGACTCGAAACGGCCCGAGGATGCCGCGCTGGTGGCGGCCGCGCCCACCATGGTCGAGCATCTCTCCGACGAGGACGCCGTCCACTTCGAACAGGTCCGGGCCGGCCTCGATGCGCTGCAGATCCCCTACCAGCTTGCACCGAGGTTGGTGCGGGGCCTGGACTACTACACCCGCACCACGTTCGAGTTCGCCGCCGACGCCCTCGACGCCGCACAGAACGCCGTCGGTGGCGGCGGTCGCTACGACGGTCTGGTGGCGGATCTCGGTGGCCCGGCGGTGGCCGGTGTGGGCTTCGCGCTGGGCGTGGACCGCATCCTGCTGGCCTGCGACGCGGAGGGCACGTTCGGACCACCGGCCCCGGCGGTGGACGTGTTCGTGGTCTGCACCGTCGGCGGTAGTGAGGCCCTGGTGCTCACCGAAACCCTTCGCCGGGCCGGCATCGGCGCCGATCGGGCATTCGACGGGCGTTCGATGAAATCTCAGATGAAGGCCGCGGATCGCAGCGGCGCGGCGGTGGCGCTCATCGTTGGTAGTCAGGAGTTGGAATCGTCCACGGTGGGCCTGCGCCCGCTTCGTCAGGGCGGGGAACAGATTTCCGTCGCTCGGGGCGAGATGGTGCGGGCGGTGAAGTCCCTGCTGGCCAGGGGCGTCTGAACGTCGCGCCTGGTCAGGGTCACCAGCCAGTAGCGTGCCACCCGTGATCGAGCAGGCCCAGACCTTCGTACCCGCCCAGGACCCCGCCCGAACCGCGATGCGCTCGCACTACTGCGGCGCGGTGGGCGAGGGAGACATCGGCAGCGAGGTCGAGCTGTGCGGTTGGGTCGCTCGCCGTCGGGAGCATGGGGCCAGCCTGGCTTTCGTGGATCTGCGGGACCGCACCGGGGTGGTGCAGTGCGTGGTCGACGGTTCCGTGGATGTGCGTAACGAGTACGTGCTGCGGGTTGTGGGTCAGGTCACCCGCCGTCCCGAAGGCAACCAGAACACCGAGATCGCCACCGGCACCGTCGAGATCACCGGGTGCCGGGTCGAGGTGCTGTCCGTCGCCGAACCTCCGCCCATCCCCTTGTCGGACCGGGTCGATGTGGACGAAAGCCAACGGCTGCGATACCGCTACCTGGACCTGCGTCGGGAGCGCCTGCAACGCAATCTCCGCATCCGGGCCAACGTCAACAACGTCATCCGCCAGAACATGGTCGAGCAGGGCTTCCTCGAGATCGAGACGCCCATGCTGATCGCCTCCACCCCCGAGGGAGCACGGGATTTCGTGGTTCCCAGCCGGCTCAACCCCGGCTCGTTCTATGCCTTACCGCAGTCCCCACAGCTGTTCAAGCAGCTCACCATGGTCGGCGGGATCGATCGGTACTTCCAGATCGCCCGTTGCCTGCGGGATGAGGATCTGCGGGCCGATCGCCAGTTCGAGTTCACCCAACTTGACGCCGAGGCCAGCTTTGTCTCGGGTGACGACGTGCGCCGGTTCATCACCGAGGCCGTGTTGGCCGCCGCCGAAGCGGTCACCGGCTCCCGCCCGGCGTTCCTCGGTGACCTGAGCTGGCATGATGCCCAGGAGCGCTTCGGTTCGGACAAGCCTGACGTCCGCTTCGGCCTGGAGCTGATCGAGCTCACCGACCTGTTCGCCACCACCGAGTTCAACGCCTTCCGGGCCCCGTGCGTGAAGGCCGTCCGGGAGCCCGGCGGCGCCACCAAGACCCGCAAGCAGCTCGACGAGCTCACCGAGCAGGCCAAACGGTGGGGCGCCAAGGGCCTGGTGTGGATGCGGGTGGAGGACGGCGGCACGCTCAACTCCCCGGTGAGCAAATTCCTTTCCGAGGGCGAGTTGGCCGCCATCGCCGCCCGTACCGACGCGCAGCCAGGGGACCTGTTGTACCTGGTGGCTGACGAACGCCCGGTGGTGTGGCACGTGTTGGGCTTGCTGCGGCTCCAGCTGGGCCGGCCACCCGTGAACGAGGGGGGGCTGAACTTCCTGTGGGTTGTCGATTTCCCGCTGTTCGAGGGCATCGATCCCGAGACCGGCGGGCCCATCCCGGCCCACCACCCCTTCACCATGCCCCACCCCGAGGACCTGGCCGCCATGGGCCTGCCGGGGGACCCCATCCCGTCCCGGGAGGTGCTCCTGGGCGCCCGATCTCAGGCCTATGACCTGGTGCTCAATGGCTGGGAGCTGGGCTCGGGCAGTGTGCGGATCTTCCGTGGCGACGTACAGCAGCGGATTTTCGAACTGCTCGGCATCGGACCCGAGGCCCAGCAGCGTAAGTTCGGGTTCCTGCTTGACGCCTTCCGCTACGGTGCCCCGCCCCACGCCGGTTTCGCCTTCGGCATCGACCGGCTGGTGGCGCTGCTGTGCGGCGAGGAGAACATCCGGGAGGTCATCGCCTTTCCCAAAACCCAGTCCGGTTTGGATCCCCTCACCAACGCCCCCTCCGAGCTGGATGACCGCCAACTCACCGAGCTGGGCCTGCGCCTGTTACCCAAAACCCGCTGATGAAGCCTGCTGCAGCAGTGGTTGTTCCTGCAGGTTTCACACCACGCTGAACTCGATGACGGTCCCACTGGGGTCCGCGCCGGGGAAGGCCAAGCGGCGATTGCGAATGACCCGGTTGGGCTCGGTGAAGATCGACACCGCCAGTTCCAGGCCGTCGCGGAAGGCCCGGGCTTCGGTGTAGGACAACGGTTCGATGTCCATGCCCATGCGTTCAAGCTCGTCAACCACGCTGACCGCAACCTCACGGGCCTCGAACCCGAAGGTCTGAAAGGCCATTCGCAGCGACTCGTCCTCACCGTCAATGACGAGGCGGACCAGCCCGCACGGCATCTGCACGCCGGCCAGCAAGCGGTCTAGCGCTCCGCTGCTGGCGGTGACCTGGTGGCGGATGACCGGCTCCGATGCGGGCAGCCCTTCGCCTCCCGCGGGTTCTGCGGCGTCGCCGGTGGCACTCTCGGCGCTGCGCCCCCGAGGCGTGAGTGGGACCACTCGGGCCGAATCGAACGTCAGGTAGCGGGCGGCGTCGCTGGCCAGGCGCTTGCGGCGGGAGCCCACGAACACAAAGGAGGTGAGGACCAACATGACGAGCAACGATGTCGCCAACCACAAGAAGCCGACCCGTCCAGCCCATGTACCCACAGGCTTCACATTGTTACCGATCCCTGTCGCCTTCACGCCCCCAAGCTTGCGAAAGACGGCACAACACACCGTCTCGGTCCTCCGGCGCTCGCCGCGACCCTAGGATCGACGGCTGTGGGCGGGCCCGATGACCTCTTCGGCGTTGCTGCGGCCACGGCCTTGCAGCGCCGGGCCCCGCTGGCCGAACGGCTCCGCCCCCACCGCCTGGAGGACGTGGTGGGCCACGACGCGCTGCTCGGCACCGGTGCGCCGTTGCGGGCGTTGGTGGACACCGACCGAGTCAGTTCCCTGATCCTGTGGGGTCCGCCCGGCACCGGCAAGACCACCATTGCCCGCCTGGTGGCGGAGTCCTCATCGTCGGCCTTCGTGCAACTATCGGCGGTCACGGCCACCGTGAAAGACGTTCGTGAGGTCATCGCTGACGCCCAGCGCCTCCTGGGCGAGCGGGGGCGGGGAACCATCCTGTTCCTGGACGAGGTTCATCGGTTCAACAAGGCCCAGCAGGATGCCTTGTTACCGGCGGTGGAGTCCGGCCTGCTCATCCTCATCGGGGCCACCACGGAGAACCCCTACTTCGAGGTCAACCCGCCGCTGCTCTCACGGTCCTCGCTGTTCCGTCTCGAGCCCCTGGACGCCACGGCCGTGCGCCGGCTGCTCGAGCGGGGCTTGATCGAGCTCGCGGTCAGCGCCGAGGAGGAGGCCCTCGACCATCTCGCTGAGGTGGCCAACGGTGACGCCCGCCACGGGTTGGGAGCGCTGGAGGTGGCGGCGGCGTTGGCCACCCACCGCGGCGCGAACCAGGTGTCCGTCGCGGATCAGGCGCCGCTGATCACGGTGCAGGATGCCCGGGACGCGCTGGGGACCAAGGCCATCGGGTATGGCGTGGACCAGCACCATGACGTGGCCAGCGCCTTCATCAAGTCCCTCCGGGGGTCCGATGTGGACGCCGGCTTGTACTGGTTGGCCCACATGCTCGAAGCCGGCGAGGACGCTCGTTTCATCGCCCGTCGCCTGGTCATCCTGGCATCTGAGGACATCGGCATGGCAGATCCGATGGCCCTGTTGATCGCGGATGCGGCGGCTCGGGCGGTGGAGTTCGTGGGGCTCCCCGAGGCCGGACTGAACCTGGCCCAGGCGGTGGTGTACCTGGCCACTGCCCCGAAGTCGAACCGGGTGACCGAAGCGCTTGGCGCGGCGTCCGAGGCGGTGCGGTCCCAACGAAACCCCGGGGTGCCGACGCATCTGCGGGGCAGCAGCTACCGCGGCGCGGCGGCACTCGGTCACGGTGTCGGCTATCGCTACCCCCATGACGAAACCGCGGGCTGGGTTGATCAGCAATACCGGCCCGACGGCGTGGCCGGTCACTACTACCGGCCCTCCCCCCACGGAAAGGAGCCGGTGCTGGCGGCGCGCAAGCCCGGCCCTGACGATCCGAAGCGGCCCGATCCGTCCCCCCAGCAGCGAGACCTCGAGGAGGCCGGCCCGTGACGGTGACGGAACTGGCGGCGCTGGTGGCGGTCATCACCGCCTCAGTGGCGACCACGGTGATGGTGCTGCTGTGGTGGGACCTGCGCCGGGCTACCCATGAGCTGCGACGATCGGCCCGGGCCATCGACGATGATGCCATCTCATTGGTGGCGGAGTTGCAAGCCACGCTGCGAGATGCCCGTCAGGCTCTGGGCCGGGCTGAGGACCACCTTGAACGGGCCGGCCAGGTGGTCGAGGTCATCGATCAGGCCTCGAGATTGACCTACCGCACCGTGGCCGGCCCGGTGATCAAGGCCGCGGCCGTGGCCAACGGGGTGCGCAGGGGGGCGGAGTATCTTCGAGGTGGCACCAAGGACCCCGCCAACGAACCGCACGGCCACGGTGCCGACCAACGGGGAGACGGCAATTGAGCACGGGGCAAAGCAGTTGAGACGCCTGTTGTGGATGGCGGCCGGGGCGATGGTGGCCACCGGCGGTTCCCGCTGGACCAAACGCAAGGCCGCGGCGCTCGCCGCCCGGCTGGACCCGCCGGAGGTGGCCAGGCGCGCCGCCCGCAAGGCCCGTCACCGGGTGCGCGGGGCCCGCCACGAAGCTCGCAGGGCCCGATCGGACACCGAGGCCCGGCTCAAGGCCAAGCTTCGGTGACCGCCTGATCCGGCCTCCTCCGGCCCGGTCCGGGCCCGCGCATTGGCTGGTCCGGACGTTGCGACGTGAACGGTGTCGGGGTGGCCCTGAGGTAGGCTCGATGGGTCTATGCAGGCCAATCAGCTCCGCCGTGCCTTCGTCGAGTTCTTCACCGAGCGGGGCCACACCGCCGTTCCCTCGGCCAGCCTGATCCCGATCGACCCGTCTCTCTTGTTCACGGTGGCCGGGATGGTGCCGTTCAAGCCGTACTTCATCGGTGAGGAGCTCCCCCCGTTCCGCCGGGCGGTCACGGTGCAGAAGTGCGTGCGTGCCGGGGGCAAGCACAACGATCTCGAGGAGGTGGGCCGCACCAAGCGCCACCTGACGTTCTTCGAGATGCTCGGCAACTTCTCCTTCGGCGACTACTTCAAGGAAGACGCCATCGCCTGGGCCTGGGAACTGTTCACCGACAAGCTGGGCCTGGATCCCGAGCGGCTGTGGGTCACGGTCCATATCAGCGATGACGAGGCGGAGAGGATCTGGCACGAGCAGGTCGGCGTGCCCATGTCCCGCATCCAGCGCCTGGACAAGGACAACTTCTGGCAGGCCGGGGATACCGGTCCGTGTGGTCCCTGCAGCGAGATCTTCTGGGACAAGGGCCCCGAGCACGGCCCTGACGGCGGCCCGGCCTTCGGTGGCGACGAGCGCTTCGTGGAGATCTGGAACCTGGTCTTCATGCAGTACGACGGTCAGCCCGACGGCAGCCGCATCCCCCTGCCGAAACCCTCCATCGACACCGGCGCCGGCTTGGAACGGGTACTCACCGTGCTCCAGGGCGTGGATTCGGTGTGGGACATTGACGAGTTTAAGACCCTGCTCGAGGTGGCCCAGCAGGCCTCCGGGGTGCGCTACGGATCGGATCCGACCACCGACGTCTCGCTGCGGATCTTCGCTGAGCACGCCCGCACCATGACGTTCCTGGTCTCCGACGGTGTTTTCCCCTCCAACGACGGGCGCGGCTACGTGCTGCGTCGCATCATTCGCCGGGCCGTGCGCCACGCCTACATCCTGGGCCTGAATGACCTGGTCATGCCCCGAATGGTCGATGCGGTGGTCGACGTGATGGGTGCGGATTACCCCGAGCTGCAACGCACCCATGACTTCGTGCGGGGCGTCATCACCCGGGAAGAGGAGCGTTTCCGTCAGACGTTGCGAACCGGCTCCGCCATCCTCGATGAGGCGTTGGCCGCGTTGCCCGCTGGCGGTCGCCTCGGTGGGCCGGTGGCGTTCCAGCTGCATGACACCTACGGCTTCCCGCTCGAGGTCACCCAGGAGATCACCGCCGAGCGCGGTGTCGAGGTGGACGTGGCGGGGTTCGAGGTGGAGATGGCCGAGCAGCGGCGCCGGGCCAAAGACGCGCGCAAGGACATCACCCAGAGCGAGCATCAGGCCGACTACCAGGAACTGTTGGACCGCTTCGGCCTGACCGATTACCAGGCGCGAGGCGAAAGCGGCGAGCTGAGCGCCAACGTGGTGGCCGTCATCGGGGACGCCGTTTTCTTGGACCGGACCCCGTTCTACGCCGAGGGCGGCGGCCAGGTTGGTGACACCGGGACCATCACCACGGACACCGGCACCGTCACCGTCACCGATACCAGGTACGCATTGCCGGGTCTTGTGGCCCACCACGTCGGCGCCCGCGAGGGCACCATCTTCCCGGGTCAGACCGCTACCGCCCGAATCGAGGTGGATCGTCGCAACGCCATCCGCCGCAACCACACCGGCACCCACCTGCTGCATTGGGCGCTGCGCAGCGTGCTGGGGGACCACGTCCGCCAGCAGGGATCGCTGGTGGAACCCGGTCGTCTGCGCTTCGACTTCTCCCACTACGACCAGGTGACCCCGGAGCAGCTGGCTCACATCGAGGACCTGGTGGCCGCCGAGGTGTTGGCCAACCATCCGGTTCGGTCCTTCGAGACCACCAAGTCCTCCGCCGAGGAGCTGGGCGCGTTGTCCTTCTTCGGCGATAAGTACGGCGAGGTGGTCCGGGTGTTGGAGGCCGGCCCGTCCATCGAGTTGTGTGGCGGCACCCACGTGCGGGCCACGGGGGACATCGGGCCGGTGAAGATCGTCTCGGAGGGTTCGATCGGCTCCAACATGCGCCGCGTGGAGGCCGTCACCGGCTTCGGCACCCTCCACCGGTTGCGTGACGCCGAGGACCGGCTGAAGACCCTCGCCGGGGTGCTGAACGTCAGCCTGGACGAGGTGGTCGAAGGGGCCGAGCGACGGGTCGGGCAGGTCAAGGCCCTTGAGGCCGAGCTGCGGGCTCTGCGCCGCCAGCTTGCCGCCGGGCAGGCCGATGAGCTGGCCGGCGCCGCTCACGATGGGGTGGTGGTGGCCCGGGTGGACGGCCTGGCCCGAGATGATTACCGCCAGCTGGCCCTCGAGATTCGCAACAAGCCCGGAATCGATCTGGTGGTCCTCGGTGGTGAGGCGGACGGCGGAGGGGTGGCCATGGTCGCGGCCGCCCGGGCCGGTGCCGGGCACAACGCCGGCGCGCTCATCGCCGGGGTGTCCTCACTGATCAAGGGCGGTGGCGGCAAGGGCGAGGAACTGGCCGCTGCCGGCGGCAAGGACGTGGCCGGCATCAATCCCGCGCTGGAGTCCATCCGTGACACGCTCCGGGTCGCCCGGGTGGCGCCGGTGGCCGGTGGCTGAAATCGGTCAGGGAGACCGTCGGAGCCTGGGCCTGGACCTGGGCAGCAAGCGCATCGGGGTCGCGTTGTGCGATTCGCAGGGCAGGCTGGCCACGGCATATGACGTGGTCCTGCGTAGCGGTCAGCGGTCGGTGGATCATCGCCGAATCGCTGAACTGGTCGCCGAGGTCGACGCGGTGCGGGTGATCGTCGGCTTGCCACGCTCCCTGGCGGGGGGTGTGGGCCCCGCGGCGCAAGCGGTGCTGGCGGAGATCGCTGAGCTGGCCCGGGCCTTGGAGGTGCCGGTGCTGACCCAGGACGAACGGCTGAGCACGGTGACCGCCCAACGGCATCTCCGTCAAGGGGGTCTCAACGGTGTCCGGGCCCGCAAGGTGGTGGACCAGGTCGCGGCGGCGGTGCTGTTGCAAGCGTTCCTCGACGGCGAGGGGGCCCTGACCCGGGTGGAGGCGCAGGCGCACGAACATCCAGCTCAGGATGGTGCCCGATGAGCAGCGCCAACTCCAGGGACCGTTACGGGACCGATGATCATCAGCCACATCATGAGCAGCAAGATGATCAGCAGCTGACGCGATCAGGGGACTTCGGGCGGGATCGCTACCCTGACGCCCCGTCGGTGTTGCACCACGATGACGGCTACGAGGAGTTCCACGGTTTCGACGGTCGACGTCGGGAGTACGTGCGCATCCCGCGGCGGGCCCCCCAGTTGCCGGGGTTCTTCCGGCTGGGGCTGCTGATCAAGCTGGTGGTGATCGTCGGGCTGCTGGGCGGCGTCTGGTGGGCCTATCAGCAGGTCAACCCCTCCGGAGAACCAGGCGAAACCGTGGTGGTGGAGATCCCCGAGGGCGTGGGCAGCGCTGGTATCGCTGAGGTGTTGGCCGACGCCGGCGTGGTGTCCAACTCCCGCCTGTTCCAGGAGTATCTGCGCTTCAAGAGCAAGGGTGTGATCGGTGCTGGCAGCTACCGGGTGCAGAAGGACATGGCCTTGTGGGAAGCGCTCGACGTGCTGGTCGCGGGGCCGATCCCGGTGGGCCATCTGGATGCCACGGTGCCCGAAGGCCTGCGGTTGGATGAGATCTACGCCTCGATCAGCGCCTCCATCCCTCGCTTCAGCGCCGACACGCTGCAGGTCGCCGCGGCAGCGGGACAGGTGCGCTCCCGTTTTCAGCCCGAGGCCGCGTCGTTGGAGGGGCTGCTGTTTCCTGACACCTATCGCATCGGCAATGACATGTCCGAAGCCGAGGTGCTCTCCCTCATGGCCGCCCGCTTCGATGAGGTGGCCGGCGAGGTGAACCTGGAAACCCGCGCCGCGGCCGTGGGCCTGACCCCCTACCAGGTCATCGTGGTGGCATCCATGATCGAGGAGGAGGCCAAGATCCCCGACGAACGCCCCAAGATCGCCCGGGTGATCTATAACCGGTTGGCGGTTGACATGCGCCTGGAGATTGACGCCACCACTTTGTACGCGGTGGGCAAGGAGGGCAACAGCCTCACCCTCACCGACCTCGACAACGACTCGCCCTACAACACCCGCAAGGTGGCAGGGCTGCCGCCGGGCCCGATCGCCGCCCCGGGGAGGGCCTCGCTGGAAGCGGCGCTGGCACCCGCCGAGGGTCCGTGGTTGTTCTATGTCCTGGCTGACGCCGACGGCAACCACGCCTTCACCGACAGCGCCGAGGAGTTCGAAGCGTTGGTGGCTGCCGCCGACGCAGCAGGGCTGCTGGGATGATGCCCCGCGGCCAACTGTCACGCTCGGCGCGATTGCGTTGATGGCGGGCGAGCTGTCCGTGCCCCGCGGCTCCACCCGCGTCGCGGCGGTGATCGGGGACCCCGTCGCCCACTCACTGTCACCGGCGCTGCACAATGCCGGCTTCCGAGCTGCGGGTCTGGATTGGGTCTTCGTGGCCTTCCCGGTGCCCCAGGGTCAGGCCTCGGCTGCGTTGGCCGCCATGGGCACGCTCGGGCTGGGAGGGCTGTCCGTCACCATGCCTCACAAGCAGGCGGTGGCTGAGGCGCTGGTCGGACGGCTCAGCGGGGCCGCGGCCAGCCTCGGCGCAGTCAATTGCGTGCGTTGGGAGGACACGCAACTGGTGGGGGAGAACACCGACGGTGACGGCTTCGTCAACTCGCTGCAACGAGAGTTGGGGGTGGATCCCTCGGGCGCGTCGGTAGCGGTGATCGGAGCCGGTGGAGCGGGACGGTCAGTGGTCGCGGCCTTGGCCCGGGCCGGGGCCTCACGGCTGGTGATCATCAACCGGGACCTCGGGCGCGCCCAGCGGGCAGTCACTCTCGGTGGCGCTATCGCCGAGATTGGTGATCATCTGGCGCTGCCGGGGGTCGACATCATCGTGAATGCCACGTCCGTGGGGATGGGTAGTCCTGCCTTCCCCGACCCGGCGATGCCGCTCGATCCCAGCCTGTTACGCGCCAGCCACATCGTGGCCGATCTGGTCTATCAGCCGGTCCGTACCGGCTTGCTACACGCGGCCGAGGCCGCGGGATGCCGTACGCTCAACGGCGTAGGGATGTTGCTCTACCAGGCGGTTCTGGCCTTCGAGCTGTGGACTGGACAAACCGCACCGGTCACGGAGATGCGTGCCGCGGTGGAGGCGCAGCTTGCTCGATGAGCCTCCACACCGTGTGATATTATGCCACGGTACGGCGCCGCCGAGCGGCGTTCGTTGCCATTCCCCTCGACCGAACCGGTGTGGACGTCCCTGGGTCTGGCCGTCTTGGATGACGGTACAGTTCTCACTGCTGGTGTTTTTCCCACTCGTCACTAGTTCACCGGACCCCGGGGGTTCCCGAGGACGGGAGGCCGTTGTGTCATTGCAGGGTTCGATCGAGACGTTCGCCATCGCCGACGTGCTGCGCCTCTTGGCGGCCACGTCGAAATCGGGTCGTCTTCACGTTCAGGGCACGGCGCGCGCCGGCACGATCTGGGTCGACAGCGCGCGGATCCTGGCTGCGGAGAGTCCCAGCACTCCCATCGTCAGCGGACCGGTGGACATCCTGTTCCAGCTCTTGCGCTTCGAGCGGGGTTCGTTCCGATTCGAGCTCGACAAGGACCCACCCGAGCCCGGAGAGCCCCTCGACATCGAGTCCGCCCTGGCTCAGGCCGAGGACATGGTTCTCGAGTGGCGTGAGCTTGAGCGCCGCATCCCCGCGCAGGACAGCTGGGTCAGTCTGACGCCGAGCCTGGCCGGGGACGCGGTGTCCTTGTCCGCCGGGGAATGGCGGACGCTGGTTGCCGTCGCCGGTGGTCGCACCGTGGCCGACATCGGCCAGGCGCTGGTCCTGGGAGAATTGCAGGCGGCCCGGGCGTTGGCGCGGCTGCTGGACCTGGAACTGATCGACATCGCCAGTCAACCAGCGGTCGGCCCGATCCCCGAGAGCAGCGAGAACGGATTCGGCGCACCGGCGGAGCCGCCAAGCCTTGGCCAGTTCAACGTCGGGGGCGCCGAGTCCCCCTTTGGATCTCCGCCCGAGGCGGCAATGTCGGGTGGTCCGGCCGCACCGCCGCCACCACCCCAAAACGCGACCGCCGTCGCCGAGGTCGCCGAGCAGCCCTCGACCGCCGGCCAGCCCGTCAACGGCGCTTCTACCGGTGGGGCCTGGCCTGACACCAACGGTTTGAGTGGCCTCGCTCCACCTCCGCCGGTGCCGCCCACGCCCCTGACCCCGCCCCCGAGCTGGGCACCGGCTCCGTCTGCGGTCAGCGGTTGGGCCGCGCCGGAATATCCCACCTTGGCTCCCGCGCCGGAGGCGGCTTCAGCAGCTGGCACTGAGGGCCCCTTCCCCGGTACCACTCGTCCCGAGGCCGGTCTGATCAACCTGGCCCAGGCCCCCAGCGGGTTCGCGACCCCACCCGAGACCGACCTGGATCATGGCGCCCAGCCCGTCGATGCTGCCTCGGCCATCACACCGTCCTCGGCCAATCCCTTCAGCTACCCCGCGCCCGAAGATGGGCAGGGTCCAGACCCCTACAGCTACCCACCTCCCACAGCAGCGCCCGCCGCAGTGGATCCGTCGCCCCCCAGCGCGCCGCCGTCCAGTTTGTCGCCTCCCACCGTTGCCACCGGAGCCTGGGTGACCCCCACGGCAGACCCCGCTGACGGGAACGGCTACCCGGCGCTGGCACCGCCCTTGCCACCGGCGTTCAGTTCCAGCCTTCCCGGTGGTTCGGCGTCGTGGACCCCCGCTCCGACAGCCGCTGATCCCATGGCACCCGCCCTTGCCGACAATGGTTGGATCGGGTCACTGACCGACGCCATCGAACGCGCTGACGACACTGCCGATGGGCAGGAACAACCGGGCACCACCAGCGCCGGTCAAGCACAGAACGGGACCAGCACGATCGCTGCTGGCAGCTCCGCCACGCCCGGGCCCTCTTTCGGCAGCGCCCCGCCTCCGTCCGGCCTGCCGCCCATGCCTCCTGCGCCCCGGGTCACGCTGGGTGGCGCCACGTGGGGCAATGGCCCGGTGCCGCCGCCGCCGGCCCCACCGGCGCCATCGGGCGGCTGGGCCACGTCGGCCTCGCTGTTCGAAGGTGCCCCTGAGCGGTTGGCACCCCCGCCGCCCCCGCCGCCGTTGATGGTCGGCGCGCCCGACGGCACCCTTGCAGGGACCCACCCTGGCATGATCGACGTGGCGGACCCTCCTGCTGGCGGCGCCCACCAGTACGGGGTGTCGGTTGAAGATGCCGATGACATCGATCGCCAGCTGTTCAACCTCAGCCCGCGCGCCCGTGAGGCTGTCAAACAGAGCAGCGGGCTGTATGACAGCCGCGACCGTGGCTGAGGGCCGGCTCGCGCAGCGCCCGACTGGGCACCGTCTGACCAGCTGAACCGGGGTCACGATTGATCCTGTTCGTCGCGGCGGTGCTCGGGGGATTGCTGGGGCCGGTGTTGGCCCAGCTGTCTCGGGTATTGGCCAGTCTGAGCCCGCTGTTACGGCGTGCCACCTGGCAGTCGTTGGATCCCCGGCACCCAAGTGGGGTCCGGACGGTGACTTGCAGCGGGCTCAACGCCGCCTCGTTTGCCCTGGCCGCTTGGCGTTGGCCCCAGCGCCCGGCGATGGTGGTCTTTTCGTTGCTTTTCAGCACGCTGGTCGTCGTGGCGGTCATTGACGTGGAGCACTACCGGATCCCTGACCGCATCACGTTCCCGACCATGACCATCGGTGCCGTCGCGGCGGTCGCGGTGGCCGGCCTCAACGGTGACTCCGAGCGGTTGGTCAGCGTGGTGGTCGCCGCTGTGCTGTTCTGGGGCACGCTCGGCGTCGGCCACCTGTTCTCACCAGCCGGACTGGGACGCGGAGACGTGAAACTGGGTGTGACCTTGGGGTTGGCGTTGGGTTGGGTGGCGCCGACACCGGTGGACTCCGTGATGTTGGTTCTGTTGGCCTTCTTCGCGGCCAGCCTGCTGGGCACCCTCCAGGGCGCGGTGCTGCTGATCGTGCGCCGTCGGAGCGCGCCGTATCCCTTTGGCCCGGCGCTGGCTGCAGGCGCAGCGGCCGTGGTCCTGTTGTCGCGTCGGGCGGGCGGTCCCTGAGGTTCCGTATGGCCGTCAGGTGGCGCACCGACGGTTCACTACGCTGGCCCCAACGCCGCTCCGGTCATGAGGCGCATAGGTGACGGATCGGGCACGAACTCGTGGTGGGCGTCGGTGTCGGGACAGAGGAGGGCGCATGGCGCCAGTGGTGCTGGTGGGCCTCATGGGATCAGGCAAGTCCACCGTGGGGCCGCTCGTCGCTCGCCGGGTGGCCCGCCAGTTCGTGGACGCGGACACGGAGCTGGAGCTGATCGCAGGGCGGTCCATCCCGCAGATCTTCGCTGAGCGGGGCGAGGCCGGGTTTCGGGCCTTGGAGAGCGAGGTGCTGAGTCGCCTGTTGGCGCGTGGGGATCAGCCGGTGATCGGGGCCGGCGGCGGGGTGGTGCTGGCTGCTGAGAATCGGGCTCTGCTGCGCCACGCTGGCGCCGCGGTGGTGTGGCTGCAGGCCAGCCCGGACGTGTTGGCCGCCAGGGTGGGTGCCGATGAGGGTCGACCGATGCTGGGCCACGACCCCGACCGGGCCGCGACCCTGGCCCGGCTGAGCGTCGACCGGGCCCCAGCGTACGAATCGGCCAGCACCCACCGCGTCGCGGCAGGGTCCGGGCTGCCCGAGCAGGTGGCGGAGGCGGTGGTGCGCCAGTTGCGCAACGGTCAGCCGGAGCCCGTCGAACGGCTGATGGTCGAGCTCGGACCGCGGAGCTATCCGGTGGTCGTGGGTGCTGGGGCGCTAGCGGAGTTGGCGTCGTTGCTGCCGGGCGGCCCGAACGCCAAGGTGGCCGTGGTCACCCAGGCGGGCATCGGGGTCACGGTGGAACCGGGCCGGGAGCACCGCACGTTCGTGTTGGGTGATGGTGAGACGGCGAAGTCGCTGGCCTCGGTGGAACAGCTCTGCCGGCAATGGGCCCAGTGGGGGCTGTCGCGCGCCGACGCGGTGGTGTGCGTCGGTGGCGGGGTGGTGACGGACGTGGGCGGGTTCGCGGCGGCGGTGTACCACCGGGGAGTGCCCGTGTTGCACGTGCCGACCACACTGCTGGGTCAGATCGACGCGGCCATCGGCGGCAAGACCGGGGTCAACTTGGCGGAGGGAAAGAACCTGGTCGGGGCGTTCTGGCAGCCCTCGGCGGTGATCTGTGACACCGACACGTTGATCACCCTGCCGGCCCGGGACTACCGCAGCGGGCTTGGCGAGCTGGCCAAATACCACTTTCTGGGTGGCGGGGACTTGGACAGG
This sequence comes from uncultured Acidimicrobiaceae bacterium, assembly GCA_963775055.1. Taxonomy (GTDB): domain Bacteria; phylum Actinomycetota; class Acidimicrobiia; order Acidimicrobiales; family CAIXPF01; genus CAIXPF01. The sequence goes on along the minus strand of CAVZHK010000008.1, from coordinate 507,375 downwards.
GCCACGCTGCCCCAGCGGGTGATGCGCTCGGTGCAGATCAAGGCCGCGGTGGTCTCGGGGGACGAGCGCGAGGGTGGCGATCGGGCCATCCTGAACTACGGACACACCCTGGCCCATGCCTTGGAGACCGCCGGGCGTTTCGATCTGCACCACGGGGAAGCGGTGGCCATCGGTTTGCTGTTCGCCGCCCATCTGGCCCGCCGACTGGGTCGCATGGACGACGCCCGGGTCGCGGAGCATTACCGGGTGGTCCGGAGCTACGGTTTGGCCGATCGGCTGCCCGTCGGTTCGGACATCGAGGAGCTGCTGGGGTTCATGGCCCGGGACAAGAAGGCGCTGCACGGGCTGACGTTCGTGCTGGAGAAGCCGGCTGTCCTGGAGAAGCCGGATGTGCTGGAGAAGCCGGACATCGCCGATGAGCTTCAGGTGGGCGGACGGGTGGAGCTGGTCAGCGGGATCAACCCTGACGATGTGCGGGCGGCGTTCGCGGACATGGCCGCCGCTGTGGCCCCGAGCGCCGAGGTCGGGACGTGAGCCACGCTGACGTGCTCTTGCTGTCGGGCCCGAACCTCAATCTGTTGGGCACCCGTGAGCCCGAGATCTACGGTACGGCCACCCTCGCCGATCATGTTGGGACCATGCGTGGCGTGCTGGGCGAGGTTGGTCTCACCCTTGATCACGTCCAGTCCAACGCCGAAGCTGAGGTTGTGGGGGCGGTGCACGCCGCCCGGGGCAGGGCCCGCGCCATCGTGATCAACGCCGGCGCGTTCACCCATTACTCATGGGCGTTGCACGACGCCCTGTCCGCTTTCGAGGGGCCCATCGTGGAGCTGCACCTGTCCAACCCTCAACGTCGGGAGCCATGGCGCCACACGTCGGTGGTGGCCCCGGTGGCCACGGCCATGCTGTGCGGCCTCGGCGGCGCCGGTTACCGCCTGGCCGGTTTGGCCGTGCGCGAGCTGCTGGGCACGCCGTGACCGCGCCCGCCCCCGCTGGGCCACGGCCGGTTGACCTTTTCGAGGATCGCCTCGCCGGGCTGCCAGCACTGGATCATGGGGTCCGCGTACGGGCGCTGCAGCGGTCCTTGGCGGATCAGGAGGTCGACGTCGCTGTCATCTCCAAGTTGGTCAACGTGCGTTACCTCTGCGGGTTCACCGGTTCCCACGCCCTGTTCGTGGTTGGTCAACACGGAGCGTTGACGCTGGTGACCGACGGCCGCTACCGCGACCAGGCCGCCCGGCAGTTGGACGAGGCCGGTGTGGACGCCGAGTTGCGGGTGGAGACCGCGAAGTTCGACGAAGCGGTGGCCGAGGTCATCCGGGACAGCGCCGGGCTGGCCGGCGGTTCGATCCGGCTGGGGTTGGAGGCGGACGGGGTCAGCTGGGCCGAGCAGCGCCGCTACGCCGAACAGTTCCCTGGCGATCACCTGGAGCCGCTGTCGGGGTTGGTGGAGGCGTTGCGGGCCCACAAGGAACCCGGCGAGATCGCCCGCATGGAGCTGGCTGCGCACATCGCGGATCAGGCCCTCTCCGATGTGATCAGCCGGCTCCACGACCAGCCCACCGAGCGCGAGTTCGCGCTGGAGCTCGAGGTGGCCATGCGCCGGTTGGGGGCCGATGGGCCGTCCTTCGACACCATCGTGGCCGGCGGACCCAACGGTGCGCTGCCCCACGCCCGCCCCGGCCCCCGCCGCATCCAACGCGGTGACTTAGTCGTGTTGGACTTCGGCGCGTTGGTGGCCGGCTACCACTCCGACATGACCCGCACCGTCTGCGTGGGCCCTGCCGACGCAGCTCAGCGCCGTCAGTTCGACGTGGTCCGGCGGGCTCAGCAGCAGGCCCGGGACGCGGTTCGCGCCGGGGTGGTCACCAAGGACATCGACGCCGTCGCCCGACAGGTCATCGATGATGCCGGCTGGTCTGAGCAGTTCACCCACGGCACCGGCCATGGCATCGGCCTGGACGTGCACGAGAGCCCCATCATGTCCCGCACCACCACCGCTGAACTCCACACCGACTATGTGGTCACCGTGGAGCCCGGGGTGTATCTGGTCGGCAGCGGTGGGGTGCGGGTCGAGGACCAGGTTGTGGTCGGCCCGAACGGATGCCGTAGCCTCACCCGCTTTCCCAAGGAACTGGAAGTCTGAGCCGCGCCCCTAGCCGGCCCACAAGCCCGAGAAGAGACGCCCATGGCGATGATCTCCACCAGCGACCTGCGCAACGGCATGACCCTCAACCTCGACGACGGCCTGTTCAACGTGGTCGAGTTCCAGCACGTCAAGCCCGGTAAGGGCGGGGCCTTCGTGCGGACCACGCTCAAGAACCTGCGGACCGGCCAGGTCGTGGACCGTACGTTCCGGGCCGGTGAGCGTTTCGACCGGGCGGTGTTGGCCAAACGGGAGATGCAGTTCCTCTACCGTGACGCCGAGGACTACGTGTTCATGGACAACAGCAGTTACGAGCAGCTCAACGTGGGTCCTGCCAGCCTGGCGGAAGCGGCGAACTACCTGATCGAGAACTCCACCGCCATCCTGGTGATGTACGAGGACGAGATCATCGGCACCGAGCTGCCAGCAGCGGTGGAGCTGACCATCTCCCAGACCGAACCTGGGGTGCAAGGCGACCGGGTGTCCGGCGCCCGCAAGCCCGCCACCCTCGAGACCGGCCTGGTCATCCAGGTCCCGCTCTTCGTGAACCCTGGCGACAGGGTGAAGGTCGACACCCGCAGCGGCGAGTATCTCACCCGTGCATGACTGACCCCGAGCAGCCCGTAGCCGACTCGCCCGATCAGCCGGAAGCTCCCGTTCCCGGTGTAGCCAGGGCGCCGGGCACTCGACGGCGTCGGCCCAAGGGCGCCGGTGCGGGGCGGGCCACCCCGCAGGAGGACGGACGTCCCAGCGGGCGGCGGGTGGCGCGGGAACGGGCCCTGGGTCTGCTCTACGAAGCGGAGACCAAGGGCCGGCCCATCAGCGAGGTGCTGGCAGCGCTGCCGGCCCCGCCGGACACCTACGCCCGCCAGTTGGTCGAGGGGGTTGAAGCCCACGGAGCTCGACTGGACGAGCTGATCAGCCGCAACGCACACGGCTGGCGCCTCGAACGCATGGCGCTCATCGACCTGTGCGTGACCCGCATGGCCACCTTCGAGCTCACCAGCAGGCCTGATGTGCCCACCGCAGCGGTGCTCTCGGAGGCTGTGGAGCTGGCCAAGCGGTTCTCCACGGACAACTCCGGCCGTTTCGTCAACGGGCTGCTGGCGGCGATCGCCACCGAGGTCAGACCGGGTGTCGACCCCACCGTGGCAGTAGCTGGGGACCGGGACGCGCTCCACGGCCCGCCCTCTGAGAACCCGCCAGTGCGGCAGGCGCCGGACGATGGGGCTGCGGGGCACCTCCCGCCCAGCTGAGTGCGTCTGGGACGGCGCCCCCCGGGAATCCCCCGTGCTAAGGTCTGGACCCGACCGTGAAGCGGGTCCCGAGAGGCCCGAACGGACAGGAGCACCATGGCCCCCCCGCCATCCGATTCGGACGCCCAACCGGCCGCGCCACGCCAGCCCCCCGACGGGGGCCTTTTTTCTGCCCGGAGCCGGGTGCTGGAAGCCTCTGACGTGGCCCGGGCGCTGCGACGCATGGCCCACGAGATCATCGAACGCAACCATGGACTCACTGACGTGGTCCTGATCGGCCTGGTCAGCGGGGGAGTGACCTTGGCGGAACGCCTGGCCGAACTGTTGGCGGAGATCGAATCCACCCTCCCCCCCGTGGGCCGTTTGGACGTGTCGTTCTATCGCGATGATCTGGGGCTGCGGGCGGTGATGCCCCATGGCGTCACCGCGGTACCGGTGGATCTCACCGACCGGGTGGTGGTGCTCGTCGATGACGTGCTGTTCACCGGGCGAACCGTGCGCTCCGCCCTCGACGCCCTCAACGACCACGGCCGGCCCCGGGCGGTGCAGCTGGCGGTCATGGTCGATCGTGGCCACCGGGAGCTGCCCATCAGACCTGACTTCGTTGGCAAGAACCTGCCCACCGCCCGAGACGAGCAGGTCCGGGTCGGTCTGGACGGGGTGGAGATCATCCGCCACTACGGTCCCAAACACGCTCACCCGGACGCCGACCGATGAAGCATCTGCTCGGCGTGATGGGTATGACCCGGCCCGACATCGAGGAACTGCTGGTGCTGGCGGACTCCTTCGCCGAGGTCAACGCCCGCCCCATCCCCAAGGTCCCGGCGTTGCGGGGACGCACCGTGGCCACCCTGTTCTTCGAGGACTCCACTCGCACCAGGGTCAGCTTCGAGACCGCGGCCAAGCGCCTCTCGGCGGACACGCTGAGCTTCTCGGTCAGCTCCTCCTCGGTCAAGAAGGGCGAAACCCTGCGGGACACCGCGCTGACCCTGCAGGCCATGCACATCGATGCCATCGTCGTTCGCCATGCCAGCTCCGGGGCGCCCTGGCAGCTGGCCCGCTGGCTGGACTGCTCGGTCATCAATGCCGGGGACGGCTGGCACGAGCATCCCACCCAGGCGCTGCTGGACAGTTACACCCTGCGCCGGCGCTTCGGCAGTCTGGACGGGCTGCGCATCGCCATCGTGGGGGACATCAAGCACTCCCGTGTGGCCCGCTCCGACGCTTGGGCCTTCGCCGCTTTGGGCGCCGACGTCACCTTGGTGGCACCGCGTACCCTTTTGCCCCCCAGCCTCGAGGGTTGGCCGGTCACGGTCCACGATGACCTGGACGCCGCGCTGGAGAGCTTCGATGTCATCTACCTGTTGCGTATGCAACGCGAACGCCAATCCGAGGCGCTGGTCCCATCGCTGCGGGAGTACACCGCCCGCTTCGGGCTGACCGTTGAACGGGCCGAGCGGCTGGCGGACCACGCTGTGGTGTTGCATCCCGGGCCCATGAACCGCGGCGTGGAGATCGCCCCCGAGGTGGCCGACATGGAGCGCTGCCTGGTCCTCGAACAGGTCGCCAATGGGGTCACGGTCCGCATGGCGGTGCTGTACAAGCTGTTGGCCGGCTCGGACCACTTCTCCGCCGACGCCACCCGCCTGGAAGGAGCCGACCATGGCTGAGGGCACCCTTCGCCTGAAAGCCCCCGACACGTTCTCCGAGGCGCGTCCGGCCGGGCCCTTCCCGGCCGAGTTCATCCTCCGCGGCGGCTCGGTCCTCGACGCCAGCGGTCGGCGCAGGGCCGATGTGGCGGTCCGGGACGGGCGCATCGTCGCGGTGGCCGCTGAGCTGAGCGGCGCCGGCAGCGGGGTGGCCGTGCTCGACGCGGGCGGCTGCGTCATCGTCCCAGGCTTGGTCGACTTGAACTGTGGCCTGGGTCAGCCGGGCCGGGAAGAGGCGGAGACCGTGCACAGCGCGGCGAGGGCCGCGGCCTTGGGCGGATACACCACCTTGGTGGCCCGGGCGGACACTGACCCGGTGGTCGACAGCGCAGCCATGGTCCGCGAGATCCACGCCCTGGCCAGCGGGGCCTGCGCCCGGGTGCTGCCCTCCGCCACCGTCACCGTCGGCGCCGCCGGGGACGCGCTGGTGCCGATGTTCGAGCTGGCGGCGCTGGGGGTGCGGCTGTTCTGCGATGACGGGGTGGGCCTGCACGACGCCCGTCTGCTGCGCAGGGCCCTGGAATACGGCGCCGGTTGCGGGGCGGTGATCGGGTCCTTCGCCCAAGACCGCAGCCTGGCCGCCGGAGGGCACCTGCACGAGGGGGAGTGGTCCTCCCGGCTGGGCTTGGCCGGGGTTCCGCCGGAGGCCGAGGAGATCGTCGTCATGCGGGATCTGGCCCTGGCCCGTCTGACCGGCGCCGCGTTGCACTTCCGCACGCTTTCCACTGCCGCGTCGTGGGCCATGGTGGCCAGCGCCCGGCGCGGCGGCCTGCGGGTCAGCGCCGAGGTCTCCTTGGCTCACCTGCTGCTCACCGACGCCGCCTGCGCCACGTTCGATCCGGCCACGAAGACCAGCCCCCCGCTGCGCCCTGAGGCCGATCGCCGGGCACTGGTCTCCGCTCTGGCCTCGGGGGAGGTCGACGCCCTGGTCAGCGATCACACCCCGCACTCCGCGCAGGACAAGGACGTGCCCTTCGACGAGGCCAAGGCCGGCGCCTCCTCGCTGGAATGGGTGCTGGCACTGGCCTTGAGCGAGCTCACCCTGGGCGAGGGCACCGGGGACCACGAGCCGGTCGGACTGGCCCAGCTCATCGCCTCGCTGGCGTGGCGGCCGGCGCAGGTGCTGACCGGCAACCGCGACCACCACCCAACACCGCCGGGAGGAGGGGGGCTGATCGAGCCCGGCGCCGTGGCTGACCTGGCGGTCATCGACCCCACCGCCACCTGGATGTTGGACCCCGCCAAGGGCGCCAGTCGTAGCCGCACCAGCCCGTTCAAGGGTCGAACGCTGCGCGGCCGGGTGCGCCACACCATCCTCGCCGGTGAACCCGTGGTCATAGACGCCACCCTCCAACGATGATCTCGAACCGATACATCCACCCCACGAGAGGAACCCGATGACCTCCCCGTCCCGGCGCACCCAGCAGCCGGCCCACCTGGTCCTGGCCGATGGCAGCGCCTTCGCCGGTCAGGCCGCAGGCTGGCAGCCTCCCGAGGGGATCGCCTCCGGTGAGGTGGTCTTCAACACCGTGCTGTCGGGCTATCAGGAGGTCATCACCGACCCCTCCTACGCCGGTCAGATCATCACGTTCACCTACCCCCACATCGGCAACTACGGCGTCAACGACACGGACATGGAAGCTGCCCTCCCGTTCTGCCGGGGGATCGTGGTGCGAGACCTGGCCCGCCGGCCCTCCAACTGGCGCAGTCAACGCTCCCTGCAAGATTTCCTGGTGGACTTCCGCATACCGGCCATCACCGGTATCGACACCCGACGGCTGACCCGCCGGCTTCGTGACGGGGGGGCCATGCCCGGCGCTTTCGGGACCGCCTCGCTGGAGCAGCTGCAGCAGGCGTTGCGGACCGAGGAGGGAACCGACGGGCAGGACTTCGTCCAGCAGGTCACCTGTGCCGGCGCCTATGGCCGCGACGGCGAACGCCACGGCCTGCGCACCGTCATCGCCTACGACTTCGGCATCAAGCGATCGATCATCGAGCAACTGGCCACGATCGCCGACGTCCACGTGGTGCCGGCCACCACCCCCGCGGCGGAGGTCCTGGCCCAGCGGCCCGACGGGGTGTTCCTCTCCAACGGGCCCGGTGACCCCGCCGCCCTGCCCTACGCCGTGAGCTCGGTGAACGCCCTGGTCGGCAAGGTCCCGATCTTCGGAATCTGCCTCGGTCACCAGCTGCTGGGTCAGGCCCTGGGCGGCACCACGTTCAAGCTGCCCTTCGGTCACCACGGTGGCAACCACCCCATCCGTCGGGAGCTGGCCGGCCCGCAGCAGGGCTGCATCGAGATCGCCTCCCACAACCACAACTACGCCATCGACCCCGCGTCGTTGCCTGCCGGGGTGGAGGTGACCCACCGCAACCTCAACGACGGCACCGTGGGCGGGCTGCGCGACCTGGGCCGATGGTGTTTCAGCGTGCAGTACCACCCCGAGGCCGGGCCGGGCCCCCACGACCCGCGCTACCTGTTCGAGGAGTTCGCCCAGTTGATGGATGCCTGGAAGCACCGTCACCCGCGCTCGCACCATGCGGTTGACCAGAACGGGGGTCCGGCCCGTGCCACGTCGTGAAGACCTGCAGACCATCCTGGTGATCGGCTCCGGCCCCATCGTCATCGGCCAGGCCTGTGAGTTCGACTACTCCGGTACCCAGGCGTGCCGGGTGCTGCGGGCGGAGGGCTACCGGGTGGTGTTGGCCAACTCCAATCCGGCCACCATCATGACCGACCCCGGTTTCGCGGACGCCACGTACATCGAACCACTCGACGTGGACGTGCTCGAACGCATCATCGCCCGCGAACGCCCCGACGCCCTGCTGCCCACCCTCGGCGGCCAAACAGGGCTGAACCTGGCCATGGAGCTGGTCGCGGCAGGGGTGTTGGACCGTTACGGAGTGGAGTTGATCGGGGCCAACGCCGAGGCCATCGCCACCGCCGAGGACCGTGGCCGGTTCAAGGACGCCATGATCGAGGTCGGGCTGGCGGTGCCGCCGTCAGGTGTCGCCCACACCATGGAGGAGGCCTGGCAGGTGATCCAGTCGGTGGGTTTACCTGCCATCATCCGCCCGGCGTACATCCTGGGTGGGAGGGGTACGGGCATCGCCGAGACCGCTGAGGAGTTCGAACGGCTGGCCAGTTTGGGGCTGCAGGCCAGTCCCATCGCGGAGATCCTCATCGAGAAGTCCATCGCTGGCTGGAAGGAGTTCGAACTGGAGGTCATCCGCGACCGCAACGACAACTGCGTGATCGTGTGCTCCATCGAGAACGTGGATCCCATGGGGGTGCACACCGGGGACTCCATCACGGTGGCCCCCGCCCAGACCCTCACCGACCGTGAGTATCAAGCCATGCGGGACGCGGCGTTCACCTGCATCAGACGGGTAGGGGTGGAGACCGGCGGGTCAAACGTGCAGTTCGCGGTGCATCCCGACACCGGCGAGATGGTCGTCATCGAGATGAACCCCCGGGTCAGTCGATCCTCGGCGCTGGCGTCCAAGGCCACCGGGTTCCCCATCGCCAAGATCGCCGCCCGACTGGCGGTGGGCTACACCCTTGACGAGATCACCAACGACATCACCCGCAAGACCCCGGCCAGCTTCGAGCCGGTCATCGACTACGTGGTCACCAAGGTGCCGCGCTGGGCCTTCGAGAAGTTCCCCGGGGTCAGCCCGGTGTTGGGCACTCAGATGCAATCCGTTGGTGAGGTCATGGCCATCGGGCGTACCTTCACCGAGTCCCTGCAAAAGGCCATGCGCTCCCTCGAACAAGGTCGCAGTGGGCTCAACGGGGACCCCGGCGAGGCCCGTTTCGACGCCGTACCCACCGCGGAACTGCTGACCAGCCTGTCCCTCGCCACCCCCGACCGGATTTTCGAGGTGGAATCCGCCCTGCGCCGGGGCGTGCCGTTGGAGCAGGTGTTCGACGCCTGCCGGATCGACCTCTGGTTCCTCGATCAGATCCAACAGATCAGCGAGGCCCGGGCCGATCTGGCCGACCTCGACGGCCCGCAGGACCCAGGGCTTGACCCGCACACCTGGCGCGCCGCCAAACAGATGGGGTTCGCCGACGCCCAGCTGGCGCATCTGTGGCAGGTCCCTGAGGCCGAGGTTCGTGCCGCCCGCCTGGCCGCCGGGGTGACCCCGACCTACAAGACAGTGGACACCTGCGCCGCAGAGTTCGAAGCCCAGACGCCCTACTACTACAGCACCTGGGAGGACGAGGACGAGCTGCCCGCCTCAACCAAGCCCAAGGTCATCATCCTGGGCTCCGGCCCCAACCGCATCGGGCAGGGCATCGAGTTCGACTACTGCTGTGTGCACGCCTGCTTCGCGCTGCACGACGCCGGCTTCGAAGCGATCATGGTCAACTGCAACCCCGAGACCGTCTCCACCGACTACGACACCTCTGACCGGCTCTTCTTCGAGCCGTTGACCTTCGAGGACGTCATGAACGTCATCGAGGCCACCCAGGCCCAGGGCAACCTGGTCGGCGTCATCGTCTCCCTCGGCGGTCAGACCCCGCTCAAGCTGGCCGATCAGCTCCCGGCCGGGTTGATCCTGGGCACCTCCCCGGCTTCCATTGACCTGGCTGAGGACCGCGAGCGGTGGAACGCCCTCTGCGCCCGTTCCGAGATCCCCCAACCCGCCGGAGGAACCGCCACCGACCTCACCCAGGCTCAGGCGGTGGTGGCGCGCGTCGGCTACCCCGTGCTGGTGCGCCCCTCCTACGTGCTGGGCGGGCGGGCGATGCAGATCGTCTACGACGACGAAGGACTGAAGGCGGCGCTGGAGGAGATGACCCTGGCCGGGACGCTCGGCCGAGAGGGCGGGCTCTCAGCGGAGCGCCCGGTGCTGGTGGACCGCTTTCTCGAGGACGCCATCGAGGTCGATGTTGACGCACTGCGGGACAGCCGAGGCGGGTTCCGCATCGGCGGGATCATGGAACACGTGGAAGAGGCCGGGGTGCACTCGGGGGATTCGGCCTGCGTGCTGCCCCCGGTGACGCTCAGCCCCGAAACCCAAGCCGTGATCACCGACTACACCCACCGACTGGCCGACGAGCTGGACGTGGTGGGCCTGATCAACGTGCAGTACGCCGTCAAACAGGGTCAGGTGTTCGTGATCGAGGCCAACCCGCGGGCGTCCCGGACCGTGCCCTTCGTGGCCAAGGCCACCGGGGTGGAGCTGGTCAAGGTGGCCGCCAGGCTGATGGCCGGCGGGGTCGACCCGTCGGGCGGGTTGACCGCCCCGGGTGATACCACGCTGGCGGGACTGGCCGGCGAGGGCGTGTTGCGTGATCCGGTGGCCGGCAGCCACGTGGCGGTGAAGGAGGCGGTGCTGCCCTTCAACCGCTTCCCCGACGCCGACGCGGTGCTGGGCCCCGAGATGCGCTCCACCGGGGAGGTCATGGGCATTGACAGCTCCTACGAGATGGCGTTCATCAAGAGCCAGCTGGCTGCGGGTACCCGCCTGCCGCAGGACGGCACCGTCTTCCTGTCCCTGGCCGACCGGGACAAACCCCAGGGCGTCGCCGCCGGCAAGATCCTGCACGAGTTGGGTTACGGCATCGTGGCCACCGCCGGCACGGCCAGGGCCCTGGAAGCTGCCGGGGTGCCGGTCAGCCAGATCATGGCCAAGCTGGGCGACGGCGAAGGGATCGACGCCCTGGATCTCATCGCCGACGGTCGCATCGCGCTGGTGGTGAACTCGCCGCGGGGGAGAGGGTCCCGCAGCGACGGCGCCCACATCCGCCACGCCGCCAACCAGCATCGGGTTCCGCTGGTGACCACTGGCGCAGCGGCGTTGGCGGCGGCCCGGGGGTTGCGGGAATGGGCCGGCACCAACCTCACTGTCCGCACATTGCAGGAGTTCCACCGCGGCGACACCTCCGCCCAGCTCGCCCTGCCGCTGTGAGCGGGCCGGAGCGGACATGACCCGCTTGAGCTCAGCCGTCGGGGACCGCCGGCGTCGGGCCGGGGCGCCCCTGCTGGAGACCCGGGTCGGATCGGTGAGCCTGCGCAACCCGGTGATGACCGCCGCCGGCACCGCTGGTCACGGAGCTGAGCTGGCGGACCTGTTCGACCTGGGACAGCTGGGCGCGGTGGTGGTCAAGAGCCTTTCCGCCCAGCCGTGGGCCGGCAACCCGGCGCCGCGCCTGCACCCCGTGCCGGCCGGCATGGTCAACAGCGTCGGCCTACAGGGCCCCGGCGTTGCGACCTGGGTGACGGACGAACTGCCCCGTCTCCAGCGGGCCGGAGCCACGGTGGTGGCCTCCATCTGGGGACGCACGGTGGACGAGTTCGCCGCCGCCGCCGCTGCGCTGCGCAACGTCGGTCCGGAGGTGGCGGCCGTGGAGGTCAACGTCTCCTGCCCCAACCTGGAGAACCGCAACCGCATCTTCGCCCACGACCCGTTCCTCACCGAAGCGGTCCTGGCCGCCACGGCCAGCTGCCAGCGACCTCGTTGGGCCAAGCTGAGCCCCAACACCGACCGCCTGGTTGAGGTGGCGGAGGCCGCGGCCCGTGGCGGGGCCGAGGCCGTCACGCTGATCAACACCGTGGTCGGGATGGCCATCGACGTCCGCACCCGACGCCCGGTGCTCGGTGCCCGCCGGGGCGGTTTGTCCGGTCGCGCCATCCATCCGGTGGCCGTGCGAGCGGTGTACGACGTCCACGAGGCGCTCCCGACCCTGCCCATCGTGGGGGTGGGTGGCGTCGCCACCGGCGAAGACGCCCTGGAGCTGATCCTGGCCGGTGCCGCCGCGGTGCAGGTCGGCACGGCGACCTTCGCCGAGCCGCAAGCCGCCCTCCGGGTCGCACGCGAGGTCTCATCCTGGTGCGCCACCAACGGCGTACGCTCCCTGGACGAGCTGGTTGGCGCGGCGCATCGATGATCGCCGCTTCAGCGTCGGCCACTCAAGTCTGGGAGTGGCCTCGGCCCCACGTTCCGTGGCCGGTCGCAGAGGTGGTCCACCGCTCCAGGAAACGCAGCAGGTAGGCTGACCTGCATGCCGAACCCCCCCGCCCTGACTGAAGCCCAGCGCGCCGCCGCTCTGGAGAAGGCTGCCGAGGCCCGCCGGGTGCGAGCCGAACTCAAGGAAAGCCTCAAGATGGGCTCCGTCACCCTGCCCGAGGTATTCGCCAAGGCTGAAAACGACGACGTTGTCGGCAAGCTCAAGGTGCTGGCCCTGTTGGAGTCCCTGCCCGGTGTCGGCAAGGTGAAGGCCCGCCGCAAGATGGACGAGATCGGTATCAGCGACACCCGCCGGGTGCGGGGCCTCGGCGAGCAGCAACGCAAAGCGCTCCTGGCCGAGTTCAGCTCGACCTCCTGACCCGTTCCGGCCGGCCCACATCTCGGATGGGAACCCCGCTGAAGGATCATCCGCTGATCGTCGTGATCTCCGGCCCGGGCGGAGCGGGCAAGGGCACCATCGTCGCCCGCTTGCTGCCCAAGGACCAGCGGTTGTGGTTGAGCCGGTCCTGGACCACCCGCGATCGCCGCCCCGGCGAGGCCGCGGACAGTTATCATTTCGCAACCCGCCAGGCGTTCGAGGCCCGACTCGCCGGCGGCGGTTTCCTGGAACACGCCGAGTTCCTCGGGAATCTTTACGGCACCCCCACGCCGGATCCGCCCGCTGGTCAGGACCTGGTTCTGGAGATCGATGTGCAAGGTGCCTCCCAGGTGGTGCAGCTGTATCCCGATGCGCTGTTGATCTTTGTGGAAGCCCCCAGCCCCGAGGTACAAGAGGCTCGTCTCCGCCACCGCGGTGACGCCGAACCCATCATCCGGGCCCGTCTCGAGAAGGCCGCCGCTGAGGCCTCGCGCTCCCAGGAGTTGGGCGCTGCGGTGGTCATCAATGACGAGGTCGAGCGGGCCACCCAGGAGGTGCTGGCCCTCATCGCCACGGCCCGAGAGCGCCGCCACGGTGCCGCTCACTGCGGCAGCGGGGCCTGAGCACCCCAGGCGCGGCACCGGGACCAGGCACCGCCCGGACATCCCGGCGGACGTGCGCCAGTCCGCTATACTGCCTTGCTGCTTTGCCGTCCACTTCGGTGGTCGGAACCCCGCGGTAACACGGTTGCCCAGCACTGGAGACTGCCTTGGTCGAACGCCACGACACCATGATGAACCCGCCGGTGGAACACCTGCTCAACCTCACCGGATCCAAGTTCCGACTGGTCACCGTGGCCTCGTTGCGGGCCCGCCAGATCAACTCGTATTTCAACCAGCTCGGTGACGGGCTCGGTGCCATGGTCCCCCCGCAGGTCACCTCGTTGGCCCGCAAGCCGTTGTCCATCGCCTTCGAGGAGATCGACGCTGGCAAGATCGTGCCGGTCGATCGCGTTGAGGAAGAGCTGATCGACGTGACCCTGGGTGATGAAAGCGAGCACGATGCGGGTCCGCTCGAGCCCGCCGATAACAGCTCTGTCCCCGACGTCGGGCCCACAACGCCCGCAGGTGCAGATGGCCCCGCCGCAGAGGGTTTCCTCGAGGCCGCGCCAGTGGTCGCTGACGGCGATCCGGGCTGATCCCGCCGCACCGAAACGCGACGTTGCCGACCATGCCGCCCGCTGGCACCGAGCCTGCTCCGCCGGTGCTGCTCGGACGGCGCATCGTGTTGGGTGTCACCGGAGGGATTGCCGCTTACAAGGCCGTTGAGGTGTGCCGTCGCTTGGTGGACGCCGGTGCCCATGTGAGCCCCATCCTCACCCGGGGTGCGCTCCGATTTGTCGGTGAAACCACGTTCTCGGCGTTGGCGTCGGAACGGGCCCAGACCTCGTTGTGGGACGAGGACAGCGTGATCCCCCACACCCGGCTCGGTCAGCAGGCGGACCTGATCCTGGTGTGCCCCGCCACCGCCCGGCTCATCGGCACCTATGCCGCCGGCATCTCCAACGACCTGCTGACCGCCACCCTGCTGGCCTCCCGGGCGCCGGTGATGATCTGTCCGGCCATGCACACCGAGATGTGGGAGCACCCCGCCGTGCAGGATAATCTGTCTTTGCTGGCCCGCCGAGGGGTGCATCAGGTCGCCCCCGCAGCTGGTCGATTGGCTGGTGGGGACATCGGAACGGGCCGTCTGGCGGAACCGGCAGAGGTGGTCGCGGCGGTGACGGCGCTGCTGTGCCCACCGTCCAGCTCTGGATCCCCCGACGTGGGCGGCTCACTGGGTGGATGGCATGTGGTGGTGAGTTCGGGCGGCACCCGGGAAGCCATAGACCCCGTCCGTTTCATCGGCAACCGTTCCTCCGGCAAGCAGGGCCACGCCATCGCCGCCGAGGCCCACGCCCGGGGTGCTTCAGTGACGCTGGTCACCACCGTGGACCGCCCGGTCCCTGACGGCGTAAGCCAGGTTCGGGTTGAATCCGCGGCCCAGATGCAGGACGCCATGGTGTCCGCCGCGGCTGGAGCTGACCTGGTGGTCATGGCCGCCGCGGTGGCTGATTTCCGGCCCATCGAAGTGGCCACCGGCAAGATCAAGAAGGACGGCGGGGTCCCGCAGATCGTGCTGGAGCAGACGCCGGACATCCTCGCCGGCCTCGGCGTCGCCAAGGCGGACGGCCAGATCCTCGTGGGGTTCGCCGCGGAGACGTCCGATCTGCGCCACAACGCCCTGGCCAAACTGGTCCGCAAGAACGTCGATGTGATCGTCGCCAATGACGTGTCCGCACCCCAGGTCGGCTTCGAACACGACACCAACCAGGTCGTCATCCTGCATCGCAGCGCTTCTGACGCCGTGGAGACCGTCGAGGTCCCCTTGGCGGACAAGCGCCAGGTGGCAGCGGCCGTGCTTGATGTGGTGGAGTCCCTGGCCGCCCGCCGAGGTCCCGGCTGAACACCCTCGCCCGTGAGCGTGCTCAGCTCCGTCAGACCGGTCCGTTAGGGTTCGCATGCGGACAGGCGATCAACCCCACCGAACCCAACCCCCCAAAGCTCCTATCGAAGCAAAGGAAGTAAGCCCGTGGCGACCTGGACCTTCACGTCGGAATCGGTGACCGAGGGTCATCCCGACAAGATGGCGGACCAAGTGTCCGACTCGGTGCTCGACGCATTGCTCGAGCAGGACCCCATGAGCCGGGTGGCCTGCGAGACCTTCGTGACCACCGGTCTGTGCATCGTGGGCGGTGAGATCACCACCAACGCCTACGTGGACATCCCCTCCATCGTGCGCAAGACCATCTGCGACATCGGCTATGACAAGGGCGCCTACGGGTTCGACGGCCACACGTGCGGTGTGATGATCGCCATCGATGAGCAATCTCCTGACATCGCCCAGGGTGTGGATGCCTCCGAGGAGGTCCGCGGTGGCACTGCCGGGGAACAGACCGACCTGGATAAACAGGGCGCCGGGGACCAGGGCATGATGTTCGGCTACGCCTGCGACGAGACCGACAAGCTCATGCCGTTGCCCATCCATGTGGCCCACCGCCTCGCCGAGCGCCTGGCGGAGGTCCGCAAGTCCGGCGAGATCCCCTACCTGCGCCCCGACGGCAAGACCCAGGTCACGTTCGAGTACCGCGACGGTGAGCCGGTGCGCTTGACCAACGTGCTCATCTCCACTCAACACGCTGACGGCATTGACCGCGACACCATGATCCGGCCCGACCTCATCGAGCAGGTCATCCGCCCGATCATCCCCGAGAAGTACGCCGATGATGACTACCTGGTGTACGTCAACCCCACCGGGCGGTTCGTGATCGGCGGCCCGGTGGGCGATGCCGGGCTCACCGGCCGCAAGATCATCGTGGACACCTACGGCGGCTACGCCCGTCACGGCGGCGGGGCCTTCTCCGGCAAGGACCCCTCCAAGGTGGACCGGTCCGCGGCCTACGCAGCCCGTTGGGTGGCCAAGAACGTGGTGGCCGCCGGTGCCGCCCGCCGCTGCGAGGTGCAGGTGGCCTACGCCATCGGCGTCGCCCGCCCGCTCTCGGTGCTGGTGGAGACGTTCGGCACCGCCACAGTGGACGCTGACAAGATCGCCGAGGCGGTCCAACAGGTCTTCGACCTCCGCCCGGCGGCCATCTTGCGAGACCTGGACCTGCGCCGGCCGATCTACCGCCAGACCGCGGCGTATGGTCACTTCGGTCGTGAGGGCGACTTTCCCTGGGAGCAGCTGAACCGGGTCGACGACCTACGTTCAGCGCTCGGCCTGTGAGCTGAGCCCACGGGCGCCGAGCGACCCGACTCTCTGACGGATCCGGGGCCTGGTCCGTTTGAGGGTCGGAGACACGCACCCCGTTCTGCCCGTTCTGCCCGGTCTCCTGGATCGAGCGGCACTACCGGACCCCCACCGGCGGCCGGCGTGGTCGTTGGGGTCCTGCCCGACCTTCCGGCTTTGGATCGCCTACTCGACTACCGGGTCCCGGATCGTTGGGCGTCCCAGGTCAGGGTCGGCACCGTGGTGCGGATCCCGCTGCAAGGTCGCCGGGTCAGGGGCTGGGTCATGACCACTGCCCGAACCGCCCCTGCCGGCGTCGTGCTGCGGGAGATCACCAAGGTGGTCGGACCAGGTCCCGACCAGGCGCTCATCGAGTTGGCGGAGTGGGGGGCCCGGCGCTGGGCCGGACGCCGGCTGCACTTCCTGCGCGCCGCCACCCCGCTCCCGTCCCATTCGTGGACCCAGGTGGCGCAGTCGGCGTCTTCGGGGACGCCGCCTCAGCTGTCCATCGGTGCCGACGAAGGCTGGGAGCTGGCGCGCCAAGCCTTCGAGGAGCTGCGGGAATCGGTCCAAGCCGGGGGTTTGCCCGGGGAAGCCCCGTCGGAGTGCGAGCCGCCGGAGTGCGTGCGGCCGCTAGTGGGAGACGCCGCCGGTTGGGTGCGGGTGCTTCGGTGGGCGCCGGGCCGGAGCCGGGCGGGCATTGCCCTGGCCGTGTTGCAACGCGGCCCCTGCCTGCTGCTAACCCCGTCACAGCACGATGCCGATCTGTTGGAGCGGGCCCTTCGTACCGCCGGCCATCCGGTGGGTCGACACCCCCGGGACTGGGCCAGCGGGGCCGGCGGGGGTTCGGTGGTGGGGAGCCGGGCAGCGGCGTGGGCCCCTGTGGGCGGACTGCGGACCATCGTGGTGTTCGACGAGCACGACGAGCGCTATCAGGATGAACGCACCCCCACCTGGAACGCTCGGGACGTGGCGGTCGAACGCGGGCGCCGGGCCGGTGCGGTGGTGCTGTTGGTCTCACCGGTGCCAAGTCCCGAAGCCGTGTGGCGGGCCCCGATCTTGCGGCCGTCCCGGCACTCCGAGCGGCTCGGCTGGCCCCAGCTGAGTGTGATTGACCGTCGCGAACTCGACCCCCGTGAAGGGCTGTACCCGGCGGCGTTGGTGGCGGAGCTCCGGGCCGGTGGACGCACCATCGTGGTCTACAACCGCACCGGCCGTGCCCGGCTTTTGGCCTGCACCCGCTGCGGGGAGCTGTGCCGTTGTGACCGCTGCGGCGCCGCGCTGCGCAGCATCATCAGTCCGGGCGAGCCGGCGCGGGACGGCCAGCAGGGCGAGGCGGGCGACTCCGGCCCTGGGATCGGCGCCGACGTCAGCAACGCTCCCGTTCGCCAGGTGGAAGCCGCCCGGCCCCGGCTGCTGCGCTGCTCGGCGGATGGTTCTGAGCGGCCGGAGATCTGCGGGCACTGCGGCGCCACCCGGTTGGCGGTGCTGCGAGCGGGCGTCAGCCGCGTCCGTGAGGAGCTCGAGGCCCTGGTCGGAGAGCCTGTCGAGGAGATCACCGGCGCCAGCGCCCACCGTGGCCCCCGACCGCCGCCCGAGCCAACTCCCGGACCGGCAGGGGCCCCGGCATCGTTTCCGCGGGTGGTGGTGGGCACCTCAGCCGTGCTGCACAGGGTCCATCGGGCCGACGCGGTGATCTTTCTGGATCTGGATCAGGAGCTGTTGGCGCCACGCTACCGGGCCGGTTCCCAGGCCATGGCCCAGCTGGCCCTGGCGGCGCGGATCCTGGGGGGCCGACAACGAGGCGGTCGTCTGGTAGTCCAGACCCGCCAACCAGATCACGAGGTGCTCCAAGCGGTCTTGCACGCCGATCCGGAGCATTGGCTGCGTCCAGAGTTGCAGCGTCGAGCCGACTTGCAACTACCGCCGACTCGGGCCCTGGCGCTGCTGGAAGGTGGCGGCGCGGCGGCGTTCGCGGCGGAACTGGTCCGGCTCAACCCGCAGCAAACCCTGGGCGCCGGCGAGGTCACCGTTCTGGGTCCCACCCGCGGCCGCTACCTGGTGCGTGCCCTTGATCACGAGGTGCTGAGCACCGCTCTACGGGGCGTCCTGGAGGGTGGGGACCCAACCCCGGGCGGTCCTGTCACCATCGAGAAGCTCAGATTTGTCGAGAAGCTCAGAATTGTGGTGGATCCCCCTGGGATCTGACTTCGAATGGGTGCTGACGTGCCGACATTGTCGCCGAACACAACCGAAAGGGTTCGGGCTACTGCCGTGGACATCATGCTCGAGGAGATGACGGGTGACCACTGACAGTGCAGGGGTGCTGGCCACCATCCACCAGGGACGTGGCCAGGTGCTGCTGGTCATGGTCTCGGCCAATGAGCGACCCTGCGTCACACCGGTGTCGGTGTCCGTGGTGGGTGAGGCGATGATCGTCGCCCTTCCGGCTGACCATCCGGTCATCGGATATCTGCTGGAGCGCCCGTTCGTGACGTTGCTGTGCTCGCTGGAACCCGATGACGATCACCGCACATCGCGGGCGTTCGTCGAGGTGCAGTGTCTCGGGGACGTTCTTGGTGAGCCGATCTTGATGACCCCCTCGAAGCATGGCGCCAGCCCCACGCGGAGTTGCTGTTCGCGGTCTGATCGCACAGGCACGAAGCCCTAGGGAGCGGCTGCGGCCGGGACCGCACACTGCCCCGGTGGCGATCCAAGGGGCATGGGTGCATTTTCGGCTGCGCCAGCGCCGCGCCGATGTCGAGCCGGTGTTCGTCCGGGCCCGTCCCGATGCGCTGGTCGGGGAGTTGGCTGCTGCGTTGGGCCATGATCCCGATGCTCGAATCCTGATCGACGGGCGTCCCACCCGATCCCAGGATGAGCTGCGCGACGTCGGCCTGTGCCAGGGAAGCGTCGTCACCGCCGAATCCACGTCGAATCGGCGGGCCGGTGCATGCTCGACGATCTTGTCGGTCCGAAATGGCCTCGGTGCGGGGCGGACGCTGGTGCTCGACCGATGCGAGCGCACCATCGGCCGCTCGGCAGCCTGTGACCTGGTCCTCGCGGACCCCACGGTGGAACTGCTTCACGCCACCGCTCAGCTGTCGGAGGGTGACACCGCGGACACGGCCGTCCTGCACCTCCTGGCCGATCCGACCGCCACGGCCCGTCTGTCGAACCGCGACCACCTTCCGCCGGTGGGTCAGGACGGTGCGGCACGAGACACCGTGGTGATCGCGGTTGGCCAGCGTGTCACCTTGGGCTGTACCGAGCTGGAACTGTTGGCCCTGCGCCCCGAGGATCGGTTGGCGGGTACGGACACCGCTTCCCACGCGGCACCGGCCCTGCCTGGCCCCCGCAGGAGCCCTGGTGACCACGGTGGGGTGGCGAGCGGGCGGGGAACGGTCTTGCTGAACCGACCGCCTCGGGTCGGCGCCCCGCGAAAGCCCGAACCACTCGAGCCGCCCCGCCGCCCACCGCCGTCGAGCGCGTCACCGCTGGCGGTCGCCGCCGTCGTGCTCCCGCTCATGGTGGCCGCAGTGCTGGTCACGATTACCGGAAGCTGGCTGTTTGCCGTGCTGACGGTGCTGTCTCCGCTGCTGGCAGTAGCGAACTGGTGGAGTTCCCGGCGAACGCAGCGCCGTCAGCAGGCCCGCTCGGGGCTGGCCTTTGCCCGCCAGCTGAGGGTGTTCGAACACCAGGCCCGGACCCTGCGCCAGCGCCACGATCAGGACCTTGCCGCCCGCTCCGTTCATGTGGGCGAACTCGTCAGACGGGCGCGGCTGCCAGCGAGATCCCTCTGGGAGCGACGCCCTGCCGATGAGGACGGCCTCCGGGTACTGCTGGGCTGGGCCGATTGCCGATGGTCGGTGCCACTGGCGACCACGGCGGGACTGGACGAGCCGGCGGTGGCCGCGATTCTGGCCCGGGTGCAGCAACCGCAGCGGGGTCCGGTCGAGTTGGGACTGGGTCGTGATCGGGTGATCGGCCTGGTGGGGGACCGGGACGCGGCCCGGGCGGTCGCTCGCAGCCTGATGCTGCAGTTGGCCGTGCATCACGGTCCCAGCGACCTTGCCGCCCTGGCTGTCGTCCCGCGATCATGTCGGGCCTGGGATTGGTTGGACTGGCTGCCCCACGTGCTGTGCCACGCCGACCCGGCGGCCCGGACCGTGTTTCCAGCAACAACCGCGGCCCGCGAGGGTCCCATCGGTCCGGACGTTCGGTCACGATCCACGGCCCATGTCGATCGGGCGGCGGAGTCGGCAGGCTCGGCGGGCTCGGCAGGCTCGGGTCGAGCGACCGGTTCGGCCGGCGCCGCTGAACTGGCCCGTCGGCTCCGTCGGGCGCAGGCCCAGCGGATCGGTGCCCCGGGCGCCAGTTCCGTGGTGGGCGGGGATCCCGATGCCCAGGGTCCTCACCTGCTGGTCGTGGTTGAGGATGAGGACGCCCTGCTGGGTCGGGGCTCGCCCGTTCGCAACGTGCTGCGAGGTGGGCTGGGCCCGGCGGTGGCCCTGGTGCTGGCATCGAGCCCGGATCGTCTGCCAGCCTCCTGCGGGCTGGTCATCGAGGTCAGCGCCGACGGCACCGGTCGATTGCGGACCATGGCCGATGGGTCCGTGGTGGACCGCGTGGCCCTCATGGGTGCCCCGGCGGAGGTCGCATTGGACATCGCCGCGTCGCTGGCCCGTTTTGAGGACCCCGAGCTCGCGGTGGCCGACAGCGGCGTTCCCGGCCGGGTGGGGCTGTTGGAGCTGCTGTTGGCCACCTCCACGCTGTCCGCTCCCGTTGGGTCTGCCGGCGTGGAGGCGGACCTGGCGCACGCCCTTCGCCGGAGCTGGGCGGCTTCTGCGGCACGGGGAGTGTTGGACGAACTGCCGGCGGTGATCGGCGCCGGCGCTCATGGCCCGACCATGGTCGATTTGGTGGCCGATGGTCCGCACGCCCTGGTGGCGGGAACCACCGGTGCCGGCAA
The DNA here is from genome assembly GCA_963775055.1 of uncultured Acidimicrobiaceae bacterium. Lineage (GTDB taxonomy): Bacteria > Actinomycetota > Acidimicrobiia > Acidimicrobiales > CAIXPF01 > CAIXPF01. The sequence continues at coordinate 486,125 of CAVZHK010000008.1, read as the reverse complement.
GAGCGAGCTGCTCCGGAGCTGGATCGTGTCGATGGCTGCGGCCACCTCTCCGGAGTGGCTGAACTTCGTGCTCATCGACTTCAAGGGTGGCAGCGCCTTCGACGCCTGTGCCCAGCTGCCCCATACAGTGGCTGTGGTCACCGACCTTGATGCCGATCTGGCCGAACGGGCGCTCCGATGCCTACAGGCTGAGCTGGCCCAACGAGAGCGGGTGCTGCGCGCCGCCGGGGTCAGCGACATCGCCGAGCTGGGTCACAAGGCGCCGGGGACGAAACATGCGCAGCTCGCCCGCCTGGTGGTGATCATCGACGAGTTCGCCACCCTGGCCGCCGAGCTGCCTGGTTTCGTGGATTCGCTGGTCGGCATCGCCCAACGGGGTCGGAGCTTGGGACTGCATCTGATCCTGGCCACCCAACGGCCGGCCGGTGTCCTTAACGACAACATCCGGGCCAACACCAACATCCGCATCGCGCTACGGGTCCAGGACCGGGCCGACTCCCTTGATGTGATCGAACAGCCCGACGCCGCCAACCTGGATCGACAACGGCCGGGTCGGGCCATGGTTCGCTTGGGCCGCAACGAACTGACCGAAACCCAATCCGCCTTTTCCGGCGCGCTCGGCGTGCCCGTTGACCTCCCGGCCGTGCAACGTCTCGACCAGGCCCGACCGGACGGTCCAATCAGCCACCCGGTCCAAGCCGACCCCGGCACCCAAGGTGCTCCCGTCAACCCCACTGAGGCGGCCGGTACCGACCTTGAGCGCCTGGTCGTGGCGGCCCGGAGCGCGGCCCGCGCATTGCGGGTGCCGCCACCGCGGGTTCCCTGGCCACCGGCGCTACCCGAGGTGCTGGGCTGGCTCGAGCGGCCATCGGGTGCGGACCAGGTGGCGGCCCCGATCCCGTTCCTGCTGGTGGATGATCCCGACCGGCAAGCCCAGCACCTCGGTGGGTGGGACCCGGCCCGGGGCAACCTGGCGGTGTTCGGCGCCGCTGGGAGCGGGGTCAGCACCGCGCTGGTGGCGGTGTGCCTGGCCCTGGCCGAACGTCACGACCCCCACCGGCTGGCCATGCACATCCTGGGAGATGACCCCGCCTTTGCCACGTTGGCCCGGTTGCCGCAGGTGGTCAACCTCATCAGCCGCAACGATCGGGAACGGTTCGGGCGTCTGCTGGGGGCACTTGAAGCCGAGATCGTCATCCGTCGCGGGAACTCGGACAGTGCTGCCGCGAGCGGTGCCATCAGCCCTGGTGGTGTGGGTCATAGACGGGCTCGGCTCGATCCTGGCCGAGTTGTCCGAGCTAGCGGTCCCCGGAGCCGCGTTCGGCAGCGGCGCCGAAGATGTCGATCGCTTGACCCGGATCATGATGGACGGCCCGGCGCTGGGGGTCTACGTGGTCGCGGGAGCCCACCATTCCGGGGCGTTGCGGCACCGGATGCTGTCGGCGTTGCCCCAACGACTGGTGCTGCGTCTGACCGATCCCCTCGATGCCCGGCAGTTGGGGGTGGCGCCCACCGCTGGTCCGCCGGGGCGCGGTCGGCTGGCCGAGTGCGGCCGAGCGTTTCACGTGCTGTGCCCGGAGCCCCTCACTTCGCTGGTGGCACAGCTGGAACGTCGTTCCGGGCGAGCTCAGGAGGATCACGAGGATCAGGAGGATCAGCAGGATCAGCGTTCTCGGCAAGGTGATGTCGATCCGGTGGGTGATCGATCCCCCGGATGTCGGGTCGTGCGGCGCCTCGGAGTGCGCGTGACAGTCGCGCAGCTGATGGTCGAGCCGTCGCCCCCGCCACCGGACGCGGAAGCCGATCTCTGGGTCCCGGTCGGCCTCGGCGGCTTGGACCCGAGGGCGGTAGGCTGGTGGTTGCGGCCCGGTGACGGCGTGCTGGTGGCGGGACCTTCGCGATCGGGGCGATCCACGGCCCTGCTGGCGATGGCCACGGCGCTGCGGGCCGGCCGGCCTGACCTGGCCGTCCTTGCCGTGAGCGCAGCACGATCGCCGTTGCATCGGGCACCGCTGTTCGCTCACCTGGAGCCGGAGCGGCTCGGTGAGCTCCTCACCCCCGAAGCCCCGACCGCCGCCCCCGCGGTGCTGCTGATGGATGACATCGAGACCATCGAGGACCCCGGTGCTGTGATCGCCTCGCTTCTGATGGCGGGCTGGGTGGTGATCGGAGCAGGACGAACCGACGCCCTGCGCAGCGCCTACGGGCATTGGAGCCGGGCCCTTCGGGTCAGCCGATCAGGCTTGCTGCTTCGAGCGGATCGTGACCTCGACGGTGATCTGCTGGGTGTGCGACTGCCGCGCCGCGCCGAAGCTCCCGTTGATCTACCAGGTCGGGGCTACCTGGTCAGTGAAGGGGCGGTGACGCTGGTGCAGACGGCGCAGCCCGAGGACCGTCTCTGACTTTGAGTATCTTTCATGTAGTGTGATATCTTTCCTGAGGCACCAACTGGGGTGCAGGACCAAAGTGGGAATCCTCCATGTCATCGATCATCAAGTCGACACCCGAATCGATCCAGGCCATCGGCCAGATGCAGGCCATCATCAATGGCCGCCTGCGGGATGAGGTCCAGGCGCTGGCCAACGCCGGGGACACCGCTGGAGATCCGGTCAACTGGGAAGGCCCACTGGCCCAGCGCTTTCGGGGCGATTGGGGCGGCACCAAGGCCAACCTGTCCCGCCTGTTGATCGATCTGGAGGAACTCCGGGTCCAACTGTCTGCGGTGCAGGCCAACATCCAGATGGCCGGTGGGGCGGCCTGAGTGTTGTGGCCGGTGGGGCGGCCTGAGTGTTGTGGCCGGTGGGGCGGCCTGGTCAGGCTCTGGTCCACTCCTGGCGGCGGGCCTCGTAGAGGGCGATGGCTGTGGCCGCGGCCACGTTGAGTGAGCCCACCCGACCGAGTTGGGGGGCGAAGGTGAACTGCTGACAGGCCTGCAGCATCGGTTTGGACAGCCCCCGCTCCTCGTGGCCGACGACCAGTGCTACGCCGTCGTGGAGGTCCACGGCAAACAGCGGCTCCGCTGCGTCCACCAACTCCACGCCGATCAGCCGGAACCCGGCGTCGGTGGCCGCCTTGACGGCTGCGGCTGGCGTCGACACCACCTCCCAGGGCACCAGTCTTTCGGTCCCCATGGCCGTCTTGTGGAACCTGGGGTGGGCGAAGGCGTCAGCGGGGCCCACCAGCCACGCCCGGTCCACCCGGTACGCGGCGGCGTGACGGGCGATGGTCCCGAGGTTGAACGGGTTCTGCACACCATCGAGGATCAGTGCCAGTCGTCCCTCGGTCTGACGACGCCACCCGCGGTGTAGCCGTTTGAGCCCGGTCGGGTTGAGCGGGCGGGGCGCATTGGTCGGATCGGCTGGAGTGCTCATGGGCTCCTGTCCGCCTTGGGGTCCGGCGCTGGCCCGTTGGGATGGGGGTCGATCCTCAACAGGCGGTATCCCAGCCGAGAACCGAGGCGAGTGGCGGGGTGGCCCTGAGCGCTGAGCCAGCGTTGGAGGGAGTCGGCGCCCAGATGTTTGTGGACCACGAGCACCGCGTTGGCGTGGGGGACCAAGCGGACCAGCCACTGGGTCAGCATGGTGTGCAACGCCGACTTGCCGATGCGGATGGCCGGATTGGCGTAGAGCCCATCGAACAGCAGCTGCGCTGGCACGTCCTCAGGTGCCATGACCTGCACATTTGTTAAGCCGGCACGCTCCGCGTTGTCACGACACAGCTCCAGGGCCCGACGGTTGATGTCTATCGCCATCACCGTGGCCCGGGGGCATCGACGGGCCACGGTGAGGGCGATAGGGCCGTATCCGCAGCCGAGATCGAGATAGGTGCCAGTGCCGTCGGGTGGAGGCATGGGCGCGTCCAAAAGCAGATATCGGGTGCCCACGTCCACCGCCTCCGGGGCGAACACTCCCCGGTCTGAGCGCAGCTGCAGCGGGCCCTCGGGCAGATGCAGGGTGAGCAACCGGGGTTGGGATGCCGAAGTGGGCTCGGTGGAGAAGTACTGCTCCGCGCCTGGGGATGGCTCAGGGACTTCCGCGGGTGCCATGACGGCACAAGGCTACTGTCGGGCTTGCCGCGGCCGCCCCCCATGATCCGGACGATCAGGCGTGGCCACCCCGGGTACGCACTCGTGGTGCTCGGCCCCGTCACGTCCGGCACACCCTCGGCGCTAGGTTCGCCAGGTGTCCGACCTCGTGCTGCCGTCCCCGCCGGCCCGGGCCCGGCGGCTGGTGTACCTCGGTTCCCCGCTGGTGGCGGTTGGTCCGCTGCAGGTCTTGGTCGCCGGGGGGTTCGAGGTGGCGCTGGTGATCTCCCGGCCTGATCGACGCCGGGGGAGGGGCGGCGCCCTCACTCCCAGTCCGGTCAAGGCGGCTGCGCTCGCTGCCGGGCTCGCCACCAGTGACGATGTGAACGACGCGGCCCGGGTCGATGCTGACCTGGGGGTGGTGGTGGCCTTCGGTCGGCTCATCAAGCCGAACCTGTTGGTGGCGTTGCCGTTCGTGAACCTGCACTTTTCGCTGTTGCCGCGCTGGCGGGGGGCGGCACCGGTCGAACGTGCCCTGCTGGCTGGGGATTCCACCACCGGGGTGTGTGTCATGGCCGTGGAGGAGGGGCTCGACACCGGCGCGGTGTACCGTCGGGCCGAGCTGCCCATCAATGAGGGCGACACCTTGTCCGAGGTGCGGGAACGGCTGGCGGAGCGGGGCAGCGAGCTGCTGCTGGACTGTTTGCGCAACGGGTTCGGGTTGCCGGCCCCGCAGCTTGGGTTGCCGGTCCAGGCTGCCAAGATTGACCCCGGCGAACTGCGCCTGGACTGGACCCATGATGCCGGGCAGTTGGCCCGGGTGGTGGCCCTCGAACGAGCGTGGAGCACCTTTCGGGGCAAAAGGTTGCTCATCACCCAGGCCCGTGCCCGACCCGGAATCGACATCGACATCGACATCGACGGTGCCGAGGGTGCGGCGCCGGGCACCGTCGTCATGGACGGCGAGAAGGTGCTGGTCAAGGCGGCCGGGAGCTGGTTGGAGCTGATCGAGGTGCAACCGGAGGGGCGGGCCCGCCAGGCCGCCGAGCGCGTGGCGGAACGGGTCACGCCCCACGCACGGCGAGCGGCTGTTGTGATGCGAGGTGAGCAGCCACGTCGATGCGGCCCGAGTTGCCTGCTGGTCGACACGGCACCGATGGGGACCTGCTGATGGCTGGACGCGGTGGTCGATCGGAGGGCACTGGGCGGAGCTCAGCGCCGTCATCGCGCAAGGTGGCGCTCGAGGCCCTGGTCCGCATTGACGAGAATGGCGCCTACGCCAACCTGGTGCTCCCCGGGATCTTGTCCCGTACCCGGCTGGCGGAGCGGGACCGGGCGCTGGTCACCGAGCTGGTTTACGGCACCACCCGCATGCGCCGGGCCTGCGATGAGCTGATCGAGCCCTATGTGCTGCGCCCGCTCGACCCGCCGACGCGCGCCGCGCTCCGGCTGGGCGTGTTCCAGCTGGTCTTCCTGGGTGTGCCGGCCCACGCTGCGGTCAGCGAGACCGTGGAGGCGGCCCCGGCCAAGGTGCGGGGCCTGATCAACGCCGTGTTGCGGCGGGTGTCGACCAGCGCCCCGCACTGGGCCGGGGACGGCGCCCGGCTGAGCTACCCCGACTGGTTGGTGGCTCGCCTGCAGGCCGACCTGGGCGCGGAGACGGCGCTGCTGGCGCTGGAAACCATGAACCGACCGCCGCCGGTGCACGCTAGACAGGACGGCTACGTGCAGGATCTGGCGTCCCAGTGGGTGGCGGAATGCCTGGAGGCCGGCGACGCCACCCGGGTCCTGGACGTCTGCGCCGCCCCCGGCGGGAAGGCCACCTACCTGGCGCAGGGTCGGGCCGCGGGGCTCCCGCCGGTGGTAGCGCTGGATCTCCGGCCTGGCCGCACCCGATTGTTGGCAGGGAACGTGGTGCGGCTGGGTTCAGCGGTGGTGGTGGGTTGTGCCCACGGCGGATCCCTCCCGTTCCCGGACGGTTGCTTCGACCGGGTGCTGGTTGACGCACCGTGCAGCGGGCTGGGGGCGTTGCGGCGCCGTCCCGATGCCCGCTGGCGAATCGAGGAGCAGGACATCGGGCGGCTGGCGGTGTTGCAGGTGGCGTTGGTCGAGGAGGCTCTACGGGTGGCAGCCCCAGGCGCGATGGTGCTCTACAGCGTGTGCACGATGAGCTTGGCCGAGACGTTGGGGGTAGATCAGGCGTTGATGGCGCGTCATCCCGAGCTGCAGGTGGCGCCCCCGTTGCCGGCACCGTGGCAGGCCCACGGTCGGGGGTTCCTGCTGCTGCCCCAAGCGGCGGACACCGACGGGATGTACGTCCTCCGCCTGGTCCCGCCACCCTCGTCCGGGCCAAGCTGAACCGGCCGATTTTGGAGTACCAGGCTGGTCACGGCCAACGCACGATCCCGGAGGTCGCAGCACGATGAGTATCGAGCAACGAGCGGCGAAGGTCCTGACCGCCTCGGATGGGGTGGTGGCCGGCACCCGGGTGGATCGCTCGGGTGAGGTGCTGGCCGAGCTGCTGGAGGCGGCCGGCTTCGATGTGGTCGAGCGGCGGGTGGTGGCAGACGGCGTTGAGTCGGTGGCCGCGGCGTTGAGAGCGATGACGGACGGCTTCACGGGCCTGGTGGTCACCACCGGTGGTACCGGCTTCGCTCCGCGGGATCTGACTCCCGAGGCCACCCGATCGGTCATCGACCGTGAAGCTCCGGGCTTGGCCGAGTCCACCAGAGCCGCCAACCCCGGACCAGGCCGCCTGTCGCGCGGCGTGGCCGGCACCCGTGGTTCAGCGCTGATCCTGAATACCCCCGGATCGCCCAACGGGGCCAGGGAGTGTCTCGAAGCGGTCCTCGACGTGCTGCCTCACGCCCTCGATCTTTTGGCCGACGCCCCCACGCAGCACTGAGCCGCGGTCATCCCGACTGCTCGACCCGGCTGCTGCCCCGCCGGCGGCCTCGGTCAGATCGGACGAGGGCGGCGGGCCATGCCGGTGACGATGGGCCCTCCATCGGGGGCGTCTTCCCAGACGGTCTCGAAGCCCAGGCGGCGGTAAAAGGTCAGGTTGCGGGGGTTGGAGGATTCGAGCGTGGCGGCCAACCCGTCGGCGTCGCAGCGGGCCAGGACCGGGCCCAGCAACGGTTCGCCCGCGCCCCGGCCGCGATGGTCGCCGGTGACGCCCAGGAACTGCAGGTGAAAGTGCGGCTGATCTGCCGGAGGGTCGTGGTGATGGCGACTGAGGACCTCGCCCAGCGCGCCGAGGCGGGTCTGGGCGGCTGGATCGGACCGTTCGGCCAGGCCTGAGCGGATGTCCTCCACGTCGGAGCGGCTGAAGAAGCTGCCATCCGGCGGGACCCAGAGCGCGGCACCGGCCACCGAACCGTCCGGGGCCTCCAGCAGGAAGCCGTTGCCATTCCGACCGGCGGCCCGAACAGCCGGCCTGAACATGGCGGCGCCCAGAGCCGAGCCGCGGGCCACGGGGTCCTCCAACCCGATCAGCCAGCACATGAGGGGGTCGCCGGAGAAGGCATCGCCCAGGGCCGCGGCCACCGCAGCGTGGTCCCGGCCCAGGAGCAGTCGGCATCGCACCGTGAGGGAGCCTACGGGCGGTGACATCGGGCACCGCGGTATATTGGCCTCCGTTTGGCGGGCGATGGCTCGCTAGCGTGCCGGCGGTGCTGAAGCTGGTGCTGCCCAAGGGCTCGTTGGAACGGGCCACACTCGAGTTGTTCGAGGCCGCCGATCTGACGGTCAGCCGGAACTCCTCGGTGGATTATCGGGCGAGCATCGATGATCCGCGCATCGTGGACGTGCGCATCCTTCGTCCCCAGGAGATCCCCACCTACGTGGCGGAGGGCCTGTTCGACCTGGGCATCACCGGGCGTGACTGGGTGGAGGAGACGGGAGCCGACGTGGTGTCCCTGGGCGAGTTGCAGTATTCCAAAGCCACCGCCAACCCGGTGCGGATCGTGGTGGCAGTGGGGGGTGACTCGGCGGCCCGCTCCGTCAAGGATCTTCCGCCTGGCCTGCGGGTTTCCACGGAGTATCCCAACCTCACCCGGCGGTTCTTCGCCGATCAGGGCATCGATGCTGACATCCGGCTGTCCTACGGCGCCACCGAGGCCAAAATTCCCGACATCGTGGACTGTGTGGTGGACATCACCGAGACCGGTCGGGCTTTGCGGGCGGCGGGGCTCAAGATCATCGACACCATCGTCACGTCCTACACCGAGCTCATCGCCAACCCTACGGCTCAAGCCGATCCGGTCAAGGGCCACGCCATGAACCAGATCCGCACGCTGCTGATGGGGGCGCTGGATGCCCGGGGTCGGGTGCTGCTCAAGCTCAACGTGCCCCGTGACCGCCTCGACGCGGTGATCGCCGAGGTTCCGTCGGCCAAGGCCCCGACGGTCAACGAGCTCTACGGCGGGAACGGCTACGCGGTCGAGTCCGTGGTGCCCAAGAAAGGCATCAACACGCTGATTCCCCGGCTCATCGAGCTCGGCGCCAGTGACATCTTGGAGTTGCCGATCCTCAAGATCATCCCGTGATCCCCAGCGGCGCGGTCCCTGCCAGCTACCAGGGCGTGATCAGTGCCTTCGACGCCGCAGTGGGGTTGGGTCAGATCCGGGCCGCGGATGGCGCCATGTTGGGTTTCCATTGCGTGGGCCTGGCTGACGGATCCCGCCAGATCGAGGTGGGTGCCGCGGTCCGCTTCAGCGTGGCGGCGGGCCTGCACGGTCGCTGGGAAGCCGCGACCATCACCCCGATCCACTGAGGGCGCCGAACCACGCTCCGGTCAACTCCGGGGGCCGGTGGCCCACTCCGAGACGCGGACGAAGGCCATCTGCAGCTGGGTCCGGGCGTCAACCAGGGTCGCTTCCGGTTCCCCCAGACGTCCCTTGCAACGGTCGAGCACCGCACCCAAGGCGTCGATGGCCAGGCGGGCCGAGTCCAGGTTTGGTTCCTGCAGGTTGAGGTGGATGGCAGCCAGTTCGTACAGCCCCATCACGTGGTTGGCGACGACCAGCTCGGCGGGGGTGGCGGCGAGTTGCTCCCGGACCTGGGCGATCTCCGCGGCGGCGTCGGCCAGGGTCTCGGCCTCCTCCTCGGACAGCTCGCGCCCGGGCCCGGGGGCGGGCTCGGCAGGGCTCTGCGGTGGTTCGGTGCTCGACGGTCCGGTGGGCTGGGCGCGGGTCGGTCCGACGGGATGCTCACCACCTGGTGTCCAGAGGCTGCTCATGCTGCTACTCTAGGCGCCGGGGCCGATCTGCCTTTCGGGGTTTGGACCGGCCTCGCTACAACTGAACCAAGCAAGATTCGGAAAAGTGGGGGCCACGGTCTTGGTCTCCCACCCGGCCACCGGGCGGTGCGACGGGTCGATGTTTGCCAAGGGCGATCTGGCCCCGCCGGCCTCGGCGTGGTCTTTGCATCACTCATTCGCGGGCGTCGGGTTTCCGGCGTCCGCTGGTCGTTTTCGGCCGATGCGGGCGGGACCGCAGTGCATCCCACAACCAGACGCCTCGATCTTTGGAGGAAAGTGCGTCGCATATGAGGAGTGATCACCCATAGCACCACCGCCGGTGAACGAGCCCAGGGTCAATGAGCGAATCAGAGCCCGTGAAGTCCGCGTCGTCGGGCCCGACGGGTCACAGGTGGGCATCAAACCACTGCCCGAAGCCCTGGCGCTGGCGCGGGAGTTGGATCTCGATCTGGTCGAAGTGGCTGATAAGGCCACCCCGCCCGTGGTCCGTATCATGGACTACGGGAAGTACAAGTACGAGGCCGCCCAGCGTCAACGTGAATCACGCCGCAACCAAACCGCGGTGGTGCTCAAAGAGATGAAGTATCGACCCAAGATCGGCAAGGCCGACTTTGACACCAAGACCCGCAACGTTGAGAAGTTCCTGCATGAAGGTCACAAGGTGAAGGTGACCATCATGTTCCGTGGCCGGGAGATCTACCACCCCGAGATCGGACGCAAGATTCTCGATGATGTGGCAGAGACCGTGGGCCACGTGGGCCGGGTTGAGGTGCAGTCCAAGCTCGATGGTCGCAATATGACCATGGTGCTGGCACCGGACAAGAAGGCCCAAGCGGCCTTTGAAGCCCAACGGCGCAAGGTTCCCGAAGCCGCCGATGGCAACGCTGACGGTGACGGTCCCGAATCCGGGGTGGACTCATCCGCGATCCTCATCGAGGAGATTCTGCTGCCCGAACGCAACGGGGCCGATTCCGGTCCACCCCCCAGCGAGACCAACGATCCCGGCCCGGTGGCTGCGGACGCCGGCTGACCCACCCGGTCGCCCAGACGGTGTCGCCCATCCGGCACCCCGACACACCCGACACAGAGGTAACCCCCCATGCCCAAGATGAAGACCCACCGGGGCGCGGCCAAGCGCTTCAAGGTGACCGGCACCGGCAAGATCATGCGCCGCCGGGCGTTCCGCAAGCACCTCTTCGAGAAGAAGCCCAGCACCCGCACCCGGCGATTGAAGCCGATGGTCGTGGTTTCCGAGGGTGACGAGTCGAAAATCAAGCGCCAGCTGGGGATGTAACGGCTGATCCGCTCCTGCGTTCGAGTTTGTTCCCTCCGTCGTGCCATCACGTCGGCTGTCCCCGTGCTCACCCCCGTTCGTCCAACTGCCTGAATCACCCCCGAGGAGGCTTCCCCCATGGCTCGTGTCAAACGCGCCGTCCACTCGAAGAAGCGCCGCCGCGTCGTCCTCGAACGCGCCCGCGGCTACTACGGCCACCGCAGCCGGAACTACCGGGCCGCCAACGAAGCGGTCATGCATGCCCTGCAGTACTCCTTCCGGGATCGCCGGGCCCGCAAAGGAGATTTCCGCCAACTGTGGATCACCCGAATCAACGCCGCCTGCCGCCAGAACGGGATGAGCTACAGCCAGTTCATCGCCGGCATGCGCCTCGCCGGTGTGGTGGTGGACCGCAAGGTGCTGGCCGAGGTGGCCGTCACCGACGCGGCGGCGTTCAGTGCGCTGGTCGAAGAGGCCCGCGGTGCGCTGGCCTCGCCGGCCCGGGCCTCCTGAGCGGTTCGGCTGGTGACCAGTCGTTCTGGACGGACGGGACAGGGCGGGAGTCGCGTTCTGTGCGGTCGCCGGACGCGCTCTCACCGCGCAATCCCCGCCTGAGTGAGCTGCGCCGGCTGCTGACGTCCGCTTCCGCCAGACGGGAGCGCGGACGGTTCGTGGTTGAAGGGCCTCGGCTGCTGGCTGAGGCCCTTGCCGCGTCTTGGCCGGTCATCGAGGTGTTCGCTGAGGACCTTTCGGCCTGGCCGGGCGCCACCCTGGTCCGCCCGGGCACGCTGGACCGGCTGGGGGACGCTGCGACCAGCCAGGGAGTCCTGGCCGTGGTGGCCGCTCCACCGCTGGCGTTGGGCTCCATGAACCAGAGCAGGCAGGATCCCGTGACCCGGCCGACGGTGCTGGTGCTGGTGGACGTGGCCGATCCCGGGAACGCCGGCGCGGTGTTGCGCAGCGCGGCCGCAGCGGGGATGACGGCGGTGATCTTCGCTGGTCACACCGTGGATCCCCTGTCCCCAAAGGTGGTGCGGTCTTCGGCGGGGTCCCTGTTCCGGATTCCGATCGCCACCGCCACCACCGAGGGGGTCTTCGAGTGGGCCGAGGGCACCGGATTGGCGCTGTGGGCCACGGTCCCGGCCCATCACCGCGGCGCCCGGGACCTCTACGAGACGGCCCTCGATGGCGGGTTGGCGCTGCTGTTGGGGAGCGAGGCAGCCGGTCTGGACACCTCGGTGCTCGCCCGGGTGGGACCCAACGTGGTGGCGGTGCCGACCGTGGGTGGAGTCGAGTCACTCAACGTGGCCATGGCCGCCACGGTGCTGTCCTTCGAGCTGCTGCGGCGGCGCCGGGCGGCGTCCCTGGGGCAGGTTCAGACGGTACCAGCGGGCGGGATCGGCGACCGGCCGTGACCGAACATCGGGCGACGGGGGACACGGGCCGGCGTTTCCGAGGTCGGCCGTGGTCCGCAGTGGTGGGCCGTGGTCAGATGTGCTGGGCCGTGGCCAGACCGGAATGGATTGGACGCTCCGATGGGTGCGGGGCAGGCTTCGGGCCATGACCGCTGAACCCGAGGACGCCGGGACGCCCCCTGCCGGCACTGCGAGCGGGCCTGTCGGCGTCGGCTCGTCGGACGCCGGGCAGCTCGCAGCGGCGGTTGCATCGGCCGCGGTGGAGGCGCTGGCCAAGATCGGGGCGGCGAACGCAGTGGCCGAGCTCAGCCAAATCGAAACCGACGTGCTCGGCCGCCGCTCACGTCTGGTCGAACTGCGCCGCGGCCTCGGGGGCCTCGACGCTGACCGTCGGCGGGAGGTCGGCCAGTCCCTCAACCTGGCTGTGGGTGAGGTGGAGCGCACCATCGCCGAGCGTCGGGCCGAGCTGGACGCGATAGAGCGCCGGGCTCGGCTGGAGGCGGAGCGGCTGGATCTCAGCGAGTTCACGCCACAGCGGCGTCGCGGGCACTTACATCCTTTCACCGCGGCCTGGGAACGCCTCGAGGACGTGTTCGTGGGCATGGGCTTCCAGGTGGCCGAGGGTCCCGAGATCGAGACCGAGTGGTTCAACTTCGGAGCCTTGAACTTTCCCGAGGGTCATCCGGCGCGGGAGAGCCAGGACTCGCTGTGGGTGGATTGGGGCACGCCCGGCGCCACCCTGTTGCGGACCCATACCTCCCCGGTGCAGGTCCGCACCATGCTGGCCCACCCGCCGCCCATCTATGTGGTGTGTCCCGGCCGGGTGTACCGCCAAGACACCCCTGACGCCACCCACATGCCGGTTTTCCACCAGATCGAAGGGCTGGTCATCGACCGTGGGATCTCCCTGGGTGATCTGGCGGGCACGCTCGACAGCTTCGTGAAGGCCTTCTTCGGGGGCGAGTTCTCGTCACGGTTGCGGCCCTCGTACTTCCCCTTCACCGAGCCTTCGGCGGAGTTCGATGTGCGCCGCCCCGACGGTTCGTGGCTCGAGCTGGGCGGCTGCGGGATGGTGCACCCCAACGTGCTGCGGGCGGGGGGGATCGACCCCGAGGAGTGGTCGGGTTTCGCCTTCGGTTTCGGCATCGACCGCTTCGCCCTCACCCGCCATGCCGTCGATGATCTGCGTGAGTTCTGGAGCGGGGACAGCCGCTTCCTGAGCCAGTTCTGACCTCCACGTGATCGTGCCACCGACCGGGGCCACGACCCCATGAAGAAACACGACCCCATGAAGAAAGACGTGCTGCTGTGAAGGTGTTGCTGTCGTGGTTGCGGGAGTTCGCCCCCATCGAAGGTGATCCGCACTGGCTGGCGGACCAGCTGAGCGCGCTCGGCCTGGCGGTAGAGGACACCAAGATCCTGGGCGCGGATCTGCAAGGGATCGTGGTGGCCAGGGTGCTGGATCTGCGACCACACCCCAAGGCGGACCGCATCCAGCTGGTCGACGTGGACGCGGGGGACGGGCAGCCGCTGCAGGTGTGTTGCGGGGCGTTCAACATGGGCGTCGGCGACATCGTGCCGCTGGCCACCCTGGGTACCACCATGCCCAACGGAATGGCCATTGAACGGCGAAAGCTGCGCGGCGAATGGTCCAACGGCATGCTCTGCGCGGCCCGGGAGATCGGCCTGCACGATGAGGTCGACGGCATCTTGATCCTGCCCCCGGAGCTGGCACCTGGCACCGACTTCGCCACCGCCATGGGCCTCACCACCGATGTGCTGTATGACCTCGACGTCACCGGCAACCGTCCCGACGCCCTTTCCGTGGCTGGCGTGGCCCGGGACCTGGCCGCCTGGTTGAAGGTGCCGTTCCAGCTGCCGGACCCGCCGCTGGTGGAGGATCCGTCCTGGCTGGCGGACTCCCAGGCGGCGGTGGCCATCATCGACGGTGACCTGTGCGGCCGGTTCGTGGCCCGCGTCCTGGACGGCATCACCGTGGGCCCCTCGCCCCGCTGGCTGGCCGAGCGCCTGCTGGCGGCGGGGATGCGGCCCATCAACAACGTGGTCGACGTGTCCAATTACGTGATGCTGGAGCTGGGCCAGCCCTCCCACACGTTCGATCTGGACCGGGTTGCTGGACGGCACATCCGGGTCCGCTGGGCCGTGGAGGGTGAGCAACTCGAGACCCTCGACGGGCAGATCCGCACCCTGACCGGACGGGACGGGGCGATCTGTGATGGTGAGGACCGGATCATCGGCATCGCCGGGGTCATGGGCGGGGCATCCACGGAGATCTCCCAGGACACCGCCACCGTGCTGCTGGAGATGGCCTGGTGGGACCCGCTGTCCATCGCTCGAACGGCCCGCCGATTGAACCTGCGTTCGGAGGCGTCGACCCGTTTCGAGCGAGGGTCCGATCCAGCGATCATCGACATCGCCACGCGTCGGTTCGTGCAGCTGCTGGGTGAGACGTGCCAAGTGCGAGCGGCGGCTGGTGAGATCATCGCCGACGGTGCGTTGCCCGTGGGGGCCACGGTGTCGGTCCGCACCGGCCGGACCAACGCCATGTTGGGGGTCACGCTCAGCCGGGACGAGATCGCCGCGCTGCTCGAGCCCATCGGCTTTCGCTGCAGCGCCGCCGGTGCGGACCTGGCGGTGACGGTGCCGTCATTCCGAATGGTCGATACCACCACCGAGATCGACGTGATCGAGGAGGTGGGCCGGCACTACGGCTTCGAACGCATCACCAAGACCGTGCCCCGTCCCACCAGCCAGGCCGGTGCCCTCAGCGACATCCAACAGCAGCGACGCCGGCTGCGTCACACCCTGGTGGGGTTCGGGCTGACGGAGATCATGCCGCTGCCATTCCTGGCGCCGGGCGATCTGCAGCGGGCTGGCCTGCCCACTGAAGCCATCCGGGTCACCAACCCCCTGGTGGAGGCAGAGTCCGTCATGCGCACCTCGCTGCTGCCGGGGGTGCTGAAGACCCTGGCGTTCAACGACTCCCACCGGAACCCGCCGCTGGCCTGTTTCGAGTTGGGTCACGTGTTCCTGCCCACCGACCGCGCCGCGGAGTTGCCTGATGAGCGGGAGCACCTTGCAGTGGCGCTGGCCTCGGCGTCAGCGCCCGCGGCGCTTGAGGTGTGGCAGGTGGTGGCGGACAGCTTGCAGGTGCCGTCATGGCGGCTGATCAGCGACGCGCCGCCGGGGCTGCACCCCACCCGCAGCGCCCGCATCGAGGTGGCCAACACCACCGTCGGGGTGGTGGGCGAGATCGACCCCGACGTGGCCTTGACCTACGGTGCCGAGGTGCGCACCAAGGGTCGGGTGGCGTGGCTGTCTGTTGATCTGTCGAGCCTGTTGCCGCTGGTGGGCGGAGTGCGCCCTTATCGCCGGGTCAGCCGTTACCCCTCCTCGGACATCGATCTGGCTTTCGTGGTGGTCGAAGGGATCGCCGCTGCGGAGGTGGCGCGGTCCCTGCGCAAGGCGGCCGGCCCGCTGCTGGTTGAGCTCACCTTGTTCGACGTCTACCGGGGCGACCGGGTGGCCTTGGGCTCTCGGTCCCTGGCCTATCGGCTGCGTCTGCAGGCCGCGGATCGCACCCTGACCGACGCCGAGGTCGCTGACGTGCGGGCCCGCTGCATCGATTCGGTCACCACCGCATTGCCGGCCACCCTGCGCAGCTGACGGTCGCTCTCGGTGACGAGAGCCTGGCGTGACGCTCACTCGCCGAAGCCCCGGTGCAGCAGCAGACCACGGCGATGCTTGCATATCTATGCATTCCAACGTATGCTCTTGCGTCGTGTTGTCCGTCGCCATCATCGGAGCCTCCGGGTACACCGGGGCTGAGCTCCTGCGCCTGCTGGCCGCCCACCCGCACTTCGAGGTGGTCATGGCCACCGGTGATTCGCAGGCCGGGGTGCCCATCGACCAGCTGTATCCCAGCCTGGCCGCCGCCTATCGGGGCCGGCGTTTCGACGAGGTGGACATCGCTGGGGCCGCGGCTGCCGACGTCACGTTCCTCGGCCTGCCCCACGGCGCCTCCCAGGCCATTGTGCCCCAGCTCATCGCCGCTGGCGCCAAGCGTGTCGTGGACCTCGCGGCGGACTTCCGCCTCAAAGACCCGGCGCTGTATCCCCGCTGGTACCACGATCCGCACCAGGCCCCTGAGCTGCTGGATCAGTTTGTCTACGGGCTTCCGGAGGTCTATCGCCAGCAACTGGCGGGCGCCACCATGGTGGCCACGCCCGGTTGCTACCCCACCGCCGGCACCCTGTCGCTGCTGCCGGCGGCCCGGGCCGGGTGGCTTCAGCTCGACGGGATCATCATCGACGCCGCCTCGGGGGTGTCGGGTGCGGGCCGGCCGGCCAAGGCTCACACCACGTTCTGCACCGTGGACGAGGATTTCACCGCCTACGGACTGCTCGATCATCGCCACACCCCGGAGATGGAGATGCTGCTGGGAGGGACGGTTCTTTTCACCCCCCATTTGGCGCCGATGAACCGGGGCATCCTGGCCACCAGCTACGCCCGCCCCCACCCCGACCACCGCGATGGCCTCAGCACCGAGTCCCTGCTGGAGCTCTATCGCGTCTACTACGCCAATGAGCCCTTCGTGGTGGTCACCGACGGTTCTCCCTCCACCAAGGCCACCCTCGGTTCCAACGTGGCCCAGGTCACCGTGCGCTATGACCAGCGCAGCGGGTTCGTCATGGGCATTTGCGCCATCGACAATCTCACCAAAGGGGCCTCGGGCGCGGCGGTGCAATGCGCCAACATCATCTGTGGTCTGCCCGAAGTGGCCGGGCTGCCCACCGTGGGGGTCTATCCGTGAGCGGGCCCGACACCACCGTGACCGGCACCGGGGCAAACCCGGGTCCCGAACAGGCGGCGGCGGTGCTGGCCCAGGCCCTGCCGTACATCCAGCGATTCCGCAACAAGGTGGTGGTGGTCAAATACGGCGGCAACGCCATGGCCCCAGCCGAATCGCCCGCCGGGGCCGCCGGGGCCGAGCAGTTCGCCCGGGACATCGTGCTGATGCAGTCCGTGGGCATAAGGCCGGTGGTGGTGCACGGTGGCGGGCCGCAGATCACCGAGCTCATGGCCCGCCTGGGCAAGAAGGCAGAGTTCCGCAACGGTCTTCGGGTGACGGACGCCGAATCCCTGGAGATCACCCGGATGGTGCTCGTCGGCAAGGTGAATCGGGAACTGGTGGCTGACATCAACCGGTTCGGACCATTGGCGGTAGGCATTTCAGGGGAGGACGCCGGACTCATCACCGCCACCCAGCACCATCCTGACCTGGGCTTTGTCGGCGACGTGGCCAAGGTCAACCCCTCACTGGTGTGGCGTTTGTTGGAGCAGGGGCTGATCCCTGTCATCGCCACCATCGGCGTGGACACCGACGGTCAGGCCTACAACATCAACGCTGACACCGTCGCCGGGGCCATCGCCACCGCCCTCGAGGCAGAAAAGCTGGTGTTCCTCACCGACATCGAAGGCCTGCGCCGGGATGTGGCGGACCCTGCCAGCCTGATCTCCAAGGTGACCACGGCCGAGCTTCGCCTGCTCATCGACAACGGCACCGTGGCCTCCGGGATGATCCCCAAGGTCCAGGCCTGCCTGGCCGCGGTGGAGGCCAACGTCGGCTCGGCCCATCTGATCGACGGGCGCCGACAGCACGTGCTGCTGCTGGAGCTGTTCACCGATAGCGGCATCGGCACCATGGTGACCCGCCACCACGTCTAGCGTCCCACCGTCGTCACCGCTCTCACTGCTCTCACCGTCGATTGAACCCGTTCCAGGAGCCTGCATGTCCGCCCATTCCGTCCTGATGGCCGCCCCCGACGAACTCGAACGCTGCCCGATCATGCCCAACTTCGGTGCCCCCTCGGTGCTGTTCGTGCGCGGCCAGGGCTCCCGACTGTGGGACCACAACGGCAAGCAGTACCTGGACTTCCTGTGCGGACTGGCGGTCACGTCGCTGGGTCACGCCCACCCCGAGGTGGCAGACACCATCGCCGAGCAGGCCCGCACCCTGCTGCACGTCTCCTCGATCTTCGCCACCGAGCACGCCTGGCAGGCATCCCTGGTGATCGATCGGCTCATTGGTGACGGCAACCCGGCCGGGGGACAGGTGTTCTTCTGCAACTCCGGCGCTGAGGCCAACGAAGCGGCCATCAAGCTGGCCCGCAAATGGGCCGGTCACGGAAAGTTCGGGGTGATCTCCACCTACGGCAGCTTTCACGGCCGCACCCTGGCCACCCTCGCCGCCACTGGCCAGCCGACGAAGCACGAGCCCTTCGCGCCGATGCCAGAAGGATTCCGTCACGTGGCCCTCAACGACCTCGACGCCCTTGAGGCGGCCATCGATCCCACCGTGGCCGCCATCCTGCTCGAGCCCATCCAGGGTGAGGGCGGCGTGAACCCGGCCACCACGGAGTACCTGCAGGCGGCCCGCCGGCTGTGCGACGAGCGGGGCATGTTGCTGATCATGGATGAGGTCCAGACCGGCTTTGCCCGAACCGGCCGCTGGTTTGGTTTCCAACACCACGGGGTCGTTCCCGACGCGGTGTGCCTGGCCAAGGCCATGGGCAACGGCATGCCGATCGGGGCGCTGTGGGCCCGCGCCGACGTGGCCTCGGCGTTTGTTCCAGGGGACCACGGTTCCACCTATTCCGGTCAGCCGATGGCCACGTCGGTGGTCCGCAAGGTGTTGGAGATCATGCAGCGCGAGAACCTGCCGCAGCGCTCCGTCGAGCAGGGCGCCAAGCTGACCGCCAAGCTCGAGGCCATCCCGCAGGTGGCCTCGGTGCGCGGATCGGGCCTGATCCTGGCGGCTGAGCTGGCCGATGGACTCGATGCCAAAGCGGCCTACCAAGGCTGTCTCGACGCCGGATTGGTCACCAACGCCATCACCGCCTCCGCGTTGCGGCTCACCCCGTCGTTGCTGGTCACCGATGGTGAGATCGACGAGGCCACAGACATCCTGGCCACCGTTTTGGCGTCTCTGGCCGGGTCGGCCAGCAGCGAATCATGAGCGACGGTCCCGCCGACGGACCGCAAACCAGGCCCGGGACCACGCGTCGCCACCTGCTCGAGATCAGCGATCTGTCCCCCGCCGAGCTGGCCCGGGTCCTGGCCCTCTCCGACGCGGGTAAGGCCGACCTGCCTGGCTCGCTGGCCGGACGGGGCGTGGCGTTGCTGTTTGAGAAGCCGTCGGCCCGAACTCGGCATTCGATGGAGATGGCGGTGGTGCAACTCGGCGCTCACCCCGCCTACATCACGGGGTCCGAGGTCGGCCTGGACCAACGTGAAAGCGTCGAGGACGTCACCCGTACCCTGGCCTGCTATTACGCCATGGTCGGAGCCCGGGTGTTCAACCACCGCACCGTCGAACGGATGGCCGCGTTGGATGTGGTCCCGGTCATCAATCTGCTCTCGGACCGCTCCCATCCCATGCAGGCCCTGGCCGACCTGCTCACGTTGCAGCAGGAGTGGGGCGCGCTGGCGGGCCGGAGGGTGGCCTACGTCGGGGATGGCAACAACGTGTGCAGGTCCTTGGCGTTGGGGGCGGCCATGAGCGGGATCGAGCTCCGGGTGGCCAGCCCTGACGGCTACAACCTCACCGATCACGATGCCGACCAGGTGGCGGCGCTGGGTGGTTGCCTGCATCGCAGCAGTGACCCCTGGGAGGCTGTCGAGAGCGTCGACGCGGTGTATACCGATGTGTGGGTGTCCATGGGCGAGGAGGGCGCCGCAGCCACCAAGCGAGACGCGCTCAGCCGCTTCGGGGTGACCGCTGAGCTGATGGCACGGGCTCGCCCCGACGCCGTCTTCCTGCACTGCCTACCCGCCCACCGCGGCGAGGAGGTGGCCGCCGAAGTCCTGGATGGTCCCCGCTCGCGGGTGTGGGACCAGGCCGCCAACCGGATGCACGCCGCCCGGGGTTTGCTGCGGTGGTTGGCCGAGGCAAACTCGCAGGTCGGACCGGTCCCGACACGGAGCCGGACGCAATGAGCCTGTCGAAGGCCCAGCGACAACACCGCATCGTGCGGCTCATCGAGGCCCACACCGTGACCAGCCAGGCCCAACTGGTGGAGCTGTTGGCCGCCGATGAGGTGATCGCCACCCAGGCCACGGTGTCCCGGGACCTCGAGGATCTGGGCGCGGTCAAGGTCCGGGTTCGTGGCGGCGAGGTGGCCTACGCCATCCCTGAACTGCCCATCGCGCTGGTCGCACCGCAGGAACATCTGCGCCGGGTCCTGGGGGAGTGGGTGGTCGAGGTGGCGTCCTCGGGCAATCTGGTGGTGTTGCGGACCCCTCCGGGATCCGCCCACGTGGTCGCTTCGGCGCTGGATCGCTCCGGACTGGTCGGCGTGCTGGGTACGGTGGCGGGCGACGACACGCTGCTGGTGGTGGTGGCGGAGGGTCGCACCGGTGCCAGCATGGCCGGCGAGTTGGTCGACTTGGCCGGTCTCGGCGGTTCGGCCACGTCCGGTCCGCGATCGCCTGCAGGTCCGTCAGCCGGTCAACCAGCACCATTCGGCGCGGCAGAGCCAGTGCAGCCCGGCGCGGCGCAATCGGGTCAGACACCCGACGAGGGACAGGGATGAGCAACGATCACAAGAGCGCTCCGCCAGGTGGCGACGGTCCCGCGGGCGCGTCGTCCCCTGCAGGTGGGGCCTCCGCTTCCGGCGCGGCATCGGGTGGTGGCCAGGGAGCACCGCTGTGGCACGGCCGGTTCGATCAGGGCCCTGCGGATGAACTGTGGGCCTTCACGGTCAGCCTTCCCTTCGATCAGCGCCTGTGGCTCGATGACCTGACCGGTTCCCGGGCCCACGTGAAGGGCCTGGTGCGGGTGGGTCTGCTCGATGGTGCCGAGGAGGCCGCCATCCTCGACGCCCTGGACCAGGTGCACGGGAGTTTTCCAGTAGCCGCTTCGTGTTCCAACCGTCGGACGAGGACATCCACACCGCCGTCGAACGTCGGGTCACCGAGATCGCCGGTCCGCCGGGGGCCAAGCTGCACACCGGACGCAGCCGCAACGACCAGATCGCCACTGACCTGCGGCTGTACACCCGCCGTGAGCTGATGGAGCTGGCCAACCGGGTCACCTTGATGCAGCGGACCTTGCTGAACCGGGCCAAGGAAGCCGGTGAGACCTACGTGCCGGGCTACACCCACATGCAGCGGGCCCAGCCGGTGCTGTTGGCCCACCACCTCCTGGCGCATGGTTGGGCGCTGTTCCGTGACGTCGACCGCCTCTTGGACTGCCGGCGCCGGGCCGACGTGTCCCCGCTGGGAGCAGGGGCGCTGGCCGGCTCGTCCCTTCCCCTCGATCCCCGCTTCACCGCCCAGGAGCTGGGCTTCCCCGACCGTTCGAGAACTCCCTTGATGCCGTGTCCGACCGGGACTTCGTGGCTGAGGCGCTGTTCTGCTGCACCCTGTTGGCGGTGCACCTGTCCCGGGTGGCGGAGGAGGTGGTGATCTGGTCCAGCGAAGAGGTCGGTTTCTTGCGGCTCGACGATCGCTATTCGACCGGGTCCTCGATGATGCCTCAGAAGAAGAACCCCGACATCGCCGAGCTCACCCGGGCCAAGGCGGCCCGTCTGATCGGGCATCTGACGGGGGTGTTGGCCATGTTGAAGGGCCTGCCGTTGGCCTACAACCGGGACCTTCAGGAGGACAAGGAGCCCCTCTTCGATGCTGTCGACCAGCTCAAGTTGGCGCTATCGGCCATGAGTGGGCTGCTGGCCACCTGCCGCTTCGACCGCAAGCGCATGGAGGCCGCTGCCGATTCGCCTTACCTTGCCGCCACCGATCTGGCCGAGTGGCTGGTGCGAGCGGGGCACCCCGTTCCGCGACGCCCATGCGCTGGTGGGCTCGTTGGTGCGGGATTCCCTGGAGCGCAACGTGTCCTTGCCCGAACTGGTCGCCGCCCATCCCGCGCTGGGCGATGCCGCGGCGGCACTCTGCGCACCTGGGCAGGCCGTCCTGCGTCGTACCAGCCCGGGCGCCGGCGGGCCGGTAGCAAGTGGCGAAGCAGATGACGGAGTTCCAGAAGAAGCTCGAAGGCGTCGAGGGTCGGCTGCAAAGCCCGTGACGGCCGACGGTTCCCGGCCCCCGTCACCGGTCCCTCCTTCCAACCCGTCCGCCACAATCCGCGGTCGGTCCACTACACCCATGCCGGCCGATGTTGGTCGAATCGACGTCGATTCGACCCTACCGCCCGCCAGACCGCTCTCCGCATCCGAGCTATCGCGCTCCGCGGCCGACGTGGCGCCGAACCTGGTGGGCTCGCTGCTGGTGCACGGGCCGGTGGCCGTTCGCATCGTGGAGGTCGAGGCCTACGACCCTCACGATCCCGCCAGCCACAGCTTCATCGGCCCCCGACCGCGCAACCGGGCCATGTTCGGACCGCCCGGCCGGCTGTACATCTACCGCTCATACGGCCTGCACTGGTGTGCCAACGTGGTGTGCGGGCCGGTGGGGGAAGGAGCCGCGGTGTTGCTGCGCGCCGCCCAGCCCATGGTCGGCTCCGAGCTCATGTTCGCCCGTCGTCCCACGGCGCGCCGGGAGCGGGAACTGTGCGCCGGTCCCGGTCGGCTGTGCGCCGCGCTGGGCCTGGACGGCTCCCATGACGGCGCCGATCTGCTGGATCCGGCCTCGCCGCTGCGGCTGTTGGCCCCGCAAGCGGCCGTTCCGGAGTTGGTTTGCACCACCCGGGTGGGCATCACCAAGGCGGCTGGGGCGACGTTGCGCTGGTACGAACGCCACAGCCGCCACATCTCCCGCCGCTGATCGAAGGGAGCCGGCTACCGTGCGCCCGTGTCAGCTGACGATGGGGTCGCCCCGGCAACGTCCCTCCACCGGGGTTCACACCTGGAATGGTGGGTCGACGCGGATCCGGAGCCTCCCGACATCCTTGACGCGCTCGGGGTCGCCCGCTGGCACATCGAGCGGGCCCTTGTCGGTGATCACGACATCGAATGGGCCCGGGCCCGGATGCTGGCGTTCATCGACACCCATCCCGACGCCCTGGAACGAAGCTGCGTCCCGGGCCACCTGACCAGCTCAGCCCTGGTGGTGGATGCTGAGGCCGCCCGGGTGTTGTTGTTGCACCACACCAAGTTGCGGCGCTGGCTCCAACCCGGTGGACATGTTGAGGGGGTCGGGGACCTGGTCCGCTCGGCCCTGCGGGAAGCGGCGGAGGAAACCGGCATCGCCTCGCTCCGGGTGGCCAGCCCTGCCATCGACCTTGACATCCACCGGGTCAGCCCACCCAACGAGCCGCCGCATGACCATCTCGACGTGCGGTTCCTCATCATGGCCCCTGCCGGCGTGACCCCCGTCGGCAACCACGAATCGACCGACCTCCGTTGGGTCGACCCCGATGAGCTGGAGACCTACCGGCCCGATCGGGGGCTGCGCCGGCTCATGCGTCGGGGCCTGGACCTGGCCGCCGCGCTCGGGCCGCCCCCGCCCTGAATCGGCCGGCGGTGCTCAGACGTCCCCCGGCGTGGCGCACGCCCGCATGTCGTTGATCTCGGCCAGGTTGTCCATGGCCTTGGTGTAGTTCTCGCCGTCCTTCAGTGTCAGCCGGAACGGTTCATCGCGACCCTCCGTGAGCACCGCCAGATAGCTCACACGATCGGCCAAGTAGCGGTCCCAATCCGCCAACCACTCTGTGACGATGCGCCGGTCCCGGGCCCCTTCGGGTTGCAGGGTGCGCAGTACGGCCACCAGTTCCTGCACCCGGTCGTTGGCCACCCCGAGCACCGCCGCCCGATCGCGGGGCGAGGTGGCCGACGGTGCCGGAGGGAGGGCGTCGATGGCGTCACGCAACGGCTGACAGGCGGCCTGCGCCGAGCGGCGGTAGCCGAGATCCTGCAACGTGTCAGGGGGGTCCTTGGCGGCGGCGCCGGACAGCGCGTAGCCCCAGAAGCCGAAGGACCCGACCACCAGCGCTCCTGCTGCGACGCCGGCCTTGCGTCGGTACCAGGGTTTCAAGCGTTGCCCGGGGTCGCTCACGGTTCCGGTCATTGTCCTGCCACCTGGCCGGTTCCCACCGTCAGCGTGGTGCCGGTGACCGGCGGAGTGCCCGCGGCTGTCCCGCCGGGGGCGCGGTTGGGGCTGTGGGGGAGAACGGTGGTGGAGCGGCGGTCGTGGTGGTCGGGTTGAACGCCCGCACCGTGGTGACGGGCGCCACGAAGTCTTGGGCCTCCATGGCAACCGTGGCGTCGACCATGAAGGTGCGCCAGATCTCCGCCGGCCACGAGCCCCCGGTGACGGTGAGCGGGGTGGTGGGCGGCACCATCGGGGTGCGTTCCTGGGCGAACCCGACCCACACGGCCACCGCCAGCTGCGGCGTGTAGCCCACGAACCACGCGTCGCGATACTCCTCGGCGGTGCCGGTCTTGCCCGCCGCCGCCCGCCCGATCTGTGCCGCGGTACCCGTGCCCCGGCTGATGACCTGGCTCAGTGCCGACGTGATGGCGTCAGCGTTGGTGGCGCTGAGGGCCCGGCGCTGATCGTGGGCCGCTTCGAACAGCACCGTGCCGTCGGGGTCCGTGATGCGGGTCACGAAGGAGGGCGCCACCCGCATCCCGCGGTTGGCCAGGGTGGCATAGGCATTCGCCATCTCCAGCACGGTCACGTTCTCCGTGCCCAGCACCGCCGCCGGCACCGCGTTGAGCTCAGAGTCGATTCCCATGGCGGACGCGGTGGCCACCGCCGCTGGTGGCCCGACCTCCAACATGAGCTGGGCGTACACGGTGTTGTAGGAGCGCACCGTGGCCTCCAACAAGTTCGCTGAACCCCCACCGGACCCGCCGTAGTTGCGCACCACCCAGGGCTCAGCCGTGTTGGGCAGGGTGAAGGACATCTCCGCCGGAGCCTTGTACACCTTGGACAGGGTGCCCCCGCGCTCCAGCGCTGCCGCCAACACGATCGGCTTGAAGGTCGACCCCGCCTGACGCCCTGCGCCCAGTGCCAGGTTGACCTTGGCGTAAGGGCTGGCACCGAAAAATCACGGCCGCCGACCATGGCCAGCACTTTGCCGGTGCTGGGCTCCAGCGCGACCAGCGCGGCGTCGGGATGGACATTGGGGTCCGGCAGCACTGCCGCGATCGCCCGTTCGCCCTGGGCCTGCATGGCCAGATCGACGGTGGTGTAGATGCGCAACCCGCCACCGAAGAGCAGGTCCCGGCGGATCTCCTCGGTCTCCCCGAACCGAGCATCGGACAGGATGAACTGCTTCACCTCCTCCACGAAGTGCCCCGCCGGAAACCGGTCCGATGCGGTGAACTCCTGGCGCAGGTGCAGCGGCTCGTTCTTGGCCGCCAGCTGCGCCGAGACGTCGATGCGACCTTGCTCAGCCATGGTCGCCAGCACCAGGTTGCGTCGCTTGAGGGCCGCCTCGGGGGCTTCGAAGGGGTCGGTGCTGCTGGGCAACTGGATCAGCCCCGCCAGCAGCGCGGCCTGGGCCAGATCGAGCCGCTCGACGGGCACGCCGAAGTAGGTCTGCGCCGCCGCCTCCGCGCCGTACGCGCCATGACCGAAGTAGATCGTGTTGAGGTAGAGCTCGAGGATCAGCTCCTTTGAGGACGTCCGCTCCAGCTGCCAGGCCAGCGACATCTCTTCCAGCTTGCGATTGACGGTCTGGCGGGGATCGAGCAGGGCGTTCTTGACGTACTGCTGGGTGATGGTGGAGCCGCCCTGGGCAATGCCGCCACTCTCGGCATTGGCTTTCGCTGCCCGCAGGATGGCCTGTAGATCAACGCCGTTGTGTTCCCAGAACCGTCGATCCTCGATGGCCACCACCGCGTCGATGAGCTGACGGGGGAGTTGCTCGAAGGCCACCACCTCACGGTTTTGCTCGCCGTGCAGCACCGTGAGCAGTGACCCGTCGGCCGCGTAGAGTCGGGAGGACTCCGACACCTGGGGGATGATCGGCGCGACATCTGCGGCCCGTTGGTAGGTGCAGCCCGCGGCCAGTAACGCCATCAGACAGAGCAGCGTGAGCACATGCCGGCGTGTCAGACCCACGACCGTCACGGTGCTCGAGCGTGTTGTGGGCCGGATCATCGCCTGCCATTGTGCTCGCCCCAGCCGCCGCGAGTGGACCACGTCGCCAAACAGTTGGATTCAGT
>CAVZHK010000008.1:0-455000 GCA_963775055.1 uncultured Acidimicrobiaceae bacterium | reverse complement strand
AGTCGATGCACAACGGGTTGATATTCCCGTACCACCGTGCCCGCGTCCGAGCCAATCCATTGACGCTAAGAGCCTTTCCTTCGGGGAGGGCTTGACCCTCAGCGGGGCGGCTAGCAACGGAGGGACGCAGGAGGATAGGTGAGCCCAGGCGTTGGTTGTCCTGGGGTAAGTGTGTAGGGCGGGGCCCAGGTAAATCCGGTCCCCATCAAGCCTGAGACACGATGCCGAGCCGATTCAGGCGAAGTCATTGATTCCATGCTGCCAAGAAAAGCTCCTAGCGAGCTGGCACGGTGCCCGTACCCCAAACCAACTCAGGTGGGCGGGTAGAGAATACCAAGGCGATTGGGTGAACTGTGGTTAAGGAACTCGGCAAACTGCCTCTGTAACTTCGGGATAAAGAGGACCTCATCAGGGTGACGGACCTTGCGTCCAGAGCTCGAAGGGGTGGCACAAACCAGGGGGAAGCGACTGTTTACTAAAAACACAGCAGCGTGCCAAGCCGCAAGGCGCTGTATACGCTGTGACGCCTGCCCGGTGCCGGAAGGTTACGGGGAAGGGTTAGCCGCAAGGCGAAGCTCTGAACCTAAGCCCCGGTAAACGGCGGCCGTAACTATAACGGTCCTAAGGTAGCGAAATTCCTTGTCGGGTAAGTTCCGACCTGCACGAATGGCGTAACGACTTCCCTACTGTCTCAACCACAGACCCAGCGAAATTGAAGTACGAGTAAAGATGCTCGTTAGCTGTAGAAGGACGGAAAGACCCCGTGGACCTTTACTACAACTTGATGTTGGATTTTGGTATGCGTTGTGTAGGATAGGTGGGAGACTGGGAAGCCGGGACGCTAGTTCCGGTGGAGTCAACCTTGAAATACCACCCTGCGTTTGCCGGGATTCTAACCTGGGCCCGTTATCCGGGTCAGGGACAGCGTCAGGCGGGTAGTTTGACTGGGGCGGTCGCCTCCTAAAGAGTAACGGAGGCGCTCAAAGGTTCCCTCAGCCTGGTTGGCAATCAGGCGTCGAGTGCAATGGCACAAGGGAGCTTGACTGCGAGACCTACAAGTCAAGCAGGTGCGAAAGCAGGACATAGTGATCCGGCGGTTGCGTGTGGAAGCGCCGTCGCTCAACGGATAAAAGGTACCCCGGGGATAACAGGCTTATCTTCCCCAAGAGTCCATATCGACGGGAAGGTTTGGCACCTCGATGTCGGCTCATCGCATCCTCGGGCTGAAGCAGGTCCGAAGGGTTGGGCTGTTCGCCCATTAAAGCGGTACGCGAGCTGGGTTTAGAACGTCGTGAGACAGTTCGGTCCCTATCCTCTGCAGCCGAAGGGGATTTGAGAGAGGCTGTTCCTAGTACGAGAGGACCGGAACGGACGTAGCTCTCGTGTGCCAGTTGTTCTGCCAAGAGCATGGCTGGTTAGCGACCTACGGAAGAGATAACCGCTGAAAGCATCTAAGCGGGAAACTCGTCTCGAGATGAGATCCCCCACTGGATAACCAGGTAAGGCCCGTGGTAGGTCACCACGTTGATAGGCCGGAGGTGTAAGCACAGCAATGTGTTCAGCCGACCGGTACTAATCGGCCGAGGGCTTGGTTTCGACGAAGTTGTTCGTGCTCGCTATGGAGTTCTTCCCGGCCAAAGGCCGTCGGTGACAACAGATTTCGGTGGCTATAGCGGCGGGGTCACACCCGTTCCCATTCCGAACACGGAAGTTAAGCCCGCATGCGCCGATGGTACTTGGGTGGATTCGCCCTGGGAGAGTAGGTCGCCGCCGGATTTCTTGGTGCGTCAGGGGAGCCTTCGGGCTCCCCTGATTGCGTTTTGCGTGGTGCTCGGGCTGTTGAGGCGCGGCCGGTAGCCTGTCGGCCATGCCTGGTGCCCAGCGTCCATCGTCCCCGCGCGTGCCGGCAGTCGCGGTGACGCAGCGGGGGCGCGCAAGAGCTCGTCAGGAGCTGGCCCGGGCCGGGCCGGGCCGAAGGTCTACCGCGCAGGGCCCGGTGCGAGTAGTCGTGTTGGGCCGGGCTCGGGGCGAGCCGCCGGGGCGTATCCCGCGGGCCCGGCGCGTGCCGGGGCCGGCGCTGGCGGAGCAGGTGGGCAGCGCAGCGTGGGCGGCGGGCGCCCCGGAGCCGCTGGTGATGTCCGGGAGGGAAGTCGAGGGACAGGCAGCGCCTCGAGCTCGGCGGCCGGGCAGCGCGGCGGACGGCCTGTTGGGTCCGTTCGCGGTGTCGCCGGCACGAGCGGGGGCGAGAGCGGGTCTGACCGAGGTCCCAGCGGACGCGGCTCCGCCGGCGGCGGGCCGCGGTTCGAGGGTCGCGGCGACGGGCGACGGACGCAGGCGGGGGTGGGTCCCGGCGGCGGGGGGACCAGGGCATCGGGCGCTGCCGCTTCGGGTTCGGCGCGCGGGAGCGGCCCTGGTTCGAGACCGGGCGACGGTGGGTCGGGCTACGGCGCCCGGGGCGCTGCTGCGGGATCGGGTTTCGGCGGTCGTCGGTCGGTCGGTCGGTCTGGTCCCGGCAGGGGGGCGCCCTCCGTAGCGGGCGGCGTTCGCAGCGAGCGTCGCGACGGGTGGAAGCCTGAGAGACGCCCGACAGGCAGCCCTCGTGGTGCCGTCAGCGCAGTGCGCTCCCAGGCAGTGGCGGAGGGGGCACCGCGATCCGGGTCGACTGAGCGCTGGCTCGGGGCCCGAGGTGACGGTGGGGGGCAGCGCCGGGGAGGAGAAGCGCCGCGAGGCAGCGGTGCCGGGCGCGGCGGTAGCCGTGATGGGGTGGGGTACCGAGGCCAAGGAGGGGAGATCCAGGGTCGTTCTACCCGTGATGGTGCAGGGGCCTTTGGTGGTGGACGGTATGGGGGTGGAGGTGCGGCTCGTGATGGCGGTGGCGCCCGTTCCAGTGGAGGCAGCCGTCCCGGGCAGGGTGCCAGCAGCAGGGGTGGCCAGGGCCTTCGCCGAGAGGGCCGCTCGTTCCCGGCTGGCCGGGGCGAGGGGCCGGGATCGGGCGGTGGATGGCAGCGCGAGGCGCTGGCTAGGGACGGACGTCGTGACAGCGGCGCGGAACGGCGCGGCCCGCCAGCTGGCAGGGGCGGCGCAGGCGGCACCCGGCGGGTCTACGGCGGTGGAACCCGCGAGGCCGGGTTCGTCCGGTCCGGACCACCGGCAGCGACGGAGATCAACGGCCGGATGGTCGGTGGGCTCGCGGCCAAGGCCGCCGGTCGGCTGGTTGATCGACCGATGCCGCCCGTTCGCGGACGAGCCGGGGAAGGGCAGCGGTCGAACGATCATCGCCAATCGGCTGGTGGGCAGCCCCGCTCGCCGGGCGAACGTCGTATTCCGCCACCCACGTCGCCGGGTCCGGGCACGACGGCCCTGCAGCAGACCGGGTTCCCGGTGGCGTTCGAGCGCGGCGAGTCGCAGGACGACGCGGGCGGACGAGACGCCACCAGCGGAGTGGCCCCGCTCGCGGCGAAGGACCCGCAGCAGATCGTCCCGCAAGGTTCGCGGAGCCGGGAGGACGGCCGGTTCAAGGATCGCGAGCCGGCGCGGGGCCAGGTACGGCGGGCCCCAGCTCCCGAACCAGAGGAGTCCACCCCGGTCCACATCGACAAGGGCGAGCTGGTCAAGGCGGTCGGACCGGCGGTGGCAATGCGGCTCGAGCGGAAGCTCAAAGAAGCGGCGCGGGCTTTCGATCGAGAGCGGTTCGACGAGGCCCTTCCGAAATTGCGCTCGCTGGCGCGTGATGCTCCCGGCGCAGCCTCGGTGCGCGAGTTGCATGGCCTGGCGCTGTACCGAGTGGGCCGCTGGAACGAAGCAGCCAGAGAGCTGGAGGCGTTCGCGCAGATCAGTGACTCCGCCGAGCAACATCCGGTGATCGCTGACTGTTACCGGGCGCTGCGTCGCTGGGAGGAGGTCGAACGCATATGGGGCGAACTGCGTGACATCTCGCCGTCCTCCGCGTTGGTGAACGAGGGGCGAATCGTCGCCGCCGGGGCACTGGCAGATCAGGGGCGCATCACCGATGCCGTCGAGCTGTTGGCCAAGGGGCTGCGCAAGCCACGCCACATGACCGACCACCATTTGCGCCGCCTGTACGCCCTGGCCGACCTCTACGAACGTGCCGGTGACCTGGGCCGGGCCCGCACGTTATTTCGAGAGGTGGCTGCCGCTGATCCTGAGCTCGCCGACGTCGCCATGCGGGTGCGGGCGCTGGGCTGAGCGCCTGAGGTCAGCGCGGCCTAGCCCACGGCCAGGGGTGGGAGGGGACGGTCAGCGAGCGCACCGACGGTTGGGTGGTCGGGCATCGCTGGCCTAACGTCGCAGAGATGTTCAGAGCTCTACTGCTCGAAGCCGGCGAGAACGCGCCGGTGGCCTCCGTGACCTCGCTGTCAGAGGATTCCCTTCCTGAGGGCAGCGTCACCGTTGAGGTCACCCACTCCACGGTGAACTACAAGGACGGCCTGGCCGTCTCCCGCGGCAAGCCGGTGGTCCGGGCCTTTCCCATGGTGGCAGGCATCGACTTTGCCGGCACCGTGGTGGAGAGCACCCACTCCGACGTGTCCCTCGGTCAACGGGTGGTGCTCAACGGCTTCGGCGTGGGCGAGGGCCACTGGGGCGGGTACGCCACCCGGGCCAGGGTCCCCGGCGAGTGGCTGGTCGAGCTGCCCGCGGCCATCGACAACGCTACGGCAATGGCCATCGGCACCGCGGGGTACACCGCAATGTTGTGTGTCATGGCACTCCAGCGTGGGTCCGCCGCCCCGGGGGACGGGAAAGTGCTGGTCACGGGGGCCGCCGGCGGCGTTGGAAGTGTAGCGATAGCGCTCTTGGCGGATGCCGGGTACGAAGTCATCGCCAGCACCGGACGCCCCGCGGAGGCGGACTACCTGAAAGGCCTCGGTGCGTCGGAGATCATCGACCGCAACGAGTTGTCCGAGCCGTCCAAACGACCTATGGGGGCCGAACGCTGGGCCCACGCCATTGACGCCGTGGGGTCCCACACGTTGGCCAACGTGCTCGCCGGGACCCGCTACGGCGGCGTGGTCGCTGCCTGCGGCCTGGCCCAGGGCGGGGACCTGGTGACCACGGTGTACCCCTTCATCCTGCGCAACGTGACCTTGGCCGGGGTTGATTCGGTCAACGCACCGCTGCCCAAACGGCGCGAGGCATGGTCTCGGCTGGCCACCGAGTTGGACCGCGTGAAGTTGGCCGCCATGACCACCACCATCGGCCTGGGCGAGGTGCCCGCCACCTGTGCGGCCATCCTGGAGGGACACGTACGGGGCCGGGTCGTGGTGGACGTCAACCGCTGAGGGCCTTGTAACCTGACCGACGCAACCCGATCGCGCCGCAGGACGCACGCAGCGCAGCACAGCAACACACCAGGGAGACGGCAACGTGGCTGACATCACATCCTTGTTGGGCGACGAGGCGGAGCAACTGCTCGCTCATTCGTCCAAGGGAATCCCCAAGGAAGACCTGATCCTGCCGGGGCCGGATTTCATCGATCGGGTCTTCTTGGAGTCCGACCGTTCGCCGCAGGTGTTGCGCAACCTGGCCCAGCTGTTCGGCAACGGTCGCCTCGCCGGCAGCGGGTACGTGTCGATCCTGCCGGTCGATCAGGGCATCGAGCACTCCGCCGGCGCCAGCTTCGCCCCCAACCCCCGTTACTTCGATCCCCGCAACATCGTGGAGTTGGCCATTGAGGGCGGCTGCAACGCCGTGGCCTCCACGTTTGGTGTGCTGGCCGCCTGCTCCCGCCGCTATGCCCATCGCCTCCCGTTCATCGTGAAGCTCAACCACAACGAGCTGCTGACCTTCCCCAACAAGTTCGATCAGATCATGTTCGGCTCGGTGCAGCAGGCTTTCGACCTTGGCGCCGCCGGCGTCGGGGCCACCATCTACTTCGGTTCCGATGAGGCCACTCGGCAGATCCAAGAGGTCACCGTGGCCTTCGAGGAGGCGCATCAGCTGGGCATGTTCACAGTGTTGTGGTGCTATCTGCGCAACAACGGGTTCAAGAAGGACGGGGTGGACTACCACGTCTCCGCCGACCTCACCGGTCAGGCCAACCACTTGGGCGTCACCATCCAGGCCGACATCATCAAGCAGAAGATGCCGGAGAACAACGGCGGATACAACGCCCTTTCGAACTACGGCAAGACCAACAAAGCCATCTACGACACGCTGACCACGGACCACCCGATCGATCTCACCCGCTGGCAGGTGGCGAACTGCTACATGGGTCGCTCCGGGCTGATCAACAGCGGCGGGGAATCCAAGGGTGCGGGTGATCTCGCCGCCGCGGTGCGCACCGCGGTGATCAACAAGCGGGCCGGCGGCATGGGTCTGATCTCGGGCCGCAAGGCATTCCAGCGGCCCATGGCGGAGGGCGTGGAACTGCTCAACGCGATCCAGGATGTGTACCTCGACGCCGCTGTCACCATCGCTTGACCGTCGGTGCGATCGATGGGCTGCATGGGCCTATCGCCGGCACTAATAGGCAGGGGCGAACATTCGTGCCAGCAAGCGTCGCGAAGTCCCGCGTTGGCGGCCGATGGTCGGTACCGGGGGGTCCCGGCTGATACGGTGAACGTGAACGGGGGCGGGCTGCCGTAGCGCGTCGACACCGTGAACAACCCAGCTCCACAGGGGGAATATCCGTGACGGATGTCCAAGCGCGTCCGGGCACGTCGGGCGACGCCGAGTCTGTCGACCATGTTGTCATCCGCTTTGCGGGCGACTCTGGCGACGGCATGCAGCTCACCGGCGAGCGATTCACCACCGCCAGTGCCGTGTTCGGCAATGACTTGGCCACCCTGCCGGACTTCCCGGCTGAGATTCGTGCCCCAACCGGCACGATCTTCGGGGTGTCGGCCTTCCAAGTCCAGATCGCCGACCACGACATCACCAACCCGGGTGATGCCCCCAGCGTGCTGGTGTGCATGAACCCGGCGGCGTTGGCCAGTGAACTGGAGCGGCTCGAGCCCGCCGGCACCATCATCGTGAACGTCGACGAGTTCGACGAGCGCAACCTGGCCAAGGCTGGCTACAAGCAGGACCCCCTCGAGGACCGCAGCCTGGACAGCTACCACCTCATCCGGGTCCCCATGACCTCCCTGACCAAGGAAGCGGTCAAGGCGTCCGGTGTCAAACCCCGAGATGCGGAGCGCTCCAAGAACTTCTTCGCGCTGGGGCTGATCTCCTGGATGTACACCCGGCCGATGGATACCACCATCGACTGGATCAAGGACCGTTTCGCCAAGAACGAGATGGTGCTGAACGCCAACCTGCTGGCATTCAAGGCCGGGCACGCCTTCGGTGAGACCGCCGAGATCGACGCCCGTCGCTTCGAGATCAAGCCGGCGCCGCAAAGGCCCGGCGTGTACACCTCCATCAACGGCAACACCGCCCTGTCATGGGGTCTTGTTGCCGCTGGTCAACTGGCCAAGCTGCCCATCTTCTTGGGTTCGTACCCCATCACCCCGGCGTCGGACATCCTGCACGAGCTGTCCAAGCACAAGAGCTTCGGCATCCGTACCCTCCAGGCCGAGGACGAGATCGCCGCCATCGGTGCCGCCCTCGGTGCCGCTTTCGGTGGGCACCTTGGGATCACCACCACCTCCGGTCCCGGGGTGGCGCTCAAGAGTGAGACCATGTCCCTGGCCATCAGCATGGAGTTGCCGCTGGTGATCGTGGACATCCAGCGGGGCGGGCCCTCCACCGGGTTGCCCACCAAGACCGAGGCTGCGGACCTGATGATGGCCATGTACGGCCGTCACGGGGAGTCCCCGCTTCCGGTCGTGGCCTCCTACAGCCCGTCGAACTGTTTCGACATGGCCATCGAGGCCTGCCGCATCGCCCTCAAGTACCGCACGCCGGTCATCCTGCTGTCTGACGGGTACCTGGCCAACGGTTCGGAGCCGTGGCTGATCCCTGATCCCGCCACCCTGCCGGACATCTCGATCACGTTCGCCACCGAGCCCAACCACGTCAACGAGACCACCGGTGAGCCGGAGCACTGGCCTTACGTGCGTGATCCCGAGACCCTCGCCCGGAGCTGGGCCCTGCCCGGTACCCCCGGCCTGATGCACCGCATAGGTGGCATCGAGAAGGAAGACGGTTCCGGCAACATCTCCTACACGCCAGACAACCACGCGCACATGGTGGAAACCCGTGCGGCCAAGGTGGCTGGCATCGCCAAGGACATCCCGCTGGTCGAGGTCACCGGTGACGCGACGGACGCCGATCTGCTGGTGTTGGGTTGGGGTTCGACGTGGGGTGCAATCGTCACCGCGGTGGACCGCCAGCGGGCCAAGGGCCGCAAGGTTGCGCAGGCGCACCTGACCCACCTCAACCCGTTCCCGTCCAACCTGGGCGAAGTCGTGCGCCGATTCCCCAGGGTGCTCATTCCCGAGATGAACACCGGTCACCTTGCCCGTATGGTTCGAGCCGAGTACCTGGTCGACGCCCGAACCGTCGCCAAGGTCCGTGGCGTCCCGTTCACCGCAGCCGAAGTCGAAGTGGCCATCGAGGCCGAGCTGGAGAGGTCCCTGTAGTCATGACTGATGTCCAAGTTCCGCTGACATCCCGCAAGGACTGGCAAAGCGACCAAGAGGTCCGCTGGTGCCCAGGTTGCGGCGATTACTCCATTCTCACCGCGGTGCAGTTGATGATGCCTGAGCTCGGCATCAAGCGAGAGAACACCGTGTTCGTGTCCGGCATCGGGTGCGCCGCCCGATTCCCGTATTACATGAACACCTACGGCATGCACGGCATTCACGGTCGCGCTCCCGCCATTGCCACCGGGCTGGCGGTGGCTCGACCTGATCTCGATGTGTGGGTGGTCGGCGGTGACGGTGACCTCTTGTCCATTGGCGGCAATCACCTGATCCACGCGTCTACGCCGCAACGTCAACCTGACCATCTTGTTGTTCAACAACCAGATCTACGGCTTGACCAAGGGCCAGTATTCGCCCACCTCCTCCATCGGCAAGGTCACCAAGTCCACGCCGATGGGCTCCCTCGATGCACCGTTCAACCCCATCGCGGTGGCGTTGGGTGCCGGCGCAACATTTGTGGCCCGCACCCATGACATGGACCGCCAGCACATGCAGGAAGTCATGCGGCGGGCTCATGATCACAAAGGCTCTGCCATCGTGGAGATCTTCCAGAACTGCAACGTGTTCAACGACGGGCAGTTCGAGACCCTCACCACCCGGGCCAACCGCGATGACATGCTGATCCCGCTGCGTCACGGCGAGCAGGTCCGCTTCGGCAAGGAGCGCGAAAAGGGTGTCGTCATCGGCAGCGACGGTGCCGCCCGCATCGTGAACGTGGCCGACGTGAGGGACGAGGAGATCCTGGTTCACGATGAGGCCCGCGCCGAGCCCGGCCTGGCCTTCATGCTGGCGCACCTGTCGAACTCCGTCACCCAGCCCACCCCGGTCGGCGTGTTCCGGGCGGTGCAGACCCCGGAGTTCGCCTCCGAGAACAGCCGGCAGCTGGCCGTGGCCCAGGAGCGCAGCGGTGCTGGGGACCTCAGCACCCTGCTGCACTCCCTGCCCACCTGGGAGGTCTGACCCGGTCTCCACGGGGTCACCCACCCATTCGGTCGGGTGCCAACCTTCCCCGTTTACCGTTTGATCGGGCCCGCCTCCTCCCCGGGGCGGGCCCGATCCCGCTCCCATCTCGGGGACCGCTGCGGCGAACCGGGGCGGAGTGGGATGGGTCAGTCCGGCGGCCAGTACGCGTCTTCGGCGAACGCGTCGTGCGGCAATGAGCCACGGTCAGCCCGCAGGTATCCGTAGGGGGTCTCGGCGGCCAGGTTGGCTACCCGGGAGGTGTAGATATCGGCGTGTCGTTCCACCTGGCGGGCGTACAGGCTCTTGTCGCTCCCGGCGCGCATGATGGGTCCCCAACGTTCGTTTCCCAACGACGAGGCCGCCCGGGCCAGCGGGGCGATGCGAGCGTCGAGCGCGGCGGCGGCGGACGCAGCCTTTCGCATCGCCGCCTCGACCTGACCTAGTTCGAGGCCTCGGGGGGCGGCGGACCCACCCCGGAGACGCAAGCGGGCCAGCCGGAGCCGGGCCAACTGGTGGTCGAGACCAATCTTCTCCTGCATCAAAGTGGATAGCTGTCGGGCCTCATGTTGAAAGGAGCGCAGCGCCAGGATCTCCCCTTCGAGCTCGCGCACCACCAGACCCGTCCGCCAACGCAGCATTGCCTTGCTCATGTGGACGTCGCCGAAGAGGTGATCGCCCAGGTACAGCAGGTCCGAGCCGGAGAGGCCCAGGCTGGCCTCCACGGCCATAGCGTCACCTCCGACGTAGACCTGGCCCCGCTGCAATGGTCCCCGATGCGGTTGAAGGGTTCCGGCGTCTTCGTCAACAACTCGATAGACCGGGCGGCGTTCGCTGAAAAACGACGGTTTGGCGGCCTCTACGATCACGATGTCGAACAGCTCTCGCCATGATCGGTTCCCTCCCAACAACGGGTCGAAGCAGTAACTCATCATCGCCCGGGTGTACCACCAATCCGAGTTGGTGATGAGCAGCAGGACCTTTCCCGCGGCCCGCTGGTCGGCCAACGTCAGCGGCAGCTCGGCATCGATCTCCACGAAACGGCGGGGATCACGCACGATGCGGGACTTGAGATCGCCCTGGGTGTGGGTCTCATCGAGCGCGGCCAGCAGCCTGCGATAGAGGTCCCGGTAACTGGTCACGCCCGGGATGCTTCCGGCATCGTAGAGGTCCACCAGCTGCGCGAACAGGCTGGCTTCGGACAGCGAGAACAAGGTGTTCATGAATCGGAAGCGGTCCTCGGACAGATCAACGATGGTGGTGGCGTAGCTCTGACGCAGATCGCCGTAGCTGAGCAGCTGGGTGCCATGCGCTGCTCGGATGACATATCCGAAGCGGGTGGCCTTGACCAGGTTGCCCAGTTCGAGATCGAAGGTCAGCCCGATGGTGACGGCGGCAGCGTCGAAGCGCACATTTCCCAGCGGCCATCCCCGGGCTTGCAGCAGGCTTCGAGCGTGGTCGAAGGCGGCGGATTCCCATGCCGAGCTGGAGTAGTGAACCAGCGTGTAGTCCATGTCGAAGCCGATGGCCCTGATGGAGCGCAGGTTGAGCGTTCGGTTCGCGAAGATCCGTCGCTCGGGCGCCGGCGGTGCGAAGAAGGGGTGGGACACCAAGGAGCTGTCGGCGCGCACCGCCCCGACCGTTTTGGCCTGCTCGATGGGGCCATCGGATGAGCGTTGCTCGGCGGCGATGCCCTCACTGTTGCACGGCCGCACTGCTCATGACGATGCCATTCCGGCGGCGCTGCTAGGAACAGGCGGATGCTCTATCACCTGACGACCCCGCACGATTGGGAGCGGGCCGAGCGCGGCGGCTCCTACGTGGCCCCGAGTTTGGCGGCGCAAGGGTTCATCCACCTGTCACGGCCATCTCAACTGCTTCTGGCCGCCGATACCCACTACCGGGGTCGGGCTGATCTGGTGGTGTTGGTCCTTGAGCAGGACCGGCTCGATCCGTCTGCCCTGGTGTTCGAGGCCGGCTCGCCCCCGAACCAGCACCTGGTCTTTCCCCACCTCTACAGCCCGCTGGCCTTAAGCGCGGTGCGGGCGGTGGTTCCCTTCCCTTGTGATCCCGACGGCAGCTTCAGATGGCCGGCGGCTCTGGGGGAGGACCCCGGCGGAACGGCCGCGACCGCAGGAGCCGGCGGGTAGGAGGAGGGCTGCGGCAGATGCGTCTGTTTGGAGGAGGGGTGAGCCATCAAGTTTGGGTAACTGGTTGTCGATGCTCTTCGTGATGGCTTCGACATGCGGTGTGGTCTCATCGTGTCAACGCGACGGTCAGGAGGGCTCGGTGTCGCCGGGGCGTTGGCGCATCCTGGGTCTGTTGGGCCGCGGTTCAGGCACCGTTGTGCAGCTGGTCACCGACGGGCGCGGGCAACGGGCTGCGCTGAAGACCTGTGAGCCGGACACCACGGCGTGGGCCCGAGGTGCGTTGGCCCGAAGGTTTCACCACGAGGCGACGGCACTGCGCCTTGTCGGGGGCTGTGGGGTTGTGCGTCTGCGGGAGGACGGCTCGGATGGGCGGTGGCCCCATCTCGTGCTTGAGCTCGTGGACGGCCCCACCCTGGCGGCGTTGGTGGCCCGGGTCGGAGGGCTGCGGGCTGATCGGGTGGCCCGTCTGGGCGCGCTGCTGTGCCAGACCGTCAGCGAGCTCCATGCCCGCGGGGTGACCCACGGTGATGTCAAGCCGGCGAACGTCCTCTGTCCTGACGGGGGACCGGTGCTGATCGACCTCGACGCGGCCACGCTGAGCGCCGTGGGTCGCCCTCCCATGTTCCCGGGCGGCGCGGCGGTCCCACCGCCGGTTGTGGGCAGCGGGGCGCGTTGCGCGCTGCCCGAAGGGAAGGCTGCGCCCGATGCCGGCGACACGATGGACATGCGGATACGGGCGACGCCGGCGTGGATTGCCCCCGAGGTGGCCGCGGGCGGCGAGGCCGGACCAGCGTCTGATGTCTTTGGTCTCGGCGCAGTGCTGGCCAACGCCAACTCGGGACGCGCTCCGTTCGGCCGGGGTCCGACTTCCGTGGTCCTGCAACGAGCCCGGACCCATGGACCGGATCTTCGCGGGGTGGCGCCGGTCATGAAGCCGTTGTTGATGGCCGCCCTTGAGCGCCGACCAGAATGCCGTCCGAGTGCCGCAGAGTTCGCTGTCGCCTTGCGCACCGGCGGGTTTGACCGACTGGCAGCCTGAAGAGGCTGGGTGATGAGCACGAACACATGTTTGCATGAACGGACACTGATGCGCTAGGGTTCCGTCATGGCGATGGTCCCGGCTCTCAGTGAGCCGCAACTTTTCGGTGGCGGTCCGGTTCATGCGCTTGACGTCGGCCGAGCGATGACCCGCACCCAGCTGAGCCAGTGCAGCTGGGTCGAGCATCAGCAGGGTTGGCTGGCGGGCTCGGACGAATTGTTCGAGATGCTGCTCGGTATGGTTCGCTGGGTGCAGCACCGTCGGCCCATGTATCAGCGGGTTTTGGATGAGCCGCGTCTGACCGCGTGGTTCCCGGCTGGAACGCCCTGGCCCGACCCACTGTTGACCGAGATCGGCACCCTGCTGTCGGCACAGTACGGCCAGCGTCTGGGCGCCCTTTCCATGAACCTGTACCGGGACGGGTCGGACAGCGTCGCTTGGCACGGGGACCGCATCTCGCAGGCAATGCCTGAGCCCACCGTGGCAATCATCTCGCTAGGGCCGCCGCGCCCGTTCCTGCTGCGACCCAAGGGTGGAGGCAGCTCACGGAGCTACGCGTTGGGTTGGGGTGATCTGTTGGTGATGGGAGGTCGGTGTCAGCGAGAGTTTGACCATTGCGTGCCAAAGCTCGCTCGAGCGGCCCCGCGCATCAGCGTCATGTTCCGCCCCCATGACGAGGGCTGGGCTGACCGGCCTGGCGTCACCACCCGCCCGGTGGAGGTGTCACGGTGATCGTCGCCGGCGCCGTTCCATTGGGCCCTACTCCGCGTCAAGGAGCGACCGAACCAGGTCCAGACCCTCCGTGGCGGTGGCGATGTGCCCATCCAACTGGGCCTCGAAACAGGCGTCGAGCAACGGGCGAAAGGCCGGTCCGGGTTGCAAGCCGAGCTCGATCAGGTGACGGCCGAGCACCAGCGGCTGGGGTGGCTGGTCGCGAACGTCGGCTCGCTCAGCCACCTCGAGCAGCCACGTTGCCGCGGGAAAGTCGTCCCGCGGGCTGGGCGGCCGCCCGAAGCGATCGGCGCGGGCCACCCGTACGAGGCGATCCAGGCGCCCCACCCGTCGCGCCAGTCGGCGTACCGCGGCTGCCCCGGCCCCCTGATCGTAGAGCTGGTCCGGCTTGAGGTGGTCGGCCACCAAGGGCAGCACCTCCTCCGCCAGCCGGTGGTGGTTGGTGAGCCCGGCCAGCAAAGCTCGGGTCGGTGCCAGCCCGCCCTCCTCGTGGCCCGGCGAGCGCCAGCGGCCGTCGATCCACGCGGTTGTGGGCGGTTTGCCGAGATCGTGGCAAAGGCAGGCGAATCCTACAACCAGGTCTTCCCATTCATCGCCGATGCGCTCCTCGGCAAAGCAGTCCATGACATGCCTGGTGTGCACCCACACATCACCTTCCGGATGCCACAGGGGGTCTTGGGGACAGCCGCGAAGGGCATCCAGTTCCGGTGTGTGCTGCAGCCAGCCGGTGTCCTCAAGGAATGCCAGCCCGTCCCCGATGCGATGGCCATAGAGCAGCAACTTCTTCCACTCCTCGAAGCGTCGCTCGGCGGCCAGCCCCTCCGGTGCGATACCCCGACACAGGGCCACCGTTTCAGCGGCCGGCGTCAGCTCGAATCGGGCGATGAACTGCATCCCGCGCAGGACCCGCAGCGGGTCTTCTGAAAACTGTCCGCTGGTGTGCCGAAGCACCCTGGCTTCCAGATCCGACATTCCGCCGAAGGGATCGACAACCTCAGCGCTGAGGGGGTTCCAAGCGATGGCATTCATGGTGAAGTCCCGCCGTGCCGCGGCCTGGGCGGGGTCCATGTGGGGATCGGCATCGATGGTGAAGGCGGTGTGGCCCAATCCGGTCTTGCGCTCGCGGCGCGGCACGCTGACATCGATGGGCAAGCCGTGGACCTTGAACACACCAAAGCTGGCGCCGACGAGGCTGAACCCCACCATGGTGCCGAGAAGCGACGTCAGCTCGTCGACCGCGATCCCGAACACCTCAATGTCAACGTCGGTGATGGCTCGCCCCAAGACGGCGTCACGCACGCAGCCACCCACGAGGTGGGCGAACCCACCACGGTCCCGCACCGACCGGCACAGTTCGGCAACGACGGACGCCACCCGGGGGTTATCGAGGGGGACCTGGATCGTGTTCATGAGATGGGGGAGGGCCGTACCACCAGCGTGGCGCCAACCCCCGCCACGATACCGGCAGCCTCCTGTGCCGTTCCGGGAGGAGACGCCGCGCTCAGCTTTTCCAGGCGAACTCCTGCGGCTTGCGATTGGCTCGTACATCAAGCGTGCAATGGACCAATGCCGGACCGCCCCATGCAGCCGCCGCGTCCAACGCCGGCTTGAGCTCGGACGGGTTGGTGCAGAACCAGCCCTTGCCGCCGAAGGCTTCCATCACCTGTTCGTAGCGGGCGCCCGGCAACAACATGTTGGGCGGCAGGTTGCCGTCCGCCGGCATTTCCGCCATCCCGCCGCCGATGCCGTTGTTGTTGAGAACGATCACCGTGATCGGCAGGTTGTAACGACAGATGGTCTCGCATTCCATACCGGAGAACCCGAAGGCCGAATCACCTTGCACCGCCACCACCCGCTTCCCTGGGTTGGTGACCGCAGCGGCGATGGCGAAACCAAGACCGATCCCCATCGTGCCGTAGGTGCCAGCGTCAAGGCGGTGCCGTGGGTGCACATTGGCCATCTGGGTGCGACCGATGTCCATGGTGTTGGCCCCCTCGCCGATGATGATGTCATCGGGCCGCAGGAACTCTTTGATGTCACGGAAGGCCCGGTAGTAGTTGATGGGGCCTTCCTCTACGGCCACCTGGGGGGCGACAGCAGCCTCGTTCTCGGCGATCTTTTCCGCGATGGCGGTGCGGAACGGTTGGTCGGTGCCGTATTGCCAGGGCTGCTGGTCGAGCAACTGCAGGAACTGCTGCATCACCGCTTTGCCATCACCGACCATGGCCGAATGGGCCTGCACGTTGTGGCTCATCTGATCAGCGGAGATGTCCACCTGCAACATCTTCACGTCCGGATTGAAGCGGGGCGCCATACCGAAATGCAGGATCCAGTTGAGTCGAGCGCCGAGCAGCAGAACGGCGTCCGCCTGTTGCAGGGCCAACGAGCGGGCGCCACCCACGGACAACGGGTGATCATCAGGCACCACGCCCTTACCCATGGGGGTGGCCAAGAACGGAAGTTGCGTGTGCTCGATGAACCGCCGTACCTCGCTTTCGGCGCGGGACCAGGCCATGCCCTTACCGACGATGACCAACGGATTGCGGGCGGATTTGAGGGCATCGAGCGCAGAGGCCACCGCGGTGGGATCCGCGAGCGAGCGGGGCGGATCCGCCACCAGCGGCACCATCGGCACCTCCTCTTCCTCGATCCGGCCCAGGATCACATCGTCGGGCATGTCCAGGAACGCCGCGCCCGGTCGACCATACCAAGAGGTACGGATGGCCTGTTCCACCAGGAACGGGATCCGCCGGGGGGACTCCACCCGGGCGGAGTACTTGCAATAGGGCCGGCACAGCTCGACCTGGTGCTCCTCCTGGAAGTCCGCCATGCCGTCCCGGTTCTGCGCCGACGCCCCGCCAATGAGCAGCATGGGCCAGCAGTTCTGCTGGGCGTTGGCCAGTCCGGCCAGCGCGTGGATGACGCCGGGCCCCGACACCACCAGACATCCCTGGGGCCGACCAAGCAAGTAGGACGCGGCCTGGGCGGCGTAAGAGGCCGATTGTTCGTTGCGGCAGCCGATGAACGTGATGCCGGCCTTTTGGGCTTCGATGGCGATGGGCACCACCGGGAATCCGACGATGCCGAAGATGTACTCGACACCTTGTTTCTTCAGTTCTCTGGCCAGCACACGGGCTCCGGAGATGGCGGACATGAGGTGCCTCCTCGACTCAGACGGCAGGGCCGGGCGCACCCTAATCCCCACGGGCCGGGGCCTGCTCACAGGACCACCGCTACGATGCGCGGCCATGGAGAGCGAATCCGTCCGAGTCGAGGTGCGAGCCTGGCTCGAGGAGCACTGGGACCCGAACCTGGGCGTGGTCGAATGGCGCAACAAGCTGGCCGATTCAGGCTGGGGTTGTCCGAGTTGGCCCGAGCGCTGGTACGGCCGCGGTCTGGCGGCGTCCATGGACGCGCTGGTCCGGGAGGAGTTCAACCGGGTCGGTGCGGTGGGTGTGGCGGCCGGTGTGGGCATGTCCCTGGCGGCACCGACCATGTTGACCCACGGCTCGGACGACCTGCTCGAACAGTTCCTTCGCCGTTGTCTCACCGGCGAGCACAAGTGGTGCCAGCTCTTCAGCGAGCCCGGCAACGGTTCGGACTTGGCCGGGCTCACCACCAAGGCCGAGCTCGACGGGGACGAGTGGATCGTGAGCGGCCAGAAGGTGTGGAACTCCGGGGCCCACAAGGCGGCCTACGGCATCTTGCTGGCCCGTACCAACTGGGATGTTCCGAAGCACAAGGGCATCAGCTTTTTCGCCATAGACATGCGCCAGCCCGGCGTCGAGGTTCGACCGCTGCGTCAGGCCAACGGGTACAGCACCTTCAACGAGGTGTTCATGGACGACGCCCGGGTTCCGGCCGCCAACCTCATCGGTCATCGGGACAACGGCTGGGCGGTGGCGCTGACCACGTTGGCCCACGAACGCGGGGCCAACACCGCCCGTCGACCCAAGTTCCGCAAGGTCGACGCCGGCCGCTGCGTGGCCGAGGCCGCCCAGGAGGCCGCCGAGTATTTCGCCACCTACGCCTGGTACCCACAGCGTGCCGGCCGACCGGACCTGGTGCCGCTCCAGGCCCGCGCCACGGGCCAGGCAGAGGACCCGGTGGTCCGCCAAGCGGCGACGCGGGTCGCCAGCCAGGAGAAGCTCAACAGCTGGACCGTGCAACGTTCGTTGGCGGCACGCAAGGCCGGGCGGCC
Organism: uncultured Acidimicrobiaceae bacterium; assembly: GCA_963775055.1. Classification (GTDB taxonomy): domain Bacteria; phylum Actinomycetota; class Acidimicrobiia; order Acidimicrobiales; family CAIXPF01; genus CAIXPF01. Next base: position 437,309 of record CAVZHK010000008.1, on the reverse strand, counting down.
CCCGGGACCGGAAGGATCGCTGGCCAAGCTCAACGGATCGATCCTGTCCCGGCTCTGCCACCGGGCCCACAGCGAGATCGTTGGTGCCCACGGCATGCTGATCGGCCCTGAGGGTCCGCAGGATGGCATGGTCAACGAGGTCCTGATCTCTACGCCGGCCATGTCCATCGCTGGCGGGACCGACGAGATCCAGCACAACATCCTGGGCGAGCGGGTCCTGGGCCTGCCCAAGGAGCCTGGGGGAGATGCCGATCTGCCGTTCCGGGAGGTCCGAACCAACAGGGGCTGAGACTCTCAACCCGTGTGAACTGGCGCGCTACTCACCCGCCGGTCGCTGCTCGGTTGGCGGCCTCCCGGCGAGCGGCGCGCTCCTAGCCTGGGCGCGCTCCTAGCCTGATGGCGATGCCCCGGCCCGAGGAGACCCCCGATCTGGAGGTGCCGGCCGCGGAAGCAGCGGCGGTGCTGCGTCGGGCCGTCAGCCTGGAGCGGTCGGCCGCCTTGGCGAGCCCGGTGAGCCCCAGCGAGCTGCGTGACCTTGCCGAGCAGCTGGGAGTGGCTCCGGAGGCGATGGCCAAGGCCCTGGCCGAATGGCGTCTCGATGGGGCAGGGGGTGTCGATCGAGCAGCCGCCGGGTTCGGAGCCCGCCTGGCCTCGGTGTTGCTGGGGCCCGACCGGGTGACCGTGATGAGGACCTGCCGAGTGCCGCCGAAACAGGCCATGGAGGTGGTGGCCCAGACCCTCTCTCGTCAACACCTGCTGCAGATCGCCACCCATGAGGTGGACCTGGTGGTGGCCCGCCCGCGGCATGATCCGGCGGCGGCGGCTGGTCGGATGATGCGGGCTCTGAACGGCGGGGTGGGGCTCCACAAGGTGCCGGAGGTCCGGGTGGCGATCGGACGGCTTCCGGACGGGACCGCGGCCCTCGGCCTGCGTGCTGATGTCAGCGACGGTCGCTCCAGCGCCATCGCCGCCGGGTGCAGCATCGGCACGTTGAGCGCCGCCGTCGTGGCCTTCCTGGCGCTGGCAACGTCGCCATGGTGGCTGCTGGGGACGCCACTGGTAGCGGTTTGCGGCCTGACGATGGCCCGATGGGCTTTCCGCGGCACGCGGCGGCGCGTGCGGCAAAGCCTCGAGGACATTGCCGAGGTCGGGGACCGAGGCCAGGGTCCGGCCTCGGTCTTTCAGCATCTCGGTCGGGCTGTCGGGCGCCGCCGAGCGCCGTAGCTGGCTGAGTGTCGCCCAGAGAAATCTGCGGCGGCTCTCGACAAACGAACGGTCGTTTGTTAGATTGGCGGCATGCGCACATGGGAGTCGATGGAAGCGTTCGAGGCGTTCCTCAACGACGGCGGCATGGTCGAACCTCACGACGACATGCCAGCGGAGTATCGCCGGGTGGTGTTCAACTTCATGGAGTTGCACGCCAACAGCGAGTACATGGGCGGCCTGTGCGAGCGGGATTGGGTGCCCCGGGCCCCTGGCATGTTCCGGCGGATGGCCGGGCTGGCCAAAACCCAGGACGAGATCGGCCACGCCCACCTGTTGTACATGGTGGCGGCCGACCTGGGCGTGAAGACCCGCAAGGAGATGATGGTGGACCTGCTCGCCGGTCGCACCCGCTTCCACAACGTGTTCCACTACGCCACCCCCACCTGGGCGGATCAGGTGGCCATCGCCTTCCTGGTTGACGCCGCGGCGCTGGCCTCCCAGCAGGCGGTGTTCAAGAACTGCTCCTACGGGCCCTACAAACGCATCCTGCGCCGGATCATCGCCGAGGAGGGCTTCCACATGCGTCAGGGTGAGGAGCTACTGCTGACCTTCGCCGAGGGCACCGCGGCCCAACACGCCATGTTCCAGGCGGCGTTGGAGCGTTGGTGGCTACCGGCGCTGCAGCTGTTCGGACCTCCTTCGCGTCCCGACGACAAGCTGCTGCGCTGGCACATCAAGTCCGAGCGCAACGAGGTGCTGCGCGACCGCTACGTGCAGAAGTTCGCACCGATGCTCATCGACTACGGCTTCACCCTGCCCGCGCCCCACGTCCAACACGACGAGCAGACCGGGCGTTGGATCCTCGACGAGATCGACTGGTCGCCGTTGATGGCCACCTTCGACAACAAGGGGCCCGATTCCCAACGACGGGTCGATACCGCCCGCGCCGCCTGGGAGGGCTCGGCCTGGGTACGTGAAGCGCTGGACGGCGGGTCCGGGACGGAGCTGGACCTGGCCGCGACCGGTGACGCGGCATGACCCCCTCGCCCACCGGGGCCCTTGGCGGGCGCGCCGAGGACGTAGCCCGGGCCGTCGCCGCGGTAACCGACCCTGAGTATCCCGATGTCACCATCGCTGAGCTGGGCATGCTCGAGCGGGTGGTCTTGATCGAAAACGACGCCGAGCTGGGGGCGCCGGCTCCGTTGCGCGTGCGAGTGGAGCTGGTTCCCACGGTGCTGGGCTGTCCGGCGCTGCGCATGATCGAGGCCGACGTGCGCAGCGCAGCCCTCGAAGCCGGCGCAGCGACGGTCGAGGTCGCATTTCTGCTGCATCCGGTCTGGTCCCCCGATCGCATCGCCCCCTCCGCCCGCCAGCGGTTGGCCAAGGAGTACACCATCACCCTGCGCGGCCGTGACGGCAGTCTCCGTTGTCCATTGTGCGGCAGCGCGGAAGTGTCCGAACGATCCGCCATCGGCCCAGCACGCTGTCGTGCGGTGTATTACTGCGACGGCTGTCGCAATCCGGTCGAGGTCCTGCGCCGGTGAGTACCCCCGCGAACGCCAGTGCCGTCTCCGGCGCGATTCCGGACGCCGTAGGCCCAGGGTCCACAATCCCCGTCCCCGTCCCGTCCCCGTCCCCGGCACAACGGCACGCTTGGACGGCGCCGCGGCAGCACCGACGAACACGACAGCGAACGCTCAGCGCAACGGGCGAGGCGTGATCCGCAGCACCGACGCTTCCGGCGAGCGCGGCGCCCGACGTCGAAATCGTAACGACGTGGTGCACGCTGCCGGCCGGCTGTTCGCCGAGCGGGGGTTTCACGGGACGTCGATGCGTGACCTCGGGGAGGCCATGGGGTTGCTCGGCTCCTCGCTCTACGCCCACATCGGTTCCAAGAACGAGTTGCTGGTGGAGGTGATCGCCAGCGGAGCGGATCAGTTCGCGGCGCTGGCGGAGGCCGTGCTGGCCAGCGGTGACGCACCGGCGGAGCGGTTGCGCCGGTTGGTGGCAGGCCACGTTCAGATCCTCACCGACAACGCTGATCACGCCGCTACCCTGCTCAACGAGGCCCGCCACCTGGAGCCTGAGCAGCGGGCCAGGGTCCTGGCCTGGCGAGACCGTTACGAGTCCGCCTACCGCACGACGCTGGCCGACGGTGTGGCCGCCGGCACGTTCCGCCCCGACCTTGATCCCGCCCGCACCGCCACCTTCGTGCTGTCCCTCCTCAACGGGGTCCACCGCTGGTACCGACCCGACGGCACCGACACCCCTGACACTCTCGCTGCCCAACTCCATCAATTCATCGAGCGCGCCGTCGCCGCGCCGGAGGTCACCGATGCACATCTATGAGATCTTCCTGAAGAAGCCGGGCAAGGACCCCTTCGAGCATGTCGGCAGCCTCGAGGCCCCCGACGACGAGCTCGCCTCCGTGCTGGCGTTGCAGGCCTACGTCCGCCGGGCCGAGGGCGAGGAGGTGTGGCTGGTGCGGCGGGAGCACCTGGTGGTCGTGGACCCTGAGCTGGTGGCGGCCAACGTCGATCCCCCCCACCGGCACAACGACGGCCGCCACCTGGCCGAACGTCGTCGGGAACTGCGCCGCAACGCTGTCGGCGACACGGCCACCCCGAACGCGGGCACCTCGACCACCGCCACCGCCACCGCCACCGCCACCGTCGACCCGAATGGAGCGTCATGACCACGACCGAGCAAACCGGGCACGCAACAGGCACCGCGGGGCTCAGCCCGGCGGCCCGGGAGCTGCTCTTGGCGTTGGCCGATGACGAGCTGTGCGTCGGGCAGCGGCACTCGTCCTGGATCGGCGTCGCCCCATTTCTGGAGGAGGATCTGGCCTTCATCTCCATTGCCCAGGACGAGCTTTCCCACGCCCGGGCGTTGTACCGGCTGGTGGCCACCGACGGCGCGGGCGACGCCAGCGAAGGTGACGTCGAGATCGAACGGGAGATCGACCGGTTGTCGATGGGGCGCTCGTTCGCTGAATACCGCAGCTGTTGGTTCGCTGAGGACCCCTGCTCCGATTGGGCCGACGCTCTGGTCCGTCACGTCCTGTACGACGAGGCGGAGACCCTTCGCTGGCAGGCCCTGCGCCATTCGAGCTTGCCGGCGTTGGCGTCGTTGGCCGAGCGGGTGCTGGTGGAGGAGATCTACCACCGCCGCCACGGTACGGCCCTCCTGGTGCGGTTGCTACGCGGGACAGAGGAGAGCCGCCGTCGGATGGAGGCCAGCCTGCGTCGTTTGGTGCCACTGGCGGCCACCATGTTCCAACCCACCGAGGGCGAGGAGCTGGCCCGCCATGACGGGATCACCGCCGCCGGGGCCGCCGAGCTGGCCGGGCAATGGCGGACGCTGATCGTGGAGCTGCTCGGCCAGGGCGGCCTGGCACTTCCCCCGCTTGACCGACCCGATGCCGCTGACCAGCTGATTTCCAAGGTCGGGCAGGGTGGACGCGGTGGCGAGCGCAGCCCCGGGTTCCAGGATCTGTTCGATGAGATGACGGCGGTATACCGGCTCGATCCGGCCGCGAGCTGGTAGGCGGCCTCCTGTTGCGGTCGACGGAGCGGCCACGGCCAGGTGGTAGAACCTGCACGGTGACGTCACCACGGATCAAACCGGAGGTCAGGGGCTAGGTGCGGCACAGGCGCTTTCGATTTTCCCATCTCCGGCTGAACGGCGTACCCGTTGGGGTGCAGTACGGCGACCTGCTGGTGGCGCAGGACGAGGCCGCCATCGCCGTGGACTGGGAGGTGGTGGTCAGCACGCTCGACGAGCTGCACCTCGAGCCCGCCTCCTACGACGTGCACATCGAGGTCGGACAGGACCGCCAGATGTGGGGCCCGGGCCTGCTGGTGCGTTCCGATGGGCGAGCCCACGTGTTCCGGGGCGGCGGCGCCCTGGACGGATTCTCACCGGAGGATTTCAGCGAATGAGCGGTGACGGTGAGCGTGAACTCTGTGACCGACCGGCAACGGAGCTGGCGGCACTGCTGCGGGCCGGGGAGATCTCCGCCCGGGAGTTGCTGGCGTTGCACCTGGCGCGGATCGAGCAGACCAACCCCGTGGTGAACGCCATCGTCACCCATACCGTGGAGCACGCCGAGTCCATGGCGGCCGCCGCCGATGAGCACCTGGCCCGCACCGGCACCACGCTGGGTCCCTTGCACGGCCTGCCGGTGGCCCACAAGGACCTGGCGTTGGTGGCCGGGGTTCGAACCACGTTTGGGTCCCCGTTGTTCGCCGATCACGTTCCCGAACACACCGACCTCGCCGTCAGCCGGCTCCACGCCGCTGGCGCGGTCATGGTCGGCAAGACCAACACCCCCGAGTTCGGCGCCGGCTCCCAAACCTTCAATCCGGTCTTCGGCGCCACCCGCAACCCGTATGACCTGGACCGAACCTGCGGCGGTTCCTCGGGCGGGGCCGCCGTCGCCCTACGCTGCGGTATGGTGGCCATCGCTGATGGGTCGGACATGGGTGGCTCGCTGCGCAACCCGGCCAACTTCTGCAACGTGGTCGGGCTGAGACCCTCGCCGGGCCTGGTGCCCACCTGGCCCTCAAACTACCCGTGGGGATCACTGTCGGTGCAGGGTCCGATGGGCCGCACCGTGGGCGACCTCGCCCTGCAACTGTCCGCCATGGCCGGCTGGGACCCGCGGGCGCCGCTTTCGGCAGGGAGCGATCCGCAACGATTCGCGGTTCCGTTGCAGCCGGCTGAGCTGCGCGGTTTGCGGGTGGGGGTCAGCGCCGATCTCGGCGACCTGCCCCTCGATCCGGCGGTTCGGGCGGCGGTGGCGGCCACGGCTGATCTGCTGAGTGGGGTCGGTGCCCAGGTCGAGCCCGCCGATCTGGGTTGGGCCGGTGCTGACGAGGCCTTCGAGACCCTCCGGGCGTTCCAGTTCGAGCTGGGCTACGGGGCGCTCTATGACCGCTCGGGCGGCAAGATGAAGGCCACCGTGCAGGCCAACATCGAGGCCGGCCGTGCTCTCGCCGGGGTGGACATCGGTCGGGCTGAACGGCTCCGGGGTCGCCTGATGGAACGTGCGGCCACGTTCTTCGAGCGCTTTGACGTGCTGCTGTGCTGCGTCAGCCAGGTGCCCCCGTTCCCGTTGAGTGAGGAGTGGGTGTCGGCCATCGACGGGGTGCCCATGGGCAGCTACATCGAATGGATGCGGTCCTGTTCCCGGGTCAGCGTGACCGGTTGCCCGGCCCTGTCCGTGCCGGCGGCGTTCACGGCCGAAGGGCTGCCGGTGGGCGTGCAACTCGTTGGCTCGCCCCGGGGTGACCGCGCCCTGTTGGAGATCGCGGCCGCCCTCGAGGCAGTGCTCGACACCGGCTCCCGCCAGCCCGGTTTGCTCGCCGCCGCGGTGTGAGCGGGCGGCGAGCTCAGCTCGGTCAGACCACGGCGCAAACCCCGGCGAGGCTGGCCAGGGCCGAGTCCCGGCGGGGCTGGCGGACCTCGCTACGGTCCAGGCCATTGGTGAAACAAGCGAAGGACAAACCGGTGGCCGGGTCGGCCCACACCAGCTGCCCCTTGGCGCCGTTGTGTCCGAAGGCACCCGCGGACAAGGTGCGGCCCATGCCCCGGAAGTTCGAGCGGCCGTCGTCCCCGGCCAGGATCATGCCCAGGGACCGGTTGGCCGGCGTGCGGGTCAAAGGGTCCGGCAGGTGGTTGCGGACGTTGGTCTTGGCGTCGTTGAGCACCGTCGGGTCCCACAGGCCATCCGGGTTGTGCAGCAGCGCCTGGTAGAAGCGCACCATCTGATCGGTGCGGGCGATGCCACCACCGCCGGGAACGCCCACGGCCCGGTTGGCCGGATCGTTGAAGCTCAACAGCACCGTGTCGTTGACCTCCCCGGCGGGCCACTCGCGGATGCCGAAGGTGGCCTCGAGCTCGTCGGGGGTGGCCGCCTCGCCGACCAGGGTGAGCTCGGCGACGTCGTGCTGATCATCGGGGGCGATGCCGAGCAGCCGGCCCAGGCCCAGGGGACCAGTCACCCGGCGCTCCAGTTCGTCCCGGTAGTCGTTGCCGGTGACCAGGTCGATCAGCTCCGCCAGCACCCAATGGGCCGCCGTCGGGTGGTACTCGTAGCGGGTGCCCGGAGCCCAGTTGAGCTTCCAATTGGCCATGGCGGCGCGGCGGTTGGCACGCTCAGCCCAGCGGGGCGGACCCAGCGGGGCGTAGGGGAACCCCGAGGTGTGCAGCATGACCTGTTCGAGGGTGATCTCGGCCTTGCCGTTGTCGCCGAACTCCGGGAAGTAGGTGACGATGCGCTCGGCGGGGTCTAACAAGCCCTCGGCGATGAGCTGCCACACCACCGAGGCCACCAGCACCTTGGTGGCGGAAAACATCACATAGCGGGTGTCGTTGGTGGCGTCACCGTAGGTCTCATGGGCCACCACTTCGCCGTGCAGGCCCATGGCGAACTGGCAGGAGGTGAGCAGCCCCTCGTCGACCTCACGGCGGACCCGGGCCCGGAACTTTTCCAACGCCGCCTGGTCGATGGTTGCTGACGCGATGTTCTGATCAGTGGTGGTCATTGGGTCCCCCGTTTGCCGACGATGGTGACGAGCGGCTGAAGCGTACGGGACGGCCGCCCCTCCCGCCGGCGCATCGTTAAGCTCCGGGTTTGAACCGGTGTCGGCCGGACCAGTACGGGGAAGGACCGCTATGACCATCACGTTCGTGGATCCCAGGGCCGAACCGGGGGCGCCGGTCGAACCGTATGTCCCGCGGGCCGATCTCAACATCGAGGGGCTCACCATCGGGCTGCTGGCCAACGGCTTCCCGGACTCGGTCAACTTCTTGGATCAGGTCGAGGTTGCGCTAGCCCGGGCCCTGCCGAAGGCGGTCTTCAAGCGTTGGGACAAGGGCAACGCGTCAACGGTGGCATCCCCGGCGATGCTGGCGGAGATGCAGGCCAGCTGCCATGCGGTGGTCGCCGCCTATGGCCATTGAGGTAGTTGCACCACCGGCACCGTGCGTGACGGCGTGAACCTGGCCCGTCTGGCCATCCCCGCAGTGGCCCTGGTCAGCACCGAGTTCTGGGCGCAGGGCAACTTCATCGCTCGTTCTGTCGGCATGCCCGATGTGCCCCGGGTGGTGTTCCCCCATCCGGTGGCCGGTAGCGGGGTCGACAACATGATCCGTGTGGCGGCCCTGATCCGGGAGGACATCCTGGCGGCGTTGCGTGACGGGACCACCGCCGCCCCCGCCGCGGGTGGGTCAGCGGTGAACGGCTCCGGGTCGAACGGGGGCGGGGTATGAGCGGGGCACGATTGGCGGCGGTTGACGAGTACGCCGCGCTCGAACAACTCCACGAATTGCGCTGCACCGACGGGTTGCCGGTGGTGGTGCCCACCGACGAACGGGTGGCCCGCATGGTGCTGGCCTCGGGCTTGCCGAGCGATGTGTCCCTCGGCGCCATGGGTCCCAACCTGGGTGACGCCACGGTGGAGGTGGTGGCGGCCTGTGCGGTGATGGCCGGGTGCCTGCCGGACCATTTCCCGGTGGTGCTGGCCGTCGTGCAAGCGGCCATGGATCCCGCTTTCGATCTCACCGAGATGCAGGCCACCACGCACTGCATCGCGCCCTTTGTCATCGTCAACGGCCCCGCCCGTCACGCCTGCGGTCCGATCGTGTCGGGGTTCGGGGCGTTGGGGCCTGGTCATCGGGCCAACGCCTCCATCGGTCGGGCCCTGCGCCTATGCATGATCAACATCGGTGGCGGTCGCCCTGGCACCTCGGACATGGCGCTGTTGGGTCATCCCGGCAAGTTCACGTTCTGCCTGGCCGAAGATGAGGAGACCTCCCCGTTCGAGCCGTTGCACGTAGCCCGGGGTTTCGCACCGGAAGATTCCGCGGTGACCCTCATCGGTACCGAGGGACCGCACTCGGTGCTGTTCGTCGGTGACGCCGATGACCCCACCGCCCCCGAACGGCTACTGCGAACCCTGGCCGGCACTCTGGCCAACGTCGGTTCCAACAACGCCCACTTCGGCCGGGGCACGGCGGTGGTGCTGCTCAACCCGGATCACATCGCGGTGTTGGCCCGCGCCGGCTACGACCGGGCCAAGACGGCAGAGGCGCTGGCGGAGCGGGCCACCAACCCCCGGGGGCTGCTGCGCTCGTTGAACCCTTCAATGGTGCGTGACGGCAACCCCGAGGAGCCGATGGCGGCTTTCCGTCGGCCGGAAGACATCGTGTTGGTGGCCGCCGGGGGGTCAGGGCTGTACTCCATGGTGCTGCCGTCCTGGGGTGCGGGCCCGCACGGCAACGGATCGGTGTCCGCCCGCATCGAGTTGGATCAGGCCTGCGAGGTTCCGGGGATGGCCACCTGAGCTCGGCGCCGCCCAGTACTGCCGGGTATGGCGGGGTCAGCGTGGTGGAGTTGCTCGACACCTTGAGCAGGCTGTCGTCCGGTCGACCGCGGTCGGACCTGGTGTTGGGGTGGGTGCTGGCCATGTTGGAGGCGCCCGCCGTCGCGGAACCGGCGGCGTTCGCGGTGGGGGAGGTGCTCGATTCCGTCGAGGTGGCCCACGCCTTCCGCTGCGAGGAGAGCTACGTGGGTTGGTGTTGCGAGGTCGGGGTGAGACGGGGCCAGCTGCGGCACTGCTCGCCACCACGTCGGGCCGGCTCGGCGAGGGTGCCGATGGACGCCTGGTCTCGTTCGGCGCTGGACCCACTGGCCCGTTTGGCATTGGAGGCGGTGTTTGACGAAGCGGTGGCCAACCGAGGTCGATGACGGTGGCTGGCCGCACACTGTCAGCCTCTTCCCACACTCGGTGGCAGCCCAGTGTCTGAGGGTACTTTTTTCACGGTAGGGCCGAATCGACGTCGATTCGCCGCGGCGCTTGCGGCCACCGAAATCACGGATCGAGCTGGTGTGGCTACCTAACGTGGTGGCTTCCAGGGCACCGATCGATGAAGGCCGCGGCCTCGGCGAGGGCCCGGTCCGCTTCGGGCAGGTGCCGATGATACTGCCAGGTATGCCACAGCCCGTCCCAGAGATCGAGTGTCGCCGGTGCCCCCACGGCCCGGGCCCGCCTCACGAAACGGGCCGCGCTGCGCCACAGGGGGTCGAGGGTGCCGGTTTGCACCAGGGTCGGGGGCAGGGTGGCGAGCCAGGCGTCGAGGAGCCAGCCCCGGTGACGCCATCGGTGCGTTCGGCGGCGTCGCCCCCAGGTAGGCACTGGCGATCGCCGCCGCGGGCCGGGCGATATCGGCGGATCGCTGGTGGTCCAGGTGGGGGCAGAGCACCACTATGGCGTCCGGCCGCGCGTCGCCGGCCAACGCCAGTCGAAACGCCACCCCCAACGCCAAGGCCCCACCGGCGGAGTCCCCAGCGATGGCCACCCGTGTCGGATGCGCCAGGCTGGTTGGCCTTGCCGGCATCCCGACGTCACCGGCGGACGCCCTTGGCCCACCATCTGCGCTCGCACGGGGCGACCGCGACGCGTCCTGGGCCTCACCCGGCGGGACGGGGCGAGGGCTGACCCCGGTTGGGTTCCGGCCGGCGTCAGCCGCGCCCGCGGAGGTGGCGCGAACGGCTCGGAACACGTCCTCGGCGTCATCGAGGGCGGCGGGATAGGGATGCTCGGGAGCCAGCCGATAGTCCACCGACACCACGCGGAGCGAGCGGGCCAGTCGGGCGGTGATGGGAGCCGCCACCCCGGCGCTGCCGAGGGCGTAACCGCCACCATGCAGATACACCACGGTCACCGGGGCGTCGGCCGGGCCGCTCATCAGCACCGGTACCCCGGCGATGTGGGCACGAACGTGGGTCGGTTCGTCGCCCTCGGTGCCGTCCCCCCACTCCGCGTGGATGGCGGCTCGCCACCGCGCCACCGTCGGCCAGGTCACGAAGGTCGGGAAGGGCCACCTCGGGATCACCCAGGCCTTGCGCCAGCCTTGTCACTGCCGCCGGCGACAGGTGCCCCGCGCCCAAGCCGCCTGGGTCGCGATGCACCTCCCGGGGGTCCCGTCCTCGACTTCCTCCTCGTTGGCCAACTCCGTCGAGCGCTCCACGCCCTCAACGTCGCTTCCGTCGTCCCGGGTTGTCAACGTCCTCAGTGTTGGCGCTCTCAGCGCCGTCGAGGAGCGCAGTGTTCTGGATCCACCTGAGCAAACACCAGTTCCGGAACGAAATTCGACTCGACGTACGGCCGCTTCACACCCCTACTAAGGAATCTCGAAACGATCGGTGTCGTCTCGGTTTCGCCACAAGAAGGCTTCATCGGTGGGCGTTGTGTGAGCGGTAATCCCGAGCGCCGACGGTGCTGGAGATGGCCGTCTTCACAACCTGAGAGTATAACCTGGTATAACCGAGCGTGGGGCGCCCGGGTGACCATCCCCGCCCATGACGTAAACGCTGCGGAGGCCGGGGCGGTGCTCGGGGCCAGGCGCTGACGATCGGTGCGCGCCGCCACGTCGGCTGGGTTCAGTCTCCTGCGGCAGGAGCGGTCGACGGCTGGGGGCGGCGGCGGGCGTGCCGGGTAGGGTCCGGGCGCGAGGTGTCGAGGGTTGATCTGCCATCTGGGGTGCCTTCGACCGAGCAACGCCGGCACCTGGCCCGCATCGCAGACGAAGGGGGAGTGGCGTGAAACTGGGGTTCATCGGATTGGGGACCATGGGCCGGCACATGGCCCGGCACCTGATCGCGGCCGGCCACGAGGTGGCGGTGTTCGACCTCAACCGGGCCGCCGCTGAGGAGCATCTGGCGCTCGGTGCCCGCTGGGGTGGCTCGGTGGCGGGCGTCGCCGAGGGGGCCGAGGCGGTGTTCACCTCCCTCCCCGGCCCGCCAGAGGTTCAGGTGGTGGCGTTGGGACCCGACGGGTTGCAGCACGCCATGGCGCCCGGCAGCGTCTACTTCGATCTCTCCACCAACTCACCCACCGTACTGCGCGGTATTCACGCCACGTTCGCCGAGCACGACATAGCGGTGTTCGACGCCCCCGTCTCGGGCGGGCCCCGCGGTGCGGAGACCAAGAAGCTGGCCATTTGGCTCGGGGGTGACGCCGCGCTGTACGAGAGGTTCGAGCCGGTGCTGCGGGACTTCTCCGACCAACCCAAGCTGGTGGGTCCCATCGGTGCCGGGTCGGTGGCCAAGCTGGTGCACAACTGCGCCGGCTACGCCATCCAAACGGTGCTGGCGGAGGTCATGACCATGGGCGTCAAGGCCGGAGTTGATCCGCTGGCACTGTTCGAGGCAGTGCGCGACGGGGCCATCGGCCGGCGGCGCACGTTTGACGGGCTGGTCGATCAGTTTCTCCTGGGTCGGTATGACCCGCCCTCATTCGCCCTGCGTCTGGCCCACAAGGATGTCAGCCTGGCCTGCGCCCTGGGCCGGGAGGTGGGCGTACCCATGCGAATGGCCAACCTCACCTTGGAGGAGATGACCGAGGCGCTGGGTCGGGACTGGGGCGGTCGTGATTCCCGTTCGTCCATGCTGTTGCAACTGGAACGGGCCGGTCTGGAGCTTTCCGTCGAACGGGACGACCTGCGGGCCGTCCTGCGCCGAGAGGGCTGAACCGTGGCCGACGCCATCAGCCAGCCCGCTGTCGGCAAGAGGCCAGGAGCCGACCAGACACCGACCAGGTCAGCACCTACCAGGTCAGCACCTACCAGGTCAGCACCTACCAGGTCAGCACATACCAGCACGTACGGGAGGCGGCCCGGGCTTGGCTTTCGGCCAACCTGGACCGGGCCCTGAGCCCGACGCAGTGGTTGGAGAGGGTGGTGGACTCCGGCTGGTCTGCTCCCAGTTGGCCTACTGATTGGTATGGTCAGGGCCTGTCGCCGGAGGCGGCCCGGGTGGTGGACGAGGAGTTCCGGGCCCAAGGTGCCGGTGGGTATGGCCAGGATGTGTCCAACCTGTGGGCCAATACCGTGCTGGCCTTCGGGCAGGATGAGCTCAAGGCGGCGGTGTTGCGACCGTTGTTGCTGGGTGGAATCGATATGTGTCTGCTCTACAGCGAACCCGGCGCCGGGTCTGACCTGGCCGCGGTGCAGACCCGGGCAGAGCGTGACGGCGAGGAATGGATCGTCAACGGTCAGAAGGTGTGGACCTCGGGCGGTCGGCAAGCCCAGTACGCCCTGTTGATCGCCCGTACCGACTGGGATGTTCCCAAGCATCGGGGCATCACGTTCTTCTTCTTCCCCATGCGCCAGGCCGGGGTGGAGGTACGTCCGATCCGCCAGGCCACCGGTGATTCTCGGTTCAACGAGGTGTTCATCACCGACGCCAGGGTCCCCGATGGGCACCGTCTGGGTGAGCTCAACGGCGGTTGGTGGGTGTTGCAGACCGCGCTGATGTACGAGCGGACCGTGATGGGCGTCACCCAACGGCGCGGCGAACGGATCGAAAGGGCCGATGCCGCTGAGTCTCAGCGCTCCGAACGCCCCGAACGACCTGCTGATCGGGACCCGACCTCGGAGTGGAGCGCACCCATCCCCGATCTTGAGTTGGTGACCCTGGCCCTGACCCGAGGCCGCCATACCGATCCGACGGTACGGCAGGACCTGGCCCGGTTGCACTGCATGCGGATGGTGAACGAGTGGAACGGCCGGCGGGCCAAAGCGGCCATGGCCCAAGGTTCCTCCACGCCGCTGGCGTCCCTTGGCAAGCTGGCCATGTCCCAGATCCTGCACTTCGCCGGCCGCTTACAGGTCTCGCTGCTGGGCATGGAGGGCACCCTGGCCGGAAGGGACCAGCCCGAGGCCGCTGACGCCACCTATGCCATGCTGAACGCCTATTTCACCTCCATCGGCGGGGGTACCGACCAGATCCAACGCAACATCATCGGCGAACGGATCCTGGGCCTGCCGAAAGAGCCGGAGATCGACAAGACCGTGCCATTCCGAGAGGTACGCCGAGCGCCGGAACGGACCTGAACCGTCGCCGCAGCCGGGTCAGCCGTTTGATCGGCCCGGGACATCATGCCGAGGGGTACGGCGTGGTCTTTCAGCGGGTCGGGTCCAGCGCGTCGGCCTCAGCTCGTCGGCAGCAACCGGTCGGCCCCGGCGTCACCGAACAACGCCGCCGCCACCTGCCACCAGGAGCGTCGGGCGTCGGTGGTGTCGAAGAAAAGGCACGACAAGCCGGCGGCCCGACCGCCGTCCACGTTCGCCGGCTGATCGTCCACGAACAGCACCTCGCCCGGCGTCGGGTTCCCCAGCGCGGCCAGCGCCCCTTGGTAGGCCCGGGGGTCGGGCTTCATGAAACCGGTGAGATCGGCATCGATGAGCGGGTCGCACTTGGCCACGAAGGGGTTCTCGGCCACGAAGCGCTCGCCAGCGAAGTGCCGCAGATCGTTCGTGAGAATGGCGACCCGGCAACCGGCGTCCAAGGCTGCATCGACCACCACATCGGCATCGTGCCGGACCAACGCGGCACTTTCGACATCGTTGTGGAAGCGGTGGAAGAACTCCTGCAGGCCCCACGGTTCACCCGTCACCAGTCGGCCCACCTGCTCGGCTCGAATGGCCCAATACTGACGCTCGGTGATCTCTCCTGCCTGTTGGCGTTGCCAATTCGGGTCGCTGCGAGGATCGGACGGATCCGCGCCAGCGGCAGCGGCCATGCTGGCCAGGTCCAAGCCGAAGGCGGCGGCGAAAAGCTCCGGAATCTCAAACGGGTGGGGGATGCACACGCCCCCGAAATCCAACAGCAGCACCGGGTAGCGCACGCCGAGGGCGTCGAGGGACGCCGTTGGGTCGGAGCTGGGATCAGCGGACACGGGATCGCGCCTGGCCGGTCGGGTGCTTGGCGGCGGAGGTCCCGGTGGCCGGTCGCAGCCCCAGGTCGCGGGAGATCTCGTTGGCCACCTTGGCCACCAGCAGACCGAGCTCCCGCAGCCGGGGAGGACGAAAGCGCGGCGCGGGGCCGGCGACGGACACCCCCGCCACCACCCGACCCCGGTGGTCGAACACCGCCGCGCCGACCGAGCTGACCCCCAGCGCCCGTTCCTCGAGGGACACCGAGTACCCCTCGGTGTGGACCCGGGCCAGCGCCACCCGGAGCTGCTCCTCGGTGGTGATGGAGTGCGGGGTGTGCGGCTCCAATCCGGCGGCGATCACCGCCACCACCGCCTCCTCCCCGGCGTGAGCCATGATGGCCTTCCCGGTGGAGGTGCAATGGGCGGCCACGCGGACCCCCACCCGGGAGAACATGCGCAGGGTCTCGGCGGACTCCATTCGATCAACGAACACCACGTGGCAGCCATCGAGCACGGCGAGGTGCGCCGTCTCACCGGTGCGGGTGTGCAACGCCTCCACGTGGGGGTGGGCGATCTCCCGCAACTCCAAACCGTGCACCACCTGCAGGCCCAACTCCCACAGCTTGATGCCCAGCCGATAGCGACCACCGGGGGTTTGGGACACGAATCCTTCACTGGCCAGGGTCTGCAGTGATCGATGGACCGTGGATTTGCCCAGGCTCAACCGCCGGGCCAACTCGGACACGCCGAGCACCCGGTCGGTGGGGGTGAAGGCCTGCAACACCCGCAACGAGGTCACGACGGACCCCACCGTCGAGTCGCTGGAGGTACTGACCGGCATCGTCAGACGGTCAGCACGGGTCGGCCACCACCGGATTGGACAGGCGGCCCAAACCGGTGATCTCGATGTCCACGGTGTCCCCGGCGTGGATGAACCCGGGGGGCTTCATGGCCATGCCCACGCCCTCGGGGGTGCCGGTGGCGATGACCGTACCGGGCAGTAGGGTGCAGGCGGTGGAGAGGTGCTCGATGAGCGCGGCCACCGGGAAGATCATGTTGGCGGTGTTGCCGTCCTGGCGCAGGTCCCCGCTGACCCAGGTCTTGATGGATAGCGCCTGGGGATCGGGCACCTCGTCAGCGGTGGTGAGCCAGGGGCCGATTGGGCCGTGGGTGTCCCAGGATTTGCCCATGGTCATGGTGGCGGAGGCCCGCTGCCAGTCCCGCACCGACACGTCGTTGACCACCAGGTAACCGGCCACGTACTCGAGCGCGTCGGCGGCCTTGACCCGCTTGGCGGTGCGCCCAATGACCACGCCCAGCTCGCCCTCGTAGTCCACCATGTCCGGCGCCGGGGAGGGAATGTGCACGTCTCCGCCGTGGCGGTTCACGCAGGTGGCCTGCTTGTTGAACACCACCGGCACCTTGGGGGCCTCCCGCCCGGACTCCGCGATGTGCAGCGCGTAGTTGAGCCCGATGGCCAGGAACTCCGGCGGACGAGCGACGGGCGCCTCGAGGGTGACCTCGCTCAACGGAATGCGGGCCGCGCCGGCCACCAGCGCGGACAACACCGCGATGCCCTCGCCGGCCAGCAGCTCACCGAGGTCGGTGGGCAGCTGTGGGGCGGCGCTGCCGACGTCGGCGATCTGATCGTCAACCACGACGCCGAGGCGGGTGCGTCCCTGGTGGGTGAAACGGGCGATCTTCATTCGTCGGTCCTCCAGCGTGCGGGCGTGCCGGTTCGTGGTGCGTGCAAGCGCGGCCGGACGGGTGACATCCGTTGCCGAGCCGGCACGATAGCCCTTCCGCTCCGCCCTCACCCCGACCGTTGACCGCGGGTACGACGCCATGCTGACGGGTCGGTCCACCTCACCCCCACCTACACTGAGTACGCTCAGAAAGCGCCCGGGGGACCGGTCGAATCAACGTCGATTCGGTGTTTGGGCGTTCGGTGCTGGTGTCAACGCGCAGAGCGCGAAGGGGGAGCAGCGTGGAAGCTCAGGGGGAGCAGTCAGGGCTGTTGGCGTCCCAAGCGGCACCGGCGAAGGACGAACCGTTCCGGTTTTTCGACAACCGGGAGAAGTACCTCCTGTTCGTCACCACCACCAGCGAGAAGTCCGAGGTGGCGGCGCGCATCGGCCGGGAGTTGCGCTTCATCAACCCCACCCCGCCGGCCATGTTTCTCTTCGACGCCGGCACCGGCAACGGCACGGTGTTGTCCAACGTGTTGCGCCAGATGCACCGCGAAATGCCGACGGTGCCGTTCTTCGCCGCCGGCAAGGAGATCTCCATGGAGGACGCCCGGCTGACGCTCAGCCAGCTGCCGGACCGCCTGGTGGAACATCCCGACACGGTGTTCGTTCTCACCAACATGTTCTACGCCGAGGCTCCCTGGCTGTTCCCCCGCCAAGTGGAGGCCCAGGCTCGCATGAAGTGGTGGGACGTCTCCCTTGAGGGCAGCTCCGCCCATGAGTTCTCCCAGCAGATCGAGCAGCTCGACCACGTGTTAACCGACGGCTGGCAGACCGCCACCAGCCCCAAGACCGGTAACCCGGTGTACGCCAACCCGGCGGTGCTGGTGCTGTACCGCAAGGACCGGGCCTTCAGCCTGCACGACATCATCCCCCGCAACATCGGCGCCCCCCAGGATCTGCGCTATGACCTGGCCCTGGCGGCGCAGCCCTACCGGTCCCGCACCGCAGCGGAGGCCAAGGTCCGCGCCGTGCTGGCCCCGCTGGCCCGCTCGTTGGCCCCCGGCGGCCGGCTCGTGGTGGTGCAGTCCACCGGGCACGACCCCGGCATGGAGATCATCCGCAAGGTCTGGCCCGACGAGGAACCTTTCGCCACTCCGCGCCAGCTGCTGATCCGGGAGTTGGATCGGGAGCTGAACCCCGAGGCCGCCGGCGGTCGGGCCCCCTTCGCCTTCGAGGCCGCCAGCGACGCCGGGTCGTTGTTCACCTACCACCTCCACGCCATGCCCAACGAGGTCGCCAACCGCATCAGCACCTCCACCGCCCTGGCCGCCTGGAACGCTGCGGTCTACGTGGCCCAGATCGAGGACGAGCGCATCGCCTCGGTGCTGACCTCGCCGACCTACATCGATGCCACCGTGGAGGTGGTCCGCAAGCACGGGGGGCTGTGGTTCCAGGACGAGTCCTTCGTTGTGGTCCGCAATCGGGACTGATGTGATCGTCACCCCGAGTTCCCATGGGTGAGCGTTCCCGGCCGGCGGTGGATTCGGCGGCGCTGCGTCAGGTCCTCCAAGGCGCCCGCTTCGAGCTGATCCCCCTTCGCAGCGCGGCGGAGGCCATGTCGGCGTTGCCCGCTGCGTGCACGGTGTCCGTCACCTGCTCGCCGACGAAGGGACCGGAACCCACCCTGGAGCTGGTGGGGGAACTGGTCCGAGCGGGTCATCGGGCCGTCGCGCACTTGGCCGCCCGCAACGTCATCGGGCCGGACCAGGTGGGCCACATTGCAGATCGGCTCGGTGCACTCGGTCTCGATGAGGTGTTCGTCATCGCTGGAGACTCGGCGGAGGCGCAGGGACCCTACCCGGGCAGCGTCGCCCTGCTGGAGGCGTTGTTGGAACGAGCGCCCGGGGTGGCCCATGTGGGCGTCGCCGCCTATCCCGATGGTCACCCCCTGCTGGACGAGGACATGTTGGTGGAGGCGTTGCTGGCCAAACAGGCCCTTCTTCGTCGGGCTGGCCTTGACGGTCACGCCACCGACCCAGATGTGCTTCGACCCTGATCGGGTGCTGCGCTGGTTGGAGCGCATCCGGGCCGCCGGTTTCGAGCTGCCGATCCATTTGGGTGTGGCCGGCGCCATTGAACGAACCAAACTGGTCAGCCTGGGCGTGCGGTTGGGGGTCGGTTCCTCGCTGCGATTCCTGCGCAAGAACACCGGCCTGCTCAAGATGCTCGGATCCACGGCCTACGATCCCAGCCAGGTGCTGGATCCGCTGTCCCCGCACCTGGCCCGTTTGGGGGTGAGCGGGATCCACCTGTTCACGTTCAACCAGGTGAGTGCCACCCGCCAGTGGCAGGCACAGCGCCTGGCGGAGCTGGCAGGATCGGCCTGATCCATCATGAGCCCCCCTGAGCGCCCTGTCCTACCCATCCCGAAGCTGGTCTTGCCGGGGCGGGTGATCGAGCACTGGCCGGTGATCATGGGCATTGTCAACGCCAGCCCCGACTCCTTCTCTGACGGCGGAGACCTGGTCGGCCTCGACGCCCAGGTGCAACGGTCCCTGGCGCTCGTCGAAGCCGGTGCCGCCATCATCGATGTGGGTGGCGAATCCGGCGTCACCAATCGGGGCCCACTGCAGGCCCGAGAGGAGATCGACCGGGTCCTGCCGTTGGTGCGCCGACTGGTGGCGGAAGGGGTGACGGTGTCGGTGGACACCTGGAAGTCCCCGGTGGCCGAAGCCGTGCTCGACGCCGGCGCCCACATCCTCAACGACGTCAGCGGCCTGCGGGACCCCGCCCTGGCCGATCTGTGCGCCCGCTACGGGGCGGCTCTGGTGTTGATGCACACCCGGGCCGAACCCAAGAAGAAGGAGTTCCCCCACTACACAGACGTGGTGGCGGACGTGGTGGGGTTCCTGGCCCAGCGCTTGGAGCAGGCCGAAGCCGCCGGGGTGACCCGGGAGCGCATTGTGCTGGACCCGGGGCCCGATTTCGCCAAGACCCCGGCCCAGACTATTGAAACCTTGCGCCGGCTGCCCGAGGTGGTGGCGCTCGGACGCCCGGTGCTGCTGGCCTTGTCACGAAAGGATTTCGTGGGCGCCCTGACCCTGCGACGACCCCGCCAGCGCGACGCCGGCACCCTGGCTGCCATCGGTGCCGCGCTCGACGCCGGAGGGGCCATCCTGCGGGTCCATGACGTGGCCGCGGTACAGGATTACGTCACGGTACGGGCCGCGCTGCGCGGCGAGTTGGACGTCCCGGCCGATCTCACGCTGGCCGAGCATCTGCGCCGTGAGCCGACCTGATCCGGCCGTCGGCGTGGTTGAAATGTCTTACTGGGTGTCGTAGAGTTGTCCTATGCCGGTCGTCAACTTTCGAACTGATGCTCGTTCCGAACGAGCGCTCGCGGAACTGATGGCCGACGGATCGACCGCGTCAGAGGCCATTCGCCGAGCGCTCGTTGACGCCGTGCGGCTTCGGCGGCGCGAGCAAATGCGCATCGAATCACTGGCACTCATAGGTGACGAAGCCGACCGCGCCGAGAGCCGCCGGGTGGCCTCGGAGATGGACGACCTTCGTGCGCGGTGACATCCACCGACTCCGCGCTCCTCGAGGGGCGCGTGGAGGTGAACAACGCGGAAGCCGGTACGCCGTCATCGTCCAGTCCGATGACTTGATGCTGTCCACCGTGCTCGTGGCGCCCACGTCACGGTCCGCGACGCCACGTCTCTTTCGTCCGACGATCACCGTCAACGATGAGCGCACGCAGGTCCTCATCGAGCAAACGTCCGCCGTCGCGCCGGAGCGACTCGGCGAATTCGTTGGACGGGTAACAGTCGAGGAGCTGGTGGCGCTCAACGATGGACTGCGGCTCGTGCTCGAACTGGATTGACATCGGGCCTGCTTGACATCGGGCTGGGCGGCCTCGCTCGGCCGTGGTGTCAGGGCTGGGGCGTGCGGCGATAGCGCAGGAACAGGTAGCCGTCCTCGGTGAGCAGATGACGCAGTTCCCACTCCGTGGGGTCCGCGTCGAGGGGGCCGTGGGCCAGGCGGGCGCTGGTGCCACCCACCAGGCGGGGGCTGAGGGTTACGAACACCTCGTCGACCAGGCCCGCACCGAGCAACGCCCCGTTGAGTGAAGGGCCGCCCTCGCACAGCACCACCCGTCCGGGCCAGCGACCCAGCATCGCTCCCAAGTCGACCGCCCCGCCGGCGCCGCTCGGGGTCACCAGCACGGTGGACGGCGCCTCCGCCAGTGACGCTGAGGGTCCCAGGTCAACGGATCCGGCGGGGGAGCGGCTCACGATGGCCAGCTGCTTGGGCGGGTCGAGCGCCCGGTATCGCTCGGCGCGCACCGTGCCCGCCGCGACCACAATCACATCGGCCGCGGCCCGGGCCAGACGAAAGATGGTCTGATCGACCTCGTTGCCCAACCCACCGCTGCGCCCACCGACGGCGGTTGCGCCGTCCACGCTGGTGATCATCGACACGATCACCCACGGCCGCCTCGACGGTGGGGGCTTGACCCGGTAGTAGCGCTGCAGATCGCTGATCACGGACCCACGCCGGCCCGCTCACCGGCCAGGACGGCCTGCACGTCGGCCATTGGCGGCCATTGCAGCAACGGAACCGCCACCGTGGACCCGTCCGCCCGCCGCAGATCGACCCCCGCCACCGCGGTGCTGTCACGTTCGGTCCGGGGCGCGCCGTCCGTCACCGCGCCGTCCTGCGCTCCGCTGTCACCCAGCGTGGCACCGCCCACTCCCGCCCGGTCCAGCACCACCTGCAAGATCTCCGTGGCCTGCACCGCCAGCGCCGCCAGGCTCTGATGTCGGTGGCGGCGAACGCCCAGGTCGACCTGCACCAGGCTGCCGAGGCCGAACCGCTCCGCCACGTCGATGATCAGCCCCGTCTCCACGCCGTAGCCCTGCACGAACGGCACCGCCTCCAGCACGGCCCGTCGGCCTGCCATCTCTCCTGACAGCGGTTGGCGCAACCCGGCCAGTTCCGGGAAGAACCGCGACAGCAGCGGTCGGGCCACCAGCTCCGTCACCCGGCCGCCGCCGTGCCCCTCGGCGCCAGTGATGGGATCGCCCACCGTCGGACGCTCGTAAAACCCCTTCACAAAGCCCACCAAAGGGTCCGTGATCAGCGGGGTCAGCAGTGAGGTGACGTAGCGGGCGCTGAAGGACGTGACATCGGCATCGCACCACACGATCAGGTCACCCCGGGAGGCTGCCAGGCTGCGCCACAGCACGTTGCCCTTGCCGCGGCCCGGTCCGAGTGCCGCCAGGATCTCATCCACCGCGACCACCCGGGCACCGTGGGTGGCGGCGACTCGGGCCGTGGCATCGGTGGAGCCGTCATCGAGCACCAAGAGCTCGTCCACCACCGCCGCCGCGGGGGTCATCAACTCGTTGACCACGACGTCCAAGATGGCGCCCAGGGTCAGCGCTTCGTTGCGGGCGGGCAGGCACAGCGAGACGGTCAGTGAGCCCTTGCGTTCGGCCAGCGCCACCGGCTGGAGGGACGGGCCGTCGTGCACCCGGACCGTCACCGGTCGGTCCCCTCCGCTGTCCCGGTTTGGGCCGACGGATCCCTCACGTCAGCCGCGGGGACCTCATCGGGGGCGTCCAGGCCATCGACCCGCCGCACCCCACTGGCCGCCAAGCGGTGGGACCAGTCCTTGGACAACCGCTCGGGGGCCAGGTCGTTGAGTGGTTCCAGCACGAATCGCCGCTCCCACATGCGGGGGTGGGGCAGGGTCAGCTCGGGCGATTCGATCCGCACGTCGCCGTAGAGCAGCACGTCGATGTCCACCGTGCGCGGCCCCCAACGAACAGAGCGGACCCGGCCCTCGGTCGCTTCAGTGGCCAAACAGCGCTCGAGCAGCAGGAACGGGTCCAGGGTGGTGTCCACCTCCACCACCAGGTTCAGGTACGGACCCTGGTTCTCGGGCCCGCCAACGGGGTCCGTCTCGTACACCCCAGACAGGGCCGTGACCCGCAGGCCGTGGCCGCCGGCGTCGAAGGTGAGCCGCTCCACGGCACGGCGCAGATGGGCCCGGCGATCGCCGAGGTTGGAGCCCATGGCCAGGTAGGCGGTGGTCCAACGACGGGTCGGACGGTGGGCGTCGGTTCGCTCCCGTCGGATGCGCACGGCGCTCGACGCCACGTCTTCGGGCACCGGCACCTTGAGTTTGCGGACCGTGACCTGAACCGCTTCCACCCGCTCCAGCCCCAGGATCTCCTCGCTGATGCGGGTGGCCACCCGTTCCAGCAACTGGTGGCGCTCGCTGGTGACAATGCGATGCACGATGGCGATGGGCTGGCCGTAGTCGACGGACTGAGCCAGGGCGTCGGTGGCGCCGGCGTCGGCCACGTCCACCTCCAGCACCAGGTCGATCTCGAAGGGTTGGGCCCGTTGCTGCTCCTCGGGCAGCACCCCGATGGTGCCGCTGACCCGGATGGCGTCGAGCCGGATCTCATCTGCCATGGCGCCGCTCCTCCCACTTGGGGCCGCCGGGTGGGGGCAGGGTTGGCGGCCGCAATACCATCGTTCCCCGTGCAGTCCCGAGAGAAATCGAAGCCGACTCCGCCGACGGGGGACACGGCGGCAAACAGCCACGCTCCACGGGCCGCGGCGCCGGTGCGGTCGTGGCCCCATCACCGTCGTGAGCGTCACCGTTCCCAACGCACCGGCTGGTTGCGGGCCACGGTGTTGGGCGCCAACGATGGGTTGCTGTCCACCGCCGGTTTGGTGTTGGGTGTGGCCGCCGGTGGCGCAAGCCGGGCGGTGTTGTGGCTGAGCGGGCTGGCGTCGCTGGCCGCGGGGGCGTTCTCGATGGCCGCCGGGGAGTACACCTCGGTCAGCTCCCAACGTGACGCCGAGGAGGCCGACCTGCACAAGGAGCGGGCCGAGCTGTCCACCCATCCCGAAGACGAGCTGCGGGAGCTGACCGAGATCTACCAGCGCCGCGGCCTGTCCGAGAAGCTGGCCCACCGGGTGGCCGGTGAGCTGCACGCCCATGACGCCCTGGCGGCCCATGCCCGAGACGAGCTGGGCCTGGACCCAGAGGCGCTGGCCCAGCCGCTACAGGCCGCGGCGGTGAGCTTCGCGGCGTTCGCCTTGGGGGCGGTGGTACCGGTCCTGACCATCGTGCTGCTGCCAGGCCCGGTGCGTCAGGTGGTCACGGCGACGGTCACCCTGGTGGCACTGGCGGCGCTCGGCGCGGTGGCAGCGCGACTGGGTGGCGCGGATGCCCGCCGGGGTGCACTACGGATGGCGTCCCTGGGAGCGTTGGCCATGGGCGTCACCACCATCGTTGGTCAGCTCGTCGGCGTGGCGGTCTGAGCGGCCAGCCCGGCTGGTCGGTCCGCAGCCTCAGCCGGCAACCAGTTCGGAGTATTCGGGGTGCAGCTCGATGAACTCCTGCACGAACCAGCATTGCGGCTCCACACGATGGCCACGCTGGCGCAGATCATCGAGCATGGCCCCCACCAGCACGGCGCCGAGGCCCTGACCCCGTCGCGACGGTGACACCTCGGTGTGCGGGACCGTAATGATGTCACCTTGTTCCACGAAATGGGCCACCGCCACCAGCTCCCCGGCGAGGGCCAACTCGTAGCGGCTGGCTTCCTGATTTCGGGTCACCACGGCGTCCATCGATGGGTCATCCACCTGCGGGAGGCTAGCGACGGGGCGGCCAGCTCACCGTCGCCACGGGCTGAACTTCCAGTCAGGCGGGCCAGGCGGGATCGATGACATCCCCGGCCCGTAGGAGGGGGAATCCGCTGGGCGAGGTCGGTGTCGCGGTCCCCGCGGTGGGACCGGGGCCGACGCCGCTGCCGTAGGCCAGCACCGCGATGACCAGGGCGCTGACCAAGGCGTCCTCGCCGATGCGGTCCCGGGCCCCCTTGGCCAGATGCAGTGACCAGACCGCTTGCCCGGGGCCTGGGTGACGGAAGGTCGATCCGTCGAGCCAGGCGAGCCCGACATGGGCCCGATGGTCGCCTCGCTTGGGCCGGTCAGAGACCAACGCGGCGGTCGCCGATACCCCGATCAGTGGCAGGGACACGTTCGACTGACCACTGGGAGTGGGGGACTGGGCCGGGAGAGCGGAAAGACGCCCGTAGGGTCGAATCGATGTCGATTCGCCCGAACCGGGTGGTGACTCTCCGTGCAAGGACGACCTCTGGGGGTGGCTGGGCGGGCGAGTGGCGGCGGTGAGCTCGATGGCCCGCTGCAGGCAGGCCGTAGCCATGGCGACGGCGGTCTCGGGGGACACGGACTGGTCGGGCCGGTGACCGATCAGCCGCTCCAGCGCGGCGGCGGCGTAAGGCACGCTGGCTTCCAGCACCGTCCGGCTGGCTCCGGGCACGCCCAACAGCCAGCTCAGCGCGGCCACCCCGCCGCCGGTGACGGCCACCACCGCCAGGGTGTCGGTGGCGTGGATGGCGGCCACTAGCTGCTCCATGCCCGCCGGCGCCGGGCTCATCGGGTCACCCACATCACGGCGTTGTCGACGTCAGCGCGACCACCGTCGAGCGCGACCAACGTCATCGCCGGACCAACGTCATCAGCCCGGCACGGACGTCGACCATCGTGCCAGCACGTCCTCGGTGTGCTCGCCCAGCAGCGGGGCCCGGCTCCAATGCCACCATGATGGCTGGCCCCGGGAGAGGTCACCGGGCGATCGCACCTCGCCCACCACGGGGTGGCTCGACGGCTGCCAGAACGCCGCCGACTCGAGATGGACGTCAGTGGCCAGATCGGTGACGGTGTTGACCGGGGTGACCGGGATGCTGCGGCGTTGAGCCTCTGCGAACAGTTCGGCCTTGGTGAGCCCCACCGTCAGCTGCTCGGTCATGGAGTCGATGAACTCTGCCGCTTCCCAGCGAACGGCCAGGTCGGCGAAGGCCGGTTCGGCGACGGCGTCCACTCCGGTGACCTCCACGATCCACGCCGCCAGGTTGTTCCAATGCGCCGGTTGGACGACCACGATGGACACGAACCCGTCGGCGCAGGGGTACAGGCCGAACGGACGGCTGATGGCCCGTCGGTTGCCGGTGCGGCCCCGATGGACGCCATCATCAAGGACCAGCGGCACGCCGATCTCGGGGTGCAACGCGGCGTTGGCCAACTGCATGGACAGGTCGATGAACTGACCCCGTCCACTCGAGCGTCGGGCCCGCAACGCCAACATGGCGGCACCCATGGCATGCATGGCGGTGACATGGGCGGCAAAGTTGACTGACGCCAACGACACCGGCGGACGGTCCGGGAAACCTGTCACGTAGGTCAGTCCCGAGGCGGCCCACGCCACCAGGTCAGATCCCTGCCAACGGGCCCGTGGTCCCCGCAACCCGAACGGGGTGACGCACACCACCACCTGTCCCTCATGGGCGGTGCCGTGCGGTGCCGTCCCGGGCTCGGGCTCCTCGAACACCACATCGGCCGCCGCCAGGATCGCGGATTCCTGATCGCCGCCAGGATCGACCAACACTGAGCGCTTGTTCTGGCCCAGAAACGCCCACCACAGCGAACCCTCAGGGGCCGCGCTGCGGGGGGCGAAGGGCTCCAGGTGCCGGTAAGGATGACCGTCCGGTGGTTCCAGGACCACCACCTCAGCGCCCAGAGCGGCCCACACGCGGGTGGCGTAGGCGGTGCACAGCCCTGATCGTTCGACGATGCGTAACCCGCTCCAGGGCTGCTCGCCGGCACTGCCCGCCGGGGTTGTGAGGCCACCGGTGTCACTCATCACTGGCCTCCCCGAAGCCCCAGCGGGCCGAGCGCGTGGTCATACGGTCTCTTGAGCTTGGTGTCAGGGTCGATCGGGGTGAAGGCGATGCCCTCGCCGAGGTAACGGTCGATCTCCTGGCGGCTCAAACCCAGGCTCTGGAGGATCTCGACGGTGTGCTCGCCACAACCCGGCGCGCCCGCGGTCCAGGCGCCGGCGGTGTCGGGCAGGCGCATGGCACAGCCGCCGAAAAGGTCACCGGTGGGGAAGCGGAACGACGGACGCACCTGGTACCAGCCGTATTCCCGTAGCTGCGGATCGAACAGCATGGCCTCGGTGTCCTGTACGGCGTGCGCTGCCACCCCGACCTCCTGCAGGCGGGCCGCGGCGTCCTCGGCGCTGCGGCTGGCGGTCCAGGCGCTGATCCGCTGATCCAGATCGTCGTGTGCCGCGTGGCGACCGTTGAGGGTCCCGAGCGCGGCGTCGCCAGCCAATCCTTCAGCCACCGCCACCCCCGTCCCACCCGCGGCACCGTCCAGCACCCGGGCCAGTGCCACCCATTGCCGGTCGTCCTTGACGCTGATGGCCACCCACCGGTCCTCCCCCCGACTCGGGTAGACCCCCTGCGGCGCGTACCAGGACACCCGGTTGCCGTTGCGGGTGGCGTTGCGGCCCGAGAGCTGCTGATCCAACAACAGCGGACCCAACGCCGACACCGTCAACTCGAACTGCGACAAGTCCATCCAGGCTCCTCCGCCGCTGCGATCGCGCTGCTCCAGGGCGGTCAGGATGGAGGTGAAGGCGTGCAACCCGGCGAAGTAGTCCGGCGCGGCGAACGCGGCCAAGCCGGCCGGCTCCTGGTCGGGGTAGCCCGACAGCTCGTCCAGACCCACCAGCGGCGCCTGATTCGGTCCCCAGGAGATGTACTCGTAGTACGGCGTGCCGGGCTGAGAGCCGAAACCGGGCAGGGACACATAGATCAGCCGGGGATTGGCCGACCGCAGCGCCTCCACCCCCAGGCCGAGATCGGTGACCGCCGGCGTCGAATAGTTGGTCAGGAACACGTCGGCTCCGGCGATGATCCGACGGGCGGCGTCCAACGCTTCGGGCCGCTTGAGCTCCAGGCCCACCGAACGTTTGCCGGCGTTCATCTCCGACAGGTAGGGGCTGGTCTCGGTGAACAGCGGGGCGAGCTCCGGGGTACGGGCCCAGGCTGCGCCCACCAACCGAACCACATCGGGGTACTGGCGGGACTCCAGCTTGATGACCTCGGCGCCGAAATGGGCCAGCATCCGCCCGCAACTGGGCGCGGCGATGGCGATGGATAGCTCCACCACCCGCAGCCCTGCCAGCGGTCCCGTCGAATCATTCACCGTGTCCGTCGTGTCTCTGTTCGTCATGTTCGTCATGTTCTTTTCGTCATCGAGTCAGCCACCCTCACTCCCACATCACCATGTCCCGGCTGCTTCACCACCAGGTCGCGCTCGCCCGTGGTGGACGGCCCGACCTGGTTGCGGACGCTACCCCGACGACGTTGTCCGCCCTTCACTTGGCAGGCACCCGCCACGGACTGAGAACGCAGGCGCCAAGTTGGAGGGTTGAGTCGATGGGCCGAGTTGGCGGGGGTCGCTGAGGACGGACAGGGTGGGCAGGTGTTGCGATTGCAGGTCGACGGGGCGGCGTTGGAGTGCTGGCTGCTCCCGGAGGGCGGTCCCCACCCCGGTCTGGAGACGGATCGGCGGCCGCTGGTCTTCTTGCACGAGGGGCTGGGCTCCTTGACGCAGTGGCGTACCTTTCCCGAGGAGCTGTGCCGGCGGTCCGGCCGGGCCGGGATGGCGTTCGCCAGGGCCGGTCACGGGCGCTCCCAACCACCCATGCGCTTCGACGCCGCGCCCGAACGCCGCCTGGAAAGAGCCACCGGGTACATGCACCATGAGGCGTTGGTCGTGTTGCCGCAGATGCTGGCTCGTTTCGGTCTGCGCCATCCGGTCCTGGTGGGTCACAGCGACGGGGCCTCCATCGCCCTGATCCACGCCGCGCAGCCCACCGCCAGCGTGAGTGCTCTGGTGCTGATGGCGCCCCACGTGATGGTGGAGGACTGCACCGTGGCCGCCATCGCCGCAGCCGGTGAGAGCTACCGCAGCACCGATCTGCCCACTCGCCTGGCCCGCCACCATGACCATCCTGACCAGCTGTTCTGGTTCTGGCACGATACCTGGTTGTCGCCGGAGTTCCGAGGCTGGGACCTGCGGGAGCTGCTGGGCTCAGTGGCGGCACCCGGCCTGGTCGTCCAGGGCCTGGACGACCAGTACGGCACCATGGCCCAACTCGACGCCATCGAAGCGGCGACGATGGGGCCGATCACCCGCGCCGAGCTGGCGGACTGCGGCCATTCCCCGCACCTCGATCAACCAGACGCAACCCTGACCGCCTGCGTCGCGTTTCTCGCCACCCTTCCCTGACACCCTTCCCTGACACGGTCCGACCCGGCCCGCAGCTGCTGGATAGGGTGAGGCCGACCCCGCAGCCATCAGACAGAATCGGTCCGACATGCAGTGTGACCAGGTAGGGAAGGCGCCCATGGCAAGCAACAAGCCGGCAGCGGGGACGGGCCGTTTCAACCTGGCCGCATGGCTGGTGGACCGCCATCTCGACGCCGGCAAGGGCGAGCGCCTCGCGGTGATCCACGGTGGCGAGTCCCTCACCTACGCCGACATCGCCGAGCAGGTCAACCGGGCCGCCAACGGGCTGTTGCAGTGTGGGCTTCGTCGCGAAGAGCGGGTGATGCTGGTCATGAACGACGAGCCCGCGTTCCTGGCATTCTTCCTGGCGGCGCTGCGTCTGGGGGCGGTGCCGGTGCCCACGTCAACCATGCTGACCCCGACGGAGGCCGCCTTCATCGCGGCGGACGCCGGGGCCCGGGTGGTGGTGGTCTCCGAAGACTACGCCGGGCATCTGCCGGTCTTGGTCGCCGCCAGCGAGGGGTTGTTGGCCACGGTGCTGGCCGATGCCACGGGGGCGGCCGAAACCGCGCTGTCGTCCGGACCCGCGGTGGCGGCCGCGTCGGCTTCCGCGGCAGGCCCCGAGGCGACCTGGCGATGGTCGCAGTTCGATGACCGCAGCCCGGTGGCCCCGGCGTCCACGACGACGGATTCGCCGGGGTTTTGGCTGTACACCTCGGGCACCACCGGCAGTCCCAAGGGCGCCATGCACTGCCACCACGACGCCAAGGTCACCGCTGACACTTACGCCCGCCACATCCTGGCTATCACCGAGGACGACCGGTGCTTGTCGGTGGCCAAGCTGTTCTTCGCCTATGGCCTGGGCAATTCGCTGACCTTTCCGTTCTCGGTGGGTGCTGCAACGGTGTTGAACCCGGCCCGGCCCACCCCCGCCAACGTCACCGAGCTGGTGCAACGCCATCAACCGACACTGTTCTTCGGGTCGCCCGGCTTTTATGCCGCCCTGCTCGACAGCGGTGCGATTCGCCAGACGTTCGCCTCGGTGCGTCTGGCCACCTCTGCCGGTGAGGTGCTGCCCGCCGAGCTGCACCGACGCACCACCGAGCAGCTGGGTTTTGCGCTGCTGGACGGGATCGGCACCACCGAGGCGTTGCACATCTTCTTGTCGAACCGCCTGGGCGCGGAACGTCCCGGCACCACGGGCCAGCCAGTCGAGGGCTATGAGCTGGAGTTGCGTGACGAACAAGGTGAGCTCATCACCGCGCCGGACACCCCTGGTGAGCTGCGCATCAAAGGCGACTCGTTGGCCAGCGGGTACTGGTCACGGCGAGCCGCCACCCGGGCCGCGTTCCTGGGGGAGTGGATGGCGACGGGTGACGTGTACCAGCGGTCCACCGATGGGTACTGGACCTGCCTGGGACGCAACAACGACATGCTCAAGGTGGGTGGCATCTGGGTCTCCCCGGCCGAGGTCGAGAACGTGCTGCTGACCCATGCCGACGTGTCCGAGGTGGTCGTGGTGGGCAGCCGCACCGCCGACGGCCTGGAAACCGCGGTGGCGTTCCTGGTGGCTCGGCGCGGGCGTCGAATCGACCTCGAATCGATCGAGGCCCATTGCCGGGCCAACATGGCGGCCTTCAAACGTCCCAGGCGGATCGAGGTGGTGGATGAGCTGCCCAAGACCGCCACCGGGAAGGTCCGACGAAACGTGCTGCGTGATGGGCTGACCGACACAAGCCCGCCGAAAACGGCGTAGGGCGCCCGGCGGACCGTGGCGCCCTACAGCTGTAACCGTGGGTTCAGAGCTTGATCAGCGAGGGGTGACGTTCAGGGCTTCGGGGCCCTTGCGGCCGGGGCCGACCTCGAACTCGACCTGCTGGCCCTCGGTCAGGGACCGGTAGCCGTTGCCGGCGATGTTCGAGTAATGGACGAACACATCTTCGCCGTCATCACGAGAGATGAAGCCGTAGCCCTTCTCGTTGTTGAAGAACTTGACGGTGCCTACTGCCATGGAGCTTGCCTTCCTGGGAATTGCTTTGCCGACTGGGTGGCCCCAAAGGTCGGGGTCCGATACTTGGTGTGAGGCCCTGAGCTGGGGATCTCACCTCTCGGGCCGCCGACGCTGCGGCGGCTACTTCAACAACGCACTGCCCGAGGAGCGGAACTTCACCAGAACGACGAAGACTTCCCGGAAGAACCCCCTGGCTGAGGGACCATCCGCATTGCGTAGGACAACCGGAGCCGATTGACCCTGCCAGCGTAGCCGGCGAGCGCGCTGGACGCGACTGCACGGCGCCAAGTTTCAAGCCAAGTTCGACAATGGCGGCTGGAGCTTGACGGCACCGCGGTTCCGGGCGCCACGGTGAGCGTTGGGCGCGGCCGGTCAGGCGTCGCTAGGAGCCGGGCGGGATCTCCGTGATGGTGCCGTTGGCCCGGAGAACGTCGATGGCGGCGGTGTCCCGGCCCAGCGAGCGCAGGATCTCCTCGTTGTGCTGGCCCAGGGTGGGGGTCGCCCGCACGGTGGGGGTCCAGTGGTCGAAGTGCACCGGGAAGCCGGGAAAGCCCAACGGACCGGCCCCCGGATGGTGCAGTTCCACCATGAAACCGCGCTCCCGGAGGTGGGGATCGGTGGCCAGGTCAGCGTTGGCCATCGCCACGCCGGCAGGTATGTCAGCGGCCTGGAGGCGGGCCATCAACGGCCGGGCGTCCTGCTCGACGGTCCAGGCCGAGAGCCGGCCGTCGATCTCGTCGTGGTCGGCCAGGCGGGCGTCGAGTTCTGACCAGCGCTGATCGGTCAGGGCGGGGTCACCGATCACGGTCACCACCCGGGCCCAGGCGGCATCGTCGGGCACGGTGATGGCGATCCACTGATCCTCGCCCCGGCAGGGGTACACGCCCTGGGGGGCCACGTCCGCCCGACGGTTGCCCGGCCGGGGCGGGGTGGAACCGACGGACGCCGCCAGGGCCAGGTCGCCGCCGAACTGCAGGTAGGTCTCCAGCTGGGACACGTCCACGTGAACCGCCTCGCCGGTCATCTCCCGCTCCCACAGCGCCGCCAGGATGGCCACCGTGCCATGCAGTCCGCCCACCGCGTCGGGCAGTGCCAGTCCCTGCTTGTACGGGCCGGAGTCGACATACCCGGTGGCGTGGGCCAGACCCGAGGCGCCCTCCAGGATCGGGCCCCAGGACACCTGATCGTATTCCGGGCCGGTGGCACCGAAGCCCGACAGATCCACGGTGACGATGGAGGGGTTGATGGCTCGCAACGACGGATGATCGATGCCCAGGCTCTTCACGCCCCGGGGGCTGTAGTTGTTGAGCACCACATCCGCCCCGCGCACCAACTCGGCGAAGATGTCCCACCCGCCCGGCGCCTTGAGATCCAGGCACAGGCTGCGCTTGGTGCGATTGATCTTGTTGAAATAACCCAGCCGGTTCCACCAGTCCGCGCCAGGGTCGTTGTTGGGGAAGATGCCGTTTCGCAACGCCGGGGACGGCAGTTCGCCCCAGTGCCAATCAGGGTCCGCCACCATGGCACTGCTGAGGGCCAACCCCCGGGAGGTGGGGTGTTCGATCTTGATCACGTCGGCGCCCAGCTCAGCCAGCCAGCGCCCGGCCATTGGACCGGCCCAGGCGACGCTGAACTCCAGCACCCGAATGTCCTGGAGGTCCAGGCCGAAGCTCATGGACGGACCCCCGGGAGCTGGTCCTGGTGCTGACCCAAGGTGGGCGCCGCGGCCAGGGTCACCTGGTGGGAGCCGATGGTGAACGGCGGGCCTGCCATCCGTGCGCCCGGCCCCATACCATCTGGTACGGTCCAGAAGGCGCGGGCTTGCAACTGCGGGCTGTGCAGCACCTCATCGAGCGCCAGCACCTGGCCGGCGGGACAGCGGTTCTCCTGGAGCAGGGCCACCGCCTCGGCCCGACTGTGGGCCGCCAACCACGGTGAGATGGCGGCGTCGATCTCCTCGAAGCGATCGAAGCGCTGGGCCGGCACGAACAGATCGTCGTCGGCCAGCAGCTCCACCGCGTCGGTGACGATGCACAAACCTTCCCATTGAGGCCGGGTCACGGCGCCGATCACGATCCATCCGTCGGTGCAGCGGAACAACGCCAAGGGATGATGGGCCTCACCGTGGTGGTTGCCCCAACGGGTCTTGCGCACGCCTTGATGGGTCCAGATCGTCAGCGTCCACTGGTGACAGGCGGCGGCCGCTTCCATGTTGCCCACATCCACCACGTCACCGCGGCCGTGTCGCCGGGCCCGGATCACTGCCGCCTGGCTGGCCAAGGTGGCGGTGGCGCCACCCAGGTAGGAGGACCAGGGACCGGCGCCGGACAGTGGCTCGCGGTGCCGTTCACCGTTGAGCAACAGATGCCCGCCCATGGCCCAATCCACCAAGGGGCTGGACCGGTAGGCGGCGTAGGGTCCGGTCAGCCCGAAGCCCGACACCACCGTGACCACCAACTGCGGGTTGGCCTGTGCCAGTCGGTCCGCCCGGGCTCGCACCGCCACCGGGTCACCATCGGCGGACAACACCATCAGATCCACACCGGTCGCCAACGAATCCAGCAACGAGTCCCCATCGCGGTCCACCACGCTGCGTTTGCCGGCGGCGAGGTAGGCCCAGGCGGCGGACATGGGTTCGCCCCGGTCCGGAGTGGTGACCCACGGCGGGGCGGTCCGAAGTGGGTGTCCGCCCACTGGCTCCAGGCAGGTCACCTCCGCACCCAACGTGGCCAACAGTCGGGTGCTGTACGCCCCTGCCACGGAACGGGAGGCGTCGAGAACCGTGAGACCACGCATTGGCGGGGATCATAGGGGCGGCGGGATGGCCCCGAGGTAGGCTTGGCCCCGTACCTGCAGGTCGGCAGCGGTATCGCGCTGTCCCATCGTCTTGGAGCATCCCGGTGACGCAGTCCCCAACCACGTCCACCCGTCCTCAAACCCGGCCCGCGGTCACTGCCGGGATCAACCATCTGGTGCTGAACGTGCGAGACATCGAGGCCTCGCATCGCTTCTGGACGGCGATCATGGGTTGGGAGCAGTGCGGCCAGATCGATCCCACTCGTCGGATCATGCGCTTCTATCGGGCCACCCCCGAGAGTCACCACGATCTGGCCCTGGTGCAGGTGGAAGACGTGGCCGGTCAACCCGAGGTGGCCCGCTGGTCCATGGCCCCGGCCCGGGTGGGGGTCAACCACATCGCCATCACCTACCCCGACCGTGAGGCGTTCCTGCAGCAGCTGGCCCATCTGCGGGCCAACGACGTGGAGTTCCTCGTGCGCGGCGATCATGGGATGACCCACAGCGTGTACATCGCGGATCCCGACGGCAACGGCATCGAGGTGTTGTACGAGGTCCCCGCCGACGTCTGGCAGGACGATGTCAACGGGGCCCTCAACTGGTTCAACCCCCTGCCGCTCAACGGTGAGGAGTCCCTACAGGACAGCACCGACTACAAGGTCTTCGAACCCGCCGACTGACGGGGTGCACTGTACTGACTGGTACGTTCTGGCTGGTACGTTCTGGTCGGTACGTTCTGGCTGGTACGGTACGGTCAGCGGAGGTTGGCCGGGGACATGCCGTCGGGCAGGGGCTGGCCGGCGTCCTCGTAGGCCCGGGCGATGGCGGCCATGACCGGACCGCCGTAGCTGGCCTTGTTGGCCACCACCCGGTCATAACTGCGCTGCAACGGGTTGATCATGCCGTTGAAGTGGGGGATCACCTGGCGGGCCATGAGCTCGTAACTGCGCCGCGTGTTTTCGGGCGAGGCCCAATCGTTGGCCAACACCAGGAACCCACCAAAGCCGCCGGTGACCTCCATGATGCGCCCCAACGCCGCCACCATGTCGTCGGGCGTACCCACCAAGGAGGCGTCATCCTCGATCTCCTGCTCCAGCGTGTGATCGTTGCGCAGCCCCCCGACCCGGCGGAAGTACAGCTGCCGTTCCCGTTCCCGCCCCTCGGCCACCTGCGCCATGGCCTCGGCCCGGCTTTCCGCCAGATGGGCCCGGATGACCAGCCGCCACTCGGCCCGGTTCACGGTGGTCCCGGCCTGCGACGCGGCCTGTTCGGCCATCGCCCACTGGGACGCCAGGTCCTTGCGTCCGCCGATCAGCCCGGCCCCCAGCGACAACACCCCCACCCCGTGACGGCCAGCGCTCATCATGCCGGCGGGGGAGGTGGTGGAAGCCACCGCGATGGGCATGGTGCCGGGCCCGTTGACCGGCAGCAGTTGCAGCTGGGCCTCCTGGCAGACGAACCAGTCGGTATGGTGGGTGACCACCTCACCGGCCAGCAACCGGACGATGACCCCCAGCGCCTCATCCATGCGGGGCCGTTGGGTGATCGGCTCGATGCCCATCATGACGGCGTCGGACACCAACGCTCCCGGGCCCACCCCGAGCATGGCCCGCCCCCGGGTCAGGTAGTCCAGCTGCACGAACCGGTCCACCACCATCATTGGGTGGTGGTAGGGAAGGGACACCACGCCCGAACCCAGCCGGATGCGGGAGGTGCGCTCGCCGGCCGCAGCGAGGAACACCGCCGGATCCAAGATGGTCTCCCATGCCGCGGAGTGGTGTTCGCCGACCCAGGCCTCGTCGAAACCCAGTCGGTCGCAGTGGGCGATGAGCTCGAGGTCACGCTGCATCAACAGCAACGGGTTCTCGCCCAGCGGATG
This sequence comes from uncultured Acidimicrobiaceae bacterium, assembly GCA_963775055.1. Taxonomy (GTDB): domain Bacteria; phylum Actinomycetota; class Acidimicrobiia; order Acidimicrobiales; family CAIXPF01; genus CAIXPF01. Next base: position 401,804 of record CAVZHK010000008.1, on the reverse strand, counting down.
GTAGGGCGCGAGAAAGGTGCCGAAGGGATCTGCAGCGTGACCCCCGGGTGCGGGCTGCGGTGCTGACCGGCAACGGGCGCACCTTCAGCGTGGGCGGGGACACCGACCCCCAGCGGGCCTACGCCGGCGGCGACGGCCTCACCCCCATGCAGGAGGCCCGACGCATCATCGAGGACATCATCGATCTGGACAAGCCATTCCTGTGCGCGGTGAACGGGCACGCCATCGGTCTGGGTGCCACCATCGCGTCGCTGGCGGACGTCTCCTTCGCTGCGCCCGGTGCCCGTTTCGGCGATGCCCACGTGTTGGCGGCGCTTCCGGCGGGCAACGGCAGCGCGGTGATCTGGCCGCTGTTGGTGGGCATCAATCGGGCCAAGCGGCTCCTGATGGCGGGGGAGCTGATCAGCACCGAGGAGGCGGTGGCGCTGGGCCTGCTGTCGGAGTTGGCCCCCGCCGATGAGGTGCTGACCCGTACCGTGGCGTATGCCGAGCAGTTGGCGGCGCTGGCTCCCCGGGCGGTGAGGGGCACCAAGGCTGCCATCAACGTGTTGTTGCGCCGGGTGTGTGACGCCTCGCTGCCGCTGTCATTGGCGTTGGAGGAATCTGCCATGGGCCGGCCGGAGTTCGCCGAGGCACTACGGGCCCTGCACCCCGAGGAGTCTGGTAGGACGGGTCGGTGACGGGCGCAAGCACCGCCGGGTTCGCCGGACGCGAGCCGACCGGCCGCCCCTTGGGAGTGGGGTCGACCGGTCGGTGCGCCGGGGGAGGGGCGGGTCAGGGGTTGCGGATCAGAAGTTGCGGATCACGAGGCGGTGGTGGGCGTGACGCCAGCGGCGGGCCGCTCGCCTTCGGGACCGTGGTGGGCGCGGCCGCCGAACATCCCGGGTCCGCCACGCCCACCGGGACCGGGACCGACCTGATCAAGGCCGCTGGTGGTGCGGGCCCGGATGTCCGCTTCCCGGGCGTCGGCCTCGGCCTGGGTGTGTTCACCGCTGGCCACCTCTGCATCGAGATGGGCTGAGACCTCGGCCATGATGGCGTCCACGACCTCGGTCCGGCTCACCCCTTCGCGGTCCGCCAACTGCCCCAGCGTCTGGCCGCCGCGCAGGGCGGTGGAGACCTCATCCGGGGTCAGGCCCAGAGCGGTGGCGACCGCCTCCAGGCGTTGGCCACCGCCGTGACCGGGCCCTCGTTGGCCCTTGGCCGGGCGGGCAGCCTGGATGGCGCCGAGCACCTTGTCCGCCTGCGCCTGGGTGATGGTGCCATCGGCGACCAATGGGGCCAGCGCCTGGCGCATCCACTCAGCGGGTGCTTGGGGAGCGGCCGGGGCGGCCTCTGCCGGCGTCGTGGTGGAGCTGCTCTGGGCTCCAGAGAGCAGCGGATCAGCGAGCAGCGTGCCCGCCGCGCCGCCCACGAGAAGTGCGCCGCTGAGGCCGGCGACAACGATCGATCGATGCATGGTGGTTCTCCTGGTTTGCCTGCTGTGCGTGCGGTGCCTGCGTTGGCCCGGGGGGTGAGTGGACCCAGTGAACCGGATCGACGTAAGAGCGGGGTTGGTTCCGCTGTAAGAAGTGCGACAGTTCGCCGTCCGATGTTGCCAGCGAGGTCGCGCAGAGTTTCACGAGATTCGCGCACAACTCCCACAACCGCGCAACGCTGGACTGGGACCATTGCTCCGGAAGCGGGATGGAACGAACCGCTCTCGGGCCGCAAATGTGCGTAACCGCGGTGCTCAGGTCAGCCAGGAAGCAGTTTGAGCTCGCCGCCCGGGACAGATGTGGTTCCATCCCGCTTTGTCGCGCCCGGCGATGGGCCCGTCGCCAGCGTCAGTCCCCGCCGTCTCCGAGCAGCTCCATGAAGTCGTCGCGGGACACCTTTTCCCTGGCCAGGGTGCCGTCCGCTCGGGGTACCGGCACCGGCTGATCACCAACCACGAAGGCCACCTGCCCGATGCCCGGCTGCTCGGTGAGCGTCAGCACCAGCTGCGCCACCGCCAGACGTTGCTCCGCGGTGGGAAGGTCCCGGAAGGAGTCGTCCAACTCCACGGTGGCGATGCCGGCCTGGACCGTCACATCGACCACATCATCGGGTCCGACGGCGGATCGATAGTCCGGGCCCTGACCGGCGGCGGGGGACTCGGGCGCCGCGGCGGGCTCCACGGCGAGGGCGTGCACCACGTTCAGCAGTAGCGACGGCCCGGCAACCTCCCTGTTCACAACCACGATCTTGTCCCCGTCACTGAAATACAGGGCCACCGCTCGGGTGTCGAGCTGGGGATCGAACCCCACCGCCACGGTCGTGGTGGTGGTGCTGTCACCGCTGGCCAGACCGAAGGGAACATCGCCGGGGGCCACGATCTGGGCTCGGGACTGGGCGGGGACCCCGCAGCCCCACAGCAACGTGCCCGGCACCACCGTGCCCAGCAGCAGGGTTGCACCGGTCATGGTCGCCCGCGCCCGCACCGAGGCCGGTCCCCGCACCCGTACCGGTCCAGTGCCGGTGACGGTCACGTTGGAGGTGACGGTGACGGTGCTCACGCCCCCACCCGCGGGAAGCTCAACGTGAAGCGGGCCCCACCTTCGGGTGATTCGCCCACCTCCACGGTGCCGCCGTGCAGGCGGGCATGTTCGCGAACCAGCGCCAGACCCAGGCCGGTGCCGGAGCTGTTGGTGGCGGTGCTGCCCCGGGTGAAACGGTCGAAGATCAGGTGACGCTCCGCCACCGGGACCCCTGGCCCCCCGTCGTCCACGTGCAGGTGGACCAGATCCTCGTCGGAATCCAAGCGCACCAGCACCGGGCCCCCTCCGCCGTAGCGGGTGGCGTTGTCGACCAGGTTGAGCAGCATGTGTTCGAACCGTCGGCGGTCCACCAGCGCCAACGTGCCCGACGCCGGCACCGCCACGTCCAGTTCCACCCCGTCCTGGTGGGCGATCTCGATGACCCGGCTGGCCAGCCGGCCCAGCGGGACCGGCTCCAGGTTCACGTCAGCGGTACCGGCATCGATGCGGCTGATCTCCAGCAGGTCCAGGACCATGGTGGTGAAGCGCTCGATCTGTCGGGCCATGATGTCCAACGCCTGCTGCCCGGGCGGGGACAGCTCGGCCCGGCGGCGAACCAACACGTCGGCGGCGGCGGCCAGCGCGGTCAGCGGGGTGCGCAACTCGTGGCTGACGTCGGAGGCGAAACGGGCCTCACGCTCGATGCGGGTCTGGATGGCGTCGGCCATCTCGTTGAACGAGCGCACCAGGCGGGCCAGGTCCGGGTCCCGTTCGGGGGCCATGCGGGTGTCCAGACCACCCCCGGCCAGCGCTTCGGCGGCGTCCGCGACCCGGGCCACGGGGTGCAACATGCGCCGGCTGACCCGGTACCCGATGGTCGCGGCCCCGGCCACGGTGACGCCGCCGCCGGCCAGCAGTGACAGCGCCAGGGCTTGCAGGTTGCGGCTCAGCTGCTCCAGCGGGAAGACCTCGACGTACGCCCCCTGGACGCTGCGCAGCTCGACAGCCACCGCGCTGTACGGCCTCCCACCCAGCTCAAAGCGCTGACGGGCGGCCTGGCCCTCAAGCAGCGCGGCGTGCAACGAATCGGGCAGGTCATTGTCCGAGGCGCCGACGTTGGAGCCGAACCATTGGCCGTGGTACCGGATCAACGGAAAGGAGCCGGCGTCCGAACGCAGCGATTCCAGCAGCGCGGTGATGTCCGGTTCCGGGCCCGCGGCCAGCACGTCGCGGGTCACCCGGGCGTTGGCGAAGGCCTGGCGGGACATGTAGGCATCGCGTTGGCCCAGGAGGTAGCTGCGAACCAGGCTGTAGGCGATGGTGGACAGCACTGCGGTGGCCGCCAGAGCCAACAGCGCCGCTGTGACCGTGACCCGGGCCCGCAACCCGAGCCGGGGACCGCGAAGCCCCGGGCCGGACGGACCCGCGGCCGGCGAACGCTCGGACCGATCATGGTCGCCGTGGACCAAGGTGTCCTGGGTGTCTCCGTCAGGCTCCGCGCCCGCCCCGTTGGTGCCGACAGCCACTGAGGGTGGCGGTGTCGAGGGGGCGGGGGTTCTAGCTTGGATGCCAACCACGGTACCAACGGCCGGGCCGACCATCGGGCGCGCCGGGGAGGTGAACATGCTCGCGACATTGCTGCTGGTCGAGGATGAACCCGAGATCCGCGCCATGCTGAAGCTCGCTCTGGAGGACGAGGGTTACGCCGTGCACGAGGCCGCAGATGGTGCTTCGGGGCTGGCAGCGTTCCACGAGCACCAGCCTGACCTGGTGTTGTTGGATCTTCGGCTGCCGGATCGGCGGGGCCTGGACGTCTGCCGAGACATCCGCGCGGTCTCCATTGTGCCCATCATCATCGTCACCGCGCAGGCGGACACCCACGATCTGGTGGCCGGGCTGGAAGCCGGGGCCGACGATTACGTGACCAAGCCGGTGGTGCCCAAAGCGTTGGCAGCGCACATCCGGGCCCTGCTGCGCCGGGTGGCCATGGCCGAACCGCCGGCGGTGGCCAGCAGCACGTTCGGCCCCATCGAGCTGCGCGAGGCGGAGGCGGTGGTGGTCCGACGGGGCGAACAGTTGGAGCTCACCAAGACCGAGTTCCGGCTGTTGTGCGAGCTGGCCTCCCAGCCCAACATCGTGCTCTCCCGGGATCAGCTGCTGGAGCGGGTCTGGGGCTACGACTACCTCGGTGACACCCGATTGGTGGACGCCCATGTGCATCGCCTGCGCAACAAGGTCGAGGATGACCCGCAGCGGCCCACATTGATCCTCACCGTGCGTGGCCTTGGCTACAAGCTGGTTCGCCCCGGGGTCTGAGGGGTGTGGTTCGCATCTGCCGGCGGACCGCACCTGGCGCTGCGGCCCCGCTCGCTGGCAGCGAGGCTCCGACTGCTGCGTGGAATGATATGAAGTGGGCTGAAGCGAGTGTCGTTGGGCTGGTTTGGGCCACGATCATCCTCTGCCAGACCCTGATTGGCGACGGAGCGTGGCCGAGGAACTTCGGACCGTCCACCATGGGGCGCTCTGTCGACCCGGAGTTGGCCAAAACCGCCCAATGGTCGGCGACACCCCAAACGCTCAGCGTCACTGACGCCAACCGAGGCCCGACAGAAGCGAAGGGTGGATACCGGCTGGGGGGTTTGGGCCGAACGGTCCGGCTCGGCCCGGGTTCGGTCTGGCCGGTTGACGCCCGGCGGGTCAGGTGAGGGACGGGAATGAGTCCAGCATCGGAAAGTCAACAAAGTTGATCGAGTTAGTCGGGTTTGGCTAGCCTGGTCGCACCCCGGTGACGCCGGGTGCCGCGCCAGGCGCCGCTGCACTGCCCAGCCGGGCAGGTCAGCCCCCACGGTGTCGGCATCAGCCGCATGCAGGAGTTGCGCATGTCCAGCCCGTTGATCGCCGCTACCGGGCCCAGCCCGGCCGACTTGGCTGACTTGGCCGACGCCGCCGCCCGCCTCGATGGCGCCCATCCCCGCGAGATCTTGGCTTGGGCCGATGCGCGCTTCGGTAGCGACGTCGTGGCCACCGTCTCCTTTGAGGACGCGGTGCTGGCCCATCTGGTGGCCACCCATGCTCCCCAGGCTGACGTGGCGTTTCTCGACACCCAGTACCACTTCGCGGAGACCTGGTGGCTGGTGGACAACCTCCGTAACCGGCTGGGGGAGAGCTTCAAGCTGCGGATCGTGCGGCCCGAGCTGTCGGTGGTCCCCGATGACCGGTGGATGACGGACACCGAGGGTTGCTGCGGGGTGCGCAAGGTTGAGCCGCTGGCCCGGACCATCACCGGCCGGGCGGCGTGGATCACCGGCATCCGACGGGTAGACGGACCCACCCGGGCCGACGCCCCGGTGCTGGCGTGGGACGAGCGATGGGGCGTGGTCAAGATCAACCCGCTGGTGGCCTGGGACGACAATGACATGGCCGGGTACCTGCTGGCCCATGATCTGCCGGCCCATCCGCTGGCGGATCGGGGCTATCCCTCCGTGGGCTGTTGGCCCTGCACCCGCCCGGTGGCCCCCGGCGAGGACAAGCGGGCCGGTCGCTGGGCCGGTTCGGACAAGACCGAATGCGGGCTGCACCAGTGAGCGCCGCCCAGACCCAAGGCGGGGTCGGGGTGCTCGGCGCGCCGCTGCGCCAGCTCGACCAGTTGGAGTTGCTGGAAGCGGACGCCGTCACCATCATCCGAGAAGTGACCGCGGAGTGCGAGCGGCCGCGGCTGCTGTTCTCCGGCGGCAAAGACTCCGCAGTGTTGCTGCACCTGGCGGCCAAGGCCTTCGCCCCCGGCCGCATCCCCTTTCCGGTGCTGCACGTGGACACCGGCCACAACTTCCCCAGCGTGATCACCTTCCGGGATCGCTGCGTGGAGCATTACCACGTCGAGCTGGAGGTGGCCTCGGTGCAGGCCAGCATCGACGCCGGCCGGGTGGTGGAGGAGGTCGGACCCCGGGCCAGCCGCAACCGGCTGCAGACTGTGGCGCTCCTGGATCATCTGGTGACCCAACGAGTTGACGTGGCCTTCGGTGGTGGCCGCCGGGACGAGGAGAAAGCCCGGGCCAAGGAGCGCATCCTCAGCTTCCGGGATGCCTTCGGCCAGTGGGACCCCAAGGCGCAGCGTCCCGAACCGTGGGATGTGCTCAACGCCCGCATCCGCAGCGGCGAGCACCTGCGGGCCTTCCCGTTGTCGAACTGGACCGAGCTGGACGTGTGGCGGTACATCGAACGCGAGCAGATCGAGTTGCCCGGGCTGTACTTCACCCACCGTCGTGAGGTGTTCCGCCGTGACGGGATGCTGCTGGCCACCGAGGCCCCACTCCCACGCCTGCCCGGCGAGGAACCGTTCATGGCCACGGTGCGTTACCGCACCGTGGGCGACATGACCTGCACCGGGGCCATCGAATCCAACGCGGCCACGCTGGCGGACGTCATTGCCGAGGTGATCGCCGCCGAGGTGTCCGAGCGGGGAGCCAGCCGGGCCGATGACGCCACGAGCGAGGCCGCCATGGAAGACCGCAAGCGCGAGGGATACTTCTGATGAGCAGTGCTGTGTTGACTCGTTCCATGTTGCGTCTGGCCACCGCCGGCAGCGTCGACGACGGGAAATCCACGCTGTTGGGCCGGCTCTTGCACGACCTGGGGATGCTGAGCACCGACACCATTGAGGCCGTGCAACGGGCCAGTGACCGGCGTGGTCACCGGGCCATGAACCTCGCTTTGGTCACCGACGGGTTGCGGGCGGAACGGGAGGCCGGCATCACCATTGATGTGGCCTACCGGTTCTTCGCCACCGACACCCGCTCCTTCATCCTGGCGGACACCCCAGGTCACGTGCAGTACACCCGCAACATGGTCACCGGGGCCTCAACGGCGGACGTGGCGGTGGTGCTGGTGGACGCCCGGGCCGGTTTGCTGGATCAAAGCCAACGCCACCTGGCCATCGCCGCCCTGTTGGGGGTGGGCACCGTCATCGTGGCTGTCAACAAGTGCGATCTGATCGGTTGGGACGAAGAAGTGTTCCGCACCGTGGCCAAGGATGCCGCCACCTTCGCCGCCGGGCTGCCGTGGCCCATCGAGGTGATCGCGGTGCCCATCTCGGCGCTGCTGGGCGACAACGTGGTGGAGCCCTCACCCAACCTGGACTGGTTCGAGGGGCCAGCGCTGCTGCCGTTGCTGGAAAGCATCGACGCCACCCTGCCGCCCACCGGTTCCGCTCGCCTGGCCGTGCAGTGGGTCATCGCCCCCGACGCGGCCGCCGGACGTGAGGCCCGCCTGGTGGCCGGCAAGCTCGAGGGCGGCACGTTGTCGGTGGGCCAGGACGTGCAGTTGCTACCCAGCGGTCGAACCAGCACCGTGGCTGTCATCGATCTGTTCGGTGAACCCATCGAGATGGCGTTGCCGGGTCAGGCCATCGCGGTGGAGTTGGCCGATGACGTGGACGCCAGCCGGGGCGAGTTGGTGGTGGTGGCCGACGGGGCCGAGCCGTTGGTCACGGACGAGGTGGACATCGACGTGTGCTGGATGGGAGACCGTCCGGTACGTGCCGGTGATCGGTTCACCGTGAAACATACCACTCGGAATGTCTTGGCCATGGTCAGCGAGGTGGTCGGCCGGCTCGACATAACCACCGGTATGGTCGATGACGAGGCCGACACCTTGGCGTTGAATGACCTGGGCCGGTTGCGGTTGCGCTTGTCGGCGCCGCTGGTGGTGGAGAATTACCACCACGGTCTGTCCACCGGAAGGTTGATCGTGATCGACGAAGCCACCAACACCACCGTCGGCGCTGCCATGATCCGGGTGAAGCAGTGACTCCGCCCAAGACCGCGCCTGTCGAAACCGCGTCTGTCGAGGTTGCTCCCGTGAAAGCGCCGACCGCGGTCGAGGGGGTCAAGGCCGCCAGTGCCCATCTGCGCGGGTCGCTGGGAGCGGAGCTGAACGACGGCACCGATCACTTCAGTGCCGACAGCACCCATCTGGTGAAGTTCCACGGGTTCTATCAACAAGATGACCGGGACGTGCGCCGGTCCCGAGCCGCCAAACAGCAGCCGTTGCTGTATTCCTGCATGGTTCGTGCCGCCGTACCGGGTGGTGTGTTGAGCGCCGAGCAATGGTCGGCCATGGACCGCTTGGCGGTGACGGTGGCCGATGGCGCGCCCCGCGGTGCCGGCCGGCCCGATCCCAACCTGCGCATCACCACCCGCCAGGGCATCCAGTACCACTTCGTGGCCAAGCCCGATCTGCCCACGCTGATCGGCGGGCTCAACGCCGAGTTGGTCACCACCCTGGCAGCCTGCGGTGACGTGGCCCGCAACGTGATGGCCTGCCCGGCGCCCCTCGCCGAACGGGAGGGTTTGTCGCTTTTCGACTACGCCAACACCATGGCGGCCCACGTCCGGCCCCGTACCCGGGCGTATTACGAGCTGTGGATCGACCATGACCGGGCGGCCTCCGTCATCGACGAACGGCCCCCGCCCACCTTGGCGGTGGCCAGCGACGGGCCCGAGACGCTGTATGGCGACACCTATCTGCCCCGCAAGTTCAAGATGGCCTTCGCCTGGCCCGGGGACAACTGCGTGGACCTGTTCTCCCACGATCTTGGTTTCGTGCCAACGTTGGCGTCGGCGCCGGCGGTCGGGAAGGGCCGGGGTCGCGCCAAGTCGCCCAAGGCCGGATCCGTCGAGGGGTTCATGGTGTTCGCCGGCGGCGGGATGGGCCAGAGTCACGCCCGCCCCGATGACACCTATCCCCGACTGGCCTCGCCGCTGGGTTGGATCCCGGCGCAACACGTGGGTTTGGTGGCCGAAGCGGTGATCGGCACGTTCCGGGACTACGGGGATCGCACCGATCGGGCCCGGGCCCGGTTGAAGTACGCCATCGATGATCGGGGCCTGCACTGGTTCGTGGGCGAGGTGCGCGAGCGTTTGGGCTCCGTCGGCGTCGAGTTGGGTGCGCCCCGCCCGGTGCCGGCGTGGGTGGCGGACGATGAGCACCTCGGTTGGCACGAGCAGCACGACGGGCGTTGGTTCCGAGGGGTGCATGTCGACTCCGGTCGGGTGGTGGACGATCCCGCCGGTGGTGTCCGGGTACGCAGCGCGCTGGCCACGTTGGCCGGATCCGGTCTGGTCGAGGAGGTCCGTCTCACGCCCCGTCAGGACGTGCTGCTATGCGGCATCGACACCGACCGTCGGGCCGAGATTGACCAGGTGCTGGCTGACCACGGCGTCCCCATACTTGACGGTATGTCGGCGGTTCGTCGTTTGGCGGTGGCCTGTCCGGCCCTGCCGACGTGCGGGCAGGCGTTGGGTGAGGCCGAGCGGATTCTCGATCAGGTCATCGCCGATGCTGAGGCGGCGCTGGATCAGGCCGGGTTGGGCGATGAGCCCGTGCGCATCCACGTGACCGGTTGCCCCAACGGCTGCGCCCGGCCCTACACCTCCGAGATCGGCCTGGTGGGCCGCACCAAGAAGACCTACGACGTGTATGTGGGCGGTTCGGTCGGTGGTGATCGGCTCAACCTACGCCTTGGTATGGATGTGGCCTTGGACCAACTGGGCTTGTTGTTCGCTGAGGTCTTCGGTCGTTACGGCAAGGAGCGCCTGGTGGGGGAGACCATTGGGGACTACTGCGCCAGAGCCGGTTTGGCGGTGCTGGCCGACGCGGTGCCGGTGCCGGCTCCCCGTCGACGGCGCGCCACCGCCGATTGATGGCCGACCGGACGGTGGATCTGCAGGACACGATGGGTGCACCTGGTTGAGCGACGATCTCCCCTCGACAGACGGTTCCGGGGGCCTGCCGTTGCTGCTGGAGCTGACCGGCCGGCCGGTGCTGGTGGTGGGCGGGGGCACGGTGGCGGCGGCCAAGGCTGCCGGTCTGGTCCAAGCCGGGGCCCGGGTGCACCTGGTGGCCACCTGGTTCCATCCGGCGGCGCTGGCCCTGCCGGGGGTCATCCGCAGTTGTCGGCCCTATCGTTCCGGTGACCTGCACGGCGTGTGGCTGGTGGTCAGCGCCGTGGATGATCCGGCCGTCAGCGCCGCCGTGGCTGCAGACGCCCAGGCCGCTCGCATCTTCTGCAACGCCGCCGACCGGCCCGAGTTCTGCAGCGCCACCATGATGGCCATACACCGAAGCGGTCCGCTCACGGTGGCGGTGTCAACCGGCGGTCGCAGCCCGGCCGCCGCGGCCTGGTTGCGGGACCGCCTGGCTGAACCGCTGGACGGGGCGCTGGGGCGGGTGGTGGAGTTGGCCGGGCAGGCACGTGATCGGGTGCGAGGACGTCGCAGCAGCGAAGGTCTGGGCTGGCGGGACCTGCTGGACGGCTTGTTCGCGGATCTCGAAGCGCGTGACGAACCGGCAGCGCATCGGCGGGTCGAGCACTTCGCGGCCTCCGCGGCGCCCGATCTGTCGGTCGAGTCAGGCTCGGTTACCGTTCCCGCCCCCGTCGTCGTCCTTGATTCTGTCCCCGCCCCCGCCCCCGTCCCCACCCCCGTTCCTGATTCCGGCCTCGAGCCCGAGGTCGTGCACGCGGACGACGTTCGTCGCCACCGGCCTATGGGCGGGAGCGACGCTGCGATCAGGCCGGCGTTATCAGAGGCGCCGGCGGGACGGGTCTGGCTGGTGGGAGCCGGGCCCGGCTCAGCGGACCTGCTCACCCTGGGCGCGGCCCGGGCGCTGGCTCAGGCCGAGGTGGTGGTCCACGACGCGCTGGTCGGCGACGCGGTTTTCGAGCTGATCTCGCCCGATACCCGCTGCATCGATGTCGGCAAGCGGCCCGGGGCGGTGGTGGCCCAGGAAGAGATCAACGAGCTGCTGGTCCGTCTGGCCCGGGACGGTTTGCGGGTGGTGCGGCTCAAAGGTGGCGACCCGTACCTCTTCGGCCGTGGCGGTGAGGAGGCTCTGGCGCTTCAGGCCGCGGGAGTGGCTTTCGAGGTGATTCCCGGTGTGAGCTCGGCCCTGGCCGCCCCGGCGCTGGCGGGGGTGCCGGTGACCCATCGGGGGGTGTCGGTGGCGGTCACGGTCATCACCGGGCATCGGGCCGGCAGCTTCGCCCCGGTGGACTGGGAGTCCGTGGCCAGGGTGGGCGGCACGCTGGTGGTGCTGATGGGCGTGACCGAACGGGCCGCCATCGCCGATGGTCTGCAGCGTGGCGGCCTGGATCCCGACACCCCGGTAGCCATCGTTGAACGGGCCAGCCAGCCCGACAGCATCGAGATCCGCACCACCCTGGCCCAGCTGGGCGCCACCGCGGTGTCCGCCCCGGCGGTGCTGGTCATCGGGGCGGTGGCGGCCTTCGATCTGCGTTCGGTCACGGGCCGGGTCTGACCACTATGAGCGAGCTACGAGTAGGGCCCACGTCAGGGACCGATCCGCCCGCACCGAAGGCCGGCGTCAGGGCTGAACCTTCCCGTCCCGCACCGTGGCACGACGGCGTTCAGCTGAACACTTTGGCGATTGGCTGACCCACCCAACAGTGCCGAAGCCGATGCCGGTGACGTGGAGGAAACCCGGCTTCGCGTCATTCGAATGAATGGCTATGCGACGGCAGCGGCGAAGGCGGCGTACAGGTCGCCCGGAAGTGGCAGGTCCAGTTCCCAGGTGATACCGGGTTATACTTTCGGGGCGTGAAGACCGCAATCTCCATCCCTGACGCCACCTTCGAGCGCGCCACCCGCAAAGCCCAGGCCCTGGGCATGAGTCGCTCGGAGTTTTTCACCCGTGCCGCAGCGCGCTACCTCGATGAACTCGACGCCGAGTCAACCACAGAGCAGATCGACCTGGCGCTCGCCATGGTTGCTGGTGAAGACGATGCTGCTCGCGACGCCGTCGCCAGCGCCAGGCGGCTTCTCACCGGTGAGCAAGGCGACTGGTGATCGAGCGAGGCGGGATCTACTGGGCCGATCTCGGAGATCCGCAGGGTTCCCGTCCCGCGAAGCGCCGCCCGGTGCTGGTGATCTCGGCCGACGCGTACAACCGCAGCGGTTTGGCAACTGTTCTGGCTGCCGTCATTAGCTCCAACACCAACTTAGCTGCCATGCCCGGCAACGTCTTCCTGCCCGCCACCGCTACCGGCCTGACCCGCGACTCCGTCGTCAACGTCACCGCGCTTGTCACCCTCAACAAGGCCGATCTCGACGAACAAGCCGGCGTCTCACCCCTGGCACTCCTCCTCGAAGTCGAACGTGGACTGCGACGCGTCCTGGACCTCTGAATCCCTGACCGGCAGGTATCACGCGCCGGTGAGCCTGCTCAGTCAGTCGAGGGCATTCCGCCACCCGCGCCGCCACGCTTTGGTCGCCAGTCTCCGTCTGCGTTGCTCGATCACACCGGCCCGGATCACATGATCCGTCCTGGTCAGGCGGTGGCAAGGGCCATGAGGATGGCGGGCTCGAAGGCGTCGGCGGGAACGGCCCACGGTCCAGCTTGCAAGACGGCGCGGGCTCGTCCCAGTTCCGGTTCGGCGTCGAGGCGCGTGTTCAAGCGTTCGCGGCGGCGGGCGCGCTCGTCGGGTGACACATCGAGTTGGTCGAACAGGTAGGCGAAAACGTTGACGAAGCGGAGTCGGCGCATGCGTTCGCCTCGTTCACTGGCGTAGGCGGCGAAGAGGGGTTCGTCCCAGTGCTGGTGGGTGAGCAGCAGCCCGGTGAGAACGTTGGCGTCGGTGAAGGCCACGTTCAGGCCTTGGCCGATGATGGGGTCGCTCCAGCCGGCGGCATCGCCGATGAGCACGACGCCGGATGTGTAGGGCCGCTCGAGCCAGCTGTCTGTCATAGGGTGCCCCGCGCAAATCCCAGCAGGTGTCCCAGCACGGAACGCTTCACAGTGCGGTAAATGGGCGAAGTCGAAGGACGCAAGGAATCGGGCGGCGCGGTCCGGGCCGGTGAGCCGCTGGTTGTTCTCGATGCTGCGACCGAGCTACAGCGGGACGAGGTCGTTCCCGCGAGGTTGGATGTAGTACTTCCAACGGTTCTCGATCCCGACGGTGACTACATCGCGAGGCCAGGCGCCACCGTCATTGACCAACAAACCGGTCAACACGACCCGTGCCCTCGTGGAGTAAAGCTCGAGGCGGAGCGAGCGCCGGAGGGGAGAATCCTTCCCGTCCGCGGCGATGACCAGCCGACACGAGACCGTCCGGCTCTCGCCCTCGGCATTGCTCTACGTGACAGTGGGGGTATCGCCGGCGGTCACGCGTATCGTCTCGACGCCCCGCGCGACGACCGCGCCGACGGTAGCGGCGCGGGCAATCAGTTGTTCTCGCAGGTCGGGATGGCCAACGCAATAGATAGGTCGCTGGACGGCGGCGCGATCGGCCGCTTCGATGGAGAGTGCTTCGTCGTAAGGGACAATCCTTTCCGCAGCGTTGAATCCCGGAACGCTTGACACGACCTCGGCCAGCCCCAATTCAGTGACCTGCTCGAACCCGAAAGCCCCGAAGCCCTCGCCGCGGATCCGGTCCTCATACTTCGCTTCCCGTTCCAGCACGAGAACCCCGACTCCGCTAGCGGCGAGCCGAGCTGCAGCGGCGCTACCAGCCACGCCCCCACCCACCACAACCACGTCAACGTCTTTCATAGCGCTCCAGTCTGCACGGCCGTGCGGCTTGGCAGCGCGGGATGACCTGCTGGCGCATTGACATCGGGCGTCTGGGCCGGGGCGGATGTTGTACGGAATGGTACATGGGCCGCCAGACGGGTCCTTTGGCGATGAAACCCTGGCGGTAGCTCGGAGAGGACTGGGCTTCTCCGTTCGGCCGCCGGGCGAGCCTGTTCCGCAGGGTGGTACGACAGCGTTCATGTGAACGGCAGCGACATCTCGTCAACGATCCAGGAGACGGCCACGTTACGCGCGGCACTTCTGCGATCCGGCTCGGCGGTTCGTCGTTCCTGCCGCACACGGCCACGTGGCGCGCGCTACCAAGCCTCCTGGCCAGGCACTTGCGCCACACGCCCCGCGGGCTCTTCGTCGCCGCACACCCACATTTGCGTTCCTCTCGTCAACGCGTCGAGCGACGAACGCTCCGCAGCGACGTTCGACCTCGCCGGGTCTGGCCACGTCGAGCTCCAACAGGCTTCGTTTGTTGAAATGGGATTGGAAGTGCGCGTCTTGTGCGCAGGGCAATCATGGATCGAAGGAAAGCTCCACAGCGCGGTCGCATGCCGCGGGAGCCACCTATGCCAGCCGTCCGGTTATGGGGTAGCCGTCGTTCGTTTGGGGAATGCCGAAGACCTCGTTTCCGGTTCCGTTTGCGGCCTTGTGACCGTGGCGTTCCCGAGGACAGGACAAACCGTTCACCTGAACGGAACCGCTTGTGCTGCCGGCCCCCCGGCAACCGCCGTTGGTGGGCCGCGCCAACCGGGCCATCCGCGGTGAGGCGTGCGAGTCATGCCGGTGTGGTCGTGACAGGCGCTCCGCCGTGATCGACCCGTGCGCTGTAGGTGATGGTCATACGTCGATCGCAGTCGATGATGATCATCGAGCCGCCAGCGCCGCCCCAGAAGCAGACCCGCCCATCGGGGATGTAGGGGAACACTTCAGGCAAGGGTAAGGCGTAGCCGATGCCGAAGCGCAGCGGGATGCCCAACACGAGGTCGATGCCGTTGGACTGCTCTTCGAAGATCCGGGCGATCGTCTACGGTGAGAGGAGTGTGACGCCATCCACGGTGCCGCCGTTGGCCACGATCGCCTGAACAGGGAGTGAATGGCTGCCATGGCTGATCCTTCCTTTGGTTGCATCAAAAGGCGCCGCACCATAGCGGACCTGCCGGTATGGGGTCGGCCCGTGGCGGGTGAACAGTTGTGCCACACGCCCCGGGGCACGATGATCGTCTGGCCGGCTGCCACGGTGGCCCGGCCAACCTCGGTTCGGCTGGCAGACTGGTGAGGATGACCAACGCCACCCGTACTGTGCTGGGTACCTGTCACCACGATTGCCCGGACTCGTGCGGCTGGGTGGTCACCGTTGAGGGCGAGCGGGCGGTGAAGCTGCGGGGCAACCCCGACCACCCCTACTCTCAGGGTGAGTTGTGCCCCAAGGTCAACCGCTTCCTCGACCGGGTGTACAGCCCGGACCGGCTGCTGCACCCGCTGCGACGGGTGGGGGCTAAGGGCGAGGGCCGCTTCGAACGGATCTCGTGGGATGACGCCCTGGCCGAGATCGCCGCTGAGTGGACCCGGCGCATCGCCCGCCACAGTGGGGAGACGCTGCTGGGGTACTACGACGCCGGAACCCAGGGCCTGATACAGATGAGCTCGCTTGATCGGCGACTGTTCGGTGTGCTCGGCGCCTCCCAACTGGACGCCACCATCTGCGGGTCCACCGCCCGCGTCGGGGTGAGCCTCACCAACGGCACCGGGCTGGGGCCGGACCCCATGGACATCGTGCACAGCCGTTTCATTCTGCTGTGGGGCACCAACACCCGTCTCACCAACCGCCATCTCTGGCCGTTCATCGAGCAGGCCCGAGCGCACGGGGCGACCGTGGTGGTGATCGATCCGCTGCGCACCATCACCGCGGACGCCGCCGATTGGTTCATCCAGCCGTTGCCGGGTACCGACGCCGCGCTGGCGCTGGCCATGATGCACGTGATCGTGGGGGAGGGGTTGGTCGACCGGGACTGGGTCAACGCCCATACCGTCGGGTATGAGGACCTGGTAGGTCGGGTGGCGGAGTGGACCCCGGCCCGGGCGGCGGCGGTTTGCGGGCTGGAAGCGGAGGAGATCGTGCGGTTGGCCCGGGCCTACGCCGGGACCCGGCCGGCGGTGATCCGCACCCTGATCGGCCCCGAACACCACGAGCACGGGGCCCAGCTGTTCCGGGCCATGGCCTGCCTACCGGCGTTGGTGGGAGCATGGCGGCACCTCGGCGGCGGACTGATCCGCTCCTCCGGTAGTTGGATCGATGACATACTCACTGGTATCGACGGGCCGGGTGGGGCCGAGGGTTGGACCACCCGCCACGTCAACATGGGTCGCATCGGCCACGCCCTGACCGACCCGGACCTGGACCCGCCGCTCACCGCGCTCTACGTGTGGAACGCCAACCCGCTGCTGAGCGCCCCCGCCGCCCAGCTGACCCGGCGTGGCCTGCAGCGCGAAGACCTGTTCACCGTGGTCCACGAGCAGTTCCTCACCGATACCGCGCGGTACGCTGACATCGTGCTGCCGGCCACCACCCAGCTGGAGCAGACAGACGTGGTGCCGGCCTGGGGTCATCTTTACGTCGGCTGGAACGAGGCCGCCATCGCCCCCCTCGGCGAGACCCGTTCCAATACGGAGGTGTTCCGTAACCTGGCGGCGGCGTTGGGTCGGGACGAGCCGTGGTTGTTCGATGATGACCTGAGCCTCATCGATCAGCGCCTGTCCTGCGGGCATCCACGCCTGGCCGGCATCGACGCGGGAACCTTGCGCCAGGCCGGTTTCCTGCGGCTGCGGGTGGACCAGCCGTTGCTCCCCTTCGCCGAGGGCGGCTTTCCCACCCCCAGCGGCAAGCTTGAACTGCGGGCGGATGGCCTGGCGGCGTTGGGATTGGACCCGTTGCCCACCTTCACCCCGGCCCGGGAAAGTCCCGCGGCGACGGGGCACTGGCGGCCCGCTACCCGTTGCAGCTGCTCACGCCAAAGACCCATCCGGGGTTTCTCAACACCAGCTATTCCACCTCGCCCCGTCACGCGCCCGACGGTGGCCCTTTCGTTGAGGTCGATCCTCTCGACGCCGCCAGTCGTGACCTCAACGAGGGAGACCAGGTGCGGGTGTTCAACGATCGTGGCCAACTGGTGTTGCCGCTACGGTTTTCCGGCAGGGTACGACCCGGTATGGTGGCCATACCGTTCGGTTGGTGGGAGCGTCAGCACAGTGATGGCGTGGCGGCCAACGCCCTCACCAATGACACCGAGTGTGACCTCGGCGGCGGCGTGGCCTTCAGTGACACCCTGGTCCAGATCGCTGCGCTGGTTGGCACCCCGACCGGCCGCGGCTGAGCCGAGCGGCGCTCAGTCCCGGCGGAACCTCTCCGCCAACGGGAAGATCAACTCGTCCCCGGTCACGCTGGCCATGGCTGCTTCCCGACCGGTGCCATCCAACGCCGCGGAGCCGTCGGAAACCGCTTCGGCCGCGTCGAGCACCGCCGACAGCAGAGAGAAGGATCCGGGGGTGCAGAAGCCGGTGATACCCGGAACCGACAACGCGAAGCCCACCCCTCGGGCGATGAGGGCCGGGTCGGTGTGGGGCTGATACCACGGGCTGTCCGCGAGGCGGACCTGATCACCCCACGGCCGCCACGCCACCGCCTTGATGGCCATGGCCCCCACGTCACGTTCGGCGCAGGCTGCCAGCAGCGTTTCGGCATCACGGCGGTACACCGGGTCAGCCCATACCCGGGGGTACACCGGGAACATCACCGTGTCGAGGTCATACCGGCGCAACGCTTCGAGATGGGCCGATGGCGCCCCCAGATCGTGCCCCGTGATCCCGAGGAAACGGACCAGACCCTCATCGCGGGCCGCCAGCAGGGTTTCCACCGCGCCGGCGCGGGTGTCGAGCTCCTCGACGGAGGTCACCGCGTGCAGCTGGTAAAGGTCCAGATGGTCGGTGCCCAGGCGGGTGAGGGTTCGCTCCAAATCTGCCCGGGCGCGGTCACGGGTGGGATGGGTGGTCTTGGCGGCCACGAACCAACGGTCGCGCACCGCGGCCAGGGCCGGGCCGATCACCTCCTCGGCCACGCCGTAACGGGGGGCGATGTCCAGGTGGTTGACGCCGCGGGCATCCGCCAGCGCCACCGCCTCCGCCGCCTGTTCGGGGGTGGCATCCCACAACAACGCCCCACCGAAGATGGCAACAGAACTCAGATGACCGGTACGGCCCAATCGGCGGGTTTGCAGCACCGCCGGAGCCTAACGAACCAAGCAACCAGGCGTTGGCGTGTTGGGGCGCGTGGTGGGTCAGCCGTGGGTCAGCCGTGGGTCAGCCGCCGATGGCCAGCTCGGCGCCGGTCGGTGGTCGGTCGTCGTCGAGCTGGTCGAGGTAGCCATTGGGTAGGGCCACCCGTTGCTGCGCCGAGGACTTTCCCCGGGCCATGCGCTCGGCCCCGGGCACCGGCTGGGCGTCGGGGTCCAGTTCGGCCAGGATCCGGTCGAGGTCGGCTCGCGTGTCGACCTGGGCCAGGCGACGGCGCACGTCCATACCCACCCGATACCCCTTGGCATACCACGACAGATGTTTGCGGAACTCCCGCATGGCGTTGTCGCCTCCGTGGCCGAGCGCGGCTCGACCGGCGTCCAACGCGTCGGCGTGGCGGCGAATGACGGCCATGACCGCACCGAAAGGCGGCGGTGGGGGCACCGGATCGCCACGAAAGGCCGCCTCCAGCTCAGCGAAGAGCCACGGGCGCCCCAGACAACCCCGCCCGATCACCACCCCATCGCAGCCAGTGCGGGCCATCATGGCCAACGCATCCACGGCGGTGAACACATCCCCGTTGCCCAACACCGGCACCGCGCAACGGGATTTCAGCTCGGCGATGGGGCCCCAGTCGGCCTCCCCGGCGTAGTGCTGCAACGCGGTGCGACCGTGCAGGGTGACCCACGTGCACCCCTCGCCCTCAGCCACCCGCCCGACATCCCGGAAGGTATGGAGTGTGTCGTCGAGACCGATCCGGCACTTGACACTGACTGGTACCGCGCCGGCGTTGGAGACCGCAGCCCGCACGATCGCCGCCAGCAGCCGTGGCTTGAGGGGTATGGCGGCACCGCCCCCTTGCCGGGTGATCTTGGGCGCCGGACAGCCGAAGTTGAGATCCAGATGATCGACCCGATCGTGGTCCACCAGCGCCCGCACCGCCTCGGCCACATCAACGGGGTCGGTGGCGTACAGCTGCAAGCTCCGCAAACGCGACGGGCTGTTGTCAACCGGCCCGACGTGTGCCGAGCTGGCGAAGTCCACATAGCTGTGCCACGACTTGTGGTCCCCGAAGCGCAGGGCCCGGGCCGACACCATCTCGGCCACGAACAATCCTTCGCCGAAGCTGGCGCAGAGTTCCCGGAACGGCCGGTTGGTCACCCCTGCCATCGGTGCCAGGACCACGGGCGGCCAAACCTGATGGCGACCCAGCGCCAGCGGTGCCCACGTGACAGTGGTGACCGGTGCGGTGGTGGTGCTCAGGCCAGCGCTGCTTCCATGGCGTTGACCCCGGCGACCAACGCGGCGGCTTCCTGCCCGCTCAGCGCTGAGTACGCCGGCAACACGATGGCGTCGGTCAACGTCTCCGCCTCCTGGTGACGCCGGCGATCTTCAGCGGTGCCGGCGGGGGCGTCGCCGGTGTAGCCGAACGTGGCGTAGTCGTTGGGTCGCTTCAGGGCGTGGGCCATCTCCGGTGACAAGCCCGACGCCACCACCGCCACCAGGTGAGCGCTGCCCCGGAACTCCCGCAGGACAGCCAGCAGCTGCATGGCCCGGCCCGGCAGATCCTCGGGCAGCGGTTCGGCAGCGATGCCGGCGAACAGCGCCAGGGCCGACGGTTCAGCTGCGGCCACAACCTTCTCTGCGGCAGCGCAGAAGACGTCCAGCCCGTCGACGCCGCCGAACTTGCGTCGACCCAGCTCGGCGCAGCAGCTCAGATACAGACGTGCCGCGTCACGGGGCGCCATCTTCTCCTTGGCGCTGGTCCAGATCTTGTCCACCAGCGGACCGTTGAAGTACCCGAAGGCGCTCTGCACCACCTTGGCTTCCACGTCACCCAGCACCCCACCCCGACCGAGGAAGTAGAACCGGAAACCGTCTAGGCCATGCTCCTTGCCGACGGAGATGGTCTCGGGGATGAAGTAGAAGGCCATGCCCAGCGAGCCGATCTTGGGGCAAGCGGTGGCGACGAGCTCAGCGGGAGTCATGGGCCGCATGGTACCCATCGGCTGCGGCGGTCGGGCAGGTCACCGCGGAGGGGGCAGACTGCGATCATGGCCGCCCCCTCCCGCCCCCTGCTTGAGGACCATCAACGTCGTCAAGCCCAGACCGTCGAGCTGCTGCAGACCCTCATCCGCAACGCCTGCGTCAACGACGGCACCGCCGAGTCGGGTCAGGAACAGCGCAACGTCGACGTGTTGGAGCAGTTCCTGGCGGTGCCCGGCGTGGAGCAGCAACGGTTCCGGGCCGCTCCCGGTCGGGACTCGCTGGTGGTCAGACTGGCCGGCATGGACCCGGCCGCGCCCCGCCTGTGCCTCATGGGCCACACCGACGTGGTGCCGGTGGACCCTGCCGGTTGGAGCCGCGACCCCTTCGGTGGCGAGTTGGTCACCGCCCGTGGGGGACGGGACCGGCCGGAGCTGACCGAGGTGTGGGGACGTGGCGCGGTCGACATGCTCAACCTGACCGCCTCCATGGCCGTGGCCGTGCGGGAGGTGGCCCTCAGCGGGGTGGCACCGGCGGGGGACCTGATCTACTTCGCAGTGGCCGACGAGGAATCGGGCTCGGCCTACGGCGCCCGTTGGATGGCGGAGCACCATCGTGACGCCATCGAAGCGGACTACGTGCTGACCGAGAACGGTGGGCTGCACTCCGGGCCGGCGAGCGCACCGTGGATCGGCGTCAACGTGGCCGAGAAGGGGGTGGCGTGGCGTCGGCTGCGGTTGCGGGGCAGCCCCGGCCACGGTTCCATGCCCTTCCGCAGCGACAACGCCCTGGTCAAGGCGGCGGCGGTGGTGGCCCGGTTGGCCGAGTACCGCCCGGCCCCCCGAATGCACGAGCTGTGGCGCCAACGGGTGGAGACCCTGGGACTCGACGGCGAGCTGCAGGCGGCGCTCATGGACCCTGACCGCCTTGATGCGACCTTGGCAGAGCTACCCAACGCCGGGGCCGCCGCCCACCTGCACGCCTGCACCCACACGACGTTCTCGCCCAACGTCAGCAGCTCCCCGGTGGCGATGAAGACCAACGTCATCCCCGGGTTGGTCGAGCTGCAGGTCGACATCCGCACCATGCCCGGCGAGGACGCCGAGGACGTGGACGGCCACCTGCGGGAGGCGCTGGGGGAGGAGCTGTACCGCCAGGTCGAGGTGGAGATCATCATGAACGACCCGGCCTCGATCAGCCGGATCGACACCCCCCTGTGGGACGTCCTGCAACGGGCAGTGGCGGCACCGTTCCCGGGGGCCCGTCTCACCCCACAGATGGTGGTGGGTTTCACCGACGCCAGGGTGTACCGACAGATGGGCGCGGTGGCCTACGGTGCCGGTCTGTTCAGCCCCAACCTGGACGGCGGTGACTTCTCCCGGCGCTTTCACGGCAACGACGAACGCATCGACGTGGAGTCGTTGGGGTTGAGCACCCAGCTGTGGCTCGATGTCATCGCCGGCCTGCGGTCTTAAGACGTGCTGAGGCCCTCTTAAGCCGAAGAGCGTGCCCCTACATCGGACGTAATTGCTGGCAGGGACAGGTGCCCGCTGTCGGGGAAGCGGCTAATCTGGGTGTCGTTCCGGCGGCCGTTATGAAGCAACCCCTCCGCCTCGTTTCGGCCGCCGGGACACTGTCTCCTCTCCTGCTGGGCCCACGGGACTAGCGTCGGCACTTCGCTACCCCACCTGGGGGTTCCCCAAAATGGCGAGGTTGCGTCGCGCCCATGACGACCCTGTTCAGCGAGATCACCGTGCAGGCGGACAAAGCGGTGGCAACGGTCACGCTCAACCGACCTGAAGCGCTCAACGCCATCACCCCCACCATGTTGGCGGAGCTGGGAGCAGCCTTCGATGAGCTCGCAGGCCGTCCTGAGCTGAGCGTCATCGTGCTCACCGGCGCCGGTCGGGCCTTCAGTGCCGGGGTCGATCTCAAGGCCCTTGGCGAGCGCACCCTGACCCTGGGCAAGGTCGGGGACATCCTCGACGTGCCGGCTCGGGCCCTCACCGCCAAGCTGACCAGCATCGACAAGGTGGTGGTGGCCAAGGTGAACGGGCACTGCTTCACCGGCGCCCTGGAGTTGGCCTTGGCCTGCGACCTGATGGTCGTGGCGAGCGAGGCCACCATCGGGGACACCCACGCCAAGTTCGGCTTGCGGCCAACGTGGGCCATGAGCGCCAGGCTGTCACGGGCGGTCGGACCGCAGGCGGCGCGTTTGCTGTCCTACACCGCCCGCTCGATCAAGGGCGAGGAAGCCCACCGTTTGGGCATGGCGGCACTGTGTGCACCCCGCGCCGAGCTCGATGCCGTGGTGGACGGCCTGGTCAGCGAGATCACCGCCAACAGTCCAGGGTCTTTGGCGGCGTACAAGGACCTCTACCGTCACGGTGCGGACCGGGGCCTCGACGGCGCCATCGCCTACGAGTACGGCACCGACTACGAGATCAGGGACAGCGAAGCGCGCCTCGCCCCCTGGCGCTAAGCACGTTGGGCTGTTTCTGAGCCGTCCGTCGTTGTCGGTGCCGCGCTCGATGACGCGTCGAGCGCGGTCGGAGCCTGGGCGCTGCTGCCGGTCCCCGAGTTGCGCCCGCAAGCTGCTGGCCGCATTCCGTCGCACGTTGAGCGGTAGAGCGACCACGCACGGTCCGTCTGACGAACCGGCGCCGATTCGGCTGGAGTGAAGGGGACACTTCTCGCGCTGTGGGGTTGCGACGCGGCGAAAAGTTCAACGTAGTGCGTTGGTGCGGCCACTCCTCGTCGACAAGAATGCTCCGATTGACCGAGGGGCGCGCGCGAAGTGTCCCCATTGAGGTTCGGCCGGTTCTGGCGCCAACTCCGGTTCGGTCGTCGACTCCTGGGCATCGGCGCGCGTCGTGTCGGGCTGGGCGTACGATTCCCGACAGCGCACACGGGTCGGACGGCTGCTGATCGGCAGGCGAGCCCGGGCGGAAGGGGGAGCACCATGAGCGACGCCACGGGGACCGAGGTCCGCCTGGAAGGCGCCAACATCGGGGTCGGCACCGTCGGGGCCGGCTGCTGGTTCAGCTTCGACGGCGGCGGGAAGTTCCGCCACGTCTACCGGCACCTGAATCCCGAGGGCAACGTCCGGGCCATGGCCATCAGCCCGCACGATGCGGCCCGGGTCTATGCCGTGTCGGACCGGGCCGGGCTGTTCACCAGCCCTGACCGGGGCTACATGTGGGAGCCGGTCAACACCGACCTGCCGGCGCAGGAGCTGTGGTCCCTGGCAGTGCACCCGAGCGAGGCCGATACGTTGTTCGTCGGTGGCCGACCGGGCCTTTTCCGGTCCCGTGACGGTGGCGCCTCCTTCGACACGCTGGAGACGACCCTCGGCCCTAACTGCCCGATCGGCGTTCCCCGGGTCACCAACATCGTGATCGATCCCCTTGACCCCCAGCACATGTGGATGGGCGTCGAGGTCGACGGGGTGTATCGCTCCACCAACGGTGGCGACACCTGGGAACACCTGCCCGGTCTGGGCGAGACCCCCTTCCACGACGACATCCACGGATTGGCGCTGCGCCGTGACAGCAACGGTCAGGCGCAGCTGCTGGCCACTACCCCGTTCGGTCTGGCCACCAGCGACGACGGCGGCGAGCAGTGGTCCTGGCGGGAGTTCGACGGGTTCGACAAGGGCTCCAAGAACCCCTATGCCTACTGCCGCGGGGTCTTCGTGTGGCCCGGAGATCCCCAAACCGTCCTGATCGGCTGCGGCGACTACATCCCCGGCCGGGTGGGCGCGGTGGAGGTCAGCCGTGACGGTGGGATCAGCTTCGAACGCGCCACCATGTCCCACGAGCCGAACTCGACGGTGTATTGGATGGCCACCCATCCCGATCTGCCGGGCAAAGCGG
Source organism: uncultured Acidimicrobiaceae bacterium (assembly GCA_963775055.1). Lineage (GTDB taxonomy): Bacteria > Actinomycetota > Acidimicrobiia > Acidimicrobiales > CAIXPF01 > CAIXPF01. Next base: position 377,560 of record CAVZHK010000008.1, on the reverse strand, counting down.
TGGCGGCCAGCGTGTTCGGGCAGGTGTTCGTGTCCGACGATGCCGGCAGCGGCTGGCAGAAGCTCGACCGGGAGTTCGGCGAGATCCGTTCCGTCACGCTGACCCCGGCCGGCTGACACCAGCCGTACTGTCCGGTACGGGTAGGGGCCGGTCCGGCCGCCAGTAGCCGGGACCTGGGCGAGCTGCTAACACGGCAACCATGGTTTCTGAGATCTTCGACGCTGCAGCCTGGGATCAGGTGGCCGGGTTCGACTTTGCCGACATCACCTACCACCGGTCCAGGTCGCATGGGACGGTTCGCATCGCCTTCAACCGACCCGAGGTCCGCAACGCGTTCCGGCCGTCAACGGTGGATGAGCTGTATCGGGCGCTGGACCACGCCCGCATGTGCACCGACGTGGGGTGCGTGCTGTTGACGGGCAACGGTCCCTCGCCCAAGGACGGGGGCTGGGCGTTCTGTTCGGGTGGCGACCAACGGATCCGGGGCCGGGACGGCTACCGCTATGCCGACGGCGACACCGCGGACACCATCGATCCCGGCCGGACCGGTCGGTTGCACATCCTGGAGTGTCAGCGGCTCATCCGCTTCATGCCCAAGGTCGTGATCTGCGTGGCTTCCGGCTGGGCTGCGGGCGGGGGCCACAGCCTGCACTCGGTATGCGATCTGACGCTGGCCAGCCGCCAGCATGCCCGGTTCAAGCAGACCGACACCGACGTGGCCAGCTTCGACGGCGGGTTCGGATCGGCGTATCTGGCCCGTCAGACCGGCCAGAAGTTCGCCCGGGAGATCTTCTTCCTGGGTCAGGAATACAGCGCCGAGGAGGCCCACCAGATGGGCGCGGTCAACCGGGTGGTGGACCACGATCAGCTGGAGGCCACCGCCCTTGAGTGGGGGCGCATCATCAACACCAAGAGCCCCACGGCACAGCGCATGGCCAAGTACGCGCTGAACCTGATCGATGACGGCCTGGTGGGCCAGCAGCTCTTCGCCGGTGAGGCCACTCGCCTGGCCTACATGACCGACGAAGCTGCTGAGGGGCGCGACGCGTTCCTGGAGAAGCGCCCGCCGGACTGGACGCCCTTCCCTTGGCACTACTGATTCACATCGGGCGGGCCAGCCCCGATCCCGGCGGGCTGTCAACTCGGTTGGGATCGACCGAAGCGGGGTTGGAGGTGAGCGGGTCCCAACCCCGCCTCGGCCGCTGCGGAGCTAGGCCGCGATCTCGGTGAGGCGACCGCTGCGCTCGATGGACACGGTGGCCCAGCGCAACGACGGGCCCACATCCTCCGCCACCACCTCCACGGTGCTGCGGCGGTCTCCGGCGTCGGTCTGCCAACTGCGTTGCTCGGGCCGGCCGGTGACCATGACCAGGTCCCCTTTGTGCAACGAGGCGGCGCAGTGCTCGGCCAGTGAACGCCAGGCCACCACCGAAAAGAAGCTGGTGTGCTCCCGCTCGTCGCCCTCATTGGTGCGCCAACGGCGGCTCACCGCCAGACCCATTTCGGCCACGGCCAGGCCGTTGGCGGTGAGGCGCAACACCGGGTCACGCGTGAGGTTGCCGACCAGGGTGATCGTGCTATCCATGATGTGGTCCTTGCTCGATGTGGAAACTCGCAAGGGGGAAGTCGCTCCGGACCGTACAACGGAGGGTGTGACACTGAAGGGCAAGACCGAACCCACCGGCGAAAAACCTGGGACCGGCAAATCGGGGTGAACGCCGCCAGGGAGCACCGGAGTCCACGGTGTGCTCGATTAGCTTCGCCCGTCATGGCTGGATCGATCCTGGGCAACGCCGTCCCCCGTCTCGAAGACCCCGACCTGCTGCGGGGCCTCGGTACCTACATCGACAATCTCGAGTTGAGCGCTGCGCAGCCCTCCACCATCCCCCGAGGCGCCACCCGCGGCACCGACACCGGTCACGTGGTGTTCGTGCGCTCGGAGGTGGCTCACGCCCGCATTCGCCGAATCGACGTCGAATCCGCGGCCGCCATGCCGGGCGTGATTGCTGTGCTGACCGGAGCTGACCTGGCCCTTCCGCCGTTTCACACCTTCGCCGTGGTAGCGGAGCAATTCGCCCGCCCGCCGCTGGCCACCGACACCGTGCGCTTCGTGGGTGAGGCCGTGGCCATCGTGGTGGCCGGGGATCGTCGCGCCGCCACCGACGCTGCCGAAGCCGTCGTTGTCGACTACCAGGCCCTGGCGCCGGTCTCCGACATGGAACGGGCGTTGGAAGACGGCAGCGCTCAGATCTTCTCCGACGCCACCTCCAACGTGGCCTTTTTCAGCGTCGATGCCTACGACCAGGACTTCTTCGCCGACGCTGAGGTGGTGGTCCGGGGCCGGTTCGAGAACCAGCGCATGGCTGTGGTGTCCATGGAGCCCAACAGCTTCGCGGCCGTGCCTGGCCCCGACGGCGCCCTCACGGTGTACGCCTCCACCCAGATGCCGCACCTGCTGCCCGGCACCCTCGGCTCGGTCCTGGGGATGGCGCCGGAGAAGCTGCGGGTGATCGCCCCCCACGTGGGTGGGGGGTTTGGCGGCAAGGCCGGGACCAGCCCCGAGTACGCCGTGGTCGCCGCCGCTGCGTTACGCCTGAATCGGCCCCTGACCTGGACGGAGACCCGCAGCGAAGACCTGTTGGCTCTGCCCCACAGCCGGGCCCAGGTGCAATACGTGGAGCTCGGCTGCAAGCGGGATGGGACCTTCACCGGGCTGCGGGCCCGCATTGTGGGCGATACCGGCGCCTATCCCGGCATCGGCACCATGCTGCCCCAGGGCACCCGGCGTATGTCCCAGGGCAATTACGCCCTGCCGAAGTTGAGCGTGGACGTGCTGTGTGCCATCACCACCACCACCCCCACCGGGGCGTATCGCGGTGCCGGGCGGCCCGAGGCGGCTTCGATGGTGGAACGCATCGTGGACGCCGCCGCTCGGGAGCTGGACATTGACCCCGCCGAGCTGCGTAAACGCAACTTCTTACAGCCCGGCCAGTTTCCCTACACCACCCACACCGGTATCACCTACGACAGCGGCGACTACGTCACCCCGCTCGATCGGGTCCTGGAGCTGTCCGACTACGCGGGGTGGCGTCGCCAGCAGGCCGAACGCCGCGCCGCCGCTGATCCGGTGCAGTTGGGCATCGGGCTGTGCAGCTACGTGGAGATCACCGCGGGCGGCAACGGGGACGAGTTCGCCGCCGTGGAGATCACCGCCGATGGGGGCGCCATCATGCGGGTTGGAACCTCCGCCCATGGGCAGGGTCACGCCACCACGTTCGCCATGATCGTCTCCGACCGAACCGGCATCCCGATCGAGAAGATCAGCCTGGTCCAATCGGACACCCACCTGATCCCCCGGGGCGGTGGCACCGGCGGATCCCGCTCCCTGCAGCTGGGCGGTAGCGCGGTGCAACTGGCCACTGACCAGGTATGGCTGCAGGCTCGCAAGCTGGCGGCGCAGCTGTTGGAGTGCGCCGAGGACGACGTGGTGATCCACCATGATCCCTTCGGCCCGGGAACCACCGGCGGCGGTGGTCGGGTGGGGGTGGCCGGGGTTCCGGCCACCGCTCTCAGCTGGGCCGAGCTGGCCAAACGCAGCCCGGCGCCCCTGCAGGCCGAGCTGGATTTCAGCCAACCCGGGGCCACGTTCCCCTTCGGCGCCCACGTGGCGGTGGTCGAGGTGGACACCGAGACGGGGCGGGTCACCCCCCTGCGGCACTTCGCGGTCGATGACGCCGGCACCGTAATCAACCCGCTGATCCTGGCCGGTCAGCAGCACGGTGGGGTGGCCGCCGGCATCAGCCAGGCCCTCTACGAGCACGTGGTCTTCGATGAGGACGCCAACCCCCGCACCACCAACCTGGCCGACTACCTCATGCCATCGGCGGCGGAGTTCTGCTCGTTCGATGTGTCATCCACGGAGACTCCGAGCCCGCTCAACCCGCTCGGAGCCAAGGGCATCGGTGAGGCCGGAACCATCGGCGCCACCCCGGCGGTGCAGAACGCCGTTATTGACGCCCTGGCCCACCTCGGCATCCGCCATCTGGACATGCCGGCCACGCCGCAACGGGTGTGGCAGGCCATCGAAGACGCCCGCAACGGCACCTTGGCGGACCCGTGGCGTGATCCCCCGGCCCGATTCGGACAACTCCGGGCCATCGCCGAGGCCGCCGGGACCGTGGGCGGTGGCGGATCAGCCGCGCCCGGCGCCGGAGCGACCGCCGGTGAGCCGGTGGCGGACGTCTAGCCCCGCGCCGACGAGCCCGACGAGCCCGACGAGCTCCCACCAGCCCGCTCGCAGCAGCTGAGCCCACCCCCCGCAGGAGCCGACGCCATGGCCGTGACGGACTGGAATCCGTTGTTGCGCGGTGAGTTCGACAAGCCGTACTGGACGGCGCTGCAGCGCTTCGTGGTGCAGGAACGGGCCCGGGCGCCGGTGTATCCCTCCCAGGAGGAGACCTTTGCAGCGCTGCGGCTCACCCCCCACGCCCAGGTCAAGGTGCTGATCTTGGGTCAGGACCCCTATCACGGACCCGGCCAGGCACATGGGCTGTGTTTCTCGGTTCGGCAGGGGGTGACACCGCCACCGTCCCTGCAGAACATTTTCAAGGAGCTGCGTGAGGACCTGGCTTGCCCGCCGGCCCCTCATGGTGATCTCAGCGACTGGGCCCGTCAGGGTGTCCTGCTGCTCAACGCGGTACTCACCGTGCGCGCCGGCGTTGCGGGGTCCCACGCCAAGCGGGGGTGGGAGACCTTCACCGACGAGGTCATCAAGGTCGCCGGGGCTAAGCGTGACCCGGTCGTGTTCGTGCTCTGGGGGGCCTACGCCCGCCGTAAGAAGGCCCTCATCGACCAGTCTCGACACGTGGTGATCGAGTCCGCCCATCCCTCCCCGCTGTCCGCCCACCAGGGCTTTTTCGGGAGCCGCCCGTTCTCCAGGGCCAACGAGGCACTGGCGGCCGCCGGTCGGGAACCGGTGCAGTGGTGTCGACTCACGGAACGGTAGGAGTCTGGGGCGGTTCGGCCCCATGTCTTACGTTCGGGCAAGGGGTCGGACGTTGAAGGATGATGTCCCTGCTGCGCGACGCTGACGCCGCCACGTACGACGCCAAAGGCCGGGGCAAGAACCGGGTCAGCAACGTCAATCCGGACATGCATGCCGCCTTGCTAGGTCGGCTGCAGACACGGGCAGATCTGGAATCGGCGCTCGAGAGCGGGGAGTGCCAGCTCCGGTACCAGCCCAAGGTCACCTTGGAGACCGGCGCAGCCGAGGGGTTCGACGCCTTGCTGCGGTGGCAGATCTCCCTGCGCTCGATCACCTCCCTGGCCCGCTCCTGGGGCGTGGAGACGGTAGCGGAGGGTGTCGAGGACGAGGAGCAGCAGGTCTACCTGCGAGACCTCGGCTGCCGGAGTGGTCCAGGCTCAAATGTCGACGCTGTGTGTCCGAATGCGTGCACTGCGTCGGTATTTGTCTGTCGTCCCTGGGGTGGGCGCGTGATAACCGTCCCCCCATTACCCGCTCGAATCGGAGCGATCACCGTCCGCTCCCGCTCTGACCGCGGGCGGTGGTCGGTGCCGGGGGATTCTTGATCGGTCTGATCCGGGACGGCGGTCGCGGCCAGGGGAGGTCAGGGCCGCGGGAACGGACCGATGCAGGTAGCGTCTCGACCATGAGCAGGGGCGCAGCAGCAACGACCGAGGCGCTCTCGGTGGCGGTGGCGGCCGGGGTGCCGGTGCTGCTGTGGGGGGCTCCGGGAACGGGCAAGACGTCGGCCTTGCGGGCGTTGGCGGAGCGGGCTGGGCTGCCCTGCGAGGTGGTCATCGCCTCCATCCGAGAACCCAGTGACTTCGCCGGGCTCCCGGTGGTGATCAACGGCGAGGTCAGCTTCGCGCCGCCGTCGTGGGCCCGTCGCCTGGCTGCGCAGGGCCGGGGACTGCTGTTCCTCGATGAGCTGTCCACCGCGCCACCAGCGGTGCAGGCCGCGCTCCTGCGGGTCGTGTTGGAACGGGTTGTCGGCGACTTGACCTTGCCCGACACCATCGCCGTGGTCGCCGCGGCCAACCCCCCTGAACAGGCCGCTGATGGCTGGGACCTGTCGGCGCCGTTGGCCAATCGGTTCTGCCATCTCGATTGGACTGTGGATGCGCGCAGCTTCGCGGAGGGCATGGCCGCCGGCTTCCCGGCCCCCGAACTGGCGTCATTGCCTGCCGACTGGGAACGGCAATTGGTCTCCAGCCGGGCGTTGGTATCAGCGTTCGCCATCGTGCGCCCGGCGCTGGTGGTGGTCCCGCCGACCGACGCCGCCGAGGCCGGCCGGGGTTGGCCCAGCCCCCGGACCTGGGAGATGACCGCCCGCCTGCTGGCTGCCAGCAGGGCCGCGGGTGCCAGCGCCGATGCCGTGTCCCAGCTGGTGCGAGGAGCGGTGGGTGACGGCCCGGGCTCAGAGTTCCTCGGCTGGGCCCAGGAGCTGGACCTGCCCGACCCCGAGGCTGTGTTGGCGGACCCGTCCAGCTTCGTGCTGCCCGAGCGGGGCGACCGGGCCTACGCCGCGCTGGCCTCGATCGCCGCCGCGGTGGTGGCGGAACCGACGGCGGAGCGCTGGTACGCCGGATGGAAGGTGTTGGGCAGCGCCGGCGAACGCGCCCCTGATGTGGCTGCCGTCGCCGCCCGGCTGCTGGCGCGTTGCCGGCCGCCGGGGGCATCGGCCCCGCCGGAGATCAAAGCCTTCCTGCCGCTGCTGCGGGATGCCGGCATGTTGGCTGACCTGGGCGGTAGCGGATCGTGAGCGCGTCGCCGGAGATGCGGCACAAGATGGCTGCGGCTCGCTTGTGGGCGGCCCAGCGCTTCCCCTATCTGGCGTCGGTGCTGTTCGCGTCACCGGTGATCTACCGCGACGGGCCACCCGAGACCGGAGGCGAACGCGCGACGGCGACGTCCGGTGGGTCGGGGGCGCCGGCTCCGGCGGGCCACGGCACGGTGAGCGCCGACCGACACTGGCGCCTCTACGTCGACGCCAACCGGGCTGCCGGGTGGCCGGTGGAGGTCCTGGGCAGCTTGCTGGTGCTGCAGGCCAACCATCTGCTGCGCGAGCACGCCGAACGGGCTCAGGCCATGGGTCTCGGCCGAGATGACGCCGGCGCCTGGTCCGACGCCGCCGATGCGGAGATCAACGACGACCTCGCCCATCTGCTGCAACTACCCGAGGACGACAAGATCGTGCTCCCCGATGACTTCGGGGCCCAGCGCGGTCGTCTGGCCGAGGAGTACTTCGAGCTGGTCCGCCAACAGGCCCGCATTCGTGACAGCGCCGAACGCGGCAGCGGGACCCACGGCCAGCCCACCCCGGGTGAGGATCCGGCACCGGACGGCGAACAGCCGTCGGACAACGCCAACCCCGTCATCACCGACAGCGACGCTGACCTCATCCGCCGCCAGGTCGCCACCGAAATCGCCGCCGAGCACCGCCGGGCCGGCAACGTCCCCGCCGGACTGGTGCGCTGGGCCGAGGCCCGACTGCGGTCCAAGGTCGACTGGCGCCGGGCCTTGGCCGCTGAGATCAGACGCTGCGTGGCCGACGTACGAGGCCAGGTGGACTACACCTACAGCCGCCCCTCACGGCGAGCCGGGGTCACTCCGGATGTGATCCTGCCGGCCCTTCGGCGGCCCCAGCCGCAGGTGGCGGTGGTCTGTGACACCTCCGCCTCGATGGGCCCCCAGCGCCTTGAGCAAGTCCTTACTGAGGTCGAGGGTCTGTTGCGCTCGGTGGGTGTCGGGGGACTGGTGGTGCTCACGGTGGACGCGGCAGTACACACCAAGCGGAAGGTGCAGCAGGCTTCACAGGTGCAGTTCATCGGCGGGGGCGGGACGGACATGCGCATCGGGATCGACGCCGCGCTGGCGTTGCGGCCCCGACCCGACGTGGTCGTGGTCCTCACTGACGGTGAGACGCCCTGGCCAGCGGCCGCTCCGGGCCGAGTCCGGCTGGTGGTGGGCCTGATAGGCGCCAACCCTCCAGCCGCCCCGCCCTGGGCCCGTTCGGTGCATATCGACCTGGCGGCGTGACCATGGTCGACCAACCCCGGGAACCGCAGCGGCCCGTCGATGGTCTCCGCGGTGGTCTTGCAAGGCCCGACGTGGGGACGGCGGACCCTTCCACCGCTGAGCCTGAGCCCCACCACTCCAGCGATGCGCTGCTCAGACCGGTGGTGACCCGGCCGCCGCAGCCCCGCCGGCGCTGGTACCGACGGGTGGCGCCGGCCCGGCTGCAGATCGACTGCAGCGGAGGCCGCCACACGGTGCTGTGGAAGCGGGGCTGTTTGGTCCTGGTCGATCACGACGTGGCCGCGGAGAGCGCGCTGCGGGCCTTGGGGGCAGATCGTCCGGCCTGCCTGGCGCTGCTCGAACGCTGGCGGACCACACTGCAGCCGGCGGGGCCGGCAGGGATGGCACGAACGCCGCGGGTGGCCCCGGCCCGTCCCTCGGGGCTGCGCTCGCCAGTCGCGGCAGGCGCTGACCTTCGATCCTTCGGAGCTGAGCTGGGACGGGTGATCGAACTGGCCCAGCTGGTCAGGGCGGAACGGCGCTGGGCGGATCCGGCACTGCCGGCCTCGGACCGGTCGCGCCTGCTCGGCCGGTTCCTCGGTGACCTGCGTGACGCCACCGCGGCCTCGTTGCAGTCATCGGCCAGGGCGAGAGGTCGCCAACAGATCGCGGTGCAGGCCCATCCGCTTCCCTCCGGCGAGCAGGGCGGGGTGGAGGTCACCACCAGCGCCGGCCGGATCGGCCTGGAGCTGCACCTTCCCCTGTCCTGGGTGGTGGACGTCAGCGGGCGGGCCATGACCAACGTGGATGGCCGCATCGTGCTGGGGGTGCTCGACGAGGAGCCCGATGGCGGCTTGACCGGGGTGATCGGGCTGGTGTGGGAGGTGCACGGTGCGGGCCGTGTTGGGGCTCGAATGGACCGCTGGTGGATGACGATGGCCGAGGGCAGATGGCAGGTGGTCGACTCGGCCCGTTCGGTACCCCCGCTGCGGTCCGCCCAGTCGCTGTGGTGCTCGACCAGCCAGCGCTGAGGGTGGGCGAGGCGACGGGGGCTCGCGCTGGGTAGCTTGTCCGGCCGTGACCGCGACCGCCGACAGCTCGGCTCCTGATCCCCGTGGATGATGTGACCGCTGTGGTCGAGATGCCGATGGAGGAGTGGTCCGCGGCCGAACGATCCGTGGACGCCGCCTTGGGCAGCCTGTCCTTGGCTGCGGGCCGATGGGCGATGATCGACTGCGATCCGGACCTGGCGGACACCGCGGCGTTCTGCCAGGCCTACGGGTACGCCCCGGAGGATTCCGCCAACACCATCGTGGTGGCCGCCAAAGAGGACCCGCCCCGTTACGTGGCCTGTGTGGTGCTGGCCAACACCCGTTTGGACGTGAACCGGGTGGTGCGCAAGCGACTCGGCACCCGCAAGGCGTCCTTCGCCACGCCCGAGGAGACCAAGGGCCTGACCGGGATGTCCATCGGCGGGGTCACCGCGGTCGGTCTCCCGCCGGACATGCCGATCTGGGTCGACGCCGCGGTCATGGGTCGCCCGCAGATCGTGCTGGGCGGGGGAAGCCGCCGTCGCAAGCTGGTCAGCCCACCTGACCTGCTGCTGTCGGTCCCCGGCGTCGAGGTGATTGAAGGGCTGGCCCTGGCCCCAGCCCCGCCCGTCACCTCGTCCAGCCCGTCCGACCACAGCAGCTCATGACCGTCTGGGCGTTGGATCTGGACGGGGTCATCTGGTTGGGTGGCGAGGCCATCCCGGGCTCCGCGCAAGCGGTCGCAGCGCTGCTCAGCAAGGGTGTCGAGGTCTGTTTCGCGACCAACTTCTCCTACTCCCCGGTGGCGGAGGCGGAAGCCAAGCTGGCTCGCATCGGCATCGACGGCCGAGGTCGGGTCATCACCTCAGCCATGGCGGCGGCGACGCTGGTGCAACCGGAGGAGACGGTGCTGCTCTGCGGCGGCCCCGGCGTGGAAGAAGCCCTGCTGGCCCGAGGTGCGACGGTGGTGCGAGAGGGCCAGGCGGACGTGGTGGTGGTGGGCTACGACCCAGAGTTCGATTACCAGAAACTGACGGTGGCCGTCACCGCCATCCGCGCCGGAGCCCGCTTTGTTGCCACCAACGAAGACCCCACCTTCCCGACCCCCGCCGGGCTGTTGCCGGGTGGCGGTTCGCTGGTGGCGGCGGTGGCCTACGCCTCCCAGACCCCGCCGGTGGTCGCCGGTAAGCCCCATGAGCCCTTCGCTCGGCTCATCAAGGAACGCTATGGCACCGACGGGGTGATGGTCGGGGACCAACCCATGACCGACGGGGGCCTGGCCAAGCGGCTCGGCTACCGGTTCGGGCTGGTCTTCAGTGGCGTGACCCACCTCAGCGACCTGCCCACCGAGCCCGCCGCGGACCTGGTGGCGGCGGATCTGGCCGAGCTGGTGGCGGCGTTTGTACCCCACTGAGGGCGGTGCCAGTCCGCGGCCCGGCTTGGCTGTCACTGCCCGCCGGTACGATCGTCCCCGTTGCGGAGATCAGCCCACGCTGCGCCACGAAAGGGGGTGACGGGTTCATGACGCCACGGCGACGTCTCGACACTGAGCTGGTGCGTCGCGGCCTGGTTGCCACCCGCAGCCAAGCCCAAGAGTTGGTGGTCGCCGGGCGGGTCACCGTCAACGGGGCGCCGGCGGACAAGACGGCTCGCATGGTGGGCTCGGCAGAAGCAGTGGTGGTGTTGGGCCCCCCGGCGCGCTTCGTCAGCCGCGGCGGGCTGAAGTTGGAAGCCGCCCTTGAGCATTTCAAGATGGCCGTCAGCGGATTGGTCTGTCTCGACGCCGGCGTGCCAACGGGGGGCTTCACCGACTGTTTGCTGCAGGGCGGGGCATCATCGGTGTGGGCGCTGGATGTGGGTCACGGCCAGCTGGACCCGTCCATTCGCCACCATCCCCGGGTCACGGTGCGGGAGCGATGCAACGTGCGGGGCCTCACTCCGGCGGACCTCGGTGGTCCCGTCGATCTGGTGGTCGCGGACCTGTCGTTCATCTCGTTGACTACCGTGGCGCCGGCGCTGGTGAGCTGCACCCGGGAAGAGGGCGATCTGATCGTGCTGGTCAAACCGCAGTTCGAGCTGGGCCGACGCCACGTCAGCGCCGGTCGGGGAGTCATCACGGACCCGCTGCTGTGGCGTGAGGCCCTGGACGGGGTGGCCGCGGCGTTTCGTGACCTCGGCGCCCCCGCGGTCGGGGTCCTGCGCTCGCCAATCACCGGAGGGTCAGGCAACGTCGAGTTCTTGTTGCGCGCGCTCAGCCCGGCGCCCGCACTGACACCGCTGAGCTGGCCAGCACGTTCGACACCGTGGTCCGCTGAGCATGGCCAAGATCCTGGTCGCCGTCCATCAGCACCGGCCCGAGGCAGCCAAGTTGGCCCAGGATGAGGTCGATTGGCTGCGCGCCTGCGGCCACGAGGTGGAGCTGCCCTCCGCTGATGCCGTCCTCATCGACCGATCCGATCTGGGCCAGCCCACCATCGCCGGTCAGGGTTACGACCTGGCGCTGTCCATCGGCGGGGACGGCACCATGTTGCGTACCGTGGAACTGGTCGCCGCAGACGACGTGGCGGTGCTGGGGGTGAACGCTGGCCAGCTCGGCTATTTGGTCGAACTGGAACCGGACGGTCTGCGCCGGGCCATCAGCCGGGTACTGGCGGGGGATTTCCTGGTGGAGGAGCGCATGCGCCTGGAGGTCCACCACCCCGCCATGAGCGGCCCGGTGTCCGCCCTCAACGAGATGGTCCTGGAAAAGACCCCGTCGGGACACACCGTGCGCTTGGCGGTGACCGTGGACGGCCGCTATTTCATGACCTTCGCGGCGGACGGGCTGATCGTGGCCACCCCCACCGGCTCCACCGCCTACGCGTTGTCGGCCCGGGCGCCGGTGGTGGCACCCACCCACCGGTTGTTGGTGTTGACGCCGGTGGCCCCCCACATGCTGTTCGACCGCAGCCTGGTGTTCGAACCCACCTCCGAGCTGCGCCTGGAGGTCTGCAGCTGGCGTCCGGCGGAGCTCTTCGTGGACGGTCGGAGCCTCGGCGTGCTCCACGACGGCGAGGGTGTCACCGCCAAGGCGTCGCCTCATCCGGCCCGGTTGGTGACGTTCGAGCATCGGGACTTCCTGGGCATCCTCAAGACCAAGTTCGGCCTCAACGACCGATGAGCGCGACCCACTGCCCAGCGTCACGGCGGGGGAGGAGCGGCTGATGCTGGATGAGCTGGCGGTCAGCGACCTGGGTGTCATTGAACGGTTGGGGCTGACGTTCGGGCCCGGCCTCACCGCCCTCACCGGGGAGACCGGAGCCGGCAAGACCCTGGTGGTGGAGGCCATCGATCTGCTGCTCGGCGGCCGGGCCGATCCCGCCCTGGTCCGCCCCGATGCCACCGAGGCAGTCATCGAAGGTCGCTTCTCCGACGGTGAGGAGGAGTGGGTGCTGCGGCGGGTCCTGCCCCGAACCGGCCGGTCCCGGGGGTACATCAACGGTGCATTGGCATCCCAGGCCGAGCTCCGTCTGCTCGGTGCCAGGCTGGTTGACCTGCACGGTCAGCACGATCACCAGTCCCTGCTGCACGCCGCCACCCAGCGCAACGCCCTGGACCTGTTCGGCGGCATCGACCTGGCCCCGCTGCGCGTCGTCGAGACGGAGCTGGCGCAACTGGAGCGATCCCTGTTGACGCTCGGCGGCGATGACCGGACCCGGGCCCGGGAGCTGGATCTGCTGCGTTTCCAGTTGGAGGAGCTGGACACGGCCGGACTGGCAGATCCGGACGAGGACGCCCACCTCGATTCGGAGGAGGACCGTCTGGCCGACGCGCTGGCCCATCAGGAAGCCGCCCTGGGCGCCTATCTGGCCCTCAACGGGGAGGACGGCGCCGGTGAGCGGGTGGCGGCGGTCATCGCGGCGCTGCGTGAGCGAGGGCCCTTCCGGGACCTTGAAGGCCGGGCCCGGGCGCTGGCGTCGGAGCTGGTGGAATTGGGCCACGAGATCCGTGACGTGGGCGAGGGCATCGAACCTGACCCCGAACGGCTCGAGGCGGTGCGGGCCCGGCGGCTGCGATTGCGGGAACTGTGCCGCAAGTACGGGGACACGCTGGCCGAGGTCATGGCCGAACACCAAGCGATCGCCGCTCGGGCTGAGGAGCTGGCCGGGTACGAGGCTCGCGGCGCGCTGCTCGATCAATCCCGACGGGAGCTCAGGGCCCAGTTGGCGGATCTGCAGGCCGAGGTGGGCCGGGCCCGGCGCAAAGCTGCGCCATCCCTGGCGGAGGCAGTGCAGGCCCATCTGGGTGAGCTGGCCCTGGCCAAGGCCCGTCTGCACGTAGCGGTGGGTGGGGGGGACCGGACGAGACGGGCGACGCAAGCGGGGCCGCTGGTGAAGGGGAGCGGGGAACAACCGCAGGAGATCCAGCGGGGGAGCGGGTGACGTTCCTTCTGGCCGCCAACCCTGGTTCGCCGTTGCTTCCCTTGGCCCGGGTGGCCTCCGGTGGCGAGTTGGCCCGCACCATGCTGGCGTTGCGGCTGGTCCTGGCCCGTGTGGGATATACCAGCCCGCCCACCCAGATCTTTGACGAGGTCGACGCCGGCATCGGAGGGGCCACCGCCACCGCGGTGGGCGCCGCATTGGCCCGGCTGGCTGCCAACGGTCGTCAGATCCTGGTGGTCACCCATCTGGCCCAGGTGGCGGCGTGGGCGGAAACCCAGGTGGCGGTGGAAAAGGAGCAGGGCGAGCGCAGCACGGCATCGGTGGCCCGGGCGTTGAGCGGCAAGGCTCGCACCGTGGAGCTGGCTCGCATGCTGTCAGGCTCACCCGGTTCGGCCGCCGCCCGCAAGCACGCCGGCGAACTATTGGCGGAGGCGGTCCGAGCGGCGGTAGGGTCACGGTGAGGCGTCATGGTGAAGGGGTCACGGTGAAGGCGTCATGGTGAAGGGGTCATGGTGAAGGCGTCATGGTGAAGGGGTCACGGTGAACACCGCCCAGGCCGCATGCACCGGGGGCCCGATGCCGGCTGCTACTTTGGACCGGGCCGAGCGATCTGCAACTCCGTGCCGCGCGCCCGGGGAGACGGATTCCCGCCAGAGCGGCTTCCGTTGGAAGCTGGCCGATCCGGGTTCCCGGTGGCGGTGCTGGAGGCGGCCTCGATCTCACCGACGTGCGTGGGCACGTGGTCGGGCGTTGGCGAGTGAGGCGTTGTGGAAGAGGGCGGGCCGCTCAGCGGCTGCCACGAGGGAGGATCCGTGGCCAAGCACATCTTCGTGACCGGCGGGGTGGTGAGCGGATTGGGCAAGGGGCTCACCGCTTCGGCGCTCGGCAACCTGCTCGTCGCCAGGGGTCTGCGGGTCACCATGCAGAAGCTGGACCCGTACCTCAACGTGGATCCCGGCACCATGAACCCCTTCGAGCACGGCGAGGTGTACGTCACCGGCGACGGCGGCGAGACCGACCTGGATCTGGGCCACTACGAACGCTTCGTGGACACCGAGCTGACCCGCGATTCCAACGCCACCACCGGCACCATCTACTCCGCGGTGCTGGCCGCGGAACGCCGGGGCGATTACCTGGGCCGGACCGTGCAGGTCATCCCCCACATCACCGACGAGATCAAGCGACGCATCGCGCTGCTGGCCACCGACGACGTGGACGTGGTCATCACCGAGGTTGGCGGCACCGTCGGTGACATCGAGATCCTCCCGTTCCTGGAGGCCATCCGCCAGTACCGCCTCGATGTGGGGCGGGAGAACGTGTTCTTCCTCCACGTCACCCTGGTCCCGTTCATCGGTCCCTCCGGCGAACAGAAGACCAAGCCCACCCAGCACTCCGTGACCGAGCTGCGGGCCCGGGGCATCCAACCTGACGCCATCGTCTGCCGTAGTGAGCAACCGCTGTCACGGGAGCTGAAGCGCAAGATCTCAAACCTCTGCGACGTGGATGTCGACGCCGTGGTCAACGCGGCCGACGCCGCCAGCATCTACCTCATCCCGCTGGTGCTGCACGAGGAGCAACTTGACCGCACCGTCTGCCGCCACCTGCGATTGGAAACCCCCGAACCGGATCTGGACAGCTGGCGTGAGCTGGTCGAACGCATCGGTCGGGCGGACCAGCCGGTGCGCATCGGCATTGTCGGCAAGTACGTCAGCCTCCCCGACGCGTACCTGTCGGTGGTCGAATCGCTCAACCACGCCAGCTTCGCGTTGGGCGCCAAGCTGTCCATCGAGTGGATCCAGGCCGAGGAGATCGAAGGGCTGCTGGCCGTGTCCCGTCTCGAGGAGCTGGACGGCATCGTCATTCCCGGCGGGTTCGGACCGCGCGGGATCGAGGGCATGATCACCGCCGCCCGCTACGCCCGGGAGAACGCGCTCCCGTGCCTCGGGCTCTGTCTGGGCTTGCAGGTCATGACCATCGAGTACGCCCGTTCGGTGCTCGGTCTGGCCCACGCCAACTCCAGCGAGATGGACCCCGACACCCCGCACCCCGTCATCGATCTCATGGAACATCAGCGATCGGTCACCGAACTGGGCGGCACCATGCGGCTGGGGAGCTGGTACGCCCATCTGGCCGCGGACAGCCAGGTGCGCCGGGCATACGGCACCGAGGTGATCAAGGAGCGTCATCGTCATCGTTACGAGTTCAACCCCCGCTACCGCACCCGATTCGACGATGGTGATTTCCACTGCAGCGGCATGTCCCCCGACAACCGGCTGGTGGAGTTCATCGAGCTGCGATCCCACCCGTTCTGGGTCGCCACCCAAGCCCATCCCGAGTTCCGCAGCCGGCCCCGCCAGCCCGCGCCGCTGTTCAAAGAGCTGGTGCGAGCGGCCCTGACCCGGGCAGGAGCAGCCCACCCCACCGTGGATGTGAGCGGCTCTGCCGATGCGCACAGCGACCCGTCGAGTGCTGGTGGCGCTCCGGTGGGCGATCACGGCGAGGTCCGGAAACGGCCGCACCGAGCCGTGCCTGACGAGACCGACGAGACCGACGAGACCGACGAGACCGATATGACCGAGGTGACCGCGCTGCAGCAGGCCACGGCGTCCATCGCCGATGCGGCCCTGGCCTTGCGCCCCACGGTCGGTTCCGTCGCCTCGCCAGCGGGGGCCTGACCGAACGTGGATGCACAGCGGGCGGCCCATCCGGGGGATCAACCACGGAGGAGGGCCACATGACCGCGGACCTGGAGGGCTTTCGGGTCATCAGCGAGACGCAACTGCACCAGGGGTACGTGATGCGCCTGGTCAGCGCCACCTTCGAGAGCCCAGACGGCGAGCGCTTCCAGCGGGACGTGGTGCGCTCACCGGGTGCGGTGGCGGTGGTCCCGGTGCTGTACGGCCCGGACCATCCGCAGGGGCCGGCCACGGTGCTGGTGCGCCAGTTCCGGGCCGCGGTTGGCCACTGGCTGTGGGAGATCCCCGCTGGCCTGCGCGACAAGCCCGGCGAACCTCCCGAGGAAACCGCCCGTCGGGAGCTCATCGAGGAGACCGGCTTCGAACCGTCACGGCTCGAGCTTCTGGTGGCGTTCTACAACGCCGCCGGCATGACCGATCAGCGGACCCACATTTTCCTGGCCCGGGACCTGCGTCACGTCGGCCGGGCCGCCGATGGCATCGAGGAGGCGTACCTCGAGGTCCACGAAGTGCCATTCAGCCGAATTCCGTCGATGATCGCCTCCGGTGAGCTGTGTGACGCCAAGACCATCATCGGGCTGACCCTGGCGTTGTCCCATCTGGACCGGTGAGCCCGAAGCGGTACCGAGGCCATCTGGTGCGGCGATTCGTGGGCTATTTCCGGCCCCGACCCTTGACGGCGGCGGAGCTGGTTTGGGTCGCCGAGCAGCTCAACCCCGGCGAGTGGGCGCTGTGGCAGCGGCACCGGCCCCAAGACCGACGGCACAGCGTGGATGTTGCCTGCGCGGTGCAACGCGCCGGGTCACACGATGAACCTGCCCCGTCGTGGTTGATCTCGGCGGCGCTGCTGCACGACATCGGAAAGACCGTCGCTGATCTGTCCGCGGCCGGGCGGGTGGCGGCCGCGCTGGCAAAGCTGGCCGGGGTCCGGTCCGCTCCGGGGCGGCTGGGTGTCTACCTGCGCTATCCCGATCTGGGCTCGGCACTGCTGTGCGCCACCGCCAGTCACCCGCTGGTCATCGCCTGGGCCGCCGAACACCACCACCACCGGCTCAGCACTTCACAGGTCCCGGCTGGGTGGGCCAGCGTCCTCGCCGCAGCCGATGACGCCGCGGTCTGACCAGTCCCGTTGTATGACCGGCCGCGCACTGTGACGGTCCCGGCCGAGTGTCCTCCGCTCAACGGGGGAGGAGACCGATGGCGGCCCGGGCCCGTGCCAGCACGGCGTCAGCCACCGCCGCGGCCTTGTCGGCGCCGATGGCCAACAGTCGTGCGGTCTCCCCAGGATCACCCGCTAGGTCCTGGTAGCGGGCCTGGATGGGACGAAGGAATTCCACCACGGCGGCCGCGGTGTCCGACTTGAGCGGGCCGTATTGGGTGTAACCGCTGACGGTGGCCTCGGGCTCCTGACCGGTGCAGGCGGCCAGGATCGACAACAGGTTCGACACCCCGGGCTGGTTGACCGGGTCGTAGCGGACCTCGCCGAGGGTGTCCGTCATTGCCCGCTTGACCTTTCTCTCCACCGCCTTGAGGTCATCGAGCACCCCGATGGTGCCCTGCGGAGAGTCCAGCGACTTGGACATCTTGTTGGTGGGCGTCTGCAGGTCCATCACTCGGGCCCCGGCGGTGGGGATGGCCGCTTCCGGCACCTTGAACGTGTCCCCGTGGCGGCTGTTGAAGCGGATGGCCAGATCCCGGGTCAGCTCCAGGTGCTGGCGCTGGTCGTCACCCACCGGAACCCGGTCGGTGTCGTAGAGCAGGATGTCCGCCGCCATCAGCGCGGGGTAGGTGAACAACGCCGCCGACACGAACTCGGCCCGGTCCGACTTGTCCTTGAACTGGGTCATGCGCCGCAGCTCACCGAAACTGACCGTGCACTCCATCAGCCAGGCCAGCTCGGCGTGGGCTCGAACGTGACTCTGCACGAACAGGGTGCAGACCTCCGGGTCCAGCCCGCAGGCCATCAACAGTTGGGCCAGGCCCACCGTCGCCTGACGTAGCGCCCCTGGCTCCTGGGGGGTTGTGAGGGCATGAAGGTCAACCACACAAAAGAAGCTGTCGGCCCGATGCTGATCATCCACCCAGTTGCGCACCGCGCCGAGCAGGTTGCCGAGGTGCAGGGCGCCGGTGGGTTGGATGCCGGAAAGGACGCGGGTCACGGGCGGGAAGCTATCGGTCGGCCCGTCCTGTGCGGTAGACAGTTCTCGGCGACGCCGATCCAGGCCCCGGCCCCGAGCCGCCCCGACCATGATCCCCGCTGAAACGACACCCCTGTAATACGCTGTGATCGTGACCTACGAGGTGCACACCCCCGTCTTCGAAGGTCCTTTCGACCTTCTGCTGCACCTCATCCTGCGCGAGCAAGTTGATCTGTACGAGGTGCCGCTGGCCCGCATCGTAGATGCCTACCTGGCCGAGTTGGAGACGCTCCGAAGCACCGCCGCCGCCGCCCGGGCCAGCGGTGACGTACAGCCCGGGGTCAGCACGTTCGACCTGGGCACCGCCACGGAGTTCCTGCTCATCGCCGCCACGCTGATCGAGTTGAAGGCCCGACGTCTGCTGCCGGAGGACGAATCGGTGGATCTCGACGATGAGCTGTCGTTGTGGGAGGAACGCGACCTGCTCCTGGCCCGTTTGCTGGAATGCAAGACCTTCAAAGACGCCGCAGCCCTGTTGGAGGGCTTCCTGGACGCCGCCGCCCGCTCGGTGCCGCGTTCCGTGGGGCCCGACGAACGCTTCGCCGAGCTGCAACCGGATTTCCTGGCCGGGGTCAATCCCCATGCCTTGCGGGCCGCCTACCTGCGCGTCACCACACCCAAACCCGTTCCCCGGGTCAGTCTGGAGCACCTGCCGCAGATCCGGGCCAGTGTCATGGACGCCATCGCCGAGGTGGCCGACGAGCTGCGTCGGGCTGGGTCGCTGTCCTTCCGTGAGCTGTGCGAAGGTCTGGTCGACCGGGTCGAGGTGGTGGTCCGGTTCCTGGCGGTGCTGGAGCTGTACAAGCAGGGTCACGTGGAGCTGGAGCAGGCTTCCTCGCTGGCATTGCTGGAGGTGCAGTGGGTCACCGATCAGGACATCGAGCTGGCCCAGCTGGTCACCGCTGACGCCTACGACGGTTGAGCGCCAGGCCCGACACCACCGGGGCGGGCACGACGGCCCCCGAGATCAGTCGATTTGAACCAGCCGCGGACCGAACCGGAGCGTCATGGACCATTCCCAGACCCACATGTTGCCCGACGAGGTAGACCGGGCCATCGAAGCCGTCGTCATGGTGGCTGACCAGCCCATTGAGCCCAACATGTTGGCCCAGTTGCTCGAGATTCCCGCCACCGAGGTCATCGAGCGCTGCGCCGGCCTGGCCGCCCAGTACGAGATCGAGGGTCGGGGTTTCCAGCTGGTGCGGGTCGCAGGGGGCTATCGCTACCAATCCCATCCCGATCAGGTGGCCTACGTCGAGCGGTTCGTGCTCGACGGGCAGTCCAACAAGCTGTCGGTGGCGGCGCTGGAGACCTTGGCCATCGTGGCCTACAAGCAGCCCATCAGCCGGGCCCAGGTCACCGCCATCCGCGGCGTCAACGTGGACGGGGTCATGCGTACCCTGGTGCAACGGGGTTTGGTGACCGAGGTGGGCGCCGACCCCGGCCCTGGTCAGGCCATCTTGTATGGCACCACGCCGCTGTTCCTGGAGCGGCTCAGCCTGGACCGGGTTGAGGACCTGCCTCCGCTGGGTCAGTTCGTCCCCGACGGCAACGTGCTCGAGAGCATCGAACGCACCTTGCTGGCCGACGGTGACCCTCGCCGCCGGGTCCGTACCAACGCCCCCGTCGACCCCGGTCAGGTCGATCCCACCGAGGCGATCGACCTGACTGACCTGACTGACCTGACCGACACCGACGAGACGGACGAGACCGACACGTCCGCCCAGCCGGCGCAGGCGCTGACCGTCGATCAGCAGGTCCTCGATCATCCGCCAGAGGACCCCATCGAAAGGTCCCGGCCTGTCCACGAGATCCACGCGGAGTGATCTCGGAGCGTCTGCAACGCACCCTGGCCCGGGTCGGGTTCGGAAGTCGGCGGGTCTGCGAGGAGCTGATCGCGGCGGGTCGGGTCAGCGTGAACGGTCGCGTGGCCGAGCTCGGCCGCAAGGTGGATCCCGAAAAAGACCAGGTCAGCGTGGATGGCGTGGAGGTTGGGATCCGCCCCGACCTGGTGTATTACCTGCTGAACAAGCCGGCCGGGGTGATCAGCACGGCATCGGATCCTCAAGGCCGTCCCACGGTGATCAGCCTGGTGCCCGCCGAACCGAGGGTGTTCCCCGTCGGCCGGCTCGATGGCGAGACCGAGGGCCTGCTGCTACTCACCAACGACGGTGAGCTGACCTTCCGGCTGACCCATCCCTCCTTCACGGTGGGCAAGGAGTACCTGGCTTGGGTGGAGGGCACCCCGTCGCGCGGCGTGCTGCGAACGTTGCGCGAAGGGGTCCAGTTGGACGACGGCATCACCGCCCCGGCCCGGGTGGCGACCATCCAACCCGATCTGCTGCGCATCACCATTCACGAGGGCCGCAACCGCCAGATCCGCCGCATGTGCGAGGCCGTCGGTCATCCGGTGAAACGCCTGGTCAGGGTGCGAATCGGACCGCTGAGTGACAGTACCTTGGCGCCGGGGGCCTGGCGGGCGCTCACCCTTGAGGAAGTGCGGGAGCTGTCCTCCACCACCAAGGTCGAGCCTCTCAGCCGGCGGGAACGGCGTGAGGGAAGGGCGTCCTCCGCGTCGGAGCCTCCGAACTAACATGCGCCGTCGTGCTGAGCGTGCGAGCGATCCGAGGGGCCACCACCGTCGAACGTGACGAGCCCGAGCACATCGGGGACCGGGTTGAGGCCATGATCCGCACGCTGTTGGACCGTAACCAGCTGGACCCGGATTGCCTGATCTCGGTGCTGTTCAGCGCCACCAGCGACATCCACGCCACCTTCCCCGCCACCGCGGCCCGGGCCCGTGTACCGGAACTGGCCGACGTGCCGCTCATGAACATGGCCGAACTGGACATCACCGGTGCCCTGCCCCGCTGCATCCGGGCCATGGTGCATGCCACCACCAGCGCCGCCCGCAGCGACGTGCAGCACGTGTTCCTCGAGGGCGCGGTGGTGTTGCGGCCGGACCTGGCCCGCTCATGACCGTGGCCGGCCCCGCGGGCAGAGTGGCGGGCGACGGGCCAACATCGTGGGCCTGGGCCTGATTGGGGGGTCCATCGGTCTGGCGCTGCGGGCGCGGGGCTGGACCGTCAGCGGTGTGGACCGGGACGATGGCCATCACGAACGGGCTGTGACCGGCGGGGTCATCGACCGGATCGGGCTGGATCCCACCGCCGAGATCACGTTCGTGGCCACCCCGGTAGGCGCCCTGGCCGACGCCGTGGCCGAGGCACTGGCCCACACCAGCGGGCTGGTGACGGACGTTGGCTCGGTCAAAGCCCCGGTGGTGAACGCCGTCGATGACCCGCGTTTCGTGGGTGGCCACCCCATGGCCGGCTCGGAGCTGATCGGGCTCGACGGGGCCGACGCCGACATGTTCAGTGGGGCGGTGTGGGTGCTGACCCCCCGCTCCACCACCCCTGATGCCACGTTCACCTCGGTGGCCTCGATCGTGGCCGACCTGGGCGCGGACGTCGTGGCCGTACCCGCCGACGCTCATGACGGGCTGGTGGCGGTGGTGTCCCACGTGCCCCATCTCACCGCCGCCACCCTCATGACCCTGGCCGACGCCCGGGCCGAGGATCACGCCGTCCTGCTGCGGTTGGCTGCCGGCGGGTTCCGGGACATGACCCGCATCGCCTCCGGGCACCCCGCCATCTGGCCTGACATCTGCGCCGAGAACCGCGACGCCATCCTCGCCACGCTGGATCAGCTCATCGACGGGCTCGGTCACATGCGAGAGCTGGTCGGCACCAACAACCGGGCCGGGCTCACCGATGTCCTGGAGAGGGCACGCCACGCCCGATCCAACCTGCCATCCCGTTCGGTGCGTCCCGAGGAGCTGGCCGAGGTGCGGGTGCCGATACCGGACCGGCTCGGGGCCGCCGCCGAATTGTTCACCTTGGCGGCCGAGCTGGGGGTCAACATCCCCAGCTTCGAGGTGGTCCACTCCCTCGAGGGCAGCCGCGGCGTGGCGGTGCTGCTGGTGGACGCGCAGCAGGCGGAGCTGTTCCGTGGTGGCCTGCTGGCCCGGCGGTTCAAGCCGTCCATCGGCACCCTGGCCTGAGGCCGGAACTGTCCCGTGTCCGACGCCGATACCCGCTGGATCGAGCCGCTCACCGGGCCGCTGGATGCGGTGGTGACCGTTCCCGGGTCAAAGTCGATCACCAACCGGGCCCTGCTGGTAGCCGGCCTGGCCAACGGGCCGAGCCTGCTCTCGGGGGTGCTCGATGCGGAGGACACCGCTGCCATGATGGGCTGCTTGGGTCCCCTCGGCATTCACGTGACCCATGACGCCGAAGCGGAAACGGCCCTGGTCAACGGCACCGGGGGGCATTTGGCCGCCGGTCCGCAGCGGCTGCACGCCAACCAGTCGGGCACCACCGCCCGGTTTCTGCCGCCGTTGTTGGCCCTCGGTCCCGGTCCGTACCTGCTCGACGGTGCCTCCCAGCTGCGGGCCCGTCCGTTCGGACCCCTGTTCGAGGCCCTCAGACAGCTCGGGGTGGGCGTTGACGCCGCTGACGGGGATCGCCTGCCGGTGTCGATCTCTCCTGCCGCGAGCCGGTGGCCGGGGTCGGTGGCCATCGCGGGGGACGTCTCCAGCCAGTTCATCTCGGGTCTGATGATGGTGGGTCCGCTCCTGCCGGCAGGGCTGCTGGTCCGGCTCACCACGCCCGCCGTCTCCGGTTCTTACCTGGCCCTGACCGCCCGGGTGATGGCCGATTTCGGGGCCGAGGCCAGCGTCGAGGCCGAGCAGATCCAGGTGTCCGCGGGCGGCTACACCGCCACTGACCAGCTCATTGAGGCCGACGCGTCGGCGGCGTCCTACTTCTTTGGGGCCGCCGCCATCTGCGGTGGACGGGTGCGGGTCAAGGGGCTCGGTACCGCCACCACCCAAGGTGACGCGGCGTTCGTCGACGTGTTGGCCGCCATGGGCTGCACCGTGCGTCGAGGCGTGGACTGGACGGAGGTGATCGGCCCTTCAGCGGGCGACCTAAGGGGGGTCGAGGCGGACTTTTCGGACCTGTCCGACACCGCTCCGACCCTGGCCGCGGTGGCTCCCTTCGCTGTCACCCCCAGCCGCCTGGTCGGTATCGGTTTCATCCGGGCCAAGGAATCGGACCGGGTCGGAGCGGTGGTGCACGAGCTGCGGGCACTGGGTGTCGACGCCGAGGAGCAGACCGACGGGTTCCTGATCCGGCCGTCCACGAGCACGCTGCGTGGCGGCGTGGTGCAGACCTATGACGACCATCGCCTGGCCATGGCGTTCTCGCTGATCGGCCTCCGGGTCCCGGGCGTGGCCATCGCCGGCCCCAGCTGCGTGGCCAAGACGTTTCCCCGCTACTGGTCGGTGCTGGACAGTCTCCGTCGCTCCTCAGCGGCCTGATCCTGGGTTGGCCTCGCGCCGCGCCGCGCGGCTCCATGGGGGTGGAGCCTCCCTGCGCCGGTGGGGCAACCGCCGGCGGTGGGGCAATGGTGAGTGGGGCACTAGCGTCGGTCGGCGTGTTGGGGTTGGCGCTGTGAGCGAGACGACGAACGTGCCGTTGCCGGCGGTGCTGGCCATCGACGGGCCGGCCGGCTCCGGCAAGTCCACCGTGGCCCGAGAGCTCGCCCGCCGCTTGGGTTTGGCGTACCTCGACACCGGCGCCATGTACCGAGCGGTGACGGCGGCGGTGCTGCGAATCGGCCTGGACCCCCACGGCGAGCAGGTGGCACCCTTGGCTCGACGCTGCGAGCTGGACATGAGCGCCGGCCGGGTTCTGGTTGACGGGGCGGATGTGACCGAGCAGATCCGCGGGCCGGAGGTCACCGCCGCGGTGTCCGCCGTGGCCGCCAACGCCGAGGTACGGGCCGAGCTGGTCTCTCGCCAACGCGACTGGATCCAACGACAGGGGCCCTCGGTGGTGGAAGGCCGTGACATCGGCACCGTGGTCGCCCCCGAGGCCCGCCTCAAGGTCCATCTCACCGCCTCGGCGGAGGCCCGGGCCGCTCGACGGGTGGCGGAGGGCACGCTCGGGCCCGACCGGGCCGGGGTCGCCGCTGAGCTGGCCCGCCGCGATGGTGCCGATTCGTCCAGGGCCACGGCGCCGCTGTCGGTAGCCCCCGATGCCCTGGTGGTGGATACCACCGATCTGGGCATTGCTCAGGTGGTCGACCAGCTCGCCGCGCTGTGGTGCGAGCGCGGCGGCACCGCAACGACCGCAGCGTTGAGCCCATGACCGACACGAGCGCGCCGATTACTGCGGGACCGGCCTGGGGTGTCGAGATCGCCTCCCGTCGTGCTCGGTACCTGTATGTCATCTGCCGGGGGGTCCTCGTCGGCCTGTGTTACCTGGGGTTCCGGATGGAGGTCCAGGGCCGCCAGAACGTGCCCCGGACCGGCGGGTTCATCCTGGCGCCGGTCCACCGGTCCAACCTCGACACCCCCATGGTGGCTTCGGTGACCCGGCGTCAGTTGCGCTTTATGGGCAAGGACGGGCTGTGGCAAGCCAATGCGCTGTTTGGTCGGTTCCTGTCCGCTTTGGGGGCGTTCCCGGTGGCCCGGGGAAGCGTTGATCGAGAGGCGCTGCGACGCTGCCAACAGATCCTGGAAGCGGGCCAGCCACTGGTGCTGTATCCCGAGGGCACCCGCCAGAACGGACCGGTGTTGCACGAGCTGTTCGACGGGCCGGCGTTCCTGGCGTTGCGCACCGGGCTGCCCATCGTCCCCGTCGGCATCGGCGGTTCCGAACGGGCCCAGGGCAAGGGCCAGACGTTCATCCGTCCCACCAAGGTTCGCCTGGTGGTGGGCCCGCCGATCTACCCGACGCCGAAAGGGAACGGCCGGGCCACATCCCGCCGGGCGGTGCGAGAGCTCACCGATCAGTTGCGTGTGGAACTGCAGGAGCTCTTCGACCAGTCCCGCCTCGGGCTGCATCCCTGACCTCGTCTGCTGCGGGGTTGTGCGGCTGTAATCGACGATGACGGCGCGCTACTGGCCAGACTGGGGTGGTGCGATTCGACCTGGCCACCGTCGCCCACGCCTGTGCCGGGCGGTTGTACCCCCAAGGGGTCGGGGACGTGGTGGTCAGCGCGGTGGCCATCGACTCACGAACCCTCCAGCCCGGGTCGCTGTTCGTGCCGCTGGTGGCGGAACGTGACGGTCATGGGTTCATCTCGGACGCGCTGCAAGCCGGCGCGGCTGCCTACCTGACCGCTCAGTCGCCCCAGCTCGATCACTCGCCGGGGTCCGATGGTCAGCTCGTGCCCGCCGTGGTGGTCGCTGACACCGGCCGGGCGCTGACGTCGTTGGGGGCGATGGCCCGTGACCGACTGCCGGACCGGGTCATCGGCGTGACCGGCTCCGTCGGCAAGACCTCGGTCAAGGATCTGGCGACCGCGGCCCTGGCCGGGACGTTCGTGACCACCTCGGCCAGGAACAGCTTCAACAACGAGTTGGGCGTGCCGCTCACCCTGCTCAACGGCCCGGACCGGTCCGAGGCGGCGGTGATCGAGATGGGGGCCAGGGGTGTCGGGCACATCCGAGACCTCTGCGTGGTGGCCCGACCGACCGTGGGCATCGTGACCCGGGTGGCGCCGGCCCATCTGGCGCTGTTCGGCGGCATCGACGATGTGGCTTCCGCCAAGGGTGAGCTGATCGAGGCTCTCCCTGCCGGGCCGCTGGGTGTGGCCGTGTTGAACCATGATGATCCGCTGGTCAGGGCCATGGCCGACCGGGGCCCGGCCGCGGTGCTCAGCTTCGGGTTGGAGGCGGGGGCGGACGTGCGGGCATCGGCCGTGCGTCTCGATGAAGAGGCGCGGGCCAGCTTCGAGCTGGACTCGCCTTGGGGATCGGCCTCAGTGCGTTTGGCGGTCAGCGGCGCCCACATGGTCCCCAACGCTCTGGCCGCCGTGGCCGCGGCGCTGGCCGTTGGCGTGCCGTTGGCGGCGGCGGCGGAGGGGGTGGCCGCCGCCCACCTGTCGCCGTGGCGGATGGAGGTCAGCCACACCGCTACAGGTGTCACGGTGCTCAACGACGCCTACAACGCCAGCCCGGTGGCGGTGTTGGCCGCTTTCGACGCCCTCGACGCCCTGGCCGGCGGCGCGGCGGTCACGGGGCACGACGCAGGGCGGGGGAGTGCTCGTGGGCGAAGGGTGGCGGTGCTGGGTCCTATGGCTGAGCTCGGGCCTGCCGCCGTCTCTGCCCATCGCGAGCTGGCCGAGGAGGCCGCGGAGCGGGGGATTGAGCTGTTCAGCGTGGGTACCGACCTCTATCGGACCGGTTCAGGTTCCCTGGTGTGGGCTGATGTGCAGGAGGCAGCGACGGGGCTCGCCGGGTTGGGTCTGGGCACCGGCGATGTGGTGCTGATCAAGGCCAGCCGAGTGGTAGGGCTGGAGCGGCTGGCGGCCCTCATGACGGCCCCGTCGGAGTGGCAGCCGGGGTCGGGGTCGGGGCGCGGCGGAGGAGGTGTCTGACCTGGAACCCGGGCCGGATCATTACCGCACATTGGGCGTGGCGCCGGGGAGCAGCACCGAGGTCCTTCGCCGGGCCTATCGGGAGCTGGCCCGGGAGTTACACCCTGATCGTCATCACCAGTCGAGCGCCCGGGAGGCGGGGAGGGCGGCGGAGCGGATGCGAGAGGTGAACGCCGCCTGGGCGGTGTTGTCCAACCCGGGGGCCAGGGAGCTGTACGACCTGGAACGGCGCCTGGCTGCAGCTGGTGGCAAGGTGCCAGGGCCGGGCCGACCGGGCAGCCAGGCTCGATCATCCACCGGTTCCGCCCCGAGCTCCCGTGTTGCCGGCGTGCGGCCCGACGGGTTGGCCTTTGATCCGACGCAAGGCGAGCAGGGCCACCCGCTGATCCGGGGGCTGTTATGGGTGGTGATCCTGGGGGTGCTGGCCGCCATCTTCGTGTTCACCGCCTACGCCGCCAACAACGCCGATCAACCGCCGTCGCCGTCCACCACAACGGTGGCGGTGCTGCTGGGAGCGGGTGACTGCGTGAACCAACTACCGGGAGCCGTGGACAAGGTTCCCTGCAGCAGTTCCCATGAAGCCACCGTCGAGGAGGTCGTCCCGCTGGGGCGGCCCTGCCCGTCCGGAACCCGGGAGGTCTACCTTCCCGACCAGCAGGAGAGCGCCTGTCTGGCCAGCACATAAGGTCGACCGGAATGTAGGTCGCCGGTTCGGGGTGGGACCCGCTAGTCTGACCGCCGGTTCACGGGCGCTTAGCTCAGTTGGTTAGAGCGCAGCCTTCACACGGCTGAGGCCGAGGGTTCGAGTCCCCCAGCGCCCACCCCGAACGCCTTGGTCAGAGGTGGTTTATACCGTAAGGTTCCTCGCCAGTGCATAGGCACACCCCGGGAAAACCCCGCGAGAGTTTTCCACACCACAGGCCAGCAAACGGCACGAGGCGGTACCAAGCGGACGCCCGAGCCCTCGCGGCAGAACGCGGTGCGTGAGATGCCGAATCGTCAGAAGCTGACTTCCGGAGCCAGTGAACGCGTGGCCCCCCGTAGCTCAGGCGGATAGCAGATGCGCTCGGCGCATCGCTTCGGCGTACTCCAGTGGGTCGCCTGGCAGGATCTGCAGGTGGACCTTGACGCCGCTCGGTCGCTCCGAGAGGGAGAGCACGCAGGCGAACAACGGTTCATCGATGTCGCCGGTGATGACGATGGCACCGGGCACGATGCGGTCGGGATGAGCGGCCTCGTCCAGGAAGGCCCAGGGATGGCCGGTGTGAACGATCTGGGTCGGGTCGCACGGGATGTCGAGTTCAGGTTCTACGGACACGCTCACCTCCTTCGTCGTTTGTTCGGGTTCGGCTGCGGCGGCCCGAAGTGCGCCAGCAGCAGCTCCGCTTCATGGTAGCTACCGTCAGGTAGTAGGAGGTCGTAGTGCGGCGGCGCGTACGTCGGCAGCAGGCGGTAGCCGCTGCGTCGAAGCCGGCCAGCGGTCGACGCAGCGTACGTCGAGCGAGAAGCGAGCGGACCGGCCAGTAGGTGGTCGAGCGACCAGGCGTCGATGACGAGGCTGACGCTGACTGAGTACATTGGTGCGCCCGTCGTGAGTTGGTGGATGCCGGCGGCGACCTCGGTCACCCTCGTCTGCGTGTCCATCAGAAGGGCACCTCCGTGGCGAGAAGACCGGTGCGTGGCTGCGCGTCGGCCGGCGGCCGACCAGAGAGCGTGCGGCACATCTCGATCGCGTCGATGGTGACGTGCGCACCGTTGCCGTCACCGGCGACGAACTCGCCGCCGGCGGGGCCGGTGAGCGTGAGCGTGAACGGCTGGCCGTAACGACGGGCCAGCTCGGCGACGACGTCGGCGACGATGCGACCGTCGTGCTCGGCGCTGAGTTCGAGGTCGCGACCCGTCGCGTGGGCGATGTCGATGCGGTGCATCCACGGGTCGCGCGTGAGGATCGTGTCGAGCAGGTAAGCCATTCGCCACGTCTCGGCCCTGGCGCCCACCTCCTCCTTCATCGGCATCTTGCGGAACAGCCACGGCGCTTTGGCCCGCCAGCGGGCGGCGCGCGGACCGATCTCGTCGACGCGGGCGATCAAGTCGTCGGTCGACAAGTCGGCGTGATCGGCGACCTGCTTGGCGGTCAGTGCGTCGATCATCGGACCGCCGTCACGTTTCGACGTCTTGGTGGCGGTGCCCATCGCCCCGAACAGCCGGCGGAAGCCGGTGAAGGTCGCCATCATGCCCAGGTTGTGGCCGGCGACTGCTCGGACGTGCCAGAGCGGGCAGTCCGTGGGTTTGGCCCAGTCGGCAGCTGACAGCGATCGCAACTGCGACGTCATGCGCGTGTACTCGTTGCGCGCCAGCTGCTCTGCGTCGGAACCGGTGATCGGTTGGATGGTGTCGACTGGTCGTGCAGTCATCATCGTGCTCTTCTCCTTGCGGGCGGTTGCTTCGCCTTCTTGGTCATGTAGTCGTGGAACATCTCGACCGCGTCGTCGATCAAGCGGATCCAGCGGTCGCCGCCGGGGTCGTTGGAGAGTTGCTGGTCGGCCAGGCCGGCGCCGATGGCGGTGAACAGGTCCACCGCGTCGGGGTCGGTGATGCCGCACGCCACCATGCGTTTGCCGACCCGTTCGAGGCTGCCTTCAGAGATGGCGAACGACTCGGCCGACGGCTCGAATCCGGGGATCGTCCGTTGGAACAACAGCAGGTAGCGCGCTGCGTCTGCCGCGCAGAACTCGACGAAGAAGCGGATCAGCTCTTTCAGTCCTTCCACCGGGTCGGAGAGTTCGCCTGTGGGCTCGGCGTTGACGAACTCACGCGCGCCCTGCGCGTACATCGCGTCGTAGATGGCGTTCTTCGAGTCGAAGTAGCTGTAGAGCGAGGGCGCCTGCATTCCGACGGCGCGAGCCAGATCGCGCAACGACAGCGCCGCGAGCCCATCGGAACGCACCTGCGCCCACGCGGCATCGACGATCTCGGCCTTCGTCGCCGCCTTGCGCTCCGCTCGCCTATCTCTCTTAGGTTGCTCTAACATCATTCGCATATTAGAACACCATTCCGATGCTGGCAAGGGACTCGAGGTGGTTGGCGGGTCAACTCGGTCGCGAATCGATGGCCCGGATTCCCGGGCACCCGATACGGCGAGGTCAGCGCACTCGATGAACGCGGCTCACCAAGAACGACCGACCACTCGGGAACCGGCGAACTGCAGCGCGGCGGGCGCCCGGGAACGCGATCACGGTGAGCGTGTCCTGGCGCTGGCGTAGTCTCCGATGGTGGTTCGCCCGTCGGGGACTGTGACGTTCTTGTTCACGGATATCGTGCGCCACGAGGCGCTTTTCTACCGTGTGGTGATGAAAGGGCACCACGGTTCGTTTGTCGCAGCAGACGGATTGAAGCTGAGGGCAGCCTGGCCTTTTGGAACGAGGAGGTTGGGTGGCAAGCAGCCCTGACAACGCCGGGACGGGTCAGTACCGTCAGATGGTTTGGGTCCGGCAAGCGAGATGAGAAGGTGTAACGAGAGTGAACCAACATTAACGCCTCTCAAGAGAACAACCAGCTCTAACCTGACGGATTTGGGCTGGGCTGCGGTGCGTATCGCGACGACGATGATCAGGTCGCCGCGAGAACTTCGGGTCTGGTTGATGTCGCCAGGCTCGGAGGCCACGGTGAAGGTCTGCGGCGTAGCCGTGGCGATGCTGCAGGGGCACAGTTGGGCACCTCCCTCGTCAAGGGTAGGAAAGTGAACGTGGGAACCATCCTGGTTGTCCCTCCCGCTCGCACGGCCAGTGCGAACGGCGGGAAGATCCGTTGCCGATCGATGCGGCCAGGGTGGGACGGAGGGGTCGTAGTAGTCCGAGCGCAGGAAAGCTGTGTACATGGCGAAGGACCCCAGTGGGACACGCAGCCGTTGAAGCGATCGTGGAGTCGCTGGTGAATACCGGCGGACCGGGCGTCTGGCCTTCCATTTGGGATGCTGAGGTTCGGGTACATGTGATGCAAACCAAGCTGCACTGTTGGGCGACTGAGGATTCTGGTCGTTGTTTTGATGATTTGTACAATCTTGTGTATGACCCGTCGTTCCTGGTTGTTGCCTGGGACCGGGTGAGAGGCAACAAGGGCGCACGATCCGCGGGAATCGATGGTGTCGCTCCGGCGTCCATCGTGTTCGGTTCCGAAACGCTCCTCGACGGGCTGAGAGATGATCTCAAGGCCCGCCGGTTCGTTCCGTCGCCGGTGCGGGAGAAGATGATCCCGAAAGCGAACGGGAAACTCCGCCGCTTGGGCATCCCTACCGCCCGAGACCGGATCGTGCAAGCCGTGTTGAAACTTGTGCTCGAACCAATCTTCGAGGCGGATTTCAAGCCATGTTCCTATGGTTTCCGTCCACGACGACGAGCACAAGACGCGATCGCGGAGATATTTTACCTCGCTTCACCACCCCGTAGCTACGAGTGGGTGTTCGAGGCAGATATCAAAGCATGTTTCGATGAGATTGACCACACGGCGCTCATGGCTCGTGTGCGACGCCGCATCGGAGA
The DNA here is from genome assembly GCA_963775055.1 of uncultured Acidimicrobiaceae bacterium. Taxonomy (GTDB): domain Bacteria; phylum Actinomycetota; class Acidimicrobiia; order Acidimicrobiales; family CAIXPF01; genus CAIXPF01. Next base: position 346,184 of record CAVZHK010000008.1, on the reverse strand, counting down.
TCGTCGCGTGCTTGAGCTGGTGAAAGCGTTTCTCCGAGCAGGCATCCTCGCAGAGGGTGACGAGCAGGCAAGAGCGACGATCACCGGCACACCTCAGGGTGGGATCTTGTCACCGTTGCTAGCCAACATCGCCTTGTCGGCTCTGGACGAGCACTTCACACGAAAGTGGGAAGCACTCGGCCCCGCATCGACACGCAAGAAGCGTCGTCGTGCCGGTATCCCATGTATGCGTCTCATCCGCTACGCGGATGATTTTGTTGTCATGATCACCGGTAAACGCGAAGACGCCGAAGCACTCTGGGACGAAGTCGGAACGGTGCTCGCACCGATAGGTCTACACCTATCGGAGGAGAAGACCAAGGTCTGCCACATAGACGAAGGATTCGATTTCCTCGGCTGGCGTATCCAACGCCGCAACCGCAGAGGCCGGATCGGGAGACGAGCCGTGTACATCTACCCGTCGAAGAAGAGTCTCAACCCTGTGATCGACAAGGCCCGCACGATCACTCGCTCCTACAAACATGGAACGCTTGCTGACCTGCTACGCCGGCTGAACCCGACGTTGCGGGGATGGTGCAACTACTTCCGTTCCGGCGTGTCGTCACAGACCTACGGCTACATCGACCACTACTCATGGTGGCGTGTCGTCAACTGGCTCCGGAAACGACACAAAGGACTGAACTGGGGCACACTGTGCCGACGCTACCTTCCCTCCTGGGAAATACGCGACGGCAACACACCGATGTTCCGGCCCAACACGGTAACGATCCAACGCTACCGATACCGGGGCAACCGCATCCCGACACCATGGGCCAGCAGCGACCCCCAACCAAGCACCCCAACAGCATGAACCATGGAGAGCCGGATGCGTCGAGAGGCGCATGTCCGGTTCGGAGGGCGGGCTGGAGAAACCTACCCATCGAAAGATGGACAAGGCGCTCCAGCCCGACCCCTACGAGGGTTCAACGCGCCGTTCGGAGGCCGACCTCTGGGCGCGATGTGCGAGCGTGTGCGATTGTGAGCTTGTCAATGGCCGCAGGTATCGGCCCGAGGGTTGGGAGGGGCGATGAACAATTCGAGGCCGGTGCTCTCGACGGCGTTGTGCGAGGTGTTGGGGATCGAGTACCCCGTGTTGCAGTCTGGGATGGGCGGTGTCGCCGGTCCGTCGCTCGCGGCGGAGGTGTCCAACGCGGGAGGGCTGGGTATACTGGCGGGGACGCTGATGTCTCCCGACATGCTCCGAGCCGCCATCGCAGAGCTGCGAGCGCTCACGGATGGACCTTTCGGTGTCAACCTGCTGTTGTTGCCGGAGCTACGCAACCCAGTCGACACCGACGCGTTGGCCGACGATGACATCGCGGCGGTGCAGGAGGTCCTCCAGCCAATGCGCGCCCAGCTCAGCCTTGCTGCGAGAACGAATCGGCCGCCCACGGCACCTGATCTGGTCGCGTCCGCGATCGAGGTGATCATTGAGGAACGGGTCCCCGTGTTGAGCATCGGGCTCGGTGATCCCGGCGCGGAGCTTTCTCAGCGTCTGCACGAAGCGGGCATCAGAACGGTGGTCATGGTCACCAACGCCGCAGACGCCCGTCGGGTGGAAGCAAACGGCGCCGATGTGATCGTCGCCCAAGGTCTCGAAGCCGGCGGCCACCGATCTCATTTCACCAAACCGGCCGGCGGGCCGTTCGCCGATCTTGGCACGATGAGCTTGATACCTGAAGTCGTTGACACCGTCGCCGTGCCCGTCGCTGCCGCGGGCGGGATCATCGACGGCAGGGGCCTGCTCGCCGCCCTTGCGCTCGGCGCCGCAGGGGTACTGATGGGTTCAAGGTTTCTCGCCACCCGAGAATCGACCGCGCCCGACGCCCACAAGAAGCGGATCCTGGAAGAACGAGGCGAGAGCACCGTCGTCACCGATGCCCTCACCGGCCGCTACGCCCGCGCCCTTCACAACGAGCTCACCGACGCCTTTCAACGCAGCGGCGTGCCAGCCCTCCCATTTCCGTCGCAGGTACTGCTCACCGCTGATATCCGCGCCGCGGCCGAACAAGCCGAGGACGCCGATCACCTGCCGTTGTGGAGCAGCCAGGCCGCAGGGCGGATCAACGATCTGCCATGGGCCGGCGACGTCGTGACCGAAACGGTCCGCCAAGCAGCCGACCTCCTCCAAAACCGCCTCGCCAACACCGTCCGGCTCCACCAACCAACCTGAACCAGCGGCAGGCCCAAACGCGTCATCGAACAGCGGCGCCACCGGGTGCGGCGCCGCCTGACTGTACAACGCGTCGAAGTCGCTGGTGCCCGGGCCTGCGCTCCGACAAGTTCCACGACTTCCGACCCCGAGCACCAGCGAGCACATAGCGTGGTCGCTTGCCTGAGAGACCGACGGGTTCACACCGCCGCGCCGGGTTCGTTGAGCGTGACTGCGGAGATCACTGGCTCATGATGAAGCCGAGCACCAAGAAGATCCAGCTGACAGCCAAGACCAGCCCCACCACAGCGCTGAGACCAGTGATCAGCACGGCACTCACCCAGGGTGTCAACGGCCAAGTTGAAGTCCCCGCTGGTGGCCATGAGAAGTCCCCGGTTCTCGTGGCCGCGACCGACCCGCACCCGGTCGTGTTCGGATACAGGGGCGACCCACAGCGGTGTCGGTCCCCGAGATACCCGACACGAACCTCCGTCGACGACGCGGTCGCGAAGTAGAAGCCGACCACGACTGCGGCGAGCCCAACTCCCAGCATCGTCAGATTACGCACCCACACGACGACAGGGGAGCGATTCGTCTCGATCGACGCACCGGTCTTGTGCCCAACCGAGAGGGCGCGCTTCCCGAGGGCCCGGCCCACCGACAGCCCAGCCGTGTAGAGGCTCCCGAGGATGCCGACATACATCAGCAGAAAGACACCCGGGTGACCGCCGAATCGGGGTGCGATCGCCAGCTCCTGGACTGTCAGAACCCCGACCGCGGCTAGTCCTGTGATCAAGGCCCCTCGTCGTTGCGTCGTCATCTTCCTAACTCCACAAGCTCTTGTCCGGCAGTCGGCATCCAGGCTGTCAAACACGACACTTCTTGGGGTTCACGTTCCTGCGTTGGGGCCACCGTAAGGGGGTCATCGGGACGGTGACGGGGGCGGAGTCAAGGGGTGCCCGGAGGGCGAGCGAAGCCCGGAGCGCAGCGGAGGCTTGCAGCGACCCTTGACATCGACAGCGGTGCCGTCCACGACACGGCACCCGCACCACGGTCGTTGGCTGACGACGCAGACCGCGCGGGGCACGGTCCTTTCGGCCATTCGATCCGGCCGGGACGCGGTGAGAAGGTCAGGCCATCGCTCCTCGGGTCAGATCATCATTGACCCGGGGTGTCCTCCCCCGTGGGCAGGATCGTGTCGAGCTCTGGGTTTGAGTTGGGGCCGAGTACGCGACGACCGACGATGATGAAGATGGCGGCCCCGCTGAGGGCTGCGATCAGCGAGGCGGCGAGGATGCCGATCTTGGCTTCGGCTTGGAGATCGGTGGTGTCGAAGGCGAGTCCGGTGATGAACAGCGAGACGGTGAATCCGATACCGGCGATCGCGCCGACGCCGATGATGTGGCCCCATCGTGCGCCGTTGGGGAGTCGTCCGAGACCGAGTCGCACGGCGAGCCAGCTGAACGATGCGACGCCGACGAGTTTGCCGACGACGAGCGCGACTGCGACTCCGGTGAGCACGGCTGAAGGGTTGGTGATGGTGTCGCCGGACAGGGCGATGCCAGCGTTGGCCAGCGCGAACACGGGGACGATGACGTAACTGGTCCACGGGTGGAGGGTGTCGATGAGCCGGTCGCAGGCGGACACTGATCCTTTGATGAGTGTGGCGGTGGCACGGACGTCGTTGGCGTTGACGTCGGTGTTGTCGAGGACGTCGACCACTTGTGCTGTTTCAAGTTCGGTCTGCATTGGACGTGCTGGGGTGAGCAGTCCGATGATCACCCCGGCGATGGTCGCGTGGACGCCGGACTCGAAGACCGCCAGCCAGAGCCCTAGGCCCAACGCTATGAGCAGCGGGGTGTAGATCACATCGGCTCGGTGGACGGTGGCGACAAGCACGGCGAGTCCGAGTCCGACGAGGAGGAAGACGGGCTCGAGGTCGTCGGTGTAGAACACGGCGATCACGGTGATCGCGCCGATGTCATCGATGATCGCAAGTGACAACAGCAGCACCTTGACCGAGACCGGCACTCGGCTGCCGAGGAGGGCGACGACGCCGAGCGCGAACGCGATGTCGGTGGCCATCGGGATCCCCCACCCAGCGGCGCCGTCACCGCCGACGTTGAACGCCGTGTAGATGACCGCCGGGACGACCATCCCGCCAAGGGCGGCCATCGCCGGGAGTGCAACCGAGCGGCGGTCGCGGAGCTCACCAACGACGAGTTCTCGCTTGATCTCCATCCCGACGACGAAGAAGAAGACCGCCATCAACAGATCGTTGACCAGGTGGGCGAAGTCCTCCTCGAACACGTAGGAGCCAACCTCGAGGCGGATGTTCGTCGACCACAGCGTCTGATAGCTCGCATCCCACGGCGAGTTGGCCCACACCAGCGCAACGATCGTGGCGGCGACGAGCAGGATGCCACCGGCCGCTTCGATGTGCAGGAACCGGACGAACGGTTGCGCCGCGCGGGCGAGTCTGCGGTCGCTGTGCAGGAACGTTGGACGAGCACTGCTCGGGCGTAGGGCCATTGGGCACTCCAGGGGAGGTCGACAAAACAAGTGCCGACCAGACTTCCCGGCTCACCGACCACCATTGTAGAGACCGCCGACGCATCTCCCGCAGGCTCGTGGTCAGACGTCAACTGGTTTCGATGTCGGGTGAGCGGCCTGCGTTGCCTGTCGCACGGTCGGTGAAGCCAGGCGGACGATCGGATGGGCTCCGGGTGGTGTGCTGCGGCGCATCTGTTCAAGCTTGTGGTCGGCGATGGCGAGGCTGATTTCGAGGCCGTCGACCTCGCCGGCCCACCCCGTTCGTGTCCTTCGGCGAGTTGGGCGACCAGGTTGGCGTGAATCTCGGCGAGGCGTGGCAGCTGGGCGGGGTCGGGTCGCAGCAGGGGGCAGCGGATGCAGGCGTGTTCGTGGTGGCAAGGGGTGGCGTAGGCGCGGCCGCAGGTGCCGAGTTCGACTTTGCGATGTGTCGGGGTCGAAGCGGTGGAACGCTTCGACGAAGCCCGGCCACTTGGCCTCGATGACCCGCCAGTTCATGCCGGCTTGGAAGACGGCCCGGGTCTGAACCTCGAGGTAGTCGGCGAGTCGTTGGGGACGAATCTGATTGGGCTCTTTCATGGGTCGTTCCGGCCTCTCGTGAGTTTGGCGATGAGGTCCGCCAGCTCTTGGGGTCGCTCCTCGGGCAGGAAGTGTCCCGCTCCTTCGAACACGGTGAAGCTGGCACCGGCGACGGCGTCGGCGACGCGTTGGCCTTCCTCGACGGCGAAGAAGGGATCACGGTCGCCCCATGCCACAAAGGTCGGGATGTCGAGTGCGTGCAGCGCATCCATGGTTGGTGTGTAGAGCTCGTGAAGGTTGCGCAGCGACATCGCGAAGATGGATCGGGTTGCTCGGGCCTGTCGGCGGTCGCCGACGTAGGCACGGCGGTCGATGTTCACCTTGGGTCGACCGGTGCCGCGTCCGATCATCATCCGCAGGGCGGTGGGTGACATCGTGGCGCGCTCGACGATTCCACCGAGGATCGGGGCCTTCAGGAGATTGAGCGGGAAGGGGATCGGCGTATCGGGCATGGCGTTGGATGCTGCCAGTCCGAGATGCGTCACGAGACCGGGCCGGATCCGGGTCATCCAGAGCGCGACGGGTCCACCGAAGTCGTGTCCGACCACGATCACTCGCGGGATTCGTAACCGGTCGAGGAGCGCGACGAGTGCTTCAGCCTGCGCGGCGGCGTGCAGCGCGGCTCCCGGGGTTGGCCGCGAACTGCCGCCGAAGCCCAACAGATCCGGCACCAGCACGCGGTGGCCCGCAGGCAGACGATCGACGACCTGGTCCCACGCCCCGCGATGGCCCGGGATGCCGTGCAGGAGCAGGAGCGAGGTCTCACCGTCCCCGTTGTCGAAGAGAGAGAAGTGGCGGTCCCGGCCGACGTCAACGATCTCCGAGGATGACTTGCTGTGGCCGTCCATCTGTTTGATTGTTTCTAGTGAGGTTGATATTGTCAAGTGATGGATCGAACGTACGGTCAGTTCTGCGGGCTTGCCCGGAGCCTCGACCATGTTGGTGACCGTTGGACGCTGCTCATCATCCGTGAGCTGCTCGTGGCGCCAGCGCGGTACCGGGAACTGCAGGACGGGCTTCCCGGGGTCGCGACGAATCTCCTTGCTCAACGGCTGCGCCAGCTCGAAACGGACGGTCTCGTGCAGCGCCGCCTCGCTGATGACGGCTCTGCCGCGGTCCTCTATGAGCTGACACCGCTCGGGGCGAACCTCGACCAGGTCATCTTTGCCCTGGTGCGCTGGGGGACGACGTGGATGCTCTCGGGTCCGGGCGACGATGCCTTCCGTCCCCGCTGGCTCGTCGTCGCCCTCCGCTCCGTGCTCGTTGGATCTCCTTCCGCTCGACCCACGCGGGTGACGATCAGGTGTGGCGACCAGCCCGTCGGCGTGACCCGGGACAGCAGCGGTCTGACCGTCTCGCCCGGCGACCTCGTCGAGCCCCACTCCACGTTGACAGGCGAACCGGACGCGGTGCTTGCCCTCGCAACCCGGACGTTGACGCTCGGGGACCTCGAGCGCGCTGGCGCTGCTGCACATCGACGGGAGCCGTGCCGCCATCCGGCGCGCTCTGTTCGCCACCAGCGGACGAGGCAACCGCGGCACCTGCAAGCAGGCCCCAACCCCGAACCCGCAGAGTTGACCACCCTGTCGAACGACCAGCACCGTGTGGACGGCCGGCAGCGCTCCGCCTGACCGGCTGAGCACGATGAGCGCGTGCCTGTCGTTGCTGGTGGTGTGGATGTCGGTGTGGTGGTGGGCGAGCCCGTGAGCTTCGGCTCCGGCGTGCCACATAGTTTGGCGCGGTGCTCAACGAAGGCGGCAAGGTTCAGACCGCCCCTTCAGAGCGCACCGACGACGACGGCGACATCTGGCAGCCAACCCATGCAGGTCATCTATACAAAGTTCGCATAGCCAACTCACGCTGTATACGACTGTTCGACGTTCTCGCCTGTCGAACGATCCGCCCGCGGGTTCCGCGCGAACCCGATCGACGCCTCGGCTCGACCCGCTCGCACCGCGCGGTAGGCGCGGGAATCCGCCTCGGGCGCTCGTCACGCGGAGGTCGAGGAGTCACCGCCGAACCCGACCGGCCTCGACGATCTGGCCGTCTGGCACAACCCGGACCGAATTCGAGAGGTCCGAGCCCTGGAAGCGGCGTGGTCGGAGCCCGATTCCGTGGTCATCCGTGCGGCCAGCGTCGGCTTCAAACGTGACACCGAAGGCCATCTGCCGGTACCGGGGGGTGGTCGTGCCGTCCTGATGGGGAGGGCTGAGCTCGTACGGGCTAACACGGAGCTATTTCGGCAGAGTCGCTTCGATGTGAGCGGCGAGCTTGTCGAAGGCCATGGCCCAGCCGGTGGCACCGGGGGAGTCTTCGGGGATGCCGGCGTGGATCATGACCATTTTGGTGCGACCGTCGACCAGTTCGAGTTCGACGGTGATCTCGGTGGTCGTCGGGTGGCCGGGTGGCATGCCCATGTCGGCGGCCGACCGGACGGCGCCTGTCTGGTCGGCCACGGATTCGGTGTAGACGAGGCGCCGGTTCTCGATGATCTCGAGGTGCTCGCCGGCGAACCACATCTTCATCGTGCCGTTGGGTGTCACGACTTCCATGCCAACGAGACGCCGGCCACCCACACGCACGTCCATCTTCTCGACGACGACGTTCGCACCCGGCGGGCCATACCACGCTTGGAAGTGTTCGGGCGTGGTCCACATCTGCCAGAGGAGCTCGATCGGCGCATCGAAGGTGCGTTCGATCCGGACGGCGGGTCGGGGTGTGTTGGCGTCAGTCATGGTCGTGGCCTGCTTTGCGTGTCGGGCGGAGTTGCGCGAGGTAGTCGTCCATCCGGTCGAATCGGGCTTCCCACACGGGGCGGTACTGCTCCGTCCACGCGGCGATCTCTTCGAGGCGGGTCGCATCGAGGGCACACGGCCGGTACTGAGCATGCTGGCCCTTGATCACGAGCCCGGCGCGCTCGAGCACCTTGATGTGCTTGGAGATGGCGGGCAGCGTCATGTCGAATGGTTCGGCGAGTTCGTTGACGTTCGCTTCGCCTTGTGCGAGACGAGCGAGGATGGCACGCCGCGTCGAATTCGCAAGCGCGGCGAACGTCGCATCCAGCCGTCTCTTCTGCGACGGTCAGCGTCATCGCCCTCCCCCTACTTCTCCGGGTAGTTAATTAACTGAGAAGGAAAGTACAAGCGGCGTCTCAAGGCTGTCAACCCCGTGACGTCGGCTCGTCGGTGCGTGTGAACCAGTCGAGTAGCGGGGCGTAGCAGGCGAGCTGGTCGCAGCACCACGCGACGAACGTGGCGTCGGCGATGGTGTCGGGGTGGGGTTGGGTGTGGCTCAGGTGGAAGCCGTCGCGTCGCAGGAGATCGCCGTTGGGGTGGCCCTCGGGGTGGGGGCGCGGTGCTCGTAACCGGTCGGGGTCGCTGAGGTCGGCGCCGCGGGTGACGAGTTGGTCGACGATCTCGCGGAGTCGGGTGCCGTCCTCGGGGTCTGTGACCGCGGATCGATACCGATCGAGTTGGTGGCCGCGGAGGCCGATTCGCCCTGCGCCGAGCAACACGGTGCTGGCGGTGATGCGCATGATCGCCGCTGGGCTGGACCGGGGGTCGTTCTCGCCGATCCAGAAGAGGAAGTCGATGTGCGTCTTGTAGGGCGTCTTGTCGGCGGCGAAACGGACATCGCGGTTGATGCGGAACAGCGAGCGGCCGATCCTCGGATCGCCGCGCAAGCCCGGATGGACTCGTCCCACCAAAGCGTCGCCGAGCGCGTCGACGAGTTGCTTCGACGGTGAGGCGATCTCGCGCTGGTAGATGTCGCGGTGGGCGTCGAAGTTCGCCTTCGTGTTGTCCGCGGCCAGCGCGTCGAGGAACGCCCAGGCCGCCGACCTGAAGCCTGCGAACTCGGTCATCGGCGCTTCGGCTTCTTTGCGGTGGGGGGAAGGCTCGATACGTGTTCGTAGGCCTGGTCGAGCAGGGCGCGCCATGATCGGCTGCGACCTGTGGGGACGGCGGCCCATTCTCGGAATCGGCGTCCTGCTGGCGCGAACGATTCCGCTCGCCCGCTTTCGACGAGCTCGTCAACGCGGGCCTCGGGGAGCTTCACCAACAACGCTCCGGTCTTGCGGTCCCACGAGGCGAAGAACGCGCCGTCGACGCGCAGGCACGGGAGTCCCATCATCGTCGAGCGGGTCACGCTCGGCCGTTCAGCCAGCAGTGGTTCGGCGAGTGCCCAGAACCGGGCCTCGTGGGCGGCGAGATCGGTCATCGTCGAAGCTCCCCTGGCGTCGGTACCCGCTGGTCGACGAACGGGTCGGGCCCGGGTGGTCGGCCTTCCGATGCCCCACGCAGGCGGGCGAGGTAGTGGGTCCAGCCACCGTGGTGGGCGTCGGCTGCCAGGTCGTCGAGGCCGCGGTGCACGAGTCGGAGTCGCGTGGCGTCGGTGCCTTCGGCGTGGAGGTCGATCTCGACGGTGGTCGACCCGGGTGGGATCTCGACCTCGGAACGTTCCCAGCCGTAGGTGAACACGACGCGCCGGTCGGGGACGATCTCGACGTAGGTGCCCGAACACGTGTCGCCGTTGACGTGCGTCCAGCGGATCTCACCGCCCGGGACGGGTTCGAGGATGGCGGTGTCGGCCATCCACTCCACGAACCGTTCGGGATCGACGAGGAACGCGAACACGACCGGCGGCGGCGCGGCGATGGTGAGCTCCTGGACGACGAGCTTCACGACGATTTCCGTGTCCGCGCCGCTGGCGAGCTCGGGCGTGGTCGGCCTCGGCGGCAGCTTTGAGCTTGGCGAGCGGTGATGCCCAGAACTCGTCGAGGCGCGCCGCGACCTCAGCCACCCGCTCGAGATCGGCGCGGTAGAGACGACGGTTCGCATCGACCCGCACGTTCACGAGTCCGGCGTCGCGCAACAGCTTCAGGTGCTGGCTCGCCGCAGACTTCGAGAGCCCCGCAGCGTCGGCCAGTTCGGTCGCGGGTCGTTCGCGATCGAAGACCAGCTCGAGCATCGCTCGCCGGCCTGGGTGTGCGAGCGCCCGTAGCGAGTCCTCCAACGGACTCACGCGCGGCGCCCCATCGCTCCGAGCAGCCGGACGTGGGCCGGTGCATCGTCAGCGACGGCGACCGCCGGCCCGACGATGCCGCCTTCCCGGCCACGCTCGGGCATGTCGGGCAGAAACATGTCGACGCACATCGACACGAGTTCGGCATCGAGCACGACGGGCAAGCCGATGGCCGTCGCCAGATCCCAGGTGTGGATCAGCGTGTCCATGATGGTGCCCATCACCGCCTGACCGATCGACCACTCGAACCCCAGCGGCGACATGCACATCCGCTCCAACGCACCCGGCGCCGCGAGTCCAGTGACCACTTGAGCGGCGCCCGCTGTGAAGAGGCCGGCGACGCAGACGGCCGGCGGGGCGGGTATCCGGCCGGCAAGCGCGGCGTTCAGGTATTCCGTGCTGCCCGTCATGTGGTCGACAAGGTCCTGAACCGACCATTCCGAACACGGCGTCGCCCACGTCAACTGCTCCGGCATGACCTGCTCGAGCACCTGCGCCGCGTTCGCAGCCGCTCGCCGATACAGCTCGATCGGATCCATGCACGCTCCTCAGGTTCAGTGGAGACGCAATTTAGCAGAATCTCAAATAGAGCGCGGCGGGCGTGTCACAGTCGGGCGATGAGTCGCTTCGGGGCCACGCAGCGAAACGCCTGCTCGATGATGTCGGCGATCTCGTCCCAGTCGATCTCGTCCCAGTCGACCTCGTTGTGAGGAACCACGTCGAGGTAGATCCCGAGCCAACTAGAGAACGTGCCGCTCGCAGAAGTGGGGGGCCTGAAGAATCGGTGCGGCTCGGCCTCAACGCGACTGTCCACGGCGCCGGGTGGGGCCGGGCACCACACAGAGACCCGATCGTCGTTGTGATGGTCGTGGAAGTAGCACAGGGCCCGCCTGCCCGCGACGAAGAAGCACCTCGCCCCATGACTCAAACGCTCGTCCACCTCTGGCAACGCCAAGACGATGCGACGAAGCTGGTCGAGTTCGCTGTCCCCCACCCGAGGAAGTCTCGCACCCCGTACCCCACCCGCGAACCTCCCTCTACCCCAGCGGGCACGAGGTCGCCGTCGCCGCCACTACCGTTGGCGGCACCGGTGCCCTCGAGCACAGCCCCGCGCTGCCCAAGCGTCTGGTCGGTGGTGGGCGTCGGTGAAGGCCGGTCGTGGCACCGCGCTCGAGTGAGAGCGCACCGTCGCGATCGCACCTCCGATGTTGCCGCAGCGCATCGGTCGGTCGGTGCCTTCTCGGCTTGCCAGTGTGGTCGAGGCTCTGGAGCTGGAACAGCCGCGGGCGACAGTGACGGTCCCCGATCTCGAGGGGCTTAGCCGCTCGTCGGGGTTGTCGATCTCGGGTGCGACGTTGGGCTATGAGTTGCGTCGTCTCGGCTGGTTGTTGCCGTTGAGGACTCGTGGCGTGTGGGAGTTCGCTCCCGCGGCGCGGGCCGGGCGGTACTCGGCGGGCGATCGGCACATCGAGCTGCGCGCCGCCCGGGCGATCGATGCGGGGTACCCCGGTGTGTTGGCGATGCAGTCGGCCGCGGTGCCTGCTCGGCCTCGCCGGCCATACCCCGGAGCCGGAGGTTGAGAGGTTGCCGGTGTGGCGGGTCGAAGCGTTACTGGGGTGTCATGACCGCCGGCAGGATGACGGTCCGGTTCGCCGACCACGAGGAAGTGTTCGAAACAGGCGACGCGTTCTACGTGCCGCCCGGACACACCCCGGCAGCTGAGGCCGGAACGGAGTTCATCCAGTTCAGCCCGACAGACCTGCTCGCCGAGAGCGAGGCAGCAATTGCACAGGACGCCGCCACCTGACCGCGCTTCACCAACCGGAGGTCTCTGCGGCGGCGCGACTGTCCTCTGCTCAAGGGGCGAGGTGGTAGAAGCGGAAGAGGTCGTGTTCGATCGGGAGGACGTTGACCGTCGCGAAGCCAGCGCGCCCGGCGTAGCCCGCGAACGTGGCGGGGCGCATGACCGTGCCGGTCGCGGCGGAGGGCGTGTCGGCACGCCCTACAGGCAGGCAGTGCAAGACGCTGGCCGCGTACATGAGTCGCTCGATGGGATTCTCGGTCGGCGCTTCGAAGGCTTCGGCGACCTTCTCGTCCATGACCAGATGAACCGCGTCGGGCTTGCCGAGTCGGCGCATGGTCGTGAGTGCCTCGACGGGTCGGGCCAAGTCGTGGATCATCTCGAAGGCCATGACGAGGTCGTAGGAACCGGACGTGATCGTTGCCGGCAGGTCGCCGGTGACATCGATGACCTCGAAGCGGGCCCGGTCCCCGACACCGGCTTCGGCGGCGTGCTTGCGTGCCGCGGCGATGGACGCGTCGTCGTTGTCGTACCCGTCGACGCGGATCTCAGGGAACGCCTTGGCCAATGAGATCGCCGCCCAGCCCTCACCGCAGCCGATCTCCGCCGCGCTGGCGCCGGGTGCCTGGAGACGCTTGGTGAGCCCGGGGATCCGTGAGAGCCACTCGGACGCTAGAAGGTTCACGTACGCGGGCCGGTTGAAGTCGCCTTGCGCATCGTGGAGGGCGTAGTCGGCGTAGGGGATTCCGCTGCCGGTGCGGTACGCGTTGACGATGGTGGCCGGATAGACACGGTTGACCGCTGGGAGGAGATCGAAGAGCGGGCCTACCGACGCCAGGCTGTCGGGACGGAGCAGGCACTCCTGGGCGGCGATTGAGAGCCCGAACCGACGCTGGCTTGCGTCTGCACTTGCGGCTGTGACGTCGATCAATCCGGCCGCGGCCTGTTGCTCGAGCCATTCCTGCGCGTAACGGGCGTCGATGCCGGCCGCCGTTGCCAGCTCTGCCGCGGTCACGCCGCCGTCGTCGGTCAGATGGTTGTAGAGCCCGAGTTCGCGACCCAGGCTGATGGTGATGGCTTCGAGGGCAGCGAGGCCAGTCCCGAAGAGTCGTTCGGCGTACGCGCCGATCTGGGTCTCGAGTTCGGTTGCGGTGGTTGCGGTGGTTGCGGTGACGGTCACGGCTACTCCTTTGGGTGCGGTGGTCCCCTGTCGGCGCTACATGTGGTGTGGCAATGCCAGATCGCGCCGCTACACCATCCAATCGATCGGAACCTCGGGCCGGTAGACGCAGAAGGTACCCGTGTGTACGGCGTTGGCGAGGTGCCTGGCGAGATCGGGAGCTTCCTGGTCGATGCGCCCGATCGTGAGTCGTATGCGGCCGGCGACGGCTTTGCGGGCTCGTTCGGCGGGGTCGCCGGTACGCCGAGGACGCCCGCCGAGGCCGAGCGCGGCTGCGAGTTCCGCAGCGATGAAGTCACGCTCGGCTCGGGCCTTTTCGGCACGGCCAAGGTCGGCGAAGTGCTCGGCGTCGGCCACGTCGTCGTCGAGCTCGGCGAGACGGCGCCGATACTCGGCCCGCGCCCGGGCGTCGAGCATGTCACCCAGATCGCCTGACCGACCCAACCCATCTGGCGTAGAACCTGAGCGGCTTCCCGCGAGGTCGAGCACATGAATCTCGTGACCGGGCGACGAGATGAGTTTCGCGAGGTCCTGTAACCCCTTTGCATCCTTCATGCGAACGGTCCGGTCTCGATACGACAGCGTCCAGAACTGCCCATCTCGGCGAAAGCGATTTCGTTCAGGTGCTCCAACTTCGGCCACCTTCGGTGTCGCGTCGAGACGCCCGTATTGCTGTGCGAGCGATGCGACCTCGGCGCTGATGAGCGGGGCACCGACCTGGTCGGCGCTGACACGGGCGCGGCCGAGGTGCTCGAGGGCGTCGGCTCGCCGACCGAGGGCCAGCGCGAGCCGACCCAACTCGAGTTCGATCGGCCCCCAGCAACAGCCGGCGATCCCGTCTACAGCCCAGAGACCGGCATGGGGTAGGAGAAGCGTCGTACAACGCCTCGCAGGGAGCGGCTTCTTCGAGGCCCGTGGCGACCCGGCCGAACATGAGCAGCGTTGTGAGTTGCTCGCCGTCTTCGCCGAGGCGGTTGAATCCGTTGTCGGCGTGGAGCTTGAGCAAGTGCCGGGCCCGATCGCGGTCGCCGACCAGCCAGCGCACCAAGGCCAGGCCCGCGGCGTAGCTTGCCCACTCGGCCGGATCGACTTCAAACAGACCCTCAAGGGCAGCCGGGTCGGGGGTCCTGCCCCGTGAGGCGTCGATTCCTAGCGCCAGAGTCGCCGCCATCATCGCCGCGTTGTGGCTTGCCGTGGCCTCGGCTGCCAACGCGACGTCGCTGCACCAGCGCTCGGCGCCGTCGAGGTCCCCGCGGAGCAGCGCTCGCATTCCGCGGAACAAGGGCACGTACCAACTCACCAGTGGTTGGCGGAGCTGTTCGGCGAGGCGAGTGAACGCGGCGATGTTGCGGTCGACAGCGGCGATGTCGCCGACCTCGAGATCTGCAACGATCCGGTATCGATAGCCCAACAGCTCCAGTACCCGGTCTCCGGCGACGACGGCCAGCTCGACGATCGTGTCGGCGTTGTCGCGCCGGGTCATCGTGTAGGCCGGCCCCGCGTAGGCGTCGTTCAGCGCCGCGAGGGCCTGCGCGACCAACGCAGGATCGGCTGTGCTACGTGCCAGCTCAAGTGCTTCCGTGGCACGGTGACGGGAGATGGACACCGTCTCGGGCGTCGCCGCTGCGACAGAGAGTCGGGCCAACAGCATCGACCGCAACGCGGTGCGCGTCGTCGGGCAGCCGCTCCAGAGCGTCGGCGACTAATGACGCCTGCTCGTCGCTCGCGATCGGGACTTCCCACGCCACTGCGCCCGCTCCCATACCGAGAACCGATCGGGCGAGCAGTTCGGGCTCGGCGATGCTCCGGGCGAGCTTCGCGCCCGCCAAGAACCGCGCCCGAGCATTCTCCAACTCGCCAGCAAGAAGGAGCGCCTCGCCCTCTTCGACCAGCAGAACGGCGACACGGTGACTGTCCCCCGAACAGTTGCGCGCCGCACGCGCGCGAAGCAGAGGGCAGCTTCGTCGAAAGCCAAGACCCGCCGGGCCCGCCGCGCCGCAAGTTCCCAATGGGCGGCGGCGGCTTCGGCGTGGATCGGACCGGCCTGTTCCAGGTGATCGGCGACCACGGCGTGGAACGAATCGTCGACCGTCAGCCTCTCCTCGAACGCAGAAGCGGCACCGAGGTGCAGTTCAGCGCGACGCACAGGATCGATGCCATCGAGGACGACATCGCGAACGAGATCGTGACTGAACCAGTACCCATTCGCGGGATCCTCGTGGGCGATCAGCCCCACGGCCGCCGCCATCGTGAGACCGGCGATCGCTTCGCTCGAACGCCACATGCGTGATCCCCGCGACGACATCGGCGGTAAACGGGTTCCTCGCCAACGCACCAGCCCGAAGCAACGCGACGGCATCTTCGGGTAACCGCGCCAAACGCCGCCCGATCACTGCAGCCACCGCCAGTGGCACAGCCGCCGGGGCGACATCGAATCGTCCCGACTGAGCCATCAGCTGGCCGAACTCCCACACGAAGAGCGGGTTCCCACCGCTTCGCTCGATGATCGAATCGCGACCCGCCGCCGAAACCGTCGATCCAACAGCGATGGTCAGGAGCTCAACCGCTTCGTCGCCGGACAGCGACGGGACCGCCAGCGTGACGCCCACCCGGGCCAGCTCTGCGACATGCTCACCCGCGAGTTCGGCCGGTCGGTACGTTCCGACGAACAGACACCCCACGTCCCGCAGCTGGGCAACGACCGCAGCGAGAACCCGAATCGTCGCAGAGTCGGCCCATTGCAGATCGTCGATGACGACCACGATCGGACCGCTCATCGCCTGAGCCCGGATGATGTTGGCAACCGCCTCGCTCTGCGCGAAACGAGCGGCAGGCGAGGCCCCTGGCGATTTCGTAACGAACTGGGCCAACGTGTCTTCTGACCCGGCAAGCTGGCGGAGCACCTGCACCCACGGCCACAACGGCGGCGCGCCCTCCCCCTGCCACGCCGCTGCCCAGGCCGGCCGAACGCCTCGCTCGCGGCCAAGCCAAACGATCTCTTCGGCGAGCCGTGTCTTGCCAATACCGGGCTCGCCCGTCAGCAGCACCAGTCCACCGCGCGACCGGTCGAGATCTGCGACGTGCGCGGTCGCACGACAGCGAGCTGCGCGCCGCGACCGACGATCTGGCGCGTCGGGTTCTGCGAACTCGGCGGCATCGAGCGCAATGCTAGGGCCCGCTGGCCACGCCAGAACTGGCGAGCGCTCGCGGCCCTCGAATCCTCGATCTTGCGCGAAGGCCCGAGCGGCGGGCTGGACGACGTGGTCGTGCTCGTCCCAAGGGACAAGCGCGTCGCACGATGCTCGCGATCAGCACGCCGTTGGGCAACGAGGTGAGCGAGTCCACCGATCGCTCCTACTGAGCTGCGGCGACGCCGAGGGTCCTGGCCGCAGGCCGACCGAATCGCATCTCACCTGCCGCACGCCGACGTCGTCGTGTTCGAGCGAAGTGGTCACTTTTCATGGATCGAAGACCCGACCCCTTGTTCGAGGCGATCACGGGTTGGCTATGAGCCCACGGCCTCGACCGACCTGAACACCTCCCGGCGCTCAACAGGCGGCACCGCGAAGCGATTGAACGCCTCGCGGTTGCGCCTTCGGGGCGGCCCGTGGTTTGGGGTGGCGCCCCGCCGGTTCCGACGGGCTACGCAGGTGGGGACGGTAGGTCGATGACCTCGATGTTCGAGAACGTCGGGCCCTCGGTTGTCAGGCCACCCATTTTCTCGGCCATCGCCGCGGTTTCGGGAAGCGCGTTGTTGATGTCGGCAGCTTGCTTGGATGGGAACGTCACGATGACGACGTACTCGTCGGTGTCGAGGTCGCGTCCGAGGATCTCGCTGGTGTAGGTCGATCGTCCGGCGGTGTCGGATCGGTACTGCTCGGTGAGCGTGTTCAGGGTGTCGAAGTCGGCGGTTCGGAACCGCATGATCTGTACGAACTGAGGCATCGGGGTCTCCTTCAAGACGGTGATAGGGGTGGGCTGGGTGAAACGTGCGTCAGGGGATCATGGCCGGTGACGTCATGAGGGCTGAGAGGTTGGCGGGGTCGAAGAACTCGATGGGGGAGAGGGTTCCGGCGGTGATGCTGACGAAAGCGTCCATCGCGGGTTGGTTGCCGTGGATGCCGCTGAGCAGTTGTTGCAGGTCGGGGGGTGGCGGTTCGAGGGTGGCGAGTTGCGTGGTGAACTCGTACATGGGCATGGAGTGGGTGTCGCGGTCAGTCTGGTAGCTCGCCATGGCGTCGTCGAAGGAGTGTCGATCCGTGAACGTTGCGTCGAGGGCTGCGGCGCACAGTTCGGCATCGCGGAATGCGTTGCTGATCCCTTGCGCGGTGATCGGATCCTTGACGTAGCCGGCATCGCCGACGAGGGTCCACCCTGGCCCGTAGGGCTTGCGGAAGAAGTTGGGGACCGGGCTGCCGTGGAAGCGATCGACTCGAGTCGCTGATCGAACTCGTTCGGCGAAGGCCGGTGACATCTCAAGGGTCCTGAGGAAATTGCCTTCCACGTCGGCCTTGAACGCGGTGTGCTCGGCGTAGGGCCAGCCCAGCACCACCAGGGTGAGGCCATCGTTTGTCGGTAGCGCGGCCCAACCGCGATCGGGACGGATGGTGATCTCGAAGCCGCTTACCGGCAAGTCCGTGAAGTAGCTGTAGTAGCCGGCTTGCAGGATCGGTTTGTCGTTGTACTGCGTAGGCTTCACGGCTCTCGCGACTCGGGAGTTGGCGCCGTCGGCACCGATCACAACGCGGGCATGCTCGGTGACGGTTGTGCCGTCACGGCCACGCCCTCGGATGCCTGTGACGTTGCCGTCCTCGATCACAATCTCCTCAACGGTGAATCGTTCGCGTACTTCGGCACCGGCCGCGCTGGCGGCGTCGACGAGCAAGGTGTCGAGCACGGTGCGGCGCGGGGCGTAGGCCGTGGAACTCCCGCCGGCGGGGAGGGGTGTGCCCGAGATGGTGATCGGCCCGAAGTCGAACGAGTAGGTGTCGACCGGGGGGCAGCCGGTAGCGACGATCTTGTCGAGGATGCCCCATCGCCTCAGCGCGTCCACTCCCGGTGCATGGATGAAATGGGTGGAGACCGTGTCGCTGGGGAACGTCGATCGGTCGAGGACCAGCACCCGGTAGCCCTTGCGTGCGAGCAGCATCGCCGTGGGTGATCCGGCGCATCGCGCGCCGACAACGATCGCGTCGTATGGATCAGGCATCTTGAACCTCCAGGTTCATCTCGTCGATCGCTCCACCATGACGACTGTGACGATGGGGCACATCGGGGAGGTCACCTACATGCCGGCTGGTTTTGCCTTCGTTGCGTAGACGGCCGCTTCGGCGCGGCTCCTCAGCCCCAACTTCGCCAGCAGCCGGCTGACGTGATGCTCGACGGTCTTGCGGCTGATGTAGAGGCGCACCGCGATCTCGGGGTTCGTGAGGCCGTATCCGAGTAGCTCGAGAACTTCGGCCTCGCGTTTGGTGAGCACCCCGGAGGTCCGCTGCGTCGGGCGCTCACGTGATCCCAGCGACCGCATCAGCGCCCCGACGGCGTCCGCTTGGCGAGCTGCCGGAAGACGCTGAAAGCCCTCGAAGGCGGCTCGCGCCTCGGCGAGAGCCCCGTCGGGTTGCTCGGTTGCCAGCGCCCTTGCCAACTCGAAGTGGGCTTGGGCGAGCTCCATCGGCGCCCTTGCCTTGGTGAAACCCGAGAGCGCTTCGCGCAGGCAACCACAGGGGTCGCCCGTCGTTTCGGCCAGGCAGAGCCGACCACGGGCCATCGCAGCGGTTGCGTGTAGATAGAACCCGGGGTGTCTGTTCGCGCAGCCGACCAGCCGGTCAACCGCGACCGCGGCTGCCTGATGGTCGCCCCTCGCGAGGTGGGCGTCGACGAGCGCCGCCCACAATGGCCCGGCGGCGACGCTGGTTGGATCGATCTCGTTCAACGCCCGAGTGAGCACACCGACAGCGAGGTCCGACTCACCGCGTTCGAGATGCGTGACCGCAAGCGGTCGCGCTGCCTCAGGGTCGCCGTCGAGACCGTGCAACAGTTGTTCGGCTTCCTCGAAGCGGCCCTGTCGAACACGCAGTTCGGCCAGCCGAACGAGGGCACCGGGACGAAGCGAGCTGTGCCCGAGACCCCAGATCCGCACGGCGTCGCTCAGCGCCGCGTCTGCCTCGCCCCATCGACCGGCAGCGGTGAGCAACCCGCCGTAGTGCGTGCGACAGAACGCTGCCACGGCGGGCAGTTTTCGGCGGGCGGCGATGTCTTCGCCGACTCGGATCCACTGATCGGCCCGGTCCACATCATGCGAATACTCGCACGCTGCGAAGAGTTGGCAGAAGATCTCCTCGACCACGGTGAAGTCATCGACATCGCGTCCGGCCACGGCCGCCAAGGCCTCGTCGAGGAGCAACATGCCCTCATCGACGCGGTCGTTGTGGACGAGGCTCGCACCGAGATAGGCGAGCGTGGCGAACTCGAGTGACGAGTCGCCCGACGCGCGTGCGTGGCTGAGGGCGTCTCTGTAGTGCTGTTCCTTGACACGTTGGTCCGACTCGAACATTCCCTTGTTGAGTGACACCCACCCGGTCTCCGGGCACGGTCCTTCGTCGGCGAGGATCGATACTGCTCGCGCGAACCATCCCTGCATCACCGCCCGGTCGCCGATGATGGACAGGTACATGTACGCCAGGGTCCTCGCGACGCGGATCGCGCCCACACCGTTCGCCTCGCGGCGGTATGCCTCATACGCCGAGCCCCACAGTTGGATCGCCGGCAGATACTCGTGGTCTAGGTAGCCCGCTCGTGCCAAACCCTCGAGGGTGGCGCCGCGTCCGGCGCTGACCGAAGCGGACTCGAAGACGCGACGCGCAGCCGGGCTGTCGCCGCAACGCAACGCGGCGTACCCCTCTTCGATCAACATCTGCTCGGACTGGCTCACGCGGCCAAGATCTTACGGCGCCCCGCGTGAGCTGTCGGGGCTGCCGCGAACTGGAACTGAAATGGTGGTGCTCAACATGGAACCTGGCCAAGTTTCGGGTTTCGGCTGAAGGCTGGACAACGGCGAGGTCATGGGCGTGGGTGAGGCCAAAGCGCAATCGCCAGGCGCAAAGAGTTCCACGCGCGGATGGACCAACAGCCTCGCCGGCCTCCTTGCGCCATCGGCCACGACGCACCGTAGAAGGCCGCCCGAAGCGTGTTGCCTTCACTTATGAAGAATCGTAAGTCATCTGGGATGTCCCTGAGGCCAGGTCCTTCAACGAAACCGGTGTCAGGCCGAAGCCCGCTTTCCGAGGGGTGACCCGCGCCCGCACCGCGGCGGCGAGCCCTGTCGGGAGCATCGCTGGAGTGGCTTCCGCCCGGCGGTCCGGCGCCAGTCTCCGAGTACCGGGCCCAGCAGGCGGATCGTGAAGGACTGCGAGAGATCGCGTGGCTGCTGATCAAGTACCGGATGGACCGGGGGCTCAGCCAGGAGGAGCTTGCCGAGCTGGTGGGAACGAGCCATTCGCAGATTTCGCGGATCGAGAGCGGCTGGAGTACCGGTTTCCCTTGCGTGCGACGTAACCCTGCATGATCCCTCCTTGAAGCGCCGGCGATCTGCCGGTCGGTGGAAGACATCGGTAGAAGGAGCCATCGCCGCACGTCGAACCCTGTGGTTGCCGGGTCGCGAACCCGACGCATCGCTGAGCAACGCGACCACCATCGTGAGCGCGAGAGGCCACGGTCCGGGAAGATGACAGGCCAACGCCGGGCCGGATTCAAACGCGGCGCATGTGCACAGCGATCCGGTGGGTCTCTCTACGCGACAGAGATGCGGTCGGCACCGACGAAGAGGGTCCACGGCTCGGCGCTTGAGGTGACGAGCCGTTGTGCTTGTCCCAAGGGTCGGCCGCGAGGCGGTCGTGGATGACGGCCTCGTTGTCTGCGTTGACGATGAGCAGCGCGCGGATGCGGCCGTGCTCGCTCCCCGCCAGCGGCCCGGCGAACAGCACGATGCCCTCGTCTGCGAGGGCATTCATGAATGCTGCATGGTCGTCCACGCCGGGTTGTTCGAAGGCGCCCTTCCCATCTGTCCAAGCGGGTCCGGCGTCGCGTATGACGGCGAAGTAGGTCACCGGTCCCCCTTCTTCGCGGCACAGGTGGTGTCGACGTGGCTGAAGCTCCCGAGCGCGGCTCGTTCAGCGATGGTCATGAGCGGGTGGCCTGGATGGTCCATGTGGCTGACTCGAAGAGGACGCCGTCGGGGGTTTCGTGGGTGGCCATCGTGGTGTGGAGCGCGTCGATGGCGCGGGCCCGGCCGGTGTCATCGAGGCCTTCGAGCATCCAGCCCATCAGGCCGAGCACGAAACGGTGGGCGTCGGCCGCGTCCTTGCCGAACCACATACCAGCGGTCGTGCCGTGGAGTTCGACGTCCGCGAAGCCGGCGGTTGTGAGCAGGGCGCGGACCCGGTCGGGGTCGGAGAGCGAGAAAGGGCCGGGCGCGTCGGGCGGCGGCGCCGGCAGGTCGCGTCCCGCGGCCAGCGCCCCGGAGATCTCGCGGATCCATTCGTTGCCGGGCAGCGGTTGCCAGGTGGTGAGTATCAGCCGTCCACCGGAGCGTAGGGCGAGGCCGATGTTGGTGAACGCCGCGGCGTGGTCGCCGAAGAACATGGCGGCGGTGCGGCTGATGGCCGCGTCGTAGGCGGCGGGCTCGAAGGGGTGGATCTGGGCGTCGGCCTGCGCAAACGTCACGTTGGTCACGCCCTCTTCGGTGGCGCGGCGGCGGGCGTAGTCGAGCATCCGTGACGACAGGTCGACCCCGAGCGCGGAGCCGGCCGAAGCGGCGCGGCCCGCGTCGCGGGTGGTTTGACCTGTGCCGCAGCCAACATCGAGCACGTGGTCACGCGTCGCCGATCGCGGCGACTGCGAGCAGCCGTTCGTGGTGTGCGGCGATCGACCGGTCGAAGTACTCCGCGTGGTCGACCCAGTACTCGCCCTCGTCGCCGTCCCAGGCGCGGAGCTGGTCGATGTTGGACGAGTCGACGTGCACTGCATTGGCCGCGGCCATGACGGTCCTCCTGCTAATCTCCCTTTGGGAGACTCACTATGTCCCAAAGGGAGAGTTATGTCAAGTGCTCCGGCGATGACCACGACGTCCTACGCCATCCTCGGACTGCTGGCTGTCAAGCCGTGGACCACCCACGAGCTTGTGCAACAAGTGGACCGGAGCCTGCGCCGGATGTGGCCCCGCGCCCAGAGCAAGTTGTACGAGGAGCCGAAGAAGCTGGTCGCCCACGGATTCGCCCGCGCCACGGACGACCCGGTTGGCCGCCGCCGCCGCACGAAGCTACACGATCACCGCCAAGGGACGGCGCGCGCTCGCCGCGTGGCTGCAGGAACCAGGGGACGGACCAATCCTCGAGTTCGAACAGCTGCTCAAGATCAGCTTCGCCGACAACGGCACCAAGGCCGACATCGTCGCCAACCTGGCCGCCGCCCGCGCGTGGGTAATCGACCAGAACGAGGAGAACCTGGCGACGGCACGCGCCTACCTCGAAGGTCGAAGCGCGTTCCCCGAACGCGCCGCGCTCAACCAGCTCGCGGGCCGTTTCCTCACTGACTTCTATGTGATGGTCGCCAATTGGGTCGACTGGGCGTCGAAGCTCGTCGACGACTGGCCCGATGAGGTCCGCAACGCGCCATTCAACGTGGCTGCCGCCGAGGAAGCTGTTCGATTGGCCGAGAGCGTTCCGCGGGTCGTCCCGTAGATAGTGCGTCACGTCCACAGTGGGTCCGCCGCCGTCGACGTTGCACACGAGGCGCTGGGCGCTGTGCCGACGCCGGATGGGCTGCTCGCCATCGCCGAGCTCGGCGACCCGATGCGCGTGCTCCCCGACGGGCTCGACGTCGGACGGCCGGGGCTCGCCGATCGGCTCGACCGTGCCGGAGCAACGTGGTTCGCCGCGATGCGCGACGTCCTGGCGGGGATCGAGTTGCTACAGTCTCGTGCACCGTCGGCTCCGGCTGGCCGACCCGAGGAGGCCGCTACGGGCATCTATGGCGAGCATGTGTTGCCCCGGATCGTCAATGTCGCTTGTGGCATGAAGGCGTCGGATCCGCTGCGAAGTCGAGTGTGCGAAGGCCTTCACGGCCAGGTCGTCGAGATCGGCTTCGGGTCGGGGCTCAACGTCCCGTTCTATCCGGCTGCCGTCACCGGGGTCGCTGCGATCGAGCCGGCGGACCTCGGGTGGAAACTCGCCAGTAAGCGTCTTGCGGCGTCGCGTGTCCCAGTGGAGCGGTCGGGCCTTGACGGCCAGTCGTTGCCGTTGCCCGACGACAGTTGCGACTCGGCTCTTTCGACGTGGACGTTGTGCACCATCCCTGACGTGGCCGTGGCGCTGGGCGAGGTGCGGCGGGTTCTCAAGCCTGGTGGGACGCTGCACTTTGTTGAGCATGGGCTGGCCCCCGACGAGAAGGTGCAGCAGTGGCAACACCGCTTCGAACCGATGCAGAAGCGGCTGTTCGGCGGGTGCCACCTCACCCGCAGGATCTCCGATCTGCTGACCGATGCCGGTTTCACGATCACCAAGGTCGACGTGTTCTACGAGAAGGGTGCCCCGAAGATCATGGCCGCCGACTCGCTCGGCATCGCGGTGTCTTCGTAGCACTCGGCCAGCCGACCAACGCATAGGCACAGAACCCCCAGTTGCGGCATTCGTCGAAGTACCCCGATCATCGGTCGGCCGGTCAGTGGATCGAGTCCGTCGTAGGCGACGACATAGAAGCGGGTATTGCGTTCAACGATGGAGGTCGTCCACCGTCATCGACCACGTCGGAACCAACCCGAAGATCAGTCTCCGACTGCTCCGCTGGTACTGGACCGTGGACCGAGTCGGGAGCACGACGAGCGGCGAGCGCCCAGAGCGTGTTGCCTTCACTTATGAAGAATCGTAAGTCACCTGGGATGTCCCTGAGGCCAGGTCCTCCAACGAAACCGGTGTCAGGCCGAAGCCCGCTTTCCGAGGGGTGACCCGGGTGCGTAGCGTCCGTCACGAGCTGTTGGACCGCACCATCATCTGGAACGAACGCCAGCTGCGGGTGCTGCTGGAGGAGTATGTGGCTCATTACAACGAGCGCCGGCCGCACCGCTCGCTCGGACAACGAGCACCAGCTGGCGGAGAGGTCGCTGTGATTGGGTTGGCCGAACCAATCCAGCGACGCACCACCTGCGGCGGACTCATCAACGAGTACCGCACCGCAGCCTGACAACCGCGACCACGGCCAGGACCCCCGAGGCCTTGGCCTCGACGCGCCCAACCACCGATCCGCTCGCAGCGGCGTGCACCCCAGGCGGACCAGAAGACCATCCCGACGCATTTCCGGCACGCACACCCCGCGGCGATGCGACGTCGCGAGGATGTGGCGGCCAGCTTGAAGCGCAACGCTTGCCCGCAGCGCCTAACGTCATTCCGGCGACCGGACAGAGTCGCCACACTGAACGAAGGTGGACCGACATGCGTGAACTCCTTGACCTGCGTCGCAGCCCGGGCGCCCTCGTCGCGATGCTCTATCGAGGCGATTGGTGACCATATTGCTGCGGTCAGCTCGTGCGGCTGGCAACGAACTACGAGCGCATCCACAGCGCGGGAGCCGAACTTCTCGCTATCAGTGTCGATGACCCTGTCCGCCAAGCCGGCATGGCCCTCCGTTGGGGATTGACCCACACAACCATGGTGTCCGACCCGGGAGGCGACGCGTACCTGAAGCCGCTCGCCCTATTCGACCCTGACGACCGCGGAGGCATCGCCCTCCCCGCCATGATCATTCTCGATCCCGCCGGCAACGAGACCTACCGCTACCAGGGGAGGGACTTCGCGGACCGCACCAACGATGACGATCTTTGGGAAGCGCTTGAGTCGCTCGGCCTGCGAGCCGTGGATCCCGGGCCCGTCGCCGTCGATACGGCGGTCCCCGACGATTTGCGAGGCTTCTTCCGACCGGAGGACTTCGCGGCGTACTTCCGGGGCAACATGTTCGGCGCCATCGCGATTGCAGGCCGCCTCGAGGACCCCGCGGCCAAAGCCATCGCCCTCCAGCATCGCGACATGGCAAAGAACACTGTCGACGCCTGGCAACAATGGAAGGACAACATCCACCAACCCACCGGCGGCTAACGAGAAGCACCGACAGCCACCGGATTTGCGAACGTACCAAGTCGCGACGCGGACGAACTCGCCTAGGGCGTGTCCTATGAATCGCGCGTGTGTTCGATTAGCGTTTTGGGGTGGTTGGACGTGGAGAGCTCACGGACACGGCGTGGTCGCGGATTGAGGCGTTGTTGCCGTCGGGTCGGCGTCGTGGTGGGCAGTGGCGTGATCACCGCCAGGTGATCAACGCGATCTTGTGGAAGGTCCGCACCGGTGCCCCGTGGCGAGACATCGACCGAACGGTTCTCGGGGTGTTGTCTCAGGTGTTCGACTGCGACCGTCTCGCTCAGGTGTTCCTGATCGTGCAGCCGGCGACGGTGCTGGGATGGCATCGCCGGCTCGTCGCCCGATATTGGACCCAACCCGCCCGCCGTAGGCCTGGCCGCCCGTCGACCGCCCGGGAGATCCGTCAGCTGGTGTTGCGGTTGGACAGCGAGAATCAGACGTGGGGCTACCGGCGTGTTCACGGCGAGCTACACCGTCTTGGCCACAAGATCGCTGCGTCGACGGTATGGACGATCTTGCGTGACGCGGGCCGTGCACCGACGCCAGCGCGGAATGGGCCGTCGTGGTCAGAGTTCATCCGTTCGCAGGCGAAAGGGGTGATCGCGACCGATTTCTTCACCGTGGACACGGCGTTGTTGCGCCGGTTCTACGTGCTGTTCTGGATTGAGGTGGACACCAGCGCCACGCCACACGCGGCACACTCATCAACGAGTACCGCATCGCAGCCTGACGCGAAGACAACGGCGAACCGCCGGAGACCCCTGGCCTCGACGCGCCCGACCACCAAGTTGCCCGCAGTGGCGTGCACCCCTGCGGAGCAGACGAGCATCCCGACCCATTTCCGGGACGTTCAGGGTCTGGACAGGCAGCGAAACTGGTGTGGTTCACCATCACCTGCTGACCGGGGGGGCGTGTTCCGGTGCTTGGCGCGATGTTTCGCAGGTTCAGATGCCGGCGGGGACAAGGTAGAACCAGAGGGGTTGTTTCTCGCCGGCGGCCTTCATGGCTTCTCGGGCGGCGATGATGGCTTTGCCGGCTTCGGTGTGGTTGAGGAACCAGCGGGTGGTTTCCCATGCGGCGGGGGTGTGTTCGACGAGGGCGAGGGCGGCGGTTTCGTAGTAGCCGCGTATGTCTTGTGAGACGCGGGCGGGGACACCGGTTATGCCGGCTTCTCGCCATGGGGTGCCGGTCGCTATCTGGACGAAGGCGGCGACGGCGTCGGGGATTTCGTCGGGTGAGACGGCTCGGCCGGTGGCGGCCCGTTCGCCGTGTGCTGCGACGGCTCGATCGAACGCCGGGCGCAGCGCGTGTGCCTCGTCCACGGCGGGAGGCAGGCTCTGATCGTGCCGGGGCGGTAGCGGGCACGAGGTGACGCCGTCGTTGTCGTCGCTGATGGTCTCGGCGAAACTTTCGACGGTCGGTGCGGCTGCGTGTTCGACGAGATCGAACGCGTGGGCGAGCACGCGGTGTTGGAATGCGGCGTCGTTGGGGCGACCCAGCGGCCGGCCGAGGGGGAAGTCGCAGAACAGGCCTCGGGGCGGTGCGGTGCGTTCGATCTGGTTGCGAATCGATCCGAGGGCGACGGTCGCCAGTCCGGCGGCTTCGAAGACGTGGGCGAGCACACTCACGGTGCGCGTGCAGAGCGGTCAAACCGGGGTGAGGAGCACGACGTCGACGCCGTCGTCGGCCAGGAGTTTGGCGCCGGCCGGCCCTGAGTCGAGACGGATCGTGGACAGCTCGAATTGATTGCCGGCGTAGGCGAGGTGCCGGTCAGCGACGCGGCCGATGCGGCCTTGGGTGGCGAGTTCGTCGAGTCGGTCGAGTGGGAGCACGACGTTGGCATCGATGGCATAGCCCGAGGTGTCGAAGTTCGGGCTCCAATGCCCGAGAATCCAGTCTCGGCGGCTTCCGTCCAGCACTCGGTAGGTGGTGTCGCCGCCGACGAAGTCGGCCTGGTCGGGATGGTGCAACGAGGCGGTGGTGACGACCGCGACGGTGCACTCCGACAACGGGCGGGCCAACGCGGTGAATGCAATGTCCTCGAAGGCGGGACATTCGAGGTCTGCGGTCAGGGCCTTGACGTCACGATCGGCCACGGTGGCTCTCCTTGGGAAGTGCGGGGTTCATGGGCTGGCGGCGGCTCGTTGCCGGGGCCTGAAAGGTGCGGAGGTAGGCGACGGCGGCGTCGAGGGCGATGCGCAGCGGGCGGACCGATCGGTTGGCTTTGGCCAAGAGCAGCCCCCCTTGCAGTGACGCCATGGTGGCGGTGGCGAGCACGTCGATGTCGGCGGATGGTTCGAGGAGTCCGTCGTCGCGCATGGCGGCCAGCCCGTTGCGCAGATGGCGTTCCCACCGGTCGTAGGAGTCGGCGAGCAGGTTCCTGGCCGCTTCGTCGGTGGCGGCGAGTTCCGATGTGAGGGTGCCGAGTGGACAACCGAGGGCACAGCCGCTGCGTTCTTTGAGGCCGATGATGTGTTCGCACCAGGCCTCGATCGCTTCCCAGCTGTCCAAGGTGTCCACGAACGGTCGCTGGGCGTTGAACACCGCTTCGGTAGCTGCCTCGATGACGGCCTGCACGAGGTCGTGCTTGCTAGAGAAGTAGTGGTAGAGCTGGCTCTTCGACGCACCCGCCGCCGCCAGTACGTCATCGACGCTGGTCGCGTTCACGCCCCGCTCGAGCATCAGGCCCGTCGCCGCCTGCACGATCCGGGCCCGGCTGGCTCGACCTCGGGTGGTCAACTCGGGTGCCGGCGTCGAAACTTCCTCCATCGACACTGGACTCTATCGTCCAATTGGATGTACTGTCCGGTCCAACGAAGTGGACCGTTCAGTCCATGTCAAGGAGTGGGGCGCCGAGTGCGCTGACACCGATCCCGGAGGACCGCCTGTGACCGAGCAATCGACCGACCAGACCAGCGAGCACTTCGACATCGAGTTCTTCTGGGACCCGGTGTGCCCGTTCGCCTGGATCACGTCTCGCTGGGTGGCGAAGGTCGCCGAACAGTCGAACTATTCGGTCGACTGGCGGTTCATATCGCTTCGTCTACTGAACAAGCACAAGGACTACGCCACCGAGTTCCCGCCGGAGTACGAGGCCGGCCATACCGCCGGTTTGCGAATGTTACGCGTCGCTGCCGCGGTGCGCGCCGAGCTGGGCCGGGCGCCGCTCGACGCGCTCGTCGCCGCCTACGGGCACAGCTACTGGGATAAGCCGAAAGGGTCCGGCATGCGGGCCCGGCTCAGCACCAACGAGCACGTGTCGGAGGTCCTCGCCGCCGCGGGCCTGCCGACCAGTTACGCCGGCGCTCTCGATGACAGCTCGTGGGACGCGTTGCTCGATGAAGAGACCGAGCTGGCGTTGTCGCGAACCGGACGCGACGTGGGTACCCCGATCATCACGTTCAAACCGCCGACCGGACTGTCGTTCTTCGGGCCGGTCATCTCTCGCGTGCCAGACGACGCCGACGCGGTGCCGCTGTGGAACGCGGTGGTCACCTTGGCATCGTTCCCCGGTTTCGCGGAGATGAAGCGGAGCCTGCGCGAGGTGCCCCAGCTCAACATCCTCGGCGGGGTCCAAGCGGCACCGACGCAGGAAGACTGGACTGGTGGTCACCGCGCCGGACATCTCGCCAGCGACCGCGCCGCTGCCGCCCAGAACGACTGAACCACGCCCGTCCGGCCGTCGGCCGAGGACGCCGAACGGCGCCATCGGTGGACGGTCCGGTGCGGCTGCGAAGGGGTAGCGTTCGTTCATGAGCGTCAATCTGAGGAACTTCACCAAGAGCGTGTACGGCTTCGATGCCGTGGTTCGTCGTGTGCCGGCTGCGGCGTGGGGCAATCCGTCGCCGTGTGAGGGCTGGAGTGCCCGAGAGGTGCTCTCCCATCAGATCGGCGTGCTCGACGGGGTCGCCCGGGCGGCACGGGGCGAGGACATCGGCCGCCCCGCCGAGCCGACGGCGTTGGCTGACCCGCTCGCTGCGTGGGTCGGCTGCAGGGACGGGCTGCTGGAGGCGCTCGATCACGGCGGGGCGTTGCAACGGAGCGGGAAGTACTGGTTCGGTGAGATGTCCGTCGACGAGTTCATCGGGATCGTGCAATGGGATCCGCTGGCCCACGCCTGGGACATCGCCAAAGCAGCCGGCCTCGACCCGATAGCGGATGACGAGCTCGCCACGTCCAGTCTGAAGACCATCGACACCATGGCGGACATGTTGCGCAAATGGAAGCTGATCGGCGCCCCGGTCGACGTGCCGGCGGGCGCCTCGGCGACGGACCGCTTCCTGGCCGTGACCGGCCGCAACCCGGCGCGTTAACTGCCTCGCCGCCGACCCTGCACGGCAAACGACGTGCAGCCGGTGCGGCCGCGTCGAAGCGGATAGCCGCGGCAAGGGTCGGGACTCTCGTCAGCCGGTGATGCTGGGGTCGGGTTTGAAGGCGGCCCAGGCGAACCAGAACGTGTCGACGTGGGTGATGCGGGTGAGGTCGCGTCCGGTGAGGGGGCCGTTGGTGGCGTGGCCGAACACGTTCCAGGTGCTGGCGGTTTGGGTGTCGCGGAAGCCGCCTTCGATCGCGGTGAAGGTGAGGGCTTGTCCGTCGATGGTGGCGTGGAAGGCGCCGGTGGTGCCGATGTCTCGTCCGTCGGGAACGGTCTTGGCGTCGAGGGCGGAGCCGGTGCCGGGCTGCCACCACACCACGAGCGGGGTGTGGCCGTTGGTGAGGGTGACCACTCGGTCGCGTTCGAGCCGTTGGTTGGTGATGGCTTGCGCGCCGTTGTCGAGGTCGAGTCCGACCAGGCGGGTCTTGGCGGGGTAGCGGCCGTCGACGGGCCCGTCGTAGAGGAATGGTGGGGTGGCGATGTCGTCGTAGCCGGGGTAGGGGTTGCGGCCGTAGTCCTTGCCGAAGCCGGTGTCGCGGGACAACACGATGCCGTCGGGATGGGCTGCTTTGAACTCGGCCCAGGAGGCGAGGGTGACGGAATAGCTGGCGAGTTGGTCGCTGCCGAACACGCCGAGCAGGCCTTGGCCGGTGAAGTGGGACCACAGGGAGAACGTCTGGCGGTCGAACATGACCAACGAGCTGTTGTACAGGGCGAAAGCGAAGGCGGAGTTGCACAGCGGGCAATAGGTGATGGCGATGGGGATGCCGGCGACGCTGTCGTTGACGATCTCGTGCCAGACCATGATCTGGAGGGGATAGGCGCGGGCCTCGCCGCCTAGTTCGAGCACGAAGACCGGTTCGCGGTCTTTGAGGTAGCGGACGTCGGTGACGTGTTCGAAGCGTGGTGTGTTGATCGACGGGATGGCGTCGGGTGCTGGACCGCCCGACTTCAGATCGCCCGATTGCACCAGCGGCGGCCCGAAGCCTGGGTCGGTAAACCGGATCTCGCTTGGTACATCAACGAAGTCCGATGGGATCAGGGCTTCGGGACCGTGCTTGCGTGGTGACGGTTCGATCTTCGCCACCGCAAAGGACACCGACGTTGCGGCGGTCGTGGCGAGTGACGTTGTGCTGGTCGAGGGGTCGGCCGTGGCGGTGGACCCGGTGGACGGGCCGGCGTCGCTGTTCGCGGGCGGGTGGTCGTTGGCACAGGCGAACGTCATCATCGCCAGGGCGACGCCAATACCGGTAAGCCGCAATCGGCTGGTCATGATCGAGTTCCTGCTGCGGAGCACGTCAGCGGCTTGCGGTGGTGGGACGCTGTCGGAATGGTGCGAGGTAGCCGATGCTGGCGACGGTGAACGGGACGAGGTAGTTCACCGCGATCCGGACTGCGGTCACGGCCGTGGCGTGCCCGCCGATGATGACGCTGCCCTGGTTGACGGCGGACAGCAACGTGCCGACGATGAGGGAGACTCGGCTGGCGGTACGGAAGGTGACGCCGCGCAGGACGAGGCGGATCCCCTCAGCGGTGGTCGACCACGGTGGCACCTTCGGTGCTTGCTGGCTCATGTCTCGGCTCGGCGCTCGCGGTTGACCAGTTCATCGGCGAAGCTGCGCAGCCGTTTCAGCGCCGGTTCGTGCTCGGGCGCAGCGCCCCGTGCGGCAAGCGACAGTCTGATGCGTTGGTAGGCGTCGGCGTCGAGGCCGCATCGCAGGCAGGCGTCGAGGTGTTCGGCCAGTTTGGTGCTGCGGGGTTCGTCGAGTTCCCCGTCGAGGTAGAACTGTAGGAGCTCCCTGACTTCGGCGCAGTCCATGGGGCGAGAGCGTCGGAAGCGGGCAAAAAGCTTCATGGCTTGCTCCTCGGGCCGACTCCGGCCTTCTCGAGATGGTCGCGGATGCGTCGTCGGGCGCGGTGCAGGCGGCTCATGACGGTACCGACGGGCACGGCGAGTTCCCTGGCCGCTTCGGCGTAGCTGAGGCCGCGGATGTCGACGAGCTCGACGACGGCCCGGAACGGGACGCTCAACTCGATGAGTGCGGACTCGACGGCGGCGTCGAAGTCTTCGTCGAAGCCCGAAGCTTCTTCGTGGCCGACCTCGCCCGAGGCGTTAGTGGTCGCCGCGTCGGGGTTGCGCAGGAGCTCGGGCCTTCGCCGGCGGTTGCGGTTGATGTGCGTGTTCCGCATGATGGTCAGCAGCCACGACCGGGGATGGCGGCCGTCGAACGTGCCGACGGCTCGAAAGGCCCGGAGCAGGGTGTCCTGCACGAGGTCTTCGGCCTCGGCGTCCTGGCGGGTGAGCGTTCGGGCCACGCGCAGCAGCACGGCGAGTTCGGGCACCACGAACTGCTCGAAGGCGTCGGCCTGGCTCAACGGATCGGTCACCGGCCTACGGAACCCGGTGACCCGGCGCCGCTATTCCGCCGCTGCCGCTGGGCGGGAATTCGGTGGATCGGGAGCGGGTTACCAGGCGGCGGCCCTGCTTGACGTAGTGAAAGGCGACGACCCGGTCGCCGTGGAGTTGGCTGATCGGGGTGGAGCCGAGCTCGCTCCGAACAGCGAGATGACGCCGCGGAGTTGGTTCGAGGGCGACACGCTGATCGCCCAAGGGGCGGGATGGGTGCGGTGAAGCACGATCGAGGTGCCGACGCGGATCAGGCGCCTGCGCCGCCGGTCTGGCCATGTGGGCCGCGGCACGCGATCGACGCCGACGAGCTGGGTTGCACGGCGTTCCGGCCGAGCGGCGGGCGTGTTCTGGATCGGAGCGATTCGCCGATCGTCACCGCTCCAAGACCCCGGCGCAAACGTCAGCCGTGCCTACGGGCTGGTCTTCACCCTCGGCGCACAAGCCCAACAGCTCTACACCGCGATGGGTAACGATCTCACCCGCATCAACGGCACCGACACGTGGGAACTCCCCATCCCCGCCACCTACGTCATCGACCGAAGCGGCGTGATCCGCTTCGCAGTCGCCGACCCCGACTACCGCACTCGAGCCGAACCCGCCGACATCCTCGATACGCTCCGACAGCTCGCAACCATCCTCTAGCGCCGTCGGGACTGTCTCGTCTTCGGTTTAACTTTAACTCGCCAGCTGGATGGGACCCCACGCGTTCGCCGGCGGCAGACCCTTTCCGGGGCTCGGTCAGGTCGGGCGACGGGATTGTCGTCGGGCCGCAAGCAAGGCTTCGTCGAGGGGTTTGGTGACGTTGGGTGTTGGCGTTTCCGGTAGGACTCGCCTTCGAGTACGAGTTCTTGGGCGGCTGCAGTCCTCACAGCTGCGGCACAACCTGGCGCCTGCGTCGCCGCCACCAAGGGACGCAGGCGTCGACAACCACTACCGCCGATCTCGCCTGCGCATCGAGTGCAGCACCTCCGCAAGCCGAGAAGATGCGCCACGCTCGAAACCCGCCCGGCCCGCAGTCAGGAGAGCGTGGCCGACACGCTTGCGACGGAGGTCCGCCGAACCACCCCAGAGGTCCGGCAGGACACGGTTGTGTCTCCACATTTTCGGTGCTTCTCGGGAGTGGTGGTCGACGATGGTACGGCTCGGGAGAGCGCTGCGGTTTGGCGTCGAGCACAGCGCGATCGGTGAAACTGACCTCTACCGACCCGGTTCGTCGCCATCGCGGCGCGCACGTGCCGCGCCGATCCGGGGCGGCCGGCCGCTCGGGATCGGCGCTGGCGAGCGTCGGGGGCAGCGGCACGACGTCGCACCTCGCTCGGTCGCCCGCACGGTCAGAGCATTCGACGGGACCCCGCCGGTGGCCACAACCGCCCACGCCGGTCTCGATCTACGAGAACGGCGGGCGGGTGCCGCCGCGTTCGCCGCCCGCCGCACGGGCGGCGGCCGCGTCTGCTTCGGCGGCGGCCTTGACGGCGTCGACGACGCGTTGCATGTTGGCTCGGTGCTCGTCGATGCGCCGGTTGAGGATGCGCGCTTCTTTGTCGGGCATCTGTGCGATGGCGACGGTGATCCCCGAGGGCCCCGGACCCAGCACAACCCGGTAGCGGAGGCGGGTGGCGCCGGCGATCGGCGCGAGCTCAAGGCGCCATTGGGCGCCGGGGTTGGCAGGATCGGAGGTCACCCAGCCGAAGGTGCGGCGTTCCTCGTACCGGTCGATGAAGCAGGGCACTTCCCATTGGCCGATGGCCGGGTGGGTGTTGGCGCCGATGAACTGGGCGCCCAGCGTGGCGTGGTCGAAGCCGTCGGCCCAGCGGGCCCCGGCGAACTCCTCACTGGCCGCGGCGCCGAAGTTTATGTCGCTCACGTAGGGCCACACCAGCGCCGCCGGCGCCTTGATGTCGACCTCGACGATGGTGCCGGGCCCGTCGGCGTGGCGGGGCGGGTCGCTGGGTCCGCGCTCCCAGGTGCGCGCGAAGCCGTCGATGTAGGTGATCTCACGGGCGGGGTAGCGGGGCGCCCGCTTGAAGTCGGTCCCCTTGGTCCATGCCACTGGGATCATGGCGATCTGGGTCATACACTCCGGTATCGCCAACAGCGTGGCGATGTCGTCCTGGCGGGTGAGGATGGCGGTGGTCCACGCCGTGCCCAACCCGCGGGCGCGCAACGCCACACAGAAGCTCCACACCGATTGCATGACCGAGTCGAACAGGCCGGGGCGGCCGCTGCAGTCGTGAACGCCGATGATGGTGGGGATGACGATGGCGGGAACCTCGGCGAGGTGGCGAGCCAGGTGCGCGGCGGAGCCCATCACCCTCTCCTGAGGGTGGCCGGTGCCCGCGATGTTGTCGTGCGCCTCGATCATCCATTTTCCGGCCGAGGCCATGTAGACCTCGGTTCGTATCCGGGCTGCTCGGCTGGATGATGGGCGGTCTCGACGACACCGAACGGACGCTGGCCGGGCTGCGAGTGAACACCGCTGGGCATCAGACCGATGTCGGCGTGCTCTACCAGTCGTCTACCTGGACCATCCGAGCCGCGGACCATGAAGGTCGGCCATCATCTCGGAGATCGCGCCGAAACCAAGGTCTGCGAGCTCGTCACCCCTGGGCGGTGTCGGGATTGGGTGTCAGGTCGCGGGTGCGTTCTCCCAGAGGCCGACGAGGTTGCCTTCCGTGTCTTTGAAGTAAGCGGTGAAGCCCATGTCACCCACGGGTTGCCGCTCGGACACGGTGGTACCGCCGGCCCCGTTGACCGCATCGAGGGCAGTTTCCAGGTTGTCGACGTTGATGACGAGGTTCGGTGCCAAGAACGGTGCCTCGCGTTGCATCATGCCGCCGTTGATGAAGCCGGGTTCGGTCGGCCCCGCGTCACCGCTGGGCCCCGACATCACGATCGTGTAGCCCATCTCGGGAATCGGCATCATCTGCCAGCCGAACGCGCTCGAATAGAAAGAGCGGGCCCGGTCGCCGTCGTCGAAGGGGATCTCGAAATGTACGACGCGTCCCGACATATCGGTCCTCCCGGTGGTCGTCTCGGTGGGTTCTTCAGCCAATCAGTGCCCGGGCCCGCCGTCAAGCGCTTCGCGGTTGGGCTCGGTTCTGTCCGACCGCGCGTGCAGCCAAACCTGGTCGAGGTGGGCGGCGATCCCTGCGAGCTGGTGCCGCGGTCTGGGAGACTTCAGCAGGCCGCACCACGGTGGCACTTGGGGAGTTCTCGGAGGCAGAATCATGAGTGACGCAGCAGCAGTGCTCGCATTGGACGAGGCGCGCTTCAATGCGCAGGTCGCCGGCGACAAAGCCCGCCTCGAGGAGTTGTTGGCGGAGGAGTTGCATTACACGCACTCGAACGCGTTGGTCGACACCAAGGCCAGCTACATCGACTCGATCATCTCCGGCAGGGTGCGCTACCGCCAGATCGACTGTTCCGGCCAGGACGCCACCGTGTTCGGCGATGCCGCGATCTGCACCGGATCGGCGACCTTGCATGTCACCGCGGGCGGTCACGATCGCAACCTCAGCCTTCGCTATACCGACGTCTGGGTGCGCCGCAGCGGTACCTGGCAGATGGTCGCCTGGCAGTCCACCCTGCTGCCCTGAACGGGCCGGGAGAGAGGGTCGACGCTCCGAGCCGATGTCGTGCACGAGAAGCTTTTGGCGATTTGCTACACGGGCTCGGAACGCGGCCCGCATCGAGCACCTCGCGCACCCTGGCCGCGTCGGCGATGGCCTGGGACGCCTTCCTCGCCGTCAATGCATCGGGGCGCACCAACATTGCCATTGCCATTGCCACGCCGTGCCGGGTGATGGTCACTCCCTCAGCGGCCAGGACTCGATCAAGCACCTCCGGCGGTGCCGCCCGGGCCTCCGTCACCGACATTCTTGTCTCGGGCAGAGAGTAAAGCGCCGTGCACGCCTGTTCAGTTCGGTGCCAAGGGGTACATGAACGTTCGTGCGGCACGCTCAGCGGTCCGCGATGTCCACGATCTTGGTGCGGCTGGTGGCGCCAGTGAGGATGGCCACGCTGCTCCGGGGAACGCCGAAGTGCGCCGCCAGGACCAAGATGAGCTCCGCGTTGGCCTTGCCGTGCTCTGGTGCGGCGCGTAGGTGCACCACCAAGGAACCGTCAGGTCCGGCCGTCACCAATTGCCGACCCGAGGATGGCCGCACCTTCACCGAGACCCGCAGCTGACATACCTTACGGTCTGGCGTTGAGCTCGCCGCGGCGGCCGTCGGCGTAGCGGTCACGGAAGCGGTGGGCGCCGGATTCAGCGATGGCGGCGACCGGTTCGATGGCCATCTTCCAGGACGTCACCAGGCGGTCTTCCCACTCGTAGTCGAAGGCGTCCTGCAAACCCCGCTCCTCACGCCCGCCCCGCTCTGGTTGGTTGGCCATCAGCCAGCGTGCCGTACGGGCGATGGCCTCCGCCGTCGGCACCACGTCCCGATACCCGACCTCGGCCCTGATAGCTCCAATGTCGGTGATGCGATGATTGGTCCAAGAGGTGGCCAGCAAGGCCCGGGTGTGGGGCGCCAACGAGAAGGGCATCTCCACGATCTCCCACTGGTGATCCAACGTGGCCGCGATGACCTCCACCACTTGGCGCACCGTCAACGTCTGTTCGTCACCCACGTTGTACGCCTTGCCCGCTGACGCCTCGGGATGATCCACACAGCACAGCAAGGCATGAGCCGCGTTCTCGCCATACGCTGCGGTACGGGCGGAGAGGCCGGCGTCGGGCACGATGATGTGCGGCCGTTCATCGAGGACCCGCCGCACGATCAGCCACTCTCGGGGCAGCAATTGCCCGGGTCCGTAGATCAGCGGGTAGCGCAAGTGGGTGGCGGTGGGATGGTTGGCGAACACCACGCCCTCGCTCTCCAGGATCTTGATGACCTTGCCCACCTCGTCACCCTCGATCTTGACGCCATCCTCCCGGGTGGGCAGCGGCATCCCCACCGGAAAGAACGCATCGGGCCGGGCGAAACCCCGGTACACCGGCACCCCGCCCACCGACACGAAACGCTCGCAGCGACCCGCCAACAGCACGGCCAGCATCCGCAGCCGGCCGTACATGGCCACCACCAGATCGAAGGAACGCCCAGAGAGGGCCTCGTCCACCGCCGCCTCGTCGAAGGGATCGGTGTGGATGTGCTCCAAATCGGTGGGGATGGTGTCCACCTCGTGGTTCCCGGTGTGCAGGATGGTCACCCGGTAGCCC
The DNA here is from genome assembly GCA_963775055.1 of uncultured Acidimicrobiaceae bacterium. GTDB lineage: Bacteria > Actinomycetota > Acidimicrobiia > Acidimicrobiales > CAIXPF01 > CAIXPF01. The sequence continues at coordinate 308,676 of CAVZHK010000008.1, read as the reverse complement.
CGCTCGACGAGGCCGTTCACCACGTAGGGTCCCGTGGGTCCGGTCCCTCCGATCACCAGCGCGGTCTGAGCGGTCATGGGGGCTCCTTTCCGAGTGCGCCCGCAACCTACCGCGCAACCCAGTCCTGGCACCGCTGGCCTGCGTAGTGTCTGGCGGTGCGCGTCGACCATCCTGATTTCACCCCATTCATGGCCCCCTGGCGTGGCTCCCGTGAGGGTCGCAGCGCCAGCGTTGAGCAGGCCATCGGGGCCATTGCAGACCGCTCCCGGGTATTCGTGGCCCAGATCAGCTCGGCGCCACTCACGCTGATCGACGCGCTCGACGCCGCCCGGGGTCGCTTTAGCAGGATCGAACTCATCACCGCCTACCTGCTCGAACCGCTGTCGGTGTTCGATCATCCCCACGAACCGTTCGTGCTCACCACCCTCCAGGCCTGCACCGCGGCCCGCAACATGATTGACGCTGGCGCCTGCAACATTGTGCCCGCGGCCCTCAGCCAGTGGCCGGGCCTGCTCTCCGCCGGCGGGGCGCTGGCTCCCGACGTGGCGCTGGTGCAGGTCAGCCCGCCCGGACCCGACGGCCGTTTCAGCCTCGGCACCGCCACCGCCAGCAGCATCGACGTGGTCCGTTCGGCGCCGCTGATCATCGCCGAGGTCAACCCCCAGATGCCCTACACGTTTGGGGCCGGTGAGCTCACCCGGGACCACTTCGACCTGCTGGTTGACGTGGACCATCCGTTACCGGAGTTGGTGCCCCAGCCCATCGGGGACCTCGAACGCACCATCGCGGGCCATGTGGCCGATGACATCCGGGACGGGGCCACGCTGCAGTTCGGCATCGGCGCCATCCCCGCGGCCATCATCGCCCTGCTCGGGGACCGCAAGGAGTTGGGCCTGCACGGGGGCATGTTGGGAGACGCCTGCATCGATCTCATCGAATCCGGCGCCGCCACCGGGTCCCGCAAGAGCATCGATGTCGGCCTGCACGTGGGCGGTGAGGTGTTGGGCACCCGGCGCCTGTTCGATTGGGTCCATCGCAACGAGCGGGTCATGACCGTGCCCGCCAGCTACTCCCACGGGCCCACCAACCTGGCCCGCATCGACAACTTCGTGGCCATCAACTCCACGGTGGAGATCGCCCTCGACGGATCGGTGGGTGCGGAGGTGGCCGGCGGTCGGGTCATCTCGGGTCCCGGCGGTCAGCCCGACTTCGCCCTGGGCGCCAGCCTCAGCCGGGGCGGGGTATCCGTCATCGGCTTCCCCGCCACCGCCTCACGGGGCAGCACCTCGCGCATTGTGAAGACCTTGGACCCCGCCTCCCCGGTGACGGTGGCCCGTTACCTGGCGGACCGCATCGTCACCGAGTTCGGCGTGGCCAGACTGCGCGGGCTCAACCTGCAGCAGCGGGCCGACGCGTTGCGGGCCATCGCCCACCCCGACTTCCGCCACTCGTTGGGGTAGCGCTGTGCCCGGCTGGGTGGACGCTCAGCTGGCGGTGGGGGCTACGAACTGCGCGTCGAGGGCCAGTGTCACGTTGTCGCTCACCATGGGCACGGCGTAAGCCATGTTGAAAGCGGTGCGGCTGATGGTCCCGGTGGCGGTGAAGCCGAAGTGGGTGGTCTGGTTCATGGGAAACACCGCGGACCCGTTGAACGTGGCCGCCAGCACCACGGGGTGGCTGACCCCCTTGATGGTCAGAGTGCCGTGCAGGTCATAGCCGGCAGCGGTCTGCTCAATGGAGGACGAAGCGAACGTCATGGCCGGATGATTCGCCACATCGAAGAAGTCTGCGCCATGGAGGTGCTGATCACGCATCGTGTTGCCGCTGTTGACCGATGCCATCTCCGCGTCCAGGGTGACGGAGGTGTCTCCGAGTGCTTCGCCGATCGTCAGCGATCCGGTGAAACGGTCGAACGTCCCCCGAATGGTGGAGATTCCCAGGTGGGTGACGGAGAACCCGAGCTGGGTGTGCATGGGGTCGATGTCGTAGGTACCGGCGGCGATGGGCAGCGTCATGGAACATCCTCGGGTCGAGAGCGGATGGGTCGGACCCTAGCGAGCCACCGGGCGGGGGCGGTGATGACTGTTGTCGCATCGGCGCCATTCAAGCCTCCGACCTGGTCTAGGTTGGGCCGCCGCTTAGACGACCTTGAACGCCAGGGCCGGAGCCACTCTTGGAAGTGCTCGTGCCCGACGCAGTTCAGGAATCTCTAGCCGCGCTCAGCCGCTATTTCGTGGGCGACTGGTCCATGGTTGACACCCTTTCCCGGGTTTGCAAGGCGGCGGTGCAGGCCATCCCGGCCGCCAGCCTGGCGGGCCTCTCGATGACGGTTGACGCCCGGGTCGGCACCTACGTCTTCACCGATGCCCGGGCGGCGGAGATCGACCGGGGCCAGTACGAGTCCGGGGAGGGTCCCTGCGTGGATGCGTTCCGCACCGGGTTCGTGCACTCGGTGCCGTCGACCACCACGTCCAGCGTCTATCCGGAGTTCTGTGCCCTCGCTCGCGTCCATGGCATCGGCAGCGTGCTGTCCTTGCCGCTGCGAGCGGGGTCTGAGCTGGCCGGCGCGCTCAACCTGTACGCCCGCCAGGAGGGCGCCTTCGGAGACACGGACCTGGAGGCCGGCGGCCTGTTCGCCTGTCAGGCGGCGTTCGTGCTGCTCAACGCCAAGGCGTACTGGGACGCGCGGACCGTGAGCGACAACCTGGCTCAGGCCATGGCCTCACGGGCAGAGATCGAACAGGCAAAGGGCATCATCATGGGCAGCACCGGGGTCAGTGCTGACGTGGCCTTCGAGTTGCTCAAACAGCAATCCCAGCACCTCAACCGCAAGCTGCGAGACATCGCCATCGACATCGTCAGCGACGCCACCCGCGGTGTCGACACCCACACCCACACCGACGGTGCTCGCGGGCTCGGTTCGCCTGGGGGCGGGTAGTAAGTGCGGACGGACAGCCCGTGGTGGCGAAGGCGCGGGCTGAGGCAAGGCCGAAACCCCGCCCCAGCCCGTTACCTGAGCGCCCGGTCAGGCTCGGCCGTGGCGCAGCAACCGACCGGGCAGGGCGCCGGTGCACTCGCCGTCCTCGAAGGTGACCTCACCGTTGACGATGATGTCCTTGTAGCCCTTGGCCCGCTGGATGCGCCGCCACTCCCCACCGGGGAAGTCATAGGCCACCTCGCCGAGCCAACTCGGGTCCACCTCAAGTTCTTCCAGTTCGTAGACCAACACATCGGCGGCGGCGCCTTCACGGATGGCGCCGCGGTCCTTGAACCCTGCCGCGTGCGCCGCCAGCGTGGACATGCGGAAGTGCGCCTCCTCCAGGGGGATCACGCCTTCGTCGCGCACCAGCCAGCGCAGCAGGTCCGTGGTCCACGAGCCGCCGTTGAAGAACTTGGTGTGGGCCCCGCCATCGGACACACCGGGCAGGGTGTAGGGCGAGGCGGTGAGCAGCTCGCCGTTGAAGGCGGCGTTGAACTCGTGCTCTGCCTGCAGGAACTCCACGTTCAGATCACCCGCCAGTGACAGGTCGATCATGACTTCGATGTGGTGCTTTCCTTCCTCCATGCCGATCTGGCCCAGGGTCTTGCCCACGTACTTCTGCAGATCGGCCTGACGGTTGACGCCTTGCACCACCAGCTTGTCCGGCGCACCCGACACGCCGGCCTGGATGACCTTCAGCTTCTTGTCAGCGGCCTCGGCCTCATCGATGACGGCCCGGCGCAGCTCGGGGTCGTGCATCTTGGCGATGCGCTCCTCCTTGGTGCCCGTGGTGATGGCCCGCCACGCCGGCGAGGCGTCATACAGGTTCCAGTGCTCCAACGTGAACGCCGTACCGGCCCGTAGGGTGGCCGTTTGCCCGTAGATCGGCAGGCCCTGGTTCCAGCACTTCTCCAGCCAACGCAGGCTGCGACGGTGCACTTCGGGATCGCGGCGGGTGGCGATGATGGCGTTGTGCAGCAACGGCCGTTGGGCCACCGCGGCCAGCTTCTCCAGGAATGCCAGGTCCGCCTTGATGTCCCCGGTGGCCTGGGTGATCTGGATGAAGCCCTCATCCCGTTCGGCCAGCACCTCGGCCAAACAGAGGATGTCTTCATCGCACATGGTGTCAGTGACCATGGGGGACCCGTCGAAGTCTGCCTGAGTGGAGTTTTCACCGAGCCGCTGAATGGAGAATCCACACAGGCCGGCGTCCATGCCCTCGTGCAACAGTCGCTGCATCTCCTTGCGTTCCTGTGGGGTGGCGACGCGGGTCTTGGCCGCTTCCAGGCCCATGACATAGGTCATCAGCGACGCGGTCGGCATGTACTGGATGACGTTCACGCCGAGCGGTGAACGCTCCAACGAGTCGAGGTACTCCGGGATGGTTTCCCAATCCCACGTCATGCCCTGCTTCATGGACTCGTAGGGGATGGCCTCGGTGCGGGTCATGGTCAGCATGGACCGGTCCCGGAACTCCGCCTTGCAGGGGGCGAACCCGAACCCGCAGTTGCCCAGCACCAGCGAGGTGACCCCGTGCCACCCTGAGGTGGTGCAGTACGGGTCCCAGCGGACCTGGGCGTCGTAGTGGGTGTGCAGATCGATGAAGCCCGGGGCCACGATCATGCCGCTGGCGTCTATCGTGCGTTCCGAGCTGCCGTTGGCCCGACCGCCGATCTGCGCGATCTTGCCGTTCTTGATCCACACGTCACCCTCGAAGCGCGGCACCCGTGTGCCGTCAACGACGGTGCCCCCCTTGATGTGGATGTCGTACGGGCTTTGGGTGCTCTGGTTGGCCATTGTTCGAATCCCCCCTGGAGTCGTGGTGGTGACCTCCGAGACTAACCGAGGAGACACCTGTCACAACTGCAAACGATCGATGTTGGCTCCGGGGGGATCGACAGCTCAGGCGGGGGCGTGCAGCGCGGCGTTGAGTCCGTTCCACTCCCGTCCGCTGCGGGCTACCACCTCGATGGTGCCGGTCCGCCCGTTGCGGCGGAACAGCAGTCCGTTGGCCCCCGACAACGACAGGCCCTTGGCCACCTCGCCATCAGGCAGCGTGACCAACGTGCCGGCCGTGACGTACAACCCGGCCTCGACCACGCAATCATCGCCCAAGGAGATGCCGATGCCGCTGTTGGCACCGAGCAGACAGCGCTCGCCGATGGAGATGACCTCTTTGCCGCCGCCGGACAAGGTGCCCATGATCGACGCGCTGCCGCCGATGTCGGAGTTGGCGCCCACCACCACCCCTGCTGAGATGCGGCCCTCCACCATTGAGGTGCCCAGCGTACCGGCGTTGAAGTTGCAGAAACCTTCGTGCATCACCACCGTGCCCTCCGCCAGATGCGCTCCCAGCCGCACCCGGTCTGCATCCGCGATGCGCACGCCCGAGGGGATCACGTAGTCAACCATGCGGGGAAAGCGGTCGATGCCCCACACGTGCACCGGGCGGCCGGCGGCCAGCAGCTGCCAACGGGTGGTGTCGAAATCCTCGCTGTCGCAGGGGCCCCAGTTGGTCCAGACCACGTTGTGGACCTGGCCGAACATGCCGTCGAGGTTCATGCTGTGGGGCCGAACCAGCCGGGCGGACAGCAGATGTAGTCGGAGGTAGACGTCCGTGACGCCGTCGGGGGCCAGGCCCAAGTCGGCCACCCCCACGGCAACCACCTCACGCCGCACCCGACGCTCGGGGTCGGGCTGGCTGAGCGCGGCCAGGTCCAGCCCCGGGTTCCCGGCCACCGCCGCCGCCTCGGCGTAGCGGTCAGCGGAGATCACCGAGGTGCCGGCCCGGTTGAACGCCGCCCCTTCGCTGCCCCAACCGGCCAACCGGTAACCCACGAAGCGAACGTCGAGGATCGGTTGGTGGGACCCGATCAGGGACCGGCTGGCGATGCCGATGCCGACCGCCCCGCTCGTTGAAACTGTTGCGCTCATCGAGCGGGCAGGCTACCCCCGGCGTACGGTCACAGCTCGGACTCCTCGGGGAGGTTCTTGCAGGGGGCGCTCAGGGGATGGTCGCCGGGGAAGTCGGGGTCCTCCACCTCGAACTGGCTCATCATGTCGTGATCCTCGTGGATCAGGTTGTGACAATGCATCATGTACTTGCCACGCCCCTCGAAGTGCGCCAGCACCCGGACGATCTCGTTCTCGCCGAGGTAGACCACGTCCTTGGGCCCCGCCTCCCATGGCTGTGGAGCGTTCCCGTTGCGGGAGAGGATCCTGAAATCGATGAGGTGGATGTGCAGGGGATGGAACCAACCGCCCGAGTCGTTGGTGAGCTCCCAGATCTCCACCGCACCGTGGGGTACCTTGGCCTCCACGAAGTTGTAGTTGCTCGCCACCACCTTGGCCCAGGTGTTGCCGTTGATCGTCCATTGGCCGTTGGCTCGGAACAGCCGGAAGTGCCGGGTGGCGGTGGCTTGGGAAGCTTCGAGGGTCATGGCCGGGCTGGTGGGGTTCAGCTCTGACGGGACGCCATTGCTGGTGGCATCGAACGGGTCACCCACCACATCGAAGGCCATCACCCGGTCGGTGTTCAGGTACCTGACGTTGTTCTTGGGACTGGCGTTGCGGAGTACGATCCGGCTCCGGGAACGGAACTTGGCGAAGTCGATGACCACCTCGTAACGCTCGGCAGGCGCCATGCGCAGCTTGGAGGTCCTGACCGGGTAGGGCATCAGCCCCGCATCGGTACCGATCACGGTCATCTCACCATTGCTCAGCGACAGCTCGTAGGAGCGGGAGATGCTGCAGTTCAGGATACGGAAGCGATACTTGCGGCGCTTCACCTTCATGGTCGGCCAGGGGACACCGTTCACCATGATGACGTCGCCCCACATGCCCGACTCGTCCTCGAGTGAGAACAGCAGGCTGCCGTCATTGTTGAACATGGCGTCATTGATCATCAACGGCACATCGAACTCACCACGGGGCAGTCCCAGGGGGGCCTCGGTGGGGTCATCCAGGATGTAGAGACCGCAAAGGCCCTGGTATACATTCTCTGCAGTATGGTGCAGGCCGTGGTCGTGATACCACAGGGTACGTCCGGACTCACTGTTGGGGTAGTGGTAGTCCTTGTACTGTCCGGGCCGGGTGATGTCACTGGCGTAACCGTCGTACTGGGGCAGTGACGGCGAGCCGTGCAGGTGCACCGACGTGTAGGGCTCATACAGCAGCGTCTCGTGGCGGGCGGGGAGCTGGTTCATGAACCGCACCGTCGTTTGACGTCCCTTGGTGGCCCGGATCGTGGGCCCGGGGAACGATCCGGCGTAGCCGTACATGGGCGTCTTGTAACCCGGCACCAGATCGGCCAGGAACGGCACCATGGGGATCTTGAAGAAATCGGTCTCCTCGTCGCTGCGGAACCTGGCGGCCACGGGTGGTCGCAGCAAGGGACGGGAGAAGGGAACGGGCAGCTTGCTCTGTGGCATGCGGTTGGTCAGCGCGGTCTGGGCCGAGGCCAGCCGTTGCAGGGGGATGGCAACGGCAGCACCGGCGAACACACCGGCTTTGACGAAGTCCCGCCGGGACAGCCCGGAGCGGCCCTCGCGGTTGGAGTGATCCTGCTGCATCTGCTGCCGCCCTTAACCTCGGGTTATTCAAGAACTGGCGACAGCGTCCGGCGCGACGCGTGGGAGCCGGAATGAACCGTTCGGTTCGTGCCACCGGTCCCGTTCGGGCGCGGGCGCACGACGATGGTCGCAGGGCGATGGTCCTGACCGTGGCCCTCGGGTGGGGGTCGATGGTCCCGGAGCATCAGCGGATCGGTGGTGTGGCCCGGCTCCGATTAGGCTCCACCGGCGCCCTGCCCCGACGATCGGTAGGGTCCGCCGTGCCGACCAGAGGGGCCGTTAACGCCGTGAAGTTCAGCCTGTTCATGTACTGCACCATGGGCCGCCGGGCCGAGATCGAATCGGGGCTGGCCGGCAAGCGGCCGGATCTCTACCAGCGCATGCTCACCGAGATCGCGGAGCTGGCCCGCTTTGCCGACGAGCACGGCTACCACGGGTTCGGACACCCCGAGCATCATTTGCAGATCGAGGGCATGGAGGCCTCCAACGAGCCGGGCCTGATGTCTATGTGGCTAGGCACCCACTCCACCAAGCTGCGGGTGAACATGATCGGCTTCGTGTCCACCACCCACAACCCGTTGCGGGCCGCGGAGTACATCTCGACGCTGGACCACATGCTGGGCGGCCGTCTGGGTGTGGGCATGGTGCGGGGGTATCAGGCCCGCTGGGTGGAGAACTTCCGCGTCCGTGATGATCTGCACGCGGTAGGTGCTTGGAACAAGGACAGCGCCGATGATGATCTCAACCGCGATTACTTCGGTGAATGGGTGGACGTGGTGCTGAAGGCTCTTCGCAATGACACGTTCTCCCACAAGGGTCAGTTCTTTCAGTTCCCGGTGGCTGATTTCGTCAAGAACCCCCACCCACATGTGGCCTATACCCGCTACGGCGCAGGCGTGGACGAGGACATGACGATCCGCGAGATCGGCATCGCCCCCCGGCCGTTGCAGCAACCTCACCCGCCGCTCTACGGTGGGTTCACCGGTTCCATGCGGACTGCGTTGTGGTGGGCCCGTCACGGCGGCAAACCCATCGTGCTGGCCGACAACCTCGATTTCTGCAAGACGCTGTGGGATGGGTACCACGAGGAACAGGCCAAGTTCGGCCATGACATTCCCCACGGGGAGTCCGCCGGGTGGGGTGGCATCATGATCTGCGCCCCCACCGATGCCATCGCCCAGGAGCGGGCCGCGGACATGCTGTGGTTGTGGGAGAACTGGTCCACCCAGTTCCGTCAGCCGCTGCCGGAGCTGCTGGTGGGATCGCCCGAGACCATCACCCGGCGCATCCAGCAGGCCAAGGACCACTTCGGCCCCACCGACATCCACATGATCATACCGCAGGGTATTCATCCTCCAGAATTGGTGCTCGAATCTCTTGACCTGTTCTCCTCCAAGGTCATGCCGAACTTCGCATGAGTGGCAATGACGCGAGCAAATAGGGAGCACGGATCGATGGAGCTCAAGGTCACCCGCTACGACGTTGACGACGCCGGCATCGCCACCCTGTGGTTGGACCGGCCGGGCCGGGGCAACTCCTGGACCGGCAGGATGCACGACGAGATCCGTTGGATCTGCGCGGTGTTGGAGGACGATCCAGCGGTGCGGGTCATCGTGGTGCGCGGCGCCGGCTCCATGTTCTGCGCCGGAGCGGATTTCAAGGCGTTGGACCACTACGTCAGGGCCGATCACTACGACCCCGCTCTTCCGAAGGAGGCGGCAAACCCCGGGTACGGGGTCCGTCCCGAGTTCGACGGGGACATGGTGTGGCAACTTGGCCTGCGCAAGCCGATGGTGGCCGCCGTCAACGGGGCCTGCGCCGGCATCGCCGTCGCCCTGGCCGCATTTTGTGACCTACGCATCGGTATGGTGGGGGCCAAGCTCACCACCGCCGCCCCCAAACTGGGCCTGCCGGCAGAGTACGGCCTGTCATGGATCTTGCCCCGTTTGGTGGGCATGACCCGGGCCGCGGACATCGTGCTCACCGGTCGGGTCATCCTGGCTGAGGAGATGGCCGATTGGGGCTTTTTCAACGCCGTGGTCCCCGCCGAGCACTTCGATGAGACCGTGGCCCGCTACGCCGGATGGTTGGCGGCGGCGTCACCGCACTCGGTCACCATTGCCAAACGGCAGCTCTGGGGTGACCTGTTGCAGCACGATCCGCGTGACGCCGTGGAACGCTCCAAGCAGTTGATTGGAGAGGCGATGCAGCTACCGGACTACACCGAGGGCGTCAAAGCCATGGCCGAGAAGCGTCCGCCCCGCTGGGTCCTCGGCCGGTCATGAACCCGCCACCGCCGGTTCCGTCCTCGGGCGGCCCGGCCTCCGGCGGCCTGGCGTCGGGCGGCTTGGTTCCGGAACGATTCGATCCCTTCGCCCCGGCATCGCTGGCGGACCCTTACGCCGAGTTCGCCCACTTCGTGCGCAGCCGGCCGGTGTTCCACGAACCGTCGCTGGGATACTGGGTGGTATCCCGCTTCGAGGACGCCCGCCGCCAACCGGGACCAGGCGCACTTTCTGGACCCCGACTGCTTCGACATCGGCCGGGCCAACGCCCGGGACCATCTCTCCTTCGGCGGCGGCGCCCACCTTTGCCTGGGCGCCCCGCTGGCCCGGCTCGAGGCCCGGGTGGTGTTCGAGGAGTTGACGGCCGCCCTGCCCTCGCTGCGCCTGGTGCCCGATCAGGCCTTCGAGTTCGCCCCCATCATCGGGTTCCGGGGGCCGCGCTCGGTGTTGGTGGAGTGGGACGTCGGCTCCGGCGCCAGCTGAGTGGACCAGGGGCCGGCTGCTCGACCCCGCCGATGTCGATCACGCCCGGGCCTCGCTGCCGGGCTATCGACCGCCGGGGGACTGAACGGGTCCCGCGGCTACGGTGCGGTGCGTGCTGGGTTCCATCACCACCGCCGCAGGAACGTTCACCGCCGAGCTTGACGGCCCGATGGAAGGCGCCGCAGCCGGTCGTCTGGTGGTTCTCCTGCACGGGTTTCCGCAGAGCCGCCACACCTGGCGCCACCAGCAACCGGCCCTGGCGGCAGCCGGCTGGCCGTCGGTGGCCTTCGATCAGCGGGGCTATTCGCCCGGGGTGCGGCCCGATGCGGCCGATCTGGCGAACTATCACCTCGACCGTTTGGTGACCGACGTGGTGGAGGTGGCGCAGCGCTGCGGTGCCGAACGGTTCCATCTGGTGGGCCACGACTGGGGCGGGGCGGTGGCCTGGGCCGTGGCCGACCGGCATCCGCATCGGCTGGGGACCCTCACCGTGCTGTCCCGCCCGCACCCCGAGGCGTTCCGGGCGGCGTTCGAGGCCGACGCGGACGGCCAACGTGACCGCTCCGGTCATCATCGCCGGTTCCATGACCCCGAGACCGCATCGTTGCTGCTGGCCGATGACGCCCGGCGGCTGCGGGCCCTGCTCGCCGCCAGCAACGTGCCGGAAGCGGCCATCGGGCAGTACCTGTCGGTGGTCGGCGTGCCGGCGGCGATGGAGGCGGCCTTGGCGTGGTATCGGGCCGCCGGGGCACTGACCCGAATCAGCGCCGGGCCCATCGCGGTGCCGACCTGCTACCTGTGGGGTACCGAGGACGCCTCGGTGGGCCGCGCCGCCGCTGAAGGTACCGAGAGGTATGTCACGGGGACGTACCGATTTGTCGAGGTGCCCGGCGGCGGACATTTCCTGACCGACGACCATCCCGAGGTCGTCAAACGGGTACTGCTCGAGCACCTGGCAGCCCACAGCTGACGTCGCGGCGGCGCGCCCGTCGGGTTCGGCGCCAACGAGCACCAAGGCTGTTCAATCAAGCGGCGGTGTTCCGGACCGCAGAACGAAAGCGTTCAGCTGAACGGTCACGTCCGGGCGCGGACTGCTCGCCTCGCCGAATGCCTGAGCACGCGGGCCCTGCGGGAGCCCGCCCGGTGCACCAGCGGGCAGCGCCCTTCGCCGCCTCAGCCCAACAGCAATGGCAGCGAGGCCGGACCCCGCACCTGGCCGCCGTTCCACACCACCGGGGCGGCGGGATCGAGTCTGAACTCGGGGAACGCCGCCAGCCATTCCTCCAGCCCGATGTGCAACTCCATGCGGGCCAAGTTGGAACCCAAGCAGCGGTGGATGCCCAGCCCGAAGGCCGCGTGGCGGTTCACAGCCCGGTCGATGACCGCCTCGTCGGGGTTCTCGAACACCTCGGGGTCACGGTTGGCGGCCGGGAAGCACAACAGCATGCGCTCGTTCTTGGGCACGTGGCGGCCGGCGATGTCCACCTCGGTGGCGGTGATGCGTCCCATGGTGGCCGGTGAGTACAGCCGCAGGAACTCCTCGGTGGCGGTGTGCAGCAGCTCGGGTTCAGCCACCAGCCGGGCCAGATCCTCGTGGTGGGTGGCCAGGTGCCACAGACTGGAACCAAGCATGGACCAGGTGGTGTCGATGCCGGCCATCAACAGCACGTAGAGCACCCCGATGATGTGCTTGCGCTCCACCGGCTCGCCGTCGATCTCGGCGTTGACCAAATAGGTGATCAGATCCTCAGGCGGGGAGGGGTCTGCCCGGCGGGCGTCGATCTGCTGACTGAAGTAGTCCCGTACCTCGCGGGATGCGATGCCCAGCACCTCCAGGTCGGTGGCGCCGATCTTCAGGATGCGCACCACCCAGTCGGTGAAGCGAGCTTCTTCCTCCAGGGGGATGCCGATCAGCCCGGCGATGACCCGCACCGGCAGATGCTGCGCGTACTCGTCAGCGGCGTCGGTGACGTTGGTGCCCTTGGCCTTGATGTCCGCGATCAGATCCCGGGCGATGTCACGGGTGATGGGAGTCAGCCGTTCGATGACGGAGGGCCCGAACGCCGGCAGCAGCAGCCGGCGCATGGGGCCGTGTTCGGGGGGGTTCAACGTGACCGGCGGGCCAATGAAGAGGGGTCCCTCACCGGGCTTGGGGCCATTGATGCCCACCGCGATAGAGGAGAACCGGTCGCTGTCCCGGGCCATGGCCTCCACGTCGGCGTAGCGGGTGGCCAGCCACTGCCCACCCCACCGCTCGGTATGGGCCACGGGGCAGTTGGTCCGCAGCTCGTTGAACGTCGGGAACGGGTCCTCGATGAACTCCGGGTCAAAGAAATCGAAGTCGATGTTCTCGATGTTCTCGACTGCACCAGTCTCGGTTGTCGTCACCGGTCACCCCCAGGTTCGTGGCCGATCTGCAGCGTAGTGTGCGCCCGGCTGTTGCCGTCGCTCGCAGGCCGGCAGCACCCAGCAGCAGCGGAACCGTCTCCCCGGGCCCCTTGAGCCCGCCCGATGTTGTGGGATGGCGCTGGGCCCATCCTAACCGGGGTAGCGGGGGCCGGGTTCCAACCCTTGCCGGCTGGTGAGCAAGACTGCCGGCGCGACCCGGCGGGGTGCCGTGGTGGTGTCCTCCCGGGCCAGTGCCAGGGGGAATGGTGCAAGGGGGATGTCAAGGGGGGGGGGAATGGTGCAAGGGGGAATGGTGCAAGGGGGAATGGTGCAAGGGATCTTCGACGGGTTGGTGGTGCTGGACCTGACCAACGTGCTGTCGGGGCCGACGCTCACCCGGCTGCTGGTGGAGATGGGCGCCGATGTCATCAAGGTGGAACTTCACCCGCTCGGTGATGTCGGGCGGTACCTGCCGTGGCGCAACAACGGGCGCTCCGGTTATCACATCCAGCAGAACCGGGGGAAGCGGTCCCTGTTCGTGGACGGCAAGCACCCCGACGGTCGGGCCTTGCTGTTGGACCTGGTCGAGCGGGCCGACGTGCTGGTGGAGAACTTCAGCCCCGGCGCCATTAGCCGGCTCGGTCTGGGTTGGGACGATGTCTCCGCCCGCAACCCGCGGCTGGTCATGTGCTCCATCTCGGCGTTCGGGCAGAGCGGTCCGCTGTCGGATCAGCCCGGCTATGACCCTATCGCCCAGGCCTACACCGGCACCATGCACATGGTCGGCCCCCGGGGTGGGTCACCGTCGATGATGGGCTTTTCTCCCGGTGACGTGCTGACCGGGGTGCACGGGATGGCCGGAGTCTGTGCCGCGTTGTATCACCGTGAACGCACCGGCATAGGCCAGCGAGTGGAGGTATCGCTTTTGCATTCCTACGCCACCTGCCACGAGGTGAACTATCAGTCGGCGTCGTTGTCGGGTGGGGCCTTCGTGCCGGAGCGCAACGGCTCAACCCATCCCATCGTCGGCGGCGCCGGGGTGTTCCCGGTGGGACGTGATACCGGCCAGTATGTGGCGGTGGCGGTGGTGAACGACCGGCAATATCAACAGTTCTGCCGGGCCATCGGACGTGCCGACCTCGAGGCTGACGAACGGTTCTGCACCGCCGAGGGTCGCTCCACCAACACCGCGGCGTTCAACGAGCTCATTGCCGTCTGGCTTGCGGCCCAACCGGGGCGGGATCAGGCGGTGGCCGCGCTGGTGGCTGAACGGGTGCCCGCGGCCCCGGTGCTCGATGTCACCGAGGCGCTGGCCCACCCCCATCTTCGCCAGACCCGCGTGGTCCGTACCGTGCAGGATGCCGTGGCCGGGGCGGTGGACATTCCCGGCATGCCCATCCACTTCTCGGCCTTCCCCGACGAACTGGACCTGCAAGCGGCTGACCTCGGTGAGCACAACGAAGCGGTGGTGTGCGGCCTGGCCGGTTGGGACCACGACCGCTATCAAGACCTGGTCGACTCCGGGGTCCTGCGCCACCAGCCCAACAGCTGAACCGGAGCGACGCCCGCCGCGAATCCGCCCAATGGATTTCGTCTCGATATCTTTCAACCCATTCCATACTCAGCCTTCCGGAAGCCGCTCAGCCCCTCCGTCCGTCCCGCGGCCGGGGGTTACGCTGCCCGACCATGGCCGCTACCCCCACCGTGACCAAGACCGACGCCGCAGCGTTGGCCCGCAAGGCCACGACGGCGACGTTCCTGGCGATCATGGCGCTATCGGCGGCGTCGGCCATCGCCAAGAACGTGGATCTGAGCGGGCAGGTGCTCAGCGTGCATCGGGTCGGTTGGGCGGCGTTGCTCTACCAGGTGTTCGTGTTGGTCAAGCGCCGGCCCATCACCAGGGCCCAGCTGACCGCCGCCATACCACTGGGTATCTGCTACGGGCTGACCAACGTGTTGCTGTTCGTGAGCCTCAAGCTCACCACGCTGGCCAACGTCACCATCATCTTGGCGTTGCAGCCACTGCCGGTGATGGCCGTGTCGAACCGGCTGTTCGGGGAGCGGGTGACCCGACGGGAGGTGCTGCTGTCGGTGCTGTCCATCGGCGGGGTCGGCCTGGTGGTGCTGGGGTCCTCGGGTCGGGGTCAGTGGAACCCCTGGGGTGACCTCGCGGCCCTTGGTTCCCTGGCGGCGTGGGCCACGTACTTCGTGTTCACCAAACGGTTGCGGGCCACCTTTGACGCCACGACCCTGCAAGCGGCCATGTTGCCGATCGCCACCGTCACGCTGGCCGTCATCGCGGTGGCGTCGGGGCAGCCCCTTTCACCCGGCGGGCCGCGGGAGTGGTTGGGCATCTTGGCCATCATCGCCACCGCCGGTAGCGGGCACCTGGCCATCAGCTGGGCCGCGCTGCACATCCCCATCGCCCACTCGGCGCTGCTGACGTTGGGTCAGCCGGTGTTCGGCCTGCTCCTCGGGGCCCTCCTGTTTGATGAAGGGGTGGCGGCGCTCCAGGTGGTCGGCGTGGTGGTGGTGCTGGCAGCGCTGGCCGCGGTGATCACCCGCCCGACCGCAGTGCCGGTCCCGGCCGCGGCGCCGCTATCCAACGGCGCCGTAGGGGAAACCTGATCGGGGGAGCGAGGTTACGCAGCGGTGTCACCGACCCTGGAAGTTGGGCTCCCGCTTCTCCAGGAACGCCCGGGGGCCCTCAATGGCGTCCTGGGTGCGGAACACCGGGGCGCTGTAGGTGGCCTCGAGCTTCATGCCCTCACGCTCGGGCAACCCCAGGCAGGCTTTGGCCGAGGCCTTGATGGCCCGCACGGCCAGCGGGCCGTTGGCGGCGATGCGATCCGCCACCGCCATGGCCTCCTCCAACACCCGGTCCTGGGGCACCACCCGGTTGACGAAGCCCAGTTCGTAGGCCCGTTGAGCATCGAACAGCTGGCCGGTGAGCAACCATTCCATGGCCACCGCGTAGGGCAATTGCGCCGGCAGCCGTACGGTGGAGCCGCCCCCGGGGAACAGCGCCCATTTGACCTCCTGCACCCCGAAACGGGCAGTGTCCGAAGCAATGCGGATGTCGGTGCCCTGTAGGAACTCGCAGCCCCCGGCCACCGCGGTGCCATTGACGGCGGCGATGATGGGCTTGTCCAGGTCATTGACCCGCAAGATGGCCTTGTCGCCCAGGCCGGGCTCGTTCAGGATTCGATGATCCCACTCGTCCTCGGGCTGGCGAACCTTGGTGCTGAGCGTGATCAGGCGAGCCAGGTCAGCGCCTGAGCAGAACACCGACCCGCTGCCGGTGACGATCACCACCCGCACCGAATCGTCCGCCGCCACGCGGTCCCAGATGTCCGCCAAGCGACAAAGGACCTCCGGGTTGAGCGCGTTTCGGGCCTCGGGACGGTTGAGGGTGACCAGGGCAACGTAGCCCTGCTGTTCGTACTCCACGGCAGCCATGACCGGGGACTCTAGATCCCGAGGTGATGACCGGGGACTGTGGAGCCGGTGGTGTGATGGCCGGCGACTCTGGAGCCGGTGGTGTGATGGCCGGCGACTCTGGAGCCGGTGGTGTGATGGCCGGCGACTCTGGAGCCGGTGGTGTGATGGCCGGCGACTCTGGAGCCGGTGGTGTGATGGCCGGGGACTCTGGAAGGCGGGTGCCGAAGGTCAAGGGGCGGTTTCCGGACAGTCCTTGGAGGAGACCGGCCGAGAATGTCGACAATGGGTGGTGGTGCAGGTACGGAGCGTTGATGAAAGGTGGGCCGAGGTTGGTCGCCGTGTCCGGAATCCGCCCCATGGAATGCGTAAGAGCACATTTCGATATATGTCAATCTTGCCCTGGGTTCTTGAAGGGGCCGCGCGACTGGGCACGCCGCCGCTTTCCCCTTCCGGGGGTGTAGGAGCGGGCGGGAACGTCCGTATCGTGAACTGGCGCTGGTAACGACGGGTTGACGGACGGCAGTCGAGGGACCATGGGACCGGTAGTGCCGGGATACGACGTGGTGGCCGAGATCGGTCGGGGCGCCTCCAGCGTGGTGTACCTGGCGCGCCGGCTGGACCTCGGTGGGCGACGGGTTGCGCTCAAGGTCATCGACACTGACGAGCAGGGCCGCGCCAGCCTGGAACGGTTCAACGAGGAGCGGATGACCCGGGCCGCGGTGTCGGCCCATCCGGCGCTGCTCACGGTGTTCAGCAGCGGTCGAACCGGTGAGGGTCAGCCCTACCTGGTGGTCGAGTTGATGGCGGGGTCGTTGGGGGCCTGGCTCGAACGCCACGGGACAATGGCCTGGTCGGACGCGGCTCACGTGGGCGTGACCCTGGCCGAGGCGCTTTCTGAGTTGCACCACGCGGCGCTGCTACACCGGGCCGTCAGCCCCGACAAGCTCTGGTATGACCGGGTCGGCCGGGTGGCGCTCGACGCGTTCTGTCTGGCCCCTGATCGACTCGAGGAGCACGATGGCGGTGCGCTGAGGTCCGGCGCGGACGCTCCCGAAGTCCGTTGGAACGAGTGCCACCACTCCGCCGGCGATGTTTTCGGTCTCGGCTCGACCCTCTGGCACCTCATCACTGGTGAGCCTCCACCTCCCTGCGGACCAGCTGATCCCGGCCAGGACGGGGCCGCACCGATGGGTGGTCCCGAGTCCGGCTCCGGTACGGATCCCGGTCTTGATCCCGACGTCGGTGAGGCGACCGATCCCTTGGGTCAGCTCATGACCAACGGGGTGCCGCCACAGTTGGTGTCGCTCATCTCTCGTTGCCTGGAAGCGGACCCCGCGCTGCGCCCGGAGTTGCCAACGGTGCTGGAAGCGCTGCTCGGGATCCTGGGTGAGGCTGCGGGCGAACGCCGCCTACCGGTGGATCAGGCCACCCTGCCGCCGTGGCTGCCGGCGCAGGACCCCGCGCCGGGCGAAGCGGTCGGGGGCGGCCCCCCTGTCAGCAGCCAACGGAACGAGACCGAAGAGCCGGGTCCCGCCGCACCGCCAATCCGGGCCGGGGGAGACGCGCTGGGTCAGGTGACGGTGGCCGAGGTTGAGGGGCCCGACCTCGAAGCGTTGCCCGGGCCGGCGGCAATGGTGGCTGGCCGGATCAGGAGGCGCCATGGGGGTGCGCACCGCAAGGCCGTGCTCGGCGCCGGCGCGGTGCTGTCCGCCGTCGCCATACTCACTGGTCTGGTGATGACCGCCAGCGAGGACGGCCCGGTCCGTACCGTCGGGAATGTCGGAGGCGCCGGCTCTCCCGCGGTGTCATACGAGCTGCCCCTACCGATCGGTATGGACCCGGGCTTGCCGAGCACGCTCTCAGGATGGGAGGAGCGGTGGCGTCAGGAGCGGGCGGCCGTCGTGGCCACCATCCGTACCGCCGGGTACGGGGTGGCCGCTGATGGCCGATCGGCGTTGATCTCCGAGAACCTTCGCATCGACCTGAGCACGTGCCCCGAGGGTTGGAACAATGGGGCTGGCCTCACCGACGCCTCCGTGCGGATCGGCATCACCGGGTACGACCAGGTCGACGGACCCCGGCCCGAGGCGGTCGATATCACGTCGATCATGGACGGTCTTCGCCGCTATTTCGAGCCCGTCGATCGTGGAACCATCGTCCCTCAGACCGGCACGGCGCGGACCGTGGCGCTCGTTGGCTTCGAGTCCGCCCCAGGCTCGGCGACCCCCGCGACCCCTTGGTTGATGGGGGTCGAGGATGTGCTGGGCATGATCACGCTGGGCCATGAATCCACCGTTGGGAGTTTGGCTGATCTGAACGATCGGTGCGTTCCCCAGCCGCTGGCGCAACAACCCAGCGCCGCCACCGGCGATCCGCTGGGCCACCCATGGTCGACCGGCCTGGAGCGGACGTGGCGCACCGAAGCAGCGCTGTGGGGTCAGCTCATCCAGCAGCGGGCCGACGAACTCCGTGGGCCCGACGGGACCATCACCGTGGGTGCCCTGGTCGCCGCCAGTAGCGCCGTCGGGTTCGATCTGGACGCCGGATTCCGGGCCTGGTTGGCGCAAAGCCCGATGGCGGCCGAGGTGAACTACCAACCCCAGATGCTGGATCTGCGGATCCCGGTGACGGTGGACTGGTTCGGGGATCTGGCCGCCGTCAACCCCGATGTGGTCCTGCTCATGGCGGCGGGTTCGCGGTGTGCCGAGGGGGTTCTGGAGGCCGAACGTTACGGGTTGAGCGGGCTGAGTAACGCCAATGGCGCGCGCGACTGCTGCTCATGCCGAGTCGATGCCAGGGCTCCATCGCCGAGGACGTGCTGGCGTACGGTGGCGATCCGGCCGCGCTCGGCGGCTGGTGGCTGGTCGACGGCGGGCTCCCGGACCAACGGGCCAACGGCACCGCCAACGTCTGGGCCGACGACGTCGCCGCCCGCATGGGTGACGTGGACCCGGTGGCAGCGCACGGCGCCGCCCGCCTGGGATGGACACTGGAGCAGGTCTTGCGCATCGCCGCGGAACTGGAGGGCGGTCTCACCCGGGTCAACCTGATGGTGGCGTTGCGCAACCTGGAGATGACGGCACCGTTCCTGCAGGAGGGGCTGTCTTTCCGCATGCACGGCGCCGAAGACCCGTTTCTCGTCGAAGGGGGCCAGCCGTTGCGCTTTGATGCCGCGACCGGGACGTTCCAGCCGGTGGGTGAGGCGCTCGACGTGTCGGGCCGGTCACCGACCTGCGCCTGGGACCCGAAGGAGCAGGTGTGCCGTTGATCGTGGCGCCCGTGGCCCCATTGCGCGTAGCCTGGCTTCATGACGATCTCCGAGACCACCGCCACCGAGAGCCCCACTGCCGAACTGGTGATCGACCACCTCGGTCCCGATAGCTACAGCGGCAAGGGCCGGCGTGAATTCCTGAGCTATCGCGACGTGGGGTTGGCCGCCGCCACCGGTGAGCGGTTCCGGATGCTGGGCATGGCCGCCAGTGGGCGCAACGAGGAGACCGGCTGGCATTACCACGTATGCGACGTGCAGTTCGTCTACGTCATCAAGGGCTGGGTGGAGCTGGAGTTCGAGGGCGGCCGCACCGAGAAACTGGTGGCAGGATCCTTCGCCTCCATCCCGGGTGGCATGTTGCATAACGAGAAGAACCTCTCCGACGACCTCGAGGTCATCGAGATCTGCTCGCCCGCCGCCATGGGCACCGTCGCCGTGGACGCTCCCGCAGTCTGAGCCCTCAGGCCGGCGGGGCCACGTTCAAGCCGGCCACCCCGTGCTTTTCGATCAGGCCGGCCACGAAGCCGCTGGCCTTGGCGTCCTCCACGAATGCCGCCAGATACTCGAATCCGGCCGGATCGCGGTCCTTGGGAGTTCCCATGGCCTGCTGCACCGCGGTGAACCTCCCGTCGAGGATGCGGGCCCCGGGCAGGCGCTGCACGTCTGTCAACAGCCGCGGCCGCAAACCCGACAGGGCGTCGAGCTTCTGTTCCACGAACGCATCGAAGGAGCCGTCGAGGCCGCTCACCTGAATCAGCTCGGCGTGCTCGATGCAGCGCTCCAGCCACAGACCGTAGGCACTGCGGGCCGCGGTGGCGATCCGCCGGCCGGGCTGATCGACCTCCTCCACCGACATGATGGTCGAGCCGGCCGGCACCAGGTACGTGGCCTCGATCTCGCAGTACGCCGCCGAGAAGGCGATGCTCTGCGCCCGGGCCGGTTCAGCGCCGATGTTGCCCACGTCCCACCCGCCGCTGGTCACCGCGTCGGCCAGCTCGCCGGGGCTCTTGAACCGCAGCAACTCCAGTCCCACGCCCAACCGTCGGGCCAGCTCCCGGGCCATGTCGGGGGACACTCCCTCGGGGTTGCCGTCCGCCCCCTTGCCGGTTACCAGCAGGAAGTTCGACAAGTTGATGGCGGCGCGCAGGGTACCGGTGGGGGCCAACGCGGCGATGGCCGCAGCAGAGGGGTCGGGCAGGGTAGTGGCGGGCGGGGTGGTGGCGGCCATGGCGGCAGGCTCCCGGGCGTGATCGGACGGTCGAGAGCGGGCGGGGGCCGGCATCTCGGCGCACACCGGTGGCGCGCCCGGCTCACGCTATTCGAGGGCGGCCCACCCCGGTGGATCGTCGGATCAAGGCCCGCCGAGGGTCCTGCCTCCGTCACGAGACGGGGTCGAGCGTCCGTGGGCCACGGTCTGCAGCGGCGGCGCGGCCGTTCAGCTCCCGGTGGGGGCGCCCATGCCGGCGGGGAGCTCGATGCCGCACTCCTGCAGGCGGTCCTGCAGCTCGGGCATCATCTCCTCGAGCTTGGTGCCCATGGCTTCGAGCATGGCGCCCAGCTCGGCTTCGGTCACATCGCCGGTGCTGGTCACGGTGTAGGTGTCACCGGTCTTGGCGACGGTGATGGACCCGTCACCCTCACCGAAGCTGTGCACGCCGTGCTCGTCTGGGGTCATGACCGCCACCGCACCGTTGCCGTCGAACAACGCCCCCATCGGACCCATGGCGCCGGGCTGCTCCATGTCCCCGAAGCAAGCCCGGAACTCGTCCATCCTCTGGGTCAGCTCGGCGGGCAGCTCCCCGGCACAGGTCTCCCACGCCGCTTGGATCTGCTCCTGGGGGATGTCCTGGAGCTGCCCCAACATCTCCGGGCCCATCCCACCGCTGACGTCGACCCCCAACTCGGTCGCCATGCACTCCGCGGCCCCAGCGAACCCAGCCATGCCCGCCATGCCCCCCATGCCGCCAGTCCCGACTGGGCCGCTGCCGAAGCTCCAACCGCTGCCCGATCCGCCCGCGTCCGAGCCCATCGACCACGAACCCCGGGGGGAGGCCGATTCGCCGGTGCTGGTGACATCGGCTGGCCCGGCCGCAGGGGCCGCGTTCGATCCGCCACCGGCTCCGACGAGCTGGGTGCCGGCCAGCAGTCCAGCAGCGCAGAAGCCCGCCGCGCCCAGCCCGAACAGCGCCTTGCGACGCCGGGCCTGCCGCCGATCGACGAACGTTTCGAGGGGGGTCAGCTGCGTGGGGACGACGGGGACAGCGTCACCGGTGTCGAACGGGTGCGTCGGGTCGGCGGGGTCGGCGGGCTGGTCGGCGTCGTGCATGGGAGATCCTTCACCGGTCGTGTTCTCCGTTGGTGCGGCCACTGTGACCCACCGTGGCTGAGACCAACCTGAGAACGGACGACGGCATCGACCGGAACCCCACAACCAGACCCCGCAACCCGACGCCATACTGCACGGATGCGCATCCTGGTGGTGGACGACGAGGAGGCCCTGGCCGAGCTCATCGCCCGGGGTCTGCGGGCCGAGGGCTACACCGTGGACGTGCTGCACAACGGGCTCGACGCTCTGTGGCAAGCCCAGCAGATGGACTACGCGGCCATCGTGTTGGACCTGATGCTGCCTGGTCACAACGGGTTCGCCGTGTGCCGTGACCTACGCGCCGCCGGGGTGTGGACCCCCATCCTGGTCCTCACCGCCAAGGAGGGGGACCTCGATGAGGCCGAGGCTCTTGACACCGGCGCCGACGACTACTTGCGCAAGCCGTTCTCGCTGGTCGTGCTGCTGGCCCGACTGCGGCTGATGATCCAACGGGGGGCGGTACCCCGTCAGCGCACCATCACCGTCGGGTCCCTCAGCATTGACCCCGGGCGCTTCAGCTGCCGGGTGGCGCCCTGTGAGACCGAGCTGGAGCTGACCCGACGGGAGTTCGCGGTGCTGGAGGTGCTGGCACGACGCCATCCCGAGGTGGTGTCCAAGGGGGCGCTGCTCGATGCGGTCTGGGGGCTGGATTTCGAGGGCGATCCCAACATCGTGGAGGTCTACATCGGGTACCTGCGGCGCAAGCTGGGTCGGGACGCGGTCCGCACGGTGCGGGGACTCGGCTATCAGCTGCGGGGAGATCCGCCGTGAGCGGCCACCACGTCTTCCCGCCCGGCGGGGGCAGTCCGGCTGGACCCGGTTCAACGCCCCGGCCGAGGGCGGGCCCAACCCCACCCATGCATGAGCCCGGGCCGACCGGGATTCCCAGCGGATCCGGGCCCGGCCCCCGTCGCCGTCAGCGATTCGGTCGGGTCCGCTCGGTGCGGGTGCGACTGGTGGCGGGGGTGTCGCTGCTGGTGGCGGGGGTGTCGATAGCGCTGAGCCTGCTGGCACCGGTGGCGGTCGAACGGGCGCTGGTGGGCGACATCGTGGCGGCGGACGCCCAGCTCTCAGCCGACTCGGTGCAGAGCATCGGGGGCGTGGTGGCCATGATGCGGATCGTCGGCGCCGTCGACGGCCTCGAGCCGGTCCTGGCCTCCACCGTGACCGACACGCTGGCTTCCCTGGGCCCCGCGGCGGCGGAGCTTCGGGCCCGCAGCCGGGACGGGGTGGTGGTGGTGGCCATCGACCGCTCGACCGTGGTCATGGCGGAACCCGACGGCGCCGCCCGGGTGCAGACCATGAAGCTTGACGAGGTGGGCCTGCCGGTGGTGGCGGCCCGAGAATTGTTCGCCCTCAGCGGCGAGCTGGGCGGCGGGTCGAGCCTGTTCGCTGACCTGTTCGACTCGGCCGGCGCCATGACCCTGCCCGACATGGGCCCCGGTTCGCGCCTTGCGGAGATCTTTGGCGACGCCGGCAACGGCATGCCACTGGATCGGCTGGGCGAGCTCCTTGACAGCGGGTCCGGCCCTGGATCGGGCGGGTCACCTGTGTCGGCGGACCCCGATCCGGGCGGTGACACGGGCCAGCTGACCTGGGGGGTGCGGCGCATCGACGGCGTGTCCTACCTGGTAGGAGCCCCGCTGGACGGGGTGGCGCGCAGCGTGGACCGGGTCCGGCAATGGCTGCGCTGGTCGGTGCCCATCACCGTGCTGCTGGCGGGGCTGGTGACCTGGCTGCTGGCGGGGCGGGCGCTGCGGCCGGTACGGGCCATCACCGAGCAGGCGGCCCGCATCGGCGCCGGCACGCTGCACGAGCGGGTGCCGGTGCCACCCACCGCAGACGAAATCGCCACCCTGGCCACGACCATGAACGAGATGCTGGGCCGGCTGGAGGCCCACGACCACCGCCATCGACGATTCGTCTCCGACGCCTCCCACGAGTTGCGTTCCCCGGTGGCGACGCTGCGCACCGCGGCCGATGTGGCGCTGCAACCGGGCAGCGGGGTCGAGACCGCCGAGCTGGCCCGCCGGGTGCGAACGGAGGCCGACCGCATGGGAACCATGATCGCGGACCTGCTGACCCTGGCCCGCCACGATGAGGGCGCGGTGGGCGCGATTACCGCTGTCGACCTCGACGACGTGGTGTTGGAGGAGGCCACGCGCCCACGTCGGGTGCCCGTTGACGTGGGTGCGGTGTCAGCGGGGCGGGTGCGGGGCCGGGAGCCCGAGCTGCGCCGGCTGGTGACGCACTTGCTGGACAACGCGGCGCGCCACGGCACGCTCGCGGTCTGGGTCTCGCTGGGGCGGGTCGGCCAGCAGGTGCAGCTGGCGGTCGAGGACGACGGTGCCGGCATCCCAGCCGAGCAGCGAACAGCCATCTTCGAACGGTTCGTCCGCCTTGACGAGGCCCGCACCCGTGACACTGGCGGCGCCGGATTGGGCCTTGCCGTGGTGGCCAGCATCGTGCAAGGCGTGGGCGGCACGGTGAGGGTTGACGATTCTCCACACGGCGGAGCCCGTTTCGTGGTGACGTTGCCCGCCGTGGACTGATCTTTGACGACAGCGGTCCAGCGACCCGAGCGATCCCGGGCTCCGTCGCCTTCCCGCGCCCCCCGAAAGGTCCATTGGGCGGTTTTCGGACACGTCCGTACCCCAACCAATGAAAATAATCGACGACGCGTGGCCGATCCACCACGGCTGTCGAGATAGTGGGCCATGCTCAATGGTATGGTGTCCGGAAACCGCCCCTTGAAAATCAGCTTCAGTACTTTTCATGTATTTCTGAACCGGTAGTTCGGAGGGCGCTTGGGGCTGACCCGCCTACACGAGCTGAGAACTAGCTGAAGCCGATGCTGAGCAGGTTCTCCAGCGGCCGGTACAGCTCCTCGAGATAGGCCCGGTCCTCAGGTTCGAGCGTGAGGTGGCAGGCCCCGACCAGTTGCTGCAGCTGTTCGATGCGGGACACGCCCACCACCGGCGCCGCCACCCCGGGCTGGGCCAACACCCAAGCCAGGGCCACCTGGGCCGAGGTGGCGCCCAGACGGTCGGCGACCTCACCGACGCGGGCGGCGATGGCGAAATCGGCGTCACCCCGGTACAGACCTTCGGTGCGGGCCCGGTCCATCCCCTTGGAGCGGCTGGTAGAGCCGGCCTCGAACCCGCCCCGGTAACTTCCGGCCAAGATGCCCCGGGCCAGCGGCGACCACGGCATGAGCCCCACGCCGCTCTGCACGCAGTAAGGGTTCATCTCCCGTTCCTCTTCCCGGTAGATGAGGTTGTGGTGGTTCTGCATGGAGATAAACCGGGTCCAGCCGTTGGCCTTGGCGGTCAGCTGCAGCTCCGCGAACTGCCAGGCGAACATGGATGAACCACCCAGGTACAGCACCTTGCCGGCGCGGACCGCGTCATGCAGGGCCTCCAGGGTCTCTTCGATGGGGACCGGCACGTGGCCGGGCACGCCGTGGGGGTGGCGGTGGATCACCAGCTGGTCGATGTAGTCCACGCCGAGCCGCTGCAGGCTGGCGTCGATGGCCTCCCGGACGTGCTTGCGGGATAGCCCGCCTTGGTTGGGACCGGGACCCAGCGGCATGGAGATCTTGGTGGCCAGCACGTACTGATCCCGGGGCTGCAGCTCCCGCAGGATCTGGCCGACCACCTCCTCACAGGCGCCCAGGCCGTACACGTCAGCGCAGTCGAAGGTGAAGATGCCCAGGTCGAAAGCGGCGGCGAAGATGGGACGGGCGGCCTCGATGGGCAGGGTCCAGTCTCCCTGGTGGCCCCGGCCGGGAACGCCGAAGTTCATGGTCCCCAGCGTCAGGCGTGACACCCGCAGCCCGCTGCGGCCCAGCTGTACGGCGCCGACGGGTTCGACCGGTTGGCCGGGTTCTGCGGGTTCGGCGGGTTGGCCGCGTTGGCCGGGTTCTGCGGTTTGGCCGGGTTGTGCTGTTTGGTGAGCATTGCCGGATTGGACCATTGGTGCGCTCCTTGGCATCGAGCGGGCTTCGGTGGCGGGTGCGGATTCGTGGATTACACGGACTTTGGCGGGTTCTTCACCGAAGCCGCTGGCGTCTCGTCAGCCTCGAGGCTGCGACCAGGACCGTTGTCGGACACCACCCTCAGACCCGGCGCCGGGGCGTCGCCGAAGTCGCCGAAGTCGCCGCGTTGGGTGACGTGGCCACCGGACCAACCGGCCGCTCCGACACCATCAGCAGTCGCAAGGTCATGCTGGGTGAGAAAGAGGGCCGGGAATCACCGCGATTCGATATCGATTCGACGGCGCCGGAGTGCGCCGTACCGTGCCGTACCGTACTGATTGGTATGGAATGCGGGGTCGGCGGGTCGTCAGCCGGACCAGGTGTTCCAGTGGATGACCTCGGTGACGGGACGACGGTTGAGGGGGCCATGGGGACGGTCGGGCCAGCCGATGGGGATCAGCGCCGCCATACGCACATCATCGGGCAGGCCGACCGTGGCCCGCACCACCTGTTCGGCCCGGCGTTGGAAGGTGGTGAAGGTGGCCCCCAGGCCCAGCGCCCGGGCGGCGACGATGATGTTCTGCGCTGCGGGGTAGCAGGCCGACCAGATCATCAGCTCGTCGGGGGCGCCCGGCGGGTAGATCATGCGCCCGCAGACCAGGATCAGCACCGGGGCGGTGGCCAGGTTGTCCGCCAGGGCCTTGGCGCCATTCAGCATGAGGCGCACCGAGCGGTCCGCATCTGGTGTCGGCGGCCGCCAGAAGCCGGACATGGCGTCGGCCACCGCGCCTCCGATGGCGGCCCGCTTGTCGGCGTCGGTGATGACCACGAACTCCCAGGC
The DNA here is from genome assembly GCA_963775055.1 of uncultured Acidimicrobiaceae bacterium. Taxonomy (GTDB): domain Bacteria; phylum Actinomycetota; class Acidimicrobiia; order Acidimicrobiales; family CAIXPF01; genus CAIXPF01. Next base: position 282,075 of record CAVZHK010000008.1, on the reverse strand, counting down.
TTGGCTGTTGCCGGGGCTCGAAGCCCGGGTGGCGGCCCAGATCAGCTTCTCGATGAGCTCGGGATCAACCGGGTCGGGCTTCAGATAGCGAATCGCCCGGGCGGTGCCCATGGCCTCGAACACGTCCATGGACCGGACCCTACCGCAGCGCCTTGAGCCGGGGGCTCGCTCGTGCGCTGAGCCCCGGACAAGCTGGCTCGGCGCTGGTGGCAGCCCCTCGCCCGGCGCTTGGTCGATGGCAGATCTGCGCGTTGTGTCCGTCGCCGGACGCAGTCTTACGACGCGCGACCCGGTGACCAGCCGGGTTGCGTCACGCGATGGAGACTGCTCTCGGGGTCGCGTACCGTAACGCGCAGATCCGTTGCCAACGTTGGCGATGCAGCCGATCAGAACGGCGCGTCGAAGCCGGCGGAGAGGCGGGTCATGCGCCACACCCTGTCGCTGTCGCGGCGGAGCTCGAACCGGTAGGGGCCGACGGTGACCACGTTCATGGCGGCGTCGGCGGCGGCGGTGAGGATGAGGTAGGCGTGGGCAGTGGCGCGGTCCCCGGCGATGGATTCGACCACCACGTTGGTGAACACGTGGCGACGTTGGTCAGTCTGGATGGTCCAGAAGTCGGTGAGGAATGCCACCACCGCGTCACGGCCGCTGAATGGACCAACCGCGTCGCCACCCATGATGGAGCCTTCCCACACCCCATCGTCGGTGAAGCAATCACCCAGCAGGGCGGGGTCGCGCTCGTCGTAGCCCCAGCCGTAGCGGGCGATGCGTTCAGCGATCATGAGCCGATCAGCGGTGCGGGCGGCATCGGTGTCCGCGGTCTGCGCGGCCACGGTGACCCGTCCGGCGTTACGGGCCCAGGCCGGAGACGGTTGCTGCGTTGTCATGGGGTCGATCCTTGCAGGTGCACGGGCGGGCTCAGGGACGGAACTGTTGGGGGCGGGATACCAGGCGGGATGGAGCCGATACCATACGGTATGCGATGTCCAGCCATTCGCAGACCAAGCGCCGGGTGTCACGGGGGTCGATCATTTCCTCCATCTGGAACTTGGAGAGTGGACCCAGCGGACCGCGGGCGCTTTCGATGCGGGCTTCGAGCTCGGCGCGCAGGGCCACGGGGTCGGCGGCCTCGGCCAATTGTCGTTTGTAGGCCGCTTCGATGCCGCCTTCGGGTGGGATGCCGCCCACATCAGCGGAGGGCCAGCACACCCGCATCGATGAGCCCGACTGTGGTGTGGCCCAGTTGTTGCCGGCCACACCGAAACTTCGTCTCATGACGACGGTGAACAGCGGCACCGTGATCTGCGCGAAGGCCACCATCCACTCCGCGCCCTTGCGGATGGTGCCGGCCTGCTCGTGCTCCAGACCCACGGCGAAACCGGGATTGTCGACCAGGTTGAGAATGGGGATGTGAAACAGGTCGCACAGGTCGAGGTGGCGGCGGACCTTGTCGCACCCATCAGCGGTGAGGGCACCACCGTTGACGTGGCGACTGTCGGAGGCGATGACGCCCAGCGGATGGCCGTCGAAGCGAACGAGACCCACTACCTGATCGGTGCCCCAATGCGGGCCGATCTCGAAGAACGAGCCCGCATCGGCCATGAGGGTGATGGCCCGGCGCACGTCGAAGGTGGTGGTGCGCTTGCGGGGAATCAACGAGAAAAGCTCGTCGTCACGGCGATCGGGTGGGTCGATGGGATTGGCGGGCAGCACCGGTGGGGCCTCGAACACACTGCCCGGTAGGTAGGACAAGAACCGTTGGGTCTGGGCCACCGCGTCAGCCTCGGTCTCAGCGAGGTTGTCCACCGATCCGTTGCGACAATGGATGTGCCAGCCGCCCAGATCCTCTTTGGTGATGTCATACCCCATGGCATGGCTGACCACCGGCGGACCGGCGACGAACAGTTGGGCGATGTCACGGACCATCACCGAGAAATGGCCCAACACCGCCTTGGCGGCACCGATGCCCACCACGCTGCCCAACAACAGGTTGACCACCGGCACCGTGGCCAACTGCTCGGTGTACATGGTGCTGCCCAGGTGGCCGGGCAGGAACGAACCGCCACCACCGGAGACCCGGGGCCGCCCCGCGGTGATGGCGCCGCTGCTCTCCTGGGCGATGCTTTCACCAGTTTTCCGTTGTTCGGGCACCATGGCGGCCACGCTGCCCCCGCCCGAGGAACCGTCCAGCAGCCGCACCGAGGGGATCCGCAACTCCAGTGCCATGCGGTCAAGGTGAAAGCTCTTGGCCCCGATGGCACCATCCGCGTGACCACCCCGGGAAGTGAAATCATCAGCGCAGACCACGGCGTTGCGGCCTTCGATGCGACCCCACCCGCCCACGTGGTTGGCGGGGGTGAAGGCGGTGATGGCGCCCTCATCGTCATGGGAGGCGAACCCGGCTACGCTGCCGACCTCCCGGAAACTGCCCTCGTCGAGCAACAGATCGATCCGTTCCCGGCAGGTGAGCTTGTTGCGGGACCGTTGCCGCACCACGCCGGGGTCCGTGGAGCCGGGGGCCAGGCGCTCCTCGGCCAGGCGGTGCAGCGTCCGGACATCCTCCAGCACCGGACCCCAACCGGCGTTGGCGTTGGCACCGGCGTCAGGGTCGGCGGCGGCGTCCGCAGCAGTGCGGGCCTGGCGGGCGGCCTCACCGGCGGGGTCGAGGGCCATCGGCATGAGGCGCACCACGATCAGCCCGGTGACCACCGCATCGCCCGGGTGAAGTTCGGCCAGCGCCTCCACCTTGGCGTCACAGGGGGCTACCACCACCGTTTCCATCTTCATGGCGTTGAGGGTGACCAGTGGATCCCCGGCGGCCACCGTGTCTCCGGGTTGGACCCGCCAGGCCACCAACACGGCTTCGAGCGGGCTTGCCACTCCCTGCTCCCCGTCGCCGACCACCAGGCTGCCGAGGGGGGCGCCGCCGTGACCGCGGTGGCTGTTGGCGAAGGGGTTGCCGGCGCGTCCGAGCCCACCGTTCCCACCAGGGCCGGTGCCGTTGGGGGCGTGGCGCTCCAGTAGGGCCAGCACCGGGTTGGTGGCGACAGCCGCGCCGGCGGCCGCGCCGCTGGAGTTGGCCGCGACGCGGGAGTGGGCGGCGCTGGCCGTGGAGCTCGGGGCGGAGCTGGTGGCGGAACCGGCCGGGGCGGTGAGCTCGGGAGCCTCGGCCAGCAGCGTGGTGCGGGCATCGCCGGCCCTCACCGCAGGGTGACCCAGGATGGCGTGCAGCTGGGCCAAGTTGGTGGGCAGGCCGGCGATGTGGAACTCCGCGAGCGCCCGCTGAGCCCGTGACAGCACCGCCGCCAGACCGTGGGCGCCGGACGCGGTGGCGATGACCTTGGCCAGCAGCGGATCGAACTGCGGCGGCGGGCGGTATCCGGCATACCCCGCGCCGTCCACCCTGACCCCGACCCCGCTCGGTTCCTTGTAGGCGGTGATGGTGCCCCCACCGGTGGCCACCACCCGGGCCTGCAGGGAGAACGTCCGGGGTTCGCCCACCGCCGCCTGGTCCGCCAGGCCCAGCTCGGCCAGCGTGGCTCCCGCCGCCAACCGGAACTGGGCTTCCACCAGGTCCACGCCGGTGACCTCCTCGGTGACGGTGTGTTCGACCTGGATGCGGGGGTTGCACTCGATGAAGTAATGCTCGCCGGTCTCCGGAACCACCAGGAACTCCACGGTGCCGGCGTTGCGGTACCCGGCGGCGGCCACCAGGCGCACGGCGTCAGCATGCAACGTGGCCCGTAGATCCGCATCCAGGCCCGGCGCCGGGGCCAGCTCGATCACCTTCTGGTTGCGCAGTTGCACCGAGCAGTCCCGCTCCAGGAGATGGATCACGTTGCCGGCCCCGTCGGCGAGGATCTGCACCTCGATGTGGCGGGGTCGCACCACCAGCTTCTCCAGGAACACCGAGCCGTCTCCGAAGGCGGCTCGGGCCTCGCTCTGGCAACGTTCGAAGGCCTCCGCCATCTCCGCTGGGTTGCTCACCGCCCGCATGCCTCGCCCGCCGCCACCGGCCGCGGCCTTCAGCATCACGGGGTAGCCCAGGCCAGCTGCGGCCAGACCGGCGTCGGCCGCGCTGGCGAGCACTGCGTCGCTACCCGGCACCACCGAGATGCCCAGCGACGTGGCCAGCGCCCTGGCCGCAACCTTGTCCCCGAAGAGGGCCAGGGCTTCGGGGGAGGGGCCGATGAAGATCAGGCCGGCGTCAGCACAGCGGGCGGCGAAGGCGGCGCTCTCAGCCAAGAATCCGTAACCGGGATGCACGCAATCACAGTCGGCGGCGGCCGCCGCGGCCAGGACAGCGTCGATGTCCAGGTAGGCCGCCACCGGTCCCGCGGCGGGATCTGTCCCGAGCTGCAGGGCCTGGTCAGCGAGGCGGGTGTGCAGCGATTCGTCGTCGATGGGGGCGTGCACGGCCACCGACTCGATGCCCAGGCCGGCGGCGGCGCGGGCGATGCGGATGGCGATCTCGCCCCGGTTGGCGATGAGCACCCGCCGCAACGAGGTGGCGGTCGGCATAGCGGTCGAGAGGGCTGGCACGGCAGTCGACTTGGTCGGCATGGCGGTTGACTGGGCCGGCGAGCTGGGCTGCGCGGTCATCGGTGTACCCCCTGGGATCGAACCGCCCGAGCCGGCAACCGGCGGGGCGATGAGGGGGCGAGACTGACCCAGCGGAAGGCGGATTGTCCAGCACGGCCAGGCACAACCCAGCACGCGCGCCGCCCGCCGACCCGGCAGCGGTCAGCGGGCGGCCCAGCTGGTTGGTCAGGCTGCGGGTTGGTTGGGGCGGGCTGGGATGGCGATCCCACAGGCATCGGCGGCATCCTTCAAAGCCTGGCGACGCTCCGGGCTGGCCACTCGGGGACGTTGGCCCTCACCCTCACCCTCGGCGCCGTAGCCGAGCTCGGCCATCTCGGCCTTCAGGCACTCTCGCTGCTCCTCGGTCAGGTTGCGCAGGAAACGGCCGGCTCGGGCTCGGGCCAGCGGACGCTCGATGCCGCAGGCGTCCAGTGCTGCCCGCAGCGCCTCCCGCTGCTCGGCGGTGGGCTTGGTTTCTGGCCGCGAGACGCCGTGATCGGTCAGGCACTGGCGTTCGGCTTCCGTCAACGGCAGGCGGGGGCGGTGGCGTGCCCCGTCCTCAGGTGCGGTCTGGGCGGAGCCATCCTGGGCCCCGGCCACGTTGGCCACAGTGATCATGCCGGTGGCTGCCACCGCGGCCAACGCGGTGGCAGCGGTCAGGTTGCGGAACATGCGGTTCATGGCATTCCTCTCGTCGGAGCCCCAGCGGATGTCGTCGGAGCCAATGGACAGAGGATGGAAGCCGCACCTCGACGCCGTTCCAACGTCGCCTGGAGATTTGCTGGAGGCCCGACGGCGACGACGGGACCGCCGAGACCTCCAGGAAACGTCCAGGATCCCTCCAGCTGGATCGCGGGGTTGCGCTTCTATCGTGCAGGGGTGAGCACTCCAATGGGTGGCGCCCCCCGGGCCCTGGTGGTGGATGACGAGGAGAACATCTCCTTCCTGGTGGCCTCGGCCCTGCGTCTCGCCAACATGGAGGTCCGCACCGCCGCCAGCGGGCTGGAAGCGCTGCAGGAAGCCGAGCGGTTCGGTCCGTCAGTGATCGTGTTGGACGTGATGTTGGCAGACCTGGACGGGTTCGAGGTGCTGGCACGGCTCCGTAGCGCTGGATGCTCGGCGCCGGTGCTGTTCCTCACCGCCCGTCACACCACCGCCGACAAGGTCAGGGGCCTCACCGTCGGCGGGGACGACTACATCGTCAAGCCCTTCGCCCTCGAGGAGTTGGTGGCCCGGGTGCAGGTGGCATTGCGGCGGGCGGGATCGGCGGCGGCACCGGCCCGACTGCGGGTAGCGGATCTGGAGCTCGACGAGGACGCCCACCGGGTGTGGCGCGCCGGCCAGGAGGTGCAGCTGTCCGCCACCGAGTTCAAGCTCTTGCGGTGCCTGCTGGCCAACGCCGGCCGGGTGGTGAGCCGGGCGCAGATCCTGGACCACGTGTGGCACTACGACTTCGACGGCGAATCGGCGATCATCGAGTCGTTCATCTCAAACCTGCGCCGCAAGGTGGACCAGCACGGCCCGAAGCTGATTCACACTGTGCGAGGGGTCGGCTACAGCCTGCGGGAACCGGGATGAGCCCATGACGCTGCGGGCTCGACTGCTCATCGGGGTGGCGGCAGTGGTGGTGGCCCTGACAGTGGCGGTGGCCATGGTGGCCCGCAGCCAGCATCGTTTCACCCAACGCCAGCTGGACCGGCAACTGGCCGCCGTGCTCCCGGCCCTGCCCCGACTGGTGCGCGCCGACCTGGTGGCCGGCGCTGCCCGCCCCAACCTGTCCACGCCGCTGAGCCAGCCGTCGGCGTCACCCGCCACCGCCGCGGGACCGCTGCAGGCCATCGTGGCTGATCTGTACGTCGGGTACATCGGTCCCGACGGGGTCCTGGTCACGGTGGCGACCCCGGTTGATGACCCCCGGGTCCTGCCTGTCCCGCCGGCAGATCTGACCCCTGGTCATTACTCGACGGTGGCCACCAGCGCCGGTCTGGCCCCCAGGCTGCGGGTGGTGACCAGCCAGCTCCGGCCCGGACTCACCCTCATCGCCGGGGTGTCCACCGAGCGCATTGACGCAGCCGGCCGGCGACTTGTGATGGGCGTTGGCCTGGCCGGAGGGGCCGTGGTCGTGGTCCTGGGCCTGGTGGTGTGGTGGGTGCTGCAGCTGGGCCTACGCCCGATCCGGGTGATGACGGACACCGCGGAGGCGCTGGCCGCGGGCCACACCAGCAGCCGGGCTCCGCGCTTCGCCGCCGGCACCGAGGCCGACCGCCTGGGTCTGGCCATGAACCGCCTGGTCGATGCCAGCCAGGCCGCCGAGACCCGTCTGCGCCGTTTCGTGGCCGACGCCTCCCACGAGCTGCGAACGCCGCTGACCACGCTGCGTGGGTACACCGATCTGTACCGCGCCGGTGGGTTGCGTGAACCCGAACAGCTCGAAGACGCTCTGCGCCGCATCGGCCAGGAAGCGGCCCGCATGAACCACCTGGTGGAGGACCTGTTCCTGTTGGCCGAGCTCGATGAGGGTCGGCCCCTGCAGCGCGACCCGCTCGACATCGGCCGGGTGGTGACGGATCTGGCGTCGGATCTGCGGGCGGTGGCTCCGGACCGAACCATCGAGGTGCAGCTCCACAGTGCCCAGAAGCGGCCGCTGCTGGTGGTGGGCGATGAGCATCGGCTGACCCAGGCGGTGGCGGCGTACACCTCCAACGCCTTGCGCCACACCCCTGCCGGCACCCCGTTGTGGCTGTCCGTCCAACCGGTGGGGGAGCGGGCGGGCGAGCCGGTGGCATGGGTGCGGGTGGCGGTCACGGACCGCGGTCCCGGCATCGAACCGGAGTCTGCAGGCCATGTTTTCGAACGCTTCTACCGGGTGGGGGCGGGCCGTAGCCGCGCCGGCGGCGGGTCGGGTCTGGGTTTGGCGATGGTGGCGGCCATCATCGCCGCTCACGGGGGACGCTTCGGGGTGCAGAGCCGGCCGGGGGAGGGCTCGACGTTCTGGTTCGAGCTACCGACCGGGCGCGACCCCGAATGAGCGGCGCCGATCAGCGAACGATCAGCCCTTGATGAGCCCGAAGAGGCGGGCGGCGTGCAGCGAATCGGCGTACTCGTCCAGCCGGGCGATCTTGCCGTCGGCGCAGTGGTAGACCCAGGCGTACTCGTTGATGTAGTCCTCGCCGCCCACCGTCTTGGCCTGCATGCGCTGCAACGCCACGGCGGTGTCGCCCTCCACGATGAGATGGTGGACGTCACGGTTGATGGTGTCGACCTGGAGGAACTTGCCGACGGCACCGCCGGTCAAGGCCTTGGTGACCTTGGCGCCGCCATGGAAGGGCCCGAGCTTCATGCTGGCCGGGGGGTGCCATTCGGCGTCTTCAGCGAGCAGGGTGAGGATGGTGTCGGCGTCGTTGGCGGCCCTGGCGGTAAGGAACCGCTGGACCAGTTGGCGGGTCTCGTCAGTCTGCATCCCGACGTTGTAGCGGAGATCCGCCGGCCCCGCCCGCCCGATCAGCCCTCGGGGTTGGCCAGAAGCGCCAGGCGAGCGTCACTCAGCCAGGGCATGGCCACCATGGGATCGACCTGGATGTAGATGGCATCGGCCTCCACGAAGACACCCTCTGGGCCCTCCCCGACACAACGGACGAATAGCTTGCGTCCTTCCTCGCCCACCAACCGGGACCGGAAGCGCAGCGGGACCCCCAGCGGGGCCGGGCCGACCAGCTTGAGTGACACCGATCCGGTGAAGGCAAAGCGTCCCATCATCGGCATGACAGTGGCCGTGGCCTCGTCCACGACCATTGCCACCACCCCGCCGTGGACGCGCCCCGGCGGACCTTCGAAGGCAGGACCGAACGTCACCGTGGTCACCGCCTCGTCCCCCTGCCGGCGATGGGTGGCGCCGGTTCCGAATGGGCTCGCAGCGCCACCGACGATGGAGGCCCGATCGAACTCGATGGTCTCCCCGTCCGCGGTGGGGGCCAGCATGCCGTGACGCACGAAGGCCTCATAGCGGGCGCTGGCGGCATGCTCCTCGCCCTTGGAACGTTCGGCGGCAGCTGCCAGCCGGGCCGTGAGCGGGCGGAGGGCGTCTTCGATGGCTTCGGCGTCGACCCGGCTGATCTTGCGGCTCGACACCAGGTGTCCGAAGGCCCGCAATGCGGCCGCTGCCTGCTCCTCGAACCCACCGGTATCCCCGTCGTTCACGTCATCTGCCCCAGCCAGCTCGGCCGGCCCACCCAGCTCACCCACGAGGGAGGCAATGTAACCGGTTAGGGTCAACACCGTGAACGCCGGGGCCGGTTCCGACGCTGCCTTCCAACCGGATCCCGACCTGGACCCGGCCGAGACCCACGTGGGACCGTTCCTGCGCCGGGAAGGGCCGGCGGGGCTGGAGATCGCCCTGATGGTTGGCCCCCAGCACTGCAATGAGCACGGCTCCCTGCACGGCGGGGTGCAGATGGCCCTGGCCGATTACACCGTGGGGGCCACGGCCCGCTTCGGCACCACCGACCGCACCGTGAGCGTCAGCTTCGACGCCCAGTTCGTGGACACCGCCGCCCAGGGTGACCTGGTGGTCGGGCGGGCCGAGGTGGTGCGCCGAACCGGGTCCCTGGTGTTCGTTCAGGGTCGGTTGCGCTGCGGTGATCGCCCCATCCTGGCGTTCAACGCCGTGGTGAAGCGGCTGCGCTGACCGCGCCGACCAGCCGCTAACGCGCCAACGTACGATTGTCGACCAGGCCGGCAGGCTGGTGGTCTGCGGGCTCGAGCAGGCGATCCAAGCGGGACCGGTCCAGCAGTTCCACGTCGTCGAACGCGGCGGCCACATACCACCGACCGTCCTCACCCCGGACGCAGCGAACCGCCCGGCCGAGCACGTGCAACATGCCATCCGCCAGGCTCAGCGACAGCAGCACCCGCTCTCCGACACCGGGCGGCCGACCGGGCGCGGACAACCGCACCAGCAACCCCTCGCGGCTGAGGTCGATGAGATCTCCCGGCGGACCTGGCTCCTCGGGCCCCCTGGCCACGATCACCGGGACCCTGACCTGTCGTCGCGCCAGGCTTGTTCGGTCCAGGCTTCTTCGGTCCAGGCCTGCTCGGTTCAGGCCTGCTCGGTCCAGGCCTGCTCGGTTCAGGCCTGCTCGGTCAGGCTGCCGGTTCAGGCCTGCTCGGTCCAGGCCTGCTCGGTCCGGGCTTGTTCGGTCCATCTGCGAGCCCTCCCCCGGGCCAGAGGTCCTATTGAGGCCGGCCCACTACCCGTCAGGACTCGGCCTCAAACCACCGCCCGGAGAAAGTTTGAACGGGCAGTGGGTACGGCACTACGGCGGGTGGCCGGTGGTGTCCAAGGCCGCGACACCTAGCGTGGGGTCATGTTGGGCCTGAACCTTGTTCGGCCGCTGTTCGCGCTGGTGCTTCGATCGATGGGGTCGCGTCGAGAGGCGGTGTGGCGGGGTGCGCCAGGACGTCTGGTGCTGGGTCAACTGGTACTGGCGGGGTCCCTGAAGCTGCTGGTGCTGCAGCCCGAGCACTGCCCGCCGCCGAGCGCGCCGGAGTTGGATGGTGCCATCACCGCCGCGGTCGGTTGGTTCGCCGCCAACGCCGGCAGCGACGGCCGCTTCCTCTACCGCTATCGGCCCGCGACCGACACCGTGGAACCCGGCTCCAACGGTGCCGGTTACAACATCGTGCGCCACGCCGGGGCGCTGGTGGCGCTGGAGCAAGCCTCGGCTGCTGGCTGGCACTCGGCCCTGCTTCCCGCCGAGGCCGGGTGGCGCTTCGTGGAGGACCACCTGGTCGACGTGGCGGGCCCCGGCTCGGCTTTCGTCCTGGGTGCGGGCCTGGCTGACACCGGCGCCGCGGCGTTGAGCGCGGTGGCGTGGACCATGCGGCTGCAGCGTGACCCCGCCTTCCGCTCCAAAGACCCTGAGCCGCCGCCGGAGCTGCTGGCGCTGGGGGCCTTTCTGGTGGGACAAGTGGAGCCGAGCGGGGCTGTGGCCGCGTTCCGGGACCGTCGAGACGGTCGCCCGCAGCCCACCCGGTCCCGGTTCTACACCGGTGAGGCGGCGTGGGCTCTGCAGCGGTTGGCCCGGGTGCTCCCGGACCGCGGCTTCGAGGAGCCCGCTGATCGGACGCTGCGGTACCTGGTCCAGGACCGGGACCGGATGGAGCGGTGGTTTCCTCCGATCGCGGATCACTGGGCGGCGTACGCCCTGGCCGAGGCCACGGAGCGGGGCGTTCGGCGGGTCGATGACAGCGGGTACCGGGCGGTCATCGCCGGCCGTTTCGCGGTCCAGGTGCGGTGGGAATCCCAGCGGCGAATCGGCAGCACGTTCTCCGCCCTGACCCGGGCGCGCCCGGCGGTGGGTGCCGCGTTGGGCACGCTGGGGGAGGGACTCGGCCAACTTGCGCTGTCAGATCCGGCGCGGTCAGGTGCCGGGAACGGTGACGTTGAGCGGGTCAGGGGCCTCCGTCGACAGGTGGCCTGCGTCAGCGGCATGTTGGTTGAGCGGCAGGTCACGGCGAACGACGCGGCGACCGTTGCCCCACCCCGACCGGGCGGTGGGGGCCTGGGTCACGGGCGGGGTCACCCAGGTTGATGATCAGCAGCACGCGTTGTCCGCGCTGCTGGCCGAATGGGCGCTGGGTCAGGGTGAATCCCCCGGCGGACCGGGTGGCGGGGGGTGAACCCGCCAGCGGTGATCCTCTCGGTTCTGGCCGTGGTCCTGGTCTGGGTGATGGGCCCGATCGGTGACCAGGCGCCGACCGGCACCGACGATGAGCGGCGGTTGGTCCGAACCAGCACTCTCTCGGCCCTGGCGATGGCGGCGGTGGCCTGGGGCGCAGTGGCGGTGATGGCGGATCCGCTGGCCGAGGCCCTGTCCGTCACCGCTCCCACGGTGAGGGTGGCGGCGGGGGTCGGACTGCTGATCGTGTCACTGGTTCGAACCTGGTCAAAGGACCCGCACGCCCCCGCGACCCGTACGGACCCGGGCCGCCTGGGCCGGCGGGAAGCTGCGCCGGGGAAGACTGGCCCCGTCTCGACCGGCGGGAACCGCGGGAACAGCGGGAACAGCGGGAACAGCACGGTGACGGTCGAAGCAATGGTGCGGGGACCGGCTCGGGTCGAGGTGGGCATGGTGGTGTGGAGCCTGACCCTCGACCACGGCACCGCGGCCGGTCTGCTGACGGTCGGCGGATTGGCGGTGCTCTCAGCGCGAGCCGCATGCGCTGGGCGCAACGCGACCTGGACCGGGGCGCCGGGCCGGGCGACCGTGGGTGTCGCCGGCGCGGCAGTGGCGGTGCTGTTGACGCTCACTGGCGTGCTCGGATTGTGAGGTATCGACCAAGGACAACCTCAGCGGCGGTCCACGGCGGGCCTACTACCGTGAGGGAGGTGTGCGGCCGCTTCGTCTCGTCGTCGGCGCCCGATGAGCTGGCCCGGTACTTCGCAGCCGAGCTTCCCAGGCAGCCCGCTCTGGTTGACGAGCCCGTCGCCGCAGGCCGGACCCACGCCCCGCAGACTCGGACCGGTGGCGTGACGGTGGCCGACGGGCCCAACTTCAACGTGGCCCCCACCGCGGAGATCTACCTGGTCAGGCAGCGTGAGCAGCACCGCATCCTGGCTCTCGCCCGCTGGGGACTGGTGCCGCCGTGGTCCAAGGATCTCTCCGGCGGCGCCCGGATGATCAACGCCCGGGCTGAGACCGTGGCCACCAAGAGCTCGTTTCGGTCCGCGTTCCAGCAGCGTCGATGTCTGGTTCCCGCCGACGGGTTCTACGAGTGGACCACGGTTCCGGGCCACAAGAAGCGCCAGCCGTGGTACATCCACCGTCCCGACGGGGAGCTCTACGCCTTCGCCGGACTGTGGGAACGATGGCGTGACCCCGCCCGCGGCACCGATGAGCACTCCGAGGCGGGGTGGGTGCGCTCCTGCTGCATCATCACCGCGGGCGCCAACGCCACCATGGCCACGTTGCACGATCGCATGCCGGTGGTGTTGGCCCCCGCCGCCTGGGAGCAGTGGTTGGACCCCGCCGAGCAGGACCTGGAACGATTGGCGAACCTGCTGGAACCAACCCCGGCATCGTTGGTGGCCTTTCATCCGGTGTCTGTCGAAGTCAACTCGGCGCGCGCCGAGGGTCCCGAGCTGATTACCCCGATCGAGCGCATCGACCCCGACGGCACCGGCCAGCAGTCCCTGCTGTTCGACCCGATGCCCGGTCAGATCGCGGCGTCGAACGGCCGCGGTGACGGTCCCGTTGCGTAGTCCCCTGCGGCGTCCCTTTTCGCTCCGCCGGCTGGTCAACGACCGGGGTCGGGTGTCGGGATGGTCCTTCCTCGATCATGACGGGCGCGATGGCGTCAGCCGGGCCGCCAAGTCCACCCCGTTGGCCCCGCTGCGACACCGGCTCGACAACATGGCCCTGCGCTGGCACGCCCGGCTCGACTCGCCGTTCGCTGATCGGAGTCTGCCGTTCATCCTGGCCGGGGCGGTGTTCGTGGTCCTGGCCGCCATGGCGCTGGCCCAGACCCGCAGCCTGCAACCGAGCGAGACCCTGGCCCGCTATGCCCAAGCCACGTACCAGGCCCACGCTGGTAACGCTTCGGCCATCAGCTACCTGCCACCGGGAGTGACCGCCCCCCAGCCGCTCTCCCACCTGGACGGTTCGCTGTTGCAGTACCCGCTCGGCTGGCTGGTCGGGTTCCTGCCGCCCCGAGGGGGCCTGGTGGGACTGCAGGCGTTGTCCTTGGCGTGGGCCGTCCTGCCCCTGTGGCGACTGGCCCGACGGGTGGCGAACCTGCGGGTAGGTGCCACATCAGCGCTGGTCATGGCCTATGTGGTGTATCCCCCGCTGCACGCCATGAACAGCGAAGGGTTCCATCCGTTGGTGCTGGCGGTACCGCTGCTGCTGGTCATGGTGCATCGGGCGCTTTCCGGCAGCATCCTGCGTCTCGGCATCGTGTCGTTGCTGATCTTGGCCCTCAGCGCAGAGTTGGCGGTGGTTGTGTTGGCCTTGGGGGCGATGCTGGCGCTCACGGTGCGTCGCCGCGCCGGCATCGGGCTGGCGGTGCTGGGCGCGTTCGGCTGTCTCGGGGCCCAGACCCTGTCGTGGTACGGCGCCGGCGATAACACGTTCGTGGACGCCGTGGCCAACCGCTCGGGAGCGCGCAGCGCGGTCGGGGTGTTGGTGGACGCGGTGATCCATCCGGGCACTGCGCTGGAGCAGCTCGGGGACCGGCGGGTGCTGGTGGTGGTGGCATCGTTGTTGCTGCCGGTGGCGTTGCTGCCGGTGTTCAGCCTGCGTTATTTGATCCCGGCGCTGCCCTTGCAGCTGGCGTACGTGCTGGGTCAGCTGCCCGCTGCTGACCTGCTGGGGGCCCGGGCCGCGGTGCCGATGGTGTTCGTGTTCGTGGCTGCCACGTTCGCCCTGGCCCGGCTGGGTCGCAGCGGTGGGGACCGGATCTCGGTGCCGCCCCGGCTGAGCGGTGCGCTGGTCGGGGTGGCCGTCCTGTTCTTCGTGCTCGACGCCGCGCCTTCACCGTACGAACGCCCGTGGGACTGGGGCGGCAGGGACGCCGCCGATGGGGTGCGCCTGCAATGGACCGACGAGGTGATCGAAGCCCCCGGCCCCCGTCCCGTGGTTGCCGCCACCGCGGACATGGCGCCGCTGTTGGCCGCGGCCGGCGTCACCACCTGTGCCCTGCCCGCCAGCCGCCACGATTGCCCTTCGCCTCCCACCCTCTACCTCGTGGATCGCCGCCTCGATCCGATCACCCCCGGCCGCGCTGATCTCCAGGAGCTTCGCACGGCCGCCGGAGGTCGTCTGGCGCTCCTGGGTCCCCGCTGAGCCGCCCTCAGGCGACCGCTTCAGGGTGGCCTCGTCCGGCGAGGAAGGCCCGCAGACGTTCGGCCACCTCGTCGAGGGCTGCAGGGTCGGGATTGGTGGCGGCGTTGGCGAAGTCCAGGTCGGCCATGGTGCTCATAGGGATGACGTGGAGATGGGTGTGGGCCACCTCGAACCCGGCGATCATCAGTCCCACCCGGGCGGGCCGGAACAGTGCCTGCTGCGCCGTCCCGATGTGGCCTGCGACGATGCTGAGATGGGCCATGATCTGCCGTTCGAGGTCGATCCAGTGGTCCACCTCGATCCGCGGCACCACCAGCGTGTGACCCGCCCGGATGGGGTTGATCGACAAGAAGGCCACGCAATGTTCGTCACGCCACACGAAACGGCCGGGCAGCTCGCCCTCGATGATGCGGGTGAACACGCTGGTCATTGGGCAGACGCTAGCGCCGGAAGGATTCGCCCGGGTCGAGGCTGCGTCGGGCGCACGTGCGGATGGAGGGCCCCGGCCCATTCCCGGCGCCGCCGCCGCTTCGCATGTCGGTCAACGCCATGAGGTCCGCTTCGGCGCCGCTGCCGCGCTCGCCAACTCGACGGATCATCAGCACCTCCGCCGTGCGCACCGAGAACACCCGGGTGCTCCAGGAGTCCACGACGTTGCGCTCCTCATCGTTCCGGAAGAACGTGGTCATGGGCCCCTCCTGCTGGAAGGCGTGGGCCTCGCTGACACTCTGCATACTGCGGTCGGTGAGGATCACCTGATAGCTGGCCATCGGTCATCGCCTCCCTTTCCGGGTTCCGGGTTGGTTCCGGATCGTTCCCGGGCTCGGTTGCTCGTCACGGAAAACGGTACGACGATCACCCTGTGAGGTACCAGACGGGTAAGTCTGTGGATTTCAGGTGGATCATGGCAGTTATCCACAGTCTGGACGCGAGTGGCGCTGTGCGAGCATGGCCCGGTGTCACCCGATGGCGTCCTGACGTTCACCTGCCCCCGTTGCCAGCGCGACGTGGCCGAGGCCTTCTACGGCCCCTGCAATGCCTGTCGAGACGCGCTTCGAGGATCCCAGGGGCGAGCACCCGGCGACGACCACACCGAGGTGGCCTACGAGCCGAAGATGAACGTCACCCCCAACGCGGTGGCCACCAAGGAGTGACCACGGGTCGGTCGGTCCGGCTAGGAGGCGAACTCCGTGACCAGCGGCACGAGTGCGCCGGGCAGCCCGTTGAGCACCAGCAGCTCCAGCCGTGACACCACCTCGTCCACCGGCAGGTTCCCCTCGACCAGCCAGTGGGTCAGCGCCTCTTCCAGCATGCCCAGCAAGGCGGCGATGGTGAGACGCATCATCGGGCTGTCCTCAATGGGTGCCGCCAGCCGAGCGATCCGATCAAGCCTGGCGGCGGCCACGATCGGATGGCGGGTGGCGGCCACGTGACCCAGCAGCTGCCAGGTGCCGACCCGGGCCTGGGCGAATCCCACGTAGTGCCACACCACCGCCTGCAGTCGTTGGCTCACGGGACGATCCGTGCGCAACGCCACCAGCAGCTGTTGGTCCAGCTCCTCAATGGCATGGGCGTAGACCGCGGCCAACAGTGCGCCCTTGTCACCGAAGTAGTTGTAGACCAGCGCTCGCGACACGCCGGCCTCCGCGGCGATCTCCTCGAAGGTCACGTTGGCCGGATCCGCGGCCATGAACACTTGGGTGGCGGCGGCCAGGATCTCCTCACGCCGCTGCGCCGGGGTCAGCCGCTGCCGTGCCGCGCGAACCCGTCCCACCATCGCGTTCAGCGCCCCGGTCCGAGCCCGGCCGCGCCAGGAGCCGCACCCTCATGCCAGACAAGGACCGTCACATGCGTCTCGTGAGGATCGGCCATACCCTTCATGGGCCTCCGCTTTTCTCCCGCCCGTCATATGTGACCGATGACACAACCAACGGGAAAGCTAGAACCGGAGGCAGGGTGCGTCAACTCGAAGCCCGCCACCGCCTCGAGGGGACGGACTACATCGATGCCGACTGATGCCAGCGCCGCCGGCCCGGATCCGGCGCACGACGTCGGGGGGTCGCTGCTGGAGGTCGATCACCTGTCAGTGTTCTACGAATCGCGGCGCGGCGGTGCACGACCCGCGGTGCACGACGTGAGCTTCGCGATCGCCAGGGGCGAGATCCTGGCGCTCGTGGGGGAGTCGGGGTGTGGCAAGACCAGCGTCGCCCGAGCGGTGCCCCGGCTCGTGCCGGCTCGAGGCAGCGTGCGCCTCGATGGTTGTGACCTGCTGAATTGCAGTCGCGCCGGGCTCCGCAGGGGACGTCGGCAGCTGGGCATGGTGTTCCAGGACCCGGTGGCGTCGCTCAACCCCAAACGACGAGTTGCGGACATCGTGGCTGAGCCGCTGCGGGCGACGGGCAGGGCCGGGGACCACCGGGCCTCGGTGCGTGCCGCGCTGGCACTGGTTGGCCTGCTCGACGCGGCCGCTGACCCTGCCCGCGGCTGGGGGACAGAGACCATCCTGCATCGTCGGCCTGCTGAGCTGTCCGGAGGTCAATGCCAGCGCGTGAGCCTGGCCCGGGCCCTGGTGGCCTCGCCCCGGCTGCTGGTCTGCGACGAGGCCACCTCGGCGCTTGATGCCCACAACCGGGCGGTGGTGCTGCAGCTGCTGGCCGGGTACCGCCAGCAGCTGGGCTTGGCGGTGTTGTTCATCACCCACGACCTCGGTGCCGCCTGGCAGCTGGCGGACCGGGTGGCGGTCATGCACCAGGGTCGGATCGTGGAAACCGGACCTCCCGGGCGGGTCTTCGGCCACCCGGCCCATCACTACACCCGATCCCTGATGGCCGCGGTACCCACCGGTCAGCGCCGGGCCGTCGTTCCCACCGCCTGAGGGTCCCCCACCGGGGAGGATCCGGGAACCCCTCCATCCGCCGGTTCCGACGGCGCCTGCGTGGGAGGGGCGCCGGGCCCGGCCGCACCCGGGCCGGGGTTGAACGGCGGGGGACCGGTCGATGCCGGCGGTCCGGCGCTGGGGCCTGCCGGGCGGAGGGGGACACGCCGCGCCTTACGGGCACGCAGCAACCTGATCAGGAAATATGCGCCAACCGGCACCCAGGCGAAGGGCAGCAGCACGCCGGCCAGCATGATCAGCACCTGCAGGACCGCCCAAAGCGCCCTCAATCCCCGGCTGAAGGACGTGGCGAAACCGGGCACCGTCGTGTCCACTTCCACGTTGACTTCCGGACCCGTCACCGTGGTGGTCACCTGGGTCCGCACCGCTGCTCCGGCGCCATCCACAGCCACCGCCCGCAGGCGTGGCGCCGCCGCCCGTTGGCGGTCGGCCTTGACCGTCGCCGCCAACACGATGGACTGGTCGGGATCGAGCGGCTGGTCCAAATCGCCGTCGACCACCTGGATCTCGTCACGGGCCAACTCCAGCCCAGGATCATCGAGGCGCAGCTGGGTCAGGCTCAGGCTCCCGGTGTTGCGGATCTCGTAACACACCGTCATCGGATCGTCCTCCGTGATCCGCAGCAGGTCATCGCCCGGGCAGGTGGTGGTGCCGGCGGCGTCCGTTCCGGGGTAACTGGTCACGGTGATCTCTACGGCTGGGCCGTCGGGGGCCAGCTGGGTGAGGGTGAGGGTGATGGTGGCCAGGTCCACCTGTACCTCCAGGCCGCGCTCCTGGCCCCGCAGGGTCTCCAGATCGGTCTCACGTTGCAGCAGCTCACGTTCCAGCGCGGCCAGGCTGGTCACGTCGGAGGCCTGGGCCACGAACGCCCGCAGCCGTTCAACGCTGATCTCCGCGGCCCTGATGCGGCTCTGCAGATCGATCAGCCGTTCCGTTACGTCATCGCTGGTGACCTGCTGCTCCGCCAGCCGGCCGAGCCCACCGAGGCGGCGCAGGGTCTCCTGGAAGTCCTTGGGCGCCACCTTGAAGGTCAACACGTTGGTGGGTGTGCCGCTGGAACTGCCCTGCTGGCCGTAGAGGAACCCGCCAACCCCCGCCACCGCGGTCATGGCCTGGTCCGACGCCGCCACCACGTTGTCCACCTCCAGGGTCAGGGTGGCCGTGAAGATGATCGAGCGGCCGATGTCGATCGGCTGCAGGGCCGCCACCGCCGGGGTCCCGGACTGGTCTGCCGCCTTGGCGTCCGAGTTGGGCTGTGCGGGCACGGTCGACGCCGTCAGCTGCTCCTGAGCGGGCCCGGAGACGGCTTGGTCCACGGTGGCGTTGTTGGCCCCGCCCCCGTTGAGCGCCTGGCTGGCGCTTTCGCCCTGGTCAGCCTCATCGAAAGCGGTCTCCGAGGCGCTATCGTCGCCCCCTCCACTGCAGGCGGTCAGGGCCAGCAGACCTGCCACGGCCAAAGCCCCGAACGCCCGCTGTCGGACAGAGGCTCGTCCCGCGGCGCCCTGGCGTCGCGGGACCGGTGCGGAGATGGGGTGACGACGTGCCAGTGGCATCGCTGATCCTCCTGCTGTGGGTGTTGCAGCTTCGACGGCTCGCGGCCCGGGTTGGTTCCCGAGCGGAGGGGATTTTCCCGGTGCTGCCGAGCCTGCCTCTGGCGATAGCGTCGGCGCAGGTGAGCGACCAGTTGCGTGTCGACGGCTTGGAGCGGCCCCGGGCGGATCGGTTCAGCCCGGCCCATCCCGCCTTCCCATCGGCCATGGTCGCCCACGCGACGGCGATGGCGGCAGCCCAGCCGGGTTACACCGATCCGTCCAGCCGTTTGTTCGTGCTCACCGCCGCCTACCTGGCGGAGCGGGGATCGTGCTGTGACAGCGGCTGCCGTCACTGCCCCTACGAGCCGGCCGCCGCCCGAACGGCGACCCCGGCTGAGCTGCAGGACTGAGCCCCCGGCGGTTACACCGTCAGCTCGGCGTAGCGGTCGGCCAGGTCGCTGACCAGGCGCTGGTAGGACTCGGAGTGGTTGTAACCCAGGACCGCGGCCCGACGCCCGACGGCGGTGGCGGTGTCATGACCGGCCCGGCACAGGTGCTCCCCGGCGGCGAGGGCGGCGTCGTAGTAGTTGTGGGGATCGGCGAGCCCGTCACCGTTGCCGTCGCGACCGTAGAGCTGCCAGGAGGACGGGATGAACTGCATGGGACCGACGGCCCGGTCGTAGAGCGGGTCCCCGTCGAGCGCGCCACCGTCACTGTCGAGCACCACCGCCACGTCCCCGCCGGTCTCCGGGGCCAGGCGGGGTCCGAGGATGGTGGGGGTGGCTCCCAGCGGGTCAACGCCAAGACCCACATCGCCATGGCCTGACTCAACTCGGGACACCGCTGCCAGCAGGCTCCAGGACAGGTGGCAGTCGGGGTGGTCCACCCGGTGGCGACGTTCGGCCCGAACCAGCGCATCGAGCACGACCAGCGGCAGGTCAGAGCCCCTCACGGTGGCGGTCCGACGGGCCTCCGCCAACGCCACCTTGGCCTCCGTCAGCGCCCGGACCAGCTGTTCGGCCAGGGCGAGGGCGTCGCGCTGTTGCTGGCGGGCGGTGAGCAGGACCGCGTCGTTGCGTCCCACCTCAGCGCGGTTGACGCTCTGGGCGGCCTCGATGGCCAGGCGTTGCTGATCGTGATCCGAGGCCCGCTCCAGCGCTGCTTGCCGGGCGGTTCGGGCCACACCCATGGCGTTCTGTTCCGCTTCTCGGATCATCCGTTGACCGGCAGCCACCTCCTCGAGATAGGTGGTGCGACGCTTGCCCGGGCCGACCTCAGCCAGCTGGTGGGGGGCGGTCACCTCCTTGCGGTCCGCGACGTTCCCGGTGACGTAGGCCTGCACCGCCACCGCTTCCAGCACTGCACCGGCGGCGTCCAAACGGGCCCCGTGGGCGGCGACCACGATGGCGGCCGCGGCGGCGTCATCCCGGGCCCGGTCGCGCGCGGTCACCGCGGCCAGGCGCGCGGCCACCAAGCCGGCGGACTCAACGTCGAGCTCAGAGGCGGCGGCCAGCGCCCGTTGCTCGTCCTGGCGGGCCACGTCGGCGGCACGGTGGGCGGCGTCGATGTCCGCGAGCACGGCCCGGACCCCCTGCTCGGCGCGCTCGACACCACCGCCGCTGACCGCCAGGACGTTCAGTTCCGCCAGCAGGGTGGAAGACGGATCCCCGATGTCCAGCAGGGACCCGCGGTTCGGGCCGGTCTCGACGGTCGCCTCTGTCGCCCCCGATGTCTCGGCCTCGCCGGCCCCCGCCCATGTCGCCTGGTGGGTGTTCGGGCCCGGTCCCGACAACGGCGCGGGATGGGTCGCCACCAGCACGCCCGCCAAAGCGCCGATCAGCGCGGCGCGCCGCAGGGACCGTGGGCCGTGGCGAGCGGGCTGGCGCGTCGCGGGGGCGGCCTGGCGCGTCGGGCGGGTAGATGGTGGGACCATGGGCGGTGGCGGGGGACCGCCGGGCTGGGCGATTCCCGCACCGGTGATCGACCCGCATGATCGGGGCCGGCATGGGACCGTCGCCTCACAGACCGGGATGGCTGAACGGGCCGGCCGATCCGGGACCGTCGGCCTAGGGTTGGGCGCAGCCGCCACCGGACGCCGGCGGGCCCGACAGGAGAGCTGCCATGACCGATCCCAGCAACGAGCGCGTGACCGTCACCATCGACGGTGGGGTGGCCGACGTCCGGTTGAACCGCCCCGAGAAGATGAACGCCCTGGATCCGGCCATGTTCAAGGCTCTGGCCCGCACCGGTGAAGCACTGGCGGCGGACCGATCCGTGCGGGCGGTGGTGCTTTCCGGGGAAGGCAGGGCCTTTTGCGCCGGGCTGGACTTCGGATCATTCCAAGCCATGGCCGGCGATCAGGGCCTGGATCTCAACCTCGCCGACCGCAGGTCCCAGGAGCGCATCACCAACGCTGGCCAGCAAGCGGCCTATGTCTGGGCTGAGATGCCGGCACCGGTGATCGCCGCGGTGCAAGGGGTAGCGCTGGGCGGAGGCTGTCAGATCGCCATTGCTGCTGACCTGCGCTACTGCACCGCGGACGCCTCGTTCTCGGTGCTGGAGATCCGCTGGGGTCTGGCGCCGGACATGACCGGCACCCAGCTGCTGCCCCGTCTGGTCGGCTTGGACGTGGCCAAAGAGCTGACCTTCACCGGCCGGATGGTCAGCGGCACCGAGGCCGTGGCCCTGGGGCTGGCCACCAAGGTGTGCGAGGACCCCAGGGCCGAGGCTCTGGCGCTGGCCCAGCAGATCGCGGACAGCAACCCTGACGCCATCCAGGGCGCCAAATCCCTCCTGAACCAAGCCGGATTGATCTCCCTGGCGGACGGTTTCGCCGCTGAGGAGAGCCTGATCCGTCGGCTCATCGGCTCGCCGAACCAGGTCGAAGCGGTCAAGGCCTTCTTCGAGAAGCGCCCCGCGGTGTACGCCGACCCGGCTCGGTGAGCGGGACCGGCAGCGTTGCCAGGCCCAGCGACGGCCCTCCCCGAGAGGCGCTTCTGGATGGGCTGCGCGCCGTGGTCGGAACCGCCCATGTGCTGGTCGGGCGCGACCTGACCGACGGGTACGTGCGGGACTGGAGCGGCCGTTTCGTGGGTGCCACCCCGGCCGTGGTGCGCCCGGCTGACACCGCTGAGGTGGCCGCGGTGCTGGCGCTGTGTCGGGACCTCGGCGTGGCGGTCACCCCCCAGGGCGGCAACACCGGGCTCGTCGGCGCGGGCGTCCCCCTCGGTGGCGAACTGCTCCTCTCGCTTCGCCGGCTCGATCACGTCGAGCCCGTGGACATGGCCGCCCAACAGGTCACCGCTGGTGCCGGGGCCACGCTGGCGGCGGTGCAGGCCGTGGCCGGTGCGGCCGGGCTGGCGTTCGGGGTCGATCTCGGCGCCCGGGACAGCGCCACGGTCGGTGGGATGGCGGCCACCAACGCCGGCGGGCTGCACCTGCTGCGTTACGGCGGCATGCGGGAGCAGGTGCTGGGCTACGAGGCGGTGCTGAGTGACGGGCGGATCATCGCTCACCTGGACGGCCTGCTGAAGGACAACACCGGCTACGACCTGGGCCGGCTGCTCTGCGGCAGTGAGGGCACCTTGGCCGTGATCACCAAGCTCCGCCTGCGTCTGGTCCCCCTACTGGCGCACAAGGTGGTGGCCCTGCTGGGCTTCAGTGGGGTGCAACTTGCCCTTGACGCGGCCGTCGCGCTGCGTCGGGGGTTGTCGAGCCTGGAGGCCCTTGAGCTGTTCTTCGAGGACGGCCTGGAGCTGGTGTGTGATGCCCTGTCGTTGGCCCGACCGTTCGCCGCGCCGCACCGGGCGTTGCTCCTGGTTGAGTGTGCCGACCGCCGGGACCCCACCGACGAACTGGCCGAGGCCGTGGCCGAGATCGTAGGGGTGGCTGACGTAGCCGTGGCCACCGACAGCGGTCCCCGGGCGGCGTTGTGGCGGCTGCGGGAAGGCCATCCGGAGGCCATCAACACCCTCGGCGCCCCCCACAAGCTCGACGTCACCTTGCCGGCGCGGGCTATGGCCGCGTTCATCGCCGGGGTGCGCCCCGTCATCGCCGAGGTCGACCCCGCCGCCACCGCCTGGCTGTTCGGGCACGCCGCGGACGGCAACATCCATGTGAACATCACCGGGGTCGACCCGCACGACGAACGCAGCGATGAGGCGGTCCTGCGCTATGTGGCGTCTTTGGGGGGCAGCATCAGCGCCGAACACGGCATCGGTACCGCCAAGCGGGCCTGGTTGCATCTCAACCGCTCCCCGGCCGAGCTCGCCGTGTTCCGGGCCCTCAAGGCCGCCTTCGATCCCACCGGCACCCTCAACCCCGCCGTCCTCATCCCGCCCGAGAGCTGAGCCCTACGTCGGTCAATCCGCCCGGGTCGGCCATTGACCGCGGGCCCGCATGAGCGCCGCGGCCACCGCCGGCCGGTCCGTCATGAACCCGTCGACACCGAGATCCAGCAACTCGACCATCTCGGCGGTCTCATTCACGGTCCACACGTGCACCGCCATGTTCTGACGATGGGCGGCCCCGATGAACGCCCGATCGACCACAGGCAACGACAACCGCGCCAAGGCCTGCAGCGGCCTCCGACCGGAACGGATGGGACCCCCCAACAGTGGCAGCCGGTCCAGCGGAATGGGTTGGCGGCGGGGGACCTGAGCCACCTGCCCACCGGCGGGGCCGCAGGGGATGCGCAGGCTCTGCAGCCGCAACCGGATCACGTCCCGGGGCCCGGCCACCGTGCACAAGGCAGGCCCGAACCGTCGACGAAGCTGGTCCAGGCGCTGATCGGAGAACGCTCCCACGCAGCATCGATCCAACAGGTCCAGGCGTTCGAGCAGATCCCCGAGCGGGCCTACGGTGCGGGCATGCTTGGCGTCGAGGTTCCAGCGCGTGTTCGGCCACCGAACCAGGAGCTCTTCCAGAACCGGCACCCGCTCGTCGCTCAAGGACCCGTCGGGATGGCGCAGGCGGGCGGCTTGAACCTCCGCCAGGGTCAGATCGCCCACCATCCCGGCGCGGTCGCTGACCCGACCGAGATGATCGTCATGGATGGCGACCAGTACCCCGTCCGCCGTGAGCTGGGCGTCGGTCTCCAGGTACACGAAGCCCTCGTCCACCGCGGCCTCGAAGGCGGCTGTCGAGTTCTCCGGCTGGCCGGCCCCTCCGCCCCGGTGGGCGTAGACGATGGGGTGGCCGCCGGTCACGCTCACGGTGTCAGCGCCGCCCAGGGTGGTAGTGCCGTCGGCGACGAGAAAGGGATGGCGTTGGCGGGTCCGGGGTGCCACCGACCCGACGGTAGTGCCAGGCGGCGCCTCCCATCAGCGGCGTGGGGTCGGTCCCGGGGCGTAACCTGCCGGTCATGACCCCGACAGAACGGTTCACCGAGTTGGTGAGGGGGCCCGAGGCCGACCTGCCGCTCGATGAGGCGGCACTGTTGATCGCCGCTCACGCCCACCCCGACACGGACCCTGGGTCCAGCTTGGCGGAGCTCGACCGGCTGGCGCAGGGTGTTCCCGACAAGGATCTGGCCGGTCTCCTGGCCCGCCTGTACGTCGAGGAAGGCTTCGGGGGCAATCGGGAGGACTATTACGACCCTGAGAACTCGTACCTGGATACCCTGCTGGTACGGAAGAAGGGCATCCCCATCAGCCTGGCGGTGGTCACCATCGAGGTCGGCCGGCGTTGCGGGGTGGAGCTGGTAGGGGTGGGTATGCCGGGCCACTTCCTGTGCTCCACCATCGGCCCCGAGCCCATGTTCATCGACACCTTCGAAGGTGGGGTGCTGCTCGATCAGGTCGGGGTGACCCGGCGTTTTGCGGCCATGACCGGCGGCCAACAGCTGGACCCGTCCGTGCTCGGGCCGTTGGGACCCAGGGCCATTCTGACCCGCATGCTCACCAACCTCGGCGGTGTCGCCCGCCAGCGCAAAGACCACCAGCTGCTGCAATGGGTGCTGCAACTGCGGGCGGTGATCCCCTCACGTTCCTTGCCGGAGCGCCGGGATCTCGCCTCGGCACTGGTCGGGGCCGGTCGCTTCGACAAGGCCGCCGACGTGCTCGAAGGCCTGGCGGACGATGTGGGTGCACCGCCCGACCACGAGATCCGCCGCCAGGCCCGCTCGCTCCGGGCCCGGCTCAACTAACCCCAACAACCCGGCCCACAGCCCTACCTACCCCGCAGTTCGCCCGAGCAGGAGCACCGCCCACCGATGGTCGCCAACCCAACTGTGACCGAACCCGGCATCGACGAGGCCGGCGTCGCCGAGCTGTGCCACCAACTCCTGCGGGAGCTGGATCCCAAGGTCGTCCCGCCCGAGCAGTTCCTGGGTCGCCAATTCGACCTGGGGCTGGCGTGGGTGCACTTTCCGGACGGTCACGGCGGGCTCGGCGGTTCGGCGAGGCTGCAGAAGACCATCAACGAGATCCTCTGGCCTGCAGGTGCCCCCGTCGCCATGTTCCGCAACCCCATCGGGTACGGCATGGGCGCCCCGACGGTGGTCACCCACGCCAGCCCCACCCAGAAGGCGCGCTACCTGCGTCCGTTGTTCACCGGCGAGGAGATCTGGTGTCAGCTGTTCAGCGAGCCCGGGCGCCGGTTCCGACGTCGCCGGTCTGGCCACCCGGGCCGTCCGTGACGGCGACGAGTGGGTGGTCAACGGTCAGAAGGTCTGGACGACGCTTGCCCACATGTCCCGCTGGGGCATGCTCGTCGCCCGCACCGACCCCGACCAGCCGAAACACAAGGGCATCACGTACTTCGTGGTCGACATGCATGGCCCGGGCGTCGAGGTGCGGCCGCTGCGGCAGATCACCGGCGAGGCCGAGTTCAACGAGGTGTACTTCACCGACGCCCGGGTGCCCGACCGCGAACGGCTGGGCGAGATCGGTGATGGATGGCGTGTGTCGCTCACCACGCTCATGAACGAGCGGGTGTCCATCGGCGGCGGCCGTCGCGCCGCGGGGAGCCGGCATCATCGGCCAGGCCGTGCACTGCTATCGCGACTCTCGAGACGCATGGGGCAGTGACCCGGCCGTGCGCGACTCGCTGATGCGACTCTGGATCCGCGGCCGAGATGCTCGTTTGACCAACATCCGGGCCGCACGACCGTCGCGCCGGTACTCCCGGGCCCGAGGGATCGATCGCCAAACTGGCCATGGCCGAGCTGAACAAGGCGATCTACCGCTTCGTGGTGGACCTGATGGGCGCCGACGGCATGCTGCTAGGCGACGACCTACGAGTTGCGTCGGCCGAGACAGCCATGGGCTTCGGCCGCCGACCAGAAGCACTTCCTGCGGGCCCGGGCGAACTCCATCGAGGGCGGCACCTCCGAGGTCATGCGGAACATCCTCGGCGAGCGCAGTCTGGGCCTGCCCGGCGACGTCCGGGCCGACAAGGACCAGCCCTGGAGCCGGATCCCGCGGGGGTGAGCGATCGCGCCGGTGTGACGCCCCTCAGGTCCCGCTGTTGTAGAGGGACTTGTTGCACACCTTGCGGGTGGTGGCATCCAGGCGGGCGGCAGCTTCAGTGGCGGCCTCGGGAAACTGTCGGGCCTGGGTGACGGTGGCCATGAGGCCCTCCATGGATTGGGAGGCGGACACCGCACCGTAAAACGTCAGCGTCGCGTCCCGCACCGCGCCGGCGTCGGTGGCCAACTCCGCCGGGAGCGCCGCGGCCATGCGGTCATAACCGGCGGAAGCCCGATCAACCAGCGGTTTGAGACCGCTCAGGGCCTGCAGCAGGGCGGCGTCCGCGGTGGCGCTGGAGTCACTGGCCAAGATGGGACCCAGCAGGGCGCTGATCTCGTCATCCACCACGACGACGGCGTCGGTGCCGGCGCAGATCTCCGCCACCGAGGCCGCCGGGATGTCCGGCACGATGTAGGTCACCGGCGGCCCGGTCACCGGCGGTCCCAACGTGACCAGTGTGGTTTCCGCCGCGGTGCTGGCCGCCACGGGACCCTCGCCGTCACCGCTGCAGGCGTTGAGCGCAACCAGAGCGAGCACCGTCGAGAGCGCCGCGGCCGTCCCGGCAGGAGCGAATCGACCCCCGTGGCGCGATCCCGCTCATGGTCCCGCGGAGGGTCACCGCGACGCGGGGTTGGGCAGGTCTCGCAACCATGGGGCCTCATTCAGGGTGGCGACGGTGCGTTCGCCGGTGGTGGCGGCCACGACGCGATTGATGCTTGTGTAGTACGGCTCGTAGACCAGGGGATGGTGGATGCCCAGGATGTGGGTCACGTAAGCGTTGATCACACCACCGTGGCACACCACCGCCACCTTGTGACCGCGGTGCGCCAGGACCACCTCCTCGATCACGGCCACCACCTCGCTGCGCCAACGGTGCCGCTCCTCGCTGCGACCCCCCGCCAGCAAGGCCGACCAGCCCTCCCCGTCACCGTCGCGGTTGCGGGCCTTGAGCTCCTCGATCGGCACGTAGGCGGCGTGTAACCGGTCATATTCCGCTACCCCGTCGAGCGTCACGGCGGGTCGACCGCTGACCGCGGCCAGGGGTTGGGCCGTCTGGCGGGCCCGCTGCAAGGGCGAGACGTACAGGGCCTGGACGTGCTCGGCGGCCAACCAGTCCGCCATGGCCCGGGCCTGGCGGTGGCCGAGATCGGTCAGGGCGGGATCAGCCGGCAGACCGTCGGCCCGTTCGACCAGCATCGGTTGGGCGTGACGGATCAACAACAGCTCCACCGGGCCGGCAGGTTACCGGGGAGGGCACATGTTCCCGACGATCCCGAGCTCCACCGGGGCAGTGTCACCCGCCGATAGCCTGCCGGCAGTGGACAGCTCGCTTCGCCGCACCAAGATCATCGCCACGCTCGGGCCGACCTCTTCCGACGAGCGCACCCTGCGCGCCATGATCTCCGCCGGGATGGACTGCGTTCGCATCAACATGTCCCACGGCACCTTGGAGGACGGCATCGCCCTCTACGACCGGGTTCGCCACCTGTCAGCGGAGGCCGGCCGTCCGGTGGGCACGCTGGTTGACCTGCCGGGACCCAAGGTCCGGGCCGCCACCTTTGGCGCGGAGGGCGTACTGCTGAAGGAAGGCCACACGTTCCGGCTGACCACCGGGAACGCCGGCTCCACCAAGGACGTGGTGGAGATCAACTACGAGGATCTGCTGCGGGACATCGAGCCCGGTGACGTGCTGAGCTTCGGCGACGGAGCCATCAATTGTCGGATCACCGATGTCGCGGGCGACAGCTTGGCGGCCGAGGTGCTCCACGGCGGCCGTCTGTCGGGCCGGCCCGGGGTCCACATCCCCTCTGATCGCCTGCGGATCTCCACCCCCACCCGAGATGACCTGCGCATCTTGGACGCCTTCGTGGAGGTCGGCGTGGACATGGTGGCGGTCAGCTTCGTGCGCTCAGCCCACGATGTGCGCCGGGTTGGTACCGAACCGCACCCCCGCGGTCCGTTGGTGGTGGCCAAGATCGAGACCCGGGCCGCGGTGGAGAACCTCGATGGGATCATCGACGCCGCCGGCGCGGTCATGATCGCCCGCGGTGACCTGGGCAACGAGTGCTCCATCGAGGAACTGCCCCACCTGCAGAAACACATCATCCGCCAATGCATCGCCCACGGTCGGCCGGCCATCACCGCCACCCAGATGCTGGAATCGATGATCCACGCCGCCACCCCCACCCGGGCGGAGGCGTCCGATGTGGCCAACGCCGTGTTTGACGGATCATCGGCGGTGATGTTGTCGGGCGAGACCGCCATCGGCCATGACCCGGCGCTGGTGGTGCGCACCATGGCCCGGCTCGCGACCCGGGCCGACGCAAACTTCGACTACGCCGGCTGGAGCCGTCAGCTGGCTGCCATGCGCATGAACGAGCCCAGCGCCCATGACCGCAGGGTCACCGACGCCCTCACCATGGCCGCCGGTCGGGTGGCCGCGGGATCTGGACTGCGCCGCCATCTTGTGCATCACCGCGCTCCGGCTTCACGGTGCGGGCCATGGCCCGGTTCCGGCCCGACGCCAAGATCCTGGGGTTCTCGCCCGACGAGCGCACCATCAATCAGCTCACCTTGTCCTGGGGTGCCACCCCGTTGCCGTTGACCCAGTTCGCCTCCAACGAGGAGATGGTCCAAGAAGCCGTCGCCGTGGCCAAGACCCAGGGTCACGTGCGCAGCGGGGACATGGTCGCCGTGTTGGCGGGCACCGACGCCCGCTCCCGGGCCACCGACGTGCTCCGGGTGATCCACGTCAGCTGAGCTGCGGCTCTGCGCCCCCGCGGGCGGGTCATGGGCGCCGCGCACGCACCGGCATCGGCCTAGGCTTCGGGATCATGGCTGACGCTCCACTGCACTTCACCACCGGTCCACCCGAGACCGTGCTGCCCCCAGAGGATGCCCCGGCCCTGGCCGCGCTCAGTCAGGCTCTGGCCGGTCCGCCTGACGCCCGTCGGGCGGCGGTGTCAGCGGTGGTGGCCCGTTGGCCCCGCTTCCTGGACGGCTGGGGCCGCCTCGGTGACCTGGCCCGGGACGACATCGAGGCCTACGCCGCCTACCGGGTCGGCTACCACCGCGGGCTGGACCGACTGCGCCAGAACGGCTGGCGCGGCAGTGGTTACGTCCGCTGGCAACACCAGACCAACCAGGGTTTCCTTCGTTGCATGGCCGGCCTGGCCGCCAAGGCCGCCGCCATCAACGAGTTCGACGAGGCCGAACGCTGCGAGGTGTTCCTGCGCCAGTGCGATCCGTCCTGGCCACCGGCGGATCTGGGCTAGGGAGGCGCAGCATGGCCGCCCCCGGAGGCCACGGTGCCATCGGGCCGTTCCCGCCCGGCGTGGACACCGACGAGCAACGAGACGACTACGACCGCCAGCGTCGCCGCCTGCTGCGGACCCTGCCCTACGGTCTGTACGTGGTGTCCAGCCTGGCCGGGGGTCGGCGAAACGCCATGACCCTCAACTGGGCGAGCCAGGTCAGCTTCGAACCCAAGCTGGTGGCCATCGGCGTTGAACGGACAGCGTTGACCCATGAGTTGATCGAGTCCGGCGGGGCGTTCGTGCTGCACACCATCGCCCGGGAGGACCGGGCTGTGATCCGCAAGTTCACCAAACCGGTCAGTGACGATGCAGCCGCCCGCACCCTCAACGGGTTCCCGTACCGTGACGGGATCAGCGGGCTACCGGTCCTGGAACTGGCCGTTTCCTACCTCGAGTGCCGGGTGACGGACCGCCTGGTCTGCGGTGGCCACACCCTGTTCGTCGGTGAGGTGACCGATGCCCGCTTCCAGCGAGCCGAGGAAACTGAGCTGTTGCGTCTGGAGGACACCCGCATGGACTACGGCGGCTGACGCTGGCCTCACCACCCACCGTCCCGTCCGTCCAACGGACCCGCTCCACGGACCACCCCGAGCCCGGCACTGCCCGGCGGCCGGAGCATGCCCGGGACCCGTTCCAAGGCATCATCCTGTGCGGCGGGGCCAGCCGGCGGATGGGTCGGGACAAGGCCTTTATCGAGTTTGACGGGGTGCCGCTGGTGTTGGTGGCCGCCGCCGCGTTGCTAGGCGCCGGTGCCACCTCGCTGTGCTGTGTGGGTGGCGACGAGGAGCGCCTGGCAGAGCTGGGGCTGTCCCACGTGGTCGACGGCCATCCGGGGGAGGGCCCGCTGGGTGGGTTGTTGACCGCCTTCGAACGGGATCCGGGCGGCTTGGTGATGGTGCTGACCTGCGATCTTCCGCTGGTGAGGGCGGCAGCGGTGAGCGCCATGGTCGACAGCCTGGGAGATCACCCCCACGCTGCGGTGGCGGCGCCCCGCCTGGAGGACCGATTGCAGCTGCTGTCAGCGGCCTACCGTCCGGCCATGGTGCTGGACGTGCTCGGGTCGGCGTTCCGCTGCGGCCAGCGGGCGGTGCGGACGGCGTTGGCCGGCCTGGAGGTGGTCGAAGTGGAGTTGTCGGGAGAGCTGGCCGCCACGCTGCGTGACGCCGACACCCCACGCGACCTGGCCGAGCTCAGCCAACGCCGCGCCCAGACTCCACTGGCCGGGCCGGGTCGACCATGGTGAAATGGGATCCGTCGCACATCGGAACGCGCCCGCCACCAGCCCGCTAGGATCAACCACCGTGAGCGACGACAGCGTTCCCGAGGTCGATGTGGCCGAGGCCGCCCGCCTCCATCAGCTGGGCACCGTGCTGCTCGATGTCCGCGAACCCGACGAGTTCGTGGAGGTCCACGCCCAAGGGGCCAGGTTGCTGCCGCTCAGCGAGCTCACCGAGCGGGTCTCGGAGGTACCCGTGGGCCAGCCGTTGCTGATCATCTGCCGCAGCGGGGCTCGCAGCGCCCGGGCCGCCGCATGGCTCAACGACCGGGGAGCGGACGCCACCAACGTCGGCGGAGGAACCTTGGCCTGGGTGGAAGCCGGCTTACCGACCGCTACTGGCAGCTCGTCCTGAGCCTGCGGACCGAGGCGCCGAGCGAAACGGTGACCATCCCTACCAGGCCGTCGCGTTTCATCACCACCGCCTCGGAATTCGCCGAGGTCATCGCTGCCCTGCGTGACCAACCCCGCTACGCGCTCGACACCGAGTTCCATCGAGAACGCACCTACTTTCCCCGCTTGGCGTTGTTGCAGTTGGCCTGGCCCGGTGAGCTGGTGCTGGTGGACCCCTTGGCGGTGGACATCGCTCCCTTCGCCGAGATCCTCGAAGGTCCTCAGACCGCGGTGCTCCACGCCGCCTCGCAGGACCTGGAAGTGCTGGAGCTGGCCTGCGGCACCGGCCCCGGTGCCCTCTTCGACACCCAGATCGCCGCCGGCTTCGTCGGCATGAACACCCCCTCGCTGGCCGAGCTGCATGAGCGCCGCCTGGGCAAGACCGTCCCCAAGGGCGACCGGCTGACGGACTGGCTGCGACGGCCGCTCACCGACGGTCAGTTGACCTACGCCGCCTCCGATGTGGCCGACCTGCTGCACCTGGCGGATCTGCTGAGCGCCGAGTTGCACACGCGGGGCCGACTGAGTTGGGCCGAAGCCGAGTTCGAGCTGATGTTGGCCCGGGCCCGTGGTGGTCGGGATCCGGACCAGGCCTACCTCCGCATCAAGGAGGTCCGTCAACTGCGGGGCAAGGCGGTGGCCGTCGCCCAGGCGGTGGCCGCGTGGCGGGAACGCCGGGCGGCGCAGACCGATCAGCCCACCCGCCATGTTCTTGCCGATCTGGCCGTGGCCGGGGTGGCCCAGCGGGCGCCCGCCACCCTTGCTGAGCTGCGCAAGGTCAGGGGGGTCGAGGAACGCCACGTTCGCGGCACCTTGGGCGAGGAGTTGCTTGCCGCGGTCCAGCTCGGCGTGGCGGCCCCGGCACCCGTCCGCCAGCAGCATGTGCGCACCGAGGTCCCTCGGGAGCTCCGGGCCGCGATCGGGCTGCTGACCGCGTGGGTGGCCCAGCTGGCCCGGGATCTCGATCTCGACGCCGCCATGCTCGCCACCCGTAGTGACCTCGAGGACCTTCTGCGTGAAGATCCCGACGCCCGCCTGGCCCGAGGGTGGCGGGGCGAGCTGGCCGGTCGACAGATCCGCCAGCTACTGGCCGGGGACGCCTCTCTGGCCTTCGACGGCCACGGCGGGCTGATCCTGGAAGCACGAGCCGGTCGTTCCCTGTGACGTGGTTCTGTTCGGGTGCTGGCTCCGGACCTCGGCCTGCTCTAGTCTCGGAAGGGTTCGGCCCGGGCGGTACCGCAGTGGGGTCGAGACAACATCATTTCTGAGGGGTCAGCAGGCGGTATCAGCTTCCGCAGAACCGCTGTCTCCTGGCCTCGTTCGTGGGCCGCACCTGCACAGGGACCAGGGAAAGCCTGCTAGGCTCCCCTGGCCAGAACGCATGCCAACCTGGGGAGCTGGCCCGTGAAAAGGGTCGACATCGCCGCTTCGAAGAGGCTCGGGCGTTGAAGCGTTCGTCGGACATCGACTTTGACAGGCTCCTGGAGAGCCTGCAGAAAGATGCGCCGGCTAGCGACCACGACGCCACCGAGGAAACCTACGACGACGAGCACGAAGGTGTTTACGACGACGAGGATGAGGAAGACGAAGAAGACCGGTGAGCCGCGCGTTGCGGACGCCGATCTCCTCAACGATCTTCGTGCCGTCCTGGCACCTGATCGAGTCCACCTCGACCCTCTAGAGCAGGTCCTCTACAGCCGTGACGCGTCGCTGATGAGCGGCGAGACCGGGGTGGTGTGCTTTCCGCTCACCACTGCTGAGGTGCAGGCCTGTGTTCGCATCGCCGCCGCCCATCAGCGGCCGGTCCTGGTCAGGGGCGCCGGCACCGGCCTGGCTGGGGGAGCGGTGCCCCGGGACCGACCGGTGATGGTCGTCACCACCAAGATGGTCGGGGTCGAGATCGACCTCGAACGGCGGGTGGCGTGGGTGGAGCCGGGTGTGGTGAACCTCGATCTCACCAAACAGCTCCGGCCCCTCGGGTTCCACTTCGCCCCCGACCCGTCCTCCCAGCAGTCCTGTTCACTGGGTGGCAACGTGGCCAACAACTCCGGTGGACCCCATTGCCTGGCGTACGGGGTGACGAGTGCCCATGTCGTAGCACTGGAGGTGGTCCTGCCCGACGGCTCGGTGACCACCCTTGGCGGGCTGGACGCGGAGCCCGCCGGTTATGACCTGCGCGGGGTGTTCGTGGGTAGCGAAGGGTGCCTCGGCATCGCCACCCGAATCGCGGTCCGGCTCACCCCCAACCCACCGGCGGTGGCCACGCTGCTGGCGGACTTCACCGAGCCGGCCCAAGCGGCAGCGGCAGTGTCCGCCATCATCGCGGGGGGTGTCGTGCCCGCCGCCATCGAGATGATGGACCAACGCATCACCCAGGCGGTGGAGGCTT
The DNA here is from genome assembly GCA_963775055.1 of uncultured Acidimicrobiaceae bacterium. Taxonomy (GTDB): domain Bacteria; phylum Actinomycetota; class Acidimicrobiia; order Acidimicrobiales; family CAIXPF01; genus CAIXPF01. Next base: position 248,380 of record CAVZHK010000008.1, on the reverse strand, counting down.
TCGTCCACGCCGGCTATCCGACCGACGCCGGGGCCGTGCTGCTGGTCGAGGTGGACGGTCTGCCCGGGGGCGTGGCCGTCGAATCTGCGCTGGTCCAGGAGATCTGCCGGGCCAACGGGGCCCGTGCGGTCCGGGTGGCGGCCACCGAGGACGAACGATTGTTGTTGTGGAAGGGACGCAAGACCGCGTTCGGAGCAGTGGCCCGGATCAAGCCCAACTACTACCTGCACGACACCGTAGTGCCCCGGACCAAGCTGCTCACGGTGCTGGCCCAGGTCTACGAGATCGCCGAACGTCACAACGTGCTGGTCATGAACGTGTTCCACGCCGGCGACGGGAATCTCCATCCGCTGCTGGTGTTCGACGCCCGAGAGCCGGGGGTGCTGGAACGGGTCCACGCCGCAGGGGATGAGATCGTGCGGGTGTCCCTGGAGGCGGGCGGGGTGCTCTCGGGCGAGCATGGGGTGGGCCTGGAGAAACAACCGTTCATGACGCTGCAGTTCACCACCGCTGACCTCGACGCCCAGGCCCGCCTGCGCGATGCGTTCGACCCCGAGCATCGCTGCAATCCGGACAAGGTGCTGCCCAGCGGCGCCCGCTGTGGTGACCTGGCCCAACTCGATCCGCAGCGTCGCCGCCAGCTGTTGGCGGCGGGCGCCTGGGTGTGAGCCGCCCGATGGACCCCACGGCCCCGGCGCTCGTCGCCAGCCCAGTCGCCAGCCCGGTCGCCAAAACTGCTAGCGGAGCACTGACCGTGCTGCCCGATCGGGTGGTGCGGGATCCGCAGCTGCTGGCCTTCGCGGAGCTGGTGGGCGGGACGGAGGACGGCCCCGTGGCAGTAGAGGGCGGCCGCACCCAGTGGTCGGTGGGCGGGCCGGCGGACCCCGGTGTCCGTCTGGTGCGTGCCCCCGCAGGGGTGGTTTCCTTCGAGCCTGCCGAGATGACAGTGCAGGTCCGGGCCGGTACCACGTTGGCCCAGCTCGACGCGGTACTGGGCGAGGCCGGCCAACAGGTGGCGCTGAGTGGGTTTGATCCGTCTGCCACCGTCGGTGGGGTGTTGAGCGTAGGCCACAGTGGCATCACCCGACTCGGTCACGGCCCCGTCCGGGACACCCTGCTCCAGGCCCGGTACGTCTCCGCCGAGGGGTTGCTGATCACCGCCGGCGGCCCCACGGTCAAGAACGTGACCGGTTTCGACCTGCCCCGACTGCTGGTCGGCGCCCTGGGAACGGTGGGCCTGCTGGCCGAGGTCATCCTGCGCACCCGGCCCCGACCCCGCCGAGTCTGCTGGTTGGCCGGCCCGGCGGACCCCTTCGCCCTGCGCGACGCCCTCTACCGGCCGACCAGCCTGCTGTGGGACGGCGAACAGGTGTGGGTCTTGCTTGAGGGCCATCCCGCTGACGTGGATCAGCAGGCCAACGTGGCCGCAGCTCACGGCCTGGCGTTGATCGACGAACCACCGTTGCTGCCAAAGGGTCGCCGATCAATGGATCCGGGGTTGCTGCGTACGCTGCGCCCTTCGGCCAACGGAGAGCGGATGTTCGTGGCCGAGATCGGCGTCGGCGTGGTCCATGGGGACGGATCCCAGCTGCCGGTCGGCGCTCAGCGCACCAAACCCGACCCCGCCGTGGCCCGACTGAACGCCGCCGTGAAGGCCGCGTTCGATCCCACCGGCCGTTTGAACCCCGGCCGGGACCCGCTCCGGGCGTCCGAGGAGTGCGCCGAAAACGGTGGCGGGGACGGTTTGGCGTGGTGAAGCTGCCGTTGGTCGATGACGAGTTGGCGTCTTGCGTGGGGTGCGGGCTGTGCCTGCCTCACTGCCCCACGTTCCGGGTCACCGGCGAGGAGCGTTACTCGCCCCGGGGCCGGATCGCCGCCATCCGCCAGGTGCACGACCCGCTCGATGGCGCGGCGCCCTCCGCGCCCTCTGCCCTTGCCGCCTCCTTCTTCGGCGGGGACTCCTTCCGCGACATGATGGACACCTGCGTCCAATGCCGCGGCTGCGAGACCGCCTGCCCGTCGGGGGTTCCGTTCGGGCGACTGATGGAAGGCGCCCGACAAGGCCTGGTCGAGGCCGGCGGCTACCAGCGCTGGGACCGTCGAGTGGGTTACCGGCTGCTGAGCCATCACCGGCTCCTGCTTTGCGCCAGTCGGGTCCTGGCAGTGGCCCAACGCAGCCGCCTGGTGCCCTCCAAACGGCTCGGCCTGCCCGATCCGCTGCCGTTGCGCAACCCCCGCCTCCGGGTCTCGCCACCCGCGGGCTCGGCGGGTCCGTTGACGGTCTGGCTGCACACCGGTTGTGTGATGGATGCCTGGCAGCGTCCGGTTCACCAGGCCAGCCTCGATGTGCTGGCAGCCATGGGCGTGACCGTGCGGCTGGCCCCAACGGCGTCGGGTGGGGGCTGCTGCGGCGCGCTGGCAACCCACGCCGGGCTGATCGACATTGCCCGGGATCAGGCCCGTGCCACCATGGCCGCCTTCCCCGGACAGGACCCCATCCTGGTGGGCTCGGCCGGGTGCGGGGCCCAACTCAAAGACCTGGGCCACCTACTGGCCAACGCCGACGCTGAGCGGTTTTCGGCCCGGGTCTTCGACCTCAACGAATGGGTGGCCGGCCACCGTTCCTTGCTGCCCGAGCCCCGACCCGGGTTCAGCTCCCTCGCCGGACCGGTGGCGGTGCAGGACCCCTGCCATCTACGGCATGTGCAGAAGGTCCATGGTTCAGTCCGGGAACTGCTCGACGGTTTCGCGGAGCTGGTGGAACTGGATGACGAAGGTCTGTGCTGCGGGGCCGGCGGAGCTTATTCGGTGCTGCAGCCGAAACTCTCCGGCGACATCCGCGCCCGCAAGGTAGCCGCCGTCGCCCGCAGCGGGGCCATGATGGTAGCCAGCGCAAACCCTGGCTGCTCCATGCACCTGGCGGCGGCCGGGCTTCGGGTGTGTCACCCCATTCAGTTAGTGGCCGCTGGCCTGGGCCCGGACCGGACCGTGGGGAGTGTCGATCAGACCACCGGTAGCGGTCAGGGGGCGCGGCGAACGGTCGGTGCAGTGCGGTCGGTGCTGGCCCGACCCGGGCGGCGGCTGAGGCGTGGCTGACACCGAGGCGCTGGCGACCCGCCTGGACGAGCTGGCCGAAGAGTTGGCCGATGCAGCCATGGCGGCGCTGCGGGAAGCGGTGGAGTCCGGGGCTCGGCACTCCACCCTCGAGCGGCGGCTGACCCGGGCCCGCCGATCGGTGGAACGGGCGGCGCAGCTGCTGCGGGACCAGCCCCCCGATCCCGGGGACTGACGGCGCAGAGCTCAGAGCAACAAGTTGAGCCCCACGGTGAACGCCACCGCGTTCTGCAATGAGTGGGCGATGATCCCCGGGCCCAAGCGGCCCTGCCGACGGTGGACCAGCCAGCCCAGCACCAATCCGATGCCGCTGAGCACCACGACCAAACCGATGTTGGCCCATCCCCGGGCCGGGTCCACGTGAAAGGCCCCGAACATCACCGCTTGTGTGCCCAGGGCCACCGGTAACGGCCAGCTGGGCATCAGCGAACGCAAGAGCACCCCTCGGAACAGCAGCTCCTCCAGGACTGGGGCCACCATCACCATCACCACCCCCACCAGGGAGATAACCACCCACTGAGGAAGGCCCAGGGGCAGATCCGCAGGCCCGCTGGCCAGCGGGTTGTTCGACGCCGCCGGCATGCCGATACTCCGCAGCACCATGGCCAACACCGTCATCAGTGCCAGACCGGCCAGCCAACCGGTCACCCCATCCGCCAGGTCACCGCGGTGGAAGCGCAGCCCCAGATCCGCCCCCGGCGAGCCGCTGCCCCAACGACGGCAGGCGGCCAGACACAACAGCACCATCAGCCCGTACTGCAGGATCACGCCTCCCAGGACCAGCTGGACCTGCAGCCACCAGGGACCGCCCAGGTGGCGGGCGGCGTTGGCCAACGGGCGCAGCACGGTGCTGTTGATGGCCACGATGACGCCGAACACGGCCAGCACCGCCAGACCCTCCCAGGCGGAGATCCGGGCTCCGGGGTAGCGACGTTCGAGACCCGCCGGGCTCGCGTTGTCGGTCCCCTCGGTATCCGAAGGGACGATGCCCGCAGCTCGCAGGAGCCGGGACCTGGTGCCGCGCAGTTCCCCGACCCTCGGTGGGTGCAGGGCGCTGCCCCCAACCGAACCGGACCATTCCAGGCGCTGCACGCCCTTGGGTATGACGTAACGAGCGTGGTGAATCGATGGGACGAACGGGTCCACCGCCCTGCATGGGTCGATCGACCTGACCCCGCCAGTACCCCCAATTCCGCACCGGTGCCGTGACCAATATGCTCAGTTCAGGGTGTCACCCCGTGCTGGGTGAGCAGGGCGATGGCGTCCTCGGCCGGTACCGCGAACGTGGCATCGGTCCCCGACCCGCCCCAGATCACCCCCACCACCTCGCCCTGCAGGTTGAGCAGCGGGCTCCCCGAGCTGCCGGGTGCCGCTGGCACAGTGGTCACGAGGGACCGCTTGCCATCAACCGTCTGGGTGAAGCGCACCCTGCCGGTGTTGCGGATGAACTGCTGGGCTTCCGGAAAGCCGCCCGAGACCACCTGGTCTACGACGTGACGGCTGCTCAGCCGCAGCGCGCCGGGCGCGACACCACCGAGGCGGAGCAACGCCAGGTCGGTGGTGCTTGGCGCCAACGCCACAATCTGGGCCGTGCCCCGTGACTGGCCGTCCCAGCTCTCCAACTCGATGCTCACCGCGCCCTCCACCACATGGCGGTTGGTGAGCGCCCAGGTCCCGTCACCCACCACGAACGCCGTGGCGACCCCCAGCGCGTTCACGTGATGGGCCCGCAGCCGCAAGGTGCCGCCGAAGAACGTCGACAGTGGCGCGCTCTCCGGCGTGGGCGTCGGCGCGGTAAACGCCATCGGAGCGGCCGTGGTGGTGGTGGCCACTGCGGTGGTGCTCGGCGCGGACCAGGCGTCCAATGGCCCGGCGCTGACCAGCCGAGACCCCTCGGCCCGCTCCGCTCCGTGCCGGCTCCCGGCCAAACCGGCCACGGTGACCAGCGCCGTCAGCAGCACGCACAGCACCAAGCGGAGCAGTGCCCGCCCGAGCCTCATCGACCAAGGATCCGATCGTCTACCGTTCGTGCCTGTTCACCGGCCAGGGTCGCCACGCGGCTTTCCGCTTCGGTCAGCCGGCGGGTGGTGTCATCGAGCAAGGCCTGTAGGCCGTCCGCCCGAGCGGTTGCCCCTTGCCCGGTGCGCTCCAGTTCGGCGATCTGTGCTTTCAGGATGACGATCTCCGCTTCCAAGCCGCTGAGCCCTGCCACCTGCTGGTCGATGATCTCCTGCTGGGCTTCGGCCCGTTGCTGCCACTGCCGGGAGGAGGAGAGGTTGTCCTCGGCGTCGCGCCGGTTGATCTGGGCGTAGCGCCAACTCCCGGCGGCCACGGCTGCGGAACCGGCGACCACTGCGGTGATCAGCAGCACCAACGTCCAGCGCAGGACCCGGCGAAGCACCCGGCGTCCCCGCGAGCGCCCCACGGCTACTGCTGGAAGCGGGGGGATGCCGCCACCGCCCCCCATCACGGGGGAGGTCGGGCCAGCGGGGGAGGTCGGGCCAGCGGGGAGGTCGGGCCAGCGGGGGAGGTCGGGCCAGCGGGGGAGGTCGGGCCAGCGGGGGAGGTCGGGCCAGCGGGGGAGGTCGGGCCAGCGGGGGAGGCCGGGCCAGCGGGGGAGGTCGGGCCAGCGGGGGAGGTCGGGCCAGCGGGGGAGGCCGGGCCAGCGGGGGAGGCCGGGATTGCCGTGATCCAGGTGGTCGCCGGGCCGGGCGGGACGGGCGCAGGGGGCGGCCCGGGGCTGGTGTGTTCGCTCGGTGGGGCCAACAGGGCGCTCGGCGCGGGTGGAGCCCACGGGAGCGGTCCACGACCACCACTCTCCGAGGTCGGCTCGCTGTTCATCGCTGCCAATCCTAAGGTCGCGATGGCCCCGGCCCGGCCGGGTCGTTGCCTCCGGGCAGGTTTGCTGTCAGCTGCTGGCGCCGGCCTGTTCGTACAGGGTGGTGCGCCGTGCCAACTGCCGGTCGGTGCCATAGACGAGGGCCTTGAAGCCGTCCTCGGTCATCATCTGACCATGGGTGGCGCCCGCGGCCCGGGAGATGTTCTCGTCGATCAGGGTGCCGCCGAGGTCGTTCACGCCGGCCTGGAGCAGCTGACGGGCCCCGTGCACCCCGATCTTGACCCAGCTGGCCTGCACGTTGTCGATGAGCCCGTGGTACACGATCCGGCCGACAGCGTGCATGAGGATCACCTCACGGAACGTCATGCCGCGGCGGGACTTGCGCTGCAGGTACAACGGGGCCGCCATGTGCACGTACGGCAGGGGGATGAACTCGGTGAACCCGCCGGTCTCCCGTTGCAGGGCCCGGGTGCGCAACATGTGACGGGCCCAGTGGCGAGGTTCCTCCACCGAGCCGCACATGATGGTGATGTTGGAGCGCAACCCCACCTCGTGGGCGGTGCGATGGCACTCCAGCCACTCCTCGGTGTTGACCTTGTCGGGGCAGAGGATGGCCCGGATGTCGTCGTCCAAGATCTCCGCCGCAGTGCCCGGCAGCGAACGCAGCCCGGCGTCCATCAAGCGGCGCAGGTACTGATCGAGCGGTTCACCCAGCCGCTTGGCACCCTCGGTGACCTCCAGGGCGGTGAAGCCGTGGACGTGGATCTCCGGTGCCGCGTCTTTCACGGCGCGGCAGACGTCTAGGTAGTACTCGCCGTCGAAATCGGGGTGGATCCCGCCCTGCAGGGTGACCTCGGTGGCGCCCATCTCCCAGGCCTCCCGCACGCGTTGGGCGATGTCCTCCAGCGTCAGCAGATACGGGGTGCCTCGCAGGTTCAACGACAACGGGCCCTTGGAGAAGCCGCAGAACCGGCACTTGAACGTGCAGACGTTGGTGTAGTTGATGTTGCGATTGTGGACCCAGGTGACGGTGTCGCCGACCACCTGACGACGCAGGTCATCGGCCAGTTCAGCCACTGCGGCCAGCTCGGGACCGCGGGCGGAGAACAAGCTGACGATCTCGTCCTCACCGAGCTCCTGGCCGGCCAGGAACCCGTCGAGGACCTCCCGCACCCGGCCGTGGGCCACTGCGCTGATGGCAGGGAGCAGGGTGGGGGGCTCCGCCGACGCGCCCGAATACCAGGCGGTGGAACGGTCTCCGACGAAGACCACCTCGGCCCCGTCGCTGCCCTGTTCGAAGGTTGCGTTCTCGATCTTCTGCGGGAAATGGGCGCCGGGATCGTCCCGGCCCAGCCACTCTGCATCGGACCGGTCCATCACCCCGAAGTGCAGCTTGGGGTCAATCCAACGTTCCCGATCAGCGATGTAGCGGGGGTAAACGGTGAGCCGGGGGGCCAGGGCGAATCCCCGGGCCTCGGTGACCTCGCGCAGCAGGTCCAGATCGGGCCAGGGTCGCTCGGGGTTGACGTGGTCGGGGGTCACCGGGGAGACCCCGCCCCAGTCGTTGATGCCGGCATCGAGCAGCATGCCGAAGTCGTCGGAGAGGTTGGGCGGGGCCTGCAGGGAGATTTCGGCCGGAAGGATCATGCGGGCCAGGGCCAGGGCCTGCAGATAGTCCTCGGACGGGCAGGCGCCGCGCAGCCGCATCCGGGTGCCGTCCTTGGGCAGGAAGTTCTGCACGATCACCTCCTGCACATGACCCCAGCGGTGGTGGGAGGCGGCGATGGCTTCGAGCGCGTCGACCCGGTCCGCCAGGCTCTCGCCGATGCCGATGAGGATGCCGGTGGTGAATGGGATGGCCGCCCGCCCAGCCGCCTCGAGGGTGGCCAGGCGGCGGGCGGGATCCTTGTCCGGGGAGCCCTCGTGGCAGGCCAGGTTGGGGTTCAGGGACTCCAGCATCATGCCCTGGCTGGGGGAGACGGGGCGGAGCGCGGCCAACTCCTCCGCGTAAAGGGCGCCACAGTTGGCATGCGGCAGCAGCCCGGTGCGGTCCAGGACCAGCTGGGCCATGGCCGCCACGTAGGCCACGGTGGACGGGTAGCCGCGCTCGGCCAGCCAGTCCGCCGCCATGGGGTAGCGATCCTCAGGCCGTTCACCCAGCGTGAACAACGCTTCGTGGCAGCCACGACGGGCACCTTGACGGGCGATGGCCAGGACTTCTGCCGGCTCCAGGTAGGGCGCGGCGACCTTGGCCGGGGGTTGGGCGAAGGTGCAGTAGTGGCACCGATCGTTGCAAAGCATGGTCAGCGGGATGAAGACCTTGGGCGAGTACGTGACCCGCCGCCCGTAGGTGGTATCCCGTACCGACCGGGCCCGAGCCATGACCTCGTCGAGCCCCAGGGCAGTTAGTCCTGTCATGAAACGCACCATATCAGCTGCTCGCCTCCCTGTCGGTCGGCGAGTGTCGGCGGCTCGCTGACGCTCGCACACCGACCTGGCGCCGCCACCCGTCATGCAAGCACCGCTCATGTGTTTGTTGCTCAGCTCGCTGTCGCTCGCTGAGTGTCGGCGGCTCGCTGGCGCTCGCACGCCGACCTGGCGCCGCTACCCGTGGTGCAAGCACCGCTCCCCAGGTCTCAGTGCGGCGCCAGCGCCGGCCGCCATCCGCTCAATGCCCACCACAGCGGGCTGGTTGAGGGCCACCTAGCTGGTGCTAGATACCACCACGGTGGCAGCCCGTTCTCAGCTTCCGGCGGTCGCTGAAAGGCGGTAAAGCGGGTTTGAGTTGTGCAGTCTGTGCGTAACCAATGACAGCAGAATCGCGAAACACCAGGTCACAGAGTGGTGGCGAGACGAGCGGCGTCCGGACTCCCTCGCGAGCGCACAAGTCAACGACACCGCCCCGCCAGCAGACGGACTCATCCAGTCAAACCCGGGACTACCCCGCCTCCAGCTCGCGATAGGCGTAGCCGCCCCAGCTTCACGTTTCGCCCGTCGCGCCCAGCCGGCGCAACGGGCCGGCCCCCGAGGGTGGGGTTGGGGCCCCGCCCGAGCGCCGCCAGGGAGGCGCCAGCCGACCGATCACTCCACCCGACCAAACCCGCCCGATGGGGGGAGGCGCTCTGGCGCCGCCGGGGGGCGCAGCCCCCCGTTTCAAGAACAGCGCCCCAGTCAAATCACCCGAATGCGCCATCCCCAACAGCCAAAGCACCCCGATTACCCCATCCCCAACCCGCATCAATCAGCCGAGTACGCCACCCCCACCAGCCAAACACCCGCAAAACGCCATCCCCACGAACCGACTCACTCGAGAGCGCCATCCCAGCAGGCGACTCACCGATCCCCACCAGCAACCATCAGGCGTGTACGCCACCCCCACCGGCAAAGTCACCCGAAACCGCCCGCACCGCCCCCTCAACGTTCGGCTCGCCTGCACCGACGTCGTGCGCAGGGCACGCGGGCCGTCGCCAGCCCCGGGACCAGTTCGACCCGTCTCGACTCAGGAACGCGCCGCGGCGCGGTCTGCCAGCCAGACGGCGCGGCTGGCAGGGAGCAGGCTCCCAGGGACGTTCTCGCCATCCTGAACGGCTCGCAAGGCCGGAGCGACCGCGGCGCCGACGGCGGTGACCAGCACGCAGCCCGCCCGTTCGATGATGTCGGGGTGCAGGCTGAACCGTTGGTGGGGAACCCGGCCGAGGGGATCGTGGACCGCGACGACGCAGCCGTTGTCGAGCACGACCCCCGGGAATATGGAGCTGAGCCGGCCGTCGGGGCCCAGATCGAGGTGGACCAGATCGAGGGACCGGGCCGTCACGATGTCTCCCACCTCGTCACGAGAGACCTGGTCGCGGAGGGTGTGTACCAGGTGGGCGGCACCGACCCGGTCCAGCAGCATGGCTCGCACCAGGCGCTCGTGGCTATCGACGTGGCCGGCGCTCACGGCACACTCGTCGACCAGGAACAGCTCGACCTGCCACCAGTCAATCTGCGTCTCACCGTGGGTGGACAACCGCTCGTAGCACTCTGCGGCCACCGGACCACCGGTCAACGCCAAGGAGAACTTTTCGCCTGGTCGGCAATGAAACGCCTCCACCACACGCTCCGCGAACTCGGCGGCCACGTCGGACACCACCGCCAGTTGCAACCCGGGGTTGAGCGAAGCGGTGCTCGCAACCGCTGGTGGGGGCCGGTGGTTCATGACCCTGTGGGCTGACCGGCCTGACCGCCGCCTGGGGCACGTCCGGCCAGGGTGGCCAGCACCTCATCGAAGGAGGCGCTGAAGGACGCCACTCCGTCGGCTTCGAGCTTGTCGGTCACCTCGTCCAGTTTGATGCCGAGGGCGGCCAGCCGGCTCAGCAGCCCATCGGCTTCGGCGACGCCACCGTCAGCGTCGACCCGCCGGGTGAGCGAACCGTGATCGTCGAAGGCGTCGAGGGTGGCCTCGGGCATGGTGTTCACCGTGTCGGGCCCCACCAACTCGTCCACGTACAACGTGTCGGGATAGGCGGGGTTCTTGGTGGAGGTCGACGCCCACAGCGGCCGTTGCACGGTGGCGCCCCGGGCCGCCAGCGCCGCCCACCGGTCGCCGCTGAACGTTTGACCGAACGCTCGGTAGGCCAGGCGGGCGTTGGCCACCGCGGCCTTGCCGGCCAGTGTTTCGGCTTCCCGGGTGCCCAGCACCGCCAACCGCTTGTCGATCTCGGCGTCCACCCGGGACACGAAGAACGACGCCACCGAGGAGATGGTCGAGAGATCCCCCTGTCGGGTCTCGAGGCCTTGCAGGTACGCCTCCATGACCTCCTGGTAGCGACGCAACGAGAAGATGAGCGTGACGTTGACGCTGATGCCCTCACCGATGAGCTGGCGGATGGCACCCACTCCCGCTGCCGTGGCCGGTACCTTGACCAGCAGGTTCGGCCGATCGATGCGGTTGCTCAGGTCCCGGGCGGCGGTGATGGTTGCCGCGCTGTCATGGGCCATGCGGGGATCGACCTCGACGGAGACGAACCCGTCCTTGCCGCCGGAGGACATGTGCACTGGCGCCAGCAGGTCCGCAGCGCCCACGATGTCCTCGATGACAAGCTGCCAGTAGGCCTGTTCGACGGTGGACCCCGCGGCCCGAACGGCGCTGAGCTGCTCGTCATAGACGGCGTCCTGCATGGCCTTGGCGAAGATGGTGGGGTTGGAGGTCACCCCCCGCACCCCTCGCCCGATCCAACGGGCCAGATCTCCGTTCCGCAGGGCGCTGCGCTGCAGATTGTCCAACCAGGGGCTCTGACCTGCCTCGGCGTGAAGCCGTACCAGGCGCGACGACGTGGGTCTCGACACTGTGGTTGACGATAGCCGACGGTGATCGATTCCCCTCCACGTGCCCGCATTGTCCGCCTGGCACATCGCGGACCCCCTATCGTGGCCCCGATGACTGTCGGTCCAATGCTGCGGGCCGCCGCGCTGGTTGCGACGGGGGGCCTGGCCGGTGTGCTGGGCGTGGAACTGCGCTATCGCCGCCACCCTGGCAATGATCTGGACTTCGCCGATCAGGGCTGGTCAGCGGAGCGGGCATCGCCGACCAGGTGGACCTTGCGGGGCACGCTGGTGGTCACCAACCCCATACCTGACCGGGAAGTCATGCTCACCGACGTCCAGCCCCGGGTGCAGTTGCTGGCAGCGGATCCGGTGGACGCCTGCGTGGTCGCCATCCGGGTGCGATCGCTGCGACCGGACTATCCCGCCCGGCCCGACGGCTATTGGGTGTCCTATGTGGTCAAGCCCGGCCACTACGACTCACCCTCCCCGATCGCCTTCGAGGTGGACATCGACGGTCCCGAGACCATCCTGAGCGCCCTGCAAGCAGCATGGGTGGAGATCCGACTCGCCACCTACGGATTTGAGGGCTCGCGGGACCGTTTCCACCACGTGGTGGTCCCGTTGAGCTTCCCCGATCCCGACCGTGAGGTCCCCTGGCAGGACGCCGCTGGTGGTCGGGCCGAAGTCCGGGCGGTGCGCACCCACCTGCTGGGCCCTGCCGACGACCCGGCAGACGTGGTGGCCCGTTACGCCCTGCCGCACGCGCACGCGGGGGACATCGTGGCCATCGGCGAGTCGCCCCTGGCCGTGATCCAGGGCCGCTTCCGGGACCCCCGCAACCTGCGCCGGACCTGGGCCGGAACCCGGCTGGCGCAGTTCATGCACGGTGAAGGTGCCCTCGGTACCCCCGGCGGCATGCAGTCCCTGATCGACGAGCACGGCGCCCTGCGGGTGGGCGCGGCGATGGTGGGCGGGGCGGTGGGCAAGGCCGCCGGACAGGCCGGGTGGTTCTATCGGCTGGCGGGACCCCAGGCCCGACTGGTGGACGACGTGACTGGCACCATCGCTCCCTATGACAACTTCGTGGTGGTCGGGCCCATCGACGCCGACGCAGTGTGTGCTGCCGTGACGGCCCGCACCGGTCTGGCGGCGGTGGTGGTGGACGCCAACGACCTGGGCAAGGTGGACGTGGTGGGCGCCTCACCGGGCGTTGATCACGAGCTGGTGCGGGCGGCATTGAAGGCCAATCCCGCTGGCAACGCCGATGAGTCGACCCCGCTGGTGTTGATCCGTCCCGGCGAGATCATCCACCTCGACGGACAGCGGTCACTGACCAACGAGCACAGGAGTGAGCGCCCGTGAACGCCGACCTGCTGGCGGTGCTGTGGTGCCCCTCCGACCATGGCGCCCTGCAGGACGAGGGCGACAACGCCCGCTGCGGGGACTGTCAGCGTCGCTACCCGGTCATCAGCGGCGTGCTCTCGTTCCTCGTGGACGCTGACCTCAGCGAACAGGACCGGGCCGAGCAGGCCGATCGTGATCAGGAGGCGGACTGGTACGACTCGATCTGGCCGGAGTACATCGATCGGGTCGAGCTGCCCGCCCATACCGAATGGTCGGTGCGCCCGATTGGGCCGGTGTTGGATGTGGGTTGCGGTCCCGGTCGCATCACCGAACACCTGGCTCGCACCCTGGGCCACCCCACCATCGGGCTTGACTACAGCCTGGCGTCGCTCAAGCTGCTGGCCCTCCGCTGTGAGGGTCTCCCGGTGCTGGCGGTGCACGCCGACGGCCGCAACCTGCCCATCCGGGACGGCTCGCTCAACGCCGCCACCGCCGGACAGTCCTACAGCTTCCTTCGTCCCGAGGGTCGCCATCAGATGATGCAGGAATGCGCCAGGGTGCTGCGTCCCGGCGGCGAGTTGCTGGTGTCGACTCTCAACTTCAATCTTACGTTCTGGTTGTGGAAGTTGAAGGGCAACAAAGGGGCCAAGGAGGGCGAGCACATGTATGGCAGCAACTTTTACTATGTGCGCCAGACCCCGGCCGAGTTCCGGGCCGAGTTGGAACAGGTCTTCCGCACCGTGAAGATCAGGGGCATCCGGAACTTCCCGGTTCGCACCATCGCCACCATGTTCGGGCGCATCGGCGGTGAACATCGGACCGAGCAGTTCATGGGATTCATGAGTCGGCGAGGGGTGCCGGTGGACCGGTTCCTGGAACGGGTGCCGTTTTTCAAACGGTTGGGGTTCCTGCTGTTGGCCCGGGCATCGGATCCGTTGCCGATCACGCCACCGGCGAGGGCTGGGCAGTCCGCTGCCGTCTCGTCGTGAGCCGCGCTCAGCAGCATCGGGCACCCGCCAAGGCGACGAGGCCCAGTGCGTCCCTGCCCGCCGGCTGGGAGCATCTGGCCGAAACGTCCCACGGCATCCCCATGCACTGGTACCTCGACGAGGCGGTGCTCGGGGCCGAGCGTCGCTTGCTGTTCGAGCCGGGCCACGGGTACGCCGGGCACGAGCTGCTGGTGCCCAACCAGGGCGATTTCCACGTGTCGGGAGCCGAGGAGGGCTGGGCGTTGGTGCACACCCCCAGCGGCATCCGCCAGGTGTCAAACGTCTGCCGCCACCGCCAGTCCGTGATCCTGGAGGGCCGAGGCAACGCACGCAACATCGTGTGCCCGCTGCACCGCTGGTCCTACAGCCTGGAGGGCCGCCAGCGGGCCGCCCCGCACTTCGCCGAGCTGCCCGGCCGAGACCTGCCGGCCCGGGACCTGCACCGTTGGAACGGGCTGCTGTTCGCCGGGCCCCGCGACGCGAGGGCCGACCTGGCCGGTTTCAAATTGGCGCCGGAGTACTGCTTCGACGGCTACGTGTATGACCAGACCTGGGTGGAGGAATACTCGATCAACTGGAAGACGTTCATCGAGTTCTACGTCGAGATCCTCCACGTGGAATCGTTCCATCCCGGATTGACGAACCTCATCGATTGTGGCTCGTTCAGTCCGAGCGACTGGTCCTTTGGTGACAATTGGCAAAACCAGCTGCTGCGACCGGGGCGAGATTTCATGAGTTCTCTGTCCCCGGCCTATCTGGAGTATCAGAAACTGCTGGTGGACTATCGGGGGCGGCTGCCGAAGTTCGGGGCGTTGTGGATGTGTCTGTATCCCGACCTGATGGTGGAGTGGTACCCAGAGTGTCTGATCGTGTCACGGGTCATTCCTCGCAGCGCCGGCCAGACCACCAACGTGGTGGACTTCTTTCATCCCATCGACGTTTTGGAGGAATGCCCGGAGTTGGCGGAAGCCTTCCGGGCGGCCTACATCGAAACCGCCAACGAAGACGGGGTCATCGCTGATCACATGGACCGGGGCCGGCGGGCGCTGGGGGCTCGGGGCGATGCCGACGGTGGGCCTTACCAGCACCCCATGGAAACCGGCCTGGCCCATTTCCACGACTACCTGCGCCGGTACGTGGGCCCCGCCGTGGAGCCCGTCGTCACCGGCTGACGCGACCTCAGGTGCGGGCCGGGAACCGGGCGTAGTTCACGTCATCCACTAGCGCCTCCGGTCCCTCGGTGGGCAGGGATTCGTAATGCAACATGGCCCGCTTGATGTCACCTTCCCAGACCTCCGCCGGCAGCTCGTACAGCACCTCGATGCCGTTGCCGTCGGGATCCGCGATGTAGGCGCTGTGGGTCATGCCGTGATTGCCTCGCATCTGGAACGTGACCCCGTTGGCCTGCAGGTGGGCCAGCTGCGCCTGAAACGCCTCCCGGTCGGGGTAGGCGATGGCGATGTGGTTGATGCCCACTCGCCGGGCCGAGGGGCGCCACTTGGTCGGCGCCGGATCGGTGGAGGGCTCTTTCACCTGGGCGATGGCCACATCGTGATGGTGGCCCGGACCGGCCCGGTAGAACCGCATCTGGGTGCCCAATTCCACGGAGACCACCTGCTCAAAGCCCATGAGCTCGGTCCAGAAGTGGTGAGAACGTTCGATGTCGGCAACGTTCAACACCAGGTGGTTCACACCGGCGGGACGCTGCGCACTGGTCGGTTCTGCCATGACGACCTCCTTGGATCCGGCGCGGATGTTATCGGAGCACGGACCGCCAGACCCGGCCGCCTCAGCCGGTGAGGGCTTCGATCAGGTCCCGGGCTCGCTGCGCGACGTGTTCGGGCGTGAATCCGAAGCGGGCCAGGACCTCGTCACCGGGGGCGGATTCACCGAAGCGTTCGATGCCGATCACGTCGTCGGCCCAGCGTTCCCAGCCGAAGGTGACCCCGGCCTCCACCGCCAGGATGGGGGATTCCACTGGCAGCACCGCTTCGATGTACTCCGGCTCGGCCTCCTCGAACAGCTCCCAGCACGGCATGGACACCACCCGGGCGCCAATCCCGTCCTTGGCCAGCAACTGCGCCGCTTCCACGCAGACCCACACCTCGGAGCCGGTGGCGATGAGCACCACGTCAGGGGCACCGTGGGCCGTGTCCACCAGCACGTAGGCGCCTTGGGCCACCCCCTCGGCGCTGGTGCTTTCGAGCACCGGGAGGTTCTGACGGCTGAGGATGAGCGCCGATGGGCCGATGCCCTCGATGGCCTCCACGAAGCAGGCAGTGGTCTCGTTGGCGTCAGCGGGGCGGAACACCTTGAGCCCCGGGATGGTCCGCAGCGCCGCCACCTGTTCGACAGGCTGGTGGGTGGGGCCATCCTCGCCGACCCCGATCGAGTCGTGGCTCCACACGAACAGGGCGTGGGCCTGGGACAACGCCGCCAACCGAACCGACGGACGGCCGTAGTCCGAGAACACCAGGAACGTGCCACCGAAGGGGATGACCCCACCGTGGCGGGCCATGCCGACCATGGCCGCGGCCATGGCGTGTTCGCGCACCCCGAAGGCGATCTGGCGCCCGCCGGGATGGGTCGCGGATTGCAGCGCCTCGCCCTTCAGCCGGGTGCCGGTGTTGCCGGTGAGGTCGGCACCGCCACCGATCAGGCCCGGGACCAATGGGGCGGCCGCTCCCAGAATCGCTTCGAGCGCCACCCGGGTGGCCAGCTTCTCGCCCGACTGCCACCTGGGTAGGGCGTCCTGCCAGCCGTCCAGCCCGCCGTGGTGCATGGCTGCGTCCAGCTCGGGGCTGCGGTGCTCGGCCAGGCGCACCCGCCAGGCTGAATGGGCCTCGGCTCCGGCTGTACCGGCGGCGGCGTAGAACGCGGCCACCTCGGCGGGGACGTGGAAGCTCTCGCCGGGAGGCAGGCCCATGCGGCGCTTGGTTTCTGCGATCTCCTCGTCGAACAGCGCGTAGCCGTGGGTGGCGTGATCGTCCGTCTTGGGGGACGGGTGCGCGATGTGGGTCCGGACCAGCAGCATGGAGGGCCGGTCGGTGACTGCTTTGGCTCGTCGGAGAGCGGCTTCGAGAGCGTCGAGGTCTTCGCCGGATTCGCCCAGATCCTCGACGTGCCAGCCGTAGGCCTCGAACCGTTGGGCGGTGTTATCGCTGAAGGACAGCTCGGTGGGGCCGTCGATGGTGATGTGATTGTCGTCGTAGACCACCGTCAAGCGGTCCAGACCGAGATGGCCCGCCAGCGAGGCGGCCTCGTGGCTGATGCCCTCCATCAGGTCACCGTCTGACGCCAGCACGAACGTGTGATGATCACAGACCTCGGCACCGAAACGGGCCCGCAGGTAGCGCTCGGCGATGGCCAGGCCCACGGCGTTGCCCAGCCCTTGACCCAACGGGCCGGTGGTGACCTCCACGCCGGGGGTGTGACCGGCTTCGGGGTGGCCGGGGGTGGCCGAACCGAAGCTCCGGAAGGCTCTGAGGTCATCCAGTTCCAGGCCCTGACCGGTCAGGTGCAGAAAGGCGTACAGCAGCACCGAGGCGTGCCCGCAGGACAGCACCAGACGGTCCCGGTCCATCCATTCGGGATCGCTGGCGTCGTAGCGCAGGATGCGGCTGTACAGCACATGGGCCACCGGGGTCAGCGCCATGGCCGTTCCCTGATGACCCGAGCGGGCCTGGTGTGGCATGTCCATGGCCAGGCCCCGCACGGTGGCGATGGCCAGGGCCTCGATGCCATCGGTGGTGGCGTCGCTGCTCGTCTCGCTGGCCTGGCTCATATCGTGTCGCTCCGATCTCGGAAGAGGGCCACCGCGATAGCGGGAACCACGGGAATCGCCGGTACGCCGAGCCGCTGGGCACGGGTTGCGGTCCGGGTAAAGCCGGGCGACACTACCGATCCGATGGCCCGCACGCCGTTCAGCCCGGCGATCGGCAGCTCCAGGTCCGCCAGGTCCGCGGCCAGGTTCCCGTCCGATCCGCTGTCGAACACCAACGCCGCCCGGGCCCGCCGTTGGAAGATGTCCAGCACCAGGTCCCCCGATACGGCGTCGCTCGACCCGGCGAGCCGCTGGGCACCGTCGGACAGCGGACCGAGGTCGGGGACGGGCCGCTCATCCGATGGACCCCCAGGGCCGGCCAAGGTCGACACGTCGGAGGCAGGGCGGTCGGCCGGCGGCCAGGCCCGCGCCGAGGTGGCGACCTCCATCGATGCCGCAACTGGCGCGCCACCGCCCGCCAGCGGGGCCCCGCAATGAACCACGACCACCACCATCGGCTCCGGGACATCCTCCCCGCCGAGCTGCAAGCGCGTGTGTGCCGCTGGCAGGATCGCCCCGGCGGCGTGCAGGTCCGGATGCCGGTCCCCGAGCTCCATCACCAACCGCTCCACGCCCTGCTCGGCGGTCGCCAGCACCAGCAGCGCCGCCGCCGGCCCGCATCCCCTGACCAGCTCGTCCAGCGTGTCCCCGCCCGCACGGGCCCAGGCCCTGTCGCCCTGTTCATCCGCACCCTCATCCGCAACACCGTGCCCGGCGCCGGAACGGTGGTCTCCGTGCGGGCCCATGGCGACAGCACCGGCAACCTCCAGGCCCCAGGCGGCCCACAGGCTGAGTGCAGGCAGGCCTCGGGCGACGCTGGCTCCCGCGATCAGCGAGGCAGTGACCACCCCGACCTGGCACGCCGGCCGCAGCAGGGACCGGGCCGCGCCACCGATCTCGGGCCACGCCGGGCGGTGTTCGTTGGTGGCCAACACCACCAACAGGTCGGGATGGGGTCCGTGCCCCTCGAGCAGTTGGCCAACACACTCCGCCAGCGCGGTGGGCGCCTCCGGATGGAACGAATGGGCCGCGGCGAACGGCACCGGATCAGCCCGTCGGGGCCAGCTGCGGGGCCGCCAGCAGCGTGTATGGCACACGGACGGTGGGGCCATTGTCGATGCGGCAGTTGGCGTACACCGTGTCGTACCCGTCGAACGTGATCTCGGGCCGTACCAGTTGCCGACCGAAACGGCCGGGCTCGATCTGCAGTGGTTGCACGTTGCGGGCCACCTGCTGGCCGGCCAGCTCGAATTCCACCGTCAACGCCGAGAAACCCTGATGATCCAGGGGGCAGGCGATGAGCACGCACAGATGCGGAGCCCAGGTGTACGGCAACGGTCCGCCGGCGACCCCGGAGAACTGCACCCCGGTGAGATCGATGCGGGTGGCCGGACCGTCCACCTGGCGCATTTGCATGTCCTCAACGAATACTGCGGCGATGATCTGCACGGCCGCTGACGCTACTGGCCGGTTCACGGGATGGCGGCCTGCGGTCCCTGGCCCCGGCTAGCGTCGAAGGCGCCGCTCGCCACCGTCGGGTCAGCGTCGCTCCTGGATCCGCCGTTGAACATCTCACCGCTCACCCCACTCACCTCATCCCGCCGACCACCGAAGGGCCTGGGTTCGCCGCGCCGTTCCAAGGTGGCGCTGGCCCGTTATTGGACCAGGGTGGTCTGGTTCCCGGTGGCCTGCGGGCTGTTCGCGCTGGTGGCGTTGCAGCAATCCGCCGCCGCCAACCGGGCGGGCACGGAACGACCAAGGGTGGAGCAGGTCAGCACTGTCACCCCGGTGCTCTCCGCCCGGCGGGTGCCGAATCTGCTCGCCCTACCAACCCAGGCGGTGCTGTTGCAGGGTCCGGTGCTCACGGCACTCAGCGGGGTGCCGCCGGATCAGACCTGCGCCGTGATCACCAACTCTCGAGGCATACCGGTTTTCGAGCACAACCCGGGGTTACCGCTGAGCCCGGCCTCGTCCCAGAAGTTGCTGTTGGCCTTCGGGGTGCTCACCCAGTTCCCCGCCGATCACACCTTCGGAACCTTTGCCGCCACCGACGCCCAGATCATCAACAACGCGGTGCAGGGTCACGTGTGGCTGATCGGCACCGGCGACCCGGTGCTGACCACGCAGGCCTACGTCACCAGCTTCGTGGAGCAACCGCAGGTCCACTCCTCCCTCGAAGTGCTGGCTGACCAGGTCAAAGCGGCGGGGATCACCCGAATCCGGGGCAACATCCTGGCCGACGCCTCCCGCTATGACGCGGTGAAGGCCAACCCCACCTGGCCCCCTCGTTACGGCACGGACGGGACCGTCGGGGCCGTTGGGGCCCTCAACCTCAACCGGGGCTTCTCGTCCTTCCCGCTCACCGGCCAGGAGTGGGCCGGGACCGGACCTCGCACGCCCGCCGCTGACCCGGCCAAGGCCACCGCCGAGGCCTTCATCGCCCTGCTCAAGGCCCGCGGCGTTGAGGTGGAGGGCAAGGCCGACCTGGGAACGGTGCCGCCGAGCCCCACGTTCATCGGTCAGCTGCACTCGCCGCCGCTGCGGGACATCGTGGGACAGATGCTGCGAACCTCGGACAACACCATCGCCGAGATGCTGCTCAAGGAGCTGGGCGTGGCCCGGGTCAACAAGGGTTCCTTCGATGGGGGCGTCGCCGCCCTCACCGCCATCCTGACCGAGAAGGGCCTGGTGGCCCCGGGTACCGCCATCGCTGATGGGTCCGGTCTCGATCCCGGCAACCGGCTGCCCTGCGCCACCCTCAACAATGTTCTGATGGCCGCGGGCCGGGAGTCTGAGTTGGCCAAAGCGTTGGCGGTCGGCGGCCAGTCCGGCACCCTCAAGGCCCGGTTGGTTGGCACCCCCGCCGCCGGCCACGTGTTCGCCAAGACCGGCACCCTGTCCAACGCCACGTCCCTGGCGGGCTTCGTGGACACCGCCAAGGGTCAGACCGTGGCCTTTTCCGTGATCGTCAACGGTGACGGAGCCGAGCAGTTCAAAGGGGCCGAGGATCTCCTGGTCCTGACCCTCATGAACTTCCCCGATGGGCCGGACATCGCCACCCTCATGCCCCAGGCCTTGGGCGGCACCGGCTAATCGAAGAGGAAGTCGGGCCCCCCGCCGCCGCCGCTCGACCCGTGCCAACCCCGCCCGGGCCAACCCCGACCGTGCAAATATGGGCCCATGGACCCCGCCCTGCCCGAACCGGCCGAGCCGCCTGACTCGTCCGGGCCAGACGAACTGGCGCAGGCCGAGTCCACCTCTCTGCCGGCGGTGCTGCCGATGTTCCCGCTCGGCACGGTGTTGCTCCCTGGCGCGGCGTTGCCGCTGCACATCTTCGAGCCCCGCTACCGCGCCATGATCCGTCACGTGCTCGATGGGGACGGACGCTTTGGCGTGGCCTTGATCTCCCGGGGTCACGAGGTGGGCGGCGGGGACGTGCGCACCGATGTGGGCACGGTGGCCAAGGTGGTGGGTGCCAACGAGTTCCCCGACGGCCGGTGGGCCGTCATCGCGGTGGGCACCAGCCGGCTCCGGGTCCGTCAGTGGTTGGCCGATGACCCCTACCCCCGGGCCGAGGTCGAGGACTTCGCCGACGATCCCGCCGCGGAGGTGGCCTCCAGCGCCACGTTCGTGGAGCTGGTCCGTCAGGCCCGGCGGGTGATGGCCATGGCCGCGGAGGCCGGCCAACCCACGGCGGAGGCCACGTCAGGGTTCGCCGATGACCCTGCGCTGGGAACGTTCGAGGTCGCCGGGGCGCTGCCGCTGGGCCCATTCGACCGGCAGCGGGTGCTGGGCCTGAACTCCAGTGCTGCCCGGTGCGCGCTGTTGGCCGAGTTGTGCCAGGAGCAGGAAGAAGATCTGCGAGCTTTGCTGGGCGCAGATCCTGACAGCGAACCGGACGGTCCCGGCGGGGGCCAGTAGCGCTGCCGGGCGGGCCGGAGGGCCTTGCCGGCGCACGGGGTGAACGACTAGCAATACCCATCGACGGGAGGCACGAAGGCTTGGCCAGCGGTTCGAAAAGCACACCGGAGCTGCTCAGCGAGCTCCGCGCCCTGGTGGTGGACTATGCCAAGCAGGAAACCATCGACCCCCTCAAGAGCCTCGGCCGCTACCTCGGCTACGGTCTGGCGGGCTCATTGCTGATCGCCGTGGGTGGCCTGTTCGTGTCCATCGGCCTGCTGCGTCTCCTGCAGACCGAGACCGGGACGGTCTTCAATGGTGGCTGGTCCTTCGTGCCCTACCTGCTGGTGCTGGTGGTCGCCCTTGTCGTCCTCATCCTCTTGGGCCTGGCGGTAGCACGGTCCAAACGGCAGTTCCTGGAGCAACCATGAGTGCTGCGCCGAACAGCGGGCGTCGCTTGTCCCGATCCGATCTCGAGGCCAAGTTCCGCGAGGTGCAAACCGAGATGGCCGCCGGCGCCGAGAACGCCAAGGGCAAAGCCATCGCTATCGGCGGCGGGCTGGCCCTGCTGGTGCTGCTGCTGGTGTTCCTGGCCGGACGTCGGGGCGGGAAGAAGAAGTCCACCATCGTGGAGATCCGCCGCCTCTGATGGGTCGCCGGATCCGACGCCTTCTGCTCAGCCGCCTGCTCCGGGGCGACCTTCGCCGGTGGGCCATCTACCTGATCCTTTCCTCGGCGTGGCGGCGTTACCGGAAGCTTGCCGGCAAGGAGCCCGAACTGGTGTACCGCAGCACCCTGGGTCGGGGCGCCCAGCTGCACATGGCCACCTCCAAGCCGCTCTCCCGCCGGCTGCCCCACAAGAAAGTTTTCCGGGCGCTGGTGGCCGCGGCTGAGCGTGACGCGGCCGACATCGACGCTACCGCTCGCAGTTGAACGGATTGCTGGTGAACTGCACTGTCGTGCTGAGTGGCTTGCTGAGAGTTGTGGTGCGTGATCAGTGGTTGGGAACGTCGTGATCGTGCGGCTGCGCAACCCGTCCAGGACGCTGACCCTGCAGGGTTCGCGCAGCGTGGTCCGGTTGCTCAACGAGCTGGGCGTGAGCCGGGAGTCGGTGCTGGTGGTGCGCAACGGCGAGCTGGTGGCAGGTGACGCGGAGCTGGCGGACAGCGACGAGGTCGAGGTGCGCCCGGTCATCTCCGGGGGTGCCGCATGAAGTGTCGAGTGTGCCGTGAACCAGCGGTGATCGACGTGCCCCGCCACAACGCCAACTTCTGTGTGGTGCACTTCGTCGAGCAGTGCCAGCGCCAGGTGGTCAAGGCCATCAGTGCCTTCGACATGATCGCCCCCGGTGACAAGGTGTTGGTGGCGGTGTCCGGCGGGAAGGACTCCCTGGCCCTGTGGGACCTGCTGGTGCGGCTCGGTTACCACGCCGAGGGGCTGTACCTGGGTCTCGGGATCGGTGAGTACTCCGACGAGTCGGGTAGCTACGCCCGCAAGTTCGCCCTGGAACGGGGGCTGCAGCTTCATCAGATCGAGCTGCGAGACACGTTCGGCTACGACATCCCCACTGCCGCGGCCCGGACCCGGCGAGTGCCCTGCTCCGCCTGCGGCCTGTCCAAACGCCACCTGTTCGACCGTGCCGCCCACGACCTGGGCGCGGATGTGATGGCCACCGGACACAACCTCGACGACGAGGCGGCGGTGTTGTTCGGCAACGTGCTGCGCTGGCAGACGGACTACCTGGCCCGCCAAGCCCCGGTGTTGCCGGCGGGCAACGGCTTCCCCCGCAAGGTCAAACCGCTGGTGCGACTGTCCGAACGGGAGATGGCGGCGTATTGCATCGTGACCGGGATCGACTATCAGGTGGAAGAATGCCCGATGGTCGCCGGCAACAACCACCTGAGCTACAAGGAGACCCTCAACGCCGTGGAGGCCCGCTCGCCGGGCACCAAACACGACTTCTACTTCGGGTTCCTGGACCGGGCCGCGGCGGCGTTGCGGGCCGGGATGACCGCGGGTCCCGAGGGGCTGGGTTCCTGTCAGCGCTGCGGCGCCCCGACCTCCACCGAGGTGTGTGCCTTCTGCCGTCTGCTGGAACGGGTCGAGGGACACCAGCCCGAAGGTCAGCTGTCCGTCGCGGTGCCGGTCCACATCAGCCGGGGACCCCGGTGAGCGACCTGCCGGCGGTGGCCCGACCGCTGCTGGAGGGTGAGGGTGTCCTGCTCATCGACCACAAGGGCCGGCGCTACCTGATCACGCTCAAGCCCGGCGCGGAGTTCCACAGCCACACCGGTTTCATCCGCCACGACGATTTGATCGGTACCAGCGAGGGGACCACCGCCCGTACCGGCCGTGGGGCCAACGCCGACCCGGCCGCTGCGCCCTCCACCGCCTACAGCGGGGCCTTCACCGTGCTGCGACCCACGCTGGCTGACTTCGTGCTCAAGATGCCCCGCGGTGCGCAGGTGATCTACCCCAAGGATCTTGGTCCGTTGCTGTTGCTGGCGGACATTTTCCCCGGGGCGAGGGTCCTGGAGAGTGGCGTCGGGTCCGGAGCGCTGTCCATGACCATGCTGCGGGCCGGCGCCGACGTCGTCGGTTACGAGCTGCGGGCTGATTTCGCCTCCCGGGCGGTCAAGAACGTCGAGGCCTTCCTCGGGGCGGAGAGCCGGCAACGGTTCCGGGTGGAGGAGCGCGACACCTATGAGGGCATCGACGAGACCGACCTGGACCGGGTGGTGCTTGACCTGCCCGAACCCTGGCAGGTGACCCCCCACGCGGTGCGGGCCCTGAGACCAGGGGGGATCATCGTGGCCTACACCCCCACCATCGTGCAGGCGGTGCAGTTCCGAGAGTCGCTGACCCCCGGCGGTTGGGCCGAGGCGGAGACCATTGAGGTCCTCAACCGCAGCTGGCACATCGATGGCCTGTCCGTTCGCCCCGACCATCGCATGGTGGCGCACACCGGCTTCCTCACGCACGCCCGCCGTCTGGCCTGAGCCCGCGCCAGGCAGGGCGCGGCGCTTGCCGGCAGACTGGTTGCCTTGAACCTGCTGGATCTGAACCTGCTGGATCTGAACCTGCTGGATCTGGTGATCGTCCTGGCCGCGCTGGGGGCGGCGCTGGGCGGATACCGTTTGGGGCTGTTGACCCGGGCCGCCGCCTGGGCCGGGATGATCCTGGGCATCATGGCCGCGGCCCGCATCGCCCCCGGACTGAACCGTCGCTTCGGCGCGTTCGACCCCAATCGCACGCTGCTGTTGAGCGCCATGGCCCTGCTCAGCGGCGCCTTCCTGGGACAGCTGGTGGGTCAGGTCCTCGGTCAGAAGCTCCGGGCCCGGAACACCTCACCGAAACGGGCCCGCATCGACCAACTGGCCGGCGCCGGCTCGGGGGTGGCGGTGATCATGGCCGCGGTGTGGCTGCTGGCCCCGACCATGGCTGCGGTGCCCAGTTGGCCGGCGGAGCTGATCCACGGGTCCCGACTGGCCCGCGAGATCGATCGCCTCACACCGGACCCACCCGATCCACTGCGGGCCGCCTCACAACTGATTGGTCAGCAGGAGTGGGAGGACCTCTCAGCACAGTTCGCCGGCGGGCTGCCCAGTGGGAACATCCCCACCGAGGGGGTGCCCCCGCAAGCCATTGACCAGGCGGTACGGGCTGCGACGGTTCGGGTGGTGCATGAGGTCTGCAATGCCGGAACGCAGGAGGGCACCGGCTTCGTCGCCGCCTCGCAGCTGGTGGTGACCAACGCCCACGTCGTGGCCGGGGAGTCGAACCAACCGGTGGTGGTCCAAGACCAACAGGGACGCTCCCATCGGGCCCGGGTGGTGCACTTCGATCCCTCCGAGGACCTGGCGGTGCTGCGGGTGGAAAGCCTGGGCGCAGCACCGTTGCCGCTGGCGACGGGCTCGAGCCGCAACGACACCGGCTGGGTCTATGGCCATCCGGGCGGTCGGGAACTGGAGATCCGGGAGTTCCGGGCCGGCAGCGAGATCGTCGTACGGGTGCCCGACATCTACGGCGGGACCGACGTCCAGCGGGCCATCGTGCCCATCCGCGCCCACCTGGAGAAGGGCGATTCCGGCAGTGCGCTGGTGTCCAGCAGCGGTCGGGTCATCGGGGTGGCCTTCGCCATCGCTCCCGAGAACGGCGACGGCCGGTCCGACCCGCTGGCGGTGGCGCTGACCATGGAAGTGGTCAACACCGCTCTGGCGCAGGTGGGGATCCTCGGCGCCGACGCAACCGAGGTCAGCACCGGCCCCTGCCTGCCCGAAACCCCAGGCTGACCACCCGGCGCGATCCCATTGCCGGCTCGCCCGCATCGCGCCAGATCCGCAGGCCGTGAAGCGCCCATCGAACCGCCAGACTGGAGCCCATGGACACTTCCCGGGCCAGGCTCGGTCCCACGGCCCGGGCCACGAACCTGGACCGGCTGGTCACAGAGACCTTCGACATCGTGATCATCGGCGGGGGCATCACCGGCGCCGGCACCGCTCTGGACGCCGCCACCCGGGGCCTCACCGTGGCTCTGGTGGAACAACGCGACCTGGCGTCGGGGACCTCGTCACGTTCCTCCAAGCTGTTCCACGGCGGGCTGCGATACCTCGAGCAACGAGACTTCGGGCTGGTGGGGGAGGCGCTGGCCGAACGCAACCTGATGCTTGCCGAACTCTGCCCCCACCTTGCCCGGCCGGTCAGCTTCCTGTACCCCCTGCGTCACCGGGTTGCCGAACGCGCCTACGTGGGCGCTGGCATTGGGCTCTATGACCTGCTGGCCCGACGGGGTGACGCCGGCGGACCCGTGGGCGGCGGGGGCAGCCTCCCCGGGCACCGCCACCTGACCCGGGCCAAGGCGTTGGAGCTGGTCCCGGCGCTGCGCCCCGACGCCCTGGTGGGAGGGGTCCAGTTCTGGGACGCCCAGGTGGATGACGCCCGCCACACTGTGGAGGTGGCCCGCACCGCCGCCGCCCACGGCGCGGTCATCGTTCCCAGCCTGCAGGTGATCGATCTGCTGAGGGAAGGAGACCGGGTGGTCGGCGTGCGGGCCCGCTGCGCGGAGACCGGTCGGCTGCTCACCGTGCGGGCCACCCAGGTCATCAACGCCACCGCCACCTGGACCGACCAGATCCAGTCCCTCGCCGGGCGGGGACAGCTGCGGGTCCGGGCGTCCAAGGGCATTCACCTGGTCGTGCCCCGGGACCGCATCCACGCCGGCAGCGGGCTGTTGCTGCGCACCGAGACCAGCGTGTTGTTCGTGATCCCGTGGCGGTCACCGAACCTGCTGCGCCACCACGAGGTCGCCGCCGACGGTCGCTGGTTGGGGTGGGCCCGCCGCCAGCCCGAACCCATGATCGATGTGGCCGGTGACCACGGCCACTGGATCGTGGGCACCACTGATACGGAGTGGAACCTCGACCTGGCCCATCCCGCCGCCAGTCGCACCGACATCGACTACCTCTTGGACCAGGTCAATCGGGTACTGCGAACTCCGCTGACCCATGACGACATCGAAGGGGTCTACGCCGGGTTGCGGCCGTTGCTGGAAGGAGAATCGGAGGACAACTCGGCGCTGTCACGGGAACACGCCGTCACTCAGCACGTGCCGGGCCTCATCTCCGTGGCCGGCGGGAAGTACACCACCTACCGGATCATGGCCCGGGACGCGGTGGACATGGCCGCCCGCAACTTTGACCGACGGGTGCCGCCCAGCTGCACCGAACGCACCCCGCTGCTTGGTGCGGTGGGTTTCGAGGCGCTCTGGAACCGCCGCCACCGCCTGGCCGCCGACGCCAAGCTGCACCCGGTCCGCATCGAACACCTCCTGGGCCGCTATGGCAGCCAGATCGACGAGCTGTTGGCCCTGGTGGCGGAGCGGCCGGAGCTGGGGGAGCCCATCACCCACGGGGGACCCTACCTAGGTGCGGAGGTGGTCTTCGCCGCCACCCACGAGGGCGCCCTACACCTCGATGACGTGCTGACCCGCCGCACCCGGCTGTCTATCGAGACCTTCCATCGGGGCGTGGATTGCGCCGAGCAGGTGGCGCAACTGCTGGCCGGCCCCCTCGGCTGGGACCGCGACACCTCCGCGGAGGAGGTCGCCCACTACCGCCAACGGGTCGCCGCTGAACGAGACAGCCAGACCCGACCCGATGACCGCAGTGCGGACGCCGTTCGCCTCGAGGCTCCCGAACGACGACAGGTGGTGGAGCTCACCCGGCCGGTGCCCAACAGCGCGGCTCCCGGAGCCGGGACCGACGAGGAGCCCGAAGAGCCCCGCTGAGCGGCCCCGGACCATCTCGAACGATGTGCGGGCCGTGCCATGGACCATCGGCAATCGGACCGGAGGACAGCGCAGAGCCGGGTGCCGGCGTGTATCGTCGAACCAGGATTACGTGTCGTCCCCGTGGCGCTGCAGCGTCGAGTTCGTGCAGCGACGGGGGAACGGCTCCGGCTCCGGCCTCACCCGCCGGAACGCCGGCGAGCAGGAGGTCCTGTCGTCAACAAGTCCGAGTACGAACGGCGGCTGTCCAGCTACGAGACCGAGATCGGCGAGTTGCGAGAAGCGGCCAAGTCGATGGAAGAAGAGATCGTTGCCCTGCGGCGGCGGCTGCAGGATGCCCCCAAGCGGGTCCGCACCCTGGAAGAACGTCTGCTCGACACCAAAGGGCAGTTGGCGCAGGCGGTGTCCCAGAACGAGAAGCTGACCTACACCCTCCGCGAGGCCCGAGAGCAGATCTCAGCGCTGCGTGAGGAGGTTGACAAGCTCACCCGTCCGCCCTCCGCTTATGGCACGTACATGGGGGCCAACGAGGATGACGGCACCGTGGACGTGTTCTCGGGTGGCCGCAAGATGCGGGTGGCGTTGCATCCCGACATCGATGTCGAGTCACTCGAACGCGGCGCCGAGGTTGTGCTCAACGAATCACTCAACGTGGTGCTGGCCCGCCAGGCCGAGCGCAGCGGTGAGGTGGTCACGCTCAAGGAGGTCCTGGCCGACGGGCTGCGGGCCATGATCACCGGCCGTGCCGACGAGGAGCGGGTAGCGGAGATCTCCTCCTCGTTGCGTCAGGAGAAGCTTCGTTCGGGCGACACCCTGCTGATGGACCCCCGCTCGGGCCTGCTGCTGGAAAAGCTGCCCCGCCCCGAGGTGGAGGAGCTGGTGCTCGAAGAGGTCCCTGACGTGTCCTACGCCGATGTCGGCGGGCTCGACAGCCAGATCGAGCAGATCACCGACGCCGTCGAGTTGCCGTTCGTGCATCGGGAGCTGTTCGCGGACTACAAGCTGCCCGCGCCCAAGGGAATCCTGCTCTACGGCCCTCCCGGATGCGGCAAGACGCTCATCGCCAAGGCCGTGGCCAACAGCCTGGCCAAGAAGGTGGCCGAGGTCTCAGGCGACGCCAAGGCCCGCAGCTATTTCCTCAACATCAAGGGTCCGGAGCTGCTCAACAAGTACGTCGGGGAGACCGAGCGGCAGATTCGCCTGGTGTTCCAACGGGCCCGGGAGAAGTCCGAAGAGGGCTGGCCGGTCATCGTGTTCTTCGACGAGATGGAGTCACTGTTCCGCACGCGGGGCAGCGGCATCAGCTCGGACATCGAATCCACCATCGTTCCCCAGCTGCTGGCGGAGATCGACGGCGTCGAAACCCTCAAGAACGTCATCGTGATCGGCGCCTCCAACCGGGAGGACCTGATCGACCCCGCCATCCTGCGTCCAGGCCGGTTGGACGTGAAGATCAAGATCGAACGCCCCGGTCAGGAAGCTGCGGCGCAGATCTTCGCCCGCTACCTGACGGAGGACCTGCCGCTGGACGAGGGAGCCCTCAGCGCTGCCGGTGGGGACCGGGCCAAGACGTTGCAGACCATGATCGACGCCACCGTGGTGGAGATGTACCGCGATGATGAGGCCAACCAGTTTCTGGAGGTCACGTACCAAAACGGTGATCGCGAGATCATGTACTTCAAGGACTTTTCCTCTGGGGCGATGATCGAGAACATCGTGCGCCGGGCTAAGAAGCTGGCCATCAAGCGGCTCATCGGCGGCGGGCACGGCGGCATCGGTCTCGAAGACCTGATAGCCGCCATCCATCAGGAGTACAAGGAGCACGAGGACCTGCCCAACACCACCAACCCCGATGATTGGGCCAAGATCTCGGGCAAGAAGGGTGAGCGGATCGTGTACGTGCGCACGCTGGTCAGCCACCGCCAGACCGCCGAGCCCCAGGGCGGCCGGTCCATCGAACGGGTCGCCACGGGCCAATATCTGTGACCCAAGGGCCCGCCGGGTCAGCGCGTCCACCGGTGACCGACTGGGCCACCGATTTCGATCATCTGTCGCCCGAGTGGGCCCGCAACAGCCCCGAGATCACCGCTGACCTGCGGCAACGCTGTCCGGTGGCGCACACCGAGCGATTTTACGGGGCGTACCTGGTCACCCGCTATGACGATGTGGTCGCCGTGGCGCACGACACCGCCACATTCTCCAACCGCATCACCGCAGTCAATGAGAATCATCCGGACAAGATCCGCTTGCAGGCCCCGCCGATCACCCTTGATCCGCCGCTGCACGGGCCCGTGCGGCGGGCGTTGTTGGCGCCATTTGCCCCTCGTGAGGTAGCCCGTCTGGAGCCGTTCGTCGCTGCCCGCTGTGACGCGGCGCTGGACCGCCTGGCCGGCCGGGAACTGGTGGATGGCGCCCTGGACTACGCCCAGATCATCCCCGTCGAGGTCATGGCCGAGCTGTTGGGCCTGGACGCTGCCGACGCCGATCAGTTCCGGGTTTGGGTGAAAGGCATCCTGTCCGACGGCCAGATCGACCTGGACCTCGCCGCCCGCTGCACCCGCGAGGTCCGGGCATTTTTCGCCGAGCAGCTCCGGGATCGTCGCCAGCGGCCGACGTCAGACCTGGTCAGCTGGGTCGCCCAGGCTACGGTGGTGGACGATGCGGCAGGTGGTGACGAGCATATTTGTGACGAGCATATTGGTGGCGGTCGGCCGCTGAGCGAACGCGAGCAATTGGGCGTCCTCTACCTGCTGCTGGTGGCCGGGGTGGACACCACCTGGTCCGCGATAGGCGCCTCGCTGCACCACCTTTCATACCACCCCGAGCACCGACGGCGACTGGCGGATGACCCCGGGCTGGTCGACCTGGCGGTAGAGGAGCTCTTGCGATTCTTTGCGCCGGTGACGATGGGCCGACTCATCTCCTCGGATGGATCCATCGGCGGCTCCCCGGTGGCGGCGGGGGAGCGGCTGCTCCTCAGCTTCTTGTCCGCCAACCGGGACCCGTCCCACTTCGACCAACCCGACGAGGTGGTCTTGGACCGGGCCCGCAACCGCCACCTGGCCTTCGGCGTGGGTATCCACCGCTGCCTGGGGTCGAACCTGGCCCGCATGGAGCTGCGGGTGGCGTTGCAGCGGTGGCTCGCCCGCTACCCAGACTTCGAGCCTGCCGGTGACGTGGAATGGACCATCGGCGTCCGAGGTCCTCGCACCGTGCCGCTCCGGCTGGGCTGTTCTTGTAAGGGGGGCTGCTGCGCTCGGATGGGGGTTCGTTCAAGCGGGGAGGGTGAACGCTCGGGCGGGTCATATCCGACCGGGAGCGGGTGAACGCTCGGGCGGGGCACTGTTCTTGAAGGGGGGCTGCGCCCCCCCACGGCGCCCGGGGGGCGCCTCCCCCCATCGGGCGAGGTTGGCCTGGTGCACAGATCGGTCGGCTAGCGCCTCCCTAGCGGCGCTCGGGCGGGGCCACTGTTCTTGAAGGGGGGCTGCGCCCCCCCACGGCGCCCGGGGGGCGCCTCCCCCCATCGGGCGAGGTTGGCCTGGTGCACAGATCGGTCGGCTAGCGCCTCCCTAGCGGCGCTCGGGCGGGGCCCCAACCCCACCCTCGGGGCCCAGCCCGACGCGAGGGCCCGGCGCGACTGCCAATCACTGCCTGGGTGGTCAATCCCGGGGCCTGGGTGGTCAAATCCCGGGGCCAGCGATCCACACCCACCAGGTCTCGCGGGCACTGAGCAGATGCAGGGTGGCGCTGGCGCCGCACTGAGACCTGGGGAGCGGTGCTTGCACGACGGGTGGCGGCGCCAGGTCGGCGCGCGAGCGCCAGCGAGCCGCCGACACTCAGCGAGCGACAGCGAGCTGACCAACAAGCACCGAGCAACAAGCACTGCGCGTGATTGTGCCCATGCTCTATGTGACCGATGCCAGAGCAGGTTTGGGACTATTGCACCCCTCAGACACAAGAGGTCTGCGTCGATCTCAGCGGTGTGCCAGCCGCTGACCGTTCTGCTCGACGGTGGCGTCCCTTCCGGCTGGGACTCAGTGCCCACCTGCTGGCCCTGGTTGCGGTGCCATTGGCGCTGGTTTTGGTCCTGTCAGGCCGGCTGCTTATCAGCGACAAGGCTCAACGCACCCGGGGTGTGGAGCTATCTGGGCAGCTCAGACGGGTTAGCGAGCTCAGCGCCCTGCGGTTCAGTCTGGCCCGTGAGCGAAACCTGATGCTCATCATCGACGAAGCGGCACGCCGCCCGGGTGGTGTCGACGCCGCCAGCGACCTGGTCGGCGTGGACCTGGTGGCGAGGCTGGCGGAGGCAGCTCAGGCCACCGATTCCGGCTCTGAGGTGCTACACGGAAACCCCGAAGCGGTGGGTCACTACGAGGCGGTGCGTCTGGCCCGGATGCAACGCCTGGCCAGCCTCAACGACGGAGGGCAGCCCCAAGTTGGCCTGGTGGTCACGAGCGGCGGTGTTCGCTACGCGGCCTTGGAGCGAACCCTGCGCCTGCTCACCGAGAAGGAGATCAACAGGGCCCGGGTTCTGGTCAATCTCATCGGATCCCACGAAGCGGCGCAGACCACCCTCAGTGTGCTGGACCAGAGCCTGCGCCTCCATGACGCCATCGATGCCCAGGTGTGGCTGTTGTTCCACTCCGACCGAAGCGGGCCCACGGTTTCCGGTGAGGACCGCGTGGCGTTGGTGCGGGCGCAGGAACAGCAGCGCATGAGCGCCGAGCGCTTGCAGCAACTGGTCGGCACCGGCGGGCCGACCGCCACCGCGCTGGCAGCGGTGCTGTCATCCGCCGGCCAGCAGATCCTCGATGATGCCCAGGCCCCGGTCACTTCGGCCCCGGCTGCGGCCCCGGCCCCGCCGACGTCAGTGGATCCCGCTGGAGACGGTGCCATCGACGCCCAGGCAGCGGTGCTACCGGCCGGTGTCGGCGTGGACCGGGCCTTCACGGCCATCAGCGAGATCAGCGAGCTGAACTCCGCGCTGATCGCCGCGGCAACCGATGAGGCGCTCACCGCTTCTGAGTCCCTGGCCGCGGAGGCCCAACGCCACGGTCTGATCGCGGCGGGCGCCATGGCGGGGGTGCTGGCGGTGACGGTGGCAATCACTATTGCCGTGGAGCGTTCACTGCGCCGCCCGCTGCAGCGTCTGCATCACCGGGCCGAACAGCTGCTGGCCGGTGCCGATGAGACCGAAGCGCTGCGCGAGGTCGGGCCCAAGGAGGTGCGGGTGGTGACCCGGGCGTTCAACGAGTTCGCCACCAACCTGGCCCACATCGAGCAGCAGACAGATGCCCTGGCCCGCGCCGAGTTGGACCACATCAGCCTGGCCCAGCCGGTGGTGGGCACCATCGGCGCTTCACTGCGCGCCGCGGTGTCCCGTCTGGGCGAGTCCATGCAGCACGAGGCGGCCATGCGGGCGCGGCTCAGTCACGACGCCAACCACGACGCCCTGACCGGCCTGCTCAACCGGGCAGCGGCCCTCAATGCGGTGCGCGCGGCGTTGGCCCGCGCTGAGCGCACCGGCAGTCGAGCCGCGGTGCTGTTGGTCGATCTCGATGGGTTCAAGCAGGTCAACGACCTGTACGGGCATCCGGTGGGCGACGAAGTGCTGCGCGCCGTGGTGGTCCGCCTCGAGGGGCTGAGCCGCACCGGTGACACCGTGGCCCGCTTGGGCGGCGACGAGTTCCTGATAGTGGCCGAACAGTTCAGTGACCTCGATGAGGTGATCGCGCTGGGGCAGCGGGTGGTGACGTCCGTCGCCCAGCCGATCCGGCTCGGCCAGCTGGAGATCACCGTGGGGGCCAGCGTCGGCGTGGCCACCGGCGAGCGCCTGGAGGACGTCGATGTGGTGGTGGCGGACGCCGATCTGGCCGTCTACCGGGCCAAGGCGGCCGGCAAAGGCCAGGTCGAGGTGTTCCACGCCGGGCTACGCCAGGAGCTCTCCCGACGTAGCGCCATGGAGGCCGACTTGCGTCATGCCCTGGAGGATGGCTCGCTGGTGCTGTACTTCCAGCCGGTGGCGGACACCGACGGTAAGCGGGTGCGTTCCGTGGAAGCGCTGTTGCGCTGGAACCGGCCTGGCCATGGGCCGGTCCCAACGGCGGAGTTCCTGGCGGTGGCGGACACCTCGGTGCTGATCGCGGACGTGGGCCGCTGGGTGTTGGATCGGGTGGCCCGACAGCTCGCGGGCTGGCACGACGATCCGCTCCTCGGCACCCTGGCGGTCAGCGTGAACGTGCCGGCCCGGCATCTGATGTCGCGCACGTTCGTCCACGACGTACAGGACGCGTTGGCACGTGCCGGTGCCCGGGCGACTTCCCTGGTGGTCGAGGTGACGGAGACCGCCCTGTTGATGGACCTGAGCACCGCCGCTGAGCACCTTCGCCAGCTCCGGGCCCTCGGGGTGGGAGTAGCGCTGGACGGCTTCGGCAACGGCCATTCATCATTCATGCAACTCCGAGACCTGGGGTTCGACTCCGTCAAGATCGATCGGAGCCACATCACCTCCCTGGCGCGAGACGCCGACATCGAGCTCACCCACACTCTCGCGGCACTGGCGAGGGCCCTGGGCACGGCGGTGGTGGCCGAGGGGGTCGAGGACTTCGAGCAGCTCGACCGGCTGGTGGAACTGGGCTGTGACCAGATCCAGGGCTTCCTGGTCTGCCCGCCGCTCCCTCCGGCCGAGCTCGGTTGGTGGCTCTGGGAACACTTCGGGCTCGGCGCCGGAGGTCAGCAGCAGCCGACAGCGATCGACGCCAGCCGGCCCCCGTTGCTCGCCGGCCCACCCCTACTCGCGCCCCCCGGTGTTGTCGGACCGGACACCGACCCGCAGTTGGGCCAGCCACCATCGGGCACTCCCGCCGTCACCTCCTGACGGTCACTCAGCCAAGTCCCGGGGCCAGGAGTCCCCCACGGTGGTCCGGCGGGCGGTGCCGAGCGTGGGAGAGTGGTCTTCATGGGCGGTCAGGGCCTCGCGGACCCGAGCAAAACCCCGCACGAGACGTCGAACGAAACCCAGGACTGCGTTCCGAACGAGACCGCTGACACCAACGCGGGCGCCGACACGACGGACACCACCGGCGAGGGGACCGATGTCGGACCGCTCGCCATCACGGTGGATGGGCTGTTGGAGCGTGTGGCGCGGGCGCTGCCGGGTGGAGGGGAGCGACGCCCCGGACAGCGGGACATGGTCCGTGCAGTGGCCACCGCCATCGAGGAACAACGTCATCTGGTGGTGCAGGCCGGTACCGGTACCGGGAAGTCTCTGGCCTACTTGCTACCGGCGTTCTGCTCGGGTCACCGGGTGGTCGTCGCCACCGCCTCCAAGGCCCTCCAGGACCAGCTGGCGCAGCGCGACCTGCCCTTTCTCACGGGACGCCTGATCGAGCTGGGCCACGCCACACCCCATGCCGAGCGGGCACCCTCGGGCACTGCGCCAGCCGGGGAAGGCACCGGATCGACATCCCGACGATCAACGGTGCCCGGCCCGACCTGGGCCGTGCTGAAGGGGCGGGCCAACTATCTGTGCCTCCAGCGGCTGGATGAGCTGCGGGCCGGGCTGGGCCAGGGCGAGCTGGCGGTGGGCGAGCCGGCAATGGCGCAGGAGCTGCTAGCCCTTGGTCAGTGGGCCGAGCACAGCGCCACCGGGGACCGCGCCGATCTCCCCGAGGAACCGTCGGCCCGGGTCTGGGCGGCGTTGAGCGTGAGCGGCGACGAATGCCCGGGTGCGGCCCGCTGCCCCCGCGGCGGTGACTGCTTCGCCGAATCGGCCCGGGCCGCTGCCGCCGAGGCTGATGTGGTGGTCACCAACCTGGCGCTGTACGGGGTCCACATTGCGTCGGGTCAGCGGATCCTGCCCGAACATCAGGTGGTGGTCATCGACGAATGCCACCTGCTGGAGGACGTGTTGTCCACCACGTTGGGCTTCGAGTTGACCGCCGGGCGCTTCGGGGCCTTCGCCAGTCGGGTGAGGTCCCTCATCACCGACCCCGACGTGCCCGCCACCCTGGTCCGGCGGGCCAACGCCATGCTGGCGGCGTTCGATCCCCACCGCGGAGAACGCCTCAGCGCCCCCCTGCCCGCGGCATTGGCGGGGAGCATTGACCAGACCCGGGCGGCGCTGTTGAGGTGCACCAACGCCTTGCGAGCCATCAGCACCTCGGTGGCGGACGCCGACCAGCGACGCGCCAGGGCCCAGCGGGTGGCGCTGGCGCTCACGGAGGAACTGGATGTGCTCGGCGAGCTCCCTGAAAACTATGTGGCCTGGGTGCCGGAAGGTGGCGACGCCCGGGTGGCCGTAGCCCCCATCGACGTGGGGCCGATGCTGGCTGCGACGGTCTGGGGCCAGCACACCGCCGTGCTGACCAGTGCGACCATCCCCACAAGCCTGGCCGCCAGGGTGGGGCTGGGAGCGGGACGGTATCGCCAACTGGACGTGGGCAGCCCCTTCGATTACCAGCGAAACGCCCTGCTGTACTGCGCATTGGGCCTGCCCGACCCCCGAGACCCCGCCTACCGAGACGCCCTGCACGCCGAACTGGTGGCCCTGATCACCGCGGCCCGGGGTCGGACCCTGGCCTTGTTCACCAGCTGGCGGGCGTTGGAAGCGGCCCGGGCGGCAGTGGAGCCCTTGGTGCCTTACCCGTTGCTCACCCAGGGCCAGCTTCCGCCCGCCCCACTGATCGAGCGGTTCCGCAGCCAACCCGAGGCGTGTCTGTTTGCCACCACCGGTTTCTTCAGCGGGATCGACGTCCCGGGCGAGACGTTGTCCCTGGTCACCGTGGACCGGCTGCCGTTTCCCAGACCCGATGATCCGCTGCTGCAAGCCCGCCGGGATCGGGCCGGGGCGGCGGCCTTCGCCACCATCGACGTGGCCCGGGCCGCCACCCTGCTGGCCCAGGCCGCGGGCCGGCTGATCCGCAGTGCGCAGGACCGGGGAGTGGTAGCGGTTCTCGACCGTCGGCTGGGCACCGCCCGTTACCGCTGGGACATCATCTCGGCCCTGCCGCCGTTCCGTCGCACGCGCCATCGGTCCGAGGTGGAGCGGTTTCTGGGCGGGCTGAGCCGGCCCACGGACCAGGGCTGAGGGCATCGGAGCGGGCGGCGTGCCCCGCTTCGTGGGCGACGCCAGCCTGCACCCCAACCGGCGGTAGGAAAATGATCCCGTGGGAGGAGCCTGCGTGCACGCCGAGAAGGTTTGGGTGACGCTTGGATCATCCTTCACCCCAGTTGTCCGCGCCACCCTTTCCGGTGACACCGCGGCCTTTGCCACGCTGTACGCCGATCTCCACCCGGGCCTCGGCCGCTACCTGCGATTCTGCGAACCCTCGCTGGCGGCGGAACTGTCCGATCGGGTGTGGCGGAACATGGTGGTGCAACTTGCGAACTTCGCAGGTACCGAACGCGACTTCCGCGTGTTGCTGTACACGGTGGCCCGGCGCCACCTGAGCGAGGCCGGACTGTCCACCCATCCCAGCCGGGGCGAGGCCTGGCAGATGCCCACCGATCCGGTGGACCAGGCCATCTCGTTGCTGGGCAACAGTCTCGACGTGGAGCACGGGCAGGTGATCGTGCTGCGGGTGGTCGGCGATCTGGACACGGAGGACACCGCCCATGTGCTACGGACCACCACCGGGGCGGTACGCCTGACCCAGTACCGGGCGTTGGTGATGCTGGTCAACCAGTTCAGGCTGCCCGGCTCGAAGACGCCCAATGAGGACACCCTCGCTGCTTTCCTCGATGTAGCGGACCCGGTGCCCAACCTGATCTTCCAAGGGGCGTTGCCGCCGTGGCAGGCCCGGGGTCCGCTGGCACCGGTGGCCCGCATCGTGGCCACTGCCCGTCGGCGGGCCAGTGACGATGAGCGCACCCCCAAAGATGCCTTGAACCTGGTGGTGGAGGCACTGGCCGAGCTGAACCAGGCCCCAACCCTGGAGCGCCGAGCCAAGTGGAGCTGGGTGCCGGGGGATCGCCGGGCCCGGCCGCTCTATCAAGCCGATGTGCCCGAAGCGGTGCTGGCGGGCACCTGAGCAGCTCACCAACGGGGGAGACACGAGTGTGGCGCCCGTAACGGCGCCACACTCGTGCTCGCTTTCAGATCTGTTTCACCACGTCAGCCGGTGGCGTTCAGCGCCTGCCACACCCGCTCGGCGGTGCACGGCATGTCCACATGGCGCACCCCGAGGTGAGCCAGCGCGTCGACCACCGCGTTGTGGATGGCCGGGGTAGACCCGATGGTGCCGGACTCGCCGATGCCCTTGGCCCCCAGGGGGTTGCGGGGCGAGTCGGTCTGCGTGTTGGAGACCTCGAAGCTGGGCAGCTCGGCCGCGGAGGGCATGGCGTAGTCCATCAGGTTGCCGGTGATGGGGTTGCCGTCTGCGTCGTACTGCACCCACTCGAACAGCGCCTGGGCCGCGCCTTGGGCGATGCCGCCATGTTGTTGGCCGTTGACCAGTAGCGGGTTGAGGATGCGGCCGCAGTCATCGACCGCTATGTGGCGTTGCAGGGTGACCTTGCCGGTCTCGGAGTCCACCTCGACCACGGCCACGTGGGCGCCGAAGGGGAACGTGGAATCGCCGCCGTCGAAGTCCAGCTCGTGGGCCAGGCCGGCCTCCATGCCCTCGGGCCGCTTGGCCTCATCGTTGGCCGCTTGGGCCAGCTCCGCCCAGCTGACTGCCTTGGCCGGCACACCGGCGACCTGCAGACCTCCGTCCCCTGTGACGATGTCATCCACGTTGGCCTCGAGCAGATGGGCGGCCAGCTGCTTGGCCTTGGCCAGCACCTCGGTGGAGGCCACATGCACCGCCGAACCAGCGGTCTGCAGCGAGCGGGACCCCAGCGTGCCCGAACCCCGGGGCACCACTGCGGTGTCGGAGTTGACCAGCGTGATGCGGTCCATGGGGATGCCGAGCACGTCTGACACCAGCATCGAGAACGCCGTCTCGTGGCCCTGGCCGTGCACTGAGGTACCCACGTACATGCTGGCGGAGCCGTCGTCGTGGACCTCGACCTTGCCGTACTCGACATGCAGGCCAATGGGGGCGGTGATCTCCACGTAGGTGGAGATGCCGATGCCCAGCAGCTTGGGGTCACCGGCGGCCCGGCGCCGCTTCTGCTCCGCCCGCAGCGCATCGTAACCGGCGGCTTCCTGGGCCTTTTGCAGCGGCAGGGCGTAATCGGCGGAGTCGTAGTTGGCCCCGGTGATGGTGGTCATCGGCTGGGAGAAGGGGGCGAAGAAATTCTTGCGCCGCAGCTCGGCGGGGTCCATGCCCAGCTCGGCGGCGGTCACGTCCATGACCCGCTCCAGCATCTGGGTGGCCTCGGGCCGGCCGGCGCCGCGATAGGCACCGATGCTGGTGTTGTTGGTAACCAGCGTCGTGCCCTTGAAGTTGATCTTGGGGATGTTGTACACGCCGGTGGACATCAACTGGGTCAGCATTGGCAGGATGGCTCCCACGATGGGGTACGCACCCGCGGCCGCGGTGACCTCAGCCACCAGGCCCACGATGGTGCCGTCGTTCTTGACCCCAAGGGCGGCGTCAATCACGAAGTCCCGGCCGTGGACCAGGGCCACCATGTCCTCGGAGCGGGTCTCGGTCCACTTCACCGGCACCTGCAGATCCAGTGCCGCCTTGCAGGTGACCAGGTACTCGGTGTACACCGCGGCCTTGGGCCCGAAACCGCCACCGACCCAGGGGCACACCACCCGCACCGAGGCGGGGTCCAGACCCAGGTAAGGGGCGATGGTGGCATGCACGCCGTGCGGCGCCTGATGGCTGATCCAGGTGGTCAGGCCACCGGCCACCGGCTCATTCGGGACCGCCACCAGACCGTTGGGCTCCATCGGCACCCCGGCCAGACGCTGGCTCACCATCCGGACCCGGCCCACCTTGTCCGCACCTTCGAGGGCGTCCACGTCATCGCCCAACTGGGTGGCGAAGCACACGTTGGAGCCGTTCTCGGGGAAAAGCAGTGGGGCGCCGGGAGCGGCGGCGTCCACCGCGCTGGTCACAGAGGGCAGCGGGTCGTAATCCACCACGATCGCCTCGCCTGCGTCCACCGCCGCGGCCCGACTCTCCGCCACCACCGCGGCCACGGTGTCACCCACGAAGCGGACCACGTCTCCGGTCAACGGCGGCCGGTTGAAGGTGGCCGGCAGCATCTCGAAGGCCTGGAAGTCGGGCAGGCCCAGGTTGGCTTGGGTGTACACCTTGCGAACCCCGGGCATGGACTCCGCCGCGCTGGTGTCGATGTTGGTGATGCGACCATGCGCAATGGGTGAGCGCACGAAGTGGATGTGCAGCTCACCGTCGATCTGCAGATCGTCGAAGTACTTGCCGGCGCCGGTGATCAGCGTGGGATCTTCCCGACGAATGACCGAGTTGCCGAGAATGGAGCCCGAGGTGGCCATGGAATCTCCCGTGTTGCGGTGGTGCGAACGGGCGAGAACCTAGTGGAGAATCGACCCGCCGGCCATGCTTCCCCGTGCCAGCCGCCAACCGGGCGATCAGAGCGGGCTGGGGAGATCCCTGACCGGTGACCTGATGGTGCGAGGGCCGATGGCGTCGCCGCAGGCGCTGCAGGTCAGCACCGGGGTGACCTCGTGCCCACAGGTGGCGTGGATCAGGGTCACCGGGGGGCCCTCCTCCTCCGCCAACCAGGTGTCTCCCCACTGCTTGAGGGCCAACAGCACCTGGTAGTAGTCCCGGCCCATGTCCGTCAGGCGGTACTCGAAGCGGTCTGGGTGGGTGTGGTAGATCCGCTTTTCCAGCACGCCGGCCTCGATGAGCGTGGTGAGGCGGTCCGAGAGGATGTTTCGGGCGATGCCAAGGCTGGTCTGGATCTCCTCGAAGCGGCGCATGCCTCGGAAGACATCCCGGAGGATCAGGGGGGTCCACCACTCACCGACGATGTCGAGCGCCCGGGCTATAGAGCACTGCATGTGTCCGACCGTCGAGCGTTTGACCACGAGTCCAGCGTATCCCGCCGCCGTGACCGGCATGTGCCTGCAACGATGCGGGCATGACTGAGCCGACCTCCCGCACCAACCCCACCGACGCGGTGCCACGCCCCGGACGCCTCGCAGGCAAAGTGGCGCTCATCACCGGGGCCGCCCGGGGTCAGGGCGCGGCGGAGGCCAAGGTGTTCGCCGCCGAGGGGGCCACTGTGTTCCTCACCGATGTGCTGGTCACCGACGGCGAGCACGCCGCGGCGGCGGTGGGTGGCCGGTTCCGCCGCCACGACGTGACCAGTGAGACCGACTGGGCCGACGTGATGACCTGGGTGCTGGCGGAGGCGGGTCGGCTCGACGTGCTGGTCAACAACGCCGGCATCTTCCGGGTGGTGCCGCTGACCAAGACCACCATGGACATCTGGCAGCAGGTGATGGACGTGAACGCCACCGGGGTGTTCCTGGGGATGCGGGCGGCGGCCGAACCGATGATGGCCCAGCGGAGCGGCTCGATCATCAACATCAGCTCCATCGCCGGAATGCGCGGCGCCGGGGTGGCGTTCGCATACGGGGCTTCCAAGTGGGCGGTGCGGGGGATGACCAAATCCGCGGCCCAGGAGCTGAGCCCCTTCGGCATCCGGGTGAA
Source organism: uncultured Acidimicrobiaceae bacterium (assembly GCA_963775055.1). Taxonomy (GTDB): domain Bacteria; phylum Actinomycetota; class Acidimicrobiia; order Acidimicrobiales; family CAIXPF01; genus CAIXPF01. Next base: position 207,180 of record CAVZHK010000008.1, on the reverse strand, counting down.
CTCGGTGCACCCCGGCATCATCGACACCGAGATGATCACCGAGCTCGGACCGGACTGGCGGGAGCTCACCGAACCCCGTATCCCGCTCGGGCGGGCGGCGACACCGTTTGACGTGGCCAAACTCGTGTTGTGGCTGGCTTCCGATGACAGCGACTACTGCAGCGGCCACGAGTACCTCATCGACGGCGCCATGACGGCCTGATTTTTAAGGGCGGCCGTCGCTCCTCCCGGCTGCAGAACCGGTCAGCGTCAGAACTGGTCGGGGATGCGCAGCGGTTCTTGGGGGCGGCTGAGCTGGTCGATGAGGGGTGCGGCGTGGGGGTGGCTGGCCCGCAGCTCGGCCGGGTCCGCGCCCTCGTAATCCTCGTTGGTGAAGCCCGGGGCCATGGTGCAGCCGACGAGGGTGTATCCGCACGGGCCACCGGGCAGCACGTGACAGGCCATCCAACTGCCGGCTGGGACCACTGCTTGTATCTGCTGGCCGCCCTGCAGGTCCGGCCCGAGCTCGATGTCCTCCCGGCGACCGTCTGGGTGCAGCAACACCAGCTGGGCCGGATCTCCCAGGTAGCGGTGCCACACCTCGTCGGTGGGGAGGCGATGCCACGCCGAAAAACCGTCGGGGGAGTTGGTGAGCAGGAACACGATGGCGGTTCCGGCCGGTTTGTCGTTGCCGGGCCAGTGCCGATGGGAACGCCAGGTCTCCGCAAACCGGCCACCTTCCACGGCCAGAGGCTCGAGGCCGAAATGCTGCACCAACCACGTGACGGTGGGTGGGGACGGCTCCGGCATGGCGCCACACTACCGGCCCTCCGACGGACTCGTTGTGACCAACGGCCCTGGTCTAGCCCTTGTCTCGGCGGTTGGGGATGCGCCCCTGACGGCGTCCGACCGGCTCACCGCAGCACGGTCCCGGTCAGCCGTACAGGGGCGCGTTTGGTCAGTTCATGACGCACCCGGCAGCAGCGGGCTCGTTGTCGAACGCAACGGCGCAGGTCAGGGCGTTGAGGTTTCCAGGCCCCGGCGGCGGCTTGCCTATCACTGGCCACAACTGCCCGCCCACAGCCCGTGGGCGCCCGTCAGTCGAGCTCGGACAGGATCTCGGCTCGGTGCTCATCCAGCAGGGGACCCCGACAGGGGGCGGGGCCGGCACCGCGGACCAGCTGCCCGAAGGAGCACAACCGTCCGAAGGTGGGGTGATGGTGGGTGACCAGCAGCTCGTTGGCGGCGGCCAGGTCGCTGTTGATCAGGCCCGTCTTGGACACCGCAACCTGGTGGTCTCCGTCGACCGCGATCCAGCCGTGATCGATCTCGATCAGCCCCTGCTCCGGAAGCGGGCCCTTGTAGTCGAAGCCGCCGACGAGCGGTTCGGGGCTGCCGTCGTAGCGGGTCAGCTCGGCCATCTGGCAGGCCAGGGAGGCATGGGCCAGGGAGGTCAATACCCGTTGTCCGCCGTGGCCGGTGTCGCGATGGTGCAAGGCGGCGATCACCCCGAAGGCGCCGAGCAGCGGGACCATGACATCGTGCAGGGCCGGGGTGAGGAACACCGGTTCGTCCTCGCCGCCCTGGCTGGCCATGACCCCGCCCAGGCACTGCAGCAGCGGGTCGAAGGCGGCGGCCCCGGCCAGCTCGGGATCGATGCCGTAGCCGGGGGCGGACAGGTAGATCAGGTCCGGGTTGATGGCCCGCAGGGTGTCGTAGTCAGAACCGAGGCGGGCGGCCACCCCGGGCCGGTAGTTCTCCACCACCACATCGGCCCGGGCCACCATGCTGTGCAGCACGGCCCGGTCGGCCTCGGTGGTGAGATCCAGGGCGATGGAACGTTTGGCCTGGTTCCAGTTGGCGAAGGCCTGCGCGAAGGCCCGGAACGGATCGCCGCTGGGGGCCTCGACCTTGATGACCTGCGCTCCCAACATCCCCAGATGCCGGCTGATCACCGGCCCGGCGATGAAGGAGGCCAGGTCCAGCACCCGCACGCCATCCAGCGGCGCGGGACCCTGTCCGGGCCAGCTGACGTGGGTGGCGGGGGTCGCAGCGGTCGGATCGGTCACATTGGTCATGTCCGTTGGGTTCTGCGGCGGTGCCTGCAGCTCAGCAGCCACCTCGGCGTCGTGCTCGCCCAGGAGCGGGGCCCGGCGCAAGGGACCGCCCCCACCGACGGCGAAGCGCACCGCACGGCCGCCGATGCGCACCGGGCCTAGCTCGGGGTGCGCGACGGTCGTGGTCAGCTCGTTGGAGCGGCACAGCGAGGACGCGGCGAACTCCTCCCGGGTCTGCACCGGCTGGGTGGGGATGTCCGCCGCTCGCAGCAGCCGCAGCCATTCGTCTCGGTCCTTGGTTTCGAACGTGGCCTCCAGCAACGGGGCGATGAAGGCGATGGCATCGAGGTCCATCAGCCCCCACGGCGGGTTCGGCAGCCGGGGGTCGTGGCGCAGCTCTGGCCGCCCGATCAGCTCCAGCAGCCGCTCGTAGAACCGCACCGTGCCGCAGGCCACGAACAACCAGCGGTCATCGGCGCAGCGGAACGTCCGGTAGATCGGCACCCGGCCCTTGGCCCCCATCGGGGCCGATCCGGGACGTTCTTCAACCCGATCGTCGACGCGGAACTGCTCCAACTGGAAGGCCCCGGCCCCGGCCACCTGGGACACCTCGTAGGTGGGGGCCACTCCGTAGCGCTGGCGGGCCAGCAACCCGGCGGCGGCGGCATTGGCGGCCAGCGCGGCGGTGGCGTAAGGCACCAGCGGCAGGACCAGGTGCACCGGGCCCTCGGTGTAGGACTGCTGGTTCCAGGCCATCCCACAGGCCGCGGCCAGCAGCGAGGGGGTGGCGGGGTGGTGCACCAGCGAACCCCGCTCGCCCCACGGCGGGGTCGTGACGATGACCGCGGTGGGGGCTTGGCGGCGCAAGGACCAGGCCGCGCCGGGCTGGTCGGTGAGTACCACGTCGGCCTGGCTCAACAGCGCGCCTAAGTCGGGCTGGCGCACTGAGCGCTTGTTTCGATTGACGCTCTGGAAGCCGGCCTCCGCCCGGTAAGGATCGCCGTTGGCGCCTTCGACCTTGATGACGTCAGCGCCGAGGTCCGCCAGAAACGCAGCCGCGTAGGGGCCGGCGATGCCACTGGCCAGCTCCACCACGCGGACACCGTCGAAGATCGCGCTCATGCGCGGGCACTGTAGAGCGTTCGTGCTGGCGTGCCGCTCGGGCGCTGTGGCGGGGGGTGACGGCGGCCCCGGCTAGCGTCGGCGACATGGCCCTGCTCAACAGCTTCGGCGCTCGTCGTACCCTCACCGTCGCCGGCCGCTCCCATGACATCTTCGCCCTGGACGCCCTGGCCCGATTCGACGTGGCCCGCCTGCCCTACAGCATGAAGGTGCTGCTGGAGAACCTGCTGCGCCACGAGGATGGGGTGGCCGTCACCGCCGCCGACGTGGAGAAGATGGCCCGCTGGGATCCCAACGCGGAGCCGGACACCGAGATTTCCTTCACCCCGGCCAGAGTGCTGATGCAGGACTTCACCGGGGTACCCGCCGTCGTAGATCTCGCCGCCATGCGTGACGCCATGGCCGGTCTGGGCGGTGATCCGCAGAAGATCAACCCGCTGGTCCCGGTGGACCTGGTCATCGACCACTCCATCCAGGTGGACCACTTCGCGGTCAACAACGCTTTCGATCTCAACGCCACGCTCGAGTTCCAGCGCAACCGGGAACGCTACGAGTTCCTCAAGTGGGGCCAGCAGGCGTTCCGGAACTTCTCGGTGGTGCCGCCCAACACCGGCATCTGCCACCAGGTCAACCTGGAGTACCTGTCCCAGGTGGTCATCGCCCGTGACGGTATGGCGTTCTGTGACACCGTGGTCGGCACCGATTCTCACACCCCCACCGTCAACGGCATCGGGGTGGTCGGCTGGGGCGTTGGTGGCATCGAGGCCGAGGCCGCCATGTTGGGCCAACCCATCCCCATGCTGATCCCGAAGGTGGTGGGCCTGCGTCTCAGCGGCTCTCTGCCCGAGGGCGCCACCGCCACCGACCTGCTGCTGACCGTCACCGAGCTGCTGCGGGCCCAAGGCGTGGTGGGCAAGTTCGTGGAGTGCTTCGGGCCAGGCGTGGCCGCGGTGCCGGCGGAGAACCGGGCCGCCATCGGCAACATGAGCCCCGAGTACGGCTCTACCATCACTGTGTTCCCGATCGACGATGAGACCCTGCGCTACCTGCGTCTTTCCGGCCGGGCGGCGGACCAGGTGGCGTTGGTGGAGGCCTACGCCAGGCTGCAGGGCCTGTGGCACGACCCCTCCCGGGAGCCGGTGTTCTCCCAGACCGTGGAGCTGGACCTGTCCACCGTGGTGCCGTCCCTGTCCGGCCCGTCCCGCCCCCAGGACCGCATCCGCCTGGATCGGGCCAAGGTCGCGCTGCACGAGACCCTGCAGGCTGCTGGCACCGAAACCGGCATCAGCGCCCGGCAGGTCACCCTGGCTGGTGGTGAGCAGGTCACGCTGGATCACGGGGCGGTCACGATCGCCGCCATCACGAGTTGCACCAACACCTCAAACCCCTCCGTGATGCTGGCCGCGGGGCTGGTGGCCCAGAAGGCGGTTGAGAAGGGCTTGTCCCAGCGGCCGTGGGTGAAAACGTCCCTGGCGCCGGGGTCCAAGGTGGTCATGGACTACTACGAGCAGGCCGGGGTACTGCCGGCGCTGGAGAAGCTGGGCTTCAACCTGGTCGGCTTCGGTTGCACGACCTGCATCGGCAACTCCGGGCCGCTCCCGGCCGAGGTCTCCGCCGCGGTCAACGACGGCAACCTGTCCGTCTCGGCGGTGCTGTCGGGCAACCGCAACTTCGAGGGCCGGGTCAACCCCGACGTGCGGCTCAACTACCTGGCCTCCCCGCCACTGGTGGTGGCGTACGCGCTGGCCGGCACCATGGACTGGGACCCCTACAACGAGCCCATCGGCGACGGGCACGATGGCCCGGTCTTCCTGCGTGACATCTGGCCCACCACGGCAGAGGTGGCCGCCACCGTGGCCTCCAGCGTGACCGTGGAGCAGTTCGACAAGGAGTACGGGGCGGTGTTCGACGGGGACGACCGCTGGAAGGCCATCGCCGCCCCCAGCGGTGACCGTTTCGCCTGGAGTGACGACTCGACGTACATTGCCCGGGCCCCATACTTCGACGACATGCCGGCCCAACCAGCGCCGCTGACCGACATCAGCGACGCCCGGGTCCTGCTGGTCTTGGGCGACTCGGTCACCACCGACCACATCTCCCCGGCCGGCAACATCCGGCCCACCTCCCCGGCTGGGGCCTACCTGCAGGGTCGGGGGGTGCAGCCGGCGGACTTCAACCAGTACGGCGCCCGGCGCGGCCATCACGAGGTGATGATTCGGGGCACCTTCGCCAACCCACGCATCCGCAACGCCCTGCTGGCGGGCACCGAGGGGGCCCTCACCCGTCAGTTGCCCGGCGGTACCGAGCCGGTGGCGGTCTATGACGCCGCCCAGGTTTACGCCGCTGCCGGGGTGCCGCTCGTGATCCTGGCCGGCAAGGAGTACGGGTCGGGCTCGTCCCGGGACTGGGCCGCCAAAGGCACCGCGCTGCTGGGGGTCCGGGCGGTGATCGCGGAGAGCTTCGAGCGCATCCACCGCTCCAACCTGATCGGCATGGGGGTCCTGCCGCTGCAGTTCCTCGACGGGGAGTCGGTGGCGTCGCTGGGTCTGACCGGCGAGGAGATCATCACCATCGCCGGCCTGGTTTCCCTCACCGATCCCGCCGTGCCGTTCCCGTCCCAACTCATCGTGTTGGCCGACGGTCGGGCCCTCACCGTGCGGGTCCGGGTCGACACGCCCACGGAGGCGGCCTACTACCGCCACGGCGGCGTGTTGCGCTACGTGTTGCGCCAGCTCTCCGCCAACTGAGCGTCAGCCCCCGGACCATCACCCGGCTGAATCGTCACCCAATCCCGCCGAATCGATCCGGCAGGCGGGACCGGGCTATTGGCAGCTGGTGGCAGCAGCGGTGATGGTCTCGCGAAGACTGTCGGAGAGCTCGCCGCTGTAGAGCACGGCCAGGTCAGGCCCGGTGATGTTGTCGGAAACCTCGGCGGCTACGCACTCGGCGGCGTCGGCATCGAGCCCGCTATCGGCGGCGAAGGCCTCAGCCAGATCCGGCTGCAAGCCGGCGAAGTCGGCATCGACCCGGTCGGCATCGGCAGGGCAGCGGGTCTCCGCGGCGGGAAGGCGTAGCTCCAACAGGAAGGTGTCCACGGCCTCGGTAACACAGCGGGCCTTCAAGTAGGCCGTATGCCCTTCGCCTTGCCAGGTGAGCAGCGTGGCAGTCGGCCCCAACGCCTTGGTCAGCTGTTGGGCCCACTCGTAGGGCGTGGCCGGATCGTTGATGGTGCCGACCACCAGGATGGGGGCCTTCGTGGTGGTGGCGATGTCTGGCTGCGGCTCCGCGGCCAGCGGCCAGCCCGTACAGGCCACGGTGCTCCAGCCGAGTTGGGCGCCGAACGTAGGGGCATCGGCGGCGAAGGTGCGGGCGGCGGCCTGAACCTCGCTCAGAGTCGGGCGCTCGGTGGTGTCGGCACAGTTGATGGCCACGTTGGCGTCGGTGGAGTTGGGATATCCACCGTCGGGCTCGCGCTGGTGGTACATGTCCGCCAAGGCCAGCAGCGTGGCACCCTCCCCCGTTGCTGCGTCGGCCAGGCCCCGGGCCAGATAGAACCAAAGCGCCTGGTCATACAGCGCCTGCACCACCCCGATCTGGAAGTCGCCCACGGTCAGATCCCGGCTCTCACCTGCCGTACCAACTGGTATGGGCTGCTTCTCCACGGCGTCGCGCACCCGGTTGTACAAGGCCCGAGCGTCGGGGGCGGCCTCGCAGCGAGCGTCGGTGCGACAGGCGTCCACAAAGTTGTTGAAGGCCCGTTCGAAGCCTCCGGCCTGAGTCTTGGACACCTCGGTGGCGTCAAGGTCTGACCCGACAGCGGCGTCCAGGACCAGGGCCCGGATGCGGTCCGGAAACAGGGTGGCGTAGGTGGCCCCGAGCTGCGTGCCATAGGAGAAGCCCAGGTAGGTCAGCCGCTCATCGCCGACGGCGGCTCGGATGATGTCCAGATCCCGGGCCGCGTCCACGGTGCCCACGTGCGGAAGCAGTTCCCCGTGGCGCTGCTCGCAGTTGGCGCGGAACTTGGCCTGGGCAGCCACCGTGGCATCGATCTCGGCCTGATTGTCGGGGTCCCCGTCCAGGGCATTGAGCGTCTCCTGGTCCTCGATGCACTCCACCGGCGTTGATCGGGACACGCCGCGAGGGTCGAAGCCCACCAGGTCGAAGCGGTCGAGGATCTCGTCGCTCATAACCGCGGCCAACTGCGGCACCAACTCCACCCCGGATCCTCCCGGCCCTCCGGGGTTCAACAAGAGCGAACCGATGCGCTGGTCAGCTGGGGTCTTGCCCGCCTCCGTCGTTCCGCCAGCTGGTCGCCTGGCCAGCGCAAGCTCGATGGTGTCACCGTCGGGATCAGCGTGATCAAGGGGCACATCCAGCGTGGCGCATTCCAGCCCGGCCAGCTCGTCCTCATCGCAGTCAGCCCATCGCAGCGTCCCGGTGCCTTGGGCCTCCGGGCCGCCAGTGGCCACATCCGCGCCAAGAACGGTGGTGCTGTCCAGCTCGGCCAAGGGACCTGGTCGAGCTGCGTCGTCGCCATCCGCGGTGCAGGCCGTCAGCAATACCGTCAGCAATGTCGCCAGTACTGCCGACAGCACTGCCGTCAGAAATGTGCTCCTTGCGAACTGCGTGGCGGCGGGCTCGTTCGAACGCGCTTGGTGCTTGGCGTGACTCCGGTTGCGGGAAGCGTCGGTGCCGTGACCCCTTCGACGAAGCTGCATCGTCTCGACGCTATCGGCACTGCCGCGATCCCGAGCCCGACACCCTCCCGCTCCCCCTTTCGCCGATTGACATCGCATGAAAGGGAGTGAAACACCATTGTTTGGGACACTTATCGCGATGTCGGTACGGATTCGGCGGGGGAGACAGGGTGCGCTGGGACCGGTCAGAGGACGCCGAGTTGGACCAGTTCGTCGTGAGCGGTACGGAAGGCGTCCACCGCGGCGGGGACGCCACAGTAGATGGCGGTTTGGAGGAGGACCTCGCGGATCTCAACCGGCGTGACCCCGTTGGTGATGGCTCCACGCACGTGAAGCCGCAGCTCGTGGGGCTTATTGAGGGCCGTCAACATGGCCAGGTTCAACATCGATCGGGTCTTCAGGTCCAGTTCGGGACGACCCCACACGTCACCCCAGCAGTACGTGGTGACCAGCTCTTGCAGGGGCCGGGTGAAGTCGTCCGCGTTGGCGATGGCCGCGTCCACGTACTCAGCCCCGAGCACGGCGCGACGGGTTTCCAAACCTGTTTCATAGGACATGGCCCGGACCCTACCGACGCCTTACCCCAACGGCCGGCAGACGGCCGCCGCGCCATCATCCGCGCCAGCATCGATTCACACCGGCGACGAGGTGTCCGGGCCGGGCCGGGTGGTTATTGGGCCGCGGCTGTTGCCAGGGAGCGGCCCTCAAGCTCGCGGCGAAGTCGATACGCCGGACCGGTGGCGGCGGGATCCAGCTCCACGTCAGCCCAGCGGATGGGCTGGTCTTGGGCCACGTCGTTCAACAACCGCACTCCATGGGCCAGCCCCAGCGGGAAACAGCCCGCGGCTTGGGAGTCCAACGCCGGGGTCAGCCGACCCCACACGGTGAACCCGCCCTCGCCGTCCAGGATCTCACCGGCGCGCAAAGGGCGCTTGGCGGTGGCCACCACATCGGCCCGCCATCCGTCGGGGCAGCCGGTCGGCTCAGCCCGCAGCGCGGCGGACAGGATCGACACGTTCAGCTCCAACCCGATCAGGTGGTACGGCTTGTACATGGCGGCGAAACGGCCGGTTGAGTCGGTCCGCAGGCCGTACTGGGCGAAGCAGGCTGCGGCGTAGTCGTTGGGCGCCTCCAACACCACGTAAACCCCCCACCGCAGGTCCCGGAACACCGGCCGGAAGTCCAGCTCCAGGCTGGAGACCACCTCCACCTGGCCCTTGTGGTGCAAGACCCCGCCCTCAGCCGCCGGTCGCAGCACGTGGGGCAGATCGTCCACACCGCAGGGCGGGAACTGCAGGCCGCCCGGTGCCGGGGTGAGGCCGGTGGCGTTGGCGATGGCGCACATCTCGATGGCGGACTTGGTGCCGTCGAGGAAGCTGTTGAACATCTGGCTGTTCATGCCGGCGTCGGCCGCTTGTGCGGCGGTGAGCCCGTAGTGGTCCCAGATGGTGTCAGGGGTGGAGCGGTGGTAGGTGGGGTGGTGCTTGGTGCCCTTGCCGGCGGCCACCACCTCAAACCCGCAGGACCGGGCCCAGTCCACCTGCTCGCAGACCAGCGCGGGCTGATCCCCGTACGCCAGCGAGTACACCACGCCGGCGTCAGCGGCGGCCCGGGCCAGCATCGGACCGCACAGAGCGTCGGCCTCCACGTTGACCGCCACCAGGTGTTTCCCGGCCTCGAAGCACAATAGGGCGTGGGCCACCCCGACGACCGCGTTGCCGGTGGCCTCCACCACCACGTCCACGTCGGGACGTTGAACCAGGTCATCGGCGGAGTCGGTGAAGGCCGTGCCGGCGACCAGATCCGCTGACCAACCCACCTGCCGGCAGGCGCGTCGGGCCCGTTCCACGTCCAGGTCGGCGATGGCGCTGACCACCAGGGGGGAGTGCGGCACCTGGGCCAGGAACATGGAGCCGAACTTGCCGGCCCCGATCAGTCCCACCCGCACCGGGCGACCGTCGACCAGGCGCCGCTGGGCCAAGCGGTGCAGGTTCATCGGCCGGCCTCTTCCAAGACCAGTTGGGCGAGGCAGTCGTCGCCGAGGGCCTGAATGGGGGTGAAGTCCCGATGGGCGATCCACTCGGCCCGTTGGAAGCGGCGGATGTGATTGTCGACCCGGCAGAGCGAGAGGTACACGATGACCCGCCCGAAAGGGCTGATGTTGGCCGGGCTGGCATGGACCAGGCAGCCGGAGAACAGCACCACGGAGCCCGGGGGACCGGTGGGGGCCACGATGCCGCCCCGCTCGGCCAGCCGGGTGATGGTGGCTCGATCAAGGGTCCACAGCGGGTAGGACGTGGTGGCCAGATCATGGCCGGCCTCGTACACCCCTTCGAGGTGGCTACCGGGGATGAACAGGAGGGGACCGTTGGCCGCGGTGACCTCATCCAGGAACACGGCGATGTTCATGGCCAGCGGTGCAGGCATGTCGTCATCGTGTTGCCAGGTGCCGTAATCCTGGTGCCATTGCCAGACCTCTCCGTCGAAGGGGGCCTTGGCGTTCACCTTGTACTGGTGCATGTAGACCTGCCCGCCCAGGATCTGTTCGACCGGGCCGATCAGGCGGGGGTGGGCGCCGAGCCGACGGAACGGTTCGGACCAGTGATGGGCGGCGAAAGCGGTGCGGGGGGCGCCCGAGGACTCCCGCCAGACCTCCTCACGATCGGTGGCGTAGAGCCGGTCGGCCTCCGCCCGCAGCAGCGCCGTCTCATCCAGCGGGAAACAGCCGGGCAGGAACAGATAGCCCTCACGTTGGAACTGTTCGAGCTCCGCGTCGCTCAGCTGCATGGTTCGCTACCTCCACGTCCGCATATTTCCCAAGTCTCTCGTGTGCGCGCCCGGATCCGAACCATGCCCGAGGACCGATACCGATCCGGTCGCCGGGCGATCCTACCGGGCGTGGTCAGGGCTGTTGCCGGCGCTTGGCCCGCGGCCCGCTGATCGGGACCGGACGCCGTCAATCCCTGGTGCGAGTACGATCCGCGGCCGAACAGCACGGCCACCTTCGTAGGAGAACCAGACGATGTCCAAGCGCGTACTTCTGACCGGCGCCAGCACCGGCATCGGCAATGCCACCCTGCAGATGCTGGTCGAGGATGGCCACGAGGTCACCTCACTCGACGTGAAAGAGGCCCCGGCGGGCGCGGCGCAACACTTTCATTGCGATCTCAGCGACGCGGATTCCATCGATGCCACCGTCGGGCGGCTGAGCGGCACCTATGACGCCTTGCTGAACGTGGCCGGGGTGGCCGGTTCCATGGGATCGGAGTTGGTGTTCCGGGTCAATGTGTACGGGCTTCGGCACCTGACAGAGACGATGCTGGCCGCCGGCAAGATCACCGCGCCAGGCGGGTCCATCGTGAACATCGCCTCGCTGGCCGGGATGGCCTGGGAGCGGCACCTTGACCGCATCAACGCGCTGGACGACGCCGCTGATTTCGCCGCCGGCATCGAGGTGGCCAAGGCCTACGACCGGGGTGGCCCCGCGGCCTACGTGCTGTCCAAGGAGTGGGTGGTGGCCTACACCCAGCGCCTCGCCGGCCGGGTGGTCCAGCAAGGGATCAGGGTCAACAGCGTGAGCCCGGGCCCGGTCATCACCCCGTTGTTCCCGTACTTCGAGGCCGACACCGGTGCCGATCAGATGGCATGGTTGAACGACCAGGTCGGGCGCCCGGCCCAACCCGTGGACGAGGCCGAAGCCATCTGTTGGTTGGCCGTGGGCAAGAGCGGCTGGGTCAACGCCGTGGACCTCCCCGTAGACGGCGGCCTCTCCGCAGGCATGCGCACCGGCTGGGCCAACACCAAGTCCTCTCCCGCCTCCCGCGCCCGCCGCAGCTAGCCGACGTCGCGCGCCGCCCGAGCCGCGGATACCGGGTTCGACCTCCTGTCGCGCCCGGCTACGCGGTCGGGCCGCGTCGCGCCGGGCCGGGCCCCGAGGGTGGGGTTGGGGCCCCGCCCGAGCGCCGTAAGGGAGGCGCCAGCCGACCGAGATTCCACCAGGCCACCCTCGCGGATGGGGGAGGCGCCCTCAGGGCGCCGTGGGGGGCGCAGCCCCCCAACAAGAACAGCGCCCCGCCCGAGCGCCGCAAGGGAGGCGCCAGCCGACCGAGATTCCACCAGGCCACCCTCGCGGATGGGGGAGGCGCCCTCAGGGCGCCGTGGGGGGCGCAGCCCCCCAACAAGAACAGCGCCCCGCCCGAGCGCCGCAAGGGAGGCGCCAGCCGACCGAGATTCCACCAGGCCACCCTCGTGGATGGGGGAGGCGCCCTCAGGGCGCCGTGGGGGGCGCAGCCCCCCAACAAGCACGGGGCGCCCTCCGAGAAGGGCGCCCCGCTTGCTCATGTTCAGTTCAGGCTGAGGAGCTCAGCCGGGTTGGGTCAGACGTAGCGGACGGCGTTGGCTGCGGTCTTGAGCAGCGTGGCCTTCTTGGTGGAGTCCACCGGGTTCACGATCTCCAGGTCACAGGCCTCTGCGGTGCTGCCGGCGTTGCCAGGAGCGGTCACGATGAGGTTGGTGTCGGAGACGACCACCACCGCGCTGGGTGTGATGTCGGTGGTGCACTTGAGCGTCACCTTGGCGGTGGTCATGCCGGTGTAGCCGGTACCCACCACCAGGAAGGTGCCGCCACCACCGGAGGCCGCCTTGTTCAGCACGTTCGGGGTCACCGAGGTGATGGTGGGGGCGACAGTGCCGATGTAGTTGAAGCGAGTCTTGAGGTTGGTGGTGCTGACGCCGATCACGTTCTCCACGGTCACGTCAACGGGGCCGCTGGTGGTCCGGGTCGGCACCTTGACGGTCATGGTCAGACCATCGGTGGCGACCACGATGTCCGCCGCCAGGGTCACGGCGGTGGCGCCGAAGTTGACCTTGCTGGTGCCCCACAGGCGGGTACCGGTGATGGTCATCAGGGAGGCCACGGCGGCGCCGTCGGTGCCAGTGATCTCAGCGCCGGTGGCACCCAGGGTGGTGATGGTCGGTGCGCCGGGGCTGAAGAGGAACTTCGAGCCGGCGACGTTGGGGCTGACCACGGAGTTCCGGGTCACAACGACGTCGGTGATGCCTTCGGTGACATCGATGTCGGGGTCGGGGGTGGTGTCATCGATGGGGGTCCTGGCGATGATCTGGGTATCGGAGACAACCCAGATCGACTGGGGCGCCCAGGTGCCGAACTTCACGTCGGCCAGCAGGGCGCCGGTGAAGCCGGTGCCGGTGATGGTCACGATCTTGCCGGTGCCGGGATCAGCGAAGGCCGGCACGACGGAGGTCACCGTGGGGGCCCCGTAGGTGTAGCTGGGGCCGGCGGTGTTGGTGCCGTCGGTGTTGGTGACCTTCAGGGTCTTGGCACCGGCAGCGGCCGCGTCGGGCACGGTGGCCACGATCTTGGTGTCCGAGACGATGGCGTAGTTGGTCGCTGCGGTGTCCCCGCCGGTGTTGTTGAAGTTGACCGCGCTGGCGGAGGTGAAGCCGGTGCCGGTGAGCACCACGATCTGGCCACCCTTGAGCGGGCCGGCCGTGGGCGCCACCGCGGTCACGGTCGGCACGGCGGAGGCGACTTCACCGGCGGCGCCGGCTAGTTCGTCCTCGCTGAGCAGCCCCTGGGCGATGGCTTCGGCGATGAGCGAATCGCTCTGGGTGGTGTCGGCCGCGCCATCGACCTCCGAGGAGCCGACCACGGAATGACCGAGCAAGAACAACCCCGACGCCAGGGCTGCAGCAGCCACCAGCTTGCGGGATCTGGCCCGACGCCGTTGTTCGTCAGCGCTGCTCGTGGGTCCAGTAGGCATGACCGTACCTCCTTGGATGCAGCCCACCTTGGGCCGTCCGATACCTCGGAAAGTGTACGGCTGACTACTCAGAGTCCAACCTGTCAGGTAAATCCGCCCAAAGACCCACTCAAGAAGGGGAGCCGCCAGATGCAGCCGACTAGCTCGCGACCCACTGCAGCAGGGTGTTTGCCGGCTCATCGTCGGGGTGGTGCTCGAAAACGCCGGCCACCTTGGAGCCGATGATCAACGGCTGCATGGGATCACCCAGCAGGTTGCCCACCAGGCGCACGTTGTCGGCCTGGGGCAACTCGACCAGGGCGACGACGTAGGGGCCCTGCTCCGCCAACGCCGGATGCACCGGATGCCACACCCGTTGATGGCTATAGAGGACACCCTCGGGCGACACTTCCTCGAAGTGCAGTTCAAGGCTGTGGCAGCGGTGGCAGACGTACTCCGGGCCCCATTGGAAACGCCCGCAACCGTCGCAACGTTGCAGCAGCAGCTTGCCGGCTTTCAGGCCCTCCCAGAACTCGGTGTCGAGGCCCTCGCGATCTGCCACCGGCTTGGCCAGCCCTGCGAGAAGGTAACGATCGGTCGTGGTTCGTGCGTTCATGATGCTCAGGCCCCCACCGTCGACGCCGCGCCGAAGATGCACGAGCTGACCGGGGTCACCATGGGCCCCGATCCCACCAGGGCCACCTCCGCCCCGGCGACCTGGTTGAAGGACTGCCCCCGGATCTGACGGGCGGCTTCGATGTTGAGGCCCAGCCCGTGCATGTAGCATTCGGCCAGGTTGCCGCCGCTGGTGTTGGTGGGCAGCTTGCCGCCCGGCGCCGTGAGGTTTTCCGGGGTGAGGAAATCATTGACCTCCTCGGCGGTGCAGAATCCGTGCTCGACGATGCTCATCATGACCCCACCGGTGAAGTTCTCGTAGCTCTGCAGCACGTCCACATCGGATGGGCCCAGGCCGGCCATGCGCCACAACCTCGGCGCCACGGTGGTGAAACTGGAGGATGCATACTCTGGCGTATTGTGCACGGTGGCCCCGGCCCGATGCTGAGAGCCGGACACCGCCGCCAGCACGTAGCAGGGCGGATGGGGAAAGTCCTTGGCCCGCTCGCCGGCCACCAACACCATCGCCGCGGCGCCGTCGTTCTCCAGGCAGCAGTCAAAGAGGTGGAACGGCTCCACGATCCAGCGCGAGTCCTCGTACCCGGTCTCATCGAGCGGACGGCCATACATCACCGCCCGGGGGTTGTTCTGCGCGTGGGCGTAGGACGCCAGCGAGATGGCCCGTAGCGCCTCCTGCTGCACGTCGTGGTCGTGCATGAAGCGGTTCACCTTCATGGCGAACTGATGGGCCGCCGACATCAGACCATACGGCAGGGTATGGGCGGGGGCGCCGGACACCATGCGGCTGCGGGAACCCTGACCGAAACGGCCGAACTGGCCCTGCGCCAAGGCCCGGAACACCACCACGCACTCGGCCTGGCCGGTGGCGATGGCCGCCGCGGCATTGGCCACCGCACCGGATCCCCCACCGCCACCGCCACCCCACTGCATGGAGGCGAAGCTCAACTGCTTGCAACCGAGCGCCGCTGAGAGTCGGGAGGCCTCGCTGCGATCATTGCTGTAGGAGCTGAACCCGTCCACATCCTTGGGATCGATGCCGGCGTCGGCGCAGGCGGCCAGCACCGCCTTGATGGCCAGCTTGAACTCGGGGTCAGGCGAGCGGCCCCATTTGTAGTATTGGGTCTCTGCCACGCCCACCACGGCGGCACGGCCCTTGAGGGTTCGTTCGGTCATCGGGCCACTCCTGCGATCTGCTGGGCGGCTCAGTGTAATTGCCGGCCGTGACCGGCACCGTCCAACAGCCGGCAAGGTGCTCAGGCGTGGGGTTGCGGCGCCCCCGCCGGAGGGGCCGGACCAGAGTTGGCGTTCCCACCGCCCCATCGGGCCAGCACCCGCCGTACTCTTCGGTATCCTCGTCGAGCCAGGGCGAACATGGCCACCGCCATCAGCAAGCCCAAGAATGCCGCGACAACGGCCAGCACTGCGGCCAGGCGGGGCTGCCACAGTGCCAACACCACCATGGAGGCCACCAACCCGTCCTCGGTGAAGCTGGCGATGATGTTGGTGAACGGCTCGGGGGAGGTGTTGATGGCCAGCCGGGTGGAGGCCTTGGTGAGGTGACCAGCCAGCGCCAGCCCGCCGCCGAGGACCGCGGCCACCGGTGTGCTGAGGGCAAAGTCGCTGTCCGCTCCGGCCGCGGCCACCCCCACCAGCGTGCCCACGGTCGGTCGCACCACGGTGTGCAGCACGTCCCAGGCGCTGTCGAGGATCGGCACCTTGTCCACCACGAACTCCAGCGCGAACAGCGCAGCCACCACGATCAGCACCCACGGCCGCTGCAGCACCGGTGGGGTTTCCGCCCACTCCAACCGCCCCGCCAGGCCCAGCAGCAACAACGTCAGGTAGGCGTTGATCCCAGTGGTCCACCCCGCTGCCAGCAATGTGGCTTCCTGCATGGGCATCAGCCTCGCATCTGGCGGGATGTCGCCGTGGGCCGCCTGATTGCCGGCAGCGTCCACGCCCGGCCCCGCCGCTGAGCGATCGACCTTCACAGCACCCGTACGGGACTCCCGTTGAGGTAGGCGCTCAGGTCCTCCGCGATCTGGCGGTAGAACACCTGGTAGACGTTGTTGGAGACGTAGCCGATGTGGGGTGTCGCTAACACGTTGGGCAGGGTCCGGAACGGGTGGTCCGCAGGCAGGGGTTCGGTGCCATAGGCGTCCAGGCCAGCGCCGGCGATGGTTCCTTCGGCGCAGGCCCGGGCCAGGGCCCCCTCGTCGCAGATGGGGCCGCGGCTGGTGTTGATCAGCCAGGCGGAAGGCTTCATAGCGGCCAGTTCGGCCGCGCCGACGAGGCCTCGGGTCCGCTCTGACAGCACCAGATGCACGGTCAGGAAATCGGCCTCGACGAAGAGTTGGTCCCGGCTGACCAGGTCCACACCCACCTCGGCGCAACGCTCGGCGGTGAGGTTCTGGCTCCAGGCGACACAACGCATGCCGAAGGCCCTGCCCACCGTGGCCACCATGGCCCCGATGCGCCCCAGGCCCAGCAGGCCCAGGGTGGCGCCGTGCAGGTCCGTTCCCACCGTGCTCATCCAGCCGCCGGTGCGGACGTTGGCCAGCTCGGTGGGCAGATGGCGGGCCGCGGCCAGGATCAACGCCCAGGTGAGCTCGGCGGTGGACTGGACCGAACCGCTGGTGCCACACACCGTCACCCCTCGATCCCGGCAGGCGACGAGGTCGATGGCGGCGTTGCCCATGCCGGTGGTGACCAGCAGCCGCAGGTTCGGCAGCCGGGCCAGCAACTGCGCACCGAAGGCGGTCCGTTCCCGCATGGCCACCACCGCCTCGAACGGCGTCAACCGCTCGACCAGGGCGTCGAGGTCCACGGCATCGATGTGGTCGGTGAAGACCTGGTAGTCCAGCCGACCATCAGCGGGCGAGTTGGCCAGCAGGTCCCGCGCCACCCCCTGGTAGTCGTCGAGGAGAGCCACCCTCAGCGAGGCGGTCACGCCAGACCGCCCACGACCGTCATGAACCGCTCCAGCGCCGCTATGTGCTCCCCGACGCTGCTCAGGTTGGGGGCGTCCATCTTGGTCCAGGCGGCGGTGGTGCTCATGGCGTTGATCGACAGGTAGTCGACCCCGGCGTCCTTCGCTGCTTGCGCCGCGGAGACCCAGCGCTGTTCCCCCAGCCCGTACATCAAGGTGAACTCGATAGGGAACGAGCCCGGGTCGCGGCCCTCCTCCTGCAGGAGCGAGCGCAGGGTGTGGACCTGATCGATGGTCTTGCGGCCGGCGCTGGCGAAGCTGAACCCGTCCCCGGTCCGCGCCGCGCGTCGCAGCGCCACCATCGAGGACCCGCCGAACCACACCGGGATGGACCGCTTGGGCCGGGGCAGGATGCCGGCCCGGTCGATCCGATGGTGCGCGGTGCTGACGTCAAGCACCGGCTCGGTCCACAGTTGCCGCATGAGGGCGATCTGATCGTCGAAGCGGGCACCGCGGCCCGCCCAGGGCACGTCCAGGCCCTCATATTCGACGGGGTTCCAGCCGGTGCCGACGCCCAGCCGCAACCGCCCGCCGGACAGCACGTCCACCTCGGCGGCCTGCTTGGCAGCCAGCACGGTCTGGCGCTGGGGGAGGATGATCACCGCGGTTTCGAACTCGATGGTGGTGGTGACCCCGGCCAGGAAGCCGAACAGCACGAAGGGCTCGTGGAAGGGATCAGCCTCGCTGTAGGGCCCCCACAGCTTGGGTTCCCGGTCGGCGTGCACCGCCCCCAACACGTGGTCATAGGCGACGATGTGGCTGTAACCCAGCGACTCTGCCGCTTGGGCGAAATCACGCACGGCGACGGGGTCATCGCCGATCTCAGTAGTAGGGAAGGTCGCTCCGAATCGCATGGCCGGCGATTCTTGCCGCCCGTCGCTGCGTCTGCTGCCCAGATGGGAACTCCTGGGATCGGTGCTGGCCCGATCCGGGCTGGCCGAATCGCTGTGCGTCGTGGCTACGCGTGTCGCTCATGCCCAGCAGATCTGCGCGTTCGCGCCCGGTTCCCTTGAGAACCTCCAGCACTCGAGGCTAGGACCTGCGACGTTGCGTCTTGCAGCTGGTTTGGTGTCCACAACGCGCAGATCTGGGCTGGGCGGACACCTCGCCATGGGTTAGTCGTGCGGGTCGCAGGCTCGTAGCAGTGTGGTGACCAGATCGTTGAGGGGGGTGGGGATGTCGTGGCGCCGACCCAGCGTGCCGATAGGGGCGTTGCGCACCGCCCATTCCAACTGCCTTCCGTTCCGGCGGTCCACCGAGATGGAGGACCAGTGACCCCGGGCGTTGCGCACCGCGCGATCCAGGGCCCCGACCGCATCCTCGTCGCTGAGGGCGGCTCCTTCGGCCCGGGCCACGGCCACCACTTCTTGGGCCAGGTCCCGGGCCAGGCGATAGATAGTGGGATCGCCAAGCACGTCGAGTCCTCGCAGCGTCAGGGCGCCGATGCCGCCGACCACCGCGTTGATCAGCAACTTGTTCCATGCCCTGGTCCGGAAATCCGCCACCGCCTCCACCCGCAACGCGGTGCCGGCGAACAGGTCGGCCACGATTCGCCCGGCGGGGCTGTCAGGGGTCTGCAGCAGTCCGGCGGCGGCCTGGTGCACCTCGCCGGACCGGTCCCGGTCGACGGCCATCATGACCACCATCGGCACCACCACGGCGTCCGGCCGGACCAGGGCGCTGATCCGCTCCACCTGGTCGATGCCGTTCTGCAGCACCGCCACCACCGTGTTCGGGCCCACCAACGCATCCAGCCACGGCCGGGCGCCGGCGCTCTGATACGCCTTGGTCGCCAGCAGCACCACATCCACCGGGCCGACGTGGAAGGGATCCGCCGGACGGGCGCTCAGCTCGACCTCGACCTGGGTTCCGCCGGCCCGGTGCAGCACGAACTGCTGGGGACGCGTTCCACCTGGGCGATGGCAAACCGTCACCTCATGGCGACCGGCGGACGCCAACTCGACGATCACCGCGGTCCCGATGGCCCCGGCGCCGACCACGGCCACGCTCTTGGGGTTGCCACGCGCTGATCCGACGATGGCCATCGTCGGGGATCCTATGGTTCATCGTGCATCGTGCATCGTGCATCGTGCGTTGCGGTGCTCCGGTCGAAGGATCGGCGGCTGCTGGGCGCGTTTCGCAACGCCAGTGATCGGGGACAGTGCCAGTTGTGACGACGAACAGTGAGATTCTGGTCCGGGTGTTGGTGGCAGGGCTGATCGGGGCCGTCATCGGTGCGGAGCGGGAGGCGGCGGACCAACCGGCGGGGTTGCGGACCCACATCTCCGTGGCCTTGGGGGCCTGCCTGTTCGGCCTGGTGTCAACGGTGGGCTTTGCCGAGTTCGTGACCCGGAGGGAGCTCACCAACGTCAACGTCGATGTGGCCCGGGTGGCATCCAACGTGGTGGTCGGCATCGGTTTCCTGGGGGCCGGAGTGATCTTCCGGCAAGGCTCCAAGGTCCACAACCTGACCACCGCCGCCAGCTTGTGGGTCACGTCGGCGGTGGGCCTGGCCACGGGCATCGGGAACTTCTTCGCCGCGGTGGCCACCGCGGTGGTACTGGTGGCCAGCCTGGTGCTGCTGCGCCCGGTCCGCCATCTCATCGACCGCTTCGGTGTGCACCAGCGACGAGATGCCAGTGTGCTGTTGCAGCCCGGAGCGGCCACGGGTCCGCTGATCGAGGCCATGGGCAGCGCCAGCGAGCACGTGCGGATCGAGGAGGTCCGGCTGGGCAAGGAGGGGCGCAGCCTGGTGGTGCACGCCACGCTGCGGGCCCGACCCGGTCATGGTTGTCACGAGTGCACCGACGTGCTGGTCCATCGGGACGACGTGCTGGTGGTGCGAACCGAGGACGATCCCGATCTCAACGCCACCCATCGAAGCACCGAATGAACGCATTCAGCCGGCGCCCGATTCGGAACCGACCGCAGTGTCCCCGGTGTGCTGACGGCGCACCAGCAAGGTGGTCACCACCGCCACACAGGCGAAGCCCAGCAGGGCTCCTCCCACGACGTCGGTGACGGCGTGCATCCCGGCGTAGGCCCGGGCGGCGCCAACCGCCGCCGGCACCAGCACGCTGGCCACCACGGCCAGGGCCCGCCACGCCCGGTTGCGGCAGTGCCAGAACACGATCACCGCCAAGGCGCTGTACACCGCGGCGGCCGCGGTGTGCCCCGACGGGAAGGAACTATCGATCGGGGATTGCTCCAATTTGGGAACGTCGGGCCGGGGGCGTTGCACGATGGTGGTGACCGTGATGAACACCGCGGCCTCCAACATCAGGCTCACCGCCAGCAGCAGCGGTTCGTGCCAGCGCCGCCAGGCGAACCAGAACAGACCTGCCAGTACGGCAGTGGCGCCGATCTTCAGAAACGTGTCGGCCACGTAGGCCACAAAGAACGCCACCGAGTCCCAGGTCTCGGTACGGGACGCGGCCAGCCGTTCCGCTACGCGCTCATCGAGATCCCGCAGCGGTCCGGCCACTTCCGAACGAAGGGCGAACCCGAGCGCGCACCACAGCCCGGTGAGCACCCCGAACGAGACCAACAGCGGCAGCAGCGTCGGCCGCAGCGTGGCCCACAGCGTGCTGGCCCCGTGGCGGTCCTCCGTGTCCCGGCCCGGACCGACCGTACCCGTCCGTCCGGTCTGGGCGGTTGCCATGCCGGTCTGGGCGGTTGCCATGCCGGTCTGGGCGGTTGCCATGCCGGTCGGGGCGGTTGCCATGCCGGTCCGGCTAGCTGCCATACCAGATGGTCCGGTACCGGCCGGTCCCATACCAGATGGTGTGGCCCCTGGGGAAGGCAGCACCGGCGTTGCGCTGCGGCGGAATCGCTGGGTCGACATGGTTGGCTCTCAGCGGTCGTTCCGGGGTGCACGCAGGCGCTGATGGCGGGCGGAGATCACGCAGAACACGCCGTAAGCTGCGAAGCCCACCGCGATGAGCCCCACCAGCACCTGACCCCAGCGGTACTGGGTGAACTGGCGCAGGGAGCCGTCGATGCCACCTGCTTCGGACGCGTCATAGGTGACGGCGGAGCGGATGAGGAAGAACCCGACCAACGCCATGGAGGCCCCGCGGGCGGCCCAGCCGACCTCACCGGAGCGCAGCAGTGCCTGGCGTTCCCGGGCGTCGGAAGGCAGCGAAAGATCGTCCTGGAAGGACTTGCTGTATGCCTTGTGCGCAAACGCCAGCGCGACGGCCAGCACTACCACCCCGATGATGCCTACCAGCACCCGACCGGCGGAATTGTCCAGCAGGGCGTTGACCCCGCTGGAAACGGCTTGGTCCTCCTGGTTGCTGTCGGTGCCGGTGCCGGACTGCATGATCTGCAGCACCGTGAGGGCCAAGGAGGCGTACACCACTGCGCTCACCAGGTAGCCGACCCGCTCCAACAACGCCTTGCCGGTCCAGTCACCCGGTAGCAGAGCGGTGAACAATCGCCACAGCACGTACAGCGCCAAGCCGATGCCTAGCACCGCGATCAGCGCCTTGCCGAAGGACCGGTCGGCCAGTTTGGCCACTGCGCCGGTGCCGCTGGCCTCCTCGCCACCTTTGCCCCGGTCGAGGGCGATGTTGAGTGCCACCAAACCGATCAGGATGTAGACCACCCCTTTGGCCACCCACCCGGCGCGTCCGAGCACCTGGAACCGGCGCCCTAGATCCTGGGCCTGACGCCCGACGTCCCCGCTGGCGTCAACGCCCCCGGAGGAGACAGTGCCGGGCCCGCTGGGGGACCCACCGCTCCTGGATCGGTCCCCAGCACTGGAAGCCGGCCTGAGTTTGGGGTGGGTGAGATCTTGCAACCGTGACACGGTGCGCCTCCTGCTTGTGCCACCTGCGGAAGAGGCGGTGGCGTGCCACTCCGTCATCTTCCCTCGCCTGCGGACCGGTCAAACCAGGTGGTCGAGGGGTTTGACGCCACGAACCGGAAGGTATGTGGCTGGTACCCGATCATTCGATCGCATACAGAACCGAGCCACGGCTCCAACCCAGAGGTATGACGACGATGATCGTGCAGCGGACCACACACCACACGATGAAGAAGTTTTCCGCCGTGGCCGTACTGTTCGGTACGCTCACACTCGGCGCGGCTGCCTGCGGTGAAGATGAGGACGGCAACGGTTCGGACGTGAATGAGGAAGTGGAGACGTTGGAGTCGGTGGTGGACGATGCCCGCAACGAGGTCGAGCAGCAGGTGGATGAGGGCGCCGAGGAGGAGACCGAAACCACCAGCTGATCCACGGCTGGGCCCGAACGACGGCGGCGGACTCTGGGGGTGGTTAGCTGCCGGGCGGGGCCAACTCGACTCTGGAGATGACGCTCAGCGTGGGTCGCCCCTCCTCGTCGGGGCTGGCCTGCTCAATGCGGTACTCAGCGGTATGGTCGTCAAGGGTGAGCATCGACATCTCGTTGGCGAAGAATGGTCCGTCGGTCAGCTCCCAGGACATGGTTCCGGCGCTGGCGCCCACGCTGCGACGAAGAAAGCGGCCCACCGCCCGCCCGGCGCTACTGGAGCCGAAGGCCAACACCTTGCGGTCTCGGCCCGCGAGTGCGTTGCGCATGGGGGAGCTCACCAACTGGTTGATGCGGCTGATCACCCCCGCTTCCGGTGCGAAGTGCAGCTCCGCCCGATAGCTAAAGTGGATGTCCCCCGACAGCAGGGAGATGGTTCGCGGCGCCGGACCATTGCGGCCGCGGCCCACTGAAGCCAGCAATTCCATCATCGCCGCAAAGGAAACGGCGAAGGCAGCCCAATCCTCCAGATCGAGGGCGCGCCGCAGACGTTCCCCTACCTTGGCGGGCCATCGCCCCCACTTGCCGTCGCAGAGGCGTTCGCTCCAAACCTGCAAATCGTGCAGGCCGCCAGGCACCAGCACCGGCAGCGAGCTGGCGATGAGCAGGTCCCGGCACGGCACCTGGCATTGCTCGACCACCCAGGTCCATTCGTCCGCGTCCACCATGGCCCGAGCGCCGGGCCGCAACACCCGACCGTTGCGACTGTCGATGACCACCAGCCGCACCGGTCCCAGATCCCGTGCGTAGCTGAAGCGGTAGCCGCCGGGCAGCGGGGTGAACGCCTCGGACCGTTGGGCCCAACGGGTCAGCACCGGTTCGGCGTCAGCCGTGGAAAGCGCCTCCTCCAGCAACCCCTCGGCGCGCACCTCCCCGAGCGAGAGATTCCCCAGGTGCTGATAGATCCAATAGGAGACCAGACCGCCGACAATGTGGTCCTGCCACCAGGGCTCCCGGCGAGTGTCACGGACCCAGGCCTCGGAGATGTTCCAATCGTCGATCATGTCGTGGTCATCGAAGATCATGGCCGTCGGCACCACCGAGAACACCCATCGCTCCACATCGGGGGTCCAGGCCTCGTGATAGAGCCAGGTGTACTCCTCGAAGTTGGCCACACTGTGTTCCGGGAGCCCCGCCGGACGGACGGTGCCCGCCAGCCGACGCCGCACCCCGGGCGAGACGTCATCGGCATAGACCTGATCACCGACCAACACCAACAGGTCGGGCCATTCCTGCGGGGACTGGCCCAGCATGCGCAAGCCGTGGGCCCGCAAGGCGTCCACCCCCCGGGCCTCGGGGTTGGAGGCGATCTCCAGCGAATACGGCGGTTGATGGGGTGCCGCAGCCCGACAGGACCCGAAGATCACCCGCAGCGGGCCGGGGCGGCCCAGGGTTCGGATGACGCATGGGGGGAAGGGGTCATTCTCCCGCGGCCAGACCAACGAATCATCGAGTCGGACCTCATAGGGCGTGACGGTGCCCGGCTCGAGGTCCTCGACCATGACCAGCGCGTAGTGGTGACCCGCCACGCAGAACGTGTGGGTGGTGGTCCGGCCCACCGACACCCGGCACGGTCCATCCGTCTCGACCCAGACCGTGGCGCTGGTCGCATCGACGTGGCGCAGCATTGGTCCCAACAACAGCTCCGGCACCCTGCACCTTTCCTCGTCGCCCTACCATCTGGGAGCGCTCTTGGCCGGTAGCGCTATTGGAGGGTGGCGGTGGAGGCCCCGTCGCCGAAGCGTCGTCGTCGACTGCGCCGCTCCACCCGCTCGGCCGGTTCGCCGAAGCGCAGCAGCCGACCACCGAACAACAACGTCACCAGAAAGAACCAGGCCCAGCCGACCACCACCCCGGCCACCACGTCCGACAGCCAGTGCACTCCCAACAACACCCGGCTGGCGGCCACCGCCCCGGAGATCAGCGCAGCGCCCGCGGCGGCCACCCGACGTGGCCAACGGCCGCGGTGGCGGGCCAAGATCAACGCCATGGCGGCCCAGCAGGCCCCCGCCGCGGCCGAGTGCCCGGATGGAAAGGACGAGCCGCTGTAGCTGGTGAGCATGGCCACCGTCGGACGTTCCCGTTCCACCATGGCCTTGAGGCCGCTGTTGAGCAGGCTGACCCCCACCCCCACCAACAGCAGGTATCCCAGCACGGCCAAGGAGCGGTGACGCACGGCAGCCACCAGCCCAATGAGGACCATCGAGCGCGACCAGCACCCGAGTGGAACCGGCCTGGGTGATGGTCTCGAGCACGGCAGTCGAGGCCTCCGTGGCGTTGTCCGCTCCCCATCGTGCGGCGGCGCGATCCAGCCGGGCCACCACCCGGTTGCGGTCGATGGCATCGAGCAGCAAACCCACCAGCAGGGCGGCGCCGAGGACCAGCCCGAAGCCGATGGCGACCCCGGCCCCGCCCGCCACCCGCCGGTCGAGGTGGCGCAGGAGCTGCTGGAGCCGGGCGGGAGCGTGGCGCACGAACCATCGCTCCTGCCGCTCGGTGTCGAGCTCAGCGGCGGGCAGCGCGCCGCGTCGAGAGGACAACATGACGGCCGCCACCGCCATACCTACCAGGACGACGATGAGGGTCACCATCTTCGGGCGAACATTCCCGCTGCAGGGACCGGTCAAACCTGACGGGATCAGTCGATCCGGTCAGTCGATCCGGTCAGTCGATCCGGTAGGCGCGCTGGGCGGTACCCCGGAACAGGTCGGCCTGCTCGGCGGCGTTGTAACCGGCGGCGGTCTTCTTGAAGGCGTTCCACAGCACCACGTA
This sequence comes from uncultured Acidimicrobiaceae bacterium, assembly GCA_963775055.1. GTDB lineage: Bacteria > Actinomycetota > Acidimicrobiia > Acidimicrobiales > CAIXPF01 > CAIXPF01. The sequence goes on along the minus strand of CAVZHK010000008.1, from coordinate 181,872 downwards.
GGAACAACCCCGCCGATCCACGGGGAAGTTCGACTCGAACATGCAGCGACTGGGACCAAAGGCGTCGATGCAGAAGCGCATCTCATCACCCCACGCCGCCACCAGCTCATCGGAGGAGGGAGCGGTTTCACGCTTGTGCCAGCCCAGCCCGTACAAGGACATCCCGATCCCGCCGACCTTCAACACCACGTTGGGGCAGCGGGCGATGTCCGCCATCATCGGGCGCCAGGCGGCCAGCACCTCGTCACGTTTGCCGGCGTAGGGACCGACACCCACGGGAGCGCCCAGGTGATCGAGCACGATGGTGGCGTCGGGGTGGGCCCGGGCCAGCGCGGCCACCTCGGGCAGCTGCGGATGGTAGAGCCAGGCGTCGAAGGTCAGGCCCAGCTCACCGGTCAGCACCTCGAAACCACGACGGAAACCGGTGCTGCCCATCTCGCCCTCGGTGGGGTTCATGTGGGAGTTGCCCAGTTTGGGGGAGGGGTCCCAGGCGGTGGCGTGGCGGATGCCCCGGAACAGCCCGTCACCGGCGCCGATCATGGCTTCCAGCACCGGCTTCACCCCGTCGCCCAAGCGCAGGTCGGCGCATCCCACGATGGCCGCGATCCGTGCCCCGGGGCTCTGGCGTGACTGGGCGGCCTGCTCGGCGGCGAAGCTGACCTCGCCCACCGGCGCCATCTCCGGCGGGCCCTCGGTCAGGTAACCGGACATGCAGTCCACGTACACCGTCTCCGTCACGTTGTGGCCGGCGCCGATCTCCGCCTTGAGCTCCTCCACCAGGAACCGTTCCTTGGCGTGGTCCCACAGATGATGGTGGGGGTCGCAGATGGGCAGGTCGGGCTGTAGGGCCTGCTCTTGGGTGGTGGCCAGCCAGGCGGCGAGTTCGGGGTCCATGGGCCGGACCGTAGCGCGCCGCGACGACGCGCGGGGCGGAGGCAGCCGCAACCCCTAGCCGTGGGTGGACAGGCCGCCGTCCACAGGGATCAGCACCCCGGTGAGCCACGAACCGGCCCGGCTGCACAGGTAGATCACGGCGCCGGCGACGTCTTCGGGGGTGCCGATGCGCTTGCGGGGAACCTTGCGGGCGATGCGGGCCCGGCTGTCGGGATCATCGAGGAGGTAGCCCATCATCTTGGAACGGAACGGCCCCGGTGCCACGGTGTTCACGGTGATGCCCTCACCCACCACGTTGTGTGCCAGGTGGCGGGCCAGCATGTGGATGGCGGCCTTGGAACCGGAGTAAGAGAAGTTGTCCCCGATGGGCACCACCATCCCGTCGATGGAGCCGATCATCACCACCCGGGCCGGGTCCTCATCGCCCACCGCGGCCTTCAGTTGCGGCAGCAGCGCCTGGGTCAGCATGAACGGCGCCTTCACGTTGATGGCCAGCACCTTGTCAAAACCGGAGCCCGGGAACTCACCCAGCGGCGCACCCCAGGCCGCACCGGCGTTGTTGATCAGGATGTGGAGCTGATCCTCCCGTGACGTGAACTCGGCCACGAAACCGTTGAGGCCCTCGTCGCTGGCCAGGTCCGCGGGGATCGCGATGCAGGTGCCGTGGGCGCTCAGGGCGGCGGCGGCAGCGTTCAGCTCATCGGCCTTGCGGGAGGTGATGTAGGTCTTCACGCCGTTGGTGACCAGACCCTGCGCGATCATGTAGCCGATGCCCCGGCTGCCCCCGGTGACGATGGCCACCTTGCCTTCGATGCCGAACAGCTCCTCGATCCGCATGCCATGCTCCTTTGTGCGATCCCGGGCTCCTCTGTGCGATCCCGGCGCGTTGTGGCCGGCGCAGAAGCTACTCCCAACCGTGGACGGCCTCGGCGAAGTACGTTCTTCCGGGTGAGGTCGGCACGTGCGCGCTGACGGCGATGAGGTGGAGGCGGCGGCGCGGGCTGCGGTGGGGGGTGATCCGGGGGCCATGGACCGCCTGTTGCGGTTGATCGAGCCGGATGTGTTGGCTCGTTGCCGGCGGATGCTGCCGAACCTGCTCGACGCCCAGGAGGCGGCCCAGGACACCTTGTTGGCGGTGTCGCGTCGCATCGGCAGCTTCGAGGGGAGGGCCCGGTTCTCCACCTGGCTGTATCAGGTGGCCACCAACGCCTCGCTCGACACCTATCGAAAGCTCAAACGGCGGGGCAGCGTGTTGGGGGTGGTGTTGGAGGAACGCTCGGCCGACCAACGAACCAGCGTGGTGGCCGGCACCAAGGTGGATCTGTTCGATGCGCTGGAGCAGATCGATCCCCGTTTCGGCGAGGCGGTGGTGATGCGTGACGTTTTTGGTCTGGACTACGCCGAGATCGCCGAAGCCCTCAACGTACCGATTGGTACGGTCAAGTCCAGGATCCATGAAGGCCGCAAAACCTTGCGTTGGTTGCTCGAGCGTTGAGCGCCAAGCAGGTCAGGCCGCGCAGCAGATCAGATTAGAGCGGACGTTGCTGAGACCCTGTCCACAGGCGTTCCAGGGCCCGGACCACGGTCTGGGAGGCGTGGATGCTGGCGAAGGGGGCCCGGCCGGTGTTGACGAAGGTCCGCCAACGTTCCAACGAAACCTCCGCGGCGCGTCGCAACTCGTCGCCCCCCGCTCCCGGCGCCAGACCCAGCCGGGCCGCCGGATCACCCCCGGCCAGCAGACGGCGCAGCTCGTTGCGATAGGACGCCGGTAGCGTGAGCCGTCCTGACGCCTCCTCGCGCAGCACCGCCAGCTCCTCCAGGGCCGGGAACATCGCCACCAGCGCCTCCCGACCGTCACGTAGCCCGTGGAAGGCGGCGCGGGAGGCAGGATCGGATCTTCGGGACAAGTCGTCCTCGGCCTGGGCCACGGCCGCGGTGACCCGCACCGCGTCGCTGTGACGCAGCAGCGCCTCGAAGGCCGCATCCAGCATCGGGGCCCGACCATCGCTCAACGCTGACACCGCTGAGAGCTGGGCGCTGACGCTGGGATCGGCACCGTAGGCCCCGACCAGCTCGGCCAACGCCGCCGGCACGCTGCCGGGCCCGCCGACGGTTGAACCGGGACCGGGCGAGACCACCCCCATGGCCAGCACCGGACCGCCGGGACTGGCCCGCAGCCGCTCCTTCAGCTCTGCCAGCAGCGCGCGGCCGCTCGCCACCGAGGGCGGCAGCACCACCGCCAGCAGATCGGCCTCGACCAGGGCCCGGCTGGGCGGGATGACCGCGGCGCCGGGATCGGACGTGGGCAGCCCGAACCCGGCGCCCCCGGGATCGGGGCCGGCGCTGGGGGCAGCGGTGGGCTGCGCCAGCAACGGGCCGGCGTCGATGACCGTTCGGTTGGCCAACGCCGGGGAGGTGAGCCACACCGTCAGGGCGGTGAGCTGCTGTTCCGGCGACGCGAAACCGGCTGGAGGGGTGAAGCCGGTTGGAGGGGCGATGATCAACGCCCCGCTGCCGTCGCGCTGGACCGCCATTTCAAGCCGCTCCCCGGACCGCCGAAGCGCCAGTGCGGCGTTGCGCCGATCGCTGGACGGAGCCGCCTGCAGCCGACAGAACAGCCGCCCGCCTCCGCCGATCCCCCCCGACGCCAGCCGCTCCCCGGCCAGGGACCAGGCCAGCTCCGAGGTGGTGCCATCAGCCGGGCCCACCACCAGGACCTGTACCGGATCCAGCAACCGGCGCCGGGCCTGGCTCAACACCTCCGCCGCCCCGCCCTCCGCCACCGGCTGGCGCTGCTCCGCCGACTCAGCCGACACGGACACGGCCGCGGCCGCGGCCAGGTGGTCGAGCAGCTGCACGGTCTGGGACACCATCACCGGGAGCGGCGGTGGGGGTGGGCCCGCCGGTCGTGGCGGCAACGAGGTGACGGTGGCGGGGGGGGCTGGCGGCGGGGTGAAGGGCCTTGCCGGGCCCGCCAGCGGCACGGCCCGCAGCGCGTCGACCAACTCCTCGGCGGATCCGATGCGGTCCTCCCGGGCCGGTGCCAGCCCGTCCCGGATCACCCGCCACAATGCCGCCGGGGCGTCGGGACGGGCGGTGACCAACGGCTCGAGGTCCCGTCCGGCGTGGGATCGGGCCACCCCCGAGAGGGTCTCGGCTGAGAACGCGGGACGTCCGGTGAGCAGTTCGTAGAGCACCGCGGTGACCGAGAACACGTCGGCCCGTTCATCGATGTCGGTGGAGCTACGGGCCTGCTCCGGTGCCATGTAGGCCGGGGTGCCGGCCGCGAAGGTGAACCCCGAGGCCCCGGCCAGGTCCTTGGCGAGCCCGAAGTCGCCCAGCATCATGCGCTCCGTCGGCTCCGCAGCGACGGCCGCGCCAGGGTCTCGCCGGGCCGCGGCCCGCACCCTGGCGGCGACCGAGCGGAACAGCACGTTGGACGGCTTGATGTCTCGATGCACCACCCCGAACCCGTGGACCACCTCCAAGCAGCGGGCGATCTCGACGGTCAACTCGACTGCCTCGGGGACGCTGAAAGGCCGTCGGGCCCGGGCCCGGGACTGGATCCGGTCGAACAGGGTGGCCCGATCAGCCCAGGTCATCACGAAGAACGGTCGACCATCGGCCATCTCGTCGACCTGGTGCACCCGCACCACCCGGTCGTCATCGAGACGGCGCAGGATCTTGGCCTCGTCGATGAAGCGCCGCCGGATGTCAGGCTGGCGGGACCAGTTGTCGGCCAGGACCTTGATGGCCACGTTGGCGTCGAGCACCTCGTCGAGCGCCAACCAGACGGTGGCAAAGCTGCCCGCGCCCAGCACCCGTTCGACCCGATAGTTGCCGATGCGATCAACGCTTGCGCTCAGGGCCGGCCTCCGTGTTGCAGCGTCTCACGGTAGCGCTCACCTGACCTGACAGACAGGTCCTCGGGAACGTTGTCCGATACCGAGGAAGTGGTCTTCAGCGGCGCGATACTGGTCCACGAGGTGCAGACTGCAAGACCCGCAACGAGCCGTGCGGCGCGCACTGAACAAGCGCAGTGTCGAGAACACCACCGACCGGAAGTTGAACGTGCGCCGAACCGGAGGGCAGCAGCGGACGTCATAGGGCTTTGAGCGGCTCCTTCAGGGTCACCGGAACGAGAGGTTGGTTCATGAGCGTGCAGGATCCGTGGGTGCTGGGGATTGATTTCGGTACCAGCTTCACGGTGGCCGCCGCCCGTACCCGGCGGGGTCCCGAGGTCATCGAGATCGGTGGCGAGCGCCGGGTGCCGTCGGTGGTGTTGGCTGAGGACGACGGCTCCCTGGTGGTCGGCCGCTCCGCCGAGGACCTGGCCACCTCCTCGCCGGGTCGCGCCATCCGGGCCCCGAAGTCCCGCATCGGGGAGCCGGCGCCGATCATCCTGGGGGGCCGCACCCATGACGTCACGGTCCTCATCGCATCGTTGCTGGCCTACGTGTACCAGGAAGCGGTGCGCCACGTGGGCTCGCCCCCCGTCGAGGTTCGTCTCACCCATCCCGCCTCTTGGGGCCGGGTTCGCTTGGATCGGTTGCTGCAGGCCGCGGCCCGGGCCCAGCTGCCGAACCCGGTGCTGGTGCCCGAACCGGTGGCCGCGGCGGTGTCCTTCGCCGATGAGGTCGGTGTGGCCCCCGGCGGCTTCGTGGCGGTGTACGACCTGGGCGGCGGCACGTTCGACACCGCGGTGCTGCAGGCCACCGTGCAGCACGACGCCCCGGGGTTCGTGGTCATCGGGCGCCCCGGTGGCGAGGACCGCCTCGGGGGGGATCTGTTCGACGAATTGCTGGCCAACTTCGTCGGTTCCCGCCTGAACGAAGAGGTTTGGGAGGCGCTGCAGGTGTCCGACGAGCGGGCTTGGCAACAAGCGGCCTCGGCCCTGCGCAGTGAGGCCCGGCGGGTGAAAGAGGCCCTCTCCTCCCATCCCTACGCCGAGCTCCTGGTCGCCCTACCGAACGGCATGGTCACCCAACGGGTCACCCGGGACGAGTTCGAATTGCTGATCGAGCCGTACATCGCCAGCTCGGTGGAGGTGTTGCGCCGGGCGGTGGCGGACGCTGGTTTGGAACCGCTGCAGCTGGCCGCGGTGTACCTGGCCGGCGGGGCCAGCCGTTCCCCGTTGGTGGAACGAATGGTGTGCGACGCCTTCCCCGGGGTCAACGTCAGCCGCCGGGGCGATCCCAAGACGGCGGTGGCGCTGGGGGCCACTCACGGGCGCTCGGTGTTGTCCTCCGGGGCGGGTTGGGATCAGACCCAACCGGTCGGCCCGGGCAGCGCCGATGCCGCGCTGGTCCAACCCGCCGGCCTCCAACCCACCGGTGTCGAACCCACCCTGGTCCAACCCGCCGAGCTCCAACCCACCGGTGTCGAACCCACCCTGGTCCAACCCGCCGAGCTCCAACCCACCGGCCTCGAACCCACCGGCCTCGAACCCGCCGGCCTCGAACCCACCGAGCTCCAACCCGCCCTGGTCCAACCCGCCCTGGTCCAACCCGCCGGCCTCGAACCCGCCGGCGTGGGGCGCACCCGAGGGTGGACCGCCTGCGGCCCCGCCCGCCTGGATCCAACCGGCGGCGGGGGGAGCCTGGTCCCCCGGAGCTGCGCCAACGGCCTGGGCCGGACCCAGCAGTGCCCAGCCCGGCGCCCCGATACCAACCGGACCGGGACCCAACCCGGCCTACGGTCACGGAACCGGCGGGCCGGGCGTGAACGTCACCCATGGTCAGCCCCACATGGCCTTCAGCGGCGGCCCCGGCTGGTATGAGACCCAGGGCACACCTGGCACACCGGGCACACACCGCAAGCCGGCGGGCGGCCAGAGCAAGGCTTTTCGGGCCGCGCTGGTCGGGGCCTTGGCGGTGGCGGTGCTGCTGGGGGTGATCGGGCTGTTGGCCCGCGATGACGGCACCGAGACAGCGTCGGCCACCAGCGGATCCCGCGCCAACCGCAACGACCGGCCGTCCAGCGCCACCAGCCTCCTTCCCAGCACCGTCCCGTTGACCCCGGCCACCAATCCCACGGCAACCACCGGGTCCGTGCTGGAGCGTCCCCCGACCTTGCCCGAGGTCCAGTCGGCGCTGCTCACCGCAACCGATATCGGACCGTCCTACCAGACCGTGGCGTATGGGACGGACGAGCCTTACTGCGGCCAGCCGGTGGTGATCACCTCCCAACTGCGGGCCAACACCGCCTTCGAGGTCGTGGACGGCACCACCAGCGGGGTGCGCATCGACAATGACGTGCAGTCCTACGCCGACGCCGGCGGTGCGGCGGCCATCCTGGACGGTGCACGAAGCCTGGTCGCCAACTGTGCGTTCTCCACGACGGTGGTCAACGGGGTGGAGTACACGCTTGCGGTCACCCCCTTCGAGACACCAACCCAGTGTGATGACAGCGAGGTGTTCCTCCAGGTGGCGGCGCCCTCCTCGTTGGCGGGACCAACGGTCACCCGGGCGGTGGGACTGGCCCGCTGCGGGCGTAACCTGACCTCGGTGGGCGTGGCGGTGATCGGGCGGGAGTTCACCACCGGGGACGAGGTCCTCTTCAACGACCTGTTCGCCACCGCGGTGAATCGTTTGGCGGCCATCCCCCAATGATCGGGGCCCTCCTCAACGCCGCCCTGCCGCCCGAGCTGGCCGTCGGGGCCGTACCGGGCGGTCTGTTGGCGGCTGGTTCCAGCCCCCTTGACCGGGTCGCCGCGCAGGCTTTCCTGGCCATCGCGGTGATCGTAGTGGTGGCCCGATTGGTGGGGCTGGCGGCCCGCAAGCTCGGCCAGCCCATGGTGCTGGGGGAGATACTGGCCGGTATCAGCCTAGGACCGTCCCTGCTGGGGCTGTTCCCCGGTGATCTGCCCGACCGGCTCTTTCCTCTCGACACCCGGCCCTATCTCAAGGTCGCCGCCGAGCTGGGCCTGGTCATCTTCATGTTCGTGGTCGGTCTGGAGATAGACCCCGATGGTCTTCGCCGCTCGGGCCGGCGGGCGGTCACGCTGTCACTCAGCTCAATCGCGGTACCCATGGCCCTCGGCGGACTGGTCTTGGCGCCGTTGATCCACGGGCGCTACGGCAACGTGGAGGGTGAGTCCACCGCCATCGTGCCCTTCGCGCTGTTCATGGGGGTGGCCATGAGCGGCACCGCCTTCGCCGTCCTGGCCCGCATCCTCACCGAACGCAACATGTTCCGCATACCGCTGGGCATGTTGGCCATCGCCTGCGCCGCCATCGATGACATCATTGTGTTCGCGCTGCTGACCATGGTGGTGGCCATCGCCAGCTCGGGGGACATCGGCCACGTCCCCATCGCCATGGCGGAGCTGGCGGCCTTCATCGCCGTCCTGTTCGGTATGGTACGGCCGCTGCTGGACCGATTGGTGATGTCCCGCTACCGCCGGGCCGGGCGGCTGGGCCCCGATGTGTTGGCGGTGCTGCTGGCCGGCGCCCTGGCCAGCGCCTACGTGGCCAACCGCATCGGCCTGGCCAGCCTGATCGGGGCCTTCCTTTTCGGCGCGGCGGTGCCCCGACGGCAGATGGGCTCGTTGGCCCATGAGCTATCCGAACGGGTTGAGGGCATCAGCGTGGTGGTGCTGCTCCCGGTGTTCTTCGTGGTGACCGGTCTCGGGGTGGACATCAAGGGCCTGGGTTGGGACGGCCTGCCGACGCTGCTGGCGGTGCTGGCCACCGCCTGCATCGGCAAGTTCGTGGGCGGGGGACTGGCTGCCAGACTGAGCGGTATGTCCACCCGGCAGTCGCTGGCCCTGGCGACGCTCATGAACACCAGGGGCCTGACCGAGCTGGTGATCCTCAACATCGGCCGCTCCGCCGGGCTGATCGATGGGCCACTGTTCACGATGATGGTGATCATGGCGGTGCTGACCACGGTGGCCGCCGGCCCCGCGTTGGGTGTGGTGTATCCCGCCCGTCTGCTGGCCCGGGACATCGCTGACGCCGAACGCCGCGCCAGCACTGACGGCGCCCGTTACCGAGTGGCCATCGCCTTGCCCGTGGGATCAGCGCTCCCCAGCGGCGCGCTGCTGGCCGTCGGGGGGCCGCCGGCCGGACCGGTGACGGCGCTTGACGGCGTTGGGGGTTCAGCGCCGGAGCTGCGCCACCAAACGGAGCTGAGCGCCCTGGCTGAGCGGGCGGTGGGCATCGCGCTGGCCGCGGTGGGCCCTGAGCGTCCTGCCGTGGTGTCCATCTACGCGCTGATGGAGGGCAACGAGCTGAGTCGGTTGAGCTCGGTCATGGCTGGCATCCAACCGGCTCGTCGGGCCATCGAGACGGCCGGTGTGACCGCCCGGGTCACGGTTCGCTTCGCCGGGAACGCCCTTCAGGAATTGCTCGACGAACTGCGAGGCGCCGCTCACGACGCCGTCGTGGTGCCCTGGGCAGCGGAGCTGTCGGTGGTGAACACCATCCAAGCGCTGGCCGACGCCGACCTGGCCGATCTGCTGGTGATCGCCGGCCCGACCCTGGCGCCCGTCGGACGCGATCCTGGCGCCGGACCCGACGACCGCGGAGACGAACGGGGCGGGGCCGCCGCGATTGTGGTCGATCTGCGATCGGGTGAGGCCCCTGCGGTGGCCGAGCACGGCGCCCGGCTGGCCCGCAGTCGCCACGGTGCCTTGGTCGCTATCAGCTCGGGCCGCGCCGGTCGCAACGCCGTGGAACAGCTGGAACGAGCCGGCTTCTCGGTATCCGCGGTGGCGCCCGACCACGTCGAGGGAGACGGCGGCGCCAATGGCGGGCCGCTGGTGGCCGGGCTGCTGTTCGGCCCCGGCGGGATAGATGTCACGGTGGTGGCAACGCTGTCCGCCGCCACCACGCCGGTGCTGGCGGTGAGGGGCCGGCTTGGCGAGCGCCCACCGTTGGCCGAACGAGTGGTGGCGGCAACGGCTTCCGCTCCCGTGGCCTCCGCCGATCCGACGTCCCACTCGAGCCGACCAGTGCACAGGAGCGACCGATGACCATGTTGTTAGCCCAAGCTACGCCTCCGACGGGCCTCCCGCCCGATCAGGTGGCGGCCTTCGTGTTCCTGGGCCTGGTGATCATCATCGTTATGGCCCGGTTGTGCGGCGCGGCGTCGGTGAAGTTGGGTCAACCCCGGGTGGTCGGGGAGATCGTCGCCGGTGTGCTGCTCGGTCCCTCGTTGTTGGGGCCCACCATGTTCGTATGGAACAACGCTCCGGGGGTGCTGGCCTGCCGCAAAGCGCTGGAGCCCACCAAAGGGGTGGCTTCGATCACCACCTGCCTCTTTCCTCCGCAGGCCCGACCGCTGTTGGGTCTGATCGGGCAGTTGGCGTTGATCCTGTTCATGTTCGTGGTCGGCCTGCAGCTCGATCTGGGCCAACTCCGAGGCCGACTGGCCGGGGTGGTCAGCGTGGCCGTGGGCGTGGTGGCGGTGCCGTTGGCGGCGGGGTTCGCTTTGTCCCCGTTGCTGTACGACGCGCCGTTCGTGGCCAACTTCGGCACCCAGACCGCCCCGTCCAAGCTGGCCTTCAACCTCATGATCGGTGCCATGTTGTCCGTCACCGCCTTTCCGGTGGCCGCTCGCATCCTGCAGGAGAAGCGACTCGATCAGACCGAGATGGGTGCCATCGGGATCGCCTCAGCGGCGTTGGTCACGGTGTTCATGTTCTTGGCGGTGGGCGTGGCCCGGGGGGTGGCGGCGGACGCCAGCGCCGGGGGACAGGTCCTGCGCTTCGTGGGGGCGGCCATCTTCCTGGCGGTGATGTTCGGGGTGGTACGTCCGCTGCTCCGTCGCCTCGAACCCTCCATACGACAAGGTACGGTACTGTCCGGTACGACCTTTGCGATGTGCGTGGGGGTGACGTTGGCCTCGGCGTACGCTGCGGACCGCATCGGCATCAACGTCATCGTCGGGGCCTTCCTCGCCGGGGTGGTCATGCCGGCGCCGGAACGTCTGCGCCCGGAGATGGCCGGCCGGCTGAACGACCTGACGGTGATCGTCCTGCTGCCGGTGTTCCTGGCCTTTTCCGGTTTGCAGACCGATTTCACCAAGCTCGGCATGGACGTCATCGTCGGGCTGGTGGCCTTCATCGTGGTCGGCGTGGTGGCCAAGTGGGCGTCGGGTCTGCTCTTCGGCCGCCTCGGTGGGCTCAGCTGGGCCGAGGCCAACGTCATCGGGGTGCTCATGAACTGCCGGGGCCTGCTGGTGTTGGTGGTGGCCCTCATCGCCTTCAACCAAGGCGTGATCTCAGCGCCCATGCAGGTTGGTGGGGTGCTCATGGCGTTGATCACAACCGCTATGACCGGCCCCCTGATGGACCGATTCGTCCCTACCATCGCCCGCCAGATCGAGCCGGTCACGGTGCGCTGAAGCCCTCCGGGGAGCGGACCGTTCTGGGGATCAGCCGGTGCTTCCGGGGGCGAAACGCCGGCTCAGCTCGGTCACGATGGGTGGCGCACACGACCGCACCACCTCAGCGGGGTCACCGTCCCAGGTGATGAAGCGGCCCGAGGCCCAGCCCGCTTCGTGGACCAGCAGGTTCAGCTGCGCCGGGGGTGGGCTGATGGTGACGCCCCGGACCACCTCGCCCGCCAACGCCGAACGCAGCATGGCCTGCTCGTGTGCTGAGCCGCCCTTGGTGAGGACGACCACCCGACCGCCGGCCAGGTTGTCCAGCACGGCGAGCTCCTCGGCCAGCGTCACGGGGTCCTCGTCGTCAAGGTCCACAACGACCACGATTCGCACCCAACGGGTCTGCGCCGCCACCGCCGCCGCACGAACGATCTCCGTACCGGGAGGTCCGCTCACCAACAGCGCCGGCACCCCGGCCTCCTCCGCCGCTCGGGCCCGCTGCAACCAGGCGGCGCGGCCCTCCGCGTCAGAGCCGGCGTCGTCGTCCAGGATCATGCCGCGCCGGGTGGCGTCGAAGGGCACCGGCTCTGCGCTCATCGGGTCTCCAGCAGCGGTGCCAACTCGGTGCCGATGCGTTCGAGAACCTCGATGATCGCCGAGCGGGGTGGTAGGTCATATCCAATACGGCACACGACTGTATCGATACCATCGAAGCGCCGCAGCTCCTCGGCCACCTGCTCTGCGTTGCCGATGATCGCGCCCCGCGCCATCTCATCCATGGAGGCGTCCACACTGGCCGCGAAGTCCATGCCGGCGTCGCTGGCGGTCCAGCCCAGCCCGGCGTACACCACGTAGCTGGACCGGGCCCAGTGCAACGCCTGTTCCCGTTCGGCGGGGGTGTCGGCCAACCACACGTTTCGTAACAGGCCCACTGGTGGCGGCCCGCCGCCGACCCCGCCGACCCCACCGGCTTCGTGCCATGCGTCTCGGTGCTCTTCGATCAACTGCAGCACCACCGCGGGCGGGAACGCCCCGGAGAGGAACAGCCCCAGATTGCGCCGCCCGGCCCGCCGTGCTGCCGCCGGGGTTGACACCCCCACCCACACCGGAGCAGACAGAGCGCCCAGCGCGTCGAGGCCGCGGCGCATGCGTTCGAGCCGATCCTCGAAGCGCAGTCCCTTCCCGACGTACTCGATCTCCCGATAGCCGGCCCCCACGCCCAGATCAAGGCGTCCCCCCGAACTGCGGTCCAGGTCCTCGACGGCGGCCACCACCCGGCTCGGACGCTGCAATGGCAACAGCAGCACCCCGGTGCCGACCCGCAACCGTTCGGTGACCGACAACGCTCCAGCCGCCGCCGCCAGCAGCGCCGGGCAGTACCCGTCATAGAAAAAGTGGTGCTCGGAAAGCCAAAGACTGTGCAAACCCACTGATTCGGCGCGGCGAGCGTCCTCCAGCAGCTCCTGATACAACGCCGGGAACGGTCGGGGCCGCAACGCCGAGGATTGCAGGCACCACAGCCCCACACCCACCTTCACTGCTGCAAGGACGTTTCGAACGTGGCGGTGAGCGCCCCGAAGGCCAATTGGTCACCGGGGCGCAACACGTAGGGCTGATGGGCCACCAGACGGTTCCACTGCCGACGGGTCTCGTCCCAGACGAAGGTGCCGTTGGTGGAGCCCTCATCGATCAGCACCACATCCCACCCTTCCAGCCGTACCTGGGCGTGGAGGCGGGACAGGCTCGGCCCCATGCTGGTGGGCACCAGGCCCACGGCCTCGCCGCTGCTGACCGCGGGGTGCACGCCCGGCTCACGGCCCAACACCAGGTTCGTGTTGAGCGGGAAGCTCTCGCCGTTGCTCAACAACAGCACGCCCAACGGTGGCCTTGGACCCTCCTGCATCACGATGCTGGTCTGGAACATGGCCAGACCGCACACCGCGCAGAAGCGGGCCCGCGGATCGTTGAAGTGGCCCCGACCGCAGTTCACCCCCCGAACACGAACCGCCCCGCTCGGCGCTTCCGGCGAGTCGTTCGGGGTCCGCGGTTGCGCCACCGGCAAGGGAGCGGCGGCGGGCGCCGGGTTGGGCGGGCGCAACTCCACGATCTTGAACGCGCCCCCTGGCAGGGAGGCGAAACCGAGCGGAGCGGGGCCGGGGCGCTCCGCGGCCGGGGTCGGAGATGCCGGGTGAGCCCCGACCGGCACGTCCAGCGGTGATCGGGGGCTGTCCGGCACGGCGGGCAGGACAGCCAGTGCCGGGCGGACCGGGTCTGGCTGGAGGACCGGGGGCGCCGGAGGGACCGGATCTTCTTGCGGCGGCGGAGCGACCGGGCCGCTCGGAGCAGGCGCCGGGGCGAGGGGCTCTGCTGTGAGGGGCGCCGGGGCGAGGGGCTCTTCTGTATGGGCCGGCTGGGCCACCACGAGGGGATCGGAGGTCAGCACCCGGCGAATGGCCTCAGGCGAAAGGGCCAGGGGCGCAGCGGGAACCTCGGCGCCGGGAGCATCGGCGAGCACTTTCACATCGCCAACGCCGGACACCGGACCGGGAGCCTGGGACGCCAAGGGGACAGCCCCGTCGTTTCCGCCGAGGTCCCCGGGGGCCACGCCCTCAGCCAGTAGGGCGAAGCCGTCACCCACGGCCACGCCGCGCTGCAGGTCAACCAGCGCCGGAACGGCCATGGGTGGCCCTTCCACCAGGGCGGCATTGAGGGCCGCGGCGTCCAGCACCCGGCTGGTGACCCAGGCTGTCGATTCGCTCCCGTCCAGCTGCAACGGCCCCGCCGGCTGGTGGACCGTCACGGACGCCGGTCCGTGCAAAGCCACCAGCAGCGCGTCGCCGTCCTGGGCCACCACCACGAACGCCGGCAGGGTGGCTCCGGCGGCGCGTTGCACCATGGAAGCGACCTTTTCGATGAGCTCAGCGCCCGGCCCGCGGTGGGTTCGGCACACGTCGATCAACGCCGCGCTGGCGACCCTGGTGGGATCCTCACCGACCAGGCACAGCGACCCCTCGAATCGGGCCAATCGCCCCCGTGAGAGTGGCTGCAACGGCACCAAACGGGCCCGATCGAGCAACATCACGCCCCCTCAGGGGGCGACGGGACAGGCGCCAGGCCCGCCAACAGAGCCACCAGCTCCAGGGCGGTGGCCGGACGGGCCAAGGGATCAGGGTTCAGGCAGGCCCGGATGATCTGCACCGCCGAAGGGTCAAGCGACGGCGACAGGTGGGGGGCGTCCCGCAGCACCCGTCGAACCGCCATCACCGCGTCATCCTCGGGCAGGTTGGGATGGATCGGTGTCCAGGTCAGCGCAAAGTGCAGGGTAGCGCCGATGGAATACACGTCCGAAGCCCGTGACGGCGGTTCTCCCCGTATGCAAGCCGGATCGACATACCCCACCGACTGCAGGGCGGCCATCGAGGTGACCGAGCCGCCGCCCATGGCAGCGCGGGCCAGATCCAGTCCGCCCAGCCAGGCGCCGGCGGGGTGCAGCAACACCGTTGCGGGGGAGATGTCACGATGGGCGACACCGGCCTCATGCAACGCGTGGGCGCCGTGACACAGATCGGCGACCGCCGCCAAGGCCCGCGCCGGACCAACCGGGACGCGGGGCCGGGCTAAACTGCCATCACTCCAGTCAGCGGTGGCGTAGAAGAAGACATCCTCGTGCTGACCGGCGTCGAGCAACCGAACCAGGTGCGGGTCCTGCACCGCGGCGAAGGTCTGCAACAACCGCGACAGCCTGGAAAAGGCCCGCTCGCCGGTGCCCTCGAGCAACTTGATGACCACCAGCTCGCCGGGCGCCAGACCCAACCGGGGCGGGGGCACGGCGCGGTACTGTCGGGAGGTGGTGCCGTCGTGCACCACCTCGACCAGCTGGTAGTCGGCCACGGCGCCGTGCGCGGCCGAGGAACTGGGAGTGCTCATCGGGGCACGCTCCTAGAGAATCCGGCCGCCACGGAAGCGGTAACGAATGAACACGATTCGGATGGGTCCGATCACCGCCAGCCACATCAGTAGCCAGGTTGATGTGATGTGAAAGAAAAAGGTCCAACCAGAGGCCGGGCTATTTTCATAAGCCGGGAGCAGCCACCACAGCAGCAGTGACTCGGGCACGATGGTGAGCAAACCAAACAGTGTGGGCCAGTCCTTTTCCCAACGGAACTGCTGGCCCAAATGGTACAGCGGCTCCCAAACGACACAGCCCAACACCCCCACCAACAGCCATGCGGTCAGGGTGGTGGCGTAGAGCCCGCCCAGCGAACCGACGCCCAGGTGGCGGGGTAGGAACGGGGTGGCGATGAGCGTCCACGGTAGGCCCACCACCGCCAGCAGGAACAACCTGGTCTGGATGCGGCCCATGAGCGTGGGGGTCATGTCGGCAGGCCTTTCATGCGCGGATCAGGGCTCAGAATCAGGCTCAGGAAACGGGACGGTTGCGCATCCAACGCCACCATTGGGACAAGGACCGGGCCGTGCTGATGCGCTCACAGAACCCCTGCGACGCCAGATCATCGGCGATGCTCAGCGCGGCGTACTGCAAGCCGAGAAAGGAATCCACCCCGGCGTAGTAGCCGCCCAGCGTCATGGAGCCCGAGGCGTACATCCGTCCCCCCGGCTCAGAGCGCGTGCCCCGCACCTCGAAGGAGCGCTCCACATCGAGCCGGCTCATCGGGTTCCGACCGGCATTGGAATGATCGAGGAGATCGGCCAACAGGCGGTGATCGCGCAGATCACCCTCCAGGCCGGTGGCGTCGATGACGAAATCGGCCAGCACCTCCTGCGTGGACCCATTGGCCAGCTTCACCCGACTGGCGACTTGCCCGTTGGGGCTTCGCAGCACCTGCTCCACGGTGCCGTGCACGGTGTGGTACCAACCCTCGGTCCGGGCCCGGCCCATCTGCTGTTGCCACAACTTCCTCTTGGGGGTGTGGGTGCCGCCGAGCTTGCGGTACAGCGCCGCCCGCTCCTCACCCTCGAGGCTCTCGAAGCGGGACTTGAGCTGCCCACCCCACGCCCCCTTCGGCCAGTTGAAGCCCTGGTAGGCGAAACCACCCCCGCCCTGGCGCCGGTAGAACGGCCCACCCCGATCCTGGCTGTGGGCCACGAAGGTGCGGAACAGATGCACGATGGTGGTCGGCGCGCCGTGGTGCCAGCGGTCCTCCATGAGCCGCTGCAGGATGCGTGATGCCACGATGCCGCCGCCGCGGACCATCACCACACACGGCCGGCGTTTGAGCTCCTCGTAGACCTGCTCGTGCGGTTCGTAGGCGTTCACCACGTGGCCGTAGTCGCCGTACGTCTGGCGATATTCCTGCAGGTCGGGCAGGAACCGCAGCCCCGGGTAGCCCACCGCCAGATGCACGAACCGGCTCCGAAAGGCGATGCGACGGGTGGGGGTGGCCCCCGCCGGCGGGGTCAGCACCGTGAAGTACCCGCCGCCGTGACGACGCCGCACCAGCCGGACCTGCCCCTTGGCCACGGTCTCGGGATAGCCGATCCGTTGCGCCTCCTTGGCCATGCCGCTGAACGCGGTGCGGGCCCTGGGCGTCCAATAGTCGGTGAAGATCGGCTCCACCAGCACGCTCCACAGCGGGGCCAGGGTCTTCTCCGCCGCCGCCTCCCGCAGGGCGTAGGACGGGAAACCCCAGACGTTGTCCGGCATGCCGCTGGAATCTGACCGGAGCCGCTCGTGCTCGGGGATCTGCGATACCCGGGTCAGGTACTGGTAGGTCTGCCACGGATGGTCGAGGTTGGTCAGCGTTCGGATCTGCTGGGTGGGCACCCCGGCGACTCGCAGCATGTCGACCAGCACGAAGCTGCCGATGCCACCCCCCGCGGTCACCAGCGGCACGTCGATCACGGGGATCTGCGCCCGAGCCAGGTCTTCATCGGACCAGATGCTGGTGGCCAGCAACGCGGCGTTGAGATCACCCGGGGTGGCCACGGCCGGGTCCGGGATGGGTTCGGCCAAGTCGTTGCTGCGCACCACGATGCTGTGCTGACCGCCAGCTGGTGTGTTCAACCTCGGCCCATCCCTTCGACACTCGCGGGTGCGGTTTCCCGGGCCCATCATGCCGGTATCGCGCCGGTCGGTGGTGACATCAGTCCGTGTCGAGCACCTCACCGTGCAGCACCACCCGATTTCGACCGAGCTGTTTGGCCAGAGCCGCGGCCGCGTCGACCTGCACCAGCAGCTCGTCGAGGCTCCGACCGAAGCTGGATTCGATGACCCCGAAACTCACCGTGAACGGCGCCTGATGGCTCGCCGTCAGCTCGAGCAGCAACTCCTCACGAAGCCGCTCCAGCGCGCCGCGGGCGGCCGTGGGAGTCGTGGCCGGAAACACTGCCAGCAGCTCGTCGCCGCGACCTCGTCCGAGCAGGTCGTCAGGTCGAAGGCAGCGAAGGGCCGCCCGGGACAAGGTGCACATCGCCTCATCCGCACCGGCGTGGCCGTAACGCTGGGCGTACTCGCTGAAATGGTCGATGTCGCACTGGGCCAGCGCGAAGGGGGTCATGTCCCGGGCCAATTGGCGGATCTTGGCTTCGAGTCCGTCGGCGCTGAGCAGACCGGTGAGCCGATCGATGGTGCCGTTCGACACGTCGCTGCTCTGCAGGCTCAGCACGGCCAGGCGAGATCCCAACTTGGCGGCCATCGACTCCAGATAGCCGACCTCGAGGTCCCCCGGTGCTCGGCCCTCGTCTCCTGTTCGATGCAGCACCCCCCGGGCCTCGCCCTGGACCCGCACCGGGATGCAGACCGCCGAGCATGGTTCGGGGGACCGGTCCACCAAGTGGCGGCAGGCGTCGAGCTCGTCCCCGTGGAACCTGAGGGTGCGGTCCCGACGAATGGCTTCGCAGTGGTCAGGATCGATCACCGGGCAGCCGGGTCCCTCGCCGTCGGGCCCGATCTCAGCCACCTGGATGAGCGCTCGCCCCCGGGATCCGAGCTGCAGCCATTCAGCGGGCGCCTCGGGCGGGACCACGCCAAGGGCCCTGGTCACGACCTCAGCCAGTGCCCGGCGGTCCTCGGCGTCCCCGAGGGCCCGTTCGAGCTGTTGGTCGAAGCGCAATCGATGGGCCAACCGCTCCGTCTCCGGAAACGGCTCCTTGGTCCGCATGCTCGGCCCGGCGAACAGCACCCGCGTGGGCGGTCGGGCCAGTACCGGCGGCGCCGGCGTGGCGTTGCGCAGCCGGGGAGCGGCCAGCCACACGGCGATGGCGGCCAGGGAGGCCAGCAACGTGCCCGTGATCAGGACGGCACCGGCGCCCTGCAGCCCTGGCACCACCGCGGCAACGGTGGCCGCCGCCAGATAGCACCCGAGCACAACTGCTCCGGCGCCGATGCAGAGAGGACCCCGGGCCCCCAGCCAACCGCGAGACATGCGTCGTCTATCGACCTCAGCCATCAATTCGCTGTAGTCCCCACGGTCCACTTTCCCCGATCTGGGCCCGTTCCTTCAGGGCGACCGGCGCGGGTGGGACCGCCTTTTGCCGCACCTATCCCTTCCTCCGGTGACGAAATGGACGGCCGGCGGGGAGTGTTTGTCCGGTGACGGAATGGGCGACCGTAACCCCCGAGCCGACTCGATGCCCCGGTGGGGAAGAGGCGGTGGGTGGGTCGATCGAATTTCGTCACCGGAGCAAGTCAAAAGCGCTGTCGGCAGACGCTCCAGGCCCTGGCGGGGGAACGTGGCCCTGCCAGCGCAGTGGCCGACGGCGGCGGGGGTCATGGCCAACGTCCAGGGCGGCGAAACGATGACGGCGCGAGCGGGACCCATCGGTAGGCTCGGCGGCGATGCTGCGCCTGTTTGACACCGCCCAGGGACAAGTCGTGCCCTTTGAGCCCCGCCAAGCCGGTCAGGTTTCCATGTACGTGTGCGGACCCACGGTGTATGGCCCTCCGCACCTCGGTCACGGTCGCTTTTCGCTGGTGTTCGACGTGCTGCGTCGCTACCTCGAATGGAGCGGCCTCGAGGTCCGCTACGTCTCCAACATCACCGACATCGACGACAAGATCATCGAGCGGGCCAACCGCGAGCAGCGGCCCTGGCAGGACATCACCACCAAGTGCGAGTCCATCTGGTTCCGGGCCATGGACGGCATCGGCGTCAAACGTCCCACCGTCTCTCCCCGGGCCACTGAGTACGTCGAGCCGATGGTCGCCCTGATCGCCGACTTGTTGGGCGCTGGCAAGGCCTACGAAACCACAGACGGTGTGTACCTCGACTGCGCCCAGGTCCCCGGGTACGGCCTGCTGGCCCGCCAGAACCTCGAGGACCTACAGGCCGGCGCCCGGGTGGAGGGCAGCAACGAGAAGCGCAACCCGAGCGATTTCGCCTTGTGGAAGAAGGCCAAGCCCGGTGAACCAACCTGGCACGCTCCGTGGGGAGACGGCCGCCCAGGGTGGCACACGGAATGCGTGGTGATGTCCCTCGACCTGCTCGGGGAGGGGTTCGACCTGCACGGCGGCGGCCAGGATCTGGCCTTCCCGCACCACGAGAACGAACGGGCCCAAGCCATCGCCGCCGGCAAGGAGTTCGCCCGGCACTGGACCCACAACGGCTTCGTGGAGGTGGAGGGCGAGAAGATGTCCAAGTCCCTCGACAACTTCACCAACCTTCTCGACCTGCTGGAACGCCACGACGGTCGGGCCTATCGGATGCTGGTGCTGCGGGCCCACTACCGGTCTCCGCTGGAGGTCACCGCGGCCACCATCACCGACGCCGAACGGGCTCTCGACCGCCTCGACGCCTTCGCCCGGCGCTCGGCCGACCTGCTCCACGGCGGCGCTGATGGTCAAGGCCCGCCGCTGCCAGATGAGCCCATCCTCCAGGCCTTCCGCGCCGCCATGGACGACGATCTGAACACCCCCGGCGCCCTCGACCAGCTGTTCCGGGCGGTTCGCGCCGCCAACACCGCGCTCGACGCCGAAGATGATGCCAGCGCCGCCGGGTTGGCCTCCGCCGTCCGTCAGATGTGCGCCGCCGTCGGCCTGGACCTGCACGAACAGGATCTCACCGGCCCGCCAACGGATGTGTTGGTGTTGGCCCAGCAACGGGCCGAGGCACGCGCCGCCAGGGACTTCGCCGCCGCGGACCGCATTCGGGGCCAGCTGGCTGATGTGGGCTGGTTGGTCGAGGACTCCCCACAAGGGGCGATTCTCCGCCGGAAGGTTTGAGGCCCACATGGCCGGCCAGTAGCGTCGATTTTCGTGCCCCGAGACCGCCAGCCCCTCCCGAAGGGCTTCGGCAGCCTGTGGTTGACGGTGGTACTGGACCTCCTTGGTTTCGGCATCGTGCTGCCGATCCTGCCGCTGTACACCCGGGACCTGGGCGCCTCGGCGTTCACGGTGGGGCTGGTGCTGGCGGCGTACTCGGTGGCCCAGATGATCGGCTCGCCCATCCTTGGTCGGCTGTCGGACCGTCACGGGCGTCGACCAGTGCTGGTCATCGCCCTCATCGGCAGCAGCGTGGGGCATCTGATCACGGGCCTGGCGGGGGCCATCCCGCTCATCATCTTGGCCCGGGCGCTGGACGGGTTCTCGGGCGGCAGCCTCTCGGTGGCCCACGCCGCCGCCGCTGATCTGGCCCCACCACCCCAGCGCCCACGTCTGTTCGGCCTGCTCGGTGCGGGCATCGCCCTCGGCTTCGTCGCCGGCCCGGCCATTGGGTCCCTGGCGGCGCTGGGCGGCCCGAGGCTGCCGTTCTTCCTGGCCGCCGGCCTGTGCGGGTTCAACGCTGTCACCGCCTGGTGGCGCCTGCCGGCCTTCCGGGCGGCCGCCGCGACCGCCAGCACCGCGACCCCCAGCACCGGGACCGTGAGTGCCAACACGGCAGCGTCGATGCCGCACGGCAGGCTGGCCTTGCTGCAGCCGTCCTCGACGTTGGGTCGGATGTTGTTGACCGGGTTGATCATGGGCATCGGGTTCGCCGGGTTCGAATCCACCTTCAGCCTGCTGGGTCAGGAGCGGGTGGGCTTGACGGCAGGCTCCACCGGCCTGGTGTTCGCCGGGGTCGGGCTGGTGCTTTCGGTGGTACAGGCGGTCGGCGTGAAGCGGGCCATCGGTCGCTTCGGGCCCCGTCGCACGGCGCAGATAGCCATGTCGCTCAACGTGATCGGGTTCGTGCTGCTGGTCCCCGCGGCGGGATGGTTGGCGTTGATCCCGGCGCTGTTCGTCCTCACCGTGGGCCAGGGATTGTTCAACCCGGCCATGTCCACCGTGATCTCGACCATCGCGGGGCCCGAGCAGCGCGGCGCCCTGTTCGGCGTGCAGCAGTCGGTCAGCGCATTCAGTCGGATCCTGGGACCGTTGTTAGCCCTTGGCCTCTTCGGCCTGAACGTCTCGCTGCCCTACGTCGTGGCGGCGGCTCTGGGCATCGCCGGGCTGGCGTCCCTTGCCAGCCTGCGGATTCCCGCCTCAACCGAGGCGCCACCGATGCTGCCCGGATGTCCTTCGCCGCCGACCGACTATCGTCGAGAACCCCACGCCTTGCGGCCCGCTGAACGGCACCCGGGTCGAGGGGCCCGACGCCGCCCTGTCCCACCTGGCCCGTGGCATCAACCCGCCGGTGAGCTGACCACGGGGGCTCGGGCGTCAGCCCACCCCGCCAAACCCACGACCACCGCAGCCCCTCGGCGCCCGGCGGATAGTGTCGCCGGGTCACTGAGCGCACCCGGGGGAGCCCGAAATGCCCATCGTCGTTGTCGACAAGCCCGAGGAACTTGGTCTCAGCTCGGCCCGTCTGGCCCGCATCGCCCCGTTCTTCCAGGAGCGCTACGTGGACGCCGGCAAGCTGGCGGGCATCACCACGGTGGTGGCCCGCGCCGGTCAGGTGGCGCATTTGGCCACGGTCGGTCGGCGTGACCGCGACGCTGATGCGCCCATGACCGAGGACACCATCTTTCGGATCTACTCCATGACCAAACCCATCGTGTCGGTGGCGCTGCTGAGCTTGTATGAGGAGGGTCACTTCCAACTGGATGATCCGGTGTCCCGCTTCATTCCTGCCTGGGCAGACCTTCGGGTATGGTCCGACGGAACCCCGGATCTGTACAGCAGCACGTTTCCGCAGCGGGAGATGCAGATCCGTGACCTGCTCACCCACACCTCGGGCCTGACCTACGGGTTCATGAACCGCCACCCCCTCGATGCGCTGTACCGCCGGCGGGGCGTGGAGCGTGACGGGGCGGCCACGGTGGCGGAGATGATCGACAAGCTCAGCGAACTGCCGTTGCGGTTCTCGCCCGGCACCCAGTGGTCCTATTCGGTGGCCACCGACGTGTGCGGGCATCTGTGCGAGGTGATCTCCGGCAAAGCACTGGACCAATTCCTGGCCGAACGCATCTTCGTACCGCTCGGTATGGTGGACACCGGTTTCTGGGTGCCGCCGGAAAAGGTGCATCGACTGGCCGCCAACTACGCCTTCACCGCCAAGGACCCGCTGGCATTGTTCGACGCCGCGGCCACCTCCACCTACCTGCAGCCACCTACGTTCCTCTCCGGTGGCGGCGGGTTGGTATCCACCGCCGCGGATTACCTGGCCTTCGCCCTGATGTTGGCCAACCGGGGCGAACTGGGTGGGCAGCGGATCTTGGGCCGCAAGACCGTCGAATACCTCTCGACCAACCATCTGCCCGGCAACTCGGACCTGGCCGGCATGGGCCAGCGAGTGTTCTCCGAAGTCTCCTACGAGGGCATCGGATTCGGGCTGGGGGTGTCCGTCACCCTCGATCCCGCCAAGGCTGGTGCCATGGGCTCGGTGGGCGACCACGGCTGGGGCGGCGCGGCGTCCACCGCGTTCTGGGTCGACCGGTCCGAGGACATGGTGGTGGTTCAACTGGCGCAGCTCATGCCGTCCTCCACCCACCCCATCCGGCGCGAGCTGCGAACCCTGGTGTACCAGTCCCTGGTGGACTGAGTCCGACTGATACCGGTCAGCCGGTCCAGGCCTCCCCGAAGCGATCATCGAACGCCAGCCGGGCGGGGGGTTGGCGGGTGATGGACCCGTGTCCCTTGCCCAGGGGGTAGCCAATGGGCACCATCGCCAACGTGGCCCAGTTGTCGGGGATGTCAAGGGCGGCTTTGATCTCGGGCTCGCGCAGGCAGTGCAGCGTGGTCAGGGTGCAGCCCAGCCCCTCGGCCCGGCAAGCCAACATGGTGTTCTGCACCGCGGTGTAGACCGATCCGCCACCGACCATGGAGATGCGGTCCAGGTTCTTGTCGGTGATGGCCATCATGGCCGGGTCGGCGATGAACATCAGGATCACCGGGGCCTCCGCCAAGTGGTCCGCCAGGTAGTCCCCGGCGGCCAGGGTCCGTTCCATGGCCGCCAGCGCCTCCCCGGCCACGCCGGCCTTCTCGGCCCGCCGACGGCTGAACCCGGTGTAGGTGTGCCACTCGGGCCCGTAGATCTCCGCCAGAGCCGTCTTGCGTTCGGGGCTGCGGACCACGATTACCCGCCAGGGCTGCATGTTGCCGCCGGTAGGGGCCCAACACGCGGCCTGCAGCACCCGCTCCAAAACATCGTCGGGAATGGAGTCGGTGCGCAGGCGACGCACCGCTCGCAGCGTGGACATGAGCTCGTACAGATCGGTGGTCATACCCTGCGTTGTGGTGCTCGGGCTGGTGTTGCTGTTGTGGCTGGCGTCACTCATGAACTCAGGCCCAGCCCCTGGCGAGGGGCACCATGTGGAAGGCGCGAAAGTCCCGTTCGGCGAACAGCCACGCACCGTTGACCTTGCGGTACGTGTCGAAGTAGTGGCCGGCAGCGGTGTACGCCTCACCCTTGCGGACCATGCGGATCTCCACCCCGCAGCGGCCGGTGGCGTTGCCGCCGTTCACCTCGATGACGTGGTTCTGGATGTAGGGCTTGGGGGTGACGCCTTCCGCGGTGCCGGCGTACATCTGGCTCAGCTCAGCCTGCCCGGCGAAGCGACGGTCCCGCATCATGAACACCCCGTCCTCACAGAACATGGCCACGATGTCTTCCGCCCGGCCCTCCGCTACCGCGAAGCAGTACCGCGCGGTGAGCTCGCGGATCTCGTCTTTGGCTTCGAGCACGGCAAGGCGCTCCTCGATGCTGCTCATGGCCCCGCAGCCTACGCAAACGGTGCCCCGGCCGTTGCCGCAACGCTGACCCCCCGCGCAGCTGCCGGCCTGAGCAACGGCGAACTCTGACCCGGCTCCCGGCCCGCCTTGGCAGAATCGGCACTGGGCTCGTCAATGCCCGTCCACTTTCGCGGGCGGCAGCGCACGAAAGGCGGCGGCTGAGGGATTGGAGCCGAGCCAGGGCGGGGTGGTCGGCACCGGAATAGGGTGCTGGTCGGTTGAGGCGCATCGGCCGGGTCGCGGCGTGAACCCACCACCGGCGCCGCGAGCGCCCGACGAAAAGGAACCCGAACATGGTCAGCACGTCATCGGCAAGCGAGCAGGCGAGTGAGCACGACATCCAGGCGGAGGTTGAGGCCTGGATCGATGGGCATTGGGACCCGGCGCGGACCGTGCAGGCGTGGTGGGCACTGCTCGCCGGGGCCGGGTTGAGCTATCCGATGCTGGCCAATCCGTACGGTCGGGGCTATAGCCGGGCCGGCGAGGCTGCGGTGCGGGCAGCGTTCCGGGCCAAGAAGGTGATGGGCCCGCCCGGGGGCATCGGCACCATGCTCACCCTGCCCACGGTGCTGACCCATGGAACCCCCGAGCAGATCGAGCGCTTCGTGCCGCGCATCATCGACGGCCGCGACGCCTGGTGCCAGCTGTTCTCCGAGCCCGGCGCCGGGTCGGACCTGGCCGGCCTGCAGACCCGGGCGGTGCGGGACGGGGACGAGTGGGTGGTGACAGGCCAGAAGGTGTGGACCTCCACCGGACAGGTGGCGGACTTCGGCATCCTCATTGCCCGGACCAACCCCGAGGCGCCCAAGCACCAGGGCATCACGTACTTCCTGATGCCCATGCGGCAGCCAGGCATCGATGTGCGCCCGCTGCGGGAGATGACCGGCCACGCGGTGTTCAACGAGGTCTTCATGGACAATGCCAGGGTGGCGGACGCCAACCGCCTAGGTGACGTGGGTGCCGGTTGGGCCGTGGCCAACACCACTCTCGGCCACGAGCGGGCCAGCATCGGCGAGGCTTCCGGCGGGTTCGCCCGGGCGGCGTCGGGCAGCGTGGCGGGCCACCTCGACCGGCCGTGTGCCACCTTCATGGGCGGGGCCCGGCCGCAGTTGGTGCAGGGTCACGTGTCGGTGGGCACGGTACGTCGCCTGATCGAACTGGCCCGTGAGCGGGACATGCTGCAAGATCCCACGGTCCGTCAAGACCTGGCCCAGCTGCAGAGCCTGACCCAGATCATCACCTGGTCCGGCCGCCGGGCCAAGGGCGGAGCCGGGGGACGCACCGGTGTCGAGGGTTCGCTGGCCAAGGTGGCCATGACCCGGGCGCTGCACCTGGGACGAGACCTGGGCTGCCGGTTGTTGGGTCCCGACGCCACGCTGTGGGGTCCTGACGCGGCCACCGGTGGCTGGCTGCAGGAGCTCACGGTGTTCTCCCCGGCGCCGGCCATCTACGGCGGTACTGACGAGGTGCAGCGCAACATCATCGGCGAACGGGGTCTGGGCCTGCCCAAGGAGCCGGGCTACCCCCGGGAGACGCCGTTCAAGGACCTACCGGCCAACGCCACCCGCTGAGTTCTGCCCGCCGACGCCGAGGAGGCACCAAGAGTCCCCCTGCGCTCCGTACCGGTCGGTCTGGCGGCGGCGTTGGGGTTGGACCGTCCCGTGCTCATCGGAAGATCCCGAAGCGTTTCGTGACCTATCTGTTGCGTGTTGCCAGTGTTGGCGAAGGTGCGAGGGGAAGTGCAAGCTTCAGCGTCGCGCCTCTAACATCGCCAAATGCCCATCCCGCTGCGCCACGGCGTCTTCCTCGCTCCATTCCATTCGGTACGGGAGAACCCCACCCTGGCACTGGAGCGGGACCTGGAACTCATGACGCTGCTGGACAAGCTGGGCTACGCCGAGGCGTGGATCGGCGAGCACCACTCCGCCGGCATGGAGGTCATCGACTCCCCGGAGCTGATGATCGCCGCCGCCGCCGAGCGCACCAAGTACATACGCTTCGGTACGGGCGTGGTCTCGCTGCCCTATCACCATCCGCTCAACGTGGCTAACCGCATGATCCAGTTGGACCACATGACCCGCGGTCGGGTGATGTTCGGTGCGGGCCCCGGCCTGCTGGCGTCGGACGCGCTGATGGTGGGCATCGAACCAGAAGACACCCGAGACCGAATGGAGCAATCTCTCGATGTGATCTTGCGATTGTTCCGGGGCGAGGTAGTCAACGAACGTACCGATTGGTATACCTTGCGAGACGGCCGCACCCACCTCCGTCCCTTTAGCCGTCCCCATCCCGAGGTATGTGTGGCCAGCGCGGTGACCCCATCGGGTGGGCGGCTGGCCGGCCGGTACGACCTGGGCATGTTGTGCGTGGCCGCCGGCGTGCAGTCGGGGTTCGACGCATTGGACGTGAACTGGCAGGTGGCCTGTGAGGCGGCGGCGGAGCGGGGCCGGGAGATGGACCGTGGTCGTCTTCGTTGCGTGGTGACCATGCACCTGGCGGAAAGCCGCGCCCAGGCCATCGAGGACATCCGCTTCGGGGCCACCGAGTACATCGATTACCTCAACAACAACCAACCCCGCTTCCCGGTGCCCAAGGGTACGGACACCGTTGAGTGGATCGTGGAACACAACATCGCGGTGGTGGGCACCCCTGATGATGCCATCGCCCGCATCGAGCAGTTGCAGGCAAAGCAGGGTGAGTTCGGTTGCTTGTTGCTGTTGGCCCACAACTGGGCGGACTGGACCGCCACGCAGCGGTCCTACGAAATGTACGCCAGGTATGTCATGCCGCATTTCGATCAGGCCAACACCAACCGCTCTGACTCGTGGCGTTGGGTGACCGAGCACCAGGACGAAGTGGTCACCAAACGCATCGCCGCCGCCCAGCAGATGACCGCCAAACACGAAGCTGAGCAGTTGGCCAAACGAGCCGGGTGAGCGGCTTCGGCGTCATGGCGCCTGTCCGGAATCGCAAATAGTTTCTAACGGGGCATGGCACCGCCTGTTACGCGGGCAGCGCAAGATGAGCCTGCCTGCTCGATATCGTGAACCCCGACATGGCAACAGCGATGACCGCCGCCCAAAGCGCAGTTCTGGTCGCCGGGCTCACCGCCCCGGACCTATCAGCGGCGTTTGCGGGGCCTGATGGCGCCCAAGGAAGATCAACTTCGTCGGCTCATCCGCCGCAACTACGTCTTCATCGCCTCCATGGTCTCCCGCGCCGACCTTGACGAGGTGGGTGGGTTCACCGAGGGGGACCGGGCCCAGGACACCACTGCGGATTGGGATTTGTGGTTGCGCTTGGTGGCCCGGGGCGCCAAGGTGACCAGCGGGCCGTACCCTACGGTACTGTATCGGGTGGTACCGGGCAGCATGTCCGATGACGCCGCCACCATGTTGCGTTGTGAGATCACCCAGTTGCGTCGGGCCCGCCGATTCCTGCCCCCCAGCGTGGAGCCGGTGGTTGACAAGACAGTGGTGCAGCTCGAGGCCGATCTGTCATTGCTGGTGGACGCCAAGGGTTCGCGCACCGGCCAGGCGTTGCGGGCCATCTCGACCCAGGGCGGCGATTGGCGCACCCGGGCCCGGGCCCTCACCACCGCCGCCGCACCCGAGGTGGCTGCCAAACTACTGCGCCGCCGGGGCGCCTGGTGAGCGACCATCTCCGGTAGCCGGTAGGCGGCTCAGTCCCAGACCAGGCCGCCGTCCACGTTCCAGGATTGGCCGGTGACGTTGCGCGACCCGGGCCCGGCCAGGAACACGGCCAGGGCGGCGATGTCCTCGGGGTCATTGGCCCGGCGCAACGGGATGGACCGCACCGCCCGGGCCTCGGCCTCCTCACGGGTGCCGCCGAGCCGGTCGATCAGCTCATCGATGACCTGATCGTATAGCGAGGTTCGGGTCACGCCGGGGCAGATGCTGTTCACGTTGATCCCGAAGCGGGCCAACTGCGAGGCGGCGATGCGGGTCATGGCGATCACGGAGCCCTTGGTCCCGGCGTAGGCCACGTTGGAGGTGCCCTTGTAACCCTTACCTGCAATGGAGGCGATGTTGATGATGCGCCCGCCGCCACCCTGGTCCCGCATGGCCACCGCGGCGGCCTGCATCAAGAAGAACAGGCCCTTGTTGTTGACCGAGTTGATGCGGTCCCAGTCGCCCTCGGTGACATCGAAAAACCCCAGGCTCTTGGTGACCCCGGCGTTGTTCACCAGCACATCGAGGCGACCGTGATCGGCCATCACGGCGTCGACCAGGCCTTGGCATTCTGCCACCCGGGCCACGTCGCCCACCATGAAGAACGCCCGTTGACCGAGGGCCTCCATGACTGCTGATCCGGCAGCGGCATTGATGTCCGCCCCCACCACGATGGCCCCCTCAGCGTGATGGGCCGCGGCGATGGCCCGACCCATGCCGGCGCCCACCCCGGTCACCAACGATACCATACCGTCTAGTACTGCAGAACCGTCTCGTACGCCCATGATCGTCGAATCCCTGTCGATCTCAGCGGTTCGCCAGCGGGCCACGCAGCAGCTGCCCGGGATACGCACCGGTATGGCAACCGTCCTGCACCAGGATGTCCCCGCTCACCAGGGTGGCCTTGATGCCCACGGATTTCTGCACCAAACGGCGGGCGCCGCCGGGAAGGTCGTGCACCACCGTGGGCATGGACGGGGAGATGGTGTCGGGGTTGATCACGTTGAGATCCGCCACCATACCCTCCCGTACGAGTCCCCGGTCGGAGAAGCCCCAGGCCACCGCCAGGCGATTGGTGATCATCTCCACCGCTTGCTCCAGCGTGAGGCACTGACGGTCACGGACCCAGTGGGCCAGCAGGTGGGTCTGCAGCGAGCTGTCCATGATCTGAGAGACATGGGCCCCGGAATCGGAGAACGTGACCACGGTGCGGGGGTGGCGCATGATCGACAGCAGGTGCTCGGGGTCGCGGTTGGCGATGGCCTGCACGAAAAACTGCTCGAAGTTGGTCTCCAACGCCAGATCGATCATCAACTCGACGGGGTCCTTTCCCAACCGTTCGGCCCGGGTGGCCACGGTCTCATTGGGCGGGACCGGTGAATCCATGATGCGGATCCAGCGGTAGTCGGGGCGGCGGGCCTCGGCGCCGATGGCCCGGCCATAGTTCCCCGCATGGGCCGCCTCGATGAGCCGAGCCCGAACCGCTGGGTCCCACAGCTCCCGGGCCTGGGCCTCCAACGGCAGCGAACGCAGCTCCTGCCACTCCGGCAGCACGTCGAAGGGCAGGCGAGTCTTGAACGACAGCAGCACCGAGAACTCCCGGCAATGGGCTTGACCGATCATGCGACCACCGGCGGCGGCAGCAGCGTCAATCATCTCGAGCTGACCCTGCCAGTCGCTGCCGTCACGGGTGGTGGACAGCACCCCGAACGTGAATGGCACCCCGCTGCTGGCCGAGAGTGTGACCATGCGGTCGAAGAACTCCTGGCGAACCGCGGGGTCTGTCGAGCGGGAGCCGGATTCCTGGGCGATCTCGAAAAGACCGACGCCCAGGTCACCCATCACGTTGACCAGGCGGGACACCTCGTCCCAGTCCGCCAGGCGGGAGGCCACCGGACGTTCGTCGGAGGTTTCGTGGTTGTTGGTGCGCGAGGTGGTGAAGCCGATGGCCCCCGCCCGTAGCGCGTCCCGCAGCTCCCGTTCCATGCAGCTCAGGTCAGCTTCGGTGGCCGCTTCGGTGAAGGCTCGCTCTCCCATGGCCCAGGTCCGCAGCGCTGAGTGGCCGATGTTGGAGGCGTAGTTGATGCCCTTGGGCAGCGCCTGCAACGTATCGAGGTACTCCGGGAACGTCTCCCAGCTCCAGTCGATGCCGGCGGCCATGGCGTCGGCAGAGATGTCCTCGGCCCGTTCCAGGTTGCGGACCACCAGGTGGCGTTCGGCGGCCCGGGCGGGGGCCAGCGTGAACCCGCAGTTGCCCATGACCACGCTGGTCACCCCGTGCCACGCCGAGCAGGTCCCCAGCGGATCCCACATGATCTGCGCGTCCATGTGGGTGTGGGCGTCGATGAAGCCGGGGGTGACGACATGACCCTCAGCGTCGATCTCCCGGTCGCCCCGGTCCCGGATACGTCCGATGGTGGCGATGCGGCCGTGGCGCACCCCCACGTCGGCCCGGTAGCGGGCCACCCCTGACCCGTCGACCACTGTTCCGTTGCGAATGACCACGTCGTAACGCACTGCCGGCACCCCCTGTGTCCAGGCCGCAGGTTAACGCGCTTGTTGCTCAGCTCGGTGCTTGTTGCTCGGTGCTTGCTGCTCGGTGCTTGTTGCTCAGCTCGCTGTCGCTCGCTGAGTGTCGGCGGCTCGCTGGCGCTCGCGCGCCGACCTGGCGCCGCCACCCGCCGTGCAAGCACCGCTCCCCAGGTCTCAATGCGGCGCCAGCGCCGGCCGTCATCCGCTCACTACCCACGACACCAACCCCGCCGGCAACACCAACCCCGCCTAAGACAGCCCGCCCTCAAGATCGGGCGATCACACCAGGCCTCCGCGTCGGGCCGGGCCCCGAGGGTGGGGTAGGGGCCCCGCCCGAGCGCCGCCAGGGAGGCGCCAGCCGACCGATCCGTCCACCGGACCAAGCTCGCCCGATGGGGGGAGGCGCTCTGAGCGCCGCCGGGGGGCGCAGCCCCCCGTTCAAGAACAGCGCCCCAGCCAACCCACCCGAAACCGCCAACTCCCGCCCGCCAACCCAACCGACCCGGCCAACCCCACCCGCCCCACAGACCCAGCCCAACAGCCAACTCCCACCCGCCAACCCAACCGACCCGGCCAACCCCACCCGCCCCACAGACCCAGCCCAACAGCCAACTCCCGCCCGCCAACCCAACCGACCCGGCCACTTCCGCCCCTCAATGACCCCGTACCCATTACCGCCGACCTCGCCAGCCCAACCATCCGAGCGGCCCAACCCCGCCCACCAAACCTGCCCGAAGCCGTCCGCGTCACCCCCCAATTGCCCGAACGCGTCCGACACCGCCATCCCCGCCAGCCCCGAAACCGAGAACAGCCTGCCCAATCCCGCCGAGTTCCAGTGGTGCTCCAACGTGTCGATGTCGACACAGTGGACAGGTATCAGTCAATGTGCGACTTTCGACACGTCGAGAGGCCCCGATAGTCTGTGCTGATATGAGCACACGAACGTATCGGGTGAGGTCAGGCGAGGACCTCGGGCGGGTGGTGCGCGACGCCCGCGCCGAACGGGGCCTCACCCAACAGCAGGTGGTGGAGCAGTTCGGGCTGAGCTTCGACCGGACCCGGCTGGCCCGCATTGAGGCCGGTGAGGGGTTTCAGTCCCTGGAACGGGCGCTGTCGGTGCTGCGTCGCCTTGGCGTCGAGGTGACGGCCATCGTGCCGGTCAACGACGTCCAGTCATGAGCCCCAAACGTCTGGGGGTCTGGCTGGACGGAACCAGGGTGGCCACCCTCGAGGCCCGCAAGCCGTGGGACCTGCGGTGCCGCTACGAGCCAGCGGTAGTGGCCGGTGGCGACGCCAATCGGCCCCTGCTGTCCTGCTCGCTGCCGGTGACCCGCCAGAGCGCGCCGGCCACCGCGTGGGTCCGGGGGCTGCTACCCGAAGGTGGTCACCTGCTGGCGCTCGCCACCCGGGCCCGGGTCCCCACCAACCATTTCGCCGATCTGCTGCAGCGCTACGGCCGGGACATCGCCGGTGCGTTCAGCATCAGCGCCGAACCGCCCGAGCCCCGCACGTGGTCGGTGGAGCCCTACACCGAGGACGAGCTGGTGGCTGAGTTGCGCGATGTGGTCGATGCCCCCGGCTTCGCGGTGCGCGACGACAGCGAGCTGTCCATCGCCGGCCTGCAGAACAAACTGCTGGTGAACGCCCTACATGGCGGCGGTTGGGGTCGACCCCGCAACGGCCAGCCCTCCACCCACATCATGAAGCTCGCCGACGGGCGCCACGACGGGCTGCTGGCCGCGGAACACGCCTGCATGCAGCTGGCCTTGGCCGTGGGCCTCACCACGGTGCGCACCGACCTGGTCGACTTTGACGGCCTCGAGGTCCTCATCGTGCCCCGCTACGACCGCCAGGTCGATCCCCACACCGGCACCATCGGGCGCATCCATCAGGAGGACGCGTGCCAGGCGCTGGGGGCTGACATCGACGCCCACCAGGGACGCGGGAAGTATGAGCGCTTCGGGGGACCTTCCTATGGGCAAATCGCCGAGCTGCTCGATCGATATGGCGACCCGCCGGCGGACCACCTCCGCCTGGTGGGCACCATGGTGTTCACCGCCGCCATCGGCAACGGCGACGCCCACGGCAAGAACGTGTCGTTCCTCCTCAACACCACCGCGGGGTCCATCGCCCCGGCGCCGCTCTATGACACGGTGCCCACGGCGCTGTGGCCCACGCTGAGAGACGCATCGGCCATGGCCGTCAGCGGTGCTTTCACGCGTCCGGCGTTCCACCACCTTCTCGGCGAAGCCCGCAGTTGGGGGATGGGCGCTGCCGCCGCTGAACGTGCCATCGACGTGGCCGTCCTCGCGTTGCGTGGCGCCGTGTCCTGCTGTGCCCACGTCGCGGTGGCTGAGCTGGTCAGCGCTCGCCTTGACGCGATCGACGGAAGCCGCCCCGGGTAGCGGGGGCCGAGGTCCCTTGGTCTGTCGGCCCGAGGGGTCCCGATCAGCGGGGGTGCGATTAGCGGGGGGCGCGATGGACGTGCAGTGGCTCCCCGGCGGCCCCGTGAGCGGCCTCGAGCAGCGCCTCGGAGATGGTGGGGTGGGGGTGGATGACGCCTCGAAGATCCTCGAGGGTGGCGGCCATCTCCACCGCCAGCGCAGCTTCACCGGCCAGCTCGGAGACGTGGGGGCCGGCCGCATGCACGCCCATTACCGTGCCGGCAGCATCCGCGACGAGCTCGACGTGACCCGCCGTGGCTCCCCATCCCGGCGGCGCCGACCGGGCTCGGGCGTTGGCCCCCAGCGGGAACCGAAACGATCCCACGTCGATGCCGGCCGCTCGGGCCTGCGCTCGAGTGACCCCGACTGATACCAGCTCCGGGTCCCCGAACACCACCAGGGGAATGGCGGCGGGTTCGAACCGGGCGGGCTGGCCCAACAGCGCCGCCACCGCCACCTCGGCCTCGGCGGTGGCCTTGTGGGCCAGTGCCGGGCCTTCGGTCAGGTCGCCGACGGCGAAGACGTGGCGGCTGAGGCGCCGGTCCGGGCCAACCTGCAGAAGCCCGCCCGGTTCGGCGGCGATGCCCGCGTGATCAAGCGAAAGGGTGTCGCTGTTGGGCACCCGGCCAACAGCGACAATCACCCGGTCAGCGGGGACGATCTCGGAGGATCCGCCAGCGGCGGCAGACTCGATGCGAAGGCCACCGGTGTCCAGCCCGAGCGCCCGAAAGCCGACCCGGACGGTGACGCCGAGCTGGCCGAGCCGGCGGGTGGCCACTGCGGCCAGGGTGGCGTCCAGCTCCGGTAGCAGCCGACCGGCCAGCTCCACAATGGTGACGGGCAACCCCAGCTTGGCCAGCGCCGTGCCCAGCTCGACGCCGATGTAGCCGCCGCCGACCACCGCCACCGAGCCTGGCAGGTCCGCCATGAACAGTGCCCCGGTGGAGTCGACGATCCGGTCACCGTCGACGGGCAGCGCGGCCAGGGTGGCGGGACGGGAGCCGGTGGCCAGGATGGCGTCGGTGAACTCGTAGTGGCGCAATCGGCCCTCAGCCTCCACCGCCACCCGGGTGGGGCTGGTGAAGGAGGCCCGGCCGCGGATCACGTCGACCTTGGCGGCACGAAGGAGCTGGTCAACCCCGCCGGTGAGCTCGGCGACCGCTCGGCGCAAATGGGCCTGCACCCCCGACCAGTCCACGCTGGGGGTGGCGATCACACCCAGCTCCGCACCATGGCTGACCTGGTGAAACAGCTCAGCAGCGGCGATGAGGGCCTTGGAGGGGATGCAGCCCACGTTGAGGCAGGTCCCGCCCACGCCGTCCCGTTCGATCAGCGTGACCCGCCGGCCGGCCCGGGCGGCGCGCAAGGCGGCCACGTACCCGCCGGGTCCGGCCCCGATGATCAGCACGTCGGTGGATTCGGGGATTTCGCCGACCACCATGTCAGGCGCCGAGCAGCAGTCGCATGGGTTCGGCCACCAGCGCCAGCACGTGTTCCTGGAAGACCACGGATAAGTCCCCGTCGATGATGCGATGGTCGGCGGACAAGACCACCGGCAGCGTCGGACGGGCCACCACCTGCCCGTCAACCACCAGCGGCCGGTCCCTGATGGCGCCGAAGCCCATGATGGCGGCCTGGCCCGGCAGGATCAGCGGGGTAGCGAATCGACCGCCCAGCGCGCCGTAGTTGGTCAGCGTGAACGTTCCGCCCCGCAATTCCGCAGCGGCGATGCGGCGTTCCCGAGCGGCGGCGCCGAGGCGGGCCATCTCCACCGCCAGATCCCGCAGATCCCGCTGGTCGGCCCGGCGGACCACCGGCACGACCAGGCCGTCTGGGGTGGCCACCGCCACGCCCAGGTTCACCTCTGGGTAGACGGTGACATTGGCCCCGTCCTCGGTGACGGTGGCGTTGAGCAGCGGGTAGCGACGCAGGGTGCGGGCCACCGCCGCCGCCAGCAGCACCAGCGGCGTCAGCGCCACGGCCCCGGCATCGTCCCCGTCGTCCCGCAGAGCTTGACGCAGCCGGGCCCGGGCGTCGAGCAGGGCGGTGGCATCCACCTCGTCCATGCCGGTGATGTGGGGGATGGTGCTCCAGCTGCGGGTCATCGACGCCGCGGTCAACCGTCGAATGCCCCGCAAC
This sequence comes from uncultured Acidimicrobiaceae bacterium, assembly GCA_963775055.1. GTDB lineage: Bacteria > Actinomycetota > Acidimicrobiia > Acidimicrobiales > CAIXPF01 > CAIXPF01. The sequence continues at coordinate 146,728 of CAVZHK010000008.1, read as the reverse complement.
GGATGGGTGCCGGTGGCCAGCTGGCCCAACCCGGGGGAGAGGCGGGGTCCGGCGGTTGGCCCGGTGCCTGGCTGGGGGGATGATGAGGTGGAGGCCGCGGCCGCGGGTCCGGGGGGCGACAGCGGCGAGGCAGGGTGCGGCGCGGCGGCAGGCGCGTGGTCCCCGGCGGGGCCGGACCCGGCCGTTTCGAGGTCCGCCGCCAGGATCCGACCGCCCGGGCCGGTTCCGACGATGTGGTGGAGGTCAACGCCCAGCCGAGCCGCCGCGCGACGGGTCGACGGGGACGCCTTTGGCCTGGTCAGCAGGCTAAAATCAGACGCCGAATCGACGTCGACTCGGCGCGGCCGCGGAGCCGTCGAAAACGCTTCGGGTGGCGGGGAAGCCACTGTCGGTGCGGAGTCGGCCGGTGGCGTTCGGGACGGCAACGATGACGGGGCGGTGGGGGAGCCGTCGTCGATCTCGAACAGGACGGTGCCCACCGGGACCACGGTGCCCTCGGCCACGCTCAGCGTCCGCACCACTCCCCCAGCCGGGGCTGGCAGCTCCACCTGGGCCTTGTCGGTGAGGATCTCGACCATGGGCTGGTCGCGGACCACGGTCTCGCCCGGGGACACCAGCCAGCGGACGATCTCCGCCTCGTGCAACCCCTCACCCACGTCCGGCAGGGCGAAACGAACGCTCACGGTGCCAACTCCAACGCCCGGCGGCAGGCGGCGGTGACCCTGGCGACGGAGGGGATATAGCGGTCCTCCAACAACCCGGTGGGATAGGGCACGTCGTAACCGGAAACCCGCAGAACCGGGGCTTCGAGGTCGTAGAAGCACTCCTCCACCAAGGTGGCCACCACCTCGCCGGCGAACCCGCCGGTCTGGGGGGCTTCCTCCACCACCACTGCCCGACCGCAGCGGGCCACCACCTCGACCAGCCCGGCGATGTCGAGCGGCACCAGCGTGCGCAGGTCCAGTACCGCTACCGAGTGACCCTCCTCAGCCAGCGCCACCGCCGCCCGCCGGGCCACCTCGACCTGGTAGCTCCAGGCCACGATCACCAGGTCAGCGCCGTCTTGCACCAGCTTGGCCCGGCCCAACGGTTCGACGATGTCGACGGTCTCATCGTCGGGGAAATCGTCTCGCAACGACCGGTAGCCCCGCAGCGGCTCGAGGAAGAGCACCGGGTCGGGGTCCCGGATGGCGGCCCTCAGCAGCCCGGCGGCATCCCAGGCCGAGGCCGGCATCACCACCTTGAGCCCGGGGATGTTGGTGAGCTGGCCCTCAATGGCTTCGGAGTGCAGCTCCGGCGTGCGGACCCCGCCACCGAAGGGGGCCCGGATGGTGATGGGCGCCTCGAAACGGCCGTGCGAGCGGTACCGCAGCCGAGCCACCTGACCTGCCAGCTGGTGAAAGGCCTGGTAGGCGAAGCCCAGGAACTGGATCTCAGCCACCGGCACCATGCCCGACGCAGCCAGACCCACCGCGGTCCCCACGATCAGGCCCTCGGCCAAGGGGGTGTCGACCACCCGTTGGGGACCAAAGCGGTCGATCAGCCCATCGGTGGCCCGGAACACCCCGCCGTTGGCCCCGACGTCCTCACCGAAGAGGATGATGCGCTGGTCACGGGCCATTTCCCGGGCCAACGTGTGGTTGATGGCCTCGACCATCGTCCGCGACGTCACCGCGCTGGCGTTCACAGCTCACCCCGCTGATGGGCATCGAGCAGTGCGGCCCGTTGACGGTCCAGGCGTTGGTTGCTCTCGGCGAAGACGTGCTCGAAGAAGGCGTCCGGCGCCAACCCGGTGGCCAGGGCAGCGTCCACCGCGGCGTCCACGGCGGCCAGCGCCTCGGCCTCGATGGCAGCCTGTCCTTCGTCGCCCCACAGGCCGAGCTGGCGGAGTTGGGCGGCGAAGGTCACCACCGGATCCGCGGCCCGCCCGGCGGCGAGCTGTTCGGCGGGGATGTAGCGGGTGGGATCATCGGCGGTGGTGTGGTGCCCCAACCGTTGGGTGACCGCTTCGATGAGGGTGGGGCCCTCACCGGCGGCGGCGCGGGCCCGGGCAGCGGACACCACCTCCCACACCGCCACCGGGTCTCGGCCGTCCACCCGCACCCCGGGCATGCCGAACGCCGGCGCCTTGTCGGCGAACGTCACAGCCGCGGTCTGGCGGGAAGTGGGCGTGGAGATGGCCCAGCCGTTGTTGACCAACATGAAGATCACCGGAGCCTTGATCACGGCGGCGAAGTTGGCGGCCTCATAGAAGTCACCCTCAGAGCTGGCGCCGTCACCGAAAAACACCGCCGCTACCCCAGGGTCACCCTGCAGCATCAGACCCCAGGCCATGCCGACGGCGTGGGGGACCTGAGCCGCCAGGGAGATCTGGGCTGGGAACACGTTGAGGCCCCGCTCGAAGTAGCTGCCCGCGGGGTGACCGGCCAAGTACAACGCGTGGCGGCGCATGACCTCGGGCCCGTAGCGCCCCAACCCGTACTGCTCCCGGTACTGGGGGAAGATCCAGTCGTGCTCGGGCTGCAGGGCGAACGTGGTGGCCACCACCACCGCCTCGTTCCCGTCGATCGGCGCCATGGTCCCCAGCCGACCCTGGCGTTGGAGGTTGAAGGCCCTGGTCGAGAACACCCGGGCTGTGATCATCTCGCGCAGCATGCCCACCAGCTGCTCGTCGGTGAGGCCGCGCTGCTCAGGCGCCGAGCCGGGTTCGTTCATCGGTACCCATGCTCGTTCCCATCCAGGCCCGATCCATCCAGGCCCGATCCCGTTATGCCGGTTCCAATCATGGCCAGAGCTTGCCAGGGCCGCCGGACCCGTGCCCGGCACCGCGACGGCATCGCTCAGCGGCGGGGGAGTCGGCGCAGCACCCTGGGAGCGTTGCCCAACTGGTGGACGAGCTCCCGCGGCAGCTCGTAAGCCAACGCTTCGTAGATGCGATCGACCATCTCGGCATGACGGAGCAGATCGGCATGGCAGAGCAGACTGGCATGGCAGAGCAGATCGGCATGGCAGAGCAGATCGGCATCAGGAACGGTGCGCCACTGCGACGGTCCGCCATCCGCGGCCATCAGAGCGACCCGGACCAGCTCGTCCCCGTAGTCGTGCAGCGCCAGCAGGGTGGCGGCGTTGGCCAGATCCAGCGGCGCGGCCCCAGCGGCGCGGGCCTGACGCACCCGCTCACCGACATCGATGGTGAGTCGATCGCAGATCAGCGGCACCAGGGCCTCCCAACTCTGGCGGCTGGTGCCGGGGTGACGCAACAACATGGTCTGCACCGCGCTGCGTCCCGCGTAGCTGGCCAGGAAGCGGATGCGCAGCCCGACCCCTCGGAGCCAAGCTTCTTTACGGGTCAACACCACCACGTCCCGGGGACCATCCGCGGTGGCCGGTCGTACGAAGGTTGCCGGCCCTCGCACCGCACTGCCATCGGCCGCGTCGTTGCCGTCGCCACGACCACGGCCGGGCCCGCTGAGGGTGTCGGTCCGTTGGCGTCGAGCCCGGTCATAGTCCGCTCGCCGGGCCGCGTCGGACAGGACGGACCAGGCCTCGTTGATGCGGGCCATCACCAACTGCGAGTCCTGCTCGGCGGGGCCGGCGTCCGGCGCGTTCAGCACATCGGGCGCGTTCTGCACATCCGGATGGAACACCCGGGCCAGACGGCGATAGGCGCGACGCAGCTCCTGCAGATCCGCCTCCGGTGTGACCTCGAGCAGGTCGTAGAGGCTGCGGTCCCCGCCTCCCGGCCCGCCGCTGTGATCCGCCCCCGGCCCCATCCGCCCACAGTAGAGGCCGCGCCGTTGGCCCAACGTCCCGTTGCCGGCGTTCGCCGACTGGGATCTGGTGGCCCGATGGCCTCTTCGTCGGTGCAACACGCCCGCCCCGCCCATGCTGAGCGTGGTGGGTTGCGGGTCAGGGGCTGGCGGGGGACCGGTACCCGCTTTGAGGCCGGGTTCGACTGCGGGTTCGATCGTCTGGTGCGGGTCACGGGTTCGGGGCGTCGCTGCCAACGCCGGCTGGTGGGCTACCTGCGTCAGCATCGGGACCTGCTGGCCGCCAGCGCCGAGAGCCGCCGATCGCTGCAGGCGGCGCTCGATGATCTGAGTCGGTGGGACCGCCAGCAGCCCTGGACCTGCCGGGTGATGATCGACGATCTCCCCGTCACCTACTGGCTGCGGGGGGAGCGCCACCCCTCGGACTGACCGGCCCGACCGGCCTCGCTCAATCCTCGTCGTCGGGGCCGGCCTCGTCCTCGTCATCATCGACGGTGGCGCGGCGCCGGGAACGTCGCAGCGGTGGCCGGCGGCCCTCACCTCGCAGCCGCCGCCCTTCCTCCTTGCGGATCTCGACTGTGGTGAGCTCGGCCCGCAGGTTCCTGTACGCCGCTAGCCGAGCGGGATCCAAACGTCCGGCCCGCACTGCGGCGCGGACCGTGCAGCCGGGCTCATCGTGGTGGTGACAATCCCGGAAACGGCAGGTGGCAGCCAGCGCGGCGACATCCCCGAAGGCTTCGTCCACGCCGTCTCCGTCGGACCACAGCCCCAGGGACCGCACGCCGGGGGTGTCGATCAGCGCCCCGCCGCCGGGCACGAGGAACAGCTTCCGGGCAGTGGTGGTGTGTCGGCCCCGGTGATCGCGCTCGCGGACCTCGCCGACCTCGGCCCGGTCCCGGCCGGTGAGGGCGTTGACCAGGGAGGACTTGCCGGCCCCCGATTCGCCCAGCAGTGCCACCGTGCGGCCGGGAGCCAGATAGGCACGCAACTCGTCGAGGCCCTCACCGGTCTTGACGGACACCACATGGCAGGCCACCCCGGCGAGCACCGCGGGGTCAGCCACCGCAGCAGGCACCTGGTCAGCCAAACCGGTGTCGGTAGGGGAGAGGTCACCCTTGGTGAGCACCACCACCGGCTCGGCCCCGCCCTCGTGCACCAGGGCCAGCACCCGATCCAGCCGCCGGGGTCGGAGCTCCCGGTCCAGCCCGAACACGCAGAACACGGTGTCGATGTTGGCCGCCACCACCTGGGCCGTCACCCGCTCCGACGGGTCGCGCCGCACGATCACCCCTTCGCGGGGGGCGATGGCCACGATGGCCGGGCTCGATCCGTCATAGCTGACCGCCACCCAGTCACCCACTGCGGGGGCACCATCGCGCACCGCCCCGCGATAGGCGGCGGTGGACCGATCTGCCAGCAGTTCGCGGCCGTCTGACAGCAGCACCGTGTCGAAACCCCGGGCGACGACCACCACCCGACCGATCATCGCCCCCGCAGACCGATACCCCTCGGCGAACACCTCGAAGCGGTCATCCCAGCCCCAGTCACGGGGATCGAGGACAGCGGCGGCGGGATCGGGCGGTTCGAGCACAGCGAATTCCAACCTGACCTCGCAGGACAGGTGCTCTCCACGGTAGCGCCGGCGAATGTGCACTGGATGATCGCCGCGACTCGCGTTCGCTACAGACGGTGCTGGGTTGAACGGGCGCTGTGGCACCACGCTCGGGGGCCGCTAGCCTGGCCGTGGCGGACAGGAGACGTGGCGGGCGGCGGAGAGGAAAGGACCTCCATGGTTGCCATCGAGACGCTGTCCTCTTCGATTTCAGGAACCGGCGGGCGGCACCTGCAGGGTTGGCGCCTTGATCGGGTCAGTCTGCCGAATCCCCACGACGGTGCGGCAGCCGGCCCCGTGCTGGAGTTCCATCCTCGTTTGACCGTGATCTTCACCGGGCGGGCGCCCCTCGTTGCTGACCATCTGGCCACCGTGCTGCACCAGGCTGGCAGCGGGGTTCATGTCGAGTTCACGCTGAGCACCGGCGTGTCCTTCGTGCTGTTCCGTCCGCTCGGCGCCCGCCACCGACTCGTCGACATCAACGCCGGCCAGGAACGCTCCCTGCCCGAGACGCTGCAGACCATGGCCCCGCTCACCCGGCCGGGCCGTGCTGACCACTCGGACGAGACTGTGGATCCGAACGAGACCGCGCAGCATGTGGTCGGCCAACTGAGCCGGATCGACCAGGTGGTGCTGTGGACCGCGGCCGACCGATTGCTGGCCGCCCGGGCTGCTGCTCCAGCCCCGTCGTTCCCCAACGCCAGCCACGCCCCGACCCCGCCCGCGCTGGCACCGGCGCCCGATCTGGCCCCGGGGGCGGATCGCTCGCCAGTTCCCCCGTCGATCTCCCGGCGTCGCTTGTTCCAGCGCCGGCGCGACGTGCCACCGACGGAACACGACGGCGGGGTGGCGCGCGAGCTGGCGGAGGCCGATCGGTATTGGCGCTTGTTCGCCGGTGACATCGACGTGGCGGCGGCCCTGCGGCAACGTCCACGCATCGAAGCCGCCAGCGGGCTCAGGGCGCGACTGGGGGCGTTGGCCACGGTTGGTCGGGCACCGGAAGCGGGGGAGCCGCACCAGGCGTCGCTGGATCCGCTGGACGTGCCGACGTTGGTGTGCGCGGTGGTTCCCGAACAGGATCACGAGGCGGGCCCCCACCTGCTGACCGTCCCCGGTGACGCTGGCCCCGATGCCGCCAGCATGCTCCTCGAACAGCTCGCCAACGCCGGTTTGGACCGTCAGCTGGTCATCGTGACCTCCGCCGAGGTCATCGCCGACTGGGCTCGGCTGGAAAGCCACGTGCGGCGAGCCACGTTGGTTCAGTGGGACGGCCCGCCGGGCTGACCGCCACGATCAACCACAGGACCACGATCCACCACAGGACCACGATCAACCACAGGAGATGGTCTCGCCATCCCAAGGCGGGCCACCGCGGCACGGCGAGGTGGCGTCGGGGGATGCAACGGTTTCGCCTTGCCAACCGTAGGCTCGCAGGGTCGCGTTCAGGCGGCACGGCAGGAAGAGACCGGCACCACGCATGACAGAGGTCACTTCCAGCGGGTCGCGTCGCGGCCACCAGAACCCGTTGGCGGTCACCCGCTACGCCGGCATTCGGATCGAACCGGACCTGGGGCGGGTCATCACCAAGCCGTTCCTGCCCGGCGACGTTGCCGGATCAGCTCACAACACCCGCATCCAGCTCGCTCTGTCACGAATCCTGGCCATGGACGAGCCCGAGGTCGAGACCCTTCTGGCGCTGACCACCGCCGAGTTCAGTCCACGCCACCGGAGGCTCGGGGCAGTGCTGGGACGCAGTGTCGATGAGCTGGCACAACGGGTGTCCGTACCGACGGGTCTGTCCACCGCAAGACGTGAGCTGATCGGGGCCTACTTCACCCAGGAATATGCCATCGAGGCGGCGGCGCTGAGCAACCCCTCCATGGTCGCCGCACCCGACCAGAGCGGACTGGCCCCCGGCGAGACCCGCTTCGTGATGAGCTTGCGAGCCATCGGGGAAGGCCACGTGTCCTGCATCGAGTTCCGTTCCGGCGTCATCGACGGGGATCTGGCCGTGACCGTGGAGCCACCCACCCGTTACGCCGCCACCGGCACCCGTTCGGGGGCGGACTACGACAAATCCCGGTTCCGGGCCAAGCTGGCCGAGCTGGGTGCGCTCAACGCTGCCAGCGAGGCGGTGTTGGTACGGGTGGGGTCAACGTTCTCGCTGATGGACCTGGAAGCAGCCATGGGCGAGGTCCACGCCGGGGTCAACGGGCCGCTGTCCACCGAACTGCACCTCACCGAGCTGATGCTCGCCGAAACCATGCACCTGCTGCACTGGTTGGCCTCCTCCAGCTACCGGCTGAGCTTTGCTGGGGTGGCGGACCTTTCCGAGCGGGTGATCTTTCCGGGGGGACCGACGGAGAGCAGCGGCATGGAGGATCTGCGGCTGGTGCGATTCGTGGAGGAGGACGGCGAGCTCCGCTATTACGGCACCTACACCGCCTTCGACGGTCACCAGATCCTGCCTCAGCTCATCGAGACCGCGGACTTCATGTCCTTCAGTGTGTCCACCCTTTCCGGTCGTTCGGCGCAGAACAAGGGCATCGCGCTCTTCCCCCGTCGGGTCCATGGACAGTTCCTGGCGCTGGGACGCCACGACAACGTGAACAACTTTCTGATGGTGTCAGGCGACGTGCGGGTTTGGCATGAAGCCGAGCTCATCCAGCAGCCGAAACGCCCTTGGGAACTGCTGCAGCTCGGCAACTGCGGTTCGCCGCTCGAGACGGAGGCGGGCTGGTTGGTGATCACCCACGGGGTGGGGCCCATGCGCCGTTACAGCCTCGGCGCGCTGCTGCTCGATCTCGACGAACCGTCACGGGTGATCGGTCATCTGGCCGAACCCCTGCTGGCTCCCTCACCTGACGAGCGTGACGGGTATGTGCCCAACGTGGTCTACTCTTGCGGCAGCATGATCCATGGCGACCATCTGGTGTTGCCCTATGGGTTCGCTGACGTCGGTGCCCGCATCGCTACCGTCGCGCTGGCGGATCTGCTGGAGCGATTGGTGCCGTGATGTGGCGTCATGTTCGACCGATAGCTACAGAGGTCGATTGCTACAGGATCGATTGACAGTAGCGTTGGTAGAGACGTGCCAGCTGCGATCCGTCGGGCGTGAAGAATTCCGCGGGGTCGATGTCGATCCACGGTCGCTCGGCGTCCGGTTCGATGAGCTGAAGGCCGCGGTGGGACTTGATCGACCCCAGGGCCGGCTTGGCTGAACCGTCCTGGCGCCACATCCCGAAATGCCGTTCGTGGTGGGCGGTGTCGAACGGCACATCGTTCCACACCTCCGTGGCGTAGTCATTGGCGCACCAGACCATGGCACCGGTCGCACCGGCCGCCCGAAGTTGGTGTAAGGCCCGATCGGTGTACGCCGCCGCCGTCGCCTCTTCCACGATCATCGTCGGGGCCACCGGTGCGGTGGGCGAGGTGGGCAGGCCGAACTCACTGAACAGAACCGGTGCGCCATCGCCGAGCCACCGGGTGATCTCGGTGAGAAAGCCCAGCAGCACCTCGTCGGTGGAGCCGTTGGCCCACGGTGCGTAGATCGGATAGCCGTGCATCGACAGGAAGTCGCACGCCAGCGCGGCCTCGGCGGGCCCCAGGTGGCGATCGGTTTCCAGATCCTCCATGTGCAGGCCGATGGTGATGGCGACGGTGGGGTCAGCCTCGCGGATGGCGTCCGTCAGCCGGGCGAGCCACTGGGTGGCCAGAGCGCGATCTGCGGGAATGGAGCAATTGGAGTTCTCGTTCCCGAGGTCCCAGGCCCACAGCGCCCGGTGACCCGCCAGCGTCGCGGCACAGGTCTCCGCCAGCAGCAGCTGAGCCCGCACGATTGTGCTGTCCCGGTACCAGTTGCGGGCCCGGCCGGGACTGACCCCGCCGCTGCTGAGGATCTGAAAGCGCGTTGGTGTCGGCGCGCTGGCGATCGCCCATCGGGGTAGGAGGTTGGCGCCGCTCATGTGCCCGGTGAACAACGTCGGCATGATCTGGAGATTCGCCCCTGCTGCCAGATCGGCGACCTCGATGAGCCGATCCAACATTGTGCCATCGACGCCATCGGGGTTCGGTTGAAACGCCTCCCAGGTGAGAAAGAACCGCACCGAGTCAAACCCGGCGGTGGCGATGCGACCGAAATCAGCCTGCACCACCCCGGGGTCGAACTGCTGCCACCAGCCCAACGCCGCCCGGGAGGGCCAGTAGTTGACGCCCAGACGGAAGCAGCGGTCCGATGAGCTCAGCACGCCACCGTTACGGTCCGCTCGGCCAACCGCGCCGCCAGCTGCAGCGTTGAGATCATGGCCAGGGTGGACTCGGCGCCGCAGTTCTGATTGGCGCCGGTGGCGGTCAGCCCGTCGAACCCGCCGCCGGAAAGCGGGTCCTGCATCGGGGTGGCGGCGTCATTGTTCCCAGCAAACCACTCTGCAGCCAACGCCATCGTCGCCAGCCAGCGGGGATCCTCGCTGACGGTTGCGGCCCGAGCGCAAGCGTCGGCCATGGCGGCAACCTCGATCGGCTGCTGATCATACCGTACGGTATCGCCGGGGCCGGAGCCGCCAACGGGGGTGGGGGACAGGTGGCCGTTCGCTGTTTCCCGCTCGAGCAGCCAGCCCAGTAGCCGCAGCCCGTCCTGCACCAACTCGGGTCGGTCCAGCGCGGTCCCCGCGGCGATGAGCGCATCGGGCAACGCCGCGTTGGCGTAGGTGAGCCGAGCCTCGGGCCAGGGCCAGTCTTCGGATCGCTGTGGGGAACCGATGGTCTTGACCGCGTCGCCCAGCAACGCCCGGGCCTGATAGTTGTGGGGATGGACCGTCAACACCTCCGCCGCGCCGAGCGCCGCGAAGGCCATGGCATGGCGCCACGGCGAGCGTGCTTTGGCGCTGTGCTCGAAGGAGGACAACGAGGACTGGCGCACCCACTCCTGCGTCGAATGGCGGGCCGCGGTGCCGAACGCCCACACGCTTCGACCCCAGCAATCCTCCACGGTATGTCCGTCCAGCCATCGTCCGGTGCTGCTGCGTCGATTGCGTGAGCGGCCTTCCACTGACTGGGCGTCTGCCACAAAGCGATAGGCCAACGCCTCCAGCGCCCGGATCTGCGCGTTCGGCCGTGGTTCTCGGCTGGTGGTGATGAGCACCCGCGCCATGTCGTCGGTGCAATACCCATGCTCGGAGCGAGGCGTGGTGTGATCAGCGTGCTCGAAGGTGCCCACGGCGGTTGACATGGCCAACAGATGGGCGAAGGAATAGGTGCTGGCGGTGGTGCGGGCGGTCATGTGCTCAGCGGGGCCCGAACCGTCAGGAGCCGGCGGGCCAGGGCGGTGTATCGCTCAGCCACCGCGGTCCAGGAGAGCTCCGGTGCCAGCCCGCGGGCCACCGCAGCCATGGAGGCGGCACGGTGCTGGTCGGTGAGCACCGAGCGGATGGCCGCGGCCAGCGCCCCCGGATCACGCTGGGGGACCACGATGCCGGCGCCGGTGCCGAGCAGCTCCACGGCGTGGGGAAAGGCGGTGGACACCACGGGACGGCCCGCGGCGACGGCGTCGACCAGCACGCCCGAGGTGACCTGGTCCTGGGAGTCGTAAGGCAACACGACCACATCCGCCGAACGGATCAACGTGTGCAGCGACGCCAGGTCCCGATAGGTGTCATCAAAGCTCACCTGTCCGGCCGCGGCGCTGCCGGCCAGGCGTTGGCGCAGCATGTCCCGGTAGGACTCACCGCAGCGGGCCAGGACCTTCGGATGGGTTGCGCCGGCGATGAGGTAGTGGGGGCGGGGATGCACGTCCCGCAGGAGCCCCATGGCATCGATGGCCCATTCGATGCCCTTACCCGGTCCCAACAAACCCCACGTCAACAGCGTCGGCGAACCGGGGGCGCGGCGTTGCTCCACCGGTTCAGCAACCGCCGGGGTGGCGGCTCCGTGGGCGATCACCCGGACCTTGTCGGGCGCCACGTTGGAATCGGTGATGAGGCGGCGTCGAGCGATCTCGGTCATGACCACCACCGCATCCGCCGCGGCGCACGCCTGCTCCAAGATCATGCGCTGGTTCGGCGTCGGCGAACTCAGCACGGTGTGGGCCACCAGGATGACGGGCACGGTGAGGCGGTTCAGCACGCCGAGGACCGCGTCACCGTCCTGCCCGCCGTAGATGCCATACTCATGCTGCACCACGGCGACGTGGGTGCGGTTGAGCGCATCGGCGGCGCCAGCCGTGCTGTGGGGTGACGTGCCCTCCAGCGCCGCCACCACCGAGGCGTCCTCCTGCATGGCGGAGGCCCCGCAGCGCACCACATCCACGGTGGCACCGGCGGCGATGATGCCGGCGGTGAGGGCGGCGGCGAAGGTGGCGATGCCACATTCCGTCGGTGGGAACGTGGACAACATGCCGAACGTGGTTGCGCCGGCAGGAGGCAGCAGCGAGGGTCGAAGCGCAGGTCGAAGTGAGGACGGGGATTCGTACAACGGCGCCGCTTCCGGTCGGCTCGGGCGAGGCGACCGGGCCTGCGAAGAGCGACGGGACCAAAGATGGTCGTCCAGCCCAAGCAAAGCGCACTGTTCCAAGAGGTGGCCTTCACTCTATGCCACGGAGCCGGACAATCCGGCCGCTACCCTCTGACCGTTCCCTTCGACCCTGCCCCCGCACCCATCCAGGGGGACGCGCTGCGCATCGCGGTCCTGTCACCTTTGGCGTGGCGCACCCCCCCTCGCCACTACGGACCATGGGAACTGTTCGCCTCGCTGCTCACCGAAGCGCTGGTGGGACTGGGCCATGAGGTCACGCTGTTCGCCACCGCTGACTCACTCACCGCTGCGGCGTTGGTGGCCACCAGCCCCACCGGCTGGTCCGAAGATGACCGCATAGACCCCAAGGTGGCCGAATGCCTCCACATCGCCTCGGTGTTCGAGCGCGCCGAGAAGTTTGATCTCATCCACAACAGCTTCGACTTCTTGCCGTTGACCTACAGCCGGCTGGTGCGCACCCCGATGGTCACCACCATCCACGGCTTTTCCTCAGCGAGGATCGTGCCGGTCTACCAGCAATACAACGATGTTGGCACCTATGTCGCCATCAGCCATGCCGACCGTCACCCAGCCCTGCGCTACGCCGCCACCATTCACCACGGTATTGACACCGATGACTTCGAGGTGGCGGCCGAACCGGGGGAGCACCTGCTGTTCTTCGGACGGATCCATCCCGACAAAGGGACAGCGCACGCCATTGCGGTGGCCCGCCGTTGCGGTCGTCGTCTGGTGATTGCCGGGATCATCCAAGATGAGCGGTACTTTCTTGAACAGATCAAACCTCACATCGATGGGGACAGGGTGGTCTACCTCGGCCCCGTCGGTGGCGAGGTTCGCCGCGCCACGCTCGGGTCGGCTCACGCATTGCTCCACCTGGTCGATTTCGATGAACCGTTCGGCTTCAGCGTGGTGGAGGCCATGGCCTGTGGCACACCGGTCATCGCCCACCACCGGGGATCGATGCCAGAGCTCATCGAGCACGGGTCCAGCGGTTTCCTGGTCGGCTCAGCGGACGAAGCGGTCGAGGCGGTGGGGAAGGTGGCGGATCTCGACCGCCGGGCCATCCGGTCCGCCACTGTGGCCCGCTTCAGCGTCGCGGTCATGGCCGAGCGGTACGTCGCCCTGTACCGCGCCGTGCTCGCTGGCAGGTGACCGGTGGAGCGTCCGAGAACGGGAAGCGGCCACCGTGAACTCCTTTGCATAACCGAGATTATGCAGAACTACCGGCGGCCCCCATCACGCGACATCACGTGATACGGCGTAGCACCTGGCGGATGGATCGGAGCGTGCGCTCTGGCATGGCGCCGTTGCGTTCGAGCAGTCGCGTCGTCGCCAGGCTCAACGTGAAGTCGACGGCGTATCGGACCTTGGCCGGGAAACGGGCGGCGTCAGGCGGCGCTGGAGGCCGTCGTGCAGCGTGGGGTCCTGGTGGTGACCGCTTGCGGACGGTGCGGCTGGCGGGCCTCGACGTCAGGGACGCGCAGGATGCAGACGATGTCAGCGGTACGGAAACTGGCCAGGCGGGTTGACCACGAGTCAATGGTCTGGCGGCTGGAGCCGGTGGCGAAGAACGTGGTGAGGGGGCCCTCGGGCTGATACGCGTCCACCCCCTCCACGGTGACGGTCTCTCCGGTGTTGAGGGTGACGGTGAAGCGGTGCATGGGGGCTCCCGGGCGGGCTGCGTTGCGGATGCCGCCAGTCTCCTCAGGCCCTGTGACAGTGAAGCTCAGTCGGCGGAGAACCCCGTCAACAGTGACCGGGCGATGACCCCCTTGAGGATGTCGCTGGTGCCCTCCCCGATGGCCATGAGCGGCGCATCCCGGTAGAACCGTTCCACTTCGAACTCCGTTGAGTAGCCGTAGCCGCCGTGGATGCGCATGGCGTCGAGGGAGGCCCGCAATGCCAGTTCCGAGGCGAACAGCTTGGCCATGCCGGTTTCGGTGTCCGCCCGCTCCGAACGGTCCGCCCGCCACGCCGCCCACCAGGTGAGCAGCCGGGCGGCCTGGATCTCCGTGGCCATGTCGGCCAGCTTGTGCTGCACCGCCTGGAACCCCGAGATGGGCTGACCGAAGGCGTGGCGTTGCTGGGAATAGGCCAACGCCTGGTCATAGCTGGCCTGGGACACGCCCACGGCCCGGGCGGCGACGTTGATGCGGCCCACCTCGAGCGCCCCCAGCACCTGCACCATGCCCCGGCCCTCCTCCCCGCCCAGCAGGTTGCCGGCGGGGACCCGGCAGTCCTCGAACACCACCTCGCAGCTCTCGGGACCCTTGTAGCCCAGCTTGCCGAGGTCCCGCAGCACCGTGAACCCGGGGGTGGCGGCGTCCACCAGCAGCACGCTCATGCCGCGATGGCGCGGCTGCAGGGTGGGGTCGGTCTTGCATAACACCGGCATGGGGTTGGCGAAGCGGGCGTTGGTGATCCAGGTCTTGGTGCCGTTGAGGATGTACTCGTCGCCGTCACGGATGGCCCGGGTGGTGATGGATTGCAGGTCCGAGCCGGCGTCGGGTTCGGTGAGGGCGATGCAGGTGCGCCGCTCCCCCGTGGCCAGACCGGGCAGGTAGCGCTGCTTCTGTTCCTCAGTGCCCCACCGGCCGATCATCTTGCAGGCCAAGCTGTGGCTACCGAGAATACCGGCGATGCCCATCCAACCCCGGGAGATCTCCTCGAAGGCGATGGCCAAGCTGATCAGGTCGGCGCCCATCCCGCCGTAGTCCTCGGATATGGTCAGCCCGAACAGCCCCATCTGGCCCATCGTGGCCACGATCTCCGTGGGATACCGCCCGGCATGTTCCCAGTCCCGGGCGACGGGCTTGATGTCCCGGTTCACGAAGGCCCGCAGGGTGTCCCGAAACAGCTTGTGCTCGTCAGAAAGCTCGAAGTCCACGACCCCGAACCCTATCGAGCGCGCTCCCTCACCAACGCCGCCGCGCTGCGCTCAGGGCCGTCGGACACGAACCGCATGGTCCTGTGACCCTACGCCGGCGTCGGTTCAGGTGGTTACGGTGCCACCCATGATCCGCATCGCTCGGCGGTTGGGTTTGGCCGCGCTTGCCCTACTGGTCGGGGCTTCTGGCTGTGTAAGCGGTCGAGATGAGGACGTTCTCGGCGCTCCAACGGTGGACACCGGGGCCGCCCTTTCCACCGCCACCGGACCCTCCGACATGCCGGCTGGTACGTCCATACCTCCGGGTACGTCAGATCCAGCGACCGGTCCTCCACGGTCCTCAGACACGCTCACCGCGAGCTGTGACGCGACACAGTTCAGCGAAGACCCCCAGGAGCGGGAGGCCATGCCGGCTGAGGCCGCGCTGCTGATGGTCATCCGGATGGGTCGCCATGACTGCTTCGAACGCACGGTGTTGGAGTTTTCTGGTACCGCTCTGCCACAGTATGAGGTGGAGATATCCTCCCCTCCCTTTGTCGATCCGTCTGGCCAAGCAGTCGACGTGGCCGGGAACAGCTTTCTGCGGGTTCGGATGGGCACCGCCAACGCCCACACCGAGACCGGAGCTCCGACGGTCGGTCGTGAGCCGCTGCTGCCGGGGGGGTTCACCGCCATCGAGCAGGTGCAGCTGATTGAAGACTTCGAGGCGGCGGTGGTCATCGTCATCGGCCTTGATCAACAGCGAGCGTTCCGTGCGTTCGCGTTGACCGGGCCTACCCGGCTGGTGATCGATGTCTTCACCGGCGCCATCTGATCTGAGACGGAGATCAGCTCTTGAAGCGATCCTCCAGGTCGTAGATCTCAGGCAGGCCCATCATCTCGACGAACTCTTCGAAACCGTCCAGTTGACCCGCGGCCACCACCGCCTGGCTGGTGCCAGTGGCGCGGATCGACGCCAGGGTGGTCCGGATGGCCCGGGATGCGCTCAGCAACGCCGCCACCGGGAAGATGACCACCGCGAAGCCGAACGAACGCAGTTGCTCCAGTGACACCGCCGGCGTGCGGCCACCCTCGACCCAATTGAACAACAGCGGGTACCCGGCCAGCACCCGCGTCACCTCAGCGATCTCGTCAAGGCTTTGGGGCGCCTCGACGAACAGAACGTCGGCACCGGCGTCCGCGTAACGGCGGGCACGGTCCAGCGCCGGCGTCAAGCCCTCAACCGCCCGGGCGTCGGTGCGGGCGATGATGACCAGATCGGGATCGATGCGTGCGGCGCAGGCGGCCCGGATCCGCGCCGCGTGTTCTTGGGCCGGGACCAGCACCTTGCCGGCCAGATGCCCGCACTTCTTGGGGCTGGCCTGATCCTCCAGATGCAACGCCGCCACCCCGGCCCGCTCGTAGTCCTGCACCGTGCGGATCACGTTGAGCGGGTTGCCGTACCCGGTGTCGGCGTCCGCTATGACCGGCACCCCGACCGCGGCGCACAAACGAGCGGCGTGCGCGGCCATCTCACTGCCGCTCAACAATCCGACATCGGGCCGGCCCAACAACGACGCCGACGCACCGAAGCCGGTCATGTAAACCGCCTCGAACCCAGCCAGTTCCACCAGCCGGGCCGACAATGCGTCATAGGCACCCGCCGCCAGCAACGGCTCGGGTGCGGCCAACAACGACCGCAGCCGGGCGCTGGAGCGGACCGGTCCGTGTAAGAACTCCACAGCCTTCAGAGATCCAACAGGGCGTTTTCGATGACCTCGGTCAGCGCCGGATGGATGTACCACACGTCGTGTGCCATCTGGTCCACGGTCTGCCCGAAACGCATGCCCTGTATCAAGGGTTGAATCAACGCGGATGCCTGTGGGCCGATGAGATGGGCGCCCAACAGTTGGCGGGTTTCGCGATGCGCCACCAACTTGCAGAAACTCGTCGAATCCTCCATTGCCCACCCGTAGGCGGTACCGCCATAGTCCTTTGTCGAAACCAGATAGGGCAACCCGGCGCTGTGGGCGGCGCGTTCGGTGAGGCCCACCCCGGCGATCTGCGGGTGCCCGAACACCGCGTAGGGCACCAATGTCCGGTCGATTGATCGCCACTGGTCGGGCTGGTCATGGTGGGCCACGTTGTGAAAGACGATGCGGCCCTCGGCGTTGGCCAAATGTTTGAGCTGCATCTCATTGGTGAGATCGCCCAGGGCCCAGATCCCCTCCACGTTGGTGCGCAGGTGGGGGTCGCTCAGCACCCTGGCGCCGGACCGATCGGTGTCGATGCCTGAGGCCGCCACGTTCAACCGGTCCCCGTTGGGGGTTCGCCCGGTGGCCACCAGCAGCACGTCGCCCTCCAGTCGTAGCCGCTCGCCGCCGGTGGTCGCCTCCAACACCACGCCCGCTCCCCCGGGCCCGGTTGACAACGACACATCACGGCAGTTGGGGTGGATCCCAAACCGTTCACCGTAGAGATGGGTGGCGCGGTGGGACACGTCATCGTCTGTCTCGCGCAGCATCATCGAGGACCGCAGCACGAAATCGACCTTGGTGCCGAAGCTGCCGAACACATGACCCAACTCGGCGCCGATGTATCCCCCGCCCAGCACGATCATCCGCTCGGGCAGGGCCTCGATGCGCATCATGGTGTCAGACGTGTGGAATGGCACCTGCGCCAGCCCGGCGATCTCCTCCGGGAGGTGCGGTCGGGCGCCGGCGGCCAACAGGATCTGCGGCGCGGTGATCCGCTCGCCGTTGACCTCGATGACCTTGTGGCCCACGAAGCGGCCCTCGCCCCGGAACACCGTGATGTTGGGGCAGCGGTTGGTGCGGTAGTCCTCTCCCCCGGCGGCGATCGAATCAATGCGGCCGAACACCCGGGCCACCATGGCCGGCCAGTCCACCCGGTCGAGATGCCCGTACACGCCCAGCTTCTCGGCCTCGGCGAATCCGGCGGCCTGATCGGCGGCGTAGATGAACATCTTGGACGGGATGCACCCCCGGTTGAGGCAGGTGCCGCCGAACACGTCCTTTTCAACGAGGGCCACGTTCCAGTCCTCGAACGCCTCGGGGATGCTGTTGCCTGAGCCGGTGCCGACGATGATCAGGTCGAAGGAGCGCACCGCCCGACCCTATCGCCGGAGCTCGAGAGGACTGGGCGGGAGGATGTCATCCGCTGGCCGCCTACCCTGGGTCAGCGATGCGACGGGCGGTGACCTCGGTATGGGGCCTGACGATCCTGCTCGTGACCCTGGTCGGCGTGACAGCGGGCGTCGGCGGATGGCGATCGTCGCTTCGGGGGCCGCTGCCGGCTTCGTTGGACGGTCCCTGCCAGGTGCAGGCCCGCCTCTCCCCCAGCGACGTGACGGTGGATCCGTCCGTGTCCGGCGGCGTGTATCAAGTCCCACCGGCGGCCGTCATCGCGTACACCGCGGTGCTGTCGGACGTGACGGACCCCGGCAGTCGCCCGCTGGAGGGTCGGGTTGGCCTGGATCTGCCACCGCCGTTCGGGTTGGTCAGCGTGGCCCGCTGGAGCGAAACCGGGTCGAATCGGTCCGAGGACGGCTTCTACCGCTACAACCTGCCGGCGCGCTGGGCGCCCACTGGGGTCACACTTCGGGTGCGAGCCGAGCACACCGAGCCCGGGCGCCGGTGCGTCGGTGCGCTCACGGTGCAGCTTGCGGGTTCCACCTTCGGGTCCTTCTTGCGGCCGGTGGCGGTGGCGCTGCTGGTGGGAGCGGCCTGGCTGCTGGCCCGCGCCGGTGCCGCGCCCAGCCATCGTCACGACCCGTGGTCAGCGCTGCATCGCCGATCGGCCGGGTCTTCCTCCGCAGGCAACGGCCGATCCGCTCACAGGAGGACCAGTCGTCCGCCTGCTCGATGGCAGCCCCGCGGTCGTCCGGCCTTCGGCGCCGTTGTCGGCATGGTCTTCGGACTGTTCGCCTCGGTGGTGCTCCTGCTGGCCGGCGCGGTGGTGCTGCACTCCGCCTGGGTGACCACCACCGTGCTGGCGGGTATCGCAACAGGGCTGGTCATCGGCTGGGTCGGCCAGCGCTCCCCCGTAGACCCGGAGGTGAATCCACCCGCCCCGGAGGAGCCCCGAGAGCTGACGCTGCTCGAACCGATGTAGGTCGAGAGCCCCGCCGCCACCCCGACGAAGGCTCGAAGAACCCCGGCCCGCCATACCATCCACCGCCAGGAACGGTCACAGCCCTACGCTGCGCAGCCGTGCCGGACAGTGAGTACAGGTTCACGGAGTGGGTTGGTCGGTTCCTGCAACACCTGGCCGTGCGCAAGCCGTCGCCACACACCGTGGCCGCCTATCGCCGCGATCTGGAAGGCGTCGGCCGTCGACTCTGCACCTTGTGTGGTCACGGTGAGGACCTGTCGGCCCTCGTCATCGCCGAGTTGAGTCGACCAGCCTTCCGCGGAGCGTTCGCTTTGTGGGCCGAAGACCACGCGGCGGCATCGATCCGGCGGGCCTGGAGCGCCTGGAACGGGTTTTTCGAGCACCTGGTGTTGGAGGAGGTGGTGGCCACCAACCCCATGTCCGCCATCACGCCGCCCCGCCCCAGCCGCGGCAAACCCAAGGCCATCCCCGGCGAGGACGTGGCCGGCCTGCTGCTCAAAGCGGCCTCGGAGGAGGATCCGACCTCTCGTCACCCCTGGCCCTCCCGCGACGTTGCCTTGGTGGCCACGTTCCTGGTCACCGGGATCCGCCTGTCGGAGGCCGTCGACCTTGACCTCGGCTCGGTGAGCGGCCCAGCCGGAGCCCGCCGCCTCAACGTGCTGGGCAAGGGCAACAAGGTCCGCACGGTTCCCATCGAGGACGTCCTCGAGGATCTCCTCACCCGTTACCTTTTGCAGCGGCGGGATCGGTTCGCGGCGCACCGATTCGACGATCCCCGTCAACCGCTGTTCGTGCGAACCGATACCGGCGGCCGCTTCACCCGCCAACAGGTCGAGTATCTGGTCGACAAGCTCTACCGCCGGGCCGGCATCAGGGCCCGCATCCCAGAGGGAGCGCTGGTGCACGCCCTGCGACACACCTTCGCCACGACCGCCTTGGACCACGGCGTGCACGTGGTGGAACTGCAGGAGCTGCTCGGCCACTCCAGCCTGGAAACCACCCGCCGTTACCTAGACGCCACCGCGGCTCAACTCCGCCACGCCGTCGCCAGCCACCCCGCCCAAGCCGCCCTGCGACAGTTCGCCCGCGCCGTCCCGTAATTGTGCTCGTGCTTGTTGCTCAGCTCGCTGTCGCTCGCTGAGTGTCGGCGGCTCGCTGGCGCTCGCGCGCCGACCTGACGCCGCCACCCGCCGTGCAAGCACCGCTCCCCAGGTCTCAGTGCGGCGCCAGCGCCGGCCGTCATCCGCTCACTGCCCACGACACCAACCTGGCGCTCAGGATCAAACCCCCGTGAAACGGCCTGTTTGCACATGCTTGTTGCTCAGCTCGCTGTCGCTCGCTGAGTGTCGGCGGCTCGCTGGCGCTCGCGCGCCGACCTGACGCCGCCACCCGCCGTGCAAGCACCGCTCCCCAGGTCTCAGTGCGGCGCCAGCGCCGGCCGTCATCCGCTCACTACCCACGACACCAACCCCGCCGGCAACACCAAACCCGCCTAGGACAGCCCGCCCTCAAGATCGGGCAATCACACCAGGCCTCCGCGTCGGGCCGGGCCCCGAGGGTGGGGTAGGGGCCCCGCCCGAGCGCCGCCAGGGAGGCGCCAGCCGACCGATCCGTCCACCGGACCAAGCTCGCCCGATGGGGGGAGGCGCTCTCAGCGCCGCCGGGGGGCGCAGCCCCCCGTTCAAGAACAGCGCCCCAGCCAACCCACCCGAAACCGCCAACCCCACCCGCCAACCCAACCGACCCGGCCAACCCCACCCGCCAAACCGCCAACCCCCCGAGCCAACCCAACCGAAGCCGCCAACCCAACCGACCCGGCCAACCCCTCCAGCCAACCCACCCCAACAGCCAACCCCACCCGCCAAACCCCACACCCGGCCCGGCCGCCCAGCAACCGAACACACCAACACCACTCCCACACCACCGCCACACCCCCTTGGAAGAACAGCCCCCAACTAGGCTGGTCACTTGATCGATCGCGGGAAGGTCGCATGCCGTGTCGTTGAAGCTCCCCAGGATGTCCTCCAACCGGGTACGGCCGGGCAAGGTCACACCAATGCGGTCCGTACCCGAGGGTATCGAGAGGCCCGACTACGCGCTCAGTGGGGTGCGGAGTCGGCGCAAGGAGAACCCGGTGAAGTCTCCTGACGTGATCGATCGTATGCGGCGCAGCTGCCGGCTCGCAGCCGAAGTACTGCGTGACGTGGGATCGGCGGTGGCGCCCGGGGTGACCACGGAGGAACTGGACATCCTGGCCCATGACCTGATCGTGGCGGCTCGGGCCTATCCCAGCCCGCTCAACTACAGCGGGTTTCCCAAGGCCATCTGCAGCTCGGTCAACGAGGTCATCTGCCATGGCATCCCAGACTCCCGGGTGTTGCGCAACGGGGACATCGTCAACCTCGACGTGACGGTGTATCGGGAGGGTGTCCACGGGGACTGCAACGCCACGTTCTACGTGGGCGAGGTGGACGCCGCCGGGCGCCGGTTGGTGCAGGTGACCCGGGAGTGCACCGAGCTGGGCATCGCTGCGGTGCGGCCCGGTCGACCCATCTCCGACATCGGACGGGCCATTGAGGACCACGCCCACGCCCACAAGCTGGGGGTGGTCCGCACCTTCGTGGGTCACGGCATCGGCGAGCAATTCCACACCGATGTCGAGGTGCCGCATTTTTACACCGGGCGGGCCAAACGGCTGATGGAGGTGGGCATGACGTTCACCATCGAACCCATGATCACTGAGGGTGACCACCGCGAGGAGTTCTGGGACGACGGTTGGACCGCGGTCACCATCGACGGTGGACGTTCGGCCCAGTTCGAGCACACGGTGCTGGTCACCGCCACCGGGGTCGACGTTCTGACCGCCCTGCCCTAGTTCCGCGGCGCCTCAGGCCCGCCCAGCCGGCCGGCTCAGATGGGCCGGGGTCGGCCGGCGTACTACCCTGCCCTGCCATGCCGCGCCGCATTGATGTCGAGTTGACGAGCCGTCGTGATGACGGCACTTGGACCTGGCGAGCTGCCGGCGCCCGGGAGCCAAGGGGAACGGTGGATGCCGGGCTGCTGCCCGGTGATGCCAGCCTGGGAATGGTGCTCAAGGCCGAGGTCGAAATCGATCTCGACGGCATGGTGGTCACCGCCGTGACCCCGCCCAAGGGGCCCCGCAGCGAGCCCCAGCGCCTGCAGATCAGCGGCGGCCAGCGTGATGACGAGCCGCTGGTTACCAGCACGCTCGTCCGGCGGGGACGGGACGATCGTGGCCCCCGCGGGGATCGCGGCGACCGCCCGGACCGGGCACCAGGGGGCCGTCCAGGGGGCCCGGGAGGAAGGCCAGGGGGCCCGGGAGGTCGGCCAGGTGGCCCCGGAGCCCGACCCGCCGGCCGATTCGAGCGACCCGGTGAGAATCGCGGCCCCCGTGATGGCGCTCGCGGTGCCCGTGAGTCTGGGGATCGGGACCGGCCCTCCTTCGAGCGGCGCCCCCCGGTCGAGGCCCGTCCCAAAGCCAAGCGCCTGCGGGCACTGCGCACCCATCGCAACGAGCTCATCAACCAGTTGCCCGAGGAGCACCGGCCCATCGCCGAGGAACTGTTCCGCGGCGGCGTGCCGGCCGTGCGCACCGCGCTGGAGAAGCAGAACGAGCAGGCCAAGGCGGAAAGCCTGCCCGCCATTGACCCGGCACCGCTGTTGACCCTGGCAGACCGGTTGTGGCCTCAGGTCCGCACCGCGGAGTGGCGTGACCGGGCCGAGGGCGCCCTGGCGGATGTCGAAGAGCTCGATCTGCGGGATCTGCGCTCCGTGGTTGTGGCTGCTGACAGCGCCGCCCGTGACGACGAAACCCGCGCCCTGGCCACCCAGCTACGAGAGGCGCTCAACCGTCGGGTCGAGGAAGAACACGCCAAGTGGCTGCTGGAACTGGCCGAGCTGGTGGCCGGCGGGCGGGTTGTGGCCGCGCTGCGGCGCAGTTCTCGCCCCCCCAAGGCCGGCGCGCCCCTTCCCGCCGAGCTCGCCGCCACTCTGGCCACCCAGACCAGCGAGGCGCTCAACGCAGAGGTCACCGCCGATCGTTGGGCGGTGCTGCTCGATGCGCTGTCCTTCTCCCCCGTCCGGACCAGCGTGACCCCCATCAGTGTGCCCGAGGCCCGGCCGGAGGAATTGGTCACCGCGGTCCGCCGCAGCGCGTCCCGCTTGCCGGTCATCGCCGCCCTGTTCGGGTTGGCGCCGGAACCGGCCCCACCCATCGGTCGGACTCGTCGCACCCGACCCGCTGGTCGACCCATCCCGCCACCCGGACCCGGCCCATCCAGCGGACTGCCGGCCCCCTCTGCAGAGGCCTCCGATTCCGCCAGTTTCGACACCAGTGCCGCCGCCGACACCGCCGACACCGCCGTTGACATCGTCAGTGACGTTGTTGCCGAGCATGGGCAGACGAGCGACCCGACCGTCGAGCTCGCCGCTGGCGGTGCTGACACGGCCGGCTCCGAGGCCGAGGTCGCGGATCCCGCGCTCGAATCATCAGCCGCGCCCGCCCCCACCGCTGAGATGCCAGACGGCAGCGCCGTGGCGGACACGCCCGAGGTCGGCGAGGCCTGAGCCCAAACCGACACCTGAGCCCAAACCGACACCGAAGGCTCGACGGACGCCACCGGCAGATCGCGCCAGACCCCAGCGTGTGACGAGGTGGCCGTGGCCGGGGGGTCAGGACCGGCCGTCGACCACGCTCTGACGCGTGCCACGACCCCGGAACTGGCCGGTGACAGGTTCCTCGTCCCAGCGGGCGCCACATTCCAAGCACTCGCACGAGTCGAGCCGAACGGTTGCCAAATACAACCGAGACGCGCCGTAAGCCTCACAGTAAGGGCATTTCAGCCGGCCCGCGCCGTCCTGCACGCTCAGCAGGCTACCGCCCACAAGGGCCCTCCCGGCGCGATGGGGATTGCGGGACGATGCCGGTCAGAGGGTCTCGACGATGTCGTGGTCGGCCAAAAAGTCCAACAACCCGGCCACCAGGTCCAGCTCCGGCACGTCGACCAACGGGACCCAGACCGCCTCGGAAGCATCGTCCCCCGCCACCGGATCCGCATCGGACAGCGGATGGGCTTCGAAGTCGAAGATCACGAAGTGGTGATCAGCGGAGATCCTCTCGACCCACCCGATGAGCTCGCCCACCACGCAGTCCACCCCGGTTTCCTCGAACACCTCCCGAACCAGGGCGTGCGCCAACGTCTCACCCCATTCGACCCGTCCGCCGGGCAAGCTCCAACGACCGACCGCCGGTTCGGTGGCCCGCCGGATCAACAGCAGTTGATCGTCATCGATGATGACCGCGCCCACGGCCAGCTCAGGACGGCGGTTCATCATCGATCGGCTCGGCAGCCGGCGTACCGTGGGTCGGGCCGGGGTCCTCGAACGCGTGGTGCACGATCAGCGCCCGGGCCTTCATGGTGAAACGCTCGAAGAAGTTCTTGCTGTCGCGCATACCGGGAAGCACGAGACTGTCCACCCCGATGCAGCCCCGCTCCCGGGCCCAGGCCAAAAGGTCGACCATGACCGCCTCCCCCACGGAGACACCACGGAACCCCGGCTCCACATAGATGTCACTCACGACCCCCAGTTTGTCCCCGTTGCGGAGCGTTTCCTGGCGGATCAGACCGAAGCCCGCCGGATAACGGTCCACGCAGCCCACCAGCAGGCAGCTGTGGGTGTCGGTCATGGCGTCCAACAGCTCGCTCCGGCGGGGCTGGGGCGGGCTCTCGCGCTGGGCCCACAAGCTGCCGCCCCGCTCCGTGATCAGCTCACGGCGCGCCAGCTCGGCCAACTCCAGGAGGCGGTCGACGTCCTGGGGGGTCGCCGGGCGGCTGGACTCCAAGGTGGAACTCAGCCCTTGGCCAGCAGCTGGGCCACCCGGTTGAGGATGGTGCGCCGGGCCCGGTGGTCACGCTCGTAGAGGGCGATGGCTTGCAACTCTGCGGCGCCCAGCGAGACGAGCCGGGGCAGGACGTGTGACGCCGCCAAACTGTCATAGCCCTCGATGGCCAGGCTCTCCTCCGCCGGTATCGACAGCGTCCCGGTCTGCGTCTCCATCCCGAGTGGTTTCGGCGCCGGTCCGGGGGCGCGCCGCACCGTGCTGGCGGGTGCCTTGCGGGGGCGGCTCGCGCCGGTGGCTGCCCTGGGGGCGGAGGAGGCAGGGCCACCTGCTGCCGCGGGGCGACCGGTGCTCGCCGGGCGTGGAGCGCGGGGGGCTTTCGGTGCCGCGGCCGAGGATGGGGCGGCGGCAGCGCGTGGCCGGGTCGCATCCTGACCTCCGGCGACGGGCTCCGCAGCAGCCGGTGGATCGACCGGGTCCGTTGTGGCAGGCGGATCGACCGGGTCAGCCGGAGCGGGAGGATCGGCCGCGTGCGTTGCTGCGGGTGGCTCCGACGATGCCCGGGCTTGCGGAGGCGGCGTTGGGGTACCGATGACGGACTTCAGGAGCGGCCCGAGCGGCCCCAGTGAGGATTCAAGGCGCTGCACCGCGAAACGACCGAGGAAGCGGGCCGCGGCCACTTGGTCACGGCCTTTGCTGGCGAATTCCGGCAGATAGCGGCTGGCGTCAAGGGCGAACCCGATGGGTGCGTAGAGGCACAGGTCGACCAGCCAATCCTTGGTCGATCGGGAACTGTCAGCGGAAGGTTCTGCCGGGTCGGACACCGCGGCTCATGTTATCGGCGCGGTCCCCTCCGTGGTCGGGGGCGCTCACTCAACGAGAAACGCCGACTGGGCAGCCCTCACCCGGGCGATGTACTGCACCGTGCCTGCGCCCATGCCGTCGCGCTGCACCGAGCCGATCCCCTGGTAATACGCGCCGATGGCCATGTCTTCCACGTCGAGCTCGTCGATGAGGTAGCGCAGGTAGCGGGCTGACATGCGGATGTTGTCGTCGGCGCGTTGGGGATCGAGGGTCGGGTCCCCGATGAGAGAGCTGGTAATCCACGCGCTGGTGGCCGGCATCAATTGGCCGACGCCCACCGCCCCGGCTCCGGAGACAGCGTCGACCCGCCACGAGGACTCCACGTAGGCCAGACCCTTCAACAGGTTCCGGTCGATGCGAGAGTGCTCGGCCCATCGATCAAACGATGCGACGAGCACCAGCCGGGCCGGATCGGTGGCTGCTCGCCCGAACAGCGACGTCGGTAGCGCGGCCCCTGACCCAGCGGGACCCACCGCCGCCGGTACAGGAACAGGAGCAGGAGCAGGAACAGGAACAGGAACAGACGTACCAGACGGTATCTTCAGCACCTGACCGATCTGGAGGAGGTTGGGGTTGGCCAAGCGGTTGGCCTCCAACAACGCTTGCACCGAGACGGAGAAGCGATGGGCGATCCCGTACAGCGTGTCCCCGGCCGCCACCGTGTACTGCACGGAGCCCCCTTGGCCGGCCGCGGTCCGCGTCAGCAGCAGGACCTGGCCGGGCAGGATGTGGGAGGGATCGGACAAGGCGTTCAGCGCCACCAACGTCGCAACGTCACGGCCGTGGCGTCGGGCGATGCCATACAGCGTGTCCCCCGCTTGCACGACGTAGCTTTCCGCCGAATCATCGCCGGCGACCTCGGCTCCAACCGGCAGCCACGAAGCGCCGCCGGTCACCAAGCTCAAGGTCGGCAGCAGGGCCATCATCGCCGTCCACCTGAGCATGCGCCGTCGAGTGCATGGCGTCCGACCCCGGAAATGCCGCCCAACGCTTCCAACCAGGCCCAGCCGGGCGAAAAAGCACACTTCCGCTTGTATCGACCGCTTTGCTCGTCAGCTTGAAGGACGGGAGGCGACCGCCGTGACGATTCGTCAGCTACGCCCGTCGTCGGTCATCGGCGCGGCGTTCAGCGTCGAGGCGCTCAAGGTCCGCTTCGTCGCTGTGGTCCACGAAGCGCATCATCTCCGCAACGGCGTGGTGACCGGCCTGTTCGGCGATGAGGCGGTGCATCTGTTGGGCGATTCGACGGTAGCTGGGGTGACCCTGGGGCGCTGATCGCAGCTCCAAGAGGTGCATGGCAGCGCGGGCGTTGAGTTGAAGCACGAAGCGCAACCGGTACGCCAGGGACACCGCGTACCCGGCTTGGCGGGGGAAGGAGTGGGCCAGCGCATCGTGGAGGTCCGCGGAACGGGCCATGGCGGTATCGAACTGATCGGCCAAACCGGCTTCGGTCAACGCCTCCGGTCGCACGAAACCATGGCGGGGGGTCAACGGCTGCCACTCGATGGTCAGCATCCGGTGTCGTTGCAGGTCCCGGAAGGCGCCGTAGTCCGCCAGCACGTCGAATCGGTAGTCGGTGGCTTCCAGCGCCCGGCCGGGTCGATGCCTGCGGTTGGTGCGCTCCCCGCAATAGGCCCTCACGAGGTCCACCCGCTCCGCCGCGCTGAGGCTGGCCACCTGATGGCGCAGGTCGGCGTCGGGGCGATCGACATAGGGGTAGAGCATGGCGGCGAGCACCTTGTCCTCGCCGTCGGGGTCGAAGTCCACCAGGGTGACGGTGGAACCGGTTTCGACGTCCGCCGCGGTTGGCGTGGGGAACAGCCTCTGGGCCAGCGTCTCGGTGTCGGTGCGGGTGGCAGCCAGGTACTCGGCCCAGACCCCGCCCCGCTCGGCCAGATCGAGACGACGCACGAAGCTGGGGATGACCTTGCGCAACTCGTCCATCATCAGCTCGGCGTAGCTGCGGGCCTCGGGCAGGGGGTTGGCCCGCAGCCGCAGGATCAGCGCCTCGTAGGCCTGGCCGCTGCCGTAGATGCCGACGTTGGACAGCGACCCGGCCGGCAGCACCCCTCGCACCGCATCCAGCGCCTTGGCCTTGACGGCGTTGCGATAGACGAAATCCGAATCGTTCGGGGCTTTGGGGATCAGGACCCGAAAGTGCTCCTGCAACGGCGCCAACATCTCGCTATAACTCTCGAAGAGCCGGTCCATGTCCCCCACGTAGCGGGTGGCCAGCTCCGAGCGCAGCACCGCGGGGTCCCGGTGGTAGCGGTACCGGCCGCCGAGCCGGGCGTCGTAGGCGATGTAGCGGGTGGACTGCTCGAGGTAGGACATCAGCCGACCCCATTCGAGCTGCTTGGTCAGCAGGTTCGACGCCTGTTCGCAGGCCAGGTGAACCCCGCCCAGCTGCGCCACCGAATCGTCCCCGTACTCCAGGAACACCCGCTCGTACAGCTCCTCAGCCCGTTTGACCCCCACCGTGGCGTCGATGCCGTGGTCCCCGGAGATGTCGAGCTCGCCGACGAACTCGTCGAGGAACAGCCGGCGCAGGCTCTTCGTGGAGCGGGAATAGCGGGCGAAAAGGGCCCCCTTGACCACCTCGGGCAGGTTGACCAACGCGAAAACCGGGCCGTCGAGGTTGGTGAAATAGCGCCGCAGGATGTCGCGCTCCTCGGACGTGAAGTCCTCAGCGACGTAGAAGCCCACCCCCGCAGGTTAGAGGCCCCGCCCTTGGCGCGAAGCGGATGGTGGGTGCACCACCCCGGTCCGCCGTTGTTCAAACCAACATGCTTGTTCAGACCGACATGCGTGTTCAGACCGACATGCTTGTTCAGACCACTACGTGCAGGGCGTCGGGCTCCACGTCGAGCGCCAGGGTCCGGGCCCGGCCCACCGCCACACCATCCAGCCAGACCGGGGTGCGCCGCTCGAAGTGGATCACCACCTGAGCGGCGCGCTGCACCCGCAGGGACGGGTGGGGCAGGTGGTCGCCGGTACGGGCCCGCCGGCGAGCTTCCAGACGCTCCCGCCAGGCCAACTCGCCCACCGTCACGTCGACCAGGCCATCGTTGGGGTGGGCCCGCGGACCGAGACGCAGCGGACCCAGCGACTCCGCGTTCATCGCCACCGCGGCCTGGCCGGCCCAGCCCCGACAGTGGGCAACCAGGTGGGCCACGAACCAATGACCGACATCACCATCGAGCACCACCCGCACCACGTCGATGGGCACCAGCAGGGCCGACGGACCCCAGAGCCGGTCGGGGTCCCCGGGCCCGCCCAGCGTGGCGCAGAGGTCACCGCCCACCAGCCCCACGGTGCCCGGTGATCGGCCCTCCCGTCGGGCCTGTTCCACCAGGTGGCGTAGCTCGGCATCGCTGCTGACCACCGGCGAACCGGCCTCCAGGGCTGCGTTGGTGCCCCAGGACCGACCCCGCTCGATGCTCAACGCGGCCTCTTGCGCCCACCCCGACGGGGACCGGCACCGGCGCCGCCGCGCGTCGGCCCGGCGTTGGCGGCACCGCCCCTTCCAACGGGCGCACACGCTCCTTTCGGCGCCCGATCGCCCGGAGGGGCCGCTCGGTCACCCTCTCGTGAACCAGCCCCTGCCGACGCGGTCCGTTCCACCGCCGCTCCGGCCCACGGGGACTCCGACGGCGGCACCGCCACGGCAGGCCCGCCCACCGCGCCAGCGGTTCTCACACCGCCGGCCCTCACGCCACCAGGTCCCTCGTCGATGCCCGAGGATGCAGCCACCACCCCGCGATAGAGCGCGTCGGCGGCCTGGCGGGCGGCGGCGGCGGTGGCGGGGAGCGGGGCGAACTCGCCAAGCTGGCGGAGCAGGTCGATCAGCTGTTTCACGTTGCGCACGAAATCCCCGCCGGAGAGCTCCTCGTCGCCCAACACCATCTCAAGCTCCCCGCCGGAGGCCCAGGCGTGGGCGATGGGGGCGAAGGTGGCGTCAGGGGTGCGGGTGATGAGCAGACCGGCATCCTCCTCGGCGGCGTTGAGGCGATCAGCGACGCGCACCATGGACCGGTAGCGCTCCCGGGCGTTGGCCGAGGGCAACCAGGCGCTGGGGGCCACGGTGCGGGAGCGGTGCTCGTAGGTGAAACAGGAGACCAGCGCCGCCACTGTGGGCGGGTCCACCCCATCGAGGAGGCCGTCGGTCAGGCACTGCACCACCAGCAGGTCGCTCTCGTGGTAGCAGCGGGCCAGCAACAGGCCCTTGTCGGTCAACGACCAGCGTTCGACGTGACCCCATCGCCGCAGCAGCTCCAGCAACCGGCCGAAGCGGATGGCCACCGTGTCCGTTGAGCCCTCGATGCGGCCCGACAGCTCCGACAGCTCGCCCTGCAGCCGGGACAGGCGGTGGGCGAGCCGCAACAGCGCCTCCCGTTCGGGATGGTCGTGCAGCGGATGCTCACGGACCGCCTCCCAGCGGTCACGCACCGCGTCGGCACCCGGTCCGGGGTCCACCGCCGGGGCCGAGGCGTCGCCCCGCCGTCGGACCTGCACCCTGGCCCGGGTCAGACGGCGCACGACCTCCTGCTGGAAACCGTGATGGTGGGGCCGGAAGGGTTGGGGCAGATCCACCGACCCCAGTCGCTGCGGCGGGTCCAGAAAGTCCGTGGCCTGCAGTGACAGCACCCGGCGGCGTGGGGTGATGATCCGCACCAGGGTGCCGGCGCGGCGCTGGGCTACTGACAACACCACCACCGCCTCCCCGCCGTGCTGGATGATGGTGCCCGGCTGCAGGCGGCTGGCGGCCAGCTCGATGGCGCCCTGCGCGGCCGCGTCGGGCGTGCCGGCATCACGAGCCGCCCGCCGCAGGGCCAGATACTCCAGCAGCAGCGCCGGATCAACATCGACCGTGCCGTGCAGCCGCTCGATGTCCGCCCGCCGCTCGTCCCGTCGCCGCTCCAACTGCACCACGCTGCGATCGGCCTGGTACTGGGCGAAGCTGCGGTTCAGCAGCCGGTACGCGTCATCTTCCGGGTAACGGCGCACCAGGTTGGCGGCCATGTTGTAGGTGGGCCGGAACGCCGAGCGAAGGAAGAAGCTGCGGCTGGCGGCCAATGACGCCACCGCCT
This sequence comes from uncultured Acidimicrobiaceae bacterium, assembly GCA_963775055.1. Classification (GTDB taxonomy): domain Bacteria; phylum Actinomycetota; class Acidimicrobiia; order Acidimicrobiales; family CAIXPF01; genus CAIXPF01. Next base: position 116,004 of record CAVZHK010000008.1, on the reverse strand, counting down.
CGAAACTGACGAAGGGGGACCACAACACCACCGCCCGTCCGATGTCGTCGATGCCTCGTCGCCCCGCTCGCCCGGTGAGCTGCGTGTACTCCCCCGCGGTGAGGAACTCGTGACGTTCGCCGGTGAACTTGGTCATCTTCTCGATGACCACCGTGCGGGCCGGCATGTTGATGCCCAACGCCAAGGTCTCGGTGGCGAACACCGCTTTGACCAGCCCGGCCACGAAACAGCGCTCGACCGCCTCCTTGAAAGGGGGCACCATGCCGGCGTGGTGGGAGGCGATACCGGCCTCGAGCGCGGCGGCGAAGCGGTCGAACCCCAACACGTCCAGATCAGCAGGGGCCAACGCCGCGACGTGTTCCGCCAGGATGGCCCGGATGCGGGCCCGCTCGTCGAACGTGGTCAACCGCAGGCCGGCGTTGAGACAGGTGGAGGCCGCCTCGTCGCAGCCGGCCCGGCTGAAGACGAAGTAGAGCACCGGCAGCAGATCCCGGTCAGCCAATTCCTGGACCACCTCTGGCCGGCGGGGCGCGGCGAAACGGGTGCGGGGCCGACCCCGCGGACCGCGCCCGGTGACGGTGGCGTCGAAGCGGACGCCTTCGGGGTTGGGATGACCATCCACCAGGACCGGCAGCAGCTGCAGGTGCTCGGAGGTCCGATCGGTGGCCATGAACAGGTGCTCAAGGTGGATGGGACGCTCGGTTTCCACCACCGCCTCGGCCCGATCCCGGACCAGGCTGATCCAATCCACCAGCTCATCGGCGTTGGACACGGTGGCGCTGAGACACACCAACCGGACGTGGGCCGGCAGGTGGATGATGACCTCCTCCCAAACCGGGCCCCGATAGGCGTCCTGGAGGTAGTGGACCTCGTCGAGGACCACGTAGGCCAGATCACGCAGTTCATTGCCGGCGTAGATCATGTTGCGCAGTACCTCGGTGGTCATCACCACCACCGGGGCATCACCGTTGATGGTGTTGTCCCCGGTCAGCAAACCCACCCGGTCCGCGCCGTGCAACCGGCTGAGATCGGCGAACTTCTGGTTGGACAACGCCTTGATGGGGGTGGTGTAGAACACACGTCGCCCGGCCTGCAACGCCAGGTTCACGGCCTCCTCCGCGACTACCGTCTTGCCCGACCCGGTGGGCGCCGCCACCAGCACCGACGCCCCCCGCCCGAGCACCTCGATGGCCTCCCGTTGGAAGCGGTCGAGCTCGAAGCCACGGGATGAGCCGACACCGGGCTCGGTCACTCTCCGCTCTGACTGACGGTGTCCGAGCCCACGGTGGCGTCGGTGGCGCGGCCCCGACGGCGGCGCCGACGCTGCAGGATCCAGCCGAACAGGATGGAGCCTTCGTAGAGGATGTACATCGGGATGGACAACGCCACCAGGCTGAACACGTCACCGCCGGGCGTGATCAGCGCCGCCCCGACCACGATGCCCACGGCCGCGTGGCGGCGATAGCGACCGAGATGGTGGTGGTTGACCACGCCCACCAGTTGCAAGAAGACCAGCAACATGGGGAATTGGAAGCCGATGCCGAATCCGACCGCGGTCTTGACCACGAACGTGGTGTATTCGTTGACGTTGTAATACTGATCAACGTCGCCGCCGAGCTGCGCCAGGAAGTAGATGGCCTTGGGCAACGTCAGCCAGGCCAGCGCCACCCCGATCAGGAACAACACGAACGAGCACAACACGAACGGTGCCGCCAACCGCTTTTCCCGTTTGTACAGGCCGGGCGTGACAAATTGCCAGAGTTGCCACAACAGCAACGGCAGGGCCAGCCCCACACCCCCGTACGCTGACACCGTCATGCGGGTGGACAGCCCCTTGATGGGCGAGGTGGAAATGATCTTGCAGTCAGCGTCTTTCGGGCAACTGGTGTTCAGCAGGTCCTTCAGAACCTCGATGGCGTAGGGGTAGACGAACCACACCACAATCGCCATCGCCATGACGGCCAGGACGGAGCGGATGATCCGGGTCCGGAGCTCCCGCAGGTGCTCCATCAGGCTCATGCTGCCCAGCTCGTCAGCCCCGCCAGCCCCTTTGAACGCACCTGCGAGGATGCTCACCGGGCCTCGTGAACCCCGGGGTCAGCCGGTGTCGACGGCCAGTCCTGCGGCGGGGCGAACGGCGGCGCGGCCCCGCTGTGGCTCGGCGGAGACAGCGGTGTCGGGGGCGCTGCTGTCGAGGGGGGCGCTGCTGTCGAGGGGGGCATCGATGGTGTGGGTGGCAGCGGGTTGGCCCAGTCGACCACCGGCTCGGGCACGGTGGGCACCGACGGCACGAAGGCCACGTCTCCATCACGCTCGGCGGCCGCCGCCATCTCGGCGGACTTGGGCTTGTCGCGGGTGTCGGGCAACTCGGCGCCGTTGAGGTAGTTGCGGGTGGGATTGCGCAGCGTGTTGACCGGTTCGGTCACCTCGTCCATGGCGGAGCGCAGCTCCTTTTGGAATCCCTGCGAAACCTCACGGAGCTGCGCCATCATGCGACCGACGAAGCGGGCCGCCTCGGGCAGCTTCTCCGGCCCCAACACCACCAGCGCCGCCATGAAGATGATGACCAGTTCACCACCGGTCACATTGAACATGGCGTCAGCCTACCCACCGATCCGGATGGTCTCGGCCAGGTGCCGAGGCGAGCGGGACGCGGTGACCGGGCCGTCAGGCGTCAACGATTCAACCGCTGCCGGGCCACCTCACGGGCCCGCTCGTCGAGGTCCCGGAACCCGCGGCCCACGGCTTCGGCCTGCGTCACCAGCACCGGGATGGGGACCCGCCCGGCGGCCAGCGTGAGGCTCAGCCCTGTCATGGACCGATGGATTCGGTACATGGCCACCGTCAACAGCACCAGCACCGCGGCTGCCATCGCTACCCAACCCACGTTTGCAACCTAGCCAGCGCTGCGGACTGGTGCCTGTTGTCAGCTCTCACCGCGCGACAGCAAGCCGGTCATCGCCGCAGTGAAGGCCCCGTCGTCATACAGCGTCTGATGAAAGTCCAACAGATCGTCGTGGGTGATCGGTGCGCCCTGATGCAACTCACGGAGCTCGGCCGGGAGATCCCAGGTGGACATCTCCACGCCGGACGCCACCAACAGCTCGATGGTGCGGTGCTCGGCCGGCTTCACCACCACCATGCGACAACGTGGACAACGGAAGGAGTACGTCCCCCGGTTGTCGTAGGTGCAGACCCGCACCCGCACGTCACGGGTCGTGAGCTCCACATCTCCGCACTCGGCGCAGCTGGCCCGAATCGTGGCCATGTTGTCCTCCCCGGCCCAGTGGCCCGCTCAAGATCCACCGGCGCATTCGTTGGCGCCGTGCAGAAGTCATCGACTGGCGCCCGTCGCCCTCTTGAGGCGCATCCTCGGGATTGCCCACTCACCCGGGTGGGGTGTGCCGATGAAGCCCATCGAGCAATTTCGCTGGAACGCCGGGCCGAGCAGTATGGGGTGCGATGGCCCGTCTCCCGTCCTTGCTTCGCCCCCCCATCGGCTTCGCCCACCGTGGCGCCCGAGCCCACGCTCCCGAGAACACCATCGAGGCATTTCAGCTGGCCCGGCGGCTGGGGGCGACCGGACTGGAGAGCGATGTGTGGCTCACCGCGGACGGGGTGTGCGTGCTCGACCATGACGGGGTGGTCGGGACCCGCCTGCGACGTCGGGCCATCGCCACGATGAAGCGCCGCGAGCTCCCACCCCACATCCCGACGCTCGAGGACTTCTACCGGGACGTGGGCGTGGACCTGCCGCTGTCACTGGATGTGAAAGATGAGACCGCGGCCCCGGCGTTGGTGGCGCTGGCCCGCGATGCGGGGGCGGAGGAGCAGCTGTGGCTCTGCCATCCCGACATCGAGGTGCTGGTGGGCTGGCGGGGCCTGTCCGAAGGGGTGAGATTGGTGGACTCCACCCGTCTGAAGCGGATCAGCGAAGGTCCCGAACGGCGGGCGGCGCGGCTGCGTCGGGACGGCATCGATGCGCTCAACATGCACCACAGCGACTGGAGCGGTGGCCTGATCGCCTTGTTCCATCGCTTCGACCGCTACGCGCTGGGCTGGGACGCGCAGTTCCCCCGAATCCTCGACGAGTTGTTCGACGCCGGGATCGACGGGCTCTTTTCAGACCACTCGGACCGCCTCAACGACGCGCTGACCCGCCTCGGCAGCGGCTCAACGGACCGTTAGAGGCCACCGAAGCGAGACGCCGGCCACCATCGAACGAAGGCCTCACCGATCACCCGGTTCTGATCGAGGGTGCCGAACACCCGGCTGTCCTGGGAGTTGTCCCGGTTGTCGCCCATCACCCACAGGTGCCCCGCCGGGACCGTGACCGGGGCGAAGTTTCTGGTCACGACACCTGTCGGCAACCACGGCTCCGCCAGGCGGGCATCGTTGACATAGACCGCCCCGTCTCGGCCCTCCACGGTCTCACCCGGTAGCCCCACCACCCGCTTGATCAGGTCAGCGTCATCGCCCCCGCGGCGCAGCTGCTCCGGGCGCTCGAACACCACCACATCGCCCCGATCCACGTCAGCGATGCGGTAGCTCGGACGGAACACCAGCACCCGATCACCGATGAGCAGGGTGGGCTCCATGGAACGAGACGGGATCACGAACGCTTGCAGCAGCACGGCCTTGATCACCAGCGCCACCAACAACGCCCCGGCGACGATGCCGATCCACTCCAGCAGCACCCGGGTCGGGGCCTTGGGCTCGCTGTTCGCCCGCCGTTCCTGTTTGGCGGTCCCCTGCTTGCCCGAACGCCCCGCCCGGGCCGGTCCGCCCTCGGCGTCAACCCGGCTTTCTGCAGGTGTGAATTCCGCGGTGTTGCGACGCCCGACGGTCGGAACGTCCGGTCGGGGCGCAGACTCGGGATGACGCGATGGCGACTCCTCCAGGAAGGCCGTCACCGGTTCGGGGCCTGCCAGCGCCGAGGCCCGGTCATCCAGCGCCGTGATGACGGCGACGGCGCCGGCGGACGCCACCGGGGCGGGGGTCACCAGGATCGGGCGGTTCCGCGCCATGACCGGCTCCCGGTGGGCGACGGTTGCCGGACCCGGAGCCGGACCCGGGCCGGTTGGCGCTGCGCCGGGCAGGGCGCCAGTGCCGTGTGGGTCAGCACGGTTGACGCGATCGAGCCATTCGGCACGTTGGGGGCTGTCAGGTCCCCCGTCAGCGGGTGGCGGGGTGGTGCATATCGCGGCGCCCGTGGTGGCGAGGTCCAGTTCAGCAGCCTGACGCAATGCAGCCGGGACTGGGCGCGCACCCCGCTGGGGTCGGAATCCGTTGCCCGCGACGGCGGCCGGCGGCGCCGGATCCGCCAGGGACGGCGCCAAGACCCGCGGTGGCGCCGCCCCACCTGGAACCGCTGAACGTGGGGGGGCAACGCTTGCGCCGTTCATGATCTCTGACGCACCAATGTCCGACGCCGGATGGTGGGCGTGGGTCGGGTGGATTTGTGCGGGCTGCGAAAGGGTCCGGTCAGGGGTTGGGTCAGGAGTCGGACTGAGCGCCGCGCCCGTTGCTGCAGGTTGCGCTGCGTAAGCCAGAGCCGGCGCGACCGGCGGCTGGGCGATGGCGGGAAGCTGGCGGGTTGGGGCGGCCAAAGGTCGGCCCGCGGCAGGCAGCGAAACCGGCCCGTTCTTGGCAGTGGAGCCGGATGGTGGGGTTCCCAACGCAGCGCCGGACGTCAGATCGGCGGGTGTCCTGCCCGCGTCCGCCATGTCCTCGCCAGGTTCGCTCCCCCACGGCTGGTCGAGTTCGAGTTGGGCAGGACCGTGGCTTCCCGGGGGAGCAGCATCGGGCGCGGGACTTCCGTCCCTCGCCACGGCCCGCGTTGGCCCGGACCCCACCAGCGGTGGGTACTGCCTGCTCACCACGGAGCAGGCTACCGCCCCCTCCCAGCGCCCACCGGCGGGCAGCCGAAGCCCACCCACAGTGTTCGTTGGCCACGACGCCAAGACCAGTGGCGCTGTACAGCACCGGGGCGGGCGGGCAGCTACGCCGGGCGGTAGCGCTCAAGGATGCGTCGGGCGGCGCGGCGGGCAACATTGATGTCAAGGGGGGGATCGGCTCGCACCACGGTGACCTCAGGGCCCAGCCGGACGAGCACCCGCTCCAACCAGGCCACCGCGCTGATGGCCATGGTCACCCGGATGCGTCCGTCCGGCAGCGTCTCCACCTGTTCGCAGGGGTAGTGCTGCACCAGCCAGGCGGCCGAGGGATCCAACTCCAAGACCACCCGCGGATCATCCGCGGCCGGCTGGTACACCCCGGAGACGCCGGCAACCGAGACGCCGACAACCCCGAGACCGATCCCGCCAGCGGGGGACGGGCCCGGCAGGCCGGATGCCGCCACCGGCTCGAACTGTTCGTCGGTCAGCTCAGCCCGCTCGATCCGGTCGATCCGGAACCGGCGCTCGCCCCCCGCCTGATGGCAGGTGGCGTCGAGGTACCACTGGCCGGTGTCGGCGTAGACCCGGCGGGGGTCCACCAACCGGTCGCTGCGCTGGTCACGGCCGTAGCTGTAATAGCCCAAGGTCACCCGACGGTGCTCCACCACCGCCTGTTGCAGCATGGCCAACAGCTCCGGCCGGGCCTCACCCAGACGCACCGCCAGCGCCCCCTCCTGATCGATACCCAGCACCGCCGCGACCTTGGCCAACCCGCGGGCCAGCGGGGTGTCCGCCGCTTCCCCACCACCGTCGCCGCTCGCCGCCCCGGTGAGGCTGGCGCCAGCGGCCACCAACCCCAGGGCCTGATCGGGGGTCAGCCGGAGGGGCTGGGCGAAGAAGTCCGCCAGGCGGATGAAGACCCGGTCCTCCTCGATGACGACGTCGATCAGTTCGTCGGGCGTGAAGGGGTACAGGCCCACCATGAACACCACGTCGAGGTCCTCGAGCAGCTGGGATCGGCTGAGGGAGAACCGCTGGCAGATGGCGTCGATGGTGGGCCCGTCATGGCTGGCGATCCATGGCACGATGCTCAACAGCCGCTTGACCCGGTCGCCGGCGGTGGTCCTTGTTCGGCGACGGGCGGGGTCGGTGGATCCAGGGTCGTTCATGATCCCGCCAGCGTCCGCAGCCACGACACCACGTCGGCCCGTAGCTCGGGTGGGCTGATCACCTCGGCGTGGTCCAGGAAGGTCAGCACCAGCCCCCGGAACGCGTCGGGGTTGCGCACCTCCACCCGGAAGCGGGCCCGCCCCGCCGCGTCCGAGCCGATCTCGCTGTCCGCCCCCAGATCGTGGCGGGCGGCGACAGCCTGATCGGGGTCGATGGCCAGCTCGGCCCAGACCGGATCGCCCCCGCCGAGCTGCCACGAGCGCAGCTTCACCCCGGGATGGGGTTGGGCCGGCCGCTCGAAGGTTTCCGCCACCGCGACTGTGGGCTCACCCTCGATGCGCTCCACCCGGAAGGACCGGTTCTCGCCCCGCTCCCGGTCGAATCCCGACAGGTACCAGCGGCCGCGCTCGAAATCGAGCCGGTAGGGTTCCACCACCCGAGACAGCCCGTTGTAGGTGAAACGCACCGGGTGACGGTCGATGAGCGCTCCGAACAGCGCCGTCAGCCTGGCGTCAGCGGGCACGGTGGCCATGGGCCCGGCGCCGTCCTCGGCCTGGAAGGGGGGCGCCACCCCCTCCAGCCTCTCCCCGGCCAGGCGGTCCATGGCCTCTGCCGAAGACAGCCCTTCCAGCCGCACGGTGTGCACCGCGAAGTGCAAGGCCGCCAACTCATCGGGTTCCAGTTGCGGGTCCCGCAGGGAGTACTCCTCGGGCGGGATCCTGTACCCGTCGACGTGTTGTCCGTCGACGGGTACCTTGACCAGACGCAGCGGGATGCCCATCTGGCGCAGATCGTCCTTGTCCCGTTCGAACGCCCGGCGGAAGCTCGCCTGGTCCTCGGGGTAGCCGGGAACCCGCCGGGCGATGTCCTGCGCGGTCAACGGACGTTCCGCTGACAGCAAGGCCGCGGACAGGTTCAACAGCCGTTCGACCTTGGCTGCGCTCATGAAAGGCCGCTCACCGGGCGCCGGTCACAGCGAGGCGATGAGCTTGTCCACCCGCTCGTCCTCAAAGCGGAACGGGTCCTTGCACAACACGGTGCGTTGGGCCTGATCGTTCAGCTTCAGATGCACCCAGTCCACCGTGTAGTCACGCTTTTTCTCTTTTGCCTTGCGGATGAAGTCACCGCGCAGCTTGGCCCGGGTCGTTTGCGGCGGTTGATCGACCGCTATGTCGATGTCCTCATCGGTGCAAATCCGCTCCACCAGGCCGCGTTGCTGCATCTTGTAGTAAAGGCCGCGATCGGTGTTCACATCATGGTATTGCAGGTCCATCAGCGCGATCTTGGGATGGGACAACGGCAGCTCGTTGCGTTCCCGGTAGGCCTCGATGAGCTTGTACTTGATGACCCAGTCGCACTCACGGTCCAACTTGAGCGGGTCTGACTCCAAGGTGGTGAGACAGTGCTCCCACATCTCCAGGGCCTTGATCTCCAGATCGGACAGGTCATGGGTATCCGCGTACCGCAGCGCACGTTGGAGGTACTCGGACTGGATGTCGAGCGCGCTGACCTCCCTGCCGTTGGCCAACCGCACCCGTCGACGGCACGTGATGTCGTGACTGATCTCGCGGATGGCCCGGATGGGGTTCTCCAGCGTCATGTCCCGCAACACCACCGCCGGATCCTCCAACATGCGCAAGAGTATTGAGCAGACGCCCACCTTGAGGAAGGTGGCGTACTCGCTCATGTTGGAGTCCCCCACAATCACGTGCAGACGCCGGTAGCGCTCGGCGTCGGCGTGGGGTTCATCACGGGTGTTGATGATGGGGCGGCTACGGGTGGTGGCGGAGGACACGCCCTCCCAGATGTGCTCGGCCCGCTGTGACACGCAGTAGATGGCGCCCCTTGCGGTCTGTAGCACCTTGCCGGCACCGGCGTAGATCTGCCGGGACACCAGGAACGGGATCAACACCTCGGCGTAGTAGGAGAAATCGTCACGCCGGGAAGTGAGGTAGTTCTCGTGGCAGCCGTAGCTGTTGCCGGCGGAATCGGTGTTGTTCTTGAAGAGGTAGATGACGCCGCGAATGCCCTCTTCCCGCAGGCGCTGTTCGGCCGAGGCCAGCAGCTGCTCGAGGATTCGCTCCCCCGCCTTATCGTGCACCACCAGATCGAAGATGGAGTCGCACTCGGGGGTGGCGTACTCGGGGTGGGACCCGACGTCGAGGTACAACCGGGCCCCGTTGGCCAGGAACACGTTGGAGCTGCGACCCCAGGACACGACCCGTCGGAAGAGGTAGCGGGCCACCTCGTCAGGGCTGAGTCGGCGCTGTCCCCGCAGGGTGCAGGTCACCCCGTACTCGTTCTCAATCCCAAAGATGCGCCGGTCCATGCATCGGAGGGTAGCCGCCACCCCACCGCAACGGGCGCCCGCTCAGGTTTCCTCGGAGGGTGGCGGCACCGGCGCACCGGCCAGCGCCGCGTCGACCTGCTCGTCGGTGAGGCGATGGAAGCACCGTCGCACCCCGCCGCGTTCCAGCACCGCCACCTCGAGGTCATCGCCGGTGAGGGTTCGCTCGGGGCCGGACAGGGCGCCCACGGCGAGGTGCAACGCCTGATCCACACTCAACTCATCGCTCCAGCCCGCTTCCAGACGGTCCGCCACCGCGTCGGAATCCCCACCCAGGGCCACGTAACGGCGCTCATCGACCACGGTGCCGTCATAGAGCAGGTGGTAGAGCTGATCGGTGGCCCTTTCGTGACCGACCTCGGCCACCAGGATCTCCACCTCGAGGGGCTTCATCTCGTGGGTGAAGATCTGTCCCAACATCTGGGCGTAGGCGTTGGCCAGGCTGCGAGCCTCGACATCCTCACGGGAGTAGCTGAAGCCCTTCAGGTCAGCGTGGCGAACCCCGGCGATGCGCAGTTGGTCGTATTCGTTGAACCGTCCAACCCCGGCGAAACCGATGCGGTCATAGATCTCTGCCACCTTGTGCAGCGTGTTGGAGGGGTTCTCAGCGCAGATCAGGATGCCCTCTGTGCAGACCAGGGCGGCCAGGGAGCGGCCTCGGGCGATGCCTTTGCGGGCATAGTCCGCCTTGTCCTTCATCAGCTGCTCGGGAGCAACATAAAACGGCATGCTCATGAGCGAGCCTCGGGGGAGCGAGTGAGCGTGTCCGCTTCGGGGGTGGATGGTCGGGGCAGAGGCGGGGGCATGCTCATGAGCGGGTCTCCGGCGAGCGATGGGGGGCGAGGGGGCGTGTGAGCAACGAGTTCACTGGCTGGTCACCGTGGCCGAACCGCCCCGCTCGGTGGACATGCGTTCCAGCAGGACGCGGAACCGTTCGGCGATGTCCTCGTCGGAGCGGCGGTCGAAGCCGTCCGCACTGATGGTGGCCACGATGGGGTAGATGCCCCGCAGCGGGTCAGGCCCCCCGGTCGCGGAGTCCTCATCAGCGGCTTGGTAGAGCGCTTCGAGGGTGAGCTCGACCGCGTCGTCAGCGGACAGCGAGGGTCGGTAGCCCAGCTTGATCACGGTGGCGGCGAAGAGCGAACCGGAACCGGTGGCGGCGTAATTGGTCTCCTCGTAGCGGCCGCCGGTGACGTCGTACTGGAACAGCCGGCCGTAGCGACGGCGCAGGTCGTAACCGGCGAAGAGGGGCACCACCACCAGACCCTGCATGGCCATGGGAAGGTGCCCCCGGACCATGTTGGAGAGTTGGTTGGCCTTGCCCTCAAGGGAAAGGGCCTGGCCCTCGACCTTCTCGTAGTGCTCGAGCTGCAGCTGGAAGAGCCGCACCATCTCCATGGCCGGTCCAGCGGCGCCGGCGATGGCCACCCCTGAGTGCCGATCCGCGGGATACACCTTCTCCATGTCCCGATGACTGATGAGGTTGCCCGAGGTGGCCCGCCGGTCTCCGGCCATGACCACACCATCGGCGTAGCGCAGCGCGACCACGGTGGTGCCGTGGGGGAAGTCGAGCCGGTGCTGGGGGTCCGCGGCTGGCAGGGACACCGGCTGGGGATCGACCCGACCCCGCAGGGCCATGAAGCTGGGCCCGGGGTCATCATGGGCGGAGAACATCGGAAGCATCGGTTGGGAGGCTACCGGAACCCTGTCGACTCGCTGCACCTGTCCCGCCCACCGCGGCACCAGCTCTGTGCCGCCGGCAGCACCGCGCCGAGTTGCCGCCCCGGGCGCGAATCAGCCCGCCCCGGGAACGTCCCACGGGGCGGGCCAATCGTGTGTCAGACCGGTACGGACCGGTGAGGGACCGCCTACTGGCCACCCTTTTGGATGTAGCTCTTCACGAAGTCCTCGGCGTTGGTCTCGAGCACCTCGTCGATCTCGTCGAGCAGGTCATCGAGCTCAGCCTTCAGCTTCTCCCCCGTTTCGGAACGGGCGGGGGCTTCGGCCACCGTTTCCTCGCTGCGCTGCGGTGTGGGCCGCTGCTTCTGGGTCCGTTCCGCCATGGCGATCCTCCCCTACTCCTGACGCCGGGTTCCCGACGCTCAGCTACCGAGCCGACGTAACAGCTCAGCCGATGTTGCACACTCTTCCAGCAGATTACCCACGTGGGCGGCAGTCCCACGCGTCGGTTCCATCATCGGCACCCGACGCAAGGGGTCATCGCCGATGTCAAAGACCATGGAATCCCAGTTGGCGGCAACGATGTCATCCGCCCACTTCTGCAGGCACTTGCCCCGGAAATAGGCCCTGGTGTCCTTGGGCGGTTCGCTGACCGCGACCGCCGCGTCATCGTCGCTGACCAGGGTTTCCATCCCTAACCGGGAGAACAGCGACTTGGCGGGGCGCAGATCGTGGTACTGCAGATCCATGGCGGCCAGGCGGGCGTCGTTCCAGCTCAGGTCGTGGCGTTCCCGGTAGCCGTTGAGCACCCGATACTTGGCCACCCAGTCCAGTTGGTCCGACAGCTGCATGGGATCGGACTCCAGGCAGTTCAACACGTGCTCCCAACGGCGCAGGACCTCCTCGCCCACGGTCTGGTCAACCACCTCGAGTCCGCGGTCATCGGCGTACTTGCGGGCCCGATCGAGGTACTCCCACTGCATCTCCAGCGCCGTGACCGTGCGGCCGTCGTCGAGCTCCATGGGGCGGCGCAAGCTCATGTCGTAGGAGACCTGGCGGATGGACTGCACCGGATGGGCCAGCCGGAAGATGCGGGTGAGGTAGTCGTCCTCGATCATGCACAACACGATGGCGGTGGTGCCGATCTTGAGGAACGTGCTGACCTGGGACAGGTTGGCGTCACCCACGATCACGTGCAGGCGCCGGTACTTCTTGGCGTCGGCGTGGGGCTCGTCGCGGGTGTTGATGATGGGCCGCTTGAGCGTGGTTTCCAGGCCCACCTCCTCCTCGAAGAAGTCCGCCCGCTGGGTCAGCTGGAACGGCACATCCTGGGAGCTCAGCCCGATGGCTTCGGAGCCCACCTTGCCGGCGCCGGTGTAGATCTGCCGGGAGATGAAGTGCGGCATGACCCCCGCCACCACCCGGGCGAAGGGTGTGGTGCGGTCCATGAGGTAGTTCTCGTGGGTACCGTAGCTGTTGCCCTTGCGATCAGAGTTGTTCTTGTAGACGACGATCTCTTCGCCAGCGGGCAGGTTCCGGTTGGCCTGTTTCATCGACTCGATGAGGATCAGCTCCGCGGCCCGGTCGTACAGCACCACCGACAGCGGGTCGGCGCATTCGGGTGTGGACAGCTCGGGGTGGGCGTGGTCCACGTAGTAGCGGGCGCCATTGGTGAGCACCGCGTTGACCAGGTGGGTTTCCACCTCCGGGGCCATGGCCGCCAGCAGGTTCATGCCCCTGGCGTCATTGGCGGGGGTCTCGTCCACGAAGTCCCAGCCCACCCTGGGCAGCGGCGAGGCGGTGCCGGCACGGTCAAGCGAGTTGATGTAACTGTTGATCAGCACCGACGAGGCGGCGATGGGGTTGGACTCACCGGCGCGGCGATGCAGGATGCCGAACTCGGTTTCCATGCCCAGGATCTTGCGCAGTGCCATCGCTGGTGTCCCTCTCGTCAACTACCGGGCCACCCTAACGAACCGGTCAGGCTCAGCCCTTGCGCCAGGGCCCGTCATCGGACCGGGGCTCCTTGGGCAGGCCCAACACCCGCTCCCCCACGATGTTGCGCTGCACCTGGCTGGTGCCGGCGTAGATGGTGCCGGACCGGGCCCGCATGGCCACCTCGTTCCAAGACCGGGACGAGGAGGGCGCACCCACCGCGTCACCGGCGATGCCGCTGGCGGCGGGCCGTCCGTCCATCACCATGGCGTCCGGTCCATAGATGTGCACCGCCAGCTGCGTGACCTCACGGTGATACTCGGACCACGCCAGCTTCATCAGCGACGCTTCCGGCCCCGGCCGGTCCCCGCCAAGGCTACGGGTCAAGGTGCGAAGACCCAGGTAACGCATGATCTCGACCTGGCTGTGGCACCAGGCCAGCTTCTGGCGTACGTGAGGCTGGGCAGTGGCCCCCCGCTCGTTGGCCACCGCCGTGAGCCGATTCAGCTCCTCCCGGTAGGTGATGTACAGCGAGGTCGCCCGCCCGCCACGCTCGAAGCCCAGCAGCGTATTGGCCACCGCCCAGCCGTTGTCGACCTCGCCGATGACGTTTTCCTTGGCGGCACGGGCGTCGGTGAAGAACACCTCGTTGAACTCGTGGCCCCGCACGATGTTGATGATGGGTCGGATCTCGATGCCCGGCTGGTCCAGAGGAACCAACAGGAAGCTGATGCCGGCGTGTTTGGGGTTGTTGGGCTGGGTGCGGCACAGCACGAAGATCCAGTTGGCGGTCTGGGCCTGTGAGGTCCAGATCTTCTGACCGTTGATGATCCACTCGTCACCGTCAAGCACGGCTCGGGTGCCCAGGTTGGCCAGGTCCGAGCCGGCGTCGGGTTCGGAGTAGCCCTGGCACCAGCGGTCCTCGCCCGAGAGGATGCGCGGGATGTAGTGGCGCTTTTGGTCCTCGGTGCCCCAGACCATGATCGTGGGGCCCACCATGCCGATGCTGAACCCATCGTTCGGGATACCTTGCGGTACGCCGGCTCGGGTGAACTCCTCGTTGATGATGACCTGTTCGATCTGACCCAAACCCGGACCGCCGTACTCATGCGGCCAGGCCACCGCCAGCAACTGGTTGTCCGCCAGGGTTTGGCGCCAGCGCTCCACGAACGCCATCCGCTCCTCGCGTTCGAGGGTCCCGAGCCCGCTCCATCCCGGTGGCAGATGCTCAGCCAGGAACGCCTTGATCTTGGCCCGGTAGGCCTCCGCGGCGGGGCTGTAGGTGGGATCCAAGGCGGTACTCCATTGACTCCAGCCGTCCCGGATCGGACAGCGAGGTTTGCCCTGCGGACGCTACCTGGGCGGTGCGATTGGCGCCGGCCGAAGGCGCGGCCTCGGGGCGAGGTTCGCGGGGCCGGGGGACGGCCAGCGTTGGAGCAGCTTCCCCCGTGACGACGCTCGCAGCGCGGCCGAACTGGCGCCTCGAACGGGGTTTGCACCCACCCTGCTTCCCCAGACGAATTGAAACGTACTGAAAGTCCATGTCAACGCCCGGTCCGGCGTTGGCATGTGCACTTTGGAAGCCGACGGCTCGCCAAACGAGGGCGGCCCGGGCGGCGCCTAGAGTGTCAGGCGCATGGCCGATGTGACGTTCTGCGGTTTGGGTGTGATGGGGGCGCCCATGGCGGGGCACCTGGCCAAGGCCGGCCATCGGGTGACGGTGTACAACCGCACCGCGGCCAAGGCGCAGCACTGGGTCGTGGCCAACGGAGGCCGACAGGCTGACACCCCCGGCCAGGCGGCAGGGGACGCCAGCGCGGTGTTCCTCTGCGTCGGCAACGACGATGACGTGCGAGCGGTGGCCCTCGGGGCAGACGGCGTGTTGGCGTCGATGGCGCCGGGCAGTGTGCTGGTGGATCACACCACGGCCTCCGCCGGGCTGGCCCGGGAGCTGCACCGCGTTGCCGCCGGGCGCGGCATCGGCTTCGTGGATGCGCCGGTGTCGGGCGGGCAAGCGGGGGCGGTCAATGGGGCTCTGACTGTCATGTGCGGCGGCGACCAGGTTGATTTCGAACGGGTCACGCCGCTTGTGGACTGCTACGCCAGGGCCTGCACGTTGATGGGCCCGCCAGGGAGCGGCCAGCTCACCAAGATGGTCAATCAACTGGCCATCGCCGGGCTGGTCCAGGGTCTGGCGGAGGCGGTTCACTTCGCCGAACGGGCCGGGCTCGACGTGGATCAGGTGATCGACACCATCGGCAAGGGGGCGGCCCAATCCTGGCAGCTGGACAATCGGGCCCGGACCATGTGGCGCGGCGAGTTCGACTTCGGATTCGCCGTGGAATGGATGCGCAAGGACCTGCGGATCTGTCTCGAGGAGGCCCGCCGCAACGGGTCCCATCTGCCGGTGGCGGCCATCGTGGACCAGTTCTACGCCCAGATCGAGTCCCGCGGTGGGCGACGCTGGGACACCTCGAGCCTGATCGACCTGCTCGACCGTCCCTGACCGCTGTTGGGCCGTTGGAGGCTGTAAGACTGGTCCCGGCCCGCGGCGGACAACGGCCAACGAACGCTGCCACCCTCCCGAGAAGGCGAATGCGCGCACCTGAACCCACATCAACCCGCTTCGTCCGATCCCGGCTGAGTCGCGATCGCGGACGAAGGGGGGGCCCTGAGACCCGCCGGGCCGGAGCGGTCGGGGCGGGCATGGTGGGTGTGGTCGGGCTGCTGGCTTCTTTGGTGTTCGTGCCCGCCTCCCCCGCCACCGCCCAAGGCGAGTCCAGCCAGCCCGCCAGCACCACCACCAGGCCGGACCCCAACCGACCCAAGGAGTTGGAAGCCCAGGTCAGGGCCCTGGAGCAGCAGCTTGGCGACCTGGACGCGTCCATCCCGGTGAAGCAGGCTCGGGCCGAGCAGCTGAAGGTCGACATTGACGAGTTCGACACCACGCTGGCCGACCTCGAGGACGAGATGAACCAGGTGGAAGCGGATCGGGTGGGTCCCACCGTCGCCCGTCGGGAGCTGGCCCTGGCGCTGTACACCCAGGGCCCCGCCGACTACAAGCTGGCGTCGAGCTTCATCCGCACCGGCACGCTCACCGCGGACGCCATGCGCAGCACCATCCTGTTCGAGATGGCTGAGGAAGCAGCCAGCCAGCGCCTCGCCGAACTTGCCGAGCAGGGCGCTCAACTGGCGACGGACGCCGAGAAGCTGCGGGCCTCCAAGGAGGAGACCATCGCCGGGGAAGCCGCGCTGCAAGCGGAGATCGCCGCTGACCTCGGCACCCGGGACCAGGTGATCCGGGATATCGAGGCCTCCCGAACGGAGCTGAAAGACGCCCTGCTGTTGGCCCGGAAGGCTCCCCTCAGCGGCACCTTCGATTACCCCATCCGCCCCGCCATCGGCGTGAAGATCGACAACAGCATCGATGCCCGACCGCAGACCGGGCTGACCAAGGCCGACGTGGTCTACGACATCATCGTGGAGGGCGGCATCACCCGGTTGTTGGCGGTGTTCCACTCCCAGGACGCCACCCGCATCGGCCCGGTGCGCTCGGCCCGGACCTCGGACATCTCGATCATGGCCGCGCTCAACCAACCGATCTTCGCCTACTCCGGCGGCAATTCCGGCGTGTTGGCGGCGGTGGAGGAAGCCCCCATGATCAGCCTCACCGAGTCCAGCGCCCGCACCGCCTTCGTGCGAGACGAGGGCCGGTTCGCCCCCCACAACCTCTACACGTCCACCGCCGCGCTGTACCGCGACGCCGAGGACCTCGAACCGGGGGTGCCGGAATCACAGTTCCAGTTCCGCTTCCCCGGCGAGGCTTCCACGCTGGGCCGGTCCGCGGCTGGGGTGGCGGTCAGCATCGGCATCGAGAACGTCAGCTACAGCTGGAACGGATCGAGCTGGGACCGCTCCACCGGGGGCCGTCCCACCGAGGACACCACTGCCGGACAGGTCTCGCCACAGAACGTGATCGTGATGTTCACCAATTACACCACCAGCCCCGCCGATGCCAGCAGCCCCGACGCCCGCACCGTGGGCTCCGGTGACGCCTGGATCTTCACCGACGGCAAGGTCATCGAGGCCCGCTGGGTGCGCGGTACCGCCACCGCCGCCATCCAATATGTCGACGCCGACAACCAGCAGATCCCGCTCACCGCGGGTCAGACGTGGGTCGAGTTGCCCCGTCCCGGTGGCGCCACCATCACGTAAGCAGCGACGCGCCGCCGGACGTTCACGAAGGGGCGACACCACCGCGGGCTAGTCTCCAGCCCGGACGATCCAGCCGACCTGCGCCGAAGGGGGCCGACGATGACGGTGGTGTGGCGCGACTTCTCCGACCTGTCGCGACCGTTTCTCATCGTGGCCTTTGAGGGCTGGTTCGACGTGGCCGAGGCCGCCACCGGGGCCGTGCGCTGGCTCGGCCGGCACTACCACGCCGACGACGTGGCCGGCATTGACCCCGAGACGTACTTTGACTTCACCGCTCGTCGGCCCGAGGTGAAGCTGCTCGACGGCGAGCGCATCATCGAGTGGCCGGCCAATGACTGCTCGGTGGCCCGCCTGCCCGAACACGGGCACGATCTGGTGCTGTTGGCCGGCATCGAGCCCCATCTGCGCTGGCAGAGTTTCACCGAGGACCTGATCGAGGTGGTCCGCACCACCGGCTCGGAGATGGTCATCACCCTGGGGGCCATGGCTGATGCCGTGCCCCACAGCCGTCCGCCGCTGGTCAAGGGCAGCTCCACCACCCCTGAGCTGGCCAACCGGCTGGGGCTGGACCGGCCCAGCTATCAGGGCCCTACCGGGCTGATCGGGGTGCTGCATCACCGCCTCGATCAGGAGGACATCCCGGTCATCTCATTGCGGGTTGCCGTGCCGCACTATGTGGCCTCCACGCCCAACCCCAAGGCCACGCTGGCGTTGTTGCAGCACCTGGAACACGTCACCGGCGTCCCCACCGCCCACGCCGGCATGGCCCGGGCGGTCCAGGCTTGGGAGCGTCAGGTCGCCAACGCCGTCAACGCCGATGACGAGGTGCGGGCCTACGTCTCCCGCCTGGAGGAACAGGCCGATCGACGCCTGGATCAGACCCTGGCCTCCGGCGACGAGCTGGCAGCGGAGTTCGAGAAGTTCCTGCGGGAGCAGCGGCCCGACGAACCCGGTGCCTGACCCCGTCGCACCGCCGGAGCCGAATCTGGCCAACGCCAACCTGGCGGCCCGGGTTCCGCCGCTTGCCGCCGGGGCCGTCCTGCATGATCCGGGGGCGTTGCTCGACGCCTTCCTGGGCTTCTGCCGTGACCGCGGGGTGAGCCTCTACGCCCATCAGGAGGAGGCCATCCTGGAGCTGTTCGACGGCGCCCACGTGATCCTGGCCACGCCCACCGGTTCGGGCAAGTCACTGGTGGCGCTGGCGTCGCACTTCATGGCCCTGGCCAACGGGCAGCGATCTTGGTACACCGCGCCCATCAAAGCGTTGGTGTCGGAGAAGTTCTTCGCTCTATGCCGGGATCTGGGCTCGGACAACGTGGGCATGATCACCGGGGACGCCTCCATCAACGCCGCCGCCCCGATCATCTGTGCCACCGCTGAGATCCTGGCCAACCTGGCCCTGCGGGAAGGCGTTGACGCCCCGGTGCAAGACGTCGTGATGGACGAGTTCCACTACTACGCCGACCGGAGTAGAGGCTGGGCCTGGCAGGTGCCGCTGTTGGAACTGACCCGGGCCCGGTACCTGCTGATGTCCGCCACGCTGGGCTCGACGGTGGATCTGGGCCGCCGGCTCGAGGGTCGGACCGGACGCCGGGTGGCCACCATCGACAACGCTCCCCGGCCGGTACCGCTGGACTTCGAGTACCGCGAAACCCCGATGCATGTTTCGCTGGCGGAGTTGGTGGCAGCCCGCAAGACTCCGGCATACCTGGTGCACTTCACCCAGGCCAACGCCACCGAGGCGGCTCAGAACCTGACCTCGGTGGACGTATTGTCCAAAGACGAGAAGGCCGCCATCAAAGAGGCCATCGGTCGTTTCCGGTTCGATTCGCCGTTCGGCAACGATCTGCGGCGCTATCTGCACCACGGCATCGGGGTCCACCACGCCGGGATGCTGCCCAAATACCGCCTGCTGGTGGAGAAGCTGGCGCAGCAGGGATTGTTGAAGGTCATCTGCGGCACCGACACCCTGGGTGTGGGCATCAACGTACCGATCCGTACGGTGCTGTTCACCCAGCTGTGCAAGTACGACGGTGAGCGGGTGCGGGTGCTGTCGGTGCGAGACTTCCAGCAGATCGCCGGGCGGGCCGGGCGCCAAGGGTTCGACGTGGCCGGATCGGTCTGGGTGCAGGCACCGGAGCACATCGTGGAGAACCTGCGGGCGGAAGCGAAGGCGGTCCAGGACCCTTCCAAGCGCAAGAAGTTGGTGAAGAAGAAGCCGCCGGAGTTCAATTACGCGGCTTGGAACCGTGACACCATGAATCGGCTGGTCACCAACAAACCCGAAGCGTTGCAGTCCAGCTTCAACGTGACCCACGCCATGTTGCTGGAGCTGCTGGACCGCCCCGGAGACGGATGCGCCGCGGTCCGCAAGCTGCTGTTGGGCAACGACGAGCCCCGCAAAGCCCAACGCCAGCACATCCGCCGGGCCATCGCCATCTACCGGTCGCTGCTGGCGTCGGGTGTCTTGCAGCGGTTGGAGGAGCCCGATGAGTGGGGCCGCACCATTCGGGTCAATCTGGAGCTGCAGGCCGAGTTCCGTCTCAACCAGCCGCTCTCCCCGTTCGTGCTGGAGATGTTGGACCAGCTCGACAAGCAGTCCGACGAGTATCCCCTGCAGGTCGTATCGGTGGTCGAATCGGTCCTGGAGCAGCCCACGGTGGTGCTGCAACGACAACTGGATCACATCAAGCAGGAGGCGCTCACCAAACTCAAGTCCGAGGGGGTGGAGTATGAGCAGCGGATGGTTGTCCTCGCCGAGCTCGAATGGCCCAAGCCGTTGCGGGAGGAGCTCTATGGCGCCTTCAACCGCTTCCGGGTCCGCCACCCTTGGGTCGGGGACGAGAACGTGCGGCCCAAATCCGTGGCCCGGGAGATGTTCGAACGGGCGATGTCGTTTCGAGAGTACGTGGGCCATTACGGACTGAAGCGCTCCGAGGGCGTGCTGTTGCGCTATCTCTCCGACGTCTACAAGACATTGGTCCAGAACGTGCCGGAGTGGCATCGTACCGACGAGTTCGATGACGTCACCGAGTGGCTCGGCGAGACCGTTCGGGGTGTCGACTCCTCCCTGCTCGATGAGTGGGAACGGCTGCGAAACCCTGAGCTGTCCGCCACCAGGAGCTCGAAGCGGCCACCGCCAACGAAACCGGCGAGCATGACGTCACCACCAACCCCAAGGCCTTCGCGGTACTGGTGCGCAACGCGTCCTTCGCCTGGGTGGTGGCGCTTGCCGAACGAGATGCCGAGCGGCTGCCGACGGGGGCGCTGGAGCAGATCAACGCCTACTTCGAGGAGTTCAACGAGATCCGCACCGATCCGGTGGCCCGCCAACGCCGGTGGTGGCGCTATGACCCCAACAGCGGCGAGGTCGAACAGCAGTTGGTCGACCCCGAGGAGTACGGCGAATGGCGCATCCGGGCCCACGTTGACCATGAAGCATCCCGGGCGGACGGCCGTGCGGTGCTGGTGTGGGACTCCCTGGTCCGTCTGTGACGCTTTTCACGCGGTGGTGACCGGTAACGCAGGACGCTGCTGCTCTAAAGTTCGCCCGCGCCAGCGGAGTGACTGCTGCGCGTTTCACAAATAGCTGGATCAACGGGAGAGATGAAATGGGACGACGAAGCAATCGGCTTCGTATGTGGGGGGCAATTATTGCGGGTTTGTCGCTCACGGCGGCGGCCTGCGGCGGCAGCGATGCGATGGCGCAGCGGCGGCGAAGACGCCACCGGCGGCACCATCGACCAGAGCATTAAGAACGCCCTGACCGAGACCACGGTGGCAGGACGCCAGCGCAACCACCGCCGTTGCCGTCAAGCAGCCCACCACCATGGCGGAGTGGGAAACGTTGTGGAAGACCGAGCGCGAGGCCATCGTCAAGCGCATCAAGGAGAACAAGTGGGGCCTCTCCGCTGATGGCAAGTCCATCGTCGGGCCCGAGGGCTTCAAGATCGACCTGAGCACCTGCGCCGCGGGCTGGTCCAACACCGAGGGCATCACCGACACCAGCTTCAAGGTCGGTGGCTCGCTGGCACTGTCTGGCACGCTGGCGGACTACGGCAACTACGGCAAGTCCATCGATACCCTGCTGAGCTACTACGCCGGCAAGGGCGCCTTCAAGGACGTGACCGGCAAGACCCGCACCCCGAACTACATCACCAAGGACGACGGGTACGATCCGGCCCGGGCCATCCCCAATGTGGATGAGCTGCTCGACTCGGAGAAGGTCTTCGCCATCTGGACGCTCGGCACGCCGGCCACCATGAAGGTGTACGACAAGATCAACAGCCGATGCGTGCCCCAGATCCTGGCCATGACCGGTCACCCGGCCTTCGGCGATCCGATCAAGCACCCCTGGACCACCGGCGCACCGGTGCCGTCCTACACCACCGAGACCCAGCTGTGGGGCACGTTCATCGAGAAGCGCTTCGCCGAGTTCGGCAAGGACAAGATCACCGTCGCCGCGTTGGTCATGAACAATGACTTCGGCAAGGTGTACGACGCCGGGTTCAAGGACTTCCTGGCCCAGTCCAGCGTGCTCAAGGGCAAGGTCGACTTCGTCACGGAGACCATTGAGCCCTCCGCACCCACCATCACGGACCCCATGACCACGCTGGCGTCCAAGAGCCCCGACGTGTTCATCGCCATGACCGCCGGCACCTCGTGCACCCAAGCAGTGGTCGAGGCGGCGCAGAACGGCATGAAGGAAGCGGTCAAGTACCTCTTCCAGCCCCTCACCTGCAGCGGTGTGACCTTCGTGTCCAAGGAGAAGGTGGGCGGCGACGGTGCGGTGTCCAACGGCTGGTGGCTGTTCAACCCGGGCCTCAAGGACATCAAGGACGCCAACTTCGCCAACGACCCGTGGATCAAGTTCATCAAGGAAGAGCTCACCAAGAAGAACATTGACCCCGCCTCCTCCAGCCAGCTCGGCGCCGGGTTCGCCTACGCCTGGCCGTTCGTGCAGACGGTGCTGATCGCCCAAGAGCTCGACGGTGGTCTGACCAGGGCCAACCTCATCACTGCTCACCGGGCCTTCAACATGACCCCACCCACCCACCTCTGGGGCGTGCGCTCGCACCTCGAGGGCAACAAGGACGCCTTCATCAGTGAGGGTGGCATCTTCGCCAAGTTCGATTCGACCAAGCAGGCCTGGATCGACGAGGGCGAACTCATCGAGCTCGACGGCAAGTCCACCCCCTGCTCGTGGGATGCCTCCATCAGCCAGTGCAAGTGATCTGACCGCTTAGCGGTTGTCGGCTGCGGCCGCCGGCCCGGTTTCGCCAAGGTGGAATCGGGCCCGGCGGCCGCCGTCGCGCCCGCAAAAGGTAAGCGCGCCCACTCCCCTCCCTCATTTCGGACCTGCACCACCTGGACCTCGCGTTTTCTCAGCGCCTACGTGGTGGCCTCGGACGAGGGGCCGCATCGCAAGTATTACGGGCTGACCCCCGCCGGTCGGGCCGAGCTGGAGCAGGGCCGCAAGCACTGGACCATCTTCGCCGGCGCCCTCGATGACCTGCTCGACACCCGCCGCGAGGCCATCCGATGAACCCCGGTCCCGAGGTTTGCCCAAATCAGCCCAATGGCCCGCGGCGGCACGATCACCAACAATCCGGACCTCGGCAGGTGGGTCGGGCGCGGTGGGCATCGGCTGGCATCCGCTGGCAGGGCCTGGGTCGGCAAGGCGCACCGTGATCTGCCCCACACCCGACGCGCCGACCACCGTTTGGGGCTCGGCGGTCCGAGGTCAGTCGGCTTGGAGGACGGGCTGAGGGCGAGCGAGCACCCGCGCGATCCGCTCCCTGGTGGTGGTGGCGGTGTGGGGGTGGGCGGCGAGCTGCTCGAGGCGGCGACGACGGTGGGACAGGACGTTGTGCATGAGGGTGCCTTTCAGTTTCAGAGGGAATCGACAAGGGGATCAGCCAGGGCGCGATGGAGCGGCAGGCAGGGGGATGGAAGGACGTCGCGCTCAACCCCGCAGTGGGGAGCGGTGACTGGTGCTCAGTTCACCTGCCGCAGACCGGATTCGGTGAGCACGTGGGTGAGCCGGACATCGTGGGGCTCGACCGGCAACTCGTCCACCACCACCGAGTCGACACCGATGCCAACCAGCATCGCGGTGGACGGGAGGCGGC
The DNA here is from genome assembly GCA_963775055.1 of uncultured Acidimicrobiaceae bacterium. Lineage (GTDB taxonomy): Bacteria > Actinomycetota > Acidimicrobiia > Acidimicrobiales > CAIXPF01 > CAIXPF01. Next base: position 92,629 of record CAVZHK010000008.1, on the reverse strand, counting down.
TGAGCAGCTGGTCGAAATAGCCACGGCCGTGACCCAGCCGGGTGCCATGCAGATCAAAGGCCAGGCCTGGCACCAGGACTAGGCCGATGGTGGACACGTCAAGCACGGACGCAGAGGCTAGGGGTTGCTCGAAGCCCAGCCGATGGTGCTCACGGGGGGTGTGCCAGGGATGGACGGTGAGCCAGCCCCGCTCCGGGGTGCGGGTGGTGCTCCAGCGGTGGCGGCGGAACTCATCCACCAGAGGTGCCACGTCGATCTCCGCCGCCATGGCCCGGTAGCCGAGCACCGTGGTGGGGGCGGTGGCACCGAGCAGGGCTCGCAGCTCGCCCCGCACCGCCCGAGCGAGCTGCGCCCAGTCGAGCCCGTCCCGCACCGCCCGAGCCCAGCGCCGCCACTCGGGCTTCCCGCTGTCAGCCGCTGGTGGGCTCATCGGTAACGGCAATAGGTCCTTGACCTCACCGCCTCCCCGTGCCATGCTGTCCAGGTTATGACCTTGCACCCGACTTTGCGCGGTCTCCTTCTGAGTTAGGCGAGCGTCCTCCCCGGCGCTCGCCACGACCTCCTGTGCCTCCGGGCCGGGAGGTCGCTCTGGTTTTCCGGCCCCCTTACGATGACAACAACCCGCACAACCACACAGGAGCGACTCCACCATGGCGCCCACCCCGGTCCGCCCCACGAAGATGCCCTTCGACCTGTACCGGCCCTATCCCCGGGTGGACCTCGCCAACCGCACCTGGCCCGACCAGATCATCTCCAAGGCCCCCATCTGGTCCTCCGTCGATCTGCGTGACGGCAATCAGGCCCTGATCAACCCCATGAACGGGGAACGAAAGCGCAAGCTGTTCGATCTGCTGGTGGCCATGGGCTTCAAGGAGATCGAGGTGGGCTTCCCCTCGGCCAGCCAGACCGATTTTGACTTCCTGCGGTCCCTGATCGATGAGCACCTGGTCCCTGATGACGTATCGCTGCAGGTCCTGACCCAGGCCCGACCGGAGCTGATCGAGCGTACCTACGAGGCCCTCGAGGGTGCCGAGAAGGCCATCGTGCATCTCTACAACTCCACGTCGGAGCTGCAGCGCCGAGTGGTGTTTCGTCTGGACAAGCCCGGCATCATCGACATTGCGGTGCGCGGCGCCGAACTGTGCCGCAAGTACGCCGCCATGCTGAGCGACACCAAGATCATCTACGAATACTCCCCGGAATCCTTCACCGGAACGGAACTGGATTTCGCAGTCGAAATCTGTGAAGCGGTGATGGACGTGTACGAGCCCAACCCCGAACGGCCCATGATCTTGAACCTGCCGGCCACGGTGGAGCATTCTACGCCGAACATCTATGCCGATCAGATCGAATGGTTCAGTCGCGCCATCAAGGATCGTGACAGCATCATCTTGTCACTGCACCCCCACAACGACCGGGGCTACGCGGTGGCGGCGGCGGAACTGGGTCTGATGGCCGGCGCGGACCGCATCGAGGGCACGTTGTTCGGCAACGGTGAGCGTACCGGCAACGTGGACATCGTCACGTTGGCGCTGAACCTGTTCAGCCAGGGCGTGGATCCCAAGCTCGACCTGCTTCACATCGACGAGAAGAAGGAGCTGGTGGAGTACTGCAACCAGCTCCCGGTGCATCCGCGCCATCCTTACGCCGGGGATCTGGTGTACACCGCGTTCTCCGGTTCGCACCAAGATGCCATCAAGAAGGGCATCGCGGCGCTGCCCAAGCAAACCGACCTGTGGGAGGTGCCGTATCTGCCCATCGATCCCGCCCATCTGGGCCGCTCCTATGAGGCAGTGATCCGGGTCAACTCCCAATCCGGCAAGGGCGGTGTGAGTTACATCATGGAGCAGGAGTACCATCTTGACCTGCCACGGCCGTTGCAGGTGGAGTTCACCAACATCATCCAAGGCATCACGGATGAGACCTCTGAAGAGATTACTTCTTATGAGATCTTCCGGGCGTTCGAGAGCCGATACTTCACGCCCGCCGCGCCGCTGGAGCTGATCAGCCATCGCTACAGCACTGACACCGCCTCCAGTGAGAAGACCGAGCTGACCGCGACCGTCAACTACCAGGGCTCGGAGCGTCAGATCACGGGGGTGGGCAACGGCCCCATCGACGCCTTCGTGTCCGCCATCCGCGGCGATCTCGGCATCGACTCAAAGTTGGTGGCCTACCACGAGCACGCCATCGAGGCCTCCTCGGATTCCTCAGCGGCGGCGTACATCCAACTGGAGACCGGGATCGACGGTGAGCGCTGGTGGGGCTGCGGTGTGGACCCCTCCATCGTCACGGCATCGCTGCGGGCGGTGGTCTCCGCGGTGAACGTGACCGCCGCCGAGCTCGCCGTCCTCCACGCCCGGTAGTCAGCCGCTGTCGCCGGTCTAAACCGTCCGGCAGGGCTGGACCGGACCGGCTGGCGCAGGGGCGGGTGATTCAGTGATCCGGTGATCCGTCCTCGATGTCGGCCCGGCCTACGCTCTGCGTGGTCAGAACAGCACGTCGCGAGCGGCTTGGTCGTTGAACGAGTGCCAGATCACACGGCAGGATCAAAGGCGGTCAGAACGCAATGCGGACGGGCACCGGAAGGCAACGACAGCAGGGACCCGGGGAGCGGCCGCGTTGGCGGTCCGGCGCGACCGCTCCCGCCACGGTCGGCGCTGTGCTTCTGGCAGCGATCCTGGTGTGGGCGGGGCCGATGGCGGCGATGGCCCTGGTTGGCGCGGCCCCGTCGGAGGCGGCCCAGTCAGAGGCGGAGTCCCACATCGCCGGCGGCACGGATCGTGGCTTGGAGCTAAGCCGGGCGGCGACACGGAAGGGATCGGTCTCCCAGGCCGTCGGCGACGTCGATGGAGACGGCCGCCATGACCTGGTGTGGGCCGGGCCCGATGCCGGCACCGACGTTGCGGCGGCGGTGGTGTTCTTCGGCCGGGCCGATCGTGGGGCCGACCGCGTGGTGGTGGCCAACGGCGGGGATCCGGTGGCGGGGATGGCCATCGTGACCCTCGATCACGACGGCCAGGGAGCCGACGAGCTGTTGTGGTATGACCCGACCGGCGCCCGAGCGGCGCGGTTGTGGCAGCTGTCCGGGAGCCGACAGTGGACCAGCCGCCAACTCGGCGCTCCCCCGACCGGCGCCACCCCGGTGGTGGGCGACCTCAGCGGCGACGGCCGGGCGGACCTGCTGTGGCACGGCGGCACCGGCGGCGATCTGCTGAGCCGGGCCACTGCGGCAGGGACCTTCGTGAGCGAATCGTTCTGGCCCGAGGGCGGGCTCGACCCCTTCGTGGGAAACTTCGATGGCGACGACGCCGACGACGTGATCTGGTACGACGACGAAACCGGCCGGGGCGTGCTGTGGTGGGGTGGATCCACGCTCTCGGCGGCGCCGTTCGACATCGGGACCGGGTCCACGTTGCGAGTTGGACAGTTCGACGGGATCGGCGGCGATGATCTGCTGGTCAGCGGGCCGAACGGGTTCGTGGAGCTGGACGGATCCGGCGACCGGTTGTTCTACCCCTCGCTGGTCCCGGTGTGGGTGGCAGCCGGCTCGGCGGTCGCTGACGTCAACGGCGACCGGCGCAGCGACGTGGTCCTGGTGGGCAGCGCCGGCCAACCCGAGGCGCACGGCGTCTGGAACAACGACGCCGGAGGGTGGTTGTGGGAACCCTGGGTGTGGTCAGAGGTGGCCCAAATTGGGCGAATCGACGTCGAATCGGCGCCAAAATCGGGCCTCCCACCAGCACTTTTGTTGTCTGGGGACCTCGATGGCGACGATACCGAGGAGATGGTCCTCGCCGACGCCACCACCGCCGAGCTGGGCCCAGCGGCCGGCATGTGGCAGCGGGGGTTTCGCCGTGAGGCCATCTACCGGCACCCCAACCCCTGGTCCGCGCCGGATGGACTGGTGGTCCGAACCCTGGGCATCACCGCCGGACGCGCGGTGACCCCACCGATCAAGGCCGTGACCGACGGCTGTGGTGCCGGATGGCCGGTGCACGCCGCGGTGGCGGATCTGGCCCAGGGCCTGCTGTCCGCGGCCGCCGCCGATGGGCTGGCACTGTGCATCAACTTCGGGTTCCGCAGCTTCGCCGAGCAGGCCGCGCTCCGGGGCCGACGTTGCGCCGATGTGGGCTTTCCCGGCAACCTCGACTGCATTGAGCGCTGGAGCTCCGGAAGCTGGCCCTTCGACGGGTCCAACCAGATCCAACGCCCGGGCTACTCCCGCCACCAACTGGGCCTGGCCATCGACCTCGGTGACCGAGATGGGTACGCCACTGCCGAGGTGACCAGCTGGTTGTCGGCCAACGCCCACCGCTTTGGCTTCTACAACCTGGGGGACCGCCACCGTCTGGGCCCGGCGTTCCAGTGGGGCTCAGGGGCCGAACCGTGGCACATCAGCCTCGACGGACGCTGATCCGGGCCCGCTCGGCCTCGCTGGCGGATTTCCCCGGCGGATTTCCCCGGCGGATTTCCCCAATGAGTAGGACGTCGATTGCTCCACTGTGCGGGGGCGAGGACTGGGATACCGTGGGATCCAGCCGAAAGGCCGGAGCAAACCCTGCTCTTCTCTCTCTCCCTGGTTCAGGAGCCCTACCCCGGGCTCCTGAACTGGTTTTGGCGAGGTTCGACGTTGTCGGTCAGGCGTTCTGGACGAACTCGACCCAGTTGCCGTCGGGATCCTCCACCATCCCGATGGTCACCCCGGGGCGAGCCTCACGAGTGGAGATCACCACCTTGTAACCGGCGTCGGCAACGCTCTGCATGACCTCAGCCAGGTTGGTGATGATCATGGTGAAATAGCGAAACCCGCTGGCACCGACAATGCCGCCGCCGGGATTGGCGGCCTCGGGAACCTTGTCGAACTTGACCAGCTTGACCAACGTGTCACCACAGTTGAGCCGGTGCATGGTGCCACCGCCACCGAGGGGCATGGGCATGTCCGCGACATGCTCGAAGCCCAACGTGTCACGGTAGAAACGCAGCGACGCCTCACTGTCGCGAATGACGATTCCCAGATCGATGGCGTTCTTGGCCAGCTGTACACCCATGGAACCGGACCCTACTGGCCAATGAGCGTGGCCGTCCCCAAGCCGGTATCGGTCAATGCCGGTCGGCGCAGGTCAGCGCCGGGACCGGGCCGCGAGCGAGTCGGGTATGCCGAGCGCGTCCCGGACGCCCCGCAGCACCCGGTCGGTGATGGCCGGCGCATCAGCGGCCAATGCCGGCGAACTGGCCAGCAGTGCCGCCGCACCGTGTACCGCTGTCCAAGCCACCAGTTCCGCACCATCGCGCCGATCCGCCGCCAGCAGGCCGGCAGCGGACAACTCGTCGAGCACGCCAGCCAGAACGGCGTAGGCGTCGGGATCGTCAGGCTCCAGGGCGGGCCCGCCGGCAAAGGCGGCGTCAACCAGGCCCGGCTCGGCCAGAGCGAAGCCCAGATAGGCCCGGCCGGTGGCATCGAAACGTCGCACGGCGCTGCGGTGGCGATCACGGGCGGTGATCATCGCCACCGCCAGCCGCTGCCGACACTGACGGGCCACCTCGGCCAGCATCTGATCCCGGTCCTCGAAATGTCGATAAGCGGACGGCGCGGTCACGCCCACCGCCCGGGCGACCGCCCGCACCGTGACCCCGGCCGCCCCGCCCTGGCGGGCCAGCTGCACCCCGGCGGTCACCAACGCCCGCCGCAAGTCGCCGTGATGGTACGGCCGCGCCCCCGACGCTGGTGGGCCGTCCGTCCGGCCCGGCCCGTTGGCACCATCATCGCCTCCCATGTTGACAGTGTAAACACATCAGTGGCAGAGTGCTCCATGTTTACAGGCATCACTTCGTTTAGACACTGGGAGACGACATGGGCAAGGCCATCAATCAGGGGCGATGGACCATCGCGTCACCACTGCAACCGGACCCGGGTGAGGAGCCGGTGTTGTTCCTCGTCGGCATGCGCATCAACCGGCTCCGGGCCGTGCGCTCGTGGCTCGGGGTGGCCCGGGCCATGCCGGCGATGCTGCGCGAACTTGCCACCCGGCCGGAATTGGGCCTGCTGGGCGCACGCACCTACGTGTCGGGTCGTGACCTAGTGGTGGTGCAGTACTGGCGGTCGCGGGACCATCTCAACGGGTATGCTCGAGCCGCTGAACACCTGCACCTGCCGGCCTGGCGCGCCTTGAACCAGGCGGTGGCGGCGTCGGGGCGGGTGGGCATCTGGCACGAGAGCCACACGATCCGCAACCAGGAGCTGGGGGCCATGTACAACAACATGCCCGACACCGGCCTGGCCGCGGCCCTCGGCGGTGCGGTCCCTGCCCACAGTGGCCAGCGGACTAGCGTCGAGGTGTCTTGAGCGGGACGGCCCGAACGATCCCGAGCAGGTGATCACCGCAAGCGAACAGGGCGTGCGAGCACGGCATGAGTGATTCAGCAGGACGCGGGTACCTGATCAAGCCCAGCGGGATGCCGGCCCGGCGGGGCGTGCTGGTGCTGCATTCGTGGTGGGGGCTCACGCCGTTCTTCCGTCAGCTCTGCGACCGTTTGGCGGAAGCCGGCTTCGTGGCCCTGGCCCCGGACCTTTTCGAGGGCGAACTGCCCGACACCCCCGATGCCGCCGAGGCCGCCCTGGCCAACCTCGATATCAACAAGGCTGCGGCCCTGGTCCTCTCCAGCGCCCGGGCCCTGCGCTCGGTGACCGAAGAACCAACGGCGCCGATCGGGGTCATCGGGTTCTCGATGGGGGCATCGTGGGGATTGTGGCTGGCGGCCCGCTCACCCAGGGAAGTGGCGGCCACGGTGGCGTTCTACGGCGCCCAGTCTGTGGACTTCATCGACGCCACCGGCGCCTTCCAGGGCCACTTCGCCGAGTTCGACGCCTTCGTCAGCGATGATGAGGTGAACGAGATGGAGGCCCACCTGCACCTGGTGGGTCGCCCGGTGGAGTTCTTCCGCTATCCCGGGACCAGCCACTGGTTCTTCGAGGCGGACCGCGAGCTGGCCCACCACGACCAGGCCGCTGAACTCGCCTGGACCAGAACCCGTGAGTTCCTCGAGCGTCACGTCACCGGCGAGGATCCCGAGATCGACACCCTCGACGAACCGGACGAGAACCCCCGACCTTGAGCCGAACCGCCTGCCCGGGGTGACCGTCGGCCCACCGTGAGGCACACGGTCCCCACCCCCGGTTTCATGCGTGCAGTTTTGGACAGGCCCGCCGTGAACGTCCCAGAATGTGGACACGCCGTCGTCGCCCGCACGCTGAGCGTCGACCTATTCCAGATGTCAGCTTGGCCTGCGTCCAAAACTGCACGCATAGCCCAAAACTGCAGACCTGGACGGTGGCTTGCGGTTTGAACTCCGCTACGGACCGCCCAACGACCAGTCGTCGTTGGTTACGAGCGGCGCAGCACCCGACGGCCCAAGTCGATGCCGGCCTGCAGGTCCGAGTTGGCGCCAAGGGCCCACAGGAACCCGGGGTAGACCGTGACCCCGACCAGCCCGCCCGCAACCAGTTGCACCATCGGCGGGGTGGTCCGGGAGCCCCAACCCAACAGCGCCTGCACCGCCGCCACCACCACCGCCATCCCCACCGCGGCCGCCACCATACGGGGAAGCATGGCGACTTCGGAGTAGCGCAGCCGGCCCAATGAACGGGCAAACCACGAGAAGGCCATCATCCCCGCCGCTCCATACCCGATGGCATAGGCCACCGACAGGCCCGGCACCTGGTAGATCGGCGCCACCAGCAGACCCAGGCCGATGACCACCCCGTACTGCACGGCGGCGATGCGCACCGGGGTACGGGTGTCGGAGCGGGCGTAGGACGAGCGGATCACATACTGGCTGATCGAAAACGGCAGCAGGCCCACCGAGAACACCTGGAACAACCAGGCGTAAAGCTGGGCGGAGTCATCGGTGATGGGCAACAGGGCAAAGATGGGTCGGGCCAACACCACCATGGCCGCGGACGCCGGTGCGGTCAGCAGCACGATGAGCCTCAGGCCCCGCAGCCACGCCAGGCGGAAGCCGACCTCGTCCCCACTCTGCGCCGTCGCGGCCAACTCCGGGCCCACCGCGGTGGTCACGGACACCACCAACACGCCGTAGGCCACGAACAGCAGTAGCCCGGAGTAGACGTAGGCCACGAACTGGCCCTGCTCCTTCCAGGCGTTGGCCATCAGCGAGGTCACCATCACCCCCACTTGGCTGACCACCACGAAACCCAGCGCCCCTCGCCCGGCGGCCCACAACCGCACCAACACCGGATCCCGCCAACGGGGACGGAACCGCAGACCCAGCCGGCAGTGTTGCAACGAGGGCAACAGGGCCACGGCGTTGAGCGCCACGCCGGCGGTGGTGCCCACACCCAGGATGGTCAGCGTGCCGGGGTCCGCCAGCACCGCAGGCAGCGACGCCCCGGCCAGGTCGAGCTGGGACCGTTGCTGCAACGCCACCAACGTGGCGATCACCACCACGTTGTTGAGCACCGGGGCGAACGCCGCGGCAGCGAATCGGCGGCGGGCCTGCAGCAGGGAGGACACCACGGTGATCACCCCGTAGAAGAACACCTGGGGCACGAACCATCGCAGCAGTTGCACAAACGCTTCCTGCTGCGCGGCCTGGTCCCCTCCCCCCGAGATGCGGGCCACGGCCCATCCCACCGCCGGTGCCGCCACCACCCCGGCCACCGTCACCACACCGAGCGCTACCACCGACGCGGTGACCACCACGGAGAGGGCGTCGCGATCGTCGTGGCGCAGCAGGTCCACGAACAATGGCAGCAGCACCGCCGAGAGCACCCCGCCGGCCAGCAGTTCGTAGATCAGGTTGGGAACGTTGTTGGCGAAGGCGTACACGTCGCCCAGGCCGCCCTCCCCCAGCACCGAGACCAGCAGCAACAACCGCACCAGCCCGGTCAGCCTCGACAGCAGCACACCGGCACTGATCAGCGCGCTGGAACGCACGAGACCAACGCCGGACGCCACCGCCCGAGCCTGGCACACCACCACTCCCCCGCCGGTGACCCCTCCCCTACCCCTCCCCCTCCCCTCCCCCTCCCCTACCCCTCCCCTGTCGCTGACGTCCGGAGGCGGCCGCTCGTTCAGCTCAGCGGTTCTCGAACACGGTGGGTGTGGGGCTGAAGAAGTTGCTCATGGCCCGACGGCAGTCCTGGGTGTGGGACGCCAGGATCTGGGTGCGGTTCTCCAGATCGATCCCAGCGGTGAGCGAGCCGGTTTCGAGGTTGGACCACATGACCTCCTTGGTCATCCACACCCCGAACGGCGAGTTGGCCTTGATCCGCTCCGCCACCGCCAGCGCCGTGTCCATCAAGTCCTCCTGGGGAACGCACTGGGTGACCAGGCCCAGCTTGTCCGCTTCGGCGGCGTCGAACACCCGCCCCGTCAGCAGCAGCTCCCAGGCCCGTGACGCGCCGATCAGCCGGGGCAGCAGCCAGGACACGCCGATGTCACAACCGGACAGGCCCAGGCGCACAAAGGCGGAGCCGAACCGGGCGTTGTCGGCACAGACCCGGATGTCCGACGCCAACGCCAACGCGAAACCGCCGCCGGCGCAAGGGCCATTGATGGCGCTGATGACCGGCTGGCGCAGATCCCGCAGCCGGGGCACCAGACCGGCGATGAACTGCTGCACCGCCATGCCCTGCTGGGCGGTGCCCAGGTTCTCGGTGCCGGGGATGGTGCCGAACCCGGTGAGGTCCAACCCGGCGCAGAAGCCGCGTCCGGCGCCGGTGAGGATCACCGCCCGGCAGTCATGGTCGGCGTCGATGCGGGCCAGGGCCTCGTGCAGTTCCCGGACCAGGTCATAGGTCAAGGCGTTGAGTTTCTCCGGCCGGTTGAAGGTCAGCTGGGTCACACCCTCCGCCGGGGAGCTGATCAAGACGTTGGTGTCGCTCATGTGAATCCTCCGAAGTTGAGGGCCAGGCCCGGGCAGTGCCATTCGTGGGCGTAGAGCGTGCCCTTGCCCGAGGCGGTGATGTACGCCGTGGTCAGATCGCGCCCGCCGAAACAGATGTTGGTGATCATGGGGTCTCCGCCGGGCACGGGGATCACGGCCCGGATGGAACCGTCGGGGGCGATGGCGGTGACGCAACCGGTCATGAGGGTGGCCACGCAGACGTTGCCCTCGGCGTCCACTGCCAGGGAATCCAGTCTGCCGATGCCACCCACGTTGCCCAACATGGTGGCGGGCGCCGAGGTGGAGGAGATCTGCGGGCCGGCGGCGCGGGTCACGCCAGGGGCGTCGAGCTCCCAGAACCACACCCGTCCGGTGGCGGTCTCGGCGTAGTACAGCCGGTCCTCCTCGGGGGAAAGCCCGATGCCGTTGGGGGTCAACAGAGGATACGCCACGGTATGGGCGGTGCCTTCGGGGGCGACGTAGTACACCGCGCCCCGGTCCATCTCATCGGCCCGGCCCTTGCCGAGATCGGTGAAGTAGTAGCCGCCATGGCGGTCGAACACGATGTCGTTGGGGCCACGCAACGGACGACCATCCACCTCGGTGTGCACCGTTTCCACCGCGCCAGTATCGATGTCAACCCGTTGGATGGAGCCGCCGGTGTAATCCGCCGGTTGGAAACCCGGCAGCATGAGGCCGTTGCGTTCGTGCCATTCGAAGCCCCCGTTGTTGCAGATGTAGACCTTGCCATCCGGACCGAGCGCGGCGCCGTTGGGCCCGCCACCGGTCTCCGCCACCACCTCGGTGCTGCCATCGGGCCGGCAGCGGGTGAGCGTGCCACGGGCAATCTCCACCAGCAGCACGTCACCATCGGGCAGGGCGATGGGTCCCTCGGGAAAGCGCAGACCTGTCGTGATGACTCGCACGGACAATCCCCCATGGTCCTGCCGGGGTGGCACCGCGGCGGCGCTGACCTTAATGGGGGAGATCCCCGATCACCGAAGTTCGAGAAGGCTCGAAGATGGTCACATCAGGAGCCAGCGGCTCACACCACCAGGCAGAGCCACCACGGCCTCCGCCAAACCCAAAGGAACGATCATCATGGAGCGGACCCCCAGCCTCGCCGAACTGTCCTCCCGAGCCGACCGTATGCGTCGCTGGGCGCTCACCGCCCCCGCACCCCTGGCCACCGCCTACCGTCGACGGGCCTGCGAGCTGGAACTCCTGCTGGCGATCGTCACCCCCGAGGCCGTGAGCCACGCCGCCTGATCGCCGTGGCGCTCACTGCAGCACGCTCGACCGACATCCGGAGCCCAGGCGGTAACGTCAGCCGATGACCAACTGGGCCCGGATCGAGCGCCACCGCCTCTGCGAGCTGCTCGAGGAAGTTGGGCCCGACGCCCCGACCCTTTGCGGGGACTGGCGCACCCGTGATCTGGCCGCCCACCTCATCCTGCGGGAACGCCGACCCGATGCCGTGCCCGGCGTGGTGATCAAACTGCGCCCGCTGCGCCGCCACACCGAGTCCGTCCAACGAACGTTGGCCGACCCCGCCCGGGACTGGGCCACCACCGTGGACACCATCCGCCAGGGACCACCCCACTGGTCCCTCATGAGACTCGGCCCCATCGACCAGCTCGTCAACACCGTTGAGTTTTTCGTTCATCACGAGGACGTGCGCCGCGGCAGCGACGCTGAGAACAGTCCCACCCGTTCCGAGCCCACCGGTTCCGAACCCGCAGGTTCCGAACCCGCCGGTGCCCAACCCCGCCAGCTCGAGGCGGATCTGGCCCGCACTCTGACCGCCGCTGGTCGCCGGATCGGAGCCCTGCTGCGCCGAACTCCCGTTGCGCTGGAGCTGCGCCTGCCCGACGGCGAGGTGATCGTGCGCCGCCAGGCCCATCGAGGCCGCGGTAGGGGTGATGGGGCCGCGACACCTCTCCAAGCCAACGGGACCGTGGTGGTCACTGGCGAAGCAGGCGAGCTCGTGCTCTTCGCCTATGGGCGCCAGGCCGTGGCCGCCGTGGAGCTGACCGGTGCCGACAGCGCGGTCGCCGCGGTACGCCAGGCCACCTTCGGGCTCTGACCACCAGCGTTTCCTTGCGCCGCGACGCGGTTACGAAAGGTTAGGGAATGTCCTTTCGCCAGCAACGGTGCACAAGCGGATCGTCGACCCTGCCGCTATCAGGCCTTCGTTCCCGACACCATCGTGGACCGGGATCTTCCGCTGGGAGCAGGGCGGCGGACGCCGTCGCCGGGGCCACCGCGGCGCTGGCTGCAGTGCAGTGGCGCAAGCCGGTCACGATCTTGAAACGCTGGCCGCGCCCCTCCTGCGGGCGCAGGCGTTGGGGTCATCGTTCATCGAGGGCTTGCGGGCGTCAAACCGGCGGGTGGCGTTGGCGGCCTATCCCTGATGCCTTCGAAGACACCGTGGCGGAACCGGGCGAATGAACCCCGCCAGCGTGACGTGGCGCTCAGGCCCGGGGGTGGGCGGCGTTGTGTTCCCGGATGGCCTTGATGATGCCGGCGCCGGCCTGTTTCATGAGCTCGGTGTTGTTGGCCTTCAGCATGTCCGCCGAACGTTGCACCGGGGTCAGCAGGCCCTGGATGCGGGGGATCACGTAGCGGGCGAACAGGTCATAGCTGCGCATGGCCTGCTCATGGTTGGCCCAATCATGAACGAAGCCGACCAGGGTGCCGAACCCGCCGGCCAGCTCTGACAGGCGCCCGATGGCCTCCACGGCGTCATCCGGCGTGCCGATGATGGCCCCGCCCCGATCCACCATCTTGTGGGCGAACCCCTTGGGATCCTCCACCCGCTCCGCGCCGGGCCGGGCCAGCACGTCCACGTTGTACCCGTTGTGCCAGTGGAGCAATCCGTCATAGATCTCGTCGAATGCCTGCTGCCGGGTTTCCGCCAAGTGGAACGGCATCATGACCCGCCAGTTGTCCCGACTGATCTGGGTGCCGTACTCCTCGGCGTAGGTCTCCGCCCAAGACCACTGGGTGGGCAGCGCCTGCAACCCCTCCTCGGAGTACGAAGCCACCGAGATCACGCTCAACCCGTGCTTTCCAGCCAGTTTCATGCCGCTGGGTGAGATGGACACCGCCGCCACCACCTCCAGTTTCTCCTGCACCGGCCGGACCTGGAGATATCCCTCGTTGAGGTCATACCAGTCGGTCTTGATGGTGACGGGATCAGGGCTATGGAGCAACGGCATGATGGCGTCAAGCGCTTCGTCTTGACGGTCACGCAGCACCACTGGATCAATCCCGAAGGTGCGGGCGTCGGAAGGAAGAGCGCCGGGCCCGGTGCCGAGGATGGCCCGGCCGCGCGACAGGTGGTCCAACATGGCGATCCGGCCAGCGGTGTTGTACGGGTGGTGATACGGCAGGCTCACGACGCCCGTCGCCAGCTTGATGCGATGGGTGCGCTGCGCCGCCGCGGCCAGGAACATCTCGGGGTGACCAATGGTCTCCCACCCGCCCGAGTGGTGCTCGCCCACCCATACCTCGTCGTATCCCAACTGGTCGAGATGTTCGATCAATTGCAGATCGCGCTCGAACTGCAGGGTCGGGTGCTCGCCGACGGGATGGTGAGGGGCGATGAAGGCCCCGAATCGCATGCGCGCCATGGCGTTCCTTTCGGGTCGTCAACGACGTTGGAGCGTACCGGCGGTCCGACGTCGTGACCAAGCTGCCGTTGCCGGCGGTGGCTAGGTTCCGGGCATGTCACGCCTTGCGGGTCTACCGCCCGAGCAGCAGAGCCCCGAGCAGCGGGCCACGTTTGAGGCCATCGCCGGCGGGCGCCGGGCCGCGACCACCAGCCTGGTGGGCGGGGACGGGGCGTTGGTGGGTCCGTTCAACGCCTACGTGCACTTGGGCGCGGTGGGAACCAAGATCCAGGCGGTGGGCGAGGCCCTGCGCTTCGACCTCACCGTGGATCGGCGGCTGGCCGAGCTGGCGATCCTGTGTGTGGCCAAGCAGTGGCGCGCACAGTTCGAATGGTGGGCCCATGCCCGCCTGGCGGCGCAGGCCGGGGTGGCCGTGGACATCATCGAGGCCATTCGGGTCGGGACACCACCACCGCTGCGGGAGCCTGCCGACGTGGCCGTGTACGCCCTGGCCAGCGCCTTGGTGGGCCCTACCCACCGCATCCCGGAGGCCGTCTACCAGCAGGCGGTGTCGTTGTTGGGCCAGACCCAGGTGATCGAGCTGGTCAACGTGGTCGGCTATTACTGCTTGGTGTCCTGTGTGCTCAACGGGTTCGCGGTGGCCCTACCAGAGGGCGTGACCCCACCGTTCGTGGAGCCCACCGAGAACCCCCAGGCAGGAGGCTGATGGCCGCCACCCGGATACTCGGGCTCACCGGCGGCATCGGATCGGGCAAGTCCACCGCCGCTGAGATGTTCGCCAGGCGCGGCGCGGTGGTGGTTGACGTGGACCGCATCGGCCGGGAGGTGGCGGAGGTGGGCGGCCGGGCGCACCACGCATTGGTGGCGCGGTTCGGTCCCACCATCGTCGTGGAGGGCAGGCTGCACCGGCCCACGCTGGCGGGCCTGGTGTTCGGCCACCCCGAAGCGCTGGCGGATCTCAACGCCATCTCCCACCCCGCCATCAACGAGGTGCTGCGCGAAGCGGTCGCCGCCGCCCCGGCGGGTTCGGTGGTCATCTTCGATCAAGCGGTGCTGGTGGAAAGCAAGATTTTGGGGCGCTGGGGTGACGGGCCGGCCGACGGCTACCAAGACGTGATCGTGGTCGAAACCCCCCTCGAGGTCCGCGTCGTACGGTTGGTGTCCCAGCGCAACATGGCCCCCGAGGATGCCCGGGCCCGCATCGCCTCCCAGGTGGCCGACGCCGAGCGCCGGGCGGTGGCCCGTTGGGTGATCAGCAACGCCGGCGACGAGACCGCGCTGGCCGCCGAGGTGGACCGGGTGTGGCACGAGATCACCGGTTAGGTCTCGGTTCGTTCTCCGCCTCGGTGCGGTCATCGCCGCCGCCGCCGCCTGGACCGGGCTCGGTGTCGGAGGCGGGTTCGACACTGGTCTCGTTGCGGCGCAGTTGCAGACGGGTCACGGCCCGACCGTCGAGTTCGGTGACCTCGATGTCCCAGCCTTCGAGCGTCACCTTGTCGCCCAGGGTCGGCACCCGACCGAGCCGCTCCATCACCAGGCCGGCCACCGTGGCGTACTCCCCAGCCGGCAACTCGATGCCCAGATCGACCAGATCATGGACCGGGAACCCACCTACCAGGTCCATGCTGCCATCCGCGCGGGTAACCACCGCGGCCAGGTCCCGGTCGGTTTCGTCGTAGATCTCCCCGACGATCTCCTCCAGCAGGTCCTCCAACGTCACGATGCCCTCGACGCCGCCGTGCTCGTCCACCACCAACGCCAGCTGCTCCCGGCTGGCCCGCATCTCCCGTAGCGCCGACAGCACCCCCAGGGTCTCCGGCAACGCCAGCGCGGCATGGGCCAATTCGCCGGCGGTGCCCGAATGACGCACCAGGTCGTGGAGGTGGATGACCCCCACGGTGTGATCGAGACCGGCCTCCACCACGGGGGCCCGGGAATGGCCATGAGCTGACAGGAGGTCCAGCGCCTCCTCCGCGTCCATGCTTGCAGGTATGGTGACGACTTCCCGACGAGGGCGCAACACCTGACGCAACGACCGCTCGGCCACCTCAAGGGCACCTTCGAGCAACGTGCGCTGGTCCGGGCTGAGGGTCTGGGCCGAGGACACCAGATCCCGGAGATCATCCTCGGTGACCTCTTGGCGGGACTTGTGAGGATCCACCCCGAACAACCGCACCACCAGGTCCGTGCTCTTGCCCAACAGCCACACCACTGGACGGAACAGGGCGAACATGGCGCTGAGGGGGCGGGCGGACAGCAACGCCAGCCGCTCGGTGCGCTGCAGAGCGATGCGTTTGGGGGCCAGTTCGCCCAGCACCAGGGTGAGGAAGGTCAGGATCACCGTGACCACCACGATGGATGCCGGTCGGGCGGCCCCTCCAAGAAAGGCCAGCGGCCCCGTCAGCGGTTCGGCCAGGGACACCGCGGCGGTGGCGGAGGCCAGGAACCCCGCGGCGGTGATGCCGACCTGAATGGTGGCCAGGAAGCGGTTGGGGTCCCTGGTCAGGTGCTCCAGCGCCCGGCCGGCCCGACCCCGGCCCGACAGGCGGGCGACGCGGGCCTCACCCAGGGACAACAGCGCCATCTCGCTGGCCGCGAACAGCGCGTTGAGCAGGATCAGCACCGCAACCAAGGCCAGTTGCAGGGCGAGACCTGACATCGCCATGGAGGCTAGCGGTTAACGGCTAGCGCTGGTCGGTCCCCTGGGTCGGTGACCCTGCCCGGACCGCCTCGGTGAACACCGGGCCATCGAACACGGCGGTGGCGATGGCCGCCAGCATGGGCTCCTCCACGTGGTGGCCGACATCGGGGATGATCCGCATCCTGGCCCCCGACCTGCGGGCCAGATCGTCGCCGTGAGCCAACGGCACCACCGGGTCCGCCTCGCCGTGCAGCACCACGATCCGTGCCCCGAGCCGCGCTGACAGGTCAAGGCGCGGGGCGGCCAACCACTGGGCCCAATGGGGATCATCGGGGTTGAAGCCGTGGGTCAACCAGGTCTGCACCCGGGCCCGCAGCGGAGCGCCGTCGAGAGGACCGGGCCCGCCCCGTTCGGCGGACACCTCCCGGCTGAGGGCCCGCAGCAGATCGGTGGGACCGCTCCCCCGGCGCCGCATCACCAGCGCCACCACCACCGGCTCACTGGGACCGGGCATGGTCGGATCGGCGAACCAGCGCGAGCTGCCCACCAACACCAGCCGGCCCGGTAACCCCACCAGGTCCAGGTGTTGGGCCGCTCGCGCCGCCACCCAACCGCCCAGGCCCACGCCCACCAGCGTCAGCGGCCCGGCGGCCACCGCTGCTGCAGACAACGCTGGCGCTGCCGGTTCCGTGGTCACTGCCGGCGGGTCGGGCGAGATCAGCTGACGGCACAGCGCCACCACATCAGCCGCCATGACCTCCGCGGCAGCGTCGGGCCCCGGGGCCGCTACGGTCGCCGGGGCGACGCTGCGGCCCTGGTGACGCCAGTCGAAGCGGACCACGTCGGAGCCCCGCGAAGTGAGCTCGTCAACCCACTCCGGGGGCCAGTAGGCGGCGTTCCGGCCCCCGGGCGGGCACAACACCACCACCCCGCAGGGCGCGCCGGCAGCCGGGGCGCGATGGCGCTGGAACCAGATCCGGCTGCCATCGGGCCGATGCAGGAATCCCTTTTCCTCCGGACCGAGGGTGGGTTCGACGGGTGACCGCGGGTCCGCTGGCGGTGTCGACATGCGGCGCCACCGTACCCCTCCGTCTCAGATCGACCTGTTCCCAACACGGCGCTTCGAAGGGCTGAGGGCCTCCGCCGCGGAGGGCCCGCGGAGGTGCTTGACTCTGCGGGCAGCGGGCCGGCGTCGCGGCCGGAACGACCGAAGGGTTCAACACATGCGCATCGCCATCGCCATCGGGGGCGCCGCCTCGGGTCGCCGCAACGACTGGGACGAGCAGGTCAACTTCGTGGTCGAGGCCGAACGGCTGGGCGTGGACGTGGTGTGGTCCGCCGAGGCCTGGGGTCAGGACGCCGTGGTGCCGTTGGCGTTCCTGGCGGCGCGCACCGAACGGATGCAGCTGGGCAGCGGCATCATGCAGATCTCCGCCCGAGTGCCGTCAATGACCGCCATGACCGCCCTGACCCTGGCCACGGTGTCCAACAACCGGTTCATCCTCGGTTTGGGTGCCAGCGGTCCGCAGGTGGTGGAGGGCCTCAACGGGCTGGCGTTCGCCCGGCCGCTGGAACGCCTCCGGGAGCACGTCGACATCGTGCGGCTGGCCTTCGCTGGGGAGAAGTTGGTCTACGACGGCCGCCAGTACGTCCTCCCCCGCCCCGGCGGTGAGGGAAAGGCGCTGCGGTTGGCCCAGCCGGCCAACGCCAAGGTCCCCATCTACCTGGCCACGCTGGGTCCCAACGCGCTGCGCTACACCGGTCAGGTCGCTGACGGTTGGGTGGGCACCTCGTTCATCCCCGAGGCCGCCGAGGTGCTGCTGGGGCCGATCGCCGAGGGGGCCGCGGCCGCCGGGCGGGACCTTTCGAGCATCGACCTGCAAGCGGGCGGGTCAGTGGCCTTCGGCGATCGGGGCCAGCTACTCGACCGGTTCCGGGGCGGGGTGGCCTTCCCGGTGGGGGCCATGGGATCCCAGCACAACAACTTCTACCGGGACGCCTTCATCCGGGCCGGCCACGGTGACGCCTGCGCCGAGATAGCGCAGCTGTGGCGCGACGGCCGCCGGGAGGAGGCCACCGCACGGGTGCCTGACGAGATGGTCATCGGCACGACGTTGGTGGGCGAGGACAACGAGGTCGCCCAGCGCATCGCCGCCTACCGCCAGGCCGGGATCACAACGCTGCGGGTCCAACCCGAGGGCGCCACCGTCACCGATCGGCTGGACACCCTGGCCCGGGTGGTGGACCTCATCCGACGCAGCGACTCGACGAGTTGAACCGCAACGCCGCTCAGTGGTGGTCAGCGGCGGTGGTGGTCGCCGTCTCGGCGTCGTGATGGTCAGCGGCGGTGGTCGTCGACGAGGTGGTGGCCGGGTCGCTGTGATCGTCACCGTGAGCGGTCGTGGCTGTGGTCGGGTTCGTGGTCGTGGTCGCCGCGCTGTGCCCGGTGGACGAACCGTCACTGGCGGCGTGGCCGGTCGCGCCGGAGCCGGTCTCGCTGTGGCTGTCCTCGGCGCCCTCGACCGAGGTGACCTTGTCGATCTCCACCACCACCTGACGGTCCTCCAGCGGCTGGGTGGGACGGCGACTGTTGGGGTGACGAGCCACAAACCGGGCGATCTGCAGGTTGGACATCTGCTTGGGCGTGAGCATCAGATGCCAGCGCACGTGTTCGGCGCAGGGCGGGGTGGTGAGCGAGCCGTTGTAGCGAACCATGGTCCGATTGGCCGGCAACAGCTCCGCGGGGTCGATGGGAAGGAGTCCTTCGATGGGAGCGGTGGCTTCGGGCAGATCATCGAAGATCGGCGCCAGGGTCTTGTTCAGCGCCCCCCGCTGCACCAGCACCCCCACCACGGCCAGCTCACCCGCCTCGCTCTTGTGTACCAGGTGGTATTCCAGCGGGTACGCGGCCTCGGCCAGGGTGTGCTCGCTGGGGGCGTGGAAGTGGAACTGCAACAGCTTGAACGGCACCCCGTCGATGACCATCTCCCCGGCGTCGTCCAGATTGACCTGCACGGTATGGCCGTTATCGACCACGGTGAAGGCCGACGAGTGATACCGGAAGTCGATCTCCTGCTCGGCGGGGGCGCCCGGCCATACCGGCTCGGTCGTGGTGGTCGGGGCCCCGGTGGTGGTGGTGGCCTTGCGGCTCTTGACGGTGGTGGTGGTCTCTGCCGTGGAGGGGTCCGCGGTCGTGGTGGTCGGCTCGGCCACGAACGGCTCGCCGCCGGTGATGTCGATCGGTGATTGGGCCTTTCCGGACAGGCACGTCGCCCAGTCCTCCGCCAGCAAACCCCAGTACTCGGGGCCCTCGGGACCGGCGTAGGTCCAGTGCGGTAGCTCGCCGCCAGCTGGCACCGGGGTATGGGCCGCCATCTCCTCGACCTGTTCCGGCTTGGTGGAGGTGTCGAGCGCCTCGTCCCCGCCTCCCAACATCCCACAACCCGACGCCACGCCGGCCAATCCCAGCCACGCTGCCGCCACCAGCGGACGGGGCCGCCCTCGGCCGTCACGGGAGCAGCTCCGGGAGCGCGAGCGTCGGATCATCCTGCCCAAGATCGGCGAGCCGGAGCGCGCCTTTGATGCCTCGAGCGCGAGGATTCCCGCCGGGTACGACGATCCTCCGGCGGGCTACGGTCGGCCCGCACGACCAGTGCCGCCATCAGCGGCGGCCGTCCCGATCCCCATGGAGCTCGACCATGACCGCAGCAACCCGGCCCGCTCGACTGGCCGGCAAGGTGGCCATCATCACCGGCGGCGCCAACGGCCTGGGCCGGGCCACGGCGGTTCGCTTCGCCGAAGAGGGCGCCGCCGGCATCGTGATCGCCGATGTCCAGGAACAAGCGGGCCGCGAGACCCTGGGACTGATCGAGGAGGCCGGGGGCGCTGGCGTGTTCCAGCAGCTCGATGCCACCAGCCGGTCCGACAATGAGGCCATGGTGGCCGCCGCGCTGGAGCACTTCGGCCAGGTCGATGTCCTGGTCACTGCGGCCGGGGTGGGACGGGCCAACTACGTCAGTGGGGATCGTGAGGGCGCCCGCAAACAGATCCAGGTCACGGTGGACAACGCCCTGACGCCCTGGGTGCCGTTTCTCGATGTGAGCCAGGAAGAGTTCCAAGCGGTGCTCGACGTCAACCTCACCGGCACCATGCTGGCGGTGCAGGCGGTGGCGGCCCACCTGGTGGACGTGGACCGGCCGGGATCGATCATCACCATCGCCTCCATCCTGGCCCGTTCCGACGCCGGGCCGGTCCCGTACAACGTGTCCAAGGCCGGCGTGTGGATGTTGACGAAGGTCGCCGCCCGGGCCCTTGCGCCCAAAGGCATCCGGGTCAACTCCATCGGCCCCGGCTACATCGAAACCAACATGACCGTCGGCCTGAAGGACCTCCCCGACGACTTCCGGGCCGGTTTCATGATGCAGATCCCGATGGGCCGACTCGGCCAGCCCGTCGAGGTGGCCAACACCGCCCTCTTCCTCGCATCAGACGAGTCCAGCTACTTCACCGGCGAACTCCTCCACCCCGACGGCGGCTTCTTCACCGGCTGAACGCGGGGCGTTGAACGCGGGTTTTGCTGTCGTGCTGGCAGGTTCTTTCTTGAACGGGGGGCTGCGCCCCCCGACGGCGCCAGAGCGCCTCCCCCCATCAGGCGAGCTAGACCCGGTGCACGGATCGGTCGGCTGGCGCCTCCCTGGCGGCGCTCGGGCGGGGCCCCAACCCCACCCTCGGGGCCCAGCCCGACGCGACGGCCAGGCGCGACAGCCAAACCGCGAAGACGGGCCGGTCACGCCGGTCACGCCGGTCACGCCGGTCACGCCGGTCACGCCGGTCACGCCGGTCACGCCGGTCACGCCGGTCACGCCGGTCACGCCGGTCACGCCGGTCACGCCGGTCACGCCGGTCACGCCGGTCACGCCGGTCACGCCGGTCACGCCGGTCACGCCGGTCACGCCGGTCACGCCGGTCACGCGGTTGGCGGTCCCGCCCGGCGGCGTCGCGGGTGTTGGTGAACGCGGGTGTTGGTGAACGCGGGTGTTGGTGAACGGGTGTTGGTGAACGCGGGTGTTGGTGAACGCGGGTGTTGGTGACACGCGGGTGTTGAACGCGGGTTTTGCTGTCGTGCTGGCAGGTTCTTTCTTGAACGGGGGGCTGCGCCCCCCGGCGGCGCTAGAGCGCCTCCCCCCATCAGGCGAGCTACAGCCGGTGCACGGATCGGTCGGCTGGCGCCTCCCTGGCGGCGCTCGGGCGGGGCCCCAACCCCACCCTCGGGGCCCAGCCCGACGCGACGGCCCGGCACGACAGCCAAACCGCGAAGACACGCCGGTCACGCAGGTTTTGGCGGTCCCGGCGGGCTGGCGTCGCGGGTACTGAGCGGATCACGGGCCGCGCTGGCGCCGCACTGAGACCTGGGGAGCGGTGCTTGCACAACGCGTGACGGCGCCAGGTCGGCGCGCGAGCGCCAGCGAGCCGCCGACACTCAGCGAGCGACAGCGAGCTGAGCAACAAGCACCGACAGCGAGCTGAGCAACAAGCACCGAGCGCCACGCTGACTAGGGTTCAGCGGCTGGCGGGATGGGCGCTGGCATGGCTTGGACAGGGAGCAAGATGAGCTCGGGCTGGAGATCTGTTTCTCGGCGCGCCGGCGTTGGGGCGTTGGTGGTCACGTTGATCACCGCTGCGGTGGCGCTACAGGCGTTGCCGGGCTCAGCGGCGGCCCCGGCGTCGCCGTTCGGTTCGCTCGACAGTGCTATCGCCGGTCCGGCCGGAGTCACGCTGACGGGATGGACAGCAGACCCTGACACCGCGGCGCCACTGGATGTTCACCTCTACCGAAACGACGAGTTCCTGGGCGCGGTTCGGGCGGAGGCTGCCCGTCCGGACGTGGCAGCGGTGCACCCCTGGGCAGGGCCCAACCACGGGTACGCCGCAACCGTCCCCAGCGGCGAGGGCGCCCATCGCTTCTGTGCCTACGCCATCAACGTCGGCGCCGGTGACCCCTACAACCTGCTCGGCTGCACGTCGGTCCGGGTCACGAACGACGCCATTGGCGTGCTCGACGTCGTCTCACGGGTGCCCGGAGCCGAAGCCGCCCAGGCCAGCGGCTGGGCGGTCGACGCCAACAGCGCGGACCCCGTCGACATCCATTACTACGTTGACAACATCTTCGTGGGCGTCGCACCCGCTGACCACTACCGTGCCGACATCGCCGCCAACCTGCCCTGGACCGGCGGGGATACCGGTTACAGCTTCGTCGTTCCCGTCGGCCCGGGTCGCCACGATGTGTGCCGCGTACGCTATTGGCATCGGCGTCGGCGCACCGTGGAGCGCACTCGGCTGCCGCAGTGTGGACATTAGCTCGGCGCCGATAGGGACCATCGAATCGGCTCGGGTCGGGGACAGTCAACTGCGGATCAACGGCTGGGCTCTCGACCCCGACGTCACCGCCGCCATCGACGTCCACTTCTGGATCGATGGGTACTTCGCCGGCTCCGTGCCCGCCGGCGATCTGCGTGAGGACGTGGCCGCGGTGCACCCCGGTTACGGCACCTACCACGGCTTCAGCGCCACCTTGTGGTTGTGGCCCGAGGCGCAGAACGTGTGCGCGTACGCCATAAACGCCGGACCGGGACCGGACTACGTGGGTCTCGGCTGCCGACCACTGGCCAGCGCCCCGCCGCCCGACAGCGGCTCCGGTCGACGCATCGTGTACGCCAACCTGTCTCAGCGAATCTGGCTGGTGGAGTCCGACGGGTTCGTGGCCCACTCCTATTCGGTGTCGGGCAAGTACCTCGATCCGGCACCTGGCGTCTATCAGGTGTACGCCTACCAGCGCTTCGCCTCCGCCGGTCACGACGACATCACGATGGAGTACTTCGTGGCCTTCAACCCCGCCGGTTTGGGATACGGATTCCACACCATCCCGGTGTTCGGAGATGGCACGCCGCTGCAATCGGAAAGCGAGCTGGGCTTTTTCCGCAGCGCCGGTTGCGTCCGTCAGCGCCGGGCCGACGCGGTGTTCATGTGGAACTGGGCGCAGATCGGTGACCCCGTGGTCGTCCTCAGCAGCTGACCGGCAGCGAGTCGCGGCCCGGCGATCGTCTGACCGGTTCGGGGCGCTTACGATACCGGGCGCATGTCGTCCGCTTTCGGTCATACCTTCCGCATCAGCACCTTCGGCGAATCCCACGGTGCCGCCGTCGGGGTGATCGTGGAGGGGTGCCCGCCCCGATTGGCCCTGGCCGCTTCCGACGTGCAGATCGACCTCGCTCGACGGCGGCCCGGACAGAGCCGACTGGTGACCCAACGCCAGGAGCACGACAACGTTGAGATCCTGTCGGGGTTGTACGGGGGGCGAACCACTGGCACACCCATCGCCATGGTGGTTCGCAACGCCGACCAACGCCCGGGTGCCTACGACCACCTTCGTGACGTGTACCGCCCTAGTCACGCCGATTTCACCTACGACGCCAAGTACGGGTTCCGTGACCACCGGGGTGGCGGACGGTCCTCGGCCCGGGAGACCATCGGTCGGGTCGCAGGTGGCGCTGTCGCCCGCAAGCTGCTGGCCACCGTGGCGGGCATCGAGGTGCTGGCCTGGGTGGCCCAGGTGCACAACCTCGGTGCCGACGTCGATGCCACCACCGTGCAGCGTGAACAGGTGGAAGCGGGACCCACCCGCTGCCCCGATCCCGCCGCAGCCAGCGCGATGATCGACGCCATCGAAGCAGCCCGGGCAGCGGGCGATTCGCTAGGCGGGGTGGTGGCGTGCGTTGCCCGTCGAGTGCCAGCCGGACTGGGCGAGCCCGTGTTCGACAAGCTCGACGCGGAGTTGGCCAAAGCAATGCTCTCGCTCCCCGCGGCCAAGGGCTTCGAGGTTGGCAGCGGCTTCGCCGGCACCCGGCTGACGGGCCGGCAGCACAACGACCCCTTCCTCTCCGACCCGACCTCGCCCAGCGGGTTGCGCACCGCCACCAACCACTCCGGCGGCGTGCAAGGCGGGATCAGCAACGGCGAGGACCTGCTGTTCCGGGTGGCCTTCAAACCGACCGCCACCATCTCCAGCGAACAGTCCACCGTGGATCGTCAACGTCACGAGGTCACCCTCGCCGCCAAGGGCCGTCACGACCCTTGTGTGCTACCCCGCGCCGTCCCACTGGTGGAGGCCATGACCACCCTGGTCCTGGCCGACCTCTGGCTGCGCCAACGCACCGTCGACATCCTCGACCGCCTCCCCGGCGACGTGTGAGAGCCAGAACATGCTTGTTGCTCAGCTCGCTGTCGGTGCTGGTTTGCTCAGCTCGCTGTCGCTCGCTGAGTGTCGGCGGCTCGCTGGCGCTCGCGCGCCGACCTGGCGCCGTCACGCGTTGTGCAAGCACCGCTCCCCAGGTCTCAGTGCGGCGCCAGCGCGGCCCGTGATCCGCTCAGTACCCGCGACGCCAGCCCGCCGGGACCGCCAAAACCTGCGTGACCGGCGTGTCTTCGCGGTTTGGCTGTCGTGCCGGGCCGTCGCGTCGGGCTGGGCCCCGAGGGTGGGGTTGGGGCCCCGCCCGAGCGCCGCCAGGGAGGCGCCAGCCGACCGATCCGTGCACCGGGTCTAGCTCGCCTGATGGGGGGAGGCGCTCTAGCGCCGCCGGGGGGCGCAGCCCCCCGTTCAAGAAAGAACCTGCCAGCACGACAGCAATACCCGCGTTCACCAACGCCCGCGACGCCGCCGGGCGGGACCGCCAAAACCCGCGTGACCGGCGTGACCGGCCCGTCTTCGCGGTTTGGCTGTCGCGTCGGGCCGTCGCGTCGGGCTGGGCCCCGAGGGTGGGGTTGGGGCCCCGCCCGAGCGCCGCCAGGGAGGCGCCAGCCGACCGATCCGTGCACCGGGTCTAGCTCGCCCGATGGGGGGAGGCGCCCCCAGGGCGCCGCCGGGGGGCGCAGCCCCCCGTTCAAAGAGGAATTCAACCCGTTCGTGCGGTGTTGTTGCACCGGCACCCTAGGATGCCCCGAACTCGACACGGGACCACGGTCGGCTGGGACAGCACCGCGACCCCATTCGACTCCCGTGACCGGGGCTACCAGGGAAATCGCCGGCAAGAGGATTCGATTGCGGCACCCCGAACGCCGTGATGGATGGCTGAGATGGAAGACGAAGCAGACGAGCTTGACGCCGAGATCAGCGGCGCAGTGGACGAGGACGTCCCCGACGAGGAGGAAGACTTCGGGGCCCTCAGTATCGAGGAGTTGGACGAGGAAGATCTGGAGGGCCTCGAGGAGGATCTTGTCGACGTTGACCTCGATCCGGATCTGGAGACCGACCTCGACGCTGACCTCGACGAACCGGACCTGGATGAAGAGGACGACGCCGTCGTCGAGGTCCTCGAGGAGGCGCCCCGACCCCGGGTGCGCGCCGAGGACGGCGATGAGGAAGAGGAAGAAGAGGAGAGCGACGACGTCGAGGCCGACCTCGACACCATCCTGAAAGACCGCCTCGCCACCCACGACGACGAGGAGGAGGAAGAGGAGGGTGAGGTCGCGGTCATCGTGACCGACGAGGGTGAGCTGCCCCAGCGCAAGGAGTTCGAGTTCCCCTGCCCGTCCTGTTTCCTGCTGGTCAACGCCAAGACCGTGCGCCGCACCGGAAGCTGTCCGCAATGCGGCGATCCGATCGAGGTGCCGGCCGGGATCGGCTGAGCCGGTGGCCTTGCGTCGAGTCCGTGCCACCGCCAGGGCCGGATTCGCCGGCTTCGAGGAGGCAACGTCGCGACTGCTTCGCCGCAACCGCACCCCTGGCGCGCTCGAGGAGCGCGACCTGCAACGGTTGCGCTCCCGCATCGAGGCCTGTCTCGATCCCCGCCTGAGCGGCGTCGCCATCCGCAACCGGGCCGCGGAGGTGGCAGAGATCGTCGCCGGGTTGGACAGTGACGGTTTGCTCGCCTTCTTCGGCTTGCTTCGCCAGTCTTTCGGCCCACACGCCGAGGACCTGGCGGGTCTCATCGAGCAGCTCACCCCGACCCCCCTGGCCCGCTCCGGCGCTGGTGGTTCGGGCGCTGCGAGCATCGCCACCGACACCCCCAGGGGCGACCCGACGTCGATTCCTTCATCGCCAACCGAACCGGCCGACGCAGCCCCGGTAGCGGAGACGGCCGACACGGCCGACATGGCCCAGGCGTGATGGCGGCACTACGGGCTGCGTGCACGCCGCGTTGGGAGCAGCTGTTCGAGCTTTTCTGCGGTTTGGCCGGTGGTGTCAAGTTCACCGTTGACCTCCGGGCCGAGCTGCTGACCCTGCTACGCACCCATCCCGAGCTCGCACCACTGGACGCCGACCTGTACCGGGTGCTCTCCCGCTTGTTTCCGGCGGGCCTGCTCGAGCTGCGCCGCATCACCTGGAACTCGCCCGGTTCTCTGCTCGAGAAGCTGATGGAGAACGAGGCGGTGCACGCCATCACCAGCTGGGACGATCTGAAGAACCGCCTCGATGATCAGGACCGCCGGTGTTACGCCTTCATCCATCCCGGTCTACCCGACGAGCCGCTGATCTTCGTGGAGGTGGCGCTGCTGCCGGAGATGGCGGCGGACGTCCTGTCCCTGCTGGATGTGGCCGCCCCCACCGGCGTACGTGATGACGCCACCACCGCCATCTTCTATTCAATCTCCGCCTGCCAGGCCGGTTTGAGCGGCGTCAACCTTGGCGATGTGTTGATCAAGGAGGTCGTCGCGGACCTCAGCCGCGACCTGCCCCGCCTCACCGAGTTCGCCACGCTCTCACCATTGCCGGGGTTTCGGCGCTGGCTTGACCGGGGCCTGGCCGACCCCCACCGCAGCCTGTTGGGGGCCGAGGACCGCCGGATCATCGGCGAGCTCACCCCCGACGGCGCCACCGGCCCGTCAGCTCTGTCAGCGCTGCTGGCCACGGACTGGGCCAACAACCCCACGCTGGCCCGGGCGCTGCGGGAAGTGCTCATCGGTCTGGCCTGCGAGTACCTGCTGGGCGAGGGCGACGGTCGATCGCAGGACCGGGTGGCGAACTTCCATCTGACCAACGGGGCCCAGGTGGAGCGGCTCAACTGGCTGGCCAACCCCACTCCAGCGGGTATGACTGAGTCCTACGGGCTGATGGTGAACTACCGCTACGACCTGGCCCGGATCGACGCCCACCACGAGCAGTACGTGGCCCACGGGCGCATCGCGCGGTCCAACAACATCGCCCGTTTGGCCACAACGAGACGCAAGGCACGCGCGGTTAGCGTCGAGGGCCAGTAGCCTGACAGGGCTGGATTTCAGGTGCGTCGGCCCAGAGCGCGGCTTGCACGCAGCACCTGAACCCGGCGTCAGCTCCCGCGGCGCGCCGTCGACCGCCTGCACAGATCGGCCCTTCACGATCACACGCCCGCATCACTCGTCGCTTTCTCCCGGCGGAGCGCGCTGGGCCGCCATCTTGTTGGTGGCGTTGGCCGCGCTGGGCGGAGCCCAACTCGTCCACGCTCTGCAACGCGTTGGAGCGGAGGACCAGGCACCGCAACTGTGGGCGGTCTCTGTCCTCCCGTTCATCTCCCTGGCGCTGATGGTGGCCACCGTGGCTCTGCCGTGGCGACGCTGGGACAACCGCTGGGCGCTGCTGCCGGCGGTGTGCTCATTGGGGCTACTGGTCCTGGTCGAGGTGGTGGGCCAATACGGGCGGTCCCGTGGCGCGGCTGCCACCTACCCCATCTTCGTGGCCCTGGTGCTGGCCTGGGTGGGGCTCACCCAACCCCGCCGGGCGGCGTTGGCGTTCAGCCTCTGCGGTGGCGCAGCGCTGGCGGCGGTGGTCCTGGGTTCGGGCCGAGGGGTGATCCCGCTGGCGTCGCTGCTGATCGTGGTTCCCGCTGGCGCGGCGCTCGGGGAAGCGGCCGCATGGCTGATGGGCGAGCTGCGGCGACTGCAGCATCACGACGAGCGCCGGGCGGCAGCGTTCATCGATCTCATCAGGACGCTCGATCACCTGCCACCGCACGACGGCCCCGAAGCCATAGCGGTTGGGTTGGCCAAGGGGGCGGCCACGCTGTTCGCGGTGACCGCCGAGGTGACGCTGGTGGACCCCAACGGTGTCGAGACCACCGCCTCCTCCACCGATGTGCCGACACCGCTCACGGGCCACGAAGATCCGGACACCATCGATTTGACCCTGCGCACGGCCGCTGCTCCAGACCCGGCTCGAACGCCATCCACCGCGTCATCCACCGCGTCATCCACCGCGTCATCCACTGTGCGATCCGCCGGCGGGCGACGCCTCACGTTCTCCCTGGTCGGCGCCCGGGGTCTGCTGGGGCGGGTGCACCTGGCCACCGAGCCCAACCCTGACGACGCCTATCTGACCAACCTGGTGCGGTTGTTCGCGGCCCAGTCCTCTGCGGCCCTCGAACGGCTGGAGCTGGTGGCACAACTGGACCATGACATCAACCACGACGTGCTCACCGGCACCGGCAACCGCCGCCATGCCAACACCCTGATGGCCACGCTCCGTCCCGGTGATGGGCTGCTCCTGATCGACGTCGACCGGTTCAAGGCCCTGAACGACACGCGGGGCCACCTGGCGGGCGACGCCTTGTTGCAGCAACTCGGCCGCTACCTCAGCGGTTATGTCCGCGGCGGTGACGGCGTGGCCCGACTGGGCGGAGACGAGTTCGTGGTCGTGGCCCGCAATGTCGGTGATGGTGCCGCAGCGGCGGCGGATCGGCTGCTGGCGGGCTGGCGGGCGCTCGGTGGGGACACCAATCTCACCATCGGGGTGGCTGTTCACCGTCAGGCTGACCATTCTTCTGCCACGATGGAACGGGCCGACCAGGCGCTGTACGAAGCCAAACGATCAGGTGGGGATCGGGTGGGCACGCTCAACGGAGATCCTGCCCCACCATTGGACGTGCCCCGCTCAGGCGAAATGGCCCGCTGACTGCCCCTTCAGCCCTCGTTGACCGCCCGGCGGGGTCGCCCCACGGTCGGCGCCACCGCCTGTCGCAGATCGCCGCTGCCGTCACCGTCAGTCGCGGGAATGGCGGAGGCGCCGGCGGTGGGAAAGTGCACGATGGCGGCGTCGATCTCCTCCTTCACGCCGGCCAGCGGCAGGATGTTGAGCACGCCCTGGCCCTGACGGAGCAGATCAATGATCTCGGCCCCGGTGCTTACCAACACCGACTGGCGACCGGAGATGACCAGGTTGACGGACGCCACGTCTTCACCGAGGTGCTCCCGCAGGTAGCTGAACGCGCCCCGAACCGATTCCAAGCGAATTCCCGCGTCGAGCAGGTTCTTGACCACCTTGAGCTCCAGTAGATCACGGTAGGAGTACCGCCGACGCGATCCGGATCCGGTGGCGTCAACCAGGCTGGGCCGGATCAGGTCCGTCCGCGCCCAATAGTCCAACTGGCGGTAG
This sequence comes from uncultured Acidimicrobiaceae bacterium, assembly GCA_963775055.1. GTDB lineage: Bacteria > Actinomycetota > Acidimicrobiia > Acidimicrobiales > CAIXPF01 > CAIXPF01. Next base: position 63,045 of record CAVZHK010000008.1, on the reverse strand, counting down.
GTGATGCCGACGATCTCCGCCGTTTGCCGACCCGAGTACCCGGTCTGGTTGCTGTCGTGTGCTGGCACCGGCGTTGACTCCTGTTGCGGGATGTGCGGCCACCACCGAGCCCCGGACGGATTACACGCCGGGAATTACGTCTGTGTGACCAGAGCGGGCAGCGTAGGGCTCCACGCCGGACTCGTCAACACCCGGGCTGGGCGACGGGCTGGGCTTCAGGACTTGAAATCCTCTGGGTTCACGCTCTCGAGGAAGTCCTTGAACTGCTCGATGACCTCCCGCTCCGCTCCCTCGCCGGTGGCCGGAGCTTTCTTCTCCTCCAAGTAGCCCGCTTCGTCCAAGACCTCATCGGCCACGTAGATCGGGCTGCCGGTGCGCACTGCCAACGCGATCGCATCGGATGGGCGGGCGGAGATGACCGAGGAATTCTCGCCCTCGACGAGGTGCAACTCGGCCATGAAGGTGCGGTCGCGCAACTCGGTCACCACGATCTGCCGGACCCCGACTCCCAGGGTTTCCAGCACGTCACGAAACAGATCGTGGGTCATGGGCCGGGGCGTCTGGACCCGGTCGACGGCGAAGACAATGGCCCTGGCCTCGACGTCACCGATAAGGATCGGCAACAGCCTCCGAGCGCCGCCGCGCTCACGCAACAACACGATGGGCGTGTTCCCCGGCATCTCGACCCGAACTTCCACCAGCTCGACTTCGACCATCGCCGTCGACCCTACCGCGTCGGAACGAAGGACCGAAGGCGCAAGCGGCAGCGGTTTTCCGCGGTAGGGGGAACCCGCTCGCCCGACTGGCCCACGCGCCCGCTTCCTGCCAGATCAACTGTCCCGACGATGGAACAGGGCGTCACGAAAGTGCGCACCCAGCTGATCGAGCTCGGCCCACATCTCCGTCTCCCGGGGTTCTCCCCGTTGCCCCCGGGCTCGGGCCTGCGGGGCCACCACCTGGTCGTACAACGCCAACTCGCGATCCACCGCCACCTTGAACATGCGCAGGTGACGAGCCTCGATCCCGAACGCCCCGAAGCGCACCGCCAAGCGGGCGATGATCACCGCGTCATCCCCGTAGTGGCGACCGTGGGACAGCATCTTTGAGGTGATGAGCCCGTATCGTTCCAGCTCCTCGATCGCTGCTGGGGTGGTGCCGACCGCCGCCGCCAGCTCAGCGGCCGTGAAGCTCACCGAGGACACATCAATGGAGGCGACGAGCCGCGTCCCTGACGGCACTGGCGCGCCCCCATCGCCCGCCGTGGGCTCACCGGTCGCGGTCTCAGGCTCAGGCTCCGCCGTTGCAGCGTGATCGCCGTCGAGGTCAGCGCCACCTTCGGCTCGATCAGCGGGGTTGGCGCCTCCGGGCATGGCGTCAGGGGCGTTCACGTCGGCGGGACTGTCATCGGTGGGACTGTCATCGGCGGGACTGTCATCGGCGGGACTGTCATCGGCGGGACTGTCATCTGTTGGCGTTGCTTCGGTGGGAATCGCTCCAGCAACAGCACCACCATCCGCACTAGCGCTGCTCCACAGTGCTTGCTCCGCCGAGTTCCCACTAGGCCGGGTTTCGTCGACAATGACCATACCCGCGCCGTGCGGCCCAACCGCCGCCGGCGCCTGCGACGCCCGCACCGCTGCATCCTCGCTGGGGCTCAGCGATGCGCCGAACGAGGTGTCCTCAGCGGAACCGGCCGCGGGCACGACCCGGACATCATCATCGACGTCGCCGTCGCCGTCGGCCGATGGCACCAGACCCACGTCGAGTGAACCCACGGCATGTGTCGTGGTGCCCACCCCCTGTTGAAGCGGGTACGGCGTGTGGGCAGGCACTGAAGATGGCAGGCCGCTCGGTTGGTCTGACGGCACGTGACGGGGGCTCACCACACCAAGGGAGGCGGCGGCATCGCTCACTGCGAAATAACGGAGGTCGTCGGGAGCGATGGGCTCGTGGGCCAGTGCTGCCATCGATCCCGAACGTGCCGGGGGCGCCTCCAACGGTTGGTCCAACGCCACGGCCTCGCGGATGCGGTCCTTGATCACCTTGAGCGGCAGGAAGTGATCACGCTGCTGCACCAGGATCCAGCGCAGACGATCGATGTCGTTCTCATAAAACTTTCGATAACCCGAGGGTGTGCGCTCGGGGTCAATTAGCCCCTGACTCTCCAGAAAGCGGATCTTCGAGATGGTGACATCAGGAAACTCGATCTGGATCAGGCTCAACACCTCCCCAATGGAGAGATGCCCTCGATCGGTGACACTCACCGCGTGGCCCGCTTCGCGATCCGCCCGACGCCCTCGATCATCGATCCTCGGCTGTCGGGGAATAGAACGCCAACTTGAACTTGCCGATTTGCAACTCGTCGCCGTGCTGCAACAACGCCCGGTCGATGCGCTGACGGTTCACATAGGTACCGTTCAAGGAACCGACGTCGGACACCTCATAGCCGTCCTCGGTGTAGAGGATCTCGGCATGGCGGCGCGACACGGTGACATCGTCCAGGAACAGATCGGACTCCGGATGACGCCCGGCGGTGACCCGGCGATTCCCCAACGGGATTCGCGAGCCGACGTTCGGCCCCCGGGTGACCACCAACACCGCCGGTTCGGAGATCTCACCGGCATCGAAGCCGGGATGGTCCTCAACCTCGGCCACCTCGAGCATCATGGTGGCGGTGTCATCGCTGCGTTCGCCCAGCTCGCGTCCGCACGACGAACAGAAGTTGGCGCCCGACGCGTTGCGATGACCGCAGCGCGGGCACTCCAGATCAGTCACCAGACCTAACCCTCGATGAGTGCACGATAGGCCGCGGCGTCAAGCAGTTCGCTCGTCTCCTGCGGACCGGAGATCCTCAACACGCAGATCCACCCATCGCCGTACGGATCACGATTGAGCAGCTCTGGTGCGTCCACCAAGGCGGAATTGACCTCGATCACCTCGCCGGCGACCGGCGCGAAGATGTCGTTCACGGACTTGGTGGACTCCACCTCGCTGAGGGACTCACCGGCACCGGCCACCTTGCCCAGCTCGGGAAGTTCGACGTATACCACGTCTCCCAACGCATCCTGCGCGTAGTCGGTGATGCCCATCCGCAGCACTGCGCCTTCGGCCTGATCAGCGGCCGCGCCGGCCCCGACCTCGATGCGCACCCACTCATGATCCGGTGAGTAGCGCAGGTCGTCGGGAACTTCCATGGCGGCAAAACCTAGTGGCTCGGTTGGGCGGTTGCCCCGGAGATGGATGGGTGGATTACCCCGGGTGAGGAACGGCTGGCCCGGCCGGTCAACGGATCAGCTGGCGGATCCGCAGCACGTACTCCCGGGCCAGTTGGCGAGCTTCGGCGTCGCTTCGGGCTTCGGCGTACACGTGCATCAGCGCTTCCTCGGGGTCGGGCAGCGCCAAAGCCCAGCCGTGCTCGTGCATGACCTTGACCCCGTCGATCAACAGCGTCTCGCGGTGGGTCTGCTCAACCAGCGCACGCATCACCGCCCCCCGCAGATCCCAGGGCGTCACTACCGTCTCGTGGGCCAGGTGCACCCGGGGCAGGCTGTCCACCACGCTCGACAGGGTCACCTTGTGATGCACCAGCAGGTCGAGCAGCTTCACCAGCGCCGCCGCAGCATCGAAGGCCGGCAGGAATCCGGGCAGAATGAACCCACCGTCAAGGCTGGCGACGAACCCCACCCCGGGTTCTTTGGCGGCCTCAGCCAGCGCCGCACCGGCCATCTTGGTGTACTGCACGGTGACGCCGTGAGCGCCGGCCAGGGCCTCGATGGCCCGGGTGGCGCCCACCGGCACGGCGATGCGGTTCCCCAGCAAGCGGGCGGACACCAGGCTCACGTAGACCATCAGCGCCTCGGTGGCGCTAAGCAGCCGGCCCTCGTCGTCCACCAGGGTCAACCGCTCACCGTCGGGGTCGATGACGGCGCCGAGATGGGCTCCGGACGCCTTCACCAGTGACGCCACCGATTGGGCGTGACGGGTGACGTCAAAGTCGAGCAGCCCGGCGGTGGACACGAAGGGATTGACCGCCAGCACGTCGGCGCCGAGCTTGGAGAGCAGGTTCGGCATCACGAAGGCGGTGGATCCGTAGGCGTAGTCAATGACCACCTTGAACCCGGCCTGGCGAATGGCCGCGATGTCCACCGTCTCCTCCAGCGAGATGGCGTAGTTCTCCAGCGCACGCGGCGCGAACGTGATGTCCCCGATCTCCCCCGGCAGCACCCGGCGGAAGTCCTCCCGGCTTTCATAGCGCTCGATCTTGCGATGGGCGTCGTCGGACATGTCCGCGCCGGTGCCGTCGAAGAAGTGGATGCCGACCATTTGCGGATCGGCGTCCTGGATGCGCACCGTGAGACCACCGACGGGTTGGCCGGTGTTGATGTGGAAGCGGGTAACGGGGACGCTGGCCACCTCAAGGTCGATCACGTTGATCCCGCCGGCGTTCAGTCCGGCCATGATGGCCCGCTTCAACATGCGCGCCGACCGCGACGAATCCCGGGAGGTGACTACGGTGGAACCCACCTTCAACGTGGTGGCGTAGGCCAGTGCCAGCCGGGTGGCGAGCTCCGGGGTCACATCCACGTTGGCCAGACCCACCACGCCATTGGGGCCGAACAGGCTGCGGGCACCCTTGGACTCCCACACGATGGAGGAGTTGATGACCGCACCGCTCTCGACGGTCTTGAACGGGTAGATCTTCACCGAGGCGCCGATGTACGCGTCCTCCGCCACGAAACACTCGTCACCCAGGACCGCACCGTCCTCGCAGCGCACCCCCTTGCGCAGGTCACACGCCCGGCCCACCACAGTGCCGCGCAGCCGGGCCGATTCGCCGATGTAGGTGTTGTCGTGGATCACGGTGCGTTCGATGTCTGCCCCGCCCCGCACCCGCACGTTGGCGCCGAGCACCGCATACTCGCCGATGCGGACCCCGGGACCGATCCGGCAGTTCTCTCCGATCACCGCCGGACCCACCACGGTGGCGGTGGCATCCACATCGGACCCCTCCCCCAGCCAAACGCCGTCGGACAGGCGGAATCCAGGGACGGTCACATTGACCCGGCCCTCCAAGATGTCGTGGTGGGCGGTGACATAGGCCCCCAACGTGCCCACGTCCTCCCAGTAGCCCTGCGCCACACTGCCATACAGCGGCAGCTCCTTCTCCAGAAGCAGCGGGAAAACTTCACTGGAGAAATCCACCGGCCGGCCGGCGGGAATGTAGTCGAAGATCTCGGGCTCAAGAACGAAGATGCCGGTGTTGATGGTGTCGGAAAACACCTGACCCCAGGACGGTTTCTCCAGAAAGCGTTCGATGGAGCCGTCTTCACGAGTGATGACGATGCCGAACTCCAGGGGATTGTCCACTGGGGTCAGCCCGATGGTGGCCAATGCTTTCTTGGCTCCGTGCTCGGCCCAGATGGCGGCGAGATCGATGTCGGTCAGCACGTCACCGGAGATGACCAGGAACCGCTCCTGCAGTTGCTCCATGGCGTTTCGCACCGAGCCGGCGGTCCCCAGGGGGGTTTCCTCGGTGGCGTAGGCCATGCGAACACCGAACTCGGATCCGTCACCGAAGTAGTTCCGAATGGCCGACGCCAGATACGCCACCGTCACCACGATCTCATCAAAACCGTGGCTGGCCAACAGATTGACCACGTGTTCCATCATCGGCCGATTGACCAGCGGCAACATCGGCTTGGGCAAGTTCGAGGTGAGCGGCCGCAACCGCGATCCCTCACCCCCGGCCATGATCACGGCTTTCATTCGCGTGAGCTTACGGGTTGGCTGGGCCTCGCCGGTGCGGTCCCGACGGTGGGGACGCTCGGCGCCCAAACAGGCCAATCAACCAGGCGGACTCAACCAGGCGGACTCAGACAGCGGAGCGGGTCACCCGTCCTTGGGCCAGCGCCTGGCGACCCAGGGCGACGTACTGGAACGCGGCGTAGTAGGACGCCACCAGTCCCGGAAGGGCGAAGAACCACGCCGCCGCGGCCAGGAACGGTGCGTAGCTCAGTGTCGAGGTGCCGCCCAGCCACATGGGGAACGCGAAATACAACAAGAACGTGCCGCTCTTGCCCCACCAGGTGACCGCCATGGTGCGAACCCCGATGCCGGTCAGCACCAGTACCCCCACCGACACCGCCGCCTCCCGGGCCAGCGCCAACGCCGCCACCCACCACGGCGCCGCCCCCACCCACAGTATCGAACCGATGCCCACCAGCAACGCCAGCCGATCCGCTACCGGGTCCAACTTCTTGCCCAACTCGGAAACCTGATTGAGCCGGCGGGCCAGGAACCCGTCAACCCAGTCCGTCATGCCCAACGCCCCCAGCAACCACGCCGCTGCCGCCCGGTGCTCCCGGCCGAACAGCAGCCACAGGTAGACCGGCACGCACAACAAGCGGGCGAAGGAGATGGCGTTGGGGATGGTCGCCACCCGGGAGTTCGGGTCAGCGGCCACCCCAGCGGAGGTGGCGGGGCCGGCGTCGGTCAAGTGTGAAGCCTTACGCCACGTTGGGCTGGATGGCGTGATGGATCCGGGCTGCGGTGATCAGGCGCCGGCCAGCACGGGCAACTTGGTCTGGTCAATGCGATACAGCTCCATCGTGTTCGACCACACCATCTTCTCCCGCTCATCCTCCGGCACCCCGGCGAAACATCGTGCCAGCGTCTCCATGGACTTGGGCCAGATGGAATCATGGTGGGGGTAGTCGTTGCCCCACAGCAGGTTCTCGACGCCGATGAGATGGCGGGTGGCGATGCCGGCCTCGTCATCTTCAAAGGTGGCGTAGAAGTTGCGATGGAAGTAGTCCGACGGTTTCATGGTCAGATAGTCCACCGCATACTTGGGGGTACGGTAGATGGCGTGGTCCATGCGCTGCAGGGTGTGGGCCAACCAGCCGGTCTCGAACTCGCTGATCACGAACTTGAGTCGAGGGAAACGCTCCACCACGCCGCCGCAGATCAGGTCGATCATGGTGTTGACCGCGGTGGTGTGGGCCATGGTGTAGCCCTTGATGGTGCCGCCCGGGGTGCCCCAGTGCCGGGGCATGCCCCCGTCGAAGGTCTCCCCAGTGAAGATGTGCATGGTCAACGGCACGCCGAAGTCCTGCGCGGCCGCCCAGAACGGGTCGAAATCGGGATGGTTGTAGGGCCGCTCGGGTGAGACGTGGGCCGGGATGGCGAAACCCCGCACCCCCTTGGTGGCGGCCCGCTGCATCTCCGCCAGTGCGATCTCCACGTCGGGCAGACCCAAACAGCCGATGCCGATGAGCCGTTCCGGGTTGGCCGAGCAATAGTCGAACACCCAGTCGTTGTGGCGTTCGAACACCGCCGAGACCACGTCGCGGTCCTTGATGGCGAACGTGAACATGTTGAGCGACGGATACATGACCTCGCCCACGATCCCGTCGAGGTCCTGTTCTTCAAGGCGCTTGTGGGGATCTTTCACCCCCGGGTTCAGCCCGGCGTAACCCAGCGCGATCTTGGCGTCAGTGGCCGGCTCACCCAACCGGTTGCCGGCGATGCCGAGGCGGCCCACCGGCACCGGCGCGGTGCCCGGCAGCACGATCCAGTCCCCCGGCTTCCCGTTGTAGTTGTGCTCCACCCGCGGCGCTCGGGAGCCGAACCGATCCTCGAGGCCCTCGAAGACCTCACGAGCCTCAACAACATGGGAATCACATGAGAAATACCGCATGACCGCGCCCCCTGAGCTGGTGTCACCTGGGTGGAATCGTAGCGTGCGGTGCTTGGTGCTGTCCTCGAACGGGGCTGGCGGGATTCTTGAACCCAACTGCTGCTGCAAGGGGGGCAGGTTCTTTCTTGAACGGGGGGCTGCGCCCCCCGGCGGCGCTAGAGCGCCTCCCCCCATCAGGCGAGCTACAGCCGGTGCACTGATCGGTCGGCTGGCGCCTCCCTGGCGGCGCTCGGGCGGGGCCCCAACCCCACCCTCGGGGCCCAGCCCGACGCGACGGCCAGGCGCGGCGGCCGGACCGCTGAACGCAGGCCGTCGCCGCAGGGTTGGCCGGTCTCACCGAGCTGGGGTCGTTGGCACTGCTGAACCCGGGTGTTGCTGCAAGGGGGGCAGGTTCTGTCTTGAACGGGGGGCTGCGCCCCCCGGCGGCGCTAGAGCGCCTCCCCCCATCAGGCGAGCTACAGCCGGTGCACTGATCGGTCGGCTGGCGCCTCCCTGGCGGCGCTCGGGCGGGGCCCCAACCCCACCCTCGGGGCCCAGCCCGACGCGACGGCCAGGCGCGGCGGCCGGGCGCAACGGTGACGCGCTGACGACGAGGGGCCATGGGAACTGAACCGACGAGACGGCGCCTCTGAGGTTCGCGCTGAGCAGAACCAGGGCAGCGCTGGCGCCGCACCGAGACCTGGGGAACCGTCACTTGCACCCCGTGCAACGGCGCCAGGTCGGCGCGCGAGCGCCAGCGAGCCGCCGACACTCGGCGACCGACAGGGAGCCGAGCAACAAGCATCGAGACCCAGAGGGAGCCGCACAACAAGCTACGCCAGGTTGAATGGCAGGCGAAGGCGATCGGCGACCTTGCGGAGGCCGTCGACGACGGAGCCGGGGTAGCGGATGACGCCGGCGGCGCTGCGGGCCTCGAGTTGGCGTTGCTCGAGTTCGCCGGGCAAGAACACCTGCTGGCCTTCGAGCACATCGACGGCGCGAACTTGGCTGACCAGGTCTTCCATGGCATCGAAATAGGCGTCGACGCCTTCGGGGTGCAGCACGTCGGGGTCCATGGCCAAGAAAAACTGCCCCCGCCGGCCCACCTCGACGCCGGCGGAATGCGCCGAGCCCGACAACACGCCAGCCAAGATGTTGGTGATCATGGCCAACCCGGTGCCCTTGTAGCCGCCGATGGCGGGGATGATGCCCTTCATGGCGGTGGCGGGATCCGTGGTGGGGTTGCCGTCACGATCCTGGAAGCCCCACGCCGCCGGGAGCTCGGTGCCCTCAGCCTGGGCCCGCAGCACCTTGCCCAACGCCACCGGGGTCAGGGCCATGTCCAGCAGGATCGGCGGATCGTTGCGGCGGGGAAAGGCGAAAGCGATGGGATTGTTGCCATAGAGCCGGGTGCGGGCCCCGAACGGAGCCAGGTTGGGGATGGACGTGGTGGTCACCATCGATGCCAGCCCGGCCTGTGCTGCCAGGTTGGGGTACCAGCCGCCGCATCCCCAGTCGTTGCTGTTGCGGATGACCCCGATGCACATGCCGCTCTCTTTGGCCTTGGGAATGATCCGCTCCATCAGTCGGGTCGCCACCAGCTGACCGAGCCCATGGTGGCCGTCGCCGCTGACCAGGGTGGGGCGCTCGCGCAACACCTCCAGCTGGGCGGCGGGGTTGCAGATGCCCTGCTCGAACCAGCCCAGGTACCACGACAAGCGCTGCACCCCGTGGGTGTCGACCCCTCGCAGGTCAGCCCACATGAAGTTGCCAGCCACGGTGTCCGCGTCGCCGGCGGTCATCCCGGCCGCGGTCAGCGCGGTGGCGGTGAACGCCCGCACCCCGTCTATGGGCAGCTCGGTGGCCTGCCCTTTGGTCCGGGTCATTTCGGGGACGCCTCGCTGGCGATCGTTCATGGCGCAACTCCTGTGCTCGAAAGGGTGGTGTTTGATCCTGCCAACCCGTTGCCGATGGTGCCGGTCGGCTCGTGGCCGGTTTGCGTCAGGTACTTCGCTTCAAGGGGCCATCGCGGCGACGACGGCATCGGCGAAGGCTTCGGTGCTGGCGGTGCCACCTTGGTCAGGGGTGAGGGTGCCACCAGTCGCGTACACCGCGCTCACGGCGCCATCGAGGCGGGCGGCGTGGTCGGCAAAGCCAAGGTGTTCGAGCAGCATCACCGCCGAGAGCAGCGAAGCGGTGGGGTTGATGATGTGCTGACCGGCAATGTCCGGCGCCGAGCCGTGGGCGGATTCGAAGTAGGCGTAATCGTGGCCGTAGCAGCCCGACTGGGCCAGACCCATTCCGCCAACGGTGGCCGCCCCCTCGTCAGACAGCACGTCGCCATAGAGGTTGGGCAGCAACACCACGTCGAGGCCACCTGGGCGCAGGACCAGGCGGTGGGCCATGTCATCCACGATGAACTGTTCCAACTCCACGTCGCGATAGTCCTGGCCCACCTCCCGCACGATGTCGCAGAAGTACCGGTCGGTCTTGGGCAACATGTTGGTCTTGGCCGACACCGTGAGCTTGTGGCGACGCCGCCGAGCCAGCTCGAAGCTGAACCGGGCCACCGCCTCGGTGCCCTTGCGGGTGATGATCTTGGCCGAGTACCGGCCCTCGCCGTCATACGCCAGCCGGGCCTTGGGGCCGATCAGCCCGGAGTTGCGCAGCTCATCGGCATCGCCCATGACCCCGATGTAGCTGTCCTCCAGGTTCTCCCGAACGATCACGTAATCGATGTTGGACGGGTCCGCCATCGGCGAGCGGAAGCCGGGTCGCCACTGCACCGGACGGACGTTGGCGAAGGTGCCCTTGCCCCATCGCATGTACGCGATGCCGGGGGTCGTCCCGTTGGAGGAGCCGAACAGGCAGGTGTCAGCGGCGTCGATGTGCTCGTGGCAGAACGCCTCCCGCTCAGAGGCGGGTACCTCCGCCAGCTCGGTCCCGTTGGGCAACACGTCCCAATCGATGGGCAAGTCCATGGCTGCCAGCACCGTCATGGTGGCGTCCATGGCCTCGATGGCGGCGTCGTCGCCAGGGATGACGCACACCACCAAGCGGGTCTGGCGACCATGGTTGGGGCTGCCGGGGGCGGAGGTTGGGCTCAAGGGTGTAGCTCCCTGGTCGGCAGTGCTGGGCGGGTTGCTCGGCGCTCCGTGGTTGGTGCCCGGTGGTGAGCGCTCGGTCGTGGGCGCTCGGTGATGAGCGATTCCGTGGTGGGCGCACTTGGTTCAGTGCTGGCCCGGCGGCGTTCGGGACCTTCCTCGGTCAGCCAAGGTCGGCAGCGCCAGTGTTGCAGAACAGACAGGAGCCGTTCTTGGCCGCCACGATCGTCCCGGGGGTCCTCTTTGGCGAGTTGCGCACCGGTCAAGCCGTCATCTGTGGGTTGTGCCATGCAACGTGGCTGGTAGGAGAGCTAGCCCCTCTGCCTCGGTTGGCTCGGCGGTTACGAAGTCGCCAAAGACAGCGCTCCGGACTGTCCGATCGGGCGGTCGTCCGCAACAACTAGGGTGCCGGCGTCGCAGCTGCCGGTCACGGCCGTCCCACGGAGGTTCTCATGAAGGTGCTGGTCATCAAGGGTCTGACGCTGCCCACGGTCACCGACGAGGAGATCGCGGCCATCGGAAACGCCGCCGGCGACGGTGCAGAGGTAGTGGTGGTCGAAGGGGTTCGGACGGCCATCGAGCACGCCCCGGACACCGACGTGATCCTCGGCGTGATGCCCCAACGGCTGCTTGACGTGTCCCCCAAGGTCCGCTGGGTGCACGCCACCGCCTCCGGCGTGGACGCGTTCATGTACCCCGCCTTCCAGGACAGCGACATCATCCTGACCGGTGAAAAGGGCCTGGTCGGCGGCCATCTTGCGGACACCGGGTTCGGGCTGCTGCTGGCCCTGACGCGTCAGATCCACACCGCCATCAAGCTGGGCTCCGGTGCGTGGACACAGCGCGAGGCCATGCGAAAGATGGAGATCGAGCTCGAGGGGATGACCATGGGCATCGTCGGCTTCGGCGGGACCGGCAGGGCCATGGCGCGGCGGGCACTTGGTTTCGGCATGAAGCTGCTGGCGCTCGACGAGATGGAGGTGCCTGCCAGCGATGGAGTGGCCGAGGTGTGGTCCGCCAGCCGACTGGATGATCTGCTGGCACTGTCCGACGTGGTCGCCATTTGCTGCCCCCTGACCAAGGCCACCTCCCGCCTGTTCGACGACCGGGCCTTCGCCGCCATGAAGCCCGGGACAATCCTGGTCAACGTCACCCGCGGCGAGGTGGTGGACGGCGACGCCCTGGTCCGGGCCCTGCAGAGCGGGCAACTGGGCGGCGCAGCGCTGGACGTGTTCGACGGCGAGCCGCTGCCGGCGGACCATCCCATCTGGGGATTCGACAACGTGGCCATGACCCCCCACACCGCCGGCGCCAGCCAGCTGCGGGCCCCCCGCAATGTGCAACGCTTCGTGGACAACCTGGTCAAGTTCCGCAACGGCCAGGATTTGGTCGGCGTGGTCGACAAGCAAGCAGGGTTCTGACCATGGAACTCAGCGAAGCAATACGCACCAACGGGACCTGCCGGTTCTACACCGACGAACCCGTTTCCGACGAGGTGCTGGCCAACGCGCTCGACTACGCCCGCTTCGCTCCCCAGGGCGGCAACCGCCAACCGGTGCGCTTCGTGGTGGTCCGGGACCCTGCCCGCAAGGCCCAGCTGGCCGAGTGGTACCGGGTTCCATGGAAGGCCTACATGGAGGGGGCCCGCAGCGGGCAGATCGACATCGGCGGGCCGTTCAAGCTGGTGGAGAACGCCGACCACATGGCCGACCGTCTGCAGGACGTCCCCGCCATTGTGGTGGTCTGCGCCGATCCCGCCGGCGTGCACCCCACCGACACCGAGCTGGGACGACTCTCGGTGGTGGGCGGCGGCTCCATCTATCCGGCGGTGCAGAACTTCCTGCTGGGCTGCCGCGAACAGGGGCTGGGCACGGCCCTGACCACCCTGCTGTGCATGTTCGAGCCGCAGGTCAAGGAGCTGCTGGGGATCCCGTCAGAGATCATGACCGCCGCCCATGTGGCTGTGGGCTGGCCGGCACGACCGTTCCCGAAGAACCTCAGCCGCCGGCCCCTGGAAGAGATCGCCTTCACCGACACCTACGGGACGCCGTTGGGAGCTTGACCTCCCCGTCACTCGTCGTGGGGCCGGACCGGGCGGCGGGTGGACTTCGTGGCGGCCCGCTGGGCTTTCGCTTCCAAACGCCGCCGCACTGCTCCGTTGCCCGGTCGGGTGGGGCGCCGGGGACGGGGCACGAAGAGCGCTTCGGCCAGACGCTGTTGCAGCCGCCTCTGAGCCAGGTCGCGGTTGCGTCGCTGTGAGCGCTCATCGTCGGCGGTGACGGTGAGCGCCAGTCCCAGCCGGGCCACTAGCCGTGACCGCTGCGCCTCGCTGAGACTCGAAGAGGTCTCGATGTCGAAGCGCACCGTCGCCCGGGTGTGGGCCCGGTTGGCGTGCTGCCCGCCGGGACCTCCCGAGGGCTCGAAGCGCCACTGCAGCTCATCGGCGTCGATCACGCAGCCCGGCACGATGACGATCGGCTCCCCCACGCGGATGCACGGTACCGGCTCGGTCGGGCCGCTGATGCCTCCGCCTGGAATGCGGGTGAGCCTCCGTCCGCGGAATAAACGGTCTGACCGGTCTTGGAGAAGCTGACCCAGCCGGAAGCACCGGCGGTTCTGCGTTCGTAGCGCGGCCTTCACACGACGACGAATGGTCGCGACGGCCCAACCGTCGGGAGGCGGCGTTCCCGCTGGCCTCGCGGCCACATCACGGGCGGCCGGCGAGACGGCGCGGTAGGTTGCGGCCGCCCGGGTTGGATCGGAGCCAACCGACGCGACCCGGCCCTTCGGAAAGGTGGCACATGTCGAGCACGTCGAAGTCCTCTGGCCCAGCGGTGGTCCTACTGCACGGGATGGCCACCTCAGCGGCTCGGACCTGGGGTGAGAACGGCTGGATCGACCTCATCCAGGAAGCCGGCCGGACGGTGCTGGCCATTGACCTGTTGGGCCACGGGGACGCCGACAAGCCACACGATCCGGCGGCCTACGAGCAGCTCGAGGCACTGGTGGCGGCGCAGCTTCCGGACGAGCCGGTGGACATCATCGGCTTCTCCCTCGGCGCCCGCACCACGTTGGCGCTGGCGCAGGAGAAGCCCGGCCGGTTCCGCAAGATCGTGGTGGCCGGGGTCGGCGCCAACCTGTTCAACCACGACGAGGAGCGGGCCAAGGCCATCGCCAAGGGCATTGCCGGGGAGCCCGACCCCGAGGACCGGACCGCGGCGTACTTCGCGCAGCTGGCGGACTCCCCCGAGATCGACCGCGCTGCACTGGCGGCTCTCATGCGCCGAAAGCGTTCCCTGCCGGTGACCATCGATGGTCTGGCCAACGTGACCAACCCGGTGCTGGTGGTGCTGGGCGATCAGGACTTCGCCGGCCCCGCCGACCCGCTGGTGGATGCGCTACCCAACGCCACGTTCCTTGGGCTGCGCAAGGCGGACCACTTCGGCGTCGTCAAGGACTTCCGTTTCATCGACGCCGCCCTGAAGTTCATCGACGCAGGCTGATCAGAACCGGGGCTGCTGGTCACACCCGGGCTTCAATGGTGCTGAGCAGCTCTTTGCCGCGGGCGGTGGTCTCCACAACGGTGGCGCTGCCGTCTCGGAGGCGCACGCGGAGATGCCCGAAACGCCAGAACGACACCCGCCGCTCTTCGATGTCGAGCCCTGCCACCTCGCTGATGGGGATGGCCCGCAGCAGGCGGGTGGGTAGACCGGTCCACTGCGAGGTCGCCAGGAACAGCAGCCGATCTTCGGTACAGGCCGAAACCATCCGATTGGCCAATCCCGGCGGGGGTCGCCGGATGGCGTTCAGCAGGGTTTCCGCAACAACGGTGGCCGCCACCCCGGCCGAGGCGCTGGCCAGGAGGCTGGCATTGGCGTTGATGGACTGGCTCACCACGTACGCGCTGACGATGGCGATCATGAACAGCAGCACCCGCAGCTTCAGGTAACCAGCGGCGAAGGTCCGCGCCGCGGCCAGCACCGACTCCCCTGGCTCCAACACCTCGGGTCTGGTGGCCACCCTGGCGGCGAGATCAGCCATGCTTGTTGTTCATCCTTGTCCGCCATCTTGTCCGCTGTGCGGCTGGGTCGACGGGGACGTTAACCGCGAGCCGATCGCGTGAAGCGCTGCGCCCGCTGCGGCCACACTCACAACAAGTTGAGCGTCCACCACAACCCCTGGAAAAGGCGCCAGCCCAAGTAGGCGCCCATCGCGGCCAGGAGCAGCCAGAAGTGCCACGGGACCGAACGCCAACCGGTAGCGGGCGCCTGCCGTCCGATCCCACCATGGACGCCGGCCCCGCAGGAGGGGCAGCTCCCGTCGGCGCGCACGGTGTTGGGACTCCAGAACTTGGCGCAGGGCTCACACCAGGGCACGATGAAACCTCACACCCCGCTCCGGGACCCGACCCGCGCCCGTTGGCCCGCAGGTCACACCGGGGGGACGCCGTGGCGGCGATCGGAGAAGGAGCGGTCCTTGTGGCGGGCCCGCTCCAGCCGGCGGATGCACTCTCCCCGCAGCTCTCCGAAGTCGATGATGGCGTCGATCACCAGTTCCGACGCCAAACGCAGGATGTCCACGTCCTCCTCGTACAACAGGCGCTGCTCGGTGACCCAGGCATCACGCTCGACGGGGTCGGTCATGGCGGCGATGCGGTTGGCGTACACCGCGTTGATGGCCGCCTCCGGTCCCATCACCGCGATCTTGGCGGTGGGCAGTGCAATGGTGGCCTCGGGATCGAAAGCCGGGCCGCTCATGGCGTAAAGACCGGCGCCGTAACACTTGCGCACGATGATCGACAGCTTCGGGACGGTGGCCTCGGACACCGCGGTGATCATCTTGGCGCCGTGACGGATGATGCCCTGGCGCTCCACCTCGGTACCGATCATGAAGCCGGGCACGTCGGCCAGGAACAGCAGCGGGATGTTGAACGCGTCGCACCACCAGATGAACCGGGCCGCCTTGTCGGCGGAGTCCACGAACAGCACCCCGCCCTTCTGCATGGGGTTGTTGGCCACGATGCCCACCGGTTTGCCATCCAGACGGCCGAAGCCCACGATCAGCTCGGGGGCGAACAGCGGCTTGATCTCCAGGAACGATTCGGCGTCGACCAGGCCCTCGATGACGTGGTGCATGTCGTAGCCCCGGCTCTCCTCGGCGGGGACCACGGTGGCGTCGAGCACCCGTGACGGTTCGGTGGCCACATACTCCGGCGGGGACTGCCGCCAGGAGGAGGGCAGGTAACTAAAGATCGCCAGGGCCTGGTCCAGCGCGTCCTCGTCGTCGGTGGCCAGCAGGTCACCGCAGCCGGAGACGGTGGCGTGCATGCGGGCCCCGCCCATCTCCTCCAGCGACACGATCTCGCCGATGACCATCTCCGCCATGCGCGGCGAACCCAGATACATCGACGCGTTGCCCTCGACCATGATGACCACGTCGCAGAACGCCGGGATGTACGCCCCACCGGCGGCGGAGGGCCCGAACAGGCAGCAGATCTGGGGCACCTTGCCCGACATGCGGACCTCGTTGTAAAAGATCCGGCCCGCCCCCCGCCGGCCTGGGAATAGGTCCACCTGGTCCGTGATGCGGGCCCCGGCGGAGTCCACCAGCCAGAACATGGGCAGCTCGTTGCGCAACGCCAGCTCGGTGATGCGGATGATCTTCTCGACGGTGCGGGCGCCCCAGGAGCCGGCCTTGACGGTGGGGTCGTTGGCCATCACCGCCACCGGCCGACCGTCGATGGTGCCGGTGCCCACCACCACCCCGTCCGCCGGCAGGTCCAGGGCGGAGGCATTGGCCAGCAGGCTGTCCTCAACGAAGGAGTCCGGGTCCAACAGCAGCGCCAGGCGGTCCCGCACGAACAGTTTGTTCTGACGGGCCAGCTTCTCGCCCTCTCGGTGCAGGTTGCCCTGCAGGGCCCGTTGGGCGGCCTTGGCCAGCGAATCAGCGGAGGACAGATGGGGGGTCGCCTCGTGCAGGTCGGTCACCCCACCACTCTGCCAGTTCCAGCAGTTGCGCCGGCAGCGATTGTGCCCCGGAACCAGCGCTGAATCCGGTGTTCAACCGGTGTTCACGGGTTCGGAGGCTCGGAGGCTCAGACCCGGCGGATGGCCAGGATCGCCACGTCATCGCTGATGTCGGCGGTGGCGAACTGGCGGGCCTGCTCGAGCAGGTCCTTGCACAGCACGTCGGGCGGGGCACCGGGGTCACGGCGGATGCCGGCGGCGATGCGCTCCTCGCCGAACAGTTCGGCCCCGGCCCGGGCCTCGGCCAGACCATCGGTGTACAGCACGATGAGGTCGCCCTGGTCCATGTCGATCTCTTTGGAGACATACTCGGCGCCGGGATCAAGCGTGATGAGCGGTCCCGTGGCCCGCAGAGGCTGCAGGTCCCGCTGATGCCACAGCCACATCGCAGGGTGCCCGGCCGAGGCGTAGCGCAGGGTCTGGGCCCGGGGATCGAGCACCACGGCACACATCGAGATGAACTCCTCGGCCCGGTCGTGGGAGGAGAGCTGCTTGTTGAGCTCCTCCAGCGCCTGGGCCGGGTCACGGTAGTTGTTGAGAAACACCCGCAGCAGGTACTTGGCCTGGAAGGCGGTGATGGAGGCCTCGATGCCGTGCCCCGTGACGTCGCCGATGACCACCGCCAGGCGCCCCCGACTGAGCGGGTACACGTCGTAGAAGTCCCCGGCCATCATGCCGGTGCCGGCCTGGTACACCCGGCCGATCTCGAAGCCCGCCAGCGCTGGCAGGGTCTCAGGAGCCAACCGCTCCGCCCAACGTTTGGGGGCCAGCTCGTCCTGCTCGAGGGTTTCCTCGGCCTTGCGTTCGAGCTGCCAGCGGTCCTGGGAGATGCGGGCCTGGCGAGCGAAGCCCCGACCGATGACCAGGCTCAGCACCGCCGGGACGCTGAGCAGGAGGAACAGCCCCGAAACCGCTGGGCGCGGCCCTGCAAGACCGGCGGCTACCAACGCCACGGTGAGGCTGGACCAGGTCAGGGCGCTGATGGCGTCCTTGTGCCAGGTGGCCCGGGACAATACCGCAGCGTCCGCCTGGGGCCCGAAGTCGCGGATCACCTTGTGGGCGGACCGTCGTCGAACCCGAGCCGAGCGCCCCCACGTCAACGCCGCCAGCGCGCTGAGCGCACCGACCAACAGCAAGGCGACGGTCACCGCGCTCACACTCCCCGTTGGGGGTTGCGGTGCCGGCTCACGGAGCTGCTTGGCGACAGGGAACGAGAGACTCGGCTTCGCATATCGATTGGCTGGGCGCTTCGCATAGCGATTGGCAGGCATGGTAGGTCCGGGCTCGGGGCCTCGTCGATGCTTCCGGGGACGGCAGCGGCCAATCACACGGAATCAGCACCGAACCTCCGCCGTTCCGTCACCCGTCGGTCACCGTGCGCGGCCACCGCGACCGGCCGGGTCAGGCTCAGGACCGAGATGACCTCGAGCCTCTCGCGAACGCTCAGCCTCGGCGACGAACCCGGAGTTTGATCGGCACCGCGCCCAACTTGCAGCCCTGCCGCAGCGAACGTTCCAGGTAGCGGACGTAGGTGGGCGGCAGATCCTTGTTGGTGAACAGCGTGAACGTGGGCGGGTTGGTGGCGCCCTGGGTGGCGTAGAGCACTCGGGCACCCGCCGGTGCCGGCTGGGCCACCTGGGCGTCGCGGATGACCCGGTTCACGACCGCCGTGGGAACCCGCGTCTGGTAGTCCTCGATGGCGTCACCGAGCTTGGGCAGCAGTCGGTGCACACCCTTGCCGGTCAGGGCGCTGATCTTGATGACCGGTACCGCACCGAGGAACCGCAGCCGGTCCGCCACGTCGATGCTGACCCGTTCCCGCAGCTCTGCTTCAAGCAGTTCCCACTTGTTGAGCAGAACCACCACCGGACAGCCGGCGGCGTCGAGACGTTCGGCCAGCCGCTGATCCTGGTGGGTGACACCTTGGGTGGCGTCGATGACCAGCAACGCCACATCGGCGTGATCCACCGCCCGCAGCGCCCGGACCATGGAGAAGTACTCGGTGGCGTCCTCCTCACCGTGACCGATGCGGCTGCGGCGACGCATGCCAGCGGTGTCCACAAAGCGCACCGGGCCGAAATCGGTTTCCACCACGGTGTCGATGGCGTCACGGGTGGTGCCGGGCATGTCGTGCACCACGGCCCGATCCTCCCCGATCAGCCGATTGAACAGCGTGGACTTGCCCACGTTCGGACGGCCCACGATGGCCACCGAGTACAACTCCCCCGCCCCCTGCCCCAGATCGAGCTCCACGTCCGGGTCCGGTGCCCCGTCCACGTCGAGGTCGTGCTCGACGTGCTGGTCCTCGACGTTGGACTGCCGTCGCTCGATGTCGACAACCTGGTGGAGATCGACGCCACCACTGCGGTGCTTGGCGGCCTCGGCCAGTCGGGTGGCGGCGCGGCGAGCGGCAGGGGCGAGATGGGCGGGATCAGGGTCGGGCTCACCGATCACCGCGCCGACCCGGTCCAACACCGCGTCCAGCAGGTCGCCGGTTCCCTCGCCGTGCAGGGCTGACACCGCGAACGGCTCACCCAGGCCGAGCGACAGGAACTCCCAGACCGCTTGTCGTTGGGTCTTGTTGTCGACCTTGTTGGCGACCACGAAGACAGGGGTGTGTTCCTCGATCCGGCGCAACATGCCCGCCACCCGGGCATCGTCCTCAGTGACCCCGACCCGGGTGTCGAGCACGAACAACACCGCGTCGGCCTCGTTCATGGCCCGCTCGGACTGCCGGGACACCTTCTCGTCAAGGGAGGTGCCCACCCCGCCAGGTAACCAGCCGCCGGTGTCCACCACCGTGAAGTGGCGGCCCTGCCATTCCCCGGCCATGGCCTTGCGATCCCGGGTGACGCCGGGCCGTTCCTCGACGATGGCCTCCTGGCGGCCCACCAGCCGGTTGACGAGGGTGGACTTGCCGACGTTGGGACGGCCGACCACGGCCAGTACCGGTGCCATCAGCGCTCCCTGCTGTTCAGCGGGTTCGTGTTGTTCAGCGGGTTCGTGTTGTTCAGCGGGTTCGTGTTGTTCAAGGGGTTCGTGCTTTTCAGGGGGTTCCTCAAGGGATCGGGGACGGCCACCGGAGCGCGCCCACCGGCACCGACCAGGGCCCGGCGCAGGGAGGCCCCGTCGGTGGGGATGATCTCGACCGGACGGGGAAGGTCCTCGGGACGGGTGCCGTCCAGGAATCGACCTTCAGACAAGCACACGTCCGGCAGCAGGTAGCGGTACCCGGCCGGGGCGTCGGCCAGGACCCGGGCCAGATCGTCGCCCACCAATAGCCCCGTGACACCGATGTTGCCACCGAAAAAGCGGTTCTCCACGACCAGCGGCTCCACGTCGACCCCGTGGGCCTGACGCAACGAATCGAACAGCGGTGCCAGCACCCGGGCCCCGAACGTGCCGGTCAGGACCCGTGTCGGCGCCCGCCGTGATGTCCGCAGCAGCACCGGTTGGCTGGTGGCGGCGGTGCGCGGTGCCCGGTAACCCTCCACTGCGCTGCTGATGCGACCCTGCGCCGGGGCAGGGACGGACGCCGCGCCGCCACCGTCGGACCAGGCGAAAAACCCCGCCCGGGGCCGGTGGGGAACAGCCTCAGCCGCCAGATCGGCGGCGAAATCGGCGGCGAAGCAGCGGGCCATGCCAACTCCGTCCTCGTGCAGCGGGAAACCCTCATAGTGCCCCACCGGGGGGAACGGCCGGTTCGCCAGCAGGTAGTACTCGTCGGCTGCGAACACCAGCCGGCGACCCAGCACCTCCAGGAACTCCTCCTGCCAGCCGGTCACACAGTCCAGGACCGCCTCCGCCTCGGCGGGGGTGTGCAAGCGCATCCGGGGGGCGCTGTTGTACCGGCTCAGGCCCAGCGGCACCACCGCCAGGGTGGCCAACTCGGCGTACTGGTCGGCCACGCCGCACAGCGTGTCTTCCAACACCTGCCCGTCGTTGAGACCGGGGCACACCACGATCTGCCCGTGCACCGTGACCCCGTGCTGCAGCAGGATCCGCAGCCAACGCAGCGAGGTGGCACCACGCCGGTTGTGCAACATCTCAGCCCGGATGTCGGGGTCGGTGGCGTGTAGGGACACGTACAGCGGTTGGAGGCCTTCGGTCAGCACCCGCTCGAGATCGGCTTCGGTGAAGCGGGTGAGCGTGGTGAAGTTCCCGAACAGGAAGCTCAGCCGATAGTCGTCGTCCTTCAGGTAGAGGCTGCGGCGCATGCCCGGCGGCAACTGGTAGATGAAGCAGAACTCGCAATGGTTGTCACAGGTGCGAACCCGGTCGAACACCGCGGCATCAAGCTCCACACCGAGCGGGCTGCCAGCGTCTTTGACCACGTCCAATTCCAGGGACAGGCCACCGCGGCGCAGCTCCAACCAGGGATCGGCCTCATCAGCCAGGAGCTGGTAGCGGATCACGTCGGTGATCGCCTCACCGCAGATGGCGACCAGCTCATCACCGACGCGAACCCCCGCAAGCTGTGCCGGGGACCCGTCACCCACCGCCAGAACCCGAGCCAGCGAGGCGCGCGCCATCAAACTGGAGGTGCTGGACACGACCAGACTTTACCCGTCCGAACCAACCGGCCCGCCCCAACCCCCCGGTAACCTCGCCCAGCGGAATCCACGATCACGACACGGCCCCCCACTGACGCGGTCCCGGACCGCAACGGCGTCCGAGGCCCTTGCCAAACCTGGGGAGCGCTCCTTGCCAAACCCACACTCGAGCGACGTGGAGCGGGTGTTGCTGGCGGCACCGCGGGGGTTCTGCGCCGGCGTGGAGATGGCGATCAAAGCCCTGTCGTGGATGGTCCGCACGTTCCCCGCGCCGGTGTACTGCTACCACGAGATCGTTCACAACCAGCAGGTGGTGGAGCGGTTCCGGGCCCTGGGGGTGCGCTTCGTGGACGACATCGCCGACGTGCCACCGGGCTGCCCGGTCATGCTCTCCGCCCACGGGTCCGCTCCCGAGGTTGTCGAAGCGGCCCGCGCCAAGGGCGGCTACGTGGTCGACGCGGTTTGTCCGCTGGTCACCAAGGTCCATCATGAGGTCAAAAAGCGCGCCGGCCAGGGGTATCGGGTGCTCTACGTGGGCCACCAGGGCCATGAGGAAGCGGTCGGCACCATGGCGGTCGCGCCCCGCCACATCGACCTGGTCGAATCCCCCGCCGATGTGGCCGCCCTCCACCACGACGGTCAACCGGTGGCGCTGCTGGCCCAGACCACCCTGTCCCATCGGGACTGGGCTGACGTGTTGGCCGCGGCCCGGGAGCGCTTCCCGGACCTGTGGCAGCCCGGCCGGTCCGACCTGTGCTTCGCCACCACCAACCGCCAGGCGGCGTTGATGGAGATCGCCCCCCGCTGCGACGCCGTGGTGGTGATCGGCTCGGCCAACTCCTCCAACACCAAGGCGTTGGCCCGCCTGGCCGCCGACGCCGGCTGCTCCCGGGTGTTCCGGATCAACAGTGCCGAGGAGCTGCCGGCGGACCTGCACGGCGTGGTCGGGGTCACCGCCGGCGCCTCCGCTCCCGAAGACCTGGTCACAGCGGTGATCGAGCGCTTGCAGCCCCGATTCGGGGTGGAGGAGGTGACCGTCACCCATGAGGACGAGTACTTCCCACCGCCGCGTCACCTGCGCGAGTTGTTGGCCACCCTCGACTCGTTCGTGACCATCGGGGCCGGGGGGTCCCTGGCCACTCGGCGGGCGGTCAACGATCGGGATCTGGCGGCCAGCGACGTGCTGTCCACGCTCGGTGGCCGCTGAGTCCGTCAGCCTCAGCCAACCCGGACCGGCACCAACAAGCATCATCGGAGGGACGGGATTGGGGCGGCTACCTTCGTCGCGGTGCACCTCCCTCCTGCGCAGGACCGGATCCGCCTGGTCGTGCTCTTCGGCGGTCAATCGGCCGAACACGACGTGTCCCGGACCACCGCCAGCCATGTCCTGCGAGCCGCGAACCCCTCCCGCTATGACATCGTGCCGGTGGCCATCGGCCGTGACGGTCAGTGGCGGCTGGCGCAGGGCGCGCTCGACGCGTTGGCCGTCGGCGCTGACGCCTTGCCCGACGCGCTCGGCGTGGAGGGCCCTGAGATCGATCCCGCCACCGCGCTGCGCCCCGGCGGAGGCGCGCCCGCCGCCCACCCTGCTGGGCCCGGGACGGCCACGCTGGCACCGGGTGGCTGGGAGCCGGTGGTAGCCCTGCCGTTGTTGCATGGTCCCTTCGGTGAGGACGGCACCGTGCAGGGCCTGCTGGAGCTGGCCGGGGTGCCCTACGTTGGCGCCGGGGTGTTGGGATCGGCGCTGGCCATGGACAAGGCCAAGGCCAAGGAGGTGTTCGCCTTCCACCGTCTGCCCCAGCCGGAGTGGTTGGCCTGGCGAGCCGACCAGGTACCAGCGGACCCGCTCCAGGTGGTAGGCGAGGCGTTGGGCTTCCCGTGTTTCGTGAAACCCTCGAACCTGGGCTCTTCCATTGGGGTCAGCAGGGTGGGCCGCCCCGCCGAGCTGGCCGCCGCCGTAGACCTGGCCCTCAGCTACGACGATTGGGTGGTGGTGGAGGAGGCCATCGTCGGCCGGGAGATCGAGTTGGCGGTGCTGGGCAACCGCGATCTGCTGGTCTCGGGGGCCGGGGAGATCGTGCCGGGAGCAGATTTCTACGACTACGAGGACAAGTATCTCGACGGGCGGGCCAAGCTGCTGATCCCCGCGCCGATCCCCCATGAACTGATGGTGACCTTCCAGTCCCTGGCCCGCCGCGCGTACCGGGCCTGCCGGGCCGAGGGCATGGCCCGGGTGGACTTCTTCCTCGAGGACGAACCAACGGCCAACCCGAGGCGTGCGGCCCGCGGTCCGCTGCTGAACGAGGTCAACACCATCCCCGGCTTCACGCCGATCTCGATGTACCCCAAGCTGTGGCAGCAGAGCGGGCTGGGCTACGCCGAGCTGCTGGACCGGCTGGTGGCCCTGGCCATCGAACGTCATCAACGTCGCCGGCGCCGCACCGACCGCTGATCGGCGTCCTGCACTGCCCTGACCTCAGGACCCGCTGGCACCGCGCTCCCTGGAGGCCCACACCAGCCACCCGACCAGGTCCTCGGCCACCTCTGAGGCGCGAGCCAGCCGTGCGCCTCCCCCCCGACCGGCCAACCCTGGCAGTCCCCCATCGCCGCCGTACATGGTCTGCACCCGGAACGCGACGTAACGACGGGAGGGCAGGGGGAGAAACGGCGGTCGCCGCCACCACGTTGGTCCCGTGGTCTCGGCCAGTTGCCGCCACACCGTCGACCAAAGCTGTGGTCGGGCCATCAGCCGGAACACCACCGCCCCCACCACCAGCGCACCGAACACGGGCCCGCCGAGCCAACCGCCGTCCGAGCCGCCACGATCCCCCGTTCTCATGTCAGCCCCAGACCGGCCCGACCGACGGCCGCCGCGCCGACCAGCGGACCGTCCGCGCCCAGACCTACCAGGGCGATGCGGGCGCCGACGGCGTAGGAGATGCGGCTGCGCAACGCCAGCTCAGCGTTGGCCGCGTCCAGGAACGGCTGCCCAAACCCCAGCGCCACCGAGCCCCCCACCAGCGCCAGGCGGAGGTCCAACAGGTTGACCACCGAGGCCACTGCCCGACCCACCAACCGCCCGGTTCGCTGGCGCACGTCCAACGGTGCCTCAGAGGCCGGGGCGCCGGTGAACGCGGCGATGGACGTCCCGGAGGTCTCCGCCTCCAGACACCCCCGACCGCCGCAGGGGCAGGGCCGTCCGTCGGGCTCCACCACCAGGTGACCGATGTGCCCGGCGTTGCCACTGGCACCCTCCAACAGCCGGCCGTCGAGCACCACCCCGGCCCCCACCCCGGTGGACACCACCATGGCCAGATAGTTCCGTTCCCCTTGGGCCGCCCCCAGCCAACCTTCGGCCCGGGTGAGGGCCTTGGCGTCATTGTCGATGAAGACCGGCAGACCGAAACGCTCCGCCAACCGGGAGCGCAACGGAAACGCCCGCCACTGCGTGATGTTGAGCGGTGAGACCGTCTCCCCCGCCGGCGCCATGGGCCCGCCGCAGCCGACGCCCATGACCTCCACCAGCGGTGCCGGGCCGGCGCCGTGGGACGCCTGGTCCCGGAAGGCCGCCAGGGTGGCGGACAGCATCTCGGCGAGCGACGCGAAGAGCGCGTCGCCGTCCTCCCCGCTGGTGTCCCGCCGCTGCTGGGCCATCACTTCCCCCGATGGCGTCACCACCGCGGACGCCAACTTGGTCCCGCCGATGTCCACCGACAGTACAAACGGGACCGGCCTACCGGGCGAGCCGGGCGTGCCGGCAGCGGATCGGGCGACCATCGGACGGGTACGGTAGCGCCGCCAGCACCTGCCGCAGATCAAGCGCTACGCTCCCGCCCGTCTGCTTGTGGACGCAAGGGTGAGGGGCCCGCAGCACGGTTCCCGAAACCCGCCGTCGTCGTCCCCGCTTGGGCAGAACGACCAGCCTAATCTGGGCCGGAGCAGGCCTGACCAGAGGAGCCCACGTTGGCCAACGCACTCCCGACCGACCCCGGGTTCCCCTCTGGCGCCGGTTCGAACGGCTCCCACGCCCAACGGCCCGCCGGTCACCCGAACGGGGACCTGCCGCACCTGGGTGCCATGGTCCCCGATCTGTCCAGTCGGGACGCAGCCACCTTCTCAGAGCTGTTCGGCGACGCGGTCCGCAACATCGAGCGGGTGATCCAAGGCAAGGCCGAGGTCATCGAGATGGTGGTCTTGTGCTTGGTGGCGGAAGGGCACCTGCTCATCGAGGATCGCCCCGGGGTCGGCAAGACGACCTTGGCCAAGGCGCTGGCCACCACGTTGCAGACCAGCTTCGGTCGCATCCAGTTCACCCCTGATCTGTTGCCTTCTGATGTCGTGGGGGTCACCGTTTTCGACCGGGCCGCTTCCAGCTTCGATTTCCGGCCCGGGCCGGTGTTCAACTCGGTGGTCCTGGCCGATGAGATCAACCGGGCCTCACCCAAGACCCAGGCGTCGCTGTTGGAGGCCATGGCGGAGAAGCAGGTCACCGTGGACGGGCAGACCCACGCCCTGCCCCGTCCCCACATGGTGCTGGCCACCCAGAACCCCATCGAGCACGAAGGTACCTACCCGCTTCCGGACTCCCAGTTGGATCGCTTTCTGATGCGTATCTCCATGGGGTACCCAGCCCGAGCGGACGAGATCACCATCCTGGATACCCACGGTCAGACCGACGGGTTCGAGACGCTGGCCCCGGTGCTCAGTTCCCGCCAGGTTGAGGCCATGGTGGCCGCGGCCCGCGCCGTGCACGTGGCCCCCGCCATCAAGGAGTACCTGGTCGACCTGTCCGACGCCTCTCGTCGCCATCCCTATGTGTGGGTCGGGCTGTCACCGCGGGCCACGTTGGCCATGCAGCGGGTGTGTCGGGCCCGGGCCGCGGCGGCCGGACGCAACTACGTCACCCCCGATGATGTCAAAGCCCTGGCCGAACCGGTCATGGCCCATCGGCTGCTGCTCACCCCCGACGCCCAGCTGCAGGGGCTCTCCGCCTCCCGGGTGGTGGCGGACGTGCTGTCCCAGGTGCCGGTCCCGGTCCCCACCAATCGTTAGCCGATGCTGACCAAGTCGGGCTGGGCGGTGCTGATCGGCGCCGCGGTCCTGGTGGTGGCCGGTCGCATGCTGGGAGCGTTCGAGCTCTACTTGTTGGGTGCCGGGGTGGCAGCGCTGGTCCTGGTGGCGACGCTGGCGGTCAACCTCACCCGCCTGCAGGTAGGCCTATCCCGGGCGGTGATCCCACCCCGGGTGCATGCCGGGGGGGCCGCCAGGGTGGAGTTGCGCCTGGCCAACCACGCAACCCGCAAGACACCCACCCTGCGGCTGTACGACGCCGTGACCGGAACCCGCGGCGCCAACCTGTTGTTCGGGCCCCTGGGCCACAACGAGCAGGCCCGGGCCGCCTACCAGCTGCCCACCGACAAGCGGGGCGCGCTGGGCATCGGGCCGCTGGAGATCGTGGTGGCGGACCCCTTCGGCATCGCCGAGAGCCGCACGGTGGCCGTGAGCGGCGCGCAGCTGATCGTCTATCCCCGGCTCGATGACATCCTGGCGCTCGATCACGCCTCCAGCCACGACCCCCAGGCCACCTCCCGCCACCCCAACGCGCTGGGCCGGGTAGGCGATGATTTCTATGCGCTGCGGCCGTACGTGGTTGGCGACGACCTTCGTCGAGTGCACTGGCCGTCTGTGGCCCGAACCGGTGAGTTGATGATCCGCCAGCACGAACTGCCCTGGCAGGAGCGCACCACCGTGCTGCTGGACGTGTCCGCGGCGGCGCACACCTCCGCCACCTTTGAACGGGCGGTGTCCGCGGCGGCGTCGATCCTGGTGGCGGCCCATGGTCGGGGAGACCAGATCCGTCTGGCCTCCAGCGACCGCAACGACTCCGGCTTCGGGCTCGGTCGGGCCCACCTCGACGCGTTGTTGAACCATCTGGCACTCATCCAACCCGACGACGCGGCCACGCTCGTGGCCGGGGCCGACGATCTGGCCCGCACCGCCACCGGCGGATCATTGGTCCTGGTCGCCGGGGCCATCAGCCAGGCGGACAGTGCCCGCCTGGGCGGCCTACGACGCCGTTTCGGCAACGTGGTCCTGGTCATCTTCGACGATCCTGAGCTGAGTGGGCAGGCCAGGACCGGTGGGGTGACGGAGACCCTCGCAACGGGCCTGCCCCGGCAGGTGCGCTGCGGACCCGATGAGGCGTTCGCGGCGATGTGGAACCACTCAGGGGTCGCCGGCGCCGCCCAGCGCAAGGCGTCCGCCTCCAGCATCGGCGCCGCCCGGGCCATGAGTGCAGCCGGGTCCGGACCAGCGGGATCGAGACCGGTGGGATTCCGACCAGCGGGAGGACAGCCATGACCACCGTCACCACTCGCCCTGCCACGAGCGGTCCGTCCGCCGCTGGTCGTGCTCCCAACCCCACCCACGGCGGCGGTACCGACGCCCGGCAAACAGCCACCGGAGGACCCCGGCCCACCATGCGGGTCCCGGCCGAGCTGAGCCTGTGGTTCGTGACCTTCGCCGCCGCGGTCTCCTTTCGTCGGCTATTCGTAGACAGCAGCTTCTTGTTGCCCGTGGTGGTGTCCGCGGGGGCGTCGCACCTGCTGGCGGCGGTGTTGCGTCGGAGCCGGGTGCCGGTGGCGTTGGCGGCGTTGATCTCCACCGTGGTGCTGGTGGTGGTCGGTAGCTGGCTTTTCTATCTGTCCACCACCCGATTGGGGTTGCCCACCCGGCTGACGTGGGACAGCTTCACGACAGACCTGCAGGAAGCGGTTGACCGGTTCCGGGAGGACCAGGCCCCGGTAGAGCCGGTTCCGGGGTTCGTGGCCGGATCAGCGGTCGGCTTCTGGCTCGTGGCGTTCCTCGGTGACTGGTCAGCGTTCCGGCTGTGGGCCCCGGTGGAGGCCACGGTGCCGGCCGGGTCGTTGTTCGTGTTCGCCTCTCTGCTCGGCGCCGATCAATCCCGAACGGTGCTCACCGCGCTGTTTTTCATCGCCGCGGTGGCGTTCCTCTTGGTACACCGGGTGGCCCGCTTGGAGATGAGCTCAGGCTGGGTCGGTGGCGGCGCGTCCCGGGGAGCCCGGGCCCAGTTGGCCATGGGTGGCGCGATAGCGGCGGTGGCCCTGGTGGCGGTGGCGGTGGTCGGCCCGTTGTTGCCGGGAGCAACCGCTGATCCGGTGTTCGACGTCAAGGACATCGGCAACGCCGGGGGCCCCCGCATCACGGTGTCCCCGTTGGTGGACATCCGTCAGCGCCTGGTGGACAACCGGGAGAACGTGGTGTTCACCGTTCGCAGCCCGGTGCACGCCTACTGGCGGCTCACCGCGCTGGACGAGTTCGACGGGCGGGCCTGGCGTTCCTCGAAGCGCTTCGAGGAGGTCCAGGGCGACCTCCCCCAGGACGAGCTGGGCCGTGACGCGTCCTTCCGGACCGTGAACCAGACCTTCACCATCTCCAACCTGGCCCAGATCTGGCTGCCGGCGGCCTACGAGGCCCAACAGGTGCTCCAAGCGGACCGGCCGGTGCGATGGGATCCCTCCACCTCGACGTTGATCGTGGACGAGGAGACCTCCCTGAACATGACCTACAACGTGGTCTCCTCCATGCCGGTGCACAGCGCCGAGGAGCTCCGTTTGGCCCGGGGGCGGATCCCGGAGGTGATCGCCAATGAGTACCTGACGCTGCCGCGCGACTTCCCCGATGAGGTGCGTCAACTGGCGACGTCGGTCACCAGCGGCGCTGACACCGAGTACGACCAGGCGCTGGCCCTGCAGAACTACTTCCGCAGCAACTACACCTACTCCACGGAGGTCACCGGCGGGCAGGACATCGACGCCATCGAAGAGTTCCTGTTCTCGGAGATCAAGCAGGGTTACTGCGAACAATTCGCCGGATCCTTCGCAGCCATGGCCCGCAGCATCGGTCTGCCGGCCCGGGTGGCGGTGGGCTTCACGCTGGGAGACCCCAATCCGGAACAGCCCGACCTCTTCGTGGTCAAGGGCCGTCACTCCCACGCCTGGCCCGAGGTGTACATCGCAGGTGTGGGCTGGGTGCTGTTCGAACCCACTCCCGGGCGCGGCTCCCCTAACGCCGATTACACCGGCACCTCGGAGTTGCAGGACAGCGACGTCGCGCCGCAGGGCGTGCCCACCACCACTTCCACCACGGCCCTCGGCGACGGCACCACCGACCCGACCTTCGATGAGGGCCTCGGCGGCGGCACCGGCTCCCAGACCACCAGCTCAACCACCGTGGCCCCCGGTGGGCCCGGGCCGGTGGACTCCACCGGCGCCAAGGTGGTGCTGGTCGTGTTGGGCTTGCTGGTGCTCTACGTGGTGTCGGTGCCGTTGTGGCGGCGGGCCCGGCGGGTGTTGCGAAGGCGCCGTGCCCGCAGCGGCGAGGCCAGGGTGGATGTGGCGTGGCACGAAGCCACCGAGGCCCTCGGTCTGCTCGGTGTAAGTCCGGAGCCCAGCGAAACCCCCACTGAGTTCGCGCAGCGGGCAGATCGGCGCAGTCGGGCCGGAACCCAGGTATCGGAGTTGGCGGGGCTGACCACCGCCGCCCGCTATGGGCCGGCGAGCACCGGCCCCATCACGGTCACCCGGGCCTGCGAGTTGGCCGACGGGGTGGAGCGGGCGGTGCGGGAACAGACCACGGCTGGGGAACGGCTGCGGGACGAGCTGGACCCTCGGCCGGTGCTGGCACGGGGCTGGTCATGGTTGCGTCGGGGCGCGAACACCGACAGCGACACCGATGACAAGCCCCCGGTATTGGTGGGCCGGTCCTGACGGTCCCCGGATGCGCTCAGCTGTCTTCGGAGGAGTTGCGCTGGAACCGCTCACGCATCCGTTGGCCGGTGGCACCGAAGATGGTTCGCACCCCGCTGGTGCCTTCACCGTTGCCACTGCCGGTCAGCTGCGCCCAGCCGGCACGTCCCATGCGCCGCCCGTTGCGTTCCACCGTGAGCGCGCTCCCGAGCATCAGCAGGAAGCCCACGAAGGCGATCAGCCAGTGCGCTGAGAGCGACGCCACCATGATGACCACGCCGCTCACGAACCCGACCAGGGCCCATTTGATGTTGCGCAAGGCGTGGCTGTAGATCGTGGTCGAGCTGACCTCGCGCGCCAACGCCGGATCGGTCTCGTAGAGCCGGGCCTCAATCTCTTGGAGAATCCGCTGCTCATGCTCCGAAAGCGGCACCCCAGCTCTCCTCACGCCGACGAGCGGTCACTCGATCACCACTGAGCGTGACCGAAAGGCCGGACCACGCGATTGCCCTGGTTACTCTACTGGGACAACGGCGGCTCGGGTACCCCAGCCGCCGTCTTGGCTGCTCCCTCGTTCGGGCCCCACTGCTGCTGACCCCGCTCAAACACCTCGATTCGCCCCTTGGCCGCCAGGCTGGCCGGGCCGATGGCCGCCGCTCCAAAGCGCTGCCGTATGGCGTCCACGGTGTCATGGGCCTCCAACCAGCCCGCCGGCCGACCGGCGGCGGATGCCACGTCGGGGCCGGGGCCGACCGGCTCGGGCCGTTCCCAGAGGTTGAACTGCAGTTGCCGTAGCGGGGCCGGGCCCAGGCCGCTGGCACTGACCCCCAACAGGCGGATCCCGGGTGTGACATCGATCTTGGCCAACATCTGCCGGGCGGCGCGGGCCAGGTCTAACCCGTTGTCGAGCGGCTCACCAACCCGCCGGGAGCGGGTGATGGTGGTGAAATCCCCGAACCGGACCTTCAGCTGCACCGTGTGTCCGGCCAGGCCGGCGCCGCGGAGTCGTCGACCCACCGCGTCGGCCAGGCGAAGCAGTTCCCGATCGAGGTCGTCGCGATCGAAGCGGTCGACGGCGAACGTCTCCTCGTGGCCGATGGACTTGGCCTCCCGCTCCGGTTCCACCCGGCGTGGGTCGCGGTTGTGGGCCAGTTCGAACAAGTGGCGCCCGGAGGCCTCACCGAGCGCCGCCACCACCGTCACCAGCGGCATTCCCGCCAGGTCACCAACGGTGGCCACGCCGATGCGTTCCAGTTTCGCCAAGGTGGCCGGACCCACCCCCCAGAGCGCCTTCACCGGCAGCGGATGCAGGAAGGCCAGCTCCTCCCCGGGGGTCACCACCCACACCCCCCGGCCCTCCCGTGGACCCTGGGGGGTGGGCGTCGGCTTGGCTGCCTCGGAGGCCAACTTGGCCAGGAACTTGGTGCTGGCCACCCCGACTGAGCAGGGCAGGTGCTGCTCATCGGCCACCCGTTGACGGATCCCGGCGGCGATGGTGACGGGTCCCCCGAGGCGCCGTTGGGCCCCGCTGACATCGAGGAACGCCTCATCGAGGGACAGCGGCTCAACCAGCGGTGTGACCTCCCCGAAGATGGCCATGATGGCGGCGCTGGCTTCAGCGTAAGCCGCGTGATCGCCGGGCAGGAAGAGGGCCTGGGGGCAGAGCCGCCGGGCCTGCACCGAGGGCATGGCGGACCGCACCCCGAAGGCACGGGCTTCGTAGCTGGCCGCCGCCACCACCCCCCGGCGTCCGTTCCCGCCAACGACCACCGGGCGGCCCCGCAGGCTGGGATCCCGCCGAACCTCGACCGCCACGTAAAACGCGTCCATGTCCACGTGCAGGACCGCCACCGGCCATCGCTCGGCGGCGGCCCCGGCGCTCACAGCCGTGCAACCTCCAACAAGTGGCGCTCCACCCCATCGACCCGGTACCCGAAGTGCCGTTGCTGCTCCCACCGCTCGCTGGACCATTCCAGCAGCGGTTCGTGGACCCATTGCGGGGCGCCCACCAGCCGGGCGGCGCACTGCTCGAACGGGACAAAGCGGGCGTCCACCACGATCCCGTCGGGATCATCGATGCGCAGGTCACCCTCATAGGTCAGGGCCAGGTGGGCCTCCACCCGCAGGTGCCAGCCCAACCCCTCCGCCAGCGCCTCGACGTGGTACACCGGCCCGGCCCAGCGGGTGACCACCAGCCCGGTCTCCTCCGCCACCTCCCGGGTGAGGCCTTCAAGCACGGACTCCCCCTCGTCGATCACCCCGCCGGGGGTGCTCCAGTCGATGCTGCCGTTCCGGCGCTGGTTGGCCACCAGCAACAGCCCCTCCGGCCCTACCACCAACGCTCCCCCGACCGTCCAACGACGCATTCGGTCATGCTACGCCCCGGCACTGACAGCCAGGGCCGGAGACGCCCCTCGGCAACGACGTCCTGAGCGACGTGCCTGGCAGCAAGCGGCCCACCGTGGCAAGCTCCCCCGCCATGACGGAGCCCTCCGGCCAGCCCGCGGTGCCTGAGCCCGCCGACACGCCCGCGGAACCGGATGAGGCGAGCATGCATCCGAACGCCCTGGCGATCCGCCGGGCGGCGGCCGAACTCGGTCTCACGGTGGACATTCGCACCTATCCGGAGGGCACTCGCACGGCCGCGGACGCCGCCGCCGCCATCGGCTGTGACGTGGGCCAGATCGTGAAGTCGCTGGTGTTCCTGGTAGACGGCAAGTTGACCATCGCCCTGGTGTCCGGCTCCAACCAGCTCGATGAGGCCAAGCTGGCGGCCGCGGCCGGGGGGCGGCGCACCAGCCGGGCCGATGCCAACCAGGTGCGGGAGGCCACCGGTTACGCCATCGGCGGCGTTCCACCGTTCGGGCACCGTCAACCGCTGCCGGTGTTCGTGGACCCCGACCTGCTGCGCTACGAGGAGGTGTGGGCCGCGGCCGGGACGCCCTCAGCGGTGTTCGGGGTCAGTCCCGCAAAGCTGGTCCACGCCATCGGCGCGCCCACGGTGGCGCTGCGCAAGGACTGACCGCCCTTGAACAGCACGGTGGGGTCAGGCCGAGCGGGCGACCAGACCCACCGGCAGCGGCTTGTCCTGACGAGTGAGGGCGATGATCTCCGCGCCCCGATCCCGCCCGGCGATCTCCAGTCCGCCGCCGGGATCGTCGCCCCGATCGTCGAGCACCAGGAGACCCGCAACGGTGGCCGCAACCATGATGCCCGCCTCGGGGATGACGGTCCGACGGGCCAGGCGCCGGGCCCTTCGACCCACCCGATCCCGGGGATTGGTCATCAGCACCGCCAGGCGGGCCTCGACCTCATCGGTTTCGATCCACAACGTGTCGCTCAGCACCTCGAGGTCTTCTTGGCGCAGCGCGATGGTCGTGCCCGCCGCCGCTCCCCGCAGGGCCAGGATCAGCCCCAGATAGCGGGTCAGGACATCCTCGATGCCGTCTGCGACGGACCGTGGCCGGTTGTGCCGGGCGAACCGGTTGTGCAGGGCCAAGGTGGTCTGCTCGCCGTCTACGACCAGACGGGTGCGTCTGGGCAACAGGGCCGGTTCGACGTCCACCCCATAGACCGCGCTCACCTCGCACAGGTCCTCGTCGCTGAGCAACCGCCGCCCGGCCTCGATGTCGGCCAGGTCCTGGGTGCCGAACCGGCCGGCGGTCAACCCCGCCAACCGGTCGAGGTTGATGCCATGATCCCACCGTCGTTCGGTCAGGATCTGTCCGAAGCGGGCCGGCGGGACCAGCGACAGCGTGTCGAGCTCGGTCATGGAGATCACCCCCGGATCATCGGTCTCCGACGTCTGGGCCTTGAGTCCCACCCGCACCATCACGTTCGACGAGGGTTGGCCAATGCTGAGGATGCGGGCTTCAATGGCGGGAATGGACCGTTCCGCCACACCGCCTTCGGCCCTGCCCCCCCGAGGGGCCCGGATCTTGGCCTTCGTGGCCGTGTTGATCGCCGGGCTCTGCGGTGGTCTCATCGGTTACGGCGTCCTCGACGTGTCCTGCGACGGGAACTGCCAGCTCACTGCGGCCGCGGTCGGGCTGCTGGCGGCTCTGCTGGGAGCAGCCGGGGTAGCCATCGTGGCGGTTCTGACCCTGCGTGCCATGGGCGAGTGGCAGCGCCGCGGCGGCCGGTGAGCGCCCCGGAACCACGCTCCGGATCCGGGGCCCAACACGGTGCCACGCCCGAGCCAGACCCCGACCCCGGGGAGCTGTTGGCACTGGCCCGGGAGGTGGCCGTTGCCGCCGGGGCGCTGCTGGAGCGGTCTCTGGCCCGGACTGACCTGTGGGTTCGCCGGAAGTCCTCCGACACGGACCTGGTGACGGAGATCGACCATGCCGCGGAGCAACTGATCATCGAACGCCTGCTGGCCGCCCGACCTGATGACGCCATCCTTGGCGAGGAGAGCGGGGCCCGGGCCGGCGGAGAGTCCGCGGTGCGCTGGGTGATCGACCCGATCGACGGCACCACCAATTTCGTGTATCGACTGGCACCGTTCTCGGTGTCCATCGCCGCGGAGCTTCATGGGGTGACCGTCGCCGGCGTGGTCATCGTGCCCGGCTGGCAGGAGACCTTCGAGGCCGTCCTCGGTGGCGGCGCCCGCTGCAACAGGGCACCCATTTCCTGCTCCACCACCTCCGATCTGCCATCAGCGCTGGTCGGGACCGGTTTCTCCTATGATGCTGGCCGCCGGGTACGCCAGGGGGAAGTGGTCAGCCGGCTGTTGGGCCAGGTTCGTGACATCCGCCGCATGGGCGCGGCGTCAGTGGATCTGTGCGCGGTGGCCTGCGGTCGCCTTGACGGGTATTTCGAGGCCGAGCTCAAGCCGTGGGACCACGCCGCCGGATCCCTGATCGCCAGCGAGGCCGGTGCCACGGTCACCGATCTGAGCGGCGGGCCACCGTCCTCGGCGTTCGTGGTGGCCGCCGGTGCTGCACTCCATGGAAGGCTGCGCGAAGCCCTTCTTTCAGTCGGTGCCGGCACCGACGCTGAGGACTCGGAGCCGAAAGACACCGCGGGGACCCCCTGGTGAGGCACGATGGTGGAGTGGGCACACGCATCCTGACCGTTGAGGACGACGAGCGAATCCGGGCCTCGGTCCGCTTGGCACTGGAGGGCGAAGGCTGGCTGGTCGAGGAGTCCGAGAACGGCGAGATGGCTCTGGAGATCTTCAATCGCCAGCCGACGGATGTGGTGTTGATCGACATCATGCTCCCCGGCGTGGACGGGTTCGAGGTCTGCCGCTCAATCCGCAAGGTCTCCGACGTTCCGATCATCATGGTCACCGCCCGTGACGACACCCATGACATCGTCGCCGGTCTCGAAGCCGGAGCGGACGATTACCTGACCAAACCGTTTGCCCCCAAGGAGCTGTCGGCGCGCATCCGGGCACTGCTGCGGCGCTCCCGAGCAGTGGAACCGGCCATGTCCCACATGCGCTTCGGGGACCTCGAGATCTTGCAGGACGAGGGCGTGGTCCGCATGGCCGGGGAAGAAGTGCACCTCACCCGCACCGAGTTCAAGCTGTTGTGCGAGCTGGCCAACAACGCCGGGCGGGTGTTCAGCCGCGAGGTCTTGTTGGAACGGGTGTGGGGGTATGGGTACTTCGGCGACGGTCGCCTGGTCGATGTGCACATCCGTCGTCTGCGGACCAAGATCGAGTTGGACGCGGCCAACCCCCGCCACGTTGTGACGGTACGTGGATTGGGTTACAAGCTGCAGACATGATCCCGCGGCGGGTGGTATCGCCAACCTGAGCGGACAGAATGGGCTCGCCCCGCCCGACCCCCGCCCGCCAGGACTCCTCCCATGGTTCAACCACAGCCGATGGGCGCATCGTTCTGGTTGTTCGGGCGCGGCTCATCGTGGGCTAAGGCATGAAGCCCCGTCGGCGGGTCGGTCTGCGTACCCGGGTGGTGGCGTCCTTCGCGCTGCTGTCGGCGATGCTGTCGCTGTTCCTGAGTGGGGCCACGTACTTCTTGATACAGGCCAGCACCCTCGAACGCCGTGAAGCGGTGGCGCGCAGCCTGGCGTTCTCCAACGCCCGTTTGGTCCGCGAGCAGCTGCTGATCGAGGGCGCCGATGGGCTCGATCAGCTCGACAACGTGCTGCAGC
The DNA here is from genome assembly GCA_963775055.1 of uncultured Acidimicrobiaceae bacterium. GTDB lineage: Bacteria > Actinomycetota > Acidimicrobiia > Acidimicrobiales > CAIXPF01 > CAIXPF01. Next base: position 26,793 of record CAVZHK010000008.1, on the reverse strand, counting down.
GTCGCCCGATCGACGGCACTGTGGTGCTGACCTACGGTGATTCCACCACCGTGTCGGCCTCTGCGTTCGCCCAGGCCAGCTTCGATCCGGGGCGTGACATCCCCGCCGCCTTGCGAGCCGCGGTGCAGAACCGTCAGACCGTCATCCAGCGCACCCAGCTCGGCGGGGAGCCGGTGCTGTTCATTGGCGTTCCGATCCGCCTGTCCACCGCTGCTCCCGCCGAGCAGGCCGCCGCTGACGCCGCCGCGGTGCAGCAGGACGAGCCGAGCTCGCTAGTGGCCACCACCCCCGACTCGGGCGCCACGTCCTCCAGCGTTGCGGATGAGCCGGCCACCCCGGCGTTCAAGGGTGACTGGGCGGAGTATTACGAGGTGTCCAGCCTGGCGGACATCGAGGACACGTTCGACACCCTGGTGGTGGCCCTGATCGCCGCTGACGGGCTGACCACGTTGGCTGGGGCGCTGGTCGGACGGTGGATCTCCCGGCGGGTGTTGGCGCCACTGCACGACGTCAACGACGCGGTCAAGGCCCTGGCCACCATGGCCTTCGACACCAAGCTGCCCCCCACCCGGGACCCGGACCTGGCGCCGCTGGTGACCACGTTCAACCAGACCGTGGAAGCGTTGCAGGACCGGATCGATCGTGACGGCCGGTTCGCTTCGGACGTGAGCCACGAGCTGCGTTCACCGCTGACCACGCTGACCGCTTCGGTGGCCGTGCTGGAACAACATCAGGCCGCGCTGCCCGAACCGGCCCAGCGCGCCGTGACCCTGCTGTCAGAGGAGTTTCAGCGCTTCCAACAGCTGGTCGGGGACCTGTTGGAGATCTCCCGTTTCGACGCTGGCGCCCAGCACCTGGATCGCAGCGCGCTGGTCATCGGGGAGTTCGTGCGCTTCGCCGTCGGCATGACCTGCAAGGGCGAGGTGGGCGTCACCATTGACCCTGATCTGGAGGAGGCGGTGATCATGGCCGACAAGCGCCGTCTGGTGCAGGTCCTGTCGAACCTGGTCAGCAACGCCGACAAGTACGCCGAGGGGGTCAGCGAGGTGGACGTCGGCCGGGTTCGTGGCGGGGTCGAGCTGCGGATCATGGACCGGGGGCCGGGGGTGCCGGCGGAAGACCGGGATCGGATCTTCGACCGTTTCGCCCGCGGCGTGACGGCCGGACGACGCGGCAGCGACCAGGGCACCGGGTTGGGCCTGGCGCTGGTGTCCGAACACGTCGGCCTGCACGGCGGCACCATCCGGGTCGAGGACCGTCCCGACGGCGCGGCCGGCGCCTGCTTCACGGTGTTCCTGCCGGCCAACCCGGTGTCCATCTACGACTCCGAAGCCGACTTCGAAGCGGCCGGATTCGGAGCGGACGTGTGATCCGCCGGCGCCTGAACGCCGGGCCCGTGGCGGTCGTGATCGGCGCCCTGCTGGGTGGCTGCGGCCTACCCGACGAGAGTGCTCCCCGGATCATCGACCCCGAGACCGTGCCCTATGACCTGGCCGGCCCGGCGCAGCGAGACGCCCCTGTCGGTGAGGGCGACGGCACCCCCATCACCGTCTACCTCGTGGATCAGGTCGGTGGAGAGCTCCGCCTGGTGATGGGCTCCAGGGTCATCGAGGGACCGGTGAACCTCGACACGGTGGTGGCCAACCTGATGGCGGGCGGGGTCACGGGGACCGAACGCGAGGCCGGCATGGCCAACCTGGTCCCAGGCGAGGAGTTACGGGCGGTGCAGCGCGGCACCGGGTCCGGCGAGAGCACGGCCAGGGTGGACGTGAACGCCGAGTTCTTCGAGCGCTTCGCCACCCAATCCTCCCAGCTGTTGGCCATCGGGCAGATCGTGCTGACCATCACCGGGTACCGGTCGGGCGCGGACAGCCCGACCGTCGAGTCGGTGAGCTTCAGCGTGGACGGCATCGCCAAGCCGGTACCGACATTCCGACGGGGCCAGGCCAGCGCCCCCGCCGAGGAGGTCCGCGCCGAGGACTACGCCGACCTGCTGGTCGAGGCGGCAAACCCCTCCACCGTGCCCGCCCCGACGCCGTCCACGTCCGCGGCCGTCTCCCCCGCCACCACCGCCAGGGTCTGACCGTTCAGGCGAAGACTGCAGTCACGCGACGAACTGCAGTCAGGCGAAGAACTGTCGGGCGTCATCCCAGAGGGCGGGGTCCACCACCTTCAGGCTCGCCACCGCCTCCCCCAACGGCACCCGGACCATGTCCCCGCCGCGCAGGGCCACCATCTGACCCCAGGCCCGGTCGTGGACGGCGTCGATGGCGGCCAGCCCGAAGCGGGTTGACAGCACCCGGTCAAAGGCGGTGGGGGTACCGCCGCGTTGCACGTGGCCCAGCGTGGTCACCCTCGTCTCGAAGCCGGTGCGACGCTCGATCTGATCCGCGATAATGGCCCCGATGCCACCGAGCCGGATGTGCCCGTACTGGTCAAAGACCTTGTCCGGCACGTCCATGGTCCCCGGCAGCGGCAGAGACCCCTCCGCCACCACCACGATGGAGGCGTAGCGGCCCCGTTCATGGCGCCGCACCAGGGACTGGCAGACCGCGGCGATGTCGAACGGCTCCTCGGGGATCAGCGTGAATGTGGCCCCCGCGGCCAGCCCGGCCCAGGTGGCGATGTGCCCCACGTGGCGACCCATGACCTCCACCACGATCACCCGGTCGTGGCTCTCAGCGGTGGTGTGGAGCCGATCGATGGCCTCCACCGCGATCTGCACCGCGGTGTCGAACCCGAATGTGAGTTCGGTGCCGCCGATGTCATTGTCAATGGTCTTCGGGATGCCCACGACCGGGAAACCGTCCTTGACCAGCTCATTGGCGCATGACAAGGTGCCTTCGCCGCCGACCGCGATGATGGCGTCGATGCCCAGCACGTCCACCGTGCGGGCCAGTGCCTCCACGCCGCCTGCCACCCCGTAGGGCTGCACCCGGGAGGTACCGAGCACCGTGCCACCGCGGGGCAGCGTTCCCCGCATGAACTCCACATCCAGGGACACCGTCTCGCCATCGATGAGCCCGCGATAGCCGTCGAGGGAGCCCAGCAGATCATCGCCATAGTGCCGCTCGCCCTTGCGCACAATGGCCCGGATCACAGCGTTCAGCCCCGGGCAGTCGCCCCCACCGGTGAGCACGCAGACCCGCATGGCGTCAGCCTACGGTCCGACCCCGGGCACCCACGGGGACGCGTCCGCCGCTGGTACGGTGCGGCCCGTGCCCGTCCGCGTCCCGCCAGCTCCGTTTCCGACCGTGTCGCGATGACGGTGATCGTGCCGGAGGTGCCGCGTGGCTCCCGAGCGGCGGCGGTCGACTCACCCCGGGCGTGGCTGGTGGTCGGGGCCGGCCTGGTTGCCAACGCGGCCTGCTGGGGCACGATGAACAGCTTCGGGGCGTTTCTGGACTCGATGACGGACGAGTTCGGATCCGGGTTGGGCGCCACCGCCTTGATCTACGCCCTGCCGTCCTTCGTGCTGTTCAGTTTGGGTCTGATCACGGGACCTTTGGCCGATGAGTACGGGCCCCGGCGGATGGTGGCGGGTGGGGCGTTGTTGCTGGGCGGAGGTCTGGCACTGACCGCCCGGGCCCCGAACCTGGCGGTGGCGGTGCTGGCGTACGGGTTCGGGGTGGGCCTTGGCATGGCCTGTTTCCTGGTGCCGATGACGGCCTGCATCGGTGGGTGGTTCGTGCGGCGCCGGGCGTTGGCGCAGGGGCTGAGCGCCGCCGGCTCGGGCCTGGGCACGTTCCTGACGGTGCCGCTGGCACGTTGGCTGATCGATGAGCATGGCTGGCGCCGGGCCTACGAGGTGCTGGCGGTGATCTGCGTGGTGGCGCTGCTGCTGGCTGCCGCCACCGCCTCCCGACCACCCAACCGGGCCTCCCCGGGAAGGCCGTCGTGGCAGCGGGTGCGGGAGGCGGCGGCGGCGGGACCGTTCCTGCAGACCTACGTCGGCGGGTTGCTCCTCGAGCGCGGCCTTGTTCGTGCCGCTGGTGTTCCTGGTCCGCTACGCCACTGACCACGGCATCCGCAAACGCGACGCTGCCCTGTTGCTGAGTGTGTTGGGGTTGTCGAACATCGTCAGCCGGCTCGTCACCACGGCGCTGGCGGGCCGGATCGGCGCGGTGCGGATGTACCTGGGGTGTTTCGCGATGCTGCCCGTCGGTTTGGCGTTGTGGCTGGCGGCGGGCAGTTCGTACTTGGCGCTGGCGGGCTTCGCGGCGGTGCTGGGAGTGAGCCACGGCGGCTATGTGGCGCTGAGCCCCGAGGTCACGGCCGAGTTGTTCGGGGTGGCCAACCTGGGCACGGTGCTGGGAGCCTTGTGGACCGCCGGTGGGGTGGCCGGCCTGGCCAGCCCGGTGCTGGCGGGAACGATGATCGAGCGGACCGGTTACACCCCCACCATCGCCGTAGCCCTGGGGCTGGCGGTGCTGGCCGTGGTGGTGCAGCGCAGCTTGTGGTCCTCCGGTCCGGTTGTCAGAGGCTTGTGACCGCTGGCGGCTTCTCCGGGTCGGACGGCGTCATGGTCATCGACGCCGGGACCACCGGGGTCCGCAGTGCGGTGGTGGACCGCGGCGGTCGGTTGGTGGCCCGGGCCTACCGGGAGTTCCCCCAACACTTTCCCCGCCCGGGTTGGGTGGAACATGACGCCGAGTCGATCTGGGAGGCGACCTGCGTCACGCTGGCGGACGCGCTGGCGGGGGCCGCCGCGGATGGGGTCCGTGCCGTGGTGGCGTTGGGGATCACCAATCAACGCGAGACGCTGGTGGCCTGGTCCCGGGCGTCGGGCCGACCAAAGGCCCCCGCCATTGTCTGGCAGGACCGGCGCTCGTCCGCCATCTGTGACGAGCTGGTGGCGGCAGGGGATCTGGCCAGGCTCCGCGAGATCACCGGGTTGGTGGCGGACCCCTACTTCAGCGGCACCAAGTTGGCCTGGTGGTTGCGCCATGGGGTGCTCCGACGCGAGGACCCTGACCTGGCAGTCGGCACCATTGACAGCTGGCTGATCTGGAAGCTCACCGGCGGACGTCGCTTCGTCACCGATACCTCCAACGCCTCGCGCACCCTGCTCTTCGACCTGCACTCACTTGACTGGTCCGCGGAGATGGCCGCCATGTTGGACGTGCCGCTGGGCGTGCTGGCGGAGGTGGTGGCCTCCTCCGGGGACATCGCCAGGGTGGCGGAAGGGGTCAGCCCCCTGCCGGGCGGCGTGGCCATCACCGGGGTGGCCGGTGATCAGCAGGCGGCGCTGTTCGGGCAGGCCTGCTTCGAGGTCGGGATGACCAAGAACACCTACGGCACCGGCAGTTTTGTGCTGATGAACGTCGGTTCGACCCCACCGCCAGTGGTCGACGGTTTGCTGAGCACGGTCGCGTGGAGCCTCTCAGGGAGCGCGTCCGTCCGCCCGTCGGGTCGAATCGGCGTCGATTCGGCGGACCCGCCGGACCCGCCGGACCCCTCAAAATCCGGTTTGACCAGCCCATACACGGCCGAGTCGTTGGGCCTTGGGGGTGGCGTCGATCGGCTCGGTGCCACCACCTACGCTTACGAAGGGGCGATCTTCGTGACCGGCGCCGCAGTGCAGTGGCTGCGTGATGGACTGGGCATCATCTCCGACGCCGCGGAGGTGGGGCCGTTGGCGGCGACGGTGGCGGACAGTGGCGGGGTCTACCTGGTGCCGGCGTTCACCGGTCTGGGCTCGCCGTGGTGGGATCCCCACGCCCGGGGCACGATCGTGGGCCTGACCAGGGGCAGCGGACGAGCCCAGCTGGCCCGGGCCACGGTGGAGGCCATGGCGCTGCAGACCCGCGACGTGCTCGAAGCCATGGTCGCCGCCAGCAACCGGCCGCTGCGCGAGCTGCGAGTGGATGGTGGCGCCGCGGTCATGGACCTGCTGTGCCAGATCCAGGCCGACCAGGCCGGCGTCAGGGTCATCCGGGCCCGGGAGACAGAATTGACCGCGTTGGGAGCGGCAGGGCTGGCGGGGCTGGGGGCCGGTCTGTGGTCAGGGCTGGACGAGTTGGCCGGCCACTGGCGCCACGAGGCCACCTTCAACCCCAACCCCGACCGTCGGGCCGCTGATCAGCTCTTCGCCGGCTGGCGTCGGGCCGTCACCCGATCACGGTCCTGGGATCAACCCGCGAACAGCTGATCCCCGACCGGACCGAGCCGAGGGACCTGACGGGGCTCACCGCCTTGACGGGTCCGATCGGGCCGGCGGAGGTCTCCGACGCCGCGGGGCTTGCCGGGCCTGGCGGCGTCCCCGGGGCCCCGGAAGCGCTGGTGGGGGTGGTGCGCCCAGCGGTGAGCGGGTTTGACGCCGGGTGCATGGCCCGGGGGCCGCAGGGCGCGTCGGTGGCGCGCGAGCGCGCCCACCCAGGCATCAGCGATGCGGGCCAGCGCGGCGATCCGATGTCGCTGCTTGGCCCGGATCCCACCCTGGTCCCGGCCCACCACCAGGGCCACACCGGCCACCACCAGCGGGGCCCACACCACCTCCTGAGACGGCGCGGCCCCGGGCTCGGCGCCATCGCGGACCGCGGCGCAGCCAGTGGTCGACTGCAGGCGGGCTGCGTGCTGGCTGCCGGCGACGAAGGCCACCAACCACCGCACCGGCGGGATCGGCCCCAGCCAGGCGTGGACACTGCCGTCATGCAGGTCAGCGACCGCCGCCCAGCCGCCACCAACGCTTCCTTGCACCTGGGCCACCAGCTCCTCGAAAAGGTCAGCGGTGTTGGTGGTACCCACCAGCCGGGCGGCGGACTCCGAGCGCGTCCAGACCGGCGTCGGCGGGTCCCTCCAGCAGCCGGATCTCCTCCACTGCGGCGCCGTCGACCTCGTTGATCTCCCGGATCAGGCGGTCCACGCTGGTGGGATCGGGCAGCTCGATGACCAGTTCGTCCACCGCCCGACCGCCGCCGCGTTCGAGGATCTCGATGCCCACCACGTCTCCCTGGAGGCCGCCGATGCGGCTCGCCACCTGCCCCAGCGCGCCAGGTCGGTCATCGATCCAGATTCGAGCGACGTAGGTGACAGCCATGGCGGGGACCCTACGGAGCGGGTGTGAACGCGGGGTTTCCCGGGCACGAACAGCGGATCAACCCAGCTTGACCAGCGCCTTTCGCATGCTGCGGATGGCCTGGCGGCTGCGTTCCTCGTTTTCGATGAGGGCGAAGCGCACGTGCCCGTTGCCGCCGGGGCCGAATCCGATACCCGGTGAGGTGGCCACCCCGGCCTCGCGCACCAGGAAGCTGGCGAACTCCAGCGAGCCCAGCTCCTTGTAGGGCTCGGGGATGGGCGCCCACACGAACATGGTGCCCTGTGGCGGGGTCACCTCCCAGCCGATGCGGTGGAGGCCCTCGCACAACACGTTGCGGCGGTTCTGGTACACGTCCCGGGCCAGCTTGGGGTAGTCCGGCTCCTCGTTGAGGGTCACCGTGGCGGCGATCTGCACCGGCTGGAACGTGCCGTAATCCAGGTAGCTCTTGAGCTTGGCCAATGCCGCCACCACGTCGGCGTTCCCGACCAGGAACGCCACCCGCCACCCGGCCATGGAGTAGCTCTTGGTCATGGAGTACAGCTCCACGGCCACGTCCTTGGCCCCTGGTACCTGCAGGATCGATGGGGGGTCGTACCCGTCGAAGCCGATGTCGGCGTAGGCGTTGTCGTGAACCAAGATCATGTCCCGCTCACGGGCGAAATCGACCACCCGCTGCATGAAGTCCAGATCCACGCAGGTGGTGGTGGGATTGTGCGGGAAGCTCATCACCGCCACCCGGGGCTTGGGCCAGGAGTACTCCCAGTTGGCCTTGAGGGACTCGAAGAAGTCCTCTCCGGTACCGATGGGAACCTCTCGGATGGTGGCGCCGGCGAAGATCGGTCCCCAGATGTGGATGGGGTAGCTGGGCGAGGGCACCAGGCACGTGTCCCCCGGCTGCAGCAGGGTCCACATCAGGTGGGTCAGGCCTTCCTTGGCGCCGATGACGTTGAGGACCTCGGTGTCGGGGTCGAGCTGCACCCCGAAGCGCCGCTCGTACATGTTGGCCACCGCCAGGCGCAGGTTGGGAATGCCCTTGGAGAGCGAATACCGATGGTTGCGGGAGTTCTGCACCGCCTCGATCAGCTTGTTCACCGCGGTGTCAGGCGAGGGCAGATCAGGGTTGCCGAACCCGAAATCGATCACGTCCGCCCCGGACCGCCGAGCCTGCGCCTTGAGCTCGTTAATCATGGCGAACACGTACGGCGGCAAGGAGTCGATCCGACGGAACTGCATGCCGGTCAGGCTATACGCCGACCTCGGCGGCCCCCGGTGACGGTTTCTCGTCGGCGGCGATCAGGGCGGCGCCCACCGCTCCTGCCGCGCCGTCCGAGGGTGGCCGCCACCAGCCGGGTGGCCCCGCGCATGGCCGGCTGCATGAGCCGGCGCTGGTAGGCGTTGTCGATCATTCCCATCCACAGCCGGCCATCGCTGAGCACCGAACCACCGAGCACCACCACCGCCGGGTCAAGCAGGTGAACCAGGTTGACCAGCCCCAACGCCACCTGATCGGCAAAGCGCTCCGCCACCGCGACCACCCCGGGGTCCCCCTGACGGAGCCCCTCGCTGACGTGGTGACCCTGCACGGCGTCGACCTCACCGTCTGCGGCAGCCAACAACCACGGGGCGCGGCCCTCCGCGGCGGCGCCCCGGGCGGCACGAGCCAGGGCGGGGCCCGCGGCCAGCGCCTCCCAGCAGCCGAACCGTCCGCAGGCGCAGCGCGGTCCACCATCCTCCACGATCATGTGTCCCGGCTCCCCGGCGAATCCGGCCACGCCCCGGAAACGGACGCCGCCGATCACCAGCCCACAGGAGATCCCGGTGCCGAGCCCGATGAACACCATCGGCTGATCATCGCTCTGCGCCACTCCACCGCTCTGCGCCACTCCACCGCTCTGCGCCACTCCACCGCTCTGCGCCACTCCACCGCTCTGCGCCACTCCACCGCTCTGCGCCACTCCACCGCTCTGCGCAGCCAATCTCGTGAGGGGCCGGCCCGCACCGAGCCGGTACTCGGCCCAGGCGGCGCAGTTGCCGTCGTTGTCGACGCTGACCGGCACCCCTTGTTGCCTGGCCAGCCATGCGGCCAGATCGAGCTCGGTGACGCCGGGCAGGTTCGGGCCGTAGCGCAACACCCCACGCCTGGTGACCAGCCCGGGGAGCCCCACGCCGATGCCGGCCAGCGTCGACGCCACCTCAAGGTCCGCCCGCAGCTCGGTGATCAGTCGGTCCAGGCGCAGATCAACACGGCCCGCGGGCTCCCCGGGACCAGGAGAGGTCGGTTCCTCGAGCTCCGCCAGGACAGTGGCCGGATCCTCACCGTCCGTCGCCACGACCAAGATCTTCGTACCCCCCACGTCCACGCCGATGTGGTGGCGCGGGCTGCTCGGCCCGTCCGCGGCGGCGGGTTGGGACAGGTTCGGGGACCGGTTCGGAGACACGCCAGGACGAGGTTCGCTCAGTAGCGCAGCAGGGCGCCGATGCGTCCCAGCACATCAAGGTCGGCGCAGTCCACACAGACATGCAGCCCGGCCCGTTCAGCGATGGCCTGATCGACCGCCACGCTGACCACGTCTGGGACCTTGTCCATGGCATTGGCGCAGTCCGGGCAACGGGGGCCCTTGACAGCAAGGCGGAGGCAGCTGGGACAACGCCATCCGGGTTCCTCGAAACCGTCCGAGACCAGGATCTTCTCGACACGATGGGTGGCCAACGCCGCCAGCACCTCCTCCAGCCCGACCCGTCCGGCCCGGCCCGCGCCCGCTCGACCAGCGCCACCTGCTCCGCTGGCGCCCACGGTCCCGGACGGGCCATCGGAACCATTCGCTGCGGTGCGGTCCGTCGGGACCATGGCACTGTGACGGAGGCGGTCCACCAGGGCGGCTTCACGAGCCCGGGCGATGTCCATCTCGGCGGCGCGAACGGCCCGGCCGATGTCCGCCATGGCGGCGCCGGGGAGGGTGGCGATGCGCCCGTGGTAGATCTTGCGTAGGTACGGGTGCAGGCCGCGCTCGACCTCGGCCACCATGGGCTCGGGTCCGCCCAGCACCAGGCGATCGAACCCGCTGCGTGCGTGCACCTCGAAGCACACCCTGGCCGCCTGACGGGCCTGTCGGGCATACTGCTGATCGGCTCTCGGGTCGAGAGTTCCCTGGTCACGGGGTGTTTCGGTGTCCCCCGGGGATGGTGCGGGGGTGCCGGTCTCGTGCCCGTCGGTGTGGTCCACGAGGTCGTCCCAGGAGAACACCAGCATGCGGATCTTGGCCCGGTCCACCAGCAGCACCCCGATGGGTTCATGGTCAGCGAGTGCCACCTCCAGCGGCGCCACCGAGGGGGCGAGTCCGCCCGTCACGTAGTTCGGCACCGGACAAGGCAGGGACACGACCTTCCAAAACCCTCGTCGTGATGGGCGAAGAAGGCCAGGCCCCGAGTGTGGGAGCGGTCCAACCCCTGCCGGACGAAGGCAGCGATGCGATCGAGATCGGCCAGACGAGATCGGTCCTCCCCCGCCGCTTCCCGACCGCGGCGCAGCAGGACGTCCGCCGAGCGCTGCAGTTCCTGGGGCCGTCCGAACCGACGCCCGTCCACATCGAGGTAGCAGCTGGTCATGGGGGTGGCGGTGCGGTGCAACGCCAGGTGCCGAAGCTGCTCACGGGTGATCGGCGGGTTCGGGGCCATGGGCGCCTCCGGGGTGAGGTCGGGGTGAGGTCGGGGTGAGGTCGGGGTGAGGTCGGGGTGAGGTCGGGGTGAGGTCGGGGTGAGGTCGGGGTGAGGTCGGGGTGAGGTCGGGGTGAGGTCGGGGTGAGGTCGGATGGTGATTGCACGTTACGGGCTCAGCCGGCGTTCGCCGCGGCCTCCGATGATCACCGTCGACGCGGCGGGAACCAGCCGTACGTGGCGCCGGCCAGGCTGAGACAACCCAGGCCGAACACCGGCGCCAGGGTGCAGAAGGCGAGAGGCGTGAACGGACGGGTGGCTGCTGCCGCTAGGCCCACCACCGTTTGCACGACGAACAGCAACAGCAGCCGCCGCCGCAGCCGGGCGCTCACCGAGCCGGCCAGGAAGAACAACCCCGGGAGGTCAACGGTGGCGGTGCGGCTGCGGGCCAAAGCGCGGAAGTAGCCGATGAGGAACGCTACTGAACCCGCCGCGAACAGCGTGAGGGACACAACCACACCAAGTGCCACCAGCTGATCGGGTGCCGCCGCGCTGAGAGCCGCCGCCACCACGAAGGCGCCGGTGGCGACGGTGCACCCGGTGACCAGCTGCTCTACGGCGGGGCGGGCCTCTGCGGGACCGTCCTGCCAGGGGGCGCGGCGATTGCCCACCTCCTCGGGCCCATCGTCGAACCCCCGTCGCGTCGCGCCGGCTGGGGTCGTGGCAGGGGGCCGGATGGCCGCGGCGGGCGCCGGGGTGGGTCGACGTCGGGGGGACGGGCTCACTGGTTGCCTTCCTGGCGGGGGTCGGGGGTGGGAACGGTGGACGCCGATGTCGGCGGTGGGTCCGGCGTGAATGGCGGGCCCGAGGTGGATGGCGGGCCCGAGGTGGATGGTGGCCCCGCGATGGGCGGCAGCACGTCGTGCAGAGCCTGGTGAAGGCGCTCCGCCAGCAGGTCGTAGTCGAACTCCCGGGAGGCCCGGGCCAGCGCGGCGTTGGCCATGGCCAGACGGCCGGCGTCGTCGCTCAGCAGCCGATCCAGCGCCGCGGTGACCTCCGGGACAGAGGACGGGTGCTCCACGACCAGACCGGTGACCTGGTGCTGCACCGCTTCGTGAGCGCCACCGCTGCGACCGCACAGGACCGGCACGCCGCAGGCCGCGGCCTCCGCGAACACGATGCCGAAGCCCTCCTGCTCGAGCCCCATCCAGCGGCTACGGCACAGCATGGCGAACACGTCGGCGGCGCCGTAAAAGTCCGCCAGCTCGTTGTCGGGGATGAAACCGGTGAGCTCCACAGGTGCCCCGGTGGCCAGGATGGCCCGACGCAAGCGGTTCTCGTCTCGGCCCCGACCGCCGATCAGCACCCGCACCCCGGGATGACGAAACCGCAGCTCAGCGGCGGCGGCGATCAGGACATCCAAACCCTTGCGGGGCACCAGACGGGACACCGCGGCCACCACCACATCGTCCTCGTCCAGGCCGTAACGCCGGCGGACCTCCCCTCGGCGCGGCGGGTCCAACGGCCGGAACCGGTTGGCATCCACCCCTGGTGCCACCACCACGAAGGGCAGCGGCTCCCGGGCGCACCGCTCGGCCTCCGCGGCGGGGTAGTGACCGGCGGAGATGACCAGTCGGGCGCCGCGAAGCACCCGCCCCAACACCAAGCTGCTGGGTGCCAGGCGACCCGGGATGGCCACCTCGGCGCCGTGGAGCACGACGGCGTAGGGCCGGTTCAGCCGCGCTGCCAGCAGCCCCAGCGGGAAAGCCGGGTCGATGATCACCAGGTCGATGTCGAGCGTTTCGACCAGCTGGTTGATCCGTCGGACCAGGCCGGGATGGGGCAGCAGCACCGGCTCCCTGCTGCGACGGATCCAGAACCCCTGCTGCGCGTCGAAGGCCGCGGCGCCCCGGTACGGAGTGGTGTAGACGTGGGTCTCGGCGGCCGGGAGTCGTCGCCAGAGCTCCCACAGGTAGGACTGGATGCCGCCGATCTTGGGCGGGAAGTCGTTCGTGAGCAGCAGGTGCCTCATCTGCGTCCCACCGTGCCGGTCAGCTCGTCACGGACCATGGCATCGGGGTCCGAGGCGGCGGTGGCAGCCAGGTCGTCCAACCCCAGGCGGCGGGCGGCCCACACCGCCGTCGCTCGCAGGAACGGATCCTCATGACGAAGGTAACGGGCGATGTGGGCGCCCACCTCGGCGTCGCCCGGGTCAGCGATGTTGCCAAGGGCCAGCAGCGCGTTGCGCCGCAGGGCGAACGGCCGCCGATCTGCCAGGTACCACTGCCCGTAGGTCCCCACCAGGGCCTCGTCGGGCTCGTCGAGCAGCTCGAACAGCGCCACCCAAGCGCCGGGTTCGCAGGTCGCGCGGTGCCCGCCGGGTTCGTGATGGCCGGGTTCGTGATGGCCGGGTTCATGATGGCCGGGTTCGGCGTGGTTCGCGGTGTTCGGGGCGCCGGCCTGGGGAGGAGTGCTGGCGCCGGCGGCGGGAATCGGACGAGGGGACGTCAGGCGGACGGTCTGCTGACGGTTGGGCGGGCACACGGTCTGGCAATCGTCGCAGCCGTAGATGCGGGCACCGAGGGCCTGGCGGAACTCCCGTGGGAACAGGCCGGGCCGCTGGGCCAGCCAGGCCAGGCAGCGGTTGGCGTCGAGCACCCCGGGGCGGGGCAGCGCCGCGGTTGGGCAGGCATCGAGGCAGCGTCGACAGCTGCCGCACCCATCGGCCAACGGTTGGTCCGGGGCCAGGTCAGCATCGGTGACCACCGAGCCCAGCACGAACCAGCTGCCCCGACCGGCCAAGAGCAGGTTGGTGTTCTTGCCGTACCATCCCAATCCGGCCCGATGCGCCGCCTCCCGGTCCACGAGATGGTTGCTGTCGATCAGGATCGCGGTCCGGAACCCGTCCTGGCGCAATCGGTCAGCCAAAGCCCGCAACCCGTGGCGCAACTGGGCGTAATGGTCCTCGCGTGCGTATCGGGCAACCTCGCCCACGAGCGTGCCGCTGCCGTCCTCGCCGACGGGGGCCTGGGCGTCGGGGCGGTGGTAGCTGCGGGCTCCGACCACCAGGCTGCGGGCGTTGCGCAGCAGGCGTTCCGGTGACGTGGAACGCTCGGGGTTTCGGTAGGTGAAGGCCATGTCCGCTGCCAGACCCTCCGCGGCGCGGCGTTCCAGATCGGCCCTGGTCGACGTGAACGGCTCGGCCCTGGCCACCCCGACCGCTTCGAGCCCGGCGGCCAGGCCCACAGCGCGCAACTCCTCGGGGTCGGGCGGGGCGACGGGCACCTGTCCATGATGGCCACCGTCATGACCCATTCCGACATCTCACCCCGCCGGCCGGATGTCCACCGAAGGTCCACGGTCGCTCTGCTGAGTGCGCCGTGTCAGGCCCGGCGGGTCGAGGCCTCAGCGCAGCAGGCTCAGCAGTTGCGCCGCGCTCGAGGGTGTTGGCGCCGCGCCGGCGGGCACCATCCCGCACCCGTCGATCGGTGGACACCACCACCACCGGGCGATGCAACGGCGTGGTATCGACCAGCTCCAGCAGCCGATCGTCAGCCTCACGATCACCGGCCGTGAACTCGACGTGGAGGCGTTCGGGGGCGTGGCGCACCGGGGTGTTGCCCTCATCAACGCCGTCGAACACCACCTCGGCCCGAGCCCCGGTGCGGGCCTGCAGTGTGACCAGGGCGTCGATGAGGCGTTCCCGCTGATGGGGCAGCTCGAGAAGGGGCCAGGCCAGCTTGGACACGTTGTAGCCATCGACCAGCAGCACCACGTTGGGAACCCGGGACAGATGCCACGCCGCTTGCGGGCCGTCCTCGAACGTTCCCGGCGGCATGCGCAACGCCCGACGAGGACCAGGCGCGCCTGTGCGCGGAGCCGGCGCTTTGGGTGCAGGTTGTAGGGCCGGGGCCGACACCGGATGGTGCCAAGCCGTCGGCTCGATCACGTCGGACCCGGCCGAGGCGTCCGATGCAGCTGAGGAGCGGTCCGGCTCATCCAGCGCACGAGCGGCGTCGTTCAGCGCCCGGGCCAGCGCTTCCGCCGCCGTCGACGCTGCCCGCACCGCCTCGCGGAGACCATCAGGCTGCTTGGCGCGCCCTTGGCCATCGGGCTTCGGGATCGTGGTCGCGTTCGGCACGTGGAGTTGCACGGAGGCCACGCCATCACCACCGTGGGCAATCTGACCGGCACTCTCCGAAGGTCCATGGGCGCCGATCTCCCTGGCGCGACCACGACCGGCGACATCTCCGTTGGCCCCCGGTTCCGCGCCATCACTCTGGGCGCCAGCGGAGGCGACGGAGCCCACACCATTCGCCCGTCTCGCGGAGGAGCTGTTCAGCTGGGGCAGATCGGCGATCGCCTGGTCCGGGCTCACGGATGCGGCCAAGCCGGGGTGGAAGGCCCCCCGGCCGGTCGTGGTGGCCGCCCCGTCGGGGGTGGCACCGTCGGCGGTTGTGGCCGGCGAGGTCTTGGCACCGGGTGCATCAGAGGCTGCGCTGGGTGTTGGCCCGGCCTGATGCAGCGCGGATGGGCCTAACCGGGCTCGAAGCTCGGAAAGCTCAGCGGTGCGCACCGCGGCCGCTGCCTCCACCGCCTTCAGCTGGCGGAGGAGTTGGCGCCGCTCGTCCTCGATCGCCTCCAGCGACTGCATCGCCCGGTCACGCTCCGCGGTCAGCTCCCGCTGCCGACGGCGGGCCTCAGCCGCCTCGGCCTGGGCTGCCTCCATGGCCGCCACCGCCACCCGTCGGGCCTGCTCGGCGTGGGTCGCGGCAGCCTCGGCAGCTTGTTGGCGCCGTTCCAGCTCGTCCTGGCCCCTGGCGACGCGGGCGTGGAGGTGTTCCCGTTCCAGCTGAGCCTGCAACTCCGCGGCAGTGGCCTCCCAGCCATCAGGTCGGGTCAACCACAGCCAGCCGATGGCGCCGACCTCTTCAACGGTGCTCGAGGTCGCCACCCGGGCCCGGAAGGCCTCGTCCTCATCCACCACCCGGCGGCAAAGCTCCAGCGCCGTCGCCGGTGCCTTGGCGAAGCTCAGCAGGGGCCGCAGCCGTGGCGGGCAGGCCACCACTGGCGACTGGGCCTCTCCTTGGCGGGCGACCACCAACGCCAGCTGCAACGCCAGGCGGAGCGAGGTGGTGGGGGCGGCTTTCACGGCGACTTCCAGCGTACGCGGCGCAACGGCGGTCCACTGAGCTGCCCCATCAGCGGTTCTCAGGACCGGGAACAGACGGTGTCAGCCCGCAGCAGCCGGGGAGGACAGCTGGACCAACCGATCCAGCGCGGCCCTGCCACCACCGTTGTCGATGGAGGCCGCGCCCCGTTCGATCCCGTCGGCCAGGTCCTCGGCCAGCCCGGCCACGGTGAGCGCGGCGGCCGCGTTGAGCAGCACGATGTCCCGATGGGGGCCGCGAGCTCCATCGAGAACCGCCAGCGCCAGGGCGGCGTTGGTGGCGGCGTCGCCACCGGCCAGGTCACGGGGGGTCGCGGGGGCCAGACCGAGACTGGCGGGATCCACGTCGTAATGGCGCAGGCTGCCGTCGAGCAGTTCCACAACCGTGGAGGGGGCGGTGGTCGACAGTTCGTCGAGCCCGTCGTGGCCGAAGACCACCATGGCCCGCTCAGCGCCGTACCGTTGCAGCACCTGCGCCATCCGTTCGGCCATGGCCGGGTCGCTGACACCGACGACCTGACGTCGCACCCGCCCGGGGTTGGCGATGGGACCGAGGAAGTTGAACGCCGTCGGGACCCCGATCTCACGGCGGGTGGGGCCCGCATGGCGCATCGAGGCGTGGTAGCGGGGAGCGAAGCAAAAGCCGATGCCGGCACCGACCACGCAGCGTGCCACTTGTTCGGGGCCGATTTCGATGGTGACCCCGAGCGCCTCAAGCACATCGGCCGAACCGCAGGCGGAGGAAGCAGCCCGGTTACCGTGCTTGCAAACGTGGCCGCCAGCACCCGCCACCACCAACGCGGCCAAGGTCGACACGTTGATGGAGTGGCTGCCGTCGCCGCCGGTGCCGCACGTGTCCACCACGGTCAGCGCCGGATCGAGCGGCACCAGCACCGCAGCGTCCAGCATGGCATCGAGCAGGCCGGCGAGCTCGTCGACGGCCTCTCCCTTCATTCGCAGGGCGATGGCGAAGGCCGCGATCTGAGCCGACGTGGCCGCGCCGTCAAGGATCTGGTCCATGGCCGTGCGGGCCAGGTCCTGGGAAAGGTCCTGGCCGGCGACCAGGCTGCGAAGGATCGCCGGCCAACCGGGGAAGGGGGCGTTCACCCTCGACCGCCGTGGGTGGCGGAGGGTACCTCGGGAACGGCCTCGATCGGGTTAGCGGTGGCCATCAGATGCCTATCTGCCGGTGGTTCGGCCTGGCGCTGGTCGGCCTGGCGTGGATCGGCCTGGCGCTGGTCGGCCTGGAGGGTCCGGCGGAGTATTGCCCCGACCCCAGCAGCTGTCCACCCGATCCCCTCCGCCGGGGCGGGGCCCACCTACCATGGCCGGCAGTGCAGCCCCTGGAGGATCGGCCCGAGCCACGGCTTCGGCCCGCCTCGATTGTTGCCGGCGCAGCGTACGCGCTGGTCATCAGCGGAGCCGCCGGCGTTGGCCAGGCCGTCGTCGACCGTGAGGGGTGGCGGGGTTTGTTGTTCCTAGTGGTGGTGTTCGGCTTCGTGTTCGGCGGCTTCGTGGCTGGTCGGGGCAATTTCGGCAACGCCGCCCGACATGGAGCGGTAGCGGCGGTGGCGGCCTTCTTGCTGCTGCAGGGCGTGGCATCGGTGCGACGTCTGGTGGTTGGCCAGCCAGTATCGGTGGTCGGGTTGCTGTTCAACGGTTTCACCGCTGCGGTGTGCGGATCGCTCGGCGGCCTGCTGGCCACCAGGAGTCCCGGACCCGACGCGGTACGAGGACGCCGGACCCGGGGAGCCAACTCCAACTGACGGTCCCGGCCGGTGCGTGCCAGTGAGCACGGCCGCGGGAGGCCGATGACGGGAACCCGCTAACCTGCTCGGCGGCGGTGAGCAGGCCGGGTGGCCGCGGCGGGGAAACCTGCTGAGGAACGTCGGGGCTCCACCGGGCAGGGTGCTGGCGAGAGCCAGGTCGGGGTGACCTGACGGTTAGGGCAACAGAGAGCAGACCGCCGATGGCGAGGGTTTCGGCCCCGCACAGGTAAGGGTGAAACGGTGCGGTAAGAGCGCACCAGCGTCCGGGGCGACCCGGGCGGCTCGGTAACCCCCACCCGGAGCAAGGTCGAATTGGAGGCTGGGCGGCCCGTCCGAGTCCTCCAGGTGGACCGCATAGATGGATGGTCACCCATCGGGACCCCGGCAACGGACCCGAGGACAGAACCCCGCGTACAGGCCCGCTCACCGCCACCACCAGGGCCTATGCCCCGAGATGACCTTCGCCGAAGCGGATCTTCGGCGCGCTCGGTAGCGTCGATGCAATGCCGTCAAGGACGTTCGATTCGACGGAGGGCTCTCGGGTTCTCGTCGTGCGTCACCGCGAGTCGACCTGGAACGCGGCAAAGCGCTGGGCGGGGCAGGCTGACCCGCCGTTGTCCGTCGCCGGCTGGGCTGACGCCGAGGTGATGACCGGGTTCATCGCGCCGCTGGGGTTCGCCACCATCGTGTCGAGCGATCTGGCGCGGGCGGTGCAGACGGCTGACGTCGTCGCCACCCGGTTGCCCGACGCCGTCCGCTACCAGGACTCACGGCTGCGCGAGCATGATGTCCCCGCCTGGGAAGGGCTGACGCGTGACGAACTGGAGTCGGGTTGGCCGGGGCTGTACGCGGCCTGGAAGGCAGGCGAGACCGATGAGTTGCCGGGAGCCGAGTCGTGGCCCGTCATGGAGGCCCGGATCCTCGCCGGATTGTGCGACGCCGCCGATCGACCGGGTCCCGTGCTGGCGGTGGCCCACCAAGGCGTGTTCCGGGTTCTCCGAACAGCGATCGGTGTCGAACGGCCGCCTCGCTCGCGTGGCGTCTGGCTCGAACGGGACCCATCGGGCGCCCTGAGAGCCACGGGGACCACCCGCCTCAGGCCCGTGGCCGAGGTGCCCGGTGGAGAGTGAACACCTGCGCCACCGGGCCGAACTCGTTCGGTTGGCCGACTCGTCCTTCTCGGAGCTCGTAGCCGCCGAGGCCACCCGACGCGGTATCGAAGCGAAAGACCCTTGGCGTCGGGAGTGGGCGGAGTTCGACCCCGGCGTCGAGCCGTTCGCGTCGATGCTCTACGCGGCGGCGTCGGGCCCGCAGGTCCGGGTCACGGTGCATCGCATCGACCCGGGCGACGCGGTGCCAGACGCCGCCGGCTGGGTTCGGATCGTGCCAGTTGGCGAGGACAATGCCCTCGATGGGTTGGCCACGCTGCTGGAGCGCCACCCCGCCGCGATCATTGTCCGCTACCGACCCGGGAAGCGCTGCGTTCTGCGGGTCGGGGACGGAGCCGCCGTCCGGTACGCGAAGCTGGTCGATCCGGCGACGGGAGCGATGCTGCATGACGTGGCCGTTGCGCTGACCGCCGCCCGGCTGGAGGGTCGGGTGGCGTTCAGAGTGGCCGAGCCGGACCACTTCGACGCGGAGATCGGCGCGCTATGGCAACACGCGGTCGCCGGCACCGACGTGATCGACGCCCTGCGGACCACCACGGCACCAACGATTTCCCGGCGCATCGGCCGGGCACTCGGGGAGCTCACCGTGAGCGGCGTGCCAGCCGTGCGGCACATCAGCGTCGAAGATCAGTTGGCGCGTTCAGCACGGGCCGCAGCCCACGTGCGCCGCCGCGTCCCGGCCCTGACGGCGACCATCGACCGGGTCATGGCAGAGCTGGCCGAGCGCCATAGGGCCACGGGTCCCGCGGCACGGTGGCCAGTGCACGGTTCACCGCACGCCCGCCAGTGGCTCGACGACGGCGAGACACTCGGTCTGGTTGACTTCGACCGGTTCGCGACAGGGGACCCCGAACTCGACCTCGCCACCTACCTGGGCGAACTGGACTTCGAGCGCCAACTCGCCCAACCGGTGCCCGAGTTGGCCGCCGCGCTGTACGACGGGTTCGAGTCGACCGGACCACGCCTCGACCGAAACCTGCTCGGTGCCTACCGGGCTCACAAGCGGCTGGCCAAGGTGGCACGCACGGCGAAGGCGATACGGCCAGACGGGGATGACCGAGCGATGCGCCACCTCCGCCGTGTGGTCGCCTCGCTCGACGACGCCGACGCACTCGGCTGAAGCGCGGGCCCCGTGGTGCGGTCGTCCGCGTCAAGGGCACCGAGCGAGACGTCGCCACCGGCGGCGAATCCGGCGCCGCCGCCCGAGCGACCGACGAGAACGCAGGCTTCACTGAACCACCCTCACCACCCTCGGTTGACCCGCGTTCGCGCATTGTCGCTGAGTTGGCACCCGGAACGGGCGAAACTCTGGTCATGAGCGATTCGGCGGAGTCCACGGACCTTGACACCTTGGCATCCAGACTCGAGATCGCCAGCAGTCACGCCACGATGAACGTCCCGATCGTGCACCCGAGCGACACGGCCGGAGCGGTTCGGGAACGGCTGATCGGCCCGCTGTTCGCCACGGTGGCGGACATCGCGGTCTGCGTCGACGGGCGCCTCGTCGGCCTCGTGGAGATCGAACGCGTGCTCGCCGCTGACCCCAACACCGCGGTCGACCGGCTGATGGACCATAATCCGCCGGCGGTAGGACCGAACACCGATCAGGAGATCGCGGCTGGGGTGATGGTCGACCATGGCGAGGGAAGCCTCGCGGTCATCGACGACGACGGAGTGTTCCTCGGACTCATCGCACCGAACAAGATGCTGGCGGTCCTGATGCAGGAACACGACGAGGACCTATTGCGGTTCTCAGGCCTGCTCGCCACCGGCGGCGTGTCGCGGCTTGCAAGCGAGGAGCGCGTCGCCCGACGCCTGGTCCACCGCCTGCCGTGGCTGGCGATCGGACTGATCGGGGCGATGGTCTCGGCCTGGCTCGTCGGCTCTTCAGAGGAGCAGCTCGCTCGTACCGTGCAGCTCGCGTTCTTTCTGCCAGCGATCGTCTACATGGCTGATGCCGTGGGCACCCAAACCGAGACGCTGGCCGTTCGTGGTCTCTCCGTGGGCGTGCCAATTGGGCGTTTCGCAGCCAAAGAGCTGATCACGGGCGCACTGATCGGCGTATTTGTCGCTGCCTTGTTCTTCCCGTTCTGCCTCGTCGCGTTTGACGACGTGGCGTTGGCCGTCACCGTGTCCCTCGCACTGTTCGCCAGCTGCGGCGTGGCCAGCGTGGTCGCGCTGCTCTTGCCGTTGCTCCTGACCCGCCTCCACAAGGATCCAGCGTTCGGGGCAGGTCCCCTTTCGACCGTCGTGCAGGACCTTCTCTCCATCGCCATCTACCTCGCGCTCGCCTCGGTCATTGTCGGCTGAGCGAGACCGACGCGCGCACCTCCGAGTAGGCCCGAGTCCACCGCGCTCCCCCTGGGGTGGTCGACCAAACCATGCCTGCCCGGCGACGAACCGCGCGCTCGGTCCCAAGCCCGCACCGTGGGCGCAACCAGCCAGGTGTGAGTCCCTGCGCAGGCCTGTTCTGGATGGCCCGGCCAATGCGAGAGAGATCGCTCCTCGGCCGCGACGCGCTCGTCGCCGAGGTGACGAGGAAGGACGCAGGACGGCGATGCCGCTCGATGCTCGGTCGTCAGCTGCCGGCGCTGTAGATCGCACTGCCGAGCACGATCAGGACCACGAGCGCGACCGAGACGACAAGACAGGTTCGCGCGACCGGATTTGATTGCCGCCGACGTCGGGCACGGTGCGCGGCCGTGGCGGAAAACCCGATGGCGACAAGGGCGCTCGTCACGCTGAGAGGCGGGATCAACGCACCGAGAACGGCCATCACGGTTGCCACCAGTCCAGCCCGAGTGGGGAAGTCGAACTGCTTCCAGTTCATCAGAGCAACGTACTGGCGACACGCAGCCACCCCCGCTCGACCGGTGACCCAGAACGCGTCGGCGAACGGCACTCATCAACCATCACTCAGCCGCCCGCTCAGGCGCTGGTATGGGCGACCACCGGGTGAACAGCGTCGGTCCGGTGACGGTCGTGGTCTTGCCGAAAGGTGCAATGAGGCTCAAGCTCCGGGCTGCTCAGCCACAACGGAGTCCTGCCAGGTGCGACGTTCACGCGGTCAGCTCACAAAGATCGTTGCGGCCTGATGCCTGCACGCCCGGTTCACGGAGCCCTCGGCCGAGCAACGAGCCGCTGGACACGAGGTGGCTGAGCGGTCGGCCGAGCACCCAGCTTCGCCGTCGGCGGGGTATGTAGCGGGGTATGTAGTGGTGAGCTTCGCCCGGGGGCCCGGCGGGGACCGCTCCGGCGAAGGTCATGGCCCGCTGCTGCCATTGGACGATCTGGTGACCACCATGCGCCGTGATGGATCGCCGCCGAAGGCCCAACTGACAGTGACGACATACCGTTGGGTACTGCCGCCAGGCACTTCTTCGATCCCTCCAGCCCATACCGAAGGGTACCCTACCGTAAGGCACCCTACCGTACTATACCGAACGGTACGGCATGGCGGCGTGCCGGTCAGATCACGTCGATGGTCTGGAGGTGGGTGTCTTCGTTAAAGGACACCAGGGCCGGAACGCCGCCGGTGCGGACCCGGGTGATGGTGGCCTGGCCCAGCGTCATGCGCCAGGACGTCTCCGGCCCCACGCCCAGCGCCCAGGCGACCACGGCCTTGATGGGGGATACATGGCTGAACACCACCACGTCGCGCTCGGCGGCCTCGGCAGCCAACTCGGCACAGGCCCCTTCGACCCGGGCCTGCAGGTCGGCCAGGCTCTCCCCGCCGGCGGGCACGAAGCCGGTATCGCCACGCCAGCGGGCCCACACGTCAGCACTCACGTCGCGCACCGGGACCCCGTCGAGCGTGCCGTAATCCAGCTCGACGAACCGTTCGTCGATCTCCACCGCCAGCCCCAGCGCCGCCGCAGTCTGACGGGCCCGCTGCAAGGGACTGGAGATCACCCGGGGCGACACCAGCGGCGACAACGACGCGGCGATGGCCCGGGCCTGTTGCTCCCCCACCGGGTCCAGCGGGTTGTCGATGCGGCCCTGCAAGAGGCCGGTGGCGTTAGCCACCGTGCGGCCGTGTCGAACCAAGATCAACATGTGCGCTCCTGCCCTACGGTCACGGTCACGGTCATAGGCACGGTGGTCAACGTCATGACCCGGCCAGATCCCGGCCCAGGCGGCCCTGGGTGAGGAACTCCCGGCGACGTTCCGGTTCGGTCAGCCGGAAGGTGCGGATCATCCATGCCAACGCCGCCAGCCCGGCCAGTTCCTGCAGCACGACCAGGAGCACCGGCCCGGCCTCCGGCAGCGGCCGGTCCCGGAAGTCCCAGCCGAAGAACGGCCACCAGAACAGCCGCTGATCGGCCCAGGTGCCGTCCAGCACCAGGTGGGCGTACAGCCCGATCGGCAGGCCCAACCAGCGCCGCTGCCAGCGCCGATGCCCGCGCAAGGTGACCATCACCACCGCCATGATCAGCGAGACGGCAACGGCGGTGTGCAGCACCATGGGCCGCCCCGCCACCACCTCCAGCAGCGGCAACACCGAGGCCGCCATCACCACCCGGTGATCCAGCGCCGGGCTGCGGAATACCGACCACACCGCGGCGAAGCTGCACCCCACGAACCAGAAGAACACCGTGGACTCAGTGCCTGTCGCCCAACACCGAGACGATCAGTGCAACACCAAGCGGCCGCACTCGTCGCACTCGTCGAGCCCGGCCGGTTGGTGGCGGATGCGGTCAGCCTCCACGGAGGGCATCTGCAGCGGGCAACCCTCACAGCGCGAGCCCACCAGCCGCACCACCGTGGAGGGAGCCAGCTCGCCGCGCCGCCGTTCGTAACGGGTGAGCGCCTCCGGTGGCACCTCTCCCGCAGCCTCGGCCCGCTGCCGGGCGACAGATGCCAGCTCCCGATCCAGCGCCGCTTGGGCCTCGGCCAACGCCACCGTGGCCGCCGTGGCCGCCGTTTCCGCCTCCGCCAACCGTGCGGTGAGGCCCGACAGCGCCTCCACCAACGGTTCGATCTCCATCATGAGCTCCAGGATCTGCTCATCGAGTTGCCCGGCCCTGCGGCGCAGATGGGTGATCTCCTCTTGGATGGCCTGCAGCTCCCGCAGCGCCTTGACCGTTCCGCCATACAGCCGGCGATCCTCGGCGTCGGCCTTGGTCCGCAGGCTAGTGGCCTCATCCTCCAACCGGCGCTGGCGGGTCTCAAGCTCGCGGCGGGGGGCACCGCGCTCGCTCAACTCAGCCTGCAGCGCGGCCACCGCGGCCTGGGCCCGGTCCAACGCCTGGCGCTCGGGCAGGGTGTCCAACCGGTGTCGCAGCGCCCCGCTGGTGTTGTCGAGCTCCTGCACCTTCAGCAGCATGGCGAGCTCCGGCATCGGCGGGATGTTATTCGACCGGCTCGCGCCGGCATGGGACGGCAGCCCGCTCGCACCGCTCCGGTGGATGCGGCCGAACCCATCCTGGCGGCACTGGCCATTGCCGCGGCCGCCATCTCCACCGCCACCGGGTCCGACTTCGGCGGGGCCTGGTTGTCATGTTGTAGCGCCCCCGGACGGAGCGGTGCCACCTAGCCTGAGTCGGTGACCCGTTTCGCCGTTGTGGGTGGCGGCATGATGAGCCGGGTCTGGGCCGAGGCCCTGTTGGCGGCGGGTCATCAGGTCGTGGGGGTTCCCTCGGCCGATGCAACCCGAGCCGGCACCGACACCGACACCGGCTCGTCAGCACCGGTTGCCGTTTCGGTCATCTGCGGCGCGGCCGAAACCCGTGCTGCAGGCGCCGCCGCCGCCCTGGCAGCGGGGCTCCCGGTGATCACCGAGTCACCCCTGTGCGCCACCTTGGCACAGGCTGACCAGCTCTTCGAGGCGGCGGTCGGGGGCGCCCCGGTGGCTGCGGCCCACAACCTCCTCTGGGCCCCGCTGGTGGCGGAGGCGGTGGACCGGGCCGCTGGGCTCGGTGCCGTGCACTACGTCGGCGCCCACGCCACCCTCCCCCGCGCCGACCACCGCTCATCCGGAGCAGCTGACCCCGGAGGTGTCCTGTGCGAGCGGGGACCCCAGGTTCTGGGGTTGATCCTGGCCCTGTGCCGGTGGGACACCCCAACCGAGATCCGCGCCACCCTCAGCGAGACCGACCCGGGCGGCGCTGACACCGCGGCCCGGGTCGAGCTTCGCCTGGCCTCGGGGACTCGCTGCCAGCTCGATCTGGCCTGGGCTGGACCGCCGGGCCGGGGTGAGGCTCGATTCGATGTGCAGCTGGCCACCGTGCACTCCGCCCTGCGCCTGGAGCTGCTCCCCCACGCCCATCTCGAGCATCTGGGAGTGGACCTGCCGGCCGCGCCGCGCCGTTGGCCCCAGGCGCCACCACCACTGGAACAATTCGGGTACCTCGACCAGATCCAGCCCCTGCTCGACCAACTGGAAGGGCGGACACCAGCGGCGGGGTCGGTGGCGTTGGCGCGGGCGCTGCTCGACCTGGTCTGCGCCGCCTACCGGTCCGCAGGCACCGGCGCAGCCGAACCCCTGCCCTTCGCTGGCCCTCGGGAGCTGACCCCACACCAGATCTGGCGCCTGGCTCAGGCCGGCTGACCTGCTGTTCTAGCGTTCAGGCGGACAGCTCCCGCGGCCCGGGCAGAGCTGGTTCACTTCGTCAAGCGCCCGCCGGATCGAAACGGTAGGGTCGCTCGAAAAGCTGAACCCCCGGGGGTGCGTTTCGTGAAGAGCTACCCGTCCTCGCAGATCCGCAATGTGGCTCTGGTCGGTCATGGCGGCGCGGGGAAGACCGCGCTGGCCGAGGCCATGCTGCTGCGTGCGGGGACCATCAGCCGGGTCGGCGGGGTCATGGACCACGATCCCGAGGAGAAGGACAAGGGCATGAGCATGTCCCTGTCGTTGGCGCAGTTCGAGTGGCGGGACCACAAGATCAACCTGGTCGACACCCCCGGCTTCCCGGATTACATCGGCGAGGTAGTGGCCGCGCTCAGCGTCGCTGACCTCGCCGTGTTCGTGATCAGCGCGGTCGACGGCATCGAGGTGCAAACCGAGCTGATCTGGCGCACCGCCGCTGACCTCGGCATCCCCCGGGCGGTGTTCGTGTCCAAGGTCGACCGGGAGCGGGCTGACTTCGACAACGTCGTCAGCCAGTTGCAATCCCGTCTGGGAGCAGGCATCGCCCCGCTGCAGCTGCCGATCGGGTCGGAGGCCTCCTTCAACGGCGTCGCGGACCTGCTGTCGGACACCACGTACACCTACAGCAACGGCACCGCCACCCAAGGTCCGGTCCCCGACGAGCTGGCCGATCAGGAACACGAGGTCCACGACGCCCTCATCGAAGGCATCGTGGTGGCCGACGACGCCCTTTTGGAGCGCTACCTCGACGGTGACCTGCCCTCCCTCAGCGAATTGGCCCACGCCCTGGCCGGCGGGGTGGCGCCGGCCAGCGTGTTCCCGGTGGTGTGCGGCAGCTCCGCCACGGTGGCCGGCGTTGGTGGGCTTCTTGACCTGATCGTCGAGGAGGGGCCCTCGCCGCTGGATCGACCGGGGTTCAAGGTCCTGGCCGGGGGCGAGGAGATCAACGCCATCGCCGAGGAGAAAGGCGACCCGCTTGGCTTTGTTTCAATCATCGCTGACCGCCACGTCGGCCAGTTGTCCCTGGTCAAGGTGCTCTCCGGCGCCATCGACCCCGACGACCACCTGTTCAACACCCGCGCCGGGGCGGCCATGCGTCTGCATTCGCTGCTGTCCACGGTCGGCAACGACCGCAAGCCCGCGACCACGGCCTCCTGCGGGGACATCGTGGCGGTGGCCAAGCTCAGCGACGTGCACACCGGGGACACCTTGGCGCCGCGCAACAAGCCCGTCACCGTCCCGCCGCTGCCGTTCCCACCCCCACGTTCCCGGCTGGGCTCAAGGCCAAGACCCAGGCCGATGATGACAAGTTGGGCATCGCCCTCGGTCGGCTGCTCGACGAGGACCCGTCACTGCGCCTCGAACGCAACGAGGAGACCCGCCAGACCATCCTGTGGGGCATG
>CAVZHK010000007.1:0-125279 GCA_963775055.1 uncultured Acidimicrobiaceae bacterium | reverse complement strand
GTTGGTTGCGGTTTCGTGTGCAAGTTGGAGCAGGTCGCTTCGCTCCTGGAGTGCGTGCGCCCAGCTGTGTTGCACACGTGCGAGCCACACTGGTGAACCGCTGCGCTTGGCCAGCCCGAGCGCAGCAGCGAAGTGCGCTCGGGCCTGATTGCGTCGGCCGAGCAGTGCGGCCAGGTCTCCGCGAAGGCGGTCAGCGGGTCCGAAGCATGCGGTGAACGGCGCTCCGAGCGTGCGCCCCGCGTGCGGCTCTAGTTCGTCGTACAAGAACGCTGCCCGGGTGACGTCTCCTAACACGAGGCAGACCTCGCTGAGAAAAACCAGGCAGGTGGGCCACATTGCGTCCGCGCGGCACGGCGGCGAAACCGTCGTCGGCGAGAGCCTCGAACGTCCGGCGCGCCTCGGTCATGCATCCCGGCGTGGGCGTAGAGCGCGGCGAGGCCGGGCCGCCACCAGCCATCGGCGCCTGCGGCGGACAGGCGCAAGATCGGCGCAAGCTCAGCCAACTCGCCCGCCTGCTCCACGCCAAACGGCGAACATCTGCATGCCGTGAACCCCGGTAGTGAAATTGGTGCCGTCGGGAAGCAGCGCCTCCGCGGGATCAGCGAGGCGTTCAGCCTCGGCGAAGTCCCCACGAGCCAGCGCGAACATGGAGTCGAAGCACGCGATGTAGTAGCGCCACAAGCCGTAGCAGTTCCCTTCCGCCACTCGGCGGAGTCGGTCAAGCCACGGCACGGCGAGCCCAGTGCGCCTGTGCCGGGACGTGGCCACGCGCCACCGCCTGCTGGTGAGCTTGCAGGACTGCCATACCTCGCCGAGCTCCTCGGCAAGCGCTGCGCCTCGAACCGCTGCGGCAAGCTGGTCGTCCTCTTCGCCCCAGGTGGTATAGAAGTGGAGTACGTTGAGTTCTGCCAGGCGCGATCCCGAGCGCCTCGCGGCGGCAAGGGTCTCGCCGGCGACGAGCCGAGCTTCTTCGCTATGTCCCAGCAGATCCAGGTGCGCAGCAGCGACGGTAACTAGCCGGGCAGAGAGCGGCGGGTCGTCGTCGCCCACGAGCGTGCCGGCCTGCCGCAGCTGGTCCACGAGGCTGGCGTCGGCCTGCCCCCGCATCACGAGCGCTTCTGCCAGCCCGAGAATCGTGCCGTAGCCTCGTGCGTTAGCCCTTGTTCCTGAGCGGACACGCTGGCCTCGCGGTAGATCTCGATGGCAGCGGGATCGAACCCCGCCCGCGTGCGGCATAACGCCAAGTCGAGCAGGCCGTGCGTGATCCGGCGTCCCGGGCGTGCTGAGCGCGGTGCCGCTTCGAGGTGAACGATTGCGGCCTCTTCGGCGTTGGCGCGCGTCGCGTGTGCTGCCGCGAGACGGCGATAGGCGACCGTGGGCTCGCGTCGCCCCGGCAGCTGCGGCTACGTGGTGCCGAGCCAGCTCCGCCAGACACCGGACGCAGGTCCGCGGCGTAGACCCCTTCGATGGCCGCCGCGAGGCGGCGGTGCTGTTCGGCGGACCCGCCGAGTGACCGGCGTTGCGCGACCGGCGTCCCGGACGAGGTCGTGAGCGAACCGATACACCGTCGGCGGGCCGCCGATCTCGACCACCAGCCCGCTCGTGCAAACTCGTCGATGGCGGGCCCGAATGCCGCGCCGCGAAAGCGGCGAGTAGCACAGCGGGCCGTCGATGCCGGGTCCGCTCGCGGCGATCACGTCGGCGACAGCCTGCGCCGTTGCACGGAGCCGTGTTAGCCGAGCGCCGACCACGTCCCGGACACTATGACGACAGCGCGGCCGGCGACATCGAGGCGTCCCCGCTCAGATCAGAGGTCTCGCCGTCCGCCATATTTGGCCGAGGTAGAACGCGTTGCCGCCGCTCCGACGGTCGAGCAGCCGGCGAGGCTCTGTAACGCGGGGTCGAGGTCGCGCCCCGTGGCCTCGACGACGAACCGCTCGACGGCGACCGATCGAGCGCTTCGACCCGTACCCAGTCGAGGCTGTCGACGTGCCGCAGATCGGCCAGGCACGGGCGAGGGGATCGGTCAGCTCGTCGCCGGCGTCACGGTACGTCCCGACCATCAGGAGCGAACACGCACTGACCCGAACGGGCCACATGCCGGAGCAGGGCGAGGCTCGGCCGCATCGCCCGATGGAGGTCATCGAGCACGACGACGACCTCGCGGCCCGACGCCGCCGAACCCGAGCAGCCCGTCGACGGCCTGAAAGAACCGGTGACGTTCGGTGGCTGCGTCAGCCTGGCGGCGGATGGCTCGAAGCCCGGGCACTTTCTCATTCGACTTCAGGGAGCACCTCGACCAGCGTGGCGAGCCGAACGGCGCTGGCGTCGCGACCCTCGCGCCGGCATGGCCGCCGACGAGCTGGGCGAGGGCTTGCACCCACGGCTCGTACGGGCAGCCGCCCTCAGGATCGCAGTTACCGAGCAGCACCCCCTGCCTCCGGCTGCATGCCGTCGGCGGGCGATCTCGAACGCCAGTCGGGTCTTGCCGGCGCCGGCCTCGCCGCCGACCAGCGCCACGCGCTGCGCCGCCCGCGGTTGCGTCGGCCGTGTCCCGCAGGACAAGGGCATCTCTCTCGTGTTCGCGCCCCACGAAAGGGAAGGCCGGCGTGAGCTCGCATGGCGGCCGGGAGCGGAACGAGTCAGCTCGTCGCGGTCGCCCGAACCGGCACTCCGCGGCAAGGTCGGCACCCGTGCCGGACCGGTCGCAGCTTCAACGAGCTTCTGCCGAGCCCACGGGCCGGCTCGAGCGATCCTCCATCGTGCCCCTTCCAGTCCCCAGCGCCCCCTCTGCTTCGATCTGACCATCGCATGAGGCCGTCGGGTCACGGCCCGCGCGAAAGACCGCGTTGACTCCGCGGAACATGAATCAGCGATCCGATCGGTAATCCAGTCCGTTCATGGCCGGGCCGCCTCCACAGGCGGGATCACCAGGAGGTGCGCTGATGATCTGCTCGACGAGTCGAGCGACGGCAATGGCGGTCGAGATGACCGGCGATGGGGAATCGGCATCGTCGACGGGCGCGGGCGATCCTGCCGATTCATCGAGGCTCACCGCGCCGAGGCCGACGCCGCAGCGTGGCTCGCTCCAGCGGTGCTTGCGGCCGCCGACGAAGCCGGCATCTTCCGGCTGTTCGCTCCGGTCGCAGTACGGAGGCCCGGGGGCGACCTACCCTGAGATCCTTCAGGTACTCGAGGACCTCGCGACCGCCGACCCGACGGTGGCATGGCACGCGGGCAACTCGGTTGCGGTCGCCGTAGCGCCGCCGCCTTCCTCCCCGAGGCCGGAGGCGGCATGCATGCTGCTCGAGGGCCACCGGACCCTTCGGATACTGCGGAATCATCGGTGGTACCCTGACGCCGGTCGACGGCGGGTACCCGCTGGAAGGACGCTGGCCGTTCCTCACCGGCGCGGTCGACGCCTCCTGGGCCGCGCATCCTGGCGATCCAGTCGCCACCTCGCCGAGCCGACGCCCCCGAAGTCCGCCTGTGCCTGGTGTCAGGCTGATACCTGGGTCGTCGAGCGCACCTGGAACGAGCGCAGCCGCGATGCGCGGTACGGGCAGCCACGCCGTGACCGTGCACGGCGCGTTCGTCCGGAGCTACTCGCATACGACACCGACACGTCCACGCCCTGCTCGACGCGCCGCTCTATCGGCATGACCCACTCCGTCGTCCGGCCAACTCGTTGCGGCGGCCGTCGCGCATCGGAGTCGCCCGACGGGTCGTGGTTCAAGAGAATGACCGCCACGCTCGCTGACCCGTGTCGTCGCGCCCGACGGGATCGCCCTGCGCGACAAGGCACGAATGCAGCGAGGAGATAGCCGTAGCG
The DNA here is from genome assembly GCA_963775055.1 of uncultured Acidimicrobiaceae bacterium. Taxonomy (GTDB): domain Bacteria; phylum Actinomycetota; class Acidimicrobiia; order Acidimicrobiales; family CAIXPF01; genus CAIXPF01. The sequence goes on along the minus strand of CAVZHK010000007.1, from coordinate 121,447 downwards.
ACCGACCGAGGTCGCCGTTCTGCACGCTGGCCTCACAGGCCGTGCCGTGGCCGCACTGGCACGCGGCCTGCGCGCGATCAGTGACCCACCGGCGCGGCTACCGCGGTCAACTCTGGTCGATTCTGGCCTTCGTCCTTCGACCGCTGTCGTGAACTCGTCAGTCGGCTCGCGGCGCTCGGTTCAAGTTCGTTCTACAGCCAGGGCAACCGCATCGAGGCCGGCTTGCGCGGATATCCACGCGATCGCTGCCAGCCATGGAGGTCTTCAGGGACCTGCAAGAAGCCTACGGCCGCGACCCCTCGGTTTACCGCCCGAGCACATGCTTTACTAAACGCAATCGCCGAACTCAACGGCGAAATCGAATCGGTCGGCGATCGCCCGGTCGAACCCCGGAGCCCGTTGATGGTCTGCTTCCCGTCGATCTTGTTCGCCGGGACGATCATCATGGCGCCGATGGTCTAGGCGACGGTCCTGAACGTCTCGCTGTCGAACCCGGAAGCTGCCCAAGGACACGACGGGCTGACCTCCAGCGTGTGAATGCCTCCATCACCGAGTCGCTCGCAAATACACCCGGCGGGTGGCCTCCGACAGATCGAAACGTCGGCCGTTCGGTAGCCGCTTGCTCCACAGCAGCCGGCGATAACGCCGCAGAGTCGGACTAGGCGGGCCCGGGTCCTCACCACCGGCATCCTTCCTAAGTCAAACGTGATGTCTATCGCCAAGACCGGTTAAACCGCCGTATGGACACCCATCATCGAACAACACCACAAGCCACCGCCTCGACTCTGGCAGGGTTGCCCGGACTCAGCCTGACAACGCCACCGGCACGTTTGGCTCGCAAACCGCCTACCCCAGAGCGACTGCCGTCGAGCACAAGTCTCAGCAGACCAACGTCACGGACCTACGCTGAGCTCGCACATATCGCCAGCGCCTCGTCGAGGTTCCCCTACACACTTCGGCTCCCCTATGAGCGGCTGGGGGCGACGGCATGGTCGACGAGCGCCTGTCCTGAACGGGCGAACTCGTCGCGCGTGTTGGAATTTGGGGTCCGCGTCCCCTGCGCTGCTCGGCTTTCAGCGCGATCGCTGCGTGCACCGGTCAGAGGCTCTGTCGTCTGGGTCGGTGAGGGATTCAGGGCAGATGCGGCGCCAGGGCTGCGTAGTCGTGGGGGCTGCCGCTCAGGCTGAAGCGTGTGGCGCCCAGGGCGGTGAGTTGGGCGATGCGGTCGGCGACCCGCTGGGGTTCGCCGTACATCCCGGCCATCGGACCGTTGGCGAACTTGGCTGCGTCTGCCTTGATCCGGTCGGTGCTGCCGATCGAGATCGGGAGGTTCAGGCCGAGTCGGGCAGTCGGGTTGGCGGCGCGAGCCCGCTCGAGCATCCGTTCGCAGCCGTCAGCGCCGCCTGCTGTCCACACGTTCCGGTCGAATTGGCCCGACCGGAACGAGTTGGCGGCGGGCATCAGCTCCACGATGTCGGCGTAGGGCGAGACGTTGTCGATCGTCCACGGCCCGCCGACTGCAGCGACGAGGGGTGGCGTGTGGTCGGACTCGACGCCGATAGTGGCCTGGTGAATCTGGTAGTGCTCGCCTTCGAAGTCGCAGCGGCGCTCGTCGAACAATGCTCTGACGATCTGCATGGCCTCGCAGTACCGACGGGCGCGTGACGGTCCATCGGGCAAAGGCCACCCCATCGAGTTCAGCTCGGCTCCAGCCCAGCCTGCCCCAAGGCCTGCGTCGAACCGACCGCCCGACGCTGCGGCCAACGACAGCGACGCTTCCGCGAATTCGACTGGAGAGCGAAGCAGGTTGTTCGCGAACGTCGAGAACACCCGGAGTTGCGGACACGCGGCCGCGAGTGACGTCAACGTGACCCAGAGATGCGGGTACGGATGCCCGAACGGTGCAATGTGGTCGCCGACCCCCACGACCGTGTACCCCTCATCCTGCCGGTGACGTGCCCAGGCAGTGGGTTCACCGAACCCTGGATTCATCATTGCGACGTATTCCACAAACCCTCCAGTCATCGGAAAAGGGCATGGTAGACGAGCGTGCGAAGGCGAGCGGAAGCGTTTCCGGCGAATGAGGACAACCTGGAAGCAGTCGGCTCCGGTGACGGCGGCCAGGGGGAGTGACCGCCTCGGACTGCACATGCCCCGCATCCTCGCCGGAGCCCGCCTGATCGAAGTCAAGAACGAGCTACGCAGCACGTCGAGCGAACAGGCGGATGCATAGCCGAGTTAGGTACTCCCAGCTCTTCAAGAAGCGCCTACGACATATCGGCCCGTTGGTTGTACGAAGGAATGGCTGGCCACCCCCAGGGTGCGTAGGTGCCGTGCCGCGGACGTGTCGGTCTGTGACCTTGGCCGTTTCCTGGCGGTCTATACCGGCACTGCGGTCCACGCCGACGCCCGAAAACCGAGGCATGGTCGCGGGTTTGATGCAGTCGCAGAGGTGTCAGCGCCTCGGCGGGGATGTAGCCAGCGCACAACGCTCGCCATCCAGGTGATGCACACCACAAGCCATAACCGCAACAGTCCGGGGGATTGGTCTAATGGCCCCTATCAGTGTGAGTGTCACAACACTCGGTAGGCTCTGGGTGTGGACGAGGCGGACGGCGACGACCACGAGGGACGACGAAGACGAAGTCGAGGACCTCGGGGGCTGGACGGTCCACGACTGGGACGGCTACCGCAGAGTCGTCGACTACTACCTCGAAGCGCTGAGCGCCGAGATTCCCGAGGTTGACCCAACGACGCCGGAGGCGGCCCATCTGCTCTATTCGTCGGCGGCGTTGCGGCGGTCCAGGGAGCTTCTCGTGGAGGCGCAGCGCCTTCTCGCGGCTAGCCCCGTTAGCGAAGGCGCCCTACTTCTCGCGCGAGGTTCGTTCGAGGCGACGGTGCTGGCGATGTGGCTGCTGCCGAGCCTTGAACGCTACGAGGAACTCGCCGGCGACTACGCCCGCAACCAGGCGCACCTACTGAAAGGCCCGAACGCCTATCTCACCGAGGAGTTCGTTGACCGCTACCTCGCCACCCTCCCAACACCCAGGCGCAGCAGGCCGATCGAGCAGATGCTCAACCAGATCGCCGACTGGCTGGGGAAGATGGAGAGGCTTCCGTTCGGCCCGCCGATGCAGTGGTCAGCCGAGGACGGGAAGCTCGTCGTCGTAGGCGAACCTCCGAAGCCCGACGGTGAACCCTTTCGGTCTGCCTACGGCGTCTACCGGATGATGTCGACGAACAGCGTGCACGGGCTCGGCTCCTTGAGGCCGTTCCTCAAGCCGAGGTCCGACCGCCACCAGCGAGGCTTCGAGCACGTGGCGATGATGACCGACCTGCTCGCCAAAGCCGTCGCCTACCGGAACGGGCACTTCGGCTTCTCGGAGATAATGCAAGCGAAGGACCCGGCCCGTCTGCCCTACGTCGGCGCCCGTTCGTGGCTGACGACGGTTGTGAACGCGATTGGCGACAACAACGCGAGCGTCTGGCACGAGCGGGTCGAAGACGTCGAGCAGCATCACCGACGCAACACCTGATCGACACGCAGGCAGACCGTTACGCCGAGAGAGGGAGCGGACCCGCACACGGTCGGACAGATCCCCCGACCTGACATCCTCGCCGATCGTCGGACGCCACGCCATGTTGCTTGGCAGCCGCCAATGCTCGGTAACGCGCGAGCAGAACACCGCACCTGCGGCCTACAACCGCCCCGCTTCGGCCCTATATCGAGCGCCCGACGGCGGGCGCCTGGCGTCCCTGGAAGTCGCTGCACTCTGCCCGACCTGTGCGGGACGATCGGCCACGCGGAACCGCACATAGCCGGCGTTCCCACGCACGCGAGGTGCCGTCCGCTCACACCATCCCGACCACGGACTGTGGCGGCTTCGGCCGTCGGTGGGTAGGTGTCGCTGGCCTCCGGTGGGCAGAGGGTGTTGGCCTCCGACACACACGGGGTCGGCTGTTTAGGGCTGAACATCAGCTGTTCAGGCCTGAACAACACGACGCCACGTCCGGCAGGCCTGGCGGGAACGAACCGGCAGACCACCGGGGAGCACCCCGGTGTCATCAACTCGTTCAACGAACACCTGCATGGCCATTTCGACATGGCAGTGGAGCGACTGGCGCTCAAACCGCTGACCGACGCCGCCCACCAAGTCCTCCTTCCCGATCGTGATGTTCAGACGCTCGAGCGTCACCAACGACGGCCAGCCCCACCACGATGAACTTGGCGATGGCGCACCGCCACGCCTTTCCGGTTGAAGTTCGTCAACGGGAAGGTCGATGGAGGTGGCCGACGGGAGGACGTGTGGACCCTTCACTGGCGGCGCAGCCGCAAGTGGACAGTCTGTGCCGATCATTGACAGCGGTCAAAGGCGGGAGGGTGCACCCTGACGTGCCAGTCCGTGGCGGCTCTCCGGCGACGTGATGTCGAATCGGGGACGTGAGATGCGCTTAGCCGGGTGTGGAACCGCAACAGGACCGTCCAACCAGAATCCCGCCAATTGTGCAACCAGGGCCCAGCGACACGAGCGAGCTGACCCCTGCCGACGCCTCGCGCTCCTCACGGCCGAGCAAGCGGCGCAGCATCTTGGGGTCGGGCGGACCACGGTCTACCGCCTCATGAACGCCGGAGAACTGCCGTCCATCACCATCGGGCGCTGCCGGCGCATCCCGCTCGAACGTATCGCGGCCTTCGTCGCCCGCCGTCTCCGCGACGCCGATCAGCCTGTGTGACCGAACAACGCTGTCCATCGGCACGGCGGCGTGGGTAAGCGCCGCGCGAGACGGATGCCGATAGACAAGGTCCAGCATCCTGGTGTCGGCGTGACCCAGGATGTCCGCAATGCGCTCCTTGGCCACGCCAGCGTCGTACAACAACGACGCCGCCGTGTGGCGCAGCTCGTAGGTCGTCCAGTCCTCGCCGATGCCCGCCCGGCGGCAGAGGCTGCGCAAGGTGCGGACGACGTTGTTTCGGTCAAGCGCCGTACCAACGGTGGTGGTGAAGACGAACTGATCACTCCCCCACGTCGCCGCCACCGCCCGCTCCAGCTCCCACTGGTGACGGTGCGCCAAGAGCGCCGTCGCTACCGCGCGGGCATGACCAGGTTCCGCTTCGCCCGCTCGTGGTTGACCTTGACCTCATCAACACGCCGACCACCCTGCTCGACACCGGAAACCCGAAGCGTGCCCGCCTCGAAGTCGATGTCGTCCCAGGTGAGACCCCGCAGCTCGGCCGGCCGCAACCCGAGCATCAAGCCCACCACCACAAGGGCATGGAGCCGATGGCCCTCAGATGCGCGGAGCAGCTGCTGCGCCTGATCGACGCTCAACGCCCTCCGGCGAACCGGCTCCGTGATCGGCCGAGGCATGACCGAGATCGCCGCCACGTTCCGGCGGACCCTGCCCCGCCGCTCGGCATGACGCAAGATCTCGACCAGCCGGGCCCGCAACCGGCGAACCCAGTCATGGCCCAGGCCCTCCTCATTGAGCTTGTGGCGCAACATCAGCTCGATGTGCTCGGAGGTGAGCTCCGTCAGCTTGTGCCGCCCCAGCGCCGGCACCAGGTGCCCGAGCACCAGCACCCGGTCCTTCTCCAACGTGGAGAGCGACACGGCCTGGCCGTTGCGTCCGCGGCGGGCGGGGCCACTTCCTCCAGCCACCACCGCCGCGAACTCAGCGACGGTCACGTGCTCACCCACCGTTACGCCGGCGTCGAACTCCTCACGAAGCCGGCGCAACAAGACCCGCACCTCGGCCTTGGTCTTAGCCGAACGCTTGGGCCGCACCATCTTGCCGTTGACATCGCGCCCCGAACACGACCTGCCCGTACCACCGCTGACGTTCGGCGTCGTACCAGTACGTCCCATCGCCCCAGCTCATCCGCCCAAGCCCTTCGCCGGTGAGTGCACCTTGGGAGCAGAGTACCCGAAAGTGCTCCCAAAGTGCTCCCAGGAGAGGGCCTCGCAGGCGACGAGCAACGGGTCACAACCCATCAAAATGGCGTCTTACCTGGGACTTTTCGAGGTGGGCGCGGAGGGACTCGAACCCCCGGCATCTGCCTTGTAAGGGCAGCGCTCTAACCAACTGAGCTACGCGCCCGCAGGGGAGAATCAGGCTATCGGGCCGGCGGGGCCGTGGCGGTCGGCGAGGAAGGGTAGGACGTCGGGGCGGCCGAGCGCGTCGAGGGCGTTGCGGGTTTCTTTCTGCAGACGGGGTAGCGCATCGAGGCTGAACCATTCGGCGGCGTCGAGTTCGGGCGAACGCGGCCGCACCGGAGCCGTCACGTCTCCACCGTCGTTGAGGCTGGCCCGGTACACGAAGTCCAACCGTCGCGGGGTCACATCCATGACCAGGGTCGCCGGCTCGATCGGATCGACGCGCAGGCCGACCTCCTCCCAAACCTCCCGCTGGGCCCCCTCCGACGGGCTCTCCCCCTTGGCTAGCAGGCCGCCAGGCAGTCCCCAACCGTGGCGATAGCTCTGACGGATCAGCAGTATGGCCCCGTCAGCGCGCTCGATGACCACGATGGCACCCGCGGTGAAGCTGGGACTCACCACCCGCACCACGCCTCGCCGGGCCGCCGTCGGCAGCCGGGCAAAGACACGCAGCGCCATCCGCTGACAGCGCCACCGCACGCCGCCGGTCCAGTCCTCGTCGTCCATCAGGCCGGCGTTGCCCATCGGGCTGGCATCGCCCATCAGGTCGGCATTGCCCGTCTCACCGGACCGGATCGGCCGGGCCAGTTGAGATCGCCCCGGCCGCCAGGGGCCAGCGCTCGGTTAACGCGGCCACCAAACCAGCGGGGCCAGCGACGGGGGTACGACGGGCGGCGTGTTCCAACACGTCGAGTCGGCGACCGTGCACGTCACGCACCGTCACCCCCGCCTCGGCCGCCACCAGGGTCCCACCCAGGTAGTCCCACGGTCCGTGAGCATCGACGGAACAGTCGAGGTAGGCGTCAACGTCACCGGTGGCCACCGCGCACAGGTCAAGGGCCAGCGCGCCAAGGGCTCGATACTGCCGCCAGCCCAGATGCGAATGGCTGTGGCCCGACAGCAGGATCAGCGCTTCCGCCATCTCGTCGGTGCGGTCCGGCGGCGAACGGAACAGCACACCGTTCCTGGTCACCCCACTCCCGCGCACCGCGCAGAACTGATCGCCGGTGGCCAGATTGCGGACCAAGGCCACCCGTGGGCCGGCCCTATCGACCGCACAGAGTGAAGTGGCGTACCAGGGGATGGCGCAGGCAGCGTTGGTGGAGCCGTCGAGCGGATCGAAAGCGACCACCACCGGAGGGCCGTTCGATGACCACGCATGAGACATGTGCGCGCCGATCGGGTCCCCGCAGCCCGGATTCCTCACTCAGCACCACCAACCCGTGACCGTGCAGCACTGCGCAGCCCGCGGCGTCGGTTCGAACGTCGCTGTGGTGCTGAGCCCGGCTTCCCTCGATCAGCGCACGGGACCCCGACACCAGCGCCCCGGCCACGGCATCAGCCGCCTCCTGCAACACGGCCACCAGCACCTCGTCGGTCACCCGGGAATCGTAGGCGGCGGGCGAACCCCGACCGACACCGCCCAGCCGGCGCAGTGGTCGGACCACACTGACGGGACAGTAGGCTCCTGCTGTGGCTCACAGGAGATCGCCAACTTGGCGGTAATAGACGTTCCGGGATTCGTCGCTGATCTCAAGGATCACGCGGTGGATCACGGTTTCCACATCCACGAAGAACGGCACTTCGTCGAGACGTACTCTCTGCGGCAAACGTGGGAAGTGGAGCTGCATCCCGAGGACGCCTGTGACGGGCCCCTGCACCTGCACCTCTCCCTGGACGTGGACCCTCGTTCCATGCTGGCTTTCGAGGACGCGGTGCTGGCACTGGCGGACGAGGAAGAGCCCAACGATGCCTTCCACCTGCCCATGTTGTTCAACTGGTCCCTGCCGCCGCTGCATCACCTGCCCGACCTGCTGGTTCTGGCCACCGACCTGGCCGGGATCGGCGGGGTTGACCTCCCCATCGAGGTGTCGGCCATCGATTCCACCGCCACGGTGACGGACGCCCCGGAGCGCACCATCACCATCACCGCCCGGGCCGAGGTGTCCCTGGCGAAGATCCTGATGGGTCAGCAGCTGTTGTGCGAGGAGCTCGAGCGTTGCAAGCAGGTCAGCTTGTACCTGTTGGAACGGGCGCCCAGCTGGCTCGACGGCGCCTGAGCCCGGGTCCGAAAGCGCCTGATCTGCAGGTTGCGGCTCGGCTCGGCTGACCGGCGGGCCCTACCGTTCGGCTCTGAGTCGTCGACCGGGCCAGCTGGATAGATCCGGGCGCAAGGCCGCGGTCGTGCGCCATCGCAAGGAGCCGAGCCACACACCGGTGCCGTAGGCCACGTCATCAGCGATGCGGGCGGCGACGAAGGCCACCGCCCCCAGCTCGGAGCGACCGTCCCGCCAGTCCAGCAACGCGGGCACCACCGCGGCCACCGCCACCGCCCGCCGGGCCCGGCCGCCGAGCAACAACGCCGCTAGCAGCGCCAACGGCCAATACGGGCGCAGCATGGCGCGGGCCAGCCATCGTCCCGCCAGCAGGTGACCCCGACCGGCCAGTTCCCACGCCCGCCTACGGGGGTCTTCGATGTCGCCCAACTTGGCCGGCAACATGGCGCCGGACCCGCCGGCCACGCCCAACGCCACCAGCGGGTGACCGGCCGCCAGCGCTAGCCACGCCGCCGCGCTCCAGGCGGACACCTGCACCGGGGGGACCTGGCCGGGGTGACGCATCGCCAGAGGAGCCGCGGCGGAGCCGTAACCAACCCGTTGGCGCCACCAGGCCCGCCAGGTGCGACGAGGCCGGTGGGTGACCACCACGTCAGGGGCGTAACGGACCGTGCCGCCGCCCTGCACCAAGCGCCACACCAGGTCCACGTCCTCACCGAAGCGCAGTCCGGGGTCGAAACCGCCCGCCGCCCCCACGGCACTGCGGCGGGTCAGCAACATGGCGGTGGGCACGTAGGCCACCCGATGGCGAGGCGCCACGCTTGCCGGTTCGGACCCCAGATCGAGCGGTGACTGGGTGGCCTCGTAGCGCTCGAGGAGGGACGGACCGGGCCGGGAGGCGATCCGCGGGGCCACTGCCACCACCGCCGGATCAGCGAAGTACGCGCCGAGCGTGGTCAGCCAGTCCGGCGGGAGGACCACCCCGGCGTCAACGAAGGCCACCAGCTCGGTGTCGACCCCGGCAAGACCGACCTGACGGGCCACGCCAGGACCGCCGGGGGCCGGTCGTCGAATGACCCGCCAGCGGCCGGTCAGCTCCCGGATCCGGTTGTGCTGACCTTCAGGGTCGAGCTCGGCCGGGGTGCTGGAGTGGTGCGGCCGGTCGGGCTCAGGGCCGGCGGCGGGCCGGAGGGTGCGAACGTCCTCCAGCTGCAACGGCTGGCCCGAGCCGTCATCCACCACGACCACACCGATGGTCTCAGCACCCTCCCCGGTGGCAAGGATGCTGGCGAGGGTTTCCAGGAGGCCCTCGAGATCGTCGCAGACCGGGATCACCACGGTGACGGTGGCGGTGTCGGGCGCGCCGGAGTGGTCCGGCACGGGGTGAGCCATTCCGGCGTCGAGCAACCGTCGAGCCAGCACGGACCGCCCCTTGGAGGCGCCGATCACATCACCGTTCTCGAAACCGGTGACCGCGGCCGCGCCCGCCGCCTTGAGTCGCAGCAGTCGCAACGGGGAACCGCCGAGCAGCTGCGTGCCCCCCGCGAAGCGTCGCACCCCCGGATCGAGCCGTAGCCCCCAGCCCCGAGGCAGCGGCGCCACCGCAGCGGCAGGACCATCGGCGATTGGACGGGCCACGGCGGGGTTAGAGCGCAACGGCCGGGTCACGGCTCAGACCGACTCCATCAACCGGACGAACGCTGCTGGGATATCCGCCGCGCCCCGTAGCAGCACGCAGCGGGCCCCGACTGCAGCGGCGAGCTCCACCGCATCCTCGGCATCATCGGCTGGGGCCAGCACCGCCAGCTCGTCCAGGGTGCCGGCGCTGAGGGCAGGGTCACCGCCGGCGGTGGGTCGGCAGTCCGATAGCACGATGGCCAACCGCCGGGCGGCCCGGGCGGTGGAGAGTTGGTCACGGGCCACCCGAAAGGCCAGGGACATGTCGGTCGGACCGAAACCGCGCAGGCTGAACAGATCATCCATGACCTCCTCGGGCTTACGGATCTCGTTCTGGCCTTTCACCACCAGCATCTTGTCCGAAAAGGCCAGCACCGAGTAGTCATCCCCGCAGCGCCAGGAACAGGCGGCGGCGGCCAACGCCGCGGTGGCCAGTCGTTCCCCACCCATGGACCCACTGCGGTCCACCAGGAGGCACAACGCCACGTCGGGACGGCCCCACCGTCGGGTGACCAATTCCTCCAACGGCGGAGGCCGGCGCTGGGAGCGTGCGGTGATGAGCGCGTCGAGGCTTTCGTCGATATCGATATCGCCCTCGCTGCGGTCGGCCCGGTCACGCCGCAATCGCCGCACCCCACGCCCGGTGGCGGGCCCGGAACGGGTCATGTCCAATGCCAGCCGACCAGCCAGGCGGCGGGCCAACTGCGCCAGCTTCTGGTCGGTGGCACCGGTGAGATCCGCCAGCAACGACAAGGCGCCGTCGGCATCCTCGCTCAGGGCCTTGTCGAAGCCACTCTCGTCGAGCAGGCCGACCTCGGGCGAGACCTGTTCGAAATTGTCGTGCTTGGAGAGATCCCGTCGGGCGGTGGTGCTTCGACGTTGCTGTTGGAGTTCCTCACGAGCGGCGTCGCCCTCCTGGATCCGGCTGCGGTCCTGCTTGGCAACCTGGTTGGGAGGGCTCAGGCTTTTCCCGGGTTGGGTGGCCCGCCGCCGGGTACCTCGAGCTCATCGTGCGGTGGCAGGAACGTGGCGCTCCACAGTTCAGCCACAATGTCCTCGGCGCTGCGACCGCAGGACTCGTGCAACCGGATCCGGCCCGACAGCGACAGCAACGCCGCGTCCAGCCCCACCCAGTACTCACCGGTATGGGTACCGCGGAGTTTGGCCAGTGACGCGGCCACGCGGACCAGGTCGATGGCACCGCGCACCGACGAACCGACCCGTATGTCGGGATGGTTGCGGGTGGCCCGCACAACGTCCACCACCCCGGTCACGAAGGACGCCGGTGGCGCGTCGGTTCCGTCGGTGCCGTTCTCCGCGCCGACGGTGTCGGTCCGGCCGTCAACCGCTTGGGACAAGACGATGGCCACTTCCTCGGTGTCGCTTTGGTAACCCATCGACAGCCGGCACACCCGGTCGTAGATGGCGGCGGAGATTCGGGCGGTGCCGACCGCGTCGAAGGGGTTCATGGCCGCCACCAACCGGAATCCCTCGCCGGCGGAGATCTTGCCCAAACGCGGAACGTGCAATTCCCCTTCGGACATCACCGTGATGAGCAGGTTCAAGGTTTCTTCGGGAACCCGGTTGATCTCCTCGACGTACAACAACGAGCCGTTGCGCAACGCCGAGGCCAACGGTCCGTCCACGAACACGTCGGGTCGGTAGCCCTCGCTGAGTACCTGGGCGGGGTCGAAGTGGCCCACCAGGCGAGCGGGGGTGAGCTCGGCGTTTCCCTCCACGAACGTGAACTCGAGACCCAACGCATCTGACAGGGCCCGCAGCAACGTGGACTTCCCGGTGCCGGGAGGGCCCTCCAGCAAGATGTGGCGTTCGGCGGCCAACGCCGCGACGATCAACTCGATCTCGCGGCGACGGCCCACCACGGCCGAACCGAGCGCTTCTATGGTAGAGCGGTCCAACCGCATCGGTTCAGCCGTGTCCGATCAGTAGATCAACATGCCGCGGATGTTCTTACCATCGCGCATGTCCTGATAGCCCTCGTTGATGCCTTCAATGGGATAGGTCTTGGTTACCAACTCATCCAGTTTGAGCTTTCCCTCTTGGTACAGACGCAGTAGCCGGGGAATGTCACGGCGGGGGTTGGCCGAACCGAAGATGGAGCCGACCAGTTGCTTTTCCATCAGCGTGAGGCTGAACAGGTCCATCGAGACGTTCTGCACGCTCATGGGCGCCACCGAGGTGTGCACCACCCGGCCGCCCTTCTTGGTCAGCGCCAACGCGGGCTGGATCAACGCCGGATCGCCCACACCAATGGTGATGATGGTCTTGTCCGCCATCTGACCCCAAGTGAGATCCATCACCAGAGCGGTGGCCTCTTCCACGGTGCTGGCGCTGTGGGTGGCGCCGAACAGCTGAGCCTGCTCCCGCTTGAACTCCACCGGATCAACGGCGATCACGTGGCGGGCTCCGGCCATGGCGGCGCCCTGCACGGCGTTCATGCCGACACCGCCGCAACCGAAGATCACCACGGTCTCACCGGTGTTGACCCCCGCGGCGTACACCGCAGAGCCCCAGCCGGTGGTGACGCCACACCCGACCAGTGCTGCCTTGTCCAGCGGGATGTCCTTCTCAATCTTGATGCAGGACGCTTCAGACGCCACCGTGTACTCACCAAAGGTGCCGATGCAGCACATCAGGCCCAGATCCTGGCCGCGGGCGTGGTGGCGGGAGGTGAAGTCGGTGACCTGACGGCCCGCCAGCAGGAAGGCGCCCAGATCACAGAGGTTCTGATGGCCGGTGGCGCAGGAGGGGCAGCGGCCACAGCTGGGGATGAAGCCGAACACCACGTGGTCACCGGGAGCGAGGTTGGTGACCCCGGGGCCGACTTCCATGACCTCGCCGGCGCCCTCGTGCCCGCCGATGCAGGGCAACTGCTGGATGCCGAGCTCCTTGGAGGTCGCCTCATCCATGACCAGGTCCCCGGTGAGGAGGTGCTCGTCGGAGTGGCACAGCCCCGAGCCGATCAGCTTGACCAGGACCTCGCCGGCCTTGGGCGGGTCGAGCTCGACCTCTTCCACGCTCCATTCTGTGTTCGGCTCCCACAGGACGGCGGCTTTCATCTTCATGGTGGGGGCACCTTTCCGACAGGTCGTTGTGCCGGGCGGCACAGGATGGCCACCTTAGTCCTGCCGCGCCACCACACCCGAAGAGCCTGTTCAGGGGGTCCGAGAGGTGCCAGGGAGCCACCTGAGCAAGCGGGACCACAGCTCGCTCCGCCACAGTGCCAGTACCCGCTCGCCGCGCTCGACAGCCGCGCCGCGGGGATCGCCCAGCACGCCGTTGGTCGTCACCGCTGCCAGGCCGGCGCGACGCATCGCAGCGGACAGTTCCCCGATGGGATCGACATTGCCCCGCTCGGCCAGATCGAGTCTGACCAACTCCGGATGCAGTGCCAACATGACGGAGGTTTCCACCCAGCCGGCGTGATGGTCCCCGCCGGGAGGCAGCGGAGGAGACCAGGTCAGGAGCCGACGCCCCTCCTCGGCGGCCAGGCGAGCGGCGAGTTGCACGGCGTCGTGGTTGCCGCCGTGGCCGTTGATCACCATTCAGCGCGGCGATGTCCGGGCCCGCGGATCGGGTCAATTCCAGCAGCGCTGCCGCCAACACCTCGGTCCCGATCGAGAGGGTTCCGGCGAACCCGGCATGCTCGCCGGAAGCCCCATACCCGATGGTAGGTCCGACGCGCAGCGGATGGTCGGCGGCGAACGGGCTCCCGGCCCAGGCGGCAGCGGCCCAGTGACACAGGGACACCGCGATGCGGGTGTCAGTGTCCAGCGGCAGATGGGGACCGTGCTGTTCCAGCGAGCCCAGCGGCACGAGCACCGCCACTGGCCGTTCCGCAACCTCGGGGCTGCGGAGGTGGCCCAAAACGGTGAGTCGTTGGTCCCTCGGCGGATCGCCGGACACGGGGTGGTCGGGTTTCATGGGCACCGAGCGCTGCCGCTCAGGCTCCTGGTTCGCCTGCATCTGGCCCAGCGGCCTCCGCCGGCAGATACCCCCAGGTATGGAGGGCATCGAGGATGGCCGCGGCCGCCGCGGCCGGGGAGCCCACCACCTGCCGGGGGGCGTGGTCCCGTTCGGCGTGTACCGCACCCAGGATGGCGATGCGAGCCCGGGCCGTGTCGCCGGCGGGTGGGGCCATACCGACTGGTCCGGGCCGGTAGGGACGATGGCTCACCACCCGGACCCTGGCATCGGTGACCGGGGCCGGCGGGCCCTGCAGGGCAGCGATCGGGGCCTTGTGCGCCGCGATGACCGCCGGCATCGCCGCTCGCCGGGGTGACGCCGACTCTGCTTCAACGGAGATCACCGCCGGGAAGCGCACCGCCAACCGTTCTCGTCGACCTCGTTCCAAGCGACGGGTCACCTCAAGCGCCTCAACCGTCGCTGCGCCGCTAGCCGTGGCCCCCACCGCATCGGGTCCCTCCTCGGGCGGCACACCGTCCACCAAACCGAGTGCCGCTGGCCAACCCAACTGCGCCGCCAACAACGCCGGCACCGCCCCGCTGGCCCGCCACAACCCACGATCACCGCAGCACCACCCCTGGGCGCCCACCTGGTGGCCGGCTTCGGCCAGCGCCGCCGCCACCGCCTGCTGGGATGCCGATAGCTCCAGTTCAACCCGTACCGCGTGGTCTGCTCCGCTGGCGAGCGCTTGGCGCAGCACGCCCTCCACCGCCACCGGCCCGGCGCTCACGACGCACACGGTCCCGCCCCACTGTGATCGCAGTCGCAGCGCCCATTCCAGCGCCGCCTGATCAGCGGGGGAAACGAACAGTTCTCCATCGGCGGCGCCGACGCGGCTGCGGGCGGCCTTCCAAGCGACGCCCAACACCGCCGGCGGCAGGGGGACCGCACGCTGGTAGCCCATGTGACCGTTCAGCTCTGCCGGAAGACCACGCCGTGGCCCCCGTCAGGATAGGTCCAGGTGATGGCACCAGCGGTGTTGCACACCAGATAGCACGTTCCGCACTCAAAGCATTGTTCGTAATTGAACAGGATCGATCCATCCGCCAGCGGAGCGAACAGGTTGGCCGGACAGGCGCTCACACAGGCCTTGGTGGTGCAGCCCCGACAGCTGTCCCCGTCGATGCTGATGTGGGCCCGCTCCCCCACCCGGAACTCCACGGTGGCCATGCGATCATCAAAGGCCAGCTGTGACCAGCGCTCAGACCACACCGTCGGGAATGGCGGGGCCGCGTCATTTGCGGGGTGGGTGGTGGCGTCGCCCGGCACGGATCCACCCTAGCCCAGGCCCCCGCGAAGGACGGCCAGGTGGATCAGCGTGCAGGATCGAAAATCCATCCTCCCCGCCGGCAGCGAAGTGATGGTGGGAGATAGCCGGCGGCCATCGTGAGATGCGAGCTCTGGGGATGAGTGATGGGCAGAACGCAAGAGATGACGAGCACCTTGAGGACGTTGAACCCGGGGCGGTCAGCACATGCTCGACCGTGGGTGGCGCTGGCCGCGGTCACCGTGGTGGCGGCCTTCTCCCTGTTGGTGGTCCCCGGCTGCAACGGTGGCGGGGCACCGAACACCGCGCAGACCGGCGGCGCGCCATCCTCGATCCCGGGCACCGCCGCCGACCCCGGCCAACCAGCGACGCTGGGGACATCGGTGCCGGTGCCGGCCCCCGTCACCCCGGTCGGTCCGGCCGCTCCCGATCCATTGGCCGCGGTGCAGTCCTTCGCCCGGGCGGAGTTGGAGCGCGACGCCAACGGTGCCTGGTCGTTGCTGTCAGAGGCGGACCGTGCGCGCTATACGAGCCCCCAGGTCTGGGCCGGCGAGCGATCCCAGCGTCCCCACCTTCGCGCCATCGAGGGGGTTGCGGTGCTCGAACCCTCCGCCTCTGCCCCTGCCCCCGCCCTCACCGGGAACGGCCCCGCTGGCAGCGTGACCGTCACCGCTGTGGTGCGCTTCGATCCGGCGCTCGACCAGAACCTGGGCATGATCCCGACCTCGGCCAGCGCCCGCTGGTTGGCGGTGCCGGAGGATGGTGGGTGGCGGGTGGCGTACCAGCGCAGTTCCTTTGATGCCCACCTCCCCCCGCTCGCCGCCCTTGGGGACACGGCGCGGCAATGGGTCCGGGCCCGGCAAGGGTGCGAGATCCCCGGGAGCGGCGCGTCCATCTCCGATGAGAACCGCCTGGAGGTTGTTGGTGGGGTGGTGGGCGTGGCCGGCCTCGCCAATCGATTGTGCAACACGAACCACCCGGTCCGCACCGGCACCCCGACCCCACTCGATCCCGCCGAGTCCGCTGCCGTGGTGGCCGCCTTCGGGCCGCAGAGCCTGCAGTGGGCCCAGGTGGTACCCCTCGCCGGAGCGGTGCCCCAGCGGTTGGTCATGGGACCGCTCGGCGAACGCTGGATCGCCATTGGTGTGCTGGCGCCGTGATGGCAGCCGCCCGCCACCCCGAGATCCCGTAAGGGGAGCGGTCAACGCCACAGCAATGCAGGGCGGACCGACGCAAACAAGCAAGGCACACCCGAATCAAGACAGAGAGAAGGGATGCAACCATGATCCGAATGCTGCGCCGAGGCGCGAGAAAGCGCTCAATGGGACGCTGGTCACGGGCGTCTGCTGGCGGGCTGGCCGTTGGCGGGCTGTTGGCGGCCGGGTTGGGCCTGCAGAGCGCCGGCGGGTCCAGTCACCGTGAGGCTCCGATGATCACGGAGGACCCGGTGGCGGACAACACCGATGTGTACGCCTTCGTGAGCCCTGATGATCCTGACTCGGTCACGTTGGTGGCCAACTGGATCCCGAACGAGGATCCTGCCAGCGGTCCCAACTTCCATCGTTTCGGCGATGACGTGCTCTACAAGATCAAACTGGATCTCAACGGGGATGCCCATGAGGATCTGACCTATCACTGGCGGTTCTCCACCAAGATCATGAACCCCAACACGTTCCTGTACAACACCGGCCAGGTCACCTCGTTGGAGGATGCCGATCTCAACATGGTCCAAACCTATTCGGTGACGGAGTTCTCCGGTGAGGACCATCGCACCATCGCTGAGAACCTGGTGGTGCCGCCCGCCAACATCGGACCCCGCTCCACACCGGACTACGAGGAGAACCTCGGTTCGGCCGGTGTGTACACGGTGCCGGGTGACTACGGCGACGTGGAACTGTTCGCCGGGCCCCGAAAGGACCCCTTCTTCGTCGATCTGGGGTCTGCGTTTGATCTGTTGGGTTTGCGCCCACTGAATCCGGCCCACCTCATCCCACTCGGCGGCGCTGATGGCGTGGACACCCTGGAGAAGTCCAACGTGCACACCATCGCCATCAAGCTCCCCATCGCGCTGATCGAGGAGAAGAAGGCTGAGCTTGCCGAGCATGGCGATCACCACGACGAGGACGAGGACAACGACGGCAAGGACAAGGGCAAGGGTAAAGGCAAAGGCGACAACGGCAAGAGTGGCAAGAGCGGCGGTGACGACGACATGGAGGACGGTGACGGCAACCCCGTCACCGATGACGTGATCGGCGTCTGGTCCACCACGCTGCGCCAGTCCAACCGGGTGCTCAACCATGACTCCAGTACGGAGAGCTGGGGCGACTGGGTGCAGATCTCCCGACTTGGCATGCCATTGGTGAACGAGGTGGTGATCCCACTCAAGGACAAGGACCGTTTCAACGCCACGTACCCAGTGGCCGACGGGCAGTTTGCCAACTACGTGTTGGATCCGGAACTGGGCAAGTTGATCCCGGTGCTCTACCCCGGTGTGACCGTCCCGGCGGCACCGCGCAACGACCTTGCCACCATCTTCCTCACCGGCATCCCCGGGCTCAACCAGCCCGCCAACGTGGTGGCATCAGAAATGTTGCGGCTGAACTACAGCATCAAGCCCACCAAGGCGGACCCCAACGCGCAGAACCGTCTGGGTCTGCTGGCTGGGGAGATGGACGGCTTCCCCAACGGGCGGCGTTTGGTTGACGACGTGACCGACATCGCGCTGCGGGCTGCGGCCGGTGGAACGCCGTTCACGCCGGACTTCAACAAGTTCCCCAACAACGCGCTGACCGACGGGGTTGACGCTTCCAACGAACAGTTCCTGGGGCATTTCCCCTACGTCGCCCCACCGCTGCAGGGCTACGACCGCTGAGTCCGGGCAGCTTCATCACCTATCCGATCATCTGGTCATTTGGCCATCTGAGCTTCTGGAGCTAACGACATGAGCACACCTGCCGCCCGTCTCACTCGACCCGCCGATCGTTCCGTGGCCTCTCCTGCCCTTGGACGAACCGGGCCGAGCAAGACGGGCGGTGGGCGCGCCAAACCACACGGTACGTCACCTTCGTCAGGAGACGCCCCGGACCGGGCCCGCCGTTGGGCCTTCCGCCTGGTCGGTCCGGTGGTCCTGGTAGGTCTGTTGGTGGCGGCGGGGTTGCGGTTCTTCGGTGAGCAGTCCGACTCCGTTCCCCGTGGTCCCGCACCGGGCCAGCAACGTTTCGAAGACCTTCTTTCCGGCCTCCGGGCCCGGGCGGACGCCAACCCCGCTGACCTGTCCGCCTGGCAGCAACTTGGCGCCACCCATGTCTCGGCCGCCGCCCGCAACGGGGACCCCACCCACTATCAGCAGGCCGATGTGGCCTTTGAGCGGGCCGACGCGCTGGTCTTGAACCACCCCGACACCCTGTGGGGCCGGGCCACCGTCGCCCTTGGACGTCACCACTTCGCCCTCGCCCTCGAGCTCGGCGAACAGGCGGCGTCCCTTCGGCCGGCCCATGCGCCCACCTTGGCGGTGCTGGTCGACGCGGCGGTGGAGTTGGGCCGCTACGACGAGGCCGCCGCCCGCAGCCAGGAGCTACTCAACACCCGGCCCGGGGTCACGGCCTGGACCCGAGCCGCATACCAACGGGAACTGCACGGCGATCCCAATGGTGCCATGGCGGCGCTGGTAGCTGCGGAGGCCGCCACCGGTGGGCTGAACGAGGTCCGCCAACAGGGACCCGCATCCCGCCTGGCGCTGGCCACGGTGCTGAGCTTGCAGGGCGAGGTGCTCACCTCCAGCGGCGCGCACCAGGCCGCCACCGCCCGATACCAGCTGGCGGCGGAGTTGTCCCCCGGCCTGACCTTGACCGAGTTGGGCCTGGCCCGGAGCGAGGCGTCTGCCGGCCGTTACCAAGCATCCATGGAACGCCTGACCCGCCTGACCGAAACCACGCCCACCCTTGGTGCTGCGACACTGCTGGCCGACGTGCAACTACTGGCAGGGGTCACGCCCACCGGTGAGGAGTTGGTCGACGCCATCGTCGCGCTGCAGCGTGCCGGCGGCGCCTCCATCGATCTGGAGTTGGCAGTCCACCTCGCCGATCGTGGGCGCCCCGATGTGGCCCTGGCGACCGCGGCGTACGAAGCCCAACCGTCCATCTACGGGGCGGACTCCCTGGCTTGGACCCTCACCCGGGCCGGCCGGGCCAGCGAGGCGTTGCCGCATGTGACCCGGGCGCTCTCGCTGGGGACCCGGGACGCGGCGCTGTTGGCCCGGGCGGCGCTGACCTATGAAGCCCTCGGTGACGCGAACCGGGCCCGACAGTTGCTGCAACAAGCGTTCGAGATCAACCCGTCTTTCACCTTCAGTCTGCGGGAAACGTTCACCGCCACCGCTCAACGCCTCGGCGTGACGGTGCCGGCTGCGTGGTCCCGATGAGCGCCCGTCGCGGTGTCGATGCAGCTCTGAAGTTGACGGTGGCGCTGGTCGCCACCATCGGCATCTGGGTCTCTCAGGGCGGGACACCGGTGGGGGCCCATCCGCTCGGCAACGCCACCGTCAACCGCTACCGGGGCCTGCTGGTGGCGCCCGACGGAGTGCTCGTCGACTACGTCATGGACCTGGCGGAGATCCCCACCGTGCAGGCCCGTGCTGACATCGCCCAGGCTGGCGGTACCGGACCGTATGGTACGCAGCGGTGCCGGGAGGTGGCGGACGGGTTGCAGCTCACTCTCGCCGGATCACCGGCACCGCTTCGAGGCCTGTCGGATCGGGCAGAGCTGCTGGAGGGCCAAGGGGGCCTGCAGACGTTGCGCATCGACTGCCGGTTCCGTACCGATCCGAACGTCGAGGTCCCGACCGGCGCGCTGACGTTCGAGGACACCAACGATCCGGATCGTGCCGGTTGGCAGGAGCTCACGCTGTCCGGTCACGGCGTGGCGGTTCGCAGTGATCTCCCCGCCAATTCGATCAGCAGTCGTCTGACGGACTACCCCGACGCAGGCGAGGCCCCACTGCAACTGCGCTCGGGCCGGGCCGACGTCGAGGTGGTCGATCCCCGGGCCACGCTCTCCTCGTTGTTGGCTGGCGTTCCCGACCGCCTGACGGTGGAAGGGGTGCCGGCGGGGGCGGACCGACTGGCAGCGCTCATCGGCCAGGGGGGCGGGGGCAGATGGGCGGTGCTGGCGGCGCTGGGGGTGGCGGCCGCGTTGGGCGCCGGGCACGGATTGGCCCCCGGTCACGGCAAGACGGTGGTGGCCGCGTACCTGGTTGGATCCCGCGGGACCCGACGCCAAGCTGCCGGGCTGGCAGGGATCATCGCCCTGTCTCACACGTCGGGGGTGTTCGTCTTGGGTGGTCTCACCCTGGCGGCCTCGGCAACCTTTCCGGTGCAGGAGGTCCATGCGTGGCTTCGCCTGGCGTCCGCGGCGATGGTGCTGGGCCTCGGAGTGTGGCTGCTGACCAGACTGCGGGCCTCCTCCGCCTCCGGCCACATCGCACACACCCACCACGACCACGACCACCACGACGACCACCACGACGACGACCACGACCACCACCACGGCCACGGCCACGGGCACGGGCACGGCAGCGCGGGTCACCGACATGGGCTGCTCCCGCATCGTCACAATGTGGCCTGGAACCAACTGGATGTCGACCGACCCTTGCAATGGCGCTCGCTGCTGGTGCTCGGGCTGGCCGGCGGGATGGTGCCGTCCGCCTCAGCGGTCATCGTGCTGCTGGGCGCGGTACAGGTCGGTCGGCTGGCGTTCGGGGCGGGCCTGATCGTGGCCTTCGGGGCGGGGCTGGCGGCGGCGTTGGTGGGTGTCGGATTGGGTGTGGTGAGCCTCAGCCGGCGCGGTCTGTCCGTCCTTGACCAACGTGCCTGGGCCACCCGTCTGCAACGAAACCTGGCGCCAATCGCCTGCACGACCCTACTGCTAGTCGGTGGCTGGCTGACATACCGCGCGGTACTAACGTTCTAGACCAGATGGTACGGATCGGGCCCGCACCACACAGCACGTCGATGCGCGGGTCTCAGCCGAAGCTACGCAGCGCGGCCCAACCGTCTGCAGCGACGTCTCGAAGCCTCACCCCGCTACGCCGAGCCTCACGACGAGCCAACTTCGCCAGTCCGGCCTTGGGGGCAGGGTTGTTGACGGTGTAAAAGCTCTCCACCAGGTTGCACACCAGTTGCGGATAGCGGAACTGCATCCGATCAGACAGCATCAACCCCGGCGCCCGGCGCAGCTTCTGATGATCCGCCAGCACGAAGCTGCTCTCCAGGCGCTGCCGGTACCGCCCCAGGAACGCCGCCGACGTGTCCCGGACCCGCAGCGCCTCATCGGCCACCGCCCCCGCCGCCGCACCTGAACCAATGGCAAAGTTGACGCCCTCCAAGAACACCCCAGCGGCCAGGCACAGCGCAGCGGCGTCCCCGGCGACCAGCAGCCCGTCCGCGGCAAGATCGGGCATCATGGCCAAACCGGCCTCGGGGATGAGATGGGCGCTGTACTCGCTGACCTCGGCCCCCGCCACCAACGGGGCGATCATGGGATGGGCTTTCAGATCCGCGATCAGTGATTCCGGTCGCCGGCCCGACGCACCGAGCGCTTTGACATTGAGCACCACACCCACCGCGATCGAGTCCAGGTTGGTGTAGACGAACCCACCGCCCGGTATGGTCCCGGTGCAGCCGACGATCTCGAAATCGGCGCCCTCACAATCCCGCAACGAGAATCGCTTGTTGATCTCTTCACGAGGCAAGGAAAGGGTCTCCTTGACACCCAACGTGTAGTGATCTGCCTCCCCGTGATGATACAGTCCGGCTTCCTTCGCCAAGAACGAGTTGACGCCATCACAGGCGATGATCAGCGGCGCCCGCACGTCACCGTCGGGACGGTCGGTTCGGACACCGACCACCGGGGCGCCGGCGAGCCCACCTTCTCGCAGCAGCCCGGTGACCGTGGTCGATGTGATCAGCTGCGCCCCCGCGGCGGTGGCGTGACCGGCCAGCCAGGCATCGAACTCGGGACGGAAGGTGGTACAACCGTTGTAGGGCGCCTCCCCCCAGCGCTGGGACCGGTAGTCGATGCTGAGGGCCTGATCGCCGGTCATGAAAACCGTGGCCCGTCGCACCACCCACCGCTGCACCGGGATCTCGCTAACCCAGCCAGGGATCAACGTGTCCAGCACCCGCCCGTAGACCACGCCGCCGTACATGTTCTTGGATCCCGGGAACGGACCGCGTTCGATCAGACAGACGTTCCGACCGGCGCGGGCCAGGGTCAATGCCGCCGCTGAACCGGCCGGCCCGGCGCCCACTACGATCACATCGAACTCTGGCGGTGACCCCGATGTCGAAGGGTGGGACCCGCTCACAGGGCATCCACTCCCAGCAGCCGGGCCAGCTCGACCAGCACCTCGGGCGCGTCCGCCACCACGGCCAGATCGGCCATAGCCATCATGGGGCAACTGGCGTCAACGTTCACGCTCACCACGTGGTCGGGCTGGCCCAGGCCTGACGTGTGTTGGGAGGCCCCGGAGATCCCGAAGGCCAGGTAAAGCCGGGGATTGACGGCAACACCGGTGGTGCCGATCTGTCGACGGTGACTGACCCAACCCCGATCGGCCAGCACCCGGGTGGCTCCCATGGCCGCCCCGATCCGCTCGCCGACCGCGGCCAGCATCGGGAGCCGCTCGCTCTCACCCAGCCCGGCACCGGCGGCCACGATGCGTTCGGCGTCAGCCAGGTCCATGGTGGCGACGACGGCCGGCAGCTCGCCCAACGCTTCGACGGTGCCCCGCGGGTGTGGGACTCCAACCTCGTCGGAACCGTCTTTGAACAGCGCCTCGATGTGCACCACCTCAGCGGGCGGGGAGGGAGCGGCGGTTCGGCTGGGCGCATTGGCGGATCCGCTACCGGTTGAGGTCCGCGGGTTCGCACGGAAGACCACGGTGGCGACGAAGGAGCCGTCAATGGCCAGCTCCTCGACGGTCAACCCGTCGGGCAGCAGCTTTGTGGCCCAACCCGGTCCGGCCTCGATGGCCCCGGCGATGAACGGCCAGCCGAGGCAGTGGGCCAAACCCGGGCCCAGCACTGCGGCGTCGGGTCCAGCCGGCAGAAGCACCGCCGCCCGGTCCCCAGCGCGGGCCAGTTCAGCCAGATACGGACCCAGGCCACCGGCCCAGGAACCGAGCGGCGCGGCGCCGGTCTCGAAGCCCCGGGTGCCAGCGACGCCGCCACTGAGCTCGACGGTGGCGACCCCGGTTCCAACGAGCACTACATCGGTGGCGTTCGTCAGCAGATCACCGACGCCACCAGGCAGTTGGCCGGCGCGAACCACCAACACCGCCACGATCGCTGAAGCATCGCTCACTCCGGGAGTCTGGCGTATCCGGCGGAAGCTCGGCGAGGGCGGCGGCATTGACAGCCCGGCACTCAGGCCGCCGGGTTCACTCGCCAGCGTCGGGCAGCAGCAGCGAACAACAGGCCCGCTGCCGCCAGGCACCCACCGACCCGGACCAGCTCCATGGTGTTCGTGCCGGTACGGGGCAGGGTGACTTGCGCCACGCTGCCGGTGATGGAGGTGGGAACAGCGGAGATGGAGGTGGCGACCGCCGGAGGCTGCGTCGTCGGGACTGCGGAGGCGGAGGTGGCCACCGAGGGCGGCGGGGTGCTCGCGGTGGTGGTGGTCGCCACGTCCGCACAGGCGGCAGCGGTCGAAGGCATGTCCCCGGGCGAGCCGGTCTGCAGGCAGGGCGCAACGCCGCAGGGCTCGGTGCCACCGTTGTTGGCCGAGATCAGGGTGTTGAACTGGCCGTTCATGGAGTAAAAGCTGCCGGCGGGCCCGACCACGTTCAGCGGAGGTCCGGCGTTGGCGTCGATCTGGTAGCAGGCGACACCGGTGGAGACGGACAGGTCCAGTGTCAGCGAACCGGCGCATGCGGTGCCGCCTGGGCCGCAGTAGCTCCACACGTTGACGTACTGGTTGACGTCCGCGTTGAAGGTCGGCGCGGGGGCGACCTTGCGGGAGAGGGAGAGGCCGATGCCCTCGCAGCCGGGGGCGTACCCGGTCCACGTCATGGTGATGGTGGCGTCAGCGGGGATTTCGCCGGCGGAGCGGAGATCAGCCAATGGGTCGCCACCGTTGATCGAGAATTGCTCGCCGATCAGGAGCCCCTCGCCCTCCGTGGCGCAACCCGCGGGGATGATGCCGAGTCCTAGCGGATAGTTGGCGTAGTCGGTGACCGCGGGTGGTGAGGCGTTCTGCGCGCCGTGGGCCCCAAAGGCCGGAGCGGCACCGAACGCGACGAACAACATGGCCAACCCGGCCAGCAAGACTGCACCGAAGCGCCTCGATCTCATGGTCCCTCTTCTCTTTCCGCCGCCCGGCAATGAAACGCCCAGTGCACCGCGACCAGCGCCGACACGCTACCTCCCGACGCACGCCAACCGGGGGACCCCGTCCGCCTCGACCGATCCGACACATACCAGCGGCGTGGACCGGAATCCGTCAACCTCGAAACTAGCGCCGATAGTTGATCGTCCTCGCAGCGTGGTCCTATTCGGTGTCGAATCGGGGGCGAGGGCTGCTATCCTGCGCAGGCGTTCCGATCCGGGGTAGCTCAACCGGCAGAGCAACGGACTGTTAATCCGTTGGTTGAGAGTTCGAGTCTCTCCCCCGGAGCCGAAGCAGGCCAGGTGGCGCGTGTGCCCGCACCGTGCCAACCGCCCGCCCCCCTTTTCGGGCCCGTAGCTCAGCGGTCAGAGCAGGCGACTCATAATCGCTCGGTCGTGGGTTCGATCCCCACCGGGCCCACCGCCCTGACCTGCGCCTATTGTGTTTCGAATCAGGATTCGATCCTGAAGTAGGCCCCATCTGCAAACATTTTGCAAACGGGACGTGGCGGCACCCCTCGGCACCAGCCAGCAGCCAACGGCACAAACGCCCACGCTCAGTGAGCGTCGTAGAGCCTCTCGAGGGCCGAGACCGCGGCCGCCGTTTGGGCTGCGGTGGGCGCCACGTACTGCTTGTGGGTGAAGGCGAGCGTGCTGTGTCCCAGCATGCGCGACACCGATTCGAGCGGCGCGCCGGCCTCGAGGGCGAGGCGTGCGGCGGCGTGGCGCAGGTCGTGGAGGCGGACGCCGGCCGGCCAGCCGAGCTTGCGGGCGAAGCGCTTGAAGGCGGTGCTCATGCTGTCGGGGTCGAGCGGACCACCGATGCCGTTGTCGCAGATGAGCTCGGTCGGCTGCCAAGCGGCGCCCACGAACAGTCGGCGCTCGGCTTGCGCTTTGCGGTGGTGGCGGAGCAGTTCGATGACCGGGGCGCCGATGATGATCGTGCGCCGGCTGGCGGCGGTCTTCGGGTCGAGTAGGGCGAGCCTCGATCCGGCGTCGTCGCGGATGCGGTGCAGGCCGGTGGCGACCGAGAGCTCAGCGGCGTGGAAGTTCACGTCGCTCCACTGCAGCCCCAGGACCTCGGATCGGCGGAGGCCGAGGCGGGCGACGAGGTTCAGTGGTAGGTGCCATGTGGTGCCGTGCGCCAGTTGCAGCAGTTCTCTCACTTGTGCGGCGTCGAGCTTCACCAGCACCCGCTTGGTGGTTGCGCCGTCGGCGATCTCAAGGGTGCCGCCGCGGGCGGCGTTGTGGTCCACGAGCCCGCCCGCCGCCGCCATCTTGAGCAGGCCCGACATGACCGCCTTCGCTTCCTCGACGCAGCGTCTGCCCCGGGTCTCGGCGACCTTGTCGAGCACTTGTTGGAGGTGCGCCGGTTTGATCTTGCGCAGTTCCACGTTGCCGATGAGCGGGATCACGTCGCGCTCGAGGATGGAGCGGTAGCGGCTGAGGGTGTGGGGGCGCACGCTTTGCGCCTTGCGGTCGAGGAAGCTGGGAGCGAAGCGGTGTTGGCGGCTCGTTTTCCTGGTGATGTAGGTGGTGGTGTCGGCGGTGGTCTTTGGTGATGGTTGGGGGGACGCGGCGGCGGTTTGGGTGAGGATGGGCGGTCCCATTGTTCGCGAGTGGGCCCCTCCCCACCAGTTGGTCGCTGCTGCCGGGAGGGGCCCAAGGCGGTGTTGCCACCGATGGCCATCGTATGGCCGTGCGTGTTGTCCGTGGATGAGTACGTGGCTGCTGGTCGTGGTTTGGCGGTCCCGCGACCGGATTGTCCGGGGTGCTCGGTGCCGATGTCGTTCTGGTCGGGATACGTGCGGTCGTTGCGTTGTAGGGACGGGTGGTTGAGGGTGTGGCTGCGCCGGGCGCGGTGCGCCCGGTGTGCTGTGAGCCATGCGTTGGTGCCGTCGTTCTGTTTGCCGGGCCGGTTCGATGAAGTCGAGGTGATCGGCGCCGCGGTCGTTGCGGTTGTGGGCTGTGGGGAAGGGGTGCGGCCGGTAGCGGTCCGGTTTGATGTGCCGCATTCCACGGCCCGGGATTGGGTGAGGCGTTTCGCTCGTCGGGCGGCGGTGTTGGCGGCGGCATTTGCGGCGGTGGTGGTGGAGTTGTGTGGGTTGGCGCCGCTGTTGCCGGTGCACCCCCAGAGGCGGGCGTTGGCGGCGATCACGCTCGCGTTCAACGTGATGGTGTCAAGGGCGGGACCGCGGCCACCACGGTTGTGGCCTTTCGCGGGGCTCGTCACCGGCGGCGGGTTGTTGGCCGCCAACACCAATCCGCTCTGGACCATCCTCGGCAAGCGTCGTTTCATGCCTCCCGTCCCCTGATCTCGACAAGGAGAGGACTATGAACATGACCAACGACATGGCCGAGAAGATTGCTTTGCACCGGTGGGCAGTAATCGCTGAGGCCGCTAACTCCAAGCTCACCCCGGCGGAAAGAGGTGTAGTGGTACGCGTCACCGCCGCCCGTGTCCACGCCCATCCAGACGGCACGGAACGGCGGTATTCGCGTAACACAATCGATCGTTGGATCCGGGCGTGGCGGGCGGGTGGTATTGCTGCGCTACGCCCGCAGGTACGTGCGGATGCCGGTGTGATGCGCCGGACACCGGAACTGTTCGAGGAAGCCGCCGCGTTGCGGCTCGAGTTGCCGTCGCGGTCAGCGGCGGGGATCGCTGACATTTTGTGGCACCGCCACGGGGTGCGGGTCTCCGAGCGCACCTTGCGGGGCCAGCTACGCCGGCGGGGCCTGCAACGTGACGCCCTGCGGGCGGCACCAAAAGTGTTCGGGCGTTATGAGGCCGGGCGGCCCAACGAACGGTGGATCACCGATGTGGTCGTTGATCCGTGGGTGCCGTTTCCCAGGGTCAGTTCCTCGATCCGGGCCAGGTTGTTCCTGATCGTGGATGACCATTCCCGATTGTTGGTCCACGGGCGGTTCATGACCAAGGAAAACACCCGCGCTGGTCAAGACGTGCTCCGCGCCGCGATCGTGCGCCGCGGGGTCCCTGAGATGTTGTACGCGGACAACGGGGCACCGTTCGCGAACCATATGCTGGCCCGCACCTGCGCGGTGCTCGGCATCCGCCTGGTGCACTCCGCGCCTTACTCGCCTGAAGGCCGCGGGAAACAGGAACGGTTGAACCGGTATATCCGGGAACGGTTCCTGAGCGAGGCCGAACACGTCGGTATCGATACCCTCGACGAGCTCAACGACCGATTCGCGGCCTGGGCCGATATGGTCGCCAACCGGCGGGTCCACGCCGAGACGAACATGACGCCACAAGCCCGATTCGATGCCGGCGGGCCGCCACGGGCGGCGGACCCCGCCCGCCTCGCGGAGGCGTTCCGGTGGTCCGCGCAACGCAAAGTGACCCGCACCGCGACCGTGAGCCTTGATGGCAACCACTACAGCGTGGACGCCGCGCTGGTCGGCCGGCGGGTCGAGTTGCGTTTCGATCCCGAGAACCTGGCCGTGATCGATGTGTACGTGGAAGGGAAACCGGCGGGGGCGGCGGTCCCATTCGTCATCGGGCACCACACCCACAAACAAGTCCCCCAAGCCGCCCGACCAGCACCCGAGCTCACCGGTGTCGACTACCTCGGTCTCGTCGCCGCCGCCCACGACACCGAAACCGTCGGGCCCATCTCCTACGCGGACCTTTCTCACCCTGAACACAGCGGGGAGGCGTCATGAACCGCGCCCCGTGGATCACACACTTCAAATTCAACAGCACCCCGTTCTCCAAACGGATCGCGGCGGGGGATTTGTTCACCCGGGCCGCGCACGCCGAAGCCGTGGCCCGCATCGGGTTCTGTGTCACCGAGTCCGCTTTCGGGGTGATCGTCGGAGACGTCGGCGCCGGAAAAACCGTTGCCGTCCGCGCCGCGGTCGCGGGTTTGGACCCCACCCGCCACACCATCATCTACATCGCCAACCCCGCCTTCGGCACCCGCGGTCTCTACGTCACCATCGTGCGAGCCCTCGGCGCCGAACCCCGCTTCCATAAGGCCGAAGTCATGGCCCAAGCCGCGGATCTGCTGGCCGCCGAAGAAGCCGAACGCCACCGGCGGGTCCTCATCGTGGTTGATGAAGCCCACTTGTTGACCCCCGCGCAACTCGAAGAACTCAGATTGCTCACCAACCAAGACATGGACGCCACGTCCCCCTTCGCGGGGATCCTGGTCGGCCAACCCACCCTGTCCCGCCAGCTACGCATGGGAATCTTCGCTGCGCTCGATCAACGCATCGCCACCCGTTACACGATCAAACCGATGGACCTCGCCGAGTCCGCCACCTACCTCCGCCACCACCTCACGCTCGTCGGACGCGACGAACCACTCTTCGCTGATGACGCCATCGCCCGCCTCCACCGGGTATCCAACGGACTGCCCCGAGCCCTCAACAACGCCGCGACCGCTGCCCTCATCTCCGCCGCGTCGGACAACAAGGACCTCGTCGACGACGCCTGCGCCAAGAAGGCAGCAGCGGAACTCACCCGAGAATGAACCCCCCATGCACCCAACCCACCCCGGTGCCACCCTCAACGTTCTCGAAACCATCGAACTCGCCGAAATCCTCCACTACCTCGCGGACACCCTCCCCGACCACGACCCCGACTACCTCATCACCAACAACGAACTCCGCCGCGAACTCCGGCACTGGGCCCACCGACTCCTCCCCGAATAAAAACACCGAAACACCACCACACAACCATGCCGACCCACCACCAAACAACGAAGCCGCCAACAAGCGGCCGAGGGTGATGTCGCTGGGGAACGGGTCGTCGCCCGTAGCGAGGACGTGAAGAAAGACCCGCAACGCCTCTTCGACCTCACGCTTGGTGCGGTAAATGGTCGACCAGACCTGCCGGCGTTCGCGGACCTCGGCGCCGAGCGCTCCCCCGCAGGGGCATCGACCGGCTGGCTTCCGGGCCTGCATCCAACGTCGCTCGCCGCACGTCTCGCAGCGCCTCGCCGGCCAACCGCCGTCCACATCGACGACGTACACCCATCCCGTTCCCCGCCGCCGTACGTGACCTTTCATCGCCACCCCGCCTTCCTCGCCCGATCTGCAAACCAGAATCGCCCGGTCGAAGATTACGCGGGAGCGCTCGGCAGTCACGCTTGGATCCACGGCTCATCGGCTCGGCGCCGTCAATGTCCACGCCCCCCAGGGCACCGGCACCGCTGCCGATGACGGACCGTGAGGCTCCGAGCGCCCGTTCGAATCGCTGCCATCTTCCTTAGTTCGTCGGGGTTGGTTGGGCGGCGGACTCGCCGTAACCGCGGCGCTGTGGTCGCCGTGCACGGGGTAGCCGTGTCGCGCCTGATACCCGGTTCGCCAGATCGCCCACCTCATCCTCAAATCCCCTTGCCCGGACCCAACCCGGCTGGCGTCTGCGGCGTGTCAGTCATCATGGGAGGGATGGGACGCGTTCGACAGCCTGTTCCGCGCCGAGTACCTGCGACTCGTGCGCGCCTTGTCGATCTCGTTCACTCCCACCGTCGCCGAAGAGGCTGTCGCAGACGCCTTCGCCGCAGCGCATCGGCGGTGGTCACGCGTGTCGCAACTTGACGACCCGGCTGGCTGGGTCCGGCGGGTTGCGATCAACAAGGCGATCACCGCCACGCGGCAGCGTTCTACGCCGCCGCCGGCGCGAGCAACTCGTCCGAACGGTGGTAGCGAGCACTGAGCTCAGCGACGAGCTGGTTGATCTCGCCGCGGCGATCGCTGCGCTCCCACAACGACAGCGGCTCATCTTCTCGCTGCGATACCTCGCAGACATGTGCATCGCCGACATCGCCGAGGCGCTGTCGATCTCAACTGGAACTGTCAAAAGCACGCTGCATGACGTGCGAGCCAAATTGACCAAGGGGGCAAGCAATGACTGACGAGCGCGACGACAAGCTGGCAGCTGACGTAGCCAGACTGTTCTCCCCAGGCGACCTAGAGGCGGCCCGCTCCAACCTTGCCGCCGCTTCGGCAAGGGCTCGGCGAACGCGCCGGCTGACAGCATCAGCGGGCGCCGTGACTGTCGTGGCGGCGATCGCTGTCGGCGCTGCGGCACTCAACACGAGCGACAGCCAGCAATTGACCATCCGAGACACGGCCACCACCGATGCCAACACTGCAGACGACCGCACGACCGTGACGGCAATCGAGTTGCCCGGCACCCTGCCCGACGCACAAGCTCCACTCGCCGACGACCTGGAAGGCCTGGTGTTCGGAAGCCCACACTTGCAGGTGACAGGCGAGGACCTTCCAAGGACCGAAGAAGGCCCCGGCCTGCCAGGTGTCTCGCTCACCTTCTACCGAGGGATCGTCACCTGGCACAACGGCTGCTACAGCCTGACCGGGACCTACCGACCGGGCGCACAGGCGCTCGAGATCGTCTTCGCCGGGCCTGACGGGGTCATAAGGCCGGCGATTGGCTGCCCGAACCAGGAGCTGGTCAGCCTGATCGACGAGATCGTGCTGGCCAGGCCGGTCAAGCTGGAAACCTGGACCGCGCCAGGCGCTGGGCTCCAGCTGACCGTCTCAGGAGGCCCCGGCGTCTTGAACTTCGGGCAGCAGCCGTATTCACTAACCCCCATCTTCTGCGTGCCAGGTGTCGACCGCAGCGTCGAAGGCATCTTGGCGTCCGGACCGGAGGGTGACGGAGCTGCGTGGTCAAATCCAGTCGAAGAGGTTCGATATCAACTGGCCTACAACCGCGACATCTACCAGGACGTCGAACTCGAGCTAACCCTTTCCAACGCAACCGAGGCTCTGGTCACGGGCACTCGAGACGGGCGTCCTGTGCTCAGCGCAGTCCTCCGAGAAGATGGCGAAACCTGGGCCCTGGCCCGCCTTGTCGCATGCGCCCCGGACCCCACCCCAGGCCCGGACTAGGCGCTGCAACCGCAACCACGCTGAACTGAGCGCTCATAAAGCCGCGCGCCAAGTCCCCGACCTGCTGCGCCCATTTGGCGTGAGATGGCCGAGCGGGCCGCCCAAGACCGCCCTCGCCCTAGAACGCCTCCACTCGGAACGCGGGCGAGAAGCTCGAGTGAGCCCAGATTGGGCCCAACCTGCGAGCTTGCGAGCGGGGCGGGAGCCTGCGCTAGCGGCTGATGCGCATGACGTGTTCTTGGGCGCGGTGCTGATGGCGGCCGAGGTGCTCGTTGGCGTGTCGGATCACGGCATCGACGTGGGCACGTCCGGGGTCGTAGCCCAGGGTCCGGGGGCCGAGGGCGCGGTCGGGGTCTTTGACCCGGTTCGCGGTGCGGTAGTGGTCGATGGCGCCGACGGCCTGGTCCCAGACGGCGGCGCGGTCCGGTCGGTCGGGTCGCCGGCCGAGCTCGGCGACGGCCCAGGTGGGTGGTTCGCGGGTCGCGGCGAGCCGGACGCGGGCGTTGAGGTCGCGTTCGAGCGCTGCGAGCAGGCCGGACCGGCGTTCGTGCTGTGGGGTGGCCGCCTCGAGCCGGGCGACCCGTCGTTCAACGGTCGCGTTTGCCTCCTCCAGCTTGGTGGCGGTGCGCTCGACCTGGTGGCGGGCGCGGCTGATGTCTCGGTTGAGTTGCCGGTTGTCCGCTTCGAGTTGACCGCGTTCGCGGTTGGTGAAGGGGTTCCACGGGTGGATCTCCCCCAACCTGGCGGCGACACGCTCGCGTTCGGTCTTGAGCTCGGCGAGCCGGTCGACGGCAGCCTGGTGGTCCCGAGCGGCGGCGTGGGCGTGGGTCAGGTCACGGGCCAGTTCCTTTCGGTGGAAGGGCACGTCGAGGTGATCGATACGCCGAATCTCGTTGACGACGTGGCGTAGGGCGTGGTCAGTGAGCGGCGGCTGGTCCACCGCCCGCGCCGCGTGCTCCCGCCCGGCTTGCTCGGCCAACTCGTGTCGGACAGTGATGGCGGGGACGTCGGCCCAGTCGCGGGTCACGGCTTCGGCGAGGACCTCCCTGGGGGTGCGAGGATCATCAGCGTCGAGAGCGACGTAGACGTGGTTCTCTTGCCGCCCGCGCGTGATGGGCACGTACACGGCACGGTTGTCGATGTCGCGATCGACGAGGGATAGCGAGACGTCCACCGTCTGTCCCTGTGCGGCGTGGCCGGTCTGGGCGTAGGCCAGCTCGACGTGGTCCGCCACGTAGTCGCCGGGGAGGCGCACGATGCCGGTGGGACCGACGGCGGTGACCGCACCTGAGCGGTGGATGGTGGTGATGGTCCAGTGGTCGCGGTTGCGGACCATCTCCCCCCGATCGGTCCGTAACCGCCGGTCGTTCTGCCGGGTCGAGATCTCATCCCCCGCCCACAGGCGATGCCCAGCCCCGGTCCGAACGCTGCTGCCCTGCTGGTTGAGGTCTCCGGTTTCGACCCGGCGTTGTTGGGCCAGCACGTTCAACCTGTGCACCGTGTCGTTCGACGCGGAGAGCACGGCGACGATGGCGCCTTGCTGGCGGAGACGCCACCAGTGATCGAGGACATCGAAATCGAGCTCACCGGCCTCGTTTCGGTGCAGCCTCCCGTGCGCCTCGTAGAGGGCGAGTGCGTCGGGGTCACCGCGGCGTAGTTGGAGGGAGGCCTCGCGTTCCCAGGGCTGTTCGAAGCGGTGAACGCGATCCAGCTCGACGGCTGGGCCGTGTTCGACCAGCCAGTCGAACATGCCACCGCGCCCGACCGGCAGGAACTGCAACGGGTCGCCCACCAACACCACCCGCCACCCCCGCCGATCCGCCACAGCCGCCAGCTCCGCCAGCGTTGCGGTGGACACCATGGCCGCCTCGTCCACGATCAGCGTCGTGCCGGCGGGGAGACGGAATCCGGACGACGGGCCGGACGCACGGCGATGTTCGGCCAGCAGCTTGTCGATGGTGTCCGCCGCCATCCTGGTTTCGCGGCCGAGCACCCCTGCGGCGGTCGCGGTTGGCGCCACCCCGAACACCGGGCGGTTCTGCCGGCGCAGCTCTGCCACGGCGGGACGCAGCGCGGTGGTCTTGCCGGTGCCCGCCGGGCCCACGACCACCACCAGCGCCTGGGCGCCCGCCACCGCCTCCGCCGCCGCCAACTGCGCCAAATCCAACCCACCGACCTCGTCGAACTGGGCGGGGCCGCCCGGCGCGTCCCACCGACGTAACGCCCACCCGGCCAGCTCCGCCTCCTGCTCGAGGATCCAGCCCGTGGTGTAGCGCCGCTCCAACGGCGACTCCAAGACGGGGCGCCCATCGGACTCGCGCACCCGCACCCCATCGGAGATGGGGCGGGCCAGCTCGACCAACCATTCCTGGACGAAATCTGCGGCGCCGGCCTCCAACTCGACCACCACCTGCTCGGCGGGCAGCCCGCTCGTGGTCGGCACCGCCCGAGCGAGCTCGCGGACAACATCCGGATGCCGCCAGGTCGAGCGCCCGTCGGTCAACTCCCCCAACGCCTGGCTCGCAATGTCACCCCAGCCATCAAGATCCAGCACCCGATCGGGCTCGACCACACGCCCCACCACCCCGGCCACCAACCACTGCTCCTTGACGCCTAGGTCACCGAGACGACCCAGCCAGTCGCCCCGCAGCTCGGCGGCATCGAGCGGGGCGGGCTTCGACCGACGCGAGTCCTTCACCGCCTCCCGCTCGAGACGCCAGCGTTCACGGCCGGTCGGCTCCCGGCCCAACGCTTCACGGAACCGGTCGAGCTTCACCTCCCGCCGCCGATCCACCTGCGCGCTGCGCTGCGAGAACTCGGCCAACACCCGCTCGTCGACACCGGCGATCTCCGCGATCCCATGCACCGGCGGCTCCCACTCGACCCCCAGCCGGCTGGTGAGCTCGGCCCGCAAGCCGGCGTGGTAGAGCGACGAGAACACCGTCTGATCCGCCATCAAGCTGCGGGCGTCTAACGCCAGCCAGCGCCCGTCCGGGGCAAGGACCTTGGAGGCGATCACAGCGTGGGTGTGCAGCTGGGGGTCGAGCTCCCGTGACACGTGCTGCCGGAACACACCCACCGCGATCCCAGCCGCGTCGACCGACACCACCTCCCCCGACACCCGAAACCGGGTCTGCGCATGCCGCTGCACATACCCCAACACCGCCTCCACCGCAGCGTCATGCCCAGCGAGGACCTCGGCGCGCACGGCGGGATCGGCGACGGCGGCGAGGACCGACACCGACTTCGGCGCCGAAAACGTCACATCAAACCCACGGACCGACTTCTCCCCGAAACGGCGACCCAACAACACACCAGAAGACGGCTCAACACCATTCACCACAGAAACGAACGCCTCGTCATCGATCTCCCCGACGAGACCCAACTCGGCGGCGGCATCACCGAACCAACGGCCGGCGGGCTCCCCCGCCGCCAAGTAATACGAGCCGACCTCCGCCACGTAGTAGCGGCCAGCACCCGCCCCCTTCAACGACGACACCCGAACCGCCACCTACCACATACCCCTCGGTACGGCCGGCGGCGGGACAGCACAAACTGTGCAACCGTCTTTTCAGGCTCTCCGACCCTTTCCGTGGGTGGGTTGAGGGTTTGAGTATCCGCGCGGTGCACCCCGTTGTCCGGCTTGGCTTTCGGCTGTCTGAAGGCTGGAAGTCGAGCGTGGAGCAACGGGGTGCAGAACAAGAAGCTATGGGCGCGGGTCGCTGGTGTCGAGCCCGGCGTGGTCGTGGAACGCGTGACGTTCGACGAGGCAGCGGGGGCGGTGGTGCTGTGCTGTCGGCTCCGCCGTCGTGACCGCGGCCGGAGCTGTTGCGGCAGGTGCGGACGTCGATCTCCTGGCTATGACCGCGGCGAGGGACGGCGTCGTTGGCGGGCGTTGGACGCCGGCACAACCCGGGTGTTCATCGAGGCCGAGGCACCCAGGGTGCATTGCATCGATCATGGCGTGACCGTGGCAGCGGTGCCGTGGGCCCGCCACGACGCCGGGCACACGAGGGCTTTCGATGACCAGGTCGCGTGGCTGGTGACCCACACCTCCAAGACCGCCGTGGTTGAACTGATGCGGGTGGCGTGGCGGACCGTCGGAGCGATCGCCGCCCGGGTGGTGGTTGACGCCCGCAAGGCACGCGACCCTTTCGATGGGCTGACCAGGATCGGGATCGATGAGATCTCCTACCGGCGGGGCCACAAGTATCTGATGGTCGTCGTCGACCACGACAGCGGACGGCTGGTATGGGCCGCGGATGGCCACGACCGCAAAACCCTCCAGCAGTTCTTCGATCTCCTCGGCCCGGACCGAGCAGGCCAGATCCGGCTGATCTCCGCCGACGCCGCAGAATGGATCGGCGAATGCGCCACCAGCAACTGCCTGAACGCCACGTTGTGTCTCGATCCGTTCCACATTGTGCGCTGGGCGTCCCAAGCACTCGATGTCGTGCGCCGCGCCGTGTGGAACTTGCTGCGCAAGGTCGGCCTGAAAGATCAAGCGAAGCAACTGAAGGGCTGCCGTTACGCCCTGTGGAAGAACCCTGAAGACCTCACCGACCGGCAGAACACCAAGCTCGCTTGGATCGCTGGGCACAACCATCAGCTCTACCGCGCCTACCTGCTGAAGGAACACCTGCGGCTCGTGTTCCAACACCGAGGCCCAGCTGCTGAAGCCATGCTCGATGACTGGCTCGGCTGGGCCCGACGATCGCGCATCCCCGCCTTCGTTGAGCTCTACCACCGCATCCGCAAACACCGAGCCGGGATCATCGCCAGCGTCACCCACGGGCTCTCCAACGGCCTCACCGAATCGGTGAACACCAAGATCCGGCTCCTCACCAGAATCGCCTACGGCTTCCGCTCCACGACCAACCTCATCGCCCTCTGCCTCCTCGACCGAGGCGGCCACTGCCCACCCCTACCCGACCGATAACACCCACGGAAACGACCGGAGAGCCTCTTTTCAACAAGATCGCTGAGAGGGACAGCAGTAGATGGCCGGGCGCCATGGTCAGGCCTGCTTTGCGTCGGGCGGCAGCAGGGTCAGCTGGGCGTCGGGGGAACGGCGGCTGCGCCTGCGGGCCGGCGCGGAGCTTGCGACTCGATGGGCGTCATCGTCGACCACAGCAGGTGCAGCAGGCGCAGCGCCGCCATCGAGAAGCAGACGCTCAAGCTGGCGCTTCGGCACCACCAGCCGGCGGCCCAGCCTCACCACCGGAAGGCCGTCGGCCCCATTGGTCGCCACATACCGGCGAGCCAACTCGTATGCCAGTCCGCGACCAATCCGCAGGAAGGCACCCGCCTCCTCCACGGTGAGCACCTCAGGCAACTCGTCGAAGGACACCAACCCCACCTCCGCCACACATCGACAGAGACCCCGATCACGCCGACCACGACCCTGCCGCCAGAAACGTCGAAGAGTAGGGCCGGTCCGAAGCCTTACCGCACCCTCGAAGCGGCACAGACTGACAGGAAACGGACGCAATGGTCGCCAGCGGTACCCAACGGTACGTAACGGTCAATACCGGTCAGTATTGCAATGACATGACGAAGGCGGTAGCGATCACCGACAGAGCTACTTCCCGGCCGGGCCTGTCACGCGCAGCGTTTAGGTGGCCCACCAACCAGCGGGTAGCCGCGGTCGACCGCGGCGACGGCGAGCGTGATCGTGTTGGCGCCGCGGTACCGCAGACCGGTGGCGGCGTTGCGCACATAGAGTCCGAGACCGCGAGCCTCACGTTCAATGATCCTGAACACCCAGTATGGTGCTGGTCGGTGTAGTAGGTGGCGGCGGTACTATCTACAGCCGTGGCATTCGAGCGCATCGCCGTCGATGGAGACCGGATGGGCGGAGTGCCCTGCATCCGCGGCCTGCGCTTCCCTGTAGCGACCGTCGTGGCCATGGTCGCGGACGGCATGTCCACCGAGGAGATCCTCGCCGAGCACCCCGACCTGGAAGCCGAGGACATCGCCGAATCCTTGCGCTACGCCGCGTTGGCAGTCCAAGAACGCGAAATGCCACTCCGCCTTCCAGCGTGAGATTCCTGCTCGACCAGAACCTCTCGCCGTCGATCGCGCCGCTGCTGTCCGACGCAGGCCACGACGTCCTCCACGTCCGGGACCTCGGCCTCTCCGGTTGTGGCCGTGCGCTGGGCGTCAGGCCTGGGCGACCTCGGCGCGGCGAAAGCCCGTGGTTACCGGTCATCCACGTTCACCGCCGGGTTCCCACGGTCGAGGTCACCGACGCGGCTGATCGACCAAATCCAGTGCACTGGCACGTGAATGCCCGCGTAATAATGGGGGCATGTTCAAGGCGAAGCCGATTGTTCAGAGTGACGAGGCGCCCGCTGTGTTATCTGCTCGAGACTCGAGTTTGACGGGGTCGGTGCGTGATGGGAAACGAGCGCTGCTGATCTTGTTGGCGGCGTCGGGGATGGCGACTCAGCCATGGTGATCGTTCCGGATCTGCGCATGTCTCATGAGGAGCGGGTCGGCGTAATCGCCGATCACTGCGCGTTTTTCGAGGGTCTGTCTGGTGACGATCTGGCCGCGGATGTGTCGAGCTGTCCTGGCTGGAGTGTCGCGAACGTTCTTCGCCATGTTGCTGCGTTCTCGGCGTCGTGTCGCGCCTGGTGTGAAACCAGCGATCTGGGCGATGTGAACCCGATGGCGTTCAACTTGGCCCGCATGGCCGAGGTCCAGGATCTCCCCATCGAGGAGCTGGTCTGCGAGCTCGACGCCTATCGAATGTGCCTGGTCAAACTGGATGCTGACGTGCCCGTGTACGGGCATCTGGGTATGGAGACTGCGGGCTGGCAGTCCTGGCATTGCGCAGCGGAGTGGGGTCTGCATCGCCACGACGTCGAGGTTGCGTTAGGTCTCCCGTCATCGATGACTGGAGATCAAGCTGTGGACGCTGTGATGTGGACAACTGAGTACGTGTATCCGATGGTACTTCAGTTCCGTGGGCTGCAGAGCCTCCCGGCGGTGCGGCTGGTGTCCGAAGCTGATCGGCTCGACTTCGTCGCCGGCGGCGGTACACCGTCGGCTTCGTTGGCAGCGACGGCCCATGATCTCGTGCTGCATCTCTGGCGGCGCCCCCATGGACCCGTCACCATCGAAGGAGACCCCGTTGCCGCTCGCGAATACAGTGGAACCGCGGTCGGGCGCTAGCCGACGGGTCCCGGGCCTTCGGCGGTGCTGACCCAGTCATTGAAGACGGAACGGTCACCATCGACACGGAGCTCGCCGACGGCTGGTCGGCCCCACAATGCCAGCCGAAGGTCGGAGGCCGTACCGCGCACGGTCACGGCCGGTGGACCGGCCCCGAGCACCGCCTCCTGGCCGATGTCGCTGGGCACCACCCGCAACGCTGCCGGCGGGGTTTCGCCCGCCCGGCGCCTGCTGCGGAGCTGTGGGATGAACTCAGCGGTGATGGCGAACGCGTCCGCGGCGCGCGGTCCGCTTAGCGTGCCATCAAAGCCGAGCGCCATGGCCACGTCAGCCCGGTGGGTGGCGATCTCGTTGGCGCCGAGCAGCACCAGCCACGACGCGGGAACAGGACCGGCGAACCAGAAGCACGGCTTGTCCGGCGCGGTCGCCCGCAGCACCTCAACGTAGGCGGGCATCTCGACCGCGAAGCGGGTCTTGGCGGCGACACCTGTCTCTCGTGCTGGAAGGTTCATCAGGACAGCCATACCATCGATCTCGGCGGGTTCACTGAACCAGGTACGCCAGCCGATACCTGCACCCCGCCCGAGGTGATCGAACACGGCTGCGACGTCCCAACCCGGACAGCTCGGTACCGGACGGCCGAGCACATCGTCAGCGACATCGAGAAACCGGCCGATCTCCTCCGCGATCCAATCCACGCACTGCTCGTACCCGAGCATCGCCACGACATTCCTCCCCCGCACGGCCAACGACCAAAACCCAGAATCTCACACGACGGGGAAGGTTGCTGGCTTGTTGCGCATCTTTCACGCCCGGAGCCCGGCGGTTCACACCCCAGGTGAGGTCGGTTTCTGGCCCGCCAGACGCGGGCAGCATCGAGTTGAACCGGTCGTACGGACCCGTAGAGCGCAGCGACGGCGTACACGTCGCGTAGGGCTCGCTCAACCCAGTTCCTTGTGGCGTACGCCATAGCGGTGCTGGCGGTATAGACCGCGCTGACCTCGACGGTGAGCCGGTCGATCACCTGGAACGCCGCCAGGATAAGCCGGGCACGAAGCTCAACCGGTGCTTCTCCGTTGGCGATTACCGCCGCCCAGACCTCCTCCGCGAGGTTCAACAAGCCGGGGAGAAGCATCCAGATTGCAGACCCCGCGCTGGCGAGGACCTCGAGATTGCGGGGTTGATGCAGGTGAACGAGGCCGCTCATTTGCGAGACCCGCCCGCCGGCAAGAACGATCATCTCGTCGAGCGCGCTCCGAGCGATGCCAAGGGCCGCCGCGGCGGCCGCGACACCGAACAATTGGAAGCGGGTGCAGCGCTGCAGCGGCTCATCCACCGTCAGAGGCTGGTTCCACGACACCCCGAATCGTGCGGGCACGAGCGCGTCGGGAACGGACACGCCGTGGCTACCGGTCCCGCGCATCGCGGGCGCGTCGGTCCACGTGTCCTCCACAATCATGTTCTCGGCAGGCACCAGAAACACCCAAGCTGGATCACCATCGAGCGTCGCGCTCAACGTCGCCCACCGGACGAGGGGAAGGT
Source organism: uncultured Acidimicrobiaceae bacterium (assembly GCA_963775055.1). Taxonomy (GTDB): domain Bacteria; phylum Actinomycetota; class Acidimicrobiia; order Acidimicrobiales; family CAIXPF01; genus CAIXPF01. The sequence continues at coordinate 81,315 of CAVZHK010000007.1, read as the reverse complement.
CGTAGCGATCGACCGCGCCACCGACCGCGTGGTCGCGTCGGCAGAGACCCCCCAGGAGGTCATGCGGCTTGTCGCAGACCAGGGACTGCGCAACACGGCGATCTTCCGCGTGCTCCGGATCGGCGAGCCGCTGCGGGTCGGGCTTGGCTGAGGTCGAGCTCCCCCCGGCCGACTGGGACTACGCGTATGCCGCCATTGAACCGCCGCGCCGGGGACGGGAGGTCTTCCGCCCCATCCTGCCCGTGCGCCTGTCGCCCGAACAGCCTTCAGCCCTCTTCGCGCTGGTCGACAGCGGCAGCGAACCCACCCTCGCACCGCGGTGGCTCGCAGACGGAATGGGCATTGCCCTCGATGAGTCGACCGACCGCCTGCTGCTCGGCGTTGGTGGCCTCGCCGTCGAGGCCATATTCGCCGCGGTCGGCCTCCACCTCTACCGGGACCACGACGCCGATGACTACGTCCAGTCGCGAGCCCAGGTCGGCTTTCTGGAGCGTTGGGACGCCGAGTTCTATTTGATACTCGGTCAAGTCGGCTTCTAGGACCAGTTCACCGTCACCATGAACCGCCGCCTTCTATCGATCCACCTCCACGACATCGAGATCTTCCCGGGCCACAACCCCAACTGAGGGTTCCCCCAGGCCACACACGGTGTAACGCACCGACACCACGTTCTGATCAAAGACCAGCTTCACGCCGTGCCGGCGAGAGGCCGCTTGCTCCATGGGAGCTGCCAGCACCCGCAACCGCGCCACCAGCACATGGCACGCCGCTTTGTCGAAGGTAGCGGACAGGAAGGCACGAGCCGAGCCGTTCAACATTCAGCCAGTGAGCGCTCAGCCCCTGGCGAGCGGCCACGACCTCTGCCACGTCGTCCTGTTGCCAATCGAGCGCACGGATGCTGTCGACATCGAACGTCCTCGTCTCAGGTCTTCTGGCTTGTCGCCGAACCCAGCCCGGGCAACACGAGCATGGCCTTCGGTGGGCGACGCGTCGAAATCGGCGATGGTCGGCTTGGCCTCCCGAAGGAGTCTGGCGACGCTCGCGGTCGGCTGGTTGCCAACACGCAGCCAGATCACCTTCGGAGGCGCGCCGTAGAGGAAGGCCAGCTGCCCGAAGTCCGAGTCCTTGGAGACGATGCCGAATCCGTTCGCCTTGGCGTAGTCCCACACCGCTCGATCCGTCGCCGTGTCGAGCCCGAGCAGCACCACGTGGGAGCTGTCGGGGAACTCGGCTCGCAGCAAGGACACCAGCCGCCGAGACAGGTTCTGATCGAACAACAGCCTCACGCAGGGGTGGCGAGCCGCCGCTCACGCAGCGCCGCGAATTCCAGCGCGGCCCGAACGTGCGCTTCGGTCAACTCCGGGAAGTCGTCAACAATCTCCGCTGCGCTCATGCCACCGGCGAGATACTCGAGCACGTCATAGACCGTGATGCGCGTCCCCACGAAACATGGCTTCCCGCCGCGAACGTCGGGCCGAACGTCGATCAGGTTCAACGAACTCACGTCAGCCATCTTACCGACCATGCCCTCCGCCCCGACGGAAACTCCTTGAAGCCTGCTCTCCCACGCCACCTCCGTTGAGAAGTGCCAACGAATGGACCGTCGCTCGGTGATCCAGTCACGAGCGATTCGGACCGCCCATCCCGGACGGTCGTGCCCTCACCACTGCGAGCAAGCGATTCGGGTAGCCATCCAACATTTCATCCAACATTTCTGACGATACCCACGGCATCCGAGGTCACAGATTGTCATGACGATGGAGTGACCAGCTGGCGAAGACGTTGCTGGATTGGTTCGGCCGAACCAATCCAGCGCCACACCACACGCGGCACACTCATCAACGAGTACCGCACCGCGGCCTGAACCCGCACACCGCGGCCAAGTCTCTCGAAACCCTGGCATCGACACGTCCAACCACCGATCTGCTCGCAGCGGCGTGCACCCCAGTGGACCAGAAGACCATCCCGACCCATTTCCGGCACGCACACGACACCTGGGGTGATGGCCACCGGCCAGGCGGCGGTCTCGGTGGGCGGCGTCAGCACCCGAACCTCGTTGTCCTCTCGGTTGGCCTTCGACGAGGTGACCGCCAAATCTCGGATCACAGCGCGAACACCATGGCAGACGCCGAGGACTGGAAAAGGGCGGGGACGGTATCCGTGCCCCGCCCTACCAAAGTCGGGGGCTCAGCGGCAGCTCTGCGCCGCTGGGTCCCAGTAGCAGTTGGCCGACTTGCCGGACAACTCGATGACCTGGCCCTCGATCACCCACTGCTGCTTGGAGGAGTCGTACACCGACAGGTCCGAACCTTCCAGGAAGTAGGCGTCTTTGTTGCCGTTCATGTTGATCTTGATGCCCTTCAGGTGCATCGGGCTGGTGCCCTCGAAGGCCCGCTGAGCCAGGATGAAGTTGCTGCGGGTCAGCCCGCCAGGCAACTCACCGGCGATGATCAGGCTCTGGCTCAGGATCCAACCGGGATAGAAGCCCTGGCCCAAGGCGCCGGACAACTTGTAGTCCAAGCCATTGTCGGCGAGGAACTGACGGCCCCAAGCGACGAACGGATCAGAAGAAAGGGCTTCGGCGTTGAAGTCCTTGAAACCGCCTCCGACGATGTACCAACCGTTGGAGGCCGAGCCGTCGCCGCCGACCTTGTCCTTGCCCACGAAGCTGGCGCCCTTGCAGACCGAGGACATGAACATGTATTTCACCTTGCTCTTCATGCCGTTGTTAGCGGCCTCGGTGATGATCTGCGGGCACTGGGTAGCGCCGGTCATGGTGAGGAACATGTCGGGGTTCTTGGACGCCAACGTGGTCATGGGGTCCGTCACGGTGGGCGCGGTGATCTCAACCTTCTCAGTGACGTACTCGATCTTGTCCTTGTTGGGCGAGTTTGCCAACACGGTTCTGAAGGCGGAATCATAGGTGGCGCCGAAGTCGCTGTTGGCCACGAAAGCCGCCACGGTGGCCTTGCCATCGCCAGCGGTCAGCTCGGCGATGTGGTCGTCGATGAACGCTCCCCACACCACGGCCTCGGTGTTGTAGGACAGCCACGAACCGGTGGTCCACGGGTGGTTCTCTGGATCACCCCAAGCCGGGGAGCCGCCGGTCACCAGCGGGTGGGGCACGCAACGCTGGTTGATCTTGTCGTACACCTTCAGCCCCGACGGCGTGCCCACGGTCCAGATCGCGAACACCTTGTCCGAGTCGAGCATCTCGTCCACCAACGGGATGGTGCGGGCCGCGTCGTACCCGTCGTCCTTGAAGAAGTAGTTGACCTTTCGGGTCTTGCCGGTGGAATCCTTGAAGGCGCCCTTCTCCGAGTAGTACTTGAACCAGGCGGCCACGGTCTTGGAATTGTTGCCGATGTCCGCCGCGACGCCGGACAGGGCCGTGGGCTGGCCGATCTTGATCTCGGTGTCCGTGAGGCCCTCGGTATCACTCCAACCCGCAGCACATTTGGTGAGATCGATGGTGAAGCCCTCAGGTCCGGTGACGGTCTTGCCGTCTGCAGACTTGCCCCAATTGTTGGTCTTGATCCTCTTGACCACCGCTGCACGCTCGTCAGCCCACAGCTTCTCCCAATCCTCGATGGAAGCGGGCTCCTCCACCGCAGCTACGGCGGCCTCGGGAGAGGTAGTGCCCGACAGGGCATCGCGCACCCCGCTCTGCACCTCTGCGCCGACGGTGCCGCCGGTCTCCCCTTCCGAAGCGTTGTCCCCGTCATCGCCCCCACAAGCAGCGGCCAGCAAACTCATTGACAGCGCAGCGGCTGACCAACTGACCCATCTTCTTCCGGCTCTCATCACCATGTCCCCCTTGTTTCCTAGTCCGGGACCGCTAAGGCCCCAAGCACGGCGACTGACATCTCGACGATGCCCCCAACGTTGGGGAAGTCTGGTGGTGGTCCCGGGTTGTTCAGGTGGGTGTCATCGTAGGTCGGTGAGCTCGGTGTGGGCGCCAGTTCTTTGTGCGCTCCGAGCTGCAGCGGGCGACCCGGCCCTCTTGATGCGGTGTCGGCGTGGTTGTGGGCGTTTGTGTCTGCCCATATCACCGTGGACATGATCACTGAGGCTCCCCCCGTTTGACGGACAGCTACCTTGAGGGCTGATGCGCCCGGATTGGACTGTCCATCTCGTTGAGTAAAGGTCCGGGGCGATCGCGCCGGAAGTTCACCCCTGAGTTCAAGGCTTCGACGGTGATGGGGGTGCCAGCACACACCCGAGTGCACCTCGACCAAGTCGGACCAGGAGATACCGAATGGTACGGGCAATACTGAATGGTACGGGCAATACTGAAATGGTACGAGACAACTACCGACGATCCGCAGACGGCGAAGCACGGATTCTCGATGCGGCCCGGTATGGGCGACGCCGGACCAACGGCGCCCGGGGCCTGGACGGGTAGCCTGCAATCCCATGGAAGGCCGCAAGCTGCACGTCGAAGGTTACGAGGGGAAGGTGGTAGCGATCGACCGCGCCACCGACCGCGTGGTCGCGTCGGCAGAGACCCCCCAGGAGGTCATGCGGCTTGTCGCAGACCAGGGACTGCGCAACACGGCGATCTTCCGCGTGCTCCGGATCGGCGAGCCGCTGCGGGTCGGGCTTGGCTGAGGTCGAGCTCCCCCGGCCGACTGGGACTACGCGTATGCCGCCATTGAACCGCCGCGCCGGGGACGGGAGGTCTTCCGCCCCATCCTGCCCGTGCGCCTGTCGCCCGAACAGCCTTCAGCCCTCTTCGCGCTGGTCGACAGCGGCAGCGAACCCACCCTCGCACCGCGGTGGCTCGCAGACGGAATGGGCATTGCCCTCGATGAGTCGACCGACCGCCTGCTGCTCGGCGTTGGTGGCCTCGCCGTCGAGGCCATATTCGCCGAGGTTGGCCTCCACCTCTACCGGGACCACGACGCCGATGACTACGTCCAGTCGCGAGCCCAGGTCGGCTTTCTGGAGCGTTGGGACGCCGAGTTCTATTTGATACTCGGTCAAGTCGGCTTCTAGGACCAGTTCACCGTCACCATGAACCGCCGCCTTCTATCGATCCACCTCCACGACATCGAGATCTTCCCGGGCCACAACGCCAGCTGAGGGTTCTGCCCGGGCGGCACAGGCTGTGGTCAGCCGGACAGCGTTCTTGATCGAACAGCAGCTTCTCGCCGGAGCGGGTCGTCGCTCACGAAGTGCGGCGAACTCAAGCACAGCGCGAACGTGGCGATCGGTCAACTCCGGGAAGTCCTCGATGACCTCCGCTGGAAAAGGCCATTCGACCTGCCCTTTTGCGAACTGCACAACACCCACCAACACCCCGCAATGCTCTGAGAACGACTCATAATCGCTCGGTCGTGGGTTCGAGCCCCACCGGCCCACCGCTCTGACCTGGGGATTTCGTGCTTTGGCCCCCTCGCTGATGTCGACGAACAGAGGCGAGCGCCTCGCGGCAATACCAGGAGTAGGCGACCCCGAACATCAACCGCTGGAGCAACCCCTGTACCCCTGGAAATACGCCCATGCCGATCGACAGTCCCATCGTTGACAGCGCCGTCAACAGATCGATCGCAGCTGACCGGCGGGGCCGCAGCGTACGGACGAAGCTTGCTGACACGGTGCCGGCGATGAACGCGAAGCCCATCGTCGACGCGAAGACCGAGTGCAATATGTCCTCGCTGCGCACGTAGGCCGCGTCGTGCAGCCATGGCTTGGTGGAGAAGGCGGCGACGGCGAGCATGCAGAGACCGAAGACAAGGTGGAGCGTCCTCCCGGCGAGCTGCCATTCCACGGCTCGCCGTTTCGCCAGCCAGATGACGGCCAGGCCGAACAGCAAGAATGCCATTCGGCCCATCCATGCGCCGTCGACACCTTGGGCGGCTGACTCGCTGATGCCGTGCTTCCTCCAGGAGTAACCGGCCGGCATGAGGGCTGGCGCGACACCCACGAACGTGGCGGAAACCACAAGCATGGCGATGACCACGACACCGCCATGGTCTGATCGCTCGGACCGGACCTCAAGCTCTGTCGGCCCGGTTCGTGCAGTCGCAACCTGAAGCGGTGCTCGCTGCCACTCTCCCGGGTTGGCGCGGAGTGCTCGGGACCGGGTCATGCTCGTCCGGCCGTCAATCGGTGATACGCAGGGCGGCCGCCGGGTGGATGCGCGCCGCCCGTCGGGCCGGCCACGACGCGGCGATCAGGGTGGCGAGAACGGCGATGGAGACGATCAGGGCGACCTCGCCGAACGGCACTCCCCAGGTGAGACCCTCGGCCCAATCGGCACCGGCGGCAGCGAAGCCGTAGGAGGCGACCAGTGCGATGGCCACGCCGATCAGGATCCCCTCGACGGCGACAAACCCGGCTTCGAAGACCATCACACCGGCGACGCTACGGGCCCGGAACCCCAGAGACCGAAGCACACCCACCTCGCGACGCCGCTCGCGGACGGCACGCACCATGATGACGCCGATGCCGGCGACACCGACCACCAAGCCGGCCCCGACGAACTGCTGCATGAGCGTGAAAAAGCCGGCGCTCTGGGACTGGACGGACTCCACCAGGCTGGCCACCGTTGACGCGTCGGCGCCGTTGGGAATGAACGCCGAGCGGATCGCACCGACGGCACCATCGGGGTCCGCTGCGGAAACCAGGAACCTCGACGGCGTGGCGCGGGCGCCGAACAGTTCCCGCAACAGCGTCCCGCTCACGTACGGTCCGCTGCCAATCAGGTCATCCTCGGCCTTGGCGGCGACGGTTAGGTCGCGCTGCTCACCGCTCTGTGGGTCCCGCATGGCGATGACATCACCGATCTGCGGCGGTCGGCTCCCCGGGCCCCCCGCCGTGACCAGAAAGTTGTCGTCCACGACGATCAGTGACGGGTCGTCGGACACAGCCGCCCACGCCGCGTCGTTCGATTCATACGCCCCGAGATCTTTCAGCCGGGGCGGGGCACCAAGCACCTCGGGGCCGATCCCGGTCACGGGCCAGGTCAGCATCTCCCCGCGACCTCGATCGAACTCGGCGGCGACGTACGCCACGGGGGCGACGGTGTCGACCCCATCGACACCCGCCAACTCGGTGCCGGTCACCGGGTTACTGGGGTTCGAAGTGGTGACGATCTCAAAACCCCCGGCAAGGTCTGCTGCGAGGCCGTCGGTCTGGCCCTGGAACATGAAGGACAACACGCTCATGTAAACCAAAGTGAGCATCACGATCGAGAACATTCCGAGGGTCATCCCGGTGCGGAAACGCCGGGCCAACGGATAGGCCAGTCCAAGTCGGACCGGCAGCGAAGAACCGCTCACGCGCGCCATCACCCGTCCGATTGCCTCCTGCTGACCGTTCACGACCACGATCGAAGCGGCGGTCATGGCCAGGCCTTGGACCAAGAAGATCGGGATGTCGATGGCGATGTCCATCCCGCCGAGGACCGGCACCGCGACGACCTCCCACACCAGGACGACGATCGCCGCGGCCGTGGCGATCGTGCGCGCTGGCCAATGCCGGGCCAGCATTGGCGCCACTCCCGCCACCACCAGCGCGGGACCCAACATCACGCCGTACCCGTTCGAACCGGTGAACCCGAGGATCGAGTAACCCAGGCCCGCCAACGCGATGCCTTGCCCAATCCGGGCGTAACGGCGACGGGGCCTGGTCCGATGCGGTTCCTGGATGTCCCGGATGGCGCGAATGACGTTGAATCGGGCGATGCGAACGCTCGTGACCACGATGGTGACCAGAGCGATCAGGAACCCCAGAGCGAAGCCGTTGAGGACGGAGTTCGCAGTGAAGCTGAACGCCATCTTGAGCGCGATGTCTTCACGGCCGCTGCTCAAGATGGCGTCGGCCCGCCAGGCGATCAACCGGCCGACCCCGATGCCGAGGGTGGCGCCGAGCGCGCTGGACACCGAGCGCGTAGAGCCAGCCTTCAAGGGCGAAGGCGCCGACCAGTGGGGCTCGCCTCATGCCTATGGCGCGCAGCATGCCCAGCTCGGAGCGTCGCTCGTCGGCGAGCATCACGAAAATGTTGACCAGAAGCATCACGCCAGCGGCCACGGCGAACATGCCGATTGTGAAGTACAGGTCGCTCAGCCCTTTGCCGTTCTCCGCAGCCAGGTCGAGCAGGGTCTGTTTGACCGGCACCGCGGCCAGACCCAGGGGGCCGACCACCTCGTCAAGGGCCTCAACGGCGGCGTCGGTGTTTGCCGCTCCGGACACGACCCCGCCGACGTTGGAGATGGCAACGGTCACCTCGGGCGGCACGAACGACGCGTCCCCGGTCTGCGGGCCCGCAGACGGGCCGGTCGCCGCGCCGACGAGCGACGCGATCGTTCCCGGCGCCACGAGCACGTTGTATGACTGCTGTCGCCCGTCGACGTTCCAGTAACCAGCGACACCGGTCCGACGCAGCACCCGCTCGACCTGCAACTGCCGCTGCTGGCCGTAGGCATACACAGTGACGCGCCCGCCGGCCCCGAGGTTCAGTCGGTCCGCCAGGTCTTCGGTGATGGCGGCGCCCCCGGCGCGAGGCGTGTCTCCCGCAATCCCGGTTATGGCGGGGTCCGGACCAAACGTTCGGGCCGCGGTGAAGTCCACCTCGACGAGTTGGGCACGCGGTTGGGTGGCGCCGCCGGGTGCCTCGTTGACCGCCGAGGCCCCGGCCGTGGTGAAGGACAGGAGGCCGTCGGTGACAGGGGAAGTGAACCCGCGCAGCTTGGCCACCAGCGCCTCGCCCTCGGCAAGTCCGTTGACCGAGACCGTCTCGTCGATCGGGCCGAGCTGGTCGTACGCACTGGAACGGATCGAACGGTCGATGGTGTCGCCCACCACCAGGGACCCGGTGATGATCGCGGTGCCCAACAACGAGCCGAGGACCACCAACAGCGCCTCGATCGGCCGGCGGGTGGCGTTGCGACCAGCCAAGCGCCGCAAGGTGCCGTGCCGGGCGAGAAGCCACAGGAACGGCAGGGACACCAGGATCGCGACCGGGGTCATCGTTGGGCTCCGACGACGGCGGGCATCCGCTCATCGGCGACGATCTCGCCGTCACGCATCCTGACCATGCGTTCCGCCCTGGCCCCAACCCCAGGGTCGTGGGTGACAAGGATCAGCGTCATCCCTCCCGCTTGCAGTTCACACAGCAGGTCCATCACCTCGCCGGCGCTCTCTGAATCCAGCGCCCCCGTCGGTTCATCCGCCCAGACCAGCCGCGGCCGACCCGCCAGGGCACGGGCGATCGTGACCCGCTGCTGCTCCCCACCCGACAGCTCCGGCGGCCGATGGTTCGTGCGATGCGCCAAACCCATCCGGGCCAAGGTCTCCGTGGCACGCTTGCGGGCCTCACGATCACTGGTCCCCGCCAACAGCAGCGGCAACTCCACGTTCTCCGCCGCGCTCAGCACCGGGATGAGGTTGAAAGCCTGAAACACGAACCCCATCGAACGCGCCCGGTCGCGGGTGCGCTCGGCGTCGCTCATCTCGTGCAGCCGCTTCCCGTCCAACGTAACGCTGCCCCCATCGATGTCGTCGAGGCCCGACAGACAGTTCAGCAGCGTCGTCTTGCCGCATCCCGACGGGCCCATCACCGCCACAAACTCCCCCTCAGCAACGGTCAGGTCGAGCCCCCTCAGCGCCTCCACCTCGCCAGCTGCAGTCCGGTAGATCTTCCGGACCTTCTCCGCGACAAGCACATCAGCCATGCGCGTCACACTGCGACCGCGCTCCTCCGCTCAACAGAGGCCAAAGTCCAATGACCACGAGCAATCGGACCCCCCCGCGCCGCCCAGCACCGCCCGACCCAGCACCGAGCCGGCCGTTCGCGACTGTGCCTTCGAACGACCCGCGGGAGGTGTGAGAGGTAAGAATCAGGTCGCGCCGGCCTCCCGGAGGTGTTTTCAGCGCCGAGGTCCCTTGCGAGCAGAGAGCGGAGGTGGCGGTGTTCGAAGCCGCAGAGATTGGCAGGAAGGTCTCGAAGGAAAGCTTCGATGAGGAGCTGCCGCAACTCCGGTTGGATTTGATCAACGCCCACTATGATCTGCGGGAGGCTGACTTCCCGGCGTTGATCGTGTTGGTGGGCGATGATCGGCCAGGCGTCAACAAGGTGGTGAATCGCCTCAACGAGTGGATGGATGCCCGCTTCATCCAGACCCATGTCTTTGGTGAGCTCACCGAGGAAGAGCGTCAACGGCCCCGCAACTGGCGGTACTGGCGCGCGCTTCCGGGTCGCGGGAAGTTGGCCATCTATACGGGCAACTTCGTCCTCGATACGGTCGGCGAGCGTCTTCGGGGGGTCATCGATGACACCGAGTTCGACCGACGCCTCGACCATATGGCCCGGTTCGAGCAGATGCTTCGTTCCGACGGCGCGCTCGTCCTCAAGTTTTGGATCCATCTACCGAAGAGAGAATTCGCCAAACGCATCAAGAAATCTCTCAAGAAGACTGACTATCACGGACGTTTGGACGACGTGGACCATCTCGTCTTCGATGCCTATGACGATGGACATGTCTTGTCAGAGCGCATCCTCCGCCGGACAGATTCCAGTGAGGCGCCCTGGTGCATCGTGGAATCAACCGACGCCCGCCATCGAGACCTCACGGTGGCCAAGACGATCCGATCTGCGCTTGTGGAACGCCTGGCGCAGCGGCCGGCCCCGGCGATCGAGCCGGTCGCGTCGCCGGTCTCCTCACCGGCGCACACCGTCCTTGAGACCGTGGACTTGACCGCAAACCTGGGTAGGTCGGAGTACAAGGTGCAGCGGGAGCAGCTCCAGACCCGGCTCCGCAAGCTCAGTTTGCGGGCCAGGGCCGAGGGAATATCGAGCGTGGTGGTGTTCGAAGGGTGGGACGCGGCAGGCAAGGGCAGCGTGATTCGCCGTGTGACCCAAGCGATCGACGTCCAGGACTACCAAATCGTGCCCGTCGCCGCCCCCACCGAGGACGAGCTGGCTCACCACTACCTGTGGCGATTTTGGCGGCACCTCCCCCGCGCCGGGAAAATGCTGATCTTCGACCGCAGCTGGTACGGCCGCGTGCTGGTCGAGCGAGTGGAAGGACTCGTTCCCGAGGCAGCGTGGCGGCGGGCCTACCAGGAAATCAACGACTTCGAGGATCAGATCGTTCGGCATGGAATCCCACTGTCCAAGTTCTGGCTTCACATCGACCGTGACGAACAATTGCGCCGGTTCCACGATCGAGAGCTCACGCCCTACAAGAAGTACAAGATCACCGACGAGGACTACCGAAACCGGGAACGCTGGGACGACTATCGCAACGCGGTCGACGAGATGGTTCAACGGACCAGTACCGAGTTCGCGCCTTGGACCCTGGTGCCGGCCAACGACAAGTACTTCGCCCGCATCGAGGTCCTCCGCACGATCTGCGAGAACTTGGCGGGTCACGGCGATCACGCCGGGTAGGTCGTGATCTCCGTTGCTTTGACCGACGCCCAGACCGGGTCGCCGGGGTGCAGGTCGAGTTCGGCCAGGGCCGCGGGGGTGATCTCCGCCACCAGGGGCACCGGGCCGGCGAGCCGAACCCTGACCCGGTCAGCATGATGATCCAACTCGGCGACGGTCGCGGGCCAAGTGTTGCGGGGGCTGCCGTGGGGCTGGGTGGCGTGCAGGGCCACGGCGTGAGGGTGCACCGCGGCGAAGGCCGGACCGTCCGGTACGTCGCTGGCGGCGCTTATGAGCTCGGCCTCATCTCCTGACAGACGGAGCACTCCGGCCCGGAGCGTACCTTCCAGTAGGTTCAGGCCCACCAGCTCGGCGACATAGGGCGAGCGGGGATGGGCGGCGACGTCGGCCAGCCTTCCCTGGTGGGTCAGGCGACCGGCCTCGATCACCAGCACCCGGTCGGCCAGGGCGTGGGCGTCGAGCGGATCATGGGTCACCAGCACCCGCACCGTGTCATGGGCCGCGAGATGATGGCGAAGCTCACGACGCAGCTCGTTGCGGGTACCCACGTCGAGCGCGGCCAGCGGCTCGTCGAGCATGAGCAGACGGGGCGACGTGGCCAGCGCTCGGGCCAGCGCCACCCGCTGCTGTTGGCCGCCCGAAAGTTGTCGAGCACGAGACCGGGCGGTATGGCCAAGGCCGACCCGCTCCAACCAGTCCCTGGCCACCCCCCTTGCCACACCTCGCGGTATGCCACGGGATCGGAGTCCGAAGGCCACATTCTCGAGTACCGACAGATTGGGAAACAGCAGATAGTCCTGGAACACCACGCCGATCGGCCGTCGTTCGGCGGCGACGTGCACACCGGCGGCGGGATCGTCGAGCGGGATATCGTTCAACCGGATGTGACCGGCGTCGATGGCTTGAAGACCGGCCAGCGCCCGCAAGATGGTGGTCTTGCCCGCACCGTTGGGCCCCAACAACGCCACTGTCTCCCCCGCCGCCACCGAGAACGCCACCTGCAGATCGAGCGAGCCGAGGCGCACCGCCATGTCCACGTCGAGCCCGGCGGCCGTGCTCTCTGGGGCCGAGTCAGCCTTGACCCATGGTGGCATTGGCTCAGCCGCCCCTCAGCGCATGACGGTGGCCGCGGCGCGATTCACCGGTGACAGCCAGCGGTCCCGCAGGCCCACCAGCACCGCGAAGGAGATGGCGATGAGGATCAACGACAGGATGATGGCCTGGGAGGGGTTCGATTCCAGCGCCAGGTAGGTGGCCAGTGGCAGGGTCTGGGTGCGACCGGGAAAGTTTCCGGCAAAGGTGATGGTGGCGCCGAACTCACCCAGCGCCCGGGCCCAGGCCAACACCGCACCAGCGGCCAGGGCCGGTCGCACCGCAGGCAAGGTCACCCTGCGGAACGTGTACCACCCGCTGGCGCCCAGGGTGCGGGCCGCTTCCTCGATGCGGCGATCGTGCTGGCGCAAAGCGGATTCCACGGTCAGTACCAGGAACGGCATGGCCACAAAGGTCTGGGCCACGACCACGCCGGCGGTGGTGAACGGCAACTGGAGGTCGAACCATCGATCGAGCCACTGGCCCACCAAGCCCCGTCGACCCAATGCCGCGAACAACGCGACCCCGCCAACCACGGGCGGCAACACCATGGACAGCGTGCACAACGCCCGCACCAACCCTCGTCCGGGGAAGGGCACCCGGGCCAACAGCCACGCCAACGGCACTCCGAACACCAACGAGAACGCGGTCGACCACAACGAGCAAAGCAACGAGAGCCGCAGAGCCCGGCGTGTGTTGGGGTCGCTGAGCACCGACCACGCCTGGCGCCACGGGGCCCGCCACAACAGGCCCAGCAACGGCAGCGCGAAGAAGGCGATGGCCACCACCGCAAGGGTCAGTGCCGGCCACGGCAACCGCTCCCGTAGCACCGGCCGACGATGACCACGTGGGCCACCCGGGCGAAGTGGGCGACGGTGACGGCGCTGGCGACGTCGGCCGGAACCAGGCTCGGGGCGATCGTCCGTCACGGCCCGGCGAACCCGAAGGACACCAGCGTTGCCCGGCCGGCATCGCTCATGACGTAGCGAACAAACAGGTTGGCGGCTGCCGCGTTGGGCGCGTCACGGGTCACGGTCATCGGGTAGCTCGCCTCCACGTTGAGCGCGGCCGGTATCGCCACCCCCTGCGCCTGCTCGCCAGCGGCCCTGACGTCAGTCGCGTAGACGATGCCGGCGTCGGCCTCACCGGCGGCGACCTTGGTGACCACGGACTTCACGTCGGCCTCGAGGCTTCTCGGCGTCACCGTGATGCCCGCCTTCTCGAACACCTGCACCGAATAAGCCCCGATCGGTACCTGCGGCCCGCACAACACCACGATCAACTCGGGGTCGGTGAGGTCGTTGATGGAGGCGATGTGGGCTGGATTGCCCCGGCCCACGATCACCGCCAGGGTGTTCCTCGCAAAGGTGACCGGGGCGCCGCTGGTCCCGCCGGCGTCGATGAGTCTGTTCAAGGTGGCGTCATCGGCGGAGGCGAACACGTCAGCCGGGGCTCCCTGCGCGATCTGCGCGGCCAAGGCCGACGATGCCGCGAAATTGAACATCACCGTGGCTTCGGGGTTGGCAGCCTCGAAGTCCTTACCGATCCGGGTGAAGGCCTCGGTCAACGACGCCGCGGCGAACACCGTGATGGCGCCGCTGGCCTTGCCGGCCAGGTTCGTGGTCGGCGACAGGGACGGGGACGGCGTCTCCTCACCACATGCTGCGGGCAAAAAGCTCAACGCCGATGCCACAACCGCCATGAGAGCAGCTCGTCGGCGCATCCGCCCACCTTAGTCACAACCTGACTTCAAATAGTCATGACCTGACTCAGGATGGGACCCCTCGTCCTTCGAAGCCCAGTGGGTCCGGCCGGCCCGAGGGCTACCGTGAGGGCGTGGTCAACCGTGCCGACACCAAGCGCGCCACGCCGGTGACCCCTGCACCCGTGCCGCTGTCCCTGGGCGAATGGGCCTGCCTGGCCTTGGTCTGTTCCGGCGCCTCCCACGGCTGGGCGCTGGTGCGGGAGCTGGCCCCGGATGGGCCGATCGGGTCGGTCTGGTCCATGTCGCGGCAGCTGACCTACCGGGCCGTTGAGCAACTGGTCGGCAAGGGCCTGCTGGATCGCGGCGGCCAGGCCCCGGGTCGGGGATCGGGCAAGGTGCTGCTGGCCATCACCGCGGCGGGGCGATCCGCCGTCGACAGTTGGCTGGACACCCCGGTCGCACACGTGCGGGCGGTGCGCACCGAGGGACTGTTGAAGCTGGTGCTGCGCGATCGCCTCGGTCGGGACAACACCGCCTTCCTGCTGGCACAACAGGAAGCCCTGGCCCCACTCATCGACACACTGCTGGGCCCGGCCCACGCCACTGACGACTTCGCCGACATCCTGCGTCGGGAGACCGCCCGGGCCACACAACGATTCCTGGCCGCCTCCCTCACCACGGTGGGCCAACGACGACAGCCGCCGAAGCAACGCCCCATTCCCAAACTGTCCGCCCGCAACCAACTGTTGGGTACGGTCAGCCACGTGACCCACGGCGACGTCCTTTCCGTGGTGCGGGTCGTGCTGGGCGACGGCCAGACGGTCACGGCCACCATCACCCGTGAAGCAGCCACCGACCTGGCCCTCGCCCCGGGTGACCCCGTCACGGCCATCATCAAGGCCACCGAGGTCCTGCTGGCGGTCTTCGAACCATGACCGACAGCGGCTGACCCAGACCATCATGATCGGCAGCATCGGGCTTCTCCTGCGGGCCATACTCTGGCTATGAGCACCACCGATCTCAGTGCCGAGCGAGACCAGCTGCTCGCCACCTTCGTGGCCCGGCTGCGCGACCTCGAGGCCGAACTGGGCGTCACCGAGGCCTTCATCGATGCCGCCTCGGCCGAGGCCACCGCCACCATCGCCCACCGGCGGGACCTGTTTGGGCTGGAGGCCTTTCCCCCGCCGGAGGAAGACCGCCGCATCAAGTTGCATGAGCTTTCCATGGGCGATGATGACCGCTTTGGCGTCTACCTCACCGTCAGCGCCGGCGGGGTGCGGGCCAAGCCCCATGACCATCAGACCTGGCAACTTCAGGTGTCCATCGAGGGCGGTGAGCACCATCGCCTGTACCGACGCACCGACGACCGCTCCGAGCCCTGGGCCAAACTGGAGGAACTCGGTCAAGTGGAGCTGAAGCCGGGTCAGGCTCGCGGTCTGCTACCGGACATGATCCATGCCATCGAGATCCCCGAAGGTCAGCCCAGCGCCCAGATGCTGGTCTGCGGCGTCGGCATGCATCGCCTCGAGGGCCGGTTGATGTACAACCCCAAGAACGGATTGGCCACCCCGATGGCTCCGCTCAACCGGGATCGCTGAGGATCACCTGCTGCTGATCCACCGGCACGTAGAAGTATGAGCCCGGTCGGAACTCATAGCCCAGATCGCCCAGCAAGCGCCGTTGCCGGGCCGTTCCCTTGGACGCCGCCGGGCTGACGTCATGATGGTCATAGGACCGAAGGAACAACTGGCAGTAGTTGTACAGCACAGTTTTCCGAGCCCTGCCTGACAGGTTGGCCGATGGACCATGCCACAGCGAATGGGAGAAGAGATAACAATCACCGGCGCGGCCCGGTAGTTGCACAGCGCCCGGCGTCCGCGGCGTGAGCGGCGGGTCGAGCTTGGCCGGGAAGGGCCGGAGATGGCTCCCGGGAAAGACAGTGAAGGCCCCGGCGTCGGCGCCGGCCACGTCGGAGAGCAGGTACAGCGCCTTCAACGCCAGCGGTCGACTGGACTCCGTCACCCGCACCTCCCGCAACGCCTCGCCGCCATCGGTGTGGATGTACCCGGGGAAGCGATCGGTGGAAGGTCGCACGATGGCCTGTGTCATGCTTAGCAGTATGTTCGGGCCCATGATGTCCACGATGCGGTCGAACACCGGCGGGAAATCGATCAGATCCAAGAACGCCGGGCCATACTCCAGCAGGTCCCGGCGATCCATGAAGCCTTCGCTGTCAAGGTCCCGGGCGCCGTCCTCCAACCGTTCGTAGTGACCGATGGGTAGCCCCTCGATCTTGGCCGGCTCCCAACCCGCTAGCGGCCGGATGCGGTCCACTTCGTCTCGGTAGCGGCGCACCTCCACATCGCTCAGCACACCCTCGAGGTGGACAAACCCGTCCACCGCCCACTGTCGGCGTTGTTCGTCGCTCAACTGTTGCACACCATCCTCCTCGGTCTGTTCCTAGCGAAGCGCCGAGCCCGCCCGGCCGAGCCATGATCGGTACCTTCGGCCATGCTGCAACTCCTTCGATCGCTGCCGCCCCTGTTCTATCGCACCCATAGGTCGACCTTTACCGGGCGAGGCCGTGCTACCGTCGGGTCCCGGGCTTGCTGCCAGATGGGCCGCCGGCCGCGCCGCAGTCGTGTTGTTGCCTGAGATCCGTCCCGCCCGCCCGGCTCCGCTTCCCAGGGACACGGCCGCGCCGCCATCCGGATCGATCCCCCGATCGACGCTTCGGTGACGGACCGGATGGACCGCAACTGGTTAGTGGTGGTTGGCGCCTTCGGGGCCAGCTTTGTGGCCTTCCTCGGCCTGTTCAACTACGGCATCTTCCTTGACGCCCTCATCGCCGAGTTCGACCGGGGCAAGGGCCTGACGGCGGGGGTGTTCTCCCTCACCACGTTCGTGTACTACCTCTCGGGCATGGTGGCGGGTCGACTGGCCGACCGTTACGGACCGAGACCGGTCATCATCGCCTCCGCCATACTGGTCGGTACCGGGTTCGTGGTGGGGTCCCGGGCCCAGTCCCTCGGGCAGTTGGCCCTGATCTGGGCGGTGACCCTGGGCCCGGGGGTGGGTGCCAGCTATTCCCCGCTGGTCGCGGCGGTGGGCTCGTGGTTCGATCGGCGCCGGGCCCTGGCATTGGGTTTGGCGCTGTCCGGTGCCGGCGCCGGCATCCTGGCCGGTGCACCGATCTGTAGCTTTCTCCTGCGGTCCTACGGCTGGCGGGACGCCTTTGTGATCCTGGGTGTTGGATCAGCCCTGACGCTGGGTGGCTGCGCCCTCACTGCCACCAGACCCCCCGGTACGGTGCGGCGCGGTCCGGCCAGCTTGGGGGCGCTACTGCGGACCCGAGCCTTTGGCCTCATGTTCCTGGCGGTGGCACTGCTGTCGCTGGCCTTCTTCACCCCGTTCGTGTTCCTGGCCTCTTACGCCCACAGCCACGGCATCGGGCCGACCACCACCTCGGTCATCGTCGGCCTGATCGGGGCCACCTCCACCGTGGGTCGTTTGCTGCTGGCCGGTCTGGGCGGCCGCATCGGTGAGGTGCGCATGTACCAGCTGTGCCACGCCCTGATGGCATGCAGCTTTGCCGTGTGGCTCGTGGCCGGCAGTTCTGCCACCGCTCTGGCGCTCTTCTCCATACTGATGGGTACGGGGTATGGGGGGTTCGTGGCGCTGGCCCCGGCGGTGCTGGCGCGGGAGTTTGGCCCGGAGCGGCTGGGCGGTCTGATCGGCACGCTCTACAGCGCCTTCGCCATCGGCAGCGCGACCAGTCCCCCGCTGGTCGGTTGGCTCACCGATAGCGTAGGGGCCGCCCCGGGGATCATCTTCGCCCTCATCGCCGCCAGTGCAGCCCTGGCCGCCACCCTCGGCTTGCGCGCCGAGCCGTCACCGCCCCACGCCCCAGCGCCGCACCCCCGCTAACGAATCTGCGGGCGCCGGGTGGCCGCGGCCGGCAGGATGGTCGGATGGTCGGATGGTCGGATGGTCGCGGGCGCGGCGTGGGGCCAGGCGGGCGCTGGCCAGGCGGGTCCTCCCTTTGGGCCAAATCCGCCCCTTGACTCCCGTTTCATCGCTTTCATGCCCTTTCACACCGAAGGCGGGACCCGGATCGGCGTGGCGGCCGTCGAACCAGTCCACATCGCGCCCGCTGAGCGTTTCGATAGGGTCAGACCATGACCGGCAGCCGGACGGATCTGGACGTGGTGATCATCGGCGCCGGGCCCACGGCGGCGTCCTTACTGGAAAGGCTCTCGGCCAACGCCGCTGAACTTCTGGACGACCAAACACTTCGGATCCACCTGGTTGATCCCCATCGGGCGGGCACCGGCCGGGTGTGGCGTCCGGATCTGGATCCGCTGCTGTGGATGAACTCCCTGGCCCAGGATGTCACCATGTTCACCGACGCGTCGGTCCGCTGCGAGGGCCCCATCCGGCCCGGACCCTCGCTGTTGGAGTGGACCGCCACCGTCGGTGAGAACGAACTGGCCGAGATCGCCGCCGCTGAACTGATGGCCGAAATCCGGGCCGTGGACGCCATGACCTTCCCCAGCCGCCTGGTGCAAGCGGCGTATCTGGAGTGGTTTCATCGCCTGGTCCTTGTGCAGCTGCCCCCAAACCTCTCGGTATGGACCCACGGGCAACGGGCGGTGGATCTCTGCGATCTGCCCGATGGTCGCCAGCGAGTCACGTTGGCGGACGGCGGGATCATCGAGGCGGACACCGTGGTCTTGTGCCTGGGTCACCTCGACGCGGAGCCCGATGTGGACGGCGCGGCGCATACCGCCTTCGCGGCCCGTCACGGGCTGACCTACGTCCCACCCGGCCACACAGGCGACCAGGACCTAAGCGGTTTGCAGGCGGGATCCGATGTCCTGGTCAGTGGGTTCGGCCAAGCCTTCACCGACCTTATGATCCTGCTCACCGCGGGGCGAGGCGGCCGCTTCGTTGACAAACCCGACGGTACGTTGCGCTACCGACCAAGCGGACAGGAGCCCATACTGCACGTCGGCTCCCGGCGCGGGGTTCCCTACCGCTCAAAGCTCGACTATCGCCTGCAGGCCCCACTGGCGCCATTGCCGCACTTCCTCGACGAAGCCGCCATCGTGGGGCTGCTCGCCCGCCCGGAGCCCTTGGAGTTTCGTCGAGATCTGTTCCCGTTGGTGGCCAAAGAGGTGGGTTGGGCGTATTACCACGAGCTCTTCGTGGCCCACCCGACTCGCACCACCACCACCTGGGAGACCTTCGCGCCCCGTTATGAACCGCTCCGATGGGGAGCCGAGGTGGACGCGCTGGTGGCGGAGACCGTGCCCGACCCGGCCGATCGCTTCGATTTCAACGCTTTGGACCGCCCGTTGCGGAGTGTTCGTTCTGAGCGTGCCCGACCGGTCCATGAGCACATCGCCGCTCACATCGCCGCTGACGTGGCCCGCCGTACCGACCCCACCTTCAGCGCCGACCTTGGGGCGTTCATGGCGTTGTTGACCAGCTTCGGCGCTCTGGCCCGCCTTGCCGCATCCGGCCGGGTGACGGATCGCTCCCGCATCGAGGACATCTCGGGGTCATGGTTCAGCTTCTTCATGTATTACGCCAGCGGCCCACCCCCGGCCCGGTTGCATCAGTACCTGGCGTTGGCCGAAGCTGGCCTGTTGCACTTTGTGGGCGCTGAGATGACCGTCGAGGCGGACGAGGAACGGGGCCGGTTCGTGGCCTGCAGCAGCAGCCACCCCGAGTCGACAGTGGCCAGCGCGTTGGTGGACGCCCGCATCGCCCCGGCCTCGGTGAGTCGCAGCGCCGATGCGTTGCTACAAGCCCTGCATCGCAGCGGTGACGTCGTGGAGGAAGTGGTGGAAGAAGTGGTGGAGGATCTCGCCGGGAGCGGGCCGGGCGGGGAGACTTGGCGGGCAAACACCGGAAAGGTGGTGGTGGCGGGGGGCGATGTCAAGGTGATGCGGGCCGACGGCAGCGCCCACCCCCGCCGCCACGCCCTGGGTGCGTTCACCAGCCGCCCGGCATCGGGGGTGTTGTCACGTCCCGGTTCGAACGCTGCCACCTTCCGCCAGAATGACACCGTTGCCCGCGCCATCCTTCGCACGCTGGCCGCCCACGAAACCACTGGCGTTGTCGGTCCCGAGGCCGGAGCCATGGCCGCTCGATCGACCGACCGCGGGGAGCGAAGCGGATCCGGCGGCACGTAGCCCTAAGTGGTCCCGCAGCGTCGGACCCTCATAGTCGGCCCGGAATGAACCCATCTCCTGCAAGATCGGCACCACCTGATCAAAGAAATCATCGAGCCCGTGTGGAGTGAGATGAGGAACGAAGATGTACCCATCGGCCGCGTCCTCTTGGACGTTGCGGTGCAGCTGCTCGGCCACGGTTCGGGCCGTGCCTACAAAGCCCAGCCGACCGGTGACCTCGATGATCAATTCCCGAATCGACAGACCCTTGGCCTCCGCCAGCTGCCGCCAGCGGGCCGCCACCGCCAGCGGATCGTTGTACTGACGCACCCGACCCTTGGTTATGGTCTCCATGCCCTCCACGTCGGGGTCCACGTCCGGCAGCGGGCCATCGGGGTCATAGCCGGACAGGTCCCGGCCCCACAGATTCTCCAGAAAGGCAATGGCGCCCTGGGGTGACACCTGCTGGCGGCGGATGTGTGCCAGCCGTTCATCCGCTTCATCCTGGGTGTCGCCCAGCACCACCGTACTGGCCGGCATGATCTTGAGATCCTCAGCTCGCCGACCGTACCGGGCCAGGCGCCCTTTGACGTCGGCGTAGAACTTCTGCCCGTCCGCATGGCCGGAGTGTCGACTGAAGATCACATCGGCATAACGTGCCGCCAGCTCCCGCCCCCCGTCAGAGTCCCCGGCTTGGATCTGGATGGGATGACCCTGGGGCGGTCGGGGCACATTGAACCGACCCGAGATGGCGAACTGGGGACCCTCATGGGCGAAATCGCCCGGCCGGACCATGTCATTGGACGCCCAACTGTCCCAGAGGTCGCGAACCACGCCGATCAGCTCTGCCGCCCGCTCGTAGCGATCGGCCGGGTCGAGGAAGCCACCGCGACGGAAGTTCTCCCCGGTGAAGGCATCGGGCGAGGTCACCGCGTTCCATGCCGCCCGGCCGTTGCTGAGATGATCGAGCGAGGCGAACTGGCGGGCCAACTCGTAGGGCTCGTTGAAGGTGGTGTTGAGGGTGGCCGCCAACCCAATGCGATCGGTCACCGCCGCCAGCGCCGAGAGCACCGTCAACGAATCCGGTCGCCCCACCACGTCGAGATCGAAGATCTGGCCACGATGCTCTCGGAGCCGCAGACCCTCGGCCAGGAAGAAGAAATCCAACTTGGCCTGCTCAGCGCGTTGGGCCAAGTGTACAAACGAGGAAAAGTCGATCTGGCTGCCAGAGGTGGGATCACTCCAGACCGTGGTGTTGTTCACACCGGGAAAGTGCACCGCCAGATGGATTTGCTTCATGAGTGTGGTTCCCTGACGGCGTAACGGTTGAACGGGCGGGGGAGGCCGAAGTGGTGGCGTAGCGTGCTGCGGTCATAGGCGGTGCGGAACACTCCTGCCCGGGCGAGCTTCGGGGGCACCCCAGCGGCGAAGCGGTCGAGGTCCAGCGGGAGACGGGCCGGCAACACCACGAACCCGTCCAGGCCGGCTGCTTGGGCCCATTCGGCGAGGTTGGTCGCCAGGGACGGCGCGGCACCCACGAAACGGAACCGGCTCTGCTGGATCGGCCACGCCTCCACCTCATCCAGCAGCGCCAGCTCAGACAGCGCCACGTCCTGCGTCTCTGCCAGCAGGATCTCCACCCGGGCCAACACGAACACCTGGTCCCGCTGGCGGCCGGCCCCTCGAACCGCGTCCCGCAACCGCTGGCACCGGTCCCGGGCCTGGGTGGGCGTGGCGGCGTCGATGAGGATCACGTCCGCCCATCGAGCAGCGATATCGTCCGGTGCGGCATCGGGCCCGGCATCCATCACCACCAAGGGCTGAGCCTGGGGTGAACGGGGCGTGATGGACGGACCCCGTACCTTGAAGTATGGCCCGACAAAATCGATGGAGTGGACTTTGTCACGCTCGATATACCGACCGGTCGATGCGTCCCGGATGATGGCATCGTCCTCCCAGCTGTCCGCCATCCGTGAGACCACGTCCAACACGTCCGCGGCCTCCGCCCATCGCTGCGCCTGGGGCAGAACGCTTCGCCGGCCGAAGTGGGCGTACTCGCTGTCCTCGGTGGCCACCGTCGGCCGCCAACCGGCGCGCCCCAGGGACACCCAGTCCAGCGTGGCCACGTTCTTGCCGACGTTGAACGGCTCGGTGTGGGTGGTGCTGACCGTCGCCACCAGGCCCACCCGGGAGGTACCGGGCGCCACCCGGGCCAGGGTCAAGAGCGCGTCCAGCCGCGCTTGGAGCGCCACCGGACCCTCACCACCGGGCACCAGAGCGTCATCGAGCATCACAAAGTCCAACAGCCCCGCTTCTGCCGTACGGGCCCGCTGCAGGTAGGTTTCGGGCCGCAACAGGGCGGCCCCCACCGCGTCGACCACGCCGAGTGGGTTCACGGGGGTTAACGCGCCCACGGCCGCAACCGAGCCCGCCCCATGCCCTGGCGCCGACACGCCGCTGGGCGCATCACAGGCAGCCCCGGGCACACGCCAGGCCGCTGGGTGCATGCCGGCCCCGCCGATGGCCACTCCAAGGTGCAACTGCCCGGCTCGCTCCGTCATCGGTGGCAACGTTATTCCCTCTGGCGGGCCACGGGTGGTGCCACGCCGGCCGAGGTGACCGCCTCGACCGCCCCGGGAGGCTACGTTGCGGACCATGAGCGAGCTCATCGAGGTACCGCCGGGTCTGGCCGGGGTCGCGGTGGCGTCCACCTCAGTCGGTGACGTGGAAGGCGAGGCGGGCTTTTACCACTACCGGGGCCACAACGCGGTGGACCTGGCCCGCACCAGCACCTTCGAGGAGGTCGCGGCGTTGGTGCTTGACGACAGCGGTGATCCCGCCATCGCCGATGTCGCAGTTCCGGCGGCGGTTGCTTCGTTGCTGCCACAGCTGGATCTTCGAAGCGCCTTGTCCGTGGTGGCCCAACACCTCAGCTCGGGCCCGTTGGTCGATCTGACCCCGGACCAGCGCCGAGCCGACGCCGTGGTCCTGATCTCACTGTTTCCCACCTTGGTGGCTTCATGTCATCGCCGCCAGCTGTGCACCCCCACACCCGGCCTGGGACATGCCGCGGGGTATCTTGAGATGCTGACCGGTACGGTGCCGTCCCCGGAAGCGGCCCGGGCCCTCGAGGTGTATCTCACGTTGACCATCGATCACGGTTTCAACGTGTCCACCTTCGCCACCCGGGTCATCGCCTCCACCGGAGCTGACCTCGGCGCCTGCTTACTGGGCGGGTTGGCGGCGCTGTTGGGGCCCCGCCATGGTGGCGCACCCCGCCAGATCGCGGACATGTTCGATGGCATCGCCGCCGCCGGGGACGCCCGTGCCTGGATGAAATCCCACCTGGCCGCCGGTGGTCGCCTACCCGGCTTCGGCCATTCGGTCTACCGTGCGCCCGATCCCCGCGGCGTGCTCCTGGCCGAGGTGGCGGAAGGCCTGGTGCCAGAACGCTTCGCCCTGGCCCAGGAGATCGAACAGGCCGGGCACGAGATCCTCGCCGGCCGCCGACTGGTGACCAACGTGGACTTCTACGCCTCGGTGGTGCTCGACGCCGTGGGCATACCGCGCAGTCTGTTCGCCCAAACCTTCGCGGTGGCCCGAGTGGTCGGCTGGTGCGCTCACATCCTGGAACAGGCCGCGGACCGCAAGATCATCCGCCCCGCGGCTTACTACGTGGGGCCCCCACCGCAACGCTGAACTCATCTCGGGAGAAAGCGACTTCCCGACCCCACACCGGGCTTCTTCCGTCGGCTTACGATCAGGACCGCACCGGTACCCCGACCAGGCAGACCGCCACCGCCCGGCGCGGCAGATCCTCCAGGATGTAGAGACCCAGACCGCGTTTGGTGTCGACCGGGCCGGGCTCCACCAGGGCCAACCCGATGGTGGTCCCCTTGAGATCCATTCGCAGGCCACCGCTGAAATGGCTCAACCCTGACTTGGTCGAGGCGTTAACGGTGGAGCCAGGAACGTTGGCGATGCCGCCAATGGAGGACACATTGACAAGGTGCCCCGGTTACATCCATTTTCGAGTCCTTCCCTCCGACGTCTGACTTGACGC
This sequence comes from uncultured Acidimicrobiaceae bacterium, assembly GCA_963775055.1. Lineage (GTDB taxonomy): Bacteria > Actinomycetota > Acidimicrobiia > Acidimicrobiales > CAIXPF01 > CAIXPF01. The sequence continues at coordinate 56,878 of CAVZHK010000007.1, read as the reverse complement.
TACGAGCTCTACCACCGATCAGATCGTGGAGGGAGCCCTCACCCCAGTCGAGCTTCGAGCTCCGCCTGCAGCTGACCGAACAGCGCACGCAACAAGTCTTGCTCTCGCCCCGACGGGGTTTGCTCCACTGCCCGCCAGGCCAGGATTGACATCTTCACCCCGGTCAGCATCTGCCAGAACCGCAACGCATGGGGGTCCACCGTTCGGTGTGACGCCCGCTCGTAGCCGGCGATCCACTCACCGTCGGTGAGCAGCGCGCCGACCAGACCGGTCCCCACCCGCCAACTCGCCAGTCCAGCCCAGGCCACATCCTCCAGCGGATCACCGGGGTGGGCCATCTCCCAATCCAACACGCCGGTGATGCCGCGCTGACCAGTGGGGTCATAGAGCAGGTTGCCGGTGCGGTAGTCGCCATGCACCACCACCACCCGCTCCGGTGGGGTCAGCTCCCAATCCTCCAACCGCTGCAAGGCCGCCGCCATGATCGGGGTGTGGGCCGCCGGCGTTCGGACCAGGGCCGTGGACCATCGCCTGGTTTCTTCGTGTCCGACATCGGCCTCCACCGGCACCTGCTCGAACACACCGTCAGGTATGTCCAGCGCGTGAATCTGGGCCAGAATCGTTGCCTTCTGCCCGCCCAATCGTCCTCGCTGGGCGATGAGGTGGGGATCGCGCGACCAACGGACCCACCGACGCCGTACCCTCCAACCGTTCCATCACGAACCAGTCGCCGCCGAGATCCACCCCACCCGCCGCCGATCCGGAGGCGATCACCGCCGGCGCAGGGATGGCGCCGCGCCGGGCGTGGTCGATGAGCCGGGCCTCGCGCACCCGATCGAGCGAGTCAGCCCCGACCACGCCGTGGGGAGAGTCGGTACACAAGATCCAGGGCGCGGCGCTCCCATCGCCGCTCACCGTGTCAAAGGCCCACATTCGACGGGAATACCCGCCCTTCAACCGTTGGATTCCTCTGATGTCGGCCTGCATGACCTCGGCGAGGGTCGCTGCCAACCCCGCGTGGTCGCCGCTGTTGGCCGCGCCCCCATGTATTCCGGCGGGTCCAACCGTCACCGTCCTGCCCCTCTCACGACCTTCCCCCGCTGTCGACCCGCCGCCTCACGACCCGGCCTTCTCACGACCCGGCCTTCTCACGACGGTGGCCCGCACCGGCCCGGCATCGCGGCCGACCCGCTCCTTCACGGCACCCAAGCCGCGACCATGCCCGCGGCCTCCGCCGGGGACGCTCCGTGCAGCAGCAACTCGTCCGCACCGGCAGCCCGGTACGCCTTGGCCCGGTCCACGCAATGTGCCACCGACCCCACCGCCGCGCCTTCGGAGAACCACTCCCCGGGGATCACGGCAGAGGCGTCCACCAGGCGGTCGCGGCTCAGGGCGGTGTCGGCGATGCCCTTGCCACTGAGGGTGGGGTGCTCCCGGATCCGGGTCAGCACCGCGGGGTCCCAGCCGTTGGCCGCCACCAGCAACTCCCCGAGGCCACGGACCTGGAGATAGCTGATGGCCCGGGCTCGTACCGCCAGGTCCTCTCGCTCCGCCGACAGGTCAGGCGCGGCCACCAACGTGGACACCACCCGCACCGCAGCGGGGTCCCGACCGGCTTGCCGGGCCGCCAGCCGCACCATGGCGGTCGCTCGGGCCACGGCCTCAGTGGTGAGGAAGGGGTGCAGGATCACACCGTCGAACACCCGACCGGCCAACGCCAAACCCCGTGGGCCGACCGTACCGAGCAGGATGGGCGGGTACGGAGCCGGTGGGAGGTCGGAAAAGCGCATCCCCCGGAAGGTCCCCGCCGGTCCGCTCTCGGTGATCCGCTCCCCCGCCCACAGCCGCCGCACGGTGTTGACCAGGTGCTCCAGGCTGGCCAAGGTGGGCTTGGCGGTGCCCAGGGACGGGCTGAGCACGCGCCCAGCCCCCGTCCCACACCCAGCACGAAGCGGCCGCCGCTCAGCAGCTGCATGGTCGCCGCCATTGACGCCAACGTGAGCGGGTGACGGGTGGCCTGGTGGACCACCGCCGTACCGACGTCTGCCCATCGACACCTTCTGTGATCTGGCGTACTTCCACGGGCTGATCGACCGGGTGGGTTGCTACATCGGCGAAACCTGGGAAGGGGTCCCCTATGAGCCGCTCATGGCCGTGGCCCCGCAACTGCACAAGGACGAGGTCTTCCACGCCACCCTGGGATTGCGGAACTTGCGGCTGATCTGTTCCACGCCAGAGGGTCTGGCCCAGGCCAATGAGTTGATCGAAAAGTGGTGGCCAGCGGCGCTGGACATGTTCGGCCGGTCCGATTCCGCGTTCTCCGATGCCTATGTCCGCTGGGGACTGCGACAACTCTCCAATGCCGATCTGCGGCGCCAGTACATCAATGAGACCCGGCCGCTGTTGGAGGAGTTGGGCGTCAACGTACCGTCCAATCGCCTCAACCGTCGGTTCCTCTGATGGACCTTTCCCTGTTGGGTCAGGTGGTGGTGGACACCGAATTGGTGGTCGAGGAGGCGCGCATCGAAGCGCTGGCCCGGGCCATCGGCACCCCCACCGCCAGAGAGAGCGCGCTGCGGGCCCCGTTCTTCGGACCCACCGCCGCCGGCCAGGACTCCGTGGTTGGCCCGTTGCAGATGGACCTGAGCCGGGCGTTGCAAGGCGGCCAGTCCTATGAGTGGCACCGTTCCTTCCGGGTCGGCGAACGCGTGCGGCTGACGGTGACCATCGAGGACATCCTCGACAAGACCACCCTTCATTTGGCCACTGTGCTGGCCGAGTTCCGAGACCAGCACGGTTCCTTGATCCAACGGCAGCGCACGTCGTTCATCGAGCGGGCGCTGCCTTCAGTAGAGGTGACCTCATGACCCGACTGCCGTTGCAGGAATCCAGCGCCGCGCCCATCACCCGAGAGCGCATAGCGGACTACGGCGACGCGGTGGGTGACCACAACCCGGTGCACTTCGACGTGGCGTTCGCCAAGGCTGCAGGGTTGCCCGACACGGTGGTCCACGGCCCCTTCACCGCCACCATCGTCATCGACCTGCTGATAGCGCAACTCGGCGCCGATGCCCTGTTGAACCTCGATCTGCGGTTGCGGGGTCCGGTGTTCCCCGACGACACGCTCACCATCCATCCTGCGGAGTATGGCGTGGATGTGTACAACCAATCCGGCACCGTGGTGGCCACCGGCGTCACCATCCTCATGGGGGATAGTGACGAATGAGCGCTGAGCAAGTGAGCTATGAGCACCTGGTGGCGGAGGACCGCGACGGCGGCATCCGCATCATCACCCTCAACCGCCCCGAGAAGTTCAACTCCTGGAACGCCAAGATGCGCGGCGAGATGCGTGACGCGGTGGAAGCGGTGGCCATGGACCCCGCGGTCCGGGTGCTGATCATCACCGGGGCCGGCCGGGCCTTCTCCGCCGGCGAAGACGTGTCGGAAATGGGCGACCTCACGGCGCTGGGCACCCGGGGCTTCCGTGCCGTGGCCCGGGGTATCCACTCGGTGTTCGATCTGGTGGAATCCATCGAGGTGCCGGTCATCGCCGCCGTCAACGGGGTGGCCGCCGGCGGCGGGTTCGAGCTGGCGCTGTCGTGTGACTTCCGGGTGGTGGCGTCTGACGCCCGCTTCGTGATGCCCGAGGCCAAGGTGGGGCTCATCCCCGGTTCCGGTGGCTGCTCAAGATTGGTGAGTTACGTCGGGTTGGGCCGGGCCAAGGAACTGGTCATGCTGGGCCGACCCATCAGCGCGGCGGACGCCGTGTCGCTGGGTTTGGCCACCTCGCTGAGCGAACCGGGTGGCGTGGTGGAGGCTGCGGTGGCACTGGCCCAGGAGATGACCGCCTTCGCGCCGCTGGCGTTGGGGATGGCCAAGTTGGTCTTGAACACCTGCACCGACGTGGATCATGAAACCGGGCGCCGCCTTGAGCGTTTGGGTCAGAGCGTGCTGAAGACCACCGCCGATCACGCTGAGGGCACGGCCGCCTTCCTGGCCCGCCGGCCGCCCGAATGGCAGAGCCGCTGATGGCCACCGCTTCCCGGCCATTCCGTCCACTCGGTGACGAGCGATTCTGGAACAAACCCACCCAGACCGCACCACGCGAGGTGCTCGACGCCTGGCACCTCGAGCGCATCCAACACCTCATCGGCTGGGCCTATCGCAACTCCCCGTTGTACCAGCGAATCTACGATGAGGCCGGGGTCAGACCGGAAGACATCAAGAGCTGGGACGATTTCCATCATCGGCTGCCCTTTACCGACAAGCCGGACTTCCTGGCCGATCAGGATCAGCAACCCTCGGGTTTCGGTGGTCTGGCGCTGCCGGCGGATGAGATCCAGATGTACTTCCACACCACCGGCACCACCGGTCGGTTCCTGAACGAGGGGTTCACCCAGTTCGAGATGCAACGCAGTGCCACCCAGTACTGCTACTCGTTGTGGGACCACGGGATCCGCCCCGGTGACTCAATGTACCTGTGCTTCAACTTCGGCATGTGGATCGGTCTCTGGAGCATCTACTGGGGTGCCCGGAACCTGAACTTGCGCATTCTCGCCGGTGGTGGCTGCACCAGCATTGAACGGGTTCGCCAAATCCTGCAACACCGGCCCACCATCGTGGTCGGTACGCCCACCTACCTGCTGCACCTGGTCGACGTGGCCCGCTCCGAAGGCCACGACCTGCGTGACGCCGGGGTACGCACCCTGCTCGGGGGCGGCGAACCGGGGTTTTCGGTGCCGGTCACCCGCTGGAGCCTGATGGACGGTTGGGGCCTGGAGCAGGTCATCGACGGGTACGGCATCGGGGAGACCATGCACGTGGCCCAGAGCTGCGCCGACTGGGGCGGTGGGGTCCATACCATTGAGGATGTGGCCCACACCTACACCGCGGATCCCGACAGCGGTTCGCCGTTGCTCGATGGTCAGGTGGGCGAGAACATCATCACCAGCTACACCCACTTCTCCCAGCCGTTCATCAAGTACCGCAGCCACGATCTGGTACAGCGCGACGATCACCCCGACCACGGCTGCGGCTGGACATGGTCCCACCTGCCGGGGGTGGTGCTGGGCCGGGCCGATTTCATGGTGACCATCCGCGGCACCAACATCTATCCCACCGCAGTGGAGAACCTTATCGGCGGCGTGGAGGGGTTGAGCAACCATTACGAGCTGCACATCGCCCGGCCGGCCACCTTCGACGAGATGACGGTCAAGGTCGAAGCCGCCGCCGCCGGCGCCAATCAGGAGGCCCTGGCCGCGCAGCTCGACGAGCATTTCCGGCGCAACCTCGGCGTGCGACTCGGCGTCGAGGTCTTGGATCCCGGTGTGCTCCCCCGCTACGAGCTGAAGACCAAGCGCATCTTCGACACCCGGGAGGCGGCCCGATGAGCAAGCCCGAGGCCAACCCGGCCGACCCCGTGCCCGCCGATGCGTTTCCCGAGGCCCTGCAGCAGACCCGGGAGGACCTGTTGGCGTTGCGGGCCGAGCTGCTGCGGCAACGTCGGTCAGCCCCGACCCCGGGAGTGGCCCACGCCTTGCGCCTGGCCGATGCCTACCTGTTCCTGGCGTTGGGCTACTGCGGCCACAACGACGAACTGTTCCCCGAGGAGGGGTTCTCCGATCTGGCCGACCCCGCCACCGCTCGGACCCCGCTGCCCAACCTCCGCTGATGAACGTACCGCTGGGTACGTCAACCGGTACCGAGCCCACGCCGGCGGCGGATGGCGCCATCGACACTGGCCCCGACCCGGCCGATCACCCCGGCCCGCGGGAGCCGAAGAGGCGGGGCCGGCCCCGACAGGAGCAGCCGTCGGCAACGTATCTGGCCAAGCAGGCCGAGATCATCGACGTGGCCATCGAGGTGTTCAAGACCCGCGGCTTCGATCAGGGCAACCTCGACGACGTGGCCGCCTCCCTCGGCGTCGGACGCGCCAGCCTGTACCACTACGTGCCGTCCAAGGCCCATCTGCTGTACCTGATCTTCGACCGGGCCATCAGCACCACGCTGCACACCATGGCGGGGCTGGCGGCACTGCCGGACCCCGGTGAGCGGCTGCGGGCGCTGATCCGCCAGCAGGTCCACACCATTGCCGCCAACCCCGGCATGTTCATGGTCTTTTTCGGTGACCGCCCGGCGCTCGACGAACGCTACGAGGCGGAGATCCGGGCCAAAGAGCGGCGCCTCTTGCGCTACTTCATCGAAGCGGTCAAAGCGGCCAGCGACGCCGGACACCTTGGAGCGGTTGAACCACGGCTGGCGGCTCAGGCCTTGCTGGGCATGACCAGTTGGTTCCACAAGTGGTACGTCCCCGGCCGCGACGACGCCGACGAGTTCGCCGACGTGTGCACGAGGCTGACGTTCGGTCCTGACCGCAACTGAAAGACAGCGAAAGACACCGAACCGACCACTATGTGGACATGTATCGCGCGACAGGCCTGTTGACCCACCCAGAACGTCGACGCGACGTGGTGAATGAGGCCACGATCCGTCGAAGATCTGCCGGGTCGCACCAGCCGGTTCGCGATAGGTGTCCCCAATGCTTTCGGCGATTCGACATGGATTCGCCGAAACTCGCAGAGTGGTGACGCAACCACAGATACGCGCCAACGAAGAGGCAGGCCGGCGGAGTGCCATCAGCCTGAACGTCGACGTGACCGTCGGGCGACATCGGGGCGGGGTCGGGTCGGGGCCGGGGTGAGGAGCGTAGGGTGCCGGGCATGGCCCGCATCGACCCGGTCGACCTTGACCAACTGCCCGAACCGCACCGCGCCAACTACGAAGCCGTCATGGCCGGCAGGGACGGGCCTCGCATCAACATCCACGGCACGGTGGGCCACTCGCCGGGGGTGTTGGTGCGCTTTGTGGAGCTGGCCAACGAGTTGCGAAACGGCACCACGCTCGACCCCCGGCTGCGGGAGCTGACCATTCTGGTGGTGAGCCGGGCCAAAGGGGCCGACTACGAGTTTGGCAAGCACGCCAACTTGGCGCTCGGCGTGGGTGTGACCCAGGAGCAGATCGAGGCCATCGAGACCGGCGCCATCACCGCTGACCCTCCGCACCAGACCGACCGGTTTGACGAGGTGAGCCTGGCGGTGGTGGCCCTGGCCCGCGAGTCCGTCACCCAGGTGCGCATCAGCGACGCCACCTGGGCCCGGGCCGCGGCGCACCTGGATGAACGGCAAGTCATCGAATTGCTGCTGCACATTGGCATGTACTCCATGACCGCCCATCTCACCGAGGGCGTGGAGATGGACATCGAACCCTGGTTCCAGCGTCGCTGACACCGGTGATCACTCCAGTGGTCCCCATTTCCGGGCGCGCCTTGCTGGCGCCGGCCCCGACGGGCGGCCCGATCGCAATGCCCGTTCCACCTGGTCGGCCACGAAGCGTGCATGCCGCCCAACCCAGGACCGTATCAGTCGGTATGTTGTCGCGACGGGCGTGCGGTCAGCGGGCCAGGCCCCGGTCGTGGGCCCACCCGGCGGCCTCGGTCCGGTTGGCGCAGCCGGTCTTGGCCAGGATGGCCCGGACATGGTTGGCCACGGTGTGCATGCTGCTGTGCAGCTCAAGGCCGATCTGACGGTTCGAACGGCCAAGGGCCAACAACGCCAGGACCTCGTGCTCTTTCGGGGTGAGACCGCGGTCGTCGATCACCGCTGCTGCCACTGGCCCCATGGCACCACCGGGAGCCGACGCTCGGGCCGCCGCACAGCGTTGGGCCAGCGTCGCCATACCGAGGGCGTTGGCGATGGTGGCGGCGTCGGCGACGATGCGCTCGGCCCTGGCGCGCTCGGCGGAGGATCCCATGCGCCACAGGTGTTGGCCCAGCGCCAGGCTCGAATGGGCGATCCAGACATCCCAACCGGTACGGCGGTCGACGCTCAGCGCCTCCTCCAGATGGGACCGAGCGGCACCGCGCCGGCCCAGCACCTCCGCAACCCGGCCGAGGTAACGATCCGCGGACCCGTAGCAGGCGATCCCCGGGACGTAGACCAACAGCCCGGCGTGGGGTTCCAGGAGTTCCGCGACCAGCGCGGCGGCGTCCCGATGGCCGGTCAGCCAAGCGGCATCGGCCAGGTAGCTCAACACCCCTGGGCGCAGTGAGTCATCCGCTACCACCGCCTGGGCATTGGCCCGATCCCGCCCAGCCCGCCCAGCACCGATCGGACCCCCAGCCGAGGAACCCGCACCCGGCCGGTCAGGGCCGCCCGCAGACGGGGCCGAGCCTGCGCCAGGGTGGCCGCTACCTGCCGGGTTCGGCGCGGCCGGAGATGGCGATGGCGATGGCGATGGCGATGGGAGGCGATGGTCCCTCCAGGATGCGGTCGAGCAGGCGACGGGCATCGTCCAACATGCCGACCTCGGCGTACACCGCCGCCAGACCCGGACCCCACGCCGCCCGGTCCTGACCGAGTCGGGCGGCCAACTCCAACATTGGCCGCAGCTCGTGCAAACGACCCTGCTCGCGCCGCAGCGAGAACATCTGGATGCCGTAGCCGCCCTCGGGATGCTGGTTGACCTGAGCCCAATGTTGGTACCGCTCGATGGCCGCTTCGGTGTCCTCGAAGCGGCCTTCAGACAAAGCGATGGTGGCCTGCATGCCGCTGTGGAACATCAAGTAATACGGCTGGCGGACCTTGACGGCGAGCTCATCGAGTCGACGCGCCTCGGTGGCCAGGCACGGCACGTCGGGGACCACCATCAGCCGAAGCAACGCCTTGGCACACAGGTGAAGTCGGCTCTCCTCGTCCCCCAGGACGTCGGCCAGTTCAATACCTTCGAGTACGTTGGCCAGCTGCTGGTGAACCAGCTCGGGACGCAGCCCGACGTACAGGCCGTTGTGAAGGGTGTCGAGGATGAGACGGGGCTGCTCGGTCAGCCGCGCCGCCTGCAGCGCCACCGCTGCGGTGGCCGCGCTCTCGGCGTCTTTGCCCGACAGGGCCAGCGCCGCGCTGAGCCCGGCCTGAAGCTTGATCCGATCGACGGGATCGGTGGCCAACTCCAGCGCCTCGCCCAGCAAGGTCGCGGCCGCACCGCCGTGGAACGCACCCCGCCAGGTGGCCTCGGCCATCACCAACGCCGCCCGGACCAGACCTCGATAGTCACCCATCGAGCGGGCGATGGCCACCGCCTCGGCGCAGTTGCGGGTGGCATCCACCGAGGCGCCGGCCACAGAGCGGGCGTGCGCCGCGGCGACCAGGAGCTCGAGCCTCACGTGGCCGTGGGGGGTGACCGCCAACACCTCGTCCAACACCGCCACCGCGTGGTCATACGCCACGGTATGCACCAGCCGGTTCGCCGCGCTCAGTGCGTAAGCCGCGGCCGCTGTGGACTCAGGCAATGGTGCGGCGGCGGCGAAGTGATGGGCCAACAGCACATCATCGTTCGGACGCAGCCGTTGGTAGGCCTGGGCCAGAGCCCGATGGCGCCGGGGCCGGTCCGCCGAGCCCTGCCCCTCCTCAATGGCTTGGCGTATCAGCGAGTGGCTGAACTCGAAATGCCCCGGACCGATGGGCCGCACCAGACCCACCGCCGCCGCCCGGCTGAGCAGATCAAGGGCAACCTCAATGCTTTGCTCAGCCGCGGCGCCCACCATGGTCACCTCGAACCGGGGCCCCGCGCACGCCGCCAACTCGATGAGCACCCGCCCGACATCGGACAGCAAGGAGAGACGCCGCTCGGTCAACTCCCGTACCGAACGCGGGCTATCGAGCGGTTCGTCGGCGAGCACCCAACGCCCACCCTGGAGCGAAACCCGCTTCGAATCAACCAGATGGCGCCAGGATTCGGTGAGCAGGAACGGGTTGCCACCGGTGGTCTCCGTCAGCTTGGCCGCCAGGGATTCAAGCACCGGTGGCAGTTCGGACCGACGGGCGGCGCGAGACAAGAAGGATGCCACGCCCTGCGCCGTAAGCGGTTGGAGCACGCAGCGGCGCACCGACGGGATGCGCCCGGATTCGCCCAGCGCCGCCGCAAAGGCCTCACTGTGGTCCGCCGAGGTGTTGCGATAGGCGACCACGATGGTCACCGCCCGCAGCCGGGACGATCGCAAGAGGTGTTCGAGCAGCGCCACGCTCGACGGATCCGCCCAGTGCACATCGTCAAGTGCCAGCAGGACCGGACGCTCGCTGCCGATTCCGTTGAGCAGATCCACCGTGGCCTCGAACGCCCAATAGCGATCGGTCTCGGGATCAGAGGACGGATCGGGCGGATCTCCCCCAACCTCGAGCGGGCGGGACCCGGCGCCGTCCATCCCATACGGTTTGGTATGGATCGATGCGGTGGCGGGCCCAGCAAACACCGCGGAGACAGCAGGCATGATCGGGACCGGGAGGATCCGGCGCAACGCGGCCACCGTGTCCGGTGCCAGCAACCGGCTCAGCCGTTCCGCTCCCAGCCCTTCCAGCGCTGGCCGCAGGGCTTCCAGAAACGGGAGGAAGGGGGCTTGGGCGCCGGATGCCGCCGCGCCGTAGAGCACCGACACCTGCCCGTGTCGGGCCCGGGCCAACTCGCCGAGCAGGCGGGTCTTGCCCGATCCGGCCTCACCACCAACGAACACATGGCGACTGCGACCATCCGCGGCGACCGCAACAGCGTCCTCCAGCACCGTCCAGGCCTCGGTGGGCTCGATCAACGGCAACCCATGGGCCACCGACAACGCCGCCGGCAATGCCAGGCCCAGACCCCCCTTCCGAACCCCGGCGAGCTCCCAGCAACCGGGGTGAGCGGGAAGTGGGCTGGCCAGCACGTCATCGCGATCGCCCAGCAGCAACCGCACGACCTCGCTGGCCACGATCTGCCCGGGGTCGGCCAGGCGGCTCAGCTCCGCAGCGCTGGCCCACACCCCACCGGCGGCGGACCCACCGAACCCCTCCTTGGCGTGGGGGTCGACATCGGCCACGGCCACGTCACCCAGGGCCACCTCACCCACGGCGACATCACCCACCGCGACGCCGATCCCCGGCAACGGGCCCGTGGCCAGATCGGTATGGGCTCGACCGTCCGCCAGCCAATCGAGGCAGGCCAGGACCGCGTCGCCAGCGCCGTCGAATGCCAGCACCCAGCCGTCGGGCCGCTCCCAGCAGGTCCGGGCGGCCGCGACCAGGCGACCGAACGATGCGGCCTGGAGGGAACCCCGAACCTGCACGATCGTCGTGGTCCTACCCATCGGCCCCCGCCCCGTACCCCGTTGCGCTCGTGAACCCGCGAACTAGTCAGATCTAACCACACCCGGCCGGCAGATCCGGATCCCCACGCGCTCCCCCAGGACCGAAAGATGCCGAATTGGACCGAATCAGCGACACCGGTCACACCCATCCGTCGTAGCGCTAGAGTGAACGCTGTCGAGGAGGACACCTATGCCGTTGTTCGTGATTGAGCGGACCTTCGCCGATCAGTTGCAGCTCGATCAAGAGGGGATTGATGCAACTGAGGCATACAACAACGACGCCAACCTACGGTGGCTGTTCAGCTTCCTGTCCGCGGACAAGAAGAAGACCTACTGCTTGTATGAGGCTCCTGATGCTGAGGCCTTGTATCGCCAGGCCCAGGAGCTGGGCATCCCCGCCGACTCCGTGGTCGAGGTGGGCGAGTGCAACGCCATGATGTTCACCGGCCAATCAGTCACCGGGCACCTGGCCGTCTAGGCGTTTCAGCGGGCCGACGGTGCGATCGGTCCGCAGGCAGGGGCAGACGAGGACAGACGAGGACAGACGAGGATGGTGGCCATGACCGGAACCGCGGCCATGGCCACCATCGTGTTCACGGACCTGGTTGGCTCCACCGCGCTGCGGGCGTCCCTCGGTGAAGTTCGGGCCGACGAGCTGCGACGGGTCCATGACGCCTTGCTGGGCGAGCAGATTACCGACCACGGCGGCAGGGTCGTCAAAGGCGGCGGCGATGGGCTGCTGGCGGCGTTCGAATCGGCCTCGGCGGCGTTGAGTGCAGCGGTGGCCATGCAACAGGCCATCGCCCACCACAACCGTCGGGCCGACCGCATTGCCGAGATGTCCGTGCGTATCGGGCTCTCCGCTGGCGATGTGCTGTGGGAGGACGGGGACTGTTACGGCACTCCGGTCGTAGAGGCGGCGCGGTTGGAGACGGTGGCCACGGGCGGTCAGATCCTCTGCTCGGACCTGGTGCGCCTGATGGCCCGGGGACGGGGCGGTCACGAGCTGGTCTCCATCGGCGAGCTTGAGCTGAAGGGCCTGGCCGAGCCGCTCCCGGCCTACGAGGTGCAGTGGGAAGACGCCCAATCGGCCCGCAGCAACCCGCCCCTGCCTCCGGCGCTGACCGCGGCGGGGGCCGAGTCCTTCGTGGGCCGGGCTGCGGAGCTGAGCGCGATCGGCGCGTCCTTGGCCGACATCGGGCGGTCGGCGCCCACGGTGGTGTGGTTGGCCGGGGAGCCGGGCATCGGCAAGACCCGGCTGGCGTCCGAACTCGCCAGCCGCCTGCACCGAGATGGTTGGGCGGTGCTGTTCGGCCGCTGCGATGAGGGGCTGGCTGTCCCCTACCAACCGTTCGCGGAGGCGTTGCGCCATTTCGTGGCCCACACCGATGACCGCGAGCTGGGTGAGCTGCTGGGCGATGCGGCTGCGGAGTTGACGCACCTGTGCGCCGACCTGACCCGACGGTTGCCGTCCGGCTCCGGCCCCGAAGGTGCCAGCAGCGATCAGTTCCGGCTGTTCGAGGCGGTCCGGGGCTGGTTGGCCAGCGCCTCGGTCCGCCAGCCGATCCTTCTGGTGATCGACGATGCCCACTGGGCCACCAACCCCACCTTTCTGCTGCTCAACTACCTGGCCCGCACCCTGGAGCACGGCCGGGTGGCGTTCGTAGTCACGCTGCGGGACACCGAGTGCCCCGACGAACTGCGTGCCATCATCGACGAGAGCGCGCTGCGCCCCGGTGGGCTGCACCAGCTGTTAAGCGGTCTGGCGCCGGCGGAGGTGGCACTGCTCGCCGACGCGAGTGCCGGAGCCGGAGCCGGAGGTCATGTCAACACCGACACCGGGTCACTGCACGCCCGAACCGCCGGCAACCCGTTGTTCGTGCGGGCCCTGCTCACCACCGGCGAGGAGGGCGCCACGGTGCAGGCCGCCATTCGTCGCCGCATCGCCCGGCTGAGCGCCAACGTGCAGGAGAGTTTGCGGGTGGGGGCGGTGGCCGGGTTGGAGTTCGACGCCCGGGTGGTGGGTCGGGCCTGTGATCTGTCCCTGGTGGCGCTGCTGGATCGGCTGGAGGAGGCCGGCCGGGCCGGGTTGATCCGGGAGGTGGGCGGGCACGGCTTTCGTTTCTCCCACGGCCTGGTGCGTGACGCCCTGGTCGAAGCGCTGGGACCCACCCGTCGGATCCTGGCACACCGGGCCCTGGCCGAGGCCTACGAGGTGTTGCGAGCCGACGATCAGGCGGCGCTGGCCCGACACTGGTCCGCAGCCGCTGATGACGCCCACAGCACCGAGCGCGCCATCAACGCACTGCAACGCGCCGGTGACGCCGCTGAGGCGGCCAGCGACCACGGCAGCGCGGCGCTGGCGTACCAACGGGCGGTGGAGCTGCTGGACCAGGAACCCTCCGAGCGTCGCGCCGTCGTCGGCTTGGCCCTGGCTCAAGCTCGGCTCAACGCAGGGTCCTACACCACAGAGACCGAGCACCTGTTCCTCGACAGCGCCGAACAAGCGGCCCGACTCGGTCTCGATGAGGTGCAGCTGGATGCCACCCTCGGCGCCGTTCTTGTTGGTGGACATCTGGGAATGCCCTCCGCCACGGCGACGGATGCGCTGCAAAGCCTGGCGGAACATCCCTCTGAAGATCGAAAGCTGGCCGCCCGCACCCGGGCGCTGTGGGCCAACCGTTTCAACATGATGGACGACGCCCCTGCACTGCGCCAGGCCGAGAGCGCTGCTGGAGGAAGCCGTAGGCGGCAACAGATGAGTGGGCCATTCGCTGGGCCCACAACGCCATGAGTTCACTACCTTCCCTACACCCGCTCGACGGAGGCAGTTGCCCACGCCGAGATCAGCCTCGCTGGCCTGCGCAATCTCCACGCCGATTCGGTCGCGCTGCTGTCGCTCTCGAACCTCGCCTATCGCCGGTTGATCGTTGGCGATATCGATGGGGCCGCGCACCAGATCGAGCTGCTGGCGACATCGGCAGATCGCGGTCGGGCGCCCTTCGCACAGCATGTCGCCGCGACCGCGCTGGGCACGCTGGCCCTCCTTCGAGGGGACCTGGCCGCCGCCGAGCAGGCTGCGGCACTGGCCGAGATCCACGCCGCACGCCTCGAGGGCGCCGACGTCTCAGGGGTGACGGGCGTGCAGATGTTCGCCCTTCGCCGCGAGCAGGGCCGGCTGAGCGAGATCGCCCCGATGATGCGCTTCGTGGCCCGCAGCGCAGCCGGCGCCGCCTGGCGACCGGGTCTGGCGGCGATCTACGCCGAACTCGACATGACCGCGGAGGCACAGGAACTACTCGACCAGATCATCATCGGCGACGTGATCGACCTGCCTGATGATCCGCGAGCCGCGGTGTCCTTGTCCTACCTGGTTGACGCCACCGTGAGCGTGCGCGACGCGGCCAAGGCCGAGGTGCTCTACCAACGGCTGGTGCCATGGTCCGGCTTGACGGTGGCGGCGTTCGTGATCGCCTGCTACGGGCCGGTGGATCGCTACCTCGGCATGCTGGCGCTCACCACTGGCGAACTGGCGGAGGCCGAGAGACACCTGCAGGACGCCTTGGCCCAGTGCGTTGCGATGGGGAGCCAAACCTACGCCGCGCACTGCCACCAGTGGTTGGCCCGGGTGGCCGCGGCCCGGGGCGAGCACCACGCCGCCGCTTCCTCCGCCGGAGCCGCGCTGGACCTCGCCATACCAACCGGTCTGGCCGGGGTGGCCCGACGCTGCCAAGACATACTGGCCGGTACGGGGTGAAGACCAACGCTGCCGCCGCCACTGCCACCATCGTGTTCACCGACCTGGTGGGCTCCACCGCGCTGCGGGCCGCCCTCGGCGAGGAACGGGCCGACGAGCTGCGCCGGGTGCACGACGCGCTGCTCACCGAGAAGGTCACCAACAACGGCGGTCGGGTCGTGAAGGGCGGCGGTGACGGCCTGCTGGCGGCGTTCGATTCGGCTTCGGCGGCATTGAACGCCAGCGTCGCCATGCAACAGGCCATCGCCGCCTACAACCGCCGATCGGACCGCATCGCCGAGCTTTCCATACGCATCGGTCTGTCCGCCGGCGACGTCCTGTGGGAAGACGGTGACTGCTTCGGCACCCCGGTGGTGGAGGCCGCCCGCCTGGAAGCCGCAGCGGAGGGCGGCCAGATCCTCTGCTCCGAGCTGGTGCGCATGATGGCCCGCGGCCGGGGCGGCCACGAGCTGACATCAATCGGCGAGCTCGACCTGAAGGGCCTCCCGGAACCCCTGCCCGCCTATCGCGTCGCTTGGCAGGAACCCGGCCCTGCCTCGGCCGAGGCCGCCCTGCCCCTTCCCCCGGCCCTGGCCGTGACCACCGGCCCCTTCGTCGGACGCGTGGCCGAACAACAGCGCCTCCGTCTCACCTGCGCCGAAACCGAGCGGGCCGCGCCCACCGTGATCTGGCTGGCCGGCGAGCCCGGCATCGGCAAGACCCGCCTGGCCACCGAGATCGCCACCATGCTGCACGCTGAGGGGTGGTCCGTGCTGTTCGGACGCTGCGACGAAGGCCTCGCCGTCCCCTACCAACCCTTTGCCGAGGCGTTGCGCTATCTGGTGGCCCACACCGCAGACGGCGAGCTGACCGAACTGCTGGGTGGGGTGGGCGCCTCAGAGCTGGCGCACCTGTGTGCTGACCTGGGCCAGCGGTTGCCGGGGATCACCGCCGCGCTCGGTGCCACCCCCGCCCCCGATCAGTATCGCCTGTTCGAAGCGGCCCGGGCGTGGCTGGCAGCGTCGGCCACGCTGCAGCCACAGCTGGTCATCATCGACGATGCCCACTGGGCCACCTTCCCCACCCTGCTCCTGCTCAACTACCTGGCCCGCACGGTGGGCACCGGTCGGGTGGCGTTCCTGATCACCATCCGTGACACCGAATGCCCCGACGAGCTACGGGCCATCATGGACGAATCCACGCTGCGGCCCGGCGGTGTGGAGGTTTCCCTCAGGGGCTTGGACGCGGCAGAGGTGGGCGCGCTGGCCGATGCCACCTTGCCGTCCGCCGGCCAGCCCGGCCATGCCGGCCAGATCGACAGTGGAGAGTTGTACGCCCGAACCGCCGGGAACCCCCTGTTCCTGCGGGCATTGCTCAGCGCCGGTGCTGAGGGCGACACCCTGACCGCCGCCATCCGCCGGCGGGTGGGCCGCCTGGGCACCACCTTGCAGGACACCTTGCGGGTGGCGGCTCTCATCGGGCTGGATTTCGACAGTCGCATCCTGGCCCGGGCCACCGACCTGGCCCCCGCCGCGCTGTTGGACCGGTTGGAGGGCGCGGTGCGTGCTGGACTGGTGGAGGAGATCGGGGGCGGCGGGTTCCGCTTCGCTCACGGTCTGGTGCGTGACGCGCTGGCCCAGGCGGTTGGCCCGGCCCGTCGGGTGCTGGTGCATCGCAGCATCGCGCTGGCCTATGACGCCCTCCGCTCCGATGATCTGGCCGCGATGGCCCGCCACTGGTCCGAAGCCGCCGAGGACCGCGACTCCGCCGAACGAGCCGTCGCCGCGCTCAGCGCCGCCGGTGCCGCCGCCGAGGCCGTGGGCGACCACGACGGCGCGGCGCGCGCCTTCGGCCGGGCCATGACGTTGCTGGGCGACATCGCCACCGAACAACGAGCCCGCGTCGGGTACGCCCTGGCCACCGCCCGCTTCAACGGTGGATCCTTCAGTTCGGACACGGAAGCCATCTACCTCGACGTGGCCCGCCTCGCCGCGTTGCTGGGTCTGGATGAACTGCGCCTGGACGCCGCCACCGGAGCGATGTTCCTGGGAGGATTCTTCGGTCGGGCCACGACCAACGCCGTGCAGGCCATGCGAGATCTCGTCGACCACCCACCGGCGGACGTTCGATTGGCCGCCAGGGCCCGCGCCCTTTTCCACTACATCTGGGGGCCCGACCTGGCGCAGCTCGAGAGCCGCGCTCGCCACCAACGCCAGCAGCCCGGGTATGGAGCCTCGCCTGCGGAACGCCAACCTGACGAGAGTGCAAGAAGCCCGGGCCGCGCTTCGCCAGGCCGATGCCAGCGCTGACCCGTGGGCGATGCGTTGGGCCCGCCTGGCCCTGGCCGAGGCCTTGGACTACGCCGAGGCGCAGGAGGCCATCACCTACTTGCTCGCCGCTAACGACGTACCAGCGGAGAGCCGCCAGGACACCGTTTGGGAAAATGTCGCCAGCCACATGATCCACCGCCTGCTGATCGTGGGCGACGTGGCGCTGCTTGACTCCACCATGACGAAGATGGAGGAAGCCGCCGCCCGCCGCCGTGACCCGTTCCTGCAACATGTCACGAGGACGGCCCAGTCCACGCTGGCGCTGCTGCGCGGCCACCTCGATCAGGCCGAGACCGCAGTGCAGCGAGCCCAGGGGCTGGAGGACCGCCTCGAAGGTGTGGACGTGTCCGGGGTGAGCGGCACCCAGATGTTCTCGCTGCGGCGGGAACAGGGCCGCCTGGGTGAGATCGCCCCCATGATCAGGCTGCTGGCCCGCTCCCCTGCCGGCCAGGCGTGGCAGCCGGGACTGGCCGCCATCTACGCCGAGTTGGGCATGGTCACCGAGGCGGCGGCTTTGCTCGATCGGCTGATCATCGGCCAGGTCATCGACGTGCCCGATGACCCCCGGGCCGCGGTGCCGTTGTCATACCTGGTGGACGCCATCACCGCGGTGGGCGACGTCGCCAAGGCCCACACCCTCTACGAACGGCTCCGTCCCTGGTCGGGGCTGAACATCGCCTCCTTCGTGATCACCTGTTACGGGCCGGTGGACCGGTATCTGGGGATGCTGGCGTTGACCACCGGCGAACTGTCCCTGGCGGAGCGGCACGTTCGGGACGCACTCGCGCAGTGCCGCACCATGGGCACCCCCACCTACGAAGCGCACGGCCACTACTGGTTGGCCCGGGTGGCCGCCGCCCGAGCAGACCACCACACCGCCGCCACCGAATCCCACGCCGCCCTGCACCTCGCCATACCAATCGGTTTGACCGGGGTGGCCCGTCGCAGCCAGGCCGTACTTGACGGTACGCCGTGACCACCAACACCGCCCCGGGCAGCGCAACCACCGCAACCATCGTGTTCACCGATCTGGTGGGCTCCACCGCACTGCGCGCCGCCCTTGGTGAAGAACGGGCCGACGAGTTGCGCCGGGTCCATGACGCGCTGCTCACCGAGAAGATCACCAGCAACGGCGGCCGAGTGGTCAAGGGCGGCGGTGACGGACTGCTGGCGGCGTTCGAATCTGCCTCCGCCGCGCTCACCGCCTGTGTCCACATCCAACAGGCGGTGGAAGCCCACAACCGCCGGATTGACCGGCTGGCCGAGCTGGCGGTACGCATCGGGGTGTCCGCCGGTGACGTGTCCTGGGAGGCCGGTGATTGCTTCGGCACCCCGGTCGTGGAAGCGGCCCGCTTGGAAGCCGCGGCGTGTGGGGGCCAGATCCTGTGCTCGGACCTGGTGCGGCTGTTGGCCCGGGGGCGGGGTGGCCACCAGCTGGTCTTCGTCGGCGAGTTGGACCTCAAGGGCCTTCCGGAACCGGTGCCGGCCCATGAGGTGCTGTGGCAGACAACGTCACCGGAGGAAGTGCCGCTGCCGCCCAGCCTGGCCCTCAGCGCCGCCGCAGCCTTCCTGGGCCGACACGAAGAGGTGGCCCGGGCCGCGGCGGTCATCGATGACACCGCGCGTCCGGCATCCGGGGTGGTCTGGCTGCTGGGTGAGCCCGGCATCGGCAAGACCGCGCTGGCGTCGCAGTTGGCCGGCGTTCGCCACCGAGCCGGCTGGAACGTGTTGTTCGGCCGCTGTGACGAGTCCTTGCAGACGCCGTACCAGCCGCTGGCCCAGGCACTGCGGGAGCGGGTGCAACGCTCCGACCCCGTCATCGCCGCCCTGGACCTACCAACCCGTACGGAGCTGACCCTGTTGTGCCCGGAGGTGGCCGGAACCATACCGTCAGGTCTGGACCTCGATCCTGATCGGGGTCGAGCGAGCGGAGTGCCTGACCGTTTCGCCAATGAGACCGGACTGACCGGACCGACCATCGGGGGCGGGCAGGACCGGTTGTTCCTGGCCGTGTGCAACTGGCTGCGTTCTGCCGCCACTGCCGCCCCCACCCTGTTGGTGCTCGACGATCTGCACTGGGCCACGGACACCACCGTGCTGCTGGTCAACTTCGCGCTGCGGGAGGTGGGTTCAGGTCGCCTGTGCGTGCTGGCCACGGCACGGGACACCGAGTGCCCGGATCTGCTGCGTTCGATCATCGACGAGACCACGGCCCGCGGTGGTGCGATGGCGTTGCACCTGGGTGGGCTGTCCTCCCAAGATGTGGCGACACTGGTAGGTCCTGACGTGCAGGCGGAGGACGCAACACAGATCCACGCCCAGACCGCCGGCAACCCGTTCTTCGTCAGGGCCCTGCTTGCCGGTGGGGCTTCTCGTTCCGATGATGTGGATTCCGCGGTGCGCCGCCGGGTGGCCCGCCTCGACCAGTCAACCCGTGACCTGCTGCAGCTCGCCGCCCTCGATGGCCTGGAGTTCGATCTCGCGCTGGTGGCCCACGCCATGGGTGCGGCCACGAGTGACGCGTTGATCTGGGTCGACGCGGCGGTCACCGCAGCGCTGGTCGAGGAACTGGGACCCAATCGATTTCGGTTCAGCCATGCATTGGTTCGGGAGAACCTGGCGGCACAGGTACGCCCCACCCGCCGTACCATGCTGCATGGAATGCTAGCCCGGGCTTACGAAGCCATCGCCCCGGATTCGCTGGCCCGCCTGGCCTGGCATTGGGCCGAAGCTGCACTGGACGTCGCCGGCCGCCACCTCGCCGTCGCCCACCTCTTGGCCGCCGGACGGGTCGCCACCGCGGCCCACGACCATGACGAAGCGGCCCGGGCCTACCGCCGGGCCGGGGAACTGGCCGGCGACGAGCCGGTGGGAGTCAGGGCTGAAGTGGCGCTGGCCCTGGGCTCTGAGCTGTTGGCCGCCGGGTCTCACAGCGAGGAGACCGCTACCGCGCTACGCCAGGCCATTCGGCTGGGCGGCGACACGGACCTGTCAGTCAGGGCCATGATCTATCTCTACCTGCTGCACGTGTCCGGCGGACCGAACCCGCCTGCCGAGAACCTGGCGGACATCGAGGCCGTACGATCCGAGGATCCCGTTCGCAAAATCCAGCTGAGCATGCTGGCTACTGGCTATCGGTATTACATCGGTGGCCGCACCGCGGTGGACCTGGAGGTGTTCGAGCGAGACTTCGCCGAGGCAAAACTGCTGGATGATCCCATGGCCATCGGACTGGCCACGTCAATCCGCTCGACGTTGCTCCCCTATGAGCTGGCGGAGGAGCGAGTTCAGGACTCGCTGGCAGCAATGACGCACATGGTTCGGACCGGAGATCCCCTGCTGGTAACGACGGTGATCGGTCGAACGGTGGCCAACCTCATGATCGCCGGATGGCTCGATCAGGCCACCGCCGAAGCCGCCCGCATCCTCACCGAGGGAACTCGTCGCCGGAGTCACTTTCTGCTTCATCACTCGCAGTCCGCCACTGCCACCCTGGCCGTGCTGCGAGGCGAGCTCAGCGGAGCCGAATCCCTCGCCGGCGAGGCCATGGCCGCGGCGGAGGGCATGGAAGGGCTCGACGCCAATGGCATGTACGGGCTGCAGATGTTCTCCATTCGCCGGGAGCAGGGTCGCTTGGCGGAGGTGGCGCCGTTGCTGCGGGTGATGCAGCGCCTCAACCCCGACCGGGCCGGGATGTGGCGGCCGGGCCTGGCCGCGACCTACGCCGAGCTCGGCATGGAAGCTGAGGCTCGCAGCGAGCTGCAGCGTCACGTGGTGGACGGCGTGGTGCTGCTCGCCGATGACGATCTGCTGCCGATCACCGCTTCCTACTTGGCGGACGCGGCGGTGGCGGTCCGTGACCAGGACCGGGCCTCGGCGATCTATCGGCTCATGGCCCCGTGGCAGGACGTGAACGTCGCCCTGTTGCACTTCGCCTGTTACGGGCCCGCCTCCCGCTACCTCGGCATGTTGGCCTTCACCATGGGGCAAACCGATCTGGCCGAAGCCCACCTCCAGCAGGCCCTCACCTCCTGCCGTGCCAGCGGTATGGTCACCTACGAGGTCCATGCCCGCTACTGGCTGGGACGGGTGGCACTGTTGCAGAGACGCCAACCCGATGCCGTCGCACAGTTCGAGCGGGCCACCACCCTCGCCGACCAACTGCGCATGGCCGGCTGGGAGGACCGTTGCCGAGCGGCGCTGAGCGGTGCGCCTGGGTAACGGTACCCACCCGGTCTGGGTCCCCTGACGCTGCCGACAACGCTCGCTCTCGGCATGATCACCACAATCCATTGGAGGGGACGACAAGAAGGGGACAGACATGAAGGGGGACAAGATGGATGTGTTGAGCAATGCCCGCGATCTTCGCGGGATGATTGAGGCCCACGCGGGGCACAGCGAGAACGATCGCCAACTGGCGCCGGAGGTGGTGGCCGCCATGCAGGAAGCGGGGCTGTTCCGGATGTGGGTACCGGAGGCGTTCGGGGGCCTCGGAACCGATCATCGGCAGGCCTATCAGGTGTTCGAGGAGATCTCCGCTGCCGATGGCTCCGCCGGCTGGGTGCTGAACCAGAGCGACGCGGTCGGGGGCCTGGCGGCCATGATGTCCGACGGCGGCGAGGAGATCTACGCCGATCCCGACGCCGTGCTGGCCGGCGCCCTGTGGCCCCCCGGGTCCGCGGTTGAGGTGGATGGCGGGTTCCGCGTCACCAACCGCAACGCCTTCGTCAGCGGCGTCAGCTACGCCCGCTGGATCCTCACCGGTGCCGCCGTGCTGCGTGACGGCCAACCCCAGACCCTACCGAATGGTATGCCCTATCTGATCACCGCAATGGTGGACCCGGCTGATATCGAGGTGGTTGAGACCTGGCGGACCATGGGGATGCGGGCCACCGGCAGCAACGATGCGGTCATCACCGATGCTTTCGTGCCGGCCAATCGCACCGTCTCCCTCTTCGACCGGCCACCGTTGGCCGCCTGGGCCACCCATCCGCTCTATCAGGTGCCGCCCTGGTATGGGGTCCATGCCCACGCCGCCACACCGCTGGGTATTGCCCGGGCGGCGCTGGAGAAGCTGCTGGTCCTGGCCGATACCAAGGTGCCGGCGTTCTTCCAACAACCCATCCGCACCCGCCCGTTGGTCCAGGCCCAAGCGGCGGAGGCCCTGGGACATCTGGAGGCGGCCATGGGTTACCTCAGCGACTCCATGGATCAGGCCCTCCACGCCGTCCAGACCGGCCGGTATGGCCCCAAGGACAAGGCCCGCCTGCAGATCTCCGGTGCCCACGGCGCACGGGCGGCGCAACGGGCGCTGGACTTGGTGCATCAGGCAGTGGGCACCTCCGGCATGCGGGACGAGGCTGGTTTCGAACGTCTCTACCGTGACGGCAACACCATCACCCAACACGCGGTCCTGCAATCCGCCCGTTTCGAGGATGCCGGCAAGGTCCTGCTGGGCGTGGAGAGCGAGTGGTTCCCGTTCCTGCTCTGACGTGACGGTGCTGGCCGAGCTTGCGGTCCCTGCCCGCTCAGCCCACCAGGGACCGCAGCCGGGCCAACTCGGCGTCGTCATGGCGGTCGGCAAAGATGATGGCGTCATCGAAACCGGCTTGGTCCAGTTGCGCCAGCACGTCGGCCAGGTCCTTCCTACCATTCGGTATGGTCGACACCAGCGCCCGGCGGGCACCGGCCGCGGCCCTCCAGTCCGCCAGCCCGGCGCAGAGCTCATCAGGTGTTGCCGAGCGCATCGAGCCCATCCATCCTTGAAACAGGTCCGCCGACCGGGCCGCCCGCCGGAACCACCGTCCACCAGGCCGCCCGCCCACCACGATCTCCGGCCTCATCGCCACGCCATCCCACCGCCCCAACGTCAAACCATCCACACTTGCGCCACCGCCATTGCGTGCGCGTTGACCTTCGGGCGGCAACAGTCGATCGATCACGCTCATGCAACGATCAAACGCAGCGAAGCGATCGGCGAAGTCCAAGCCCATGCCCACATGGTCGGCCTCTGTCGAGCCGGCGCCCACTCCGAAGCAGAACCTGCCGCCTGCAGCCACGGTGAGCGAGGCCACCCGTTGCGCCAACTCCAACGGCGCCCGCAACGGCACCTGCATGACGGCGGTACCGACCTCCAAACGGGGTGCCAACGCGCTCACCATGGCCAGCATGGTGAAGGCGTCGGGCAGCAAGAAGCCCCGATTGTGGGCGTCGGGCAACCACACCGAGTCGAACCCGGCGGCGTCGATCCGCCTAGCAGCATCCCCAACAAGGTCAGGACGGAATGGGACGGTGATACCGAGGCGCATGCCGGATAGCTTCGCGTCATCCGGCGGTGGCTTCCAACGCATCAGCCACCAGCCGCACCACCCGTCCCGGTTCACGGGTCACTTGCGCGAAGGTGAACGCCAACACCCGGTACCCCGCCGCGGCCAGGACACTCCAGTTCTCGTGGTCACGTTCGGGCCCGTGGTAGGCCAAGCCGTCGAACTCGACGACCACGCGCTCGCCGAGCAGCAAGTCCACCCGGCGCAGGTACGTTCCCCGCCCATCGTGAAGCTCGACCTGCCGTCTACCCGGCGGCAGACCCCCGTTGCGCAGCACCTGCACCCCACGGGTTTCGAGGTAGCTCTCTGTCGGCGGTGCCCCGAACGGCCGTCGCTCCAACACCCGCAACAGCCTTCCGGCGCCCTCATGACGGCAGTCCACCCGGGCCAACAGGGTGAGCAACTCGCCCTCGCTGGTGAGCCGCTGACGCAAGGCATCTTCGAGCGCCAGCTCAACCAGTTCGTCGGGGCGGAGCGGCCGAGGATCGTTGAGGGAGCCTCGCCGTCCGACCAGCCCCACCCCGAGCTCCAACAGCGTCTGCGCCGGACTGGTCACGTGGAACGATCCAATCGTGGTCGGCGGTTCGATGTGCCGCGGCCGATGGATGTGTGGACCCCGGGGCCGGCAGGAGCGGGACACGTTCAGCGCTACTGGAACCGGGGGCTCGAACCCGTCCCAACCCCGCAGCGCTGCCGCCGCCGAACGAGCAACCACCGCATCCGGTCCCGCCTGGCGTTGCTTGACGGCCAGCTGCTGCAACCATCGGGCCTCCTCTCCCGACGGCGATCGGTCCTCGGCCGCGGGATCGACCACCTCGTAGACCCCTCGGGCCACCCGCCGGACCCCTCCGGCTCGTTTCAGCCGACGCAGCTCGGACGGATCAACGTCCCGAGCAGACAGCAGTTCCACCCCCTGAAACTACAGGAAACAATATCAAAGTGCACGTATGGACCCCTCCGGCGGCCGGAGCGCACGGACGCTGATCGCCACTGGGGACATTTTCGGACAGCGCCGGGGACCAACAGGCCCGGTTTGTCGACGGCAAGTGGCGCAGCAGCCACGGCGCGTCGAACAAGTCACCGACGAGCGGCAGAGCCTTGTCCGAAAGTGTCCCCAGGCCCACCCCGAGCCCCGGTCGCGCACCTCGTGACGCAGCACAGGACCCGGCTGGCGTCAGACGCGCTGGATGATGGTGGCGGTGCCCATGCCGCCGCCGGTGCACATGGCGACCAGGCCGGTCTCCTTGTCCTGGCGCTCCAGCTCGTCGATGAGCGTACCGATCAGCATGCCGCCGGTGGCGCCGATGGGGTGGCCCAGGGCAATGGCCCCGCCGTTGACGTTGACCTTGTTCCAATCCACCCCGGTGTCCCGCAGGAACTTCAGGATGACGGCGGCGAAGGCCTCGTTGATCTCAAACAGATCGATGTCGGCGAAGGTCATCCCGGCCTTCTTCACGCAACGGGTGGCGGCGGGCCCGGGGGCGGTCAACATGATCACCGGGTCGGTGCCGGCCACCGCGCTCATGATGACCTTGGCCCGGGGCTTCAGCCCGTGGGCCCGGGCGTACTCGGGCGAGGCGATGAGCACCGCCGACGCGCCGTCGACCACCCCGGAGGAGTTGCCGGCGTGGTGCACGTGGTTGATGCGATCCACCTGCGGATAGGCCCGCAGCGCGGTGGCGTCCACGCTGGCGTCGCTGTCCTTGGGGACCATACCGCCCAGTTTCTCGAAGCTGGGGCTGAGCTTGGCCAGGTCGGCCAGCGTTGAGCCGGGGCGGGGCCATTCCTCGTGATCGAGCGCCACCGAGCCATCATCGTTGCGGATGGTGACGAGGCTGCGATCAAAGCGGCCCTCGGCGATGGCCACCGCGCAACGGGCCTGGCTGTCCACGCCCACCTGGTCACACTCGGTGCGGCTGAACCCCTCAATCGTGGCAATGAGATCGGCAGACACCCCCTGGGCCACCATGGGGTACAGCTCGTGTAGATGCCGGTTGTTGGCAGTGAAGCCGTCGACGTGCAAGGACGTGGGCCGGGACATGGACTCGATGCCGCCGCCCACCACCAGATCCTGGTGCCCAGCCAGCACGGCCATGGCGGCGAAGTTGACGGCCTGCTGCCCCGAGCCGCAGAACCGGTTGAGCGTCACGCCGGGAGCATCCAGATCCCAGCCGGCATCGAGAGCGGCGTTGCGGGCGATGTCCATGCCGTGATCGCCGGACCCTGACCCGTTGCCCATGATCACGTCATCGACGTCCTTGGTGTCGAACCCGTGGCGATCCCGCAGGCCATTGAGCACCTGGGCCAGGATCCGCTGGGGATGGACTCCATGGAGAGACCCGCTGTCACGACCCTTGCCCCGCGGCGACCGCACCGCATCAATGATCCACGCCTCGCGCTCCATGCCGAACCCCTTGCCGTCGCACCTTCGAGATCTGCACCGTCAGAGATCTACGGCCGGCGACGGTAGCAGGTCCCCGTCGCGAGCCTCGCCGACCGAGGCCGGCTCAGTGGGCGTGCTGGGCCAGGAACTCCTCGATGGCCTTGCGGGCGCCGTCCTGGTGCTCAGGCTCTTTCCAGTGCTCGACGAGGGTGGCGTTAGGGGCCAGCGCCGCCAGATCCCGTGAACTGGATTCGGGGTGGTAGAGGTCGTTGCCCAACAGCACCAGCAGCGGGGTCGTGCATCGCGCCGTGTCTTCCTTGGTGGCGGTGAACAGGAAGTCGGTGCCGTACATCCGGTCCCGGAACGGCGCCCAGGCACCCGGGTCCACGTCGGCTCGTTGGGGGCGCAGCTCGTCGGCCCAATTGTCGAACATGTCGATGAAGGCCTGGCGGTTGTTATCCAGGCCGATGGTCTGGAACACGATCCCGGCGGCCACACGCTGGGGGGCGGCGGCGCACAACGCCATGATGTAGGACCCGCCGATGCACATGCCGGCCACGGCGAAGCGGTCCACGGCCAGGTGGTCGAGCAGCGCCAACTGGTCCTTGGTGTAGGTCTCCCAACCATCCTCGGCGGTGATCGGGGCTTTGGAGCGGCCGGCATTGCGTTGGTCCATGGCGATCACCCGGTAATGGGGCGAGAGCTGCTCGATGGGGTTCCACGGGGTGCGTTCCCAGAACGTGGCCTCCGAGCGCATGCCGCCCGGGGCGATCAGCAGGATGGGAAACCCGTTGCCGTGCTCCTCGTAGTACAACTCGATGTCGTCACGAACAAAGGTGGCCATGGCTGCAGTTCAGCACAAGACGAGCAGGAGTGGGAGTTGACGGCATCGCCGTTCAGCTTCCGGCCGCGCCAAGCGCGTGCAACCGGGCGTCCAAGCGCTGATTGACGGCCGGCAGCCGCTCGGTACCGGCAAGGCCGAGCACCGGACCAAGGAACGCCGGCTCGTCAGCCCGACCGAACCCGCGGCACAAGTGGCCCGGATTAGAGTCCAATTCGATCTCGATTCGACCGGGTTTCGAGCTGGTCGGTCCCGCTCATCTCCAGCCGACACCGGCCCGGTCCCGAAGAAAGGCGAGGCGTCATGGCACTGGCACCATACCGGGTGGACTACCTGCCGAGCATTGATCGGCCTCGCATCGAATGGCCTGACAACGCCCGGGTGGCATTCTGGGTGGCGCCCAATGTGGAGCATTACGAGTACCTGCCGCCCCGGGACCCGCAGCGCAACCCATGGCCCCGCACGCCCTGGCCCGAGGTGCAGGGCTACGGCTACCGGGACTACGGCAACCGGGTGGGCTTCTGGCGAATGTTGGAGGCCTTCGATCGCTTTGACGTGCGGGCCACGGTGTCATTGAACCTGGCCGTCTATGACCACTACCCCGAGATTGGTGCCGCCATGACCGAGCGCGGTTGGGAGGTGATGAGCCACGGCATCTACAACACCCGCTATCTCCACGCCCTCAGCGAACAGGACGAGCGCGAGTTCTACCGCGATTGTGTGGACAGCCTGCGCCGCCACACCGGGGACCAACTGCTCGGTATGTTGGGCCCGGCGGTGTCCAACAGCGCCCACACCCCGGACCTGATGGCCGAGGCCGGGTTGATCTACCACGCCGACTGGATGCACGATGACCAGCCGGTGCCCATCTCGGTGCGGGGCGGACCCCAACGACGGCTGGTGTCGGTGCCCTACACCACCGAGCTCAACGATGTCCCGGTGTTCCTGCATCATTTCGACACCGACCAGTTCGTAGCCATGGCCAAGGCCCAGTTCGACCGGCTGTGGCGGGAAGGCGAGCGTTCGGGGCAGGTCATGTGCCTGGCCATCCATCCGTACCTGATGGGCATGCCGCACCGGATCGCTCACCTGGAGGAGATCTTCGACTACGTGCTGGGCCACGATCAGGTGTGGCAGACCACCGCCGGCGACATCGCCAACCACTTTCTGGAACATTCGTACGACCGGTTCGTGGCCCATGCCGAGGCGCTGAACGCCAACGGAGGCCGGGATGCCCGCTGAACGCCAACACGGCATGGATCACGACCATTATCGGTGGTCGGCGCTGCCAACCCGCACCCCGCTGCGCTGGCCCGACGGCAACCAGCTGGCGTTGTGTGTGCTGGTCCTGCTGGAGCATTACGAGTGGGAGCCGCCGGCTGACAGCTACAGCCTGCGCCGGCCGTCCGGTGGCATCTTCCCGTTGCCCCAACCCGATTACGTGCGGCTGACCCAACGCGACTACGGCCATCGGGTGGGGATCTTCCGGGTG
The DNA here is from genome assembly GCA_963775055.1 of uncultured Acidimicrobiaceae bacterium. Taxonomy (GTDB): domain Bacteria; phylum Actinomycetota; class Acidimicrobiia; order Acidimicrobiales; family CAIXPF01; genus CAIXPF01. The sequence continues at coordinate 28,600 of CAVZHK010000007.1, read as the reverse complement.
CTCGACGCGCTGGAACACGCCGGCATTGCCCCCACCGTGGCGATGGACGCCCTCACCGCCGAGCATTACCCGTGGCTGGCCCGACATTGCGTGGAACGTGGCGCCGAGTTGGTGGGCCATGGCGTGGCGGCCAGCCGGCTCATCACCAGCCGCATGAGCGAAGCCGACGAGCGGGCCACCATCGCACGGTCCCTACAGGCGTTGCAGGCCGTCAGCGGCACCATACCGCAGGGTTGGTTCAGTCCCGAGGCGGCAGAGTCCGCCCGCACCCCGGCGCTGTTGGCCGAAGCCGGGGTGCGCTACCTGTGCGACTGGCCCAACGACGAGCAGCCCTACCCCATGACGGTGCCGGAGGGTGAGCTCACCGCGCTGCCCATGTTCCTGGAGGGCGACGATGAGTTCGCCCTCTGGCACCGCCGCATGTCCGTTGACGGGTGGGCGCAGTTGGTGCTCGACGCCGCCCGCCGGTTGCACGCTGATGGCGCCGCCAGCGGCCGGGTGTTGGTGTTGACGGTGCGGCCGTGGCTCATCGGACAGCCGTTCCGCATCGGCGCCCTCGAACGGGTTGTCGATCAGATCACGTCATGGCCGGGGGTCTGGAGCGCCACCGGTAGCGCCATCGTGGACGCCTTTCGGGCCGGCGGCTGACAGCACAACGGGCGGCGGCACGGATTGGAGAGCCCCTATTCGGGGGATTGCAGGTAGGGGTTCCTCCCGACGTGCGGTGCTGGGGCCGATCGTATGGTCAGCACATCCGATCCGCCGAAGGAGGTCAGCAAGATGAACACCCAACCCACCCCCACCACGACCACGAGCCCCACCACCACCACCCACACCACTGCCTCGACCGAAGCTCTCCATACCCTGGCCGACGCTCAGGACATCATCCCCCAGAGCCGGGTCGTTGACCTCCTGCTTGATCTCTACGCCACCTCCACCGAGCCCGCCGTTCGCCTGGAGATCGAAGCCGCCCTCACCCTTTGCGGCCGACGGACCATGCTGCGAGCCTCCGAGTTGCGCTCCTGCCTGGCCCTCATCGAAGGCGCCGAAGAGGTCGAATCGGCCTTCGCCCATCTGCTGCTCGCCTCCTGACCCGGGCCCGCATCTTGCCCACCTGATCCGCCCTCCTCGGAAGGCCCCGTCACCTCTCGTCGCACCGGCCTCACAGCGTCGGACCGGCTACGGTGACGGGGCTGATCCGCGCAAGGGGGCACTTTCATGGCCGATCCGACCACCAACGTCGAGCAGATCGAGTTCTGGGTCGACCCCATTTGACCGTGGTGCTGGGTGACGGCCCGTTGGGTCGTCGAAGAAGTGGCACCGGCTCGTGGCGTGAAGGTGATCTGGCGCCCCATCAGCCTGCTGTTGAAGAACAGCCCCTCCCCTGACAGCCCGTTCTTCGAGAAGCTGACCAAGACCCACAAGATGCTGCGGGTCATGGAGTCGGTGCGAGCCACCGAAGGAGACGGCCCCATCGAGCGGCTGTACTGGGAGATGGCGTCACGCATCCACCACGACAAGGATCTGGATTTCCCCATGGAAGACGTGCTCACTGCGAGCGGCGTCTCCACCAGCCATGCCGCCGCCTTCGAGGACGAATCCTGGGACGAGGTGGTCCGCGCCGGCCACGACGCCGGTCTGGCCATCGTCGGGCAAGAGGTGGGTACGCCCATCATCGCCTTCGACAACGCCGCCGGTGAGCGTGTGGGCATCTTCGGGCCGGTCATCACCCGGGTCCCCAACCGGGACCTGTCCTTGCAACTGTGGGACGGGATGATGGCATGCATGGGGGTTCCGGGATTCTGGGAGCTCAAGCGCACCCGCACCGAGTCTCCCGACCTCGGAGACCGCCCCGAATTCTGAGCCCGGGCCGAATGCCGGTCAATCGCACGAGGGCCGGGTCGTACGCCGATCCGGCCCTCGCCGCGTCCGGGTTCGGTCTCAGATTCCCAGCAGGAACGCAGCGGACGCGGCGAGGGTGGGGACGGCGTCACCGATGGTTTCGTGGCGGGGGTTGGCGGAGTTGCCCATGCGCCAGCGGTGGTGGAGCTGGGCCACCACCACCGCGGTCTTCCATTGTGCGAACGCCTCGTACCATTGCGCCTCGGTGCAATCGAACCCGGTGCGGGTGGCGTAACGCTCCACCACCTCCGCCCGGGTAGGCAGGCCGAACTCGCGCATGGAGTCCTCTCGGCCCCGCCACGCTCCCGGGGGGTCCGACGGGTCCGGCCAGTAGTTGAGCAACGTGCCCAGATCCACCAGCGGGTCTCCCACGGTGGTCATGTCCCAATCGAAGATGGCGGTGGCGCGATCGGGATTGTCCGCAGCGAACATGCAGTTGTCGAGCTTGGGGTCGTTGTGCACCAGCGAGACCCGGTGTGGTTCCGGCAGACGTTGAGCCAACACCTCCGCCACCCGCACCATCAACGGCTCGTCCCACAGCTCGCAGACCCGGCTCCATCGATCCGCCCAGCCCCGCACCTGCCGTTCCACGAAACCCTGCGGTTTGCCTAGATCGGCCAGGCCCACATCTGCCGGGTCCAGCAACGCCAGATCGGCGAAGGCGTCGATCACCGCGAAGCCCACCCGACGGCCGACCTCGGGGTGCTGGGACATGGATGCGGGAATCTCGTCCCGGATGACCTCACCCTGGCGTCGCTCCATGACGAAGAAGTCCGAGCCGATCACCGCGTGGTCATCGCAGAAGGCATAGGCCCGCGGCGCCCGGTCCAAGTGTTGCCACAGGCGGGACAGCACCTTGAATTCCCGCTTCATGTCATGGGCCCCGGGCGCGATGGTCCCGAAAGGAGGTCGGCGCAAGACCAGCTCCTGATCGCCCAGGCGCAACAAGTACGTGAGGTTGGCGCTGCCGCCAGGGAACTGCGCCACCTCCAATGCGCCGTCGAATTGGGGCAGCTCCTGCTGGAGAAACGCCCGCAGCGCCGGCCAGTCAAGCTCGTCACCGTCGCGTACCGCTTCTGCGCTGTCGGCCATGACCGGCTCCTTCATCGCTCGTGGTTGGGGTCGTGGGTCGGGCTGGTGGGTGCGGGTGCCTCGCTGGCCGGAACTGCACGTGGGCGGGACGCTAGCGTGCCCGCCCAGGGCCCGGACCGGCCTTCGGGGACCACAGCGGCGCTCTGCCACAAGGCCCGCGCCGGAAACGCTCGACCACCACAACCAGGGGGACCGATGACCGATCAGCCAGCCGCGGACACACCAGCCGATGACGTCGGGGTACTGAACGGTATCCGGGTGGTGGAGCTCACCATGTGGATCGCCGGGCCATCTGCGGGCGGGCTGCTGGCGGACTGGGGGGCTGATGTCATCAAGGTCGAACCACCGGCGGGGGATCCCCAGCGCAACATCTTCGGCTCGTTGGGTTACGGGGACCTGCCAGTGCCCGGTTTCGCACTCGACAACCGGGGCAAGCGCTCTGTGGCGCTGGATCTGGCCACCGAGGACGGGCGGGCGGCGATGGACAAGATGCTCGCCACCGCCGACGTGTACCTCACCAACATGCGGCCCAACTCCCTCGAAGCCATCGGCCTGTCCCCCCAGCAGGTCCACGAACGGTTCCCGAACCTGGTGGTCACCACCATCACCGGCTACGGCCTGGACGGGCCCGATGCCGGTTTGCCGGGCTATGACATCGGTGCCTTCTGGGCCCGCACCGGCATCGCCAGGGATCTGGTGCCTCGCACGTCCGCCCCGGTCGGGGTGCGGGGCGGGTTGGGTGACCATTACACCGGGTTGAGCGCCACCGCCGGGTTGTTGGCGGCCCTGCTGGAGCGGGGGCGTACCGGCAGGGGCCGCATCGTGGAGACGTCGTTGTTGCGCACCGGTTTGTGGGCCATTGGCCATCAGGTGGTGGTGCAGGAGACCTTCGGCCGGCTGGAGTCCACCAAGCCCCGTGAGGCCTCGCCCACCCCTCTGGTCAACTGCTACGAGAGCGCCGATGGGCACTGGTTCTGGCTCATCGGGGTCGAAGCGGACCGCCACTTCCCCACCGTGGCCGCGGCCATCGAACGTCCCGAGCTGCTCGCCGACGAACGCTTCGGGGACGCCAAGACCCGCCGCAAGAACAGCGCCGCCCTCATCGCTGAGTTCGACGAGGCCTTCCGCTCCCAGCCGTTGTCCTACTGGAAGGAGCGCTTCACCGCCCATGACGTGTGGTGGGCCCCGGCCCAGACCTTCCCCGAGGTGCTCGAGGACCCCCAGGTGCACGCCGCCGGCGGGTTTGTACAGGTCAGCAACCCCGGCGGTGAGTCCTACCGCTCGGTCAACAGCCCCATCACCTTCAGGGGCAACCCGCTGCGGACCACCAAGCCGTCCCCGGCGGTGGGTGAACACACGGCCGCGGTGCTGCGCGAGGTCGGGCACACCACGTCGTGAGCCTGCGCGCCCCTCGCCTCGGCCGACCCCCGCCGGCCCCACCAGAAGGTATGTCCCCGGCTGGCACGTCCGGGGCCGGCGCGGCCGCAGCTGGGGCGTCCGCGGACGGGACCGAGGCGCCGCTGCCCACCGGGCCCCTGGCGGCGTTGTCGGTGCGGTATTACCCCCGCATCTTCAGTTCAGGCGCGTTGTGGAGCATTACCCGATGGATGACCATCTTCCTGGGCTCTTTCCTCATGAACCAGCTGACCGACTCGCCGTTTCTGGTGCAGTTGGTGGCCACCTGTTTCTTCCTGCCGATGTTCGTGGGCGGGATGTTGGCCGGTGCGGTGTCGGACCGCTTCGACCGCCGCCGCACGGTGCTGCGACAGTTGGCGGCACTGGTGCCGTTGGCGGCGCTCATGTCCCTACTGGTGGCGACGGACCGCTTGCCCACCGCCATGCTCTACGTGTTCGCCGCCGCGGTGGGCCTGGGCCAGGTGGTGGACATGACCACCCGCCGGGCGTTGATCAACGACCTGGTCGGTGACCGGCTCTTCGGCAACGCCATCGCGCTGGAAACCCTGTCGATGTCCGCGGGCAACATGGCCGGCTCGCTCACCGGCGGGGCGCTCATCCAGGAGGTCGGCGCCGGCTCGGCCTACGCGGTGGTCGCCGGCCTGTACCTGTGTTGCTTCCTGCTCATGGCCAGCGTGCCCTCCAGCGGGAAGCCGTCCCGTGGTACCGCAGTGGCCGTGGCGGCTGGCAGCGTCGCGGCCGGGGGCCCGGAGGTTCCGACCGCACCCGGCGGCGGGAACACGGCCGGACCCAGCGACACGTCTGACGGCCACAGCGACATGTCCGACGGCCCCAGCGACGTGGGCCCAACGCTTCCGACCAAGCCCGGCGGGGTGGGCATGGTACTGAGGGAGATGCGGCGTGACTTGGCCGTCGGGGTGCGGGCATTGCCGGCGAACCGGCCGTTCGTGTCGTTGTTGGGGGTGACCGCGGCCATGAACTTTCTGTTTTTCTCGTTCATGCCGATGATCCCGGTGCTGGCCCGTCGCTTCGACGTGGGTCCGCTGCTGACGGGGGTGTTGGCCAGCGGATTCGGTCTGGGCATGCTGGTGGGATCACTGCTGATGGTGGTGATCAACCCCTCCCGCCGGGGCCGGATCTACGTGATCGGCTCGTTCCTGGGAATGGCCTGCCTGGTGGCGTTCGCCTTCATGAATGTGTTCCTGGTGGCGTTGGCGGCACTCGTCGCCACCGGCATCTGCGCTGCGGGGTTCGCCTCGGTGCAAACGGCACTGGTGATGTCGGTCAATCCGCCCGAGATGCGGGGCCGGGCCATGGGTCTGCTCTCCATGGCCATCGGCACCCTACCGTTCGGTATGTTGCTGTTGGGGGTCATCGCCGAGCGGGTGGGGCCGCACTCCGCAGTCATCGTGGTCGCCGCCGGCGGCATCCTGTCCTTGGGTCTGTGGCTGATCCGCCGCCCCGAGGTGTTGCAGATCGACTGACGCCACGCCTGCTCCGCTCTCCTGGAGTTCTCAGCGCGCCGCGGCCCGGGCGGCATCCACTGCGGCTCGCACCCGGGGCACCACCTCGGTGGCGTAGCGCTCCAGTGAGGTGTTCATCATGGACGGTGCCAGACCCGGCGCGGCGCCCCAGCCGACCACGTCGGTGATCCCGTACTCCACGATGAAGCCGGTGAGCTCGCTCACGCAATGCTGCACGTCGCCCACGATCCAGCCTTGCGGGATGCTGACCTGGTCACGATCGAAGGCGCTGAGACGATCGGGGGTCTCCTGGAAGAAGCGGGCGTAGACGCTCATCCGGTACCGTTCGGCGGCCTTGATGGGGCCCCAGTCGCGCTCGGGATCATCGGTCACGAAACAGGATCGGATGATGCCCACCCGATAGTCCTCGGGGTTGCGGCCATCCGCCGTGAGCCGGTTCCGCCACGGGTCCAGCACCACCGACCGGGCCCCTTGCGGCAACAGGTGAGTGTCATACCGGGCGGCACGTTCGGCGGACGCCTCGCTCATCCCGGCGATCCACAACGGCGGACCACCAGACTGAACGGTACGGGGCGTGACCGTCACGTTGTCGAAGTCATAGCGCTTGCCGTGGAAACTGAACGGCTCCCCCTGCCACGCCAAGCGCAGGATCTCGATGGTCTCCTCGGTGAGGGACACCCGGCGGGACTGGGGAATGCCAAACGCCTTGAACTCATGGGCCGCGTACCCCAACCCCAAACCCAGCTCCATCCGGCCGCCGGAGAGGTTGTCCAACACCGCCAGGTCCTCGGCCAGTCGCAGCGGATGGGTGAACGGCGCCAAGCAGATGTCAGTGGAGATGCGGACCCGTTTGGTGCGCGCCGCCACCGCGCCGGCTACCGGCACGAAGTTGGGCAGGTGCCCGTCCTCCAGGAAGTGGTGCTCGGTGAACCAAACCAGATCCAGGCCAAGCTGATCGATCAGCTCGACCTGTTCCAGGGTCTGGGCGTAGATGTCCACCAGCCCCACCGGCGAACCCGGCGGAGAGCGGAAATCGTGGACCACACCGAAACGCAAGGGTTGAGCCATGGCGCCGCACCGTAGCGGTTGGGCAGCGGCCGTTTCCGGACACCCATGGCGGTCCAAGCGGGTGAACATGTGCAGTTGGGTCGCTGTCCCGGGCCGTACCCAACGGTACTGAACGCTCCGACCAGGGGATTCGCGAACCGGCTCGGGGAGGCTGCCGGACCTGGTGCACATGTCAATGCCTTTCAGCACCTCCCAGGCGCGGGGCCAGCGCGCGATGGTTCCCGCTAGGGTCACCAGCCATGGAATTCGGGATGTGTGTCCTCACGAAGCTCGACGAGGTCGACTTCGCCAAGCGTTGCGAGAACCTGGGTTTCGACATGATCTGGGTGCCAGACAGCCAGATGATCTGGGGCGACTGCTACGCCTACATGGCCCTGGCGGCCGAGCGCACCAGCACCATCAAGCTGGCCACCGGGGTGTCCGTGGCCGGCACCCGGGCCGCCCCGGTCATCGCCCATTCCATTGCCTCGGTGGCCACGCTGGCGCCGGGCCGGGTCACGCTGGGCATCGGGTCGGGCAACTCGGCGTACCGGTTCATGAACCTCAAGCCGTTGCCCATCAAGAAGTACGCCGATGAGATGAAAGCCATCCGCGGCCTCCTCGCCGGTGAGGAGGTGGAGTACACCTTCCGCGGGGTCACTGCCCCCATCCGCCTGCTCATGGCCGACCGGGGTTTCGTCAACCTCGAACACAAAATTCCCATGGTGGTCTCGGGTTTCGGTCCCAAGTCCCAGGCGCTGGCCGGGGTGCTGGGCGATGGGCTGTTCGTGTCCATGCCCAACGAGGAGCGTCAGATCGCCCGATCCAAGGAGACGGTGCGCCGGGCCGCGCTGGACGCCGGCCGTACCGATGTGGATGTCAACAGCCCCAGCTACCCCATCGTGAACCTGCTCAACGTGGTGATGCTGGAACCCGGTGAGGAGATCCTGTCGGAGCGCGTCATCGCTGAACACGGGCCCTTCATCATCGCCGGGATGCACTACCTGTTCGACGGGGTCCGTCAGTACAACCGCACCCCGCCCCGCCATCTGCTCGATGTGTGGGAGGAGTACACCGCCATGATCGAACGTACCCCGGAGCATCTGCGCCACATCCGCATCCACGAGGGGCATTGCACCTACCTGCACCCCGATGAGGTCCGGCTGCTGACGGAGAACCTGGTGCGCGCCACCTGCGTGGTGGGCCGGCCCGAGGAATGCGTGGAACAACTGCGTGAGATGCACCACGCCGGCGTGGACCAGATCGTGACCCTGCCGGCCATGGGCCACCAGGATGCCTACGCCGAGCGCCTGGCCCGTGAGGTCATGCACAAGATGTGACCGGCCCCCCGGGGTCCGCTCACGTCGGTTCGTCCTCACCGCCCACGTAGACCCAGCGGGCCCCGACCCGGGCGAACGCGCCACGCTCGCTGACAGTGCCCACCACGCCGTTGCGGCGGTAGCGGACCTGATAGGTCACGGTGCCGGTCCGGTCCAGCGCCTGGCCACCTTCCCGGGCCCCCACCACGAGACCCAGCCAGGCCACGGAGGGGTCCGTGGTGTACTCCGGCAGCGTGTCGGGATGCCAGGTGCGGATCAGAAAATCACGATCGTGGGCGACGTTGGCGCTGTACCGGGCCCGCATCAGGGCCTCAGCGGTGGGTGGGTCCTGCTGGCCGCTGAGATAGGGACCGCAGCATCGGCGGTAGTTTTGGCCGGAGCCACACGGACATGGGGCGTTGCCCGCCGTGATCACTGCTCGATTGCGCTTGGCCAACGGAGGTCCTCCATGCCGCGGCCACCAACGGGCCGTTGACATCCTGAGCAGGTCTTCCCGGGGCTCGACGGTGCTCTTCCTGCACTCTTACATATCCTGCCCAGACTGACGGGCACCGCTGGGACACTGCTGCGGAGCCCAATGCTCCGCCCTCGCTGCATCCCTCATCCCAAACTCAAGGCACCCAAGACTCAAGGAACCCAAAGCTCAAGGAACCCAAAGCTCAAGGAACATGGCCAACCAGGACCCGCTCCCCGACCACCCCCTGACCGAGATAATCGGTTCGCGTTATGCCGGTGTCTCCCGCCGGGCGTTCCTGAAGGGCACCGGGTTGGCCGGGTTGGCCGGTCTGACTGGACTGACCACGCTGAGCGGGTTGGCCTGTGGGCCGAGCGACGCCGAGGTCCTGGCCGGCGGCGCCGACCGGGCCACCGGCGGGCCCACCACCGGGGGCCGTTCCGCCGGCACCGCCACGACCGTCGGTTCCTCCTCCACCACGGGCACCGTCGCCAGCGCCGCATCTTCGCCCACCGCATCTTCTCCCACCGCCGCACCATCGGCAACCGCCGCACCGACCAGCGCCGCCACCACGCCCGTGGCGCCCGCGACCAACCCGAGCGGTCTGCCAGCGAGCGCCGAGATGGTGGTGGACTTCACGTTCACACCGGCTGCGGGCGGGCGACGGGTACTGAACCCATACGTCGCGGTATGGGTCGAGGATGGCGTCGGGGAACTGCTGCACACCCTGGCATTGCACATCCAGCCCGGCAACGGCACCCGCTGGTTGCGAGAACTGCGCCGCTGGTACGAGCTCAGCGCAAACGCCGAAACCACCGCAGCCACCATCTCCGCCGCCACCCGACCCGCCGGTGCATACTCCTTCGCCTGGGACTGTCACGGTCCTGACGGCCAGACCGTACCCAGCGGTACGTACTTCGTCTGCATCGAAGCCTCCCGGGAACACGGCCCTTACCAGTTGATCCGTGAGCAGGTCGCGGTGAGCGCCCGGACCTTCGCCCAACCGCTGGCGGACAGCGGGGAACTCACCAATGCCCGGGTGAGCCTCCATGTTTGACGTGAGCCTCCATGTCTGAGCGGCAACGGGTGGCCACCGCCCAGCGATTGCCCCGGCCGGTGCGCCGCAGCACCAAGAACCGGGTCCATCATTGGGCCCGCTGGTTGCACGTCTACACCTCGATGCTGGGGCTCTTGGTCGTGCTGTTCTTCGGGCTCACCGGCATCACCCTCAACCATCCCAATTGGGTCTTCGGTGACGAGGTGGACCGTACCACACTGAACGGTACCCTACCGTCCGGTATGACATCGGTCGGGGACACGGACTTCCTGGCCATCTCGGAACATCTGCGTGCCGAGCTCAACGTCAAGGGCACCATCGCCGAGTACGGGCTCACCGGGGACGTGGGATTGCTGAGCTACAAGGCGCCGGGCTATGCCGCTGATCTCAACTTCAGCGCTGAGACCGGCCAGTACACGTTGGCGGTGGAACAGCAGGGTCTGGTTGCGGTGATGAACGACCTGCACAAGGGCCGTGATACCGGTAGCGCCTGGAAGTGGGTCATCGACCTCTCCGGCGGGCTGTTGGTGGTGGTGGCCTTCACCGGGCTCACCCTCCAGTTCTTTCTGCGCAAACGCCGCAGCCGGGCACTGACGGTGGCCACCCTGGGGGCCATCCTCACCGTGGCCGCCATCATGGCGACCATGGCCTGAGCTCGGCCGCCTCCCACACCGCGTTGCGCCACAGACGCCCGGAATCCTCCAACACGCAGCAACCCACGTTCACCAATCCGGCCACGAAGGCCAAACCGTCCGGTGGCGGCAGCACGCTGAGCACCGTGGCCACCGCATCAGCCGTGGTGCAGTCCCCCGCCAACACGCTGGCTGACAGCGGCCCTTCCACCGGTTGACCGCTGCGAGGGTCGATCACATGGCCGTACCAACGGTCCCCGACCCGGAAGCCCCGCCGGGTGGGCCCGCTGGTGGCCACGGCCGCGTTCCGCACGCCCACCACCGACATCGGCACCGCGTTGTCATGCGGCCGCCGGGGGTCAGCCACCCCAACCCGGGCTGAGCGGACCCCGACGTGGCACAGGTCGCCACCGGCGTTAACCATCAGGCTGGCCAGCCCGGCGCTGCGGTCCCGGCCGGCCCAGGCCACGGCGCAGGCCCGATCCACCACCCGGCCCTTGGCGATGGCGTTGAGATCCACGTCCCGGCAGTCCCCCACCCGTTCGATCAGACCTGCAGCGGACCGATCGAACGGCAGCCGTCGTCCCGTGTCGGCGAGGGACTGCAACTCGTCGGGAGTCGGGACGCTTCCCGTGGCCTCCGCAGCCCGCCAGCGCCGGACCAGGCCGCCGGTAACCGGGCTGAACACCCCGCCGCTGCGAGCGTGCCAGGCGGCGGCTTCAATCAGCAGGTCGGCCAGCTCGGCGCTCACCTCGTGATCGACCAAGGCCCCACCACGCCATCGGCGCAACTCGCTCTTGGAGTCGTACACGCTGAACATCGACTCCAGCCGGATCATCTCGGCCACCACCACGGACTGGACCCGCTCCGCCGCGAGCTCGACGTCGGGTGCGGTTTCGGAGAGTTGGGCGGCTTCGATGCGGATCTCCACCGCTGTGCCCAACAGACCCTGATGCCGCCACACCGTCGCCTGTGCTGCGCCGGCGGTCATCGACGCCACGCTATCGACCCCACTCGCGATGCGATTGCCCGCCGATTCTCGTTGGTTATACTTTACGGTATGACTCACCGCGTCGGCGCCAAAGGACAGGTTGTCATCCCCAAGGAGTTGCGCGACCAGCTCGGCATCGAACCAGGCGACGAGGTCAACTTTTGGCTCCACGATGACCACGTTGCCGTCCGCGCCGCCAACCATCGCCCGCCGCTCCGAGGACGGTTCCGGGACTCGGCAATGACTGAGGAGCTCGAGCGTGAACGGGCCGCCGACCGGGCACGCGAAGCTGCCACGTGACGGTAGTCCTGGACTCGTGGGCGGTTCTCCGCTACCTGCAGGACGCCAGCCCCGCGGCCGAGGAAGTCAGCGACCTGCTCGGCCGAGAGAAGCCGTTGATGTCCTGGATCAACCTCGGTGAGGTTAACTACGTCCTGCGACGACTCCACGGCGAGGACGCCGCCGCCGAAACAGTCCGGGATCTACGCGATGTGATCGACGCTCGACTCCCCGACGAGCGGCTCGTTCTCGACGCCGCCCGAATCAAGGCAGACCACCCGATGGCGTACGCCGACGCGTTCGCCGCCGCGCTCGCCATCGCCTCAGACGCCACCCTCTGGACCGGCGACCCCGAACTTCTCCTCGACGAATCGTCGTGGCGGTGGCGAGACCTCCGGTCCTGAGGACATCCGCCGCCCAAGGCCTTTAACCGCTGGTAGCGGTGGAAGCGCTGTCAGCGGGCCACTGGGCGCAGGTGGCGTGGTTGGGATGGTCGCGGGGGCCGAATTGGGTCCACTCGGCGTCGGTCAGGTTCCGGCCGGCGGCGAGGCAGGCGATCTCGGGCCAGGTGTCGACGTCGAGGTTCCACACCAACACGTGGTCTCCGACGATGGAGGTCAACCGGAGGCCGTCGCCGTAGTCGTTGCCGTTGGCCACCAGCCCCGCCTCGTGGGGGAACGTGCCGATGATCGTCGCCGAGGGCACGTGCCACAGACGCGGTTTGGCATCGCGCGTGGTCAGGAGAAACTCGGCGTCGGCGCTGACGTGGAGCCCGTAGGAGAGGTTGTCATTCGCCGAGGTACCACCCTCGAGCGTGCGTGTCACGGCATACGTGAGCGGATCGCGCAGCGAGATAGCGCCATCAGTCCCCCGCGTGGCCAACAACGAGCCATCACCGCTGAACCGCGCGTTGATGACGCCTCCGCGTTCGTTGGCCTTGAAAACATGCGCCACTTGCCAGGTCGAGGTGAGCGACGTCGATCGCCGAGTTCGAGCCGATAATCCAGAGGCCGCCATCCGGCCTGACGGCCAGCGCGGTTATGGGCCGCGGCAGCACAATGCCGGAAGCAATTGGGCTCTGCAGGGCAAGCGTGTTTAGAACCGAACCGCTCGCAGAATCGAGCAGCCGCACCGAGGTGGGCCGGTTGGCCAGCTCGGGCCGGATCACCTTCACCGCGACCTCGCGCCCGACGGCGGGCCGCGTGGCCCGGTACACGACGGCGAAGGCGCCATCACCGAGGCGTTCCCCGAGCAGGTAGCCGCGCACCGGACGGGTGTCCGCCACCCGCGCCACGGCCGTCCCGGTCGGCGCGTCCGCCGCCACCCGCGCTTCCAACGCCCGCATGTCCTCGCTGGGCTCGAGCCCGAGGTCGGTCGCCAAGCGCCGGCGGAAGTCCTGGTACACCCGCAACGCTTCGGCCTGCCGCCCGCTGGTGTGCAGTGCCTCGATCAACAACCGATGGGTCCGGTCCCGCAGCGGCTGGCGCATCGCGGCGAAGCGAAGGTCGGCGACTGCCTCCGCGGCCCGATCACACGAGATCAGCGCCTCGAAGCGGTGAGCATCGACCGCGGCGGCCTCGAGACCGAGGGCATAACCGCCGTCTCGCCCGCAGGCAACCGAGCAGACGTCGTTGGCGGGGACCGCGCAAGTCCACCGGCGCCCCGTCGAGCCACGCCCCAATCGGCCCGAGCAACCGAACCTCGACGGACATCGGTGTCCCCCTTCAGCTACCAATCGAAGAGCCGCACCATGGCCCGCCGCGCTGACAGGATCCTTTCAGCACCTGATGAAACGTCGTTCCCCGAATCGAAGCTGGTCAGAGGTTGATCGCGAGCCGGTTCAGCGGAAACCAGCGACCTCGATTGGCGTGACTAACTGCTGGTGGCGGTGACAGCGCTGTCCGCGGTGGCGCCGTCAGTGGCGGTGAAGGGGGCGCGGATGCCGTCGCCCTTCATGCCGGGCTTGCAGGCGGTGGTATACGTGCCAGCGTCCAAATCCACCGACAGCTCCCGGCTGAGCCCCGGGCCGATGTTCTCGACCTCGGAGATCACCTTCTCGCCCGCAGCGTCGTACACGTAGAACTCGGTGGTCTCCGAACCGTCGTTCTTGACGGTGAAGGTGACCTTGCCGGCAGGAGCTTCCGCCGCTGACAACGTGCAGGCGTCCGCTGTGCTCGACACATCGATGGAGGTGCTGGCACCGCCACCGCCGCTGGCGCTCTCCTCGTTGTCATCGGACCCGCACCCAGCCACCGACACCAATGCCGAGCGCGGCGCCGAACGGGACGGCCCACGCGACCGCGCGGCGCGACTGGCGGGACTGACGGTGCTGAATGGAAAGAAGGGACATCACGCGAGCTGCTCCTGATGAACTGGACGGGTTTGGGGTCCGGCGGCGGGGCGGGCGGAGCCGCGACGGGCCGGTCGGCGCACGATGCGCACGAACATGAACATCACGGGCACGGTGTAGAGCGTCCAAGCGACGGCCTCGAGCCAGGTGGTGGCAGGCGAGAAGTTGACCGTTCCCTTGAGAAGGGTGCCGTACCAGCTGGTGGGCGGGACCTGCTCGGACACGTTGAAGGCCAGGTTGTTGAGACCCGGCAAGACGTCGGCCTCTTGCAGGTCGTGGATGCCGTAGGACAGCACTCCGCCGGCCACCAGCACCAGGAACCCGCCGGTCCAGGCGAAGAACTTCGCCATGTTGAGCTTCAGCGCTCCCCGGTAGATCGAAGCGCCCAGGACGACGGCGGTGACCAGACCCAACGCGGCGCCGATCAGCGGTTCGGAGGTGGAGCTGGTGGCCCGGGCCGCAGCCCACACGAACAACGCCGTCTCGAGGCCCTCCCGACCCACGGCCATGACCGCCACCAGCACCAGGCTCATGCCACCAGCGGCCGCGGCATGGGCCAGGCGCCCCTCGAGCTCACCACGCAGCGAGCGGGCGGCCTTGGCCATCCAGAAGATCATCCAGCTGACAAAGCCCACCGCCACCAGCGACATGGTGCCGCCGATGAGCTCTTGGGACCGGAAGCTCAGCTGCCTGGGCCCGAAGGTCAACAGCGCGCCGAACAGCAGGGACACCCCGACGGCGATGGCCACACCGGTCCAGATGCGGGGAAGCAGCTGCCGCTGGTTAGTGCGCACTAGGTACGCCACCAGGATCCCCACGACCAGTGAGGCCTCGACGCCCTCTCGTAACCCGATCAGAAAGTTGGCGAACACCTGTGGGCTCCCATCCGTCGTTGCCTGCCCTCAGGGTCCATGTTAAGCACGCCTACTAGCCATACGCCAGTAGACCTACTGAAAGTCGGAAAGCAGCCAATTTTCGGTAGGGTTCGGCCCCACGGGCTACGGCGGGACCAAGCCCGCTGCCGGCTGTGCGGAGGAGTAACCGATGATCGATCAGGAAGCGCTGAGCCAGGCCCAGGGCCCGCTCAAGGAGAGCTACAAGCAGAACCCGGACGGGGCCAGGATCACGTTGTCCGCAACCGGGCGGGTGGGCGAGGGCGTCACCTGCTCGGTGCCCACCGGTCAGGCGCTGGTCCAAGCAGGCCTGCACCCGGCCACCGGTGGCGATGGGCTGTCCGCCTGTTCCGGGGACATGCTGCTGCAGGCCCTGGTGGCCTGTGCGGGGGTGACGTTGGGCGCGGTGGCCACATCTTTGGGCATCGAGGTGGGTGACGCCACCCTCACCGCTGAGGGCGACCTGGACTTTCGCGGCACCCTGAGCGTGGCAAAGGACGCCCCGGTCGGGTTCTCCTCGATCCGGTTGCGCGTCGATCTGGCTGAGGAGGTCACCGACGAGCAGCGGGCGTTGTTGGCCAAGCTCACCGAGCGATTCTGTGTGGTGTTCCAGACCTTGGCCACTCCACCAGCACTTTCGGTCGCTTTCGCCTAGCTCCGACAGTCAGTCCAGCGCCGCGGTGTGCTAGACGGATGTCGATGGCCGGCGCAGACCAACCACCGGCGGCATCGCGCTATGTCCTCGGTGTGGACATCGGCACCACCTACACCGCCGCCGCGGTACACCTGCTCGACGAGCCGCGCCATGACCAAGAGCGGGGCGGGGCCGGCGGCCGTTGGCACATGCTCGAGCTCGGGTCGCGGGCCGTAACGATCCCCTCCATGGTGCTGATCCGGGCCGACGGCGTGGCGCTGATCGGGGAGGCGGCTGAGCGTCGCTCCCTCATCGAGCCCACCCGCACGGCCCGGGAATTCAAACGTCGTCTGGGTGACAGCGTGCCCCTGCTGCTGGGCGGCTCACCGTTCTCGGCCGAGGCCCTCACCGCTGAGGTCCTTCGGTACACGATCGCCCTGGCCACCGAACGCTACGGCGTGGCCCCGCACCGCTTGGCCTTGAGCCACCCCGCCAACTGGGGACCGTTCAAGCTCGACGTGCTGCGCGCTGCGGTCTCCCTGGCCGGTGAGAACCCCGACCGGGTCACGTTCATCAGCGAACCAGAGGCCGCGGCCCTGGCCTACGCGGCGCATGACCGACCACCTCATGGCGCGGTGGTGGCGGTCTACGACCTGGGCGGCGGCACGTTCGACGTTGCCGTCCTGCAGGACGCCGGCAACCGCTACCGGCTCATCGGTGAACCCGGTGGCGTCGAGCGGTTGGGCGGGATCGACTTCGACGAGGCGCTGTTCCGTCACGTGCTGGGACTGGTCGAGGCGGATGTCGATCTCACCAGCGAGGACCCACCGGTGATCGCGGATCTCATGGCCCTGCGCAATGCCTGCGTGGCCGCCAAAGAAGCCCTCTCGGTGGAGACGGACACCACCGTGGCCGTACGGCTGGGCGCCCACCGCCAGGAAGTCCGGGTGGTGCGCTCAGAGTTTGAGGCTCTCATCCGCCCCACGCTGCAGTACACGATCAGCGCGCTGACCCACACGCTGGAGGAGGCGGGGCTCACACCGGCGGATCTGCACGCGGTGCTGCTGGTGGGTGGCAGCTCACGCATCCCGCTGGTTGCGCAACTGGTGTCCGCGGCACTGGCCCGTCCGGTGGCGCTGGACATCCACCCCAAGCACGTGGTGGCCCTGGGCGCGGCCCTGGTCGGGGCCGGCGCCGCCCCGGCCGATCAGACGGAGGACCCCGGCCGGCAGTCGGCGTTGCTGACCAACCGGGGTCCGGAGCCGGCTGCAGCCAGCCCCACTCCCCCTGCTCCCGTTCCAGCGCAGACGACGGCCACGGCCACCGCCCGGCTGACGGGGCCCGCATCGACAGAGCCCGCATCGAGAGCGCGCACGTCTCGTCCTGCCCCACCAGACGTTGGCCCGACACGGCTGACCCGTGCCGCCACCCCTTCCCCCGCCGCCCCTGCCCCCGCCACTCGTCCGGCGCCGGCACCGATGCCCGCTCCTGCGAACCGTGCCGCAGCGGCCCCGAGCCAGGAGCGCCAGCGCGGGTCCGCTGTCACCCCGGCGAGCGGTGGCGGTGCGACCTCCGATCCGCCGAAGGCCGGTGGCCCGGACCCGGCCCGGCAAGCACCCGCGGCGCTGGCCCCCTCCGGGCCGATGCCGCCACCACCAGGGTCGAGGTTCGCCACGGTGACGCCGCCTGCCACGTCAGCGGGACGCCTGACGACGCCCGCGCGCCGGCCATCGGACAGCTCCACCACCGAGATCGAGTCAGACCGCCTCGCCGTTGCCTCCACCGCCTTGGCCAAGCCCACCCCGGTGTCCGGTTCCGGTCGCCGCCGCTTGGCCGGGGTGCTGGTGGGCGCCTTCGCGGGGTTGGTGGCGCTGGCCGGTTACCTGGTGCTGCGCGACTCGAACGAGGTCGATCCCCCCGCTTCCTCGGCCAACGCCAAGACCGCCACCAGCGTCACGTCGAGCGGTTCCGCGCCTGCGACGTCCGCCGTTAGCGCCACCGTGGCCAACAAGTCGGCCCGGCAGACACTCCGGGAGTTCGCCGACTTCGCCAATCGGACCGACGGAATTCTGCTGCGAACCGGCAACCGAGCCGACCGGGTGATCCCGGCCTGCCGCAAGGCCCTGACCGACGCCGAGACCGCGTTCGGGGCGCCACCGCCCACCACGCCACGGGTCCCCGCGAGCCTGGTCGCGGCGCTCAACAGCTTCGGCGGCGGGACCGACGGCGTGTTGGGCAAGCTCATCGACACGTTCTATCGGCGACTGCAGGCCTGCATCGACGGCAACCAGGATCTCTACGACCAACTCCAGATCGAGGAAGGCGCCCTCCGGGACCAACTGCCCGACCTCTGAGCCACGCCGCAGCGGGTCACTTCTGTATCAGGAATGACGCTCGTCCGCTCCTTGAGGGACAACGCGGTGCCAATAGTGTCAAAGAATCTGTCGTGGGGTGATGCCCAGAAGACATTGCGGGGAGCGAGACGATGGCAGCAACCGGTGGCTTGGCACAGCTGGGGCGTTTCCTGTTGCGGACCCCGCTGTTGACCGCCGCTCTCAGCGCGGTGGTGGTCTTGGGCGGCGGCATCTTCGTGTTCGCGTCCGGGAGTGGTGGCAACGAGGGCGCCAAGGGCGAGATCTTCCTCGAAGCCGCCTCCTCGCTGGGCCGGGACCCTTTCCTCGATCAGCTGCGCAGCCCGGTGCCCACCGTGGTGCTGGCCCGGGATCTGCTGCCGGAGGATCGCCAGGAGGGCACGGCGTCCATGACCGGAGGAACGGTCGGGCTCTACGGCGGCACCCTCAACGACAGCCTGTGTGATCGGGAGCAGATGATCCGCTTCCTCACCGATGCCGACACCAGCGCCCAGGGGCGGGCCTGGGCTGCAGTGCATGGGATCACGTTCGATCAGATCCCGTCCTTCATCAGGAGCCTCACCCCAGTGCAGTTGCGGCTCGACACCCGGGTCACCAACCACGGCTACCGAGACGGCGATGCGCTACCGCTGCAATCGGTGCTGCAGGCTGGCACCGCGGTGTTGGTCGACCAAAGCGGCGTGCCCCGGGCCCGCTGTGCCTGCGGAAACCCGCTGCTGGCGCCCAAGGCGGTCGACAACCCTGGCTTCAAGGGCGATCCGTGGAAGGACTTCGACAGTGACGGCCTGGTGCGGGTCACCCCCCACACCAAGGACGTGACGGTCTTCGTGCTCCACGACGCCGCCACCGGTGACTTGTTCGAACGTCCCGCCGGCACCGACGGCGATGCCGACAGAACCCGCTTCGGCCCCGCGCCCAAGACGACCACCACATCGAGCAGCGCCAAGCCTCTGGTGACGCCGCCAACCGCATCCTCGACCACAGCTTCGACAACCACCAGGTTGCCCACCACGGTTTCAACCGCGGCGCCGGCCACCGGGCCGACCACCGCCACCACCGCCGTGCCGGTGCAGACCACCGCCGCCCCGACCGGCACCACCGCCGCTCCCACGACCGCCGAGCCGACGCCATCGACGACCACCACCACAACCACCACAACCACCACGCGCCCGACCACGACCACCACCACGACGCGCCCGACTACCACCACCACGACCACCACGACCACAACGACCACTACCACTCGCCCGACGACCACGACCACCACTGCGGTGACGGTTCCGTCTGTGTTCGGCCTCACAGTCGAACGAGCGAAAGCGGTGCTAGGAGGTGCCGGCCTGAACATGGTGCTTGGCAAGGCAACTGTGAACTCGACGTCCCCCTTGGCCTGTGGCGAGACCGCCGTTACCTCGCAGACACCCTCGGCCGAGACCAGCGTTGCGCCGAACTCCGATGTAACGGTCGACTACGACCAGGGCCTTTGCCCCAGGTGAACGTCAGCAGGCCCGGACCAGTGCAGTCCCCGCAGTAGCCTGCCCGTTTCGTTATGGAACGATTTGGCCTGGTCGGGCTGCCCAACGCCGGTAAGAGTTCGCTGTACAACGCCCTCACCGGCGGCGGCGCGCTGGCCGCTCCGTATGCCTTTGCCACCAAGGACCCCAACGTCGGGGTGGCCAAGGTGCCCGACGAGCGGCTGGATCGGTTGGCGGAAATGTCCCGCAGCCGCAACATCGTGCACGCCGCGGTACAGGTGGTGGACATCGGCGGGCTGGTGGAGGGGGCGTCCAAGGGTGAGGGCCTGGGCAACAAGTTCCTGGCCAACATCCGCGAGGTGGACGCCATCGTGTTCGTGCTGCGGGCCTTCGCCGACGATGACGTGACCGGCCCCGACGATCCCATCGAACACCTGCGGATCGTCGAGTTGGAGCTGGCCCTGGCCGATCTGGAAACCGTCGAGAAGCGGCTCAACCAGGCCCAACGCCAGTCCAAGATGGACAAGACCCTGGGTCCGGAACTGGAGGCACTCGAAGCCGCCAACGCCGCATTGTCCGCCGGCACCCCGCTGTATCGGGCCGGCCTGAAGGGCGATCTGCGGGCGTTGTTGGTGCCGCACTTCTTGTTGACCAACCGACCGGTGCTGGTGGTGGTCAACGTCGGGGAAGGCGAGTTGGAGCAGATCGGTGCCGTGGAGGATCGGGTGCGGGCCGAGATGAGCAGCGCCGGGGACAACGTCGAGGTCATCGGCATGTGCGTGCAGTTGGAGGCCGAGGCCGCCTCCATCGAGGACCCAGCCGTTCGGGCCGAGATGCTGGAAGGCTTCGGCCTGGGCGAAGGGGCGCTGTTCCGCATGGTCCGCTCGGCGTATCACCTGCTGGGTCTGCGCACGTTCCTGACCACCGGGGATAAGGAAAGCCGCGCCTGGACGTTCCGCTTGGGCTCGAAAGCTCCAGAGTGCGCCGGCAGGATCCATTCGGACATCCAGCGCGGCTTCATCCGCGCCGAGGTCATCCAATGGGATGAGCTGCTGAAGCTCGGCGGCTGGACCAAAGCCAAAGAAGTGGGCAAGCTCCGGGTCGAAGGCAAGGACTACGAGTTCGTCGACGGTGACGTCACCGAGTTCCGCTTCAACGTGTAGCAGGGGCTTTCGCGGACTGGGCAGTCTCGCCAGCCGTGCCCGCTCCCACGACCGCCCCATGTACCCGTGCGATCATTGTCGTACTCGCGACCTTTAGCCAGCCAACGATCGAGTTCGGCGGCAACCTCGTCGATCGAGCGGAGGTACTCGCCCGGTCCACCGTGTCGTAGACGTCCCGGCGAGACCGTCACCAGGTCAAAACCGTGTACTGGCGTCGACGGACACGAGCCCGTCACCATGGATGCCGTGTTCGCAACGACGCGATCAAGGGGGGCCACGTTACGGACCATCATCGCTGAGTACGCGCACCACTCCTGAACAATCGCGACACAGCGGCAGCGCTGGTGTTGGAGGTGGCAGGCTGTGGCCGTCGTAGAAACAAAGGGGATCACGGATGATGAGCAACCTCGCCGCACACGACGACCGTGCTCGGGGCGCCACGATTGGCGTGGTACGCATCCTCGCCGCACTGATGTGGCTGGCCAACCTGCATTGGAAGGTCCCCGGAGACTTCGGCAAGAACAACGGCGGCGGGTTGTACAAATACATCGCGGCAGGTGCCGACAACGCACCCTTCGCACCGTTCAGATGGGTTCTCGACAACCTCGTCGTACCTAACTTCACGGCGTTCGGCTGGTTCACGCTGCTCAGTGAGACCGCTGTCGCCGCGTTGCTGCTCGTCGGCTACCGCACACGTTGGGTTGCGCTCGCCGGTGCGGCGCTGACCGTGCCCATCGGACTCTCGGTGATCTACTACCCGCAGGCCGACGAGTGGACATGGAGCTACCTGCTGATGTTCGGCCTCCACCTGCTGCTTTGGGCCGCCGCCGGCAACGAAGCGATGTCCGTCGACACGACGCGACGACAGCACCGCGGCCGACCAGCGCTGCGAAACATCGGTGTCGTGACGATCGTGCTCGGAGCACTCGGACTCTGGGTGTCACGGTCGATCGACTTCTCGGGACGCGCCGTCGCGTTGCTCGGCAGCGATGCAGGCTTCACGAACGCCGACGGCAAGCTCGTACGTCGCGCCGAGCTCAAGTTCGTGTTCTTCAACCCGTTGTGGGCGCTGCTCACAATTGCCGCCGGCGTGCTGTTGCTCGTCGCCGGTCGACGGGTCGCCGTCGCCTTGATCGGCAGCGGATTACTGGCGGCGATGGCAGTCATTGCCTTGCTGCAGTCCACCTACAGTTACCTGCGCGACGACGGCGCTGTTCAGAAGATCTCGACCGGCACGAATGTTGCGGTGTGGACAGGGTTGGCGCTCTTTGCTGCCCTGGTGGCCAAGCACGCCGGTCAGCGACCGACCACACCCTCCGAGGATTGAGGACTCCGCGCGTCGCAATGTCTCGCCATGTCCAACGCCACGTCGTTCCGCTCGGTCTCACCATCGGGGCGGGGCGGATCGTACAGTGGAGCGTGGTGAACGGACGTGCGCTCCAACGCGATCAGTGGCGCGTCAAGCTGGGCGCTGCGCTGTGGCGCACGAGCCACCAGCATCCGGCAGCGCTTGGCCGCATCCGCCGACGTCACGCGCGATCGGCAACCGCGTAGGACTTCTGATGATGTCGGGTGGGGCCGACCGGCCCGCTCGGGATCACGCTCAACGAATGCCGAGCGAGGCATCGTTCCCGGGTGGGAGGCCGGTGAGCGCCGCAAGTAGCGCCATTGCCGGCACCTCGAGCGGCAGGATCGTGCGCGTCAGCAACAGATCCGTGTCGAGTCGGCCGGCCCGAACCGTAGGACCGAAGCTGCCCCAGAATGCGCCGGCAGCCGCAACCGTCAGTTCGCTTGGGATGTCACGAGCTCCAGCCGTGACACCCAGGTTTTGTTGGTCGGCGCGCCCGCGTCGCACGATCGGGCGGATGAGATGATCCTCAGCCGCGACACCCAGCGAGGCGACCAACGATCGCAACGGGTCGAGCGCGGCGCTGTCGAGATCACCACCGGTCGTGGTGGCGATGCGCACCCGGATGCCACGCTCGTGGAGCCGCGGCACCGCGTCGACCACCTTCACAAAGTTGTCAGGACCGCGGGCCATGTCGTTGACATCGGGCAGGTGGGAGTCGAGAGAGATCTGCAGCGCCGCCTGCGGGTGAGCCAGGGGCAGCGCCCGCTCGATGCGATCGCCGGCGAAAAGGGTGCCGTTCGTCAGAAGCACCAGCGGCAACACGTCCGCCATGGCCCGCGCCGTCTCGGGCAACCAGGGCAACAGGAACGGCTCACCGCCGGTGATGCCGAGCGCGGTGAAGCCCAGCTCCTTGGCCTGCACAGCGACGGCAAGCATCTGCTCCGACGACAGCTCGCGGCGCTCGCTCCGTGGCGACGACTCGGTGAGACAGTACGAACACGACAGGTTGCAGTGGTAGTTGGAGTACAACCAGACTCGGCCCGGCATCTCACCCGACGCAACAGCCGCTGCGACGGGGCCCACCGAATGGCTCAACGATGCACTCATGCGAACCCCGCCTGGTTGAGACGATCAAGTACCTCGGCCGAGGTCGGCAGCTGCAGAGCGGTGGCAAAGCGGTTGAGGAACATGGTAGCGCCGACCGTGACCGCGATCTCGACGAGCGTGTGTTCCGACCAGTGCTCGCGAGATGCCGTCCAGACGTCGTCCGGCACCGGGCCCGTTGCACCCGCCAATGCGTCGATCCACCCGATCAGTACGCGGTCGGCCATGGCTGGGAAGCCGGTCTCCAACGCGATCTCGCCGCGGAGCGAGTGGATCTCGGCCGCTGTGAGGCCCACGTCCAGCGCGACCGACGTGTGCGCGTGAACGCAGTACTGACAACCTTGGAGAGCACTGGTGCGCAGGATCGCAAACTCCTTGGCACGAAGACCGACTGCCCCCGCACCCAGCGCAGGACCGACGAATCCGAGCGTCGGACCCAGCAGCTCGGGCACCTGTGCCAGCGCGGCGACGATGGGACCTGGATCACCACCACTGAAATATGCCCGTGCACTCAGTGGTGCGGAGTGTTGGTCGAGCAGTTCGACGCGCGTCATGTGCCAATCCTCGTGCATCGCCGGCACCCTTGCCCAGACAAGGCCGAGAGTTTCGCAGGAGTTTCGAAACCGGTCCGACCCAGCCCGGTACTGTCGCACCCGTGAGCATCGAGCAACGGCGTTGGGACGAGACCTGGTCGACCAAGCGGTATGACGAGCTGAACTGGTCGAGGAGTCATCGCGCACCTGACTCGAACTCGTGCCTCGCGTGTCGACACCCGAGCAGACGGTCGGCGCCGGCGCCGGCCGTCGTCGCTCATCCCGAACCTCATCGGTGAGGACGACGCGTCGATCGTGGCCATCGACATCGCCGCCGCCGCACTCGCGCAGCTCGGTGAACGTCACCCCCGACGCCCAGCGGTAGCCTGAGCGGGAGATGCCCGCAACCATCACGTCGGTCTGGGTCGTGCGTGGAGGATGCCCGGGTGGGTAGGCGAGCGGGCCGGCCAACCGGACCCAACCCTCCCGGTG
Organism: uncultured Acidimicrobiaceae bacterium; assembly: GCA_963775055.1. Lineage (GTDB taxonomy): Bacteria > Actinomycetota > Acidimicrobiia > Acidimicrobiales > CAIXPF01 > CAIXPF01. Next base: position 4,542 of record CAVZHK010000007.1, on the reverse strand, counting down.
AGCCCGACGCTGACCCCGCCAATGTCCTATCTCCCGGAGAGCCGCTGACGGCGCTGATCGAGCAGGCCCTGCTCGCTCTCGGATCCGAGCCGGCAGGCACGCGGTTCCTCGCGGCGGTGGACGCGCTCGTTGATCTCGACGGCCGCGAGGAACCGGGCGCCCATCGGCCCGAAGCCGCCGTGGCCGGGGACCTGCTCCGTCTCGTGGGACGGCAGTGGGAGCAAGGCTGGCAGCCGCTCGATGTCGTGCACGTTGTGCGGCGTGAGGCCAATGCCCGCAGCACCCGTTTGGTGGTGGCAACGATCAGGGCCTGGGTGGCGGACCGCGGCAAACAGACTTCGGCGGAATCGCCGGCGCACCCCCCCGAACCGACAGCGCCCGATGTCGATCTCGGTCAGATGCCGCAACGCTGGCTCGCCCAGCTCAACGCCTTGGCCATCCCCGTTGCTCCAGGTAATCAAACCGGCGTCACCTTCCTCAGCCGTTGGCGCCAGTCCGAAGCCATCGGGGTGACGGAGACGCTGGAGTGGGCGCTGAAGCTGGTGAACCTGCTCGGCGGACTCACCCCGCTGTCCGCTCTCGATGATCCCCCGTCGATATGGGGGCGGTCACCGCATGCCCCGAGGCCCCTCGCCGCGGAACCCGGTCGGCTCGACAACATCCGCACTTCGATGGCCGAGGCCGGTACCGACACTGATGCAGCCAGTGCTGTCAGTACAGCCAAGCTGCTGGGTACCATCCGGGCATTGTTAGCCAAGGCCGAATCAACGTCCTTCACCGCCGAAGCCGAAGCCTTCACCGCCAAGGCCCAGGATCTCATGAGCCGCCACGCCATCGACGCCGCCGTGCTCGCCGCCCAACGACCACCCGATCTTGGTCTGGGGGTGCTGCCACGACGGGTTCACATCGACAACCCCTATGCCAATGAGAAGTGCATGCTGCTGGGTCAGCTGGCGGAGCTGAACAACAGCCAGGTGGTGTGGAGCGAGGAGCACTCCATGGCCACTGTCGTGGGTTTCCCGCTGGATGGGGACCTCATCGAGCTGTTGTTCACGTCACTGCTGATTCAGGCCAACCGGGCCGCCACCAGCGTCTCCCGGCTGGCTGCAGACAACCGCTCGCCGTCGTTTCGGCGTGCCTTCTACATCGCATACGCCCAGCGCATCGGCGAGCGGCTGGGCCAGGTTCACCGACGTGCCAGGGACGCGGGCCAAGCGAGATACGGCGCCGACCTGGTGCCCATCCTGACAACGCGGCGTGAGGCGGTGACCCGCGCCACCAAGCGGCTGTTCCCGGCCACTGTGGCCATGGGGCCCCGCCAGGTCCACGCCGGGGGCTGGGCCGCGGGCCGCCGGGCCGCAGATCTCGCGGACCTCCACACCACGCAATAACGTGTGGGGATCACACAACCGAGGGGGTTCCCAAATGGCACAAGCGCTCTACGACGAGTTGCAGGTGATCGACAGCGACACGCACTGGTCCGAACCTGAGGACCTGTGGACCTCTCGGGCCCCCGCCGCCTACCGAGACCTGGTTCCGCAGGTGAAGACCATCGGCGGCAAGCGACGGTGGGTGGTGGACGGCGACACCGTCATCGGCCCGGCCCACGCCACCAGCGCCATCGCTCCCAACGGTGCCAAGATCTACGGGCTCGACTTCCTCGGGTATACCAACGCTGATGTCCACCAGGCATGCCTCGATGTGGACGCCCGACTGAAGATGATGGATTCGCTCGGGATTCATGCCGCCACCATCTATCCCAACGTGGCCGGCTTCGGTAGCCAGAACTTCATGAAGGTCCGCGACGAGGGTCTGCGGGTGGCCTGTGTAGAGATCTACAATGACTACATGGCGGAGATCCAAGCCAGCTCCGGCAACCGCTTGCTGCCCATGGCCATGGTGCCGTGGTGGGATGCCATCGCCAGCGCCCGCGAGATGGAGCGGGCCAAGAGCATGGGTCTGCGGGGCATCGTCACGTGTTCCAACCCCCATGATTCGGGGATGGCTGACTATGCGCAGCCGGTCTGGGAACCGCTGTGGGAAACGGCCGAAGGATTGGACCTGCCCATCAACTTTCACATCGGGGCCAGCCAGGGTGATCTGGATTGGTTCGGTCGGGTGCCGTACCCCTCATGGCCCGGTGAGCTCAAGATCACCATCGGCGGCACCAGTCTGTTCCTGGGCAACGCCCGCTGGATGGCGAACCTGCTGTTCACCGACATCTTCGAACGTCACCCCGGGCTGCGGGTGGTGTCCGTAGAGTCAGGTGTGGGCTGGATCCCGTTCTTCTTGGAGTCCCTTGACTACCAGGCCGGCGAGACCGCCCCTGAGTACCTCAAGAAGTTGCCGCTCAGGCCCTCGGAATACTTCAAACGTCAGATCTACTCCACGTTCTGGTTCGAGTCCGCCATGTTGGGCCCCGCCATTGACTACCTCGGGGCCGACCGGGTGATGTGGGAAACGGACTTCCCTCACCCCACCTGCCTCTATCCCGACAGCGGCACCCGCACCAAGGAGAAGCTGGCCTTGCTCCCCGCTGACGTACAACGGAAGATCCTTCACGACAACGCCGCCGATCTGTACAAGATCGACACCTGAGGAACTCGCTCCAACGGATCGTCCCGGCGCGCCGTGGGGCTGTCGGTCAATCCGGCTCAGCGAGTGGGGCACCAGCTGGTCTTGGGATGGCCACACCCAACCGCTGGGCCTCGGCGCTGAGAAATGCCTCCGCCGCCCGCTGCAAGGAGTAGCGCAGAGAGGCCGTCGTCACCGCTTCTGCGAGCGGGCCGAGTTTCTCCAACCTTTCCACCAGAGCGGGGACCTGTGCAGCGGACATGCCCCGGGTAACGAACGGCTTCCACATGCGACGCCGGAACAGTGCCGTGAACCGCGCCGCGATGGCATCGGTCTCCATTTGCAGCTGCTCGTAGTGATCCAGGATATCCCCTGCCGGTACCCCCAACGCCGCCAGCTCGCTCCCGATGTGGAGCATCGAGGGGCGATGCACGATGACGCTGGCGCCGTCACCAGAGAGATCCATGAGGCCCAACTCCACGGCCCGGCGCAGCAAGGCCGGGGTGAACTCCACCGTCGGCAGCTTTGCCGCCAGCTCGGCCAGGGTCATGGTCTGCGGCGTTTCGACGGACCACAGCGAGCGTTCAAGGCCCAGACCCACCATGGCGCCCAGACTCTCTCCACTCTCGAGACCATCGAAAAGTTCCCTGATGCCGGCCAGGGAGAACCCACGCTCCTGCAGCCCGGCGATGGCTCGCAACCGATCAAGGTGTCCTGACCCGTAATAGCCGACCCGGCCTCGCTTGCGCGGCGGCGGCAACAACCCCTTGTTCTGGTAGAGCCGAACGGTCGACACCACCGTGCCCGCCGCCCGGGCCAACTCATCGACGGTCAACTCCGCCGGCGCGCCCCCATCCTCTCCGGTATCCACATTGCTAGTGTATGCGCACAGGGTGCTTCGCAGGACCCAGCCACAGACCTGCCCCACGACTGACCCGACGCCACTCAGACCAGGCGGCCGGGCAAGGCTCCCGTCGGTTGGTCGTGGTGGGCCACGATCGCACCGTTCACGATGGTGGCGACATACCCTTCGGCATCTTGGACCAGACGCTTGCCACCTCCGGGCAGGTCGTACACCATCCGAGGGCGGCGCAGGGCCAGGCGTTCATGGTCGATGACGTTGAGATCGGCCTGCCAGCCGGCCGCCACCCTGCCTCGGCCCTCCAGCCCGAACAGGTCGGCCGGCTCCGCACTGAGGCGCCGCACCACCGTCGGCAGGTCCAACTTCGGGCCCCGCCAACGGTCCCGCACCCAGTGGGTCAGCATCGAGGTGGGGGCGCTGGCGTCACAGATGACGGTGGAGTGGGCCCCGGCATCACCCAGACCCAGCACGGCGCCATCGAAGCTGGCCATCTCCCGGGCCGCGTCCAGGTTGCCGTCGCTGTAGTTGCCGCTGGCCTGCAGGATGGCACCGCGACCGCTGTCGGCCATCAGCAGGTCATAGGTCAGCTCGGCCGTCCCACAACCCAACTCCGCCGCCCGGGCCGCCACCGAACGCTCCGGTGCCGGCTCGTAATCGGGCGGATCACCGAGGGGGAACTGCAACGCCGGCAGTTGGGACATGCGGCTCGGCTTGGTGCGCTCCAGCTCGACGGTCTCGGCCAGGATGGCGGCGCGGATCTCGGAACGGGCCAACTCCACCAGCCGCTGGTCCAACGCCAGCTTCGATACCGTCCGGTACGTGGGGCTGCGCACGAAGCGGTGAAAGCTACATTCCCAGGTGATGATGCCCCCGGTGGACGGGCCAGCACCTGGGGGCGGATGTCAACCCCGTCGGCCCGAGCGGCGGCAGTCATCGCCAACAGCTCACGCCAGCCCTCGGGATGGGCGTTCGATTGCTTCAGCGAGTACACGATGGGCATCCCGCTGGCCCGGCCGATGCGGATCAGCATGGCCAGCTCTTCGCAGGCCAGCGGGAAACGGTTGAACTCCGGGGCCACCTGGAACACGCCCCGGCCGGCGGCGGCA
>CAVZHK010000006.1:0-139076 GCA_963775055.1 uncultured Acidimicrobiaceae bacterium | reverse complement strand
CGCGCGCGCGCGCGCGCGCGGCCGCCCGCCCGCCGGCCTCTTCCTTCCCCTTGGTTGTCGTCCTCGGGCCTCGGCCCGCCTCCTTGTGTGTGTGACACACACACACACACACACACACACACACACACACACACACACACACACACACACACACACACACACACATCCGCGCGCGCGCGCGCGCGCGCGCGCGCGGCGACGCTGTGTGTGTGTGTGTGTGTGTGGCGCGCCTGCGTGCCTGCCTCGTCGTCGTTCGATAGAGAGATACAACACCAGACAAAACTAGACAACAACACACAGATGGGCGGGCGCGAGTACGTAGGCGACGATTCGTTCGTTCGTTCGTTCGTCTTCTTTTTTTCTTTCTTTTTTTCTTTCTTTTTCTATGCCGCCCGCGCCGTCTCGTCGCCGCCAGACAGCGAGCGAGCGCCGAGCGATATATATATATATATATATATATATATATATATATATATATATATATATATATATATATATATATATATATATATATACACACACACACACACACCGCGCGCGCGCGCGCGCGCGCGCGCGCGCGCGCGCGCGCGCGCGCGCGCGCGCCTTCCACGCCGCCGCCGCCGCCGCCGCCGCCGCCCGCGCCCCGCGCCCCCGCGTGCGTCCTCGTTTGCGCGCTTCGCCGTTTTTCTTCTTTTCCTCCTCCTCCTCCTCCTGCCGTCGTTGACAGCCCAGGCGGCAAGGAGGAGGAATCGCGATCTCCAGGCGCAGGCCGCTGGATGCTTCGATGGCCTCTGCACGTTGGCGACCAGCGTCGTGAACGGCTGCGCCGATGTTGCTGCAGCCGAACAGGCCAATCCTGACCTGGCCGCTGAGGGGGCGCCACGATGACGTTGAGCGTACCGCCGCCCGCTCGGGTCCGCCCGACGGCTCTGACGGCGGCAACGCGGATTCGACCAGCTTCGACCCTGGCGAATCCGAGGCGGGTGGGTCCAGGGCGAGGTCGGTCCGCATGAGGTCCTCGTCGAGTTCCCGGCGAACGACGAGGCGGGCCTGGCCTTGGCGACGAAGACACCACCGCAGGGCGACGCATGCGGTTGCAGTTGGACCCCATCGACCAGCCGTAGGCGCCGGTCACCGGGGTGGCCAGGAGGTCGCCCACCTCGAGGTCGGCGGGCACGGCGGCCCTCGTGCACATACGTCGCCTGACTCGCAGTGCTTGCCCACCACCCGCACCGTGTGGGCCCGGCGGGCGCCGAGGTCACGGGCAGGAACGCCTCGTACTCGCTGCCGTACATGCGCCGGCCGGGGGTTGTCGATCATGCCGCCGTCCACCGCGACGTAGGTGCGCACGCCGGGCATGTCCTTGATCGTGCCCGACCCGTGTACAGGGTGATGGCCGCCTGGGCGACGATGGCCCGGCCCGGCTCGGCCGAGATCACGCGCGTCGATGCCGGCGGCGGCGCAGGCGGCGATGCACCCGCACCCCCAGCGCGATGGACTCGGTGTCCTCGGCGGCGACGTAGGCCGACGCCCAACCCGCCGCCGATGTACAGCTCGGCCAGGCCGTCTTCGGCGACTGACGCTGCCACCGCATCTCGATGGCCCGGCGAAGCTGTCGGCCACGAACACCTGGCAGCCGATGTGCATGTGCAGTCCGACCAGACCTGACCGGGGATTCCGGGCGACGGAGGCGGGTGATCGCAGCCGCGGCGGCGCCGGAGGTCAGGCCGAACCCGAACTTCGAGTCCTCCCGGCCGGTCTGGATGTACTCGATGGGTATGGACATGCGATCCAGGAGTGACCCGAATCAAGACCTTGGGATGGTCAGCGTCGCCGCTTGCCGGCCAGCATGGTCGTACGTTCCGGGATGGGCAGTACCACCCCGCATGGCCAGGCGGTCCAGGCGATCGATCTCGCCGAAGGAATCGATGAGATTCGCCGCACCCCGGCGTCGAGCGCCGCGGTCACTCCTCGTCCGACTTGTTGTTGCCGTGCAACAGCAGATCCGCGGCCGGGACACCGGCCGCAACGCCAGGGCCAGTCGCCGCCGGAGGCCACGTCGAGCGCATGCCCTCCTCGTGCGCCACCCGGGCCATGGCCCGCACACAGAAGGCCTTGGTGGCGAGTAAGCACCCCCGGGGAAGCCCCCACGGCTTCGCGGCAGCGGCGGCGAAGGTGTTCCTGTCGTACACGAACAGGGGGGTGCCGAATTGTTCAGCCAGCCCACCGTGTCGACCTCACCCAGCACCAGCTGCCCTTGAGGTCCCAGCGAGGCCGTGTCTGGCAGCAGGCGCAGGGCATGGGATCGGCAGGGTCATCAATGGTGGCGGGCGGAGAGCCGGTCCTGCAGGGTCAAGACTGACAGCGACCGAGGTCCCCTGCTGGCCATACCGACCAGTCCGGGCCCGGGCGATGGGCGGGCTCACATCGACTCCGGGGCGCTGACCCCCAGGAGGCAAGGCCCACCAGCAAGCCGACCCGGGCCGCTTCAACAAGCCACAGCCGGGCCGCTGTCAGCGGTTCATCGGATGCCCTCCCCCAAGATGCGGCAATCGTGATAGAAGCCGTGGAAGGCGCCGGCAAACTCCCGAACCCAGGTGGTGACCTTGTGGGGGGCACGCTCCTTGCAGGCCACGATCAACGTGTCCTCCAGCTCGGCCAGACTGCGCAGTACGGCCAGTTCCCGTTCGTGCACCAACAGCCCGAGATCGACCTGCTCCAGTGGCTGACGGATCACCCCAGCCTGTGCCGCCTGACGCACCAACGAGGCGATGCGGGCGTGGGCGTACTGCACGTAATACACGGGATTTTCGTTGGTCTGGGCCACCATCAACGCCAGGTCCACCGTCTGGCGGGTGTCGAGGGACTGCAGCAGGAACGTCAGGCGGGCGGCGTCAACCCCGGTTTCCTCCACCACCTCGCTCAGGGTGACCATGCTGCCGGCCCGCTTGGACAGCTTGACCTCGACCCCGTCCCGCTTCAGCGTCACCAGCTGCCCCAGGATCAGCTCCACCTCGTTACGCTCGTGACCTAACGCCGTGACGCCGGCCAGCAAGCGGGCCACGTATCCGTGGTGGTCCGCACCCCAGATGTCGATGAGTTGCTCGTAGCCCCGCTCGAACTTGTTGCGGTGATAGGCCAGATCAGGCAGCAGGTAGGTGGGTTCGCCGTCGGACTTGACCAGCACCCGATCCTTGTCGTCCCCGTAGTCGGTGCTGCGCAGCCACACCGCGCCGTCCGCCTCGTAGCTGGCGCCTCGGGCAGCGAGGTCGGCCAGGGTCGCATCGATGGCGCCGTTGCTCACCAACGACCGCTCGGAAAACCAGGTGTCGAAGTGCACGCCCACCCCGTCGAGGGTCTCACGCAGGTCCTGCTTCACCCGCTCGTAGCCCCACTCGACGGGGTCAGCGTCTGCGGGCATCTCGGCGGCCCATTCCTCGAGGTATTGGCCCTTGTAGCCGTCCTCGGGCACTGGTTGGCCGGCCTTCAGTGCCGCCAGGGACTCCCCGAACAGGCGCATCTGCACGCCCCGGTCGTTGAGGTAGTACTCCCGATCGGCCCGGTACCCGCAATGGTTCAGCAGGTTGACCAGCGCATCCCCGTACGCCGCCCAGCGACCCCCGCCGGCGTGCAGCGGACCGGTGGGATTGGCCGAGACGAACTCCACGTTGACCCGCTTGCCCGCACCCAGGTCCGGCCGGGCGAAGCGCTCCGCTCCGGCAGTCACCGCGGTGGTCAGGATCGCGTGCAGCCAGCTGGGGGCCAGGTGGAAGTTCACGAAGCCCGGGCCGGCCACGTCGATGCGGCTCACATGGGCCGGCAGGTCCGCTTCCAGCGCGGCGACCAGCTCGGTGGCCAAGTGCCGGGGGTTGCGACCGGCGGCCTTGGCGGTGGCCAGCGCCACGTTGGTCGACCAGTCCCCGTGCTCCAGCCGAGCCGGACGCTCCATAACGATGGCGGCCGGAGGCTCGACCCCCAACGTCCCCAAAGCCCGGGCGATGTGGGCGCGCAGCTGGTCCTGGATCACGGCCGGTCACGCTACCTGCCCGCCATGACAGCCCCGGAGCACGATTGCTCCGATGGTCGCCCGCCCGGTCGGCGTTCGGTCCGTAGCCGTCGGCTCGGCGCACCTCCCACCTGCCGCCGCACCTGGGTCTGTCGAGTTTGGCGAGTTCGCGGCCGGCCTGGTCGCAACACGGGCCGGCCACGACGCCACCAGCCGCACCGTTGCGACAGACAACTGACCGTCCACCGAGTCTCCGGTACAGAACTCGCCAATCGCATCGGCCGTGCGACCATCCCGACACCCACCCCTCGTCCGCCCCTCGGCCCAGCCTGCCCGCCACCGGGCATGCTGCACCGTCGACCCACAAGAATGGGCCCATGACCGACCTCACCTACCAGACCGTTCGGCTCGACGGTGACGGCCCATTGCGCCACCTGGTGTTCAACCGCCCTGAAGTCCACAACGCGGTGAATGACCAGCTCATCGCTGATGTCCATCAGGCCTGTCGGGACATCGAGGCCGAACCGTCCATTCGGGTGGTGATCCTGCGGGGGGACGGACCGAGCTTCTGTTCGGGGGCCGACCTCAAGCTGCCCAGGCGGAACAGCGCCCAGACCATGGTGGCGTCCAAGGCCGGGGCCGCGATGTACGACACGTTGCTGCACCTGAGCGCGGTCACGATCGCGGCGTGTCACGGGTTCCTGATCGGTGGCGGTGGGGTGTTCCCGGCCGCGTGCGACTTCCGGATCGGGGCCCCGTCGGTGCGGCTGACGCTGAACGAGGTCAGCATCGGGTTCAACCTGACGTGGCACTCGCTGCCGGTGCTGGTCAACCTGGTGGGCCCCCACAAGGCCAAGGAGATGCTGATCCTGGGCCGGACCTATGACTGTGACCAACTGGACCGGATGGGTTTCTGGACCGAGACCGTCCCCGACGACGCCGCGCTGGTCCCCGCCGCCGAGCGCCTGGCCGGTGAGGTGCTACGCCAGCCGCCGGTGCCGGTCACGGTGTCCAAGGCCTCGATCAACGCCCAGTCCCTGGCCATGGGTCGGGCCATCCAGCACATGGACCACGTGGCGGCGGCGTTCATGGGCCGGTCCGAGAACTCCCGCATCGCCCAGCGGAGCTACTTCGGCGGCGACGGCCGGGACTGGGTGGCCGAATGACCGACTGCCTGGACACCGGTGAGCTTGGCTATGCTGACCCACTCCAGCCCTCGTAGCTCAGCGGATAGAGCATCGCCCTCCGGAGGCGTGTGCACAGGTTCGAGTCCTGTCGAGGGCGCAGTGCGCTGGCCAGGGGACGAGTCCTCTGGCCAGCGCTTTTGTTGCCAGGCTAAGGCTCACCTTGCGGTTCTTCGAGCGCGCCCCTGCTTCCGGGCGTTGTCAGGCTGGGTGGGGGCACGCAGGCTGTCTCGACGTCAGCGACAGTGACGCGGCTGCGCGATCCGAGTTCGACCACCGGGCCGTTCGAGGCTGGGACGAGCGCCGGCCTTGGGCATGCGCCTGGTTTCTCTGCGCATTTGGCCAGGGCAAGGGGTTCGGGCTGCGATCTCCTCAAGCGTCCTGCTCCGGGGCGCTGCCCGGTCGCTGCAGTCTGGTCGAGCGCCGGCCACCACGAGTAGCTCTGCGTCGCATCGGGCAGTGAAGAGGTGGCGGATTCGCGATCGGGTGCCGCGAGCGGCAAGGGGACCCACACCACGTTGGGTTCGCCGCCGGCGATTGGCCCGACCGCAGAAACCGGCCCGACCGCGGCAACCGGCCGGACCGCCGCAAGCTCCCCAACGGCAGCAACCTCCCCGACCGCGGCGACCTCCGCGTCTCCAGCCGCGCTCTCTGCCAGGTCCTCCGACGCCGAGGACGGTTCACTCACCCTCCGGGTTGGCCACCCCAGCACTGCTCCGGCAGCGAGCAGCAACGCGGCGAGCCCGCCGATCGCAGCGCGCTTCGGGGTGCTCATCTGACGGTCGGTGCGAGGTTTCGCCGGGCTGGCGGGGTCTTGGATGGAGAACTTGCCCGTTCCCTCGCCGAGCCGATTGAGTTCGGCGGCAAGGGTCTGCGCAGCAATGTTGGCGTGGCGTTCCGCCAGCTCGGCGCTGTGCCCGTGCGCCTCGACCCATACCGCCACGGTGTCCAGCACGGCGACGACCTCGAAGGTGGAATTGATGTCGGCACCGGCGAAGGCGACAGGATCGGCTTCGAGCAAACGACGTTCAAATGAGCCGGTCTCGACGATGGCATTGGCCAGACGGCCGACCCCTTCAATGCGTTGCTGCCACTCGTTGGCCACCATCAGGGAGCGTGACCGGTACATCGGGGCGGCCCGGTCACCACGACCCAACACCGCGGCCAAGACTGCCCCGGCCAACGCAGCAGCCACCAACAGCACGGCCGCCCGTCGAGCCCGCTTCAGCAATGCCATACCGTATGGTCGGTCGCTCACAGCACGCTCACCTTGAGTCTGGGGGCGGTGGGGACTGGGCTGGCAAAAGGGGTGCGCTCGCCACCGTCGCTGCGATTTGCCGGAGGGCGCGCCGGTGCGGACGCCAGGTGCAGCGAGGTCGTGGTGAGCGCCACGTAGGCCGGTGCCAGCCAGAAATACTTGAATGTCGAATTCGTGATCAAACTGTTGGTGATCAGCAAGCCCGTCATGGCGGCGAAGGGTGCGGCGCGGTGCGTTGCTGGTAGCCGCCACGCCGCCAGTGTGACCGTGGCCAACGTGGCCACGAAGAAGATCAGGCCGGCGACGCCCGTCTCCACGATCATCTGCACAAAGATGTTGTGGGCCTTGAATGCTTCATCTCGGAAGCCTGATGCAGAAGGATTGGTCAGAAACTCTTCACGATAGATGAAGGGAAATGTGCCGAACCCTGCCCCGATGTCGCATTCTCGGGTGCAGGCGTGCAGGCCGAGCCGCCAGATATCGAGCCGGCCCGTTGACGCTGTGGTGGTGAGCCTGCCACTGGCGAGTGGCATGGTGAGCAGTGCCGCGGTGCCGGCGGTGCCGAGGAGAACCAGGGAAAGCAGTGCGCGCCGGATGCGGTTTCGACCGTGCAGGATCACCAGCACGAGAACTGCGGCGGAGGCGATCATGCCGCCCCGCGACACGGTCAACGCCACCCCGCCGAAGATGATTGCCGCCCCAACCAACATGGCGGTCCGCTCGCTGCGGCTGACCTTTTCGTCAATGGCGCGGCTGACCGCTACGGCCAAGGGCAGGATCAGGCTGGCCGCCGTTGCATTGGGATCATCGCCAACGGTATCGAAGCGGGGCACACCGGACCGTCCGACGGCGACGGTCCCCAACGCCGCGCTCACCAAAGCGGCCAACCCCACGATGGCGGCACCGGCAGCCGCTGCCCGTTCGAACCGGCGGACATCCCTCGGTCGGGCGTCATGGGACGCAACGAGGAAGAACACCGACATCGTCACGCCCAGAACGATGAGCTCGTCCAGCGTGAGCGCCGGGGAGCGACTCCAGAGCAGCGAAGCCACCGCAACCCCGAGGAAGGCCAGCCCCCAGGCGCGGGCGCTCAACGGATTCGACGAACGGTGGCCTGCCAACAGACCCACGCCCAACAGACCCATGGTTGCCAAACCGGACACCGTGGAGGGCGAGGACAGCTCGCCGGGCAGCGGCAAGGAGACGAGATCACCGAACGGCACAAAGAAGGCGTAGGCGGCAAGACACACCAGTCCCCAGCCCCGGGCGGCGAGGAGGCGAGCCCAACCGAGACCGCCGATCGCCACGCCCAACGTTCCGAGAACGATTAACGCGGTCATGGGAGTGATGGGGGTCATGGTTCGCTCATCGCAGACAGGATGGTGGTGGCGAGTTGGCGTGGCGAGCGGGACGCATCGAGCACCCGCACGTTGGGACTCCGGTCGAGCACCTCGTCGTACTGCTCGAGCTGTCGTTGGACGGCGTAGGGCCCAAACGTGTCGCCCGGTTTCGCGCGCTGCAGCCGTGGCCGCGTCGATCCGCAGGTAGAAGCTCCGCCATGCCCTGGGCAAACCGGCACGAACCAGCCAGTTGGGCACGCGCAGATGAACCCCCTCGTACACAAAGCCCAGCGTTGTGAGGGCGTCGGCGAGATGACGGTCATAGATCTTGATCCCCGGTGTCCGCAGGTGACGCCACCACACATCGGCCAGAAAGGTCAGCGTGACCAGCATCGTCCACACCCAGCCGACAACGCCGGATCGGGTGGCCGTCGGAGCGCGTTCGCCCTGTGCGATCCGCGCCACCGCCGGCCGGTCGGGGCGCGGCCGGCGGAGCATTCGGCACATCGCGTCGACCCAGTGCATCCGCATGCCGGGTCTGGTCCACACCACGTCGGCGGACAGCCCCATGCGCTGCAGGTCATGGAGCAACACGTCGGTGAGACTGGACTTACCGGCCCCGTCCACCCCGCTGAGCGCCACGATCGGGCGTGGACGGCTCCATCGGCGAAAGCTTCCGACCCTGCGGCGTGAGGCCCCATGTCGAATCGTCACCGGCGCATCAACGGGTTGGTAGGTCCTGTCGCGGCGCCACGCAGCCAGCTCGGAGCCGCCCAGGCCCGCTTCCAGGGCAGCGGCGGCGTGCACGACCTCGTGGTCGGGCAATGACAAACCACGACGCTGTTGCACCCGCAGCTCCAGCACAATGCGCAGGTCCACGGTGCCGGAGCGCCGGGCCCGGCGAAGCACACGCCCGAGCACGTCTTCGGCATCGGCCTCTGAAGCAGGACCGACGAAGTCGGCCATGCCGAGCGGGCGCTCCCCGTCCATGATGAGCCAGTGTCCGCGGGCCCCGCTGCCGAGACGTGCGATGAGGGGATCCACGCACAGCCAACCGGCGTCGTGGAGCAGCGCCGCTGTCGGCATCGGCCCCTCGATGTCGAGATCACGGCTCCATCCCGGCCCGAGCGGCGAGGTCCGGATGCGGTGCCGGTCCGAGCCCAACACCTGTCGGGCGACCTCGGCGGCACGGCATCGATCAATCGCCAGATCTGCGTCAGGCGCTCCGAGACCAGCGAGTCGGTTCGGGTCGATCAGCGCCAAAAATGCGCTATCTGCCGGTTCGAGGTATGCGGTCAAGCCGTTCGTACGTGCCGGGGCACACTGCACAGGCAAGGTCACGGATGGCTCAACATGTTTCGCAGCCGACGTAGTTGGGGTTGGGGATCGCGCCACGAGGCGACGCTGTGGGCCACCCCGCGGTGTGGCCGCAATGCCCGCAACGCCCCTCCGACACCGAGCGAACCCTGCCGCAGCGCGGTGACGACGTGGCGAACGTCACCCTCGATCCATCGGTAATGAACGCGGGGCCTTGCCACTCGCACCGCGCTGGTGGGGTCGTGCGGTCCGACTGCAAGTGCTGGCAGGTTGACGCCGGCGGCCAAGGCCAGCGGAAGCGAGCCGTACGGCCGCGGGTTCACGTCGATGAGCTGATCCGCCAGAAACTGAGCCTGGAAGATGCCGTCGTGTTCGCCGAGGACGGACAGCACAAACCCTTCCAGCTCGGGCATCCGGTCCGTGGTGACCGCAGCGCAGCTCGTCCCACACTCAAGCGGCCAGCTGCGCAGATACCTCTGATGGACCACGGCCACCAGCCGGCGATCGCGCACGACACCACTGACCGAACGAAGCTCCCCCTGCAGGAACGGCTGAACCAACACCGGCCAGTCGTGGATGTCACTCCATGCGGTCGCGTCATGGACGCAGACCGTACGGCCAGTGCGTCCACTCGGCTTCACGATCACCGGGTAACCGAACGTCGCGGCCACCCGCGCACCCTCATCACGATCGGCTGCGATCACCGACTGAGGGGTGGGCAGACCAAGCCGAGCGCAGCGGTCCGACAGCTCCGCCTTGTCAACCAACCCTGCGCCACTCAAGCCGAGCCGCACCACGAGCGCGTCGCTGGTGGCCAGGACGGCTTGAAACGTGCCGTCCACCAGCGCCGCGTCGAGGGCGGTGCCGAAGGTCACGCAACGGACCGCCGGCAACCGCAAGGTCCTCGAACATGATCTGGAGGAGGCGGCCAAGCTCGTCCCCGCAGTGTCCCCTACCGCCACACGATATCCCGCGGCGGCCAGAGCCCGGCTGCAGGCCAACGCGGTACGACCTTGGCCACCGTCGTCAAGCACCAGGACCCACCCCGGCGCGAGTACCGCCGGCGAAGCCAACAGCCCTGGTCTCAGCGCCGACTCAGCCATGACGGCCTGCGCTGATCTGTCGTGCTCAGACGCCCGCTCGTGATGCACGCAGGCATCCTAGCAGCGATCAGCGACTCCTCTCAGTGCTGAAAGCCCATGTAGATCGCGGTTAGGCTACCCTCCGATGCCCTCCAATTGCTCCGAGCCGGTCGACTTCGCCCGCCGCCGTTTCCGCGAGTGGTTCCCGGCCATGGCGCCCAACGCCGACGTACAGCTCGTTTGGCACAAGGTCAGGGCGCAGTCCTCCGTGGCCCTCGTCTCGATCAACGACGGCCGGCTCAAGCAACGGGTGTTCGTCAAGCAGAACCGGCTCGGTACGCCTGTGCCCAGACCGCGTCTCGGGCTGACCGGCCAGTTCGCCGAGAAGCACCATTACGAGGCGCGTTCTCTGCGCGCCATCGACGAAGACTTGCTGTCGGCAGCTCCCGTCAATCGGGCGCACGTCCTTGAGGTGAGCGGCGATCTTCTCGTGCTCAGCGAGGTGCCCGGGCGACCGCTCGCCGGCCTGATGCGCCGGGCGCCGATGCGCAGCAGAGCCGCGGTGGAGGCCGCAGGGGCATGGTTGCGGGCCTTTCACCGCTGCCGTCCGGACGGGCTGTCGACCGTGCCGATGCGCCATGACGCCAGGGCCCTGTCGAACGCCTTCGACGCCTATCTCGCCTTTCTCGGCGAACCCCTCGCACGAAGCGGTCTCGCTGTCCGGATCGAGCGAGCCTTGCAGCTGATGACCGAGCACTTGGGCGACGCGGACGTGTGCCTCGGTCTGGTCCATGGCGACTTCGCGCCGCGCAACATCCTGGTCGACGGTGCCGGCCGCATCGGGGTGATCGACCCCCTCGGCGTCGCTCTCCACCCGATCTATGAGGATCTCGCCTATTTCGCCTTGTCGCTGGAGCGCGGTCCGCTCCTTCCCCTCGTGGGAGCCGCAGCGCGGTCCATCGCCACTCGACTTGAAGCACACCTACTGCGCGGCTACCAGCTGGCGGAGTCCTCGCGGCTCCTCTACCAGGGTTTCGCCGTGCTCGTCGCACTCGACATGTGGGCTGCAGACATCGTGCGGCCCCCAGCAACGAGCTGGCGCGCCCGCCAACTCAGCGGACGCGTCCTGTGCTCGCCGGCGATGTTGGTCGATGATCGCCTCAACCGTTTTGACCGCGTAGCGTGATCCCGGTGACTAACATCGCTATCACCTCGACGGCGGACTCCACTCGTCACCTCCGCGGGTCCTCGCTCCTCCTCATCGGGCGGGTGGCCGCAATGTTCATCGCGCTGGCCAGTCAGGTACTGGTCGTGCGGGCGCTGTCGAAAGCGGACTACGGCCTGTTCGCGTTCGGCGTCACCTTGGTCTCGAGCCTGACGATCCTGGTCAGCTACGGCGACACCCAATCACTGGGCCGCTTCCTGGCGATGTACGAAGAGCAGGGCGACCAGGCACGCTTCCGTGGCACGCTCCGATTCGTCCTGGCAAAGATGGCGGTCACCTCGTTGCCGATCATCGGGCTGGTGGTGATGCTGTCGGGGTGGATCACCGCCACCTTCGTGGGCCAGGGCGACCCGGCGGTTCTGGCGATCATCGTCTTGCTGGCGCCGCTGGAGGCAGTTGGAGCAGCGCTCGGCTCGCTCTTCGCCGTGTTTGGGCAGGTCGGCCTGGTCATGATCCGCCGGTACATCTTCGCGCCGACCGTTCGGTTGCTGCTGGTGCTGTGGATGCTCGCTGCCGGCTACGAGGCCCGCTTTCTCGCCGTCGGCTACGTGGCCGGAGAGTTGCTCGGATTGGTGGCCTACGGTGCACTGGCTCGGCGTGAGCTGGGCGCACGCGGCATGCTCAGCGGCGCCGGACTGAGCGAGACCCGCACCTACCTCCGCTTCGCCGTACCGGCTGGCAGCGTCGAGTTCGTCAACGTCGTCATGGCTACCGGCACCGTGCTCCTACTCGGCCACCGACATGGCGCCGTGGCCGTGGCGGACTATCGCTCCGTTTTTCCCTTCGCCCGGTTGAACCAGATGGTGCTGCTCACCTTCACCGTGCTGTTCACGCCGATGGCTGCGAGACTGTTCAGCCGCGGCGATCAAGAGGCGATGCAGGCGGCGCATTGGCGGACGTCCGCGTACCTGATGGTGGTCACCTTTCCGTTGTTCGTGTTGAGCGTGCCGCTGGCGTCCTCGTCGGTTCCGTTGCTCTTCGGCCAGCGCTATGTCTCCGCAGATGCCACATTGGCTGTGCTCGGCGGCGCGTACTTCTTTCACAGTGCCTTCGGTTACAACTCGCTCGTGTTGCAGACCTTCGGGCATGTGCGCTGGGTGTTGGCCTCCAACCTGGTCGCGGTGGCCACCACCTTGGGCGTGGCCATCGTCGCCATCGCACCGATGGGCCCGGTCGGCGCTGCCTGGAGCCTGTTCGCCGGGCTGGCCGCACAGAACCTGACCAATCAGCTCGGCCTGCGGAGGCTTCTCGGCTTCCGGGCGTTTGACCCAATGGTGGGCAAACTGCTCGCTACCTGTCTCGCCGTCGCCAGCGTCTTCTATTGGGCCGATCGGTCCGGCGTGCCGTTCGCGGTCTTGGCCGTGCTCAACGTTGCGGTCACCCTGGGCCTCGCCCGGTCCTTCCGCTCGCTCATTCGGCTCGGGGAGGTCTTCCCCGAGTTGCGCAAGGTGCCCGGCCTCGGAAGGTGGCTCGTCCTGTGAGGCGGGTGCTCCTTGTCGGCAAAGCGGCGCCCGAGCGCGGCGGGATCGCCACCTTCCTCAGCGACTGCCTCGAAGCGGAGTGGGACGGCGTCGAGGTGACGCTCTTGAACCTCGCTCACGACGGGCCCCGTCAGGGCGGCCGGGCGAGCTTGGCCAATGTTCGACGCACCGCGCTCGATGCCCGTCGGCTGCTGGCGGCGGCACGCCACGCCGACGTGGTCCACATCCACTCGGCGTTGGCCCCCGGTCCCACGCTGGTTCGTGCCGGGGCCTTGTGCGTCACCGCCCGACTGGCACGTCGCACGGTCATCCTGCACGCCCACGGGGGACGGTTGGTCGATTGGAGCAACTCGGCCGGACGACGCGGTCTGCTTCGCGCCTGTAGTCGAGCCGCTCACCACGTCGTGGCGGTGTCCAGCAGCCTGGGCCGGACCTTCGCAGAGGCGGGCGTCACGGTGCCAGTGCACGTGGCCGCCAACGGCGTGGACACCCGACGGTTCACGCCGCTCAACGAGCAGAAGCCAACTGCGGCGGCACCCCAGGGCGAAATCCCAATGATCCTTTATGTTGGACACCTCTCCGAGCGCAAAGGAGTCATGGATCTGTTGGCTGCTTCGGCGCTGCTCGAGACCCGCCACGTGTCACACCGGCTCTGCATCGTCGGCGGGGTGCCGGACGAAGGAGGCAACGACGAATCACTGATTCGGGCCGCGGCGACCGAATCCACCCGGCTGATCGGGCCGGTCGAACATGGCGAGATGCCGGCGCTCTACCAAAGCGCTGACCTTTTCTGCCTACCCAGCTGGTGGGAAGCGGCGCCGCTCTCGGTGCTCGAAGCCATGGCGTCAGGGCTGGCAGTGGTGGCCACTGCCGTTGGGGATGTCCAGGCGATGGTGGGTGAGACGGGTGTCGTGATTCCAGCGCGCCGACCGGACGCGCTCGCAAAGGAACTGGAACGGTTGCTGTTGGATCCGACGGAGTGCTGCCGCCTGGGCCGTACTGCGAGAGAGCGCGTCGTGGCGCACTACGCCCTCGATCAGGTGATCGCCGGCCTGGCGCGGCTCTACCGAGAAGGTGCTTGAGTGTCCATTCTCTGTTATCACGAGGTCGACCCGACCTGGGTCTCGCCACTGGCGATCCACCCCGAGGCATTCGAACGGCAGTGTCGGTGGCTGGCCACCCGGACCATCCTGTCCCTCGATGATGCGGCACCGTTGGCGGCGCGGCGGGGGCATCTACCGCACGGCACCAGCAGCATCACCTTTGATGATGGACTGCCCGGCGTTCACGCCCACGCCTGGCCCGCGTTGCGCCGCCACGGCTTGTCGGCAACCGTCTTCGTCGTGGCCCGCTCGGTGCTGGGCCACACCGAGGTCGACTGGGTTGACGGCCTCGCAGCCGGCGTCCGCCACGCCATGACCCGTGACCAGGTAGCGGAGCTCGCCGAGCAGGGAATGACCATAGGCTCCCACAGCTTCGCCCACCATGACCTGACCACCCTGGGCGAAGCGGCGTGTGTGGAGGACCTCCGGCGAAGCCGGGAGGCACTCGAGGACCTCATCGGCAAGCCGGTGCGCCATCTGGCCTATCCCCGAGGTCGTCACGATGCGGTGGTCCGGCGTGCCACGGAGCGGGCCGGGTTCGACTGGGCGCACGCGCTCCCAGAATCAACGGACGTCGGTGGCCGCTGGGCGGTGCCCCGGGTTGGCGTCTACCCTGCGAACGGGCTACCGGGTCTGCGCATCAAGAGCCATCCGTGGTACGCCGCCGTGCGCACCAGCCAGGCGGGCCCCGTTGCCCGCGATGCCATGCGACTGCTACGTCGTAGCGCCCTAGCCCTTACCGGACGCCCCGGCCCGCCGCGCAGGTCGACCCCGCCCCCCGATTCGACCCCGCCCGCATCGTGACGCCGCTGCAAGGCGCCGCCCTGCTGGGGTCGTTGTTGGCCCTGGCGGGTTGCGCCACCGCCCCTGCGACCGCGAACGGTCCCGAGCCGGCGCCCTCATCGACCGCAGCCCAGGTCACCGTGCTCACCGTGCACGCCCAGGTCACCGATCGCGCCCCAGTCACTGTGCACGTCCGTACCAACGGCTCCGCTGACGGCGATGGGAGCGCTGACGCACCGTTCGACACCATACAGGCCGGTATGGAGGCGCTGCGTGCCGGGGACACCCTGGTGGTGCACGGCGGTTCCTACCGCGAGCGAGTGGAGTTGCGAACGCCAGCGGCGGGCACGGCCGCACGACCCATCACAGTCATGGCCGCGCCCGGGGAACGGGTGATCGTCAAGGGCTTGTTGCGCCTTCACAACCTGAGGCACTGGGTCCTCGATGCAATCAACGTGACGTGGGACGACAGCCTTAACAAGAAGGAGGAACACATGGTCAAGTTCGTCGACGGGGAACACTGGCAATACCGCAACAGCGAGGTCTGGAACGCCCGCTCCTACGCGGCGGTGCTGGTGGCCGGTTCGCCGAAGGAGTTCCTCCTGCAGTGCCTGCACGTCCACGACACCCACCGGGCCAACGGCGTGAACCAGGACCATCTCGTCTACCTCAACAGCGGCCGGGGCGGTGGCGTGCTCGAGCGATCGCTGCTGACCGGCTCGCCGAACGGCCGGGCCGTCAAGGTGGGCGGGGCCTACCCGGGTGATGAGGAGGTGGCCAACGTTGTGATCCGTTACAACACCATGCGCAACAACTTGGGGCCCTCGAACGTCCAGCTCGCCTGGCGGACCTCGAACGTACTGATCGAGCACAACATCATGGTGTCTCCCAAGCAGGGTCGGGCCAACATCACGACGTTCGAGCTCAACGGGTCCGACAACGTCGTTCGCAACAACGTCGGGTGGCACTCGATCGGGGTCCTGGAACCCGCTGAAGGGCTCGAGGACGGCGGGGGCAACATGTGGCTCGATCCGGCCTTGGGCGGCGGCGCTGACGAAACCGGGCTCGAACGGGAGCTCAGTGGGCGGTATGGGCAGTCTGGGCAGTCTGGGCAGTCTGGGCAGTCTGGGCAGTCTGGGCAACCGTCGGGCTGCCCGACCCCGGTTGCCAACAACTTGCCACGCTGAAGCTCCGGTGCGGTCCCACGTCAGCTACCGGTGTTGAAGATGACACTTGACATCGTTCGCATCAGTATCTTGGCGTCGCCCCAGAGCGACCATTGCTCGATGTAAACATTGTCCAAGCGTGCCCGCTGGTCGATCGGGGTGTCGCCACGCAAGCCGTTGATCTGAGCAAGACCGGTGAGCCCGCACGGTACCCGGTGGCGGTAGCGATAGTGCGGGTACCGTTCCGAGAACTGCTCCACGAAGTGCGGCCGCTCCGGTCTCGGGCCGACCAGGCTCATGTCGCCCCGCAGCACGTTCCACAGTTGGGGCAGCTCGTCGATGGAGCTCTTGCGCAGGAACCGCCCCACTGGCCCGAGTCGGTTCGAGTCGGCAATGGACCACAGCGTGGCGGACTCCGCCTCCGTCGTCGGACGTAGGGTCTGCAGCTTCAAGATCGTGAACGGCTTGGAGTCGATGCCGACGCGTCGCTGCCGGAACAGGACACTGCCCCCCGTCTCACGGTGCAGCGCGATGGCGGCGACGGCGAGCACCGGCGCAGCGATGACGAGGCCCGCGCCCGCCACCACGATGTCCATGACCCGCTTGAGCCGCCAGCTGAAGCAGCGATGGGCGTTGCGCGACAGATGGACGAGTGGGATGCCATGCACGTCTTCGGCGTGGGACGCGGCCACCGAGAAGATCTCGAAGAAGCGGGGCACAATGTAGATCTCGACGTGCCGGCGATGGCAGGCGCGCAGGATGTCGACCATCAGGTGCTCGCGCTGCGCGCAGAACGCGACGATGACGACATCAACTTCCGAATCATCGATCACACGGCCGAGGTCGAGATCGCGAAACACCGGCAGGCTCCCCGCAGCCGGTCGACGGGGGTCTGGATCGAGAAACGCAACGGGCTCAAGGCCATATCGATGGTCAGACTGCAGGGCACCCACCAACTGGCCCCCAATCTCGCCGGCGCCCACGACCAACGTCCGCCGTCGGCTCTGGGGACACCTCCGACGCCGCTTCATTTGCCTATATGCGGACGCCCGGCCGATGGCCACCAGCACGGTCATCAGCGCCAGCAGCTCTAACCGGTGGGCAACACCAACCCCTCCGCTGAGCATCTGCCTCACCAAGGCCAGCAAACCGAACGCGACGAGTAGGCGGGCAACGATGCTGGGCAGCTCGTCGAGCAGAGCTGGACGCAACGGCATCGGGCGATCAACGGCAAGGACCACACCAGTCACGGTCACCACCCCGATCGTGTTCGAGGTCAACCGGCTGCCGACCAGGACCCCGACGACGAGCATTGCCACGTCCATCGCCGTGAGCACCGAACGCTCGGCCCTGTGCCTGGTCAGCAACCTGCCCGTCGGCGGCGCTTGGGTCACTGCGTGGCGGGCTGCGACGGTCACCTGTCATCTCGCGGTATCGCAGGGGTATCGCATGCTTGCCGCCCGCGACCCCCGTCCTCCGAGGGCCCGACCAGACGGCGGACAAGCCAACCTGACAGACCCTGCCAGAACCCGACGCCCTGGCCCACGTGCATGGCAATGAACGCAACAGGGACGAGCGAGCGCTCGCGGCCGTTCAATGTGGCGCGCTGGGCCCAGGTCCCCGTGGCCAGTGTCGCCCCGTAGGAGCCGACCACGGCGACACGAAGCGCAGCCCGAAGCGGCTTGGGCACAACCGGCAGTGCCAGCAGGGCAACGCCGAGCACGAACATCGCGGGAAGCAGATGGCGGGGCCGAGTCGAGCTCGGGTGCAACATCACCACGTCCGCCTTGCCGTGCCCGTAGCGCCGATACTGGCGGAACAGGTCGGCGATGGACTGCCGGCAGTGCCACTCGATGCGGATCGCCGGATCGAAGAGAAGTGGCTTGCCGCTGCGGATCACGCGATGGTCGAACTCGAAGTCCTGGTTCACCCGAACGGACTCGTCCCAGCCGCCCAATTGGCGCGCCAGGTCCACGGAATACGCCCCGAACGGAATGTGCTCCACGAGACGCGGCTCAGACCCGTGGTGGTAGGTGGAGTTGCCCACCCCTACCTTCGAGCTCATGGCAGCTGCGATTGCTCGCCCCGCCGGGGTGGCACCCACACCGTCCTTCCGGCCGCCAACCCCGCCGTACTGCCCGGTCAGGAGATGGGTAAGGCAGTTCGCGACGTAGTCGTGCGGGATCGTGCAGTGGGCGTCCACGCGCACCAGCCACGGCGTGGTGGCGGCCTCAAGGGCCCGGTTCAGCCCTGGGGACACGATTCGGTCAGGGTTCGACAACAGGCGGATCCGGGGATCAAGGCGCGCTTGGGCCCGCACGATGCTGGCGGTGGCGTCCTCTGAGCCGCCATCCACCACGAGGATCTCGAGTGCCTGGTGGGTCTGGGCGCGGACCGAGTCGAGGCAGGCGCCGATGAAGTGCTCCTCGTTGCGGCAGGGGATCACCACCGTCACCGGAGCGTCCGCCTCAGGAGCGGGCCCTGTCCGGGGAGACGGGTCGAATTCCGTGGCCGTCACGACGCTGCCTCCATGCTGCGTTCCAAAAAGGGATTATGCGGACTAACGTCGCTACGAACCGGAACTTAACCCGATGTTCAGCCGCCGTTCAAGCCACCTGGTTGCGGGCCACCGTGGGCGCGCACCTACCGTCACGCAGCGGGGGACTTTCAGCGCGCGGGGCGCGCCAGCAGGGTGGCGGTGCCAGGGGCGGCGCCCACTACTGGGCCGCGGACCGTCGGAGGCTTCCTTGGTTCGACCCTCCGGTCAGCCCCTTGGTTCGACCCTCCGGTCAACCGCTTGAGGACGGATCAGATTGAACTGGCAACCGCGGCAGCGTCGGGGTGGTCGAGGTACCGCTGGGGGATGTCGAAGCGGAAGATGCGGGCGGCGTTGAAGCCCAGGATCTTGGCCCGCTCGCCGTCATCGAGACCGCCCATCGTGCGCTCGATCGCCTGGGCCGAATAGGGCCACGAACCCTCGTGATGGGGAAAGTCGTTGGCCCACAGGAAGTTGTCGACCAGGTTGTGCTCCCGGGCGAGGTCCAAACCGGCGTGGTCTTCCTGGAAACTGGCGAAACCCTGGCGCCGGAAGTAGTCACCGGGCAGCCCATCCAACTTGGGCCGGACCCACATGTGATGCTTGCGATAGGCCTCGTCCATGGCCTCCAGCACCCACGGCACCCAGCCGATCCCGGCCTCGATCACGCCGAAACGCATCTTCGGGTGTCGCTCGGCCACACCGGAGGCGCAGATGTTCACGATGGGCTCCATCGACGGCGCCAGTGAATGCACCGTGTAGTTGATGATGGCGCCACCCTGGCTGCGGGCGGTTCGGGGATCACGACCGGTCGACACGTGGAACGTCACCGGAAGATCCACATCTTCAATGCAATCCCACAGCGGTTCGAACTCTTTCAAGTTGTAGTTGAGATCATCGACATCGGGCACACCAAACACCGGCTTGCAAGGAAGGCAAAGGCCCTTGAACCCCAGCGCCGCGCACCGCTGGATCTCGGCGATAGCGTCATCGATCACTGCGGGGGCCATGCAGGCCATGGGCGCCAGCTTGTCGTTGAACGGGCCGTAGTTCTCCCAGGCCCAGTCGTTCCACGCCCGACACATCATGTGAGAGAACGAGGCGTCCTTGGTGGCCCACATGGCCAGCCCGACGTTCGGGAACAGCACCTCGGCGTCGGTCCCGTCCAGGGCCAGTTCCGCTAAGCGCTCCTCGGGCTTGCGGCCGGATTCATAACGGAACTTCTCGTGGCCCTGCAGCGGCTCGACCCAATTGAGCTTGGTGTGCCGAAAGCCCTCGGTCTTCTGATATTGCTCGCCGTCCCGTTTGGTGACCACGTTGGGCAACCGGTCATGGAACTCCTCTGGTAGACGCTTCTTGAAGATGCTGCGGGGTTCCTGCACGTGGCCGTCGGCGGAGATCATGAAGAACTTGTCAGCGGCGTCGGGCCGGGCCGAGCGCAACCAACCGTCGTTCCCCGGCGTCTCGGTGCGCCATACGTTGTGGATGTCCGGCTCAGGGATGATCAACGTCATGGTGGCGCTCCTCAACAGCGTGCGGGGGTGACACACCCGGCCACAGCCTACGAACATGGGACTGCCGCCGGCGAGCGGCCCGGAGCCAACCCGGAGCCAAAGAGACGTTCGTCACGCCCGGCGCCCGACGGGAGTGGTAAAACTGGGGCCATCGCGGCGCAGAGCCCGCAGGCAAGGAGCTGTCACCATGACCTATGACGTCCACATCAAGGGCGGCACCATCGTCGACGGTACCCGGGTGCCGCGCTACCGGGGTGACCTGTGGGTCAAGGACGGGCGCATCGCCAAGATCGGGGGCCGGGCCGACGCTGCTGCTGATCGGGTGATCGATGCTGACGGCTGCATCGTGGCCCCCGGCGCCGTCGACCTGCACACCCACTACGACGCCCAGGTCCGTTGGGACCCGTGGTGCTCCATCTCCAGCTGGCATGGCGTCACCTCGGTGGTGCTGGGCAACTGCGGATTCGGTTTCGCACCCTGCAAGCCCGATTTCCGTGAGCGTTCCATGCTGACCATGGTCCGCACCGAGGCCATCCCCATGGACGCCATGCGTGAAGGGTTCCTGCCCAAGTGGGATTGGGAGACCATCCCCGAGTACCTCGACAGCTTGGATCGCGCCCCCCTCGGCGTGAACGTGCTGCAGTACATGCCCACCGCCTCGTTGATGATCTACGTCATGGGCCTGGACGCGGCCAAAACCCGGGCGGCCACCCAAGCGGAACGCAAGGAGATGCAGCGCCTGCTGCACGAGGGCATGGACGCCGGCCTATGCGGGTTCTCCATCCAGCGCCTCGGCGAGAACTCCACCCAAGCCGACTTCGACGGCTCCCCCATGGTCACAGACACCATGTGCGACGAGGACATCTTCTGTTTGGCCGAGGTCCTGCGGGAGCGTGATGAGGGCTTCATCCAGCTCACCCAGGCCACCAGCCCCAACCCCAATGACCCCGACGACGCGGCGTTCAAGCTGCGCCTGGCCGAGGTCGCCCGCCGGCCCATCATCGACAACGCGGTCCCCGTCAGCCAGAGCAACCCTCGCGTCCATCAGGAGCGCCTGGAGTGGCTGGCCAAGGCCCAGGCCGACGGTCTGCCGATTTACGGGCAGGGCTTCTCCGTTCGGACCGGCTTCGTGTTCTCCCTCGACAATTGGAACCTGTACGACTCCAGCCCGGCCTGGCGTCAGGCCACGACCGGCACGCTGGAAGAGAAGATCCGCAAGATGCGTGATCCCAACATCCGCGAGGCCATCAAGCGTGAGATGGAACAGGCCAACACGCTGTTCAGCCAGACCCAGATCGCCGTTGGTGGCAAGGCCCACAAGTTGGTGGTGCAGGGCGTCACCCGCCGGCCCGACCTGCAGAAGTACGTGGGCCGCTCCCTCGGCGCCATTGCCGAGGAGGAGGGCAAGCACTACGTGGACGTGATGTTGGATCTTTCCCTCGAAACGGATCTGCGCACTGAGTTCCTGGGTGAGGGCCCCACCTACAACCCCGACCACATGGCCGGCGTGTACAACGAGTCGCCCTACACCATGCCCGGCGTCTCCGACGGTGGGGCCCACACCAAGTTCTTCACCGGCGGCGCCTGGACCACGGACCTGCTCATGTGGCTGGTGCGCGACGAGAAGAAGATCACGCTCGAAGAGGCCCATTACCGCATGTCTGGGTTGGCGGGGCACGCCGCCGGCTTCACGGACCGGGGCGTACTGCGTGAGGGCGCCCCCGCCGACGTGCTGGTGTACGACCTCGACTCGCTGGAGATCAACCCGCCGTGGGTGGGCGAGCCGGTGTTCGACCTGCCCGGTGGCGAGTGGCGCCGGGTGCAGCGGGCCAAGGGCTACAACCACATCCTGGTCAACGGCGTGGAGACGTTCACCGACGGCGAATGCACCGGGGCCACCCCCGGCAAGCTCCTGCGCCACGGCCGCGGCTGACCCGACATACCACGAAGCCCGGCTAAGTCTCCGCTACGTCCGGCCGGCCCAGGTGCAACCTGCACCGGGCCGGCCGGTTCGCGTCCGCCCTCCATCGGACAAGCCGAAACGCGCCGATCATGTGAACCGATCTCCCGACGGGAGGTGCGCGAGCTGCCCAGAGACATCCCGACCATGGTCAATGTCGCTCTGCGCAACGGCTTGCAGCTGCCTCCCGAGGTCGCGTCGTCACTCCGTCAACCGCCGGACCGGGCTCGATGTCCGCAACCAGCGGCGCCGGGCCCGGCGCGACACCATCGAGGCCGCGCTTTCCACCACCGGGCGCCGGCACACCTTCGTGACCTGGCGGCCGCGTCATCCAGCATCTGAGCGGCGCCCGCCGCGGCAGCGAAGGGGCCTGGCAATGGGAGGTCGTTCCCGATGGCGGCGTGATCGACCTCGGCGGCCACGCTCTCCTCGACCGCGACGCCATCTACGACGAGCTGGATCGCAAAGCCACCACGAGCTGACTCAGCCCACCGTCACGCCCAGCCACGCCGCAACCTCGGCGGTGCTGCAGGTGGCGTCAGGGTCATAACAGCCGAGGTGCTCCTCCAACCGCTCAGCGACAGCCCGACGACCGCAGACCGGACAGAAGCCGGGCCTGGCCGGGTCCGGCGCGGGCCGAACCCACTGCACCGGCTCTGGACCGGGCGGGCCAAACAACTCCTCGACCAGCGCGGTGCGCACCGTGACGGCGTGCTTGACCCGGTTCTCGTTGCTCATTGTCCCCAGTCTGGCCTGCCCGCCGCCGTCCCTGCGACGCGGCCCCTACGATGCGGCCATGCAGGCCAACCCCCGCGCTGACCCCGGAATGCTCGCTGCCCGCAGGGCACGGCGTTGATCCGCTTCGGACTCAGCGCGGCCGGGTTCACCAGCCACGAGCAATTGCTGGCCCGGGCCCGATGGGCCGAACAGGCGGGTTTCTCCACATTCTCGGTATCGGACCACCTCACCGCCGCCTCCCCCTTCGTCACCCTGCAGGCCGTGGCCGACGCCACCACCACCCTGCGCCTGGGCACGCTGGTGTTGAACAACGACTTCCGTCATCCGGCGGTGCTGGCCCAGGATGCGGCCACGCTCGACCGTCTCAGCGGCGGCCGGCTGGAGCTGGGATTGGGGGCCGGTTGGGCGCTGGCCGAATACCGCCGGGCCGGCATCACCTATGACCCGCCCCCGGTCCGCATCGACCGTCTGGCGGAGACCGTCGCCGCCGTGAAGGGCCTGTTCGCCGCTGAGACCGTGACCACCGCCGGCCCCCACGTGCAGCTCAACAACCACGTGCTGGCACCGACCCCGCTGCAGTCGCCCCTGCCGCTGTTGATCGGCGGGAACGGTACCCGGTTGTTGACCCTGGCGGCCAACCACGCTGACATCGTGAGCTTCACCGGGTTCAGCCCCGACCTCGATGGGACCAACGTCCGCACCCACTTCAGCCGGGCCGGCCTGGCGGACCGGGTTTCGCTGGTCCGCCGTGAGGTCCAAGCAGCAAACCGATCGGTATCCCCCGAGCTCAACATCCTGTTGCAGTCCCTGCTGATCACCGAGGACCGGGAGTACTTGGCTCAGACCATGGCCATGCGTCAGAACCAGTCCATGATGGAGATGCTCACTTGCCCGTTCCTAGCCTTCGGGACCGTGGAGGAGATCTGCGGCCAGCTGTTGCGGTTGCACGACGAGCACCACATCACCTATGTCACCGTCTTCAACCAGCACGCCGAAGACGCCGCCCTGGTGATCGCGGCCCTGGCCGACCATTCGGAGTAGCCACCACGAAGGCGTACCATCCCGTATGGTACCCGCCACCCGCAGCGCTCATCCTGTTGTTGGCAGGCATCGACACGGTGTGGACCACACTCGGCGCGGCCATTCTCCACCTCGCGGCGAACCCAGTGGACCTCCGTCGGCTTCAGGAAGATCCCAGCCTGCTGGACATCGCCACAGAGGAGTTCCTGCGCTTCTACGCGCCAGCGGAGCTTGCCCGGCTGGTGGCTCGGGACACCGAGTTCACCACCACCGCTCCGCGTGCCGGGGAGCAGGTGATGCTGTTGTACCCCGCCACCGACCGCGATCCCGAGATCCTTCCAGAGGCCGATTCATTCATCATCGACCGTGCGCACAACCGACACGTCGCGTTCGGTGTCGGCATCCATCGCTGGATCGGGTCCGATATTGCCCGTATAGAGTTGCAAGTGGCACTGGCGACGTGGCTGCGGCGGGCCGCGCAGTGTGCCACCGACCATCGGTTGACGCTCACGGCCGATCGCCGGCCCGCGACCTCAACCCTCGTTGGCGGGGTCCGGCATCCAGAACGTGAACATCCGCTCGGCGTCGATGCGGGCGTACAGCGCGCCGGCTTCCAGGATCTGCTCCCATTCGGCGCCGTAGCGGGGCACGTACACCTCATCCAGCAGGCACCGCCGGAACGCCGCGTGCTCGGGGGCGTTCACATCGATCAGCTCGGCCCGACCGTGGAGGCTGACCGCCAGCTCTTCACCCGGCAGGTGGGTGGCGCTGCACGCCGGCCGGGTCCGCAGATGCCGGAAGCGCACCGATTCCGGCGACGAGCCGAAATGGAAGGTGCCCCGGTAGAAGATGCCGTCCACCGCCCCGGTGACGGGACGACCATCGGCGGTCACCGTGGCCAGCACCAATAGCCGCATACCTTCAAGCATGGAGGCGAGGTCGGCCGCCTCCAACCGACGTTCGGGGGTGATCACCTCTTGCAGATGGCTTCCGGCCGCCTCGTAGCTCCGATCCAGCAGCTGTTGCAGCCGTTGCAGGTCCTCTTTGGTCTCGTGCACGTCCGTTCTCCTTCACGAGCGATCCTGGCTCACGATCGCCACCGGACCCCCGTCGATGGTAGGCCAGCGCGGTCACGTCACGAAGACCGCCATCGGGACTGCCAGCACAGCAGCGACCGGGTCCCGACTTGCCGGCGCCGCCGGCCACAATCCGAAGCACCTGGCTGCGTTCAGAGAACGCAACCCACCCCGGGCGCCGCCACCACCGCCCGACTCGTTCGTTAGCCGAACGCCCCCCGCTGGGCCAGCACCTCGATGTCACCGGCAGCGAAGCCCCAGTCGGCCAGAGCCTCAGCGCCGCCCTGACCCGGCGTCGGAGACAACCCCCGCACGGCCGACGGGGTGCGACTGAACCGCGGCGCGGGGGCCGGCTGGCGGGTGTGACCCACCTGCACGAAGGCACCGCGCTGGGCGTTCTGCGGATGGTCTGGGGCCTCGGTGAGATCGAGCACCGGCATCACGGTGTCATCGAGCCCGTCGAACAACGCGGCCCACTGGTCCCTGGTCCGGGTGCGCATCATCTCCGCCATGCGTTGGCGGTAAGCCGGCCAATTGGCCCGATCCCCGGAGGCGCCGAGACCGGAGAAATCGATGCCGGTCTTGGCCTTGAAGGTGGCCAGGAACTTTGGTTGCAACAATGCCGTGGACACGTAGCGGCCATCGGCACATTCCCAGGTGCCGTAGCGCCAGTCGCCCCCATCCACCAGGTTGGCCTTGCGCTCGTTGATCCAGGTACCACCGTCGAACCCGCCGTAGAAGTACGCCATCAGGT
Organism: uncultured Acidimicrobiaceae bacterium; assembly: GCA_963775055.1. Classification (GTDB taxonomy): domain Bacteria; phylum Actinomycetota; class Acidimicrobiia; order Acidimicrobiales; family CAIXPF01; genus CAIXPF01. The sequence goes on along the minus strand of CAVZHK010000006.1, from coordinate 113,551 downwards.
TCAACGCCCCATCAGAGATGGCGGCGTCCACCACCTGACCCTGCCCGGACCGGTTGGCCTCGACCAGCGCGGCGCACATCCCCATGGCCAGATACACCCCACCACCGCCGAAGTCCCCGGCCAGGATCAGCGGCGGGGGCGGGGGCCGATCGGGGTCCCCAATGGCCGCCAGCGCCCCGCTAACGGAAATGAAGTTGGCGTCATACCCGGCCCGCTGCGCCAAGGGGCCCTGCTGACCCCAGCCCGTCATCCTGCCGTACACCAACTTGGGGTTGCGGGCCAGGCACTCCTCCGGCCCCAGACCCAGCCGCTCGGCCACACCGGGCCGGAACCCTTCGATCAGCCCATCGGCCGTTTCGACCAGGCGCAACACGGTTTGCACGTCATCGGGCTCCTTGAGGTCGAAGCGCACCGAGCGACGGTTACGGTACAGATACCGATAGGCATGTTCGGGGTAGCCCAGGTCCTGCTCGACGGTCCGGTCCACCAGCAGCACGTCCGCGCCCATGTCCGACAGCAACATGCCGGCGAAGGGGCCCGGCCCGATGCAGAACAACTCGATGATCTTGGTCCCGGCCAACGGTCCCACGGTGCCTCCCGGTGCAGTCCTGCGACCACACTGTCCGCTGCGGTCGGCTCGATGCAACCGCGACCAACCCCCGACGCGCCATCCGGCCAGCGCATCAAAGCAAGAAGCTCAAACTGTCGAAATGACGGTGCACCTCCAGAAGATTGACGCGCTTCTCCACGATCTCGAACCCGTCAGCCTCCCCCTCGCGCAATGTGTAGCAAACCTTGCATGGCAGGATGAGCATGGCTTGGGCCAACCCGCGGGTTTCATAGATCACTTGCACCGAATCGACCCGGACCAGACCATCGGGGCCGCTGTCGACGCCGTCTCTCGCACCAAGCAAGCGGAGGTTGGTCACCGCCCGGATGGTCCGAGACGGCGGGTCCTGGGCGGCTTCCTTGCCGGACAGCAGCCGCGTCACCCGGGCCCGCAGCCGTCGAACATCGTCATAGATGATCGACACCTGCCTGGCGGGATCCAGTTCACCGTCGTCGTGGCGGCCCGGTACCCACAATCGACCGTCCTCGGCGAACAGCGCCAACCATTCCTCCAGTCGACGCTCATCCAGCAGCGCGGCCTCGTGATGCACAAAACCAGCGAACGCCGACGGCAACATGACAGAAGTCAGAAGTGTCACACGCTCATCTCCGCCAGCCATTGCCGATAAAACCCCCGCTGCGGGTGCTCGTCGGTGATGTGCCCGATGCGCTCGCCGTTGAGCCCGATAATGGTGCGGCGCCGGCCCCGCTCGAAGGACAACCACGGCACCGACTCCGCCGCCAGGCCCTCCTGAACCCGGCGGAACATCTCCAGATCCCCCGGCACCCCACCGCCGGCGGGCCCGTAGAAGGACTCGTGGCCCCGTAGCCGATTCGAGTTCAGCTCGGCGTCGGCCCCCTCGAACAGGATCGGGTGCAAGGTGACCTCGGTCCGGTTGACGCTCACCGGCCGCACCACCCGCAGGTGGTACTGGATGGCCAACAAGTTCGGATACACCAACAGGTTGAACCCCAGCCCGCCGTTGGTCCGCATCACCTCCTGGGCCCGTTCCTCGCCCAACCGGTCGATCAGCGCCTCCTTGTGAGCCCGACCGGCGGGGGTGGCTGCGAACTGCCGCTCGAAGATGGGCGCCACCACCGGACGCTGGTCCAACAGGGCGTGACCGTTGCCCAGATCCGCGGCCCGGCACGGTGAGGCGCCGTTGAACATCCGCAGGGCCCGACCCTCCGGCGCCGCCCCCTCCAGGAACGCCAGGTGCACGAAGTTGGCGTGGTAGCCGTCCACCCCGTTCTCGCATTGGATCTTCCAGTTGCCCTCATAGGCGTAACGGCTCTGGCCGGCCTCTCCCACCGCCAACTGTCCGGTGGGGCTCAGATCCACCAGCAGATCCAGGTAGGGGGCGGCGTTGCCCAGATGCTCAGCCAGACTCTGACCGTTCGGCGCCAGGCTGGCGAACACGAAACCCCGATGGCTGGCCACCCGCGCCACCCGGGCCATCGTGAAATCGGCGAGGTCGATGTCGGGGTCGTCGTACCCCTCAGCGAAGGTGAACCCCACCAGGGTCCCGTCGGGCCGGAAGTTCCAGCCGTGATACGGACAGCGGAAGAACCGGGTCTGGCCCCGTTGCTCCTGGCACACGGTGGCGGCGCGATGGGTGCAACGGTTGAGCAGCACCACCACCTCCCCGGCCTCCGTACGGGTCAGTATGACCGGTTGGCGGCCGATGGTGGTGGTGGTGAACGAACCGGCGGTGGGCACCTCGCTCTCGTGGCCGACATACACCCAGGTATGGTGGAAGATGCGGTCGATCTCCGCTTCGAACAGCGCCGGATCCACGTACGCATCCCGATGCAGGCGATAGGGCACCTCGGCTCCGCCCTCGTCGGTCTCCACCTGCACCAGCGAACGCACATCGAACACGTTGCGGGCTGCCAAGTCCGCGGTGTGCAGGTTCACACCAACCCCCGTGCCGCTCCACCATCAACCAGCATCGACCCACCGGTGACGTACGCCGACCGACCCGAGCACAGGAACGCCACCAACTCCGCCACCTCCGACGGCTCCCCCACCCTACCAAGCGGTATGGACCCGGCGGCCCGGCGCGAGGCCTCTTCAACCGTGGTCTGACCGCCCTCCACCTGTTTGGCGATCATGGTGGTCCACCGCTCGGTGGCGATGGGCCCGGGGTTGACGATGTTGACCAGGATGCCGTCCGCAGCCACGTGTTCGGCAAGACCCCGGGTGAAATGTTGCAATGCAGCGTTGTAACACCCCAGCAGGTAGCCGGCGGTGGCATTGCGCCCACCCACCCCGCCGATGTTGATGATCCGGCCGTGGCCCTGGGACCGCATGGGGGTCAGCACCGCCCGGGAGCAGCGCACGTAGCCCATCAGCTTCAGATCGAACCCCGCCACCCAGTCCTCATCGGTCAGCTGATCGATGGACCCCGCCGATGACGATCCGGCGTTGTTGATCAGACAATCGACGCCGCCGAGAGCCATGAGGGCCCCGTCGATGGCCTCCGTCACCCCTGCGGCCCGGGACAGGTCCGCGGCGATGGGGGTCACCGCCACCCCGTGCCGTTCGCCCAACGCCGCCGCCTGCCGCTTCAGCTCCTCGAAGCCGCGAGCGATGATGGCCACCGCCGACCCTTCCCCGGCCAGGCAGTCCGCGATGGCCAGCCCGATCCCCTTTGACGCGCCCGTGACGATGCACCGCTTGCCGGCCAGATCCAAGTCCATGCCCGGGGATCGTAACGGGACCATGGCAACGGGGTGACCAGAACCCGTTCTGCCCATCCGGCCCTTCCGGCCCTTTGCTCGAGCGCAGGAGAGGACGGATCCCGACGACTATCGGTAAGGCATGGTGCGTGATTCGGAACGTGTTGTGCGGCTGTCACACCCCGGGGACCCGGATGGCTTCGGGCCTCCCTGGCGCAGATCCACCACTCCATCGCCGCCCGCGCCTTCGAGCAGTCTCGCCAGCCACTGCTCGGTGTCCGCCCGGACCTTGGCCGGCACCCGTGCACCGTTGAGCTTGGACCAGACCGGAAACAAGGCCGGTCCGGCCAGCCGAACGGCCAGCGCCAACGCCGCCGCCTTGGGACTGCGCCGCAGTTGGGCCACCCGCAGATGTGACGCTGCGGCGGCGCGGAACTGGCGGCTGTGCATCGCCCGGAACGCCCGATAGCGATGCAGCGCCAGCTCATCGGCGGGAATGGCCAACCTGGCGGCGATCTCGGCGTTGCGGGACAGCACCAGCTGCCAGTCTTCAGCCAGTCCCTTGATCCGACTCGATGAGGACATCCAGACCCGGTAGCCCACCAAGGGGTCCGCCACGGCCACCCCATTGCCCGCTTCCTCAGCCAGGCGGATCCACAGGTCCCAGTCCTCGGAGTGCTCGATGGCGGCGAAACCCCCCACCCGCAGGAGCAATTCGCGATCGGCCAACACCGACGAGCCGCCGCCCGGCACCCGATTCTCGATGAGCAGACCAGCCAGATCCACCTCGGCGCCCATCACCGGGTTCCAACCGATCAAGCGGTCCTCAGCATCGAGGAGCACCGACGCGCAACAGGCCCAACGAGCCCGGGAACCGTCAGCGCGGGGCAGTTCAAGCGCCGCCAATTGCGCCGCCAGCTTGCCCGGCGCCCACACGTCGTCATCATCGAGGAACGCCACCCACGAAGTACGAGCAGCATCAATGCCCACGTTGCGGGCCACCGAAGATCCCAGCGCACGATCGTGGCGGATGACCCGAACACCCTCGGGGTGGGCCCGCAACACCGCTGCGGTGGTGCCATCGACTGAGGCGTCGTCCACCACCACGGCGTGGACCTTGACACCGCGTTGGTCTAGCGCGCTGCGAAGGGCCCGCAGCACCAACCGCTCACGGTCCCGCGTCGGGATGACCACCGTTACCTCGGGCAGTACAGGCTTGGATGGCAGTGGGGGTGAACCTACGCCGGGACCAGCCCACCTCTCGTCCGGGTTCAGCTGACCGCTTCCAGATCGCCCAACCAACGCTGCGTATCACGGTCGACCTCGGCTAACCAGCCCAGGGCCTCTTCTCGAACCCAGGGCGGCACCCGGCGTCGGTTGCGCCATGCCAACACCGATAGCAACGAGTTACCGGCCCTGGACGCGGCGACTGCCATTGCCGAAGCCTTGAGACTGCCGCTGCTACGGGCCAGGTCCCGATAGGCCTCCGCCGCTTGTTCGTGTTGATGACCGTGCAAGGACCGGTAGACCCGGTAGCGGTGCATGGCCAGCGGGTCGGTGGTGACCCCCAAACGCGCTGCGTCCTGGGCGTAACGGTCCGTGACACTGCGCCAGGCCCCTTCCAGGTCGACCACCTTCGAAGACATCGAGGTCCAGACCCGGTAGGCCACCAGCGGCCGATCCACCGAAGGCGCCCCACCGCTTTGCAACGAGAGGCGGATCCACATGTCCCAGTCCTCGTAGAGCTTGGCGCTCTCGTCGAATAGCCCGGCCCGCCGGAGATCGTCGGTGCGTGCCAGAACGCCGGATCCGCCGCCGGGCACCACACCGTCCACCAGGAGTCGGGCGGCATCGATCTCACCCTCGCCGGCGCTGGCCCATCCCATGATCCCGTCGGACTCGTCCACCTGCACACAGCTGCAACACACCCAGGCCGGGGTGGAGCCGTCGGCCCGGGTTTGATTGGCCAGCTGCAGCTGACTCGCCAGCTTGTCTGGGGCCCACAGATCATCGTCGTCGAGAAACGCCACCCACGGCGCCTTGGCCTGAGCGATACCGGCGTTGCGGGCCGCCGGCAGCCCCCGGCTGGACTCGTGTCGGATCAGCCGGACGCCGAGGTGTTCAAATTGCCGTACATCGTCCGCCGTATTGTCATCGGAACCGTCGTCGACGGCGATAACCTCCACGTTGACCCGCTCCTGACCGAGCGCGGTCCCGAGCGCTCGGCGGAAGAAGGCTCGGCGGTTCTTGGTGGGGATGACGACTGTGACATCGGGATTCACCTAGACGAGTGTAGGGGCGAGTTCGGCGTTTCAGGGGCAGTAGGACCGGTGGCGAATGACCTGAAGCGGCGTACCCTTCCTCCCCAGAGATGTCGGTTCAGCAGGCGGCGGCGGCATGAGGAGCAAAGAGTGCAGGAGCCCGTGGGCGTGGCGGTGGTCGGAGCCGGCTATTGGGGCCCGAACCTGATACGAAACTTTCTCGGCAGCGCGGATACCTCGCTTTTAGGGGTTTGCGATTTGGATGTGGAGCGGGCCCAACGGGTGCTCGGCCGTCGCAGCGAGGTGCGGGTCACCGCCAGCTTCGAGGAACTGCTCGCCGATCCGGACATCGAAGCAGTGGCCATCGCCACGCCGTCCCACACCCATCTGCCGCTTGGCTTGCAAGCACTGCGGGCCGGCAAGCACGTGCTGATGGAAAAGCCGCTGGCGACGTCCGTCGAGGAGGGCGAGCGGCTGGTGGCCACCGCCGCGGAGCTGCAACGGGTGCTGATGTGCGACTTCACGTTCTGCTACACGCCGGTGGTGCGGCGGTTGCGGGACATGATCGCCTCCGGTGAATTGGGTGACCTGCTGTACATCGACACCGTGCGGGTGAACCTGGGCCTGGTCCAAGATGACATCGACGTGTTCTGGGACCTCGGCCCCCACGACCTGTCGATACTGGACTTCATCCTGCCCGCCTCCCACCGACCGCTGGACATCGCGGCGACCGGCGCTGATCCGCTCAGGACGGGCCAGACCTGCATCGGGTATCTGTCCATGCGGTTGTCCACCGGCGCCATCGTGCACGTGAGCCTGAACTGGTTGAGCCCCACCAAGATCCGCCAGATGGTGGTGTCCGGCTCCAAGCGCATGGCCCTGTGGGACGATCTCAAGGTCGGCGCCCGGCTCAGTCTCTACGATCGTGGCGTCGAAGTGACCCCGGTGTTGGATCGTGACGAGAAGCGCCATCGCATGGTTTCCTATCGCACCGGTGACATCGTGACCCCCGCCCTGCCGGAGACTGAAGCCCTATCAGCGGTGGTCAGTGAATTCGCCAACTCCATTCGCGAACAGCGGGCCCCACTCACCGACGGCGTCGCCGGCCTGAGAGTTTTGCACATTCTTGAAGCGGCCGGCAAGAGTCTCCACTCCGGCGGCGTACCAATCCCTTTGGAGCTTTCCCATGTTCAGCGGTAAGATTGCTCTCATCACCGGAGGTGCCGGTCTGATCGGCTCCACCATCGCGGACCAACTGGTGTCGCTGGGCCATGGTGCACCGCGCGAGATCCGGGTGTTGGACAACTTGGACCGCGGCCGCCTGGAGAACCTCGCGGGGGCCCTTCCCAGCGGCAAGGTTCACCTCATCGAGGGCGACATCCGCGACCGCGAGGTGGTGGTGGGGGCCATGGCCGGGGTGGACCTGCTGTTCCATCAGGCTGCCATTCGGATTACCCAATGCGCCGAAGATCCTCGTCTGGCAACGGAGATCATGGTCAACGGCACCTACAACGTGATCGAGGCCGCCAAGGATGCCGGGGTGTCCAAGGTGGTGGCCGCCTCCTCCGCCTCCATCTACGGACAGGCCGACCAGCTCCCCACGCCGGAGACACAGCACCCATACGACAACCGCACCATCTACGGCGCCGCGAAGTTGTTCAATGAGGGCCTGCTGCGCAGCTTCAATGACATGTATGGACTGCAGTATGTGATGTTGCGTTATTTCAATGTATACGGTCCCCGCATGGACATCCACGGGGTGTACACCGAGGTCCTGATCCGCTGGATGGAGCGCATCGCCGCTGGCTTGGCCCCGATCATCATGGGTGACGGCAACCAAACAATGGATTTCGTGTTCTCCACCGACATCGCCCGGGCCAACCTGGCCGCCGCGGCATCCGAAGCCAGCGACGTGGCCCTCAACGTGGGCACCGGCATACCGACCAGCCTCAACGATCTGGCCCGGGCCCTGAGCAAGGTCATGGACAGCAACCTCGAGCCCGAGTACCAACCCGCCCGCAAGGTCAACGCCGTCGAGCACCGGGCCGCTGACGTGTCTCGGGCCCGGGACCTGATCGGCTTCGAAGCCATCGTCCCCCTTGAGGAGGGTCTGCGGCAGTTGGTCACCTGGTGGCGCCGGGAGAAGGACCTGACCCCCGCCGGCGGAGACCAATGATCCCGCTCATGATCCCCTGGCTGGGCCCCGAGGAAGCCGAAGCCGCAGCTGCCGCGGTCACCTCGGGCTGGGTGGCCCAGGGCCCCCGGGTCAAAGCCTTCGAAGAGGCCTTCGCCCAGCGGGTCGGCGCAGACCACGCGGTGGCGGTGAGCTCGGCCACCACCGGTCTGCACCTGGCGTTGATCGTGGCCGGCATCGGCCCCGGCGAGGAGGTCGTGGTCCCGTCCCTCTCCTTCATCGCCACCGCCAACGTGGTCCGTTACGTGGGCGCCACCCCGGTTTTCGCCGATGTCGACGCGGCCACGTTGAACCTCAGCCCCGCCACCATCGAACCCAGGCTCACCGAACGGACCCGGGCCGTGATCCTGGTGCACCAAGCCGGGGCCCCCGCCGACCTCGACGAGGTTCACGCCCTGTGTAAGGCCCGGGGCATCGCGGTCATCGAAGACGCGGCCTGCGCCATCGGTTCCACCTACAAAGGCCGTCTGATCGGTGGACATTCCGACGTGGCCGTGTTCTCCTTCCATCCCCGCAAGCTGGTCACCACGGGTGAAGGTGGCATGTTGAGCACACGAAACGAGAGTTGGGCGGCACGAGCCCGTACGTTGCGTGAGCACGGCATGAGCATGAGCGCCGCCGATCGTCACCGGCAGAACGCCCCCGCTGTCGAGCAGTACCTGGAGACCGCCTACAACTATCGGATGACTGACCTGCAGGCCGCGGTGGGCTTGGTGCAGTTGGGCCGGTTGGAACCGATGGTGGCCCGTCGCCGCCAGCTCGCCGCCCGCTATCAGATGGCGTTCGCCGATCTGGACGGGTTCGTGACCGCCACCGATCCGCCTTGGGGCACCACCAACTTCCAGTCGTTCTGGGTGCTGCTGCCCGACGAGCTGACCATCGACCGAAACGACGTCATGGCGCAACTGGCCGCCGCCGGTGTGTCGAGCCGACGGGGCATCATGGCCGCCCACCTGGAACCGGCGTATCGCCTTCACCCCCACGGACCGTTGCCGGTGACCGAGCGGCTCACCTCCCGATCCGTCATCCTGCCGCTGTACCACTCGCTATCCGAAGCCGATCAGGACCACGTCATCAGCTCATTCCGCCGGGCCGTGGGAGCTGGGGCGCGCTCGAGCGTGCCCGTCGCGGTCCGGCCATGACGAGCCGGTGGCGGACCGCTACCGTCGGTTCCGGTGTGGGGAAGGGGTGGGCATGAAGGTGATCGTGGGTTTGAGCTCCCTCGAGCTGGGTGGCAGCATGATCTCCGCCATCGAGCTGGCAGCCTCGTTGCAAGATCAGCTCGGCTGGGAGATGGTCGTCTACGCCCCGCCGGGACGGGCCAGCAAGCTGCTGGCCGAACGCGGCTTGCGCCACATCGAGGCCGCCAGCGATGTGACCGGCTGGTCCTGGTCGCTGTACCGGAACCTGCGGACACTCGACCGTTTGGAGCGACCGGACGTGTTCCACGCCTGGGACTGGGCGCTGCTGGGTACCTCGTACTACGCCATGCACCTGCGCAACCGCCCGGTGATTGGCAGCTGCACCGCCATGTCGGTTCCGTCGCTGTTGCCCTACGCCCTGCCCATCAGCTTCGTGACCGAGGAGATCCGATCCCAGGATCAACGTCGGCGCGGAGCCAGCTTCCTGCAGGAGTATCCGATCAACGTCCGGGAGGACGATCCGGCCATGGTCGATGGGGCGGCCTTCCGGGCCAACCTGGGCGTGGCCCCGGACCAGACGCTGCTGGTGGTGGTGTCCCGCCTGGCCCGCTGGATGAAACGCGAAGGCATCGCCCGGACCATCGAGGTGACCGAGCGACTGGCCCGTGATCATGACGTGGTCCTCGCCGTGGTGGGCGACGGTGATGCCCGCGCCGAGCTGGAGGCGCTCGGCGACGGGGTCAACCGGAAGCTGGGCCGGAACGTGGTCCGCTTCACCGGCGCCATGATCGATCCCCGCCCGGCCTACGCCGCAGCGCAGGTCGGCCTGGGCATGGGCACCTCCATCGTTCGGGGCATGGCCTTTGGGGTGCCGGCCATCGTGTTGGGCGAGGAGGGTTTTTCCGCCACCTTCGATTCAGGGCACGCCGAGATGCTGTGCGAACAGGGGTTTTACGGCCTCGGGGTGGCCGATGGTGCCACCGAACGACTCGAGAGCCAGATGCGCCGACTGCTTGGCAGCGACGAGACCCGCACCGAGCTGGGACGATTCTGCCGCGAGGTGGTGCTGCGACGCTTCTCCGTGGACGTCGTGGCCCGAGAGCTCGCCGAGCGTTACAAGGCCGCAGCCGCGGTCCCCACGGACCGCTCCCGCAGCGTGTTGACCCGCGCCGCCCGTGACCTTCTGGTGGTCACCGCGGCCACCCCGGCCCGTCGGCTGGTGCCCGACCACATCAAGTTCAAGCTGCAACGGCGCCACACCGCCCGCCAGCAGCTGGCGCCCACCTGAACCAGCGCCGCCAAGCCCGCCCGACCCCCAAGGAACCCCCGACCCCCAAGGAACCATGGTGTCCGACCGCTCGCCCGAGAAGATTCCCTTCGTCGATCTGGGCTGGCAGCACCAGCAGATCGAAACCGAGGTCCTGGCGGGGTTCGCCGCGGTGCTGGCCCGAACCGCCTTCATTGAAGGGGCCGAGGTGGCCGCTTTCGAAACGGCCTTCGCCGACTATTGCGGCGCGGGGCACTGCCTGGGGGTGGCCAACGGCACCGACGCCATCGAGTTGGCGTTGCGAGCCGCGGGCATCGGCCCCGGCGACGAGGTGATCCTGCCCACCAATAGCTTTGTGGCCACGGCCGAGGCGGTGGTGCGGGCCGGCGCAGTGCCGGTGATGGTGGATGTGGACGACGAGCATCTCCTCCTCGAACCCGCCGCGGTCAGCGCAGCCGTCGGTCCCCGAACCGCTGCGGTCATCGCCGTGCACCTGTTCGGCCAGCTGGCGCCGATGACCCCTCTGATGACGTTGTGCGCCCGCCATGGCCTGCTGCTGGTGGAAGACGCCGCCCAATCCCAGGGCGCCCGTCAGGGTGGGGTGGCCATGGGCAACTTCGGCGCGGTGACCGCCACCAGCTTCTACCCGGGAAAGAACCTGGGGGCCTACGGTGACGGCGGCGCGGTGCTGACGAACGACGCGGAGGTGGCGGCCACCGTTCGCTGCCTGCGCAACCACGGCAGCGAACGCAAATACGAGCACACCATGATCGGCATGAACTCCCGCCTCGACACGCTCCAGGCCGTGGCGCTGTCCGCCAAGCTGGCTTGCTTGGAGTCCTGGAACCAGCTGCGCCGCGTCGCTGCCAATCGCTATCACTATCTGCTCGGAGGCCTTGACGGCGTGCGCACCCCCGCCACCGCGCCGGACAACCTGCACGTGTGGCACCTGTACGCCACCCGGGTGGCCGAACGTGACCGGGTCCTGGCCGTCATGGAAGCGGAGGGTGTCGGTGTGGGTATCCACTACCCGCAGCCCATCCATCTGCAGCCCGCGTTCGCCGCCCTCGGCGTGCACGCCCCAGCGCCGGTGGCGGAAGCGGCCTCAGCGGAGTTGTTGTCCTTGCCCCTGTTCCCCGGCATCACCGCCGCCCAACAGGAACGGGTGGCCGAGGTGCTGCACAAGGCCGTATTGGCGTGAGTGACCAGGACGCCACCGCCAGCGAGGCCCGCGGCTCCACCGACCCCGTCAACCCCGATGTCTTCGTGCATCCCCGGGGGTTGTGTGAAAGCGACAAGGTTGGCGCCGGCACCCGGATATGGGCCTTCGCCCATGTGATGGCCGGCGCCGTGGTCGGTGCCGGTTGCAACATCTGCGGCAACGCCTTCATCGAGGCCGGCGCGCGCGTCGGGGACCGGGTGACGGTCAAGAACGGCGTGTTGGTGTGGGACCGGGTCACAGTGGAGGACGACGTCTTCCTGGGACCGGCGATGATCTTCACCAACGACCTGCTCCCCCGCGCTGACATCAAGCGCTCCGGTGACGCCCTGGTACCCACCGTGGTGCGGGCCGGTGCCACCATCGGGGCCAACGCCACCATCGTGTGCGGCACCACCATCGGCGCCAGAGCCTTCGTCGCTGCCGGCGCCGTGGTCACCCGCGACGTGGCTGCCCATGCCCTGGTGGCGGGCAACCCGGCCCGGCGCATGGGATGGGTCTGCGACTGCGCCAACCGGCTGGACGAACAGTTGCGCTGTCCGTGCGGGCGGCGTTACCAGCTCATTGATGACGAACGCGGCCTGGGCCTGGTGGCGGCGGCCTGAGCAATCGCTTGCGCCAACCCGAGCTGGTCCGCGATCAGACGGCGCCACCGCAGAACGCGCCTTGACCGGTGATCCCCGGCGGCGTGCTCGGGCGGCCCGGGAACGCTCACTAGGCTCCAGACGGGTCCCCAGCGCCCGACAATTTCGAACATTTGCCACGAGACGGATCGCGGCAGGGAGAACCCGCAGTGCCCGCAGCGTTGCCCCCAACAAAGCAACCTCCTCACCGTTGATGCCCTCAGCCCTGCGCCTGCCCGGCGGTCTGGGTCGACGCTTGGTGGGCCTTGATCGTCACCAACGTGATTCTCTGCTCACCGCCGGTTCCCAGCTGTTCGTGTACGGCCTCAGCTTGCTCACCGGCCCCATGCTGGCCCGAGCGTTGGATGCGGACGGCCGAGGGGACCTGGCGGCGGTGCTGGTGGCCACCCAGCTGTTCGGATGGGTGGCCACCTTCGGCATCCCCGCAGCCACGGCGTACTACGCCACCAGCATGGATCGGCGGGAGCTGAACATGTCGGCGTGGTTCTTCTCGCTGGTGGTGGGCCTGCCGGTCGTGGCGGTCATCTGGCCGTTCGTGCCCCGCTACCTGAACGACCATGACCCGGCCACCGTGTTGTGGTTCAGGCTGTTTCTGCTGGCGGCGCTCACCGTCCTACCGCAGTACGCCTGTTTGAACTATGTGAACGGCCGGGGCGGCAACGTTCGCTTCAACGCTCTGCGGCACCTGGCGCTCCTGAGCAACTCCCTGGTCGTCATCGTGCTGTTCCTGACCGACCGGCTGACGCTGATCTCGGCGCTGCAGGCCTCGTTCTTCTGCAACTTGGCCGCGGCCGTCATCACCTTCACGTTTGCCGGGGGCTGGCCTTCCCGGGGGTTCTCGTGGGCTGCACTGCGCATTCAGCTGGATTACGGCTGGCGGGTGGCGCTGGGGTCGGTGGCGCAGATGACGGTGGGGCGCCTGGACCAGATCATTATGGTGGGCATCGTGGCGCCCGAGGAGTTGGGGCTTTACGTCATAGCCGTCACCGCCGCCGGGGTCAGCGGGGCCCTGGCGGTGGGCATGGGCCTGGCGGTGTTTCCCCACATCCGTGACGCCCCGGATCACGCGGCCCGGCGGGCCACCCTGCGGCGGGGTGTGCGCTGGATGGCCCTGTCCTCCACGGGCATGGCCGCAGTGATCGGGCTCAGCGCCGGCTTTGTGATCCCTTTGCTGTTCGGGGAGGGCTTCCGGGGTTCGCTCAAACCCCTCTACGTGCTGTTACCGGGGCAGGTCTGTTTCGACTTGGCCAACGTCATCGGCCAGGCGCTCCAGGCCGAGGGCCGGCCGGGCACGAGTTCCCGCGCCTTGACCCTGGCCGCCATCATCACGGCGTCCACCATCACCCTGGCGGTGAGTCGCTACGGCATCGTGGGAGCGGCCCTGGTCACCACCACCAGCCAAGCCGCTTACCTGGCCTACGTCACTGTCGCCATCCGCCGTCCACCGACATCAGCGCAGGGCGGCTCACCGATACCAGCCGGGTCCGGCTCAACCAATCACGAATCAGCGTCCCCGGCAGCGGTCTGAGCACCGGTTCCGGCCCGGTGTCCGGCCGCGCTGGTGATCACCGGCGATCGTTGTGCAGCCGCGACGCCAAGCGGGGTGCGGCCAGCACGACGGATGCCTTGGCCCGGGATCGCCATCCACCCCCGCGAAAGGCCCCGATCATCAGCGACGCCGGGATCTCTCGCCGGGTGTATTCGCCGGCCTCGAGGTGACGGGCCACCTGCAGCTCACTTCGGCGGTGACGAATGGACCGCCGGATGACGTGCTGGTAACGGTCTGGTAAGTCCGCCCGGAACCGTTCGAGCAGCTCGATCTCTTGATGCACGATGCTGGAGCGCATCCGGCTGAAGTTGCCAGGATGGCGGCGATACAGCACCGTCGGACGATCGAGCTGGGTGACGACCAGGCCCTTGGCCACCAGTCGCAGCCACAGATCCCAATCTTCCACCGTGTCAGGACGGAAACCGCCAACGGCTTTGATCTCGGCCAGTTCCACCATGGCGCTCACGAACACGAAATTGCGGTGCAGCAAGGCCCGCAGCTGCTTGTGTGGCGCCGGAACCTCCAGGTGCAACTGCTTGTTGTACGGACGCAGTGAGCCCCCCGGATGCCAGATGAAAGCGCCTGGGGAGACGATGCCTCCGAAGCGGTCATGGGCCTCCACGGACAGTTCCACGTGGTCCGGCAACCACACATCATCGGCGTCGAGCAGCGCCACCAGATCCGTGTTCAGCGCAGCCAGGCCGGCATTGCGGGCAGCGCTGACACCACCGTTGACGGCCTGCTCAATGACCGTCAGCGGCAACCGATCCGTCCACTCCTTGACCTTGGTCAGCGACTCGTCGACCGAGGCATCGTCGATCACCACGACCTGATCAACCTGGCGCGACTGGGCCACCAGCGAGGCCAACGCCTGGTGCACGAATTCCGCCCCGTTGTACACAGGGATGATCACGCCGACAGAGGGCTTCACCAGCGTCAGCTCACTTCCATCGTCCTGGCGGCGATCACAGCCGCCGCGGTTGGGCCGGACGCAACCTGCGAGTGGCGAAACTGACCCGTTCAGCCACAGTACGTGGCCGAATGAAGTGTACGATCCAGGCGGACCGTGCATGGGATGAGATGTTCGGCCCGGTCTTGTGGAGGGTCAGCGGATGGTGGATGGAAGCGCCGCCCAGCCGCAACGGCACCGCGAAGGCGTGCGGATCGTGATCACCATCGGCTTCCAGGGCGTACTTGGTGGGGTCTTCGTGTAGCGGATGGTGACCGAGCAACCCGCTCAGGTGGCTGCCCCGCACGAACTGCATACAACCACCATCGGCGTCGGTGTCAGCCATGGGCACCCAGAAGTTCACCCGTTGCCGCTGGATCTCCATCATGTTGTAGGCGCGGTCCTGGTGCCAGGCGGTGCCGGTACCGATCTCTGCCGGCTTGCGGATCACGTGGTCGAAGTAGAACTGCGGTTCGCAACCCAGCAGGTCTGCCGCCAACTGCTCCATGGCCAGGAACAAGGCCGAGTCACGCACCTCGGGCCGCATCCTGGTGAACCAGTTGACCTCCAGGGACCCGGCCCGGCCGTCGGGGCGCAAGAAGCGCGTGGTGGGCGGGGGCACCGTATAGCCGAACAGCTTGGCCCGGACGCTGGGGGCCCCGGGTTTCAGCTCGTCAAAGCGATCGTAGACCTCGTCAATGGCACCGGCGACCTCGCTCACCGCGGTCGGGTCCGCCAACTGGTTGATGATGCCGTGTCCGTAACGGGCCCATTGCTGGGCGATTGGCTCGTCGCTGCCCGCCAACATCGCCGTCGTTTCAGTGTTCTGCACGGGAGAGCCCTCCTCACGCCGGCCGCCTCGCTAGAGGTAGCCATGTCGGGGCGGCCGTCCGCGCCGGGAAACCGCCCATGTCCGCCCTGGATCAACCGAGGACCGGCCGAGGCCGACCCTTGATACGCCCGACTCCGCTCACAGCTGACCGGGCGCCCTGCTAGTGTACGCCCGCTTCTGTGCCCTGCCGCAGTCGTAGACGAGCCGTTGTCGTACCGTCGGGCTGGCGGACCCAATCAGGCGTCGAGCTTCTCAGCCAGGCGCCCGAGCAGGGCCTCAATCCGGTCCAAACGATCCACTCCCGACCCGTTGGTGCTGGTCATGGCACCGGCCGAGCACTCCGATTCGAGCGCTCCCCGACAGGACTGGAACAGCCGGCCGCTGTCACGCTCCTCCGCGATGTAGCGACCGAGCAGGCCGCCGGTCTGGATGTCGATGGTGGGGTCGGCCAACATGCTGGCGAAAATGTCGGGCTTGCCCTCCACGGGGGGCAGACCGAGCTCCAGCCGCTCGAACTTCTCGAGGTCGGTCAACTCGCAGGACGTGGCCACGGCCATCTTCTCCTGCAGCCGGGGATCAGACTTGGGCATCACGTCGAAGCCCAACTCGCACATGCGCTTGGCGAAGGCCTTGGCGTGCTCGCCCTCACGGAGCGCGACGGTGTTGATGATGGAACGCACATCGTCTCGGGTGGTGGTCTTGGCCCAGGCGTCCAAGTAGCACTCGGCGTCGCCCTCGGCGTTGCTGATGGCGTTGAGGAGACCCAGGTAGGAAGGCTTGGCAGTCATGACTGGCAGCATAGAGCCGTCGCGGCCGGCATTTACAGCGTTCGCCGGTGGGTCTGGGGGCGACGGACTGGGAGGATGGCGCTGCCGACCCGTTCTCCGTCGATCACCGCGGCATGGGCCCGACGGGGCGCCACGCAGTCCCCCACCCGCTCCACCGCCAACCCGGTGACCCGCAGCTGCTGGTAAAGCTCGTCAACGGGCGTTGCGGGTACAGCCAGCACCACCCAATCCACGGTCCGGGTCTGCATCTGGCCGGTGGGATGGTGCAGCAAATCAACCACGACCTGGGCCCGTTCGGCCTGGTCAGCGTGGGCCCGGGCGCCCATGGGGACCAGATCGGTGTTCTGCGCGATGCCCTTGTGCATAGCGCGCATCCACCACAGCTCCATGTCGAGCGTCACTCCGAGATCCTGGCCCACCACCATGCCGTTGGTGGCGATCTCCACCGAACAACCCCGATCCGCCAGCAGCTCTCCCACCGAGGTGGCGTGGTGGAAACCGATCTCGTCGATCACCAACACGCTGCCTGCCGGGGCGACGTCGCCCTCGAGCACCTGGCGGACATCCGTGATGCGCTCGAGCTCCGGCGGCGCCCACCAGGGACGCGACGGCCTGGAGCCGGTGGCCACCACCACGTGGTCGGCGCGATGGGCGGCCACAGCGGCGGCGTCCGCGTGCACGCCATAGCGGATCACCACACCGTGGCGGCGGCTTTCGATGAGCTGATTGCGAACCAGGTCCCCCAGCTCAGCCCGATTGGGCACCGTTGCGGCCAGCCGCACCTGCCCCCCGGCGGCGTCATGGCGCTCCCACACGGTGACCTCGTGGCCGTTTCGGGCGGCGGCGATGGCGGCCTGCAACCCCGCCGGCCCGGCCCCGATGACCAGCACCCGATTTCGGCGGCCCGGCTCGGCCTCCCATCGCGCCGGGCTGACCGACCCGGCCGGGGCCCGGGACCCAGCGACGCGGGCGGGCGTGAATCCGCTGGCCGCTCCCGCTCGGAGCGCCTCTCGGCCAGCGTGAGGGTTCTCGATGCAACCAAGCCAGCGGTTGAGGCCCATCCGGCCCACGCATTCTTGATTGCAGGAGAGGCACAGCCGGATCTGTTCGGCGTTGCCGGAGCGGGCCTTGGCGGCGAAGTCAGGATCCGCGATCTGACCGCGGACCACCCCCACCAGGTCACAGTGACCCTCGGCCAGAGCCCGTTCGGCCTGCAGCGGGTCTTTGAAGCGACCCACACCGACCACCGGCAGGTTGGTGGCCCGCCGCAGCGCCGAGGGGATGAACAACGAATAACCCGGCGGGACGTGCATGGACGCCTCGATCATGAACAGGCTGGCGGTGGCCACCCCGATCGAGGTGTTGAGATAGTCGACCCCGCCATGAGCCTCGATCATGATCGCCAGGGCCACCGCATCATCGATGGTGGTGCCGCCTTCGATCAGCTCATCGCCACACAGCCGCACCCCCAAGGCGAGCCCCGGCCCGATGGCCTGGCGGACGGCGCTGACGATCTGCAGGAGCAGGCGGGCCCGGTTCTCCAGCGAGCCACCATACTCATCAGTACGTCGATTGGTGGCCGGGGACAGGAACCCCCGCACGATGGAGGAATGGCTGCACTGCAACTCAATCCCATCGAAGCCGCCCTCAGCGCAAGAGGTGGCCACGGTGGCGTAACCGGCGATGACCTCGGCGATCTCGCTGTGCGTAATGGCCTTGGGGACCTCCCGGAACAGCGGGTCGGCCACCGCCGAGGGGGCCCACACTGCCAAGCGCGAGTACATCGAACCACCCTGGCCGCCGTTGTGGTTGAGCTGGGCCAGGATCGGGGTGCCGTGGCGGTGGACGGCATCGGTGATGCGTCGGTAGCCGGGGATCACCTCGCGGTGGAAGCCGTGAATCAACTTCTCGTAGGGCCAGTCGGTGGGATGAGTGGAGTGTTCCTCGGTGATGATCAATCCGGCCCCACCAGCGGCGCGGGCCTCGTAGTACGCGGCGTGCTGCTCGCTGGGGCGGCCACCCTCCGCATAGTTGGTGAGATGGGCCGAGAACACGATCCGGTTGAGGGTGCGAACCGGGCCCAGCTGCAACGGGGTCCACAGAAAGCGGTAACCACTGGCGGATCCCGGGATCACCGGTCGCCCCCCGTGGCGGGCAACGGAGCTGGCCTGCCGGGACCAGCTGCACCCGGGGACCCATCAATACCATACGGTATGGCATGGAAGGACGGCTGGGTACGGCCAGACGGTTGGGTATGGCGGGCGGTGGCGAGCGCCTCGGCGGCGAGCACGGCCCGGCGGCCCTCCAGCACCGCCTCGTACACCGTGCGCGGGGCCACGCAATCGCCGGCATGCAGGTCGACGCCCGCCGGTGAGGGCAACGGTTCCCGGAAACCGCAGTCCACCGTGGCCACCGCGTCGATACGGATCTGCTCGCCGCTGTAGCGGTCCTCCACCACCACATGATCGACACGCGCCGCGCGCAGCACGGCCCGACGCACGATGCGCACCTGCCGTTGCTGCAACCGAACGTTGGCCGGGGCCAGATCTCCGCTGCGGGACAGCTCGTTGCCGGCGATGTTGTCCCCGGTGATCAGCACCGCCCGCTCGCCCAACTCCGCCGCCAACTCCACCGCGATGGGCCCACCAATGGGGTCGAACAACACCACCGCGCCATCGGCGGGCAAACCGACCTCACCACGGCGTAACGCCGCCACGTCCACCACCACCGCGCCGTCGCCGATCTCGAAGGTCCGCCAGCCGGGTTGAGCACCGACACAGCCGATGACGACCTCGGCCGAGGCGCCCCTTCCTTCGCCATGGCCACCGTTGGCCGCAGTCGAACGAGCGTCGCCCACCGGACGCGTGACCTCGGCAGCTGCGCCTACGCCGGCTCCGGACGGATCGACACCGGCATCATCGGTGACCACCGCTCCCCCGGGCCGCCACTCCGTACCAACGCGTATGTCCACGCCCAGGCGGGTCAACTCGGCCTGTTGCCAAGCGACCAACGGGCCGGCCGGGCCGCAGTGAGCCGGCAACCCGCCGAGGTGGTCGCGAGCCTCGACCACGGTGACGGTGTGGCCCCGCAGCGCCCCCAGCCGGGCCGCTTCCAGACCGGCTGGTCCAGCGCCGACCACGGTCAGGCGCAACGCGGCAACGGCGACCCCGTCCCAGGTCGGGTCGTCAAGCTCGTGCCCGGTGGACGGTTCGACCACGCAGCTGATGATGGGATTGCGGGCGTCGCGCACCTGACAGGTCTGGTTGCAACGCAGGCAGGGCCGGATCTGCTCGGTGGCCCCAGCGCGAGCCCGGACCACCAGGTCGGGATCGGCCAACAACGCCCGGGTCATCTCCACCCCGTCGGCCACCCCATCGGCCAGGGCGGCCTCAGCGGCGTGAGGGTCCACCACCGAACCCTGCAGGAACACCTGCACCGATCCCGGCACGGTGGCGCGCAACGAGCGACATAGTTCCCAATTGAAGTTTGGCGGCTCGTGATGATCAGCCCGGGTCTTCTCGACGGAGAAGATCGAACCCCGCACCACGGTCAGGTAGTCAACGACCCCCACACCGTCCGCAGCGGCGATCAGACCGTTGGCGATGTCGGGCGCCACATCCGGGGTGATGCCGGCCCACGGCGCCAATTCGTCGGCGCACAACCGCAGACCCACCACCAAGCCGGCTCCGACGGCCTCCCGGACAACGCTGAGGACCCGGCGGGCGAAGAGCAACCGGTCCTCGCCGTACTCGTCATCGCGATGGTTGGTGAGGCCGGAGAGGAACTGGCGCAACAGGCTGTGCTGCCCGCAGTTGATCTCAACTCCATCCAAGCCGGCGGCGCGGGCCAACGTGGCGGCGCGGGCAAACCCCTCGACCACGGCATCGATGTCCGCCGCTTCCATCCACTTGGGAACCTCGCGGCTGTTGACCTCCGGCACCCGGCTGGGGGCCCAAAGCTCGCGCTGGCTGTAGGCCGAGGACCCCTGCCCGCCGGCATGATCCAAGCTGGCCAGCACCAAGGTCCCGTGGAGCCCGCAGGCAGCCGCGATTGCAGCCCACCCGGCTTGGCAGCGTTCGGCCAGCGGAGCTCGTTCGTAAGGCCAGTCCAGCGGGTGCACGCTGGCCCCTTCGACCACGATGATCCCGGCGCCCCCCAGGGCCCGGCGGGCGTAGAAGGCCCGGTGGGCGTCACTCAGGCCGCGCTCCGCGGTGCCGAGGTTGGTGACGATGGGGCCGAACAGCACCGCAGAGGGCGCCGTGCGGGGCCCGAGTGGCAGCGGGTCGCACAGTCGCACCGCTGCAGTCTGCCCGCCGACGTCACGCTGAGCCAGCTGTCGAATCAAACACCGTGGGCGCATGCTGCTCACAGCCGTCCGTCGACCGACCGATCAGCAGGAGGCGCCGACAACTCGCCAAACTCACCGAGGAGACGCTGAGGTCAGGCGAACTGAGCCGACTAGCGACGCCCCGGGGAGTAGCCCCGTTCAGCTAGGTCAGCTAGGTCAGCTAGGTCAGCGTGGTCAGCTAGGTCAGCGGGCGACGATCAGAGGGACCGGTTTGCGACCGAGGCGGACCGGGGTGGGCTTGGAGTGATCGAGTGACGGGCGGGGGGCACTGCCGGCGATGACCGCGGCCACCAACGGGGCGCCGTGGCCGGTGACGCACTCGGGATCGGGCCCGTCGAGCGGGAGGCCGGTGAAGAACTTGGCCGCCATGCAGCCGCCCTGGCAGGCGTCGTAGCTGCCGCAGCTGGCGCAGGCGCCGGCGGTCTCCGGCTCGCGCAGCGACAGGAACAGTTCGCTCTGGCGCCACACCCGGGCGAACCCGCCGGGGTCACGGACGGAGCCGGCCTTGAACTCGTCGTGGATCACGAACGGGCAGGCGTACACGTCACCGACCGGGTCGATCAGGCACACGACCCGACCGGCGCCGCACAGGTTGAGACCGGGCAGGGACTCGCCCAGGGCGTTGAGGTGGAAGAACGAGTCGCCGGTCAGCACGCCCTCGCCGCTGGGCCAGCAGCCAGCGGTAGACCTGGCGCTGCTGGGCGGCGGTGGGGTGCAGCTCGTGCCAGGTGTCGGCGCCCCGACCGGACGGGCCGCAGCCGGGTGACGCGCAGCTGGGCGCCGTAGCGGTCGGCGAGGGCCTTGAAGGCGTCGAGCTGGTCGACGTTGTGGCGGGTGACCACCACCGACATCTTGAACGGGCCGAAGTCGGCCGCCGCCAGATGGTCCATGGCCCGACGCGCGGTGGCGTAGGAGCCCTCGCCGCGCACCGCGTCGTTGGTGGCGGCGTCGGCGCCGTCGAGGCTGAGATCTGGATGTCGAGGTAGTCCATGGACGCCAGCTCGCGGGCCGCGGCCGGCGTCGATGTAACGCACCGTTGGTGGAGAACTTCACGCCGACCCCGGTGGTCGACGGCGTAGTCGACGATCTCGAAGAAGTCGCGGCGGATCATCGGTTCGCCGCCGCCGATGTTCACGTAGAACACCTGGAGGTCACGCAGCTCGTCGATGACCGCCATGGCTTCGGCGGTGGACAGCTCGCGGGGGTCGCGCCGGCCGGAGGACGACAGGCAGTGCACGCAGGCCAGGTTGCAGGCGTAGGTCAGCTCCCAGGTCAGGCAGATGGGGGCGTCGAGGCCCGTCTTGAGCTGGGTCGGCCAGCGTCTCAGGCTTGCGGGGTTCTCGACGGGCACGGATGATCTCCGATCCTTCGAGCTTGGCCAGGGCCTTCACGAACGAAGGCCACCGTTTGGGGTCGACACCGCACGCAGCGAGGGTGGCGCCGAGGTCAGGGTTGTCCGCCAGGGCTTTGACCACCGCCACCATGTCGGGGTGGCGCAGGAAGATCAGCCGGCGGTTGCCGTAGTGGTACGCGAGCGCGCCGAAGGGCTCGGGCCGCAGCGCGACCTGAGGGTGGAGCTCCAACGCCCGGTCAAGGCCGGGGATGGGCGTGACCGACGAACTCAGTAGACCCCGCACATGCCGTCGATGGAGATCTCATCGACCAGCAGCTCATCCTCGAGCAAGTCATCGACGTGGGTGTCCGAAATGGCATCGAAGTCGGGGCTGTTGGTGACAAGGATGTCCTGTTCCATGCCTGCAGTGTATCCCAGCGGGGCAACCCCCCAACCGCAGGACCAGCCCGCTCCGATGGTGTCTGAGCGTTACGCTGCGGGCGCACCGTTGCTCGATCGGGGGAAGACCATGACCGAAGTGATGCCCGAGCGGTCCACCGCGGCATTCGATCTGGACGCCAAGTACCGGGAGGAGTCCGGCTCGTTCTTCTTCACGGGGGTCCAGGCCCTGGTCCGGGTTCCCATCGACCAGATGCGCGCCGACCGAGCAGCGGGAAAGCGCACCGCCACCTTCGTGTCCGGCTACCAGGGCTCCCCCCTCGGTGGCTACGACCGCGAGATCATCTCCCACAAGAAGCTGCTGGACCCGCTGAACATCGTGCACCGGCCGGGCCTCAACGAGGAGTTGGGCGCCACCGCGGTGATGGGCAGTCAGCTGTCCTCCACGTTCCCCAAGCAGCGCTTCGACGGGGTGCTGGGCATCTGGTATGGCAAGTCCCCGGGGCTGGACCGCTCCGGTGACGCCTTCCGGCATGCGGCCTACGCCGGCACCCATCCCTGGGGCGGGGTGCTGGCGCTGACCGGGGACGATCCGTCGAACAAGTCCTCCACGCTGCCGTCGGCGTCTGAGTACTCGTTGGCGGACCTGCACCAGACCATCCTGCAGCCCGGCAACGTGCAAGAGGTCCTGGACCTAGGTCGGCACGGCGTGGGCATCTCCCGGGCCAGCGGGCTGTGGTCCGCCATCAAGATCGTGACCGCGGTGGCGGACGGTTCAGCCACCGCGGAGGCCGGCCCGGAGCGCATCGTGGCGGTGCATCCGGACTTCGAATGGCAGGGCAAGCCCTATGTGCCCAAGGTCAACAGCCGTCTCGGCGGGCCCCAGGCCAACGCCATGGAGCAGGAGATCTACGAGGCCAAATACGAAATGGCCCGGCGCTACGCCATCGCCAACCACCTCAACCGCATCACCGTCAACCCCACCGACGCCTGGTTGGGGCTGGTGGCGTCGGGCCGCTGCTACCACGAGATGCTGGCCGCTTGCGCCCTATTGGGCTTGGACGAGGACGGCCTGGCGTGCAACGGGGTGCGGCTGCTGCAGCTGGGCATGATCCATCCCTTCGAAGGGGAGATCGCCCGCCGATTCGCTGGCGGGCTGGACGAGATCATGGTCATCGAGGAGAAGCGCCCGTTCATCGAGAGCCACCTACGGGACGCCCTCTACGGCATGCCCGACGCCCCCCGGGTGACCGGCAAGTTCGACCCGGACCGCAACAAGCTGATCCCCGGCCACGGGGCGCTGGACACCGACTACCTGGTGGAACCGCTTCGCCGGCGGTTGACGGTCAAGATCGACCCCCAGCGGCTCACCCCGCCGGTGGAGAAGTCCACCCGCAAGAAGATCAACCTGCTGCCCACCCGCACCCCGTACTTCTGCTCCGGTTGCCCGCATTCGACGGGGACCAAGGTGCCCGAGGGCGAGCTAGTGGGTTCCGGCATCGGCTGCCACGGCCTGGTGACGCTGATGGCACCGGACCGGGTGGGCACCCTCATGGGCAACACCCAGATGGGCGGCGAGGGTGTGCAGTGGGTGGGCATCGAGCCTTTCGTCGACGTGGCGCACTTCACCCAGAACCTGGGCGACGGCACCTTCGCTCACTCCGGCTCATTGTGCGTGCGCTCGGCGGTGGCGGCGGGCTCCAACATCACCTACAAGATCCTCTACAACGGGGCGGTGGCCATGACCGGCGGCCAGGACGCAGCCGGCGCCATGGCGGTGCCTCAGCTGACGCAGTGGCTGCTGGCAGAGGGTGCTGCCAAGGTCATCGTCACCACCGACGAGCGGGACAAGTACCGGGGCGTGAAGCTGGCCGACGGGGTGGAGGTGTGGGACCGGGACCGCATCATCGAGGCCCAGGAGGTGTTGGCCAAGGTCCCCGGCACCACGGTGTTGATCCACGATCAGCAGTGCGCCGCGGAGAAGCGCCGGGACCGCAAGCGCGGGATCATGGTGGAACCGGCGGAGCGGGTGGTCATCAACGAGCGGGTCTGCGAGGGTTGCGGGGATTGCGGGGTGCAGTCCAACTGCCTGTCGGTGCAGCCCATCGACACCGAGTTCGGCCGCAAGACGATCATCCACCAGTCCTCCTGCAACAAGGATTATTCGTGCCTCGCCGGTGACTGCCCGTCGTTCCTGACCGTGGTGCCCAAGGGAACCACCAAGGCCGGGCTGATGGCCAAGATGCCGCTGGTGGGCAAGGTCATGAAGCTGGCCGGGCGCGGTCCGGGCGCTGGCGCTGGGGGTGCCGGCGGTGTGAACCGGGCCGGTGGCGGCGCCCGTCGCCGTCCGGCCATCGACGCCGCCTCGCTGCCTGAGCCCACGCTGCTGGTCCCGGCTAATGACACCACCATCCGCATGCCCGGGGTTGGTGGCACCGGCGTTGTCACCGTCTCCCAGATCCTGGGCACGGCAGCCACCTTGGACGGTAAGTACGTGGGCGGGCTGGACCAGACCGGGCTGTCCCAGAAGGCCGGGCCGGTGGTGTCCGACCTGCGCATCACCACCGAACTGGTGGAGGGCACCAACAAGCTGACCTCGGGTTCCGCTGACGTGTACCTGGTGTTCGACCTGCTGGTGGGCCTGGCCCCGGCCAACCTGGACGGGGTGTCCGCCGCCCGCACGGTGGCGGTGGCGTCCACCACCAAGACCGCGACCGGGTTCATGGTCCGTGACCCCAACGCCAAGTTCCCCGAGCTGGCCTCGTTGCGGGCGGAACTGGATTCGGTAACCCGGGCCGAGCACAACCGCTACCTGGACACGGTGGCGGTGACCGAAGGCCTCTTCGGCGAATCCACCACCGCCAACACGTTCCTGATCGGTGCGGCGTACCAGTTGGGCGTGCTGCCGATCTCGGCGGGCGCCATCGAACAGGCCATCGAGCTCAACGGGGCCGCGGTCGAGGCCAACCTGCTGGCGTTCCGGTGGGGCCGGCAGTGGACGTTGGATCCGGCCGCGGTGCGGGCGGCGTCGGTGCTGGCCGAAGACCACTTCCCCAAGCCTTCCGCCGAGCTGGAAGCCTCCATCGTGGCCGCTGGACTGGGCGAGGGTGAGCTGGGTCGGCTGGTCCGGTTGCGGGCCGCGGATCTGGCCGTTTACCAGGACGAACGCTACGCCCAGCGCTACCTCGACACCGTCACGGTGGCCGCCGGTACCGGCCAGGCGGCCTTCGCCGAGGCCGTGGCCCGTCACCTGTACAAGCTGATGGCCTACAAGGACGAGTACGAGGTGGCCCGCCTGCACCTGGAGGCCGCTGCCGCGCTGGGTGTGGAGAACGCCGTGGGAGCCAACGTGGTGGTGTCCTACAACCTGCACCCGCCGGTTTTGCGGGCGTTGGGCATGGACAAGAAAATGCGACTGGGCCCGTGGTTCACCCCGGTGCTCGGGGCGCTGCAGAAGGGCAAGAAGCTGCGGGGCACGCCGCTGGACCCCTTCGGTTACGCCAAGGTCCGCCGGGTGGAGCGCTCGCTGGTCAAGGACTATCGGGACCTGGTGGAACGCACTGCCCGCAAGCTCAGCAGCCACCCCGACGAGGCCTTCGTGACCACCGCGGTCAAGGCCGCGGCGCTACCGGACATGGTGCGGGGCTACGAGGAGATCAAGCTGGCCAACGTGGAGCGCTACGAGGTCGAACTGGCCAAGCTTCGTCAGGAGCTCAAGGTCTGAGCGACTGACGATCCGGCCGCCTGGGTTTGCGGAACCGGACTGCTTTCACGGGCGGTCCTCGCCGAGAAGCGACAGCCACTCCGTCAGGTCACGCACCCGCCAAGCGGCGCTGTCGATACGGCCGGTCCCTCCACCCACGAGACGCGGAGCAACCGTGCGCCCCTCGTCGTGGCAAGGAAGCCTCGGGGTGTGCCGACCGACGTGATGGTCTCGCATTGGATCACGCCGAAGCGTAGAGCTGAACGGGGCGGCCGGGCCGTTGTCAGGGGTCGAGTCGGAACGTGCGGATCATGCTGCGCACCACCTGAGACATGGCGTCGATGGCCGGCTGCAGCAGGGCCGGCAGGTCATAACCGTGATCGGAGCGTTGAAGGCCGGGGCCGAGGCTGTCGAAAAACGCCCGTCGCAGCTCGGTGTTGACGTTGATCTTGCGGACCCCGCGTTCGATTGTGACCCGCAGCTGGGCCCCGCTGAGGCCGGTGCCGCCGTGCAACACCAGCGGGACCCTCACCCGGGCCACGATGGCTTCCAGGCGGGCCAGATCGAGCCGGGGTTCTCCCCGGTACAAACCGTGGGCATTGCCGATGGCCACCGCCAAGCTGTCTATCCCGCTGGCCTCCACCAGGGTGGCCGCCTGGTCTGGGTCGGTCATGGGGACCGGTGGCGTCACCCCGGCGGGGGCTGGCTGGCCGGTCGCGGTGTGGGAGCTGCGGTCCTCGTCCCCGAAGCTGCCGCCGAGCTCGGCTTCCAGCGCCCGGTCCCCCACCAGTGCCCGGGCCCGTCGCGCCAACTCGATGTTGTCCGCAAGTGGTGACCCCGACCCGTCGACCATCACCGAGCTGAACCCCGCGGCAATCGCCCCGGCCACCAGGTCGAGGTCGGTGGCATGGTCCAAGTGCAAGGCCACCGGCACCCGGGCACTGTCCGCGGCGGCTCGGCACAACGCCGAGAGGGTCTCGAAGCCGGCGTGATCGAATGCTCCCCGCCCCACGGCCAGGAAGATCGGGGCCTGCTCGGCCTCGGCGCCAGCGATGATGGCCCGGGTGGTTTCCACGTTGTAGGTGTTGAACGAACCCGCCGCTCCTCCTCGGGCCACCGCCCAGGCCAGCACCTCACGACCGTCGACCAGCGCCATCTCAGCGCCCTCAGGGATTCGCTGCCGCGGCCCGCCACCGGAGCAGCGCAACCCGGGAGGCCATCGCCGTCACCCGGTCAGGGGCCGGCATCTCAGCGGGCTCCGGTACGGCTGGCCAGCAGCTGGGTGAGGGAGTCGACTTGTCCGACATTGCCCGGGAAGACGACATAGGCCAGACCGGGGAAGCGGGTTTCGGGGCCGCAGCGCCAGACCGGCACCCCTGCCTGGACCTGGCCCAGCACCTCGGCCCGCCGGATGCCCAGGGCCTTGGTGGCCACGTCGCTGGAAGTGATGCCGCCCTTCGCCACCAGCAGCCGGGGACGGGTGGTGAGCAAGGCCACCGCTGCCACCACCACCTCCGAGATCCGGGCGCTGATGGCCAAGGAAGCGTCGCTGTCGGCGCCCGTCCGCAGGGTCCGCTCGGTGTGCAGCACCACGTCATAGCCCGCAGCCAGAGCGTGGTCCACCTCAGCGGCGCAACGACCAGCCTCGGCGGTCGGGTCAGCCAGCGCGGCGTCGGTGCCGACTTCGACAACGTGCAGGTCACCGCCATTGTCCAGCAGGTGGACCAGCTGTTCGGTGCTGCGTGCGACGTGGGAGCCGACCACCATCAGCCGACCGGGACCGTGCCCGCCCGATGGACCGGGCGCCCCGCCAGACCCGTCCAAGCCGGAATTGCCGGGATTGCCGGGGTTGCCGAGCGTCGAAGGGTCCAGCAGCGGGCGGGGTTCGATGCCGGCGCGGACCCGGACCAGGCTGGCGGCGCTGCGGTAGAGGTAGCGGCGCCCAGCGGCCTCGGCCTGCAACAACCCGGCCACCACCACCTCCACGTCGCGCTCCTCGACGGCGTCGAAGACCACACAGCCGCCGGCGGGGCGATCCCGTAACCACGAGGCCACAGCGCCAGGTCCCCCGCCACGGATCTCGGCCAGGGTGACCACCCCCACCTGGTCGGCACGGATGGCCCCAGCGGTCTTCTCCTCCACCCATTCGGGCAGGTAGGAGTGGGTGTACCCGAAGGAGGCGTCACGAGCGAACTCGGTGTCCGCCACCGGGACGAGCTGATCCGCGACCCGGGCGTAGTGCACCCCGCCTTGGGTGATCCGGCCGCCGTCAAGGAACCACGGGGTCAGCACGATGGCATCGAAGGGCTGGTGGAGGCTCTCCATCAAGGCGTCGACCTCGGCGGGGAAGTGACCGCGCAGGGTGGAGTCACTGCGGCTGATGACCACGGTTTGGTGGCCGCTCATTTGCATCGCCTGGCGCAGGTTGGCTCCCAGCTCCCGCGCCAGGTCCACGGCCGCAGTACGGGTCAGGCTGCGCGAGTTGGTCAACACGAAGAAGCAGCGGGGGCCTTTCGCGGCGGCGGTCAACTCGGCGGTCAACGCGTCGGAGCCCCAGGTGGTGAGGACCGCGACGCCGTGCACGGTCTGGGTGCCGGTGGGGTCGTCGTCGAGCACCACCACCACTCGATCATCGGTGGCCAGCGCAGCCCGGATGTCCGCCCAGGGTGAGACCAGCCAGGTCGGCGGCAGGGGTGCCGGATCGGGCTGATGATCGGCGGCCTCGGGCATCGGGGCGACGGTAGCGGAACTAGGTTGCGGGCCGTGTCCGACAACGGTGGGAACCGGATGGCGTTGCAGCCCGCCGTGGACCCAGCGGACTACGTCTACCGGCACCGGCTCCGGGTCCGCTTCGGGGAGACCGACGCTATGGCCGTGGTGCATCACTCCTCCTACCTGCTGTACCTGGAAGAGGCCCGGGTGGCCTGGTTGCGCGCCATCGGGCACCCCTATGAGGCGATCCGCGCCGACGGGGTGGACTTCGGGGTGCTTGAGGCCTTTGTCCGCTACCGGCGTCCGTTGCACTTCGACGATGAGGTCGAGGTGCACCTCGCCATCGGCGCCCTGACCGGGACCACGTTCCAGGTGGCCTACCTGCTGACCGTCGCAGGTGACGTGCGAGCCACCGCGGTCACCGTGCACGGCGCCATGACCGCCACCGGCCGGGCGACCCGCATGCCGTCCTGGCTGGCCCAGCTGACCGGGTAGCCCGCCGCGGGCCGCCCACCTCGGCAAGTGACATGCATTGAACCGTCCCCTTCCCGGCGCTGATTCGATGGCGATTCGTCCGCAACACGCAGCGTGGGTCATGACACGGCTTCCGTGGCGAGCTGCCCCGTGACCGCCGTTGGTCGCGTCAGCGGGAGACACCGCCGCCACCGACGTTCTCGACCGGCCCGACAGCGGGGACAGCGGGGACAGCGAAGCACACCCGACCGCCGGGGCCGGGCTCGATCCACATCGTCCCGCCGTGGGCGGCCACGATGCCCCGAGCGATGGCCAGGCCCAGCCCGGCGCCGCCGTGGTCGCGGCTGCGGGCCTCGTCAGCACGGGTTGACACGTCGAAGGCCCGCTCCCTGAACCCGGCGGGAAAGCCCGGACCCTGATCGGCCACCTCGACCAGCCAGGCGGGCACGGGCGACTCGACAGCCGCCGGGATGGCCGGGGCAGCTGCCGACCCGACCGATGTCGGCGCCTCCACGGGGCGCACGCTGACGGTGACCACGCTGTCGGGGGCGCGTACCGCAGGGCGTTGTCGACCAGGTTGCGCACCACACGGGCCACCGCTTCGGGGTTGCCCAGGCCGAACACCTCCCGGGGGCCGCGGAGCCGGAGACCGATGTGACGGACCGTTGCAATGGGCACCAGCCCTTCGACCGCTTCGTCGAGCGTGGCCCGCAGATCGAACCCGGCTCGCTCCGTCCCGAAGCGGCCGGCCTCGAGCCGACCCAGCAGGAACAGGTCCTCTACCAGGGTGTTCAGCGCCGCTAGGTCATGTTCCATGGCCCGCAAGTAGCGGGGCGGATCCGGCGCCAGCCCATCGACCAGGGCCTCGACGGCAGCCTGCAACGCTGCCAGCGGTGAACGCAGATCATGGCCGATGTTGCGTAGCAGTAGCCGCCGCTCGGCCTCGATGCCCGCCCGCTCCCGTTCCAACAGGTCAAGGCGGGCCAGCATCTGATCCACGGCACTCGCCGCTCGGCCCAACTCGTCGCGGCGATCAACCCCACTGCGCGCCGTGAGGTCACCGGCTTCGGCCCGCACCGCCAGCTGGCCCAACCGCTCCACGTCGGCCACCAAGGGCCGTACCAGAGCCGCGCCGAGGAGCATGGCGAAACCCGCGGCGATGGCGAGCACGATGGCGAATGAGCCCAACTGGTCACGATCGAAAACCATGAAGCCCGCGGCAATGACCGCCGCGGCCAGGGCGAAGGTCAGGCTGGCCAGGGCCACCACGCTCACCACCAGCACCAGGGAGCGGGCCCGACGCAACCATGGTCGAAAGAGACGGGCCAGCAGCAGGCCCCCCGCGGCCAGGGCCACGAACGCCGCCAGCGCCGGCAACGGGTCCCGACGCAGCACGTCGTCCAGGCCGGCCATCATCTCCGCCGGCATGTCGACGGCCAAGACCGCGCCGCGGATCCGGACCCCGATCCCGCTCATGGCAAGGTTCCCGCTCACGGGTCGAAGCGATAGCCAACGCCCCACACGGTGCTGATCCAGCGGGGGTGGTTGGGGTCGGGCTCCAGCTTCTGGCGGAGGCGGCCCACGTGCACGGTCACCGTGGCCGGATCCTGGTACTCCGGTGCGGAGGCCCAGACCTGCTCCAGCAGCTGAGCCCGGCTGAACACCTGCCGGGGGGAAGTGGCCAAGGTCAACAGCAGGTCAAACTCCTTGGGGGTCAGCGCTACGAGCTGGCCACCCATCCGCACCTCCCGGGCCCGCAGATCCACATCGAGCTCACCGAAACACAGCCGGTCCGCCCCCGAACCGACGTCACTCCCCCAGCGTTGACGATCGAGGAGCTTGCGGACCCGGATGGCCAGCTCCCGGGGTGAGAACGGCTTGATCACGTAGTCGTCCGCCCCGAGCTCCAGGCCCAGCACCCGGTCCAGCTCCTCCACCCGGGCGGTGAGCAGCAGCACCGGCACCCTGCCCCCGCTGCCAGGTGGGCGGGACCGGATGGCCCGCAGCATCGACAACCCGTCCGTGCCGGGCAGCATCACGTCCAGCACCACCAGGTCAGGTACCTGCCGATCAAACCGCCGGAGAGCGTCATCACCGTCAGCGGATTGCACGACCTGGTGCCCGTCCCGGGTGAGGTAGGCCGTGAGCACCTCGCGCACCATCGGCTCGTCGTCCACCACCAGGATCAGCGCCGGTGTCACCCATCCGACGGTATTGCACCACAGGGCCCCCGCCCCCACCACCGACGCCGGACCGGCCTCTGTTTCGCGAAGCTTTCGAACTTCGTCGTGTTGCCGTTCGTCTGGTCCTGCACACTGAGACCGCGAGCCGGGGGCCGGCGCGCCACATCGTTCGAGCAGCAGGAGGACGACATGCCCCAGGTCGACACGACGCACAACGCCCAACGCCCGATGCTGTTCCAACGCAAGGCCTTGTGGGCGGCATTGGTGGTGCTGGTGGCCGGACTGGCTTTCGTGTTGGTCTGGTTTCAACCCCAGAAGCTGTTCATCGATGACACGGTGAACGAAGCCTCTCCCCTGGCGTCGGCCGGCACCGACCAAGCGAACACCGACCAGGCCAAACCAGCGACCCTCGCAGACACCGCGCCGAGCTCCGCCAACACGGTCGATCCGACGCCTTCCGCCAGCCCGGCGCCCAATGTTGCGCCAGCGGCCACCGCCGCCGCGCCCGCCCCAGCCACCGGACCGGTCGTGGTGGCCCGCGGCAGCTTCCAATCGATTGAGCACGAGACGGTGGGCACGGCGTTGCTGATCGCTCAACCGGACGGCTCCCATGTGTTGCGCTTCGAGGATCTCGACACCTCGAACGGCCCGGATCTGCGGGTCCTGCTCTCGCCCTCAGCAGCGGCGGAGGCTTACGAGGAGGGGTCCTTGGAGCTCGGAGGCCTGAAGGGGAATCAGGGCAGCCAGAACTATCCCATACCTATCGGTACGGACCCGGGGGCGTTGCGGACCGCGGTGATCTGGTGCGAACGGTTCAGCGTGGCCTTCGGTGTCGCCGAACTGCGGCCGTTGTGATCCCGCAGGAGCCGACCACGGCCGCTGAATCGGGCCGGGACCCCCACTTGGACCCGGACACGGTCCCGCAGGCGGATGTTGAGGTGGACCCGGTCACGTTGAACCGGGATGGGCTGACGTCGGGGCCGCAGCCGCGGCGGTGGGTTGGAGTCATCGCGGGCCTGGTGGCGGCGGCCGCGGGTCTGGCCGTGGGCCATCTGGTTGCCGGCTTCGAGCGGTCGTTGCGATCTCCGCTGATCAGCGTGGGTGATCGGGTGGTGGACAACGCTCCGGCCTGGCTCAAGGACCTGGGCATTGAGCTGTTCGGCACCAATGACAAGGCCGCCCTGATCATCGGCACCGCCGTGCTCGTGAGCCTGCTGGCGGCGAGTGCCGGCGTGCTGGCCGTGCGCGGGCGTCGGGGTTTGGCCCTGATCGCGGTGGCGGTCTTCACGGTGGTCGGCATGGTCGCCGGCGGGTCGGGCCGGGCCAGCAGCAGCGCTGGCTGGGTACCCTCCGCTGCCGCCGGCCTGGCCACCGCCTCGGCCCTGTGGTGGCTGGCGGCGCGGGCCAACCGGTCAAGGCCGACGGCGTCGACGGGGCCCAACCCTGAGCCGGTTGCGGTACCGGCGACATCGACGTTGGGCCGGCGTCGGTTCCTGCTGGGTGCGGGGGCGTTGACGATGGCCGCGGCGGCCATGGCGGCGCTGGGTCAGACCCTGCGGCGCCGGTTCTCCGCGGACCTCGAACGGGCGGGTGTGCAGCTGGCCGCTCCCCAGGATCCCCTGCCCGATCCCCCCCGGGACCCCGCCGCCAACCTGGCCGGACTGAGCCCGCTGTTCGTGGCCAACGATGACTTCTACCGGATCGACACGGCACTGCTGACCCCGGTGGTCACCGCTGCCGATTGGTCCCTGGACATCGACGGCATGGTCGAACGCCCCCTGCGCCTCACCTACGACCAGCTGTGGGAACGTCGCCTGGTCGAGGTGGACGTCACGCTGTCCTGCGTGTCCAACGAGGTGGGAGGGGACCTGGTGGGCAACGCCCGCTGGGTCGGCGTCCGGCTCGACGAATTGCTGTCCGAAGCCGGCATCGATCCCGATGCCGACCAGGTGATGACCCACTCCGTGGACGGCTTCACCGCCGGCTTTCCCACCACTGCGGTGGCCGACGGACGCGATGCCATCGTCGCGTTGACCATGAACGGCGAGGTGCTGCCGGTGGCCCATGGCTACCCGGCCCGGCTGGTGGTCCCCGGCTTGTACGGCTATGTGTCGGCCACCAAATGGCTGTCCCGGATCGAGCTGACGCGCTTCGATCGGGCTCGCGGCTACTGGATCCCGCGTGGTTGGGCCATCGAGGCGCCGGTCAAGACCCAGTCCCGCATCGATGTGCCCCGACGCGGGGACACGGTGGAGCCACAACGAGCGGTCATCGCGGGGGTGGCCTGGGCGCCGGATCGTGGCGTGGACCGGGTGGAGGTGCAGATCGACAACGCGGGATGGCTGCAAGCGGAGCTGGGCCCGCAACTGGGCAGCAGCGCCTGGCGTCAGTGGTGGTTGGCCTGGCCCGAGGAACCCGCATCGCTGCGCCGGCCGGGCGTGCACCGGTTGCGGTGTCGGGCCACGGACGGCACCGGGGCCACCCAGACCGACCAGCTGGCCGAGCCCGCTCCTGACGGCGCGACCGGTTGGCACACGATCGAGGTCGACGTTCGCGGGTAGGAGCCCGGGGTGGTCAGGCGCTCGGGCCCGGCACGCCGACCGCAACCGGCATCGGGGCCCTGCTTGGCGCGCTTGTGGAGGTCACGAAGGCGGTGACGGCATCGGGGCTCATGGGACGGGCGAAATGAAAGCCCTGGGCGACGTCGCATCCCCAAGCGGCCAGGATCTCCTGCTGGCCGGCGTCCTCGACCCCTTCAGCGACCACGTCCATGCCCAGACTGTGGGCCAACCCGATCATGGCCTGCACGATCGCCGCGCCGGCACCGCCGCCGCAGACCCCGTCCACGAAGCTCTTGTCGACCTTGAGGGTGCTCATCGACATGTTCTCGAGGTAGGCCAGCGAGGTTGCGCCCTGACCGAAGTCGTCCAGCGCCACCGCCACGCCGGCATCACGCAACCGTCGCACCGAGCGGGCGGCGCGCTCGGGGTCGGTGATGATGGCGGTCTCGGTGATCTCCACCTCGATCAGGTTGGCCGGCACCGCCTTGCGAGCCAGCATCCGCAACAATTGTTCCACGAAGCGGTCATCTCGCAGGCTCTTGGCTGACACGTTGACCGCGACCGGCAATGCCAGGCCCGACGCGGCCCACTCGGTGGCCTGATCGATGGACTGTTCCAACACCCAGGCCGTGAGTGGCACGATGAGCCCGGTGGTCTCCGCCACCGGGATGAACTCACCCGGTGGAATAAGCCCCCGCTGAGGGTGCTGCCAGCGCACCAGCGCCTCCACCCCGCTGACCGTGCCGTCGGCCAGGTGCACCTTGGGTTGGTAGTGCAGGAACAGCTCGCCGCTGACGATGGCCCGGCGCAGTTCCACCGCCAGGCCCAGCCGTCGACCGTCGGTGCGGTCGGTGGCCGGGTCGTACACCTTGGCGTCGGCCCGGCTGACCTTGGCGTGCTCCATGGCCAGGTCCGCCAGTTGCAGCAACGCGCCGATCTCGTGGCCGTGCACCGGGAAGGATGCCAGCCCGATGGCGGTCTCGAAGCTGATCGGAATGCCCTCGACCTCAACCTCGGTGGCGATAGCGTCCCGGAACGGATCGAGCTGCTGCAGGGCCTCGACCGCGTCGAGGCACGGGAGGAGCAGGGCGAACACGTCGCCGCCGACTCGGGCCACCAGGTGTTGGGTCCCGGTGGCGGGACTGGCCTGAGCCGCGGCCTCCAGCCGTTCGGCCACCCCGCGCAGCAATCGATCGCCGTGAACGCGACCGATGGTGCTGTTGATCTGGGTGAATCCGACCAGGTCGAACAGCACCACCGTGACCGGTTCACCCTCCCCTCCAAGCCGGGCCACGGTGTCATTGCCCCGCGTGGTGAAGTCGTGAAGGTTCGGCAGGCCGGTGAGCGGATCGACGTGGGCCTGATGGCGGAGCTCCTCGGCGTTGCGTCGTAGGGTCCGAGTGAGCCGGTGAGCGGCGGCGGCGAGCACCACCCAAATCACCAGCACCGCGCCCATCAACACCAGCCGCAGCCGTTTGCGCGCCGCCTCCCACAGCTGATGGGAGGGGACGATCTCCACTTCCGCCACCCCCACCACTGTGCCGTCACCGGACCGCAGGGGTTGCAGCATCACGATCGAGGACACCGCAGCGGAGGATTCGGCAGCCTCAGCGCTGCCGTCATCCGGACCGGGCCCGGCCATGATGCTGCGTCCTCCGACGGCGTTCGCGAAATCGGGATCGGCCATGGTCGGAGCGGCAACCGGCGCGACCACAGCATCGAGGTCTTGCGCGACCGGAATGGTGTCGGCGGACCCCAACACGTCGACCAACAGCGCGCCTTGCGTGCTCCACAGGCGCAAGCGGCGTACCGATCCGTCTTGGGCCAGATGCTGCGCCGCTTGGCGCATCTGGACCAGCTCAGCGGCGGAAAGGTCGGAGACGCGGGCCCCATCGGTCAACACCGGTTCCACCAAGGCGCCGATCAACTCGGCCTCGCGATGTGCCTGTTCCTCGCCGTTTCGACGGGCTTCGTGGCGGGCCAGAGCCTCAGCACCGACACCCAAACCCAGCACCAGGACCATGCTGACCGAGGCGAACCGCAAGAAAACTCCGAGACCACTCTGCCGGCGCGCCATCCGCCACGGATCGACCTGGAGCAGGGTCGGCTTGAGACGCAACCCTGGCCTGAGCCAAGAGGTCCCCACCGAAGGTGAGGAACCACTCCCCATAAGGAGTTGCAATGGTGCAAAATGGTGGCCATGCTGACCCATCTCCATCACACCCCTCGGGTCGGGCCCGCCCAACATCGCTGGGCCAGGGACGCGGTTGTGGCGGCCCAGCTGGGCGCGGCGGCCCTGGTCGTGGTCACCGCGCTCGAATGGCGCGGTGAGAGTCGAGGCGACACCGGACCCGGCCCGATGGGCACCCCCGCCGCCAGCGAGTTGGTTCAGACCGAGCCCGCGTCGCACCCACGGAGCACGTTCGGCTCGCCCGGTTTCGACCTCCCCACGAGCCCGGCGTCTCCTGTGGGCACCAACAGCCCGTCGAGCGTTGCCATCTCGGTGCAGCACGGCACCGGCACGTCCAGCTCGGCCATCGGGGCGCCCATCGACGCCCTCGGCGGCCCAGTGGAGGTGCGGGTCATCGACGGCTCCTTCATCACCGTCGCCACCGCCTTGGTCAACCCCGGCGACCAGGCACGGATTGCCAACCTGCCCGCCGGCACCTACCGGCTGATCCTCGCTCAGACCACCGGCGTGTCCGAGCCGACACCCGGCGTCGCCATCAGCGCGGCATCATCGCAGCTGACCGACCCGGTGCAGGTGGTCGCCGGCGATGTGCTGCTGGTGAGCCTGCAACCCCGGCCCGCCTGAGTCATCCGTGGGCCCGGACGCGGTCGGGGCCCCGCCTACCGAAGCGGCGGGACCCCGTCTTGCGCGCTATCTGTCGAAGTGATGCATCCGTTCCGGGGGACGGTGCGATCAGGCTCCGGGTGCGGTGAAAACCTTGTAGTCGGTGTTGTCGACCAGGGCTTCGTCACCGTCGGTGGGGGTGGGCACGAAGTAGTTGAGGGCCCCGTTGATGTCCTGCTCCCAAAGTTCCCGGGGCAATTCGTAGAGGATCTCGATGCCGTTCCCGTCAGGGTCCACCACGTAGCAGGAGTGGGTCATGCCGTGTTCGCCGCGAACCTTGAAGTCCACGCCCTTGGCCTTCATGAACTCCAACTGCTTGACGAAGTCTTCCTTGCGGTAGGCGACCGCGTAGTGGTTGATGGCGTTGTGGCCCTTGCTGCCAATGAGGCCCCAATCCTCGACCGGCGGGGCCGTCTCCGGCTCCTTCATCTGCACCAACGCCACATCATGGTGTGAGCCCGGCCGGTTGGCATAGAACCGCATCTCCATCGGAATCTGAGGTCCGAGAGCGCCGATCTGCTTCCAACCCAGGCACTCGGTGTAAAAGGCGTGGGACTTCTCGATGTCGCGCACATTCAGCACCAGGTGATTGACCCCCAGCGCGGGTACGGGCTCTGGTCCTTGCTCGCTCATGTTCGTTCCTTCTCTCGGGGCTCGCGCAGCATAGAGGCTCCAGACACTCGCCGGTAGCGCCCCGTTCCACCCTGCGGCATGCCCGGGACCAAGCTGCAGCTTCAGCCCTCAGCGCACCGACAGCAGATCCACCACGAACACCAGGGTGGCGTTGGGCTTGATCACGGGTGGAAAGCCACTCGGACCGTAGGCCAGGTCTGGTGGGATGACCAGCTGTCTGCGACCGCCTACCTTCATGCCAGCCACGCCCTGGTCCCAGCCGGCGATGACCCGACCCGGCGCCGACCTGGAAGTCCAACGGCGCGCCCCGGTCCCAGCTGGCGTCGAACTCGGTGCCGTCGGTGTTCACCCCGACATAGTGCACCGACACCGTCTTGCCCTTGGTGGCCTCCGCTCCGCTGCCGCTGACCAGGTCGGTGACCACCAGCTTGGTGGGCAGATCGCCCTCGGGGATGGCAACGATGGGCTTGGTACTCATGTCCTGCTCCTGGTCGGTCTGTGACGGCTGGGCCGCCTGCTCGGCGCTCTGATCCCGGGCCGTGGTTGCGAGGTTGGTCCCGGCCCCCTCCTCGGCGCCGCCACAGGCCGCCGCGGCCATCAGGCAGACGGCGACGATGGCAGCAGCGGCAAAGTGCACAGCTCGGCTCGCAGGTGGAATGGGGTTCGTCACGAGGACACGCTAACGGTCCTCAGCCACATTCGGAGCCCGGTGGCGGCGCCCCCGCCGGGGCCACGCCCACAGTGGTGGCGGCTGACTGCAATGGATCGACGGCCTCTTCCGGGACACTGGCGAGCGTCTCGGGCACGACGATCCCTTCGAAATCAGCCCCGGTGACGACCACCACCCGTCCCGTGGCCACCGCTCCGTCCGCCACCAACTCCACGCCCGGTTGCAGGAAGCCGGCCACCAACTCCGCCGCGGGTCGAGCGTTCCTGCCGTACCGGATCACGGTTGCGACCTGGCCGGCCTCAGCGGCGTTGCCAACCTGGCCCACCCCGAAGCCGATGGCCGCCAGGGCGTCACCGGCCTCGGCGGCCTGACCGGCGGTACCGGTGCCGTTTGCCACGTCCACCGCCACCGCCGCGGGGGCCAGCGCCACGGCCGGTGCGGTGGTGGTGGTCGGCTCGATGCCCCTGAACACGTCGAGCACCGCTTGGGCCTCGGCCTCTTTCAGCAGAACGACGGACGCGCCGTCGTCGGTCTCGGACAACTCGGTCGGCAGCGAGAACGTCCGCAATGATTCCGAGGAGGCGGCCGAGAACCGCTTTGCCAGCTGCAACAGCTCGGTGTTGCCCAGGTCGTCGTCGAACGTGACGTTGTCGGTGGCCACGCCCACCAGGCGGTTCAGCTTGGCCACGTTGGTCAGGCCCAGCCCGCCGATCTGGTCCATGGCCCGGCGCAGGAAGAGCTGTTGGCGGCTGATGCGACCCAGGTCGGCGGTGAAATCCTGCTCCCACTCGCCGGTGTCGGGGTTGAGATATTCAAGATGGCGGGCCCGAGCGAACGCCAACGCCTGTTGACCGTTGAGCTGCACGCAGCCGGCCTCGGCGATGTCGAGTCCTGAGTAGGCGTCGTACATGGGCGTTTCGAAGTACATCGGCACCCCTCCAACGGTGTCCACCAGGCTCTTGAAACCGCCGAAGTTGACCTCCACGTAATGGTTGATCTCGATCTGCAACACCCTCCGGACGGTGTCGATGAGCTGCTGAGCGCCCCCGTCGGCAAAGGCCACGTTGATGCGATCCTGGTAGCCGGCGTCATCGATGGCCACGTAGAGGTCCCGCGGGATGGACAGCAGGGTGACGCTGTTGTCCGCCGGATCGACCCGGGCCACCAGGATGGTGTCGGTGCGCTGCCCGGTGGCACCGCCCTCATCGAGGAATGAACCCGCATCGGCGTCGCTCTCCAGGACTCCTTCGCGGCTGTCAGAGCCCACCACCAGGAAGTTCATCGCCCGACCGGGGGCCTCGGGGTTGGCCAGATCAAGCGCCACCCGGTCGAAGTTGCCCAACCGCCACCACGCCACCGCCACCACCAGTGCCCCCACCACCGCCATCCCGGCGACGATGGCACCCGCGGCGATGATCAGGCGCTGGCCCCAACTCCGCTGCCGAACTGGTCCCGACCCCCGCCGGGGTGGGCCCTGACGGCGCGCCTGGCGAAGCTGCGGCGACGCGGTCATACCCGAACCACGGTACCAACGTCACGATCGTTGATCGGTGACCCCGGTGAAGCTCGAGGCCTTTCGACGGCCCTGACGGCTTGGTAGCGTCCGCGGCGGCGGTGCACCCGAGTCGCCGCCGTGGGGGGTCTGACCATGACGACCATCGAGGCCACAACCACCGAGGCCACAACCATCGAGGCCACCACGCATCGAGGGGAGATCACGGTGCTGGGGGACGCGCAGATCAATGGTCTGCTCAGCAACGTCACCGGGGCGGTGATCCTGGCCGATGATGTGGCCTACGACGACGCCCGCAGGGTCTGGAACGGCAACGTCGATCGTCGCCCGGCGGTCATCGTTCGCTGCAGCGGGGTCACCGATGTCCGACGGGCGGTCGAGTTCGCCCGGGAACACGAGCTGTTGCTGTCGGTGCGCGGCGGCGGCCACAGCGCTCCGGGCTACGGCACCAACGATGGTGGCCTGGTGATCGATCTGGGCGCCCTACGAGGCATTCGGGTGGATCCTCTCCGGCGATCGGTCCAAGCCCAGGGCGGGGTGTTGTGGCGAGAGCTGGACCGGGAGACGCAGGCCTTCGGGCTGGCCACCACCGGTGGGACCGTCTCCAACACCGGCATCGGCGGCCTGACGCTGGGCGGCGGGCTTGGTTGGCTCATGGGCAAGCACGGGCTGAGCATCGACAACCTGCTCTCCGCCGACGTGGTCACCGCCGACGGTGCCTTCCAGACCGTCAGCGCCGAGCACAATCCTGATCTCTATTGGGCCCTGCGAGGTGGCGGCGGCAACTTCGGCGTGGTGACCTCGCTCGAGTACCAGCTCCACCCGGTCGACACCGTACTAGGCGGTATGGTGGTGTACGGATTGGATCAGGCCCGCGATGTCCTGCGCTTCTACCGGGATGCCTGCGCCACGCTGCCCGATGAGGCCGAGCTGTACGCCGCGCTGCTCACTGACCCCCAGGCCGGCGTGCCCATCGTGGCGTTGCTCATGGGCTACAACGGTTCACTGGCCGAAGGCGAGCGGGTGTTGGCGCCCATCCGCAGCTTCGGCAAGCCGGTGGCGGACATCGTCGGTCCCATGCCCTACGCCGTGCGCCAAACCTTGCTGGATGAGCCCAACGCCGTCATCGGCCTGCAGCGATACTGGCGGGCGGCGTTCACCGAGGCCCTGCCTGACGAGCTCATCGAGGTGATGGTCGACACCGCCGGGGACTTCAGCTCACCGATGAGCGCGATGTTGTTGTTCTACATGCACGGCGCCGGTACCCGTGTGCCCGAATCGGCGACCGCGTTCTCGGCTCGGCGTCCGCAGTGGGATTTTGACGTTATCGGACAATGGGTGGACCCGGCCGAATCGACCCGACACATCAGCTGGGTGCGCGAGGTATGGGGTCGGTGCGAGCCCCACCTCGAGGGCAGCGCCTACATCAACCACATCGCCCTCGACGACCAGCCCGAGAAGATCCGGGCGTCCTACGGTGCCAACCACGATCGTCTGCGGGTGCTCAAGGCAAGGTTCGATCCGGCCAACCTGTTCCGGCTCAACGCCAACATCCCCCCGGCCTGAGCACCGGGCCGACGCCGGTGCCAGACCGCCAGCTAGCGGCGTAGGTCCTCCACGTGGACCGGGACCGGGTCCATGCCATCGAACGCCATGGTGACCGGGGGCCCGGTTTCGACCTCCAGCAGCCGACGGTCCCGCATCTCGAAGCGGTGTCGCTGACCGCCTTCCAGATCGATCTCCAGGTAGGCGGGAAGACCCGCGGCGGCGTAGGCGGATCGCTTGGCCAGGATCCGACCGCGCCGGTCACGGCCGGATAGCACCTCGACGGCCAGGACCGGGTTGACCACCGTCGGGTGCTCCCACGGCCAGACCACCACGTCGGGCCGCGGCGCACTGACGATCACCAGCAGGTCACAGGGGATGGACAGCACCCAGTCGAGGTCGGTTCCGACCCGTTGGTCAGCCGGCAGGCAGTCCTCAAGCAGGGCCCATAGCCGGTTCGCGGCTCGGTTCTGGTCAGGCGACGCTGCTGGCGTCAACACGAGTTCGCCCCCGATGATCTCCCAGCGATGACCCGGAGGATCGCTCAGCGCTTCCCACTCCGCGGAAAGCACACCCACCGTGGCGTGAACCGTGTCAGGCATGGGCGCCTTGGTATCGCTGCATCATCGGTGCTTCGGACGCCCTTCACCGCTGAGGGGTCGGGACCCGTTACGCCTTTGGCCGGCCGAAGTTGGGCTGGCGCTTCTCGTTGAAGGCGGCCACCGCTTCCTTGTTGTCGCGGGAGCCGAAGCAGGCATCCTCGAGTTGCAACGAGAGCGGCATCACGAAGGAGGAGATGGACCGCATCCAGGAGTTGATCGCCATCTTCGATGCGGTGATGGCCTGGGCGGGGCCATTGGCCAGCGAGGTGGCGATGCTGAGGGCCCGCTCCATCAGGCCGTCATCCTCGACCAGGAAACTAGCCAGGCCGATGCGCTCCGCCTCTTCACCGGTGACCCGTTCCCCGCTCATGAGGAAGTACTTGGCCTTGTTGACCCCGATGAGCAGCGGCCAGATCACCTGGCCACCATCCCCGGCGCCGATGCCCATCTTCACGTGCGTGTCAGCGAACACCGCCGAACGGCCAGCAACGACCACATCGCACAACAGGGCCACCGTGGCGCCCAGTCCCATGGCGTACCCGTTGACCGCTGAGATGAGCGGCTTCTCACACTCCAACATGTGATCGACGATGC
Source organism: uncultured Acidimicrobiaceae bacterium (assembly GCA_963775055.1). GTDB lineage: Bacteria > Actinomycetota > Acidimicrobiia > Acidimicrobiales > CAIXPF01 > CAIXPF01. Next base: position 71,291 of record CAVZHK010000006.1, on the reverse strand, counting down.
GGCGAGCCTCTTCCATGGCACCGCCGGTGGTGGAGCCCATCGCTTCCCCACCGGGGGAGAAATCCCCACCAGCGCAAAAGGCTCGGCCGGCCCCGGTGATGACCGCGGCGCGTACGGCGCGGTCAGACTGGATGTCGCGAGCGAGCGTGGCCAGCTCACGGTGCATGGTGGCGTTGACCGAGTTCAGCCGCTCCGGACGGTTCAAGGTGCAGATCGCCACCCCGTCGTCGCGCTTCTCGATGGCAATGGTGGTGTACGCAGCAGGATCGAGCATGAAGCGCAATCTATTCCGTTCTTGAAAGGGGGGCTCCCGTTCTTGAAAGGGGGCTGCCCTTGAAAGGGGGGCTGCGCCCCCCTACGGCGCCCTGAGGGCGCCTACCCCCATCGCGAAGCACAGCCGGTGCACTGACCGGTCGGCTGGCGCCTCCCTGACGGCGCTCGGGCGGGGCCCCAACCCCACCCTCGGAGGCCAGCCCGACGCGACGGGCTGGCGCGAACCACGCCGATCTCGGCTGCCGCTGCAGCCACCTCTCGTCCCCTGGGCCCGACCGCCGCCGGAGCCATCCGGACGATGCTGTCAGAGACCCGGCGTCGGTAAGGGTGTCATTCCCGGTAGCGGTCAATGACCTCACGGCCGTAGCGGAGCACTTCGTCAGGGGTCTTGACCAGCGGTGGAAGCCCCGCTGCGCCGTTAACGGGGACCATCACCCGATGCACCCCCTGTTGGGCCAGGGCGCTGATCTCAGCGGGATCGTCGGGGGCCTGGGCGCTGATCTCGATGGCGTCGGGGTCCCGACCGACTCGCGCCGCCGCCTGCCGCATCTCCTGGTACAGCTCGACGGGGTTGCCCCGGGCTGGGAAGTACCCGTCGCCCAGGCGTCCGGCCCGGCGCGCGGCGGCCACCGTGTCACCGCCAACGATGATCGGGATCGACCCACCAGCGGGCTTGGGCCGGCAGTACACCTCCTCGAAGTTCACGAAAGGCCCTTGGTGGGTGGCACAATCCTGGGACCACAACGCCCGCATGGCCGCCACGTAATCATCGGTGCGGGGCCCCCGGTCCTCGAACGGCACGCCCAGAGCGCTGAACTCCTCGCGCAGCCAGCCGACCCCGATGCCCAACAGCACCCGGTTCCCGCCAGCCATGTCATCGAGGGTGGCCAACTCCTTGGCGGTCACCACCGGGTTGCGTTGGGGCACGATCAAGATGGCGGTGCCGACCTTGATGGTGGTGGTGGCCGCGGCGACGAACGCCATCCAGATCAGTGGGTCCGGGATGGGGAAGTCCTCGATCTCCCCCATCCGCCCCGACGCCGAATACGGATCAGCGCGACCGGTAGGCCTTGGGCACCACCACATGCTCCACCGTCCAGATCGAGTCGAAACCCGCCGCCTCCGCCGCCTGGGCCAACTCAACGGCCGCCGGCCCCTTTCCGAAACGCCCCAAGCTCGCATACCTCAACCCGAACTTCATGGTTCGGTTCTAGCTCGTCGGAGTGCGTGTCGCACGTGTTGCCCGACCGCAAGCTGGCCACAGGCGGGCCCCGGGCGGGCTCCAAGGGAGGGATGCTGAACGTGGCGTCGGGCGGGGCGGCGGGCGCGGCACCTTCTTGTTGCTCGGCTCCCTGTCGGTCGCCGAGTGTCGGCGGCTCGCTGGCGCTCGCGCGCCGACCTGACGCCCTCACACGGAGTGCAACCACCGCTCCCCAGGTCTCGATGCGGCGCCAGCGCCCACCGCCATCCGCTCAATGCCCGCGGCACCAAGCCGTTGCTTCGCCCCGAGGCCCCGCAACACCGCCCCCGCCAACACGCCCCACCCCAAGCTGGCCCCACTGTCTCAGCGTCGAGCCCAGCCCGTTGCGCCGGGCTGGGCCCCGAGGGTGGGGTTGGGGCCCCGCCCGAGCGCCGCCAGGGAGGCGCCAGCCGACCGGTCAGTGCACCGGCTGTCATTCGCGATGGGGGTAGGCGCCCCCCAGGGCGCCGTAGGGGGGCGCAGCCCCCCTTTCAAGAACAGTGCCCCAGCCAAATCACCCGATCCCGCCAACCACGGTTTGCCCGACCGCCGGCCGGCCCCACCGACCGCAGAATCTCAGGACCAGTCCGCCTCCAGCAGCTCACCGTCACGCCAGCCCCTCAACAACCGCGCCCTCCCAACAACCACGCCCTCCCAACAACCACGCCCTCCCAACAACCACGCCCTCCCAACAACCACGCCCTCCCAACAACCACGCCCTCCCAACAACCACGCCCTCCCAACAACCACGGCCCCTCAACAACCACGGCCCCTCAAGAGCCGCGGCCCGCCATCACTCGCCAGGCGTGCGATCCCGTCGCCCCGAGCAGGTCAGTGGTCCGGGCCCGATCCTGCGGGGAGCCCAACAGGAAGCCCTGGCCCACGGTGGCGCCCAATTCCCGCAACGCCTCACGTTGGGCCTCGGTCTCGATCCCTTCGGCGACGACGCCCAGTCGGAGCGCGACCGCCAGATCCAGGATCGACTTCACCAGTGCCCGGGATTCTTGGCTCAGCACCACGGAGCTGACCAGGCTGCGGTCGATCTTGAGCTGGTCGATGGGGAACTGGCGCAGGTAGCTGATGGAGGCGTTGCCGGAACCGTAATCGTCCACCGAGAGCCGCACGCCCAGCTTCTTGAGCCGGCTGAACACCCCCACGGCGGCCGCCGGGCTGGTGACCACGGCGGCCTCGGTGATCTCCAGCACCAGGCACGATGGGCTCACGGCGTGCTCGGCGAGCAAGTTGGCGATGGTGTTCACCAGCTCCGGATCGTGCAATTGGCGGGGCGACAGGTTCACCGACATCGACAGGGTGGCGCCGGCTCCGCCCATCTGATGCCAGCGTCCGAGCTGGCCGATGGCCTGCGCCAGGACCCACCGACCGAGCAGCACGATGTGGTGGGATTCCTCGGCGGCGGGGATGAACTCTGCCGGCGGGATGGGACCCAGCGGATGGTTCCAGCGCAACAAGGCTTCGAAGCCCAGCACCGCGCCCCCATCGAGGGCGCACAACGGTTGGTAGTGCACGTCCATCTCGCCCCGGGCCACGGCATGTTCCAGCGCCGCCCTCAGCTCCATGCGCCGGCGGATGGGCTCGCTCATGGAGGGGTGGTAGCTCACCACTTGACCCCGGCCGTTCTGTTTGGCCTGGTACATCGCGATGTCGGCGCAACGGAGCAGCTCACTGGGGCCGCCCAGGTCAGCGGTGCTGAACACCCCTTCGGCGGCCGGAGCGGTGGCACCAGATTGCAGCGCTGGGCGGTGGACCAGGCCGATGCTGGCGCCGACCCCGACCGATACCCCTTCCACGCCAATGGGACGGAGAAGGGCCGCCAGGGCTTGATGGGCGGTACGGCGAGCGAGGTCCAAGCCGGTCCCCACGCCGAGGATGGCGAACTCGTCGCCACCCAGCCGGGCGACCAGCTCCCCCGCGCCGGCCACCTCACGCAGACGGGTGGCTGCTTCGACCAGGACGCTGTCACCGGCTTGGTGGCCGAGGCTGTCGTTGATCTCCTTGAACCCGTCGAGGTCAAGCAGTATCAGCGTGAGCTCGCCACCGCTGGCCACCGCCGCCTGCAGGCGCTGGGTGAGCTCGCCGCGGTTGGCCAGCCCGGTGAGGGGATCGTAGGAAGCCAGACGACGCAGCTCATCGATGTTGTGGGCGTTGAGCACAATGCCGTTGATGTCGGCGTCGTTGTGGTGGTTGGTGGCCACCGCCGCCACAACCCGCCAGGAGCCGTCCGGTTGGCAAATCCGGAACTCGCCCTGCACGCTGGTGCCGGCAGGTTCGAGCGCTGCGTGGCCCAACAGATCTCCAACCGAGACCAAATCGTCTGGATGGACCAGCCGGGCCAAGGTGAAGGGATGGTTGCTGGCGGGCTCCAGGCCGGCGGCTCGCAGCATGGAGGGGCTGGCGTAACGGACCGACTCGCCGTCGATGATGGCCACCAGCTCCGAGGATTTGGCCACCAGCGATTCGAAGCGTCGCTCCCCGGAGCTCGACAACGCCCGCAGCAGGCCCGCCACCCGAATCATGACCAGCAGGAACAGGACCGCGCTGGCGACGATCGGCAGGTCGAGGCCATCCCCGGTGGAGATGGCCACCAGCGGTGACACCAGCGCCATCGCCGTCAGCAACGCCAGGCGGGGCCAGCTGAGACCGCCGTGACGCCGCAGCGGTTCAGGTAGCCGTTCGGCGGGGGATCGCAGGGCTGCGGCGACGATGAGCACGTAGGACAGCCCATAGAGGGCATCCACCCAGCTCCCGGGGCTGAACGAGCCGTACAACTCCGCGCTCAGGTAGGCCACATCCGCCACGAACAGCACGCCGACGCCAGCGGCCAGCCACCGCACCGGCCCGCTGGCGCTCCCCCCGAAGATCAGCCTCGCCAGCAGCGCCACCAGGATGAGATCCCCGACGGGATAGGCGCCGCTCACCAGGCGGACACTGATCGTGGCGCCGGCCACATGCGCGTAGGGCGCAACCAGGAACTCCCACACAACCACGGTGGACCCCACGGCCACGATGGCGGCGTCGATCAGCGCGGCGCGCTCGCGCCCGACGCGCCGCACCAGCAACCACAGACCCAATCCCATGAGCGGGTACAAGGTCAGATAGAACCCGTCGGCAGGCCCGGGAAAGGACGGTTCGTGCTGCTGCCAGACGCTGATCGTGAAGATCAGGTCACCGATGGCGTTGGAGGCCAGCCCGAGGGCGACTGCGAGCCAACCGGCCCGATTCTGGCGTTGCCGAACCCCGGCGCAGGCCGCGCTCAGGGCCGCCAGTGTCGCGGCCAGGGTCACCACTGAGGACCGGACCTCGGCGTTGCCCAGCCACCAGACCAGCGCCGCGGCCGCCCCCATCCCGAGTCCCAGACGGCGTCGCACATCCATGACCGGTCCCATCGACCGGCGACGGATCCGTCCAGAACAGGACCATCCTCCCGTTCTGGCCTCCCGTTCCGGCGCTGGCCTCCCGTTCCGGCGCTGGCCTCCCGTTCCGGCGCTGGCCTCGGCCCGCGACGTCGGCTTATTGAACCCTGCGTCCTGCGCTGGCTAGTGGTCCGCCTTGGCCCCTTCGGGCAGGCCGACCCGGGCTTCGGTGGCGGCCCAGGTGGGCCAGCGGGCCCGGCTGCGCTCGGACAAACGATGCATCAGCTTGATCGCCCCGGGATCGGCGTCACCGGGCTTGGCCTCGATCACCCCCGCCTCGAGCATGCGGATGATGATCTCCCGACCCAGCTCGGTGCGGACCACCGTGAGCGTCCAATCCGACGCGTCCCCGATGCCACCGGTGGAGATGTCGGCGTGTTCGGCAGCGAAGTCCGGGCAATGGTTACAGCCCTCACGAGTCCAGGCGTGGCATTCCTTCAGGTTGATCTCGTGGTAGGAGCCGTCCTTCATCCAGATCTGGAAGACGCCCTTGATGTTCATCTTCTTGATCTGGTCTTTGGCCAGCCCGTACTTCACGTAGAACAGCTCATCGAACAGCGAATCGTCGAAGCTCTTGGAGCACAGCAGGCCGATGTTGAGCTTGATCGGACGGGACACCTTGCCGACCTTGCGGTGCCACATGACCGGGCCGATGGAGGTCTGACAACTCATGCCCACCAGTGCCAGGTTCTTGAGGCCCCGCTCAGTGGCCTCGTCAAAAGCGATGGTGTTCGCGGAATACGTGTACCGACTTCCCGCGCCCCGCAACACCTCGTCGCGGTTGGTGGCCACCATGGGTTTGGCCTTCCAGCCGCCCTCCTGGCCCTCCTCCGATTCCAAGCCCGAGATCAGCGCCCCGTCGATGTAGCCGTTCTCGATGGCCCAGATCAGGATGGCTGACACCAGCCCGCCGTCCTGGCCGACGTCGTACACGAAATCGTCGCTAGCCCGGCACAGGATGATGTCCTTGTAGATTCCCGACAACTCCTCAGCGGTGCGGGTCCGACCGAAGAGGTGCTGGTCAGCCTCAGGTTCCCAGGCCCGGAAGCGGGGACAGGCCCGGGTGCAGGAGGTGCAACCCTTCTGGCCGTGGGTGCAGTCATCGAGCCCCAACTCGGCCTCGATGTGGAACGGCTTGTACTGGCCGGGCTCATGCTTGTAGCCGATGACGTCATGAGGACAAGCGATCACACAGCCGGCACATCCAGTGCACAAACCCGAGGTGATGACCTCCTCGTAGAGCTCCTTCCACTGGAACGTCCAGCGTTCCTTGGCGGCAGTGGGCGCGTCCTCGGTGACCGTCATGGGCTCAATCTATGGCGAGGAGGTGTGCGCCGCATGTCTTGGGCCTGCGGGGCTTTCGTGTGTGGCCGGACGCCGAGGCACCGCCTGCTCAGCAGCGGGCGAGCACCGACCCCAGCGTCCCCGGCAGCTCACCATCGTCGGCCAGCGCGGTGTCCAGATCACCGCGGGCGTCGGTGTCGACCGTGGCGTTCCATGCGACGAGGGCGCAGTGGCAACGGTCTTGGGGGGCGTCACTGCGTGCGCAGGCGGCCAGGAACTCCGCGTCGAAGCCACCGTCACGATCTCCCCCGGCTGCCACCAGCCCCGCACTCAGACGCCCCGCACCCAGAAGCCCCGCACTCAGAAGCATGGTCAACAAGGCCACGATCACGAAGCTGATCCCGGTGAGCGCAACGATCAGCCCCACCCGGCGAGGTTGCAGCCGGTCCGGCTCGAACCGGGACGGACCGGATCTCGACACGCTGCGGACGCTACCGCGCCTCGCCGAAGGGGGCTACTGCGGGTCGGTGGGGTCTGGGGTGGGACTGGCCTGCCGGCGGGTCCGGAACTCCGCCAGGTCGACCACCCGGGCGTGTTCGGGCAACTCCGCCCGTTCAGCAGGGTTGGCCATCAACTCCACCGGGAACGGCACCACCGGGCCTTCCACCGAGCTCACCAGCTCGCGGTAGATCTGCAGCAGCAACGCCCGTTCGGCCGCGTCGAGCTCCGGATCTGGCTCCAGTGGCTCCTCGACCGCGGCGCAAGGGGCGAGACCGCCGCCGCCGGCCATCATGGGATGCCGACGACGAAGAAAGCGGGGCCGAATCGACGCCACCGCCTGACACCGCCCCCCCACCGTCGGTGCCGGCAACGCCCCTGGCCCGGAGCGGCCGACTTCCTCGTCCCGATGTTCCCACGGCCCATGCATACCGTTGCCAGTGTCTGCTCGACCACGAAGCGTGGGCATTGGGTGAATGGCCTAACCTAGATCGGGGACCGTTAGCCCCGCCCCATCCGCCCCGCCGAGCTCCGCCGCCCGCCGAAAGACGGCGTCGAGCATGGGCTCGGTGAGTCGACCCGTGAACGTGTTCTGCTGGCTCACGTGATAGGAGCAAAGCAGGGTCCTGCCGTCGCCCAGTTGGACTTCCAACCCATGGGCGAACCCTGGCCGGGGCCGGGGAACCGCCAGCAGATCCGCCACGACCTTGTAGCCGAATCCGCCGAGGGCAACGAACACCTTGGCCCGCTCGAGCAGGTCCAACTCCCGCACCAGATACGGCTGGCAGGCATCACGCTCGGCCGGGGTTGGTTGGTTGCCGGGAGGCGCACAACGCACCGGTGCGGTCACAAAGGCCCCGGACAACACCAGGCCGTCATCCCGGTGCACGCTGGTGGGCTGGTTGGCCAGACCGGCGCGATGCATGGCCCGATACAGCCAGGTGCCCGAGTTGTCCCCGGTGAACATGCGGCCGGTTCTGTTGGCGCCATGCGCCGCGGGGGCCAGCCCGATGACCACCACCGCCGCCTCGGTATCCCCGAAGCCGGGCACGGGCGCACCCCAGTACTCCTCGTCACGGTAAGCGGCCCGCTTGGTGAGGGCCACCTCCTCCCGCCAGGCCACCAGCCGAGGACAGCGCCGACAGCGCACGATCTCGGCCTCCAAAGCCTGCAGCGCCGCTGACGAGGCGGTGTCCTTCTCCGATCCAACGGCCACGGTGCTGGACCCTAGTCGAACAGCAAACCGTGCCTGAGCTGCTGTTTCTCCAATTGCCAGGGCCCAAGTAGCGGTGGTTGAGCGCGGTTGGAGGCCGAGACGCCGCGAACCGGGGGCGGGCCCGGGGGCCAAGGCGCACCCCGTTCGGTGGTGGGCGCTAGCGTGATCGGCCAATGCCATCACCTGTCGCCCCTGCTCCAGGCACCGCGCCCTCACCCGACGCGCCGGAAAAGCCGGCAGGGCCCAAGCCGACCATGATCCTGATGGTCCGCCACGGGAAGACACCGAGCACCGGCACCACCCTGCCCGGCCGGGCCAAGGGCCTGCACCTGGCGCCGGAGGGGGTCAAGCAGGCCAACGACGCGGCCAAGCGCATTGGCAAATTGAAGAACGTGACCGCCATCTACGCTTCCCCGTTGGAACGCACCCGGGAGACCGCCGCCCCCATCGGCACCGCCTTGGGACTGCGGGTGAAGATCGAGCCCGGGCTGCTGGAATGCGAGTTCGGCGAGTGGACCGGCCGGGCGCTGAAAGACCTGTTCAAGCTGCCGGAGTGGACCACCGTGCAGCGCTACCCCTCCGGCTTCCGCTTTCCCGCCGGGGAGTCCTTCGCCGAGATGCAGCTGCGCATCGTGTCCACCATCGAGCGCTTGTGCGTCGCCCACCCCGGCCAAACGGTCGTGGTGGTGTCCCACGCCGACCCGATCAAAGCCGCCCTGGCCGCCGCGGTGGGTACCCATCTGGACCTGTTCCAGCGCATCGTGATCTCACCCTGCTCAGTCAGCGCCGTGCTGTACGGATCGGGCGGGCCGGTGGTGCTGGCCACCAACTCCACCGGCGCTGACCTGCGCACCCTCAAGCCCTCCTAGAACACGCACCGTGGAACCGACCGTGAAACCGCTCGTGAACCAGACCTTCTTCGGACCCGACAACAGGATCTCGCCGTGAACATGCCCTCGCCCTATGACGTGATCGATCCCGATCATTTCACCGCCGGCGCGCTGGGCCAGCCCGGACAACGGGTGTTCTTCCTGCAGTGCCGCGGTCTGGGCACCCTGGTGTCCATTCGGTGCGAAAAGCAGCAGGTGGCGGCGTTGGGCGAGTCCTTCGCACGGGTACTGGACGAGCTGCCGGCCCGGCCCATGGAGGCGCTACCGGCGGACATGGAACTGGCCCTGCCGGTGCAGGAGGCCTTCGTGGTGGGTGGCATCGGCCTGGGTTATGACCGTGACCATGATCGGCTACTGCTGCTCATCGAGGAACTGGTCGATGGGGACGTGCCGTCCTCGCCCCAGGAACAATCGGAGGGGATCACGGCCCGCTGGGTCATCAGCAGGGAGCAGGCCCGGGCCTTCGTGGGTCGGGCGACGGAGCTGATGACGGGCGGGCGGCCCTTGTGTCCCCTCTGCGGTCGACCGGTGGACGCCGATGGTCACACCTGCCCCAAGACCAACGGCCATCGACCCCACTGATGCGAACTTGAGGAGTGGGCCCGGCTGATGGGTTGGTGCCGATGACCCGAGGGGACGGTGACCGGCAGAGTCTTGCGCCGCGCCTGCACCTGGCCGACGAGGCCACCCTCGGCGTCCTGCGCCACGGCCCCATCGAGATACTGGGCCGCATGCCGTGGTCCTCGAACGGGACCTACCTGGTGACGCTCAACGAGACCGGGGACCAACGGGCCATCTACAAACCGCTGCGGGGTGAGCGGCCGTTGTGGGATTTCCCGTCGGGCCTGTTCAAACGGGAGGTGGCGGCCTACGAGCTGTCCGCGGCGCTGGGCTGGGAGGTGGTCCCGCCAACGGTGTTGCCGCGACGGGCCTCACGGCACCGGCTCGGTGCAGCTGTTCGTGGACGCTGATTTCGAGCAGCACTACTTCACGATCGCTGAGCAGGAGCGCTACCGGGCCGATCTGATGGCCATCTGCGCCTTTGACGTGGTGGCCAACAACACTGACCGCAAGAGCGGACACTGCCTGGTGGGCAAGGATCATCGGGTGTACGCCATCGACAACGGTCTGAGCTTTCACGCCGAGTTCAAGCTGCGAACGGTGCTGTGGGACTACGCCGGGCAGGCCATCCCCCCCGAGCTGATCGAGGACCTGGCCCGGCTCATCGACAACGGGCTGCCCAGCGACGTGGCGGTGCTGCTGGACGACGACGAAGAGCGTGACGCCTGCCTGGAGCGGGCGGGGCTGCTGGTCCGTTCGGGCCGCTTTCCCGCCGACCCCAGCGGCCGCCGCTACCCCTGGCCGCTGGTCTGACCGCAGCCCGCAACTGGAATGACCGACAACCCCAGCCCCGACAACGATCAACCTGATACCGATCAACCTGATACCGATCAGCCCGATACTGATCAGCCCGATACTGCTCAGCCTGATACCGATCACGTGCTCGACGCGCTGATCGACGGAGCCGATCTGGACGGATTGCTGCGCCGCATCGACGCCCTGTGTGACTCGGGGGACTGGGCCGCGCTTCGCCGGCTGCGGGATCGCTCCCGGGCCGCATCGGTGGCCAGCGGTCGTCAGCTGTGGCCCGCGGCAGCCCATGCCGAGCACCGCCTGGCGTTGCAGGCCGACCCGGCCTTCGCGGCGCCCATCGTGAGCGAGGGCACCGGCCGTTTCGTGATCGGCCCCCTCACCGAGGTCATCGCCTCGACCCATGACTGGGCCAGCCTGGCTCCGTACCTCGAACCCGGCCCCACCAGGGCGTTGGTGGCCTACGAGCGGGTGTTGCGGGGCGAGGACCTGCGCGGCGACCGCAGCATCGACACCTCGGTCTACGACCTGCCGCTGGCCCTGCAGCGCTGGGAGCCCACCTATCCCGTGCCGACCTATGAGCCATGGCGCGCCATCTTCACCCCACCGTCACCGCTGCCGCCGATGCGCCCGATGGTGGTGCCCGTGGAGGAGGCCCGCCTGGCCGGGGATCCGCTCACCCTCGATGCCCTGAACGAGCTGAGCCGGGCCTGGACCACTGAATCCAACGGCCGCTCCGACGCCACCTGCGTGGTGGGTGACGAACTCGATGCCATCGCAGCGTTGGGGGTCAACGACGTCCGCATGGCCCCCATCAGCGGGGCCCAGGCGCTGGAGATCATGGCTTGGACGGCGGCGTCGGGCGGGGCTCACGGGCGTCGACGGGGCATGGCGGCGGGGCGATTCAACGCCTGGTGGACCATCGTGAGCCTGGCCGGACTGGCTGACGAGTGGCCGTTGAGCCCCGCGGCGGTGGGCCGGGCGCTGTCCGAGCTGACCTTCTTTGCTTGGGATAGCGCCGAGCCGGAGATGGGCTGGTCCTTCCGGATGGCCATCACCGACCCGGAGCGGGGTCTGGCCTGGGCCGCTCTGGCCAACGACCAACGCCTCGAATAGCACCCGGGCGGCCCCACCCGGCCGGCTCAGCGGGCTTTGAGGGCCTCGATGAGCTTGGGAATGACCTTGTGCACGTCTCCAACGATGCCCAGATCGGCGATGGAGAAGATGGGCGCTTCCTTGTCCTTGTTGACCGCGATGATGTACTTGGCACCCTTCATGCCCACCATGTGCTGGGTGGCTCCGGAGATCCCGCAGGCCACGTACACCATGGGCTTGACCACCTTGCCGGTCTGACCCACCTGATAGGAGTAGGGCACCCAGCCGGCATCGACGATGGCCCGGGAGGCGCCGGGAGCGGCCTTCAGCAGCTTGGCCAGCTCTTCGATCATGGCGTACTTGGCGGCTTCGCCGAGTCCACGACCACCGGAGACCACCACTGCGGCCTCCTCCAGCTTGGGACCGCTGCTCTCCTCGACATGACGGGCGGTGACCTTGGCGGCCCCGGTGGCGCCCTGGTCAGGCACCTCGAGCTCCTCCACATCGGCCTCGGCCCCACCGGCGGGTTCAGCCGCAAAGGACTTGGGCCGCACGAGCACGATCTTGACCGCGTCGCTGGTGAAGCGAGTCTTGACGTTGGTATTGCCACCGAACACCGGCTCCACGCCGATGACGTCATCGGCGTCCACCTCGATGTCCACGATGTTGGTGATGACTGGGGCGCTGAGCTTGGCCGACAGCCGTCCGGCGACGTCCCGCCCGTCATAGGTGGTGCCCAGCATGATCAGGTCCGGTGCCCCATCGGCCGCGATTCTGGCGGCCAGGGCGCTGGCCAAGGGCGGGCCCAGCAGCGCGCCGTCGAGGTCGCCGGTGGCCAGCACGGTGGTGGCGCCATGGTCGCCCAGCACCTCGGCCACGTCCCCACCGTCACCGGCGTAGAAGCAGGTCACCTGGTCGGCAAGGTCCCGGGCCTTGGCCAGCATCTCCAAGCTGATGGTCTTGACCGTGCCCCCTGTGGCTTCGGCGAAAACCCAAATGTTGTCCAGCGCCATCTCAGATCACCTTCAGGTTCTCGAGGAAGGCCACGATCTCCGCGAAGCCCTCGCCTTCGTCTTCCACGACCCGGCCGGCCTGGCGGGCCTCCGCCGCTTCGACCGCCACGATCTCCTGGCCTCCCCCGGCCCAGCCGACCTGGTCCTCCGACAACCCCAGGTCCGCCACCGTCAGCTGTTCCACCGGCTTGGACTTGGCGGCCATGATGCCCTTGAAGGACGGATAGCGGGGCTCCACCACCCCGGCGGTCACTGACACCAGGGCCGGCAGCGGGCAGGTCACCTCGTCGTAGCCGTCCTCGGTCTGGCGTTGCACGTGGACGCTCTCGCCGTTCACGGTGATCGACTTGGCGAAGGTCACCGACGGCAGGCCCAGCAGCTCGGCAAGCTGGCTGGGCAGGGTGCCGGTGTACCCGTCGGAGGACTCCGTGGCAGTCAGCACCAGATCAGGGGTCTGTCGGGCGATGGCGGCGGCCAACACCCGGGCCGTGCCCAACGCGTCGGTGCCCGCCAGGGCCGGGTCCGACACCAAGATGGCGTCGGCGGCGCCCATCGCCAAGGCGGTACGCAGCCCCTTGGTCTCCCCGTTCGGGGCCATGGTCACCAGGCTGACGCTGCCTCCACCGGCTGTGGTGACCAGCTGCAACGCCATCTCAACGCCATAGGAATCGGCCTCGTCCAAGATGATGTTGCCGGTGCGCTTCAGCGTGTTGGTGGCCGGATCGAGCGCGCCGGGCTCGGCCGGATCGGGGATCTGCTTCACGCAGACGACGACATGCATGGGTGAATCTTGCAGCGACCGGGATGGCTGCGCACAAATCTGGACCGGCGGGGGCCGCGTTCGGCGGGCAGGCGGACGGCGGGAGGGCAGGCGGGAGGGAGGCGGGAGGCCAGAATGAACGGTGTGCGTGTCGTGCTGGTCCTCAACCCCGGCGCCCGCCATGTCACCCCGGCCCTGATAGCGGCCACGGTGGCCCAGTGGTCCGCCGTGGGGCAACTCGACGTGATCCGCAGCCATTCACGCCATCTCGACGGCCTCAGCACGCTGGCCGCGACCGCGGATGCCGTGGTGGTGTTGGGCGGGGACGGCGTGCTCAACCAGGTCGCCAACGTGCTGGTGACCACGGGCTCCGATGCCGCCCTGGTTCCGTTGCCCGCGGGGACCACCAACGTCGTGGCCCGCAACCTCGGCCTGCCCCGGCAACCGCACGCCGCCTCCCGGGTGGCCCTGGCCGCGCTGCAGAGCGGGTCCACTGCCCGCCGGGGCTGGGGCCGGCTCAACGGTCGAGGGTTCCTGGCCAACGCCGGCGTGGGGATCGACGGAGCGGTGGTGGCCCGCACCGAGGCCCACCTGAGCGCCAAACGACGGTTGGGCCACGTGATGTTCGCCGCCGCCGCCTTCGCCGAGTTGCGGGGCGCGGGTCGAACCCAGCTCGACGTGAGCGGCAACGGTTGTGGGGTCGGCCACCACCTGTGCTGGGTGCTGGCCCTCGCCGCCCACCCCTACAGCTACGCCGGACCGCGGCCGCTGCGGGTCCTCGCTCCCCGCGACGCCCCAGACAGCGGGCCGCAGGGGCACCTCACGCTGCTGGGCTTCGAGCGAGTCGGTGCCCGGGGGTTGGCGGTGCTCGCTGGGCGGGCGGCCTTCGGGCGGGCCGGAGTGCTGAACCGACCCGGGGTGGCGCACTGGCAGCTCCGGGAACGGACCGTGGTCACCAGCCAGCGGGAGGTCCCGGCGCAGACCGATGGCGAACCTATGACCCCGGCCACGCACTTCGAGTTCCGCTACCAGCCCGACGCCCTGCGCATGCTCGCACCGCTCAACACCAGCCCCAGCTGAAACACCAGGCTGTCTGAGTCACTGTCTGAGACGTCGGACACACCTGGGGGTGCGCTTGGGGGTAAACGCCGGCACCGATGGCGCTGAGCCGGCCGGGCTCAGCGCGAATCGGCGGTTCCCCTACATTCTGAGGAAAAAACTTGGTGGCATCCCTTGATCCGCTGCGTTAACGGGCTGTAACTTTTGCCCGCTGCTCGAACCGTCATCGGCCCCCCCATCCAGCACGATCGTCCGCCTGATTTTCCGTCAGCAGGCTTCGCGTCGGCGGTTGCGTCGGTCCCGAGCAGTTGCCTTGTTCTCTCGTGCATTCCCAGGATGCGCGCCCGGTTGGAGGTCTAGTGGCCCTTTCTTCGTCTCGGAATTTGACGCTTGCGGCGGAAAATGATGAATGGCGTAGTACGGCAAATTGCCGGGATACCAGCCCGGACCTGTTCTTTCCGGTCGGTACCACCGGTCCGGCCCTGGAGCAGATTGCCATGGCCCAGGCGGTCTGTGACTCGTGTCCCTCCAAGGATCCGTGCCTGCAATTCGCCCTGATGACCAACCAGGACACGGGAATCTGGGGTGGCACGTCGGAGGAGGAGCGGCGCAAGCTGCGCAAGGCATGGCTGTTGCGCCAGCGTGAAGCGTCCTGAGACGCTGAACACACCCGTCGGCTGATCACCCCAACCCGGCGGCCCCTCCTCAGCGGTCGCTGCGTTGCAGGGGCGTGGTCACACTCACGAGCGTGCCGCGCTGCCCGTCGGTGCGATTGGCCAGGGTGATGCTGCCCTCGAGTTCGTGTTCCACCAGCGTCCGGACGATGGAAAGACCCAGGCCGGTGGCGTTGTCCAACGAGAAACCCTCCGGCAGCCCCACCCCGTCGTCCAGGACCTGAATGGTGACCATGGCCCGGTCTGGGTCCGCCATCTGCCCCATGCCGGTCACCGTCACCACCACCGTTCCCGGAGCGGGGTCGGCACCGATCCCCGTCTCCGTCAGACCATCGCTGCTGCTCCGGTAGGCGTGATCCACGGTGTTCTGCAACAGCTCGGTGAGCACCAGGGCCAGGGGGGTGGCCACGTCGGCCGGCAAGATCGGCGCGTCGCCCCTCAACTGGAAGCGCACCGGGCGCTCCGGTGACACCAGGGACTCTTCCACCATGCGGATGATGGGCCGGGCGATGTCCGGGAACGGCACATCCTCGCCCGCTTCCCGGGAGAGGGTCTCGTGGACCACGGCGATGGAGGCGATGCGCCGAACGGACTCCTCAATGGCTTCCCTGGCCTCGGGGACGGACAATCGGCGGGCCTGGATGCGCAGCAACGAAGAGATGGTCTGCAAGTTGTTCTTCACTCGATGGTGGATCTCTCGGATGTGGGTGTCCTTGGAGACCAACAGCCGGTCCAACCGCCGCAGGTCGGAGATGTCCCGCAGGACCAACAGCACCCCCGTCACCCCGCGACGATCCAAGCCCTGACGTTCCAGCAGCGGCACCGCTTGCACCAGCACGTGGGTGTGGTTGCCCCGGGACAACTCGGCCGTGGCAGGACGCACCTGACCGACGGAGGCCCGAACCACGCTGTCGGCCAGACCCAGCTGGGCCAGGGTGGCCCCCTCGACCTGGACCATCACACCGAGTCGATGCAAGGCGGAGACCCCGTTCGGGGAGCAGTAGCGGATCCGGCTCCGTTCATCGAGCACGATGATGCCGTCACCCACCCGGGGCAGTTCCTTGAGAGGGTCCTCGGTACCCGGGAACGGAAACTCCCCGACGGACACCATCTTGGCCAGCCGCCCGAAGACCTCCAGGTAGGCCGTCTCCAGCTCACCGTTGCGCCGACCGCCCGCCGGTAGGCCCTCGCTGGCCAGCACCCCGATGACCCGGCCCGCTCGCCGCACCGGGACCGCCAGGGTGGAGGTCCGCAGTTCGTCCGCCCGGACCACCTCGATGGGACCCATCGGCTCGCCGGAACGCAAGCAGCGGTCTACCGGGTTGTTCTGAGCGCCCGCCACCACCGAGCCCACCAGGTCCTGGGGGTAGATGGTCTGGCTGGTGGTGGGGCGCACCTGGGCCAACACCACGTGGGCCCGACCGGCGAGATCGGCTTGGAGGGGCCCGACGCAGGCCGCGAACAGCACCAGATCGGTGAAGGACAGATCCGCCATGAGGCCCCAGTTGGCCACCAGGCGTTGGAGGTGGTCGATGTCCGCCTCGTCGAGGCTGGTATGCACCCTGGCCACCTCGCTCAGGCTGTACATCAGCGAATGATGGTACCGACGCCCTGCTCCCGAAGGGGGCGCTAGCGGTCCGGGCCGAAGCCGACGGCGCGATGGGCGTCGGCGCTGCCCAGCTCCACGTAGGCGATGCGATCGGTGCACACCCCGATTGAGCGGCCATCCTTGTCGGTCATCCACAACACCGACACCGGACCGGACAGGGCGGCGTCAACCTCCGCCTGCACCTTGTCCCGCTCGACCTCGCCGAGATCCAACGTCAGCTCTTTGGGGTTGTGCAACATACCGATGCGAACGTCCACACCTGCTCCTGGGTCTGCCGCCGGATGGCCAGCGGGCGTCTCGACGATACCGGATGGCATCGTCAGATCGGTCGAACCCTCCGTTGCACCCAGGGAGCGTCCGACCCCCAGCCCCGGCGCGACTCAGCCGATCTTGAGCGACGGGCTGTAGATCCTGGTGGGCCGCAACTCGGTCTCCAGCCGCTCGGCGATGGCGATGATGGCTTGCGCCGCCTCGCTCTGCGGTGCCACCGCCACGATGGGATGGCCGGTGTCCGAACCCTCCCGCAGATCGACCATCAGCGGCACCTGGCCTACCAGCGGCACCTCCAGGCGATCCGCCAGCTCCTGCCCGCCGCCGGCGCCGAACAACTCGTAGCGCTTGCCGTCATCGCCAGTGAACCAGCTCATGTTCTCGATGACCGCCCGGACCTGCAGGTTCACCTTGTGGGCCATGAAACCAACCCGCTGCGCAACCTTCTGCGCCGCCGGCTGGGGGGTGGTGACCACGATCACCTCGCTGCGGGGCAGGAACTGGGACAGCGACAACGAGATGTCACCGGTGCCGGGCGGCAGGTCCACCAGCAGGTAGTCCGGATCGTCCCAGTACACGTCGGTCAGGAACTGCTCCAGGGCCTTGTGCAGCATCGGTCCCCGCCAGATGACGGGCTGGTCCTCCTCCACGAAGAACCCCATGGAGATGCAGCGCACACCATGCACCTCGGGCGGGATGAGCATGGAGTCGATGACCACCGGCGGGCGATCCACACCCAACATGCGCGGGATGGAAAAGCCCCACACATCAGCGTCGATGATGGCCACTTTCTTGCCCCGTTGGGCCAGGGCGATGGCGAGGTTGGCGGTGATGGAGCTCTTGCCCACCCCGCCCTTGCCGGAGGCGATCAGCAAGCAACGGGTGCGGCTGGCGGGATCCGCGAAGGGGATCTTGCGGCCCTCGGCGTGGCCGTGAGCGGGCGTGCTGCCGGCAGTGGAGGAGGGATCTCCGTGGACCAGCTGGCGGACCGCGGCCCGCTGCTCATCGTTCATGACCCCGAAGCGGACCTCCACGCTGGTGGCCCCGAGGGCGTCCACCGCCTGGCGGACCCGCCCGTCGATCTCGTTGCGCAGCGGGCAGCCGGCGATGGTCAGGTCGATGTCAACGCTGACCGCGCCGCCGTCGATCCCGACCTGGCGCACCATGCCCAACTCGACGATGGAACGGTGCAATTCAGGATCCTGCACAGGACGAAGCGCCTCGATGATGGCGGCTTCACTGAGGCTGGCTTCACTGGATGCGTCACTACGGGCCATGCGCGACCGCTTTCCGGATTTCTCCTATGGGCATAGGTAGAATACCGACGTGGACCGGGCCGCCCTGAATCCCACCGAGTTCGCCTCGGCGGTGAGTGCCATCTCCTCCGCGTTCGGGGACCCCACCCGTCGGGACATCTTCCTGTCGCTGCACGAACGGCCCGATGGGTCCACCGCCGCCGAGGTGGCCGAGCGCTTTGGTTTGCACGTGAACGTGGCCCGCCACCATCTGGACAAGCTGTCCGCCGGCGGGTACGCCGAGGTGGTGCTGGCCAAGGGGCAACGCAGCGGCGCCGGCCGCCCCTCCAAGCGGTATCGGGCTACGGAGCCCCAGCTCAGCCCCCAGGTGCCGGTCCGTCACGATCTGGTGCTGGTCAACTTGCTGAAGCGGGCGCTGGCGTTGCTGCCCCGGGAACAAGCCGAGGCGCTGGCGGAGGAGGTGGGCGCAGAGTACGGCCGCACCATGGCTGCTTCCATGGGCGACAGCGCAGAAACCCAACGGAGCTTCCGGGCGGCCCTGCACGCAGTGGCGGACGCCATGACCGCTCACGGCTTCGCGGCCCATGTCCACAGCGACGGCCCTTCGACGGACTCTAACGGCGCCAACCCGCTGCGGATCGTGGCCGAACACTGCCCCTTCGGCGGGGCTGAAGTGGTTCATCCGGTGATCTGCGCCGTGGACCGGGGCATGATCCGGGGCATGATCGGCGCCTTGTACGGGGACAGCTCCCCCACCGCCGGATCGTCCCTGCTCAGCGGCGATGACGCCTGCGAGTTCGACATCGCCCAACCCTGACCGAGCCCCGCCGGTGCCGCTGGCTCCTTTGCCGTCAGCCGACCGCCACGTCGGTCTGGCCGAAGCCCCACCAGCGAAAAGCAACGGTCGCCAGGTGGCATCACGGCGCCGAGTTCCGTACGAGCCTCATCACGGTCAGCGCCGACGGGATCAACCGCGGGTTCGCGCTGCGGGTGGCTTATGTCACCGTTCGCCGCTTGATGACCCCGCCGGGGACCTTGGTGTTGCCAGCCCACCGGCCACCGTCTGGTCGGAGCGCCCGATCCCCTGGCCCGGACCGCGTGGGTGCAACGCAAGACTTCCCTTCGTTGCCATGGGTTGATGGAATGGTGGCAGCTATTCGGTGCGGAGGTGGTCTGGGGTGATGGTGGTTCGGGCGAGGGTGTAGGCGAGCGTGCTGGCGCAGAGCGCTCCGAGGAGGCCGGCCGCGCTGGAGATGGTTATGGCTGTCCAGGGGAAGAGGGGTGGGGGAAAGGGCGGGAGCTGCTGGGCGCTGACGCTGCGGAAGATGTGCCCGGTCAGGCCACCGATGAGGGCTGCGATGGCGACGGCGCCCGACATGGGCAGCGCCGAGTTGAGCAGGTGCGTTCGGCGCAGGAGCCGGGCCGGTATGCCCAACGCGAGGAGGTTGCTGTCGAGCGCATGCCGTTCGACAGCGCGGTCCCCAGTTGCCAAGACCACGGTGAGAACGGACAACGTCAGGGCCACGGCGAGGCCGCTGTTGACGAGCGCGGCGACCATGTTGTCGATGTGTGCGAGATCGGGGGGCGAGTCGTTGGAGCTGGCCGGGTCGGCGCGGACGAGGGCCGTGTCGAACTGGTCGGCAAGGCCTGGGTCGAGCCGGACGAACCATTCGCTGACGATTGCGGGGTCCAGTTGGATGGGTGGTCGCACGAGACCGGTAATTGTCTGGGTTCCGTTGGGCCACACCACGTCGAGCGGGTTCGCGTTGGTCGTGGCGGGTCGCCCGGGCAGGACAAGTTCGTTTGGTTGGCCCTCGCGGCAGGCTGGTAGCGGCTGGTCAAGCACGGTGCGGAGTTCGGCGCAGGAGGCGATCCAGGCCGGTTCGATGCTGTCGTTCGGCTCCAACCGTGCGATCGCGGCGACCGTACCGGGCAGGCTCGACAAGGTCGCAGCTGGCAACGCGGTCGTGACTGCCCGGTGCGCTTGGTCGACATCGACGCGGATGGCGTCGTGGAGGGAGCTGACGACGCCGTGGGTGACGCCCACGGCGAAGGTCGCGACGAGAAGTCCGCTCATCGCGCGGCTCGCAGCGCATGGTTCGTGGCGGAGCCGACGTGACAGCAGCATCGCGGTGGGACCTTGTCGACGGGACAGCGCAAGACCGATCGCTCGGGCGAGGACCGGTGTGGCGACGGTGACGCCAACGATTGACAGCGCGCCGCCGCTGAGGAGGAGCAGCAGGCCTGCGTTGTCGGGGCGGTTGTGCACAGCACATGCGCCGAGCAGCGCCGCCCCGCTGACGAGCACAACGAAGCGCCACAGGAACCGCACGCGAAGCGCGCCGTGGCGTTGGGCTCGCAGCGGCTGGTCGATGGCGCTGTTTGTGGCGACGGTTGCGACGAGGACCGCGGCGCCGACCATACCCGCCACGATCGTGGCAGCGGTGAGTGGTGGCACGCTGGAATCGACAGCGAACCAACGAAACCCGGCGATGCCATGCCGGCCGATCCAGCCCTGCGTCAAAGCCCAACTGGTGACCCCTGCCAGTGATCCAAGCGTGGCGACCACCCCCACCTCGACGCCGTTCACCAGCCGGACGGAACCGCGTCGGAGGCCGATGAGTCGGAGCGTTGTGAGCCGTTGTTCACGGGCGCGGGCGGACAGCAGCGCGGCGGTCGAGACGAGCGCAGCGGCGGGGATGGCGAGGAACAAGGCGACGCCGGCGAGAACGGTGATGATGACCACGGTGCCACGACCGTCCGCGGGCGGCTCAACACCGAACGATGCGGGACGCAACCTCGGCGAGGCACCGCTGGTAACGCCGACGTAGACCCGCAGCTCGTCCGGCTCGATCAAGCCGCTGTCTGCAATGAGGCCAGCCGTGGATTGGGGGAATCGTTCGGCAACGCGCGCGTCGGCGCCGCGCCAGCGCAGCGAGCGACGGCGACCAGACGATCTCGCCGGGTCCTGGCAGCGCCGCGACTCCAAGCGGCGGCGGGCCGTTGCCCGAGACCACAACGCGGGTCAGGACCCTGCCCGCGACGAGCTCTTCAACTGCGAACCCGGCCATGGGGGAGGTCGGGTCGTCCCGCAAGGCGGTGGCCTCGGCGCGGCCATGTCGCCCCGCGAACGTCGCTGGCACGCAGAGCACCGCGGCTGCGGCTGCGCCCGCGATCGCCATCGCCACGAACATCGCGGCGACTCGGAAAACGACCGAACGCCCGCCGTGGAAACCAAGCCGCCAACCGAGGCGAAGCAGGCTCACGCCGTCGCCCCATCGGTCAGCACGACATGGCGATCGCAATAGGACGCCAGCCTCGCTTCATGGGTTACGACCACGACCGCCGTTCCGTCCTGGCTTGCTGCGTCAAGGAGGGCCTCGAGCGCCAACTGGCCTGTCACGCTGTCCAGCGCGCCGGTTGGTTCGTCGGCGTACACGACCGAAGGATGGTGCACCAACGCCCGAGCGATCGCGGCGCGTTGCATCTGTCCGCCTGAGACTTCTGACGGACGTCGCGCGGAGGCATCGCCCACGTCGAGCCGGTCGAGCATCACCGTCGCCTCCGCCAGCGCCGTGCGCCGTGCCGTGCCCGTGACCATCAAGGGCAACGCCACGTTCTCCGCGAGCGACAGCTCAGGCACCAAGAAGCCGAACTGGAGCACCAAACCCATCCGCCGGAGCCGCTGATCGGCTCGCTGTCCGTCGGAGCCGGTATCGAGTCGGCGCCCCTCGAACCAAACCTCGCCCTCATCGGGCACGACTAGGCCGGCCAGCACATGCAGCAGCGTCGACTTGCCGGAACCGCTGCGCCCCATCACCGCGACCGATTCCCCAGCGCACACAGAGATCGACACGTCACGAAGCGCGGCCGTGCCTCCGAAACGCAACGACACCGCCGTGGCCTCGATCACAACGCCGTCCCGGAGCTGCGCTTGGTCCGCTGGTTCAGCCGGGCGCCAGCCAACTCGATCCACTCCAAGTCGGCCTGCAGATGCCCGATCAGCAAGTCGAGCGCCAACTGCCGTTCGAAGCTCGCACCTGTAGCAACTACTCGCAACGCACGCATCCGCTCGAGATGAACAGCCCGCTGTCCCTCGAGCACCTCCTCCGCGGAGCGGCCCGACAACAACGCCACCACGACCTTGGTGAACAGCGAACCCAGCGCGGCCTCTTCCGGAGGAACGGGCGACGCGAGCCAGGACTCCAACTCCTCCACGCCCTCAGCCGTGATCGCATAACTCCTTCGGTCCGGCCCCTCGCCCGCCTCGACCGCCACCACCGAGGCGAGCCCATCGCGCTCGAGCCGCCCCAGCGTGGCGTACACCTGCCCGAACTTCAACGACCGGCTATCGCTGAACCACTGGTCGTAGTCACGCTTCAAGGCGTAGCCATGTTGCGGACCCCTATCGAGCAACCCCAAGAACGCGTGAGCAACGGTCATCACTCAATGTATACGCTCGGTGAGTAGCGCGGTCAAACCGGCTGGCTGCTCCGCTGTATAGCTCGCCCGGAGCGACGAACCGGCGCGCTGCACTTCGGCAGTGACGAGCGCTTGGCACTGTGGAGACAGCAGGCACAGCGGGTTTGGCCAGCCGCACGCGCGCGAGTAGCTCGGCCGGCTGTCACAGAGGTGTCAGGCACGATGAGCGGCGTGCCGTCCACCAGGCGGCGCGCTGGCGAATCTCAGTGGGGTGACGATCCATCCCTTGTTTCCCCCGAGACCGTGTACGACCCTCCCCTACCTGCTGGGTGCCACTCGATCCGACTCAGTGGGAGGACTGTGACGCCAATCAGCTGCTATTCGGCGAGCGCCTGGCGGACACCGAACTGGTCGAGCAGGGAGTTGATGATGGGCGGGGTGTCGAGGGTGTCGAGGAGCTGCAGCTCGTCGCGAGCGGCGTCGAGCTGGCCCAGGCGAAGGAACACGATGGTCCGAAAGGCCCGGGCGTCGGGGTAGGTGGGGTCCGCGGCCACGGCGGCATCGAGGTCACCGGCGGCCTGGGCCTGGAGTTGAGGGCTGCCGGTGCGCACCAGCAACCAACCCCGGTAGGTCAGCGCCTCGGGGTTGCCGGGAACCCGTTGCAGCAGCTCGCTATAGCACTTGACGGCCTCGAACAGCTGCCCGGTGTCAGCCGCGGTCCCTTCACCGCTGGCGCTACCCCGCAGGGCCACGCTGGCCAGTTCCAGGCAGGCGGCGAGGTCCTGGCGGGTGCTGGCCCGAATGTCACCGGTGATGGTGTCCCCGCTGGTTCTGGTGCCGGCCAGGCGGGCCACCAACAGACCGGCGCCAACCCCGAAGATCAGCACCGCCGCCGCCACCAGCAGCGATTTGGGTCCGCGGCGCTGACGGGGCGGGGGGGCCCGACGCCCGGCTTCGATGGCCCGCAACACCGCCGCCGTGCGCGCCACATAGTCCTCGCGGAGGGTGACGTAGTCCTGGTCGGCGAGGTCCCCAGCGTCGTGCTCGGCTTCGAGGTCGGCCAGCGAGCGGGCCAGATGGTCGCGCTCCTCGATGAGCGCCACGTCGGAAACCGTTGCTCGATCGGTCATGGGTTCCGGATCGGTCACGGCTGGCGGGCCCCGTCGGTCCGAGCCGGCGGGTGTTCGGTCAGCTCCCGGCGCTCGGCCAGGAACTCCTCCACCAAGCGACGATCGGCGTCCGACGCCAGCCCGGTCTGACCCACCGAGGACCGCCAACGCCACAGCACCGCGGTCAGCGCCGCCACGGCCAGCACCGCCACCACCACCGGCACCACCCACACCAGCCCCACGAACCCGTCCCGTTCGGGTACCAGGCTCACCTTCTCGCCGAAGCGGTTCACGATGCGATCACGGATCTCCTGGTCGCTGCGGCCCTCGTTGACCATCTCCGCCAGCGCGGCCTCGATGTTCTGCGCTGCCGGGGCGTTGGACGAAGCCACCGACTGTCCGGCACATTCGGGGCAGGCGAATCGGCTGGCCAGGGCCGACACCCGTTCGGCGTTGCTGGGCGGGCTGCCGTCACTGCGGCCGGCCCAGATCAGCACCCCGACCAGCCACACCAACGCCACCATCCAGAGGGCCCGCCGGGCGCCCGGGCCCAGCCGCATCATCCGCCGTCACCGCCCGGGGTGGGGGCCAGGGCACGGCGCTCGACGTCGTCGATGATGGCGTCGAGCTCATCAGCGGTGACCCCGCCACGGATCTTGCCCAACACCAGCCCGGTGGGTGACACCAGGATCGACTCAGGGACCCGGGGCACGGCGTAGTCCACCGAGAGCGTGCCGGTGGGGTCGATGATCACGGGCCAGTCCCCGCCGTTGGCCGCGAAGAAGTCCCGCACGGCGGCGGTCTCGCCGGACCCGCCGAAGACCACCGAGACAACCGTTCGCGTTCCGTCGGTGGCGTGGCGAGCCGAGAACGTCACCAGCTCGGGGTGTTCCCGGATGCAGGGTGGACACCAGGTGGCGAAGAAGTTGACCACCACCCAGCGGCCCCGGTCGGCGTCAAGGGAGTAACGGCCACCGTCCAGGGTGGCGGCGTCAATGGCCGGTGCCAGCTCACCATCGAGGGGGCTGGGACCGAAGGCCTGGTCGTCGTTGCCCACGTTGTTGACCCCGTAGATGAACAGCCCCACCAGCGCCAGGACCACCACCCCCGCCACCAGCGCTGCCTTGCGGGCCGGTCCCATGGTTTGGTGCCCCGCGGCGTCGGGATCGGAAACCTCGCCCGACGGGTCCCTCGTTGTGTCCTGCTGGGCCGGGTCCGGCACCATCACGCCGGCCGAGCCGTTCAGCTCGGTGCTCATCCGCCGACCTCGGCCGGGATGCGCGCCGCGGGCCGGCCCTTGGCTGCCAGAGGCACCGGGGCGGAGACGGCATCGGTGGGTCGACGGCGCCGACCGGGGAACGCCGCCAGCGCGGTGCCCAGCGCCATCAATGCCCCGCCGGTCCACAACCACGCCACCAGCGGCTGCACGATGACCCGGATGGTGGCGGCGTCATCAGGACCCAGCGGCAGCGGTTGCTCCAGCGTGAGGAACACATCCTCAACGAAGGAGGTGGCCACCGACGGCTCGCCGATGCCCTGCCCGGCCCCCCGGAAGAGGTTGTAGCTGGGCTCGTGTATCTCGTCTCCGTCGATCTGCACCGAGGCCACATAAGAGCGCTTCTCGTCCCGCTCCACCGTCCGCAACCCCAGATACTTCACGGTATGGTCCCCAATGGTGGCGGTCTGGCCCGGCACCAGGGCGAACTCGCTGTCGCGCAGATAGCTCGACGAGGCGGCCATGCCCACTGCGATCAACACCACCCCGAGGTGCACGATCATGCCGCCGTTGGCCCGCCCCACCAGCCCCCGCCAGCCCTGCCGACGGGTGGCCAGAATGACCTGCCGGGCCGCCGCGCCCCCGGCGAAACCGCCCAACCCGAAGGCCAGGAACGGGGTCAGCCCCCGGGCACCGACCAGTGCCGCCACGGTCACCGCGGCCACCGCGGCCCACGCCGGCCACAGCAACCGCCGGGACAACAGCTCGCCCGATGCCTTGCGCCACGGCAGCACCGGGGCCACCGCCATCAGGAACAGCAGCGCCATGCCAATTGGCATGGTCATGGTGTTGAAGTACTGCGGGCCCACCGACACCCGCCGATCCCGCAGCGCCTCCACCACCAACGGAAACACCGTACCCAGCAGTATCACGAAGGCGAAAGCCGCGAACAGCACGTTGTTCAGCAGGAAAGCACCCTCGCGGGACCAGGGCGAATCCACCCGGCCCGGGGAGCGCAACCGGTCACCGCGCCAGCCGATGAGGCCCACCGACCCCAACACCACCACCGCGAAGAACCCCAGCAGGATCGGACCTACCGAACCCTCGCTGAAGGCGTGCACCGATTGGATGACCCCCGACCGGGTCAGGAACGTGCCCAGGATGGTCAGCGCGAAGGTGGCGCACAGCAGCGAGATGTTCCACACCCGCAGCATCCCCCGGCGCTCCTGGATCATCACCGAGTGCAGGTACGCGGTGCCCGTCAGCCACGGCAGGAAACTGGAGTTCTCCACCGGATCCCAGGCCCAGTACCCGGCCCAGCCCAGCACCTCATAGCTCCACCAGGCCCCCAGCACGATGCCGGCGGTGAGGAACCCCCAGGCGAACAACGTCCAGCGGCGGGTGGCCAGCAGCCAGCCCTCCCCCACCCGCCCGGTGATCAGGGAGGCGATGGCGAAGGCGAAGGGCACGGTGAACCCGACGTAGCCCAGGTACAGCATGGGCGGGTGAAAGGCCATCAGCGGGTGGTTCTGCAGCAGCGGGTTGGGACCCGAACCGTCGAAACCCAACGGCGGGTTGAACCGCACGAAGGGATTGGCCGGACCCAGCATCAGGCCGAAGAAGAAGGCGCAGACGGCGAACAGCACCACCACCGCCCAACCCAGCAACGGATCAGCGAGGCGTCGGCGGAAGGCCCACAGCACCGCCGCCAGGTACAACGCCAGCACCAGGCCCCACAGCAGGATCGACCCCTGCAGTCCCGACCACACCGCGGTGGCCTCGAACAACGCCGGCGTGCGGTGTGAACCGTTCTCGGCCACGAAGCGCACCGTGAAATCACGTTGGATGAAGGCCCGTTCCATGGCAGCAAAGGCCACCACCGCGCCGATCACCACCAGCGTGGCGTAGGGCACCATCAGCGTCGCGTGGCGGGATCGACGACGGATCAACCCGTGCGCCACCACCACCAGACCCGAGCAGGCGGCGACGAAGGCCAGCACCACCGCCGCGGTACCGATCGAGGCGTTCATGGCGCGGCACCCTCGTACTCGCTCACCCGGTCCGGGTTCTGTTCCACGTAGACCTCGCTGTGTTTGACCAGCATGCGGTCCGAGACGAACACCTCGCCCTGCCAGCGGCCCTCGAGCACGACAGGGATGCCGGGCTCGAACAGCTGCGGGATCTCGCCCCCATGGGACACGGCGACGTCGACACCGCCGTAGCTGACGGTGAAGTTGGCCGCTCCGTTGCCGCGGGACACGGTGCCGTCCAACACGTTGCCTTGCAGGCGGAACCGGTCATCGCCCAGTTGCGCCTTGCGGGCCACGGCCTCATCGGCGTTGTAGAAGAACAACGTGGCGTTGCCCAGCCCCCGGGCCACCACGAACGCCAGGGCCCCGACCACCAGCACGACCAGGATCACCCCGCGCCAACGCGTCGACCGCTTGAGCGGGCCGGGGTCCTCCACTGGACGGGGGGTTACATCCACCGGCGTCGCTCACGGGGTACCCGGACCACCACCCGGCGGGCCCGGGCCAACATGCGCCCCACGTACAGCACCAGCGCGGCCGCGGTGACGCCATACCCGGCGATGACGTAACCCACCGCGCTCATCGGGTGACCGCCTCAGCCCGGCGCTCGGCGATGGCCACCTGCAGCGCGGCATCCTCGGCCTGATCGTCCAACCAGGCCAGACGGAAGCGGTGGACGAGCAGCCACAGGAAAATCACCGCGAAGGTGACCATCGAGAAGAAGAACGTGAACAGCATCAGCCCGTCCAACTTCGGATCGAGCGGGTTCAGCGTGGCCGTTTGGTGCAGGCCCCGCCACCAGTCCACCGACATGCGGATCAGCGGGACATCCGCCGCCGCCAGCAGCCCGATAACCGCACTGCGACGGGCCCGCACCCCAGGATCAGCGGTGGCACCGCGCAGGGCCCGATACCCCACCAGCAGCAGGAACAGCACCGCGGTGAGCGTCAGGCGGGGATCCCACTCCCAGTAGGTACCCCAGGTGGGACGGCCCCACAGTGAGCCCGTGACCAGCGTCAGGGCCACGAACAGCAGGGCCAACTCCGCAGCTGAAGCGGCCAGCAGATCCCACGCCGGGCTGCGCTTCCAGAGGTACCCGATGCTGCCGACCGCCAGCAGTCCGACCCCCAGGTACCCGCCGGTGATGGCCAGCGGGACGTGCAGGTAGAACAGCCGTACAGCCTCACCTTGGACCAGTTCCGGCGGACTCCACCACAGCGCCAGGGCCAGCTGCAACGCCATCATGACCAGCGCCACCAGCCCCAGCACCCGGGTGAATCGGGATGCCGTCGCCCCCCGGGGGAGCTCACCCAATGAGCTTCCTGCGGCGCCGGTCACGAATCCTCCAGAAGCGTTTCGAACAGCAACATCCCCAGGGCCACGTACGCCACCGCAAACACCGCCAGCAGCGCGCACCACCGCCATCCTTCGCCGGCGGAACCGTCCATGGCCGCAGCGAAGGCCCGGGTCCCCCCGATCATGACCGGTGCGACCACCGGAAGGAAAAGCAGGGGCAGCAGCGTCTCGCGCACCCGCAGGCCGGCTGACAACGCCCCATAGATGGTCCCCGCCGCCACCAGTCCCACCGTGGCCGTGGTGGCCGCCACCAACAGCACCGGCCAGCCACGCAGGGTGGTGTGGTACATGATGCGGACGCCGGCCACCAGCGCCACCTCCAGCAGGGCCAGGACCACGAACGCGGCGGCCGCCTTGCCCAGGAATACCCCGGCGGGGTCCAGGCCGCTGAGCCGCAGGGCGTCGCGACCGGCGTCGGCGGCCTCGAGCGCGAAACTCCGCTGGATCACCACCAGCGCCGACAGCAGCACCGCCACCCAGAACAGCCCCGGTGCGCCCTGCTGCAGGAACTCCCGGTCGGGATCAAGGGCGAAGGCGAACAGCAGCAGCACCACCAGCGCGAAGGGGCCGATCTGATTGATGGCCACCTTCGAGCGGACCTCGATGCGCAGATCTTTGCCGGCCACCAGCAAGGCATCACGGAACACGGCACGCCTCCCCCCGCAGCGACACGGACCTCGCCGCGGTACCAGCAGCCGCGGGACCAGCAGTGACGGCCCCGGGCGGGTCGACGGCGATGATGATCCCGCCCTGCAGCCGCACGGCACGGCTGGCCAGGGAGGCGTCGGGGGTCCATTCGTGGGAAGCCGCCAACACGGTGGCGCCGCCGCTGACCGCTTCGGCCAGCAGGCCGTCGAGCAGGCCCCGGGCCGACACGTCAAGGCCGGTGTGGGGCTCGTCGAGCAGCCACAACTCGGGGCGGCGGACGACCAGGGCGGCCAGCGCCGCCCGCCGTCGCTGGCCGGCGGATAGTTGCGCCACCGGCAGGGACCGGACCCGCTGGGCCACCTCCAAACGGTCGAGCGCACCGCCCACGTCAGCCGCCGCGGCACCCACGCTGGCCGCCCAGAACCGAACGTTTTCCTCGGCGGTGAGCTCGGCATAGAGCCCGTTGGAATGACCCAAGTAGCCAACCTTGCGCCGCAAGTGGCGGCGATCTCGCCGCAGGTCACAGCCCAACACCAGGGCATCACCGGCGGTCAGCGGCACCAGGCCCGCCGCCAGGCGCAGCAACGTGGACTTCCCGGCCCCGTTCGGTCCGCTCACCAGCACCACCTGGCCCCGGCTGACCTCCAGGTCCACCCCCGCCAACGCCGGGAAACGGCCGAGCACCGCGACGGCGCCGCGCAGGCTGAGAACGGAGTCCATGAGGCCCCTTCACGCTAGCTTGCCTGCCACCGCTGATGCCACGCGGACCGGTAACCTGACCAGCGCTCCCGGAGCACGAAGCTCGGCGCTCGGGTCCGCTCGACTGACGAGATGTGGGCGCCCACCGCAACGGCCCGGAGAGCGCCCAGGCGGTCCTGGCTGACGCCAACGCCGGGGTCACCCACACCAACCCCGTCCCGTCCCCGACAGTCGACATCCCGCTCGGAGTGGCCAACCAACGCGAAAGGTCCCGGCTGACATCGTGCCGCCCACCGCCCAACGATCGCCGCGAACTGCCGACCGGTCCTGTCGTGGCATCGGCCCGGATCTGTCGCACCGGCCGAGCGACCGTGGCGCGTCCACTCAGCACCGGCATCGGCCCAGCAGCGGAGCCTGCCGGTGAGCCCCCATGCCACAGCCACGGTGCTGCGCATCGTGGGTCGGTCGCTGCTGGCGGCGGGGATCGTGGTGCTGCTGTTCGCCGGGTTCCAGGTCTGGGGTACCGGCGTGGCAGAGTCCCGGGCGCAACAGACGCTGGGCGACGACTTCGCCGAACGGGTGGCGCGGGCTACAGGCCGAGCGGGCGGCGCTGGGGCAGGCCGGCGGGGACACCGCGTCCACCGGGGCGGGCGGGGCACCCAGCGCCACCAGCTCCTCGCCCGGTTCCGGCGCAACCCCCTCGACGTTGTCGAACGAGCTGATCGACCTGCTCTACCCGTCCCCCGGTGAGCCGGTGGCCCGCATCGTGATTCCCCGCATCAACGTGGACAAGGTGGTGGTCGAGGGCGTCGAAGTTGCCGATCTGCGCAAGGGTCCCGGCCACTTTCCCGGTACCCCCCTGCCGGGAGAAGCCGGCAACGCCGCCATCGCTGGACATCGCACCACCTACGGGCGGCCGTTCGGGGACATCGACCAGCTCCAGCCGGGCGACGAGATCCGGGTCAGCACGGTGTTGGGCGAAGCGGTGTACCAGGTGGCCGGCACCCAGATCGTCCAACCCGAACAGATCGAGGTGATCGAGGACTTCGGCGACAACCGCTTGACGTTGTCCGCCTGCCATCCGAAATACAGCGCCGCCCAGCGGATCATCGTGTTCGCCACCTTGGTCGGTGAACCCAGCCCCGCCGTCGCCGGGCCCGATGACCGTCGCACCGTGGAAGTGAGCGTCACCGGGACGACGCTGCCAACGGAGAACGACCTCACCTCCACAACCTCGGCGTCAGAGAGCTCGACCACCCTCAGCGCCACCACCGCCCTCACCGCCACGACGAAGGCACCTGTGAGCGAGTCCACCAGCGCTGGGTCGAACGCCGATCCCGCCACGAGCCCCGCCGGCGGGAACGGCCCGGATCTGGACGCCAACCAGCTCGCTGGGGACAGCGGTGCGTGGCCCGGAGCGGTGGCCTGGGGCTTGGCCACGCTGGTTGCCGCGGCGCTGGCCTGGCTGGCAGCGCACTATGCGGCGCTGGTCCGCGGCGTCAGGCCGTGGCGGGACCGAGCCATCTACCTCGCCGCCAGCCCCGTCTGCCTGGGGCTGTTGTTCCTGTGCTTCACCAATGTCGATCGTCTCCTGCCGGCCTACTAACCCCGGCACCGGCCTGGCGGCACGCGGCCGGCGCGGCCCCACCGGGGGTTTGGTCCCGGCGCTGGCGGCGGTCGCGCTGGGGCTGGCCGTGCTGGGGTGTCGCGGCGGCGGTTCGGTGAAGCCCGCCGCATCGATTCCCGTCTCCGTCACGGTCACCTCCAGCAGCGCCCCGCCCGATCTCAGTGTGCCGCGCACCGCCACCGGCGCCAACGGCAACCCTCGCGATGATCGGTTGGGACCGCCGGCGGGCAGCGGGCCTTCCGACGCCATGTTGGCCCCCGGGGTCTGCTTCGACGAGTTCCTGGTGACCGTGGTGGACGTGACGACCCACAGCCGAGTCACCAAACCCTGCGACCAACCCCACGACGGCGAGACGTTCGCGGTCCTGGGCCTGCCAGGCGACCTACACGCGCCCTTCCCCGGCGAGGCGGCCGCCGAACGTCTGGCTCGCAGCGCCTGTCTGGCCGGGTTCGACGGCTACGTGGGGCAGGAGTACGCGGTGTCGCGGCTACGGATCGCGTTGCTGCGCCCGTCGGGGTCGACCTGGGCTACGGGGGACCGTACGGTGGTCTGCACCCTGTATGACCAGGACCTGAAGCCGTTGACCGCCCCAGCCCAGGGATCGCGGCTCTAGCGAGCGGGCGGGTCTGTATCAGCTTGAGGGCACGATCACCGGTCTCATGACCGTGACGATCGTTCAGCCACTTGAAGTGATCGAGGTCGGCCATGGCGATGGCCACGGGGGTCCCTCGCCGTAGGTGGCCGGCCACCTCCGCCTCAAAGGAACGACGGTTCAGCAGGCCGGTGAGGGGGTCCGTGGCCGCCTGGCGCTGACTGGCGTCGAACGCACGCACCGTCCCGATGCGAGCACCGGCGGCGGTGGCCAACACATTGAGGCGGTCCACGGTCTCCGCGGTAGGCGGGTCGTTCGGGCGGCCGGAGACGTGCAACACGCCGAGCGCCCGGGCCATGAACGCCACCGGTACGCAGACCGCGGAGCAGGCACCGTCGGGGCGGTCGAGCAGGCGGGAACAGACATCAATCTTGTCGCTGGTCTCGAAAACCACCGCGGCCCCTCGCCGCACCGCCACGCAGCCGAAGGGGGATCAACGTTGCATCCGGGGGCGCCATTGCGGGGGTGCTGCACCGCCGAGGTCAGCTTGGCGTCGCTGGAGTCCGCCAGCAGCATCTCCATGCGGGAGTCCGAGCCGATGGCCGCCATGGCCCGGGCGATGCTCTGGTGCACGTCCAGTTCAGTGTCGACCATCTCCAGGGCGCTCGTCAGCTCGGCACCGAACGCGGAACGGGACCGGTCAGTCTCCAGGCGGCGCATCACAGGCCCATGGACTCGTCGTGGTACATGTCGTTCAACACATGGAGCCGCTGGGCGGTACCGATGGCCACCGATCGGTCCGCGGCCGAACCCGCGGCGATGATCGTGGCGGAAACCACGACCCCGCCCGCGGTGAGCACGACCCCGATGCAACAGCACAACAGCACAAACAGCGCGAACCGGGCACGCAGGGCGAGAAGCGAGGATCGAGGTTTGCCCACTGCTCGATATCGAGGTGCTGGTCAAGAACCTTGATCCTCAGATCCAGGAACCCCCGGTGGGCAGGTGAAGCCGCGTCTAGCTCGAACTGATGACGACCAGGACGTCACCCTCTTGCACCTGGTCTTCGGGCTTCACCCGCAGCTCGGAGACGGTACCGTCACACGGCGCCACCACCGGGATCTCCATCTTCATCGACTCGAGGATGATGAGCTCGTCACCATCGGCGACCGTGGCGCCAACCTCAACCACGACCTGCCACACGTTGGCGGCGATCTCTGCCTTGACCTCGGCCACGTTTCCCCCGAACCCTCACCAGGCGCACCCGGCGCCCGAGCCACCCGGACGGGGCCGCACCCTAGCCGCCCGCATCCCGCAGGTACGATCATCCCGGCCGCGCCGTACGATCACGCTTGCCGGGCCGTGCTTGCCGGGACCTGCGGCTAGCGTCGGCCACTGTGGCGTCTATCGATCCGGTCAGAGAACGACGCCGGCTGATCGCCCGCTGGGTGATGCTGGCCAAGCGCTGCGGATGGGGCCTGTTCGGGGTGGCCATGGTGTTGTTCATCCAGGGCTACATCACCGGCTACCAGAAATGGGCCACCACGCTGATCACCGTGGCGTTGTCGCTGGGTTCGATCATCCTGGCTCCGGCCATGGTGTTCGGCTACGGCATCAAAGCGGCTGACCGGGAAGAACGGCGAGCTGCCGCCCGCTGATCAGGCCAGCAGCTCGGCCACGGTGGCCAGCAGCTCGTAGCTCCGCACCGCCAACGGCTGGGGCACCGTCACCTGG
The DNA here is from genome assembly GCA_963775055.1 of uncultured Acidimicrobiaceae bacterium. GTDB lineage: Bacteria > Actinomycetota > Acidimicrobiia > Acidimicrobiales > CAIXPF01 > CAIXPF01. Next base: position 37,919 of record CAVZHK010000006.1, on the reverse strand, counting down.
CGCACGATGATGTCGGTGAAGCCGATCTCACCGAAGCGCAGGAACCGTTCCGCCACCCGCTGGGGGGAGCCGACGATCAGCGTGTCGGGGTCCATGCCGCGATAACCGGCGGCGATGGCCGGGGCCACCGCGGCCTCCGCTTCCGCGTCGGTGGGGGCCACGAACACGTCCTGGCGGATCGGGTGGCGCACCGGCGTGGTGCCGTGGTGGGCGCAACGCTCGGCGAAGTAATCCATGCCCCGCCGGGCGGTTTCGAACTCAAAGCCGGCGTACCAGCAGGCCCCCAACCGGGCCGCCCGCTCAATGCCGGGCCGGGCGGTGGCCCCCAGCCACCATTCGACCGTTCCCGGTGGGCGGGGGCTGATGCGGGCCCGGGAGAGCCCGAAGTGCTCGTCGTCGATCCGCTCACCGGCCAACAACCGGGAGACCACCTCAATGGTGTGATCGAGGTTGCGGCCGCGGTGCCGGGGATCGGTGCCCATCGCCTGCCGCTCGGCGTGACCGTGACCCAGCCCGGTCTGCACGATGAACGGGTCACCGGCCATGGCCGCCAACGTGCCGATCTGTTCCGCCATCAACACCGGGTTCCACAACGGGGTGAGGAACAGGCAACCGGCCGGGCGCTCGCCCCACTCACCCAGCAGCCGACCCAGCATCGGCGTGTTCTGGTAATAGGGCGTGGCGTTGGCGTGATGGTCACCCACGGTGAGGCACCACAGACCGGCGTCCCGGGCGGCACGGGCCCGTTCGATCATGAAACGGGCACCGTCCCGCACGTTGGTCACGTCGTGGGAAGAGGCCAGGGACACCCCGATGCGCAGAGCCGGCATGGCGGGCACGGTAGTACCGGGCAGCGATACCCGCGGTCGGTCCTCCCCCCAGCCGCCCAGCTCAGGCCCACCCGCCGGCGATAACGTTCCGGGGCATGCGGACCTTCCACCACGAAACGGCCACCGCCACCGTCCGGGCCGGGACCACCCCGGCCGAGGTGGACGTCCACGGCGACGGGTTCGCCGCGTCGTTGGTGCTGCCGGCGACGCTCGGCGGGAGCCCCCGGGCCGGGACCACCAACCCCGAGCAGTTGTTCGGCTCGGCCTACAGCGGATGCATGGTGTTCGCCATCGACCATGCCGCCCGCCTGGCCAAGCTGGACCCAGCGGTGCTCCAGGGCCTCGAGGTGACCGCGTCGGTCAAGATCGGCCGTGCCGCGGACCGCACCAACCACCTGGAGGCGGACCTGCTGGTGCGGTTGCCTGCGCTCAACGACGCCGAGGCGGACGCCCTGTGCCAGAACGCGTTGCGCTACTGCCCGTTCCATCAGGCGCTGGTGGGCAACGTCACCACCTCCTTCCGGGTATCCGGGGCCGGCTGATCATGTATCAGCCATCGCGAATCCGTGCTCTGTCGAGCGCTTTCAGCAGAAGGAGACCTTGATGGGCGGCACCGCCAAGACAGCCTTACTCAAGCGGCGAGTCGGCGTCGTGCTCTGCGGGTTGGTGGTGTTGGCGGGGCTCGGCGCCTGCGGTGGCGACGACGGCGGCGGAGAGGCGGCCTCGACCACGCTCAGCCTGGACTCTGGCGAAGGGCCCTCGAACCGCGCTGACACCGAGAGCGACACCGACCGTGGCGAGCCCCAGCCGATCGAGGTCGAATTGGGCAAGACCGGCTGGTGGGACGGCACCGCACTGACGATCGACTCGCTGGTGGCCGCCCCCGCTTTCGGCGGGATCGAGGTCACCATCACCGCCACGTTCGAGAACCTCACCGACGAATCAATGGGCTTGGGGCAGGGCACCATCGTCGCCAACGGCGAGGAGATCGGCGGGTTCTGGGACATCCCGACCGTGCCGGGCAAGGGCCAGGCCGAGGGCAGCATCACGTTCGCGCTGGAAACGGACACCGACATCGTTGACGCCGTGGCGCTGGACAAGGCCCTGGCGACGGCGGCGCTGGTGTTCGGTTCCAGCGCCGACAACCAAACCAAGATCCCGCTCAACACCGCCGGCAAGGTCGAGTCGGTGCAGCCCAAGACACTGGCCAAACTCGGCACCCTCACCTACGGCACGGTCATCGTCGACGTACTCAGCGGTACGCTCGGGCCCAGCTACGAGTCCGGCGCCAAGGGCAAGGCGGCGCTCGACCTGCGCATCAAGGTGAGCTGCTCGGCAACCTGTCCGAACAGCGGCAATAGCGTCGATCGTGGGATGTTCTCCATCAGCGGACCCAGCGGCCAGTCCGTCGTCGCCAGCGACCAGAGCGACTACTGCTGTGACGCCATCTACCCTGGTGACGTCTCCGATGACCCCCGTAACATCTTGCGGTTCCTGGTGCCCCTTCCGGGAACCGGCAGCTACACGTTGACCATGAACAACCCGGCCACCGGCAACCCTCCCGGCACGCTTACCTTCACCGCCTGAGCAGGTCCCCCTCAACCTCGGCCCGGTTTACAGCCGGCCCTGATCGAGGTCCAGGTGACCGCGGGCGATGTTGATCCGCAACACGTCGCTTTCGCCCTCAGCCAGCCGCAAGGTGCGCAGCCGACGGTGGATCGCCTCGAGCGGATGGCCTTCGATCAGCGCCTCGCCGCCCACCAGTTGGATGGCTGCGTCCACCACCTGGTTGGCCACCTCGCTGGCCAGCAGCTTGGCGGCGATGGACTCGTTCACCGCTGATTCGCCGGCGTCGACCAACCGGGCGGTGCGATAAGCGGTGGCCCGGGCCGCGTAGATCATGGACCGGGCCTCCCCGTAGCGCAGCCTGGCCCGTTGCTCGTCCCCCGGTTTGCGGCCATCACGGCGGGGCGTCCGCAGGTGCCGGCTCAACAGATCCGCCACCAACATGGCGCTGCCCACGCAGTCCGCGGCGATGATCCGACGTACCTCGCTGATGCGATCCAGTGCCCGTCCCAGACCCTTGCCTGGCAGGCCCACCACACAGTGGCGGGGCACCCTGACCTGCTCGAAGCGGAAAGCGGCGTGGCCTGAACCATCGAAGGAAGCGAAGCGGCGGACCAGCTGCACCCCGGGCCGGTCGGTGTCGATGATGACCATGGCCGGGCCCTCGCCCTGAATGTCAACCGTGGCGGTGAGGAAGTCCACGGCGATGACCGGCGGATCGTCGGGTCCGCTCGGAGCTGGCTCGGCCCCGCCGGTGACGTAGGACTTCTGGCCGCTGATCACCAACTCCTCACCCTCAACCGCGGCCCAGGTCGGGCGGGGGGCGTCGGCCGGCTCGGTGAACGCGAAACCAGCCCGCTTGGCCCCTGCCAGCAGCGGCGCCAGGTGGGTGGTGGCCAGCGGCTCACCGACCCCGGCCAGCACCCCGGGTGACGCGCCGAACACCCCGGGCAGGTGCCCCACACCGTGGCGGGCCAGTGCCTCCCGCACCACCAACAACCGCAGTTCGGGCTCGGCGCAGGGCTCGGGCGCGCCGGCGTCCGCGGCCGGGTGCTCCGCCGGTTGGGTCAGGGCGTGGATGCCGGCGGCGCGGGCTGCGGCCACGGTGAGCTCCCGCCGAGCGCTGGCACTGAGCCCAGGGTCATCGCGCAGGCCCACCAGCTGATCGAGGGCCAGACGTTCGGCTCTCGCCCTCCAGGCCACCAACGCTTCGGACAGGAATTCGGGCACGGCGCCAGTCTGGCCGTCCGACACGATCGGGACGCAAGGGACGTGGCGTCGGGCGTGGACAGACCCCGGGGACCCCGCGAAGCCGTCGAACCCGCCGAACGGGGGCAAGCCGGGGCAAACCGGGCCGACCCGGCGCGAACTGTCCGAGCCTGCCGACCGAAATCAGGACCAGAGCGGGGTCCCGGTGGGTAGTAACGTCAGGCCCGGTGACTGCGACAACGACTCCCCCGACCGGTGCGGCGCCGGGCTCCATCCCCGCCCCGCCCACCGCCCCCTTCGGCACCCTCTTCACTGCCACCATGGCCACGGCCACCTGGGCCGACGGCGTCTGGGGCGAGCCGATCCTGTGCCCGGTGGAGCCCATCGCGTTGCACCCGGCGGCACACGTGCTGCATTACGCCAGTGCCTGCTTCGAGGGGCTCAAGGCCCACCGCGGTCAGGACCAGGTGGTGCGCATCTTCCGGGCCGAATCCCACATCGCCCGCATGCGGAGCTCAGCGGAGGTGCTGTGCCTGCCACCCCCGCCCGCGGACATGCTCGACACCATGATCCGTCAGGTCACCAAGGCGGCGGACGCCGAGGTGCCAGCGGCCCCCGGTTCGCTCTACCTGCGGCCCACCCTCATCGGCACCGAGGAGAACGTAGGAGCCGCCGCCGCCCCGTCCAACTCCGCATTGCTGTTCGTGCTGGCCGGCCCGGTCGGTGACTACTTTTCCGGCGGGATCCGCCCGTTGACCATCGCCATCGAGACCGACCAGCCCCGCACCATCCCGGCCTTCGGAGCGGTCAAGTCCGGCGCCAACTACGTCATGGCCCTGCGCCCCACGCTCGACGCCAAGAAGCGTCTCGGGGCCGATCAGGTGCTGTTCGCGCCGGGCGGCGAGGTGCAGGAGACCGGCGCCGCCAACTTCATGCTGATCGACGCCGAGCGAGTGGTGACCCCGGCGCTGAACAGCTCCTTCCTGCACGGGGTGACCCGGTCCTCGCTCCTGACCCTGGCCCGTGACCTGGGTTACGTCGTGGAGGAACGCACGGTGACCATCGAGGAGGTCATCGCCTGGGCCCGCCGGGCTGATGCCGAGGCTGCGCTGTCGGGTACCGCGGCGATCCTGGCGCCGGTGGGCAAGCTGGTGGTTGAGGGCGAGACCATACCGGTTGGTACTGGTGGGGTGGGCCCGCACTCGAGCCGGCTGCGCAAGGCCCTCACCGATCTGCACGTGGGCGCCACACCCGATCCCTACGGCTGGTTGACGCTGCCCTGAGCGGTCCCTCCCGGGGCGTCGTGGGGTGAGGTCAGTCCCGCACCTCGACGGGGGCGCCGTCGGCCAGGAACGAATAGAGATAGTCGGCGTTCGAATCCTCCATTCGGATGCACCCGTGCGATACCCCGTACTCACCGAGCGGGGTCCACAGGCGGTTGTCCCGGTCGCTGACCCAGGGGATGCCGTGGAATCCGATGTCCTCGTTGAACACCGTGAAGAAATCCATGTGGACCCGACCGTCGCTGCTGGCGGTGCCCACCAGTTGGCGGCTCTGCACGGCAAAGGAGCCGGTGGGGGTTTCGCTGCCCGGACCCCCAGTGGATACCGGCCAGTATGTGATGAGCTCGCCGGTGGCATTGTGGACCAGCAGTCGCTGATCGGACAGGTCAACGATCACCGACGCCGGCAGCTGATCGGCCACCGCCACCGCGGCGTCGACCAACGCCCGCACCGTGGCAGGATCCAGCTGGCCGGTGACGGGCCGGGCGATCGTGGCCTGAAAGGCGCTGATGGCGGCGGAGGTGGCCGGCCCGACCGTCCCATCGATGGGTCCCACATCGAAGCCCTGGGCCAACAACAGCTGCTGGATCCGGGTCACATCTGCGATGTCGACTGATGTCGGTTGGGCAGTGGTGGCGGTCGGCGCCTCGTTGGCGATGGGTGCGCCGCCGGCCGTCAGATCCACTGCCGGGCTCATCGGCCGGTCGAGGACCTCTGCCCCGGGATGGGATCGTGAGCTCGCGGAGCCCTGCCCGCCGCCGTCCGCGTCGGTGTCAACCCCGGTGTCACCTCCGACCGTTTCGGTCAAGTCCTTCACCACGGTGGCGTCGCTCGCCGCCAACTCGACGGGAACCATCGTGTCCCCGGCCGACGTACAGCCGCTGAGCACGGCCGTCAGCATGCAGGCCAGGCCCAGCCCGCTCAGCGTGGCGGCTGGGGCCGACCACGTCGGGCCATGTGGGCGACGTGGTCGACCCGAGGTCCACCCATGCGCGCCCCTCGGCCAGCACGTCCTCGGGCTCGACCCCGGTGGAGCCGACGTGGGTCGCGCCCCGCTGGCGCCGCGTGCCCAGCCGTTGCCCGCCCGGCCGAACCTGCGGGGCCAGACCAGACACGACAGGACCATCACAGCTGCTATCGGCCCGTCTCCGCCCGTCATTGAGCCGCTGCTGGCAGGCCCGCCATCGCTGCGGCGCCGACCTCCGCAGCCCCGCTCGCGCCGCCGCGCCGCGCATCAGCCCGACTCGGACCCGCCGTGGCGCCCGCACCGCGAGATTGGCGCGTTGTGTCCCAAGCACGTCAGTTGCGCCACGCAATGATGCAGGTCACAGCGCTTTGGCCCGTCGATGCACCGGCGGCGCGCGCCTCAACCTGCCAAGCCAGCGCTGACCGGTTCGGGGCTGACGGCACCGGCCGGGGTCAGGGGCAACCGGGCCATGAGTAGGGCGCCAACGGCACAGAGACCGGACAACCCGAGGTAGGGGGTGCGGAAGTGCCCCGTGAGATCGGCCAGCCAACCGGTCAGGAACGGGGTGCCCAGAGCGGCCGCGCCGTAAAAGATGGTCATGGTCGAAAACGCCTCACCGAAGCCGCGCGCCTCGGTATGGTCACGCACGTAGGTGGCCACCAGGGTGGGGTAACTGGACCATACCGACCCGAACAGGAACAGCCCGGCCACCGCCAACGGTCCGGTGGTCGTGGCCACCACGGCCGTGCCCGCGGCCGCCACCGCCAGCACGAACACCATCACGTGTTTGCGACCCCATCGGTCTGACACCAGGCCCATGACCGGGGCCCCGGGGATGGCCAGCAGGCTCATGGCGGCAAAGGCCGTGGACGCGCCGTGCTTGCTCAACCCGGCGTCGCTCTGCAGGGCCCGCACCACGAATGGCGAGAAGCCGGCCCCCACCGCGGCAAACAGGGCGTAGGCCGCCGTGACCCGTGGCCACTGCGGTACGGCACGCAGCGGTTCCAGGTTGAAGCCGGGGGTGCCGGTGCGAGCGGTGCTGGCCGTGCGCGGTGGCCGGGCCAACGCAACCAGACCAAGGAGTATGGCGAGGGTCACCACGGCCTCGACCACCCAGATCGGTCGCCACAACAGTTCGTCGCCGGCTGCGGTCCGCACGGCGTTGGTGCCCATCCCGATCACGAAGGTGCCCAAACCCACCGACGCCGTGAGCAAGCCGATCACCACCCCCCGACGTTCCGGTCGAACCGTACTGGTAAGTATGGCAGGGCCGGTGATCCAGATTCCGGCCCCCGCTCCGCCGGTGAGGAAGAGGCCGACCAACAGCGCCGGCAAGCTGTGCACCGTCGCCATCCACGCCAGCCCGGCGGCTCCGATGGCCACGCCGCCGCGCATGATGGTGATGGGCTCACAGCGCCGGGACAGAGCCGCCACCGCGATCACCCCCAACAGGTAGGCGACGTAGATGACGCTGCCACCCAACCCGGTCTGGGCGTGGTTGAGGCCCAGGGTGTCTTCCATGGCCGGCAGCAGCAAACCGTAGGTCGATCGGCCGAACGCATGGGACACAATGGGGGTCAGCGCCACCATGGCCGAGCCGATCAGCAACACCCACGGCGGCCGAGCGCTGTTGGTCCTCAGCGGATCGGCCACCGATCAGGCGGGGTGGGCGACATCGCCGGGCCCTGCGGGTTCGACCAGCGCGGTGGGATCGACTGGGGCGGCAGGGTCGACGGGCGCGGTGGGGTCGACCCGCCAGGCGGTCAGGTCGAGGTCCGCTGGCAAGGGCACGAACAGGTTGCGACGGGGACCTTCCACATCGCGGGAGATGTGGCCCCGGCCGGTCAGGTCATCGGCCAGCAGGATGTCCCCGGCGCCCAGGCGGCGAACCTCGCCGTGGCCGGTTTCGATCTCCACCGCGCCGAACAGGTTGATCACCAGCTGCCGGCGGGGCGCGACGTGGAAGTCAAGATCTTGGCCCGGATGGTTGACCCGATAGGCCATCTGTTGCACCGGCAGCCAGTCCGTCAGGAAACCATAGGGCCGCTCGGTCATGGGCACCTCGAGGTCCTCGAAGTGGGACTCTTCGTCCTCGCCGGTGAAGATCCGGGTCACGCGCATCGCCGCACGCTACCGGCCGGGGACCGTTGCGAGCCCCTTCCCACAGCCCGATTCGGAGATTCAGCCGCCGTTGTTGGATCGCTGCCGTTCCCGCAAGGCTGAACGGAGCTGACGATCATGACGTCCCGCGGCTGCACCCCGGGAGGCGTAGGGGTCCCGAGCGCGGTCCGGGACCGGCCACCTCGTCGCCCATCACCGTGACCCGTTGCACGAGGCGCTCCCCGACCACATCGTTCAACACGAAATGCTGGGTGCACCGGTTGTCCCACATGGCCACCGTGCCCTGCCGCCAGCGGTATCGAACGGTGAAACGCGGCGAGGTCACCCATCTGGTGAGATAGCCCAACAACAATTCACTCTCGCCGTGGTTGAGCTCCACGATGCGGCGGGTGAAGTGTTCGTTCACGTACAGCGCCCGCCGCCCGGTGGCCGGATGAACCCGCACCACCGGATGGACGGCCCGCTTCTCGGGGTGACCGTGGGGGTCGGCGTCGTGCAAGGCCGAGAGCCCTTCGCACAGCTCCTGCATCGGCGGCGACAATTCGTCAAACGCAGCCAGAAGGTTGCTCCACATCGTGTCACCCCCCGCTTGGGGCGCTTGCACCATGTGGAGGATGGACATCGCCGAGGGCCGCTCCAGGAACGTGAGATCGGTGTGCCACTCATCGGCGATGCCGCCCTTGGAGGCCGCCAACTCGAAGATCTCGGGGTGCTGCAGGAACGCGTTGCTGAGGTGAGGATGGGCTTCAAGCGGTCCGAAGGCCCGGCCCAATGCCACGTGATGGTCAAGGTCAAGCTGCTGATCGGGAAAGAAGATCACGTGGTGGGCGTCGAGCAACTGACGAATGACCGCCACCGCTTCGTTGGCCGCGGCGCTGTCCACGATCGCGGCCAGATCAACCCCGCTGATCTCCGCCCCCAACGCCGGCGTCAAGCGGTCCACGGTCATGGTCCTGAACAGGCCAGCGACCCTTGAACCAGCCAGGGCCGCGATGTGCTCGCCGTCACCAACGCTGGTCCCAGTCAGGTTTGTAGACGGCGTGACGGACGACGTGATGGACGGCGCAGCGGGGGTCGCCGTAGCGACCGACCCCGCCGTGGATCCCGCGGCCGCGCCGGTGCGGTCGGCCCGCTCGGGCAGCGCCGAGTCATGTCCGATGGCGGTCATGACGTGGTCACCGCAGCCCGGCGGGCCAGGGCCCCGCTGGCCGCCAGTGCCTCGATCTCCGGCTCGGAGAAGCCGAAGTGGGTCAGCACCTCATCGTTGTGCTGGCCGGCCCAGGCCGCGGGGGCGTCGATGGCGCCAGGCGTGCGACTGAAGCGGGGCGCAGGGGCCGGTTGGCGGACGCCGGCCACCTCCACGAAGGTGTCTCGGGCCACGTTGTGGGGGTGTTCCCAGGCCTCGGCGATGGTCAGCACCGGGGCGAAACACACGTCGGACCCTTCCATGATCTCGCACCACTGGGCCCGGGTCTTCTGAAGGAAGATGGCGGCGATGCGGTCCTTGAGCTCGGGCCAGCCGCCGGTGTCGTTCTGGCGATCCCAGGCCTCGTCGTCCAAACCGGCCAGGCGGCGCAGCTCGGCGTAGAACTGCGGCTCGATGGACCCGATCGAGATGTACTCACCATCGGCGGTCTCGTAGGCGTCGTAGTAGTGGGATCCCCCGTCGAGGCGGTTGTGGCCCCGCGGCGCCAGTCGGCCGAAGTTGGCCATGCCGTGGAAGGAGGCCATGAGCAGCGCCGCCCCGTCCACCATGGCGGCGTCCACCACCTGGCCCTTGCCGGACTTGGCCGTCTCCAGCAACCCCGCCATCACCCCCACCGCCAACAACATGCCGCCCCCACCGAAGTCACCGGCCAGGTTCAGCGGCGGCACCGGCGGCTCGTCGGCCCGGCCGATGTGAGCCAGACAGCCAGCCAGCGCGATGTAGTTGATGTCGTGACCGGCCATCTGGGAGTACGGGCCTTCCTGACCCCAGCCGGTCATGCGCCCGTAGACCAGGCGGGGGTTGCGGGCCAGACACGCATCCGGCCCCAGGCCCAGGCGCTCCATGACCCCGGGCCGGAACCCTTCGATCAGGGCGTCGGCCCCCTCGATCATCTTGAGCGCAGCCTCGATGGCGTCGGGCTGCTTGAGGTCCAGTGCCACCGAACGGCGACCTCGGGCCAAGATGTCAAGCGGCGGGCGGGCCGGCGGATCAGCGGGCACGTCACCGGCGCGGTCGATGCGGATGACATCGGCTCCGAGGTCAGCCAGCACCATCCCGCAGAACGGTCCCGGGCCGATCCCCCGCAGCTCGATCACCGTGTAGCCCGACAGCGGTCCGCTCATCGTCGTCTCCGAGTTCGCTCAGCGCGGCCCATGCCGCAACGTGCCGCCGCAGATTACGTCGTCCGCATGTCATGCGCCCCACGATGCGCCCAGCGGACTGAGAGTGCGTCCGCCGGGCCCGGATGAAGCACCCCGCAGCCCGGCACCCATGCCCGCCCCACCCGGCCCACTCGGTCCACCGACTCCGCCCACGGCCCGACGCGCCGAATCGACGCCGAATCGACCCCGGACATGGGCCCGAAAGGACTCGCGCTACTCCCCCGCCCTGCTCGCCAGCTGCCGGAAACCCTCGGGCGGAACCCCTTCGTTCGTTAGCCGGCGCCGAGGGATTCGGCCAGATCCAAGATGCGGCGGGCCTGGGTGAAGTGGGGCACGTCCACCATGCGGCCCCGGAAGCGGAAGGCCATCTTGCCCTCAGCTCGCTGCACCTCGAGCTCGGCCAGCAGCTCCCGGGCGTCGGCGACGTCAGCCGCGGAGGGGGTGAAACACTCGTTGATGACATCGATCTGGCTGGGGTGGATGGAGATCTTGCCGGTGTAGCCCATGTCGGCGCTCTGACGGCAGTCCCGTGCCAACCCGTCGGGGTCGGTGACGTCGGTGAACACCGTGTCGAGCGGCTGCACCCCCGCGGCGGCCGCGGAGAGCATGGTCATGGTCCGGGCATGTTCGAAGATGGGCAGGTAGTTGCCGTTGTCGTCCCGGTTGCGCTTGGCCCCCAGCGCGGCGGACAGGTCCTCCGCGCCCCAGGTCAGGGCATCGACCCGGGCCACACAGGGAATCTCCCCCGTCGCCAGCAAACCCGCCGCCGTCTCGGTGGCCAGCACCAGCAGCTTGACGCCCCCGATGGGGTGACCGTGCTGGCGTTCGAGGTCTGTCACCACCCGGTCGATCAGCTTCACATCACCCGGACCGTGCACCTTGGGCACCAGAAACGAGTGCGGCGGATTGACCATGGTGGCCTCGACATCGGCTCGGAACCAAGGGGTGTCGAGGGGGTTGATCCGCACCACCTTCTCCTGGCGCCCGAAGTCCACGTCGGCCAACCAGCGGCAGATCTCGACGCGGGCGGAGTCCTTGTTCTCCGGGGTGACCGCGTCCTCGAGGTCCAACACCAGCGCATCAGCCTGGGTGGCCAGCGCCTTGCCCAGCATCTTCTCGCTGGCGCCGGGCACGAAGTGGGCGCAGCGGCGAATGCGGGCCATCTCAGGCCCCGGCGCCGGCGTCGGCCGGCAGGCGCAGCAGCATGCCGTTGCGCAGGCAGGTACAGACCACCTCGCCCCGCTGGTTCACGCCCTGGTGTTCGAATGTGACGATGCCCCAGTCGGGACGGCTCTTGGACTCACGCTTGGACTTGACCACGGTGCGGGCGTAGATGGTGTCCCCGATGAACACCGGGTTGGGGAAGCGGGTCTCGTCAAACCCAAGGTTGCCCACGGTGGTGCCCAGCGTGGTCTCCCCCACCGACAGGCCGATGATCAGCGCCATCGTGAACATCGAGTTCACCAGGATCTGACCGAACTGGCTGTTGCGGGCGAACTCGGCGTCCACGTGCAACGGCTGAGGGTTCATGGACATGGTCGAGAACAACAGGTTGTCGGTCTCAGTGACGGTGCGGCCGGGTTGGTGCTCGAACACCATCCCGACCTCGAGCTGCTCGAAGTACTTACCTGCCATGGCCTCGGTTCTAGCAGTTGGCGGCGGGTGGCATCGCCGGACGGGTGCGCGGTCGGTCAAAGAGACCGAAAGGGAATGAAATAGACTGACTAGGAATCCATGGGGCGGTTTCCGGACACCTCGGCGTCTCGACCGCGCCAGATTCTCGACACAGCGCGTCGGTTCAATCACACAACGTCGACATTTGGGCGCTCGATCGGACCGCCCGTGTCCCGAATCCGCCCTTGACCCGCAAGCCCCCGCTGGAACCGACGAGAACCCCGCAGCGGGGTCAGGCGGGGGCGTTTAGCGGTCGATTAGCGGTTGCCGACCAGACCGGATTGGCCGGCGACGCCCAGGAGGTGCCCGTCGGGGGTCCACAGCCGCACCGTGCCATGGGCCAGACCCACTGCGGCCCCGTCAACCTGGATGTCCGACAGCACCCAGTCACAGGCCCGGGGCGCCACCACCCGCAGGCTGTTGTCGATGCTGCGAGCGCGGATGTCATCCACGAACAGGGCGTCGACCCCGGCGGACATGGTGTCGCCCAGGATGGCCAGGGCCGAGGCGGTGGCCGGCACCCCATCGGGCAGGGTTGACCACAGGAAGCTGCGCCCGTCGACCGCCTGCAACGAGCCGTCCGCCAGGGCATTGACGCCCCGCTCGTCGGTGCGCAGCCGCACCCCGCCCCGGCGGTTCTCCGGCATCTTGCGCGGCGGGCAACGGTCCGGGCCGGGCAGGTCGAGTGGCGGGGTGGGCCCCCATTGGCCCTCGATGGGGAACTCCCGGGTGCCCAAGGCCACCAGCGCCGCCAGCACGATCTTGTTGTCCACGGTGGCCGTGACCCGGCCCTGGGTGACGCTGCGACCCTCGGTCAGCGTTTCGTAGCGCAAATCGAGCACCGCGGGCACCTCGGCGCCGCCCACGAACTGGCAGGACGCCCACGTCAGCGGTCGACCGGCGGCGTGTTCGGCCACCTCCACCACCGCGCCCAGGCCGCACCCGCCATACAGCGCCCCCCGGCCGCCGCAGATGCCCTCCCACATGGGCAGGCGCCAGTGGTTCGGATCATCGGTGGGTTCGAGGCGAAGGAACTCGACAACGTCCACGGAGCGGCTCCAAGGGAAGGGCAGGACGAGGGCAGGATCGGATGGGTGGGGCGACGAGCGGGCCAGGCGAGAGCGGGCGGGGAAGCCAGGGCCGGGCCTTCTCAGAGTCCTCAGCCGAGCGGGGGGACCCGGCGGCGGAGGAACTCGATGACGGCGTCGGCGAAGATGTCGTTGCGGTCACCGGCCACCATGTGGGCTGCGTCGCTGACCGACACATACTCGGCGTGAGGGCACACGGCCAGGAACTGCCGGGCACCTTCCTCGGTGAGCACGTCGGACAGGCCGCCACGAACCAACAACGTGGGGGCCGTGAGAGTCTTGGAGGCTTCTTCGAGGCGGTCCCGGTACTGCTGCATGTTCCAGGTCCGGTTCATGCGGCGGGGGTCCCAATGCCAGTAGAAGCGGCCGTCCTCACCCTGACGGACGTTCTTGACCAGGCCATCGAGGTTCCGAGGGCGCTTGCGATGGGGCTGGTAGTTGGCGATGGCCTCCGCCACCTCGTCCAGCGTCTCGAAGCCCTCGGGGCGTTGGCTCATGAACTCCCGGATCTTGGCGCTGCCCTCGGGAGCGATGCGCGGCGCCATGTCCACCAGCACCACCGCGGCGGCGATCAAGTGGCCCTCGCCGGCGGCCAGCAGGCTCGTGCCCCCGCCCATGGACGCGCCCACCAGGATCGGCGGCACCCCACCGAGGTGCTCCACCACCGCCAGCAGATCCTTGACCTGATCGTCCTGCTCGTAGACCCCGTCCGGAGCCCAGTCGGAGTCGCCGTGGCCCCGGGCGTCGTAGGCGATGGCGTGGTAGCCGGCGGCGCCGAGGGCCTCACCGGCACCCTTCCAGGCGTGGCGGGTCTGGCCGCCGCCGTGCATGAGCAGCACCGGGCGACCGTCACGCTTACCCCAGGAATCGCCCCGCAGCATGATCCCGTCCGCGCCGGGCCAGGCGTGATCGGGGTCGGGCGTGCCCTCCAGCCGGGTGCGCGTGGGCATGTTGGCCACCGGCACCGTTGTCTTCGATCCGTCCACGACATCCCCCTGACATTGGCCGGGCCCCCAGCCGCGCCGGGCCAGATCGTATGGTCCCATGGCGAGGCGGCCCAAAACTCCTGCAGCCGGTCCGACGCCGGAAGCTCCGCAAGCGACCGCCGGGCTCGACGCCTACGATCCGCCCATGAAGTTCGGCATCATGTTCGCCAGCACCGCCCGCTACGCCACCGGGGACGGGGCCATTGCCCTGGCCACCGCGGCGGACGAGTGCGGCATCGAATCCATCTGGTCGGTGGAGCACGTGGTCATCCCCCACGGCTATCAGTCCCGCTATCCGTACCACGAGAGCGGCCGAATCCCCGGTGGCGAGGACCCTGACATCCCCGATCCGCTGCTGTGGCTGGCGTTCGCCGCGGCGGTGACCAAGCGGGTGAAGCTGGCCACCGGCATCCTCATCGTGCCCGAACGCAACCCGCTGGTGTTGGCCAAGGAATGTGCCACGTTGGCCAAGTTGTCGAACAACCGCTTCGAGTTGGGCATCGGCGTGGGCTGGCTGAAAGAGGAGTTCGACGCGTTGGGCGTGCCCTGGCCCAATCGTGGCGACCGTACCGACGAGTACTGCGCGGCCATGCAGGCGTTGTGGAGCCAGGAACACGCCGAATATCACGGGAAGTACGTGGATTTCGCCAACGCCATCTCCCGGCCCCAACCCTCCACCGGGTCCGTGCCCATCGTGGTGGGGGGCCACAGCGACGCTGCCGCTCGCCGTGCTGGACGGTATGGTACGGGGTTCTTCCCGGCCTCGGGCACCGATGAGGAGTTGCAGCACCTGTTCGAGGTGGTGCGAGCCTCCGCGGTGCAAGCCGGTCGGGACCCCGCCGCCATCGAGAACACCACCATGGTGTGGTCCCCCCGGCGGGAATCCCTCGACCGGGTGAAGGAACTGGCCGATCTGGGCGTGCACCGCCTGGTGGTGGCCCCGCCCACCTCCAACCCCGACAGGATCCGCCAGGCCATCGAGGAACTGGCCGAGAAGATCGCCCCCGTCGCCACCACCTGATCGCGCAACGGCGCCCCACACAGCACCCGCCCACCCAGCACCCGCCCACACAGCGCCCGCCCACCCAGCACCCGCCCACCCAGGTGCCTGGCTGCGGACCCACCAGCGGGCGCGGACGCCTTCCCGCCAAGCCCCGCCCGCCCAGGAGCGTCACGCATGAGCAATAGGTACACCACAACGGTCATCGCCACCCCGGACCCGCCGCCGGTGGGCATTCCCAACCCCATCCATGCCGATGACGGTGCCGCCGCCGCCGGCTACCAAGGGGCGCTGGTGGCCGGGGTGCGGACCTACGGCTGGGTGGCCAATGCGGTGCGGGCCCTGGTGGGGCGGCGCTGGCTGTCCGAGGGCTGGGCCGACATCACCCTGCGCCGACCA
This sequence comes from uncultured Acidimicrobiaceae bacterium, assembly GCA_963775055.1. Lineage (GTDB taxonomy): Bacteria > Actinomycetota > Acidimicrobiia > Acidimicrobiales > CAIXPF01 > CAIXPF01. The sequence goes on along the minus strand of CAVZHK010000006.1, from coordinate 22,426 downwards.
TTGTTCACCGGTGAGACCCTGCAGATCGACGTGGACCCCGCGCCCGACATCAACCTTTCTGCTGACGCCACCCTGTCTGCCAGCGCCCGTCCGGTGCCGGCCGGCGAGTTTGGCCCAGCGGTTCCGGCTCACCCGACGCACCCGGTCGACCCTGAGCGGTGGTCGGTGCGGGCCGGCGTGGGCGTCGAACGGGTGGTGCTCGATGGTGAGGTCGGCGTCGGCCGGGCCCCCTGGTTGGCCGACATCGACCCGCCTACGTTCGCGCCCGCCGCCGACCCTCCCCCGATGCGCCCCACCTACACCCTCGGTACCGTACCGTATGGCATGCCACTGCGACCGTTGGGGGCGTTCATCACCGAGGAAGCGGCACACCGTCTGGCCACGGTAGACCTGGGCTTGGCCCACAGCGACCTACCGGAGGGTGTGGTCCACCCGTGGTTCCTGGCGGCTCGCATGGCGCCGTTGACCCGTCACAACTTCACCTACGGCCCCACCATCCACGTCCGCACCCAGATCCAGCACCGGGCTGAGGTACAGGCCGGCCAGCAGCTGATCATCGGGGCCCGGATCGTGTCCGCTCACGAACGCAACGGGCACTGGTATCAGGTACTTGACGGTATGGTCAGCACCGCGGAGGGCACCGAGGTGGCCCGGTTGCGCCACACCACCATCTTCAGACCGCGCGGTACGGTGACCCCACCCCCCATCGTTGGGGACCCCACCGCCGCCAACAGCCACTGACCCCTGCACCACCCCTACCGTTCCCGGTCATGACCAACGACACGATCCTCGACCCGGACCTACCTCATCATCGGCTCGGGTCCATGGGGATGGAGATGCGTGGTCGTGCCCCACCCCAACCACGACACCGACTGGCTGCGCAACCTCATCGCCGACGCCGCCAAACGCGGCCCGCTGGCGCAAGGAGCCCGCGCTGGCGGCGTGGATGGTCCAGGCTCGTCTGGACGGCTTCAGCGGGAACCGCCCCAAGATCGCCGCTGGGCCCGAGCACTTGGACATCCTGCGCCGCATCCGGGCCAGCACTGCCCCGGCCATGGCCAACCTGAACGGACTCTTGGCTGCTTCCTAGTCTGGAACCCAGTCGGGGTTGCGCTTCTGGAGAAAGGCGGCAACGCCCTCCTTGGCCTCAGGGCCCCGCATGCCGCCTACCTGGTTTCGGGCGTACTCCTGCGCCGCCTCGACCCCGCTTTCGGTCATGAACCGCAGCGCGGCCTTGGTGTCCGCCAACGCCTGCGGCGCCCCACGCACCAGGGCGTTGACGTAATGGGCCACGGTGTCATCAAGGGCCTCGGCCGGCACCGCCAGGTTCAGCAAGCCCAATTCCACCGCCCGGGTGGCCGGCATCATGTCTGCCGCCAGGAACGCCTCGAAGAAGTTCCGCCGGGTCATGCGATGAGCCATCATGGCCGCCACCGGCAGCGGGGCTATACCCAGCCGTACCTCGGTGATACCTATCCGTATGTCGAGATGGCCGACGGCGAGGTCGCAGGCCGCCACCAACGCTGCGCCCCCACCGGCGGCATGCCCGGCGATGCGGCCGACCACCGGCTTGGGGCAAGCATCGATGGCGGCCACGATGTCCGGGAAGTGCAATGCGTCCGCCGGCAGGGAACGGGCGTCTTCCTTGAGGTCGGCCCCGGCGCTGAACGTGTTGCCCTCGTTGGTCAGCACCAGCACCCGGACCGCGTCATCAGCCTCGGCCACTTGCAGGTGACCCATCAGGCTCTGCAGCAGCGGCTGGCTGAAGGCGTTGCGGCTCTGTGGCGACGCCAGCGTGATGGTAGCAACGCCGCTGCTCACGTCGAGTCGGGTCGGTTCGCTCATGGTCGGTCCCCCTGAGACCTTGATCGCCGAGATCACCCCGGCGAAATCGAGGCGAAAGCTATCTCAGGACCGATGTCGCTCGGCGCCAGGCCCCGTCGGCTCAGCTGCGCGGGACCTTGCTCCAAGCCAGGTCCTTGTCCACCCGGGGCTCACCCGGCAGGCCCAGCACCTGCTCGCCCAGGATGTTGCGCATGATCTCCGACGTGCCCCCCTCAATGGAGTTGGCCCGCACCCGCAGAAACCCATGCCGTGGCTCGCCCCACCCTTCCACGTTGAGCTCCGTCGGGCGACGAAACGTGAAGTCGTAGCCCACCATGGCCGCTGGGCCCATGAGGTTGAGGCAGAACTCGTAGATGGCCTTGTTCTGCTCGGCCATGGCCAGCTTGGCGACGGACCCCTCCGGCCCGGGGTTGCCCACCCGGCGAGCGGCGCCAGCGCGCATGTTGGTCAGCCGCAGGGTTTCGGCCCGGATCCACAGCTTCATCAGGTCGTCCCGCCGGGCGGCGTCACGGTCCTCGGCCGCCAGGGCGTTCCACAGCTTCACTGCTTCGCCGATGGGACCCGAACCGCGCCGGGGGCCGCCACCACCACCGCCGCCACCGATGGAGGATCGTTCGTTCATCAGCGTGGTCAGCGACACCCGCCAACCATCGCCCTCGTCGCCGATGCGGTTGGCGTCGGGCAAACGCACGTCGGTGAGGTACACCTCGTTGAACTCGGCCTCGCCGGTGATCTGGCGCAGCGGCCGCACCTCGACCCCGGGGCTGGACATGTCCAGCGCGAAGTAGGTCAGGCCCCGGTGTTTGGGAACCTCGGTGTTGGTGCGGGTGACCAACATCCCCCACTGGGCCAGATGCGCCAGCGTGTTCCACACCTTCTGGCCGTTGACCTGCCACTCGTCACCGTCGCGCACCGCCCGGGTGCCCAGGCCGGCAAAGTCCGACCCGGCGCCGGGCTCGGAGAACAACTGACACCAGCGGTGCTCGCCGGTGTACATCGGGCGTAGGAAACGCTGCTTCTGCTCGTCGTTGCCATGGGTCAGGATGGTGGGCCCGGCCAAGGCCTGGAAGAACCCGGCGGGGTCCGGTCCGGGACCGCCGGCGTCCTTCATGGCCTGTTCGACCAGACGTTGCAGCTGCGGGCGCACCCCCAACCCGCCCAGACCCTCCGGCCAATGCACCCAGGCCAGGCCGGCGTCGAAGCGGGCCCCGCGGAAGGCCACGGCGTCCATCGCTTTGGGGTCATTGCCGGCCAGGAACACCTCGATGGCGCCGCGCACGGTCGCCTCCTGAGCGTCGGTGGTGGTGGGGGCGTCGGTCTGGCTCACCTCGCCAGCTTGTCCCACCGTCCCCCCTTGTGGCCAGCACAACCTCCCCCGGATGAGGCCGCGGGCACCAACGTTGTCGGCCGCGTCGTCACCCATGTGTGCAGTTTTGGACAGGCCGGCCTGACGCGACGCCAGATTCTTGACGCTACGTAGTGGTCATACCGCGCACGGTTGACTTCCAGGCGAGGCCGGTCGAACCCGTGTCCAAAACTGCACACATGGCAGGTCCGGCGGCACCACCTCCCGCTCCTCGACCCGGCGCTGGGAAGCTCACAGGAGGGCCATCTGGTTGCAGGCCGGGACCTACAGTGAGCGCCCCATGGACGCCGCGCTCCTCGACCACGCGCTCGCCGCCCTGGCCGCGGTGGCGGCGGGGCTCATCAACGCCATCGCCGGTGGCGGCACGCTGATCACGTTCCCGGCGCTGGTGGCATTGGGCCTGCCGGTGGTTTCCGCCAACGTGACCAACACCGTGGCCCTCTGCCCCGGCTACTTCGGTGGCACCTTCGCCCAACGCCGGGACCTGGCCGTCCAACGCCGTCGACTACCGGTCATCATCGTGCCGGCGGCGGTGGGCGGGATGATCGGGTCGCTGCTGCTGGTGGCTTCCTCCGATGACGTGTTCGAGGCTGTGGTCCCGTTCCTGCTGTTGGGGGCCTGCCTGCTGTTGGCCGGGGGGGATCGCATCAAGGCCTCACTCCCTGCAGCCCGTCGAGCCGCCGCCAACACAGCGAACGCGGTCGCGTTCCCGGCGCCGGCCATGGGGATCGCGGTGCTGGTCATCGGCATCTACGCCGGGTATTTCGGCGCCGGGATGGGGATCATCGCCCTGGCCGTGCTGGGCCTGACCCTCAATGACACCATGGTCCGGATCAACGCCCTCAAGCAGCTGGTGGCGTTCACCGCCAACCTGGTGGCGGCGGGGTTTTTCCTCTTCTCCGGCAAGGTGGACTTCTCCTTGGTGGCGGTCATGGCCCCCGCCAGCCTGCTGGGTGGCAGCGTGGGCGGACGGCTCGTGCAGCGCCTCAACCCGTGGGTGTTGCGGAGCGTGGTCATCGCGGTCGGGGTGGCGGTGGCGGTCAATTTCTGGCTGCGCTGAAGCAGGTCGCGGCCGCAGCGCCAACAGGGGGTCGATCGGCTTGACGTGCATCGCGGCCTACGCTGCTCAACCATGCAGAACACCACGACCGGCCGCAGCAAGGCGGAACCGGCCGCATGAGGAGCGCTGACGAAGAACGGATCGCGCTCTTCCTTGATTATGAGAACCTGGCCATCGGCGCCCGCGAGAACCTCGGCGGCATGGTCTTCGATCTCCGCCCGGTGGCCGACGCCCTGGCCGAGCGGGGTCGGGTGGTGGTCCGACGGGCCTACGCCGACTGGTTGAAGTTCGGCGAGGACGGGCGCATGCTCACCCGCCACCATGTCGAGCTCATCGAGATACCGCAGCGCATGGGCTCGGTCCGCAAGAACGCCGCTGACATCAAGATGGCCGTGGACGCCATCGAACTGTGCCTTGAACGGGATTACATCACCACATTCGTGTTGGGCACCGGGGACAGTGACTTCACCCCGTTGGTGCACAAGCTACGGGAACACAACAAGCAGGTGATCGGCCTGGGAATCCAGATGTCCACCTCGGCCCTGCTGCCCCCAGCCTGTGATGAGTTCCTGTTCTACGAACGACTCGAAGGCGTGGAATTGCCCAAGCGGCGCGCCATCGTCGCCCGGGGACGGGGACGGGGACGGCGACCGCAAGTGGGCGACGTGGGTGAGCTGGGTCCGGTGCTGGACACCGAGCAGGCCGACCAGCCCGCCGCTGCCCGTAACCACCGCAGCGGTTCGGCGGACCCCGGCCGCGTCGTTTCCTCCCGGACCATGCTCGAGGCGGGGAACGTCACCGACCCGGTCGACATTGCCGACGAGGTGGACATTCCCGTCGGGGACGAGCCCACCGGTCCGGTGACCCTGAGCGATGTCGAAAAGCTGCTGACCCAGACCCTGGCCGGATTGGAACGCGCCAGCGGTTCGGTTCGGGCGTCGTCGCTGAAGCGGGCGGTGCTGCGCAAATCATCCACCTTCAACGAAGCCGATTACGGCTTCCGATCCTTCACGGAGCTGTTGCGAAGCCTCGCCGAGCGCGGCGTGTTGGAGCTCACCGAGAGCGCCAGTGTGGGCGACCCCGATGTGCAGTTGCCCTCCGGCGAGGCCCTCGGCGAGGAGGCCGCGGCGTTTGAACTGTTGGCGTCGGTGGTCGATCGCCTGGCCCGGGATGGCTCCGGTACGCCGCTGTCGGGGCTGAAGACCCAACTGCGGCGCACCGACCCCGAGTTCTCCGAGAAGCGCTTCGGGTTCGGGGGGTTCCTCCAGTTCGCCAAGGCGGCGGTGACCCGCGGCGTGGTCGACATGGCCTGGAACGACGACGCTGACGATTACCTGCTGAACCCGGTGGACGGTCGAAGCGGATCGACGCCCAGAGAAACCGCCGTGGTTGGCGCGGCGCCGATGTTGCAGGCGGTACCGGACCTGGCCGCCCTCGAAAGCCCCCTCAACGGCGACGGTGCCCCATCCGATGGTGCCACGGGATCTGCACGGCCGGCGCGCCGTCGGGGCAGGCGCGGCCGTGGTACCGCCATGAGCGACGCCGAGGCCGACGCCGAGACCACCCCCGAACACCTCAGCTGGGCGATCCCGGCTGAACCTGCCCCTGCTGCTGGGATGACCACCACCGGGGAACGCTTGCCGGACGCCGGCACCGATGACGGCGCGGTGGCCACCCGCTCGGGCTGGATGGACGGTTTCCCCAACGCTGGTCCGACCCGCGCCGACACCGACCAGGACCGGGACCGGGACCCCTCTGGGGAGGACGCCGATGATGCCGGGCGGGCTTCGGCCCAGGTTGGGGGAACAACGTCCGGGCCCGACGCCGAGCCGCCTGGACCGGCCACGGCTGGCACGGACCTGGCCGCACCCGATGTCCCCGGGGCCAGGAGCAAGGCCAGGCGGACGAGCCCGAGCCCGCCCGATGGCGCCGCCCAGGTTGCCCCGGCGTCACAGCCAGGCGCTGACACCGATGCCGACGCCGCCTCGGCCGCACCGACCAAGCGGGTGCCAAGCCCCCGCACCCGCAGCCGGGCCGCCGCCACAGCGGCCGCGGTGAACGATGCCGCCACCGGTGATCCCACCGAGAGCTCAGGCACGGCCGACCCGCCCAAAGCCCGCCGGCGGACCACTCGCAAGGCCACCACGGCGGTCGACGGGGACACGAATCCCGTCGCTCAGGCGGGCTCGGACGGCGGAGTCGAGGAGCCGGCACCCCGCCGACGCCGCACCCGCACCGCCGCCCCCAAGGCTCCCGCGGGTGACCCCACGTGAATCCGCTGCCGTCGGGCTGGCGGACCGATCTCGCCTGCCTGCCAGCCGGTCACCCCGCACCCGCACCAACCCGGCGCGAGCACAACCCGGCGCCGGCCCACGTCCATGAACCATCCCTGCGGCCGGCGGTGGTCACATCACCGGTTCGCCTTCTCGCCCCATACCGGTAGCGCCGTGAACCATCCCGTGCTACCGCCAACCATCGCGCCGCCGGCCGCTCGTTACGCCCACGCGGTGCGCAGCCCGGCCGGGGCCGAGCTGTTGCACACGGCCGGGGTGGTGCCCATCGCTCCTGACGGGTCGGTGCCCGGGGACATCGGCGAACAGGCGGCGTTGGTGTGGGCCAACATCGACGCCATCGTGCGCCACGGCGGGTTCGAGGCTACGGACTTGGTTGCCGTCACCACCTACGTGGTGCCTGACCAGGATCTGGGCGCGGTGATGGCCGCCCGGGCGGCGTACCTGGGTGACCTTCTGGTGGCATCGACCCTGGTGGTGGTGGCGGCCCTCGTCCGCCCGGAGTGGAAGGTCGAGATCTCCGTCATCGCCGCCCGATCCCCCCGGGGCGCGGGGCCTCAGGTTTGACCTGACGCCCTCACGCATCGACCAGATCCAACCCGGCCGGGGTCAGCGGCGGCGGCGGTACACCCGCTTGTCCACGTTCGGGATGGCGTTCGGTACGACCGGGCCGATGCCGGCGTAGTTGCCGGTGGTCCACAGCGCCACGTCACCGGTGACGCCACCGGCAGCGATGGGGACACCATCGAAGCGGATGCTGAGCGCGGGCACGAAGACCACGTAGTACCGGTTGGGCTTGAGGTTGGCCAGCGTGAACCAGCCAGCAGAGTTGGTGGTGGTGGTGCCCCAGCCGAACGGTGGCGTGTCACCCAGGGCGAAGCTGCCGAAGGCGTCAATGGTCACCCCGGCGGCGGGCGTCCCGTCGGGGTACGCCACCTGCCCCTGCATCACACCGGTCGGTATGGCGAGCTGGAAAACGATGTCCACCCCTCCGCCACCGGCGCTCACGTCATAGTGGACCAGGCTGGGCAGGGTCAGGTTGTTGGCGGCGTAGCTGGTGAACGGCTCCGCCACGTGCACGTCATAGATGCCTGACGGCAGGTCATGCACATAATGACCGCCGCCGTCGGTGACGTTCGGTCCACCCGAGTTGATGTAGCCCCGGGGGTCGAGCGCGGAGGAGTTGATCACCACCACGGCGTTGGGCACCGGCTGGGCGCCCTGCAGCACGGTGATTCGGAACTGTGAGCCGCCCTGCGCCGTGGCGATCGACCCAGGAAGCAGCACCGCCAGAAGCACAGTCACTGCGAGCAATATTCCTGCTACAGAGAGTCGTTTCATGACAGTTAGGTTACTGTTCAGCCTGGCGGGACGGCGGCCAGCGGCCGAAAACCCCAGGATCAGGGGCGGAATCCCCACGTGACCGGCCCCGGCTGGCGGGCGGGAGCCACCAGGTTGGCCCAGCGGCACAGCAACGGACGGGTGTCCCGGGGGTCGATGACCTCTTCGATCTCGAACGGCTCGGCCGAACGGAACGGGCTGCGATAGCGGTTGAGCCGGGTCCGGATCTTGTCGATCTCCGCGGCCAACTGATCGCCCTCGAAGGGAGCCAGCTCCGCTTTGTAGGCCACTTCCAGCCCGCCCTCGATGGGCAGCGAACCCCAATCACCGGAGGGCCACGAGTACCGGAAGTGCGTCACGCCCGGCTTGTGGTTGGCGGCGCCTGCCACCCCGAACGCCTTGCGGATCACCACACAACAGAACGGGGTGGTGGATTGGCCCAATGCCGCCAGGGCCATGGAGCCCAGCCGGATGGTGCCCTCCTCCTCGGACTGCTTGCCGATGAGAAACCCCGGACAATCCTCCAGATGCACCAATGGCAAATGGAACATGGTGGCCAGATCCACGAAGCGGGTCAGCTTGCGGGACGCCGCCGCGGTCCACGCCCCGCCGTAGTGGTAGGGGTCCTCGGCGAACACCGCCACCGGCCAGCCGTCCAGCCGGGCGAAGCCGGTGATGATGGATTTGCCCCAGTTGCGGCCCATCTCGAAGAAACTGTCACCATCGACGATGCTGCCGATGACCTCACGCATCTTGTAAACCCGCCGGGGCTCACGGGGCACGATCTGTATCAACTTCTCGTCACGCCGCTCGGGGTCATCCGCGACAGGACCGCGCTCGGGCAGCTCCCACACGTTCTGCGGCAGATAGGACAGGAAGCGCCGGGCCCGATCAAAGGCCTCCTCCTCAGTGGCCACCATGTCATCGATGGCGCCGTTGGAGGTATGGATGGAGGCATGCCCGAGCTCTTCTTTGGACACATCACCGAGGGAGGCCTGATCCACCAACGCCGGCCCGGCGATCATCATCTGCGCGGTGTCCGCCACGATCACCGAGTAATGGCTGGTGGCCACCCTGGCGGCGCCGATGCCGGCCACCGAACCCAGCGCCAACGCCACCGAGGGCGCCACCGAGAGATGTTCGACCACCGTCTCCCAACCGTTCATGGCCGGGATAGAGGTGCGGCCCTTGATCTCGATCATCTTGACCGAGCCGCCGCCGCCCATGCCGTCCACCAGCCGGACATGGGGCAAGCGGAGCTCAACGGCGATGCGTTCGGAGAAATCCCGTTTGGCGGGGATGGTGAACTCGTTGGACCCGCCCCGCACGGTGAAGTCGTCCCCGGAGACCATGACCGGGCGACCGTCCACCTCAGCCACCCCGCACAGGAAGTTGGCGGGGATGAACGAGACGAGCTTGCCCTCCTCGTCATACGTGCCGACCCCGGCGGTGGAGCCCACCTCGGCAAAGGTGCCCTTGTCGCAGAACAGCTCGAAGCGTTCGCGCACGTTCATCTTGCCGGCGGCCTTCTGACGGGCCACCCGCTCGGCCCCGCCCATCTCGGTGGCCAGCCGCTGACGTTCCCGCAGCTCGTCGATCTCCGGTTGCCAGGTCACGGCGTTTCCTTTGCTCTGTTGGTCGGCGAGCGGGGCAGCTCTGTTTCGACGGGAAGATGATGACTCAACTCAGCCGGGTCACTTGCCGGTCCAGTTGGGCGAGCGCTTCTCGGCAAAGGCGGTGGCCCCCTCGATCGCATCCGCCGAGCCGAAGACGCCGCCCAACAACGTCTTCTGCAGCTCCCAGAACTCGGCCTCGGTGCGGCCCTGCATCTCCCGGATGAGCTCCTTGGATGCCTGCAGGCCCAGCGGGGCGTTGCGGGCCACCCGCCCGGCCAGCTCCAGCGCGGCGTTGACGGCCTCCCCCGGCTCCACCAGCCGGTTGACCAGGCCCAGCTCAAAGGCCCGCTCGGCGGTGATGGGATCTGCGGTGAGCGCCATCTCCATGGCCACCCCGTAGGGCACCATGCGGGGCAGTCGCAGCAGGGCGCCGGCCCCGGCGAACAGCCCCACGCCCACCTCGGGGATGCCCAGCCGGGCGCCTTTGGCCGCGACCACCAGATCACAGCTGAGGGCGATCTCCAGGCCGCCGGCCAGCGCGAAACCTTCGACCGCGGCGATCAGCGGCTTGCGGGCGGCCCGCTCGGTGATGCCGGCGAAACCACGGCCCGGCAGGTTCGGCATGCCGCCCTCGACGAACGCCTTGAGGTCCATCCCGGCGGAGAACCCACGACCGTTGCCGGTGAGCACACCGACGGACAGCTCCGGGCTGTTGTCGAGGTGGTCAAGGGCGGCGGCCATGGCTTCGGCCAGGGCCTTGTTGACGGCGTTGCGGGCATCGGGCCGGTTAAGGGTGATGAGCAGGACCTTGCCGCCGCGCCTCGCTGAGTACTTCATCTGCCATGGGAATGTGCCTTTCAGGTGTGGGTGGGCGAGGTTCTGTGGTGCTGGCAACCGCTGGCGCCTACTCGGCCCAGGCCTTGACCTTTTCGATGACCGCCAGGGTGTTCTCGCCGGACGGTTCGATGTTGAGGTGGGTCACCCCGACCTCCTTGAACACGGAGATCCGCTCCTGCACGAAGCCCTCGTCACCGCACATGGTGGCCAGGTCCAGGTATTCGTCGGGGACCTTGGTGAAGGCCTCTTCCCGCTTGCCGCCCAGGAACAGGTCCTGGATCTCTTTGGCCTCCGCCTCCCAGCCGTAGCGGCAGAACAGGTCGTTGTAGAAGTTCTTGTTCCTTGCGCCCATGCCCCCCACGTAGAACCCGGCGTTGGCACGGGCCTTCTCGCGGGCGTCGCGCACGTAGGGATCATCGGCCTTGCCCAACGCCACCGGGCCGCCGCCCATGATCTGCAGCGGACCCCGGGCCGGGTCACGCTTGGCCTGCCCGGTGGTGATGGCGTCGCCCCAGACCTCACGGAACTTGTCAGGCACGAAGAAGATGGGCTGCCAGCCCTCCGCCACCTCAAGGGTCAGCTCCACGTTCTTGGGGCCGATGGCGGCGATCCAGATGGGGATGTCGGCCCGATGGGGGTTGCCCATGAACTTGAGCGGCTTGCCCATGCCGGAACCCCCGTGATCAGCGCCCAGGGGCAGGTGGTAGGCCTTGCCGTCATAGATCACCGGCTCGCGGTTCCACACCTTGCGGCAGATCTCCACCACTTCCCGGGTGCGCTGCAGCGGCTTGTCATAGGGCAGCCCGTGCCAACCCTCGATGACCTGCGGGCCGGAGGTGCCCAGGCCCAGATGGAACCGGCCACCGGAGAGGGCGTCGATGGTGGCTGCCGTCTGCGCGATGAGGGTGGGGGTGCGGCTATACACCGGGAAGATGCCGGTCATCAGCTCGATGGTGGTGGTCTGCCCGGCCAGATAGGCCAGCGACGAGCCCAGGTCGAAGCCGTAGATCTCCCCGCCCCAGAGCAGGTCGACACCAGCGGATTCCAGGTCCCGGGCCCGCCGGGCGAATTTCTCGGGGTTCCCGTCGAAGAACCCCATCCCCATCGAGATCTTCATGGCCCGCTCCCCCGTGTTCTCGTGCGTGCTGGTTGCGGCCCGGACGTTAGCCGGGTCCGCCAGAGGTGGCGATAACGTCATCGTGGTGCCCGCCCGCTGGTTCAACCTGGCCGTGAAGGTGGCCTTCGGGCTGCTCATGGCGGTCGTGGTGTTCTTGCCCGACCTCGAAGGCTTCGCCGGCAAGGCCCCCCTGGTACGGGCCTTGACCTACCCTCTGGCCGGGGTCGTGGTGCCGATTGGATGGTGGTTGCGAGGTCGACGACCCCCCTACCCCCATGCCGCCGACGGCCTGATCGGGCTGCCGTTCGTGATCGACCTCGCCGGCAACGTGCCCGACCTCTATGACCGCATCACCTGGTGGGATGACGGCAACCACTTCTGGAACTGGGGCCTGCTCTGCGCCGGGGTCGGCCTGTTGCTGATGCGGTCCCCCCGCATGGCAGACCCGGTCGTGCTCGGCGCCGTGGTCGGCGGCTTCGGCGGGGTGGCCATCATCATCTGGGAGGTCGGCGAGTACTTCGCCTTCATCCGCCACTCCACCGAGCTGGACACGGCGTACACCGACACCCTGGGCGACCTGCTGCTGTCCACGCTGGGCGGTATCGCCGCCGGAGTGGTCCTGGCCGCGCTGGTGGCCCGTAGTCGAGTGACCGCAGGCTCGCCGGTGGCCCTCCACGCCCCTTGAGCGAACGGTCCCTGCTGGTGGGTGACCCAATCGTCGCCCCGGGCGCACCAGCGCACCAGAACCTCGCGGTCCGTGGGAGGCTTGACCCCGCACACACCTGCCCGTCCCGAGCCCCTCGAAATGTCAACTCTGCGTGATGGGAAGATCACGTTGCGTTGACAAACCCGGTCCGTCTCGGTCCTTGCGTGGTCCAAATCCGCCCCTTGACCCTCAGGCCGGGCCTTTCGGGGACCCGGTCGACCGCTAGAGCGGGGCTGTGGGCGCCGGTTGAGGCCGGTGGCGGGCGATCGCGATCCCCCGTTGCTCAGCAGCGATCCGAGGCGACCTTTCGGCGGATCATCCCCGCACGTCGAGCAGCTCGATCTCGAGGGCAACGGTGGCGCCCTCCTGCAGCTTCTCAGCGGTCCGCACCACCTTCTTCACCGGCAGGATGTAGGCAGCAAGCTCGTTGGACGGGAACAACGACGTGGTCCAACTGGTCGAGCCCGCCGCACCCGGACCGAGCCGAAGCCCCGCTTGCCGAAACCCTGCGTGCCGGCCTCGGTTCCGGCCTCGATCTCGTCCGAGATGGCCTCGGGAACGGTGATGAAGTGCCACCCGGCGTCACCCCGCCAGCGCCACAGCTTTGCCTCGAAGCGGTACACGGCTGAAACGCTAGATCGGTGCCCCACTGGCGCTGCGGTTATGACAAGGGCCCGCGGCCTGCGAAGATGGGAGCACGTGCGAACCCAAGGGGGACCCATGAGCGGCTACACCATCATCGACGTCGACACCCATGTGAGCGAGCAGCCCGACCTGTGGACCAGCCGGGTGCCGGCGTCCATGCGAGACCGGGTGCCCCGCCTGGAGCAGGACGCCAAGGGCCGTGACATCTGGGTCATCGACGGCAAGCGCACCTCGCTGGCGGGTCTGTTGGCCACCGCCGGCCGGGGCGATTTCAAGGACTACCCGGCCACATATGCCGACATGCACCCCGGTGCCTATGACGCCAAAGCCCGTCTCCAGTACATGGACGAGATGGGCATCTGGGCCATGGTGATGTATCCCAATGTCGCCGGTTTCGGAAGCCAGCAGTTCCTGAAGTTGGGCGATCCCGACCTGATGCTGACCTGCGTCGAGGCGTACAACACCTGGCAGAGCGAATGGGCGTCTGAAGATCCGCGTCGTCTGCTGCCAGTAGCCTCGACCCCGTTCTGGGACATCGAGGCCTCGGTCAAAGAGGTCCGCCGCTGCGCCGCCATGGGCCACAAGGGGATCCTGTTCACCGGTGAACCCCACAAGTTCGGGGCGCCGATGCTGGGTGACCGGGCCTGGGATCCGCTGTGGGAGACGGCGGTCGAACTGGAGCTACCAATCAGCTTCCATATTGGCTCGGGCAACATGGAAGGCGGCATGACCAAGGAGATGATGGCCCTCTACGGGAAGATGGCCACCTTCACCGCCGGGTCCGTTGAAGTGTTCCTGAAGAATGCCATCCAGCTCACCGATCTGTTGATGTCCGGCGTGTTGTCGAGGTTCCCGGCCATCCAGTTCGTGTCGGTGGAATCCGGCATCGGCTGGGTGCCGTTCGTGTTGGAAGCGTTGGACTATCAGTTCATCGGCAACCGGGTCAGCGAGGAACGGCCCGATCTGGACATGCTGCCCAGCGAGTACTTCGCCCGCAACGTGTTCGCCTGCTACTGGTTCGAGCAGATCGCGCCGCGCCGCCTGATCGACAAGGTCGGCGTAGATCGGATCCTGTTCGAGACCGACTTCCCCCACCCCACGTCCTTGTACGGCGACGAGGTCCATGACCGAATTCGCGAGGGCCTGTCGGACTCCACTCCCGAGCAGCAGCGGGCCATCCTGTGGGGCAACGCCCAGAAGCTCTACCAGGTCGAGGAGCCCACGGCGGCGGACATTGAACGCCAGTCCAAGGCGGTCTTCGTCGGCTGAGCAGCAACGGCCCCATGCCGTCCACATCGGAGCTCCACCTCGAAGGCTTTGACCTGGAGTGACCGCTGGGCCCCGTCGCCGCCCAGAGAGGTTCATCAGGTTCATTCGTCCTGGTGGCCCCGGCTGAGAGGAAGGGCCTCGGCGAGTCTGATGGTGAGGATCTTGCTGGTGACCCCGGTGTCGTTGGACAGGTTGCCGGCGGCGTCGAAGACGGTCTGGTCCTGCAGGCCGAAGTCGTTGTCGTTGGCCACCACCAGCTCGTCGGCCTTGGTCAGGGTGATGCCCTCAATCTTGTCGGGCATGCCGGGAATGGTGTCGAGGTTGATGACCAACTGCTTGGGCAACGGGGCCACACCGGCTGCGGCCAGCGCGCCGTCGGTGGCGAGACCCTCCACCACGTTGTGCGGTGAGCCACTGGGCGGCGTCCAGGTCCGCAGGTTGGTGGCGGTGGAAAGGTCCACCAGATAGACCTTGGCCACGAAGTCAGTGCGCTCGAGCACCAACACCTGATGGTCGTTGAGGGCGTACAAACCGGAAACCTTCATGTCCCGGGCCCGGTTCGCGGGACTGGCGCCGGGGTCGAACTCCGCGGCCGGATCGAAGCGGTACAGGAACTCGCCGGTCACCTCGCCCCGCTGGTTCATGCGCAGGATCCGGGTGTTGCGGGAGTCCCGTCCCACGTTCACGTTTGGTGGCAGCTGCAGCGGGCTCTGCAGGGCCACGAACAAAGTCTCGCCTCCGGGGGCCACGGCCACGCCTTCCAATCCCCGATTGGCCCGTCGGTAGGCGTATTCCGCCGGCAGGCTCTCCATCACCGGATAGCCGGATCCGGACAGCTGCGCCGCCAAACCCTTCGGTACGTGGCGGGCCAGGATCGTGCCGTCGGCGGCGATGCGCAACACCGAGGGCCGGTACTCCTCCACCACCCAGAACTCCCCGTTGGGCAACCGCACGATGTCTTCTGGGTCCAGCCCGTCGCGGTCATAGGTGTTCAGCGGCGTGGTCCCGTCGAAGGCGAAAGGCACCTCGTCAGGGGCGGGTGGCGTGGCCGAAAGCGGACTGGTGACGGCGGCCAGGTTCGGAAGACCGCTGACCGTCGCCCCGCTGGAGGTCCGCAGCGGGATCCGCTCCAGCAGATCGATGCGGTCGCCCTTGATCTTGACCTTGACGATGGACGGCACGAACTCCGGCACCGGAAACGTGCGCCGGTCATTGGGCTGACCATTGGGCCCCCGGTCTGTCAGCATCCAGAACTCGTTCGAGGAGCCATCCCCCGAGTGGAAGATCCCGCTGCCGATGCTACCGAGGCGGATGTTGCGACCGTTGATGATGCCGCGCTGGAAAGAGGTCAAGGGTCGATCCGCCAGGGTGGCCTCCTTGACCCATTTGACGGTTCCATCAGCGCTGTTCGTGCCCTCCGCCCCGGCCAGTGCGCTGGTGGCGGCCACCACCGCCAGCGCTCCCACCGCCACCATTGCGCATCTGCTGTGGAACCATCTGATCGCCATGGCGCCGCAATGTAGTAACGCCGATCGAATGATCCATTGACAGCACGAAAACGTGACATGACCACTTCATGAACGCCGGGGGGTTGCGCACCTCGCTCCTCGCTGCGGGCCGCTCACCCGGTCGCGGTAAGTTCCCGACCATGGCACCGGAGCCGATGGCCGATCCGCCACTCGTTGAGGGGACCCGCATCCGCAGCGGCGAGGTGCAGCTGGTGGCGATCCACGACGTGGCCGACGAAATCGACCTGGCCCGGCTGGAACACGCCTCGCTGGTGGCGCGCCCGGCCAGCGGCACGGACCGCTCCGGCGGCGTCGGCCGGCTCACCCTGGAGCGTCAGCCGGGCGCGGTGGCCTTCGCCAACCCGCCGGTCACGGCCCGGCTCGGGGACCGGGTCGTGCCCATCGACGGCGTCGATCACACGGTGCGGGTACGGGCCCGGTTCTTCGACTTCGGTGCCGTGGCCGTGCAGTGGTCCTTCACCATGGCACCCGACGTTCCGCTGCGGGAGTTGGTGCATCTCTCGGCGGTGCTCGAATCGCCAGGTCTGCGGGCCCGACTGGCCACCGAGATGGCGGCGGACGTGGAGACGGCAGTGGTGGCCGCCGCCGATGCTGTCATCCGGCCGGCCCGCCACACCGAGGCCGAGTATCTCACGGTGTACGTCGTGACCTCCTTCGACCGACCGGTGGACATCGCCGAGCTGAGCGCCAGCGCCGACGTCGCGCAGCTGGTGTTGGGCGAGGCTGCCACCCTTTCCGAGCAGTTGCGGGCCGATATTCGGAACGCCTCGTTCTCCTACACTGATCAGGACCTGGTGGTCATCGGCTACGACCAGGCGTTCATCTTCGACCCTGCCAGCGCCGCGGACCTGAGTGCCCTGCTTGAGTTCGCTCTGGCCCAGGTGCTCGAGCTCGGGTTCTACGACGGCCAACTCGACCGCCGGTTGGCGGAGCTGGCCACCGCGGTCAGTCGTCCCATGCGTCGGGCCCGGAGGTGGGGTCTGGGGGCATCGAGTTTCGAGGCATTGCGACGCGATGTACTGGTGCAACATGTGGAGTTGGTGCAGGTTCTGGAGCGGGTCACCGCCGCGGTCAAGATCACCGACGACCTCCATTACGCCCGCATCTACCGCGCCGCCATGCGAGTGTTCCGGGCGGGCGAGTTGATCGAAGCCACCAACCGCAAACTTGAGCTGCTGTTTAGGACCTACACCATGCTGGCTGACGAGGTGGACAGCCAAGTGGCCCACCGCCTGGAATGGATCATCATCGCCCTGATCTTCATTGAGATCATGCTGGGGCTAACCCGCGTGATCTGAACCGACCGCCAGCGATGACGACCTGGCCTCCCGGCAAGTTTCGCCGGCT
Source organism: uncultured Acidimicrobiaceae bacterium (assembly GCA_963775055.1). Taxonomy (GTDB): domain Bacteria; phylum Actinomycetota; class Acidimicrobiia; order Acidimicrobiales; family CAIXPF01; genus CAIXPF01. The sequence continues at coordinate 5,457 of CAVZHK010000006.1, read as the reverse complement.
GGTCGACGGGTACAGTCCAGGGCAGGTCGACCGCCACGCCGGAACGACAGAACGGGAGCACGGTCTTGGACTCCGACAACCAGCTCCGGACAGAGGGCGTCATCGCGTTGGACGAGTTGATCACCTCGTTGCGGGAACGCAGCGTTGAGGATCTCATCTCCCGGGGACTGTCTGTCCGGGGCACGTTCGACGACGTTGATGATCCGATCCTGGTGGGGCCGGACGGGGTGCCACTGGAAACGTGGCGGGAGGGCTACCCCTACGACGAGCGCATGACCCGCGCCGAGTACGACGCCGCCAAGCGCGTCCTGCAGATCGAGCTGCTCAAGGCCCAGGTCTGGTTGAGAGAGTCCGGTCAGCGCCTGGTGATCCTGTTCGAGGGACGCGACGCTGCCGGCAAGGGCGGCACCATCAAGCGGTTCATGGAACATCTCGACCCCCGCGGCGCACGCACCGTGGCGCTGTCAGCACCCTCGGACCGCGAACGCTGCCAGTGGTACTTCCAACGCTATGTGGCCCATCTGCCGACTGCCGGCGAGATCGTCCTGTTCGACCGATCCTGGTACAACCGGGCAGTGGTGGAACACGTCATGGGCTACTGCACCGATGAGGAGTACGAGGAGTTCATGATCCAGGCCCCGGCGTTCGAGCAGATGCTGGTGCGATCTGGTATCGAGTTGGTCAAGTTGTGGTTCTCAGTGTCCCGTCGTGAACAGATCACCCGTTTCACCATCCGCCGGATCGACCCGGTTCGACAATGGAAGCTCAGCCCCACCGATTTGGCGTCATTGGACAAGTGGGATGAGTACACGAGGGCGAAAGAGGTCATGTTCGTACGCACCCACAACGCTTTCGCCCCCTGGACCGTGGTGCGTTCCAATGACAAGAAGCGCGGTCGAGTTGAAGCATTGCGCTTCGTGTTGGCGCAACTGGACTATCCCGAAAAGGACCTGACGGTGCTGGGCCAGCCCGACCCGCTCATCGTCGGACCGCCAGATGTGGTCAGTGCCGAGGTCGGCGAGGGCGAGCCGCTGCGTTTCGCCCCACCGCCTGAACCGGACCCGGCGCCCACCGAACGCTCCCCGGCCGAGGTCTCCCCCACCGACGAAGCTCAGGGAGGACCCCACCCAACCAAGGGCGTTCACCACGATCCTGAGCCCGCACCAACCCGCAACGGCAGTGCCAGCACTGCTCACCGCGACGACCGTTCCTACGCCGGACCTCACGGTATGTTGGATCCAGCGCTGTACTTCGGTTAGCAGACCGCCACCGACGCGAGGGCAACCAGCCAAACTCAGGCCAGGCGTTCGTCCAGCTGCAGGATGATGCCGTCGGGGTCTTCGAACAAGCAGGTGAGCACCCGCTCGCCTTTGCGGCCGCCATACCCGCGGGCATCCACCTGGGTGGGTTCCATCACGATAGGTGCGCCCTGGGCCCGCACCCGCTCGGTGATGGCCCGCAGGTCCTGCACCCACAACGCCACGTGGTGGATGCCCACCTGATCGAGCCGCAGCGGCTCACCGGTGGCGTCAGGGAAGGTGGACAGGACCAGGAACGCCGCGTCAGGGTCATCGGCCCAACGCAGCTGCGCCACCCGCCGGCTGCTGGCCTTCTGCGAATCGGCGTACATGGCGGACGGTTCGGTGGCCTGGACCCGGTCGCTAGTGACCTCCATGCCGAGCTGATCCCGGTAGAACGCCAGCGACCGGTCCATGTCCCGGACACCAAAGGCCAGATGTGACACTCCCCCAAGGCTCATGGCCCGCAGCGTAGTTGTCCCCGTCTCGTTCAGACGCCGAGGTTGGAACGCAGCCGGGCCAACTCTGAGTGGTAGACGTCCACGTTGTCGAGCTTGATCTGCTCGTAGCCCCGCACCAGATCGGGCAGGTTGGCCAGCGCAACCGCCGTGGGCAGCAGCTCGGCACCGAGCGCCCCACTGCTGAGCCGCCCTGCCAGGCGCTCCACCAACTGGCGGTACTCCTTGGCCAGGTCCCGCTCCACCCGCCGTACCTTGGCGTATCCAAAGGGATCCAGCGGGGTGCCGCGCAGCTTCTTGCCCTTCTGCAGCTGGCCCAGCACCGGGCTGAACCACGGGCCCAGCACGATCTTTTTCGTCCATGCCCAACGCCCGCAGTACCGGTGGGTGCAGGTTGAAGCGCACCTGCATGCCCGCGCCCACCTCGTTCTCGACGTGCACCTTGGCCGCGGTCTCAAGGTGGAGGCGGGCCACCTCGTACTCGTCCTTGTACGCCATGAGCTTGTAGAGGTTGCGGGCCACGGCCTCGGTCAACTCCACCTGGCCAGCGGAGGCCACCGTGGCCAGCGTGTCGAGATACCGATCGGCATACTTTCGGTCCTGATAGGCCACCAGGTCCGCCGCTCGCAGGCGGACCAGCCGGCCCAGCTCGCCCTCGCCCAATCCCCGGCGCAGGATGTCCGCCTCCAGCTCGGCAGACGGTTTGGGTAGATGATCAGCGGGCAGCTGGGAAGCGGCAGTGACCGCGGCCGGGTCGATGACAGACATCCGGCCCCAGCGGAAGGCGGCCTTGTTGGCGTCGACGGCGGCGCCGTTGAGCTCGATGGCCTGCTCGATGGCCCCTGCGGAGATCGGTACCGCACCGAGCTGGTACGCCACGCCCAACTGCAACACGTTGGCGGTGGTGGAATCACCGAACAAGCCCAGCGCTACCTCGCCGGCGTCGAGGTAGCGGTTGTGGCCGGCTCGTGTCACGGCGTCAAGGTCCGCCTGCAGGTCGGCGTCTGCGGGGTAGGCGGCCCGGGGGTCACGCAGCATGGCCCCGGTTGGCGACTTGGCGGTGGACACCACAGCGACGGTGCGGGCGGGATCACAGCCGATCACGTTGTTGGCGCCGAGTCCCACCAACTGGTCGAACACCAGGTACAGATCGACGCCGCCAGCGGTGGTCTTGTTGGAGCCTTCCACCGGAGCGGTGGTGATCCGCAGATCCGAGACCACCGGCCCGGCCTTCTGTGACAGCCCGGTCTGATCCAAACCGGACACGAACTTGCCGTCCAGGGTGGCGGCGGTGCCCAAGATCTGGGACACGGTGACCACCCCGGTGCCGCCAATGCCCGGCATGCGGATGGTGGCATCGGACGCCGACACCAACGGCGCGGGCTCGACCAGGCGGCTCTCATCCAAAGCCGGCCGGCGGCGGGCACCACCCTCCGCCCGCGAGGTCCGGCCCCCACCAGCCGCCGCGCCACCGCCGCCCTCAGACCTGCCACCACCGGAGAACTTGCGGCGTGCCGCTCCCAACCGGCCCAGCAGCGAGGATCGGGCGGGCACCACCGACAGGAAGGACGGGCAATCCCCCGCCAGACAGGAGAAATCCTTGTTGCAGGAGGACTGGTGAATGCGGGTCTTGCGGCCGAACTCGGTCTCCACCGGTTGAACCGACAGGCAGTTGGACTGCACGCCGCAGTCCCCGCAGCCCTCGCAAACCCGTTCGTTGATCACGATGCGGGTGGCGGGATCAGCCACCAGTCCCCGCTTGCGGTCACGGCGCTTCTCCGCGGCGCATTGTTGATCATGGATGAGCACCGTGACCCCGGAGGTCTTCTTCAGTTCCTCCTGGGCCTCAACGATGCGTTCCCGCTCCCACACTTCGGTACCCGGGGCCAGATCGACGCCTTTGTAGACGCCCTTGTCGTCCGTGGTGATGATGGTTCGTCCCACCCCTTCGCTGCGCAGCCAGTAGGTCAACGCCGGCACCGTCATGGCCCCTGCAGCGTCCTGCCCGCCGGTCATGGCCACCGCGCTGTTGTAGAGGATCTTGAACGTGAGATGGGCTCCCGCGGACACCGCCATGCGCACAGAAAGTGAGCCGGAATGGGCGAAGGTGCCGTCTCCCATGTTCTGGATGTAATGGTCGGTCTTGACGAACGGTTCAATGCCCACCCAGTTGCTGCCCTCGCCTCCCATTTGGGTGATGCCCATGATGGTGCCCACTCGCTCCGGGTCCATGAGGGTGACCATCCCGTGGCAGCCGATCCCGGCGCCGACCAGCGCCCCATCGGGAACCTTGGTGCCGGTGTTGTGCGGGCAACCCGAGCAGAAGAACGGGGTGCGGCTGGGCAACAGCTCGATGCGACGCTTGGCCCCCTGCGACGGTGCGGCGTGGGGCGCCCGCAGCCGGGCGGGGTCGATGCGGCTGCCCAGGCGCCGGAAGAGGGGCTCCACCAGCGCATCAGCGTCGAGCGCGCCCCACGCCGGTACCAGCGAGGTGCCGTCAGGATCGGTCTTGCCGGTGATGGTGGGGGCGCTGGTGACCCCGTACAGGGCCTCTTTCAGGTGCAGCTCCAGGAAGTTGCGCTTCTCCTCCACCACCAGCACCTCGGCCAGCCCGGCGGTGAGGCGGCGCATGACGGTGGCGTCAAGGGGGTACATCAGCCCGATCTGGATGAGCCGGATGCCCAGACCGGCCAGATCAGCCTGGCCCAGACCCAGGGTGTGCAGCGCCTCGAGCACCTCGTGGTACACCCGGCCCGAAGCCAGCAGCCCGATCCAGGCGTCCGGTGCGTCATGGGTGATGGCGTTGAGGTTGTTCTCCACGCCATAGAGACGGGCGACCTGGAGCCGGGCCTCGTACAGCTCACGCTCCATGTCATTGGTCATCGGCGGGCCGACCTTGCCCGACACCTGGGCCTGATACTGCTGGCCCCGATACAGGAACGTTGGCATGACCGGCCGGATGCGGTCCGGTCCGACCTCAGCGGAGGCCGCGGCGTCAGCCACCGAGGTCACGATCTTGATGGCAGACCACAGCCCGCTGGCGCGCGACAGGTAGACCCCGTGGCGGGACAGATCGAGCACCTCTTGCACGCTGCCGGGATGCAGCACCGGTAGGTGCAGGTCTGCCAATGAGAACTCTGAGGAGGACGGCAGGGTGGAGGACTTGCAGGCCGGATCATCCCCGGTGAGCGCCAGCACCCCACCGTGACGGCCGGTGCCGGAGTACGCCGCGTGGCGGATGGCATCTCCGGCGCGGTCCAACCCCGGCGCCTTGCCGTACCAGATGCCCAGCACACCGTCGTACAACGGATCGGGAAACGTGTTGGCCAATTGGCTGCCCCACACCGCGGTGGCACCCAACTCCTCGTTCAGGCCGGACCGGTGCACGATGTGGTGGCTGTCCATCAGCGCCTTCTGGGCGATGATCTCCCGATCGAAACCCCCCAACGGTGAGCCCTGATAGCCCGAGATGAACGACGCCGTGCGCAGGCCGGCCAGCTTGTCCGCCCGCATTTGGTCCAATGGGACCCGCACCAGCGCCTGCACCCCGGTGAAGAAGAACTGCCCCTCGGTCTCGCGGTACTTGGCGTCGAGGTCCTGCAGCGCCGGTCGGGCGGCTGAGCGACCCATCACGTCGGTCATGGCGGTCTCCGGTTCTACGGGTGGATTGCGGAGAGGCTACCGAAGGGGGTGTGACAGCG
>CAVZHK010000005.1:0-658619 GCA_963775055.1 uncultured Acidimicrobiaceae bacterium | reverse complement strand
CTTAAACCCCTCTGGTGGCAACACCATACGGGTTCAAATCCCGTTCCGGGCACCCGTTACCTAGGCACGTTTTCTAGGCGTTGATGAAGTGTGATGCTTCGAAGGAGAATTAGTCGCGAAATAGTCGCGTTGTGCTTCCGGAGGGGTCCTTCGCATGGCGGATGTGGTTGAGGCACGCGGTCGAAGGTACCGATACCGGATTGATCTGGTCCGAGATCCGGCGAGCGGTAAACGTCATTTCGTGACCAAGGTCGGGTTTGAATCCGCTCGGGGAGGCCAAACGAGCGCTGGCCAATGCGGTCGGTCAGGCCGACGAGGGCCGCCTCGTCGACCGCGACGACTATGCAGTGCCAATTGGATGGAGGAATGGCTCGAGCGTGCCGCGCTCGAAGCTAAGCCGACAACGTTCAGCGGGTACCGGCGACCCGCTAAGAAGGCGAACGACGCGTTCGGCCGATGCCGCATGCAAGACCTGACTCCGCTTATGGTCGAGCACCTCTACCTGCAAGATGATGCGCTCAGGTTGTCGGCGAAGGCCGTCCGCGATGTGCACGCCTCCCTGAGGTGAGCGTTTCAAGACTCCGAACGTCTCGGTCTGGTGGCACGCAATCCCGCGCCCGTGGCCCGACCGCCGAAGGTGCAGCGCGCCGAGCAGCAGGTGTGAATCCAGATCGACTGCGTGACGCCCCAAGTCGGTGCGGTGGGCTGACTCCCTCGTTGTGGTTGACGGGATCCAACCGAAGGTGGTGTTCGAGCGATTCGGTCACGCCACCGTGGGCGGAGCGTGGCGCTCGCCCGGGCGCTGTCAACCTGGAGCCGTACCAGCGGTGGAGACGCCCGGAACGACCCGAACCGAGACCCGCCTCGAAAGGTAAAACGTATCCTGATCAATAAATTGGTGAGTCTGTGATGCTGGCGATGAGAAGCACTTATTCATCTTGAACCGCGTCGCCGCAAGGAGCAGGCAGAATCCAACGGTCGACACCACCACGAATTGGCTCGTTCATGCCTGTAGCGAGCTGCCGGAAGGAGGGAACCAGGACCCCTGCATGTTGGGCACGGGATATTCCCCGAAACCGTGGTCGACAGGGGCCGGGAACCACTTCGGGGGACACGAGACAACGCTGGACAGCCAGCCTTGGGTGTCGGATGCTCTGGCCGCCCCAGAGAGGCTCGTGTCTGCTCCTACCGGTGGTCCAGGTGCTCGGTGGGGTCGTGGTGTTCACCGGCTCGCTCTAGATCGATGGCTGGGCCGAACCAGCGCGTGAGGGCATGGGGCAGCTCGGGATCGGTGAGCTCGCCGGTCCAGGCGACATGGCCGTCGGGTCGGATGAGCACGGCGGCGGGCGCCTCGACCTCACCGATGGTCGGAAGCTGCCACACGCCGTCGTGGCGGGCATGCACCAACCGAACCCGATTTGCCCAGGGACCCAGCCCGAATCCACCGGGCTCGCCGAGGTTGAGAAGCAGTGGCCGGGCGTCGTGTAGGAGGGCGAAGACCCGCGTCGGGCCCTCGGCGATGTGCACATCGAGGTCCGGCATGCGCCGCCCCACCAACGGGTGCCCTGGGCCGAGGTCGTAGTGGATGTCCAGACCGGAGACCATCCCGGCGATTCGCTGGCGGGGCTCAGCCAGGCCTAACAGCTCGGTGATGGTGTCACGCAGGGCCTGATGACGGTCGTCGGGACCACTCAGCGCCACCTGGGCCATAGTGTTGTGCAGCACCCGGGCGCCGACGGGATACCGTTCCGCATGGTAGGTGTCCAGCAGCCTGTCCGCCAAAGCCCCCTTGACCACCTGGGCCAGCTTCCAGCCCAGGTTCACCGCATCCTGCACGCCGGTGTTGAGCCCCTGACCGCCCTGTGGGGGATGCACATGGGCCGCGTCCCCTGCCAGCAGTACGCGGCCGCTGCGATAGGAGGCAGCTTGTCGGGTCATGTCGGTGAACCGGGAGATCCAGGTGGCGCGGCGAAGCCCGTAGTCGGTCCCGTAGATGCGGAACAGTCCCTGGCGCAGCTCCTCCAGGCCCGGCTCTCCGCTGTTGTCGACACGAGGCTCGGTCAGCACCACCCGGATCGAGGCCCCATCAGCGGCCCGACCGAGGGCGTGGCTGCCGGTGTTGTCACGACGGAACCCGAGCTCGGGCTCCCGGTCCATCTCGACCTCGGCGATCATCCAGCTGGTCGATGCGTCCAATCCGGCGAAGTCGATCCCCGCGGCCTTGCGGACCAGGCTGCGTCCACCGTCGCACCCCACCAGATAGTCCGCTCGCAGGGCCACCCCGCCGGACACGTCGATTTCGACACCGCCGTCGTGCTGGCTGAAACCGGTCACCTCCTGGCCGCGCAGGATCGGCACCCCCAGCTCCTCCACCCAGCCGGCCAGAATGGGCTCGAATCGGGATTGCCACAGCGCCAACACGTAGTTGTGGCGGGTGGGAAGATCGCTGACCTCCAACGGGATCTGGGCGAAACCCAGTGCCGGCACGGTGTATCCGGCCCCGATGAACCGTTCAGCGATCCCACGCTGATCGAGCACCTCGATGGTGCGGGCGTGAAGACCACCCGCTCGCGACCCATCGACATGCTGATCGGTACGGCGTTCGACGATCACGGTGTCCACACCCGCCAAGGCCAGCTCGCCGGCCAGCATCAGCCCGGTTGGGCCGGCGCCGGCGATCACCACCGCATGATCAGTCATATCGGCGTCGCTCCGTCGTGGCCATAACATCTGGTAGGGTATGGAACATCTGGTAGGGTATGGCGACGGGTCACCTCGGAGCTGCCGGTTCCAGAAGGTCATCGATCTGGGACAAAGCCGCGGAGATTCCCTCTTCCATGCCCATCGCTGCCATCTGCTCCATGGCTTCCAACGAAGGAAATGTGGTGCGGATCTCCATTCGGGTGCCGGGCGTTCCCCGTACGTCCGCCACTGGAGAGATGAGGGATCGTGTTGCTGCAGGGTCATCTGCATCGTGGTGATGGGCATGTCCGGGTTGGGCTGGCCCTGGTCATCAGCAAAGCCATCCTGGATCTCCAAGCGGTGCGGTGCCTCCACTGCCAGCACCTGCCACCAGCCGTGGAAGCGCTCGCCATCCGGTCCCGTCATGAAGTACGTCACTCGCCCGCCCGGCGTCAGGGTGTGGTCAACAACGGTGGCGGGATAGGAGGGCGGCCCCCACCAACGCTCGAGCTGGCGGGGATCACTCCACAGCTGCCAGATGCGCTGCGGTGGAGCGGGAAAGTCCGAAATGACGGTCATGGTCAGTGCCACTGGATCTTTGTGGATTTCGGTCACGGGCATGTTGTGGTTCCTTCCTCTGTTAGTGCAAGCCTGTATGGTCACGCCTGCATGGTTCAGGCGGTCGACGTCGGTTCGGCTCACGTGGCCTCGGCACGATCATCCGATTCGGCCAGGATCCGGTCCATCTGGTTGACCCGCTGGCGCCAGCGCAGCTCGAGTTGCTCCAACGTGTGCTTCGCTTGCTGTAGCGCCTGGAGGTTGGCGGACACCATCTGCTCCCGGCCACGCTGGCGTTTGATCACCAGCCCGGCCCGCTGGAGGACGGCGACGTGTTTCTGCACTGCGGCAAAGCTCATGGGATAGTGCCCCGCCAGCTGGGAGACCGAATGCTCCGCACCCAGGGCCCGGGCCACGATGTCACGCCGGGTGGCATCGGACAGGGCGTGCAGCAGAAGATCGGTGTGGTCCTCCCCAGTACATGAAACCATATGGTTGTACATTAGACCCTGCGCCGGGCTGGATCAAGCCCCGCCGGGAACATGGTGTCTGGGGGCCATGACCAACCATCCCGATACAATTGCCGCGTGACCAGATCGGTGCGCCCGTCCCCCAGCAGCGTGGCAGTCCCGCTGGAATCATACCGGTGGGTGTGCTCTATGGGTCCGTCGTGCGGCGGAGACGGCCGGCGCTGGCCTTGACCGGGGAGCGCGACGTCGGCCAGGACGCTGAACTTGAGGATCCGATTGCTACACGCGACCGATTGCTGCAGCTCATCGATGCTTGTCCGGTGGGACTTGTCGAGATCGACCGGGCGGGCATCATCTTGGAGCTCAACCCGGCAGCCCGGCAGCTGATCGTCGCCGCCGGTTGCTGTGACGCAGAGGTGATGGTGCCCGGCAGACGCCGCCACGTCCGTGAGGTGTTCCCTCGGGAGCAGGTGCTGCTTCAGGCGCTCCGTTCGGCACCGGCAATGGTGGGAACGCTCGAGGCTGGCATGTCTCTCGAGGCTGGCATGTCTTCCGAAGCTGGCATGTCTTCCGAAGCTGGCATGGCTTCCGAAGGTGGCATGGTGCTCGAAGGGTGTCCGCTCGGGCGGGGTAGGGCTGGCCAATCCGTTGTGGCCTCCGTGGTGCGCATCAGCGCCGACCGCATGATGGTGCTGGTCAGCAAGACCAGCGGTCTGACGAACCTCCCACCCGGGTCGCCCGGTGCCGCCGCCGGGGACCCACATGCCGCTCAGCGCCAGCGCATGGCAGCGGTGGTTCGCACCCGCCAGATCCTGGCCAACGTGTCCTTCGAGTTGTCCCGGGTGGCCAGTGTGGCCGAAGTTGCTGAGGTGGTGGCCCACGGCTGCGTCAACGCCCTCGGGGCCCATCTCGGCGGACTGTTTCTGGTGAACGCGGCCCGAACCCACCTGATCATGGCGGATGCCCAGGGCGCCGACGAGCTGATCGACCCGTGGCGCCTGGTGCCCCTTCAGCCAGCGCTGACGCCGATATGCCGGGTGGTGGGCGAGCGTAGCCCCAGCTTGTTGGGCACCGCGGCCGACATCGCCCGGGAGTGGCCTGATCTGGAGGAGGAACGGGTCCGTCAAGGCGCGCAGGCGTGGGCCACACTGCCCCTCGACGATGGCCGCGAGGTCATCGGTGTTTTGGCCATGGGTTTCGCCACCCCGCAATGGTTCGACGAGGAACAGCGCGAGCTCATGGCACAACTGTGCGCTCGGGTGACTGAGGCGCTGAAGCGGGCTGGGTTGTATGAAGCGGAGCGGCGGGAACGGCGCCGTTGGGAGGCGGCTGAGACCCGTACCCGTCGGGCCTATGAGATGGCGACCGCGCTGGCCGCGGTGAATGGCACCGTTGACGCGCAGCGGGCCGTGCTGGCGGAGTTGGTCAAAGCCACCGGCAGCACCTCGGCGTTCTACTTCGAGCTCGACCGGGCCACCCGTCAGCTGCGTTTGGTGCGTCCGCATGGCTCGGCGCAGCGACCTCAGGACGGTTGGACCACTTTCGACGCCGGCAGTGGACTCCCCTTGGTCGAGGCCGTTGAGACTGCCAGGTTGGTCACCTTGCGCAATATCGATGAGCTCCGGGCCCGGGTGGGTGATCGGTGGCGGGGCGAGGACGGCCGCATCCAGTCCTGGGCCTGCCTGCCGCTGGAGGGTGATTCCGGCGCGTTGGGGGTGGTGGCCTTAGGCTTCGAACGGCCCTTGGATACCGCAGAGGATGTTTTCCTTTCGCTCTTGGCCCGGCAGGCGGCGTTGGCGGTGGAACGGGCGCAGCTGCACGAAACGGAACATCGCATCGCCATGCGACTGCAGCGGGCGTTGCTGCCGGAGCTGCGAGTGGACCATCCCCGACTGGCGGTGCACGCTTTGTATCAACCGGGCCAGGACACGCTTCAGGTTGGTGGAGACTGGTATGACGCGTTCCCGCTGCCGGATGGGACGGTGGCGCTGTCCGTTGGTGACGTCGTGGGGAGTGGGCTGGACGCTGCGGCCAAGATGGGTCGGTTGCGTCACGGTATGGCGGCACTGGCCCTGCACGCGCCGAGTACCGCCGAGCTACTCACCCAGCTGGGCCGTTTTGCGGCCACCGCCGGCGGCATCGACTTCGCCACCGTGGGCTACGCGGTGGTGGACACCGAAGCCGCCACGCTGCGGTACTCTCTGGCCGGGCATCCGCCGGGCCTCATCGTGGACCGCGCCGGTGGGGTCCGATGGCTGGATCAAGCCACCGGCCTCCCGTTGTTCGGTGATGAGCAGGTGGCCCGGGTTGAGGCCCAGTGCCCCTTCCCGGTGGGCTCGCTGCTGGTGTTGTACTCCGACGGGCTCATCGAGCGACGCCGCGAGTCGATCTCCGAGGGCCTCTCACGGCTCGAGCGCGCCGTACGGGAGCTGCGCCGACTGCCGCTGGAACAGCTCTGCGACCAGTTGGTCCGCCAGCTCCGCTCCGAGGACCATGGCGATGACACCGTCGTGCTCTGCGCCCGGCTCCTCGAAAGGTCCGCTCAACGGTGGCGGCACTCCTTCGTGGCTCATCCAGCGCAGTTGGCGCCGATGCGATTGGATCTGCGGTCCTGGCTGGAGGGCCAGCACCTGGGCGTCGAGCTGGTGGCCGATGTGGTCCTGTGTGTGAACGAGGCCTGTTCAAACTGCGTTGAACACGGCTACCGGGGCGGACCGGGGCTGGTGGAGGTGGGGGCGATGGTGGCGGACGGATGGCTGAGCGTGGAGGTGTCCGACCGCGGCAGTTGGTTGCGGGCGGTACCGAGCGTGGAGCGGGGCCGGGGCACGCCCATCATGCGGCAGCTCAGCCAGCGTTTCGGGCGGCGGCCCGGCCCCGATGGCACCACCGTGAGCTTGCACTTCGAGATGCCCTCGCCGGCCGGACCCTGATCAACCGGTCCGCAACGTTAGGTCAGGGTCAACGCCAGCATGGTCAGGGTGTGGTTGGTGCGGGGATCCACCTGTCGGCCCACCTCGACGAAGCCGTATCGCTGGTGAAAGTGTCGAGACCGCTCGTTGGGCGGGTCGAGGTTGACCTCGGCGAACAGCACGGGTTTGCCGGCCAGTCGGGCCGCCGCGGCCACCTCGTCATACAGCCGGCGGGCGATCCCCGCGCCGGTGTGATCCGCTCGCACCACGATGCGGTCGATGTAGGCAAATGCGCGGTAGCGGCTCGTGAACCATGTGTAGTTGGGACTGGTGTATCCGCACCCATCGGTCATGGCCACCACCATGGCCACCAGCTCGGGAGAGGGACCGCCTGACTCAAGGGTGGTGATGGTGGCCTGATCGATGAACCATGGTCCCTGATCCGCTCGCAGCGGGCCGACGTGGGGAACTTCGCTGTTGTTCAACACCACGATGCGCTCCCAGTCCCCCTGGTGCGCCCGGCGCTGTTGCAGGGTGTTCGGAGCTTGGAGGTCCTTGGCGAAGAAGTGGTGGGCATAGGGATTGTCGTTGTACCGGTCGATTGGTTGGTATCCGGCGGAGCGGTACAGGGCGATTGCCTCTCGCAGCTCGCCGTGGGTGTCCAGCACCGCTCGGGTGGCCTTTCCCCTGCGGGCGTACCCCTCAAGGGTCAGCAAGAGACGTCGACCAAGACCGTGACCTCTGGCGGCGGGATGGACCCACATGCGCTTGATCTCAGCGGTCCGAGTGCCGTGCGGTGCAACGGCGGGGTCCTGCGGGGGCGCCGCGATCCATTGTAGGGCGCCGCAACCGACCGCTGCGCCTGCCTGGGTGGCCAGGAGGAAGATGCCCTGTGGCGGGTTGAACACGGTGGTGGCGTTCGCCAGCTCGGCGCCCACCTCGAACCCTTCGGGAAAGCGACGGGCGAGCTCTTCGAAGTAGCGGGACATGGCTCGCTGCGCGGAGACTGAGCCGGCGTCAACCATGGTGAGCACCGGTGGATCAACGGCCATCCGACGACGATAGCCAAGATGCGCTCGACATACCAGAACGTATGGACAGCCGAGGGGGTGACCGGTTAGGGTCGCACGGTGTCAGCCGTGGGGGAGCCCACCGAACACTCGCGCCGTGCCATCGGATGGTTCGCAACGGCCTAGGTGGCTGGTGTTCGCCCCGGCTGCCATCACCTACGTCGAGGGACACGGGGTGCACCTGGCGGCCAACTCCATCGGGAACCGCCACCCCTCGGCGCTGGCCCACCTGTGGGATGAGACCGTTGGGCACTACCTGCAGCACGTCGGGCTGGCCGCGATGGCGGCGGCGCTCATGTTGGCCGTGGGTCGCCAGCGGCGATTTCCGCCGGCGCTGGCCCTGCCGTTGGCGACGCTGGCGGGCATGACCCATGTGACCAACGCGCTGGAGGGCGGCACCGCCTGGTTGGGCCTGGCGGTGGCAGCGGTGTTCTCCATCTGGGGATGGCGACGGCGGTCACAGGCCGGTGAGGTGCTGTGGTGGACGTACCTGCCGGCCCTGGTTGGGCTCATCACATACGGTTGGACAGGGTTCGCCCCACCATCGGCTGGTTAGGCTTGGCCACACATCGCACGTGATGGACGGGTGCAAAGGGGATTCGCATGACTGCCGCCGAACTTCGCTCTGGTCTGGGTCATCCGGTGATCGATGCTGACGGGCATTGGGTGGAGTACGGCCCGGTGTTGCGCGATGCCATGGCCCGCATCGGCGGTGACTCCGCGGCCAGGGGGTTCGCCTCCTTCGGCGCCGGCGTGGATCGGGCTTTGTCCATGAGCGTGGCCGAGCGGCGTCACCACAACCTGTCCCAGGAGGCGTTTTGGGGTTCACCCACCCGCAACACCCGAGACCGGGCGACGTCCATGCTGCCCCGCCTCTTGCACGAGCGGTTGGACGAGTTCGGCATCGACTTCGCGGTGCTGTATCCCACCTCCGGTCTGGGCACGGTCCGCATCACCGATGCCGGCGACCGCCAAGCCACTTGCCGGGCGTTCAACACCTACTCGGCGGAGACGTTTGCTCCCTATGCCGCTCGCATGACCCCCGCTGCCGTCATTCCCATGCACACCCCGCAGGAGGCGCTGGCCGAACTGGACCACGTGGTGGAATTGGGCCTCAAGGCGGTCATGTTGGGCAGCCTGATGCCGCGCCCGCTCGGCGATCTGGCCGACCGGGACCCGGAGCTGGCTCGTCGGTTCGGTTGGCTGGACCCCCTCGGTCTGGACAGCGCCCATGACTATGACCCGGTGTGGGCCCGTTGCGTGGAGTTGGGCCTCGCCCCGACGTTCCACACCGGCAGCCGTCGTTACGGGTTGCGGACCTCGCCGTCGAACTTCGTGTACAACCACATCGGCCATTTCGCCGCCGCCAGCGAGTCGGTGTGCAAGGCCATGTTCCTGGGTGGCGTGACCCGGCGCTTCCCGGCGCTGAGGGTGGCGTTTCTGGAAGGCGGGGTGGGTTGGGCTTGTCATTTGTACAGCGATCTGGTCGGCCATTGGGAAAAGCGCAACCTGGAGGCGCTGGAGGCCACCAGACCGGACAACCTCAACGTTGCCGAGCTGCTGGAGTTGGCCGCAGCGTATGGCGAGCCGGAGATGGTGGCGGCACTGTCGGGCCGGGCCGAGCGGTTGGCCAATCCGCCACTGGATCTGACCGGTGGCATTGCCGATCTGGATGACTTTCATCGGTGCCAGATCAGCGAGGCTTCCGACATCGCCGGTCTGTTCACCACCAACTTCTTCTTCGGCTGCGAGGCCGATGATCCCACCAACGCCCTGGCCTTCAACCGCCGTCAGAACCCCTTCGGGGCCCAGCTGGGGGCCATCTTCGGGTCCGACATCGGGCATTTCGATGTGTTGGACATGGCCGAGGTGCTGCCCGAGGCCTATGAGCTGGTTGAGCACGGTCTCATGGATCTCGATGATTTCCGCCGTTTCGTGTTCGAGAACCCGGCCCGACTGTGGGCGGAGGCCAATCCCCGCTTCTTCGAGGGCACTGTGGTGGAAGGCGCGGTGGCCGAGCTGATGGCGGCCCAGCAAGCCACAATGGTGGCCGCCGGGTAGCTACACCGGCGCCAACTGCGGCACCAGCGGACCGTCGCCGATCACCAGCGAGTCGCCGACGTGCCCGAACGCGACCCCGTTCGAGCAGACCCTTCAGTACGGCGCGCTGGGCGTCGAGCTCGACCTCCTCGGGGAATCCGACGCAAATGGCGCCGGGAGTGCGCTCCTCGGTGGTGATCTCAAGCCAGCCGGGGAGGGCTTGGCGATGGTTCCCGTCGATGGCGGTGCAAGTGTCGGCCTGCTCCACGAAGGTGGTACGGGCACGCAATGGACTGATGACGGCTGGGTGGGCTCTGCCGCTCGAGGAAGGAGCTCTATCGTGCGCTGCCCGTCGGTGAGCATACGCTCCGACCTGGGCGGCGAATGGCGGCGGCGCTGATGATGGCCACCGAGGACACCGCGGCGGCAGCGATGAACGCCGCGTGGTACGAACCGGCGATCCCGTCGGTCGTCAGACGCGACACCTGGATAGCCTGCATCATCTGGATCCCCGCCACCGAGCCGATCTGCACCATCATCTGGCTGGTGGCGGACACCACGCCCAGATCATTGGACCCCACCGCCATGGTCAGCATGGCCATCAGCGGCGCCACGATGATGCCCACACCCACTCCGGCGAAGCCCAACAGCAACACGATCTCCCCCTGCGAGGTACCCACATCGATGCGGGTCAACGCCAGGCAGGCACAAATGTTGAGCAGTACCCCGCTCAGCACCACCCGTCGGGTTCCGGCCCGGATCACCAACCACGCCGAGAGCGGCCCGGCCATACCCCACAACAGCGGCCGGCCCACGGTCAGGAAGCTGATGCGGGTGGCGTTGAAACCGTAGAGCCCGGCCAACATCAACGGGATCAACACGAACCCGCCCTGGTACGCGACCTGGCTGAATGCCTGGGTGACCATGGGGATGGTGAATTCCCGCTGGCGGAAGTAGTGCAACGGCAACAACGGGTCCGCCACCCGCCGTTCCCAGAGCACGAAAAGCACCCCGGCCAGCGGGAAAGACACCAGCAGTCCCCGCACGATGGCATGGTCCCAGCCCCACAATGGGCCCCGGTTCACCGCGAACAGCACGCTGAAGGCCGCGGTGGCCAGCAGCGTGGTGCCCATCAGATCGAAGCGCACGTTGGCTCGGCGACGGCTGGGCGGCAGCACCCGGTACGCGGCGATGAACCCGGCTATGGTCAGGGGCACCTGGGCCACGAAGATCCATCGCCAGCCCACCTGGTCAATCACCACCCCGCCGGCCACCATGCCGGACACCGGCCCTCCGGCCATGACCAGACCCCAGTAACCGAGCGCTTTGACCCGCTGCTCGCGGGGGAACACCTCGCTGATGATGGCCACCCCGGTCGGTGCGGTGGACTGGCCGAACACCGCGCTGGTGGTGCGGAACAGGATGGCCAGCAACACGTTGGGCGCCACCGCGGTGAGCGCGGCGAACACACAGCAGCCGGCCAGACCCATCAGGTACACCCGGCGTCGGCCGTAGAGGTCTCCCAGCTTGCCGGCGGTGGGCCCGAACACCGCGTAGGCCAGCGTCGGTCCGACCACCAGCCATGACACCGTCGAGGGTTGCGAGTCGAACTCGCGGACCAGGCGGGGCACCACCAGCGCCAACACGCTGACGTTGAAGTTGGTAGCGAACAACCCGAATAGCGCCACCGTCAACAGCGTGGCCGAGGACGCCGTCGGGCGCGCATCGGGAACGTGAGCCGGAGTCATCGCCGGGCGACGCTAACCGACGCTCGCGATCCCGGGTGCGAGACGTCCCGGCCAGGCGTATCGTGCACCCATGGCCAGCCCGTACCGGATGATCGATGTCGACACCCATGTGACGGAGCCGCCTGATCTTTGGACGTCCAGGGTGCCGGCCCGCATGAAGGACCTGGTGCCCTACGTCGATGTGGACCGCAAGGGTCGTCAGTCGTGGTACCTCCAGGGCCAACGCATCGCCTCGGTGGGTTTCACCGCGGTGGCCGGTTGGACCGAGCCGCTCTCCGAGGGCGGGCCGATGACGCTCGATCAGGTCCATCCCGCGGCGCATGACGCCAAGGAGCGGTTGCGGTACATGGACAGCGAGGACATATGGGCGATGGTGCTGTACCCCAATGTCGGCGGTTTCGGCAGCCAGTCCTTTCTAAAGCTCAAAGATCCAGAGCTGATGTTGACCTGCGTACAGGTCTACAATGATTTCCAAACCGAGTGGGCTTCCGCCGACGCCCGTCGCCTGCTGCCCATCACCGCCACCCCGTTCTGGGACGTGGACGCCAGCGTGGCCGAGGTGCGGCGAGGTTACGAGCTGGGCCATCGGGGGGTGCTGTTCACCGGCGAACCGGAGTCGTTCGGGCAGCCGTTCCTGGGTGACCGCTACTGGGATCCGCTCTGGGCCACCTGCCAGGAACTGGGCCAACCGGTGAGCTTTCACATCGGGTCCGGTGACTTCGAAAAGGACTTCTCACCGGAACGGGTTCGAACCTATGGCTTCCAGGCCTCCTATGCGCGGGTGTCGACCAACCTGTTCATGGGCAACGGGTTCCACCTGTGTGATCTGTTGCTATCGGGTGTGTTGGCCCGATTCCCGACTTTGGAGGTGGTGTCGGTGGAGAGTGGGATCGGTTGGGTACCGTTCCTGCTCGAGGCCATTGATTATCAGTTCAACGAGGCCGATGTGCGCCGGGCCCGGCCTGAGTTCGAGCTGCTCCCCTCGGAGTACTTCGCCCGGCAGGTTTCCACGTGTTACTGGTTCGAGCAGATCGGCCCACAGCGGTTGATCGATTGCATCGGCGCCGATCGCATCATGATCGAAACCGACTTCCCTCATCCCACCTGCCTATACGGCAACGTCTGGGAACGAATCGACGGCGGCCTGTCCGGTCAGCCCGATGAGGTGCGCCGCAAGATCCTGTGGGACAACGCCCAACGCCTGTATCGGGTGGCTGCACCAACGTAACCCGTCGGTTCCGGGAGTTGTTGGGGTGTCGGGCGGGATGTTGAGCAACCGACCCCCCGCCGATTCGCGCCGGACGGGCCATTGGGCTGTTTAGGGCCGCCGCTGTTCGCCGTCTTGTCGACAATGCGTGGTCTCGGAACCACTGAACGTTGAAAGGTCAGCCCCGAAGCGGGTGGCCGGTCCGGCGGGTTGCGGGCGAGGGCTGGCCGAACGTCAGCAGGTTGGTGAGCTCGTCCAGGATCAGCTCGGCGGCCTTCCAGATGGCCCGGGTGCGCAGCTCGTCGACGTCGGCGTCACCGGAGCACACTGCTTTGGCGCTCAGGGCGTCGGTGGGGATCGACCACACCGGCCGCTCGATGATCGCTGTCACGTCCCGCACCGACAGCGACCCGCTGCCGATGACCACGGCGCGCACCAGCGGGCAGACGGCCTCGATCTCCTGGAGCCGCACCGCCACGTGCTCGGCGCTCTCCACCTCGGCCCGCATGGCCACCAGCGTGGCGTCGGAAGCCGCGGCCCAGGCGGCGGAGGCCGGGCTAGACCAGCGGCCGGCGTCGACCAGGGTCACCCCAGCACGGGAGCGGGCCAGCGGCGCCAGCACCTCGGCGCTGGCCAGCACGTAGGTCGCCAGCCGCGCCGTGGTCAGCGAGCCCATGACCACGCCCACCCCGCTGGGTAGCGGACGGCAATGCTCGTCAAGCACCCGGGGGGCGGACTCCACCAGTGCCGCTTGCACTGCGCTGGCCATACCGGGATCGAACAGTGATCCGGTACGGGCGGCCAGGTCACCGCCAGCGGGATCCGCTTCCAACACCAGTGGCAGTGTGAAGGGGTCGGCCACGTTGGCCAACAACATGGCCAAGGTGGTGGCCCCGGGGGAGTGCTTGGTCGACACCACAGTGACGATGCTCATGGTGGTCCCTTTCGCGACGGCATGGCCGGGACCAGAAAGCTCGCCGACCGTGGGGACGGTACGGTCACCAATCCAGAGGAGAAATGAGCGCAACAGCCCAGAGACGCCGGGGCTGTGTGGCGCGGGCAGCGTGGTCGCCGGCAGGCGGGCGGGCGGGCGGGCAGAATGGCACGATGCTCGACTCGTTGCGTTCCGTCATCAGGTTGCGGCCGATCGAATGGGACCGGGTCACCCGACAGCTTGGCCGGGCCGCCAACGTGGAAGATCTGCGCCACCTGGCCCGCCGGCGCCTGCCATCGGGGGTGTTCGACTACATCGACGGCGCCGCCGAGGATGAGCGCAGCCTGGCTGATTCAACAGCGGCCTTCGCCCGCATCGGTTTCTCGCCCCGGGTGCTGCGCGACGTCAGCACCATCGACACCGGTTCAACCCTGTTCGGGCGCACGTTGCCGTTCCCGGTGGTGCTGTCACCGACGGGGTTCAGCCGCATCGCGGACCCCCAGGGTGAGTTGGCGGTGGCCCGCGCCGCCCGCCGGGCCAACGTGTCCTACACCCTGTCGACCATGGCCACCCGCTCCATTGAAGAGGTCCGCGCCGTCAGCGACGGGGATCTGTGGTTCCAGGTGTATGTCTGGCGGGACCGTGACCTGGTGGCCTCCATGCTTGAACGCGCCGCCGCTGCCGGTTACTCGACCATCGTGATCACCGTGGACACAGCGGTGTTGGGCCGCCGCGAGCGCGACGTACGGCGGGGTTTCACGTTGCCGCCCAAGATCGGGCTGGACACGATCCTCTCCGGTGCGCTCAAGCCGTCCTGGACAGCGGCGTTCTTGCAGGCCGAGCCCATCGTGTTCGCCAACATGGCCACCAGCGGCGCGGCGGTGGGAGATGGCTCCACTGCGGTGAACCTGGCGCAGTACATCAATAGCCAGTTCGATCCGGCGTTGTCCTGGGCCGACATCGACCGGTTCCGTCGCCAATGGAAGGGCCGGGTGGTGATCAAGGGCATCCAGTCCGTGGCTGACGCTCGCCTGGCTGTGGATCACGGGGTGGACGGCATCGCCCTGTCCAACCACGGCGGTCGCCAGTTGGACGGGGCCCCTTCGCCCATCGACCTGGTCGGTCCGGTGGCCGACGCGGTGGGTGGATCGGTGGCCGTCCTTTGCGATGGCGGGGTGCGCCGGGGCAGTGACATCGTCAAAGCGGTGGCGCTGGGGGCCGACGCGGTGATGATCGGCCGGGCCTACCTGTACGGCTTGGGGGCCGCCGGCGAGCGCGGCGTGGACCACGTGCTGCACTTCCTTCAGGACGGTATGGCCCGCACGATGGCGCTGTGCGGTGCCGCTTCGGTCAAAGAACTGGACCGGGATCTGCTAGCCGGCGCTGCTGGTCGTGGCCCCGGCCGCGAGGATCGGGTTGGCTGACCAATCGTCGGGGCCGAGTTGCCCAGCACCCGGCACCACCGACGCGATCGGGTGATCCGGTGGCCGGCCGGTGGCGAAGGAGGGGCAAACGCGTCGGAAGGTCAGGTAGGTTCTCATGGGAATACACGCCGAGGTTGTGATCGTCGGAGGGGGCATCGCCGGACTCTCGCTGGCGGCGGCACTCGCCGGGGACGGTCTGCAGGTGGCGGTGCTCGAGGCGAGCATCCAGTACGAGGACCGCGTCCGCGGCGAGAGCATGTTGCCGTGGGGTGTGGTGGAAGCCAAGGAGCTCGGCGTGTTCCAGGCACTGGTCGAGGCCGACGCCCGCATCACCCCGACGTGGGTCCACTACGACGGTCTCGTCCCGACCGAGGTGTCCCTAACAAACCGGATCCCGGCGGGGATGATGCACCCCGGTGCGCCGGGCTCGTTGAACCTGCGTCATCTCGAGTCGTGCGCCACGCTGGCGGCCGTGGCCGAAGGGCTCGGCGTGCAGGTGCTCCGGGGGGTGTCCAAGGTGAGCGTGGTGCCAGGGCGTTCACCCGAGGTGACCGCAGTGGGCGCGAACGGGCAGCAGATCGAGGCGCGGCCCCGGCTGGTGATCGGCGCAGACGGCAGGAACTCAACGGTTCGCCACCAGATCGGGATCGAGCTCGAACGCCACGACGCGACGCACATGATCGCCGGCTTGCTCGTCGACGGACTCGACGACCTCGACCTCGACCATGACTTCCTGGCCACGACCGATGACCTGTTCATGGCGTCCTTCCGGCAACACGCTGGCCAGGTCAGGGTCTATCTGTGCCCGGGGATGACGCAGAAGAACCGCTTCGCCGGCCCGAACGGGCTCGCGGAGTTCCTCCGCAGCGCCAACTTTGCCTGCCTACCGTTCGGGGAGCGGCTCGCCAACGCCAACCCGATAGGCCCGTTGGCCACCTATCCCGGTGACGATACCTGGACCGCACAGCCCTACGTGGAGGGGGTGGTGCTCATCGGCGACGCTGCCGGCTACAACAGCCCCATCATCGGCCAGGGCCTCTCCATCGCTTTGCGCGACGCCCGCCTGGTGCGCGATGCCCTGCGTGGTGGTGACCTACTCGCTGGCTTGTCGGCCTATGCGCAGGAGCGCAGCGAGCGAATGCGCCGGCTGCGCAACGCGGCGATGTTCATGGCCTCCATGGCGGCGGAGGATTGCGACAACCGGCCGGCCCGCCGAGCGAAATTCTTCGAGCTCCAGGTCAACGAACCGCTCATGATGGCGATGATGGGCGGCATGTTCGCCGGCCCTGAGAACGCACCGCCGGAAGCCTTCGACGGTCACCTCCGCGACCAACTCATCAACGCCTGAATTGCGAGCGAATTCCTGCTTCAATCCCGTTCGGGCTGGACGTGGCCGTAGCCGAAGCGGCCTTTGATGCACAGGTTGCCGTGGGTGACGCTGTGATCAGAGGGGCTCGACACCTTGAAGATGGTGTTGTCCTGCACGTGCAAGGTCAGGTTGCACCCTACCCCGCAGTATGGACAGACGGTGGTGGTCTGGTGTTGGCGTTCGGGGGCCCACTCACCCCGCAGTCGCAACTCGAACTCGGCCGTCGGTAGCAGGGCACCGGTGGGGCACACCGCGATGCAGTTGCCGCAATACACGCAGGCCGAGTCTGGTAGCGGCACGTCGAACTCGGTGGCGATGCGGGCGTCGAAACCCCGACCGGCGGCGGTGATGGCGAACGTGTTCTGCCACTGCGGGCCGCAGGCATCCACGCACTTGTAGCACAGGATGCAGCGGCCATAGTCCCGCACGTACAGGGGATTGTCGAGCTTCGCGGGCTGAGCCACGGTGGCGGCATGCTGGCCATCAGGCTCATGGTGCTCACCGGTCACGGGCCGGCTTGCCCCGGGCCCGGCAGCCGCGACTGCTTCCACCGGCGGGCCGAAACGCCCGGGATCGGCGCCGTAGCGTTCATTCCAGCGACCCACGTCGGCGGCGAGGGACAGATCAACGGAGGAACCGAGCAGTTCCAACACCAGTTTGCGGCTGTGGGCGACCCGTTCGCTCTCGCTGTGGACCACCTGGTTGTCCTCCGCAGCCCGGGAACAGGCGGGTACCAGCGTCCGGCTGCCGTCCAGTTCCACCACGCACACCCGACAGGCGTTGCGGGGCGTGAGGGTCTCGCCGTAACAGAGGGTGGGGACGTCCTTGCCGGCCTTGCGGCAGACGTCGAGCAACGTGTCACCCTCCGCCGCGGTCACGGTCTGGCCATCAAGGGACAGGTGCAGCGCCCGTCGGGGGAGCGCCACCGGCACGCCGCCATACTGATTGGTAGGATCCTGACCGGTAGGATCTTGGTTGGTAGGATCCTGGTTGGTATGGTCTGGCATCAGCGTGGCTCTCTCGCTCTCTCGCCGAACAGATCGAAGCGAGCCAGCGCCGACTCGATGGCGTTCCATGCGGTCTGACCCAACCCGCAGATGGAGGCGTCACGCATGACCCGGCCAACCTCGTCCAGCAGGGCCAGATCAGTGGTCCGGGCCGCCTGTTGGCCGGGGTCCGACCCCCGACGGGAGCGCAGGCGGACCAGCGCCTCCTCCTGACGGACCGTCCCCACCCGGCACGGCACGCACTGCCCGCAGGACTCGTCGCGGAAGAAGGCGGCGATGCGGGCCACGATGTCCAGCAGGTCCACCCCATCAGCGAACACGATCACCACACCCGAACCGATGGTGGCACCGGCGGCCCGGGTGGCCTCGAAGGTCAACGGCAGATCGAGTTGCTCGGGTCCCACGAAGCTGCCCGCGGCCCCGCCCAACAGCACCGCCTGCACCGAGCGACCATCTGGCTGTCCGGGCACACCACCGGCGAGCTCGATGAGTTGGCGCAGCGTCGTACCGAACGGTACCTCGTAGAGGCCGGGGCGGACCAAGGAGCCGGACAAGCAGAACAGCTTGGTGCCAGGGGAGGCCTCCGTACCGACCCGCCGGTATGCAGTGCCGCCGTGGCTGACGATGGGCAGCACATTGATCAAGGTTTCCACGTTGTTGACCACGGTGGGCTTGCCGAACAGGCCCACGTCAACCGGGAACGGAGGCTTCGAGCGGGGTTCGCCTCGGTATCCCTCGATGGAGTTGAAGATGGCCGTTTCCTCACCGCAGATGTACGCCCCGGCCCCCCGGAACACCTCGATGTCGAAGCGGAAGCCCCAGCCGCCGACGTCTGCACCGAGCAATCCCTTGCGGCGGGCGACGCTCAGCGCGTTCTCCAACCGCTGACGGGCCAGCGGGTACTCGGCCCGGAGATAGATCCAACCCTGCTCGCAGCCGGTGGCGAACGCAGCCACGGTCATGGCCTCGATGACCGCGAAGGGGTCCTCCTCCATGACCACCCGGTCCTTGAAGGTGCCCGGCTCGGACTCGTCGGCGTTGCAGACCAGATGGTGTGGTCGGACCGGTTGGCGGGCCACCGCCTCCCACTTGCGCCCGGTGGGGAACGCCGCCCCGCCACGACCTACCAGACCGGAGTCGTTCAGTTCCCGCAAGACCCCGGCGGGCCCCATCTCGATCGCCCGGCGCAGGGCCTGGTATCCGCCATGGGCCCGGTAGCTGTCCAGATCGGTGGGATCGGCCACTCCGACCCGTCCCAGCAGGACCAAGGACGGATCACCCTGCTGGGCCAAGCGCTGGGCCGGTGCCGCCACGATCTGATGAGTGGGAGCAACGCCGGGGGTCACCACCAGCGCGGCCGGAGCCCGCTCACACAGGCCCAAACACGGTGAATCGACCACCGTGCCAGCAGGTATGGAGCGCGACCCTTCGGTGGCGATGCGACAGGCGAGGTCAACGCAGCGGTGAACCACGGTGCCCGGCCGAGGTTGGGTGGGCAGCAAGGCGTAGAAGCTGGCCACGCCGTAGGCATCAGCGGGGGCCACGCCCAACCTGCGGCTCACATAGCCCAGACCCTCGGCGCTGATCCACCCCACCCGATCCGCCAGCGCATGCAAGGCCGGCAACAACCGGTGCCGCTGCGAGCGGACCGCCTGACCACCTCGCTCGGCCCGCAGGTGCAGCCCGGTGGCCGCCTGTTCGGAGCCGGTGGGACCGGGGACCGGGCCCAACACGCGATCAACGGCGTCCCGTTCTTCGGGGGTGGGATCGGCGCTGGTGAGGTGGAGGTCCAAGGGTCTGTGGTGGTTGGGTCAACCCGGCGTGAGCTTTTCGAGGCGCACCGCGGCGGCCTTGAACTCCGCGGTGCCCGAACGGGGGTCGATGGCGTCGATGGTCAATTGGTTGGTATCCACCTGGTCCGGGAAGTGCATGGTCATGAAGGCCAGGCCGGGCCGCAACCCCGGATCCAGCCGAACCGGTACCTCGATGGCGCCTCGCCGCGAGACCAAGCGCACCACCTCTCCGTCGAGCACTCTCAATGACGCGGCATCGGCGGGGGCCAGATCCACGGTCTCACCTTCCCGCAAAGGTGAGGACATGGCGCCGGACTGAACCCCGGTGTTGTAAGAATCCAACCGACGGCCGGTGGTCAATCGCAACGGAAAATCACTGTTGAGGGCATCCACCGGACCTTCATCAACCACCACCGAGAACGGTGCCAACCGGCCCCGCTGGGTCGGGTCCTGGGCCCACAAACGGCCATGCAGAAACGACGGTTCAAGGCGGTGCTCATCGAAGCAGGGCCACTGGATGCCACCCAGTTCCTCGATCCGGCGATAGGGCATGCCGCGGTGCATGGGCGACAAGGATCGCAGCTCGTCCCAGACCGCCTCGCTGGTGTCATACGACCAGGTATGGCCCAGGCGGGAGGCCATCTCGCAGAGGATGTCGATGTCGTCTCGGGCTCCTTCGGGGGCGCACACCGCGGCCCGGACGCGTTGCACCCGGCGCTCGCTGTTGGTCACCGTGCCGTCGCTCTCACACCACGACGCGCTGGCCGGCAGCACCACATCAGCCATCTCGGCGGTACGGGTCAGCACGATGTCCTGCACGACCAGGTGATCAAGACCGCCCAGGCGTTCCAGCGTGTGGGCCGCATCAGCTTCTGATTGGGCCGGGTTCTCGCCGATCACGTACAACGCCGCCAACCGATCATCGGCGTCAGCGCGACCCATGGCCTGGAACATATCGCTCAGGTGCTTGCCGTAGGTGCCTGGCACGGACCTGCCCCAGGCCGCCTCGAACGGGGCCCGCAGCGCCGGGTCGGCCAGATCCTGAAACCCGGGCAGACGGTTGGGTATGGCGCCCATGTCCCCGCCGCCCTGCACGTTGTTCTGCCCCCTCAACGGGTTCAAACCTGAGCCATACCGCCCGACATGGCCGCACAACAGCGCCAGGTTGATCAAGGACAGCACGTTGTCGGTGGCGTTGTGGTGCTCGGTGATGCCCAACGTCCAACACAGCTGCGCCCGATCGGCCCGGGCGTAGGCCTCGGCAACCTCGGCGATGGCCCAGCCCGGGATTCCCGTCACCGCCTCGCCCCGTTCCAGGGTCCACGGCTGGACCGATGCCGCGTAGTCCTCGAAGCCGGCGGTGGAGCGCTCGATGAAGCTGCGATGGTGCAGCCCCGAGGTGATGATGTGCCGGGCCATGGTGTTGGACAGGGCGATGTCGGTGCCCACGTCGAGGCCCAGCCACAGATCGGCCCAGGACGCGGTCTCGGTCCGGCGGGGATCAACCACGAACAACTTGGCCCCCCGCCGAACCGCGGCCAGCACGTGATGGAAGAAGATGGGATGGGCGTTGCGGGCGTTGGAACCCCACAGCACCACCACGTCGGTTTCCTCTATCTCGCGATAGGAGGACGTGCCCCCGCCCGCTCCGAACACTGCCGCCAGACCGACGACGGAAGGAGCGTGTCAAGTGCGGTTGCAGGAGTCGATGTTGTTGGTGCCGATGACCACCCGCATGAACTTCTGGGCCACGAAGTTCATCTCGTTGGTGGCCTTGGAACAGGAGAACATGCCCACCGCGTTCGGCCCGAGCCTGGAGACGGTGTCCCCGAACCCGGCCGCGGCCCGATCGAGGGCCTCGTCCCAACCAGCCGGCCGCAAGATGCCGTTGTCCCGTACCAGCGGCGTGGTCAACCGGGCCAAGGGGGTGGCGGCCTGGCGGCGACGCGCACGCGGCTGTGGACGTGGAGCCGAGGGCCGATCATCGGTCGAGCTGGTCATGGCGAGCTCCTCGGGTCCGGTCGCAGAGTGCGCTCACTCTAGCTGCGGGGCCGGGATCACGGAGCCGCCAAGGCGCTGGTCAGTCCTGCTCCATCACGTAGCCCAGTCCGTCCACCCAGCGGGCCGAGGGATCCGGTGCTTGGTCGTAGACATAGCCGACACCCTCAACCCAGCGGGGCGGGGACGGTGCCGGGTCCGCGATGCGGGGATGGGCGCCGGGGTGCATGGGGAACCCGCCGAGCCATTCGTTGGGCGTGTGCCCCTCTGTCTCCAGCCGTTCATCGTTGGGAGCCGCGACGGTTGGGTTGGCGTCGCGACGGGGTCGCTTCGGCAGGGGAATGGCCAAGGCCGCCGCTTCCGGCGAAACCGTGGGCGTGGGACGTGGCGTGTAACCCGAGCTCTTGACCGCCGCCGCGGCGGCCGGTTCGGGCGCCGGGGAACCGGGGTGCCAACCGGCCTGGGGTAAGACGGTGGTGGGGTCCGTCGCGGCGTAGGCGTGTTGGGGCGGGGCGTATGCGTGCTGTGGCGGGGCGTACAGGCCGGCATCGTCAACGGGCCCAGAAGGGCTCCAGACAGCGGCCTCATTCCCCTGATAGCCGTAGTCCGCGGCTCCGCCTCCGTCTCCGGCATGGCTCGCCGCACTCACCGCCGCACCGGGCTTGGCTTTGCGTGCGCCTTTGGCGGCGGCGCGGGTGGCCTTCGCATCCCGGGCCTGTTGGCGGGCCTCTTGGCGGGCTTGCTGACGGGCCTGGTCACGGGCTCGCTGCGCCCTGCGGTTGGCGGCGGTCAGGTCACGCTCCATAGCCCCCACCAGGCTTGCCAGCGCGAGGATGGCCAGGCCACCGCCGAGAAGCACGGCCCCGGGCAACGCCATGCTCTCCGAGACGGCCTCGGTGAGGGCCGCCACGATGACGCCGTTGTCGCCCAGCAACCGCTCGGCCAGTGCGGGCAGGAAGAACCCCAGGAAGACCCAGACCGCACCGAGGGAGACGCCCCAGTATCCGACCCGGCGCAGCACTTTGGGTTTGCTGGGGGTCATCAGGAGACCGGCGAGGACCAGGCACAATGCGGCGAAAGCCAGCAGCGGGGTCAGGGTCACGGCCAGCGAGCGGACCTTGGCAACGGGGCTCAGCCCGGCCGAGGGCAGCTCGACTCTGACCGGCTCCAACACGGGCAGCAAACCGGCCAGCGTCGGGCTCACCGCGCCGATCTGCTGACGCAGGACGGAGTCGATGAGCACGGTGTCCAGCGTGGGCGGCTCGTCCATCTCGCCGATGACGTAGCGATGGCTGTCCACCAGCGCCTGGCGCACCGCGGTCTGGACCCGGGGATCATCGAGGGCGGCGGTGGCTGCGGCCGCCAATTCCTCCGTGGGCACCTGGGAGCGGACGTTTTCGGGCAACGCAGCATCGGTGGCCCGCAACAACTGCTGGCGCAACACCGCCTGCACCTGGTCGTTCTCGAGCAGCACATTGACCACGCGCTCGGAGCGGGTCGAGTCGAAAACCGTGCGCTGGAGGGTCAGCCCGGTCCACGCCAACGTGCCGAACAACAAACCCAGGCTGACCAGTACCCGGCTTAGGGCTCGCCTCGTCATTGCAGCATCCTCTTCCGCCCTCTTCTGGCCTCTGCGGGACGGGCACGGCACGGCGCGCACTCCGACCACAAAGGGTAAGGGAAGCGGCATCGTCCCGAGGCGTATCCCGGGACGATGATCGTTGTCCTACCCTTCGGTCGACGTCGACGCGCAGGCCAGCCGATCCTCGGCGTTCAGTTCCTGGGCCTTATCGTCACAAGACGGCCTCGGGTTGAACTCATCGAGGGGATTTCTGGTCGTGGTGGTCACGCGGGCGGGTGTCGTGGTGCCCGGTGCGGGCGTGCTCGGCGGTGCCGTCGTCGTGGACGGTGGCTGGTCGGTGGCGCCGACAGCGGTCACCGCCGGTGGTCGGGACGCGGTGGCCGGGCTGACCCCGTTCTCACCGGCGCTGGTCGGGCTGGCGTCAATCGGGCTGGGGGCGCCGCCCTCAACCGCGGTGGAGGCGCCGGCCTGTTGCACTTCAATGGTTGCCGCTCCGGATGAAGTCCGTGCCTCCGTCGGGCTGATCGCGGCGCTGGTCGAGGCGGCGTCCGCCACGCCACTGTCACCCCGCGTGGCCGACCCGTTCAACACCGCCCGCTCAGCGCTGGGCGCCGGGGCGGTCTCGACAGCCAGTTCCCGGGCCAGGTCGGAGCGGAACTCGACGGCGCGATAGGCCAAGGGACCGGTGACCGCGCCAGTGACCGCTACCGAAACCACCAAGGCGGTGACCAGGCGCAATGTCTGCGCTCCGGCCGCCTTGGGGTCGACGAGTCGCAACGAGCCCAGCATGACCAGCTTTCGCCTGACGGCATCCCCGAATGTGTTCCTCGGACCGCGTCATGCTATCGAGGGTCGAGCTTGCACTGTGGTTGTTCCGTGACGCCCAGCGCTCATCTGGGTGAGATTCCTTAAGCTCATGACGATGAAAACTGTCGGCGAAGCCCTGCTCATCGTGTCTTTCGGCGGACCCGAGCAGCCCGGGGACGTCCGGCCGTTCCTGGAGAACGTGACCCGGGGCCGTTCCGTCAGCAGCGAACGACTGGACGAGGTCGAGGCCCACTACCAGTCCTTCGGTGGTCGTAGCCCCATCAATGACCAGGTCAGGGCGCTCATCGGGGCCGTGCGCAGCGAGCTGGACCGTCGCCACGCCAGCGACCTGCCGATCTACTGGGGCAACCGGAACTGGCAGCCTTACCTCCGCGACACCCTGGCCGAGATGGCCGCGGACGGCATCACCCGGGCCTATGCCTTTGTAACGTCCGCCTACAGCTCCTACTCCGGCTGCCGCCAGTACCTCGAGGACCTGGCCGGTGGGGCGTTGCCTCTGGGGGAGCGGGCCCCTGGCATCGAAAAGCTACGGGTTTACTTCGACCATCCGGGATTCATCGAGCCGATGGCGGAGCGGGTCCGCGGTGCCCTCGAAAGACTGGACCAGCTTGGACGTCCGGCCGGCGGTGTGGCCGCGGCGCCCGTCCAGGTGCTGTTCAGCGCCCATTCCATCCCGCTGGCCTCCGCCCGGACCTGCGCCTACGAAGCACAGCTGCGCGCCGTCGCCCAGCTGGTGTGCGCCCGATTGGACCGGCCGGTGACCTGGGAGCTGGTGTGGCAGAGCCGCAGTGGGCCGCCCCAGATGCCGTGGCTGGAGCCCGACGTGACCGAGCGCATCCAACAGCTCGCCGGCGCCGGGCTTCGCTGGTTGGTGTTGGCCCCCATCGGGTTCGTCTCCGATCACCTCGAGGTGCTGTATGACCTGGACACGGTGGCCCTGGGTCAGGCGTCAGAGTTGGGCGTGACCGCGGTGCGGGCTGAAACCGTGGGCACCGATCCCCGCTTCGTGGCCATGGTGGTGGACCTGGTGGAGGAACGCCGAGCCGCACTGGCTGGCACTGCACTGGCTGGCACTGCGTTGTCCGTCGCGGACCTGACCCGCCTGGCGCGTCCGGCATTGTCAGACCTGGGGGTCTGGCCCGACCGCTGCGCCCCCGATTGCTGCCCCGCACCGGCCCCACCCCCCGCTCGGCCAGCGTGAAATCTACTGAGCTCGCAACAACTCGGCCAGGTCGTCGCCCACACCCAGCGACGGCGCCCAAACTGCGAGATAGGCGCGATCAAGCTGATTCGTGGCGGCGATTTCTATGCAGTCCCTCCACTGCACCTCGGATCTGGAATCGAGCCTCCAGCGGAGCTTGGCGAGGACGACATCCTCCGGTGTGGCGACCCATGTCGGCACTCCGAGCACAACGTGGCGCACGCGACGTTGTAGTCGGGATCGGGTGAACTCGTCGGCCGGGGGCGAAACGAAGACATCGACCTTGCCGCCAGTGGCGGTGTGCAGCACGTTGAATGAGCCACCTCCTCCGGCTGCGGCGTGTGCATGTTGCGTGGGCACATAGAGGTCCGTCCCGGACAGGGCATCCAGGATCACGGAGAGCTGATCACCACGAATGAGGGCAACGAGATCCACGGCGCGGGTCATCCGAGCGACCCCCCAGGCTGCGGCAGCGGTCGACCCGACAACGAGGTAATCCACGTGTGCCGTTTCGAAGGCATCCACAACCGCCCGCAACGCCGAGGCCAGCTCGATCACGGATCGACAAGGTCGTGGTGCGGCCATGCGCCCCGGGCCAGTTCGTCCCCGTAACGCATTCGGACCAGGGCCCGCAGCACCTGACCATCGTCGTAGCGGGGGTGCCGTCGGCGTACCGCGGCCTCCTCCATGGCGGCTCCGGCCCGGTTCAATGCCTCCCATTCGGCCAGACGGTCGGGGACGGCACGGCTGGCGATCGCTGCCATCTGGACTCGCCAGGCCTCTGGGGACGTGTCCGCTGGCAACGCGGGGGGATTGCGTCGGTCCACGACCCTGAGGGTATCGCCGCGGTGGTGACGAGCTCAGGTGATGGAGGCGGCGGCGGCGTCGATGGCTTGGGCCAGCGTGTCCACCAGGCGGTCGCATTCGGCGTCGGTGACGGTGAAGGACGGGCCCAGCATGACCGCATCCTGGATGGGGTCACCGGAGCCGGCGGGGTACACCCACAGGTCCCGGGCCAGCGCCTCTCGGACCACCGCGTTATTGAACTGGGCCTCGGGCGGGAACCAGCGGTGCGGCTCACGGTTCGCCACCAGCTCCAGGCCCAACATCAGACCCAGGCCCCGTACCTCGGCCACGTGTGGATGGTCGGCGAAGCGGTCCTGCAGCTGGGCCTTGAGGGCGGCGCCGACCCGGGCGCAGCGGGCCACCAGGTCCTCCGCTTCGAGGATCTCCAGCACCCGATCAGCGATGGCGCAGGCGGCGGACTGGGCCCCGAACGTGAAAAACATGAACTGCTGGCCCTTGTCAGCCAGGCTCTGGGTCACTGCCGAGCGGGCGTAGAGCCCACCCATGGCGGCGTACCCGCCGGCCAGGCCCTTGCCGCCCACCATCAGGTCTGGCACCACGTTCCAGTGGTCCACCCCGAAGTTCCGCCCGGTGCGACCGAAGCCGGTCATCACCTCATCGGCGATGAACAGCACCCCGTAGCGCCGGCAGATATTGGCGACCCTGGGGAAGTAATCGGCCGGCGGTACCAGCGCCCCGCCCGCGGACCCGATCACCGGCTCGGCGATGAAGGCGGCGATGGTCTCCGGTCCCTGGGCCTCGATCATGGCCTCGAGCGCGTCGGGGTCATCCCAGACCACGTGGGGGAAGTCCAACAGCAACCGTTCGTAGCCGTTGCGACGCCCGCGGTGTCCGCCGGCGGCCAACCCGCCCAGGTTCACCCCGTGGTAGGACGGCCAGCGCCCGATGACCCGGTAGCGGTCCGGCTCGCCGTTGCAGACGTGGTAAGCGTGGGCCAAGCGGATGGCGGAGTCCACCGCCTCGGACCCCCCGGAGGTCAGCACCACCCGGTCCAGGCCCGCCGGCAACCATGAGCTGACCAGCCGGTCCACCACCGCCTGACGGGCCGGGGTGTTCCACGGGGGGATGACGTAATCGACGGCGGAGGTGGTGCGGGCGGCGACCTCGGCCATCTCGGGGCGACCGTGGCCGATGTTCACCACGATGGCGCCGCCGCCACCGTCCAACACCCTTCGCCCGTCGGACATGATCAGCTCGTTACCCTCCGTCGCCACCACCATCGGGGTCGCCTCGCCGGGCACGAAGTTGTAGTCGCTGGCCATGGCGACGAGGCTACCGGTCACCGGCTAGCTGGTTCAGCGGGTCAGGTCTCGAGTGGGAGCAGCGCCTCGGCCACCGCGGTTAGCTCGGCGGTCCAGTCGGTGGGTTCCACGGTGGGGATCAACACGAACTTGGACGCGCCCACGTCGATGAACCGTTTGATGGAGCGGCCGACGGCGTCCATACCTAACGGTACGATGTCGTGGGGGTCGACCTCGGGGCGGCGGGCCCGGGAGGCGGCGATGTAGGACTCCGACAGCGGGGTGGTGGCGTAGGGGATCAACACCCCGTAGTGCTCGGGGTCGATCTCCCGGTCGTGTTCGGCGGCCACCTGCTTGATGGTGTCCATGCCCTTGGCCACCTCGGCCGGGGTGGTGAAGGACGGCAGCCACCCATCCGCCATGCGACCGATGCGGCGCAGCTCCGAGGGGGCCTGCCCGCCCAGCCACACATCCGGCGGAGTCTGCGTGGGTTTCGGGAGCACCGTGATGTTCTCGAAGTTGTAGTAGGTGCCGTGGTGGGTAACGGACTCCTCCAACCACAGCCGGCGGATGAGCGGCAGGGCCTCATCGAAGATCGGCGCCCGCTCCTTGCGTTGCACCCCGAACGCCCCCCACTCGGCCAGGTTGGGCGCACCCAGCCCGAACGCCGGCAGCAACCGACCCCCCGACAGCCGGTCCAGCGTGGCCAGCTGTTTGGCCACCAGCACCGGGTTCCGCCCCGGCAGCACCATCACCGACATGCCGAACTTCAACTTGCGGGTGCGACCGGCGGCGAAGGCCATGGCCACCACCGGATCACAGGAATGGCCGCTGATGCGTTCGGACACCCACAGCGAGTCGAACTTGAGGCGCTCCAACTCGTCCACGAAGTGCCCGTAGAGCTCCTCGTCGTTCGTGAGGCTGTTGACACCGAGGCCGTAGCCGATCCGCACCTTCATCCGCGCAGCCTACGATCCGCCGGTGACCGATATCGATCTGATGAAGCTGTGGGACCTGCAGGGCCGGGTGGCCATCGTGACCGGGGCCAGCAGTGGGTTCGGGGCCCGATTTGTGCGGGTGCTGCGGGCCGCGGGTGCCGAGGTGGTGGCCGCCGCCCGCCGGGCCGACCGGCTGGAAGCCCTGGCCGCCGAGCTACCCGGCGTGGTGGCCCACCAGTGTGATGTCAGCAGTGACGACCAGTGCCGCAACCTGGTGGCGGCCACGTTGGAGCGCTTCGGGCGGATCGACGTGCTGGTCAACAACGCCGGTCTGTCCGACGCTCCCCACAAGGCGGAGTCCGAACCCCCCGAGGCCTTCCGGGCGGTGATCGAGGTCAACCTCAACGCCTGCTTCGTGCTGTCCTCGCTGGTGGCTCCATCGATGTTGGCCGCCGGTAGCGGGTCGGTGATCAACATCGGCTCGGTCCACGCCTTTGTGGGCAGCAGCCCCAACAACCAGGCCGCCTACGTGGTCTCCAAGCACGGCGTGATGGGTTTGACCAGGGAGTTGGCGTTGCAATGGGCCCGTAACGGGGTGCGGGTCAACACCTTGAGTCCCGGCTACTTCGAGACCGAGCTCACAGCCCAGATGTTCGAGGCGGACAGCTCGGGCCTGGGCTGGATCACTCGCAACACCCCCATGCGCCGGGGCGGGGCCGAATCCGAACTGGACGGGGCGCTGCTGTTCCTGGCCTCGGACGCCTCTACCTACATGACCGGCCAGACCATCACCGTGGACGGCGGCTGGACCGTTCGCTGACCGCCGGGGACCGGGGACCGCCGGCACATCAGTCCTCAGTCCTCGATGGTCAGGGCGTGGCGGGTCATGGAGCGGCGGATGGCACGAGCCCCGAGGTTGGCGCCGGCGGCGGTGACCATGACCGTGAGTAGTCCCGTGGCCGGCAACGAACCGGCGGTAACGGTGACGGCGCCCTCCGTCGCGACGTGGGTCCATGCCCGGGGGCCGACGGTCAACAGGTTCGGCGGTTCAGCCTCGATCTCCACCCGAACCGCGACCCCGTTGGCGGTGTCGGTGTCCAGCTCCAGGTCCCCCAGCGCCACCGAGAACGGCACCGTCAACGGGGAGGTGGTCTCCCCACGCAGCTTGTCGCCCCACTGCGCCCCCGGTGCGGGGCCATCCAGGTTCAGCCGATCGACCAGCAAGGTGCGGACCATCCCGCTGTTGGGGTCGACCAGGACGATGCGGTGCTGCGCCCGATCCGCCACCACGAGACGACCGTCGGGCAGCACGTCCAGCCCTGACGGTTCCAGCAGTCCGTCCGCTGGCAGGGTCAACAGCCGTCGATCGCGCCACCAGCGCAACTTGTGGTTGTAGGTGTCCGCCACGAACAGTGACGTGCCGTCCAGCGCGGCGACGATCCCTTCGGGGTGCTGGAGCCGGGCCTGGCGGCGTCGCCCGTCGCGCAGGCCCCAATCGAAGAGACCTTCGCCGACCAACGAGCCCACCCGACCGCGGCCGTCGAGCATGCGCAACGCCGAGGATTCGGCATCCACCCAGGCCAGCCCATTCGGCAGCCGGGTCAGACCCGACGGTTGGGCCAGCTCGGCCTCCTCGGCGGGACCGTCAACCAGGCCCTCGTAGCGGTCTCCGGCTATGGGCGCCGCCGAGGACCCGTCGGTGGGGATCCGCCACAGTCGCTGACCGGCGGATTCGGCCACCACGTAGGAACCGTCCACATCGGCGACCACGTCGAGGGGGGCGTGAAGGTCGATGGCGATGACCTCGTTGGGCAGCACCCGGAGGTGGATGATCCCCGCGGAATCGGGGGCCACTTCCTCGTCAGGGGCGGGGCGGCGGGCCAGGTCCACAGACACCACCCGATCGTGGCCGGTGTCGCAGATGACCAGCTCGGTGCCGTAGAGCCGCACGCCGTGGGGTCGCCGTAGGCCGCTGATGGTGTGCGTCACCCGCACGCTTTCGGGGCCGGTGAAAGTGGCCACCACCACCCGGTCCCGACCGGTGTCCGCCACCGCTAGGCGGCCCCGTCGATCGGTGGCCACCTTTGAGGGGAACGTCCACAACCCTGCGGTGGCGGGGGGCTCGGCTCGGGCCTGTCGTAGTGCCAGCGGCTGGTTCGGACGCCGGCCGGGCCGCTGGGTGAGGCGACGCTGCCGTTCGACCTGATCACCCACGATCTGATGCAACAGCGCCACCCTGTCCGAGCCCGGCAGCGCGCCCACGATCTGGCCGCTGGCGTCGATCACCACCACGCTGGGCCAGCCCCGGATGCCGTACTGCTGCCAGGTCACCATGTCCGGATCGTCGAGCACCGGG
Source organism: uncultured Acidimicrobiaceae bacterium (assembly GCA_963775055.1). Taxonomy (GTDB): domain Bacteria; phylum Actinomycetota; class Acidimicrobiia; order Acidimicrobiales; family CAIXPF01; genus CAIXPF01. The sequence goes on along the minus strand of CAVZHK010000005.1, from coordinate 628,397 downwards.
AACGGCCAAGCCAGGCGGGCGGTGGCGCGCACCACCGCCTGGTGCTCGGCGGCGAAGGGGAACTTGGGGCAATGCACCGCCACCACCGCCAGCTCGTCGGGATAGCGGGACTGCAGCTCGGCCAGCTCATCCCCGACCCGGCAACACTTGGAGCAGGCGAAGGTCCAAAACAGCACCACCACCACCCGGCCCCGTAGCGACCGCAGCGACAGGTCGCCCTCGACCCCGATCCACCCGCCGTGGCCCACCAACTCGGGCGCGGTGACGCTCATCGTCGGCGTTGCGGAGCGGGGATCAGCGCTCGGACAGGTCGGGTTCTCCGCGCCAGGACGACGTGGTGTCTCAGCTGGTCCACGTCAGCGACGAAACATCGGTGGCGGTGCGGTAGTAGCAGGTGGGACGGGCTTTCCCAGAGGCGGCGTCGGTGGTGTGGCAGGCACCGCCGGTTCGGGGCCGTACCCGGTACAGCAGCGAGTTCTGCTCACAGTTGACCCTGACATCGACCAGGTCGAGGGTGTCGCCGGAGGTGGCGCCCTTGTGCCACAGCTCGTTGCGGGAGGTGGACCACAACACCGCGCTGCGAAGGGCGAAGCTCTCGCGCAGCGCCACGTCGTTGGCGTAGCCGATGAAGAGCACCTCGTTGGTGTCCGCGTGTTGCAGTACCACCGGCACCACCTGGGCCCCGGTGGCGGCGACCTTGGCCAGCTTGGCGAAGTCGAGGGTCAGGGCCAGGCCTTCTTCGAGGTCGTTCACGGCCGGCCACGCTACCCCCGCGACCAGCGCGGCCTCAGCAATGGTTTGGTGCGGGTGACCGACGACCCGGATCGATATCGACCAGGGGGTCGCTCGCTTGGGGGATTTCACCTAGCGACGCTGCGTGGTTGTGCGACTACGGTGTGTCCCACAACCGCAGGATGCGGCGGGCCACCAGGTCCGCTTCCGAGGGAGATCGTCACCGTCATGAACATCGCCGACCGCTACTTCGCACGCAGCGACGACACATTTTCCGCCGCCGATCTGCCCGAGGCGCACGAGATGTTCGGCGACAAGCCCGACTGGTCCATCGACCCCGGCACCGTGCTGCGCCTGTGGCCCGTGATCGACGTGTACGGCCGCATCGCCCGGGCCCACCGCGGCGCCACCGGCCTCACCATCCACACCGGTGCCGCCTGACGCCGCCTTGGCTGCCGGACCCGCCAGGGCCGGCTCAGCGGAGAAAAGCCGGCGGAGGCCGTGCAAACCTTTGGCGAATCGACGTGGATTCGCCCCTACCCGTTTCTGAACCACCTTCCGTGTATATGTAACCGCGAGAAGTGGTAGCACCGACTGGTGAAGCGGGTCAAGGGTGCCGGCGATAGCGTCTGGCCCATGGCCGAATCCGACGCCCAGGACCCCTTCGAGTACCAAGAGCTACTGCCGCTCGGGCCCGACGAGCACACCGAATACCGGCTGCTGACCACCGAGGGCGTCGACACCTTCGACGCCGCTGGTCACACGTTCCTACGGGTGCAGCCCCAGCTCCTCACGGCGCTGACCGCAGAGGCCATGCGGGACATCTCCCACCTGCTGCGCTCCTCCCACTTGGCCTCGTTGCGCCGCATCCTGGATGATCCCGAAGCGTCCGACAACGACCGCTTCGTGGCCCTCGAACTGCTGAAGAACGCCACCATCGCCGCCGGCGGGGTGCTGCCCTCCTGCCAGGACACCGGCACCGCCCTGATCAAGGCCAAGAAGGGCCAGTTCGTGTTCACCGGCGGCGGGGACGAGGCGGCCATCGCCCGGGGCGTGTTCGACACCTATCGCAGCGCCAACCTCCGTTACAGCCAGATGGCCGCGCTCGACATGTACGAGGAGATCAACACTGGCACCAACCTGCCGGCTGAGATCGACATCGCCGCCGTCGACGGTGACGCCTACTCGTTCCTGTTCATGGCCAAGGGCGGCGGGTCCGCCAACAAGAGCTATCTCTATCAGGAGACCAAGGCGCTGCTCAGCCCCGGCCGGCTGGTGAGCTGGATCGACGAGAAGATCCGCAGCCTGGGTACCGCCGCCTGTCCGCCGTACCATCTTGCCGTCGTGATCGGGGGCACCTCGGCCGAGCACACCCTGAAGACCGCCAAGCTGGCCTCCACCCACTACCTCGACCATCTGCCCACCAGCGGCAACGAGCTGGGTCGTGGATTCCGGGACATCGAGTTGGAGGCCGAGGTGCTGAAGGCGGCCCAGCGCACGGGCATCGGCGCCCAGTTCGGGGGCAAGTACTTCTGCCACGACGTGCGCATCGTGCGGCTGCCCCGACATGGCGCGTCTTGCCCGGTGGGCATCGCCGTCAGCTGCTCGGCGGATCGTCAGGCCAAGGCGAAGATCACTGCCGAAGGGGTGTTCCTGGAACAGCTCGAACGGGATCCGGCCCGGTTCCTGCCCGAAACCGCGGACAGCGACCTCGGCGGCGAGGTGGTCAAGGTGGACCTCACCCGGCCCATGAGCGAGATCCGTCAGCAGCTCAGCCGCTATCCCATCCGCACCCGGGTGTCACTCAACGGCCCCATGGTGGTGGCCCGGGACATCGCTCACGCCAAGATCAAGGAGCGGCTGGACCGCGGCGAGGGCATGCCCGACTACCTACGGGATCTGTGCGTCTACTACGCCGGCCCGGCCAAGACCCCCGCCGGGTACGCCTCAGGCTCCTTCGGGCCCACCACCGCCGGTCGAATGGACTCCTACGTTGGAGACTTCCAAGCGGCAGGGGGCAGCTTCGTGATGTTGGCCAAGGGCAACCGGTCCAAGGCGGTGACCGACGCCTGCAAGACCCACGGCGGGTTTTACCTGGGCTCCATCGGCGGTCCGGCGGCGAAGTTGGCGCAGGATTGCATCCGCAAGGTCGAGGTCCTGGAGTACCCCGAGCTGGGCATGGAGGCCGTCTGGCGCATCGAGGTGGAGGACTTCCCGGCCTTCATCGTGGTCGACGACAAAGGCAACGATTTCTTCGAGGACGTGGCCAAAGCCTCCCCGGTCACCCTGCGCTGAGCGGAACGCCTGCTTCGTGCTGTTGGAGATGCGCTTCGGCGGCATCGAGGGCGGCCCGGTAAGCGGCCGTGGCCCGGTGTTGGGCCCGGAACTGCCACCCCAGCCCGGTGACCACCAGCCCCGAGATCCCGTAGAACAGTGCCGCGGACCAGAACGACACCGACGCCGGGGCCGTTACCTCCCATGCCAGGCCGGCGCCCCCGCCGATGCCCTGCAGTGCCGTGACCAGGACCTGGCGGCGCGCCGAATAGGTCCACTGCCCGAACGCCTCGGCGGTGTAATCAACGGCGCCCGCTAACGGAAGCAGCCACAGCCACGCCTCCCGCCATCCCGCCGGCACGGCATCGGCGCCGATACCGGCGGCCACCGCCACCATGGCCGCCACCATCAGCGGATAGAGCACCAAGCAGCGTCGACACACGTCCCGGCCCGCCACCCGGGCGCAGCGATGACGCTGGTCAGCGGGGTGATGGGCCAGCAGGATTCCGGCAGAAGCGGCCACAGCGGTGATCATCGACCCCATCGCCGGCGGGCTTGAGGCCCCAGCCATCCCGCCGATCGAAGGCTGTGAGCCGGTTCGTAGCGCGTCGGGCGTTCGTAGCCTCCATCTGATGGACACCAAGGAGAGCACCCCCGCTGGTGACGGCACCCGGATCGAGCATGACGCGCTGGGCGAGGTTCGGGTCCCGGCAGAGGCGCTGTGGGGGGCCCAGACCCAGCGGGCGCTGGAGAACTTCCCGGTGTCCGGCGAGCCGATCGACGGCCGGGTGATCCGTGCCCTGGCCCTTATCAAGGCCGAAGCGGCCCGGGCCAACGTGCAGTTGGGCCGGCTCGACGCCGCCGCCGCGGAGGCCATCATCGCCGCCGCCGAAACCATCGTGCACGGCGCCCACGCCGAGCAGTTCCCCGTCGACGTGTTCCAGACCGGCTCGGGGACCAGCACCAACATGAATCTCAACGAGGTCATCGCCACCCTCTGCGGCCGGGCTGGTCAGCCGGTGCACCCCAATGACCAGGTCAATGCCTCGCAATCCTCGAATGACGTGTTCCCCTCGGCGGTGCACGTGGCGGTGGCGGTGGCGGTGCACGAAGAGTTACTGCCTGCCATCGATGACCTACGCGGCGCCCTGGCCCAGAAGGCGGGCGAGTTCGCCGAGGTGGTCAAGGCCGGCCGCACCCACCTGATGGACGCCACCCCCATCACCCTCGGCCAGCAGTTCGCCGGGTATGCGGCCCAGATCGAGGAGGGCCGGGAGCGGATCCAGGACAGCCTGGTGCGGGTCTGTCGGCTGCCACTGGGCGGCACCGCCACCGGAACCGGGCTGAACTGCCCGCCGGGATTCGCCGGTCAGGTCATCGGGGCGCTGGCCCACCGCCTGGAGTTGGCGCTGCGGGAGGCACCGGACCACTTTGCCGCCCAGGGCGCCCGGGACGCGCTGGTCGAGCTGAGCGGGCAGTTGCGAACGCTGGCGGTGAGCCTGATCAAGATCGCCAACGACTTGCGGTGGATGGCATCGGGCCCCCGTACCGGCCTGGCCGAGATCCGTTTGCCGGACCTCCAGCCGGGCAGCTCGATCATGCCCGGCAAGGTGAATCCGGTGATCTGTGAGGTGATCGCCCAGGTGGGGGTCCAGGTCTTCGGAAACGATGCCGCGGTGGCCTTCGCCGGTTCCCAGGGAAGCTTCGAGCTCAACGTGTTCGTGCCGCTGATGGCCCGCAATGTGCTGGGTTCGGTGACCTTGCTGGCCAACGCCATGAGTTTGCTCTCCCAACGCTGCGTCATCGGCATCACCGCCGACGTGGACCGTTGTCGGGCCTACGCCGAGGCCACCGCGCAGGTGGCGACGGCGCTGAACCCGGCGCTGGGCTACGAGACGGTGGCGGAGATCGTCAAGGAATCGGTGCGCAGCGGGCGCAGCGTGCGCGAGCTGGTGGTGGAACGGGGCCTGCTCAGCGACGAGCAGCTGACTGGGGTCCTGGACCTGTTGGGCATGACCCGGGGTGGACTGCGCTAGCTCAGACCGGCGGGGCTCAAGGTGGCCGACGAATCGGTCGATGACCAGTCCATGACCATCGTTGCTGATCGCGTCCAGGCCTTCGTCGATCAACCAGTGGTGGCCTCAGGCTCTTTCGCCGCGGACGTACCCGGCCCGGAAGGTTCTGCCGCCTCCCAGGGATTTCTGGCCCGCAAGGCGTCAGTCCCGTCCCGGGTGATGTTGGCCGTCACCGACACCGCGCTGCATGCTCTCGAACCGGGCATCACCTGGAAGGCTCGCCGCCTGGTGGCTTCCTGGCGACGGGAGGACGTGCGGGCCGACCGTGACGGCACGACCCTGGTGCTGAGCCTCCCTGGCTTCTGGGTGGTGCGGCTCACCCCGCTTGGTGCCGCGGCCCGGGCGGTCGCCGACCTGCTCTGCGACTGAGCAGCCCGCCGTCGTACTACGGTCGGCCGCATGAAGGTCGACAGTGGCATCGGGTTGGATCTGACCAATGTGGCGCGTGACGCCATGGAACGGGAGGAGGCGGGCTACTCCGGCATCTGGACCGCGGAAACCAACCACGATCCGTTCCTGCCCCTGGTCCTCGCCGCCGAGCACACCACCCGCCTCGAGCTTGGCACCTCCATCGCGGTGGCCTTTTCCCGCAACCCCATGTTGGTGGCCAACATCGGCTGGGACCTGCAGGCGTACTCCGGGGGTCGGTTCATCCTGGGATTGGGTAGCCAGATCAAGCCCCACATCACCAAGCGGTTCTCCATGCCGTGGTCCCACCCTGCGGCCCGGATGCGGGAGTTCGTGCTGGCGGTGCGGGCCATCTGGGACAGCTGGAACAACGACAGCAAGCTGGATTTCCGGGGCGACTATCTACAGCCACACCCTGATGACCCCGTTCTTCAATCCCGGCCGCAATCCCCACGGCAACCCCAAGGTGTTCTTGGCCGGGGTCGGCGAGCTTATGACCGAGGTCGCCGGTGAGGTCTGCGACGGGTTCATCTGCCACGGGTTCACCACCGAGCGGTACCTGCGGGAAGTCACGATGCCGGCACTGCAGCGGGGTCGGGCCAAGGCCGGCAAGACCATGGAGGACTTCGAGGTGGTCGGTCCCAGCTTCGTGGTCACCGGCAACGACGAGAAGCAGATGGCCGATGCTGCCACCGGCACCCGCCAGCAGATCGCCTTCTACGGCTCGACCCCCGCCTACCGCCCGGTGCTGGACCTGCACGGTTGGGGTGGCATGCAGGAGGAGCTCAACGCCCTGTCCAAGCAGGGCAAATGGGTGGAGATGGGCAGCCTGGTGGACGACGAGATCCTCAACACCTTCGCGGTGGTCGGGGAACCGGAGCAGGTGGCACCGGAACTCCACCAGCGCTACGGCGATGTGATCGACCGCATCACGTTCTACGCCCCCTACCGCAGCGACCCCGAACGCTGGCGCTCCGTCCTCGACGCCATGAAGGCCAGCTAGACGCTCGCCTCCAGGGCAGGGCTGCCGGGGTAGGGCTGAGGCATGCCGGGGCCGGGGATGAGCGGGCTTGACCAGCGCCGTTCCCGGCCCACCTGTTGGACGATGGCCCGCCACTGCGGCGGCTCCCAGCCCTGGGCCACCCCGCCGAGCTGGCGGTTCTGGCGCATGTGAAACAACGCCGGCAGCGCTTCTAGGTCCAACGAGCGGACGAAGGCACGCTCCGGATCAGCGAAGATCAGCACCTCATCGGCCCAGGGACCGCAGAACTGGCGGGCTTCATCGGCGCTGGCGGTGACCACGAAGGCGGTCCGGACGCTGGCCCCACGGAAGTTCTGCAGGATTGCACCGGCGCTGTCGAGCAGCCAGGCGCTCTCGTAGGTGAACGGGTCGAGCACCACGCCCAGCAACTGGAACGTGATGAGCCATTCCTCAACGCTGCGGGACTGCCCGTCAATGGCGGAGAGAACGGTGTTGGCGGGAACCTCAGCTGCAGCCACGGTGGGTCACGCTATCGGGAGACCACCGCCCCGGCCCAGCTTCGTCGTAGGCAGGGAGCGGGCTGGTCCCCGGCCGTGGTGGTCCCGGTCGCGCTACCGTCATCAGGCATATGCACCCCATCGAACGGCTCCGTTACGTGGCCCGCTCCTCGGGTGCCGATCAGTCCGCGTTGGTGTCCGAAACCGCACACTCGTTGGCCACCTTCCGTGACGACCCCGCCGGCATGGTCATGGCCTGCCGGCGGATGCTGGCGCGCCACCTGACCTCAGGGCCGCTGTGGTGGTTGACCAGCCACCTCTGCCTGGCCGCAGAGCCGGTGGGGGAGTCCCGCCGACGAGCCGAACAGTTCGACGCCGATCGCACCGCCCGGGAGTTGAGCCTGGCCCTGCCGGCAGATGGCACCGTGTGCGTGTTGGGTTGGCCGGAGCTGGTGGCCCGCGCTCTGCCGGCTCGCGGTGATCTGGAAGTGCTGGTGGTGGACGTCGCCGGTGAGGCTTCGGGCCTGGTCCGCCGGCTGCAACGGGTAGACGTGGATGCCGTCGAGGTGCCGCTCGGCGGTCTGGGCGCGGCCGCGGCCTCCGCCCAGGTGCTGCTCATCGAGGCCAACCTGGTGGGGCCCGAGGCACTGATCGCGGTGGCGGGATCACGAGCGGCGGCTGCCACTACCCTGCAGGCCGGCGGAGCGGTGTGGGTGGTGGCGGGACTGGGACGCATCGTGGCTTCACCGGTTTGGGACTTCGTGCTGGAGCGCCACGGGGCCGGGGTCGAACCGTGGGAGCTTGAGGACGAAGTTGTGCCGCTGGAGTCCGTCACCGCTTTCGTGGGTCCCGACGGCGGTCGTGACGTGGCCGACGCCTTGGCTGGCGCCGACACCCCCGTCGCCCCCGAGCTGTACAAGGAAGGCGTGCTCTAGCCTGCCAGCAGCTTGCGGGCGATGACCTTGAGGCACAGGGTCTCATCAGCACCCTCGAAGATGGACAGCACCCGGGCGTCAACGAAGTACCTGCTCACCGGGAATTCCTCGGCGTAGCCCATGCCACCGTGAATCTGCATCGCCTCCCGGGTCACCCATTCCGCCGCCCGGCACACGTAGGCCTTCACCATGGAGGCCTCCATCTGCCCCTCACCCTTGGCCATGAGCTGGCCCACTTGGTAAGCGAACTGGCGGGCGGCCTGGATGGTGATCACCATGCGGCCCAGCTTGGCCCGGGTGAGCTGGTAGTTGGCGATGGGCTGGCCGAACACGATGCGGTTGTCGGCGTAGTCCCTGGCCGCCTCGTACGCCGCCTGCATGACCCCCACCGCCCGGGCCGCGGTCTGCAACCGGCCGTTCTCGAACCCGGCCATCTGGAAGTAGAACCCCCGCCCCAGACCGGCGTCCCCGCCCAGCAGGTTCTCTGCCGGCACGAACCAGTTCTCGAAGGCCAGCTCGTAGGAGTGCATCCCGCGGTAACCCAACGTGTCGATGGGCCTGCCCTCCAACTTGCCGCCCTGCTCGTCGGCGAAGGCGAACCCATGCCCCTCTCCGCGGGGTTTGGGCACGATGAACAGGCTCAGACCCCGATGGGTCTTGGAGCGGTCAGGGTCGGTGCGGGCCAGCAGCATCAGCACGTCGGCCCGGGCGGCGAAGGTGCACCAGGTCTTGACCCCGTTGATGAGCCAGCCACCCTCGGTGGGGGTGGCTGTGACCTTTAAGTTGGCCACGTCAGAGCCGTAGTCGGGCTCGGTGACCGCCACCGCGGCCAGCAGCTCGCCGGTGGCCAGCTTGGGCAGCCAGTACTGCTTCTGGTCCTCGGTGCCGCCCGCTTCCAGCGCCCGGGCCAGGATCTCGGGCCGGGTGATGAGGGACCCGGCGGCGCCCAGCGAGGCCCGTGAGAGCTCCTCGGTGGCGATGACCATGCCCAGGTAGTCGCTGGGCCCGCCGCTGGCGAAACCGCCGTACGCCTCCGGGATGGACAGCCCGAACAGGCCCATGTCGGCCAGGCCGGTGATCAGTTCCTCGGGGATGTCCTCGTTGTGGCGGTGGATGTGCTCGGCCCGGGGCACCACCTGCTCCTCGGCGAAGCGGCGGAACGTGTCCTGCACCAGCTCGAAGTCGGGGTCGAGGTGTCGAGGTCCGGGATCCGCCGCCAGGCCGGCGAGGAACTCGGGGTGGCGGTAGCGGGACACGAACGCCCGGGTGCCGTCCAACGCGCCGGGCGACACACCCCAGTCCGCCTCTCGACCGTAGATCCGACCGACCAGGTCGGCCACCGCGTCAGCCACGAAGGCGGCGCAGATCCGGGCCTCGTATTCGCCCTTGCTGCCGTAATCGAGCAGGCCCCTGGCGGTCTCGGTGGCCGAGGCGGCATGGGCCAGCTCGTACACGATGACCTGGCGTTCCTCCGGATCGGCAAGGCCGGAGAGCTCGGTGATGGCCCGTTTCACCACCCCGTTGGCCATCTCGATGACGGCGGCTACTTCCTGCATGTCAACGCTGGTCATGGGGGGCGAGGTTATCGGTCAGAGGGGTGGGCACACCCGACGGCGCGGTGCCACGTTTGAGGAGCTGACAGACTTGGCCCCGATGCCCACCACCATGACCCATTGGGGCAGCTACGAGGTCGAAGTGCTGGCCGGGCGGACCCTGTCCGTGGCGCCGGTGGGCGATGACCCTGATCCCTCTCCGTTGGGCCAGAACCTGCATGACCTGGCCGACCATCCGCTGCGAATCCGACGCCCGGCCGCCCGACGGGGTTTCCTCGAAGAGGTCGAGTCCGGTCGACGATCCGGGATCGGGGCCGGGGTTGGCGGCACGGTTCGTTGCCGTGGTGGGGAGCCTTTCGTCGAGCTGAGCTGGGACGACGCCGCCGCGTTGGCCGCCGCTGAACTGGATCGGGTGCGGCACCAGCACGGCAACCAGGCCATCTTCGCCGGCAGCTACGGCTGGGGTTCGGCCGGCAAGTTCCATCACGCCCAGACCCAGCTGCACCGCTTGCTCAACCTGCTCGGCGGGTTCGTGACCAGCAGGAACTCGTACTCCTACGCCGCCGCGGAGGTGATCCTGCCCCACGTGGTGGGGGAGTGGTTCGACGTGCTGGGCAACCACACCTCCTACGAGCAGTTGGCCCAGCACGGTCGGCTGTTCGTGGCGCTCGGTGGGCTGGCGGCCAAGAACCAGCAGGTCGAAAACGGTGGCACCTACCGTCACCTGGCCGCCGGTGGGCTGCGGGCGTTGCGTGAGGCCGGGGTGCGCCTGGTCAGCGTGTCACCGCGTCGTGGTGACCTCGATGCGTCCCTCAACGCCCGTTGGATGCCCATCCGACCCGGCACCGATACCGCGCTGCTCCTCGGTCTGGCCCACACCCTGGTCAGCGAGGGTCTGCACGACCGGGCGTTCCTGCAGCGATACTGCTCCGGAGTGGACCGCTTCCTGGACAGCCTGGGGGGCCATGACGCTGGTTGGGCGGCGGAGATCTGCGGGGTGGGTGCCGCTGACATCATCGAGCTGGCCCGGGATCTGGCCGCGGGGCCAACCATGCTCAGCGCGGCGTGGTCCTTGCAGCGCTCCCGTCACGGGGAGCAGACGTACTGGGCCACCATCGCCGTGGCCGCTCTGCTGGGCCAGATCGGCACCCCTGGCGGCGGGTTCGGGTTGGGCTACGGGTCGGTCAACCGGGTCGGCTCCTCGCAGGCCACGGCGGCGCTCAGCCGGCCCTCGGTGGGCCCCAACCCGGTTGATCGGTTCATCCCCGTCGCCCGCATCACCGACCTGCTCACCAGCCCCGGGGCGCCGTTCACCTACGACGGGGTCAGCTGGACCTACCCCGACATCCGCTTGGTGTACTGGTGTGGCGGCAACCCGTTCCACCACCATCAGGACCTTGGCCGGCTGGTAGGGGCCTGGCAACGGCCGGAGACGGTGATCGTGCACGAGCAGGTGTGGAACGCCCTCGCCCGCCACGCGGATCTGGTGCTGCCGGCCAACACGGTGCTTGAGCGCAACGACATCGGCTCCTCCCCCCTCACCGGCGCCGTGGTGGCCATGCCGGCGGTGCTGCCGTCGTTTGGAGAAAGCCGCTCCGACCACGACATCTTCGCCATGCTTGCTGAGCGCCTTGGTGTCGGTGGGGCATTCACCGAGGGTCTCGACGAGATGGGCTGGCTCCGCAAGCTGTGGGAGCAGTCCCGCCAGCCTGGCCGAGCCGGTGCCGCCGAGCTTCCGGCGTTCGAGGAGCTGTGGCGTCGTGGCGTAGTGGAGCTGGCCACGCCAACCCGGCCTCGGGTGTTGCTGGAGGCCTTTCGCACCGATCCGGAAGGGCAACCCTTGCGGACGTCATCGGGACGCATCGAGCTGTTCTCGCCGGTCCTGGAGGCATTTGCGGTGGCTGACTGCCCGCCGACTCCGACCTGGCTGGAGCCTGAGGAGTGGCTGGGATCGCCGCTGGCCGGGCGGTTCCCGTTGCATCTGCTGTCGAACCAGCCGCCCACCAACTTGCACAGCCAACTGGACTTCGGTCGGGTCTCCGTCGCCGCCAAGGCTCCCGACGGGCGGGCGGTGCTGACCATCTCTCCCAGGGACGCGGCAGATCGTGGCCTCAGCGAGGGTCAGCTGGTGCGGGTGTTCAACGACCGCGGCGCCTGCTTGGCGGCCGTCAGCGTCGATGAGGGGCTGATGGCGGGGGTTGTGATGCTGCCCACCGGGGCCTGGTATGACCCGCTGGTCGGTGGCGACCCGACGGCAATGTGCGTGCACGGCAACCCCAACGTGCTGACCGCGGACAGGCCGTCGTCGGGCTTGTCCCAGGCGCCAGCGGCGCAGAGCTGCCTGGTGGAGGTGGAGCGATGGACCGGCGACATCCCACCCGTCAAGGCCTTCATCCCGCCGACGTTGTTCCACCCAGCGTGACTTTCAATCCAAGTTCGACCACGAAGAGTGACCTGACCGGAGGTAAGGGCGAATCGACGCGGATTCGACGTAGTGACAAAGATCACATATCACTATCCGTGGTGGAGCCGTCGCCACACGTGATGAGCGGTTCGGTGGAGCTGTTGGCCTGGTTCGCCCGACGCGGTCGGCATGACCTGCCCTGGCGGCAGACCCGTGATCCCTGGGCGGTGCTGGTGGCCGAGGTGATGCTGCAGCAAACCCAGGTCAGTCGGGTCATCCCCCGCTATCACCGGTTTCTCGCACGGTTTCCCACCGTCGAGGCATGCGCCGGTGCCACCGCCGGCGAGGTGATCGAGGAATGGCACGGACTCGGCTACAACCGGCGGGCACTCAACCTTTGGCGAGCGGCGCAATCGATCGCCACCCGTTTCGATGGCCACCTGCCGCGCGCTTTGGGTGAACTTTTGGCCTTGCCGGGTGTTGGCGCCTACACGGCGCGGGCCGTCAGCGCGTTCGCCTTCGAGGACCATGTCGGTGTGCTCGATACCAACGTGGCAAGGGTGCTGGCACGCACTGAGGGCCGTCCCTTGAACCGCGCCGAGGCCCAGCACCTGGCCGATCAAGCGCTGCCGGCGGGGCAGGCGTGGGTCTGGAACCAAGCGCTGATGGATCTGGGGTCGCTGCAGTGCCAGAGTCGGGAACCACACTGCGGCTCCTGCCCCGTTCGTTCCTGGTGCGCGTGGTCGCTGACTCGAACCGAACGGCCCGATCTGCCCCGCGGGTCTGGTGATCCGGCGTCGACTGCGCGGCAGGAGGGTCAATCACAGGGCGACCCGGCCAGGGGAAGTGCCGGAGTTGGTGGCGGCCAATCCCGTTTCGCGGGCTCGGACCGCCAGGGACGGGGGAAGTTGGTGGCCGCGCTCCGGTCCGGTCCGGTCTCCGCCACGGAGCTGGCCCGGGTCATGGGCTGGCCTGATGACCCCGAGCGCGCCCTGAGGGTGGCCCTGACCGTCCTGACTGACGGGCTGGCGCGCGTTGTGGAGGGTGCTTACCGCCTCCCCTGAGCGTCCTCAACCGGAACCTCGACCCCATGATCGTGCGGGTCCAGACCGACTCGGCCCGGACCCGCAGGAACCACCAGGGACCGACAGCTCAGTTAGCCCGCAGCCGGCTCAGGAGGTCATCCACCACCTGGTCGGCCATGGCCCGCATTTCCTCGTCGGTGCGGTCCTGGATGGGGTGGGGGACGAACACCCGGGCCACGTCCAAGCCCAGGGCGTCGGCTTGGGACACGGCGGCGTCGATGAACACCTCCGACGCTACGAACACGGAGGGGATGCCACGGATCTCCAGGTCAACGGTGTCGTGCACACTGCACGACGTGCAGCTGCCTCAATCGGCAAGGGCCTCGATCACCAGGTTGCACTCTTGGGAGATCTGATGGCGCAAGTCGGCCGGAGCCGGCTTGGTGAACGTGGGCTTGGCGTAGCGGCGGACATTGAAGCCGCGACCCTCGAGCAACTCCTGGAGCCGGTCGAGGAAGACGTTCCCCCGCGGCTTGGAGATGTCCAGCAGACCCACGGTCATGCCTTCAATGGCGGCGGCCCGTTCAGTTCGGGACCGGATCACCGGGGTTGTCTCGTTGGTGGGATCCAGCAGGGTGATCCCTGTCGGTGGGCTCATGCAAGCTCCTTGACGGGTTGGAATGTGACTGGAGGCGCAAACAGTTCGGCGGATACCTGGTCGCGCATGCTCAGTGTGCCCCCTCGGGGCCGCTGACGGCACGGCATACCATCTGACTGCCGGTGGGGCCGGACACCCAGCCCTCGATCAAGGCTGAGAACAGCCCGGCGTCGCCGCCCGCGAAGACGATGGCGGGGCTGTCCCAGCGAGGCTCCGGCGCCGCTTTCCCGCCCCGGTCGATGACCCTGGCGTTTAGCTCTGCCCTCACCCGGGCCTTGTCCCAGCCGCTGTCGGCGAACACCCGGCCGTGCTCGGGCCCGATCACCAGCAGCATGTTGTCGATCCGACGGGCGAAGAACTTGGGGTCGAAGTTCGAGGACACCTTGCGGGCGAATGCCTCGATCAGCGAGTCCGCGGTGCGCGATAGCTGATCCACCACCGCCGACGGTCCGTGCCCGGCGAAGAGGGCCACGGTGTCCGTGTCAGCGAGGTGGCCGGCCTCGACGGACATCGGCACCCAGCCCGGCGGCAGGTCAGGCTCGTTCTCCGCGATGGACCAGCCGAGCTTGCTGGGGGCCCCAAACGCCGCTCGGTCAATCCCATCACGACCGGGCCGGCCGCCGCCCACGTTCCGGATGACCAGCTGCAACGCCCGGCCGATGGTGGAGTTGGCGCGATTGCCCTGGCCCAGCACGTTATGTCCGCTGGCCATGCCGATGCGCCGTGAGAGCGGGCCGTTGACGATGAGCAACGGCCCCGAAAAATAAGTGGTGCACAACAGCCCGTGGATGTTGAACACGTCGGTGCAGGCGGCCTCGACCGCGGTGAGCACCAGCGGCAGGTACTCCGCGGTGCAGCCGGCCAGGACCGCGTTGATGGCCACCTTCTCCACCGTGGCGGGGGCGAGCAGCGGCGGCACCACCGCCACCACCTCGTCGGGGGCTCGGTGGGTGCCCTCCAACATGGCAAGCACCCGGGCCTCGGTGGGCGGCACAACCGGCAGACCATCGCTCCAGCCCCGTTCGAACAGGGCCTCCATCTCGTCCTCGAGGACCGCCAGCTGCAACCGCCGAGAGCGCAGCCGCCCGCCCTCGAACCGCACCCGCAGCTCGTCGACCAGGTTGGGATCCACCGACAGGGACCCGCAGCCGGGCCGGTAGTCGGGCAGGCCGGGGCCCAGGTCAGCGCGGCCGGTGAACGTCTCCCAGGCCGGTCGGGACCAACCCTCGATCCGCTGCGTCTCCCGCCCGTCCCGCACCCGCAACAACGTGGGCACGGTCTCGATGCCGTGGTGATAAGACATCGCCAGCTGCCGATCATCGATCACCCCGACCAGGCCCTCGGGGAAAGCCGGATCGTCCTGGCAGTAGACGGTGAGCACTTCTACGTTGCCGGGGGCGGACAGCTGCGTCAGAACCGGAGCCACCAGCTCGCAGGTCGGGCAGTCCCGTTTGACCACCGCCACCAGCCCGTCGGGTAGCCCGGGGGCCGCGCCGGAAGGTCGCGACGGGGAGATCTGGTCAGCAACCGCGGAGGCCTCCATCGGAGGGGAACGCTAGTCGAGCCGTCGCCCACCTGGGCCATAGATGTGTGCAAAGTGTCACACCGGCTTCTCGGTGGGCGATGGTTTCGATACCGTTCGCCGATGGGCATCCGGCCTCGTCCCGAGCTATCGGTCACCTTCTACGGGGTGCGCGGCTCCACGCCCTGTTGCTCGCCCCATGTCAGCCGCTACGGCGGGAACACCTCCTCGGTGGTGGTCGAGGCCCCCGGTTGCGACCCACTGCTGTTGGACCTCGGCACCGGCGTGCGGGTTTACGGCGAGACCCTCACCAAGGGCCAGCCGTACACGGCGAACGCGCTCGTCAGCCACCTGCACTGGGATCACGTGCAGGGCCTGCCGTTCTTCGCTCCGGCCCTGGCGGCTTCGACAACGCTGCATGTGCATGCGCCGGCTCCGGGGTGCAACATGACGCTCGAGGGTGCCATCGATTCCTGCATCAGACCGCCGTTCTTCCCGGTCGGTCGGGAGCAGCTGGTGGGCATCGCCGGGCTCCACGAGGTGGTTTGCGACCAACCGTTCCCTGCTGGTGGGCTGGTCGTCACCGCGTCTCGGGTGCCTCACCTCGGTGCCACTGTTGGGTATCGGATCGAGTGGCAGGGCGTGTCGGTGGCATACATCCCTGATCATCAGCAACCGCCAACCGAGGACGTCCGCATGGTTGACGGCCTCGGGCCATGGGTGGTCGATGAGGCTGTGCTGGCCCTGTCGGCGGACGTCGATCTGCTCATCCATGACGCGCAGTACACGGACGAGGAGTTCGTGCACAAGGCCACCTGGGGCCATTCCACCCTGTCCTACGCGGTGGAGGTCGCCCGCCAGGCCGGTGCCCGCACGCTGGCCCTGTTTCACCATGATCCGATGCACGACGACGCCACCATGGACCACCTGGGGGCGCTCACCGCCGGGGCCGCCAGTCGCTGCGAGGGCTTGTCGGTGATCACCGCCTCGGAGGGGCTCCGGCTGAGTTGGCCGGCGCTGACCGACTGACCCCTTTGCGCCGGCGCGGGGAGCGTCCAGAGGTGTCGATGACGGCTCCCCGCCTGGCCTAGGGTGCGGCCATGAGCCACCGTCCGCCCGCCAACGACCCGGCCCACTTCCGCAAGGTGCTGGGCCGCTTTCCCACCGGGGTCACCATCGTGACCGCCATGGACGATTCACGCCCGGTGGGCTTGGCAGTGGGTTCTTTCACGTCGGTGTCCCTCGACCCCCCGCTGGTGGCCTTCCTGCCGACCAAGTCCTCCGCGTCCTGGGCGGCCGTCGAACGGTCCGGTTCGTTCTGCGTCAACGTGGCGGCCGCTGATCAGCAGGCGGTGACCGGCACGTTCGCGTCCAAGGCGGAAGACAAGTTCGCCGGAGTGGACTGGGAGCCGGCGCCGATCACCGGTTCGCCACGGCTAGCCGGTTGCCTGGCGTGGATGGACTGCACGGTGCACGCGGTTCACGATGGCGGTGACCATTGGATCGTGGTCGGTGCGGTTCAAGAGATGGACGCCGAGGATCGCGACGTCGGCCCGTTGCTGTTCTACACCGGTGCCTACGGGTCCTTCGCGAAGAACGACTGAGCCCGGGCACCGCACCCTTCATGGCCATCTATGCCCTCGGTGAGCTCGAACCTGAGATCCACCCTGACGCCTTCATCCACCCCGACGCCACCATCATCGGCGACGTCACCATCGGCGCCCTCAGCTCGGTGTGGCCCTCGGCGGTGCTGCGCGGCGACGATGGCCCGATCACCGTGGGCGAGCGGACCTCGGTGCAGGACGGGGCGGTGATCCACACCTGGATCGAGCACCCCACGGTCATCGGTTCCGACGTGGTGATCGGTCACCTGGCCCACATCGAGGGCTCTCACATCGGAAACCACACTCTGGTGGGGTCCGGTTCGATTCTGCTGCGACGGGCCGTGGTGGGCGAATGGGCCATGGTCGGCGCCGGCGCGCTGGTGCCGCCTGGGCGACAGGTCCCTCCCGGGGCGCTGGCGGTGGGCGTGCCGTGCATCATCAAGGAGGGGGCGGCCAAACGCGAGGACATCGAGGAGTCGGTGCAGCACTACATCAACCGTGTCCAGCGCTATCGCGCCGATCTGCGCCGCCTTCACTGACCCTGCACCGTCTGGAGAGCGTGGGACGCTCACCGGGCTATCAGCGAAGCGCTGGGTCCGAGTTGAGGTATCGCCCGGGCCCCACCGGCAGGTTGCGCAGCACCACGAAAGCCACTGCGGCCACCATTGACGCTGTTGCCCACCAGCGATTCCAGCCGATCTGCGGCAGTTCCCAACCGAACGCGCCGGCCAACCACCGCAGATACAGATAGCCCAGCAGCGGCAGGGCCACCACCAGGGCAAGGTTGTAATCGGCGGCCGTGGACAGTTGAGCCCGGCCGAGTTTGGCCACCGCCCTGGTCATGCCGCAGCCCGGGCAATCCAAGCCGGTAGCGGCTCGGATCGGGCACAGCGCCGGACCGCCATCGGACGGATCCCACCAGCCCGCCAACAGGCACCCGAGCACTGCCGAACCACCCACCAGCGCCGGCGCCTGCCAGGGACGAGAAGGACCTGAGCGCTGCCCTTGCGCCAGCGGGGACAGCGGCGCGGTCTGCATGGCGAGCATTTTACCCCGCCGCCTCACTCGGCCGGTTCGGCGTCCTCGATCTGGGCGTAGGCCACCACGGCTCCCAGCCGGCGCGGTGGCCGGAGCTGGGTCACGGCTCGCGCCCGCACCAAATAGCAGGTGCCGGCGGTGGGGGGCTCCAGGTCGTCCTCGTTTGGCTCCGCTGGCCCGGTTTGCGGTGCCAACCACAGCACGTCGGCGGCGGCGAGCGGTCCCCCGGCGGCGAGCACCCGGGCGAGCGGATGGTCCGCGTCAGCTAGCAGGGTCTGGTCCCGGCGGCGGGCGTGCCACCCCGGAGGGAGCGGCCCACAGCCGATCAGGTCCGCGGCGCTGTCGCCAAACAATCGCACCGCGCCCAGGTTGAGCTCCTGTGCCCGACCCTGGCTGTCGTGGCTGACCACCGCTAGATCCAGTTCGTCGAGTGTGGCCCGAATCTGCCCGGAGACCCGGCGGGCGGCTTCGACCTCCAGCGCGTGGGCCGTGAGGTCGTCGAGGGACACCAAGAGCCGCTCCACCTGCTGGTCGAGATCATGCAGGGCGGTGGCCTGCAACCGGGCCAGAGCGGGACCACCCTCGGCCAACTCAAGCAGCGTGACCAGCTCGAACCCGGTGGCACGGGGCCCTGTGGGGACAACGGTGCCGGTTGGCGCGGCGGCCTGGTCCCCGCGGCCGGCGGCGTCACCCATCCCACCGCGGCCCAGCAGGTCGGCGAGCTGCTGGCGGCTCTCCTCGGCGACGGCGTCGGTCAGCGGCCGCCCAGGGCCATGGCGTGGACCAAGTCTCTGACGCCAAGCCGGGTTGACCCCGACCACCACCCCGACGGTGTCGACCAGGGCGTAGGGCAGCGGGGCCGCTTCGAACACCTCCTGCAAGAGCAGCGCGTCGCGTTTGCGGGCTGTGATGTCACGGGCCTGCACCAGCACCGGTTGGGGCCCAGCGCCGAATCCGCCCGCCGACCCGCCGGATCCCTCGCCTGCGCCCGGACCGGCCACCATCACCAACTCGGCCCACAGCGCGATCCCCTCGACCGGTGCCAGCCGGACCTCCAAGGCCTCCACGGCGGTCGCGCCGGCTCTTGCCGTGTCTGACAGCAGCGTCAGCACCCTGGCCCGATCCGCCGTGTCGACCAAGTCCGTCAACGGTCGCCCGATGAGGGAGCCCACCTGTTCCCCGATCAGCTCCGCCATGGCCGTGTTGACCGCCAGCATCGCCCCATCTGCCGCCACCAAGGCCTCCGGGAATGGCCCCGGCCGCACGCCCGCTGTGGTGATGGTGGTCGTTGAGGTCTCCAGCAGGAAGTGCCGCTGATCGGCGGTCTGCCCATGCCGCTGATTGGCTTCGGGCTGGGTGGCTTCGGGCTGGGTGGCTTCGGGCTGGGTGGCTTCGGGCTGGGTGTCGGGGGGGAGCAAGCGTCGCAGGCAATAGCGCACCACCCGACCTGCGACCTCTCGTTCGAAGCGGTACTCGGCGTCCGGCTCGTTCTCCAGGCGCAGGGCGGCGGCGCTCTCGTACACCGGATCGTGGGGATCATGCAGGTCCAGCACATTGTGGTCGGCCCACGGACCCCCCGGATGGTGCAGTTCGAAGGAGCGGTTGCACCAGAGGATCAACCCGTCTCGGGTCAGCAGCGCCAATCCGGCATCGAGCCGCGCGCCCAAGACGTTGGCCTCGGGAACCCACCCGCTGTCGGGCGCGGCCTCGGCGTCGGTTGGCAGGTCCTCGGCCACAGCCGCCCTCTCCTTCTCGGGATCCTCTGACGCAGGCTCGACGGCCGGCTCGTAGCGGAATTGTTCGGCGTCGTGCATGACGGCTCCGCTCGGGGACGGACGGACCTTGGCAGGAGGTGGAGCGCTGACGGGCGATGGCGGACGGGCCACGATTTGTTACTATCGTCGTAGGAGAAATTCCCGGAGCGACCCGTCGCTGTACCGTACCCGAGCCTCGCCGAAGCCCCCTTCTCGGGGCGGATGCCAGCTTTGTGACGTCGCAGTCGGTGCGCCCGGTCCAGCCACGGTCAGGAGCCACGGTCATGGCCAACACCGAGTTCGATCTCGATCTCTCCAAGTACAAGCTCGGTTGGTCCGACGAGGAGGACTACGTCTTCAAGCCTCGTCGCGGCCTGAACGAGGACCTCGTCAACGAGATGTCGTGGATGAAGTCCGAGCAGGATTGGATGAAGCAGTTCCGCCTGCGGTCCCTCAAGCAGTTCCAGAAGCGGCCCATGCCGAACTGGGGCGGGGACATGTCCGAGATCTACTTCGACGACATCTACTACTACATCAAGCCCACCGGTGGGCAGGTGGACAAGTGGGAGGACCTCCCCGACGCCATCAAGACCACCTACGAGAAGCTCGGCATCCCCGAGGCCGAACGCAAGTACCTGGCGGGGGTCACCGCCCAGTACGAGTCCGAGGTCGTGTTCCACCGAAACCGCGACGAGTTGGCCGAACAGGGCGTCATCTTCTGCGACATGGACACCGCGGTCCGTGAGTACCCGGACCTGGTCCGCCCCTATTTCGGCAAGATCATCCCCCCGAACGACAACAAGTTCTCGGCGCTGAACTCAGCGGTGTGGTCCGGCGGGTCGTTCATCTACGTGCCCCCGGGGGTCGAGGTGGACATGCCGCTGCAGGCCTATTTCCGCATCAACGCGGAGAACATGGGCCAGTTCGAGCGGACCCTGATCATCGCCGATGAGGGCTCGCAGGTGCACTACATCGAAGGCTGCTCGGCGCCGGTCTACACGTCGGATTCGTTGCATTCGGCAGTGGTGGAGATCGTGGTCAAACCGTCTGCCCGGGTGACGTACACCACCATCCAGAACTGGTCCAACAACGTGTTCAACCTGGTCACCAAGCGTGCCCGGGTTGAGACGGAGGGCCACATGGAATGGATTGACGGGAACATCGGCTCCCGGTTGACCATGAAGTACCCGGCGGTGGTCATGGTCGGACCCAAGGCCTCCGGTGAGGTGCTGACGCGTGGCCTACGCCGGGGCCGGTCAGCACCAGGACGCCGGCGCCAAGATGACCCACGCCGCACCGGAGACCACGTCCAAGATCGTCTCCAAGTCCATCTCCAAGGACGGCGGTCGCACGTCCTACCGGGGTCTGGTCCGGGTCGAGGACGGTGCCTACGGTTGCAAGTCCCACGTGCAGTGTGACGCCCTGCTGCTCGATGACCACTCGGTGTCCGATACGTTCCCGTACATGGAGATCGGCGCCAAAGACGCGGTCATCGGCCACGAAGCCACCGTCAGCCGGGTCGCCGATGAGCAGCTGTTCTACCTGCGCTCACCGCGGCCTCTCCGAGGAGCAGGCCATGGGCATGATCGTCAACGGTTTCATCGAGCCCGTCACCCGCACGCTGCCTATGGAATACGCCGTCGAATGGAGCCGCCTCATCGAGCTGCAGATGGAAGGCAGCGTGGGCTGATGCCGATGCGGGAGGAGTGTAAGAACTTCGAGTCCCGCACCTACGCCGGCGGTGAGTCCGTGCGGAAGTGCAATCTGGACTTGGCGCCGGAGGCCCCCTGGCGCTGCCCTGATCTCTGCGACAAGTACGAACGCCGTTTGGCTGACGTGAACTGGAAGCACGGCACCCTGGTCACGCCCCCGACGCCGGCGGAGCCCCCGGGCCTGGGCGGCGATGACGCGTCGGTGGCGCGCCTGCTTGACGAGGCCGAGGACATCGTCAACGCCGTGGGCCCGTTAATCCTGGCCGAGGTGGAGGCCGAACGGGCTCGCAATCGGCAACCACGTTGGCGGCGCCTTTTCCGTCGCTGACCGGCACCGGGATCGGGCTTGTTGACAGCGGCTGATCCGGCTCGGGGGACCATCGCCACATTTGGGGAACAGGTCCCGGTTCCTACCGTGGCCGGCGATGAGCACGCTCGGCCGCCACGCCCCTGCCCGCTTTGCCGGCCTGACACTTGACGATGGCGTCGCCCGGGTGGTGGTGCTGGAGGCCGGTGCGACCACGACCACCCCCGGCGCGGACGAGTCCGCTCGCGGCACGTCGACGGGCGGCCTGCTGGTCATCGACGCTGCCGAGGCCGATCTGCCTGTCGGGGTGGTGGTGGACGGCCGGGTGCAGGACAACGCCGCGCTGGGCCAGCGGCTGGGCCAACTGTGGCGCGAGTTGCGCCTCGGCGGGGTGCCAACATTTGTGGGCTTGCAGCCGGCGGATGCTTGGGTGCAGGTCTTGACCTTGGCGGACTGGACCTTGGCGAACTGGCCCGAGACCGGCGTTCCCGCTGAGGTGGCCCGCTCCGTGGACGCCATGCGCCAGAGCTACCGCGAGGACCCCGTGTGGTCCGTCGCCGCCATCGAGCGGCCGCTCGGCAGCGAAGCAGATCTTGGCCGGGAGGCGATGGTACGGGTGGTGGGTTGCCGGCGAGAGGACCTCTCCGCTGCAGCGTGGGCCGCCCGTCGCAGCGGCATCTGGGTTTCCGGTATCAAGCTCACCGTCACGTCGCTGCCGGCGGTCCTGCACCGGCCCCGCACCGGTGGGCTGCTGTGGATCGACAACTCCAGCGCCGGGTCCGCCATCTTGGCCTTGGTTGGCGGGGAAGGGGCGCCCGGGGTGTGCGCAGTGGGACGGTTTGGGGGCCCGCTCCCGGCCTTGGCGGGCTCCGTGGGAGTTGCGGCGGTTGATGATGCCGCGCTCGCCGACTGGAACGCCGCGCTCGATTCCCGCTCGGGCCAGGACCGCGTCGCCGGCGCGGTGGCCGCGCTGGTGGGCCGGGCACGGTTCGAGCCGTTGTGTCTGGCCGGGACGCTCGAAGTGCTGGACCCTGACAGTCCCCGCCCCGTGGACCAGTGCGTCGCCGCCCTCGGTCTGGCCCTCGCCGCCGCCGGAGTCGGCCCCGTGACCGACGATCTCCAGCGACCGCTCCTCCACGGTGGGGCCGGGGTCGTTCTGGGCCGACCGCAGCCTTCCGCCCCACGCCAGCAGGCCGAGACCAACGGCCAGGGCACGGGCGGCGACATTCGGACCGCGACGGGCACCCTCACCCAGGTCACCCACCTGACCATCCCGGCAGTCTCAAGGGCAAAGAGCCTGCTCCCACCGCCTCGGGCTCATGGGGGCGTGGAGCGCAGCGTGGGTCTGCTCCATGGTCCGGCCCTCGCCCGCAGCCATGGCAGAGGGCGCGACCAGGCTGGAACGGCCCGGATGAGCACCGTCGTGGATGCGGCTTCGATGCCTTTCGATAGCTCGTCGCCCTTCCATGTCCGAACCCTTGGGACCATGTCCCATCACCCTGCGTCGGTGTGGGTGCATCGAGCCGGCCTGGGCCACGGTCAGCCCCATGTTGGGGTCCTTGATGGGGACCAGTTGGAGCTTCGTGGAGCGGTGTCGACGGCCATCAGGGCCCAGTCGGTCCGACGCGCGGCAGTCCGCTGCTTCGGAGCGGACGCCGTGACGGGCGATCTCTGCATCCATCCCGATGCCGACCCTGACGGCGCCGACGGCGTGCGTTGGGAACGACGGTTCTCCTTTGCCCCTGGGGCCGCGGCGGTGTCGGTCGACCAGCGCGACACCCTCGATGAGCTGCTCGGCCTGCTCGAGGACTATCCGTGGGCTTCGGTCGTGATCGAGGGCCACACTGACGTGGCAGGTGATCTTGGCGGTAACCTCCGGCTGTCGCGTGCTCGCGCTGATTCGGTGGCCGAGGTGCTTGTGGCCGAGGGCTGCGATGTGGCCCGAATCGCGGTGCGTGGCCGGGGACCGTTCGCCCCCCTCAGCGAGGGTGACACCGCGTTGATCCGGGCGCTGCACCGGCGGGTTGATGTGACCTTCCTCGGCCTGCTGGCCTGACCTGCCCGTTACCGGTGCGAAGCTGTTTTACACTACGCTCATAGGTGTAATTCGGCCGGGTTGGTCGGCGGTGGATCTTCACCGGAGCGCCGCCCCGCTGCCCGCTAAACCCGCTGGTCCGAGGTGATGAAACCGTGAGTTCGCTGATCCCTGCCACCGCGGCCGCCCTAGATGGCCCGTCGTGGCTGCGAGCACGCCGCGACGAGGCGGCCCGGGCCTTTGCCGAGGCGGCGCTGCCCTCCACCGAAGAGGAGATCTGGCGCTACAGCCGCGTCGATCAGCTGGAACCCCGCAGCTTCGCCCTGGCCGACGCGGCGGCCCAGGAAGCCCCCCTTGACCTCGCCGGTGCGGTGGATTCGCCAGCAGGATTGGCGGTGCTCGTCAACGGTCGGTTGAGCGGCTTGTGGCTGGACCCTGTAGTGGGGGGTCTCGGGGTGCGGTTCGGATCGCTGGCCGATCAGCCTGATGGCGGCGAGCAACTGGGCCGGGTGCTCGGTGACAGTGACGATGCATTGGTCCTGGCCAACACCGCCTTTTCGGCCTCACCGCTGCTGTTGTTGGTGCCAAGAGGGGTACGGGTGCAGCGGCCCTTCGTGGTGGCTGAATGGGGATCCTGTCCAGCGGCGGCCGCGTTCTCCCGCCTGATCGTGCGGGCCGAGGCCGGCGCTGAGCTGAGCGTGGTTCACCAGCAACGCAGTGACGACCAGCGTTGTTGGCTGGCACCGGTCGTTGAGCTGTCGGCCGGACCCGACGCCCGGTTGCGGTACTCCGTGGTGCAGGACCTGGGGTTGGCCACGTTCCAGACGGCCACGGTGGTGGCCGAGGCCCACCAGCAGGCCACCATCGAGGTGACGGCGGCGGCGTTCGGTGGCCACTACGCCCGGTTGCGCGTTGACTGTCGGATGCTGGGCCGCGGGGGATCGGCCCGCCTGGCGGCGCTGTACTTCGCCAACGGTGACCAGATGATGGACTTCCGAACGTTGCAAGACCATCGGGCGCCGG
Organism: uncultured Acidimicrobiaceae bacterium; assembly: GCA_963775055.1. GTDB lineage: Bacteria > Actinomycetota > Acidimicrobiia > Acidimicrobiales > CAIXPF01 > CAIXPF01. The sequence continues at coordinate 603,859 of CAVZHK010000005.1, read as the reverse complement.
ATTGCATGTCGGAGCTGACGTTCAAGGGCGTGGTCGATGACCGCTCCCATTCGGTCTATTCCGGGATGATCCGGGTGCGGCCCGAGGGTCGCGGTACCAACGCCTTCCAGACCAACCGCAACATCAAGCTGTCCGACGAGGCCTGGGCGGAGTCGGTGCCGAACCTGCAGATCGAAAACAACGACGTCAGGTGCTCCCATGCTTCCACCGTGGGCCCCATTGACGCTGATCAGCGGTTCTACCTGGAGAGCCGGGGCCTGCCGCCGTGGGTGGCGGAGCGGCTGGTGGTCAGCGGGTTCCTCGAGGAGGTCGCCACCCGCCTCAATGACCCTGCCGTGGAGGCGCAGGTGGCGGCCCACATCGACGCCAAGCTGAACGAGGCCACCCTGGGGGCTGACACGCTGGTCCCAACACCGTCGGGTTCAGCGGGTTCAGCGGCATCAGGGAGTGGCGCGTGATCCGGCTCTGCGCCGTCGGAGATATCGAATCCGGTCAGGCCCGTCGTTTCGATGTCGAAGGTCGGCGGGTGGCGTTGGTGCGCATCGACCAGGACTTCTACGCCATCGGTGATCGCTGCAGCCACGCCGACGTGTCCCTCGCTGACGGTGAGGTGATGGTCGAGGACCGGGAGCTCGAATGCTGGAAGCACGGCTCCACGTTCTCCTTGGAGACGGGGGTGCCGAGCTGCCTGCCGGCCAACCGCCCGGTGCCCACCTACACCGTGATCGTGGTGGAGGACGAGGTGTTCCTTGACCTGCAACCTGCTGACCGCCCGGAGGTCCGTTCATGAGCGTGTTGGAGATCCGCGACCTGCGGGTGGCGGTCGGATCCAAGGAGATCCTCAAGGGCGTGGATCTGACGGTGGCCTCCGGCGAAGTGCACGCCGTGATGGGGCCCAATGGCGCCGGGAAGTCCACGTTGTCCCAGGCCATCATGGGGAAGCCCGGGTACGAGGTGCTCAGCGGCAGCGTCACCATCGACGGTGTGGATCTGCTGGCCATGGCACCGTGGGAGCGGGCCCGGGCCGGGCTGTTCCTCGGCATGCAGTACCCCACGGAGGTAGCTGGGGTCAGCGTGATCGAGGTGCTCGAAGAAGCGGCCCGCGCCGCCGGACGGGACCCGCTGGCGGTAGGGGCCGCGGTCCAGCTCGAGGCGGCTCGCATCGGCCTCGACCCCAAGCTTTTGGCCCGATCGTTGAACGTCGACCTTTCCGGCGGCGAGAAGAAGCGCAACGAGACCTTGCAACTGGCGGTGTTGCGACCGCGCTTCGCCGTGCTCGACGAGATCGACTCCGGGCTGGACATTGATGCGCTGCGGGCGGTGTCCCAGCGTGTCGAGGCCGCCACCCACGAAGACGGCTTGGGTGTGCTGGCCATCACCCACTATCACCGACTGTTGGACGAATTGAAGCCTGATCGGGTTCACATCCTGGCCCGGGGCACCATCGTCGCTGTCGGCGGTCCGGAACTGGCCCGCCAGGTGGAGGTTGACGGGTACGCCGCGTTCGGTGCAGCCGACAGCTGAGGATCGCCCCCGACGGGTTGGTCAGGTGCGGGGGCTGGCCTGGCAGGCTTCGTCGATGGCCTGGTTGAGGGTGTTCCAGGACAGGATGGCGCACTTGATGCGGGACGGGAACTTCATCACGCCCTTCAGCGCTTCCATCTCGCCGAGGGCCACCTCGGGGTGCTCGTGGGGTTCCACCTCGCCGTCATGGCCGTGGTCGCCGACGTTCAGCATGCCCTTGAAGGCATGGGTGAGGCGGCTGACCTCTTCCAGGGTCTTGCCCTTGATGGCGGCGGACATCATCGATGCCGAGGACTGGCTGATGGAACAGCCCTGGCCGGCGATCTTGACGTCGGCCACCAGCTCCCCGTCGAGCAGCACGTACACCACGACCTCGTCTCCGCAGAGAGGGTTGAGGCCCTCCACCCGAACGGCCGGGGGCGTCTCAAGCTCGCCGCGGTTGCGGGGGGTCTTGTAGTGATCAAGGACGATCTCCCGGTACAGATCTTCCAGGCCGGCCATAACGGGTCCTACCTACTTCGTGGGTCGATACTTCGCGGGTCGATGGTGAAAGCGGCGGGTGGGGATCAGGCGAACAGACCGTCGGCGGCACCGATGGCGTCCACCAGAGCGTCGATGTCGCCCCGGTCGTTGTACAGGTACCAGCTGGCGCGGGCGGTGGCCGGCACGCCGAGCTGACGCATCAGCGGCTTGGCGCAATGGTGACCGGCCCGCACACAGACGCCCCTTTCGTCGAGCACCTGGGACAAGTCGTGGGGGTGCACGTCCTTGTACACGAACGACGCCAGACCGCAGCGCTGGCCCGGCTCGCTGGAACCGAGGATGCGCAGATCATCGCCATAACGTTCGGTGAGCCGACGGAAGGCATACGCCGTGAGGGACTGCTCATGGGCCAGGACCCGGTCCATGCCGATGGCGTCGAGGTAGTCCACCGCGGCGCCGAAACCGACGGCCTCAGCGATGGCGGGGGTGCCGGCCTCGAACTTCTGGGGCAGCTCAGCGGGAGTGAAGCCCTCCAAGGTGACGTTGATGATCATCGACCCACCGCCCATGTAAGGGGGCATGGCCTCCAGGATCTCCTCCCGTCCCCACAACGCCCCGATGCCGGTGGGGCCGCACATCTTGTGAGCGGAAAAGGCGATCCAGTCCGCACCCATGGCCTGCACATCGCACCGGTGGTGGGGGACGTACTGGCACGCGTCGATGAGCACCTTGGCGCCGGCGTCATGGGCGGCCCTGGTGAGCAACGGAACCGGGGTCAGGGTGCCCAGCACGTTGGACGCCGCCGACACGGCCAGCAATTTGGCGCCATCGAGCAGGCGGTCAAGGTGCTCGAGGTCCAGTTGGCCGTCCTCGGACAGGCCGATCCAACGCAGCTCGAAGCCGCGTTCCGCAGCCAGCATCTGCCACGGGACGATGTTGGAGTGATGCTCCAGGTGGGACAGCACCACCGCGTCGTCCGGGCCGAGGTTGTGCCGCCCCCAGGTCTGCGCCACCAGGTTGATGGCCTCGGTGGCATTGCGGGTGAAGACCAGCTCGCGGGAGGAACGGGCATTGATGAATCGGGCCACCTTGTCCCGGCCGCCCTCGTGAGCGTCGGTGGCCTCCTCGGCCAGTTGGTAGGCGCCGCGATGCACGTTGGCATGGTGACGTTCGTAGTACCCGGTCATGGCGTCGAGCACCTGGCGGGGCTTTTGGGAGGAGGCGGCCGAGTCCAGGAACACGATGGGCTGGCCGCGCTCCAACCGGTCGGTGAGCAAAGGGAAGTCGCCCTTGATGGCCGCAACGTCGAGCTCACCGAGGCCCGCTCCGGTGGCGGGATCGAGCCCGGGGGTGTTTCCCCGAACGGTGGAGGTGAGGTCGGTGCTGCTGCTCACGGACGGAACTCCTCGTAACCCGATGCTTCCAGCTGATGGGCCAACTCGGGACCGCCCGATGCGACGATCTTGCCGCCGACCAGGATGTGCACATGATCGGGGGTCAACTCCTCCAGCAGCCGCTGATAGTGGGTGATGACCAGGGTGGCGAGCTCCGGGCGTTCCTTGCGGACCTCTTGGACCCCGCGGGCCACCACCCGTAAGGCATCCACGTCGAGCCCGGAATCGGTCTCATCGAGGATGGCGACCTCGGGCCGCAACAGTGCCATCTGCAGGATCTCGTTGCGCTTCTTCTCGCCGCCGGAGAAACCCTCGTTGAGGTACCGCTCGGCGAAGGCCGGGTCCATCTCCAACCGACCCATCCAATCCATCAGCTCCAGGCGAACCTCGAGCACCGACAGATCGATCCCCCGCCGGGCGGACATGGTCTGGCGGAGGAAGTTGTACACCGACACCCCGGGGATCTCCTGCGGATACTGGAACGCCAGGAAGATGCCGGCCTTGGCTCGCACCTCCACGTCCCAATCGGTGATGTCATCACCCCGGAAGCGGATCGCACCGCTGGTGACCTGGTATTCCGGGCTACCGAGCAGCACCTGGGCCAGGGTCGATTTGCCGGAGCCGTTGGGGCCCATGATGGCGTGGATCTCCCCAGCGCCGAGGCGGAGGTCGACCCCATTCAGGATGGGGACTGTGCCGGTGAGGCGGGTGTCGGCACAGGCGTGGAGGTTTTCGATCTCAAAGAGCGCCGGCTCGGCCATGCCCCCATGCTAATTCGCACTATGGCCGTAGTGGAAATGTCTGTTCGGGCTGAAGGTCGGGCCGTTGACTAGGCCCCGCTAGGCAGCGGGCCGCGGTGTCACCAGCCTCGGGCGACCCATTCGTCGAGGTGCGGGCGTTCGGTGCCGATGGTGGTATCGAGGCCGTGACCAGGCAATACCACGGTGCCGGCGTCGAGCGGGCGCAACAGGCGGTCCTCGATGGAGCTGATGATGGTGCTGAAGTTGGAGTGCTCGCCCTTGGTGGCGCCGGGACCGCCGGGAAACAACGTGTCCCCGCTGAAGAGGATGGGCGATCCCGCCAACCGGAAACACATGGAGCCGGGGGTGTGGCCGGGGGTGGCGATGGTGTGCAGCTTCAGCTTGCCGACCTCGTACACGTCACCGTCATCGACCACGAAATCGTAGGTCTCCTTGATGAGGACGTGGTCACCGGCTGCGATGCCGACATCAATGCCAGCGGCGCGCACTGCGGGAACGGCCTGGATGTGGTCCCAATGGCCGTGGGTCTCGAGCACCTTTCGCACACCGAGGCTCTGGCACAGCTCCAGGAGCAACTCGTGCTCGTTGGCCGCGTCCAGAAGGACCGCGTCACCGGTCTGCTTGCAGCGCAGGACGAACACGTTGTTCTCGTAGGGGCCCACCACCACTTTGTGGATCTGGGCCTGGGCGTCCTCGTAGTGCAGGGTGTTGGTCGGCGCTGCCATGGCCGGAGCCTAGGCCGTCCCCTGTCATCCCGCTTGGGCCAGCAGGTCTCTGACGATGCCGGCGGCAGTATCGGGCTGATGGACGACGTGGTGGTAGGTCAGGGCCGTGCTGCCCAATTCCACCAGGGTTTGTCCGACGCCCGTCACGAGGAGGCCGTCTACGAGCGCCGGCGGTTCCAGCGGCCGGGTCCGACGCACCGGCACTCGGGTACGGCCGCCGCGGCTGGCCGGGGCGTTGAGCTCGATGGGCAACACGCCTGGCCGGAAGCCGTCAAGGTCCCAGCAGGTGGCGGCGGAGGCGCGCGCCAGGACGGCCTCGCCCCCAGCCAACAACAGGGCCCGGCGAGCAGGGGCTTTCTCGGCGGAGATCTGCGCGTTGTGTTCGTGGCGAGTTCGTTGCACGACGCGACGATGCTGGTCAGAGCTGCTACCGCATCAGACACGGGCGACGACGCGTACCGCAACGCGCAGATCCGAGGTCGCAGCGTGGCCGAGCGGTCAGGCCAGGGGGCTGATGACCTCGAAGCCCAAGGCCGTGGCGGCGGGGATTTGGTGGCGATCGAAGGTGAGGAAGGCACACGGACGAGGCAGCCGGTCGGCGGCGGCGATGTGGAGCGCGTCGACGGTGCGCAGCGCGAACTGGGCACCAAGCTGCGCGGCGCGGGCGAGGCAGCGGGCGTCGAGCGGGATGACCCAGCAGGCTGCCCAGTCCCGCTGCAATGAGGTGTTCAGCCGGTCGAACTGGGGCTGGGACACGGTCATCTGGCGCAGGGCCAGCTGGCATTCGCTGAGGGTGAGGGCGGAGGTGCACCAGTGCTGATCCAGCGTTGCCTGCATGACCAGGTCGTGGCCGCCTGCGCGCACGTAGCGGCGCAACAGGGCAGTGGGGTCCAGGAAGATCGTCATGTCGGCGCGACCTCAACGTCCCCGGAGGTCTTCGATGACCCGGTCGAGGCGAACGTCGACGGGCAGGTCCTCTGGCTGGGGGGCTACGGCGGGGGGCGCTGACCGTGGTGGTTCGATCAGGCCGGCGGCGGCGAGATCAGCCAGTTGCGGGGCGCCGGTGGGGGTGAGCGGGCCGAGCTGCGCCATGGGCCGCCCGTCCACCGTGATGATCAATCGTTCCCCGTCCGCGGCCCGTCGAACCATGGTGGCGACCTGACTGCGCAGCTCGCGCACGCCGATCGTGGCAAGCCCCACAGCTTGGTCGGTTTTGGAGGGTGCGTGGCCGGACTTGGGGGTTGCGGGGACGAGCGGGTAATCCGACATGACGCGACTCTAGCCGCTGTGTACGCACCTGTACACATACCGAATCGACGTCGATTCCGGCAGTCAAATAGGCTCCCTGACCATGAATTTCGCGTTTTCCGAAGAGCAGGAAGAGCTCCGCAAAGTCGTCAGGGCGTTCCTCGACGCCAAGTCGCCCGAGGCTGAGGTGCGCAAGCAGATGGACACCACGGAGGGGTACGACACCGCCGTGTGGAAGCAGATGGGCGAGGAGCTCGGACTGCAGGGGCTCATCATCCCGGAGAACTACGGCGGCTCCGGCTACAGCTACATCGAGCTTGGTGTGGTGTTGGAGGAGATGGGCAAGTCGCTGCTGTGCGCCCCGTTCTTCTCGACGGTGGCGCTGGCCGCCAACGCCCTGCTGCAGGGCGGCAGCGAGGAAGCCAAGAACGAGTACCTGCCCGGCATCGCTTCGGGGGCCACCATCGCCACCGTGGCCTTCACCGAGGAGAACGGTCGTTGGGACGAGGCCGGGGTCACCATGACGGAGGCCGGCGGCAAGCTCAGCGGCACCAAGTCCTTCGTCATCGACGGGCACACCGCCGATCTGATCCTGGTGCTGGCCCGCTCCTCGGGCGGTGGGCTGGGTCTGTACGCCGTGAACGGTACCGCCGCGGGGTTGACCCGCACCGCGCTGTCGACCATGGACCAGACCCGCAAGCAGGCCAAGTTGGAGTTCAACGGCGTGGAGGCCAAGGCGGTGGCCAAGGCCGGCTTCGGCTGGTCGGACTGGTCAACGGTGCTGGACCTGGCGGCGGTGGCGCTGGCTTCCGAACAGGTTGGCGGGGCCCAACGCTGCCTGGACATGTCGGTCGAGTACGCCAAGGTCCGGGTGCAGTTCGGCCGGCCGATCGGCTCCTTCCAGGCCATCAAGCACAAGTGCGCGGACATGCTGCTGGAGGTCGAATCGGCCAAGTCGGCGGCCTATTACGCCATGTGGTGCGCCGCCGAGCTGAACGACGAGCTGCCGTCGGTGGCGTCGCTGTCCAAGGCGTATTGCTCGGAGGCGTATTTCCATTCCGCCGCCGAGAACATCCAGATCCATGGTGGCATCGGCTTCACCTGGGAGCATCCGGCTCACCTTTACTTCAAGCGGGCCAAGAGCTCTGAACTGCTCTTCGGTGACCCCACCTACCATCGCGAGCTGCTCGCCCAGCGCATCGGGATCTGAGCGAGTTGAAGTTCCCGGTGGTGTGCTTGCCGGGGGCTCCAGCCGCTCGCTCCGGCCCACCGCGCTCGGCGACGGAGACGGTGATGCTGCTCGCCTTCGTGGTGTTCGGTGCGCTCGCGGTAGCGGTGATCGCCGCGATCGCGGTGGGCGCCGCGGTGGGCCGGCTGGGGCCGGAACCGGCTCGGAAGGTCTTCGAGCATGATGAGGCGCTGGCGTTCGTGGTGGATGCCCTGCCGGACGAGACAACCGCGGCGCTCTCTTATGAGGACGTGGCCCGGATCCTCCGGTTGCACCTGGATTTCCTGCATCGAGCCGGGGTGGCCCGCAGCGGCGGGGACCTGCCAGACGACGAGGACCCGGTGCTGCTCGACGTGCAGGACGGCGTTCGGTACGTGCTGCGACGGGGGGGTGTGGCCGATTTTCGCCCCAACCCGGTTCACGTGGCGGAAGTGCTGACGGCGCAGCTGGCCTACTTCGAGGCCATCGGTGTCCTGTCGGAAGCATTGGAACCCGGTCTCGGCGAGGACGCCACCGGCACCGGCTCGGACGTCCCCATCGATACCGCAGCGGATGCTGAGAACCCGTCCGGGTCGAATTGACCAGAAAAGGTCTCGACGAGGGGGCGGCGCGTCGGGCAGACTTCCCTTACCGAAGAAGGGAGGTGGTCCAGCTGAGCGGTAAACAAATTGGGACCTCGGAGGTGGCTGGCCGCTAGTTCGGCCACTGGACCACCTGGCAAATCCAAGCCAGTCACCCGCAACCCGGCGGCCGATAGCTGGTCCCGGTCGGCACAACACGCAAGGTTGCGAATCAGCCAGTCTTTCAGCAACAGCTGGGCAGTGGGGAGGCCTTCGGGTCTCCCCACTGTCGTTTTCCGCGAGCACCTCGTTTTCTGCGAGCACCTCGTTTTCTGCGAGCACCTCGTTTTCGCTTCGATGGTGTGGTTTTTCGGCGGGTTCTGTGCCGGTCCGGGCTCCGCGGCGCATAATGGCCCCGATGCAACGCCCGATCCGCTTCGAGCACCACCGTTACCTCGGCGACAAACGCACCCAGGTGGTCTACGACATTGACGCTCTGCCAAGCAGTGAGGCCCCGCGTCTGGCGGAGCTGCTAGCGGCGGAGGCGTTCATCTGCTTCGGGCCGGACACTCTGGCGGAGGCGCGGAACCGAGGTTACGGACTGTGGCGGGGGCAGCGCCCGGCCTGAGGGTCAGCGCACGGAATCTCTTGGTGCAGATCAGCTTCCCGTCGGGGGATCTCACGCTGGCCGGACACTTGGCCGTGCCCGCAGGTGCTCGTCAATCCAGACCGGGCCTGGTGCTATGCCACGGATTCCCCTCCGTGGCAGGAGCCGGGGGGGCGGTCTTGGCAACCCTGCCGGCGCTGGCGGACCGGTTGGCGTCCTCCCCGGAGTGGGTCTGTCTGGCGTTCGCCGCTCGAGGTTGCCGTCCGTCGGAGGGCGAGTTCTCTCTGGGCGGCTGGCTGGATGACGTGGACGCCGCGGTGGCCGAGTTGCGCCGCCACCCCGACGTGGTGGACGTCTGGCTGGCTGGCTTCGGACGGGGCGGGGCGCTGGCCATCTGCGCTGCCGCTCGTGACCCTTTGATCAAGGGCGTCATCGCCTTCGCACCGCCAGCGGATTTCGACGACTGGGCCAGCCAGCCCCGCCGATTGCTGGAGTTCGCCCGTCGGGCGGGCGTGGTTCACGATCCGGCCTACCCCCGCAACTTCGATGCCTGGAGCGCCCAGATCAAAGGGGTGCGGGCGGTGGCCTGCGCCGAGACCCTGTACCCGCGCCCGTTGATGGTGGTGCACGGCCTCTCCGACGTGGATGTGCCGGTGTTCGACGCCCGGGTGATCGTTGATGCCCACTCCTCGGCCGAGTTGCGGGTCATCTCGGGCGCTGTCCCACGATCTGCGGCTGGACCCCAGGGCGCTGGCCATCCTGGTCGGCTGGCTGGACCGTCAGTGGATCGGGTTCCAGTCCCGCCCACCGGGTGACTGATCGACCGGGCCCCGGTTCGCGGGCGGGTTGCGGCTACTCGCGGACTATTCCGCCTTGCTGCGGCCCGCTAGGCGTTGGGCTGCCTTCCAGGTTCTGACCGCGGCCAGGGTCTCCGGCGAGGAGATGTCAGCGGCTGTGCGGGGTTTTCGGTCACCGAATGGGGCGGATGCCTTCACCCAGCCGCGTGGCCGAAGGTCGAACTTCTTGGCCAGCAGGGCGATGAGGATGCGAGCCTTTTCGTCACCGAACCCTGGCAACCGGCACAGCCGACGATGGACCTCCGAGGCTGGTTGCCCGCGCCACAGGGCCTCGATGTCACCGGCGTAGTCAGCCTCGATGGCTCGACAAACCGCACCGACCCGACGGGCCATCACCGCCGGGTAGCGGTGCAGCGCGGGTTTGGTGACGAACACAGCCACCAGGTCGTCCTCGCTCATGGCGGCGATGGCCTCGACACTCCACCCCGAACCGAGCCGTTCCCGCAGCCGGACCGGGGCCGCGAAAGCCCATTCGATGGGCACCTGCTGATCGAGCAACATGCCCACCAACAGCGCCAGACGATCCTTGGCGAGCAGGGCGTCGGCGTCGGGGTGGCCGGTGAGGAAGAACGGTTCGCTCACCCGAGTCGGCGCGGCTCTCGCTTGACTCCGAGCGCGGCGCAATACAGCTGGGTCAGGGTCTCCACCGCCTTCTCTTCCTCGAAGGGTTCACCGAGCACCAACCACACGAAGGCGAAGCGGTCCACCATGGAACCCAGGGCGTTGGCGGCGTAGTACGGGTCGATGTGGGCGTCGATCTCTCCGTCGCCCTGCAAGCGACGCAACGCTTCCTCGGCTCGCTTGACCCAGGCGTCCCGAGCCTCGAGGCGGATCTTGCGCACGTCGGCGTCCATGATGGCGGCCTGTTCCAACACCCCCATGAGACGGGCGTGGCGACGGTAGGCCAACACGTAACCCCGATTGGCCCGTTCGATGCGGGCCGCGGCACCGTCGCCTTCGAGCGGGACGCTGCGGGCCTCGACCTGGAAGTCGGCCACCATCAGCTCGACCACCTCACGGAACAGCTCGTGCTTGGATTCGAAGTACGTATAGAACGTGCCGTGGGCCACGTTGGCCTCGGCGGTGATGTCCCCGATGCGAGTGTCGACGTAACCCTTCTCCTCGAACACCCGGCGGGCGGCCTCGAGCAACAGGGCCCTGGTCCGTCGACCACGTTGGGTGACCGGCTCGGGTGCGGCGCGGTGGGGCCCGCCCGGTTCCCCGGACGGAGCGGCGCCGGTGAGGTCCATGAGCCAGCGACGCTAGCGCGACCGGCGACGGAGCGTGGGCCAGGGAGTGAGGGGCGGGCATGGAGGGTGGACCGAGGAAGGTGTTGGTTGAACCCTGATGACGCGGCCCTTCGGCAGGTCCGGCCCGGTCTGCCAGACTTCCCGGGTGAGCTCGCCCCAGCGCATCGTGGTGTACACCGACGGCGCCTGTAGCGGGAACCCCGGGCCCGGCGGCTGGGCTTGGCTGGTGCCCGACGGGGCGTACGGCAGCGGCGCTGAGGCCCGCTCCACCAATCAACGCATGGAGATCACGGCCGCGTGGCGAGCGGTGGAGGCCATCGAGGGGCCCGTGGAGATCCGCAGCGATTCCACCTACGTGGTCAATTGCTTCCGGGACCGCTGGTGGGAGGGCTGGTTGGCCCGCAACTGGCACAACAGCGCCCGCAAGCCGGTGGCCAACCGAGACCTGTGGGAGCCGTTCATCGGCCTGGTCCGGACCCGGGGGGACGTGACGTTCACCTGGGTCAAGGGCCACGGCAGCGACCCCTGGAACGACAAGGTCGATCGCCTGGCGGTGGCGGCCATGCGGGCCCAGACCGACAGCGCCGGTGATGCCATCCCCGAAAAGCTGGGCCCAGCGGACGCTCCGGGTCGGTCTGGTTCGGTGACGGCGGCAGCCACGGATAGGGACGCGGCGGGCAGCGGGAAGGCGCCGGTGAAGGCGAATCCGGTGGCCGGGCACGGGCTTGTCATCTTGGGTCATCAGCCCCCTGAGCTGGGCGGTTATGACCCCAACCCGCTGGCGCAACGGGTGCAGGCCCGGATCCAGGTCATCCTGGCGGCCAAGGCCACGTTGGTGCCGGACCTGGTGGTGGTCAGCGGCTTGCGCCTCGGCGCCGAACAGTTGGGCGCCGAGGCCGCGGTGGTGGCGGGGCTGCCGTTGGTGGTGGTGTTGCCCTATCCGGAGCCGGACGCCCGCTGGAGCGCAGCGAATCGGCGTCGATTCGGCGAGCTGTGCCGGGCGGCGGTCGAGGTCATTGTGCTGCAGCAGAAGGCACCGGCGACCACCGCCAGAGCTGCCACTGCCATGACCCGGCGCGACGCCTGGTTGATCGGTCACAGCGCCGAGGCCATCCTGGTCTGGGATGGTCAAGACCCGCGGTTGGCCAAGGTGCACCGAAGTCTGACGGACCAGCTGGGCGAGGACGTCTGGGTGGTGGATCCCACGGAGCTGTGATGACCCAACCCTTCTGCATCAGGGATGAGCGGCACGGGGAGTCCCGGTCATGAGCGGTGAATCCGAGCTCGCGGCTCGTTTGGACACCGACTTGGACCGCCTGGGCCTGGATGTGCCAGTGCAGGTCAGGGACCGCTGGGTGCAAGCGATGGCCGGGGTCGCCGCCGATCTGACGGCGCGGGCGGCCGGGTCGCCAGCGCCAACGCCCGCTGGCGAGCACCGGCAAGTCTCCGCCTTGTCGATTTCGGAACCGGAACAGCGCTGGGCGGCCGATGACAGCCCGTGGGCGTGGCGGCTCGAGCAGCCCTTGGCGGCGTTGGGATCAGGCCCCCTCGATGGGATGCGCCTGGCGGTCAAGGACCTGGTGGCGTTGGCGGGGCGACCGCTGAGGGCCGGCAGCAGGGTGCGTCAGGACGCTCCGGCCGAAACGATGGAGGCCTCCGTGGTCACCATGTTGAGACGGGCGGGAGCGGTGGTGGTGGGCAGCGTGAAACTCCATGAGTTCGCCTTCGGGGTGAGCGGGATCAATGCGTTCGAAGGCACGCCCGCCAACCCCGTGGCGCCGGGCAGGGTTCCGGGCGGATCCAGCTCGGGGTCCGCCGCGGTGGTGGCCGCCGGGCTGACCGAGGTGGCCCTGGGCACCGACACCGGCGGCTCCTGCCGGATCCCGGCGGCGTGTTGCGCGGTGGTGGGGTTCAAGCCGAGCTACGGGCGCATCGGGCTGGATGGGGTGTTCCCGCTGGCGCCGTCGCTTGATCACGTGGGTTGGCTGGCCCGGAATGTGGCCGCGGCCACCGCCGTGGCCGTCGCTGTGGGGCTGGTCCGGTCGGACGCGGCTGGCGCGACAGGCGGGCTGGGCGGGCTGCGAGACGCTGCGGTGCTAGGCGTGGCTCGGGCCGTCGTGGAGGGCGCATCTCCCGCTGTCGTCTCGGCCTGGCGCGAGGTGGAAGACGCGCTGCGGTCCGCTGGCTGGGCGCTCGTGGATGTGGACTGGCCCACCGGCGAGGACAGCTTCGCGGCCTCCACCGCCATCATGTTCGCCGAGGCGGCTCATGTTCACCGGGAAACCCTCGGCCGACATTCTGAGCAGTATGGCGAGGACGTGCGGGCCCGGCTGTTGCAGGGTCGGCTGCTGGATCTGAGCACCTACTTGCACGCCCAAGATCAGCAGGCCCGCCTGCGGTCCCGATGCCGGGCGATGCTGGGGCTAGTGGCCGCGGTGATCGGCCCAACGCTCTCGACGGTGCCGCCAACGCTGGCCGAGGGCGCCGAGCCCGCGGCTGGCGCGGCACTGGTGAAACACACCCGGTTGGCCAACCTCACCGGCTTCCCGGCGATTTCCATCCCCGTCCCGCACCAGGTGGGACCAACCCTGTCCCGTCTCGCCCTACCGTTCGGTATGCAGGTGGAGGCGATGACGGACGAAGCGGTCCTGCGGGTTGGTGCAGCGCTGGAGGCGGCCCTCAATCGCCGATCCTGATGGGCTGGATCCGACGGCCCGAAAATTCGTTGTCGGTGATCGGGGGTGCGCACGTACTGTCCGGCAATGAACGACGAGATCGTCCCCGACGACGCGGATTGGACCTGGGTTCTGCACCGCATCTGTCCCGATTGCGGCTTCGATGCCAGCGTTGCCGCCGCCAACGACGTGGCTGGCCTGATGCGCGCCAACGCTGCAGACTGGGCGGTGCTCAGCCGGAGCGGCGTGATCAAGCCCGGACGCAGCCGGCCCGATCGATGGTCGAACCTGGAATACGCCGCCCATGTGCGTGACGTGTACCGGCGGACCCAGCAGCGTCTGGGCCTGATGGTCGACCAGGACGACCCACTGTTCCCGAACTGGGACCAGGACCGCTCCGCCATCGAGGATCGCTACGACACCCAGGACGTTGGGACCGTGACGGCAGAGTTGACCGAGGCCGCTGAAACCGTCGCTGGGCGCCTGGATTCCCTCATCGCGGAGCAGTGGGGGAGGCCCGGTCGCCGCTCTGACGGAGCGAGCTTCACCATTGACAGCTTTGCCCGCTACGTCATCCACGACCCCGTCCATCACATCTGGGACGTCACCGGACGCCGTCACAGCGAATGACCGCCCAGCCGGGCCCCGGCGCCGGGTCGGGTCGGGTCGGACCTGGTTGGGTTGGGCTGGGTTGGGCTGGGCTGAATCAGGCCCGGATCACCATCGCCGCCAGGGCCGCGGCCAGGTCCGGATGACGAAACGGGTACCCGGCGTCCAGCAGTACCTGGGGACGCACCCGGATGGAGCTGAAGAGCAGCTCGTCGGCCAACTCCCGGCCCAGTAGCAGGCGGGGGCCGAACCGCGGGATGGGCAGCACCGCCGGTCGTCGCAGGGCGTGAGCTAGGCACCGGGTGAGCTGCTTGTTGGTGACCGGTTCCGGGGCGGTGAGGTTGACCGGCCCGCTGACGTCCGCTTCCAGAAGGAACTCGATGGCGCCGACCTCGTCCTCCAACGTGATCCAACTCCAGTAATCACCACCCGATCCGAATGGGCCACCCAGACCAAGACGGAACAAGGGCAGCATCTTGGCCAACGCCCCGCCCTTGGCATCAAGCACCACCCCGGTGCGCAGCTGCGCCACTCGCACGCCAACGGTCCGCGCTGCTTCGGTGGCGGCTTCCCAATCTCGGCACAGCCGGGCCAGGAACGAATCCCCAGCTCCGGACTGCTCGTTCAACACCTCAGCGCCGCGGTCCCCGTAGTAACCCACCGCTGAGCCCGACAACAGCACCGAGGGGGGCTGATCCATGGCCGCCATCGTGCGGGCCAGCAGCCTGGTGGAATCGATGCGGCTGCTGACCAGCTTCTTCTTCTGCTGTTCGCTCCAACGACCGTCGGCGATGCCGACCCCGGCCAGGTTCACCACCGCGTCGACGCCCTCGAGGTCCTCAGCGCTGAGCCGACCGGTGGCGGGATCCCATTCGATCTCGCCCTCCGCTCGGGGTGTCCGGCGGACCAGGCGGCGCAGGTCATGTCCCGCGTCGGCCAGCCGGCGGGAGAGTGCGGTGCCGATGAACCCACTGGATCCGGTGATGGCGATGCGCATGAGGTTCCTCCGCTTTTGGGCCGGGGACCGCATGGGCGCGGTACCGTCCGGTTGGCAGGGACATTTCTATGCTGGTTGCACTTGCTGACCGTTGTTTGATCAAGCGCCCGCTGTCCGCAGAAAGCGTCATGTCCTCCGCATCCACGCAAAGAGTGCCGGACCCGCCCGACCCGCCCGACAGGCCTGACCCGCGTGTGGCCACCGTGTCCTTCGCCGGGGTTGACGGATGCCGGTTGTTCGGCCGGGGATGGTTGCCCGACGGCCAAGCCGAGGCGGTGGTGATCGTGGCTCACGGGTTGAGCGAGCACAGCGGCCGTTACCGCCACGTCGGCACCACCTTCGCCGATCACGGTTACGCCACCTGGGCCCTCGATCACCGGGGCCACGGCCGGTCCGCGGGTAGGCCGGTGTTCGTGCGTACCTTCGATGAGTACGTTGCAGACCTGGAGACGTTCCGACAGCTGGTCGCGGAGCGTCACCCGGCCCTGCCGACGGTGCTGCTAGGCCATTCCATGGGGGGTGCCATTGCCACGGCCCACGCCATTGACCACCCTGATCACTTCGACGGTCTGATGCTCACCGGGCCGGCGCTGCAACCGTCGCTGGGGATCCCCAAGACCGCGGTGGCCATCGGCCGTCTGATGGCCAAGGTCCGCCCGACGCTGGGCATCATGGCCCCCGACGGCGCCAAGGTCAGCCGGGACCCGGCCGTGGTGGCTGCCTACCGGGCCGATCCGCTGGTGCGCCGGGGCAAGGTCACCGCCGGGCTGGGGGTGGCGCTGCTGGTCCGAGCGGCACGCTTCCCCGACGAGCTGGGCGGGGTGCGGTTGCCGCTGCTGATCATCCACGGGGACGCCGACGCGCTCGGTGCCCGTGGCGTCGAGCCGGAACCTGGTGCCCCGCTTCGGATCAGCGGACATCACCTACATGGAGGAGCCGGGTTTGTACCACGAGGTGTTGAACGAACCGGAGCAGGAGCGGATCATGACCACCATGGTGCAATGGATGGACCAGCGCCTCAGGGGGGCGGGTCGGGCCGATAGGTCCGCTCGATCCCAGGAGCCAGATGCCCGGGAGCCAGATACCAGGGAGCCACGGTGAGCACCCGGATGTTGTTGCTCACGTCGCTCGTGTTGGGGCTGGTCATCCTGGGTGCCTTCGCCCTGCAACTGCTCTTGGCCCGCTGAGGGGGACCGGACCCCGTTCCCGCCCGCAGCGGGGCGACCGCCGATAGCATGACAGCGCCCTCGGGACCATTCGAGGGGCTGAGCTCGGAAGTGGTGAGCGGTGCCGGACGGCGACGACAACCAGGAACAGGACAACCAGGAACAGGACGGGCGACAACGACCGCGGCACCATCACGTGGTGGTCATCGGCGGCGGTCCCGGCGGGTACGCCACCGCCCTGTACGGGGCGTCGGCGGGACTGGACATCGCCATCGTCGAGCGGGCCAAGTTGGGTGGCACCTGCTTGCATGTGGGCTGCATCCCGGCCAAGGAGCTGCTGGAAACGGCCTCGGTTTTCCGTCATGTGCGCAACGCCGGCGTCTTCGGCGTCCTCACAGGCCTCGATGGTGCCGCCCCGGGACTGGACTGGTCCGTCACCATGGCCCGCAAGCAGAAGATCATCGACCAGCTCTGCAACGGCCTGGGTTCGTTGCTGAAAGGCCGCAAGGTCACCGTCTACAACGGGATCGGCGCGCTCCAAGCGGACGGCACCGTGGCCGTCACCGGAGCCGACGGTGCCGGGATGACCCTCGGCGCGGACCACGTGGTACTGGCGGCGGGATCGGTGCCGCGCACCATCCCGGGTTTCGAGATCGACGGCCGTGTGGTGGTCACCTCCGACGAGTTGCTGTCCATTGAACGGCTTCCAGCCAGCGCGGTGGTCATCGGCGGCGGGGCCATCGGCTGCGAGTTCGCCTCGATGATGGCCGACCTGGGCACCAAGGTCACGGTGTTGGAGGCCATGGACAAGATCCTGCCCGGCTGTGATCGCGACGTGGCGGACGTTGTCGGTCGCAGCTTCAAGCGTCGGGGCATCACCGTGCGCACCGGCGTGCCTGTCACCGGCCACTCGCCCGACGATGGCGGCTCCGACGGCACCAAGCCGGGGACCACGGTGCACTTCGGGGACGGGGAGAGCCAACGTGTTGAGCTGGTTGTGGTCTCCGTGGGGCGACGGCCCTTCGCCGACCATCTCGGGCTGCAGAGCACGGGCGTGGCGCTGGACGAGCGGGGCTACGTCAAGGTCGATGCCCTCGGGCGCACCACCACCGCCGGGGTCTACGCGGTCGGTGACCTCATCGCCACCCCCCAGCTGGCGCACGTCGCGTTCGCCGAGGGCATGAACGTGGTCAGGGACATCTTGGGTGAATCCCCGCTGCCGGTGGACTACGAGCGGATCCCGTGGGCCATCTACTGCCATCCGGAAGTGGCCTTCGCCGGGTACTCCGAGGAGCAGGCCAAGGCCCAGGGTTTCGACGTGGTGACCTCCAAGCACCGCCACGCCGGCAACGGCCGGGCCATGATCATCGGGGAGAGCGAGGGCCTGGTGAAGGTCATCGCCGAACGCCGTCCCGACGGTACCGGTGGCCGGGTCCTGGGGGTGCACATGGTTGGACCGTGGGCCACCGAGCAGCTGGGCCAGGGCTACTTGGCGGTGAATTGGGAAGCCACCGTTGATGAGGTGGCCCATTTCATCCAACCCCATCCCACCATCAGCGAGCTCTTCGGCGAGTCGATGATGTCCCTGACCGGACGCTCCCTGCATTAGGGCAGAGGCGGCGCGGCCGCGAACCACCCTCGAGAGACAGAAACGGAAGTCAGCGTTGCATGGCCGACATCACGATGCCCCAACTGGGTGAAACGGTGACCGAGGGCACCATCACCAAGTGGTTCAAGCAGATCGGTGACCCGGTAGCCCTCGACGAGGTGCTCTACGAGGTCTCCACCGACAAGGTCGACTCCGAGGTGCCCTCCACCGTGGCCGGGGTGCTGACCGAGATCCGGGTGCCCGAAGGTGAGACCGTCGCGGTGGGGGCGGTGCTCGCGGTGATCAGCGGGGAGGGGGCCGCCGCCGCGCCGGCCCCGCCGACCCCGGCCGAGGCGCCCCCCCAGATGGTCGCCCCGACGCCGGCGCCCGGACCGGTCCCGAGCGCCGCCGCGACCGACCCGCCCGCGGTCCCCGTCCCCGTCCCCGCCGTCCCCGTGACCGCCCCGGCCGCGAACCCCGAGGCCAGCCCGGCGGATTCCGAAGAGGCTGTCGACGGCGACGGTCGCTTGCTGTCACCGGTGGTCCGGCGCCTGGTCCGTGAGCACCGGGTGGACCTCAACGCGATAGAGGGCACCGGGCCCGGCGGTCGCATCACCCGCAGCGACGTGCAGCGCGTCATCGAGCTGGACGCGCAGAGCATCGATGGCGCCGCGCAACTTCCCGCGGCGCCATCGTCGGAGGCTCCGTCCCCGGCAACACCAGCGCCCGTTGCGGCGGTGACGTCCCAGAGCTCGGCCCCGGCTCATCGGGTGGCGGCCGCGGCGACGTCGCCCGCCGCCCCCCCGCAACCGTCCCCCGCAGTCGCCACCGTGGGTCGACGGGCTCAGGACGAGCGGGTGCCACTGAACCGGATCCGCAAGCTCACCGGCGATCACATGGTGATGTCCAAGGCCACCTCGGCCCACACCCTCACCGTCATGGAAGCGGACTTCGACGCCGTCGACCGGGTCCGGCGCAGCGTGCGGGATCAATGGAAGGCCGCCGAGGGGTTCAGCCTGACATATCTGCCGTTCATCTCCCGGGCGGTATCGGACGCCATCGCCGAGTTCCCCTTGCTCAATGCCAGCGTGGGTCAGGGCGAGCTGGTGGTGCACGGCCAGGTGAACCTTGCCGTCGCCGTGGATCTGGGCTTCGAGGGTTTGGTGGCCCCGGTGGTGCGCCAGGCGGACAGCAAACGGCTGCGGGCCATCGCCCGTGAGATCCACGATCTGGCCACCCGGGCCCGATCGCGCCAGTTGCGCCCCGATGACATCAGCGGCGGCACGTTCACGCTGACCAACCCCGGCCAGTACGGCACGATGATGCAGTTCCCGATCATCAACCAGCCCCAGGTGGCGATCCTGTCCACCGACGGGGTGCGCCGCAAGCCGTGGGTGGTGACGGATGCCAATGGATCCGAGTCCATCGGCATTCGGCCCATCGGCCTGCTCGCCATGGC
Source organism: uncultured Acidimicrobiaceae bacterium (assembly GCA_963775055.1). Lineage (GTDB taxonomy): Bacteria > Actinomycetota > Acidimicrobiia > Acidimicrobiales > CAIXPF01 > CAIXPF01. The sequence goes on along the minus strand of CAVZHK010000005.1, from coordinate 584,728 downwards.
CTGGGACCACCGCGCCTTCGACGGTGCCTACGCCGCGGCGTTCCTGGACGAGGTGCGGACCATCATCGAAACCCGCGACTGGTTCGTCGAGATCACCTGATCGCCCCGGCCCCCGTCGGGCTGGCCGGCGCAGAGCACTACCGTGGTTCCATGTTGGCGGTTCGTTGGCTGGGCCGGGTGCGCTACCGCGACGCGCTCGGCGCTGCAGCAGGGTCTGTTCCGCCGGCCGGGCCGCAACTATCTGCTGTTACTTGAGCATGAGCCCACCTTCACGTTGGGTTTGCGGGGGAACCATACCCATCTGAAGGTTCCGCCAGAGGAGCTCGGTGGCGAGTTGATCCACACCGACCGCGGCGGTGACGTCACCTATCACGGGCCCGGTCAGTTGGTGGGCTACCCCATCCTCGACGTGCCCGGCCGCCGCCGCAGTGGGCAGGATCGGCCGGCGTCGGGTCTGGTGGATACCCGAAAGTATGTGGCGGGGGTGGCTCAGCTGGTCATCGACGTCTTGGAGGACCTGGGCCTGCCGGGCTGCTTCTACGATCCCGAGTACCCAGGGGTATGGGCGCCCAAGCGGGGGGTGGGGATCTTCGGTCGTCCCCGCAAGATCGCCGCCGTCGGGGTCAAGCTGTCACGAGGCCGTTCCATGCACGGCTTCGCCCTCAACGTCACCTATGAGCCGTTGCCCTACTTCGATCGCATCGTGCCCTGTGGCTTGGCGGACAAGTTCGTCACCAGTATGTTCACCGAAGGCATACCGCTCACCATGCCCGCCGTGGTCGAGGCGGTGGCGGCCCGGGCGGTGCTGCGTTGGGGCAGCCCTGACCATTCCGATTCTGACCGGTCCGATCTTGACCGCTCCGATGACGGCCTGATCGATCGGGCGGATGTGCACTGGCGGCCCGAAAAGGTGGAGTTGGCGCCTTTCAGCCTGGCGGTTGACCCCACCGCTGCCGGGGTGTCGCTCACACCGGGTTTCAAAATGCCGTGGATCCGGCCCGATGCGGTGCTCGCCCCGCCCCGTGCCGACCTGCTGGAGGACCCCACCATACCGTCCGGTCTGCAGCGTCGTCGGGTGGCGGCGGGCGTCACCGAGGGTCTGTCCATCCGGGCTCGCAAACCGTCGTGGCTCAAGGCGCCGGTGCGCCACGACGCCTCCGTGTTGGGCCTGCGCAAGCTGGTGCGCAGCCTCGACCTGGTGACGGTGTGTGAGGAGGCCGGTTGCCCCAACCTGTCTGAATGCTGGGCCGACGGCACCGCCACGTTCATGATCAACGGAGAGCGCTGCACCCGGGCCTGCGGATTTTGCATGGTCGACACCTCCAAGCCAATGCCGCTCGACCCAGCGGAGCCCAAACGGCTGGCTCGGGCCGTGGCTCGCCTCGGCCTGCGTTACGCCGTGGTCACCGCCGTGGCCCGTGACGACTTGGCCGACGGTGGCGCCGCCGCCTTCGCCCAGACCATCGGGGCCATCCGCGAGCTGGTCCCGGGTTGTCAGGTCGAGGTGTTGTTTCCGGACTGCAAAGGCGATCCCGAGGCGTTGCAGCTCATTTTCGACGCCCGGCCGGACGTGGCCAACCACAACATCGAAACCGTGGCCCGCCTGCAACGCCTGGTCCGGCCCTCGGCGTCCTACGCCCGCTCGCTGGGGGTGCTGTCCCGGGCCAAGGGAGCAGGGTTGGTCACCAAGAGCTCCATCATCGTGGGGATGGGGGAATCTGACCGAGAGGTCCGCCAGACCCTTGACGACCTCGCCGCCATCGGCACCGATATCGTCACCATCGGCCAGTACCTGCGACCCTCGGCTCGGCACCTGCCGGTGGTGCGCTGGGTGCCGCCGGACACGTTCACCGAATGGGCCAACCACGGCCAGGCCGCCGGCATCCACCACGTCGAAGCGTCCCCGCTGACCCGCTCCTCCTACCACGCCCGCCAAGCAGCACACCGCGCTGGCGCGGTCACGGCACCGGCAGAGCACCCACGTCGAGTCGGCCCTGGCGGCAGCCCCGGACCAGCGCGCGGCCGGTCACTAACCTGAGCGCATGTACGCCGCACGATTGGACCGGGTCCGGGCCGCCATGGCCGAGCAGGGCGTGGATGTGCTGCTGGTCTCGGTGGGGGCGGACCTGCCGTACCTCATCGGATACGAGGCCATGCCGCTGCCCCGCCTCACCATGTTGGTCCTGCCCCGCGATGCCGACGCCATCCTGGTCATCCCCCGACTGGAGGTGGCCCGGGTGATCGAACGCCCGGGGTGTTTCTCCGTTCGGGGCTGGGAGGAGACCGAGGATCCGATCGCGGTCGTGGCCGAGCTGTGCGGCGGCGCCGGTGAGGCCGCCATCGGGGATCAGACCTGGGCCCGGCACCTGGTGGACCTGATGGGGTTCATGCCCAAGGCCCGCTGGCGGCGATCCGTGGAACTGGTCGGTCCGCTGCGGGCCAAGAAGGACCCCGCCGAGATCGCCGCCCTGCACGCCGCCGGCGAAGCTGCGGATCGGGTGGCGGTGCAGTTGCAAACCGGACAGGTGCCCCTCATCGGGCGGACCGAGGCTCAGGTGTCCGAGGACATCAGCCGCCGCCTCATCGCGGAGGGTCACGCCCATGTGAACTTCGCCATCGTGGCTGCCGGGGAGAACGCCTCCTCGCCCCACCATCACGCCTCGGACCGGGTGATCCGCCCTGACGAGGTGGTCCTCTGCGACTTCGGCGGGTCGCTGTCGGTCCAAGAGGGTGAACCCGGCTACTGCTCGGACATGACGCGGATGTTCTACACCGGCGAGCCGCCGGCGCAGTTCAAGGAGCTGTATGAGGTGCTGTTCGGGGCCCAGGCCGCCGGGGTGAACGCCGCCACCGTGGGCACCTCGGCGCAGGATGTGGACCGCATCACCCGCAAGGTCATCGCCGACGCCGGTTACGGGGAGCAGTTCATCCACCGCACCGGCCACGGCATCGGTCTGTTCGAGCACGAGGACCCCTACATCGTGGAGGGCAACGCTACCGTGCTGGCACCCGGTCACGCCTTTTCCATCGAGCCCGGCATCTACGTCCCCGGCCGCTGGGGTGCCCGGCTGGAGGACATCGTGGTGGCGACGGAGGATGGACCGGTGCCGCTCAACCGGGCCGATCACAACCTGGTCGTGGTCGAGGCCTGAGGCGAGGTGATCCGCCTCGACGCGGCGTCGGTTTTCCTGCAATGGGCCACCGGGGGACTGTTCTTCCTGTGGGTCACCACCCGACGACGGCTGGTGGGTGTGGGCTACGGCTGGTTGATGCGGCTCATTTTCGCCCTGATGTCGCTGGGGGCGCTCGGTATCGGGTTGTCGTTTCGGCCCTGGTGGCCCCGGGATCTGGGGTCGGCGGGTTGTGCCGGGGCGGCGTTGGTGGCCTTGGCGGTGTCCTATCAACGGCGCCGGGCCGGGGTGTCGGGGCAAAGCGCACTGCATGACCACCGCAGCGCCCGGGTGGCGGCCATGACGGGCATCAGTCGTCAGGGAGCCACGGCCCCGACCGCCGCTGTCGCGACCGCTGAGCGCACCGCAGCTCCCGCCCGGGACGAGGTTGGCGCCGGGGCGGCGGCTGAGGTCGGCGGGCGGGGCGGGGTCGGCAGGGTTCGTGCCACCGGAGCTGCTCGGGAGTTTCCGCCGGGGTTGGACCTGGTGGCACCGAGCTTGGGGGCGTTGGGAGTGGTCGGCGCCAGCTTCGATGCCGACGGCCCGGTCTGGCTGGCGATGATCCGGCTGCTGGCGGGAGCGGCGTTCCTGGGCGCGGTGTCCGACGCCATGCTGTTGGGTCATTGGTATCTGGTGCAGCCGGGCCTGCCCCGGGCGCCGCTGAAGGAGCTGGTCATCTGGACCGCCGCCACCTGGCCGGTGGAGCTGGTGGCCATGGTGCTGCCCACCGGGATGATCTCTGTCCTCTCGGGGTCCATCGACGACGGATACGGCGGTCTGTTGGGCTGGTTCTGGGCCACCTGCGCGGTGGCCACCCCGATCCTGGTGGGCGTCACCTGGGCGGCGTTGAAGGAACGGCAGTACTCCGCGGTGATGGCCGCCACCGGGTTGCTGTATCTGGCCATCATCACCGCCTTCGGGATGGACCTGGTGGGTCGGGCCACGCTGCGTTGATGGGGCGTGCTTGCGTGGGTTGGGGTTGCGGATAACCTGACGGCATGGCCCGGGCGATGTGGAGTGGTGCGATCAGTTTCGGCTTGGTCAGCATCCCCGTGAAGTTGTTCAATGCCGTCTCTCGCAAGTCGGTGTCGTTCAACCAGCTTGAGAAGAACACCAGCTCCAGGGTCAAACAGAAGCTGGTATCGGGGGTCAACGGCGAAGAGGTCGGTCGTGACCAGATCGTCAAGGGTTATGCATTGGGTGGGGACAGCTATGTGACCATCTCCGAGGACGAGCTGGCGTCGATCATGCCGGTGGCGCAGCGCACCATTGACCTCGAGGAGTTCGTGGACCTCGCCGACATCGATCCGGTGTTCTATGACTCGGCGTACTACCTGGTACCGGACCGGGCCGCGGTCAAGCCCTACGCCCTGCTGGTGGACGCCATGGAGACGGCGGGCAAGGTCGGCATCGCCCGTTTCGTGATGCGTTCCAAGCAGTACGTGGCGGCGCTGCGGGTGCGTGAGGGCAAGCTCATCCTGAACACCATGGTGTACGCCGATGAGCTGAACGATGTGGACGAGCTGCCCGAGATCGAGGCCGCCATCTCCGTTGAGCTGACCGAGCGCGAGAAGGCCATGGCCCAGTCCCTGATCGAATCATTGTCGGCCCAGTTCGAACCGGCGAAGTACCACGATACGTACCGTGAGCAGTTGATGGACATCATCGAGCGCAAGGCCGCCGGTGAGACCGAGATCGTGCTGGAGCCGGTGGCCCAGAACGCCACCAAGGTGGTGGATCTGTTGGCCGCGCTCGAAGCCTCGGTGGCGGAGGCCAAAGCGGCCCGCAAACGCCATCCCACCGGGCTTCCGGAGGGCGCCGCCGAGGGTGCCGGCGACGACGAATCGGCCGAAGCCGACCGACCGAAACGGGCCCCTCGCCGCAAATCGGCCTGAACTTCTCAGGAGTCAGCCTCCAGGGTCGGCTGGCTAGCCTGCGGGGATGCCGCTGGTGGAGATCGACGGGCGCACGTTGAGCGTGTCCAACCTGGACAAGGTGCTGTACCCCGAGGCCGGCTTCACCAAGGGTCAGGTCATCGACTACTACGCCCGCATCGCCCCGGTGTTGCTGGCCCACCTGGGAGACCGGGGCCTCACCATGCGCCGCTTTCCCAACGGGGTGGACGCCGGCAGCTTTTTCGAGAAGCGCTGCCCCAAACACCGCCCGGACTGGGTGGGCACCGCGCTGGGCCCGGGGGATCGGGGCGGGCCCATCGGCTATTGCGTGTTGGACAGCGTGGCCGCGGTGGTGTGGGCTGCGAACCTGGCGGCGTTGGAGTTGCACGCCCCCATGGCCCGGGCGGCGGACATCGAAAGCCCCACCCTGGTGGTGTTTGACCTTGACCCCGGCGAACCGGCGGCCATGACCGAGTGCTGCCAGGTGGCGCTGGACATTCGCGAGGTGCTTTCCGCGCTGGATCTGCAGTCTTGGCCCAAGACCAGCGGTTCCAAGGGATTGCAGTTGTACGTGCCGCTCAACAATCCGGTCGATGATCCGGTCACCCACGATGAAGCGAAGGAGTTCGCCTTGGCGGTGGCGCAGCTACTGGAGAAACGCCAACCGAAGCGGGTCACCAGCGAGATGACCAAAGCCATCCGGCCCCACAAAGTGTTCATCGACTGGAGCCAGAACAGCCGCCACAAGACCACCATCGGCGTGTACTCCCTCCGGGCCCGTCCGTACCCCACGGTATCCACCCCGGTCAGTTGGGATGAGGTCGAAGCCTGCGCCAACGAAACTCTGGAACTGCGCTTTCTGGCCGAGGACGTGCTGGAGCGGGTGGCCGAGCGGGGCGACCTCTTCGCCGATACGGCCACCCTGGTGCAGGCGCTTCCGAAATTCGGGTGAGCCGCCGCCGAGTGGTGCCGACGAGCCCGGGGTGCGGTCGGCGTGTTGAACTTTTTCCTGGGCTGGTCGGTGATTGGCTGGATCGTGGCGTTGGTCATCGAGCACGATGAGCCAGGCGGCAGGGTTCAGGAGCGGGCCACGAAGTACTTGGCTTGGGGGTGGTGGCAGATGATGGCGGAGGTGGTTTGTTCGGGTTGGAACTGCCAGCCGGTTTCTTCGGAGACCTCGATGCCCAGGCGGTCCGCCCCCAGCAGTTCGGCCACCTTGGCGTTGTCCTCCAGATCCGGGCAGGCCGGGTACCCCCAGCTGTAACGCCCGCCCCGGAACACCTGGCGGAACAAGCCCACCAGCGAGTCCCCGTCTTCGTCAGCGAAGCCCCATTCCTGGCGGATGCGGCGATGCCAGTATTCGGCCAGCGCCTCGGTCATCTCAACGCCCAGGCCGTGCAGCAGCAGGTAGTGCTGGTAGCGGTTCTCGGCGAACAGCGCCGCCGTTTCCTCGGAGATGCGCGCTCCCATGGTGACGATGTGGAACGCCGCGTGGTCCACCACCCCCGACTCCACCGGGCGGAAGAAGTCCGAAATGCACAGGTAGGGATGCTCGCGTTGGCGGGGATAGGTGAAGCGCATCCGCTCCTTGCCGCCGATGCCGTCTTGCCAGATGATGAGCTCGGTTCCGTCGGCGTTGGCCGGGAAGTAGCCGTATACCACTTGGGGTAGTAGCAGGTCCAGCTGTTTGGCCATGGCCAACTGTTCCCGTAGCAGGGGCCGCACCCGGTCCTTGAAGTCGGCGTCGGTCTCGGGGGCCTCATGGCCGGCGCCGTCCACCGCGTTGATGGGGCGGAACTGCCACTGGTTACGGAACAGTGCTGTTTCGTTGATGTAAGTGGCGATCTCATCGAGCGGAACACCCTTGACCACTCGGGACCCGACGAACGGTGGCGTGAACAACGCGTTGTCGGGGTCCACCTCGGGGGAGCGGCGGGGCACGGTGGCTCCGGCACTGGCGGCGTCCTCCCGCAGCCGTGACCGTTCCGGCAGCCCCCTACCGGTCGGTATACGGCCGAAGTCCACGTCATCCTCTCCGGTGCGTCGCAGTTCGCCCAGGCGGTCCATCACCCGCAGGCCCTCGAAGGCGTCCTTGCCGTAGAACAGCCGGCCGCTGTACACCTCTCGCAGATCACGCTCCACGTAGGAACGGGTGAGCGCCGCCCCGCCCAGCAACACCGGCAGATGAGCCAGGCCCCGGGCGTTGAGCTCTTCCAAGTTGTCCCGCATGATCAGTGTGGATTTCACCAGCAAACCGCTCATGCCGATGGCGTTGGCCGAATGCTGCACCGCGGCGTCGATCATCTCCGCAATGCCCACCTTGATGCCCAGGTTGTGCACCCGGTAGCCGTTGTTGGTGAGGATGATGTCCACCAGGTTCTTGCCGATGTCGTGCACGTCACCCTTGACCGTGGCCAACACGATGGAACCCTTGGTGGAGGACCCGTCAGCGCTGGCTTCCATGAACCCCTCCAGGTAGGCCACCGCAGCCTTCATGGTCTCCGCCGACTGCAGCACGAACGGCAACTGCATCTCACCGGTGGCGAATAGCTCACCGACCACCTTCATACCGCCCAGTAGGGGGTCGTTGATGACCTCCAGCGGCTCCAGCCCGTTGGCCATGGCCTCATCGAGGTCCGTTTCCAGGCCGTCACGCTCGCCGTCGATGACCCGTTGCGTGAGTCGCTCCTGGGCAGACCATCCGGTACGGTCGGCCTTGACGGCCTTGGCCACGGTGACGTCGGCGAAGACCTCCAGCAGCTTCTGCAAAGGGTCGTAGCCGGTTGCGGGGTCCCGGCGGTCATAGATCAGATCCAGGCACACCTGACGTTGTTCGTCGGGGATGCGGTTGAGGGGCATGATCTTGCCCGTGTGCACGATGGCGGAGTCGAGCCCGGCGTTCACGCACTCGGCCAGAAACATACTGTTTAGTACGTGACGGGCGGCGGGGTTCAGGCCGAAGGACACGTTGGACACACCGAGGGTGGTGAACGTACCGGGCAGTTCGGTCTTGATGCGGCGGATGGCCTCGATGGTGGCCATGGCGTCACGGCGCAGATCGTTGTCCCCGGTGGACAGCGGGAACGTCAGGGCGTCGAAGATCAGATCCGAGGGTTCCAGACCATACCGTACGGTAGCGAGGTCGTGGATGCGGCGGGCCACCCGCATCTTCCATTCGATGTCCCGGGCCTGGCCCTCCTCGTCGATCAGCAGGCAGATGACCGCGGCGCCGTACTCCTTGGCCAAGGAGAACACCCGATCCGCCCGTGAGCCCGGCCCGTCGCCGTCCTCGAGGTTGCCGGAGTTCAGCAGCGCCCGACCACCGATCCAGGCCAGCCCGGCCTCCATCACCTCGGGCTCGGTGGAATCCAGCGTGATCGGCACCGAGGATTGGGTGCACAATCGGCGGATGAGCTCGTCCATGTCCTTGTCGCCGGCGCGGCCCACGTAATCCACGCACACGTCGAGCAGGTGGGCGCCCTCCTTGATCTGCTCCCGGGCCATCTGCACGCAACCGTCCCAGTCGCCCTCCAACATCAGGTCTCGGAACTTGCGGGAACCGTTGGCGTTGGTCCGTTCCCCGATGATCAGGAAACTGGTGTCCTGTTTGAGCGTGACGTTGGAGTACATCGACGCCGCCGCCGGTTCGTGTATGGGGTTGCGGGGGGCGGGGGTCACCCGGCAGGTGCGATCGAGCAGCTCGATGTATTCCGGGGTGGTGCCGCAACAGCCGCCGATGATCCGCACGCCGAGGTCGCTGACGAAGCGGCGGTGGTAGTCCGCCAGTTGCTCGGCGGTGAGGTCGTAGTGCATGTGCCCGTTCACCACTGAGGGCAGCCCGGCGTTGGGCAGGCACGACACCGGCATCCGGGCGTGCTCGCAGAGGTAGCGGAGGTGCTCCCACATCTCGGCTGGACCGGTGGCGCAGTTGATGCCGATCACGTCGGGATGCAGCGGGTCCAGCGCGGTGAGGGCGGCGCCGATCTCCGTACCGGGAAGCATGCGACCGGTGACCTCGATGGTGACCTGGGTCTGGATCGGCACTTCACGACCGACGTCGGCCATGGCCCGGCGGCACCCGGCCATGGCGGCTTTGATGCCCAGCAGGTCGAACTGGGTTTCCACCATCAGCAGGTCCACGCCGCCGTCGAGGAGACCCCGGGCCTGTTCCTGGTAGGCGGCGCGCAATTCGGCGTAGGTGATCTGGCCGAGGGAGGCGAACTTGGTGCCCGGGCCCATGGAACCGGCCACGAAACGGGGCCGGGTGGGGTCCGCCACGGTGAACTCGTCCGCCACCTGCCGGGCCAGCTGCGCCGCGGTGGCGTTCAGTTCGTAACAGCGATTGGCCAGGTTGTACTCGCCGAGGGGGATGGAGAAGCCGCCGAAGGTGTTGGTCTCGGTGACATCGGCGCCGGCGGCGAAGTACTGGCGGTGCATGTCGGTCACCACGTCGGGCCGGGTGGCCACCAGGATCTCGTTGCAGCCCTCGTAGGCGGCGCCGCCGAAGTCATCCGGCCCCAGGTTCTGTGCTTGCATGTGGGTGCCGGTTGCGCCGTCGAAGATGACCACACCGCGTTCGACGAGCCCCAGAAAATCGACCATCCGCCCATGCTAGGACCCCTGAACCGGGACCATCGGCCCACGTCAGTCGGGTCGGCGGGTGTTTCCGCAACGCTGAGTGCGCTCACTTGGCTTCGGACGCCCCGGGCGAGAACCGGCAGCTGAACGGACCTTCCGTCAAGGAGAGAAGCCGGTGAAGGTTCGGCAAGCCAGGTGATCGCACAGCCCGCGGCCCCATGTGTGCAGTTTTGGACACGCGGTTCCGGGAAACCTCGGGATGTTCGACGATCCGTGGTGCTTGTGCCACGATGCGTCAAGAATTCGGGGTCCTCCCAGACTCGGCTGTCCAAAACTGCGCACATGAGTTCCGCAGATAAGGGGATGATCGACGGTTCCTCGCGCACTGAGAAATCGGCTTCGTAACCGGCGCTGTCCTCTGTGGCGCTGCAGTCCACAGTCGGGCTGGTGCCCAGCGGCGGAAGGGTGCCCCGGTGAGCGGCCCGGTGGCCATGTGGAGCAATCGGAATGACGGGGGAAGGGCGGCGCGGTCAAGGGCGACGGCGTATCTGGTCCGACGCCGCATCATGTGCCCCTCTCACCCCCGGACCCCGCCGAAGTTTGGGTCGATGCGCGAAGATCGATTTGACGGATGAGCCAACCTGACCGGTTCCCGTGGGCGGATAGCGTGCCCGGAGGTGAAGATCTATACCCGCACCGGCGACGATGGGACCACCGGGCTGTTCTACGGCGGCCGCGTCCCCAAGGATTCCGCCGCTCCCCGCGCCTACGGAACCGTCGATGAAGCCCAGGCGCAGCTCGGCGTGGCCCGGGCCCACACCGTCGCCGGCAGCGAACTCGACCAGATCCTCATCGGCCTCTGCCGGGACCTGTACGTGGCCATGGCCGAACTGGCCACCGCCCCGGAGAACCACCACAAGCTCACGCCGGGCACCACCGCCGTCACCGAGGACATGGTCACCGCCCTCGAGGTGCAGATCGACGCAGCCAGCGAACGGTTCGAGCCGCCCACGGAGTTCGTGATCCCCGGCCAGAACCTCTGCGCCGCGCATCTCGACGTGGCCCGCACCGTGGTCCGCCGGGCCGAACGCCAGGCGCTGGGGCTGACCGGCGGCGCTTCTCTGGTGGTCAAGTACCTCAACCGGCTGTCGGACCTGTGCTGGACCCTGGCGCGCTGGGCGGAGGCCGAACAGGGCTCGGGGTCCCTGCCCAGCCGCGGCGGCGCTACGGCTCGGTAACGTGCGGGGGTGCCTGCCGACCTGCACCTCCTCGCCAGCTTGCCCGCCGATGCCGACGTTGTCGGCCACGCGGTGTGCTCCGACCGCCTCGACGCCGCCCCCATCGATCGGGCCTTGCTGGATCGACTGAGCTTCGAAGCCAAGCCCGATCAGATCCAAGTGGTCCCCGACGGCGATCGGCTGGTGATCCTGGTGGGCGTCGGTCCGTGGGCCAAGGTTGACGCCGCGACGCTACGGAAGGCCGGTGCAGCCCTCACCCGGGCCACCAAGAAGCACCCGCGGCTCACGGTTGCGGTGCTCGCTGACCTCGTCGCCCAGGCTGCGGTCTCGACCGCCGACCCGCTCGTCGAAACGGCATCGAATGGCCCGGATTCGACGGATTCGACGGATTCGGCGTCGACAGCTTCCGATTCGACCGATTCGCCGGGCTCGTCCGATTCGGATTCGACGGATTCGTCAGCGACCGGCTCGACGGATTCGACGCCCACGGGTGCCGTTGCTGCCGATTCGACGTCGATTCGATCCGACGTCCTCGGGAACAGCGATGGCACGCAGGAGGTGGCCGGTGACGTCTTGGCAGCTTCGTCTCCGGCCCCGGATCTCAAATGGTCGGCCTGGGCCCAGGCGCTGGTCGAAGGGTTGTTGCTGGCCGGGTACGAGTATCGGCCGCTCAAGTCCGAGGTCACCAAGACCAAGCTGGCCGACATCGACCTGGTGGCCCCCAACGACGACGCCCGCGCCGGGGCCGAGCGGGGGCAGGTGCTGGCGGACGCCGTCGTTGCCACCAGGGACCTGGTCAACGAACCCGGGGGCACCATGACACCCCGTCGATTCGCCAAGGTTGCCCGGAAGCTCGGCGACAAGAACGGCTTCGACGTGAAGGTCTTCAAGCGGGACAAGATCTGCCAGATGGGCATGGGCGGGATACTGGGCGTGAACCGGGGGTCCACCCAGCCTCCCCGTTTCGTGCAGCTGCGCTATCGGCCCGCCGGCAAGGCCCGGGGCACCCTGGCGCTGGTGGGCAAGGGCATCACGTTCGACAGCGGCGGTCTATCGCTCAAGACCGGCACCGGCATGATGACCATGAAGTGCGACATGGCCGGCGCCGCGGCGGTGTTGGGGGCGTTCGTGGCCATCAGCCGGTTCTGTCCCGAGGTCGAGGTCCGGGGTTATTTGCCGCTGACGGACAACATGACCGGCGGGGACGCCAGCCGTCCGGGGGACGTGTTCAAGTTGCGCAACGGCAAGACCATCGAGGTGCTCAACACCGATGCTGAGGGCCGCTTGGTGTTGGCCGATGCGCTGTCGTTGGCCTCGGAGGCCAAGCCCGACGCCATCATCGACCTGGCCACCCTGACCGGCGCCTGTGTCACCGCTCTGGGCTCGAAGATGGCGGGGCTGATGGGCCGTAACGACGCCTGGTTGGGTCAGGTGGAGGCGGCCGCCCGGCACAGCGGGGAGCAAGTGTGGCGTCTGCCGTTGCCGCCGGAGTACAAGAGCCAGTTCGAGTCCTCGGTGGCGGACATGAAGAACATCGGCAACGGCCAGGGTGGCGCGCTGGTGGCGGGGCTGATCCTCAGCGAGTTCGTGGCTGACGGCCTGGCTTGGGCCCATCTGGACATCGCCGGCCCGGCCTTCACCGAGTCTGAGGACGCGGAGGTGACCAAGGGCGGCTCCGGCTACGGCGTCCGCCTGCTGGTGGAGCTGGCTGAACGCTTCGAGGTCCCCACACCGAGCGCCTGAGCGCCGGGCACCTCGACGAAAGGGGTCATGGCGTCCGCTCGGACAGCGCGGCCAGACCGGGCCTGGGCCCTGACCCGCCGACCGCAGGCGTGGGGGTGAGGCCCCGTGGACGGGCCAGATCTGCCCGCCATTGTTCGTGCAACGCCTGGCGGTCTTCGGGCAGGCGGGCCAGCTGCTGGCGGGTGACGGTGGGCAGGTGGCGGCGGGCCAGCACCCGCTCGTCGCCCCACCGTCGAACGAAGCCGAAGTTGGCGCAGCGATGCACCGTGCGCTGCAACGGGCCCCAGCGGCCCAACCCGGTCCCCAGCCCCAGGACCCGGGCGGTGTGGGTGACATCGAGCGAGAAACCCTCTGGTGTCTCGTCGAATCGATGGGCCAGGTACCGGACCAGCAGCACCGACGCCGGTCCGACCAGCGGCAACCAGTAACGCTCCACGTACTCCGAGCGAGGGTCGACACCGAGCTGGTCGATCACTGGATCAGCCCACGGCAGCACTGCCAGCCAGGTGACGCCCGGCGGCTGCTCCTCAACCTGCGTGGCACCGGGGGCGTGTGCGGCGGCATCGTCAGCACCAACGGCGCGGGCCAAGGCGGCGTCAAACTCGGAAGGGTGGGCCGCGGCAGAACGGGCACGATCAGGGTCGGACCCGCTGGGCACGGTGTGGGAAGGGTGAACGAGGCTCACGTGAGGCTCCTGGATGGCAGGGCCGGGCGCACGGGGAAGTGCGTAACAGTGTATATCGATACCTTTCGTTACGCAAGGCCTGCCCTGTGTGCACCGTACCGAGAGGGTGGGCGGGCGGATAACATCCCGGCCCATGTCGGGGACCGAGGAGCATGCCGAACACGCCGTCCGTCAGGCCGCAGAGCTGGTGGCGGCGGCCCAACGGGTGGTGGCGCTGACCGGCGCCGGGATCTCCACCGATAGCGGCATCCCGGACTTCCGGGGCCCGCAAGGGGTGTGGACCAAGAACCCAGCGGCGGAAAAGCAGGCCACCATCCAGCACTACGTCGCCGACAAAGAGGTACGCAAGGCGGCCTGGCAGAACCGGCTGCACTCACCTCATTGGACGGCGCGGCCCAACGTCGGTCACCACGCTCTGGCCGCCTTCGGGGCCCGCGGTCGTTTGCTGGCCCTGATCACCCAGAACGTGGACGGTCTCCACCACGCCGCAGGCACCGATCCGGCGCAGATCATCGAGATCCACGGGTCGGTGCGGGAAGTGGTCTGCCTGAGCTGCGACGAGCGGGCTCCCATGCAGCGGGCGCTGGCCCGGGTGGAGTCGGGCGAGGAGGACCCTGCCTGTCGGACCTGCGGCGGCATCCTCAAATCGGCAACCATCAGCTTCGGGCAGGGCCTCGTGGCGGAGGATCTGCGGCGGGCGGATCAGGTGGCACGGCAGTGTGATCTGATGCTGGCCATCGGCACCACGCTGGCGGTATACCCCATCGCCGAGGTGGTACCCATCGCCGCCCGCAACGGTGCCAAGGTGATCATCATCAACGCCGAGCCCACCGCCATGGACTCCCTGGCCGACGTGGTGATCCAGGCCTCCATCGCCGACGTTTTGCCCACCGTCCTGGGTGTGTCGACCCCAGCTTGACCGTGGCGCAGGGACATGAAATATCCGCCCTCGACCAATTGTTGACCAATCCGCTAGGGTTTTGAACCAGCGGGCCGTCGAGGGATCGAGCGGTGACCGCGCCAGTCATTGAAGCCAGTATCAGTCATTGAAGCCAGTATGAGGAGCAACCGATCCATGCCCACCTTCCGTGAGCTGTTGTCCCAGACCAAGGCCCAGATCCGTGAGATCACCACGGCCAGCGCGGCCGAGCGTCGTGACGCTGAGCCCGACGCAGTGGTGCTCGACGTGCGGGAGCCCGACGAGTGGGAACAGGGCGCTATCCCGGGCTCGCTGCACATCCCCCGGGGCCATCTCGAGACCCAGATCGAGAGCCGTGTGTCGGACAAGACCACACCACTGATCGTGTTCTGCGCCGGTGGGGTCCGCTCCGCCTTCGCCGCCAAGACTCTCGAAGAACTCGGCTACCAGGACGTGGTCTCCGTCGAGGGCGGGTTCGGCCGGTGGAAGGACGAGGGCCGCCCGTGGAAGACCCCGGCGGTGCTCAGCCCCACCCAACGAAACCGCTACCAGCGCCACCTGCTGCTGCCCGAGGTGGGCATCGAAGGCCAACAGAAGCTGCTCAACGCCCGGGTGCTACTGCTCGGCGCTGGCGGGCTGGGTTCACCGGCGGCGCTGTACCTGGCCGCGGCCGGCGTCGGCACCATCGGCATCATCGACATGGACGTGGTTGACGAATCGAACCTGCAACGTCAGATCCTGCACAACATCGACCGGATCGGCGAACCCAAGGTCGACTCGGCCAAGAAGACCCTCACCCTGCTGAACCCTGATGTCAACGTGGTCACCTATGACACCCGGTTGGCGGCGGAGAACGTGCTGCAGATCCTGGCCGACTACGACGTGGTGGTGGACGGGGCGGACAACTTCCCCTCCCGCTACCTGCTGAATGACGCCTCGGTGAAGCTGGGGATCCCGGTGGTGCACGGGTCCATCTTCCGTTTCGAGGGTCAGGTCACGGTGTTCGACCCCCGCAACGGCCCCACCTACCGGGACCTGCTGCCCCAGCCCCCGCCGGCGGAGTACGCCCCCAGCTGTGCCGAGGCCGGAGTGCTGGGCGTGCTGCCGGGCATCATCGGGTCCATCCAGGCGCTCGAGGCCATAAAGCTGATCCTGGGTCTGGGCGATTCGCTGTCGGGTCGAATCCTGGCTTTCGATGCTCTGGAGTTGTCCTTCCGGGAGTTCAAGCTGCGGGTGGATCCCTCCAACGAGGTCACCTACGACAACCGCGACCGCATCACCGTGGCCGACCTCGACGGTCTGTGCATGCCCCACGTCTCGCGCTGAGCAGGACGCCGACAGGCTCGCTACCCTTGACGAGCACGGCCAATTCTGGCTGGCCGCCCCGGGCTAGCCTCGTGGAGGTTTCGGCGTTCGGTCGAAGCCCGCCCGAGCCGTCGATCCCGGGAGCCCGTTCGTGACCCAGCCTGCCGTGGATAGCAGCCCCCACCCCGATCCGACCAGCCGGTCTGCGGGGTTAGAGATCGGGCCCGGCCCACGCTCGTCCCGCATCGGCATCCTGGTGGTGGCCTACAACGCCGCCACCACGCTGGCCTCGGTGCTCGATCGCATCCCGCCGGACGTGCGGGGTTCCATCGAGGAGGTCATCGTGGCCGACGATGCCAGCCCCGACGGCGGCTCCACCTACCTCGTCGGCCTCGGGTACCAGAGCCGGGGCAGCGACCTGCCGCTGAAGGTCATCCGCCACGAAAAGAACCTGGGCTACGGCGGCAACCAGAAGGCCGGGTACCGCTACGCCATCGATCAGGGTTTCGACATCATCGCCATGTTGCACGGTGACGGTCAGTACGCCCCCGAGGCCCTGCCCGACATCCTGCAACCGCTGATCGAAGGCCGGGCCGACGCCGTGTTCGGGTCCCGCATGATGATTCCCGGGGCCGCCCGTCGTGGAGGCATGCCCCGTTACAAGTACCTGGGTAACAAGATCCTCTCGACCCTCCAGAACAAGCTGCTGGGCTCCAACCTCTCCGAGTTCCACTCCGGGTATCGGGCCTATTCGGTGGCGGCGTTGGCGTCGATCCCGTTTGAAAAGAACGCCGACGGGTTCAACTTCGACACCCAGATCATCCTGCAACTGTTCGACGCCGGCAAGCGCATCGTCGAGGTGCCGATCCCCACCTACTACGGGGATGAGATCTGTCACGTCAACGGCATGAAGTACGCCAAGGACATCATGAGCGATACCGTGCGGTATCGGTTGCAGAAGATGGGCTTCGGCACCGGCAACCTGGCCCGTGCCGGTGACGCCTATGACCTCAAGCCCACCGAAAACTCCAGTCACGGCGCCATACTGCGTCGTATGGCCACGGAGCCGCCGTCCAAGGTCTTGGATCTCGGTTGCTCTTCTGGTTTGTTGGGGGCCGAACTGCGCCGCCTGGGCCATCACGTGACCGGCGTGGACGCGCTGGCGTTGCCCGGGGTGACCGAACGGGTTGATCACTTCGTGGCCGCCGATCTGGAGGCCGGCATCCCCGCCGAGGTGGGCCGGGGCTTCGATGTGGTGGTCGCCGGTGACGTGGTCGAGCACCTCCGCAACGGCGAAAACCTACTTAACGGTATGGCTGAGGTGGTGCGACCCGGCGGGTTCGTGTTGGTTAGCGTGCCGAACGTGGCCCACTGGTACCCGCGCCTGCGCATCCTGTCGGGCCGGTTCGGTTACGACCAGCGCGGCATACTGGACCGTACGCACCTGCGGTTCTTCACCCGCCGCAGCTTCGAACGGTTGGCCACCGACGCCGGGTTCCGGATCCGCCGGTGCGAGGCCAGCGGGTTGCCGCTGGAGGTGATGGCACAGCGGGTTGCCGCTGGAGGTGATGGCCGGGGGCGACGCTGCCAACGGGGCGGTGGCGGGTGGCACCGCCCCGCCGGTGGGGCTGTTGCGGCGCGTGCTCGGCGCCGCAGACCGCGTTGGTGTCAGCGTGTGGCCCTCCTTGTTCGGTTACCAGTTGGTGTTCGAGCTTGAACCCACGCCAGGCTGAGTCGGATGCGTTCGCTGATCTGCGACGATGAGACCCTCGAGCAACTAATCGGTGAGGGTGGCCCGTTCGACTACGAGCTCGGGGAGCGCTACTTCTTGGTGCCACCTGCGTCCTTTCAGCATGGTCGGGTCAGCGGGCAGTTGTTCGGAGCGTTGGCCGCCGCCCTGCCCGACGCAGAGGTGAGTGTGGGCGCCGGCCTCGGCGTGATCGAGGCGGTCGGCCACCGCTGGTACGTGGTCCCCGACATCGTGGTGGCCGCGCCTGCCGAGAACACCTCGGGCGCATCGATCCGCCACGCCCGCATCGCCGTGGAGG
Organism: uncultured Acidimicrobiaceae bacterium; assembly: GCA_963775055.1. Classification (GTDB taxonomy): domain Bacteria; phylum Actinomycetota; class Acidimicrobiia; order Acidimicrobiales; family CAIXPF01; genus CAIXPF01. The sequence goes on along the minus strand of CAVZHK010000005.1, from coordinate 567,147 downwards.
TTCGATCCTCCGGTGAGGATGTCGCGCTGAAGCTGGCCGCCTATCGCGAGGTCGCAGCGAAGACCGGTATGACCGTGGTCGAAGTGTGGTACGTCGACGGCTCCGAGATCAGTGTCTTCCCATCAGCTGGGCCAACCGGGGGCCAGACCGCTTTCCCAGAGGTGTTGGCCGCTTGCCGGTCGGTTCTGTAGTCATATCGTGAACGCGCTATGACTCTATCTTGTGGCACACGTAGTAGTTGTTGGTCGGGTCGCCGGGCACGTTGTGCACCTGGACGTCGGTGAACCCGGCGTGGGCGAACACCTCGCGGGCCTTCTGCACGCCCCACATGGCGCCCAGGCGGTCACCGTCATAGGCCAGTGACACCGTCATGCAATGGGAACATGAACGGGCCGGGGACGAGGACGGGGTGCTCGGCGCATGACGGCTCCCACGGTGAGGACGACCATCGCCAACACCGACGTGGTGATGGTGAGGGCGCTGATGATCGCACCGGTAAGCAGACCCGGGGGGCGGTAGCGCATGGAGACCTGGGACGTACCTTCCGGTACCCTCACGGCGCGTTGGTAGTAGTTGACCCGCACCACCGGGGCTGCGTTGCCGTTGACGGTGGCGGACCAACCGGGCGCCCAGGCATCAGGCAACACCAGCCAGGCGTCGCGTGTCGCTTCGACATCGATGGACACGGTGTTGACGCCGCGGACCGCCCGCACCACGTCGCCCGCCCCGCCGGAGCCCTCTGCCGGGGCGGGCCCACTGGGGGCTGCTGTTGCCGTACCATTCGGTTCGGTACGGGGCGTGGCGGCGTTGTCGCCCAGGGGCTCGAGGCCGGTGCGGTTCAGCTCTGTCCGTTCCACCAGCACCGTGGACTGCGCCGGGAACTCGCTGTCGGTGAAGCGCAGCAGGGCGGCCTGATCGTTGTTGACCACCTCGTCGGCGGCGATCAGGCGAGGACCACTCTCCGATGCCGGTACCCGGTAGATGATGCCGTCAGCAGCCTCGTAGGTCCGCTCCGGATTGACAATGGTCCATTCGCCGTTCCAGATGACGTCAGTGTCGACAGGGTCCGGCGTGGTCACGATGTGGGTCACGCCCAGGCGGGCCAACAACCGATACCGGGTGGACCACGACTCGTAGGCCGCCAGGAACGCCGCCGGATAGCGACGCAGGGTGGTGACGGTGGCGTCGGCGCCGTTGAGCACCCGCAGCATCACCAACGTCCGGCGATCAACGCTGGAGTCGTAACCGCTCATGGTGTCCAGGCCCACGGCCTCAGCGGTGTTGGCGTACAGGGTCACCCCGTTGAAGGCCTCGTTGTCGGCCCGGCGCAGGAACACCGGCATCACCCGGGCCGGCCAGCCGTTGGCGTTGCCCTGGGAGCGGACCTGTTCGATCAGTGCCGTGGGGGGCAGGGCGTAGCGGGCCTCATGGGGCACGAACGGCGGGTTCGAGCGCCGGCCCAGGTACATGAGCTGTCCGGCGGTGACCAGGATGGCAAGCGCCAGGCCGACGTGGATGATCTGCTGCCAACGCGGCCGGTGGCGCCGCATGCCGTCGAGGACCACCTGCACCCCCAAACCGGCGGCGATAACCAGGCCGAAGGCGGCGAACACGATCAGCCGGGAGTACGGCCGGAACACGTTCATCCCCGGCACGAAGCGCCACACCACCCACGTCAATGGGGTCCCGATCATCACCAGGGGAACCAAGACCACCAGGCATCTGGCCAACCAGGCCCCCCGACGACGCCGGCTCAGCAGACCCACCGCCGCGAAGATGACCGTCGAGGAGCCGACAAAGCCCAGGTACTGCATGTCATCGGCGCTGACGGGCACGTGGGGCGGGAACACCAACCGGCCCAACATGGACGGCTCGGCCAGGAACTGATCCTGGAGCTCGGCGTAGCTGAACGGCACCCGCTGCCCGCCCCGCAACGCCAGCGCCGTGGGCAGCAACAGCACCGCCGCCGCCCCCGCTGCCACCACCCCCAACAGGGCCAGCGGGGCTACAGCACTGAGCAGATCCAGCCTCCAAGACGGTCTCATGTGCCGAGCCGGCCGCATTGCGACGCCCCAGCTGGCCGGATCGGCGTCGGTGCCGGCCTGTGAGTCCGGGGTTGGGTCAGGGCTGGTGCTGACGTCGGTACTGGCGTCGGCTCGTCGGGCCCGTCGTTCGGCGATGATCCGGGAGGCGCTGAGGGCGACGGCGTACAAGCCGGCCACGAACAAGGCGGTGCCCAGCAGCAGCAGGTGTCCCGATGAGGCGGCCAGGGCGCAGACCAGCCCGGCCAGGATGATGGATCGGGCGCTGCGCCGGATCATGGCCCGATGGACCGTGGCGATGGTGGCGGGCATGAACACCGCCAGCGGGGTGACCACTTCCAGCTGCATCCAGGCCGTGTTCCACGTGGCGAACATCCAGGCCACCGCAGCGAAGGTCCCCGCCCACCGGCGCAGTCCCAGCTCACGGGCCAGCAGGAACATGGCCACCCCCGCGCCCCACATGTGCAGCACCAGGAACAGGTCATGGGCCCGTACCGGCGAGGTGACCCACAGCGCCAGTAGCCGCGGCGGGTAGAGCAGCGCGCTGGAGCCGTTGGCGTACAGGTCGTACCCCCCGCCGAACACCTGCGAGGACCACAACGGCACCGTGTTCTCCTCCAACGCCTGATCGGTGATCACCAGCCAGGGGTAGGACAGCTCGGCGTAATCGGTCTGCGGCTCGCTCAGGCCGTAGCCGTTGGGGATGGAGGCCCACGGGTACACGAAGCTGCCGTAGGGCCCCAGGATCGAGTTCGTTCGGCCCAGTGCAAGTGGGTAGAAGTACACCGCCACCAGCATCGTGATCAGGGCGATGACACCGAGATCACACAGCAGGCCGCGGCGACGGTTGATCGTGGCGGACGCGCTGCCGGCGGACCGCCCCGACGCGTGGGCCCGTCGCCGTTTCCGGTCGGGGGCGGCGGCGCTGCTGGGGGCACCGGCCCGAACCTTGCCGCCAGTGGATGGGGGATCGTCGCGCTCGTCCGGTGCTCCAGGTGCCACCGGCCGCCCGGTCGCGGGAGCGTCGTCCATCGCCGCGGGATCCTTGTACCGGCCCGGATCGGTCCCCTTGAGCAGGTCGCGGTTCTGGCCGGTCACCCCGGTCACAGAGCGAAGCGCTTCGAGCTGGGAGGCGGTGGGCACGGGGGGCGTGATGCGGGCGCCGCTGCGCCGTGAGACATCGCGTCGCGGCAGCGCCAGGGAGGTGCCGGCGGGCGGCAGCTCGTCCAGACCCGAGGTGGTCGGATCCGCAGTAGGGCGGGGACCGTGGGGCGGCGGGATGGGCGGATCAGGATCGGCAGGCACGAAGCGTGATACCCCAGGAGGGCTGGGCCCGGGGACGGGCGGGCTGCGGCCATCTTTCCATGTCGCCCGTCCCGGCTGGCGAACCCCTGGCGTTCCCGGTCGGCTCAGCACGCCCCGCCACCACACCGGCCCAGCACGTCGGGCCGCTAGATTCCGACACCATGCGCGGCCTGATCCTCAGTGGCGGTGCCGGCACGAGGCTGCGGCCCATCACCCACACCAGCGCCAAACAGCTGGTTCCCGTGGCCAACAAGCCCATCCTGTTCTACGGGCTGGAGGACATGGCGCGGGCCGGCATCACCGAGATCGGCATCGTGGTCGGGGACACCGGCGATGAGATCCGGGCCGCGGTCGGTGATGGCTCCCGTTTCGGTGTGGACATCACGTTCCTGCCCCAGGATCAACCCCGGGGACTGGCCCATGCGGTGCTCATCGCCCGTGAGTTCCTGGCTGATGAGGACTTCGTGATGTACCTCGGCGACAACATGCTTGAGGCCGGCCTGAGCGGTTTCGTGGACAGCTTCGAGGCCCAGCGAGCCGGTCCCGGACGCCGGGCGGTGGCCCAGATCCTGCTCAAGGAGGTGGCCAACCCCAGTTCGTTCGGCGTGGCCGAGGTGGACGCTGAGGGGGAGGTGGTCCGGCTCATCGAGAAGCCGGTGGTCCCCCCGTCGAACCTGGCGCTGGTGGGGGTGTATCTGTTCGACCGCCACATCCACGAAGCGGTGGCCGCCATAGAGCCCTCCGCCCACGGTGAGCTGGAGATCACCGACGCCATCCAGTGGCTCATCGACCAGGGGCACCCGGTCCGTCACGAGGTGCTGCAGGGCTGGTGGATCGACACCGGCAAGAAGGACCCGCTGCTGGAATGCAACCGGCTGGTGCTGGACACCATCGTGGCCGACATCGCCGGGGAGCTCGACGACGAATCGGTGGTCGAAGGCCGGGTGATCATCGAGGCCGGGGCCAAGCTGGTGCGCTCCCGGGTGCGGGGCCCGGCGGTGATCGGCGCCAACACCACCCTGCAGGACAGCTACGTGGGCCCCTATAGCTCCATTGCCGCCGGCTGCCGGATCGTGGATTCGGAGGTGGAGAACTCCGTCGTGCTGGAGGAGACCACCATCGTGGGCATCGCCCGGTTGGCGGACAGCCTGCTCGGCCGCAACACCGAGGTGCGCCGATCCGGCCAACGCCCCGCCGCCACCCGGCTGATGTTGGGCGATCACAGCCACGTCGATCTCGAATGAACGCCGGCCTCGAAACCAGCGCCGGCCCGAACAGTCCGGAGAAAGCAGCCGATGGCCACCGTCACCCCGTCCTCCCGCATCACCGGCGTGGTTCACGTCGAGCTGACCACGTTCGGTGACGAGCGGGGCAGTTTCACGGAGACCTACCGGCGGGAGTGGGTCCCCGGCGCCCGGGAGATGATCCAGTCCAATCGTGGGGACCGCAAGGCCGGCTGCGTGGTGGGCCTGCACTATCACCTGCATCAGGCCGACTACTGGTACGTGCCGTTCGGCCGGGCCCGGGCGGTGCTGCACGACCTGCGGGTGGGTTCCCCGACCGACGGCGCCACCGAGGTGGTCGACCTGGGCGAGACCGGCGACGCCGACGTGCAGCGGGGTTTGTACATACCGCCCGGTGTGGCCCACGGGTTCGCCTCCCTCACCGACATGACCATCACCTACCTGGTGGACGGGTACTACAACCCTTCCGACGAGCTCGGCGTGGCCTGGAACGACCCTGAGATCGGCGCCGACTGGGGTCTGACCGATCCGGTGGTGTCCACACGAGATGGGGCCAACCCCAACCGCTCGGCGTTGGCCCCCCACGCCGTGCCCCGCTGGCCGCTGCGAACCTGAGCTGGCCCGGACCATTAGCCTGAGCCGTCGCTATGCAGCTGCTTGTGACCGGCGGGGCCGGGTTCATCGGGTCCAACTATGTGCGTTGGGTACTGGCCAACACCGACGATGCCGTTGTGGTGCTCGACGCCTTGACCTACGCCGGCAACCTCGACAATTTCCGGGGCCTGCCCGGCTTCGAGAGTGCCGGTGTTACGTCCACGGTCGCGCCCGATCGTTTCCGGTTCATCCACGGGGACATCTGTGACCGGGCGATGGTGGCGGCGGCCATGGACGGCTGCAGCCACGTGGTGCACTTCGCCGCTGAATCCCACGTCGATCGCTCCATCGTGGACCCTGACCGGTTCGTGATCACCAACTGCCTGGGCACCAACGTGGTCTGTGACACCGCCCGCCAGCAGGGCATCGAACGGATGCTGCACGTCTCGACCGACGAGGTCTACGGCTCCGTTGAGGTCGGCTCCTCCAGCGAGGCCGATCTGCTGGTGCCCCGCTCGCCGTACTCCGCGGCCAAGGCCGGGTCGGACCTGATCGCGTTGGGTTACGAGGCCACGTTCGGGCTGGACGTGGTGGTGACCAGGGCCTCCAACAACTACGGGCCGTTCCAGTTCCCGGAAAAGGTCATCCCGCTGTTCGTCACCAACCTGCTCGAGGGGCGCTCGGTGCCGCTCTACGGGGACGGGCTCAACATGCGGGACTGGCTCTACGTCGAGGACCATTGCCGGGGGGTGGACGTGGCGCTGCGGGGGGGCGTGGCGGGGGAGATCTACAACATCGGTGGCGGCAACGAGATCACCAACCGTGAGCTCACCGACCGGCTGCTGGCGCTGTGCGGGCGCGACGAAACCTTCATCGATTACGTGGCAGACCGTCTGGGTCACGACCGGCGCTACTCGGTGGATTGCTCGAAGCTGCGGTCATTGGGATGGGCGCCCACCCGGGACTTTGAGGCTGGCCTGGCCGAGACGGTGGGCTGGTATCGGGACAACACTTGGTGGTGGAAGCCGCTGCGGGCCCGGGCCGCTGTCGCCCGCTGATGCGCTTCTTCGTCACCGGCGCCGCTGGGCAGGTGGGCCAGGAGCTGGTGGCCCTGCTCGAGGCCCGGACGCAACGCAACCAGCAGATCATCGCCGTTGATCGCGATCAGGTGGACCTGGCCGATCGGGACGCGGTGTTGGGTGCGATCTGCGAGACCGAGCCCGACGTGGTGTTCCATCTGGGGGCCGTGACCGCCGTTGACCAGTGCGAGACCGACGCTGATCTGGCCTACGGGGTGAATGCCATGGGCACCCGCCACGTGGCCGATGCCTGCCGCCGGGTGGGCGCTCACCTGCTGTACGTCTCCACCGACTACGTGTTCGACGGCACCAAGGACGGGCCGTACCTCGAGTGGGACACGCCGAACCCACAATCGGTCTACGGTCGCTCGAAGCTCGGTGGCGAGGCGGCCTGCGGTCCTGAGGCAACCGTGATCCGCACGTCATGGGTGTGTGGCCGGCACGGTCAGAACATGGTCAAGACCGTGCTCCGGCTGGCGGCCGGACGGGAGGCGGGAGCAGATCCGCTGCGCTTTGTCGACGACCAGGTGGGCCATCCGACCTTCGCCGATGATCTGGCCGCCATGCTGCTGCGGTTGGGCATCGACCGCCGGCCGGGGCTGTTCCACGTCACCAACCAGGGCGCGGTGTCCTGGTTCGGGTTTGTGCAGGCGATCCTGTCAGCCGCCGGATACGGGCCAGACCTGGTGGAGCCCATCTCGAGCGCCGCACTGCAGCCACCCCGCCCCGCCCCGCGACCGGCCAACTCGGTGCTGGACAACGCCGCGCTGAGACTGTCGGGGGTGCCGTTGCTGGAGGATTTCCGGGTACCGCTGGGTCGCTTGGTGCACCAGCTGCAATCGTCGTCGGGCTGAGCGCGGTGGGGTTTGCTCCGACGGTCCGGGTGGTGGTTCTCAACTTCAACGGTGATCCGCACCTCTTCCGGTGCCTGGACGCGCTCGCTGCCACCGACTGGCCGGTGGACCGTCTCCGCGTGGTGGTCGTCGACAACAACTCCACTGACGGGTCTGCAGAGGTGGTGGCGGCGCGTTACCCGAACGTCGAACTACTGCGGCTGAACACCAATACCGGGTTCCCGGCCAACAACGTCGCCCTCCGCGATCTGGATGGCATCGACTTCGTGGCGCTGGTCAACAACGACGCCTTCGTCACCCCCGGCTGGCTGAAACCGCTAGTCGACACGCTCGTTGAGGACCCTGGCCTGGCCGCTGCGTGCCCCAAGCTGCTGTTCGCACCGTCCTTCGTGGAGCTGCAAATCCGCAGCGCCACCGTCATCGCCCCCAACGATCACCGCCAGCTCGGCGTGCGGATCAGCGGTGTCGAGGTCGACGGTGTCGATCGTTGGCGTGCCGCACAGTTCCCACCGCCGGGGTTCTGGGGCATCGAGCGCGGCCGGGCCCCCGAAAACCGCTTCAGCTGGACCAACGGCAACGCCCGCCTCCGGGTCCCCACCGAACGTGATGCTGTCGAACCTGAAGCTGCTGAGGCTGGCCGCGACGGACCGGTGTCCTTGGCGGTGCGGGTCCGGCTGGCGGCGGAGCGGGCGACGGAGGTGACCGTCGGTGAGGGTCACCAAGAGCGACAAATCGAGGTCGGCCCCCAACCGGCCTGGTTCGACATCATCGCTGAGGGCCAGCCGTTCGATGTGGTGCAAAACGCCGGCAGCATGCTGCTCGCGGGCGGTTATGGGGCCGATCGCGGCTTCCTCGAGCTCGACGCAGGCCAATGGGACCACGAGGACGAGGTGTTCGCCTGGTGCGGCGGCGGGGTGCTGCTACGGCCGGCGTACCTGGCCGACGTGGGCCTTTTCGACGAGCGTTTCTTCGCGTACTACGAGGACACCGACCTGGCCTGGCGAGGCCGGGCCCGCGGCTGGCGGTACCGCTACGTGCCAACGTCGGTGCTGCGCCACCAGCACGCCACCACCTCGGTGGAGGGCTCGGCCCTGTTCCAGCGTTATGTGGAACGCAACCGCCTGGCCATGCTGACCAAGAACGCGGCCCCGGCCATGGTCCTCCGGGCGCTCGGCCGGTATCTGCTCACGACGTTGTCCTATGCCCGACGGGACCTCCTCGGTCCACTGCGCCACCTTTGGCAGCCACGCGTCGGTGTCGTCGCGTTGCGGTTGCGTTCGTTGGGCTCCTACGTTTGGATGCTGCCCCATCTGCTGATGCAGCGACGGCGCCAACGACGCGGGGCGACGGTGTCCGACGCTGAGCTCGGCGCCTGGTTCCAACACCGCTGATGGCCAGTCGCTGCTGTGTTGCATGAGCGCCGCGGACATCAGGCTCGGTGGGGACGGGGCGCTGGCGGCGCATTGCACGCACGGCTCGCGGCGGACATCGACAGGTGGGCGGCGGCCAACGTGAACCCCTACGCCCATGCCCATTGGCTGCCATGAACGGCGGGGTCGACGATCCACCGGGCAGGGCCTATGGGCGGCGGACACCGATGAAGATGCGCCGTTCGTTGGGCGCTGAGGACGAGGTGATCGACTCGCTGATCGGGATCACCTCGGGTTGGGCGCGGGGATCCGTTGGCACCGGGAGACCGCCGGTCAGCGGTTCGGTCAGCGGGCCGGGCGGTTGCTCCGATGGCTGGGAGGCGTTGGGAATCGTGCTGGTCGTGCCAGTCGTGCTGGTCCGCGGCGCGGGTGGGGGCAACGCCGCCACGGACAGGCGGGCCACGGAGGCGCCACCGACGCTCAACGGGGCGGGTTGGCGGCGCAACCAACCGTCGATGGTGGCCGGGTCGGTGCTGGCCAGAGCCTGGGAGACCACCGCCCACGCCCCTGCCACGTGGGGCGCCGCGGTCGAGGTGCCCGAGGACGCCTGCCAGCCGGAGCCGGGCCAGGTGGAGACCACGCTCACGCCGGGTGCGAAGTAGTCCAACGACGCCGAGGAGTTCGAGACCGACCAGCGGTTCCCGGCTTGGTCCAGCGCGCCGACGCTCACCGAGGACGTGATGCAGGCCGGGATGGACAGCCGGGTGGTGCTGGACCCGTTGCCGGCGGCGACCACCGTGGCCACCCCTGCGGCCCACAACCGGTCAATGGCGGGAGCCAGGATCGACTCGTTGCATGCCACCATGGTGAGATCGGACGCCAGGCTCAGGTTCACCGCCACGATCGGCTGGGCCAGGGCATCGGTGGTGGCCAGCTGCAGCACGTGATCCAGCGCCAACAACACGTCCGAGGTCCGGGCCCGGGGGCAGGTGGGCGCAGGCGCGCAGCCGGTGCTGCTGGATTGGCTGAACACCTGCAACGCCACCAGGCTGGCACCAGGCGCCACGCCGCGGCGGTCCGGCTCGAAGGGATTGGGGCTTGCCGGCCCCGTTGGACTGGCGGCGCTTGCGGTAGCGGGCGGGGCCCCGGCGGCGATCACGCCGGCCACGTGGGTGCCGTGTTCGCACCCCGCTCCCCCACTGGCAGGGAGCCGCGGCGCCCGGGCCCACCATGCTGGCAGCGCCATTGGGGCAGCTGACATTGCTGAAGCAGGCCTCGTGGATGACCTTGCCCAGCAGCGCCGGATGGGAGCCTTCAACTCCGGAGTCGATGATGGCGACGGATCGACCGGCACCGGTGAACCCTGCCTGCCACGCCTGGGGGGCGCCGATCTGGGCGGTGGAACGGTCCAACGCCGGAGCCAACCACTCGTCCGCCTCGACCGCCGCCACCAGCGGCGAACCGGCCAGGCGGTGCAGCGCTTCAGCGTCCGCCTGCATGACAACCACACCGGCGCCGTGTACCAGTTCGGCGCTCACGTCGAGCTGGTCGTTGAGCGTGGCGGCGGCGTCTGCCACCATGGCCGGGCTGGCGTCGGCGGCAACGTTGAGCCTGATCAACACGTCGAGGGTCTCGCCGGCGGCCGGGGCGGTCAGCGCGGCCACCTCCCGGGCCACAGCACGCCGATCGCTCGGCACCGCGGCATCGACGGCGGCGGGCTCAACGAGCGGAACCGGCGTTGCTCCTCTTGGCGGAGCGGCATCATCGGTCTCGAGCAGGCCGGGCCAGGCCGACAGCGCGAACAACAGCGCGCCCACGGTGACCGCCGTCGAGAGCAAGGCTCTGCGACGATCGTCCGTTGTCCGCATCACACGCCGCCTCCCGCGCCAAGGCCAGGTGGTCAGGATAGGGCCCGCAGGCTCGTCCTGCGGCGCGGTCCTCATCCATCGGTCCTCGGTCGTTGAGGGGATCTCGACCCTGCGCCGCCCGGCCTCGTAGACTTTCCCGGCCTCCCCCGAGCGTCGGGCCGGGGCCACTGATCCCATCGGGACTGAAGGCACCAAGAACGTTCGTGGCAAGCATCGCGGAATACGTGGAGGCCAGGGAGCTGGCCAAGGCGCTGACGCTGCGGGAGATCCGGGGTCAGTACAAGGGCTCCGTCCTCGGGTGGTTCTGGTCGCTGCTCAACCCGTTGACCACGGTGTTGGTGTTCTCGTTCTTCTTCTGGGTGCTGAAGGTGTCCCCGCCCAAGGGTGATCCGTGCGGGCCTGCAATCCTTCGCCCTGTATCCTGATCAGCGGGTTGGTGCCCTGGACGTTCTTCGCCGGCTGTCATGAACGGGGCCGCCGGCTCGGTGGTCGAATCAGGCGTCCTGATCTCGAAGGTGTACTTCCCACGCGGCATGTGGTCGTCTCCAAATCGGCGCGGCTCGGCTTCACCACCCTGATGGAGCTGTCGGTGGCGCTGATCATCCTGCTGATCGCCGGCAACATGGTGCTGCCGTGGCTGCCGATGGTGGCGCTGCTGCTGGCAATCCAGGCGGCGTTGGCGCTGGGCGTGGGCCTGATCCTTGCCGTGGCCAACGTGTACTTCCGCGACGTTCAGTACTTCGTGGGCATCATGCTGCAGGTGCTCTTCTACACTGCCCGATCGCCTACCACGATCAAGCTGTCGACGATGAGCTCAAGGGCTACAGCTCGCTCTGTACCGCCTGAATCCGCTGGTCGGATCTGATCGAAGGGTTCCGCGGGTGCTGTACGACCTGCGCTTGCCCGACTTCGGCTGGTCGGCCTATGTGGCCGGTTGGGCGGTCGCCATGTTGGCCCTGGGGGTCTGGGTGTTCAGCCGCTTCGAGCCCCGCCTGGCGGAGGAGTTGTGAGCGCCCCGTCGATGGCCATCGAGGTCGACCACGTTTCCAAGCGCTTCCGGCTGTACCACGAGCGCAACCAGTCGCTGAAGTCGGCGGTCTTGCGAGGGCGGCCGCGGCACCTATGACGAGAATTGGGTGCTGGACGATGTGACCTTCGAGGTCCCGGTGGGCTCCACCTTCGGGCTGATCGGCTAGAACGGATCGGGCAAGTCCACGCTGCTCAAGTGCATGGCCCGCATCCTCCGACCGGACAAGGGCAGCGTGCGGGTCAACGGGCGGCTGTCGGCGCTGATCGAGCTGGGCGCGGGCTTCCATCCCGAGCTGAGCGGGCGCGAGAACGTCTACCTCAACGGCGCGGTCCTCGGCTTGCGGCGCAAGGAGATCGACGCCCGCTTCGACCAGATCGTCGATTTCGCCGGCCGCCAGGTGATCGAGGCCATCGACCAGCCCATCAAGACCTACTCGTCGGGCATGTACGTGCGGCTCGGGTTCTCCATCGCGGTGAACGTGGAGCCCGAGGTGCTGCTGGTCGACGAGGTCCTGGCGGTGGGCGACGAGGAGTTCCAGCGTCGCTGCCATCAGCGTTTCGAGGAGCTGTCCGACGCGGGGCGCACGGTGGTGGTGGTCAGCCACGCGCTCTCCACCGTGGCCGCCATGTGTGACCACGTGGCGTGGCTGGATCGGGGCAAGTTGGCCCACATCGGGCAGCCTCAGCAGGTGGTCGATGCCTATCTGACCCGGCTGGATTTCGGGCAGTCGGCCATGGTGTCCCGTGCTGCCCGGCCCGAGGTCCGCCTGACCGACATCACTATGGAGGCGGTCCCGATGCTGGGTCGGGGAGTTGGCGGTGGCCGTCACCGAGCTGGGCGAGCACGTGCCCAAGGTCCGCAGCGGTCAGCCGGTTCGCCTGCGCCTGGGCTACGAGACCGATGAGCCCACCGCCACCCCCACGTTCGCGCTTCTCCATCCACACCCTCGACGGCACCTTGGCGGCCAACCCCTCCACGGTGGGCACGTCCATGGCCGACAAGATCACCGGCGAGGGGAACGTGGCGTTGGACATCCCGGCGTTGATGCTGGTCCCGGGGGCGTACACCCTGGGCGCGGCCATCCTCGACGCCTCCGGCGAGCACGCCATCGACCGCAAGCTGCGTCTGGTGCGCTTCGAGGTCGACGCCGGCCGACCGGGGGAGCCCAGGGGCATCGTGGCGCTGCACGGGCACTGGAGCGGCGCCCCTGTGGACCCCGACGCTCGGTGACCGGCTCCGGGGGCTCCGGCCTTGAGGGGCTGCGGATCGGGGTGTACAACCGGTTCTGGCCCACCGGCGGGGGTGGCGAGAAGTTCGCCGGTGGCATCGCTGAGGCGCTGTCATCACGGCATCGGGTCGAGCTGATCGGCCACGATTCGCCCGACCTGGCGGCGCTGGCCGAGCGGCTGGGGCTGGACCTGGGCGCGGTCGGCTGGCGATCGGTGGAGCCCTCGCCCAGCGCGGTGGAGGCCGCGTCAGCAGACTACGACGTGTTCATCAACGCCAGCTACGGCAGTGTGTTGGCAAACCGGGCGCCACGGGGGATGTACGTGGTGCACTTCCCGGTGGTGGGGGCGCCGCCGCCGACGGGGTGGCGACGTTTCGTGCTTCGGGCGGTGGGTCGGCTGGCCAAGATGACCGGCACCGACCTGGAACCGGCCAGCTGGGTGGGCGGGGTGTACGCGCCCGAGCGGCGCGGCCCGCTGACCCATCGTTGGACCGACGGCTGCGGAGAGCTGCAGATCTCACTGACCGCGGTCGACCGACACCGGTCAGGGGCCCTACGGCGCTTTTTGCCCCGTAGGGTCGAATCGACGTCGATTCGCCGGAAATGGGGGTGGTGGCGTAACCACTTTCCGTGGCGGGTCACGGTGTTGGTCGGGCGGCCCGGCCCGGACCAGCCCGACGGTATCGAGGTTGAGCTGTCACTGAACCCGGGCCCGGCGCACCCCGACGCTGCGGCCTCGACTGATCAGCGCGGCAGGGCCATTGCCAGCCGGCATGGCGACGATGGCCCGGCGGACGCTTTGGCCCGGTGCCGCCCACGCATGGCGATTTTGGCCCCGGGTGCCGTTCACCGGGGTCACTGCCCCGGTGGCACCGCTCCTGGCGGACCGCGCCGGGTCAGTAGACGATGGTCCGACGCGGCTGGTGTTGCGCAGTGGCACCCACCTGCCCCCCGGACCCGCCAGTGATCAACGGGTGCTCGGATTGTCGGTGCTGGGGGTGCTGGTGGGGCCGTGGTACAGCCGGTTGCTGCAGGCGGTGCACCAACCGCTGTCCGCGGCTGCGGCGCCGCGTGACTTCCTCGACACCTATCAGCAGGTGGTGGCCAACTCCCGCTTCACCGCCACGTGGGTCGAGCGTCTGTGGGGCCGATCGTCGGAGGTGCTCAATCCACCGGTGGCGGGCCAACCCAGCGGCGACAAAGAACCGCTCATCCTGCACGTTGGACGGTTCTTCCCACCCAAAGCCGGCCACAGCAAGCGTCAGCTGGAACTGATCGACGCCTTCGGACGGCTGGTTGGTGCCGGCAAGGCCGACGGGTGGGCGTTGCACCTGGTGGGCGGCTGTGACGATGAGGGCGCCGCGTACCTGGACCAGGTGCGGGCGGCCGTCGAAGACCTGCTGGTGGAGGTGCACGCCAACGCCCCCGCCGCCACGCTCCGTGACCTTTTTGCCAGGGCGTCGATCTACTGGCACGCCACCGGCCTGGGAGAGGACCCCGAGGCCCATCCCGAACGCATGGAGCACTTCGGCATCTCCACCGTGGAGGCCATGTCCGCCGGCGCGGTGCCCGTGGCCATCGGGATGGCCGGTCAGCTCGAGGTGTTCGATGACGGGGTGGAAGGCCACCACTTCGCCTCAATCGACGAGTTGGTCGAACACACCGCAGCGCTGATCGCGGACCCACACCGTCGCCAGGTGATGGCTGCTGCCGCCCGCCAACGAGCCGCGGACTTTGATCTGCCCGCGTTCGAGCGCCGCTTGTTTGCGTTGCTCGCTAGCGCTGAGAAGGCAGTTCCGGCTTGGAACAGGCCCAGGTGAGGAACATGTACGCCGGCTCAAAACCGTGACGGGCGGCGACGGCAGCGTCAGCAACCCCACACAACTCGGGGCGCAGGGTGCTGCCCTGGCCCTGGCCGTCAGCCTCACCCGGGTCGCCAACGGTCTGGCGAAGGCCCCGGATAACCGCTTCCGCGTCAAACTCCGGGGACACTTCAGGCCCCCATGGCCGGGACGCGCCGTCACCCGTGCATTGAGCCGCTGCCAGCAACGCGTCGGTGGCCAGCAGCTGCACGTCGAACCCGGCGGCGGCCAGCTGGTCGCTCAACTCGGGGCCAAAGCGCCAGGCCACCGGGGTGTTGTCACCGTGAAACTCGGGTTGGGTTGGCGCCGCGGTGTGCTCCTGCAGGACCGGAACCTGCAGCAACAGGGTGCCACCGGGGGCAAGGATCCGGTATAGCTCGGCCAGTGCGGCCCCGGTGTCGGGCACGTGCTCGAGGACGTGGGCACTGAGAACGACGTCGAAGCTGTCACTAGGCAGGGCGATGTCCTGCAGGTCGAGCTGGATGGTGCCGGCGTGGGCCCGCTCATCGAAGTCCGAGCAGAGATAGTCGAACCAGCCGCCCATGGCCCGGCGGTAGCGGCCGTCGAGACGCGGGCTGGTCTCCAACACCCGCAGTGCGCCAGCTCCCTCCTCCGGATGAGCCACCGCCAACCGCAAAGCCCAGAACAGGAACCGGTCCCGGGCGATCGAACCGCATTGTGGGCAGCGGGCCCCCTCACAATGGGCCGGCCCGTCGAACGCGGCGCCGTCCCACCGGCAAATGTTGCAACAGGCACCGTTGTTCGCGCCCAACGCGTCCCACGGCCCTGCGGGGGCCTCCTGCCAACCCGTGGGCACAGGTCCGCGCCCTCTGGGACCTGTGCGTCGCCTGGCCCCCCGTTGCATAGCGCGTGCCCGACCTCTATCAATAAGTAGGGGCAGTCCGAGAAAGGCACCACCGATCCGGCGAAGCAGCCTTCGGGCGCCGTTGGCCACCGCGCTTGGAGCCAGGAAGGATCCTGGTCTCATGGCCATTTCGATCGGCCTTTGCGGCTGGACGGTCTGATGCCGAGGCGACCGAGCAACGCCTGGCGGGCCGCATCCAGGAGCGCATTCGGAGAGCGCTTCAGCAAAGACAGCTCATTCGAGGTGCTCAATAGTGCTTCGCTCAGTTCGCCGGCGCGGCACTGGCTCGCAGCCAGATCACGATGGAGCCGCTCGAACTCACTCTTGATCAACGCCACCGAGGGCGGCACCGAATCCGGCCTGAGCTCCGTTGCGGGTTCCAGTGCCAGGCCCAGTTCCGCAGCGAGCTCATGGGCGAACCGTCGGAAGTGGGCCAGCTCGTCCGCAGCGGCGTGTACCTGGGCGGAAAAGGGCCCCGGCAATGACAGATCGCGCTGCAGACTACGGAGACGAACCCGGATCCGGGCGTCGTTCCAAGCTGCCTCGCCCTCCTCGGACCTGGAGCCCCCGTCGGTCACCCAGCGGCGATAAAGGCTGGTTTGCTCGTTCACCTCGGTGATCCCGCAAAGGGGGGCCGCTGCCAACAAGAGTTCCCAGTCTTCTAATGCCGGTAGCGACTCGTCCGCTCGCACCTGGTGCTCTTCGAATACGCTGCTCGGCCACGCCAAGGTGCAGATCGGCGTCCGATTCTCGTGAAGATGGTCAACGAGGTCGAACGGCTGGTCGTACGCCGCTCGGGGCCCAGCTATCGGCCGGGCCGATCCGTCCTCCATGCGCCAGTCCTGTGCCAGGGCGCGGGCCCGTATGAGGGTTCCCGGTGCGGCACCGGCCGCCTCCTTGAAGGTCAGTACCCACTCCGGCAGGGCCAGGTCGTCGTCGTCGAGAAACGCTACGTAGGTGCCGCGGGCGGCAGCGATCCCGACGTTGAGCGGCACCCCCCTGGTGCCCGGTGGGGCCTCGAGGACCCGGATCCGCGCCTGGACCGTGGAAGGCGCGGAGGCGACGGACTGCGCCACTGCCGCTGCGTCCTGCTCGTTCTGGAGGAAATCGGCGCTGTGATGGTGAACGACACAGACCTCGAAATCAAGACTGACCTGCAATGACAAGCTGGCCAGGGCCTCTCCGAGCAGGATCGGGCGACGGCCCTGGGTTCGCAGCACAACGGTGAGAAACGGTGGGCGGGCCGGGGAGGGGTCGGGGTCAGGCGTTGCGGTCATCGGGGTGGAAGCCGGCACAGCCCGGCGGGCGAACTGTAGTCCGCAAGGTCTTAGTGCGAGGTGTCCAGGTGCGCTGCGCGCAATTCTGCCTCGTGGTTGAGGGTTCTGATCTCGGCCATGAGATCAAGCTTGGTCGCCTCCAATTGATCAATCCACTGCTTCAGGCTCTCAATAGAACGCAGCACGGTGGAAAGCTCAGCCAGTGATTCGGACAAGCGGCGCCGAAGGCCAATGGTGCTTTGCAGGGGCCACCAGCTCGAGGACGCATCAGCACCGGTGACCGCAACCGCGATGTTGGCATGGATGCGCTCCTGTGCCTCATACGGACCAAGGTCAGCGGGCACCGCCACGAGGTTCATCGCGGCCGTCGCCGGGCGGGATCCGCCGTCAGAGTCAATTGAAGTGCTCCGCAACGCCGGAAGCTGCAAGGTGACGGGCTCCGTCGCTGGGGCGCGACCCGCGATCGCGTCGAGAAGTTGCAGGTCCGTCACTTCGATGCGGGTTGCGCCCTGACGCTGAGCCTCGGCGAGATGTTCCTCGATCGAGCCGTGGGCTGGCGACACCAGTCGCCGATCCGCGGGTCCTGACCAGTCGCCCCATGAATCGGTGGAAACAGCCGCGCCCTCGGGCTGATGAACTGACCCGGAGGTCTTGCGCAATACGAAAAGTGAAGTAGCAAGCTCGAGGCGACTCGAGCACGAGCGGGTGAGGCCAGCCACCCACACCTCCGCTTCATGCGATCGCAGCAGCTTGGCCAGTTCCCCATGGGACCACTCCCGAACATGGGTCACATGCGGTGGGGGACCAAGATGGTTTGGCCCGTGGGTGGCATCTCGATCCGGTGTCGAAAGTACAACAGCGTGAATCCTGTTGAGCGCGGCGAACAACCCCTGTAGCAGATTCGTGGGATCAATAAGATGTTCGATAACATCGCTACAGATTACTATCGCTCCATCGGGGATCGCCGATGTCCAAGTTGGAGTCTGCTCAAGATCGCATTCAATCCAGCAATGCTCGGGGTAGTCTTGGATGCAGGACCGTATGTTGTCGGCGTAGTCGATGCCGGTGATGGGAGCGACGTTCGCAAGACGGAGCAGTTTCGTTGCTCGCCCGCATCCAACGTCCACAATCGCGGTGGCGTGAAGGCGATCCGCCAACGTGCCGGCAACGGAGTAGACGTCGGGTTGCCACACATCGGCAGGGTCACCCGAATCGTCAAAGTAGAACGGTTCGAGTCGTTCCTGATAGCCAACAGGCAGGAAATATCGGGAGTCGTTCAATTCGCTTTCCTTTCTGCTTGGCAGGTGCCATGTTGTGCTAGCGGCGGTTGGTCATCGGTCGCATCGGTGGTCCGCCCCCCCGAGGTAGGACCGCGGGATCGGCTCGGCCGAGCGTAGCGCCAGGGCGGTCTGCACGGGAGTAACGGTGTGGGGTTATCACCTCGAACCGTGTGTTGGGAGGGTAACCTCGGATGGCGAAGGCGCTCCGGGGTTTCGCGGCACGGAGCTCTCGAGCAACAGAACGAAGTTGAAGGACCTCAAGTTGGCGCGCGATGGAACAGCGGCACTGGCGGCGCCGCCTACGGGGGCCCGGTGGGAAATGAGATCGGTTCGGTGGGTTCATGGATGATCAGACCGTGCTGACCCCGCGTCCGGTGGCCCCGCAGCACGGGGTGCCAGGACAGGTTGCCGGTGCCGCCATCAACCCCGAACCAACGGGGACCGCCATCGGGGCCAATTCGGGTGGTCCAACCGGGCGCTTTCGTGCCCGCCGGCTCACGCCTTCGATTCCGCAGGTCAGCAGCGCGGCTGTCCTCTTGGTCTTGGGCAGCCTGCATAGCCTCGTGGTCTGGCCGGGGCGCATGAGCAACGACACGTTGATTCAGATTGCCGCGCTTCGTGATGGGAGCTACACGGACTGGCATGCAGGCTTGCTGCTGGTGCTGTGGCGTCCGTTTTGGCTTCTCGGGGTAGGACCGGGCTGGGTGACCTGGGCCAGCACGATCGTCTTTCTGTTCGGCCTTTACTCGCTGGTTCGGTGCGCGTTGCCGCGGGCCGCAGCCGTGGTGGCCACGGTGCTGGTACTGGCATACCCTCCAGTACTGGGCCACCTTGGCTATCTGGGCCGGGACCTGTGGTACACCGCCTTTTTCCTGGCTGCGGGGGCGGCGCTGTTGCGGCTCACCCGCGTATCGGGTCGCACATCTCGGATCACGTGGGCGGTCGCCGTGGTGGCCGGCGTGTGGCTCCTGGTGGCATCGCGCCAGAACGCGGTCCCGGCCGCGGGCGTGCTGTTGTGGGCCGCGGTTTCCTCCGGCGGGCCCTGGTCGTGGTTAGGACGCTTTGACCGATCCGTCGGCGCCGTCCCCTTACGGGGCCGCGTGGTACGAGCGCTGGTCGCGCTGGTCGCGATGCTGGCACTTCTGGGCACGCAATGGGGGGTCAAGCGACTTTTCCAGGTTAGGGGGACCCATCCCGAACAGGCGACGTACATCTATGATGTGGCAGCACTGTCTTTGCGGGAACGAAGCGTGCTTTTCAGCCCTGAGGTCTACCCCGCGCAGGATCTCGCCAGGCTAGAGCAGCGCTGGTCAACGGATGGCGTGAACCCCTTGCTCTTCCCGCCAGAGCCCCTCATCGTCTTTCCCTTGCCGCCCAGCGCGGTACCTGTCCTGCGTCAGGACTGGCTTTCGGCCATTCGGGACCATCCTCGCGGGTACCTGGCCATCCGGTACCAGCTGTGGACCCAGCAGATCGCATGGCGGGCCAACACGGAGTGGATCTATCACCCTGGCGTGGACCCGAACGAATGGGGCTACACCATCGCTAACCCTTCATTGGATGAACAATTGCAGCGCTATCTACGGGCCTCGGCTTCCAATCCTCAGCTGACCGGCGGGCCGCTCTATGAGATCTGGATCTATCTTCTGGTGACCGCGATGGGCCTGGCGTACCTTGGTCACGGGCGACGCGATCGGCAGATGCTGGGGTGGCTGTGTCTGGCCTCGCTCGCGTACCAGGCCACGATCTTCCTCGGGGCCATGGGCATCGGCTACCGGCTTACCTATCCGGCAGTGGTGTTGTCGCTGCCGATAGCACTTGTCGGTGCGCTCGATGTGATCCGTTGGGCCCTGGTCGGCGCGCACCGCAACCGGTCAACGCGTCAGAGCGTCTTGGCGTCGGAAGAACCGTGCTAACCTGTCTCTTCGCTATGGCGCGATTTGGGTATGACCGCTGATCCCCGGCGGGGGCCAGTGGCCATCGTCGTACCTGGTGGGCGCCACCCAGCCTGCGAAGCGTACCGTGAGCAGATTCGTGCTCTGGCGGCAGAGGTGGTCGCCAGCGGGAGACCGTTGCACGAGATTCGTCTGGGCACCTTCGGCATCGACGGCCAATCCTCGGACTCGGACTCAGGGGATACCTGGGCGACGTCGGGTTCCCCGGCGGTACCGGTGGGGCCGGGCGTGTTGGCTCCGGGCAGCACTGTGGCGCGGTTGCTGGGGCGTTTCGCCGACATCGCCGGTTGCACGGTGGTCGCTCCCCGCCACGGTGGACTCTTGTGGGCTGTTGCGGCCCAACGCCGTCAGGGTGCAGCGTTCCTCGACACCGCCTTGGTGGTGGTGGGTCCGCCGGCCGCAGACCAGCGCGAGAACGAGGGGCGTCGGGTGGGCTCGTTGGAGGAGGCGGTCGGTGACCAACTCGAGCGAGCGGTACTCGAGCAATGTGCGGCAACCGTGGACATCGGTCATCGGGGCCATGCAGCCTTGAGCGCCCCGCCACCGCCGCTTCCGGCCCCGGGCCCGTCGGTTGAGGCGATCACCGCGATCATCACGCACTATGAACGACCCGCTCTGGTGCGTCGGGCCCTCGACAGCTTGCTGGCCCAGAGTCGGCTGCCCGAGGAGATCATCGTGGTGGACGATGGCAGCACGGATGCCGCATCGGTGGAAAACCTTAGGGCGATCGAGGATTTGCAGATCGAGGTGCCGATCCGGGTACTCCGTCAGGAAAACCAGGGGTTGGGCGCGGCCCGCAACCACGGCCTGCGGGCCGCCGTTCACGATGTGGTGGCCTTCCTCGACGATGACGACGAGGCCGAGCCCGATTATCTCCGGCGCATGGCCGCCGCCATGGAGGCCACCGGTGCCGTGGCCGTGGCCGTCGGGTTCAAGGTCTTCCCCGACGCGCTGGGGTGTCTGGCCGCATTGGAAGAGTCTTCGCAGTGGCTCTTTGCTGCAGAGGCCGGATCGCTGAGCGCGCTGGACAACTTCATCGGCGGGGCCGCGGCCATGTTCCGGCGGGGACCGGTTCTTGATCTGGGCGGGTTCCACCAGCACCGCACCCTGGCCTACGAGGATTGGCAACTGCTGAGCCGCCTGCTGCTTTCCGGCCATCACGTCGAGACGGTGCCACAGCCGTTGTTGCGTTATCGGGTGTCCTCAGATTCGATGTTGCGCACCTTTCCCGTTGGCGCCAGCCACGATCTCGTGCTGCAGGCCCACGCCGAGGTGCTGCCCGAGGCCATCCGTGAGTGGCCCTTCCTCCTATGCGGGCTGCACGCGGAGTTGGTCCGCCAGCATCGTGTGGCGGGCGATTTGGAGGAGCGCATGCAACAACTGCACCGGGAGTTGCTCAGCGCCGAACACGAGGTGCAGCGGTTACGTCAGGTTGAAGCGAACCACCATCTGGTGCTGAGGTCGACCTCGTGGCAGGCTGCTCGGTTGTTGATGAAGGCGGAAACGTCCCGGCGGATGCTGTGGAGCCGCCTCCATCGGAGCCGTTCATGACCAGCGTGTCTCCGGTACGTGGGAACGGCGTTGCCCCGAGGGTCAGCGGCCTGGAGGTGGTCATCGTGCCCGGGTCGGGAGCGGTGCTGCGCCATCGACTGGTAGCGGCGCTGGCCCGACAATCCCGAGCCGCCGCCGGGTGGCGTGTCCTCGGTCAGCAACCGGGTTCGGGTCCGCCCTGGGTGATGGCACTGGAGGAGGGCGACGCCCCGGCCGAGCAGTTCCTGCAGCAACTCGAAGGTGCCCTTGACCGCGTCGCTGATCATTGCCTGCTGCTGCGGGCCGGTCCCCGAAGCGGCTCGATGACGTTGGGCCCTGCTACGGCGTCGCTCGGCGGGTCTTTCCATACCGCGTCGGACGGCGGCACACACCAATTTCCCACGGTGTTTCGCGCCATCTGGCGTTCCCGGCTGGACGCCCTCGTCACCAAGGACGTGAATGATCTCGGGCAGTTGTGTCGCCGGCTCCATGACGTCGCGGGTAAGGAGGGGTTCTCCTTGCGGGTGCTCGATGTCCCCCTCCATCTTCTTCGGCCGCTCGGTGAACTCAGTGCCACGATGGGGTCGATCACCCGCGCAGCAGAGCGAGAATCCCTGTCGGACGGCCCCGCCCGCGAGGTGCGCTGCGAACCGGTGGCCGTGGGCGTGTGCATCAACGTCGACTGGCGGCACCAGGCCTTCCCCCGAACGGGAGTTCCGGACGCACCCTGGGTGGCTTGCCTGGGCCAGGAAAGTGCCGCCCAGGTCTTGGCCACAGGCGTGGAGGCCAAAGCGGCGTTGCGCATCGGCGACGGTGCCGGGGTCATCGCTCTGGTCAATTCCCCGGAACGTCAACCGCACTGGCGGATGATGGCGGT
The DNA here is from genome assembly GCA_963775055.1 of uncultured Acidimicrobiaceae bacterium. GTDB lineage: Bacteria > Actinomycetota > Acidimicrobiia > Acidimicrobiales > CAIXPF01 > CAIXPF01. Next base: position 544,887 of record CAVZHK010000005.1, on the reverse strand, counting down.
GCAGCCTGGCCAGCGCGTTGACCTCTTGGCGGTGATCGCCCCCCGCGAAGCCATCCTCGAAGCGGCCTCTCAACCGGGGGAACACGGCCTGTTGGCGCTTCTTGCCGGGGCGTCAGAGTACGGACCACTGGGCCTGGTGGTCCATAGCATCAGAGGGCAGGTGAGCGGGACCGACGGACGAGCGAACCCGTTGGGCCGGTTCGTGACCTTGCCGGAGGCACACTCGGTCCACCGGCAATGGGCCGAGCTCGCCCCCGCAGCGTCAGCCGGCGGCACCCGCCTCGGGGCTTGGGCTCCGCGGGACAGTCAGGTCATCGAACTGGTGGCGGACCCGGTGGCTCGGCTGGTGGCGTTGGCCACGCCCACTGCCCCCCTTGACGGGGCCCGCTTTCCGCTGCGGGTGGCGCTCGGCTCGATTGACACGTGCCCCTATCCCGGGACGGTGCCGCTGTTCCGCACGACCGGCGGGGTCTTGGGCTTCGAGTACTCCGAAGGGCCATCGGGCACAGGCGATCTGCTGGGATTTCTCAGCGAGGTGGCGCTGGCCGAACACGAGTCGCTCTACGTCCGGTGGGTTAACGGGGTTGATGCCCTGCGCCAGCGCCACGGTTTCCAGCCCTGGCGCCCCAACGTGCCCGATTCGCTGATCGGCCGCTTTCTGTATCGGGCGCGGTGCGAGGTGGCGCCGCTGCCACGTTCGTTCCCGACATTTCTGGCCGTTGAAAGAATTGGGAGGGCACGGGAAGGGGGCGGTTCCGTCACCAGCACGCACCCCGACCTCTTGGGGATGGCAGCGTCAGCCGGGTGGTCCTGCGAGACCGGCCCGGCGGTGGTGGATCAGGCCGGACTCAACACGGTGGCGGTACGAGGCGCCAGCAGTGGGCGGATCATCGGATGGGGCCGAGCCCGACCCATGCTGGGGGACGTTGCGGCGCCGACTGCGCTGCAAGACCGCACCTGGTGGGGTCCGGGTTCCCGGCCCGGATGGGTGCTGCTGTACCGGTGGCGCTCCAGAGGTCAGATCCGCTGCACCACGGGCGCCCTGCCGTTGTTTCGAAGGGGCCGATCCGATCCCATGGCGCGTCTGGTCGGCGTCGTGGGGTGGGCCCTGCAGGCCGGTAGCGAGGGGGTGGACCTGGTGGAACTGTTTCACCCCCGGCGTCGAGCCTGGCTGTACTCGACCGACCCCTCACCGGATCGTCAATTGGGTTTCGAGGTGGTGGGCCCCGTCGCTACCCTGCTGGCCATTCCCAACCAGGAAACGCTGGCCCTCTACCGCTCCTATGATCGTCGTACTGCACGGTATGATCTTCATTTGTGCGCAGCCGAAGCGGCAGGGGTCGCCCAGCGGCTGTTCGGCTTCGTAGAGGCCGTGGTGCTGCCTGACCCGCCGACCTCGTCCGATCCTGCGTCCATGAGGGTTCACCAGCGACCTGGGGACCATCCGGTCTTTCGAGTGGTCGGAGCCCAGCGGGTGGACGCCGGCGTTGAGGCGGATCTCCGGGTGGCAGCGGCGCGAGGGTTGGCCACGGAGGATGTGGCGGGTTTCGTCGACGGGGACACCCGCGGGTGGCCGACACCCCCGGGGGGCGGAATCCGGCGCACTCTGCGTGAGGGCCGGCATCTGCTCGAACTTCAGCTCCGGCGGGCTGCGGCCGGCCGCCTGCGATCATGATCGGGCCAGGGGATGACCGAATTCCTGTGCTCTACCTGGCCCCATGGGCGGTGCCCGGCGGAGCCGACAAAGGCACGGTGGATTGGTTCCGCACGTTGGACCGCGAGCGGTTCGCGCTGCACCTCATCACCACCGCAGCGACGCCGATCAACCATTTCGTGTGCGACATCGAACCACTGGCGGAGGGGGTGTGGAACCTGCCCGATCTGCTCCAGCAGTCGGATTTCGGCGGCTTCGTGCTCGACTACGTCCAGCAGCATCGAATCCGTGTGGTGCATATGATGAACTGCCACTTGGGCTTCGACCTCATCCCGGCGCTGCGAGCCGCCCACCCGGAATTGGTCATTGTGGTACAACAACACGCCGAGGAAGCCGACGAGTCCGGGTACGTGCGCTATGTGGCTTCCCGTTATAGCTCGTTGATCGACGCCTATTCGGCCACCAGCGAGGATCTGAAGCGTCGTATCTGTTCGCACGGGGCGGATCCGGCTTTGGTCCAGGTGATCTATACCGGCATCGATGCACGCACGGAGTGGGCGCCAGCCGGTGCCCGGGTGCCGCGCTCTGCTGCTGTTGCCTTGCGGGTTCTGTTCGCTGGTCGGCTGGAGGAACAGAAGGACCCTGACCTCATGGTTGCGGTGGTCGCAGCTGCGGCTCGGCGCGGGGTTCCGCTGGTCATCGACGTGGTCGGTGACGGCAATTTGCGCCGAAGGACCGAGTGCAGGGTTGCGGAAGCGGGACTGGCTCACGTGGTGCACTTTCACGGGGTCTCCTTCGAGATGGCCGGGTACTACCAACGCAGCGACGTGCTCCTGATGACCAGTTTGTTCGAGGGCATTCCCTACGTGATGTTCGAGGCCATGGCCATGGGGGTGGTGTGCGTGGTGCCTGATGTCAACGCCAACCGCGAGCTGGTGGACGCCGAGGTCGGCTACCTCATCGAGGATCGAACCGACGTGGATGCTTACGTGGATGCCCTCGCGGCCCTGGCCGCTGATCGGGAGCGGACCGCTGGGCTTGCCAACGCGGCGCGTCAACGGGTTCTCGAGCGGTTTCCGCTGGAGCGAATGGCCGCGGAGCACATGAAACTGTACGACGCGCTCCTTGGCCAGCGCACCACCACCGTCGTGCGTCAGAGCTGAGAGGTCAATCGCATGCTCATCACCCGCACCCCCCTGCGCATATCGATCGGTGGGGGCGGCACCGACCTGCCGTCCTACTACCGTGAGGGCGGGGCCACCATCGTGTCCGCCGCCATCAACAAGTACGTGTACATCGGAATCAATCCCACATTCGTGCCGGATTACTTCTTGAAGTACTCCGCGTTGGAGCGGGCCGAGCGGATCGACGACGTGCAACATCCGTTGATCCGCGAGGCCCTTCGCAGCGTGGGGATCGAGCCAGGTGTAGAGATTGTCTCCATGGCCGACATCCCATCCGGTACGGGGCTCGGATCGTCGGGGACGTTCACCGTGGGCCTGTTGCGGGCGCTGTACGCGTACAAGCGCGAGCACATCACGGCCGGCGCCTTGGCTGAGGAGGCCTGCCGCATCGAGATTGACGTGCTGGCTCAACCGGTGGGCAAGCAGGATCAGTACATCGCGGCGTTCGGCGGTCTCACCTGTTTCGAGTTCCATCCTGATGATCGGGTGACCGCCAGCCCATTGGCCATCGCCAACACCACCTTGCATGATCTGGAGGAGCACCTGCTCCTGTTCTTCACCGGTTACGCCCGCTCGGCGGCTTCAATCCTGCAGGACCAGAAGGAACGCTCCACCGCCAAGGATTCCTCCATGCGGGCCGCGCTGGATTTCACCCATGAACTGGGCCGACGCATCAAGGACGCGCTCGAAGCGGGACGGACCACAGAGTTCGCCGAGTTGATGCACGAGCACTGGGAGTACAAGCGTCGGCGTTCGGAGGGCATGTCCAACCCTGACATCGACCGGTGGTACGAGCTGGCTCGTCGGGAAGGCGCACGGGGTGGCAAGTTGGTCGGTGCCGGTGCTGGTGGATTTCTGTTGTTCTACGCCGAGGAGCCCCAACGGTTGCGCGCCGCGTTGGGTGCCGAGGGGCTCAAAGAAGTTCGATTCTTCTTCGATCACGATGGCTCGACCGTCATCGTGCGCGACTGACCGGGTCCGCCCACACGCCACGGATGCAATGCGCCATTCTCGCCGGGGGCCTGGCCACCCGCATGCGGCCGCGCACCGAGACCATTCCCAAGGCCTTGCTGCCGGTAGCGGGCCACCCCTTTGCCTGGTGGCAGCTGCAGTGGCTCGCGGACCAGGGTGTCTCCGAAGTGGTGTACTGCATTGCCCATTTGGGCGAGCAGCTACGTGACTACGTGGGAGACGGTCGGGCTTGGGGCCTCACCGTGCGCTACGCCGATGAGGGCCCGACGTTGCGGGGCACCGCCGGCGCGTTGGCTGACGCCGGCCGCGCCGGACTGCTGGCCGAGGACTTCCTGGTGCTGTACGGCGATTCCTATCTTGATGTGTCCATCGCCGAGCTGTGGGCGGCGTTCGTGGCCTCGGCCCGACCGATGCTGTTGTCGGTGTTTCGCAATGAGGGAGCCTATGACCGCTCCAACGTGCGCTTCGCCGATGGGGTCGTCGAGCTCTATGACAAGCAAATCGATGATCCCGCGGCCGCGGGCCTGCATCACATCGACTACGGGCTGTCGGCGCTGCGGCGTGATGTCCTACTGGCCGAGGTGCCCCCGGGGCCCGAACCTCACGACCTCTCCACCGTGCAACATCGTCTCAGCCTGCAGGGCCGGCTGGCCGGTTTCGAGGTTTTTCGACGGTTCTACGAGATCGGCAGCCCCGAAGGATTGGCCGAATTGGCGTTGTTGTTGGGTTCACGCGAGACGGGCAACTCCGCCGGCTAACCTTGGCTCTGATGCCTGGACGAGATCTGGCGAGGCGTGCTGCGAAGCGGGCGCAATGGTGGCTGCGAACCGATCGACGAATCGAGCGGCTGTTGCGGCGGGGTCGGCTGCAGGGACCGCACACCCGCTACTCCCATGAGCTGATCGTGCCCATGACCTCGACCTACGCCCCGTGGCACGACGACCTCGCCTTTCGCCGCACCTATGACGCCATTGCCCGCAACACCTTTGTTGACCAATACAAGTGCTATGAGCTGTGGGAGCAATTGGGCCAGCTCTCCGACGTGGCGGGGGACGTGTTGGAGGTCGGCGTGTGGCGCGGCGGCACCGGGGTGTTGATGGCTCGCCGGGTGAAAGAGCTGGGCCTTGACGCCTCCGTTCACCTCTGTGACACGTTCGCCGGGGTAGCCAAGGCCGGCTCTGCGGACCCGTGGTATCGCGGCGGCGAGCACGCTGACACCTCACCGCAGATCGTCAAGGACCTGGCTGCGGCCGAAGGGGTGGAGGTGGCGGTACTGGTGGGTATGTTTCCGGAGGATACGGCCGAGCAGGTGCAGGATCGGTCGTTCCGGTTGGTCCACATCGACGTCGATGTGTACGAATCAGCCCGCGACACGCTGGAATGGGCGTGGCCCAGGTTGAGCGTTGGCGGGGTGGTGATCTGGGACGACTACGGCGCCTTCGAGTGCGAGGGCGTGGCCACGCTGGGGCGCGAACTTTTCGCTTCCAACATCGGCGCTGGTCGGTTGGTCCACAACGTGAACGGCCACCTGTTGTTGTTCAAGTTGGCCGCGGTGCCGTTGCCTACGCTGACGTCACTTCACTGAGGTTACGTCACTGAGCGGGCCCCGACGGCATGAGGCGATGGTGTTCAGACCACCCTTGTGGCGTCGAACCGTCAGGTCGCTGGGGCGGAAGCCGGCACGCACCAGCAACGGCCAGAGGTCTTTCGGATCGTAGTAGGTCTTGTGGTCGTTCATCTCCTCCGGCGGGGCCATCCCCAGCCGGAAGGCGGCGAGCTCGAGAAAGCGCTTCCCCCGCCACGAGGGCACGTTGATTACGCACACCCCGCCCGGTGCGGTCAGGCGGAAGAGGTGGGACAGCGTGTCTTCGGGCGCGTCGAGGTGCTCGATCACGTTGTTACAGATGATGGCGTCAAGGCTTGCATCGGCCACACCGACCAGTATGTCCGGCAGGTAACCCTCCCGGCAGGTGAAGCCGCGGTCGGCCAAGCGGGCGTCGAGCGCCACGTCCACCAACAGCGTGGACCCCGCGTCCTCGAAAAGAGATCGCGCCAGCGCCGCGTCGTGGCCGCAGCCGATGTCAGCCGTGCGCTTGCCGGCCACCGAACCCAACAGTCGCCGCATGCGCACCGTCGACAGCCAGCGGCCGAGGCGGTCGACCCGGGATGGCGTGTGCTCCTGGGCGAAGGACGTGGTGCGGGGAGTGCTCATCCGTGTCCCCCTCTGCCGGTGGCGATGGCTGCTCCGTGGATCAAGAGGGTGAAGACGAAAAGCGAGAAGGCGCTGACGATCAGCAACAGGCCACTGACTGCCAGGTGGTTGGCGACGGACAGCTCGGGGAGCGCCAGATCGTTCTGGAAATAGGTCACCACCAGTGGGGCCAGCAACAGCGTTCCCGCAGCACCGAGCAGTGCCGACACGAAAGAGGCCCTGGTATAACGGAAAACCTCCAACAATTGCGAGGTTCTTCGGCCGGTGTAGTCGAAGAACACCCGTGCCACACACCCCATGAGCGCGAACTGAAGGCCCAGAATGGCAGCCAGCGCGGCGATGAAGTGGCTGGTGAGGGACAAGGTGACGGAGCCGAGAGTCAGCGGGCCACCACTCAGCCCGGCGGTGACGATCACGCCCAACAACAACAACAACAACCCGGGTTTGAACACGAAGAAGTCGGCGCCGTACACGAACATGGCCCGCAGGTTGATCCACGCTGCCTGGAACGGTGAGAACCAACCCATTCTGCGGTGATGGCTGACCCGCCCGTCGGGATCCTTGAGGAAACGGACCGGTACCTCACCGGTGTGCAACTCCAGATGCACCGATTTCAGCACCATCTCCGAGGCGTACTCCCAGGATTGGGAGGCCAGGTCCATTCGGATCAGGGCGTCCTTGGTGATGCCCCGCATGCCGCAATGGATGTCGGAGAACTTCGAGGAATACACCCGGTTCAGGATCCAGGTGGTGAGCGGGGTGCCGAAGTACTGATGATGGGGCGGCATGGCACCCTTTTCGATGGACCCCTTCCAACGCGAGCCCATCACGAACTCGTGCCCCTGCCGGAATTGCTCGACGAAGGGCTTCAGCAGCCGGAAGTCATAGGTGCAGTCGGCATCGCCCATGATGATGTACTTGCCACGCACGAAGGGAATGGCGTCGATGTACGCCCGTCCCAGTCCGCGCTTGGGGGTACGCAGCACGCGGGCCCCGGCCGCAACGGCCAGATCGGGCGTGGCGTCGCTGGAGCTGTCCACGATGAGGATCTCCCCCACCGCCCCAGCGGCCGCCAATCCTTCGTGGCACCACGCCACAAAGGTCTCGACCGTGATCTCCTCGTTCAACGAGGGCACCACAATGGAGACCTCAGGATTACTAACGTCGTTCGCCGGGATCAGCAACCTGATGTCAGGGTCCGATGTCGGGTCGACGCGGTGGCGGCGCGGCGCGGCGCTCGATGTTAGGGTGGTGCTCACGAGTGGTCCATTCTGCCACGGCCCGCGTCCTTGGCGGGACATCCGTTGGCAGGGCTCGCTCGAGCCCGATTCCATCCCGCCCGCCCCTGCCAGCGCGCCCGCCCCGGGAGAGCACCTCTGACATGACCAGTTTCGCCTCGTCATTCCTTGAGGAGACCCGCGCCGTGATCGACGCGCTCGACGTCGACGCCATCGAGCGAGTGGTGGGGGTGCTGGCCGCGGTGCGGGCCCGTGGGGGCCGGCTGTTCATCCTGGGCGTCGGTGGATCCGCCGGCCACGCATCCCACGCGGTCAACGACTTTCGCAAGATCTGCGGATTCGAGGCCTACGCCCCCACCGACAACGTGTCAGAGCTCACCGCCCGGACCAATGACGAAGGTTGGGACAGCACCTTCGCGGCTTGGCTGCAAGGCTCCCGGCTCGGCTCGCAGGATGGTTTGCTGGTGTTCTCCGTGGGCGGGGGTGACGCGGTGCGGAACGTCTCCGCCAACATCGTCAACGCCTTGGAGGTGGCACGTTCGGTCGGCGCCGCCATCACCGGAGTCGTGGGCCGCGAGGGCGGCCACACCGCCGCCGTAGCGGACGCCTGTGTGATCATCCCGCCGTTGTATGAGGCCCATGTCACCCCTCACACCGAGGGGCTGTGTGCGGTCGTATGGCATCTCATGGTGAGCCACCCCTCTCTCAAGACGGCGGCCACCAAGTGGGAGTCGACGGTACCGGTGGCGGCACGATGAGCCTGCGTCGGGTGGCCATCGTCGGCGGGGCCGGCTTCATCGGCGGTCATTTTGCCGATCGGTTGCTGGCCTCGGCGGCGATCGAGGCGGTAACGCTGTACGACAACTTCAGTTCCGGTCGGGAATGGCACTACGCGCACCATTCGGCCGACACCCGGCTCCAGGTGGTGCGGGGCGAGGTGGCCGACATGGCGGCACTTGAACAAACCCTGGCCGGTCATGACACGGTCATCCACCTGGCCTCAAATCCTGACATCGCCAAGGCCATGACCGATCCCACCGTGGACTTCCACGAGGGCAGCGCGCTGACCCATTCGGTGGTCGAGGCCGCCCGCCGGGCCGGGGTGCCGCTGATCCTGTACGCCTCGGGCTCGGGGGTGTACGGCGACCTGCACGAGCACGCAGCCCGGGAGGACCACGGTCCGCTGCGCCCGGTGTCCACCTATGGGGCCTCGAAGCTGGCCGGTGAGGCGCTCATCTGTTCCTATGCCCACATGTTCGGGTTGCGGGGGGCGGCCTTTCGCTTCGGCAACGTGGTCGGACCTCGCCAAACCCACGGCGTGGGCTTCGATTTCGTCCGGCGGTTGTTGGCGGACCCGCAGCAGCTCGCCATCTTGGGTGACGGTCAACAGTCCAAGTCCTACATCCACGTGTTCGACGTGGTGGACGCCGTGCTGACCGTTGCGGGTTTGGCGGGGAGCGAGCCGTTCGACGCGTACAACGTGGCCACGGGGGATTACATCACCGTCTCCGAGATCGCCGAGGTCGCGGTCGAGGTCGTGGGGCTGGAACCCGGTTCGGTGCGCTTCACCTACAGCGGCGGTGACCGGGGCTGGAAGGGCGATGTCCCGATCGTGCGGCTGGATACCACCCGCATCAAGGACACCGGTTGGCGCTGTGCCCGTACCAGCCGGGAGGCCATTCGGGATTCGATGGCGGCCATGGTGGATGATGCCCGCGCCGGCCGCTTGACGTGAGCGGGTCCGCCCATGGAAGCGGGGCTCTACGTCCCGCGGCCTTCCTCGATCGGGACGGCGTTCTCAACGCCACCACGGTGCACGGTGATGTGCCCCATCCACCGGATCACGCTGATCACGTGGTGTTGCTCGAGGGCGTGACCGAGGCCTGCACGCAACTTCGAGCCGCCGGGCTGGTGCTCGTCGTGGTAACCAACCAGCCCGACATCGCCAGGGGCGCCACCACCGGTGCCGCGGTCGATGCCATCAACGCGGCCGTGGTCAGTGGCCTCGGTGTGAGCCGGGTCCTGACCTGCCCCCACGACGACCATGACGACTGCCAGTGTCGCAAACCGCGTCCCGGTATGCTGCTTGACGCCGCCGCTGAACTCGGGTTGGACTTGGAACGTTCCACCATGGTCGGTGACCGTTGGCGGGACGTCGACGCCGGACGGGCTGCCGGGGTGGCCACGGTTTTCGTTGATCACGGCTATGCGGAACGAAAGCCTCAGACCCCGGATCTGGTTGTGGGAGCATTGATCCAGGCCGTCCCGTTCATCGTCGAACGGGCGACGACAGAGGGAGTACCTCGCCGGTGACCGACATGTTGTCCCAGCTGAAGGTCAAGGTCTTCGCTGACGGCGCCGACCTTGCCGGGATCTCGGCGTTGGCGGCGGATCCGCTGATCAAGGGGTTCACCACCAACCCCACCCTGATGCGCCAGGCCGGGGTGGTGGACTACGAGCGCTTCGCCCGTGACGTCCTGGAGGTGGTGCGGGACCGTCCGATCTCCTTCGAGGTGTTCTCCGACGATCACGACGAAATGGAGAAGCAGGCCCGGCGCATCGCCCAGTGGGCCCCCAATGTGTTCGTCAAGATCCCCGTCACCAACACCCAACGGGTTTCGAGCGAGCGACTGATCCGCAGCCTGGTGGCCGGTGGGGTGCAGCTGAACGTGACCGCCATCTTCACGCCGTCGCAGATCGATTGGGTCACCGTTGCCCTCCGTGACGGCCCGGCTTCGAACGTATCGGTGTTCGCGGGGCGTATCGCCGATGCCGGGCAGGATCCATTGCCCATCGTCTCCCATGCCGTCGCGGCCACGGTCGACCAACCTCAGATGGAGGTCATCTGGGCCTCGCCGCGCGAGGTGCTGAACGTGGTGCAGGCCAACGACGCGGGTTGTCACATCATCACCGTCACCCACGATCTGCTCAAGAAACTTCCGGGCCTGGGTAAGGATCTCGATCAGTTCTCAGTAGAGACGGTGCTGATGTTCCATCGCGATGCAGTGACCGCCGGGTACGCGCTGTGACCATGGCGTCTCCGCCCGGCACAGGGCAGGACGACTGGGAATCGCACTGGGGTGACTACGCCTCCAGCGCAACGGACAACCCGGCCCAGGCATACCGTCGGGGTCAGGTCATGAAGGCGCTGCATGCCACCGGCCCACCCGCGAGGTTCCTCGATATCGGCGTGGGCCAGGGGGATTTGCTGCGTTTCGTCGCTCTGGAGTTTCCTCAAGCCGAACTGGCGGGCCTCGAGCTCAGCCGCACCGGCGTGCAGGAATGCCTCCGCAAGGTGCCACGGGCGCTGGTCGTGCAGCGCAACCTGCTCGAGGAGGCTGTGGTACCCGACGTGCTGGCGGGATGGGCCACCCACGCCTGCTGCTCGGAGGTGCTCGAGCACGTGGACGATCCGGCGCTGCTGCTACGCCATGCGCTCCCGCACCTGCAGTCGGGGGCGGTGGTGGTGATCACCGTGCCCGGTGGACCCCGCTCCGCGTTCGACAAGCACATCGGTCACCGGCGTCATTTCAACAAGGCTTCGTTGCGAGCGGTGCTGGTGGACGCCGGCCTGGACGTTGAACGGGTCAGCGGCGCCGGGTTCCCGGTGTTCAACCTGTACAAGCTGGCCGTCATCGCCCGGGGCAAGCGCCTGATCGAGGACGTTCGGGTCTCCGGGCAGCTGCCCTCAAGGGACCAGTCGGTTGCGGTGCCCGCCGGTGGGCGAGTGGCGGCGTTGGTCATGGGATGGTTCGACCGTCTTTTCCGTTTCGCCGTGCCGGACAGCCGCTTCGGCTGGCAACTGGTAGCGGTGGCCCGGGTTCCGGCGTGAACATCCCGAGCGCGGTGGTGAGATCGGTGCCGGCGGTACCAGACGCTGAAGCCATCGATCTCCGGGAGATCGTTGACGGACCTCTTCGTCCGCGACGCTCGGGCTCAGCGGAGTGTGTGCAACCGTTTCTCCGGGCCGTGCGGCCGGATCGCCTGGTACTGATCGGCTTGGCGCTGTTCGTGCTCACGGTGTACGTGGGGCAAAGCGTTCGGTCCAACACGCCCGATCACGGTGATTGGTGGAGTGATATGGAGTTGGTGGAGTCCGCTGAGCGGCTCGACCAGTTCGGATTGTGGACCTCGCGCCTGGCGCTGCCCCTTGATGATGGCTACGAGCTGGGTACCCAGCCGTATCTGTACGCCAATTGGCCAACCATGACCTTCCAGGCGCAAGCGCTGGCCTACCGGGCAGGGCTCGAACCGCGCCAGGTTCGTGTGCTGCCGTTGTTGCAGACAGCGGCCGCGGCGTACGTATTCTTCTGCTTTGCCCGGCTGGTCGCCGGTCGCCGTACGGCCCGGTTCGCCACTGCGTTTCTGTTGACCGCGGCACCGGTGCGATTGCTGGCGGATTCCTTCGGGTATGTGCCGGTGGATCTGTTGGGCCGGGCCGGGACGTTCCTAATCGTGGCCGTCACCGCTGGTCTCGACAAACGGTCGCAGGGACGGGCCCGCGTGGTCGGTATCGTTCTCGGGGTCCTGGCCGTCGCATCTCAGGCCGCCGTCTTGGGGCTCGAGAGCTTCCCGGCGGCGGCCCTCTTCGCCTTTGCATACCCGCTGGTACGGACGGTCGGTCGTCGCGGGACAGTGCGCGAGGCGTTGGTTCCGTCCCTGGTCGTATCGGGGTTGGGCGTGCTGCTGGGGGTGTTGGGACGCCTTTTCTTCGTGGTCATCCTGCCAGGCCCGCTCGGTGGGGATCTCTCGGCCATGCGCAACGCGGCCCGGGTTCGTCTCAATGGTGACCCAACCAGCTTTTCCAACACTTTCGCTGAGGAATGGGCCCACCGAATCTGGGTCTACGTGCCCGTCCTGGCGGCGCTGGCCTTGGGGGCCGTGGCGGTGGCGGCGGTGCGGGCCGGGCTCCGGCGAAAGGGGCGGATGCTGGCGTTGGGCGCAGTGGTGTTGGTCGCCGAGCTGGCCTGGGTGCTGGTGGCCCGGGAGCACACCCACCGCCACGTGCACACCATCGCGCTGCTGTTGTTCTCCATGACGTTGCCCGCGGGATGGTTGGCGGCGGAGGTCACGGGGGCGTTGCACCGATGGGCGCCGAGCCGGCTGACCGGACTTGGGGTGGCCGTCGCCAGCGTGTGCGGGTTCGGGTTCATCCTGTCCGATCCTGGGGTGCAGCCCTACGGCAACGTCACTGGCGCCATCGACTGGTCCGCGGCGGAGGCCGAGGTCGGGCAGCTTCGTTCGGCGCTGGCGGAAGGCACCGTGGTCGGCGTGTCCGATTCGGTGCTGCGCAACGGACCGGTCTTGACGTTCCTCATCGATCGGCCCGTCATGCGATTGCCGAACCCGGCCTTCGTGCAACAGGCTCAGCAGCGACCGGCCGTGTTCGTGTTCCGCAAGGACTTCCCCGACGACACCACCGCAGCGGCGTTGGCGGCGGGCACCCTCGTGGGTGAGACCCCGACCTACGCCATCGTCGCCTTTGCCGATCCACGTTCGATCCCGCCGTCCCTTGACCCAAATGGGTGAGCCCGAACGCGCTCGTCGTACTCACCGCACTCCCATGGCGCGCCGATAGCCTGCTGGGATGGCCTTGCGCTTCGTGATCATCGGGGGCGGGCCGGCGGGCAATCAGGCGGCCACCTATGCTGCCCGGCTCGGCGGCAAGGTCACCCTCATCGAGAAGGACGTCATCGGCGGTGCCGCCCATCTGTGGGACTGCATCCCCTCCAAGGCCATGATCGCCACCGGTGGCGCGATGAGCTTCATGCACCGGGTCGAGGGGTTCGGGCTCGATCAGGCCCAGGGTCACATTGACCTCGAAGGGCTGCGGGAGCGCATCGGCACCATCACCGCCCGGCTGGCGTCCTCCGTCACCGAGCTGTTGGAAAGCCAGGGGGTGACCCTCCATCGCGGGACGGGACGGTTGACGGGGCCCAACCAGGTGGTGGTGGAGACGGCCGAGGGGTGCCATGAACTGGAAGCGGACCGGATCCTCATCGCCACCGGGTCCCGCCCCCGCATCCCGGACTGGGCCAAGGTAGACCATCAGCGCATCCTGATCACCCGTGATGCCTATCCGCCGCCCATGCTGCCCTCGCACCTGGTGGTCATCGGGTCAGGCGTCACCGGGGTGGAGTTCGTGCACATGTTCAGCTCACTTGGCTGCAAGGTCACCCTCATCGTGTCCCGCCAGCAGGTGCTGCCCCGCAAGGATGCCGAGGTGGCCGCGGCCCTGGAGGAGAACTTCCTCGAGCGGGGCGTGAACCTGCTCAAGGGAGCAAAGGCCATCGGCATCGACCGGCTTGATGACGGCAACGGCGGAGACGGGGGCGTTCGCGTCCGCTGCGATGACGGCCGGGTGGTGCAGGGCAGCCACGCGCTGCTGGCCATCGGTTCCATCGCCAACGTTGAGGATCTGGGGCTGGCCGCGGCCGGGGTGCACTTAGATGAACGTGGTTATCCGGTGAACACCGGGCATCATCTGCAGACCAACGTCAAGCACATCTATGTGGCCGGTGACGTGTCGGGCAAACTGCCGCTCTCGTCGGTGGCATCGATGCAGGGTCGCAAGATCGCCGAACATGCCATGGGGATGCACACCCTCGATCACCGCCACCTCGACTATGACATGGCGGCCTCGGCCATCTTCACCGAGCCGGAGATCGCAGATGTGGGCTTGCCCGAGGTCGAGGCGTTCAACCTGGGGCGCAAGATCCGGGTGACGAAGGTGCCCCTGGCATCATCGGCCAAGGCCTTGATCAACAACGACACCCGTGGCTTCGTGAAGATCTTGTCGGACCCCTACACCGGGGTGGTGCTGGGCGGTTCCATCGTGGGGCGTCACGCAGCGGAGCTGATCGCGGTCATCGCGGTGGCGGTCACCAATCGCCTGAAGGTCGGCGACATCATCGACTCGCTGCTGGTGCACCCGTCCCTCTCCGAGCTGCTGGCTGATGCCGCGGAGTGAGCGGGCTCCCCAACATGGATCATGCTGGTCGGCGGGGGGCCGTGGAGGAGATCTCCCCGGTACCAAGGTGGGCCCGCGCCATTCCGACAAAGGTGGAGACACGTGACCGTTCTCATCACTGGAAGCAATGGTCTGATCGGGTCGGCGGCGGTCGAGCATTACGACGGCATCGGTCGACGGGTCATCGGAATTGATAACAACCAGCGGATGGAGTTCTTCGGCCCGTCGGGGGACACCAGCTGGAACCTGCAGCGGCTGCAGGCCATCACGGTGGACTTCGAGCACCGGCAGATCGACATCCGGGATCGCAACGCCATCGACGAGCTGTTCAGCTCCGAGCGATTCGAGGTGATCATCCATTGCGCGGCCCAGCCCTCCCATGATCTGGCGGCGCGGATCCCGTTTGATGACTTCGATGTCAATGCCGTTGGCACACTCAACTTGTTGGAGGCCACCCGGCGGCATTGCCCGGAGGCGGTGTTCGTGTTCATGAGCACCAACAAGGTCTATGGCGATGCGCCCAACGAGCTGCCCATGGACGAGCTCGAGACCCGCTATGACTACGCCGAGCCGGCACACCACGCCGGCATCGATGAGTCCTGTCGGATCGACCAAACACTGCATTCCCTGTTCGGCGCCTCCAAGGTGGCCGCTGATGTCATGGCCCAGGAATACGGCCGTTACTTCGACATGAAGGTCGGCGTCTTTCGTGGAGGATGCCTCACCGGCCCGTCCCACTCCGCCGTCGAGCTCCACGGCTTCTTGTCCTACCTGGTCAAGTGCACGGTACGCGGTCATCCCTACACCGTCTTCGGGTACCTTGGCAAGCAGGTCCGTGACAACATCCACAGTGCCGATGTGATCGCGGCTTTCGATAGTTTCGTGAAGGACCCCAAGGCGGGTGAAGTTTACAATATCGGGGGCGGTCGTGACAACAGCATTTCGGTGTTGGAGGCCATCGATGCCATCCAAGAGATATCAGGCCGGAAGCTTCGTTGGCGCTATGACGATACCGCCCGACGAGGCGACCACAAGTGTTACATCAGCGATCTCGGCAAGCTCCGACGGGACTTCCCGGGTTGGTCGATGCAGCACTCCCTGGAAGATGTTCTGACCGAGATGGTCAAGGCTGAAGTCGCCCGGCCGTGATCAGCTGATGCAAGGGGTGGAGTTCTGATGGCCGAAATCGATCGGCGCGCTCATTTCGAATCGATCGCTGCAGATTGGGATCATTGGCGGGGCAAGAACCGCTATTACCACGACCGGCTGACGGAGTTCGTGGCCGGTGTGGTGGCACCGGGCGGGAAGTTGCTCGATGTGGGTGCCGGCACCGGTGATCTGCTGGCGGCGCTGCCCTCCGAACAGGGCATCGGGCTGAACCTGGGCAAGGAGTTGAACGAGGAGGCCAAACGGAAGTACCCCGATCTGGATTTCCGCACGTTCGACATTGACAACATCGAGCTTCCCGACGGCTTCGTGGCCGACCACGTGGTCATGGTCAACATGCTCGACCATGTGCACGACATCTGGGATCTGCTGGAGTCCCTCGCTCCCCACGTTGGGGACCACTCCCTCCTGGTGCTGACGTCGACCAACCCGCTGTGGGCGCCGGTGTTGCGCCTTGGATCGCGACTGCACATGCGCGTGCCCGAGTCGCCCAGGAACTACCTGACATCCCGGGACATCCTCAGCGTGCTGGAGCTACAGGGGTGGGACTGCGTTGAGACCGGGTTTCTGCTGCCCGTCCCGCGGCGGCTACCGGTGGTGGGGAACCTGCTCAACCTCATCGTGCCGGACATCCCGCTGCTGCGTTACGGCTCCAGCGTGCAGTACCTCGCCGCCAGACCCCGGCGCGCTCGTCAGCCGTTGTCGGTCAGCGTGGTCATACCGTGTCACAACGAGGCCGGCAACATCGCGGAGTGCATCGCCCGCACCCCGAACTTCGGCGAACGGACCGAGATCGTGGTGGTCGACGACGGTTCCCGTGACGCCACCCGCCAGGTTGTCCAAACAACAATGGCCACTGACCCCAGGGTGCGGCTGGTGGGTTATGACACCAACCACGGTAAGGCCAACGCCGTGCGGGCCGGATTCGCCGCCGCCACCGGGGACGTGCTGATGATCCTCGACGCGGACATGACCGTGGCCCCGGAGGACCTGCCGAAGTTCCTCCGTCCGCTGCAGGAGGGCACGGCCGATTTCGTGAATGGCACCAGGCTGATCTACCCCATGGCCGGACAAGCCATGCCCCTGGCCAATTTCCTGGGGAACAAGGCGTTCTGCTTCCTGACCAGTTGGGCGCTGCGCCAGCGGGTCAGTGACACCCTGTGCGGCACCAAGGCGTTGTTCCGGACGGACTACGAACGGATGCCGCTGGTCGGCAAGGAACGCTGGGGCGACTTCGATCTGCTGTTCGGCGCGGCCCGTCAGCGGTTGCGGATCCTCGAGATCCCCGTGCACTACGGCGATCGCAAGGCCGGCGATTCCAAGATGAACGTGCAGAAGGACGGCCTGTTGTTCATGAAGGCGTGTCTGTCGGGTTGGCGATCGCTGCGGTCGCCGCGGACGTTGCCGTGGGAGCATCGGGTGCCGCCGGCGCCGGGTGCCCAAGCCTTCGAATAGGAGTTCAGGTGACGGTTGCGGCCATGACCTCAGAGCGCCCTCCGTTGGTGTCGCCAAGGCTCGTTCTCGGCCTGTTCTCGGGCGTCGCTGGCGTCTTCTTGACCTGTGCACTGTTGGCCGGGCGCTTTGACTGGAGCGGGCCCAATCGGCGCTTCGCGGCGCGCGGCTGGGCGCTGTCGGTCTATCTCTGCCTCATTGTGGTGCCGGTTTGCTATGGCCTGATGCGACGCTCGGTTCGACCGCAATGGGCTACCCCGGTCGCGGCTGCGGTGTTGGTCGCGCTCACCGTGCCTTACCGGTGGGTTGGGCTGGACCGTCATTTCTATTACGAGGGACGCACCATCCCTTACTACAATCCGCCAGCCGACGTGCCGTTCCCGGAGACGGCATTCCTGCCGGACCGTTGGAGCACGTTCCCCCACGACATTGCCCTGTTCAGCCTGGCAGGGCTGGCCACGGTGGGCGCCACGGTGGTGCTCTGCCGTCGCCGGGCCCTGCAGCAGCGCAGCGGTCGGGCCTTAGCGCTTGGCGGTGTCGCGGTGCTCGCCGTCCTGGTGCAGAGCTTCCTGCACAGCGGGGTCCGGGGGCCGTACGTGTACATGACGCATTATCAGGGACCGGTTCGTCCGGACCTGTGGTACGCGGTTGCTCACTTTCGTGACGGCACTGGCGTGGCCATCGCCGATCAGTCGGTGTTCTCCGCCATCGAACAGTATTTCCATGGCGTTGCGGTGGACCCGAACAACATGCTCATCCGCCGGCCGGCGGGTTTCTACTTCGTCTCGCAGCTCAGCTATTTCATCAATTCGTACTACGCCTGGATGTTGCTCAACGTGCTGTGTTGGGTGGGGGCCACGGCGGCGGGGTATGGCTTCGTGCGTCGATTGTCCGGCGAGCGGGTGGCGATCATCTTCGCGGCGCTGGTGGCGACCGGTTGTGGCTTCGCGGCGTTCGTCGGCACTCCTGGCATGTATCTGATGGGCTACGCCGCGCCGCTGTTCGCCTGGTACCTGCTGGAGAAGATCCTGATCGACCGTCAGCCGGGCCAGTGGGACTATGCCCTCTACGCCGGCAGCTTGTCGTTGTGCGCGCTCACCTATGACCTCACGGTGATCTTTCCGGTGTTGGCCGCCTACGGCATCACCCGCAAGGTGCCCTGGCGTCCCTTGCTGGCCAGCTTGGTTGGCGCCTATGCCCTGTACCGGGGGTTTCTGGTTGTCCACAACAACCTCTTGGGTCTGGGTGTTGTGGACACCAACGCGGTGCAGTCAGTGGAGGCCGCCAAGAGGGTGATGGCGGTGGTGAGGACGCCCAGCGAGTGGCCGGCGGCGGTGGCCGAGGCGGTCTCCTCCTACGCCGTGATGACGTGGCGCATGTTCTTCTATGTACCGGTGCCCTTGGCGCTCGCCGGCCTGTGGTGGCTGCGGGACCGGTCCCAACGGGTGCTGGTGGGCGGCCTCATCCTGTCCACGTTCGCCACCGTGGCCTTCTTGCGCATCGGCGATCAACTGATCGGCTGGATGCCCCGCTTCACCTACGCCGCATACCCCGCGGTCTACCTGTTGGCAGCGCACACCCTTCACCAGATGCTGGAGATGGGTCGGCGGGCCAAGCTCGAACCATCCAGGGCCGGGCTAGGCGCCGTAGCCCGTCGATCCGTGCCGATGGTCGGGCGTGCCCTCCTGATCACTGTGGCCCTGCTCAGCAACATCGATTCCTTCGGCCATCCCAAGCTCTATTACGAAGCGCTGGAAGGCACCAGGATGGGAACCGCGCTGTGGATCAAGAGCCCCGGCGTCATCGTTGCGGCCCCTCAACAATGAGCGCGGATTGCGAAGTGTCGAGTCGGCTTGACCAGCACCGGGCGGTGTGGGCCGCCAAACCGGTGCTCGCAGATCTGTACCAACGCGAGTTTTTCGATCGGATCATCAGCCGCTGCGTGCCGGGCCGGGTGGTGGAGATCGGTGGCGGCCCGGGGTTCTTCAAGGAATACCGGCCCGGGACGATCTCCCTCGACATCATGTCGACCAATTGGCTTGACCTGGTGGCGGACGCCCAGCGCCTGCCGCTGCGCCACCACAGCGTGGACAATCTGGTGTGTACCGACGTGCTGCACCACCTTGCTGACCCGATGGCGCTGCTGGCGGAGGCAGCTCGGGTGCTGCGGCCCGGCGGTCGACTGGTGATGGTGGAACCGTGGCACACGCCGCTCTCGGCGTTGATCTATCGACATTTTCACGAGGAGGACTTCGATCCTTCCTGGCAGCCGGGCTCGACGCGGGAACCGGGCAAGGATCCCTTCGAAGCCAATCAGGCCATCCCGTCAGTGCTGTTCACCCGGTGTTGGGACGACGCCAATCGCCTGGTGCCCGAGTTGCGACTGGTGGAGATTCAACCGTTCAGCCTCTTCGCCTATCTGCTCAGCTTTGGCTTCCAACGCCCGTGCCTGTTGCCCCGGCGGTTGTATCGGACCATTGCCCGTGTTGAAGATGTGTCCCGGCCCCTCTGGGTTCGTGGTGGCGCACTCCGAGCAGTTGTCGTGGTGGAGCGCCGATGAAGAACCATTCCCTGCAGGATCGTTTGATTGGGGCCTACGGAAGCCTGGCCGAGCGGGGCTGGCTTGACCGTGGCCCGGCCCGTTCGCTGTTCGAGGTGGGTTACGGCGGTTACAAGCTGTTGTGGGAGGCGGGGTCCATCGGGCAGCTCCGCACCGTGGTCACGCCCGGATCGCTGGTGGTTGATGTTGGCGCCAACGTTGGCTTCTTCACGGTGCGGTTCGCTCGTTGGGTGCGCCCTGGCGGACGGGTGTTGGCCATTGAGCCGGAGCCGCTGAACGCTTCCAGGCTGGCCCGTCGGGTTCGCCGCCACGGTCAGGACGCGGTGGAGATCGTCCAGGGGGTGGCGACGGATCACGAGGGCGTCGAGCAGTTGTTCATCAACCGTCACCATCCGGGCGATCACCGCATCGGCCTTGACGGTGGCGTACCGGTGCCGGCCCACACTATTGACGCCTTGGTGGCCCAACGCCCGGCCCGGCGGGTCAGCCTGATCAAGATCGACGTGCAGGGCGCGGAGTTTCGGGTGCTGCGCGGGGCGTCGGACACGCTGGCAACCCATCGGCCGGCTCTGTTCGTCGAGATCCACGAACCGGGACTGCGGGAGTTCGGCACCAGCGCCCTCGAGGTGATCGACCATCTCGCAGCGCTGGGTTATGACGGCCACCGGATCTCAAGGCGGGGCATCGGCCCGGCCGAGGATCCCGCGCCGCTGGCCGAGGTATTCGCCCGGCGTTACGGGGACGCGTTGTTCTTGCCCCGCGGCGTGACACCCCCGCCGTAGCGGTCCAAGCGGCAGACTGCAGCGATGAGCCCAGCAGACCAGGCCACCACACCCGAACCGACCGGGGTTGGAGGCCGCAACCGGTCCGCGTCACGGGCGGTTGAACGGGTACCGGCCAAGGCCTGGGTGGCGTTGGCCATCAGCGCCGCGGGGCAGGTGTTGTTCGCCTTCAACCTGACGGCCACCAACATCGCTTTCGAGGACATCGGGCTCGCCTTTCCTGATGAGAACGCGTCCACGCTCAGCTGGATCGCCACCATCTTTCTGATCGGTTCGGCGTCGCTGCTGCTGGTGTCGGGCCGCGTGGCGGATCGCATCGGCCGGCGGCGGGTGTTCAACCTGGGGCTCGGACTGTTTGCCGTCTCCGCGTTGGTGTCGGCCTTGGCCCCCAACGTGTACTTGCTGATATTCGGACGATTCCTGGGCGCCGCGGCCTCGGCCATGGTCATCCCCTCGGGTCTGGCCATGATCCTGCCGCTCTTTCCCAAGGCCCGTCACGGGACCGCGGTGGGTGCCTGGTCTTCCGCCGCGCCGATCGCCTCCATCGTGGCCCCGTCACTGTCGGCGCTGGTCATCGACGTCAGCAGCTGGCGTTGGCTCTACGCCATCGGGGCCCCGGCGGCGTTGTTGGCGTTGGTGGCCGGCATGGCGGTGCTGAAGGAGACCCGGGCCCCGGCCAGCACCGGCCGGCTGGACCTGTTGGGCGCGGCCTGCGGCACCGTGGCCATCGCGCTGTTGGTGTTCGTGGTGGCCAACGCGGTGAACCTGGGCTTTTCCAGCGCTCCCATCGTGGCCGCGGCCATCGGCGTGGTGGTGTTGCTGCCCACGTTCATCCGACGTTGCCAGACCCACCCCCAACCGCTGTTGAATCTGCAGTTGTTCAAGATCCGGGCGGTGTGGTCAGCCAACCTGGCCAACTGGTGGATGGGGTTGGTGGGCACCTCCACCTGGTTGATCTGGCCGCTGTTCTTCGCCCGCATCTGGGGCTACGACAAGGCCGCCATCGGCGGGGCGCTGACCATCGGGCCCATCTTCGCCTTCACGTTCACCACGCTGGGCGGGCGGCTGGTGGACCGCTTCGGGGCTCGCCGGGTGGCAGTCATCGGTTCGCTGGGAGCACCGCTGTCCCTGGGCTGGCCGCTGCTGTTCCTCGACGCCACCCCCAACTACTGGCTGTCGGCGGCGCCGTCCATCGCCTTGTACGGTGCCTCCTGGGCGTCGACCATGCCCCCGCTGCAGAGCGGCATCCTGCGCCAGGTGCCGGCCGCGGTGTACGGCGAGGCCAGTGCCGCGTTCAATACCGTGCGGAATGTGGCGGGGGCGGTGGGCATTGCCGGGGCGCTCTCCATCATCGGGGATCCTGACCGGCCCGATGCTGTTGCCGCCTATGACCGGGTGTGGTTCGTGTCCTTCATCGCCATGGTGCTGTGCATGGCAACCATCATCGGGCTGTACCCGTCAGACCGCCCCGGGCCCGCCACCGCCCATGCAGGTCGACCATCGCCACCATGATGAGGACCATGGCCAGCACCACGGACGGGTAGACCATCCGGTAGTCCGCACCCATGGCGCCGAAGAAGACCGTCCCCTGATACGCCAGGGAGGCCAGGCAACCCCAGCCCAGCAGCTGCCGTCCGGTCCTCTTGTGGCGCAGATGGAACAGCCCGGCCACCGTGATCAGCAGATAGAACCACGGTTTGTAGAGCGTGCCACCACCATTGACGTCATCCACGACGCCCGCCTGCAGGTAGTGCTGCAACGGGGCGTCAAGCGTGGGATTGGCGGTTTGGTAACCCCAGAGGTTGGGAGAGATGCCCGGTTGGTAGACCCACCATGCCGGGGTGTGCAGACCGATCTGTCGTTCCCACAGCACCCAACGGACCTTCAGGTACTCGATCGGATGATTGCGAACAGTGCGCAACCAGTCCTCGCGCAACGCCGCGGTGGCGTCATCCGGCAAGGGAAACGGGAACGTCGGTTCGTCAGAAAAGAGCAGCGAGTTCACCCATTTGTCATTCCAGTTGCGCTCAACGCTGGAGAGATCCTGGGAGGGCAACACCGCCGGGCTGAACAGGTTCTCCTGCACCCGCACCGACACCCCGGCCACGTCATACAGATAGAGCGCTTGTTCGGGATGCGCGGCCTTCACGTCAAAGGCCTGACGGACCGAAAGCTGGGTGCCGACCAAGCCGACCAGGGCCGCAGCGGCGATCGCCACCCGTACGATGCGTCCACTCAGGCTGGTGCCTGACGAGCCCGTGGCGCGGTCGAAGCGTCCCAGCGCCGGCCACGGTCCGCACGAGGCTACCAACCCCAGCAGTATCACGCCGGCAACGGGAAGGGCATTCTGTCGGGCCGCGCCCATCAGCCACAGGCTGGCCAGCGTGGCGCCCAGCAGGAGCCGCCGCCATCTGAGCTGGGTGGTCGCGGCCAGGCGCGCCATGCAGGCCAGGGTCAGCAGGAAGAAGGCGACGTACCACAGGTCCCGTCCGAGGTAGCCCACGTAGCCCAGCACGGGGGGAAACAGCACCGTCCCCAGCGTCGCCTTGAGGGCCGTACGCCGACCCAGCACGGAGTGCAGCACCCCGTACAAGCCCAGCAGAAACGTGAACGTGCTGGCCGCCGTGACCCAACCCGGGCCTACCCCCAGCCGCCAGAACGGCCGCCACACCATCACCAACAGCGGGGCGTGCCAGTCCGTGTATTGACCGCTTCGCACCGCTTCCATTTGCACGAACGTGTCATCACTCATGCGGCCGGGCCACACGAAGCAACTGTGGATGACAGTGAACAGCCCCAGCATCCCGAGCACCATGATCCGCTTCCGCGCCGATGCCGATGCCGCCGTCCGTGTGGTTGCGGGCACGCTGTCCGCCATCACCTTCGCGGGCGGCGGTGTCTCCGGCGACTCCTCGGATTCGAGCGTCCGCGCTGGTGTCGCCATCGACGGTACATCGGAGCGTTCCATCCCGACCTTGAGTGACCATGAGCGGGGGATGAGCGGGGGATGTGCGGGGGATGAGCGGAGCGTGGGCGCCGCCTCGGCCTGCTTCCCATCACGACCCGACGTCCGATGTGCCACGCTGGGCGGCGCATGAGTGACCTTCCCGCCCATCTGCAGCCGCCGACGTGGGCCGCGCCCATGCAGGACCGACCGACGGGGCCGTTGCAGGGGTTCCGAATCATTGACGTGACCCACGCCGCGGCAGGGCCCTACGCGGCGTTGATGCTGGCCGATCTGGGTGCTGACGTCATCAAGGTCGAGCCGCCCACCGGGGAGTTGATCCGATTTTTCGGGCCGTTCCATCCCGACGATGTCGAGCGTTCCTACGGCGCCCGCTTCGCCTTCCGAAACC
The DNA here is from genome assembly GCA_963775055.1 of uncultured Acidimicrobiaceae bacterium. GTDB lineage: Bacteria > Actinomycetota > Acidimicrobiia > Acidimicrobiales > CAIXPF01 > CAIXPF01. Next base: position 521,340 of record CAVZHK010000005.1, on the reverse strand, counting down.
GCAACAAACGAAGCATCGCCCTCGATCTGAACAACGACGCCGACCGTGAGACCTTCCTCAGGCTGATCGAGACCGCTGACGGGCTGATCGAGAACATGCGGGCCGGTGTGTTGGACCGCCTGGGCGTGGGCTGGGAGGTTTGCCAGGCCCGCAACCCCACGTTGGTGTACGCCGCGCTGCGGGGTTTCGGCGATCCCCGTACTGGCGCCAGCCCGTATGTGGACTGGCCGGCGTTCGATCCCATCGCGCAGGCCATGGGCGGATTCATCGCCAACAACGGGCCTGATGCCGACCACCCCATGCGGGCCGGGCCCATCGTGGGGGACCTGGTGCCAGGGTTGCACATCGCGTTGGGGCTGGTGTCTGCGCTGCTATCGGCCCAGCGCAGCGGGCAGGGCCAGTTCGTGGACGTCGCCATGGTGGATTCAGTCATGTCGCTGTGCGAGTCGGCCCACGCCATGTGGGTCTACGGCGGCCAGCACTTCGAGCGCACGGGCAATCGTTTCGACGCCGTGGCCCCCGCCGGGGTGTACGCCACCGCCGACGGTCACTGTTCGATCGTGGCCCTCACCGATGGGCAGTGGCAGCACCTGTGCCGGGTCATGAACCGGGTCGATCTGGCCGAAGATCCGACCCTGGCCACGCTCGGACGCCGGGCGGCCAACGGCGCCCACCTCGACGGCGAGCTGCGGGCCTGGACCGCGAAACATACCACTCGGGATGTGGTGGACCTACTGGGTGGTATCGTGCCGGTGGCACCGGTGCATGAGGCGGCGGACTGGGCCACCGAACCACATGTTGCCGCCCGTCAGATGCTGGTGTCGGTGCAACACGCGGACCACGGACCAACCCCGCAGTTGGCCTGTCCCATCAAGTTCACCGGCACCCCGGCCAACGTCTACCGCCGGCCGCCCCGTCTTGATGAGCACGCGGTCGAGCTGCGCGAGGAGCTCCTGGCCCGCCCCGCACCGCAACCGGGGTGACAGTCGGGGTTACTCGATGACCACCACCACGTCACCGGAACCCACCGTGTCACCGGCTTTCACCTTGATGGCCTTGACGGTGCCGCCCTTCTCGGCGGCGATGTTGTTCTCCATCTTCATGGCCTCCAACACCACCACGGTCTGACCGGCCTCCACGGCGTCACCCTCGGCCACCAAAACCTTGACGATGGTGCCCTGCATCGGCACCGCCACCGAACCCGAACCACCCCCGCCGCCCGCAGCCGCCGCGGCCCGGCGAGGACGAGGCGCTTTGGCCCCCCCGCCGACACCACCAGCAGCCGCCACCAGGGGCACGTCCGGCACCCACATGGCCACGGCGAACTTCTTGCCGTTCACCTCCACATCGACCTGGCGGCGAACCCTTGGGGCCTCGCCGTCCTCACCGGTGGGGGCCGTGGCACCAGCACCGTCGCCCTTGTCCGAAACGATCCCGGAAAGGTCTAGAACATCCTCCACCCACTTGGTGGAATGCTCCACTGCGGCGAAATCGGGATGGGACAGGATGGCGATGTCGGCAGGAATGGTGGTATGCACTCCGGCGATGTCGAACTCCCGCAACGCCCGTAACGTCCGGGCGATGGCGGTGTCACGATCCTTACCCCAGCAGACCAGCTTGCCGACCAGGTTGTCGTAGTACTGGCTGATCTCGTCTCCGGCCTCATACCCGCCGTCCCAACGGGTGCCGTAACCGGCTGGGGCCCGCAGCTTGGTGATGGAACCAGGAGAGGGCAGGAACCGTCCGGCGGAGGGGTTTTCGGCGTTGATCCGCACCTCGATGGCGTGGCCCCGCAACTCGACCTGGTCCTGGGTCAGCGGCAGCGGTTGGCCGGCCGCCACCCGGAGCTGCCACTCCACCAGGTCCAGCCCGGTGATCATCTCCGTCACCGGATGCTCCACCTGCAGCCGCGTGTTCATCTCCAGGAAGAAGAACCCGCCGTCCTCGTATAGGAACTCGCAGGTGCCTGCGTTGAAATACCCGCAGGCCCGGGCCACGGCCACCGCGGCCTCGCCCATCTGTTGGCGGATCTCATCGGGCAGGCCCGGCGCGGGGGCCTCCTCGATCAGCTTCTGGTGGCGGCGCTGGGCAGAACAGTCCCGCTCGGCCAGGTAGACGTAGTTGCCGTGGTGGTCACCGAACACCTGGATCTCGATGTGGCGGGGCTTGGTGAGGTAGCGCTCCATGTAAATCTCGTCACGCCCGAAGTAGGCCTTGGCCTCGCGCTGGGCGGAATCGATGGCGCCTTGCACCGACGCCTCATCCGGAACCACCTTCATGCCCCGACCGCCGCCCCCGTAGGCCGCCTTGATGGCGATGGGGTAGCCGTGGGTCTTGCCGAACTCCAGCACCTGTGAGGGGTCGGTTATGAACTCGGTGGTGCCGGGCACGCCGGACACCCCGCCCCGCTGGGCCGCCAAACGGGCAGAGATCTTGTCGCCCATGACCACAATGGCCTCGGGCGGGGGGCCGATGAAGGTCACGCCCAGGTCGGTGATGGCCCGGGCGAAGTCGGCGTTCTCGGAGAAGAACCCGTAGCCCGGATGCACCGCGTCGGCGCCGCTGCGACGGATCACATCGAGGATGGCCTCGGTGTTGAGATAGCTCTCGGCCGCGGTTCGCCCACCCAGGGCGTACGCCTCATCGGCCAGGCGCACATGCAGTGCCTCCCGGTCCAGTTCGGAGTAGACCGCCACCGTGGGAATGCCGAGCTCGCGGCAGGCCCTGATGACCCGCACCGCGATCTCACCCCGATTGGCGATGAGCACCTTGGAAAAGAGCCCGCTGGAGAAAGGCCCCGATGACTGACCGGTGGAAGACTGCACCTCAGAAAGCACGCCCCATGGATAGTCGCTCAGAGGACCCCCAGGCGAGACCACCAGCTCAGGGGCCGTCCCAGGTCGCGGCGGGGGAGCGGGCGGCAACGCTGCGGGCAGGCCTCATCGGCACCCGCTTCGCCCAGCTGGACTGGGTGACGGAGACCGGCTCCACCAACCGCGACCTCCTCGACGAACTGCGCTCGCCAGCGCCGAGCACCGCTGTCCCGAGCACCGCTGTCCCGAGCACCGCCGCCTCAGTCGATGCCGTCGACGCTGCCGCCGCCCCTGCCACGGTCGATTCGGTGGCGCCGACCGGCAGCGGCGCCGGGCCCGACGTCCACGCCGGTTCGGTCGATGGGCGCGCCATGGGATCAAATGCGGAAGTCGCCAGGCCCGGGCCGGCAGTGCTGATCACGGACCATCAGACGGCGGGGCGGGGTACCAAGGGGCGCAGCTGGTTCGATCCGCCGGGAGGCTCGCTGCTGATGTCGGTGCGGCTGTTCCCGCACCTGCCGCCCTCCCAGCTGCACCTGTTCACCATGGCGCTGTCGCTGGCCGCGGCCGGGGCCTGCGCTGAAGTGGCCGGGGTCGAGGTCGGCCTCAAATGGCCCAACGACCTGTTCGTGCAGGACCGGAAGCTGGCCGGGGTGCTGGCAGAGTCCTCGGTGCGCGGCGGTCGGGTGGAGGCGCTGGTCATCGGTATCGGCATGAACGTCAACTGGCCACCCGAGGTTCCCGCCGAGTTGGCGGACACGGCGGTGGCCCTCAACCAGCTCGCCGGTGCGGACGTGGACCGGGTGGCGTTGGCGCAGGCCGCCATTCGGAACCTCGAGGCCCAGCTCACGTTGCTGGAAAGCCCCGGCGGACCCGACCGGCTCCTGGCGCGCTATCGGGCCTGTTCCGTCACGCTGGGACGTCAGGTCCGGGTCGAGTTACCGGACGCTCCGCTCTTGGGCACCGCGGTGGATATCGCCAATGACGGCCAGCTCATCGTGGAGATCGACGGCTTTCGTCGCCATTTCGCCGCCGCGGACATCACCCACCTCCGCCTGGCGTGACACCCGCGACCGGCCGCCCATGGGGTCACAGCGCCAAGGGGCGGTTTTGGGACAAACCCGGCCGTCAACGAACGCTCAGACGGGCCAAATCTCGACAGAGAGCGGCGCCCGAAGCGCTCTGCGTCGAACAACAGCGACCATCGACCGGTCGGTGTGTCCCGAATCCGCCCCATGACACGCGTTATGATATATTTCATATCATTTCAATCCTGCGGACCGCTGCTCGAGCTCGATCGGCGGTGGCCGGGACGGGGACGGCGACGGCGCGGGGGGACGAATCGCGTGCGGGGCGGGGTTGCGCTGAGGCGTCCGCAGGGAGCGAACGGGGCGGGCATCAGCGGGTCAGGGTGACGGGCATGGCTAGCGTCCTAACCCGTGTTGTCCGTCCCGGCGGGGGTGAAGTTACGCCGAACCTGGCCTCAGCGGCTGTTCCTGAGCCTGGCCACGCTGGTCGCGCTGACCTGTTTCGCGTCGGCCGGGGCTCTGTTCTATGTGGACAGCAAGACCGGGCAGATCCAACACGTGCGGCTGTCCCACGCCCTGACCGGCAATGACGATCTGGACGGGGCCAAACAGCCCATGAACATCCTGATGGTCGGGGTGGACGTGGCCGACGGGCTCCCCGAGGATGATCCGCGCCGGGCCGAACGGGACGAGCAGGGCATTAGCGGCCTGCGCTCGGACACCATCATGGTGCTGCGGATCATGCCCGAACAGGACCGGGTGGCCCTGGTGTCCTTTCCCCGGGATCTCTGGGTCGAGATCGCCGGTACCGGCCGCAACGACAAGATCAACACCGCCCTCACCGTCGGCGGACCGGCCACCCTGATCGACACCATCCAGGACAACTTCGCCATCCCCCTCGACCACTATGTCCAGGTTGACTTCGCCCAGTTCGAACAGCTCGTCGAGGTGGTCGACGGGGTGAAGGTGTACTTCGACACCCCGGTCCGTGACGTCTACACCGGCCTGGACATCCCCGAGCCGGGCTGCGTCACCCTCCACGGCACCCAGGCCCTGGCCTACGCCCGCTCCCGCTACTACGAGTATTACGACGAGGACAGCGAGGATTGGCTCTACGACCCCACCGTCGGACCTGGGTCGCATCAGCCGTCAGCAGGACTTCATCCGCAAGGCGCTGGGCCGGGCAGTGACCAAGGGGGTTCGCAACCCCTTCACGCTCAACCAACTGGTCAACACCGGCCTGCAGGCAGTGGTGCTCGACGAGGGGTTCGGCGCCGCTGAACTGGTGGCGTTGGGCAAGAAGTTCCGCAACTTCGAGCCCGCGATGCTGGAGACCTATTCGCTGCCGGTGGTGATCGACTCGGTAGGGGAGATCTCCATCGTGCGGGCCATCGAGAGCGAATCCGAGCCCATCCTGGACATCTTTCGGGGGGCGGTGGCGGCCCAGCCCGACCCGGCCGAGATCGGCGTGCGGGTGCTCAACGGCACCGGCCGTGAGCTCGAAGGCACCACCACCGGTGACGCCCTGGCCGAAGTCGGCTTCGACGTGGCGGGCATCGGGGATGCGGACCCCCAGGGCGTGGCCCGCACCATCATCCGCTTCGCCCCCGAGCAACGCAGCCAGGCCGAGCACCTGGTCCGTTACCTGCAAGCGGGGGCCACCCTGGTGGAGGATCCCGATCTCACCGATGGGCTGATCGAGATCACCACCGGCTTCGACTATCGGGGGGTCAATGATCAACCCGCCCCTGCCACGACCACCACGAGCACCGCGCCGGCCCCGGGCGCCACGACCACCATCACCCCGATCACGTCGACCACCCGTTATGGCGTTGTGCCGGGCTCTGAGGCCGAAGCCGAAGCCGCCAACTGCCGCTGACCGATGCCTCGACCAATCCCACGAGCGATTCACCTCCTGCCCACCACCGAGGTCACGCTGCGTGGCTGACTCGCCACTCATTTCCCCCATCCGCTGGTAGAAAGAAGCCCCAGCGGCGTGCACGATCTCCGGTTTCCGTCCGCGAACTGAAAGGGACTCCGCCTCATGAGCAAGATCGCCGTCATCGGTACGGGCTATGTCGGTCTCACTACCGGGGCCTGCTTCGCCCATCTCGGCCATGAGGTCGATCTGCGCCGACATCGACGTGGACAAGGTCGAACCGCTCAACCGGGGCGAGATCCCCATCCTCGAGGCCGGGCCTCGATCGAGTGGTGCGAAGAAGGCCGGGCCTCGGGTCGGCTGACGCTTCGTGCTGGGCGCCGCCAAGGCCGCCGCCGAGTGCGAGTTCGTCTACCTCTGCGTGCCCACGCCGCAGGGCGCGGACGGATCCGCCGACCTGTCGCTACATCGAGGCCGCCGCCCGCCAGATCGGCCCGCGTCCTGCCGGCCGGACGCCGTGGTCATCAACAAGTCCACCGTCCCCGTCGGCTCGACCAAGGTCGTGGAACGGGCCCTGGGCCGACCCGACGTGCGCGTGGTCTCGAACCCGGAGTTCCTGCGCGAGGGCACCGCGGTCGACGACTTCCTGCACCCCGACCGGGTGGTCATCGGCGCCGACAACCAGGCCGCCGCGGTGCGGGTGGCCGCGCTGTACGTGGGGCTCCCGGCGCCCGTTGATGGTCACCGACCCGGCCTCGGCGGAGACCATCAAGTACGCCTCCAACGCCTTCCTGGCCACCAAGATCAGCTTCGTGAACGCCATCGCCGCCGTGTGCGAAGCCGTCGGCGCCGACGTCAACGACGTGATCCTGGGCATGGGCTACGACAAGCGCATCGGCAACGAGTTCCTGCGCCCCGGACCCGGGCTGGGGCGGCAGCTGCTTCCCCAAGGACTCCCACGCGCTGGTGCGCATCGCCGAGAACTCGCGGCTACCACTTCGGCCTGCTCGAAGGGGTCATCGCGGTCAACGAGGAGCAGTTCGGCCGGGTTGCCAACAAGATCACACCGCTCGGTGGCCGGGCGGCATCCGCTCGAGGGCAAGACCATCGCCGTGCTGGGGCCTCACGTTCAAGGCCCGCACCGACGACCTGCGGGACTCGCCGTCGCTCGACATCATCGGCCGGCTGCTGGAGGTCGGCGCCGAGGTCCGGGCCTACGACCCGGCCGTCAGCACAGCCCGATCGACGCGGCTCGCCGGCATCGAGGTCGTCACCGACCCCTACGACGCCTGCGACGGGGGCCGACGTGCTGGCGGTGCTCACCGAGTGGGACGATTTCAAGTGGCTCGACTTCGACAAGGTCGCGCGAGGTCATCGGCCCGCCAAGCAGTGGTCGACGCCCGCAACCTGCTCGACCGTGACGCCATCAAGGCGCCGCGGGTTCAGCTACGACGGCATCGGCCGGAGCCTGACGATGGCCCGCATCGTGGTCACCGGCGGCGCCGGCTTCCTCGGCTCGCACCTCTGCCACGCGCCTGCTCGACCGCGGCGACGAGGTCGTCTGCCTCGACAACCTGATCACCGGCTCGATGTCCAACATCGAGCACCTGTTCGGCGAGCGCGGGCTTCACGCTTCGTCGAGCACGACGTCTCCACGCTACGTGCACGTGCCCGGCGACGGTCGACGCCGTCATGCACTTCGCCAGCCCGGCCTCGCCCATCGACTTCGAGCGCATCCCGATCCAGATCCTCAAGGTGGGCAGCCTCGGGCACCCACAACGCGCCTCGGCCTGGCCAAGGACAAGGGCGCCAAGTTCTTCCTGGCCTCCACCAGCGAGGTCTACGGCGACCCGCTGGTGCACCCGCAGCCCGAGACCTACTGGGGCAACGTGAACCCCATCGGGCCCCGCGGCGTGTACGACGAGGCCAAGCGCTTCGCCGAGGCCATGACCATGGCGTACCACCGCCAGCCACGGCCTCGACGTGCGGATCGTCCGGATCTTCAACACCTACGGGCCCCGCATGCGCCCCGACGACGGGCGGGCGGTGTCCAACTTCATCGTCCAGGCGCTCAGCGGGCAGGACCGTCACGGTCTACGGCGACGGCAGCCAGACCCGCAGCTTCACCTACGTCGACGACGAGGTGCGCGGCTTCCTCGGCCTGCTGGACTCCGATGTCGTTGGGCCCGGTGAACATCGGCAACCACCAGGAGTTCACCATCCTGGAGTTGGCGCGGTTGGTCTTCGAGGTCACCGGCTCCCGCTCGAAGATCATCTTCGAGCCGTTGCCCGTCGATGACCCCACCCAGCGCAAGCCGGATCTGACCCTGGCCCGGGCCGAGATCGGCTTCGAGCCCCAGGTGTTGCTGCGCGACGGGCTGGCCCTCACCGCGCCTTACTTCGCCGCCCGTCTGGGTCGGTAGGCAGGCACAGTCTTTGAGCAGGCACAGTCTTTGAGCAGGCACAGTCTTTGAACCAGACGCTCCGAGTCGGGGTGAACCTGACGTTCCTGGATTCGGATCGGCCCAGCGGCACCGGGGTCTACGCCTGGTCGTTGCTGAGCGAGCTGGCAGAACAGCCTGATTTGCACCTGGTGGTGTACACCGCGGGGGCGTCGGTGCCCGAGGCCTTGCGAGAGCGGGTGACGGAGGTGGCCCACGGCCCGTTCCGTTCGGCGCTGACCCGTATCGCCTGGGAGCAGACGGTGCTGGTGGTCCGGGCTCGTCGTGACCGGCTGGCGGTGCTGCTCAACCCGGGATACGTCTGCCCGATCCTGGGATCGACCCCCAAGATCACCACCGTGCACGACCTGTACTACGCCCGCTGCCCGGAGGCCCTGACCCGCTTCCGTCGGCACTATTACCGGGTCGGCACCGTGCTTTCCTGTCGCGCCGAGCGCGGCGGTGATCGCGGTGTCAGCGACTACCGCCGCGGACCTGACCGAGCTGGTGGTGGCGTCGCGCCACAAGGTCACCGTCATCGCTGAGGCCGTGCGACCGAGCCTGCTGGCCGCGGCTGCGTTGGTGCCGGCGCGGACCGGCGAGGGTGCGGATCTGAGCCCAGCGGCGCGGCGCGGCGCGGCGCCCTCCCCGTTGGGGGCGTTGCGGGCGCCGTACTTTCTGATCGTGGCCTCCGTGACCAGGAACAAGAACATCGACACCGTGGCGGAGGCCCTGCGGCGTCTCAACCAGGGCCGGCCGAATCCGGTGCAGGTGGCGGTGATCGGCACTGACCCCTACGGGCTCCTGGCGGAGGCGATCGTCCAGTGTGAGGGTCCGACGTCCCTGGTGGCGGTGGGCGGTGTGGCCGAGGACGAGCTGGTCCGGGCGTATCGGGGGGCGGTGGCGGCCATCCAACCCTCCGCCTATGAGGGGTTTGGTCTGCCGGCGCTGGAAGCCCAGGCGCTGGGGGTGCCGCTGATCTGCTCCAGGGGCGGGGCACTGCCCGAGGTGGTGGGGGACGGTGCGCACTTCTTCGACCATCGCGACCCGGCCTCGCTGGCTGAGGCCATGACCACAATGCTCGAGGACGACGGGTACCGCCAGCAGCTGCGCGACGCCGGTCTGGCCAACGCCTCGCGCTATTCCTGGGCCGCCGCCGGTGACGCCACCGCCCGGCTGATCCGCCAGGTGGCCTGCCCGTGAACCGTCGGGTCCTGCTGACCGGCAGCAGCGGTTTCATCGGCACCAACGCCGTGACCAGCCTGATCGAGCTGAAGGACCAGGTGTTGGGTCTGGACCGCCGGGCCCCACGAGCAGGGTCGATGGGGTGCTCGCAGCAGGCATCGTTCCTGCAGGTCGATCTGCTCGATGCCGATGCCGTGGCGGCCGCGGTGACGGCGTTCGAACCCACCCACGCGCTGCACCTCGCCGCTCGCACCGACCTCGACGGCTCCACCCCCGCCGACTACGCCGTCAACACCGAGGGCACCGCCAACCTGCTGCGGGCGCTGCGGGCCACCAGCTGCCAACGGGTGGTGATCGCCTCCTCGATGCTGGTTTGCCGATATGGCTACCAACCCCGCCATGATCAGGATTTCTGCCCCAACACCGCGTACGGCCATTCGAAACAGGTCATGGAGGAGCTGGTCCGGGCCCAGCCCGAAGGTGACGGCCACCGCCGGCCGGCCTGGGTGCTGGCCCGGCTCAGCTCGATCTGGGGACCTTGGTTCGACCAGCCCTACAAGCAGTTCTTCGAGGTCGTCCTGCGCCGCCGGTTCGTGCACCCCGGCTTCCGCGAGATCGACAAGGCGCTGGGCTTCGTCGGCAACACCGTGTACCAGCTGGATCGGCTGCTCGACGACGGACGCTTCGACGGATCCGTGGTCTACCTCAGCGACTACGAGCGGTACTCCACCCGGGCCTGGGCTGACACCATCGCCGCCGCTGCCGGTGCAGGACCGAACCGCCGGGTGCCCGTGACCGTGCTGCGGGCCGCAGCCTTGGCCGGGGACCTGCTGAAGGCCAGCGGCGCGGTGCCGCACCCACCCCTCACCAGCTTCCGGCTGCGAAACATGCTGCAGACCAGCCACTTCGACACGGAGGCGCTGGAGCAGCTCACCGGCCCGCTGCCGTTCACCATGTCCGACGGTGTGCGCCAAACCGTCGACTGGCTCCGACGCTCGAGCTGAACCAGACCGCTCCGGGTTCGCAACCTGACCTCGGCGGTGCGGGCGCATCTGACCAGCGGCCGCGCCGAGCTGGCGCTGGGGGCAGGGCCCGGTGTGGCACACTGAGCGCCTCGTGCGGGTGGCGTACACGCTGGAGCAATGCTGGCACCGGGTGCCCGGCGGCACCGCTCGCGCCGCCCTGGAGCTGTTGCGGGCCATGCGGGCCCTGCCCACCTCCTCCGACGTGGACTTCGTGGGCGTCTCCGCCGCTCACCGTCACCCCCCACCCTCGGTATGGGCGCCCGACATCGCGGTGAAGGCCCTGCCGCTGCCCAGGCTGGCGCTGTATGAGAGCTGGCACCTGTTGCGCCGCCCACCCGTGGAACGCGCCACCGGGCCCGTCGATCTGATCGACGCCACCGCCATGGCCGTGCCGCCGCGCACCGCACCGCTGGTGGCGCAGCTCTACGACCTGGCCTTCCTGCGCTACCCCGAGAACTACACCGCCAAAGGTCGCCGCTTCTTCGCCCAGGCCATGGGACTGCTGCAACGCCACGCCGACCTGCTGCTGTGCCCCTCCCAAGCCACCATCGAGGACGCGGTGGCCGCCGGGTTCCCCACCGACAAGCTGCGCCTGATCCCGTTGGGGGTGGCGCCGGTGCAGGTCGATCCCGTTGCCGCTGACGCCGTGCGGGCCCGCTACCGCCTGGATCGGCCGTTCGTGTTGTCCGTTGGCACGCTCGAGCCCCGTAAGAACCTCCCGGCGCTGGTCGAGGCGTTCGCCCGGCTGAACCGCACCGACGTGGACCTGGTGCTGGTCGGCGCGGCCGGCTGGAAGACGCCGGTGGAGGAGCTGGTCCGGCCGCTGGGAGCGCGAGCCCGGGTGCTGGGGTTCGTTCCTGACGCTGATCGCGACGCGCTGTACGCCAGCGCCGCGGTGTTCTGCTACCCCAGCCTGTTCGAAGGGTTCGGCCTGCCGATCCTGGAGGCCATGGCCGCGGGGGTCGCGGTGATCACCTCGGCCGGGATCGCCACCGCCGAAGCCGCCGGCGACGCCGCCATGCTGGTGGACCCCCACGACATCGCCGGGCTCAGCGCCGCGCTGGCGGAGGTGCTGGCCGATCCCGCGGCCGCCGCGGATCTCCGCGCCGCGGGACGTCGTCGGGCTTCGGCGTTCACCTGGCAGCGCAGCGCCGAGCTGACCGTGCAGGCCTACCGAGAGCTGTGTCCGTGATCGCGTCAGCCGCCCCCACGAGAAGTCCGGAGCAACGTTGAACATCCTCGTGCTGTGCCCCCACTTCGAGCCCGACATCGCCCCCACCGGCGAGGTCATGACCACCATCGCCAAGGGGCTGGTGGCCCAGTCCCATCGCCTCCACGTGATCACCGCCTTGCCGTGGTATCGCCACCATCGCATCGAGCCCGGCTGGGAAGGCCGGCCGATCAGAGCCCAGGACACCGACTGGGGTCGCATCACCCGGGTCCACCCCTTCCCCACCAACAAGGCCAACATCCCGGCCCGGGCCGCCGCCTTCGGGGCCTACACCGCCCTGGTCACCGCCGTTGGTCTGCTCGCCCGGCGGGGGCCTCGACCGCAGATTGTGCTGGCCATGTCACCACCGATCACGCTGGGGGTTGCCGGGTGGTTGGTGGCTCGCCGCCACCGGGTGCCCTACGTGTTCAACGTGCAGGACATCTTCCCCGACGTGGCCATCGAGCTGGGCGCCATCAGCGACAAGCGCCTCATCGACGCCGCCTCGTGGCTGGAGCGATTCATCTACCGCCACGCCGACGCCGTGACCGTGCTCTCCGACGAGCTGGCCCGCAACGTCACCGCCAAGCTGAACCACGCCAAGCTGAAACGCCGCTGAACCGCCAAGTTGAACCGAGCCAAGTTGAGCCCGCGGTCGCCCGGCTCGACGGGAAACCACGGTCCGGGTGATCCCCAACTTCGTGGACACCGGGTTCCTCACCGTCGGCAACCCCGACAACGACTACCGCCGCCAGCACGACCTGGTCGGTCGGACCGTGATCATGTATGCCGGCAACGTAGGGCTGTCCCAGTCCCTGGATCTGGTGGTGGGCGCGGCCCGGGCGTTGGAACACACCCACCCCGACGTGTGCTTCGTGATCAACGGCGAGGGATCCGGGCGAGCGGAGCTCCAGCGGTCCGCTGCGGGGCTGAGCAACATCCGCTTCGTGGACTACCAGCCCAGGGAGCGCCTGGGGGAGGTCTTGGCCGCCGGTGACCTGCACCTGGTGCCGCTCCGACGGGGCCTGGCCCACGCCAGCGTGCCGTCGAAGCTGTACTCCATCCTCGCCGCCGGCCGCCCGGTGCTGGCCAGCGTGGATCCCGGCACCGAGGTGGCCAGAACCATCCACGACGCCGGCGCCGGGGTGTCCGTGGGGCCCGATGACCACGAGGCCTTCCGGACGGCGCTGCGTGAGCTGCTGGACCGGCGCGCCGACTGGGCGGCCATGGGGGCCTCCGGACGCAGCTTCGTACAGGGCTGGGCGTCCCCGGCAGCGGTGGCGGCGGCCTACGGGGCGCTGTTCGACGAGCTGGTTCAGCGACGGTGATCCGCTGCACAGGGGCGTGGTGTGACCGCGCCCGGTGCTGCAGCCCAGGGAGTGCGACCAGTTCGGAGAGGTCAGCCACTAGTCTGGACCGTTGCCATGGCACCTCCCCGACCGTCCAAGAGCGCCGCTGGTGCGTCCTCCACCAAGAAGCTGGCCAAGGTGGCCCGCAGTGGCAAGAAACGCTCCATCCGAGAGAGCTCCAGCCGGACCTACCCCCTGGCCATCCTGGCCATCTGCATCGTGGGCACGTTGTTGGTGTTCTGGGGTCGTGACCAGCGGGCCTCCGCGCAGCGGGTGGAGCCGCGCCTGGAAGATCACTGGCACATCGCCTACGGGTTGTACCTGTGCGACGCCTTCGCCCCCAACCCCACCGACGTCGGGGCCGACCAGGTGGGCGTCCACACCCACGATGACGGCATCATCCACGTCCACCCGTTCTCCTCGGCCGCGGCGGGGGACAACGCCACCCTCGACAAGTTCCTCGACCAGATCGCCCTCAAGGTGTCGGACTCCAAGCTCACCACCACGGACGGCAAGGCCTACGAGAGCGGCAAGACCACCTGCCCCAGCGGTGAGGTGGGCAAGCTGGTGCTCGCCCGTTGGGCCAGCGCCGATGACGCGGCGGCCAAGCCCGAGGTGATCACCGACAACATCCCCGAAACCCGCTTCCTCAAGGACCGCTCGGCGTTCACCCTGGCCTTCGTGCCAGAAGGGAAGATCGCGGACATCCCCCGTCCGGAGTCGATCCCCAACCTCGACCAGCTCACCGACGTGGATCCGTCCACCTTGACCACCTTGACCACCGTGGCAGGCGCCACCACCACCCTGCCCGCTGGCGGCGCCACCACCGTGGTCGGCGACCCGGCCACCACGACCACCGCCACCGCGGGGGCCACCACAACCACGGCGGCCACCACCACCACTGGCGGGTAACGTCGCCGGACGGTCGGCGGTGGGCGCCGGCTCCTGGGGCGGAGGAAACACGACATGCGGGCGGTCGTACTGGTTGGCGGGTTCGGCACCCGGCTTCGTCCTCTCACGCTTCATCGACCCAAGCAGATGCTGCCGGTGGTGGATCGGCCCATGATCGAATGGGTGGCCGGCTGGTTGGCCACCAACGGGGTCGAGCAGATGGTGTTGTCGCTCGGCTACCGGCCCGAGGCGTTCATCGAGGCCTACCCCGACGGCCGCTGCGCCGGCGTCGAGCTGGTCTACGCGGTGGAGCCCGAGCCGCTCGACACCGCCGGTGCGATCCGGTTCGCCGCGTTGCATGCGGAATTGGACCGTTCCGCCGGGCCATTCCTGGTGGTCAACGGCGACGTGATCACCGACCTGGTCATTGGCGACCTGTTGGCCCTGCACCAACGTTCCCGGGCCGAGGCCACCATCGCCCTCACCCCGGTGGAGGACCCGTCCCGCTACGGGGTGGTGGCCACCGGCGCCGGCGGTCGGGTCAGCGCCTTCGTCGAGAAGCCGCCGCCCGGCAGCGAGCCGTCCAACCTGATCAACGCCGGCACCTACGTGCTGGATAGCGCGGTGCTGGACCGCATCCCCGACGGCCGACGGGTGTCCATCGAACGCGAGACGTTTCCCGCCATGGTGACTGACGGCACGCTGTACGCCCTGGCCTCCGACGCCGCCTGGGTGGACGCGGGCACCCCCGCCACCTACCTCGACGTGCAATTGCAGCTGGCCCGCCGGTACGGCTTGGCCAACGCCATCGACGTGCAGGTCGATCCCACGGCCACGGTCAGCGACAGTGTGCTGGCAGCCGCGGTGGGCATCGGGCCTCACTGCCGGATCAACGCCTCGGTGATCGGTGCCCGCAGCGTCATCGGCGCCGGCGCGTCGATCGAGGGCAGCGTCATCGGCGAGGACGTTCGCATCGGCGCCGGCAGCGCGCTGGTCGGGCTGTGCGTCATCGGTGACCGGGAAACCATCCCCGCTGGGGCCCGGCTCGAAGGGGCGTTGGTCCCGGCCCCCCACTGACCCCACTGACCGCGCTGACCGCCCCGGGTCGGGCTCGGGATCCGCGGCCGCGGCGCCTACCCTCTTGCGAATGCCCACGGTCCTGGTCACCGGTGGCGCCGGGTTCATCGGCAGCCACACCTGCGTTGAGCTGCTCGGAGCCGGTCACGACGTGGTGGTCGTGGACAACTACTCCAACAGCTCACCGCGCGCCGTGGACGCCATCCGCGCCATCTCCGGGCGCGATCTGACGGTGGTGGAGGGGGACGCCGCGGACGTTGGCCTGTTGCGGCAGATCTTCGCGGACCATCCCATCGATGCCGTCATCCACTTCGCGGCGTTCAAAGCGGTGGGCGAATCGGTGGCACACCCGCTGCGTTACTACCGCAACAACCTGGGTTCCACCATCTCCCTGCTCGAGACCATGGGGGAGGCCGGCTGCCGGCGGCTGGTGTTCTCCTCCTCTTGCACGGTGTACGGCAACCCTGAGACGGCCCCGGTGTCGGAGGGGGAGGCCCTGCACGCCGTGAATCCCTACGGGCGGACCAAGCTGACCAGTGAAGAGATCATGCGGGACGTGGCGCAGGCCGATGATCGGTGGCGCATCGTGCTGTTGCGGTACTTCAACCCCGTCGGCGCTCACCCCTCCGGTGAGCTGGGCGAGGATCCGCGGGGGGTGCCCAACAACATTATGCCGTTCCTGATGCAGGTGGCGGTGGGGCGCCGGGAGAGTCTCTCGGTGTTCGGTGGTGACTATCCCACCCGAGACGGCACCGCGGTCCGGGACTACATCCATGTGGTGGACCTGGCCCAGGGACACCTGGCGGCGTTGCAGGTGATCGACGAACTGCCGGCGGGGTGCAGCGCCGTGAACCTGGGCACCGGCACCGGCACCACCGTGTTGGAGCTGCTCGCAGCGGCGGAGCAGGCCATCGGAAAGCCGGTCAACCACGAGATCGTGGATCGGCGGCCCGGTGATGCCGTCGAGGTGTACGCCGACCCGGCGCTGGCCAACCGAGTGTTGCGCTGGAAGGCCGAGCGGACCGTGCTCGACATGTGCCGTGACCACTGGAACTGGCAGTCCCGCCACCCGTACGGCTTCAGCGACGAGCCGAGCTGAGTGCAGCCCGGCCGTCTCTCGCCGCAACTCGGCAGGGTCGGTGGCTCTCGGCCGGGCTGATGGGGTTGGCAGCGGTGGCGGGTGGGTACGCAAGCACCATGTCTGTGATGCGAGCACTGGCCCGACCTGCGCTGGCAGGGTATTTCGTGGTGAGCGGGGTCGAGGCTTTTCGACATCCCAAGGAGTCCTCCGAGGCCATGGACCCCGCCGTGTTGGACCTGGCCCGTCGCCTGGGGCTACCCGATGATCCGATCCGGCTGACCAAGCTCAACGGGGCCGCTCAAGGGGCCTCGGGCGCGCTGTTGGCCCTCGGTCGGCTGCCCCGGGTGTCCTCGGCGGTGCTGTTGGCCACCATGGTGCCCTCCAACCTGATCGGCCCCCGCTACTGGGAGGTCACCGAACCCCAGGAGCGGGCTCGGCAACGCAACCAGTTTCTCAAGAACCTGGCCCTGGGCGGGGGCCTGTTGTTGGGGGTGGCCGACACCGCCGGGCGACCGTCCGTGGGCTGGTGGGCCAACCGGGCCGCCCGCCGCACCGCCGCTGCCGCCGTGGCCGCCACCACCGCCACTTCCGATGCGGCCACGGGGCTGGTCCACGGCGTCGCTGACACTGCCACCGGTCTGGTCCACGGCGTCAGCGGGACTGCCACCGGGCTGCTGCACGGGGCCTCCAGCGGGTTGCACGGCGCCGCCGGTGGCACCCATGGTGTGGGACGAGGGGTGACCGAGGTCGCCGTCGGGTTGGCGCACGGGGTGGGCCACGGGGCCGAGTCGCTGGCCTCTGGCGCCGCCGCCGGGCTGAGCGGGGCGGTGGCGGCCCTCGAGCACTACGCCGGCAACCCCAAGAACCGACGGCGCGCCAAACGCTTGAGCCGCTGCGCCGCCAAGACCGCCCGTCGAGCCGCCAAGGCCGCAGCCCGGGACCTGGCGCTGGCCAAGCAGGGGCTGCGAACCGAAGCCGGGCAGGTGGCGGAGGCTGCTCGATCCGCCCGGGCCGGCGTCGCGCACACCCCCGCGCTCAAGCGCCTGGGTCGCCGGCACCGCCGTCACGCCGCCAGGGCCAGGGGCTCAGCGAAAGAGGTCCTCGCTGGGGTGGCGCACCACTTGGGCTCGCACTGACCCCTCGCCCAACCACGCCGGGTTGACGCCGCGCACCACCGCTGCCGCCACCCCTGACGCCTTGCCCATCACCATCTCGGCGGCGGCGGCCAGTTCGTCAGCCACGCAGACCTCGGTGACCTGCAGGATGCGACCCTTGGCGTCCTCGGTGCCGCGCAGGTCCACCACCGCTTGGATGCCGGCCACGCCGATGGCGACGTCAGTCAGGCCTCGCCGCCAGGGCCGCCCGAACGTGTCGGAGATGATGATCGCCACGTCAACGCCCTGGCCGGCACCGGTGCCGAAGCGGATGCCGTCACGGATGCGACGGGCGGAACGGTCCGAGTCCTCTGGCAGCAGGGCGGCGTAACCCCGGTCGATGTTGGACAGGTCGATCCCGGCGTTGGCGCACACGAAGCCGTGTCGGGTTTCGGACACGATCAGTTCACCCCTTCGACGCAGGATGCGCACCGATTCCCGCTCCACCAGCGGTTTGTGGGACAGAGGGTCATCAGGGTCGATCGGGACCAGCATGTCCTCGGCCTTGGAGATGACCTTCTGGGTCACCACCACCACATCGCCGCCCAGCAGCGGGTTGCCTTCCCGCTGGGCGGCCTCGGCGATGAGCGCCGCCAGGTCATCACCGGCCCGGATCTCCGGCACGGTTTCGATTGGGAAGATGTCGAGCCTCACGGCGCTCCTGGGGTTGTGTTCGGTTACCGGCGGGCCAAAACCACTCGGGCCAGGGCCGCGGCCCGTTTCGGGGTGGACATGATGGTGGGGGTGACGACGGGGGTCAGACCGGCCCGGACCACGGCCTCCGCCAGCGGTGCGTCCACATCGTCAATGACCAGGGTCGCGGCCAGCGCGCTGTACAACGAGGCCACGCCCTCCACGGAACTGTCGTGGCCCAGCTCCCGCAACATCCGGTCAGCGGGGCCTTTGAGCGCCGCCCCGCCGATGATGGGGGAGACGGCCACCGTGTCCTCGCGCCGGGCCATAATGGCCTCCCGGACCCCCGGCACCGCCAACAGCGGCCCGATGGACACGATGGGGTTCGAGGGTGCGATCACCACCCGTTCGGCGGTCGCGATGGCGTCGAGCACCCCGGGGGCGGGGCGGGCGGTGTCGGCGCCGGCGAAACGCACCGAGCTGACCGCCACGTCATGGTGAAGCCGCACGAAGTAGTCCTGGAAAGGCACTTCCGGTCCGTCGGCCAGCGTGATCATGGTGGCCAACGGATCATCGGTGACCGGCAGCAGGGTGAGGGCCAGGTCCCAGGCCCTGGTGATCTCGGCCGTGACGGTGGACAGGGCCGCACCCTGGGCCAGGCGGTGGCTGCGGTACAGGTGGGTGGCCAGGTCCTTGTCGCCCAGCCGGAACCAGGTCAGCCCGTCATAACGCTCGAGCGCGTCCATGGCGTTCCAGGTTTCTCCCACCAGACCCCAGCCGGTCTCAGGGTTGATGGCCCCGGCCAGGGTGTAGGTGCAGGTGTCCAGGTCAGGGCTGACGTGCAGGCCATGCAAGATGGTGTCATCGCCGACGTTGACCACTGCCACCAGCTCATCAGGCGCCATCACCAGCATCAGGCCGGCCAACATGCGCGCCGCCCCCACCCCTCCCGCCAGCACGCAGATCACGGGCTGGGACTCTATCCCCGCAACGGGAACCCCACGACGCCCACGCTGGTCAGGGCCGGGTAGGTGATGGGTGGGTAGTGTCGGTCAGGTGAGCGACGGGGTCACAGGCGTACAGGCTGGGTTGGCACCTCGGCCCGCGCCCGCCCCGGAGGCACCGCTCGCGGTGGGTTCGGCCAGCGGTTTTCCGTCGTCGTCTGGGGCTGTGGTCACTGCGGCCGCCCTGGCCTCCACTCAGGCCCTTGAGATCGAGCAGCAGCGCCGGCTCCCGGCCCCGCTGGTGGAGGCGCTGATCGCCAGTGGGGTGTTCCGACGGTGGGTGCCGGCGGCCTATGGCGGGTCCGAGGCCGGGCTGTTGGACGGGTTGGGGGACATCGAGCAGGTCAGCTACCACGACGGCTCCACCGGCTGGTGCGTGATGATCGGTGTCTCCTCGGCCCTGTTGTCCGGCTTCCTGGCACCGGACTGGGGGCAAGAGATATACGGCAACCCGCGCACGGTCACCGGTGGGTACGCCCTGCCCCAGGGGACCGCCCGGCCCCAACCGGGCGGGGGACTGCTGGTGAGCGGTCGTTGGCCATGGGGCTCGGGCACCGATCACTGCAACTGGATCGGCGGCGGGGTGCTGTTGGTGGACGGGGACGGCAAGCCCACCCCCCGCTCGGACGGGCTGCGCTCCCCGTTCGTGTTCTTCGAGGCCGCTGACGTGGAGATCGTCGACGTGTGGCGAACCAGCGGCCTACGGGGCACCGCCAGCAACGACTACCAGGTCAAAGAGGTGTTCGTGCCCGAGGGTCGATGGGGCGAGTTCCTGCGGGCGGGGCCGGTCTGCGACGGCGCGCTGTACCGGCTCCCGTTCACCGCGGTGTTGGGCCTGGGTGTGGCCTGTGTCGGTTTGGGCCTGGCCCGTCGAGCGCTGGATGAGCTGGTCACGGTGGGCATGGCACGCAAGCCGGTGCTGTCCAACCGCACCTTGGCCGAGCGCGGCGCGGTGCAGGCCCAGCTGGCGGGGGCCGAAGCCGACCTCGGCGCCGCCAGTTCCTTCCTGCGGGAGCTGGCCTCCCAAGCCTGGTCCCAGGCCGTTGCCGGTGAGCCACCCACTACTGAGCAGCGCCGGCGGCTGCGGTTGGCGGCCACCCACGCCATGAGCCGGGCCGCGGCCACCGTGGACGTCTGCTACCACGCTGCCGGGGGCGCCGCTATCTGGGAGGACAGTGCCCTGCAGCGCTGCTTCCGTGATGTCCACGTGGCCACCCAGCACGCCATGGTCGCACCGCGGATCTTGGAGCCGTTGGGCCGCATGCGCTTTGGCCTACCAACGGACGCTGGCCAATTCTGAGTCCGACTCCGAACGCTGCGCCGAAGGAGGTGCCATGGACCGGGTACCGCTACCACCGCCCCCACCCCCACCCCCACGTCCGCAGGCTCGGCCGCCACATCCGGTGACCGATGAGGTGAAGGTCGGCCCCGTCGATGTCGGATCGGGTGCGGAGCCGGCTCGCCCGGCACGACCGCCGCGACCCACCGTCGCCAACAGCAGTGTGGTTGTCGCGCCTGACGTGCTCGGCCCCACCGTGGCCCGGCCGCCGTCCGGCCCGGGCGCAGGGTCGAGGCTGCCGTTGTTCCTGATCGGGCCCGCCGCTGGCACCACTGGGGAGCTGAGCTCGGCCGACGGGCCGTCGGATCCGCCAGTGCCCGATGACAGGGGATCCCAGCAGCTGCAGGGCGAGCCGCCGGTCCCGCCGAGCTCGGCGTCGGGGCCCGGATCGCTGGCCCGGACGCCGCTCGCGCCGCCCACAGGATCAACGGGTGGCGGCGCGGCGGAGTCGCCGGCTCCGCGGCGGACACCGTCCGCTGCTGAGGTGCCATTGGCCGGCCCCGTGGCCTGGTGGCTGCCCGAGGGACCAGCCCGGACCGATTGGGCACCACGCCGGGGTGCGTTCGCCCGGCCCGCCGCTGAAACCAACCATCAGGCACTGCATCCTGACCTGCTCATGATGTCCCCGCCCCAGGGACCCCCTGCAGGTCGCCTCGCCCAAGCGGGGGACCCCGACCCCGGCGATGGCGGTAGAGGATCCTCCCGGCTACCTGACCCACCGCCGGCTGGTGGGAGCAGCTGGCCCACGCCGGACGTTTCGCCACCTGGTCCGGTGCCCGTCTTGCGGCCCCCCGGTGCCGCCGAACCCGCACGGGCGGGCGCCAGCGGGTCCGTCCCGTCCCGCCCCGCCCCCGGGTCCAGCCCCGCCCCCTTGGCCAACCCCGCCCCCTTGGCCAACCCGGCACTGATCGGCGACGATCGTGCGGCCGGCCCGTTGGCAGCACCGAGCCCACCGGGGCCGGAGGAGCTGGGACCGGAGCCGTCCCCGGTCGCGGAAGCCGCCCGCCCCGTCCGCGCCGGCGGACCCGGGTCCGGTGCGACGGCGCATGTCGCGGCGGAGGTGGCGCGGTTGGTGCTGTCCCGGCTGCCCGCCGCTGATGCCTCCACCCAGCGGCGTGTGTATCGCCTGGTCGAAGGGCTCACCCCTGCGGCCATGGACGCCCTCATCCCACTGTTCGACACCGCCGTGGCCCCCACGCCGCCCGGTCGGGTGCCGCCGCTGGACCACTCCGAGGGCACACGCGATCCGGTCGCCTCCCTACTCTCCACGCTGGTGCGCGTCGGCGAGCTGGAGGCGGCGTTGTCTCTCGGCGAGGTGCTGTTGAGCCCGGTGGCAGGCTCGCTGCGGTCAGACCAGGCTGACCAAGCTGACCAGGCTGACGACGTGGCCCGCTGGCTGACGGCGGCGCACCGACGGCTCGATGAACAAGCGCTCGAGCGAGCCATCGAACGACACCAGGACCTGGTCGCCTTCCTGTCCCAACGCCTGGGCGATGGCCATCCCGCCACCCACCAGGCCCGGTTGGGCGTCAACAGGTTGCGCTCGCTGGTCGCCCGCTACCGCGTCATGGCCGGTGGCTGACCCGGCGCGCGGTCATGAGCGGGGCTGCTGGGACAACGCGGCCAGGTCGGCGTCGACCATCATGCGCACCAGCTCCGCGAAACCGGTGCGGGGCTGCCAACCGATGATCTCGCGGGCCCGACCGGGATCCCCGATCAGTAGATCCACCTCAGCCGGCCGGTAGAACCGCTCGTCGACCTTGACGTAGCGCTCCCAATCCAGTCCGACCTGCCCGAAGGCCAGCTCCACCAGCTCGCGCACCGGATGGGTCTCGCCGGTGGCAACCACCAGGTCGCCCGGTTCGTCGAGCTGCAACATGGCCCACATGGCCTCTACGTAATCGCCGGCGAAGCCCCAATCCCGACGCGCCTCCAGGTTGCCCAACCGCAGCTCGTCGGCCAAACCGAGCTTGATGGCGGCGGCGCCGTGGGTGACCTTGCGGGTGACGAACTCCAGGCCCCGACGCGGACTTTCATGGTTGAACAGGATGCCGGATACCGCGAACAGGTCGTAGCTCTCCCGGTAGTTCACGGTGATCCAATGGCCGTAGAGCTTCGCCACCCCGTACGGGGACCGTGGATAGAACGGTGTGGCCTCGTTCTGTGGCACCTCCACCACCTTGCCGAACATCTCCGAGCTCGAGGCCTGATAGAAGCGGATGGTCGGATCCACCACCCGTATGGCCTCGAGCAGCCGGGTGACACCCAAGGCGGTCACGTCACCGGTCAGGGTGGGTTGCCCGAAGCTGGTCTGCACGAAGCTCTGGGCCGCCAGGTTGTACACCTCCTGCGGCCGGTGCTCAGCGATGACACCGATGAGAGAGCCCTGATCCGCCAGGTCACCGGAGGCCAAGGTGACCAGGTGCTGGATGTGGGCGATGCGCTCGAAGTTGACGGTAGAGGAGCGACGGACCATGCCCACCACCTCGTACCCCTTGGACAGCAGGAACTCGGCCAAATAAGACCCGTCCTGCCCGGTGATGCCGGTGATGAGGGCTCGCTTGGGACTGGTCATGCTGGTGCTGCGGTCATGCTGGCGCCGCGATCATGCGGGTCGGGGTTCATGGTGCTGGTGATCGTCCAGTTCTGATCGGCCGTCGCTGATGGTTTCGGTTTGTGTCTAGTGCCCTGGTCGGGTTCATCGCACGCATCGTGATCTCACCCTCCTTCCCGGCGATGTTCGTCCAGCAGGTCAGACACGGTGTCGGCCAACCCGATGGAGGGCTCCCAGCCGGTCAGGGCCCGCAACGCAGTGGCGTCACCGACCAGCACTGGGACCTCTACGGGGCGCAGCAGAGCGGGATCGGTGACCATCCGCACCGGTTTGCGGGCCAGGGCGCAGAGCAGCTCCGCCAGCGCAGAGACCGCAACCGGGAGACCGGAGCAGACGTGGTAGACCGCACCCGGCTCCCCCTGCGCCAACACCGCCCGGTACGCACGAACCACGTCCCGGACGTCGGTGAAATCCCGCACCGCGTCCAGGTTGCCGACCGTGACCGTGCCCCCGCCTCGCTCGGCGGCGACGATGCGTGCTGCGAGGGCCCCGGCCACGAACCGGTTGTCCTGGCCGGGACCCAGGTGATTGAACGGGCGCACCCTGATCACCTCCAGACCACCACCAAGCCACGCCTGCAACGCCACCTGCTCCGCCGCGGCCTTGCTGGCGGCGTAGGGGCTGAGCGGACCCAACGGCGCGTCCTCCCGCAATGGCAACCGAGCCGGGTCGACCCGGCCGTACACGTCCGCGCTGGACACCATCAAAACCCGCGCCACGTCACGGTCCCGGCAGGCGGCCAGGACGTTGAAGGTGCCCTCCACGTTGGCCCGCAAGGTGCCCACGGCGTCCGTCCAAGAGCCCTGGACGCTGGCCTGTGCGGCCAGGTGGTACACCTGCTGCGGTCGATGCTGCGCCATGAGCCTGGACCAGGCGGCCCCGTCGAGCAGGTCAGGGCCGCCGTCACGACGATCCGATGCCACCACCTCATCCCCGCTGGCGCGCAGATGGGCCACCAGGTGCCGACCGGCGAACCCGCTGGCCCCCGTGACCAGCACCCTCATCGGCTCACGAGGCGATGCGGAGCGGGCAGCGGCACCGCTTTAGCCTAGGCCCAGCATCGTGCGGTACAGGCCGACGAGGGACCCGGTGCAGCGATCCCAGCTCAGCTCGGCGGCGCGGTCCCGGCCCGCTTGCACCATCGCCCCCCGCTCGGTGGCGGCCTCGTCGGTGTCGCCCAGGACGGCGGCCAGCGCCGACGCCAACGCCTCGACGTCGCCACGGGGAAAGCGCCGGGCGCCGGCGGCAGTGACCTCGGGCAGGGAGCCGGCGTCGCTGCACACCACTGGTACCCCCGCCGCCATGGCCTCCAGCGGCGGCAGCCCGAACCCCTCATAGAGGCTGGGGTAGGCCAGCACCGCCGCGCCGGCCAGCAGGTCCGCTCGTTGCGGTTCGTCCACCCAGCCCAGCCGGCGGATCCGGGCCTGGTGGGTGCTGGCAGCCACGGCCGCCTCGAACGCGCTGACCCCCCAGCCGTCGGGCCCGGCCACCACCAGTGCAATCCGCTCCAGCGGCTCCCGACCCGCATCGTCAGAGGCGGCCAGCGCGTCGAACGCGGTCACCAGATCCACGAGGCCCTTGCGGGGTTCGATGGTCCCCAACGCCAGCACGTAGCGCCGGGCCCCAGCCAGCGCTCGTCCTGCCTCGGGGTCGCCGGGGTTGGCTTGCTGGTCGCGGTCGGGCGCTGCGTTCCAGGGCCCGACGCCCAGATGGATGGGGACCACCCGGGCCTCATCGGCGGGCCGCACCTTGAGCCACTCGCGCACCTCGTCGGCCACGAAGGTGCTGTCGGTGTGGATCCACGCCCCTCGCTGCCAGGCCCGTTGGATCAGGTGGGGATAGGCCAGGGTGTCGGAGGAGCACAGCTCGGGAAAGCGCAGCGGCGTCAGATCGTGCACCGTCACCAGGCCGGCAGCGGCTCGGGTAGGGGGAAGGACGTAGTTCGTGCCGTGCACCAGGTCCACCCGGCCGCCCAAGGCTTCCAGGGTGGGATGGTCGCTGTGGGACCAGGCCCAACGCAATGGTCGAGCCGGCATGGGCCGGGTCAACACGGTCACGCCGGGCGGGGTCAAGGTGCGCAGCCGCTCACGACCCCGCCAGGTCACGGCGTAACCCACGGCGTCCACGTCGTCACGGCGGGCGAGGGCCTCCAGCAGGGCCCGGGCGAAGACCCCGATGCCGGTCGGCCGGCCCAGCAGTGGGGTCAGGTCGAGCGCCACCCGCAGATCTGGGTGCCCGGCGGCCGGGCCCGGCCTCACCGGGGGGAGAGGGATCGCACCAACGCCTCCGACAGGGTTCGGCCCGCCCAGCGGCTCACCCTGGCCGTGCGGTGGTGGCCCAACCGATCCAGCTCGCGTTCGATGTCTGGCCGAACGCTCATCCACCGCTGCGCGCCGAGGAGGGCCAATCCCACCCCGATCTCCACGCCCTCCCGAGCCCGTTCGCTCACCCCGCCACACTACCGCCCCCGGTGCCGTTGCCCTGGTCAGGCTCGGCGTGACGGTTGCCGGGCGTTGCCTGATGGGACCGGGCGGGGGTCGGGGAGTAGCCTCTGCCCATCGTGGACGCGCCCTTCGCCCTCGAGCCGGACCCTGGCGGGCGTGGGTCCTCTGGTGAGGCCACAACGCTGGCGCGCGCCGCGTCGGAACGGGCCACCAAGGCGCTGCCGGCGGTGGTGGCGGTTGTCGTGACCCACAACCCAGGTGATTGGTTCGAAACGGCGCTCGGCTCGCTGGTCAGCCAGGAGTACCCCAACCTCTCGATCCTGGTGGTCGACGCCGCCAGCGACGAGGATCCCACGCCTCGCATCGCCCGGATCACCCCCAGGGCCTACGTCCGCCGGTTGGGCACCAATCCTGGCTTCGGCGCCGCCGCCAACACCGCTCTGGGCATGGTGGAGGGCTCACCGTTCTTCCTGGTCTGCCATGACGATGTGGCGCTGGCCCCCGGGGCGGTCCGGCTGCTGGTGGAGGAGGCCTACCGGTCCAACGCCGGGGTGGTGGGGCCCAAGCTGGCCCAGTGGGATGAGCCGGAGGCGCTGCTCAGCGTGGGGATGGGAGCAGACCGCTTCGGGGCCCCGTTCCCGCTGTGCGAGCGCGGAGAGCTTGATCAGGAGCAGCACGACGGGGTCCGGGACGTGTTCTTCGTGCCCAGCGCGGCGCTGCTGATCCGCTCTGACCTGATGCGGGCCCTGGGCGGCTTTGACGAGGCCATCCGCTTCCACGGCGAGGACCTCGACCTGTGCTGGCGGGCCCATGTGGCCGGCGCCCGGGTGTTGGTGGCGCCCTCGGCCCGGGCCCGCCATGTGGAGGCGCTGGCACAACGCCGCCCCGATGATCGCCGCCGACTGCAGGCCCGCAACCGCTTGCGCATGGTTCTGACCAACTACAGCTGGTTCTACGCCGTCGGTGAGGTGGTCCAGCAGTTGGTCCTCACGTTGGCGGAAACGTTGCTGGCGCTGCTCACCGGTCGGCCCCGTCATGCCTTCGACCTGCTCAGTGCCTGGGTGTGGAATCCGCGCGGCGCGGGTTCGATCCTGGCCAAGCGTCGACGGGTGGCCGCGATTCGTGGCGTCACGGACCTCGAGGTCCGCCATCTCCATGTGCGGGGATCGGCCCGGTTGACCCGCTTCCTGCGGGGACAGATCTCCGGGAGCAACATCGACACCACCGTCGGTGACTCCCTGCGCCAATGGGCGGTGCGACGGGGCGCCACGCTCCAAGCCCTCGACTTGGCAGTCGTCGGCGGGGTGGCGTTGGTCTTGCTGTTCGGCAGCCGATCGCTGCTGAGGGGGTCCCTGCCGGCGGTCGGTGAGTTCGCCCTCTGGCCGGACCGGGCCCGAGACTTGTTCCCCATGGCGTGGAGCGGGTGGCTGTCCGGCGGCATGGGATCGGTCGGCGTGGCGCCCACCGGGCTCGGGCTGATCGGCCTGGTCGGTCTGGCGGCATTTGGGGCCACCGGGTTGGCCCGGCTGGTACTGATCCTCGGCACCATACCGCTCGGGTTGGCGGGGGTGTGGCGGCTGGGGTCCTTCAGCGCCGACAGCCGAGCCAAGGCGGCCATGACCCTGGCCTATGCCGCCAATCCGCTGCCCTACGCCGCGCTGGCCGACGGTCGCTGGCGAGCGCTGGCCCTGTACGGCCTGCTGCCGTGGATCGTGCTGGTGGGCGCCACCGCCGTTGGTTTGGCACCATTCAGCTCTCCCCAGCGTCGACCCCGCGCCCACGCCGTGGCCGTGGTGGCCCTGCTCTGCGCCCTGCTGGTGACGCTGTACCCGGCGGCGGTGATCGTGGTCGCGTTGAGCGCGGCGGCGCTGGCGGCGGGTTCGGTGCTGACCGGCGAAGGACGCAAGGGCGTGGCATTGGCCGCGCTGTTGGGCGCGGGTGCCCTGGGGTCATTGGTGCTGCACGGGCCCTGGTTGCTGTCAGCCTGGTCGAGCGAGGCGCCGGCGTTGCGCACCCTGGGCGATGCCGACGGCGCTGCCACCTGGTCGTTGTCAGCGTTGGCCCGTTTCGCCATCGGAGATCACCCGGTGGGGTGGGTGGGGTGGGGTCTGCTGGTGGCCGGCCTGGCCGGGCTGGGTTACGGGCGTGGCTGGCGTCTGGGCTGGGCGGTGCGGGGTTGGTGCCTGTTCACTTTTCCCCTGCTGGCCGTGGCGCTGGTGCAGCTCGGATGGTTGGACGTGGGTCTTCCCGCGCCCGAAGTGCTCTTGGCACCGGCGGCGCTGGGTGTGACCCTGGCGGTGGGCGCGTCCATGGCGGCCATCGATCTTGATCTCCCGGCGTACCGGTTCGGTTGGCGTCAACCGGCATCGGTGCTGGCCGCTGCCGGCTTGCTGGTGTCGCTTCTGGGGCCGGTGATCCTGTCCGTGGACGGCGCTTGGAACCTGCCCCGTGGCGGCCACGATCGGGTGCTGGGATTCGTGGGCCCCGAAACGGCCGAGGTGGGCCCGTTCCGGGTGTTGTGGCTCGGTTCCCCTGAGCTGCTCCCGCTGGCCGGTTGGCCGCTGGGCGACGGGGTCAGCGGGTTCGCCACCAGCGACGGTTACCCCTCGGTGGAAGGGTTGTGGGCCGGACCCCGCAGCGCGGCGCTGGAGCGAGTGCCCGCCGCCCTGACCAGCGCTCGGGAGGGTGGCAACAACCGCCTAGGCCAGGAGTTGGGCATCCTCGGGATCCGTTACGTGGTGGTGGTCGACCGGTTGGCGCCGGCGCCGTTCGATGGTCCCACCCGCTCGGCCGCACCATGGATCGACGCCACCCTCTCCAGCCAACTAGACCTGGCCGAGGTGGAGTTGAATGCCGCCTTCCGCCTCTATCGCAACACGGCCTGGCTGCCCCACACCACGGTGCTCGAAGCGGGTGTCGATCAGCCCAACGAGTTGGCCTTCCCGGACTCCGGCGAGGGGGCACGAGCCGCACTGGCAGCGTCGGGCCATCAGCTTTACACCGGCACCGTGCCCGACGGGGCGGTGTTGCACCTGGCGGAGGTGTTCGATACCGGCTGGCAATTGCAGGTCGATGGTCAGCAGGTGCCAGCCGGGGTCGGTTTCGGGGCGACCACACGCTTCGAGGTCGACCAGGGTGGTCCCGCCCGGCTCTTCCATGACCGCAGACGGGCGTTGCTGGTTCCCTGGATCGTGCAGATGGTGGTGTGGGCGGGGCTCATTGCCTTGGTGTTGCGCAATCGCCGCCTGGTCTCCGCTGGCGCCGCCGGCCAGCCATCGGTCACGTTTGAGGAGACGACGGTTCGGTCCACCGGGCATCGGTTCGGGTCCCGCCGCCGGGAACCCGACCCATCCCACCGCGCCTGGCCTGGTGACGACGATCCTTTCGATGATGGTGCGCCGCCGCCCCGTGCCGGCCGGCACCTGGTCGACCGCCAGCCGGCCCCCGATGACGACACGCATGACGAGGACTTTTCCGGCGACCTTGGTGATGAACGCCTGCCCGACGCGGATCTGCCCGACCAGGACCTCACCGACGTGGAGCCGGCCGACGTGGATTCGCCCGACGTGGAGCCGGCCGACCACGACCCTGACCAGCCAGAACGGGCGAGCCAGTGAGGGATCGACGGGTCCCGATGGTGGTCCTGCTGGTGGTGCTGCTGGCTCTCTCACTGGTCGTGGACCCCCGCCGTTCGGCCGAGGCGGACCGATCCGCCATGGTCAGCGCCGCCGCCCTGGGACCCCTCGCCACCAACGCCAGTGCCGGCACCTCCACCTGGTTCTGCGCCGGTGGCAGCGCCAGCGGGAGCGGACCGGCCGAGCACACCATCACCGTGGCCAACCCCACCGATGAGGACGCCACGGGCACGTTGCAGGTGTTCGTCGCCGGCCGGGAGCCAGCGCCGTTCCCGTTGGAGGTGGGCGCGCACCAACAGCGGCGGGTGGCGCTGTCCAGCCTGGCCGTGGGGGAGTGGGCCGCGGCCTTGGTCGAAGTGGACCGGGGTGGGGTGGTGGTCACCCACGACGTGCTGGGCGTAGGCGGCTGGGATGCCGATCGCTGCAGCTCGCAGGCTTCCGACCAATGGTTCTTCCCCTGGGGGCGGACCACCCCACAAGAGGCGTCCTCGCTACGGCTGGCCCTTTTCAACCCGTTCGCAGCCGAGGCGGTGCTCGACATCACCTTCGACACGGAGGATGGGTACCGGGAACCGGAGCTGCTCCAGGGCTTCCTGGTGCCTCCCCGCAGGTTGGTGATGGTGGACCTGACCGAACTGGTGCCGGTCCGTCAGCGGATCTCCACCCAGGTCAAGGCCCGTAGCGGTCGGCTGGTGGCGGATCTGCTGCAGACCCTCACCGGGGTCGACGGCACGGTCACCCTGGATGTCACCCCGGGCGCGCCGGCCGCCGCCACCAGCTGGTACTTCGCCGAGGGCCGAGCCGACACGGACACCGTGGAGCGCATAGCGGTGTTCAACCCGGGGGAGTCCACAGCCCAGGTCGAGGTGGAGTTAGGCCGACCCATCGACTCCGCTGACCTGGCTATCGAGCCCTTTGAGTTGCAGATTGCCCCCCAGTCCTACGGCGAGGTGGTCATCAACGACGAAAGCCGGGTGGCGCTGCCGATCCGCCACACCACGGTGGTCCGCTCCCTCAACGGGGTGGGGGTGGTGGCCCAGCGGGTGCTGGCCTCCGCCACCGTGGTACCCGTTGCCGCCGGTCCGGCCGACAGCGGGTCCACTGGTGCCGCCCCGGTGCCGGTCACGGCGGATCCCGCCCCCACCCCCACCACCTCTCCCGTTGCCCCGACCCTCGCCCCGAGCCCAGTGACCGGTGCCGCGCCGCTGCCGTTGCCCCCCGGTCTGACCGTCACCTTGGGCTCTGCGGTGGTGGCGTCGAACTGGGTGATCCCCAACGCCAACCGGCCCGGGCTGGCGGGATCCAAGCTGGTGATCACCAACGTCGCGCTCGATCAGCCGGTGCAACTGACGGTGCTGGCCTGGGCCGCCGCCGGCACGGTCACCGACCTTCGGCCAGCCCTCCCGCTCAGCATGCTCGAGCCTCGCCGCCAGATCGAGCTCCACCTTCCGCAGGCCCCTGACGCGGAGCTGTTGGTGGTGGTGGAGGCCACCGGCCCCGTTGTGGTCGAGGTGGTGCAGATCTACGGCGCCCCACCCGACATCAGTGTCTCGTTGGCCGTTCCCCGGGCCCGAGGGGTGCTGGTGCCCGATGTCCTGGGCGTGATCATGGCGGACCTGGTCGACGCCGACACCGGGTTCACGTCGGCACCATCGAGCACCACCAGCACCACCAGCACCACGGTGCCTATCACTGCCGTGCCCAGCAGCATCGCCGCCAGCACCACGTCCGCGACCACGACCGCGGTGCCCACCACGGTGAGCCCGGCCACCACCGCCGTGGCCCCAACCACCGCGGCGCCGCCCCCGACCGAGCCGCCCCCGACCGAACCGTCGGTGACCGAACCGTCGGCGTCGGAGTGAAACCGGAACGGCCCCCCACGAGGCGGTCCGGGGACTGCGAGGCGCAGGCCTGGATGGCGTCGTGCTGACCCGGCTGGTTCTGGCGGTGATCCTGGCCCTGGCAGCGGCCCTGGTGGCGTGGATGATCAGTCGCCGCAACCGCGCCGCTCCGGTCGGTTCCACCAGTTGGCACGTGCCGCCCCAGCTGGCCCGCGAGGACTTCGACGGGCCCGATTCGCCCTGGCTGGTGGCCGTTTTCAGCTCCGCCACGTGCGAGGCCTGTCAGGCGGTGTGGGAACGGGCCGAACTGTTGGCATGCGGCGAGGTCATCGTCCAACGACTGGACGCGGGGACCCACGCCGCCTTGCATCAGCGTTACCAGATCGATGCCGTCCCGCTGGTGTTGATCGCAGACCGTGAGGGCGTGGTCCGCGAGCATTTCCTGGGCCCGGTCAGCGCCGCGGATCTCTGGTCCGCCGTGGCGCAGTTGCGGGCACCGGCCCAGGAAACCTGATCAATCCCCCTCAGCCGACTGGCGAAGGTGGCGGCGGGGGCGGGGGCAGCATCCCGGTGGCCACCGCGGAAGCGGACAGCGGTGAGGAGGGCGCTAGAGGCTCAGCGGATGGCGGCTTGCCCTGGGCCAACTCGACGAGCCGGACAACCTCGGCCCCGTCCACCGTCTCGCGTTCCAGCAGCGCCCGGGCGATCATCTCCAGCGCCTTGCGGTTCTCGTGGAGCAGCACCCGGGTGCGTTCCTCGGCCTCACGCAGGATTCGTTCGATCTCCTCGTCGATGACCCGGGCGGTGTCATCGGAGTACTCCTTGGTTTGCATCCAATCCTCGCCCAGAAACACCGGCCCGCCGGAACCCCAGGCCATGGGGCCCACCCGCTTGGACATGCCCCATTCCCGCACCATCTTGCGGGCGAACTCGGTGGCCTTGCGCAGATCGTCTGACGCCCCGTTGGTGACCTCGCCGTACACCGATTCCTCGGCGATGCGCCCACCCAGCATCATGGACAGTCGGTCCTCAATAGCGGACTGCGAGATGGAGTGGCGGTCCTCCTGGGGCAGGGTCATGGTCACCCCGAGGGCCATGCCGGTGGGCAGGATGGTGACCTTGTGCACCGGGTCGCAACCTGGCAGCAGGGTGGCCGCCAGCGCGTGACCGGCCTCGTGGTAGGCCGTCATTTCCTTCTCGTGGTCGTTCATGACCACCGATTCCCGTCGCTGACCGATCATCACCCGGTCCCGGGCCTCTTCGAAGTGCAGCGCCCGGATTACGTCCTCACCGGAGCGCACCGCGAACAACGCAGCCTCGTTCACCAGGTTGGCCAGGTCGGCGCCGGCCATGCCCGGGGTGCTGCGGGCCACGATGGACAGGTCCACATCGGGGGCGATGCGTTTGTGCTTGCAGTGCACCTTCAGGATCGCCAACCGCTCGCTGTGCTCGGGCAACGGCACGATCACCTGGCGGTCGAAGCGGCCCGGACGCAACAGGGCCGGGTCCAGCACGTCGGGCCGGTTGGTGGCGGCCACGATGACCAGTCCCTCGGTGGCCTCGAAGCCGTCCATCTCGGCCAGCATCTGGTTGAGGGTCTGCTCACGCTCGTCGTGTCCGCCACCCAGGCCGGCGCCTCGTTTGCGGCCGATGGAATCGATCTCGTCGATGAAGATGATGGCCCGGCCCATCTTGCGGGCGGACTGGAACAGGTCCCGCACCCGGGAGGCGCCGACCCCGACGAACATCTCCATGAAGTCCGACCCGGTGACGGACATGAAGGGCACCCCTGCTTCACCGGCCACGGCCCTGGCGATCAGCGTCTTGCCCGTTCCCGGGGGGCCGACCAGCAGCACACCCTTCGGTATGCGGGCCCCCACCGCGGCGAACTTGGAGGGGTTGCGCAGGAAGTCGATGACCTCCCGGATCTCCTGCTTGACGCCCTGGTAGCCGGCCACGTCGTCGAACGTGGTGGAGGGCCGCTCGGCGGAGTACGTCTTGGCCCGGCTCCGACCGATGGACATGAAGTTGCCCATCTGACCGGCGGCCCGGCGCTGCATCCAGATGAAGAAGCCGATCAGCAGCCCGAAACCCAACAACATGGGCAACATCTGGGCCAGGAAGCTGGAGCGAGGCGTGTCCGGCCGCTGCTCGACGTTGTTCTCCTCCAGCAAGGCGCGATCGGCCTGGGTGAACTCCAGATACCCGGTGGTATGGAACGCGCCGCCGTTGCGGTATTCGCCATCGATGTCACCGGTGGTGTTGTCGAATTTGATCTTCTCGACGCGGTCGTCCTTCACCGCCTGGATGAACTGGCTGTAGGTGACCCGCTCACCGGACTCGCCCCCCAGCATGGGCGGGACGACCAACACCAGAACCACCAGGGCCACCAGGGCCCAGATCGCCCACTTGGGAAAGCCCTGATCACCCCGTGACCCGGTGCCGGAGGGGCGGCCACCGCTGCCACCGGCGGGGGGATTTTCCTTGGGTTCCATGACATTCATGCTAGGTCCCACCCCGCCCGAATGTGGGCCGTGCCGACAGGTCCCCGCCGGTCAAGCGGTCTGTCGCCGGCCAGGCCTGAGCGCTCCCGCAGCCCGACGGCCCACCGCTAGGTTGACCCGGTGACCGAGCCCTACCAGCCTCGCCGGTCGGGGTTCGTGGCCTTCTTCGTGGGCGGCTGGGTGCTGAGCATGGTCGTTGGCACCGTGGCCTACGTGCTGGTCACAGGGGCACTGCGTCGGCCGGGGGCGGCGTCGGGCGTGGCCGCTGCGGAAGCATTGCTGGGCGAGGGTGTGGCGTTGGCGCCGGGAGCAACCCTGGCGGCCCTGGCCTTGGCGCAGAGCCCGGTGTGGGCCACCCAGCTGGCCACGGTTGCCACCGCGGTGTGGGCGCGGGGTCGCAGTTGGCGTCAGGACCTGGGGCTTCGCATCAGGCTGATGGACCTGCCGGTGGGTCTGCTGTGCGGCGTCGGGGCCCAGTTCGCCATCGGAGTGCTGTACCGGCTGCTTGAACCGTGGATCGATCTCAATGTGGAGCGCCCGGCTGAGCAGCTGATCGCCAAGGGTCAGGGCCCGCTGGCGGTGGTGGCCATGATGGCGCTGTGGGCCTTCGCTGCCCCGCTGGTGGAAGAACTGCTGTTCAGGGGCCTGCTGCAAGGTGGTTTGTCGAGCCTGTTGCCGGGCCCTGCGGCGGTGGTCGTCAGCGCCGCGGTGTTCGCCGGGTTGCACTTCCAGTTGGTGCAGCTGCCGGGGTTGTTCCTGGCCGGGCTGGTGTTCGGCGGATTGGCGCACCGCTACGGGCGTCTGGGTCCGGCCATCGTGGCCCACACCTGCTTCAACGCCACCACCGTGGCCGTCCTTGCGTCTCTGTAACAGGGTCCTTCTGCGCTGGTCATGGGAAACCCGGGGGTGGCCCTTCAGTTGTGCCATCCAACCGCCGATGACACTGACTGACCGTTCCGGGCAAGGACGCCCTTCGCCACCTTTGGCCACTTCAGGCCAAGACGAAAGGCACCAATGACCGCCACGCCCGCTCCCTCCCGCAGGCCCTTCCGCTCCGGTGGGAAGCAGTCCGTCCACACCCCCGGCGCCGAGTCCGAGCCCAGGTCGTCCGTGGTCGCCAGCATTCCCAGCGGCGCCCGGGCCACCCGGATCGATGCCGGACGCTGCCGGCGCGGTTGTGAGGGCAACCTGGTCACCGTGGTCATGCACATCCGCGGCGAGGCCGTGACCATGACGTCCTGTTCGACGTGTGACCACCGATCCTGGGCCCGCGCCGGTCAACCTGTCGATCTGCGCTCGCTGCTCGAGGAGATCAAGGCCGCGCTCCCGCTTCGCAAGGCCAGCTGAGCGTCGCGGTCGAGTCCGGCCCCAGCACACGAACACCTGGTGACGTTTTGGTTCGGTTTTCGATCATTTGCATGGCTGCCGAGTCTTGGTGGTTGGCGACGATTAACTTGAACAGGCACCCGCGCCGACGTTGGGCGGGCACCTCCCTTCTCAGATGGACGCCACCGACGCCGCCGACGCCGCCGTGAACCGGCCCGGCGCGTCTCAGCGCATCCCTCTCGATCCGGGGCAGGGGGACCACGCCTCCACGGTTCGCGCTCACGAAGCGGATCTGTATCGGGTCGGTCCGCACGGGGTCGGTCCGTACGCGGTCGAAGCGCATGGGGTCGATACCTCCGGTCTGATCGAGCGCGCCGCGCCACCGCACCCTGAGCCGCCCCTCGATGGCGCGCTGGCCCCTGATCACGGCGCGCTCGTCCCGTACGTCGCGTCGCCGAACCGGGTGGCCCGTTGGTGGCGGGGCCTGACGACGGAGCAGATCGTGACCGGCGCACTCAGCATCATCGGCGTCCTCGCCGCCGTGGTGTTCGTGTGGCTGCAGGTGCAACCCCGCCTGCTCTTGCAGGACACCCTCACCGCCGGCGGTGACATGGGAGCCCACGTCTGGGGTCCGGACTACCTGCGGCGGGAGCTGCTGCCCAACTGGACGCTGTCGGGTTGGACGCCTGATTGGTACGCCGGCTTTCCGGCCTACAAGTTCTACATGGTGCTGCCGGCGCTGATGGTGGTGGCGTTGGACCTGGTGCCGGGTGTGCCGTACACCATCGCCTTCAAGTTGGTCACCGTATCGGGGCTGGTCACCATGCCCTTGGCGGCGTGGTTCATGGGTCGCATGTTCCGGTTGCGCTTCCCCGGCCCGCCGTTGTTGGCCTTCGCCACCCTGCCGTTCCTGTTCGACT
The DNA here is from genome assembly GCA_963775055.1 of uncultured Acidimicrobiaceae bacterium. Lineage (GTDB taxonomy): Bacteria > Actinomycetota > Acidimicrobiia > Acidimicrobiales > CAIXPF01 > CAIXPF01. The sequence goes on along the minus strand of CAVZHK010000005.1, from coordinate 485,947 downwards.
TCGACGAGCGGTTCCGGATCATCGGCGGGAACGTGGCGTCCACCCTGGCCGGGGAGTTCTCCTTCTCCATCAGCCTGACGTTGTCCCTGGTGTACCTCGGGGTCGTGGCCCGGGGCCTGGAGACCGGCAGGCACCGGGCCTGGGGGGCTGTGCTGTTCGCCCTGGTCCTGCTCAACCACCTGATCCCGGCCATGTTCGCGGTCATCGCCACCCTGCTGATGGGGTTGTGGCGCCTGGCCGCGGACACCCGGCACTGGGCCAGCCTGATGGCCATCGCAGCGTTCGTGGGGTCCGTGCCGCTGGCGGGCTGGGCCGGCTACACCGACCGGGTTCCGGTGTGGGCGGCGGTGTCGCTGCCGGTGCTGGCCCTGGCCATCCTGGCGTTGATGGCCTTTACCCGTGAGCCGGCCTGGCGTTCCACGTTGTGGTGGGTGGCGCCGGCGGGCCTCATCGGCGCAATGCTCAGCGCCTTTTGGTCAGTGCCGTTCCTGGCCAGCCGGGACCTGTTCAACGATATGGGCTGGGAACGCCTGCAGACCTACCGGGACTACCTGGGGCCGGCGGAGACCTTGACCATCGTGTGGTACGCGGTGTTCGCGCTGGGCATCGTGGCGGCGGTGCTGTCCATCGTCGAGCGGGAGCTCATCGGCGCTTTTCTGGCCAGCAGCGCCGTGGCCATGGGGGTGCTGTTCGCCGCCTGGCCCGACACCCAGATGTGGAACGCCCGGTTCCTGCCGTTCTATTACCTGTCGTTGTACCTGCTGGCGGCGGTGGGATTGACGTTGTTCATCAACAGCCTGCCGGGCGTGGCCTTGCGCAGTGTGGGCGGTGTGGTGGGAGCCACCGGACTGTTGTTCTGCGCAGCCCTGCCCCTGGGTGTCGTGCCGGGCAGCAAGCTGGTTGGCGGTCAGGAGAACTTTTACGGGTTGTTCGACGCCCCACCCACGTTCGTGGATGACTGGGCCCGCTGGAACTACCGGGGCTATGAGGGCAAGGAGAAGTACCTCGAGTACCGGGCCGTGGTGGACACCATGACCGGGGTCGGCCGGGAGCGCGGCTGCGGGCGGGCCATGTGGGAGTACCAGACCGAGAAGCTGAACTCTTACGGCACCCCCATGGCGTTGATGCTGCTGCCGTATTGGACCAAGGGGTGCATCGGGTCCATGGAGGGTCTGTACTTCGAATCCTCCGCTACCACCCCCTACCATTTCCTGAACCAGTCTGAGCTGTCCGAGAAGCCGTCCAGGGCCCAGCGGGACTTGCCCTACAACGGGCTTGATGTCGAGCTCGGGGCCCAGCACCTGCAGCTGATGGGGGTCCGGTACTACATGGCTCTCACCGCTCCCGCCAAGGAGCAGGCCGCCCGTACGGAGCAGCTCAGCGAGGTCGCCACGTCTGGCCCTTGGACCATCTACGAGGTGGCCGAGAGCGAGCTGGTCCAACCCCTTGAAAATGCGCCCGCGGTGGTCACCGATGTGGGCCCTCACCAGGACGAATGGCTTGCCCCCAGCGCTGAGTTCTACAACGACCCCGACCGCTGGAACGTGATGCTGGCGGCGGACGGTCCCGCCGGATGGGAACGGGTGAGCATCCTCACCACCCCACAGGCTCGGCGCAGCACCCCGGTGACGGTCAGCAACATCGACCAGCGGAACAACTCGATCTCCTTCGATGTGGACCAGGTCGGGGAGCCGGTGCTGGTGAAGACGTCGTACTTCCCCAACTGGAAGGTCGAGGGGGGCGAGGGGCCGTATCGGGTCATGCCCAACCTGATGGTGGTGATCCCGACCGGGACGCACGTGGAGCTGCACTTCGCCCGGAGCGGCACTGACTGGGGCGGCATCGGCCTGACCGGGGCCGGCATGGCCGGTCTGTTGGGCCTGGCGGTCGCCAAACCGCTCACCATCCGCCGACCGGGCCGTGTGCGGCGGGTGCCGATCACCTCTCCCGAACTGCTCGATGTCTCCCGCTACCAGCTCATCTTCCCTGACGAGTTCCCCTCCGAGGCGCAGCAGCAGTTCGATGAGCAGCAGTTCGATCAGCAGCAGTTCGATCAGCAGGCAGCATGGGGCCCGCCGCCCACGACATGACGGGTCAGCAGAAGTGCTGTGCCGGCGGTGGCTTCGTGCCGATGAACCGACGGTGATGCAGGTCCGGGTGATGGCCCGATGAGCGGACCGTCGACCAACAATGGTGTGGCCCGGGAGCTGCGCAGCTTCCTGGGTCGATTCGCGCTGGTCGCGGTGGGCATCACCGCGATCGACGTCACCCTGCTGGCCGTAGCCCACCTGCGCTGGGGGTGGTCGTTGGCCGCGGCGGATGTGACCGCCATCGCGGTGGCCGCATCGGCCTCCTACCTGGCCCATCGCACCCTGACGTTCCGCAGCGACCCCTTCGTGCGTTGGGTGTACCAGCCCGGGGCGGTGGCGGTGGTGGTCACCCTGGCAGCGCTGGCCGATCTGTCGGTGCTGACCCTGCTGGTAGACCCCGAACCAGGAGGGCCGGCAAGCTGGCAGGTCCTCTTGGCAGCCAAGCTGACGGCGCTGTTGGTGGCCGCTGTGATCCGGGGCGTGTGCTATCGCTGGGTGCTGTTCCAGCGGGTCCGCCGTACCCAGCAACTGCAGACCGGCCGCGACCGCGCCCCTGGTGACCTGCGACTTTCGGTGGTGGTGCCGGCGTACTGCGAGCAGGAGCGGATCGGTCAGACCGTGGCCCGGCTGCACCGGGAGCTGGCGGTGGTGGCCGCTGACGGTGGGCTGGAGATCGTCGTGGTCGATGACGGCTCGGCCGACGGCACCGCCCGAGCCGCCCGCGCCGCCGGTGCAGAGGTGGTGCTGGACGGTCGGGCCAATACCGGCAAGGGCGGCGCGGTGCGCGACGGGGTGCTGGTGGCTCGGGGTCGCACCGTGGCCTTCACCGACGCCGATCTGGCCTACTCGCCCGATCAACTCCTGGGGCTGCTGCTGGAGGTGGAGCGCGGCTGGGACATGGTCGTGGGCAGCCGCCGTCACACCGGAACCACCACGCTGGTCAAGGCTCGTCGCCTCCGGGAGATCGGCGGTCGGGTCATCAACCTGCTGACCACCACCCTGCTGTTGGGTCAGTACCGGGACACCCAATGCGGGCTCAAGGCCTTTCGCTCCGACGCCGCCCGCCTGCTGTTCGCCCAGACCCGCATCGACGGGTTCGCGTTCGACATCGAGCTGTTCCACCTGGCTGAGCGCTACGAGCTGTCGGTCCTGGAGGTGCCGGTCAAGGTCGAGAACTCTGAGCGCTCCACCGTCAAGGTGGCCCGGGACGCACTGCGGCTGGCCCGTGATCTCATCCGCGTCCGCCGCTGGGCCAAGCAGGGTTTGTACGCCGAGCACCGCCGCGACGTGCTGGAACCGGTTGAGCCGGACGGCCGATAACGTGTTGCGGGCATGCCGGATCCGCAAAACCACGCCCAGCAGAACCAAACCCAGCAGAACCTGAACCTCATCTTCAAGGCCTATGACATCCGAGGCCTGTACCCCGAGCAGATCGACGCCCCCACCTGCGGGCGAATCGGCGCCGCCTTTGCCCGTTTCGTGGCCGACGCCGACGGTGCCACCCGCATCATCGTGGCCCGTGACATGCGACCGTCAGGGCCCGAACTGGTGGCGGCGTTCACCGAGGGCGCTCTCGCCCAAGGCCTGGATGTCATCGACATCGGCCTGGTGTCCACTGATCTGCTGTACTTCGCCGCCGGCAAGCTCGACGCCCCCGGCGCAGTGTTCACCGCTTCCCACAACCCGGCCCAGTACAACGGCATCAAGCTGTGCCGTTCCGGGGCGCGACCCATCGGTGAGGACACTGGCCTGCACACCATCCGGGACGCCGCCGCGGCCGGTTTGGCACCCATGGGCAGCCCGGGGCGGCGGAGCGAGACCGATCTGCTGGGCGACTACGCCCGACACGTGTGGAGCTTCGTGGACCGTGCTGCGCTGCGGCCACTGAAGGTCATCGCCGACACCGCCAACGGCATGGGCGGCCTGGTGGTGCCCGAGGTGTTCGCCGAGTTGCCCTTCGATCTGGAGATCCTCTACCCCGAGCTCGACGGCACCTTTCCCAACCATCCGGCGGATCCCATCCAACCGGAGAACGTGGTGGACCTGCAGCGCCGGGTTCGGGAAACGGGGGCCGACGTGGGCTTGGCCTTCGATGGTGACGCCGACCGGGTGTTCCTGGTGGACGAGAAGGCCCAACCGTTGTCCGGCTCGCTGACCACCTCGATGGTGGCGGCGTCCATGCTCGAACGTCATCCCGGGGCCACCATCGTGCACAATCTGATCTGCTCCCAGGCGGTGGCGGACATCGTGCGGGAGCGGGGCGGCAACCCGGTCCGCACCCGGGTCGGGCACAGCTACATCAAAGCCGTCATGGCGGACACCGGGGCGGTGTTCGGCGGCGAGCACTCCGGCCACTACTACTTCGCCGACAACTATCGGGCGGACTCTGGCCTCATCGCCGCCCTGGTGGTGTTGGAGCTGCTGAGCCGGGCCGACCAGCCGCTGTCGGAGCTGCGCAAGCCGTTCGAGCGTTACGCCGCCTCCGGTGAGATCAACACCAAGGTCAGTGACCCGCTAGCGGTGATCGAGCGGGTGGCGAAGCACTTTTCCACGCTGGCGCCCGCTGCCGCCCAGGACCGCCTCGACGGGCTCACGGTGATGGCCGAGGGCTGGTGGTTCAACCTCCGTCCCTCCAACACCGAGCCGCTGCTGCGCCTCAACCTCGAAGCCGCCACTGCAGAAGACGTCAGCGTCCACGTCGCCGAGGTCCGAGCCGCGTTCGGCGAGGGCTGACCCCCCTGCCCGACCCCAGTGGACGGATATCGTGCCAGTGTCCGGCCAAACGGTTGCCCGGCGATGAGACCTGAGGAGGCCCGTGGCGCTCGATCCGCAACTGCTGGAGATCCTGGCCTGCCCCCAGGACAAGGGCCCGCTGCTGTACTTCGAGGATGAGTCGACGCTGTACAACCCCCGACTGCAGCGGCGTTATCGGATCGAGGACGGGATCCCGGTCATGCTGATCGACGAGGCCGAATCGGTGGTGGACGCCGAGCACCAACGGTTGCTGGCCAAGGCCGCAGCTGAGAACATCGAACCCACCTTCACCTCCTGAGTCGGCATCGGCCCGCCCCATGTTGGCCCTGCGCAACCCGGTCCAACGCTATGACTGGGGCTCGCCCGACCGGCTGGCGACGTTCCTCGGTGAGCGACCCGACGGCCGGCCCCAAGCTGAGCTGTGGATCGGTGCCCATCCCTCGGCGCCCTCGCTGGCCCGGTTGGACCCGGCTGAGGTCGGCCGGGGCGGCACCGACGGGGATGACACGTGGCTCCCGCTCGACCAGCTGATTGCCGGGGACCCACTGCGCTGGGTCGGCGCCGAGGTGCTGGAGCGTTTCGGTCCCACCCTGCCGTTCCTGTTCAAGGTCCTGGCCGCCGCCGAGCCGTTGTCGCTCCAGTTGCATCCGGACCTCGTCGCCGCCCGGGCCGGTTTCGCCGGCGAGAACGCGGCGGGGGTTGCGCTGGCCGATCCCGCTCGCCGCTATCGGGACCCTAACCACAAGCCCGAGTTGTTGGTGGCGCTGGATGGGTTCGAGGTGCTCAGCGGTTTCCGCCCGGTCAGTGAGATCGCCGACGTGTTCCGGGCCTTCGACCTTCCCCCGGCGTGGGTGGAGCTGGCCGCGACGCTCGAGCCGGGTGACCTGTGCGCTCGCCTGTGGCAGCTCGAACCGCTCGACGCGTCAGTGCTGGTGAGGACCGCGCTTCGGTCGGCGGGCGCGGTACGAAACGATCAGGCCGGTGATGGTCAGGCCGATGACGATGAGGCCGGTGACGAGGTCGGTGCGGGTGGCGGGGTCGGGGTTGGGGTCGGTGGGGGTGCGCCCGGAGGTGCGACTCCTGTCGGGCGCGGCGGCCGATCCGGAAGCTCCTCGCAAACAGCGCTTTTCCCGGCCGAGTGCGACTTCGTGCGCCGGGCGGCGGCGTGCCACCCCGGCGACATCGGGGTGGTGGTGGGGCTCTGCCTCAACCGGGCCAGTCTGCGGCCGGGGGAGGGGGCCTTCGCCGAACCGGGGGTGCTGCACTCCTACCTGGGTGGGTTCGGGCTGGAGATCATGGCCAACTCCGACAACGTGCTGCGGGGCGGGCTGACCACCAAGGTGGTTGACGTTTCCGAGCTGCGACGCCATCTGGTGGGCCACAGCACCACACCCCGCCGCCTCATCGCCCACCCCCACCGTCTCGGCGGCGGCCGTGAGCAGCGATTCGACGTGCTGGTCGATGAGTTCGCCCTGTCCTCGCTGCATCCCTCCCCCCACGGGCAGACCATGGTCGTGCGCGCCGGCGGTCCGGAGATCCTGCTGTGCGTGCAGGGCGAGGTGTGGGTGACGTCACACCCGTCAGACCCGTCAGACCCGTCAGACCCGCCAGACCTGTCGGACGCACCGGAGCGCGCCGGCGGTACTGCCCACGGCCAGGTTCCGTCGACGCCCGAACGCCCATCGACCCCCATGGCGTTGCGGCAGGGGCAAGCCGCATTTGTACCCGCCGCCGGACCGGGGACCTACGGGGTGAGCGGGGCCGGCGTCCTCTATCGAGCGCAGGTGGGGATTCACGCCCGGCGGCTCTGGGCGGACTGACCCGACCGGAGCGGGCGCTGCAGGCCATGGCGATGGTCAGGCTCGGCTCGACCGTAGACTTCCGCCAGGGCTGAGATGAGAGGGCCAGTGGGCCCCAGCCTGGAATCGATCCCCTCCGCGCCCGTCCCCGCGGCGTTGAGCGCGTGGGAGAGGCACAGCAGCTCAATCGACGACCCGCCCGCGGGCCGTTTCGACGCGAAAGGACACCCGTGACCCTCACCGACTCCGGGACCGCTGACATCAACCCCGCCATCGACAGGAGTGGCGACTACGCCGTGCTCGATCTCTCGCTGGCCGGCTTCGGCCGCAAGGAGATCAACCTGGCCGAGCACGAGATGCCCGGTCTGATGGCCATCCGGGCCCTCTATACGGACGAACAGCCACTGGCCGGGGCCCGCATCACCGGTTCTCTCCACATGACCATCCAGACCGCGGTGCTCATCGAAACGCTCACCGCGCTGGGCGCCGACGTGCGTTGGTGCTCCTGCAACATCTTCTCCACCCAGGATCACGCCGCTGCCGCGGTGGTGCTGGGCCCCGACGGCACCATTGATCGGCCCAAGGGCACCCCGGTCTACGCCTGGAAGGGCGAGACCTTGGAGGAATACTGGTGGTGCACCGAGCAGGTGGTGCGCTGGCCCGACGGCAAGGGCCCCAACCTGATCCTCGATGACGGCGGGGACGCCACCATGTTGGTGCACAAGGGCACCGAGTACGAGACCGCCGGGGCCGTGCCCGACGCTGACGAGGACGACCCCGAAGAGTGGAAGGTCATCCTCGACGTGTTGCGACGTTCCCTGGCGGAGGACCCCAAGCGCTACAGCACCATCGGCACCGCCATCCGCGGCGTGTCGGAGGAGACCACCACCGGCGTGCACCGCCTCTACCAGATGCACGAGGGCGGGCAGTTGCTGTTCCCGGCCATCAACGTCAACGACGCGGTCACCAAGTCCAAGTTCGACAACAAGTACGGCTGCCGTCACAGCCTCATCGATGGCATCAACCGCGGCACCGACGTGATGATCGGCGGCAAGGTGTGTCTGGTCATGGGCTACGGCGATGTCGGCAAGGGTTGCGCCGAGTCACTGCGAGGCCAGGGCGGCCGGGTGGTGGTCACGGAGATCGACCCCATCTGCGCCCTCCAAGCAGCGATGGACGGCTACGAGGTCAACACCCTTGAAGCAATGTTGGAGAGAGCTGACATCTTCATCACTGCCACCGGGAACAAGGACATCATCATGGCCGCGCACATGGGTCGGATGAAGCACGGGGCCATTGTGGGCAACATCGGACATTTCGACAACGAGATCGACATGGCCGGGCTCAACCGTTTGTCGGATGTGCAGCGGGTCAACATCAAGCCCCAGGTGGACCAGTACGTGTTCCCCGACGGGCACTCGGTTATCATCCTGTCCGAAGGTCGGCTACTGAACCTGGGTAACGCCACCGGGCACCCCAGCTTTGTGATGTCCGCCAGTTTCTCCAATCAGGTGCTGGCGCAGATGGAGCTACACAAGAACGCCGAAAGTTATGCGGTGGGCGTGTACACCCTGCCCAAGAAGCTCGATGAGATGGTGGCCCGATTCCATCTCGACGCGCTCGGGGTGAAGCTCACCAAGCTCAGTGCGTCACAAGCGGACTACCTCGGCATCGCCGCCGACGGCCCCTTCAAGCCCGACCATTACCGCTACTGATCACTTACTGATCACTTACTGATCACTTACTTACTGATCGTTGCGTTGTGACCCTGTCGGGTTCGGTGGTCGGACCATCTCCGCATCGCCGAACCCGACGGGTGCGGTCAGGGCATCGAGCACCTGCGCTTTGCGGCTGACGAAATCGGTGTCAGTGACCAGGCGCGGCGAGCGCGGGTGGGAGTAGGGCGAGGTGATCCGGGCCACGATCAGGCCCGGCCGGGGGCTGAGTACCAGCACCTCGTCGGCCAACAGCAGCGCCTCGTCCACGTCATGGGTGACCAACAGCACGCTGCGGCGGTCCTCCAACAAGATCGCGTCGAGCCAGCGCTGGAGATCGCGCCGGGTCAGCGCGTCGAGGGCGCCGAAGGGTTCGTCCAACAGCAACACGTCCAAGCCGGACACGAACGTTCGCAGCAGGGCCAACCGTTGGCGCATCCCGCCCGACAACTGGCTGGGCCAGGCCCGCTCGAAGCCGGCCAGGCCGAACCGTTCGAACAAGTCTGCGGCGCGCCCACGGGCATGGGCGCGGTCCAGCCCCCGGGCCTCAGCGCCGACTATGGCGTTGCCCAGCGCCCGGCGCCACGGCAACAGCAGGTCGCTCTGGGCCATGAACGCCGCCCGGCCGGTCACCCCGATGGCGCGCTGCCCGTCGATGGTGGCCTCGCCGCCGGTCGGCACCACCAAACCCGCCAGCACCCGCAGCACGGTGGATTTCCCGCACCCGCTGGGCCCCACCAAGGCCGTGAACGTACTTGTCGGTACCTTCAGAGAGACGTCGCGCAGGACCTCCAGATCCCCGTAACGGTGCGACAGCCCGGCAACCTCGATCACGGAGCAACCTCGATCACGTAGCAACCTCGATCACGCGGCGTCCTGGATCAGGTGTCGTCGGCGGTCGGCAGGAATTCGTTGGTGAAGGCGTCCTCCGGATTCACCGAGCTCTCCAGCAGGTTCGCCTGCACCAGGAAAGCGGCGAAGGTGGCCCAATTGTCCGGCTGCTGCACCCCCCAGGACAGGCCCCGGTCACCGTACTTGTCGGCCAGGAAGGCGGCGGATCGGTTCACCAGCTCACTGTCGAGCTCGGGCGCGGCGGCCAGCAGCGCCTTGGCCGCGCCATCCGGATCGGTACGGGCGAGCTCGTAGCCGGCGGCGGTGGCGGCCAGGAAGTCCTTGGCCAACTGGGGATCGTCGGCCAGGACCTTGCCGCTCGACGCCAACAGCGGGGTGTACCAATCCGGCAGGCAGCTGGCGTCACCGGCACCGTAGAACGGCAAGGTGGTGATCTCCATGTTCTCCAGATCCCGCAGCCGGATCACATCCCAACCGTCGAACACCCACACCGCGTCGTAGTCCTTGCTGTCCAGGCCGATGCGATAGTCCACGTTGCCGACCTCCACGTGGTTGACCGTGGACGGGTCGCCGCCGGCGCACGCCACCATGGTGTCAAGCAGCGCCCGTTCCAGCGGGCCCCCGAACCCGCCATAGGTCTTGCCCTCCAGATCCTTGGCGGTCTTGACGCCGCGATCGGTGGGGATCACCAACGAAGAGGTGTTGTGGGCCAGGATCGCCGCCACCGAGACCACGTCGGCCCCCTCGGCCCGGGCCGGCAGCAGGTACTCGGCGGAGGTCACCACGAACTGGGCGTTGCCGGCCGCCAATTGGGCCAAGCCGCCGTTCTGGTCGGGCTCGATCAGCTCGACGTCGAGCCCGGCGTCCTCGTACCAGCCCTTGTCGAGGGCCAGATACAACCCGCTGTGGTTGGTGTTCGGCGTCCAGTCCAACACCACGGTCACCTTGCGACCGTCCCCGTCGGTGCTACACGCCGAGCACAGCGCGGTGGCGAGGGCGATGATCCCGAGCGCCGCGGCAGCTCGGCGCCGAACGTTGAACAGTTCACGTCTCATGATCTCTCCCAACCTCGCGCTGCCAGGGACAGGCCAGCCACCCCAGCAGGGAAACAACGCAGAACAGGGCAATTGACAACGCCATCACCACCGCTACCCCGACCCACAACTGGTCATAACGGAACGCCCTTTGTGAACGACTTAAGTACAGACCCAACCCGGCCCGGGCGCCGATGCCCTCAGCGATGACGGTGGCGGCCACCGCGTAGGTCAACGAGATGCGCAGCCCGGCGAACAGCCCCGGCAACGCGGCAGGACCCAACACCATGCGCAACAACGTCATCCGGCCGGCGCCGAAGCTGCGGACCAGCTCCACCAGCGCCGGATCAACGCCTTGCAACCCTGCGGCGGTGGAGACGGCCACGGGGAAGAACACCACCAGCCCCACAAGCACGATCTTGGGTTGCAGCCCGAATCCGAACCACAACACCAGAATCGGACCAAGGACCTGCACCGGCACGGTTTGGGTGGCCACCAACAACGGCTGTAGCACCCGGCGGGCGAATCCCCATCCCGATACCAGTACCGCCAGGGCCACCCCGGCCAGCACACCGATCCCGACGCCGAGGACGGTCGCCCCCAGGGTCGCCCGGAGATGGCCCGGCAGCACCGAGGCGCTATCCCCGAACGCGCTGAGAATTCGGCTTGGCGCGGGGAGCACCGGGTTGGCTTTGCCGGCCGATCGGGCCCGCAGCTCCCAGATGCCCAGCACGATCGTGACGAAGACCGCGGGTGGCCAGACTTCACGCGCTGCTCGTGTCACCACGGGAGTGCGCCGGTGCTCAGGAACGGAACTTGCCGGTCAGCGAATCCATGGTGGCCTGCTCGGCCCGTTGCCGGGCCTGTTCCACTTTGATCACGCTGACCACGGCGCCGGCCCCGCTGTGCAAGGTGGCCTCGTGCACGGCCCGGATCACCGGCCACACGTCGTCCGGCTCGCCCTCGATCGAGGTACCCAATGGGCCGACCTCGAAGCGCAACCCGCACGATTGGATCACCGCAATGGCCGCCTCCACATGGGCGTAGCGCACCTCGTCCGTGCCCGGGGGAAACGGGAGCACCTGAATTTCGACGATCATTCCTGCATTCCCTCCGCTCGCATGACCGAGATCAGGTTCCTGGGGTTTTTCTCAGCCGCTCCGTAGCGGCACCCCCAGCAGGTGACCAGTGAAACTAGCACCCTGGTCGTGCAACTGGCACGCGGCCCATGTGCCCTCGCTCAGGTGCTGTGGGAAGCTCGTCCAGGTGAGCCGCATCCATGACGCAGCACCGTCGAGAGTTCCTGATCGTCCGGGCAGCCCTGGTGGTGTTGGTCCCGCCGGCGAGATCCCTGACTCCGTGGCTTGGGCAGGAGATCACATCGTGCTGATCGACCAGCGGCAGCTACCGGAACGGCTGGAGCTGGTGGCCGCCCGCACCGTTGATGAGCTGTGCGGATACATCGCCACGTTGGCCATCCGCGGTGCACCGGCCCTGGGCGCGGCGGGGGCCATGGGGGTGGCGCTGGCCACCGTTCGCGGCGAGGACCCGGTGGCCGCGGGGGCCCGGATCAAGGCCACCAGGCCCACCGCGGTCAACCTGGCCTGGGGCGTGGATCGGGCCCTTGCGGCGGCGGATCCGGTGGCGGAGGCGCAGCGCCTGGCCAGGGAGGATGTGGCCCGCAACAAGGCCATGGGAGCGGCAGGGGCGCGGCTGATCCGCGCTGGCAGCCGGGTCCTGACCCATTGCAACACCGGCGCATTGGCCTGCGTCGGGTGGGGGACGGCGCTGGGGGTGATCCGCAGTGCCTGGGAGAGCGGCACGGAGCTGTCGGTCTGGGTGGACGAAACCCGCCCGTTGCTGCAGGGGGCCAGGCTCACGGCTTGGGAGCTGCGTCGGCTCGGCATTCCCGCAACGCTGGTGGCGGACGTGATGGCCGGCGCGTTGATGGCCAGCGGCGATGTCGACCTGGCCATCGTCGGCGCTGATCGCATCGCCGCCAACGGGGACGTGGCCAACAAGATCGGGACGTACACCGTGGCGGTGCTGTGCCATCACCATGGCCTGCCGTTCTACGTGGCCGCGCCCCGCTCGACGTTCGATCCGGCCACGGCCACTGGCAATGACATCCCCGTCGAGGAGCGCCACCCAGACGAGGTGACCTCTTTCGGGGCCCGCCGCACCGCGCCCATCGGCATGCCGGCGCTCAACCGGGCCTTCGACGTCACCCCCGCGGCGCTGGTCACGGCCTACATCACCGAGGACGGCGTGTTCGACACCATCAGTGACGTTCCAGGCTTGAGCTGACGGTCGAAATTCCGACCAGATTCCCATGGGGCGGATTTCGGACATTGGGCACAGCCGCGTCGTCCCAAATGTCGACATAAAGCGTCGGTGCCCCCACTCATTGTCGAGAATCTCGGGCGGTTGCCGACGACAGTTGTCCGGATTCCGCCCCATGACTTCCGTGTCGATATATTTCAGTGCATGCTGAACGAGCGGATGGCCTGACAGCACTAACTCTGACCGTGTTTCATGGGCTTCCATGGCTTTCGACCGCCCATTCGCCCGGCTGGCCTCGATGCTGTTCCCGATGCGCTGCGGAGTCTGCGGTGCGGTCGGGACCTCGCCGTGCGGGCCCTGCGGGAACGGCTTCGTGCGGGCCCGCGGTGCTCCCGCCGTCCTCGGGATGGACCGGGTCGAGGTGTGCTTCGAGTACGGCGGGACCTTGCGGCAGCTGTTGACGGGCCTGAAGTACCGGAACAACCGGGCCGCCGCAGACTGGATGGCGGCGGAGCTGGCTGCCGCCTGGCTGCGCAGCGGGCTCGATGGTTCGCTGACCTGGGCACCCACCACCCGCGAGCGGACCCGTCGGCGCGGCTTTGACCAGTCCGAGCTTCTGGCCCGGGCCACCGCGGCACGCTTGCGTTCCGCCGGCCGCCCGGTGCGGGTGGAACGCCTCTTGCACCGGGTCCCCGGCCCCGCTCAAACCGGACGCAGCGCCCAGCAGCGGGGCGCCAACGTCCACTTCGAGGTCCGCCGGACCATGCCCGGGGAGGCCGTGGTCGTGCTCGATGACGTGCTGACCACCGGCTCGACCCTGACGGCTGCGGCCCTGGCACTGCGCACGGCGGGCGCCGCGCCGGTCCAAGGCCTGGTACTGGCCCGCCGCGCCTGGACCACCGCACCGCCTGAGCCTTGGCCCCGTCCCCGGCCGTTGCCCCGAACCCCCGATCATGGTCCCGACGGCCGGCCCCCGCCGTAGGCCTCGGTCTGTGCCTGCCGCCGGAACGTGACCTGCCGGACGGGGCGGAAAGAAAGCCCCATCCGGCCCTGCCGACTGTGCCGTCGCCGGCCGTAGCATCTGGGGTACCGGTACGCGCCGAACGCCCGCCGGGCGCACCGGTCAGCGATGTTGGGGGCAGAAGCGAGACTGCACATGCAGGTCAGTGTCAGCAGCCGCCACGCCGAGGTGTCCGACGCCCTCCGCAGCACTGCCATCGAGAAGATCGGACGGCTCGAGCGGTTCCTCGACGGGATGACCCACGCCGAGGTGCACTTCGACCATCAGCGCAACCGTCGCATCACCGATGCCGACAGCTGCGAGGTGACCTTGCAGGGCCACGGTCACGTGGTGCGGGCCAAGGTGGCCGCCGCGGACCCCTTCGCCGCGGTGGACCTGGCGGTGGACAAGTTGGAGCAGCAGCTGCACCGGCTCAAGACCAAGTTGCGGGGAACTACCACCACCACCGTGCGTCGGGCCCGCCACGCGGAAGCGGCCAAGGCCAACGGGCTGGTCACCGCAGCCGGCGCCAACGGTCAGGTCCTCGACGAGGAGGACGAGGACGGCGATCACTCGATGGCCGATGACGGTTACATCACCCGTGCCGGAGAGCTGGTGGTCAAGAAGAAGTCCTTCGCCATCGCTCCCGTCACCGTCGATGACGCTGTACTGCAGATGGACCTCATCGGGCACAGCTTCTACTTCTTCACCAACGCCGCCACCGGGCGGGCCGCGGTGCTGTACCGCCGCGATGACGGCAACCTCGGTCTGATCGACCAGGCCTGAGCGCGGGACTGGAACCGGTGGGTCATCTCACCCGCTGAGCGATCGCGCCCATCGCGGGGGAGAGGCCCCGTGCCGCCAGTAGGCTGGTCCGCCGCATGGGAGTTTTCGACCGTATCCTCCGCACCGGCGAAGGCCGGATGCTGCGCTCGCTGCAGGCCCTCGTCCCCGATGTCGCAGCGTTCGAAGCTGAGCTGGAAAAGCTCAGTGATGATGATCTGCGCCACCGGACCGTGCAGTTCCGCGAGCGTCTCGACCAGGGCGCCACGCTCGATGACCTGTTGATCGAGGCCTTCGCGGTCACCCGGGAGGCGTCACGGCGGGTCATCGGGCAACGTCACTACGACGTCCAGATCATGGGTGGCGCGGCGCTGCACTTCGGCTGGGTGGCAGAGATGCGCACCGGCGAGGGCAAGACGCTGGTGTCCACGTTGCCGGTGTACCTCAACGGCCTGGGCGCCGACGGTGTCCACGTGATCACCGTGAACGATTACCTGGCCCGGCGCGACGCGGAGTGGATGGGCCAGATCTACAGCTGGATGGGTCTCACCATCGGCCTGATCGTGCCCGGCAACAACGATCCGGCCTTCAAACGCACCCAGTACGCCAATGACATCACCTACGGCACCAACAACGAGTTCGGCTTCGATTACCTCCGTGACAACATGGCCATGTCGCTGGAGGAGAAGGTCCAACGGGGTCACAACTACGCCATCGTGGACGAGATCGACTCCATCCTGGTGGACGAGGCCCGCACCCCGCTGATCATCTCCGGCCGGGTGGCGGACGCCGCCACGTTGTACCAGCGCTTCGCCGGAATCGTGCGCCAACTGCGCCGTGACGTGGATTACGAGGTGGACGAGGAGAAGCGCACCGTCGCCCCCACCGAGGCCGGCATCCACCGGGTCGAGATCGAGCTCGGCGTCGAGAACCTCTATGACGCCATCCAGACCAGCCTGGTGCACCAACTCCAGGTGGCGCTCAAGGCCAAGGAGTTGTTCCACCGCGACAAGGACTACATCGTCGAGGGTGGCGAGGTGAAGATCGTCGACGAGAACACCGGGCGCACGCTCGAGGGTCGTCGTTGGTCTGAAGGAATCCATCAAGCGGTTGAAGCCAAGGAAGGGGTGAAGGTCAAAGAAGAAAACCAGACGCTGGCCACCATCACCCTTCAGAACTACTTCCGGATGTACAACAAACTGGCTGGTATGACCGGTACCGCCCAGACGGAGGCGTCGGAACTGGCCAACACCTACGGCCTTCAGGTGGTGCCCATTCCCACCCACCGGCCAATGGTCCGTGATGATCACAACGATCTCATCTACAAGTCAGAGTCCTCCAAGTTCGATGCCGTGGTCGAGGAGATCGTCCACAACTACGAGACCGGTCGTCCCGTACTTGCCGGTACGGCCAGTGTGGAGCATTCCGAGCGTCTTTCCAAACTGCTCACCCGGCGGGGTGTGCGTCACGAGGTGCTCAACGCCAAGCAGCACTTCCGTGAAGCGGAGATCATCGCGCAGGCCGGCAAGCTCGGGGCGGTCACGGTGGCCACCAACATGGCCGGTCGAGGCGTGGACATCCTGTTGGGTGGCAACGCCGAGCTGATGGCGCTGCACGATCTGCGCAGTGAGGGCGTGGACGCCGCCACCCCCGACGAGGTGCGCCGCCGGGCCATCACCGGTACCCGCCTGCTGGGAGAGATCACCGAGTCCGAGGCCAGCGGCGGTGCCCGTCTGGTGCCCGAGCAGCTCGACGCGTTGCGGGCCGATGTCGAGGCGGCCGAGGCGGCTTCGAGCAGGCTTGACGAGCTCATTGAGCAACACGCGTCCCAAACCCGCCTCGAAGCAGACCAGGTGCGTGAGCTCGGGGGCCTGGTGGTCATCGGCACCGAACGACATGAATCCCGTCGCATCGACAACCAGCTGCGTGGTCGCTCGGGACGCCAGGGCGACCCCGGCGAGAGCCGTTTCTACATCTCCCTCGAAGATGACCTCATGCGACTGTTCGCCACCGGTCTGATGGAGCGGGTCATGGGCGTGGCGCTGCCTGATGACGTGCCCATCGAGTCCCGCATGGTGACCAAGGCGGTGGAGCGGGCCCAGACCACCGTCGAACAGAAGAACGGTGAGATCCGCAAGAACGTCCTCAAGTACGACGAGGTGATGAACGAACAGCGCAAGGTGATCTACGGGCGGCGGGATCAGATCCTCTCCCAGGGCGACCTGCGCGACGACTTCCTCGCCGCCATGGCCGACGCCATCGATGGGTTGGTGTCCACCTACTGCATCGGCGACGGCCCCGAGGACTGGGACCGTCACAAGCTGCTGACCGACGTGCACACGTTCTGGCCCACGCAGTTCAGCGAAGAGGACCTGGCCGATGTCCTCACCACCGACGAGATGTACGACCGCCTGGCCGGGGAGGCCACCGCCCACTACGAGTCCCGTGAGGTCGAGTTGGGCACCCCGATCATGCGAGAGGTCGAGCGGCGCGTGCTGTTGTCGCTGGTGGATCAGCGGTGGCGGGAGCACCTCTACGAGATGGACTACCTGCGGGAGGGCATCGGGCTTCGGGCCATGGGCCAACGAGATCCGCTCACCGAGTGGCAGCGGGAGGGCTTCGACATGTTCTCCCAGATGATCCAGTCGGTGAACGAGGATTTCGTGCGCCTGGTGATGAACGCCGACGTGCGCATCGAGGTCGCCCCCAGCGTCGGCGCCGTTGGGGCCGATGTGCCGCCGTCCATCGCCTTGCGCCCCGCTGACGGTCTCGGCGCCGCCACCGACGCCGCCGAGCAGCCCGGGACCACTCCCGTGTCGGACGGCGAGGGCAACGGCGATGGTGAGGGCCCTGTCGCCACCGGCTCTCCACTCACCGGTGCCGGTCCAGCCACATCGCCCACGTTGGCCGCAGCGCCGGACGCGCCCGCCAAGGGCCGCACCGGATCGGGCGCCAAGGGTAACGCCCGGTCCTCCGGTGGCGGTCGGGTCACCAAGTCCCAGGCCCAACCGGCGCAGCCCCGGGTGACCAACGTCAGCTACAGCTCCTCCGGTACCGACCTCGACGCTGACCGGGCCCCCGCCGCCGCCCGGCGCGGTGCCGGCCCCGGTTCCTCCCAGGGGGCCGCGTCGGACGCCAATCGGGTGGGGCGCAACGACCCCTGCCCCTGTGGCAGCGGCCGCAAGTACAAGGCCTGCTGGGGGACACCGAACTGCAAACAGTCCGGCAGTGCCCCCGCAGCTGCCCGCTGAGCCCGGCCGTGGCCCTCAAGGACTTCAGCGACGCCTTCACCGATGCCGCCCGCCGGCTGGAGGAGGCGTCGCGCTACCTGGCGGTGGACGAGCTGCGGGCCCGTCGCCCCCAACTCGAGACCGAGATGGGCCGCCCCGACCTGTGGGACGACGCCGAGATGGCCCGCAAGGTCCAGACCGAGCTGGCCGCGGTGACGGACGACCTGGACACTTACGACGGTCTGTGCCGCCGCATCGAGGACGCCGAGACGCTCTGGCCAGCTGGCCCGGGAGGAGGACGACGATTCCGTCGACCCCGAGATCGAGGCGGCGCCTGACGCAGGTGTCGACCCGCCTCGATGAGCTCGAGCTGCGCGCGCTGTTCACCGGCGAGTACGACGAGCTACGACGCCATCTGCGAGATCCACTCCGGCGCGGGCGGCACCGACGCCCAGGACTGGGCCGAGATGTTGCTGCGGATGTACCTGCCGCTGGGCCGAGCGCCGCGGGCTTCGACGTCGAGCTCGAGAAGTGTCAGCGAGGGTCAGGAGGCGGGCATCTCGTCGGCCACGTTCATGGTCAAGGGCCGCTACGCCTACGGCCTGTTGCGCGCCGAGCACGGCGTCCACCGGCTGGTGCGCATCTCGCCCGTTCAACGCCCAGCGCACGCCGCCAGACCGCCTTCGCCGGCGCTCAAGGTCACGCCGTTCCTCGAGGACGTCCCGACATCGATCATCGACGACAAGGACCTGCGCATCGACACCTACCGCTCCTCGGGCGCCGGCGGCCAGCACGTCAACGTCACCGACTCGGCGGTGCGCATCACCCACCTGCCCACCGGCATCGTGGTCGTCCTGCCAGAACGAGCGCAGCCAGCACCAGAACAAGGACCGGGCCATGCAGGTCGCTGCGAGGCCAAGCTGGCCGATCTGCACGCCAGGAGCGCGACGAGGAGCTGACGCCAGCTCGCCGGTGAGCAGCAAGAACGGTCGAGTGGGGCAGCCAGATCCGCTCCTACGTGCTGCAGCCCTACCAGATGGTCAAGGACCTCGCACCGGGCACGAGACCGGCAACGTCGACGGCGTGCTCGACGGCGACCTGACGACGTTCATGGAGGCGTACCTGCGGTGGCAGCGCGCCGAGTCGCTCGACACCTGAGTCGCTGACCGTCCTCAACGCTGCGGGGGGTGGTCCCGACGCGGGGCGCGGCGCTGCTAGCGTTTCTGGCTGATCCACCGCCGGGCGGCGACAACCGAGCCGGGCACGGCGCGTCCGGGCCCGCACGTCCCACCACCGCTGCTTCGCCGGACCGAGAACGCATGATCAAGCTCGAGAACGTCACCAAGGTCTACAAGGGCGACGTCGTCGCCCTCCAGGGCGCCAATGTCGACATCGACAAGGGCGAGTTCGTGTTCCTGGTCGGGCCCTCCGGCTCGGGCAAGTCCACGTTCATCCGCCTGCTGAACAAGGAAGAGGAGCCCACCGAGGGCCGCATCTTCGTGGCCGGCAAGGACATCGGCGAGCCTCAACGCCTGGAAGGTCCCGTACCTGCGCCGCAACATCGGCTGCGTCTTCCAGGACTTCAAGCTGCTGCCCAACAAGACCGTGTACGAGAACGTGGCCTTCGCCCTGGAGGTCATCGGCCGGCCCCGCCACGTCATCAAGTCCCAGGTCCCGGCCATCCTGGAGCTGGTCGGCCTGGCAGGCAAGGCACGACAGCTTCCCCGACGAGCTGTCCGGCGGCGAGCAGCAGCGGGTGTCCATCGCCCGGGCCTTCGTCAACCGCCCGCTGATCCTGCTGGCCGACGAGCCCACCGGCAACCTCGACCCGGCCACCTCGGTGGGCATCATGCGTCTGCTCGACCGCATCAACCGCACCGGCACCACCGTGGTCATGGCCACCCACGACCGCGGCATCGTCGACACCATGCGCCGCCGGGTGATCGAGCTCGACCGCGGCCAGATCATCCGAGACCAGGCCCGCGGCGTCTACGAGTAGGACCAGCCCATGGCCATCAAGTCAACTACGTCTCCCGGGAGACCGCCACCAACCTGCGCCGCAACCTCAGCCTCACCGTGGCCTCGGTGCTCACGGTGGCGTGTCCCTCGCCCTGTTCGGGGCGGCGTTGATCTTCGCGCAGGGCGATCGGCAACATGACCGCCCGCTGGGAAGGCGGCATCGAGTTCATCGTGTTCATGCAGGCCGGCGCCACCCCGGAGCAGCTCGACAGCATGCGTACCGCCATCGAGGACAACCCCGAGGTCACCAGCTCAGACCTTCGTGGACAAGGCCGCGGCCTACGAGGAGTTCAAGCAGCTGTTCGCCCGCAAGCCGTGACATCGTGCGAGGCCGTCGACGAGGAGGCCATGCCGCCCAGCTTCCGGGTGGTGCCAGCCGACCCCGACGCAGACGTGGTCGAGGCCCTCGGCGACGAGTACGCCAAGCAAGGCCGGTGTCCGCGAGGTGGTGTTCGCCGCTGGAGACGGTGCGTGACATGCAGCGGGTCAGCCGCAAGGCCTCTTGGATCGTCATCGCCGTGGCTTCCTCGCTGCTGGTGGCGGCGGTCCTGCTGATCCTCAACACCATCCGCACCGCCATGTTCGCCCGTCGTCGGGAGATCGAGGTCATGAAGCTGGTCGGCGCCACCAACTGGTTCATCCGGGTCCCGTTCATGATCGAGGGGCTGGTGCAGGGGGTTCTGGGCGCGGCGGTGGCCATCGGTGGGGTCCAGCTACTGAACGGGTATTTCGACTACGCCTTGTCCCGCAACAAGGAGCTCAAACTGTTCGACGGGTTCATGGTCACCGGTCCGCAAATGACGTTCACGACGCTCATCTTGGTGGGCCTGGGCTGTCTGATCGGGGCGTTGGGTTCCGCCATCGCCGTCAGTCGTTTCCTCGACGTGTGAGCGCATTTCCGTCAGGTTCACCCGCTCCGGCGTTGGTGGCGTTGGCCGATCGGGTCGGCCTGGTCACCGGTTATCAGGCGACCGATGGCCGTTGGGTCCAACCCGACGCCGAGGATCTGCTGGCCACGCTGGCCGCGCTCGGCGTGGACCTGCACGGCGCCGATGAAGGAACGTCCCTCGATGCCACCAGCGCTGAGAGCCCCGTAGTCGCCGCCCTCGCTGCCTGGGACGCCACCGCTGACACCGAGCCCTGCCCTCCGGTGGTGGTGGCCTGGGACGGGCGGGCCGGGACGATCGCGCTGCGGGGCCCGGCAGCGGCGGGAACGGAGCCGGTGCTGCTGCTGGAATCGGGGGACGCCTGGTGGGTGGGCGACGGCCTGGCCCGGCACGGGGACACGCTGGCCTTCACCCGCAGGTTGGCGTTCGGCCGCCACGAGTTGCGCTTCGAAGATCGTGCCGGTGAGCTGGTGGCGCGCAGCTGGATCATCGCCGCCCCCCGGGTGGCCTGGCGTCCCGCCGCCGGCCAGGAACGCCGCTGGGGGATCTTCGTGCCCACCTACGCCCTGCGCCGCACCGACCAGCCCAGCGGGATCGGCGATCTGGCCGACCTTGAGGCCGCCTTCGACTGGTTGGCCGCTCGGGGCGGTCAGGTCGTGGTGACCCTGCCGATGTTGGCCACGTTCCTCGACGAACCGTCCGAGCACAGTCCGTACGCCCCCGTCAGCCGGCGGTTCTGGAACGAGCTGTTCCTGGACCTCCGCCAGGTCGCCGCCCGGGCCGACGTGGATCTGGGTCCCGCAGAAGGAGAGCTGGTCGACTACCCCGCCGCCTGGGCGCCACGCCGACGGGTGTTGGCGCAGATGGCCCATCGCCTGGTTGATGACGGCGAGCTGACCCACTGGGTGTCCCAGAACCCCCAGGCGGAGACCTACGCCCGTTTCCGGGCTGTGGGCGTGCGCCACGGCCGGGACTGGCGGCAGTGGCCCAAATTGATGACCCAGGATCTGCCCCACGACTTCGACAAGGCCGAGGTCCGGCTGCATCTCACCGCCCAGTGGTTGATGGACCGCCAGCTGGCTCGCTTGGGACGCAAGGTGTCCGCCCGGGGTCAGCTGCTGGCGTTGGACCTGCCGTTGGGCTCCCACCCCGACGGCTTCGACGTGTGGCAGCATCAGGACCTGTTCGTGGCCGGCATGTCGGTGGGGGCCCCGCCCGACAGCTTCTTCACCAAAGGCCAGGACTGGGGGTTTCCGCCCATCCACCCCGCCCGTTCCCGGGAAAGCGGCCACGCCTTCCTGCAGGAATGCATCCGTCACCACGTCCGCCACGCCGGCCTGCTGCGAATCGATCACATCTTGGGCCTGTTGCGCCTGTACTGGGTGCCTCACGGCGTCGGCCCCGACCACGGTGTCTACGTCCGCTACCCGCTGGAGGAGTTGCTGGCCATCATCGCCCTCGAAGCGTCCCGGGTGGGGGCCATGGTGGTGGGCGAGAACCTGGGCACGGTGCCGCCGGACATCACGGCCGCCATGACCGAACACGGCATCTCTGGATGCTCGGTCAGTCAGTTCGATGTGCTGGACCTGCACGGGGACCCGCAGCGGCCGTTGCCAGTACCGGCGTCGGGGTCCGTGGCTACCCTCAACACGCACGACACAGCCACGTTTGCCGCCTTCTGGAGCGGGGAGGAGGCCCGGGACCGGGCGTCGCTGGGGCTGCTTGACGATCACGAGCTGGCCGAGGCCGTGGCCCGCGCCGATCATCTGCGCGGGGTCCTGCACCACCGGCTCGATCTCGGGACCGGGTCCGAGGGTGAGGGGTCCGAGACCGTGAATGCCGCGGCGGCGCTGCTGGGGTTGGCGGCGCAGAGCGAGGCGGCGCTGGTGATCCTCAACGTCGAGGACGCCTGGGCCGAGCCCAAACCGCAGAACGTCCCCGGCACCACGTCCGAGCGACCGAATTGGCGGCGACGCATCGCGGTACCCCTGGACCAGTGGGATGAGCACCCCGGCCTGGCCCAACTGGTGGAGGCCATCACCCGCGCCCGCCCCGGCTGGGCCCTTCGCCCGCAGCCCGAACCGCCGACCAGGCTGGCGCCGGAGCGGTCCTGAGGACTAGGCCACGGTGATGGCCGACTACCAGACGATTCTCTACGAGTTGAGCGACCGGGTGTTGACGATAACCCTCAACCGGCCCGAACGACTCAATGCCTTCACCGAGCAGATGCGGGTCGAGATGACCGACGCCCTGGACCGGGCCGACGCCGATGACGAGGTGCGGGCCATCATCGTCACCGGCGCCGGTCGGGGCTTTTGTGCCGGAGCGGACCTCGAGCGCGGCGGGAACACGTTCAACTACGACGAGCGCACGGCCGCCGGCACGGGAGATGGCGCCCCGGCGGACAAGCCCAGCTGGAACCGTGATGGCGGAGGTTTGCTGACGCTGCGGATCTTCGAGGTCAACAAACCGATCATTGCCGCCATCAACGGCCCCGCGGTGGGCATCGGCGTGACCATGCAGCTACCCATGGATATCCGCATCGCCGCCGAATCGGCCCGGTTCGGGTTCGTGTTCTCTCGTCGGGGCATCGTTCCCGAGGCCTGCTCGACGTGGTTCCTGCCCCGGGTGGTCGGCATCTCCAAGGCGCTGGAATGGGCCTACTCCGGTCGGGTGTTCTCCGCCCAGGAGGCGCTCGAAGGCGGGCTTGTCTCCCGGGTCGTGCCCGATGATGAGCTGCTGGCCACGGCCAGGGCCCTGGCGTTGGAAATCGCCGCCAACACCTCGGCGCTGTCGGTGACCCTCATCCGCCACATGATGTGGAAGCTGCTCGGCGCCGACCACCCCATGGAGGCCCACAAGCTGGACTCCCGCGGGGTGCAGGCCCTCGGTCGGGGCCCAGACGCCGCGGAAGGGGTGACCTCGTTCCTGGAGAAGCGCCCACCGCAGTTCACCGGTCGCCCCAGTCAGGACCTGCCGGAGTACTTCCCCTGGTGGGAGACCCCCGAGTTCAGCTGAACGGCCCCGATCGCGCCGCAGCACGGCCGCCGCTGGCGTCCGCGCCGCGGAGCGACTGGCGGACCCGACCCACCGCGGGCATGCTTTCTGACCATGTCGGTCGGCTTTTCACCCCGCAACCCGGGCACGGTTCCGGACCTGTCCGGGGTGGTGGCGGCGCTCTCCGCCGACGCCGCCCGCCACGACGAGGACGGTTCCTTCCCCCACCAGGCGTTCGACCTGCTGCACCAGCGCGGGCTGTTGGACCTGCTGGTGCCCACCGAGCTGGGCGGTGGTGGCGCCGGGCTCGAAGTGGCGGTACGGGTGCTCATGGAGCTGGGCCGGGGAGACCCGTCGGTGGCGCTGGTCACCGCGCTGCACCTGTTGCAGCACGCCCAGATGCGCTCACCGGGGTCGGTCTGGCCCCCGGAGGTGCGCCAACGCATCCAGCGCTCTGTGGTCGAGGGACCAGCGCTGGTCAACGCTCTGCGGGTGGAACCGGAGCTGGGCACCCCGGCCCGGGGCGGACTGCCCGCCACCGTGGCCCGACGCCTGGCCGACGGCGGCGGGTTCAGCTTGCACGGCCGCAAGATCTACTCCACCGGCGCACCCGGCCTACGTTGGCTGCTGGTGTACGCCCGCACGGACGACGAGCAGCCCCTGGTCGGCCAGTTCGTGGTGGACGCCACGGTCTCCCCCGGAGGCGAGGGGTGGCACATCGAGCCCACCTGGAACCATCTCGGCATGCGGGCCACCGCCAGCCACGACATCGTCTTTGACGGTGTCACGGTTGGCCCCGACGCCGCCTTGGACCTTCGCCCCGTCGATGATCCGCTGCCGTTCGATCCGCTGCTGATGGGCTGGAACGCGCTGCTCATCGCCGCCACCTACCACGGGGTGGCCCTGGCCGCCCGGGACTGGCTGGTCGGGTACCTCCATCGCCGGGTCCCCAGTGGCCTCGGCCGGTCCCTTGCCACCCTGCCCCGCTTCCAGGAGGCCGTTGGCGGCATCGAAGCCCGGGTCCGCACCTCCACCCGGTTGCTGATCGACACCGCCCGCCGCGTTGACAGCGGTGAGCCCGGGGCCGATCTTGGAGCCACCCCGGTCGACGCCGACCGTCAGGACCGCGTTGATGCGCTGGCGGACGCCGCGGTGGTCAAGTGGACGGTCACCAATGCCGCCATCGAGGCCGTCAGCGAGGCGGTGGCGCTGGTCGGCAACCCCGGCCTCAGCCGCAAGAACGATCTGGAACGCCATCTGCGCAACGTGCTGTGCAGTCGCATCCACACCCCCCAAGATGACACCATCCTGTCCGGCGCCGGCCGATCCGCCCTGGCCGCCTACGACACCGCAACCGCAACGGGAACCGCAGCCGCAGTCGCAACCGGAGCAGGCTCATGACCGTGGAGATCTGCGGCTGGCTGGCCCCCCGGGTCAGCTCAGAGATCATGACGCCCACCGGGGCGGTGTTCGACCGTCAGGTCATCGCCGACACCGCCGCCATCCATGAGGCCGGCGGGTTCGACACGGTGTTGGTGGGCTATTTCACCAACGCCCCCGACGGATTCCTGGTCGCCGCCCACGGTGGCAGCGTCACCGAACGACTGCGGTTCCTCATCGCCCACCGGCCGGGGTTCGTGTCACCCACCGTTGCCGCCCGGAAGTTCGCCACCCTCGATCAGCTGACCGATGGCCGGGTGTCGGTACACCTCATCTCGGGCGGCAATGACACCGATCAGGCCAAGGACGGCGACCATGTCGACCATGCCGGTCGGTATGCACGTACCGATGAGTACACCTCGGTCATGCGCCGGGTCTGGACCGAGGAGCGGCCCTTTGACCATCACGGTCGTTTCTATGACATCACCGGCGCCTACTCCGACATCCGTTGTGTGCAGACCCCGCACATCCCCGTGTACGGCGGCGGCGGTTCCGATGAGGCCATCACCTGCCTGGCGCCCCACGTTGATCGGTTCATGTTGTGGGGAGAGCCGCTGGCAGACACCAAGGTCTTCATGGACCGGGTTCGCAGTGCCGCCGCGTTGCACGGGCGCACGCCCACATTCTCGGTATCGACCCGTCCCATACTGGGTAGTACGGAGGGCGAGGCCTGGGATCGGGCCCGGGACATACTGCACCGTATCCAGGCCGCGGCCGGCGGGCGCGCCCCTCGTCGACCGGACAACATCGCCTCCCAGCGACTGTTGGAGGCCGCCGCCCGCTCTGAGGTCTACGACCGCTGCCTGTGGACGCCGCTGGCCACCGCATCGGGCGCCCAGGGAAATTCCACCGCACTGGTCGGTACGGCGGAGACCGTGGCCGCGGCCATGGTGGATTACTACGACATCGGCGCCACCACGCTGCTGATCCGAGGCTATGACCCCCTCAACGATGCCGAGCAGTATGGCCGGGAGCTAATCCCCCGTGTTCGAGAGCTCGTTGCGCAGCGCCGGGCCGAGGGGCCACGCCTGCTGGAAGAGGGCCAACCGGTCCGACGTCGCAGCGCTTGAATACTGCCCCCTCCCGGCGGGTCCGTTCAGTTGGCGGGTTCTGCGGGTTGCGTCCCCTCGTCGATGGGGAAGCGCACGGTGACGGAGCGTTCCTCGGTGCCCCGAACCACCTGCATGGTCAGTTGCTCCAGCGCGGGGGTCAGCAGCTCGTTGAGCGCACCGATGTCGGTGAGGGCCGCGCCCGCCGCGGCCACCAGCAGGTCACCGGCCTGGATCCCTGCCCTGGCGGCCGCCCCGTCGGGCTGCACCTCCCGCACCAACAACCCGGTCCTGGCCGCCAACCCAACCGAGGCCCGCAGCTTGGCCGCAACCTCCGGCGGTGCCAGCGCCACGCCCAGGCGGGGTCGTTCGATCGAAACCCCCGAGGCCAGCGTGGCGATGGTGGCCCGCAGCGTCTGGTCGAGGGGGCGGGCCAGATAGAACGGGCCCGACCGGTGGGTGTTGATGGCCAGGACCTGACCCTGCCCGTCCACCACCGGACCCCCGGAGGACCCTCTGGCCAGGGGCGCCGAGTGTTCGAGCCCGCCGCGGATCTCCCGCCCCCGGGGCCCGCTGAAGGTCCGGTCCACCGCCGCGACCATGCCGAAGGAGACCCTGCTGCGGTGTCCACCCCGGCTCAGGGCGAACACCACCGTGCCGGCCCCGACTGCCTGATCGGACCAGGTGACCGGCGGTGCGTCGGCGGTGTCCACATCCAGCACCACCAGATCACCGTCAGCGTCGGACCCCGCCAGTGCCGCCTGGGCCCGGCGGCCGTCGGCGAAGCTCACAGTGGTGGTCCGATCCCGCAGGTTGTGGGCGTTGGTCAGCACCTTGCCGGGCCCCACCACCAGCCCTGTTCCTCTACCATCCTGGCCGATGCTCACCAGCGAGGGATCCACCGCTGCCAGCGCGGCAGCTGCGGCGGCCCCCAATTCGTCGATTGCGCTCATGTCCCCAGTCTCCTCTAGGTAGTAACTACGAAGTTAGAAGTAACCTACCACCATGGCCGGCCCCAACGAGGTACAACCCGCGTCTGCCCCCCTGCCGGACGGCGCTGTCGGGCAGGGTCGCGAGGGTCTTGATCAGGCGCTGGCCGCGGTGGGAGACCGCTGGACGCTGCAGATCATCGACACCCTGGCGTCGGGACCCCGACGGTTCGGCGAGCTCGCCAACCAGCTCGGGGCCATCTCGCCGAACATCCTCACGGGCCGTCTCCGCCAGCTCCAACGGGACGGCTTGTTGGTGGCGGTGCCCTACAGCCGACGGCCGCTGCGCCTTGCCTATTCGCTGACCGACACCGGGCTGCAACTGCGGGGTGCCATTGCGCTGCTGGCGGCGTGGGGGGCACGCCACGGGGGTCAGGACTCAGGGCCCCGGCATCGGGAGTGCGGCACCGAACTGGAGACCACGCTGTTCTGCCCCACCTGCGAGCGGTCCGTCGAGTCGCCCACCGAGGACAATTTGCGCTGGCTGTAGCACGGGCCATGGAGCAGCAGGTCGATGCAGTGGACCAGAACAGGTGACGGCGCGTCGGTCGTTGCGAGTAGGTTGAGCGGTCGAATCGGCGCGGGCGTGGGGGTTCGAAAAATGACGTTACGCGTGTTCCCGGCCAGGGTGTTCTCAGACGGAGTGCTGCCGGCCTCTGGTATGGCGGAAGGGCCGGTGGTCACCACCGACCACTGGGTGCAAGCCCATCCGCTGCTCAGCGTGGTCCTGGCAGTGGTGCTCCTGGCCGTGTCGGTGAGTGGCCCGGCACTGCTGGCGTGGCGCATGCGAACCCGGCGCCGCACCCGTCATCGTGTGCAGAACGAGCAGCAGATGATGGTGCTGCGCCGCCTGGGCGAGCTCGAGGCCAAGGTCGACCAGATGGTTGTGCCCCTTGATCATCTCGGCGCCATGGAGGACAACGTGGTAGGCCAGCTTCGTCAGCTGCGGGTCCTGCTCAGCGCGAACCCTGGCCCCGGCGGTTCGGCTGAGCCGGCGGCTTCCGGGTCCCGTCTGCGTCCACCGCTGCGCCAGCTGGGCGAGCGTTCGGCCGCTTCGGGGGTCTTGGCGACCCGCCCTCCGCCCCAGCGGAGACCTCAGGGGACCTTGCTGGCGACCGTGGCCCCGCCGTGCCAGCCCGAGCCCGCGAAGGCGTCGCGCCGCTGGCCCTGACGGCAACGCCCGGGGCATCGGTGCCGGTCTCATGTGTGCCGGTCTCATGTGTGCCGGCGTGATCCGCGGCACGGGCGCTTTCCCGTCGGGCCATCTCGGCGGAGGGCGGCTCGTTGCCCAACGCCAGACCCATCCCGCTCAAGAGCAACCGGACCGCCGGTCGTACCAGCAACGGATCCGAGAGCGGGGCGCTCGGCAGGAGCAGTTGACGGCGCACGAAGCCTGGAAGTAGCCCGATGGCCGCGGCCGAGAGCGCTCCGTAGGCCGGTCGAAGGTAGGTGGGCAACGGGGGCCACAGCATGAACCAGACCGCGTTGCGGGCGTCAGCGGTGGCCTTCAACTCGGAGCGGAAGGCGATCAGCGTGGCCCGCAACTCCGTACGGGATTTCGGCGGCTCAGTGACACCCAGGCGTTGGCCCACCTGAGCCATCTCCTCCACGTAGCGGTCCTGATCCGCAGGGGTGAGGTCTCCGCCGCCGTAGCGCTGGTAGGACCGCAAGAAGCTGTCCACCTCGGTGTCATGGACCCAGGCCAGCAGATGCGGATCGTTGGCCCGGTAGTGGCGGCCGTCGGGCGCAACCCCTTGCACCCGTTCGTGCACCTTGCGGACCCGGGCGATGGCGGCTTCCGCGGCGGTCGTGGATCCATAGGTGGTCACGCCGATGAATGCCCCGGTGCGATGCAGGCGCCCCCACGGGTCCTGCCGGTAGTCAGAGTGTTGCGCCACCCCGGCCATGGCCAGCGGATGCATGGTCTGCAACAGCAGGGCCCGCAGCCCGCCCACCAGACCGCTGCGGTTGGCGTGCACCTTCCACGCCACTGAACCTTCCTCGAACAGCCCCGGATCGTCCGGGCTGCGGCGAAAGGCGGTCGCCGGTAGCCCCTGACGGGGGGCCAGCAGCGCCGTGAGGTCCTGCTTCACCCGCTCGCCGATGTGACGCTGGACCTCGCCAGCCAGGCTATCGAGTTGCGCCAGCCCGCTTCGTCCCGCCACCCTCATGTCCACCATGCCCCCAGGGTAGGTACCCGTCGCCGGGTGTGCCCGATGGTGCTGTCGAGCGGTGTTGTCCGACGCTGCTGTGTCGCTTGCCCGCTTTCAGCGACGGAACAGGAAGAACCAGAACCGCCGCTTGCGCGGAGGGGGCTCGATCCCGGCGGCAGGCGGCGCGTCGGCCGGGCTCGGGGTGGACCCCGGGGCCGCTTCGGGTACGGACCATGGCACTCCGGTGCTGACCGGGAGCGTCACTCCCGCCACCGGGACCGACAACGGTGGGGCCATGGCGGAGAGGGCCCCCGCTGCTTGACCAGCTTCGTCGGCTGTTCGGCCCGTTTCCCGGTCCGGCCAAATCGCCGTCGGTGCGGATACGGTCGGTGCGGATGCGGTCGGCACGGTGGCGCTGCTGGCGGCGGACAGCGGCTCGGTTGCGTTTTCCGTCGGCCGTGGCGACCCGGCGGGGCCATCCGGCGGGGCCGCGATGGTGGAGCCGGTGTGGGCGAGCGCCCCCGCTTCAGGTGGTGCGCTGAACGTCAGGTTGGCCCGAGCGGTGATGGTGAGCGGATGGTCCACGCCCAATACCCGCTCGCAGTCCAGCAGGGTCCGTTCCCGTTCGCTAAGCGCCTCGCTAAGGCGGCCGAGTGCGGTCAGGCTGTTTGCCAGGTTGTTGCGGGCGGTGATGGTGTGCTGATGGTCCGAGCCCAGTTGGCGTTCCCGGCTGGCCAGCACCCGCTGACGGAGCTCCAACGCGTCGCCGTGACGGCCCACCTCGGCGTAGCTGTTGGCCAGGTTGTTGAGCGCACCGAGAGCTTGGGCGTGATCTGCCCCCAACGCCGATTCGCGCAGTGCCGCCACCCGCTCTCGGGCCTGGAGGGCTTCCTCCGCCCGGCCCAGCAACGCCAGGCTGTTGGCCAGGTTTGCCAGGGCCGACACGGTCTGAGAATGTTCAGCGCCCAATGTTGAATGGCGGCCGTCGAACACGCCTTGGCGCAAGGTCAGCGCCTCGCGATGGCGCCCCAGATCAGCGTGGTTGTTGGCCAGGTTGTGCATGGCGGCCAATGTGGCCGGGTGCTGTTCACCGTTCGATGCCCGGGTCTCCTCGAGCACCTGCAGCAGGAGCTGGTGAGCCCGATGGTGACCACCCCCAGCGGTGAGCGCCCCGGCCAGTGCCGTGCGGGCTGACAGCGTCCGCACGTCGCTGGGTCCGAAGGCTGCCTCGCTGCGGCTGACCAGCTCTTCGAAGTGGCGGGCGCCACCGAAATGGTCTCCTCGCCGCACTGCGTCCAGCCCGCGGCTCGCAACGCTTCCAACTCGATGTCTGCGGGGGATGTGCCGGCCGGCGCGGCCACTGACGACGCCTCGATGGGCTGGAGGGGGGGTGTCGGAGCGGGCGGGGATGCCTGGAGAGATGGTGCGGCAGGGGCGGCCTCGAGGTGTGCGCCCTGATCGGCCGGCAGGTCCGGACCGATGCCGGCGCCGGGCTCGACCGTGGTGAGCGCGGCGAGCGGGTGGGTCCATCGAGCCAGGACTGCGTGGAGTCGCTCTGGGGGGTCCGTCAGCGGCGTGGGTGGTGCGGTCAGGAGGTTGGCCGCCAGCGGCCCATAGCGGTCGAGCATGGCCCGATCGCTGCTGTCGCCGGTGGCCGTCATGATCAGCTCCGTGGCGCGGTTCCGGGCGGTTCGGGCGGCCTCGTCGGACTGCAGACGACGCACGCCATCCGCCACCGCTGGAACCACCGCCAGCCCGCCGTCGCCGCTGATCAACAACGACCAGCGGGTGGCGACCTGAGCGAAGGAGGCCTCCGGCTGGCCGGGCGACCGCTCACCAGAGGGGATGAGGACATCGATGTCGGCCGCCGGAACCGTTCCTCCAAGGGCGCTCAACGCCAGCATCGCGGGCACCGCGTCGGCGAAGCGCCGGGAGAGCTGATCCAGGGTGGCCAGCAGCTGAGCGTCAGCAGCGCCGTCGATGGGTGCTGTGAGCAACGCCTGGGCCGGTGGATCGTTGAGGGCGTTGGCCAGCGTTGCCGCAGATAGCTCGCCGGTGGCCAAGAGGTGGGCGGCCATGGTCAGCGCCCAGGGCTGGCTGGCCAGGCGGGCGCCGAGCACGTCCAGCGCGCTCGTCCCGGGGCTGGGTGGCTGCTGCTTGGTGTGCGGCGCTGGTAGCGGGGTCCGCGGCGGTCGGGCTGGCGTCCTGCAGGGCCCGGCGGGCCGCGGCGGCGCTGGGGGGCCGTATCGACACGGTGTCCATGCCAGCCAGGTCAGCGGTGGTGGTGACCACGATCTGGCCCCGACCGGAACGCGGCAGCAGCGAGCCGATCGCCACCGAAGGCTCAAGGTCATCCACGATGAGGAGCCAGCACTCCTGGCAGCGCTCCATCCAGCGGCGCAGCCCGGCCACGGGATCGATCGGCCCGGAGCTATCGAGGCCCACGGCATCCGCTAGCGCCAGCAGATCAGCCCGGAGCTCGTCTTCAGAGCCGCCCCGCGCCCACCACACGATGTCCAGCCGGGGGAGCTGCCGATACGCGTGGGCCAGCGCGATGGTGGTCTTGCCGACTCCCAGCGGACCGGTCAGCGCCACGGCCAGGCCCCGGGGGGCGTCGAGGCGCTCCGGGGAGGGGTTGAACAGGCCTCGTCGGTCAGCGCGGCGACCGGTCACGTTGTCCAGGCGACTGGCCAGGCCCCGGGTCAACAGGTCCGCCACCTCCTCCAGCGGCCACAGCAGCCGGGGCGGGTCGAAGGGGAGTCGCAAGATCCCCGGCTGCCCTTCCAGGACCGAGCCATCCCGGCTCTGCGGATCAGCCGGCCCTGAGATGTCCTCACCGGAGCGTTCGAGCCCCCCGTTGGTCGCCACCTCAGGGGTAACGACGCTGTCGGACCCGGTGGCCTCTGTCTCCGTGATGGACGCACCGCCGCTGCGAGCCTCCTGCAGGGGGGTGGCGACATGGCCTGGCATCATCAAACCCGAGCGGCGGCGAAGGACGGTTTCTCCGCTGCTGGGGGCGTCCTCGCTGATCTCGGGCACCGCCGGCGCCGGCGCGGCCGGAGCCACGGCCACGGCGTCCCGATCCGGGGTCCGACCAGCCCAGGCCGATGTGCTGAACAGGCTCGGCACCGATGACGGGACCGGTCCGGACCTGCTGGCGCGGCGCGGCAGGGGCGCGGGCCCCGCCAGCGGCAGGTCGGACAGGGCCGCAGCTGCGCCGGCGCTGTCCGATGCCGTGGTCGGGTCGGGTGGCGTGGACGTTTCGACTGGGGTGGACGTTTCGACTGGGGTGGACGTTTCGATTGGGGTGGACGTTTCGACTGGGGTGGTCGTGCCAGCTGGAGTGGTCGTGCCAGGCGGGGTGGTCGTGCCAGGCGGGGTGGACGTTTCGACTGGGGTGGTCGTGTCAGCTGGAGTGGTCGCGTCAGCTGGCGCCGAGGTGGTCGCGGTGGGGGAGGACGGGCCGGCGACGGCGGCCGCCTGGCGGCGTCGCGCTGCAGCAGCCGGGGGTGATGGCGGCGGCGCCAAGGGGGTGGGCCAGGCGGCCATCGGCGCGGCCCCGGGCATTGGCGCATCGGGAGCGATGTCGGCCGTGGTCTGAGCAGTCGTGGTGGCATCGACCACGGAGTCGACACCGGCGGGGGTATTGACCGCGGCCGCGGTATCAGCAGCGGCCAACTTGGCGACCGGACCGGCTGCTTCCGCGACCGGGGTGGTGGGCACTGACGCCGCTCGGGTGATGGTCGGGGAGCCGGTTGGGCGACGGCGTGGCAGAACTGTGGCCTGCTTCGGCCTGGTGGCGGGTCGGTCCCCGGCGGTGTCTGGGAGGACGGCCGACGGGGCCGGGGCGCTTGGTGGGCCGGGCTCGGTGCCATCCTCGGCCCCTGGAGCGGCGGAGGGAACAGGCCTGGCCAGGCCGGGCGTCTCGGGGGCCGCGTTGAGGTCAACCTCGGGGGCACCAGGCGCGGTGTCCTGCGTGCGTCGGGCGAAGCTGAACGTGCCGTCTGACGGGGCCGGAGGGGGCGCGATTTGCTCGTTCCGAAGGTCCAGGTCGGACGCCGATGGTGTGGGCGGCGCGGTGCCCGACGCGTCGCCAGCCGAGAGGGGTTCGGAAGTCGTTCCGTCATCCGTTGGCGGTGGCATCGAGAACGCGGCCGGCGGGCGGGGGTCAACCAGGATGGGAAGGGGCAACGGGCGAAGCCGATCCACGGCTTCTGCGGCGGCCCGATCGGCCTCGATCGGCTGCACCGGCTGGGACAGGACCTGTCCGAGTGCGACCTCGAGCAGTTCGCGGGAGCGGTGATAGTCGTCGGGCGCCTCGAACATGGGCACCACCGCGGCATCGGCCCACATGGCCGGAAGCTCCACGTCTTCGATGAGCACCACGACCATGGCCCGAGCGTCTGGTTCGACGTGGTCGAGGTCCAGTGTGTCGCGCACGTCACTGAGCAGCTCGCCCGATACCACCACGATCAGGTCCTGGTCGCCATGGCGCAGATCGGCGATCTGGTGCAGGCCCACGTCACCGGCCTCCAGGGGCGGGTCCAGCAACTCGGCCTGGTACCCGAGACCGTGAAGGTGGCTGATGACCCAGTCGCCCCAATCGAGGTCCGCCAAGGCGGAACTGACCACGAAGCGCACACGCTGGTCGCTGCGGGTGTCCCCCGTCGCTGAACCCCAGGCCTGCAGGTCGCTCATACGCTCTTTCGCCTATCTCGTGTCGGCCGCGCCATCGGGCTCGCGACCTCCGCCGTGCTCCCCGGAAGTGGGGGAGCCCATTCAAGGCAGCCCGTCAGGGATCGTAACCTCACTGCCCCGTGTTTCAGGACACGGAAACCGATGTTGGGACTGTTCGTCGACCCCGGGCCCAGAATTGCACCGGCGGAGGAGCTGCCGAACAGGACATACGGGCCGGTCTGCGCTGGCGGCAGCGCTGTTCGCGTCGGTGCCCGGCCGGGTTGGGCCGGGCACCGACGGGTGGAGCTGGAGGGAATCGAACCCTCGTCCGCTGAGCGGGCATCGTTCGCGCTACGACCGTTCCCGAGAAGTGGCTTTGCGGCTGCCACCCTGCCGGGTCAGGTGATCGTCACCCTTGGTGCGGGAAGCACCTCGGATAGCGATCCTCCGTCGGAGCTTTCTCCGAGGTCAGGGTGCTTTCCCCCATGTCAGCGGTCTCTCCAACGCCGTCCCCCACCGCTTCTGTTGCCGGGCTGCGGTGAGCTGGCCCCGTGTACCGTCACCGGTCGCAGTGATCCTCACGTCACCTGAAATCAGGCGGCGAGAGCGAGATCGTCCGTATTGGCGTCTCTATGGGTGCCCTGTTTAACGAGTCTGAGCAACTCGGGTCGCACGTTCGACTTCCGACCCCAACGTCGAAACCGGTCAGCCCCGTGACGTGGTCCATGGTATCGCTCCCGGTGAGCGCTTGCGGATCGGTTCACCGTGACGGTATGGCGGCGTTGCGGGCGGCGTTGTGGCGCAGACCGGCGGCCATGGCCCGTCGCTTCTCAAGGTCCGCGTCGCGTTTGGCGATGAGCTGGCGCTTGTCGTAGTCCTTGCGGCCTCGGCCCAGGCCCAACTCCACCTTGACCCTGCCGTCCTTGAAGTACATGCGCAGCGGCACCATGGTCAGATGCTGCTGGTCCGCCAGGGACTGCCAGCGTTCACGTTCCCGCTGATGAACGAGCAGCTTGCGATGGCGATCGGGATCGTGCGCACCCAGGCCATGGCCCAGGCTGTACGGCGCGATGTGCAGTCCGACCAGCCACAGCTCGTTGCGCACCACCCGGCCGAAGCCGTCGTTGAGACGAACCTTGGACTCCCGCAGGGCCTTTACCTCGGAACCGGAGAGCACGATGCCGCACTCCATCTCTTCCAGGATCTCGAACTCGCGATGCGCCGACTTGTTGGTGGTGATGGTGCGATTGCGATCGTCGGGGCGTTTGGCCGGGGCCATGGTGGCGTCCACGCTACCGGTCCCAGTGGCGGTGCAAGGGGTTGCCGGTAGGGTCAGCCGCTGTGCTGACGCTCACCGACGAGGTCTACGCCGACATCATCGCCCAGAGCCTGGACGAGGCCCCCTTGGAGTGCTGCGGGCTGCTTGCCGGCGATCCCGCGACGGCCACGGTGACCAGGTACTTCCGCTGCGTCAACGTGGCCCAGTCGGCCCGGGTGTACACCGTGGAACCCCGAGACCAGCTACGGGCCACTCGCACCGCGGAGGACGCCGGACTGGAGATCATCGGGGTGTTGCACTCCCACACCCACACCCCGGCCCATCCCTCCGCCACCGACATCGCCCAGGCCCCCGATCCCGATTGGCACTACGTCATCGTGTCCTTGGTGGACGCTGAGCCGTCCCTTCGCAGCTTCCGCATCCGGGCCGGCGTCGTTGAGGAGGAGCCGGTGAAGCTCCGTTGAACTGATGCCCGGCCGAGCACGCGCAGGGGTCGGCGAAAGCGGATCGCGGTGGGAACATCGCGGGCTCTGGTAAGGGTTGGAGGCAATTGGGTATATTCCTGATCAACTTCCTCGGAATTCGGAGCGTGCCAGTGCCCGTGAGCGTTCGTCTACCAACTGTGCTGCGCCCCCATGCCGCTGGGCAGTCCGTCGTGGAGGCCGCTGCCGGCTCGGTGGGGGACATCGTGGGTGAGCTGGTGGGTCGCTTTCCCGGCATGAAGGGGAACCTGCTCACCGACGGTGGCGAGCTCCAGCGATTCGTCAACATCTACGTGAACGACGAGGACATCCGCTACCTCGACAAATCTGCCACCAAGGTGTCCGACGGGGACGAGCTGACCATCCTGCCGGCGGTGGCCGGCGGCGCTAGCTGAAGGGGTGACCATGGCCAGGTTCGAATCAGTGGTCGATCTGATCGGTGAGACGCCGGTCGTTGACGTCTCGAACCTGTCGCCCAACGCCGCGGTGAAGATCCTGGTCAAGCTGGAAGGCCAGAACCCGGGTGGGTCGGTCAAGGACCGCATTGCCAAGGCCATGATCGAACGGGCCGAGTCTGACGGGGAACTGTTCCCGGGGCGGCGCATCATCGAACCGTCCTCAGGGAATACCGGGATCGGGCTGGCCCTCATCGCGCAGCTCCGGGGCTATCCCATCACCATCGTGATGCCGGACAACACCACCACTGAGCGCCGTCAGTTGCTGAGCGTGTTTGGGGCGGACATCGTGCTGACCCCCGGTGTCGAGGGCTCCAATGGGGCGGTGCGCCGAGCTCAGCAGCTGGCCGATGAGCACCCCGATTGGGCGTTCCTCTACCAGTACGGCAACGAGGCCAACCCCCAGGCCCACTACGACGGGACCGGACCTGAGATCCTCCGGGACGTTCCCGAGATCACCCACTTCGTGGCTGGTCTGGGTACCAGCGGCACCCTGCTGGGGGTGGGGACCTACCTCAAGGAACACAAGCCGGGGGTGAAGGTGCTGGCCATCGAACCGCCAGCGGGGGAGAAGGTCGAAGGGCTGCGCAGCCTGGACGACGGGTTCGTGCCGCCGGTGTTCGAGAAGTGGGGCGGCGCTGACCTGCTCGATGGCAAACGCATCGTCCGACCGCTGGAGTCCGTGTTGTGGACCCGACGGTTGATCACTGAATGCGGGATCTTCGCCGGGGTTTCCACCGGAGCTGTTCTGGCTGGCGCGGTGAAGGTGGCCGAACGGCTCGATCCGGGTGACACCGCCACCATCGTGGTGGTGTCGGCCGACGGTGGTTGGAAGTACCTCTCCACCGGGATCTACAACGCCAGCCTGGAAGAGGCGGCGCAGATCGCGGAGACCGTCAGCACCTGGTGAGCGGCCCCCGGCCCGGAGCCGGCGACCACTCGGGGTGTTCTCTGACGAGCCCCATGATGTGAGAGGGTTTGGGGTCCAGCCGCGTCGCTTCCGCGAGCGGCCCTCGTTCGGGAAGCAGGTCAAGACGTGGTTGGTGTGAAGGTGCGGGCGGCGACCATGGCCGCAGCGCTGATGGTTGTCGGCACCGCTGCGGCCTGTGGGGGCAACAGCAACAGCTCCGGGGAAGGCGCCTCCCAGGCCGACGCGCTCTTCGCTCAGGAGCTCGATGCGGCCGACGGGTTTCGTCTTTCCAGCCCCAACTTCGCTGACGGCGACGCGCTCCCGCGGCGCTTCACCTGCGACGGCACCGACATCTCCCCGGCGCTGATCATCGAGGGTGTCCCCGAGGGCACCAAGGAACTGGCCATCGTGATGGACGACCCCGAAGCCAAGATCGAGGGCAAGCGCCGCACGGTGGTGCACTGGATCGTCACCGGACTGGCATCGGACACCGTTGGCCTGCCCGAGGACTCCGTCCCCGATGATGCGCACGTCCCCCGCAACGGCGACGGCGTCCCCCGCTACGAGGGGCCCTGCCCGCCGACGGATGACGCAGCCCACACCTATCGGTTCACGCTCTACGCGCTGTCCGGCGCCACCGCTGATGATCTCGATGCCAACGCTGCGCCGGAGGCCCTCGACGCCATCGCCGACGTGGCCACCGCCAAGACCACCCTGTCCGCGACCTACCGGCGCAACCCGAGCTGAGGAGTTTCCCACCCGTGCGACCAGACGGCCGTGCCCCTGACGAGCTGCGCCCCATCCGCTTCGAACGTGACTACACCGACATGACCCCGGGGTCGGTGCTGGTCAGCTTCGGGCGGACCCGGGTGTTGTGCACCGTATCGGTTGAGGAGGACATCCCCCGCTGGCTGAAAGGCCGTGGTTCGGGCTGGGTGACCGCCGAGTACTCCATGTTGCCGGGATCCTCCAACGAGCGGGTGCGGCGCTCGCTGACCAACGGCCGCTCCCAGGAGATCCAACGACTCATCGGTCGATCGTTGCGGGCGGTCACGGACCTGGTGGCCATGGGGGAGACCTCAATCACCGTGGACTGCGACGTGTTGCAGGCCGATGGCGGCACCCGAACCGCCTCCATCTGCGGCTCCTACCTGGCGCTGCACGATGCCTGTACCCGGCTGGTGGCCAGCGGTCGGCTGCGGCGCCATCCGCTGTTGGACGATCTGGCGGCGGTGTCTGTGGGCATCATGGACGGGGTTGCCCTGTTGGACCTGCC
This sequence comes from uncultured Acidimicrobiaceae bacterium, assembly GCA_963775055.1. Classification (GTDB taxonomy): domain Bacteria; phylum Actinomycetota; class Acidimicrobiia; order Acidimicrobiales; family CAIXPF01; genus CAIXPF01. Next base: position 447,794 of record CAVZHK010000005.1, on the reverse strand, counting down.
CTACGCCGAGGACTCCCAGGCCGAGGTGGATTTCAATGTGGTGATGACCGGCAACGGTCGTTTCGTGGAGGTCCAGGGCACCGCTGAGGGCAACCCGTTCACGCCTGATCAGCTCACCGAGTTGGTGGGGCTGGCGGCGGGGGGCATTTCCCAGATCGTGGAGTTGCAGCGGGAGTACCTGGCCACGCCGGTGGCGGTGGTTGGTTGATTCTGGTCTCCGCCACCGCCAACCCTCACAAGGTGGCCGAGATCGCCGCCATCCTCGGGCCCGCTGCCGTTGTGGTCCTGGCCCGACCGGCCGGGGTGGGGGAGGTGACGGAGGACGGGGGCTCGCTGGTGGCCAACGCCCGGCTCAAGGCCATCGCGGTGCTGGCCGGATCGGACGGGTTGCCCACGGTGGCGGATGACACCGGTCTGGAGGTGGACGCCCTGCACGGCGCCCCGGGCATTCACGCCGCGTCCTACGGCGGTCCGGGTGCCACCGACGACCAGAACATCGACGCCCTACTGGTGGCGCTGGCCCGGCACGGCGCGCTGGCACCAGACCAGCGTCGGGCCCGGTTCCGTACGGTGGCCTTGGTGGCGTGGCCCGATGGTCGGCAGTTGCACTGTGAAGGCGTGGTGGAGGGCCGCATCAGCACCGAACGTCGGGGACGCGGGTGGGGCTATGACCCGGTTTTCATGCCCGATGACGCCGACGGGCGCAGCTTTGGTGAGCTCACCGCGGCGGAGAAGGACCGGATCTCCCACCGGGGCCGGGCCTTCCGGGCCCTGGCCGCGGCATTGGCCGATGTCACCACCCCCTGAGGTCGATCGGCCACTCGTCCACCGCTCGGCCCGTACGGAGCAGCACGAATCGATCGTGGTAGGCCACGGTGGGATCGACGTGCGCCGGTCGCACGGCCACCAGCGAGCCCGGCTCCGGCGCGCCACCCGGCCCAGTGTCCGGGGCGAGGGAGAACGTGATGTGCTCGTCAGAACAGAACCACACCACGGCCCGCTGGCCGTCGCTGAGCTCGACTTCGGGTAGGCCGTGGTCCATGCCCAGGGCCTTCAGGCCGGCGTCAGCCACGAAGTAGCGCCGGCGCCCCGAAGCGTGATCCCCGGAGGCCTCCGCCACGCTCCGCGGCGGGCGGGCGATGCCTCCGGAGATGACGGTGGAGGCGACGGCCAGCGCCTGGCGGAACGGCAGGCCCAACTGGGCGTAGGCCGTGTCCATCAGGGTGTAGCTGCCGGCTTGGACCTCGCTGACCCAGGTGTTGAGGTCATAGGTACCGGTCCCGCCGCCCGAGATGACCGTTCCGCCGACCTGCTGGTGGGCCATGACCAGCGACGTCATCGCCGGTTCCAGACCCCGGCGGCGGGCGTCCCGATCGTGCAGCCCCACCAGGTGACCTTCATAGCCCATGACCCCACGGACCTCCAGGCCCCCTCGACGGGCCCGATCGGCCAGCGGCCCGGCCTGCTCCGCCGGGCAGCCGCAACGGGCCAGCCCGACGTTCACATCGATCAGGACCCGGGTGATGCCGGCGTGGGCGGCGGCGTCGATGGTCGCGGGGGAGTCGACGGCCACCGTGACCGCGACGTCCAGGTCCGCCATGGCGCGCAGGCGGCCCGGATCCAGCGTCTCGTTGGCCAGCAGCAGGTCCGTTCCCAGCCCGGCGGCGGCCATGCCAACGATCTCACGGGGGGTGGCGGCGCAGAACGCGTCGTGGCCGGCCCGGTGGAGCACGGCGGCCAACGCGGTGGACTTGAAGGCCTTGACGTGGGGTCGGCAGCTGGGGCCAGGGCGGGCGGAGGCCATGACTTCGACGTTGTGGTCGAGCGCGTCCCCGTCGATGACCAGCGCCGGGGTGGGCATATCCGGTAGCAGCACCGCCGGACCCTAACCCGAACCGGACACCGACCCGAGCGCTGTTGGGCGGATAAGGGAGCCGTCCTGCCGGGCTGCTCAGGCGCTGATCAGCGGGGGTAGATCGATGAAGGGGCGCAGGCTGATGACATTGGTGTCGGGGCCCAGGCGGGGGCGGCGGCGGTCATCTTCGGCGCGGCGCAGAGCCCGGGCCAGCAGCTCCTGGTACTGACCGGCGGCCCGCGCGGCCCGGGCGGCCTCACCGAGGCGCAGCAGTCCCCGGGGCGAACGGACCAACGCGCTGACCCGGTGCACTTCTGCGGCCGGGACGGATTCCGGGCCGCCACGCCCGGCGGTGGGTCCCGTGGTGCGTCCCGTCGTGTTTCCCGTGGTGTTTCTGGGGGGGTCTCCGGTGTTGCTGCCCGGCGTGGTTCCGCCGGGGTTGGGGCCGAAGAGGCTGGTGGGCACGTCAACGGCAACATGCTCACGGGTGATCTGCAGGTGCATGACCCACAGCGGTCCGCTGGCCCGAACGGGGACGCCGCTGGGGTGCTGGGTGCCGGCATGGTGGCAGAGCACGAAATGGCGACCGTCGGGACGGCTGCCCTGATGACGCCGGAACTCCAGCTCGGCCTGGATGCCGTAGCGGCCGCAGTGGCGGGCCACGAAGTCCGCGGTGTCCAAGCAGCGGGCGGCATCGAGCTGCACGACCAGGCTGAGATCTTGCAGTTGGTGAGCTCGTCTGGCGCCCATGATGGTCCGCACGCCCCTCCTGAGTGAGCCGGCTGGTCCGCTTCCGGCGACGTCAGAACTATCGGCGGGGCCAGGGGAAGGGTTGAGCGGGTTGGGGGCTGCGGGCGGGGTGGTTGGTTTGTGCCGGCGGAGAGATTCGAACTCTCACTGACGACGCCCTAAACGTCGTGCCTCTGCCATTGGGCTACGCCGGCGAGGTGTCCGCGCAGGCCAGGACCTGGTTGGAGCAGTCCCATCCTTGCTGCTGGGCGCCGCTCTTGTCGCACCGGTTCCGGCTGCTGGGGCCGGTTGAGGGTGAGCCGCAGTCGATCCGGGGCCGGGTAGCCTGAGCCGCCATGACCACCCGGTTCGACCCCCGCATGAATGATGTCGGCATGCTCGCCGGCGACGCCTTCGTGTTCAACCAGCTGTTGCGTGAGCGCATCGTGTTCCTCGGCTCCGAGGTTGACGACGAGGCCGCCAACCGCATCATCGCCCAGCTGCTTTTCCTCGAGGCCAACGACGATGCCAAGGACATCTGGCTGTACATCAACAGCCCCGGCGGGTCGGTCACCGCAGGTATGGCCATCTACGACACCATGCAGTTCATCGGCCCTGATGTGGGCACGGTGTGCATGGGCCTGGGGGCGTCCATGGGTCAGTTCCTGCTGTGCGCGGGGGCCACCGGCAAGCGCTTCGCCCTGCCCCACGCCCGCATCATGATGCATCAGCCCCTTGGCGGCGTCCGGGGCCAGGCCACCGACATCGCCATCCAGGCCGAGCAGATGAAATACGTCAAGCGGCTCATGGCCGAACGCATCGCGTTCCACTCCGGCCAGACCGTGGAGCAGATCGAGGCCGATTCCGATCGAGACCGCTGGTTCACGGCCGAAGAGGCCAAGGCTTACGGTCTGATCGACGAGGTCAGGGCCCGCCGAAAGGGCTGACCGCCACACGCCGGCCGCGGGGCCATGCTGCGGTCATTGGTCGGTGACGTCGATCCCGCAGTGGGTCGTGGCGAAGCTCACCACACTGTCACTGGCCGCCTTCCAGGTGTCATTGGCGCGCGCCACCCGGCTCCTGGCCGCCTCGACGTCGGCATCGCTGCCGCCAGAGAGGGCCACAGCGATGTCGCCCATGACATCCACCAAGACGCTGACATCGCCGCGAATGGCTCCCGGCGCCGCCTCGCGGAGCCGCTGGAGCTCCACCTGTAGCGCTTCGGTGGCGGTGGTGGTGTCGGGCACGGTCAGATCATCAGCCTGGGTGATGGTGGGCACCCGCTGAACCTGGGCGCAGAACTGCTCCACACTGCCGGCGTCCGCGGCGCAACCCACCAGCACGCCGCTGAACAGCAGCGCCAACGCCGGTCCGACGCTGGGAGGGCGCGGCCGCCGAGAAACTTGGAGACGCATCAACCCCGAGCGGCCATGGCGCGTTCGTCGCAGGTCACTGACGGCGTGTTCCAAGCCCAACGGGTCACGGAACAAAGCGGTGCCGGCGATGAACACATCAGCCCCGGCGCTTGATGCCCCGCCGATGGTGGCCGGTCCGATGCCCCCGTCCACCTCCAGATCGATCCGCTGGCCGGTGGCGGCGGCGTGCTCATCCAGCATGGCCCGCATCCGAGCCACCTTGGGTTCCATGGAGGCCAGGTACGTCTGGCCGCCGAAACCGGGGTTGACGGTCATGATCAGCACCAGGTCGACCAGGTCCAACACATGCCGCACCGTTTCGACGGGGGTGGCGGGGTTGAGGGCCACCGCCGCCCGACCGCCGGCGTCTCGCACCACGGCCAGGCTCCGATGAAGGTGGCGGCAGGCCTCGACGTGCAGGATCACCAGCTCACAACCGGCGGCCACGAAGCCCGGGGCCAACAGATCGGGATCCTCGATCATCAGGTGGGCCTCGAACGGCAACCCGACCCAGGAACGCAGCGAGGCGATCACGTCAGCCCCGAAGGTGAGGTTGGGTACGAAGCGGCCGTCCATGACGTCGAACTGCAACCGGTCGACCCCGGCCTTCTCGAGCGCAACGCACGCCTCCCCGAAGCGGGAGAAGTCCGCCGGCAGCACCGAAGGCACGATGCGGGGCTCGCCCTGCGCCGAAGTGGTGGTCATGGTGTCCAACGTACCCAAGCCGGGCCACACCGCTGCGCCATCATCCCCGCTGCGCCATCATCCCCGCTGCGCCATCATCCCGGCCTGAGGCCCGGTACCGTCGGCGAGGTGAGATCCGAACCGCAGCCGCACGATGCCGTCATGGCGACGCAGGAGGTGGAGCTGCACGGGTTGGCGATCGGCGGGGACGGCGTGGGGCGGTTGGCTGACGGTCGGGCGGTCTTCGTTTCCGGCGGTCTGCCCAGTGAACGGGTGACGGTACGGGTTCGCAAGGATCATCGCCGTTACGCCCACGCCGAGCTGGTGGACGTGCTGCGACCAGCACCGGAACGGGTGACACCGCCCTGCCCTTGGCTGGCTGCTGGTTGCGGCGGGTGCGATCTCATGCATCTGCACCCCGAGGCGCAGCGTCAGGCCCGACGCCGCCTGGCCGAGGATGCGCTCCGCCGGCTGGGACGGCTGGATGATCCCGAGGTGGTGGTGGCCGAGCCGCTGGCGGACCTGGGCTACCGCACCACCATCCGGGTCGGCGTGCTGGCCGGACGGGCCGCGTTCCGGCGCCGGGCCAGCCACGACCTGATCAGCGTGAGTGGCTGTCTGGTGGCTCATCCAGGACTGGTCGAGCTGCTGGCCATCGGGCACTTCGGGGGGGCCCGGGAGGTGACCCTGCGGATGGGTGCCGCCACCGGGGAGCGGTTGGCGCTGGTCGATCCCAACGCCAGCGGGGTGCAGCTGCCCGCAGACGTAGTGGTTGTGGAGCAGCGTCCGCAACGGTTCCCGAGGGCATCTGGGGGCGGGGGCCACGGACCGCGACGGGCCGGCTCAACGAGCGCGCAGGCCGCCGAGGGTCACTTTCACGAGCTGGTCGCCGGGCGTCGCTGGCGCATCTCGGCCCGCAGCTTCTTCCAATCCAGCGCGGTGGGGGCGGAGGCCCTGGTGGCCGCGGTCCGCGAGGCGCTGACAACAGGGGGCGTCACGCCGGGGCGGGTGCTCGACGCCTACTGCGGGGTCGGCCTGCTGAGCGCCGCGGTTCCGGACGGTTCGGCGTTGGTGGCGGTGGAGTCCAGCGCCTCCTCCGCCGCCGACGCCCGCCACAACCTGGCCGACCGCCACGCGGAGGTCATTCAGGCCCGGGTCGAACGCTGGCAACCCGGCCCGTTCGACGACGTCATCGCCGATCCGGCTCGGGCCGGGCTGGGCAGGGCTGCGGTGGAGGTGCTCTCCGCCACCGGCGCCTCCCGGTTGGTGCTGGTCAGCTGCGATATGGCGTCGCTGGGCCGGGACTGCGCCGACCTGGTGTCGGTGGGGTTCGCCCATCACCGATCGGTGCTGGTGGACCTGTTTCCGCAAAGCTCTCACGCCGAGGTGGTGACCACGTTCGTGCGGGCCTGAGCCGGCCGAGCCCCATTTGGCTCTGGCGTTGGCTCTACCGTCTGATTGATCTGCGGAACAGCTCGTAGCCGACAAGCGTGGCGGCGCAGGCCACGTTGAGGGATTCGACTCCGCCGGCCAACGGGATGGACAGGTAGCGGTCCACCTGCGCACCGGTTGCGGGGCTGAGCCCGACGCTTTCGTTGCCCAACACGTACACCGCCCGGGGTTGCAGCTCAGCGTCGAAGAGGCTTTCGCCGGCCTGGGAGCCGTCCAGCCCCACCACCTCGAAGCGGGCCTCTCGCAACACGCGCAACGCCTGTTGGGAGTCGGCGCTGCGCAGGATCGTGGCCCGCAGCGCCACCCCAGCGGACGCCTTGATGACCAGCGGCCCCAACTCGGCCGTGCCCTGGCGGGGGACCACCACCCCATCCAGCCCGGCGGCGGTGGCCGAGCGGATGATCATGCCAAGGTTGGAGGGGTTGTGCACCTCATCGGCCAACAGCAGTGAGGTGTCGTGACGGCGCCCCCGACGAGCCTCCACATAAGCCTCCAGGGCATCCAACCCCGGCGGGCTGATGTCCGCCGCCACGCCCTGATGATGGCGGGCGGTGCCGGCCAGGAGCGCGAGCCGGGACTCGCTGATCAGGTGCAACTCGATGCCCCGGGTTCGGGCCGTGTCGCTGATGCGCTCAACGATCGGCCCCTCCGCTCGTTCGGCCACGAACACCCGGGACACCGGGATGGCACGATCCTCTAGCGCCTCTGCGACCGGTTGGCGGCCGTAGATGGTCAGGGTGCGGTCGCGCTTCACGTGCCCGACAGCCGGGCCAGCACGGGCGCGAAGGCGTCGATCTCGCCCTCGTGGATGACCACATAGCTGGTGCCATAGGTCTCGCGGTGATGGTGCAGCTGCTCGCAGATGCCCGCCACGGTGCCGGCCAGCACCATGGGCACGGTGCGGGCCTGTTCGGGGGTGAGCCCGAACCCCCCGGCCAACGCCTCGAACAGCTCACCGGCCTGGGCGGAGGTGCTGGTGACCTGGACCATGAAGGTGTGCAGCTGGAGCTCCAACTGTGCGAATCGCTCGCCGGCGGCCTCCTGCACCCAGTGGCGGCGCTGCTCGAAGCGGACACCGAGCGCGGACTGCGCCACCCCCGGACCCATGCGACCTTCGTGCAGGGAGGCGTTGAGCCCCACGATGTCAGCCTGACGGGCGGCCAGAGCCAACACCTTGGGCCCACCCCCACCGACCACGATCGGGGGGCCGCCGTCGCGCTGGGGTCGTGGCGTGCCTATCAGACCCTGTACCTGGTAGTGGACCCCGTTGAAGCACAGCGGATCGGGGCCCCACAAGCCCCGGCACACCTGGATGGTTTCGGCCAGGCGCTCGATGCGTACCCCGGCGGGATCAAAGGACAGGCCCGCGGCGGCATAGTCCTCACGAAGCCAGCCCGCCCCCAGGCCCACCTCTAGCCGGCCCTCCGAGACCAGGTCCAAGGTGGCCATCTCCTTGGCCAGCATCACCGGGTGGCGGTAATCGACATCGAACACCAGTGACCCCACGCGCAGGTGGCTGGTGGCTTCCGCGCCCACCGTCATGGCCACGATGGGCGCCCACTGATCATCGAGGTGGTCGGGGCAGTAGGCGGTGCTGAAGCCGAGATCTTCGATCTTGCGCACCCGGTCACGCCATTGATGGCCGTTGACGGCGCGCTGGCACTGGACCGCGAATCGAAAGGGCCGCACGGTCCGACTGTAGGTGCTCGGCGCGGGTCACTCAGGGGTGGATGCCGGTGCCGTTCGGAGGGCGCCGGGTGACTAGAACCGCACCGATTCGGGAACTCTCAAACTGAAAGCGCCGTTAGGTGTTCAGATGACTGCTTTCCGTGTCGATCCTCTTGCGTCCAGGAAAGCCCTGGTCAGAGACCTATAGCGGCTCGTAACGAGACATAACACGGGTCGCTTTCGTTGCTCAGTGGTTGCCATTTGGTTGCGGATCGCTACGGTTGTCACTGAACTGTCATCCGAGTGGCGGACAAAAGAGGGCAGAACTTCATGCGTTGGGTGACCACAGGCGGTCATGAAGCAGATCGACGACAGGCACGGCGGACCGGCCGTGCACCGTGGGCGAATGCCTCTCAGGACGCCGTGCCCGGCGCCGAGCCGGCTGAGGTCGCCGCTGCGAGCGGGGGCCAAGCGGCGCTGTGGTCGGTCCTCGACCTCACCGCTCACCGGGCGGAGGTGGTCCCAGCGACCGCTGGCAGCGTGGAACTCATCGGGTTGGAGGAGACTTACCGATCGGGCACGGGCAGTGGTTGGACCAGGCGGTCCCTGGCCTTGGGCGGCTTTGTCGCCACCGGGCTTCTGAGCAGCTCCCTGGCCCAACCCACCACCGAGGTACCTGCAGCTGGCGGGCCCGATCTCGGGGCTTCAGCGGCGGCGTGGAATGCCAACGCCGCCCTCGTTGGTGAACTGGCCGGGCTGGCGGGCTCCGCTGATGACCTGATCAACCTGTCCCAACCCGATCAGCCGAGCGACTCCGGCGAAGTGGTACGAAGCCGTCCCCCGGCTTTGCTGCTCACCACCGATCTACTGCGGGAGTTGGCTTGGACCTCGACCCGTGATTCGGTTCTTCCGCTGCTGCCGTTCGCCTCGCTTGAAGCCACCCTGCGAACCGGGGTCGGCGGCAATGGCCGGGCCAGCACCTGGCAGTACGGGTCGCGCACCGCCCACCGCAAGACCGGCCCCCTCGTCTCCGTCGGCGAGCAAGACGCCATCGACCGTCTGACCGCCCTCGCGGCGCAGGCCGATCTAGAGCAGGCGGCCCAGGAAGAGGCACGGCAGGTCGAGACCGCTCGACTGGCGTCGGAGGCCGAGGCCCAGCGGGTCGCAGCGGCAGCGTCGCAGGCCGCGGCTGCCGCGCAGGCCGAGGCCCAGCGAGTGGCCGCCGAGGAAGCCGCCCGAGTGGCCGCGGAGGCTGCCGCCAGCGCCGCGGCCGCGGCTGCAGCACCAGAGGCCGAAACAGCAGATCAGGGCTGGAACAACGACTGGGAAGCTGATGCAGCCCCGGAGGAGTCCCCCGCTTCGGAGGCACCGGCGCCTGCACCGCCTGCCGCTCCCCAGCCCGCCGCACCGGCTCCGGCTGCACCCGCTCCGGCCGAGCTTGCCCCGGCGGCGGCCCCGACCCCGGCCAACGACACCGAGTCCATCGAGTCAGCCTTCTTCGCCATGATCAATCAGGAGCGGGCCGCAGTCGGCCTGCCGGCGCTGTCCTTCGACGCCGGGCTCCGCTCCGCTGCCCGGGTCCAGGCCGCCAACATCGCCGCCGCCGGCTCGCTCTATCACCAGGACCTGCACCCCTTGCTCGCCGCCGGCTGGCGAACCGCAGGGGAGAACGTGGGCTACGGCTATGACATCCCCGGGCTCCATGCGGCGTTCGTGGCCAGCTCCGGGCACTACGCCAACATGGTCAATGGCAACTTCAGCGGGTTGGGCGTGGGTGTGGTGGTCTCGGGCGGGCGCATCTGGGTGGCCCACGTCTTCGCCGGCTGAGCCCGACGATCGGGCCGTGCTTCAAGCCGGCTCCCACCCGGCGTCTGCCATGTGGTCTTGCCCGCAGCGCACCGCCGCCAAACCAGCAGGCGGCAGATCGTTCACACGGTGCGGTCCCAGACCACCCCGTCGGGGGTGTCCCGAACCTCGATGCCGGCCTCCGACAAACCGTCTCGCAACAGGTCGGAGAGGTCGTAGCGCTTTTCGGCCCGGACGACCTTGCGAAGTGCCAGGGCAGCGTCGACGACGGGTGCCAGCAGCTGACGCGGGTCCTGCAGCCCACCAACCGCGGCGTTGCCCAACCGCACGATCATGGCCCGCAGCGCGGCATCAGCCCGCTCGGCGTCGTCGGATTGCAGCATGTCGTGGGACCAACTGACAATGGCCTGCTGGAGGGCCAGCGCCGACGCCACCGCGGCGTGGGCGTTGCCCGCTCCGAGGGCGGCGTCGAAGTCGGCCTCGTAGCGGATGGTGCACTCCCGCAGCGACGCCGGCTCCTCGTTCAGGCCGTCCGCCAAGCCTGCCGGGTCGGCCGTCTCACCGCCTGACCGGTCCTGCTCAGCGGCCCGCCCTGCCGCCGGGGTCGGTCCCGCCTGCCCGGCGACACTGCTCGTTGCCGCGTCCCGGGCGCCCTGACCGCCGCGGCGCACGAAGTCCAGCGACACCGTCTCGCCGCTGGCCACCACCGCGGATTGCCCGTGACGGCGCACGGTCATGACGCCACGCCCGAACACCGTGGCCGTCTCCGCCCGCAGGTCCATGAAGACCCCGGTGTGCTCGTCCACCCCCAGCACGAAACTGCCATCCGGTAGCTCGGCTTCCAGCTGCACCAGGCGGCGTTCGCCCAGGTAGCAGAAGCGGGTGTCATGATGGCCGCCCTCGGTGTTGTCGTAGTGGGGGATGACCGCCACCGGCAGACCGATGGCTGACAGCACGTCGAGCCCTTCGAGCCAGAAGGGGTCCTGGCCGGACTTGTAGATCTCATACACCGGCACCGTGTGCGATCCCAGTGTCAACGCCGCCGCCGAGGCGAACGTCACGGCGCCGCTCTCCGCCAGTCGGTCCCGCAGGATGGAGGGCACCGGGGTCCCGCTCCATTGGCGCAAGGCGTAGGTGGGACTGCCGGGGCCGGCGAAGAGCAGGTCCGCCCGGCGCAGTTCGGCCAGCGCGCTCTCCAGTTGCACCGTTTCGAGGTCCCGGGGGCGGGTGAGACCGGCGATCTCGATGGGATGTCCGACGCTCTGGCGGAAGTACTCAGCGGTGCGTTGGCAAAGCTCTGATGCGTTTTCCTGAAAACCGAACGGCGTGTCGAGGAACACCGCCCGATGCTCACCTGGACCGAGATGGTCCAAGACCTGCCGGTGCAGTTTCACCATGGTGGGAGCGGTTTCGCCCGAACCCATGATGGTCAACAGCCGGGGGGCGCTCATGACTGCGCACCGGCGGTGCCGCCCACGGTGGTGCTGCCGGCAACGGTGATGCCGGCAGCGGAGCGGACCTCGTCGGCCAGCGCCTGCAACAACGCGGCCACCTCCTCGGGGTATTGGGCGTGCACGTCATGATCCGCCGGCGAGAACCAGCGGACCCGCCCATCGGAGAGCACGGCCAACGCCTCATCGATGGCCGCCCGCTTGTCCTGGCTCCAGGCCACCTCGCCGGTGTCCGCCGGTATGAACAGCACCGGCAGCCGGAGCTCGGCCAGGCGTTGGTGGGGTCGGTGGGCGAACAGCCCGGCCAACACCGCCTGATGGCGATCCCGGGTCAGCCAGGGGCGGACGGTGCCGTCGGGTAGCTCCTCGAAGCAGGCCAGGGCACCGTTGACGCCGCTGTCGGGCCAGTGGGCGTGGCCCTGCCGCATCCGGGCCACCAGCCGCTCCAAGGTGAGGTCGGTGGCGAAGCGCGGCGGGGCGAGGACCTTCCAGCAGGCGTCGAAGTCGGCGAAGCGTTCGGAGAGGCTGATGGTGCCCCCATCGACACAGACCACGGCCGCGGCTGCCTCCGGGTGGCGGGCAGCGAGCTCGATGACCACGTTGGCCCCCCACGATTGACCGCTGACCACGGCGCGGATGCCGGCGGCGGTGAAACCCAGGGCCCCGAGCAGGGCGGCGACGTCATCGGCCACGCTGGCCATGTCGTAGCCGTCGTCGGGTTTGTCGGAGCGTCCGTGACCCCGCAGATCCACCGCCACCGCCCGGCGACCGCTGGCGGCCAGGCTGGCGGCCACGCCATCCCACAGCCGGGCGTTGGAGGCCAGGCCGTGGATGAGGACCTGGGGGGTCGGATCGTGGTGGTCCTCGCCCCAGTGCAGCACGTGCAGACGGGGACCACGACCGATGTCGATCAGCTCGGACCGAGGCGAGGGGAAGGAAGGCACGGTCGAGACGGTACTCAGCCCGGTGGCGCCCGTGCGCCGCGACCCAACCGTCGACCCAACCGTCGACCCAACCGTTGGCTCAACCGTGCTGTGCGGGGTCGAGGTGGCGTCGGCTGGGCGCCGGGGCTCGGTAGGGTGATGGCGCCATGCACGTGCACAATCGCCGCTCGTTTCTTGGTCTGCTGGCCGCTGGGCTGCTGAGTGCCGGGCCACTTGCTGCCTGCGGCTCGGGCGGTTCCGGCGGTTCCGGCGGTTCCGGCGGGAATGGTGACGGCGCCTCGGCCCAGGGCGGGCTGTCCGTCATTCGGTTCTTCCCCGACGGCATCCACGTCGCCGGCCGGCCGGAGCGTCTCCCGTTGGGCCTGGCGGACCGCAACTCCACCCCGCTGCTCGACGGTCCCTCCGAGCTCGCCGCCACCCTCAATGCCGAAGACGGCACCGAGCTGGCCCGCCTGGTCGCTCCCCGCCGCAATGACGGCCTGCCCCGGGCGTACTACGCGTTCGAGATCAACGTGAAGGAGCCGGGCCTGTACTCCCTCAAGCCGGACCTTGGCGGGAGCGATCAGGAGCAGCTGTTCACGGTGGTGGCCCCGGGCACGCTGGCATTCCCCGCGGTCGGTGACCGCATGCCCGGGTTCGACACCCCCACGGTCGCCGATCCCCGTGGCGTGAAGCCCCTCTGCACCCGGCCCGAGGCGTGCCCGTTCCACCAGGTGACCTTGACCAAGGCGTTGCAGGACGCCAAGCCCGTGGTGTATATGGTCGGCACCCCGGCGCACTGCCAGACCGCCATCTGCGGCCCGGTCCTGGATCTGCTGATCGAGGCGGCCGGGGAGTTCCAGCAGGCCACCTACGTGCACGCGGAGATCTACGCCGACGAAGACGCGACCGTGATCGCACCGGCGGTGGTGGATCTGGGCTTGCAGTTCGAGCCGCTGCTGTTCCTGGTCGGGGCCGACGGGGTGGTGACCCGCCGCCTTGACGTGATCTATGACCGAGCGGAGTTGAAGGCGGCGCTGGCCGAGTTGGTGGCGTGAGGGCGACCGGTGCGGGTGCCGCTGCCGGTGCTGGTTGGCGAAGGCGCGGGCCACGGGTGCTGCTGGCGGTCATGGGGGCGTGGCTGATGCTGTCGATCTCACCTCTGGCGCGGTCGGCCTCAGCCCATACCGGGGACAACTCCGACAGCTCGAACTTCCGGATCCAGCTTGTCGATCCCGGCGCGGACTGCCTGCATTGGAAGCTGCTGTCCGTCGACGGGTACCTCGAGTTGCGCAGCGATTGTCCGGGAGTGGTCACCGTGTTGGGCTACGAGGACGAGCCCTACCTGGAGTTCAGTGCCGAAGGGGTGCGGGAGAACCTGCACTCACCGGCCGCCTACCTCAACCGGGATGCGCTGGGTGAGGCCCCGGTTCCGGCAACCGCGGACTCCGCCGCCGAAGCCCGCTGGGAGCCCCGGGGTGGCTTGGCGACCTACCGCTGGCACGACCATCGCATCCACTGGATGGTCCCGGAACCTCCAGATGTGGACGCTGACGCCACTCGGGTTCGGGAGTGGACCATCCCGCTGCGCTTCGACGATGACGGCACCGGCCTGTCCATCTATCTCATCGAGGCCCGGGGCGAGCTGTGGTACGACCGTCCGTTGCCGGCGATGGTCCCATTGACGCTCATCGGGGGCCCGATCCTGGTGCTGACGGCGTTCATGATCCGCAGTGGATCCCTGGCGGTGGGGACCAGGCGCGGCTCGGTGGGCGCGGTCGATTCGGGCGGGGTCGGCGGGGTCGGGTTGAGCGGGGGGATGGGTGATTGGCGGGTGTGGCGTCCGGTGACCAGACCGTTGGCGGTGGTCGTAGGTGTGGTCACCGCGCTCACCGCGGTGGCAGCGCTCGACCATCTGCTGGCGGAAGGTTCCACCGCCGCCGGACGACTGTTTGACACGGTGTTGACCCTGGTGGTGGTGGGTGTGGCGGGCTGGGGGATGCGACAAGCGTGGCGTGGCGATCCCGGCTCGTTGTTGGTCAACGTGGGCGCCGGTTTGGCGCTGCTGTGGGTCTTCGGTTGGCGGTCACGGGACCTGTTGGGTGCCGCCCATCTCAACAGCGCCCTACCGGATCTCCTGGTTCGCCTGACCGTGGCCGCGCAGATCCTGGTGCTGGTGCCGTGTCTGGCCGGGCTGGGGATCTGGGTTTGGGCCATCCGGCGGCCGATGCCCTCCCGAGCGACCCTGTCCGGTACGTGAGGGCCAAGGTCGCGCTGGTCGCGCTGCTGGCAGCGCTGTGGCTGGTGGTCGTGGCTCCAGCGGCCGCGGCGCATGCCGATCTGACCGCCACCGAGCCCGCCGCCGGGGAGGTGTTGGAGCGTTCCCCGAGCGAGATCGTGCTGCGGTTCTCTGAGGGTGTCGACCCCATCGCGGGCGGCATCCGGCTGGTCCGGGACAACGGCGAGGAGGTGGGTCGCTTCGACATCGAGCACAACGAGGGGTCGGTGCTGCGGGTCGAGTTGGGCCAGGTCTTGGAGCCGGCGGCGTATGTGGTGGCCTGGCGGGCGGTGTCGGCGGACTCTCATCCCATCCGGGGCGCCTTCGTGTTCCACGTTGGGCCAGGGTCGGGCTCGGGGCTGGCGGCGGACACGTCAGCGCTGGTCAGCCGGCTGCTGGCCGACCAGGGCGGCACCCCCGGCACCGGGGCGGTCCTGGCCGCGGGCCGCTGGCTGTCCTTCGTCGGGGTGCTGATCGTCGTCGGGGCGCTGCTCATCGTGCTGTGGGGGCCGGTGCTGGGAGGCCCAGCACGCTGGGACGGTCTGATCGATGCCGGGCGGTCGGTCGACCCGCTCGACGCTGAGGACGGCGCCGAGCGGGTCGACGGCGGGTCAGATGGGGACTCGTGGTGGCGGCTACGCCGGTTGGTGGTGGTGGCGGCGGGGCTGGGCGTGGCGGGGTCGGTGCTGATGATCGCTGCGCAGGCGGTGTCGGTGAGCGGCAACTGGCGCGATGTGGTCGATGTCCGCGCCTGGTGGGAGGTGGCCTCGACCCGCTCCGGGCGTTGGTGGGTGGCGCGGTTGGTGCTGCTGGTCCTGGCGCTGGTTGGCGGCGGGCTCGCCGGTCGGGGTCAGGCCCATCCGCCCACCGCCCACGGTGCGTTCTTCGCCGGGACCAGGCCGCGGCCGGCTCGCTGGTGGGGCGGGTGGTCGAGCCTGGTCGGCGTCGGCATCGCCGCTACTGCGGTGGGTTTGGCGCTGGTCACGGCCTTAGGTGGCCACGCCGTCAGTGGGCGCTGGGTGGCGTTGGGAGTTGCCGCCACCGTGGTCCATCTGCTGGCGCTGGGGTTCTGGATGACCGGCGTGGTGCTGCTGGTGTCCCTCTGGCGAGGCGGGAGTGAGGCGCAGCCATTGAGCCTTGCCGTCGCCAGGGCTTTTTCGCCGTGGGCGTTGGCTGTGGTGGTGGTGGTGGTCGCCACCGGGGCGTTCAACAGCGTGCGGCAGGTGGGGGACGTGTCGCTGTTGACCTCCACCGACTACGGCACCGTGCTGGTGGTCAAGGTCGTGCTGGTGGCAGGGTTGATCGGGGTGGCTGCTCTCAGCCGGCGGGCGTTGCATCGGGCAGTGGTTGCTACACCGGCGGACACGGCACCCGTCAACGGGGCTGCCCGGACGCCCGGCCGCTCGGTCCCCAGCCCGGGGCTCGCGGGGTCCGCCGCTCGGGGGAGCTTGCGCCGCACCGTGATGTTCGAGGCCCTGGTGTTCGCCGGCGTGCTGGTGGCCAGTGCGGTGTTGGTCAACATCCGACCGGCGTACAGCGAGCGGAGCGGGCCCACCACCGGATCGGACACAGTCGGCCAGCGGCTGGTGCAGGTGGTGCTGGAGCCGGCCCGGGCGGGATCCAACGCCCTGCACGTGTACCTGTCGAGCCCCGGCGGAGCGCTTGACCGGGCCGATCCCATCACCGTCACCGCCACCTTGGCGGAGGCGGATCTCGGACCCATCGATGTCGAGGTGTTCCCGGCCGGGCCCAACCACGTCACCAGCCCCTCCGTCGACCTGCCCCTGAAGGGCCGCTGGAGCTTCGAGGTCACCGCCCGCTACGGCCGCTTCGAGGAGGTCCGCTTCACCGTCCCCCTCACGGTGTCCGGCTGACCCGCCCCGGTCACCTTCCCAGGCAAGTGTCCAGTACCGGTCGGTATGTGACTTCTGCCACGATGGCGAATCGATGTCGATTCGACCCTACGGGGCGCCAGGGAGGTTTCGACGGGGTCCGCCGTGGACCAGCTCACGTCGAATGAGCCGGTCAAGCGCCTCGGGCGGGCACGGCGATTAGGGTCCCTGAGCATGAGCGTGCCGGTGCCTGTCGACCAAATGGAAGCAGCCGTGGCCGAGTTCGGCCCGCTCGGTTACCTGATGAGCACCGGTGGCGATGGCCGGCCGCGCATCAACCACGTTCGCTTCAGCGCCACCGGAGCCGTACTGCGGGCGGGGGTGGGCGGACGGACCCGCCAGGCCATCGAGGCCCAGCCGCTGGTCTCCTGCCTCTGGCCCGGTCCTGATACGGGTGGGATGAGCCTGATCGCGGACGGCCGGGCCACCATCGTTCCTGTCGACGGCGACGATCAGCGGGTCGAAGCGGTCATCGAGGTGACCTGGGCGGTGCGCCACCGGCCTCCCGAGGGCTGACCCCGGAGGGCTCGGTCAAGCTAGCTAGAGCTGACCGCAGTCTTCGATGAGCACCTTGGCGCCCGGTGAGCCGCTGCGGGAGCCGAGGGACTCCATCTGACGAACCACGTCCATGCCGTCGGTGACCTTGCCGAACACCACGTGCTTGCCGTCAAGCCAAGGGGTGAGCGCGGTGGTGATGAAGAACTGGGAGCCGTTGGTGTTGGGCCCGGCGTTGGCCATGGACAGCAGGCCCGGCTGGTCGTGGCGGAGCTGGAAGTTCTCGTCGGCGAACTTGTCGCCATAGATGGACTTGCCGCCGGTCCCGTTGCCCCGGGTGAAGTCCCCGCCCTGGCACATGAACTCCGGGATGATCCGATGGAAGCCTGAGCCCTTGAAGCCGAACCCGGCCTCACCAGTGCACAGGGACCGGAAGTTCTCTGCCGTGCGGGGCACCACGTCGGCGAACAGCTCGAAGCTGATCCGGCCGGCGGGGGCGCCGTCCACGGTGATGTCGAAATAGACCGAGGGGTTGGCGTTGCCTGCTGCGTCACTCATGCGGCAGGCACCCTAGCTTCTCGTCTCGTTCTACCCAGACGGCCCCCGCCCGCTAGCGATGCTGCGTTGATGGTCTCCGCCAGGCGCCGCCGGCCCGGCAGAATGCGTTCCATGAGCCAGACCGACGCCGCTGCCGCCGCCAACGACGGCACCAAGATGCTCCATGAGACGATGCCGTTGTGCGCCACCCTGGGCATGGTCGCCGAGCAGTTCGAACCGGACGGGGTGGTGTTGGCCATCGAGTGGGCGCCGGGGTTGTGCACCAGCAACACCATGTTGCACGGCGGGGTGGTCATGGCTCTGGCGGACTCCGCCGGCGGGGCCTGCGCCTTTCTGAACCTGCCGGCGGGTGCGGCCGGGACCTCGACCATCGAGTCAAAGACCAACTTCTTGGGTGCCATCCGGGGCGGCACGGTGCGGGCATCGTCCAAGCCGCTGCACGTGGGATCCAGCACCATCGTGATTGAGACCGAGGTCCGCACCGATGATCAGAAGCTGGTGGCCAAGGTGACGCAGACCCAGACCGTGTTGCGGCCCCGCTAGCCCTGCCGCACCGGTTATCAGCCGTTGGCGTTGGCCAGCTCTTCCTTCTTCCGCAGACGCCACTGCTCCAACACCTCGTTGGCCCGGGTCGCGTGACCCCGCAGCTCGTCGGGGCCGTGGGTGCGCGCCGCCAGCTCGAGGCGGTGCCCGTTGGGGTCAAAGAAGTAGATGGACTGGATGAACCCGTGATCGACGGGGCCCAGCACGCTGATGCCGTGGGCCTCGAGCCGAGCCTGCTTCTCGGCCAGGATCTCCACCGAGTCCACCTCGAGGGCCAGGTGTTGGGCCCAGTCGGGGCTGGTTTCCTGGGTCACGTGCTCCTCGTCGATCACGTCGAAGAACGCCACCCAGCTGCCGTCGCCCAGCTCGAAGAACACGTGGGCGTGGGGCGCGTACTGCCCGGTCGAGGGCACCGTATCCTGCACGATGGTGTGGGCCAGCGGTAAACCCAGCACCCCGGCGTAGAACTCGGCTGTCTCGCTGGCGTCCCGGCAGCGGTAGGCCACGTGGTTGAGGCGTTGCACGGTCATGGTGAACCCCCTGCATTCGGCAGCAGAATCGATACGGCTGTCGCTGCGACAAGGTTAACCGTCGTAGCGGGGCTCGTGATCGGGAGTCCGCGACGCTGCAGAACGTGTGAGTTGAACCACTCAGCGTCAACCGATGCTGCGACAGGTCTCGCCGCCTCCAGGTGTGCGTCGCTACGGGCCCGCACGGTCCTACGCTGCACGTGATGGCGAGCCCCACCACCTCGGCGCCTCCGCCCGGCCCCGCTGCCGGGTCCGGTCAGACCAGTCAGCCGGGTCAGCTGGATCAGTTCGGACTCCCCGTGTCCTCCGGTCAACCGGCTATTCCCGGGCCAACCGGCATTCCCCGGCCAACCAGGCGTCGGGCCGGGCCCCGAACCGGCCGTGCTCTCGGCCCGACGGACCCAGCGGGGGTCCACGCCGGTGCGGCTGCGGTTCTGGCAGGTGACCATCGCGGCGCTGAGTGCGCTGGTGGCGCTGGCGCTGGTGGTCGCGGTTGGTGCCCGCCGCTCGCAGCTGGAGCGGATCGAGGAAGCCTCCGAGCTGGTCGTGGCCACCCAGGACCTTCGCAGCGCTCTGGGTCGGGCTGACGCCGCTTCGGTCAACGCCTTTCTGGCCGGCGGGGTTGATCAGCCCGATCAGCGCCTCCGCTACGGCGACGCCCTCGACGAAGCGGCCTCGGCCCTGCAGCGTGCGGGGGCGGTGGCCGGACTGAACAGCCCCGATGACACCGGCGAGGCGGCCGACGCGGTGGCCGAACTACAGCGCCTCGTGCCCCGATACGCCGGCTTGATCGAGACCGCCAGGGCCAACAACCGCCAGCAACTCCCACTCGGCGCGGCCTACCTGCGGCGAGCATCGGACCTGCTGCGTACCGAGGTCGCCCCACAGCTCGATGGCTTGCGCAGCGCCGGGGAGCGATCGCTGCGGGACATCGACGGGGATGTCACCGCCGGGCCGGGGCTGGTGCCGGTGGCCATGATGGTGGCGCTGTTGGGGGCGTTGGTGACTGCGCAGCGCTGGCTGGCGGGGCGGACCCGACGTCGGATCAACGCCGGTTTGGCGCTCGGGACGGCCGTCATGCTGATCGGGTCGCTCTGGCTGGCTGGTCGGTTCGGTGCCTCCGGCCGTGCCGCAGGAGACGGACTCACCGATGGTTACGACCGGTTGGCGGCCCTCAGCGCCCTTCGTACCGATGCCTACGATCACCAGGCCAACGCCACCTTCGCCCTGGTCGACCGGGGTGCCCGAGATCAGTTCAACGCCAATGCCGCCAGTGCCGCCGGCCGGGTCGACGCCCGCCTGTTGGCCTTCACCGAGCAGATCCGACCGACCGAGGGCGACGCCGCCCCCAACATCGAGCTGGCAACGGGCTGGGACCAATACCGCGAGGCCAGTGACGCCGCCACCGCCGCTGATCTGGTGGGACAGGGCGACCAGGCACGGGCTGCGATAACGGCATCGGCGACTGAACCCGACTCTGTGGCCGGGCGGTTCGAGGAGTTTGATCGGCTGCTGCTCCAGCGCCTGGGGCGGGCCGATCAGGGCCTCGACGGTGGCCTGCGGGAAGCCCGGTCGGCGCTGTCCCGCGGCGAGCTGGCGGCGATCCTCATGGCCGTGGCGGTTGCCGGCGCCGCTGCATGGGGTCTGCAACGTCGATTGAGTGAGTACCGATGAGGCGCGCCCTGCTGTGCGTCACGCTGCTGCTCAGTGCCTGCGGGGCCGACTACGCCGCGCCGGCAGCGGTCGACCTGCCGCCTGATGTCACGGTGGCGGCACCAGCCGCGGTGGCCACCCAGCCCTGTAAAGAGACCGACCGTCCGGTGGCGGTGGCCTCCTACCCGCCGGACCCGCTGCCACCGGCGGGTCAGATGCCGGCCGGCACGTACATGGCGGAGATCCAGCAGCGGGGCAAGCTGATCGTGGGCACCTCGATCGACACCCAACTCTTCGCTGCCATCAACCCTGACACTGCGAAAATCGAGGGTTTCGACATCGACATGGCCCGCTTGGTGGCCGCGGCCATCTTCGGCCCGAACAACGTGGACCAACACCTGGATCTGCAGGGCATCACCTACGCCCAGCGCATCCCCAAGGTCCGCAGCGGCGAGGTGGACCTGGTGGCGCACACCATGACCATCAACTGCGCCCGCTGGCAGCAGGTGGCGTTCTCGGCGGTGTATCTCTGGGCCGGGCAGAAGCTGCTGGTGGCGGAGGGGTCCGACATCGAGACCATCGACGCCATTGAGGACCTGGCCGGGCGCAGCGTGTGCGTCTCCGCCGGGGGCACCTCCGCCGACGAGATGCGCTCGGTCGAGGTCGATCCGCCTATCGAGGTGGTCGAGGTCAGCAACCAGACCGACTGCGTGGTGCTCTTCCAGCAGGGCGTGGTGGACGCCATCCGTTCCGATGACACCGTGCTGGCCGGGTTCGCGGACCAGGATCCCTTTGCTGCGGTGGCCGGGCCGTTCCTGACCGAGGAGCCGTACGGCCTGGCCGTGAGTCTGGATCATCCGGAGTTCACGTCATTCGTCAACACGGTGATCGATCGGGCCAAGGCCGACGGCACCTGGAGCGCCAGTTATGACCACTGGCTGCGGTCCTCTCTCAAGGAGCCGGCCAAGCTGATCGTGGTGGGTCAGAAGGCCATCGAAGGCATTCCCGAACCGGACTACTCCCGTCCCCGGCCGGCGGGGGCCTGACGGTCATGGTGACCCCGGCAAACCCCCCGAACCCCGTGAATCAGGTTGCTCCCAACGATCCCGCGTCCTGGGTGAAACAGGTACGGGCCCAGTTGGATCAACTCAGCAGCAGCCTGGTGGACCTCGACGCGGATCCGGTGACCAAGTTGGTGGAGCAGGGCCGGTTCCAGGGCTCCTCCCGTGAGCCGGCGCAGGCCGCGGCGGAGTCGTTGACCCGGTTGTGGGGTTTGCTGCCGGCGTTGCGGGCCCATCTGGAGGATATCGAGACCGAGTTGGCGAAAGGTCGCAGGGCCGATCCCGCGTTGGTGCGGCGTTTGCTCCATGATCCACTGGTGCGCCCGGCTGCCGGGATTGATTCTGCTCCGATTGGAAATGCTCCAGTTGGGGGGCTCAGCGTCACCGATGCCATCAATCGGATGATCGGTGATCACCATGGCGCATCCACGGTCATCGCTCGCATCGGCAATGCTTGGCGTGATGGGCTGGGCCTGGTCGATGAGGCCCGGCTGGCGCTGCGGACGTTGAGCGACGTTGTGGGCCCCTTCCCGGAAGCGGAAGCGGCCGCCCTGGCGTTGCAGGAAGCGGAGCAGGCCGCAGCGCACGATCCGCTCGGGCTGGAGGCGCTGCTGGGCCCGCTGCGGGAAGCGTTGCGTGGTGCTCATACTGCCCGTGCCGCCTTGCTTGAACGACGAGACGGCCTCGAGCGAGAACTGGCCGATGCCACCGAGTTGCTCTCCGAGTTGGACCAAACCATACGGGATGGTTCGGTGGCATACGATGAGGTACGGTCCAAGATCGCCGCTCCGGCCGGCTTGTTGGAACCGCTGGATCCCATCTCGCTGCTCGACGCCTCGCCCCGGGGTCTGGGGCCCTGGCTGGAACGGCTCCGTCGCGTGGCCTTCACTGACTGGCGGGCGGCAGTGAACGGCCTCTCGGCGTGGCGTCGGCTGGCCACCGCCACCCTTGACAGCGCCCGGACGGTGCTGGCCGCGAATCGGGCGCCCCTGGCCCGCCGCAACGAACTACGTGGTCTGCTCGGCGCCATGGCCGTCAAAGCCGCCGCCGCCGGCCGGGCCGAGGACCCCGCGTTGACCGCGCTGCATCGTGAAGCCAAGGTGCTGTTGTCCGTCGCTCCTTGCGACCTTGCCGCGGCCGAGGTCGCGGTCTCCGCGTACCAACAGGCGTTGCGGCCGCCACCTGAGGACCGTGGCGCCGCGGTCCGGCGAGGGCCCGATCCGGCCGCCGGTGCCGGGGCAGTCGCCGGGTCGGGGATGGAGCAATCATGAGCCCACCGGCGGGACCCCTGAACGCGCCACCGCAGCCCTGCGCTCGAGCGGGCTGCGCCGGGGCCATCCTCGACGGCTACTGCGATCAGTGCGGGTTGGCGCCCGCTGGCCGCAGCGCCGCGTCGTCGAGTGGGATCACGTCCACCGCACCGTCTGCGGGCCATGCCACCGGTCCGGTTCGGGCCCGCGGCGTTCCGGGCGCAGGACCGGGAAGTGCTGCTGCGGTTGGGATGGCGGCGGGGTCCACCGATCCGCCCTCCGGTGCCGGTTCGGGCACCGCGATGTCCCGTGGTGCTGTGTCTCCCGGGGGTGCGGCATCGACGCGGTTGTCGGTGCGGGCCGCCAGCTCGGTGTCACGAGGGTCCCAGTCCGCTGCCGGCAGCCGCCGCACCGTGCGCAGCGACACAGGCCGGTTGACCTCTTCCCGGCTGGGCGCGGGGTTGGTTCACATCGAGCCCCAGGCCATCACCGACGCTCGCCGCTCGGTCATGGCGGTGGCGGAGGTCGTTGAGGACAAACGGTTCTGCTGGAAGTGCGCCTCCCCGGTGGGCCGGTCGCGGGCTGATCGCCCCGGTCGGGTCAAGGGGTTCTGCCCGGCCTGCGGTGCGGCCTTTGATTTCGAGCCCAAGCTTTCGCCGGGCCTGGTGGTGGGCGGGCAGTACGAGGTGATCGGCTGTTTGGCCCACGGTGGTTTCGGCTGGATCTACTTGGCCGAGGACCGCAACGTGGCGGATCGGCCGGTGGTGCTCAAGGGGGTCCTCAACCAGGGCGACACCGAGGCGGTGACCGCGGCCATCGCCGAGAAACGGTTCCTGGCCGAGCTCGAGCACGGCAACGTGGTGGAGATCTACAACTTCGTCACCCATGACGGCGCCGGTTATATCGTGATGGAGTTCGTGGGCGGGAAGTCCCTCAAGCAGGTGCTGAAGGACCGCATGGTGGCCAACGGCGGTCGGGCCAAGCCGCTGTCGGTGGAGAGCGCCATCGGCTACATGTTGGGCATGCTGCCGGCCCTGGGGTATCTCCATCGGCGGGGCTATCTCTATTGTGATTTCAAACCGGACAATGTGATGCATTCTGGGGAAGATCTGAAGTTGATCGACCTGGGCGGGGTGCGCCGCATTGACGATCATGACGCGGCCATCTATGGCACGGTCGGCTTCCAGGCGCCGGAGATCGCCACCGCCGGGCCCTCCGTCAGCTCGGACCTGTACACCGTGGTGCGAACGTTGGCGGTGCTGACCCTCGACCTGCCGGGCTACCAGCGCGAGTTCGCCCATACCCTGCCGGATGTCTCCCGGGAGCCGTTGTTCGGACAGCATGAGTCCTTCTATCGGTTGTTGTTGAAAGGCACCGCGTTCGACCCCGACGATCGCTTCCAGTCCACCGAGGAGTTGTCCGATCAGTTGTTGGGCGTGCTGCGGGAGGTGGTGGCCACCTCGACCGATCAACCCCGCCCCGCGGTATCGGGCCGCTTCACCGGTGACCGCTGGCATCCCGACACCGGCTCGGCGGCGTCTGGTGCCAGCCTGCCCCACCTCAAACCCAACCCCGAAGATCCCGCCGCGGCGTTCCTGGTTGAGTTGGCCGGGTTCAGCCCCATCCAGGCCCTGGCCGCCATCGATGAGGGTCGCAGCGCCGGCCGGGTGCCCGCCAGCTTGGAGGTGCTGCTGCGCCAGGCCCGGGCCCGCACGGAGTTGGCCGAGCACCCGGCCGCCCGGGCCCTGCTCAACCAGGTGCGAGCTCAGGATCCGTGGGAATGGCGCAGCTCCTGGTACGAGGGTCTGCTGCTGTTGGCGGAGGGGAACGGTCCCGGTGCCATGGCCGAGTTCGATCGGGTCCGCACCGACGTGCCCGGGGAGTTGGCCCCCAAGCTGGCCTCGGCCATGGCGGCGGAGTTGAGCGCTGAGCACGCCGAGGCCGCGGCCCTGTATCACCTGGTCTTGACCGTGGACCCGGCCTATGTCACCGCCAGCTTCGGCCTGGCCCGCTGTCACGCGGCGTTGGGTGTGGTGGACGCCGCGGTGGCCGCCCTGCAGTCGGTGCCCGCGGCGTCCGCGGCCCGCAGCGCGGCGTTGCAGCAGGCGGCGTCGTGGTTGTTGGCCCGCTCCAGCGGTACCGGCAACCTGCACGACGCGGTGGCCGCGGCCCAAGCAGTGGAAGCGGCCGCGGTCGATGCCCGCCGGCGGGGAGAACTGGCCTGCGCCGTGCTCGACACCGTACTAACCGGTATGGTATCGGGTGCGTGGCCCCAGCAGCCGCAGTTGGCGTTGTTCGGTCACCCCGCCACGGAGTCCGGGGTGCGCCGAGCGTTGGAGACGACGTTGCGCGACCGGGCCCGGTTGAGTGCATCCAAGGCGGAACGGGTGGCGCTGGTGGACCGGGCCAACGCCGTCAGGGAACGGTCCTGGCTGTGACCGAAGCCAACCGCTGCCCCGCCTGTGGCGAGCCGTCGGGGTCTGACGCCAAGTTCTGTGAGGTGTGCGGCTCGGCGCTTTCGGGTCCCGCTGGTTCTGATCCCGCCGCTACTACCGCCATCGTCACCACCACCACCAACGCCACCACCACCGCTGCGACCGCTGCCACGCCGACCCCTGCTGCGGACCCCACCGGGGGGGAGATCGCCGTGCCCGCCGGTGGGGTTCTGCTGGCCGTACCAAGCGGTACGTGTGGTTCCTGCGGCGGGGTCGACGGGTACGACCCTGACGGCTACTGCATCGCCTGCGGGATGCGGGCCGTGCGCCCTCGTGATCGCATGGAGTTGGACCTGGGCGGCGCTGGCACCCTGGTGGCCGTCAGCGACAAGGGCCCCCGCAAGGTCCGCAACGAGGACAGCTTCGCGTTGGCCCGCCTCCAACCGTTCAACGGTGACGGGCCCGAGGGTGTCAGCAGCGGCCCCGCTCAGGTGGCCGGGGGGTTGGTGATCTCGGTGTGTGACGGGGTGTCCAACATTCCCCGCTCTGACGAGGCGTCCCAGGCTGCCTGCGACGCCGCCGTCGCCGTACTCAGCGGTACGGCGGTGGAGTCGATCGACGCCTTGCACGTGCAAGCCGCGGCGGCGGCCTCTGCGGCGGTGGTGGCGTTGGCCCCGATCGGCCCCTGGGGAGGATCCGCCGGCATCGAACCGCCGTCCTGTACCTACCTGGCAGTACGGTGGCAGGCGGACGAGGGCCTCAGCGTGGGCTGGCTGGGTGACTGCCGGGCCTATGTGATCGAATCGGGACAGGTCCGCCAGCTCACCGTCGATCACAGTTGGGGCACCCAGGCGGTGGCGTCGGGTGCGCTGAGCCAGGTTGCGGCGGACCATGACCCCCGCAGCCACGCCATCACCCGCTGGTTGGGTGCCGATGCCCAACAGGAGCCGATACCGGAACTAGTGCGGCATCAGATCGTGGGCCCGGCGCTGTTGGTGGCGGTGTCCGACGGCGCCTGGAACTACCTCGACCACACCCAGCAGGTGGCGGAGTTCTTCGCTGACGGTGATCTGCTCGGCGGCGCCCGACGGTTCACCCAATTCGCCATCGAACGCGGCGGTCACGACAACATCACCGTCGCCGCCGCCACGCTGCAACCCGCCAGCGGTCCCGATCAGATTTCGCAACCGATGCCTTCAGTGGAGCTTTCATGAGCGGATTCAACGTCCAGGTGTTCTCCAACGAGTTTCTGCCACCGGGCAGTGGTGACGTGCACGCCGTGGTGACGGTGCGCGCCGACGGCACCGTGGACACCGGGCCCTCCGTGGTGGAGGCCATCGAGGTGCTGGTGTTGGATTCCTCGGGTTCGATGAAGACTGATGGCCGCATCCACGAGGCCCGCCGGGCGTTGGCGGCGGCGGTCAACCAGATCCGTGACGGGGTGTGGTTCTCGGTGGTGGCCGGTACCGAGATGGCGCATCTGGTGTATCCCCATCCCGCGGTGCCCGGTTACCACAGTGGCGCCGTGCGAGCTGACGAGAACACCCGCGGCCAGGCACTCGACGCCATCCGTGCGGTGCAGGCCGATGGCGGCACCGCCATTTCCACCTGGTTGGACGCCGCCGCGGGCATTGTCAACGGCTTCCCGGGGGCCATCCACCACGTGCTGCTGGTGACCGATGGCAAGAACGAGAGCGAGCCGGCCCAGGCGCTGCTGACGGCGCTGGCACGCTATCAGGGTCTGTTTCAAGTGGATTGTCGAGGGGTCGGCGCCAATTGGTCGGTCGATGAGTTGCGTTCCATCGCCCAGGCGTTTCTGGGAACGGTCGACATCATTCCCCAGCCCCAGGAGATGGCCGAGGAGTTCAAGGCCATCATGGATGCCGCCATGGGCAAGGCGGTGGCGTCGGTGGAGCTCCGAGTCTGGACCCCGCAGCACGCCGAGCTGTTGTTCGTGAAGCAGGTGGCGCCCATCATCGAGGATCTCACCGGCCGGGCCACATCGGGCCCTAACCCGCTCACCCGTGACTTCCCCACTGGTGCCTGGGGAACGGAAGAACGCGACTATCACGTGGCGGTGCGGGTCAACCCGGCAGGGGTTGGTGAGGAGATGTTGGCCGCCCGCATCAGCCTGGTCATCAACGATCAGCCCATCTCCCAGGGCCTGGTCCGGGCGGTATGGTCCGCTGACGAATTGCTGACGGCCCGCATCAACCCTGAGGTGGCCCACTACACCGGGCAGCAGGAGCTGGCCTCCGCCATCGCTGACGGGCTCGCCGCTCGCCAAGCGGGCAACGAGCAGGAGGCCACCACCAAGCTGGGCCGGGCGGTGCAGTTGGCCGCCGCTGCCGGCAATGACGCCACCACCCGTCTGCTGGCACAGGTGGTGGACATCGACAACGCCGAGTCGGGCACGGTGCGGCTGAAGCGCAACGCCGAGCAGCTTGATCTCATGGCGCTGGACACCCGTTCCACCAAGACCACCCGGGTTCGCCCGGCCGGCTCATGATCCGCTGTCCCGAGGGTCACGAGTCCGCCGCCGAGGACTACTGCGACACCTGCGGCATACGGATCGGTACGGTCGGCGGGTCAGGATCAGGGCCGACCGTGGCGGTCGCCCCCGGCCCGGTGGCCCCCGAGGTGTCCCCGGGCGACTGCACCAATTGCGGGACCGCCCGCGCCGGCAGCGAACGATTCTGCGAGATATGCGGTCTGGACTTCGACACCGGGGCCATGCCGGCCGCGCCTGTGGTCACCCCGGCGTCGCCCCCCACACCGGCCGGCACGTCGCTCGTCTCCCCGGGCACTGCATCGTCCCCGCCGTTAGCAGTGTTGCCGCCCGGCATCGGGTGGATCGTGGTGGTTTCCTGTGACCGGCAGTGGTGGGAGCACAACAGCGGCGCCGGTGGGGTGGCCGATGGGGTGCCCTACCCCGAGCCCGAACCGCAGCCCCGGCGGGTCGAGCTGCGAGCGGCGCAGAGCGTGATCGGGCGCACCTCGGGCTCCCGCGTCCCGGACATCGATTGCGGCACGCTCGACACTGGCGTCTCCCGTCGCCACGCCCGGCTGACCCTCCAGGACAGCGGACAATGGACCGTGAGCGACCTGGGGTCGACCAACGGCACGTACGTCGGTGCGGTCGAAACCCGTCTCGACACTGGCGTGGAGACCGAGGTCGGTACCTCCACCGCCATCAAGCTCGGCGCCTTCACCGTGCTGCGAATCGAACCGGTGACGCCTCCCGGTCCGTAGGCACCCCAAGCTTGGCCTTCTGTTCACCTCTGATTCATCTGCTCCACCGATTGTCGATACCTCGCGCCCATAGGTTGCGGCCTGAAAGGGATCGAACGAGGCAATCAAGGAGTTTGAGTGAGCATGAAGCGGCGATCCGCATTTTTGTCAGGTCTTTTGACGTTGTCGGTGGTGGCTGCGGCCTGCGGGGGCGATGATGCAACCGACGCCAGCGCTGAGACCACTTCCGCGGCAGGGGCTGAGGGCAGCTCGACCGGCGCCGAGGCGGCCGAGAAACTCAGCGGGGAGATCAACATCTCCGGTAGCTCCACCGTGGAGCCGATCTCGCAGCGGGTGAAGGAGTTGTTCAACGACGAGCAGCCCGACGTGGCCATCACCGTGGCCGGTCCGGGCACCGGTGACGGTTTCAAGGTGTTCTGCGCCGGTGAGACCGACATCTCCAATGCGTCCCGGCCCATCAAGGAAGAAGAGGCCGCGCTCTGCAAGACCGCCGGGGTGGAGTACGTGGAGCTCAAGGTCGGCTTCGACGGACTGACCGTCGTGACGGACCCCAAGAACAGTTCGGTCGAGTGCCTCACCAACAATGACCTCTATGCGCTGATCGGACCGGAGTCCCAGGGCTTCAAGAAGTGGTCCGATGCTCAGGCCATTGCCACCGAATTGGGCTCCAAGACCAAGCTGCCTGACGCTGCGCTGTCCATCACCGCTCCCGGCGCCGAGTCCGGTACCTATGACAGCTTCATCGAGATCGTTACCGAACCGGTGGCCAAGAAGCGCGTCGAGGCCGGCAAAGTGGCCAAGGGCAGCGAGAAGACCATCCGCAAGGACTACAACCCCTCCGCCGATGACAACGTGATCATCAAGAACATCGAGGGCACCGCCAACTCGTTGGGTTGGGTTGGCTTCGCCTTCGCATCGGAACAGGGCGGCAAGATCAAGACGATCGCCGTGGACAGTGGCAAGGGCTGTGTGGAACCATCCGCGGAGACCATCGCAGATGCCACCTATCCGCTATCCCGGGGGTTGTACATTTATGTCAACACGAAGAAGGCGGCCGAGAACCCCGCCCTGGTCGGCTACGTGAACTATTACCTCGACGCCGGTTATGAGGCCGTTGAGGAAGTGGGCTACGTGGCCCTTCCTGAGGCAGACCTGGCCAAGACCGCTGGCGCGTGGGCCGCAGTGGCGGGGTAACGCTCAACGGATCGACGAGCTTGGAGTTCAACAATGATGAATCGCCCGGTCGTGTTTGTGGTGGAGGATGAAGAATCCTTCGTCGAAGCTCTGACCATCTCCCTGGAACGAGAAGGTTTCCGGGTCGAGGTGGCCAGGGACGGCCAGGAGGCAGTGGAGCGTTTTGACGAGGTGCGACCTGATGTCGTGCTGCTTGACGTCATGCTGCCCCGGCGATCGGGCATTGATGTGTGTCGGGACCTTCGGCAACGGTCGAAGGTCCCGATCATCATGGTCACGGCCAAGGGGTCCGAGATCGACACCGTGGTCGGCCTCGAGGTCGGTGCTGACGACTATGTGACCAAGCCCTACCGCATCCGCGAGCTGGTGGCACGGATGCGGGCGGTCATGCGCCGCCTGCCCGCCGCCGGCCCGATCTCAGTGGAGACCGCGGACCGGCTCGAGGTCGGCGATGTGATGGTTGACCTCCAACGCCACGAGGTGGTGATCGCCCGCCAGTCGGTGGCGCTGCCGCTCAAGGAGTTCGAGCTGCTGGCGCTGTTCTTGGCCAACGCCGGACGGGTGCTCACCCGCGAGACGTTGATCGGACGGATCTGGGGCCTTGACTATGTTGGTGACACCAAGACCCTGGATGTGCACGTCAAGCGACTGCGGGCCAAGGTGGAACCCGATCCCACCAATCCCACCCGCATCGTGACCATCCGGGGTCTGGGCTACAAGTACGTCAGCGCTGCCTGAAACGGGTTACGAATACCTCTGTCGCCACGCGCAACGGCCGCTCCTGGAGAGATCCGGGAGCGGCCGTTGCGCGTTAGTTCAGTGCAAGCTGACGATCAGTCGTCGCTGCCGCCTTCGTCGTCGTCGTCGTCGGAAAGAGTGATCTCAATGGTGCGGTCCACGCCGCTGCTCGGGTGCTGGATGTTGACCCAGGCCCGGCGCTTGTCCTTGGGATCGAAGTACAACCCGGTGAACTCCGAGCCGGGGGTACCGTTGGAGGCCCAGCGGCCCAGGCCCTCACCGGCATCGGTCAGGTCGCCGTCGTTGTTGCGGTCCTTGGCGAACCAGATGTCATCGTCCACGCCACCGTTGCGATCTTCCACGATGTAGATGTTGCCGTCGTGGTCCAGGGCCAGGTTGTCCGGGCTGGTGAGGCCGGTGCCCACGGCAGCGTTGGTGGCCAGGTCGATGGTGTTGCGGTTGGCGAACACCGAGATGGAGTTGGCCTCCAGGTCGAGCCGGTAGACCTCGTTGGTGGTGGTAGTGGCCATGTACATGTGCTCCACGCCCCTGACGGTCTTGATCTGGAGATCCTCGGGGCGCTGGTAGTTGGTGCCCTTGAACGCCGCCAAGTCGGTGGTAGCACGACCATCCACTGAGGTGGCGCCGCCGCCAGTGATCGAGATGGCGCCGGGCAGCGGTGCGCCGTTGGCGTCGGTGATGGGCACCCACTGGTACGCACCGACGGCATTGTCGGTGTTGCCGTCCCCGACCCGCAGCACGAAGGTCTGCCCGGCATCGAAGTAACCCTTGGCGCCGGATCGGATTTCACCCCAGCTGGCGGCGCTGGTGTACTTGTAAACGCTGCCGCCGTTCAGCTCATCGATGAAGTACATGTTGCGGTTCTTGTCGAATTGGATGCCCTCGTGCGCCACCCGCGGAATCACGTTGGCGTGGGCGATGTCCGCGCCGTTGTTGCTGGCCGCAGTGAGAGGACCGGTGATGCCGGGGGCGGTGGTGGGATTGCGAAGCTCGTAGAGCCGGCCGTTATTGGGCGCACCCGCTTCCTCGGCGGTGATGTACGTGCCCCATGGCGTCCAGAACGAGGCGTCGAAGGCGATGGTGGGGCTACCCGCCAGGCTCTGCCAGATGGTCTCCGTCTTGCCGGTCTTGAGATCGTGGCGCTGGATGCCGGACTGGCCGGTCTCGAACACGGTGAACAGGAACCGGCCATCCTGGCGGCCGGTCTCGTTGACCGTGTTCATGTCCCAGTTGCCGCTGTTGGGGGCACCGGCCGCCAGCTGCGCAGTGCGATCGGCGATGGACTTCTGCTGGAACGCCGGGTTGCCGAACGTGATCGGCGTGGCCTCGTTGGCGGTGGCACCGGCTGAGGCTGCCAGTGGGGTGTAGTCGGCGAAGGAGGTGCCGTCGGCGCTGGCCAGGTTGCTGCTGGCCATCACGCCAACTGCCGCCAGCCCGCCCAATGCGAGCAGCCTGGCCCGGCCGCGTCCCCTACCCGCCGAAAGTCGATTTCCCATTTTGAATGTCTCCGTCCTTGTTGCGTCACTCTGGGATGTGTCCGTTTCCCCGGCGGGCGCGCTGAAACAACGTGTTGCTCAGGCCCGTCCCGCCGGGTTCGTCCTGCCAAGGGCAGCTTCTGTCCGCTCGCCCGTTCAACAGAACCGGACGCGCCGAAACCTAGAAGAGCCAGACGAACGCCGGGAGAACATGGGGTGACCAGAGGCAAACCGGTGATCGAACATCAAAAGGTTTGCCGGACACGTTGATTGTCCACGCGCCATTCATCAGTCGGTCATCGGGCGGTCATCGGAAGTGGTCGAATTCGGAACGCGATGAGTGGGAGGATGCGCCCCATGAGCGGATCAAACCTCTCCATCTCCTCATTCGGCACCGCGTTGTCGGGGTCTTCGTTGTGGTTGAACCTCCAGGGCGCGGTCAACGCCCGTGACGTCGGTGGGTTGCCGGTGGACGGTGGCGGACGGACCCGCTGCGGTGTGTTGATCCGCTCGGATCTCTTGCATGACCTGACCCCGTCCGATGTGGTCACGTTGGTACACGGCCTCGGGATCCGCCAGGTCATCGATCTGAGGGCACCGAGCGAGCGCGACGGACATCCGACGCCCCCGCTGGTTGCTGCCGGCGTGGCCCATGCGTGTCTGGCAGTGCTGACGGACGAGATGATGCAACAGCGCCGGGCCGAGAGTGCGACCGCAGTCCCCGAGGCTGACCCAGACGCGATCGCAGCCGATCGTCAGGCTGACAGCTACCTCGATTTGTTGGATTGCGGAAGCGACGCCTTCGTGGCCGGTTTGGCCCACATCGCGTCTCCCGAAGGTGCACCGGCCATCGTGCACTGTGCCGCCGGCAAGGATCGAACCGGGGTGTTGGTGGCGTTGCTGCTTGACGCGGCGGGGGTTCGGCGCGAGGCCATCGTGGCCGATTACGCCGCCACCGCCAGTCGTCTCGAGCAGATCTGGGCCAAGCTGTCCACCATCGGGGCCTACGCCGAGTTCGCCGCTCGGGCCTCGGCGGCCTCACACGGCGCGGAGCCGGCCACCATGGAGCTGTTCCTCGATCGGCTGCAGGAGCGTGCCGGCGGCGCCGCCGAATGGTTCCTCGCCGCCGGGGCCAGCTCCCGTGACCTGGCCGAGTGGCGTCAGCGGATCCTCGTCCTCTGATCGGGGTCGGCCCGCTGCGGGTCGGCGGGTACAACCATCTCGAATCGTCGCCCCTCGCTGGCTTGTCGCAGGGTGCCCGAGGGTCCCTAACCAATCCGCCGGTGACGAAATTCCAACCAGTTGTTCGGGGCACCGTTCTACGTGGCCAAGGTTCAGCCCGTCTCCAACAGCAGGGTTGGCGCACGTTCGTCACCGGAGCATTCGTCACCGGAGCATGCGGCGCCCCGTCGAGCTTCGTCACCGGGGCAACACCAGATTCTGCTATTTCGTCACCGGAGGAACGGGGGGGCCGGGACCCTGTTGGCTCGGCCGCTCGGAGTCGTGTGGGTAGCCGCTCGTGTGGGTGGGCACGCGGCGAGGGCGCCGCGCCGGGCGAGATCCCGGCAGCGGCGCCCTCCAGGGCAACGCTATTTCGTTGCGGTCTCAGCTGACTCGCTTTGCGCCCGCGGGGTAGCGGGTGCGATAGCCGATGGTCAACACCGCTCCACCAACCAAGGGCAACACCACGGCCCACGGTACCTCGGGAATGATCGGATCGGGCGCGCAACCCGTCAGCACCCGCATCTGCTCCTGGGAGTCGCCCCGCAGTCGGAACCCGATGGTCGCTGGTTGGGCCCCGGTGAACGTAAGCACGTCACTGTTGCCGCCCGTCAGCTCCAATCCCCTGGACGTCGAGCCGGGCGCCGGGTAGGTGGTACCGGCGACGCCGAAGATGGGATCGCTGGCGTCGAGCGGGCGGATCCCGGCGGTGGTGCCGTTGGTGGGGATGATGCCGAGGATGGGTTGGGCGAACGTGGCCGAGCCGGTGAGGTCCACGTTGCCGTTGCCGGCCCGGTCGAAGTGCACCATGTGGGACTGGACACACAATCCGGCGTTGAGGGTGCGGGATTCCATGGCACCGTTGGCGGCCATGCCGTTCATGCTTATGGCGGCACCCAGGGTCACCGTCCTCTCGTTGAACACCCGGATGGCGGTGGTTGACTCATAGGCGCCGAGGGCCACGCTGGGAGGCGGGGTCACGATTTGCGCGGCTCCGGTGACGGTGCTCACCGCTGCGCCTGCGGTCGAACTGGTCGCCACCATCATGGCGCTGGCGAACAGCGCGATCCCACCGAACAATTTCTTCATGGCCCGCTCCTTGGGCGGTGCGGGTCATTCCCGCCCGTGGATCGATCTTCCGCTACGCCGACAAGGTGGATGAAGTGTTAGACGGGGAACTTCCCGAAAACGTCCTGCTTGCGTTACCAGGGGGCCACCTGGCACGTTCAACGCTCAGGCGGGGTTCGGATAGAAAAGGCGGATCAGTCCGGCCGCAACGAGCATGCCCAGCAGCTGCATGGCGATGAACATGGGTGCCGAGGCGGGCTCGATGCCGGCGAAGCTGTCAGACAGCATGCGGGCCACCGTCACCGCAGGGTTGGCAAAGCTGGTGGAGGACGTGAACCAGTACGCACCGCCGATCCACGCCCCCACCGCGAACGGCACCGCTGAGCCACGGCCGGTGCGGACGCAGCCCTGAATGACCAGCAGCAGTCCCACGGTGGCGATTACTTCAGATAGCCACAGCGCCGCCGATGACCGTTCGGTCCGGGAGAGCTCTATGGCGGGCAACGAGAACATCAGGTTGGCCAGCACCGTGCCGATGCACCCGCCCGCCGTCTGCGCCGCGACATACAGCACGGTATCTCTGGTGCTGAGGCTGCCGAGCATGCGGTTGATGATGGAGACCACCGGGTTGAAATGGGCGCCGGACACTGCGCCGAACATCAGGATCAGTCCCACCAAGGCCCCGGCAGTGGCGGCGGCGTTCTCCAGCAGTTGCAAGCCTGGGTCCTTCGACAGCCGGCTGGCCATGATGCCCGAACCCACCACGGCAATGATGAGCAGCGCGGTCCCCAATGCCTCCGCCGAGAGTCTGCGAATCAGGCTGAGCGGCAACTCGCTGGTCTCGCTGGTCATGATTCAGCTCCGCGGTTCGGTGAGTGAGATGATTCGCCGGCGCAGCTCTTGCACGACGTCGTCGAAATCCGAGATGGTGGCTTTCGGCAGGGGATCTGGAATTGACCAGTGCAGCCATTCCATCGAAGGCTCGAGCGCCTCATGGGCCCGATCGCACACTGTGATGACCAGTTGGGGCGGTCGCTTGATCGAGGCCAGATGGCACGGTCGGGCGGCTGTTAGGTCCAGGTCGTGACGGGCTGCGGCCGCCAGCGCGCCGGGATGCACAGACGGTGCCGGATCGGTGCCGGCGGAGCGGGCCGGCTTGCCGGTGATCTGACGCCACATCGCTGCGGCCAACTGGCTGCGTGCGGCGTTGTGGGTACACACGAACAACGCCCCAGATGCGCGCAGGGGGTGAGGAGGGCTCGGTCGTGGCAACTGAGCGGTGAGTAGCCGGACGTAACGCCGTCGGCCGTCACCACCGGAACGGGTCCGTTGGATCAGGCCGACGTCCTCCAAAACATCGAGGTGGTGGGCCAACAGGTTTGAGCCGATGCCAACCAAGCGACCCAGCTCATCCGGAGAGCGATCAGCCGCAAAGAGCGCATCCACGATGGCCAGGCGGCTCAGATCACCGAGGGCCACGTGGCAACGCGCTCGCCGCGCCAAGGCTTCACGCTCCATCAGGCCCATCCTGCCTGGCCGGTCCGCGCCCGGTCAAGCCAGTACCTCAGGCAGTATTGCCTCAATGGGTATTGAGTGAAGGGCCCACCGGTGAAAGAATCTCCTGCATGGATGAGCAAGTGCTTGGTGGCAGCGTTCCGGTGGTCGTCTTCTTGTGCGTGCACAACGCAGGTCGATCACAGATGGCCATGGGGTGGTTCAATCAACTGGCCCGGGGTGGCGCTGTGGCTCGTTCGGGCGGCAGTGAGCCAGCTGACGGGCTGAACCCAATGGCGGTGGCGGCCATGGCCGAGATCGGCATCGACATCAGCTCCGAAAGGCCGCAACCGTGGACTGTGGACGTGCTGCGGCAAGCTAGTGTCGTCATCACCATGGGCTGCGGGGATACCTGCCCACTGCTGCCGGCGACCCGTTATGAGGACTGGCCGCTGGAAGACCCCGCCGGGCGCGAACTCGCCGAGGTCAGGTTGATTCGGGACCAGATCGGCCACCGGGTGCGCCTGTTGTTGCGTTCGCTCGGAGTCCCTGACGCCGATTGACGTCTGTGGCGGCACGCTCGGTACGTCGACGGCCGACCGCGACGAGGTTGCTGCACAGACCCAACGAGCGGTGCCGCAGGATGGTCACGTCGACCTCGGCCGGAAAGAAGGACTGCAACTCCGACGCCGACACCAGGCTGAGGTTTGCCGGATCGGCCCAGAAGCGCAGCCCCAAGCGTTCGAGGAACCAACGGTGCACGGTCCGAGGCAACCAATGTAACACCGGCAAGAACGTGTGGAGCTCCAGTGGGAACCACCGGTTGGGTGTGGTGAGAAAGAACTGGTCACTGACCCGCACCATCTCCGCCACGAAACGGCGTTGTTCGTCCGGCCCGCCCACGTGTTCGAGCACCGCGGAACAGAAGGCCACGTCGAATGATCGATCACGGAACGGCAGGCCGACCCCGTCTGTACGGATGAAGCGAACACCGGGGTAATGACGTTCAATGCCCGACGCGTCCTCCACCGAGGTGGCGGTGATCCGATCAGGGTGCGGATACCAGCGCTCGAAGATGTTCGAATCCGCCAGCTCGTCATCCGGTGTGACGCCGATGTCGATGACGGCGCTCGAGCGATCGAAGGCGATGTGAGCTGCGAACTGCTCCAGCATCCGCAACCGGGCCTGCACCGCCCGACCGGTAGCCCATGACCGAAGCGGATGGCCTTTGGAAAAGTAATCGATGGCGTTGTCGCCGCCGGTCCTGGTGGGGTTCTCGTTACCGCTCGGCACCGGAGTCGACGTTACAAAGGCACTGCGGCAGCGAGCATGATCGGCGCGGAGGATCCAGGTCGCGTTGGGGCAACGTTCGAACTGCGTTCAGGTGCGCATCAGACGCCCGTTTCGTCATCTGATCGCAACATGTGCTAAACCTGCTACGGCGGGTGGCCGATAAACGATGGGGATGTCCGTCATTCGGCGATCACAGGCGACAACGCTGATCCGACTCCTCTTCGGGGTATTGATCATGGCCTCGGCCGTGGCAGGCAGGGATCTGCCCGAAGCCGGCGAGGGCCAACGCCATGTCGAGCGGGCACTGCCGTTGCCTGTTGATGGGGCACCCAGCGATGTCGGCCCCACCTCCGGCCTCCCGGT
The DNA here is from genome assembly GCA_963775055.1 of uncultured Acidimicrobiaceae bacterium. GTDB lineage: Bacteria > Actinomycetota > Acidimicrobiia > Acidimicrobiales > CAIXPF01 > CAIXPF01. Next base: position 410,997 of record CAVZHK010000005.1, on the reverse strand, counting down.
TGCCACCACGGCCTGGTCCATACCGTCTGGCATGTCGACGGTTCTGGCGGTGCCTCCGGAGGTCGGTGCGGCCGTGGCCCCCATCGACAACGAGCATCCGTCACCGGTGGCGCGGGATGTGGTGGGGCCCAGCGACCCGGCGCCGACACCTGAGCCGGAGGTGGTGCCGGTGCCGGATGCGGTGCCGGTCGAGCCCACCGTGCCGCAGGGTCCGCTGGGTGTGCGCAACGGCGGTTTCACGGTGTTCGGCCACCCCAGAACCGTGGTCGGTTTCAACTTGCCCCAGGCCGGCACCGATTATCGGATCAACGGCGGTTGCGGTGCCTCTCTGGATCTGGACGCCTTCTTCGCCCGCCTGCCAACCAACACCATGGTGCGGGTGTTCTTCGGCCAGGACGGCACCATCAACACCACCGATGGGTCCCGAGACTGGCGGGCTCTGGACAACATCGTGCGCGCCGCGGAGGCCAGTGCCACCCAGCCGCTGCTGGTGGTCGGGCTCACCAATCAGTTCGGCATCTGCGATGGAGGAACGTTCAAGGGATACGACTGGCTGGCCGGCGGATTCCGTCACGACGCCGATCCGATCATCGGCCGGGTGGCGTACTGGGACTTTCTGCACGAGTTGATGGCCCGTTATGGTTCGGCGCCGTCGATTGTGATGTGGGAACCGGCCGGGGAGCCCGAGGCGTCCACCTGTGCCGGGGGCGTCGACTGCTGGGGCGCGAACCTCACCTGCCGGCCCGATGCCACCGACGCACTGGCGGTGTTCTTCGCTGCGGTAGCACCGGTCATCCGGGCGGGGTCACCAGGTCGGCTCATCGGCAGCGGCGCCATCGGAGGCGGCCAGTGCGGTTGGACCGGTCCCACCGGCGCCGCCCTGGAACGCAGCGAACACATCGATGTGTTGAGCGTGCACGAGTACACCGATGGCGCCGGCCTGGATCCCATCGGGCTCACCACCGTGCAGCGGGCCAACGAGATCGGTAAGCCGGTGCTGTTCGGCGAGCTCGGCATGAGCGCCCGGGCCGACTTGCCTGGTTGTCGAGACCCTGCTGAGCGGGCGACGTTGTTGGAGCAGAAGATGGCGGTGGCCACCTCGCTGGGTGCCGACGGGTTCCTGTTGTGGGCCTACGGCAACGGGTCACGGATCTGCAACACCGACATGGACGACGCTGACCCAGCGTTGCGCCTGGTGTTCGGCCCCTGATCGCAGTCTGAGTGGAGGATTCCTTTGGGGGCCGGGACGCGGAACCGGGGCCCGACCGCAGATGCAGCCGAGCCCCGGAGCCGATCAAACCTGGCGGGCGCGTACCCGCCGTCGAGCACGCGAGATCAGGTGGTCAGGTTCACACAACGCAGCGGACCGGCATCGGCGCCATCGGCGTTGGGGAAGAACCCTTCGGAGTTGATGCCCACCTGGATCTGCGCGGCGTAGTTCTTGCCGGTGGCCGAGGTGTGCCCGGTGCTGTCCCGGCACAGCCATTCCACGAAGCCGGCTGCCGCCTTGTGGTTGTCGAGCCGGCTAGCGGGAATGCGAGCCTGGGGATCTCCGGGCGTGACCGCGACCTCATAGAGGTAGCGGCCACCGGGGTGGGTGCCGTTGAGGATTGACGTTCCGTTGGCGGCGATGTTGGTGGTACCGACCCGAACCGCGATTTGTGACGAGCTGGCCCGAAGGTTGGCGCTGGTCTGGAACGGCCCGAAGGACATGGCCCACATCGACGCGCCGGCACGGACCACACCCTGGTTGAGGATCGGCTGGGCGTCGTTCTCCTGGATGATCCGGTTGGTCAACGGACCGGCGCCGTCGGGATCACCGGGCGTGACGCACTGGTTGGCTCCGTTGGGATAGGCCGCGGTGTTGGTACCGAGGAACTCGTTCCAGGTCTGGTAGGTACCCGAGCCTGTCTGAATGCCCCACACCTCGATCGGGGTCGTGTCTGCGGCGTTGCCGTTGAGCTGACCCCAGGTTGTGGTGGTGCAGTCGCCGAAGATGGCCTTGAGTTGCGGCTGGGTCAGGGCATTCACCGCGGTCGGGCCGGCCGCGGGACTGCCGGCCAGGGTCCGCCAGTTGATGGGAATGACCGCGTCCCGGGCAAAGCCGTAGAACGTCAGACCGGTACAGTCCGACGAGCCGGGCTTGCGTGAGGAGCGTGCCAGCTCGGTGGGCACCACGTTGCCGACCAGCTGACCGGCTTCGGTGGTGTTCTGGGCGCACAGGTGGCGGACGCCATTGCTGGAGCCCCACAGGAACGGGTCGTGCTCGGCCAGGGTGTCGTGGTCGTAGTTCTCGGTGTCAATGCCACCGCTGGCGAGGCAGTTGATCCACAGCGTCCGCAGCGCGTTGGCGGTATCGGGACGGCAGCCTTCCGATCCGTTGTAGACCGCCCCCACCTTCTGCATGGCGCCGAACGTGGTGTCCGAACCGCGCCCGTTGAAGGTTTCTTGTTTGTTGGTGGAACTGGCGGGCGGAGCGGCACCGACCACCGAGCTGGCCAGCCCGCAAAGGCTGAGCGCGGCCACGGTGACGAGGGCGCATTTCTTGAGGTTCATCATTCGTTGTTGTCTCTTTCTCGTTCGCTTTGTGCGGTCTCGTGCTGGGGCGGATCAGGCCGTGCGGCCGCGGCGGAGCAGGAAGTACGCGCCACCAAGGGCGGCGGCGCCACCCAGGGGGATCAACACGTTGAGCGGCGCCTCGGGCACGATGGGGTCAGGCGCGGTGGTGGTCGTCCCGATCGTGGTGCTGGTGGTTGAGACCGGCGTTGTTGTGCTGGTGGTGGGAGCGGTCGTGGTGGTCGTCGACACCGGGCCGCTGATGACGAACGCCGCCGGGGTGAAAGCCTGGTCGGAGACATCAGCGAAGGAGCCAGTGCTGATCCTCAGGCGACAGGGAGCGGCCACCGTGCAGTCGAAGCTCGACGGCTCCAGGATGGGTACGGAGTCACCGAAGGAACCATCCGCCGCTGCTGCGTCCAGCGTCAGGACCGAACCGGTGAAGTCGCAATCGGTGAAGGGATCAAACGCGGGGTTCACGTTCGTGCCCCGGCAGAACGAGATGACGGGCTGCGCACCTGCAGCGACGGAGCCCGGCCCGCCGGACACGGTGATGACGTCGCCCTCGGCGAACGTGCCGGACTGGGGGGTGACGCTGCCGATGTTGACCACCGCGCCTGCTGGAGCGGCAACGCTCAGTGCGGCGCCGGCGGCGATGGCGCCGAGCGCCACCATTCGAGTTACACGATTCATGCATGCTCCTATTTGGAAGGGATCCGCTGTTGCATGCAGCCCTCGTCGTGCGCACTCCGCCCGCCGCCAGCTGCCTGCCCCACAATGGACGAACGCCGCGCTTGGGTTGAGAGTGCTTCCCGAACTGTTCCCGCGATCTTTCTTCGGCTTTTACGCGCGGTTGGCTTTCACCCGCCGAGCGTGGCTTCCCGGTAGGTGGCGGCCAGCTCCAGTACCACCGTTACATACTCATCGGAATGGTTGTAGGCGTACACCGCGGTACGCTGTCCGTTGGGTTGGGACAGATCGCCACCGGCGGCGCACAGGTAGTCCGCCGCGGCCAGGGCGGCATCGCGATAGTTCTGCGGATCCGCGACATCGTCCCCATTGGCATCACGCCCGTAGCGCTGCCAGGTGGAGGGAATGAACTGGAAGGGTCCCACCGCCCGGTCCCGCATAGCGTCACCGTCGAATCGGCCGTTGTCGGTGTCCGAGATCGACGCCACCCCGTCCCCATCGAGGGCCACACCGAGGATCGGGGGGTACACGCTGCCGTCGCGGAGCACCTGGGAGCCGCCGAAGCGGCCGTGGTTGCCCTCAACTTTGGAGATGGCAGCCAGCAGCGGCCAGTCGAGTCGACAGCGCGGGTGCTCCACCATCGCCCGGGCCGCAGCCCAGCTGAGCATGTCCGACACCCGGGGCGGTATGGCGGTGGCCGCGCTTCGCGCGGTGGCGGTCCAGGCCCCGTTGAGCGACACCGTGTCCTGCAATCGTGCGGCGGCCGTGTGTTCAGCTGCAAGCGCCCGACGCAGTTCATCCAGCGCATGCTCGTACTGTTGACGTCTCTCGGTGAGCACCGCGAGCAGGGCCTGGTCCTCAGCGGCTGACCCATTGGTCCGAAGCCGCCGTGCCTCCTCGTTGAGGGCCGTCTCGAGCTCCCGGCGGGTCGCGGCGACCCGGTCCTCGATCTCCGCCCGCGTCCGCGTGGTGCGATTGGAGGCGTCGATGAGCGCTTCGAGCTGCTCCAGCGATTGATCGCCCCCGTTGGACGCCTCACCCACCGCGCTCGACGCCGGCCACCGCCAGGACCGCCGTCAGCGAGCCTGCAAACCACGCTCGCCGAACCGGACGCCAACGATTGAATCTGCGCATCTGAGCTCTCCTATCGAAACCGGCGTACGGTCCGGTCGACCATGGCCAAACGGTACGGCTGACGAAGCGCGGCGTCCGGAGCCGTTCCCCGATCCGTACCGTGCTGTTCACGTTGGGGGCCCGTCGGTGAACCGCCGGTGCGGGGATCCGCTCCGAACGGGGTCAACCTGAACAGATTGGGAAGAACGGCAACAGCGGGTGTCGATTATGGGAACGAATCCGCAACCGCCTCGATCGTCGCCGGCGCAGCGCAGCACTATCGAGCCACAATGCCCCCGTCCAACGCCCGGCAAAGCAGTTGCGGCACGCTCCCCGATGCTGCTGCTGGCGGCTTGCGGGCCGCGCTCTGGAACCGGCGCCGATGACCGGGGTCTCGATTGGGGGGTACCGGCCCGGCGGTCGATTGGAGCTGTTGTGGCAGCGCGCCCGCTTCCCCATGTTGGTGGGAGCGGTGGTCGTGGCGTACCACCAATCTCTGGCCAGCCTGGCGCGTGGTCTGGTGTTGGACACGCCGCTGGCCTATCTCGGGTTGGTGCCGTTGGCCGCCGGCGGGTTGGCGGTGGTCTTGGCCCGCCGGGCCGATGCGGGACCACCCATTCACGACCGGCAACTCGACTACATCATCGGTCTGCCGTTGCTCGTGGGCGCCCTGGGCTCCAACCTGGTGCTGCCCACCCAACTCGACACGAAGTTCTGGCTTTGGCGTCTGGACCTGCTGACGCTGCCGTTCTTCGTGGCCGGCGCCTGCTTCCTGCTGTACGGCACCCGGGTGACGTGGCGAGTCAGAGGAGCGATTCTTTTCCTGTTCGCGGCGTGGCCCTATCCGTACACCGAGGCGCTGTTCCGCTGGACCAACGGGTTTACGTTGCTCACCATCAGGGCGCTGGTGTGGTGCCTGAACTATGTGCCGTGGGCCACCCACAACCCGGGGGGAGACGGGTCCAAGTTCAACATCGTGCACGACGGCACCGAGTTCTCGCTAACCGTTGCCTCGCAGTGTTCCGGCGCCAACAGCCTTGTCGGCTTCATGCTCATCGGCTCCGCGTTCGTGATGGTGGTTCGGGGTCCACGGCCGGGCAAGCTGGCGTGGCTGCTGATCGGCGCCTCCATCACCTGGCTCCTGAACCTGCTGCGAATCATGTTGCTGTTCGGGATCGGCCAGCGCTGGGGTGAGTCGGTCGCGGTGGACGCCTTCCATCCCTTCATCGGTCTCGTGTTGTTGAACATCGGTCTCATCGCACTGATCATTGCAATGCCGCTGTTCCGCATCTCCCGGCCGCTGCGATCGCAGGTTCCTCCTCCGCCGCTGTCCGCTGCGGTTGCGCCTCCGGCTTGGGCGCTGGCCCGCCAGGTGGTCATCTCAGTGGCGGCCCTGCTGGGCGTGCTGAACGGTGGGATCACCCAATACGGACTGGTGGCCTCAGACATGGGGGTGCCCCGCCTGGCGGCGTTCACCGCACATCCGCCCACGCTGCCGCACTGGCCCTCACCCACGCTGATCGACACCTACGAATGGACCAGACGGTTCTTTGGAAATGACTCCACCTGGACCCGCTTCTCCATGGCGTCAGCGCCAACTGGAACGGCGGCGATGACCTCCAGCGTGCCGATCACCGCGGACGCCATCGCCACCTCCAGCCTGGCCCGGCTCGAGACCTACGGAGTGGAGGCCTGTTATGACTTCCACGGCTACGACGTGTCGGACAAGGTGGAAGTGGACCTCGGCGGTGGGGTCCGTGGTACCTACCTGGCTTCGCAGAAAGATGACGCCAGCATGCCGTACTCGGCGTTGTTCTGGCACTGGCCGGTGGTGGAAAACGGGAAACGGCGCTTTGAGCGCGTGACGCTACTGCTGCCACGCGACGCCAAAACCACCGTAGCCCCGGGGGATATGGTCACGACGTCGGAAAGAGCCGTGGACGGTACCGTGAGCGCCCACCGTGACTTCCTGGTTCAGGTGGCACGAACCATTGTGCAGGGTCAGCCCGCCGCGGAGATCGAGATCTGACATGACGACTCGTCGTCCACTGCTTCGAAGACTTCGCCCTTTGTGCATCTCGCCGTTGGCTAGCCGTTGGTTGGTGCCATCTAGGTTGTACCTGGCACAGGCGGACCCCTGCTGTGCTCGCGGGTCGAGGCGGATCGGTTCATGATGCACCAGGAAAGCGACACGCCACGGACCATGGTCGCGGGCCTCACCATCGCTGATCGGATCTTTCGGGGAATGGCGCTGGGTAGCGGGCTCATGTCCTTTGCCATCATTGGCGGCACGCTGATCTTCCTGACCACCTACGCCTGGCCGGCCATCAGCAGCCAGGGTTTGGGCTTTCTCACCAGCAGCGTGTGGAGCCCCGCGTCGGAGAAGCCCTTGTTCGGGATCTTCGGCTTGATCACCGGTACGTTGCAGTACTCCGTCGTGGCCATGGTCATAGCGGTGCCCGTGTCCTTTGCCCTGGCGTTGTTCATCCATGAGTACGCGCCCCGTTGGTTGCGCAAACCGATGATCAATGTGGTGGACTTCATGGCCGCCATGCCCAGCGTGATCTTCGGCATGTGGGGCTCATACGTCCTGCAACGCCCGCTGATCGGACCGGCCAAGTGGCTCGGCGACAACCTCAGTGTGATCCCATTCTTCAAACGGCCCGAGGATGCCAGCGGGTCCCTGTTCATCACCGGGTTCGTGGTCGGCTTGATGATCCTGCCCATCTGCACATCGGTGATGCGTGAAGTGTTCTCCCAGGTGCCGGTGGAGCATTGCGAGGCGGCTCTGGCGCTCGGCGGGACGCGGTGGGGCATGGTTCGCACCGCCATCCTGCCCTTCAGCCGCTCCGGCATCGTGGGGGCCAGCCTGCTGGGTCTCGGTCGGGCGTTGGGCGAGACCATCGCCGTCAGCCTCATCCTGGTGTCGGACCCGAGACCGCGATTGGGCATCTTGAACCAGGGTGGTGGCTCGGTGGCAGGGACCATCGCCCTGCGCTTCAGCGAGTCCGAGTTCGCCAACCGGGCCCTCATGGGGGCCGGCTTGGGCCTTTTCGTGGTGGCGCTGCTGGTCAACCTCGGGGCGCAGCGGGTTGTTGCCAAAAGTCGGCGCACATGAGCCCCGCCCCGATCAAGCCGGCGACGTTCGCCCAGCCGGGAGCGCGCGAGCCGGATCACTCCGGTCCGCCTGTCCCTCCCACCCTCGGTCCCGGCTTGGACGAGGGCGCGTACTCACGCTGGGCTGACGCTGACGCTCCCCGTCGCATAGGCGGCGTCAGCACCCGTGGCGTGCTCGAGGTCCTGGGCCCACTGGCGGGCTCGGTCTGTTTGACGTTCACGATCTGCCGCTTCTTCGGCTGGGGCGGCCTGCTGACCCCCATCTTGCTCTCCCTCCTCCTGTTCCTGGTGGTGTACGCCCAGACGGCCCGGGCCAGCGCCGGGCAGGAAGCGGCCATCGACCGGGTGGTCACGGTGTTGGTGATGTTCGGTGCCATTGCCGCGTCGGCGGTGTTGGCCAGCTTGGTGTTGGACGTCGTTGTCAAGGGCGGGGCGGCGTTACGGCCGTCGTTCCTGTTCCAGGACATGTCCAAGACCGGACCGGATGACCCTGGTGGTGGCGCCTTCCACGCCGTCGTCGGCACCGTGCAGCAGTGCGGCATCGCCACCATGTTGGCGGTGCCCATTGCCATTCTGTCCGCCATCTACCTGAACGAGATCAAGGGTCGGATGGCGCTGGCGGTTCGCTTCCTGGTGGACGCCATGAGCGGCGTGCCCTCCATCATCGCCGGCATGTTCATCTATGCCTTCTGGGTCATCGGCTTGGACCAGGGTCCATCCGGTTTCGCCGCCGCACTGGCTCTCACCGTGTTGATGCTGCCCACGGTGACCCGCACCGCGGAGGAGGTGTTGCGCACCATCCCGGACTCCCTGCGCGAGGCGTCCTTTGCTCTGGGCGCGCCCAGTGGCGAACCGTGCTGCGCATCGTGCTGCCGACCGCCCGCAGCGGACTGCTCACGGCCGTACTGTTAGGTATGGCACGCATCGTGGGTGAGACGGCGCCGGTGCTGCTGACCGCCAAGGGTGCGCCCTCAACGAATTGGAATGCTCTCAGCGGCCAACAGTCAGACCTGCCGCTGTTCGTCTTCGGCCTGTTGAAACAACCGACGCAGGTGCAGCGAGATCGGGCCTATGCCGGAGCGCTGTTGTTACTGCTCTTGGTAGGGCTGTTGTTCGCTGTGGCCCGGATCGCCGAGTCGGGATTGCGCCGACGGAGATGAGGTCTTCCCCGCACATGCAAACCACGAACGATGTCACTCCATCCTACGCCCCCCAACCAGTGCTCGATCTGCGGTCCCTACCCATGCCTTCGCCGCCCGGCCATGGTTGGGGACCGCCTCCCCCCAACCCCTCCCCGCCGGTGGCGTCCACCCTTGGCAGCAGTGTCGGTACGGCAGAAGGGCCTGCGGACCTCGAGGCGGTCAACGTCTCGGCGTGGTTCAGTGGGCACAAGGTCCTGGAACGGGCGTCACTGCACATGCATGCCCGGAAGGTCACGGCGCTCATCGGCCCCTCAGGATGTGGGAAGTCCACGTTCATCCGCACCCTGAACCGCATGCACGAGACCATTCGGGGGGCTGAGGTAGGCGGCGAGGTCCGCCTCGATGGGCGGGACATCTACGACGGCTCATTGAGTGTCAACCGGGTGCGCCTGCTCATCGGCATGGTGTTCCAGAAGCCCAATCCTTTCCCGAGCATGAGCATCGGCGAGAACGTGCTGGCCGGATTCCGCCTCTCAGGCCGCAGGCCGGCCGACCCCGCCGTTGTGGTGGAAACCAGCTTGCGCCGGGCCGGGCTGTGGAACGAGGTGAAGGATCGGCTCGGCAATTCGGGGTCGTCGCTCTCCGGCGGCCAGCAGCAGCGATTGTGCATCGCCCGGGCGTTGGCGGTCACCCCTCGGGTGCTGCTGATGGATGAGCCGTGTTCGGCTCTTGATCCTATTTCCACGCGGGTCATTGAAGAAACCATTCTGGAACTGTCGCAGGAGATCACCATCGTGATCGTCACTCACAACATGCAACAGGCTCAGCGGGTATCGAGCACCTGCGCCTTCTTCCTGGTTGAGGAGATCGGCCAGCCGGGTCGCTTGGTCGAGGCCGGCCCCACCCAGAAGATGTTCGCTCAACCCGATGACCCCCGCACGCTGTCTTATGTCACCGGGCAGTTCGGCTGATGGACGCTCGCCCGCGTAGATGGCGCCCGTCGACGCAGGGGGCTGCTGGCCACGCTGGCCGTCTGTGCCGTGGTGCTGGCCCAGGTGGTCAACGTCAGCCCAGCGGGAGCGGCGGTGCAAGTGATCGGTGAGGGTGCCTCCTTCCCGCTGATCGAGATCGAACAATGGCGGGCCGATGTGGCCCAGCCGCCACTCAACCTCCAGATCGTGTACAACGGCACCTCCTCTGGCCAGGGCCGTGACGAGTTCAAGGCCAACCGGGTCGACTTCGGCGTGAGCGACATCCCCTACCCGCCTGGACTGGAGCCCAGCTTTCCCTTTTCCTACGTGCCGCTCAGCGCCGGCGGGATCGCCTTCATGTTCAACCTGACCGATGTGGCCGGCCGCCGGGTGCGTGACCTCAAGCTGACCGCGGTCACGGCCTGCAAGCTGTTGACCGGTCAGATCACCAAGTGGACCGATCCCGAGATCGTGGCCCACAACCCCAAGTTCGTGGCCGGCTTTCTCACCACTGACAAGGTAAAGGTCATCATGCGCTCCGGTGCGGCCGGAACCTCCTTCATTCTGGGGGATTACTGCCAGAAGATGGCACCGGCGGTCTGGCAGCAGTTCACCGTGGATGGTCCGGGCTTCCAGGGTGGCGCGCCCTGGTCGAATCACCCCGGCCCGCCGCTGTCGCAGTGGCCGGCTCCGCCCGGTGGCGCCAACGCCGGCGGATCTGACCAGAACGCCAACACTGTCGCCAGTGAAGCCACCGGTTCCGGTGCCATCACCGCGGTGGAAACCGGCTTTGCCAAGGAGCGCAACTTCCCGGTGGCCTCAGTGGAGAACGACGCCGGAGTGTTTGTGCAGCCCACCGAGGCGGCAGTGACCACGGCGCTGAGCTACGCCGGCAAGGACCCCCGGGGCACGCAGAAGTTGGTGTTCAACCCAGGTGATGCCAACGCGTACAACCCGTCGACCTACAGCTACGCCATCGTCAAGACCGGCGCCGGCAGCATGGATCCGGAAAAGGGCAGTGCGCTGGCCCAGTTCCTGTACTACTCGGCCGGTCCCGGGCAGTTGAAGGCCGAGGGTCTGGGGTATGCACCGCTGTCACAAAACCTCATCGATGTTCGCGTACCAGGTGATCTCCACCATCGCCAATGCTCCACAAGTGGTGGTCTATGTCATCATCTCGGGCGAGACGGTGATTCCACCTGCTGGCAACGGTGCTGAGGCCGGCAGTGGCGGAGGCGGGGGCGCAGGTGGTGGTGGCGGTGGGGGTGGTGGTAGTGCGGCCGGTAACGGGCAGGATCCGGCAGACGCGGACAGCGATGGCGCGGCAGACCCCGAGGGCGACGCGGCCAGCGGGGGATCCCCGACCGTGTCAGCTGGCACCGGAGGAGAGGTCGATGGCGCCTCGGCCGCCAGCTCCACCACCGCCGCCAATCGAACCGTGGTGACCACCAAGACCGGCGCGGTGGTCAAGACACCCGGCGGTGCCAGGTCCGCCGGCAATGTCGAGTTGGCTGCAGGAGGCTCGGGGGAGCAGGCGCAGCCCTATCCCGAGCAACCGCTGGGGGAGGACAGCTCCGACTCGGTGCTCCCGCTTGGATGGGTGCTGGCCATGGGCGGCGCCGGCTTCTTGTTCAGCCGCTTTCGCAATCGCGCTGACCGGGGCGAGGAGGTCCCGCTACCGTGAAGTTCCAATTCTCTCGTTCCGCGGGCACCGTGTCAGCTTCAAGGTCATGGTGGAGACTTCGCCGTTCCGATGCCATCCGGATCCCGCTGGCCCTCGTCCTGGCGTTCGGCGCGGTGGCGGTGGGCCACACCCCGGCAGTTGATGCTGCTGACCCGCCGGTCACCTTGACCCTCAAGGGGTCCCACATGATGGATCCGCTGGTCTCGGCGTGGGACACGGACCTGTTCAACCTGAATGGCTCGGTCCAGATCGAACCGTTCAAGAGCAACTCTTTGCTGGGCCGTCAATCCGTCATCGAGGGTGACATTGACGTGGCGCTCTCGGCGGTTTCGTTCACCGCGGACGACAACGCCCGGATCGCCGAGTTGACTGCAGCCGGTCAGAAGCCGGATTTCGTCACCATCCCGGTAAGCGCCTCGGCCCTGCTGTTCGCGGAACTGACCCCAAAACGTGCACTGATCGTTCCGGGTACGGCCATCACCGACCTCGTCGACATGCCCCCCGGTCCGGCTATCGGCTACACCACCGCGCAGGCCATGCGTCTCTACATGGAGCATCCGAACCTCTACGACGAAGAGTACGCAGCGCTGCACGGCTACACGATCTATGACGGTGGCGAGAACGGTGACGCGCCGGCCCGCCCAACGGACATGATCCCAGCCGTTGGCTTCGAGCAACTTGAGATTGCCGCTCGCACCGGTCCCAGCGCCATGGGTTGGATGATGGAACGGATGATGAAGGAGCGGGCGCCCGAGCTCTGGCAGCGCTACCTCACCCGCATCAAACGACCCAACGACACGCTGTCCGAGCAGATCGACATCCCGTTCTCGTTCAACGGGAGCGAACCCGCGCGTTGGGCGGTGAAATCCTATGAGCCGATGATGGAGGCCATGCTGGCGTTCGCGGTGCAGGGGTCGAGGCCGTGCTGCGTCTTCGCCGGGATGCCGCCCTGGGTCATGCAACAGTACCGCTATCACGCGCTGGATCTCCAGGGTCTTCCAAGAACCGAGCAGGCCAGCCTCGACAAGTGGGAACTGCGCCCGCTCAAGATCGACGGGGTCGACCCCACACCGGAGACCATCGCCAAGGCCCTGGCAGACGGCGACGGGCTGAGCTCTACCGACGCCAAGATCCCCGACATGCACGGCGGGTACCCGGCGTCGTTCATCCACAAGATGATCGTGCGCACCGACACGCTGAAGCCCGAGCGGGTCAACGCCATGGTCGATCTCATCATCTACGCCGTGACCGCGGGGCAGGAGAAGGCGGTTCCGTTGGGGGACCCCACGCTGCCCAGGTTCCACGTGCTGCGGGCCCTGGGTTCGGCCAACGAGATCGTGACCAAGTCCTGTCCCACCGGTCGGGTGATCGACGGATCCCCGGTGGCGCTGGCCGCTGCTGACGGTGCGGCGGCGGTGAGCGTGCCAATGAAACGTTGCGCCCCGCCGCCGGCGCCCACCACCACAACGTCCACGACCACGACGACAACGACAACATTCGAGAATCAGGCGGGAGCGTCGACCTCCACGTCCACCACCGCCACCACGCGCGCTGCCTCGCCGTCGTCGTCGGGTTTCTCCAATCCCTCCCCGAACGTGGTGATCGCCAACAACACTCCCCGAAGCGCCACGGTTTCGGTGCCACCGGTCACAGCCAGCGTGCCGGTGGAGACCACGACAACCACAACTGCCGCCGCGGCGGAAATCGACCCGGATTCACTGAGCGGCGCGGAGCTGGTGGCGTACTACGACGTGGCCGAGGTTCCGCCGCCCAACCGTCGCCGCAGCCCGGCGCTGCAGCCGCTGCTCGGCGCGGCAGCCTTTGCCGTCGGTGCCAGCCGTGGCGGAAGGCAACGATCCAGTTGGAGCGTCAACCCGGAGCCCGGCCGGTGAGCGCCTTGACGTCGGGCGCGTACAACGGGGTGCGCACCGACCCCGCGATTGACATCATCCACGGTAGGCGGCCGGCCGTCCCAGTGGCAGCCGTCTCTGTCCCAGCCGCCCCCGCCCCGGTGGTCGCGGCCCCAGCGGAAGCGGTTCCAGTCGTCCCCGCCCCTGCCGTGACCCACGCCGAGCCGGGCGCCCCGCCCTCGGCCACGCCGCAGGGGCCACCGCGGCACTGGACCATGCCGACCACCGTGCGGCCACCCGTCCCCGCCGGTGCCGTTACCCGTGCCGGTTCGCCCCCCGTTGCGCGCCGTACCGATCGTGGTTCACCGCGGATGTCCTTGGCGTGGCCGGCGTTGCTGAGCTGGCTGGGCGGTGTGACGCTGGTGATCTTGGCGGTGGTGGTGGGCTTCGCGTTGTGGATGTCCGGTGGGCGTAACGAGTCGCTGCAGCGTCAGGGGTTTCCCAAGTTCAACGCCGCCGCACTGCTGATGGAGACCGACGAGTATCCCGAGAAGGTGTGGCCCAAGAACGTGCCGGTGGCGCTGGTCCGCTTCCAGCGATTCGGTCGTTCGGTGGCGGTGTTCGGCGGCATCGGCAAGAGCGAGCTGCGCCGTGGCCCCGGTTATGACCCGACCACCCCCATGATCGGCGAGCTGGGCAACACCGTGTTCATCGGGAAATCCTCCACCTACGGCTCGCCCTTCGCTGGCTTGGACCGGATGCTGGTCGGCGATCAGCTGGTGGTGAAGTCCGGCTACGGCTCCCTGGCGTACCGGGTCACCGAGGTCCTCACCGTGGATCGCAACGCCCCGGAGATCTACCAGCCGGTCACCGATGACAGCCGCCTGTCCCTGGTTGGACACAACGGCCATCCCTTCTCGAGCGAGCGGGTGTTGGTGCGGGCCTCCCTCGATGCCACCGGAGCGCTGCACGATGTCACCTTGCCGGTGGTCCCACCCAGCTCCTCCACCGGGTTCGCGCCGTTGCTGATCGCCGGCCTGGCGTGTTGTGTGGCGGTCATGGTGATGCTGGGGGAACAGGTCCTTCCGCAATTCACCACCCAGCGGGCGGCCCGCTGGATCATGGCGCCGCTGGTGTTGGCGTTGACAATCCCGTTGGCCGAGCAGTTGTTGCTGGCCTTACCCCGAACCTGGTGATCAGGAGATCGACGTGAGCATACTTGATAGTACAGAGAGCCGAGCCGAGGGGGCAGCGCCCGAGATCGACATCTCGGTGGTGATGCCCTGTCTGAACGAGGCGGACTCCATCGAGCGTTGCGTCGAGTGGGCCTGGGAGGGCATCAAACGCAGTGGGCTCACCGGGGAGGTGGTGGTCAGCGACAACGGCTCCACCGACGGCTCACCCGAGATCGCGGAGCGGGCCGGTGCTCGGGTGGTGCATCAACCCCGCCGTGGCTACGGCAACGCTTACCGTCACGGGTTCGCCAACGCTCGGGGCCGCATGATCGTCATGGCCGACAGCGACGGGACCTATGATCTGCGGCGCCTCGATCAACTGGTTTCGTTGCTCGATGAGGGCTACGACTACGTGCTCGGCTCCCGCTTCGGTGGGGAGATCATGCCGGGGGCCATGCCGTGGCTGCATCGCTACGTGGGCAACCCCGTACTGACCCGCATGTTGAACCTGTTCTTCGCCTACAACAGCAGTGACGCCCACAGCGGCATGCGGGCGTTCACCCGAGATGCCTATGAGCGCATGGAACTGGACTCCGAGGGCATGGAGTTCGCCTCCGAGATCGTGATCAAGGCCGCCCGCAAGAACCTGCGGGTGGCCGAGGTTCCGATCGTGTATCACCCCCGGGCCGGGGTGTCCAAGCTCCATACCTTCCGGGATGGCTGGCGGCATCTGCGCTTCATGCTGTTGTGCTGCCCCAAGTACCTGTTTCTGCTACCGGGCCTGCTACTCACGGTGTTGGGTCTGCTGGGGCAGAGCGCGCTGCTCGGTGGGCCGGTGCCGGTGTTCGGTCATCGATTCGACGTTCACGCCAGCGCCCTGTTCGCGTTGCTGACCCTGGTCGGCAGCCAATTGCTGGCCTTCGGCGTGTTCGCCAAGGTGCACGCCCACTTGCGCGGCTACGAACGAACCGATGGCTTCACCCGCTGGTTGCAGCACGACTTCACCCTGGAGCGGGGCCTGCTCGCCGGTCTGCTGCTGTTCGGCGTGGGCTTCACGGTGGATCTGTCCATCCTCATCGAGTGGCTCAACAGCAGCATGGGCGAACTCGACCGTCTCCGTCCGGCGCTGTTCGCCATGAGCATGATGGGCATGGGCGTGCAGTGCATCTTCAGCGCCTTCTTCTTGTCACTGACCAACCAGATGGTGCAGCGATCTGTGTTGCTGGTCGAATCCCAACCTGGTTCACGATCGACCGGCTGATCCATGTCCATCACGGCGGAAGCGACCCATGACTACAGTGCCCGGTCCGACCCCGTCTCCTACCCCCGCGGCGGTCACGACCGCGCGGTTCACCTTGACCCGATGGTGTTCGAGGCCGTCAACGGTCTGCGGGAACGAAACCCCGACGAGTCCGCCAGCACCAACCTGACCGACAGACAGATTGCAGCCATGTTCGGCTGGGTCACGTTGGTGGTGTCGGGGCTGGCGCTGTTCCCCCGAGCGTTGTTGGTGGCTCACATCGGACTGATCACCGCGGTGTACTCCGCCATTGTGGCATACCGGGTGGTACTGCACCGCCGCTCCTTTGATGCTGCGGCCCTGATCGAGGTGCCCGACGAGTTGGCCCGGGCAACACCGGATCGAGACCTGCCCCGGTACACCGTGTTGGTGCCGTGCTACCGGGAGCCCGAGGTGGTGGCGGAGCTGGTCAAGGCCATGGGCGCCCTGGAGTATCCGACCGACAAGCTGGAGATCATGCTGCTGCTCGAGGCCGACGATCAGGAGACCATCGACGCGGTGATGGCCATCGCCGAACGTGATCGCCGATGCGTCGAGATGGTGCTGGTGCCCGCGGCGGATCCCCGGACCAAGCCCAAGGCCCTCAACTACGGCATCCAGCGGGCGCGGGGTGAGCTGGTCACGGTGTTTGACGCTGAGGACCGGCCCGATCCGCTGCAATTGCGCCGCGCCGCCTACGCCCTGGCCCACGGCGGTCCGGAGCTGGCCTGTGTGCAAGCGCAACTCTGTTACGCCAACGCCTGGCAGAACCTGCTCACCCGCTGGTTCAACCTTGAGTACACCGCCTGGTTCGCACAGTTTCTGCCGGCGCTGTCCCAAACTGGTTCCCCGATCCCGCTGGGGGGGACCTCCAACCACTTCAAGCGCTCGGTGCTGACCGAGGTGGGCGGCTGGGATCCGTTCAATGTCACCGAGGACGCCGATCTCGGCATGCGCCTGCACCGGCGGGGATACCGTACCGGGGTACTGAACTCCATCACCTGGGAAGAAGCCAACAGCGATTTCGTGAACTGGGTGAAGCAACGCTCCCGTTGGTACAAGGGATATCTCCAGACCTGGGCCGTGCATCTCCGCCACCCCATAACCCTGTATCGGGAGCTGGGCGCCAGGGGTTTCATCGAGTTCAACCTGTTCGTGGGCGGGACCCCACTGCTGGGCCTGCTCAACCCGGTGTTCTGGTTCACCACCCTGGCGTGGTTCCTGCTTGAGCCTCCCTTCATCGAGGCCTTGTTGCCGTTTCCGCTCTATCACATCTCGCTGGTGTGCTGGCTGGGTGGGAACTTCACGTTGACCTATCTCAACCTGCTCATCGCTGAGGAGATCGGTGAGTGGCGCTCGCACCGGGCTGCGTTGTTGACCCCTCTCTACTGGGTGATGATGTCCATGGCGGCGTACAAGGCGGCGGTGCAGTTCGTGTTCCAACCGTCGAAATGGGAAAAGACGGTGCACGGGCTGGCTCCGAAGCGGGCCCTTGAGTCCCCTGGGGTTGCGGAAGCACCGTGAGAACACCGTGAGCGGATCGTGAACGTCATCAACCTTGCCGACCACCGGCCGCCTCCGGTCAGACCGGTCGGTATGGCAAGCATCAACACCCGATCGCGCCGCCACCGGTGGACTCGTCCGCCCACCTCCACACAGCTGCTGGCGCTGGCCAGTTTCGTGTTGTACCTGGCCGCGGCGCTGTGGATCCGCTATGGGCTGGATTACGCCATCGGGGACGCGCTGTCCCGCAGTGCCACGGCCCGGGCCACGCTTTTCAGCGCCGCGCCGCGCGTGGTGGCCGTCGGCATGGTGTGGTTGCCGCTGCCGGCCTTGCTGCAGTTGCCCTTCGTGGTGTTGCTCGAGCCGTTTGGGTCAGTGGAGATGGCCGGGCCCCTGACGACGGCGGTGTGCGGAGCGTTGACGGTGCGGCTGCTGTTGCGCATGGCCCGCCGGGTGGGCCTTCCCACGGGCTGGTCGATGCTCTATGCCGGGCTGTACGCCGCGAACCCGTTGATCATCTTCCAAGCGGCCAACGGTATGAGCGAGGCCGTGTTCGCGCTGTTCTTCGTCGGCGCGCTCGACGGTCTCTCCGAGTGGCTGGAACATCCCACCAGCGGAGCCCAATTCCGGGTGGCCTTCATGTTGGCTGCCGCGATGGGGGTGCGCTACGAGACGCTGCCGTTGGCGCTCCTCATTGGTGTCGTGATGGGTTTGCGACGCCCTGACTGGCGGGCCCGGGCGCTGACCGCGGCGGTGGTGGCGCTGCCCACCTGCTTTGTGTTCGGACTGTGGTTGGCCGCCAACCGCATCCTCATGGGGTCGGCTTTCTTTTGGAAGGACGTCCTAGACGAGTTGGCCACGCCACCTGCGAATGCCGGCTGGTTGCCGCCGCGGACCTTGTCCAACGGGTTGGTCTACGCAACGTGGCGCTGCGTGGTGGTGGTACCGGGGCTGGTGGCCCTGGTGCCGGTGCTGTTGCGAAGAACGCACCGGCTCGTGGGATTCGCCTTGTTGGCCAGCGGTGGATTGTTTCCGGGCATGGTCGCGGTGCTGATCGCCAAAGACGCCAGCTGGGGGAATCTGCGCTACTTCCAACCGCTGCTTGTGACCTTGGCCGCGGCCGTGGTCTGGCTCGGCGGCAGGGCCCAACGCGCTGCCTGGCGGGCACCGTTGGCGGTGGCGCTGGGGCTGAGCATACTAACAGGCATGGTGGCGGGCGCCAACGTCAGGCTGACGGCGGTGGAGAGCGAATGGCAGGTGTTCGGCGCCGCGCTGGGTCGGATTGACGGCACCGACAACGGGTTCGCTACCGGCGTGGCATTCGTGGAGCGTTGGCGGTCGACCGCAGCTGAGATCGATGCCCGCATCGAACAGCTCCGCCAGCGCGAACCGACCACCGGGTCACGGTCACGTGCACCGGAAGCGTTGGTGGCCATCGAGATGAGCGAGAGCTTCACGTTGTTTCTGATGAGCGGCCATCCGAAACAGTTGCTGATCGATAGCGACCCGCAGTTCGAGGTGCTCGCCGCCGCCGGCTTTGATGACCTTCCGATGGTGTTCAGTGTCGGTCCGCCAAGCGGCCTGCTCCAGGCCGGGCTCGGCGAGTCGGTCTCCCAGACCTGGACCACCGTCGAGCTCCCCGCGGGCACCCTGTACGTTCGCCGTCAACAGTTGAGCTGAGTGACACTCACGTTCGTTGTGGGGCAGGCCGAAACCGGCGTTGAGGAGGCCCGGGTCACGCTGGGCTTGGCGCGCTGGGCCTTGAGCATGTAGCCGAAGCCGCGCACGGTGACGATGGTGTGCCCGGCGCTGAGGGCCTCGACCTTCTTGCGGAGACGTTTCACGTGGACATCCAGGGTGTTGGTGCTGCCCACGTAATCACCGCCCCAGATCTTGCTCATGATGATGGAACGTGGTAGGGCTTTGCCGGCGTGCAGTGCCAGCAACACCAACAGGTCGAACTCCTTGCGGGGCAGGTGCAGTGGCTGACCTCCTGCGGCCACTGCCCGCTGATTGATGTCGATGGTCAATTGGCCGATGTGGATGGTGTCTTCGGCCGGATTGTGGCGAACCACATGCATCTGGCGTTGCAGGGAGCGCCGGATCCGAGCGACCATTTCCCGAACGCGGATCGGTTGCAACAAGAAGTCGTCAGCACCCAGCTCGAACGCCAGAACCAGATCGGTTTCCGTTGCCTGTGAGGCGATGACCAAGAGCGGCAGATCGCTGTGAAGGCGAATGCTTCGACAAAGATCGATGGCCGCGGTGGCCGGGGCCCGCATCTCGATCAGCACCATCGCCGGGTCGTGGTCACGCAACGCCAGGGCGCTGGGAGCGGTGGGTGTCGCCTGCACCACCTCGATTCCCTCGTTGCGCAGGGCGTCCTCCAATGACCG
This sequence comes from uncultured Acidimicrobiaceae bacterium, assembly GCA_963775055.1. Taxonomy (GTDB): domain Bacteria; phylum Actinomycetota; class Acidimicrobiia; order Acidimicrobiales; family CAIXPF01; genus CAIXPF01. The sequence goes on along the minus strand of CAVZHK010000005.1, from coordinate 391,521 downwards.
TACGAAGACGTGGTCGGTTCCGAAGTAGAGCACCCGCCGCTCCCGGTCCAGCCCACTCGGCGGCTGGCCCGTGTGGCCACGGCCCTTGCCGTCCCGTACATCGATGATCATTCCGCTGACGCGCCCTTCTGGCCTGTTGATCTGGCGTGATGAAGCGGCAGCCCGCAACGGAGGGGTTTTCTATCGGAGGCGGATGAACCCACGATGTCCAGCGGGGGTCGTGGAAGGGTCGAACGTTGAACCATCTCGTAGACGCACGATGAATCCCCGCCCGGTCGAACTATCAGCGTTCGTTAAGCTGGGCGACTCGCGTACCACCGCCCGGGGGTCCACAATGGTGGGACGATGACGCCACCGTGTTCCGCTCGCACCCTGCGCACCAAGGGGCAGGTGGCCGCCTGTTTCGCGCACCACAGCTCGGGCTACGTCCTTGGTGGGTACCTTGTGGCGAGCCTCGCGCTGAGGCGGCGGCAGGGATCGTTCCGCCTCGCTGACGCCCGGGCCGTGCTGGCGGTGGTGGCCCTCCAACCGTTTTTCGAATGGGCGCTGCACCGTTACGCGTTGCATGGGCCACCGCTCCGGCTCGGGTCCCGCCGCCTTGACCCGGGCGCGGCCCATCGGGGCCATCATCAGGTTCCCGATGACGTGGCCGGCGCGCTCCTGGGCACCAACTTCGCACTGTCCAACGGTGCCGGGGTGGCGTTGCTTGGGTCTGGTGTGGGGGTGTTGGCCGGCGGCGTGGCCGGGGCGTTGGCCGGCGCAGCCACCGCTCAAACCGGGCTGCTGGCCTACGAGTGGCTGCACCTGCTCAGCCACAGCGGCTATCAGCCCCGCACCGCCTGGTTCCGACACGTGCGGGCCGGCCACCTGCGCCACCACTTTCGTGACGAGCATGCCAACTTCGGGGTGACCACCCGCCTGGCCGACCGGTTGTTGCGCACCGCGGCCTGAATCCCCCGCCTGGCCAACGGCGCGCTCAGCCCAGCAGCTCCCCGATGAACGGGCGAATCTCCTCTGGCGTCGTGCGCGGCTCGAAGCGGCGCAGCGGGATACCGTCGGCGCCGACGACGAACTTGGTGAAGTTCCAGGCTATGGCCGCTTCCCCGTCATCTTTGGGCAGGGTGGTGCTCAGCATCTGGAACAGCTCGCAGGCCTGATCTCCGTTTACTTCGATCTTGGAGAACATCGGGAAGCTCGCTCCGGCGATCCCGAAACGCTCTGCCACGAAGGCCGCGATCTCGGCGTCCGTGCCCGGCTCCTGCCCGCCGAACTGGTTGCAGGGAAAGCCCAGGACCACGAAACCCCTGGGGCCAAGCTCATCGTGCAGCGTACGCAGACCTGCGTACTGAGGGGTGAGGCCTCAAGCGGAGGCGACGTTCACCACGAGCGCCACTTTGCCGCGATAGTCGGCAAAGTCGACGGTGTCGCCGGTGATCGACGTCATGCGCAGATCATGGAAAGCGGTCATGGGGCCACGGTAGTGGTTCCCGTCGAGTTGCATCCCACGGCCGCCTGGGTCCCCGCCGGCGCGCTTGGGTGGGCGACACTGGTCGGGCGGAGCGTCGCGCCCAGCGCTAGCGTCCGCGGGCCCCAAGTCCGTGTTCCGGCGAGTCTGCACCAGCCGGCACCCAGCCCGCACCCAGCCCGTAGGGGGAACCGTGCTCATCCACGCCGAACCGCTCACCAACGTCATCGCCCAGATCTTCACCACTGCGGGGACCTCTCCCACGGAAGGTCGCCGGATCGCCGTGTCTCTGGTCAACGCCAACCTGGTAGGCCACGACAGCCATGGCGTGGGCCGTACCCTGCGGTATACAGAGTGGTTGCGGGAAGGCATTCAGCTTGCTGATCAGACCGTCACCGTGTTGGCCGACGGTGACGCCTTCGCACTGATCGATGGGAACTACGGCTTCGGCCAGACCATCGGGGTGCAGGCGGTGCAACTGGGCATCGACAAGGCCCGAACCGCCGGCGTGTCTGTGATCGCCCTACGGCACAGTGGGCACCTGGGCCGCATCGGTGACTGGGCGGAGATGGCGGTGGAGGCCGGCATGATCTCCATCCACTTCGTGAACGTGGCCGGCGGTCAGCTGGTGGCCCCCTTCGGTGGGGTCGATCGGCGCATGGCCACCAACCCGGTCTGCATCGGCGTGCCGGTCCAGGGCCACCCGCCGGTGATCTTGGATTTCGCCACGTCACTGGTGGCGGAGGGCAAGGTGCAAGTGGCGTTGGAAGGTGGCGCAACCTTGCCCACCGGTTCCCTCATCGGCGAGGACGGCACCTTCAGCGAGGACCCCACCGTGCTCTATGGCGAGCGCATCCCGGGCCGTTCGCCCAACCCCCGCAAGGGTCGGGGGTCCATGGTGGCCATGGGGCTGCACAAGGGTTCCGGCCTGTCCATGGTGTGCGAGCTGCTGGCCGGGGCCCTCACCGGCTCAGGGACCGCCGGCCCGGGGAACCACCGCTTCGCCAACGGCATGCTGTCGGTGTACGTGGATCCGGCGGTGCTGGACATCGAGGGCCACATCGCGCAGGACATCAAGGACTACGTCGAGTGGTTCGTCACCGCCAAGCCCGCCGCCGGTGGTCCGCCCATCCTCAGCCCCGGTGACCCCGAGCGGACCAAGAAGGCCGATCGCCTGGCCAACGGGCTGCAGATCCCCGATGACACTTGGCAAGCCATCCTGAACGCCGCAGACCTCGCGGGGTTGGGCCGCGACCAGGCCCTGGGGCTGGCCGGGCTGCCGGCCTGACGCGCTCAGTGCGCCGGAGTCGCCGCTCCCGGTGGCCGACACAGCAGCACCACCCCGGCGGCGACCACATCCAGCGCCGCCATGGTGAGAAACGGCACCGCGTAACCGTGAGCGTCAACCAGGCGACCGACCGCCATCAGCGCCAGCCCCGACCCCAGCTGGCTGGCCAGTGCCACCATGCCGTACACGGTGCCGAAGCTCACCAACCCGAACAACTCGCCGATCAGCAGGGACTGGGACAGGTAGATGTTGCCCACGGTGAAGCCGAACACCAACGCCGCCAGGTAGATCAGCACCCGTTGATGCACCAGCAGGTATCCGACGATGGCCACCGCTTGCAAGACGAAAAGACCCATCGCCATGTACCGCTTGTCGAGACGATCTGCGAACATCGAGACCACCATACGAGCAAGTATGGAGCCGATGGTGGTGGCGGTGACCGCCAGTGCCGCCGCCCCCCGGGTGCCCAACTTGTCCGGTTCCTGCAGGAACGCCAGCTGGTAGATCAGCACCGCGGTCTGCGCCCCCAGCGCCAGGAAGTACGCCACGTTGGCGGCCCAGAACGACAACGTGCCCATGGCCTGGCGGCGGGTCCACGGCCGGTACTGGCTGGCCACGTCGATGCGGCCGCCGCTGGAGGGCGCGACCCCGCCGTCGGGTTGCAGGCCCAGGTCCTCGGGGGCGGCGGACACCATCAGGAACAACACCGGTAGCGCCACCACCAACACCAACGCCCCCAGCACCGGCGCCGCCAAACGGAGCCCACCCCGTTCAATGAGTACCGCGCCGATCGGCACCAGGGTGGCCCCACCCAGGGAGACCCCGGTGGAGGAGATCATCATCGCCTTGGCCCGTTGATGGATGAACCAGCGCGACATCAACGTCGAAACCGGCACCACCGCCCCCAATCCGTAGGCCGCCGCCAGCACCGTGTAGGCCGCGTACAGCTGCCAGATCTCGGTGATGAAGCCCACCCAGGCGGCGCCGGCGGCGGTGAGCACGATGCCCACGAACAGGAACCGCCGGGGACCGATGCGGTCGATGAACGGACCGGCCAGGAACGAGGAAAGGCCCGAGATCAGGAAGAAGGTTCCGGTGGCGCCCGACACCACGGTGTTGGACCACTGATGCTCGTCACGCAGCGGGCGCAGGAACAAGGACAGGCCGTAGTAGCTGACCCCCACCGTCACGTACATCATGACCAGGCAGGCCAACGCGACGTACCAGCCGTAGAAACCCCTTCCGGCCAGCAGTTTCGCTGCCGGCGGGGGCCTGGGTCTGGTACCGCTGATCGGTACGGCAGGGGCGCCGGTGGTGGTGGCGCTCATGGCCCGAACCGTAGGGGATGAGCTGTCGGCCGGGGCAACCCCGGGCGGCGGGTCGGGGACGGGTCAGCAGGTTCCTCGGGGTCATCGGTACACTGCCGGCAGGTTCGACACATGCCGGAGGTCCATGACATGGCCAGCACTTCGCCGCCACCCGCGCCCCCGCCGGTCAAGGACTGGACCACTGACTTCGATGTCGGCGTGCAGCAGTACCAGGCCGAGCCCTATTCGATCTGGGCCGAGTTGCGGCGAGATCATCCGGTGGCGGTCACCGATCGGCGGGATCGTACCTACATGCCCACCCGCTACGACGATGTGGCTGCGGTGGCCTATGACACCGAGCGTTTCACGTCACGGGACATCGGCGTGCTGCCCCCGGCGCCGGGGTCCACGCTGTTGTACGCCCCGCCCATCACCAGCGATCCGCCGTTCCATGCCGAGGCCCGGCGGTTGTTGCTGCCGGCGTTCAACCCCAAAGCGGTCGAGCAGCTGAAGGTCCAGACCGAGCAGATCACCAAGGAGTTGCTCGAAGAGCTGGGCGGCCGGAACGAGGCTGATGCCGCGGGGGATTACGCCCAGCACATCCCGGTGCGGGTCATCGCCAACCTCATCGGCGTGCCCCAATCCGACGAGGTCATGTTCACTGACTGGGCGGTCGCCATCCTGCAGGACAGCGCCACCGACATCGAGGGCGCCCGGGCCGCGTCACGGGAGGTGTTGGACTACTTCGCCGATCACGTGGCCCGCCGACGTGAGGAGCCCGGTGAGGACCTCATCTCCACGTTGATCGGTTCCGAGCTCGGCGGGAGCCCGCTGACGGACCGTCACCTGTTGGGCACGTGTTTCCTGTTGCTCCTGGCCGGCATGGACACCACCTGGAGCTCCATCGGTTCGGCGCTGTGGCACCTGGCCACCCATCCCGCCGATCGCGACCGGCTGGTGGCGGAGCCCGAGCTGATCCCCACCGCCATCGAGGAGTTCCTGCGGGCGTATGCGCCGGTCACCATGGCCCGCATCGCCACCGGAGACACGGAGGTCGGCGGGCAGGCGGTCAAGGCGGGGGAGCGGGTGCTGCTGACGTTCCCCGCCGGCAATCGTGATCCGGAGAAGTTCGATCGCCCTGACGAGGTCATCATCGACCGTCAGCTCAACCGGCACTTCGCCTTCGGGATCGGCGTGCACCGCTGCATCGGTTCCAACCTGGCCCGCATGGAGCTGAACGTGGCCATTCGGGACTGGCTGGAGCGGTTCCCCCGTTTCACCATCAAGCCCGGGGCCGAGGTCCGCTGGGGCGGCCAGCAGGTCCGCGGCCCTCGGACCGTGCCGGTTCTGCTGAACCCGTAGCCTGGTTTGGACGCTAGCTGGCGGTCGACCCTCCCCCACCCGAGGGCCGACCGCCGGGCGTCGTCGCCAGGGCTCAGCCGAGGCTGGCCCGCAGCTCGATGGTGTCCACGTACGGCATCGGCAGCGTCAGTGACCCGACCACGGCCAGCGTCGCCACCGCCAAGATCGCGGCCAAGCTGATGCGCCGTCGCCGGATGATCCTTGTCAACTTCTTCATGTTCAGTCTCATGATCCTCAGTAGTAGGCCTTGCACCAGAAGTTGACAGTTCCGCTGGACGTTTGGGCGCAGCGGGGAGAGACGGAGTACCCGGTGATATTTCCAGGTTGCCATCCCGCCAGGTCGGGTTCTTGTTGCCAGTGTGCCTCCCTCGGCGATGGTGATCGAGGTCGAGGCAGGCGATCATTTCCGTCGCCAGCGGCCGATCGAGGGCCTCGCCGTCGTGGCGCTGCCGGTGGAGGAAGCCAACCTCACGTCGACCCGGGTCAGGGTGACGGCGTACGACAAGGACGGCGATCCAGTTGCTGCGATGGACGTTCTGGGGGCCTGACCCGGGACGCTGTGGGACAGAGATCGGGTCGGCGAGCGGTCAGTGGAAGGCATCAAGGGGTGCACACTCGCAGCGACGCGCTCTTGACCTATGAGGCCACGGCATCGTGATCTGGGTGACGCGGGGTAACGATTTCACGCGGATGGGTGAGTGACCTACGGCGAATGCAGTATCTCCCTTGGCTAGACCGCTTCGAGGAACGGCGTTATGCGGTCGAGGTTGGCTTCGAGGTGTTTGTTGCCCTGGCGCAGGAATGGGATCAGCAGTTCGGTGACGCCGGCTTCGGCGTAATCCTCGATCAGTGAAGGGTGAATTGAGTCGTTGGTGGCTCCCATCACGATCTTGAACCCGTCCAGGCTTCGGCCCTTCGCCTCGAGGTGACCGCGGAGCTCGCCCACCAGTCGGGCGGTCTCCTCCGGGCTGGCGTTGACGCCATACCAACCGGCACCCACCCGTGCCGCCCGGCGCAGGGCAGCGGGTGAGTGGCCGCCCACGGTGATGGGCACCATAGGCTGCTGGACCGGCTTGGGGTACAGATGGCAGGCCGGCAACGTGTAGTAATCGCCCTCGAAGGAACTGACGTCATCGCACCACAACCGTCGGATCACCTCGAGGTACTCGTCGCAGCGGGCGCCCCGGTTCTCCCACGGCGCCCCGCAGGCCTCGAACTCCTCCCAGCTCCAGCCCACACCGACCCCGAAGTCGAGCCGTCCGTTCGACAAGAAGTCCAACGTGGCGTATTCCTTGGCCACGTAGACCGGGTTGTTCTGCGGCAAGATGCAAATCCCCGTACCGAGCCGTAGGGTGCTGGTGCAGGCGGCCAGGAACCCGATGGAGGCCACCATGTCCAGCAGGCCCGATTGGGTCGGGAAACGGAACACCCCATCGCCCGAGCCGGGGTAGCTCGACTCGTAGCTGGGGAACGTGACCACATGCTCGCCCAACCACAGAGACGCGATGCCCCGCTGTTCGCACTGACGACCGAGTTCGGAAAGGAACTCCGGTGTGGCCACCGGTGAACGCAACGGCGTGAACAATCCGATCTTCATGATGCTGCTCCTGCGGGGTTCTTGAGACCGCCGCTGCGACGCTCCCGGGTCTGATGCTTGCACACCCAGCACCGACGGCGTGGGGCGATGACCATGGCGCGCACCGGGCTGGTGCTCAGCGAGGTCTGGTACGTCGACGGGCTCGAGGTCACGGCCCATCTGGAGGCCGCTGCGGAGCCGTCAACCAGCACGTATCCCGAAGTGTTGGATGCGGTGCTGAAATCGGTGCGGGCCTGGCGGTCGCGCACAGCCGGACGGGGATAGCGCAGCGGGTTCAGCGGTCTTCCACGTCCTGTGACGCCAGGCTGTGGGAAACTGCGCTTCGTGGTGTCTGTGGAGGACGGCAGGGGCGAGGGCGGAACGCGACCGTCGGGGACGATGACGTTCCTATTGAGTGATGTGGAGGGATCCACCCGGTTGTGGGCCGTTGACGCTGCCGCCATGTCCGCGTCGCTTCAGGTTCACGATGAGATCGTTCGTGGAGCTATCGAGTCCGCCGGCGGCTATGTGTTCAGCACCGCGGGCGATTCCTTCGCGGCGGCGTTTGCCCGTGCGTCGGACGCTGTCAGCGCGGCTACGGGATTGCAGGAACGCCTGGGAACGGCGCAGTGGCGTGGACCGCGCCTACGGGTGCGCATCGGTTTGCACCTCGGTGAGGCCGAGGAACGAGGCGGCGATTACTTCGGTCCGGCGGTGAACACCGCGGCTCGGGTGCAGGCGGCCGGGCACGGTGGCCAGACGTTGCTCACCGAGTTGGTGCGCGCCGCGGCGAGGGTTGACGAGGTGCTCGATCTCGGGGTGCACCATTTGCGCGACGTGGGCGAGCCGTTGCGCCTCCTGCAGTTGGGCAAGGATGACTTTCCCCCGTTGCGGGTCATCGATCCGGCCTCGACCAATCTTCCGGTCGCACCCACCAGCCTGGTGGGTCGGGCCGAGGACCTGCGTCGGGTGCGCGAGGTGCTGGCCACCCAACGGTTGGTGACGCTGACCGCCGGCGGCGGCACCGGCAAGACCCGACTGGCGCTTGCGGTGGGGGAGCAGGAGCTGCTGCACCGTCCCGATGGCGTGTGGTTCGTGGATCTCACCGCGGTGACCGACGGGGCGCAGGTGCCAGCGGCGGTGGCGGCCGGACTGGGGTTGCAGTTGCTTTCGGGCGATGCGATCGGGCAGATCCTGGAGTTTCTCGCCGACAAGGATCTGCTGTTGATCCTGGACAACTGCGAGCATCTCATTGACGAGTGCGCCGCGTTCGCCGAGCGTTTCGTGGCCAGGCCTGGCGGCGCGGTGATGCTGGCCACCAGCCGGGAGCGCTTGGATGTGGACGGCGAGCACACGCTGGTGGTTCCGCCCCTCGGCATCGACGAGGACGATGAGGCCGCGCTCGAGCTGTTCGTTCAGCGGGCTTTGGCGGTGCAGCCGTCCTTTTCGCTGCATGAGGGCAACCGTGGGGTGCTGCGTGAGCTGTGCCGCCGGCTTGACGGGGTGCCGCTGGCCATTGAGCTGGCTGCCGCCCGCAGCACCGTGTTGTCGCCGCAGGAGTTGTTGGCCGGCATCGAGGATCGTTTCCAGCTGTTGCACGGGGGCCGTCGCCGGCAACGTCAACGCACGCTCGAAGCCACGCTCGACTGGTCCTACAACCTGCTCGATGCGGAGGAGCAGCGCACGTTGCGGGCGCTAGGAACGTTCGTTGGCACGTTCGACCTGGTTGCAGTGGCGGCGTTGCTGGACGTCCCGCCGGCCGACGCCGTGGATCTGATCGACTCGTTGATCGCCAAGTCCCTGGTCATCCGGGAGGAAGCCGGTGGGCGTTCCCGGTTCCGTTTGTTCGAGACCACCGCGGCCTACGCCCAGCAACAACTCGTCGTGGCCGGCGAGGCGGCGACCGTCCGCGATTGTCACCTGGCGCACTACCTTGCCTTGGCCCAACGACATCCTGCGGCCATGTGGGGAGATCTCCATGCGAGGCAGACGCTGGGTCAGGATAAGGCCAACGTTGTCAGCGGCTTCGAGTGGGCCGCTGCGCAGGGCCGGTGGAGCGATGCTGCCCGGTTGCTGCTAGGTGCGTTCACGGTTTTCTACGATGCCCCCTCAGAGGGCGTGGACCTTGCGGAGCGTTGTCAGGCCAACCTACCTCCAGATGGTCGAGATGACGTCGTAGTGCGCTTGTTCAGCAATCTCTGGCGATTGCACACGGCCCTTTGGGATGGCGAGGCCACCAGGGAGGATGTCCGTGCGCTCAGGACGTCACCGGCTCCCCTACACCAGGTTCACGGTTGGGCCCACGTCGGCAACGGTGTGGGGCTATTCGAGCCGGGGAAGGGTCTGGAGCTGTTGCAGCGGGGAATTGAGATCCAGCGGACACTCGCCCCTGGGTTGGATGCCACGCAGGCGGCGGCGCTGTGCGAGATCGTCGCCGGTTTCAGCACACTCTACCTGGGTGACGCTGAACGGGCATTGCTTCATGCCCGTGCCGCCATCGATCTGGAGGCGGAAGTCGGCCTGTTCTCCGAGTTCTCGGCCCACGGGTTCATGGTCGCCACCGTCAGCCTGCTGCTGCTCGGTGACCCGGCAGCGGCCTTCGACGTTGTGGAGCAGTATCGCCGGTCCCCGAGGTTGTGGGGCAGCGGCGATGACCTCGAAGCGTTGGTCCACCTCGAACTAGGCGATCTCGTGGCGGCCCGGGCGTCGGCCGTGGCGTACGTCCGGCAGGCAGCGACCGGCCGAGTCCTCTACCAGGCCACGGACAGCTTGTTGGTGCTGGCCGCGCTGTTCGAGGCCGAGAATCAGCCGGATGCGGCCCGCGAGCTCCTGTTAGGCATGGGGATTATGCAGCAGGGAGCGCTCATCGCATACGGCCGCCACTTGGCCCGTCGACTCGGCATTGGTGCGGAGTATGAGGCGAACGAGGTCGCCCTACGGTCAGACCCCACCGGCAAACTCATCAAACAGCGAGCCGCAGAGGACCTCGAGGCCCTTCGCCGCGAACTGGCCCGCCGCGGTTGGTGATGAAACGTGCTCGGGGTTGGTCCGGTCAGTGGGCCACATCCCGTACTGGTCGGTACGCCTGGGTGACTGGGAGAGAGTCGGGCCTTTCTGACCGTTCCGAAATTCTATGCCGGTGTCACCCGATGGGACAACCTGCCACGTCTGTCCCCACAACAGCATGAAAGCGGGAGGTTGGGACATGAACACGGGAACCAGGCGTTGGCGGCGGATGATGATGGTCGGCACGGTGGGTTTGGCGGCGGTGGCGTTGGGGGCGCCGGTGGCCATGGCCCACGAACGCGATGACCGGGATGAGCATGACCGGCAGGAGATCGAGAGCGAGGGACCGTTGGTCGACTTGGCGGCAGGAGATCCCAGCCCACCGACGGGGCCGAGGCTGAGGTGGAGGCCAAGGTTCGCCATGGCTTCACCGTGGTCCGGCTCAAGGTGGAGGATCTCGACCGGGCCGCAGCCGGCACCGTGCTCGGCGCCCACGTGCATGTGGGCCCCTGCGTGGCGGGCAACCCCTCGGTGGCCGGTCCGCATTACAACGCCGCCTCGCCCACCCAGGTGATCAACGACCAGACCGAGGTATGGCTCGATTTCGAGATCAGCCGCAGGGGGAAGGGCCGGGCCGAGGCCGTGGTCCCCTTCGTGATCCCGCCTGGCGGTGCCATGTCCGTCGTCATTCACGCCCTGCACACCGACCACGGCACCGGCTTGGCGGGCGCCCGCTGGGCCTGCCTGCCGGTACCGTTCTGAGCGGCGGGCGGTGACGAACACGCATACCACGAACGCCGGGGTCCCACCACGGGGCTCCGGCGGCGGCCCCGGCACCGCCGCCGCTTTCGGCCGGGAGCTCGGTGAGCGCTTGCGCGTGCTCATCGTCGCCGGCATACCCATCGGTGTCGTGGTGGCCGGCCTGGGCGGGCGGCTGGCCATGCTGTTGCTCCGTGTGACCTCGCCGGACTCGGTGCGTGGTGTCACCAGCGACGACGGCTTCACCATCGGCCGGGTGACCCTCGGTGGGACCTACAGCCTCTGCGCATTGGGCGCGGCGGTGGGGCTGATCGGCGCCGCCGCATACCGATGGGTATCACCGTGGCTGATCGGGCCGCGATGGTTCCGGCGATTCACCGTGGCCGCCGCGTCGGCCGCGGTGGTGGGCTCGATGCTGATCCATCCAGATGGCGTCGATTTCACCTTGCTGCAGCCCACCTGGCTGGCGATCGCGCTGTTCGTGGCCCTACCTGCAGCCTTCAGTTGGTCCATGGCCTGGGCCGTCGAGCGGGTAGCCGCCCCCGGTTCATGGACCGCGGCGGGCCGTCGCCGTTGGTTGCTGCCGCTGGTGCTGGTGGCCGCGTTCCCGCCGCTGGTCCCACCAGTGGTCGTTGCGGCGGCGGTGCTGGTGGCGTGGGTCTCGTTTCGCACGACGGTCGACGTCAACCGGTGGAGCCAACGCCTGCTGGTCGGCTTGGCGGTTCGGGGGCTGTGGCTGACCGTGGCGGTGGCCGGCCTGCTGGCCCTCGTCGGGGACGTCCGAGCGTTGGCCTGACAGGGCGGACCACGAGGCGCAGCTCCGATGCGTCGACCAAGGCCCCACCCCGCCGATCCCATGATGGAAAGGGCTTGTAAGGTACTGAAAGTCGTCTGGGGCGGCTTGGGGGTTCAACTTGTGCACTTTGGCCGTCTACCCGCCGATCCCGATTTACAAAACGCCTGGTCAGGGCGTTCAGTACCGCCTGGTACGGCGCGAGATCCCTCTCAAAGTGCACAAGTCAACCGGAGTCGATGAGATGAGGGACCGGCTCGCGGCACGGGCCGACGGTCGCCCGCCGTGATCGGTCGACCTTGACCTGACTTGTTCCCGATGACGTTGTCGATCGGCGTGGGTGGACTGCAGGAACGCAGTCGTTGCGTAATGTGCGTTCTGCAGAACACGCCAACCCGTTCCTCGGAGCCATTTTGGTCAGATGAGAGCGACACCCGAATCCGATGTTGTTCAGGTCAACGTTTGCGGAACACGGCGTGCACGGTGACGATGCGGTCTTCGTCGAGGTTCCGGCGTTGGGCGGCGGCGATGGCGGCCAAGCGCTCGTCGCCCATCACGAGGCGTTGCACTGCATGGGGTGGCGGGGGCGGGACATTTCCACTGGAGGCGACCTCGGTGACCAGCTCCCACACCACCTCCTCGAATCCGACTTCGGCAACGAGCAACCGCATCTCTGTCGGTGCGCGCAGGAAGCTCATCGATGCGTCACCGGCCCACATCAACGGGAAATGCGGTGGTGTGTGCTCGCCGGCCATCGGCTCTTGGAACGCCAGCGTGCCGCCCGGGCGCAAAACCCGGTGGAAACCCCGATACAGCGCTTCCTTGTCGGCGATATTCATGCCGGTGTTCTGCGTCCATACCATGTCGAATGTGCCGTCGTCGAACGGCAGATCAGTGGCGTCGCCCACCTCGTGCGTCACCCGGTCCTGGAGGCCTACCAGTCGGGTGAGCTCACGGGCCACCTCCACATAGGACGGCGTGAGATCGATGGTGGTCACCACGCAACCAAAGCGATGAGCCAACGTGCGCGACGGCCCACCAAGTCCGCCACCTACGTCGAGCACCCGCAGACCGGACGGGTCCTCGCCGCGCAGGGACCCGTCCGAAGCGGCCGATCCGGCGGTCGTGTCCGACTCAAGCCGCCCGTTCGAATCGGCAGATCCGCTCGACCCGGCAGATCCGCTCGGCGCAGTTGGTTCGACCAGCCCGGCAAGTTCGGCCAAGCGCAGGGTGGCTGGGCGACCGCCGCCATGGAACTGGTCGGTGGCGGCCAGATCGTGGACCGTGAGGCGATCCAGATCCTTGCCGGCGGCGGTCAGCGCTCCCAGCACGGTGTCCAGCAGCCCCTCACGGCCCCAATACCGAGCGGTATGGTCCGCACCATCACCATCCCGGCGATTCGACGTGGATTCGCCCCTACTGGGTTCGGGGGGGAGTTCCGAGGGAGGGGTCATCGGGACCTACGGTAGCGGGCCGGCTACCGTGCTCGCCGTGGTGGCAACGCTGGATATCGGACCGGGCATCCTCGAGGGGCTGCGCATCCTCGACTTCACACGGGTGGTGGCCGGACCCTGCCTGACCCGGGTCCTGGCCGACCTCGGCGCCGAGGTCATCAAGATCGAACCCCCCGACGGTGACCTGCTGCGCACGGCGTACCCCCGCCGCGGTGACATCGCCGTCATCTTCGCCGGCCAGAACGCCGGAAAGCGCTTCGCCTCCATCGATCTCACCAAACCCGAGGGCGTCGAGCTGGCCCTTCGCTTGGCCGAGCATTGCGATGTCGTGGTCGAGAACTTCCGGCCCGGCGTGGCCGACAAGTTGGGCATCGGCTACCAGCAGATCAAAGCCCGCAAGGCCGACATCGTGTACTGCTCGGTCTCCGGCTACGGGCAGGAAGGCCGGGCCGCCCGCCGCCGGGCCTACGCACCCGTCGTGCACGCCGAGGTTGGCCTCCTGCACTACAAAGCCAAGGAGTGGGAGCTCGAACCCAAGCCGGAACCGGTTTCCCACGCCGACATCGCCGCTGGTATGGCTGGGGCCCAGGGCGTGCTGGCCGCGTTGTGGCGCAGGGAGCGCACCGGTACGGGAGCGCACATCGATGCCTCCATGTGCGAGGCCATGGTGGCTCAGAATGAGTGGACCCCCGTCGAGCTCAACGGCGGCCCCGATTACGAGCACAGCCCGTTCCGACCGGCCAAGGCAGCGGTGGTGCAACTCGGGGACGCCGAAGCGACCTGGGTGGCCATCCCCGGCTCGCCCACCGCGGTGTTCGTGTCGTATGCGCGACTGTCTGGTCAGCCCGAGCTGTTGGAGGATCCCCGTTTCTCCACCATGCCGGCACGATCGCGCCATTTCGAGGAATGCCTGGCTCACATCAAACAATGGGCGGCCACGTTCGACAGCTTTGACGCTTTCGAACAGGCGCTCTCGGAGGGCGCCCGGCTGCCGGTGGGCCGCATCGTCAGCACCGAGGACACCCTCACATCGGACTGGGCCATCGACCGCGACGCCTATGTCACCGTACCGTCTGGTATGGAGAGCGTGGTGGTGAACCGCTCGGCCTTGCGCTTCGATGGGTTCGACTGCGGCCCCCGCAGTGGCGTGTCCCACCTCGGCGCCGACAATGCCTCGGTGCTCCACGATGTGTTGGGTCTGGAGCTCGATGAGGTGAGGGCGTTGATCGATCGTGGCGTGATGGTCGAGCGGCGCCAACCCGCCGGAGACTGAGCGCGACCGCCGCAGGTTCTACGCTGGCCCCTTCGCCAGGGTGACCCGGGGGTACCGATGAGCAGCGACCGCGCCGACAACGCAGCAGGCCCGACCCACAGCACCGACGCGCTTCGAGATGAGGTCCGCACCTGGCTCGATGAGCATTGGGACCAGGACCGGCCGTTGCTGGAGTGGCGCAACATGCTGGCCGATTCCGGCTGGGGCTGTCCCACGTGGCCCACCCAGTGGTACGGGCGAGGCCTTCCGCCGGCCGCGGCCCACATCGTCAGCGCGGTGTTCGAGGAGGTCGGCGCCGTCGGCCCCGCCACCGGAACTGCCATGACCCTGGCCGCCCCGACCGTGTTGGAACGGGGTAGCGACGAGCTGAAGGCGGCTTTGTTGCGCCCGATGCTGACCGGTGAGCACAAGTGGTGCCAGCTATTCAGCGAGCCGGGCAACGGGTCGGACCTGGCCGGGCTCACCACCCGGGCGGACCGTGACGGCGACGAATGGGTGGTCAACGGCCAGAAGGTCTGGAACACCGGCGCTTTCGGTTCCCACTACGGCCTGCTGCTGGCCCGCACCGACTGGGACCAACCCAAACATCGGGGCATCACCTACTTCGCCCTGCCCATGCAACAGCCCGGCGTGGAGGTCCGCCCGCTGGCCCAGGCCAACTATCACTCGTCGTTCAACGAAGTTTTCATGACCGACGCCCGGGTGTCCCATGACAACATGGTCGGCGGGCAGGGTGACGGCTGGGCGGTGGCGTTGACCACGCTGATGCACGAACGGGGCCTGGCCACCGATCGCCGGCCCCGCACCTACCGGGAGCCGCACGGTCGATGCGTGGCCGAGGCGGTGGCGGAAGCGGCGGCGTACTTCAAGACCTACGTCTGGTATCCCCAACGCGCCGGTCGGCCGGACCTGGTGCAACCCCGCCTGCGCGACACCGCCACCAACACCGACCCGTTGCTTCGCCAGGACGCAGTCAAGGTCGAATCGGTGCGTCGCATGCAGGGTTGGACCGCAGCCCGGGCCGAGGCCGCCCGCGCCAGTGGCCGCCCGCCGGGCCCGGAAGGGTCGCTGTCCAAGCTCACCACATCCAACATCGCTCGGGCCTCCAACGCCGTGCACAGCCGCATCGCTGGCGCCCACGGCATGCTGTCCGGTCTGGACTCTCCACTCGATGGCATCATCGCCGAGGTGCTGATCTCCACGCCGGCCCAATCCATCGCCGGGGGCACCGACGAGATCCAGCGCAACATCTTGGGGGAGCGGGTGTTGGGTCTGCCCAAGGAACCGGAGCCGGACAAGGGCGCACCATTCCGTTCGGTACGGGTGAACTGATCGTGATCGACAACGTGGTGTCCGCTCGCCATGCGGGGAAGGTGGCCATCGTCAAAGACCGCCATCCCCCGCAGCGACTGGGGCTACAAGCGGCTCAAGCGGATGCACCGGCTCTGCGAACGGGTGGCCCAGCCTGATGAGGTGGCCACCCTGATCTCGTGGCTGTCCTCACCCGAAGCGTCGAACCTCAACGGCGCGGTGATCACCAGCGACGGTGGGTGGACCGCCTGAGCGCACGCCCGGTGTGAACGCACTCACGATGAGCTCGTCACCCGATCCAGCCACACCCGAAGATCGATGATGGATTCGGGGCGTATCTCGTGGCCCATCGGGTACTCGTGGTACTCGGGCTCGATGCCGTGGCTGCGCAGCACCGAGCGGGTGTGGTGTCCCCGCTCGATGTTCACCATCGGATCATGGGTGCCGTGCTGCACATATATCGCGGGAATGGCTCGGTGGTCGGCTGAGCCGACGTCTGGGACGGGCCAGTCAGGGTCGTCCCAGACGTAGGGAATCCCAGGTGGGGTCTGGAGCATTCCGGAAAGACATGCCACCCCGGCAGGTCTGGCCTTGGTCGAGCGACCCAACGCCACCGCCAAGGCCAAGGCCCCACCCTGGGAAAAGCCGATCAGGACGGCCTGATTCCGGCGGCACGAGCGCTGCTGGCACAACTCGTCCACCAACTGATCGAGCGCCACCACCGAGCTGGCCAGGCTGGCGGGGTCAATGACGCCGTCCTCAGAACGTGAGTACCAGCCGGCCCCACCGAAATCGAGCTCGATCGGGCCCCGGGGACAGACGGTGAAGAAGCGACCGGCCGGATCCAGCATGGGTGCCAGGCCGGCCAGGTCGTACTCGTCCGCGCCGTAGCCGTGGATCAACATCAGTACCCGGTCGCCCCGGCCACTGGTTCCCACCACGTTCGTTCGCAGCCCGTGTCCCGATGCCCCGTGTTCCGATGTCATGAGCGGACGCTACTGAACCCGGTCCCGGGTGCTCGTCCGGGCCTCTCCCTCGAACCGAACCAATATGTCTCGGAGATCTGTTCATCACCCACGATTTCCCCATCGTCGAGCAGGCGAGCATGCCACGCTGCTCCAGTTGCTCGGCAAGGTGCTCGACGGCGCCACGCGGGTAGCGGCGGCGGAGCCCATCGTTCTGGAAGGCCGGAGCAACCGTCCAGGCACTCGCTAGTAGGGTCGGGCCCATGAGCCAGGCGGTCACCCCACTCGATGTCAGCTTGGCCGATGTCAGCTTTGCCGATGTCACGGTGGCGGGGTTTTGGGCTCAGGACCGCATCCACGCTCCCCGGCCGATCTCGCCGTTGGCGGTGCAGCTCATCACGGACACCATGGCCATCGGGTTCAACCGGGCCCATCGGGAGTACGGCGCACCGCTGGTCATGCACACCCGGGCCGTCGGCCACTACCTGTTCTCGGCCATGCGACCCTTGCAGGACGCGGCCGAGCTGGGCCTGCGGGCCGAGCGCTACCAGCACCTGGACAAGATCCTGGACGACGTAGGCCCGACTTGGGAGCACGAGTGGAAGCCGGTGCTGGTCCAGCGGGTGTTGCAGGACCGCCTCGCCGACTACCGGCACCTGACCAATGCCGAGTTGATCGAGGAGCTCGAGCGGCAGCGGCTCCACATGATCGATCAGTGGACCATTCATGGCAAGATCAACTTCTCGGTGGTGGCCGCCGCCCGGTTCGCTGACTACTACAACGCGCGCTTTCAGTCCGGACGATGGGACCGAGTGCTATCAGTTGCTACAGGGTTTCGTGACCCGCTCGGTGGACACCAGCCACGGGCTGTGGCGGCTCAGCCGTGAGATCCGCGCCGAGCCATTACTGCGACGGCTGTTCGACGAGACCGATAATGCCGGGGTCCTCGCCGGATTGCGGGCAGCAGACCGCCCCCGATGGTTTCACCAGGTTCCTGAGGCATTTCGCGGCCTTCCTGGACGAGTTCGGATGGCGCAGTGACGCGGTGTACGACGTGGCTGACGTGACCTGGCGGGAAGATCCCGACCATTCCCCTCGATGGGCTGCGGGGCTATCTGGGCCTCGACGATGATCGCGACCCGGCCCGCTCCTTCGCGGCCGCGGTGGCCCGTCGTGAAGCATTGTTGGCCGCAGCCCGCGTCCGCTTGGCCGCCGATCCCGACCCCGACGCGCCAGCCACCTTCGAGCGCTATTACCAGGCGGCCAGTTACAACCTGCCGTTGACCGAGGACCACGCGTTCTGGATCGATCAGAGCGGCGTGGTCAACTTCCGGCGCTTCCTGTTGCAGGTCGGGGATCGCCTGGTGCAGGACGGCTGCCTGGCCGAGCCCGCCGACATCTTCTTCCTGCTGCGGGAGGAGGTCGACCTGGCTCTGTCCCGGGGCGGGGACTGGCGGGCTGCGTCCAAGGCCCGCCGTGCCAGCGTGCAAGCCGCGGCGCAGGTCGAGGCTCCCCGGTTCCTGGGCACACCACCGCCGCCATCCCCGGGCCCCGTCGACCCGCTGTATGAGGCCATCGCCGTGCGTCTGGCCGGGCGTCGGCCCCCCGCTGAGGGCCCCGCGGATCCGGACATACTGACCGGTCTGGCCGCCTCTCCGGGGGTGGTCACCGGCACCGCCCGGGTGGTGCGCAGCTTGGCCGAGGCCTCCAAGCTGAGCGAGGGTGACATCATGGTCTGCGAGATGACCCTGCCCCCGTGGGTGCCGCTGTTCGCGCTGGCGGGGGCGGTGGTGTCCGACACCGGCGGTGTGATGAGCCACTGCGCCATCGTGGCCCGGGAGTTCGGCCTGCCCGCCGTGGTCGGCACCCAGACCGGTACCCGTACCATTCGGGATGGTATGACCGTCACCGTGGACGGCAACCGGGGCGTGGTCCTGTTGGGCTGAGCTGAACGTGACCGACGGCGACCGCCGACGATGCAGAACGTGTCAAAGTCACAGTCGCTGCCCGCAGGCCCGACGCCACCACCAGCAACGTTGTGAAGCGCAACTGAGTCGGGGCATCAGAGTTTGGCTTGTTCTTCGCCGCCAGGGCTCATCAGGGCCACGACGCTGGGGTGCTTGTCGACCGATGAGTGCCCGTTTGGCCCTGGTCTTCGCAGTGACCGCTACGCTGCGGGCCCATGGAAACGCAGGGCAAGGTTGCGGTGGTCACCGGCGGAGCGAGCGGGATCGGGCGGGGTATGGCCCGGGCCTTCGCCGGGGCCGGCATGTCGGTGATGTTGGCTGATCTGGACCAGTCGATGCTGGACGCCACCGCCGCTGAGCTCGCCGCCAACGGCACCCAGGTCGCCACCCGCAAGACGGACGTCTCCAAGCTGGAGGAGATCGAGGCGCTGGCCCAAGCCACCATAGACCGCTTCGGTGCGGTGCACGTGCTGTGCAGCAACGCCGGCATCGGCATCCCCACCCCCACCCACAAGCTCAACCTGGACGACTGGCGTTGGATGATCGACGTGGACCTCTGGGGCCCCATCTACGGGGTCAAGGTGTTCCTGCCCATCATGGAAGCCCAGGGCGAGGGGCACATCAACGCCACCTCGTCATTGGCGGGGCTGGTTGCCGGCGGGATGATGGGCGCGTACAACGTGGCCAAGCACGGGGTCACCGCGCTGATGACCACCCTCGAGCGTGATCTGCGGGGCCGCAAGAGCCCGGTGCGGGCCTCGCTGCTGTGCCCCGGCCCCATCAACACCAACATCAGCCGCCATTCTGTGGAGTATCGCCCGCCCAAGGCCGACGCCGGCCAAGCCCGCCCGCCCCGCCCGGCGGATGCCGAGGGCAGCGCGCCCGCCACCCGCGCCGGGGCCAACATCCAGTCCATGCTGGAGCAGGGGATGGACCCTGACGAGGTCGGCAACCTGGTGCTCGACGCGGTGCAGCGTGACACGTTCTGGATCCTGACCCACCCCCGCATGGCCAAGCTGCTGACCCGCCAGGTGGACGCCATGTTGGACGACGGCTCCCTCACCAAGGCCTGAGAGGATGAAGATCACCCGCATCTACACCGGCGAGGACGGCCGGTCACACTTCGAGGATCTGGATCTTCCCACCACCGACCTCGGTCGTGGTTTGGAGAGCGGGGTCATCCCCACCAGTGGAGCGATCCTGCGTGACCGTCGTGGCGTGGTGCCGCTCGACATGGGTTTCCACAACGCGCCCCGCCGCCAGTTGGTCATCAACGTGGGCGGTGCGGTCGAGGTGGAGACCGGCGACGGCACTGTTCGCCGGTTCGAGGCCGGCGAGGTGCTTTTCGCCGATGACCTGACCGGTCAGGGCCACAAGACCCGGGCCGGGTCGGACCTGGTGATGATGGTGTTTCTGCCCATCCCTGATGAGTTCGACCCCGCCGTCTGGCGAACCTGACCGGTCTGGTTAGGTCGAGCGGCCAGCGGCGAAGTCAGCGACGGCCTGCCGGACTGCCTCCAGGGCAACCGGGTGGGCGCTGTCTCCCGGCTCGGCGGACGCCTTCGGGTGCACGGTGACCTCGGCGCCGTTGACGTACCAGACCTCGTCCACCACCAGGCCGCGGCGCTCCATGACCGTGCGATAATCGGCCAGCTTCGTGGCCGGGTCCTCAGTGGGCGAGCAGATCTCAATGGCCAGCACCGCGTACAGGGACGCGGCGTCGTCGGAGAATGACTCAGCGGGAAACACCAGCACGTCGGGCACCACGTACCAGCGGCGGCCCTTGCGACCGAGCACCCCGAGGTTGGTCGGCGCTGTCACCTGGCCGGCGCCGAAGTGCGATCGCAGGACGATGATGATCTCTACTTGCAGTGCGGCGTGATCTCGCCGGACCATGGGTGCCACGACGTAGCGGTCCCCTAGCTCGTGGTCGTAGTTAGGACCACGCTGGACGAGACGGTCGAAGGCCTTGTCGTCTTTGCTGCGGGTCACCGAGCGCATGGTGGACACGCTACCCCGCGCGGGAACCGAAAGTGGC
This sequence comes from uncultured Acidimicrobiaceae bacterium, assembly GCA_963775055.1. Lineage (GTDB taxonomy): Bacteria > Actinomycetota > Acidimicrobiia > Acidimicrobiales > CAIXPF01 > CAIXPF01. Next base: position 370,957 of record CAVZHK010000005.1, on the reverse strand, counting down.
CGAAAATGCACAACGAGCCCCCGCCGCCGAAGCAGCGAGGGCCCGCTCGTACCGTACGAGTCAGCTATGCGTGACCGTGGCGCAACAGGGCGCCGGGCAGGCCGGCACCGGGACCCACCTGGTCGACCCCGTCCTGACGGATCACGGTGCCGTTGACCACCACGGCGTTGATGCCCTTGGCCTGGGAGATGATGCGGTCGGCGCCGCCGGGCAGGTCGTACACCCGCTGCTTGCCCAGGTGGCCGACCTCAGCGGCGTCGAAGACCACCACGTCAGCCGGCTTGTTGAGCTCCAACGTGCCCCGGTCGGTGATGCCGAACACCTGCGCCGGACGCTGGGTCAGCATGTGGACCCCTTCCTCCAGTGAGAATGCTTCACGCTCGCGGATGAAGGTGGAGAGGAACTCGGTGGAGTATTTGGCGTCACACAGCTGGCTGGCGTGGGCTCCGGCGTCGGACAGGCCGATGACGGTGGTGGGATCGGCCAACAGCGCCTGGATGTCATCAGGGTTGTAGTTGATGACGTCCTGGGTGATGCGCATGTCAAGCTCGGCGTCCAGCGCCATGTCCATCATCAGATCGACGGGGTCTTTGCCCAACTCGTCGGCCAGCTGCTGCACGTTGCGGCCCTCGAAGGAGGTGTCGGTGGGGTAGTAGGACACGGTGGTCCGAGCCCAACGATCGAAGATGATCCCGCCGGGGCCGGCCTTCTCCTTGAACCGGGCTCGCCACTCCGGATCGGCGTAGATCGCCTTGCGACCATCGAGGTTCGCCGCCGACACCGGCTTGAAGCAGCTCAGCGCCTCGTAGATGAACGGCGCCTTCCAATTCATCTCAAACTGCACCGGCTGCACCGCGACCTGCGGGAACACGTTGAGCCCGTCGGGCCTGGATCTCCGCCGCCCGGGCCAGCTCCACCCGGTAGTCCTGCTTGGGTTGGCCCGACAGCAACGCCGTCCAGCTCACGTTCTTGCCGGTCATCTCCGCGATGTGGGCGAACTCGTTGTGGGACAGCCCCCGGCCGATGGTGGCCTGCATCACCGCGTTGTCGACTTCGCCCAACGCCTCAGCGATGGCGAAGATCTCCTCGATATTGGCAATGCGAGACGGTACAGGCTTGCCGTCATAGCCCACGTGGGTGTTGGCCTTGGAGGTGGCGAATCCCAATGCCCCGGCCTCGAGGCCTTCGCGCAGGATGGCCTTCTGCGCGGCGATCTCCTCCGCGGTGGCCTCACGCTCGACGGACTCTTCGCCCATCACGTACATACGCAAGGCGGTGTGGCCCAGCAGCGCCGCCACGTTCACGGCGCAACCGCGGGACTCAATCACGTCGAGGTACTCGGGGAACGTCTCGAACGGCCACTCCATGGAAAGCCCGGCCTGCAACGCGGCCACGCTCATGCCCTCGACATTCTCGAGGGTACGCATGATCAGGTCGCGGTGCATCGGACGGGTGGGGGCCACGCGAGAACCCGCAGTTGCCCATGACCACGGTGGTCACGCCGTGCCACGGGGAGCAGCTCACCAGCTGATCCCAAATGATCTGGGCGTCATAGTGGGTGTGGATGTCCACGAACCCGGGGGTAACCACCTTGCCGGCGGCGTCGATGGTGCGCAACGCGTCCTCGGGGGCCCGGCCCAGTGCCACCACCTTGCCGTCCTTGATGCCCACGTCACCGACGAAGCGCGGCGCCTTGGTGCCATCGACGATGGTGCCGCCGGTGATCTTCAGGTCATATGCCATTGGGTATGGTCCTTTCTCAGGCCGCGGCCGGCCGGGGCGAAGTGGGCAGGTCGTACAGATCAGCCAAATTGTCGTGGAGAATGGCCCGCAACTCCTCATCGGAAAGCTGTGCGGTGTGTTCGCCCAACAACGCCTGGCTGTCGGGCCAGGTGGAATCAAGGTGCGGGAAGTCGTTGGCCCAGGTCAACATCTTGTGCATCGGTGTGTCATCCAGACGGCACATGCGGAATGCCACCCAGTCGTCCTGGAACGTGAGACGAACGTTCTCCAGGCAGTACTCCGAGGGCATCTTGGACATCTTCCGATAGCCCATGACCCCGCCCTCACGGTTTACGGCGTGGTCCATGCGATACATGAAGTGGGGGATCCAGCCGGCGTCCGCTTCGGAGCACACCACCTTCAGTTCGGGCACCCGCTCGAAGACCCCGCCCAGCACGAACATGCCGATCACGTCCTGGTTGCCCCGGATGATGGACATGAAGCTGGCGATCTTGGGCCCGCGGTGACGTTGGGCGCCCATGGTGAGAATGTGAAAGCTGATGGGCATGCGCAGCTCGACGGACGCCCGGTAGAACGGCTCCCAGTACGGATCGTCATAGTCGGGGGTGTTGCCGTTGTAGGCGTCACCGGGGAAGCCCGGCATCATGATCCCCTTGAGGCCCATGTCCTTCATCTGAACCAGGTCGTCGATGCCCTTTTCCACGCTCAACAACGCGCTCTGGCCCAACCCGTAAAGCCGGTCGGGGTCCGCCGCGCAGAACTCGGAGATCCAGCGGTTGTAGGCATCCATGCAGGCTTGCTTGTACAGGATGTCCTTGTGGTTGCAGATCAGCATCCCCACCGAGGGGTAGATGATCTCCCCGGTGATCCCATCACGGGCCTGATCCGCGGCCCGGGCGGTAGGGTCCCAACCGGAGCGGTGCAGGTCCTCGAAGCGGCGGCCGGACACCTTGAGCTGATCGGTGGGGATTCCGGCGGCGGACAGTGGCCCCACCGCGATGGGCTTCATACCCGGAATGATGAACAGGTCGCCCTTGGACTCGCTGGTGACGATGTGCGGCGCCTGATCCCGGTAGGCCGGGTCGATGTAATCGATGTAGCAGTTCGGCGGCTCGGTGATGTGCGAGTCGGCCGACACGATTCGATCCGCCACCGGTGTGCCCCTCCCCGGTGTGGTGGTCATGGTCATTGGCAGTCCCCCTGAACGCAGTGACGATCCCCCGTCGGCGCCCGAACTGATCAGACGCCGAACGAGGGTCAGCCTACCTCGGGGTCGCGCGTTGGACCCGGGCTCAGGACTTGGGCACGTCGTAGACCATCAGCTTGAACCACTTGTCGGAGATCCGCTGGTTCCGTGGGTCCCACAGCGGGGACAGGATGTCCACGATGAAGAACAGCCCGCAGATGGATGCCACCAGGTATCGGAGGAAGGCGTAAAGGACCCCGGGGGGCTGGCCTGTTTCGTCGTTGACGAGTTTCAGGCCGACCTTGGACTTGCCGATCGTCTGGCCCGTCCTGCCTTGCCGCACGAACTGGTTCCAGACCTGGAAGGCGAACACTCCGCCATAGGCCACGATGAAGAGCACCAGCCCGATAGCTCCGCCGGCATCGCCACCGACCCCCGCGATGATGGCCGCCAACACCAGTCCGACAACGAGTATGACCAGTCCGATGGCGGAGTCGATGAGCGCCGCGCCAACCCGTCGCCCCCATTCGGCTCCCACGCCACCCGTAGGTGTCGATGCCCCGTACGGCAGATATTGCCCGGCCGGCTGATATGCGGGCGTTCCCTGATAGCCGGACTGCTGGTACCCGCCGCTCTGGGCGGGCTGGCCGAATGCCGGCTGCCCATATGCGGGTTGACCGAACGAGGGCGGTTGCGCTGCTTGCCCGTAGCCCGGCTGCTCGTAGCTCGGTTGTGGCGCTGCCGGCTGACCGTAGGCGGGCTGCTCGTAGCTCGGCTGGGGGGCCGCTGGCTGCCCGTAGCCCGGCTGTTCATAGCTCGGTTGTTCGTAGCTCGGTTGTTCGTAGCTCGGGGCAGGCGGGGTGGCCTGCAACGGTCGGGTTGAGGTGGTCCAGGCGTTGCCGTCCCAATATCGCTCCGAATCGGGGCTACTGGGGTCCGGGTACCAACCGCTGTCGGGCATGAGCGTGTTCCTCCCACGAATGCGGCGGTAACCGTAGATGCTGGACGCACCCAAGTGGGTGACGATGGTGTGTCGCCCCGCCTGGCCGCGTTGGAATATGCCTAAATGCTATTAAATGATATGTCGTTCTGACGGATTGCCCGGGTCGTTGGCCGATGGTCGGGTCGGTAGCGTGCGAAGCGATGCTGCAGGTGGTGCTGAACGCCCCGGAGATCGCCACCAACACTGGCAACATCATCCGGCTGTGCGCCAACGTGGGCGCCACCTTGCATCTGGTCGAGCCACTCGGTTTCAACCTGGACGATCGCGGCCTGCGACGGGCGGGGTTGGACTATCACGAGCTGGCCAAGGTGCAGGTCCACGCCCGCCTGAGCGACGTCCTGCCCTCACCAGGGACCGCCGCTGGGCCCGAGTGTTTCGCGCTCTCGACGCACGGTCGCCGGCGCTATGACGGGGTGCGGTACAGCGCTGGGGACCTGGTGGTGTTTGGCGCCGAGCGGGCCGGGTTGGCCCCAGCGGTGCTCGGCCGTTTCGATGCTGACCATCAACTGCGGTTGCCGATGCGTCCCGGCAACCGGAGCCTCAACCTGGCCAACGCGGTGGCCGTGGTGCTCTACGAGGCGTGGCGTCAGCTCGACTTCATCGGCGTGCCGGCGGAGGAAGCGGGGGGAAGCGCGGACTCGGCGTCGCTCACCGCGGCCAGCCTGGCGGAGGCTCCGGGCGCCGCGCCGTTCGACCGGCCGCTCCCGGCGCACGGCGGACCGACGTGACCCGCCGCCACCAGTTGGGCATCGTTGCGCCGTTCATCTTCGTGTTCCTGTGGTCCACCGGTTACGTGGGCGCCCGCTACGGGTTGCCCGACGCACCCCCGTTCACTCTGCTGGCCATCCGCATGGCCCTCGCTGGCAGCCTGCTGGCTCTCGTTGCCCGTCTGTCCGGCACCGCGTTCCCCCGGGGCGAGCCGCTGCGCCGGTCGGCCATCACCGGGCTGCTGCTGCACGGCGGCTACCTGGGCGGGGTGTTCCTGGGCATCTCCCGGGGGGTGCCGGCCGGTTTGAGCGCGGTGATCGTGAACATCCAACCCGTGCTGACTTCGGTGCTGGCGGGCCGCTACCTGGATGAGAGCGTCACCCGCAGGCAATGGCTGGGGCTGGTGTTGGGCTTCGCCGGGGTGTCCTTGGCGGTGGGCGAGAAGCTGGCTGCCGGCGGCGATGAACGAATCGACCTGTGGGGGGTGGCGGCCACGGTGGTGGCCCTCGCCGCGGCCACCGCGGGGACCATCCACCACAAGCGCCACGGAGGTCAGGTCGCACTGCTGAGCGGCACCGCGGTGCAGTACGGCGCGGCATTGGTGGCCTTCGCGGCGGTGGCGCTGAGCTTCGAACGGGGCCAACCCTTGCGCTGGACGCCCCGATTGCTGTTTGCCCTGGGCTGGATGGTGCTGGTGTTGTCTCTGGGCGCCATCCTGCTGCTGTTGTGGTTGATCCGCACCAACAGCGCCTCCAGCGTGTCCAGCTTGCTGTACCTGGTGCCCCCGCTCACCGCCATTGAGGCCTATCTGCTCTTCGACGAGCGCTTCGGCCTGGTGGCGGCGTTCGGCGCGGCCCTGGCGGTGATCGGTGTGGCCCTGGTGCGCCAACGGGCGGCTCCGGCGGCGTCCCAGATCCCCGCTGCGTCGCCCGGGGGAGTCAAGGGTCACAGCACCGCTAGTCTGGGAGTTCATCAGGGGCGTGAAGGGATGAAGCAATGACCGTTTCGCAGCGTCCGGCGGTGGCCGACTGGTCTGAGGATTTCGACGTGTTGGAGCCGGCGTTCACCGCTGATCCCGCGCCGATGTATGGCGCCATGCGGCAGGCCGGCAGGGTGTCCCATACCGAGCGCTGGGGTGGGTCCTGGATGCCCGTCCGATATGACGACATCGTGGCCGTGGCCCATGACACCGAGCACTTCTCCTCACGAGACGTCGGCGTGTTGCCCTTCGAGGGGTTGGAGCGTCAGCCGGCGTCACCACCGATCACGTCGGACCCGCCCGATCACACCTGGCAGCGTCGCCTGATCCTGCCGTACTTCTCGCCCCGGGCGGTAGACAACTACGAGAAGATCACCCGGGCGTTGTGCCAGGAGCTGATGGGCGCCATCACCGCCGAGGGCCGGACCCGGGTGGACGGCGCCATGGAGTATGCCCAGCAGATACCGCCGCGGATCATCGTGGAGATCATCGGGGTGCCCCGCGATCACGTGGATACGTTCGTCGAATGGACCCGGGCCGTGTTGGAGAATGGGCCCATCGATCCCGAGCGTCGGCTCAGCGCCCGCAAGGAGATGCTGACCTATTTCTTCGGTTTGCTCGAAGATCGCAAACAGCAACGCCGTGAGGACATCACCAGTTTCCTGTTGGACCAGCGGATCGACGGGGAACCGTTGCGTGATGGGCACATCGTGGGCACTCTCACTCTGCTGCTCATCGCTGGCATCGACACCACCTGGTCCTCCATCGGTTCTGCCATTCTCCATTTGGCCACCCACCCCGAGGATCGGCGACGGTTAGTGGCGGAGCCGGAGCTCATCGATTCTGCAGTGGAGGAATTCCTGCGGGCCTACGGTCCGGTGACCATGGCCCGGGTGGCCAACACCGATGTGGAGCTGGGCGGGCGAACCATCCGCGCCGGGGACAAGGTGCTGCTGGCCTTCCCCGCCGCCAACCGGGATCCCGAGCACTTCGAGCGGGCCGGTGAAGTGCTCATCGATCGGGCCATCAACCGTCACGTGGCCTTCGGGGTGGGCGTGCACCGCTGTGCCGGCTCGAACCTGGCCCGCATGGAGATGAAGGTCGCCATCGAGGAATGGCTGGCGGCACTGCCAACCTTCGAGTTGGACCCCGACGGCGAGGTCACCTTTGCCGGCGGCCAAGTCCGCGGCCCCCGCACCCTCCCGCTGCAGTTCTGACCGGAACTCACAAGGTACGCCGCGCCCCAACGCATCTACGCCGCGCGGCGCTGCATTCGTAGCGAGAACACGCCATCCGCTTCGAGGTGGGCGAAGCTCACCAGCGGTTGCGCTTGGGCGCGGGCGACGGCCACCGATGTGGCGAGGCCTCAACGCGAAACACCAGCTGCAGCGATGGTCCGGCCGGGTCATCGTTGTCGACCACGCCGAGCACCCGCAGGCCATCGTCGAACGCGTCGAGCAGGGCGATACCTTCCAGCTTGACCATGGCCCCCTCGACCTGCGGTACCAATCCCATCCTCACCACGCGTTCCTCCTCCAGCACGGCGAGAGCGGCGCCCACCACCGGGCCGTCGTCGATGTTGTTGGGGGTGTCCTCGGCGGCGGCGCTGATCAGGATCCTGCCGTCGGGCAAGGTCAGGGCGTCCGTCACCGACAGGCCCACACCATCAATCCCACCGAGGTCGTACCGACGCACCGGCCCGAGTTCCAGCGGGGCGTCGGTCCCGGCGGCATCGAAGCGGGCCAGCAACCCCGCCAGCGCCACGTCCACGCTGCAGTTGGGACTACCGGCCCGAAGATTGCCCCGGTTGAACAACCGCAGGTGGTCATCAACCAGACACGCCCCTTCGATGTTCAGCTCCCCGATCGCCACCCCCATGGTCGCCGCGGCCTGCTCATACAGCCCGTCCAAGGCGACGGTCGACACGTCCGCGCCCAGCGGTCCCAGCCGTACCAGCGCGGCACGTTTGCGCATGGGGCTCGACCCGGACCCCAACAGCAGCACCGCCGGCCCGCCGTCGATGCGCAACGAGCAAGCGGCCTCGAGGTCAGCCTTCAGGTGTTTGGTGCCGTCCGTCTCGCTGAAGTGATCCACCCCTTGGACCGGGGGGAAGATTCGGAGCGCGGTGATGGAGTCCGCCACCTGCCAGGCGGCAAAGTTGGCGTCGTCCTGCGCCACCAGCCAGCCGTCACCCAACCGGGCCAGAGCGGAAGCGGCCCGCACCGGCGAACCATCGTCGAAAGCCAGGCGACGCACCGATTCGACGTCGATTCGACAGGTGAGCGGAGCCGGAGGGGGCTGGTCAGCAGGTGCCGGAGCCGTCGACATGGGCGGCGACGCTACCCGGGAGAAACCCGGCTTCCCGGCCTGTCCAGCGTCCCGGCGAAGGTTGGCCCCACCCCGGGTCCTCAGCATTAGCGTGCCGGGCATGGACCACCAACCGGGAGCGGACCGTGACGCCTGATGCGAATGCCGATGCGACGGCGAATGCCGATGGGACTGTGACAGCTGATGTGATCGTGGTCGGGGCCGGCAACGCCGCCCTGGTCGCCGCGCTATCCGCCCGTGAGCAGGGGGCCCGGGTGTTGGTGCTCGAAGCCGCCCCCAAGGACCTGCGCGGCGGCAACAGTCGCTTCTCGGGCGGCATCTTCCGCTTCGCCCACAGCGGGCTCGAACACCTTCAGCCGCTGCTGACGGAGGAGGGCGCCAAATGGGTGGACCGGGTCACCATCGCCCCCTACGAGCCGCAGCGCTTCAAGGACGACATCGACATGGTGTGCCAAGGGCGTTCCGACCAAGCCCTCATCAACACCCTGATCGACTCCTCCTACAACACCATGGCCTGGATGCAGGGTTACGGGGTGCGCTGGGAGCTGGTGGTGGACAAGCTGTTCGACCCGGCCAAGCTGCCACCGGGGGAGCGTTACGCGGTCCCGCCGGGCGGTGCGGTGCGGGCCACCAATGAGGGCATCGGTCTGATGTACGACCTGTTCAACGCGGTCGAGGCCGCCGGGATCGAGGTCCGCTACGACGCGCCGGTGCAGCAGTTGCTGATGACCGGCTCCCGCTGCGTGGGAGTGCAGGTTCGCAGCGCCGATGGGTTCGAGGAGCTGCGAGCCCAGTCCGTGGTGTTGGGTTGTGGTGGTTTCGAGTCCAACCCCGAGCTGCGGCTTCGCTACCTGGGCAGCGGCTGGGATCTGGTCAAGGTGCGCGGCACCCGCTTCAACCAGGGCACGGTGCTGATGGCGGCGCTGGCGGCAGGCGCGGCGCCGGCGGGTCATTGGGGCGGGGCCCACGCCTCCCCGCTCGACGCCCACGCCCCTGATGTCGGTGAGCTGTCCCTGACAGATCGCATGAGCCGCTACTCCTACCCCTACTGCCTGCTGGTGGACCGTGACGGCCAGCGTTTCGTGGACGAGGGCGAGGACGAGGTGTGGTTGACCTACGCCAAGACCGGGTGGGCCATCCGGGCTCAGCAAGGCGCCCGGGGTTGGCAGATCTTCGACCAGCAGACAGCGCACCTGTTGGAGCCCCGTTACGCCACCGGCATCCCGGTGGAGGCCGACACGCTGGATGACCTGGCCGCCAAGTTGGGCGTTGCCACTGACGGCCTGCGGGCCACCGTGGCCGACTTCAACGCCGCCTGCGCCGATCGGGCCGGGTTCGATGCCTTCAGCAAGGACGGCCTGCGCACCGCCGCTCCTGGCCAGCCGGCCAAATCCAACTGGGCCCTGCCGCTGGACCGCCCGCCGTATGTGGCCTACGCCGTCACTTGTGGGATCACGTTCACCTACGGCGGGTTGCACATCGACACCAGCGCCCAGGTCATTGACAACGTGGGCTGGGTCATGGAGGGCCTGTACGCCACCGGGGAGATCGCCGGCGGATTCTTCTTCCACAATTACGCTGCCGGATCGGGCCTGATGCGTGGCGCCACCTTCGGTCGCATTGCCGGACGGGAAGCTGCCGCTCACGCCGGCCAGTCCTCCGGCGTATCCGTCTGACATGGCCGCCGGGGCTGACGGAGTGACCCGGCCAGTGGACCTGCCGGTGGTGCTCATGCGAGGCGGAACCTCGAAAGGGGTTTTCATTCAGATGGGTGACCTGCCCGCAGACCGTGGCATACGGGATGGTCTGTTGTTGAGGTTGATGGGCAGCCCTGACCCCATGCAGCTCGATGGTCTCGGTGGTACCCATAGCTCCACGTCCAAAGTGATGGCGGTGGGCCCTGCCGCTGATCGGGCCGTCGCCGATGTTGAGTATCTGTTTGCCCAGGTGGCCATTGACACCGCGGTAGTGGACTACACCGGCAATTGCGGCAACCTCACCGCCGCGGTGGCCCACTACGCGGTGGACGAGGGAATGGTGGCGGTGACCGAGCCGACCACCACGTTGCGGATGCGCAACCTCAACACCAACGTGGTGGTGCAGGCCACGGTGGTGGTCCAGGGCCGCCGGGCAGCCTGGCTGGGGGACACCGTGATCGATGGGGTGCCGGGCTCGGGGGCCCCGCTGGTGACCGATTACCTGGATCCGGCCGGATCGGTCACCGGCAAGCTGTTTCCCACCGGGGCCCGGGCCGAGCAGTTGTGCGGACACCAGATATCACTGGTGGATGTCGCCAGTCCATACCTCTTCGTACGGTCGGCGTCGTTCGGGTTGCGGGGTGATGAATCCCCGGCGGAGCTCAACGCCCGCCCGGCGCTGCTGAGCGAGTTGGAGGCGCTTCGGACCGAGGCCGGCCGCGCCATCGGGGTGGACAGCATGGCCATCCCGCGCATGGTGCTGCTCAGCGAAGGCCGGGATTTGCGGGTTCAGGCCACGTCAATGGGTCGGGTCCATCACGCCCTGCCCATGACCGGGGCGTTGTGCACCGCCGCCGCCGCCCGCCTCATCGGCACTGTGGTGCAGCAGGTGTGTCGAGCGCCGTCGGATCCGGGTCTGGGTGTCGCGAGCGGCTCAGTTGACATGGTGCGCATCTGCCATCCCAAGGGCTCCGTGGAGGCCACCGTGCGCATTGACGGCGAACGGGTGCTGGCCGCTGGGGTGGTTCGCACCGCCCGACGCCTGCTCAGCGGAACGGCGCACCTGTGAGCGCCAGCAGTCCCGGTGCCCGGCTGCGTGAGCTGATCGCCCGGGCCGAGATCCTGGTGGCGCCGGGCGCGTATGACGCCATCACCGCCAAGATCATGGCTGCGGCGGGGTTTTCTGCCGTCTACATGACCGGCGCCGGCACCGTGAACGCCCACCTCGGCCTGCCCGACATCGCGCTGGGCACCCTGGAGGAGTTCACCCAGAACGCCGGACGCATGGTGGATGTTGTGGACGTGCCGGTGTTCTGTGACGCCGACACCGGCTTCGGCAACGCTGTGAACGTGGTGCGGACGGTCCGGGCCTACGAACGGGTCGGCGTGGCCGGGATCCATCTGGAGGACCAGGAGAGCCCCAAGCGCTGCGGCCATCTCGACGGCAAGCGGATCGTGACCGTTGAGGAGATGGTGGGCAAGGTGTCTGCCGCCGCTGACACCCGGCGTGATCCGTCCTTCGTCATCATGGCCCGCACCGACGCCGCCGCCGTGGAGGGCGTGGCTGCCGCCATCGATCGGGCTGGCCGTTACATGGAGGCGGGGGCGGACGTCATCTTCGCCGAGGCCCTGACCACCGAGGCCGAGTTCCGGGCCTTTGCCTCGGCCCTGCCCGGGGTGCCGTTGCTGGCCAACATGACCGAGTTCGGTAAGACGCCGTACTTCACCGCGGCCCAGTTCCAGGAATTCGGTTTCGCGGCGGTGATCTTTCCCATGATGGCGTTCCGGCTCATGCTGCACGCGGTCCGGGAGGGGGCGACGGAACTGGCCCGCACCGGCAGCCAGCAAGCCGTACTGGACCGCATGGTAACCAGGGCTGACCTGTATGAGCTCATCGACTACCCCACCTGGGACGGCTACGAGCAGCGTTATGTGCAGCGGCAGGGCCCAGCTCCCACAACGGAGTAGCCCGCCTTCCCTGAGATGGGGAAAAGCAGTCGGTCGGTCCGTCGATCGGTTGAAGGGGCGCTCCCACTCGCCGATGAACGTTCTACCCCCGTCCCAGGACAGGGGAACGTTCGGAGCTCAGGAGCCATGGTGTGGCGCAGGATCCTTCAACGGCGTCGCGCCGCGGCCGCCGAGTGGATCGGTAACGAGGGCGTGCTCCGCGGTGGCGCCCCGGGCAGCGCAGGCAATCCGGACCTCTTCCTCGATCTCTGAGCCGGTGCGGCCGGCTACATTCCGGCCATGAGCCACACCGCCGCCGGGTTGCACTTCGGCGTGTTCGACTGGGTCGACTTCTCCGATGACGAGGCGCCCACCCGCCTCTTCGAGGAGCGTCTGGCCTTGGCCGGGCTGGCCGATGAGCTGGACTTTTCCACTTACCACGTGGCCGAGCACCACTTCACCCCACTCGGTGGGGCGCCCTCGCCCAGCGTGTGGCTGGCGGCGCTGGCCCGTGAGACCACCCGCATCCGCCTGGGCCCGCTGGTGTACCTGTTGCCCTTGTACAACCCGCTGCGCTTGATCAGCGAGATCGCCATGCTGGACCACCTGTCCCACGGGCGGTTGGAGTTGGGCGTGGGCCGAGGGGTCAGCCCCTGGGAGCTCGGTCACTACGGCATCCACCGTGACCAGTCCCGCGAGCTGTTCGAGGAAACCCTCGAGGTGGTGTTGAAGGGGCTTTCCTCACCGGTGCTGCACCACCAGGGTCGGGCACTGCCCAGCATCAACGGTGCCCCCATGGAGCTGCGCCCGCTGCAGCAGCCATACCCACCGGTGTGGCACGCCACCAGCTCCCCCGAGGGTCTGGCCTGGGCGGCCCGCCACGGGCTGAACCTGATGGGCCTCGGTCCGGCTTCGTTGTTCGGCCAAGCGGTGGCCACCTACCGGTCAGTGGTGGAGAAAGGCCGGGGCAACGCCGACCGGTACAACGCCCATGTCGCTGAGCCCACCATCGGGATGATGCGTCAGGTGATCGTGGCGGAGACCGACGCCGAGGCCGAGCGGTTGCTGTTGGGCACGTTCGATCGTTGGCAGCACAGCTTCGTGAAGTTGTGGGTGGCCAACAACAGCGAGCCGCTGGCGGTGGGCATCCCCACCATCGAGAAGTTCCGTGGCGCCGGTGCCCTCATCGTGGGCTCGCCCGACACCGTCCTGGAGGGGCTGACCGCCACCATTGAGGAGGGCACGTTGAACTACGTGGCACTGGCCTTCGCCTGGGGTTCCATCGCCAAGACCGACAGCGCCCGCTCCATGACCTTGTTCGCCCACGAAGTGGCCCCGAAACTGCGCGCCCGCTTCGCGTGAGATCACACTCGGTCTCGGTGCTCGAGGACTCGGTCAGACGTGACCGCCGTTGCCGCCGTCCACGCTGAGCGCCACGCCGTTTATGTACGAGGCCGCGCCGGAGCACAGGAACACGATGGCCGCCGCCACCTCCTCCGAAGTTCCGTACCTACCCACCGGTACGCTCTTGCCGTTGCGTTCGATGATGTCCGCCGCGCTCCCTCCAGCGGCGGCGGCGATCTCCCCGGCGGCGCGGTCCCACATGGCGGTGTGGATCAGCCCCGGCAACACCGAGTTGACCAACACCCCATCACCCCCGTACTTCCCGGCCAGCGCTTTGCCGGTGGCGATCATGGCGGCCTTGGTGGCGGCGTAGTCGATCAGGGCGGCGTTGGGGTATAGCGCCCCGCCGGTGGCCACCATGATCACCCGACCCCAACGGGCCTTTCGCATGGCGGGCAGGCAGCGTCGGGTGCAGCGAACCGCCGACATCAAGTTCAGCTGGTGCAGGGACTCCCAATCCTCGTCGCTCATGTACAAGAAGTTGCGTGACGGCGACGACCCCACGTTGTTCACCAGGATGGACACGCCGCCCAGGTCCCCCTCGACCGCGTCCAGGAACCCGTTGGTTGATTCGGCGTCGCTGAGGTCCGCCACGTACCCCCGAACCGAGCCGGTGCCGGCGGGGGAGTACGCCGCCAGCTCGGCGACGCCCTCTGAACCCCGGGCACAGAACGCCACATCGGCCCCGTGGTCGGCCAGCAGTCGTACCGTGGCCGCCCCGATGCCGAGGCTTGCACCAGTGACGATGGCTGCTTTTCCGCTGAGATCCAGGTCGATCATCGCCAACTCCCATGGTGTGGCCCGTTTGCGCGCCGCCGAGCATGCCACGCCAGCGGAACGGTCACCGTCCAGCAGGGGGAGCTACGTTGCCGGCCATGGCTCCCGACAAGCCCAACGTGCCGCGCCGCTACCCCCACCCCCGCTCGATCCTGCGCTACAGCCGCGTCGCCCACGAAGTGCTGCCTGACGGCACCGTCGCGGGCTCCATGCCGGTGCTGGAGGATCATCTCGACGCCGGCGGGCTGATGCGCCTCGGTGCCATGGCCCCGTTGGTGGACCTGTGCGCCGGTGTGCTCGGGGCCCGGGCGGCTCATCCGGATTGGACCGCGACGCTCGATTTCAAGCTCCATCTGGTGCAACCACCGGCGTCGGGCCGGGTGCACGGGCTGGCCCGGCCGCTCCGGGTGGGGCAAAGCATGGTGCTCTCCGAGAACCGCCTGACCGATGACCAGGGCCGCATCGTCGGGCTGGCGCACGTGACGTTCTCTCGGCTCCCGCGCCGCTCCGACACCCCTGTCGGGCCGCCGCCACAACCGAAAGCGGTCGACTACACCCACCCCGACGAGGAGCCCCGTCTCCCGCCGGACCGGTACTACGGGTTGCGCATCGACCCCGCCGCCGCCGCCTTCGAGCTCGACCATCACGAGCGCATCTACAACAGCTTCGGCTCCATCCAAGGCGGGGCCATGGGAGCGCTGCTGGACCGCGCCGCGGCGCTCTGCGGCGAACGCGAGCTCGGTGGCCCGGCCCGAACGGTGGACCTGCACTACTCCTATCTGGCACCGGCCACCGACGGCCCGTTCCGAGTGCAGGCCACCGTGTTGCGGGTGGAGCCCGACGCCGTGCTGGCCTCCGTGGAACTGACCGACCTGGGACACGACGGCCGCCAATGCGCCGTCGGCACCGCCCGGGCCGTCCGCATCACCTGATCATCGGCCCGTTGGGGTCACCCACGGGCGCGTGGGGGATTGCCCGGATAGCACCACGTCGGTCGATTCTTCATTGTGGCTGACATGTTCAACAACATCATCGATTGGTACGCCACCCATGGCGTCACCTGTTTCGCGGTGCTGGTGGCGTCGGCCATCGCCCTGGAGGTCCTGCGCACCACGGCCAAGGGTCGCTTCGACATCGAACGCCGCTCAGGTGTCACCTCGCTCACCTCGGCCGCGGTGTTCCTGGTGGCCAAGGGGCTGGTCGGCAAGCTGGCCGCCACCGCTCTGGCGCTGTTCGTCTTCGACCGTTTCCGTCTGCTGACCCTTGACATGTCAAGCCCCTGGGTCTGGGTTGGCGCGTTTGTGGCCCGCGACGCGGTTTACTACTGGGTGCACCGGGCCGAGCATCGGGTTCGGCTCTTGTGGGCCTCGCACCTGGTGCACCATTCGCCGCGCTCGATCGGCTTCACCACCGCGGTGCGGGTGCCGTGGATGGAGGCCATCTACAAGCCGTGGTTCGGACTGTGGTTGCCGCTGATCGGCTTCCACCCCCTGGCCGCGGTGGCGATGGACGCGCTGGCGGCCACCGTGGCGCAGCTCTACCACACCCGGGCCCTTCGTCGAGTCCCGGTGCTCGAACACCTCTTCGTCACCCCCTCAGCCCATCGGGTGCACCACGGCTCCAACCCGGAATACATCGACAAGAACTTCGGTGCGGTGTTCATCGTCTGGGACAAGCTGTTCGGCACCTTCGAGCCCGAGGTCGCGCCGGTGGTCTACGGGATCGGTTCGAAGCGCATCGACACACCGACTCAGGCCCTCGTGGGCGGCTACCCGGCCCTGGCGGTGGAGATGCGGACCCTGACCCGGTGGTCCCAGCGGGCCCGTTACGCCATGGCCGCGCCAGTGTAAGTTCCGGCCGTGACCACCACCGACGCCCCCGCCGACCTGGTGACCTATGAGCGAGAAGGCACCATCGTCACCCTTCGGCTCAACCGCCCCGACAAGCTCAACGCGTTCAGTGACGAACTGGTCATCGCCCTGGGGGACCAACTCCGCCGCTTCGATGCGGATCCCGCAGCCCATGTAGCGGTCCTGTGCGGGAACGGGCGGGCGTTCTCCACCGGGGCGGACGTGCAGCAACGCCAGCTGCGCTCCCGGGAGGAGTTCATCGCCCTCGGGGGGCCGCAGGGTCATGGCGCCAAGGCCGGCGAGCTGTTCCTCGACTCTGTGAACTGGAAGCCGGTGATCACCGCGGTGCATGGCTACGTCATGGGCCTGGCCACCGGGATCATGCTCGACAGCGACCTGGTGGTGGCGGAGGTCGGAACCCGCCTGCAGATCACCGAGGTGTCCCGGGGTCTGGGCGGGTCCCGCTACTGGGCGGTCATGCAGTTCCGGGGGGCGGCCGCGTTCGGCACTGAAATGGCGCTCACCGGCCGTTGGTTCAGCGCCGAGGAAGCGTTCGAGCACCGCCTCATCAACCGGCTGGTGGAACCGGGCCAAGGGATCGAGACCGCCCTGGCGCTGGCCCGGGAGGTCGATCGCAACCCGCCGCTGTCGGTGCGGGCCACGGTGCGTTCACGTCGCTGGTACCTGGCGCAACTGGCCCGCGAGATGGAGATGCAGGCCGCCCCGCTCAAGCTGTATCTCACCGAGGACTTCCAGGAAGCGGCCCGGTCCTTCGCCGAAAAGCGTGACCCCCAGCCGTTTCAGGGTCGCTGACCCGGGCGGTTCAGGCAGTCAAGAGCTTCAGACGGTGACCAGGATGCGGCTGCTGGCAAAGGTGCCCAGGCCCACCGTGTGCCCGTCGATCTCAACGGTCAGGGTGCCGTCGGGGGACTGCGAGGTCACCTTGCCCCGCCGGCCGGGCACGATGAGCGATCGCTCCAGAAAGTCAAGCAGGCCGGGGGTGAACTCCAGCTCCTCGGGGATGCGGCTGACCACGAAGTCCCCGCCGACGGCAATGGCGGACAGGGACGTGGCGCCGGTCACCCGATAGTCCGACCCGGGGATGGGATTGCCGTGGGGGCAGGTGGTGGGGTCGTTGAGGAACGTCATCATGGCCGATTCGACCGAGTCGCTGATCACGTTGGACCACCGCTCGGCCTCGGTGTGGGCCTCTGCCCAGGACACCTGCAACACATCAGTCAGGAACCGCTCGGCCAGGCGATGGCGACGCACCGTCTGTTCCGCCAGCCGCCGACCAGCGATGGTGAGGCGGATCTGGTTGTTCTCCAGCGTGACCAGCCCAGCACCTTCCATGCGGCGGCTCATCTCCGAAACCGCTGGCCGGGACACCTCGAGACGTTCCACGATCCGCGCCTGGATCACATCGATCTCGTCCTCGTCCAGCTCGTAGATGGCCTGGCAGTAGTGGGCGAAGGCTGGGTTCAGGGCCGGCTCCACGATCTCGATGCTACCGCCAGCCTGTTATTCGTACGTTGCGCCCGCAGCCGCCGCGGTGCGCCGTAGCCTGGAAGGTCCCATGCCCGGCCCGGCCCCCGCTCCTGTCTCGATTCCCTCGTCGGTGCCGCCTTCACGCCCCCGCAGCGCCGGCGTCCCCCGCAACGAGCTCTACCGCTGGCAGTTCGATGCCCTGGTGGCGTGGCTGCAGTGCGGCCGGCAAGGGGTGGTGGAGGCCGTCACCGGGTCCGGCAAGACCGACCTGGCGCTGGCCGCCATCGCCGACGCGCTGCGCCGGGGTCGCTTCGTGCTGGTGCTGGTGCCGTCGAGGGTGTTGATGGAGCAGTGGTACGCCAGGTTGGAGTCGGGCCTGGCGGAGCACACGGTGGGGCGGCTGGGGGACAACTCCCGGGATCGACCAGAGACCTGTCAGGTGCTCATCGCCACCCGTCACTCCGCCGCCACCCATCGGCCCAAACCACCGGGGGATGCGGGCGGGCTGCTGGTGGTGGATGAGTGTCACGGCCTGGGCGGAGCGGTGCTGCGACGGGCGCTGCTCACCGACTACCAGGAGCGGCTGGGCCTCACCGCCACCCTGGAGCGCTCAGACGACGCGGTCGCGGACCTGTTGCTGCCGTTCTTCGGGGGAACCTGTTACCGCTATGGCTTCGAGCAGGCCATCGCCGAGGGGGTCTGCGCCCAGCCCCGGGTGGCCTTCGTGGGCGTCAGCCTGACCGTCGAGGAGCGGGAGGAGTACATCGCCACCGAGGCCCAGCTGGTGGGCGCCCGCCGCCATCTCAGATCGGTGCAGGGCGTGCCACTCGAGCCGTTCGGGGCGTTCCTGGCGGCCGTCGGTCACCTGGCCGAACACGACGCCGGGGCGGACGGTCGAGCGGCGAGGGACTATCTGGACGCGTTCGCCAAACGCCGCCTCATCGTGGCCCGTAGCAGCGGCAAGTACGAGCTGCTGGGCCGCTTCGCCCCGGTGATCGTTGACGCCGAGGGGGCGTTGCTGTTCACCGAGACCGTACGGGCCGCCAACCACGCCATCAACCGGCTGGATCCGCTGGTCAACATCGAGCTCATCACCGGCAGCACCGCTCGCCGGGACCGCCGTGTGATCCTGGACGATCTGCGTTCGGGTTCGCTCGACATCGTGGCCGCACCACGGGTCCTCGATGAGGGCATCGACGTGCCTGACGCCAACCTGGGCATCGTGATGAGCGCCAGCCGCACCCGCCGCCAGATGGTGCAGCGCATGGGCCGGATCCTGCGGCGCAAGCGGCCGGGGGTGTCCGCCCGCTTTGTGATCATGTTCGCCCGCGACACCATCGAGGACCCCCGCACCCGCTTCGAGCGGGACGGCTTCCTGGATGAGATCGAACGGGTGGCGGTGGCGTCGGGGGTGTTCGACGGGGACCAGTTCGAAGACCTCGAGGCCTTCCTGTGCCAGCCCGGGCCGAGCACGGTCCCGGAACCGAAACGCCTGGATTCCCTGCACGTCGCGTTCCAGATCGGTCTCGGGCAGGTTGGTCTTGGGCAGGTCGGGCTCAGACAGGTCGGGCTCGGCGCGGCAAACGTCAACGGGGCGACGGAGGACCCGACATCCCGGGTGGCGGCCTTGGTCCATGGCCTGGGTCCCGAGTGCGTCTACGCCTACGCCAGCTTCGGAGGCTCCTCCGCCCACGAGCCCCAGCCGTGGCAGCAAGCCGCCTGGCGCCTGCTCGAGTCCCAAATCCCCCAACCGTGGCCGGATAATCCCAGCTACCTGCCGATCGAGCTGGACGACCTGCCCGAGGTGGCCCAGCCGAAGGTCGTTCCCAAGCGCTTGTCGAACGGGCAGGCCCCGCTGGAGATTGCCAAGCAGCCCAGCGGCTGGCAGATGCGTTGCACCGGCTGCGGTGAGGGATCAGCCACGGTGCGATTCCGCTGGCAGGTACTCGATGAGACCGTGGCCTGCCGGTGCGCGTGACCGGCCCGACGAGCACTTGACCCGAGGTCGCGGGTCACACAGATGTCCTGCTCATGTTCGTTTTCTGGTGACCTTCGCCGATGGCCTAGAGTCTGACCCACTCGTCAAGTGCGGCTTTCGGCCGTCAGGGAGGTTGCGGTGGCACTCGATCCAGCTACCAGGGCGCTCATGGAGCAATTCGCCAGCGCTGGTGGTAAGGCACTGCACGAATCAACCGTCGAGGAGGCGCGGGAGCTCTCCAAGGCTTTCGCGGCCATGGCCGGTCCCGCCGGCAAGGTGGCACGGTCTGAGGATCACGAGATTCCCGTCGAGGGCGGCACCATCGCCGTGCGGGTGCTGGTGCCACCACAGGGTGCCCGGGGGGTGGTGGTTTACCTCCACGGCGGCGGTTGGGTCATCGGCCGCATCGACGAATTTGACACCATGGCCCGCAAGCTGGCCGAACGCACCTCTTGCGCAGTGGTGCTGGTCGACTACCGCCTGGCGCCCGAGCACCGCTACCCCATTGCGGTGGAGGACTGCTGGGCCGGGCTGCAGTGGGCGGCTGCGAACCGTGAGCAGATCACCGGCCGGGCCGACGCCCCCTTGATCGTGGCCGGTGACAGCGCCGGTGGGAACCTGTCCGCGGTCATGGCACTGCGGGCCCGGGACCACGGCGGGCCGGATCTGGCCCTGCAGGTGCTGATCTACCCCGTCACCGACGCCAACTTCGAGCGTGGCTCTTACAACGATCCCGACAATGCCCTGATCCTCACCAAGGAGGCCATGGTGTGGTTCTGGGATCACTACGCCCCCGACGCCACCGAGCGCACCCAGCCCGACGCCTCCCCGCTGCGGGCCGCGGACCTGGCCGGGGTGGCACCGGCGGTGGTGCTGACCGCGGAGCATGACGTGCTACGTGACGAGGGCGAGGCCTACGCCGAACGCCTGAGTGCCGCCGGGGTACCGGTGGACTTCAAACGGCACATCGGCCAGACCCACGGGTTCTTCACCATCCTGCTTCTGCCCGGTAGTGAGCGTGGCTTCCAGCAGGTGGTCAAGGCCATCCGGGCCACCGTTGTCCGTCACGACAAGAACCAACCCGCACTCTCCACCCGCTGACTCTCCCGATTCGAAAGAGATAACGACATGGCTGAAACAACCATCACCCGTGACCTCGACGCCGTCGTGATCGGCTCCGGGTTCGGCGGTCTGTACATGAACTACAAGCTGCGCGAGCAACTGGGACTGGACACCGTGGTGTTCGAAGCCGGTGACAATGTTGGCGGCACCTGGTACTGGAACCGTTATCCCGGTGCCCGCTGTGATTCCGAGTCCTACATGTACTGCTTCTCCTTCGACAAGGACCTGATGCAGGAATGGGAGTGGAGCGGCAAGTACCCCGAGCAGCCCGAGATCCTGCGCTACCTCAGCCACGTGGCGGATCGGTTTGATCTTCGTCGCAACACCAAGTTCAACACCAAGGTCACCTCGGCCCACTTTGATGAGGCCACCAACCGTTGGACGGTGCAGACCGACCAGGGCGATGCCGTCACCGCCAAGTACCTCATCACCGCCATCGGCTGTCTCTCCAGTGGACAGATCCCGAACATCGCGGGGCGTGACAGTTTCCAGGGCGAGTCCTATCACACCGGCTCATGGCCCCACAGCGGCGTTGATTTCACCGGCAAGCGGGTGGGCATCATTGGCACCGGGTCCAGCGGGGTGCAGTCCATCCCCGTCATCGCCCAGACCGCCGGGCACCTGTACGTGTTCCAACGTACCCCGCAGTACACCATTCCGGCTCGTCACCACACCGTTGACAAGGCGTTCCTGGACGACGTCAAGAAGGACTACGACGCCATATACGAAAAGGCCCGTCGGTCGACAGGTGGCCTGCCAGTGGATCCCATCGAGCGTTCGGCGCTGTCTGTCAGTGACGAGGAACGCACCGCGGTGTACGAGGAGGCGTGGAAGGAGGGCGGTTTCAAGTTCCTGTTCGGCTCATTCTTCGACATCGTGACGGACCGTCGGGCCAACGACACCGCATCGGAGTTCATCCGGGGCAAGATCCGCGAGATCGTGAAAGACCCCGATGTGGCCGAGCGGCTGGTCCCGGTGGATCATCCGTTCACCTCCAAGCGGGCGCTGATCGATACCAACTACTTCGATACCTACAATCGGGACAACGTGACGTTGGTGGACATCCGCCACGCCCCGATCGTGGAGATCACCCCCACCGGCATCCGCACCGAGGACGGCGATTTCGAGCTGGACATGATCGTGTTCGCCACCGGGTTCGATGCCATGACCGGCACCTTCAACCGCATCGACATCCAAGGTAGGAACGGTCAGAAGCTGAAGGACAGCTGGGCGGCCGGGCCCGTCACATACCTCGGCGTATCCTCGGCGGGGTTCCCGAACCTGTTCATGATCACCGGTCCCGGCTCACCGTCGGTGCTGTCCAACATGCCGGTGTCCATCGAGCAGCACGTCGAGTGGATCGGCACCGCCATCGCCAACCTGGAAGCCGAGGGCCTCGAGACCATGGAGGCCACCGACGACGCCCAGGACGAGTGGGTGTCCCACGTCAACGAGATCGCCGAGCAGACCATGTTCATGCTGGCGGACTCGTGGTATCTGGGCGCCAACATCCCCGGCAAGCCCCGGGTGTTCATGCCCTACGCCGGCGGGGTCGGTGCCTATCGCGAGAAGTGCGATGAGATCACCGCCGCCGGCTACCCGGGCTTCCTGCGCCGGGCCGGTCACCCCGTCGCCGCCGGCTGATCCCGATGTTCGAAGGCTTCGGCCAGAGCGACATCAACGGCATCCACCTTCGCCACCACGCTGGCTCTGCATCACCGGTGCTGATGGTGCACGGGTACCCCCAGACCCATGTCATGTGGTCCAAGGTGGCTCCCGGCCTGGCCTCCGCCGGATACTCGGTGGTATGTCCCGATCTGCGGGGGTACGGCGCCAGCCACAAGCCACCCGCCGGAGACGGTTTCGTCGAATACTCCAAGCGGACGATGGCCGCGGAGTTGGTGGCCGTGATGGCCGAACTGGGCCACCAGCGATTCGCCGTGGTTGGCCACGATCGTGGTGGTCGGGTGGCGTACCGCATGGCGCTGGATCATCCCGAGGTCATCACCAAGCTGGCCACCCTGGACATCACGCCCACCGTGGAGCAATGGGACAGCCTGCGGGGCACCGCCGCAGTGGGGGCCTTCCACTGGATGTTGTTGGCTCAGCCCCATCCGTTCCCCGAGACCCTGATTAACGCCGACCCGGAGTACTTCCTGCGAACGTTGTGCGGCAAATGGGCCGCCGGCGCGTTGGACGAGAACATGCAGTGCTACGTGGACGCCTTCGTGGGGGACACCATCCGCGCTACCTGTGATGACTATCGGGCCGGGGCCACCATCGATGTGGAGCTGGACCGGGCCGACCGCGAAGCCGGCCGCAAGATCACCTGCCCCATGCTGGCGTTGTGGGGTGACCCCACCGGTAAACGCCCGTCGTTGCTGGAGGTGTGGCAGCGCTGGGCCACCGACGTGGCAGGCCAGCCCCTGCCGTGCGGTCACTTCTTGGCCGAGGAGGCCCCCGAGGCCACCTTGGCGGCGTTGCTCGATTTCCTCTGAGCGGACCGGCTGGCCCGTCGCGACGGGCGTCTGCGCTCGTCAACGGCGGGCGGGCCTGGAAGACTGCTGCTCATGCATCCTGATCTCGGACTGTCCACCGCCAGCGATCTGTATGGGCTGATCGTTCGCAAGGAGCTTTCCAGCCGGGAGCTGCTTGAGCACTACCTCGATCGCATCGAGCGGCTGAACCCCGCCATCAACGCGGTGTGCACCCTGGACGTGGATCGGGCCCGGATCAGCGCCGCCGCAGCCGATGAGGCTACCGCCAGCGGTGACGCCTATGGGTTGCTGCACGGTCTGCCGCTCACCGTCAAAGATGCCATCGCCACGGAGGGGATCCGCAGCACCGGTGGCGCCACCGAGCTTGCTGATCACGTTCCGACGGAGGACGCCCCGGTCGTGGCGGCGGTCAAAGCGGCCGGCGCCATCGTGTTCGGCAAGACCAACCTGCCCCGCTGGTCCGGTGACGCCCAGGCCTTCAACACCATGTTCGGCACGACCAACAACCCTTGGGATCTCACCCGGGGCCCCGGCGGTTCCAGCGGTGGCGCCTCCGCTGCGGTGGCCGCCGGGCTCACCAGCTTCGAGCTCGGCACCGACATCGGTGGCTCGGTGCGCATGCCGGCCCACTTCGCCGGGGTCTGCGGACACAAGCCGTCCTTCGGGGTGGTACCGCAGCTCGGGTACCTGGACCACACCACTGGTGGGGTGCTCGAAGCCGACGTCAATGTGTTCGGCCCGTTGGCCCGTTCGGTGCAGGATCTGGAGCGGATCTTCGATGTGATCGCCGAGCCCACCGTCGATCGGGCCCGGGGTTGGCGGCTGGAGCTACCCAAGCCCCGAGCCGAGCAGGCCAACGGGTTGCGGGTGGCAGCGTGGCTGGATGATCCGACCTGCCCGGTGGCCACCGACATCGCCGCCGCTCTGGACGCCACGGTGGTGCTGCTCGGGGGCGCCGGGGTGTTGGTGGATCGCACCGCCCGGCCCGACGTGGCATTCGATGAGGTATGGCAGGCCGGGCTGCCGTTGATCTCCGCCGCTACCACCCCCGCCCGCACCGCTGAGGAGTGGGCCGCGCAGCTCGCCCAAGCGGCCGCCGCGGACGCCAACGCCGACGTGGACCCGGTGCGGGCCATGCGGGCCAAAGCGTCGGTGATGACCCATCGTGACTGGCTGTTTCTCGATGAGCGTCGTCAACTGCTGCGCCGGAAGTGGGCTGCGTTCTTCGAGCGGTTCGATGTGTTGTTGTGCCCGGTGTCGCCCACCGCGGCGTTTCCCCACACCCAGGAGGGCAACGTCTACACCCGCACCATTGACATCGATGGCGTCACCCGGCCTTATGTGGACGTGCTGGCCTGGACGGCCTTCATCGGGTTCGTCTACCTGCCGGTGACTGTGGTGCCGGTGGGCCTCACCCCTGGCGGCCTACCGGTCGGTATCCAGGTGGTGGCGCCGTACCTGGAGGATCGCACCGCCCTGCAACTGGCCGGGTTGGTGGAGCAGCTTACCGGCGGCTACCAGCCCCCACCCCTGGCCCGGCTGGCGGGTTGAGTCCCGTGCCGCTGGGCCAGAGGAGGAACGTGGTCGATCACGGGAACGTGATCAGTCGAACGTGATCACCTGGCGGGCGACCTCACCGCGCTTCATGGCGGCGTAACCCTCGTTGATGTCTTCCAGCTTCATGCGGGCCGACACCATCTCGTCCAGCAGCAGGCGACCATCGAGGTACATGCGGATCATGTTGGGCATGTCGGTGCGGAACTGGTTGGATCCCATCATGGAGCCCTGCAGCTTCTTCTCGCTCAGCAGGTCGATGCCCCGGATCTCCAAAGTCTGGCGGGGCGGTACCATGCCGATCACGGTGGCGGTGCCGCCGATCTCCAACATGTTGAAGGCCTGCTCGGCGGTGGCCTTGAGCCCGATGGCCTCGAAGCTGTACTCCACCCCGCCGCCGGTGAGCTCCTTGACCGCCTCGACCACGTTGTCGACCTGAGAGGCGTTGATGAGGTCGGTGCCGCCCATCTGCCGTGCCGTCTCCAGCTTGGCGTCGCTCATGTCGACCACCACGATCTGCACCGCGCCGGCAATGCGGGCCGCCTGGATGGCTGAGAGACCGATGCCGCCGGCGCCGATGACACAGACCCGGGCGCCGGGCTGGACCTTGGCGGTGTTGAACACCGCGCCCATCCCCGTGGTGACCCCACAGCCGATCAGCGAGGCCCGATCCAGCGGCATGTCCGGGGTGATGACCACCAGCGCGTTCTGATGGACCAACATCAGCTCGGCGAAACCCCCGAGGCGGGCGAACTGATCCACCGGGGTTCCATCGTGCTTGGACAGGCGGGACTGGGCGCCCTTGGCCCGTGAGGTGGCGGCGGGGTTCGAGCACCGATAGGGGTGGCCCGACAGGCACTGCCGGCATTGGCCGCAGAAGATGGACAGGCAGCAGATCACGTGATCGCCGGGCTTGCAGTAGCTGACGTTGGCGCCGACCTCCTCCACCACGCCGGCGGATTCGTGGCCCAGCACCGCCGGCAGCTTCGAGCGGAAGATCCCCTCCATGTAGTGCAGATCCGAATGGCAGAGGCCGGCGCCGTGCACCTTGACCAGCACCTCGTCCGGTCCCGGCTTGTCGATCACGATGTCCTCGATGTCGAGGGCACCCGGTTGCTGGTTCAGCACTGCAGCCTTCATGTGGCGATCACTCCCGATCTCGTGGCTGCTCCGTTGCGAGCCGCCGCCGTCTCGCAGTGTCGCGGCATCCGGCCGGTCGACGCCGCCCGAGCAGCGTCCCCCACCGATCCCCCTATCGATGGCCCCTCGAATAGGGGAGGGCACCGATTCGGCGGGGGCGGATCGTTCGTATCGTTCGTGTTGTCAGCCAGCACGGCGAAACGAACCCTGAACAAGACCCGAATAAGCCCAGCGAATCACAACCAGAGAGAGGCAGTCAGCCATGAAGAACGTGACGATCACCGAGATTTCCGGCAGCGACGTGGACTTCGACCAGACCATTGACAGCGACAGTGTGGTGGCCATGGCCGGCGGGATCGCCGTCAACGGCAACGTCGATGACAGCGCCCTCAACAGCGGCGTGAACACCGGCATC
Source organism: uncultured Acidimicrobiaceae bacterium (assembly GCA_963775055.1). GTDB lineage: Bacteria > Actinomycetota > Acidimicrobiia > Acidimicrobiales > CAIXPF01 > CAIXPF01. The sequence continues at coordinate 345,140 of CAVZHK010000005.1, read as the reverse complement.
ATGGCCGGGGACGACGTGGACCTGGACCACTCCGTCGTGGGCAACCACAACGTGCAGATGAACGACTCCGAGGTCGGGGCGTTCGCTCAGGGCGGCGACGCCACCAACATCCAGGGCGAGAACGTCAACATGGGCTCTGGAGACCTGATCGATGTGAACACCGACGGCGGCGACGCCCAAGTGGTCAACGGCAACGGCAACCAGGTCATGGGCGACATCGACGTGGATGCTTCCGGTTCGGACGGGCCGTCCAACTTCGTGTTCGGCGACGGCAACTCGGCCAACGCCCTGGAGGACAACTCCACCAACATCGATGACAGCTTCAACACCGACAACTCCGTCGAGGACAGCTTCAACACCTCCTTCGAGGACAGCTTCAACACCTCAGTGGAGGACAACGACACCTACGAGACCACGGTGCAGGATTCCGGCAACACCCACGTCGAGGACAACGACCTGACCGCCTTCTCGTGGGAAGAGTCCTACACCGACAACAGCACCACCGAGGACAACGACACCTACGAGTGGGACGCCTCCTGGAAAGAACTCGACGTCGACCTGCACCACGCCGACGACAACGACCTGGACCTCAACGTCTGATCTCAACATTCAATGCAAAACAACGGTCCCGGGCGCTGCAATGGCGCCCGGGCGTTGTTGTTTTTTGTTATTGTTATTGTTGTTGTTGTTGTTGTTGTTCTTGTTGCTCGCCGCCCTGGTTCCACGCGTGGCAGTCGGGCCCGGCGAGCGTGAGCGTGAGGGGTCGCGGTCCCAGATGGGGGGAGCCGACGCTCGTCAGGGCGGGGGCGTCGGGGGGCGCGAGCCCCCGTTCAAGAACAGTCGCGAGCTCGCGTTGGGCTCGCTGGCGCTGTCCGCTTCAGGGTATCTAACTTGATACCATGCACGACATGCCCTTCGTAGCCGAGATCCGGGCGCGCGCTCAGCTGACCCAGCAGGAGCTCGCGGCGAGAACAGGCACCTCGCGCAGCCGCCTGTCGGCGTACGAGAACGAGCGCACCGCGCCCGAGCTCGATACCCTCCAGCGCCTCGCCGCGGCCGCTGGGCTTGAACTCGCTCTCGCTCCCCGGGGCACCCGACGCATCGCCGGGCAGGTCGAGGCGATCCGGCATGCCCTCACCGAGGGCCGCAGCCCCGATGCCGTCCGACTCGTCGCCGAGATCGTGGCCTGGATCCGCGACGATGTCGTCAGCCTCGATACCCTCAGCCAGGAGCCGGCATCCACCGGCGACCGGCGCTGGGACGCGCTTTTGGCCGGTATCGCTGAGCTCTTGCACCCTCGACGCGGTTGTGGGCGTCCCATCCTGACGCAATGGGCGCGGCGTTGCAGTGCCATGACGACATTGTGTTCGGCGCGGTGCGGGCGGCGGGCGGGTTCGTGTTCAAACACACCGGCGACGGGGTCGTGGCCCGTTTCGACTCAGCGGCAGCGGCAATTGGGGCCGCGGTGGCGGCCCAGCGAAGCTTGGCGGAACAGGATTGGGGCCCGGTGGGTGCGCTGCGCGCCCGGATCGGCGTCCACGCTGGGGAGGCGCAGGAGCGCGAAGGCGACTGGTTCGGCCCGGCGTTGAACCGGGCGGCTCGGCTCATGGCGGTGGGTCATGGCGGGCAGGTTCTGGTATCGGCGGCGGCTGCCGAGTTGGGCCGCCACGACGTTGTGGACATTGCGCTGGTCGATTTGGGGCTGCACCGGCTGCGTGACCTGGCAGAGCCTGAACATGTCTTTCAGGTCGCATCCGCCGGGCTGGTGGACACGTTTCCTCCACTGAACAGCTTGCACGCGGTGCTGACGAACCTGCCCACGCAACTCACCACGTTCTTCGGCCGCGAAAGTGAAGTTGCGGGGTTGGCAACCGAAGTCGGAACGCATCGGCTGGTGACGCTGACCGGCCCGGGAGGGGTCGGAAAGACACGCCTGGCAATGCAGGTCGCGGCCGACGTGCTGTCATCGTTCGCAGATGGTGCGTGGGTCTGTGAGTTGGCGAAGGTCACCGAGCCCGCAGCGCTCGACCACGCGATGCTGGCGGAGCTCGGATATGTGGTGCGCCCTGGCGCAACGCCCCGGGTGTCGCTGTTGGAGGCGCTGTCGGCACGAGAGGTGTTGCTCGTTGTCGACAACTGCGAGCACCTGCGCGCCGGCACGGCGGAGTTGGTGAGTGCAATCCTCCACAGCGCTAGCGGCGTGAAGGTATTGGCGACGAGCCGTGAGCCTTTGGGTGTACCGGGAGAACGCGTGTGGAGTGTCGATCCGCTACCGGCCGACGCGGCAGCGGTGGATCTGTTCGTCGATCGGGTCGCGGCGCTTCGCCGAGGATTTGTGCTCACCGACGGCAACCGTGGCGTGATCGGTGAGATCTGCGCTCATCTCGACGGCCTCCCGCTTGCCATCTGGGCGCCGCTCATGATGCAGCCCATGTTTGCTACAGACATTGACGTGCCCGCCGGCGCGTCGGAGTGTCTCGCGATCGCGCAACGGCTCGCCAGTCCGTCGCTGCTCGCGAGGGCGCATCTCGTCAACGGCGTGGTCGCTGGCCGCCGAGAGCCTGAGCTCGCGTTCGAACACTTCGCTGAGGCGGAGCGGATCGCGCGCGGTGCTGGTTTGCGCGTGCAGATCGGTTTCGCAATGGCCTATGCGGCCGGTGCGAGAGCCGTGGGCGACCCGAACGGCGGGCTCGCAGAACTGCTGCGCGCGCTCAATGAGGCCACGGGCGTGCCGATGGGCATTCTTCGCATCACGCTGCGGGACCAGTTCCCTGCGCTCGTCGGCCGTGGCCTGCATCGCCTGGTCGTGATCCTTGACGCGCAGATACCGGCGCACGCGTTCTTCCAGCCCGAAGTTGCGGCGGCCGCACTCGAGCACGCATGCACCACGCTCGGCGCAACCGAGGTCGAACACGTCCGCCGCCAAGCCAACACCATGGAGTTCGACGCAGTACTCGCGCTGGTCAAGTCCGAAGTCCAGCACGCGCTCGATTCCACGGTCTCCCAGGATTTAATGCCTGGCGCGAACCCCTAGCTGCCGATGCCCGGTGCTCGTCGCCTGTCACGTTGTGGCATGCAGATGTGCATGTCATGATGCACGCATGCCGAGATCGATTCAGATACGAGACGTCGACGACACGGTCTACGAGGCGCTCGCCCGGCGCGCTGCTGAAGTCGGTCTCTCCGTGCCCGAATACCTGCGCCGAGAAGCTGAACGCCTGGCGGCCAGACCGACCGTGACCGAATGGCTCGCCCGGACTCGACGCCGACCCGGCACCAGCACCGGCCGCGACACCCTGGAAGCCCTCGACGAGCTGCGCGGACCCTGGCCGACGTGATCGTGGTCGACGCCTCTTGCCTCTACGAGGTCGTCATCGACAGCCCTCGCGCCGAGATCATCCGTCAACGACTCGTGGCAGACCCGGACCACGCAGCACCACACATCATCGACATCGAAGTGTTCAGCCTCGTCCGCCGGGACCGCCTGGCCGGCGCCATCGACGCAACGTTCGCCCAACTTGCCATTGAAGACCTCGCCAGCTGGCCGGGCGAACGATACGGCCACCGAGCACTGCTGGCTCGGGCCTGGGAGCTGCACCCCAACGTTCGAGGGTGGGACGCGGCCTACGTCGCGCTCGCCGAAGTCCTCAACGCAACGCTCATCACGCTCGACCAACGACTCGCAACCGCCAACGGCCCCAATTGCCCCATCGAAGTCGTGGCAGCGTTCAGTTGAACGCTGTCGATCGCGTCGGTCGCGCCTCCGGTGGCGTCGCGAGAGCGAAGAACACCATGCCGAGCGACGCCATGACCGCCACCACCGCGAAGCCGATCCGGTAGGACCCGGTGCTGTCATCGAGCCAGCCGGCCAGCAACGGGCCGCCGATCTGGCCGAGCATGATGATCAACGACGAGATGCCCATGATCTGCCCGAAGCTGCCGGACCCGAAGTAGTCCGCCCGCATGGCCTGCATCAGCGGACCCCGCACCCCCCAGGCCAATCCGTGCAGAGGGATGAAGGCCCAGATCATCCAGTTCTGCGTGGCGAAGGCCAGCAGCAGCAAACCGGCCACGTGTCCGACCATGGCCACCACCACGATGATCTGCTTCGACACCCGGTCACCCAAGTAGCCGCCGCCAACCTGGCCCACCAGCTGCACCAACGGCAGGATCGCAGCCACCGTCGCGGCGCCGGTCTGGCTGAACCCGTGATCCTCGGTGAGGTAGAGCTGCAGGTGGGCCATGACCGCCCCCACCACCAGCAAGGCCGAGGAATGCCCCAGCGAGATCATCCAGAACGCCCTGGTCCGCACGGCCTCTGACGCTGTGAAGTGCACCTTGGACACGCGGGCCCGGTGCGCGCCGCGTCGGGCGTCCAGCGCGGCGACCTCGGCCGGGTTGAGGCCGTCCACCGGCTGGCCGGTCGACTCCGGCGTCGGGCCGAACACCATGGACAACGGCAGCAGCGTGACCAGGATCAGCACCCCGGTGGCGAAGGACGTCGCCCGCCACCCGAACTGCCCGAAGCACCACACCAGCAACGGCGCTGACAGCCCGCCCACCGCGAACCCGGCCTGGGAGATGGCCAGCGCCGTGGATCGTTTCCGTTCGAACCATTGCACGGTGGCGGTGACCACGGTGAGGAACCCCGACAGCGACGCCCCGATGGCGGCGATCAGGTAGAAGGCGAAGAACGTGCCGACATCGTGGATCTGGCTGAACAGCATCAACCCGGCGGCCATCACGACGGTGCCGAACTGCATGACCCGGCGGACCCCGAAGCGCTGCAGGGCCCAACCGTGGATCGGACCCAAGAGCCCGCTTTCCAGCCGATTGAGCGAGTACGCCGCCGACAAGATGGTGGAGGACCAGCCGAACTCGCCCCGCAGCGCCACCGCATAGGACCCGTAGGCCTGCTGCATCAGGGCCCCCTGCAAGGTCTGCACGGCCAAACCGGCCCGCACCACCCGCCAACCCCGGAAACCCTCAACGGGACGTTCCCCGACATCCGCCGCTGGTGCGAGACCGTCGGGAATGTGCGGCTCCGCTGACGGGGCCGGTAGCGGAGGGGGACGAGGCATAGAGGCGCGGCGGGCGGTCGCTAACGATAGCCGTCGTCCCCCGTGCAGCAGGCCAGTGAGTCCGCAGGCCGCTGTCCGCCTGGTGGACAACACACCGGCCCGCCCCGCCCCGCCCCGCCCATCGCGGGCAGCTGCCAGACTGCGGGCCATGATCGAGCGCGACATCGAGGTGGCCACCGCTGAGGGATCGATGAAGACGTTCATCTTCCATCCCGAGCACGACATCGAGCGGGATGGGCCCTTCCCGGTGGTGTTGTATCTGATGGACGCCCCCAGCATCCGCCCCGCGCTGAAGGACATGGCCTCCAGGCTGGCCACCGCCGGCTACTACGTGATGCTGCCGTACCTGTTCTACCGGGGCGGACCGTTCCGCGAGTTCGGGCTGAGCGACGAGGACATGCACGCCCGCCGTGAGTTGATGGGCCAGGTGAATCCCACCAACATCCTCAGCGACATCGACGCCCTGCTGGCGGTGGCGGACGCCGATCCCGCGGCGCGCGGCGGTACCGCCAAGATCGGCGCGGTCGGATTCTGCATGAGCGGTGGGCTGGTCATCGCCGCAGCCCGGGCCATGCCTCAGCGGGTGGCGGCGGTGGCCTCCATCCACGGCGCCTGGTTGGTCAAAGACACCGACGATTCTCCACACCGCAACCTGGATTCCGTCGAAGCCGAGGTGTATCTCGGTTGGTGCGACAACGACCCCACCGCCCCGCCGGAAACGGTGCCCGTCATGCGTGCGGCGTTGGAAGCAGCCGGGGTGCGCTACACGTTGGACTGGTTGACCGAGGCCCTGCACGGCTATGCCCCTCCCGGCGGGGAGCGCTACAACCGGGCTGCCTCAGAGCTGCACTGGGAGCGGGTCCACTCACTGCTGCGCCGCAACCTCTGAGGTACGGTACGGTACGGTACGGTAGACCGTGTCCTTTGGTCTTGGTTACTCCAATCCGCCGGCGATCACGAGGTTCGCGATCTGATCGGCGTCGTAACCGAGCACCTCGTTCAACACGTACTCGTTGTGCTGTCCCCAGCACGGCCCGGCCCGCTGCGGTAAGCGGCCGGTGCGTGAGGCCCGCACGCCGAACTGCTCCGCCCACGAGAAGCCATAGTCGGGATGGTCGACCTTGACGTAATGTTGGCGGAAAACCAGCTGCGGGTCGGCGATGCATTCGGGGCTGTTCTGCACCTGATGAACCGCCAAACCCCGGGCTTGCCCCTCCTGCTGAAATGCCTGGGGCTCCCATACCGCGGTCCAGTTCCAAATGATCTGGTCCAGCTCACCCTGGCGGGCCCGGCGGTCCTTGAGAGCCAACCCGGCCAGATCGGCGCGGCCCAACCAGTCACACAGAACATGCCAGTCGGTATCGTCCCGGCAAGCCAGGGCCACCCACCGGTCCTCGCCGAGCGCCGGGTAGATACCGTGAGGGACGTAGTGGGGATCGTCGTTTCCCAACCGGGCCAGGTTCTCGCCGTTGATCTCCGCCGCCAACACCGCCGGGGTGAGGAAGTGGACCCCGCCCTCGATCTGGGAGAAGTCAATGCGGGTGCCCTTCCCGCTGCGGCGCCGCCAATCGAGGGCGGCCACGATCAGGGCCACGGTCAGCCGGGGTGAGGTGGCATCGGTGTACGCCAGGTAGGGACCGGCCGGCAGACGGTCGGGCCAGCCGGTCAGCGCGTAGAACCCTCCGGCGGCGGCGCCCATGTTCCCGAACCCCGGCACCTTCGACAGCGGTCCGCTGTGACCGAACAACGACGTGGACACGTGGATCAATTCACTGTTGTCGGCTCGCAGCACATCGGGCGCCAGACCGAGCCGGTCCAACACCCCGGGGGCGAAGCTTTCCACCAGAACGTCGGCCCGGGCCACGAGGTCGAGCAGACATTGACGGGCTTCGGGCACCGCCAGGTTCAACTGAAAGCTCAGCTTGTCGGCGTTCACGTTGTGCCAGCCGGTGGAATCCTCCGGCCCGCCCAGACCGTCACGAGGCAGGCCGGCGCCGCGCACCTGATCAACCCGGTGGGTGGACTCGACCCGGATCACCTCGGCACCCTCGTAGGCCAGCCAGCGGGTGGCGAAGGGACCCGCGTAGACCCACGTCAGATCCACCACCCGGATGCCCTCCAGGGCACGCTCGCCGTACTTGTCGGTGTCAGTGTCGGTGTCGGTGTCGGTGTCGGTGCCTGTGTGGTTGTGACGCCAGGCCCGGCCGAACGTCGGGGGACCTCCCAGATCCGGTTGGCGGGGCGCGGCCTCCGGTCCGACCAAGCGATGGTTGTCCTGGCCGAGCCCGGGTGGTGGGCCCAAGCGGTGCAACGGCGCGTTGGTAAGCGCCGCGAAGGGCCCGGGAAAGCGCACGGAACGGTCGGCATCGGCAAGGCCCAGCTCCGCTCCCGACAACGAATCCCAGAACGCCCGGACCTGCAGCTGCGGGGAGGCCAACACGTCTGCCGGTGTGGCCAGAGGCATGACCAGCAGGTGGCGCTCCAGCGAGATGGCGAACAGTTCGCTGGTGCTGCGCCGAGCCACGAACGCCTCCACCGCGTCAAGGGTGCGGGCCACGATCGGGGCCAGATCCTCGACCGGGTAGCGGGCCGCCATGTCAACCCAATCCTCCGCCAGCAGATCGGGCGGGCACTCGCCGCATTCAGCCATCACCGCCAGCAACCGGTTCACGAACGGACCCGTCATGGAACCCGGCAACACCCCCAAGGTCACATGTCCGTCAGCGGCCTCATAGACGAAACGGAATCGGCAGCCCAGCAGCAGCGCCCCGCCCGCCACCCGTTGCACCGAGGGTCGGCCAACCAGCGCTGGGGCGGTCCAGCTCTGCGCAGCCAGGATCATGGCCTCCTGGGCTGACACGTCGAGGTGCTGACCCATCCCGGATCGGCCCCGCTCGAACAACGCCACGGTGATGGCGGCGGCGGCCTCGGCCCCGGCGTTGGCCCACACCTGCGGCGCCGAGATGCGCACCGGCGGCCGGTCGCTGTCGCCGGTGAGCGCCAGCCGGCCGCTGGCGGCGTCCAACGTGAGATCGGTGGCGGCCCAACCGGCCTTGGGACCATCGCCACCGAAGGGGCTCAACGTCACGGTGATGAGGCTGGGATTGACCCGGCGCAACGAGTCCAGGTCCAGGGGGATGGCGCCACACTCGATCAGCACGTCGGCTCCCGCGGCCAGCGTCAGCAGATCCTCCAGTTGGCTCGTTCCCTGCAGCACCACCGATGCCTTGCCCCGGTTGTAGGCCCAGTGCCCGAGGCTGCGATCTGGTCCCGCCACGCCCTCCGCCCACGGTCCCCGTTGGCGTCGACCGCCACCCTCCGGCGGCTCCACGGCGATGACTTCAGCACCCAGCTGAGCCAGCAGGAGCCCCGCGAAGTCCCCCCGATCGTCGGTCAGATCCAGGATGCGGTAGCAGGACAGCACGGCGACCTCGGGGTGGGCGGGAAGCACCGGCCCGTCCGAGCCGGCTCGGCGGGGCAGGCTATCGGAGCCCGGTGCCGGCCAGGCCCGGCGTCTAACCTCGGCTGCGGTACCGCAGTCGGGGAGGACGGGGTGGAAGACCTTCTGGAGTTCTTGGCGTGTCCGGTGGAGCTTGGGCAACTGCGCTCGGTCGGCGGTACGTTGCAGTGCGCCCAGTGCCAGGCGCGCTACCCCATCGATGAGGACGGCATCATCTCCTTTCTCGGACAGGTGGAGGAAAGCGCGGCGAGCTGGGACGCCGAATCCGATCGCTACGCCGAGGGGTTTGCTCGCTACACCGACGAAGTGGAGATCCCCGCCACCGTTGGACGCCTGGCGGCACCGCTGGTCCTGCCGCTGCCCGTCACCTTGGACCATGGTTGCGGCACCGGTCGCATGACCGCGGCGTTGCAGCGACACACCGGCCACCAGGTGCTGGCATTGGATTACAGCCGGGAAAACCTCCGTCGGGTGGTACGGGAGTGTGGCGAAGGTTCGGTGTTGGCCATTCACGCCGATGCTCGACGATTGCCCATACGCAGCGGGTGCCTGGGGGGCGTGGTGTCCGCCGGGGTGTATCCCCTGCTGCGAGCGGAAGACCGTCAGCTGTTGATTGAGGAGCTGGCCCGGGTGCTCCACCCCGACGGCCAGTTGGTGCTCTCGACCTTGAACTACAGCTGGGTGTTCCGGCTGTGGCGGCTGCGGGGCAATCGAGGAGCCCGAGAAGGTGCCCATCTGTACGGCCAGGAGATCTACTACCGACGGCAGACGGCGCGGGAGTTGCGCCGCGAGCTTGCATGGCGGTTCGAGGTGGACGGGGTGTACGGCATCCGCAACATCCCGGTGCGCACGTTGGAGATGATGGGTGAGCGGGTCCTCGGGGCGCGGCGGGCGTCACCCGTCGTTCGCTGGATGCACCGTGTCGGGCCGCGTCTCGATCGATCCCTCGAGGCGAGCGTGATCTCCCGATTGACGGGGTTCATGATGCTGGCACGGGCCCGACCCCGCCGCCAGGTCCACCCGTCCGCAGTTGCCACAGCGTCAAGGGACCACTCGACCAGCACGACGTAGCTGGTGGCCGGCGTTCAGCGTGGGCACGTCCACCGTTCGGGGCGGGTCAGTCTCCTCGGCGCCAGCCCGGCACCCGGTCCGACAGCACCCCTTCAGCCTCGAGACGGTCCACCTCGGCGTCGGCCAGGCCTAACATGCGCTGCAGTATGTCGCGGTTGTGCTCGCCCCGGTAGCCGACGATGGGCTGTACCCCGGAGTCGGCGTCGCTGAAGCGCCACGGGGATTGCGGGACGACCACCTCTTCGCCCTGACCGACGTCGATGGGCACGAAGGCGCCCCGTTCCGCGGCCCATTCGGTGGCCGCCAGCTCCGGTACCGTGCGCACCTCGGCAGCCAACACGGTGGACACGCCAATGGCCTCTTCCACCTCGGCGGCGCTGTCGAAGTTGACCACCCACTGTCCGATCAGCTCTTGCAGCGCGGCCCGGTTCACGTTGCGCAGCTCGGCGGTGGCGAAACGGGGATCCTCGCGCCATTCGCTGTGACCGGTGGCGGTGACGAACACCCCGAAGCCGCCGTCGGTGGTGGCATCGATGGTGAGGTTCACAAACCGACCGGTACGGAGCCGGTAGATTCCGGACCAGTTCTGCCCGGCCCGGAACCCTGAGGCGGGGTCCTGCCCACTCAGCTCGGAGCTGGACAGGTCGTTGACCATGAGCGTGGACTCGGCCATGGACACCTCCACCGCCTGACCCACGCCGGTGCGGTTGCGCATGTGCAACGCCGCCAGCAACGCCGCCAACGCGTGGAGCCCACCATACGTATCGGAATGGGACATGGGATCGTTGCGGGGGGCGTCGCTCTCGCCCCGGCGGCGGGCCACCATCTCGGTGATGCCGGCCTCGGCATGGATGGCGGAGGCGTAGGCCCCCTGCAACGAACGTGAGTTGCCGTGACCCCAGCCGCTGATGGAGGCCAGGATGATGCGGGGGTTGCGGGCCGACAACACGTCGTAGCCCAACCCCAGCCGGCTCATCACGTCCGGCCGGTAGTTCTCCAGCACCACGTCGGCCCGCTCCACCAGGCGCAAGAACAGATCCCGGCCTTCGGGGTTGGTCAGATCCACGGAGAGGCATTGCTTGCCGGCGTTGTAATGCACGTAGTACGCCGAGATGCCGCCCACCCGGGGGGTCATGGCCCGGGTCAGGTCCCCATCCGGCGGCTCGATCTTGATGACCTCAGCGCCCAGATCGGCCAACAGCCGGCTGGCGATGGGCCCGGCCAACGCCCGGGTCAGGTCCAGTACGACAACATCGGAAAGCGGCCGGTCCATGAGCTGGACGCTACCCCGCTCGTTCAACTGGCGGCGACGGCGACCTTGGCCTCATCAGCGGGCGTGGGGTCCGTCACCTTGTACAGCTTCTGCCCGTTGGCCCAGAGGATCTTGTGGCGGGTTTCCTCGTCGCTGTCACCGAGGCCGGTAGCGATGCGGTCGTGCACGTCCTGACCGTAGAGGCAGGTGGGATGGGGGAAATCGGTCTCGAACATGATGCGGTCCACGCCAACCTTGTCGATCAGGCGGCGGGGGGCGATCTGCTCGAACCAGTAACAGGCGTGCACGTTGGTGGCGAAGTACTCCGATGGCAGCCGGTCGAACTCGGGGTGCTCTTCGAAGACCCGGTTGCCCTGGAACTGGTAGTCGAGGGCCTCCAGCGCGAAGGGGATCCAGCCGATGCCGGACTCCACCGACACGAACTGGATCTCGGGGAAGCGCACGAAGATGCCCGACAACAGCAGCTCGGACAACTGGAAGCCGTTCTTGAAGAAAATGTCCACCGAACCGGACGTGAACGTGCTCATGCGCCCGTAAGTGGCCATCTTGGCTGCGCCCAGCCCGGCTTCCATGTTGCCTGAACCGATGTGGAAGCTGACGGGCAAGTTCAACTCAACGGCGGTCTCCCACAGCGGATCCCAATGTCGGTCGCCCATGAACGGCTGCCCGAAGGCCTGGGGTTCACCGGTGAACAGGATGCCCCGGTGGCCCATCTCGGCGCATCGGCGCACCTCACGAACCGACGCCTCAACATCCCAGAACGGGGTGGATGTGATGGGCAGCAGGCGACGGGAATCGGCCGAGGCCCATTCGGTCTGCCAGTCGTTGTAGGCCTCCACGCAGGCCAGCATCAGCTCGGGGTCCTTGAGCCGCAGGAACTGCTGGTTCCCGAAGCCGGCCACGTTGGGGTACATCACCATGGCCCAGATGCCCATCTCGTCCATGTATTGCAGGCGGGCCTTGGGGTCATAGGCCCCGGGGTGCATGTCATCGAAGGTGGCGGGCCAGTTCATCATGTCGCCCCGGCCGGCGGTGGCGGTCAGACCGATGATGGACATCCGCTCGCCGTTGAGGTACCAGCACTGCCGGCCGTGCTTGTCCACGTCCACGTACGGAACCTTGTCCCGGAACTGGGACGGAACCCGGCTGACCCAGGTGTCCGGGGTCTCGGTGACGTGGGTGTCGACGTCGATGATGGAGTACGCACTCATGAAATCCCCCTGATGTCCGGTGCTTGCCGGGCCCAGTTTCGCACCGATCGGGCCGCGGCTCCGCAACATTGGCGAATTCTGTGCCCCCCGCGGACCACGCGGCATTCGTCGAAGCCCTCACCTGCAGCGTTGCATGACGAAATGTTCTGGTGTGACATCCGAGCGGGAGGAACTCGCCAATCTTTGGCCACCGTTGTGGTCCGATCGGCGTCGGGCCGGCCAGAATGGCAACGGATCCGCCGATCCATACAGACACCGGGGGAGCGCGTGAGCAGCTACGACATCATCATCAAGGGTGGCACGGTCCATGACGGCACCGGCGCCGTGGGCCGCGTGGCCGACGTGGGCATCGTCGGGGATCGGGTCACCGAGGTCGGCAACCTGTCCGGAGTGGCCGCCAAGCGCACCATCGATGCGGAGGGTCGCCTGGTCACCCCGGGGTTCGTGGACATCCACTCCCACCTTGACGCCCAGGTGGCTTGGGACCCCAAGTGCTCCTCGTCGTGCTGGCACGGGGTGACCTCGGTGGTGGTTGGCAACTGCGGGGTCACCTTCGCCCCCGTCAAACCTGGTGACCATCAGCTGTTGGCCAACCTGATGGAGTCGGTGGAAGACATTCCCGCCAGTTCCATCATGGAGGGCCTGGACTGGAACTGGCACACCTACGGCGAGTACTACGACGCGCTGGACGCCATGCCGAAAGGTATCAACCTGGGCGGTATGGTCGGTCACTGCGCGGTGCGGTTCTACGCCATGGGTGAACGCTCCATCGACCGTGACGCCCACCCCAGCGCCGATGAGCTGGCGGTGATGGTGAAAACCGTCGATGACGCCATGGCCGCCGGCGCCCTGGGTTTCTCAAGTTCCCGGGTGCTGGGCCACCGCGTCCCCGACGGTCGTCCGGTGCCGGGGACCTTCGCCCTGCCCGACGAGCTGCTGGCGCTGGCGGACCCGCTGCGCAAATACGGCCGGGGCGTGTACGAGGTGGTGCCCCGCTTCGAGACCGACAGCGCCGAGAACTGGGACAAGGCCCGCGCCGAGGTGCAATGGATGAGCGACGTGTCCCGGGCCAGCGGTCGCCCGTTGACGTTCGCCTTCTTCCAGTTTCCGCACCTGCCGGAGCAATACCGCAAGATCATCGAGTTCACCGCGGCACAGAACGCCCAGGGCGCCAACGTTCGCCCGCAGTCCACCGCCCGGGGCATCGGCATCCTGTTCGGGGCCAACATCCGCAGCCCCTTCGACCGCAACCCGGCGTGGAAGGCCATGCGGGAATGGTCCGTGGCGGACAAGCTGGCGGCCTACCGGGACCCCACCCGACGGGCCGAGCTCATCGCCCAGGCCGAAGCCAACGGACCCTACGCCGCTGATCTGGACCGTCACTACTTGCTGAGCGGTCCCCACCCGGACTATCGCCCGGATCCCACCATGTCCCTGCCGGCGCTGGCAGCGGCCCGGGGCGTCACCATGGCTGAGGCGTACATGGACATCATGGTGGCCGCCGGTGGCAACGCCTATTTCAACCATCCGTTGTTGAACCCCGGCTTCGACGCCATCGAGGAGATGCTGACCAACCCCTTGGTGGTGTTGGGCCTGGCGGACTCCGGGGCGCATGTCGGCCAGATCATGGACGCCAGCCAGCCCACCTGGTTCCTGACCCACTGGGTGCGTGATCGCCAGACCTTCACCGTGGAAGACGCCATTCGCCGCCTCACCAGCGACACCGCGGAACTGTTCGGGATCACCGACCGCGGCGTGCTGCGCCCGGGGGCCTACGCCGATGTCAACGTCATCGATCTCGACAACATGACCCTCGGTATGCCCGACTATGTGCGTGATTTCCCCGGCGGCGCTGGTCGCCTGGTGCAGAAGGCCACCGGGTACGACTACACCTTGGTCAACGGCAAGGTGTTCATGGAATCGGGCGAACACACCGGCGCGTTGGCCGGCTCGTTGTTACGCAGCGGTCCCGACCGCCGCTGATCGCGGTTGTTGATGGTCCGTCACCGGCGTCAACACTCGGCGCCGGTGACCGCGGTTTCCTAAGGTTCCCGGCCATGGACAAAGTCGAGTTCTATCGACACGCTCGCAACGACCGAGACGGCCCAATGCACGGCGTCAAGGTGGTGGAGGCCACCACCGCGTGGGCCGGGCCGATGATGGGCGCCATCCTGGGTGATCTGGGCTGCGATGTCATCCGGGTGGATCTGCCGGGCCTGCAAAGCTCCACCTGGCCACCGTTCCTGCCCGACCCGGCCGAGCCACCCGCTGCCGAGCCTGCTGACCACAAGCCGATTGCCCTGTCCCATCAAACCGTGAACCGCAACAAGCGCAGCCTGTCATTGGATCTGCGCCGAGTCGAAGGCCGTGACATCTTCTTGCAGTTGGCCGCCGGGGCGGACATCGTGTTGGAGAACTTCAAGCCCGGCACCATGGCCGACTGGGGTGTGGGCTACCAGCATTGCCAGGCGGTGAAGCCCGACATCGTGTACGTATCCTGCTCGGGGTGGGGTCAGTTCGGCCCCTGGTCGGATCGCGCCGGATACGATCCCGCCGCGCAGGCCGCCAGTGGTTGGATGGCGCTCAACGGCACGCCGGCCGATGGGCCCACCAAGGCCCCTACCTTCCTCGCTGACGATCTGGCCGGGATGCACGGGGCGATGGGTGCCCTGGCAGCGTTGCACCATCGCAACGCCACCGGCGAAGGACAGCATGTCGACGTGTCGCTACTGGATTCTTTGCTGTTCCAGTCCAACGGGTTGCTGACGCTCGGGGCCATGGGCGGGGAGCTACCCCGTTTGGGTAGCGAGGTGGCGGCGTCCTGTCCCACCAACAGCTACGCCTGCCAGGACGGCCACCTGTATCTGGCCATGATCTTGGACCGTCATTGGCAGGTGCTGTGCGGGCTGATGAACCGCCAGGATCTGGCCCACGCCCCCGGTTATGCCACCAACCTCGAGCGGCTGGCCAACCGGGACGCAGTGAATCAGGTGGTGGCGCGCTGGTGCGCCGAGGCCGACGTTGAGGGCAGGCTGGCTGCGTTGCACCACGCCGGGCTGGCCGCGGCCCGCATCAACTCCTTCAGAGAAGCTTCCCAACTGGAGCATCTCCGGGAACGCGACATGCTGCAACCGACGGTGCTCAGCGGCGGGCGAACTGTTCCCATTACCGGTCCGGCCATCAAGTTCGCCCGCACGCCCACCAGGGTGCGACGGCCCGCTCCGGAAAGTGGCCAGCACACGGAGGAGATCCTGGACCTCATTGGCGCCACCGAAGCTCAGCGTGCCACGTTGCGCCAGGCGGGGATCATAGAGTGACGCCAGCATGAGCGCCTCCACCCATCATGATGGCAAATCGACGGTGAGCATGGGGGCGTTGGCCCTCGGAGCGCTGGGGGTGGTGTTTGGCGATATCGGCACCAGCCCGCTATACGCCTTTCGTGAAGCGTTCGATCACCAGGACCTTCCCGTGGTGGAGACCAACGCCCTGGGGGTGGCCTCCATTGCCTTCTGGGCGTTGATCGTGATCATCTCGGTCAAATACCTGGCGCTGGTCATGCGGGCGGACAACCGTGGTGAGGGCGGGATCTTGGCGCTCACCGCGCTGGTGATGCACACCGCCCGTAGCAGCCGGCAGATCGCGGGTCTGGTGATGCTGGGGGTGTTTGGCACCGCGTTGTTGTACGGGGACGGGTTGATCACACCCGCCATCTCGGTGCTCAGCGCGGTGGAAGGCTTTGAGGTGGCCTCAGCGGCGTTTGCCGACTGGGTGCTGCCGGTGTCCTGCGTCATCCTGGTTGCGCTGTTCGCGGTGCAGAACGCGGCACCGCAGCGGTGGGACGGGTGTTCGGACCCATCATGGTGGTCTGGTTCGTCACGCTCGGCGTCTTGGGCCTCAACCAGATCGTGCGTCATCCCGGCGTGCTGCGGGCCATCAACCCGATCCACATCGTGCAGTTGTTCCAAGCCGAACCGATGAAGGGGTTCCTGGCGCTCGGCAGCATCTTCCTCGTCGTCACCGGCGGTGAGGCGCTCTATGCCGACATGGGCCACTTCGGACGTCGGCCCATCACGCTGGTGTGGTACGGCATCGTGCTACCGGGTCTGGTCTGCAACTACTTCGGGCAGGCCGCCTTGCTCATCTCCGATCCGGAAGCCATCGAGAGCCCGTTCTACCGGCTGGCCCCCGCCTGGGGTGTGACGCCGCTGGCCATCTTGGCCACCATGGCCTCCGTCATCGCCTCCCAGGCGCTCATCTCCGGTGCCTTTTCACTGACGGTCCAGGCGGTGCAACTGGACTATCTGCCCCGCGTGCAGGTGCGCCATACCTCTCATGATCAGCACGGCCAGGTCTACGTCCCGTTGGTCAACTGGGCGCTGATGATCGGCTGCGTTGGGCTGGTGTTGGGTTTCCAGTCATCCACCAACCTGGCTGCGGCCTACGGGATCGCGGTCACCACCACCATGGCCATCACCTCGATCATCTTCTTCGTGGTGGCCCGCAACCAATGGGGTTGGTCGTGGACCAAGGCCACGTTGGTGGTGACGCCCTTGCTGTTGGTCGACAGTGCCTTTCTCGCCGCCAACGTGCCCAAGATCCCCGCCGGCGGTTGGTTCCCGTTGCTCGTCGCCCTTGGTCTGCTGGTGCAGATGGCCACCTGGCGGCGGGGCCGGCAGTTGGTGGCGGCGCGCATCCGCCGGGCCGAGCGCACCGTGCCACAGGTCCTCGCCGAGTCCGCCGATGCCGTGGCGGTCCATGGCACCGCAGTGTTCATGTTCAAAGAGGCCGGCATGGCTCCACCGGCGTTGGTCAACAACCTCCGTCACAACAAGGTGTTGCACGACACCACGCTGCTCCTCGCGGTGGTCACCGCGGACACTCCGCGGGTCCCCAACGACCAGCGCTGTGAGGTCACCAGGCTCGATTCCCGGGTGCATCAGGTGATCCTGACCTTCGGCTTCATGGAAGATCCCGATGTGCCCGCGGCGTTGTCCGAACTGAACATCGATGGGGTACGGCTGGACCTCGACTCCATCACCTATTTCATCGGTCGCGAGTCCATCATCCAGAGCGACGAAAAGGGCATGCATCCGGTGCTGGAACACCTCTTCGTGATCCTCATGCGCGGCGCCGCCAGTGCCAGCCGGTTCTTCAACCTCCCTGCGGACCGGGTCTTCGAGGTCGGCAGCCACGTCGAGATCTGAGCTCGGCCCGACGTGGCCGCCGGCACCTCAAGTGGGTTAGCTGCGGCGAGCGAGCGGGCCTCGAAGGACCTGGCCTGGATACGCTCCGGTATGTTCGCCGTTTTCGGTGAGAATCTCGCCGGCGACCACGGTGTTGCGGATGCCGACGGACTTCTGCACCAGGCGGGTGGCGCCACCGGGTAGGTCATGGGCCACCGACGGCATGGCCGGGCCCACCGTGGCCGGATCGAACACGCACAGGTCCGCCACCATGCCCTCTCGCAGCAGACCCCGGTCGTGGAAGCCCCACATGCCGGCCGGTAGGGAGGTGAGCTTGCGGACGGCTTCCTCCACGGTGAACGCCTGACGCTCACGGGTCCAGTGCCCCAGGAAGTGGGTGGGAATGGAGCTATCCATGAGCTGGCTGACATGGGCCCCGGAATCGGAGAAGGTGGGGATGCACCGCGGGTGGCGCAGGATCTCCAAGACCACGTCTTGATCGCCGTTGAGGATGGGCTGCAGGAAGAACTGCTCGAAGTTGCTCTCCACCGCCAAATCGATCATGCACTCAGCGGGATCAACCCCCCGCTCGGCGGCCACCTGGGCCACGCTGCGGAACGGCGGCATCGAGGTGTCCATCACCCGGATCCAGTCGTAATCCGGCTTGCGGGCCTCCGCGCCCACCCCCTTGGGCCACGATCCGTCCTTGGCTGCGGCCAGCAACTTGGCCCGCATGGAGGGGTCCCGTAGGGCGGTGCGCTGCTCGTCCAGCGGCCAGGAGCGGAACTCCTTCCATTCGGCCAGGGCGTCGAAGGGGATCTGGGTCTTGAACGACAGGACCAGGTTGAACTCCCGGGCGTGGGCCTGGCCGAACATGCGGCCCCCCTCGGCGGAGGTTTGATCCAACAGGTTCAAGAGCGTCAGGTGCTCGCCCAGGGACCGCCGGCCCGACGCCACCCCGAACGTGATCGGCACCCCGGTGCGCACCGCCAGCTCCCGCAGGCGACCGTTGTAATCGGCCTGGCGCTGGGGGTCGCGGCCCACGTCCTCGCCGGCGATCTCGAAGATCCCGGCCCCGGTGTCCCCCATGACGGTGACCAGCGCCGCCACTTCATCCCAGGTGGCCAGGCGGGAGGCCACCGGGCGATCGTCGGAGGTCTGGTGGTTGAAGGTGCGGGAGGTGGTGAACCCGATGGCCCCCGCCCGCAACGAGTCACGCAGCTCCCGGGCCATGATTTCCAGATCATCGGCGTTGCCGGGCTCCTCGAACGCCCGCTCGCCCATGGCCCAGGTGCGCAGGGCGGAGTGACCCACGTAGCCGGCGTAGTTGATGCCCTTGGGCAGTCGGTCGAGCGCATCGAGGTATTCCGGAAACGTCTCCCAAGTCCACGTGATCCCGGCGGCCATGGCGTCAGCAGAGATGTCCTCGGCCCGCTCCAGGTTGCGGACCACCAGGTCACGCTGGTGGGCCCGAGCTGGGGCCAGCGTGAAACCACAGTTGCCCATGACCACGCTGGTGACGCCGTGCCAGCAGGAAGAGGTGCCCAGCGGATCCCAGGCGATCTGGGCGTCCATGTGGGTATGGCCGTCGATGAAGCCGGGTGACACCACGTGACCTTCGGCGTCGATCTCCTGCTGACCCCGCTCCTTCAGGCGCCCGATGGCGGCGATGCGGCCGTGGCGCACTCCCACATCGGCCCGGTAGCCGGCCATGCCCGATCCGTCGACCACGGTTCCGTTGCGAACCACCAGGTCATAGCTCATGTTCGAACCCCCCAGGGTGAACGCCGCGGTCACCGCGGCGGATGCCTGCACGGTACTCCGTCACTGGCCTCATCGCTCGCGGTGGTCGTGATGGGTGCTACCTGAGCGAGGCGGCGAAGCGCATGACCTCAGCGGTGAAGGCATCGTTGCGGTCCCCGGCCACCATGTGCCCGGCCTCGGTGACATCCACGTAACGGGCGTGGGGGATGGCTGCGACCAATTCGCGTGCCGCGTCGGGGCTGACCACGTCGCTGATGCCGCCCCGCACAAGCAGGGTGGGCGCCTGCAGGGTACGGGCGCCGGCCAGCATCCCGTCCCGCATGCGATCCTGGGCGGCGAGCGCCGCGGCGGGGTCGGCCAGCCAGACCCGGCGGCTGTCGAGCAGGCGAGGATCCCAATGCCAGCGCCAGCGGCCGTCGGTTCCTTGGCGCAACACCCGGTGCAGCCCCGCCGGGCTCGGGGCGCCCTTGCCGATACCGCGGTAGACGCCGATGGCCACCGACGCCTCCTCCAGGCTGGCAAAGCCGTTCGGGTTGGCCGCCATGAACGCCACGATGCGCTTGGCCCCGTTCATGTCCACGGTGGGGGCGATGTCGACCAGGATCAGTGCCCGGTAGGTCGGTGGGGTGGCCTTGCCCAGAGCCATCAGCGCCGCCCCACCCCCGAGGGAGGCCCCGATCACCAGCGGCGGGCGGTGCAGCGCGGCGCAGATGGCGATGATGTCGTTGGCCACGTCCCCGTGCTCGTAGGCGCCGGTGGGGGAGCGCTCGCTGTCACCGTGGCCCCGGTGATCCACTGTGTGCACCCGCCAACCCTGTTCGGCCAGCGCTTCAGCGGCGTGACCCCATGACTGGCGGGTCTGTCCAGAGCCATGGAAAAACAGTGCCGGATCGCCATCTGCGGGGCCGTAGGCGTCCGCCGCCAGCCGTAGCCCGAGCTCGCCTCGCAGTTCCACCGTTTCGGGCACGGCTCAGACCCTATGCGTCGGGTTGCGGGCGGGCTGTCTGACAGGTCGCGTCCACAACGCCTGCCAATCGGTGGATTCCTTTGTTCAAACCTGCGGCTCACTCGCCGGTTCGTCAACAGCGTCGTTGAAGGAGCCGTGCCTCAAGGTGGCCTCCCCACTCATGAACCACCACCCGGAGCCAGTTCGGAAAGCCGATGCTGGGATCAGCCGCGACGCCCTCATCAGCCAGACCGTCCCGATACCGACCAGTACGACCCCCACGGTGAGGATGGCCACGACGCGCCGGGCACGAGTTCTCAGCAGCGATACCCGCCCGCCGGTCGGCTTGGTGGGCTGCATGCCGCCACACGTTAGGCCGCGGGCCCCGCGGTACCGGTCGGCCTGACGGTGGACGCGTCCGCGATGTCAGTGTCGCTAGCGTGACGGTACGCTCCGGCAGTGAGCATCGAAGGAGCAGCCCGCATCGAGGAAAGCGCTGGCGTTGGCGACACCGGCAACACCCGCGACACCCGCGACACCCGCGACACCCGCGAGATCATTGAGATCGGTGGGTCGGCGGCCTGGCTGGGTTCCGAGCTTGAGTCTCAAGGTCGGTGGTGCCGAGCGCATCGACGATGGTGAGGTCGAGGGGTTGGTCGGTGCACTGGACGCCTTGCGCCAGCGCTCGCCAGGGCTCGATCTTGATGTGGCCTCCGCCGATCTGGTCACCTCGGAGGCGCTTCGATCGACGGTGTCACGGCTGCGGGAGGACCTGGTTGAGGGGCCCGGGGTCTCGGCTCTGACCGGGTTCCCCGTGCAACGATTCAACACCGAGGAGCTGCGGGCCATCTGGTGGCTGCTGTCCATCGCGATCGGCACCCCGGTCCCGCAGAGCTGGCGGGGTGATGTCATCGGCGACGTCCGCGACCTTGGTACCGGTATCTCGGGTAAGTCCGGGCGGGGTTACACCTCCAACGTGGAGCTGGGCTTCCACTCCGACGTGGCGGATTGCAGTGGCCTCTTCTTCCTGCAGGTGGCACGCTCCGGGGGTACCAGCCGCTTTGCCAGCTCCGTCGCCATCCATGACGAGCTGGCCCGCCGCCGGCCTGAGCTGCTCGAGGTGCTGTACCAACCGTTTACCGTCAGCGCCCGCCAGATCGAGGCCGTCAACGAGTTGTGCGCGCTGGCCCGCGAGCCGCAGTTCTCCGTTGAACGACACTTCGAACCCGGCGCCATGGTGTTCTGCAACAACCACACCACGTTCCATCTGCGCACCGCCTTCGAGGACTGGCCGGAGCCGGCGCGCCGGCGGCACCTGCTTCGCATCTGGTTGGCGTTACCGAACAGTCGCCCGCTGCCGGCCAGCTTTGCCCCCTTCTTCGGGGACACCGCCGCCGGCGCGGTACGGGGCGGCTACCACAGCCGCGACGGCCGCGTTCGGTACGGTACCGGATGAGACGGTACCGGATGAGACGGTACCGACTGGTACGGTAGCAGGGCTTCAGTGGATGGGCGTGAACCCCACCTGCTGGTGAAGCTGCTCAATGTCGGCCGGCTCGCACAGTCCGGGGCCCGGTGTGAGCACCGCCGCGGTGCCGGCGGCCACACCATACCGTACGGCATCCAGTGTGGATTGCCCGGAGAGCAGGGCGACGCAGAGCGCACCCACCAGGCTGTCGCCGGCGCCAACGGTGGAAACCACCCGCACCGGCGGAGCGTGCACCTGCCAGGCCCGCTTGTCACCCCGTTGCACCAGGATCGCACCGGAGGCTGCCAGGGACACCACCACGGCGTCGTTCGCGCCGCTATCGAGCAGGCGACGGGCGGCGGTGACGATCTCAGCCGCGCCACGAAGCGTGGAACCGATGAACCCCTCGAGCTCGTTGAGGCTGGGCTTGAGCACTTCGGCCCCGACCCCGGCGGCGAGTCGGAGTGCCAGACCCGACGTGTCAACGACCAGTAGGGCACTGTTCATGCGCAGTGCCTCCAGTAGGGAACTCACCGAATCGATGTCGGCGTCAGCGTCAGCATCAGTGGGAAACGAGCCCGACAGCACGCTCAGGGTATGGGATGGCGCCCGGGCCGTCACCTGGGCTCGTAGATCGGACCACTCCCCGGCGGCGAGGTGCGGTCCGGGTAGCACGAGGCGGAACTGCCGCCGACTGGAGGCTTCGGTGACGGTGATGTTCTCGCGGGTCTCCCCGGCGATGGGGACCGCCACCCCTGTCATGGCACCGTGGTTGTGCGCGCCGTTGGTCGTGGCATCAGCCAGCAGTTGCTCCAATCGCTGGCCGGTGTGCCCACCGCTGGTGAACACCGCGGTGGCGCGGTGCCCAAGCTGCCCGACCACCCGGGCCACGTTGATCCCGCCACCGCCGGCGTCGAGACGGGGGACGCTGCAGGCCAGCTTGCGGTCCGGCTCCAGCACCGGCACCTGGGTGGCCACATCGAGTGCCGGGTTGGGGGTCACGGTCAGGACCCCGTCCCGGTCCGCGGTCATCAGCTGTAGGCCGACATGCGCCAGAACGGATTTCGGTCTGCTGGCTCGCGTGGGTCGGGGGGTTCGTTACCGGGCGATGGACCCCGTGCCGCTGCCGCAACGAGGCGTCGGCCGGAGATGTGCAGCGGTACCACCTCAACGCAGAGCGACTTGCTGCCTGGTGCCCAGGGCCGGAATGACTCGGCGGCCGGGTCGACATCGCCAAGCTGCGCCGGGCCGGTCACGACCACGCTCCACCCCACCTGACGGTCGGGGTCCAGCTCATCGATCTCAAACGCCACCGGATGGCCGATGATCTCGGGGAGACGGGCTCCGGGATCGGTGCGGATGTGGATCGCGGTGCCGGTCCAGCGGAAGTTCACGGGGACCAGCAACGGGCCGGCGGGCCCGACCCACGCCAACCGACCGATCACGGCCACGGACAGCAATCGGGTGCATTCGTCGTAGTCGAGCACTTCCAAACGCGGGGCCTGGTTGGGCTGCATGCATGTCACCTTCGACCGACCGGGGCGACGCGTCCAGGGTCGAACGGGGTCCGGGTGGCGTGTCGTTGGTCCCGCCGCTGCCACCCAGTCTCTGCGGCCCAGTCTCTGCCTGGTGCCAGTCTCAGCCCAGGGTTCCTTTCACGTGGGGCAGGATCTCTTCCCACGATGCTGCCAGCCCGGGGTGCAGGTCGTACCCGGCCACCGCGTCGAGCTCGACCCAGCGAAGCTCATCGGATTCGGCGTTGGCTTCATAAGCCTTGGCGTCCCCGATGCAGTGGGCGATGACGGTGTCATAGCGCCAGTTGCCATGGTCATCGCTGAAGATGCCCTTGACATCGAGCACCGTGGGGTCGATGCCCGCTTCCTCCCAGGCTTCGCGGGCGGCGGCGGTGACGGGGTCCTCGTGGGAGTCCAGCGCTCCGCCGGGCAGGGCCCAGGTGCCCCCACCGTGGGTCCAGGCCGCCCGCAGTTGCAGCAGGACCTCGGGATGGTCGCCCTCGGTGCGTATGAGCAGCAGGCCCGCCGCGCCGTAGAGGCCCCAATGCGGGCGCCCGCAGAAGCAGGCCACCCATCCATCTCCGTCACGAAGTCCCACCCGGTCAGCTTTGCACGCCGGCGGGATGGGGATCAGTTCCCGTCAACGGGCTCACTGAACTCCTCGTCGTAGTCGGCCATGGCGGCCTCGATGGCGGCGTGGGCCTCCGTTGCGCCGTAGGTGCCGATGATCTCGATGGTGTTCGGGGTGCCGCCGGTCATGTCCATCTTGTAGGTGGCGAAATAGTGGATCAATCGGTTCACCACCACCGTCGGGATGTGTTTGAGATCTTTCGCATAATCGAACACGGTGTCGCTGGTGAGCACGGCCACGATCTTGTCGTCAGCCTCACCATGATCGAGGATGCGGATGCCGCCGATCACCCGGGCGCTGCACACCACCTCGGCCCGGTCGATGCGTTGCTGGCTCAGCACACAGATGTCGAGCGGGTCCCCGTCACCGATCTCCGCACCGGGGGTCAGCGCCGCCACCCGGTTGGCGCAGTAGGTGCGGGGGATGAACCCGTACAGCGTGGGTGGCAGTGCCGAGCTGCCCTGGGGACGGTCCACCCGCAGGTAGCCGGACCGTTTGTCCACCTCGTACTTCACGGCATCGAGGGGGGTGATCTCGATGTACGCGTCAACGATCTGTGGGGCCTGGTCTCCAGCGGAAAGTCCGTGCCACGGATGGGCCCGGTAACGGTCGAAGCTCTTGGTCATCGGGCCCGACGCTACCGGGCAACGGTGCTGACAGCTTGCATCTCACTTCGATACAGAAGCGACGTTCTCAATGTAGGGGCGAGAGCGGCGGGGTGGCGCCGCTTTGGATCAAGCTGGACTCACTCGATCTCGGTGTGCGCCCCAATGGCCTCACATCGGCGCCGCGCCCTCCTGGTGACCAGGGCGCGGCTCCGGCCCCTGATGCCGCAGTGTGCGTACTGCAAGGTATGTCCGGACTGATCGCGTTGAACAGCCCGACGGAACGACGGGGGCGTGACACCTTCGGAGTGGTACGGCAACGGTGACGCCGGGACGAGTCGGCCGAGACGCCCCAGAGCATCTCCGTCCGCGATGTGGAGCAATCACAGACGATGACGTTCAGCGCCTCCGGGGCATTTCGATCAGCCGTTCCCGGCCTCCTCGACCGTCAGCCTGGCGTCCACGTTCCGCTCGACCAAGGAGAGGATGAACAGCACTACCACGCAAACTCTGGTGATAACTCCTCGTTGATGGACCGTCGCCCCAGCCCCCCAGGACGGCTGGCTGCGGGCTACCTTTCCGGTCATGACACAGCCGTTGACGGCCATTCGCGTGGTCGAGTTCGCCCAGGGCATCGCCGGGCCCTATGCCGGCAAGCTGTTCGCCGATTACGGGGCCGACGTCATCAAGGTCGAACCGCCACAGGGTGACCGGTCACGGCACCTGGGCCCGTTCCCCGGTACTGGCACGAGCGTTGAGGCCGAACAGGATGGCGATTCCGAGCAGAGCGCGCTGTTCCTGCATCTCAACACCAACAAGCGCTCGGTGGTGGCCGATGTCGGCAGTGAGCTGGTGGCCAAGCTGGTGGCGTCCGCCGACCTTGTCATCCAGAGCGAACCGGTGCCCGACCCGGCCGCGTTGCGGGCCCGGCACCCTGGGATCGTCATTCTGAGCGTGACCCCCTTCGGGCTTACCGGACCCTACGCCGGGTTCAAGGGCGAGGAAATCGTGCACTACGCCTTCGGTGGACCCATGGCCTCCACCGGCAACCCCGATCGTGAGCCGCTGAAGATGGGCGGGGAGATTGGTCAATACCAGTGCGGTTCGGTAGGAGCGCTGGCGGCCATGGCGGCGCTGCACATGGCGGGGCAGAGCGGCGAGGGCACCCACATCGATCTGGCCAACACCGAGACCCAGGTGTGCTCCATCGATCGTCGCATGGCCTATCTGCTGTACGGGACGTATCGGAACAGCAACACGTTGCGCAACGGCGGCTACGCGCTGCGACCGTTTCCCATCGGGGTACGACCGACGTTGGACGGGCACATTCAGGTCTCGACGTTGTTGAACTGGATCCCGCGCATGTTACGGGTGATGGCGGACCCCGAGATGCAGGCCATCTATGACGATCCGGCCTGGATCATGCAGCCCGATACCTCTGAGCGGGTCGATACCCAGGTGCTGTTGTGGGCCTTGAGCCGTACCCGCCAGCAGGCCATGGAGGAGGCCCAGGCCGGCGGATGGCCCATCACCGCCATCAACCGCCCCGTCGATCTGCTGTCGGACCGTCACTTCGCGGAGCGGAACTTTTTCGTGCCCGTGAACCACCCCCGGGCCGGATCGCTGCGCCAACCCGGTGCGCAATTCAGAATGGAGGATGGGTGGAGCATTCGTCGTCCGGCTCCGATGCTGGGCGAACACACGGCGGAGGTGGCGCGGGAACTCTCTGCTGCTCAGCTCGCGAGCGAGGCGACCGGATCGACCGGATCGAAGGGGTCCGGCCAGGCGACGCCAGCACGAGAGCTGCCGTTGGCGGGGCTGCGGGTGCTGGATCTGACCGTCGTGTGGGCCGGACCCTACGCCACGATGTTCCTGGGTGATCTGGGGGCCGACGTGGTTCGGGTGGACAACCCGTGGGTGTTTCCTTCCGCCACCCGCGGGATGATGGCCCGCCCGCCGAAGACGTTCCTCAGCGAGGGCGACGGCATCTTCGCCGCCTACCCCGACGGCGAGCCCGGTGAACGGCCCTGGAACCGGCTGGGTTTGTTCAACTCCCATGCCCGCAACAAGCGCAGCGTCACGTTGGACCTTCGCAAGCACTCCGGTCGGGAAGCGTTCCTGCGGCTGGCGGAGCACTGTGACGTCTTGGTGGAGAACAACTCTGTCGATCTTCTGGAGAAACTGGGGATCGGCTGGGAGGCGCTGCATGAGCGCAACCCGCGGCTGATCGTGTTGCGGATGCCGTCGGTGGGCAGCACCGGACCGTATCGGGAGTACCTGGGTTTCGGCGTCAACTTCGAAGGGCTGTGCGGGCTGACGGCGCTTCGGGGCTACCCCGACCTCGACCGTTCCGAGTCCGAGAACGTCTACCACATGGACGCCGCATCTGGTTCCGCCGGTGCCTTCGCGGTGCTGGTCGCGTTGCGGCGGCGTGAGCAGACCGGGCTCGGTGAGCTGGTGGAGCTATCCCAGTCGGAGAACATGCTCAACCACATCGGTGAGTATCTGATCGATGCCGAACGCACCGGCGCCAACCATGACAGCCTGGGTAACCGTCACCGGGTGCGGGCGCCGCAGGGTTGCTACCGCTGCGTGGGTGAAGATGCCTGGGCCGTGATCTCGGTGGGATCCGCGGAGGAGTGGGCCGGCCTCGGTCGGGCTGCGGGCGCGCCGCCGTGGGCCACCGATGCCCGCTTTGACTCCGCCGAGAGCCGCCGCGCTCACCACGACGAGCTCGACGGACTGATCGAAGGCTGGACCGCGACGCTGGCTCCTTACGACGTGTTCGAACGTTGTCAGGCCCAGGGTGTGCCGGCCGCGCCGGTGCTCCATGATCTCGACGCGCTGGCCGATCCTCATCTGCGGGCCCGGGCCATGTTCGCGCCCAACACGTGTGAGGACACCGGCACCCACGAGTACCCCACCCACGCCTGGCACTGGGACGGCCCGCCGCTGCGCTTCGAGCATCTGCCGATCATGGGCGGGGATAACGAAGCGGTGTTCAAGGGTCTGCTGGGTTATTCAGCTGACGAATACGCCGCCCTCGACGCCGAGGGCCACCTCAGCACCTGGTACCTCGGCCCCGACGGCCAGCGTCTGTAGCGACCTGACCTCTCAGAGATCGCCGCGAGTAGCGTTCGGCCATGACCGGAACCCCGCTGTTTCACATTGGTGTGTTGGTGGAGGACATCGACGCCGCGATCGTCAGATTCGGTGAGCTGTTGGGCTTGACCTTCAAGGAGCCGTCGACCATGGCGTTGGAGGACACGACGGTGGACGGCGTCAAGTTTGAAGGCTCCATCACGTTCGTGTACTCCATTGAAGGGCCACCGTATCTGGAGCTGATCCAATCCCAGGACAGTGGCTTGTGGGGTCGCCAGCACGGCGAGGGACTGCACCACATTGGCGTGAGCCAGGATGATCTGGAAGCCCGCATCCTCCAGCTGCAGGCGGTGGCGGCCGAACCGCAGGCCATCATCAGCCACCTGGGCCAGGCGCTGGCGGTGTACCTGAGCCCGGAGTCAGCCCACGGCACCCGCCTCGAGTACGTGCGACCCCGGCCCTCCAGGTCCGTCCCTTCGCCGGCCCCGACCCAGGGCTGAGCGCCATGAGCCCGGCCGAGCTTCTGGCGCACGTCAAGGCGCGTTACCCCTCCGATGCGAACGGGGTGGTGGTCGGCGACGCGGCGCTGGGGAGCGTTGGCATGCAGGCCGGTGGGGCCACGTTGGCCACCATGTTGAGCCATCGGATCTGCCGCCAGTATGCGCCGCAACCGCTGGACGATGACCTGTTGTCGTTGTTGCTGTCAGCGGCCTTCAGCACCCCGTCGAAGTCCGACCTCCAGCAGTGCTCGGTGATCGTGGTAGATGACCCTGCCCGTCGCGCTGCCATCGCCCAGCTGATCCCGACCATGCCGTGGATCGCCGAAGCAGCGCGATTTCTGATCTTCTGCGGGGACAGCCATCGCATTCGTGGGGTGTCCCACCGCAACGGGCTGCCGTTCGAGAACGATCACCTCGACGCCTTCCTCAACGCCGCCGGTGACGCCGCCATGCACCTGTCGAGCTTTGTGTGGGCGGCGGAGTCCATTGGGCTGGGTACCTGTCCCATCAGCGTGGTCCGCAACCACATCGAGGAGGTGGCGGCCATCGTGGAGCTTCCCGATCACGTGTTTCCCTTTGCCGGGCTCTGCGTCGGTTGGCCGCAACGATTGCGGCCGCTCTCGCCCCGCCTGCCGCTGACGGTCACCGTGCATCGTGACCGCTACCACGATGCGCAAACCCCGGCACTGATCGCCGAGTACGACGTGGCCCGCCTCGATGGCCGAGAGGTGCCCGCACAGCACCAGCTCGACGTTGAGCGCTGGGGGGTGGCGGACAGCTATGGATGGTCGACCGAGAAGGCCCGCATGGTGGCCCGACGAGAGCGGGACCAACTCGCCTCCTTCCTGCGCCAGCGCGGCTTCAACCTCGACTGACGGGCGGCGCGGCTCAACGCACGTAGGCCCGCAACACGTCCCGTGCCGAGATGATGCCCACCACATCGTTGTGCTCCTCCACCAGCAGGTGCCGGACGTGGTGCTGCATCATCAGGTTGGCAACGACCTGAACGCTGTCGTTGCGTTGGCAGCGCAGCACATCGACGGTGGCCACCTCGGCCGCTCGAACGGTGCGGGGATCGGCGCCCGTGCCGACCAGTCGGACGATGTCATGTTCGGAGATGATCCCATCCACGCCCTCGGCGGTGCTGCTCACGATGAGCGCACCCACCTCGACGGACATCAGCTTGCGGGCGACGTCAGCGAGGGTGGCGTCAGGGGAGACCCGGGCCACGGTACCGGTGGCCAGGGAGCTGACCGGGGCGTCGGGGCCGGTGAAGGTTCCGTGCGTTGCCATGGGGGTTGCCTTCCTCGTCACTCGATCCGTTGCGAGCGTGTCCGTTCAGACCACCATGCTGTGGCGGGCCGTACCCGGGGCGAACGGTCAGGCTTGGCAAGGCCATTGGTCCTTTCCTGTCCGTGCTGAGCGGACTGCATTCGTTCGATTACCGCCACCTCCCATGCCCCCGTTGTGGGAACATCATCGAACCGCAGCAGCTGCACGACGACAAAGGAGCCCAAGGCGATGAGCACCATCACCGACGATCTGCACCTGCAATCCGGTGTGGCGGTCTCGACCCTGGGCCTGCCCGACGATGTGGTGGTCCGACCAACGGACGGTGCGCTGGGGGTGATCGTGGAGGGCATCGACCTGGCCGACACCCTCGATGGCGACCACATCCGGGCGTTGCTCACGGTGTGGAACAACGCCGGGGTGATGATCTTGCGGGGACAGCACCGCCTGACCGCCCCCCGCCAGGTTGAGGTGGTTGAGTGGTTCGGCCGACGGTTTCATCGTGGCGCCGGGGCGGGTGCCATCGACCAGTTGACCATGATCGGGGACCTGCCGGTGCAGCTGTTGTCGAACCGTGATCGACGCAGGCCGGGCAAGGCGGTGATCGAGGGACCGAAGATGGCCGCCGCCACCCAGGAACTGAAGATGCACAGCGATGTGCAGGACTACGCCGTGCCACCGGATCTGACCACATTGCACGGTATCGACGTCCCGCCGCCCGAGGCCGGTGGTCGCACCTACTTCTGGGATCTCTTCGCCGCCTACGACGCGCTCGACGGGACCCTCAAGGAACGCATCAGGTCCATGCGTTGGCGGCCCCGCAGCACCTACGCCACCATGAAAGGCATTAAACAACCGGCGGCGTTGAGCAACGATCACCCCGACGACGGTTCAGCGGTCACCCATCCGGTGGTGCGCACCCATCCCCACAGCGGTCGCCGGGCGTTGTGGATCTCTACGTTCACCGAGGCACTGCTCGGCGTGGACGATCCCGCCGAAGAGCAGACGTTGCGCCGAGGGCTGCTGGACCATCTGGCCCAGGATCGCTTCCGTTACGCCCACACCTGGCAGGCCCATGACGTGTTGTTCTGGGACAACCGTGCCGTCAACCATGCCCGGGACAGTTGGGACGGTCGCTATCTGCGGGAGATGCACCGGGCTCAGGCCGGCGGCTCGGTTCCGTTCTGAGCGGCGGTTCCGAACCGGTGGGAGTTCAGGTCGGCTGGTAGGTGGCGATGGCCTGGTTCTGGGCTTCGAGCATGCGGCCACCGAAGCGGCTGGCATTGTCACCGGCCCACGCCAGTGACGCGTGCCGACCGCGGTTGGCTCCTTGGAAGTGTGGCATCACGTAGCGGGCGAACAGGTCGTAGCTGCGTTGTGTGGCCTCGGGATCCGCGGCGTTGTGGGCCAGCAGCAGGAACGTGGCAAACCCACCGGTATGGTCCACCAGGGTCTGGATTCGTTCGATGGCATCATCGGGCGTGCCCACGGTGGCGCAACCGAGCGGGCCGAAGCCGGCGGTCCGCCAACGTTGCAGCCGCGTCGCCGGCATCGAGGCCCCAACGGGGCATCTTGCCCCCCATGCCGGCGAAGTAGCGAACGAACTTCAAGATGCCCCATTCGATCTCTCGCTCGGCCTGCTCACGGGTTTCCGCCAAGTGCAACGGGATCACCACCCGCCACTTACCCCGATCAGCCTGATGACCGTGTTCGGCGCAGGTGCGTTCGTACACGTCCCAGTTGGTGGTGAGGGCGTCGAACCCGGTGGGGCCGGAGGCGGCAACGGACAACAGGCCAACGCCATGGCGGCCGGCCAGGGTGGCGCCGGAGCCGGTGATGGTGGAGGCCACGGCAACCTCAAGCCCGTCGGGGGAGTGCGGCAGGAGTTGGAGGCGGGCGTCCTCCAGCGTGTACCAGTCGGTATGCTCGGTGACCGTTTCGCCGCGTGAGCAGTCGCATCATGACATCGAGGGATTCGAACATGCGGCGGCGCTGATCCACCGGATCGATGCCCATCATGAAGGCGTCGGTGGGCAGCTGTCCCGGCCCCACGCCCAGCATCACCCGGCCCAGCGATTGCAGGTCCAGCTGGCACATCCGGTCCGCCAGCATCAGCGGATGGTGGTAGCTGAGCGAGCTGACCCCGGTACCGAAGCGCAGGTTGGTGGTGCGCTCCACCGCGGCGGCGATGAACACCTCCGGCGAGGCGATGATCTCGTACGCGCCGGAATGGTGTTCGCCGATCCACGCCTCGTGATAGCCCAACTGGTCGAGGTGGCTCATCAGTTGCAGATCACGGCGCAGCTGCAGGGCCGGGCTCTCATCATCGGAGTGGAAGGGGGCCAGGAAGACCCCGAAGCGCGTCGGACCGTTCATGGGGCGGATCCTACGCCGGGCCTGGGGTCGGGGGTGCTCGGGGTCAGAGTGCGGTGTGGGGGATCCGACGTCGATGGTGTCGAGTACTTCGGGGACAGGCCCGACGTGCAATCAGCGTCGGCCAAGGTGTTCCCGGGCCCAATCAGCTGCGGCCAGTCGGTCGCTGACGCCGGCTTTGGCGTAGGCCTGACTGAGAGTGTTGCGCACGGTCTTGGTGCTGATGGCCAGCCGCTCCGCGATCTGCTCGTTGCGCAGGCCCTGGCGCAGGAGTCCCAGCACATCGGCTTCTCGCCGGGTGAGTCGGGCCGGCAACGCGTCGGTGGGTGGTGGGGTCAGGAGCTGGGCGAGCTTGGCGGCCATCGTTGGGGAGAAGATTCCTTGACCGTCATGGGCGGCGTTGATGGCGCGGATGACCTCGAGCCGGGTGGCGTCTTTCAGGACTGCCAGCAGTTGACGCGCCCCAACCATGACTACCTCCTCGTCCTGTGATGCACCGCATCATCGGAGGTACCATCCACCGTCGATGTCCCGGGCGAACAGGGACGGCCGTCCCTGGCGATGTCGGGACGCCGACCTTCTCGGCGGCATCGCCGGAGGAGTCGAGGATCTCGCGTCTTCGCACTACGGTGGCCACGATGAGGAATTCGGCGCTTGATAGGTCAAGTCGCTACGCGGGCTGTCGAGAACTCAGCCCTTGAGCTCGCGGTCGAACATGACCTTGACCCGCTCGTAGGAGCGATCGGCGGCGGCGTCGTGGTACGCCGGGCCGTACACCCCGAAGCCGTGGTCGGCCCCGTCATGGATCTCCGCTTCGCCCTTGGCCAGAGCGTTGGTGTTGTCGATGAGCGGCATGTTGGCCGACGCCGGTTGCATGGTGTCCGCCGAGCCGAAAGCGATGTAGAGCGACCCGGTGTAGGACGGCACGGCCAGATGCGGCGAGTCGGCGTCCTCGGTGGTGCAGAACGAGGGGTGCAGGCCCACAGCGGCACGGAACTGATCACCACGATCGCGCATGGTGCACAGCGAGGAGCGCGAGCCGATGCAGTACCCGATGCATGCCATGGCACCGTCACGAGCGGCGGGGTCCGAGGGCAGCCACGCCAGCACGGTGGCGAGATCCTCCGCGACCTGAGCCTCCGACGTACCCAGGACCAAGCCGAACATCTTCTTCATCTCTTCCCCGCTGCGGCTCTGCATGGTGTACCACGGCTCGGCGCGGTGGTACCGGTCGTGGGTGATCACGTAGTAGCCCCACTCCGCGATGCGGGCCATGGTCTGCTTGGAGCCCTCGTCAAGCCCGGGGCCATGGTGAAAGAACACCACAACCGGGAACGGGCCCTCACCGTCGGGGCGAACAACGTGGATACCCATGGGACCGCTGGGTGAAGTGATGGTTTCGGTGCGCGTCTGCATGGCCGAAACTTAGGGCCGTGCTCGACATCTTCGCCAGGCTCCCGGGGCCGAAACTCCTCCGCCGCCCGGCGTCCGCCGCCCGCTCTACGACGGACGAGCGACGGGCCGGTGCGTTGGCTCAGCCGCAGGATGCCGTGGACTGGCTCCAGGCGCACGGTTTGGACTGGCCGGTCAGGCTGATGATCTCGCTCTTCTTCACGAAGGCCTGCTTCTCGGTGCTGTATTGCTGGTAGATCCCACCCTCGATGGGGAAGGCGTCCTCCACCCCGTTGGTCTTGAGGTCGTTGCCCTCGAAGACGAAGGGATGGGTGAAGTCCATCATCCACTGGGCCAGCATGAAGTTGGAGCGGGTGAGCCCGCCGGGCAACTCGCCGGCCAGGATGAACGTCTGCACCATGGGCATGGCGAAGAACGATCCACCGTTGAGATTGCCCGAGGAGGCGGGATCGATCCCCTTGGACTGCAACAGCTCGCGTGTGAACTTCACGAACGGTAGGTCCATCTGGGAGGGATCGGTCATGTCCCGGGCGCCGCCGCCCACCAGCCACCAACCGTCCGATGCCATACCGTCCCCGCCGACCTTGTCCTTGCCCATGGTGGCGTTGTTGCCACACGGCTGGCCATCAAAGAGGTACTTGGCCGATTCCTTCATGCCGTTCTGGGCGATCTCCACCACGACCTGCACGCAGGCGGTGCCGGCCACCATCATGATGAAGACATCGGGTTGGTGGGAGGCCAGCGTGGTCATCTCGTTGGTGACGGTGGCCGCCGCCGGCTCGATGGTCTCGGTGATGTATTCGATCTTGCCTTCCAGGCCGTTGTCCTTGATGTACTGCTTGAAGGAAGCGTCGTACACCTTGCCGAAATCGTTGTTCATCACCAGCGCCGCCACCTTGACCTTGCCGCCGAACTCAGAATCGAGGCGGGCTTTGATGAAGGCGCCCCACAGCACCGCCTCGGTGGAGTAGGTCAGCGCCAGTCCGGAGGTCCAGGGATGATTGACCGGATCATACCACGCCGGATGGGCGGTGATGGCCCACGGGTTGGGGATGCAACGGCCGTTGAGCTTGTCGTAGACCTTCATGGTGTTGGGCGTGCCCAGGGTCTGGATGGCGAACACCTTCTCGGAGTCCATCAGCTCGTCCACCAACGGAATGGTCTTGGCCGGGTCGTACCCGTCGTCCTTGTTGATGTACTTGACGGTACGGGTCTTGCCCTTGGAGTCCTTGAAGGCACCCTCCTCGTTGTAGTAGTCGATAAGGGCGTTGATGGCCTTGTAGTAACTGAAGGCATCGGCCAGGGTGCCGGATGCCGCACCCGTCTGGCCGAGCTCGACCTCGGTGTCGGTCATGCCCTCGGTGTCCGACCACGTTGAGGGGCACTTGGCGAGATCAACGCTGAAGCCGCCGGGACCCTTCACCCTCTTGCCGTCAGCGGACTTGCCGTAGCCCTCCTTGATGGCGCGGTCCACAATGGCCTTCCGTTGGGTGGCCCACAGCTTCTCCCATTCCTCCATTGAGCCGGGCTGACCCTGCTGCTGGGAGGTGATCGTGCTGCCGATGTCTATGGACACCGACGTGGCGCTTGCTCCGTCGGTGGTACCGGGGGCGGCGTCGGTGCCACCGCTGTCATCGTCGCCCCCACAGGCCGTCGCCACCAGTGCCATCCCCATGAGCACGGCCACTACGGACCTCTTCCTTGCTCTCATCTGACTCCCCCATCTGGTCTGTTGAGGAGGCTGATCGTATCGAAGCCACGCTGCCAGGCCGACGAAAACGCGCCCGTCGGATGCGGTTCGTTCGGCTCCGGTATCCTGAGCGGTCACCACGCCGGAAGAAGCGGAGTTCGGGAGGAACGTGATGGGTGGCCCACTATCGCAAGAGGAGATCGCCCGGTACCGCCGGGACGGGTTCGTCGTGCCGGGCTATCGGCTGCCGAGGGCGCTGGTTGATCGACTGGTGGGCGCCACCCAGCAGTTGATCGGGGATCGGCCAGACCTGATCGATCATCCCATCATCGGGCCCCACCTGCCCGGCGGCGGCATGCACGGCTTGTACACCGACGGCACCTTTCTCGACGTGGCCAGCGACCCCGGCCTGCTCGATGCGGTTGCGCAGCTGACCGGGGCGGACCTGATCTTGTGGAATGCGTTGATGTTCTACAAGCGGGCCGAAGCAGGTCCCAGCGTGCCGTGGCATCGAGACGGCTTCGGGTATCCGATCGAGCCGATCGCCACCACCAGCATCTGGATCGCGGTAACGGAGTCGACCAAGGCCAACGGGTGTTTGCGGTTCATTCCTGGCTCGCACCTGACCACGGATTTCGGCGAACATGACTCCACCCCCAGGCCAGGTGAGATGTTCTCCGGTGCACTGGATCCGACGTCGTTCGATCCCTCTACTGCGGCGGACGCCGAGCTCGAACCGGGCCAGTTCGTGGTCTTCGATGTGTTCACCATCCACGGTTCTCAGCCGAACAACGGCAGCCGGCCGCGGGCGGGGTACACCTGTCGCTACATGCCGGGCACCAGCGTGTACCACCATGACAAGGCCGAGATCCGAGACCAACCTGGTTATGGGCATGAGTCGCGGGCGTTGGTGTTGGTCCGCGGCCAAGACCGAACCGGTGTCAACAACTTCGAACGGGGCCACGCCCGCATCAACGCCTGATCCCCCACGAAAGAACCGCAACGATGCGGCCCTACGCGATGCCGACGTACTCGGTGTCGCCAGCCGGCCACCTGGCCCGGCGGCGGAAGCGGGTCTCGGGGCCCCACGCTGCAGATGGCGTTATGATGCGGTCAGTCGGCGGTGGACGTCGCCGTTTGAAGGAGGACACGATGGCGAAGTATCTCGCAAAGTCCACTTTCACTGCTGAGGGGCTTGCTGGCCTCCGGGCAGCGGGCGCGGCAAGCCGTGTTGCGGCAGGTCACGTCCTTGCAGCCAGCGTCGGCGGAACTCTGGAGGCGTATTACTTCGCCTTCGGAGATGTTGATGCCTACGCGATCCTGGATCTCCCAGACGATGAAGCGGCGGCCGCAGCCTCCATGGCCGCCAACAGCGCCGGTTCCGTCAACGTCACGGTCACGAAGTTGCTGAGCGCGGCGCAGATCGATGAAGCGTTTAGTCGAACCGTCGATTACCGCAAACCGGGCGGCTGATCGCGCAGCCATCATTCCTCAGGGAACGGTGGCGAGGATGCCTCGTGATCACGAGCGATATCCACCGCGATGCCGCTGACGATGGACATGCCGCTGAGTTTGTCGGCGTCGGCGGTGGTGGTGAGCAGGTTGACGTTGGCGGTGTCGAAACCGTGGGGCAGCGAGACCACCCCAGGCCGGATGTCCGCGGTGACCTCGACCGTGGCCCGGCAAGCACCGGCCGGGTTGGAGACCACCGCCACGTCCCCGGTTCGCAGACCACGGGCGGCGGCGTCGACGGGGTGGACGAGCAACAAAGGGACCGCGGCCCGGCCACGTCCGATGATCTGGTGATGGAGCGTGTTGTACTGGGCTGCGGTGCGGCGGTTCACCAGCACCAGCGGAAGCCCGGCCCGAGGTCCGTGCTGTTCGATCATGGCCTGTCGTTGCGTCTGAAGTTGCGTGCGCAGCTGCTCCACCAGCTCGGCGGGCGCCAAGTCGAGACGTTGTGGAAGCAGCGCGGGGACGAGCCAGCCGGTCGGAACCGACGTGTCGCGCACGCCGTATTGGGAAGCGCCGATTTCTTCCCAGGGTCGGCGCGCCCCGCCCATGATCGACTCGGCGATGGTCGCGTCGTTCACCTCCCGCCCCTCGAGCTTCGCCCCGCGTCGGGCGCTGCCGTAGGTGGGCAGACCCATGCGGCGGGCGAGCTCGGCGAACATCCACCATTGCGGGCGACGTTCGCCGAGCGGTTCCACGATCGCAGGTGCGTAACGCAGAAACGGTTCGGCCTGGAGGTAGCCGGCCAGCAGGTCGCCGCGCTCGAAGTAATCCGCCATGGGCAGCACGTGGCTGGCCAAGGCCGTGGTCTCTGTCGGTCGGGCCTCCACGGACACGAGCACGTCCAGTTGGCCGAGCGCCTCCCGTAGAGCCGGTTGCCCGGCGATGGCCAGTGCCGGGTTGCCGCCCCGAACCAACAGCGCCCGTACATGGCCGGCGCGGATCTCGTCTGCCAGCGCCGCGCAGGGCAACTCGCCGTTCACCAGACGTCTCAGGTCGGGTCGGCTGGCCGGTCCGGCTTCGAGATCGCCGCGACCTCCCGGAACGGCCTTTTCGAAACGGCGGAGCGAACCGGGGTTGAACGTGACCCCGCCGGGACGGTCAAGGCTGCCGGTCACCGCCACGAGGGCCCACACCAGCCACTCCGTGACGTTGGCGTTGCGGTTCATCATGACCCCCGTGCCGGTCTCGATGGCCACCCTGCCCGCTGACGCCAACATTCCGTCGAGCAGGATCAGATCATCCACGGGGACATCGGCCAGGTCCGCGACCCGTACCGCATCGTACGGTTCGACCGCGTTGGCCAACCGGTGGAGGCTCTCCTCGTCGGCGCACTCCGCCAGAAAGTCGGCGTCGGCATCGCGGCGCAGGGTCTGGCGCACGAGGTAGGCCAGCAGGAGCGCATCGGTCCCGGGGCGTGGGGCGAGGTGTAAGTCGGCGTGGTGGGAGGTTTCGCTGAAGCGCGGATCGATCACCACGACGGCACCGCCACGCTCGCGCAGGTCGCGGAGCTGACCCAGCGGATTTGCCATCATCAGCCCGTGCCCGTGCGAAACGGCCGTGTTGACGCCAATGGCAAGCAGCAGCTCAGCCCGGGGCAGGTCGGGCTGGAACTGCAGGTGCACCCCGGCCATCAGCTGCGGCACCAGGATCTTCGCCGGGCAGTCGATGCTGAGAGCGCTGTAGCGTTGCCGGCTCCCGAGGTTGCGCAGGAACGCCTCCGCCACCGCGTACCCCGACGGATCGAGTGGGCCGCCGGTGCCGGTGTAATCAGCGACCACGTTCGGGCCGTGCTCGGCGACCAGCGCGGTCAACCGGGCGGCGATGTCATCGAGCGCTTCATCCCACGAGCAGGTCACCAGCCCGCCGTGGCGGCGCATGAGCGGTGCGTCGAAGCGGTCCGCATGGTGGTGGAAATCGCCGCCCGCACGGCCCTTGGCGCAGGTGTAACCGGCCGACCAGGGATCGTCGGGGTCCCCTCTCACCGAAAGGATGCGCCCCTCGTCGAGCTCGACAATGGTGCCGCACCCCACCGCGCACAACCGGCACACCGACGTCACGGAGGTCACCACGGGGGAGTTCTACCATCCTTGTTCTGGTCAGGTCAGGCGTTGTTCTGGTCAGGTCAGGCGTTGTTCTGGTCAGGCGAGGCGTTGGAGCGCGTCACGCCATGACGGGCGGCCGTCGGAACCGTTGATGGTCCACCGCACGAACGTCGTCGGAGCCATTTCCGGTGCGAGTTTGGCGACGAGGTCCCTATGCGGTTTGGCCTGGGCGAACGCCGTCAGTGCATCTTCATTGATCCATACCGACAGGGTGGCGTATTGCTTCCGCACCGGTCGGGCCAGCAGGGAGAACCCGAGGACGCCTTCGGTCTGCTCGAGCTGCTTGCGAACCTCGCTGGCACCGCGGAACAGCCGGCCCGTCGAGGATCGGCTGAGCGCGGGGATGTTGGACGCGAGCACCACATACTGGTGATCACGTTGGAGGGGATGGAGTTCCTTCCAGGGCGACTTCATCAGTATCTCCTAGCAGACTGGAGTAATGGTCGGTAATCAGGCGCTGGGCGTGGCGGTGACGGCGAGGATGACGGCGATGGAAGCCGCGGTCACCGGCCACGGGTGGTAGAGCCAGAACATGCGAACAGCATCGGGCAGTGCCGCGAGCGGCAATGACGATGCCGCCAGCAACAGCAGGATCGCACTGGCGGCGGCTTCGTGCGGGTGATCGGTGCGAGAGAAGGTCAGGGAGCGTCAGTTGCATCATCTCGTCCAGGGTGTCGTGGTGGCTGCCAACCAGCTCGCCGATGGCCAGGGAAACCTTCCGCCCACGGGCCGTGACCTCCTCGCCGCCCTGCACGGCGTGGGCCGCGGATTCGGCGGCCTCTTTCCGCATCCAGCTGATGATGGGGATGCGGGCATGGCCGAACACCATGACAGGGGAGCGAGTACTGCGTGTATCGCACGGTCCCGGCAGGTTCCAGTTCGACGACGTGGTTCAAGATGTCGATCGCCCGATCCGCGTCGAGATGCCGGTCGCCGGGGCTCGCCTCGGGCCTCCGCTACGGGCTGCTGAAACGATCCGCCAGTGCGCGGAGGAACAACTCGCCGCTGCCGCCATCGATCAACTAAGCGACCCTCACCGCGGGTTCCGCTGGGCGCGGAGTTGACGTTACGAGACCTTCCGCACGAATTTGAAGACCGGGATAACCCGGGGAGCAGCCTTCTCGGCGTACTTGTGGAAGATCGGCAGTTGTTCAGCCTGCGCGGCATAGAGGCGGGCACGCTCGTCGCCTTCGGTGAGCACGGCGGTGGCCGCATAGGTATCGGCGCCGACCTCGATGGTCACGTCCGGGTTGGCCTTGAGGTTGTGATACCAGTTTGGATTGTTGGGGGCGCCGCCCATCGAAGCGATCACCACCAGATCGTCGCCGTCGGTGGAGTACGCCAGCGGCGAGCACAGCTCACGACCAGACTTGGCGCCCTTCATGGTTACGAGCACGATCGGAGTTCCGTCGAACGGAGGACCGCACTTTCCTCCCGCCGCCCGGAACTCGGCGATGGCCTTGTTGTTCATCGTCAGAAAATCGATCGGCATGGTTGCTCCCTGTTCGCGGTTCGACCCGGGGACTCTACGGGCTTTGGCCAAGGGCTCGGGCGGCTGTTGGGTTCAGGGCACCATCACGACGCGGCCCGGTACGTTTCCGGGGTTCTGCAAAGCGGCGGGAACCTGATCCATCGTGACGCGTCGTCCCAGCAACAGCTCCAAGTTGAGTTGTCCGGCCTCGGCCAATGCCACGTAACGCCCGATGTCACGGCCCACCGAGGAGTCCCCGTACACGCAGCCCACCAACCGTTTGCCGGTGAGGGCGAACTCGACCAGCGGCACCGGCACGTGGGCGCTGCGGGGACCAACACCGACGGCCACGATGGTGGCGCCCCGGCGGGTCAGATCCCAGGCGTGCTGCACGGTAGCGGCGGTACCGACGCAGTCGATCACCACGTCCAACAAGCGACCCCGGTGCAGCTCGCGGATCTGCTCGGCGGTAGCGTCAGTCGGACTGTAGCTATGGGTTGCGCCGCATCGTGTGGCGATGGCCCGGGCCGCGTCGCCGGGTTCAATAGCCACGATCGGCTGGGCCCCCGCCAACCGGGCCGCTTGAACCGCCGCCAGGCCCACCCCGCCGGCCCCGATCACCCCAACCGCATCGCCGGCAACGACCCCCGCCGTGTTGAGCACCGCCCCGGCGCCGGTGAGCACGGCACAACCCAACAACGCCAGTTGTTCAGCCGGCAGATCGGTGCGCACCGCGGTGACCGCCGCCTCGTGCAGCGTGACGGCCCCGGCGAAGGTGCCCAGCCCACTCAGCCCGTACAGCGCAACGCCGCCACGGTCGAGGAAACCGGGCCGTCGCAGCCGGTTTGACCGCTCGCACAACGTGGCCTGACCGCGACTGCAGGCCGGGCAGGCGCCGCAGGTGGGAATGGCGTTGAGGACCACCCGATCACCGACCGCCACCGAGGTGACCTCGGGACCGACGGCGAGTACCTCCCCGGCGCCCTCGTGGCCCAACACGAACGGCGGTTTCGCGGCGAGTGTGCCGTCGAGCGCCGAGATGTCGCTGTGGCACAGGCCCGAGGCGGTAATACCGACCAGTACGTCGCGTGCGCCGAGGGGTCGGGGATGCAACGTTTCGAGGTCGCATGAACCCAACTGTCGAGCCACCACCGCTACCACCGCATCCATGCAGCTGACACTACGGCACGACCCGAGCGAGGACGCCAAGCCCGCCGCCCGCTCGGTCCCCGCCCGTTCGTTAGGCTGCCTCGATGGCCACGACGAGCTCCCCTGCCACGCCGGGCCAGGCGCCCCCCACCGGCCAAGCGCCACTGACGGGGACCCGGGTGTTGTGCGTCGGTTGGGGCATGCCGCTGGCGGTAGCGGGGGCGTTGCTGGCGGACTACGGCGCCGACGTGGTGTATATCCAACGCCCCGGCGGCGACCCGGCCCGCATGTCAGGTGCCACCGCCATCTGGGAGCGCGGCGGGCGTTTCGCGGAGGCCGATCTCACCAATTCCGATCAGCGCCGGGCGGTGCAACAGTTGGCGGCCACCGCCGACATCGCCATCGTGGCGTTGGGGGCTGCCGTGGCCCGTCGTTTCGGGCTTGACGCGGTCACGCTGGCCGCCGCCAACCCGACGTTGGTGGTGGCTGTGCTGAGCGGGTTCGGTCTGCACGACGATCGGGCCACCCCGGGGCTGGACAGCTTGGTCGCGGCTGAACTGGGGGCCATGGTGACCGCTCCCGGGCATCGGCCGGGCCCGGTCTTCCTGGGCCATCCGGCGGTTGCCTACAGCACGGCGTTTCTCACCGTCATCGGGGTGTTGGGGGCGTTGCGGGGTCGATTGGCACACGGGCGTGGTGATGTGGTGGATGTGTCGTTGCGTCACGGAGTGCTGGCGCAGCTCACCATGAACTGGTGGTCGGAGAGCCGTTCGTCGTTCCTGCGCAGCCGCACCCGCAGCGGCGGCCTGGACCTGGGCACCACCCGTATGGTGTTGCGCCGGTTCCGCACCGCTGACGGCGCCTTGATCCAGGTGCATTCGGGCGCGGCCGGGGCCTTCGGTCGTCTGATGAAGGTGTTGGGCCTGGCCGCGGACATCAGCGAGGCCACCGGTCCCGTGGAAAGCGCCTGCCCGCTCACCGAAGCCGACCTGGCCGTACTGGAGCGTATGCCGGAGATCTTCGCCTCCCGCCCCGCTGAAGCCTGGTTGCGGGAGCTGTGGGCCAATGAGATCGCGGCGTTGCCGGTGCAACAACCGGGGGAGGTGTTCAACGACGCCCAGGTGGCTCACAACCAGTTGCTGCGACCGATCTGCCATCCGCAGCTCGGTGCGATCGATGTGGTCGGCCCGCCCATCTTCCTGCAGGACAGTCCCTCGGTCTCGCCGTTGCAACCACCACGCCGCGTCGGTTTGGCCGAGGGTTGGTTGGCCGCCGGTCTCGGCCAAGGTGCCCCGCAGTCTGGGGGGCCGGGCCGGGCACCGTCCGACACGCCGCCGGGCGATGGGCCCCTCAGCGGGGTGCGCATCGCCGAGTTCGCCTCGTTCTTCGCCGCGCCCTACGCCAACCGGCTGCTGGCCGAGCTCGGCGCCGACGTGATCAAGGTCGAGCCGCTGGCCGGTGATCCCATCCGCACCTTGTCCGATCCCTTCGAGGGGGCCTCACAGGGCAAGCGATCGGTGGCGATCGATGTCAAGGCCGCCGCCGCCCGCCCGTTCATCGATGCCCTGTTGGCCTCCGTCGACGTGGTGGCGCACAACCTTCGGCCCGGCGCCGCTGAACGGTTGGGCATCGATTATCGCTCAGCGCGGGCGCTCAACCCCGAGGTCATCTACGACTACGCCCCGGGTTACGGGTCCGCGGGGCCCAAGAGCGCGCTGCAGAGCTTCGCCCCGCTGCACTCGGGCTTTGTGGGGGTCCACGCCGAAGCCGCCGGTGCCGGCAATGAACCATTGCCCACCTTCGGGAACGAGGATTACTACAACGGCCAACTCAACGCCATCGCCACCCTCTTGGCGTTGGTGCATCGGGCCCGGGGCGGCGCCGGACAGTACGTGGAGTGTCCCCAGCTCAACTCGTCAGTGTTCGTGACCTCGCACTGGTACCGTTCGACGGCCGGTCCGAAGTCGACCATGCCGCAGCTCGACGCCGAGCAGACCGGCTGGGACCCTACCTACCGTCTGTATCAATGTCTCGACGGCTGGTTGTGCGTGGCCTGCGTGACTGAGGCGCAGCGGGCCTCGCTGGTGGAAGCGGTGTTGGGCCCCGACGCCGAGCGAGACCTTGATCGCCTGCAGTACGAGCTTTTCGGCCGTTCTGCCGGTGCATGGTGCGAGGTGTTGCGCCGGGCCGGGGTGCCGGTGGCGGTGGTGAACGAGGAACGTTGGTTGCACCACTACCTGCTCGACGAGCAACGTGAGCACGACGGTTCGGTCAACCGGTTCCGTCACGCCCAGCACGGCGAGGTCCGCACCGTCGGCCGGTTGGTTGATCTGGCCGGCGTGGCCCCGCGGGGCTCCGTCCGGGCGCCCCGCATCGGCGAGCACACCCGGGAGGTGGCGGCCGAACTGGGTTTGGAGAGTAGCTTTGTGGATGACTTGGTGGCCGCCGGGGTGGCCCGGGTGGCGCCCATGGTGGCGGGAGAAGGCTGACGTGCGCTTCTCGTTGCGCTACGACATGCGCAACCCGGCCTTCGGCGCGGCGGCGGATGGGTTGTACCGGGCCTCCATCGAGCAATGCCGCTGGGCGGACCAGTTGGGTTTCTCCACCGTCTATCTGGCCGAACACCATGCCGCGGAGGATGGTTACTGCCCGGCGCCCATGGTGCAAGCCTCGGCCATGATGGCGGTGACGGAGCGGTTGCGGGTGCACTTCTCCGCGTTGCTGGCCCCGTTGCATGACCCCATCCGACTGGCTGAGGATCTGGCGGTGCTCGATCTGATCAGCCGGGGGCGGGTCGAGGTCACCCTGGGGCTGGGGTACCGACCGCATGAGTTCCGATTGTTCGGCCTGGAGCAACGCCAACGGGTGGCCCGCTTCGAGGAGGCGGTGCGGGTGTTGCGGGCCGCGTGGACCGGTGAACCGTTCGAGTACCGAGGGGAATGGGTCACGATCCTGCCCAAGCCGTTCCAGGATGGGGGCCCACCGCTGTTCGTCGGCGGGTCGGCGGAACCGTCCATCGAGCGGGCGGCCCGGCTGGGTGACGGGTACATGCCGGCGGTACCGGGGCTGTACCGGCGATACCTGGCCCGTTGCGCCGAGCTCGATCGCCCACCGGGGCCGATGCCGGCCAAAGCCCAGCCGCTGTTCCTGCACGTGAGCGACGATCCCGAGCGGGATTGGCCCATCGTGGCGCCCCACGTGCTGTACACCGCGTCCTCCAACGCCGCTTGGGCCCTCGAGCGCGGCGTCGGTGCCACGCCCTATCCGGCGGCCACCACCATGGAGGAGTTGCAGGCCCATCCCGGCTTTCTGGTGCTCACCCCGCGGCAGTGCCTGGCCTACATCGACGCCCTGCCCGACGATGCCGAGGTGCAATTCCAACCACTGATGGGCGGACTGGCGGTCGAGATTGGTTGGGCCAGCCTCGAACGCTTCGCCGCCGAGGTGCTGCCGTATCTGCGCCGTTCAGCGGAGCCGGCGGGGGTGAGATCAGCATGAGCGGCGTGGCCATCGTGGGGGTGGGGGAGACCGTGCCCAGTTGGGCTGATCCCCGTCCGGTGGCGGAGTTGGCGCTGCACGCCTGCCGGTTGGCGTTGGCCGAGGCCGGGCTGCAGGGGGCCGATGTCGACGGCTTTGTCACCGAGGCCGCCACCATGGGCTTCGGGGCTCCCATCGATGAGATCGCCTACCGGTTGGGGGTGCGCCGTC
This sequence comes from uncultured Acidimicrobiaceae bacterium, assembly GCA_963775055.1. Taxonomy (GTDB): domain Bacteria; phylum Actinomycetota; class Acidimicrobiia; order Acidimicrobiales; family CAIXPF01; genus CAIXPF01. The sequence goes on along the minus strand of CAVZHK010000005.1, from coordinate 300,620 downwards.
GTCCGTTCAGCGCCTCGATCGGCATTGCCGGCTCCGGCACAGTGGGCGCGGCGTTGCTGGCGCAGACCGCCATCGAGGCCGGCCTGGCCGAGGTGGTGGTCAGCTATTACGCCATCAACCTGTCCCGCCGGGGTCGCAACGCCGCCGGGTACCACGCCGGGGACCGGGCCAAGGCCACCTTTGAGATGCCGATGGGCTATTACGGCCAACCGGTGTACTTCGCGGCCCAGGCGGCGCGGTATGGCCACCAGTACGGCCTGACCCCACAACAGTTGGGGTCGGTGGCGGTGTCCGCCCGGCGTTGGGCCCAGCTCACCCCAGGGGCGCTGCGTACCAAGCCGCTGACGGTGGCGGACTATCTGGAGGATTCCTTCGTCGCAGAGCCGCTGCGCCGGTTGGACTGCTGCCTGGTGAACGATTGCGGGGTGGCGGTGGTGTTCACCTCGGCCGAGCGAGCCCGCACCCTGCCCCGGCCGGTAGTGCTGGTGGCAGGCGCCGGGTTCGCCTCCAAAGACGGCACCCAATCCAGTTACTTCACCCAGGGCGACATCCTGGCAACCCCCGCCGATCAGTCCGGCGCCGACGCCTTTCGTCGATCCGGCCTGACACCGGCCGACGTCGATGTGGCGGAGATCTACGACTGCAGCACCATCTCGATGCTGTTGCAGCTCGAGGATCTGGGCCTGGCGCCGCGCGGCGAGGGTGCAGCCAGGGCCGCCGCCGGCGAGTTCGACCCCGGTGGGCGACTGCCCATCAACACCCACGGCGGTTTGCTCAGCCAGTCCTACAGCGTCGGGGGCGGCCACATCATTGAGGCGGTGCGCCAGTTGCGAGGTGAGCGGGGCGAGGCGCAGGTTCCCGACGCCGAGGTGGCGTTGGTGTGTGGGCTCGGCGCGCCTGAAACGGCCACGTTGCTTTTGACGGTGGACCGATGAGAGGCGCCTGGTTAGGGGGCCCGCCGGTATGACCGCACTGCCGCAGCACGACCCGCCCGTGGGGTGGGAACCGGGGGCGCCGTTCTGGGACGCCGTCGAGCGGGGTTGTGTGGCCATGCCGCGCTGCCCGGCGTGCGGGAGTTGGGTGTGGTACCCCGATGCCAGCGGCGAGCACTGCCCGCAGGCCCGTCTGGTGTGGCACGACGTCGCCGGTACCGGCCGGGTGTACAGCCTGACCCGGGTCCATCGGAGCTTTCTTCCCAAGGCCCTGGACCAACAGCCATACCTGGTGGGTCTGGTGGACCTCGAGGGGGTGAGCGGTGTCCGACTGGTGGCCAACCTGGACGACGTTGCCGGCATGGTCATCGGCGCCCGGGTGCGGTTGCGTACCGAACGGTTGGGTGAACGGGCCCACCCTGTCTTCGAGCTGGCCTGAACATACTGTACGGGACCTACCCTATGGTATGGTTGGCGGCGAGCTCCCGGCATTGGACGGGAGGTAGCGTCCCCGCTGTGGAAACGTTGCGAATCATCAACGGCCCGATCGTGCTGTCATGCCTCCGATCCGGTTTCGGCGAAGGAGCGGCATCGGGTCCGCCGGTGTTGTTCCTGCACGGGATCACGAGCTGTTCGGATACCTGGCTTGAGGCCATGGATCGGCTCGGGGACCGCTTTGACTGCTGGGCGCTGGACTTCCGGGGCCATGGTGGGTCAGATCGGGCGCCGGGCCGCTATTCGCTGGAGGATTACGCCTCCGACGCCGCCGCCGTACTGGAGCAGATCGGCCGGCCCACGGTGGTGGTCGGGCATTCGCTGGGCGGGATGACCGCAGCGCATTTGGGGCACAACGCTCATCGCATGGTCAGCGCAGTGTTCCTGGAGGACCCGCCGCTGTACTTGTCCGATCCTGCGGTGTTCGCCACCACCGTGTACCCAGAGCGCTTCCGCCGAGCCCGGGACATGGTGTCGCAGCTCGCCGCGGCCGGTGCCCCGATGGCGGACTATCTGGCGCTGGCCCGCGACACGCCCTCGGCCATGGGTGGTGTCGAGGGCGATCACCTCACCGAGCGGCAGCTGATCAGCCGGGCCCAGCAGCTCTCGCAATTCGACCCAATGTGTTTGGATTTCGCCATCGACGGTCGGGTGTTCGCCGGTCTCGACGCCGCTCAGCCCATCGCCTGCCCAGCGGTGTTGCTGGCCGCCAACCCGGCCATGGGAGCGGCGTTCCTCGAGGCCGACCACGCCCGGTTCACGGTAGCCAACCCCACCGCCCGCATCATCCCGTTCCCCGAGGTGGGCCACCCGGTCCACGCCGCCAAGGTCGCCGCGGCCCGCTTCCTCGATGAGCTCGACGCCTTCGTGTCCGCCCGGAGCGCCTGACCGGGTCACACATCTGCAAAGTCCCAGCGCCGTCAGTCCCAACGTAATGGCAGCGATCGCAGGGTGAGCTGGCCGCCACGCTCCTGCAACGAAACGCCGGGCTCGAGGCGGTAGTCGGGCAGGACGGCGTGCCATTCCTGGATGGCCACTGCCAGCTCGGCCCGGGCCAGGTGCGCGCCCAGGCACCGATGCGCGCCGGCGGCGAAGGCCAGGTGGGGGTTGGGTTCGCGATCCACGATGAAGCGCTCGGCATCGGGGAACACGCGGGGGTCACGGTTGGCCGACGCCAGGCCCAGCCACACCACATCGTCCCGGCGCAACGGGCAGCCGTGAAAATCGACGTTCTCGGCCACTCGTCGACCGGCGGTGAGGATCAACCCGTAGAGCCTCAGGAACTCCTCGACCGCCCCACCGATCAGTTCGGGACGTTCGATGAGCCTCGCCCGGTCGTTTGGGTGTTGCGCTAGGTGGGCGAAGATGTAACCCAGCTGGGCCCGGGTGGTGTCGAGCCCGGCGAGGGTCAAGGTCAGACAGATGGTCAGCACCTCCGAACGTGGGAGCGCCTCGCCGTTGACCTCGGCCTGCAACAGGTGGGTCACGAAATCGGTGTCCGGATCACGTGGACGTGCGGTGCGATCCTCGGCAACGGCCGCGAAGTACCGGTAGATCTCGCCGATGGCCCGCCCGGCGGCCGAGCTGTCACCACCGAAGAAGGCGGCGAAGATGGTCTCGATCCATGGTAGGAACCGGGCGCCGTCTTCGATGGGCAATCCCAGGTAGTGGAGATACAGATCAGTGGGGTAACGCAACGCGAAGTCGGTCACGAAATCACAACCAGGGCCGCGCTGGCGCAGTTCTTCGACCAGCGTCCGGCAATGGGCCCGGGCTTCGGTCACGATGCGGGCCACCGCACCGGCTGAGAACCACGGGTTGAGCACATGGCGGTACCACACGTGCTCGGGTGGGTTGAGGATCTGCGGCACCAGGCGCAGCTCCTGGACCCGATGGAACGGCGAGATGGTGTCGTTGGTGAACAGCTTCGGGTTCTGCAACGCCTCGCGCACATGCTCGTAGCGCTGGATCATCCAGAAGCCCTCACAGGTGGGGTTCCAGTAGAACGGCTCGGCCTCGCGCCGTTCCGACAACTCGGTGTGGTGCCAGTACGCTGGACGATCGACGCGGTAGTCGACGTCCAGGACTGGAATGGGTTGGGACACGCCGCTCTCGTCGATGGGGTGCACGCTACTTCCGAGGCGCAGCTCATGTTGGAGCTCGCAGCAAGGCCAAAAGCGACACTCGCGAGGCGCATGGCTTGCTGCGCTATGTGGAACCCGGTTGGTTTCCCGGTCAGCTGGTTCGGGTGCGACCTTCGTCCCGGACCCGCTGTTGCTGTTCCCGTCGCTTGGCCCCGGCCGCCGCCAGCGCTGCCCGGGTGGTGTCATCGACCCGCATGTACTCGCTGCGCCATTGGTCATCGCCCCATTCGGCAACGGCGTGCACGGTGAGACGCGAAGCCCATGCGCCTTCGAGCAGATCCAGGGCCTGGGCGCAGATCTGGCGCTGCTGATCGGGCTGACCGGGACGTCCCATGGGGTATCCCAACGGAAAATCCACGAAAAGAAAGCGGGGGACGCCGATCTCCTCGACGATGTCCCGGGCAGAACCGACCAGGACGGTGGGCACGCCGGCGGCTTCGAGACACCGGGCGGTCAAGGCCACGCTCTGGTGACAGACCGGGCAGTGTGGAATCAGCAGCGCCACGTCCACGGCGTCCGCACGGAGCATCTCGAGGATCGCCGGGGCGTCTTGTTCGGTGGTTCGGCGTTGGGAGTAGTCGAACGGCACCCCGTAGAACCGGGGTGAGAGGCTGCCGATCCTGCCCGCGGCCACCAGTTCCTGCATCCGCGCCAACGGGAGGAAGGACTCGCGTTCGTTGGCGGGGGCCGCGAAGGTGTCGCGATTCTCATGCGCGCTGAAGCGGCCGGTGGGCAGTGGGTCCACGTCGTGGGCGTAGGGCACCTCCACCGGCTGGGGACCGGACTCCACCAGTGGGAAGGCCGAGGTGATCACACCGAGCCGCGCCCCCGACAGCGGTCCTCTCAGGCGCTGCAACGCCGGCGGCTCAGCAGGGCGTGGCCAGCGGTAGGGCCGCTCGAAACCCTGCGCGGCGTAAAACTCACGAGACTTGTCAATATAGGTCAGGAACCGGCGGTGCGTGGCGTCTACGCTCATCGGCCCCGACGTTACCCGGGCTTGTCTCCCCACTCCGCCCGACCCTGGCTCTGCAGGTCACGTGGTCGCCCGGGGCGTAGAGTGCGCGGTGTCGGGACGGCGGCAGGGCTCATCCCGGGGTGCGGCGCTGAGGATGTGGCGATGAGACGTCAACTGGTCACTGGTGGCGAGGTGCTCGCTCTCGACCGCGGTTCGGTGGTGCACGAGGCGCTGGTCATTGATGAGACCGGTTTGGTGGCGGGGGTCGGGTCGGCGGCGGAGATGCTGCTTCTTGCTGGCGATGCACCCGAGGTGATCGAGTTGGGTGGCGCCACGGTATTGCCGGGTCTCATTGACACACACCCCCATGTGTTGCATTTCGGTGCTCGTGAACGGGCGGTGCTCGACATCACAGATTGTCGCAATCATCAGGAGATCGTGGAGCGGATCCGCGCTCGTGCGGCGCTGACCGCAGCGGGCGAATGGATTGTCACCACACCGGTCGGTGAGCCGCATTACTTCGTGCGGCGGTCATACCGTGATCTCGATGAGCGCCGGCTACCGGACCGGACGGTGCTCGATGGGGCCACCGCCGACCATCCCGTCCACATCGAGGCGTGGGCCCCGCGTTCTCCGAACGTGTGTGCCTTCAACACGGCCGGACTGCGGCGTTGCGGCCTCACGGACACCATCCCGGATCGGGTCAGCGATGTGCATTTCGAGCGGGCCGAGGACGGGTCTTTGAGTGGCATCGTGCACGGGGCGGTGAACAATTATTACTGTTTCGATCCGTTCTGGGTGCAGATCCGTTCGCACCTGCCGGGCCCCGCCAGTTGGGAGCTCCACGAGGCAACGGTTGCAGAGATGGCGGTGTACAACGCCCGCGGGGTGACCACCATCTTCGAGGGCCACAACATGAGTGCCGCCCACATCGGGGCGTATCGCCAGTTGCGTGAGCAGGGGCGGCTGTCGCTGCGGGTGCAGTGCGCCATGGAGGTGGAGGGCTTTGCGTATCCGCCGTGGCAGCCGTTGACCCTGGGGGAGTACCAGGACCGCCTGGCCGTGGGTGCGGCGCTCGCTGCGGAGATCGGCCGCACTGATGACCTGCTGCGGATGGCCGGGGTGACCTTCGGGCAGGGCGGTCCGTGTTGGCCCGGCGGCATCCGCATGCCCGACCCGTACATGGGGCCCTACGGCGAGCCCACCAGGGGCATCACGTTTCTGTCTCCGGAGAAGCTCTCGGCGTTCGTTTCGATGTGTCTGCGCACTGAGCTGCAAGCCAACTTCGTGTTGACCGGCTACCGCGATCACGATGACGTGTTGGCGGAACTGGCCCGCCACCCCATCGATCAGGTCCGGGCCGCGGTTCGGGCGAACAACTGGCTGATTCAACACGCCATTCTGATCACCGACGCCCACGCTCGGGCCTATGCGGACTACGGCTTCCGGCTGACGACGTGCATGGGATTCTCTGCTGCAAAGGGGGATCTGTACGGCGAACGGATCGGCCGCTGGGTCTGGCGTGACCAGGTGCCCCTCAAGCGGTTGCTGCGGGCCGGGCTGGAGGTGGGTCTCGGCTCGGACTGGGGACCGAAGAGCCCTTGGGAGAACCTGGTGTTGGCCGAGACCCACGAGTTCTGGGGGTCGGGTCACCGCAATGACGGCCCCGACCATGCCGTGAGCCGGACCGAGGCGTTGGCGATGTGGACCACTGACGCGGCCAAGACGTTGGACTGGGAGGGCATCGGCACGCTGCGCCCGGGCGCCTGGGCCGATCTGGCCATCGTGGACCGCAATCCGCTTACTTCTTCGCTTGACGAGCTGGCCGGCACCAACGTGTTACGCACCATCCTTGGCGGCAGAACCGTCTTCGACAAGGACCGCGGCGTCACGTAAGCACAAAACACACCACGTGCACTGCGTGCTTGCACGGGTGCTAGCACGCGCCCGCCGATGCGCTGCGCACGAATGAAGCATCGGATCAGCTCAGCGGCCGGTGTTCAGAGAACGCAGCCCATCGCATCGCCTCGCGGTGCGGCACCGCTAAAGGTTGTACGTATGGAGGAAGGCTCGGAGGTCCTCGCCGAAACGGTCAGGAGCTTGAGCATGCAGGAAGTGCCCGGTCCCGGCAAGTTCGGTCGATGTCATGTGCGGAGCGTGGGTTCGCATCTCCTGGAGCTCGCTCGCCGGGACGATGCTGCCGAGGCCGAGTTCGCCGTGAACGACGTGTACCGGACCAGCGTATGCGGCGACTTGCTGAGACGGGGTCAAGACGCTTAGCGCTTGTTCGACCCTCGCGCCGAACATGTCCGTGTCGGCTTCGAGCAGGTGTTCCGCCCAGCTCCGGATGGCATCGGCCGGTAAGACATCGGCGAATGTGCGCTTCTCGTCGTGGAGCCGGATGCCGATCTGCTCGGCGAGCCACCCGACGTTGCGGCCTTCGGTGCGCTGTCGGGTGAGGACTTCCACCAGCTTCGAACCCGCCGGCGAACACCGAACAACGCTGCAACATGACCTTCTCATCGGCATCGAGCAGGTCATAGGACCAGCCGACCGAGTGGCGCAAGGTCTGGTGGTGTTCCAACCCGCGACGCGAACCTGCCAGCAGACGGAATCGGTCACCAAGGCGGTCTCGTACATCTTGCGGGCTCATCGACACCATCCGGGCAGCGGCCAGCTCGATCGCCAGTAGGGTGGTTCTTGTGGCAAACGTGCGGAGGCTCGGTGAAGTCTTGGAGGCAGAGACACCTTTCGAAGCGCTTGCTCGACTGGCGCCGCTGGTTCGGGAACACGTCGTCGAATCCGAGGCCCGCCGATCATTGTCCACCGTTGTTGCCCAGGCGATGGTCGATGCCGGTCTGCTGCGGCTCCTCACGCCGAACTCGCTCGGCGGCATGGAGACAGATCCGGTAGGCCTTTATAAAGTCATCGAGGCTGCTGCTCGAATCGACGGCTCGTTCGGGTGGTGCCTGATGATCCTCAGCGGGACGGGCCTGATTGGGCGTACCATGCCCGAGGAGGAGGCGCTGCTGCTGCTCGGTGACCCGGCAACGGTCGCGGCCGGCTCTGCCTTCCCGTTCAACAAGGCGTTGGCGGTCCAGGGCGGCTACCGGGTAAGCGGTCACTGGCCGTTCGCCAGTGGTTGTCAACACGCCACCCATCTCATGGGTTTCTGCATCGTGCACGAACGCGATGGCGATACCCCGCGGATCGGTCCCGCCGGGCCCGACATCCGCATCATGCTTGCACCCGCAGCCGATGTGGTGATCGTCGAAAATTGGGAGGTGGTGGGCCTTCAGGGAACAGGCAGCCACGACCCATGGTGTCGGGATGCGGTTGCCCCGGTATCGGTAGCGTTGGATCGTTACCGTGTTGGGCCGGAACATCGGTGTGTTGCCGTCGCGTATTTCCCAGGAGGGAAGGTAGCGTCGGCGTAGTGTGCCCCAGTTCAGTCCTTTGTGTCGTTTCCGGAGCCAGTTGACGACACGCCACCATGAGTAGTGGTCGATGTAGCCGAAGGTCTGTGACGACACGCCGGAACGGAAGTAGTTGCACCATCCCCGCAACGTCGGGTTCAGCCGGCGGAGCAGGTCAGCAAGCGTTTCATGTTTGTAGGAGCGAGTAATCGTGCGTGTCTTGTCGATCACAGAGTTGAGACTCTTCTTCGACGGGTAGATGTACACGGCTCGTTTCCCGATCCGGCCTCTGCGGTTACGGCGTTGGATACGCCACCCGAGGAAATCGAATCCTTCGTCTATGTGGCAGACCCTGGTCTTCTCTTCCGAGAGGCGTAAACCTATCGGTGCGAGCACCGTTCCGACTTCGTCCCAGAGTGCTTCGGCGTCATCGCGTTTACCGGTAATCACGACAACAAAATCATCCGCGTAACGGATGAGTCGCATACATGGGATACCGGCACGACGACGTTTCGCAGGCGTCGATCCAGTTCTGAGTTCCTCCCACTTTCGTGTGAAGTGCTCGTCCAGGGCCGACAAGGCGATGTTGGCTAGCAACGGTGACAAGATCCCACCCTGAGGTGTGCCGGTGATCGTCGCTCTTGCCTGCTCGTCACCCTCTGCGAGGATGCCTGCTCGGAGAAACGCTTGCACCAGCTCAAGCACGCGACGGTCTCCGATGCGGCGTCGCACACGAGCCATGAGCGCCGTGTGGTCAATCTCATCAAAGCATGCCTTGATATCAGCCTCGAACACCCACTCGAAGTTACGGGGTGGTGAAGCGAGGTAAAATATCTCCGCAATCGCGTCTTGTGCTCGTCGTCGTGGTCGGAAACCATAGGAACATGGCTTGAAATCCGCCTCGAAGATTGGTTCGAGCACAAGTTTCAACACGGCTTGCACGATCCGGTCTCGGGCGGTCGGGATGCCCAAGCGGCGGAGTTTCCCGTTCGCTTTCGGAATCATCTTCTCCCGCACCGGCGACGGAACGAACCGGCGGGCCTTGAGATCATCTCTCAGCCCGCTGAGCAGCGTTTCGGAACCGAACACGATGGACGCCGGAGCGACACCATCGATTCCCGCGGATCGTGCGCCCTTGTTGCCTCTCACCCGGTCCCAGGCAACAACCAGGAACGACGGGTCATACACAAGATTGTACAAATCATCAAAACAACGACCAGAATCCGTGGTCGCCCAACAGTGCAGCTTGGTTTGCATCACATGTACCCGGACCTCGGCATCCCAAATGGAAGGCCAGATGCCCGGACCGCCGGTATTCACCAGCGACTCCACGATCGCTTCAACGGCTGCGTGTCCCACTGGGGTCCTTCGCCATGTACACAGGTTTCCTGTGCTCGGACTACTACGACCCCTCCGTCCCACCCTGGCCGCATCAATCGGCAACGGATCTTCCCGCCTCTCGCACTGGCCGTGCGAGCGGGAGGGACAACCAGGATGGTTCCCACGTTCACTTTCCTACCCTTGATGAGGGAGGTGCCCAACTGTGCCCCTGCGGCATCGCCACGGCTACGCCGCAGAAATTCACCGTGGCCTCCGAGCCCAGCGATATCAACCAGACCCCGAGTTCTCGCGACGACCTGATCACCGTCGTCGCGGTACGCACCGCAGCCCAGCCCAAATCCGTCAGATTAGAGCTGGTTCTTCTCTTGAGAAGCGTTAATGCTGGTTCACTCTCGTTACACCTTCTCATCTCGCTTGCCGGACCCAAACCATCTGACGGTACTGACCCGTCCCGGCGTTGTCAGGGCTGCTTCCCACCCAGCCTCCTCGTTCCAGAAGGCCAGGCTGCCCTCAGCTTCAATCCGTCTGCTGCGACAAACGAACCGTGGTGCCCTTTCATCACCACACGGTAGAAAAGCGCCTCGTGGCGCACGATATCGGTGAAAACAAACGTCACCGTCCCGCTCGGCCGCTCGGCGTCCCTCATAGGGAGGTGATTCTTTCAGATCGTGCCTTTCGGCTTCGAGGCCATGGCGGTCGTCGCGAAGAGCATGGCCTCACCGACCGTGCGTCTCACTTGTCTGTGGCGAACCGACCCGCCGACCCGCCGACCGTCGTCGCCCGGCCTGCCCATGCATGGTCAACGTCCGCTCACGGTGAGTTCGGCGAATCCCCCACAGCCGGGGTCCTCAGATCCGCTGAAGGTGAGCAGGATCTCGTCGCCGAGCGCGTTGAGGTCGATGTTGATGTCCGGATCGGGGGTGCCGGCGAGGCTGATCTGTTGTGAGAATGTGGTGGTGCCGCGGTTCAACACGTTGATGGTCACGAGCTCGAAACCGAAGTTCTGGCGGAACTGGGTGTTGCGGTGCGCGCCGTTCGATTCCAGCCCTACGTGGGTGATGGTGCGGGCTGACCCGAGCGAAAACGTGAAGCTGCTGAAGCCTCCTTGTGGTCCGGCCGAGAACCAGCTTGTGGTCGGGTCGCCGTCCACCGCGAGGAAGGGCGGGTAAGTCCCGCCACCGAACGTTGAGCTTGCGTTCACGGTTCCCAACGACGTCAGGTCCACGGGTGCTGCTGGCACCGTCGATGTGGTTCCCAGTGTGGGCGGCGTCGTCGCGGTGGTCGTTGGGGTTGTTGGCGGGGTCGTGGTGACCGCAATCGGGGCCGTCGTGGAAGTCCCCGGGTTCGGGTTCGAGATGGCGCTCTCTGCTGGGATCTTGATGGCGGCGCCCGAGTTGAGGTCGATGACGATGAACTCGGTGACCTGGTTGGCTGCGGGAACGATTCGGGTGACCTTCCCCGGGTCGAGACCCGGCCACGGTTGACCGACGAGCTTCTGGCGGACTGGTTCGGGAGCGCCCAGCGGATTGCCGCAGTAGCAGCGCACCCGGGGTTGGCCGAGTCGGTCAACGAGCACGGCGGTGCCTCGCTCGAGTATCGACTGGCGGGGGGTGGGCGACGCGGTGGCCTCATCGAAGCCGTTGTTCGTGACCCTGATGTCCTCTCGCAACACGACCGGGGTGAGTGAGGCCACGAACTGGGAGATCTGTGTCGGGCTGATGCCTTGGGCTTTGGCCCAGGCGCGGGCCTTTGGTTCGTTGCGGCTGAGGAAGTCGACCAATTTTTGTTTGTCACACACCGCTACATCCAACGAGCCGCCGTAGAGCCCAACCTGGTCTCCGGACCTGGCAGGGATGGTCGACAGTGTGCTCGTTGGTGCTTGGGGCGCCGTGGTAGTAGTCGGCGCCGCGGTTGTCGTGGGCGCTGTGGTCGATGAGTTGGGTGTGGTCGTGTCCGGCGTGAACGGGTTGGGGCCAGCTGATGCCGCGGGTTCGGCGAACACCTCGACAGCACCAGCGTCCGAGCTGCGAGTCAGAAGGACTGCTCCCGCCCCCGCGATCAGGCCGACCACTCCCAGGAGTGCGGCGATCAGCGGCCAGCGCTGCACCTTGGAACGGCTCGCGGATGCTGTTGGTACGAACAGCGGACGGGCCTGCGCCGACGGCACCGGTTCCCTTGGCGGACCGATCGGCGAGGGGAAGCTGCTCGTGGGCGGGGGCATTGGCGGCGAGCCGGGTGGCGCCGCGTTCGGTGCGGGCATTGGCGGCGGGGGTGGGGGGCTGCTCGCCGGCGCCGGCGTCGTCTCGGGAGTGGGTCCTGTTTGGCTGACCAGCGTGGCTGGGCCGACGGGCGGGTTGATCCCTCGGCCGGCGGCAATGAGCGCGGCGCCGAGAGCGACGGTGTGCTTTGGATGGGTGTCGAGCACGGTCGGGCGTTGGGTGCGCCTCGAGACGAGCTCGGCGACGAGTGGGATCCTGGAGGATCCACCTGCCAACAGCACTCGGCCCAGTGCTTCCATGCTGATGCCTGCGTTGTGGACCGCCTGCAGTAATGCGTCGATGGTGACTGCCACTGCGGGTTCGATGAGGGTTTCGAACTCACGGCGGGTGACGCGTACGTCAGAGCGACGGTCGCGGATCTCAACCTCGACGACGGCCTCCGTCTCAACCGTCAGCGTCTCCTTGGCCGTCGCACAACGAGCGCGTAGGGACTGCAACTGCCGCTGGAGCTGTGGATCCGAACCATCGAGATCTCCTCGCCCCACACCCTCGAGACGAAGCACGTGTGTGAGAAGCGCCTCGTCAAAGTCCATGCCACCGAGCTGCTCGATACCAGTCGGCTCGCCCAGCACGTCATAGGACTGGCCGCTGTTACGCAACACGGTCGCATCGAAGGTGCCGCCGCCGAGGTCATAGATGGCCACGATGTCTCCGGCAGCAACGCGGTCCCGGTGCGCGAAATGCACCCCGGCCGCAACCGGTTCGCTCACGAACACCACCTGATCGAGACGGCACAGGGCAGCGACCTGGCGCAACTGCTCCAGCTTCCAATCGCCCCAGTTGGCGGGGTGGGTCAGCGCCACGCGGGCGGCAGGCGCACCCTCGCGGGCTTCGACCGTCGCCACAACGTGACGGGCCAGAGCGGCCAGCAGCGCGGCCGGGCCAACCGGAGTACCGCCCAGCAGCAACGGCACGGGATCACCCAAGCGACGCTTGAACCCCCGGGCCACGCGATCGGGGTCGGCCCTGGCCCTCCGTTCGGCGGCCTCGCCCACCACCAGGTTGCCGTCCGGCAGCATGAAAACCGTCGAGGGCATCGTGGCAACCCGATCGCCCAGTTCGACGATGACAGGCTGCCGATCGCCCTCATGCAGCACCGCCGCCGCGACGTTCGTCGTACCGAGATCAATCGCGAGGACGTAGCTCACGATCACCCACCCTCGTTTGTCCGCAACCGAGACTGACCGGACCCTACCATCGCCACCTTCTCACAGGTCGCGGCCCGCCAACTGAAGGACGTCGCGGTTGGCGAGTTCCCTGAGGCGGCTTCTTCGGGGCCGCGGCGAAGGCGGCCGGGCGAGACCGACGAGGCGGGCTCAGACACCCGGGGTGGAGCTGGCCCGCCTCCGCAGGAACGGCGTGATGCCGACGCCACCGAGGAAGAAGCCGACGGCCACGGTACCGATGACCCAGCCCTTCATGGCGCCGGAGATGGTGCCCGCCGCGGTGTACGCGGTGGGCGGGTTGGGGGCCACGGTGACCGTGGGCGCGGCCGACCCGCCCCCGTCGGCCTGGTCCTCGTCAGCCGCGTTGGCGCCTCCCGCGGCGGTGGTGCTGGGAGCCGCAGCAGGGTCGGCGGTGTTCTGACCGAGGACCACGACCACGCCGCGCATCTTGGTGTGGATGGCGCAGAAATAGCTGTAACTACCAGGCTTGTTGGGCGCGGTGAGCTTGGCGGTGCCGCCGGTGTCGAGGTTGCCGGTGTCAAGGTTGACATCATCGAACGTTGCGGTGTGGGGGGCCTCGCCGATGTTGCGGAACGTGATCTCAGCGTCCGGTGCCACCGAGATCTGGGGTTCCTTGAACTCGAAATCGGCGATGGACACGTTCGCCGTTCGAGCCCCGTTCGAAGGTGGGGCCGGACCGGCGTCGGCCGCCGCGGCAGCACCGCTGACCGTGATCGTTCCCTTCATCGCAGCCGGATGGATCTCGCAGAAGAAGTTGAACGTGCCCGGTTGGCTCAGTGTGAGCGTGGCGTTGGAGCCGGCGAATCGGCCCGCTTCGGGACCGGGTTGGATGATGCCGCTGGAAAAGGATGCATCCTCCGCGGTGAAGGAGTGGGGCTTGCCGCCGACGTTGGCGATCAGCAACGTCGTACCAGCCGGTACGGTGAGCTGGGGCGGGTCGAAACGCAACTGCTCACCTTCGATGTTGCCCGGATCCACCGTTTGCACCCGCACCGCCTTGGACGGTTCCGGGCCGGGCTCCACCTTGACGACGGCGTTCATCTTCAGCGGGTTGATGCGACAGAAGTAGAAATAGGTGCCGGGAGCGGTGAACGTGATGGAACCCTGCTCGCCCGGGTTGATCGGTTGGGTGTCGAAGGTGCCACCACGATCCGTTGCGGTATGGGGCCGGGCGCCGGTGTTGGTCCAGGTGAGGGTGGTACCAACCGGTATGGAGACCTCCGGTGCATCGAACCCGAAATCGATGATGTTGACCGCGGCGCCTCCCTCTTGGGCGCCAGCGGTGCTGTCGGTGGCCCACCACATCGCCAGCACAGCCAGCGTCGTCAGCGCAGCCATGGCCGTGGCGGCGACTGTGATGGCGGCGAGTGTGGCGCCACTGCGAAGACGCATGATCATGTCCTTCACCCCGCGGAGATGTAGTCGGCGACGCTGGTGGCCCAGATCGCGATGAAAGCAAGGAACAGGCCGATGCCGGCAGTGGGCAGATAGCGCGCACCGGAAGTGGTGAGCTTGAGCAACGTGAACTTGATACCCAGCATCACGAAGAGCACGGTGCCGAAGATCGAGTGCAGCAGGGTTCGGGTGGGCGAGGTGGCACCGGCCGGTCCGATGAGGCAGGCGAAACCCACGATGAACGCTCCGATGAGCACCACCCGCCCGTTCCAGCGGTGCACGGTGGCGGCGGTGGCCGGCTGGATGCGAAACCCACCGACCCCGTAGAAGCGGGCCGCCATCGCCACCTGCACCCCTGCCAAGGCGATGACCCCGCTGCAGGCCGCGACCTTCCAGGCCAGCAGGTTGCCGCCGGTGACGTCGTTGAGGATCTTGACGAAGTCCATGTCTAGGCCTCGATGTCGATGGCGGCGGTCATGGCGGGGTGGATAGCACAGAAGTACTCGAAACGCTTGCTGATCACCAGCGTGAAGGTGGCGCCCGGACGCAGTGTGCCAGAGTCCACTGCGCCATCGTCAGAGGTAACGGTGTGCGGTGCCACGTCGTTGTTGTCGAACAAGACGGTGGTGCCACTGGCCACGACCAGCGAGCTCGGTGCGAACTTGAGTCCGGCCATTCGCACGACCGGCGTGGCGTCGCTGCCGCCGCCGTCGCTGTCGGGTCGCAGCATCTTGTACGGCCCGGCCAGCGCCGTGACCACGGCCAGGACCACCAACAGTGCCCACGCCGGGCGACGGGCGCGAGGTCGGGTGGGGTCTTCGGATGGTACCGATGACGGTGCCAGATCGGGCGGCCCGCCGCCAGCAGCCGGGGGCGTCATGGCCGGTGCTGGGCGAGCGAGGATCGTGGGTGCCGGCGTCGCGGTCAATGCCGGTGCGCCGAGCGGTACCGCGCCCGGCGCAGGCAGATTCGGCGCAGGCAGATTCGGTGCAGGCAATTCGGTGCAGGCATGCCCGGTGGTCGCATGTCCGGCGCTGGCATGGCCGGTGGCGCGGCCTGCGGTGGTGGGGTGTTGGACGGTCGGCCCGGAGCGAACGAAGACCTGGCCGAGGACGCAGCCAGCGCGGCGCCGCGGGCGACAGCGAACGTCGGCTCAAAATCCACGGTGGCGAGCGCGCCATACCGCTCGGTCAGCCGACGGCGGACCAACGGGATGCGCGAGGATCCGCCCACCGCGACCACCGCTTGGAGTTGCCCCGGCATGAGACCGGCCGAGCCGATCGCTGAGTCGAGGGCGTCAATCGTTTCCTCGATGACGGGGTTGATCATGGCCTCGAACTGCTCACGGGTCAGCACCAGGGTCTGGGACACACCCGGCAGGACGACGGGGATGACGGCGTCGCGGTCCTCGGACAGGAACTCCTTGGCCTCGGTGCAGGCCCGACGAAGCTGTTGCATCGGCGCTGGGAGTGAAGGATCGCCCGGGTCGTTGGGCCAACGATCGCCGACCGCTCGTCGGACGAAGTCGACAATCGCCTCGTCGAAGTCGATGCCGCCCAGGCGATCGATGCCCACCCCGCTGCCGCATGGCTCAAACCGTTGCCCGGCCCGCCGCAGCACCATGGCGTCGAACGTGCCGCCACCCAGGTCGTAGATCGCCACCGCCGCCCCTTCCGGCATGGGGACCTGGGCGTTGTAGGCGATGGCGGCGGCCTCCGGCTCGCTCAGCAACATCGCTGACGGAGCACCGGCGGCCGCGGCGGCTTGGCGGAACAGATCGATCTTGTACGCCGTCCAGTTCGCCGGATGGGTGAGTGCCACGGCCCGGGGTGGCTCGCCGGTTCGTTCCGTTGCCCGGGCCAGCACGAACTCCACAACCTTGCCGATGAGGGTCTCGGCGGAAACCGGTGTGTTCTGCAGGATCAGCGGTGCAGGGTCGCCCAATCGTCGCTTGAACTCTCGTGCCGCGCCGCCAACGTCGATCGCGGCTCGTCGTACCGCCGCCTCGCCCACCACCAGGGTCCCGTCCTGCTGCAGATGAACGACCGTGGGCACGCTGTTGGCCACGGAGCCGAGAGCCAGGGCCGCCAGGCTGCCGTCGTCATGGCGCACGGCAGCAGCGGTTGTGGTCGTGCCGACGTCGATGCCGATTTCGTAACCCACCGCTGCCTCCTGTGGGGTTGGGACCACAGCATGGCAGACGACGGGCCTGGCGCCGCGCTGCGCCGGTGGCGGTGCTTGTCGACGCAGCGTTGCGGCCGTCGTACGCTCAGCCGGCAATCTGGGGGTGCCAAGGATTGGGCCGTGTCCAAAACTGCACGCATGACACCCTGTAGGCGAATCGAACTCCACGATGTGAAAGATCGAAGTGTTCCTCCGCATCGCTCAGTCCAGGTAATGCCCGGAAAGCTCCGCTGTCACGTGCATCCGCTTCCCGTGGGCCTCCGTGTCGCCGTAGAACGTTCCAACCGTCACCGCGAACGGGGCGGGTTCAACGGCGCCAGCGTTGCCGGATCAGGCCGTTTGCGGATATCGACACGACGGTCGCGGCCGTGGGCTTTACTCGTATGAGGACGAGGTCGGGATTGTCGGGGGAGCCGAAGAAACCGGCCGGGTCGTAGGGCAGGAGACCTGAGTGCCAGACTCGTGACTTCTCCGCCCCGTCGTGCACGAGCTCGACGTCCGCGGTCAGGTAGATCTCTGCTTGGGGCCGCCAGAGCAAGGCGATGCGTCGGTTCTCGGCGAGGTTCTTGGCCTTTCCCGATGTCAGCGATGTGAGAAACCAAAGCCCGTCGCCCTCAACTGCGGTGGCAACGACGGAAACGTGTGGTTGGCCATTGGCGTTGGAGGTCGCCGCAGTGGCCAGTCCCGCGGCTGCAAGTTGTCCGGCTAGTTCGTCCCAGTGCATGGCATAACGTACTTGGTGAGCGCCCGGTCGGAGCTTCGCTGAACAAGGGGCACCGTGTCGAGTCCGGTGTCGGGCGCGCTACCGTGACGAGGTGCCGTTCATGCATGTGGTCCCGGGCCGCTGAGGGGGTCGCGATGGCGAGCGCAGCAGTGCTGCCCTCGGGAACGGTGACATTCCTTTTCACCGATGTGCAGGGTTCGACGCGGTTGTGGGAGAGCCACCGGCCTGCGATGGAGGCGTCGCTGGCTCGCCACGACCAGATCGTGCGATCCGCGATCGAGAACCACGGCGGTTGTGTGTTCTCCACCGCCGGCGACAGTTTCTCGGCGGCGTGGCTCACGAGCGCGGGGGCGACTACTTCGGGCACGCCGTAAACCGGGCCGCCCGGGTGATGGGTCTGGCCCATGGCGACCAGATCCTGGTGTCCGAAGCGGTGCAGCAACTTGTGCGCCATGAGCTACCGAAGGATGTGCAGCTCGTCGGGTTGGGCCGCCATGCGTTGCGAGGGATGTCGGAGCCGGAGTCAGTGTTCCAGGTGACCGCGCCCGGCTTATCGGCTGAGTTCGCGCCACTCGCTGCATCCGCTGCGATCGTTGGCAACCTTCCTGCGCCGGCAACCAGTTTCGTGGGCCGGGTCGAACAGGTGAAGCACCTTGCGGCGGAGCTGGCGGTGAGGCGGCTGGTGACGTTGTTCGGACCGGGCGGGGTCGGCAAGACCCGCCTGGCCATCGAGGCCGCGGCTGCTGCGAGCCATGACTATCCCGATGGCGTGTGGTTCGTGGAGCTGGCATCGGTGACGGACCCCGCCGCCGTCGCCCACGCGACCTGCAGCGTGCTCGGGACCCGTCCCCAGGAAGGGATGGACCCCGTTGAAGCCATCCTCGACGCGTTGGTGGGAAGGCGCGTTTGTGCGGGCGGTGGTGGCCTCATTCAGCTGTCTTGGGGTCTTCGCCACCGATCAGGCCGCCGGTCTGGCGGGTCTGGCACGGGCGAGTGACCTCTCCGCTGCGATCGGCAACAACGTGGCGCTGGCGTTCGCCCGCTATCAGACCGGAAACATGGACTTCTCCCTCGGGAACTACGACAGCGCCCTCGCCGCGTACGAGCAGTGCATCGAGCTGTCCTCCCGCGGGCAGGTGCGCATGTTCGAACTGTGGGCACACACCATGCTGGCGGCGCGGGCGACGGACGCGACCCTGATCGGCTTTTTGGAGGTGCAGGACCCCATCGGGCTGTTCCTCGTGGCCCGACAGCGTGAACGTGCAGCCACCACGGTCAATGCACACCCCGACGCGGGCCCCTGGAAGGCCCGAGGCGCATTGATCGACCGCAACGCCATCGTCGACTACGCCCTCACCGAACTCATCACGCCGGGCTGACCCGTTCAGACGGCGCCCGGGCCGGAGACCCTTCGCCCATTGTCTGCTCTCAAGCGCCGCGTTCGGCCCGCATGGGGGTGAGCACCTGTTCGACGAAACGGAGCACCGGCTCGGTGTGCTGCGGGTTGCCGAAGTCCAACACGAAGTGCCGCACGCCAAGTTCGTACCGATACTGCAGCAGCTCAAGGTACGCCGCCGATTCGGCGTCGCTCTGCGGTAGCTCCCGCTCGAGGGTGATGCTCGGCTGGATATCGGCCGGGTCGCGACCGGCGGCGGAAGCGGCCCCCATGACAATGTCGAAACGACGCCGCCAGTCCTCCTCGGTGCCACGGGATGTACCGTTCCAAATGTCAGCCAGTCGCCCGGCCAACGGTAGGCCAACCTTCTCGCCCGACGCGCCGATACAGATGGGTGGGATCGGATCCGGTCTGGGCGGGGCGGCCGCGCCATCGATGCGGTAGTACACGCCCTCGAAGCTCGGGTCGTCCTCGGTCCACATCAGCCGGCAGATATGAATGACCTCTTCCAACTGGGCGAAGCGCACCGCAGGACGAGGGAATTCGTAGCCGTAAGCGACATACTCCTTGGCCCGCCAGCCGGCGCCGATGCCCAGGATGAACCGGCCACCGGAAAGGACCTGGAGGGTGGCCGCCATCTTGGCCGTGAGGGCCGCCGGGCGGTAGCCGTGGCCCAGCACGTGATGGCACAGCTGCACATCGGGGAACTTGGCCGCCAGCCACGTCAACGTCGTCCATCCCTCCATGAACGGATCTGTTTTCGCGTCAAAGCCGTAAAAGTGGTCCGCGATCCAGAGCGAATCGAAGTGCGCCAAGGCAGTGGGCAGGATGTGTCGTTCCTGATATTGCACAATCGGTAGATGATTGCTCCACTGATTCCCGATCACCGGAGACAGCCAGCCGAACTCCAAGCCCCGTGCCATATCACCACTCCCCATTGTGCCGCCCGAATCTCGTTGTAGGCCAAGCTTCCCACGGATCGAGCTTGTTCAGGCTCAACCGTGAAAGCGGCGGCAGCGACCGTCGGGAGGAGATACGGCGGACCTCGGCGACCGTCGTGGGGGTCGCGCAGGTGAGTGGTACGCACCCATCATGTATCTAACCTGATACGCTCCCGTGCATGACGCTGCTCGCTGAGATCCGGGCCCGATCGGGGCTCACCCAAACTGAGCTCGCACAACGCGCCCAGACGTCCCGCACGCGCCTGTCCGCTTACGAACACGGGCGGACCGCGCCCGAGCTCGACACCCTCGAACGCATCGCCACCGCAGCCGGCGTTGAACTCGCGGTCGCACCGCGCGGCACCCGCCGCGTCCAACGGCAGATCGTGGCGATCGCCGACGCAGTCCAAGCCGAGCGCTCCTCCCACGCCGTGCGGCTCGTCGCCGAACTGGTCGCCTGGGTCCGCGACGGCGTCGTTGAGCTCGACACGTTGACCCACGAACCCGCAACGCTCGCCGACATTCGCTGGGACGCGCTCATCGCCGGGGTTGCCGAACTGCTTTTCGCGGAGGCTCAGCGGCCGATACCCGGCTGGGCTTGTGCCCCGGGCCGGGTCCTGGACGTGCCGTGGTTCGTCAGCCGCCTCCGCTCATTGTGGCCCGAAATCCTCCTCACGACACCTGCCCCGCTTGCCGCCCGAGGCGTGCACCTCAGCGCCGCGTCCCTCGACAGCGTCTGAAGCCTTGGACCGAGACGAGATCCTCGAGCTCCTCCACGAACTCGGCCAGCGCCTCGCCGACCAAGGACTGCGCGGCGAGTTGTTCTTGGTCGGCGGCGCGGCCATGGCCCTTGCGTATTCCACCCGACGATCCACCGCCGACCTCGACGGCGTCTTCGAACCCAAAGTGGCGATCTACACCACCGCGGCCCGCATCGCTGCGGAACGCTCCCTGCCCCCGAACTGGCTCAACGACGCAGTCAACGCCTTCCTCCACGGCGCGGACCCCAACGCGCTCGTTCTTTTCGACAGACCGGGACTGCGGGTCACAATCGCCTCACCCCGCTACCTGCTGGCGATGAAGCTGCTCGCCAGCCGGATCGAGCGCGACGAGGACGACCTCCGCCTGCTGCTCGCCATTTGCGCTATCACCACCGTGCACGACGCGCTCAACCTCATCAACGACCTGTACGGCAACCGCCCCATCGAACCGCGCGGTCCAGTACCTCATCGCCGAGCTACTCGAAACCTGAGCTACTCGACACCTGACAACATCAGGCGTGGTCGGCGGCGCCGTTGTCTCGGGCTTGTCGGGCGAGGGAGGCGAGCAGCGCGGCGGCGAGGGCGGGGAGTTCACGCAGCAGCACTCGGAACATGCGGGTGCCGAGGACGGCGAGCTCGGCGTCGCTCTGTACGGTGATGGTGGCGGCCCGGGGGGCGGGTCGAGTAGCGCCAGCTCACCGAACCATTGACCGGGCCCGAGTTCGCCGACCGTGGCACCGTCGTGCTCAACGGTGACTTGGCCGCTGAGCAAGAGAAAGAAGGCGTCGCCGTGGTCGCCCTGGCGGATGACGGTGGTGCCGGCGGGAGCGGTGGTGAGCTCGGCGTGGCGGGCGATGATGCGCAGATCGCCCTTGGTGCAGCGTTCGAACAGCCGCACGCCGCTGAGCCGGGTTGCGATGTCGGTTCGTTTGCTCATGTCAATCCCCTTTGGTTGGGTGGTCGCGGTCGGGTGGGTGGGGGAGATCGACGGGGTCGCTTTCCCAGATGCCCCAGCGCAGATGCAAGCGACGAAGCGGTCTCGGTGCCCACCAGTTGGCCCGGCCAGCCAGGCGCATCAGGGCCGGCACCAGCGTGGCGCGGATCACGAAGGCGTCCATCAGCACCGCCAGGGCCAGGCCCAGGCCGAACATCTTGACCACCGTGACCCCCGAGGTGGCGATGGCCAAGAACACGACGGCAAGCAGCACGGCGGCGGCGGTGACCACCCGCCCGGTGCGACCCAAGCCTTCGGCGACAGAACCGGCGTTGTCTTCGCCGAGGTCGTAGCTCTCCTTGATGCGGGCCAGCAGGAACACTTCATAGTCCATTGACAACCCGAACGCGACGCAGAACATGAGGATTGGCGTGAACACATCGATGCGGCCGGTGGCGGTCACCCCGAGCACCGACGCCAGATGACCTTGTTGGAACACCCACACCAACGCCCCGAACGTGGCGGTGAGGCTGAGCAGATTCAACAAGACCGCCTTGATCGGCACCAGGATGCTGCCGGTCATGAAGAACAACAGCACCAGTGTCGTGACCGCGATGATGGCTAAAGCCACGGGAATGCGCGACGTGACGGCGTCGACGGTGTCGCTCACCGTTGCGGTGGTGCCCGTGACCGTGACGCGGGGATCGAGCGCCCTGATCTGGCTGACGAGCTGTTCTGCCTCGTGCGTATCGGGGTCGCGCCAGGTCGTCACGTTGAACCAGGTCCCGTCGTTCGGCCCGGCCCGGAAACGTTCGCTGTAGTCCGTCGCTGCGATCGTGACCCCCGTGCCGACGAACCCCTGCACCGAATCGACCCGGTACACGTTGGGCAGGCCGAGCAGCTTGACCTCGAACTCGACGATGGCCGTGTCGTCATCGGGGCTGATCCACGGGGTTCGCACGCTGATGGGATTGAAGTCCACGAAGTAGAACGAATGGCGCAGATCCTCCGCGCCGACGCGGGCCCCCGACGTTGCCGGCAGGACCCGGTCATCGATGCGGCCGGGGTCGACGTGGCGGAACGGCAGACCCACACCGACCAGTATGGCGCCCAGCACACCGACCCAGATCCACGGATGTTTCATGACCCGCCGGGCCTGACGTGACCAGAACGGCGCAGCGCTGGTCGGCGCCGGCACCGTGATGCGGGCCCCGAAACGGGCCAGCAACAACGGGACGATGACGATTGCGGAAAGCCCGGCCACGGCGACGACGGAGACGCCGGCGTAAGCGAAGGAACGCAGGTAGGCAACGGGGAACACCAGCAGCGCCAACATCGACAAGGCCACAGTGGCGGCGCTGAACATGACGGTGCGGCCCGCGGTCTGCACCATGCGGCGGACGGCACCGTCCACATCGTACCCCGCGGTACGTTCCTCTCGAAAGCGGGACACCAGCAGCAGGCTGTAGTCCACCGCCAAGCCCAAGCCGAGGGCAGTGGTGAGGTTGAGCGCGAACACCGACACCGTGGTCAACGAGGCGATGACCGTCAGCGCACAGAACGTGCCGAGCACCGCCACGGCCGCCACGGCCAGCGGAATGAACGCTGCCCGCCAGCCCCGGAACACCACCAGCAACCCGATCAGGATGAGCGGCGCGGCGATCAGCTCGGCTCGCAGCAGGTCTGCTTCGGCCCGGGTCGCGGCCTGGCGGCTGACCTCGGCCGGTCCGGTGGCGACCAACGAGAACGGGCCCTGCCGCTGGGACATACCGGCCAGTAGGTCCGCGGTGTGGCGTTGGTCGTCTTCGTCCCCGGCCAGGCGAAGGGCAATGACGGCTTTGTCGCCTTGCCGGAGCGCAGCGGGTTGCGGGCGTCTTCGGGCAGGGTCCCAATGGTCCACGGCGAGATCGCATCGACCACGCCCGGTGTGCTGCGCAGTCGTTCGACCAGAGCCAACCCGGCTTCGGTGTTGGCCGGGTTGAGCACGTCGCCAGCTTCGGTGGTTGCCACCAACACGTAGTTCGGTGACGCCGTGCCGAACGTGGCTTCCAACTCGTCGGAGGCGATGGTCGATTCGGCGGCGGGGTCCACGAAACCGCCCACAGAGAGGCGGCTCTTAACGTCTCCTCCGATGAGCGCAAGCAACGGAACCGCCATCACCAACAACACGGCTGAGGTCCTGCTGCGGCGGTTGGCCATGCGTGCGATCCAGCTCATCATGGCTTCATGGTGCGCCTTGGCGGCCGAACCTGCTACCTACGAATCCGCAACCCGGGTGGGTACCTGTACCCAGCACACGTCGTGCGCACGGTGCAGGATCAGACCATGGATCAGACGGATGCAGACGCCATCGGATGTCATCCACTGTTCGCCGATCTGGGGCACGACGCGCTGGCCGCGTTGACCACGGCCAGTCAGCGGGTGGATCTCCGCGCCGGAGAGGTGCTGGTGACCGAAACGGAACCGGGTGATGCCGCCTATCTGGTGCTGGGCGGGCGCTTGGCAGTGACCGTTGGCGATCGAGCGGTGGGCCAGGCCAGCCGGGGCGACCTCATCGGGGAGATGGCGCTGTTCGCCGACGAACCTCGTTCCGCCACCGTCACCGCCCTGCGAGCCGCGGCGGTACTGCGCCTAGATGGGCCGGTTTTCACCGCTGCGTTGGCCGAACAGCCCGCGCTGCAACGGCGGGTCATCTCCCAATTGGTCGAGCGGCTGCGACGCGCCAACCTGGGGCCGGCGCCGCAGGGGTCCGCTCAGGTGGTGGCGGTGGTGACGGGGCCGGCTGGGGACTTTGACACCTTCGCGGGCGAGCTGGTCGCCACATTGGATCGGCTCGGCAGTCGAGGGGTCGTGGTCCCCGTTGGTGGCACCGTTGTGAGCAGCGCCGAGGTCACCCGGATGGAGCTCGAACACGATCTGGTGCTGCTGGTTCCTCGGCCCGGCGATCGAACTGCCATCGCGGTGGCCTGTGACCATGCCGATCTCGTGGTGGTCATCGCCGACGGTGCCGCCGCGCCGGAGACCGCCGAGCATTTCCGGCTGCCCCCACAGAAACAGATGCCGCCGATGGAGCTGGTGTTGGTGCACCCCACCGCGACGAGCTGTCCGAGAGGAACCCATCGCTGGTTGGCGCAGCTGCACCCCAGCACCCATCACCATGTGCGGGCCGGGGACAACGCCCACATCGACCGGGTGGCCCGACGCCTGCTCGGCCGGCCCATCGGTCTGGTACTCAGCGGGGGCGGGGCCCGCGGTCTGGCGCATGTCGGCACCTTCCGGGCATTGGAAGAACGCCGGGTTCCCATCGACGTCATCGCCGGAACCAGTGCCGGGTCCATCTTTGCGGTGAGCATCGCCCGCGGTTGGGACGCCGACACGATGAGCGCAGTGGCCACCCGGCTTCTCATCGACGGCGGCTCGCTGGTGGACGCCACCCTGCCGGTGGTGGCACTGTCCTCAGGCAAGCGCATCAACGGTCGCATCCAGGATGCGTTCGGCGACGACGATCTACGGCTCGAAGACCTGTGGATCCCCACCTTGATCGTGTCGGCCAACCTGACCACCGCCGCCGCCCACGAACACCTCACCGGTCCGGCCTGGCGTGCCGTGCGGGCCAGCGTGGCCATTCCCGGGGTGTTCCCACCGATGAGCGAACCGGCGGGTCTCCTGGTCGACGGCGGCCTGGTGGACAACCTGCCGGTGGCCCGGCTGCGGGCGCATCATCAAGGCGTGACCGTGATCGCCTCCGATGTCGGGCGACGGGTCGAGTTCACCCCGGAGGGCTTTCCGGCTGACGGGGCCGTCTCGGGCTGGGCGGCGTGGCGGTTGCGACGGCGCTCCCGGCTGGGGCGTGGTGGCGCAACCCGCCGCATCCCCGGGATGGTCGGCCTGCTGGGCCGGCTGACCGCGCTGGGCGGATCGGGCGTGGCCACTGAACGGGGCGACGTGCACATCGACCATCCGCTGCCAGGTGTCGGCATGTTCGATTTCGCCAAAGGCCACACCACCATCGCGACTGGCTACCAGGTCGCCAGCGACACCCTGGCCACCGCGGAACTGGTTTCAAGCCTGGCAGGCCGCGACGAGTGACCATGGCCTCAGCTGGGCGATGGTGGAGAGTCGCCCTACAACGCTTGACGCCGAAGTTTGGCGATGACCTGATCGGTCGCAGCTCTCGGCTCGCCGGACTCCAGACCGGCGGTGACCACCGGCGGGGTCGCTCACGAGGCGTCCAGGGGCCACTGGTCGCACGTCTTGCGGTGGGGGCCGTCGTCGTTGGGCAGGTACTTGGCCCATTCGGCGGCGGTGAGGTTGCGGCCCACCAGCTGACAGGCCCGCTCAGCCCATCGGGTCGGGTCGATCTCCCACAGCACGACCCCGCCGCTCGTCCCCGCGGCGGCCCAGAACTTGCCGTCTGGGCTGACCTTGGCCGGGCCGGCCTGCACGGCGGTTGTCGGCAGCGCGGGCTCGTACACCTCGTGGGTAGCGACTTCGACGATCTTCACTTTGTTGCTCTGATTCCGGACCACGAGCCTGCTGCCGTCGGGCGTGTAGGAGAACTGGCCGATCACGTCGCTGAACACGGCGAAGGGTTCACCGAGCGGGCTGAGATCCGCGGCCCGGGTGAACTGCATAGTGCCATCAGCGCGGCCGATGGCGATGGTCTGCTCATCAGGGGACACCGCCACGCCACTGGGTCCGGCCTTGCCGACCACGCGGGCGATCTCAGTGCCACTATCGGGATCGATGAGCGCGACATAGTTGAAGAACGGAAACATGATCAACCGTCCATCGCGCAAGGTGATGGGCTGCACAACGGCGGGGTTGCCCGCGAGGGTGCGCGGTGCGAAGAGTGGTTGCCGGGTGGCCACGTCCCAGCCGGCGTAGACGTTCGTTCCGACACCGCCAGCATAGAGCCGGGTGCCGTCGGCGCTCCACGCCAACTTGTAGGTGGCCAGCAGCGAGGGCTCGATCAACGGTTCACCGAGGCGAGCGCCGGTCCGGGCATCGATGAAGGTGATGACCCCGCCCAGCGAGCCGATCGCGGCCACCGCACCGTCAGGTCGGAAAGCAACCGCTGGCGGTCGGGGTCCTGAGCCGGCGAACTGCATCCGCTCCGCAATGGGTTCGAATGTCACGCCGTCAACCAACTCGGCGGTCTGGTCCGCGGCCACCAGCACGGCGCGGCTGCCATCGGGACCCCACGCCGTCCCCCGGGGCGGACCGCCGGAGCGGTGCACGCCAAGGGACACGGCGCCGTCGGTGGCGTACACGCCGACCACCGCGGCGCTCACCACCAGACAGGTGCCGTCCGTCGTGTAGGCACCGGTCAGCGTGGCGCCGCCCACGTTCAACGCGTCCACCTCGGCCCCCGTGGCAAGGTCCCAGAACTGCACGATGCCCGTTTCCGCCACCGACGCCACGCGTGTTTTCATCCGGCGCGAACACCGATCTGACCACGTTTCCCGCTACGACCTGGTTGGACAACATTGCCGCGCCGTCCTGTACCCGGTAGACGCTGAAGCGGGCAGGTAACAGGGTGGCGTGCACCGCGACGTAGCGCCCGCTCGGGCTGATCACCGGAGACAAACCGAGATAGGCCTGACCGAGCACCTTCGGCGGTCCGCCCATGGCCAGGTCCCACACCAGCGTCGAGGCTTGCGATGTTGCCGGGTCGAGGACCTGCCCGACGAGGAGCTGTCCGTCCTGGCTCACCCGCAGGGCGATCGGTGTGCCTGCGGGCGCGGCGGTGGCGATGGTCGGCAGCGGTGCACCGGTAATGACATCGAATGCGGCGACCTCGTTGCCAGCGGGCGAGCTCCGCAGCTCGAACACACGGGAGCCGTCGGCGCTGAGGGTCACCGCGGGAGTGAGGTGCTCGATCGCTGAGCCGAGGGGCGCGCCGCTGCGAAGATCGAATACCTGGGCCGTGCCGGTTTGGCTCAACAACACCCGTTGATCCCAAACCGTGGAGCTTTCCTCCAGAGCGTCGAAGCCAGGTGCCTTCCATGACGTGATCAGCGGCGATTCAGCCTTCGGATCCCACACCTGCACCGTGCCGTCCAGCGTGAGGCCCACCACGAGTCCCTCCGCCGTGGTGGTCAGCAGCTGGCGGCCGGCGACCCCGGGCAGTGACGCCACATGGCGGGGCTCCGCGACCAGACCGTTCAGTACGGCGCTGCGGGTGGCGACGTCATCGTGGATCCGATTCGCTTCAATACCGAGCAGCATGGCGAGGCTGCGGTTCCCATTCACCTCGGCTCTGGCCTGGGCGGTGAGCCGGGTCAGATCGGCCTGGGTCGTCGCGGCGTTGGCCCGCTCCGCCTCGGTGTCGGCCTTGAGCCGTTGTTCTTCGGCCAGCTCGGTTGCGGCGCGGGATTGCTCGGCTGAACGATTGGCGCGTTGCTGGGCGATGAGCGCAAGTCCGGCGGCGACGAGGGCGGCTACGGCCAGCACCGCGACGCCCCGCAACGATCTCCGTAGCCGGACGTTACGCTGATGCAGCTCAGCCTCGGCGCGGTCTTGCGCCGCCCGGCTGGCGTTGAGGAAGGACTGTTCGAGCTCGTTCAGTTCGTCTGGGTGGGCCGAGACCCAGTCCCCGGCGGCGCTGAGGCGGCCGCCGCGGTAGAAGTCGCCGGGGTCACGGCCGCGTCCGTTCCAGGCCTGGGCGGCGTCGGTGAGGTGGCGGTGGAGACGCCGGCCGTCGCGATCCTCGTCGAGCCAGCTGCGCAGCCTCGGCCACTCGCGGAGCAGTGCCTCGTGAGCGACCTCCACCGTGGGTTCTCGGGTGAGGGGGTCCCGGTCGAAGCTGAGCAGTCGGGCGTCACCAAAGGCGTCGATCGCCGCTTGGGTTCCCTGGTCGGAAGGGAGCTCTGAACGCAGCACCCGCCGACGAGTGTCCTCGGTCCCTTCGCCCTGGCTGACGAGTCGGAGAAAGAGGCGGCGAATGGCATCCTGACGATCTGCGTGGGCTTCGGCATACAGTTCTTCGGCCCGTCGCGCCAGGGCCCCGACCACGCCACCCAAGTGACGGTAGGTATCGAGGAGCAACAGACCGGACGCGTGCCGCTCGAACAGCTCGGTCAACGCGTACTGGAGCATGGGCAACGCGCCGGGCTGATCCGCGACATCGGCGATGATCTGGGAGACCAGGCCCGGTTCGAAGTCGGCGCCCACCCGCGCTGCCGGTTCGACGATGGCCCGTTCGAGCTCGTCCGCCGCCAACGGCCCCACCACCTGGGCCGCGTCGCCGAACAGCGCGGCCAGTTCGGGGTGGCGCAGCGGCCGATCCCAGAAATCGGCGCGAATGGCCACGATCAGCCGCACCCGGGAGCGGGGGTCGGTCACCGCCTCGGCCAGCGCCCGCACGAACCTTCGCTGGACGCCCTCGTCAAGACACAGCGTGAAGAGTTCCTCGAACTGATCCACGACGATGACCAGCTCGGAGGTCTCCTCTGGCAGCAGCTGCTTGGCCGCCCGGGCGATGCCGCGCTCGTCCGCCACCAGCGCCTCCGCCCAGCCACTGGTGCGGTCGGTGGCCACTCGGGCCAGGGCGGATTCCAACTCTTCGAAAGGATGGGCGCCCGGCACCATGGTCGTGACGAACCATCGTTGTGATCCCGTTACCCGCCCGGCCCGCAACGCCGGCAGCAGACCGGCCCGCACGACGGAGGATTTCCCCGACCCCGACGGGCCTACTGCGACCAACAACCGGCCGGCGGGGCCGTCGCGATGCAGATGCTGCACCATGCGGTCCACCAGCCGATCCCGACCGAAGAACTCCGCCGCGTCCGCCTCGGAGAACGCCCGCAACCCCTTGTACGGGTTGTCCTGGAGCTGACCGATCCGCGTGGCCGCCCCCGCGGCAGCCCTCGTCCGGGCAGGTCCCGCAGGCCCGGCCGGGCTTACCGCGGTGGCGAACTGCTCGATCAGCTCCGCGACGGACTCGTACCGATCGCCCGGATTCTTGGCGGTGGCCCGGCCGATGACGCGGTCGATGGCCGCGGCGAGCGAGTCGGGGAGGTCGGGTCGAAGGGGACCGACGGAAGGAATCGGGTCGTGGAGTTGGCGGTGCAGCAACGCCGCTTGGGTGCGTTCCTCCGGGAAGGGCAACGTGGCGGTGAGCGCCTCGTAGAGCATGATGCCGAGACCGTGCACGTCCGCCTGCGGGCCCACTGCCTCACGGCGCAGTTGTTCGGGCGCGGCGTAGGCCGGCGATCCCGCCGAAAGCGCCGCTTCGGGGTCGAACAGGTCGCTCGTCTCCAACGCGATGCCGAAATCGCCGAGGAAGAAGTTGCCCTCACCGTCGAGCAGCACGTTGGCTGGTTTGACATCGCGATGCACGACCCCGGCTCGATGGGCGTGGGACAGAGCGGCGCCCACCTCTCGGGCCAAACGCTTCGTTTCCTGAAGGGACAGCGGCCCCTCCGCAACACGAGCCTCGAGGGTGCCGCCCCGTAACCAGCGCATGATGAGGTAGGCCGATCCCGGCTCGCGCCAATAGTCGTAGAGCGGCACGATGTGGGGATGCTCGAGCCGGGCCACGAGATGAGCCTCAGCTTCGAAACGACGGATGAACTCTGGTCGGTTGGCCAGCTCGGCCCGGATCTGCTTCACCGCCACCTCACGGCCGAGCGCCGGTTGGGTACCCCGCCACACCACGGCAAAGGACCCCTCGCCGCTGCGTTCGACCAGGCGGTAGGCCCGCAACGGCCGTCCATCTGGATCGGGGACAGCCAAGGACGGGTCAGCGGTGGCGATGCGCGCTTCCAGGGCGCGGATCGCGGCGCTGGGCTCCAGGCCGCTGCGCTCGATGAGCGAGGCCCGGTACCGTTGGAACGACTGCAACGCGTCGGCCTGGCGTCCGGACCGGTACAGGGCGACCATCAGCTGGGAGCGCAGCCGTTCCCGGGCGGGGTGCTCAGCGGTCAGCCGCTCGAGCTCGGCCACCAACGTCTCGTGTCGGCCGAGGCCCAACAGCACTTCGGCGCGTTCTTCCTCCGCAGTGGCGGCCAGCTCCTCGAGCCGTTGCACCTCTCGTCGAGCCCAGGCTTCCTCGGCGAACTCGGCGTAGGGGCGGCCTCGCCACAACGCCCGTGCCCGGTCTGCCGCTTCGATGGCCACGTCGAGCTCACCGTCGCCGCGGGCGCGTTCGGTGGCGTGCACCAAGGTGGCCAACCGCTCAGCGTCGGTGACGTCGGCGGGGAGGGTGAGGCGATAGCCGGGTGGGGCAGTGGCGAGCACCTCGGCGCCGGGACCCGCACCGGCCTGGTCGAAGGCTTTGCGCAGCCGCGACACGTAGGTGCGCAGGGCCCGCTCGGCGGACTGCGGTCGATCAGCCGCCGACCAAACCGCGTCGATCAGCTCGTCGGTCGGGACAACGACAGCGCGGTGCATGACCAGCTTGGCCAGCAGCCGGCGTTGCCGATGGCCGCCGATGTCAACGCGCTGCCCGTTGTCCCCGAGCAGCTCCAACGGTCCGAGGACCCGCACCCGCAGCGTCGGTTCCATGTGGTCCCTCCCACGATGTCACTGACGGCAACTCTGTCACGAGATCGATTTCAGTCGGGCAACAACTGGTCGGCCAGGCGGATCGCTATCACGGCCCTACGTCTGGATCGGCCACCGCTCACAGGTGACGCGGCGAGGGCCGCTGTTGGGCAGGTAACGGGTCCATTCCTCCTCCGTCAGGTTGCGGCCCGCTGCGGCACAGGCTTTCGCTTCCCAGTGGGCGGGATCAGAGTCCCAGAGCGAGCTGACGGTGGGGTTCGTGGTCACGGTGGTCACAAGCGTCCCGTTGGCACCAGCGGAGGAAGCCAAGCTGAGCGTGCCGGGCCCGAACCCGTCACCGATCTCCACCCCGCTGGCAACATCGAAGGTGCGTATGTACCCGTCGGTGCCGAATGCCAGCAGCCGCGTGCCGCTGTCGTCGAACCACGGGAAGGCCAGGTTGGACACGAAGTTGGCGATCGTGGGGCTGAGGGCCTGCCGGGTGTAGAGATCCAGTGTCGTGATGGTCTTGGCCAGGTTGTCCACGGCGACGATGCCCTTGCCGTCGGGCGTCCAGGCCATTTGCGCCACTGCGAAATTGCCTTTCCCGAACGGTTCACCGATCACGGTGCCGGTCGCCACGTCGACCACCATGCCGGTCCCGTCAAAGCTTCCGACCGCCAGCATGCGGCCGTCGGGACTGAATGACAGGCTGGTGAGCTGGTCCTTCCAGCCGGCGACGATCTCTCGACGCAGCACGCCGGTTGTCGCATGGAAGAGGTAGACCCGATCCCACCGACCGACCGCCAACGCGGTGCCGTCTGGGCTCCAGCGCACGAACCCGACCCAGGTCCGCGCCGCCGGTCCGTACGTGGCGAAGTACTTCGAGTCCGGCTCGCTGAACGGAACGGCGAACGCCAGCCGTACCGTGCCGGACGCGACGTCGATGACGCTGATGGTGCCGTTGGCGCTTCCCGCCGCGAACGCGGTGCCGTCGGCGGACAGATCGAAGGAGGGTGACAGCAGCTGGTCGGTGCGGAAGTCGGGCGCGGTGAAGGTGGCTCGGGACCGGAGCTGATCGTCGAGCAGGTCGACCCGGCCGGTGCGAAAATCAAATGCGAACGGCCCGCCGGTACCGCGGGTGACGTAGGGGAACGGCAGCGGCGTGGCGAGCTTTCTGCGACCGTCGAGGGAGATCACGCACAACCCGCCGCCGCCGAGGACGTACAGCGTCGCCCCGTCGGCGCTGCTCAAGACGCTTCTTCCGATGCCGACGAACGTGGGCACCGCGGCCTCGAGCACGCCGCCGGTGGACGGATGGCGTAACTGCACGAACCCGTTCGAGCTGCCATTGGCATAGATCGACCCACCCGCCACATATCCTCCGATCGGGGTGGAGGTGTCGGTGAGGTAAGGGCTGAGCTGTTGGCCGGAGCTCGCATCGAAGATGGCGCCGAGGCGGCCGATGGTGCCGCCGTTGCCCTGGGCCAGTCGAGTTCCATCCGGGCTCCAGGCCAGACTCCCGATCGTCGCACCGGTCAAGCCTGTCGCAATCCGCTGCACCGTCGCGCCGGAGGCCGATTCCACCACCGTGATGATCATGTCGGTCGTAGCGATGGCCAATCTCGTGCCATCCGGACTGACCGCCAACCGCTGCACGGTGCGGCCAAGCCGGTGATCAGCGGACGGATCGGCCCGTCGACCGGGGCCGGGACGGCCACCACCGACGTCCCGCCATCGACGGCAACGAATGCTTCGATTGGCCTGGCGGGACATGGCGAGCGGCTGGGAGGTCGTGCGAGTGGCCCCGCTCAGCTGCCGCTGTGCACGTGCCGTACCGGTGGGTAGGTCCCAGAAGATCAGCGTGCCGGCGAGATCTGCGCTCACGAACACCGTGGGATCGGAGCCGGCCGCCACGCTCACCCATGAACCGTTGTTGCTGGCCACCAGCGGTTCACCCTTGCGCTGCAACGTCGCGGCGTCGAACAGTTCGACCCGGCCGTCCGCCCGGCCGACGATGATCGAGGAACCGTCGCCGTTCATGGCGCCCGATGCCTCCGCGCCGCCCCACTGTGCTGGCTGGACCTGCAGCACGCGGGGGTTGGCAACCAACGCCGATTGCAGGGCGCCGAGGGTGGCGGGGGACTCCTCTTGACGATGGGCCTCCACCGCCAGGAGCATCGACAACGAGAAGTTCTTGCTCTGCGCTACCTTCGACTCCGCCACCAGCCGGCGCACATCGGAGGCCGCTCGGGCCGCCTCAGCAGCCCGGGCCGCCCCCTCGGCTCGCTGGCTCTCAACGGCGGCCTGGTCGCGTTGGCGGCCGGCTTCCTCGGCGTTGGCCGTGGCGCGGTTCTGTTGCACCACGGCGATCGCGCCGGCCACCAGCGCCAGGGCCAACGCCATGGCCACGAGCATCAAGGAGCCGCGCAGCCGTCTGTTGGAGCGTTGTAGCCGGGTGCGCTCGTCGTTGCGCAACTGCCGGCTGGCGTCCAGGAAGGCGCGCTCGTCGGCGTTCAGGTCGGCGTCGCCGCCTGCCGCGGCCCATTCCGCGGTGGCGTCGAGTCGGGCGCCGCGGAACAGCTCGCCGCTGTCTCGGCCGCGCCCGGTCCAGCCTTGGGCAGCGTCGGTGAGCTGGCGATGCAGCCGTAGGCCGTCCCGGTCCTCCTCCAACCAGCCGCGCAGGCGGGGCCATTGGCGGATCAGCGCTTCATGCGCCACCTCGACGGTGGGTTCGCGGGTGGCAGGGTCGCGGTCGAAGCTCACCAGCCGCGCCGCGCCGAACCGTTCAATGGCGGTGGTCATGGCGTCCTCGCCGCCCAACTCGCTGCGCAACACTCGGCGGCGGGTGTCTTCTGATCCCTCGCCCAACGCCACCAGTCGGGTGAACAGCCGGCGGGTGGCCTGCTGCTCTTCGAGGGTGCCACCCGTAGCCAGCTGCTCGGCTCGGGCGGCCAAGGCGCCGGCCAGACCGCCGAGGTGTTCGTAGGCGGCGACGGTCAGCATGGTTGACACCCGCTGGTCGAACAGTTCGGTCAACGCATACTGCAACAGCGGCAGGGCGGCGGGCTGGTCGGCCACGTCGGCCACCAATCGCGACACCAGACCCGGCTCGAAGGATGCCCCGGCTCGGGCGGCGGGGTCGACGATGGCGCGTTCCAACTCATCGGCGGCCAACGGGACCACCAGCACCGTGGAGTCGCGCACCAGGCGGGCGAAGGCGCCGTAGCGCAGCGGGCGGTCGTAGAAATCCGCCCGCAGCGTGAGCACCACCCTCAGAGGGCACCGTTGGTCCGCCAGCGCATGCTCCACAGCGTCGAGGAACCGTCGGCGGATCTGCTCGTCGATGGTGAGGGTGAACAGTTCCTCGAACTGATCGATGACCAAAAGCAGCTCTCCGCCTTCGGGCACGACGGCCTTGATGGCGCGGGTGATGCCGCGATGATCCTCGCCCAACATCGGGCCGAGTTGCTGGGGCGCTGACGGGGCGACCTTCAGCAAAGCCGGCAACAGCTCCTCGAACGGGTCGCGGCCCGGCGTCATTGAGGCCAGGAACCAACGATCGGAGCCATCGACCGCGCCGCGACGCAGGGCGGGCAGCAGACCGGCCCGCACCGCGGAGGACTTGCCGCTGCCCGAGGGCCCCACGACGGTGAGCAGACGGCCCGCGGAACCGGCCCGGCGCAGACGGTCGAGGAACTGGTCGACGAGGCGATCGCGACCCGCGAAATCTGCCGCGTCGGCCTCGCTGAACGGTCGCAGGCCCTTGTAGGGGTTCGAAGCCGCGGCGCCGAGCGCGGTCGCCACGCCCAGCCCCGGCCGCGGCGCGCCGGTGGCACCTGCCGACGGTTCCAGGCGCAACGCGGCGTTGAACGCGTTCACGAAAGCGTCGATGTGGGCGAAGCGGGCGGCGGGGTCCTTAGCCGTGGCCCGTTGCAGCACCTCGTCAATACCAGTCGGTATGTCGGCACGCAGGTGCCCGACCAGAGGGATCGGGTCGTGCAGCTGGCGTTGCAGCAGCTCGGCCTGGTTGGCGGCGTCGGGGAACGGCAGGCGGGCGGTGAGCGCTTCGAACAGGGTGATGGCCAGGCCGTGCACGTCGGCGCCGGGACCGACCGGCTTTCGGAGCAACTGTTCGGGCGACGCGTAGGCCGGCGAACCAGCCGACAACGCCGATTCGGGATCGTTGACCGACGCCGCGTCGAGGGCGATACCGAAATCGCCGAGGTAAAAGTTGCCGTCGTCGTCGAGGAACACGTTGGCCGGTTTCACGTCGCGGTGCACGACCCGGGCCCGATGGGCGGCAGCCAGACCGGCGCCGACCTGGCTGGCCAGCGTCGCCGTTTCCTGCAGGCTCAACGGCCCACGGGAGGACAGCCGCTGCTCCAGCGTGCCGCCGCGCAGCAGGCGCATCACCAGACAGGCCCGGTCAGGCTCTCGCCAATAGTCGTACAGCGGCACGATGTGGGGGTGCTCGAGGTGAGCGACGAGTTGAGCCTCGGCCTCGAAGCGGCGGATGAACTCGGGCCGGTTGGCCAATTCGGCCCGGATCACCTTCACGGCCACCGCCCGCCCCACCGAGGGCTGGGTGGCCTCGAACACATGGGCGAACGCCCCCTCACCGAGCTGGCGGCCCAACCGGTAGCCGCGCAACGGAACCCCGGCAGGTTCGAGCAGCAGCAACAGCGGGTCCTGAGCGAGCACGCGAGCCCCGAGACGTGCCAACTCGGCGCCCGGTTCCAGGCCGGTGCACTCGGCCAGCATCCGCCTGTAGCTTTCGTAGGCTCGCAGCGCGTCAGAACTGCGCCCGCCACGGTGCAACGCCAGCATCCGCAACCCGACGAGGGACTCGCGCAGCGGATGATCGGCGGCAAGCCGTTCAATTTCGGGAACCGCCCGCTGATGCTGGCCCAGAGCGAGCAGCGCCTGGAGCCGTTCCTCGGCGGCGGTCAGGTGCAACTCCTCCAACCGTTGCACTTCGGGAGCGGCCCACGGCTCGTCGGCGAACTCCGCGTAAGGGCGACCGCGCCACAACCGCCGCGCCTGCTCGACCCGTTCACTGGCCGCCGCCGCGTCACCCCGCTCACGCAGCCGGCGGGACTCCTCAACCAAAGCTTCGAACCGTTGGGCGTCGAGCACCCAGCCGTTGGCATCGAGCCGGTAGCCGGGCGGGTCGGTGCGAATCAGTTCGCCCGACACACCGGCGTCGCTCAACGCTCGCCGGAGGCGCGAGAGATAGGTTCGCAGGGCGGCGTCGGCCTTCGGTGGCTGCTCGCCGGCGGGCCACAGGCGTTCCACGATGTCGGCAGAGGACACCACCCGAGGCGACTCGACCAGCAAGATGGCGAGCAGACGGCGCTGCCGCGGACCACCCAATTCGACCAGGCCCCGCGCCGCCCATAACTCCAATGGACCCAACACCCGAAGTTCCACGCTGGCCCCCTTCGCCCGGCATTCTCGTCGCTCCCGACCCCGCCCGCAACCGTGGCAGAACTGGCGTTACAAACGAGAAACAGCAGCTCACGTGGTCAACCGAGGCGTCTCGTCGAGGAACTCTCAGATCAGATCAGAGCGACACGACAGGTTCGACCCATTCGACGGGGTACACGACGTGGGTGCCTTCGATGCCTTTGAGGGTGACCTCGCGGGAGGTGCCCAGGAAGATGTCACCTTGGGCGGCGACGATTTCCCGGACCAGGCTTGACAGCAGGATCTCTCCACCGGCGGCGAGGTTGGCGACCCGGGCGGCAACGATGACGTGACGGCCGAACAGATCCCCGCTGCGGTCCACGATGGCTTCACCGGTGTGCAGTCCCATGCGGATGCGCACCCCGCTGCCTGCTTCCCGGTCCGTTTCCAGGGCCCGTTGGGTGGCGATGGCGAACAGCACGGCGCGGCGGGCCGAGGGGAAGGTCAACATGAACCCGTCGCCCTGCGCTTTCACTTCAGTTCCGCCGAAGCGCATCAGCTGGTCCCGCGCACCCGATTCGTAATGTCGGAGAACACGATGGTCAGGGTTCCACCGTCGGAACCGTCGATCGTGGGCTGCCAACCGTCCGACGGCGCCCCTTCGGCTACCGCGTCGATCGCGGTCTGGCGCTGTCCTCGATCGGGTCACCCTGGTACTCCCGGGCGTGCTCGAGGGCGATGGTGGTGGCAACCGGTCGCCCACCTCCCGCAGGTCGGCGTGGCGCCATTGCGCGTGTGATGGCGCTAATTTGGCGCTAACCTGGGTCGATGCCGAGCATCCAGGTGAAAGACGTGCCCGAAGATGTGCACGCCACGTTGCGCCGCCGCGCCGCTGCTGCGGGGATGTCGCTGCAGGAGTATCTGCTGGGCCGTCTTGCCGAGGACGCGGCGACCCCGACCTTGGACGAGGTGTTGGACCGGGCGGGCGGGCGGGCCGGTGGACGAGCGCCGCTGCGGTCCGCCGTGCGGGCGATCCGTGCTGAACGTGACGCTCGATGATCGTCGTTGATGCGAGTGTGATGGTGACCGCGTTGGCCGACGACGGTGAGGACGGTGACCGGGCCCGATCCCGATTGCGAGGCGAACGGCTCATCGCCCCCCACCTGATCGATGTCGAGGTAGCGTCGGCGTGGCGCCGTCTTGCCGCTGCCGGGGACCTTGAGGACCGGCGAGCGGCACTGGCGTTCAGTGACCTACGCTCGGTACGGCTTGACCGTGTCCCGCACGCACCGCTGCTGGCGCGCTGCTGGGAACTGCGGCACAACCTGACCATCTACGACGCCGCGTATGTCGCACTCGCGGAGCTGACGACCACCAGCTTGCTTACCGGCGACACGAAACTCGCCGCTGCACCCGGGATCCGCTGCCCCGTCGAAGTCCTCTGACCCTGTGCGTGGGAGGCTCGTCTGTGCTCGCTCATCGCCCCGGCGTGCTCGCCTCGATCCACTCGACGGGGTAGACGACGTGGGTGCCTTCGATGCCTTTGAGGGTGACCTCGCGGGAGGTGCCCAGGATGATGTCACCGCGGGCGGCGACGATTTCCCGGACCAGGCTTGACACCAGGATCTCTCCACCGGCGGCGAGGTTGGCGACCCGG
Source organism: uncultured Acidimicrobiaceae bacterium (assembly GCA_963775055.1). Classification (GTDB taxonomy): domain Bacteria; phylum Actinomycetota; class Acidimicrobiia; order Acidimicrobiales; family CAIXPF01; genus CAIXPF01. The sequence goes on along the minus strand of CAVZHK010000005.1, from coordinate 262,981 downwards.
GCGGCGACGATGACGTGACGGCCGAACAGATCCCCGCTGCGGTCCACGATCGCTTCACCGGTGTGCAATCCCATGCGGATGCGCACCCCGCTGCCCTGTTCCCGTGAGGCTTCGAGTGCCCGCTGGGTGGCGACGGCGAACAGCACGGCGCGGCGGGCCGAGGGAAAGGTCAACATGAACCCATCGCCCTGCGCTTTCACCTCTGTACCGCCGAAGCGCATCAGCTGGTCCCGCACGATCCGGTTGTGGGTCTCCAAAACGGTGAACCAATCGCGGTCCCCGAGACGGGTGGCGATCTCGGTGGAGGATTCAATGTCGGAGAACACGATGGTCAGCGTCCCACCGTCGGAGCGGTCGATGGTCGGCTGCCAACGGTCCGACAGCGCCCCTTCGGCAACGGCGTCGATCGAGGTGCGGCGCAGGTCCTCGATCGCTTCACCCTGGTTCACCCGGGCGCTGTCGAGGGCGATGGTGGTGGCCCGAAACGATCCGCTGCCGATGTCTGGGTCCGGCTCAACGAGGGAGATCGAGGTCTCGCCCACCCGGGCCTCTCCGCCGGGTCGCAACTCGATGGGCTCGCCGGCGGGCTGGCCGTCCACGAACGTGCCGTTGGTGCTGCCCAGATCCACCACCAGCAACCGGTCGCCCACCACCCGCAGCTCGGCGTGACGACGTGACGCCTGGGCATCGGCCAACAACAACCCGTCACAGTCCCGACCCAACTCCAGCCGACCCCGGATCTCCAGGAACAGCGCCGCTCGCCCGGGCTGCCGAACGCAGACGACGGGGTGATGCGACACCTGACACTCATAGCACTCTTCCACCGGCCCGTGCGTCGGCGCGTCGTGACGGTGAGTATTCCTACCCAACCAAGACGGGTCCTGGTCCCTCGTCCGCGAGAACGGTTCCGTCAGAGAATGCTCTCCAACAACCCGCCGCCAGCGGCACAAAGGGAGAGCGACATGAACAAGATCGTGGTCGGAACCGACGGCTCACCGTCATCGATGAAGGCGGTCGCTGAGGCGGTCCGTCTGGCCGGTGCTACCGGCGCTGCGTTGCACATCGCCTGTGCGGTGCGCACGCCGCAAGATCTGCTGATCATGAACCCGATGGGGACGCCGATTTCTGCTGATTGGGCCGAACAGGCTCTGGCCGACGCAACGGCCGCGGTAGCTCGGGCCGCGGAGGTCGCCCGCCAGGCCGGAGCGTCGGCCGAGGGTCAGGTGCTCACCGGTGAACCGGCCGGCGCGCTGATCGGTTTCGTTGAGGAGATCAACGCCGATCTGCTGGTATTGGGCAGCAAGGGCATGAAGGGCCCGGCCCGATTCCTGCTGGGCAGCGTGCCGAACCGTTGCGCCCATCACGCGCCCTGCTCGGTGATGATCGTGCGCACCACCTGAGCGCCCCACCAGGTCGATCCTGTGGCGTGCCGGCCGCACGCTCAGCTCGGAAGGTCCCACTGCTCGCAGGTCTTGCGGTGTTCTCCGTGGTTGGGCAGGTAACGCGCCCATTCGTCGGAGGTGAGGTTCCGGCCCGCAACCAGGCAGGCCCGCGCTTTCCACTCGGCGGGGTCGAGTTCCCACAGGACGGCGCCGTGCTGGCTGCGGGTCGCCAACCGCGCGCCGTCGGGACTGATCTCAGGAATCTCGGTGACGAGCACTGCGGTGGGGAACCCGGGCTCGAACACCGCGCCGGCGTCCAGGTCCACGAGCCTGGCCACCTGATCCAGTGACCAGGCAACCAGGCGCTTCCCGTCTGGCGTGAAGCGCAGCATGGCAACCTCTTGGGCGCTTACGGCGATCGGCTCCCCGATTGGCTGCAGGGTCGTGGCGTCGCGCAGGCGTACCTTGCCGCCGGGTTCTGCGGTGGCAAGCACCTCGCCATCGGGCCGCACATCGATCGCGCCGCCAAAGGGCTCAACGGTGGCGACAACCCGGCGCGCCGCGATGTCGTAGGCGACCACTGGATCTTGGAAGGGGTAGAGATAGAGGATCGTTCCGTCCGCCGAGAAGCCAAGCTGGGCCAAGCCGCCGGTTCCCCGTGCCGGGATGACGATGGGTTCGCCGATCGGTTGGGCGGTCGTGGCGTCATACATGGAGGCGCCTTGTCGTCCGCTCACCGCCAGCACTGCGCCGTCGGGCCGGAACCGAATGAGGTAGGCGAGGCCGGCTATTCCCGTGCTGGTCTCGGCTCGTACCGTGCGGGTGGCCACGTCATAGAGCTTGAGGGTTTGGTTGCCGGCGATGGCGAGAGTGCGCCCGTCGGGGCTGAAGGACAGCGCCTGGCCGTAGCGGAGCGGGCTGTCAGCGGGCACATCGGGAAGCTCGCCGATGGTCAACCCGGTCGCTGCGTCCACCACGAACGCTCGACCATCCATCCCGATCCGCACCAGCATCGCGCCATCAGGGCTCCAGACCACATGGCTCGGCCCCGCACCCGGCACCGCGGCACCGAGGGCGGGCGAGCCGTCCACCGCGAACAACGTCAGACGCGGCCCTCCGTTGACGATGGCGCGCCCGTCCCCGGTGAACACCGGCAGATAGTTCACGCTCTGCAACGTGATCGGCTGACCAACCTGGCTCAGGGTGGCGGCATCCCACACCACAAGACGGCGTTCGGGGCCTGCCGTTGCGATGAGCCGGCCATCAGCGCTCACTGTCACCCGGGGCAGCACCCCATGCGGCACCGCTGTTCTGGCGTGTGGCGTACCGGTGGCCGAATCCCACACGATGAGCTCGGGGTTCGACGCATCGACGCTGGCCAGGAACGTTCCATCAGCGCTCCAAGCCACGTCGAAGACCGCACTGCGATGTCCTACCAATGGGGGCAGCGCGGGTTGCCCGGTTGACGCGTCCCACACCAGGATCTGTTGGTCGCGCGAAGCAGTTGCAACTCGACGCCCGTCTGCGCTGACAGACACGTCGATCACGCCAGCAGCATGGCCACGCCACGGTTCTCCGAGCGCGACGCCCGTCGCCAGGTCGTAGCGGGCCAGGAGCCCGAACCCTGGCGTTGTCGGCAGCGGGAACGGCCCACCGCCGACGTAGATCGTGCGTTCATCGGGGCTGAAGGCCAGCGGCCACGACGTGCGCCCGTCGGAGAGAGCCGGGCGAATCTCCGGGCCGATCTGCCGGCCGGTCGAGACGTCGAACACGTTGATGACCCCGTCGCCCGAGAACGCAACCACGCTGCGGCCAAGTGCGGGCGGGAAACCGCCGCCGCGGAAGGGCTGCCCAACCTGTACGGGCGGGCCGGTCTCGCGCCGCGCCGTGATGTCCCACAGTCTCAGGGTGCCGTCCAGTTCGTAGCTGTGCAGTTGACCGTCGGCGTCGACCCAGGGGATGACGCCGGGGTCCTTGGCATCGCCCAGCCCGCCGAGGAAGCGGGGCTCGGCCATCAGCGCGTTGAGAACAGTTGATTGGGTGCGAATGGAATCCTCCAGTCGGTTCGCTTCCAGTGCCAGCAGCAGTGACAGATCGGTGGTCTGCGCCGCTTCCGCCCTCGATTCGGCCACCAACCGGTTCAGATCCGACAGCCGTCTGGCCGCTGTCGCCCTGTCGCGTGCGGTCACGGCCTCTGAAGCCCGGTCGGCGGCCAGCGTTGCGTTGCGGCGGGCGTCGCTTCGTTGGACCGCGGCGAGGCTGCCGGCCAACACGGCGACGCCGGCGATGACGGCCAAGGCCACCAGCGAGGTGCGGAGTCGGCGGAGTTGTCGTCGTTCGCGTTCGGTTTCTTGGCGTTGGCGGGCGTCGCTGGCGTTGAGGTAGTCCCACTCCAAGGGGTTGGGCCCGTCGGGGTTGGCGTCGGCCCATTCCCGGGCGGCGGCCAGGCGCGCGCCGCGGTACAGCTCGGCGGCGTCTCGGCCCCGTTGATGCCATGCATGGGCGGCGTCGGCGAGGTGGCGTTGGACCCGGAGGGTGTCGCGGTCCTCGTCAAGCCAGGTGCGCAGCCGGGGCCATTGGCGGATCAGCGCTTCGTGGGCCACCTCCACGGTTGGTTCCCGGGTGGTCGGATCGCGATCGAAGCTGAGCAGTCGGGCCGCGCCGTAGCGTTCGATCACGGCCGCGGTGACCGCCCCGGTGGCCCCGTCATGGCCTGCTTCGCTGCGATTGACCCGGCGGCGGGTGTCTTCAACCCCGTCGCCCACGGTGACCAGCCGACCGAACAATCGTCGGGTGGCCGCTTGTTCGGCGGGTGCTGATGCCCCGAACAGGTCCTCGGCCCGCCCGGCCAGCGCGCCGGCCACACCGCCCAGTCCCTCGTACGCCGCCACCGTCAACATGCCCGAGACCCGTTCGTCGTACAGGCGGGTCAGGGCGTACTGCAGGACCGGCAGCGCCGATGGTTGGTCGGCCACGTCGGCCACGATGCGTGACACAAGCCCCGGCTCGAACGTGGCACCGGCGCGAGCGGCCGGATCGACGATGGCGCGCTCCAACTCGTCTGCCGCCAACGGCAGCACCGGTACGGTCGAGTCTCCCAACAGGCGGGCGAAGTCGCCGTAGCGCAGTGGCCGGTCGTAGAAATCCGCCCGCAACGTGAGCACCAAACGGACCGGACAGCGCAGATCCCGCAGGGCGTGCTCGAGCGAGTCGAGGAACCGGCGGCGAACACCCTCGTCGGTGGTGAGGGTGAACAGTTCCTCGAACTGGTCGATCACCAGCAGGACCATGCCGTCGCTGGGCACGATGGCCTTCAGCGCCCGGGTCAGGCCTTTGTGGTCCTCGGCCAGCAGGCGGGCCAGGTCCGTCGGTGGCGCGCTCGACCGCGATCTTCAGCAACGCCGGCGCCAACTCCTCGAAGGGGTCGCGGCCGGGCAGCATCGAGGCCACGAACCAGCGCTGTGAGCCCCGCACCGCGCCCCGGCGGAGCGCAGGGAGCAGGCCGGCTCGCACCACCGAGGACTTTCCCATACCGGACGGTCCGACCACCGCCAGCACCCGCCCGGCCACATCGTCGCGGGCGAGTTGGGCGACCAGCTGATCCACCAGGCGGGCCCGGCCGAAGAAGTCCGCTGCGTCGGCCTCGGTGAACGCCCGCAGGCCCTTGTACGGGTTGGGGGCATCAAGCGAGATGGCAGTGGCGGCACCGCCGGCGCGGGGGGCAATGGTACGGCCCGGTCCTTCGAGCGCGGCGAGCATGGCGTCCACGAAGTCGGTGACGTGTTGGTGGCGTTCGGCCGGGTCTTTGGCGGTGGCTCGTTGCACCACCTGATCGATCTCCGGTGGCAGGTCTGATCGAGCGGCCCGCACCAGGGGGAGCGGATCGTTGAGTTGGCGGCGGAGCAGCCCGGCCTGGGTTTGTTCCTCGGGGAACGGCAACCGTCCGGTGAGCGCCTCGTACAACGTGACCCCGAAGGCGAACACGTCCGCGGTGGGCGCTATTGCCTCGCGCCGCAACTGTTCGGGCGAGGCGTACGCCGGTGAGCCGGCAGATAAGGACGATTCTGGGTCAGTCGAGTCGGCCGCTTCGAGCGCGATGCCGAAATCGCCAAGGTAGAAGTTGCCGTCACCGTCGAGGAACACATTCGCCGGTTTCACGTCGCGATGCACGACCCCGGCCCGATGCGCCGCCGCCAACGCAGCACCGACCTGGCGCACCATGGTGGCGGCCGTCACCGCCGAAAGTGGTCCGTGGGCGGACAAATGCTGTTCCAGCGTGCCGCCACGAAGCAGGCGCATCACCAGATAGGCCCGGTCCGGTTCTCGCCAGAAGTCGTACAGCGGCACGATGTGGGGATGCTCCAGACGGGCCACCAGGTGCGCTTCCGCTTCGAAACGGCGCACGAACTCGACCCGGTTGGCCAACTCGGGCCGGATCACCTTGACCGCCACGCTCCGACCGACCGATGGTTGGGTGCCACGGAACACCGACGCGAACGCGCCCTCACCGAGCTGCGGTCCGAGCACATAGCTGCGCACGGTGGTGGGGGGCGCGGCAGTGCCGGTGACCAGATCCAACGAGGGGTCCTGGGCCAGGATCCTCGTTTCAAGTCGTTGCAGTTCCGGACCAGGCCGAAGGCCGGTGTCCTCGGCCAATCGTTGGCGGGCAACGGCGATGGCGCGCAGCGCGTCAGCCTGTCGCCCGGTTCGGTAGAGCGCCAGCGCGTACAACGCCTGGATGCGTTCTCGTCGAGGCTGCTGCTGCGCCACCGGCCGCAGGTCCCCGAGCGCTTCATGGGCGCGGCCTGCCGCCAGAAGCGCCGTGCACCGCTCCTCCTGGGCGGCGACGTGGAGCTCGTCGAGCTGTTCGACGGCGCCGATGGCCCATCGCTGCTCCGCGAACTCTGCATACGGCCGGCCGTGCCACAACAACAGCGCCGTGTCGATGTGTTCGATCGCACCGGTGTGATCCCCCGCCGCGGCGCAGGATCGGGCGGCAACCACCAACTCGGAGAATCGCTCGGCGTCAAGCCCACCGTGGCGAATGTCCAATCGGTAGCCCGGCGGTTCGGTCTGCAGCACCTCAGCGGCCACCCCGGCCTGGGTGAATGCCCGGCGCAAACGTGAGATATAGCTGCGCAACGAGGCGTCGGCGTTGGCGCTGTCACCGTCGGGCCACAGCGCGTCGATCAGCGCGGCGGAATCGACCACCCTCCCGGCGTGCACCACCAACAAGGTGAGCAGCGCCCGCTGCCGGGGCCCACCGACATCAACAGGGCGATCGTCGACGCGGACCTCGATCGGCCCCAACACCCGGAACTCGATGTTCTGCACGTGACCTCCCCACTGGTCTCGCCGCGAAACACTTCCACAAGCACGTTGCAACCACGAAACACCAGGTCCGGACCGACGGGCCGAGCGGCGGGTCAGGTGCAACGGTGATCCCACGACGGCACCGGCGTTCCCGCTTACGATCTGAGGCCTGTCGGTAGAATCACCGGGTGACTGATGAGCCGGTCTATCCGCTTGAGGTTGCCTTCGCGCTGACTGAGCTGGGCATGCGGATGCAGGCCGAGCGTTACCGTCGCGAACACCCCAACGCCAGCGAAGCCGAGGTCGAGGCGGCGGTGCGGGCGTGGCTGCACGACAGACCGGGTGCGCCCGATGGCGACGCGGTGGGCCGCTCTGTCCGTTGGCCTCGGGTGCGATGATCGATCTCGAGGCCGAGCTCCGCCGCATCGACGCTGAGCTGCGCGCGATGGGCGCTGCCTTCGCCGTCGTCGGGGGGTTGGCGGTGTCGGTGCGGGCGGAGCCCCGACTCACCCGCGATGCCGATCTCGTCGTTGCGGTGAACGGCGATGATGAGGCCGAAGCTGTGGTTCGAGCGCTTTCGGCGCGCGGCTATCGCGTGGTCGCTTTGGTCGAGCAAGAGGCAACCGGTCGCCTCTCGACCGTGCGGCTGGGTCACGGCTCCGTGGACGGCGTCGTGGTCGACCTGTTGTTCGCGTCGTGTGGCGTCGAGTCGGAGATCGTGGCCGCCGCTGACCAGGTCGCGGTGGTGAGCGGTCTCGTTCTGCCTGTGGCCTCTGTTGGCCATCTCATCGCAATGAAGTTGCTGGCTCGGGATGATCGGCGCCGTCCGCTCGATGCGGACGACCTCCGCTCGCTGCGGGCCATCGCCCAAGACGGGGATTGGACCGTCGCGTCCGAAGCCGTGGCGTTGATCGTCGAGCGAGGCTACGCCCGAGGTCGCGACTTGCCGGCTGCCCTCAGGGCACTGCGCACGAGCGGCGCGTACTGAACATATCGCTCTCGCTGGCCGAGGTAGCGACCTCCCCGAGTGATCCCCCGCCCGCCAACACCCGTGCGAGCTGTCTGGAGAAAGCGTCAGGTCGCCTTACACCAGCAGCGCGCCCGCCGCGCTCACGAGTCGCCGGGCGGCCACTCGGGGCAGGTCTGCCGATACGGGCCGAGCTGGGAGAGGTAACGGTCCCATTCGGAGTGGGTGAGGTTGCGACCAGCGATCTCGCAGGCTCGGCGGCGCCACAACTCGGGGTCGAGGTCCCAGATGGTGGCTCCTCCGGTGCGGTTGCCGGCGGCGAGGCGCATGCCGTCAGGGCTGAGCAGCGCCCGTCCGTAGCTGGGGCCGGGGGTGGCGTGGGGAAAGCCGGGGTTCGAGGTCCTCCCGGTGGTCAGATCGACGAGGACCTGGCTGGCATCGACCCTCTGGGCCAACGCCCGCCGGTCGTCGGGGAGTAGCTGGAGCTGTGCGACGCCGATGGTGCCGCCGACGCCGTTGATGGGCGGCCCGGCGTCCTCGAGGTCAGTGTTGAGGACCCGGATGCTGCCGTCGAGCGCGCCCAACAGGATCCGGTCACCATCGCGGGACACCGTGACCGGACCGGTGACCATGCCCCAGGGCAGCGTGCGTTCCCTGGTGGCGACCCCAGTGTCGGGATCGATCACGCGGAGAACCGGCTCGAAGAGGACCCCGACGATCACGTTGCGGCCGTTGGGGTGGAATGTCACGACCGGGAAGCTGCGCTGAGCTTCAGACACCTGCTGCTCGTGAACCAATGCGCCCGATTCCGTGTCGAACACCGCGACCCACTTGGGACCGCTCGCCGCCAGGCGGGTTCCGTCGCGATTGAATGCCAGGTCGAACACCTGGGTCAGATGGGGGGCGCGAAGCGATTCCCCGGCCGGTTCCCCCGTGTGAGCGTCGTAGCGTTCGACGATGCCGCCGACGCGACCGACGGCGAGTACGGCGCCCGCCGGGTCGAACACGAGGTTTCCGACCACGCCGCCGAGTACCGTACCAGCGCGTACGGGGCCGACCGCCGCGCCAGAGGTGGCGTCGACCAAGGTGGCATTGGCCTGCGCGTCGAGCGTGGCGGCGCGGGTCGGGTCGGGGCTCCAGGCAACCAAGAGTGGGCTGGTGCCAGGCCACAGCGTCCCGATGGATGTCGTGCCGTCGATGGCGAAGCGGGCGATCCGATTGCCGACGACCAGCAGCTCGCCGCTGCCGAGCAACGCCACCCCGGTCGTCTGAAGTTGCGCGTCCCAGGTGGCCAGCTTCGTTGCCGAAGGAACGTCCCATTGGTCGATGGGCCCGCCGTTGCCTGCGATGAACAGGTGGCCGTTGCTGTCGAAGACCAGCTTGGCGCTGATCCCGGTGGCGGGAAAGGGCCCGGCCAGCCTCGTACCAGTGGAGCTATCCCACACGTACACGGCAGCGGCACCGGTGTTCGCGGTGGCCAGATAGCGACCGTCCGGGCTGATCGACGCAGATTCCACCGGCGCCCGATGCCCCAGCAGCGGCGGGAACACCGGTGCGCCTTGGGCGAGGTCCCAAACCACCACGGTTGCGTCAAGCCCACCGGAAATGAGGCGACGTCCATCCGGTGTTGGCAGCACTGACATCACCGCGGCCGTGTGAGGTGGGTGCAGAACAGCGATCTGTTGGCCGGTAAGAACGTCGAAGGTGGTGATGGTGCCCTCGCCGCTGCCGGGAAGTGTCCCGGTCCCGCCGCCGACATACAGCGTGGAGGCGTCGGGGCCGAACGCGACAGCAAGCGGAGTTCCAGACGGCGCTGGCGGCGGGTGCAGGGTGGAGCCGATCTGGCGACGTGCCACGAGATCGAACAGGGTCACGGTGCTGTTATCTGACACCGCCATGTGCCGATCGTTCAACGCGACCAGAGCGAAGACCCCCGAGATCGGCGTCTCACGTTCCATGGCGGTCCAGGGAACGTCCAGGAGCTTTGAGCCGGTGGGGTCCCAGTGGTAAACCCGCAACCACTCGTCGACCCCGATGATGGTGTTGTCGACCGCGATGTGAACCCTGAACAGCGACGTGGCGCCGGGTAATCCGTTACCCACCAGTTTCGGTTCGGCCATCAGCGCGGCGTAGAGCGCGTTCTGCGTGTCGATCGTGTCCTCGAGGGCGTTGGCCTCCCGAGCGAGCAGCATGGCGAGAACCCGGTCGGTCGACGCCTGGGCCTTGGTTTCCGCGACGAGACGGTCTCGTGTCGCTTCCCGTTCTGAGGCTTGGGCCAAGAGCCTTTGTTGTTCGGCCTCGACGGTGCGCGCCGTGGCCGTGTCCGCATTGCGGGACGCGGCGCGCTGGGCGACCACGGCGGTCCCCGCGGCGATGAGCGCCACCACCGCGAGGGCGGCGACGGCGATGAGCCGGGTGCGCAATCGACGGTTCGCCCGACGCAGGTCGGACTGTTCCCGGTCGCGCAGCGCAAGGGACGCGGCCAGGAACTCCGCTTCGGTGTCGTTGAGATCCCCGGTGTGGGTTGCCTGCCAGTCCGCCGCGGTGTCGAGTCGGCCGGCGCGGTACAGCTCGCCCGGCTCACGTCCGCGCTGCACCCAGGCAGTCGCTGCTTCGCTCAGATGCCGGTGCGTTCGTAGTTGTTCGCGGTCCTCGTCCAACCATTGCCGCAGCCGTGGCCATGCACGGATGAGCGCTTCGTGTGACACTTCCACGGTCGGCTCCCGGCTGAGCGGGTCGCGATCGAAGCTCAACAGCCGTGCGGCACCGAAGCGTTCGATGGCGGCGTTGGTGGCCGGATCGGTTCCTGCGTCTGTGCGCAACACCCGCCGTCGGGTGTCCTCCACCCCTTCGCCCAGCGTGATGAGCCGCCCGAACAGCCGGCGCGCCGCGGCGGCGTCCTGCGGCCCCGATTCCTCCAGTAGCTGCTCGGCCCGCTGGGCCAATGCTCCACTCACACCGCCCAGGCGGTCATAGGCGGAGACGGTGAGCATCCCCGAGGCCCGCTGGTCGAACAGCTGGGTGAGCGCGTATTGCAGGATCGGCAGCGCCGCCGGCTGGTCGGCAACGTCGGTCACGATGCGGGAAAGCAGCCCCGATTCGAGTTCCACCCCGGCGCGGCCGGCAGGTTCGGCAATGGCGCGTTCCAGTTCGTCAGCAGCCAATGGCAGCACCGGCACCGTGCCGTCGCGCAGCAGGCGGGCGAAATCGCCGTAGCGGAGGGGTCGGTCATAGAAGTCTGCACGCAGGGTGAGCACCACACGCAGCGGGCAGCGCAGATCGGTCACGGCATGCTCCAACGCTGCAAGGAACCGGCGGCGTACCAGTTCGTCGGTGGCGAGCGTGAAGATCTCCTCGAACTGGTCGATCACGAGCAGCAGGCCCGAGCCGTCGGGCACGATCGCCTTGACGATGCGCGTCAAACCCCGACTGTCCTCGGCCAACAACGACGCCAAGTTCGACGGCGGTGGGCTGACCGCGACTCGCAAGAGGGCCGGGGCCAGCTCCTCGAACGGATCATTGCCGGGAAGCATGGTCGCCACGAACCAACGGTCTGAGCCGTGCACCGCGCCGCGACGCAGCGCCGGTAACAACCCGGCGCGCACCACGGAGGACTTGCCGATGCCCGACGGACCGACGACGGCGATGATCCTTCCGGACGGGCCATCTCGGCGCAACAAGGCGAGCAGTTGGTCGACCAGCCTGGCCCGACCGAAGAAGTCCGGCGCGTCCGCCTCCGTGAATGCGGCCAGTCCTTTGTACGGGTTTCGTTCGCTGTGGCCGATGGCCGTGGCCGTGACCCTGCCGCGCCGGGGGGTTGCGCCCCGCTGACCGCTGAACGCCGCCTCCAGCGCGTCGATCATGTCCGCGACGTGGTGCCAGCGGTCCGACGGGTTCTTCGCTGTTGCCCGCTCGATGGCGTCGTCAACGCCGGCAGGGACGTCCGGGCGGGTGGCCCGCGTCGGCGGCACCGGGTCCGTGGTGTAGCGACGGAACAAGCCCGCCTGGGTGTCTTCGTCGGGAAAGGGCAACCGACCGGTGAGGGCCTCGTAGAGCGTAATCCCAAGCCCCCAGACGTCCGCGGCCGGGCCAACCGGCTCTCGACGCAGCTGCTCCGGCGCGGCGTAGGCCGGTGAGCCCGCAGACAACGACGATTCGGGGTCCACCGCCTCGGCCGCGCCAAGCGCGATGCCGAAGTCTCCCAGGTAGAAGTTGCCCTCACCGTCGAGGAACACGTTGGCCGGTTTCACATCCCGGTGCACCACGCCGCAGCGGTGGGCTGCACCCAGCGCGGCGCCCACCTGTCGGATCATCGTCGCGGCGGCGGCGAGGCTCAGCGGCCCATGTGAGGACAGCTGTTGTTCCAGCGTGCCGCCGCGCAGTAGCCGCATCACCAGGAACGCCCGGTCCGGTTCGCGCCAGTAATCGTAAAGGGGCACGACGTGGGGATGCTCCAACCGGGCGACAAGATGTGCTTCCGCCTCGAAGCGGAGGACGAACTCGGGCCGGTTGGCAAGCTCGGGCCGTATGACCTTGATCGCCACCGAGCGTCCGACCGACGGTTGCGTTCCTTGGAATACTTCAGCGAAAGCACCCTCGCCGAGCTGGGCGCCCAGTACATAGCTGCGCAGCGGCCTTCCCGGCAGGTTGGGACCTACCAAGGCGGGGTCGTGCTGCAGGATCTGGGCTTCGAGACGAGCGAGCCGCGGCCCCGGTTGCAGCCCCGCCTCCTCACGAAGCGCGCCGCGGTAGCGTGCGAGCCGGTCGAGCGCGTCGGACTGACGCGATGATCGATACAACCCGAGCGCCAACTGGGCCATCAGCGACTCCCGTCGTGGATGGGAGGCCACCAGCCGTTCGAGGTCGATCACCGCCTCCGCCGGGCGCCCGAGGAGGAGCAAGCCTGCCGCACGAGCTTCCAATACCGCGGTGTGCAGCTCCGTGAGCCGGCGGATCTCGCTCTGGGCCCACGGCTGGCCGGTGAACTCGACAAAGGGCTGTCCCCGCCACCATTCGAGCGCCCGTTCGGCAATATCAAACGTGGCGGTGTCTTCCTCCTCGGCCGCCTGTTGCGCCGCGTTCGCCAGCTGGGTGAACCGATCAGCGTCCACCATGGCGGCGCTGACGTCGAGCCGATAACCCCGGGCCTCGGTGAGGAGCAGACCTGACGGCGCACCTCCATCGCGCAGAGCCCGGCGCAAACGCGAAAGATAGGCGCGCAACGCCCCATCGGGGTTGACCGAATTGTCCTCGGGCCACAACGCCTCGACCAGGGAACCGGAGCCCACCATCTCCCCCCGCTGGGCCAACAGGATGGCGAACAAGGCCCGTTGGCGTGGCCCACCGACTTCGACGGGCGCACCACCTACCCGGAGTTCCAGCGCCCCCAAGAGCCGGAATTCGACCATTGCGCTTTCTGCATTGGCCATGTGCGTGCCCTCCTTGCTCAACGCAGGCTGCCGAAACTCTCCCATACCCGGTGTTACAGCCACGAAACAGCAGTTGAGGCCGGTTGAGCGGGCGACCCGCGCCGCCAGTGAGTGAGCACGAGGTACTCACCCACGACCGGGTTGTCGGCGAGGGTCCCGTTCAACGTCCACGTTCCCGTGACGGCGAACGACAGACCGTCACGACGCTGCACCTCGTTGAACCCTGGGGTTGATCGGACTACTGCATAGAGCGATCCGCCGACGCGCCGCAAGCGCTGCACGGGCGGCGATACCAACGTCCCGATCAGCAGACCGTTGGACCGATAGACCTGCACCCGACCCGAGGGCCCGGCCACCAGGATCCGTCCTGCGGACTCGTAGATCACATCCACTTGTGAGATCAAAGGGTCGACTTCGCCGAGCACCCGTACCGTCTTGTAGGGGGCGAACCCACCCGACACCCTCTACGACACCACCGACCACCTCCGACTGCTGGGTGGGTTCAGGCGTCTCGCGGGGGAGCGGTACACTGAGTGCTCCTCCAGCACCGGACGCCGGGGCCTCCTGCGCCACGTCCTACGGTGGCAAGAAGGCGGGTGGCACGACGACCCCGCTGGCGAGGAGCGCTTCGCCACTCGCGGCATCCTCGGTCGGCTCGAGGACGGTGGGGTCGAGGGGGTTTGTGGGGCCCCCGTCTGCACGTGCCGTCCCGGACCCGTCGGGGCTGGCCGCATCAGCACCCGGGAGGAGGACCAACACCAGCGTCGAGTAGGGAACGACGCCACGACCAGTCTCGCGCGCGCGGCGCGGGGTCTGCTAACAACGGGCGGTGTGGACGTTGCGGAGTTGATCGATGTGTTGCAAGTCGGCCGCGAAGCCGATGACAGTTTCGTGGGGCTCTCGCCGGCGGACCGGACCCGTTCCGTGTATGGCGGTCAGTTCCTGGCGCAAGCGCTGCTGGCGGCGGCCGCTACCGTCGAAGAGGGACGGTTGCCACACTCCCTGCACGCGTACTTCGTGCGCGCCGGCCTGCCGCAGACCCCGATCTTCTACCGCGTTGAGCGCGTGCGGGACGGGCGGAGTTTCAGCCATCGCAACGTCATCGCCGAACAGAACGGGAAGGAGGTGTTTCGTCAGATGTTGTCATTCCAGGTTCCCGCTCACGGTCCCGAACACCAGGAACCGTTCAGCGTTGCGACAAACACCAATCCCGCGTCGTTTCGCGACTATCGCGAGTGGGTGAAGGAACTAAGCGACAACACCGACCATGACTGGTTCAAGGAGAAGGTCCCGGTCGATCTGCGCTTCCAGGATCCGCCGCCGGCAAGACCGCGGCAGGCCATTGATGGCGTATTGCGGATTTGGATGCAGCTGAACCAACCGGTCCCGTCGCAGGATCCGGTGCTGCACGCAGCGCTGTTGGCGTGGATGAGTGACAAGACCATCAGCGATGTCACGATGTACCCGCACGCCAGAAGTTGGACTGATTCCGATACCGACATTCTCAGCCTTGATCACACCATGTGGTTCTACGAGCCGCATCGTGCTGATGAGTGGACGCTGTTCACTCACGAGACGCCTGCCACCGGCGGCGGTCGAGGGTTGGCCCGCGGCGACATCGTCAACCTCGACGGACGTCGCGTCGGCGCCGTGGCCCAGGAGGCCCTGTTGGTGAGCAGCGTCCCGGGTTGAAACCCGCAGCCGTCATCCCCGTCGACGGGCAGCGACGACGCCTCCACCGCCTGTTCGTGGTCGGCACTGGAGGAGTCGGGCGCGGTGGCGGTCTCTTGGTCCGTTCGTTTCCCCGCCCGCTGCTTCGAACCCGGACCGAGCTTTGCCGCAGTTGCGTTCTCGACGGCAAGACTATGGCAGGGGTTGACTCTCCTGCTGGGGGAAGGTGCAGGCTGTTTGGCAAGAGGTTCAGTTGGCATGAATGATGGGATGCTCTCGATCGGGGCGTTGGCGCGGGCGGGTCTGCTGTCGGTGAAGGCGCTGCGTGCGTATCACGCCGCCGGGATTCTCGTTGCGTCCCGGGTCGATGTGCGCACCGGCGACCGGTCGTATGCGACGTCGGATCCGTCCGCATTTCTGACCGAGCTCGCCTGGCCCATCCAACCCGAAACGGAGACTTCGCCATGAGCCTTGCCATCGGCAACATCACCTTCGACTGCCACGATCCGCTGCCGGTCGCCGAGTTCTGGTCCGCGGCGCTCGGCCTCACGATCGAGGACGGTGCCAGCGATTTCTTTGTCTCCTTGTCGAGCGGGTCGGCTGCGGCCCCGGGGATGTTCTTCATCAAGGTGCCGGAGGGCAAGACGGTCAAGAACCGCGTCCACCTCGATCTCGCGGCGAACGATCGTGTCGCTGAGATCGCCCGCCTGGTCGGCCTCGGCGCCACGAAGATGGCGGACTATGACGAGTGGGGTCACTCGTGGACGCTTCTGACCGACGTCGAGGGCAACGAGTTCTGCGTCGCGTCCACACCCCACGAGTGACTCCCCGGCCAAGCTGTCGAACGGACCCCTGGTTGGTTGAACTTCTCCCCGCGATACTTGATCGATGGCGAGGAGGTTGATTCCCGCGGGTGGAGAACGGCGGAGCCGATCCTGGTGGCCGTTTGGTGGTGGCCTGGTGGTCGCTGGTCTCACGCTCGTGTTGGGGTGGCTGTCGTGGCGATTGCAGCACATTGGCGATGCGCCGCGGCCCGCAGCGGAGGTCCGCTACGAGTTCGTCGGAACGCGCCGGCGGCGTTGGTCACGACTGCGCCGAGCACCACCGACCGACCCCTGGGGGTCGTGGCCGAGACGGGTTGCCGCTCCCGGCGGTCGGCGTTTCAAGATGGCCGACGCTGTACGTCCGTGACGATGAGCGCCGGGTCGTTGTTGCGTTGATCAGCGCCGATTCGTCGACGGACACCATGGCTGCGCTGGTGCGTTTCGCTGAGCGGCTGTATCCAGCGGTATCGGCCTCGACGACGGTGCCCGCTGGTTTCGAGCCGCTGCTGCTGGGCGGGCCGGGCTGTCGGGGTGCCGCCGGTGGAGCCTCGGCCGAGCTCGGTCCTGGTGGGTTCGGCCATCTTGGCCCAGGGACGCCAGGTGATCGACGATGAGACGATTGCGGGCCTCGTCCTGCGCCAGGGCTCGGAACACGTCTTGGATGTGTGGGGTTCCTCATCGAGCTTGAACGCGTTGGTGTGCACGTGGAGGTGGCGGGGGAGTTCGGCGGTGGGGGTGTCCGATGCGGGGATCTCGTGGCGGATAGGGCCGCAGTAGAACGCGATGAGCGGGTCGAGCCGGTCCGCCCGGAACGGGGTGGCGGTGAGCCCGACCCACCGGCGGGTGGTCGCGGGGCTGAGGATGGGCTGGTAGCTGGCGGCGGGGGCGTGGTGACATTCGTCGACGATGACCAGTCCGTACCTTCCGAATAGTTCGGCGGTTTGTTCGGGGTGGCGTGCGAGGGATTGCAGCAGGGCGATGTCCACGATGCCGGTGGTGCGGTTGCGGCCTCCGCCTCGTTGACCGATCTGACGTGGTTTCAGGCTGAGGAACTGCCCCAGACGGTCGCGCCACTGCTCAGCCAACGGGGCCCGATCGACCAGGATGATCGTTGGGGTCTGGTGTGTTGCGATCAGGGCGCATCCGATCACGGCTTTCCCGGTGCCGGGCGGAGCGATCAACATGGCGTGGTCGTGGCCCACCAGCCAGTCGAGCGCTGCTCGTTGCTCGGGCCGAAGCTCGCCGGTGAAGTGGAAGTTGAACGGCTCGACAACGGTGCGGTGGTCGGAGATCTCGAGCGGTTCTCCCACCGCAACGCGAACACGTCGGTCCGTGCCGCGAACAGCCGCCGGAACACTGACATCTTCGCGTCGGGAGTGGACGCCCGGGTGAGTGGATCATTCACGGGCAGGACTGCAGAAGGCAGCGGTTCAGGAATGAACAAACGCCCATCGCAGGGGGCGAAAGGCACCGGTCGATCCAAGCCGAGCAGGTTGCGCAGCCGGATCACCTCCGCCTGCGCCGCTGTCAGGTCGCGTCGGGACTCCGCGAGCTCGGCTTGCAGTCGGGTTAGCTCCATTTCCGACGATGTCATTGCTCTCCCGCAGCGCTGACCGGTCGCATTGGGTCTTGTACGCTCACCAGTCGGAGCGCGTCGAATTCAGGCGCAAGCGATGTGTTCGCGCGCGTTCGCCCGCCGCCATTCGAGGAGGGCCTTGGGGTACCGCGCTCTGGCCGGTGACGATCTCGACCCGAATGCTTTCGTTCCGCTCGTCCGAGGACAGCCTCTCGCGGCGTCGGCTGTCCAAGAGCCTCGCCGGCCATGTGGCTCATCGTACTGCTCGCTCTGATCACCTTCGCCCGGGTCGGTCGGCTTCACGTCGGGTCGGGCGTGGTGGTGGTCATCGGGGCGAGCACCACTCGCCAGTAGCGCGGCGATCGTGGAGCACGGCCGACAACCCCGACGCAATCGCCCCCGTGGTGCGGGCGGAGCCGAGGAACGTGACGTCGTCCTACGCGCTATCCTTCGGGACGATCCCGCCAGCGGCTCGACCAGGGGTGTTCCCAGCCTCCTCTCCAACCGTGGCCGGGGTGGCGCGACGACAAGGGGATGAGAGCACATGGCGACTGAGCAGACCGCGAACCAGACCAGTGGCCAGACCAGCGGCGAGGGTCTCGATGCCGAGGTGATCGTGATCGGTGCTGGGATTTCCGGCATCCATCAGCTGCACCTGCTGCGGGAGGCCGGGTTCGACGTGAAGCTGATCGAAGCCGGCACCAACGTGGGCGGCACCTGGTACTGGAATCGCTATCCCGGTGCCCGTTTCGATTCGGAGTCCTACTCCTACGGGTACTTCTTCTCCCCCGAGCTGCTGGCCGAATGGAACTGGGCCGAGCACTTCGCGCCGGCTTATGAGACAGAGGCCTACCTCAACTTCGCCACCGATCGGCTGGGCCTGCGAGACCTGATGCGCTTCCGCACCCGCGTCGCCAGCGCAACCTTCGATGAGGCCGCCGCCACCTGGACGCTGCTCACCGAGGACGGCGAGCAGCTGCGCTCCCGCTTCGTGGTGTCCGCCACCGGCGTGTTGTCGGTGCCGTACTGGCCGGCCATCCCTGGTCGTGACCGCTACCGCGGCGAGGCGTACCACACCGGCCAATGGCCCAAGAACCCTGTCGATTTCAAGGGCAAGCGCGTGGCGGTCATCGGCACCGGCGCCGAGCGCGGTGCAGCTCATCCCCGAGGTGGCCAAGGAGGTGGGCGAGCTGGTCGTGTACCAGCGCACCCCGAACTGGAACTCTCCACTGAACAATGGTCCCATCACCGAGGAGGAACAGGCCGAGCTCAAGGCTACCTACGACAAGATCCATGAAGCCTGCATGGGCACCTTTGGTGGTTTCGTGCATCTCGCCTCGCGCAAGAAGGCGTTCGATGAATCCAAGGACGAACGGCTGGCGTTGTACGAGAAGCTGTACCACCAGAAAGGCTTCGCCAAGCTGCTCAGCAACTATCGGGATCTGATGATCAACCCCGAGGTGAACGCCGAGTTCTCCGAGTACCTGGCCGACAAGATCCGTGGCCGGGTGCACGACAAGGCGCTGGCCGAGAAGCTCATCCCCACCGACCACGGCTTTGGCATGCGGCGCCCGCCGATGGAGACGTTCTACTTCGAGGCGTTCAACCAGCCCAACGTACGGCTGATCGATTTGAACGAGACGCCGATCACCTCCATCACCGAGGCCGGTATCGAAACCGCCGCCGGTGAAGAGGCTTTCGACATCATCGTGTGGGCCACCGGTTTTGACGGCTTCACCGGGGCGCTTACCCGCATCAACCCCATCGGCGAAGGCGGGATCCCGCTGAAGGAGCGCTGGGCCGACGGTGTGGTCACCTTCCTCGCAGTGGCCGTTCCCGGGACGCCGAACTTCTTCACGGCCGGCGGTCCCCACATGATCGGGGCCAACTTCCCCCGGGCCACCGAGGTGCTGGTGGACTTCATCACCGCCATCTTGGTGCACGCCCGAGATAAGGGCCTCACCTACGTGGCGGCCGAGCCTGAGGCCTCCGCCGGCTGGACCGAGGAGGTCCACGAGGCAGGCAAGATCGCCCTCATCGCCGAGCACACCTGGTTCCGGGGCACCAACATTCCGGGCAAGAAGGCCGAGACCCTGCAGTACACCGGCAACCTGTCGAAGTTCCGGGCGCGTCTCGATGACCTGGTCGAGCAGGGCTTCCCCGGCTTCAGTTTCGGCACCCGGGTCCCGGCGTGACCGAACCGCGCAGCCCTCGGCCATAACTCCACCGCATGCCTCCGTAGCCTGGCCAAGGTCCTCGAGCGGCCCCTGTACCATGGACTACCGCGGACCCGCACAATCACGCCGGCGCCCGTTCTCGCCAGACCAGCATCGAGCCGTTGCTATCGGCGCGGGACTGACACCCTGGCCAAGTCTGGACTTTCCGGGCTCGCGCAGTGGCTCGTGCCGCCGGCTGAACTCCTGGATCGAGCTCACCAGGTCGCCAGCGACATCGCCGCTCTGCCGCGGCTTGCGACCCGTTTGACCAAAGAGTCGTTGAACACAGGGGATGGACATCCCAAACATCCGAGACGCCAGCCAACCCGAGTTCTACCGCTTCGCCGGGCTGAGCCAAACCGAAGACTCCCTCGAAGCCCACCAGGCATGGCGGGAGAAGCGGCCACTGCACATCACCGGGAGGCGAGATGGAGTTCAACTATCCCCCGAGCGCGGAGGCACTTCGCGTCGAGGTGCGTGACTTTCTTGCGGCGCGGCCTGCACACACCTATCCCATCGACGCCATGGACGGTGGGTACGGTACCGGTGCGTACTCCTTTGCCTTTCTGCGGGCGCTCGGCGCGCTCGGCTGGATCGGCCTCACCTGGCCGCGCCAGTTTGGCGGGGCCGAGCGGCCGATGATCGACCAGTTGGCTCTCATTGAGGAGCTCGCCCTGCACGGGGCGCCATTCGGCCCACTCGTCGGTAGCGACCAATGGGCGCAAAGCCTCATTCGCGACAGCAACGAGACGTTGCAGCGCGACCTGGTCCCCAGTATCGCCGCCGGCGAGGCGCTCGCTTGGCAGGGCTACAGTGAGCCCGACGCTGGCTCGGACCTGTTGGCGTTGACCACGCGGGCGCAGCGCGACGGCGACGAGTACCGCATCACCGGACGTAAGATCTGGAGTTCGGAAGCGGGAGCTTGCACGCACGGCATGGTGCTGGCACGTACCCAGAGTGTCAGCGAAGCCGGCAGCCGGGCCGGCGGCTTGACGATGTTCGTGGTGCCGAACAGCGCTACAGGCCTCACCTTGCGGCCGATCGTCAGCCTCACCGGTGAGGTGTACCACTACGAGGCGTTTCTCGACGATGTCCGCGTGCCCGCCTGGCGTGTGATGGGCCGTGAGAACGAGGGCTTCCGCGAGCTGCTGCGAGGACTCGACCGAGACCGGTTCTGGGGCCGTTTCGCTAAACCAGCGAGCCTCACACGCAAGCTGCGCCTACTGCGTGACCACGCGGCCGCGACCCGGCGCAATGGCCGGGCAGTGATCGAGGACCCGACCATTGCTCGCCGGTTCGTCGAGCTCGAGGCCGAGGTTTCGGGAACTCGGCTGCTGTTCCACCGCTTCGGCTGTCAGCTCGACCGTGGCATACCGACGCCCTACGAGTCCGCGTTGTACAAGACAATGGCCGACGAGTTGGGTCAGCGCGTCGCCAACTTCGCCCTCGACGTGATGGGCGCAGACATCTTGCTCGGCGGCAACGATGCGCCCATTGCGGGCGAGATGCGCCAGCTCTACCTCACCAGCGTCGGCCAGACGATCGCCGGCGGCACTTCGGAAGTGCTGCGCAACACGGTCGCAACGCGCGGTCTCGGATTGCCGAAAGGCTGAACCATGGATTTCTCCCTGGAGGACCATCAGGAGCAGTTGCTCCGCTCCGTCGAGCGTTGGCTGAGACGGAGTTGGTCGGCGGGCGATGTCGCCAGCTCGATCGTCCGGCGTGAACGGTGGGCAGAACTGGTCTCCTATGGCTGGACCGCGATGCTGGCGCACAACGAAGACGCGGTGTCCGGCGTATTGGACGCGGCGCTGCTGGTAGAGGCACTTGCCGCCGGCGGTTGCACGTTGCCCGTGACCCCGGGTGGGATGATCGCGCCGCTCCTTGCGGCACGCGCGGGCCTCACGGCGGCGTCAGGCGTCGACCAGCTCGTCGTCATGGACGAGACCCACCCCGATCCGACCGCCCGGGGGCTGGAGATCGCTGACCAGGTCATCGTGTTGCGAGCAGCGCCCGACAACAGCGGTCGTAGTTGGTCAGTGGCCGCCGTTGCGGTCCAACCAGGCACCGTCGAGCCGGTGCAGGACGAGGGGCGCACGGTGTTGTCGCGGCTGACGTCCTTAGACAACGCTGAGTTCTGCGAGATCGACCATGTCGCCGCCGAGCAGGCATGGTTGGCCGGCGCGGTGTTCAGCGCAGCCGAACTCGTCGGCCTCGCCGAGCGCGGTGCTCGACGATTGCGTCGCTTATGCGAAGGTGCGCGTCCAGGGCGGTAAGGCGATCGGCGGTCATCAAGCCATCCAGCACAGGCTCGCCGACATGCTCGGCGACATTGAGCGAGCTCGCTACCTGACCTACCTGGCTGCAACGTCGGTGGAGGAGGGCGGCCCGCCAACAGCGGTCCACCAGGCCAAAGCGCTGGCGGCGCGGGATTGTCTCGCCGCCATTCGCTCGGCTCATCAGGTGATGGGCGCGATCGCCTACAGCGTGGAGCACCAGCTGCACCACTTTCACAAACAGGCTGTCGTCGCTGCGCACGAGTTCGGTTCCGCCTCCTGGCACTGGGCCGCGCTGGAACAATCCCGACGCCGCATTATCTGACACGGTAGTGGTCCGTTATGCCGGTCTTCGGTAGGGGCGGCAAGCGCGGCTGAGTGTCGTCAAACCCGGAGCTCAAGGAGGCCACCACGGCTCGCCACGCCGACGCGACCTCGGGTCCATGCGCACGGTCATCGGTTGGGGGAGCAGCGGGATAGACATACTCGCTGGACACTTCGGTAGTCGGTTCGAAGCTGATCGCCGATGACCCGTCCGCCGCCATAGGACCGTCGAGACGGGTGATCGCTGAGACAGATCACCGCTCACGCGGCCACCAAGTCGTATCGGGATGCAGCCCGTACCAGGCGAACCAGAACGATTGCCCTGCCGGTAGGGTCTCGCCATCGACGGCGTCGGTGAAACGGACACCACGCGGAGCGGCCTCGGCGACTACCTGGCGCCCACCGACGTCGATCTGTGCCGGGCCTGTGTTGGCTACCGCCTCGATCGATACCGCAAGGTACTTGCCGTCGAGAGCCAGGGTGGCGACCAGTTCCTTGAGGGGGAACACAGGAGGCGTAGCCAGCACGGGGTACCACAACGCGGCGGACGCGAAGTAGGGCGCGAGCGCCCCGTCGGGGATGTAGTCGTAACCGACGAGCGTGCCGGTCTCGGGGTCGACGATCGTCGGCGCCGGCTTGTCGATCACGTCGCTGTCCGGATGGCGTCGCTGCCAGTCCGACCAGGTCGTGGTCTCGATCGGAAGTTCGGTCAGCTGACGTCCCGTGAGCGGACCGCCGATCGCGCGCCCGGTGAGCTGCTGCCACAGCGAGGAGGTCTCGTTGTCGACCATCACCTTGTTCGAATACAGCAGCAAGCCCGAGGTGCGGAACGTGAGGGTGCGACCACCGACGCGGCGGTCGAACACCCGGGCGGATCGGCACAGCGTGCAAAAGCTCACCGATACGGGAACGCCAGCCAGTTCGTCGTTGGCCAACTCGTGGCGAGCCAGGATCCGCTCGGGGTAGGCCAATGCAGAGCCATCGGTGCCGACCACGCCGAACACCGCCTCGTCAGGTTGGGACCACGCCACCTGCTCCATCCGCAGGCGCGACGGCGTGTTGAGCTCCCTGATCGCACCGACTCCCACCCCGCCCCACTGGAGGCCGGCGAGGGTCCGCCGATCGGTCGTGGTCTGCAGCAACGGCACGAACTCGTCGTCCACCTGGCGGTACAGCGCGGCCTTGAACGCCGCATACCGTGCTGGAGTAGCCGATCCGAACCAAATCGAGTAGGTGCGCTCCGTACCGGGGGTCGCCGGCCGCTCGAGCGGCGTGCACAAAGGCGATCGCGTGGTCCGATGTCGGGTGTGCGCTGAAACGATCAGCCTGCCCTGCGACGTCCCCGGCCGCTACGTCCGTCGTGCTCACCACCGGGTCGACCGGTCCGGAACGCGACGAACCTGGCGCGGTGCAGGCGGCGAGCATGCCGGCGCACAGCAGGAACGTGAGCAAGACGGAAGCCGAGCGAGGAGGCGGGTGGAAGTGAGACGGCGGCCGCGGCGGTGACGACCACGCACCGAAGGCGCACCTCGCGCAGCCGCAACCCCGCGCGGTGCATACTGGGCGCCGATGGCGGCATCTGGGCCCGACCTGGTCGCCTTCCCTCGCCCGCATCGGCAAATCCTCCCATACACGGACCAACGCTGATGGTGGTGGCGCGGGCTTTCGCGTTGTTGTTCGGGCGCAATCGGTGTGTTTGGTACAGCCGTGGTGCGCGCTGTGTAGGCGGTTGTACCCGTGGATCTACGGCGGTTTGTTCCTAGATGAAGCCTTCGCCCTGTCTGGCCTTGGCCATCACTCCACAGGAGTTGACGGTCCCCGGCAGCCCTCCGGTGACGGTGTCGTGTGATCCGCCGCTTGCCCTGCCTGACGAACCCCCGGTCGATGGGAGCGTTTCGCAACCCCCACCACGGCGTCCGCCTGCCGGGGCAGAGAATCAGATCGAGAACTCGGCACCGGGCTGGCCACCGCCCCGGGTTACCCGTGCGGCGCAGGTGCAATCCTGCGGTCCGGTTGGGCAACACTTGCCACTCGAGGAACGTTGCCGCTCAGCGCATCCATAGCTCCGGGCCCGATCGTAAAGTAGGCATCTCCACCCCGGCGAGGCCCACCGAGCAGCGATGTTTCTAGCCCTGAGAGAAATGGCGCGCGCCAAGGTCCGATTCGGTCTGCTCATAGCGGCTATTGGCCTGCTCGTGTTTCTGATCTTGTTCCAGCAGTCGCTGAAGAACGGCCTGCTCACCTCGTTCGTCGGTGCGATACGAAACCAGAGCGCGCCGGTGCTGGTGTACACCGTTGACGGGCAGCGGGTCCTTCAAGGCAGCATCGTTCCGCCCGATCTCGAGCAGTTGGTGCGCGGGACCGAAGGCGTGGGCCAGATCGGGCGCATCGGCCAGGGAACGTTCACCGTTGACACCACGTCCGGGTTCGGTCGATTCGATACGACGATCCTGGGGTTCGAGGACCCCGCCCTCGGCGCACCGCAGACGTTGAGCGCTGGTCGGCTCCCGGACGGCCCGGGCCAAGCCCTGGCCAGCGCCGCCGACGCCTCCATCGGTTTCGACGTGGGTGAGGTGGTGATGGTGCAGCCGGGGGCGCTGGAAATCGAGATCGTGGGTCTCGCCGAGGACGTGCAGTTGAACGCCGGGCCGACGCTGTTCGTGCGTTACGAAACCTTCGTTGACGCAGTGGGGGCCGCCAACCCTGACGCTGGAGTGCCATTGCCGAACGTGCTGGCGGTCACGCCGGCCCCGGGCGTCACCGATGCGCAACTGGTGGACGCCATCAACGCCCGCTCTGACGATCTCGACGCCCTGACCAAGCACGATGCGGCCGAGCAGACGCCGGGCGTGGCACAGGTGAGGCAGTCCTTTCAGGTGATCTTCTTGCTGTACGGGCTGGTGATCCCCTGCGTCACAGGTCTGTTCTTCCTCATCCTCACCTTTCAGAAAGCCGGCGCGCTCACGTTGCTTCGAGCGATTGGGGCCCCCGCCGGACGGCTGGTCAGCGCGTTGCTCATTCAGGTGGGGATGGTGCTGAGCGCCGGGTTTCTCATCGGTGTAGGGCTTTACTTCCCGGTGTCCCAACGCCGTCTCGGGGGGATCCCGCTGAGGTTCGAGACCAACGCCGTGTTCTTCTGGGCGCTGCTTCTCGCCGTGTTGGGAATCGGTAGCGCTCTCCTGTCGGCACGCCGGGTGTTGGCGATTGACCCGATTGAGGCCACCACCGGGGGTGGAAACCGGTGAAGCTGGCGCTGAGAGAGCTGCGCCGACGCCCGGGCCGGTTCGTCACCGCAGCCGTCATCCTCACGCTCATCGCCGTGTTGCTGATGTTCCTCGGAGGTCTCCTGGATGGTCTCATCCGCGCCTCCACCGGCGCGGTGCGAGCCCAGGATGCCGACGCCATCGTGTATTCCGACGCCTCCCAGGCCACGTTCCTGCGCAGCCGGATCGACGCCGCCACCCGAGCCGATGTCGAGGCCCTTCCCGGCGTCGCCGACACCGGTGGCCTGGGCGTTTCCTTGTTCGGGGCGCGCGTGCCGGGAGCCGGCCCACGCGACCTGGCGGCGGTGGCGGTTTGGGGTTATGAGCTCGCACCAACCGGGGTCCCGGACCCGCCCGCCGATGGAGAGGCCTATGCCGACGAAATCCTACGAGCCGACGGTGTGGAGGTGGGTGCCACCTTGTCGGTGGGACCGGCCCGCAGCCCGATCACGGTTATCGGTTGGGTGAAGGACACCTCTTACAACGGCTCGGGAGGCTTGTGGGCCAACCTCAGCACGTGGCGGAGCGTACTTGCTGCGAACCGGCCCGACTCTGTGCTCGCCGGTGACGCCCAGCAGGCCCTCGTGGTGCGCGGCGAGGGCAGCGCGACCGATCTTGTGGCCGCCATAAACACCGAGCTCGGCGGCCGCGGATTCGCGCTCACCATTGCCGACTCGGTCAATCGGATCCCGGGAGTGAGGGAGCAAACCACCACGTTCAAGCAGATTCTCGGGGTCACGGTGGTGATCGCGCTGGTTGTGGTGGCCCTCTTCTTCGCCCTCATCACGGTGGAGCGAACCGGGCTGTACGGGGTGCTCAAAGCCATCGGCGCACGTTCCCGGACCATCTTCCTCGGACTGGTGAGTCAGGCCGTTGTCGTCACCATGATCGCCGCCGCTTTCGCCGGTGCCGCGGTTGTCCTCCTCGATGCCCTCATCCCACCTGGTTCAATCCCGCTGTTCATCTCGCCGGGTCGGATCATCACCAGCATCGTGCTCATGCTGCTGGCGGCCATCACCGGATCCGCGTTCTCTCTCCGACGGGTCCTTCGGATCGACCCCGCTTCTGCCCTTGGGGGGAATGGCTGAGGCGCAGCGGCGCCCTTCACCCGCCCCACCATGTGCCCACGCCCCCTTCAGGGAGACCACTGATGAGCCAGCCCGCACTCCAGATGTCCGGCGTCCGCAAGGTCTACGACATGGCAGACGAGAAGGTCGTTGCCCTCGACCACGCCGACCTCACCGTCGGTCCCGACGAGATCGTTGCGCTGGTGGGCCCGTCGGGCTCGGGGAAGACCACCCTGTGCTCAATCGCTGGCGGGATCCTCTCCGCCAGCGAGGGCTCAGTGATCGTCGGGACCGAGGAGATCACCGGATACTCCCGCCGGCAGCTCACCGCCTTCCGCCAGCAGAAGGTCGGCTTCGTGTTCCAGTCGGTGAACCTGGTGCCGTTCCTCAACGCTCGTGAGAACCTCCTGGTGGTCGACGAGCTCGGCAAACGGTCGGGAGCGGCGGCTCGACAACGCGCCGATCGGCTGCTGGAGGAGTTGGGTATCGCCGATCGGGCGAAGAACCTGCCCGCGCAGCTCTCCGGCGGCCAGAAGCAGCGCGTGGCCATCGGCCGGGCCCTCATGAACGAACCGGAACTCGTCTTGTTTGACGAGCCGACCTCGGCGCTGGACACGCAGCTCGGCCAGCAAGTCATGGAACTCATTCATTCGGAGATGAAGGCGCGAGGAACGGCCGCCATCGTGGTCACACACGACCAACGGATCACGCGTTACTGCGACCGCACGGTGCACATCACCGACGGCGTGCTCCACGCGTGACCGCACCTGTTCAGGCCAGTATCCCTCGGATGATGCTGACCTTGCTGTGGGTGGGCACCCCGTCCGTGGGTTCAATGGACACGTCGATGATGGGGTATTGGCTCGGGTCAATACCATCTGGTATGGAGTATTCGCCGTCTCCGGAGTATGGGCCCAGGGAAATCATTCCGTCCACCTGGCCATCGATCATCCATACCTCCAGGTAGGCTTTCTCAAGCGGTGGTGCCTGTTGTAGACGAAGGTTCAATACCAGGTGGCTGTCATGTCTGACCACAGTGGCGCTGCCGGAGGTGGCCGACCCCCGGGCATCGAGATTGTCGTTGCGCAAGGCGGCCTCTGCCATTGGGACCTGTCCGGGCCCGTCATCCGGAACCGCGATTCCCACACCCACCAAAGCCACTACAACCGCTGCCGCGGCGACCGCCAGCAGCCCGCGCTGTCGAAGGCCCCGACGTCGCGGAATGGGCACATCAGCGGCGACAATCTCGGCCTCAATGGCTGACCACAGACCCGACGGAGGATCCCGGCGCACGTGGTCGAGGTCCTCCAGCTCCCGGGCGATGGGGCCCAGCCCACGGAGAAGTTGCTCCAGGTCTTGGTTGCTGTTCCGAGCCATCTCAGTAATCCCCTGCGGCCAGACCTTGGAAGGCCTGCGCCAATCTCGGCAGGTTGCGGCGCAGGTCGCTCTTGACCGTGCCGAGGGGAATGTTACACCGCTGCGCAATCTGCTCGTGGGTGAGATCCTCGAGGAACGCAAGCAGCAATACCGTGCGCTGTCGTTCGGGCAAGCTGTCCAGAGCCTGGGCCAACACCATGCGTTCCGCCACCCGCTCCATCTCTCGCTCCGACCGCACACCGGAGCCGCCGTCGGTACTCCGGGCCTTGGCGGCCAACGCCTCGGTCGATGGAGCCTCAGAGGCGAAAGTGACGGTTCGGGGTTGGCGGCCGCGACGACGGAGATGGTCTATACAACGATTCTTGGCGATCCCGATCAGCCAGCCTGGCAGCCCGCCAACCGCCGTGTCATAGCGCTCCTGGGCGCGCCAGGCACTGACAAAGACCTCCTGGGTGACGTCGGCGGCGTCGTCGGGCCCAACCATCCTGGCGCAAAACGAGTGCACCAAGGCACCGTGACGTTCGTACGCGGCGCGCAGCAAAGACGGGCCGCCGGTAGCGAAACGCTGCTCCAGCGACTCCGCGTCCGACGCCAGCTCCACGGTCACCGGGACAGAATAGGCGAGACAGGCCGCCGAGTGGTGCGTCGCATCCAGACGGCGTGGGCCAGCGAGCCGAACGAGGCCGGGCCCCGACCGTCGCTGGAGGGATGGCGACGGTCGGGGCCCGTGCTCCGGGGGAAGGCGATCAGCTGGGGGGAAGCAATACCTTGTCGATCACATGGATGACGCCGTTGGAGGCCATGACATCGGTGGCGGTCACGGTTGCATCCTGCACCATCACCGTTGAGCCGGACACCTTCACGCTGATCTTTGCTCCATTGACGGTGGCGACCTGCTTACCGTCCAGCTTGAGCACATCCGCCGCCAACGCCTTTGTCGGGAGCACGTGGTAAGTGAGGATTTTGGTCAATTGATCTTTGTCAGCCAGCAGTTCAGCGGCGGTGAGGTCGAGAGCGGTGAGCGCCTCCGTGAAAGCTTCATCGGTGGGGGCCAGCACCGT
This sequence comes from uncultured Acidimicrobiaceae bacterium, assembly GCA_963775055.1. GTDB lineage: Bacteria > Actinomycetota > Acidimicrobiia > Acidimicrobiales > CAIXPF01 > CAIXPF01. The sequence continues at coordinate 234,235 of CAVZHK010000005.1, read as the reverse complement.
GAACGGCCCCGGGCCACTGAGGGTTTCGCCGAGACCAGCGGCGTTCACCGCTTGCACCAGGACCGTGAAATCACCGGCGCCCTCGGCCACCTCGACAATCGTTCCCGGCTCTGCATTCATCGCCGAGGTGGCCGCTGCTGCCGCAGTCGTGGCGCTTTCTTCGGACGAGGTTACCGCTTCTGACGAGTCGTCCCCTCCGCACGCAGCAACGCCCAGGAGGGCGGCGAGCGCGAACGATGAGACCATGATTCGATGCATTGAGTAATTCCTTTGGCAGCGGAGGGTATTGGACGGCTTACTCTCGGGCAGGGCGCGCTCTGTCAGTGTTTACGCACAGGCGCAGCGGTGTGGATGCACTTCCCAACGACTTCGCCGGATGTCACCGTCGCCGGGCGACGGCCTTGGTGGCTTCGAGCATCGACAGCAAGCCCGCACCCAGGGCGATGCAGAGGGCGAGGTCGACGGCGCCGAGCGGTTCCAAGTCCAGGAATCCGCGAAGAGGGCTGTACAGCGCAACGAGCTGTAGCGCCGCTACCCCGGCAACCGCGACAGTCATGACCGGATTCGACCACAGCCCGATAGCGCGAAGTGATTCTGTGGTGGAGCGGGTTCCGATCGCTTGGAAGATCTGGAGAAATGCGAGGCTTGTAAAGACCATGGACTGCCACTGTTCCTGATCGTTGGCTTCGTACCAGTATCCAACGCTGAGCGCGGTGGCACCGATCAGCGCGCCGATCCAGGCCGCTTGAGTGTCGAGACCGCCAGACCAGATGGAGCCCTGGGGAGAGTGGGGAGGGCGTTCCATTACATTGCGTTCGGCCGGCAGGCTAGCAAGACCGGACGTCGAAGTAAAGAGCCCGGATACACGAATCCGAGATGTCTAATCTCTGAGGCCTACGAGCAAGGGAGCCCTGCGATCGACCAGCCCGACCTGAAGACACCGTCCTCTCGCCGGCGATCCGTGGGGGACATCCGTTACTTGGCGATGATCGCCGTCCTCGGCCTCACCGCCACCACCCTCGCCACCTTCGCGCTGGCAGTTGGCAAGACGTACACCTTGGTGGAAAAGACCATCGACAGCGGGTGGCGCGACGAGCTGATCATCGTGGCCGTGCTCGAGGCCGTTGACAGCTACCTCCTGGCGGTGGTGCAGCTGATCGTGGTGGTGGGCTTGTTCGAGTTGTTCATCGCTGACCTTGACCTGCCCGCTTGGCTCGAGGCCAGCTCACTCGAGGATCTGAAGAAGCCGATCATCGACGTGCTTGTGGTGTTCGTTGCCATCAGGGGCATCGAGCAGTTGCTGGCCACCGAAACACCGTCAGATGCGCTCTTCTCGGTGGGTGCGGTGACCCTGCTCATCGTGTCCCTCACCGCCTTCCGGACGCTCACCGCTAAGCGCGACGGGGCGACCCGAGCGTGACATTCGGTTAGTAGGTTGCGCTTGGATCAACCAGAGGCGTTTCGCTCGACGCCAGCCGGGCCACCGGCATCGACCGTTCGATAGACGGTCCCACCGCTCCATTGCGGCGGGTCGGTGGGCATCGGGTCGCTGGGCGTTCCCCCAGGGACTCCCGGCGGATAGCCTTGAGGTCTAGCAATAGGCGGTGTGTCAGCGTGGCCTCACGTCGTACCGCAAGCACGGATCGGAAGGGGGATGGGAACGGACGGCGCCCGCGGCACCGCCTGCCTGACTACCGATGGCCAAATCGAGTCGAACGATCAGGACCATGACCAAGGTGTTCAACCGCCTGTTCGTGACCTGGTTCCGCTTTCGCAAGGGCAAGGTGAAGCTCCGCGGTGCTCCGAGCCTGATCCTGCACACGGTGGGGGCCCGCACTGGTCAGCCCCGCCAAACGCCGCTGCTGTACTTACCCGAGGCTGATAGCAGCATGGCCATCGTCGGCTCGAATGGCGGCGATGACCGGACGCCGGGGTGGGTCCACAACTTGTTGCAACGCCCCGAGGTTGACGTCGAGGTTGACGGTGAACGACGGCGCATGGTGGCGCGCCTGGCGGACCCCGAAACCCGTCGGTTGCTCTGGCCCCGACTGGTCACGATGTACCGGTCATATGACACCTACCAATCGAGAACGACACGCGAGATCCCGGTCATCATCCTGACCGAGCGCTGACCGTGCGCCGAGCATCCCGGCTTACACCGGCCAAGCCCACGTGAGTAACAGGTCGATTCGGGGGCGGGCGACCGCGGCTCGGTGCGAGACTCCGGGCGTGTAGTCGATCCATCCGACCAAGAAGCTGCTCGATCGGGTGAAGCAGCCGGTCGTGGCGCCCGTGACGGAGCCGTCGACGTTGCTGGGTAACTGGTACGCCACGGCGCTGTTCTGGCGACCACAGGTCGGAGTATCTCGACCATTGCAACGCCGTGAGCGAGGCGGCGCGCCGGGCCGACGGCTGCCTCGACTTCGCGCTGTCGGCCGACTCCCTGGAGGCCGCCGCATCAACGTGTTCGACGCGTGGGTGTCCGTGGCCGCCGTCGAAGCCTTCCGCGGGTCGGGACCCGATGACGGGCAGTCGGCGTCGATCGTGGCCGGCCGCGGACGCCAAGCAGTACGAGGTCACTCCGGTCGCGGATCTGTGACGGCGTGGTGCCGGCTTGCAGCAAGACGGCGACGCGCTCGCCGCGAGCAATCACCCGGCCGTACCGAACCTGCCGGCGGGATGGCGAAACCGTCAGCGACGGCAGCCGCATCGGCAGCGGGGAGGGCCCCACACGTTGGCGGTAGCGTTGGGGCCATGGCCACCCCGATGCTGAATGGGGCCGCGGTGCTCACCGGCGGCCAACGCAGCCAGTACGAGACCGACGGCTATCTGGCGCTGCCGTCCTTCCTCGACCGATTCACCGCCGAGGGCTGGCTGGGCCGCCTCCAAGCCGCCGCTCAGCGGTTCCTGGACGCCAGCCGCAGCCTGGCCAAGCCCGACAACATGTTCGACCTCGAGGTCGGCCACACTGCGCAGCGGCCGCGCTTGCGTCGGCTCACGAACCCAGTCGAGCACGATGAGGATTTCCGTTCCTTCGCCCTGGAGGGGCCGGCGGCGCAGCTGGCAATGGACCTGCTGGGCGGGCCGGTGCGCTTCCATCACTCCAAACTCAACTACAAGGCCTCCGACGGTGGCGCGGCCATTGACTGGCATCAGGACATCCAGTTCTGGCCTCACTCGGATTTCTCGCCGCTGACGATTGGCGTCTATCTGGCTGACACCACCGCTGACATGGGTCCGATGGGCGTCGTGCCCGCGTCGCACCAGGGCGAGCTGTTCGACCTCTTCGAGGAAGGCCGCTGGAGCGGTCGGATCCGGGAAGCTGAGCTGGAACGGGTGGCGCTGGACCAGGCCCATTTCCTTTGCGGGCCGGCCGGTTCGGTGACGGTGCACAACTGCTGCGCCGTGCACGGGTCGGCGCCGAACGCCTCGGGAAGGGACCGCCCGCTGTTGCTGCAGACCTACTCCCGGGCTGATGCCTACCCCCTGATCGGGGTGGGCGCCAACGGCCGGGCGGGTTCGCATTCGGGTCTGGTGATCGGCGGCCCGCCTCCCCGCTGGATCGAGGTCGGCGGCCGCCGCATGCCCGCCGCCCCGGACTGGTCGCGCGGCGGCTACACCACCATCTTCGACGTCCAGCAGCGCTGAGCGGCTCGGCCGGGGCTGGGCTCTTCTCGGATCACGGGCGCGACGAGTTCAGCTCAGGATGCGCTGCGCCATGGCGGTGTCCATGTGCAGTTCTCGTGCTTGACGACCACATCGACCCCGAGATGCTCGGAAAGCAGCGGCCACCGCAGCGTCGGCGTGGCGGCCATGTGGCGATGCACGCTCTCGAAGCCCAACAAGCCGCGCTGAACGCAGATCCTGCGGCGACGCTGGTGAACATCCGCCACGATCGGGCCCGCCTCCTCGCCGCCCGCGCCCTGCAGGCCCTTATCGACCGATCTTGACCCGGTCACGCATCCTGGCGAACGCTTCACCGACCATCTCCTCGTTCGTCCACGGCCCGCAGGACTCCGCGGTGTCGAAGAAGTCCATACCGCGATCGACTGCGGCGATAACCGGCCGGACGCGTCGTTCGAGGAGCGCCTGGGAGACCCCTTCGACCACGAGTGGGAGGACCGGATGCTGCAGCACGTGGGCCGTCTGGTTGGGGAGTTGAAGGAAATCGCCCACCGTAATGGCGCCGAGGAGGTGGGCATGGGGCAGAACGACGAGGGCGGCACCTTCCGGCCGCACCCCTACGCCCATCCCACCCAGGCCAACCAGGCCCGGGACCACCGCGGTCGCTGAGCGGGACCCGCCCGGGGCGGTGGGCATTCGGCAACCGTGGTCCCTCGACGGTGATGGTCCTCAGTCCCAGCGGAGGTTGGGAAATCAGGCTCGCGCTTTTCGAGAAATGCGGCGGCGCCTTCTGCCATGTTTGCTTCAATGAGCGCGGCGTTGTGGTCGAACTCCAGCGCCACCTGCGTGGTCAGGGGGTTGTCGACGGCGGCGTCGAGCGTGGCGCGGATCCGGCTGAAGGCGGTGGGGGAGCAGCGTGCCAGTCGAGCGCTGAGGGCGCCGACGGTGGTGTCGAGTTGGTCGTCCTCGACCGCTTGCCAGATCATGCCCCACGACTCGGCTTGGTCGGCGGTGATGGGATCTCCGAGCATCGCCACGCCGAAGGCCCGGGCCCGCCCGAGGAGCCGGGAGAGGTGCCACGTCGTGCCGACATCGGGCACGATTCCCAGCCTCGGTCCGAATGTGCACACGAAGCTGGCCGACCGGGCGGCAACAACAAGGTCACAGACCAACGCCAGGCCGATCCCGCCGCCGGCCGCCACGCCTTGCACCCGGGCGAGGGTTGGGACGGGGACCTGATAGAGGTCCTTGACGGCGCCGGCCATGACCTCAACGCCGGGGATGGTGCCGTCGTCGCTGGCCGCCGGTGCCTGGCTCAGATCGGCCCCGGCGCAGAACGCTCGCCCGGCACCGGTCAGCACCACCGCTCGCACCGCTGGATCGGCTCGAACGTTGGCCAGTGCGTCGCGCAGCCCTGCGGTCAGCTCGGGCACGATGGCGTTGAGCCGGTCGGGTCGGTTCAACGTGATCGTGGCCACCGTGCCACGCACCTCGTACAGCACAGCGTCCATCGGGCGGACCGTACTGCAACATCATCGGGCGCGCCTGGGGACCAATCGCAGCTAGGGTCCAGCCAGGCCGGTCTGCGGCACCGGCGCCTCCGGGGGTGAGCGACGTGACGTTGAGCGAGGATGACAAGTTCGAGATCCGCGGTGTGGTCGCTCGCTACAACAACATGTTCGCTCATGTCACGATGGCCGCGTGAGGCGGTTTGACGCATGCTCTCCCATTTCCGGGTTGTCGACCTGACCGACGGTGGAGCGACGATCGCCGGGCGGCTCCTGGCCGATCTGGGCGCAGAGGTCGTCCTGGTTGAGCCGCCGGGCGGCATCACCCTGCGGAGCGACGGGCCCTTTGTTGCGGACCGGCCCGACCCGGGTTCGAGCTTGCCGTTCTGGGCCACGAGCCATACCAAGCGGTCAGTTGTGGCGGACCTGGGCACCGCCGCCGGCCGGGACCGCTTGCGCGCCTTGCTGGCCAACGCCGATGTGCTGTTCGAGTCCCAACCTGTGGGGTTCTTGGAGTCCGTCGGGCTCGGCCCCCAGGTGCTGCGCGAGTTGAACCCCGCCCTGGTGGTCGTGTCGATCACCCCGTTCGGGCTGACCGGCCCCAAAGCAGGTTGGACGGCGCATGACCTGACCGTGCAGGCGGCGTCGGGGGCGATGTCCCTCACCGGTGATGCGGACCGGGCACCGCTGCAACTGTCGGCCTTTCCGCAAGCGTTTCTGCATGCCGGCCTCGACGCGGCGGTGGCTGCGCTGGTGGCATTGTCGGCTCGCCAGATTGACGGCTGGGGTCGCCATGCCGATGTCTCGGCGCAGACCTCGGTGATGTTGTGCGCCCAGCAGTGCGCGCTCAGCGAGCTGTGGGGCGACCTGCCCGTGCCCCGTGCCGGTGTCTCGATCGTGCAGGCCGGCTTCGAGCACCGCATCATCTACCCGGCCCAGGACGGCTGGGTTTCCATCACGCTGCTGTTCGGCCCAACGTTCGGCGCCTACGTGCATCGGCTGGTCCAGCTCGTCTGCGCCGCGGGATTGCTCCCGCCCAGCGCGCTCGAGCGTGACTACAGCACCTTCGGCTTCGAGCTACGCGAAGGTCGTCGTCCCGCGACGGAGCTGTCCGAGCTGAGCGACGCCATCGCCGCTTGGACTGGCGGCCATCGTTGCGCCGAGCTGGCCGAGCTCGGCGCCGCGCACCGGTTGTTGCTCGTGCCGGTGTTGACCATCGCTGACGTTCGCGGTTCCGCCCAGCTGGCGAGCCGAGGGTTCTTCCAACCGGTCCACCATCCAGCGCTGGGGCGGCAGGTCGCGTTCCCGGCCGCGTTCGCCCGCTTCAGTGCGACGCCGCTGCGGCCTCCGAGCCCCGCTCCAGCGCTGGGCGAGTACGATCTGGCGAGTCGAGAGCCCCGTGCGGTGCCGTTCGGACCGCCGCGCCAGGTCGCACCTCGCAGCCGACCACTCGAGGGGTTGAAGGTCCTCGATTTCACGTGGGTGATGGCCGGTCCAATGGCGGTGCGGTACTTGACCGACGCCGGCGCCACGGTCGTTCATATTGAAAGCGCCGCTCGTCCCGACTCACTGCGCGCCATCACCCCCTTCGCGCAGGGCAAGCCGCACCCTGATACTTCGGGGATTTTCGCGAATCTCAATTGCGATAAACTCTCCCTGTCGCTGGACATGTCCGTTCCCGAGGCCCGAGAGGTTGCGCTGCGGCTCGTTGATTGGGCCGATGTGGTGATCGAGAATTACTCCCCGAGAGCAATGCGAAAGTGGGGCCTCGACTACGCCACATTGCGGCAGCGTCGCCGCGATCTGGTGATGGTCAGCTCGTGTTTGAACGGCCAGACCGGCCCGCAGGCCGACTTCGCCGGTTACGGCACGATGGGCGCGCAGTTGGCCGGATTCGGCGCGCTGACCGGCTGGCCTGACCGCGACCCGGTCGGGCCCTTCGGCGCCTACACCGACTATTGCGCGCCGCGCTTCACCGCGGTGGCGTTGCTCGCCGCGCTCGAGCATCGACGCCGCACCGGCGTGGGTCAGCATGTGGATCTTTCCCAGGTGGAGGCGTCATTGCACCTGCTCGGCCCGGCGTTTCTCGATTACGAGGTCAACGGTCGGGTCACCGCACGGCGGGGGAACTCCTCGCCTGACGTTGCCCCGCACGGCGTGTACCCCTGCCGGGGTCAGGACCGCTGGGTGGCGATCGTGGCGGCCACCGACGAGCAGTTCCTGGCTCTGTGTGAGGTGATCGGACGGCCAGACTGGGCGCAGGACCCGGCGCTGCGCTTCGCCGCCGGCCGCCTCGCGTGCCGTGAGATGCTCGACGGCGGCGTGGCCCGCTGGACGTCATCCCGCAGCCAAGACGAGATCGAGACGGCCCTGCAGGCCGCTGGTGTGGCCGTCCACCGGGTGCTCGGCGCGCATGACGTGAGCGCTGACGCACAGCTGGCGGCGAGGGATCACTTCATCTCGGCGCACCACCCGGTGCTCGGGTCCGTGAAGGTGGAGAACAGCCGGTTGCGCATCAGCGACGCCGATACGGCACCGCGGCGCGCCGGCCTGCTCATCGGTGAGCACAACGAGCAGGTTCTCAGCGAAATCCTGGGCCTCGAAGCCCACGAGGTTGCTGCGCTGAGCGAATGTGGTGCTCTGCGCTGAGCCGTGGCCGACGACCCCGCCAGATCGGGATCAGCGGCCTGATGGGGCAGGATCTTGCCGCGCCAGCCGATCGATCAACAGAATGGTGCCGCCTGTTCCACTGAGATCGGCTATGAACCGATCATGCTGATCGACGAACTTCGTTCCCATCTTTTGACTTTCTCCGAGCGCGAGGATGCAGACCCGGAGGTGTACCCCTCCAAGGACATCGCCGAGCTCTTCTCCATGGGCATGCTGTCCGCGCCATTTCCGAAGTCCGTTGGCGGCGGGGGGCTCAGCTGCGAAGAATGTATTTCGCTCATCACAGGTCCGGGAGCCCGCATGGCCCGGTCAGGGCGTTGCCAAGGACGGGACCGACGAATTCACCGATCGCCACCGACATGACAGCAATCTCGGCGTTGTCCCCCAAGAGTCCCCACACCGCAACCACCATCCGACCGCCAGGCCGCAAGATGCGATGGATCTCGTCGAGTGTTGCCTTGTGGTCTGGAAAGAACTGCAAACCATGGTGGCGGCACAAGATGTCCACGCTGTACGGAAACGCCGGAATGCGCACGCTGTCGTTCTCGAACGGCAGATCGGCGGCCTCGGCCTCAGGCCAGGTAACCCGATCGTCGACGACGGTCGACTGTGCGCGAGCGAGTATGCCTGGTGCGCGCACGGCGTGTTCGGCCACAATACGTCAAACTCATTCAACTACAGACATGACCCCACCCCCGCCCACCGCCACCAACGCCCGCACCCCGCCCAAACAACGAGGAACCGCCACCACAACCACCGGCGGCCACCCTCACCCCGATTCTTCCGGGGAACGGGGTCTGCGGGACCCGCTGCTGGTCTCAGCGACGGCGGGAAGGGTCTGATCGGCGCGGCGGAGGTCGTCTTGGGCGGTCGCTGCGGCAGCGTTGCCTGATCCACCGAGCCCGCGACATCCTCGCCAAGGCGCCCGCCCACGCCCAGGCCACCGTCAAGGCCGAGTTCTGGAAGATCTTCGACGACCTCGACGCCGATCCCGGGACCGCGGCGCAGGCCGTGGCCCGCAGCCGGGCGAAGGCATTCGCGTCGAAGTGGCGCAAGCTCTACCCGACAGCGGTCGACTGCCTCGAGGACGACTTCGAGCACCTCTTCGCCTACTGGCGGTTCCCTGCTGAGCACCATGGCCGCATCCGGCACTCCAACCTCATCGAACGCACCTTCGGCGAGACCCGCCGGCGGGTGAAGGTCATCGGCCGGTTCCCCGGCGAACGCTCCTGCCTGCCGCTCGTGTGGGCCGTGCTCGACCGGGCCAGCCGTGGATGGCGAGGCGTACAACAGACCATCCCCGCCCATCCGTCTACGCTCCTCTCGTGGGTCCAGATACCGACGTAGGTCGATGGTGGTTCGGGCGGGATATCGGGGAATCTGCTGGCCGGATCCGGCGGGTTGGCGATGACGTCCCGGTCACGGGCGCCGGCCGTCGTCGTTGAGCAGCACGCGGAACGTGCGCCAGTCGCCGGGGACGAACTGTGCTTCGAGGAACGTGAACCGGTGGCCCTCGAAGTCGATCGTGTCCCGGTCGCCGACGCTGCCGACGTAGCCCTGCAACCAGGCCGCGCGGTTCAAGAGCACATCCTGTTCCCCTGGCCATGACACCCAGTCCGATTCCCTCGTGCCAGTTGGTCGACTTCGCACTGGTAGGAGAAGTGGAACCCGAACTCGAGCTGGGTGCTGCTGGCGCCGTACAGGTTGGGGGTGCGTTCGGCGCAGTCTGAGAGCAGCCGTTGGGCATCGAAGGTCTTCGTGGGGGTCGCGGCGGTCAGCTCCTGCCAGGTTGTGTAGTAGTTGAAGCGAAGGTGGCTGCCGTCCTGGGATAGGGGTTCCTGCTCCCACGCCACGACGTAGCCGCCGTCGGTCGCGGGCTGGATCGTCGGTTGTGAGGCCCGGACGCGGAGATCGACGTGCCACGTCCTTGCAACAGATCGGTCGACGTCGAGCAACTCCCGGCGAAAACGATGGCGGCGAGAGCGCTCGTCGCACGCCAACCCGACGGGGAGGGTCATGGGCCCGGGCAAGCGGCTCAGTGCGTGCCGGCAGGGGATTTGGGTGTGCTGATTCCGGCGACGAAGTAGCAGGCCGCCGTGATCAGCACGGCGAACCACACACTGAATGCCACGACAGCGTCGGTGCCCCAGTCGTCGCCGAGGATGGGCAGGCTGACGAGATAGATCACCGGTAGTGACGCGGCGAGCAGCGCTGACGCCTTCAGTCGCTTCCGCCTGAGTCGGCCACCGTCGGTGACATCCATCGAGCGCGCCAACTTGCTGCGTTGTGTGATCGCCACGAGCACCGCCAGCGGGAACAGTGCCACCCCGGGATACAGCCCGACAAACACGCTGGTGATGCCGGCACACGCCATGACGACGATGACCGCGGTCAACACGGTGGACCGGTGCTGTTCCTTCATGAGTGTCTCCATTCGGTAGCGCGGGACAGTGACGATCAGATCAAGGGTTACCCGGCACCATGCTCGGCGCGGACCGAGTTCGGCGGACAGGTCGGTGTGGACCTGCAGGAGGTCATCTGAGTAGCGATCTCGAAAGTCCCGCGGGTAAAGCCGCAGCAAGTTCCTGTACACCGGACCTGCTGACTCGGTTCTCATGTCAGGCCAGACCCGGTGCAAGGTTCGAGCGGGTGATCCTGACGAGCGCGGCGAGACGGTCAGCTTCTGCCCCGCAGACGGCCTGACCGAGCCCGGTCAAGCGGTAATAGCGACGTCGAGCGTCGTCCTCGGTGGACGGACGACGATCGGATTCCTCGACGAGATCGTGCTCGACCAGCTTCTGCAGCGTCCCGTACAGCGTGGCCGGACCCATGCGCACCAATCCACCCGAGGACTCCTCGACAGCGCCCATGACGGCATACCCGTGACGATCGCCGGCCGTGAGCGCCACCAGGACATGGAACTGGGCTTGCGGAAGCGGCAGGAAGGACCGGGGATCGCTGGAGGCGTGGGACTTCTTCACCATCACACTATCGATCATATCTCGATATATAGTCAAGCGATAGATCGACACATGACCGAGAGACATCATCACGACCCGACCGACTCCCCCGAGGCCACCGAGGCGCGGCGGGCGTTCGTCGCAGCACACGACCACGGCGACGACGAACCGCTAGCGGTCCCCCGCGACGTCGAGCCAGCGGGCCGGCTCCGTTCTGGCCCGTTGACAGGCGGCGCGTGCTGTCGTCTGCGCTGCGATGTGAACGCGTCGTGCACACTTCGGGCGTGGTCGTGGTCAACTTGTTTTTGCTGGTTCCTCGCGTGAGGTCAGATCAGGCCGGTCGCGCGTGCCACAACGAGGCGTCTCGTGTTGAGGCCGGTCTTGGCGAAGATCGACTTGAGGTGATCCTGCACGGTGTGCTCGGACACGAACATCGCTCGGGAGATCGCTCGGGTGTCGTGGCCGGTGACGAGGTGATGGACCAGTTCTGATTCTCGATCGGTCAGCCCTGCGACTCGCGCGTACAACGACGCCCGGTCGAACGCAGTGGTTGGTTCGATGCTGACGGCGATGGAGGCCGCGGTCGCGGACGGTTCTCCGATTCGTGCGGCGCGCAGCGTGACCCACATGCCGTCGTGGAGGTGCAGTCGGGCGCGAGCGGGATGATCGTCGACGCCACGCTCATTGGCGAGCAGCTGTGCCCCGACATTAAACGCCGCTGCGGGAACGGGCGCTCGCGCCGCGTCGGTGGGCAGCAGGGCACGTAGGTAGCGATCGACCTCCGCGGTCTGCGCGATCGGGCGGAGCTCGTCGGTGAGCAGCAGCAACACCGGGCCGTGCTCCGTATGGGCGTCCTCCTCGGTCGGGCGCGAGTTGCGCTCGAACGATCGGAGCATCGACCGTCGCAAGGCCGGTATCACTAGGTGGATGATCTCAGCCATGAGCGCGCGCTCGACCGGCGTGTACGTGCCGCCGACTCGCCACAGGTCAAGAAATCCCCAGCAGCTATGCGCGTCGCGCAGCACGCTCGACAGCACGTCCGTGATCCCGTGCGCAACGAGGAGGGCGGCCCACGCGTCCTGCACCCCGGTTGCTCCCACCGTGTCGATGAGCGTCAACGGCGTCCCGGTCGACAAGGCGGTCCACCGGTTGATCGTGCTGGAGTACTTCAGCCGGATGAGGGTGGGCAGGTCGACGCCCGGACGCACCGCCCGGTCCGAGGTCGGCGACCGGTGATGAGCCCACGGTCGTCTCCGGATCGGTCAGCAACCAAACGAACGCGTCGAACGGAACGACCCGGCGGACCTCGTCGAGGACGCGCACACGGAGATTGCGCTCATCGATGTCCTCCCGGCAGATCGCGGCGATCCGCGCCAGGTACGCCACGCCATCACGATACGCACGCGGAGACCGAACCCCATGAACCTGGGATGGTCACCTCGGGAGGACTTCCGTACGGTCGTGCTCATGACCACGCTGCACATCGAACACCCGATCACCGACTACTCGACCTGGCGCACCGCGTTCGACGGCTTCGAGCCGGCCCGGCACGCCGCCGGAGTCACCGGACAGCGAATTCGGCGCCCGGTCGACGATCCGAACTACATCGTCGTCGCCCTCGACTTCGACTCGGCGGACCGGGCGACCGCGTTCCGGCAGTTCCTGGAAAACAACGTGTGGTCGTCGACGGAGGCATCGCCGGCGTTAGCCGGTCGGCCGCGCACGCTCATCCTGGACGACGTGTGAGCTGCAACTGCTTGTGCCGCGGGGGAACTCTGGGTCTTGATGGTGTCAAGTTCTCTGACGGAAGCGCTCGAGACCGAATGGTCAGCATGTAGGCGTCGGGATCGCACACATACCCCCTACTCGCTGCTCGGCGTTGCGTCTCAGCCGACCACAGCTGGTCGATTTCCTTTTCGTCGACGGCTTCGCTGTGGAGACTGGCGAGCAGATCTGAGGCGATCCGTGCTCGCTCTTGGGCGGGGAGGGCGAGCACTTCCTCCCACAGGTCGTCGGCGGTCTTGGCCATGTCGATATCGCACCTGGGCTCCTGGCGCGGTTGGTCGGCGCTGAGGGTCAGGGCAGACCAGCGCGGTTGAACTCCTGTTGGAGTCTGGGGCGCCGGCGGTGGGTGTCGCGCATGTTGGCGATGAGCGCGTCGACCTCGGCTGCGTGGTCGGTCCCGGCGGCGAGCTTGCGCATCTTGGCGAGGCGCCGGGCGGCCAGCCGGTAGTGGTGGGCGTCGGCGTTCACGAGTTCATGCTCGACGAGTCTTCGGTGGATCGGCAAGACGGCGAGGGGATCGACCGCCTCGTACGCGTTCGCGAGTTCGGACCAGACGCGGTCGTCGTTGAGACCGAGGGTGACTGCTTGCTCCCACGCAAGGCGAGGATCCTTCAGCGTGCCGATCGAGAACAACACGGATTCATCTGGCCTCGCGGCCAGCGTGGCAAGGACGTCGTCGTGGTAGTCGGGCCACGAGGTACCGGCTGCTCGGTGCAGACGCGTCGCGGTGGTTGCTGTCGGCCACCGCCGGAACACTTCTTGTCGGGCCGCCACGTGCTCGGCGGGGCGGTGTGCTGCGAGCAGCTCACACCAATACTCGGCCGCCTTCAGGGACTGGTGGCCCCAGTCGTGGTCGGTTGCCTGATGAGCCCAGTCGATGGCGAGGTCGATCTCGCCGATCTCCTCGAACGCCTGAGCGGTGTCCTGGAGCCACGCGGCCACCTTGCGGTCGCGGGCGTGGGTGCGGATGATGGCATCGACGTCGCGGTCGAACACCGCCAGCCGTCGCTCGTTCCAGTCCAACACCCAACGCTCGTGGCGATCGGGCACTGACCAGCGGTCCGACTCCGGTGGTTTCGGCCCGAGGGTGGCCCGCACCGCATCGAGGCGTTTCCGGTACGCCTTCATGCCCACATCTCCCAAGGCGGTGGCATAGGCTGTCGGGTCGATCTCGAAGTAGTCGACGTCCCCGTCGAACTGGAACTTCATCATCCAGTCCACCAAGGTGCTCGGGGCGACACCGGCGGACGCCGCCGCCCTCGGATGCAGCGCGAGCAGTCGACGACAGCCGTCGCCGATGATCCCGCTGGAGTCGTCCGCCCGGGCGATCACCTTGACCGCGCTCGCCAACACAGCATGCACCACCGCATACACCTCCGCGGGGTCCGTTGTGGGGATCGCAGCTTCGAGCACGTCGATAGCCCCGTGCATCTGGCGTCCATGCTCGTTCGCCGCGCTCCACCGGTGCAGATCCGCCCGTGTCCGGACAAGGGGAAGGACAGCATCCGCCAGCGAAGTCATAACGGTTCACGATCGTAATCGCCGCTCATCAACCGCTCGCCCCAGGTTCGATTGCTGCACAGCGTTTGACGATTTCTCCCCCTGAACGCCTTGTTGTCGAGTGGGTACGATGGCGACCTGTTCCGGCGCAACTCTGACTGTTTCCGGCGCAACCCCTGGCGCTCAGGTTACGGAGAACCATCTCGTGGTCCTCCGCGCCGTTGAGTACCCGGAGCAGCTCGTCGAGTTCGGGGGTCGCGGTCGACCTGGGGGAGCTGGAGCTGGTCGGCAACTCGAAACGGTCGAGGGGGTTGACGGCGACTTTTTGGGGCGTTGGCCCCACTTGTGGGCCCCGGAGATCAGTGCCCGGGCGTTGTTCATGCGGCTGTCGACATCCCGGCACGGAGCCCACGGCCGAACGCGTTGTCAAGAGCGGCGCCGTCGAGCCCTGCCGCGTTTGCGGCGCGGGCCCATGGGTTCTCCGGTCACATCACCGAAGGATGGGCTGCTGCCCGAGCACTTGGCGCGTGCCCGGCGCATGGCCGGCCCCCTGGCCAACTCGGCACTCAACACCCAACTCACCGACACAGATTTACAACCATCGACAACCAACCCTGCGACGTGATGGCGGCGGAGGAAGCCGAGTACGCTTCACCCAGAAGTGCTCTTCTGCTGGAGCTGCGATTCCTTCAAACCACAGAATCCCTCAACAGGACCGCAACTTCCCGGATAGGCACCCCACTACCCCCAACCGCGACTGAAACAGGCGGGCTAGCGCTCACCTCGTGCGGTGGCTTTTAGGCGCTGGCGGGCCCCGACCGATTCGGCGATCGGCACTAGGCGGCTTGCCTTGCCCAGCCCGCGAGGTGGCATGTTGCCGTAGATCGCCTCGTACTCGCCGTCGCGGACGAGGAACGTCTCGTGCCAGATCCCGGTACGCCCGTCGCTGACCCGTTTCCAGAAGTTGCGCCAGGGCTGGAGGTGCGGATCGTCCTTGTCCTTGGCGAACGCCTCGAGTTGCTCGAACGAGCGCCAGTACTGCACGTTGGCCAGTCCCAACGTTTGGTAGCCCAGCAGACCCTTTTCGGGGCGTTCCGTGAGGTACTTCAGCATGTGGTTCATGCCGCGCCGCCCACCGAGATCGCCGATCGACTTGAACAGCTTCCATTTCGTGTTGACCCGGGCGCCGATGATGAAGACAACGAAGTCACCTTCGATCTCAGCGGTCCAACGCCCTTGCTTTATGTCGACCATCACTCTCCGAAGTCCGTCGAATATCGTCTTGGGAATCATCCTACGCCGAGATCTTGGCGCCATGCAGGAGTGGGCGCGTCGGCGGCGAGTCGCCTTGTGGGTGCGGGTTGTGGACGGTCGTGGGTTATGCGGGCTGGCCGGTGGGCACGACACCGAGTTGTTGCATGAGTGACAGCATGTCCGCGACGCCCCAGTGCTCGCTGACGAGCCCGGCGTCGTTGAATTTCATGATGTCGATGAGCCGCACTTGCACTGGTGTACCGGTCGGTGGCAGACCCATGAACTCGCCGTGGTGTGTTGCAGTGACCCGAGCCACGGTCTTGTCGTCGCTGGCGATCAGATCCTCGACGTCCATTCGCATGTCGGGGAACGCTGCCAGGAGAACCCGGAAGTACTCCAGTACCCCGGTTTTTGTCGGGTGCAGACCCGGTATCTCGTCGTGCTCGATGAAGTCATCAGCGACCAGATCGCCGAATCCGGAGATGTCTCCAGCGTTGATCTTCTCGTACGCGCTCCGCATCGTCGTTGCGTGGTCCATTGCTTTCTCCCTGTGCTCGGTGATGAGGCCGATGAGGCCGATCCAGCCCTCGAACGCTTCTTCGTTCGCCCTCCGACGGCGCGCAAGGTTCCGCTCGGGCCGCCCGGTGGGCGACGCAGGCTCAAGACGAACCCGTCGGCAGGTATCTGTTCGTGATGAAGTTGCACGCTTATCGCCAGCAGGATCAGGCCGATATGCGGCTTCTCGAGCATCGGGGAACCGGTTGAGCTGTATTGGGAGTGCTACCCGGGTGCTCTCGCTGACCCCTTTCTCGGTGAGGCGGTGCGTGAGATCCTCGGCCCGAACAAATTCGGTGGAGGACATCGGTCCGTGACGGTAGCGTCGGTCCCAGGTCGCTGCGCGCGGGAGAGGAGATCCGGGTGACCACGGTTTCTTCAGCCCGTTGTCATCGCCGTGGCTCCCGGCGGACATGTAGCGTTTCGTGAAGGCCCATTCTTCGGTCTGTTCCGCATTGCGCTCAGGTCGACATCGCTTCAGCGCCGCTGCGTGACCGCAACTCCTATTACAACGGTCACGATGAAGCGGCGCCGGGCAGCGTCGCGTACTACGGCGGCCGTCCGGCCGTGGTCCCGGCTACATCCCGGCGAAGTTTGGCTTCCGCTTCTCGGTGAATGCCCGGCGGGCTTCGGTTGCGTCATCAGAGTGATGCATGATCCCGCTGGCGTTCGATGTCATCACCATGGTGCTTTCGATGCTGCTGTCGAGTGCGGCCCGCATGATCTGCTTCGAGACCCATTGCGGGATCGGGGGTCGATTGATGATCTGGTCGCACAGATTGCGAGTGGTCTGCTCGAGCTGATCGTTGGGGACCAGATGGTTGAGCATGCCCCATTCGTAGGCGCGCTCAGCAGTGAGCTCGCCGACGTAGGCGAACTCGAGAGCTCGGCCGAGACCGACCATTTTGGGAAGGTAGTAGCAGCCGCCGCTCTCGATGATCTGACCGGCGTTGTGATAGGAGACGAAGCGGGACGTGTCACAGCCGATCCTGATGTCACAGTGCAGCGCCATGTCCATGCCCGAACCCACCGCTGGGCCGTTGATCATGGCGATGGTCGGCTTGCGTATAAGCGAGATGTCGCGGTGCAGTTTGGTGAAGGCGTGGAGAAAGTACTGACGTGAGCCGTCGGCACCGATCTCACTGGTTCGTGCTCCGGGATCTTGGGACCAATTTCGTCCTCGGGGATGTTGTTCTTCAGGTCGGCACCGGCACAGAACGCCCGGCCGACGCCCGTGAGGACGATCACCCGAACATCGGGGTCATCGTCGGCGGCCCGCCTGTACTCGCCGACCTTGGCGACAGTGCCGACGGGCTCTGACCGGCCGTAGAGAGCGTTCAGCCTTTCGGGCCGGTTGAACTTGATTCACAGAACCCCGTTCTCTTCCTTCTCGTACAACAGGTAGTCGACCAGTTCAGGACCCACGAGACAGTCCTCTTCGGCTTGGCGATCTTCTGCGACTCGTATTCCTCTTGGGCTCGAAGGTCTCGACGCTAGTTCGGCCGTTTCCAAAGGGCGATCGCACACCCGGCCCCGCCGAGGGCGAACAAGCTGGCAATGAGGAACGGGATGGCGAACGATCCTGTCGATTCGGCCATGACCCCGGCGAACGGTGGTCCCAGAACCTGGGCCAGACCAAAAACCAAGGTTAGCAAACCAAATGCGGCCCCAAAGGCACGGCCGTCGAGGTTGTCGGCAACGATCCCGGCGATTGATGTTGGCGTTCCGGCGACGCAAAGACCGAACGAGAAAGCAGCCGCCACCACCAGCGCCGGCTGTCCCGTGAGCGTGAGCAGCGGGGAAGCGGCCAGAAGGAGAAAGCCAACCAGCATCATCCGGGGTCGGCCGTAACGGTCGGAAAGACGCCCGAAGGCGATGCCGCCAAAGGCGCTGTTGATCCCGACAATGGTGAAGATGTAGGTCGACGCAGAGGCCGACCACCCGGTCTCCCGAAGTTGGGCAACCAGGAAGTAGAAGTAGAGGGAGTACGAGACGCCGAAGACGGCGAAGGCCGCAACCAGCAAGCGCCATCCGGGAACCGATCGCAAAACCGAAAGCTCGACTCGTGCCGCACCGGTGCCGGTGCGCGGCAGCCGAACAATGGTCAGCACTCCGAGCAGCACGACGGCGGCTACCAAGGCCTCGATCACGTAGACCGGCCGCCACGCCCCCTCGTCAGCAGCCAACCAGCGAACGAGATTCGTCAACGGCCCGGCCACCACGATGCCGAGGCCAATGCCGGAGCCGACAAGGCCGATAGCCAAGCCGCTTCGCTCGGGGCCAACCGCGGTTGCAGCAATGCCCGGCGCCGGTACCCACACCCCGGCACCACCCAGCCCGGCGATGAAGAGGGCCACCGCCAACATGGCGAACCCGGGAGCGACGGCCAACAGGCCAAGACCGATCGCCGAAAAGGAGAGGCCCCACCTCACCAGCGAGATCGGCTCGACCCGAGTCGAGGCAACCGACACCGCAGCGGTGCCGAGCAGGTACGCGACCAGGCTGGTGGTGCCGAGCAGACCGGCCCTGGTGTAGCTCTGCAATACGTCGTCGTTGATGGCGTCCAGCAACACCGGATAGGTGAACCGGCCGAACCCCTGGGCCACCATCGAGGCCGCGGTCACAAAAACGAGTGAGGCAACCACTCGCCCGCTCAAGCGGGCAGCCTCTGGCTGCAGAACGGTGGCAGGTCGAATCATGCCGAGACGCTGATGGTAGTCGCCGCCGGCTCGATGACTGTCAGCGCATCGAAACCAGCTACCTGCGGGTTCACCGAGCCCACCTCCGCTGCGAACTTGGCCCGACCGCAGCCGGCCCCGCTACTTTCTCACCGAGCCCGGCATCGGCTGCCGCTATCACCCTTCCCGCCCCAGTCCTGACGCCCCGACCGTGCGGCGCCGACGCCCGCCAGCTCCGGGCGCTGAGTCCTCTCACCGATGTGCGAGAAAGGTCCAACCGAGTTCGCTGGTGCGGATGCTCGCGTCGGCGAAGCCCGCCGCCTGCAGACGATCTGGCAGCGTGGCGGGGTCGACGGGGTTGTACGTGTCACCCATGTGGTGCGCGGCCAGGACCTCGCTGGCGAGACTGTCACTGGCGACCATCGCCGCGCCGGGTCGCAACACCCGGGCCACCTCGGCCAACAGCCGGTCCTGGAGCTGCACGGTGGGAACGTGGTGCAGCATCGTGAAACAGGCCGCACCGGAGAAACGGCCGTCGGGCTCATTGAGGGCGGTGGCGTCGCCGAGCACGATGTGCACGTTGAGCATCGGGGCGAAGCGCTCCGTGAGCATCGCTGCCAATTCGACGTCGATCTCCACTGAGGTCAGTTGCGCTACCGAGCGGCACAACACGTCAGTTGTGGCGCCGTACCCGGGGCCGACTTCGAGCACGTCCTCACCGAGATCGACCTCGCCCATCGCCCACGGCAGGATGATGTCACGCATGCGCTCCCGCCACTCATCGCTCCCACACCGCTTGTGCGCATCGTTCATCACGGCAGGCTATTCCGCGGCCGGTCTTGCCGCCTGCTGACGGGGGGCGGCGGCTGCCAGCGCCGGCGGATCGGTCGAGCTCGACGATGAGACGACCGCAACCGCCCACGCGGGCCTCGTTGACGTCGGGGCGTCGTCCTCGACGCCCTGCGCTGGGTGCAGTCCACGGTACGAGCTGAGCGCTCCGCGGAGGCTGGTAGCCGCGGGTCCTACAGGCGGACGACGATCTCGACGCGGCGGTTCTGGTCCTGGCCGGCCTGCGTGTTCTCCTGGTAGTTCGGCACGGTCTGGCCGAGACCGACCGAGGTGATCTTGGCCCCGTTGAGTCCCGCGCTTATGAAGAAGGCGGCAACTGCCGCACCGCGCCGCTCTGACAGCGACTGGTTCGCGCCCGCGTCGCCGGTGGAGTCGGTGTGGCCGCGGACCTGGAAGGACGCGCCGGGGTAGGTTGCCTTGAGCCCGTTGGCGATCGCGGTGAGGGACGCCATGGCGGGTTCGAGCAGGTCGGCCGAGCCGGTGGCGAACACGGTGTCGGAACTGAGGGTGTAGACCGCAACCTCGCGGCCGTCAGCGCCCTGGAAATGTTGGCCCGACACGGACGCGCCGGAGGTGATCGGCGGGTCTCGGGGGTCGTCGGGCGGGGCGGGTAGGCTGAATAGGGCACCAGGCACGAGGGTGGCGCCCGACTCGGGCTCGTGGGTGTAGCCGGAGAGGTCGTCGCAGTACGTTCGCACGACCAGGCCGGCTTTGAAGTCGGCCGTGCCGCAGGTCGGTTCCTTCTGGCCGTCCTGGTTGAAGTCGAAGAGGCCGGGCTGGCTCCCGGCCGGCCCCGGCGCCGTCGTGGCGGTCGAGGCGCCGGAGGTCGTTCCAGGGGTTGCGGTCGGGGCCACCGGCGGCGCGGTCGACGCGGACGCGGAGCTGGCGTTCGCGGCGGCCGGCGCGCTCGTCTGGTCGCCAGAGGCGGATCCGACGACGGCGGACTTGCTGCTCTCGCCCGACCCGCCTGTGCAGGCGGAGATCGTCAGTGCCAGCGCGGCCGCGACGGCACGCCTGGGGCGAACGCGGCAACTGTGTGTTGTGATCGTCATGGCGGAAGCGTAGGGCGAGCCCGACACGGCGAGTCCCGCTGCCGAAGTTGCGGGGCGGGTCGGCGAAGGCGATCAGGCCGACGCCGTCAGCCGGGTAGGTGACCTCGACGGTGATCGGCATCCCGAGACATCCTCGCAATCCGTGGGCTAGAGCGCCGTCACCCTAGCGGCGAGCGTGCCGCCCAGACCGCCCACCGCTCGTAGACCGCGGACGGCACTGGCCAACCAGTCGAACGTCTCCGAGCGTGCGGTCCTGCACCCAGGTCTCGGCGGCGCGGTCGGGCTTGGTGAAGAAGCACCAGGCGGCGGCCCACAGGTATTCGAGTACGTGGGTGAGGTCCACGAGGATGTTGAGCTTGATGCCACGGGCCTGGGCCTCGGCATGGAGGCGTTCGATCTGGTGGTTGTTGCCGTCTTACGCGGCATGCCGCGTAAGACGGCTTGGGGGTATCCACTTTGGCGGAGTAGCTAGGCCGTTGGTCCGCTCGTCGGACTGGAAGCGGAGTTCCGAGAGGGTCTTGCCAGGCTCGGATATCGGGGCGAGGCCATCGTCCGGCACACTCGGTTGCTGCGCGAGGTGAGCCGCTGGCTGGTCGAACGCGGCGGTGACGTCACCGGGTTCGTGCCTGACGAGTTCATTGCCGATCGGGCCGAACTGGATCTCACGCCGACGTTGACCGGACGGTCGCTGATACCGCTGATCGACTTCCTTGTGAGTCGCGGCGTAAGGCCGCCACGCGTCGAAGGGACAGCCGCCGAGGACGACGCGGCAGGTGTGCTGTTGGAAGAGTTCACACGGTTCCTCAGAGCTGAGCGCGGACTGGCCGCTGGCACGATCGCCGGGTATCTGGGCGCGATCGGCCCGTTTGTCATGTCGCGGCGGCGTGGTGACGGACTGGACCTTTCCGGCATCGTCGCCAGTGACGTGTTCGCGCTCTTGACCGAGGTGTGCCCGGGCCGGTCCAGAGGTGCCGCGAGCCTCACTGCGACAGCGATGCGATCGATGCTGCGCTGGCTCTTCCTCACCGGCGCGATCGACAAGCCGTTGGCCGACGTGGTGCCGCGGGTCGGGTCGTGGAAACTCGCCGGGCTCGTCGAACCGGTCCCCGACGGCGATCTCGCCCGCATGCTCGAATCATGCGACCGCACGACGAGCACCGGTCGGCGTGACGTCGCGATGCTGCTCGTGCGGGGCAAAGGCCCCAAGGACTCACGGATGCCGTTACCGGCCGATGTCGGCGAGGCGATCGCCGACTATCTGCGTCACGGTCGACCAGCGACGGCGCAGGGCCGAGCGGTGTTCGTCAGGGTTCAAGCCCCGCACCGTCAGATCACCAAGGGCGGTGGGCTACAAGTTGGAACGTGTCGAGTTGCTGCTCGGCCAGTTCATCGCGCACCTTGCCGAAACAGACACACCGGACCGGTTCACGATCGATGACACCATCAGCTGGGCGACCCTGCCGGGCGGCAGCGGCTGGTGGCATTCGCAACGCTTGAGCGCAGTCCGCGGGTTCGCCACCTACTTGCACGCGATCGACCCGACCGTTCCGGTCCCACCCGCCGATCTGCTGCCGGGCGCCGCTCAGCGTGCCGTGCCCTATCTCTACTCCAACCAGGACATTTTCCGGTTGATCGACGCCACCGCAGTGTTACGTCAACCGTTCCGCCAGACCACCTATCGAACCTTGATCGGTCTGCTCGCGGTGACCGGGATACGCGTTGGTGAAGCGATCCGCCTCGACGTCGCCGATGTCGATCTCGACCATCAGGTGATCACGATCCGCCATTCGAAGTTCGACAAATCCAACCACGTCCCAATCCACGACACCGTCACCACGGTGCTCGACGCCTACCTGAGCGAACGGTCCCGTTGTCCCACCCCACCGGCGTCCCCGGCGATGTTCCTGTCACCGGCCGGCACCCGGCTGCTGCGCCTGCAATGTCGAATCGACGTTTCGGATCCTGGTCAAACACGCCGGCCTGCAACGACGCGCAGGGCGATGCCGCCCCCGAATGCACGACCTACGACACAGCTTCGCGGTCGCCACGCTCCTCGACGCCTACCGCCATCACGGTGACCCGGTGACCCGGTGGCGACGATGGCCGTGCTGTCGACCTACCTCGGCCACGTCGACCCGAACGCCACCTACTGGTATTTGAGCGGCTCACCCGAACTCCTCGCCTTCGCAGCAGACCGCCTCGAACAGCACCAGGACGATCGGCGATGACCGCTCTCGCTCCGACCCTGCAGGCGTTCTTCACCGACCGGCTGATCCGCGAACGCGACGCCAGCCCCCAAACGATCGCCGCGTATCGCGACGCCTGGCGTCTGCTCCTCAACTACACCGCCACGACGTGCCGCCGTCAACCATTCCAACTCGACATCGACGACCTGGGTGTCGAGGTCGTCACCGGATTCCTGGATCATCTCGAACACGACCGGCACAACAGCATCCGGACGCGCAACGCCCGCCTCGCCGCGATCCATTCGCTGTTCCGCTACGCCGCTCTCGGCCATCCCGAACACGCCGCGACGATCCAACGAGTGCTCGCCATCGGCCCGAAACGCTACGACCGCACATTGGTCACGTTCCTCACCACCACCGAGACCGACGCGTTGCTCGCCGCACCCGACCACAGCACATGGACCGGGCGACGTGACCGGACCCGGCTCGCGGTCGCCGTTCAGACCGGGCTGCGGATCTCCGAACTGATCGGGATCAACCGATCAGACATTCACCTCGGCACTGGCGCCCACGTCCGTTGCCACGGCAAAGGCCGCAAAGAACGGATCACCCCGCTCACCACCCCGACCGTCGCGACGCTCACCGCCTGGCTCCACGAACGAGCCGGTCAACCCGACGACCCCGTGTTCCCCACCCGCCAAGGCCACCGGCTCAGCCGTGACGCGATCGAGCACCGCCTCAACATCCACACCACGACCGCAGCCGCCCGATGCCCGACATTGGCCACCAAGAACGTGACCTGTCACGTGCTACGGCACACCGCCGCGATGCGTCTCCTCGAAGCCGGCGTCGACACCACCGTGATCGCGCTCTGGCTCGGCCACGAACAAGTCGAGACCACCGCCATCTACCTTCACGCCGACCTCGGCATCAAAGAACGAGCCCTCGCCCGAACCACCCAACCCGGCACCACCCCACGCCGATACCGGCCACCCGACCGGCTCCTCGCGTTCCTCGAAGCCCTCTGAACCAGCACGGTTATGCCGCCATCAGCGACAGACCCGACCCCGCTGACCAGGACAAACCCGACCACATCGGCATAACCAGCACATCGGCGTAATGAACGACACACGTTTGCACAATGGTTTGGGGCCACACCGAGTTCACCGCGTCGGGTAGACCGGTCAGCCCGTCACAGACCAGCATGCACACGTCAGCGACCCCCCGGTTCTTGAGCTCGGTGAGGACGCTGATGCCAGTACTTGGCGCCTTCCCCACCCTCACCAGCCCATAACCCGAGAATGTCCCGCTCGCCGTCCACGGTGACCCCGACCGCCACGTAGATCGGCCGGTTCGCGACTTGACCCTCCCGGATCTTGACGTTGATGGCGTCGATGAACAACACCGGGTACGCCGCGTCCAACGGGCGGTTCTGCCACTCCACCATCGTCTCGACAACCTTGTCCGTGATCCGGGTCACGGTCTCCTTGGAGACCTTGGCCTGGTAGATGTCCTCCAGGTGGGCGCTGATCTCCCCGTGCGTGAGCCCCTTCGCTGACAAGGGCAACACCATCTCATCCACACCCCCCAACCGCCTTTGGCGTTTCGGGACGATCGTCGGCTCGAACGTCCCCGCCCGGTCCCGGGGCACCGCAATTTCGACCGGGCCGATCTCCGTGATCACCGTCTTGGGGCGGGTCCCGTTCCGAGAGTTCCCCGAATGATGCCCAGCCGGATCGTAAGGTGCATACCCGACATGGTCGGTCAACTCGCCCTCCAACATTGCCTCGAGCATCCGTTTCGTCAGCCCCGCCAACAACCCGCCCGGGCCGGTCAACCGGACCCCATCCGCCTGGGCCCGGACCATCAACTCATCCGCCAAATCCTCCGTGGAGATCTTCCGGGCCGAAGCCTGACCCGGGGTCGCCTCCATCACCGTCGCCGTCCCATCCATCGTCTCAGTCGCTGCCTGTCCTTTCCACCGGGCCACGCCCAGCTACTGTAGGAGACAGTTACACTGTTGTAGTTACACTCCCGCCGGCGTGGTCTGCGGGGCGTGGTCTGCGGGCGTGGAGAAATGGAGGGGTGGGCTGCGCCGTTCAGCGACGCGGTTCGAGGGCGGCGATCAACTCCACCTCGATGAGGCCGAACACCGGTGGTGCGGTGACCGTGGTGCGGCAGGGGTACGGCGCTTCGAAGATCTGCAGATATTCCTCGTTCCAGGCGGTGAAGTCGGCGGCGTCGGCCAGGTAGGCGTTGACCTTCACGACGTGATCGAGGGACAATCCGATGTCCTCCAAGATGGTGCGGTACAGCTCAAGCGTGTGCCGGGAATGCTCTCGGATACCGCCCGGTATGAGCTCGCCGGTATCGGTGTCCACCGCGGTCAGGCCCGACAGGTACACCGTGTTGTCCACCTGGATGGCGGCGGCGTTGCGAATGTTCAGCCGCTCCATCGCTGCCTGCAGGCGGGCCGTGGTCGAATGCACTCGAATCATGGGCCGATGTCTAGTCGCTGCCCAGGCCCGCCTTCCGTTCCGCTGGGCTACGGTCCGGGACGTGCGCATCGGGATCTTTGCAGGGGACGTGACCGGACCTCGGCCGTTGGGCGAGTTGATCGAGGGAGCGGTGCGGGCCGAGGCCGACGGTTTCGCCAGCTATTGGCTACCGTGGATCGCCGGGCACGACCCCATGGCGGTGTTCGCCCTGGCCGGTCGGGACACCTCACGGGTGGAGTTGGGCACCGCGGTGCTGCGGACCTACCCTCGGCATCCGGCTGACATGGCCTCAGCGGCCATCACCACCGCGGTGGCCACCGGGGGCCGTTTCACGCTGGGGGTCGGGCCCAGCCACAAGCGGGTCATCATCGACTCTTTCGGCTACGACTACCGCACCCCCGTCCGCCATACCCGTGAGTACCTTACCGTACTGACCAGTCTGTTGCGGAACAACAAGTGCGTGTTCGTGGGCGAGGAGATCACCGCCAGGTTCGCGTTGCGCCATCCCGATCGGGGCGAGTTCGAGGTGCCGGTGGTGCTCTCGGCGCTGGGTCCCAAGATGCTCGAGGTAGCGGGCACTCTGGCCGACGGCACCTTCACCTGGATGACCGGCCCGGTCACGATCCACAGCCACACCGCTCCAGCTCTGGCTGCCGCCGCGGCCGCTGCTGGCCGGGCCGCTCCGCGCATCATCGCCGGCGCGCCGTGCCTGGTCACCGACGACCAGGACGCCGGACGGGCCCTCGCTGCCCGGGTCTTCGAGCTCTACGGTGCTCTCCCGTCCTACCGGGCCATGCTTGACCGGGAGGGTTGGGCCACCCCGGCCTACGCCGCCGTGGTTGGCAACGAAGCGGCGGTCACCGCGGAGTTGGCCCGCTACCGCTACGCCGGGGTCACCGACTTCGCCGCCGTGGAGTTCGACAACGACCCCTCCGCCAGCCGCCGCACCCGCGAGCTGCTGGCGTCGCTCGGCTCAAACTAGGGGCGCAGCTGGTCAATGGCGATGCTCAGCGGCTCACAGCCGGGAAGTCCGACGGTGATGACTGATCCGGACTGGGTCACGATCAGGGTGGTTCCGGTGAGGTGGTAAAGCCGAAGGGCGCCAGTCTCGAGATCGATCTCCAGGTAGCTGGCCAATCCGGCTGGGCCGTACGCGAACCGCTTGGCCTCGATCCGTCCAGCGTCGCTCGGCGAGAGCACTTCAGCCGCAAGGACGGGTTCGGCCACCAGCGCATGGTGCTTCGGCCAAACCACCACATCGGGACGGGGTGCGTTGACGATGAACCGTGGGTTGCCGGGCACCGCGAGGACCCAGTCGAGATCCATTCCGACGCGAAGGTTCGCCGGGACAGCGCGTTTGAGCAGGGCGCACAGTGCAAACGCGGCGTCGTTGTGGTCGGGCGAAGCCGACGGCGTCAAGACGAGCTCCCCTCCAATGATCTCCCAGCGGCCGCTTGGAGGATCCGCGAGTGCGGCCCATTCACTCCCAAGCACGCAGGGCACCGCTGGCGCGACATCAGCCATGCGCCAAGGCTACCGATCCGTACCCGGCGGCAGCATCGGGGCACCCCCTTGACGTCACAGATGACGGCCCGACGGCCGAGAGGCTACGAGGCGTGCCGGCCCACTCACCGCGGCACCACCGGCAACGTCACATAGGAGGCCCTCTCGCCCTGGTGGAACACTCGCTGGTGGGCCGGCACGCCGACCGACCCCTCGCCGAACGCGGCGCCGGTGTTGAGGTTGCGGTCGAAGCGGGGGAAGTTGGAGGAGCTGATCTCCAGGCGGATGCAGTGGCCGGGCCCGAACACGTTGGAGGTGGCCCACAGGTCGATCTCAAAGCAATACGCCTGGCCGGGCTCCATCATCTTCGGTTCGCTGGCGCTGTCCCGGTAGCGGGCCCGGATCATACCATCCAGTAGGTTCATAGCGTACCCGTCGGGACGGACGTCAACCAGCTTGGCGGTGAAGTCAGTGTCCACTACATCTGACGCGGCCCACAACGTCACCGTCACCGGGCCCGTTATCTCCAGCGGCTGGGTCAACGGCTCCGAGGTGAACACCAACACATCACCCCGTTCCTCCACCGGCCGCTGATCCTGCACCCCCATGTCGATGATCAGGTTGTTGCCGCCCATCGACGGCACCGGATCGGCCGGGTCGTACACATAGCAATCCTCGGGCTCCTCCCCGGGCGGCACCATCGACAACGTGCCGGTTCCTCGCAGTGACGCGGCGTTGCCGTCGCTGTGGAGATACCAACGCACCGGGCGCATGGCCGGCGGTGGCCAGTCCGGTAGCGATTGCCAGCGATTTTCGCCCAACGTGAACACCGTCACGGGCGGCTCGTCCATGATCGCGTTGTCGATGTCCTTGAGCCAATGATCGAACCACCGCAACAACGTCTGGTTGAGGTCGATCAAGGCTTCCTCGCCGAAATCGATGTCACCGGCACCTTTGGTCGAGGGCACGCTGTAGGGCAACAAGTGCCCCCAAGGACCCACGATCAACCGTTGACCGTTGCGGGCCGCGGGATGGGCGGATCGGGCTTTGACCGACTGGTACGCGTTCGGACCGCCCTCGGCGAAGATGTCGTACCACGAGGTGACGTGCAACATGGGCACGGTCACACTCTCCGCGTGGCGGTTCACATTGGCCCGATACCAATACTCACCGTCGTCGGCATGGGCAAGGTGGTCGGCGAAGTACGGAGCGGTCTCTGCCAGCAGCTCGCTCCAATCAGCGATGGGCAGATGGGAAAACCACTCGCCGGTCAACGGCACGGTGAAGTTCAGACCAAAGCGGGTTTTGCGCATCATGGCGTGTTCGCCGTCGATGTAGGACGCCACCCGCTCAACCAGATCGTCCCTACTGGCCCGGCGCAAGGTGTTGCGGCCCTTGAAGATGGCGTAGGGCACCAGCCATCCCCACAGCGACGCCCCACCGGTGTGATAGATCCAGCTCTGGTGGTAATCCGACGAGGCTGACACCGGAGCCATGCACTGCAACGACGGCGGCATGGGGTCATTGCAGGCGATCAGGTATTGGGTCAGTCCCAAATAGGACTGCCCGGTGGTGCCCACCCGCCCGTTGGACCACGGCAACCGGGCGGCCCACTCCACCGCGTCATACCCGTCGGGAGCCTCTTGGAAGATCGTGTCGTAGTCACCCTCGGAGGCGAAACGGCCCCGGCAGTCCTGGGTGACGGACACGTAGCCGTAGCGGGCGAAAAACGTGTTGGGCCCGTTGGGGTCCGTCGAGCCGTTCTTGCCGTAGGGGGTCCGGCTGAGCAGTACCGGGAAGCGGCCGGGGGCGTCGGGCCGCACGACGTCGGCATACAGCGTGATCCCGTCCCGGGTCACCATCGGCACATCCTTCTCGGTGACCACCCGGTACTCGGGGCGGGTACGCACGATGAGCGACATGGCTCCTCCTGGGTGGTTGTTGGTGCTGGGCGGAGCTTCTCACGCCCGGGCGCCGATGTGCCGTTCGACACGCCCTGGCCGCAATCTGTTCCCCGAAACGCGCCCGAAACAGGGGTCACCTAGTTTGGCGGAACCTGCGGGCACCCGGCTCGCACGCGACCGTATGGGGTTGTCGATGAGTGGAAGCTTTGCCCGGCTCGAGGCCATCAGGGCGGTAACCGGACACCAGGCGCCGAGCCTGACGTTCTCCCAGGTGGAGAAGCCCGGTGAGGTCTTCGGCCAGAACGTCTTCTCCAAGGCGACCATGCAGGCCCGGCTGCCCAAGTCGGTGTTCAAGTCGCTGATGGCCACCATCGAGCAGGCCAAGCCGCTTGACCCCACCGTGGCGGACATGGTGGCCTCAGCCATGAAGGACTGGGCCATGGAGCGTGGCGCCACCCACTACGCCCACGTGTTCTTCCCCCTCACCGGGTCCACCGCCGAGAAGCACGACAGCTTTCTGGAGCCCGATGCCAACGGGGCCTCCATCGCCGAGTTCGCCGGCAAGACCCTCATGCAGGGTGAGCCGGACGCCTCTAGCTTCCCCAACGGCGGCCTGCGCGACACTTTTGAGGCCCGGGGCTACACCGGCTGGGATGTCACCAGCCCGGCGTACATCCTGGAGAATCCCAACGGCAACACCTTGTGCATCCCCACCGTGTTCGTGTCCTGGACCGGTGAGGCACTGGACCACAAGACCCCGTTGCTGCGCTCCCAGCAGGCCATGAACACCCACGCCCAGCGGGTGCTGCGCTTGTTCGGGCACACCGACATCGACGCCGTGGTGTCCTTCGCGGGGGCCGAGCAGGAGTATTTCCTGATCGACCGCAGCTTCTTCTACGCCCGGCCCGATCTGTTGTCCTGCGGCCGGACCCTGTTCGGCGCCCATCCCCCCAAGGGCCAGGAGTTCGACGACCACTACTTCGGTGCGATCCCCGAGCGGGTGCTGGGCTTCATGCTCGACGCCGAACGGGAGATGTTCAAGCTCGGCATCCCGGCCAAGACCCGTCACAACGAGGTAGCCCCCGGCCAGTTCGAGATAGCCCCGGTGTTCGAAAAGGCCAACCTGGCGGCGGATCACCAGCAGCTGCTGATGGTCACCCTCAAGCGGGTGGCCCACCGCCACGGCATGGCGGTGCTGTTCCATGAGAAGCCCTTCGCCGGGATCAACGGCTCCGGCAAGCACGTCAACTTCTCCATCGGCAACACCAAGCAGGGCAACCTGTTGCTGCCCGGTGACACCCCCCACGACAACGCCCAGTTCCTGGTTTTCTGCGCCGCCGTCATCCGCTCCGTGCACCGTCACGGCGGGCTGCTGCGGGCGTCGGTGGCCTCCGCCTCCAACGACCATCGCCTGGGCGCCAATGAGGCCCCGCCGGCCATCATGTCCATCTTCCTCGGTGAGCAGCTGGCGGATGTGTTCGACCAGGTGGCCAAGGGTGGTGCCACCGCCTCCAAGGGGCGCAGCAATCTGGTGGTGGGGGTCGACACCATTCCCGACCTGCCCGCGGACGCCGGGGACCGCAATCGCACCAGCCCCTTCGCCTTCACTGGCAACCGTTTCGAGTTCCGGGCGCCGGGGTCCTCCCAGACCATCGCCGGTCCCATGGTGGTGATCAACACCATCCTGGCTGAGTCCCTCGACTTCGCGGCCACTGAGCTAGAGGCCGCGGTGGCCGCCGGCACCGATTTCAACGTGGCGGTGCAGTCCTTGCTCGAGGAGATCATCAGCACCCACGGTGCGGTGGTGTTCAACGGCGACGGGTACTCCGCTCAGTGGCAGGAGGAGGCCGCCGCCCGTGGCTTGCCGAACTTGCGCACCAGCCTCGATGCCCTGCCGCAGTTCAACACTGACGCCGCCCGGTCCCTGTTCTCCGGTTACGGTGTGCTCAGCGACCGGGAATTGGAGAGTCGCTACGAGGTCGCTCTGGAGCATTACACGCTTTCGGTCAGCGTGGAGGCCCGCAGCACCTTGGAGATGGCGGCCACCACTGTGTTGCCCGCGGCTATTCGGTATCAAACGGAACTGGCCACGAACGCTGCTTCGCTCAAGGCCATCGACTATCCCTTCGATGCCACCACGCTCGATGAGGTCTGCGCCGGCATCGGCGAGTTGCAGGATGCCCTGGCAGGTTTGCGGGCCGCGCTGAAAGGCCATGACGGCCACAGCAGCTTCGAGGAAGCCAGCTACGCCGGATCCGCGCTGCTGCCAGCCACCAAAGCGGTGCGCGATGCCGCGGATCGGCTCGAGCACACCGTGGCGGACAACCTGTGGCCGCTGCCCACCTACCAGGAGATGCTGTTCATCCTCTGATCCCGTGACGCGATGATGGCGGCACCGGGCCAAGCCTGGTGCCGCCATTTCGCGTTCCGTTCCCCGTGGATCAGGCCCGGATGATGCGGCCGGCCAGGGCGCCCTGGTGCTCACCGGCGCGCATGAACACCTGGCCGTTGACCAGCGTGAGGTCGTAGCCCTTGGCTTTTTGGATCCAGCGGCCGGCGCCGTTGGGGAAGTCGTACACGTACTCCGGGGCGCACAGCTCCAGGTTGTCGAGATCGATGACGTTGAGGTCGGCGTAGTTGCCCTCCACCAGGCGGCCACGGCCCTCGAACCCGAACAGGTCCGCCCCGTCGGCGGCCAACATGACCACCGCTTCCTCGACGCTCCACTTCTTGGCGTCACGCACCCAGCGGGTCAGGAAGTAGGTGGACTGACTGGCGTCTTGGATCTGCCCGCAGTGGGCGCCGGCGTCACCGATGCCCAGGATCACGCTGGGATCGTTGATCTTCTCCTCGATGGCGTCGAAATCCCAATTCAGGAATGGATAGTTCCACAGTCCCTTGGCGGCGGTCTCGATGGCCATGTCCAGGAACGCCTCCGCCGGGGAGGTGCCACGACGCTCGGCGTGGGCCACCAAGCTCTCTGACGGGTCGGCCTCGTAGCTGACCCGGCTGTCATCGAGGCGGTAGATGCCGCTGAGATCCAACTTGCTGGGCGTGTGGGCCACGTCCGCCACCAGCTGCGCCTTGAACGCCGGGTCGGCCAGTTTGGCCAGCTTCTCCGGATATGGCAGCGCCCGCAGCGAACGCCAGGCGGCACTGCAGTTGTCGAACGGGGTGCGGTTGGCCAGACCGAACAGGACGCCGATGCCACGAGTGGTGGTCTGGGGGCGGATGTCGGCGCCGGCCGCGTTGGCCTCCGCCACCAACTCCAGCCAGTAACGCCAGCCGTCAGGATCGGAGCGGTTCTGCACGAAGCCGAACGTGACCGGCCGCCCGGTACGGATGGACAGTTCCTTCATCCAGGCGACTTCGCGCTCCATGACGGTGCGGTCCTTCTGGCCAACCAGCCCGTGCAGCTGACGGTCATTGTCCACCGCGCACTCGAACACGCCCCGGCCCAGGTGGCCCATGACCTCGCCGATGGCCAGCAGTTCCTCCGGCGCGGCCCACGTGCCGGGGACCTCCCGACCGTCAGGGGTCAAGTGAAGATACGTGCGGGAGGTGGAGAATCCCAGCGCTCCGCCAACCAGCGCTTCCTCCACCAGCTCGCACATCTTCACGATGTCTTCCGCGTCGGCGTGGTGCTGATCGATGGCCCGGTCGCCCATGGCCGCGATGCGCACCGAGCAGTGTCCCACCATACCGCCCAGGTTGATACCCATCGGTATGCGAGAGTAGCTGTCGAGGTACTCGGTGTAGGTCTGCCAATCCCACGGCAGACCGCTCAGTATGGCGTCGGCGGGGATGTCTTCCACCGATTCCATCATGCGGGCCAGCGTCTCACGATCCTCGGGCTTGCATGGCGCGAAGGTCACCCCGCAGTTGCCCATCACCGCAGTGGTGACGCCGTGCCAGCAGGACACGGTGCCCACCGGGTCCCAGGCCATCTGAGCGTCGAGGTGGGTATGGATGTCCACGAAGCCGGGGGTCACCAGGCGGCCGGTGGCGTCAACGGTCTCGGTGGCGTCCCCCACACACGGGCCGATCTCCACCACCCGGTCCCCGACGATGCCCACATCAGCCTGCCGGGCCGGCTCCCCGGTGCCGTCGATCACGGTCCCGCCGCGGATCACGAGGTCGTAGCGCATGATTGGTCCCCCTGAGAGTTGTCTACCAGCCGGCAGCCTATCGTTCCTGGTGGCACCGCTCAGAAGGCGCCGGCGGATGGCCTACTCGTCGGCGCCGGCGACGATGCCCTTGTCGTGCATGAGGCCGATCTCGTGGCTGGACAGGCCCAGCACCTGGGAGAGGATCTCGTCGGTGTGCTCGCCCAAACGGGGGGCCGGCACCGGGCGTTGGCGGGCCACCTCGCTGAAGGCCAGTGGCGAGCCTGGCACCAGCACCCGACCGACACCGGGCTGATCGACCTTGGCGAACATCGGGTTGGCAATGGAGCAACGGGGGTCGTCGTTGACCAACTGGGTGAAGGTTTGATAGGGGCCCCAGCACACACCGTGCTGGTCGAAGATCTCGCGCAGCTCGCTGAGCGTGTGGCGGGCGATGAAGGGGGCGATGAACGCCGCGATGGCGTCACGGGCACCGAAACGATCCCCCTCCTTGCGCAGATCCACGCCGAGGGCCCGTTCGATAGCGCCCAGATGCTCGGTGATGCCGGTGGCCTCGACCAGGCGCTGCCACTGGTTGAGGCTGATGGCCACCACCATCACCCGCCGACCGTCGCTGGTGGCGAAGTCGCGGCCGAACGCACCGTACATGTCGTTGCCGATCGGGGGCCGGTCCTCGCCGAGCAGCTGCGCCTGGGCCAGGTAGCCGAGGTTGGACACCATGGCGAAGGCCACGTCGGCGAGCGAGATGCGTCACGAGTTCGCCCTCCCGTGACGGCTGCGATGCCGCTCGGCGGCCAGCAGGCCGACCGCCGCGTGAGCCCGGTGGCGATGTCCCAGGCCGGCAGCACGTGGTTGGTCGGCATGATGCCGCCGAGCCGGCCCGGTGGCGTAGGCGAAGCCCGAGGACGGGTTGACGGTGTAGTCCACCGCGGTGGACTCGTCGGGGTTGCCGATGATGTTGACGTAGATCAGGTCTGCCCGGCGGGCCCGCAGCTTCGGCGTCACCGAGCCAGCCGCCTTCGGGGAAGTTCGACAGGAACATGCCCGCCTCGTGCACCGGGGCGCGGTGATGATCTCAGCGATCAGCTCCTGACCCTCGGGGCTGGCGCACGTCGACCGGCGATCGACCTCTTGCCCTTGTTCAGCCGGCCCAGAACAGGCTCGACGCCCTCCGGGTGCACGGCCAGCGGTGATAGTCGAGCCCGCCGCCGATGGCGTCGAAGCGGATCACGTCGGCGCCGAGCTGGGCGAGGGTCATGCCGCCGAGTGGTGCGGCAACGAACGCCGATCCTTCGACGATTCGCAGACCGGACAGGACAGGGGTCATGGCGGCGCTCCTGGAAGCGATCGGGCAGTGCGTACTGGCCCGGACGTTAGCCCGCCCGAAGCTGGCGCGTGGTCAGACCCGAGCGGCGGGGCCCACCAGCGACGAGGTGGTCGCTTCGGCCGGAGAGGAGTCAGGCACCCCGAGCGCCGGCGGTCGGGCATCGGAGGTCATGGACAGCACGAGCGGGTGCCGTACCAGCCAGAGCACGGAACAGGCGGCGCCGAGGCTGGCGGACACCGTGATGGCAGTGGCGGTGCCGTACACCTCGGCCAGCTCACCCAGGCCCAACATACCGAGCGGTAACACGCCGATGGCGGTGGACAGCAAGCCCAGGGCCCGCCCCCGAACCTCAATGGGCACGCTGGTCATCACCAACGTGGACTGGGTGGAGCCGAAGAACCCGGTGCCGATCCCCGCCGCCAGCATGGCTACCAGCGCCAGCGGGTAGGTGTTGGCCTGTGACGCCACGATGAGGAAAGCGAAGGCGAACATCGAGCCCACGCAGTACGCCCGGCCCCGTCCCACAATGCGGCCCCGCCCGATGATGAGCGAGCTGATCATCATGCCGGTGCCGGTCATGGCGGCCAGGATGCCGACCCTGCTGGGACCCGCACCCAGCTGCTTGCCGATGACCTGCACCAGCGGGTTGTGGGAGAAGTAGAAGAAGTTCACCGCGGCGGTGATGCCCAGGATCGACACCAAACCGGGGTAGTGGCCGAGCAACCCGAAACCGTCTCGCATCTGCGCCAGGGCCGAGCGGGCGGTGACCTTCTCGTTGGCGGCGGCCCGCACCGGGGCGTGGATGGCGGCGCCGGGCGGCACCCGGGAGAACAGCAGCAGGGACACCAAGAGCAACCCGCCCACACCCAGGAAGGCCGATCCCACGCCGATGGCCTCGATGGCGGAACCACCGAACAACGTGCCGCTGATCATGCCGATGGCCATGCCGAACGATTCCAGCGCCATGGCGTTGTCGATTCGATCCGGGCCGACCAGGTCATAGATGTAGGCCCGGCGGCTGGTCATGTCCACCACCCAGCCGATGCCCACGAAGACCATGAACGGATAGATCATCCACAGCCGCATCTGGTCCAGGTGCACCAGGATGCCGACCAGGAACACCAGTGGGATCAGCCCTGTGAGCTGTACAAGCAAGGTGCGTCGACGATCGAAGCGGTCCGACACCACACCGCCCAGTACGCCGCCCAGCAGCAGCGGCATCCACATGGCCACCCCGGTGAGCTGCACCAGGCGGGGTGATTCGCTCAGCGACCGGGCGAAGTACGCCGCCAGGAACGCCATACCCCACCGGCTGGTGTGCCACAGCGCCCCCGATACCCACATGTAGGGGTAGCGCGGGAGGCGCAGTGCGGCGGTGAAGCCCACCGCCGCTGGAGGCCCGGGTGAGGCCGGGCCGTCGCTCACGCCGCCACCGTCGGCGCGCTCTGCCGGGTGCGCCGTACCACTAGGTATGTGGCGGCGGTCCCGAGCACCAACAAGATCCCGAACGCGGCGTTGCCGAGTTCACCCCGCCGTAGCCCAACAGCGTGTACAGCAACCCGAAAACACCCCGGCGAACCCCCCGCGCCGATCATGGCCAGGTCCCCGACACCCTGCACCCCCACCCGCTGCTCGATGGGGAACTCCGACACCAACAGGCTTGAGGCCGCGATGACACCGAAACACCAGCCCAACCCGATCAGGAAGTTGCCCATGAACACGCCAACCCGACCGTCCGGTGGGGTGACGGCGGCCCAGCCCGCCCCGGCGGTGCACAACGCCCCGGCGATGTACAGCATCGGGTACTGCCCCAATTTGTCGGTGAGGGAGCCGATCACCGGTGACAGCAGGTACATGCCCCAGATGTGAAACGCCATCATCCAGCCGATGAGGCTCTGGGTCTGACCGCCCTCGTCCATGTGCAACGGCGTGAGCGACATGACCCCAACCATGGTGACCTGACTCACGATCATGGCCCCCACCGCCAAGCGCGCCGCCGGTTTCGCCATGATCAGGCCCAGGGATTCACGGATGCTCGGTTTGGAGGAGTTGGCGCCGGAGGATCCGAGTCCACCGGACAACGCCAGGGGGTCCGGCCGGAGCCGGGTCTCCACGATCGCCGCGGCGAGCAGGAACATCAGACAGGACAGCAGGTAGGAGCCGCCCTTCACCGGAAGACCCAGGTTCTCCCCGATGTCGCTGGCGGACCCTGACACCACTGAGCCGGTGGTGGAGCCGATGGTGGTGGACCACACGATCAGGCTGATGGTGCGGGCCCGGGTCGCTTCGGGGGCCAGGTCCGAAGCGGCGTAGCGGGTGGCCAGGTTCGCTGCGTTGCCGACCCCGGCGCCGAGCACTCCAAGGCACAGCAACGGGTAGTTCCGGGTAATGGCCGCCAGCACCGCGATCAGGGCGCCGCCGGCCCCGAGCAGGTAGCCCGTCCGGAGGCCGATCCGACGGCCCTTCTTGCTCATGATCCGGGCGAGCGGGAACGAGGCGGTGGCGGCACCGATGGACAAACAGGCGGCGGCCACCGTGGCCAGCACCTTCGAGCCGGTGATGTCCTTGGCCAACAACGCGGTCACGATGTAGGTCGCTACCAGCCCCACGCCCCCGGTGGCCTGGCTGAACAGCAGCGTGATCACCGTGCGCTTCTGTACTGCCGGGATGTCGTATCCGGCGCCGCTGGCGTCCTGTGCCTCGCTCGAGGCGTCCCCCATAGTCTTCATGCCATCAGTCTGCCCGATGACGCCATCCATGGTGTACCCAACCTGAACGGTGCCACCTGATCCAGTCATGATCGGGTGGTGCGCTCGAGCGATTCCGTTGCTGGACACCGGCCCTGCTCCCGGCGGCCCTTACCGGTTTCTCCGGTGACGAAACTCTTTCGCCGGTGACGAAATCGTCGGGCTCACCAATCTCACGCGGAGTGGTGGGCGTGGACCGGGTGAGGGGGAGCGGGCCGAAACTGCGACCCGCCCACCCCGATCCTCACTCTTGGCGTTCGCCATGGCACGACCAGTGCTGCTTTTCGTCACCGGAGAAATCCCGAAGGACGCCAGGAGGGCATCGGATCCGCCGTCGGCGAGGGGCGGTTGGCGCGCAACCCCTACTCCAGCACCTCGGCGATGACCAGGTCGGCGATGCGGTCGCTGTCGTAACCGAGGATGCCGCCCAGGATCTCGTCGAGGTGCTGCCCGAACGTCGGCCCGCCCCACTCGGGATACCCGGGGGTACGGGACAGCTGGAACGGGCTGCCCTCCACCCAGGTGTGACCGACTTGCGGATGGGGCACCTTGCGGAACTGCTGGCGATGGGCCAACTGCAGGTCCGCCACGCAATGACTGGAATTCTGCACCTGATGGGCCGGTACCCCTGCCCCCTGCAACACGGTCTGCAACTCGTCGCCCCCGAACCCGGCGGTCCAGGCGGCCAGCGCTAGATCCAGCTCGTCCTGGCGGGCCATCCGGTCCGCCACTCCGAGGCTGGTCCACTGATCGCGGAGCCCGGCCGTGGCGCACAATGCCCGCCACTGTTCGTCGGTCTCCACCGCGATGGCCACCCACTGGTCGGCTCCCTGCACCGGGTAGGCCCCGTGCGGCGCCATCGACCGGTCCCGATTGCCGAGCCGGCCGGCTACCCGACCGTTCACCACGTCGTCGAGCAGCTCCGGTGCCAGCAGGTGCAGACAGGCTTCCATCTGGGAGAAGTCGATGAACTGGCCCTGACCGGTGCGCTGCCGCCAATCCAGCGCCGCCAGCAGCACCGCGGCGGTGATGCGGGGGGCGGTGTAGTCGGTGTACGCGGTGAAGGGGCCGGCCGGGGGGCGATCGGGCCAGCCGACGACCGGATAGAACCCTGCCACTGCGGCGGCCATGGTGCCGAAGCCGGCGTAGCGGTGCAGTGGCCCGCTCTGGCCCATCAAGCAGCTCGACACCATGATGAGCGACGGGTTCACCGCGGACAGTTCTTCGTAGCCGAGACCCCACGACCGCATGGCCCGGGGCGAGAAGGACTCGGTCACCACGTCGGCCCAGCGCACCAGGTCCATCACCACATCACGGGCCTCGGGCTTGGACAGGTTGAGCGCCAGGCCCAGCTTGCCGGCATTGAGGGAGTGGTACTGCAGCGCCGACTCGGCCCCACCCGAAGCGTCGATGAACGGTTGCACGTTCCGCAGCACGTCCATCTTGGTGGCGGTCTCGATCTTGATCACCGTGGCCCCGTAGTCGGCCAGCACCCGGGTGGCGTAGGGCCCGGCGAAGGCCCACATGAAATCCAAGA
Organism: uncultured Acidimicrobiaceae bacterium; assembly: GCA_963775055.1. Classification (GTDB taxonomy): domain Bacteria; phylum Actinomycetota; class Acidimicrobiia; order Acidimicrobiales; family CAIXPF01; genus CAIXPF01. The sequence continues at coordinate 195,971 of CAVZHK010000005.1, read as the reverse complement.
TCTTGACGCCTTCGAGCGGCCGTCCGGTGGGGGTCGGACTGGCGGGAAGGGCCGGGACCAGGCGCACCCGGGGTGGCTCACCGAGGACCGACGCCGTGTGCTGGCCCAGCTTCGGTGGCGGTCCCAGCGGGGTCAGCGGCGAGCCGGACAGCTTGGCCACCGCCCCCGGAAACCGCACCCCGTCGACGTTCTCCCAGTACTCCCGCACTGCTAGCTGCTCCAGGCCCAACACGTCCGACGTCGTGGAGATGGGGGCGATCAGCAGGTTCCGTTCCAACGCCGCCTGCAGCAACTCGGCCTTGGTCTTGGTGGCTATGAACCGCCCGATGGCCTCGGTGCCGCGGGCCAGTTCCGACGCCGGTTGCTTGCCTTCGAACACGTGCTGACCGAAGTTGATCCAGTCCTTGCTGGCGAGGGATTCATCGCAGGCGCCCTCTTCGAACATCCACTTGAACAACCGCACTGTGAACGGCCCGATCATGAGCCCGAACAGGAACGTCACCGTCACCTGACCGTCCTTGCAGGCGTGCACGAACTGCACCTTGAACGGCCCCACCTCGACCCCGCCGGCCACCCGCGAGATGTCCGCCGCGCCGACCAGCGCGTGCATCATCTGGAACTGGTCGCACACGATCATGGATTGTTGGGCGGACACATCGGCGCGCTGGCCCAGACCGGAACGTTGCCGTTCGTGCAGCATGATCATCGCCGACAAGGCCGCGTCCAGCGACGCGTTCAGCCACGCCTGGCGGTTGGTCATGCGCACCGGGGGACGGTCCCGGTCGCCCTGGATGGCCATCTGCCCGCCGGACGCGGCGATGGTCAGATCGGTGGCCGTCCAGCTCGCCTTCGGTCCGTCGGCGCCGAAGGGGGTGATCGACACCACCACCAGCTGCGGGTTCGCCGCCACCAGCCGGTCCAGCTCAACGGGGTAGGCGCCGCACTCGAGGAGGATGTCGGCGCCCGCCGCCAACCGGTCCAGGTCGGCGGGGTCTTCCAGCACCACCGAGCGCTTGCCCCGGTTGAAGGCCCAGTGGGTGAGGGAGCCCTCAGGGTCGGGCCGGTCCCCGGCAAAGGGGCCGTCGTGACGGCTGCGCTGCCCGCCGGTGGGTTCGATGGCGATGAGGTCGGCGCCGAGGTGCGCCAGCAGGTGACCGGCGAGCTGGCCACGATCGTCGCAGAGGTCCAGGACCCGGTAGGGGGAGAGCATGGGCGGGATTCTGGCAGAGCCGTTTCCGTCGGGCCCCTTCATCCGGAGCGCTACCGTCCCGCCATGGCCCGCACCCCTGCCGAGCATCGGGACTGGTTGGCGCTCACCGTGGAGGACGCCCTCGAACCGGACCTGCCCATCGTCGACCCCCACCATCATCTGTGGACCCACATCGATCCGCCGTACCTGCTTGATGAGCTGCTGGCGGACACCGGCGCCGGCCACAACGTCACCGACACGGTTTTCATCGAGTGCGGCTGGGGCTGGGACCGCTCCGTCGCCGATCCGGTGATGATCCCGCTGCCGGAGGTGGTCAAGGTCCGGGAGCTGGCCGAAGAGAGCGATCGGCGGGCCGCGGCGGCCACCATCGGAAGGCCCAGCGCCCGAATCGCCCGCATCGTGGGCCACGCCGACCTGCGTCACGCTGCGGAGGCCGGTCGGGCCCTCGACGCGTTGGCCGAGGCCGGCGGCGAGCGTTTCGTGGGCATCCGTCACGCCCCCGCCTGGGACGCCGACCCTGACATCCCCAACCACCGCACCGACCCCGCCCCCGGCCTGTTGGGCAGCGACGTCTTCCGAGCCGGTTTCGCGGAGCTGGCCCGCCGGAACCTGACCTACGACGCCTGGCTCTACCACCCGCAGATCCCCGAGCTCACCGCCCTGGCCAGGGCCTTTCCCGACACCACCATCGTCTGTGACCATCTGGGTGGCCCGCTGGGGGTGCGCTCCTACCGCGACCGCCGCGACGAGGTGCTGGCCGCCACCCGTGCCGCGCTGACGGAGCTGGCCGCCTGCCCCAACGTGTCGCTCAAGCTGGGCGGCATTGGGATGACCATTCTGGGTGGCGGGTGGCATCGGATGGATCGTCCGCCCACCTCAGAGCAGCTGGCCGAGTACTGGGGCCCGTTCATGCGCTGGTGCATCGAGACCTTCGGGCCACAGCGGGCCATGTTCGAATCCAACTTCCCCGTCGACGGCGAATCCTGCTCCTACCTGGTGCTGTGGAACGCCTTCAAGCGGATGGTCCCCGACGCCAGCCCCACCGAGAAGGCGGCGTTGTTCTCCGATACGGCCCGGCGGGTGTACCGGCTGTAGCTGGCGCCGGCGGTCGCGGTAGGGTTGACGCCATCGTCAGGTTCACGCGCCGGAGCGTGTACCGCTGTGACCAAGCGAGGGCAACATTCGTGGCTGACACGACGACCATGACCGCACAGGATGAGCAGCGATTCACCGAGGCGGTGGCCATCGCCAACATCCCCACCTTGTTGATGGTGCTGGTGCAGCTCACCGGTGAGGAGCACTGGCTGGAGCCCCCGTATCGGCCCGCCCGCCAGCCCGGCATGAGCGACAACGACACCGGCGGGCTCGACCCCGACCATCAGCGCGAGGTGCGCGAAGCGGCGCTGGAGGCCATCTTGGCCTGGCGCAACGGTCGTCCGCTGGCGATGCCCGAGCCCTCCGAGACCATGCTGACCCGCATGTTGTCCGTGGCCATGGCCGAGCGGGTCCCTGACGAGTACGGGGCCTTCACCGCCGCCCAGCTGGGTCAGACCTCCTTCCTGGTGCCCGAGCCCATCTCGGCCCCAGCGGGCTTCAAGGTGCTCATCATCGGCGCCGGCGTCTCGGGCCTGTGCGCCGCCATCAACCTGCAGGCCGCCGGGGTGGCCTTCGAGATCGTGGAACGTCACCCCACCGTGGGCGGCGTCTGGTGGGAGAACAAGTACCCCGGCGCCGGGGTCGACACCCCTAACCACCTGTACTCCTTCTCCTTCTCCTCCTATGACTGGAAGAAGTACTTCTGCCTTCGTGACGAGCTGCACGGCTACCTCGAGCACGTGTCCGAGGAGTTCGATCTCCGCCAGCACATCAGCTTCAACACCTCCGTGCAGCGCATCGAATATGTCAATGACACGCAGTCCTGGCGGATCTTCACCCGTGACGCCCAGGGCAACGTGGAAGAGCGCGAAGCCAACGTGGTGATCAGCGCCGCCGGCTTGTTCAATCCGCCGGTAGAGCCCAACATCCCCGGTCTGGACAGCTGGACCGGCGAGAAGTGGCACACCGCCCGCTGGCCCGATGACGCCACCGTTGCCGGCAAGCGGGTGGCAATCATCGGTAACGGGGCCAGCTGCATGCAGACCGCGCCGGAGATCCAGAACGACGTGGCGTCCATGACCATCTACCAGCGCTCCAACCATTGGGCGGCACCGTTCGAGCAGTTCCGCAAGGAGGTGCCCGAGCCGTTGCAGTTCCTGTTCAAGGAGTGCCCGCTCTATCGCAACTGGTACCGGGTGCGGCTGGGTTGGACCTTCAACGACCGCATCCACTCGGCCTTGCACAAGGACCCCAACTGGGACCATCCGGAGCGCTCACTCAACGCCCAGAATGATGCCCACCGGGCCTATTTCACCAAGTACGTGGTGGACGAACTGGGCGACAAGGCCGATGAGCTGCTGACCAAGGTGCTGCCCACCTACCCGCCCTTCGGCAAGCGCATGCTGATGGACAACGGCTGGTATCGCATGTTGCGCAACCCCAAGGTGGAGTTGGTCGACACCGGTGTCGAGCGCATCGAGGGCAACAAGGTCATCGCCGCTGACGGCACCGCCCGTGAGGCGGACGTGTTGGTGTTGGCCACCGGGTTCGACGTGCTGCGCCTCATCAACACCTACGAGGTGGCCGGGCGCTCCGGGCAGACCCTGCGAGAGGCCTGGGAAGACGACAACGCCCAGGCCTACATGGGCACCGTGGTCCCGGATTTCCCGAACTACTTCATGCTCTATGGGCCCAACCTGCAGCCCGGCCACGGCGGCAGCTTGATCTTCGTGGTGGAGATGCAGGTTCGCTACATCATGGACATGCTCTCCAAGATGGTCAGCAACGGGCTCGGCGCGGTTGATGTCAAGCCTGAGGTTCATGCGCAGTACAACGCCAACGTGGACGCCGAGCACGAGAACATGGTTTGGACCCACCCCGGCATGTCGACCTACTATCGCAACGACCGCGGTCGGATCGTGATCAACTCGCCGTACCGCAACGTTGATTTCTTCGAGATGACCCGCCAGGTCGATCTCGATGAGTACAACACCGAGCCACTGAAGCAATCGGAGCTTGTGGCCGACTGACCAAGTTCACCAACGGGGGACCATGCGGAACGGTACGGCGGCTTCGGTCGCCGTGCCGTTCCTGCTTTGTACGGACTGTCTCGGGCTTACTTTCCTGACACCCGGCCACCTTCCCTACACTCCTGGGGGTGAGCCAAGGCGCAGACAACGACGGTCCGTATTACGACGAGTTCGCCAACGGGATGGCCATCCCCACGCTGCCACCGGTGACGGTGACCCAGGCTGACAACGTGGCCTACCGGATGATCACCGGGGACCAGCACCTGGCATCGGCGGACCGGACCCTGGCGGCCCGCCTCACCGGTCGTGATGCCGGCCTGGTGTATCCGTCGCTGGTGATGCAGTACTCCATCGGGCAGACCACCAACGCCACCCGTCGGGCCATCGCCAACCTGTACTACCGCTCGGTGCGGATCCTGCGGGCGGTGGAGGTGGGCGAGACCCTGCGCACCACGGCCACCGTCTTGGGTCTGGCCGACGGCAAGCCCCGCGACGGGCAACACCGGGGCAAGGTGTGGCTGGGCATCGAGACTGTGGGTGACGGGGGCCCGGTGGCCCGCTACGAGCGCTGCGCCCTGGTGGCCAGCCGCAGCGGGTCACCGGGACATGCCGATGAGATCCCCGGCCCGTCGGACCCGGTGCCGCTGGCGCAGGTGGCCACGCTGGCTCCGCAGTGGGACCTCAGCGTGCTGCCCCGCACCGAGTGGGCCACGGGAGAGACCCGCGCCGACGCCATGCGGGACCACATCGATCTGGCTCCGTCGCTGGCCCGCATGACGTTCAACCAGGCTTTCGTGCACCGCGACGGCACCCGCAGCATCTACAACAAGCGCCTGGTCTATGGCGGTCACGTGCAGGGGTTGGCCCAGTCCTCGCTCAGCCGGGTGTTGCCCGGCATCGCCGCCGTCGTGGCATGGGACGGCTGTGACCACGTGGGGCCGGCGTTCGAGGGGGACCTGCTGGCCTTCCGCCACACACTGGTGGAGGAGGCCCCCGCCGCCAACGGTCGGCTGCTGCGCTTTGAGATCCGCGGTGCCACCGTTGACGCCGAGGGTCAAACGGGGGCCGACATCCTGGTCTGGACACCGGTGGTGTTCGCCCCCTGACGAACGTGCCGCGCTGCTTCGCGGCGTTCGTCGGCCTGCGGGTCCCGTTGCTCGGGTGGTCAGCCGAGCTCCTGGCGAACGCGGACGGCGCCGGCCACCATGGCCGCCAGCTTTGCCCGGGCCACCTTGCGGGGCAGGAACTTCATGCCGCAGTCGGGGGCGGCCACCAGGCGTTCGGCGGGAATCACCCGGAGTGCGGCTCGGAGACGCTCGGCGATGAGCGTTTCCGGCTCGACGTCCTCGGTGGAGAGGTCCACCACGCCCAGCACCACCGTCTTGTCGCCCAGTTGGCCCAGCACTTGCGGGGTGAGCGCCGGTTGGGCGTACTCGATGGACAGTTGGTCCACGGCGCAGGCGGCCAGCTCGGTCAGGAATGGGTAACCGCCCCGCTTGTCCTTGACGTACACCGCGTAGCCGTAGCAGGTGTGCAGCACGGTGGTGGCGCTGATGCCCTGCAGCGCGCGGTTGATGGCCTCCACCGCGAAGTCCCGGGCGGCGTCGGCGTTGGCCTGCAGGTACGGCTCGTCGATCTGCACCACGTCGATGCCTGCGGTCACCAGGTCCACCAGTTCGGCATTGACCGCGTCGGCGTAGGCCATGGCCAGGCTCTGCTGGTCGGGGTAGTGCTCGTTCTGGGCCAGTTGGCTGAGGGTGAACGGGCCGGGCACGGTGACTTTGGTGGCGCGGTCGGTGGCGGCTCGCAGGAACCGGGCGGCGTGCAGTTCCACCGGCGCGGTTCGGGCGATGGGCCCGTTCACCAGCGGCACCAACGAGCGGCCGCCGACCCGGTTGACACCCTCGCCCGGTCGGGTCTGGTCCACGCCGGAAAGGGCGTTGGCGAAGTGGTTGAAGTAGCTCTCCCGGCGGATCTCACCGTCGGTGAGGATGTCGATGCCGGCCTCGGCCTGGTCGTGGATGGCCAACAGGGTGGCCGCGTCCAGGGCCTCGGCCAGCTCGTCGCCTTCCAGACGCCACACGTCGTGAGCGGGGGTGCGGGGGACGCCCTTGCGGACCAGCAGCGCCCGATCCACCAGCCACGATGGCTGCGGGTAACTGCCGACCACGGTGGTGGGGATGAGGGCAGGAAGCGCCGGGGAAACCATGGCCGGGAGCCTCCCACAGCGCGGCCGGTGACGGGAGGGACAACGTGTGACGGGGCGGCCTCAGCTCGTGTCGGGTTGGGTCGAGCCCGCCGGAGGGCACGGGCCGAGAACGACCTGGCGGAGCGGCAGCCCGTCCGCCACCTGGCGGGCGGCGTGCAGAAATGGCGGGGCTGACCAGGACCAGATCCTGCCGGGATCGGCGTCGATGTCGGTGGGGTCCCCGTTCCAGCACTGCGTTGAGCGCAGGTACACCCCGGGCAGTTGCACGGCGATGCCGGCCGCGGCCAACGTCCCCACCACGACACGCCACACTCCTGGGCGTCCGACCCGGTCGAGCAGGTCCAGGCCGAGGTAAGCCATGAGCGGGGTGGCCTCGGTGAAGAACCGTGCGCCGTAGGAATGCCCCGCCCACCAGCCGAACGATCCGGCCGAGATCACCAGCCAGTGCAGCCCCACGCCGGCCAGGCAGGCGATGCGCAGGGGATCGCGCCGGCCCTGATTTCGCCGGGCGGCGATCAGCGCGGTCAGCGCGGCCACGATCGCGGCCCCGAGCAATGGCACCGACACCAGCACCCCCCGGGCTGGGCTGATCAGGTTGGCGGCCAACGCCTCGACATACCGGTCGTGCAACGCCAGCCGGCTGGCTGAATACGACGTTGGTAACACCGCACCGAACACCGCGACGTTCACCATGAAGAACGGCAACAGGACCACCGCAGCGCCGCACGCCGCCAGCATCGGACCCCGTCCCAACCGGCGGGCTGCATAAGCAGATCCCATACCGAGTCCCATACCGCGTCCCGTTACGGTTGGTGTGTCGCGGTCGGTGCCGCCCGAGCGCTGCGCCGTTGTCACGCCCCACAGCACTGCCGCGGCCAGAACCGCCCCGGCGATGGCCGCGGTCGGGCGCATCATGGTGGCCAACGCCAGCCACAGGCCCAGGCGCACCCACGCCCTCCAGGACGGCGGGTGCCCAGGCGGCGCGGGGCGACGCGGTGGACATTGCAGCAGCCGTTGCCCATCGAGCAGGGCCAACACCACGAACAGCGCCGCAGGGCCGTGTTGCCACAGAGCCCGTGAGGCGGTGGACCACATGGTGGTGGCCAGCAGGAACAAAAGCGCTGTGGCCGCGGCGGTGCGCGGCGATACCCGGCCGTCGAAGCGTTCGAAGGCGACCATGGCCATCACCATGGTCGCTAAGGCGCAGATGACTGATGCCGTGACCAACTGCAGCAGGTCCATCGTGTTGTCACGGATCAGCTGATCGACACTGGGCCACAGGCCGAGTTCGGCGCCCACGGCAGTGACGGCCAGCGTCGGGACGGCCAACATGGCCACGGGCCAGGGGTAGAAGTCGTGGCGGTGGCCATCGACCCCCACGTAGCCGTGGTGGCCGACGATCGCTGGAGCTGCGTACTCATCGAGATCGAGATCACCGTGGCGAAGCGCGCTCCAGGCCACCGGTACCGCGAGGTATGAGTCGTAGTTGGTGACGTTCGGACCGCTGAGGCAGGCCAGCAACGCCACAATGAAAACCGTCAGCCGCCACCGACGGACCATGCGGATGGGTACGGTCAGCGGGCGGTGCGGGTGGTGCGGCTGGCATCGAGGAACGTGATGATGGCAGCGGCGAACGTGTCGTTGTCGTCCCCGGCGACCATGTGCCCGGCGTTGCGCACGTCCACGTAGTCGGTGTGGGGCACCGCGGCTTTGAACTCGGCCACCGCGTCGTCCGTCACCAGGTCGCTGAGGGCACCGCGGACCAGCAGCGCCGGTTCGGTGATGGTGGCCGCGGCGCTCAGCATGCGGGCTGCCATCTCACCCATGCGGGTCTCGGCGGCCTCCCGGGAGCTGCGCATCATCTCCGCTTTGGAGGACATGAACGCCGGATCCCATCGCCACCGCCAACGACCGTCCTCGCCCTGGCGCAACACCTTGGTCAACCCGCCGTTGTTGGCCGAGCGGGGCCGGTGGGGGTTGTAGGCCGCGATGGCGTCAGCGGCGTGATCGAGGGTGTCGAAACCGCCGGGGTTGGCGGTCATGAAGTCCATGATCCGGGTGGCGCCGTCCAGGTCCATGCGAGGCGTCACATCGACCAGCGTCACCGAGGAGAACAGCTGGCGCGGTGCCACCATGCCCTGGGCACAGAGCGCGGCCATGCCACCCATGGAGGCCCCCACCATGGCCGGCGGGCGGTCGAACCGCTGGACCAGTTCCAGCAGGTCACGGGCCATGTCGTCCATGTCGTAACGCTGCAGAGGGTCCCAGTCCGAGTCGCCGTGACCCCGGGCGTCCACGGTGACCACAAAGAACCCGGCGGTCACAAGCTTGCGGGCGGTGGCGGCCCAAGCGTGACGATTCTGCCCGCCCCCGTGCAACAGCAGTACCGGCTCCGCGGCCGGGGTCCCCCAGTGGTCACCCACGATGGTCAGCCCATCCGAGACCCTCCAGCGTTGGGGATCGGGCCGGATGTCATCAACAGGTTCGGGGGTCTGGGCGACGGTCACGCGCCGTTGACCAGGATCCCGAAGCCCTCGGTGGCGGCGAACCGCTTGCCGATCACAGCCTGGTACTCGGGGGAGTTGTACCAGGTGCGGAAGTCATCCTTGGAGGCGAACTTGAGGATCACGGTACGGCTCCCGGCCGGGGTGCCCTCGATGACCTCTGACTCGTTGTCCATGGCGCCCAGTTCCAGCGGTACCACACCGAGGCTGGCCCCGGCGCCGGCGATGTACTCATCGAGCAGGGTTTGATCCGTGATGGCGCAGTTGACCACGAAATAGGCAGACATGACCCACAGCTTTGCAGGTTTGGCTCGGCGAGCCGAAGGAGGATGCCGAGGTCGGGTTGATGCCGCTCGCCGGACCCTCGGCTCCCCTACGCTGGACGTGCTGAGTAGGGGAAGGATCACAAAGGGTGTTGGGGTGGGAGCGTTGGACCCGGACGAGTGGCGCGCCGTGATCGATGATGGCGCCGCTGAGGACGACGCCGCCCAGGTGAGGGACTCGGCCGCGTCGGGTCATGGGGGGCTGCCCGGCGCAACCGTGATCGGCTCACCGGGGCTCGGTGCGACGCGCCGCACGAGCGACGGTCAACACCGGGTTGCAGTGTGGGCGGAGTCCAACCTTGGCGAGGTGAGGGTTGCGGCCGCGCTGGCCACCCTGCCGGCAGGGGTCTTCGTTTTCCATGACCTGCACGTGCCGGGCTCCGAAGCCAATGTCGATCACCTGGTGGTAGGACCGGGCGGAGTGTGGCTGATCGAGACCGCCAGGGTGAGCGGCGGTTGTCGCTGGCGTCGGGGCCGGCTGCGGGGGAGAGCCGCGCCCGCCAATTCGGACCTTGATCGGCTCCGGGTTCACGCCGCCGCGGTGGCGAGCGTGTTGCGGGTGCCGGTGCAGCCCATGTTGTGCTTGATCGGCGCCAGGGTCGCTCCTCGGGGTGTGCTGGCCTTGAAGGTGTCCGACGGGAGGCAGGGGCGCTCGGGCCCTGGCGCGGTGGTGCTCGAACCCGATCGGCTGGTGCCGTTCCTTCGAGGCCAGCAGGTCGACGGCGGGGCGATGGCGATACCCGGGACGACGGACATGGAGATGACGGCCGTGGCGGAGGTCGCGGAGGTCGCGGAGGTGGCCCCCTCGCCGTTTGAGATCGACAGCCTGGTGCGGTTGGCGAGAACGCTGCGCACGCCTACCCCGACCGGGGACCCCGCGTCGGTCCGTTCCCCGACGCCACCAACGTCCTCGTTGGAGCTGACGCTGCGCGCCCCAGCGGTCACGCCCCGGCTGGTGGGTCGAGGAGGACGGCGTGCGGCAGCGGAGGGCATCGTTGGCGTTTCGCTCCCCCGCCTTGGGTTTCCCGGCGTGGGTGGCCCTGGTGGCCACGTTTGCCGTCCTACTGGTGGCGGTGCTGCCGCGATTCGCCGACGACGCCGGCACCGCCTTTTCCGGGCTGATCGGACCCCGGGCGCTGACCACCACCACCGTTCCGATGCCACCGCTCGATGGGCCCAGCGTGGACCTCCCGAGCCCCCCGTTCGGCCTGGGCCTGTCCTGCCCCATCCCGGGCCAGGGGTGGCGCGCCCAGGTGATCTGGCCCTCGGTGGCTGACCCCACCGATGCCCCGGCGGCGGTCGAGGTGGTTGCCGGGCCGCCCGGGATGGGACCGCTGCTGTGGCGTCGTGGCAGCGTCGGAGCGCCTGCTGTGACCGGACTCGAACCCGCGACCGAGGTCCGGGTGACCGCCCGGGCCGTGCGGGCGGACGGTACTCGGCTCGCCCCGCTGCTGGTGACCCGAACCACACCCTCCCAGCGCTGCTAGCCAGCGCTGGCCGAGGACGGTTCTCCAACGCTAACCAACCCTCTTTACCCCAGCGCGCCGGCGGCAGCGACGTCGGCGATGCGGTCCTCGTCGTATCCCAACAGACCGCTGAGTATGTCGAAGGCGTGTTCGCCGTAGCGGGGTCCCGGCCCGGTTATGCGTCCCGGGGTGCGGGATAGCTGCGCCCGGGGGCCTTCCACCAGGACCGGGCCGATGAAGGGATGGGTGACCGTGACGTAGTGGCCGCGATGGGCCAATTGCGGATCGGCCAGGCACTCGGCGGAGTTGGTCACGTTGTGCGCGGCCACGCCCAGGGCCTGCAGGCGGGCGTCTGCGTCCTCGAACGGCAGCGTCGCCGTCCAGGCCGCCACCACCTCGTCCAACTCCTGGCGTCGGGCGAGGCGTTCTGACGTGCCCAGCCCGGCCAGGTCGGCCCGACCGGCGGCGTGCGCCAGCGCTGACCAGGCGGTGTCGGTGTCACAGACCACGGCCACCCAGCGGTCCTGACCCTGGACCGGGTACACCCCGTGCGGGGCCATGGCCACATCGCCGTTGCCCAACGACACATATTCGTTGCCGTTGACCTCGACATCGAGCAGCGCCGGGGCCAGGAATTGGAGCGACGCCTCGGCCTGGGAAAGATCCAGATACTGACCCTCACCGGTGCGTCGACGGTGATCGATGGCCGCCAGCAAGGCCGAGAGCGAGAAGCGGGGCGACACGGTGTCGGTGTAGGCCCCGAACGGTCCTGCGGCAGGACGGTCCGGCCAGCGGGTGGTCCAATGGAACCCGAACAACGCCGAAGCCAGGTTGCCGTAACCGGGCAGGTTCAGCGATCCGGTCTGACCGGGCAGGCAACTCGACAGCAGGATCACCGAAGGGTTCACCGCCTTGATGGCGTCGTAGCCGAAGCCCATCCGCTCGAAGGCGCCAGCGGAGAAGCTCTCGAGCACGACATCGGCCCAGCGCAACAGATCCCACAGCACCTCCCGGCCGGCGTCGGTGCCCAGGTCCAGCTCGATGCCCAACTTGCCGGCGTTGGAGTTGGCGAACAGGCCACCGCATTCCATGGGGTGCTGGGCGTTGAGCGGGTGCAGCGGCATGACGGTGCGGGTCACGTCGACCCGTTGCTGGGTTTCGACCTTGACCACGGTGGCACCGAAGTCCGCCAACCCCCGACCCACGTAGGGCCCTGCGATGGACCAGGTGAGATCGAGCACCTTCAGGCCATCGAGCGGCCTGGCGTCGAGCAGGGCAGCGTCACCGGCGCCGGACGTGAACGCGCTGGCTTCATGGGACCGGTTCAGAGCCACAGCCCCGAGCCCACTCAGGATGCGCTCCGTGTCCGCACCCAGAGCGGGGGCCGGTCCACGCTCCACCAAGGGGGTACCGGAGGCCACGATGAACCGCCCGACCTGACGCAGCGGATCACCGCCGGGCAGCACCGCCTGGCGCTCCCACAGCTGGCGCTCCTGCAGATGGTCGAGCTCCATCACCTCGGCCAGGGTGGCGACGGGCGCCATCAGCACCCGGCGGCGGCGGGCCTCATCCAACAGGTGGGCCTTGGTGTGCCGGGAGGTGAGGGCGGCGACGATGTCCGCCAGCCGGTACAGCTCCTCCAGCGGTTCCCGCCCGTCGAGCAGCCGCACGATGAGGTCCTCCCACGGCTTGTCCCTGGTGGCCTCGTCGCACAGGCCCTCCTCATAGGCCCAACGGAACAGGTTGGGGGCGAACTCTTTGAACGCTGCGCCGAACAGGAACGTGACGCTGACCTCACCGTCGGAGGCGGGGTAGCCCCAGCGCAGCATGAACGGGCCCACGTTGATGCCCTCACCGGAGCGGCCCAGCGGCGCGTTCTCCCAGGCTTCGTTGAGGGCGTAGGCGAAGCTGGACTGCAGGTACGCCGTCTGGGCCGATACGTCCACAATCTGGCCCCGCCCGGAGCGGCCCCGTTCGGCCAGCGCGTAGAGCACGCCGACGGCCAGGTCCCCCGAGCCGTGGGCGTAACCCTGGGGCACCCCACAGCGCAGCGGGGGACGGTCGGTGTCCCCGGTCAGGGCGAGCTGACAGGCGGAGGCGCACACGGTCAGATCGCTGTCCCGCCAGTGCGACTTGGGGCCGTCGAGGCCGAAGGCGCTGAGCAGCCCGATGATGAGCGCGGGATGGCGGGCCTGTAGCTCGGCGGGGTCGAAGGCAAGCTCGGCGGGGTGGCCGGACCACAGCAGGATGTCAGCTTGGGCGCAGAGGGCGTCGAAATGCTGGCGAGCCTGTTCAGCGGCGGGGTCCCGGAGGTCCAGCACCACGGAAGCCTTGCCCCGGTTGTGCGCGACGTGCCACAGCGAGGGCCCGGTCTCGGCGCTGCCACCAGCGAAGGGCGGGCGGTTGCGGGCCGGTGACCCCTGCGGCGGCTCGACCAGGATCACCTCGGCCCCCAGCTGCGCCAACATCGAGCCGGCCAGGTGACCGCGATGATCGGTGCAGTCGAGAACTCGGTAGGGGCTGAGCATCGTGGGGCGTCCTTGGCCGTCGGTGTGACCCCTGTCCTATCACCGAATCGACGTCGATTCGCCCCGCGGGTGTCGGCCGACTTGACCGACTTGACCGACTTGACCGACTTGACCGACTCGACCGACTTGACCGACGCCCCGGGCTTCCGATCACCAGGGGTTGCCGTAACGGTGCCGGGTTTCGCTGACCACTTGTTCGCGAACCCAGCGGAGCAACTCGACCCCGCCGTTGGACACCACCGGATCGTCCAACAGCGGCAGCCAGGCCTGCCGGGCCACCACCCGCAGCCGATCGCTCACGGCCCCCGGTCCCACGACCCGAACGCGGGCCACCGGCTCGGTGTCGGGCCGGCCCAGGCGGTCGGCCAGTTCGGCCTGGCTTTCCACCACCACGTCCAACACCCCGAACCGCCCCGGCTGGAGCCACGAGGGCGCGTCCGACATGCTGACGATGACGCCGGTACCGGTCACCGTTGTCGCCAGCAGCGCCCGGGCCAGGTCTCGCTCGGAGTCGAGTTTCGCATCGCCGGCCAGTTGGTGGGTGGGGTCGGGACCGGATTCGACGCGCAGCAGGCAGGGCGCGCCCAAGGGTCGGTAACGGAACCGGTTTCGCTCGGCTCGAAGCGCCGCGGGATCGTGCTCAATGGCCACGTGATGGGTCCACCAGGATTGGTAGCTCGCAGCGGTGGCGACGAGCAGCTGGTCCCAGTTCGGCAGCGCCCGACGAAGATCGATGAGGGCCGGCCCGAGATGACGGTCGCCCACGCGACGATCGGGGGGGTGATCGGCGGGGTGATCGATGGAGGCTTTCAACGGGTCAATTTCCCGCCACCGGCCGAGGGAGGCCACGTAGTTGGGGCCGCCGGCCTTGGCGCCGGGGCCGACCGCGGAACGTTTCCAGCCGCCGAAGGGCTGGCGGTTCACGACGGCCCCGGTGGTCGAACGGTTGACGTAGGCGTTGCCCACCTCCACCCGGTCCGCCCAGAAGGTGATCTCCTCCTCGGACAGGCTGTGCAGCCCCCCGGTGAGCCCGTAGGCCACCTGGTTCTGCCATTCGGTGGCCTCCTCCAGGGAAGCGGCCCGCATGACGCCCAGCACCGGGCCGAAACACTCGGTCCCATGGAACCACGAGCCCGGTGCCACGCCCAGCCGTACCCCGGGGCTCCACAGCCGGCAGCGGGCGGGGTTGACGCCCCCCTCGAGCGGGCGCGGTTGCACCAACCACGATTCGCCGGCGTCGAGGGTGGTGAGCGCCCGCCACAGCGCCTCACCGGGCGCGTCGATGAGGGGGCCCATCACGGTGGTTGGTTCGGACGCCGGGCCGACCGGCAGGCTGGCCACGGCGTCATGAAGTTGGCGCAGGAACGGTGCGTCCCGGCCCCGCTGCAGCAGCGGTGCCTCAACGATGGCCAGGCTGGCGGCGGAACACTTCTGGCCGGCATGACCGAAGGCGCTGCGCAACAGATCCCGCACCGCCAGATCGACATCGGCGGTGGCGCTGATGACCATGGCGTTCTTGCCACTGGTTTCCGCATGCAGGCGCAGCTCGGGACGCCAGCCGGTGAACAGCGCCGCGGTGTCCGCAGAGCCGGTGAGCACCACGCCGCCGATGTCGGGGTGGGTGAGCAAGCGCCTACCCCGCTCGTCCTCGGGCGCATGCAACACCTGCACCAGACCTTCCGGTATGCCGGCCTGGTGCAGTTGGGCCACCAGCAGCTGGCCCAGCCCGGCGGTCTGTGGGGCGGGCTTGAGGATCACCGTGTTCCCTGCGGCCAATGCCGCCAGTACCCCACCGGCCGGTATGGCGTAGGGAAAGTTCCACGGCGAGACCACCAGTACCACACCGTATGGTATGTGGTGCAGGCCGGGGTGGCTGCTCAGCGCCGGGGCTGACTCGGCGTAGTAGCGGGCGAAGTCCACCGCTTCGGAGACCTCGGCATCCGCTTCAGCGGCCACCTTGGCGGCTTCGTGGACCATGGCGGCGACGGTGCGGCCCCGGTCCGCTTCCAGCCGCGTGGCCACCCGCAAGAGGAGTTGGCGGCGGTCATCCGGCGCGGACCGGGCCCACTGCAGGGCGGCTCGGCCGGCGGTGGCCACCGCGGCATCGATGGCCGCAATGCCCCCAGGTTGGGGCGACGTACGCAACGGTACGTAGGTCGCCAGGGCGGCGTGGAGCCAGTGTCGGTTGGCGGCGATGGTGAAGTCGGTATCGGGGGCATTGAAGAACGGGCCCGGTTCTGTTGGCTCCGGGTTGCCGTGGGTCTGGTATCGACGCGGCCCGCTGGTCGGTACATCACGATCACGAACCGCCTGCAGGAACCGCTCCCGTTCCGCTCCCCGGGCGCCGCCGTCCGAAGCCAGGCGGTGCAGTTGGGCCAGGTAGTTCTGCGGCGCGGTGTTCTCGTCGAGTCGCCGGGCCAGGTAGCTCAAGGCCGAGGAGAACTCTCCGGCGCTGGCGATGGGTGTGTAGAGCACCATGCGGCGCGCCTCCTCGGCCACCGCCTCCACCTGGGCGTTGGCCATACCTTCCAGCATCTCAATGTCGAGTTGGTGCTCGAGACCGCGCTGTCGGGCCAACAGCAGGGCAAAAGCCACGTCGAACAGGTTGTGGGAGCCGACGCCCACCCGCAGCGCGCTGCCGTGCTCGGCCCGCAGAGCCCGCTCCACCAAGCGCTTGTAGTTGGCGTCGACCTCGGCCTTGGTGTCATAGGGCGCCGGGTTCCAGCCGGTCAGCTCGGCCTCGACCCGCTCCATGGCCAGGTTGGCTCCTTTGACCAGCCGCACCTTGATGGGCGTGCCGCCGGCCCTTTGCCTCGCCAGCGCGAACCCGATCAACTCCTCCAGGGCATCCAGCGCGTCGGGCAGGTAGGCCTGCAGCACGATGCCGGCTTCCAGGCGGTGCATCCGGGGTTGATCGAGCGCCCGTTGGAAGGCGGCCACGGTGAGGGCCAGGTCGCGATACTCCTCCATGTCGACGTTGACGAAGGTGGCGGGGGTGCGCCCGGCGGCGGCTCCCAGCACCCGCCCGAAGCGATCGGCCAGGCGGTCAACGGTGCTTTCAAAGGCCAACACCGACAGGTTGGCGGCCACCGCTGAAAGCTTCACCGAGACGTAGCGGACGTCGGCTCGGTCCCCCGATCCCGCCACCAGGGCCTCGATGCGGGCCAGCCGACGCACCGCCTCGGCCTCGCCCAGGATGGCCTCACCCAACACGTTGATGTTGCTGGTGATGCCGCGCTCGCCGCGTCGGCGAAGGTGGCGACCCAGCCGACCCCGGCCGGGATCGATCACCACGGATCGGCTGGTTTGGCGCAACCGGGCCTGCACCAGCGGCATGACCGCCGAGGGAGCGAGCCCGGCACCGAGCCCGGCCAACCGCAGCGCCACCCGCTCCGCCGCGGGCAAACCGGCAGGTATGCCATCAGCGCTGAGGACGGCTCGGAGTTGGCGGGCGGCGGTTGCGTGATCGGGGCAGCGAAGCACCCGATCGGTGAGGTGGAACACAAACCGTCGAGCCGCCTCGTCGCTCACCAATTGGGCCAGCAGCCGCTCCTGACGGCGTTGGGCGGCGGTGCGGGGGATGGCCGCGGCCGCCGTGATGAGGGCCTCGGCCAGATCTGCGGCGTCGATGGCGAGCTGCTCGAGGACATCGCGCGCGTTGACATCGCGCGCGTTGACATCTGGTGGGCTCGGTTGACCGTTGGGATCTGCGGGCAACTCGCCTCCTCGGTGACGCCTGCAACCGCTCGTACCCGGAGCGTTCACCCCCAGCTTCGCCCACACGGGCGTGGTCCGGTGTGATCGTGCGCGAGTGCCCGATCAGTGCCCGCTCAGCGCACGGAGAGGACCTCGGGCCGACGCCACAGCCACAGCACCAATCCCGTCAGGCCGGCCAGATTGAACGCCACCAGGGCCACAGGCGCGCCGAACGCCTGGGCCACCTCGCCCAGCCCGTACATACCGAGGGGTAGGGCGCCGATCGCCATCGACAGCAGCCCCATGGCCCGACCCCGCAACTCGGCGCTGGTGGCGGTGATGGCCAGGGCGGTCTGGGTGGCACCGAAGAACCCCATCGCCACCCCAGCTCCACCAGCGAAGGCCACCATCAACCAGTAGCTCGGCGCCAGCGCGAAACCGACCAGCAGGGCACAGGCGGCGATCGAACCGAACGAATACGCCCGGCCCCGGTGCGGCTGACGGTTGGCCACCCACAACGACCCCGCCATCATGCCCATGCCGGCGGTGGCGGAGATCAGCCCGATCATGCTGGGCGAGGCGTCAACGGTCTTGCCCATGATGGGCACGATCGGGAAGTAGGAGAAGTGGAAGAAGTCCACGAACACCGTGACCCCGAGGATGGACACCAACGTGAGGTTGGCCGGCAGCGCCCGGAACCCCTCCAGCACGGTCTGCGCGAAAGACGGTGTGGCGGCGGGGGCCGCGGCTGTGGGCGTCAGAGCGACGGCCGGACGGGCCGGCGTCGGCAGCTGCCACATGATGGCCAGCGCCGCCAGCAGGGCCCCGGCCAACACCAAGTAGGCCTGACCGACGCCCAACTGTTGGATCACCGTCCCGCCGATGAGCGCTCCCATGGCCAGGCCGGCCGCGGAGCTGGCCATCTCCAACGCCATGGCCCCGTTCACCAGCTCGGGGCCGACCAGGTCATAGATCAGCGCCCGCCGCACCGTCATGTCCACGATCCAGCCCAGCCCTACCACCACCATGAACGGGTAGATCATCCAAACCCGCAGGTTGTCGCTCAGGGCGAGGATCCCCATCAGTGTGGTCAGCGGGATCATGACCAGCAGCTGCAGCAGCACGGTGCGGCGACGATCGAAGCGGTCCGACACCGCCCCGCCGATCAGCCCCGCGAACAGCAGCGGCCCCCACATCATGGACCCGGTGAGTTGCACCAGTCGGGGCGAGCCGGTCAGGTCAGTGGCCACGAAAGCGCCCAGAAACCCCATGCCCCATCGGGCCACGCTCCAGATGGCCCCGGTGGCGAACACCTTGGGAAAGTGCTGGCAGCGCAGCGGAGCGAACATGCCCTGACCGGCGGCAGGCTCACGGAGGTGGGGCCGGGCGGGGTCGCTGCGAAGCACGGCACGGACCCTAGGGCGCTGGCGGGGGCATCGGGTGTGCCCGGCCGGCTCAACCCGGCTCAACCCGGCGTGACGGCACGCTCCTCCGAGGCCAGCAGCCGGTTCATCACCGAGCGCATGAGGTTGGGTCCCCGATCGTGCACGGTGGGGCGCATGACGGCGTCAGGGTGGCGATCCAGCACCAGCTGCTGGGCCTCAATGATCGCTTTGTCCTCCCCGAAGGCGGCGGTGGCCAGCGCCACCATCAGCGGCGTCAGGTGACCGCGCCGTTCCGCCTGGCCCGATCCCCAGCTGAAGTGGTAGCGGGTCACCTTGCCCACTCGGATCGGATTCAGCGCTCTCCCACGCCCGAGTAAGGTCCGGGCTTGGTAGAGGCTTAGTAGGCGGTGCCGGCCGGCAGCTGGTCGGCCCTGGGTCAAGGGGGTCAGCAACGATGGCCAGTGTCGACGTGGTGCGTTCGGAGATCATCGATATCGGCGGGGCCGACTGGGATGAGCTGATGCCGGGCATCTCGGCCAAGCGACTGTGGTCAGACGCCGCCACCAACCGCATCTGCATGTTGACCCGCTTCGCACCCGGCGCTGCGCTGCCCCGCCACGCCCACCGCGGCGACGAGCTGGTGTTCGTCCTCGAGGGAGTCGTGGCGGACGAGTTCGGTGCCATCACTGCTGGCAACGTTGGCTATCGACCCGACGGCTGTGTCCACAACGTCCGCAGCGAGAAGGGCGCCACTGCGCTGGCCGTGGTGACCGGCGGGGTCGGCAAGCCCGGCGACGGTGAGGGTCCGGCGTCGCTGGTGTTCGACCTTGCGACCACGGCCTGGGTGCAGGCCCTGCCCGGCGTGCGTCAGAAGCGGTTCTGGGCCGACGTCGCCGCCGATCGCAGCGCCGCGCTCTCCCGCTTCGAGCCTGGGGCGCAACTCCCGCCGCACCGGCATGACGGCGACGAGCTGGTGTTCGTGGTCGAGGGCACGCTCGAAGATGAGGCCGGGGTGTTGCGTCCGGGCCAGCTGGGCTATCGGCCCAACGGCTGTGCCCACAGCGTGACCAGCCCCAACGGGGCCACCATCGTGGCCTTCTTGTGGGGTGGGGTCGAAGCGCTCTGACAGACGAGGCCGACGTCTCGCACCCGACCGGCTGCTGAGCTCGGGCGCGGCTGGGGTGCCGATGCAGCGCCTGGGCACTCAGGACCCCCTCCGCCGCGCCGCGCCATGACCGGTCAGCGCAGATCGGCGAGCCTGGGTGAGCTCGGCTTCGGCGACGAGGATCGGGCCAGGCGGCGGGACGAAGGCGTCGTGCGATGGAACCTGCTGGACCGCCGGTGACGAGTGGGACCGGGCGAATTCCCTCGCTGCCCACCCACCTCGCCGCTCACCCACCTCGTTGGTCAGTTCCGCTTGGGTCGGCAGCGGCACTTCGGGGTTGTCCGGTGACGAAATGTGTGTGGTCCGGCCGCTGCTTTGGGCAATGGCCAGAGGTTCCGTCGGGCGCACCTCGCAACGTGACGGCGCTGCTCACGGTCGGCACTGTCGGAACTTTGCCTGTACGTGCGCGGCACTGGCGACAGCCAGCCCGGTGGTCAGCGTGCATCAGATCTGCGCGTTCGCGCTCGGCTGCGTTCCATGCGGCCCAGGCCTGCGGCTGCGACCTGCTGCGTTGCGTGCTGCAACTCGGTCGGGTGTACACAACGCGCAGATGTGCACCGGATCGAGGCCGGCGCCGTGGTCCTCGCGCAGTGCGGGCCCCATTCCGTCACCGGAAGAGGGTGCGGTCGGCCACGCTGCGTTTCGTCACCGGGGCAACGGGTGCGGGAGCGGCATTTCGTCACCGGAGCAAGTGTGAAGGTGGGGGAGCGGCATTTCGTCACCGGAGTATCCCGTATGTGCGCCCGGAGACGCTGGGCCCGGTCAGTCCCACACGCTCGCGGTCGATTCCGCGTGGTCTGGTCAGTGATGTCAGCGGCGTGGCCGTCGCAGTAGGCGAGAGGTCCGGTTGCCGCCGAGTCAGCCGAGCACGCCGTCCTCGTGCAGTTTGGCCAGGGTGGTCCCGTCGAGGCCCAGCTCGGAGGCCAGGACCTCGTCGGTGTGGGCGCCCAACGCCGGGGCCAACTGCAGGTCCACGTTGCTGGCTGACAGCCGCGCCGGCCAACCCAGCATCTTGGCCGGACCGTGACCGGGGATGTCCACTTCGTGCACGAAACCCCGAGCCAGCAAGTGAGGGTCGGTGTGCAACTCGGCGGTGTCCAAGACCGCACCACACGGGACCCCCGCGTCCGCCAGCGCCGACATGGCCTCGTGCTTGGTGCGCCCGGACGTGAAGGCCTCGATCTCCTCGTGCAGTGCCTTCGCGTTGATCATGCGGCCCTTGTTGGTGGTGAAACGCTCGTCGGTCAACAGCTCGGGCTTGCCGATGGCCGCCGGCACGGCCTTCCACATGCCGTCGGTGACCGCCATCAGATAGATGTAATCATTGGGCCCGAACGGCTGGCATCGATACAGGTTTAACGAGCGCGCCACGGCCCTTGCCGGTGCGGGGAGCCGCCTCTTCGCCCCAGCCGCCGCCGATGGCCAGGCGGGTGCGCATGTAGTACGTGACCGCTTCCTGCATCGACAGCTCGATGCGTTGCCCCTCCCCGGTGCGCAACTTCTGCACATAGGCCGCGGTGATGGCCAATGCCAGCTGCACCCCGGTGCCGGAGTCCCCCACGGTCATGCCCGGCGGCAGTGGCTCCCCACCCACCTCGCCTGTCACCGAAAACGCCCCTCCCATGGCCATGGCCACCGAGTCGAAGCACTTGAAATCGGCGTACGGGCCCGACAAGCCGAAACCCTTGACTGAGGCGTAGATCACCCCCGGATGCACCGCTTTGACGTCCTCGAAGCCCAGCCCCAACTTCTCCACCACACCGGGGCCGAAGTTCTCCACCACCACATCGAAACGGGGGACCATGTCCAACAACAGTTGTCGCCCGGTGGCGGAGCTGAGCTCGAGGGCCACCGAGCGCTTGTTGGCGTTCCAATGGTGGAAGTATGGCGAGGCGGACCCCCCGGTGGCCCGGCCGGGGTCACCCACGTCGGGTCGTTCCACCTTCACCACGTCCGCTCCCAGCCACGCCAGAGCCTGGGTGGCGGAGGGACCGGCCTCGTATTGGGTCAGGTCGAGGATTCTCATGCCGTCAAGAGCAGCAGCCATGGCCCGCACGGTAGCGGCTGCGTTACCGCGGCGCTTCTGACCCTGCTGATGGGGTCTCGTAGGCTGAGGCTTTCACGGGAGGTCGCGCAGCGGGGTCGGGGGTTCGGGCTGCGGGCGTCGCCGTCGAACTTCACCTACAACCACATCGGGCATTTCGCCGCGGCGGATGAGGCGGTGTGCAAGGCCTTCCGGGATTTCGCCTTCGCCAACGCCGTTCGGTTCTTTGGTGGCGGGAATCCCCGTTTCTTCGAGGGCACGGTGGTGGAAGCCGCCGCCGCACACGTGCTGGCGGGAGGCTGAGCGTCAGACGGTCCGGGATGTTTCGCCCGGCGTGCATCACCCGGCCAAGTGGGGTTCACCTGGCCCGTGCATACTGCCCGGCATGGCAGGAACCGCAAGACGATGGACCGAAGCGGTTGTGACCCATCTGGCGCATTGCACCTGGGCCGACCCCTACGAGCCGACCGAGGTGCTGCTGTGGCGCTGGGCCGATTCGTCCGACTCCGAGGATCCGGCGAAGGAGCTTCAGCGCATCCGTAGGTGGGACAGCTCGAAATAGTCCCGCCAGTTGGTGACCTTGCCGTCCTCGAGCTCGAACACACCCATCACCGGCAGGGCGAAACTGGCCTTGGAACCGGGGCGGTGCTCGAAGAACTCGGTGCGCTCGGTCATGACCATGCGTTCGTTGCCCACGATGTTGTCGATCTGCAGGCGGATGTTCCACTTCTGGGCGAAGCGGGACAGGATGGCGTGGGCCTCGTCGGGGCCGTGGTGCTCGTCGCCCTCGATGGGAACGTTGCGGTAATCGAGGTTCGGGGCGCACAACTCCCGGAACTCGTCCTGGGTCAGCACGTTCCAGCCCTCGCAGATGCGGCGCACGGTGGCGAGGTTGCGTTCGGTGAGATCGTTGTCCATGGCCAGACCGTAGCAACGCTTGCTCGTTGCCGGCGGGGCTCAGCGGCCCAGGATGAACTCGGCGTTGCCGCCCCAGAAAGCATCGAGCGCGCCGTCCGGTATGGCGCCGGCCTTGCGTCGATATACCTCGACTGAGGGTTCGCCCTCACCGTGGGGATAGTCGGCGCTCCACATCAGCAGCGGGCCGACCTTGTCCATGGTGGCCCCGGGACGTTCGGACGCGAAGCTGGAGATGCGCACCGAACGATGGATGTAGTCGCTGGGCGTCAACGACAACGGCAAGGAATTCCTGCCGGTGATGTTGAGCTCGGAATACAGCGTGGTATCCAGCCGGCGCAACAGCATGGGCACCCAGTCCGTCATGACCTCCATCACCCCGAAACGCAGGCCGGGGTGGCGTTCCATCACGCCGTTGAGCACCAGATCGCACAATGTGACGAACACGTCGAAGCCCAACAACGGGAAGGACATGAGCGGCACGTAGTCGGAGTGGTGGCCTTCATACCAACCGTCCTCGAATGCCCGCACCGGGTTGGCGCCCACGTGGAACACCGGGTTGATGTCGTAGTGGTCGAACATGGACCAGGCCCGATCGAGGTCAGGATGGCTGGGCCGCTTGCCGTTGACCAGACCGGCCGGTATCCACCCGATTTTGATGCCGCCCTCGGCCAGCAGCTTCAGTTGCTGCTCCAACCAGTCCAGGTCGGTCAGCTCCAGATGACCCGCCGGGTGCAGCACGCCGTTGCCCTCGGCTTTGATCGTGACCGCCCAACGGTTCCAGGCGCCCTCGTTGACCAGCCGGCCGCGCTGTTCGTGGCGCAACGCCCGGCTCCAGTTGAGACCCCAGTGCGGGAAGATGAAGGATTCGTCCACACCAAGGCTTGCCAGCATGGCGGCCCGTGCCCCCGGCTCCCAGTAGTGCAGCGGGAGGTCGTTGGCGTAGTCGAAATGGCAGGGCTGACCGATGCGGCAGGCTTCCATGCTGGAGCCGGTTTCGAAGGTCCCCGGGGCTGCTGATCCAGGTTTCGAGGATGCGCTGATCCTTGAACGTGACCCAATCCCAGCCGTTCTCGTCCCTTTCCATGTGAAGGGCCAGGTGCCGGTCAGCGGGGTCGGCGTGATCCCGCCAGGTATCGGGCAGCTCGAACAGATGCGAATCGGAGTCGACGATGAGCGGCATCGGAAAGGTCCCCCTGGTGAGTCTGGCTGTGAATGGTAGCTACCAGACGGCCCCGTCGATGCGGAGTTGGGTGCGGGCGTCCTCGTCGTAACCCAGCTCGGCCAGGACATCGTCGGTGTGCTCGCCGTATTCCGCCGCCGGGGCCCGGGTGCCGCGCCAGTCGCCCACCTCGAACGGCGCCGGCGGACCGGTGAATCCGTCCGGGAACGTGACCAGGTGCTCGTTGGCGATGATGTTCTCGTCGGTGGCCAGGTCCTCCAGCCGGTTCACCGGGGAGGTCCACACCCCCGCGGCGCGCAGATCCGCCCACCACTCCCGGGCCGGGCGTTGGGCGAAACGCTCCGAGAGGATGGGTCGCAGCTCGGCCCGGTTGCGCACCGCCAGCTCGAAGGTGGCGAAACGCTCGTCCTCCAGCAGCTGCTCCAGGCCCATGACCTTGGCGATGGGCGGCCACTGGGCGGGGTGGATGGCGGCGATGGCCACCCAGCCCTCCGCGGTGGGGTACACGCTGAAGAGCGGGTTGGGCGGGTTGGCCGGATCGAAGCGGGTCATGCGGGCTCCCAGCGTGGCGGCCATACCGGCCGGTAGGAGCTGCATCCACAGCAACGATTGCACCTGGGATGCGCCCACCAGGCAGCCCTTCCCGGTGATCGAACGCCGCACCAGACCGGCGAGTATGGCGCTGGCCAGAGAGGTACCGGTCAGTACGTCGGAGAGGGCGCCGGGAGGGTAGTTGGGGTCTTCGGTGGGGGAGGAGAGGTCCATGAAGCCGCCGTACGCCATGCCAACGGTGTCCTGGCAGGGGTCATTGGCCAGCGGACCGCGCAGCCCGAACCCGCCGCCGCGGCCGTAGACCAGCCGTGGGTTGCGGGCGGAGAGGGTGGCCCAGTCCGCACCCATCGCCGTCAGTGCGTCCTCCCGCAGGTTGGTGACCAGCACATCGGCCTGGTCGACCAGGCGGTGGAACACCGGCCGGCCGCTGTCGGATGTGATGTCCAGCGCCAGCGAACGCTTGGCCCGGTTGAGGGCGGCGTACTGCCAGGCCTGACCCCGCTCGTCGAGCCGCACGCCGTACACGCTTCGCATCGACCGCATGATGTCCGCCCGGCCCACTTGTTCGATCTTCACCACGTCCGCACCCTGGCTGGCCAGCACCAGACCGCCTACGGGGCCCTGCACGTACATGGACAGCTCCACCACCCGTATCCCGGCCAGTGGGGCATCGGTGTTGTCGGTGGAAGCCTGCACGTTCGGCTCGGTGAGGGTCGGCTTCGTCACGGTCGGTTCCTTCGGCTCATCGGTGGCGTCGCTGGCGGCGGCGCGGTGGGCGGTGGCGGCGTCGTTTCTGGTCAGATGGGTGTTCCGGCGTCGCACATTAGGACCCAGCTGCTTCGTCGGCTCGATGATTGACGATGTTGACGCGCCGGGCGATGCGGGTACTTTGCCTGTTGACGCTATTGACGAGGAGGCCGGACGTGGTGGTCGTGACGGATGCGGCTGATCAGCGGTTCGTGGCTGACGCCACGCGCCAGTTCGAGGAATCGTTGGGTGCTCTGGTGCAGGCTTACCGGTCCAGCGGCCGTAGCGCCACCGCGCTGCTGGGGGAACCGGCGGCCCTGGCCGAGCGGGCGCTGGTGTCCCTCGCCCCGCTGCCCTCACCGTGGGATGAGCTCGTGGGTCCGTTCGTGCGTAGCGAGGGGGTGCAGGCCCGGCTGGGCATTACCCGTCAGGCGGTTGCCGCCAAGGCCGCGCGCCGTCGCCTGTTGCGAACCATCACCAGCGACGGCCAGCACCTCTATCCCTGTGGCAGTTCGAGGGAAGCGGGTTGGTTGCCGGGCTGTCCGAGATCCTGTCGCTTTTCCCCGAGACGCTGGTGGACGGCTGGACGTTGGCCGGCTGGTTGCGCAGTCCCGACCCCGAGCTGGGCGGCGTCCCCGTGGATGCGCTGCGTCAGGGCCGGCTGGCCGAGGTGATGGCGGTGGCTCGGGACGCGGCCACCAGCCACAAGCGGGCCGCGGCCTACGGGATTACCTTGGAGCTGGTGACGATGGTGCCCTACGGCCAACCTTGCCGATGGGCGGCGGCGTGGCGGGCCCGGCCGCCTTTGAGGAGGCACGGCGGGTTCAACTCGCCAACGCGGTGGTGCGCGCCGCAGGCGTGACGGTGCACCCCGTGCCATCCGCTGGTGCGCTCACCATTGTGAAGTAGATCCGGCATTCCTGACCGTGCTTGTTGAGAAATTCTCTGGGCGGTCCCGGCGCCGCTCAAGTGGAGAAGGCGTCGCGCCTGCCCATACTGGCCGGTCCGGTGGCGCTCATGCCCGATGCCCACGTCGGCATCGGGGCCACGGTGGGCTCCGTCATCGCCACCAACGGCGCCGTGATCCCCTCCGCGGTCGGGGTGGACATCGGTTGCGGCATGATCGCCACGGAGCTCGACGTCTCGGCCGGTCAGCTGCCCGATGATCTGGTCCCGTTGCTGGGTCGCATCGAGCGGGCCATACCGGCCGGTGTGGGGCAGGGTCACCGCTTTTCGCGTTTCTGGGGCGCGGTGCGGAGACAGTCCGGGTCAACTGCCATCACAACTTCTGCCAGCAGGAGCGTCACACTGGCCGGGGAGGAGCGCGCCATGTGGATCACCCGGTCGTCGTCACTCACGGGGCGCGGCCAAGCGTCTGTTCAGCGCCCAGGATCTGGCTCTGCAGATGACCGGCAAGACGTGGCAGGCGGATCGCGCCGAGGCCCTCATCGACGAGATCCCCTCCGCCTACAAGGACATCGAGCAGGTCATGGCCGACCAGTCCGACCTGGTGGAGATCTGCCACACCCTCCACCAGATCCTCAACTACAAGGGCACTTGACGGACATCCTCAGCCGTTGTGGGTCTGGCGTTGGGCCAGCTCGGCGCGGATCTCATCGCCGTGCTGGTCCAACACCGGCACACCGATGTAGACGCCGGCGGGGTCGTCGCTGAACTTGATGGGGCAGTTCAACATCACGGTAGGGCGGTGATGGTCGTGGTCGACACGAATCAGCATCTCCCGGGCGGCCACGTGGGGGTCCTCCACCCACTGCTCGGGTCCGTAGACGGGGCCCACCGGCACGATGTTGCCCAGCTTGGCAGTCACCTCGGCGGTGGTGCGGGCCGCCGCCCAACCGCCCACCGCCTGCTCGACGACGTCACGATTGCGCACCCGGCGTCGGTTTGAGCTGGTGCGCTCGTCCTCGATCAGATCGGGCCGGTCGATGAGGCCGCACAGCAGCTTCCAGTGCGGTTCGGTGGGGGTGGCGATGACGCAATGCCCGTCCTTGGTGGGATACACGTCGTAGGGGCTGATCCCATCCACGGAGTTGCCCATCGGGCGCATGGGGCGGCCCATGTACGAATACATCATCTGGCTGGACTCGGCCATGGTCATCATGGCGTCCACCATGGCCACGTCCAGGAACTGCCCGTTGCCGGTTTCCTTGGCCCGATGCACCGCCGCCAGCAGACCCAGCGCCGCCATCAGCCCCGGCACGGTGTCACCGATGGGCGGGCCCACCTTCATGACGTGCTGCTCATCGGTGCCGGTGGAGGCCACGATGCCACCCATGGCCTGCGCGATGAGGTCATAGGCCGGCCACTCGGCGTAGGGGCTGGGCTTGTTGCGGGGATCGCCGAACCCCCGGATGGCGGCGTACACCAGCTTGGGGTTGCGGGCGTGGCACACCTCCCAGCCGACACCGAGACGGTCCAGCACCCCGCTGCGGAGGTTCTCGATCAGCCCGTCGGCGGTCTCGATCAACTGCAGGAACGTTTCGCGATCAGCGTCCTTGGTGAGATCGAGACAGATCGAGCGCTTGTTGCGGTTGCGGATGGCATAACCGCCGGAATACTTGCGTTCCTCGTCGTCGCGGGTCCAGGGGCCGCCGAAGCGGGTCATCTCACCCTCGGGTGGCTCCACCTTGATCACATCGGCGCCCAAGTCTGCCAGGAACAGACAGGCAAAGGGGCCGGCCAGGGCGTGGGTGACGTCGATGATGCGAAGCCCCTGCAACGGCCCGGTGGGACCGGCGGCCATCGGGGCGGCGTGCTCGTGGGCTTCGAGGTGGCTGCTCATGGGCCTCATACTGCCCGATCCGGCGCCTCACCCGCTGCCTCACCTGCTGCCCGGCCGAGCGTCGAGCCGAAGAGGGTGATGGGACGTCGTGGGTGAGCCGCGCTAAGCGTGCCGCGCAGCGTGACGACAGTCACGGCGAGCGGGGGGCTCGCACAATTCGTTGCTCGGCTGACCGGGCGCGAGCGAAAGGGAAACCGTGTGATGAGACGAAACGTGCGTCGAGCTCGCTGGCTGGGAGCGGTCGGGGCGATGGCCCTTGTCGCGGCGGCTTGCGGCAGTGACAGCGGTGACGACGCTGCCGACTCAGGCGAGGCATCCACGGCGGATTCCGCCGTGAAGAGCGGCGTGAAGGATGCGTCGCTGTCGAGCACCGACTCCACGACCGCCACGACGGCGGCGGCGAAGGCGCCGACGTCCATTGAGGAGTGGGAGAAGCTCTGGGCCGACGAGCGAGCGGCGGTGGTGAAGAAGATCAAGGACAACAAGTGGGGCAAGTCCGCTGATGGCAAGACGCTGACCGGGCCTGAGGGCTTCACGATCGATCTCACGAAGTGCGCGCCCGGTTGGAGTGACACGGAGGGCATCACCGACACGGAGATCAAGATCGGCAAGGCATCACCGCAGTCGGGCATCGGCGCCGACTTCGGCAACGTCGCGAAGAATGCCACAGCGTGGTTCAAATACAAGTCCGACGCTGGCGTGTTCAAGGATTCCAACGGCAAGACTCGCAAGGTCAACTTCTTCTTCAAGGACGACGGTTACGACGTAGCCCGCACGATCCCGCTGGTGGACGAGCTCCTCGATTCCGAGAAGGTGTTCGCAATATGGACCGTCGGCACCCCGTCGGGGTTGAAGGTGTATGACAAGATCAACCAGCGTTGCGTGCCCCATCCGCTGCTGATCTCGGGCTCCCAGGCCTGGGGTGACCCGGTGTACCATCCGTGGACCACTGGTTCGTTGTTGTCCTACCAGACCGAGGCTGTGGTGTGGGGCGCGTTCATCGATGAGCATATTGACGAACTGACTGCCGGCGATGGCAAGGTGACGGTGGCGGGCTTCGTTGCGGCCAGCGACTTCGGTGCATCGTATGAGTCGGCGTTCAAGGCGGTCATCGCCAGTTCGCCGAACAAGGACAAGATCGAGTTCCTGACCGAACGTGTCGAGATCACTGCACCGACCGTAACGGATGCGATGACCACGCTTGCGTCGAAGAACCCCGACGTGTTCATCACGATGACCGGTGGTGTGCAATGCCCGCAGATCATCACCGAGGCTGCCAACAACGGCATGCAGGCAAACGTGAAGTACCTGTTCACGTCATCGGTGTGCAAGGGCGCTGCTTACGTGAGCAAGGACAAGGTCGGGGGTGACGGTTCGGCATCGAACGGTTGGCTCATTGTGGGCGGGGGCTTCAAGGACTTCAACGCCGACGCACTGTCGGGTGATCCGTTCGTGGCCTGGGGCCGCAAGTTCCTGGCCGACAACGGGATGGATTACAAGCTCTCTACCAACTTCGGCTGGGGGTTCTTCTACACGTGGATCATGAGCCAGAGCTTGATCATCGCTGGCGAGTTGCCCGGCGGTTTGACCCGCACGAACTTCATCCTGGCGCTAGCGGGCGTTCGAGGGCACTAGCCCCGTACACCTCGAGGGCATCAAGATCAACATGAACGGCAACAAGGACGCGTACCTGCTGGAGGGCACCGACCTCTCGAAGTACAACTCGGCCCAACAGATCTGGGAGATCGAAAGCGTCATCGAGCTGTCGGGCAAGACCGCCAACTGTCGCTGGGACGCCGCAACGGCGAAGTGCGCCTGAGGTTTCGACTCCGACCCTGACGTTCGTCTACGGTTCGGCCCCTGCTCAAGCGTCGGACCGGTTGCCGTGGGGGCCGCCGGTTCGACGCACCAAACGATGGGGGAAGCAAATGGTTCGCAAGGGAAGACGGCCCGCCTGGCCTGCTGCCGCGGTGTCGCTGGCACTCGTCGCGGCGGCTTGCGGCAGTGACGAGCGGTGACGACGCTGCCGACTCAGGCGAGGCATCCACGGCGGATTCCGCCGTGAAGAGCGGCGTGAAGGACGCGCTGTCGAGCACTGACTCCACGACCGCCACGACGGCGGCGGCGAAGGCGCCGCCTCCATCGAGGAGTGGGAGAAGCTCTGGGCCGACGAGCGAGCGGCGGCCGTGAAGAAGATCAAGGACAACAAGTGGGGCAAGTCCGCTGATGGCAAGACGCTCACCGGGCCTGAGGGCTTCACGATCGATCTCACGAAGTGCGCGGCCGGTTGGAGTGACACGGAGGGCATCACCGACACGGAGATCAAGATCGGCAAGGCATCACCGCAGTCGGGCATCGCAGCCGACTTCGGCAACGTCGAGAAGAACTCCGGCCGCTTGGTACAAGTACAAGTCCGACGCTGGGATGTTCAAGGATTCCAACGGCAAGACCCGCAAGATCAACTTCTTCTTCAAGGACGACGGTTACGACGCAGCGCGCACCATCCCTCTGGTCGATGAGTTGCTGGACTCCGAGAAGGTGTTCACCGTGATGACGCGACGGCACCCCGTCAGGGTTGAAGGTGTACGACAAGATCAACCAGCGTTGTGTACCCCACCCGCTCGTGATCTCGGGCTCCCAGGCCTGGGGTGACCCGGTGTACCACCCGTGGACCACTGGTTCGTTGTTGTCCTACCTGACCGAGGCTGTGGTGTGGGGCGCGTTCATCGATGAGCACATTGACGAGCTGACTGACGGCGATGGCAAAGTGACGGTGGCGGGCTTCGTTGCGGCCAGCGACTTTGGTGCATCGTACGAGTCGGCGTTCAAGGGGGTGATCGCGAAGCTCGCCGAACAAGGACAAGATCGAGTTCCTCACCGAACGTGTCGAGATCACCGCACCGACCGTCACCGACCCGATGACCACGCTCGCATCGAAGAACCCCGATGTGTTCATCACGATGACCGGTGGCGTGCAGTGCCCGCAGATCATCACCGAGGCTGCCAACAACGGCATGAAGGCGAACGTGAAGTACCTGTTCATGTCCTCGGTGTGCAAGGGCTCCAGCTTCGTGGGTAAGGACAAGGTCGGGGGTGACGGTTCGGCATCCAACGGTTGGTACATCGTGGGTGGGGGCTTCAAGGACTTCAACGCTGACGCACTGTCGGGTGATCCGTTCGTGGCCTGGGGCCGCAAGTTCCTGGCCGACAACGGGATGGATTACAAGCTTTCCGGCAACTTCGGCCAGGGGTTCTTCTACTCGTGGATCATGAGCCAGATCCTTGATTATCGCTGGCGAGTTGCCCGGCGGTTTGACCCGCACGAACTTCATCTTGGCGCTGCGGGCGTTCGAGGGCACTAGCCCCGTACACCTCGAGGGCATCAAGATCAACATGAACGGCAACAAGGACGCGTACTTCGTCGAAGGAACCGACCTCTCCAAGTACAACTCGGCCCAACAGATATGGGAGATCGAAAGCGTCATCGAACTGTCGGGCAAAACCACCAACTGCCATTGGGACACCGCAGCAGCGAAGTGCGCCTGAGCGCTTCGAGCTGACAGCATGAGGGCAGGGCGCGAGACTCGCGCCCTGCCCTTTCCCGCCCTCCGTTCCCGCTTTGGCTCCTGTGGAGGCCCGATCGTGAAGTTTGCACTGTTCTACGAAATCCCCGTGGCTCGGCCCTGGTCACGCGAGTCCGAGCTGCGGGCCTACCACGACACGTTGGAGCAGGCCGTGGCCGCCGACCGCTCTGGCTGGCACGGGTTCTGGACGGTGGAACATCACTTCCTGGAGGAGTTCTCCCACTGTTCCAACCCCGAGGTGCTGTATGGAGCGGTGGCGGCCAAGACCGAGAACCTGCGCATCGGGTACGGCGTGCGGCTCCAACCGCAGCCGTACAACCATCCGGTGCGCTCAGCGGAGTCAGCGGCGGTGTTGGATCTCATCTCCAACGGGCGGGTGGACTACGGCACCGGGCGTTCGACCACCCGCATCGAGCTGGAAGGGTTCGGCATCCACCCCAACCAGACCCGTGAGATGTGGCGCGAGTCGGTGGAGGCCACCATCGGCTGCTGGACCAACGACGAACACGAGCTGGACGGCAAGTACTGGCAGATGCCCCGCCGCAGGGTGCTGCCCAAGCCCATCCAAGATCCCCACCCGCCGGTGTTCGGCGCCACTGGCAGCCGCGATGGTCACCACATGATGGGCGAGCTGGGCCTGGGCCTGTGCTCGTTCAGCCTGGGCACCCCCATCGAGGAGCTCAAGGGCCACCTGGCGGCGTACCACGCAGCGGCTGCGGCGTGCACCACTCCGTTGGGCAAGACCGTCAACAATCAGACCGTGGTGTTTTCCATGGTCAATTGCGCGCCCACCCGGGAGGCGTCCTTCGAGGTGGCCAAGCCCAACTTCGAGTGGTACGTGGAGCGCAGCACCGAGATCATCGGGGAGCTGCCCCGCTGGTTGGAGGAGCTCGACACCAAAGATGCCACCTACGACTATCTGGAGCGCTCCCGCCGAGCGGTGGACCGGGGACGGCACAAGGACGTGAAGTTCGAGGCGTTGCTGGAGATGGGTGCGGTCATCGCCGGCACCCCCGATGAGGTAGGCGAGCAATGCCAGGCCTTCGAAGACGCCGGGGCTGACATCCTGCTATGCCTGCTCAACCCGTACAACGTGTCCCACGAGTCATCGGTGCAGTCCATCGAGCTCATGTCCCAACACGTGTTGCCGCACTTCAGCTGAGGGTGAAAGATCCGGGCTAGTGTCCCGGCCATGACCACTGTGACCGTCACCGACAGCTTCGATCAGCCTGCCGCCACCGTCTGGCCGGTGGTGTCAGATTTCGGCGGATTGCACAAGTACATGCGCGGCATGGAGCCATACCCGGTGGTAGGTGTCGGCATCGGTCAGGACCGCTTCCTGCCCATGGCCGGCGGTGAGGTGGTGGAGCGGCTCACCTGGCTCGACAACGACGCCATGGCTTTCAGCTACACCATCATCAGCGGCCCGCTGCCCTTCGAGCGCTACGTGGCCACGGTGAAGCTCAGCGCCCAGGGCGAGGGGACCGCCATTGAATGGCAGGGCAACTTCGCACCGGCCGGCGTGTCCGAGGAGGAAGCCTCCGTCCTGGCCAACAAGATCTACAGCGGCGCCATCAAGGGTTTTAAGAAGGCACTCGAAGGCTGAGCGTCGTGCGGCTCGCGCTGTCGGCGCCAGGCGTCGAAGTCGGCGGCGGTGAGAGCCCGACTCCACAGGAAGCCCTGGGCGTGGGTGCAGCCGATGAGGGCCACCGCCGCCGCGGTTGATTCCTGCTCGATGCCCTCCGCGACCAATGCCAGGTCCAGTACCCCGGCCAGGCCCACCACCGAGCGGACGATGGCCTCACTCACCGGGTCGTGTTCGAGTCCGGTGATGAAGCTGCGGTCGAGCTTCAGCTGATCGATCGGGAGATCGCGCAGGTGTGACAGCGACGAATAACCGGTGCCGAAGTCATCGAGGGCGATGCGAACCCCGAGGTTGCGCAGGCCCTGCAGGGTTGCGGTGGCGGCGCTGACGTCGGAGAGCAGGGTGGATTCGGTGACCTCGAGGATCACCGCACGGGGGTTCACCCGGTGACGGGCGATGAGCATCGCCACCCGCCGGGCGAAGTCGTGATCCTGCACGTCGGCGCTGGTGATGTTGATCGCAACGGTGAAATCCAGGGAGACCTTGCGCTGCCAGTGGGCGGCGGTGGCCAATGCCTTGTCGAGCACCAGGTTGGTGACCGCCTGATTGGCCCCCAGGTCGTTCACCAGGCTGAGAAACGTGACCGGAGCCAGCACGCCCAACGTCGGGTGATGCCACCGTATGAGGGCTTCGGCACCGGTCACCTGGCCGCCGATGAGGTCCATCACCGGCTGGTAGTACACCTGGAACTGCTCGGGGTCGAGGCCGGTCACCAACTGCGAGGCCAGTTCGTTCCGTAGCTGAGCCGATTCGTCCTGGTTGTCCTCGAAGCGGGCGAACCCGAGTCGGCTCCGTTTGGCGATGTACATGGCAGCGTCGGCTTTGCGGAACAGCGCACCGGGGGTGAGCGCCTGGTCGGGGACCCGGGCGATGCCGATGCTGCCGTGCACCGTCACCGTGGCAGCATCGATCCTGACCGGCTCGGCGATGGCCCGGTTGAGGGAGGCGGCCAGCGCATCGCCATCGAGGGCGGCCCGGGCGCGTTGGCGGATGATCGCGAACTCGTCGCCGCCGAGCCGGACCAGCAGATCCTCGGGATCGAGCGCCGAGCGCAGTCGCCCCGCCAGTTGCACCAGCAGTCGGTCCCCAGCTTCATGGCCGAGGGAGTCGTTCACATCCTTGAAGCCGTCGAGGTCGACGATGAGCATGTCCAGCGGGGACTCTGTGGTAGCGGCGCCCACCAGTGCCGGCAGGGCTTCATTGAGCGCTCGCCGGTTGGCGAGCCCGGTGAGCTCATCGGTGCGGGCCTGCTGATGCGTCGCCTGCAGCATGCGAACCTCGCGTCCGGCCACCACCAGGCGAGGGATGGCGGTGGCCAGCGCCCCCACCGCCAGTGCGAAGCTGGGGCCTGCGGTGTTCAGCCATTCGTGGCCGGCGATGAGGACCAATGCCAACACCGAGAACATGATCGGGAGGAGCAGCGTCACCTTGCTGCGGTCCGCCGGTCGCCGTTCGGGTAGCGGCACTCTGGGCAGGACCAAGCCCAGCATCGCGATGGCCACGATCCAGCTGAGATCCACCGCGCCGCCGTTGTAGGACTCGTTGGCGACCTGGAACAGGTAGACGGTGTCACCCAAGGCGAAACCGCACAGGCCCAGCCCGAGCGTGGTCCACCACCAGCCCGATCCGACCGATGATGATGATCCCCCCCACCACGAGCAAGAGCAGCAGCAGGTCGGCCAACGGGTACGCCAGGGTCACCGCAATGGCGGTGGGGCTGCCGGAGGTCGCCTCGATGATGGGCTGGAGGAACAGCGCACTGCCCAGCGCCGCCATCGCCAGACCACCGACCAAGCCGTCCAACCACAGGCCCAAGCGGGCAGTCCCGGCCTGATGGCGCATAAAGGCGATCAACGCCACCACTGCCAGTGGGTAGAAGCCCAGGTAGAAGGCATCAGCGACAGAGGGCCACGGCTCCGGGTCCAGATTGCGTACGACGGTGGTCCACAGCAGGTCGCCCGCGGTCCAGCAGGCGATCGCCAAGGCCAACGCGCAATGTGGGCCCCGCAACCGCGCTGCAAGCGCCGCTCGGAGGCCGGCGCTCACCATGATCAACAACATCACTACATTGGACAGGTAGCCGTCGAGCAGCAGGTGAAACCCATCCTCGGGGCGGGCGACCGTGAAGCTCGTGACGACGTAGGTCGCCAACAGCAGGCTGGCCATGGCGGCCAACCCCGCATCGAGTTTCCGCCAATAACCCTTGCTGGGTAACGGCGCCAGCCCGAAGGCGGGCACGTGGATGGACATGTATCTGTTGTCGGGCGTTCCTCGTTGGGTCTTGGGTGGGACCGTTGGACTAATGCCGATGGAGGCGGTCGGCGTGGGGCTGCATGGCGACGACGCGGCCGCACCCGTTGTGCCAGGCTTGACTGGTCATCCGGCCCGCGTCTGGGCCGAACGAGACGGGGAGCAGCACATGCCGGGAGCACTCGAAGGAGTCAAGGTCATCGAATGCAGCCGGGTGCCACCGGCCTCGTTGGCCACGGTGCTGCTGGCGGACATGGGTGCGGACGTGATCCGGGTGGTGGAGCCGTCCTCGAACGGGTTGGAGATGCTCGATGCCGGGGGCGACGCCCGGCTGACGGAGAAGCGCCGCCGCCGGGCCGGATTCTGGGTGGACCGCAACAAGCGCAGCCTGAGCCTGGATCTCAAGAAGCCCGAGGCCCAGGAGGTGCTGGCCCGCTTGGCCGCGCAGTCCGATGTGTTGGTCGAAGGTTTCCGGCCCGGGGTGATGAAGCGGCTGGGCGCGGACTACGAGACGTTGTCCGCCCGCAATGAACGGCTCATCTATTGCTCGTTGTCGGGGTTCGGCCAGGACGGCCCGTACCGGGACTTCCCGGCTCATGACATCAACTACCTGTCCCTGGCCGGGGTGCTCAAGCAATTGGGTGGGCCCGACCGGGAGCCGACCATTCCGCTGAACCTGGTGGCCGATTACGCCGGGGCCTCCATGCACGGGGCGTTGGGCGTGATGTTCGCTCTCTTCGCCCGGGAACGCACCGGCAAGGGTCAGTTCGTGGACGTGTCCTACCTGGATTCGACCATCAGCCTGCTGTCAGCGGTGCCCTCGTTCATGGCCTGGTTCGGTGGCGGCCCCGAGCCCGACCCCACCGTGGGCACCTTCGACGGCAGCCGGCCGTACTACACCACCTACGTGTGCGGTGACGGCAAGCAGCTCAGTATCGGGTCCACCGAACCGCACCTGTGGCACAACTTCTGCAACGCCGTGGACCGGCCGGACCTCAAGGTCGCCGAGCTCACCCCCGGCGAGGGACTGCGGGGACCCCGACCGGAACAGGTCGAGGCCAAGAAGCAGGTGGCCGCGCTGCTGGCCACCAGGCCCCGCGACGAGTGGTTCGACCTGCTGACCAAGGCCGATGTGTGCGTCGGCAAGGTGTATGACCCCCACGAGGTGTTCGCCGATCCCCAGGTGCGGCACCGTCAAATGGCGCTCGACATCGACGTGGACGGCGCCCAGGCCCTCAACCCCGGGGTGGCGGTCAAGCTCAGCGACACCCCCGGCGGGGTCCGTTTCCCCACCCCCATGTCCGGTGCCCACACCGACGAGGTGTTGGCCGAGCTGGGCTATTCGGGTGGTGACATCGAGGGTCTGCGGGCCGCCGGGGCGGTGTGAGCCGGTGTCCGTCTGACGGTCTGACGGCCTGGTCAACTTTGCCGGCGCGGGTCGCGATGGCTTGGCTAGGGTGCCGCCCAACGCCATGTCAAGGGGGAGAGATGACCGGTCACACACGGTTCGTTGAGCCAGGAGGTACACGCTGATGGCGGGAAACGTCTCGGTGCAAGAAACCAAGATCGAGGTCGGCGACGCCACGGTGGCGTTGGTTCGGGGCGGTTCAGGGTCCCCGTTGCTGGTGCTGCACGATGAGCTGGGCTATCCCGGCTGGATGTCATGGAACGATTCGTTGGCGGCCGATCGGGAACTGATCATCCCGCTGCAGCCGGGCTATGGCGTCACTCCCGGGTTGCCCTGGATCCGTACCTATCGGGATCTGGCGGTGTTCTACGCCCGGATGGTGCGCGAGCAGGGCTGGGCTGGCTGTGACGTCCTCGGCTTCTCGGCCGGGGCCTACATCGCCGCTGAGATGGCGGTCGGTTGTCCCGATCTGTTCTCCAAGATGACGTTGGTGGGTCCGTTGGGTTGCCGTCCCACCGAGGGCGACATCTTTGACTTTCTGGCGGTGACCATCCGTTCCCACGTGGCCGCCACCGTCACCAAGGTGGACGCCCCCGAGTTCGCTCAGATCTACGGCGGGGAGATGACTCCCAGCCAGTTCGAGTTGTTCGAGGACGCCCGGGCCGAAACCGCCCGCATCGGCTGGGAACCGTTCATGTTCAACGATGCCCTGCCCCATCATCTGCAGGGCATCGGCTCCGGTCTGCCCACGTTGTTGATCCGTGGCGGCGAGGACCTCATCGCCCCCCACGGCTGCCTCGAGGCGTATTCGCGGGCCATGCCCCAAGCGACCGCGTTGACCATTCCCGGCGTCGGGCACCGTCCCGAGATCGAGGATCCCCCCGCTTTCATTTCCGCCGTCTCCACATTCTTGGGCATCTGAGGAGTATCGCCATGCACGTCGCCTATTTCACCGAGCGTCCGTACCGTCCCATCGACGAGGATGTGGTGCTGAAGAACCGCGCCTACTTCGCGGTATCCAACAGCCACTTCGATCACATCCAAGGATCGGCGGAGTACAACTACTACCTCGACGAATATTGCTTTGCCGAGGAGGCCGGCTTTGACGGGGTGGCGCTGAACGAGCATCACGGCAACCCGTTCTGCATGGGTTCGGTGATGAACGTGGAGGCCGCCATCCTGGCCCGCATCACCAACCGGGTGAAGATCATCCTCATCGGCAACCCGCTGCCCGTCATCAAGCATCCGTTGCGCATGGCCGAGGAACTGGCCACCATCGACCTGATCTCCAAGGGTCGTCTGGTCACCGGTTGGGTGCGCGGCGCCGGCTCCGAGCAGTTCTTCAACAACGCCAACCCGTCCTACAACCGGGAGATGTTCGAAGAGGCTCACGATTTCATCATCCAGGCGTGGACCAAGCCCGGGCCGTGGCGCTATGAGGGCAAGCATTTCCACTATCGGCATGTGAACCCCTGGACCTTGCCCTATCAGAAGCCCCATCCGCCCATGATGATCCCCGGTACGCTCAGCCCCGAGACGGTGTTGTGGTGTGCTGAGAAGGCCTATCCCTATCTGGGCCTGGGCACCGCGCTGGGTGCTACTGCTGACATGTGGGAGATGTACGCCACCAAGGCTGCAGAGTTGGGCTATCAGGCCGGTTCGGAAAACTTCGGCTATCTCATCCCCACCTTCGTGGCCGACACCGACGAGAAGGCCCAGGAGTTGGGCAAGGGTTTCGTGTTCGGCGGCGGACAGAACGCCTTCTCGGCGCCGCAGTACACCCTGCCGCCTGGCTACAACACCAGAGAGGCCATTCAGCGGTTGGCCAAGCAGCCGGGCGGGTCCTGGCTGGGGGTCAACCGCGAGAAGCTGATGGCCCAGGCCACTGGTGAAGACACCGAGCCGGTCAACTACGACGAGGTGCGTCAGAAGCTGCAAGCCGGCCTGCAGCGGGCTCAGCAGAACTACCAGACGCTGATCGGTTCGCCCGACACCGTCATTGACAAGGTCAAGACCATGCTGCAGATCATGCGGCCCGGTACGTTCATCTTCTTCGGTCCCCAGGGCCAGGTGAGCAATGCAGACCGCATGCGCAACGTGGAGCTGTTGGCCAAGTACGTGATGCCCGAGATCAAGGCCTACGCCAAGGAGATCGGCTTGGATGACCCCTTCGAGCGTCCCCCCGGTCAATTGAAGCTGCGCACCGGTGAAGCCCGGGCCTCGGTGGTGGATCGCTCCCCGCTGAAGGATCTCAACCTGCGCTGATCTGGTTTCTACGTTCCTGCAGTACGACAACGGCGGCG
This sequence comes from uncultured Acidimicrobiaceae bacterium, assembly GCA_963775055.1. Classification (GTDB taxonomy): domain Bacteria; phylum Actinomycetota; class Acidimicrobiia; order Acidimicrobiales; family CAIXPF01; genus CAIXPF01. The sequence continues at coordinate 156,926 of CAVZHK010000005.1, read as the reverse complement.
GCCATCCCGGGACAGGGTTCGCCGCCGTTGTCGCGCCCGGGCCGGCCCGCTCAGCAGTCCGCCAGCGCGGCCAGAGCCCGGCAGATCTCGTGCCGGCCTTCAACCCCGAGCTGTCCCACCCGGGCGGTCAGGAAGCTGCGGCGGATCGGCTGGAGGTTGTCGAAGGTCGCCGCACAGTCCACCAATAGGCCCTGATGCTCACCCAACGCGACCTCGGTGGGGATGTCGCGCACGGTGCGGGTGATCGGCGCCACCACGACCCAGCGCAGCACCTCGATCGCCTCGCTGCGGGTCACCACCAGCACGGGGCGGCGTTTGTCCTCGGCCTCCGCCCACCAGATCTCGCCTTGTCGTGGCGTCACCACGGTTCGTCGGCGATCATGGCCACGGTGGCGGCGTCAGCCCAGCTGACCTCGTCGTCGGTTTGGGGGCGTTCCCGATAGCTGGCCACGATCTGGCGGCCGGTCACATCTCTTCGGTACTGATCCAGCAGCTGTTGGAGGCCCATCCGCACCGCTTCTGACCGGTTGGCCACCACCCCGCCCGCCACCAGATCGTCGATGGCCGCGAGCATGCCCTCGTCGACCCGCGTCACCAATTGCGCCATGCGAGAAGCATAGCGATCTGCGTTGCACGCGACGTTGCAGGTCGCAGGTGTTGTCAGGAGTAGAGGTCGCTGGTGCTGACTAGTCGGAGATCGCTGCGACGGCGGGCGGTGCGTTCAACAGCTGCCGTGAAGCCGGCTCTGGAGACTGCGATGAGGGTCGCCGCCGCAGCTGAGGGGTGACGGATCGCGACCCGGGCTCGAACGTGTTCGAGGCGCTCCAGGTCGTTGTCGTGAAAGGGCCGGTTTCGCCATCGGGCCTCGCCGATGGCGACCACGGTGGTCTGGCCGGCGCCGCTGCGATCGATGGCGCAGATGTCGATCTGATGGGCCTGCTGGCCGTAAGGACACGAGCGGCAGGGCACCTGGGTCCAACCGGTCGCAGTGGCGTTGCGCCCCACATCCGGTGCGGCCATCGTCTCGAACCAGTCACGGGCGATCTGTTCGAAGGCGGGACCGTAGATCTGCGTGGCAATGGTGTGTTCTGCGTTGTCCCACACGTCGCGGGCCTGGCGTCGGGCAAGGCGACGCTCGTTCGGTGCCACCAAGAGCTGGTGGGCGCGGACGGTGGGCTCAGAGATCACATATCGGGATCGGCGGCGGCGAAGGATGTCGTCGTCGCGCTGCAGCAGCCCGACTGAGGCCAAGAGCTCCAGGGGACGGGACAGTGCAGTGCCGTCACGTCCCACCGTCGCGGCGATGGCCGAACGGGTGGCGGCGCCGTGGGAGACCGCGTCGAGGATCGACCAGGCGAGGAGACGGTCGCGTACCGTGGGGTCTTCGTCCACCACGACCCGGCCTTCGCGGTGCAGCGCCGATGCCGGGTTGAGGAGATGGGACGCCGCCCACCTTGGGACATCGCGCGGTCCCGTCGGTGAGTCGCCGGCGCAGAGCTCCAGATACGCGGGGGTTCCGCCGACGAGCGCGTACACGGCCACGGCGGCCTCGGCCTTGCCGGCCAAACCCCAGAACCGGGCCGCGGTCAGATAGTCGAACGGTGCCACCACCATCTCGAGCGAGGCCCGGCCACGCAGGGGAGCGGTGCCCGACAACAACCCGGCCATGACCGTGAACGCCGAGCCGCAGAGCACCAGCCTCGCCCGGGAAGCGGCCCGCACTCCCGACCGGGGCCCATACAGCCGTTGCACGGTGCTCGGCAGCGTCGGATCGGCGGCGACAAGGTAGTTGAACTCGTCGAGAACGAACAGCGTGGGTTTGTCACGGGCGGCTCGGAGCATCCCGCTGATCGCCTCCTCCCAGGTGCCATAACGAGGCGGCGCGTCGAGCCCGGCCCACGAAGCCCACTCCCGACTGAACCGGGCGAGGTTCTGTTCGGTCGACGCCTGCCCGGCCTCGAAGTAGAAACCATCGAGCGACTCTGCCAGGGCGCTCAGCAGCAGAGACTTGCCCTGGCGACGGCGCCCGTAGACCAAGCCCAGGGAGGCACCGGGCCGATCAGAGGACGCAAGCGCCGACAGATCCGCCCACTCTGCTTCCCGATCGAAGACCTCGGCCGGCTTGGGATGCATCCCGGTATTATACGGCGCTGCATCAATTGCGCTGGCGCCACGAACAGCGCCCCTGGTGGGTTGTGATCAGCCGCCCAGATGGGACGGGTTGGGGGTCAGCTCGCCCCGTTCGATGGCGATCACGATGTCGGTGATGCGCTTGTGGGTGGGGGCTGGTACGCCGATCTCGTCACCCTTTTGGGCGATGTAGCCGTTGATGAACTCAATCTCGGTGCGCCGACCCTTCATCACGTCCTGGGCCATGGACGGCCGGCGGATGTCATCGCGGGGGTTGGGCTTGGACTGTTTGGTCAACTCACCCTCGATGCGCTCGAGCGCCGCGGCGTCCCCCTCGGTGGCCCGGGCCAGCTCCTCGGGCTCGAAACGACCGATCTTCTCCAGTTCGTAGCCCAACGCCTGGCCCACCCGCACCGCCTCACCCGCCAGCTGAATGGAGAAACGTCGGACGGCAGGGTTCTGGTTCACTGCCGCCGCGGTCAGCCCGGTGGCCGAGGACACCCCGTTGACCATACCGTTGAGTACGAGCTTGGACCAGCGTTCGCCCCACAGGTTGGTGGTGGCCTTGGCCGAGTCCACCAGCGAGAACAGCTCCACCAACTCCTCGATGCGACGGCTGATGCGGCCGTGCACCTCACCGGCCCGGAACACGGTGTGGCGATCACCCATCTTGGGGATGGTCCGCAGCACGTGACCGGCCTCGGGCATGTCCACGGAGATCATGGAGGCGATGGCGCCCACGGTACGGCCCCAGCCCACGATGTTGGCGATGCGTTCCTCGTTCAGGCAGTTCTGCAACGACACCACGTACCCGTTCGGTGACAGGTACTGGCGGATCAGCGTGGTGGCCCATTCCGTGTCATATGACTTGACCGACACCATGGCGATGTCGATGGGGGCCTGGCGGGCGAGGGATTGCACATCGCTCACATGCAGGGCCTTGACCCCGGTGACGGTGAAGCGTTCCTCCTCGCTCATCCCATCGAGCTGCAGGCCGTTGGCCCGGATGGCCTCGATGTTGGCCGGCCAGAAGTCAATGAGCGTGACATCGTGGCCGGCCTGCGCCAGGTGCCCGCCCACGTACCCGCCCAGCGCGCCCACCCCGACGATGGCGATTCGCTTGCTCATGGTGATTTTCTCCAGTCAGTCGCGTTGGATGGTCTTGAACATGGCTTCGGGATAGCGTTCGCCGGCCACGTTGGCGGGACTGAACAAATCATCGAGGGTGGCGACCTGTGCCGCTTCCAAGCTCAGGGACCCGGCGCCGGCGTTCTCCTCGATGCGCGACACCCGCTTGGTGCCCGGGATCGGAACGACGTGGGGTCCCTTGGCCAGCAACCACGCCAGGGACACCTGACCGGGTGTGGCCCCCACCTCGGTCGCCACCGCTGACAGACCATCGAGCAAGGCCTTGTTGGCATCGAAGTTCTCGCCCTGGAAGCGAGGGAAGTTCTTGCGCATGTCTCCCTTGCCGAATGACGTGTTCTCGGTGATGGTCCCGGTGAAAAACCCCGACCCAGTGGGCTGAAGGGCACGAAGGCCACGCCCAACTCGGCGCAGGTATCCAGCAGCATCTTCTCCACATCGCGGGTCCACAACGAATATTCCGACTGCACCGCGGCGATGGGGTGCACCGCTTGGGCCCGGCGCAAGGTGTCGCTGGAAACCTCCGACAGGCCCAGCGCGCCCACCTTGCCGGCGGTGACCAGCTCGGCCATGGCCCCCACCGTCTCCTCGATGGGCACCCGGGCGTCCACCCGGTGCAGGTAGTACAGGTCGATGTGCTCCATGCCCAACCGCTTCAGGCTGGCGTCACAGCACGGGGCGACCGCCGCCGGGGAGCCGTCCACCCCGGGAGCGTCACGGATGATGCCGAACTTGGTGGCCAGCACGATGCGGTCACGATGAGGGCCCAGCACCCGGCCCACCAACTCCTCGTTGTGGCCGTTGCCGTAGGCGTTGGCGGTGTCGAAGAACGTGACGCCCACGTCCAAAGCCCGCAACAACGTGGCTTCGGCCTCCACCGGATCCGGTTCACCGTAGGACTGGGACATGCCCATGCATCCCAGCCCGATGGCTGAAACCGCTGCTCCATTGGGCCCCAACGTCCTGATCTGCATGAGGTGGACCCTAGACCGCGCCGTGGGTGTGCTTCCTCTACGCTGGCCGGTCGTGGAGATCCGCCCTGCCCGGACCGATGAGTATGGTCGAATCGGTGAGCTGACGGTGGCGGCCTATGCGGCGCTCGAGGGTATGGGGCCGATGGGGGAGTACGGCGAGGAGCTGGCCGACATCGCTGGCCGGGGTCCTCACGCCGTGGTGCTGGTGGCCGCTGAGGGTGCGCCTGATGGTGAGCAACTCCTCGGCGATGTCACGTACTACCGCCGCTACGCCGATGCCATGCCCACGCTTGCCGACGTGCTGGGCGAGCTGGCCGGATTCCGCATGTTGGCCACTGACCCGGTCCGGCAAGGTCGCGGGGTCGGCGAGGCGCTGGTCGTGGAGTGCATCCGGCGGGCCCGGCTCGATGGCGCCAGAGGGGTGGCGCTGCACACCACCAGCCTCATGCCGGCGGCGCAGCGGCTCTACCATCGGCTGGGGTTCGAGCGTTGGACGGAGCTTGACCGGACCGTCGGCCGTCGTCGCCCGGTGCAGGTCATGGGTTTCAGGATGGACTTCCACCTCTGACGCGCCGAGGGGAGGTCGCGTGTAGAGTCCGCTGCCGGTTGTGGCGAACAGGGGGATGCAGGTGAGCGAGACCGAAACCCAGGACAGCTTGGTGACCCCGGACATGCACCACCGCAAGGGGGCATGGGGTGGCGAGCGGTCCTCGCCCCCGGTGAGCGAGTCCGACATTCGCAAGTGGGCAATCGCGGTGTACTGGCCCGAGACCCCGCCGCCGCTGTTCTGGGACAGTGCGTATGCCGCCACCACCCGTTGGGGCACCATCATCGCCCCGCCGGATTTCAACCCCTTCGCCTGGCCCATCGTCGGACCTCGCCCGGAGCGACCCAAGAAGGTGGCCCCGGCCGATGATGGTGACGGCGCCCCCACCCGCAAGCTGCGAGGCATGAACGGCGGCCAGGTCGAGACCTACGGTGTGGCCATGCGGCCCGGCGATGTGATCACCGCCCGCAACCGGTTGCGTGACTGGGACGAGCGCCCCACCCGCTTGGGCTTGACGCTGTTCTCCTTCAGCGAGCTCGAGTGGAATAACCAACACGGTGAGTTGGTCAAGCGTCGTGTGTCCACCGCCATCCTCTACTGAATTTGTTTTGTTCTGAAGACTGCACCGAAGGATCCCGACCATGGCCATCAACCTGTACTTCGAGGATGTCAACGTCGGTGACGAGTTGCCGGCGTGGTCGCGGAAGACGGATTTCATGAACTGGAACCGTTACGCCGCGGTCAACGATGAGTTCGTGTACATCCACATGGACGATGAGGCCGGTCGCAAGGCCCTCAACGAGCAGGGCGCGTTCGGTATGGGAAACCTGCGCTACGCGTACATTGTGAACTCGTTGCAGGCCTGGATCGGTGATGAGGCCGAGATCCGCGAGATCGGCTGTCAGTTCCGGGCCATCAACCAGAAGAATGACGTGCTGACCGTGGTGGGCAAGGTCACCGAGAAGCTGGTGGAAGACGGCGAGCACCGGGTGAAGCTCGATATTGACGTGGTCAACCAGAACGGCGACCCCACGTGCCCCGGTCACGCCATCGTGGCTATCCCCTCACGTCTGGGCTGAGCGCGCCGCGGGAAGGTCACCAGGCGCCCAGGCTCAGATGGCTGGGATAGGTCGTGGTGTCATACGCCAGCCAGTGTTGATCATCGCTCAAAGCGTTGGATTGCACCTTCACCCGCAGGGTCCGGCCAATGGTCACTGTGTGGTTCGGGGTGCCGAAGCTGAACGTATCGAGCACGAAGCTGTTGACCCCGTCGTTCCAGAACGTGTCGGTGACGGTGGCGAACGCAATGGTGATGCAACCGGTCCCGGCGGTGCTGCAATCGAGCAAGAAGGCGTCAAGCACCGCGGTGTTGGTGAGATCGAAGTCCTTCATTGACGAGTAGAGGTGCAAGGCCACCGGCTCGTCCAACACGATGGGCGCCGCGGCGGTGTAGGACCAACTCTGGTGCTTGAGCGGGACGGCCTCCGCCGCGCCGCTGCCACCCTTTTCAATGACCAGACCGGCGAAAACATCCCGGTCGGTATCGTAGTTCGGCAGGGCGCTCACGGTCGGGCTGATGACACCCATGGGAAGCACCGGTGTCGAGGTGCGGTCACCCGGCCCGTCCGTCTGCAGGTAGAGCGGGAACGCGGCCGTGGCAGACACGGTGTTGCCAGCAGTGGCCGTCTGTGACACGAACGCCGCGTTGCTCGTCGTCGGCGCCATGACCGCGAACGTCAACAGGGTGGCGGCGGCAAGAGCCAAGACGGCCCAGCGCGGGATCCGGGGTCTCGGTGCCCGAGCCAGTGGGACCCGCAACCGGGCCCCGCTGGTGAGCGCCTTGATCCGAGCCATGGGCGGTCCATCGTCCTATCAAGGGCCGCGATTGAGCCGCTCAAGAGCCACCCACCGCGTTCCGAAGAACAAACACCGGGTGACCGCGAGGCAGGTGCCACGTCGAATGCGTCCTTCTTCGCCCGGGGGCGCCATGGGAGGCCACGGTCATGGGAAGGTCACAGCAGGGAAGGCGGCCGACGCAGCGGCAGGGAGCATCGGTCAACGCCACCGCGTCGCGCCTCGCCGCCATTGCCACATCGCTGCTGCTGGTGACCTTTCTGGTGGTGGCCACCTCTCGAGCGGCGTTCGTGGGCTCCACTTCCAATGCGGGCAACTCGGTGCACGCCGCCACGGTGATCCTGGCTGACAACGACGCCACGACCTCGCTGATGAACCTGACCGACATCGTTCCCGGCACCGTGTACGACCGCTGCATGGAGCTCACCTACAGCGGCACGCTCGACGTGGCCCCTATCAGGCTCTACATGGGTGCCGCTCCCACCGGGACCTTGGGCCAATACCTCAATCTGGTCATAGACATCGGCGCGGACACCGCTGACGCCTTCGGGACCTGCACCAGCTTCGTATCGACCGGCAACCTGTTCAGCGGCACCATCGACGGGTTCCGGACCGACCACGGCAGCTACGCCGCGGGGGTGCAGACCTGGGACCCGCCGGGCGGCGGCGCCGCTGAAACCCGCACCGTGCGCTTCCGTGTCGAGGTGCAGAACAACAACCTGGCCCAGGGTCTGACGTCCGGCTTCGGGTTCACGTGGGAGGCGCAGAGCTGACCATGGGGCCCTCCTCTGCGCGGCGTCGCCGTGGCCCGACCCGCTATGGGTCCGACGCACGGTTCTGGCTGGGTCTCTTCAGCCTGTTCGGAGCCTCCACCCTGCTGCTGTTGGGGTTATGGGTGGCCGCCCCGGTGGCCGTGTTGGGCTGGCATCCGGTAGTCATCAGCGGCGCCTCGATGACCCCCGCGATCCGCGCCGGTGACGTGGTGGTGGTCCGCCCTGACAACGGCGATGGCCTGGGCGCGGGCACCGTCATCACGTTCCGCAATGACGATGGCAGCCTCGTGACCCATCGCATCACCGGGCTCGAAGATGGCGTGTACCGCACCCGCGGCGATGCCAGCGGCCAGCCCGACAGCGCCCTGGTCCAACCGTCACAGGTGGTGGGCGTCGGCACCGTGCTGGTGCCCATCGTGGGTCATCCGGCGCTGTGGGCGGACAGCGGTCGATGGTTGCCGCTGGGGCTGGTCTCGGTGGCCATGGCGGCGGCGTTGACCCTGTCGGGCAGTGCTCTGGGAAGCCAGCATGATCCGTGGATTGAACGGGGCCTGCATCCGAGAGCGGCGCGCCACCGGGCCGCGCACACCACCCGTGGCCGCCGAGCCCGGGCGTTGCAGCGTGCCCTGGCAGCCGGCCCGGTGCCGGGGCCCCTACTCAACCCGGTGTTGGCCGCCCGGGTCTTCCGTGACCTCGACGCCCGCACCGCGGCGCTGAGCTCGGAACGACGCCGTGTCCGTGGCCCCGTCGACGGACGACCCCGATGACCGCTCGCGGCCCCGGTTTCGGAGACCCGACCGCGGTCGCGGATGCGAACACGGATCACGTCGGGGCGGACCCTGGGGAGGTCGATTCGCCCCCGTCCTCTGCGTCGGGGGACAAGGCGCAGGACTGGACCGCGCCGCACGGCCGGCGGTTGCCGGCGCTGACCGACCGGGCGCTGCGGCGGCTGCGGGCGTTGGAAGCGGCGGTGTTGTTGGCGGGGCTCGCCTCCCGTCACGCCCGAGGGGTCCGCCAAGATCTGCCCCTGGCTCTGCTGGTCGGCCTGGCGCTGGTCCACCTGTCCGTGACCAGCGCGGTGTCTCTGGCCGCGGCCCATGCCCGCAGCGAAACCATCCGGGCCAGATTCGAGCAGGCCGAGCTGGGTCTCGACGTGGTGTTGGCCGGCGCGGTGGTCATGGGCTTCGGTCTCCGGGCCGATTCGTTGCTGTTCGCCGTGCCGCTGTTCTGTGTCCTGCACGCCAGCTTGCGGTTCCGCCTCTCGGGCGCCGCGCTCACCTGGGGGTTGCTGGCGGTGGCGGCGTTGGGAGCATCCCTGCGACTGCCCGACCCGTGGTCCTCCAGTTCCGGTCCCGGCAGCTTGCTGGAGCCGCTGGCGCTGTTGTTGTTGGTGGGGCTGCCCACCGGCTATCTGGCCGAGTATCTGCTGGCCGAGTTGGCCGACCTCAGAGGAGCGCGCCGGGACCTCGAACGCCGGGCCACGTTGCTGTCGAGCCTGATCGCCGCCGGCTGTGAGCTGATCGGCGCTGATCGTCGCCGGATCCTCAGCCGCACCGCCACCGTCGCGTTGTCGTTGGGCTTCGACGAGGTGGTGGTGCAGCGCTGGAACCGTCATCGCGGCATCTGGGAACCTGCCGCCAGGGCCGGGCCCGCACGCTTTGAGGACGATCTCCACCGCGACGGCGGCGATCCCTCACGCCATGGCCCCGATGTCCCCCCGCGCCCGGAGCCATCGCTGGTGTGGCCCTCCGCCGCTGATGCGTCCATTGACGCGTGGTCAGAAAGTTCCAGCGATAGCTCCAGTGATGAAACGTCGAGCCCGTTGAGACCGTTTGATCGGACCCCTGACCCGACGCCGCTGACCCCGCCGAGCGGGCTTGCCCCTTGGGAGGTTCGGGTGCTCTCCCGGCACGAAGCGGACCTCGAGCTTCGGATCCAACCGCAGGGTGGCCATCTCTGGGCTGCCATCACCAGCTTGACCTGGGGAGAAGAGGGGGAGGGGGCGCGCATCATCGCCTGGTCGAACCACCCGTTGGGGTCCGGCGATGCCCGTTCCGAAGCGCTGGCGGTGCTCGCGGCGCAGGCGGCGGCGGCGCTGGCCAATGCCTCGCTGCATCAGGACCTCGCCGGTCTCAAGGACGAGTTCGAGCACCGCGCCCTGCACGATTCGCTGACCGGTCTCGCCAACCGGGCCCGGCTCCTGGCCGAGATCGACTGGCATCTCCGCGCCAACCGCACCGCTGCTTTGGTGTTCTGCGATCTCGACGGGTTCAAGGACATCAACGACACCCATGGCCATCACATCGGCGACGCGGTGCTGGTTGCGGTGGCTCGGCGGCTGAGCGCGGTGGCCGGCAAGGAAGGACTGGTGGCCCGTCTCGGCGGCGACGAGTTCGTGATGGTGGTGCCCGACGCCACCATCGAGGGCGTTCTGCGCGGTATTACCGAGCGGATCGTCGCCCAGCTGAGCATGCCGGTGACGGTTGAGGACCTCGTGGTGCCCGTGGGCGTCAGCCTGGGCGTGGCCCGGGTCGAGCCCGGCGATGTCAGCGCCTCCCAGGTGCTCGAGCGGGCCGATGCCGCCATGTACGCCACGAAACGCCTTCGCCGCCCCAAGCTGAACCAGCGCGTTGCGCCCGATCAGCTTGCCGGCGACTTTCCCGCGGTGGCCTCGCTCAAGGGACTGGCCGACGCCATCAGGGTGGCCCCCGCCGACGACTCAAGAGGCAACGCCGACAACCCGGTGCCGTCAAGCTGAGCCGGTCCGCGCCGCGGTGCGGTCGCTGTGGGCCGAGCGCGATCAGCCGAACTTGGGCGGACCGGTGGGCCGGTCACCGAACAACTCGGCCCGGGCCTCCACCAGTTCCGCCGGGGTCCAGCGGTCCTTGCCCTTGCGGATGCGGCTGGCCCGGGTGAAACCGCCCATCAAGGCCACCGTGTCCCCGCCCAGCACGAAGTTCTGACCGCTGATGTCCGACGCGTGGTCGCTGCAGAGGTAGGCGATCCACGGTGACACGTTGTCGGGATCGTTCACGTCGAACTCGCCCTCCTTGACCTCGAACTGGCCGGCCCCGAAGGTGTTGACCGTCATGCGGGTCCGGGCCCGGGGGTTGATCACATTGCAGGTGACCCCATAGCGCTTCATTTCGCGGGCCACCACGATGCCCAATGAAACAATGCCCGCCTTGGCTGCGGAGTAGTTGGGTTGGCCGGCGTTGCCGTACAGCCCGGCCTCGGAGGCGGTGTACACGATGCGACCGTTGACCGGCTTCTCGGTGGCCTTGAACTGTTCCCGCCAGTACGCGGTGGCCCAACGGGTGGGCACGAAATGACCCTTGAGATGCACCCGGATGACCGAATCCCATTCCTCCTCCGTCATGTTGAAAACCGTGCGGTCCCGGACGAAGCCGGCGTTGCAGACCAGGATGTCGAGTTTCCCGTAGGTCTCCACCGCCTGGTTGATCATGCGTTGGGCGCCCTCCCAATCGGCCACGTCGTCGAAGTTGGCCACCGCCTTCCCGCCGGCGGTCACGATCTCCGCTGCGGTTTCCGAAGCCGCCCGGGCGTCGGAACCCACACCATCCCACTCACCGCCCAGGTCGTTGACCACCACCGAGGCGCCCTCGGCGGCCAGCAGGTGGGCGTGGCTGCGGCCCAGACCCCGTCCGGCACCGGTGACGATGGCGACCTTGTTGTCGAGCAATCCCATGGAGGGCTCCTTGCTTGTTGGGAGAGGCTTGTTGGGAGAGGCTTGTTCGGGAGAGGCTTGTTGGGAGAGGCTTGTTGGGAAAGGTTCAGTTCTTGGGTAGATCGCGCCACGGGGTGTCCGCCGCCGGGCCCGGCTCCTTGGGTAGACCCAGTCCGCGCTCGCCGATGACGTTGCGTTGGATCTGGTCGCTGCCGGCGTAGATCGGCGGGGCCGGCGAGAACAGGGTCATCTCTTGGAACATGCCGGCGTGCCCGTCGGACTCCCACAACTGACCCTCGGGACCCAACAGCAGGTTCGCGGCGTCACGGGCGTTGGCCACCGCCTGGGAGTTGAAGATCTTGGCCAGGTTGGCCTCGACGCCGGTTCGTTGGCGGGGCACCATCTTGGCCTTCCAGCCCATGAACCGCAGCAGCTCGTAATCGGTGTGGACCCGGGCCAACCATTGACGGGCCACCGGATCCTGGCGGCGACCGGCGGCGTCGGCCAACTCCAGCAGCGCCTTCAGGTGCCGCCGGCCGACAGCCCCACCGGTGATGGGCCCTTTCACGCCAACGAAGGGCGCCGCCGGCTTGTCGAGATCACCGGCCATCTCACCGGGCAGCGCGGCGGTGAAGGTGGCGCCGCCGTGGCCCACCCCGGCCCGTTCGAAGCCCAGGGTGGTGTTGGCCACCTTCCAGCCCTCACCCAGTCCGGCGACGATGTTGGCGTGGGGGACGCGGGCCCCGTCGATGAACACCTCGTTGAACACGGCCCGGCCGGTCATCTCCCGCAGCGGGCGGATCTCGATGCCGGGCTGGTCCATGTCGATGACGAAGTAGGTGATGCCGCGGTGCTTGGGAGCATCGGGGTCGGTACGGGCGATGAGCATGGCCCGGGCCGCGGTCTGCGCGGTGGAGGTCCACACCTTCTGCCCGGTGATGACCCATTCGTCACCATCACGCTCCGCCCGGGTTTGCAAGCCCGCCAGGTCCGAACCGGCCTGGGGCTCGGAGAACAACTGGCACCATCCGACCGTACCATCAAGTATGGAAGGCACCCACTGGGCGATCTGTTCGGGGGTGCCGTGTACGCCGATGGTGGGCGCCGCCAACAGCAATCCCAGTCCACCGGGCGGACCCAGCACGTTGCGACGGGCCAACGTGGCCAACACCGCGGCGGCCAGATCCGGTGGCCAGCCCAGACCGCCAGCGGCCACCGGCAGCGCGGGGGAGGCATACCCGGCCCCGGCCAGGCGGGCCCACCACTCCCGCACGGTGATCTCGTTGGACCAGTTCTCGTCGATCCAGGCATCGACCTGGGCCTGCACCGCGGCTCGGTCGAGTGGTCGGTCGGGGCTGGCGGCGGGCGCGGTCGCGGGCGTGGTCACCGGTTCATCCTGGTCCGGGCGATGGCAGCTAAGCCAGCGCTGAGAACTTGGTGGGGTTCATGAAGCGGTTCTCGAGATAGGCCACGAGCGGCCCGTCCTTCTCGGACTCGGCCCGGGCCTTCTGCCAGTCGGGGTCCGCGACGAACGCCGCCCAGGCCTTCTCCCGATGGCCCATGTCCTGGAAACCCAACATGTACCACAGCTCGTCGCTGCGTCCGCCCACGGCGTTGGTCCAGTACCCCACGTTGGTGATGCCGTGGCGCTCGAACAGCTCACAGGTGTGATCCCGGAACCGCCGGATCAGGTCCGGCAACTTGCCCGGGTGGGCGGTGTAGATGCGCAACTCGTACAACATGGTGGCTCCTGAACGGGCGACGATGGCCGGCCGCGCACTCTACCGCTGTTGTCCGATGCGGTTTCGAGGGACGGTAGGAGGGTGGCGGTGCCGGCTCCACGGGCGCAGGGAAGATGGTCCCGACCGCTGCCGGTCTTTCGGTCCGCGAAAACGGGCCGGAAGACGTTGGTCGGGCATGGATTTCGAGACATACCGTGCGGCCATGAAAGAGGCAATGACCCTGGACGAGCTTCGGAATGGTCTGGCACAACTTGACCTTGACGACACACTTGGTGACTATGACGTCGACATCGAGGACATAAGGGACGCGCTCACGCTGGGCAACGTGGATGAGGCCAAGGAGGCGATCCGCTCCGTGCTCAGCGCCATGCAGGCCGTTTCCTTTGGCGGGTTTCCGGTTGGTGACCAGATCGACCTCACCGACCTGGTGGGCTTCGGCTGAAGGAGCACCCACAAGCTCACTCATTCGTCACACCGCCTGATGCCCGGACCCTTCTTTGAGGAGGTCCAGGCAGAACGCCACCATCTGGTCCCGGGTCATGGCGGCACCCTCCGCCAACCAAGGCCCGGGGTCGGTACGTCCGGCGACGTAGACGTTGAGCCCGTCGCGGACGTCGGCGATGGTTTGCCAGCCGCCGGGGTCGTGGCGGTCGAGGAAGCCGAGGATTCGCGCTGCGTCGGCGGCGCGGCCACAACGGGCGGCCCAGGCGCCGGTGCCGGTGATGGCGATGGCGATGTGGAGGAAGAGCAGGTTGCGTTGCTCCGCGAACCAGTTGATCAAAGTGCGAAGCAGCGCCGCGGCCCGCTCGGTTGACTCGTGGGTTGCCGATCGGAGGGCCAGATGAGTAAGGGCAAGTCGACCGGCCATGATGTTGCCGGCGCGTTCGCAGAGGTCGACTGCGTCTTCCAACGTTCGTCAGCGCGCGGCCGGTGTCGCCACCGACGAACGCTGAGGTTCCCTCGAAGAAGGTGTGCAGCGAATCGAGCGTGTCGTTGTGCAGAGTCGCGTACCAACTCGTTTGCACGGCGAACGTCGCCGCCGGGTTGGCTTGCGGGCCGCCACCCTTAGCGGTGCGCCGACCAGCGCGCCCTGTTCAAGTCCCGTGGCGCAGGGCGGTGGCGATGACGGCGCTGGCGGCGGCGACCCCCGAACCAGCCATGGGCGCATCCAACGCGCCGAGGGCGGCCTCGATGGTGCCCAGCGCGCCCAGCACCATGGGCGGGTTCATGTGGCCCATGTGCCCGATGCGGAACGTGGCATCGGTGTCGCTCAAACCCAGCCCGAGGGTGAGGCCGGCCTGCTCCCCGCACAGTCGCTGCAATGCGTCGACATCGATCGAACCGGTGCGGATGGTGGTCACGGCGTTGGAGCGGGCCGCGGGATCGGTGATGTTGAGCTCGAGCCCACCTGGGGTGGACCAGGCACAGACCGCGGCCCGTACGGCGTCGGCCATTACCACATGACGGGCCCAGACATTTTCCAGGCGCTCTTCGGCGATCATGCTCAACGCTTCGGCCATGGCGTAGAGGTGGGAGATCGGCGGGGTGCCGCAGTAGCGCCGATAGTGGACCTCGGGGTTGGAGCGGGCGGTCCAATCCCAATACCCGGTGCGCAGATCGGCGTGGGCGTGGGCTTGGCGGGCCCGCTCACCGGCCCACACGAAGCCCAGCCCCGGCGGCACCATCAGCCCCTTCTGCGAGGCGCCCACGGTGAGATCCACCCCCCAGGCGTCCATCTCGTACGGTTCGCATCCCAGCGAGGCGATGCAGTCCACGAACAACATGGCGGGATGATCAGCGGCGTCCATGGCCCGGCGGAGGGCGGGGATGTCGTTGCGCACTGAGCTGGCCGTGTCCACCTGCACCACCAGCACGGCGGCGATCTCGCGGGCGGTGTCGGCCTGCAGGCGTTCTTCCAAGGCGGCGGGATCGACTGCGGTGCGCTCGGTGCCGGGCAGGGTCAGCACCCGGATGCCACTTACCGCGGCCATCTCGCCCCAGCCGCGGGCGAAACGGCCGGACTCCGCCACCAGCACGGTGTCGCCCCGGGAGAGGGTGTTGGTCAGCGCCATCTCCCAGGCGCCGTGACCGTTCGATATGGCCACGAACGCCTCGGCCGTGGTGCGGGCCAGGCCGGGAAGTTGCTCCAGGACCCGCATCGACAAGTCAATGAGCTCGCCCTCGTAGATGTTGGGCATGGCGCGGTGCATGGCCGCCAGCACCCGGTCGGGGATGACGGACGGCCCGGGCATCACCGTCAGCGGGCGTCCACGGTTCAGCGACATGTTCACCTCGTTGCGTCGGCGACGAACCGGTGACCCTACCGTGCCCGGGACCGCTCCCCGGATGCGCCCGGCTCCCGGCCTCCCACCGCCCCGGTCGCACTGTCCCCCAGCCGCGGCTCAACCCACCTGGCCGGCCAGCCAGTCCTCCATGTCACGGCGGGCCCGACGCGAGATGGCCATACCGGGCAGTAGGGAATCGAAGCCGTGCGGGGCGCCGGGGTAGACGTGCAGCTCCACCGGCACCCCGGCGTGGCGTAGGCGCAGGGCGTAGTCGATGTCCTCGTCGGAGAACCCGTCGATGGCCCCCACCGAGATCAGCGTGGCGGGCAGGCCGGCCAGGTCGGTGGCGCGGGCCGGGGCGGCGTAAATGGGAACATCGGGCCCGCCGGGCTGCTGGCCCCGCAGGTACGCACCCCAGCCGTAGCTGTTGGCCGACGGGGGCCATACCGGGTCGGGCCAGTGACTGGAGGGGGAGATCTGACGGTCATCGATCATCGGGTAGATCAGAAGCTGGAACTGCAACGGCACCTGGCCCCGGTCCCGGGTCAGCAATGCCAGTCCGGCGGCCAGCCCGGCTCCTGCACTGGCCCCGCCGATGCCGATGCGGGCGGGATCGATGCCCAACGACGCGGCGTTCTCAAAGGTCCATTTCAGCCCGGCGTAGGAATCCTCCATCGGCCCGGGGTAGGGCGTCTCGGGGGCCAGGCGATACTCCACCGACACGCCGATGATGTCGAGCTGCCGGCACCACTTGTCAAAGCGGGCATCGTCACCGGCGGCGCTGCCCAACACCATGCCGCCGCCGTGCATCCAGTACACACACGGCTTGAGGTCCCGCCCCGCCGCTTGAGGCCGATGCACCCGCACCGTCACCCCGTCGGTGCCGCCCACGTCGTGCACGGTGACGTCCACTTCGCCGGAGACGGGCAGGGGAGGGGCGGCGGCCATGGTGGCCCGGAGGGTGGGCAGGGTCTCATCGGACAGAGAACCCAGATCGAACGGGAAGTTGGCCAGCGCTGCCACCGCCTCGGGGTCGAGCAGTGGCCGGGAATCGAGATCGTTGGGGTGAGCCATGGGCCGCAGTCTGCCAGTCCCCTACAGGATGATGCTGATGCGACCGTGGGGACGCAGTTCCTCCAGGGCCAACACCGCCTTGCGCATGCGGATGCGGAACCCGGCGTCTCCGCCCGCCTCCAGCAGCATCTCGTAGTGCCCCGGGTAGGTGTCCACGGTGGACTGGCGGGCCCGCGTGACGATGAAGTTGGCCCGTACTTCGACCGCCCCCTCGCCCAGGTGGGTGGCCCGGACGTTGGAGATCAAACGGCGGGTGGTGGAATGGGGCGACTCAGCCCAGGCGGTCTTGGTCATCAGCGACTCCACCCGTTGTTCCAGCAGGAACCGGTCGTCCTGGACCAGGAACAGCTCCTTGAACGGGTCGCCGTGGGGCCGGTCGGTGGCCGGGATGAGAAAGCTACATTCCTCGGTGAACAATGCCAGCCAACGATCCAGCTGCCAACTGTCCAGCAGCTCGGCCTCGTGATAGAGGAAATCCTCCACCGCCAGGCGCAGCTCGGTACTGCAACCGCCAACGGGGCCGAAGTGGTTCATGTCGGTGATGGCCATGGTCAGCGGGCCGCGGGGCCAAGTGCCGCCGGGCGACCATCGGTGGCCGGATCGAACAGCACGCTGGTCTCCGGCGGCAGCGACTCCCCGGTGATCAGCTCATTCCAGCGGCGCCAGAACACCCGCATCTGGGCCTCGCTGTTGATCTGGCTACCGGCCATACCGCGCGAGATGTCATTCCACGGCGCCGCCTGGTACGCCGCGAAGCCCTTCTGACAACGCTCCAGCGCCTCAACGTCATCCGGTGTGGCCAGCCCGGCCGGCCCCCAGAACGTGAGGAAGTTCCCCATGCGCAGCTGTCGAAGCGCTTCGGGCTCACCGTTGGGCACCAGCTCCCAGGCGGTGATCTCCATATAATCGGGGCTGTCAGGATAAAAGGTGCGGATGGTGCAACCCATCACCAGATCGATGATGAACAGGTTGGGAAAGATCAAATGGTTGCGCCCACCCAGGATCCGGTTGGTCCACGCCTCGCCGTACAGCTCCACCAGCCGGGCCCGGCGACCTTTGTGCTGCTCCTTCACCGCGTCGTTGGGGAAGGCCCGGCCCAACGCCCCCAGCACCTCACCCTCGCTGGTGTCGACACTGCCGGTGACGGCGTGCCCGTTGCCCAGATCCAGCGGACCCCGCCGGGCCACCCCCGCCGCAGCCGGGCCCACCTGGCGTCGGCTGAAGTCCCGACCGGAGGCCTTGATCATCTCGACGTAACGCTGATGGGTGGTCATGGCGTGATAGGCGTCGAAGCTGTTTTCCACCAGCAGCTTCCAGTTGGCCCGCATCGAGTACAGGTGCGTACCCCCCAGTACGGACATGCCGTGCTCGGACTGGTCCGCCACCAGATCGATGATGGGCTTCGAGTTGCCGAGGTACGTGTCCAGATCGGGTCCGGTGGCGGACCAGTTCAGGAACACAAACCCCCGGTAGCTCTCTACCCGCGGCGGGCGGGGCAGGCACAGGTTGTGGCGATCGAAGTTTGGTCCGTAGGCCTCATCGTCGGGCATGGCCACCAACTCGCCGCCGGTGTCAAAGCTCCAGCCGTGGTAGAAGCACTTGAGGAACCGGCCGTGGCCCTCCGAGCGGGTCTCCACTGCCATCCCGCGGTGAGGGCAGGAGTTCACGAAGACCCGCACCGCCCCAGTGGCGTCCCGGGTCATGATGATGGGCCGGCCCCCTACCCGTCGGGTACGGAAGTCGTGCTGGTTGGCCACCTCGGACTGGTGACCCACGTACAGCCAGCAGGTGTCGAAGATCTTGGCCCGTTCCTGGGCCAGCACCTCGGGTTCCACCATGGCGGCCCGATTGACCCGGAAACGGGGCGTCTCCCGATCATCGATGACGTAGGCGCTCATCGGGTCCTCTCGCGATCGTGGGTGTCGGCACGAGTCTTGCACGATGCGGGCTTCCCTCCCGCCAATCCCCACAAAAGGCCATCTGAGCTGGGGATATGCCTGTACGGGCGGGCATAGGGTCGATTCGACGTCGATTCGTCGTTTTGCGGCTGAGTGGCGGATCGGTCACTGAGCGGGGCCGCTGGTCGATTTGGCCGCGGGACGGGGATCGGGGTCAGCCATGTTTCGAGCCCGAGCCCGAGCCCGAGCCCGAGCCCGAGCCCGAGCCGGGTCACCCGACCATCGCTCCAGTGGGCTCTCCGGGCGTCTGCCGTCTGGTTCGACGAGCGATCCCCGCTCCGCGACTCCCCGACCGGCATCCGTCACCCCGGCCATTGGGTCGCTCGGCGGCGCGGGTTCCGGGACCTGGTCAAGCTGGCGGCGGCTCCGGAGCGGCCTACTGCGAAGGAGGGCTTGGCCAGTGCTGACGGTGAGCAGCAGGAAGGCTGACGTAGTAGCCGGCCGCGACCAAGCCGTCCAGGACCCGGCCCAGGTGAGCCTGGTCGGCGGTTTCGACGCTGAGCTCCACCTCGGTGGCTCGGGCATGCACTGCCAGCTCCAGGCGCCGATGGGTCACCTCCACGATGTTGCCGCCCAACTTGCCCACGGTGCTGGAAAGCCGGCCCAGCGAACCGGGGCGATCGTCGACCTCCACCCAGAATGTGCTCAGCCGGCCGCTGCGCACCAACGCCCGCAGGCTGACCGACGCCAATTGCCGCAGGTCGATGTTCCCCCCGCTCAACACCAAACCCACCCGCCGCCCGGCATACCGATCGGGATGTTCCAGGAGCTCGGCCAGCGGTACCGCCCCGGCGCCTTCGGCCACGGTCTTTTCGATCTCCAGGTAGAGCCCGACGGCCCGCTCGATGCAGGCCTCCGACACCACCTCCACCCGGTCCGCCAGACGGGCGATCAGGGCGCAGGTGCGGGTACCCGGTCGCCCCACCGCGATGCCCTCGGCGATGGTCGGCCCACCAACGGCCAGCGTGTGCCCGGTGATGTGGTTGTACACCCCGGGATACCGCTCGGTCTGGACCCCGACCAGCTCCACCGCCGGCGCCATCGCCCGGGCGGCCACCGCCATACCGGCCAGTAGGCCACCGCCACCGACGGGAACCACCAACACCTCAAGGGGGGTGCCGTCGGCGTCGGCGTCGACCAGCATCTCCAAGGCGATCGTGCCCTGCCCGGCGATCACATCGTGGTCATCGAACGGTGACAGCAGGGTATAACCCCGGACCCGGGCCAGCTCCTCGGCATGGACCCAAGCGTCCTCGAAGCTCTCCCCGGCCAACACCACCTCCGCCCCCAACACCGCGGTGCGGGCCTGTTTGGTGACAGGCGTGTTGGCCGGCATCACGATCAACGCCGGCAGCCCCAACACCGCGGCGTGATGGGCCACCCCTTGGGCGAAGTTCCCCGCCGAGGCCGCCGCCACCCCCGCCACCCCCGCCGGCAGCAGCAGCAACCGGTTCAGCGCGCCTCGCTCCTTGAACGACGCGGTGAACTGCAGGTTCTCGAACTTCACGAACACATCGGCCCCGGTGATCTCCGACAGGGTGTGGGATCGGGCCAAGGGCGTTCGCACCACCCGCCCGGCGATGCGGGCCGCGGCGGCGTCCACGTCGGCCGCGCTGACCACGTTTCCCGCCCCAAGGTCCACGGAAGCGAACGTAGCGCCCCCAACTACGCTGCAGGCATGAGCCGTGACCGTCTGGTGGAGATGACCCGAATCAACATCGATCATCACCGGCGCGGCACCACCGCCCGCGCCGACGCCATCACTGCTATCCCGGCCTCGAACTACTTCGATCCCGATCGCTGGCAGCGCGAGGTCGATCTGATCTTCAAGCGTCTGCCGCTGGCCCTGGGTCTCACCGCTGAGCTGCGCGAACCCTATGACTACAAGGCCATGGACGTGCTCGACACGCCGGTTCTGTTGTGTCGGGACCCGAACAGAACGGTGCGGGCGTTTGTGAACATGTGCAGCCACCGGGGCTCGATGTTGGTGGAAGATGGTAACGGCCAGGCCCGCCGGTTCACCTGTCCCTACCACGGCTGGAGCTATGACTGCGCCGGCAAACTGGTTGGTATCTTCCGGGAAGCGGATTTCGGCGAGATCGACCGGGACACGCTGGGTCTGGTGGAGTTGCCCTGTGCCGAACGGGCCGGCATCGTGTGGGTCAACCTGTCATCGAACCCCACGCTCGACATCGACACGTTCCTCGGCGGATACGACAAGGTGCTGGACTTTCTGGGTCTGGCCGGCATGGTCCATCACGGCCGGCGGGTGCTCCATGGACCCAACTGGAAGGTGGCCTTCGACGGGTACGTAGACTTCTACCATCTGCCGCAATTGCACCGGAATAGTTTCGGCGAGACCATTTCCCCGGACGCGGTGTTCCATCCCTTCGGACCTCATCAGCGCATCGCCTCACCGTCGGACAAGGCGGCCAAGCTCGCTGATCTCCCGGAGGATGAATGGGCCGTGACGGACATGATCGGCGGCGTGTGGTCCATCTTCCCTCACGCATCCGTGGCCGGGTTCCGGGTTGGGTCCACCCGCATGTACCAGGTGGCCCGCATCTTCCCCGGTGCGGACGCCGAATCCTCCATCACCCACCTTGACTTCATTTCACCGGATGTTGTCGATGATCCGGGTTTCGCCTCTTTGGTTGACAAGCAGATCGATTTCCTGTTGTCGGTGGTGCGTGACGAGGATTACCACACCGGCCTGAAGATCCAACGTTCGCTGCGCAGCAGGGCCCGAACGGAGTTGCTCTTCGGTCGCAACGAGGGCGGGGCCCAGCACGTGCACCGCTGGCTGGACCGGGTGCTGGCCACCAGCGACAAGGACCTACCGGCGTTGTTCAACGAAGCTTGAGCCGGTTCTCAGGTCGCGCCCGCAGGTTCGGCTCGCAGCGGTGCCGCGTCGGACGACGGTGGCCCCGCGGCCGCCCGGCTCTCCGCCCGCCCCGAGGATGAGCCCGCCGGGAACGTGGCCAGGGTGACCACGGCGCAGGCGGCCATGGTGGCACTGACCCACACCCAACCCCGCTGAAAGCCGACCAGTCCCTCGGCGCTGGCCAGCAAGGCGATGATCACCGAGGTGCCCACCCCGAAAAACACCTGCATGACCGTGCGCAACGTGGCGTTGGCCACCCCGAAGCGGGCCGGGCCC
The DNA here is from genome assembly GCA_963775055.1 of uncultured Acidimicrobiaceae bacterium. GTDB lineage: Bacteria > Actinomycetota > Acidimicrobiia > Acidimicrobiales > CAIXPF01 > CAIXPF01. Next base: position 135,595 of record CAVZHK010000005.1, on the reverse strand, counting down.
ACGTCGGACACCGCGGCGCTGAACCACTGCGCCACCGACAGCCCGGTGCCGAGACCGCTGATGAGGCTGAGCGGCACGTAGGCGGTCCACACCCGGGGGTCCTCGCTCAGCACGAAGAGGTAGATGAACGGCGGGATGGCCAGGCCCAATGACCCGACGCTGATCAGCCAGCGATGCCCGTAGCGGTCCGCCCATCGACCGGCCACCATCGACACCACCGTGGCCAGCAACGGGCTGGGCGTGAGAGCCAACGCCGTCTGACGCAGCGAAAGGCCCCACAGCTCCTGCAGGAACAGCGAGTTCAACAGGAAACCCGACGTGAACCCCAAGGAATACAGCGCCACCGCCCCGTTGCAGCTGGCGAAGGAACGGTGTCGGAACAGCGTCAGGTCCAACATCGGCTCGGGATGATGGGCCGAACGCCACCACAACCAGCCCAGCAGCGCCAGGCCCACCGCCGCCATTCCCCATGTCTTGGCATTGGTCAGCCCCCACGACTCGCTGCGCACGATGGCGAACATCACCAACGCCACCCCGGCTGTACCGATGGGTATGCCCAGCAGGTCCATGCGGCCGGTGGCGTCGGGGTTGCGGGATTCGTGGAAGATGCGCCTGCCCAGGAACAGCACCAACAGGCAGAGCGGCACGTTGATGAAGAAGATCCAGCGCCACGAGCCCAGCCCGATCAGCAGGGATCCCAGCGACGGTCCGAAGGCGCCGCCCAAAGACGCCGTAGCCCCCCAGAACCCCACCGCCATGGAGCGTCGGGAAAGTGGGAACTCCGGCAGCACCAACGCCAACGAAGCTGGCATGACCACCGCTCCGCCGGCGGCCTGCAGCACCCGGGCGGCGATCAACAGCGAGGCGTTGGGTGCCACCCCGCAGAGCAGCGAGCCCAACAGGAACAGCGCCACCCCGGGCAGGAAGACCTTCTTGCGGCCGATGCTGTCCGCCAGGCGCCCGCCCAACAGCAGCAGCGCCGCCACCCCGATGTTGTAGCCCGACACGATCCAGCCCAATTGCGCGTCGGTTGAGCCCAGGTCCTCCCGGATGGTGTGAAAAGCCACGTTGACCACGGAAACATCAACCACGACCAGGAACGAGACCAGCGTGGCCACGCCCAGGGCCAGCCATGCCTGGCGGCTGACCGGTTCGGATCTGCTGTTCATCACGGCCCCCATCGACGCCCGCACGGTATCGCAGGGCGGGTCGACAAGAATCCGAACGCCGGTGAGAATCCTGACGATCAGGGGCCGTTCATCTGTCTCGCTGGCCGCCGGCGCGGTAGTCTTGACACGTCAGTCAAATCAAGGGGGTTTGCGAACGTGACGACGCAGTACGACGTCCATATCAAAGACGGCACCATCGTTGACGGGACTCGGGTACCGCGATACCGCGGTGACCTGTGGATCAAGGATGGCCGCATCGCTCAGATCGGTGGCCGGGCCAAGGGCAGTGCCGATAAGGTGATCGACGCCGGCGGCTGCGTCGTGGCCCCCGGCGCCATTGACCTGCACACCCACTACGACGCCCAGGTCCGGTGGGATCCGTGGTGCTCCATCTCCAGCTGGCACGGTGTCACCTCGGTGGTGCTGGGCAACTGCGGGTTCGGTTTCGCACCCTGCAAGCCCGATTTCCGTGAGCGGTCGATGCTGACCATGGTCCGCACCGAGGCCATCCCCATGGAAGCCATGCGTGAAGGGTTCCTGCCCAAGTGGGACTGGGAGACCATCCCCGAGTACCTCGACAGCCTCGAGCGCGCCCCCCTCGGCGTGAACGTGCTGCAGTACATGCCCACCGCCTCGCTCATGATCTACGTCATGGGCCTCGAGGGCGCCAAGACCCGCCCCGCCACCCAGGCCGAGCGCAAGGAGATGCAGCGCCTGCTGCACGAGGGCATGGACGCCGGCCTGTGCGGCTTCTCCATCCAGCGCCTCGGCGAGAACTCCACCCAAGCCGACTTCGACGGTTCCCCCATGGTCACAGACACCATGTGCGACGAGGACATCTTCTGTTTGGCCGAGGTGCTGCGGGAGCGTGATGAGGGCTTCATCCAGCTCACCCAGGCCACCGACGCCGACCCGAACTTCCGCGAGGATCTCGACTTCAAGCTGCGGCTGGCCGAGGTGGCCCGTCGTCCGATCATCGACAACGTGGTGCCCGTCTCCCAGAAGAACCCCCGGGTGTATCAGGAGCGTCTCGAGTGGCTGGACCAAGCCCACAAGGACGGCCTGCAGATCTACGGCCAGGGTGCCACCATCCGTACCGGCTTCCAGTTCTCCCTGGACACCTGGAACCTGTATGACTCCAGCCCGGCCTGGCGCGAAGCCACCACCGGCACGCTGGAAGAGAAGATGGTCAAGATGAACGACCCGGCCATCCGGGAGCGTCTGCGCAAGGAGACCGAGGTGGCCAACACCTTGTTCTCCCAGACGCAGCTCGCCGTTGGTGGTCCCCCCCAGAAGCTCATGGTCTCTGGTGTGTCGCGTCGTGAGGACATGCAGAAGTACGTGGGCAAGTCCCTCGGTCAGATCGCCGAGGACGAGGGCAAGCACTACATCGACGTCATGTTGGACCTGTCTCTCATGACCGATCTCAAGACCGAGTTCATGGGTGAGGGTCCGAACTACAACATCGACCACATGGCCGGCGTGTACACCGACTCGCCGTACACCATCCCCGGCGTGTCCGACGGTGGTGCCCACACCAAGTTCTTCACCGGCGGCGCCTGGACCACGGACTTCCTGGCCTGGATGGTGCGGGACGAGAAGAAGATCACGCTGGAAGAAGCCCACTACCGCATGTCCGCCCTGGCGGCGCACGCGGCAGGCTTCAAGGATCGTGGCATTCTGCGTGAGGGCGCCCCGGCCGACGTCCTGGTGTACGACCTCGACGAGTTGGCCATCGACCCGCCGTGGGTTGGCGAGGCGGTCTACGACCTGCCCGGTGGCGAGTGGCGCCGGGTGCAGCGGGCCAAGGGCTATCGCCACATCATGGTCAACGGCGTCGAGACCTTCACCGACGGCGAGTGCACCGGCGAGGTTCCCGGCAAGCTGCTCCGTCACGGTCGCGGCTGATCGTGTCAGCCTGATCCAACCGATTCAACCTTGATCTGACCGGAACGGGTCGGGTTCGCCTCGGCGGGCCCGGCCCGTTCGGTCGTTTTGGCGCCGCTCGACGTTTGACATGTGCACTTGGCGAGAAACCAGCGTCGAGCGATCCGTACCCGTCCGGCGATCCCAGGCGCTACGGTCCGGCAGATGAGCGCTCTCCCCGTTGCTGCTTCGACCTCCGGCCCGGACATCGTGGCGGCGTTCAGGGAATGCTGGTCGTCGTGGCTGGAGCTGGGCCGCACGCTGGACGAGGACGCATGGAACGCACCGTCGTTGTGCCCCGGCTGGGCCTGCAAGGACGCGTTGATCCATCTCACCGCGGCCGAGACCGGCTTCGCTGACTGGACCCCGTCGCCCCAACCGCCCTTTGATGAGATCGGCGCCGTGATCAAGGACCTGCGCCGTCAAAGCGGGGCCGAGGTGCTTGGCGCGTTCGAGGCCATCACCGAACGGCGGGCGGCGCAACTGCAACAGATGGGCGAGGCCGGCTTGGAGCAGATCGGCTGGTCACCGGCGGGGGTCGGCCCCTACCGGCGCTACATGGAGATCCGCATCTTTGACACCTGGGCCCATGAGCAAGACGTGCGGGTCCCGCTGGGACGACCGGGCCATTTGGAGGGCCGCGGTCCGGTGGTGTCGCTGAACGAGGCCCACATCGCCTTCGGGTACCTGGTGGGCAAACGAGCCGGCCTGCGCGACGGCGCGTCGGTCACCGTGCATGTGACCGGGCCGAACGCCCGGGATCTGCACGCGGTGATCGAAGGCCGGGCCCAGGTGGTGGCCGAGCTGACCGATCCCACCTGTGAGGTCACCGTGGATTTCGCCACGTTCATGGTGCTGTGCTGCGGTCGGATCGATCCCGAGGGCCCGTTGGCTGACGGTCGGGTGACGCTCGGCGGTGATCGGTCCCTCGCCGCGGCGGTGGCCCGCAACCTTTCATTCACGATTTGATCTGAACCTTCGGGAACCGGCTCCAGACGGTCGATCGTCCAATCATCCAACCAGCGGGATGAAGGGTGGACGAAATGGCCAGATCGAGCATGCGGGTATCGAGACGGGTGGCGGTTCTGGTGGTGGCCGGCGGGCTGCTGGTGGGGTGGCGGAACCGGCCGGTGCCTGCGGTGGCTTGATCGCCGCCAACGGGGCCGTGCAGTTGGTGCGTACCTCCACGCTCGCTGCTTGGGACAACGGCTACGAGCACTACATCACCAGCTTCGAGTTCGCCTCGGACCAGGAGAGCTTCGGGTCCATCCTTCCCCTGCTCTCAGAACCGATCACCGTGGAACGCGCCGGGGACTGGACACTTCAACGGCTCCAGCGAGAGATCAACCCGCAACCGGAAGGGGTTCCGCAGGCCGTCTCGGCGGGCTCCGACGAGAGTCAGGTGGAGGTGCTCCGGGAGGTTCGCATCGACAGCCTCGATGTGACCATCCTCAAAGGCGGCGGAACCGAGGTCGCTGAATGGGCGGAATCGAACGGGTTCGACATCGATGCCTCCACGCCGGAGATGCTGGAGTTTTACGGCGCCCGTTCCCCGTATTTCATGGCGGCACGGTTCGACGCCGCCGCGGCGCAGGAGCGGTCCCCAACCCTGGCACCGGTGAGGATGCCCGGTCCGCTTCGGATCTCATCACGCGGGACAACACCCGCACCGTGATCGGTCTGGTGCTCGGCGGGGCCGCGTTGAGCAGCGCCGTGCTGCTGGGCCTGTTGTGGACCATGCGCCGTCGCAACCGCGCGGCGCGCACCGTCGGCCGATAGCCCGCACCCACTCCGGGCGGGTTCGGTCAGCGGGTGGGGCGGACCACCCGGCCGGGGCGGGCGCCGGTGTCGACGTCGCCCTGTCGCACGGTGACCCCATTGACGATGGTGGCCACATAGCCGCTGGCCAGCTGCACGAACCGCTGCCCGCCCGCCGGCAGGTCGTTGCGCAGCCGGGGGATGTCGATGTGCAACCGGTCGAGATCCACGATGTTGATGTCGGCCCGTTGACCCACCTGCAGCGTGCCACGGTCGGTGAACCCGTACAGCCGGGCCGGTACGCCGGTGGCCTTGGCGACCACGGCCTCGATGGGCAACCGCTCGCCCCGGGTGCGGTCCCGAACCCAGTGGGTCAGATGGAACGTGGGGTTGGACATGTCACAGATGAAGTTGACGTGGGCACCGGCATCGGACAGGCCCGAGACGGTGTTGGGGTCCAGCAGCATCTCCCGGCAGGCGTCGAGGTTGCCGTCCACGTAGTTGACGCCGAACACCACGCCCACCGCCCGCCCCTGGTCGCCCAGCAGGAAGTCGTAGAGGTACTCGAAGCGGTCGCGTCCCGCGGCGCCGGCCCGGGCCGACAACGCCAAAGACGGCACCGGCTCGTAATCGATGGGGTCCGTCATCGGGAACGTGCGGTCAAGGGACGTCAGGAACAACGAGGGAAGCGCGTTCTCCATGGAGCCGGGGCGTTCGTCACGCACGTCGGTCTCCTGCAGGATGGCCGCCTTGATCTCGGGCCTGGCCAGTTCGGCCACCAGTTGCGGCAACGGCAGCCCCTTGAGCCGCAGGAACGTGGGGCGCTGCATGAACAGGTGGTAGCCCCGCAGCGTGGTGAGCACGGTGCCACCGCGCGGGGCGATCATCGGGTGCAGCTGCGCGCCGGCGGCGTTCTCCTCAGCGGAGATCTGCAAGGCGTGACGCCAGCCGTCTTCGGGCTGATCGGTCTGGAACGTGGAGAACGTGAAACGTAGCCCGGTCTCACGGGACATCCGCCCGAACATGCGGACCTCTTCGGCCACCGTGGCCTGTTCCCGCTTGGGTCCCATGTATTCGCCCACCGCGCTCGCCGGAATGGCCTGGAACACCGCGCCCCCGCCGTCACGGATGGCCCGGGCGATGGCGGCCAGCTCCTCCTCGGGGGCAAAGGTGCCGGGGACGGCGAAGCCCGACATGGCCCGATGACCCCGAATGCGGGAGGTGGAGAAGCCCGCGGCGCCGGCCTCGACGGCCTGTTGCACCAGGGCGGACATCTCCTGCAGGTCCGCCGCGGTGCAGTCCTTGGAGCGCACGGCCCGCTCGCCCATGACATAGAACCGCAGCGCCCCGTGCGCCAGTTGCGCCGCCACGTCAACGGTCCACTGGCGGCGGTCCAGGAAGGCCAGGTACTCGGGGAAGGACTCCCACTCGCCCCACGGCATGCCCTCGTATAGCGCGGTGCCGGGGATGTCTTCCACGCCTTCCATGAGATCGATCAGGTCGGTGACACCATTGGGCGGGACCGGCGCGAAGCCCACCCCGCAGTTGCCCATCACGATGGTGGTGACCCCGTTGGCGCTGGATCCTTCGAGTTGGTCGTCCCAGGTGACCTGGCCGTCGTAGTGGGTGTGGGCATCGACCCAGCCCGGCGTGACCACGGCCCCATCAGCATCAAGGACCCGGTGGGCGCCGCCGTGGACCGCGCCGATCTCGACGATGTGCCCGTCCGTGATGGCCACGTCACCGGTGAAAGACGGCGCACCGGTGCCGTCCACGATGGTGCCGCCCTTGATGATGGTGTCGAACATCTTCACTCCCCGAAACCCCGACGATCCATGCTGCAGGTTACGCCACCCGGCGCAGGATCAGCCGAACCCGGTCCCGGCGCGATGTGTGAAACTGGCCGGCACCAGTCAGAAGGAGCGCAGGGTGAGTGACGCCATTGAGTTCGGAATCTCGTGCCGGTTGTTGGGCGGCGCCAAGCAGGAGGCACGGCGGGCCGAGGATCTCGGTTACGACTACCTTCTGACGGGCGAGCACATCATGTTCCACGGCCCCGTCGGCAACAACATGGTGTCTTTGGCCGCGGCGGCGGGGGCCACCGAGCGCATCAAGCTGATGAGCGGCATCGTGTTGGTGCCGTTGTACCCGGCGGCGTTGCTGGCCAAGCAGGTGTCGGTGCTGGACGTGGTGTCCGACGGGCGCTTCAGCCTGGGCGTGGGCGTGGGAGGTGAGTTCCCCAAGGAGTTCGACGCGGTGGGGGTGCCGGTCAAACAACGCGGGGCCCGCACCGACGAGGCGCTGGAGGTTCTCGACCTGTTGTTGCGGGAGAAGGACGTGCACTTCGACGGCCGCTTCACCAAGCTCGATGGGTTCTCCATCTCGCCCCGCGGGGTGCAGCAGCCGCGGGTGCCGTTCTGGGTGGCCGGTCGCAAGGACGTGGCCATGCGCCGCGCCGCCCGCCACGCCGAGGGATGGCTACCTTACATGTACACCCCGGAGATGTTGGCGGACTCCATGACCAAGATCGCGGCCTTCACCGAGGAAGCCGACCGACCGGCCGGTACGGTGCAGGGCGGGTTGTTCATCTTCACCTGTGTGCACGAGGACCGGGCCACCGCGTTGGATCTGGCCAACCAGCAGCTGTCACGCCAGTACAACCAGGATTTCTCCAAGATGGTGGAGAAGTACACCATCGCCGGGTCCCCGGAAGACTGCATCAAACGCCTGCAGGAGTACATCGACGCTGGGGCCCGCACCGTGATGTTCTCCCACGGTTGCCCGCCGGAATACGTGGAGCAGAACACCACGCTCATCGCCCAAACCGTCATCCCGGCGTTCCGCTGAGTCTGAGGGGTTCAACGATTCATGGCAGCGAACGAGACCCGCTCACCCACCGGCCTGACGTACCAGTCAGTCTTGGACGCCGACCGCACCGAAACCATTGAAGTTTTGCGCCGTCACGGTGAGGACGGGTTCGACGCTGGCCTTGACGTCGCCCGACCCATCGACCTGGCCCGCTACCATACCGTGGAGTTTGCCGAGTTGGAGCACCGGCTGCTGTGGTCCAACGTGTGGCAGATGGCCTGTCGGGTCGAGAACCTGCCCGAGGTGGGGGACCACTTGCTCTACGAGGTGGGCGATCTCAGCCTCATCGTGGTGCGGTCGGCGCCGGACACCATCTCAGCCTTCCACAACAGTTGCCTGCACCGCGGCACGGCGCTGGTGGAGCGATCGGGCAACACCGCGGTGTTCCGGTGCCCGTTCCACGGTTTCGCCTGGGGCATCGACGGCGAGTTCCGGGGCATGCCGGCGGCGTGGGATTTCCCTCACGTTGACGTCACCCAAATGTGCCTGCCCCAGGCCCGGGTCGCTATCTGGCAGGGCTTCGTGTTCGTGCACCCCGGCCCGGACCCCGAGCCGTTCGAAACCTTCAGCACGCCGCTCGAGGAGCACTTCGCCCAGCATCCGTTGACCGAACGGTATGTCTCGGCCCACGCCGCCCAGGTGGTGGCGGCCAACTGGAAAACCACGCTGGAAGCCTTTCTCGAGGGCTACCACGTGTCGACCACCCACCCCCATACTGTGCGGTTTGCCAACGATTTCGAGATGCAGTACGACGCCTTCGGCCCCAACGTGTCGCGGCTGCTGCAGGCCATCGCAGTGCCGGCCAGCGCCCTGATCGGCAAGGTTCCCGCCGCCGAGATGGCCGCCATGGTGCAGCGCCTCCTGCCACCCGCGGACCGGGTGGAGGTACCGGCCGATCTCGATGAAGCCGGGCTGCGGGCCTGGTTGGGTCAGCAGTTCCGCAGCAGCTTCTCGCGGCGCTGGCGCACCGACCTGTCAGCGGCGTCGGAGGCGGAACTGCTTGACTCCATCCAGTACTTCCTGTTTCCCAACTTCTCGCCCTGGATGGGTTACAGCGTGCCCATCGTGTACCGCTTCCGGCCCCACGGCAGCGACCCGAACCAGTGCCTGATGGAGATCATGCTGCTGCACCCCATCCCCGAGGACGGCGACTACCAGGTTGCGACGGTGCACCAGCTCGAGCCGAGCCAGAGTTGGACCGTTGCGCCCGGCTTCGAGCGCATGGGTATGGTCATCGACCAGGACATGGACAACCTGCCCCGGGTGCAGCGGGGCCTGCGCGCCGCCCGGCATTCCAGCCTCACGCTGGCGGACTATCAGGAGCTGCGGATCCGACACTTTCACGCGCGGCTTGACCGGCAGCTGGATCTGGCCTGACCCTCCCCGCCGCGTGACCCCCGCCGGCGTTGGATCCCCGATCGCTGCGGGATTCGTTGCCGTGCGCCCTTGGGCTGTTGCCGTGCTCCCTTGGGCTACGGTCGCCCGGCAAGGTGGGCCACGCGCCCGGGCACAGGAGGTACGCATGAAGGTTGTCGGGGTGCGCTCTCACGGTGGGCCGGAGGCGCTGGAGGTCATCGAGGTCCCTGATCCGGTGGCCGGGCCGGGCAAGATCCGCATCCGGGTCAACGCCGCCACGGTGAACCCCACTGACACCTACGTCCGCAACGGTGCCCGGGCCGCCCAGCAGAAGGACCAGACCTCCCCGTATGTTCCGGGCATGGACGCCGCTGGGGTGGTGGACCAGATCGGTGAGGGCACGCAGACCGGGCTGGCGGTGGGCGAGCACGTGATGGCCATCGTGCTGCCCGATGGCTCCCACGGTGCGTACAGCGAGCTGTTGGTGGTCCCGGCGGAATCAGCGGTGCGGGTGCCGGCGGGGGTGGATGACACGGCGGCGTCGACGCTGCCCATGAACGGGCTCACCGCTCAGTTGGGCCTGGACCTGCTGGATCTGCAGCCCGGCCAGACCCTGGCGGTGACGGGGGCCGCAGGTTGCTACGGCGGGTACACCGTACAGTTGGCCAAGGCTGCCGGGTTGCGGGTCATCGCTGACGCCTCCCCGGCGGACACCGAGTTGGTCCGTGCCCTGGGTGCGGACGTGGTGGTGCAACGGGGCCCAAACGTGGCCGCCGCCATCCGAGCGGTCATGCCGGACGGCGTGGACGGCCTCGCCGACGGCTCCGTACAGGACGCAGCGCTGTTCGCGGCCATCAAGGACGGCGGGCGCATGGCCACCGTGCGAGGGTTCAAAGGCCCGGCTGATCGGGGGATCACCGTGCATCCGATCTGGGTGCGGGATTATTGGAAGGCGCAGGACAAGCTGGACGGATTGCGCCAACTGGTTGAAGCCGGTGCGGTCACGTTGCGGGTGGCGGCCACCTTCCCCAAGGAACAGGCGGCCCAGGCCCATCAGCGGCTCGAGGCCGGCGGTACCCGAGGCCGGCTGGTGATCGAGTTCTGATCACCGGGCAACGCCGCCCCCACCCGGCCTTGGTGGTGGGCCTGGCCGCGGCCGCCGCCGGCGTGTCCCAGGCCTTCGGGCGGTTCACGTACTCGCTGTTGTTCACCGACGTGCGGGATCAACTCGGTCTTTCCAATAGTTGGGCCGGGTCGTTGGGCTCGGCCAACCTGGCGGCGTACCTCATGGGCACCGTGGTGGTGAGCCTGACGGTGGGCCGCCTGGGGCTTTCCCGGGTTACCCGGGTGGGGGTGGTGGGCGTCGCGGCGGGGCTGGGGACGCTGGCGTTCCTGCCGGGTTTGGCGTCGGTGGTGGTGGGCCTGGTCTGCACCGGGTTCTTCGCCGCCGGAGTATGGGTGACGGTCCCGGCCATCGCCGTGGCCCAGGTGGGGGCGGACCGGCGGGGCAGCGCCATTGGCCTGGTGGGCGCCGGCATCGGCACCGGCATTGTGATCGCCTCCGTGCTCGACAGTGCGGTGAGTCTGGACGCTTGGCGTTGGGTGTACCGGGTGGAGGTGGCGCTGGCCGTACCGGTGGCGCTGGGTGCCTTGCGCTGGTTCCGTGACCCGCCCGATGCCGGGGTGCGCCGCGCCGGCCTGGCCGTGCTTCGTGAGGTTCCGGGCTGGAAGTCCTTGCTGGGCGCCTACGGCCTGTTCGGCCTCGGGATGGCGCTCATGGTCACGTTTCTGGTGGCAACGTTGGAAGAGGACGCAGGTATGAGCGAGGCCGCGGCGTCGGTGGCGTTCTCGTTGTTCGGGTTGGGCACCATGGCCGGCGGACCATTGTTCGGTCCCTTGGCTGACCGCATCGGCCGCTCCCGAGCCATGATCGGGGCGTACGTGCTCATGGCCGCTACCGCGCTGGTGCTGGCCGGCGGCTGGCGTCCGTGGGCGTGGGTGGCGGCGTTCTGGTTCGGCACCGCCTTCACCGCGGTCCCCGTCACCGTTGCCGCCCGCATCGCTGACGCCGTGGCTCCCCAGCACTTCGGTGCCGCCTTCGGGGTGGCCACGCTGGCTTTCGGCGCCGGGCTGATGGTGGGCCCCCAACTGGGCGGTGTCTTGGGCGATGCCACCGGATCGTTCCGGCCGATCTTCTGGATCGCCGCCGTCGTGGCATCGGCAGGGGCGGTGTTGGCCCGGGCGCCGGGTTCGTCGAACCGGATGGCCTGACAACGGGCTGTGTGGGTCCTGGACTGCGGAGCCCAGGCGGGGGGTTGACCGGTCGCCCGTCGCGCTGGAGGTGCTCGAAGTACAGTCCGGGCATGGAAATCGGCCTGTTTGGATTCTTCAGTGACCTCGACAACGCCAAGGCGGAACTGCGCCGTGCGTCGGATGCGGGTTACGCCAGCTACTGGGTGCCCCAAGCCTTCGGGCCCGACAGCCTCACCGCCATCGCCGTGGCCGGTCAGGACCTGCCGAACCTACGGATCGGTACGGCGGTGATTCCCACCTATCCCCGCCACCCCCAGATGTTGGCCCAGCAGGCGTTGACCACCAACGCTGCCATCGGGGGCCGGCTGATCGTGGGCATCGGGCCCAGCCATCAGGTGGTGGTCGAGGGCCAATGGGGCATCAGCTTCGATAAGCCCATCCGGCACATGCGGGAGTACCTGGAGATCCTGATGCCGCTGCTGGAAACCCAAAAGGCCAGTGTGCGTGGCGAGACCTTGACCTGTGTAGCGGAGATCGCGGTCCCGGGGGCGCCGGTGCCGAAGGTGATGGTGGCCGCCCTCGGGCCGCAGCTGTTGGGTGTCACCGGCCGGCTCTGTGACGGCACCATCACCTGGATGACGGGGCCCAACACCATCCGGGATCTGACGGTGCCGGTGCTCAACGCCGCCGCCGACAAGGCCGGACGCCCGGCCCCGGAGGTGGTTGCCGGGTTCCCGATCTGTGTGACGGACGCCGTGGACGCCGCCCGGGAGCGTGCTGCCAAGAGCTTTGCCATCTACGGCAAGCTGCCCAGCTATCGGGCCATGTTGGACCGTGAGGGCTACAGCGGCCCGGCCGACATCGCCCTCGTCGGCTCAGAGGAGCAGGTGCTGGAACGCATCGAGCACATCGGCTCGGTGGGCGTCACCACCTTCGCGGCATCAGTGTTCGGCTCCCGGGAAGAGCGGGCCCGCACCAACGAACTGCTCGGTACGCTGCTGCAGAAGGCCTGATCGATAGAGGTAGCACACCGGTACGGTACGGTACGTCGTGGTGGGGTCAGGCGGTCGCCAGTCCCCACCCGATGCCGTTTTGGATCAGGCGGTTGAAGCCCTCGGTGTCCCAGGAGCCGGTGAACCGCGGCGGGGTGGTGCCATCGGCGACCACCGAGGCGTCCACGAACGGCTGGATGTTGGTGCCCGGTGCGTGGCAGTGACCCAGTGCGTAGTACGCCACCCCGCCCTGGCGGTCGTTGCCGGCAGGATCGAGCAGTCGCACCGTGCCCAGCGCCCGGCGACGACCGTCCGCCATTAGCGACGTGTCCTCGGGCACCGCGAACCCGAACCGTGCCGGGGTGGGATCAATCGGCAGATCAGTGGTGAGCAACACGGTGGCCCTCGGGTCGCACACCTCGATGAGGTACAGCTCGTCGGTGGTCTCGAAGGTGGCGGGCACCCCGTCGAGCAAGCGGGCGGCCGCATCGTTGGCGTCCGCGGCGCCCGGGGCGGTGTCCACGCTGAAGCGACGAATGGGCGGATGATTGAGAAAGAACGCGCCCAGCGTGGCGTGGTGGCCGGTGCGGGCCATCTTGCGGAGCCGGCTGCCGGGTTCCACCGGGATGGCCCGACCCCCGGCGGTGCCGTGCAGCGCCAACCATCGACCGCCGCGATCGAGCCATCCGTTGAGCGCCGCCAGGCTGTCGCCGTCGGGGTAGGGCCCGGCGGTATAGGTCACCAGCAGCCGGCTGACGTCGAGCCAGCGGCCCAGGTCGGCGAAATCGTTGGCCACGGTCACCGTTTCGGTGGGATGGGTCGCCAGAGCGTCGAGAAGACGCCGGCGCACGGTGTTCATGTCATGGCCGGCGGTCTGCCCGGCCGGATAGCCACCAACGACAAGATGGATCGACATGACCGAAGGCTAGCGCTAGATACCCGCTGTGGTGGGTACCCGCTTCATGGAACACGTGGCCGTGGCGTTCTCACGACGTGATCGCACAAAGCTCCAGAGCTCGTCGAAGAAGGCGGCGTTCAGCTGCGAGCGCCACCACGCGCCTCGAACCATTCCCGCGCGCCACGTCGGCAGCTCCCTCTCCAGAGGGGCGATCGCATTGTCGAGCCAATTCTTGCCGTGGATCGGGTCCACATCAGCGTGCACGGCGTAGAAAGGTCGGGCATCTGCAGGTGCGTGCAGCCGGTCGAAGGCGCGAACAACCATCCGGCACCGCGGTCCCGCTTGTGACTCGAGAAGGCCAAGGGCACCTAGCATCTCCGGTTGGAGGTAACGGTTCGTTGCCAGCAGGCCGCCGAGCGCTGATCGCTCCAGGCCGCACACCGGCTGATCGCGGCGATCGATTCTGGGCATTTCAACAGCAGCGACCATACGATGATGCAGGACTGTGTGGACCTCCTCCAAGCGGCCATTGCCCATCTCGTCCCAGTAATTGGACCCCAGTTCCACCTTCGGCCCGTCGCGCAGGCCCAACTGGCAGGCTGCAACGAGATCGTCGAATCCCGCGTCGGGTCCGCCTTCCAGGGCCAGGAACCAGACGGTGTCTTCCCAGCTCGCGTCCTTGGCCAGCCAGTGGTACACAACGGGCACGCGATCGCGGGCGGTGATGGCACGAAGCGCAGACACGGCACTGGTCTCGGCAAATTTCCTGGGCACTGGTACCGACTCGAGTTCGGCGATCCACGCAGCTTCGAGGGACCGCTTCAGGCCCGCCAGCGCCGGGTGCCATTGGAATCGCGCCGCATCGCCAACCGTTTGAAGGGGAGCGGTGTGGATGTCGTAGAGACCGAGCAAAGTCAGGAACCGATCTCGACGGTCGACGGGCTTCGCATCGGCTAGCGCCCAGATGGCTGACTCCCCGTCTCGAAGGGCGCTCTCGAGAGCATCGACCAACGCTGTCCCCTCAACTCCAGATCGGCCAACGATGGTCCGTGCATCAAAGTACTTCTCAGGATCACTCACGATTCCTCCTTGAATCGCCATGCCCTCGCGGCTTCCACGAGTCTCTGCTCTTTCTGCTGTCATTACGCCGTGAGGCGGGCGGTGTTAACACCGTCCGGCGTCGCCGAATGGATCTCGCTCGGGGCAGAAATGGGCTTTCTTGACCTCGCGGTCCCGTTCTTTAGCTCCCGAACCGCTTCCACAGCCGCCAGCTCATGACCCCTGTGCTCAGCCAAGAGCATCTGACTCAAGTCCACCGCTCCCATCGGTTTCGCAAAGAAGTAGCCCTGAGCGGATCCGCAGCGCATGGCCTGCAAAGCGGCGACCTGTTCGGGTAGTTCAACTCCTTCGGCGATGACGTTTACGTTGAGGACTCGGCTCATTTCCAGCAGGGCGGCGGCAATGACACCATCCCCCTCCGGTCCCAACATATTGTCCACAAAGGACTTGTCGATTTTGATGGTGTTGATGGGGAACTGCCTCAGATGGCTCAGCGATGAGTAGCCGGTTCCAAAGTCGTCGAGGGCGAGTCGAACGCCGAGGGCTCCGATCTCGTGCACCACGAGAGCGACACGCTTCGCATCCGTCAGTAGAGCGGTCTCTGTGATCTCGAGGGTGAGGCGAGAAGGCTCCAGGCCCGTCGTCTCCAACACCGATCGAATCATCTGGACGAGGCCCGGCTCAACAAGCTGCACCACGGACAAGTTCACGCTGACGGTGAAGGACTGCCGATCAGGAAACGCCCGGTCCCAGCAGCACAGCTGGTGACACGCCTCGCGAAGCACCATCTCCCCGATGGGGACGATGAGACCGGTCTCCTCGGCAATGGGAATGAAATCCGCGGGAGAAACAAGCGATCCATCGGACTTGCGCCAGCGCACCAGGGCTTCCACCCCGATCATTCGGCCGCTAGCCAGGGCGACGATCGGTTGGTAATGCACGATGAACTGGCCTTCAGCGACCGCCGTCTTGAGCTCCGCCTCCATCAGGACGCGACCAAGCAGGTGCTCGTCCATCGTTGGCTCATAGATGGCGAGCCTGCCTTTGCCCGCCGATTTCGCCCAGTACATGGCAACGTCGGCGCTGCGCAGCAGTTCCTCGGATTCTTCGCCGTTGCGCGAATTGCAGCGTCGATCGGCGGAGCGCCCTGCGGCCATAGAGACCAGGCCCACGCTCGCGCTCACGGTCACATCACGCCCTTGGACACGAATCGGCTGGCAAACGGAGTCGATGATGCGCTCGGCAAGTTCAATGGCTTGGGACTCACTTGCGCCTTGAACGAGAATGGCGAACTCGTCACCGCCGAAGCGGGCCACGGTGTCAGCTGAACGGATGCACGCCCGAAGCCGATCGGCCAGGACGATGAGCAGTTCGTCGCCGGCGCCGTGACCCATGGTGTCGTTCACCGTCTTGAAATTGTCCAGGTCGATGAAGAGCACGGAGAGCCAGGCGCCACGAGCCTCGTCCCGGATGTTAAGGGCCTGCTCTATGCGCTCCTGGAAGAGTGCTCGGTTGGCCAGACCTGTCAGCTTGTCATGAAATGCCTGATGGGCGAGCTCAATCTCCAATGATCGACGCTCGGTGACGTCCCGAACGAGGAGCAGGCCCTCGATGTCAGAGCATCGAACAATTCGAGCCTCGAAGAACTGGGCGTGTTCTGCTGCTCCGACGGTGTACTCGAAGGACTGGGTGGTCATTGAGAGGAATGCTCGCCGCAGCGCCGAGGACAGACGTTCGCCCATTTCGGGGAACACCTTGAAGGCGCTCCGGCCGACTGCCTCCGCCGCGGTGATCGCTTGGGCCGAGCCCCGAAAGTCGAGGATCTCCCCTTTCCGATTCAAGCGCATGACAAGGTCCGGCAGCGCATTCAGCTCCCGGGCCAAGGCCTGCTCGGCCTGGGCCAAGCGAGCCCGCTCCTTGTCCATGCT
The DNA here is from genome assembly GCA_963775055.1 of uncultured Acidimicrobiaceae bacterium. Lineage (GTDB taxonomy): Bacteria > Actinomycetota > Acidimicrobiia > Acidimicrobiales > CAIXPF01 > CAIXPF01. Next base: position 119,388 of record CAVZHK010000005.1, on the reverse strand, counting down.
CTCCAATCGCTCGGCCAGCCGCTGAGCGTCCTGGAGGGCGGTCGACTGGGCTTGAGCGAGGAACATATAGTCGGGCGTCGGGTCATGCGGCGCAAAGTCGCTCAATGTCAGACCCAATTCTTGAAGCGACTTGGGGTCCGTGATCCATGGCGAGCCGAGGAGACCCAGGACGGTGTCGTCGCGCCCGAGCACAGCGCTCACCACGAGCTGACACCTGAGAATGGCTCCTGTCGATCGGAGCCGAAACAGGATCATCGTGTCACCGAGCTTGCAGAGGCGATCAAACTTGATCGGGCCAGGAGGTGAGATGAGTTCGACATGATCCTCCAGGCGGGCTCCTTCCGTCAGAGTTGGACTAAGACGGGGTATCGAGCGACCGACGTGAAGGACGGTGAGCGAGCGATCGACCACCACGTGAAACGGAAAGGCCGCTTCGAGGAGGTTATGGATAGGTTCGCCCTCAACGCCACCTCCTGCGATGTCCGCCACAAGGCTCATCCGGCGATCTCCTTTCGGAGCGAGGGCGCCCATCGGCCGGTCACGAACCTGTCCAGTCCGTCATGGTCACGGTGGTCGGCGATCTCGACCCAGCCGCCGGCCAGCTCCAGCACCAGGGGGGCAGTGGCACCCTGGCGGTCGGAGTGTTCAATGACAATGATGCCCCCGGGCCGCAGCAGTCGGCGCCCTACCTGCTCCACCATCCGGACGAGGTCCAGCCCGTCCTGCCCGGCCAACAATGCCTGTCTTGGGTCATGGTCGCGAACCTCTGGCGCGACGTTCTCCCATTCGTGCGTCGCGACGTAGGGCGGATTGCTGAGGACCATGTCCACCAGTCCATCGAGCTCAGGAAAGGCACTGGCGGCGTCACCGAGTCGGACCTCGACGGCGGGATCACCGCTAAGGGAACGTTGGGTGGCATTGCGACGTGTCCAGGGAACCGCGGCGGCGTCCCGTTCCACCGCGTAAACCCGTGATCCTGGCACCTCGTTGGCCATGGCCAGCGCGATCGTGCCTGCGCCGGTGCAGAGGTCCACGATGGTGGGCGCGGTCAGTCGTTGGGCGACGAGCGCATCAACCGCCCATTGAACAACCGACTCGGTTTCGGGTTGGGGAACGAAAACTCCCGGCCCAACGTACAGCTCGACGTTGCGGAACTGAACCCGACCAATGAGGTGTTCTAGTGGCACCCGCTGAGCGCGCCGTCGGATCATCTGGGCAAATTGATCATGGCGGGACCCGAGCTCGAGCGAAGGTGGCAGCTCATGGCGTCGGAGCCCGAGTGCGTGGGCCGCGATGACCTCTGCGTCGCGCCGTGGATCCCGGATCCCGGCGTTGCGCAGCTCAGCTTCGGCCGATGCAAGGGCGTCGGCGAGCACGGTTGTCATGAGCTGACCGATCCGGCTCGGACGTAGCCATCCTGGGACGGAGTGCCCTGGCCCTGTACGTCCGCAACAGCTTTCACCAGAAACACATCGTGATCGGCGCCGTTCTCGGTCTGATCCATGCGTTCGACTTCGACGTCCTCACCAAGCAGCGCCCCCAGTCCCTTGAGCAGCCCGACGACCATGGGGCCGAGCCCGGCGCGAGTGGAGTAGTAGTGCACCACAATGTTGTCATCCTCCAGAGCCTCCACGGTGAAGGAGGGCGGCCTGAGATCCGGCATGGAGAGGCGGACGCGTGCGTGGAGGGCGTCGAGGTTGCGGAGGAATTCCTGGACGGTCGTTCCGGCGGAGCTCAGAAGCGGGCCGTAGCCCTCTCGGCCGGTGTAGAGAATCCAGTGCTTGCCGAACTCTTCGAGGATCGTTTCGGCGGGGAGTTCGAGAACTCGACTGGCGGCACCCACCAGTCGGTACGTGACGTCGTCGTCGTAGCTGTTCATGCTCACGAACGCCACGATGTCGAGGCCCGCCTCTTGTTTGATCGCCTCCCACACCTGGGGACCGCCCACGCTGATGGCGAGGTCCTCAATGGCCTTGTTGACCATTCCGTACATCGATCCTCCTTGAAGATTTCACAGCCCTCTTGGCTCTGAGACGGCGACGCCGAGGTTCATTTCGTCGGCGGGTAGTTGGATCTTGACAACGCAGATTCGGGATTCAGGCGCCAAGATTGGGTACTGTTTGCCAGCAATGGGACGATGGGTTTACCTCAACTCGTAGATCGATCTGAGTTGGGTGACCTGGCGCCTTTGTTCCGGTCCGATGAGCGCCCGCCTCGCAGCGATGTTCCGGTCTGATCGTTGAACCGGCTTTCGCCTGTTCAATAGCGGCATGTGCCAACGGGTGCTTGTTCCGCTGAGGCACTCAAGTTAATGGTCGCACCGCCCGATATTTCCGAGAAATTGGTGCTGGTCGCCGAGAATTGGAACGGGGTGGACATGTCATACGCACGTCTTCGATCTGCATGTGCCGAGCTGTTCGGAACTGCGGGTCTCAGCTTCGCCGTGTTGGGTGGTGTCCATCTCTCGGCGGACCTGGGGGATTCACCTGCGGCATCGCTGATCAGCGTGGTCCCGGTGGCCACCGCCATCGCCGTGGTTCTCGCTGCCTTGGGTCCGTTGAGCGGGGGCCATATCAACCCCGCGATAAGTCTCTCGCTGTTTGTAAGTCGGCACCTCGATCGGACGCGTCTTGTGCTGTATGCGATCAGTCAGGTAGTCGGGGCCTTGATCGGCGCAGCGGTGGCCAATTGGATCTGGTCGGCCGATCTTGTCGATCTTGGGAGCGGTACGGTCACCTGGCAGATCCTTTGCGTCGAAGCGTTCGCTACTTTTGGTCTCATTGCTGCGATCCACGGCTGCGTGCGGGGCGGCAACGCTGATCGTCTTTGGCTGATTGTCCCGGGATATGTGGTCATTGTCGGGTTCGCTGCACCATTTTGGGTTCTGAACCCGGCGCTGGTGGTGGCCCTCTCGTTGGGCGGGGGCGCTTGGTCCGGCCCGAGTGCGTTGGCGCTGGTGGGGACGGAGTGCGCAGCGGCGATCATCGCCGCAGTGAGCCTACGGCTGCTCTACGGGAAGGGTGAGCAGGCTCCCTCGGGGAATGAAGCATCGCACCCGGCGGGTGTCAGCGGGACCGCGGTCTTTGAGTTGGCCTTTCAGGTCCCGCCTTCCCAGCAGCAGGCCGTGGCCGCGGTGGTCGCCCAAGTGGCCGATAGGCTTCACCGTCCCATTGACTTCGTCGTTCGCGATGCTGCCGGCCGAGTGTTGCTCGCCGTCGACTCCGCCGACGAGGACGTGTTGTCCTCGCTGGAGCGCAGGTTGAACGACCATGTCGCGCTCGGCGCTCATGGCCTCCGGACTTCCGCCCACCTCGGTTGGCATGGTGCCGACGATACCGGCCGGGACCTCGCTGGTTTAGCGTTCAGAGTCCACTTGGTGGGTGGGACGTGGTCGAGGGTGTTGTGTAGTCTGACGTGTTGTACCAGTTGGTCCACCGGAAGATCGCCAGGCGGGTCTTCGCCCGGGTGGCGAAGGTCCGGCCTGGGAGACACTCGCGTTTGAGGCTGTTCCAGAACGACTCAGCGACGGAATTGTCGCAAACTCCAGTGCGACCGACCGATGGTCGTATCTGCCGGGCCACGAACGTCGACATGGTTATTCGATGTGTGGACTCCCACGATTCGCGTGAGCAAGAAATCCCGGCGATGCTGGCAGGGCCGCCCCGGGCGGTGGCGGCGATGGTGCGAGCGTCCAACACGAGGTCGGGGCGGCATGTGCTCCGCCATTTCGGGTTTCACCAGCCGGCGGGCCTGAGATCCAACACACCCGCGCGGTACAGCAATCCTTCCCCGGTGGGGATGTAGGTGGTAGGCGCAGTGGGGCGGTGCGAGCCAGCTGGTCGAGGACTCCGTGCGGCAAGATCCTCCGAATCGCCCCGCGTGGTGCGCTTGCATGACGACTCGGTGGGGACCGGGCTCGTGAGGCCCGAGAGGCAAGGGCCGGGAATGGGTCCACTGCTGAGGAAGGGGCAGGGATCCGGCGGCCTGTGCTCTGAGCTGGACCGTGTCACGGGAGCGGGGGATCCTTGGCAGTCGCCCACTTTTCAGCGTCGCATGGGAAGTACGTCTGACCGCGGTGTACACGTTCATCGCTGAGCAGCAGTCTAAGGCTGGTCAGTGGCGGAGATGTGCCGGACGTTGGAGGTTTCTCGCTCTGGGGTCTATGGGCGGCTGACCCGCCCGCCATCGCGTCTGATGCTGGCTGATCGGGGTTTGGCCCGGGAAATCGACGCCGTCCACGAAGGCTTTGAGGTGGGTCCGGCCGGCGGTGGGTGCGTACCACGATTGTGGACAAGGCGTGGCCGCCGCGACTGATCAGGTGCAGCGGGACGTTCAACCAGCCCGCTACGAACGTGGTGTGGTGCGGCGATATCCTAAACACGGATCTACATACTGGTGACGGGTTGCTCTACCTGGCTACCGTCATCGATCTTTACAGCCGCCGTGTGATCAGTTGGGCTGCCCCGGGGTATGTGCGCACCGAGCTCGTCGCTGACGCGGTTGAGATGGCCGTCGCCACCCGCGGCGGGCAGGTCCCCGGTGTGGTGTTCCACAGCGATTGCGGGTCGGTCGACACGTCAAGAACCTTTGGACAGCTCTGCGAACGTCATTGAGTCACCCAATCAATGGGCGCCGTTCCGGAATCGTGCTCTTGATGGCGATCAAGTCGAGGTTGCCATCGCGGGGCCAACACGGTGTGGCCGAGCACCGCCGCAGTCTCCCCCGCCCGTAACAGGTCGCAGTCATCAATGGAGTCCCCGCCAGCCAACGCGGAGTGGATCACCGTCATGGCCTTGTCGCTGACATTGGCCCGCCCCGGTGCGTCACCGAGATCGACGTGGGTGTCGAAGGTGTCCTCCCTCGGGAATACTGACAGGCTCCGCAACCGTCATTCTCCCAGCTCAGGACACCGTTTCCGCGGATGGTCAAACCCACCCCACCACAACCCACCGGTGGATCAGGGCTTACTCGTGGTAGCCGCAGAACCGCATGATGGCCAGAGCGAGGGTCTTTGCGGAGCCCTCAAGCTCAGAGACGGGGACGAACTCGTTCACCGTGTGGCAGACCCGGAGGTCGCCCGGGCCATAGTGAATGGTCGGTACCCCACCAATTTGCGAGAGCAGCCTCATATCGCTGCCCCACGGCACGCCGTAGATCTCCGGACGCTGGCCATGAACCTCCGCGTGCACGTCCGCGACCAGTCCGAGGAACGGATGATCTTGGGCCAGCTGACCGCTTGCGAACTGGCCGCCGAACCATTCAACGCTGATCGGGTGCTCTCGCAGCCAGGGATCCCCTTCGTTGACCTGGAGGATGGCCGCCTCGAGCTCCCGACGCGCGTCTTCCGGTGCCTCGCCGAGGGCCACGCCGTAACGACCCTCCGCCATCAGCTTGTCCGGTACGCTGCTGGGCCAATCGCCAGCTCGGAGGAGCCCGATGTTGATCGGGTACGGCAAGGCCAGGGAGGCCATGTAGGGGTGGGGATTGGCGTTGCGGCGGGCCTCAAGGTCAGCGAGCGCCTTCCAGACCAGCATGAACTTCTCGATCACGCTTACGCCCTCGGTGCGAAGACCGGCGTGAGTGGAATGGCCGGCCAGGCGCAAGCGAAAGGTGAGCGCTCCGGCGCACGCCGGTACGATTCCCAGCCCGGTGGGCTCCATGATGATCGCCGCATCCCCGGTATGACCTCGCAGAATGGTGGAAAAGGTGCCGAGTCCCCCGTCCTCTTCGCCGATGACGCTCTGTACGAGGACCTTGCCCTTCAAGCGGACACCGGCGGCTCGAATGGCATCGATAGCGGCCAGGGCGGTGAGAAGGCCGCCCTTCATGTCGCACGTGCCGCGCCCGAACACCTTGCCATCTTTCCGCTCGGAGATGTAAGGGTCAGTGGTCCACTGAGCGAGGTCTCCCGGGGGCACGATGTCCACGTGACCGTTCAGGATCAGCGTCGGGCCCTCTTCGCCGCCCCAAGTCCCAACTAGTCCCCAGGCCTCTGAGCGGTCGACTTCCATTCCCGGGAATTCCGGATGGGCCGTGGTGGAGGCTAGGTCGATCGGCCAGATGTCCGTGGTGAGTCCGCTTTCCAGAAAGCGCTGGTGAAACCAATGTTGCACCGCAGCCTCCCCCGCCGAGCCTGACAGGCTGGGAATAGCCACGGCCTCGTCGAGCAGGTCCAGCATGCGGCCTACGTTGATCCCATCAAAGACTGCTTGTTCGAGCGCGGATACTCCGCGGACACCAACGCCCTCGAGATTCATGGTCATTTGTCCGAGCTCCTGTTGTCGACTCCGAGAGCAAAGGCGCCTACGCGGTCACGCGATGGTCGGCGCCCGCCCAGTCATCGTCGGGAGGGCTGTTGTTCTGAAGCTACTTCCCCAAACCTGAGGGGGTTAGCCCAGCGTGTGCCCTGGGTTGGCTCCAGGTTGGGCTACTAGACCGTTCGGTACGTGTTCGGGCTGCCTCAAGTTGGGGACTTCAGCTGCCGATGCGAACAGCAGTGGCCAAGACAAGGGAGAGCGCTCAATGCAGCGAGTGGTGATCATGGGAGCGGGTGGAAGAGATTTCCACAACTTCAACGTGGCATTTCGGGACGATTGCACGACAGAAATCGTGGCGTTCACGGCTGCGCAGATTCCTGGCATCGACGACCGCCGGTACCCCTTCTCGCTGGCAGGGCCCCTCTATCCAAACGGCATCCCGATCCGGCCGGAAAGTGAACTCGCAGATCTCATCGCTGAGGAGCACATTGACGAGGTGGTGCTTGCTTACTCTGACCTCTCACATGAGGACGTGATGCACAAGGCTTCGCTGGTGCTGGCCCACGGAGCTGACTTCAGGCTGCTCGGTCTTCGCTCCACGATGCTTGAATCTTCCATACCGGTCATCGCCGTCTGTGCTGCACGAACCGGCTGCGGCAAGTCCCAGACCAGCCGCTACGTTGCTGCTCTCCTGCGCGAGGAGGGCCTGCGACCGGTCCTGGTACGCCATCCCATGCCCTACGGGGATCTCGAGGCCATGCGAGTGCAGCGGTTCGCCTCGCTCGCGGACATCGATGCGTCGAATCCCACTGTGGAAGAGCGCGAAGAATATGAAGAACCCGTTCGCGCCGGCATAGTGGTCTTCGCCGGGGTGGATTACGAGGCCATCCTTCGCGAAGCCGAAGCAGAAGCCGACGTGATCATATGGGACGGCGGCAATAACGACTGGCCCTTCTACCGGGCCGATGTCCTGATCACCGTGGTCGATCCGCTTCGGGCGGGCCACGAGATCCGCTTTCACCCCGGCGAGGTCAACGTGCGCAGCGCCGACATCGTGCTTGTCAACAAGGTCGACTCGGCTACCCCCGAGCAGATCGCTGAGGTGACGGCCAACGTCCGCGGACTTCGACCGGAGGCGGCAATATTGTTGGGTAGTTCACCCGTCAGCATGGAGCCGGGCCCCGCAGTCAAGGGACGCCGCATCGTGGTCGTTGAAGATGGTCCCACCATCACCCACGGCGGTATGGCCTTCGGTGCGGGCACCGTGGCCGCCCTCGCTGCGGGAGCGGGGCACATCATCGATCCTCGACCGTACGCCTTCGGATCGATCGGGGACACGTACGAGGCATATCCGCACATCGGCGCCGTGCTACCGGCCATGGGCTACGGGGATGCCCAACTAAAGGACCTTGCTGCCACGATTGCAGCGACCGGTTGCGACGTCGTCGTGAGCGCGGCACCGATGGATCTGGCGCGGCTCATCGACGTCCCCTCGCCGATCCGGCGCGTGAATTACGAACTGGCGCTGTCAGCTACTCCGAGTCTGAGGGAGCTGCTCCGACCGGTCTTTGAAAAAGCCCGCCGCTGATTCTGGGTCGACCACGCGCAGGGATCCGCATCGGTTTAGGGTTGGCCGATGAGCGCCATCTTGGACTGGTACGGCTGTGCCACCTATCGGCTGACCGTGGGAGACACCGTGATCTTCCTCGATGCCTATATCGACCGGGTGGAGGGCGCCGCGGGGCCCAACCCGCCGCAGCGTCCCGAGGATGTGGACCGCGCCGACTGGATCGTCATCGGCCATTCCCACTTCGATCATCTGTGGGGGGCGGAGCGCATCGCCCGGCGAACCGGGGCCACCATCATCGGGTCCCACGAAACGGTGCGGGTGATGGAAGCTGCCGGTGTCCCGCTCTCGCAGTTGATGCCGGTGGCCGGTGGCGAACGAATCCGCCTGGCCGAGGGGCTGCACGTCTCGATCTACCCCAGTCTCCATTCCTGCGTCTGGAGCCATCAGGGCATGCACCCCGCCGAGGAGGTGTGCCTGGGAGACCTGTTCGTCACCCATCAGGAGCGCCAGGAGCGGCTGCGGGATCTGTTCGGGTTCATCGGTACGTTGGGCGACGCCACCAAGGACCACCTGCGTTCCTCCGATCAGGGTCCCCGGGGTGACGGCCATACCCTGGTGTATCTCTTCGACACACCGGATGGTACGTTGCTGTACCAGGACACGTCGGGACATTGGTCGGGCATCGTGCGTGATCTGCGTCCGGACGTGGCCATCATCGCCGCCGCCGGCCGGGGCAACGTGGATGGCGAGCCCATCCAGGGGTCCCTGGCACAGTTCGTGGCCCGGCAGGCGGCGTTGCTGCGGCCGGCTCGGGTGATCCTGTCCCATCACGATGATTGGTTGCCGGGTTTCTCCATTGCCACCGATGTCGAACCCATCCGCACCGAGTTGGCCCGCTTCTTGCCCGGCGCCGAGCTGGCCGAGCCGGGCTATCTGGACAGCTTCGACGTGTTTGGCGGGCTGCGCCGCTGATTTGGAGCCAGCTGTTGTGTCATCGGGGCCCCGGTTTACTGCGCCGTCCAGCCGCCGTCGACCATCAGCGTGGTACCGGTGATCAACGACGCCGCCGGCGAGGCCAGGAACACCACCGCGCCCACCACATCGGCCACCTGACCGAACCTACCCAGTGGTATGCGCGACAGGAGATCGCCCCCGATGGTCGGATCCGTCAGCCGGTCGTGGGTCAGCGGGGTGTCGATGGCGGTGGGCCCCACAGCCACCACCCGCACGCCCGTGGGCGCCAACTCCACCGCCACCGACTTGGTGAATCCTTCAATGAAATGTTTCGTGGCTGAATACACGCTGTGGCGGGGTCGGCCGTTCTTGCCGAAGGTGGAGGAAAGGTTGATGATGACCCCCGAACCCTGCGCCACCATGGTTCGCGCTGCGGCCTGCGCCACCAGCACCGCGGCTCGGCAGTTCAGGTTCAGCATGTGATCCAACGCCGATTCCGGCAGGTCCAGCAGCGTGAATGCCGCCCCGCCGCCGGCGTTGTTGACCAGGATGTCGAGCCGGCCGATGCCCGCCACTGCGGCCTGCATGGCGGCGGTGTCGGTGACATCGCAGACCAGCGTCCGGGCCGTACCGCCGCAGGCTCGGATGACATCGACCACTTCCTCCAGTTCACTGCCGGTGCGGCTCATGGCCACGACCTCGGCGCCCGCTTCGGCCAGCGCCAGGGCGCAGCCGGCCCCGATACCCCGTCCGGCGCCGGTCACCAACGCCACCTGACCGTCCACCCGCATCGAGGCCAGCAGGGTGCCGGCCCGGGCCCGGGCGATGGGATCGGGGTCGGGATCTCGTCCCGCCCCCGCCGGTGTCAGCGGCTCGCTCACGGGCGCAGGCTGGGGTCAAGTTGCAGCACCTTGGCCTTGGCGTAGGTTAGCTTGCGCACCAACTTGTCGCCCCGCCAGTGCAGCAGATCCAGGCCCCGCCAGGCCGTCGGCTCACCCCGAGCGTCCAGTGTGCAGGTCCAGCTGGCCATGACCTTCCCGGTCGCCTCGTCGATGAACAGATCTTCGTCGAGGAACTTCATCTCCCCGAACCGGCCGCTGAACTGGGGCTCGAATGCCGCTCGTACCGCTTCCAGGCCCCGGGCGGCGGTACCGTCGAACTGGTCGTACACCCCGTCGGGGGCAAAGAAGGCCATCATGGCGTCCAGGTCACACCGGTTGAAGGTGTCGATGAACTCGGCTGTCAGTTGCTGGAGTGCTTCCCGTTCGCTTCCCATGTCGCCGCACCGTAGCTGCTGGGCCGGGGCCGATACGCTCGCCCGATGGTTACCAGCTCATCGCCCGACACCGACCGTGACCTCAGCGCCGACGCCGCCGAATCCCACCGGGTGCGGGACCTGGTCTGCGAGGCCGCCGAAGCCGCCGCCACCCTGATCGGCCACCCCGAGGTCGGTGCCCGTTGGGAGCAACCGTCGGCGTTGGAGGGCATGACCGTCGGCGCGTTGTGCGCTCACCTGGTGCGTGCCGCCGGGGCTGCCCTGGCCTACCTCGACCGGACCGATCCCGCCACCAAACCCGACGGTGAACTGCTGAACCCGGTCAGTTACTTCCATGCCGCCCTCGATGCGCCCATCCACCAGCAGATCAAGCAGGTATCAGCCAACGAGGCCGCCGTCGGGCATGAGGAGTTGGCCGCCAAGGCCCGGGCCGAAGCGGCGGTCATGCGCACCCGCTTCGCCGCCGAGCCCGTCGACCGCTTGGTGGCGGCCCTCGGCGGACGGCTGCTGAGCTTCGATGACTTCTGCCGCACCCGGCTCATCGAGGTGCTGCTCCATCTCGATGACCTCGTCGCCAGCGTGGGCCTTCCCCGCCCGCAGACCGACCCGGCCGGCCCCGCCATCATCATTGACATACTGATGGGTATTGCCCGGGATCGTCACGGTGACTGGGCGGTGCTGCACACCCTGGGCCGGGCCGAGCGCGCCGCCGCCGGTGTGTTCCCCGTGATCTGACAGCGTTCTGGCCCCGACCTGTTGGTGTCGGCGCCGTCAGCTCATGGGGGTCAGCTCGGCGATGTCGGCCATGACCTCCAGCGCATGGGACTGGTTGGTGCTCATGGTGATGCCCGTGATCCCGGTATCGACCCAGGTGACGAACCGCTCCCGGATGCGCTCAGGGCTGCCCACCAAGCAGGCCTCGTCGATGTACTCGTCGGGCACGGCATCGGCCGCTTCCCGTTTCTTGCCGGCCAGGAACAGCTCCTGGATGCGGACTGCGGCGTCCCCGTAGCCCCGGGCCACCATGTGATCGTTGTGGAAGTTCATGCCCCGGGCCCCCATGCCACCCACGTACAACGCGATGCCGGGCTTCTGGGCGTCAAGGGCTTTTTGCACATCGTCGGTCACCAACACTGTGACCATGGGCTGGATCTCGAAGTTGTGAAAGCCCTTGCCACCCCCGGCCTTGGCGAATCCGGCCTCCACGTGGGGCTTCCAGTTGGGCCAACGTTGCGGGGTGAAGTGCATGGGGAACCAACCGTCACAGATCTGGGCGCACAACCGGATGGTGTCCGGTGAGGCCGCCCCCAGCCAGATCGGCAGATCCGGGTTGGTGTGCAGGATCGAGGTCAACGGCTTGCCCAGCCCGATGCTGCCCGGCCCCTTGTAGGGCAGCTGATACTCCGGACCGTCATGGGACACCGGTTCTTGGCGGGCGAAGATCTTCTTCATGATCGTGACGTAGTCCTTGAGCCGGTAGTACGGCTTGCCCCACGGTTCGCCGTACCAGCCCTCGACGATCTGCGGACCCGACACCCCCAGCCCGGCAATGACCCGGCCCCCGCCGGCCAGGGCGTCCACGGTCTGGGCTTGCATGGCGCACATGGCGGGGGAGCGGCCGGCCAGCTGCATGATCCCCGTACCCAACCGTATGCGACTGGTATGGGCAGCCAGGTACGCCAACGGGGTGATGGCGTCAGACCCGTAGGCCTCCGCCGTCCAGACCGAGTCGAAGCCCAACTCCTCGGCCCGTTTCACCATATCGACCGGTAGCTCCAGACGGGCTCCGGAGTAGCCGAGCATAAGACCGAGTTTCATGACGTTGTCTCCTGTGATGAGCGGGGTTGGGGTCGGGCTGTTCAGCGGACGGCGGCGATGGCGGGGGCGAGGCGGTCCAACATGTCGAGCGTGGCTTTCTCGGTGCCGGTGGTGTTGGTGCCGGTGCCGAACAGCACCTGGTCCACGCCGAGTTCCTGGAACCGGGACAGCTTGGCCACCTCCGGTTCGCCCCAGGCAAACAGCGTGATCGGCAGATCGCCCGGTTCCCGACCGGCTTCGGCCAGCTTGGCGTGCATCCGCCCAAGTCCCACCGACAGGTCCCGGAAGGCCACCTCGATGGGACACCAGCCGTCGGCCCATTCCGCGGTGTGGGCCATGCCCAGCTTGCCGGCAGCGCCGAAGATCACCGGCGGGTGCGGGGACTGCGCCGGCTTAGGATAGCTCCAAAGTGTGTCGAAGTTGAAGAACTCACCCTCGAAGCGGGACTCGTCTTGGGTCCAACAGGCACGCAGCGCGGCCACGGCCTCCCGGAGCGCCCGATACCGCTGTTTGAACGGGATCGTGGTGTGAGTGGCCAACTCCTCCTGGTTCCAGCCGACCCCGACCCCGAAATCGAACCGCCCGTCCGACAACAGGTCGAGGGTGGCCACCTCCTTGGCCAGCGCCACCAGGTCCCGTTCCAGGACCAGGCAGACCCCCGTTCCCAGCCGCAGGTTGGTCGTGACCGCGGCGGCGACCCCGAGGGAAACGAAGGGGTCCAGCATGTGCCAGTAGCCCTTGGGCAACTCACCGCCGGCAGGGTAGGGCGTGGTGCGGTTGACCGGGATGTGGCTGTGCTCGCCGACCCACAGCGACGCGAAACCACGCTCCTCCAGGGCCCGGGCCATCACGTCCACCCGCACCCCGAAGTCGGTGTTCATGGAGAAGAAGCCGACGTCCACGTTGTTTCCCCCAAATTCGCAGCCCAATGACCCCCCGCCGACAGCGCCGAGGGGTTGCGGCCCGCACCGTAGCGGCCCGTTCCGTCGCCATGATGCCGAAGCTGACGGCCTATCCGACCCGCCGTCGACCCCATTGGGCGGATTTGGGCCATCTCCGCCCCGTCAGCCGATGCGAATCTCCTTGGTAGCGTCAAGCGGAACACCCAACGTCTATCGCGAATGCCAACAATCGGCGTATGCACCCAGTGGGCGTGGCCCAAGTCAGCCCAATGACTTTCGTGGCGACCCATTTCGACCCAGTTCGATCCATTTCGAACGCACTCGGAACCCGCAGAACCACAGCGGTCGCCGGCCATCAGGGTCTGGCGCAGCTTGGCGGCGGGGCCCCGATAGCGTCCCGGAGAGGGGAGGCACCCGAGCGCAGGTTGAGGAAGGGTCGCCCCCGGGAAGGAACCGGCGATGACCACAACGGACTCAGAGTCACCCGGCAGCGGCGCTCACAAGGTCTCCGGCGTCTCCGGCGTCTCCGGCACGCTGGACGGCAGCGGCGACCGGGACCGCGACCGCGACCGCACGGCGTACGAGTTGAACGATCGCTATCTGATCGATGACGGCGAGGTGTTCCTCACCGGGATCCAGGCCCTGGCTCGCCTGCCGCTCGAACAGCTCCGCGCTGACCGACGGGCCGGCAGCCGCACCGCAGCGTTCATCTCCGGGTACCAGGGCTCACCGCTGGGGGGTTTCGGGGAGGAGGCCCGCCGGGCAGCCGAGCTGGCACCGGATCTGCCCATTGTGGTGAAGCCGGCCATGAACGAGGAGTACGGCGCCACCGCGGTGATGGGCAGCCAGCTGGCGGTGGCCCAACCGGATTGTCGCTATGACGGCATCGTCGGCATCTGGTACGGCAAGGCCCCCGGCGTGGATCGCGCCGCGGATGCCTTGCGTCACGCGGTGTACTCCGGGACCTCCATGCGAGGCGGAGCGGTGGCGCTGGTCGGTGATGATCCGGGGGCCAAGAGCTCCACCATCCCGTCCTCCTCGGCGGGTCTGTTGTTCGACATGCACATCCCGATCATGTATCCGGGCGACCCCGCCGAGGCCCTCAAGTTTGGCCGCCACGCCATCGCCATGTCCCGCAGCACGGGGCTGTGGGTGGCCATGAAGATCGTGGCCGACGTGGCCGACGCCACCGCCACCGTCAACCTGCACGCCGACGCCTTTCGGCCCATCTTGCCGTTGATGGACGGCCGGCCGTACCAGCACGGTCCCGATGGGCGGTTGCTGACGCCGCACACCTTGGACCTCGAGCAGGAGATCGTCGAGGTCCGCTACGAGCTGGCCCGCCGCTACGCCACCGAGAACGCGCTGAACTACCGCACTGCGGACCCCGGCGACGCCTGGATCGGCATCGTCTCCTCCGGCATCACCTACCGCGAGGTGATGGAGGCCTTCGCCCGGCTGGGTCTGCGAGGCGAAGCGGCCATCGCCGAGTGCGGGATCCGGCTGCTGAAGATGGGCATGCCGATGCCGTTCAATGCCGCGCTCATGGCGGAGTTCGGCCGTGGCGTCGAGGAAATCCTGGTGATCGAGGAGAAGGCCCCGAACATCGAATCGCTCATCAAAGACGCCCTCTACGATCTGGCCGAGCGCCCGCTGGTGGTGGGCAAGCACGACGAGCACGGCGTACGGCTGTGTGCCGCGCACGGCGCACTCGACGCTGACGCCATCGTTCCCATCCTGCGTCGCCGCTTGTCGGACCGGCTGGGGGACAAGCTGGTGGCGGACCGTCCCGAGCGACGCAAGATCCGCTTGGCGCTGGAGCCGCTGTCGGTGCAACGTTCGCCGTTCTTTTGTTCGGGATGTCCCCACAACCGCAGCACCGAGGTGCCGGCCGGGTCACTGGTGGGCGCCGGCATCGGCTGTCACACCATGACCCTGCTGATGGATCCCGAGCGGGTCGGTGACATCGCCGCCATCACCTGCATGGGCAACGAGGGCACCCAGTGGATCGGCATGAGCCCGTTCATCGAGCGGGACCATTTCATCCAGAACCTGGGTGACGGTACGTTCTTCCACTCCGGCCTGTTGGCCATCAGCGCCGCGGTGGCCGCCAACGTCAATATCACCTACAAGCTGTTGTTCAATGGCACGGTGGCCATGACCGGCGGCCAGGACGCCGTGGGCGGGCGCGACGCTATTGACACCACCAAGTTGCTGCTGGCCCTGGGCGTTCGGCGGGTGCTCATCACCACTGACGATACTGACCGGTATCGCAGCCATACCAGGCCAGGTGGTATGCCAGATGGTGTGGACGTGTGGTCCCGGACCCGGCTCATCGAGGCCCAGGAGGAGCTGGCCAAGGTCCAGGGCGTCACCGTGCTGCTGCACGACCAGGCCTGCGCGGCGGAGTCTCGCCGGGATCGCAAGCGAGGTCTGCTGCCCACCCCGCAGCACCGGGTGGTGATCAACCACCGCATCTGCGAAGGCTGCGGTGACTGCGGGCGGATCAGCAACTGCTTGTCGGTGCAGCCCACTGACACCTTCTTCGGGCCCAAGACCCAGATCGACCAGACCACCTGCAACTTCGACTATTCCTGTTTGGAGGGTGACTGCCCGTCGTTCATGACGGTACGGGTGGCCGAACCGACCAACGCCCGCAACCCGCTGGCCCGTCTCGGTGTCCGCCTGCGCCAGGGGCCGGGGCGACGGGCCGCGGCTCGGCTGGCCGCCAGCCTGCCCGACGTGACCCACCCCGCCAAGGGCGCGGCTCCCCTCGCCGTTGCCCATCCGTCACCTCCCGACAATCTGCCCGAGCCGGTGCTGGTGGTGCCGCAGGACGACTTCGCCATGCGGATCACTGGCATCGGCGGGACCGGGGTGGTGACCGTGGCCCAGGTGTTGGGCACCGCCGCCATGCTCGCCGGGTACCACGTGCGGGGCCTTGATCAGATCGGGTTGTCTCAGAAGGCCGGCCCAGTGGTCAGCGACGTGCGCCTCAGCCGCAGCGCCCCCACGGCCACCAACCGCCTGGGCGAGGGTCAGGCCGATCTGCTGCTGGCGCTGGACCAACTCGTGGCGGCGTCGGACAAGGGCCTGCTCACCGCGGATCCGCAGAAGACCACCGTGGTCGGGTCGATCTCACCCACGCCCACGGGGGAGATGATCACCCACCTCGACGTGCACATGCCCTCGGTGGACACGTTGAGCCAACGCATCGCGGCCTTCACCCGTGACGGTCATCGACATTGGGCCGACGCCCAGTCCCTGACCGAGGACCTCTTCGGAAGCGCCGCCACCGCCAACGTGTTGGTGTTGGGCATGGCGGTGCAGTCAGGCTGCTTGCCGGTGGACCCCGGCCACGTCGAGGCCGCCATCGAGCTCAACGCGGTGGCGGTGGACGCCAACCGGGCCGCCTTCCGCTGGGGTCGCGCCGTCATCGCCCGGCCCGACGTGGTGAGCGAAGCCCGCCGCGTCCGTACCGGCGCCACCGCACAGCGGCTTGTGCATCCGCCGAACTCCGTTGGCAGCGGGTCGGACCTGCCCGCCGCACTGGTGGCCCGCCTGGACGCGCTGGGCGCGCCCGACGCGGTGCGCGGCGCGCTGGACGCCTACGCCCGTGAGTTGGTGGCCTGGCAGGACCATCGCCGGGCCGGGGAGTGGATCGAAGTGGTGGAGCGGGTGTCCCACGCCGAGCACGGTTTGGGCTCGGACCCCGCCACCGTCGGCCTACCCCTCACCGCAGCGGTGGCGGCCAACCTCTTCAAGCTGATGGCGTACAAGGACGAGTACGAGGTGGCCCGGCTGATGACGGATCCCGGCGGGTTGGCGGCGCTGGGGGAGTTGGACGCCGAACCGGTGGCGGTGGCCTGGAGGCTGCACCCGCCGATGCTGCGATCCATGGGCCTGCAGCACAAGATCACCATCGGCGCCTGGGCCACGCCCGCGATCCGTGCCCTGGCCCGGGCCAAAGTCGTGCGCGGCACGCCGCTCGACCCGTTCCGCTGGGCTGAGGTGCGCCGGGTCGAACGTGCCCTGCCCAAGGAATACGTGGGGGCCATTGACCGGGTGCTGGCAGGTCTCAGCATCGTCAACCTTCCCGCCGCCATCGAGCTGGCCGGGCTGGCGGATCTGGTTCGGGGCTACGAACAGATCAAGCTGGCCAATGTGGAGCGCTTCCGTCAGGCGCTGCGACGCGGGTTGGCCAGCTTCGCCTGAGCGTTCCCCTACCGCTCCACGCTGAGCCCCTATTCGTCCCCCTCCCCGCCGCCCCGGTTCACCCCCGGCGCCGCCGTTGAAGGGGGGATCCACCCGATCCGTCACCCGCCATCAGGTGGGACCGTTCATCCCAGGAACCCAGCAACTCGGGCAAGGGGTGATTCGGATGGCAACAGTGATGCTCAGCAGCCAGGTCGCATTCAGCGCACCGCTGTTTGTGGGCCCCGGCCCGGTGGCGGCCAGCGATGAACTGTTCCGGCCGGTCCTGCGGGGACGCCTCCACCAACTGTGCGCCCTGGCCTCGCTGCCGGCCGGTCTGCACCTGGTTGGCGGTGCGGACGCAGGCCAACGCCCCGCTGCGGTGGCCTACGCCCTCACCTGGTCCGCCATGTTCGCCACCAGCGCCTGCTACCACCGCTTGGCGCAGAGCCCCACCGCCCGGCGGCGGATGCGGCGAGCGGACCATTCCATGATCTTCGTGCACATCGGTGGGACCGCCACCGCCCTGGCGCTCGGCTGCTTGCCGATGCTGCTGACCGTGCTGGTGCTCGCCGGCGTGTGGAGCGCGGTGGCCGGCGGGATCGCCGTGAAGCTGCTTCGCCTGGTCGAAGGGGCCTCCGCCGGTTCGTGGCTCTACGGCGTGGTCGGCGGTACCCAAGTGCTGGCCCTGCCCGCCATCGCTGCCCGGCTCACCCCCGGACAGCTGGTGCTGCTGATCTGCAGCGGCGCAGCGTATGGCGTGGGTGCGGTGCTGTTCTTCCGCAAGCGGCCCGATCCGTACCCCACGGTATTCGGATACCACGAGGTATGGCATTGCTTCACGCTGCTGGGGGGGCTGGCGCAATACGCTCTGATGCTGCAGTTGCTCCACAGCTGACCCCGCAGCGCCTGGCGGGCCCGTCCGTTAGGCTCGGACCCAACCGGTCGGGGTGCGCTCGACCAAGGCTGCCAGGGGGAACACATGCACGTCGGCTACTCCGCTGCTTTCCAGAACCCGTTCGACGCACTGACCGACTTTGAGGTCTACACCGAGGAGAACCGGCTCTGTGACCTGGCGGTCGAGTTGGGATTCGAGTCGCTGTGGACCGTTGAACACCACTTCGATGACTACACCATGTGCCCCGATCCGGTGCAGTGGTTGTCCTTCATGGCCGGAAAGCACCCGAACGTGCTGCTCGGTTCGGGCGTCATCGTGCTGCCGTGGCATGACCCGCTGCGGGTGGCCGAGCAGGTGGCCATGTTGGACAACCTCTCCAACGGCCGCATGATCCTCGGCATCGGACGGGGCCTGGCACGCATTGAGTACGAGGGCTTCCGGGTGGACATGAACACCTCCCGGGAACGGTTGGTGGAATACGCCCGTCTGGTGCTCGAGGCGCTCGAGTCCGGCGAGATGGAATACGACAACCAGTTCGGAACCCAACCCCGTCGCCAGATCCGTCCCCGCGCCGCCCACTCCTTCAAGGGCCGGGCCTACGCCGCCGCGGTGTCCCCCGAGTCCATGCCGTTGATGGCGCAGTTGGGCATCGGCGTGTTGGTGATCCCCCAGAAGCCTTGGGCCACGGTGGTGGCGGACATGGCCGAGTACAACCGGGTGTATCTGGAGGTCAACGGGGTGGAAGGGCCGGCGCCGCTGTCTGGCGGGCAGACGTTCTGTGATTTCAGCGCCGACAAGGCCGAGACCCAGGCCCGTCAGTGGATTGGCGCCAACTACGAGTCGGTGATGCGCCACTACGAGTTCGCCGCCGCCCCCCACGCCGGGGTGAAGGGCTACGAGTTTTACACCAACATCACCCGCTACATCGACCGGCACGGCCTGCAGGGCGCCATCGACGATTACGTGAACCTCATGCCGTGGGGAACGCCGGAGCAGATCCTCGAGAAGTTCGAGTTCATGCGGGCCCAGATCAACCCCAGCGGCGTCATGCCCGGCTTCAGCTACGGCGGCATGCCGTACGCGGATGCCGAATCAAGCCTGCGTCTGTTCGCCGAGAAGGTCCTGCCCGAGCTGAAGAGCTGGGACACCGCCCCGCTGGAGGTGCCGGCGCTGCAAAGCGTGCGCTGAACCCGGGCTCGATCAGCACGCCCCATGGTCAGCTGGAAGGCGTTCAGCCACCAGGTAGCAGTCAAGGCAGTGCCACACCCGGACGTTGCCTTGTTTGCGGACCGCGATGAAGCCGCCGCTGGGCTGCCAGGTCGCGTCACAGGCTTCGCATGCGATGGGAGTTGGCAGTGGGGCTCTGCCGTTTGAGCCTTCGCCCTCGATCTGCATGGAACGCCCTTTCCCAAGGATGTAGCACCTTCGTGGGTGCGAACATGTGAACCGCGCTCGGTCCCGCCGCGAAACCTATCCCAGGCTGGCGCGGAGAGCCTCCACCCGATCCGGTACCACCCGCCACCACACCCACCGGCCGCGTCGCTGGCCCTCGATGAGCCCGGCCGCGGCCAGGGCCTTGGTGTGGTGGCTGATGGTCGGTTGGGACTTCCCCAGCGGCGCCTCCAGATCACACGAACACACCTCGGGCTGTGAAGCCACCAGTGACAGCAGCCGCAACCGCACCGGGTCCGCCAGCGCCGCGAACCCCCGGGCCAGGTTGGCCGCCTCCACTTCGCTCAGCCCCCGACCCACCGTCGGCAGCGCACAGCAAGGGTCCGCACCAGCTCGCCCGGGGACGATGCTTGCCATCGGGTCTGCGATCGGGTCTGCGATCGGGTCTGCCATCCGGTGACGCCTCCCAATGACTCGACGGCGCGCACGTATTGACAACCATCGATGGATTTGCAAGAGTCGATGCATCGTACCGCCCAACCCATCGGAGCAGGCCATGTCACGGGTACAACTCGCCCTCAACGTCGCGGATCTCGGCGCCGCCATTGACTTCTACCGCACGCTGTTCAAGACCGACCCCGCCAAGGTTCGCCCGGGCTACGCCAACTTCGCCATTGATGACCCGCCGCTCAAGTTGGTGCTCATCGAGGGTGCCGGTGATGGGGGCTCACTCAACCACCTGGGTGTCGAAGTGGCCGACAGCGCCACCGTGGTCGATGCCACCCGCCGCTTGCACGGTGACGGCTTGGACATCGCGGTCGAGGACGGCGTCGAGTGCTGCTACGCCCTCCAGGACAAGGTGTGGGTGCACGGTCCGGACGGCGAACCGTGGGAGATCTACACCGTTCTGGCTGATGCGGAGATGCCGCCCGGGCAGCTGCGGGTCACCGTGCAGGACGGGTCAACATGCTGCGGGCCGCTGCAACAGGAAGCGATCCCTGTCACAACGGCCCGTCAGAACTGCTGCGGTTGAGCGGCCCGACGGGGTCTCGGCCAGGCCCCGCCAGCTGTTACTTGGTGAACACGAAGTTTTCCTCGAGGTGTTCGCGCACCGTGCCGAGGTGCGAGTAGTACTTCGGGAAACCGCCGTTGTAGTTGCCGTCCTGGCGGCGGTTGAACTCACCCTCGAAGTTGTAGTAGCCGGGGGTGCATTCGGCGTTTCGGTTGGTCTTGCCCCGATGCTCGATGACCTTCTGTACCCACCATTCCTCGGCTTCGTAGGTGACATCCATCGTGCGGTACCCGTGGGTGCGGACATGGTTGATGCAGGCGGAGATGTGGTCGCCCTGGGCCTGCAACACGTCGGTCAGGTTGAAGTTGAACGAGGCCTGGTACCCGCCCATGATGAACATGTTGGGATACCCATGGGTGTGGATGCCGACCAGGGTGCGGATGCCCTCGGCGTACTTGTCCTGCAGGTCCAGGCCGTTCTGGCCCAGGATCCGGTTCCAGGTGCCGGTCTTCTGAACTTCGAAACCGGTGGCGTAGATGAGCAGATCCAGCTTGTACTCGGTGCCCTCGAAGATGGGTCCGTTGGGACCGATCTCGGTGATGCCCTGGCCGTGGGTGTCGATCAGATGCACGTTGGGCCGGTTGAAGGTGGGCAGGTAGTCGTTGTGGAAGCAGGGCCGCTTGCACATGAACATGTACCACGGCTTGAGCGCCTCGGCGGTGGCCGAATCCTCCACCACCTCCTCGATGCGCTTGTGGATGCGCATCATGTAATCGATGTTGCCGTTCTCCTGGGCCTGGAGCTTCTGCTCGGCGGTGTACGTGTTGCGGCGGTCGAGCTGGATTTGGGTCAACGGCGGCTCGGTAAAAGCCTTCTCCCGGCGCTTTGATTGCCAGCCGGGCTCCAGCTTGGCGGCCCAATCGGGGTCCGTCTCCCAATCGTCGCGCACGTCAATGGAGGACGGGGTGCGCTGGAAGATGTACAACTCTTTGGCGTTGGCGCCGAGGTGAGGGACCGCCTGCACCGCGGTGGCCCCGGTCCCGATGATGCCCACCACCTTGTCCCGCAGGTTCTCCAGGTTGGAACCGGTATAGGCCCAATCCCAGCGTGAGGTGTGGAAGGAGTGGCCGACGAAGCTCTCCATGCCGGCGATGCGGGCCAGTTTGGGCTTGGTCAGGGTGCCGTTGGCGCACACCACGAAGCGGGCCTTCATCTTGTCGCCCCGGTCCGTGGTGAGGTGCCACAGTCCCTCGTCCTCGTGCCACGTGGTCGAGGTCACCGTGGTCTGGAACACCGCCAGGTCGTACAGGTCGTACTTGCGGGCGATCATCTGGCAGTAGGCGTAGATCTCCTCACCGCCCGCGTAATGGCGGGAGGGGACGTAGCCGGTCTCATCCAGCAACGGTAGGTAGTCGTACGCCACCACGTCACAGGCAATGCCGGGGTAGCGGTTCCAGTACCAGGTGCCGCCCACGTCACCGCCCTTCTCGACGATACGGATGGACTCCACGCCCACCTCACGCAGGCGGCCCGAGGTCAGCAACGCCGAGAACCCGCCCCCGATGAACAGCACCTCGACGGTGTCCTCGATGGGGTCGCGAGGGATGATGTCGGGGCTGTAGGTGTCCCGCTCGTAGGCGGCGAGCTGACCCTCGAGCTCGGTGATGTACTGCGCTGTGCCCTCGGGGCGGTAGGACAGACGGAGATCGCGCTCCTCGGCGAAGCGTTGTTTGATCTCGTCGTAGTACGCCTGTGGCTTTGCCATGTTTTTCCCTTCGCCTTCCCGGTGTCTCGCCTGGCACCTGGCCCGCGAAACCTGACGCCGGTGTCAGTATCGCACGCCACTGCCGGCCCGGCTCAAGCCCTCCGGGGACCGCGGTTGGCGGGCGTCTCCGATGGTTGGGTCCTCGCGGGCTCACGGATCGCCGTGTTTGGTGAGTTCTTCACCGCTCCGCGGGGTCGGTCCGCCGCAACGAGCCTGCCACCAGCACCGTTGCGTCACGAAATGTGGTGATCTCGATGCTTGCGTGACACAACTCGCCAAAGTCTCCCTTCTGGGTTCGGGCGCGCAGCGACGCTGGCACCGTGCGGGCCGCCGGCGCTGACCGGTAGCCCCGCCGTCGCTCGACCGACCGGTGCCGCCTGCCGGTTAGGCTCCGGCCCGACTCGGCCCCTGAACCCGTGAGGCACCTGCCGACATGAAACCTGATGAGCTGTTAGAGCGCATGGCGGGCACCTTCCGTCATCGCATCGGGCCCGAGGTGGGTGACACCTTCGCCCGGACCCAGGCGTTCATGGCCTCCGTGATCCTCGAGAAGCTGTCGGCGCAACTGCGCCTGGCCGAGGCTCACCACGCCGCCGAACGGGCCGAGCGCACCGTGCTCAAGGTCGACCTCGACGCCCTGCTGGCGAACGGTGAGCTGCCCGTGGCGGTTCTGCGCGCGGTCGCCGCCCTGGCCGGACCCGATGAGGCCGGGCCGGCGTTGCGTCAGTTGGTCGAATGTCTCTATGCCGAACGGGCGGCCCTGGGGGAGGACCGCTTCGGCGTGTTGCTGGGTCGGGTGCGGACCACGCTTCGGGCCCGGGTTGATCGCCAGATGGAGTTCGCGGCATGAGCGCATCCGGCGGCGGGGCACCCACGATGGAGCAGCGCATCCGCGACTATCTGGCTGATCGGTTGGGCGGGCCCGACCTCCGCCTCGAGGGTGTGCAGCAGATCGCCGTGGGTTGGTCCCATGAGACCTGGCTGTTCGACGCCACCTGGACCGCAGCTGGTCAGAGCGAGCAACGCGGGTTCTGCCTGCGCCGCGATCCCGGCAATGCCCTCCTGCGGGAGATGTCCGATCTCGGGATCCAGGACAAGGTGCTGCGGGCGCTGCATGGAACCGCGGTGCCGACACCTGCGCCGTACTTCTTCGAGAGCGATCCTGCCATCCTCGACGCCCCGTTCCTGGTGATGGCCAAGGTGCCCGGCGTGTGCCCTAACCCGTGGGGTCGCGACGGGCGCACGTTCTACGCCCAGGCCGCCGAGCGCGGGGTATTGCCCGACAGCTTCATCGATGCCCTGGTCGCCCTTCACACCTTTGACTGGCGCGCCGCCGGGCTGGAGTTCCTGGGGGTACCGGCGCAGGGCAACGACTTCGCCCTGGGCGAGGTGGCCAAGTGGCGCCGGCTGATCGAGGAGTCGGGTCAGCCGATAGACCCCATCCTGACGGATCTGTTGGGCTGGTTGGAGGCCAACGCCCCCGCCACCGAGCGGTTGGTGCTGGTGCATGGCGCCTATCGCACCGGCAACGTGTTGATTGAGAACGACCGGGTGTCCGCCATCTTGGATTGGGAGACTGAGGTCATCGGCGACCCGATGTATGACGTGGCCTACGTGCTGTCCGACCTCAACCGTGAGGGTACCGAGCTGCTATCCAACCTGGTGGACCGGGACCGGTTCTTCGAGCGCTACGAGGCCGGCACCGGCGTGCGCATCGACGAAGAGCTGTGTCGTTACTACCAGTTGCTCTACGCCATGCGGTCCGCGGCGTTCTGGATGAGCGCGTCGGGCCTCTACGCCAGCGGGGCCAACCCCGATCTTCGCCTGGCCCGTACCGCATGGTCTGTTCCAGTGGTTTTGGACCGGGCCGCCCGCGATCTGGGTTACTGAGTTGGCTGCCGAGTTGACAAAGGAGGGTCAGTACCCATGACCGCGAGCGCCAATCGCCCCTTCACCGCTGCCGATGATCACTTTCACTTCGATGTGATGAGTGACCGGTGGTGGGAGACGGAGACCAGCTGGTTTTCGTTCCATCATCCTGAGCGCCGGCTGGGGGGGTGGTTTTACACCATGGTCCGGCCCAACATCGGCACCGTGGCCGGTGGCGCCTGGGTCTGGGACCATACTGCTTGGTACCCATGGGATGTGTTGTACAGCGCCAACTATTCAGCTCTGCAGCTGCCGGAGGGTGCCGATCTGGCTGACGTGGCACTGCCCAACGGGGTCGCCATCAGGGTGCTGGAGCCCGCCATGTCCTACGCGTTGGGTTATGACGACGGTGACCGCTTCAGGGCCGATCTCCGCTTCGACGGGGTCATGCCGCCGGAGCCGTTGACCGCGGTGGGTTCCACGTTCGGTTCGGCCCATCACTATGACCAGTTGGGCCGGGTGCACGGGACCCTCCGGGTGCACGGCGAGGACATCGCCATCGATTGTTTGGGCATGCGGGACCGCACCTGGGGACCGCGACCCGAGCATCGTCCCCGCCAGGCGGCCTATGTGACCGGCGCCGCGGACGCCGACCACGGCTTCCTGGCCGTGACCAACACCGCGGCGGCCTCCATCAGCCCGGCGGACGGTGACCCCGTGGCGTACGGGTTCCTGCGTCGTGACGGGCGCACGGTGAGCCTGGCCGGCGGTGAGCGTCGGGTGGAGCGCGATCATCTGGAGGGTTGGATGACCGCCATGGTGATCGACGCCACCGACGTCGAGGGACGGGTGCTGCGGGCGGTGGGTCGGCCCGAAAGCCGCATCATCATCAACCGCCACACCTTCATTGACATCAACAGCCTGGTCCGCTGGGAGATCACCGTTGATGGAGGCGGTCCGCCCCTGATCGCCTGGGGTGAAGATCAGGACATGTGGCCGATGCACACCTTCGCCGCCCGTCAGCGCGCCGTGCGGGCCTGATCGGGGGCGTGATCAGCGGGGGGCGTACATGATGACGCCCACCCCAGCCAGGCACAGGGCGCTGCCGGCCAGGTCATACCGATCGGGATGGTAACCGTCAACGATGCGGGCGAAGAGCAGGGACCCGGCCACGAACACGCCGCCGTAGGCCGCCAGGATGCGCCCGAAGTTGGCGTCAGGCTGGTAGGTGGCGACGAACCCGTAGGCCCCCAGGGCGGCCACGCCGGCCCCAACCCACAACAGCCCCCGTTCCTCCCGCCAGCCCTGCCACACCAGCCAGGCTCCGCCGATCTCGGCCAAGGCGGCCAGCACGAACAACAGCATCGAGCGCAGCACGGTGGGCACGGCCGGCCAGGCTAGGAGCAGCAGGCGAGGAGCAGCAGGCAGGACGCGGCCGGTGCTACACCACTAGCGTGTCGTCATGGCCCGACTGCCCCTCGTCGACCCCGATGACCCCGCCGCTGACCCCGCCGCTGCCAAGCTCCTGCGCAAGGTACGGGAGGGTATGGAACGATCGGAGCTGCCGTGGCGGGACATCAACGTGTATCGGGCCATGGCCAACCACCCCGACATCTTCTCCGGTATGGTCACGTTCGGCTCGGCGGCGTATAGCAACAACTCGCTGACCCCGGCCCAGCGGGAGCTGTGCTACCTGACGGCGTCGGTGACCAACGATTGCCATTATTGAATCCCCACCCACGTGGTGCTCGGTCGGAGCGCCGGACTCAACGAAACCAAGTTGGCCCACATCGGTGATGATCCGCTGCCGGCGGGGGTCTACCAACCCGATGAGGCTGCCATCGTGGACTACGCCCGCCGCTCCACCCGCTTGGAGCCCATAGACGATGAGCTCTACGGCCGGCTCAGTGCCCACTTCAGCATGCAGACCATCATGGAGCTCTGTTTCACGGTGGGTATGAGCAACATGATCAACCGCTTCCACGCCACCTTCCTCACCGAGGTCGACCCCGAGACCAACCAGGTGCTGGCCCCGAGTTGCCCTTTGCCCATGGCTGATTCGCTGCGTCAACGGGCGGAGGCCGGCTGGCAACGTTCCGCGGCGGAGACCCCGCCGTTGTAGCTGGCGGCGATCACCCGTCTTCGGGGGCGGTCTCGCGATGGTGGCTGTCGCGATCTTGGAAGGCGGCTTTGGTGCCGTGGTCTCGGCGTTCCCGGAAGAAGTTGAAATCGTCCGGTTCGTACTTGACGTTGGTGGCCAGGGCGTGGCCGACGGTACCGGCGTAGAAGTTGCCGGTGACCCCGAGGGCGGCCAGGGCCATGTTGTGCACCGCTTTGCCCACGACCAGCGCGTCCTTGGCGTTGCGGGCCACCTTGGCCGCCCACTCGTTGACGGTGGCCTCGAGGTCCTCGTCGGGGACACTGCGGTTCACCAGGCCGATGGCTTCCGCCTGGGCCCCGTCGAACTGCTCGCCGAACAGCAGCAACTCGCGGGACTTTTTCGGTCCGTAGGCCAGGATCTGGCTGGCCAGATGGAAGGTGTTGCCGGCCAGGGCCAGGCGCTGCTCGGCGTGGCTGAAACGGGTGGAGTTGGCGCAAAGGGCGAGATCGCACACCTCCACCAGGTAGATGCCGATGCCCACACAGTGGCCCTGCACCTGGGCGATGACCGGTTTGGCTGAGTGCTGAAAGGCGCTCACCCCCCGGGCCAGGCGGCGGTCGATGGACAACCGGGCCCGTTGGGACAGGCGGGGTGGCTTCTTCCCGGGCTCAGCGCTGACGTGGCCGTAGGCGATGGCGATGTCGTCGAAGTCGTCACCGACACAGAAGGACGGACCGCGGCCCCGCAGGACGATCACCTTGACGTCGTCGTCCTCCTCGGCCTGGTGCAGCAGATCCACCAACCGGTCCAGCGCCGCGAAGGGCAGCGCGTTGCCCTTCTCGGGCCGGTTCAACACCAGCCGGGCGATGGCACCGTCCTTTTCGAACAGCACCGCGTCGGCGATCTCGTCCTCGCTGAGCGCCCGGGGCTGCGGACGCGGGCGATCCTGGGCAGGCGTGGTCATGGTTGCTCCATCGATTGGTCGCGCAGTTCGCGGCGGATCTCGTCGTTGTGTTGGCCGGCTCGCGGGGCGTCGGGCAACGTGGCGCGGCTCTGGCCGTCGAAGCGGATGGGGGCGTCCACGGTGGGTGCGCCGCTACCGGCGATGGTGCTCCAGGCCCCGGCGGCGTGGGCCTGGGGGTCGGTGGCCACGTCGGCGGGGGACTGCACCGGCGCCCACCACACGTCATGGCGGGCGAAGATCTCGGCCCACTCCGCCATGGGCCGGGTGGCGAAGGCCGAATCAAGTTCAGCAATGAACGCTTCGCGGTTGCGGGTGACGGAACGGGCGTTGGCGAAGCGCTCATCGGCCAGCAGGTCTGATCGCTCAACCGCGCCCAGCACCGTCGGCAGGTGTCGATCGGCCTCCACGCCGACGAGGACAAACCACTGATCATCAGCCGCCCGGTAGACGTTGAACAGCGGGGTGGGGCTGGCCTGGCGGGGCGCCACCGCCGGGGCCCGTCCCCCACCGGCCACCACGCCGAGCTCGCCGGCGATGGCCCACATGCCGGTGCGCAACAGCGATGCCTCCACGAAACGCCCCTTGCCGGTCTGTTGGCGTTCCACCACCGCGGCCAGGATGCCGGCCACCGCGGACATGGCAGTGAACATGTCGCCCATGCCGTTCATCAGAGGGGCCGGGGCGCCGTCTCGGGTGGTGATCTGGTGCAGCACCCCGCTGCGGGCGAAGAAGCCCGCCAGGTCGTAGCCCGCCTGCTCCCGGTCCGGACCCTGCCAGCCATAAGCGGTCACCGAGCAGTAGATCAACGCCGGATGGCGCGACGCCACCCCCGCAGGTGCCAGGCCCATCTTCTCCAACGCCTGGGGTCGCAGGTTGGTGAGCAGGATGTCCGCCCCGGCCAGCAACTGGTCGAACAGTTCCATACCGTCTGGCTTGGTCAGGTCTATCTCGACGGAGCGCTTGTTGCGGTTCACGGCCACGAAGGAGGGGGCCTGGGCCGGCGACGCGTCAGGGTCGGCGCTGGTCGAGCGGGCGGCGCCGGCGGCTGCCGCGAACAGGTGGCGCATGGGTTCACCACCGGGCGCTTCGACCTTGATGACCTCCGCGCCCCAGTCCGACAGCACCCCACCAGCGGCGGGACCGGCCACCCAATGAGCCAACTCGATGACTCGCAGCCCCGCCAGCGGCTCCGGACCACTCGGTATGTTCGGTAGGTTCGGGTCTCCGGCCGGGTCCGTCACGGGGCCGGTCACCGGGTGCTGCCGGCGGCGGTCTCGATACCGAGGTGGACGTTCACTGAGGTATGGGCGTAGCGGTCCACCCAATCAGCGTTGGCGGTGTCAGCGATCGGTTGCACCACCTCGATGGCGGCGTCCCAGGCGGCCAGCAGCCGGTCCTCGGTTTCGTAATCGAAGGGATCACCAAGCCCGGCTTCGGTCACCGAGCCCCGGTCCAAGGGATGATCGGCCAGCCAGCGGGCGGCCTCGGGCAGGGCCTGTTCCACCGGGACCGCATCGCGATAACCAAGATCACGCCGCAACGCCTCCGCTGACAACATGCGATGGTGGGCGCTGGCCTCGCCGAGGGGACGGGCCGGCCGGGCCAGCGACCACGGCATGGACACCAGCTCCACCTGACGGCCCAAACCTGCAGCCAGCAGCTCGATCCATTGGGCGATGCTGACGGAGCGTTCGTCGGTGACGTTGAAGATGCGCCCCGCCGCCGCCTCGGGCTGGTCGATGGCGCACAACAGGGCCCGGGCCGCGTTGCGGGTGTAGGCCAGCACGGTGATGGTCAGCCCCCCGTCAGCCACGATGATCCGCCGACGACCATCGAGCAACCGCCGCACCACCGACCACTCCTTGGGCTGCACCTGCCCCGGCCCGTACAGGCGGGGATAACGGAGATGGGTGGCGCCGGGATGATGGTGGAACAACGTCTCCTCGGTCTCGATCATCTTGAGAACCTTGGGGTTGTCACCGGGGCCGGCCACCGCATCGCCCTCATGGGTGGGCACCAACATGCCCACGGGTGTGTTGGCCTCGGGCCAGCCGAAACCCCGGTACACCGGTGCCCCACCGACGGACACGAAGCGCCCGCAACGCCCGTCGAAGTATTGGGCCAGGTCCCGCAGCCGACCGTACATCGACACCACCAGGTCCACGGTCCGGGAGCCGACGGTGTCCGCCACCTGCGCGATGTCGAAGGCGTCGGTGTGCAGGTGGGTGACGGTGGGCGGGATCAGATCACTCTCGTGGCGACCAGAGTGCAGGATCGACACCTGATAGCCCCGCTCCAGCAGCCCGTTCACCACATGTGGCCCGGTGGGCCCGGTTCCGCCGATCACCAACGCCGTCTCTGACACGACCGCCGACGATAGCCGCCAGCATCGAGCGTGTGACGCTGTGGAGTACCGGGCTGCCTGGGCGGAGCTCGATCCGAGCTGCGACATCACCGCTTCTTCGATCCGGACCCGCCCGCCTTTCTCCGGTGACGAAATGCCGTCACCCACCGGCGCAAACACCGCCTTCAGCACCGGCCTGGACTCCGCGCTGGCTCAAATGTCCGCGTTGTGTACGCGACGAAAAGTTGCACCATGCAACGCTGCAGGTCCCAGCCTCGACCGTTGGCGTCAATCAGCGACGCCGGCGCGAACGCGCAGATCTGCTGCGTGGACGGCGACAAACGAGCCGGCACAGCGACAACCCGGTCACTCGGCGGCCGGGCCGGTTGCGGGATCCCCGTCGAAACCCGGCCGCGATCGAACCCGGCCGCCGCATCGGACCTCCGTGCCTGCACCTTGCGCCCCACTGCACATCCTGCGCCCCAGCACACATTTCGTCACCGGAGAAAGCCACCAGGCCAATCCGCCGCTATGCCTG
Organism: uncultured Acidimicrobiaceae bacterium; assembly: GCA_963775055.1. Taxonomy (GTDB): domain Bacteria; phylum Actinomycetota; class Acidimicrobiia; order Acidimicrobiales; family CAIXPF01; genus CAIXPF01. The sequence continues at coordinate 89,534 of CAVZHK010000005.1, read as the reverse complement.
GCCCGGCGCCACACCGACGCCGGACGCTTTGCATGACGACGTTGATCGACAACCGGCGTACTCCCGATCGAGGTCAATGAGTTCGCCAGGCCGTCCGGCAGACCATACCCTGCAGTACGGAATTGGTACGGGATCACGACCGGAGCGTTGCGACGATGGGGGCGACCCGCTCCAGGTTGGACTCGTGGTCCCCACAGAACCGGAGGCAGAGCTGTGACGCGCCGGCGTCGATGAAACCCTGGAGATATCCCGCCACACCCTCGAGCGGGCCGGCGTAACAGTTCTGGTTGCGGCGCATCACCGCGGCCGGAGCCGGCGCGTAGTACTCGGCCAGGAATCGTTCGAGAACCTCCTCGGCCGTGGTCGGAGCCTGGTCAATGGCCAAGGTGACGTAGACCGCGGCGGTGACATCCCGAGGCTTTCGGTGAACCTCGATCGCCGCCTGACGGACCACCTCGAGTCCGGCCCGCAGGCCCTCGGCCTCGCCGCCGACGGGGAACCAGCCGTCGTAGCGGTGCCCGGCGCGGCGCAGGGTCGCGTCAGCGGATCCGCCCAGCCAGATCGGCGGGCCCCCGGGACGATGTGGCGTGGGCTGCAGGCTCTGGCCGCCCAGTGTCCAGTACGGACCGTCCCACTGCACCGGGTCACCGCTCCACAGCTCCCGGCACAAGCGCAGGCCGTGCACCAGCCGACCAACGCGTTGCTCGAACGGTACGCCAGCGGCGGCGAACTCGGCGCGCACCGCGGGGGTGTCGGGGGCCACGCCGACACCGAGCACCAGGCGTCCCTGCGCCAGTCGATCGAGGGTGGCCACGATGTGGGCCAGGACCACCGGATTGCGCAATCCCGCCAGTAGCACGGCGGTACCCAACTGCACCTGCTTCGTCCTTGCCGCGACCGCGGCCAACAACGTGAGCGGCTCGTGACGGGTGCGGGCCAGCAGCGAATCGCCCACCCAGATGGCGTCGTAGCCCAGACCCTCGGCCTGCTCGGCGAGTTGCAGCAGCCGCTCGGTCTCCGGCGCGCCGGCCATGACGGACTCGCGGGTGGGCAACAGGTAACCGATCTTCGTCATGGCCGGAGCCTACGTACCGCGTCGCCGTGCCCGAACGCCGGCGTCGGGTGACGCTCGGGCCACGTTGAGGCCGTCAGCTTCGCCCACCCCACCCGGGTCCCGCAGATGGCGGATGCCGAAGCGGTGCTGGCCGGGTTGGGTGCCGGCGCCGATCGTCGGGCCGGGGTCACCTTCACCGCGCTGGTGTTGAACGAGCGGGGTTACGAACGGGCCCTGGCCGCGGGGGCCGAGGAGATCAACATGGTGGTGACCACCACGGAGAGTTTCGCCCAGAAGAACCAGGGCGCCACCAAGGGCGGGCTCATCGCCGGTTGGGCACCGTCTGGCTCGCCGGGCGCATGCCGACGGGGTTCGGGCCACGGTGGCCATCTCCATGGGGTTCGGCTGCCCCTACGAAGGCGAAGTACCGGTCAGTACGGTGGTCGCGGTGGCCGAGGCTGTGCTGGAGGCCCATCCGGCGGAGCTGAGCTTGGCCGATTCAATCGGTTGCGGGGTGCCCACCGATGTCATCGAACGATTCGGGGCGCTGGCCGAGGTGGCTGGCGACGTGCCGTTGCGGGGCCACTTCCATAACACCCGCAACACCGGTCTGGCCAACGCCGCCGCCGCTGTCACCGCCGGGGTCACCCGCCTCGACGCCTCGCTCGGCGGGGTGGGCGGCTGTCCGTTCGCGCCGAACGCCACCGGCAACATCCCGACCGAGGATCTGGCCTGGATGCTCGAACGCATGGGTTACGACACCGGGCTCGACATCGGGGCCTTGCTGCAGATCAGCGAGTGGTTGGCCCAACAACTGCGCCATCCGGTCCCGGCCTTGCTGGGCCGGGCCGGCGCCTTTCCGCAAGTGGCCCGAGTGGCGGCAGGCTGACCGCTTCCGGTGGGACCGGCCCTTGACCTTTGATCGGTCAGACCTTGGCGGCGACGCCCAGCTTGAAGACCTGGCGGGCGGTGTCGCCGAGGAACTGACGGCGGGTCTCGTCGGGGAACTGGCCGGCCAACTCCTCCAGGTCCTTTACGTACCCTGGAGTATGGTCGACGTGGGGGAAGTCCGAGGCCCACATGAAGCGGTCGGCCCCGAAACGCTCGGCCAGATGCGGCACGGTGCGCTCGTCGGGATCGCAGGAGATCCAGCAACGGTTCTCGAAGTACCAGCTGGGCGGGTTCTCCAACGGCACCCGCTTGGCCAACGGGGTGTGCTTGAACACCGCGTCCAAACGGTCCAACCAGTACCCGATCCAGCCAGCGCCGGACTCGAGGACCACGATGCGCAGGTCCGGGAACTTGTCGAACACTCCGTAGTCGAACAGCGTGGTGAACTGCTGACGGACCCCGTCCGAGGCCATCACCATGGGCAGCAGGCGAAGCTGCTTGACGTTTTCCCAGGTGCCCATGCGCTGGCCTTTGGTCCACTGCGGCTCGAACGTGGGGTGGATGGCCAAGGGCACGTCGAGGTTCTGGCAGGCCGCGAACAGCACGTCGTGATCGGGGTGCCCGAGCGGCTTGGCATCATGGGTGAACGGCGCCACGAACCCGCCCACCGCCCCCGCGCCCACGGCCCGTGTGATCTCGGTGGCGGCGCCGGCGGGATCGGTGAGGGACAGGTGGGCGGCGGCGAACAACCGGCCCTGGCCGTCACTGCACCAGTCCGTGACCCAGCGGTTGTAGGCCCGGCAATAGGCCTGGGACAGCTCGGGGTCGGTGAGCTCGGCCTCCCACAACAGGCCCACGGTGGTGTAGATGATGGCGGCGTCGATGCCCTCAGCGTCGAGCAGCTGCAGGCGTTCGGCGGCGTCGGTGGAGCCGTAGGGGGCCATCTTCTCGTAGGTGCGCTCGGGGTCGAACTGCATCGCGGCAAGATCGGTGCAGCCCATGGCGCCCAAGGTGGAGGGGAATCCCTTGACGCTCATGGTGGACGGCTTCCCGCCGATCTCGAGGGCCTCGAGGTTCTTGTCATCCCGGATGAAGCGCAGCGCCCGGTCCCGGTATTGCGGCTCGAGGTAGCGCTCCCACAGATCGACGGGCTCGAGGATGTGGCCGTCGGCGTCCACCGCGCCCGGGTAGGCCAACTTGTGCTCCGCGTGCAGTTCCATGCGTTCCCCCTGAAGTCTGGCACCCCAAGGTACTGCCGCTGGCCGATGGGCGACCAGTCAACCCACACAGCGCAGGTGTCGGACCGCAGATGGCGCGGCATGCACTGGAGCGTCGGATCGGGCGGTTGGGTCGAGGGCCGGCGGCTACGGTGCGCGCATGACGCCCGACGCCGTTCCTGACGAGCTGACCGCCGCCGAAGCGGTCGCCGCTACCGCCCAGCCCATCCTGGAGTTCACCCGGGGTTGGATGTTGCACGCCGACACGGCCAAGCGGGGCGACGAGTTGGGTCTGCTGCCCGGCCGGGGGTTCTGGGTCTGCGGCCGAAACGGGGTGCTGGGGGATGTGGACGCGGACGTCGTGGCCCACGCCATCGGGTTCATGGAACCGGCCACGGTGCGGCGCTTTTGGGAGCACCGGCCCCCGGGACAGTCCGCTCACGAGCTGGCCACTGAGTACGCCGCTTGCGCCTACCGTTGGGCGGTGCCGGCCCTCAAAGCAGTGCCCGAAGCAGACCTGGTTCGGCTCAACCAATTGGGTCGAAAGCTGGCCGACGCGGCCCTGCCCCAGCTCGGCGCGCTGTTCGCCGGGTGGCGGGCCATGGCCGAGTCCCAGAATCCGGCCGAAGCCGCCACCCTCACCATGCACGTGTTGCGGGAGTGGCGGGGCAGTGCCCACCTCAGCGCGGTGATGGGCAGCGGCATGCACCCACTGGAAGCAGCGCTGGCCGCGCCCGCGCCCCGGGGTGGACCGAAGTGGGTCAAGGACCTGGGCTGGGTCGAGCCGTACCCCGATCCGGCCCGCTCAGCCCTGCGTCGCACGATCGCGGAGGCTCAGACCTCGGTGTTGTGCCTGCCAGCGTTCGAGGCCCAGAGCCCCAGCGACCGGGCCGAGCTCACCCGCCTCATCCTGCAGCTGCGGGCCTCGATCGAACTGTAGAAAGACCTCCGGCGAGAGGCGCATCGGGCCAGGCGGGAACGGTGTCCGGCCACGTTCGAAGGGCGCTGACCGGTCCCACTAGTCTCCCCTGACATGGGATCACTTGACGGACGGGTTGCGATCGTCACCGGCGCTGGGCGCGGTATCGGTCGGGAACATGCACTGCTGCTGGCGTCGGAAGGCGCCAAGATCGTGGTCAACGACCTCGGCGGCAACGTTGACGGCAGCGGGTCCGACGTCGGTCCCGCCCAGGAGGTCGTGGACGAGATCAAGGCCATGGGCGGCGAGGCGGTGGCCAACACCGACAACGTCACGGACTGGGAGGGCGGCCAGCGCATGGTCAACGCCGCCGTCGAGGCCTTCGGTGACCTCCACGTACTGGTCAACAACGCCGGCATCCTGCGAGACCGGGTGTTGGTCAACATGACCGAGGCCGAGTGGGATGCGGTCATCGCGGTGCACCTCAAGGGTCATTTCGTGCCGTCGCGCTGGGCAGCGTCCTACTGGCGGGAGAAGTCCAAGGAAACCGGTGAGCCGGTCAAGGCGTCCATCATCAACACCGCCTCCGGTGCCATGCTGGGCAACCCCGGCCAGACCAACTACACCGCCGCCAAGGCCGGCATCGCCGCCGCCACCATCGTGATGGCCCAGGAACTGGTGCGTTACGGCGTGCGAGCCAATTGCCTGGCCCCGGTGGCTCGTACCCGCATGACACTGCAGACCCCCGGCCTCGGTGAGCGCATCGGCGCCCCCACCGACGGCAGCTTCGACCTGTATGACCCGGCCAACGTCAGCCCGCTGGTGGCGTATCTGGCCACCGAGGATTGCCCGTTCACCGGTGGGGTGTTCCACATCGGGGGCAACGAGGTGGGCCTGTACGGCGGGTGGTCCCTCAGCGAGGACAAGATCCTGGCCACCGATGGCCGCTGGACGGTCGAGGATCTGAGCCGGTTGGCGCCGCGCCTGTTGGAAGGTCGCAACGCCAAGTTGGCGTCCGTCACCACCCACATCAACGACACCTTCAAGGGCTACGGACAGCGCAAGCCCACCGTCTGACCCGCCGCCCCTCAGCCCACGGCCCCTCGGATCCTGTTCGTTCAGGCGCCGGGGGGTCGTTGTCGTATGGGATGGGTTTCGGGGATCTCGATCAGGCGCAGTTCGTTGTTGTCGGGATCATGGATCCAGAGCTCGACCAGACCCCACGGCATGGTCGCTGCTGGCTTCACGATGGTCACGTCCTGCGCTCGGAGTTGCGCTTCGACCCCGTCGAGGCTGGGCACCTGCAACCATAGGGTGGTGCTCCCGTGCTGGGTCAGTGAACCCGAGTTGCCCCCCGACAACTCCAGATGGCCGCCGCCAATGAAGTACGCCACCCCGACGCCCCATTGGCGGTAGATGGACAGGCCCAACACGCCCTCGTAGAACGCCCGGGAACCGTCGAGGTCGACCGGGTGGATGATCACCCTACTGGAGAGTATGTCCACGGGTGCCTCGATGGTGCATGTCGCGGAGGCTATCGGGCGGGAAGACTGGTGGCATGGCTGATGTACCCCCGCCGGACCCTTCGACGTTTCCCCAACCGTTGGGCGGCAACCAGATGCCCCGCTTCGGCGGCATCGCCACGTTCATGCGTCTTCCCGGTCGCTCCGGCTTGGATGAACTGGACGTGGCCGTGGTTGGGGTGCCGCTCGACATCGGCACCTCCAACCGGCCCGGGGCCAGGTTCGGGCCGCGCGCCATCCGCTCGGAATCGGTGCTGATCCGTCCCTACAACATGGCCACCAGGGCGGCACCGTTTGATCGGTTGCGCATCGATGACGTGGGCGATGTGGCCACCAACCCCTACAACCTGGCCGACGCCGTGGTGCGCATCGAACGCCACTATGAAGAGCTCCTCGGGCATGGGGTCATTCCGGTGTCCATGGGAGGGGATCACACCATCGTGCTGCCGATCCTGCGGGCTATGGCGCGGCGGCACGGGCCGGTCGGTCTGGTGCACATCGACGCCCATACCGACATCAACGACACCATGTTCGGTGAGGCCATCGCCCACGGCACCCCCTTCCGCCGGGCGGTGGAGGAGGGGCTGTTGGATCCGACCCGGGTGGTACAGATCGGGGTGCGCGGAACGGGATATGCCGCCGATGACTTTGACTGGTCCCGTCAGCAAGGGTTCCGGGTGGTGCCGGCGGAGGAATGTTGGCATCGTTCCTTGACGCCGCTGATGGCCGAGGTTCGGACCCAGCTGGGGGTGGGCCCGGTGTATCTCAGCTTCGACATTGACGGGCTGGATCCAGCCTTCGCCCCGGGCACGGGGACCCCGGAGATCGGCGGGCTCAGCACCATCCAGGCGCTGGAGATCATCCGGGGCTGTGACGGACTGCAGCTGGTCGGCGCGGACCTGGTGGAGGTGGCGCCCATTTATGACACCTCGGCGATGACCTCCCTGGTGGCTGCCAACCTGCTCTATGAGATGGTCTGTGTGCTTCCCGGTGTCACGGCGGATGACGCAGTGGTCTCAGCGGGCGGCGTGTAGCGCGGGCTGGCCCAATGGCGGTGCGCTCCGGCTGAGGGTTTCGGCCAGTTGCAGCAGGAGCTCGTCCTCGCCCCGCCGGCCCAGAAGCTGGATACCGATGGGTACGTCGGAGGGTCCGGGGCCCCAGGGCAGGGACAAGGCCGGCCAGCCCGTCACGTTGGCCACGAAGCTGTGGGGGGTGAACTCGTCGTTGGCCCTGCTCCACTGGGCCAAGGACACCTCTCCGCCGAGCCGGCCCAATGGGAGCTCGGCCCGGCCCAGGGTGCTGCAGGCGAGGACGTCGAATGGGCCGAGCCAGCGTTCCAGCTCTGCGGTGAGCTCGATGGCGGCCCGGCCGGCGTAGGCCCGGGCGTTTGGCGGCAGGGACCGCAGCGAGTCGAGGTATTCCAGGGTCAGCGGTTCCAGCGTGTCGGGGCCCGGGGTCCGGCCGGTCACTGCAGCGACGGTGGCGATGTCCGAGGCGGCGGCTAAGCCGAACAGGGGATCCATCAGGGCAGCCAGCCGCTCGTACGGAACGGGCCAGTCGATGGGGGCGACCACGTGCCCGGCGGACTCCAACGCGCGGCCCGCACCCTCGAGGGCGGCACGCAGCGTGGGGTCGACCATCAGCCCGGCCCAATGGTCGAGGACTAAGCCGATGCGGAGGCCGGAAAGGGGCTCTGAGCTGGGCAGGAGTGGTTCCGGGACCCAGTAGGGCCGAATCGACGTCGATTCGACGTTAGGACGGTGCGTGAGTTTTCGGTCGCTGTGGGTGAGGGAGAGGGCGGCGAGGGCCATGCGGGCGTCACGGACGGTGCGGGTGAGAACGAACTCCTCGGCGATGCCGCCCCAGCCGCCGATGCCGAATGACTCGCCCCACGGCACCCTGCCCCGGGTGGGTTTGAGCCCGATCAGGCCGCACACCGCGGCCGGAATGCGAATGGAGCCGGCGCAGTCCGAGGCGTGGGCCACCGGCACGATCCCAGCCGCCACCGCCGCTGCCGAACCGCCCGAGGAGCCGCCAGCGGAGAGGGCCGGGTTCCAGGGGTTCACCGTGATCCCACTCAGGCGGGACTCGGTGGTGGCGTGAAGGATGAACTCCGGCACCGCGGTCCGGCCCCGCACCACCACACCCAGTTCGCTGAGTTGTCGGATCAGCGCGCTGGTGGTGCTGGCGCGCCACCCGACGGAGAGTCGGCTGCCCCGCTCGACCAATCGCCCGGCCTCGGTGGCGCCGTAATCCTTGCGAAGGACCGGCACCCCCGCCCAACCACCGGCCATCGGCGTCACCGTACCGATGGGTGGGTCCCGGCGCTGTCCCGGGCCGCCTGGTCTTTCCCCACCGCGCGCGCCATGTCCCGTCTCGGGTGGGGTGGGGATCGCGGTGAGCGGGTTGGCGGGGTCCTCGTACCACTCGATCACGGCGCCCAGGCCCCGGGCATGCAGGCGACGGTGGGCGTCGGAGGCAGCGACGGCGACCTCAGCCGGCGTGACCTCACCGGTGGCCAACAGTTCGGCGAGACCGCAGGCATCCTGGGTGGCATACTCAGTGGTATGCATCGGCTGCTACTCCGGTAGGGCCAGCGGGGCCAGCGCCGCCCAACGATCACCGGGGCCGGGGTTGGCGGGATGGGAGCGGGCCCCGAGGTGGTGAGCGATGCCCCACACGGCGTTCAGCGCGGTCTGTACCGCTCCCTCCACCCAGCCCGGCGTGAAGGACACATCGTCACCGGCCAGGAACACGCCGCGCTGATGGTCTGCCATGCCGTCCTGCATGAAATGGGCGAACATTCGCCGGTTGTAACGGTAGTGACCGGGCAGCGCTCCCTTGAAGGCGCCCAGGAAATCCGGGTCGCTCTCCCACGAGACGGTGATGGGATCGCCGATGATGTGGGAGCGGATGTCGGTACCGGGGTACACCTTCTGCAGGGCGTCGAGGGCCAGAGCGGCCCGTTCCTGCGCCGTCTTGGGCAGCACCTTGAGGGCGTCACCGGCCCAGGCGTAGGACAGGCAGATCACCGCGGGCTGGTCAGGACCGTTGTCGAACAGGTAGGTGCCGCGGGTGCTGCGATCGGTGAGCGTCATGCTGAGCAGCGGTCTGCCGGTCAGGGGGTCCCTGTCGTTCCAGAACGGCCGATCCACCATCACGAACGTTTTGGAGGATTGCATGTAACGGGTGCGGTCCAACGCCATCCACACCGCCTGGGAGAACAGTTCCTCCTCGACCTCGATGTTGGTCGTCAGCAGCCAGCTCTGCACGGTGAACAAGACCGCCGGGAACGTTCGGGCCACGCCGTTGCGGTCGGTGACCTCGATGCGGTCCGGGTCCACCCGCCGCACCCGGGCCACACCCGGACGGGGCGCACCGCGGTGAAGTCGGCACAGCGATGTATCGGCCGGCCACCCTACCATACGGTCTGGTACGTGATGCCACAGTCGACGAGGGGCCTGCTCGGAGCCGCCGATCACCAACTGCTGGTGCGACTCGAACTCGCACACCACCACCCGCAGGATCTCGAGCATGGAGTTGGGAAAGTCACTGTCCCAGCCGCCGGTACCGAAGCCAACTTGGCCGAACACCTCACGATGGCGGTAGTCCAGCCGGGCGAAGGACGGCGAGTTGGCCACGAAGTCGTAGAACGTGCGGTCATCCCAGATCGGTACCAGCGCGTTCCAGCGGGCCTGCACCTCGGCGGCGTCGCGGCGGCGGATGGCGTCCTGCAGGCCGGCCAGGTCACCTTGGCGTTCCAGCGCGTCGTGCCAGGCGTCCGCCACCTCCTGGAACAGCGGTGGCAGATCGTCAATGGTGTCCGCGAACCAGCTTTCGCCGGCCAGGTCGATAAGGGTGGTGGGCGCGGCGGCGGTGAGCGGGTTGGGGAACGGTGCGGTCTGCAGGCCCACCAGGTTGAGATAGTGGAAAAAGCAGGTGCCGGACAGCGGGAAGCGCATACCGCCCAGTTCGGCCACTACCCCGTCGGCGGCACCGAACGGTTCGGAACGCAAACGCCCGCCCAAGCGACGGGACTCATACAGCACCGGGCGCAAGCCCATCCTCATCAGCTCGTAGGCGGCCACCATGCCCGCCATCCCGGCGCCGATAATGGCCACCTCTTGGCCCAGGGACTCGGGCGGCAGCACGCCCAGACCCTCGGGATGGGTGATCCAATCGTCAAAGGGAAAGGGGAAATCAGGCCCGAAAGCGGTGACGGGGGGTCCGGGGGGCTCGTGGCGGCGGGGAGGTTCGGCTCGCACTCCGACCATCGGTCCCTCCTTTGGTCAGACGCTCCTGGCGTCGGCGCCCAGCACGGCTCGATGGAACCGTTCCCGAAGTACCGTACCGTCTCTCGGAGGGAGTACCAACGGTTCGTTCTCCGGCGAGATCTTGGCCACCACCAGGCGCGGCCCGGGCGCGGCCCACAAGCGCGCCGCCACTCCGTCCGCCTCGCTCGGATCGGTGATGGTGAAGGTTGTGGGCCAGCCGCACCCCGCCGCCACCGCCGCCAGGTCGGTGTACCGGGCGGTATGGGTGAGTTGGCCGCCGGTCTCGCCATAGCGTTCGTTGTCGAGGACCACCACCGCCAGGTTGGGTGGCTGCTGGAACCCGACGGTGGACAGCGATCCCATACCCATCAGCATCTCGCCGTCACCGGTGAGGACCAGGACCCGATCATGGGGGCGGGCCAGAGCCAGGCCCAGACCCATCGGTACGGCCCCGCCCATGGCCCCCCACAACGGAAAGGTGCGGTCGCGGTCCCCGGCGGCGGTGGCGTCCCACGCGGAGGCGCCCAGACCGCACACCACCAGCAGGTCGGCGTCCGCGGCGAGCAATCCAGCGACCAATGGGCGACGACGCAGCACGTACCCCTGAGACCGTTCCTGGGATGGCACGGTGTCCGTCACTGGCCGGTCGCGTCTGTACCGGTGGCGCTGATGAAGGCCTTGGCTCCGAGCACCCGTTGGCCGATCAGCACCGCCGCGGCCGCAGGACCGCTCCACACCATCGCCCCGGCGGCGGCCACCGTGGGAGCCACCTCGTCGGCGGAGTCGACCTCGAACACCAACATCCCGGCCCCCCGCAGCACCGTGGCCACTGCAGACCCCATCGGCACCTGCCACGGATTGCGCTCACCCCACTGGCCCCGCATGGTGACCACCATCAGCAGCGGGAATCGGCAGGTTTGAACCAGGCTGAGCATGTTGATGCAGTTGCCCACGCCGCTGGACTGCATGAGCAACGCCCCTCGCTGCCCGCCCAGCCAGGCCCCGGCCAACAACGCCACGCCTTCCTCTTCGGTGGACAGCGGCACCGCCTGCAGCCTGGGCGGTTCAGCGGCCGAATTGCCGACGGCGTTGCGCTCCGCCTCCTCGCAGCGCCGGATCAGGCCCGCCAATCCAGCGTCGGGCACGTAGGCCAGCTGCCGGATGTCAAGACCCTCCAGCGTTGACCACAGCTGCGGAACCCAAGCCGCCTCGTCGCTGCTGGCGGGCTGCATGGCGGTGCCGGCAGCGCCGGGCGTGGCTGGTACCGGAGACATCGTGGCCCAGTCTGCCGCCACGCCTTTCCTTGCACCAGTTGGGCCAGCGTCAACCCGGTCCCCGAGCGGCGCGTACTCCGGGCTTGTTAGTGTGACCAGCCGATCGCCGATTCGATTCGGGCGCGGAACCAGGGGAGTGTGCATGAGCGCAGAACAGGTCGTCAACGACTTCATCGCCGCCATCGGGCGCAAGGACCAAGAGGCCGCCATGGCCTTGGTGGACGAGGACTGCTACTACGACAACGTGCCGGTGGGCGACATGCGGGGCCACGAGAAGATGCTCGAGGTACTCGGCCCGATGTTCCGCAGCAAGGGCCCCTTGGAGTTCGAGATCGTGCGTCAGACCTGTGCCGGCAACATCGTGATGAACGAGCGTGTCGACCGTTTCGAGATCAAGGGCCGCAAGCTCGGCCTGCCGGTGGCGGGGATCTTCGAGGTCAACGACGGCAAGATCACGTTCTGGCGTGACTACTTCGACAACGGAATGTTCATGAAGGCGATGAAGGGCGAGTAACCGAGGCGCTGCAGGGGGCGGGCTCGGCGTTGAAGGCCGGGCCCGCCCCTGCGTCGCGCTCAACGCCAGCGGTCGATGTCCGCCTCGGGGGTCAACGCCGCGAAAAGCTGCACCCGGGGTCCGCTGATCTCCCGGCTGATGTGACCCTGACCGGTGGTGTCATCGGCCAACAGGATCTCGCCGGGCCCGAAGCGTGCTTTGGTGCCGTCACCACATTCGATCTCCACCGTGCCGGCCAGGTGGATCACGAACTGCCGGCGCGGCGCCACGTGGAAATCGATGACCTCCGGGGCGCCGTCCGCGGTGTTGCGGAAGAACACGGAGCTGGCCGGGATCTGCGCTGACATCTGCCCGATGGCGGTGGTGGCCAACGGCAAGTCCAGCTCCTCGAAGTGGGACTGCTGATCCGCTCCGGTGTAGATGCGGGTGACCCGCACCGTGCCGCTACACCCCTGCCGCGAGCGAGACCCGGCGACCCTGGGCGTCTGCGGGAGCGGTGAGCGCATCCTCGGGGGTGAAGGCCTTGGTCCAGCAGGCGAACTCCAACAGCACCCCGTCTGGATCACGGAAGTAGATCGAGCGCACGAACACGCCGGGGTGCAGCTCCTTGGCGATGGTGGTCTCACTGTCGTCGTGGTTGACGATGCGGGAGACCTCCACCCCCTTGTCGGCCAGCTTCTGGGCATAGGCATCGAACTGTTCGGGCGACACGTCGAACGCCACGTGGTTCATGGACCCGTGGGCGGACACGATGCTGCCCGAACCCGGCAGGAAACCGGCGCCGGCGATGCCCGGAGCGTGGGACGGGGCGTCGGGGAACCAGAAGAAGGCCAGGCTGTCACCCCCGCCGCAATCGAAGAAGAAGTGCTGCCCGCCGCCGGGGATCTCCAGCGTCTTGATGAGCGGCATGCCCATCACATTGGTGTAAAAGTCCACCGTGCGGGCCATGTCTGAGGAGACGAGCGCCAGGTGATTGATCCCCCGAAGCTCGAACTCGGTGTTCTGCGTCATAGCTGATCCTCCGTTCCGAAGTGGCCTGCTCGCCCCCCACGGTGACAACGGCCAGCCCCTACAGTACCGCCGTGACCCGAACTCGACAGATCCCCAAGGCCGAGGCCCCCGCCACCGTGCTGCCGTTCTACGAGCGGCTCTTCGGTGAGCGTGACCCGGTGGTGGAACCCGGTACCGCCACCGGCACCCCCGGCAACTGGTGGACCACCTTCGCCCAGGCCCCCGCGGTGCTCGATCACATGGTGGCCGGCTTCGCGTTCTTCAACAGCCCCAAGCGGGATCTGCCGGCGGATCTGCGGGAGTTGGCGCTGGTCCGGGCCGGTTTCGCGGCCGGTAGCCAGTTCGTGTACAGCCAGCATTGCAAGGCCGCCCGCACCGCCGGGGTGGCGGAGGACAAGATCGCCGCCGCCAACGCGTGGGGGGTGGCTGATTGCTACACCCCAATCGAACGGGCGGTGCTGGCCTACACCGATGAAGTGGTGTTGGGCGACGGTCGGGTGCAGGACGCCACCTTCGCGGCATTGCGGGCCGGGCTGGAGGAGGTGGCCATCATCGAGCTCACCTACGCCGTGTGTAGCTACAAGCTGCACGCCACCATGTGCCGGGCCCTGCGCTTGGAATACGACGATGTCGATGAGCGCATCGTGGAGATCGCCGCACCGGGAGGCGCCGGAGCAGACGTCATGGGCACCATCTCAATGCGTTGAGCCCGGTGGCGGTGCCGGTGCCGGTGGTGCGGTGGGCGACGCTGTGGGTCAGGTCCCGACGGCGCGGGTGATGGCGGTGGGGAACTCTTCTATCCACTGGATGAGCTCGTGGCCGCACACCCGCTCGGTCCAGTGGTGGTCCACTCCGGTCATCTCCAAGAAAGCGTGCCAGGCATACGTTGAAGTATGGAACTGGCCCTCAAGGATGCCGGCGCAGAGTTGGATGGTGGGTGCGTTGCCCTCATCCCAGCGTTCATTGCCGTTCGGTCCCAGCCCCGATGAGTACGCGATGACATGGCCGAAACGGTCAGGGTGGGTGAGGCCGATGGTGATGGCGTGGGCGCCGCCGTCGGAGCAGCCGAAGACCACCCGCCGGTCGCGCTCGGCGGCCACCCCCAGCTCGGCCTCGGCCCAGCGGGGGAGGTCATCCACGAAGAAGCGCTCGTGGTTGGTGAAGGCGTTCGGGTCGTAGCCCGGGAAGTACTCACCGGTTCGGGCCCCGCTGGCATGGGACGCCACCACCACACAGCGCGGGGTCAGACCCTGCTCGATGGCGGCGTCCAGGCGGCGGGCGTAGGGGCCGAAGAATTGGCCGTCCGTGGCGTAGACCACGGGCAGGTTCTCCTCGGGCCGATGGTTCGGCGGGCGGTAGATGGTGACCCGTCGGGGTTGGGGCAAGGACTGGGATTCGACGAACTCGTCCTCGAGTCGGCCCACCATGGTGTCGTTGGTGGGTGCCGCCGGGCGGGCGTTGGGTCCCCGCCAGCGGCCGTCCGGCTCTGGGCGTTGGCTGAAGGCGGGGGTGCCGGCCTCGTCGAGTGGCCAGAACCCGTAGGTCAACACCGCCTCGTCCAGGCGCTGCACCCGTACCTGGAGCACCAGCAGATCGCCGACCTTCCACATGGGGATCTCGAAGATGGGCCCCACCAGGGCGCCGGCGAAGGGCTTGTCGCACACGAAGGTCAGCTCGTCACCGTCGGCCCACACCGGTTGACCCTCCGCGGCCCAGCGCGTCCGGAGCTGCTCCTCGGTGGGGTCTCGCCAGACCCGGGCGAAGGTCTTGCCCCGGTCCAGGCCCCCGGTTTGGGCCCGCTGCCGGGCGGTTTGGCGGTTGGCCTCATCCATGCCGGCGCGCAACTCGCCCAGGCTGCTCATGCCCAGCTCGGCCCGCTGCTCGTCGCTGACGGTGCCGTCGAGGGGGGCCAGGACCAGCTCGCCCTGGTGCTCATAGGCGAACGTGCCGAAGCGCTGCCGTCGGGAGTTGTACACGCTGAAACGGTCGACCACGGTGGCGAAGAGCACCCCGGCCCGCTCGACGGCGGCTTCGTGGGCCCGCAAGGCCAGCCCGGCGCAGTTCTGCAGGTCCCCGATGTTGCCCAACTCCAACAGGTGCTTGGCGGCACGCATGGCGTCCGCACCCTGCAAGTCGGGGAGGTCGCGGTGGGTGCGCAGCTGGCCGATGAGGTTGGGGCTCTGGGGGGTTTGGCCCTCCTCGAGGGCGTCGAGCATGTCGAGCACCCTGGTGATGTCGGCGAAGGGGGCCAGCTCGGCCCGGTCACCCATGTCGGACACGGTGTCCCCTTCCGTCGTCTCGTCGGCCGGCCAGGTGTGCTGCCAGGGCCGCCAGCAGCGATTCGCCGTCGATTCGCTGCTCGTCGCCGACGGTTCTAGCACGGCTCGGGGATCGGAGTTGGTCGACGAATCAGGGGGCTCGATCAGGGGGCTCGATCAGGGGGCGTGATGCCATCGGGCATCTCGATGGCGCTCTCCTGGCGGATCTGTCGCAGTTCGTTGGCGGCGGCGGCGGTAACCGCGGTCAGAGGCACCGCCAGAAAGGCTCCAGTGATGCCCGCCACCAACCCGCCGGCGGTGAGGCTGAGCAGGATCACCACCGGGTGCAGGCGAACCGCACCGCCCATCACCAGGGGTTGGAGCAGGTCACCGTCGATCTGCTGGAAGGCCACGATGATCACCGCCACGATGATGGTCTTGGTGAAGTCGGTCTCCACCAGGGTGATCAGCACCGCCAGCAGCCCGGCGGCGATGGCCCCGACGATGGGAAAGAACGCCGCCATGAACGTGAAGGCGGCCAGGGGCAGGAATTGCGGCACGCCCATGACTGCCAGGAGGATGCCGACGAACAGGCCCTCCAACACGCCGATCACCAGGGTGCCCCGCAGATAGCCCTGCAATGCCTGCCGAGCCCGACGGGCCACCCGCTGCACCGTGGTGCGGCGGTCCGGAGGAAACAACCCCAATGACCACTGCGCCATCATCGGCCCGTCTTTCAGGAAGAAGAACAGCACCACCAGACTGAGCAGTATGCCGGTGAGCACCGTCAGGGCCATCTGGGCCACTGACAGCAGTTGGGCGCCGCTGGAGAACTCCTCCAACTGGCGACGCAGGCCGGCTTCGGCGCTGTCGAAGTCCGCCGGCTCGATGTTGAGGGGGTCACCGATGGCCCAGCCGCGGACTTCCTCAATGCTGCGTTCGAGCTCATCGCCGATGCTCCGAGCCTGATCGCTGAGCGACGCGGTGGCGCCACCGAGCAGCCCAGCCACGGTGCCCAGGGCCGGAAGGAACACCAGCCAGGTCGCGGCCCATCGTGGTAATCCGCGCCGTTGGAGGCGGCTCACCAAAGGACCGAGCGCAGCCGCGGCCATGGCGGCCACGACCACGGAGACCACCACGGGCCAGATGTGACGCAGCAGCCAGACCGAGATCGCCACGGTGAGGCCCACCAGGAGGACGCGCCAACACAGCTCGCTGCTGCGACGCAACAACTCCATACCGGTCGGTCTGTTGCGGGTCGGTCGTCGGCGGGCGTCATCTGAAGATCCGCTCGTGGTCACGATCATGCTGCTCATCTCAGTTCACGGCACCTCAGGAGAAACAGCACCGCTCCGTCGACCACCCAGGCCGTGCCGACCGAGGGACAGAAGCGGACCGATGCCGCTCGCGAATGCTGGATCAGGGGCTGTGATCTGCGTTGCCGGTGCGAGATCGCAGCTCGTTCAACTCGGTCTGGACCCGGCGGCGTTCCTGCCAGCGTTCGGTGTCATCGCGGATCACGGCGGCCACTCCGACCGGTTCAGCCCGGCCGGGCACAGTGAGCAGGCTGACGGTGAAGGCGATGGACAGGCGCCGGCCGTCGCGGTGCAGCGCCGGCACCTCCAGCAACCGGTCGCCGTAGTCGGTGTGACCGGTGTGCATCACCTGTCGGTAGCCCTCCCAATGGCGCTGGCGTAGGCGATCCGGGATGATCAGATCCAGCGATTGGCCGATGGCTTGGCTGGCGTCATGGCCGAAGAGCCTTGTTGCGGCGTCATTCCACAGCACGATGCTGCCCCCGGCGTCGCAGATGATGACCGCGTCCGCAAGCTGTCGAACCAAGCGGGCCAGCATCTCCTCGCCCGGTCCCGCGTCGGGGTCGAGTTGGTCAACGAAGTGGGCGAAACACGGGGCCTCGCCACCGTGGTCCCCGCCAGCGACCACACCCCCACCAGCGACCACTCCCGTACCGACGACCACACCAGTACCGACGACCACTCCCGTACCGATAGGCATGGCTGAGGCCGGCTCGGGTGGGTTGGGGCCTGCTGGTGCGGACCCGGCTGGCTCGGAGGGCAGCACTGGCTGAGCGGACATGCAACGACCTCCCTGCGGTTGCTACCCCAGGCTACGGGTGCCGCCGAGGCTGTCGGGAGGTAGGTTCCGGGTCATGGTCGACTACGAGTGCATCGCCTACGACATCGACGAGGGCTACGCCACCATCACACTGAACCGTCCGGAGAAGCGCAACGCATTGTCCCGGGTGCTGCTCGGTGAACTGGAGGCGGCGTTGTGGGACGCCGATGACGACAAGGCGGTGCACACGGTGGTGCTGCGGGGTGCCGGCCCCGATTTCTGCTCCGGCTATGACCTGGCCGGCATGGCCGACGTGCGAGTCGAGGCGGACCCGACTCGCCCTCCTCGCAAGCGGCGCGGTACCCGGACCATCGATGACGATTCGTGGCAACTCGAGCGGGGGGCCCAGAAGCTGCGGGTGTTGTCGGACATGCACAAGCCGACCATCGCCCAGATCCACGGGCGCTGCCTGGCCGGCGGCACCGACGTGGCGTTGTTCTGCGACATGATCATTGCCGCTGACGACGCTCTCATCGGTTTCCCGCCCGCCCGGAACCTGGGCAGCCTGCCCAACTCGATGTGGCTGTACCACGTGGGTCCGCAGTGGGCCAAGCGTTTGACGATGACCGGGGATCTGATCTCGGGGTCCGATGCCGCCCACATCGGGCTGGTGATGAAGTCGGTACCGGCCGCGCTGCTGGAGGACGAGGTGCGAACCCTGGCCCGTCGCCTGGCGTTGATCGATGCCGATCTGTTGTCCTCGAACAAGCGGGTGATCAACATGGGTCTCGAGCTGATGGGCGCCCGTACGCTCCAGCGTTACGCCGCCGAAACCGATGCCCGGGCCCATCGGGCGGAAGGCACGCAGGCGTACTTCGAGGCGGTGCGCACCGGCGGTCTCAAGGGGGCCTTCGCGGACCGGGACCGCAAGTTCGGTGATCCTCGGGTGCGGGTTCGGGAGCCCGAGATCCGTGACGAGAACGGTCAGGTGATCGACCAGGGCTGAGGCACCGCGAGCCTTCATGTGACGCCGTCCCGGGGATGGTCAGCGTCGGGCAGGGGCACGCCGTTGACATACATCACGCAGCGGGTCTGCACGGCCGGTGTGCGAGGTCCAGGGAACAACACCCCGGTCAGGTTGAGGGGATCAGCGGCGGACACGGTGACGCATTCGTCTGGCTCAGCCGCGCTGTCCGCGCCGCGCCGTACGACCTTGAGCAGATCGAGGGCGTCGGGCAGGGCGTACTGCTCGCCGCTGAAGCCGCTGACGAAGCGGCCGCCCCGGATGGTGCCGCGGGCCTCGAGCCGCCGCAGGGCCCACTGGATCTCCCGCCACGGCAGGGCCAGTGCCTCCCGTACGACGAGGTCACGGAACACCACCCCCCAACGACACAGCAGCTGTTCGGCCACCGCCTCGGCCAGCTCATCGGGTTCCTCGATGTGAGCCGGGGGCGGCAGCAGCGCCCAGCGTCCCTCGCCGGGCACGCGGGCTGCGGCCGCGCCCCGCCGCAGCCGTCGACGCGGACCCTTGTCGAGCCCGGGCCGAGCCGCTTCGGCGGCTCGGCCGGTCCCGTTGCGATGCTGGAACAACGAGCGCAACGCCCAGAAGCTGTCAGCGTGCAGCAACCCCCGGGAGACGCCATCCCACAGGGCTGCTTCCAGCGTGGCGTCGTCGAGGCCGGTATCCGCGCTCAACTCGGCGGGGAAGCGCGCCCCGCCGCGCTGCAACGCCGCCAACACCACCGCCAGAGCCCCCGCAACGCCTGGGTCCGGTGTGCAGCTCGCGGCGGATTCGGCAGCAACGACATCACCTGGCCCTCGGGCGGCGCGCAGCAGCCACGTGAGATCGGCCCGGGTGCACAGTGTCAGCGGGGTGGCGCGGGAGGCCCGGCGGGCGTTGGCTTGCCCGTCGTCGTCTGGATCGGGCGCCAAGCGAGCCCAGGTGACCTCGCCGGCGTGGCCCCGCCGATCGAGCATGTCGGGGCGGTAGCGCTCGATGCGGGCGGCAAGCACGTGTTGTTCCCAGGCGCCGGCAGGGCAGTGCCAGCCCTGCAACTGCTCGATGATCTGCAGCAGGCCATCATCCCCACGGAGCCGGTGGTCGGGGTGGACGTGTTGCCAGCGCAGCAACATGCGCATGAGTATGGCGGCGTTGACGGGCTGCACCGAGCGACGTTGGCGCCGCTGGCTGGCGTAGTGGATGCGGGCCAGCACCCGCCGGGCGCACCACTGCAGATCAGCGTCGGCGATGGCGGCGGTTGGGTCCACTGGAGCGCCACCCCCACCGAAGTGGCCGGAGATGGCGAAACCGTCGGCCTGCAGCGCGGCGAGGGCGATGGCCACGGTGCCGCACGGCAACCCGCTGCGGTAGGCCAACTCCCCGGCGGTGGCCGGCCCGCTGATGTCGAGCAAGCCCCGCACGGACTGCACCGCGGCGACTTCCGCCAGCGACGCCAGGTCTGCCCCGCCCGCCGGCTGGAACAACGGCGCGCCCGCCTGGTCGGTGGCGTCGGCGAAGAGCGCGGCGACCGAAGGAACGGCCTCGGTCGCGCACCAGCGGGTCCGGCCCGCCACCAGCGCCGCCGTCGCCCGGCCGGTCTCTGCCAGTCCGTCGAATAGCGGCGCCCATTCGGCCTTGGGTGCCACGCTGACCAATGACATCAGCAGATCGTGCAGCTCGTCGGGGTTGCGGGGGTCCGGCAGCAGCTCGGCCACGACGGCATCGATGGCGGATGGGTCGACGCCGCCGATCTCCTCGAGCGCCACCGGCAGCCCCCGTCGCAAAGACACGGCGCGGGTGCGGCGATCGGCGGCCTCCCCGTCATCGAGGAACGTGTAGGGCTTGCCCACCAGGATCTCGTGGCTCATGGGGGAGGGCTCGATGGTGTCACGGCACAGCACCTGGACCCGGCCCGATTCGATGGACGCCAGCAACTGTTCGAGACCGCCGATGTCCATGGCTTCGGTCAGCGTGTCGTGCATGGTTTGGGTGACCAGCGGATGGTCGGGGATCTGGACGGGCCCCGCCGCGTTCTCTTGGCACGCCGCGGCCTGGGGGAACACCGCGGCCATGATGTCGTCCGCTTCCATGCGCTGGATGGCAGGCGGGTTCTTCCGGCCGCCCTTCCAGCGCAGCACGGTGAGTGAGCGGTTGAGGTTCCAACGCCAGCGCGACACGAACATCGGCGAGGGGGGCACCAGCACCGCTTGGCGCAGCACGTCGGCCACGGTGTCCGCACGAAGGAACGTGATGACGCTCTCGAGCGGAAAGCTGTGCTGCGGGCCGAGCGAGAGCACCACGGCGTCGTCAGAGGCGGCGGCCTGCAACTCGAAATCGAAAGAAACACAGAACCGTTTGCGCAGGGCCAGACCCAGGCCCCGGTTGATGCGGGCGCCGTAGGGGCAGTGCAACACCAGCTGCATGCCGCCGGTGTCATCGAAGAACCGTTCGATGACCACCACGTCACGCGTGGGGACCAGGCCCAGCACGGCCCGGGTGGCGGCCAGGTAGTTGACGATCTGCACCGCAGCGGCGTCGGGCAGTTGCCCGTCATTGCGCAGCCAGGCTCGGGCCCCAGCGGGATTGTCAGCGGCGAGGTAGGCGTCAACCACGCCCCGCAGCCGGCTGATCTCCTCGGACAGCTCGGTGGTGCGGCCAGGCGCTTCCCCCAACCAGAACGGCACCGTGGGATCGGCCCCGCCGGCGTCGATCACCCGGACCACGCCGGGCTCGATGCGGCGGATGCGCCAGGAGTTGGTGCCCAAGAGGAACACGTCACCGGGCATGGATTCGATGGCCCAATCCTCGTTGACGGTCCCGATGAACGTTTCCTCAGGGTCCGCGATGACCCGGTAGTCGGCCAGCTCGGGGATGGCCCCGCCGGAGGTCAGCGCGGCCAGCCGGGCACCGCGGCGGCCGCTGACCTCATTGTTGATGCGGTCCAGGTGGAGGTGATCACCACGCGGACCCCGGCCGGTGGTGATCCCGGCGGCGGCCAGCTCCACCACTTCATCGAATTGCGCCCGGGCCAGGTCACGGTACGGGTCCGCCCGACATACCAGGCGGTACAGCTCGTCGAGGTTCCAACGTTCGGTGGCGGCCTCGGCCACGATCTGCTGTAGCAGGATGTCGAGCGGGGCCACGGGAGGATGCAGCGCGTCGAGCCGGCCGGCCCGCACGCCGATCAACAGGGCGGCGCATTCGATGAGCTCGTCACGGGTCAACGGGAAGATGTGACCTTTGGGGGTGCCGTAACGACTGTGCCCGGAGCGGCCGACCCGCTGCAGGAATGTGGCCAGGCTGCGGGGCGAACCGAGCTGGCAGACCAGCTCCACCGGCCCGATGTCGATGCCCAACTCGAGCGACGCGGTGGCCACCAGCGCCCGCAGCTCACCGGCCCGCAGCCGTTGCTCCACCCGGGCCCGGCGGTCTTTCGACAGGCTGCCGTGATGAGAGGCGACGGCGTCTTCTCCGAGACGTTCGCCGAGCAGATGGGCCACCCTCTCAGCCATGCGCCGGGTGTTGACGAACACCAAGGTGGTGCGGTGCTGGCTGACCAGCTCCGCGATGCGGTCGAGCTGGTCGCCCATCTGCTCGGCGGAACCTATGGCCTCAAGCTCGCCGTCGGGCAGCTCGATGGCCAGATCCAGATGACGTTGATGGCCACTGTCGACCACGGCACAGGCGGTTTGACCGTTGGCGTTCACCCGGTTGCCGACCAGCAGACGGGCCACCGTCTCGATGGGCTTTTGGGTGGCGGACAGGCCGATGCGGACCGGGCGTTGGCGGGTGACGTGCTCCAATCGTTCCAGCGACAAGGCCAGGTGGGTACCGCGCTTGTCCCTGGCCAGGGCGTGGATCTCGTCGATGATGACCGTGTCCAGGCCGGCCAGGACCTGACGGCTGCGGGCCGCGGTGAGCAGCAGGTACAACGACTCCGGGGTGGTGACCAGCAGGTGGGGTGGCTTGCGCACGATGGCGGCTCGGGCGGCGGTGGTGGTGTCCCCGGTGCGAACCGCCACCCGCAGATCAGGCGCGTCCAACCCCAACCGGCGGGCGGTGGCGGCGATCTCCGCCAAGGGCCCTTCGAGGTTCTCCTTGATGTCCACCGCCAGCGCCCGCAACGGGGAGACGTACAGCACCCGAAGATGGTCCAGCGTCTCCCCCGCAGCGTGGGCGCGATACAGCTGGTTGATCCCCACCAGGAACCCGCTCAGGGTCTTGCCCGAACCGGTGGGGGCGGCGATGAGTGTGTCATGACCGGCGGCGATGGCTGGCCACCCCCCGAGCTGTGGGGGAGTGGGCCCATCGGGAAAGCGTTCCATGAACCAGGTCCGCACCGCGGGATGGAAGTGCTCCAGCACCGGATGCTGGAAGAGGTTGGCCTGCCCACCGACAAGGGTCATCGGAGCCACCGGGCGATCGTTGCGGTCATTGGGAGCCACCCTACGCAGGGGGTGTGACAGCGAAAGCCCGACGCCCGAGAAGTTCCTTGATCAGGAGGGGTCGACGCCCAGCTCCCGCAGCCGGGCTTCGAGCTGCGCCACCCGCTCCTGAGCCTTCTTGGCCTCTGCCCGCGCGGCCTCGGCGTCTGCGGCGCGGTGGTCGAGCAGTGAGAGCACATCGTCACTGCGCCGGAATCTGGTGCCATCGGGCAGCCGGGCGCAGAGCCCGCCCTCCTCCTCGGCGAGCACCAGCCCACCGAGCTCCAGCATCGGTCGGCCCAGCCAATCGATCGGTTCGATGTCGGCCGCAGCCAGCCGACCAACTCGAGCTGGACCCTCTTCGACCTCGACCAGGTACACGATGACGCCGGCCTGCCGGTACCGCTGGAGCTTTCGCCGCAAGCCCTGATAGGAGTCGCTCTCGGAGACCACTTCGACAACGACGGCTGGGGTTGGCCCGCCGAGGGAGCTCTGTCGGTGGGACTTGGCCCGGGGCCGCAGGGTGCCTGCGGGGAGCACCATCACGTCGGGTGCCATCGCCGAGCCGCCATCGAGTGGATACCAGTTCATGTTGCGATAGACGGTGTGGTCGGGACCGAGCAGATGTTGGGCCAGCACGGCGATCAGCTCGGTGGCTTGGCGGTGGGCGGGGCTCTCGGGCACGGTCAGCTCGTCTGGATCGACGAGGTCCCATTCTGAGAACTCGGTAGCCGGCATGGACACGATCGTACCTCCGGGGGTTCGGTGGTTGAGTGGCGCTCGACCATGGGCGAACAGTACGAAGCGCCTGTGACACTGAAACCCGACCGCGATCGAAAGTCCGCCTGACCAGGGTATGTTTGGCTCCGGAACCCAGTAGGGGCGAATCGACGGGGATTCGACCCTACGGTCCCCGAAGTACCTCTGGTGGGGCGAAGGCTACGGAGAGTGGTCGTTGGCGAGGGGTGGTCAGGTGCCGGGGACGCCGTAGGTGCGGGTGGGATGGAGCAGCCCCGCGGTTCGCTGCTGTTCGGCCATGACCCGGTCGAACTCGTCCCAGTCGTTGTGGGTGCCGCCGGCGGCCCGGAACACGTCACGCAGCAACGCCGGGACATCGACCGGGCCGTCGGGGTGGGGGTCGAGCGGGCCGATCAGCTCGACCGTGCCCTCCACCGCCTGCCAACGCCATTCCCGTTGCACGCACACCGTGGCGGTGGGCGCCACCAGCAGCCGCCGACGTTTGTAGGCCTTGGCTTGCACCACGAAGCCCAGCACGATCTCGTCGTTGGTGGGGTGGGACAGGAACCCGGCGTTGACCACGCTGGAGGACACGGTGCCGTCGGGCCGGGCCAGGCTCACCACGCACAGGCCGCTGTCGGTGGCGAGGAAGCGGCGGGCGGGTTCGAGATCAACGGTGGCCATGCGCTGACGTTGTCACATTTCCCGAACGCCGGCGAGGCAATCGTGGCAGTCTTGGCATCGTGCCCGAGACAGCTGACCCCTCGCCCGCCGCCCCGCCGCCAGACACCCTCAACGACGTGGGGGTGTTGCGTCGGCGGGAGATCGAAGCCCGCATTGTGGCCCCGCTGATTGAACGATTCGCCGCTGAGTTCGGTGCTGACCGGGTCAACCAGGTGGCCCGGGAGGTGGTGGTCGACGTGGCCCGCACCCAGGGTCGGGCCATGGCCGACTCCCTCGGCGCCAACGACCTGCGGACGTTCGCCTCCACGCTGGACAACTGGACCAAGGATGACGCCCTGGCCATTGAGGTGCGCCGCCTCGACGACGAGGAGTACGCCTTTGACGTGACCCGCTGCCGCTACGCCGAGCTGTACCGCTCACTCGGTATCCCCGAGTTGGGGGCGGTGCTGTCCTGCAACCGTGACGGCACCATGATCGAGGGGTTCAACGATCGAATCGAGTTCAGCAGGACCCAGACCATCATGTCCGGCGCCTCGCACTGCGATTTCCGCTACCGACTCAAGCCCACGGACTAAGCCGACCCAATCTCTCGGCGTATCACGGTCGCGGCGTGGTCGGCGCGTCCCGGGCTCAAATCGACGGGGCCGGCGTCGAGACCCAGCAGCACCCGTCCCGCGGCCCGCACATGCACTGGTTGAGCGGCGGAGTGCTGCACCGCAGTATGGGTGTCCCGCAAGAAGCGCTCCAACCGGTTGGCCACCGAGATGGCGTTGGTCCCCGCGGCGTGAAAGGCAACGTCGGCCACCCGCACCGCTTCGTTGAGGGTGTTGGTGATGGCCAACTGCGCGCTCGACACCGCCCGCTCCAGCTGGGCATCATCGGCCCCGGACCGCAACCCGGCCCAGGCCGCGCCGATGGCATCCACTACGAACGCCCGAGCTGACGCCGCCATGGCCCCGGCCCGACCGGCCGCTTCCTGCACCGCCTCGCGCTCGCGCAACGGGACCGGCGACCCTGCCGAGCGGCGCTCACCCAACGCCAAAAGGGCATCGAGCGCTCCCTCGGCCAGGCCGATGCCCACCCCGGCGGTCGGGGCCCAGGCGGTGATCATCATCAGGCGCGGGTCATAGAGCGGCTCGGGACGTTGGTCGATCCAGCGGCGTGACGCCACCCGGGTGTCGGGCACGAACACGTCTTGCAGCACAAAGTCGTCGCTGCCGGTTCCCCGCATGCCCATCACGTTCCAGTTGCCGACGATGGTGCCCTCACTCACCGGGAACAGCATGGAACGGGCGGTGGTGGCACCGTTGGGCCGCTCCACGAAACAGGTGCCGAGATACCAGTTGGCATGGCGCACCCCGCTGGCGTAATCCCAGTGTCCGCTGGCCCGAAACCCGCCCTCGGTGGCCACCGCGGTACCGAGCGGTCTGGCCGAGCCCGCCAAGTGCAGGGACCCGCTGCGACGGATCATCTCCTCCACCCCGGCAGGGTCTATCCAGGCCAGAAACACCGTCACCGCCGCCGCCACTTGCGAACACCAACCGACGGAGCCGTCACGCCGGGCCAGCTCCTCGGCCACGGTGAACGCCGTGAGGGGATGGACCTCGGGCCCGCCGAAAACCCGGGGCACGTACATCTCGAAAACCCGGGCGGCACGAAGCTGGGTGACCAACTCCTCTGGCAGCTGCCGTTCAGTGTCGATCCGGTCGCCCATCGCCGCGACCGAGGGGGCCAGATCCCGCACCGCGTTGATGATCTGCTGATCGTCGGGCTCGGTGGTCCAGGGTGCAGCGGGGCGCATCAGGTCCCACGTTAGGGCAGCGGGTTGGAGGACAGCGCTCGGAGCGTGAGGTGCCGCGCCTGACGGTGGGACGTGGCAGGATCAGCACATGAGCGACACCGCTACCACCCGTCAGGTTGTCGAGGACTACTACGCCGCGCTCCGCACCAACGACCGTCCCCGGCTGTTGGAGTTGTTGGACCCGGACTGTTCCTGGAGCCCACCGGCATCAGCGCCCATCGAGCCGTTGCAGGGAGCGCAGGCCATTGCCGCGGCCCTGGGCGCCAAGATCGTGAAAGAAACGTTCGACCTCACCAAACCGTTCAACCTCGAGGTTCGGCGCATGGTGGTGGAAGGGCCGGTCGCGGTGGTGCAGCAACGCCTTCAGGCCACGGCCAAGGCCACCGGTTCGGCCTATGACAATCAGTATTGCTGGATCTATGAGGTCCGCGACGGGCGCATCTTCAACATGGAGGAATACGCCGACACCATGGTCGCGGCCAAGGCCATGGGCTGGGGCGGCTGAGCGTGGCGGACGCTGGACCAGCCGAACGCGTGGCCGAACGCAACGTGTTGGGTGGTGAGCTCGAGCCGTGTGGCACCGACCCGATGACCGGGTTCTATCGCGATGGGTGTTGCAGCACCGGGCCCGAGGACCTGGGCAGCCACACCATCTGCTCGGTGATGACCGCTGACTTTCTGGCCCATCAGAAACGCATCGGCAATGATCTCTCCACTCCGATGCCGCAATATCGCTTTCCCGGATTGGTGCCGGGTGATCGCTGGTGCGTGACGGCCATCAACTGGGCCCGGGCGCACCTGGATGGGGTGGCAGCGCCGGTGGTGTTGGCCTCCACCCACGAACGAGCGTTGGAGCTGGTGCCGTTGGAGGCACTGCAGCAAAATGCCATTGACGTGCCTGACGATCCCAGCTCATTGGAGGAGTGAACCAATCGTGACCGGGTCAAACAGGGTGGCGCTGATCACCGGGGCCGGCAGCGGCATCGGCCGGGCCTGCGCGATCGCCTTTCTCCACGCCGGCTATGCCGTGACGCTGAGCGGTCGACGGGAAGACGCGTTGCACGAAACGGTGGCATTGGCCCTTGCTGCGGACGGCGCCTCCAACAGCGGGGAGCGGGCGTTGGTCCACCCCGCCGACGTGACTGATCCCGACGCGGTGCAGCAACTGTTCACCGCGTCCACCCAACGTTTCGGCCGGCTCGACGTGTTGTTCAACAATGCCGGCACCGGGGCACCACCGAAGCCGCTGGAGGATTTGACCCCGGCGCAGTGGCGGGCGGTGGTGGCCACCAACCTCGACGGCGCGTTTTATTGCACCCAGGCCGCGTTCCGGGTGATGAAAGCGCAAGATCCAAGGGGCGGGCGCATCATCAACAACGGGTCGATCTCCGCGCATGCGCCACGGCCCAACTCCGCGCCGTACACCGCCACCAAGCACGCCATCACCGGGTTGACCAAGTCCACCTCGCTCGACGGGCGGGCGTTCGACATCGCCTGCGGGCAGATCGACATCGGCAACGCCTTGACGCCGATGGCCGCCCGCATGTCCCAGGGGGTGGCACAGGCCGATGGGCGGATCATGGCCGAGGCGGTGATGGATGTGAAGGTGGTGGCCGATGCGGTGCTGCACATGGCGTCGCTGCCGGCGGAAGCGAATGTGCAGTTCATGACCGTGATGGCCACCAAGATGCCGTTCGTGGGGCGAGGCTGACCAGTTTGGCTGTGGGCTATGGCGTGACGCTGTCGGAGCTGCCACCGTCGAAGCGGTAGTTGGCGCCGGAGATGCAGGCGCCGGTGTCACCGGCCAGGAAGGCCACCAGCCGACCCACGTCCTCGGGCTCGGGCACCCGTTTGGTGGGCAGGTCCATGAACTCCTCGAAGATCAGTTGCTGCACCGAGGCCCAGTCGGTGGGACGGCCCTTGCGTTCGGCCCGTTCGGTGAAACGCTGTCGCACCTCGTCGGTGGCGATGATGCCCGGGCTCACCAGGTTCACGGTGATGCCGGTGCCGGACAGTTCCTTGGCCAGTGAGGTGGTGATGGCCGGCAGCGCCCCCTTGGCGGCGTAGTACTGCGGCTGGCGGGTGCCCGGACGGACCGAGCCGACCGTACCGATCAGTATGAGGCGACCCCAGCCCTGTGCTTTCATCGGTGCGACGGTGGCCCGTATCACCCGCACCGCGCTCAGCACGTTGCGATTGTAGGAATCGAACCAGGCATCCTCGTCGGTAGCGTCACCGAACCACGAGCCGCCCTCAGCGGTGCCGTAGTTGGCGACGGTGATGTCCACCGGTCCCACCTCGGCGGCCATGGCGGCCACGCCGGCGTCGGTCAGCAGATCACCGGCCACGGCCACGGCGTCTGCACCCGCAGTCCGCAGCTCAGCCGCCACGGCCTCCGCCGGCGCCAACTCGAACCCGTGCACCACGACACGGGCCCCCTCCGCGGCGAGCGCCCGGGCGATGCCACGGCCCGTGCCACGATAGGACGCCGTCACCAGTGCGGTCTTGCCAGCCAAACCGAGTTCCATGGGCCCGGGACCCTACACGGGCGCGTGGCAGTCGGGACGGTGTGCGCTTGAACTGTGCTGTACTGAGGCCGTGCTGGCGCTTGACCATCTGCTCGTGTTGGATCTCACCGCCTTTCGGGCCGGGCCCACCGCGGTGCGTCAGTTGGCGGACTGGGGCGCTCGGGTCATCACCATCGAACGGCCGCCGGTGCCGGGGTCAGCCGCCGGGTCCTCCGCGCTGGGTGCCCGTCTTGGTTCGGATTTCCAAAACCTACGTCGGAACAACGAATCGCTCACGTTGGATCTGAAACATCCGGAGGGCAAGGAGATCTTCCTACAGTTGGTGGCAAGGGCGGATGTGTTGGTGGAGAACTTTGCTCCAGGGGTGACCGCCCGTCTGGGTTTGGATTGGCAATCGGTGCGAGTAGTGAACCCCCGGCTGGTGTACGGAAGCATCTCGGGCTTCGGTCAGGTGGGACCGTGGGCCAACCGCCCGGGGTACGACCAGGTGGCGCAGGGCATGAGCGGGCTGATGTCGGTGACGGGGTTGCCGGGGCAGGGGCCGGTGCGTTCGGGTCACGCGGTGGCCGACAGTTCCGCGGGGGTGTATCTGGCTTTCGGGATTCTGGCGGCTTTGATCCGCCGGGACCGTAGCGGCGAGGGGGCGTGGGTGCGCACGTCCTTGCTGGAGGCGTTGGTGGCGATGATGGACTTTCAGGCGGCCCGGGTGCTGATCGAGGGTGACGTGCCGGCCCAACAAGGCAACTTCCATCCCACCGCAGTACCGATGGGTACGTTCCCGTCCTCCGATGGCGTGTTCAACCTGGCGCCGGGCACCAACGCCCACTTCCGGGTGGTGTGTGGCGTGCTGGGCCATCCGGAGTGGGCTGATGACGAGCGCTACGCCAAACCCGGCGCCCGGGCCCATCGACGGGGCGAGGTGAATGACATGATCGCTGCGATCACGGTGACCCGAACGTCGGCGGAGTGGATCGGGGCGTTCCTCGACGCCGGCGTACCGGCCGGTCCGGTGCTGGACCTGGGCCAGATGTGGGCCCATCCACAGGTGCAGGCCCTCGGTTTGGCCCAACCCATCGACCATCCGGAACGATCGGGGGCCAAGGTGGTGGGCCAGCCGCTGACGTTGGCCGACGATCCGGCCAATCGCGGCGTGCGCCGGGCGGCTCCGGCGTTGGGCGAGCATCGCGACGCCATCCTGGGCGAGTTGGGCATGGACGCCGCCGAGATCGCACGGTTGGCGGCGCTCGGGGTGGTGTAGTCGACGTCGACTGTGGGAAGTCGTCCACCAGCTCCAGCTGTCATGCGGGTATGGTCTCTGGTATGGCAACGCGGAAGCTCACGATCACCCTGGACGAAGAACAGATCCTGCAGATCCGCAATCTGGTGAGCGCCGGTCGAGCCGCCAGCGTGTCAGGCTTCGTGCAGCACGCCGTGCGTGTCGCTCTGGACGATGCGGTCGGATGGGGAGCGATGCTTGCCCGGGCCCTGGAAGAAACCGGTGGAGCGATCTCGGCCGACGAGCGGGCCTGGGCGGACACTGCGCTCGGGGTGCCGGTGCCCAAACGCGGTCGCCGTTCAGCAGCCTGATGCCCGGTGTCACCCTCGATGCCGGTGCACTCATCGCCCTTGACCGCAACGATCGTCGGGTGGTGGTGCTGCTCGCCCGCGCCCTGCAGACCAACAGCCGGGTGACCATCCCGGCGGCGGCGCTGGCTCAGGCCATTCGTCGGCCCGAACGACAGGCGCGGCTCTCGCGGCTGATCCGCCAATCGTCCGCCGATGTGGTCCCACTCGATGGCGTCGACGCGGTGAACGTCGGCCGGCTGCTGGCCGCCAGTGGCACCTCCGACGTCGTTGATGCCCATGTTGTGGTGTGCGCGCGTCGCACCGCCCAACGTGTGGTTACCTCGGACCCCGATGATCTTTCACGGCTCGATCCGGGGGTGGGGCTGATCGCTCTCTGAGTCTGTCTTGACCAGAGCGGGTCGTCGGATCACCTGATGAAGCGAGCGCCCCAGTCGGCCAGTTCGCCCTCGGTGACGCCCTGCGCGCCCAGCCAACCGGCGGCGCCGCCCCAACCATTGTCGAGATGGTGCAGGAACCAGTCCATGGTCTCGCCGTGGGCGGCGAACACGAAGCTCTGCACGTTCTCGGCGAGGTAGGCGAACCGTTCGGCGCTGGCCAGGCGGCTGATCACCAGGTCCATCCGCTCCGTGGTGAGGGCATAGTCGGCGACGATGGCGTCGCGGTCCACCCCGGCGGCCCCCAACAGCAACGCCGCCAGGATGCCGGTGCGGTCCTTGCCGGCGGAGCAGTGGATCAGGGCCGGGTTGCCGTCGGGCCCCGTCACGGCACGGAACGCAGCAACAAAGGCCACTGAGCCCCACGACAGCAGTTGTGCGTATCCTTCGGCCACCAGTAACGCCACCTCCACCCCATCGGCCAGACGCTGCTCGCGTTCGGTCCGCCGTTGCTCCAGTTGC
Source organism: uncultured Acidimicrobiaceae bacterium (assembly GCA_963775055.1). GTDB lineage: Bacteria > Actinomycetota > Acidimicrobiia > Acidimicrobiales > CAIXPF01 > CAIXPF01. The sequence goes on along the minus strand of CAVZHK010000005.1, from coordinate 58,865 downwards.
GCTTCGTCTATGATTTGCAACTCGCTGTAGCGCAACGGGTGTTCGTTCAGCAGGCCTCGGCCGCGTTCGAGCCGTTCGCCGTCACTGCGGAGATCGACCACATGGCGCAGACCCCACCCGTGCACGAGCTGCGTCACATCGGCCGGGGAAAGGGCATCGAGCGCATCAGCCCGCAACACCAGGCCGCTGTTGGTCTGACCGTGGCCCGCTGGTAGGCCGCCGAGGTCTCGAACGTTGGCTGCACCGTCCAGTTCGACCCATCTCGTGTTCATCGGGGTGATCTCGTATGAGGGAGGTACAGCTCGGTCCGAGGCTTCACCGCGTGACCCTACGTGGCGTGCTCGCAGCGGAAGGCCACACCCGTCGGCTTACAGCGTTAGTTATCTCCGGGTTGTGTCGATCCTGTGAAAGCGGCCGGAAGTTGCCCAGGGCTAGCGCCTCGCTTTCACCAGATCTGGTTAGAGTGACCCCCGGCCTGGCGTCTGGCGGACAGCGCGAGGGCGGGACAGAGGAGCACATGAGGCGGAAGTCGGCGGGCGCGCTCGACATGGCGCGCGGCCATCCCGGCGGGGAGCGCAACGGAACAATGGCGCCAAGTGGCGCGACCGTTGGCGACACCCTGGTGCTGGAAGGTGCCATCGACGCGTCCACACTGGCGGCGGCCACCGAGACCGCGGTGCAACTGGACAAGACCGTGGCCCGGGTGCTGCTCGAGCGCGGCGGCGTGCATCCCGATCGGCTGACGGACATCATCAGCCGCCAGCACGGCCTGCCCATGGTGGATTTGCGGGATCGCACGCCGGGTCCCGATGCGCTGGCGATGGTTGATCCGCAGGTGGCCCATCAACTTGAGCTGCTGCCGTTGAGCTATGAGAACGGTCAGCTCCTGGTGGCGGTGGCGGATCCCGATGATCGTGCGCTGCAGGCGACGCTGGCCACGTTGCCGTCCCCTCGGTTGTTGCTGGCCCCCTTTGGTGAGCTGCGATACGCGTTGAACCGGGCTTATCCGGCGTTGGTCGGGGTGCAGGAGCGGGTGGCCCAGTTCGAGGCCGAGCGTCCCGCCACCGCGCTCGAGTCACCCACCATCGATCTGCGGGAGTCCGATGACGCCCCGGTGGTGCAGGTGGTCAATCTGATGCTGACCCAGGCGTTGCGGGACCGGGCGTCGGACGTGCACATTGAACCGCAGCCCGATCGGTTGCGGGTGCGGTTCCGGGTTGATGGGGCGCTGCGGGAGGCGTTGACGCTGCCCCAGTCCATGGGTCCGGCGCTGGTGAGCCGGCTGAAGATCATGGCCGAGATGAACATCGTCGAGCAGCGCCGCCCCCAGGATGGGCAGTTCGCCATCGCCATTGACGGGCGGGATGTTGACGTGCGGGTGGCCACTACCGCCACCATCTTCGGGGAAAAGGCGGTGATGCGGCTGCTGGACCGCAGCAAGTCGCTGTTGCAGCTGGCCGAGTTGGGCATGCGGCCTGAGCTGCACGCACTGTATTCGCGCATCTCCCATTCGCCGTTCGGCATGATCGTGTGCTCGGGGCCGACGGGGAGCGGGAAGACGACCACGTTGTACGCCACGTTGTCCGAGATCGCCCGGCCCGATGTGAACGTGATGACCATCGAGGATCCGGTGGAATACACGTTCCCCGAGATCAGCCAGATCCAGATCAACGACCAGGCCGGTTTGACCTTTGCCACCGGTTTGCGTTCGATCCTGCGCCAGGACCCAGACATCATCCTGGTGGGCGAGATCCGTGACGGGGAGACGGCGCACATCGCGGTGCAGGCCGCGCTGACCGGTCACCTGGTGCTGTCCTCGTTGCACGCCACCGATTCGGCCTCCGCCTTGGCCCGCCTGGCTGACATGGGGGTCGAGCCATACCTCATCGCATCCTCGGTGATCGGGGTGGTGGCCCAGCGCCTGGTGCGACGGGTGTGTCCCGCCTGCTGCCAGCCTTACCAACCCACCCCGCAGGAACTGGCGTACTACACGGCATGCGGCGGCCCCGAGCAAGCGATGTTCGTGCACGGCACCGGCTGCGAATATTGCGCCCGCAGCGGCTACCGGGACCGCATTGGCGTGTATGAGATCCTGCTGGTGTCCGACGAGGTCCGCTCCATGTTGCAGGCCTTGTCAACGCCCCGCCAGATCCGCGCCGCCGCCGTGAAAGAAGGATTGTCGACGTTGCAGCGTGAGGGAATGGCCCTGGTGGCCGCCGGGGTCACCACCATCGCTGAGATCAGCCGCAGCATCTACGTGTCGTGAGGACACCACCGCCCATGAACCTCCGCTCCTCCGCCCCCACCGCCCCTCCGTCAATGAACGGTGAGGCGCCGCGCGCGCCGTTGTCACCGGCGCCGGCACCGCTGGTGTTGACCAAACCCAAGAAGTCACTGCTGTCCTTTGAGATCACCCCCAAGAAGGTGAAATCCAGCGAGCTCATGAACTTCTCCCGTCAGGCGGCGGCGTTCCTGCGGGCCGGGATCCCGGTGCTGGAGGCGCTGGGGGTGTTGGCCGATGAGACCAAGAACAAGCTGCTGCGCAAGATCTTGATCGAGACGCTGTCGGCGTTGCGGGCGGGTTCCTCCCTGGGCGCCGGCCTGGCCCGTTACCCCGGGGCCTTCCCGAGCTACTACATCCCCATGGTCCGATCGGCGGAGCTCACCGGCAGCCTGGACACCGTGCTGGATCAGCTGGCCATCTACATCGAGCGCGACCTCGAGGCCAAGCGCAAGGTCAAGTCGGCGCTGACCTACCCCACGGTGGTGGCCGTGATGTCCGTGATATCGGTAGTGATCCTGGCGGCATGGGTGCTGCCCAAGTTCGAGGTGTTCTTCGAGGGTCTCGACGCCGACCTGCCGCTGGCCACCCGCATGCTGCTCGGTATCACCGACGTGTTCATGGCCATCTGGCCGCTGCTCATCGGTGGGGTGGCCCTGCTGGTGGTGGCGTTCGTGGCCTCCATTCGCACCAAGCGGGGCCGGTACATACGGGACCGCATGTTGCTGGGCGCCCCAGCCATCGGTGCGGTGGTGCGCTTCGCCATCGTCGAACGGTTCTGCCGGGTACTGGCGGCGTTGGTGACCGCCGGCGTGCCGCTGCCCGATGCGTTGGTGGTGGCCAGCAACGGCACCGGCAACACGGTGTTCCAACGGGGTTTGGCCAAAGCTCGCGAGGCGATGATCCGCGGCGAGGGCTTGGCCCGCCCGTTGGCGGCACTCGGTCTCTTTCCCGCTGGGGCCAACCAAATGATCCGCGTGGGCGAGGTCACCGGCACCCTCGATCAGCAACTGGAGTTCGCCGCAGGGTTCTACGAGCGCGAGCTCAACTACCGCCTGAAGAAGTTCACCGACCTCTTCGAGCCCGCTGTCATCATCTTCATGGGCATCGTGGTCGGCTTCGTGGCCATCGCCCTGGTTTCAGCCATGTACGGCATCTTCCGCCAGGTCAACACCATATGACCAGGCGGCCGGGAACAGGTTCACAGATCCGCGGGCGGGCGGCGGGCTTGGCGGGGCGGCGCCAGGCCATGCCGCGCGGTACGGCGCGGCACGTCCGACGCGGCGACGTCGGCATGTCGCTGGTGGAGATCCTCGTTGCCGTGGTGATCCTGGGCATCGGCGTAGTCGGCATCCTCGTCCGCGCTGGCGTTCCTCATTACTTCCACTGAGCGCCACCGTGAGCTGGCGGAGGCCAACACCCTGGCCGTGCAGGCCATGGAGGTGGTGGCCGACCCGCTGCAGACTCCGTTCACGGCCTGTGCCGGGGCGGCAGCCGCGTACGAGACGGTCATCGACGCGCAGGTCGGCGCCGCGGTCGACGTGGTCGCGGTGCAGGAGTGGGGCGCCGGCGTGTGGCAGACCTGTGGCACGCCCACGTTGCCGCTTGCAGCAGATCACGATCACCGCCCCATCACCCGATGGCACCGGGACGGTGACCATGGACGTAGTCAAACGGGGGAATCCATGAGCACGCTCCGGCAGGCGGGCCGGCGCTGGCAGGGCGATGAAGGCTTCACCCTGCCCGAGTTGCTGATCACCACGGTCATCTTGGGCGTGATCATGGCGTCCATCGGCGCGGCCATGATCGTTGCGCTCCGCACCCAGGACGGGCCGGCGCGCACCCTGGGCCCTTCGAATGACGCCAACCTGCTGGCCAATTACTTCAGTGCCGACGTGCAGAGCGCATCGGTGTCGAACACTACGGCTACAGCGGCCTCTGGCTGCGCGTACATTACTCCAGTCAATACCAGCAATGTGGTTGCCTTGTCGTGGACGGACAATGCTCCCATCCCCCCGGTGGCTCTCGCCGTGGCCTACCAATTGCACAACCCAACCCGGACCCTACGGCGAGTGTCCTGCCTTGTGGGTCAAACGCCGTCGATCGCGGTAGTGGCCCGCAACATTACGGCGGCAGCGGCAGTGGTCAATCCCACCGTTGGGTCCATCCGCGTTGACATCAGCGTGCTAGATCCGCAGGCGCCGGTGGGTGAGCCGGCCTTCACTTTCAGTTTGCGAGCGCACGGACGCCTGGCCGGCAACGACAGCGGCGGGGGATCCGGCTCGGGATCCGGCGCTAACCAGCTGCCGACAGGGGAGATTTTGGGCTCCGTCACCCAGTACAGCGATGAGTTGGGTACAGCCGGTGCGGCGGCGGCGGCCGGGCTACCGATGTTACTCACCCAGGTGCGACCCTGCTCGCGACGCGCAATACCGGAACTGATGGGAAGTACTACTTCGGCTCTCTGGCCGATGGTACCTACACGCTTGCCCTATCCGCGCCTCTTCCTGGCGGCCTTGCCCCCACCGCCGGCGAACCGGCCAGCCGAACAGTGGTGGTGGCCAACGGCGTGGCCACCGGCACTCCTGACCTCACCTTCGGGCTGTGGCTCCCTCTAGGGTCCGTCAGCGGCATCGTTCGCCTCAACAACGTGGCCCAAACGCCGGTCTTCGGTGTCACGGTCACTTTGATCGGACCGGTCATACCTGTCCCGCCACCGGAGATCACGTCGGCCACAGGCACCTACAGCTTCCCGAATCTGCCGAGTGGCGATTACAGGCTGGTGTTCAGCGGTGTGCCGGCCGGTCATACGGTGGTGTCAGGTTCCCCGTGCGACGTTTCCGTAGCGGCGCCGGCCGCTGCAACCTGCGAGACGGTCTACAACAACGGTGCCAACATCATCACCGGTGTCGTTCGGCTCGACTCCAACGGGAACGGCATGTATGAACCCAGCGACAAGCCCCGCGCGGGGGCGACTGTGACTGCTACCGCCGGTGCCACGGTGCTTCCCACGACCTCGGCTGCTGATGGCTCATTCCAGTTCCCTGGCCTAGCGAATGCCACCTATACTGTCGCCCCCGGCGCCCAGAGCGGACTCATTGTTGTGGCACCAGCCTCCGCAAGTCGTGGGATTCGACGGTGTAGCTGTGCCCGCGCCGGTGACCGTCTTGCTGCAGTCCTGCACTGTGGGGGTTGATGTCAATGTCGCCCGCGGCAACGGTGCTAATGCAAACAGGCCGGCAAACAACGAGCGCATCGAGCATGAGCGCGACCTTGCGACCAGGATGCCCGGCCATACCACCCGGGACGGTGTCCTTCAGGTTCCTTCCCCCAGCGGCCAACTATCCCGGAGGACCGCCGGCGAATTTCACAGTCAACGGCACGCTGGCCGGCGGGGCTTTTACCTCGGCAACGCTGAACAGCGCTGCGCCAGTGTGGACTCCGGGCGACAGCCGCGTCGAGGTGCTGGCCGGCGTTACCAAGATCGGCGAACTGGTGGTGGTGGTGACATGAGGCTGTACAGCGGCAACGAAAAGGGCTCGGCTCTGGTCATCGTGCTGGCCTTCGTGGCGGTGGTTGGCCTGGTAGTTAGCGCGGTGCTGAGCTTCGCTGACACTTCGTTTCGGATCAGCAGCTCGACGAGAAGCATCGAAGAGCGGACTGCCGCAGCCGATGGTGGGGCCAAGTTCGCAATGGCCCGCCTGATCGACAATCCCTCGATCTGCAACGGTCTGCCCATCTCCGGGGCTCCGGTTAGCAACGGGCAGACGCCGGTAGCGAGTTGCTCGTCGCGCGCCGCATCAGCCAGGACCGATGGTACGGGGTGGGGTCTCTACATCAACGAGACGGCCGGTCAGGTGCGTTCCCAGGGCGGCGAGCGCGGTCAACCTGCGTCGGGTGAACGGCCCGGTGTACAACAACTCCAACACGAGCCCGTGGGATGTCTCGCCAGCGGGGCTGGAGGTGGTTGATGGTGGAGTTGTGCAGAACCTCACCCCTTCTGGCTGCAGCCCGCCCGCCGGGTTGGTGCTCAGCGGTCAGGGCTCCTTTGTTTGCACACCTCCTGTGAACCCGTCGCCCCTGCCGCCACCAACCCAGGGGCTGCCATCGAGCCCGGCAGCACTTCCATTGCAATCTCCGAACGGCACTGCGACCACGGGGACCTGCCGGGTCTTCGAGCCTGGCCGTTATCAGGCCCTTCCGGACCTCTTGGCCAGCAATTACTTCAAACCAGGTGTCTACTTCTTCCAGGCCGGCTGGCCGGCGCTCGATGGCAAGATCATTCTGGGCGGCGGTCCCACACCCATGGAGAGCCGGTGCTTTTCACTGAGGCGGCGGGGCCGGACAATCGGGCTGCGCTCGTGCCTTGTCTGCCAACGACTCTTCGGGAGTGCAGTTCATCTTCGGTGGCGCGGGCTGGATCTTCGTGGATAACAACTCTCGGGTTGAGTTGCATTCGATGGGTGAAGGTGACACCACTGGCACGACGCTCTACCGGTTGCGGGCGAGTGACCCAAACGGGTGGGGTGCGTTTGCCTCCACTCGTACCGGGATGGCCAACCCGATCGTTCGCAATGGCTATGGCACCAATTCGCGCTTCGTCATGCACGGCCTAGCGTACCTGCCCGGTGGAGCAATCGATCTTCGCGCCACCAATGACAATGCCTCGCAGATCCGGGGCGGCGCAGTTGTAGGATGGGCGCATCTTGAATCGAGCGGTAGCCCGACGGTCGGTGTCGAGCTGTCCTCCGGCGAGTCATTCCCGATCACGCAATATGTCATTACGTCTACGGTCTCCGGTAGTGGGGGCAAGTCCGTAACCGTGTCGGCCGTTGTGCGGCTGCCCGTGGATGATCCCAAGCAACCGATCATCTATTCGTGGGTAGTGAGCTGAGCGTTTCAGATGAATAGTTTAATGAGATCTCTCTTCGATAGGTTTGAAGGGGGCAGCCTCGGCCGCCGATTGTGGGGCGTGCTGGGTCTGATGCGGGCCAAGACTTGGTCTGGTAGTGGCGCACGAACACCAACAACAAAGGTAGGGAAATGAGCAGCATCAAGAAGACGGCGGAGCGGCTCGCCGCCAAGCGGGGCCAGGACGAGGGCTTCACCCTCATCGAACTTCTCGTCGTGATCGTGATCTTAGGCGTGCTCGCCGCGGTGGTCGTGTTCTCGGTCGGTGGCATCACCGACACAGGTCAGACGGCGTCGCGTGCGAGGCGGATCGGGCGACCGTCGAGGTTGCGGTCGAAGCATTCCGCGCTGAGAGCAACGCCTACCCGCTATCCAGGAGGTGACGCGGCGCTTGTCACGGCTGGGTTCTTCCGCGACGCAGTCCGACTAGCATGAGGTAGCGGCCGGTGGCGGTATCGGCGCCACGGGCGGCACTTGCCCGGCACCGTAGGCGTGCGAGTGGCCGGTCGGATCCTTCCGCCCTACCGGCCGTTCACCCCGTTCGTGCACCGGCGGCGCATCGACCTCGCCGGGGATCATCGAACTCGACATGGCGTCGGCATGACTCACCAAGCCATGCGCGACCAGGCTTGACAGGGACTGTTCGAGGGTGAACATGCCTTCGGGTTGGCTGAGGGTCAGGACGTTGCGGATTTGGCGGGTTTTGCCTTCGCGGATGAGGTTGCGGACGGCGTGGTTGGCCAGCAGGACTTCCCAGGCGGCCACCATGCCACCGCTAACCCTGGGCACCAGGCGCTGAGCGACCACGGCTACCAATGAGCCGGCCAGCTGCACCCGGACCTGATCTTGCCGATCAGCGGGGAACACATCAACGATGCGGTCGACGGCGGAGGCCGTGTCGTTGGTGTGCAACGTGGAGAGCACCAGGTGGCCGGTTTCGGCGATGGTGAGGGTGATTCCGATGCTCTCGGGATCTCGCATTTCGCCCACCAGCAGCACATCGGGATCTTCACGTAACGCCGCTCGCAGACCGTGGGCGAAGCTGATGCAGTCTGTCCCCACCTCACGTTGGTTGACCAGACCCCGCCCATGGGGATGGACATACTCGATGGGATCTTCCAGCGTCAGCACGTGCACCGCTCGCTGGTGGTTCACGAAATCGATCATGGCCGCCTGGGTGGTGGACTTGCCAGACCCGGTGGGCCCCGTGAACAGGATCAAACCCTGCGGCAGGTGCATCAGGTCTCGCACCTGGGGCGGCACCCCGATCTCATCCAACGTGGGAATCCGGTCCGGAATGATCCGCAACGCCACCGCCGGATGACCCCGCTGCACGAAGGCATTGCCGCGCACCCGGGCCTGGTTTCGCCAACCGAAGGAAAAGTCCACCTGGTGCACGGTGGCCAACGTCTCGGCGTCTTGCCGACTCAGCAGCGAGCCGATCAGACGGGCCAACTCATCGTCAGAGTACGGTGGATATTGCTCGATCGGATACAGCTCACCGGTCAGGCGCACCATCGGGCTGGACCCATGGGTGATCAGCAGATCGCTCCCGCCCAGCCGCACCGCCCAATCGATCAGGCCGTCCAGATCTTGCCGAAGTTCCCCGCTCAGAACGTTCATGCCCAGGAGTCTACGGGCAGCCTGCCATGAGCATTGATCCCGCCCACCCGGCCATCTTGGTCAGCATGTTGGTGCTGGGCCTGTGCATCGGTTCGTTCCTCAACGTGGTGATCTGGCGCGTACCGCAAGGCATGTCGCTCAGCCGGCCGCCGTCGCACTGTCCTGGTTGCGGAAATCCCCTGCGTCCTTGGCAGAACGTGCCGGTGCTGTCGTGGCTGGCCTTGCGGGGCCGTTGCGCGCAGTGCGCCATGGCCATCTCGGTGCGCTACCCCCTGGTCGAGCTGGCCTGCGGTGGCCTGTTTGTGGTGGTGGCCCTCACCCGCTCGGCCTGGGAGCTGGCACCGTACGCCACGGCCTCGGCCGGCATGCTGGCGCTCTCGGTCATCGACCTCGACCACTTCCGCCTGCCCGACCGGGTGCTGGGGCCGACGTTGGCCCTCACTGTGGTGGGCTTCGGGGTGGCAGCGCTGCTTTCCGATGCGCTCGGTTGGGCGCCGATGCTGCGGGCCCTGCTGGGGGCGGCCATCGCCACCGGATTTGTGGGCGCGGTCCATCTGGTGCAACCGGCGGGCATGGGGTTCGGCGACGTCAAGCTGGCGGCGCTGTGCGGGCTGATCCTGGGGTGGCGGGGCCTCGGCTACGTACCGATCGGTCTGTTCGGGGCCTTCCTGTTGGGGGCGGTGGTGGGCGTGGCGGTGCTGGCCATCGGCAAGGGGGGCCGCAAAACCGCCATCCCCTTCGGACCGTTTCTCTGCGTGTCGGCGCTGGGCGTGGCCCTGGTGGGCGATCCCTTGGTTGACGCGATCGGATCGGTGCTCCTCGACAGGTGAAGCATCCGTTCAGGTGAACACTCGGTCTGACGTTGGGCTCGTCGGGCTCACAGTTTTCGACGGCCTTGCCCGAGGGCGTAACGTCAGGGGTTCAGGTGTTCAGGTGAACGCAATGCTTCCGGCTTGGTGTGTTGGAGCATGACGGCGGTGATGTAGCCGAGGTCGATGGGGTCCCCGTACCAGGTCGGGGTGATGGCGCCGGGTCCGATATCGACTTCGAGGTCGGTGATGTGCGGGCTGATGGCCTGCAGCGCCCATCCACGGGGGCTGGTGAAATGCAGGCCGTCTTGGCGGTGGTGGATGGTCCAGCCTCCTTCGTGGACGGCGCGGTGGTGATGACGGCACAACGTGACGAGGTTGTCGAGGGTGGTGGGTCCGCCGTCGATCCAGTGGATGAGGTGGTGGGCGTCGAGCCAGCCGGTGTTGGTGCACCCCACCCAGCGGCACATGCGGTCTCGGGCCTGCAGTGCCCGGCGGAGCGGTGCGGACACGTTGCGGGTCTTGGTGGTGACGCCGACTGGTTCACCGTCAGGGCCCTCGACCAGCCAGACGACGGATCCGTCGCAGCACAGCCGCTTCACCGTATCGATCGGCAACCCGCAACCGTCGATCGTGGCCTCGCCCTCGCCCTCGCCCTCGCCCTCCCCTCGCCGATATCGGCACCCTCACCGGCAGCTTGGCCTGCATCTCCAGCGGACCTGTGGTCGGTGCTGGTGAGGAGGCTGGCGTCAACGTGGACGACGGTTTGGTAGCGGTCTGCGGTGCGTACCGGGCGGTGCTGGCCGTCCTCAGTGGTGCCGGACAGGTACGTGCCGAGGATCTGGAGCAACGCATCGGCACGGCGTTGCTCGAAGGATCGTTGAGCATCTGGTTCCAGCGCGGTTTGCAGCGCGTTGGCCAACAGGGCGTGCTCGTCAACAGTGAGACGAACGGTGGTGGTGACCATGCCGTCCTCTTCGAAGCGGGAGGTCACACCCCGGCGAGCTTGGCGGGATTCCTCGGTGCCGGTGTTCAGCTGAACGGCGCGGCGGGTGGCGGCCACGATGCGTTCCACCCCAGTGGTGGGGACCGATTGGGCGATGTTGACCCAGTCAGCCTCATCGAGGGAGGTGGCGACCCGGGTGATGGCGCGCACTTTGGAGTAGGACAGCTCGCCGGCGGCGAACGCGGCGGAGATCACCGGCAGGGTTTCGATGGCCCGGGCGACGCGGACTTTGTCATGGGCGGAGCGGATGTCCAGCGAGCATTGCCACATCAGCCATTGGGCGCAGGTGCGGCACTCCCACTTTTCGTAGAGCCCCCGCCGGTCGAACTCCGCGACGAGCTGCAACCACCGGTACTCGCTGGCGGCGACGCTGCCCGCCCACGAACACAGGCGGTCCGCCAACTCCTGTGCCGATCCGGCGTCCAGGCTGAGAACGTCTATCTGGTCCATGGAACAAGTGTACGCAGTGGGTGTGACAGCGAAAGGAAGTCCGCCGAGGATCGCGGCACGAATCCGTCCGACCCAGGCGGCGAGGCGGTGACGGCACGGGTGGTGTGTTCAGCTGAACGGCGCCGCCCTCGTGTGACCCGCCGTGGCCGCAGCTGTCGGCGGTCATTGGAATCGCCGACTGATGGCCAGCAAGCTGACATCGGCGACCTTCACGCTACGTGGCAGCGGGTCCCCGTCAGCGGAGTGGCAGGAGCGCTCCTGCCGTTACCGAGTGGCCCGTGTCGAACGGTGAGCGCTGCACTCTGCTGTCGAGCGCGCTGACAGCGCGCTTTACAGGGTGGGCGGTCGTCTCGCGACCATCAGCAAGTGTGCGCTCGCTCCAATGATCGAAGTCTCTGCTTCGAGAGCGCGGGCTGCGAACAGAACGGCGTCTCGACTCGCTGGTTCGTCCCAATGCTCGAAGAGCGCAGGGAACCACCCGGCGATGCCCTCGACACCGAGGACCTCAACCACGTTGAGTCCCGCTTCGGAGGCTTCCTTTGGGAGCTCGTCTGGGTGGTGAAAATAGGCGGTGGTAAACCAGTGCGGTGCCCGAGTCGGGTTTCGGTGCTGACCGTCACGTAGGTCCTGTTCGACGATGGCGCGAAATCGATGATCGAACAGGAACTGTCCACTCAGCCCGTCGACTATCGACGCGAATCGGGAGATCGCGGCAACGAAGACGGGACCGCCCGGCCGTACGACGCGTCTCGCCTCAGCAAGAGCCTGAAGGCGGTCGGCTCGATCGGTCAGGTGATACAGCGGTCCGAACAGAAGGACTGCGTCGGCGCTGCTGTCATCGACCTCAAGACGCCGAGCATCTCCCACGCTGGCAGTGACGCGTCCGTTGAGGCGACCAAGGTGCTGCGCGGCCTCGACGTGGTTCGCCATGGGGTCGACCACGTGCACCGTGTGACCGTCATTTGCGAGCCACTGGGCGTGCACGCCGGCAGCGCCGCCAATGTCGACCAAATGGAGCGGCGACCCGGGCGGCAGATGCCGTCGGATGATCTCCTGTGTTCGCAGGAACTCAAGCTGCCCTGCGCCGCTCGTCAACCGAGCCGCTTCGTCGATCTCGGACTCGTAGTGCTCGCGAATCTCCGGGGGTGTGTCTGACACGGCACAACCATAAAGGCGCCGCATGCGAGCGACTCCTCGATTTTCGAACGACCCCCGATCTACCGCTCTCCGATGCGCCAGATCGAGCCATGTCCGGCCCAGGGGCCGAAGCGGATCTTGCGCGAACATCCGGATTCCCTCGTTGGTCTCCTGGAACCAGGCCCGGGGCGTCTTCGCCACCTGCCACGCCGGACGTTGTGTGACCCCCAACCGTCTCAGCAGCGCTACTCTGACCGACATCAGGAACCCGCCCGTCCGCGACGACCACAGCGGCACGGGCCAGGCTCGGGGGTGTTGCGATGAAGGTGATGGCACGGCCGGTTCAGCAGTACCAAAGCATCCACGTGGAGCCGCTCACCGGCACGCTGGGGGCTGAGGTCACCAACGTCGACCTCCGAGACGTTGACGATGACACCTTCGCCGAGCTCAACGACGCCTGGCTGGCCCACAAGGTGTTGTTCTTCCGGGATCAGGCCCTGACCCAGGCCCAGCACGTGGACTACGGCCGGCGTTACGGGGAGCTGGAGATCCACCCCTTCGTGGGCAACATCGAGGCCCATCCCGAGATCATCGTGCTGGAATCGACCCCGGAGAAGTTCAACGCCGCCGAGCAATGGCACACCGATGTCACGTTCCGGGAGTGCCCGGCCCAGGGCTCCATCCTGCTGGGCCGCATCATCCCGCCCTACGGTGGCGACACCTGCTTCGCGGACACCGAGTTGGCCTACGAGCTGCTCGACGATGCCACCAAGGAGCTGATCGAGGGCCGCACCGCCACCCACTCCATGAAACGGGTCTTCGGCCGCACCATGAGCGCCGAGAAGCTGGCCGAGGTGACAGAGAAGTATCCCGATCAACATCATCCCATCGTGCGGACCCATCCCGTCACCGGTAGGCGTTGCCTGTTCGTCAACAAGCCGTTCACCGCCGGCCTGGACATGGGTGACATGGACCCCGTCGAGTCACGGGCGTTGCTGGAGAAGTTGTGGGCCCAGGTGACCAAGCCCGAGGTGCAGTGCCGCTTCCGTTGGCGCACCAACTCCATCGCCCAATGGGACAACCGCTGCACCCAGCACTACGCCGTGCCCGACCACGGCGGTATGCATCGCCGGGTGGAGCGGGTGACCCTGCTGGGCGACAAGCCGTTCTGAGGCGCGGCGCCGGCCCGCGGCTACGGTGACCACGGTCAGACAACGGGGCGCGTAGCCGAGCGAAGAGGTGCCACATGGTCGAGCGGTGGATCGTCGAGACCCAACCATCAGAAACGTTCGATTTCTACACCCGGGCCAACGTGGGGGAGGTCTTCCCTGACCCGGTGGCGCCGCTGACCTTCTCGTTCGGCTTTCAGTCCGAGCAGGGCCTGGGCGGCGCCGAGCTGGGCTTCCGTGACGCCTACGTGCAGATCGGTGCCTTCGATGAGACCGAGTTCCCGCCGAATGAAGCCTTCTTCCTCAACGTGTTCGGTGGTTACTGCTATCTCAATGCGGCTGCCATGCGCCTGTTGGGACACCGCGCCCCCGGGATGACCGCGGCCGACATCGATGCGTCATTCTTCGGTGCCGCTCCCGGGGTGCCGCCCTTCGTGGTGAAAGAAGGCTACGACCGGCTCGACCTGACCGAGAAGATCGGCGCCACGTTCGGCTGGGCCCTCACCACCGACTCGCTGCCCGAGGTCGCCGCCGACGAGCGCCTGGTGAACGAGCTGCGTGCCGCCCGCCCTGATGTGGCCTCCCTCAGCGATGCCGAGCTGGTGGCCGCCCACTGGGCCAACATGGACCGGCACTTCCGGACGCTCTTCGCCCGACACATCCACACCAGCATGGTCGCTACCCTACCGGTCGGTATCATCACCGGAGTCTGCACGGCGGTGGGCCGGCCCGACGCCATCTTGCCGTTGGTTTCGGGCCTGGGAGACGTGGCCTCCGCCGAACCGTCGATGGTGATGTGGGACCTGGGCCGCCAAGCCGCAGCGTCCCCCGCGCTGTCCAGCTTGTTCAGCAGCCGCGTCTCCGGCCTCAACGATCGGCTCCGACACCGCGCTGGCGAGGGCGGTGGGGGAGACCCGGACGTGGCGGCCTTCGTGGCGGCGTTCGACCACTTCCTGTTCGAGTGCGGCAGCCGCGGCCCCAATGAGTGGGAGATGCGCAGCCCCACCTGGGAGACCGATCCCGATCTGGCGCTGGCTGCGATCGACCGCATGCGTCGAGCGCCCGAAGACGCCGCGCCCGTTGGTCTGCAAGCGGATCGGGCCGACCACCGCCGAGCGCTGGGCGAGGAGATCGCCGCCATGGTGGCCGCGGATCCTGCCACCCAGGGCCAGTTCTTGGCGGCGTTGCGGGCGGCCACCATCTTCTTGCCGGGACGGGAGCGCACCAAGACCACCGTGGTCAAGCAGATCCACGAGAGTCGAATCCTGCTGCGGGAGTGGGGCCGGCGCATGGTGGCTGCGGGCCACTTCCCCCGCATCCAGAGCTACGGCATGCTCACCCGGGCCGAGATGGATCAGTTCCTCCAGGACCCGACCGGTTGGCATGACACGCTGGTTGCACGGGAAAAGCTCTACGACGAGGCTTGCCAACTACAGGAGCCGTTCCTGTTCCAGGGCACACCGCCCCCCATGGCCGACTACCCCCGCCGAGACGCCAACCCTCCCAGCCACGCCACTGCGGGTACCGTGCTGCAGGGTATGGCGGGCTGTTCCGGCAAGGCCGTGGGGCGGGCCCGCATCGTGCTCGACAGCCACGACCCGTCGTCATTGGAACCGGGGGACGTGTTGGTGGCCCCTATCACCGACCCCTCCTGGACCCCGCTGTTCGTGGCCGCGGCCGCGGTGGTGGTGGACGTGGGCGCCCCGCTGAGCCACGCCATCATCGTCAGCCGGGAGTTGGGCATCCCCTGTGTGATATCTCTCACCGACGCTACCCGTACCATACCAGATGGTGCGCTAGTGGAGGTCGACGGCAACACCGGCCAGGTCACGATCCTCGATGGATAACGCCGGACGGCCCTCGACCCTGGTCGGCCGGTCATCCGACAAGAGTGGCATCCGATGAGAGTAGGATGACATCGTGGCGACGGAGAAGGTATCGGCAACGATCGACGAGGGGCTGCTGGCCGCGGTGCGGGCCCGAGTGGGACCACGGGGGTTGAGCGCCTTCTTGAACGAGGCGGTGCGCCACGAGCTGCAGCGTGCGGCGCTGCGTGAGTTGCTCGACGAGATCCAGGCCGACATCGGTCCGCCCGATGAGACCATGGTCGGGGAGGCCGATGCTCTGTTGGGCTCCCTCGTCAAGGCCAAGCCCAAGGCACCCAAGAGAACGAAGGGTTGATCACCGGTGGCGGAGGTGGTGGTGCTCGACAGCGAGGCGTTGTCGGTGTTGGCAGAGCGCTCGGCCCGCTCGTCCGTGCTGGCGCGGGTGCAGGCAGTGTTGGAAGCGGTGGCCCGTCGCGGCGGCGTGGCGATCATACCTGCACCGGTACTGGCTGAGGTGAGCCGAGGTCGGAGAGCGGCGGCCGTGTCCCGGGTGGTGAACAAGCTCGTTGTGGTGCCAACCGATCGCGCCATCGCCCAAGCTGCCGGAGACCTGCTGGAGCGTCACCGTTTGGATTCGACCGCCGCGGTGGATGCGTTCGTCGTAGCCACCGCGGCAGCCCGACGGCCGGCCGTCATCCTCACCGGAGACCCCGATGACCTGACCCTGCTCGCATCCACCGTGCCGAACGTCGCCGTCCAGTGTCTCCCCTGAACTGCGTCCTCGCCGTGGCGGACATTGTCAGTTGACCTGGCGGGTGAAGCCTTCCCAGTACGGGGCCCGGAGCAGGAACTTCTGCAGCTTGCCGGTGGCGGTGCGGGACAGCTCGCCCCGGAACTCCACCGAGGTGGGGCACTTGTAGTGAGCCAGGCGTCCCCGGCAGTGATCGATGAGCTCCTGCTCGGTTGCCTGGGCCTCCGGCGCCAACACCACCAGGGCCTTGATGGTCTCGCCCCACTTCTCGCTGGGCACCCCGATCACGCAGACCTCGGCCACCGCGGCGTGGGAGAACAACGCATCTTCCACCTCAATGGAGGAGACGTTCTCCCCGCCGGAGATGATCACGTCTTTCTTGCGGTCCGAGATGGTGACGTAACCCTCATCGTCAATGGTGCCGCCGTCCCCCGTGTGGAAGAACTCCAGACCATCCTCTTGGGTACGGATGGCGTCAGCGGTGGCTTCGGGCTGATCCCAATACGACTTCAGCACCACGTTGGACCGGGCGATGATCTCACCTTGATCCGTCACCCGCATCCGTACCCCCAACGCCGGCGCCCCGGCCCGGGACAGCTTCTGGGCCCGCTCGTTGGGCGTCAGATCATCCCATTCGGGCCGGGTGCGGTTCATGGTGAGCAATGGGGCGGTCTCGGTGAGGCCGTAGATCTGGATGAACTCCCAGCCGAGCTCGGTCTCCATTCGCTCAATGGTGCGGGTGGGTGGGGGAGCGCCGGCCACCACCATGCGCACCCGATCGCGGCCGGGAATGGGCCCGTCCCAGGTGGCGGCGGCGTCGAGGACCATGGCCACCACCGCCGGCGCCCCACACAGCAGGGTCACGTTGTGCTGCTCGATGCGACGCAAGATCTCTGCCCCATCCACCTTGCGCAACACCACGTTGGGTACCCCCATGGCGGTGGTGGAGAACGGCTGACCCCAACCGTTGCAATGGAACATGGGCAGCGTGTGGAGGTACACGTCACGGTCATTGACCCCGGCATGCCAGCCGAACGTGGCGGCGTTGACCCACAAGCTGCGATGGGTTTGCTCCACACCCTTGGGTCGGGCGGTGGTGCCGGAGGTGTAGTTGATGGTGGCGGTGACTTCCTCGTCGGGCGTCCACTCCCGGGGCTCGACGCCGTGCAGGTACAGCTCGGCGTCGGACTCAGCGCCCATGATGTACGTGTTGGGGTGACCGATGGCGGCCATGGGCTCTGCCAGCTCCGGATCCACCAACAAGATGTCAGCCCCGCAATGGCCGACGATGTACTTCACCTCTTCGGCGGCCAGGCGGAAGTTGATGGGCACGAACACCCGACCCCAGTTGGCCACCCCGAAGAACGAGGTGAACAGCCGGGCCGAGTTGTGCGACACCATGGCCACCCGAGCCCCGACCGGCAGCCCCAACCTGTCCAGCCCCGCGGCTTGGGCCCGGGCTCGATCGTTGACCTGACTCCAGGTGAGGGACCCCCACGACGGAGCCGGCTGGTCGGGCTCATCGATCAGCGCCACCCGTTCGGGGTACACGGTGACCGCGCGATCGAGGTGATCACGCAGCGTGAGGGCAACGTTCATGGGCCTGGTCGCCTTTCATGGGAGATCTGACGGGGTCCACCCCACGCCACCGCAGAGCATGCCCGAAATTCCGGCGCGCTCGCATATGTGCCGGGGGCTCAGCCCTTGGCGGTGGGCATGACATCACCTTCGGACGGCTGCACGATGACGATGCCGGTGCCCTGGAAGGCCAACTGCACCGCCTCGCCCGAGCCCTTGCCGATGATGGCCTTCATCTTCACCGAGCGCCGCAACGTGGTCTGCAACCCGGCACTCCAGGCCACCACGGCATCGGTATCCACGAACGTCGGCTGGTCGGTGCGCAACACTACCGGTTGACCCTTGGTGGTGATGGCCACCCAGCCGGTGCCCTGCAGGCGAGTGTTGAACAACCCACCGGCCACCATCGACGCCCCCTGCACCCGGGCGATGTCCCACGACAGGGACGGCTCGAAAGCCAACACGTTGCGGCCGTTGACGGACAGCCCGGCGTTGTCGAGGTGGATGATGTGCACGTCCTTGGCCGCGTCGGCCAGGAACAGCTCGCCCTGGCCGTGGCAGCGCATCAACGGCAGGCCCTCGCCGGTCAGGGCCTTCTTGAGGAAACGGGCGGCGCCGGCCCCCTCGTGGTCGAAGTCGACGCTGCCCTGGAAGGCGACCATGGACCCCTGACGGGCCAGCACGTCCGCCCCCAGCGTGACCTTCAGCAGCTTCTTGTTCTGCAGCGTGACCCGCTGGCCGGAACCGACCTCGGCGTACTGGTCGGACAACAGGTCGGTGTGGATGCCGCCGACACCCCAGGCCCCGGCGTCACCGGTGGCCGCGGCCTGTTGCCCGCCCCAGTCCTGCTGCGGTTGCTGTTGGTGCTGCTCAGCGCCCCACGCCTGCTGTTGCTGCGGCTGCTCGGCGACTTCGGCCCCACCCCAGGCCTGTGCCTGCTGTTCGGCGACGCCGGCACCGCCCCACGCCTGTTGCTGTTCGCCTGCCGCGCCGGCCCAGGCTTGCTGCTGTTCGGCGGCCCCACCGGCCCACGCTTGTTGTTGACCGGCCTCGGCCCAACCCTGCTGTGCTTGTTCGCCGCCCCACTCCTGCTGGGCCTGCTGTTCAGCCGCGCCGCCCCACGCCTGCTGACCGGTGGCCACTGCGGCGGCCTGGGCGCCGGCCTGCTCGCCGTAGGCCCCGCCAGCCTGTGCCGCCTGCTCGCCCCAACCAGCACTGGCCTGGGACCCCGGATCGGTGTATCCGGCCTGTTCAGGTTGGGCCTGGACCAGCGGGTGCACGTGTTCGGTCCAACCGTTGCCATCCCAATAGCGCTGCTGAGTGGAGTTGCTGGGATCGGGGTACCAACCGGCCGGGGTCGTCATGGCGGGACAGACTAGGCGACCACGCTGCGTAGCATTGCTACATTCCGTGACCTTCCGACCAACTCTCCGATGACGGCCGTCGTACTGCCTCAACGGTTCGCACGTCTGCGTGAGGACCTCGGTACGGAGCGTGGTTGAAGGGGAGCGGTGCGTATCTCTCCGTGCGACGAGAAGAACCTGACGTGGCCCAGCGCGTAGCCTCCCGGCCATGAGCCTGCTCGAGGAGCTGCGTGCCCGGCTGCCGGCCGAGTGCATCCAAACCGACACTGACGTGGTTGCCGCCTACGCCCAGGACCGGGCCATCTTCGAGGCCTGCGGTACTGCCGCAGTGTTGGTGGTCCCGCGCCACACGCAGGACGTGGTGGCCACCGTGCAGGCCGCCCGGGCCGCGGGGGTGCCGATCGTGGCCCGGGGTGCGGGCAGCGGGCTGACCGGCGGCGCCAATGCCATTGACGGGTGCGTGGTGCTGTCGCTGCACCGGCTGGACCAGATCCTCGACATTGACGTCACCAACCGCACCGTGCGCACCCAACCCGGCGTCATCAACAGCGAGCTCAAGGCGGCGGTGGCGGCGCAGGGCCTGTTCTATCCGCCCGATCCGGCCAGCTTCGAGATGTCCAGCATCGGCGGCAACGTGGCCACCAACGCCGGCGGTTTGTGCTGCGTGCGCTACGGCGTGACCCGGGACTACGTGGTCGGTCTGGAGGTGGTGTTGGCGACAGGTGAGGTGCTGCGAACCGGCCGGCGCACCATCAAGTCCACCGCGGGGTTGGATCTCACTGGTCTGTTCGTCGGCTCCGAGGGCACGCTGGGCGTCATCACCGAGGTCACCCTCAAGCTGCTGCCCACCCCGCCGGTGCCGGCCACTGCGGTGGCGTACTTCAACGAGCTACCCCCCGCCGGCGCCGCCATCGTGGAGATCTTCCGCAACGGTCACCAGCCGACGCTCATGGAGATTGTCGATCAGGCCTGCTTGCGGCAAGTGGAGTCCGTGTATCGCATGGAGCTGGACACCGAAGCCGCCTGCCTGCTGCTGATCCAGACCGCGGGGGACGGTGCGGTGGCGGACATCGGGGACATCGCCGCCATTTGCCAAGCGCACGGGGCCAGCGCGGTGTACCACGTTGCCGACCCGGCCGAGGGGGACCAGTTCATCGAGGTGCGGCGGCGGGTCTGGCCGGCGTTCGAGCGTCTGGGTCTGGCGATGTTGCCCGAGGATGTGGCCGTGCCCCGTCAGCGCCTGCCAGAGCTGCTGGCCGGCATCGTGGAGATCGGGCAGCGGAACCGGGTGAGGTTGCCAACCATCGGCCACGCCGGGGACGGCAACATGCATCCGCTGCTGGTCTTCGACGGCCACGACGCGGCCGAGGTGACCAGGGCCCGTGCCGCCTTCGCCGAGATCGTGGCCCTGGCGCTGCGGCTGGGTGGCACCATCGCCGCCGAGCACGGCGTGGGAACGCTGAAGCGGGCCTTTCTGGCCGATGAGCTGAACCCAGTCCAACTCGCAGCCCAGCAACAGATCCGCAGCGCGCTGGACCCCACCGGTCTGTTCAACCCCGGCAAGGCCCGCGCGCTTGATCCGGTTGGGCCGGTGTCCGCCGGGGTAACCGCCGCGGACGTCACCCTCACCGCGTCCGGCAGCTGACCGCCCCGGCGTCTCTTCACATACCGGTAGGTACGCAATGGAGGGACCTTGAACGCGCCGCAGCCGCAGCCCGCCACGCTCACCGAGGAGCCAGGGCGACGCTGCGGCTGCAGTGAAGGCTTGGGTTTGATCAGGACTTGCCGCGACGACGCTTGGCCGCAGCGAAACGGGCCGGTGCGCGACCCGGGCCGCGGTGACCCTCGGCCGGACCGAGGTTGGCAAGGGAGCCTTCATCCACCAGGGTCTGCAGCGCCTTGTTGGCGGTCACCAAGCTGCCGCCGATGGCCAGCGTCACCTCCTTGATGGTGAACGGGTCGCTCTGGCTGAGGGCCCAGCTCTTGATGTTGTCCACCGTGACCCGGCGACCGGATCGCTCGGTGGTGGCCGGACGGCGGCGGACCCCGCCCCGGGTGGACTTCACGATGCCAGCCTTGCGCAGCACGTCATCTGACACACCGAGTTGCTTGAAGGCACTGGCAGAAACGCCTTCGGCCTCTGCCCATCGCTTGGCGTCACGGATGAAGTCCTGGGTGACGGCCGTTCCACTGGGCACCTTGGCAACCTCCAGCCGGGCGGCCAGACGCAACCGCTCAACGGGATCTGACGTGCGAGCCAGGCTGTCTTCCAGCATGGAGACCTGATCGGTGTCCACGGAGGAGGTTGGATCGCTGACAAAGGAGAGGTACGCACGAACGCTGTCTTCGGCGCTCTGATCAACGACAACCGCCTTGGTCTGACCATTGACGGCGGCCGGCTGCACTCGGGCGGGACGTGATTTGGTGGGCATGAACTTCCTTGGGCTCGAAAGGTTTGAGAAAGGTCACTGACCTTCCGCCGACAAGGCTACCGACTTTCTATCCGGATTACGAGGACCCTCGAACTGATGATTTCCTGGGCGGCCGGCCCGTGCAGGCACCGACCATTGTCCCAGCCACTCTTCAAACAGCCGAGGTGGGGATACGTTCGATGTTGTCAACAGGACGGTCGGAGCTGTCAGTACCAGTTGGTATGGCCCGACCGACTGGCGAGGGTGCGCCGGACCCGGCAGGCTACAGCGCGTGACCACTACCACCACTTCCGACGCCATCTCCGCCAAAACGTCTGACAGCGCCTTTGACAAGGACCGCGCCAAGGCCTTTCTCACCCAGATGGTTTCGGTGATGAACGGCGGAGCGATGGCGCTGATGTGCTCGCTCGGCCACCGAACGGGCCTTTTCGACGCCATGAACGGTCTGGAACCTTCCACGCCGGCCCAGATCGCCGCCGCCGCCGGCCTCAGCGAACGACCCGTGCGGGAATGGCTCAACGCCGTCACCGTGGGTGGCATCGTGGTCCATGATCCCGAGACCGGTACCTATCGATTGCCCCGGGAACACGCCGGGCTGCTGACCCGGGCCGCTGGGGTGTTGAACCTCTCCAACGGGCTGCAGTTCATCGGTCAGATGGGCAAAGTGGAAGACGAGGTGGTCGAGTCCTTCCGCACCGGCAAGGGTGTGCCCTACACCAGCTATGACTCCTTCCACCGGCTGATGGCGGAGATCTCCACCCAACGTTTCGAAACCGGGCTGCTGGACAACGTGATCCCACAGGTTCCCGGCCTGGCCGACGCGTTGGCCGCCGGAATCGACTTCGCCGACATCGGCTGTGGCTCCGGCCACGCCATCAACATCATGGGCCGGGAATACCCCCACAGCCGCTTCCACGGGTATGACATCTCCCAAGAGGCCATCGGTCGGGGCCGGGCCGAAGCCGCCGAGTGGGGTCTCTCCAACGTGACCTTCCACACCCTGGACGCTGCGCAGCTGAATGAAGCGGACCGCTTCGACATGATGACCAGCTTCGACGCCATCCACGATCAGCCCCGGCCCGATCCGGTGTTCGCCGCCATCTTCACTGCGCTGCGTCCCGGCGGTCGATACCTCTGCGTGGAGCCCAACGCCTCGACCCACGTCCATGACAACGTCGGCCTCACCCACGCGCCATTCCTGTACTCGGTGTCGACGATGCACTGCATGCAGGTTTCTCTGGCCGCCCCCGATGGCGAAGGGGTGGGCGCCGCTTGGGGTCGTGAAGAGATCCAAAAGCGGCTGGAGGCGGCAGGTTTCACCAATCTGGAGCGAGCCAAGGCGCCCCATGACCGCACCAATGACTACTGGCTGTCGGTGAAGCCGTGAGCGACGCCTCGACTCCCGCGCCCGCCGCTTTCCCCGATTTTGAGGAAGTGATCTATGAGGTCGAGGGGCCCATCGCCACGCTGACCCTCAACCTGCCCGAGAAGTTGAACCCCATGTCCGTCGCCATCGTGGCGGAGACGGTGCGGGCGCTGGGCATGGCCAATGACGATCGCTCCATTCGGGTGGTGATCATCACCGGGGCCGGTCGGGCCTTCTCCGCCGGTGGTGACATCCGTCGACTCGGAGCGGATCAGGAAGCGGCCCAGGGTTCGCCCACCCCGTTCGATCGCCGGGCGTGGCTCAAACGGACCCAGCAGATGGTGCTGGCCATCCGGGCCTGCGAGAAGCCGGTGCTGGCGGCGGTGAACGGGGTCGCCGCCGGTGGAGGTTGTGACATCGCGCTGGCGTGCGACATCCGCTTCGCCTCGGACCGGGCCCGTTTCGGTGAGGTGTTCGCCCGCATCGGATTGTTCCCCGGCACCGGCGGCACCTATCTGCTGCCCCGCACGGTCGGCATCGCCAAAGCGCTGGAGCTCATCTGGACCGGAGATCTGATCGATGCCGTAGAGGCGGAGCGCATCGGTCTGGTCAGCCGGGTGATCCCCCATGACGAGTTGATGGCCGAAACCCGGGCCTTTGCCGAGCGTCTGGCCCAGGGACCACCGCTGGCCCTGTCACTGGCCAAGGCCGCGGTGTATCGGGGACTCGACCTGGACCTGTCGGCGGCGTTCGATTATGCCGCCACGGCGGAGGCCATCACGCTGTCCTCGGCGGATCATCGGGAAGGGGTGCAGGCGTTGCGGGAGAAACGACAACCCCGCTTCGAGGGTCGCTGAGCCGGGGCGGGTGCTGCCGGTCCGGCGCCGGCAGCGCGACAGCGGTACGGTTTGGCCATGCACGTCGGATATTCCTCGCTGTTCCAGAACCCTTTTGATGCACTGAGCGACCGGGAGGTGTGGCAGGAGGAACTGCGCATGGCGCTGTTGGCCGAGCCGCTCGGTTTCGACTCGGTGTGGACCGTGGAGCATCACTTCACCGACTACACCATGTCTCCGGACCCGCTGCAGTTCCTCACCTACATGGCGGCCAAGACCGAGCGGGTGCAGTTGGGCACCATGGTCATCGTGTTGCCGTGGCACGATCCCATCCGGGTGGCCGAGCAGATCGCGGTGCTCGATCATCTCTCCAATGGACGGCTGATCGTGGGTTTCGGTCGGGGCCTGGGAAAGGTCGAGTACGACGGGTTCCGGCGTGACATGGGCGAGGCCCGTGAGCACTTCGTGGAGTACGCCGAATTGATCATGAACGGTCTCGAGAACGGTTATGTGGAAGGTGGGGCCACCATCCAACAGCCCCGCCGGGACATCCGCCCCCG
Source organism: uncultured Acidimicrobiaceae bacterium (assembly GCA_963775055.1). Lineage (GTDB taxonomy): Bacteria > Actinomycetota > Acidimicrobiia > Acidimicrobiales > CAIXPF01 > CAIXPF01. Next base: position 34,766 of record CAVZHK010000005.1, on the reverse strand, counting down.
CCCGTTCAAGTCCTTCAAGGGCCGCACCTACGCCGCCGCGGTGTCACCGGAATCGGTGGAGATCATGGCCAACCTGGGGGTGGGCATGCTGGTCATCCCCCAGAAGCCGTGGGAGGTGGTGGCCCAGGACTTTGAGCTGTACTACCAGACGTGGGACAAGGTGAACCCCGGTCAGCCCCGGCCCAAGCCGCTGTGTGGCGGGTTCTTCTTCGTGGATGAGAACGAGGACCGGGCCCAGACGTTGGGCAACAAGTACGTCAAGGACTACTACCACACCGCCATGCGTCACTATGAGATGGCGGCGGAACATTTCGGAAAGTCCAAGGGGTATGACTTCTACGCCAACGTGGGGAAGTTCATCGACCGTCACGGCACTGATGGGGCGGCGGAGGCCTTCGCCAAGCTGATGCCCATCGGCACCCCCGATCAGGTGATGGATCAGCTGCAGTACATCCGCAGCGTGATCGACAACAACGGGGTGATGGTGCAGACCTCCTATGCCGGCATGCCGTGGGCGGAGGCCGAGCGCAACCTGCGTTGTTTCGCCCAGCATTGCCTTCCCGAGCTCAAGAAGTGGGACACCGAGCCGTTGGCCCAGCCGGCAGACTTGTTGACCGCCACCGGCTGATTCTTCCGCTCAGTGGTCGGGGGCCGGGTCCGCTGTGCCCGGCCCCCGGCGCGCTACCAGGCCAGTTCTTTGCATCCTTGGTGGGAGTCCGGTTCGACCTGGAACGTACCGTGGTGAATGCCGTAATCCTCTGCCAGCAGTTGGCGGGCCTGGTCCAACACGGCGTGGGCGTCGGTGCCGTCACTGGTCATCAGATGGGCGGACACGGCCTCCATCTCCGAGGTGAGGGTCCACACGTGCAGGTCATGAACGTCAACCACACCGTCGATGGCGTGCAACTCCCGCTGGAGGTTGCCCAGGTCGATGTGGGGTGGGGCGGCTTGCAGCAGGATGCGGACCGCCTGGCGACCTAACCGCAGCGTGCGGGGCACGATCCAAGCACCGATGGCCACCGCGACCACAGGGTCAGCCCAGGCCCACCCGAACCACTGCATGGCCAGCGCGGCCACGATGACCCCCGCAGAGCCCACCGTGTCCGCCACCACCTCTAGGTAGGCGCCCTGGACGTTGAGTGATTCGCCAGCGCCGCTGCGCAACAGCAGAAAGGCGATGAGGTTCACGACCAGTCCGCCCACGGCGACCGCCAACATCGCCCCACCGGCCACCTCAGGGGTGCCGAAGAGGCGACGCACGGCCTCGATGACCACCCAGATGGCCACCGCTGCTAGCAGCAGGGCGTTGACGAAGGCGGCCAGGATCTCCAGCCGGTAGAGCCCGAAGGTGTGGCTGTGGGGGTCAGCGAGGGCGGGGGAGTCCGTCGACGTGGTGGCGGGCGAGTCGGTGGCGGTGGAGTCGGTGGTGCCAGCAGGGCGGCGGGCTTCGAAGCGGGTGGCCAACTGGATGGCGGCCAACGCCATGCCCAGGCCCAGCACGTCGGTGAACATGTGGCCGGCGTCGGAGATCAGCGCCAGGGAGTTGGTCCACAGTCCCGCCACCGCTTCCACGACGAAGAAGCCGCCGACCAGACCGAAGGCGATGAGCAAACGCGAGCGGTGTCGAACCCCCGCCCGCCGCAGCACCGCGCCGTGGTCGTGGGTGTGGCCGTGGCCGTGGGGTTTGTGGGCGTCGTGGGGATCCGGGCCGGTTTCGGCGTGGCTGGAATCGTCGATCTGGCCGTCGTGACGGTGGCTGCGGCCCTCACGTGACATTGGTGGCCAGGCTATCGGCCGGTTGACGCCGTGCGTGGGGCCTGGTGCCGGGTGGGCTCAGCTGCCCTTTCGATAGGCGACGCGGCGCAACTCGTCGTGCTCGCTGTGGGTGACGGTCAGCCGTACTTTGGAAAGGCGCCAGCCGTCTACCGTGCGGACTGCTTCATCGTCGGAAGAGCCCACCTCGTCCCGGTCACCCTGGCGTGTTCCCTGCTGCATCGCGGGGACCATATATCCAAGCCTCCATCTCTGCTCGGGCAGGAAGGGTGCCACCGAGCGAGGGCTCATCGCAACGTTGTGGGGACCAAGCTGCGCGCTGCGGGCTGTGACCTGTTGCCGGTGCCGCGCTCCGCTCAACCCGACGTGGGCCCGGCAGGTGGCTTTGCCCTGGCCATGAGAGCCATCGTGACGCGCCGCGGACAACGTTTCGGTGGATGGGTTCGGCTCGCTCGGCGGCGGCGTGGTGACGTCGCCGCTGCAGTCGGCGGTTCGCGAGCGTGTCAGCAGCGCTGGTGGGCTTGGGGTGGAGCGAGTTGAGTTTGTGGTCGTTGGGGTTGGTGCGTGTGGGTGGTGCTGTCGGGCCGCCGGAAGACTGGTTTCTGGTGTTGGTCGAGGCGGACGGTCCATCGGTTGGTGTGGATCCAGGTGTGGTGCCAGCGGCAGAGCAGGCAGCCGTTGGTGATTGTGGTTTCGCCGCCGAGGTTCCAGTCCAAGCAGTGGTGGACGTCGTTCCAGCTGGCGGGCCGGTCACAGCCGGGGAAGGTGCAGTGCCGGTCCCGCAGCCGGATGGCGTTGGCGATGGCGTCAGGCCAGGATCGGGTTTGGCGGCCGACATCGAGTGGGCGACATCGAGGACTTCGCCTTGGGCGCTGAGCACGGTGCGGGTGAACGCGCTGTCACACAACGCGTCGGGTGGTAACGGGGTTTCGGGGTTCCAGGTTCCGTGCTCGGTCAGGTGGACGAAGAGGTTGACCCGGTAGCGGTCTGATCGGGTGGTGCGACCACCGGGTTCGCGCAACGAGAAATCGCAGATGTCGACCAGGGCTTGGGACCACCTGCGACGAAAGGTTCGCGATCTGCTGCAACTCACCCAACTCGCCGGCATCACACCCATGCGAACGTATCTCCACAATCAGCTGTTTGAGTGCTGTGATGATGCCCGCCGACATGGCATAACCCTATCCGACAGCGGCGCTGAACCGGACTCCAAATCTGGAACGTTCAGCACCGGAGTGCCTGGTCCACCCGGAAGCAGACACGTGCAGATCAACGAGTGACGAAATGTTGCTGTCCAGGTGGGTTGGGGCAAGGATGCGCGCGGCATAGGGGATTGAGGCGAGCGTGCCGTTGTTGCGGGCCGAGCTGGCGCAGTTGCGGTCGTTGTTGAACCGGAATACCTCGAGTCCGTCGTTGGTTCCGTCGTGGGACAAACCCCGGACACGGTCGTGCCCAACGTGGCGGGTAGTTCCGCGGTGCGAGCTGCTGGGACGGGTCGTTCTGGGGCTGTCATGCAGCGAGCGGCCCCATCCGGGAGCCGGGAACCACCCATTCCAGCGATGGCGTGGAGGCCGCCACAATGGTGTGGGACCGGCAACGTCACGATGCGGATCCAGCCAACGTGAAAACCCATCGAAAGGCGCTGGTCGACCCGCTTGAACTCAAGTGCTCAATCGCCGCGCAACACGAGGATCCTGGGAGGCAGGGCTGGGCCCGTCAACCTGGGGCGCCTACGCTGCCAGCATGCACGATCTGGTGATCCGCAACGGGTTGGTGGTGGATGGGACCGGGGCGCCGGGACGGGTGGGCGACGTTGCCGTGGAGGGCCGGCACATCGTTGCGGTCGGTGCGCCGGGCTCGCTGGGAACCGCCCGCCGCACCATCGACGCCAGCGGTCACCTGGTGCTGCCCGGTTGGGTTGACATCCACACCCACTATGACGGGCAGGCCACCTGGGACCCGTTTCTGACGCCGTCGTCCTGGCACGGGGTCACCACCGCGGTGTTCGGCAACTGCGGGGTGGGGTTCGCCCCGCTGCGCGCCGGCGAGAAGGACTACCTCATCAACCTCATGGAAGGCGTGGAGGACATCCCCGGCACGGTACTGGCCGAAGGGGTCCAGTTCAACTGGGAGTCTTTCCCCGAATACCTCAACGCCCTCGAGGCCGCGCCCAAGGTGATGGACATCGCGGCGCAGATCCCCCACGGGGCGTTGCGGTTCTTCGTGATGGGCGATCGGGGCGCCGATCACGGTGAGGCCCCTTCCGACGGTGAGATCGACGAGATGGGTCGGCTCGTGGTCGAGGCGCTGCAGGCCGGGGCGTTGGGTTTCACCACCTCCCGCACGGTGAAGCATCGGGCCAAGGACGGCCGCCCCACGCCGTCGCTCTCCGCCGGTCATGCCGAGCTTGACGGCATCGCCCGGGCCATGGGCGCGGCCGGCAAGGGCGTGATCCAGGCCAACAGCGATTTCGGCCCCGGCGAGTTCGACATACTGCGTCGTATGGCGGAGCTGTCGGGCCGGCCGCTCTCGGTGTTGTTGCTGCAAGTGGACAACGATCCCGGGCTGTGGCGGCGCACGCTGGATCAGATCCATCACGCCCAAGCTGACGGGTTGACGGTGCGCGGCCAGGTCGGGGTGCGACCGATCGGGGTGATGATGGGCCTCGATGCCACCGTGCACTTCTTCGCCGGCCATCCGGCATACCGCTCGGTCGCCCGTCTGCCGTTGGCCGAACGGGCCCGGCTGTTGCGCACCGACCCCGATTTGCGTCGCCGGCTCATCGAGGAACGCCCCGGCGACGTGTTCGACCAGTGGATGACCCGGGCCCTGGAACGCACCTTCGAGCTGGGCGACCCACCGGATTACGAGCCCACCCCCGATCGGGCCATCGCCGCCCGGGCCCGCGCCGCCGGCACTGACCCGTGGGAGCTGGCGCTGGACCTGCTGTGCGGCCAGGACGGGGAGGCGTTGCTGCTGCACCCCTTCGAGAACTATTGCGACGGTGATCTGGAGGTGGTGCGCACCATGTTGAGCGATCCCCACACCGTTTGCGGTCTGGCCGACGGCGGCGCCCATGTGGCCACCATCTGTGACGCCAGCGCCCCGACGTTCCTGCTGACGCACTGGGCCCGGGACCGGGTGCGGGGTCCGAAGCTGCCGATCGAGCTGCTGGTACGAAAGCAGACCCGGGATTCGGCGTTGGCTTACGGGCTCGGCGACCGGGGCGTCATCGCCCCCGGCTACCGGGCCGATCTCAACGTCGTCGACCTGGCCGCGCTGCAGCTGGGCCAGCCCCACATCGTGCGGGACCTGCCCGCGGGCGGCAAGCGCCTGGTGCAACGTGCCACCGGGTATCGCCACACGTTCGTGGCCGGGGCGGAGGTGGCCGCTGACGGTGAAGCCACCGGCGCCCTGCCCGGCACCCTGGTCCGCGGCGCCCGCCCCGGCCCGGAACCGGCCATCTCGAGCCCGGCCACCGCGTCGAGCCCGGTTACCGGCTGAACGTGCCCACCGCGCTGATCACGGGAAGCTCCCGGGGCATCGGGGCTGCCACCGCTGAGCTGCTGGCCGGCCGCGGCTACGACGTCGTCATCCACTATCGCCGGGATGAGGGAGCGGCCCATCAGGTGGAAGCGTTGGTGACGGCGCAAGGCCGCCGGGCGCTGGTGGTGCGAGCCGAGTTGGCCGACGAAGACGATGTCCGGGCCCTGGTCGACACGGCGGCCAACACCTTCGGGACCCTCGACGTACTGGTGGCCAACGCCGCATCCAGCGCCTTCAAACCGCTGGCGGCGTTCCGTCGTCACCATCTGCAACTCACCTTCGACACCATCGTCGGCTCCTTCGTGACCTTGATGCAGACCGCCGAGCCGCATCTGGCCGAGGGCGGTCGGGTGGTCACCGTCTCCGGGTTCGACACCGTGGAAGTGCTGAACAACCACGCCTTGCTGGCCGCGGCAAAGGCGGCGCTGGAAACCCTCACTCGGTACTGGGCTGTCGAGTGGGCGGCCCGGTCCATCACTGTCAACAGCGTCATCCCCGGCTATGTCGAAACCGATTCGGCCCGGTTGTACGCCGAGACCTCCCATCCGGGCGGTTGGGACGGGGCCCGCACCGAGTGGGCCGCCCGCACCCCCGCCGGTCGTCTTGGCCACCCCACTCGACATCGCTCGGATCATTGCCCTGTTGTGCTCGGCCGACGCCGCCTGGATCACCGGTCAGCTGATCATCGCCGACGGCGGCATCACCCTGGCCCACATCTGACCGGAGCGCCCGCTCGCCCATGCGGCGGTTACCCGTCATCGCTGACCGTTCCGTCGGTGGGGGCGTTTCGTTGGACAGGTGCGCTCGGGCACCCGCTGACTCTGCTTGGCTCCGACTTGGCTTCGTTGCGTTGGTGGACGGACGCTCAGAGCGCGGGCAGGACCTTGTCGGTCAGCAGGGTGAAGCTGTCATGGCTGAGCGGGGCGGCCAGCAGGTAGCCCAGGTGCATGACCTCGGCCAGGCGATGAAGTTCGTCCACCACTCGCTGCGGTGAACCCCAGATGATGACCTCGTCGAGGTAGCGCTGCACCGGGTCCGACGCTGAGGTGGGATCAGGCGACAGCGGATCAACCGACGCCGGGGCGTTGGCGGGGCGACCGACGTAACTGCCCAGCATCCACTGAGCCCCGGCCCGCGCCACCTCGAGGGCCTCAGCGTCCGTCGGGGCCACCGCCACCAGCCGGGCCATGGGCACCACTCGACCTTCCACCCGGTGGCCGGCGGCGGCCAGGCCCTGGTGGTACAGCTCCCACTTGGCGGCGATCTGGGCGTGGGTGGAGTGTGGGTCCACCATCAGGTCCAACCCCTTTTCGGCGGTCCAGGTGATGGCCGGGGTGGAGGAGCCTGCCATCCAGGTGGGCGGATGCGGTTGTTGCAACGGTTTGGGCAGGACCTCGATGTCTTCGTAGTTCACGTACTGGCCCCGGAACGTGAGCCGATCCTGGGTCCACGCTGCCAGCACCACCTCGACGTTTTCCGCGGAAGCGGGGGTAACTCTCCTCGGCCGGTATGCCAAAGGCGTCGAACTCGACCTGCTGGAAACCCCGGCCGGCACCCCAGTTGACCCGCCCGCCGGACAGCACGTCGAGCAGCGCCACCTCTTCGGCCAGGCGCAACGGATGGTATGTGGCGGCCAATGAGACGGCCATACCGATGCGTAGGTTCTTGGTGCGATCGGCGATGTGCATGCCCATCAAGTGCACCGACGGGCAAATGGAGAAACTGCTGAAGTGGTGCTCCGCCAGCCATACCGCGTCGTATCCGTTGTGGTCCATGGTGTCGACCCGTTGGAGCGCCCGCTGGTACACGGTGGTGACGGGCACGCGGCGCTGGGGCCACGAGAAGAACTGCAGCACCCCGACCCTCATGACTGCACGACCCCGACCTTCACGGTCGCCACCCTAACCGTGGTTCGCCCAGTGCCGCGGCCTACGGTGGGGCGCTGCCGGCATGTGCTGAACCCGCCCGGCCCGCTTGCCCGGAGGAACCAATGGCCCGCCAGTCCATCGTGATCGTGAACACCGGGGACGGGAAGGGCAAGTCCTCAGCGGCGTTCGGCGTCATGGCCCGGGGCTGGGCCCGGGGCTGGACGGTCGGGGTGGTGCAGTTCCTCAAGAGCGGCAAGTGGAAGACCGGCGAGCGAGAAGCTGGCCGACCAGCTCGGGATCGAGTGGCACACGCCTGGGCGACGGGTTCACGTGGGAGTCCACCGACCTGGACGAGACCGCCGCCAAGGGTCGCCACGCCTGGGAGGTGGCCAAGACGAAGCTGGCCTCGGGCGACTACGACCTGCTGATCCTCGACGAGATGCACCTACGCCATGAAGTACGGCTGGGTCGACCGTTGGCCGACGTGGTGCCGAGCGTGCCAGACCGGTCCCAGCGCACCAACGTGGTCATCACCGGGCCGCGACGCGCCGCAGGAGCTCATCGAGATCGCCGACACCGTCACCGAGATGCGCAAGGTCAAGCACGCCTATCGACCAGGGCATCACGGCCATGAAGGGCATCGAGTACTGACCGTCGAGCACTCAGCCCGGTGGATCCGCGGTTTGGCGGACGAAGCTGATTGGGTAGCCAAGCCGGATGGCACAGATGTCCGATACCAACGACGCCCATCAGGCCGTGCTTGACGCCACCGAAGCCGCCCGACGAAACCATCCACCACAACGCGTACCAGTCCGTATGTACGAGACCAAGGGGGCGCTGGTCGTGCTCGCCCCCATGGCAGCGGTGCAGGCCGAGGACGTGACTGTGGAACTGCATGGTTCGAGCCTCCGCTTTTTCGCCGAGATCCGCAGCGCGCCCGACCGTGACTATCTGCTCGACGAGTGGGAGTTCGGCGGCTACGAACGGGACCTCGAGATCCCCCCGGGCTACGGCGGTGGACTCGAAGCAGCGCTGCACAACGGCCAGTTGTCCATCCGGGTCCTGGTCGGCAACTCCTCGGAGTCTGCGGTCTGGCGTCTGCAGCCATCAACCTGAGCGGTCCGCGCCCGGCAGAAAAGCACCGGTGCCCGCTTCCCGGTGGGAGGAAGCGGGCACCGGACACTGGCGGGGGAACCAGTGGGACCATGGTGGATCGGCGGAACAACGCACTGCGTTGGGCTGAAGTGGCAGTGGCAAGAGACTCCGTCGTCACCGGGATGGCCAGATGGCCACAGTTCTACCCCCCACCGGCGCGAAATCAAACCTGGTCATCCAAAGAATGTCGCGCTGGTTCAGGGGCGTGGCCCGAGACGACCGTCGGCCAGCTCGGCCCGGATGTCCTCGGTGTGCTCGCCCAGTTTCGGGGGCCGGGCGTAGATCCCGGCGGGGGTTTCGGTGAAGCGCATGGGGGTGTTCACCTGCACCACCGGTCGACCCTGGGGTTGGTCCACCGCCACCAACATGTCCCGGGCCCTGATGTGGGGGTCGGTGAACAGATCCACCGGCTTGTTGACCGGGCCGCACGGTACCTTGCCACCAAGCGCCGTCATGACCTCGGCGTTGGTGTGAGACGCGGCCCAGCCGGCCACCACCTCATCCACCAGCGCGCGGTTCTTGACCCGCAACGCCATCGTCTTGGTGAGCTCGCCCTCGGCCAGATCCGGCCGGCCGATGGCGCTGCATAGCTCTGACCATGCGGCGTTCGTGGGCGCGGCGATGGCGATGGCCCCGTCACTGGTGGGATAGATGTCGAACGGAGCCACGCTGTCTGAGCTGTTGCCCGACGGCAGCGTCTCACGGCCCATGTACGTGAAGCGGCACACCCCCGTCTCCGCCAACGCGGTGACGGCGTCGACCATGGCCACATCCACGAACTGGCCCTGGCCGGTGACCCGGGCGTGGAACACCGCCGCCAGGATGCCGAGCGCCCCGACGGTGCCGGGGTAAATGTCCCCGAGGAACGGGCCCACCTTGTGGGGCTCGGAGGGGTTCATGCCGTTCATGGACACGAAGCTGCTCATGGCCTGCGCGATCACGTCATACGCGGGCCAATCGCTGTACGGGCTGGCCCCGGTGCGGGGGTCACCGAAACCGCGGATGGCGCCGTACACCAACCGGGGATTGCGTTCCCGCAGCGTCTCGTAGCCCAAACCCAGCCGGTCCAGCACCCCGGCCCGCTGATTCTCCACCACGGCGTCGGCCCAGTCGACCAACTGGAGGAATGTCTCCTTGTCGGCCGGTTCTTTCAGATCCAACATGATGCAACGCTTGTTGCGGTTGTACGCCCCGTACGTGCCGCCGTAGGCCCGGTCGGGATCGTCCTTGGTGAACGGTCCCATGAAGCGCTGCATGTCACCGGTGGGGCCCTCGACCTTGATGACCTCGGCGCCGAGGTCGGCCAGCATCATGGTGGCCCACGGTCCGGCGATGGCGTGGGTGACATCGAGGATCCGAACGCTGGACAGCGGCCCGGTGCGCCCCGCGGCCATGGGCGCCACCTGCTCGTGGGCGGTCAGATGGTCCACCGCGGAGGCCTGGCTCGCGGCGGCAGCGCGATCGGGGGTGGCAGGATCGGGGGTGGCAGCATCCACGGCGTGACGGAGACGGTCGGTGGTCATGTGGGGTGGGTCCTCCGAAAGAGCCGGTCATCCTTCGCCCAACCCCGGCAGTGGTTGGTGGGGGCTGCGGCGCGGGTTAGCGTAGGGGCTGTGGTTGGAGGGATGCACCGTCGCTTGGGTGAGGGTCACTGTGGGACCGCTGGGGAACCAGCCAGGACGGTGAGCCCGGCCAGGCTCGGCTTGCTGCTGGCGTCGGTCTGCCTGCTGGCGAGTTGCACATCGGCATCCCAACGGATCGGTTCGGCCCCCCTCGCCCGTCAAGGGGCCAGCGGTTCCCGTGCGGAGCTCACCGGTTTGGACGCAACGTCGGCAGCGCCGTTCTCCGCGCCGTCGATCGCGGCCGCACCGGTGCAGGTGGCGTTCCTGCCGTTCGGCGGCACCGTCGATGTCCGGCCCGACAGCCCCATCCGGATCGACGTCGACGGTGGCGCGCTGCGAGATCTGCAGGTGGTCACCCCGGACGGACCGGTCGAGGGTCAGATCGACAACGGCCAGTTCCGGCCGTTGGGCGGTCTGCGCTTCGGCACCGAGTACCGCCTCCAGGCCGTCGTTGCGGACAGCGCAGGCACTCTGTCGACCCACCAGTCAGCGTTTCTCACCATGGCCGCCCCCGACGAGGTCATCGAAGCCTGGGCCCGGCCCACCACCGGGGAGGTGGTCGGCGTGGGCATGCCGGTCATCGTGAACTTCACCGATTCTGTCCCGCCCGAGGAACGTGCCGCGCTCCAGGCCCGGCTGCAGGTGCACAGCGAACCGGCGGTGCCCGGCGCGTGGCGTTGGATCGATGACGCCGAGATCCACTGGCGCCCGTTGCAGTACTGGCCGGCTCGCACCAAGGTCTGGCTCGCGGCGGACCTGGCCGGCACCTCCGCCGGGGGTCGATGGTTCAATGGGTCCCTGTTGGAGCACTTCACCATCGGGGACCATCAGCGCATGACCGTGGACGCCGCCACCCACATGATGACGGTGTTCCGCAACGGTGAGCTGGTGCGGGAGATCCCCATCTCCGCCGGACGGGACGAGTACCCCACGGCCTCGGGCATCGACCTCATCATGGAGAAGCATGACGTGTTCGAGATGGACTCCACCACCGTCGGCATCTACGGATCTGAGGCGTACAACGTGGTGGTGGACGACGCCCAGCGGCTCACCAACTCCGGCACGTTCGTCCACGCCGCCCCCTGGAACACCTCCCTCGGTGAAGCCAACCTGTCCCACGGTTGCCTCAACGCCTCCAACGAGGACGCCCAATGGTTGATGGACTTCACGTTCATCGGTGATCCGGTCGAAATCACCGGCACCAGTGAACAGGTTGCACCGGGCAACGGCTGGGGCGACTGGAACCTCTCCGCCGATGAGTGGGTCAGCCCGGCCTGATCGGGTCCCGTGGCCGGCCCGCCACCGCCCGGGTGGGTGGGCTTGCCGAGGGGGCCGGCGCGTGATCCGATGCGGCCATGGCCCTGCCGATCGAGCTGGATGTGCACACCCACTTCTTCCCGCCGGGGCTGGGGGACTTCGCCGAGCGCACCGGTGATCCACGGTGGCCGTCGTTGCACCATCCAGACGCCGGGGCCCGGATCATGCGCGGCTCCTCGGTGTTCCGCCCGGTCAACGACACCTGCTGGAACGTGGCGGACCGACTGGCCGCCATCGACGCAACCGACGTTGGCCATCAGGTGCTGTCACCGGTGCCGATCACGCTGGTGGGCTGGGCCGAGCCGGGCCTGGCGGCGCAGTTCCTCCGGGCCCAGAACGACGCCCTGGCCGAGGCGGTGGCCATCGCCCCCGACCGGTTCTCAGCCATCGGCGCCGTCCCGCTGCAAGACGCCGACCGGGCCGTGGCCGAACTGCAGCGGGTGGTGGAGAAGTTGGGGTTCGCCGGGGTGGAGATCGGCACCACGGTGGATGGGGTGGAGCTCGACGACCCGTCGCTGGAACCGTTTTGGGCGGCGGCGGAGGCGTTGGGCGCGGCGGTGTTCATCCATCCCACCGACGGGGAGGGGGCCATCCGCCGCCGGGGTGCGCCCTACGAGTTCGGCCTGGCCATGCTGACGGACACCGCCATGGCCGCCACCGCCCTGGTCTTCGGCGGCGTGTTGGACGCTCACCCCGATCTGCGCATCGGTTTGGCCCATGGCTGCGGCAGCTTTCCTTGGGCCTACCCCCGCCTGGCCCGGGGCGCCTCCACTGCCCCGGGTGGCCCCAAGATCGGCACCACCGACAGCCTGGTGCGCTCGCTGTGGGTGGATTCCCTGGTATTCGACCCGTCATACCTACCGGTACTGTTTGAGCGATTCGGGGACGATCATGTGATGGTCGGCAGCGATTTCCCGTTCTATCCGCCGTCCTTCGGGGGGCCCAGCGAGATCATCGAGGCCGGCTGCGGGGCCGGTTGCTGCAGCGATTCCCAGGCCCGGGCCATCCTCGGCGGCAACGCCAAGCGCTTCCTGACCCGCAACCCGGTGGACACCGTCTAGGTTCGGGCTGTTACCGCCGAATCGACGAAGGGAATGCGGAGATGGCAGAGCTGCTGCTGGCCGGGGTCACCCATTACCCCCCGCTGTCGGTCCGGGACGAGGACATGGCCGGCATCCTGCGGGGCTACCTCAACGATCCGGCCATTCCCGATGACGCCAAGGACCCCGCCCGCTGGCCTGCCGGGATGCAAGCCGAGTGGGGTCCCGATCAGGCCCGGGCCTCCGCGGCGGATCACCGGGCGCAGTTGGTGGCCGGCTTTGATCGGGTGCGGGCCGAGTTGGAGGCGTTCGATCCGGACTTCATCCTGGTCTGGGGTGACGACCAGTACGAGAACTTCAAGGAAGACCTGATCCCGCCGTTCGCGCTGCTGGCCTATGACGATCTCGAAGCCCGACCGTGGGCCAAGTTTCCCCGGCCCAACGTGTGGGGCGAACCGGCTGATCAGACGTTCAAGGTGAAAGGCCGGCCCGACGCCGCCCGCTGGCTCACCACCCGCTTGCTCGAAGCCGGCATCGACGTGGCCTACGCCTACAAGCCGCTGCACCACCCCAGCCTGGCCCACGCTTTTCTCAACACGCAGCTGTACCTGGATTACCACCGGGTCGGGTTCCCGTGGGCCATGGTCAACATGCCCATCAATTGCTACGGCTCCAAGGTGATCTGCGCCAAGGGTGGCATCGTTCCCTTCGGCCAGGAGCTCGAGCTGGATCCACCGTCGCCCGGGCCGCGGCGGCTGATGCAGGTGGGCGCAGCGGTGGCCCGGGCGTTGCTGGAGAGCCCGTGGCGGGTGGCGTTGGTGGCGTCCTCGTCGTGGTCCCACGCCTTCCTGGTGGATCACACCTGGCGGCTGCGGCCTGACACCCCCGCCGATCGGGTCCTGTACGAGTCACTGGCGGCCGGGGATTTCGACACCTGGGAGAACACTCCACTCGCATCGGTGGAACGGGCCGGGCAGCAGGAGGTGCTGAACTGGTTCGCCCTGGCCGGCGCGGCGCGGGAGCTGGGCCGAACCACCCCGGATTGGCACACATTTGTCGAAACCTGGTGCTTCAACTCCAACAAGGTCTTCGCGGTATGGAAGTGAGTGTGTTGCGGTGACGATTGATCTCAGCGGTCGGCTGACCGGCAAGGTGGCCATCGTCACCGGTACCAGCGCCAACATCGGCGGCACCATCGCCTCGGGCTTTGCCGCCGCGGGGGCCAGTGTGGTGTGCAACGATCTGCGCCCGGCGGTGGCGGAGGACCGGGCCCAGCGCATCCGGGACGCGGGCGGTCAAGCCGTGGCCGTTCCCGGTGACGTGACCGATCCGGCCACCGCGACGGCGTTGGTGGAGCGGGCCGTGGGGGAGTGGGGGCGCATCGACATCCTGTTGAACAACGCCGTGCGCTTTCTCACCAAAGGCGTGTTGGACATGACCATTGAGGAGTTCCGTCAGCAGACCGATGTGATCCTGGGTGGAGCATTCCTCATGACCCAGGCGGTGGCCCGCACCATGATCGATGCCGGCCGCGGGGGGTCCATCATCAACATCCTGTCCACCGCGGCGTGGCAGGGACAGGCCGGCAACATCGGTTACTGCACCGCCAAGTCGGGCATGATCAACTTCACCCGTTCCGCCGCCATGGAGCTGGCGCAGCACGGCATCCGGGTCAACGGGTTCACGCCTACCGCCACCATGCCCGATGATCCCGCGCTGGCGGACCGGTTCCGCACTGCCGCCACCGCCGCCAAACCGGCTGGTATGGACTTTGTCGGTCAGCTCCCGATGGGCCGGTTGCCGACCCCCACCGATTACGTGCCGGCGATGGTCTATCTGGCGTCGGAGGAGTCCGCCATGGTCACCGGCACCAACATCACCGTGGACGGCGGGGCCTTGGCCAAGTACTGGCCCCAGGCGCCCCTCGGTCCCCGCCTGTAGGGACCGGTCGTGGGGTCGGCTCAGCCCTGGTCTTCGAGCGGTTCTTCGGCCACCTCGACACTGAGCTTGCCGGGATCGTTGAGATCGGGGATGTCGACCTGGGCCTCGTACTTCAAGCCGCTGTCGGGCTCGGTCAGCACACAGGTGAGCACCTCGGCACTGGGATCGATGATCACCGCCTCGTCACCGCAGTCGAAGTTCTCCACGCCCAGCTTGGCGCCGATCTCGGTTTCGAGCGCGTTGACCGCGATCTCCTCGATCTGCGCCAGACCATCGGGGGTGATGAGGTTTTCGCTCTCGACGTTGACCGTGTCGTCCTCGGCGATAGTGGCGACGAAGGCGATGACCTCCTTGTCAGCGGTCTCTCCGGTACAGGGAAAGGTCTCGCCCACCTCGGTGCTGGCGGGCTCGTCGCAGCTGGCCTCGAGGTCCCCGAGGTCGCTCTGGGCGGCGATGTCTTCGCTGATGACCTTCTCCGCAGCCGAGCGGAAATTGGTGCCCGAAGCCGAGCAGGCCGAAATCGAGGTGAACAGCAACCCGGTGGTCACCGCGGCAAGAGCAGATCTGCGCATGTGAGTCACTGTAGGTGGCCGCGGAGCCCTTCCCAACCGACGGTGAGCGTTCACCGGGCCGGATCCACCACCAGCGTCAGCTCGTGTTTGTTGTGGTGCAGGTGGCCCAGCGAAGCACCAGGGTGGGTGACCAGTCTGCTGATCTCGTCGTGGTTCACGGTCCCCTGGAGCTTGACGGTGAGGATCATGGTGGGCCGGGGGGTGAGGGCCTGCCATCGTTCGATCAGCGGTTCCAGCCGTGGCGGGTAGCAGGCAATGTCACCCAGCACCCACGTCGGTGGACCGGACCGACCCCAACGCTGCAGGGCCAGCGCCGTCACCTGGTGGGCATCCAGGGCGAAGGCGCTGCCCTGCACAAAAGTCACCTCGGGGTCAGCGGCGATTTGCTCGTCAAGGGGGGCCCGGTCCACCGCCACCACCGGCACTCCCCACTGACGCAGGAGCCAGGTCCACCCTCCCGGGCTGGCGCCGAGATCGACGCACCAGTCCCCGGGCCCGGGCCGTCGACCCAGCCGCAGGGTTGCCTCCCACAGCTTGAGATAGGCCCGGCTCGGTGGCCCCTGGCGGTGCTCGACCAGGCGCGGTACCCCCAACGGGAACCGGCTGGCGGTATGGGTGCTCACCAACATGCGGTGCGGATCGAGCAGGGTCCAGGCGCCCAGCGAGGCGGTGGGCGGATGGTCCCGCACGTCGAACGGACGAGGTTCGAAGTGCGGCAATCGGGCCTGGATCAAACCGGACCGACCACGATGCTGAGGCGCGTAGCACACCCAATTTGCGCCTCGCTCCCGAAGTTGGCTGGCGCCCCGGGCAATGGAGGTCACGGGCAACTCCTCGGCGTCCAACCAGATGTCCGCGGCCCAGGCGGCGGCGATGGGCGGGGCGTCGCTGAGGTAGAGCCGTCCGTGCGGGGCGCCGGTGAGCCTTCCTGCGGTGTGCAGCTCTTGTTCGCACTGTTGCTCGAATCCCTCAGCGGCGAGGTAACCGGTGCTCACCGGCCATACCGATCGGTCTGTTCGGCCGGGGTTCCTGTAGCCGGAGAAGCACCGTCGGATGCGGGTAGCGTCATCCCATGAGCGATCGCAACGAGTTCAACAACAAGGTCATCGCGGAGTTCCGGGCCAACGGCGGAACGTGCGGCCCGCCCTTCGAGGGTGCGCCCATGATCCTGGTCACCCACAAGGGGGCCAAGAGCGGCACGGTGCGAACCTCGCCGCTGGTGTACTCCAGCGATGGTGATCGCCTTGTGATCATTGCTTCCAAGGCCGGTGCGGACACCAACCCCGACTGGTATCACAACCTGAAGGCCAACCCCGAGGTCACCGTCGAGGTGGGCACCGAGACGTTCACGGCTCAAGTGACGGAGGCCGCGGGCGCCGAGCGGCAGCGGTTGTATGACGCCCAGGCCGAGCAAATGGCCAACTTCAAGGAGTACGCCGCGAAGACCACCCGCCAGATCCCGGTTTTGGTGCTCACCCGCGCCTGACCGGCGGGCCATCGCAACGAGCCCCTCAGCCGCCCGCAAGGCCCTGGATCAGCTTCAGTGAGTGGGCCGCCAGGGCTTCGATGCGCTCGTCGTAGGTTTCCACCGGGAAGTCCGGGTCCACCATCACCCCTTCCAGGTAGCGGCGCTTGACCCCCTCGGCGATGGCCGCGGAGCGCCAGTGGCTGAAGGCCTGGTAGTAGTCCATCATCGACACGTCGAACCCGCTGCGCACGGCGTAGCGATCCAACAGCTCGGCCCTGGTCGGGAAGCCCCCGGCGGCGGTGGGCGGGAACTCCCGGGCTCCCGGTGGCAGGGGCTCGTCGGCCTGGGTCCAGTTGTTGAGCAGGTAGCCCACATCGGCCAGCACGTCGCCCAGGGTGCACAGCTCCCAGTCCAAGACTGCCGCCACCGTGCCCTGGTCGGGGCGGGTCATGAAGTTCCCGGTGCGATAGTCCCCGTGCACGATGCCGGTGTAGCGCTGCTCGGGTTGATGCGCTTGCAGGAGCGCGAACGCCCCCTCCATAGCCGGCACCTCCCGGGTCTTGGACGCTTCCCATTGGGTTCGCCATCGCTTGAGCTGGCGGTCCAGATAGCCCTCCCGTCGGGCCAGGTCCCCCAGCCCGATGGCATCGACGTCGATCCGGTGCAGATCAGCCAGCACGTCCGCGATGTGCTCGCCGATGCGACGGCGGGCGTCGAGGTCCGGAACTGCCGCCTCCACGTCTTCGACCACGGCCAGGATCGCGCCGTCCACGTAGCCCATCACGTAGAACGGGGCGCCGTTGACGGAATCGTCAGGGCTGAGGGCCAACGCCGGGGCCACTGGCACGGTGCTGCGGGCCACCGCCGAGATGATCCGATGCTCCCGGCCCATGTCGTGGGCGCTGGCCAAGATGTGGCCCAGCGGGGGCCGGCGCAGCACGAAGCGGTTGCCGACCGTGTCATCTAGCCGGTAGGTCAAGTTCGAATGCCCCCCGGCGATGATGGTGTAGCGGAACGGAGGGCGGGCCCCTGGCACGTGCTGCACGAAGAACCGCTCAATTCCCGCCGGATCAACGATGCCCGGCACCGGGCGGGCGTCGGTATCAGACTCGTGTTCAGCCATGAATTTCGGGCTCCTGACCTGGTGGGACTAGGTGTGACCGGCGAAGGGGCGGGGGGTGTAGTGCTCCTCGAGCAGGGCGATCTCGTCTGCGGTGAGGGTCACCTCGGCGGCGCTGATGGCGTCGGCCAGGTGTTCTGCTTTGGTGGCGCCAACAATGGGTGCGGTGATCACCGGCTTGGACAACATCCAGGCCAAGGCCACCTGGGCCCGGGGGAGACCGCGGTCGACGGCCACCCGGGCCACGGCCTCCACGATGTCCCGATCGCCGGGCTGGTACAGGCTCTGGCCGAACTCGTCGGTCTCACTGCGAGCGGTGGAGGCATCCCACTCCCTGGTCAAGCGCCCCCGGGCCAGCGGGCTCCAAGGGATGACCCCACACCCCGGTCGGCACAGGCCGGCAGCATCTCCCGCTCCTCCTCCCGGTACAGCAGGTTGTAGTGGTTCTGCATGCTCACAAACGGGGTCCAACCGTGACCGTCCGCCACCCACTGGGCCTTGGTGAACTGCCAGGCCCACATGGATGAGGCCCCGATGTAACGGGCCTTGCCGGCCTTCACCACGTCGTGCAGGGCCTCCATGGTCTCCTCGATGGGAGTGAAGCGATCCCAACGGTGGATCTGGTATAGGTCCACGTAGTCGGTGCCCAACCGGCGCAGGCTGGCGTCGATCTCACCCATGATCGCCTTGCGTGAGAGCCCGGCCCCGTTGGCTCCTCGGTGCATGCGACCGTGCACCTTGGTGGCGAGCACGATCTCGTCTCGACGGCCAAACTCGTTGAGAGCCCGACCCACGATCTCCTCACTGGTTCCTGCGGAGTACACGTTGGCGGTGTCGAAGAAGTTGATGCCACCCTCGATGGCCTGGCGGATGAACGGCCGGGCCTGATCCTCGGGCAGGGACCACAGGTGGTTGCCCCGCTCGGGCACCCCGTAGCTCATGCAGCCCAGACAGATCACCGACACGTCGAGGCCCGTACGGCCCAGCTTGGTGTAACGCATGGTGCCACTCTGCCATGTTGCGTTCCGGGTGGGGTTCCGGCTGGGGGTTCCGGGCGCGGGGTCCGCCGGTCGGCGCGGTAGGGTCGGTGCCCGCTGAAATCGAAAAGTTCCGGGGTTGCCTGCTGCGGGCGACCGGCCGGCGAAGACAGGAACGGATGATTGCACATGGGACCTTTGCAGGGCATCAAGGTGGTCGAACTCGCCGGCATCGGGCCGGGTCCGATGTGCGCCATGCTGTTGGCCGACCTCGGGGCCGAGGTGATCCGGGTGGATCGTCTCACCGCCGTTGATCTGGGCATCGACCAGGACCGGCAGTTCAACGTGCTGAACCGCAGCCGTCCTTCGGTGTCCGTTGATCTCAAGGCGCCCGAGGGGGTCGAGGTCGTGCTGCGCCTGATCGAAAACGCCGACGCCCTGATCGAAGGGTTCCGCCCCGGCGTCATGGAAAAGCTGGGCCTGGGTCCCGACGTGTGCCTCCACCGCAACCCCCGCCTGGTCTTTGGTCGCATGACCGGCTGGGGTCAGGACGGCCCGCTGGCCACCGTGGCCGGTCACGACATCAACTACATCGCCATCAGCGGGGCATTGCACAGCATCGGCAACGCCGGTGGGCCCCCGGTGCCACCGTTGAACCTGGTCGGCGATTTCGGCGGCGGGGCGTTGTACCTGGCCTTCGGCATCTGCGCCGCGCTGCTGGAGGCCCGCAACTCCGGTCACGGTCAGGTGGTGGACGCCTCCATGGTGGACGGTGCCTCGTCGTTGATGGCCGCCGTCTACGGCATGCACGGGTCGGGCATGTGGTCCGATGAGCGCGGCACCAACATCTTGGACACCGGCGCCCACTTCTACGGCACCTACGAGTGCGCTGACGGGAACTACGTGTCCATCGGCTCCATCGAGGGCAAGTTCCACGACGAGCTGGTCGAGAAGCTGGGCCTCCACGACGCTGATCTGGCAGACCGCAACGATCCGGCGGCCTGGCCGGGACACAAGGCCAAGCTGGTCGAATTGTTCCGCCAGAAGACCCGTGACGAGTGGTGCCAGATCATGGAGGGAAGCGACATCTGCTTCGCCCCCGTGCTCAACCTGCGGGAGGCGCCGCATCATCCCCACAACGTGGCCCGCGGCACGTTCATCGAGGTTGACGGGGTGGTGCAACCCGCCCCGGCGCCCCGCTTCAGCCGCACCCCCGGCCAGGTGCAGAGCCCACCCGCAGCCCGCGGTGAGGACACCCATCCGGCGTTGGCCAAGTGGGGCTTCTCCGACGAAGAACTGGCCAAACTGGCGGCCGCCGAAGTGATTCCGGAACGAAGTTGAGCATCACCTCCGATCCCACCAATCCGCCCGCGGCCAGTTCCCCCCATGCCGACCAGCCGAACATACCTGGTGGTACGGTCGAGGTCGCAGTCGAGGTCGTGGCAGATACCGCTGCGTCCGACCCTGCCGGTGTTGGAGTGGTGGTCGAAACTGTCGAGACGAATGTTGGCGACGTTGGCGAGTCCGGCGAAGGGGCCGAGGTAGCCGAAGTGGTCGAGGTCGCAGAGCCGGAGTCGGGCTTTGAGAAATTGGGGCTGCGATCGGAATTGCTGGCGGCGCTGACCGGGCTCGGCTACGAGGAACCCACCCCCATCCAGCAGGCCGCCATACCGCCCATGCTGGCCGGGCGGGATCTTTTGGGCCAGGCCGCCACCGGCACCGGCAAGACGGCAGCCTTCGCCCTGCCCACGCTGCAACGCCTGGGCACCGGCGGCCGTCGGTCGGACATACCGATCGGTCTGGTGTTGGTCCCCACCCGGGAGTTGGCCATACAGGTCTGCGAGGCCATGCACCGCTACGGCCGTGATCTCGGCGCTCGGGTGGTGCCCATCTACGGTGGCCAGCCCATCTTCCGTCAGCTGCGGGCGTTGCAGGCCGGGGTCGACATCGTGGTGGCCACCCCCGGACGGGCGCTCGATCACATCCGCCGCAATACCCTTCGCCTGGATGGATTGCAGGTGATGATCCTCGACGAGGCCGACGAGATGTTGGACATGGGATTCGCCGAGGACCTCGAGGCCATCTTCGAGGAAACCCCTGAAACCCGCCAGACGGTGCTGTTCTCCGCCACCATACCTTCCCGTATTGCGCGGCTGGCCCGGCACCACCTGAAGGACCCGGTCCGCATCGAGATCGAACGTGCGGCCCCTTCTTCGGGTGAGGCCCCCAAGGTCCGCCAGAGCGCCTACGTGGTGTCCCGGGCCCACAAGGCGGCGGCGTTGGGCCGGGTGCTGGACGTGGAGAATCCCACTGCGGCGCTGGTGTTCTGTCGTACCCGCACCGAGGTGGACACGTTGACCGAGGGCCTCAACGGGCGCGGTTACCGGGCCGAGGCGCTGCACGGCGGCATGAGCCAGGAGCAACGGGACCGGGTCATGGGCCGGCTGCGGGCGGGTTCGGCCGAGCTGCTGATCGCCACCGACGTGGCCGCCCGGGGTCTGGACATCGACCTGCTGACCCACGTGGTCAACTTCGATGTGCCGTCCGATCCTGATAGCTACGTGCATCGCATCGGCCGGGTGGGCCGGGCCGGTCGGGAGGGGGTGGCCATCACCCTGGCCGAGCCCCGTGAGCATCGGTTGCTCAAGAACATCGAGCGGGTGACGGGGCACAGCATCGCCATTTGCAAGCTGCCCACGGTGGAGGACCTGCGGGCCCGTCGCCTGGAGCTGACCGTCGCCGCGGTGCGCGAACAGCTCGACAAGGGTGAGCTGGAGGAGTTGCGGGTGGTGGTCGACACCCTGAGCGAGGACTACGACATCGTCGAGATCGCGCTGGCGGCGGTGAAGCTGGCGCATGAGGCCACCCTCGGCGTGGAGGAGGACGAGGAGGAGATCCCCGACCTGGCGTCGCGCACCCAACGACCGGAGCGCAACGAACGCTTTCAGCGAGACGATCGCGGTCGCGGTTCCGATCGTGGTGGGTGGACGCCCCGACCCGATCGCGGCGCCCGCCCGGAACGTACTGGTGGGTACGACCGGTCCTCAGGGGGTGATCGCCCGGCGGCGTTCAATCGGGACGATCGGTCGGACCGTGCGGGCTTCGATCGGGGACGACCGGACCGCGGGAACTGGTCACCGGGCGCAGATCGCGGCGACCGGCCTGTTCGTGATGACCGCGGTGCCAGCCGTCCCGACGGTGGCGACCGTCCCGACCGGGGGGACCGTCCCGCCTGGGATGACCGCGGCCGGCCGGTACCAGCGGATCGGACCGCGGGCGGGCCGCCATGGGAACAGCGTCGGCCACCCGGGCAGCCGGGCCAGCATGGCGACCGTCAGCGCGACCAATCCGAGGATCGTGGCCCTGCCGGTCGCACCCGGGCCCAACGCCCGCCGTCAGCCGGCATGACCCGCCTGTTCGTGGGGTTGGGTCACATCGCCGGGTTGCGACCCGGTGACCTGGTCGGCGCCATCGCCGGCGAAACCGGCTTGTCCGGCCGCCAGATCGGCGCCATCGACATCTCCGACCGGTTCTCGCTGGTCGAGGTCCCCTCCGACGAGGCCGACCGGGTCATCAACGCCCTGCGGGCCACGTCCATCAAGGGCCTGCGGGCCAACGTGCGCCGTGAGCGCGACCAGGCCCGCTGACCCCGGCGCCGACTGGAGCGGGTATGAGGATGTCGGCGCAATATCAAGGTGACGCGCTGGGCCCCAAGGCCTTCGCCCGCCGGGCCGAGGCCGTCGGGTTCGATGCCGTGTTCTGCGGTGACCACGTGGCCCACCTGGGCGACGGGCTGGCCACGTTGGCGTTGATGGCCGGTGCCACCGACACCATCCCGGTGGGCCTCAACCTGCTGGTGGTGCCGTATCGGCCGGCCGCGGTGATCGCCAAGGCCCTGGCCACCATTGCCCTGGCGGCACCGGGCCGGGTGATCGCCGGGTTCGGTGTGGGCGGCGAGTTCCCCGGTGAGTTCCAAGCCACCAACGCCGAGGTGTCCACCCGGGGGGCCCGCACCAACGAATCCCTCGAGGTCATCACCCGGCTGTGGACCGGTGCGCCGGTGACCCATCACGGGCGGTTCTTCGACCTCGACAACTTCACCTTGGAGCCCCCGCCTCGCCCGGCGCCGGACATCTGGATCGGTGGCCGGTCCGAGGCCGCCTTGCGCCGGACCATACGGTATGGCACGACCTACGCGCCGTATCTGGTGAGCCCGGAGCAACTGGCCAAGCGGGCGGCCCGGCTGGAGGAGTTGGCCGCGGCGGCCGGCGTAGCCCGGCCCCGATTGGCGGCGTTGCTCACGTTCATCCCCGGGCCCGATGAGGACACCGCGGTCCAACAGGGTTTGTCCAGCTTCAAACTGAGCGGTATGTCCCCGGAGTCGGTGAAGGCTCACTATCTCCTCGGTGACGACGAGACGGTGATGAATCGGGCCGCCCAGTACGCCGCCATCGGCCTGGACGAGCTCATCCTGGGGTGCCTGCCCGGTAGCGCTGCCGTTGTCGACCAGTACTTCCAGACCTGCGCCCGCCTGCTGGAGCAGCTCCGATCCCTTCCCGATCGCTGAACCCAGCCTCGCCCGATCTGTGGCTGCTGCCCACCGGAGAACCACCGGGGGCCGTCGTGAGCGAAGTGGGGCGGTCCCAGACGTGGGCGAGTGGCGTTTCAATGGTCATCGCGGGCGACGGTGTCGAGCTCGATGACGCGGTCGGCGCGGCGCAGGGCGGCGGAGCGGTTGGTGGCGGTGATGATCGTCGCCCCGGAGACGGCGAGGCGGTCCCAGAGGGCGATCTCGGTTTCGACATCGAGCGCTGACGCCAGATCGTCCAGCACCAACAGTTCGGGCCGATGCACGAAGGCCCGGGCGGCGGCGGCTCGTTGGACCTGCCCGCCCGACAACCGAACGCCGCGCGTGCCGATGAGGGTGGCCAGGCCCAGGGTCATGGCGGCCAGGTCCTCGTCGAATGCGGCCAGCGTCAGCGCGGCGACCACATCCTCGTCGCCCCAGCGATAGCCGAGGGTGACGTTGTCCCGCAGCGACTCGGCGAACAGTCGCGGCACCTGGGCCACGTAGGCGCACTGGGGTGGCACGAAGAACGCCGCCCGGTCCGCCACCACCACGCCGTTCCACCGGACCACGCCCGCGCCGGCCCGGGCCGCGGCCCCCTCGACGTCGGCCCGGCGCCCGCCACCGTGAGATCTGTCGCCGTGGCCAGCCCCGCCGTCGTCGTCGAGATCCAACAAGCCGACCAACGCTCGCAGCAACGAGGACTTGCCCGAGCCGACCGGGCCAGCCACCACCACCAGTTCGCCGCGCTTCACGGTGAAACCCACATCACGCAGGCCGCGGCCGGCCACCGTCAAGCCCTCGACGGACAAGGTCTGCAGCGGCACGCGCCGGCCGAGGGCGGGACCGGGCGCGGGGGGACCGCCCAGGATCGGCAGCGCCCGTTTCTGCAGCAACGGGTCGTACCGGTCGGTATGGGGGGCGGTCAGCTCACCGAGCCGGCCGGCGGAGACCTCGTAGCGGCGGCGGCCCACGATCAGCCCGCCGAGGCGTTGGGGTAACCACACCAGGCTGAACAGATAGCTGGCGAACAGTGTGACCTCGCCGGCGTCGAGGCGTCCTCGGGCCGCCACCACCAGCGCCGCGCCCACGCAGACGTCGGTGAGCGTGGCGTTGGTGGCCCAGATACCGTCCTCCCAGATCTGATCGGCCACCATGGTCTTGGAGCGTCGGCGGTTGAGCTGATCCAGTCGGGCCACCACGTCTCGTTGGGCGCCGGCCAGCTTCACGGTCAAGGACGCTGCAAAGGCGGCGTTGAGGAACGAGGTCACCGAGCTGGTGGCGGCCCGGGCCCGCTGCCGGAACCGGCGGGCGGCCTGACCGAGCAGGGTGTTGGCGGCCCCGATGGCGAACAACGGCCCGATGCCGGCCAACGCTGCCCAGGGGTCAATACCGGCCAGTATCCACGCCGCCACCCCGCCGTAGACCAGCGAGCCGAACAGGTCCGTCCAGTTGTCCAGCAGGTTGGCCATGTCCACCGGGTCGTCACGGAGGCGGGCCACCGCATCACCGGTGCTGACCTGACGTCGGCCCATCTCCTGCCCGCCGCTGGCCAGCTGCCCGGCCATGGCGTTGGCCCGGGTGACGGCAACGGCGGCGTGCATCCCCTGCATGTAGCGGTAGTGGCCATACCAGATGAACACCACCGACACCAGCTCCGCCGCCACCAAGGCCACCAGCAGGGTCACGAAGTCCCGGCCCGGGGTGGTGCGTTGCAGCTCCGAGAATAGT
This sequence comes from uncultured Acidimicrobiaceae bacterium, assembly GCA_963775055.1. Classification (GTDB taxonomy): domain Bacteria; phylum Actinomycetota; class Acidimicrobiia; order Acidimicrobiales; family CAIXPF01; genus CAIXPF01. Next base: position 10,069 of record CAVZHK010000005.1, on the reverse strand, counting down.
CGGCCCACCAGCCACCCCGGCAGCAACGGGAACACGAAGTACAGGATCCACGCCGCCGTGCCGCCCCAGTAGTGCCACGGTCGGAAGCTGACGATCTTTGCCATGCGCCATTCGGGAGCCCGCAGCCGCCGCGGCCCGGGCGCCGATCTGGCCGCGACGTCCGCCGCGCTCACGTCAGACCCCCGGCCCGTTCGGCGGTGGCCAAAAGCTTGGCATACCGACTGGTACGGTCAGCGGCCAGGTGGGCACGCGGGCCGTACTCCAGCAGGCGACCGTCGCCCATGACGGCGATGTCGTCGCAGACCTCCAGCGTTTCGAGGCGATGGGCGATGATGATGGCGGTGCGGTCGCGGACCAGGCGGGCGGTGGCCTGGGCGATGGCCTGCTGGGTGCCGGGATCCACCCGCGAGGTGGCCTCATCGAGCACCACCACGTCGGGCTGGCGCAACAAGCCACGGGCCATGGCCAACAACTGGGCCTGGCCCGCAGAGAGCCCCGCGCCCAGCGCGTCGCCGCGACCGCCCTCCCCGTCGACCAACTGGGTGCGCAAACCGTCCCGCAGCTGCGCCAGCCACAGTCCCAGCCCCACCGCGGTCAACGCTTCGTGCACCTCGGCATCGGGATAGTCCTGAAAGAGGGTCACGTTGTCCGCCACCGAGCCGGGGAACAGCTGCACCTCCTGGGGGATGGCCGCCACCCGCCGGCGCAGATCGGCCTCCTCGATGGTCGACAGCTCGGCGTCGCCCACCCGTACCGAGCCCCGGGTGGGGGCCACCAGTCGCAAAACCAATCGGGCCAGGGAGGTCTTGCCGGAACCGGTACGGCCCACCACCCCCACCGTGCGCCCGGCCGGCAACACCAACGACAGCCCGTGCAACGCCGCTGCTGAGCCCTCTTCGTCGTCATAGACCAGCTCCACGTCCTTGAAGCTGATCGACAGCGGGCCCGGCGGCAGCGGTGACAACCCGTTGGGTACGGCGCGCCATTCGGAGAGCAGATCCAGCACCCGGCGGGCGGCACCGGACGCGCCCTGGGCTTCTTGCAGCCGCCAGGTCAGACCCTCCACCGGTTGGCGGACCACCACCACGAAACGGAAGCCCAGGAACACGTCGGCGACCCCCAGCGATCCCCGTCTCATCAACAGCGCTCCCACCCCAACCATGAGCACCTCGGCCACCACGATGCACAGCCGGATGGAGCCCTGGACCCGCATCTGGGTTCGGGTGCGTCGACCGATGGCCTCCACCAGCCGAGCGCTGCCGGTCCCGACCCGGCCGACGCCGTGCGCGCCGGCACCGAGTGCAGCCACCTCCTCAGCGGCGGCCAGGTACTGCTCGGCCACGCCCATGACCTCTGCCTCGCCGGTGCGTTCGGCCACGGTCTGGGCCATGGCGCTGTTGCGTTGGACCCAGGTGACCGTGCCGATCAGTGCGAGCCCCACCGCCAGCACCGGGGCCAGCAACGGTTCGATGAACGCCAGCACCGCCACCGCTGCCACCCCCAGCAGCACGATGGCGATGACCCGGGCCACCACCCGGCTGAGGAACTGGGTCATGGCGGTGACATCGGCGTCGACCCGGGTCACCAGCTCGCCGGGGGTGCGGTCCCGATGAAAGGCCAGGTCGGCTTGGAGGACGTGGGCGGTGAGGTCTCGCCGCAGCCCGTCCGTCAGCCGCCATGCCAGCGACGTGGTGCGCCAGGTCACGGCGATGGTCACCAGCGCCGTCACCAGGCCGATGACGGCATACCCGCCGGCGTAGGGTGCCAACTCGCCGAACGTTGCTCGCTGCACCACCAGATCCACGAAACGGGCCAACAGCAGCGAACCCACCAACGGCAACGCGGTGGCTGCCGCCAGCACCACGGCGTATCCGGCCAGGCCCAGGCGGTGGGAGCGCAGCAGGCCCAACACCAGCCGCCATGGTGCGTCGCCCGCAGGTGTGGTGTCGGGGCCGGCGCGCATCCCCGATGCCAGCGCTGGGTCGGTCACGTCGCTCGACGCTACCGATCGGTCCGCGCCCGTCCCCGCAGCCCCGCCCGTCGGCATCGGGCCGGTGGTTTACGATGCCGGGCCATGACCACTGTTTCCGTCGTCACCGGAGCGAACTCCGGCATCGGCCGGGCCACTGCCCTGCACCTGGCTCAGCTGGGCCACGAGGTGCACGGCTCGGTCCGCAACCTCGACAGCGCCGCCAAGTTGCGATCCATGGCCACCGACGCCGGCGTCGAGGTGCAGCTGTTCACCATGGACGTGGCCGACGATGATTCGGTGAAAGCCGCCATGGGCGGGGTGCTCGAACGCGCCGGCCGGGTGGATGTGTTGGTGAACAATGCCGGCATCGGTGGCAATGCAGTGATGGAGGAATGTCCGACGTCGCTTTACACCGACGTTTTCAATGTGAACTTCAACGGTGCCGTCCGCTGCATCCAGGCTGTCCTGCCCGGTATGCGCGAGCGTCGGTCGGGGGCCATCGTCAACGTGACCTCCATCACCGGGCGGTTGGCGGCCATGGCGCAGCAGCCCTATGTCGCCTCAAAGTTCGCCCTCGAAGGGGCCAGTGAGGGGCTGGCCCAGGAGGTGGCGCCGTTCGGCATCCGGGTGGTCATCATCGAACCGGGCATCACCAAGTCCGCCATCTTCGCCAAGAACGTGGACGCCCCCAACCAGACCGGGGCCTATGACGCCCACTATCGGCGCCTGTTCCAGTTTTACGCCGCCGGCTTGCCCGCCGCCACCGATCCCCTGGAAGTGGCGCAGGCCATCTCCCACGCCATCACCACCGATGATCCCAAGCTGCGCTACACCATGTCCTGGGGCGGGCCCGAGATCCTGGGGGCCAAAGCCAAGATGAGCGACGAGGAATGGGTGGCGCTGGGGCTGGCCGACACCGACGAGGAGTACTACGACAACTTCTCCAACGCCTTCGGGGTCGACATCCGCGTCAAGGCCAAAGGCGAATAAGGCACCGTGACCCTCTGGACGGAGCTGTTGGGGGCCGAGGTCGGCTTCATCGGAAATCGCTATCGCACTCGGGCGCTGCGCGCCGGGTCACCGGACGGCCCGCCGTTGCTGTTGTTGCACGGCCAGGGCGGCAGCATCGAGAACTTTCGCAGGAACATCCCCGCCTACGCCGAGCGCTACCGGGTGTTGGCCATCGACGCGCTGTGGCACGGCCTGTCGGAGAAGCCGCCCATCGACGACGCGCTGGTGCCGACCATGATCGAACAGATCCTCGACGTGTTGGACTCCCAGGGCATCGAGCGCTGCTACCTGGAGGGTCAGTCCATGGGTGGGTGGGTGGCCACGCACTTCGCCCTGCGCCATCCCGATCGGCTCCATCGACTGGTCCTCACCACACCATCGGGTATGGAAAGTCCACTTACGGTGCCCGATGAGGCAAAGCTCCAGACTCAGCTGCAGGGTCAGTTGGAGATCTTGCGCAACCCGACCCCGGAGATGGTCCGCAAGCGCATGAGCGGGTTGGTCCATGACATCGACACCATCGACGCCGAGATGTACGAGGTCCGCCAGCGGTTCATGCAATGGCCCGAGGTCAACGCCGGGCTGCAAGCGGCCATCACCGCCTACCTTGGCCCGGCCGCGCAGGCCCTCAAGATCGGCCCCGACGAGCTGGGGGCGCTCCAGGTGCCGACGTTGCTGTATTGGGGTTCCTACAACATGGGGGGCCGGGCCGCGGGTGACGCCCTGGCCGCGGCGCTTCCGATGGGGTGTCGCTACCACTGCGCCGAGGTCGGCCACTGGGCCCAGTTCGAACAGGCCGAGGAACACAACCGGGTGGTGCTGGAGTTCCTGGCCGGTTGAGGCGGACCGGGCTGCCTCGCGCCACCACCGCCTCAACCGTTGCGACGGGTGGTCCGCAGCTCCTTGAAGGGCAGGTCGCGGGAATCGTCGGGTTCCTTGGGTAGGCCCAGGGCCCGTTCGCCGATGATGTTGCGCTGTACCTCGTCGGTCCCCCCGGCGATGGAGGTGGCCGGCACGAACAGGGCGTACTTGTGGAACAGGCCGCCCTCGGGGGCATCGTCGCCCAGCAGCATCCCCTCCGGCCCCATGGCGGCCAGGCCCACATCCCGCATGGCCCGGCCGAGGTTGGAGCCGCCCAATTTCAGCGTGGACACCTCGGGACCGGGTTGGCCGCCCTTGGCGTTGGCCTTGGCCCGCAGCGCCGTCCATCGACCGGTGATGCGCATGGCCGCCAGCCGGGCCAGTTCCTGCCGGACCAACGGATCGTTGGCCAGGCCGTGCTCGTCGATGATGCGATCAACCATGGCGGTGGCGCCCCCGCCGATGGCCAAGGAAAAGGCGTCCATCTCCTGGGCCTGACGCCGTTGATGTTCGGCCACGGTGACGCTGAGGTCGGCCTTGCCGATGAGGCTGCCACCGCCAGCGCTCATCCCGGGGTTGGCCGGGTCGCGTTCGTTGGACAGCGTGGTCATGGCCACTCGCCAACCCTCGCCGGGCTCACCCAAGCGGTCGGCGTCAGCAACGCGGGCGTCGCTGAAGAACACCTCGTTGAACGCCGCCTCGCCCGTCATCTCGCGCAACGGGCGTACGTCCACGCCGGGTTGGTCCATGTCCAGCAGGAAATAGGTGATGCCCCGGTGCTTCGGAACATCTGGGTCGGTACGGGCGATGAGGATGCCGTAGCGGGCGTACTGGGCGCCGGAGCTCCACACCTTTTGCCCGTTGATGATCCACTCGTCGCCATCGCGCACCGCCCGAGTCTGCAACGAGGCCATGTCGCTGCCGGCCTCGGGCTCGGAGAACAGCTGGCACCAGATGTCCTTGCCGGTGGCGATGCCGGGCAGGTACCGCTGCTTCTGTTCCTCGGTGCCATAGGCCAGGATCGTTGGGGCGGCCAGAAACGTGGATATGCCCGACGGTGCCCCGTACGCACCGATGCGGGTCCGTTCGTTGAGCACCGCCCTGGCCATACCCGCCGGTAGGCCCCGACCGAACCATGCCGCTGGCCAACCCGGGAATCCCCAACCGGAACGTCCCAGCCGGTCCCACCATTCGCCCAGGGTCAGCTCGGGCGACCAATTGGCCTCGAACCAGGCCCGGGCCTCGGCCACCGCCACGTTGACGGTGGAATCGGCCGGGTCGGCCGCGGTGGGCGGGGCGTTGTCGGCGGACATCGTGGTCATGGCCGCTCAGGGTAGTCAGCCGGCAACGGGGGCCTGCTGTGAGGTTCGGCGTTGATTGGCTCACGGCCGGCCCGGGGAGCCGCGAAAGCCGCCGGATCGGGCGCGTTGGCCGCCCGGAGTGGCCGGTGAGGGCCGGGTGCTTCGGGAACATTCTGGTCGGCGCCTGGTAGACCGTCGTCATGGTGTTCGATCCGGCCCGTGCAGACCTGACCCCGCTGCTGCCGGCCTCGCCAGGTGGGCGTGCTGCTCGGCGGGTGAGCGCGGCGGAGGCGGTGGCGGCCATACCGGAGGCCTGACGCACGGCGCCGCGGAGTTGGCTGCGCTGCCCAAGTTCGTGGCGCTCAACTCAACCGTGGAGATTGCGCTGGACGGCTCGGCCAACCCCGAGATGGTGGCCGGCACGCTGATCTCCGGCCCGGGCGGCGCCCCCGATTTCGGTTTCGGGGCCAGTCTGACCAGCGGCGGACGGTCGGTGCTGGCGCTGCGGGCGGTGGCCGCGTGGCGGCCGGATCTCGCGCATCGTGAGACGGATCGAGGCGCCCCGCCCCACCACCTTGCCCAGCTACCTGGCCGACGTGGTGGTCATCGAGTTCGGCCGCATCGACGTGCGGGGCCTAGCCGGAGCGGCCCGGGCGGACGCCTTGCGTTCCATCGCCCACCCCGACCATCGCGATGCGCTGCGCTGAGCACGGTGAGCAGGGCCGACTCGCCCAGGCCCCGGCTCAGGCGACGGTGACGTTCTGGCGCTGGCCCTTTCCGGCGTGGCTGTTGGGGCCGGCGGCGATGTTGCACAGCAGGGTGTAGGGGCCGGCGGGCAGGTCGGCGCTGAGGACGCCTTCGTTGCCGGAACGAAGCGAGTCGATCCGTCCGATCACCGCGCCGGCCGGTAGCTGATCTTCCAGCACCGCCCCGATCGAGGACTGGGGCAGGGTCTCATAGGTGCCCTTGATTACCACGAACTCGTGCGTTTGTTGTCCGTCGTTGGTCACGTTGAAGGTGACGGGTCCGGCCTTGAGGGTGACAGCACCGGCGGTGAGGCTCCACTCTTTGAGGCTGACGGTGGTGTCACCGGGCCCGGCGACGGCGGTGGCCGGGGCGGTGCTGGTACCCGGCGAGGTGGAAGCGGTTACGCCGCCGGTGGTGGAGGCGGTGGGGTTGGTGACGGCGGCGCTTGTGGCTGTACCGCCGCCCCCGGTCCCGCTGCCGCCCCCGGCCGTGGAGGCGTCCGTGCCGGCGGCGCTGCTGGCGGGAGTCTCGGTGGCGTCCGCGGTGCCCTCGGAGGCGGTATCGCCGTCGGAGGCGTCGTCACCCGAGCAGGCGGCGGCGGTGAGTGCCAACACGGCGAGGAGGGCCAGATGGGCAAGCGGTCGAGAGCGATGAGCCACGGGTAACTCCACTAGGTGAAAGCGCGCCGGCACCGGACGGCCAACGTTGAAAAGGGGTGTCATTCCGAGGCTAGGGGACGGCGGCACCGTTGTGGTTGCAACGAGACCGGAACCTGGCTGTGGCGTACCGTCGCGGGGGGCGGGGAGCGGCTCCGCTAGCGTCCGTCGCGGTGGATTCCGTCTTCGATCTCCCAGCCCATCCGCTGTTCGTACACACCCCTCTGGTGCTGATGCCGCTGCTGGCCCTGGCCACGATCGCGGTGGCGCTGCGACCGAAGTGGCGGAAGGCGTTCGGGCCGCTGCTGATCCTGGCGTCCGTGGCGTTGGTGGTGGTGACCATCATGGCCGCCCAGTCCGGCGGGGAGTTCAACGAGATCCTGGAAGATCAGGGGGTCGAGATCGACATCGAGGATCACCAGTCCCTCGGCGAGGCGACCAGAATCTTGGCGGTGGTCTTCGCGGCGCTGACCGTCGGGTCATCAGCGGTTGCGATGCTGGGGACCGGCCCTCGGGGCGGGTCGGGACGGACACCGGCAACCAGGCCCGGATCCGGAGCCGGTGGAGCGCTGGCCATGGTCGGGCACACGCTGGCGGCGGGGGCAGTGGTGTTCGGCGTGCTGGGTTCCATCTGGATGTTTCGAACCGGCCACGAGGGCGCCAAGCTGGTCTGGGACGGCACCATCCCCACCGAGGAACCGAAGGACGAATGACCCACCCCTTCGGTACTTGACCGTTTCTGCACACCCGCTAAGTTGGTGCACAAGTCAGACCCCCGAGCCCAACCCCTCCGGGCTCGGGGGTCTGGCGCGTCCGGGCTCAGATCAAACCGGACCCGCTCCGCCACGTTTGGGGTTCCCCGGGGTCGAGCAGCATGGTTGCGGCCTGGTCCAAGGTCGCCCGCGCCCTCGCCGATAGCTCGTCGTCGCTGACGTTGGAGATGGGGTGCTCGATGATGGCGAAGCGGTACCCGGCCACGCCGAGCGCCCGGGCCATCAGCTCCGCGCCGTCCACGAAGGCGGTGGTCATCACGCCCACCGAGGGAACGCCCGCCAGTTCACCGGTCACCGCGTCGTGCAAACTGCACGAGGAGCAGCTGCCTCAATCACCCACCCCGGCGAACAGCGCGGCCCATCCGGCGGCCTCGTCCATCAGCTCCCGTTGGGCCGGGGCCGAATAGTTGGACTTGGTGCGCCGGACCACCTCGGCCACGCCCCATTCGTCCTTCAGCAGCCGCTCGAGGTGATCGAAGTATGGGCGGGTGTTCATCTTCCCGTTGGAGATGAACCCCACGGTCTTGCCGACCAGGTTGGTGGGGCGGGCGGGCAGCTCGACGGAAACGGCATCTTCCTCGAAGCTGGGGTCGAGGACTGTGAAACTGTGAGACATGGCTGCTCGCTTTCAGCAGTCGACGCAAGCGCCGACGGCGACGGTCACGGCGGAGGACTTGGGGCCCAGCCACGGCGGGATCACCGCGGCGAACCCGCCGGCCTCGCCACCGGCGGCGATGACCAGTAGATCCTCGGGGCGGCGCAGGGCCGGGTACTCGTACTGGCGGGTCTTGTCGGTGACCACCGCGGCCTTGCCCACCGTTTCCCAGTCGGTGCGCCGGACCCGGGCGTGTTCGAACACGTGCTGGCGGATGTCGGCCTTGGACCAGCCGGCGTCATGGAACACGGCGCGCAGCTGGGTGGGGAACACCACCGCGTAGTTCCCGGCCCAGATGGAGTAGTGCAGCATGGTGGCCTTGATCTCGGCGATGACCGTGGCCAGGACCTCGACCGGATCGGTGGTCCACTCGTTCATCAGCTGGCGGGGCCCCGATGCGGCGAAGACGGTGACCGAGGAGATCTCGGGGTCTGCCGGCATGCCCCGCTCGACGCCCAGCGGCAACCAGGGAGCGCCGCCCTCCTCGTCCTCGGCCATGCACCACGACAGCTTCCCGGGGTGGCCGAGGGTGGAGCGGTCCAACTCGCCGGGGCGGACCTCCAGCAGGTTGCGTAGCACCAGGCGAACCGCTCGCCCGATGCAGACCGAGGCCCGATCCGGCCCGGCCAGCACCGAATGGGCCGAGGACATCCGCAACTGCTGGCGGATCGGACCGTTCACGATCAGCAGCACCGCGCAGCCGCCGGTGGACGCGGTGGCTCCGTGCGCCAGGAACTCGGGCCGGCAGAGGGCTTCGATGGCGGCGGCCACCACCGGGAAATCGGGCGGCTGACAGCCTGCCAGCACGGCGTTGACGGCGACCTTTTCGGCGCTGAGCGGACGGGCCTTGACGGTTTCCACCCCGATGACCTGGTCGGGCTGGAAGGCGGAGAACGCCAGCATGGCCTCCACCTTGGCCGGGGTAGGGGCGATGATCGGCAGCCCGTCGGTCCACCCCCGGGACAGGTACAGCTGTTGCACCTCATCGTCATCTTGGACGTCCAGCGTGCGGGCCTGCAGCTTCACGGGCCTGTTGTAGTGCCTGGTCCTACCCCTGTCCAGGAAACCGGGGCCGGCCCGTGCCGTCGGCGGGGGCGAGTGGCGGGTCGGTGCCGGTCGGTGTCGGTCGGTGTGTTGGGCGTCGGGGCAGCTCAGTAGGGGGCGAACACGAGGCCGTCGAAGAGCTTGCGGGCGGTGCGCAGGACCCCGGCACGGGTTGAGGTGGGCAGCCCGTCCGCGGTTCACGAACGGCACCGGCAGCCGGTCGAGCATCGGCCGCAAGCCACTGAGATCCTTGGCGTCGAGGTGGACCACGATGTGCCAGCCGTAGGGCACCACCCGGGCCACCAGCCGCTCGAACGTGACCTGGTCGGGCGCGCCGCCGAGATGCGCCACGAAGTTGAACCGGGTGCCCCGTACGCCGAGACGGTGCAGCTCCGCCAGTTCGTCATCGGTGGTGGCGTCATCGATCATGGCCACCGCGGCGTAACGACCGTGGCCCCTTCCCAGCGCGTCGGCGATGGCGGAGTTGTCGCGGCCGTGACAGCTGGCCTGCACGAACACCGCCCGTCGCAGGCCCAGCCGGTCTTGCAGGGCTTCGAAGTGCTCGAGCGGGGCTTCGGGTGGGGTGTAGGCCCGGTCGGCCGCGTACTGGGAAACGCTGGGCCGGGCCGAAGATGTGACAGTGGGCGTCACAGGCGCCGGGCGGGAGCTGAAGGGCGGGCCGGCGGGGGTTGGGGTGGGGGCCGGGGATGGCCGGCGGGTCGCTCACGGCCAGGGAGGTTATTCTGTGCCCGCCGACACACCGGTCAACCGACCGGACCGGATCGACCGCCAGCACGGGGCTGCGATGGCCACGATGATCACCGATGAGTGCATCGCTTGTGGCGCTTGCCTGCCCGCCTGTCCCAACGAGGCCATCTTCGAGGGACCGGACATCTTCCACATCGATCCCCAGCGTTGCACCGAGTGTGTGGGCTTTCACAACGTGGAGCAATGTGCTGCGGTCTGCCCGGTCGATTGTTGTCTTCCTGATCCCGGGCGCGTCGAGCCCGAAGCGTTGCTGTATGAGCGGGCCGTGATGCTGCCGCCGA
>CAVZHK010000004.1:0-71834 GCA_963775055.1 uncultured Acidimicrobiaceae bacterium | reverse complement strand
CTGGCTCGGCTATCGGCTCCCGTCCTGTTGGTCACCGGGGAGCACGATCCGATGGCCCCCGCAGCAGACCTGGCCCGCTTCGATCGGCCGTTGCGGGTGGTGCCCGGCGTGGGTCACAGCCTGCATGTGCAAGACCCAGCGGGCTTCGCGGCGCTGATCACCGCACAGCTCAACGGCCCCGCCGGTGAATGACCCCGCTAGCGTCCCTGCCATGGCCGAACCCATCCCGGACCCCGCTGCGTCCGCTGGAACTCCGCCTGCTGCGGAGACCGAGCAGCAACGGCTGACCGGGTTGGCCAGTCTGCTGTTCGAAGCGGCCCGCAAGGGGGATGTCGACCTGTTGCGTGAGGCCACCAGCGGGGGAGCGCCGCCGGATCTCTGCAACCAGAGCGGCGATTCGCTGGTGATGTTGGCCGCCTACCACGGCCACGCCGGGGCGGTGGAGGTGCTGCTCGAGGCGGGTGCCCAGGTCGATTTGATGAATGACCGGGCCCAGACCCCTCTCGGCGGGGCCACCTTCAAGGGCTACGGAGACGTGGTGGCGACGTTGTTGCGCTTCGGGGCCGATCCCGCCGCCGGTTCGCCGTCCGCCATCAGCATGGCCGTCATGTTCGACCGGGAAGACCTGCTCACCCTCTTTGACCAAACCGGCCCGGTTCGACCGGCCTGAGTTTCGACCGGCTTAGATCCTCGGCGTAGGTTGGGCCGTGGGAGGCGCCGTCGGAACTCCTTGCCCCGAGATCGGCGTCGCCGCTGGTACAGACTCATCGAGAGCATGTCGAGCAACGGCAGGGCCTCGGCCAAGACCCGCTGCTGCTCGGGGTCGAGCTGGGCCAGGGCATCAGTGAGCACGTCCGCTCGGCGACCACGCCAACGCTCAAGGCGGCTCGTGGCCTCCCCGGTGAGGAGCAACGCGCCACGCGCCGGTCGCCGCGGCTGAACTCGCGACGCAGCAGCCCCAAGGTCACCAGCTTGCGGATGAGTGTGCTCACGGTGTTGGGCGCGGCACCGAGCTCGCTGGCAGCGACAGCCACCCCGATACCGGGCCGTTCCGCCACCAGCAGCAGCAACTCCACCTCGGTTGGGGAGAGGGCCTCGGCGTCGAAGTCGGCCCGAGCCGAGCGCTGCATGGCTCGACGGAACCGGGTCACCGCCTGGGACAGGTCAGTGGCCAGCGAGTGGGGCTCCACCGAGGGCGCGACCTCGCTGGTCCCCTCGCATTCCGTCCGGAGGTTTTCGGCGTCCACGTCGAGCCCTTTCCCCGCTGACCTCGACATCAACCCTGCTGGGGCCAAAAGGGCCTGCTAACTGCGATCCCTTCGCGAACGACGGACCATTTGGCGAGCATCCCCGGCCGATTCGCTTCGTGGTCTCCCCCATCTCGGTGTTGCACGGCGATGGGTGTCAACGGCGTTGCGGCGTTGTGTTCGTGCCAGCGGTGAGCAGGATCATCTCGTTCGAGCACCCACTTGGCGGCTTGAAATACGGTGAGCGCCTCATCATTCCATTCAGAGCATCAGTTGTCGAGCGACACCGGGCAGTCTCCGAAAGGCTTCGCAGAACGCAAATACCAACGGTTGGGTAACCCGCAGGACTGTAGACCCCTTTAGGCCCGCTACGGCGGGGACGACAGCATACTCGTGAGATCCTCACCGACGTATGAACTGCGATCGAAGTTCCCAACGCCACGGAGGCTGTTGCGGTTCTACTGGGTGTGTGGCGTCCTTTGGACGGCTTGTCACCTGGCGGGGCTGCTCGGGCCGTTTGCAGACGGAACTTTCGTGTTGCTGACGGCATCGACGCTGGCTGGGACGGTGTACGGCATCCGCCGTTACAAGCCCTCTGCGTGGTGGCCGTGGGCCCTTGTGACGCTGTCGCTTGCCACCTTCCTCATCGGCGGTGCGCTGCGCGAGCAACTGCAGACCACCGGTGATCTGTCCGCCGGTCGCTCGCTTCTTCCAGACTATTTCACTGTGCCGGGATATCTGATCTTCGGCTGCGGTCTTGCGGGCTTGGTCCGTGCCCGGGGGCGAGAGTCACGAAGCGATCTCGACGCCTTGCTGGATGCCATGATCGCTGGGCTGTCAGCGCTTTCATTCGCCTGGCTCTACCTCGTGAGTCCTGCGCTTTACCAGACCGAGGCACCCCTTGCGATACGTCTCAGTCTGGCGGTCTACCCAACGATCTCGGTCATCTTCGTCGTGGTAACCGCTCGGCTAAGCCTCAACACCGGCCGAACGGCCGTTGCGCACCGAACACTGCTGGCAGCGATGGTCTTGATGCTCGCTGGGGACATCACGTACACGCTTGTGGAGACCCACCTGGTCGTCATCCCGCCGCGACTCCTCGACGTACCGTACGCTCTCGCCTACCTGTTCTTCGGGGGCACAGTGCTGCACCCGGGCATGGTGGAGTTATCACGAAAGCAAGATGGCCCGGAGCGAGCCGATCGGGGCCGCTTGACGATGATTGGTGTTGCGCTGACAGTGCCCGCATTCGTCAGCCTCGCTCAACGCAATCCGAAGGGCTCCGACCGAGTAGTGCTGGTGTCGGCGGTTCTCGCCCTTACCTTCCTCGTCGTAGTCCGAGTCCTTCGAGCTATCCGTAGCCTATCGGTAGCGCGCACCGTGGCGGCTTATCAGGCGAACCATGACAGCTTGACGGGTCTGCTCAATCGCCGAGCACTCGAACACGCCCTGCAAGAGCACTTGGCTGCCGAAGAGGCCGGGCCGATTGCGATCTTGTTCCTGGACTTGGATCGATTCAAGATCGTCAATGACAGCGGTGGTCATAGCGTGGGGGACCAGTTGCTGGTGGGGGTGGCGACACGCCTGTCCAGTGTCGTGCCGGCCGGTGCCGAGGTCTTTCGCATCGGCGGTGACGAGTTCGTCATCCTGCTAAGCGGTTACGAGATGCTTTCGTCACCCCTGCGTATCGCCGAGCATATCCGTGATTCATTCCATGCCGCCTTCATTGCCAGCAATGAAATAATCTACTCGTCGGCGAGCATCGGCATCGCAACCACACCTTGCGACAGTGCAGAGAATCTGCTCCGGGATGCAGACACCGCTTTGTATGCTGCCAAAGACGCTGGTCGGGACAGCATCGTCCAGTTCGACAGTGTGATGCGCAATCGTGTGGCAGACCGGTTGGCGCTCGACCGCGATCTGCACGACGCACTCTCGAAAGACCAACTTCATCTGCAGTACCAGGCGATTGTCGAGCTATCGACCGGAAAGGTTCATGGTTTTGAAGCGCTCCTACGTTGGAGTCACCCGGCCCGAGGCAACGTGCCGCCGCTCGACTTCATCTCCACCGCGGAAGAGACCGGACTCATTGGCCCGATTGGGGCTTGGGTCATCGAGCAGGTCTGCCGCCAGCTTGCCCAGTGGCGGGCCCACCCCGGAGCGCCTGTGTCGCTCTATGTATCGGTAAACCTGTCCATGCGCCAGCTTCGGGACGCTAAGCTGGCGGACTTCATCACCCGGCTGGTCGCGCGCTACGGCTTGCCTCCGACTGCCCTTCGGCTCGAGCTAACAGAGTCCCTGGTCATGGATGACGGCCCCGACGCAATCGCCGCGCTGGACAAGCTGCACGCGGCCGGTATTCCGCTCTACATCGACGATTTCGGCACCGGGTACTCCTCGCTGGCCTACCTCACTCGCCTACCCGTGTCATGCGTGAAGATCGACAAGGCGTTCGTTGATCCTCTCGTCCGAACAAATGTGTCAGCTGAAAGCCTCGTGTCCGCGATCACTGCCATGGCCGCCGCCTTGAACCTCACGACGGTGGCGGAAGGAGTGGAAACCGCCGAGCAGGCCAGTCGGTTGGTGTCGCTGGGGTGCAAGTGGGCGCAGGGTTACTACTTCTCCCGCCCCTTGCCACCGGAGGCCGTTCCGGCACTGTTCGCTACGCAGGAAGCGCCGACCGGTCTTGCCCCAAAGCCGCAATTGCTCAGGGGAACACCGGTGCCTGGAGTCTCGTTGCGATCTGCCTCATGACCGCCCCCCAATTCGGTGGTGCGAGCGCCGGCGCCAAGCTCGCACCCTCGAAGACAACTTCGCCGAGGTGTGGATGGCGGGCCTTCAGTTGGCGGTGCCACTGCGCCGTCTCTGCCCAAACGATCGTGCTCAGCGAGCCCACATAGTGTTTCGGCTCGACCCCTGGAAAGGGCGAGAAGCCGCGTGCGAGCCGAATCTGCAGCAGCCGCAGCACAGCGACGTCGAGACCCGCCACGAGCCAGCGTGCGCCAGCCATCCGGGCAGTTGTGCAGATGCCCTGATAGAGGCCGAGGCTTACCGTGCCTCGACGGTACTCTGGGTGTACCGACAGCGTAGCCACGTCCCAGGTATCTGCTTGGTGCAGTGCAACGCCGAGCTTCTGCGCTGACGACTCAAGACTGACACCCCAGAACTTCTTGGCGTCAGCGAAAGTCTTGAGAGCGAAGTGTCCGGGCAAGATCAGGCGTGCGCAACCCACCACGGCTGAGGTGGAGCAGTCTTCCACGAGCACGAACACCGAGCTCTCGTCATAGGGCGCATACTCCGCCTCGAGCTCGACGGACGTCATGCTGAAGGTCTCAGCAAACACGGCCTGCTCCAGCCTCCGGGCGGCCGCGAAGCCACACGTACCCGGATGAGCCAGATGGGTGGCAAACGCCGAAGCAACCTCGAGTGAATGCTCGCAGAGCGACGTACAGCCGATGCGTCCAGTGTCGAGCTGCCCGCCCCGACCTGTAGTACCGGGACGAACATCGCCGGCAGCAGCCTCGGGGCCGGACTGCCGTGCGGTGCCCAAGGTGAGCGAGCAGGGGAGGTAGTGGCGCGACCCGACAGCGGCGGGAGAGCCTCGGGGGAAGCATGCACATCCGCCGGGCTGGCTTCCGTTCGATTTGGGGTGAGGTCCGCCTACCGTCACCAAGCTCGACAGGGCCTGGGCCCTGCTCGTCTCGGCGGATTCCATTAGTCGGCGGACCTCCTGCTGATGGTGTCGAGCCGGCAACGTAACAGCCTGTGTTCGCCGAGCGCCCAAATCGGCCAAGGACGATCACTGATCATCTGCAGACGGTGGTTCAGGCGGCACGTCAGCGGATGTGTCTGCCACGGTCCGCGGTCCCGAGCAAGCTCATCTAACTACGACTCCGGCACTTTGCGGCATCGGCCCGACCGGCCCGATGGGAACGTCGCCAGCTTCCGGACCGACGCCCCCGCCCGCCTGCACAAGAAAAGCGCCTGCCGGTCGAGGCGTTGTTCCTCCGTGGCGGTTCACGGCGGTGGCGTGAGTGACCCTGCGGCGGCGCCCCCGCGACCCGCTCCTACGAGGCCAGCGTGGTGGTGACCTGGTCGTATAGTAGCGATGCAGCCGCGACCACGGTACTCAGGTCATGAACGGGCGGAGTTGGAGCTCGACGCCTTCTCGGAGGCGGGGCATCAGGTCCGCCGGCTTGAGATAACCCCCGTAGCGGCACTGCAGCAGGTAGAAGAACACGGCGTAGAGGTTCACGCTCAGCACGGTGGCCCGCACCGAGGTGGACAGCTCGCCGTGCGCCTGGCCCTCGCGCAGCACGTTGGTCAGGCGCTTGGACCAAGCCTCCATGAACTCGTTGACGCCCTGGCGTTCAAGTTCACCAACGAACATGACCTCTTTCACGAACGCTCGTGACAGCGCCGGGTTCAGCTCGTGGTCGGCGATGACATGACCGAAGAGGTTGATGATCCGCTCAGACAGTGGATCGTTGTGGTCGATCGCGTCAAAGGCGGAGTCCCAGAGGATCTGCAGCTCCTGGCGGAACACCTGGACCAAGAGATCGTGCTTGGACGCCACGTAGAGGAACAGGGTGCCGGCCCCGATGCCCGCCGCCTCGGTGATGGCGGCCGTGGTGGTGGCCTCGAAGCCCCGCTCGTTGAACAGGGTGCGAGCAGCGCGCAAGATGCGGGCCATCTTGTCCGCCTTGGCCTGCTGGCGTCGCTGGGGACGCTGCTGGGAGGCGGGACTGTGCGGCGGGGCGTCTGACGGCCCGGCATTCCCCTCGTCCATGGTCGGACTAGCGTACCCGTCGAACCCCTGATCGACTCATCTCCGATCGCGAGCCACTTCACCTCGATTTCACCCCCCGGCGGCGGAGAAGTGCTGATAGTCGAGGGGTTCACCCCAGCGGCCGCCCCAGTCCCAACCGACCGCGTCGAACGCGGTCACGACCGGTCCGCCCTCGAGGATCAACCCGGTGCCCACGTGACGTGACAGGAACGGCACCGATGCCGGGTGGGAGGTGGCGCCACCGGACACGTAGGGGTTCTCAAGAGGGTTGATGTCGATGGCTCCGCCGGTGGCGTGATTGGACCATCGGCTGGTGCCCTCCACGAAGCGACAGTTGAAGGCCGAGGTGTTGTCCGCTTCGATCGAGCGGTAATCGTCTCCGCCGAAATCGTCGATGAGTCGCATCGAGCGAATCGGGAAGCGCGCCGTCCACAACGCTGAGAACACCGTGAACATGGCCTCGACTTGGTCCCGATGCACGATGAGCTCACCCGAGGTGTCGACCCCGTCGAACCCGCGATGGGAGAGACGCAGGTAACGCAACTCGTCGAGCGAAACCGGACAGCCCGGTCGCCATGATGTGGGCTCGATCCGAACCCGCAGGGCGTCGTCGATGGCGGCGACGTCGAAGCTGAACCCGTCAGGTCCGGATCGATGTTCGACGGTTGGGGGCTCACGGCGTGGTTCCGGCTCGGGCGCGGCCTGGTCGGCAGGGGCGGTGGTGGCCGGGGCCTCCGTCGTGCTGGGCGAGGTCAAGGCGGTGATCCCCGTCGTCGCGATGGTTGGGGCGATGTTGGGGCGATGGTTGGGGCGATGGTGGTTGCGGTGCTCGGCGTCACGCCGGCCATGGGCGCGGTCGAACCGACGGTGGCATTGGTGCTGGCGGGGGACCCCGGGCGACGCCCATTGGCGGTGGCGGAGGGGCTGCTGATAGCGGTCGCTTCGTCGACCTGTGGGGCGCAGGCGGCGACGGTGCTCAGCAGCGCCGCCGCCACCAGCAGCCGGGCGATTCGATGTCGATTCGACAAATGACCGACGGCCGCATGACCGGTGCCCAGCTCAACAGGGGCCAACAGAGCGGGGGCCAACACAACGGGGGCCAACACAACGGGGGCCAACACGATGCGTCGACCGATCAGCGTTGGGGGGCCAGCACGAAGTCGTGGTCCAGTTCGAAGATCGCTTGGCCGTCGGCGCCCGTCCCGGGGGAGAACGTGCGGATCAGGGACGCCTTGACCCCGAACACGGCGTCGGAATCCAGGTAGTCCCGCTCGGCGTCGAAGATGTGGGTCACCACCCGCTCGTAGCCCGGGGCGGACACGATGGCGTGGATGTGCGCCGCCCGCCATGGATGACGCTGTTCGGCCCGCAGCAGGTCTCCGACCGGCCCGTCGGTGGGGATGGGGTACTCCACCGGCCGCACCGTGACCAGCTCATATCGACCCTCGGCGTCAGTCCGGTAGCGGCCCCGAAGGTTCTGCGCCGGCTGGGAGTCCGGCTCCTGCACGGCGTAGAAACCCTTGGAGTTGGTCTGCCAGGCGTCGACGGTGGCCCCCGCGATGGGCGTGCCGTCCAGCGCCAGCACCCGGCCCCGGACCACCGTTGGGGTGGCGTCATCGTCCTCGGCCATGGACTCGCCATTGGCCCGCTCAGTTGACGCCGGCACGTAGAACGGGCCCAGCACGGTGGATTCGGTGGCGCCGGCGGGCTTGTTCTGGGTCAACACGTCCACCAGCGAGGACAGGCCGTGGGTGTCCGACAGCAGGATGAACTCCTGGCGGGTGGGGGTGCACTTCTGGCCGACGGCGGTGAGGAACTCGATGCCGGCCATCCACTCCTGTTCGGTCAGGTTGACCTCACGGGCGACGGCGTGCAGATGGGACACCAGCGAGGACAGGATCTCCCGCAACCGAACGTCGGGCGTGGCGGCCAGGTTGCGCAGCACGGCCCGGGTGATGAGCCCCGCTGCGTCGGTTTCGGAGCCGTCGTCGGCGGGGCTGGTGTCGGTGGTGCTGGCCATGGCATTCAGCCTGCCACACCCCCCCGTTAGCGTCGGCGGGCGGGCGCGGCGCCGCTACCTCCACTAGAACCTGGCCATGGACACTCGTCGACTCGGCATCCTGGACGTCTCCGTTGTGGGGTTGGGCTGCAACAACTTCGGCATGGCCATCGATGCTGACGCCACCAAGGCCGTGGTCGACGCCGCCATCGAGGCCGGGATCACGTACTTCGACACGGCCGAGGCGTACGGCAAGGGCCAGTCAGAGGTGTTCCTGGGCCAGGCGCTGCAGGGGCGGCGGGACCAGGTTCTGGTGGCCACCAAGTGGGGCCTCGACGTGACGCTGAAGGAGGGCGAGCGGGGCGGGGACCCGGCCATGGTCCGCCGCAGCCTCGATGCCAGCCTCACCCGGCTGGGCATGGACCACGTCGATCACTATCAGCTGCACCGCCCTGACCCGAAGACCCCCGTCGCGGAGACCCTGGGCGTGTTGGAGGAGTTGCGGGCCGCCGGCAAGGTGCGCGAGATCGGCTGCAGCGCCTTCAGTGAGGCGCAGTTGCGCGAGGCCGCCAACGCCGGGGTCGGCAACGGGTTTCCGTCGGTGCAGAACCACTACAGCGTGATCAATCGGGCCCCGGAGCAGGACGGTGTGCTGGCGTATTGCGCGGCGGCCGGCATTGGCTTCGTGCCGTTCTTCCCGCTCGAATCGGGGCTGTTGACCGGCAAGTACAAGGCCGGTTCGCCGCTGCCGGAAGGGTCCCGCCTGGCCAAGTGGGGCGAGCGGGGCAAGGCCTTCATCGATGAGGACAAGCTGGCGTTGGTGGCCAAGCTCGAGGCCTGGGCCGCAGCGCGCAACCACACCCTGTTGCAGCTGGCCATGAGCTACCTGGCGTCCAACCCGGTGGTGTCCACCGTGATCGCCGGCTGCACCACCCCCGAGCAGGTCCGCACCAACGCCGCCGCTGCGGGGTGGGCCATGACCGACGCCGAGCGGGCCGAGGTCAGGGCGGTTCTCGACGGCAGCTGAATGGCCCCGCCGACCCGGGGAGGGCGGGGGTGTTGAACCGGCCGCTCCGGCCCATCCGGCGACGTGTCCGAGTCGATCCGGTTCGATCCGGACCGGCCGGTCGCGGAGGGCGGTTGTGGGCCGGCGTTGAGTGGCGGGACCGAATCGCCGCCGAATCGGACCATTCAACGGGTACACATATCGCGCGATCACCGGCAAGCGCGGCAGAAATGTCGACGAGCCGTGGTCGGACCACCGCGGATCGTTCACATTCTGAACGAGATACCGATCGGTACGCGCGATACCTGTACCCCTTCAAGAAAGTCGAGCTATTTCGTACCCTTTCAGTACCAGTGCAGCGGTGCGTCGCGAGGACGCCCGGTCCTTGCCGGTCAGATCGGCGCGGCCGGTCCGTGTGGCGGGGCGGCGGCCATTAGTTTGTTCGGGCTGCTCGCTGATGTTGGCAGCACGTCGGCGGCCGCACGCTGCCCGGCGGCCCCCGGCAGCTCGTCGCTGCCCAGAACACAAGGACCCGATCAAGTGGCAGTCAATGTTGGCGACAAGGTTCCGGATGTCGAGATCCACACCATGGGCGAGAAGGGCCCGGAGAAGGTCAGCACTGGTGACGTGCTCGGCAAGGGCAAGGTGGTGCTCTTCGCGGTGCCCGGTGCCTTCACCCCCGGTTGCTCCAAGATTCACCTGCCCGGTTACGTGCAGGACGCCCAGAAGCTGGTCGACAAGGGTGTCGGCACGATCGCTTGTGTCAGCGTGAACGACGCTTTCGTCATGCAGGCCTGGGCCGACGCGCAGGGCGTGGACGGCAAGATCCTCATGCTGGCGGACGGCAACGGCAAGTTCACCGAAGCCATGGGCCTGGTCATGGACGGCAGCGGCTTCGGCCTGGGTTCCCGCTCGCAGCGCTACGCCGCAGTGCTCGAGGACGGCGTGTTCACCCAGCTGGCGGTGGAGCCCAAGGGCGGCGTGGACGTCAGCGCCTGCTCCGCCATCCTCGAGCGCCTCAGCTGAGACCACGTTCATCACGCTGACCGCGGGGCATGGCGGGTCATCGGCCAGTGACGGTGGAGGTGGTGGCCAGGCTCGGATGGTTCGGGCCACTGGGCTGACCACCACCTTCCAGCCATAGAGTCCCTGGGCTGATGGCACGTCTGTCGAACCAGGAGATCCAGTGAGCTTTCCCTCAGATCTTGAGATCGCCCGCGGTGCCAAGCTGGTGCCGCTCCACCAGATCGCCGCCGACATGGACCTACCGGCGGATCTGCTGGAGCTCCACGGCGACGAAGTGGCCAAGATCCGCCTCGAGGCCGTTGAGCGCCTGGCGGACCGTCCCCGGGCCAAGTACGTGCTGGTGTCCGCCATCACCCCCACCCCGCTGGGCGAGGGCAAAACCACCACCACCGTGGGTCTGGGCCAGGCCATGAAGCTGATCGGCAAGCGGTCCACGCTGTCCTTGCGTCAGCCGTCCATGGGTCCGACCTTCGGCATCAAGGGCGGCGCCGCCGGCGGCGGGTACAGCCAGGTGGTGCCCATGGAGTTGCTCAACCTGCATCTCACCGGTGACTTCCACGCCGTCACCGCCGCCCACAATCTGCTGGCCGCGGTCTTGGACAACCATCTGCATCAGGGCAACGAAACCGGATTGGATTTGCACAACATCTCCTGGCGGCGGGTGTTGGATGTGAACGATCGGGCGTTGCGCAACATCATCATCGGCCTCGGCACCAAGGAAGACGGGGTGACCCGGCAGAGCGGCTTTGACATCACCGCGGCCTCCGAGGTGATGGCGGTGTTGGCACTGGCCACGTCACTGGCGGATCTGCGGGCTCGGCTGGGGCGCATCGTGGTGGGTTACACCAAATCCGGGGATCCGGTCACGGCCGAGGATTTGCATTGCGCCGGTTCCATGGCGGTGATGTTGAAAGAGGCACTCAAGCCGAATCTGATGCAAACCCTGGAGAACACACCGGTGTTGGTGCACGCCGGGCCGTTCGGCAACATCGCGCATGGCAACAGCTCCATCATGGCTGACCTGATCGGTATCCGTACCGGTGAGTACCTCATCACCGAGGCCGGTTTCGGGGCCGACATGGGCGCCGAGCGGTTCTTCAACATCAAGTGCCGCACCTCGGGCCTGGCGCCGGATGCCGCGGTTCTGGTGGCCACGGTGCGGGCGTTGAAGGCGCACTCGGGCCGCCATCGCATTGTGGCCGGCCGGCCCTTGCCCGAGGCGTTGCTGGCCGAGAACCCCGACGAGGTGGCCGAGGGTGGGGCCAACCTGGCCAAGCAGATCGAGAACATCCGCATCCACGGGGTGTCCCCGGTGGTGGCCATCAACGCCTTCCCCGGTGACCATCCATCCGAGCACGACGCCATCCGTCGGCTGGCTGAGGCAGCCGGGGCCCGGGTGGCGGTGTGCACGCATTTCGCCGACGGTGGCCGGGGCGCCATGGACCTGGCCCGGGCGGTGGTGGAAGCAGCCGAGGAACCCTCCAACTTCGCGGTTCTGTACCCGGACACCGCCACGTTGAAAGAAAAGATCGAGACCGTGGCCGCCCGGGTCTACGGCGCGGCCGGGGTGACCTACACTCCGGCGGCGAGTCGACAGTTGGAGTCTTACGAGCGCAACGGTTTCGGCCACTTGCCGGTGTGCATCGCCAAGACTCACCTGTCCATCTCGTCGGACCCCACATTGCGGGGCGCACCCACCGGTTGGACCATGCCGGTGCGAGAAGTGCGGGCGTCCGTCGGTGCGGGGTTCGTCTACCCCATCTGCGGGGACATGCGCACCATGCCCGGCCTTGGCGCCAACCCCGCCGCTCACATCGTGGACCTCGACGAAAACGGTGAGATCCTCAACCTGAGCTGAACGAAGCACAGCGTTCACGGACTCCGGCGCGGTCAGGGGTACCCGTATGGCGATACTGGGGGATGCATCGCACCGTGTCCTGCGTGATGGCGGCCGAGCTCCGTGAGTGCGAGGGGGCGAGCCGGGTGGTGCTGGCGATCACCCCGGCAGCGGGGCCGCTCATGGTCACAGAATCGCTCGACGTGAGCATCGACGGGTCAATGGTCACGGTTCGTGACATCGGGGACGAGTTCGGTGGGCGGCTGCAGGTGCTCGACATCCTGGGCGATGGGCGGCTCGAGGTGCGCTACCTGGCCACGGTGGCCGGCCGGATGGATCCTGCACCGGTGGATGAGGTGGACCTGATTCGCTTCCTGCGACCCAGCCGCTACTGCGAGTCGGACCGCTTGATGGGCTTCGCTCGGGGCGAGTTCGGTCATCTCGAAGGTGCCGCGCTGCTGGAGGAGGTCACGCGATGGGTCGGCCGGCGGGTGGCCTACGTGGCGGGTTCCAGCCGATCCACTGACGGGGCCGTCGCCACCCTGCTCGGTCGGCAGGGCGTGTGCCGGGACTTCGCCCATCTAGTCATTGCCCTGTTGCGCAGCTGCGACATACCGGCCCGTCTGGCGGCGGTCTACGCCCCCGGTCTCAACCCGATGGACTTCCACGCCGTCGCTGAGGCCTTCGTGGACGGGCGCTGGGTGGCGGCGGACGCCACCGGCCTGGCGCCGTGCTCGACCATGTTGCGCATCGCCACGGGCCGCGACGCGGCCGATACCGCCTTCCTCACCTCGATCGGTTGCTCGCTGGAACTGCTCGAGCTGGAGGTAATGGCGATCAGCGACGGCCTGCTTCCGTTCGATGATCCGCGGCTGGCGGTGCAGCTCAGCTGACCGGACCGCGACGGCGCTTCCCAGCTCCGTACTCGACGGGTGGACCTGCTGTTGATCCATTGGCCGCTACCGGCGCGCCAGGAGTTCGTGTCCACCTGGCAGACCTTTGAGGGGTTGTTCCACCAAGGGTGTGCCCGCTCCATCGGGGTGTCCAACTTCAAGGCCGAACACCTGGCAACGTTGGCCCAGCAGTGTGCGGTGACCCCCGCGGTGAACCAGATCCAACTGAACCCGTACTTCACCAGGGAGGCACAGCGCCGTTACGGGAACGAAAGGGGCATCGCCACCGTGGCCTGGAGCCCCCTCGGGGGTGACGGGGCACGAATACTCCAGAACCCCACCGTGGTTGCCATCGCGGGGCGCATGGGCCGAAGCGTTGGCCAGGTGGTGCTGCGCTGGCACGTGCAGCACGGTTGGGCCGCGGTGCCCAAGAGCGCCAGTCGGGCCCGCCTGGCGGAGAACCTGGCGGTGTTCGACTTCGAGCTGTCCGACGCTGACATCGCAGCCCTCGACGGGCTGTCCAAGGGTGCTGACGCCGGTGTCGACAGTGACCAGGCCGGGCACTGATCCGGCGCCGGACCGGACAGGGTCAGGCACCGGGCCGATGAGCCCGGTTCGAGGCGATGGCATGCCTGAGCGCTGGGTCCGCCGGTCAACCCGCCAGGAACACGACGGTGCACCCCGTCGCAACCACTTATGCCGGGAACACCTGGAATTGCACCAGCTCGTCACCCTCGATCTGCTGCAGCAAGGCCACCTCCCAGTCGAGGTAGTCCTGCATGTGCTGGCGGGCCACGGCCTCATCCTGGGCGTCGTAGGGCTTGTACCAGACGTCGTCGGTGACGGTGCTGGCCCGGGTCATGCCGGACTCCAGCGGCTGACCGGCGGCCACCCAGGCGGTGGTGCCACCCTCCAGCAGCACTGCCGCAGGCCAACGGGCATCGGCCTCGGCCCAGGCCAGGGCGGCCAGTCGGGCGTCGGGCGAAGTGAGTACCAGTGGGCCCTCGACGGCGGTCACCTGGTCCAGCCGAGACCGTACCGCCCAGCATGCTCCGGGGATGTGACCCCGGCGGTAGCGCAACGAATCGGCCAGGTCGAGGACCGTCACCGAACCCAGCCGGTCAGCCAGCTCGGCCACGGTGATGGTTGGGGCCGGAGCCGTACCAGTGGGAACGGTACCAGACAGTATGGTCGACGAAGGGTCGGCGGCGCCATGGTCCACCCGGCCCACGGCCACCTCGTAACGGCCCAGCTGCACCAACCAGGAGGCCGTCATGGTGGCCCGCACCAGGGACCCGTCGTCCACCAGCACCACCCGGGCGCCGAGCACGCCGACATACTCATCGGTCGCCTGCACCACCTGTCCGCCAGGGGCGTGGCGGGCGCAGGGGGCGTGGCCGGCGGCGAACTCCTCGGCGGTGCGCACGTCGAGCACAAAGGTGGTGCGCTCGGTGTCCGAAAGCCAGGACCGCAACGTGGCGTCGTCTATGGTCCGCACCCCGAAGCGCAGGGCCACTGATCCCGCCAGCTCCTGCGCCCGGGCCAAACCGGCGGGGGAGGGATCGGGGGCGTGGGTGGTCTCGCCGTGAGACAGGGTGAACCCGGCCAGCTCCCAGCCCATGGTGCCGTGCTCCAGCGCCAGCACCGGGTTGGCGATCCCGGCGTTGCGCAAGGACTGGGCGCCGATGATGGAACGGGTCCGCCCGGCGCAGTTCACCACCACCGTGGTGTCAGGATCGGTCACCACGTCGTTGACCCGGTAGACCAACTCCGCGCCGGGACAGTCCACACCACCGGGTATGGACATGCGTTGGAACTCTCGCATGGGCCGGGAGTCCAGTATCACCAGGCTCTCCCCGGCCGCTTGGCGACGGTGCAGTTCAGCGGCGCTGATGTGCGGCGTGTGCTCCTGGCGCTCAACCCATTCGCCGAACGCCTTGGACGGCACGTTCACGCCGCTGTAGCGCTCGCCGGGCCAGGCCGCCAGACCGCCCCGCAGGACGGACACGTCGCTCCAGCCCAGCTCGGCCAGCCGCGCCGCTGCCCGCTGGGCCAAGCCACCGTCACCCCCGTCGGCATCGATCCATACCACTGGGCATGTTCGGCGGGGGACCAGAGGCTCCACCAGCAGCTCCAGGTGCGACAGCGGTACGCACGAACCCCAGAACAGGTGCTCCGTGGAGAACACCCCCTGCTCCCGGGCGTCGAGCACCGCGATCTCCTCGCCGGACAGAAGTCGATCCCGCAACCCATCAGGTTCAAGAAAGCGAACCGTCATCAGGAGCTGACCGTCATACCCGGCCGGGCTTCGCGCAGCGCGCTCATGGCGGCCATCAGCTTCCACGTGCTTTCCCGTTCGCTGTAGTAAACCCGTTCGTTCAACCGATCCAGCGCCAGGCCGTACATGTGGAAGTTGAGCGCCCCGCCGCTGATGTGGATGGAATGCAGATCGTCTGCCAGCATGGCCACCCCACAGCCCTGTTCCACCATCTCCTCGTGGGTTTGCTCCACCCCGCCATCAGCAGTGCGCCGATAGAAGCGGTTCAGCTCCTCGCCCTCGAATCCGCAGACCACAGCCCAGGTGGTGTGGTTGTGGGGCGGGGAATCAGTGCGGTCCTTGCAGGCGTTGACGTACAGCGCGAACCGGCCGTCCTCATCTTCGGCGACGCGGTACAGGTATGAACCGGTCTCCGGTGGTGGCGGGAAATCCGACGCTGGGAACAGCTCCCGTTGCTCCAGTAGCTCCAGCAATCGGGTCCGGAACTGTGCCACCTTCTCCCGATCCAGCGGACCGGCGGCGTCCATGCGGCGAATGTCGTCCATGGCGGCCTTCACCGCTCGGTCCCGCCTGGTTGTCACCTGGATGTCGCCGGAGTGCTCGCTCATGGCCGGGACGCTACACGCCGAATCGGTCTGTCGGCCGGGGGTCCCTTACGCCGCTCGCACGTCGACCGGCATGGAGCTGAAGCCCCGCAGGATGCAGGACAGCACCCGGGTGGGCTCCGCGGTTGGTTCGATGTGCGCAACCCGCCGGGTGAGGACCTCCACGGCAACGGTGGCCTCCAGTCGGGCCAGGTGGGCGCCAAGACAGAGGTGGATGCCGGAGCCGAAGCCCAGATGATCAAGTGGCTCCCGATCGATGCGGAACTGATCGGCGTCGGGCCAGCGGCGCTCATCGCGATTGGCCGACCCGAACAGGATCATCACCAAGGAGTCCGGCGGTAGCACGCAGTCCCGGACCGTCAGCTCGCCGTTGGTCAACCGCACGATGGACTGGATCGACGTGTCATACCGCAGGGTTTCTTCAATGGCCGGCCCGATGGGATGGCCCTGAAGAATCTTCGCGTGCTCAGCTGGATTGTTGAAGAAGGCGTGGTAGATGTTGCCCAGCAGGTTGGTGGTGGTCTCGTTGCCCGCCACCAGTAACAAGGTGCAGAACGAGATCAGGTCCCTCATGGCCAGCTGCTCGCCGTTGGCCGCCGCGCCTTCGATGATCATGCTGATCAGATCGTCCGCGGGTTGGGCCTGCCGCTCGGTGATGACCTCGGCGAAGTAGGCGTTCATCTCCTGCAGGGACGCCAGCACGTCGGGGTTGGTGGCCTGACCGTCGAGCCGACCCACCAGCGCCTCGGACCAGCGGCGGAAGTCGTTGCGCCGTTCGCCGGCTATGCCGAGCAGTTCGGCGATGGCCAGCACCGGCAGGGGGATGTTGAGCTGTGTGACCAGATCCGCCCGGCCATCTTCACCGGCGGCCAGCAGATCGTCCACCAACTCGTTGCAGATGACCTCGAGGCGGTCCCGGAAACGGGCGATGGCCCGGGGCGTGAACGGGCGGGACACCAGACGACGCAAGGCGGTGTGATCAGGGTTGTCGGTGGCGATGAGGCTGCGGGCCATCTTGGCGTCGAGATCACGGATGTCGGGACGGGGACCCCAGCGGGCACTGACGGCGCCGATGCCCAACGCCCGCAAGGCCTTGGAGGAGAAATCGTCGGGGCTGCGCACGATGGACCACACGTCATCAAAGCCGGGTATCACCCACAAGTCGTCCTCTGCCAGGTAGGTGGCGGCGGGGCCCCGGCGCAGCTCCTGGTAGAACGGGTAGGGGTTCGCCTGCACCAGCGGGTCGATCGGGCTGTACGCAGATGTGACGACCATCACAGAACGGTAGCACCGCGGTCCGGCCCCGGGACCGTGCTGCGTTGGCCGCCGAAACTGTTTGCCGGAGGCTGGCGCCGCTACCGTGCCGGTTCATGGCTGAGTCCCGCTACTGGATGATGTTGCCCGCCTCGCGCTCGGCGGCGGTTACCGCGGCGGTCGCCCGTCGAGCCGAGGAGCAGGGACTGGAAGGGGTGTTCTCCATCCAGTTGTCCTCCAACCCGTGGCTGCCACTGGGCCCCGCGGCATTGGCCACCTCCACCTTGCGGCTGGCCACCGGCATTGCCCTGGGTTTCACCCGCTCACCGCTGGAAACCGCCTTTGCCGCCCTCGACGCGGATCATCTGAGCGAGGGCCGCTTCACGTTGGGACTGGGCACCAGCGTGCGTCGATGGCACGAGGAGCTCTACGGCGTCCCTTACGAGCATCCGGTGGACCGATTGGAGGAGGCCATCACCCTGATCAAAGCGGTGCTGTCGGGACGGGGCCGCAACCTGGGGCGTTTCGACGGTCGGTTCTACGACGTGGACTTCACCAGCTTGGCCCACAAGCCGCCGTTCCGACCAAACCTTCCGGTATGGGTAGCGGCCCTGCGAACGCCGCTGGTGCGCATGGCCGGCCGCTGCGCCGACGGGTTGATCGGTCATCCGTCGTGGTCGGTGCCCTGGACCCTGCAACAGGTGAACGGGCCGTACGCCGACGCGCTCGCCGCCTCGGGTCGCCGACGAGACCAGGTGGAGATCAACCTGTGGTCGGTGGTAGCCCCCAACCCCGACGTGGCCGAATCGGTGCGCGACGCCAAGTCCCACGTCGCCAGCTACGCCGCCATCACCCAATACGAGCCGTACTTCGCGGCCCACGGTTTCGGCGCCGTGGCCCGCCAGCTCCAAGCGGCGGTGGCCGAACGCCAACGCAACACCGCCGAACTGGTGCCCGACGAGATGGCCCGCACCTTCGTACTGTGCGGTACGCCCGATCAGGTTCGCCACCAGCTGCAGCCCCTCTGGCAGGTGGCTGACTCGATCTGCCTGCAACCGCCACCGCTGCGAGCGGACGCCCGGGCAGCATACGAGGCGCGCATCGCCGCCCTCGTCGGTGCGTGAAGGCCCCCGATGAGGCTCCGGCGCCCAGCGGACCGGCCGGGGTCACCCGCCGCCAGCTGAGGTGGTTGCTGGCCGGCCTCATGGTCGGCCTGTTCCTCTCCGCTACCGAGCAGTCCGTCATCGCCACCGCCTTGCCGACCATGGCCGGGGATCTGGGCGGGGCTTCCAAACTGTCGTGGGTGGTGTCCTCCTACCTGCTGACCTCCACTGTGGTCACCCCGCTCTACGGCAAGCTGTCAGACCTGCTGGGCCGCCGCATCGTGTACCAAGCGGCCATCGGGGCGTTCATCGTGGGCTCGGCGCTGTGCGGTGTGGCCCAGGACATGAACCAACTGGTGGCGGCCCGGGCGGTGCAGGGTGCGGGCGGCGGAGGGCTCATGTCCCTGGCCTTCGTGATCCTGGGGGACGTGCTTTCACCCCGCGAGCGCGGTCGCTACATGGGAGTGTTCACGGGGGTTTTCGCCTTCTCGGCGGTGACCGGGCCGCTGTGGGGCGGGCTGCTGGTGGACACCATCGGCTGGCGCTGGATCTTCCTGGTGATGATCCCGCTGGGGTTGGGGGCGCTGGCCATCTCCACCGTGGGGCTGCGCTTGCCGTTCATCGTGCGCAAACGCCCCATCGATTGGCTCGGCGCCGGGCTGCTGGTGGCAGCGTCCATCGCGCTGCTGCTGGTGCCGATCTGGGGCGGGGACACCTACGGCTGGACCTCGGGCCCGTTGCTGGGGGTGGCGGCGCTGGGGTTGGGCTTCACCGTGCTGCTGGTGTTGCAGGAACGACGGGCGATCGAGCCCATCTTGCCGCTGAGGCTGTTCCGGGACCGCACGGTGAGCTCGCTGTTCGCCATGAACTTTGGGCTGATGTTCGGGGTCATCGCCATTTCCACCTTCTTGCCGCTGTTCCTCCAGGTGGCGACGGGGGCGTCGGCCACAGGATCGGGTCTGCGGATGGTCCCTCAGAGTTTCGCCATCAGCGGCACCGCCACCCTCTCGGGCTTTCTGGTGAGCCGCTTCGGTCGCTACAAGTGGACCCTGCTGGGCGGGCCGCTCATCGCCACCGCCGGGATCCTGGCGCTGTCCACCATCGACCGACACACCACCGCCCTGGGGGTGGCGCCGTACCTGGTGATCCTGGGCTTCGGCATGGGTCTCACGTTCCCGAACCTGACCATCGCGGTGCAGAACGCGGTGGAGATGGCGGATCTCGGCGTGGCCACCTCAACGTCCAACTTCTTTCGCAGCATGGGTGCCACGTTCGGGGCCGCAGTCATGGGGGCGCTGCTCAACAGCCGCCTCGACGGGGCACTCAAGGAACTGGTGGCCGCGGACCGCCTGTCCGACGTGGGTGGCTCCGAGGGCCTGATCCGCAGCCCGCGATCGGTGCGTGAGCTGCCCGAGGACTTGCACGAGGCGGTGATTGAGGCCGTGACCCGTTCGGTGACCTCGGTGATCCGTTGGGTGGCGCCGATCATGCTGGGCATCTTCGTTCTGGCGCTGTTCGTGCGGGAGAAGCCGTTGCGCACCACCTCGGCCCTGGGCGGCGCTGGCGTCCGGCCGGCGGGGCCCGGCCAGTCGCCAAGTACTGCGTCCGGTACCCAAAGCGCCGCGGCATCAGCCCCGGACGGTCGCTGACGGCTGGGTAGTGTGAACGGCGATGATCGAGCTGGTGACGACGATGGGGCTTTTCGCCCTCGATGGCGGCGAGTGGGAGGTCACCAACAACATTTGGTTGGTCGGCAACGAGGCCGAGGTGGCCATCATCGATGCCGCCCATGATCACGAGCCGATCATCGCCGCCGTCAATGGCCGTCACGTGCGGGCCATCCTGGCCACCCACGGTCACAACGACCACATCAACGCGGCCATGGCCCTCAGTGACGCCACCGACGCGCCGGTCTACCTCCACCCCGATGATCTGATGCTGTGGCAGGAGCTGTACCCGGGTACCAAACCCGATCGGTCGCTGGCCCACGGCAACACGTTCCGGGTGGGCGGCAACAAACTGGTGGCGTTGCACACTCCCGGTCACAGCCCGGGTTGCTGCTGCTTCCATGCGCCTGGTTCGGGTGTCGGGGGCGGTGACGTGGTGTTCTCGGGGGACACGCTGTTCTGCGGCGGCCCCGGGGCCACCGAGCGCAGCTTCAGCGATTACCCAACCATCCTGCGCTCGATCCGCACCCGGCTGTTGTGCCTCCCGGCGCACACCGTGGTGCACACCGGCCACGGCGAGTCCACCACCATCGGCGCCGAGACGGCCCTGCTGGAGGACCTGCTGGCCCAGGCCGAGGCCGAGACCCCGCCCGAGGCCTGACCCGGACCAGCCGGGATCAGTCGGGATCAGCTGGCGTGGCCGGGCCGGGGATCGCCCATCCGCATGGGGGCCGAGCGGGCGGTGAGCCCACCGTCAACCACGATGGCCTCCCCGGTCACGAAGGAAGACTGCTCCGACGCCAACCAGGCGGCGGTGGCGGCGATTTCCTCCGGACGGCCGATGCGCCCCAGCAGGTGGGATCTGCCCGCGCTTTCCCGGGCTGCGGGGTCCGCCAACATGCGCTGGATGGGCGGGGTGTCGATGGCCCCCGGACAGATGCAATTGACCCTGATCCCCGCCCGGGCGTGGTCGGTGGCCAAGCAGCGGGTGAGGTTGATGACCGCTGCCTTGGACGCCCCGTAGGCGATGCTGGCGCTGTCACCGCGCAGACCTGAGACCGAGGCCGTGTTGATGATGGAGCCGCCCCCACCATCGGCCATGACCGGCACCACGAACTTGGCGCCCAGGAAGATGGACTTCACGTTGGTGTCCATCACCACGTCCCAGTCCTCCTCCGACAGCGCCACCGCGTTGCCGGGACGGATGGTGCCGGCATTGAAGAACGCCACCTGCACACCACCGAAATGGCGCACCGCCAGATCCACCATGGCCTCGTTGCCCGCCGCCTGACGCACGTCGAGCTCGCAGGCCACCGCCCGCCCGCCGGCCGCCACGATGGCGTCCGCGGTTTCCTGGGCGCGCTTCAGGCGGATGTCGGCACACACCACCGCGGCGCCCTCCGTTGCGAACCTGTGGGCCGATGCGGCCCCGATCCCTGAGCCGGCCCCGGTCACGATTGCGGTCTTGCCTTCAAGCAGCATGCTGGGATCGTGGCACACCACAGCCACAGCCGCGGCCGCCCCGGCAAAGCCTCGGTAAGAAGTGCCGGTCAGGGGGTCAGGGCGCCGTGTTGGGCGCCGGTTTGGGCCGTAACGTTGCTGCGATGGCCCCCGAGCAAGCCAAAGGTGTGGCCGCCGGGGCCAGTGTGCTGCTGGCGGAGGACGACCGGGCGGTGCGCGAGGCGCTGGTCCGGGCACTGCGATTCGAGGGCTTCGAGGTCACCGCCGTGGCCGATGGGGCGGAGGCGCTGGCGGCGGTGGCGGAGAACCAGCCCGATGTGGTGATCCTCGACGTGATGATGCCCCACGTTGACGGGTTGACCGCCTGCCGTCGGATGCGGGAGCGGTTCCGTCACCTGCCGATCCTGATGTTGACCGCCCGCCATGATGTGCGTGACCGGGTGGCGGGCCTCGACGCCGGCGCCGACGACTACCTGATCAAACCGTTCGCGCTGGATGAGCTGCTGGCCCGGCTGCGGGCCCTGCTGCGTCGCACCAGCCTGGTTGACGGTGCTGCATTGCAGGTCGGGGACTTGTTTTTGGACCCCAAACGGCGGCTGGCGGCCCGGGGGGAGCGGGACCTCGAGCTCACCAAGACCGAGTTCGACCTGCTGGAGTTGTTGATGCACAACGCCGGCATCGTGCTGCACCGCGACACCCTCTATGACCGGATCTGGGGCTTCGACTTCGAAACCAACTCCCGCTCGCTCGATGTGTACGTCGGCTACCTGCGTCGCAAGACCGAAGCCGGCGACGAGCCCAGGGTGCTGCACACCGTGCGGGGGGTCGGCTATGTGCTGCGAGCCTGAGCGTCCGTCGGTGGACACTGCCGTCCGCTATCGGGCCGTCCGCTATTGGGCCGTCCGCTATCGCCACGCCGATCGAGGGCGCAGCGGGCGAGCTGCACCGTGAGCCTTCGTTGGCGCATTGCCCTGGCCCTGGCGGCCATCGCCGCGGTGGCGGTCAGCGCGGCTGCGGCCGGCGCCTACGTGACCACCTCCCGGCAGATCGGTGCCGAGCTCGACCAAACGCTCCTGGCCATCGATGGACGCATCAACGCTCCTGAGCCCGGCGGGGCACGTCGGGAGCCGGGCCCGGCCGGCGCGGGACGCGACGGCGTCACCGGACGTGACGGCCATTCCGACCCGACCCGCGACGTTGGTGGCGGTGGCCCACTCGGTGGTGTCGGCGGCCCGTTGACGGCGCTGGAGCCGTTCAGTCGGGTATGTCCGGCGGCTGAGGTGCAGCCCTCGGCGGCGGCGCAATGGGTTGATCCGAACGGGGATGTGGTCCCCTGTTACGAGAACGGATTGGTGCTCCCCGTCGATGATGTGGATCTGGACATGGCCCGCATCGGCGGATCGCCCCGGTTGCGCACCGTGAACCTCGGCACCACACCATACCGTATGGTATCGGTGCCCTGGCATCATGGGGGTGTCATCCAGGCCGCCCGGGGGTTGAGTGAAGGCCGGGAGGTGCTGAGCGGGCTGCGCTGGCGCCTGGGGGCGTTGGTAGGGGCGGCGGTGTTCGGGGCGGCCGCGGTGGGCTGGTTCTTTGCGGGGCGAATGGTACGGCCGTTGGAGCGGCTGCGGGCCGCGGCCCAGCGCATCGCCCAAACGGGGGACCTGACCACGCCGGTTCCAGCGGCCGGCCCGGGCGAGGTGGGCAGCCTGGCCGCCAGCTTCACCGCCATGATGGGCAACTTGGCCACCTCCCGTGAGCAGCAAAGCCGTCTGGTGGCCGACGCCAGTCACGAGTTGCGCACCCCGCTCACCAGCCTGCGCACCAACGTCGAGTTGCTCCAGCGGGCCGACAACCTGCCGCTCGATCAACGCCACGAGCTGTTGGCCGATGTGCGGTTGGAGCTCGATGAGCTCACCGAGTTGGTCAGCGAGCTGGTCGAGCTGGCCACGGACCGTTCGGTGCCGTCCGAAGCGTTCGAGCCAGTGCGTCTGGCTGAGGTGGCGCTCAGCGTGGTGGCCCGGGCCCGCCGTCGCAGTGACCGACCCGTGCGGCTGATCGGGCTCGGCGGCGGGGACCTGCACGAGAGTGGAGACAGCGCGCCGTACGTGATGGGCGTTGCTCCGGCGTTGGAGCGGGTGTTGTGGAACCTGATCCACAACGCCATGAAATACAGCGACGGCGAGATCGAGGTGGTGGTGGGTGCCCGCCGGATCGAGGTGGTCGATCGCGGCCCGGGGTTCTCGACTGAGGATCTGCCCCATGTGTTCGACCGTTTCTACCGATCTGATGCCGCTCGTACCAGCCCCGGTTCAGGCCTGGGGCTGGCGATCGTCAAACAGATCGTGGAACACCACGGCGGCACGGTGTGGGCTGCCAATCGTGCCGGGGGCGGGGCGTCGGTCGGCTTCGAACTGCCAGCGCCGGAACCGCTCGCACCGGCCCCCGACCCTGCGGCGCGGCTGAACGTGCCAGCAGCCCCGGTGAACGCCTGAGCCGCTCCGTCGATCAGCACTCCTGCACGCCCGCGGGTAGGAATCCGGCCGCTGGTGTGGCTGAGATCACCCATGAAGGAACCTCGTCCCGGGCGGTGGCCCGAACCGTGAGCACGCCGTTGGCCTGCACCAGCACCATGCCGCTGGTCGGCGCCCCCGCATCGATGCCCGCCTCGCGCAGTTCGACCGGTCCGTCCAGCCAGCGGGCCACCAGCTCGGCCCGGTACCGCTCCCCGGCGGCGTAGAAGACCAGGCTGGCGGGCGCGTCAGTTGGCTCGGCTGTTGGCGTTGTTGGCTCGGTCAGCGGGATGGCGTTGTCGGGCATGACCCCGAAACCCGCAGCTGCCAGTGCCGGGGTCAAGCCGGCGGCGGGGCCGGCCATCTGCACGGTGACGTTGGCGGGATCGTTGGGGTTGATCCCCCGGAACAGTTGCAGCAGCGGCTCGGCGTCCTCCCAGCGCACCTCGAGCACGGCCGCGCCGCCCGAGGTGGTGCGATCATCCACCGGCAGGGCGTAGGTGGGTACCGCGGCGGGGTCCAGGCCGCGGAAGCGCACCGCCAGTTGCACCATCAACTCGGCACTGAAGCCCTGGTCGACGGTGACCGCGCCCAGCACCGCGTCGACCATGGCGTTGAGCCGCAAGGGGTTGGAGAGCCCCTTGGCCTTGGCCCGGGTTGCCGCTCGACGAAGGAAGTCCTGCTGGCGTCGGATGCGCGACAGATCCGCGGAAGGGTCCGACTCCCACTCCCCATCCACCTGACGCTCCAGATAGCGGGCCCGGACGTAGTCCAGTGCTGCGGATCCGTCGAGCGTCACGCAACCGGGCTCGGCCACGTACAACCCGCTGTAGATGTCACGCAGCGGCGCGTCGAATGGGAACGGCACCCCGTCGATGGCGTCGACCAGGGCCTCGAACTGGGCGAAATCGACCTGCACATAGTGATCGACGGTCACCGAGAAGTTCTCACTGATGGTGCGGATGAGCAGCTCGGGACCGCCCAGGGGCAGCGCGGCGTTGATGCGATCGTGGCCCAGATCACCGCCGAGCGGGAGCCAGGTGTCACGGGGGAAAGAGAGCAACGCCACACGGCCGGCGTCGGGGTCGATGCGGACCAACATGATGGTGTCAGAGCGGAGGCTCTCACCCCGCCCGACCCGCCGACGATCATCCTCGGCCAGCGTGTCGGCGTTGTCGACCCCCACCACCACCATGTTGAACGCCCCGATGTCCGCCGCCGGTGGGGCCTGTGCCAGGGCGGTGCCGTTGCCGCCGCTCAGCGCCAGGGTGGTGACGGGAGGCCCCAGCACCGAGCCCAGCTGCAGCCGCTGAACCCGGTCAGCCTTGCTGTAAACCGTACCGACAAGTCCGGCGGCGGCGAACGCGGCGATCGCCACCAGCGCCGACACCGTCAGCACCAACCGCTGCGGCCAGGTCCGACGCAACCGCGTGCTGACCGCGTCGGGTGCGGCCGCGACGTCGGACCCACCGGCCAGGTCGGATTCGCCGGTGCTGTCGGGGTCGGTGCTGTCGGGGTCGGCAATCGGGACGACAGGGTCGGGGTCGGCAATCGGGACGACAGGGTCGGGGTGGGTCATGTGGCGCCCACCAGCAGCTCGAAACGGGACGGTTCACGGCGATGTCGCAACCGGGCCAGCACCGGTCGGGCCGCCCACCGCCAACCGTAGAAGGCCCGGGAACGGTGCCAGCGCAGCCCGAAGCGGTCGGCCAACTCGTCCAGCACGGCGACGGTCAGGTATTGCTTCGAGGGCATCGAATCGGAACGTCGACCGAATCGCCGCTCGAAGTCGGCGTGGCGTTCGAGCACCATCTGGTGACCCGAATGATCGTGGCGATAGATCGGCGAGTCCAACACCACCAGACGTCCGCCGGGGGCCAGCACCCGCAACGCCTCCGCCACCGTCACCGAGTAGTCCACGCTGTAGTGGAAGCTGGCGTTGAACAGCACCATGTCGGCCTGGGCGGTTGCTAGCGGGAGATGGTCGAAATGGGCCTGCACCACGGCGAAGCGGGACCGGAAGTGGTGCGCCGCGGCCAGCCCGTCGAGGCGGTCGGGGGAGAGATCCACCGCCAGCGCCGAGTGACCGTCCAGCGCCAAGCGGTTGCTCAGCCAGCCGACCCCGGCGCCCACATCCACGATCCGCAGCGACGGCACGGTGTGACCGCGATGCCGGGTGAAGAGGTGCTTGTGGGCGTGGGACCAACTGCGGGCCCGGATGGACCACTGCCACGCCAGGGGATCCTGCGCCGAGGTGGCGGGCAAGGCCCGGTAGTAGCCGGGGTCTTCGGAGCCGCGCCCTTCGGCCTGACGGATGTGGGTGTAGTCGACAAGGAACCGCTCGACGGCTGGGCGATCCTCGGCCCGCAGCATGGACCAGACGCCACCCACGCGGGGGTAGGTCGCCCGGCAACGCCCGCAGTTGAGCACGGCCGGGCTTCGGTCGCCGGCGGTGGCGCCCCCGCCGGTGCCATCCCCGCCCGTGCTATCCCCGCTGGTGGCGACCGTGTCGTTCGTCGAGGCGGCGATGCCCAGCGGGTCGTGGCAGGTCACACAGTGCAGGGCCCACCTGCTCATCGGCGGCGCAGTTCCACGAGGTAGTGATCTGCCGCCCGGACCAGCACCGCGTTGGTCGACCAGCGCCGCTCCACCCCGTTGAGGCGCCGCAGCAGACCCGGGTGGCGGCTGGCCCAACGCTCGCTGTAAGGCGGCGGCATCAGCGCCCCCAAGGCATCGATCCGCACCGGTTGCAACGCCGGCGCCGCCGCCCGCCGCACCGACCCGATGCGGTGATAGCGCAACGGTTGATCCCGCCAGCGGGGTTGGCGCACCAGCCGTCGCACCGCTCGGCGGGGTTGTCCGTGGGCCAGGAACCAGACCCACTCCCAGGGCACCAGCGGTCCCATGACCACGAGCAGCGCTCGCCCGTTAGGTGCCAGCACCCGGGACATGCTCTGCAGTACGGGGCGCAAGTCGAGCACGCAGTTCAGTCCGCCGAAGTCGGACAGGACGGCGTCATAGCGATGGCCCCGTTTGAAGAGCCCTTCGAGGGCTTGCAGCGCCAGAACCTCGGTGGTGACCAGCTCAGCCACCCCGGCGCTCTCCGCCGCCTGACGGGTCCGAGCGACCATGGCGGGGGACAGGTCGGTGGCGTGTACCCGGTGACCACGCCTGGCCAGCCACACTGCATCGACGCCGGTGCCGCAGTTGAGCTCCAGCACCGAGTCCCCGACCCTGAGCACGTCGGCCAACCGGTCCCACACCCGCTGGCGATACAGACCGCCAAGCACGGTGTGGGTGAAGGTGTCGTCATAGCTGTCAGCCAGGGCCTCGAAGCCGCCGCCCGGGGGCTCCGCACACCCCGCACACCCCGCACCGTTGGGCCTGTTCAGCACTCGACCTCGTCGGCGGCGGCCAGGAGTGCCAAGCGACTGTCGGCACCTTGACCGCGGCGACGGGCGGACTCCGCGGGGTCGGTGGCGGCCAGCCGATGAGCGTCCACCTCGGCGTGCAGCCAGGCGTCAGCGTGGTCGTAATAGGCCCGGGAATGGCGGCCGCGAATGGTGAAATCCCGGTCCGTGGTGCCGGCCCAATCACCGCGCACCGCCAGCTTGTCAGCTACCTTGTCGAAATATCCGGTGCCCTTGATGGGGTAGGAGACGGTCGTGAAATAGATATCCGGGTTGGCTTCTTTGACGTGATCGATGGTGGCCTCGATGTCACTGAGCTCTTCACCTTCATAGCCCCACATCAGGAACATGCCCACCTCGATGCCGAATCGCTTGGCGGTGCGGCAGGCCCAACGAACCTGGTCCACCGTGACCCCGCGCTGCATGGCATCCAGGATGCGTTGGCTGCCCGATTCCGAGCCGATCCATATGCGGTAGCACCCCATCTCGGCCAGGGTGCGGAACACTTCCTCCTTGGCCAGCCGATCGGCCCGACTGATGGTCTCGAAAGGAATGTGGATCTTTCGTTGATCCAGTTCGGCTGCGTAATCGAAAAGCCACTTATGGCTGATTGTGAAGACATCATCGGCATACCACACCTGATCGGGTTGGTAGCGATCCACGATGTGGGCCACTTCTTCAGCGCAGTCGGCGGGGCTGCGGCGACGGTGGGTGTGGCCGTAGGTGGCATGGGAGCACCAGTTGCACTTGTAGGGACAACCCCGGGCCGTGATGAGGTTGACGGAGCCCATGCCGTGATGGGTGCGCCACACGTCAACATACCGTTGAGTATCGATGGCGTCGCGCTCGGGCCAGGGCAGGCTGTCGAGGTCTCGCAGCTGGGGGCGGGCCTCGTTGGTGATCTGCCGGCCGCGCTGATCCCGGAAGACCACCCCGGCCACCTCGTGGAGTTGATGGGGCCCACGCCGGGCGAGCACCTCGAGCAGGTGGACCAGGGTCTCCTCGCCCTCCCCGACCACCACCGCGTGGGCGCCGTGGCGGAGATACTCGGCGGGATAGTTGGCACTCTCGGGACCGCCCACGATGACCGTCCAGTCCCGGGCCCGGGCCTCACCCATCAGCCAGACCACGTTGGCCCGGGTCATCAGGTTGGTGTAAATGCCAACAGTGGCGCCGGGGGTGGCGTCGAGCCGGGCCAACACCTCGGAGCGCTCCATGAACGTGGTGTCGAGCACCTCGGGGAGCAGCCCGGCCCGCCGGACATACGCCGAGAGGTACAGCAGGCCGAGAGGCGGGTAGGGCTTCATCACCTTGGCCTCGTTGGCGTCCTCCCACAAGAAGTACCCCTGGGTCAGCAGGATGTCAGCCATGGTCAGCAGCATAGGTTCGTGACCGGTGCCCGCTCCGATACCGTGCGGGGGTGCGACGCGAGCTGGCACCGTTCGGCATCAGGTTCACCATCGAAGCCGACGACACTCGGGTCGGTCGGGCCGTGGAAGCGGCGTTGGCGCGTTACCCCACCGATGCCGGTGCCCAGGGCTCGCTGCGCCTGAGGGTGCGCACCGGCACCGACAGCGCCGCCGATCCGGCCTGGCCCCACACCGCGGTCACCTTTGACGGGCAGCGCTTGGAGTTGCGTTGCGGCAGCGGCCGATTGGTGGCCTCTGTCGTGGACGGTGAGGCCGAGGCGGTGTTGCCCCCGAGCCTTTTGGCCATCGACGACGCGGTGCGGATGGTGGTCGAGGGAGCATTCTCGGCCCTGGCCATCAACGCCGGGTTGTTGCACGCCATGCACGCCGGGCTGGTGGGACACCGGGGCCGGGGTCTGCTGCTGCGGGGGGCGTCCGGGGCCGGCAAGTCCACCCTGACTTATGCCCTGCTGCGGGCCGGCAGCAGCGTGGCGTCGGACGACTGGACCTACGCCGTGCCCGGTGACGGTGGTGGCGGTGTCCGGCGATTGTGGGGGTACCCCTGGCGGCTGTTCTTGGTGCCCGAGGCGGTGGCCAGGTTCCCGGAACTGGCAGGGGCGGGCGCGGTGCTGCATCCGGGGGCGGACCGATTGAAGGTGCCGGTGGTTCCCCCGATCCACCGTCGCCGCAGGTCGCTGCCGGTAAATGCCGTGGTGTTCCTCGATCCCGATCCGGTCCTCGACCTGCGCTGCATCGACCTGGCGGAGGCCCGCCAGCGTTTCTGGGACTGCGCCCTACCCACCGAACGCACCGGTCTGCCCCAGGCCTGGGTGGAGGCGTTGCTGGCCCGGCCCACCTATCGGCTCAACCGGGGCCAGGATCCTGACGCCGCGGCTCGGCTCCTGCAGCAGGCCGCGGTCACCTTTCGCTGAACGGTTCCACCCAGACGGTGGCGGATGCCGGCGGGCGAGCCCGGCCGATGGTCGACACTGGCGGACCTCACTGCCGGCGAACGAGGCCGCTCAGCAACTGGTCGAAGGCGTCCACGGTGGCGCGGCGGTCGTGGCGCCGGGCGAAGGAGCCGGCGGCGGCGGCCAACGCGCTTCGGCGTCCGGCGTCTGAGAGGACCTCGCCGATGGCATGGCTCAGCAGGTCTGCTCGGCGGGGCGGAACCGTCAGTGCCGCCGGGGGATCGGACCGGGCCCAGTCGGCCAGGTGGCCCACGTCGGTTCCGACCGTTGCCAGACCGCAGGCTGCCGCCTCGAGCGCCGCCACCGGCCCGGCATCATGGCGGGCGCTCATCACGTGCAAGTCGGCCTGTTGCAGCAACGCCGGCAACGCTGAGGAGCGCACGAAGCCGTGAGCCCGCACC
This sequence comes from uncultured Acidimicrobiaceae bacterium, assembly GCA_963775055.1. Lineage (GTDB taxonomy): Bacteria > Actinomycetota > Acidimicrobiia > Acidimicrobiales > CAIXPF01 > CAIXPF01. Next base: position 41,965 of record CAVZHK010000004.1, on the reverse strand, counting down.
GCTAGGCCCAGCTCCCCGGCCCGGCTTTGCACCATACCGTTCAGTGTGTCGGTGCCGATGAGATCAAGCTCGAAGGGCAGCTCGGGCCGATGTCGGAGCAGACCGGCAAGGGCAGACAGCAGGGTGTCGTGGTCCTTCACCCGGTTGAGGTCGGCGAGACATACCAACCGGAACGGCGCACTGGGCTCCCGCCCTGAGGCCGCCGGCACAAACCGATCGGTATCCACACCGAGGGGTATGATCCGCTCGACGGGATGGCCGTGCCGGCGCACCTGGGCGGCCATCCAGTGGCTGGCGGTGGTCACAGCATCGGCCCGGCGCAGCGTGACGGACGAGATGGCCCGGCCGCCGCGGCCCAACGCGCCGCCATAGCTGATGTCGGCCATGGCCACCAACTCCCCACCGGCCACATGGACCGCGGCTGGCACCCTGTGGCGCCGCGCCGCCAGCACCGCCACCAGCCCGCTGACGGAGGCCCACATGCCCCAGACCACATCGGGGGGACCATCCTGCCCGGCGGCGACCACGGCCCGGCCCACCAGGCGCGCCAGCCGGTGGGGACCGCGTTGTTCGGGAGCGACGTTGCGCACCATGGCCCCGAGCAACGGGTAGCAACTTGCCACCGGCTCCTGACCGAGGGCCACCACCGTGACCCGATGCCGGCTCGTCAGACCCTCGATCAGTGAGAGCAGGGCCGGGATCACCCGCACCTCCCCGCCGCGGTCCACGCCTCCGGGGACCACCATGACCACGTGCACGGGGACAGCATGGCCCAGCGGGGGCGGGGGTAGCTCGGTGAGTTCGACGGTGATGGTTGCGGCCGTCAGCGCCGGGCCTATCGTTGGTGCACATGCTGGCCCGGGATCAGGACGGTCTGCTCGAAGCGACGCTGGCACTGCTCGACAGGAGCGGATCCCCCGATGCGAGCCATCCGAGCGATCCGAGCGATCCGAGCGATCCGTGGGTCACCTGGTGTGGGCCCGGGTTGGTCAGCGACGGTGGGCGCTTCCAACGAGCGGGGTTCGCTTCCGGCTTGACCGCGGCGTTGGCATCGTTGGCCGGGCGAGCCGGGTTGGACCTGCCCCCGGCCTGGCGGGCCTTTGCCGACGAGCAGGTCGGGGCGGTCGCGGAGCGTCAAGGCCGCTATCGCTCGCTGCTGCCGGACGTGCTGGCGGCACTGCACGATGCCGGGGTGGCCGCGCTGCCGGTCAAAGGGCTGGTGGTGGCGGATGCCGTGTGGCCCGACGCCGCCTGGCGCCCGATGTCGGACCTGGACGTGGTGGTGGACCCCGCCGACCGGGCCAGGGCGGGAGAGGCGCTGGTGGGCGGGGGCCTGCAACGCTGGGCCAGCGCCGCCTGGGAAGACACCTACCTGGCCTGGGGTGACGGTGGTATCGGCCGAACCGACGGCGAGTCGTCGCTGCACAACGGCAAGGTCGAGGTGCACCCCGGCTGGGTGGAGCGCCTGCACAACTACCTGCTGTCCGACCGTGGGGTGCTGCTCGGCCAGGCCCGTCCCGGCATCGTGGCGGGGGTGCCGGCCTTGACGCTGTCTCCCGAGGCCAGGGCCATGCAGGTGATCGGTCATCTCTCCGCTTGCGTGGTTCGGGGCGAGGTACGACCGCTCAACGTGGTGGATGCGGTGCTGTGCTTGCAAGCGCTGCCCGGTGAGGACCACCTAGGCGCCAGCGGGTCCTTCCGTGCGCTGACAGCCCGGGTTGATCCTCGCCTGGTGTATCCCGGCCTGTGGCTGGTGGAGCGCTACCATCCGGCGCTGCTGGTCCCTGGGCCGCGGGGCGGTGTGGGACGGGATGGCGGTACGGGCAGGGATGGCGGTACGGGCAGGGACGGCGGTACGGGCAGGGACGGCGGTACGGGCAGGGACGGCGGTACGGGCAGGGACGGCGGGATCGGCGGGGCGGGCGGGCGCCGGCTGGAGGGGGCGGCGCGCTGCGCGGTGTTGCGCGATCCCACCCATCGGCGCAATCTGGCATGGCGCCTGGCGTTCACCGCGACCTGGTCGGAGCGGGTCGGGGTGCTGCGGCAGTGGGCGGTCCCGCCAGCAGCTGAACGGGGCGAGGGGAGCCGCGGCCTGTGGCGATCCCAGGCTGTTCGGCTGGGACGAGCCACCGGCCATTGGGCTGGCCGGTCGTGAGGTTGGCCTACGTGCTGCCGCTCGATCGGCGTCCTGAGCCGCCCGAGGAGCAGCTGGAGCGCTTCCCGCACAACCAGCGTCTGCTGGCCACGCTGGCGGCCCGGCACGGGGTGGGGGCCCACGCCATCTGGAGCAGCACCCATCGAACCACCATCGCCCGTGACGGTGTCACCCATCACTTCACTCCCCACCTGGTACGCACGGTACGGCGGCTGGCGCCCGACGTGGTCCATCTGAACGGGCTGGTCTTCCCGCGGCTGGCGGTGTCGTTGCGCCTAGCGCGGATCTGTTCCCGGGCGGTGGGGCGACGGATGCGCCTGGTGGTGCAGCACCATGGGGAGGTGCCCGGCTCGGCCCGGTCGCTGCGGGCCCAGCGCTGCGCCCGTACGCTGATAAACGGTTACCTGTTCTGTGGGCTGCCGGGCCAGGCCGAGCCGTGGCGGCGGGCCCGCGTCCTGGGCGCCAGCACCGCCCTGTTCGAGGTGCTGGAGGCGTCCAGCGACCTGCCGTTCGACGCCCCGGCCGCGGCCAAGGACGGCCCCAACGTCTTATGGGTGGGCCGCATGTTGCCGGGCAAGGATCCCCTCACGGCACTGGAGGCCTTCGATCGCTTCGCGTCAGCCAATCCCTCGGCTCGCCTGTGGATGGTGGGCACCGGCTCGGGTCCGCTGCGTGACGTGGTGGCCAACCGGCTCAGCCCCCGGGCCACGCTGCTGGGTCCCTTCGCCCAATCGGTGCTGGCCGGCTGGTACCGGCGGGCCGACGTGATCTTCTCGACCAGTTGGCACGAGGGCTCGGGGTACGCGCTGATCGAGGCGATCGGCTGTGGCTGCGTGGCCGCGGTGACGGACCTGCCCTCACACCGGGTGATCGCCGGACCCGACGGCGCCTACTTCCGGCCCGGTGACGTGACCGCGGCCGCCGCGGCCCTGGAGCAGGCGGCGCAGCGGGCATCCGAACCGGGGGCCCGGGCCGCTCAGCGACGTCGCTTCGATCAAGAGCTGAGTTGGGAGCAGGTTTCCAATCAGCTGATGGTGGCCTACCGTGGCCGGTGACCCGTCGGGACAACGTCGGCCGATAGAGTCCACCTTGCGTATGCAACCAGTTCTCGTCGCGTCGACCTACTACCTGGAGCTCGACCCCAAGCAAACCGAGAAGATGCGGCCGTTCCCGCCCCTGGCCACGCTGTACGTGGCCGCCGGGTTGCGCCAGGCCGGCCATCGGGTCGTCCTGTTCGACGCCATGCTGGCACGAGCCGAGGGAGACTTCGAAGCCGCGTTGCGTCGCTGGGAGCCCGAGGTCGTGGTGTTGTACGACGACAACTTCAATTTCCTGTCGAAGATGTGCCTCACCCGCATGCGTGATGCAACCCTGCGGATGTGCACCTCGGCCCGGGCCGCGGGGGCCTGGGTGGTGGTCTCCGGTCCCGACATGACGGACCATCCCCATCGGTATCTCGCCGCCGGCGCCCATGCCGTGGCCGTTGGCGAGGGGGACCACACCGTGCTGGAACTGCTCGAGTGGCGCCGCTCCGGTGGGATCGGTGACATACCGAACAGCATCCTCGGGGTGGTCTCGGCCAACGTTGTCACCGCTGGCAGGCGCAACGAGCGCCACCCCGACGTGTTCGGACACCCGGCCCGGGACCTGGTCGACGTGGACGCCTACCGGCAGCACTGGCTGGACCATCACGGTCAATTCACCTTGAACATCGTGTCCACCCGGGGCTGTCCCTTCCATTGCAACTGGTGCGCCAAGCCCATCTGGGGCCAGCGCTATGCGATGCGAGGCGCGGTGGATGTGGCCCGGGAGGTGGCCGATGTCAAGGCCCGCTTCCGGCCAGACCAACTGTGGTTTGCCGATGACATCTTCGGGCTGCGGGAAGCCTGGCTGGCGGAGTTCGCCGATGAGATCCAACGGCAGGACGCGGCCATACCGTTCAGCATCCAGAGCCGCTGCGATCTGATGTCCGCCGGTGCGGTGGCGGCGCTGCAACGGGCCGGCTGCGCTGAGGTGTGGCTGGGGGCGGAGAGCGGCAGTCAGCGTGTGCTCGATGCCATGGACAAGGGCATCACCGTGGAGCAGATCCGCTCGGCCCGGTGCCGTTTGGGCGAGGCCGGGATCCGGGCGTCGTTCTTCGTGCAATTCGGTTACCCCGGCGAGGATCTGGTGGACATCTGGGCCACCGTCGAACTGCTACGGGACACGCTGCCGGACAACATCGGTGTCAGCGTCAGCTACCCGCTCCCGGGCACCCGATTCCATGCCATGGTCGCGGATCAACTGGCGGAGAAGGTGAACTGGGAGGATTCCGGGGACCTCGACATGATGTTCCGAGGCACCTTCAGCTCGGCCTTCTACCGCCATCTGCACACCACGCTGCACGATGATCTGCACCTGCGGCGCCGTCTGGCCGGACTGCCCGGCGTTCCCGCCATCGCGCTGGAGCCGGTGCCACCGGCGCAGCAGCAGGACCGGGTCGACGCCGGTTGGGCCCGCATGGAAGCGCTGGCGGTGACGGAGCGCCTGCGGCGACCCACGCTGCTGGTTCGCTCCGAGCCGGTGCCGGCGGCGCCGGATCTGTCCCGCACCCACGGGTAGCCTCCGTCGATCTCCCCTGAGCCTGAGCCCGAGGTTTCCCATCCGGTGGCCACCGAACCGATCCCGCAAGCCGAAGCGCGCTTCGTGGAGCTACTCGATGCCGATGGCCGAACCCGCTGGCGCGTCGATCGGGGATTTCTGACCTCCCGCTGGCGTTGCATCTGGGGCGAGGGCTGTCAGGGCATTGAGGATGAGGCGGCACCGCAGCTGCACCGGGGCTGCTGCTCCGTCGGGGCCCGGATGGCCAACGAGGAGGAGGCCATGACCATCGCCGCCCTGGCCGCCTGCTTGCTCCCCGAACAGTTTCAGCATTTCGAGCAGGCCGCCCACCACGGCGTGTTCGAGCCAGGCGGACCGGGGGAGCCCGGCTGGCAGAACACCAGGGTGATCGATGGCGCCTGCATCTTGCTCAACCGACCAGGCTTTCCCGGTGGCATGGGCTGCGCGTTGCACCTCGCGGCGTGCGATGACGGTGTCGATCCGCTCGACTACAAGCCGGGTGTGTGCGGGCGGCTGCCGCTGCGGGTGGAGACGTTGCCCCACGGTCCGCAGGGCGAGCCCACGTTCGAGCTGCGCGGATGGCGGCGCGACGATTGGGGTCCCGGCGGAGAGACCATGGCCTGGTGGTGCACCGAAGCAGACGAGTGTTTCGACGCCGCCGAACCGGTGATCGACAGCCTGGCCGAGCCCCTGCGGCGGCTCGTGGGCCCCGACACCTTCGAGCGGTTGCGGGAGGTGTTGTGACGGATCATTCTTCCGGCGACGCGATCAGAGCCATGACCGCCTCACTGCTCGAAACGGTTGGGTTGGACCCACCCCAGCTCCTGGTGGAGACCACGGCCCAGGTGTTGCCCAGCGTGTTCCGTGTCGACCTGGTGGCCGGCGCCGCGGTGGCCGGCCTCAGCGCTGCTGTGGCGCAACTCGATGCCGCCAGAACCGGGACGGCACCGGCGATGGTCACGGTCAACGGGCGCGGGGCGCAGATCGCCTTTCGCAGCGAGCGATATCTGCGGGTGGATGGGCGGCCACCGGCGAATCCCTGGGAGCCCACTTCTGGGGACTACCAAACCGCTGATGGCTGGATCCGGGTCCACGCCAACTTCGCCCATCACGGCGCCGCCGCCGCCACCGCGTTGGGCGTTTCCTGGCCGACGGAACGTGCCGGGTTCGAAGCAGCGCTTCTCACGGTGCCCTCCGTTGAGGCCGAGTCGGCCATCATCGCCGCCGGTGGGGTGGCCGCAGCGCTGCGGACTGTGGACCAATGGGCCCGCAGCGGGCAGGGGAAGGCCGACCGGGCATACCCAGTGGTACGGCTGGACCAGGTTGAGTCGGCCAGCGCAGTGAGATCCTGGCCCGCCAGCAGCCCCGGGCCCGGCAGATACCGGGGCGCCTTGGCCGGTTTGCGGGTGCTGGACCTCACCCGGATCATCGCCGGGCCGGTCTGCGCACGGGTGCTGGCAGCGCACGGGGCGGAGGTGCTGGCGGTGACGGCGGCCCATCTGCCGCAGATCGAGCTGACCGTCATGGACACCGGCTTCGGCAAACATTCCGTGTTCTTGGACCTGCGCACGCTCGTGGATCGTCGACGGTTCGAGTCATTGGTGCGTGACGCCGATGCCGTGGTCCAGTCCTACCGTCCGGATGCCCTGACCCGGCTGGGTTACAGCCCGCAGCGGCTGGCTGAGCTGTCGCCCGGGCTGGTGATCACCGACGTGCGGGCCTACGGCAGCGGCGGACCCTGGGCCCACCGGCGAGGGTTCGACAGCCTGTTGCAGAGTTGCAGCGGCATCGCTCACGCCGCCCAGCACGCCGCCCGGGCCGAGCGGCCGGTGTCCTTGCCGTGCCAGGCCTTGGATCACGCCTCGGGCTGGTTGGCGGCGCTCGGTACCGTCGCCGGCTGGTTGCAGCAACACCGCCGGGGCGGGTCCTGGCAGATCGAGGTCTCCCTCAGTGCCACCGCGGGCGTGGCTCATCGAACAGGGACTGGACGGTGACGCCACGGTGGACGATCCCGGTTTCGGTGAGGTGGAGGATCTGTTGCGGTCCACTCCCAGCGGGTACGGGCTGTTGCAGCACGTGGCCATGCCCGGTGCCATCAACGGCGAGCAGGTGCAGTGGTCCTCACCGCCGCCGCTGCCGGGCTCCTCCGAACCGCTCTGGGCGCCCACGTTGCACGACCACTGAGGGGTCCCCCGGTCAGGATCGGCTGTACTCCCAGCGGGTCGGCTTCCCATCCTCATAGGGCATCACACCGGAGAACGGGCGCGGATCGTCATCGAACACCAACGGCAGGAAGAACCGGTCTCCTTCCCACATCGGTAGCGCGGCCCCATCCCGGATGACGGCATCGTCAGCGCAGGCGGCCAGCACCCGGCTTCGGGCCACCCAGTGCAACGTTCCCTCGTTGTTGTCGGAGGGCACTTCGCCGGTCCATTCGGTCACGACGAACACGAAACCGAACCAGTCCTGCCCGTCGGCACCGAAACCGGGCCAGCTGATGGTGCCGCGCAGGGAGAACCGGGTCACCTCGATGGCCGCTTCCTCCCGCAACTCGCGTCGCAGCGAGGCCAGCAGATCCTCGTGCGATTCCAACTTGCCGCCCAGCCCGTTGTACTTCCCCAGGTGCTCGTCTTGGGACCGGGCGTTGCGGTGCACCATCAGCACGGTGTCCTGCTGCCGGTCCCACACGTAGGCCAACGTGCCGATGATCGGCCGGTAGGGCACCCCGTCAGCGGGGATCGAGCTCGGTGCGCACGTAGTAGTCCGCTGCGCCCCCAGCGGTGATGTCGGCCAACCAATCCGACTCGTACTCCCAGTCCTGACCCTCCTGCGGCCCCTGCCAGAACCGTCGGTACGGACCTTCGGGGCCCTGCAGGCTCCAGGCCTGGCGTTTGTAGGTCCAGTTGTCCGGCGCCAACCGATGGGCGGCCCGGAAATGCTCGACGGCGTCGCGGTGGCGGTCGTTCCGCTCAAGATCCGCGGCCAGCTCGAAGTGCGCGGCGGCGGCGGAGGTGTCGAGCGTGCGGGCGGCGCTGCGGTTCAGTACCTCTGCAGCGCTCAACACGAAGCGGGAACCGGAACCGTGAGCGGCCCAGTCCCGCACCGCGTCGGCGTAACGATCCTCGGTCCAGGCCACGATCTGGGACGCCGCGGCCCCCATGTCAGCCAGCCGGGCGTCGTTCTGTCCGGCCAGCGCGGAACGGGCCGTGGTGTCACGGGGGCCGGGCCATGCCGGTTCGACCGGGCGAACGATGCGGAAGTCTTCGTCGATCCACACCGCGTTGGGGATGTTCACCACGCCGAACGCCGCGTCCAGCTGGTGGGTACGGTCCAGCAGCGCCGGTCCGCCAGCACCGGCAGCTCCAGCGGCGTCTACAAACGGCCGGCCCTCATCGGGACCGAGGGTCTCGAGGCACACGGTCACGATCTCCACGCCCGACGGACGGACCTCGTTGCGCAATGTCTGCCACCCGGGCAGATCACGGGCGCAACCTCAATACGGGGCCCAGGCCACCACCACAGTACGGGTGCCACGCAACGAGGACAGCGCGAACGGCTGACCGTCGAACGTCTCGAGCTGCAGGTCCGGAGCTTCGGTGGTGGCCAACGCCTTACCCGTGAAGGTCTCCGGCCCAATGGCCCAACGTCCGTCGGTGGGGTCCTGCACCACCGCCATGCCGAGCCGTGCCGCCACCGCGGTCACGTCGATGGAGGTGCCGTTGAAGCTGCCGGGGGCCAAGGGAACGCACAGTTCCCCTTTGCAGGCCCCTTGCGGCTGCACCGTCCAGCCCGTCCCGGCGGCAAAGGCCTCGATCGATACGTCCAAGCGGTCCACCAACATGGTTCAGACGCTACCGTCCCCTCGCCGCTGACGGGAATCTCCGTCGACGAGTACCGTGCCTCGCTGACATGCGTCTCGATGTGCAGGAATGCCGATCGCTCGCCGGTTCAGTGCCGTTCGCGGTGCTGGCCACCCGGAACCGCCACGGCGCAACCGATCTGGTGCCCATCACGTTCGCTTGGGCTGAGGTGCCAGACGTGTTGCTCACCGCGGTTGACCACAAACCGAAGTCGACCAAGAGTCTGGCCCGCCTGGCCAACATCGAGGCCGAGCCCGACGTCACCGTGCTGTTTGACCATCGTGACCCGCAGGAGTGGGATCGGCTGTGGTGGGTGCGGGCCCGGGGGCGGGCGCGGGTTCACCCACCGGGGCACCGGGTGGCGCTGCTGGTAGCCCGTTACCCGCAGTACCGGGAGCGGATTCCCGACGGGCCCGTCATTGAGATCACCATGTACGAGTGGCACGGCTGGGCCGCATCCGCCATCCCCACCGACACCTGACGTTCGGCCGAGTCGGACCCCAACCGGCCGGGCTCATGGCAGGCAACCGACATGCGCCAGGGCCATGCGCAGCAGACGGTCCTGTCCGCCGGTCATCTCCCGGGAAACCTCCATGGAGGCGGCTTCGGTCGGCGTGACCCAACTGAAATCCAACGATTCCGGTGCCGGGTAGCACTCACCGAGCACGGGCACGATGTACGCCAGACTCACTGCGTGCTGGCGGGGATCGACGAACCCGGTGACCGTGGGGTCGGGGAAGTACTCCACGACGGTGAACGGGCTGGGGTTGGGTGGCAGCTGCGGCTGCGCTAGCGGACCCAGATCTTTGCTGAGGTGCCGGAGGAGCGCGGCCCGGATGGTCTCCCCGTACAACACCCGCCCGGTCACCACGGCCCGGCTGATGGTGTCATCGGCCATGGCCCGCAACAGCAGCCCGATGGCCACCACCCGACCGGCATCGTCGACGCGCACCGGCACCGCGTCCACATAGACGATGGGCAGACGCTCGCGTGCGGAGTTCAGGTCATCGGGCGTCAACCACGCACCGGACGTGGTCAACTGTTCGATGTCACTCATGGGGCTCCCGTGCTCGTTCGGCCGACGTCAAGTGTGCCATCCCGTCCCGCCAATGCAGCGCATGCCCGTCCATGACACTCAGTTGGCACCCGCTCACGGCGCCAACAGCCGTCGGTACAGATCCGGACGACGATCCCGGAAGATGCCCCACGCCGCCCGTTGGGTCGCCACTGCGGTCAGATCGAACGTGGCGGTGACGATGCCCTCCCCGTCACGGGAACCGGTGCTGAGGATGTGGCCGGTGGCGTCGGCCACGAAGGAGGACCCGTAGAACGTGACGGTGGCGTTGACCCCGGTTTCGGTTCCGACCCGATTGGCGGCCACCACCGGCACCAGGTTGGCCCCGGCGTGCCCGCACATCACCCGCTGCCAATGCCCGCTGGTGTCCGCCTCAGGATCGGCTGGCTCGCTCCCGATGGCGCTGGGATACAACAACAGCTCTGCGCCCTCGAGCGCCAGGCAGCGGGCGGCCTCGGGAAACCACTGATCCCAGCAGATGGCCACTCCCAGCGCGGCGTAGGCACTGCGGAACACCACGAAGCCACTGTCGCCGGGGTTGAAGTAGAACTTCTCCTGATAGCCGGGGCCGTCGGGAATGTGGCTCTTTCGGTATCGCCCCAGGAGGGTACCGTCGGCGTCCGCCACCACGACCGTGTTGAACGTCGCTTGTCCGTCCCGCTCGTACACGCTGATGGGCAGCACCACCCCCAGCGCCGCCGCCAACGCCGCGAAACGCTCGATGGTGGGGTGCCCAGCCAGCGGTTGGGCCAGCGCGAAGTGGGCCGGATCCTGGTCCTTGCACCAATAGCGCCGCTCGAAAAGCTCGGGCAGCACGATAATCTGCGCCCCTTCTGCTGCCGCCCGGCGCACCAGCCGCTCAGCGGTGGCGATGTTCTCGTTCGGATCTTCCCCCATGCCCATCTGGATCGCCGCCACGGTGACCGGTCGGGCCCCGCCGCCGTGCCCGCCATGCCCGTCATGCCCGTCATACCGGTCGGTGTGCTGATCGCCCATCACGGGCCGGCCGGTTCAGGTGCCATGCCGAACGGTACGGACGGGACGGCCGCCGGTTCATGGCACGTGATGCAATGGATCCCGCCGCCGACGTTGAAGATGGCGGTGGCGTCTATCTGAACCAGTTCCCGGTTCGGCACCAGCCGACGGAACGTGTCCACCACGGCGGTGTCCGCAACCGGATCATCGAACCCGCACAGCAGCACCGCACCGTTCACCCAGGCGAAGTTGGTGTAGCTCTCGGGGCCGACGTGATCATCACGTCCACTCTGGGGACCGTTCAACACCACGACGTCGAGGGGACGTCCCGACACGTGTCGCGAGCGGCGCGCAGCCGGCCCAGATTGTCCGTCGTGACCTCGTGGTCGGGATGGTTGCGGTCGGGCTGATGGTGCACCACGACCACGCCGGGACCCACGAACGCCGCCAACGTATCGGCGTGGCCGTCGGTGCCGTTGGGGCCATGGTCCGCGTGCAGGCCCCGGGGCAACCAGATCACGGCGCTCACGCCCAGAGACCGGCGCAACTCGACCTCTATCCCCGCCCGATCCCAGCCGGGGTTGCGGTTGGGGTTGGTCAACACCGACTCGGTGACGATCACTGTCCCGGCGCCGTCAGTCACCATGGCCCCGCCCTCGTTGGCAAGACGTGACGAGAATTGACGGGCTCCGCTACGGGCGCTCACGAAACGACCGGCCGAGCGGTCCCGTTCGAAGGGAAAACGCCCGCCCCAGGCGTTGAACGCCCAATTCGCCGCGCCGAGCGAACCGTTGGCATCCAGGAGGAACGTGGGGCCGTTGTCACGCAGCCAGGCATCATCCAGTTCGCAGGAAAGGATCTCTGCACCGGCAGGACATGCCTCCCGGGCTTCTTGGACCAGCGACGGCGCGGCCAACACGCACAACGGCTCGAATCGGGACACCGACGCTGCCACCGAGGCCCACGCCGCCACCGTGGCCGGTCCTGCCGCACGGACGTAGTTGTCCGCCGGCCAACTCATCCAGGTCCGACGGTGCGGGGCCCACTCCGGCGCGATCACGAACCCTTCCCTGTGGGGGGACACGTCTGCGGTGCCGCACGCGGGCTCGTGGGCGGGCGGCAGCACGAGAAAAGCATAGGAGCTGAACCCGGACGCGCCGAGGGGGCCGGCCCACATCGGGCTGGCCCCCTCGGTGAGGTGTTCGGGGACGTGTGCTACCTGGCTGGGATCAGGCCTTCTGGGCGGTACGGGGACGAGCCGGGGCCTTGGCGACGGGCTTCGCTGCGGCGCGGGGCTTGGCGGTGGCCTTCACCACCGGGCGGGCGGCGGCCTTGGCGGTGCTGCGAGTGGCCCGAGCGGCCGGCTTGGCCGCGGGCTTGGCGGCGGCAGTCCTGGTGGCGCGGGCCGGCTTGGCCGCCGCGGCACGAGCCGCGGGCTTGGTCGCAGCAGACGCGGGCCGGTGCCTTGGTGGCGCTGGCGGCGGTCCTGGCGGCGGTGGCCCGGGCGGGTTTTGCCGGGGCAGCCGCAGCGGCCCGGGCCCGGGTGGGCTTGGCGGCGGTGGTGGCCGCGGCGGTCCGGCTGGAGCGGGTGGTGGTGGCCGGGGCGGCGGCGGCGGCGACACGCTGCAACTTCGGCGCCGGCTGGTTGCCCAGAACGGTTTCCTTGTACTGCTTCAGGGCGGTCACCTTGGCCACGGTCTTGGCAGGAACCTTCACCGCGGCGCCGGTGGCAGGGTTGCGGCCGATGCGGGCCTTGCGCTTCACCTTGGTGAACTTGGCGATGCCCGGAAGCAGAACCGAGTCACCCTTGGACACTGACGCGAGCACAACTTCGCCGAGTCCGTTCAGCACGCTGGCGACGGACTTCTTCTCAACGCCGGTGTGCTCGGTGATTTTCTCGATCAGCTGGGTGCGGTTCATCTGGTCTCCTCTTGTCGGTCTCCGTCTAGTTCATCGACCAAACAGGTGAAATCCTGAAGCATCGGGAGACGAAACGGGGGTTTATCGGGGGAAAAGTGCCCTCGGGCGGGAAAAACCTACCTGCTTCCAGCCCGGAAGCGTGCGATGACGCCGAATTTCGGCCGGATTCTGCTGTTTCAGGGGGTAATTTGCCCATCGGAGCCCCGGAACCGTGGCCCGAGCCCCATGCGGCCGCCGGTCCCCATCGCGAGATTCGGTCGGTATCGCACCGGTTTCGGTCGCATCGGAGGGTCCAGATCCACCGCTTGGCGGCAGTTGGCTACGCTCGGCCCGCTCAGCAACACAGCAAACGCATCCGAATTCCCCCGCCAAGCTCCGAGATTCGAGGACCCCGATGAAGATCACCGTGATCGCCGACAAGTGCCAGGGCCACAACCGTTGTTACGTGCTGGCGCCGGAACTTTTCGACGTCGACGATTACGGGTACGCCACCGCCGCCAACGATGGCGACGTGCCGGCGGGGTCCGAGGAGCGGGCCAACCTGGCCATTGCCAACTGCCCCGAGCACGCCATCGAGATCGTCGAATCCTGAGTCGCGAAACGTCGCGACCGTCGGGCCATTCGCTCGTTAGCGGGTCTGTTCCACATGAGCTGCCAACCATGCGGCGGCGATGTCGGTGACGGCGCCGTCCCATTGATGGCCGCCGGGGTGGCTGGCTTCAGCAACGTCCCAACCCCGGCGGCGGAAGCGGCGGGCCAACAACTCACCGTGAAAGGGATCCACCACGGCGTCGAGCGCGCCGGTGATCACCAGCATCGCCAGATCAGCGCCGGGCGGGGCGGCGGGCACATCCAGTGGTTGTGGCAGGAAGCCCGCCACCACCACAACCATCACCCGCGAATCCTGCAATGAGCGATCCCGCACCGCGGCCGCCGCTACCGCCGCCGCCACCGCAGCGCCCTGGGAAAATCCGGCGATGAGCACGCTCCGGTGATTGGGCAGCGGGTGATCGCCCAACCGGCGCGGCGGCCACGGTGCCAGCAGGTCCAGCAACGCCTGCAGCGTGTCGGCCCCCGGACCTTCCTCATCGGTGCGCCACCAGGCGCGACCCTCCCCCGCCTCATCGCTCAGCAATGGTGCCGCCGGACGGGCCAACACCAGCCCGTGTGTTTGTTGCCAGCGCGCCGCCACCGCCGCCAGCGAGTCCGGTACCTCGTCGTGGCCGTGCAACAACAGACCGTGGACCACGGTGGGGTGCGAACCATCCATTCCGTCGACCATTGCCCCGAATGCTGACAGCCCCTTCCGGTTCCCGTCGAACACGTTCAGGCCGGCGGGTTGGGCCGGCGGGTTGACTTGCGTCGCCCCCAACCGCTTTCATGAAGTGGTCACATCAGGAGAGACCCGGTTCGCCGGGTCCGGCAACCTGGGACGGACACCCAAGGTGCCTGCCATCGCTCCGGCGGTGGGATGCGGCCCGAGTAAGGGCAAACAAGTGTCCACGGAACGGCCCCCGTCGGTCCTCGGCGACGCATCCGCGACGGTGCCCGTCAAGGTCCTCCGCCGGCCGGCCGCCACCTCGGCGGAGCGTCCGTCCCACGAAAGCGAGTCGCGTCATGGCCGGACCAGACCGCGTCAACCAGGACAGCAGCGCGAGCCAGCACAGCGGCGCGAGTCAGGACACGATCGCCGTGCGGTCCGGCAGGGCCGACAACGGTGGCGCGCTGGCGCCGGTGATCTGGGCCAGCTCCACCTTCGAGATGGCGTCCCTCGATGATGCCCGCAAACAGGCCATGCGCCCCCGCACCACCCGCTTCTATGGTCGCCACGGCAATCCGTCGGTGCGAGCGTTCGAAGATGCCATCGCCGAGCTCGAAGGTGCCGAGGCGGCCATGGCCTTTGCCTCCGGGATGGGGGCGTTCTGTGCGGTGGTGCTGGGTTTGTGCAACAGCGGCAGTCACATCGTGGCCCAACGCCAGTGCTATGGCGCCAGCACCCAACTGCTGGCCGGCGTGTGTCCCCGCTTCGGCATCGAGGTGACGTTTGTGGACGGCACCCAACCGGGCGCCTTCGCGGCGGCGGTGCAACCCGGTCGCACGATGTTGCTGCTGGCCGAAACGCCGGCCAATCCCCGCCTTGATCTCGTGGATCTCGACGAGTTGGCTGCCATACAGGGGCCCATCAAGGTGGTCGATTCCACCTTGGCCACCCCGCTCGGCCAGCAGCCGCTCTCCCACGGCATCGATCTGGTGTTGCATTCCGCCACCAAGGCCCTGGCCGGTCACAACGATGCGGTGCTCGGCGTGGTGGCCGGTGCCCGCGACCTCATCGAGTGGATCTGGGGCTTCGCGGTGTTGCAGGGCGCCACCGCCTCGCCCTACGACGCCACCAACGCTCTTCGGGGACTGCGCACGCTCGGCGTTCGTCTCCGCCAGCAGAGCGCCACCGCGACGCAGTTGGCCCTGGCCATGCAGGTCCATCCGGAGGTCAGCGAGGTGCGCCATCCGTCCTTGCCGACCCATCCCCGCTTCGAGTTGGCGCAGCGACAGTTGCGGGTACCCGGTGGATTGTTGAGCTTTGAGCTCGCTGGCGGGCTGGCGGCCGGTCAGCGTTTCATGCAGGAGGTGCGGCTGTGCCTCGCTGCTACGTCCTTCGGGGGTCCTGAGACCTTGGTCACCCACCCGGCGTCCACTACCCACGCCGGGCTTACCGATGAGGAGATGGTGCAGTCGGGCATCGGCCCCGGCACCATTCGCTTGTCCTGCGGTTTGGAGGGCACCGAGGACGTGGTGGCCGACGTGATCGGGGCGCTCGACCGGATGGGGTCGCCGGCCTGAGGCCTCACGCCGGGCGTCATGCTAATGTCGACCAAGCTGGTCGGGATTCAATGACCGCGTACTCCCATTCGATATGTAAAGGACCCCACCAATGGCCATTCAGCTGGGCGACGAAGCCCCGGACTTCACCGCT
The DNA here is from genome assembly GCA_963775055.1 of uncultured Acidimicrobiaceae bacterium. Lineage (GTDB taxonomy): Bacteria > Actinomycetota > Acidimicrobiia > Acidimicrobiales > CAIXPF01 > CAIXPF01. Next base: position 26,408 of record CAVZHK010000004.1, on the reverse strand, counting down.
GACACCACGCAGGGCACCATCAACTTCCACGAGTGGCTGGGTGACAGCTGGGGTGTGCTGTTCTCCCATCCCAAGGACTTCACCCCCGTGTGCACCACCGAGTTGGGCATGGTGGCCAAGCTCAAAGGTGAGTTCGACAAGCGCAATGTGAAGGTGATCGGGCTGTCCGTGGACCCCGTTGAATCCCACCAACGCTGGGAGGGAGACATCGCGGAGACCCAGGGCACGGCGGTGAACTTCCCCATGATCGGTGACGCTGACCGCAAGGTGTCCAACCTCTACGGCATGATCCACCCCAACGCCAATGACACCATGACGGTGCGCTCGGTGTTCGTGGTCGGCGCTGACAAGAAGGTGAAGCTCTCCATCACCTACCCGGCGTCCACCGGCCGCAACTTCGATGAGGTGCTGCGGGTGATCGACAGCCTGCAGCTCACCGCCAAGCACCAGGTGGCCACCCCGGTCAACTGGAAGGACGGTGACGATGTCATCATCGTGCCTGCCGTCACCGATGAGATGGCCCGTGAGAAGTACCCCAACGGCTGGAAGACGCTGAAGCCGTACCTACGCATCGTGCCCCAACCCGCCAAGGCCTGATTTCTCGCACCCTCATCGGCGATTCGATATCGATTCGCTTGATGAGGGTGCGGTCGCGTCCGGGGCGATGTCGAACAGCAAGCGAATTAGGGTGCGGCCATGTCAGACACCCGCACCATCGACACCGGCACCGGCTACCTGCTCGGCGAGATCGCCGACGGGGTGGCGACCCTGACGCTCAACCGGCCCGAGCGGATGAACGCGCTGCATCCGGAGATCTTCGACGGGTTGGGCGCGGTGCTACCGCAACTCGCCGCGGATGATGGGGTCGGCGCCATCGTGTTGACCGGGGCCGGTCGGGCGTTCTGTGCCGGGGGCGACGTGGGCGCACAGGCCGCCCGGGCCAGCCGGGCCGTGACGGAGTCGGCGGGGGAGCGCACCTCCTTCGAGGCGTCGGTGGCGGACCTGCGTCGACGTCAGGCGTTGGTCTCCGCGGCGTTGCACGAACATCCCAAGGTGACCATCGCCGCGCTCGGTGGTGCCGCCGCCGGAGCCGGCATGTCCATCGCCCTGTCCTGTGATCTGCGGGTGGCGTCGACCTCGGCGTTCTTCCTCAGCGCCTTTTCCAACGTCGGCTTTTCCGGTGACTTCGGCGGCAGCTGGTTCCTGACCCAACTGGTGGGCGCGGCCAAGGCCCGGGAGCTGTACCTCTGCAATGACCGGGTCGGGGCGGAGGAGGCGTTGCGGCTGGGTCTGGTCAGCAAGGTGTTCCCCAACGAAGGATTCGCCGACGCCGCCCATGCATTCGCCCGACGATTCGCCGCGGGACCGACGGTGGCCTACCGCTACATGAAGGAAAACCTCAACCGGGCCATCACCAACGACCTGCGCACCTGCCTCGACGGGGAGGCCATGGCCATGACCATCACCGCCCGCACCGATGACCATCGCGAGGCGGCCAAGGCCTTCACCGAGAAGCGAACCCCCACCTTCACCGGCCGCTGAGCGCAGGGTCGAGCGCTCCCGGCCGATGATCTAGGGTGAGCCGGCTTCGCAACGGGGAGCGACGCACGGAAGGAGCGCGGTGAGCATCAGGGGCAAGGCCTACATCGTGGGTGCGTTCGAGCATCCGCTGCGGGACATCCCGCATCTCACGTTGCCGCAGGTCCACGCCGAGGTCGCCGCCGGGGCCCTGGCCGACGCCGGCTTGGGGTTTGGTGATGTCGACGCCTACTTCTGCGCCGGCGACGCCCCCGGCTTCGGCGCCCTGTCGATGGCGGACTATCTCGGTCTCAACGTGAAGATCATCGAGTCCACCGAGACCGGCGGATCCAGCTACCTGTTCCACGCCGGGCACGCCGCCGCTCTCATCGCCGCTGGGAAATGCTCGGTGGCGCTGATCACCATGGCCGGCAAGCCCCGCACCGGCGGCAACGGTCCCGGCGGGTCGGGCGGGTTCGGCTCCGCTCCCGAGGGGGCCTTCGAGAACCCCTGGGGCATCACGGTGCCCAACACCTACGCGCTCGCCGCCCGGCGTCACATGTATGAGTTCGGCACCACCAGCGCGCAATTGGCCGAGATCAAGGTGGCAGCCTCCATCCACGCCAGCCACAACCCTGAGGCGTTCCTGCCCGACGCGGTGACCGTCGAGGAGGTGCTGGACTCCCCAATGGTGGCCGATCCGTTGCATCGCCTGGATTGTTGCGTGATCACCGACGGTGGCGGCGCGGTGGTGCTCACCAACGAATCCGTGGCCCGTTCGTTGGGTGGTGGTCGGCGGGCGGTGAAGCTGCTCGGTCACGGTGAGGTGGTCAAGCACAGTGATCGGGGTCGCATCGATCTCACCTACACCGGCGCCCGCAGGAGTGGACCCACCGCCTTCGAAGAGGCTGGCGTGACCCCCGCCGACATCGACTACGCCTCGATCTATGACAGCTTCACCATCACCGTGCTGGAGACCATCGAGGATCTCGGGTTCTGCGAGAAGGGTGGCGGTGGGGCGTTCGTGTCCGACGGTGGCCTGGTGTCCCCAGGAGGCCGTTTGCCGTTCAACACCGACGGGGGCGGACTAAGCAACAACCATCCCGGCAACCGGGGCGGCATGACCAAGATCATCGAGGCTGTGCGCCAGTTGCGGGGCGAGGCCCACGCCGCGGTGCAGGTTCCGAACTGCCGGCTGGCGTTGGCCCATGGCACGGGCGGCAACCTCGGTACCCGCACTGGCGCCGCCACCTTGATCCTGGGACAGGAGGACGCGTGAGCAACCTACCGATCAGTACGCCGAGGGTGAACAGCGAGACCAAACCGTTTTGGGACGCCACCGCCGAGGGGCGTCTGGTGCTGCCGCGCTGCAACGCCTGCGGTTTCGTGATCTGGTACCCCCGCACCCGTTGCCCCGACTGTCACAGCACCGACGTGTCCTGGATCGACGCCAGCGGTGGCGGGACCATCTACAGCTTCTCCATCACTCGCAAGGGCCAAGGTCACTATCGCGACGTCACGCCGTACGTGTTGGCCTATGTGGAGCTCGACGAGGGCCCCCGCGTCATGACCAACATCGTGGACTGTGATCCCGAGACATTGGCGGTGGGCCAACGGGTCCGGGTGGTATGGGACGACACCGGCCAGGGCAGCGCGCTCTACCGCTTCACCCCGGGGTGAGTGTGGTGGACGCCAGGGCTTGACCTACCGATCGGTATGGTAGAGCGGGTCCTCGGGTTTCCGGGCACCTGCGATGATCTTGCCGGCCCAGCGGCGACGGGGGACCAACGTGTCGACATCACGCACGGCCAGGCGATGGGCGATGCGCCAGCGGCTGTCACGTCGCTCGAAACGGTCGAGATAGCGCCCGGCGAACAGCTCGATGTCACCGTCGGGTGTCGCGGACTGGCGCTGGTTGAATCCCAGCACGTAGCTCTCGACCTGCGCGGTGTCATCGTTCAGCCATTCGATCAACACGTTGTGCACGCTGTGGTGAGGACGCGGCCCACACCTTGGCGGCCCCCGCGGTGGCCCACAGCGCGAACTCATGCCCCTTGCCCACGAACGTGCCGTGATCGTCGGTGCCGTCAGCGTGATAGCACGACGTCAGGGTGTCCACATCGCAGCGGTCCACGCCCCGGCAGTACAGGGCGAGGACTTCTTCAATGGCCTGGCGGTCGAGCAGTCTGGCGAGAGCATCCACAGCAGCAGTGTTCCACGCCAGACTGCCACCGTGAAGCGCTTCAGCAAGGCCGAGCTCGCCGCCTTCGCCGGTCGGTCGGTCGACGATCTGCTGGGCGACCACGTCCGTCTGCTCATCGTGGGCATCAACCCCGGCCTGTGGACCGCGGCGGTGAATGCCCACTTCGCCCGTGCCGGTAATCGGTTCTGGCCCGCCCTGCACGCCGCTGGCATCACCCCTCATCGCATCGACGCCAGCGGTGGCATGGCGCCCGCAGACGCCGACCTGTTGCGCTCGATCGGCGTCGGCATCACCAACATCTCACCAGTCGCCACCGCCCGTGCCGATGAGCTGACCCGCCAGCAGCTGCGTGAAGGCGCCGAGCGGCTCACGGCACTGGTCGAGCGGCTGCAGCCCCTGGTGGTGGCGGTGCTCGGGATCAGCGCCTACCGGTTGGCGTTCGGGCTACCGGCCACCACGGTCGGCCCCCAGCCACATCGCCTGGCCGATTGCGAGCTGTGGGTGCTGCCCAACCCCAGCGGCCTCAACGCCCACGCCACCCTGGCCGTGCTGGCGCAATGGTACGGCCAGGCCGCCGACGCCGCCGGCATCCCCCGGGATCGACCACGTTCAGGCCCGGCCCACTGACATATCCGCCGCGCCGCCTGCCCCAGTCTTCGCGGTGGGCCGGCGTTGACGGCGGTTCACGAACGGTCGGTGTCTGCGGGTCGATTCGGGTGGCTGGCGACGGGCCGACGTGTGCCTGCCGGACATTCGGCAGTTCATTGGAACCACCGTTCAGGTGAACGCTGTCGATGGCTCGACTTCAGGTCGTCCTTTGGCGGATGATTCGCCGCGGAAACAGACGAAAAGGGTGTGCATGACCTTTCCGGACGGCCCGAGCGTCACCCGGAACGTACCGAACCACCGGCCGAGACGTCTCGGGAGCCCGACCATGCCGGCCGGTATGCTGACCGGTCGTGATCACCGTCGGCGTCACCGTTTCAGCGCTCGCCATTGGAGCCGGCGCACCATCGCTATGATCGGGCCGGCATGGACCTTCGCGCCCAATTGGAAGACGTCGCCCGCCGGTTGCACCTGGTGGAAGACGATCGTGCCCGGGAACTGCACGATCACGTGCAGCGCTCGATTGACGCCGACCCGGACGAGGAAGACCACGAGGACCTCCGGGATCGGGTGAACGAGGCCGCGGTGCACTTCGAGACCGCTCATCCGGAGCTGGCCGGAGCGTTGCGCCGCATCGTGGACGCCCTGGCCGCCAGCGGCATGTGACGGACCGGGGGGTGCGCCCGGCCCCGCTGGCCGACGCGGCCCCTCCGATCGAACGTTCGGGCCGGGCCCGTGCCACGGTGGCCACCTTGGCGGTCACCGAGACCGTCTCCTGGGGGGTGTTGTACTACGGGTTCACAGCGTTTCTGCAGCCCATCTCCCAGGACCTCGGTTGGTCGGTGGGGGCCATCTCCGCGGCGTTCTCGGTGGCGTTGCTGTGCCAGGGGGCGGCAGCCATGGCGGTGGGTCGGTGGCTGGATGGTCACAGCCCCCGGGCCCTCATGACCACGGGCTCGGTGTTGGCCACGGTGGGGGTGCTGGCGTGGTCCCAGGTCCGTCAGCTGGGCCAGTTCGTGGTGTTGTGGGGTGTCCTCGGCATCGTCATGGCCACCGTGCTGTACGAACCGGCGTTCACCGTGATCACCAAGTGGTTCGTGACCGGCCGCCGCCGGGCGCTCACCGCGGTGACATTGGTGGCGGGTTTGGCCTCGACCATCTTCCTGCCGCTCGAGAACCACCTGATCGAAACCTACGGCTGGCGGCGGGCGCTGGTGATCCTGGCGGTCATACTGGGCGGTATCACCATCCCGCTGCACGCCATCGTGTTGCGGCCCCCGCCACGCCCGGTGACCGGGACGGAACCGCTGAGTCCAAGGGATCCCGGGGACGTACCAGACGAAATGGTACGGGTCCCAGGAGCGTGCAGCCCGGTCAGGCTGGCGTTGCGGGGGGCGCCTTTCTGGTACCTCACCGGAGCCTTTGTGGCCAGTTCCTTCACGCTGTCGGGGCTGGCGTTGCATCAGATCGCGCTGTTGGTGGGAAAGGGCCACTCGCCGGCGTTCGCCGCCGCGGCCACCGGGACGCTCGGCGCCATGCAGCTTCCCGGTCGGTTGTTGTTCGCCCCGTTGGAGGCGCGGGTGTCGCGCCGGGCGATGATCGTGGTGGTGTTCGGATCCATGACGGCGGGCGTGGGGCTGTTGAGCGGTGCCGGACACGTGATCGTGGTGTGGGTGTTCGTCGCCCTGTACGGCATGGGTCGGGGCATGAGCACCCTGCTGCGGGCCACCCTGGTGGCGGACTTGTTCGGCACGAGCCACTACGGCACCCTCAGCGGCATCCTGTCGGCGTGTACCACCGCGGCCACCGCCGCCGGGCCATTGGTGGCCGGGCTGTTGTTCGATGCCGCCGGCAATTACACCCGGGTGGTGGTGGTCCTGGTGATCTTGTCGGGGTTGGCCACAGCACTGGCGGCCAGGGTGGAACCGCCCGGTCAGCGGGGCCAGGCACTACGGTCCCACCCATGAGTGACCATGGGAGCCCCCGAAGCATCGACACCGGGACGGACCACCTCCGGGCCGAGGTCGGCAACGGCATCGCCACCCTCACCCTCAACCGCCCCGAACGCCGCAACGCCCTGTCCGGGGACATGCTGGCTGGTATGCGCCGGGCGCTGGAGGATTGCGCCACCGCTCCCGATGTGCGCTGCGTGGTGGTGACGGGGGCCGGGGGAGCGTTCTGCGCCGGCGGAGACGTCAAGAGCATGGCCGAGGGCGGTGCTGGCGAGCGCCAGGTCAGCCTGGATGAGCGGGTTCACCTGCAACGGCTCGACCAGCGGGCCACCTCGGGCGCGTTGTGGGCCATGCCCAAACCGACCATCGCCGTGCTGCCCGGGGCCGCTGCGGGGGCCGGACTGTCCCTGGCACTGGCCTGTGATCTGCGCATCGCCGCCGACAACGCCGTGATGACCACCGCCTTCGCCAGGGTCGGTTTCTCCGGGGACTACGGCGGCACCTGGTTCCTGACCCAGCTGGTGGGCCCGGCCAAGGCCAAGGAGCTGTACTACCTGTCCGACCGGATCGACATGGTCACGGCCCAGAAGCTCGGCCTGGTGAACCAGGTGTTCCCCGCCGATCAGCTCGAGGTCGGCTGGCGCTCCGTGGCCGCCCGTCTGGCCAGCGGGCCGTCCATCGCCTACCGCTTCATGAAGGAGAACATCAACCGGGCCGCCGCTGGGGTGGACGTTGGGGACTGCATGGACCTCGAGGTGACGCACCACCAGCACTGCGGTCAAACGGAGGACCACGCCAACGCGGCCCAGGCCTTCGTCGACAAGAGGGAGCCGGTTTTCCACGGCCGCTGAGCTCTCCCGCAATGACCGCACCAACGCTCACCGTGGCCACCGAGCTGTGACTCCTGTCGCAACCGGACCACGGACGCGAGAAGGCGCTGGTCAAACCGGTCCGTAGCGGCCATACTAGACGTCCGTTCCCCACAAGACGTCTGCCTTTCCCGCTCGTCACATCTGCCAGCGATCGTCAGGTTCCCCCGGATCCCCCAAATAGCCCTGCACATCGATCAGAAGTGAGGTGGCGAACCCGGTTTGGGTTTGTCACCGTCAGGGAAACAACACCCCCGGTGGGAACACCTGCATCCGCACAGACGTTGACGAGGATCTACAAACGGTACTCCGGTTCCCCCCACAACCGGGCCGCCTAACCCCCGAGAGTTTGAAACGTGCCATCAACTGAACAGATGACGGAAGACCTTGTCCGGGTCTACCTCAACGAGATTGGCGGCTACCCGCTGCTGACCAAAACCGACGAGGCCACGTTGGCCCGTTGCATCGAGGCCGGCCGTGACGCCGAAGCCGAGTTGGAGTCCGGCGGGAGCCTCAGTCCCGGCCGTCGGCGAACGCTGCGCCGCGCCGTGCGTGAGGGCCATGACGCCCACCAGCGCTTTGTCACCTCCAACCTGCGGCTGGTGGTGTCCATCGCCAAGGCCTACCAATCCTCGGGCATGCCGCTGTTGGACCTGATCCAAGAGGGCAACCTGGGTCTGATCCACGCTGTGGACAAGTTCGACTGGCGCAAAGGCTTCAAGTTCTCCACCTACGCCACCTGGTGGATCCGCCAGGCCATCCAGCGTGGTGTGGTGGCGGGAAGCCGCCTGGTGCGCTTGCCGGCCCCCGTCCGTGATGACGCATTGCGGCTGCAGCGGGCCCGTCTGGAGCTCGAAGCCCGCTTCGGCCGCGAGCCCACCATCGAGGAACTGGCCCGTGAGGCGCTGGTCACCGTGGAGCAGGTGTCTCTGCTGCGCCGGTACCTGACCGAGCCGTCCTCGCTGGATGAGCCGGTCGGTGACGGTGACGCGGTGCGCGGCGATCTGGTGGCTGATCAGCAGGCCGACAACCCCTCCGATACCGCCATCGCCAACCTGGTGCCCTCGGAACTGGACCGGCTGCTGTCCAGCCTGGAAGATCGGGAGCGGTTCGTGCTGCGCAAGCGCTACGGCTTCGACGGCCCGCCCGCCACCCAGGCCGACATCGGCGCCGAGCTGGGCCTGTCAGCGGACCGCATCCGCCAGATCGAACGCCAGGCGCTGGCCAAGCTGCGTGGTCCCGAGCAGGCGGCGTTCGCTCGGGCCCTGCTCGACGCCGCGTGATCGCTCGCTGATCTGACCATCTGAACCACCGACGCGAAGAAGGCGACCGCCCCAACCGGGACGGTCGCCTTCGACGCTTTCGACAACGAGTCAGCGGCGGGACATGATCCGCAGGACGTACCAGAACATGGTCATGAGCGACCCGAACAGAGCCACCGCGGCCCCCACGTAGGCCCATTCCGGGTAGCGCTTCATGATGGTCTGCGTCTGGTACAGGATGGCGGCGCCGGCCAGGCCGACCATGGCGACGCTGAACCACACGCCCAGGTTGGCTCCGAAGATCACCGAGCCGACAATGGCCAGCAACGCCACAATGGAGCCCCACATGATCAGCGGGCGCAGCACCGACAGGTCTTTGCTGGTGAAGATCCCCACCGCGGTCAGGGCCCCGAAACCGACCAGGGTGATGATGGCCGCGCTGGCCACGGTACCGGCACCGTCGGTGTTGAACACGTAGTACAGGAACGGGGCGAAGATGACCGCCTCGGCCGCGGCAATGGCGCCCAAGCCCAGGTATTGCGCCTGGCGGTTGGCGATGTTGTTGGCTGCCTGGGAGGCGATCCAGTTGACCACCATGAACCCACCGAGGATCAGCAACCAACCGCCGCGGCCGCCGGCCAGGAAGTTGTACAGGCCCTCGGCGGCACCACCCATGAACAGGGCGATCTCGATGGCGATGAAGGCACCGACGGCGCCCAATAGGTGGGTGTAGACCTTGGTCAGGAACTCGGCGCGGACGTTGGCCGCTTGGCGGGCAACGGGAACGCCGGTTGTGAACGCAGGCTGGGCCATGTGCTCCCCTCAGGGTATCTCGGAGACGGACGCCACCATTCTCGCACCGCTGTCCAGCCTTTGCGCGCCGGGCGATAGGTTCCGGCCATGACCGGAACGACGCGCGATGTCCGGAGGCGAGGCCGTTGCCGCCACCCTGGCCGAACTGGGGGTGACCCACGTGTTCGGCATCGTCAGTGTCCACAACCTGCCCATCTACGACGCGTTGGTCCACGGCGGGATCATCAGCGTGGTCCGTTGCCGCCACGAGCAGGGAGCGGCCCACGCCGCTGACGCCTTCGCCCGGGCCTCGGGAGGGCTGGGGGTGGTGCTGACCTCTACCGGGCCGGGCGCGGTCAACGCCATGGCCGGGCTCTACGAGGCCCAGTTCGGATCCTCGCCGCTGCTGATGATCACCGGGCAGATCGAGACCCGCTTCTACGGCAAGGGCAAGGGGTTCCTGCACGAGGCCGAGCGGCAACTGGACATGCTGCGCTGCGTCACCCGGCGGGCGGAGAGCGTGCGCCGCACCGAGGACATCGCCTCCACCATCATGGCCGTGGCCACCGACATCCTGACCGGCCGTCCCCAGCCCGGGGCGGTGGAGATCCCCATCGACCTGCAGTATCGGGAGGCGTCCGTCACCATCCCTGATTGGCAGCCTCCGACCCACCCCGAGCTGGACCTCGAGGCCCTCGACCGGGCCGCGGCGGCGCTGAGCGAGGCCGAGCGGCCCTTGATCTGGGCCGGTGGTGGCGTGATCTCTGGCAATGCCAGCGAGGCGCTGGGGGCACTGGTGGCCAAGCTGGGGGCGCCGGTGATCACCACCATCGAGGGCCGGGGCGCGCTGGCCGAGGACCACCCGCTGTGCCTGGGGCCGCGCACCGAGCGGGGGGCGCTGTCACCGATCATTGCCGAGGCCGACGTGGTGCTGGCCGTCGGCACCCGCTTCCAGAACTACGCGACCCGGGTCTGGCAGCTGCGCATGCCGGGCCAACTCATCCACATCGACGCCGACCCCGGCGTGATCGGGCGGAACTACCCAGCCGCCATTCCCATCGTGGCCGACGCCGCCGACGCGCTGTGGGCCCTTGTTGAACGGGTCCGGGGCGGGGTCATCGACGACGGCTACGTGGACCGGGCCCGCAAGTCGGTGCAGGCGGACCTGGAGCAATCCGCAGAGGAGGTGGGCGTGGACCACTGGCAGATCTGCCACACCATCCGCCGGTTGCTGCCAGCGGACTCGCCGGTGGTGCGCGATTCGACGGTGCCGGCCTACCTCTGGGGCAATCGGGTCCTGCCCATCGTGGCACCCCGCACCTCGATCCGGCCCTCGTCGTTGGCCATCGGACCGGGGGTGCCGTTGGCGGTGGGGGCGGCGCTGGGCAGTGGGCAACAGACGCTGCTGATCCAAGGCGACGGCGGGCTGATGTTGTCCCTCGGTGAGCTGGCCACCGCCGTCGAGTATCAGTTGCCCATCGTGATCTGCGTGTTCAACGACGGTGGGTACGGGGTGCTGCGTTCCATCCAGGACCGGGTGCTGGAACGGCGCTCCGGGGTGGATCTGCACACGCCGGACTTCGCGGCGCTGGGCGCGGCCATGGGGCTGGCGTCGGAAAAGGTGGTGGGGGTCGAGCAGTTCGAACCGGCGTTTGTGCGGGCCCTGGAGCGTCCCGGGCCGACGTTGCTGGACATTGACATGGGTGCGCTGGCGCCGATGTCGTTCCCCATCCCGCCCCACCAGCAACGAAAACGCTCCTAGCCCGCCCGCCTGCCGGCGCGCACGCCCGGAGAGTGGTCGGACCGCCACACTCCGAGCGTTCGTCGAATCCACGTCGATTCGTCCATTCCGATGGGGACGGTTATCGCGTGGGCGCGGTCGAGACCAGGCGCTTTGTCGACGCCGGGTGGTCTTCGGAACGTCCAACGTCGAACATTCGTGGCCGATGGCGCGATAAGTGTCCCCAATGCCAGTGTCGGCATGAGGTCGGCGGGCGTCGCGGGTTGCCGAGCCTGCTAGCCGGTTTCTGCTAGAGAAGACGGCGTGAAAGCGCTGGTGGTCTACGAATCCCTGGGTGGAAACACGAAGCGTGCGGCCGAGTTGATCGGCGGAACGGCCACGTTCCTGGGGGCGGACACCACCGTCTGCCCCGTCACCGACGTGGACCTGCACGCCTTGTCCCAGGCTGACCTGGTGTTCATGGGGTCCTGGACCGACGGGCTGTTCTTCTTCGGCCAGCGCCCCGGCCGGGTGGGGCGGTTCAAGAAGCTGCCGGTGCTGGAGGGCAAGGCCGTCAGCGTGTTCTGCACCTACGCCGTCAACCCCGGCGGCACCGTGGCCGGACTGGGCAAAGTGCTGGAGCGCAAGGGGGCGGTGGTGCTGGGCGGCCGGGCCATCAAACGCAACGAGATCGACAGCGCCCACATCGGCCCGTTCGTTGCCGACCAGTTCGAGGCCCTGCTCAAACCCAGCGCCGTCGCCGCCGACTGAGCGCTGTCGATGCGCTCGGCCGCGCTGTTGACGGGCTGCATCGCGCCCGGCCGGTAGCGTGACGGGGTGTCGACGCCCCACATCGCCGCTGAACCCGGTGATTTCGCTGCTGACGTTTTGCTGCCGGGGGATCCGCTGCGGGCCCGCTGGATCGCGGAGACCTTTCTGGAAGCACCCCGCCAGGTGACCGCGGTGCGCAACATGCTGGGCTATACCGGACGGTATGGGGGCCGTAACGTGTCGGTGATGGGCTCGGGCATGGGGATGCCGTCCATCAGCATCTACGCCACCGAGCTAATCACCCATTTCGGTTGTCGGCGGCTCATCCGGGTGGGCAGTTGCGGTGCCATCCAACCCGACGTCGGTCTGCGGGCGTTGGTGGTGGCCTTGGGCGCCTGCACCGATTCCAATATCAACCGCCAGCGCTTCGGCGGGTTCGACTTCGCCGCGGTGGCCGCGTATCCGTTGCTGGAGGCTGCGGTGCGGGCCGCGGCTGTTCGGGGGGTGTCGGCCCATGTGGGCAACGTGATCTCCTCGGACCTGTTCTATCCGCCGGTGTCGGAACTGTCGCCCATGGAGGTGTACGAGCCGGCCTGTCGGATGGGGGTGTTAGCGGTGGAGATGGAGGCCGCCGCGCTCTATGGGGTGGCGGCGCAGCATCGGGCCGAGGCGTTGGCGTTGTGCATGGTCAGCGATCAACTGGTCAACGGCACCCACCTCAGCGCCGAGGAACGAGAGCGATCGTTGAACGACATGGTGTCAGTGGCGCTGGATGCGGTGGTGGCACTCGCGCCGCGGTCGCTGGGCGTCGACGTTGATTCGACGGCCCCGTGAGCCCCGCCGTGGAGCGTTCACCGAAGGCGTTGAACTCGTCGAAACCCTCCAAACCGTTGCACGAGGGATACGCGGTGTGCGCGCCCGGTGTGGAGCCGTTGCTGGCCGCCGAGCTGGCGCCGCTAGGGGTGCGGGCCATCAAAGGCGAGCGTGGCGGGGTGTCCTTCCGGGCCAACACCCGGCAGCTGTACGCCGTCAACCTGTGGTCCCGTCTGGCCACCCGGGTGGTGGTTCGGGTGGGCACGTTCGACGCCACCACCTTCGCCGAGCTGGAGCACCGAGCCGCGGAGCTCGATATCGAGCGCTGGCTGGGTGACCGCCCGCCATACCTTAGGGTATCGTCTCAGCGGTCCGCGTTGTACCACACCGACGCCATCGCTGAACGACTGCACGGGGTGTGGGGCCCGCCGCCCGAACCAGAACCGCTCGAGCGCTCGCCGGCGCCGACGGATGCGCAGGATGGCGACCACGACGAGATCGACGAGGGGCCGGCGGGGCAGCTGCTCGTGGTGCGCAACGTGGCCAACCACTTCACCGTGTCCGTTGATCTATCCGGCACGCCGTTGTATCAGCGGGGCTGGCGGCAGCAGGTTGGCAAAGCACCCCTACGGGAGAACGTCGCCGCGGCGATGTTGGCCGCCGTCGATTGGCGCCCGACCCAACCGTTGCTCGATCCGTTCTGTGGTTCCGGCACCATCGTGATCGAGGCGGCGTTGGCGGCGTTAGGTCGCCCGCCCGGTTTCCTGCGCGGTTTCGCCTTCTTCGACTGGCCAATCTTCGAGCCGGGCACCTGGGCCAGTGTCATCGGCCAGGCGGTGGAGGCCGAACGCGACCCCGAGGAATTGGCACTTCGGCTGGTGGGCTCGGACCGCGACGGCGGGGTGGTGGCCGCCGCCGCCGCCAACGCCGAACGGGCCGCGGTGGCCGAATTGGTGACCTTCGAGCAACGATCCGTGTCGGACCTGGCGCCGTGGCCGGGCGACGGTGGCGATGGCGGGGAGCGGGGCTGGGTGCTGACCAACCCCCCGTGGGGGGGACGGGTGTCCGCCGGCAAGGACCTCCGCAACCTCTACGCCCGCTTCGGTGAGGTGTTGCGTACCGCGGTGCCGCGTTGGTCGGTGGGTCTGCTCTGTGCCGACCGGCACCTGGCGGCCCACAGCGGTTTGTCCCTGGAGGAGCGGCTGCGTTTCAACAACGGCGGCATCGACGTGGCGTTGTTGACCGGCCGGGTCGGGGCCCGCACTGGTGGCCGTCGCCGGCCCGCCGCCACCCGCCAGCCGTCTGGCTAGGGCGGGCTAGGGTCGGCCTCCGATCAGGGGGAAGACCGGTGGACGAGGAACTGCAGCGATTGGCGGCACGGGCGGCGGGGCTGCTGGTGGCCCGGGGCGAGACGGTGGCGGTGTGCGAATCCGCCGGCGGAGGCCTGGTTTCGGCGGCGCTGCTGTCGGTCCCGGGAGCGTCGGCGTATTACCTGGGCGGCACCGTGGTGTACACGTTGGCGGCATCCAAGGCGTTGCTGGCCGGGGTGGTCGATCCGCCGGTCGGTCTGCGCGGCGCCACCGAGGACTTCGCCCGCTACCAGGCGCAGGCCATCCGCGGTCGGCTGGGGGCGGTGTGGGGGACCGGCGAGACCGGCGCCACCGGGCCCACCCCGAATCGCTACGGGGACCCCAACGGCCACGCCTGGGTCGCGGTCGTTGGTCCCGTTTCCCGGGCCCGCAACGTCCTGACCGGCTCCAGCGACCGCCCCGCCAACATGGTGGCGTTCGCCGCCGCCGCCATCAGCGAACTGATCGCCGCCCTGGACTCCGCCGGCTAGTCGCCTTCCCCGCGGTCCCTTGTCGCCCGGGGGTGTGGGTCAGGCCTTCCGGGCGATGACCTCGCCGTGGACGAAGGCGAAGAAGGCGTCGGGCTTGGCGGCCCAGCTGCGCCAGGCGTTGGCAATGTCGGCCAGTTCGGCCGGGGTGGCGGCGCCCATCGCCACGGCTTGTTCGGCGAAGGCGCTCTCGCTGACCCGCGCCGCCCACTGGTGACCCCAAGTGGTGGTGGCCTCGGGGTTGGCGTGGCACCAGGCCGAGGCGGTGGCGACCTCCTCCACGAAGTTGGCTTGCTGCACCCAGCCCCGCAGGAACCGGCCGGCGTTGGGTTCGCCGCCGTTGCTGCGGGCCACCTGGAAGTACAGCGCCAACCAGCGGTCCAGGCGTGGGTCGTGCGGCGCGTGGACCATGGTGGTGTAATCGGAGTCCCGCACCGCCACCAACCCGCCGGGACGCAGGACCCTATGCATCTCCCGCAGCGCCTCCACGGGACGGGCCACGTGCTGCAGCACCTGATGGGCGTAGACCACATCGAAGCTGTGGTCCGGATAGGGCAGGGCGTAGGTGTCCGCCGGCTCGAAGGTGATGTTGGTGAGGCCGCGAGCTACCGCGGCGGCGCGGCCCTGGTCCAACACGTTGGCCACGGCGTCGATCCCGGTGACGTGGCCCTGCGGCACCAACACGGCCAGATCAACGGTGATGGAACCGGGCCCGCACCCCACGTCGAGCAGCTGAGCATCGGGTCGCAGGTGTGGCAACAGGAACGCCGCGGAGTTCAGCGCGGTCCGGGCCGAATGCGCCGCCAATACTGCAGCATGGTGGCCGTGGGTGTACCGCTCGTTCATGGCTCGACCGTACCCGTTTCAAGCCCCGATGGAGGCCAGCGCGGCGTGGGCCGCGTGGTAGCCGGCCATGCCGTGCACCCCGGCGCCGGGGGCCGAGGACGCCGAGCAGAGGAACGCACCATCCCATCCCAGATGGTATGGACGGAGGCTGAGGCGGGGTCGGGCCAACAGCTGGCGTCCGCCATGGGAACCGCCTGCGATGTCACCGCCCACGAAGGACGGGTTGTAGGCCTCCAGCTGCACCGAGTTGGTGTGGTGGCGAGCCAGGATCAAATCCTTGAAACCCGGTGCGAAGCGTTCGATCTGGGCTTCGATGGCGGCCCCGCAGTCCACGGTGGAACCGGCCGGTACGTGGCAGTACGCCCACAGAGCGGCCTTGCCCGGCGGAACCCGGCCGGGATCGGCCACATCTTGCTGGGCCACCAACACGAAGGGTCGATCGGGGTGGCGACCGGCGGCGACTTCGGCTTCCGCGGCCATCACCTCGGTGGCATCGCCCCCCACGTGCACCGTGCCGGCCCGGCGGCAATCCTCGTTGGCCCACGGGATGGGCCCGTCCAGCGCGTAGTCGACCTTGAACACACCCGGCCCGTGACGAAAGCGTTGGAACGCCTGCCGAACACGGGGTGCCATGCGGTCCTCGCCTAGGCGCAGCACCTGGCTGGCGGCCAGATCGAACAACACCAGCCGGGAGGGCGGCAGCTGCTCCAGCCGGTCGACGCGCTGGTCACACACGATCTCCCCGCCAGCCTGGCGGACCAATGCGGCCAGGGCATCGGGGATCCGTTGGGAGCCGCCCTCCGCCACCGGCCACCCGGCCAGGTGCACCGCAGCGTTGAGCAGCAGGCCGAAGCTGTTGGTGAGCGGACGGGTCAACGGCAACACCGCGTGGGCCGCGGCCCCCGCCCACAAGGCCTGGGCCTCCGGCGTGCGGAACCAGTGACGGATGATCCAGCTGGCCGGCGGCAGGGCTCGCAGCCCGAACGAACCGAGCATCATCGGATGGCCCGGGGGGCGTAGCAGCGGCCCCAGGACGGCGTCGGACAGCTCGGGCCAGTGCCCCATCAACGGTTCGACCAGCCGTCGATACCGTTCGCCGTCGCGACCGAGACCGTCGGTGGTGACGACCAGGTCCTGCCGGAGGACCCCGGCCCGGCCGCCGTCCAGGGGATGGGCCAAGGCCACCGGCGGGCGCAACCACCGCACTCCGTGCTCGGTCAGCCCTAACTCTTTGAACGCCGGTGAGATGGCCCCGAGGGCGTGGATGGCGGCGCAGCGGTCATGCAGGAAGCCCGGCAACGTCAGCTCGGCCGATCGGCAGCCTCCGCCCGGGGTGGCGCCGGCCTCGATGATCTGCACCTGCAGACCCCGCCGGGCCAGGATTGCGGCGGCGACCAGGCCGTTGGGGCCCGCACCCACCACCACCGCGTCCAGCGGCGGGCTCACGGGCGTTGCTCCGCCACCCAACGCGTGGCCCCGATGATCCCGGCGCTGTTGGCCAACTGTGCCGGCGCCAAATCGGCCCGGGTCCGCAGCAGATGGAACCACCGCGCATGGTCTGCGGAGATCCCGCCGCCGATGATGATCAGGTCAGGCCACAACACGGTCTCGACTTGCGCCAGGTACTCGTTGACCAACTCAGCGTAGGACTCCCACGAGAGACCCTGTTCGTCTTTGATCCGGGCCGCGGCCAGGGTTTCGGCGTCCCGCCCCCGCAGCGAAAGGTGGCCCAGCTCGGTGTTGGGCACCAACCGGCCATCGTGAAACAACGCCGAACCGATGCCGGTGCCCAATGTCAGCATCAACACCAGATCCCGCCGACCGCGCCCGGCACCGAAGGTCATCTCGGCCAGCCCGGCAGCGTCGGCGTCGTTCATGACCGTGACCGGCCGGCCAGGGGTGCGCCCGGTCAGCAACCCGTCGATGTCGATGCCCACCCACGCCGGGTGCAGGTTCACCGCGGTGAACACCGTGCCGCGCTTGATGACCCCCGGAAACGTGCAGCCGATTGGGCCATCGAGCTGGAATCGGCCCACCAGCTCAGTCACCGCGTCCGCCACCGCGTCGGGGGTGGCCGGTTCCGGCGTTGGCTCGCGCATTCGGCTTTCTGTCAGGCGACCCTCCGCCACATCAACCGGGCCGGCTTTGATGCCGGAGCCCCCGATATCAATGCCGAGAAGGATCCCGCCTGCGCTCATCCCCGCACGCTACCGACGGGCCCGGGTGCGGAGGTCGCACATCGACTTGGTGCTCCATGGGACCAAGTGTCACTTGCTGTGCGGCTCGTGCCAGCCGTGGCCGGGCAGGAGTCGGGCCGCTTGTTCGGGGCCCCATGTGCCGGGGGAGTAGCGGTACAGCGGGGAATTGCCGGGGTGCAGCACGTCGGCCACGATGCGCCATTGCTGTTCGATGGTGTCCTCGCTGGCGAAGCGCATGGGCAGGCCACCCAGGGCGTCATCCAGCAGCCGTTCGTAGGCGTCCTGGCGGCGGCCGAACGCGGCGGCGAAGTCCACCTCCAATTCAACCTCCCGCCCGATCATGCGGGGGCCCGGTTCCTTGGCCAGCATGTGGATCGACACCCCGTCGTTGCTGCCCAGCCGGAAGCGGATGAGGTTGGCGTGGGGAACGTAGTCGGATTCGGCGAACAGCAGGCGGGGCGGCGCCCGGAACTCCACCAGGGCCTCGGTGGCGGTGGCGGCCATGGCCTTGCCGGCCCGCAACACGAACGGCACATCGGCCCACCGCCAGGAGTCCACCGCCAGTCGCATCGCCGCATACGTCTCGGTACGGGACTCGACGGCCACGCCGGGCTCAGTCAGATACCCCTCGTACTGGCCCCTCACCACATCGGATGGGGCGATGGTTCGAACGGTGCGCAGGACTCGCCCCACCTCGTCTCGCAAGTCCCGACCGTCGCTGCTCAGCGGGGGCTCCATGGCCAGCAGCGCCAGCACCTGCAGCAGATGGTTCTGGACCACGTCGCGGATGGTGCCCACCCCGTCATAGAACGATCCCCGACCGTCCACCCCGAAGGACTCCGCCATGGTGATCTGCACCGAGGCCACGTAACGGCGGTTCCACAGCGGTTCCAGCAACGTGTTGGCGAAACGGAACACCAACAGGTCCTGCACCGATTCTTTGCCCAGATAGTGGTCGATGCGGAAGATGGCTTCTTCGGGGAAATGGCGGGCGATGATGGCGTTGAGCTCCACCGCGGAGGCCAGATCCCGACCGAACGGCTTCTCCACCACCAACCGGGACCGCTGGTTCAGAGCAGCGCCGGCCAGACCCGAGGCCACATCGTCGAACAGATCCGGCGGGATGGCCATGTACTGCACCGGCAAACGGCACCCGGCCAGGCATTGGGCCAGACGCTGGTAGGTGTCGGCGTCGGTGTATTCGCCAGCCACCATGGTTAACCGACCCAGCAAACCATCAAGTACGGTACTGTCGGGTACGGCCAGCGCGGCCTGAATCGCTGAGCGGGCGTAGTTGCGCAATTCCTCGTCGCTCCACGGTGAACGGGCCACCGCCACCACCGGCAGGTCGAGCCGCCCCGCTGACGCCAGGTGGTACAAGGCCGGGAACAGCTTCTTGCGGGCCAGATCTCCGGTGGCGCCGAACATCACCAGCGCATCAGCCCGCGAATCGTCGCCGGAACGGTCCATCAGCTCACCGGTCCCGCACCGGTGCTTCCGTCACGATGGGCCCGGTACCACTCGATGAGGGCGTTGGTGGAACTGTCATGTCCCAGCGCGGTGCCCGGTGACGCCGCCAACTCCGGGGCGATGCGACCGGCCAGCACCTTGCCCAGCTCCACCCCCCACTGGTCGAAGCTGTTGATGGCCCACAACCAGCCCTGGGTGAACACCTTGTGCTCATAGGCCGCCACCAACTGGCCCAGCGTGAAGGGGGTCAGTTGATCAGCCAGCAACGTTGACGTGGGCCGGTTCCCCTCGAAGTGGCGATGGGGCTGACCGTTCGGCGCCGCCTGCCCGAACGCCAGCGCCTCGGTCTGGGCCAGGAGGTTGGCCATGAGCAGATCGTGGTGCTCGCCCGGCTCCCCGCCCAGGGGAAAGGCGCTGCGGGCGAAGCCGATGAAGTCCGACGGCACCAGCCTGGTTCCCTGGTGCAACAACTGGTAATAGGCGTGCTGGCCGTTGGTTCCCGGGGTGCCCCACACCACCGACCCCGTCTCCATACCGACCGGTTTGCCGTCGAGTCCCACCGATTTGCCGTTGGATTCCATGTCCAGCTGCTGCAGGTAGGCGGGGAAGCGGGCCAGGTCCCGGGCGTAGGGCAGCACGGCGTGGGTCTCGGTACCGAAGCAGTTGCTGTACCAGATCCCCAGCACCGCCATGATCACCGGTATGTTGGCCTCGAAGGGCGCCTCCCGGAAGTGTCGGTCCATGGCCGCCATACCATCGAGCATGTCGCGGAAGCGCTCGGGGCCGACGGCGATCATCAGCGAGAGGCCGATGGCGCTGTCCATGGAATAGCGGCCGCCGACCCAGTCCCAGAACCCGAACATGTTGGCTTGATCGATCCCGAAGTCGCCCACCGCCTCAGCGTTGGTGGACACCGCCACGAAGTGCCGCCCCACCGCGCTCTCGCTGCCCAGCTGATCGATCAACCAGCGTCGGGCGCTGCGGGCGTTGGTCAAGGTCTCCAGCGTGGTGAACGTCTTGGAAGCCACCACGAACAGGGTGGTCTCGGGATCAACCTCGGCCAGCACCTCGGCCAGGTCGGCGCCGTCGATGTTGGACACGAACCAGGCCCGCAAGCCCGTCTCCCGGTACGCCGCCAGCGCCTCGTAGGCCATGGCCGGGCCCAGGTCGGAGCCACCGATGCCGATGTTGACCACGTCGCTGAAGGGCCGATCGGTGTGCCCCACCCAGTCACCGCGTCGCACCGCCCGGGCGAAGCGCTCCATGTGATCGAGCACGCCGTGGACCTGTGCCACCACATCCTGCCCGTCCACCATCAGCTGATCCGTGCCAGGTCGGCGCAGAGCGGTGTGCAACACGGCCCGGTCCTCGCTGCGATTGATTCGTTGGCCCGTGAACATGGCCTCGATGGCGCCTCGTAGGTCCCGCTCCCGGGCCAGGGACAGCAACGCCGCCAGGGCCGAGTCGTCGATGCGGTGTTTGGAGTAGTCGAACAGCAACCCGTCGACCTCGATGCGATAGCGGGTTGCTCGTTGGGGATCCGCTGAGAACAGCTCCCGGAGGTGCACGCCGGCGAGGGACCGGTAGCGATCCCCGATGGCCTGCCACGCCGGGGTGGCAGGCAACTGCGGATCGGGCGAGGAGCGTGGGTACGAAGCCATCGTGTCGATCATGCCCGGCCGCAGCGCGAATCCCGCATCGTGGCTCCGAAGAGTGGCGCAGGGGGCGTGTGTTTCCAGTCAGCGCCGCTGGGTGGGACCACGACGGGCCAGCTGGCCGCGACCGGGGCGGGCGGCGTCGGTCAGGCGGCCATCCTGCACCACCACCTCACCTCGGCTCATCACCACATCGGGCCATCCGGTGACCGACCAACCGTCATAGGGGGAGTAATCAGCGTTGGAATACCCCTCGGCTCCGTTGATGATGCGGGTCTGATCGCTGTTCCAGATCACCAGATCAGCATCGGACCCCACGGCGATGGTGCCCTTGCGGGGATAGAGGCCGAACAGCTTGGCCGGGTTGGAGGCGGTGATCTCCACGAAACGGCTGACCGACAAGCGTCCGCTGCGGACCCCGGCCCACCACAGCATCGGCATCATGGTCTCCAGCTCTGACATGCCGAGACGCAGGTCGGTGGCGTCGAAGGCCGGATCGAGCTTGTCGGCCAGCTTCCAGGGTGCGTGGTCGGTGGCCACGGTGGCGATGGTGCCCTGGGCCAGCGCCGCCCACAGCGCCTCCACGTCATGGGCCCGGCGCAACGGCGGCGCCCCGGCGTAACGGGCACCGCCGGCCTCCGCGAAGCGCTCCTCGGTGAGAAACAGGTAGATGGGCCGGGTCTCGATATCCACGCGGGTGCCGCGGGCCTGGCCGGCCCGGCAAGCATCGAGGGCCTGCTGCGAGGACAGGTGCACCACGTAGATGGGGCAGCCGGTGACCTCGGACATGGCCACCGCCCGCTCGGTGGCGGCCCGCTCGGCGGCCACGGGTCGACCGGCGGGGAAGTGCTCGGCACCGAGGCGGCCTTCCTCCTGCCTGCCTCCTTCTCGAATGCCTCCTTCTCGAATGCCTCCTTCTCGAAGTTAAGAATGGTGCAGGCGCAGTCCATCAGCGCCACGTCCTCGCAATGGATCAGTGCCAGCCCGCCCCGGGCGCCGATCTCACGTAGTGCCTCCAGGTACCCACCCACGGCGCGGTCGAAGCGACGGAAGGACAGGAAGATCTTGACCCCGGTGTGCCCGGCGGCGTGCAGTTCGGCCAGCGCGTCAAGCTCGACCCGAGTGGGATCCATGAGGATCGGATGCAGGAAAAAGTCGCAGCGGGCGTTGGCCAACCCATCGGCGGCGTCCCGGGCGACGGCGACGGCCACAGACTCTTCCCGGCCCGGGTGGGACATGTTGCCGACGGTGGTGACGCCCCCTGCCAGCGCGGCGGCGGTACCGGCGGCGAAGTCGTCACACCAGCGGTAGGAGCGGGGGTCGGACCCGGCCGGGGTGAGGTGCACGTGGCCGTCGATGCCGCCGGGCAGCACGTACCGTCCGGCGGCGTCGATTTCCGTCGGGGCGGACATGGGCCCGCCGAGCTGCTTGATCCGCCCGCCCTCGATGCCGATGTTGATGCCCACCGGCGGCGCCACCGAGCTGTCGGGTTGGCCGTGTTCGCCGCCGTCCGCCAGCACCGCGTTGCGGATCACGACGTCCATGGTGCGGTCCTCACGGTGCGGTCTTCATGGTCGAGCCTCATAACCGGACCGTACTCGGACATTTTTCGTCAGGGGGGTTTACGAGTGCGCAGGGTGCGTACTATACTGCGCACAAGCGTTTGGCGGCCCAGAGTGTCCGCCCCCGAATCTCAGGAGAACTCATGAGCATTGCCCAGACCGTCACCGACCTGCAAAACACCATGTTCGATCAGGTCCTGTCCTTCCAGAACAAGATCGTGGATCTCAACCGGGACCTCGCCGGCCGCTTCGGTGAGGGCTTCGAGAAGATCCCCGCCCTGCCCACCATCCCCGGGATGCCGGCAGTGCCCGGGCTGTCCGGTGCCGGCGCCCCCATGGTGGAAGACGCCATCGAGGCCAACAAGGCGGCCGTGGACAACCTGTTCAGCTGGTCAACCAAGCTGATCGATGCTCAGCGGAGCTTCACCACCGAGCTGCTCTCGATCTGGGCCCCGGTGCCGGCCAAGGCCGCCGCTGCCGCCCAGGCCAGCAGCAAGGTCGCCGCCGACGTGGCCTCCTCCGTCCCCGGGAAGTCATCGCCCGTCAAGTGACGAATCGGGGTCACGGCGTGGTTGACTGAACGCCGATGAGCTCGACCAGCGAAACCGACGAGAACGAATGGGGCGCCCACCTTTCACCGGTGGGTGCCTTCATTCGCGAGCAGCGTCGGATGGTGCGGCTGTCCCAACGTCAGCTGGCCCGCACCACCGGCCTGTCCGACACCTATCTCAGCCAACTGGAACGGGGTCTGCACGAACCCTCGTTGCGGGCGCTGCGGGCCATCGCCAAGGGCTTGAACATCAGCGCCGAACAACTGATCGGGCTGACCGGCGCCATCGAGGCCGACCTGACGGCCCCCGCCAACGCCGCCGCCACTTCGTCATCAGCGGATACCGGCCAAGCGGGCGAGAAGGGCGAGAAGGGTCAGGAGGGTGAGGAGGGTCAGGAGGGTCGAGGGTGGAAGCCGACAGACCAACCAGCGGGGCACCGAGGCCGCCATCCGCGCCGACGACCGTCTGAGCGAGAGCCAGAAGGCGGCCTTGCTGAGTGTCCTGGCCAGCTTCGTGGGTCAGCTGTCCGGTCCGGCCTGAACCTCCGGCGGACGAACCTGGCTGTGGTACCCCGGCTGTGCCAGCGAACCGCCGTCGGCCGGGTCCCTGGGCTCAGTCCTCGTTGAGGAAGTCCGTCACCGAGATCGCGGTCTGCAGCGGTGCGGTCATGAGGAACAGGTGGCCACCGCCGGGCACGATCTCGAGGCGGGCGTCGGGCAGCAATGACGCCATGATGCGGGCGTTACCGGTGTTGATGATGGGGTCATCGTCCGCCGCCATGACGAACGTGCGTTGTTGCAGGCGTTGCAACCTCAGGCCGCTGCTCCAGGTCATCACGGCACGCAACTGCGCGCAGTAGGCCAGCGGATCAGGGGCGTTGCGGTGGCGCAGGTAGGCCTGGCGGTCGAGCAGCCCGGGATCGGAGCGAATGGCACCGCCGTAGAGCAACGGTGCCACCATGCGCAGGTACGAAGGGGAGTAGTACCGCCAGGGCGTGGCCAGGATGCTCATGGCGACCGGATCTCCCGGCAGGGCGCCAAAGCCGAACATGGTGGCCACCAACACCAGCCGCCGGACCCGCTTGGGGTGCCGCAGCGTCAACTCCTGGGCCAGCGCCCCGCCCCAGGACAGGCCCAGCAGGTCGAACTGCTCGATGCCGGCGTCATCGAGAGCCTCCACGCAAGCATCGGCATAGCCGGCCATGGACGTCGGATACCACCCCGGTGGCGAGCCGCCGACGCCTGGCGGATCAAGACCCACCGACGGTCGCCCGAAGAGGGCCGCCCGAAAATCCTCGTAGAGATCGAGTGAGGCACCGATCCCCGGTAGCAGCACCAAGGGCAGGTGCTCGCTCTCGCCGGGGTGGTTTCGAATGTCGATGCGGAGCCGGCTCACACCTCGTCGCGATCTCGGCTCCGAATCCATTCTCATACGCGCAGCTTCGCACAGCGCCGACCCGACCACAGTGTTTGGCTGTGATCGGTCGCGCTGTGCCGTGCGGAGCTGACTCTTTCCCCCTGATTGCAGACCTCGCTGGTGTGGCAGATGTGAAACCGGGTCCCCGCCCGCCGCGGGGTTCAGGCCTCCTGCCTCACGTAGGAGCCTGGGGCAGCTTCAAGTGACGGATGGACCTTTGAACCGAGGGTCTTCTGCGCCGGCCGCAGCTCGCCGGAGCGGGCGTTGAGCCACCCCGCCCAGTGCTCCCACCAGGAACCCTTGTGCTCTTTGGCTCCGGCCAACCAGCCGGCGGCGTCCAACTCGCTACCGGGGCCGCTGGGGGCATCGGGGTTGGTGAAGAAGCGGGCCTTGGGATTGTCCGGCGGGTTCACCATGACCTGCACGTGGCCCATGTTGCTGAGCACGAACTCGCTGCGACCGCCGAGCAACTTGGTGGTTTGGTAACAGGCTTGCCACGGAGTGATGTGATCGGTTTCCGCGCCCACGATGTAGGCATCGCGTTCGATCTTGCCGAGGTTGATGGGTTCGCCACCCACCACCACGGCGTTGGCCCGGCACATGGCGTTGTCGACGGCGATGGTGGAGAAATCGGCGTGCAGGCCGGCGGGCAGGTTGGTGGCGTCCACGTTCCAAGCCAGCACGTCGAACGCCGGCGGGTTCTTGCCCATCAGCACGTTGTTGACCCAGTAGTTCCAGATCAGATCGTTGGGCCGCATCCAGGTGAAGAAACGGGACAACTCCTTGCCGTCGAGCACGCCGGCCTGCTTGGTCTGCTGGATCGATGCCGCCACCGAGGGTCCGCTGGTGAGGGAGCCGACGGTGGAGGGGCTGTCCCAATCCAACACGGTGACGAGGAACGTGACGGTGTTGACCCGGGCGTCACCAACGGCGCTGAGATGACCCATCAACGCGGCGGTGGTGATGCCACCGGCGCACACGCCCATGAGGTTGAGATCAGGCGAGCCGGTGATCTCCAGAGCGGCCTCCATGGCCTCCTCGATGGCGGCCACGTAGGTGTCCAGGTCCCAGTCCCGCATCTCGGCGTTGGGATTGCGCCAGGAGATGATGAAGACCTGCTGGCCCTGGGAGACGGCGTATTCCACCAGGCTGCGACCCGGGGCCAGATCGAGGATGTAGAACTTGTTGATCTGCGGCGGCACGATCAGCAACGGTCGCTGCTGCACCTGCTTGGTGGTGGGCTGATACTGGATCAGTTCCAGCACCTCATTGCGGAAGATGACCGCTCCAGGGGTGGCGGCGACGGTCTCGCCGGTCTTGAACGGGCGGGTGTCGACCATGGCCGGCAGCCCGCCGTTGTGCTGCAGGGACCACACGGCGTGGCGGAACCCGTCAACCAGGCTCTTGCCGCCGGTATGCAGCGCCGTCTCCAGCGCCGCAGGGTTCCCGACGAGGGTGTTGGTGGGGGCCACCGTCTCGACCAACAGTCCGGTCAGGAAGCGGCTGCGCAGCCGGTCGGCCTCGTCGGTCTCGATCTCATCGACCAGCTCGTAGGCGGCCTTGCGCCAGGCCAGATAGCCCTGCCCCAGGCGCTTGTAGAAGGCGTTGCCCTGCCAGGCGGAGTGGCTGAAGCGCCGGTCACCGGGCTCGGGGGCCACGTCGGAGGTGCCGAGCGCGATCGCCGCGAATTGGGTGGACAGCTCGGCGCCCTTTTTGACCATCGCCGCGGGTGACGTGACCAGACCTTTGACCAGGTGGGCGGCGGCGGCTGCGCGCTGGCCGGGTGTGAAGGGGCCGGTTGGGAACCCTTCGGTGGCGGCGGCGATGAGGTCCTCGAAGGGATCGGTGATTCCTGCCATTGGTTGTTTGCACTCCTCGGTGTCGATCTGCGGGTCGCCAGCGGCCTTCGCCGGCGGGGGTGGGTTTGATCGAAACGAATGGGTGGGCGACCCGACGACGCTGTCGGACCGTCTGCCCTCTTGCCTATCGATTTCTCAGATCCTACACGTACTTGTCATCTGAGAAGCAGATGACAATGGTCACATTGGCGGATTTCTTCCAGGACCTTCTTCCCATGGAGGGGTTCGCCGACCCAGGGTCCGGGCGATGAGCAGGCCGGCGCCGATCGCCATGAAGCCGCCACCGAGCGCCGCCAACTGCCAGCTCGCGGCGCTGCTGACGGCAAAGAGGGACACCGCGGCCAGCAGGACCACGGCGATGGCGCGGCGTGAGGGCGGGCCCGATGAGGACCCATGGGAGGGCACGGTGCCATCTTCCTGCGAAACCGCGAGCCGATGCCAGGGATCGCACCCAGGAATCTGCGATCCCGCATCGACGATTCCTGGGTGTGCGTCACCCGCGCCCTTC
>CAVZHK010000003.1:0-479908 GCA_963775055.1 uncultured Acidimicrobiaceae bacterium | reverse complement strand
GAATGGACGAGATGCGGAGCCACCCCGTGGATCACGCTCGGCTGAGCGCGGCGGTCCGCGAGCTGCTGCTGGCGCTGGGGGAGGACCCCGACCGGGACGGGCTGCAGGCCACCCCAGGTCGGGTGGCGCGCATGTACGCCGAGGTGGTCTCCGGCATGGAGGAGGACCCGGCCGATCACCTGGGCAAGGTGTTCGCCGTTGAGCATGACGAGCTGATCCTGGTGCGGGACATCGCCTTCTCCTCCATGTGTGAGCACCACCTGCTGCCGTTCATCGGCCAGGCCCACGTGGGCTACATCCCCGGCCCGTCGGGTCACGTCACCGGGCTGTCCAAGTTGGCCCGCCTGGTGGACGGGTACGCCCGCCGGCTGCAGGTGCAGGAACGGCTGACCACCCAGATCGCCTCGGCCATGGAACGGGCGCTTGACCCCACCGGCGTCATCGTGGTGCTGGAGGCCGAACACCTGTGCATGTCCATCCGGGGGGTCGCCAAGCCGGGGGCGATGACCGTCACCTCCGCCGTGCGGGGCCAGTTCCGCTCCGACGCCCGGGCCCGAGGTGAGGCCATGGCGCTGATCCGTCACCCGGCTTCGGGTCGCTGAGCACCCCAGCCGGGCCTGCTCACGGCGATCATGGGCCGATGCCCGCCGAGGTGGCTTGGTCCCATCCTGAGACGCCTGGGTGTACGTGGAGACGAATGTCCGCCAGTTCGCGGCGGCCCTCCAACGATGCGCGGCCGATGGCGCTGAGGACGAACACCTGACGGCGATCGCCTGGGTGCTGGACACGGCTGGTGATCACGTGCTGCTGGCGTCGCACCGCCTGCACGGATGGTCCTGTCCGGGCGGCCATCTGAAGCCCGGTGAGACACCAGCCGCAGCCGCTCGTCGGGAGCTCATCGAGGAGACCGGCGTCGACGTCGGCGCCGCCGTGAACCACCCGGTCAGCTTGTCCCGGGCGGTTGGCTGTGCCCGGGAGCCAGATCGTCCCATCATGCACTGGACGCTCGGTTACCTGTTCCTCGTGGACCGCAGCACGCCCGCTCCGCCCGGAACCCGGTCAGCCGGTGCAGTGGTTCCCGCTCGACCAGCTTCCGGCCGATCGGCCCGATGACCTCGACATCGTCCTGCCGGTGCTCAGCCGGCGAGCGTTTCCCCGCTGACAAGGCACGACCTCCGCGAGATGCTGATCAAACCCCCGCCGGTTGCACCAGGATCTTGACGTGTTCGTCGGGCTGGCCCAGCACCGAGAACGCCTCGGCGGTGCCCTCCAGGTCCGACCCGGCCGGTGATGAGCGGGGCCACATCGATGCGACCCTCGGCGATGCCACCCAGGC
Source organism: uncultured Acidimicrobiaceae bacterium (assembly GCA_963775055.1). Lineage (GTDB taxonomy): Bacteria > Actinomycetota > Acidimicrobiia > Acidimicrobiales > CAIXPF01 > CAIXPF01. The sequence goes on along the minus strand of CAVZHK010000003.1, from coordinate 478,572 downwards.
TGGCGGCGAACTCTTCGGCGTTCCAGCCCAACACGAAACGCACGGTGAGCTGGCGGGAGATGGCGACGGTGGGCTCGATGGTGTCCGGCTCCATGCACAAGCCGACCACCACGATCTCGCTGCGGGAGGGGGCCTGGCGCATGGTGGCGGCGATCATGCCCGGCACGCCCACCGCTTCGATGATCACCGCCGGGCCCCGCGCCCCCGCACCGCGCCAGGCAGCCACGGCACCCTGCTCCCGGGGATCGACCACCACATGGGCCCCCATGGTTGCCGCCAAGGCCCGACGGGTGGGGGACAGGTCAGCGGCCACCACCAGCGGCACCCCCTGCAAGCGCAACGCGGCGATGACGGCCAGCCCGACCGGACCGCAACCGATGACGATGGCGCTGCCCCGCTCCACCGCGCTCGATGCGTTGACCGCGTGCAACCCCACGGCCAACGGCTCGGTCAGCGCGGCGTGGGCGGGGTCTGTACCGTTGGGTATGGGAAGCAGTCCGCTGGATTGCACCACCACCCGCTCGCCGTACCCACCGGGATGGCTGTTGCTATACCCCACGGAATGATACCCGTCGGTCTGGCGGACCATGGGGTGGGCCACCACCAGATCACCTTCCCGCGCTGTTGGCGTGGCACCGTCGTCGAGCGCGGCGCCCAACTCGATGACCCGGCCGGAGAACTCATGGCCCATCACCAGATCACGGTCGGCGTCGAAGTCGAAGATGCTCATGCCGGTGGCCCGGGCGGCGGCGGTGAAGGCGTGGGCGTGGCGGGCGCAGTGCAGGTCCGACCCGCAGATCCCGCAGGCCACGATCTCCAACAACGCCTGGCCCGGGCCCGGGCCGCGGCTCCTCGACCTCGTCCACCACCAGCTCACCCCGGCGCAGGATCACCGCTCGCATCAGATAGCTCCAGTTCGTGGTCGACTCATCGGCTCATCGGCTCATCGGTCATGCTGGGGGTCAGGCTGCCGCCGCGCAACACGTCGAGCGGGTCCCACAGATCGCCCACATAGCCCAGCGCGTAGGCGCCCCGGCTGTAGCCCATCAGCCGCAACAGATCATCGTCGAGGGTGCGGGCCACCTCGGGCGGGCAGGCCAGGTACTGGTTCTCCTCCTGGCGCAACCAGCTGCGGCAGTAGGTCAGGTTCACCCCGATGCGGGTCTCGGCACTGCGGTTGGCGCCGCCCCCGTGGTAGATCGACCCGGTGTAGAACAGCACCGACCCTGCGTTCATGGTGGCCGGCTCGGTCTGTGTCAGGGTCGGGGCGCAACCGGTCTTCCCAGTGGTTGCTGCCCACGATCACCCGCGTTGCGCCATTGTCCTCGGTGAAGTCGGTCATGGCCCAGATGGTGTTGCACTGCACGTCGGTCCCGGCGGGGAACGGGAAGAAGTCGAACGCCCACTGGTCTCGATGGATCAGCTGCGCCGGTGAGTCCGGTCCGATGGCGATGACCTGGGTCAGGTGCAACTGGAACGCCGCCCGCTTGGAGCCCAGCAACGCCGCCGTCACCGCCAACGCCTGGGGATGCATGATCATCTCCCGGGCGGCGCTCGAGCGGGCCACCAACGCCCCGGTGCGGCGGGTGTTCACGCCCAGGAACTCATCGGGGCCGGTCGCGGTGTCCGCCACGTACGGCACCGACCTCTTCGGTGAAGCGGGCCCGCAACGCCGGCGACGCCACATCGTCGAGCACCACCACCCCGTCACGTCGGAGCACGTCGGCTACTGCAGCGGGGTCAGCGTCAGCAGGAAGATGGACCACAGCCATGGCGCAGGACTCTATTCGCCAACCAGCGCTCAGAGGGCCGGGCCGCAATCGGGCTCACCGATGCAGCGGTAGGGCGCGGGCGATGCGTGTGGCACCCCACGCCGCGAGCACGCACAGCAGCGGTTCGACCGGAGCGCGGAAGCGCGAGTACGACTCTGGTCCGGCGGACACCACCAACACGTAGGCCACCAGGACGAACAAGATCACCCCGGCGGGGCGGGATCGTGCCTGAGCCCACGACGCCAACGTGCCGACCGCTGCGAGCAGCCAAAGTGCGCCGAGGCTGAGGGCCAGTGCAGCCACCAACAACGGGGAGCGTGGCAGGTCGGAGCTCGTGAACACGAAGTTGATGCCGAAGACCGAGCGGACCAATCCCCGCACGCTGTTCTTCGCCGCTGGGACGGGATCATCCAGCACGATGTCAAGGCCACGGGAAAACATCCGGTCGAGATAAGGCCCCTGCTCCTCCGACGGCGCTCGTGGCCCAAACTCCTCGATGAGCCGCTCGCGCTCGACCTTGATCGGTTGGCCCGTCTGGTCCGCCACCACCCCCGCGGCGCGGTACCAGTACATGCTCATGGCTTCAATGCCGGCATAGCGGGCGGAACCAACCTGTTGCCGCGTTTCGCACCTGCCATCCGCCGATGAGCACCACCGTGGGCAGCAACAGAACACCGACGCTTACCAAGAGGCGCTTCCACCGAACCCGAGATCGCAGGAGCAACACCGCCACCGGCACCAGCAGCACCGGGAAGTAATACGTGGTCGGTCGAACCAAGGTCGCAGCGGCCAGTGCCACACCCGCGGCGCCGGCGTAGCACAACCCGACCCGTTCGCCAGCACGTCGGACGGCATCGACGAAGGCCGTGGCGAACCCCGCCACACAGAGAGAATTCGCAAACTCCGTGAGCACGCTGGTTGAAGACCACAACACCAAGGGACTGAAGGCGCACAACAACGCTGCGACCAGTGCGGTGGCTGGCGAGTCACTGAGCTGCCGTCCCAACCGATACACCAGCAACGTGAGCACAACGCCCAAGACCGCCTGCGCCACCGTCACCGCCCGGACCGAGGTGAGCCCGAGCAGACGAAGGACGGCCAGGAAGGCCGGATAGCCAGGAGTGCGCACGAACATCGGCTCGGCGGAGCTCACCGATTCCCGGAACGCTCCCGTTTCGGCCAGCGCCTCAGCCGAGTCCACGTAGCTCGGCGTGTCGGGTGACACCATGGTTTCGGGGTGGTTGGCTGACGCATACACTGCCCAGCCGACTCTCAGCCCAGTGCTCAACACGATGATCAACCACAGCACCGCGAGATGCCGCCGCTGCGGATTCACCAGCGTCCCTCCCTTCACCGACTCGAAACCCTACCGACAGCGGCACGCGGCCAGGGCAACGGGCTTCCCTGCGGCGATTCCTTCCATGGGGCGGTTTCCGGACAACTCGGGGAGCGACGTGGTTCGATTGTTCGACAGTATCGACGAATCCGCAACGCAGTTGTCGACAAATCCGCGGTTCAACGGCTCGCCACGACGGTGGTCGAGAACGTGGTCCGGCAAGTCTCCGCCATTGAACGCATCAGTGAACTGCCCCGAGTGATGCAGCTCTGCGCCGCCCGCAGCGGTCAAGAGCTCAACGTGACCCGGCTGGCGCACGACCTGTCGATCCCGCCACGCACCCTTGACGGCTACCTTGCCCTACTCGCCAACGTTTTCGTTCTGCAGTTGATCCCAGCCTGGTCGACCAACCTGTCAAGCAAGGTGATCCGGCGGGCCAAGCTCGTCATGGTCGACAGCGGCCTCGCCAGCCACCTCACCGGGCTCGCCGCGGACCGCATCGACGACCCAACGACGCGCGTCTTGATGTGGCGGTTGCCCGCGCCAACGGGCAAGTGGGCGTGTTTGGACGCCGCAGCGGCGCCACGAAGCACGTACAAATATGCCCTGAGAGCTGGAGAAGAGAACGGCATAATATAGCTTTCTATCGACTCTCAGGGGCCAAAAGGGAATGCCGCGCCCTTGGCGTTAAATCGCACCTCAAACACCACGGCCGAGTATTTGGCACACACGTGGGATTCAGCAGACCCACGCAACAGACTCGGTCAGGCTGCTGTAGAGCGCTGGTAGATGTCTACGAGGCGGTGTAACGCGTCGCGGACTTCGGCCCCCAACTCTCCGGGGCGGGCGGCGAGGTCGGACTCGATGAGGTCGCGCAGATATTCCGACATGGTCACGCCGCGGCGTTCTGCGGCGGCGAGGGCACGGGCGCGTAGGTCGGCGTCAACGCGCACATGCAGGACGAGGTCTCGGCCAGTGGCCTCGACCGCGTCGACACGAGCGCCGGCCGCGTCCATCTGTTCCGCTGTCATGCCGAGAAAGCTCGTCAAGCGCTTCTTGGTGGTCACGTGTTGTCGTCTCCTCTTTCCCGGGCGGTAGCCCTCGCGATGGTGTAAGCGATCTCTTCCACGCGCATCCTCGATACCGTGACCTCGCCGGTGGTGAACCGGACGAGGTCACGCAACGCCACGAGCACAATCTCAAGCTCCCCGCGGGTGAGATGCACCCCTGCGTCGGGGAGCCAGCTCAGATCATCGTCTCGATCGACCATGTGTCACGAGCGTATCACGCACCGAGCGTCGACGCTAGGGAGAGGTCCTATGACATTTGCTTCAACGGTCCCCCACGCGCCGTGAGGCCGCGGTTTGGGAGGCCACGCTCTCGATATATGTCGTGTCATTTAGCGGTGATTCATCGGGCATCCGAAAGGTGGAGATGTACTCCAAAGCAGCCCCCGACCAACCTTCCGTGCCAAATGGGACGGTCTCCGCTGGGATCACCGCCAAGCGACCGGTCCATGGGCCACCGAAGCGAGGGATCCGTGCCGGGTCCTACCCGCAGCGGTCCACTGCTCATCTGCAGGCGGGCTACAGGAGATTGGGCGTCGACGCTATGGTCCGGCCTATGGAGACCGAACAGACCCGCCAGCTCATTGAGGATTACTACGCCGCATCCGCGGCAGGCGATCGCGACCGCCTGCAGGAGTTGCTCGCCGAGGATGTCGAGTGGATTCCCGCGAAGACCGTGCCAGCCAAGCCGCAAACCGGTCGTCGGGTTGTGTCCTCCATCGCCAGTGGTCGGGGGCGCGAGACGATGTTCGACATGGCGACGTTCACGTTGACCCGCCATCGGACGCTGGTCGAGGGCGACACGGCTGTGGTCCAGCAGGCCATCTCCGCTATGACGAAGGACGGTAACCAGTACGACAACGAGTACTGCTGGGTGTACACCTGCCAGGACGGCCAGATCGCCAAGATGGTCGAATACGTCGACACCCTCCACGCCTCCAGGGTCTTCGGTTGGTAGAGACGACCTCGGCGAGGCGATCACGGCAGGAATGACCTGACCGGGGACCCTGAAGGCGCCGGAAACGCGTCGTGCCTGGTAGAGGGCACGGTGCCCGGCGCGTTTGCTCACTCGTCGTGCCCCTCTCCCACGGTGAGCAACAATGACGCGGTAGCGCTTCGCCGTGCTGGACCGCGCCACCAACTTCCTCCTTGCGACTTTGTGCGGAAGGTCGGCATCGTTCGGCTTTCCACAATGGACCAGATCTGCCGGGCATTGGCCTTCGCAGTCGCCTGCAACTGGCAGCACGAACGGCACCCGACATGCAGTCGCTGCGACCCGGCCGGCCCTGGCAGGATGTCGCCATGACCGACGGGCCCGATTATGACCAGCTCTGCTTGTACGAGGTGCGCGACGCGGTGGCCGTGGTCACCCTCAACCGGCCGGAGCGCAACAACGGCATGAACGGCGACTTGGAGATCGCCTTCCTGCGCCGGCTGCAACAGGCCGCGGCTGACCGTGACGCCCGGGCCATTGTGATCACCGGGGCCGGGCGGTCGTTCTGTCCGGGCGCGGACCTGGCCGGTGGCCCCGGCACCAGCGGCGAGCCGTTGCCCAACACCAAGATCCCGGTGGACCTGGCCCGCCACATCGACAAGCCCATGATCGCCGCCATCAACGGGGGCTGCGCCGGGGTGGGCCTGGTGCAAGCTCTGTACTGCGACGTGCGCTTCGCCGCGGAGACCGCCAAGTTCACGGTGGCCTTCCCCCGCCGCGGCCTGATCGCCGAATACGGCATCGCCTGGCTGCTGCCCCGGCTCATCGGGCGCGGCGCGGCCACCGACCTGCTCATCAGCGGGCGCACCTTTACCGCCGCCGAGGCCTTGCAGATGGGTCTGGTCACCCGGCTCTGCCCGGCCGAGACGGTGCTGGAGGAAGCGGTGGCCTACGCCCGGGACGTGGCCACCAACGTGTCACCGTCCTCCATGGCCACCATCAAGCACCAACTGGAGCGTTACCAGTTCATGGACTGGGACGGCGCCCTGGCCGATTCCCACACCCTCATGCGCCAATCCACCGGCGGACCAGACGTGGGCGAGGGCATCGGCGCCTTCGTGCAACGCCGTGAGCCGAGCTTCGCCCCGCTTGGTGAGGGCACCCGCTACCCGTGGATGGAGCCCAAGGCCCCCGCCGCCGGGGTGCGGGGCCTGGCGCCGGAAGGACTTTCCAAAGCCCAGGGGTTCTTTCACGTGGTCGAATCCGCCGGCGGGCGACTGGTGGCAGTGGCCGGGCAGGTGGCCCGCAACGCCGATGGCAACATCGTGGGGGAGGGGGACCTGACGGCGCAGACCGCGCAGGCCTTCGCCAACGTGCAAACGGCGCTGGCCTCCGCCGGGCTCGACGCCGCCGACGTGGTCAAGCTCACCTATTACATCGTGAACCTCGACCCGGACCGCATCGCCCAGTTCGGGGCCGGGGCCGCTGCGGCCAAGAGCAACGGGGTGGCCATGCCCCGAGCCGCCGCAACCATGGTGGGGGTCACCGCCCTGGCCGACCCGGCCTACCTCGTCGAGATCGAGGCCATGGCCGTCCGCTGAGCTGGCCTACCAGACCAGGCGGTATGGTATCGAACCATACGGGATGGTACGGGGTTCACGGGCTGAGCCAGCCGTGGAGCTCGCCGTCCTCGGTGAGGCTGACGAAGCCGTGGTCGATGGGCTCGATGGCGCAACGGGTCAGTTCTTCGGCGGTCAGCTGCCACCGTTGGTCCAGCTTCGGGCCGGCCAGGCTGCGGACGCCGTGGCTGGCATCGCACACCATCACGGTGGCATCCGCGAAGGCGACCATGTTGTCGGTGCTTATCGGTATCCGCCGTGATAACACGCCATCCCCGGGATCGAAGGACACGACCGCGTCCTCGAACAGCAACACGCCCAGATCAGCATCGGCCCCGATGATCGCCTCCTGACGCAGCAGCCCGGCATTGTCGACCTTGATGCGACGCTGCAACTGCAGTTCACGGTCATAGATCAGCACCGCCTGCGCAGTGATCACCATCAGCCGGTCACTGGCCACGAACCAGTTGGTGGGCGCACCATCCGCCGCCGACCATCGCAGCCAGGTGGCCAGCGTGCCGTCCGAACGCACCGCCGAGAAACCCGCTCCGTCATACCAGAAGACCCGGCCGTCGGGCAGCAACATCGAACCCTGCAGCGTCTCCAGGTACAGGTTGTTCACCGTGAACCGACGCCGCCCGGTGTCCGCCTCGACCACCTCGAACCCGGCGGCACTGGCCAGCAGCAACAGATCGGCGCTGGCCTCGAGCACGGTCGCGCCGCCCCTGGTCCAGCGGGTCTGGCCGGTGAGCACATCAAGGGCCACCACATCGCCGAACAACCCGGGATGCACACCGCCCGGTCCGAACTGCTCCACCGGTTCCAGCGTGGCCGGGTCAACCAGGGGGTCGAGCACCACCACCGCACCGGCCAACCGCAGACGCTGGCCGTTGATGACGTGGGACCAGCGCTCCTCACCGTTGCCATCAAGCGCCGTGACCCGCTGATCTTGACCGCCGCTGCGCCGGTTCAGCCCGGTGGCCAACACCCCATCGGCCATCACCCGGACGTTGACCCCTGCTGGCTCCACATCACGCAATCGGGTGGTCCAACGAACCCGCCCGTCGGTCCCGTCAACGCTCCGAAGCTCCACGTCGACGCTGTCGGGCTCTACGGCCACCGCCACCGCCACCACGACCTCGGAGCGAAACGTGCCCAGGCCCTGAAAGCCAGGGCCGATCGCCGTGGTCCATGCCAACCGTGGTTTCTGGGCCGCAGCCAAGGGATTATGCCGATCTGGTTGGCTCCCGAGCGAGGTTCGGGCGCTTCGGTCTCGGGACGTGGTGTTGACCCCGCACGACCCGGCGAGCACGACCAGCGCCACCACCAAACCCATGGCCTTCAACGTGGCCAGGTTCCCGCGTCCCGTCCGACCTTCCCGCGTGTCCGGGCCGACGGAGGACCGCTGCCCGATCCCCCACGGGTTCATCCATTCAGCGTAGCCACCGCCACCGACGACCGTTCACGTGTTGTCCGACGCGCTGCCCGATCCGACTTCTCTCTCGGTTTCTCGCAGCGTTCGACGCGGCGCGAGATGCCGATGACTGTCCATCACCAGCTCGGCCACGACATCCCAGTCGGTATGGGCGTTGAGCTCGACGCCGAGGATGTCCGTGAACCAGACCGGTTTGAAGAACGGTGGCCCGGCCTGGGCCAGGGCGCTGAGGTCCGGTTCGGCGGCTCGGAACGTCAGCACCACCGCATCGTCCATGCCGGCGGCACGTGCGTAGGCCGGCGGCCACCCGTCGGTGATGGCCACCACGTGCGCGAAGGTCTTGGTGCCGATCCGCCAACGGGTCCCCGTCCACGCCGACTCCTCCCGGGCCCCCGGCATGGCCAGGCAGATCGCCCGCAACCGCATCACGATGTCATCGGGCACCTCGGACCGGGCGGTCATGGCAAGGTTCTACCCGGTATGCCGCGTTCCCGGGCTGTCGAGCCAGGCGGCGAGGTCCTCATGGCCGCCGCGGCGAGCTGCATCCACCGGGTTGGTCTGGTCCCACGGTGCGCTCCAGCGTGCGTTGGCCCCGAGCCCAAGCAGGTACTCGGCGCAGGCCCGCTGACCACCGTGGCAGGCGCACCAGAAGGCGACGTCGCGCGGAGCGGGCACGGTACCGTCCTTCGCTGGCATTGGGACCAAGGTCGACCTTCTCGAAGCGTTGGCGCAGCGGTGATCGCAGTTGCTGGGTGTCGGACCTGGTCGTTCAGATGGTTTCGACGCTGAGGCGAGCGTGTGTTGCGTCAGCGATCGAACCAATGTGTGTTGGATTCGAGGTAACGACTGCGTCGCGTCGACGGATTGCTCCCTCGACAACCACCACGTCCACGATGTCGTCGTGTCCAGCCCTGCCGGCGAGAACACCGACGTCACGAGCTTGCCGATACGACAGTTCCTCGATCTCGCAGAGCGCGAGGAGTCGAGCAAGGTTGGCCTGGCGACTCCCGCCCCGCCAGGCTTCCGCGACGACCGCCGATGGCACCGTCACCTCTGCTTCCTCAGCGAGAAAGCCGGCGTGCAGCGCCCACATCCGGCGATCGTTGCGGTCCGCCGCGATGAGCGCCCCGGTGTCGTAGGTGACACCGTTCATGATGCCCGGCGACGGGTGGAACTGTTCGGTCCGAGGATCGCTCGGGCTCGCTCGAGCCCGACGGCGAGCTCGCTTGCGGTCAGTGGGCCGTGGTCGCGTTCCCACTCGGCGATGCCCCGACGTCCGGCCTCTAGGCGCAGCCGGCGAGTAGCGGTGTCAGCGATCCAGGCGCTCACTGTCTTGCCTTCGGCGGCCGCTGCCACGTCGATGGCATCGGCCAGGTCGGGAGGGAGCGAGATCGATCGTTTCTGTCGAACGGCCATGGTGAGGACGGTAGTACACATGGTAGGACAGGTCAACCGAGCGAAGGGCAACGCGGCAAGGCCGCCGGTTCTGCTGAACGGGATCGTTCCGGACAGTAGAACGCGACCGTTCAGCTGAACCCAGGCGCCGATTCTATTCTCTGAGGACGGCTTTGGGCCGGTTCGCGCCGTCGTCCTTCCCGCGGGCGTGCCACCGCAGCGCTGGCGACCGATTGGCCCGAGACTGAACGGCCGGCGACCGGCTGTGCCCTTCCAAGACAAAGGGAGGTTGAACAGTGCGATGATGCGGTCGTGGACCACAACGACACCGCGAACCAGACCGTGCGGCAACTGGTGGAACGCCAGATCGCCGGCGGGCAGCAGATCGGCGTGCAGGTCTGCGCCTACCAGCACGGCCGCAAGATCATCGACGTGGTAGCCGGCACCCGCGGGCCGGACGACGCCCGCCCGGTGCAGCCCGACTCGCTGTTCCTGTCCTTTTCGACCACCAAGGGCATCACCGCCCTGGTGCTGCACCAGCTCGCCGACCGGGGCCTGATCGACTACGAGGCGCCCGTCACCACCTACTGGCCGGGGTTCGCCAAACACGGCAAGGACCGCCTCACGGTGGGCCAGGCCATGAGCCACCAAGCTGGCCTGCACGCCCTGCCCAACCCGGTGCGACCCGAGCATCTCACCGACTGGGATGCGGCCATCGCCCGCCTGGAAGACACCGTGCCGGCCTGGGAACCGGGCACCGCCACCGGCTACCACGCCGTCACCTACGGGTGGATCGCCGGCCGCATCATCTTCGGCGCGTCGGGTCGGAGCGTATCGGACCTGGTGCAAAGCGAGATCGCCAGACCCCTCGGTATGGAAGGCGAGATGTACATCGGCATCCCCGAGGATCCGGCGGTGGAGGCCCGGCTGACCACGTTGGAACTCGTGGCGGCGGGAGAGGGCATGCCCATCCCCGAAGACGCCCCGTTCTATGAAGCCATGCCCAAGCCCATCTGGCCCCACTTCAACGGGATGGAGTTCCGGCGGGCGTCGATGCCCGGCGCCAACGGGCACTTCACCGCCCGGGCGTTGGCCAAGATGTACGGCGCCCTGGCCAACGGCGGGGAGATCGACGAGGTCCGCCTGGTCAGCCCGGAGCGCATCGCCGCCATGCAGGTCTGCCGCACCGAGCAGGTCGACCGGGTGCTGATGGCCGCCATCCGCAAGAACACCGGGTTTCTCCTGGGCGGCCTGGGCCCCGATCTGCAGGGCAACCTGGTGCACGGCCCCATGGGTGCCCGTGAGAGCGCCTTCGGTCACCCCGGCGCTGGCGGATCCGTCGGTTTCGCGGACCCCGAGATCGGCCTGGGCGTCGGCCTCACCATCAACAAGATGACCTATCCCATGCCCGGCGAAGGCACCACCCTGGAGATCTGCGACCTGATCCGCAGCCTCGTCGGGTAGTTACTCCGCCCGGATGAACGTTTCGGGGATCGACGTCGGATCCTCGAAGCGCAAGACCGAGAAGTGTTCGGTGCGGCTGTGCAACACGGCCCCGGCGTTGCGAGCGGCGCGGACCAGATCGTCAGGATCACGGGTGTAGAAGGCAAAGAACACCGGGCGTTGCTCGGCCAGTTGGCGCAGATCCCGGTTCGGCACCCGCAGTACCGGTTGATCCAGATAGAACGCCAAGAACGGGTCGTTGTAGTTGATCGACGAACTGAACGTCACCACCGCGTCCTCGGGCAGCGATGCGCTGACGGTGGCCACCTCAGCGATGTCGCCGCTGATGTCCTCGTGGATGGACACGTTCTTGGTGGCATCGACCAACGGGTGCAGCAACAGGATGGGAAACAACGCCACCAGTGCCACCTGACCACTGATCTGCCACGTTGGCGCCAGACGCCCCAGGGCCCGGGCGGCCACGGCGAAAACCCAGCCCCCCAAGAAGACCAGCGAATACGTCACCAAGGTGATGGTGTGGATGTGGATTCGGCTGTGCTGGCGTACCGCGAAGTACCACACCAACTCTGAGCCCAGGAACAGCGCGGCGATGGCCATGGACCGGGGCAACCTGGCGCCGCGGGCCATCCTGCACAACCAGATCAACACCGCCACACCACTGAGCACCAGCAGCGCCGGGGTGTAACGGATCAGCCGCAGGAACTCAGCGCCGAGCACCCGGATGAATGAGCTGTCATCCACCCGGAACGCCGCGCCCGATCCAATGGTGTCGAGATCTTCGCCGAGCGGTCCGGGCAGGATGGCGATCTGGGTGAAACGCACCGCCACAGCTCCCAACGCGCCCACAGCAGGTACCGCGATGGCCGCGATGATGTCCGAACGGGTCAGCTTGCGTGCCGCGAACGCTCTCGCCAGCGGATAGCCGAACGCGAACGCACACGCCGCGGGGAAGCTCTCGAAACCCAACAGCGCGCCGTTGGCCCCGACCACCACCGCCGCGATGCCCATGCCGATCAACCATTGCCGTCGTTGGCGGGAGGCGCTGATCTCACCGGCCACCACCACCGCCGAAAACGCCGCGATCCGACCCAGCAGGTCCGGCGGAACGGTGCTGAGCGAATCTGCCATGATCCGTACCGGGGCGGCGGTGACGAAGAACCCCAACGCGAAGATGGCGGCGAGGCGGCCCATGAAGTGACGGGCGAGGCAGAACGCGAGATAGCCGGCCAACGCGGTCTGCAACAGTGGCAGGATGCGAAGTTGATTGGATGACAGCCCCAGCCGGTAGCCGAACGATTGCACCACATACGGCGCACTGGGCCAGTTGACATACAGATACGGATCGACCCCGAGCTCCAATCCGTCGTCGGTCGGGAGCGCCAAACGGGTGTCCCACAACCCGTGCTGGGCCATGCGACCGGCCCCATCGATCACGTACAGGTCTGAGAATACGTCGCCGTGATCGGGCTGTTCTGGCGGCAAGCTCTGGGCGGCATAGGTCAACCCCACGAACACCATCAGCACCAGCAGCGGCAACGGTGACGGCCGTAAGAAATGCGCCCACCGTTGGCGCAGCGTTGCCGTGGTCCCCAGTTGGGTGGCAGCCGCAGGGCCCGGGTTCCGTCTGGCGTCGCTGAGAAAGGCCAGCATGTTCAACTCCTCAGCGCGAAGGCCGCCCAGCGCCAGCGTATCGGCGCGGCTGGTGCAACCGACCGTTGCGGGCGAATCCCCTAACGCCGCTCAACCATACCGTAAAGTCTGCTACGCCTGTTCGATGACCTGTCGTTCCAGCAGGTCAGCGAACCGTTCACGGGCCTGATCCCGCAAGGTCAGCCCGTGCTGGGTGGGGAACATTCCCGGTGCCGGGGTGTACTCCGACAAGGCCAGGCGGGCCAGCGTGGCCTTGTGGACCTCGGTGGGACCGTCGGCCAGGCCCATGTGGAAAGACTCGATCACCATGGCCGCGAACGGCATCTCGTTGGACACGCCCAGGCTGCCGTGGATCTGCAACGCCCGTGACGCCACATCGTGGAACACCTTGGGCATCAACGCCTTGACCGCGGCGATGTCCTTGCGCACCCGCTTGTAGTCCTGATAGCGGTCGATCTTCCAGGCGGTCTGCAACACCAGCAACCTGAAGCATTCGATGTCGATCCAGGATTGGGCCACCATGTCTTGCACCATCTGCTTGCGGCCCAGCATCTCCCCTTGGGTGTGACGGCTCACCGCCCGCTCACAGAGCATGTCGAACGCCTTGCGGACCTGGCCCACCGTGCGCATGGCGTGATGGATGCGCCCGCCACCCAACCGTGTCTGGGCCACCACGAACGCGCCGCCCGATCGCCCAGCATGTTCTCGCCCGGTACCCGTACGTCTTGGTATGCCAGGTAGGCGTGGCTGCCCTCCCGCTCGGCCTGGTAACCCAGGGCCACGTTGCGCTTGATGTGCAATCCCGGTGTGTCTGCGGGGATCAGGAACATCGACATGCGCTGATAAGGCGGATTGTCAGGGTCCGTCACTGCCATGGTGATGAAGAAATCCGCGTACCGGGCGTTGGAGGAAAACCACTTCTCGCCGTTGAGGATCCAGCCGTCAGCGTCCGGCTCGGCCCGACAGGTGAACACCTTGGGATCGGCCCCGCCCTGGGGTTCGGTCATGGAGAAACACGACACCATCTCGTTGCGCAACAACGGCTCGAGGAACCGGGCCTTCTGCTCCGGGGTGCCGTAATGGGCCAGGATCTCGCTGTTGCCGGAGTCGGGCGCCTGGCAGCCGAACACCGTGGGCGCGCACTTGGCGGTGCCCAGGATCTCGTTCAGCAGGCCCAGCTTCACCTGCCCGTAGCCCGGCCCGCCCAGGTTCGGCCCCAGATGGCAGGCCCACAACCCCCGCTCCCGCACCGTGGCCTGCAACGGCGGGATCAGCGCCTGGCGCACCGGGTCTCGCAGGTCATACGGACTGTCGATCACGTGGTCCAGCGGCGCGATCTCCGCCTCGACGAAGTCACGCACCCAGTCCAACTCGGTTTGGAACTCGGGGTCGGTCTCGAACTGCCAGCTCATGGTGGGTCAGCCTGGCACGCGAGCCGTCCCCGGGCCGAACGAGCTGGCACCGGGGTCGGTGATCAGGTATCAGGTGCGGCGGGGGAGCTGCCGCCGGCCCGGGTCAGCTCACTTGCACACGCCGGCCTGCTGATCCCAGGCGCAGTTCGAGGACTTGCCCGACAGCTCGATGATGTCGCCCTCTTGGATCCAGGTCTGCTTGGCCGAGTCGTACTGGGACAGGTCCGATCCCTCGATCCAGTAGGCGTCCTTGTTGCCGTTCAAGTTGAACTTGCCATCGGCGCCCTTGAGCTCCTCAAAGTGCTGGGTGATGAAGCTGCCCCACAGCACGGCTTCGGTGTTGTAGGCGAACAGCACCCCGGTGGTCCACGGATGGTTCACCGGATCACCCCATGCCGGATGGCCGGTCACCGCGAAGGGGTGGGGCACGCAACGCTGGTTGATCTTGTCGTAGGTCTTCATCACCGACGGAGACCCCAGGCCCCAGATAACAGCCCGCTCTCGGGATGTGAGCGCGACAACGGCCGGGGCCGGGCCCGTTCGAGACGAGCCCGGCCCCGGCCGGAAAGTTCACTCCGCTGACCCCATCGCTGAGGTCGCGGTTGGTCTATGACAACACGTTGATGGTGATCGTGTACCCCCCGGTGGCGAAGTTGAGGGTGGAGGTCCCCGGGTTGTTGAGGGTATGACCCGCAGCCAGGCGCCCGGTGCTGGTGGAAGCGCCGCCAGCGATGAGCAGGGTGCCGCTGTTCTGGCCGGTCATGCTGATCGTGGACGGTGAGCCGCTGTACACGAACGGCCCGGAGACCCCGGCGAAGCGGACGTTGAACGCCACCGCCCCGCCGCTACCGACACCGGCCACATCGCAGATTCGGTTGGGGCCGATGGCGCTGCAGGTCACCGAGGGCGGCGCCACGCTGGGGCCTGCACCCACGAGGTACGAGAAGGCCACGATGTCGAGGCCCGCTGCGGTGACCGTACCGCTGAGGCTCGCCGAATCGAACCCAAGGGGCCCATCCGCAGTGATGGTCGTACTCCCTGGCTGATTGCTGCCGTAGTAGAAGCTGACGGTCGAGCTACCAGCCGGGATCGTGACCTGAGCCGGGCTCAGCGTT
Organism: uncultured Acidimicrobiaceae bacterium; assembly: GCA_963775055.1. Taxonomy (GTDB): domain Bacteria; phylum Actinomycetota; class Acidimicrobiia; order Acidimicrobiales; family CAIXPF01; genus CAIXPF01. The sequence continues at coordinate 463,373 of CAVZHK010000003.1, read as the reverse complement.
GCACCGAGCAAGGTGTTGGCGAACACCCCCGTTCCGCTCCCAGCCGTCTGGGACAACGAGACCGTGGTGCCGAGACCCGTGGCGGTCACCACGTTGTCGAACTGGTCACGCTGCTGGACCGTGATCGGACCCAGGTTGGCAGTGGCCGAGTTCGGACCGCTGAAGGGGGCCGAGGTGAACGCCAGCCTCGATGCTGCCGCCGGGCTGATGCTGAAGGCGGCGCTGGGCGTGCTCGCTGCTCCGTCGGAAGCCTCCACCACGTAGCCGCTGCAGCTCTTGGTGAGTTGCAGATCGCTGAAGGTGGCGATGCCGTTGATCGCAGCGACGCTTTCGCCGGTCAAGCCCGGATCACCGCCGCAGGGATTGCTCACCACGGACAGGGTCACGGTGGTGGTGCGGCTGGTGGCGTTGCCGAACTGGTCAAGGATCTGCACCGTCGGCGCCGGGCTCATCGACTCCCCGGCGGTGGCAGCGGACGGCTGCTGCAGGAACTGCAGGATCGAACCGGTGCCGGGGCTGACCGTGAACGTGTCCGAGGTGGCACCGATCAAGCTGGGGGTCGTCAGATCAGCTGCGGACACGCTGTAGCTGCCGGTGACGTCCACCTGCACATCGGTGAAGGTTGCTACACCGCCAACGGCCGTCGTCTGCACGGTGCTGAACCCGCTGGCGAATGCGCCGCTACTCAACGTGAGCTCCACCAGGTCGCTGTTGTCGGTGGCGACGTTGCCGTAGGCGTCCTCGACGTGCACCACCGGTTGGGGTGCCACCGGTTCACCAGCGATGCCGTCACCCGGTTGGAGGGCAAAGCGCAGCGCCGCAGCGGCGGCGTTGGTGACGGAGAAGTCCACCGATCCAGTCACCAAGGGGTGGCTGGACTCGCTCAGCCACAGGGTGTTGGTTCCCGCGGCGTAGGCGGTCACGGTGGCGGGCGAGAACCCGCCACCGGCCAAGGCCACGCCGTTGGTGAACGTGAGGCTTCCATCGGGGTAGATGGGCATGGTTGAGCCGACAGGACTGCTGGCCAGACCGGACCACAACATGGCCTTGGTGCCGGTGTAGGTGGTGTCGACACTGGCGCCGAACATGGCCTCGACCCTGGTAACCCCGAGGGGGGTGCCAGCAACGGTCGAGGTGCCGTCCAGCGTGATGGCCAGGGTGGGCACGGCGGTGCTTGCGGAAGCGGTCACCGAGGTGGATTGCCAGGCGTGAAGCACGGCAAACACCTCGTAGTCATACGTGGTGCCGAGCTCCAAGCCGCCTTCCACACAGGAGGTGACAACGCTTTCGGTGCACACCGTCACCGGGCTGCCGAGCCCAGATGTACGTACCACCCGGTATTGCGCCCCATCGAGCTGGGGGTCGGCGGGGGTCCACGCCACCTCAATGGCGGAGCTGCCGAGTGCGGTGGCGGTGGCGGCGGCCGGCGGGGAGAGTACCGCAGCCGCGGCCCCCGCGGCATTGGACTGGTCGGTCTCGGCGAAGAACGCCAAGGCCAGACTGGCCCGAAGGAGCACCAGGCTGAGCCCGGCGAGGAGCATGAGGCCCAGGGACCGGCGCCGACTCCGGGAGCGTACCGCACGGTACGGGCCCGGTTCGGTCGGCGGGGCCTGGTGCCCGGCAACGGAAAGGTTCGGGTTCATGACGTCGTCTCCACCCTGATCGTGACGGGAATGGCGAAGGTGGCGCCCTGGCAGGTGTTGTCGGACCCGATGTCCATGGAGGCGGCGCCGGGAAGGCGGACCACCTGGTCACCGGGAGCCACCGGCACCGAAAGTGCGGTCTGGTCGGTGTAGCTGACACCGGCGTTGACCAAGGTGCAGCCCGGCAGACCGGTGACCACGATGTCCCCGATGGCGGTGGCGCTCACCAACTTGACGGTGAAGGGGTTGGGGTTGTTGAGCTTCATCACGACATCACCGCTGGCCCCCGGTTGCAGCGGGGTGTCTGGCAGCTCCCCAGCGAGTGCGCTCAGCACCACTGGTTGCAGGGTGCTGACGGGAACGAAGCCGTTCTCGCTGCCTTCGTCGGCCTGGAAATAGGCGCTGGCGGGGACTGCCGCCGCTACGGCGAACACCGTGGCCGCCGCTGAAAGGGTCACTATCCGTCGACGTTTCATCCGGTCGCACCTGCCGAGTAGTTGAGCGTGAGGGTTGCGTTCTTGCAGGCGTCCTGGTTGACGCCGGTCTCGACCATGTCGATGCGGGGCCAGGCGGACGGTGCAATCCCGAGTTGGGTGAGGGTCATCGGCGTCAGGGTGTTCGCCGGGATGGTCAACGCCACCGTCAGGGTCTGGGTGACCGAGAAGTTGGGCGTTGCCGGGCAATCAAGGGCCGCTGCACCGTTCACCACGATGTCGATGCCGACGTCGCCGGCGGCGATGGTGATCGGCGTGGGGTTGGGGTTGGTGAAGGTCAGCTCCAGCTCCTGGCCGGTGCCCGGGTAGAGCGGGTTGGCGAGGCTGCCGCTGATGTCGAAGCGGGCGGCGTTGGTGAGCTGGAACACCGCCGGGCTGGCCACCGCGACCACCGTGGCGTTGACCGAGAACGCCCCGGCAACGTTGTTGGCGGTGAACGGCGGGGCCGTGGCCACACCACCGGCACCGGTCAGCACCGTGCACACCAGGGTGTTGGGGCAGCCGGCGCTGTTGAACCGGCCCGACGCCACGCCGCCGCTGGGTGCGGTGAAGGTCACGGCCAGACCGATCTGCGGGTTGCCGGAAGCGTCCACCACCCTGGCTTGCAACGCCGTGGGGTAGGCGGTGTTGAGGAACGTGTCCTGCGGCGAGCCGGCGAACACGTTCACCGCTGCCGGCGAGGGCGTGATGGTCCAGCAGTAGATGCGGGCAGTGCTGTTGTTGCCGGCGGGGTCGGTGGCGAACACCGCGAAGCAGTGGCGGGCAATGCTGAGGTCGGGGTAGGTGATGTTTCCCAGACCGTCACGGGCGGTGGCCCCATCGCAGTTGACCGCAGGGCCACCGTCCATCCGGCAGCTGAACGCGACGCTGCGATCGGAGTGCCGGAAGGCGAAGGCGGCGGTGGTGGTGCGGGTGCTCGAAGGCGGGGAGCTGGTCAGGGTGGGTGCCACCGGGACCGCGTTGTCCAGCAGGAACGTGGAGGTTCGATACTGCGCGGGCGCCGTCATTGCCGCGGGGTCGCCGCTATCGGTGGCCTTCACCGAGGTGGTGTACTGGCCGTCGGGCAGGCTTCCGGCGATTGCATAGGACCAGCTGGTCGTGCCGGCCGCAGCGTTGAAATCAATGATGGTGGAGGTGAAACCGGTGCCGTCCCAGTATCGGCCGGTGGCATGTTGGAACAGCGCCACCTCCACGCTGGCCACGCCATCAGCGTCGACCGCGGTGCCGGCGATGGAGCTCGTCCATGTCGCCGCCCTGTAGGAGGAGGCGCTGACCGGGTAGGTGATTGCGACTGTCGGTGGCGGTTCGGCCGCCAGTGCCACCGTGACGAGGTACCCGGTCAAGCCGAGTATCGCCATGCCTCCGGCGAACAGGACGGTGGTGGCCCGCCTCGCCCGCACTCTCCATCTTCTCGTTGCCATCATGCCAACCTGTTCTGTTGCTGGATCAGGTCATCGGCACCGTTGGAGTGCACCCGTCAATCGCTGCACTTCAACGCTGCCGACGCCCCGTTACCGTTGCGAAATGTGAAGGGCGGCCCGGCCGAAGTGACCGGGCCGCCCGAAGGATCACGAGCTGGCGGTGACCGAGATGGCGAACGTTGCGTCCTTGCAGGCGCTCTGGTCGACGAGATCCAGGTTCGGCATGGTGATGGTGGAACTCACACCAGTGGCAGTGCCTCCACCGAGGACCAGCTGCGCCGGGGTGCTGTCCACGACGGTGAACCAGATGGCCTTGCAGTCGAGGATGCTGGCACCGCCGATGTCCAACACATCGCCAGTTCCGGGATTGGACGGGATGGAAACGACAACGGACGCAAGGTTGTTGGTGCTGGCGCCGGGGTTGGTCACGGTGGCGGTCACGGTGTGCACGCCGGACCCGGGCACGAGCGGCCCGCCGGTGGTGATGACGTCGGCGACGGTCCAGGCGCTGGAGGTGCCGACCACGGCTGAGCCAGGGGCGTCGCCGCTGGCGGCGGTGAAGTAACCAAAGGCCACGCCGGCGCCGCTGACGGCGAGGGCGGAGGCCACACCGGCTGCGATGAGGCTCTTGCGATTGGCGAACAGTTTCATAGATGTGCTCCTCGTATGGGAATGCGTGGGTGCTGCTGGTTGCATCCGGCTGAGCACCGGACTTTTTGCGCGAACCATCCATGCCGGAACGAACCGTTTCCGCCTCGGAATGGAGTGCCGCCCGCCCCGCATCCGTTGCGGGTGGTGCGCCCATGAGCGCACGATGAGGGTCTTCTCACAAACGGGCGCATCTACCTAATTCGAGCGACCCAGAGCGAGCCGGTCGGTGCGTTCCGTGCGATTTATCCAGTGGTTAGAGTCCGTTTGGGCCCGGCCTAAGAGTTTTTGCGGCCTTTGGCCTGGTCGGGCCGTGTCCAATGGCCACCTGACGTGGGACCGAGGTCGGTATGGGTCGCAGCTTGGAACCGACGGACGTCTTCGGACAGCATGCGCCATGCACACGCTGCAGGCCCGGGCCCTGCCCACCAGCCTCGACACCCGATCCGAGCAGTTCGTCCGCAACCGGGACGACATGATGGAGATGCTGGCCGTCCTCGGTGAGCTCCAGCAGCAGGCCTCCGCCGGGGGTGGACCGCGGGCCCATGAGCGGTTGCGGTCCCGCGGCAAGATGCCGGTACGGGAACGGATCTCGTTGGTGCTGGACCAGGACTCCCCGTTTCTCGAGCTCAGCACGTTGGCGGCGTGGGGTTCGGACTACGCCGTGGGCAGCGGCATGGTGTTGGGCGTGGGGGTGATCGCTGGCACCGAGTGCGTGCTGCTGGCCAATGACCCCTCGGTGTTGGGTGGGGCCATGACCGCTTTCGCCGTCAAGAAGCTGATGCGGGCCATTGAGATCGCCCGGCACAACCGCATGCCCTACGTGCAGTTCGTGGAGTCCGCCGGGGCTGACCTGCGGGGGGACCCTGATCCGGAGCGGTCGATGCGCACCAACACCACGCACTTCGGCGAATCGGGCCGGATGTTCTATGAGATCACCGAGCTGTCCAAGCTGCGGATCCCGTCGGTGTCGGTGGTGTTCGGCAGCTCCACCGCCGGCGGCGCCTACCAACCCGGCATGAGCGACTACAACATCTTCATCCGTGACCAGACCAAAGTGTTCCTCGGCGGCCCGCCGCTGGTGAAGATGGCCACCGGGGAAGACTCTGACGATGAGACCCTGGGCGGCGCGGTGATGCACACCGAGGTCAGCGGGCTGGGGGACTACCTCGCCAACGACGAGCTCGACGCCATCCGCCTGTGTCGCGAGGTGGTGTCCCATCTGAACTGGCGCAAGGCTGGACCGGGGCCCACCCTGCCGCCTGACGAGCCGGTGCACGACCCCGAAGACCTGCTGGGCATGGTGTCACGAGACTTGCGCCAGCCGCTGGACATCAGGGAAGTCATCAGCAGGGTGGTGGACGGCTCACGCTTCGAGGAGTTCAAGTCCCGCTACGGCACCACCCTGGTGTGCGGCTGGGCCTCGGTACACGGGTTCCCGGTGGGGATCTTGGGCAACAACGGGGCGCTGTTCCCGGATTCGGCAGAGAAGGCGACCCAGTTCATCCAGCTGTGCAACCAGATCGACACGCCGCTGCTTTTCCTGCAGAACATTACCGGTTACATGGTGGGCAAGGATTTCGAACATGCCGGCATTGTGAAAAATGGCTCATTGATGGTGAACGCGGTGTCAAACTCCACCGTTCCGCACATCACGGTGATCATCGGCTCCTCGTACGGGGCCGGCAACTATGGCATGTCCGGCCGAGGGTTCAACACCCGCTTCACGTATCTGTGGCCCACGGCCAAGATCGCGGTGATGGGGCCCCGTCAGATGGCGGGGGTGATGTCCATCGTGGAACGCAACAAGGCGGCCCGCACCGGGGAAACCTTCGACGAGGCCGCCGACGCCGTCCGGGCCGACTTCGTGGCCGAATGGGCCGAGAAGCAGTCTTTGGCGCTGTATGCCACCAGTCGGGTGAGTGACGATGGGATCATCGACCCCCGCGACACCCGCCACGTGGTGGGCATGAGCCTCTCCTACTGTCACAACAACGTGGTGCAGGGCGCCCCCAACTTTGGAGTGTTCCGACCATGAGCGATTCGGGCAGCGTGCCGCCTGTGACCATCCCCATCACGACCATCCCCATCACGACCATCCCCATCACGACCATCCAAAAAAGCCGGCTGTTGGTGGCCAACCGGGGGGAGATCGCCCGGCGCATCATCCGCAGCGCCCACGAGATGGGCATCGACACCGTGGCGGTGTATGCCGATGACGATGTTGACGCGCCCCACGTGCGCGAGGCCGGCCAGGCGTACTCCTTGGTGGGTCGCAGTTCGGCGGAGACGTACCTGGATCAGGCCAAGGTGTTGGAGGTGGCGCGGCGCAGCGGTGCCGACGCGGTGCATCCCGGGTACGGGTTCCTTTCGGAGAACGCCGGGTTCGCGGCGGCGGTGGAGGCTGCGGGGTTGGTGTGGGTGGGCCCGCCTCCAGCCGCCATCGCGGCGATGGGGGACAAGCTGGAAGCCAAACGCCTGGCCATCGCTGCCGGGGTGCCGACCCAGGCCATGCTGAGCGGTGCGGAGCTGGAGGACCCGGCGGCGGTGGCGGCGTTGGGGTTCCCGCTGCTGGTGAAGGCCTCCGCCGGTGGGGGTGGCAAGGGCATGCGGGTGGTGGCCGGGCCCGGGGAGTTGGCCGAAGCGGTGGCCTCGGCCCGGCGGGAGGCGGCGGCATCCTTCGGGGATGACACGGTGTTCCTGGAGCGTTACCTCACCCGGGCCCGTCACATCGAGGTGCAGGTGCTGGGGGACCGACACGGCAACGTGGTGCACCTCTTCGAACGGGAATGCTCCATTCAGCGGCGCCACCAGAAAGTCGTCGAAGAAGCACCATCGCCGGCGCTGGACGATGCGGCTCGCTCCCAGCTCGGTGAGTCGGCGGTGGCGGTTGCTAAGGCGGTGGGTTACCACAACGCCGGCACGGTTGAGTTCCTCTACGACGAGGACCGGGGCGAGTTCTCCTTCCTGGAGATGAACACCCGCCTGCAGGTGGAACACCCGGTGACCGAAGCCATCACCGGGCTGGACCTGGTGCGCGAACAACTGCGAATCGCTGCCGGGGAGACGTTGGGTTATGAACAAGCGGATGTGCACCGGGCCGGGCACGCCATTGAGGTGCGGCTCTACGCCGAGGATCCGGCGAATGACTTCCTGCCCGCTGCCGGACCGGTCACCGTGTGGCGGCCCGCACCATCCCCTACGGTACGGTATGACAGCGGCGTGGAAGAGGGTGGCGCGGTAGGGGTGGAGTTCGACCCCATGCTGGCCAAGGTCATCGCCCACGCCCCCACCCGGCGTGAGGCGGCGCTGAAGTTAGCGCTGGCCCTTGAGCGCACCCGCATCGGCGGATTGACCACCAACCGGGACTTCCTGGTGGCAACGTTGCGCCATCCGGCCTTCCTGGAGGGCGATACCACCACCGACTTCATCGAGCGTCATCGGCCCGACCGGACGCGGGTGGCCCGCGACGAGAACCACTTTGTGGCCGCCGTGGCCGCAGCGATGTGGCAGTCGGCCTGCAACCGCTCCGAGGCTGCCGTACTTGGCACCATGCCCAGCGGGTGGCGCAACAGCGTTATGCCACCTCAACGTTTCGAGCTGGGTCCCGAGCCAACCAGTACCTTGCAGTATGCCAACGGTCGGGACGGGGGCTTCGCGGTGACGTTGGGAGACCGTTCGGCCGTGGTGACGGTGCTGCGGGTGGACGGAGTGCAAGTCGAGTTCGAGTTGGACGGCCGCCGGCTCAGGGCTTCGGTGGCCCCGGCGGGCAACGGCTACGTGGTTGACCTACCAACCGGTACGGTCGAGGTGGTGCGGGGCGAGCGGTTCCCGCGGCCTGATTCGGCCGGGCCTGCTGGTGGTCTGGTGGCGCCGATGCCGGGCAAGATCATCGACGTGCGGGCCGTGGTGGGCCAGACCGTCACCCGGGGCCAGGTGCTGGTGGTGATGGAGGCCATGAAGATGGAACACCACCTGTCCGCGGTGGTTGACGGCACCGTGACCGAGGTCCGGGTGGGCGTGGGACAGCAGGTCGACAACGCTGCCGTGCTGCTGGTGCTGGGCGAGGACTGAGCGCCACCCGGTCCGGGACGGGCCGGCAGGTTCGGCGACAATGAAAGTTTTCGCGGACTGTTCACACGACGGAAACTGTAGGATGAGCGGCATGGGTCAGACTCCGCCCATGCCGGGACCTGCTGCCATGACCACCCCGCCAAGCCTTTCGAACCTGCCTTCGTGGATGTCGACGATTCCGACACCAGGAGATCCCCAGGCTCTGCTGGCCATGTTGGCACCGGGGGGCGGTGGTGGCTTCCAGTCCGCTCGGCTTACGGTTGCCGGACGACCGGCGGCGTACGGACAGAGCGGGGACGGCCCGCCGATCTTGTTTCTGCCGGCGTGGAGTCTGACGTTCCGGCCCTACCAGCGATGCCTGGGACAGCTGACCGCCGCCGGTTATCGGGTGATCGTGCCCTCGCTACCGGGTTCGGGGGGCAGCGCCGAATGCCCATCCGCCGAACGGGACTTTGTCGGTCATGCCGCCTGGGTGGCCGCGTTCCTCGATGAGTTGGCCACCCGAGACCCCGCTCTGGGCGAGCCGATGGTGGTGGCAGGTCACGGCTTCGGCGCCGGGGTGGCGGTGCAACTGGCCCACGATTATCCCAGCCGGGTGGGCCAACTGGTGTTGATGGACACCGTGGGTCTTTCCATGGGCACCCCCCGACCGCTGCGCCAGCTGTTGGGCTCGAAGCGGCCCCCGGGCAGCTGGATGAGCGACGTGTGGAAGCAACTGCTGCCGTTTCCGGAGGCGCTGCTCAACATGCAGGCGGCCGCTGGTGAGGTCATGTTCAGCGCCGCCACCAACGGGTGGGGTGCATTGCAGCGGGCGCAGATGGTCGGCGCGGCAGACCTAACCGGCGAGATGGCGACCTTGCGGGCCCGGGGCATGCCGATCCTCTGTTTCACCAACGATGAGGACATGCTCATGCCCCAGCGTTGCGTGCAGGCCATGACCGCGGCGCTGGGACCGCGGACGGGGCCGCTGGCCGGGGAGCCGGGGTGGGTGCGGGCCGAGCCGTCAGTGGAGGCCTCCCTGGTGCGCCGGGTGGGAGCGCGAACGCGATCTCGGCAGGCGGGTGACCGGCCCGCGGCACCCACGCATCGGTCCCTCAGCGCCGAGTTGGCCGAGCTGGCGGCGGTCAGCGATCTTCCCTTGGAGCGGGCCACCGAGCTAGCGGCCACGGCGTCAGCTCGGTGGCTGCTGAGCGACTCAGTCGATGCCCTGGCGGCGGACATCGCCCTGTGCCATCCACCTCCGGCCGGTGGCGAGGTGCGAGCGTCGGTGCAGCTGCTGGCAGACTCCTGCCGGGTGCGGCTCACGGTGGTGGCAGAGGACCGGCCCGGGTTGTTGGCGGACAGCGCGGCGGTGGTGACCGCGGCCGGGTGCTCGGTGGTCTCCGCCAGCGCGTGCACGTGGGTCAGCCACAACCTGGCACTGCACACCCTGATCATCGATCCCCAGACCGAGCTCACCCCCGCGCGATGGGACGACCTCAGCCAGAACCTTCGGGACCTGAACCACCGTCAACCGATCGAGCCGTCGTTCCGTCCCATCGGGCTGGCCACGGTCACCATCAACGGCAGTGCCGCCTCCCGTGCGGCTCCGTCCCTGCTGGACCTGCGGGAATCGGCGGGTAAGACCGCGGTCAGACACAAGGTTTCCGCCGCGGGTTCCGTCGCCACCATTTCTGACCTTCCTGATACCGCCACCATTTCGGACACGGTGGTGGAGATCTGGACACCGGACACGCCGGGACTGCTGTGGGCGACATGCCGCTGGTTCGCCGAGCACGATTTGAGCATCACCTCAGCCACCGTCAGCACGCAACACGGCATCGCCGAGGGGGCCTTCATCGTGCACGGCCCCTGCGACGGTGCGGCGCTGGCCCGTCATCTCTCCCCGCCCGAACGCTGAACGGGCTGCCCCACCGACATCGTGCCGGCGAGGCAGCCCATCGTGCGCGGTGAGCCCTGCTCATTCAGGGATCAGTCAGGGATCAGTCAGGGATGAGGTGAGAGATGCGGGGCATGACCTCGTTGGCCATCAGCTCCATGGAGTGATGCCACGCCTTGGAAGACTTCTCGTCCTCCGAGTAATCGAACCCGAACAACAACAAGTGACCGAAACCGCCGACCTCGGCGTAGACCTTCTCGATCTTGTCGGCCACGGTTTGTGGTGACCCGACGAACCAGTTGGTACGGGCGCAGTACTCCACCGTCACTTCACTATCGGGCATGGTGGGGTCTTCTTTGATGTAATCGTTGAACCCGAAAGCGCCGAGCAGCGGCAAGAAGTATTCCCGCATCATCCGGCCCATCATGCCGTTGACGGAAAGCTCCCAGGCCTCCTCGTCGCTGTCGGCCACAAAGATCTCCCGCACCATGCGCCAGTCCTGACGGGTGACGCTGCGCCCGGCTTTCTGGGCACCGGCGGCGTAGGAATCCCAGTGACCCTTCACATAGTTGGCGTTGAGGTTGAGGCTCATGGGCAACCAGCCCCGCTCACCGGCCATCTCCAGCGTGGGCGACGGGCAGGACAGCCCGGCCACACCGATGGGCGGGTGCGGCTGCTGCAACGGCAGGATGTGCCGCTTCAGCAACGGCGCCATCTCATGAGGAACCGCGGCCTTCCAGTACTTGCCCTCGAACTTCCAGCCGGGCTCCTGGGTCCACATGTTCAAAATGATGTCGATGGCCTCGAGCGTCATGTCACGGTTCTCACCGTTCATGCCGTCCACCTGGAACATCTCCCAATCGGTGGGCGACCCCGAAGCGGCGATGCCGAAGTTCAGCCGGCCGCCGGAGATGTGATCCAACATGGCCACTCGATTGGCCAACTCCGCTGGGTGGTGATAAGGCAGCAGGAACCCGCCGGGGCCGATGCGGATGTTCTTGGTGGCCCGGAACCCTTCCACCACCAGCAGATCCGGTGAAGGATGCGGCTCCCACACCATGGCGTGATGTTCACCGATCCAGAACTCTTCAAAGCCGAGCTCGTCGGCCCAGATGATGTTCTGCAGATCCCACTCATGTCCGTCTTTGAGGCTGCGCTCCGGCGGGTGGCTGGGCATGGTGAACATTCCGAGCTTCATCAGATCCTCCAGGGGTCCGGTGATGGGATGGGTAGGGGGCTTCAGGGCCTGCGGGCGGCGAGATGATCAGCGCGGGCCTGATAGAAGTCCTCGATGGCGCCGAACTCGGGCATGTCCTTGGCCTGGGACTCCGTCCAGGCCATGAGCTCCTCATCGGACCGGCTCAGATCCAACGGCACACCGCACGGCTGGGCCACATGCCATGGGGTGTCGATGAAGATCTCGATGCCGTTGCCCTCGGGATCAGCGAAATACACCGACCAGGCGTTGCCGTGGGTCAACGGGCGGATGCGGGACACGCCGGGCTCCTCGACCAGCTGCTGATGCAGGGACCGCAGATCGGCCAGGGAGCCGCCGGAGCGAAAGGCAATGTGGTTCAGGTTCGGCGAGGGTCGATCATCGGTGCGACCCCCGACGAGGGCCAGCTGATGGTGCGCTCGGGCGGTCTGGGACAAGAACACGATCTCCGCGCCACCAGCACCGATGGGACCACGGTCAGTGATCTCGAAGCCCAGAACCCGAGAGTAAAAGCCGATCATCTCCTCGAGATCGCGCACCCACAACACGGCGTGGGCAACTTCGAGTTCCAGTCCGGTGGCCATGGCGAAAGCGTAGCCAGCCGGCGCGCCATCAGCCCAGGAACCCTGCTCATCGGGTCAGCCGGTGCCGCCGCTCAGTTGAACGGGATTTCCAGCTCCGCGGATTCCACGCGGACGGCGTGCACCACTGCAGAGATGAAGTCCGGATGCTCGCCCATCGGCGTGCCCCCACCGGCACCAACCAACGGTTCGAGGATCTTGGCGTAGACCAGTTCCGCCCGTCGCTGGGCGGCCCCGGCACCGGACACGTCTCGGGCTTCGCTCCACAACTCGGCGGCGTCGAGGAACAGGCGCTCGTTGACCAGCATGCGCAGCTGGCCATTCACCCGCCTGGTCAAACTGTCGTAGATGTGCTGCTCAATGTCCTCATCGGGCTGCCCGGCGCTCCAGGAGTCAGGCTCGGCGGCGAATCGACGGAACGAATCGGTCAGCGCCGCGATCAGATCCCCAGCGGGCCGCATCGACTCGTACTCATCGCTGGCCCGGCGGGCGTAGCGCACGCACAACGCCTTGACCTTGGACCAATGCGCAGGGCGAATGGCCGGATCGTTGGCCACCCCCAGGCGCAACTCCCAATAACGCAGGTACGCCGCCACCGCATCATCGATGGCGAGATGCGCGTTATGCAACGTGTAGCTGGGAAGGGAATCACCCAGGTCCAACGCTTGGGCCTCGACCCGCAACTGGCCCAACAGCCAACGCAGCTCGGCGTAGGTGTCCGGATCAGAGCCCTCATCCACCTGCTGATGCAAGCGGGACAACAGATACAAGTTGCGGTCCAGGCGTTGACGCAACAGCCGCTCGGTGGGATAACCCAGCTCGCTGCCGATGGCGGAAAGCACCTGGTCGACCGAGGCGATCACGTGGAACCGCCGGGCTTCGAGATTGGGCAGGTTCGGGCCTTCAACCAGCTCGAAATGGGTGAAACAGGTGATCAGCTTGTCCCCATGACCGGCGGCGGCGATCTGGCGGATGGCGGCGACCGGAGCGGCCTGCATGGGCTGCTGGGCGTTGTCCACCACGATGATCGAATCGACATCGTCGAACAGGCGGGTGGTGGAGGACGGCAGGCTCGACACCGAATCGGGCGTGTGACCCAGACCCTCACGGTCGATGAGCATGACGTAAGGGATCTCCCGGGCCCAGGTGGGGTGGAACGGACCCCGCACCCGCAGGCCGTTGACCAAGGGGGTGAGCAGCTGGCCGAAGTCCGCGTGGTCGTTGCCACCGAAGGTCCGCAACCGCTTCAGAAAGGCGTCTCGATCCGTTTCGTGGCAGCGCCAGTACAGCGGCCAACCGTCACGGGACGTCACCACGTCGGTCGGCGCCAGGATCTCCACCCGGGCCCGCACCTCCGAGATGAGGAAGTCGACGATCTCGATGACGGTGGAATGAAGCGGCAGGCGATCTTTGAGCAGGACGTGCAGCTCCTCCTCCGGCGTGTCCGCAGTGGCGATCCCGCTGGACACCATGGCCTCCACCTCGGCGGCGATGGCCTCTTCGAGCAGCCGATGGATCTCCGTCACGATGCCGGTGGTATCCCCGGCCTGCACGAACCCTTCCGTTTCGACCTCGGGGACCGTCGGCATGGCCTCACCGCTGATGGCCGGTTCGGGCTGCTCGGCCTTGCCGCCCTCGACGGAGCCGCTGCTCTCGTCGGCGGCGTCGCCATCCATCCTGGGCGTCGCCATCATCCTGGGCGTCGCCATCAACCTGGACGGTGAGGGGGGCGGTGGCCGGGTCCTGACGGGGATCACCCAGCAGGTAACGCAAACGGAAACGCTGATCGACATGATCGAGCAGGCGGGAGCGAACCTCAGTTGTGGGACGGTCATCGAACACGGCCAGCCCGGCGGCGACCACGTTCTCCTCCACATAGGCCCGGACCTCGACCAGCGGCATGAACGTGGCAACGGCGTAAAAATCTCCGGGGGCCAGCAACAACTCCGTCTCCGCCACCGTGGTCTTGGAGGCGGACGTCGCAGGGAAGGCGTCCGCAGCGCTCGTGCCCATCAACTGACGGATGAGCGTGGACTTGCCCGCCCCCGTCGTCCCGATGACCAGGATCGTGCGGTAGCCGGTGGTCTGTGAGGGTCCGGGAAGCACCATCTCCCGAAGCCCGTAAAAGGTCTCGCCACTCATCGATGTTGGTTATCGGCAGGTAGGGGACAGGGCTGTAACGCGGAGGCCGATAGGTCAGGCTACCTGCGCTCAGCTGGCCGCGACACCGAAGAACCCACCTCGTAACGGAAACAAATAGCGGTCGGTGAGCAAATTGAGGAACCGGCGGGCCACGTCGAACCCCTCCGCGGCGTCGTTCAGAAGGGCTTGGGTGCTGGTCAGCGGGGTTGAGGCGGCCGCCGCACGGTACCAGCGGGGCCCCAGCACACCCAGCAGCGCGGCCCGGCTGCGTCCGCACTCGAAGATCAATGCCGACGCCTCCGCAGCGGTGATGGCCGCCCCATTCAGTGCTGTCGGCGGGACCAGGGCCAGACTCCGGACCAGGCGCTCGGTCTCGATGGGGGACAGCGGCTGGGTGGCCGAGTGGTCCGGGAACACCCCCGTCAACAGCAACGCCAGATCACCGAGCCGACGGAAGATGCCGGCGCGTTCCTCCTCCGCCACCCCGTCGAGCAAGCCGGCCAGGCGTTGGGGCTCGAGCTCCGAATAACGCTGACGGCGCCACCGCTGGCCCTGGCGCACCCAGACCGGTCCGCTCTGCACCCTGATGTAGCTGGCCAGGTGCTCCACTGCGAACAAACGATGGTAGGGGTCGGTGTAGTAGTGCCGCAGCGAGGCGGTGTCGAACACCGGGATTCGCTTGTGGCCGGCAAACGGTTCGGCCACGAAGGTTGCGGACTGCAGATCGAACACCCCGCGATGCACGGCCACCGCGAACAGCAGGTACGGCGAGACCTCTGCCAGGCCCACGGGAGACCCCGGCCCGAAAAGATGCTCGAACGTGGCAGGATCGGCCAGCGCGGCGACCACCAGCTCGGGATGAGCCCTCAAATGCCCGGTCACGCCATCATCGTCTCGCCCGGTCAGCCCGCAGACGGCACCCAGCACCCCGAGGTCTCGGTCGCTGAGCTGCTCCAGGTACCGTCCGGCGGTGGGATCCGCAGGTAGCTCCATAAACGAACGCTAGCCAGTCCTCACAATCTGCAAACGCCGATTCTGGGGATTGATGACGAAGCCTGTGTTGCTGTTTCTGAACGGCTTTGAAAGGGGGGCTGCGCCCCCCTACGGCGCCCTGGGGGCGCCTACCCCCATCGCGAGGTTGGTTCGGTGTACTGATCGGTCGGCTGGCGCCTCCCTGGCGGCGCTCGGGCGGGGCTGGTTCTTGTACGGGGGGCTGGCGCCCCCCGGCGGCGCCGGAGCGCCTCCCCCCATCGCGAGGTGGACCAGGTGGAGGGATCGGTCGGCTGGCGCCTCCCTGGCGGCGCTCGGGCGGGGCCCCAACCCCACCCTCGGGGGCTGGCACGGCGTGAGGGCCCGGTGCGACTGCCACGCTCGACGGTGGGGCCCAGTGGGCGTGGTGCGGTCGGTGGTGCGCTGATCGGTTGGGGGGGCGCGTCCCGCATCGCGAGGTTGGTCTGGTGGGGGGATTGGTTGGCTGGCGGCTCCCTGGCGGCGCTCGGGCGGGGCTGGTTCTTGAACGGGGGGCTGGCGCCCCCCGGCGGCGCCAGAGCGCCTCCCCCCATCGCGAGGTGGACCAGGTGGAGGGATCGGTCGGCTGGCGCCTCCCTGGCGGCGCTCGGGCGGGGCCCCAACCCCACCCTCGGAGCCCGGCCCGACGTGGCTGCTGCGGCTGCCAGGGTCGGCGGTGGGGCCCAGTGGGCGTGGTTCGGGTCGGGCGGGGCGGGTCGGTGGCGACCACCAGCGGGGCTGATGTGGCCAACGAGCGTGTTTCTTGCCCGACGATGCCAGCTCCGTGGGCACTGAGCCGATGGGGGCTGGCGCTGGCGCCGCACCGAGACCTGGGGAACGGTGCTTGCACCGCGTGTGAGGGCGCCAGGTCGGCGCGCGAGCGCCAGCGAGCCGCCGACACTCAGCGAGCGACAGCGAGCTGAGCAACAAGAACAGCGAGCTGAGCAACAAGAACAGCCGCCGAGCGACAGGGACCGCTACCTTCCACGGGATGAGTGTGCTGTTCGAGGAGGCGACGGCGGTCCGGGCGCTGGGCGCGGACGCTACCGCGGGGCCTTCAGTCGGGACTGGTTCGTGCACGCCGGACCGAACGGCGGGATCGTGGCGGCGGTGCTGCTGCGGGCCTGCGTGGCCGAGGTCAACGATGTGGCACGGTCGCCACGCACGCTGACGGTGCACTACCTGGGCCCGCCGGGCGAGGGGACGGCCACGGTCGAGGTTACCGAGGAACGGGCCGGTCGGGGCATGACGTTTCTGTCCGCTCGCCTGGTGCAGGACACCGACGTCGGCCCGCAGGCCCGGGCGGTGGCGCTGGTGGCCTTCGGGGCGCCCCGGGCGGAGCGGGTGGCGTGGTCCGCCCGGCCCCTGCCGCCGATGGCGCCGCCCGAGCAATGCCCGGACCTGGCGGTTGACGGTGAACCGGAACCACCCAACATCCGCCATCGCTGGCAATGCCGGTGGGCGCTGGGCCAAGCCGGGTCCGCCGGCCCCACCGAGGGCACGCTCACCGGCGGCTGGCTTCGGCCAGCGGAACCCACCGGGGTTGATCACGTGCTGGTGGCGGCCATGGCTGATGCCTGGCTGCCGCCGATCATCGCCCGGCCGGGCATTCCCCCGCTCAGCGTGCCCACGGTGGAGCTGACCGTGCACTTTCGCGATACCACCACGCT
Source organism: uncultured Acidimicrobiaceae bacterium (assembly GCA_963775055.1). Lineage (GTDB taxonomy): Bacteria > Actinomycetota > Acidimicrobiia > Acidimicrobiales > CAIXPF01 > CAIXPF01. The sequence goes on along the minus strand of CAVZHK010000003.1, from coordinate 446,597 downwards.
GGGGCAGCTCAGCGCCAAGGACTGGTTCGCGTGCGAGTTTTCGCACCGACGTCGCCCAGGAGGGTTTCTTGGAAGAAGACGGTTTGATCTGGTCTGCCGACGGGCGTCTGGTGGCCATGAGCCGGCAGTTGGCGGTGGTCGTGGACCGAAAGGAGTTTTCGCGATGAGCGATGCGAGCCCGCCGGCGGAGTTCGATCCCCTGGCCGTGCCCATCAGCCCTGCGGCGACGGTGATGGTGGTCGAGGACCGCTCGGGGCAGGGAGCTGACCCGGGCGGTTTGGCGGTGTTGATGCTGCGAAGGACGGCCCGGGCGGTGTTCGCGGGGGACATGTGGGTGTATCCCGGGGGGCGGGTCGACGCCGGCGACGAGGAGATCGCCGCCCGTCACGTCACCGGGCTGAACGCGGCGGAGGCCGACCACCGGCTGGGGGTGGACCGTGGCGGGTTGGCGTACTGGGTGGCGGCCTTGCGGGAGTGTTTCGAGGAAGCCGGGATCCTGCTGGCCCGGGGGTTGGCCGACGGCGCTGCCATCGACCTGGCCGAACCGGCCCGCCAGCAGCGCCTGGCCCGTTACCGCGATGCGCTCAACGCCGGCCAGATGACCTTCGGCGAGGTGATCGCCGCCGAGGAGGTGGTGCTCGACGCCGCCCGCATCCATTACATCGCCCATTGGGTTACGCCGCTCGGGTCGCCCCGGCGATTCGACACCCGCTTCTTTCTGGCGGCCGCGCCACCGGGGCAGGTCGCCGCCCATGACGACACCGAGGTGGTGCACCACGAATGGGTGACCCCGGCGGCGGCCTTGCAGCGCTGGCACGCCGACGAGATGGCCATGATGAGTCCCACTGCACGGATGCTGATGTGCCTGACCCCTTTCGAGCGGGCCTCCGAGGCGGTGTCAGCGGCGGCGCTGAACCTGGAACCGCACCAGATCCGGGTCCGACGAGACGAGGACGCGTACCACATCATGCTGCCGGGCGACCCGGGGTGGGAGGACGGGGACCCCGAGACCGAGTTCGGCTGGATCAAACTGCGCCCACCCGTCAGCTGAGGTTCCATCGTGGCCACTGACCAGGCACGATGCGTGGTCACCGACCCTGACGATCCGGCGCTGGACCAGTTTCGGGGTCTCACCGACGGGGCCCTGCGGCGCTCGCTCGAAGCGGCTGGCGGGCTGTTCATGGCCGAGTCGCTGGAGGTGGTCCGCCGGGTTCTGCTGTGGCATCCCACGCTGGTGCGAGCGGTGCTGCTGACCTCGGCGGCAGAGGCTCGACTGGCTGCAGCCCTGGCCGGCTGCAACGCGCCCCGTTACGTGGCGGAGGCCGCGGTGCTCCAAGCGGTGGCCGGCTTCGACGTGCATCGCGGGGTGTTGGCGTCCGTGACCCGGCCTCCGCTGTGCACCCCCTCGGCGGTGCTGGCGGGGTGCAGCCGGGTGGCGGTGCTGGAGGACCTGACGGACCAGACCAACCTGGGGGCGTTGTTCCGCAGCGCCTGGTCGTTGGGCATGGACGCCGTGTTGTTGAGCGAACGCTGCGCCGATCCGCTGTACCGCCGCAGCGTTCGGGTCTCCATGGGCGAAGTGCTCCGGGTGCCCTGGGCCCGGCTGGAACCGTGGCCCGCGGCGTTGGATCAGCTCCACCAGCACGGTTTCGAGTTGTGGGCCCTGAGCCCGGACGGAGCGGAGGACCTGGCGCCGCCGTCCAACGCGGACCGACGAGTGGCGATCCTCATCGGCAGCGAGGCCGACGGTCTGTCGGCACCGGCGCGGGCGGCGGCAACGCGCCGGGTGCGCATCCCCATGCGGGCCGGGGCCGACTCGCTCAACGTGGCCGCGGCCGCCGCCATCGCCTTTTCGGTGCTCGGTCAGGTCCCCGCTGCGGACTCGATCACCGACACCGTTCAGGCGGCACCGGCGGGCTCGACGGCGGCAGGGTCCGTGGGGTGTGGTGGCCCGAGGTGCGGCGCTGAGCGGCAGAGCCGAGGACGTTAGGGTTCGGGCGATGAGCGACGCTTCCGCGGAGCCGGCCTGGGCGGCGCACCTCCCACCGGACCAGCGGCCCCAGGACCTGAACCTGCAGCCCGCGGCCAACCTCACCGCCCACTGGTTGGGGCACTGGACGGCCGCACCGCAGCGCCCGGTCCTGGCCGATGATCAGGGTCGATCCCTAAACGGCGACGCCCTGCAACACGCCACCGCCCAGGCCGCTGGGCGCCTGGCGGGCCATGGCGCGCAGCGGGGGGATCGGGTGCTCATCAGCTGCGGATCCTCCTTGGAGCTGGCGGTGGCGCACATCGCGGCGTTGCGGCTGGGGCTGGTGGTGGTGCCCGCGAACACCGCCTACCGGGCCGAGGAACTCGCTCACGTGTTGGTCGACGCCGGGCCGAAGCTGGCCGTCATCGATGACCCCGAACGAGCCGGTTGGGTGCGCGACGCTGATCCCACCATCGCCGTGCTCCCGCCGGAACTCCCCGGCAGGGTCGCAGCGGTGGATGAGCTCGACGCCGCCGAGCCCGGGGATCCGGCGCTCATCGGCTACACCTCGGGAACCACCGGTCGGCCCAAGGGCGCGGTGTTGAGCCACCGGAACCTGTTGGCCAGCGCCGAAGCGGTCCGGGTGGCCTGGCGCTGGACTCCGGAGGATTGTCTGTGGCTGTGCCTGCCGCTGTTCCACATGCACGGCCTCGGGGTGGGGCTGCACGGGACCCTGGGCGCCGGGGCCAGCGCGATGATCACCGCACGGTTCGAGATCGGGACGCTGCTGGGGGCTGCGAGCGCCCAAGCTGTGAGCCTGTTCTTCGGCGTCCCCACCATGTATCACCGTTTGGCGGGGGACCCGGGAGTGGCAGCGCTGGCCAATCTGCGGCTGTTGGTCAGCGGTTCGGCGCCGTTGCCAGCGGACTTGCACCGTCAGATCGAGGCCGCCAGCGGTTCAAGGGTGCTGGAGCGCTACGGCATGACTGAGACGGCGATGTTGGTCTCCAACCCCTACGAGGGTCAGCGCCGGGCCGGCACCGTGGGCCTGCCGTTGCCCGGGGTCGAGCTGCGCTTGCATCCCGACAGCGGCGAGGTGCTGGTCAAAGGGCCGAACGTGTTTGCCGGATACCTGGGCCGGCCCGAAGCCAACGCCGAAGCCTTCAGCGACGACGGGTTCTTCCACACCGGTGACGTGGGCCGCTACGACGACGCCGGCTACCTGGAGTTGGTCGCCCGGCTCAAGGAGCTCATCATCAGCGGCGGCTACAACGTGTATCCCCGCGAGGTGGAAGACGCGCTGCGCCTGCATCCAGCGGTGCTCGACGCGGCGGTGGTCGGTGCCCCGGACCCCGCCTGGGGGGAGATCGTGACCGCGTACTGCGAGACCGATGGGACGGTTGATCCCCAGCAACTCATCGGGTTCGTTGGTCAGCACCTCGCCGGTTTCAAGCGGCCCAAGCAGGTGACCATCGTGGCATCGCTACCCCGCAACGCCCTGGGCAAGGTGGTCAAGGCCGAACTGCGGAGCTGAGGGACTGAAGGGCTGACGGCGGCGTCAGGCGCCGCTCCCGGCCGGGGTCAGTTCGGCGAAGCTGCTCAGCACACCGGTCACCGCGGAGACGGCCCATTCCCGGGCGACCAGGTTCTGGCCCGGCAGCGAGCTCAGCGCCGCATCCAGACGAGCCCGCGCCGAGGGATAGTCGCCCAACACACCGCGGAGATCGAGAAGGTCGTCCATGACCTGGGCCCGGGGCAGCAGCGGACCGGACCAAGAGGTCAAGAGCGCAGCGGCTTCCCCTGCCACGACATCGGGTACCGAGGCGTCCGTCGGGTTGATGGGGTCCGTCGACGTGATGGGGTTCGTCGAGGTGGTGGGCTCGGTCGGGTTGGTCGCATCAGGTTTCATTGGTCGCCTTTCTGGCGAGGTAGGTCGATCGCCCGTCACAGCCTGGCTGTTCGATGACGTCGACATGGCGCGCGGCGCGCCGGAGGGGACGATGGTCGGGCCTGACCGTGGCGCCACCACGATCGGTCAGGTGCTCAGCCGGCGGCGCGAAGCCGAGCCACCGAGCCGATGGGGTGCGGGGGCGCGAACCCGGCCCGGATGCGCTCCTCCTCGTTCTCGCCGCCCCACACGCCGTGTTCGCGATGGATCCGAGCGTAGGTCCGGCATTCGAGCTGAACCGGGCAGACAGCGCACACCTCGGTGGCCTCCGCCTCGCGTCGCAACCGGGCCGCAGGGCGTTCGGAGGCTGGCGGGAAGAACAGCGCGGTCTGGCCGGTGCAGCGGCGCTCAGCCATCCAGTCCTGCTGGGTCCAGCGAGGAGCGAGCCACCGCTGTTGGTCTTGGCCGGGTTCCTCGACATCGGGAGGCACACCACGATGTTAGGAACCACGCAGGGCCCTAGCCGTCGTGCCCCTCAGGTTGAGGTCGATGTCGACGAGCCGGTGTGGACCAGCCGGCGGTGATCATCGAACCGCGCCTCGGGAAGGCCGGGACTGCTGCTGGGGCGGCGGCCGGCCTGCTCGGCATGGTTGGGATCATCGGCCATGATGCCGGCCAAAGCGTCCGCCAGGGCATGTTGTTGGGGCAGCGTGAGCCGATCGAGGAAGTGCCGACGAACCCCTCTGACATGGGTCGGCGCCGCGTCACGGAGCCGGGCCATCCCCTTGTCCTCCAGCACCGCGAAGCTGCCACGGCGATCTGACGGACATTGCTCACGGCAGACTGACCCGTCCGCCACCAGTCGATCAAGCCGCCGGGTCAAACCACTGGGTGAGAGGTGCAGGCGTTCGGCCAACTCGCTCATGCGCAACCGTCGGTCCGGTGCCTCCGAGAGTTGCACGAACACCTCGTAGTCGGCGAACGGCAACCCGTGTTCGGTGATGAGCTCAGCGTCAAGGATGCCACGCACCCGGTTCGAGACGATCACCAGCGATCGCCAGGCCATCTGCTCGGCCGGATCCAACCAGCGGACGTCATCCATTAACCACAGCTTAATCCCATGTGCGCCCCACGGCCGGCGTCGAACCGGCCTGCAACCGGCATTGAACCGGCGGCGCGAGCAGGCCGGCCGGAGATGCCGAATCAGCTCATACGACGTGTCTGATGAGGCAGCGCGGCCTCGCCGAGCGCACCCAGCTCTTCGGGCCAGTCGGCCACCGGTGTGGCCGGCCGCAGCACGAACTTGGAGAAACCCTCGGCCACGTAGGCCTCCAGCCGGTCACCCAGCTCACCGGGTTGGGCGGCGTCGGGCACCAGCTGGTCAATGGCTTCGTCCGCCAATCCCGGGAAACGCTGACTCAGCCTGGCCTTCGATTCGCCGTCGAGCGGACCGCGCCGGTACTGCACGTTCATGCCGAAGTGCTCAGGGTCGATGGTGCGACCGGCATCAGCGGCGGCCTGTTCGATGCTGCGTCGGGCGGCGCCGGCCACGGCAGGGTCGATGAAACCTGGGATCCAACCATCGGCCAGCTCGCCGCAACGACGCAACGAGGACCGCGTCATGCCCCCGAACCAGACCTCGAGGGGCTGTTGGTGGGGCCGGGGCTCGATGGCCACGCCGTGGTAGCGGAAGAATCGACCTTCGTGGTCGACCACCTCACCGGCCCACCAACGTCGCAGCAACCCCAGGGTCTCATCGAGGATGGTCGTGCGGTCTCGGGGTTCGACACCGTACGCCGACAGCTCCGCCGGCTGGGCCAAGCCGATCACGAACGTCAGCAGCAGGCGACCCTGCGAAAGGCGGTCCAGGGTGGCCAGTTCCTTGGCCAGGCGGGCGGGGGCCCGGCCGGGAACGGCCAGATGGCTGCCCAGCTTGAGCTTGGTGGTGCGTCCAGCGGCAAAGGCCAGTGCCGTGAGCGGGTCCAGCGAGGTGGCGGTGACCACTTCCGGCACCCAGATCGAGTCGAATCCCAGCCGTTCCAGCTCATCGACCACCTCGGCGAATCGGTCCAGGTCAGCCCCGCTGCCCGCGGCCCCCATCGAGAACCCGGTCCGTACGATCACGACTCGCTCCTGCTGTGTCCTGCGGGGCCGCATGGCGCGTCCTGGCCGCTCGGCGTGGTGGTGTCGGTAAGAGTGGTAGGGCCGGCAAGAGTGGTGGGGCCGGGCCGAGTGGTGGTGCCGTCGGGCTGAGTTGACGTCGATTCGGCGAAATCGGGGTGTGCGGCGGCGGCATCGAACGCGCTGAGCAGGCGTTCTGCGGCCAGCGCGGCGGTGAGCTCACCAGCCAGGACGGACCGCTCCAGTTTGGCCACGAGACCGATGTGGCCCCGGTGGAGGCGTTCGAGCACCCGCTCCTCGGCCATGGCCCACATCCATCGCAACTGTTGGGCCTGACGTCGGGACTGCCAATGACCGGCGCTCTCCAACACGGCGCGGTGGCGTTCGATGTGGGACCAGATGGCGTCCAGCCCGGCGCCGCTCTGGCCCGAGCAGGTCACCACCGGCGGCTGCCACGGTGCATCGGGCGGGGTGACCAGGTGCAGCGCGGTGGCGTAGTCAGCGACCGCGGCCTGGGCCCGGGTGACGTTGTCCCCATCGGCCTTGTTGATGGCCAGCAGGTCGGCCAGTTCCAGAATGCCCTTCTTGATCCCCTGGAGCTCGTCACCGGCGCCGGCCAGCATCAGGACCAGGAAGAAGTCGACCATGTCGGCCACGATGGTTTCGGACTGGCCGACGCCAACGGTCTCCACCAGGACAACATCGAAGCCGGCGGCCTCGACCATGACCATGGTTTCGCGGGTGGCCCTGGTGACCCCACCGAGCGTGCCCCGTGAGGGGGAGGGCCGCACGAACGCCGCCGGGTCCACCGCCAGCTGCGGCATGCGGGTCTTGTCGCCCAGGATGGACCCCCCGGTGCGGGAGGAGGTGGGGTCCACGGCCAGCACCGCAACCCGGTGGCCGGCGCTGGTGAGCAGGGTACCGAAGCGCTCGATGAACGTTGACTTGCCCACGCCCGGAACACCGGTGATGCCCACCCGATGGGACCTGCCGGCATGGGGGAGCAGGGCCACGAGCAGCTCCTGGGCCAGGCTCTGATGGTCGGAGCGGGCCGACTCGACCAGGGTCACAGCCCGGGCCAGCACCGTGCGATCCCCGCCCAGGACGCCGTCGCGGTACTGCTCAAGGGTCAGCGGCGGCGCCATTGCTGGACAGGGTAGGGCGGAGTTTCCGGCGGTACCGGGAGGCGGGACGATCGGCGCGCCGGGAGCCGGTTCAGGCCGCCAGATGGCCCGAACCGGGGTCCGGATTGGGGTAGCCGAGCCCGTCATTCAGCTTCCTGACCAGGTCGACAGCGGCGGCGGCGATGACCGTGCCCGGCGGATAGATGGCGGCGGCACCGGCCTGCAGAAGGGCGTCGTAGTCCTGCGGGGGGATGACCCCGCCGACCACTACCAGGATGTCAGGCCGGCCCAGCGTGGCAAGCTCCGCCCGCAGCTGGGGCACCAACGTGAGATGGCCCGCGGCCAGGGAGTTCACCCCCACGACGTGCACGTCAGCGTCCACCGCCTGGCGGGCAACCTCGGCCGGGGTCTGAAACAACGGTCCGATGTCCACGTCGAAGCCCAGGTCGCTGAACCCGGTGGCGATCACCTTCTGGCCGCGGTCGTGGCCGTCCTGGCCCATCTTGGCCACCAGCAACCGGGGCCGGCGACCGTCCTGGGCCTCGAACGCCTCCACCAGGGACCGGGCCAGCGCCACCGCCGGATCGGACATCCCCACCTCCCGTGAGTACACGCCGCTGATGATGCGGATCTGGGCCACGTGACGTCCGAAGACCTGTTCCATGGCCTCTGATATCTCACCCACAGTGGCCTTGGCCCGGGCAGCGTTGACCGACAGCTCCAACAGGTTGGCGTCGGCCTCCGCGCCGCGGGTGAGCGCGTTCAGGGCGGCTCGCACCGCTTCGGGGTCACGGTCCGCCCGCAGCCGTTCAAGCTTGGCCAGCTGCCCGGCCCGGACCGCGGCGTTGTCGACCTTCAACACGTCCACCGGGGGTTCCTGCTCCAGCCGGTACTTGTTGACCCCAACCACGGTCTGGCGGCCGGCGTCGATGCGGGCCTGGGTGCGGGCCGCGGCCTCCTCGATGCGCAGCTTGGGCACCCCCGCAGCGATGGCCGCGGCCATGCCGCCCATGCCCTCGACCTCTTGGATGTGGGCCCACGCCCGCTTGGCCAGCTCCGCGGTGAGCCGCTCCACGTAGTAGCTGCCACCCCAGGGATCGATGACCTGGCAGGTGCCGGACTCCTGTTGCAGGACCAGCTGGGTGTTGCGGGCGATGCGGGCGGAGAAATCGGTGGGCAGGGCCAGCGCCTCGTCGAAAGAGTTGGTGTGGAGACTCTGGGTGTGACCTTGGGTGGCGGCCATGGCTTCCACGCAGGTGCGGATCACGTTGTTGTAAACGTCCTGGGCGGTGAGGGACCAGCCCGATGTTTGGCTATGGGTGCGAAGTGATAGGGACCGGGCGTCGGTGGGGGCGAAGGGTTTGACCAGCTTGGCCCACAGCAGCCGGGCGGCTCGTAGCTTGGCCACCTCCATGAAGAAGTTCATGCCGATGGCCCAGAAAAAGCTGAGCCGGGGCGCGAAGGTATCGATGGCCATGCCAGCGGCCATACCGGCTCGTATGTACTCCGCGCCGTCGGCCAGAGTGTACGCCAACTCCAGATCGGCGGTGGCCCCGGCTTCTTGCATGTGATAGCCGGAGATCGAAATGGAGTTGAAGCGGGGCATCTCTTTGGAGGTATAGGAGAAAATGTCAGAGATCACCCGCATCGACGGCGCAGGGGGGTAGATATACGTATTGCGGACCATGAACTCTTTGAGGATGTCGTTCTGGATGGTCCCGCCCAGCTGGGTGTGCGCCACGCCTTGTTCCTCGGCCGCCACGATGTACAACGCCATGACCGGCAGCACCGCCCCGTTCATGGTCATGGACACCGTCATCTGATCCAGCGGGATGCCGTCGAACAGCTGGCGCATGTCGTAGATGGAGTCGATGGCCACCCCGGCCATGCCCACATCGCCCGCTACCCGTGGATGATCGGAGTCATAACCACGGTGGGTGGCCAGATCGAAAGCGATGGAGAGGCCCTTCTGGCCACCGGCCAGGTTGCGGCGGTAGAAGGCGTTGGACTGCTCGGCGGTGGAGAACCCGGCGTATTGGCGCACGGTCCAGGGCTGGTTGACGTACATAGTGGGGTACGGGCCCCGCAGATAGGGGGCGATACCGGGGAGGGTGTTCAGGAAGTCCAGTCCTGCGAGGTCCGCCGCGGTGTACAGCGCCTTGATGTCGATGCCCTCGGGGCTGGGCCAGATGAGCTGCTCCGCGACCTGCCCGGTTTCGGCCTGCACCTGGTCTGCCCAGGCAGCCCGATCGGCGTCGGTGAGCGGCCCGATGGCCAGGGGGCCGAGATCGATGCCGGTGAAATCGGGGATGGTGCTCGTGCTCACGGTGGGGCAAACCTCCGCCGGGGAGTCTACGGAGCGGTCACCACCGGATCGAGATGAGCGCTCAGGCCAGGGCCCGGTCCAAGATGTCCAGTAGGTCGCAGCCGACGAAGACGAACTGGTCGATGCCGGCGACCTGATAGGCGGTGCGGCGCTCCCCGGGGTTGCCGGCCAGGTAGACCGTGGCGCATCCAGCGGCCTTGAGTGCGGTCGCGGTGGCCTCGGCCTGCTCGGCGTAGACCGCGTCCGAGGAGCAGATCACGGCCCTGGTGGCGGCCGATGCCGTGAAGGCGGCGACCAGGCCGCTGAGGTCGCTGAACCCGTCGTTGCCCAGGGCCCGGATGCCGGCAACCTCGAAGAAGTTCTTGGCGAACGTGGCCCGGGCGGCGTGAGTGGCCAGCGGGCCCAGGTTGGCCAGGAACACCGTCGGTGGTCCCTCGCCACTTGTAGCCAACGCATCGGCCCGGTCACGCAGTGCCTCGAACGGCTCCGCCAGACGACGGAGGGGGAGCGGTGCTACGCGGATCGCGCCCTGTGGAGTCGCAGAGGCTCTGTCGGTGCTGGTGGTCCCGGTGATGCGGGTGACCTCGTCGAGATCGGGGAACTCGCTGACGCCGATGACCACCTCCTTGCGATGTGCCAGTCCGGCCCGGCGAGCGTCCCAGGCGGCAGCGATCTCCGCCGCGAGGGTGCCGTCCTGCAGCACCGTGGCGATGCCACCGGCGGCCTCGATGGCTTGGAACCGACGCCAAGCCTCCGCCGCCAGGGCCTCGGTGCGGGCTTCGACGTACCAGGAGCCGCCGGCGGGGTCCGTCACCCGGCCCAGACCGACCTCCTCGGCCAGGATCAGCTGCGTGTTGCGGGCCAGGCGCACCCCCAGCTCATCCCACTGGCCACTGGCTGCGCCGAGGGGTGCCACGGTGATGATGTCGGCCCCGGCTCCTGCGGCCCCGAAACAGGCCAGCGTGGCCCGCAAAAGGTTCACCCAGGGGTCGCGCTGGGCGTACATAGCGGCGGAGGTGACGGCCTCGATGGCCATGGCGTTGCCGGGACCCAGCTGCCGGGACCCGGCGAGGTCGCCGGCGCCGCAAACCTGCGCCACCCGGGACCAGCAGCGGCGAGCGGCGCGCAGCTTGGCCATGGTCGCGAACTGGTCGGCCGTGGCGCTGAAGCGGAACACCAGCTGCGCCAGGGCCGCCTCGACACCCATGCCGCTATCGGCCATGGCCCGCAGGTAGGCCACGCCGGTGGCCAGGGCGGCGGCGAGTTCGACGGCGTCAGGGGCGCCGGCGTCGGCGTAAACCGTGGCATCCACCCGGACGGTGCGTGACGCCGGCCAAGCGGCCGCCGTGTGAGCCGCCAGCTCACCCATCGTGGCCAATTCCTGGCCGAGGGACCGCTGCAGCCACCCGTGGCGGGCCAGCGTCCCCAACGGATCGACCCCCAGCTCGCCCCGCGCCTCGTCAGGCGGAGTGCCTCGGCGGATCCACAGCGACGCCAACAGCGCCGCCCCCCGGTGAGCATCGGGCCCCCAGTCCAGCGCCACCGTCATGAGCCCGAGCTGCACACCGGCCAGCGCCTGATCGAGTCGGTCCACGTCTGATCCGTCCTCGGCGCCATCGGGCAACAGGCCCAACTCCACCGACGTGACACCTCGCTCGAGGTCGGTGAGGATGGCCCGATTCAGGGCCGCGAGGTCCGCGCCGGCGTGACGCTGTCGCACATCCCAACCCTGTGCCGCGGCCCCCGCAGCCCGGCGACCCCGCACGAACGGGGCGGCTCCGGGCCGGCCGCTGGCGTCAGGGGCCGGCGCGTCGGCGGCGGTATAGAGCGGTTCGATGCGCAGGCCCTCACGGGTGGTGGTTACCAGCTTCCGATCGAAGTCGGCCCCGTCGAGCACCCGCTCAACCAGCTGCAACCACTCGTCCCGATGAGGGGTGGGGAAGTCCGCGGCCAGGGTTCGATCATCGAGTGCCACGGCGGGAACGCTACGCGACGCGTCTGAGCTGTCTGAAAGCCGCCCAGCGGAAACCGATGCGGCCCCGAGCTGTTGGCCCGCTCTACGCTTCGGCCTGCGTGAGTGACGAGCAACGAGCCGGCAGCCTGGACGAACAGCGCCGCATACGCGCTGACAAGGTGGCCGCGCTGCGCTCCGCCGGCGTGGACCCCTACCCTGACCGTTTCGGGCGCAGCGTCATCAGCTCCGAGTTGCATCAGCGCTTCCCCGGCCTGGCCACGGGCACCGAAACCGGCGTGACCGAGCAGGTGGCGGGCCGGATCATGCTCCGTCGCCACATGGGCAAGCTGCTGTTTCTCACCCTCCAGGACGTGGGCGGGCAGATCCAGCTGCTGGTCTCCAAGGGCGACGTGGGCGAGCAGGCCTTCGCTGACGCCTCGGAGCTGGATCTGGGTGACTGGGTCGGTGCCAGTGGCGAGGTGATCACCACCCGCAAAGGCGAACTCTCTCTCAAGGTGGCGTCACTTCAGCTGCTCAGCAAGGCACTCCGTCCTCTTCCGGACAAGTGGCGGGGGCTGGCGGACATCGACACCCGTTTCCGTCAGCGCTATGTCGACCTCATCGTGAACGAGGCCGCCCGCCGCACATTCCGGGTCCGCCATCAGGCCATCCGCTCGTTGCGCCACCAACTCGACGAGGAGGGCTTCGTCGAGGTCGAGACCCCAGTGCTACAAATCGAGGCCGGTGGCGCCACCGCCCGTCCCTTCGTCACCCACCACAATGCCCTTGACCAGGTCATGTACTTGCGGATCGCTCTTGAGCTGCACCTCAAACGGTTGGTGGTGGGCGGCATCGAGCGGGTCTACGAGATCGGCCGGGTGTTCCGCAACGAAGGCATGTCCACCCGCCACAACCCCGAGTTCACCATGGTCGAGGTGTACTGGGCGCTTGCCAACTACGAGGACATGATCGGGCTCACGGAACGAGCCGTGTGCCGAGCCGCGGCATGATGGCCTGGGCACGTACCTGGTACCCCATCCTGACCGGCCGGCGGAGACCATTGACCTCACCCCGCCCTGGCCCCGCACCACCATCACCGACCTGATCAACCAACACACCGGGGAGACGGTGTCGGTGCACGATGATCTCACCTCGCTGCGTGCGGCGTGTGACCGCCTGGATGTCGACTTTGAGGACTGGTGGGGTCCCGGCAAGCTGGTCTACGCCATCTTCGACAAGCGGGTCGAGGACAAGCTGGGCCACGAGCGACCGCAATTCGCCTTTCTGTACCCCGCTGAGGTCTCCCCGCTGGCCAAACCCACCCCCGGTGACCCCGACAACACCGACCGTTTCGAGCTGTTCATCGGTGGGCGGGAGCTGGCCAACGGCTACTCCGAGCTGAACGATCCGGTCCGGCAGCGACAGATGTTCGAGGCCGAAGTGGCCGCCGCGGCACACGGCGATGACGAGGCCGCGCGTACCGTGGACGAGGACTACCTGCGGGCCTTGGAATTTGGTTTGCCGCCCACGGGGGGTCTGGGCATCGGCATCGACCGGCTGGCCATGCTGCTGTCGGGCCAGGCCTCCATTCGGGAGGTCATCCTGTTCCCGACGCTCCGACCCGAGGCCGACGACTCCTCCGAGTGACCCCGACCGGCCCGGCGTTGTGCCAGTCCTGGTCAGCCCTGGTGTGGTCAGCCCTGCGGCCCGAAGTCAGATGGCCAGCGGGTGGCGTCGTCCCAGAAGAAATCGCCCCTGGCACCTTGCAGGGCCGCGCCCGACAAGTCAGCACCCCGCAGGTCGCAATGTGACCACACCGTGTCGGTGAGATCGGCACCGTCGAAGTGGGAGCCACGCAGGTCACAGTAGGCGAAGGTGGCGCCGCGCAGGCGTGCCCCAGCCAGGTCGGCGGCGCGCAGGTCAACATTGACCAAGAGCGCGGCTGGGGCGGTGACGGCTTGGAGGCCGGCGCCGAACAGTGAGCTGTCGATCACGTGCAGACCGTCGAGGGCCGCGCCGGCCAGATCGACACCATCGAGCACGCACGCCTCCACGTACAACCGCCGGAGATCCGCGCCCGGCAGGGACAGGCCGACGAGCCGGTAACCCAGCCATCGGGTGTCGCTCAGCGGGCCGGTGACCGGCTCGGGTCGCAGGTCGAGCACGGCAGATGGATCGATGTCCTCGGCGACGCCGTCCTGGCGGGGATGCGGGCCGGGGCTGGCCGCGGCGGGGCGAGAGGGGTGGGTGCCCATTCGGTCATCGCCATCCGTGCTGTGACCCCGAGCGACCTCAGCCGCCATGCAATGCGTCCTCTTCTCGCCGCACTGGCCGAGCAGTGCTGTCCCGATGCCCTCCGTGGCCTCGGGAGTCTGCGTCGTCGCCGCTCGCGTGGAGTGGCGGTGATCGGGCTGATGGTAGAAGAGCGGCCGGCACGGCGACGGTTCGGAGCACGACCGGCGTCCAAACGCTTACGAACGGCGTTCTAGCTGGGCGGAACGTTCCAGGATCCGTGGTCGCTGCGTGAGATTGCCCCCGCTGCTCGTGACCACGGGGCAGCGCTGTGCGGCCGCCCGACACCCGGCGCCAGATCTGGCCTCAGGGGCCGATGGTGACCCGGTGCAACTGCGACCAGCGTTTGCCGGTCAGCAGGAAGGTGTCCGAGCCGGGGTCATAAGCGATGCCGTTGAGCACGTCATCGGCGGAACCCGAGCTCGGGATCAGCGCCGAGGCGTCGATCCACGCCGTGACCTCGCCGGTGGCGGCATCGATCCTGGCGATGCGGTCGGTTTGCCACACGTTGGCGTACACCGATCCCGCCACGCACTCCAACTCGTTGAGGCGGGTCACTGGTCGGCTCTCGTCGGTGACGATGACGGAGGAGAGCGTAGCGAACGTGGTTGCGTCCCGCCGACGCAGGGTGGCGGTGCCGTCACTGTGCACCAGCGCGGTGCCGTCGTAGCAGAGGCCCCAGCCTTCCTCGTCGTAGGCGTACTGGCGTCGAAGCTGCAGGTCGGCTCGGCCATAGACGAGCGCGACGCCGGATCGCCAGCTCAACTGGATCAACTCCTCGCCCACCAACGCCAGGCCCTCAGCGAAGATGGGCGGCGCCACCGCCACCGAGGCCGCCACGGTGCCGCTGTGCAACGCCACCCGGCGTAGCGAACTGGAACCGACCAGGCCGGTGCTCTCGTACAGCTCGCCCTGGTGGAACACCAGACCCTGGGTGAACGCCGAGGAATCATGGGGAAAGGACTCGACCACGGTGACGCGCAGCTGTTCAGGCTGGTGGGGGCCTGCCGGAATGCTGGACGGCGTGGGGGGTGTGGAGGGTGTGGACGTGGGTGCTTCTGGCGTGGTCGGGGGGTTCGTCGACGCGGGTTCTTCCGACGCGGTGACCAGCGGCCGCCCGTCCCCGACCGTGGCCGTGCCTTCGGTGGCCGACGTGCCCGACGGTGGCGCCAGCAACGTGCCCGCACCACGGGTGGTGGAGGGCGCGGAGGAGGTCGAGGTGGAACCCGATGGTGAACTGCTCCGCCCGTCCACAGAGGATGAGTTGGTGGAACCGGCGCTGGTGGAGGCGCCGCGGGCCGCCTCATCGGTGTTCGCGTCGCTGGTGCCACACGCGGCAGCCACGATGGTGAGCACCAGTGCGGCTGCAACGGTGACCATGTGGCCACGGGTTCGGCTCCTGAAATCGGGGCGATGCATCCCTGACAAGGGTAACGGCACCGATACCGTTCACTTCGACAGCGGAACGCCGGCCCGGTGTTTCGCAGGGATCGGGGTCCGCGACCCGAGCCTCGGGAGCACAGGTTGAGGAGCGTCACATGATCGTCGGGGTGCCGGCTGAGACCAAGACCCTGGAGCGTCGGGTGGCCATCACCCCCGCCGGGGTGGTGGAGCTGTGCCTCCACGGCCATGAGGTGCTCATCGAGGTCGGTGCCGGCAACGGTTCGGGCATCTCGGATGACGCCTTCACCGCGGCCGGAGCCAGGATGGTGGACGTTGACGAGCTCTATCAGCAGGCCTGTTTGATCGTGCACGTGAAGGAGCCCCAGGCGCGGGACCTGGCGCGGCTCGGACCAAGCCACGTGTTGTTCACCTACCTGCATCTCGCCGCCTACCCCGATGTCGCCAAGGCGTTGCTGGGCTGCGGGACCACGGCGGTGGCCTACGAGACCGTGCAGCTGGCGGACGGCCACCTGCCGCTGCTGGCGCCGATGAGTCGCATCGCGGGACGGATGGCCATGCAGGCCGCGGCGCACTATCTGGAGGCCCCCCAAGGCGGCAAGGGCGTCTTGTGTGGCGGGATACCCGGCGTGGCTCGGGCCAGAGCCACGGTGCTGGGCGCCGGTGTGTCGGGCTGGCACGCCATCGATGTGGCCGTGGGCATGGGCGCGGCCGTCACGGTCTTGGACGTATCCCTGCCCAAGCTGGAGGCGGTGGAGGCCATGTGGGGCGGGCGGGTGGAGACCATCCACTCTTCCCGTCATGCCATCGACCTGGCCGTGACTGGCTCCGATGTGGTGATCGGCGCGGTGCTGGTGGCCGGGGATCGGGCCCCGGTGTTGGTGGAGGAGGCCACGATCGCCGCCATGGAGCCCGGCAGCGTCGTGGTCGACATTTCCATTGACCAGGGCGGGTGCTTCGCCACCTCCCGTGAGACCTCCCACACCGAGCCCACCTACGTGACCCACGACGTGGTGCACTACGCCGTCGGCAACATTCCCGGAGCGGTGCCTCGCACCTCCACCTACGCCCTCACCAACGCAACGATGCGCTACGCAGTGGCTCTGGCCGATGGTCTGGCGCCGGCACTGGAGCGCTACCCGGAGCTGGCCGGCGGCGTGAACGTGCTGCACGGCACGCTCACCAACGCTGCGGTGGCCCACGGCCTGGGACAAACCGCGGTGCCGTTGCGCGTCGCCCTGCGGTGAGCCCGGACGGGGTCTCAGCGAGCCGGTCGGGGCCGGACGCGGAACACCAGCGAGGCGGTGGCGGCCAGATCGCCCGCGGAGGAGCGGACCTCGGCGGCGACGAAGGTCAGGGACCCGCCACCGCTGCGGACCCAGGCTTCGGCCACCGCATCGTGGCCCCGCACCGCCCCGCAGAAGTCCACGGTCATGGACACGGTGACCATCTCCGGTTGCTCCTCGTAATAGGTACCGACCGCGGGAATGGCGCTGGTGTCGATCAACGCCGCGAGCGCTCCGCCGTGAACCAGGCCTGCGACCTGGCAGATCTCCGGGCGCATCGGCAGCCGGACCCTGGCGTAACCCACCCGGACCTCCTCCAGAACCAGGCCCAGGTAGGTGGGCAGAAACACTCGTTCCGGCGCCAGGAATCGGGCCCACTGCCCGGCGCGGCGGGCGTCGAGCGGAGCGAAGGAACCGGCGCGATCGTCCGAGGCGGGCGTGACCATGGCCGGGCACGGTAGTTGGTGCCGGCGCCGGCGTGAACTCGACACCATCGCCGGAGGCAACGCCACCCGCTGGCGGGCCCGGAGATGGCGCTGGTAACACCGGACGGCTGCGCTGAGCCCTCACCGGCCGGGTGACGGTCGGCGCGGGCCGTGCTGCAACGGCAGTTCCAGATCCGCGACCAGCCCGAACAGCGCCAAGGCGATCCGTTCCGGCAAGCGGGACCGCAGCTCGGCAAGGCTGTACAACAGGGGCGGAACTTCGCCAAGGGCCCAGCGCTGGAACATGCCGTCATCCATCCAGGCAGCCTCTTCGGCGGTGATGCCAGGGGCGGAGAGGGCCCCTCCGGCGACACCCCAGCGGACCAGGGGCCAAGGGCAGGCGGACTCCAGCAGGCGGGCGTGTTCCTGGAGCGATGCCAGGTCAGGGACCACGTCGAAGGGCATTCCAGCGGGGAAAGCACGGACCAGCTCCCGCTCATCCGCCACCAGCTCCAGCGCCGGTTCGGCGCACAACTGGTCCAGCCAGCGGGCTACCCACCACCAAAGCGGGGAGCCGATCGGCCGGTCCGTCCCCAAGCCAAGGCATCTTCGACAGATGTCAACGATGCGTCCCTGAGCCGGGGTGGAACAGGCCTTGAGCGGTCCGCCCGGTGGACCCAACAACGACATCGACTCGCCGCTGCGGGCCTGCAGGTGGACCACCACCACGGCCTCGTACGGGTGCCCGGGCGGCTCATCCACCAGCGTCGAGCGGCCGCTGGCCATCACCCCGATGGCGGACCATTCCTGTGGAGCGTCGAAGCCCAGCAGCACCTCGGCAGCGTGCTCGGCGCGTTGCGTCGGACGAAGGTGCAAATCGACGCCGCTAGCCGTCGTCACGACGCCGAACGTGGCATTCGTGCCCTGCTCAGAGATGGTTTGACCGAGGATCTCGGCCAGATGGGCCAGCAGGTCGGCCCGGTGGGTGGATCGCATGATTGTTCCCGACTTGGTTCGGGCAACGATGGCGACCCCAGGAGTGGGCGGGGAGGTCGAACCCGCATCGGTCAGTGTGCCACGACCCCTGTGACAGTCAGCCGGCGACGGCCAGGGAACGACGTCGCCCCGCCCCCGCGGGCCACGGCACCGCGTAACCAGCGAGGGCCCGATCGTCTTCGGACTCCCCGCCCCAGAACCCGTACTCGCCGTTCACCCGGGCGTGGTCCCGGCACGGATGGATGACAGGGCATTCCTGGCAAATGGAGCGCGCCAACGCTTCACGGCGCACCCGGGCCTGGGGTCGCTCGGCGTGAGGTGCAAAGAAGATGCTGGTCAGGCCGTGGCACGCCCCGGCACTCATCCAGGCCCGCTGGGACCAGCCGCAATCGGAGCCCGGTGCGCTCAGCGGCGCCGGTACCATCAGCGGGGCGGCGAGGGCTGTCCGCGGCAGTCGGCGCCGCCGGCAGCAGCGGTGCGGGTGCCGGGTCGCTGCTGACGCATGCCGCCATTTTGTCAGCCGTGTTGGTGTCAGCCGTGTTGGTGTCAGCCGTGTTGGTCTCAGGGGTGACAGGGTTCGTCGAGGGGGTCCGGCTGGTTGCGGGGTCGTGGCCGGTTGACGGCGTAAAAAGTGAGGTCACGTGGAACGCTCCTTGGACGGCACCGTGGCCGGGTCCTGTGTGTTCTGCCGGATCGTCCAGGGGAGCGAACCGGCGTTCGTCGTGGGTCGTGAGGCACGGGCCTTCGCCTTCCTGGACACCAACCCGCTGTTCCCTGGTCACGTGCTGGTTGTGCCCCGCCGTCACGTGGTGACCTTGGCGGAACTCGATCCGCCCGCCATTGGGCCGTTCTTCACCTACGTCCAGCGCATCGACGCCGCGGTCCGTCTCGCGATGGACGCCGCCGGCAGCTTCGTAGCCATGAACAACGTGGTCAGCCAGAGCGTGGCCCACCTCCACGTCCATGTCGTGCCCCGCAATCGGCGCGACGGATTGCGGGGCTTCTTCTGGCCCCGGGCACGCTATTCAGATGACGATGCAGCACAGAGCGTGGCCACAAGGATCGCTTCTGTGCTGGATTCGTTGGACGTTGGCAGCGTGGCCGGCCCCACCGGGCGACCCGATGAGTAGCGGCGCACAGGCCTTCAGAAGCAGACGCGCATCGTGAGGCCCCGTTGGTCGCGCTCGCCACCGCCGAGCACCACGCCATTGCCCGACAGCAGACGCTCGCAGGAACACGCCACCGCGACCGCGTCGAGCACGTCGTCCAGACCCATGCCCGGCCCAGGCCGCTGGTGCTGCAGGTGCGCCACGGCAGTGGACCCCAAACCCAGTCGCTCATCGAGCAGCGCCAATCGCACGGCCCGGCCGGCGGAGGACCGCTTAGGATCAGCCGGGACCACGTTCCGGGCCAAGCGCGCGAAGGCCAACTCCGGATGGACCTCGAAGACCCGCTCGACGTGTTCGGGTGTCACCCACTGGTCCACCTCCCGGATCTTCGGCAGCAGGTTCCAGGCCTGGATGGAGATCCCCTTACCCGAGACGGCCCGGCTGCGAACCAGGGCATCGCTGAAATCGACGGCGTCGAGCACGGTGCGGGCGGGGGTCGGGAACAAGGTGCTGCGTCGCCGCCCGAGCAGGGACCGGGCGGCATCATCGGCCGGTCGATGCCCGTCCTGCGCCAAGCCGATGGGCATGTCGATGCCGATGCCACCCGCCCCTGCTCCTGCGGCGACCGCAACCGCGCCGGCGAGCGTGGAATGCCAGCTCAGCACCAGACGGGCCGGTGTCGATGGTGTGGCCGGATCGTCCGCGACCGCCGCACCGGGTTGCGGGCCCGACGGTGACCCGGGCCTGGTCGGCAATGCCAGCGCCAGATCGAAGACCATGGCCGACCAGTGGGTGGCAGGGCCCTCAGCAGCAGGTCGAACGTCTAATCCGAGCTGTCCCAGCAGCGCCAACACCCAACCCGAACGACACCCGTCAAGCCCAGCGAACACGAACTCGGTGGACGTGACCGGTTCGCTGAAGGCGGGCATGGCGGATCGGCTCAGAGTTGGCTGATCAGCTTGTATGCCTCACCATGAGCGAAGCCGGCCAGGGCCCCATGTTGGGCCAGCCGGGCGGTGATGCGGTCCACAAACCGTTGCCGCTGGGCGTCACCATTCGCAGCCCCTTCGGGAGCGTTGTCGATCTTCATGGTCGAACGGAACTGGCTTTCGTGGGCGAACAGGCCGGCGAACTTGGTGTCCACGAACCCGCCGACGTCCTCGATGTGGTCGACCTCATCGGCCTCGAACAACAGCAGTGCCGAAGGGCGGTGAGGAGCCAGGTTTTGTTCGGGGAAAAACAGAGGATCACGGGCGGCGACGATGGCCTCCACCGCCAACAACCCCGCATGACGGTGGTCGGGGTGGAGCCGATAGCGCTTCCACGGGTCATGGCCGATCACCACGGTGGGTTGCAGGCGACGGATCCAGTACGCCACCTCCCAACGTTGACGCAGCCCGGAATCCAGCTCCCCGTCCGTCCAACCCAGGAACACCACCTCACCGGAGGCGCCCAGCGCGGCTGCCGCCCGCCGCTGTTCGCGCTGGCGCACCATGACCAGCTCGGCCGGGTCCTGATGGGCATCCCAGGTCCCCTTCGACCCATCAGTGCAGACGAGGTGGTGGACCGTGGAACCGGCTACCGCCCACTTGGCCAGGGTGGCACCGCAGCCGAACTCGATGTCATCGGGGTGGGCGCCGATGGCCAGCACGGACGTAGGCCGGTCGAGGTTGACCGAGCACGACGCCGCCACGGACCCGAACACCACCGGCGCGGTGGTCCCATCAGCGGCATCCGTCGCCGCAGTGGGGTGGGCGCTCCCGGGGCTCGAGGAGGTGGACGTGGTCGGCTTGGCGGTCACCGCACCAGCCTAAGCGGACCCGGCTGACGGATCAGTCTGGGCCGGATCCGGCCGCGTGGGTGTGCTGGCGTCGGGCCAGGGTCCGGCCACGGAGCCGCTCAGCAGTTCCTGGAGATCGCCGGGGGTGTCGACGTCAAAACCCAGACCGGCGTGGCGCACCACCCTGACACCAAGACCAAGCCGACGGGCCTCAGCCTGGTGGCGCAGGAAGGACCCGGGGCCGTAACGAAAGGAGAAGCCGGTACCGGTGGGGAGACTGATCACGTTGGTGCCGTCCTCCAGGCGGTCCGGAACGATGGTCACCCCATCGAATCCGGCCAGGGCATCGAAGGTTCGAGCGGCGGGAAGGTCGGAATGGGCTACCACCACCCGTTCAAAACCCTCCCGGCGCAGCGCATCCACCCCGTCAGCCACGGCCCGGTCCAAACCGCGACCGGGGCACCACAACACGACGGCCCCCACGCCCTCGGCCCAATCGGCCACCGCTCTGTCGTCGCAGACCACATGCACTGCCAGGTCACCGGCGGCCGCCACCACGATCCGGGCCATGCGCTGGGCCAGATCGACCCGACCTTCCGGCGGGAGCACTCCCGCCAGTCGGCCCTTGGCCTGCTGAAACGCCTTGACCGGTACCAGCAGGGCGGTTCTTCGGGCCGGCACGGAGACCGACCCGGGGGCGAGGTTGCTGGGCCCGGGCACGGCCGCAGTCTAGAAATCGCGCGCTGAGCGGACCCCGCCGGTCGCGCGGTCGGGTCGTGGGCCCAACGGTGGCGGGCACGGGCGCAGTATCGGGGCCATCCGATGGCCTACGTTGTGCTCCATCAAGGGCACGCTGCGCGACCAGCGGGTCACTCACCGGCCAGGCAGGGGTGCACGAATGAACATCAGGGTGGTCGTGCTCGGAGGGGGCACCTGGGGTTCGACCATGGCATCGCTGGCGGCCCGCAATGCCCGCACCATGCTGTGGGCCCGCCGGCAGGCCGTCGTGGAGGAGATCAACACCCACCACACCAACGCCCATTACCTGCCCGGGGCCACGCTGAGTGATGCCCTGGTGGCCACCGCCAGCTTGGAGGAGGCGGTCGAGCAGGCAGATCTGATGGTGATGGCCGTACCCTCCCACGCCTTCCGTCAGACCCTCGAGGCGGCGGCGATGTACATGCGCCCGTGGATCCCGGTCGTCAGCCTGTCCAAGGGCCTGGAGCAGGGCACCAACATGCGCATGACCCAGATCGTGGAGGAAGTCCTGCCCGGACATCCCGCCGGGGTGCTGACCGGGCCCAACCTGGCCCACGAAATCGTGGCCGGACAGGCCGCGGCCTCCGTGGTGGCGATCCGCGACCCCCATGTGGCCGAGGTGCTCCAACGGGTGTTCGCCTCGGACCTGTTCCGGGTCTATACCAACGATGACGTGGTCGGCTGCGAGGTGGCGGGGGCGACCAAGAACGTGATCGCCATCGCCTCAGGCATCGCGGACGGGCTGGAGACGGGGGATAACACCAGGGCCGCGGTGATCACCCGCGGGATGGGCGAGCTGGCCCGCTTCGGGGTGGCCATGGGGGGCCGCCCGGAGACCTTTGCCGGTTTGGCCGGCATGGGTGATCTGGTCGCCACCTGCATCAACCCCGCCAGCCGCAACCGTTGGGTCGGCGAACAGTTGGGCCGGGGTCGACCGCTGCCGGAGGTGCTGGCGGAACTGCCCTACGTGGCGGAGGGGCTGCGGTCGGCCGGGGTGGTGATGGAATTGGCGGCCCAACTGGGGGTGGACCTGCCGATCTGCGCCGAGATGGACGCGGTGGTGAACCGGGGTCGCACCCCGCACGAGGCCTATCGGGGGTTGCTGCGCCGTTCGGCCAACCCCTCCCTCAAACCCGGCCGGTGAGCGCGCCCAGCGGGACCAACGCGACGTTGTTGGGAATATTGGGTCAGCCGGTGGCCCTGATCTCCGCCGGTGTGGTGGTGATGGCGGCGTTTGATGAGGAGTTTGATGCCGGTGCCTCGGGGTTACCCGGGCAGGGTGGGCCGAGTGGTTCGAGATTGCGGTGGTGGGTTGCCGCCGGGGACCGCTGGTACCGACCCGAGCAGGAGGCGGCGGTGCGGGCCACCACCACCGACGGTGCCCCGGTGATCCAGACTGCACTGCGCGTGCCCGCCGGTGACGTCCGGGTGGTCAGCTTCGGGGCGATGATCGAGGGCGGCGCCGCTTTGGTGTCCGAGGTGCACAACGACAGTGCCGGTCCCCTGCTCTTTGCCCTGGTCAGCGATGCTGCTTCCACGGTCGGGGCCCGAACCCGTCGCTTCAGGAGCAGCCGAGCAGCGTCCCCGAAGCACCTGCTGCGATGCAGTCGGGTTCCAGATGATGTGCTGTCCGCCCCGTCCCTCGGCGCGTTGGCCGAGTTGCTGGAACGACACACTGGCACGCCTGATGGGGTTGGGACCGAGTCCGCTGTTCACGGTGAGTCCTCGACCGAGCGTGGGACGGCCACCGCCCAGCTCTTCGCGCTTTCTGCGGGTGCCCGGCTACGCGTCGTTGCAGTCCCGGTCCCTGTCGCACCCTTGGGCCGATCCGGACCGACGCCCTCGACGGATCCTGGGCCGTGGACGACGTCGGTCCCAACGGCTTCGGCCGTCGCGGCAGGTTGGCGGCGCCAGGTCGAGCAGTCCGGCCGCATTGAAACCCCCGATGAGGTGGCGGCGTCCCGGCTGATGGCGGATCGTTGCCACCTGCTCATCGATGGCCGTGCGTTCCACCCCCTCGTGGTACGGGGCCTGGCCGCTTGGGGTCACTCCAACGCCGCCGTGGAGCGCTTCGATGCAGCGCTTCGTGGGCTCGAGGCGCCGGTGGACGCCGGTTTGGCGGCGCAGTTGCTCGAGGTCATCGCCCACCTGTTGGCCTGGTCTGAGGAGCCTGCGCGGCTGGCGCTGGCGCTGGCGGAAACCGCTGCCGAGCTGGCGGTCTGGGTGGGTCCCGGCCCGGCCCGCCAGCAGGCGGGCCAGATGCTCGCCCAGCTCGCCGCGGTTACCGTCGGCCCCAACGAACCGCGATGGCAGCCTTTGCCGCCGCCACCGTGGACTCCGGAACCGGAAGCGGCGGGGTCCGCTGGTGGTGGTGCTGCTGCTACCGCCCCGGCCTTTGCCGCCGGGTGCGGCGGGTCCGCGGTGGCTGGAGCCCGGCGCTTGTTGGCCCGTCGTGCGGAGCTGGTGGAGGAGCCTTCGCTGGGTCAGCTCGTTCTGCTGCCGGGATGGCAAGACAGCTGGCGGGGACGGCCACTGGAGGTGCACCAGTTGCCCACCCACCTCGGTCCACTGTCCCTGGCGCTGCGCTGGCACGGCCCCCGACCAGCGTTGCTGTGGAACCTCGATCAACGGCCCGGGAACGCTGCCGGGAACGTCCCGCAGCCGGTGCTGCGCTGCCCCGCTCTGGATGCGAACTTCAGCGGCCGGGGCTGGCAGGGCGAGGCGCTGCTCGACTGAGGCCTTGGGTTCGCGTTCGTCGCGGTGGGCACCGCGGCCAGTCGCGTCCCCGCCGGCCTCGCGAGCACGTGTCGGGTTATCGGAAGCCCGACCCTGTGAGCGCTACCGTGCCTGGTCGTGGCTGCCGGTACCGCCCCCCGACTGCGACGAGCGTTGCAAGGCCGGGCCCCCACCCTGGCCGTGGAGCGGGAGCTGTGGGCCGCCGGGGATCGGGTCGTGGTGGGCGTTGACGAAGTCGGCCGGGGCTCGTGGGCGGGACCGCTCAGCGTCGGTGCGGCGGTACTGCCCCGAGATCGACGGGTGCTCAAGGTCCGTGACTCCAAGATGCTGACCGAACCCGAACGGGAAGCCCTCTTCGAGCGGATCGCCGCCTGGTGCATGGCCTGGTCGGTGGGCCATGTCACCGCCCGCGAATGCGACGACCTGGGGATGTCCGCCGCCCAGCGCCTGGCCGCGCAGCGGGCCCTGAAGGGGTTGGGGGTGGTGGCGGATCGGGTGCTAATCGACGGCAACTGGGACTTCGTCGGGGGCGGTAACACGCGGCGCATCGTCCGGGGTGATGCCACCTGCCTGTCCATCGCGGCAGCGTCGATCCTGGCCAAGGTCACCCGGGATCGGCTCATGCGGGCCGAGGCGGTGCACTATCCGGGCTTTGATTTCGAGCTCAACAAGGGTTACCCCTGCCCCCGCCACAAGCTGGCCCTGGCCGCCTACGGGCCCACGACGCTGCACCGTCGGACCTGGGTGTTCATGGAGAGTTCGCCTTGGAGCGGCATCCAACGGCAGGCTCCGGTAGGAGCTCAGCAGACCCTGTTCTGAGTCGTTCCGGTTGACATCGGCACGGTCGCTACGGTGGCCGGGTGATCGTTCGTGGACTGCTCGACACTTCACCGGCGCGGCTGCGGCATTGGACCGTGCTGGCCTTCGGGATCTGGAGCGCTGCGATCTGGCTCAGCCGGGTGCGCAACATCCTCGCTGATCAGGAATTGGACGGCGGCGGTCAGGCGCTGTGGCTGGTGCCAGCGGTCCTGTTCGGGCTGGGCGGCGTGTTGGCCCTGTGGGGTTGGTGGCGGGGTCCTTCATCGGTGGTGCGTCCGTTGATGGGGGTGCTGGCAGCAACACTGTTGTACTGGCCGATTCGCACTGTTTTCATCTTGCTCGATGGGCGTTCGGCGGGCTTCAAGATCGTGCACCTGGTGCTGGCGATGGTTTCGGTGGGTTTGGCTCTGCTGGCAGCGCGTCGATTGGTGTTGACCGGCCGGATTCCGCTGGGTGCCCTGCGGTAGCCCCGGGAAACATCGCGTAGCCCCGAGCTAGGCTGTCGGCGCTATGGGACAGCCTGTTTCGGTCATCGCCAAGCCCACTGGTCAGCTCGGCGTGTTGCGCTTTGAAACCAACCGGAACCTCACCGGCATGGGCCACGAACGTTATGACGCCAAGACCCCCGTGAGCGGCCAACGGCCTCCCGACGTGCTGGCCCGACGACTGTTCGAACACGGCGGGGTGGCGTCGGTGCACATCTACGGTGGGGTCATCACCGTGGTCACGTCCGGTACCCGCCAGGACGGCATCCAGGAGATCATCGAGGGGCTGTACCTTTACTACCGGCCTGAAGACGTGGTCGCCCCCGGCACCTGAGGTCCGCCTTCCAGCCCCTTCTCGTACACTTGTTCGCTATGATGAACATGTGGTTGGTCAAGCGGGACGGGCGATGGTGCCTGACACGGCGCTGCAGGGGGCGCTCAGCAGTCAGGATCGGGCCCGCCTGAGAGAGCGGGTCCGTCCGGTCAGCCTGGCCCGTGAGCGGGTCTTGGAAGTGGCCCCGTTCCTGGCTGATCTGCTTCCTGACCAGGGTCTTCGTCGGGGTACGACGGTTGCTGTCAGCGGCGCCGATAGGGCGGGAGGGACCGGGCCCGGCGCCCACGGTTCGGTGGTCACCTCTCTGGCGCTGGGTTTGGTGGCCACAGCCAGTGCAACAGGTTCCTGGGTGGCGGCGGTGGATCTGCCGTCTCTGGGGCTGGCCGCAGCGGGGGAGTTGGGTTTGGCCATGGCCCGGTTGGTGCTGGTGGGTCCCGTTCCCGGCCCGCAGTGGGCGGCCACTGTGGTAGCGCTGGTGGAGGCCCTGGATGTGGTGCTGGTGGGCCCGCCGTCGGGGGCGGTTCCGGCCGGTTTGGCCCGGCGGATCCAGGCCCGGGGCCGGGAACGGGGCGCGGTGTTGGTGCTGGTGGGTTGGCCCCCCGCCCGTTGGCCTGACCGCCCGGAGTTGACGTTGCAGGCCCGGCCCCTGGGGTGGTCGGGGATCGGTTGGGGTCACGGCCATCTGCGGGCCCGGCAGGTGCAACTGACCATCAGCGGCCGTCATGGCGCCGCTAGGGGCCGGCAGGTTGAGCTGTGGCTGCCCGATGAACAGGGTCGTCTGGCTCCGGTCCAGGCCGATGAGACGGTGATCGAGCTGCCAGGGCAGCGGTCCGCGCCGACGCAACAGGTGGACCCATCCGGTCCACCCCGAACCGCCCATGCCGAGGGTGCTGGTCGTACGGTTCACTCCGTCCCCCCAGTCTCTCCTGCCCCTCCTGTTCGTACTGTTCATGCGGTCCGCCCTGCTCCTTCGGTTCGTTCGGCCTGATCGCCGTGAGCTGCTCTGATGGTGAAGACGCCTTTGGCGATCCTGGCGGTGGAGGAAGGCTGGGAGTGGGTCCCTCAGCGGTCCCGCAAACGGGTGGGGACGCAGCCACCCGAACCCTGGTCATCTGGTGTGCTGACTGGCCGGTGCTGGCGCTGGGCCACCGCAGCGATAAGCCGGCGGCGGTGCTGGAGGGCAATCGGGTCCTGGCCGCCACCGCGGCCGCCCGTCAGGAGGGGGTGGTGGTGGGCATGCGCCGCCGGGACGCCCAGGGTCACTGTCCCGACATGGAGATCCTCGATCGTGATCGTGATCGTGAGGCCCGGGCCTTCGAGGTGGTGGTGGCCTCGGCCAGCTCCTTCACCCCGTGGGTCGAGCAGAGCCGGCCGGGCAGCTGCGCCCTGCCCACCCGCGGCCCCTCCCGCTATTTCGGTGGTGATCAAGCCCTGGCCCGAGCGGTACGGGCGAGGGTGCTCGAGGCACTGGGTAGCTCACGCCACCGGCCCGGGTCGATGCCGGGGTCGGGAGCGGGGGCGTCGTCAGGGACGTCAGGGACGGATGACAGCCCGAACAGCGGGGGGGAGTGGGGCGGTTTCGTGGGGGTCGGGGTGGCCGACGGGGCCTTCGCCGCCGCCCTGGCCGCACGTTCGGGCACCGGCTGTGTGGTGGTGGAACCCGGGTGCAGCGCCCCGTTCCTGGCCCCGATGCCATTGGAGGTGTTGGGCCAGCCCGATCTGGTCGACGTGTTGCAGCGTCTGGGTCTGCAGCGCCTGGGCGAGTTGGCGGGGCTGAGTCCGGCATCGGTGTTGGGTCGATTCGGTCGTGTGGGGGAGCGGGCCCGGCGCCTGGCCCGCGGTGGCGACGATCAACCGCTTGATGCCCGTCCCCCACCAGCGGACCTTTCGGTGACCCTTGAGTTCGATCCGCCGGTCGAGCGCATCGATCAGGCGGCCTTCGCGGCCAAGATGCTGGCCGACCGGTTGGGTCAGGTCCTCGATGATGCCGGTTGGAGCGCACTGCGGGTGGCGGTCGAGGCCGAAACATGCCACGGAGAGCAGCTCTTGCGGTTTTGGCGTCATGAGGGCGGCCTTACTCCGGCGGCGATGGCCGAACGGGTCCGCTGGCAGCTCGAGGGCTGGTTGGTGGGCTGCCATCCCCCCGGGGTGAGGACGTCGGGGTCTGCTGAACCACAGGGGTCGGCAGATCTCGGGTCAGATTCCCATGGCCCGACGGGAGGGTTGAGCCTGCTGCGGTTGATTCCCGACCAGGTGGTTCCGGCCACGGGCCGTCAGTTGGGGTTCTGGGGCGGTCAGAGCGAGGCCACCGAACGGGCGACCAGAGCCGTGGTTCGGGTCGCGGCCATGCTGGGCACGGCGGCGGTGCAGGTGGTCGAGCCCAACGGGGGCCGCAACCCCCACGAGCAGTTCCGTTTGGTAGCTGCCACTGCCGTTGATTTGCAGGAACGGGAAGATCAGGCCCCATCTGCGGGCGGCGGAGGGGGTGGGTCCGGTGGGTCTGTAGCGCCCTGGCCGGGCCGGTTACCCATTCCGTCGCCCTCGGTGGTGTTGGTGGATCAGTCCCGCCGGCCGGCCCGTCTCCTCGATATGCAGGACCAGCCGGTGCGGGTCAGCGGCCGCGGGGTGTTGCATCCCGAACCCGGCCGGCTCTGGGTTGAGGGATGGTCCACCTGGCGGCCGGTGCAGGCCTGGGCCGGGCCCTGGCCGTTGGAGGAGCGGTGGTGGGATCCCTCGCACCGCCGCCGTCAGGCCCGGGTGCAGGTTGTGCTCGAGGATCTGAGCGCCTGGCTGGTGGTGCTCGAGGAAGGACGGTGGTGGGTGGCGGGTGCCTATGACTGAGGACGCCTGAGCCGGGTCGGACGAAATGCTCAGATCGGCGATACCCGGATTGCGGTACGTCTGGGGGGTAGTCAGCGGAGGTCCAGGGTCGGGCGGAGTGGTCCGGAGCTGACATCCGTTGCGTTGACGCCGGTACCGTCGCCACGGTGCCGGTGTCGACGCGTCCAGAATCAAACCGTTCCGGACCCCGTCCTCCGCTGAACCCGCCGACAGCGTCGCCCGACTTTGGGCCCACCGACTTGCCTACTATCGCCGACACACCAGCGTGACGGCCTCGGGTTCGTCACACGACCGCCCCAGGAGTCTTGCCAATGGCCTTGGAACTACCCCCGCTGCCGTATGCCTACGATGCGCTCGAAGCGGCCATCGACGAAGAGACCGTGCACATCCATCACGATCTGCACCACAACGCGTATGTCAACAATGCCAACGCCGCCCTGAAGGACTCCGACTGGGCCGATCGGTCGGCGGAAGACATCATCCGCAACCTCAGCTCGGTGCCCGAGGCCATCCGGGGTCCCGTCCGCAACAACGTCGGTGGTGTGTGGAACCACACCATGTATTGGGAGATGATGGGTCCCAACGGCGGGGGTGAGCCCTCCGGTGAGCTGAGCCAGGCCATCAGCTCGACGTTCGACTCCTTCGAGAACTTCCAGACCCTGTTCAACGACGGCGGCGTGAAGCGCTTCGGCTCCGGCTGGGTGTGGCTGGTCATGGGTCGTGGCGGCAAGCTCGAGGTCATCTCCAGCGCCAACCAGGACAACCCCATGACCGACGGGCTGGAGCCCATCATGGTCAACGACGTCTGGGAACATGCCTACTATCTGCGTTACCGCAACCGCCGTCCGGAGTACCTGGCGTCGTGGTGGAAGGTCGTGAACTGGGACAACATCGCCGCCCGGTTCGCCGCAGCCAAGGCCAAGGTCGGCTAGTCAACCCCCCCCGAACAGGGCTTACAGCGCCGTCGGTTCCCTTCCGGGCCGGCGGCGCTTCCCGTTTTTCCTCGACCGCCTTCGGCTTTCTCGGACAGAGGGTTGCATTATCGAACACATGTTTGGGATCATGTGTTCGATGGGGTTCGAAAATCCGTCGGTGCCATGGTCCGAGATCGAGCAGCGGCTGTCGGACGGGCGCGCCGCCGGTCCCGGTGTGGGGCGTTACCCCCGGGCCGACGGCGGTGACAGTCCTGCTTGGTCAAGGCATCGGGCGCCCTATCAGCCACCCGTCGGGTCGTTGGCGGGATCAGTAGCGGGGTCAGCGGCGGTCGAGCAGACCGTTCCCTACGCGGAGTTGCACTGCCATTCGAACTTTTCGTTCCTGGATGGGGCCTCCCATCCCGAAGAGCTGGTCGAAGAGGCGGCCCGGCTTGGTTTGGGGGGCTTGGCCCTCACCGATCACGACGGGTTCTACGGGGTGGTCCGCTTCGCCGAGGCGGCCCGGGTCCATGGGCTGACCACGGTGTTCGGGGCGGAGCTGTCGTTGGGGTTGCGTCGTCCCCAAGCCGGCCTGGCGGACACCGAGGGTGAGCACCTGGTGGTCCTGGCCCGGGGTCCGCAGGGCTATGCCAGCTTGGCCCGGGCCATCACCACCGCCCAGATGGCTGGTCAGAAGGGAGCGCCACGCATCAGCCTGGCGGAGCTGGCCGCCATCGCCGGATCAGCTCTGCCAGCCCATTCAGCGGGATCGAACGGATCTGGCGGCATCGGGGCCGGTCCGGTTGATCCGTGGGTGGTACTGACGGGGTGTCGGAAGGGTCCCGTTCCCAAGGCTCTGGTCGAAGCGGGCCCTGCAGCGGCTGCGGACCGGTTGGCGGAACTGGTCGAGCACTTCGGCGTCGCCAACGTGGTGGTCGAGCTGTGGGACCACGGCGACCCTCTCGACAGCGCCCGCAATGACGCCATGGTCCGCCTGGCCGACCGGTTCGGGCTCGATGCTGTGGCCACCAACAACGTGCACTATGCCCATCCCTCCCGCCGGCCGTTGGCCACAGCCCTGGCCGCGGTGCGGTCCCGTCGGGGCCTCGACGAGATCGATGGTTGGCTGCCGGCGGCCTCCGGTGCCCATCTGCGCTCCGGCGCCGAGCAGGCCCGCCGCTTCGCCCGTTACCCCGGGGTGGTGGCCCGGGCGGCGGAACTGGCGGCGGCCTGCGCCTTCGACCTGGCGTTGGTGGCCCCCCGCCTGCCGGACTTCCCCGTGCCGACCGGCCACGACGAGATGTCCTGGCTGCGGGTTTTGGTCGAGCGGGGGGCCACCGCGCGTCTACGGACCCCGAACCGATCCTGCTCACGCTGCCGTCTATCGCCAGATCGACCATGAACTGGCGCTCGTCAGCCGGTTGAACTTTCCGGGCTATTTCCTGACGGTGTGGGACATCGTCGAGTTCTGCCGCCAGGCGAACATCTACTGCCAGGGTCGGGGCTCGGCGGCCAACAGCGTGGTCTGCTTCGTGTTGGGCATCACCAAAGCCGACGCCTTCAACCTGGGCCTGTTGTTCGAACGGTTCCTGTCCCCGGAGCGTGACGGCCCCCCCGACATCGACCTCGACATCGAATCGGACCGCCGGGAGGAGGTCATCCAGTACGTCTACGAACGGTACGGGCGCGAGCGCACCGCCCAGGTGGCCAACGTCATCACCTACAGGGCCCGGTCCTCCGTGCGGGACATGGCCAAGGCCCTGGGGTTCGCCCCGGGCCAGCAGGACGCCTGGTCCAAACAGGTCGACCGGTGGTCAACCGTTGGGGACCACGCCACCAGCACCGACGCCTTCGGCCGGCCCGACCATGATGTGCCCGCCGCCGTGTTGGATCTGGCTGCCCAGGTCGAGAACTTCCCCCGCCACCTGGGTATCCACTCCGGGGGCATGGTCATCTGCGACCGGCCAGTGGTGGAGGTGTGCCCGGTGGAGTGGGCCCGCATGGAGAACCGTTCGGTGTTGCAGTGGGACAAGGACGACTGCGCCGCGACCGGGCTGGTCAAGTTCGATCTGCTGGGTCTGGGCATGCTCAGCGCCCTGCACTACGCGGTGGATCTGATCGCGGATCACGGCGGCACCGAGAAGGGTCCCGGCATCGACCTGGCCGCCATCCCCCAGGACCCAGCGGTATACGACATGTTGTGCGAGGCGGATTCGATCGGGGTGTTCCAGGTCGAGTCCCGGGCCCAGATGGCCACCCTGCCTCGCCTACGACCCCGCCGCTTCTACGACCTGGTGGTGGAGGTGGCGTTGATCCGGCCCGGGCCTATCCAGGGGGGCTCGGTGCACCCCTACATCCGCCGTCGCAACGGGCTGGAACCGGTGACCTACCTGCACCCATTGCTGGAACCATCCCTCCGCAAGACGTTGGGGGTACCGCTGTTCCAGGAGCAGCTGATGCAGATCGCCATCGATGTGGCTGGTTTCAGTCCTTCCGAGGCGGATCAGCTGCGCCAGGCCATGGGCTCCAAACGGTCCCGTGAACGGATGGAGCAGTTGCACCGGCGTTTCATCGAGGGCGCCGTCGAGCGGGGCGTGACCCCCGAAGTCATCGAGGAGATCTGGCTCAAGCTGGCGGCCTTCGCCAATTACGGCTTCCCCGAGAGCCACTCGGTCAGCTTCGCCTACCTGGTGTACGCCTCGTCGTGGATCAAGTTGCACCACCCGGCGGCGTTCTGCGCCGCTCTGCTCAACGCCCAGCCCATGGGCTTTTACAGTCCGCACTCGCTGGTGCAGGACGCCCGCCGTCACGGGGTAGTGGTGCGAACTCCTGACGTGAACGCCTCGGCTCACACCGCAACGTTGGAGGTCGAGCCGGCCTCCATGGGCGGGCTGGCGGTACGGCTAGGTCTGTCCTCAGTCCGCTCGCTGGGTGATGAACTGGCCCGGCGCATCGCGGAGGGCCGCCCCTACCGGGATCTGGAGGATGTGCGTCGTCGCAGCGGTGCCGGTTTGGCGGTGCTGGAGGCGTTGGCCACTGCCGGCGCCTTCGAGTGTCTGGGGTTGAGCCGGCGAGAGGCGCTCTGGGTGGCAGGGGCGGTGGTGCAGAGCGGCGATGATCGTCTGGCCGGCATCGTCACCGGTGACCGGCCACCCACCCTGCCCGGCATGAGCGAACAGGATCTGGCCCTGGCGGACTTGTGGGCCACCGGCGTCAGTCCCGATGGGCATCCCACCCGTTTCCACCGCGATGTCCTCGAAGGGCTGGGGGTGGTGACCGCGGCCGGGTTGAAGGCCATCAAGGGTGGCGTCAGGGTGTCGGTGGCGGGGGTGGTGACCCACCGCCAACGTCCGGCCACCGCCGGTGGGACCACGTTCATCAACCTCGAAGATGAAACCGGCCTGATCAACGTGGTGGTGTCCAAGGGGTGCTGGGCCCATCACCGACGGGTGGCTCGCGGGGCGGTGGCGTTGCTGGTCCGGGGCCGTCTCGAGCGCGGCGACGGTGATGTGCTCAACGTGATCGCTGAGCGGATGCAGCCCTTGGGGCAGGCCTTGGGGACCACGAACCGAACCGAGGCCGGGGCGTTGCGCTCCCGGGACTTCAGATGATCGTGATCAGGCGCCTGGCCCGGCTCTGGGCGGCATGCGATGGACCAGGACCGAGCAGGCCGGACACCGAGGAGCCCATCACGCAGAGACCGGGAGAGCAGAGGTCGAGACGCGCTGCCCGAAAGCGGGGTGTCCGGTGTTGGTGGGAGTGGGGCCGGCCCCGCTCAGATGGGGACCACGGTAAAGGTGCCGCTGACCAAGCCGCCATCGGCCCGGTCGGCTTGAAACTCGCAGCTGTAGGGAGTCGTCGCACCTTGGGGGGAGATCGTGACTGGGTCGCCACGGCCGGAGAACCACGACGTGCCCTGATCGCAGGCCACATAGACCAATGCCACGGCACCGCTGCGGGCGAGCACCGGCACCGTCACGCTCCCATTTCGGGCCACCACCGCGTCAACCAGCGTCACCATCAGTGGCCCCGCGGGCGTCGTGGTCGTGGGTGCTGGCTCCCCCTGGGAGGTTTCCGGCGCCACCGGGGCTGTCTCCGGCCCGGCTGGAGCGGTGTCTGGGGCATCGCCGTCGGGCAACGTGGTGGTGGGCTCGGGCGCCGCCGTGGTCGAGGTGGCGGGAACGGTCGTCACGGGAAGGGGTCGCACGTCCGGAGGTACCGGCGATGGGTCGACGGAGGCGGGATCCATCGATGCCGGCGGGGGACCACCATACGACGCGACCGGCAGCATCGGTGGCGCCCAACCGTCCACGCCCACAGCCAAGGATGTGCTGAGCTCCGCGGGCCCGGTGAGTCGCGGCGCCTGTACCTCGTTCACCAACAGCGCCGCGGTGCCGATGGCCACCGCGGCGGCGGCGTTGCCAAGCGGGGCAGTCGCCAAAACCGGGAGATGACTCAGCCACGCCAGCGGTCTGGCCGGCCGCTCGAATCGACCCAGGGACAGCGACAGGAACGCCCGCACCACCACCGGGTCGAACTGCGTGCCGGCACATCGGGTGAGCTCGGCTCGGGCCTCGGCCGCCCCCAACGCCGCCCGATAGGAGCTACCGCCGGTCATGGCCTCGTAGGCCTCGGCCACCGCCACGATGCGCCCGGCGTAGGAGATGTCGGTACCGGCAAGGTGCAACGGATACCCGCTGCCATCGAAGCTCTCGTGGTGTTCAGCTACCGCGTCAGCCCACCCGCCGAGCCACCAGCGGGCCGGTTCGATCAACCGTGCACCCTCCGCAGGATGCGAGCGCATCAGCGCCACCTCGTCTTCGGCCAGGCTCGACGCCTTGCGCAGGATGTCGGCGGGGACGGCAAGCTTGCCGACATCGTGCAACAGCGCAGCCCACTGGAGACGATCAAGATCATCGGCGCCCAGTCGCAGCTCCTGGCCCAGCATGGCAGTGTAGGCCCGCACCCGCTCGGCATGGCCCCGACTGCGCCGGTCGTAGGCGTGCAGCCGCGCCAGGAGTCCGGCCAGCTCCTCGCCGGCCGTCGCGGCGGCAACCGGCGGGTCGGCGCCGGACAGCGCGCCGCGTCGTCGCAACGCCACCTTGAAACGGGACGGGGCGGCGTCGGGGAAGGCCAGAGAGAGCTGCAACATGGCAGCCAGCGGCAGCAACCGCCGAAAGGCCCGCTCGGTCACCCACAACGTGGCGGTACCCAGCGCCAACATGCCGATCACCCACACCGCCATGAGCGTCATGGCGCGGGTCGGACCAGCACCCGGCTGGCCGCCAAGACCGCGGCGGTGGACACCAGCACCGGACCCAACCACGCCGCCGCCCGGACCGACCACGCCAGCGCCGGACGGCTGGCCCAACGCTGTGGCGCCGCGGAACCGCGGGGAGCGGAGACGATGGCCGGCACAGCGGTTAGATCGACCGTCCTGATGGCCCTCCCACATCCTCCCGGCGGGGCAAATCTGTTGTCCCGGACTGTCCCCGAGGCTGTCGCTTGGTTGTCGCCAGCACCTGTGGCCGGACAGTCACCCCGATGGTGGGTGACGACCTGGGGACCGCTGAACTAGCGTGCCAACGGAATGGAGGGCCGCAGACGCAACTTGCGCACCATGCTGACCGAGGCCAAGGACACCTCGGAGCTCATGGTGGACCTGGCCTACGCCGCGCTCTACTTCGGGGACCCGGACATGGCCGAGGAGGTCGACGAGCTCAACGAGGACCTGTTGGACCTGGCGGCGGACATGCGGGCCACTTGTGTGCTGGGCGCCCGCAACCTCAAAGAGGCCGAGGCCATGGCGTCCGTCCTGCAGGTCATCGACTGCATCCAGCGCATCGCCGGAGACGCGGTGGACATCGCCCGCATCGTCACCCACCGATTGGGAATCCCCCGGGAGCTGGTAGCGGACCTCTCCAACGCCGAGGAGATCTCCCATCGTGTGCTGGTCCGGGACCATTCCCACATGGCCAACCGGCCGCTGTCGGGATTGGAGCTGCCCACCGTCACCGGCATGCGCATCACCGCCGTGCGGCGGGGTCGAGACTGGATCACTGACGACATCCACGGGGATCTGGTGCTGCGGCCCAACGACGTGCTGTTCCTCCAGGGGCCGCCGGCGGGCATAACGCGGTTGCGGGAACTGGCCGGCGTGCCGTATTGGAACCCGACCCCAGCCTGCAGCCCCCGACGTGGCCCTGTCGGACCTGGATCGGGCGGTTGACGTGCTGGTGGAAATGAAGAACCTGTCCGAGGTGGCGGTGGGGTTGGCCTACTCCGCCTTGGTGCTGCGGGACCCATTGCTGGCGGCTGAGGTGAAACACCTCGAGGATCGCTTGGACGAGATGAAGGACCGCTTGGAGCTGTGGGTGTTGCGAGCGGCCCGCCAGGACCTTGACCCCGGCGCCCTGCGGGGGTTGCTGCACCTGTCCCAGGCCGCGGAAGACCTTGGCGACCAAGCTCAGCAGATGGTGTGGCTGGTCGAGGATCCCGGCGACGAGGTCCATCCGATCCTGGCCATCGCCTTCGGGGAGACCGACGAGGTGGCCTTCCAGGTGCCGGTGTCGCCCGGGTCGGTAGCGGACGGGGCGTCGTTGTCCTCGCTGGCCATTGACGTGGAACCTGGCTTTCAGGTGCTGGCGATTCGTCGGGCCGACGGCTACCTGTACCGACCCCGGGGACCGCGGTGCTGCTCGCCGGTGACGAGGTGTTGGCCCAGGGCCCCTACGAGGGTCGTGAGGCGCTGGCGGGCATGTTTGGATGGGGCTTCAATGTGGATGAGGACACCGGCTCGTGGGAGCTGCTCGATGCCGCTGGCGACGTGGTTCGCAGCGGATAGAAGGAGCGGAGACGTTCACGTGATGGACAACGACGGCGACGGCGACATCGATGTGACCGGTCGGGCTGTTTGGATGGGGGCCGAGGCCGCCAACAGCCTGACCGCGGCGATCTACCAGGGCCCCGATGGCGTCATCGAGGTGTCCGTCACCGGGGATCGGAAGGGTGAGGTGATCGCCCACCACATCGTGCTGGCCCGGGGATCAGTGCCGGCATTCGTTGCTGGCGCGCCACCGTCCCCGCCCATGGCCAGCCTTGAGCTGTCCCGCAAGGACGCCCGGGCCCAGCAGGAGGGCAGGCTGGCCCCGGTGGTCGGTTACATGCGGGGTACCACCAAAACCAAGGGTGGTACCCGCCCGCTCTACGAGTTCTTCCGCAGCGTCGACCGGCGCTGACCCTCGTACCCCCTGAGGTCAGTTTCGCTGGGTGGCGAGCTCCTGGGCTCGGGCCATGACCGAGCCGTCGACCTTGTGGGCCGCGCCGGCATTGAACGGCGGCTGCGGATCGTATTCGATCATCAGCTGGCAGGCCTGCGCGGTGATGCGTTCGTAGAGCAACTCGACCAGTCGCAACGCCATGTCGATCCCGCTGGACACGCCCGCGGACGTGATGAGGCGCTGATCGAGATGCTCCACCACGCGATCTGGGACAGGGATGGCACCGGCCTTGGCCAGCAGCGCACCCGCCGACCAGTGGGTGGTGGCGGTGAGCCCGGAGAGCAATCCGGCGGCGCCCAGAACGAGGGAGCCGGTGCACACCGATGTCGTGTAGCGGCTGGTCCGATGGGCCGTCCGCACCCACTCGAGGACCAGTTCGTCCTTCATCAACGCACGGGTGCCGACACCGCCGGGAAACACCACCACATCGGGCTGGGTGATCTCCTCAAAGGTGGCGTCACGGGTGATGCCCAAGAAGCCGTTGTCGGAACGGACCTCACCGCACTGATGACCGATGAAGGTCACCTCCACGTCGGGAATGCGCTGGAGCACCTCGTAGGGCCCGATGGCATCGAGAGCGGTAAACCGGTCGAACAGCGGGATGGCGACCCGGATGGTCATGGTGTGCTCCTGTTGAAGTTGGCGTTGGCGTTGGTTGCGTTGGCGTTGGTCGGGACCGCGGTGCGGAAACGTTGTCGGTACTGATCGGGCGGTACCCCTAGGCGGCGGGCGAAGGTGCGGCGCATGGTCTCAGCGGTCCCGAAACCACAACGTTGGGCGATGGTCTCGACGGTGTGATCGGTGGTCTCGAGCTCCCGCCGAGCTGCCTCCACCCGCACGCCGGCCACGTACTGCGCGGGGCTCACGCCGATCTGATCGGCGAAGCAGCGGATGAAGTGCCGTTCGCTCATGCCCACCTTCGCCGCCAGCACTCCGATCCGGTGGTCGGCTTCGGGCTGGCTGTCGACCAGGTCCTGGGCCGCTCGAATGGGCTGGTAGCGGGCCCGGTCGGTCCACACCGCGGTGGCGAACTGGGTCTGGCCGCCAGGTCGGCGCAGAAACATCACCAGCCAGCGGGCCACCATCTGGGCCAATTCGGCAGAGTGGTCCTCCTCGACCAACGCCAGGGCGAGGTCGATGCCGGCCGTGACCCCGGCGGAGGACCACAGCGTGCCGTCGCGGACGTAAATCGGCTCCACGTCGATCTGTACGTTCGGGTATCGACGCTGAATATCCCGGGCACGGGCCCAGTGGGTGGCCATCCGTCGCCCGTCGCAGAGCCCGGCGGCGGCTGCGACATACACGCCGGTGCAGATCGTCACCAGCCGATCGGCCCGGTCGGCGAGCTGGCCCACCCAGGCGAGCAAGCACGGGTCCTGAGCAGCGTCCCGGGCACCGAACCCGCCCGGGATGATCAGTGTGTTGGGGGCGAGGCCGTCGCTCAGCGCGGTGGTGGCCAGCTGCAGCCCGCTCTCCGTTTCGATGCTCCGGCCGTCAGTGGAGCACAGCGTGAGCCGGTAGGGGCGTCCGCTGGGCCGGCGGGCGAGCAGCGCGTTGGCGCCGTGGAAGACCTCCCATGGTCCGGTGAGGTCGAGCGCCTGGATGCCGTTGTACACCACGAACACAACCTGATGGTCGGCTTCAGCAGGGGTGGCCACGGACCCATCGTCGGCGACCAACGCTCTTGGCGTCAATGCCACGTCTCCAACGATTCTCGCCATGGCGCCGGTCGCTCTGCACGATCAGGTTCATTGGCGACTGTGGTTCAGCGGAGCTTGCGTTGGGCTTCGAGCAGGGCCCGATAGCCGATGGGGCGGACCGAGCTCATCACGGCCGTGAGCTCGGCATCGCCGGTGACCAGCTGGTATTCGGCGACTCTGGCGTTCCAGTCCGGATCGAAGGCTCGCAGCTCGGCGTTGTCCGCGGCGGGACGGAGACGCACCTCGGTGACCCCGGGGGTCAGTTCCCGCAGCAGCGCCAGCAGTGCCTCCCGTGAGCCTGCCGAATGCACGCTGAGCACCCGGTCGGGGTGCAGCACTCCCACCTCCGCAGCCAGTTCGCGGAGGGGGAACTGGGCCCGGCTCTCGGTGGGTTCATCCGGCAGGCGGATGGGCAGGTCGAACTCCTCGGCCAGTTCCAGGTACACGTCGAAGAACTCGGGGCGCAGTGTCAGCGCATCGAGGTGGCTACCCAGGTGCGTCACCTCAAAGCCCCATTGCAGGGCCCTTGCGATCTGGGCCCTTCCTTCCCGGCGCAGCTCGTCCACATCGGCGTGGTCCCACAGGTCTTCCACCGTCCGGGGAAACCCGCCGTCGCCGTCCACCAGGGTGGGTGACATGGTGATGGGTCCCCAGCGGTAGCGCTCGTAGTCCGCATTGAGCGTGAGCTGCACCCCGACGTCGTCGTTGCGGTACCGCGCCGCGGCATCCCGCGACCAGGGGCAAGGGACCATCAGAGCCGAGGTGGTGCCCAATCCCAGCCGCAACGCGGTGTACACCGCCTGGTTGGAGGCGTAGCTGAGTCCGAGCCCACCGCAGGAGACCAGCAGGGCCCGGGTTCCTGGTTCGAGACCGAGGCGTTCGAGGGTGGTGGTCACGAAGCCGCCACGTTACCCGTGACCAGGACGCGGCCCGTGGTGCCGCCACCGTCCGGGCGCCGAGCGGGCTCGACCCACACTGGCCCGAACTGGCGTGCGCCTGGGCTCATCCGAACAACCCGTCGGGGTCCGGGCAGTCCTGCCACAAACCCAAGCGGGACCGACGGGCCTGGGCCACGGCCGCGCTCATGTCATCGGCGAAGGTGACGTTGGGGGCGATCGACAAGGTGTTGGCGTACCCTTCGGCGGCCATTGACAGGTTGACGAACAACCCGTCCGAGCGGCGGAAAACGTAGGCCAACAGCCGGTCGTACTGATCGCGCAGCTCCACGTCACGAACCAGCTCGACCTCGGTCCCCTCCGGCAGCAGGTCGGCGAGGTGTTGGGAGGCGGCCACGCCGTAACACTCGACCTCGCTGTCCGGCTTCACCGACTCGGGGGTGTCGATGCCGATGAGCCGAACTCTTTCCCGGCCGCCCGGCAAGGTCACGTCAACGGTGTCACCGTCGACCACCCGCAGCACCGAACCGGTGGCGCCCGGCGACGTTCCCGCCTCACCGGAGACCGCGGGAACAGCGTCAGCGCCGCCGGGAACGCTCTGCTGCGGGGGCGTACAAGCAGCGCCGGCCAGGCCGAACAAGCCGGTGGCCAACACGATGGAAATGGCTCGTGACCAGGGATGAAAGGTGCTCACTCAGGGTCCGGGGGAGAGCAGTGGCATCAGGCAGCGCGGCGGCTGCGAACGGTGTCGGTACGGGGCCCTGGAGGGCATGATCCGCGCCGACACCCGCTCAGATCCGTTCGATGATGGTTCCGGTCCCAAGCCCGCCACCGCAGCACATGGTGACCAGCCCATAGCGGCCGTTGGTGCGCTCCAACTCGTGCAACGCTTTGGTCATGAGAATGGCCCCGGTACCGCCGAGTGGATGGCCGAGGGCGATGGCCCCTCCGTTGGGGTTGACCTTGGCCATGTCCACGTCGAGCTCCTTGGCCCATGCCAACACCACCGACGCGAAGGCCTCGTTGATCTCGATCACGTCCATGTCCTGCATGGACAGACCAGTGCGCTCGAACATCCGCCGACTGGCGTCTATGGGGCCGGTGAGCATGAGCGCGGGGTCGGTGCCCACCAGGCAGGTGTCCACCACCCGGGCCCGCGGCCGCAAACCCAGCTCGTCCGCCTTGGCCCGGGTCATGAGCAGCAGGGCCCCAGCCCCATCGGAGATCTGAGAGGAGCTGCCGGCGGTGTGGGCGCCGTCGGGCCGGGCCACCGGCTTGAGCCCGGCCAGACCTTCCGGGGTGGTGGGGCGGGGCCCCTCATCCCGATTGACGACCCTGGTCGTGCCGGTGGGGCTCCCCTCCGCGTCCACCTCGGGCACGGTGACGGCCATCACTTGAGTGCCGAAACGGTCCTGCTCCCAGGCCGCCTGCGCCAATTGCTGGGAGCGCAAACCGAAGGCGTCACAGTCCTGGCGGGAGATCTCCCACTTGTCGGCCAGACGCTCAGCGGCCTCGAACTGGCTGGTGAACTCGTGCTCCTCGAAGTATGTCTTGGGCACGGCACGGCCCAGGCCGAGCTTCTTGTCGGAGTTGGACCCGATGGGGATGCGGCTCATGACCTCTACCCCGCAGGCCAGGGCCACGTCCACCACCCCGGCCGCGATCAGGCTGATGGCGACGTTGGTGGCCTGTTGGGAGGAGCCGCACTGGGTGTCCACCGTGGTGGCCGGGGTGTTCACCGGCAGTCCTGCCGTCAGCCACGCGGTGCGAGTGACGTTGAAGGACTGCTCACCCACCTGACTGACACACCCCCCGACCACCTGCTCGATCTTGGCGGGGTCAATGCCGGCGCGGGCGATGACCTCCTTTTGGAGGGACGCCAGTAGATCCACCGGGTGGACCGTTGACAACCCGCCTCCCCGGCGGCCCACGGGGGTCCGCACCGCTTCGACGATGACGACTTCACGACCGCTTTCCATGGGCTCAGACTAGCCCCGGCAGCGCGACGGCGACGGCCGTTTCACGCATTCTGACCAGCTCAGGCAGCATGGCGATGGGAGGTGCGCCCGGCGTGCTCACCGGGCAGCTCCAGCGGCGCTCGGGCCGCGGCCAGGCTGGCGCGGGCCTGGGCGATGCCGCGTCGGCCGATGTGTTTGGTGTGCTCGTCAAGACGCCATGACACGTCCGACGCTTCCCGCTGGGAGGCTTCCATGAGACGGAGCTGCTCGGTCATGGGACTCATCATCCTCATGGGGTGTGACAGCGAAGCGAGACCCGGGCGGAAATCTCACGCCGATCACGCCGATTACGCCGATTTCGGGTTGCGGGAGCAGTATCGGGGTAGCCCGGCGACGACGGCTACGCTCCGCCACGGTCCGCAGAAGGCCGCGGGACAGGAAAGAACCGAAACACCCCGACCGCCCAGAATTGACAAAGAATGAGGTGCCGTGCCCGAGAACGCACCCCCCACCATGGCCAGTGATGGCCAGGCCGCCCTCCCGCGTCGCTACGGCATGTCCCTTCCCTTTGCGGGCACCGTGCTGGGCCAACAGCGGGAGGCTGTGGTCGAATTGGCCGATCTGGGCTACACCGACGTGTGGTCCTCGGAGGCGGATGGTTCCGATGCCTTCACCCCCCTGGTCCTGGCCTCGCAATGGGCCCCTTCCCTACGGCTGGGTTGTGCCATCGTGCCCGCCTTCACCCGGGGTCCGGCGCTGCTGGCGCAGAGCATCGGCGCGCTGGCCCAGGCGGCCCCGGGGCGTTTCGCGTTCGGGCTGGGTACCTCCTCCAACGTCATCGTGCAGCGCTGGAACGGCATCCCGTTCGAGCAGCCCTATCAACGCACCCGTGACACGCTGCGGTTCTTGCGTTCAGCGTTGGCCGGAAAGAAGGTCACCGAACAATACGAGACCTTCGCGGTGGATGGTTTCCGGCTGAACATGCTGCCCCCAGAGCCGGTGCCGCTGCTGGTGGCGGGGTTGCGGGAGGGCATGTTGCGCCTCGCCGGGCGGGAAGGGGACGGTGCCATCATCAACTGGTTGGCCGCCACCGACGTGGCCCAGGTGGTCAAACCGGTGCTTGAGGCGGGCGGCGGGGCACCCAAGGAGATCGTGGCCCGCATCTTCGTGGCCCCGTCCGCGGATCGGGAAGCGGTGTACGTCGGTGCCCGCTTCGCCATCGCGGCATACCTGAACGTTCCGGTCTATGCCGCCTTCCATGAGTGGTTGGGTCGGGGCGATCTTCTCTCCGGCATGTGGTCGGCGTGGCAGGCCGGGGACCGCAAGGCGGCATTGGCGGCCATTCCCGACGCACTGATCGACGAGCTCATCGTGCACGGCCCGCCCGAGCAATGCCGGGAGCACATCGGCCGATACTTCGAGAACGGGGTCACCACCGCGGCGTTGTCCATCATGCCGTTCGGTCTGCACGGTCCCGATGACCTGCGCCGGGCGGTGCGGGACCTGGCTCCGCGCTGAGGGCTGGTCGCACCAATGTCCTCCGCAGTGCCCATCGCCGAGCTCAACCGCATCGATGCCGGACCCCTTCGACGGGTGTCCTTGCAGGTCAGAGCGGCTGAAGTGGTGGCCGTCATGGGCCCTGTGGGTGCTGGTCGGACCACGTTGGCGGGGGTGCTGACCGGCGTGGTGCGCCCCGACCACGGTCGGGTGGTGCTCGACGGCGTTGATGTCACGGCGCTCGACGCAGCCGGCCGGGCTCGTTTCGGCCTCGGCTGGGTGCGGGATACCCCCAGACCGTTCCCCACGCTCACCGTCGCTGAGAACGTGCTGGTGGCGGCGTCCGCAACCCGTCGGCGAGGCGGGCGGGGGGCGCTGGTGCGGACCCGATGGTTGGTTGAACGCGCCGGGCTGGCGGG
The DNA here is from genome assembly GCA_963775055.1 of uncultured Acidimicrobiaceae bacterium. Taxonomy (GTDB): domain Bacteria; phylum Actinomycetota; class Acidimicrobiia; order Acidimicrobiales; family CAIXPF01; genus CAIXPF01. Next base: position 403,285 of record CAVZHK010000003.1, on the reverse strand, counting down.
TGTGGCGGACACGCCAGCATGGCAGCTGGCGCCGGAGCAGCTGGCGGTGCTCGAGGTCGTGCGGGTCCTGGCCGCACCTCGACGGCTGATCGTGGTCGATGAGCTCTCGACCCGGCTCGATCCCGTCACCCGCCACGAGTTGGCCTCGGCGCTGCTGGCCACGGCCCAACAGGGTGGCGCGGTGCTGTGGCTGGGCGCGCCCGGCGACGTCATGGTGCAGGCGGACCGGGCCGTGCTGCTCGTCGGCGGCCGGGTGGTGGCGGACGGCCCGTGGCAGGAGGTCACCACCAGCCCCGAATACCGGCTGGTCCGACAACGAGAGCTGCTCACCATGGCGCGGGATCCGCAGCAACGTGATCGTGCCGGAACTGACCTGGTGGCCCGGTGAGCGCCCCCGCAGTCACCTCCGGCGCCCCCCCGGCGTTGCTGTGCGAGGCGTTCGATGTCTTCCGGGGCTTGCACGCAATGGTGCACGTGGACCGCCTCCAGGTCGGGCCCGGGGAGATCGTGGCCGTCGAAGGTGGACCCGGCTCCGGCAAGTCGATGCTGCTCCGGGGCCTCTGCGGTCTCGAACCCGCCAGGGGCGTCCTGCAGTTGGTGGGCCGGGACCTGGTCCCGTTGCCGCCCCACCAGCGAAGCCGGGCCGGCCTGGGCTTTGTCGCCCAACACGGTGGGATAGCGGACCAGGTGACGATCGCTGAGCTGCTCGACCTACCGTGGTCGCTTCGACGGGCGGTCGATCGGCGTCGGTGGCGCAGCGCGGTGCCCGGGCCGGGTGCGCCGTGGTCGCTCTATGACCTCGCCGAGCATCTTCCGGGTCTGGACCGGGTGCTGCACCAGACGCTGGCGGATGTGGGCGCCTGGGAACGTCAAGCTGTGGCCATCGCATTGGCGTTGCGGGGAGGGCCGCCCGTGGTCCTGTTGGACGAGCCCGGCTCGGGTTTGGGCGATGTCTCCCTGGAACGGCTCCGCCGCAGCCTGCGCGCCGTCGCCGCGCGGGGGGTGTCGCTGGTCGTGGCCACCCGGAGTGCATCTCTGGCGTCCGAACTGGCCTCACGCCGCATGCTGCTGGAAAAGGGCAAACTTCTGGCCCCCGTCAGCGCTGCGGCCCGGACGGCGTCGACGGTGTCCTCGAGAGCCGGGGGCGGCCGTTGAACTGGCTGGCCCTGGGTCTGGAAGCGCTGCTGTTGGCGCCTGTGTTTGCGCTTTTTGGTCTGGCATTCGGCGCCGGTGACCGGTTCGGGGTGGTGTTGCCGGTCTGGCCGGGCGCGGCGGCGGTGGGGGGGGCCGTGCTGACCGACAGCGTGGCAGACGGGGTGGGTCTGGAGCCCTTGGCCGCTGCCATGTTCATCGTCCCCGGGGTGTTCGCGGCGGCCTACGGTCTCGGACTGCTGCTCACCAGCCGACCCGACATCGTCTCTGATTCGGCCCGTCACAGCGCCGCCGCGGTGCTGGTTGCCGTGGCCGCGCTGGCACTGGTGGTGTTGTGGCGGGGTGACGGTCCGCTGCCGGTGTTGAGCGAACAAGAGCCTTCCCTGACCATCCTGGGTGGCCCGACGATCAGCCGTGGGTTTCTGGTGAGCGGCGCGCTCGGGCTGGTGGCGCTGGCGGGGCTGGGCGTGATCCTGCAACTGCGGCCGGTCCGGGTACGGCTGGCGGTGCTGGGCCGGCGCCCGGAGCTGCTCACGTCGAGTGGCCACGACCAACGCCAGGTTTCGGCGCTTTTCGGCGCGTTGACGGCGAGTTGTGGGGCCCTGGCGGGTGTGCTGCTCGCCCGTCATCAGGCGCTCGCCCCGCTCTCCGCGGTCGGGTTGACCGTGCTCGGAGTTGAGGTGGCGCTGTTGGGTGGGCCGGGGTCCTTTGCCGGGGCCCTGGGCGCCGGTGGGGCGTTGTCCCTGGTCGGGGCCATGGGCGATGAGTACCGCCAGGGCTGGGGCACCCTTGCCGGCCACGTCATGGTGGTGGCCGTGCTCGCCGCCCAGCCGGCCCGATGGCGCCGGGCAGCAGTCTTCGGTGGCGGGTCATGACCAGCGCCGAGGGTACGGGGACGCCGCTTGGAACCGCCGGAAGTCCCCTCACTGGAAGTGGTCACTTGTCCGGGCCCGACCCCGCCAGCGGTTGGTCCGCCTCGGCACGGTCCGGGCGGTCCCCGCTCGGCGGCGACGGTGGCTTGGGCCGGGGTTCCTCAGATGAACCGGGGTTCGGCGTGGTGCACGCGGCTGGCGTCGGCCGGTCTCCGACGGGCGGGCCGGGACCCGATGGTGATGGGGATAGCAGCGATGCACCGAACCTACCGCCGGCGCCCAACCCCATCTGGCCTCGGGATGCGCGCCGCCCACCCGGCGCCAAGCGGGTGGCAGCCGGGGTGCTGCTGTTCTTTGTGGTGGTCTCCCTGCCGCTGTGGGTGGGTGGCGCGGGGGCGGCCTTCCTGGTGGATCTGGCGGTGGTCGTGACCCTGGCGCAGTGGTGGGGAATGCTGGCTGGCTTCGCCGGGGTTCCGTCCTTGGCCGCCGGGCTCCATGCCGGGGTCGGCGCCTATCTGTGGTTTGCGCTGGTGGCCGGGCTGGGGGTCAACCCGGTGATCGCCCTGGCGGCGGCCGCCGTCGCCACCGCCGCGCTGGCCCTGCCGTCGGGCTGGCTGCTGTTGCGGCTGGCACCTCGATGGGGGGCGCTGGGCGGGCTGGCGTTGGCCGCGGCCATGGCGCAGCTGGTGGTGGTAGTCGACGAGGACGCCGGAACCGGCCACTCGGTGCAGCAGGTGACGGAGCTGGGTGCCGGGCTCCGGCGCAACCTGACGACCTGGTTGGCCGTTGTCATTGGGGTGGGCAGCGTGCTGGCGGTGGTTGTGCTCCGACGCAGCCGGGCCGGCCTGGCTGTGATCGCCAGCCGTGACGACCCTGAGGCCGCGGCCGCTCTGGGTGTTCGCGACCGTTGGGAACGTCTGGGTCTGTGGTGCGCGGCCGGCGCGGCCATCGGCGCCTGCGGGGCGCTGGTGCAGTTCCGCTCGGCCAGCGTGTCCGTCGGGGAGGCGTTCGATCCCGTCCGTTGGGTGCTACCGGGCTTGGTGGCGGCCACGTTGGGTGGGATGCGGACCCTCTCCGGCCCGGCCCTGGGTGCGCTGCTCTACGTGGTGCTGCAGCGGCTGGTTGGAGTGCCAGCGGCCCTGCTGGTGTGCGCGGTGGCGGCGGCGGTGTTGTTGGTGGTGCTGCCGCGGGGTCTGGCCGAGCACCTCACCCCGTGGCTACGGCGTCAGTGGGGCCTGGCTTGGGCCAGGTTGGGATTGCTCACGGACCGGTCGGAACCCAACACAGCACCAGCCGATCAACGCTGATATCGGCGCTGGTCAGCTTGATGTTGAGCGGCTCGGTCCGGGTCGCCACCTCGGACCACTTGGAATCCAGTTCCACAAGCTGGGCGCCCAACTGCTGCTCGATCTCGGCCAGCTCCCGCTGAGCCCGCCGGGCCCGGTCCTCGGCCAGGTCCAGACCGCCCCGCCCCTGTCCGCTGGGCCCGCCGACCAGGTCCCCGGCGGCTTTGCCGATGCTGCGGGCCAAGGTCCGTGAGGAGCGTCGACCACCCAGGAAGGATCCCAGCAGCCCACCGGCGGTGGCCAGCAGCCCACCGGCGCGGCGGCGGCGCTGATCAGCCTCCAGATCCTCCACCCGTTCGCGGGCGTCGGCCATGGTCTGGCGCAAGACGTCCGCCCGTCGGGTCAGCCGGTCCCGCAGCACCATGGCCTCGCGGTCGCAGCGCTCGTCAGCGGCGCGCTCCACCCGGGCCCCGAACTCCTCAATGGTCTCCTCCGGCCGTTGCAGCACCTCTAGCGCCTTGTTGCGCAGCAGGGTCAGCTCCTCATTTCGGGTGAGGTGGCCGACCAGCTGCTTGCGGGCGTCGCGGAGAAACGCGGCCCGGGCCAGTGGGGCGTCGCTCAACACGTAACGGACCCCGTCGACAGGGGTGTCCCGGAAGTCACGTTCGTCGACATCCACCCTGATGGCCCGGGCCCAATCGACCTCGGCGGTCAGCGGGAACAGCACCGCTTCCCATTCCTCGCGATGATCCAGCGCTGCCCGGGCGTCATCGAAGCGCAGCGAGACCTGCGCCACCAGCGCGGCTTCCAGCCGACGGCCGTCAGCAACGGATCCGACGGCGCCGGACCACGGTGCACCTGGATCGAGGTAGCGGACCAACACCTGGTCGGACACCTCGGGAACCACGGTCGTCTCGTCGTGCGCGATGGCAGCGGTCAGGCCCGGGGCCGGTACCGGGTCCGCGGAACCCGCCGTCGAAGAGATCCCCGACCTTGACCTCGGCGGAACCTGGGTCAGATCAGGGTCGTGGTCCAGCCCGGGTGGCTGATCGCTTTCGGTGCCGGCTGGCCTGGGAACCTGACTCTCACGGAGAGTGCTCAGCTGGGCTCGGTCCAGAGGGCCCCGCAGGTAGGACATGGCCCAGCGGGTGGTGAAGCAGCGCAACCCGGGGGTGCCGGCCCGTTGCAGCACGAACTGGCGTTTGGCCAGGCCGGAGATGGTGCGCTCCACATCGGCGGCATCGGTGGTGCCCGACGCCGCCGTGAGTCCCTCCATCAAGCGCAGCTTGTCCCGTTCGGTCTGCAGCCGACCGACCATCCAGGTGCCGGCGTTGGACAAGGCCCGATAGTCCAGATCGATCGGGTTCTGGCTGGCCAGCACCATGCCCACCCCGAACGCCCGGGCTTGTTTCAGGATGGTCAGGATGGGCAGCTTGGCCGGCGGCATGGCGTTGGGGGGGACGAAGCCGAACACCTCGTCCATGTAGACCAACGCCCGTAGCCCGGTGGTCCCGGACTGACCCCGCATCCAGGTCACCAACTTGGTGAGCAGCACCGCAACGACGAATTGGCGCTCGCTGTCAGACAGATGGGCCAGGCTGATCACCGCGGCCCGTGGTTTGCCTGATGCCTCTCGCAGCAGCGTGTCGATGTGCAGCGGCTCACCCTGGGACCAGCCGGCGAAGCTGGGGGAGGCCAGCAGCCCGTTGAGGCGCAGTGCCAGCGCCCGACGCGCCGTAGCCGGAAAGAACGTGTCGAGGTCCAACACCCCCAGCTTGCGCATCGGCGGGTTCTGCACCAGCCCCACCAGGCCCGCCAGATCCAGGCTCGCTCCCAAATCCCAGGCCTGTGCCACCAGATTGGACAGCAGGATGTGCTCCGGGCTGGTCAGAGGATCGCCCTCGATCCCGGCCAGCCCCAACAGCCCCGACACCAGTCCCTCGATCTCGTCGGTGCGGGACTCCTCGTCGGCGTCGGGATCGCTGGCGGTGAGGGACCCTATGAGATCGAGACCCACGCCGGCGCTGGATCCGGGGGTGTACACCGTCACCGTGGCCGCCGCTCGCAGGGCCGAGATGCGTTCCCCGTCGAGGCCCCACGACGCCAGACCGTCCCGCCATTGCCCCGCCGCCACGCTCGCCGCCTGCTCGGGAGTCTGGCCTTCACGGGCTGCCTGTTGGGCATCCACCCAAGGCAGGAACTGCTCAGCTTGGAGCTCCGGGAACGTGAGCGCCAGGTTGGACAGATCGCCCTTGGGGTCGATAATCAGGCACGGCACCCCTTGGAGCAGCGCCTCCTCCAGCAGGACCACCCCGAGGCCGGTCTTACCGGACCCGGTCATCCCCACGATCACACCGTGGGTGACCAGGTCGTCCGGGTCCAGGGTCAGCAGGCTCGGGGTTCGGTCACCGGTGCTGGGGTCAACCTCGGCTCCGAGGAAGAGTTCGTCCGACGGCGGCTGCGATCCCGGGTTCGGGGCCGGGTTGAACGCCGCCGGCGACGCGGCGGCTGTCGGTGCTGGGACGGGGGGCGGTTGGTCGACCATCAGTGAGCGACGATAGGCGCCGAGCCGGGTCCTCACCCCTCCGCTCCCAAGCTGGCCGGACCGGCGGGATTGGTCACGATCGGCGCCCCGCCTGGCGCCTTGATGGGTCCGGGGTCCAGGATGTGGCCCTGTCGCCGCCCGCTATTGGTCCCGGCGCACTACGCTCGGGCGATGACCGACCGGGTAGAGGTGAGGTGGAGATGACCAGCACCATCGAGCGGGAGTCGATCAGCGAGGCACTGGCACTTATCGACAAGGAACTGGTTCGTCTGGTCAAGCGTGATCAGGTGACCTCCATCGAGATGGCCGACCTGCTGCTCGACGTGCGGGCCCTGCTCGTACCCATCGAGCACGCCGAACTCGCCGGCTGATCCTTCGGCCAGCTTCAGGGCAACACCCGGCGGAGGAAACGCCCGAGGAGCCACCCGATCACGGCCCCCCCGACCACATCAGAGGGGTGATGGATCCGAACGTGGACCCGGCTGGCGCTGACCAAAGACGCCGCTGCCAGCAACAGCCAGCGGGTCAGCGGATGACGGTCTCGGCCCATCACCATCACCGCCACCACCGCAGCGCTGGCGTGGCCGCTCGGGAAACTGGTGCTTCGCGGTGTCCGTAGATGGTGCACGTGGAGGTGACCCTGTTCGAGCACGGGTCGGGTGCGCCGAAACACCGACTTCACCGGGCCATTGACCAGCACTGATTCCATTGCCAGGGAGCCGCTGGTGCTCACTGCACGGATCAGCCGCTGGGGGCTGGGCCGCAGCAGCACCGGCGTCCAGGCCATCGCATGCCACAGCATTGAGAAGTTGGCGGCCTCCGACGCCCCGTAGAACAAGCGATCGGCGGTCTTGTTGCCCCGCAGATGGGCGAACGGGCGCTCGGCCCAGCGGTCAAACGTCCGAATTGCCATCCGCAGTGGGGGTGCCGGGACGGCGCCGTCGGGCCCGGAGGGGTCGTCCCCACCCGCCATGCTTTGCGCCAGCACCTTGCCGCGTGGTGTCCTGTCGGGCTCGGGAGGGTTGACCCGTTGCCGATGAGCGGTGGCAGGGTTGTCGGCGGGGGACAAGGTGTCAGCGCGAGACCAGTTCTCGGGACCAGTGGGCTCTGCGGTGGCGGTCATGGATGCTCCAGCGGCGAGGCCATTCGCCAAGCGGTGAGGATATCGGCGGCAATCCGGTCCGGCGCCTGCCGGGACCGAACGGACCCCAGCTCTCCGTAGGTTAGGGCCCCGACCGGCGCAATTGGTTCGCGCTCCCACCCGGCGACCTTGAACCCCCACCCAGCAGCGGCCGAGTGTCACGGCGTGGCCTAACCTGCTGGCATCGAAGACGATCCCCGCCTCGCCGCCGTCATGGCCGCCAACGCTGCGTTCTACGAGGCGTTCGAAGCGGCCGACATGGACGCCATGTCGGACTGCTGGGAGCACTCAGACCGGGTGATTTGCACCCATCCAGGCTGGTCCAGCCTTCACGGTTGGGCCAAGGTCGCGGCCTCGTACTACGCCATCTTCTCAAACCCCGCCCGCCAGCAGCTGATCCTGACCCAACCGCATGTGAGCCTGGCGGACGGTGTGGCCTGGGTTTCCATTGACGAGAACCTGCTGGGTCCGTCCATGGGTCACACGGTGGCGGCGCTGAACCTGTACGTGCTTACCGACCACGCGTGGAAGGTCGTGGCACATCATGCCGGCGGTGTGGTCGCCCGCTGAGATGGCGGACGGGCCCTACTGAGTTCGGGACCCGTCCGCTCGGCGCTGCACTTCGATCGACTTGCGCCAGGCATCTACCAGCGAAGAAAGCGGCGGCTCATCGCCGAGGACACCATCAGGAGCACGGCGCCGGCTAGACAGAGCCAGGCCGCCAGACGTACCAGCTCCACGCTGTTGCGACCCGTGGCGGGCAGCTGCTGCTGCGCCACTTGGGCCAGGGTGTTGGGCGCTGCCGCTGGCGCTGCCGCGACCACGGGCGCCGATACGTTCCGGGTGAGGACCTGACCGGTCACGCTCGCTGCTCGGGCGGGGGCCGCGGTTGTGACCGGCGCGCTGGTGGGGGTTGTGGTCGGTGCAGGTGTGGTGGTTGTCGCTTTTTCGCAGGGTTCCAGCGTGAAGTGGGCGGCGGAGCTCACCAGCCGGTCGCCGGCGTTGTCATCCCGAAGCGCCTCGCTGTAGTAGCTGCCGCTCGGACCGACCACGGCCAAGGGGCGACCAAGGTGGGCGTCGAGCTGCACGTTGCATGGCGCTGTGGTCGGCAACGTCAGGGAGAGGGTGTAGACGAGCTCCTCTTTCGGGTTGGAGGCATAGGTCTGGTTGTCCATCTCCTCCTGTGCCTCCTCGTCTACGGCTGAGGTGTCGCAGGGGTCGGCACCGGCGCCGCAGTTGCTCCAGGCCGTCAGGTCCTGGTCCTGGTCCGGGTCGAAGCCGGGGAGGACGGTGTCATAGGCGGCCAGGCCAACCATGATGGCGGGGTCTCCCGTTTCATCGAGGCAATCCTCCTCGAAGGCGTCCCAGCTCATGGTGACGGTGTCGCCGTGAGCGACATCGAGAGAGCCGAGCTCCCACGAGTTGCCGCCGCGGCCGTTGGAGAAGGACAGACCCTCGAGTGCGTCCGGACCGTCGGGGCAGCCCTCAGGCAGGTCCTCGGGATAGGAGCTATAGTCCGTGACGGGCGTCACAGTGATCGGGTCGGCTGCGTCAGCGGCTCCAGTGGCGCCGATCACAGCCAAGGTGACGATGCTCGCCGCGGCTAAGCCCCGGGCAATGCGGGACAGGGCAGTGGATCGATGCGCGCTCATGGTCCGGTTCCTCGGTTCGCCTTGGGGCCGCCCCCGCCTGAGGTCTAGTCCGAGCGACCCATTGCAGCCGAGGCCTTTGGGTGCCTGCGAGTTACAATGTGATGACACTGATAACGGATCGTTGACGGGCGCCGTTAGTCATTCATCGGGGCACCGGGGTGAGCACCCTCCGTGGCCGTGACCGAATCGCCGACCAACGGCATGGCGGCGGCTGACGCGGCCGAGTTGACGGCCTCCCATCGGTATGCCCCGGGTGGGGTGAGCATCTGGCGGTGCCAACGACGAGGGGTGGCCAGCACCGCCCGGGGGTAGTCCTCAAACATCCACCGGGCGAAGTTCCGTCGGGTCCAGTCGTTGCTGTCCACCAAACGCAACGTGGCGTCCGCGCCCCGGACCGACCCCAGCAGCTGGCCGCACCACGTCGCCAGTCGATGGTCCGCAGCCAGGTGACGGCGCACCGCCCGGTGGTAGCTGGCTGCGGGGCTCGGTGCGTGTTTGTTGTCCCTGAGCGCCCGGGTCGGCGCACCGTCGGTCGCTGCGTCACCCATGAGCTTGGCGCCCAGCTGGTCGATCACCGCCTGGGCCGCCAGCCGCCCGGTGAGCAGCGCTTGACCGATGCCTTCGCCGGTCATGGGATCTGCCGCGGCGGCGGCGTCCCCGACGAACAGGACCCGGCCGTCGTGGGCGCTGAGCGTGGTGGTACCGACGCGGGCCGGAATGGGCCAGGCCTTCATGGGCCCGTCGGCCACCAGATCCGGACCGAGCACCCGGGCAATGTCGGGGCGGGCCAGCAATGAGGACCAGAGCCTGCCGGCGTCGCCCACCGGCACCCCTCGCCCACGAAGTACCCCGTAACCAACATTGACGCGACCGTCCGCCAGCGGGAAGGACCAGGCGTAACCCGGCAGCAGCTCGGCGGGGAACCACACATGCTGGACCCGCGGCATGTCGCGGTCCGGTGTGATGGCTCCCTTGAAATAGCGCCGAAACGCGTGCCACTCGCCGCGATAGCCCGCGGGATGGGCAACGCCGCACATTTTGCGCAACGGTGACCACGCTCCGTCAGCGGCGATCAGCATCGACGTCGTGGCCACCCCGGAGCCGGTTCGGACCAGCAGCGACGAGGATCCGATCGGCTCGACGGACTCGCAGCGCTGCCCGTCCCACAGCTCGGCCCCGGCGTTGCTGGCCACCTGCAGCAGCGCCGCGTCGAGCTCCGTGCGCCGGGCCACCACGGAGTGCAGGCCGGACCCCGCGGGTAGCGGCAGGAGCACGGTCCTGCCCGAAGGCGCGTGGAGCTCCGCGTGGTCGACCGGCTGCCAGCTGGGCACACAGGACGGTTGAAGCCCAAGGTGGCCCAATTCGTGGAGCGCCGCGGCGGTGAGTCCGTCGCCACAGCACTTGTCGCGGGGGAAGCGGGCCTTGTCGATCAGCAGCACCGACAGACCGGCGCGGGCAGCAACGATGGCGGCCGCGGATCCGGCGGGGCCGGCGCCGACCACCACCAGGTCGGCCTGGCGGGGAGTGCCGCTGCTGCCTGCTGAGCTCACGTGGTGGAGGTGGTGGAGGTGGTGCTGGCCACGGCGGTGGTCGTGGTGGTTGTGGTGGTGTCCGGGATGGTTGTCCCCGGGATCGGTGGGGGCAGGGCTGTGGTGGGCGCGTTGGGATCCACAGGCGCACTGGTCGTGGTGGTCTCGCCGGGTTTGGGCCGCACGCTGCCGTCACACTGCACCCCCTCGGCCGGGGCGTACAAGGCGAAGAACTTGTCGATCTCAAAGGTGCCGGTGGCGATGACCGTGCGGGTGCGGTACGTGGTGACCTGGGTGCACACCGCGCCGTAGGGGAATTCCCTCTGATCGCTTTGGATCACCTCGTAGTGCTTGGTGGAATACAACGTGACGGTGATCGAGGTGCTGGTGTAGGTGGGCCAGATGAGCACGCCATAGGGGGTGTTGTTGCGGACCTTGAGGTCCAGCTCGGGGTAGGACAGCGTTGCTTCCCGACCGTAGGGGTAGCGGGAGATGTACAGCCCGTGGGCCATGTACTCATCGATCTCCAGGCCCCCGAAGAACGCCGCGTTGAACAGCGTGGTGGAGAACTGCGACACGCCACCGCCCACGTCCTCGTCGAAATTGCCATCGCCGTTGATGACCGGTGCGGCAACGAAGCCGTTCTCCCCGGTGCGTCGGCCCACGGTGTCGTTCAGCGAGAACGTCTCACCGGGAGCGAGCACCCGGGCTCCCACCATGTCCGCCATGCGGTGGATGTTGGTGACCCGGGGGGCGCAGCAGGGGTGGTTGGTGGTGAAGCTGGCCACCTCCTCTTTGATGCCCAACGCCTGGTAATAGGCCGCGTCGTGCAGCGGCGGCCGGGGGGCCAGGGCCAGATCGACGCTGGTCTCGCCGGTCTCGATGGCCCGGGCCAGCGCGTCGACCGCTGACGCAGCGCAACACACGGTGCCCGCCACCCCTTGGGCGACGATGACCGTGCCGGCGTCCACCGCCAGTCGCGGCTCCTGTGCGGGCGTTCCGACGTCGGCGAAGGTCTCCGCCAGGAAGGTGAGCGTGGCCCGGTCCTCCAGTTCCACCGCCACGTCTCCGGTGTCGGTGAGCTGGGCCCGCAGGTAGGGCTCGAGCCGGACGGGGTCGAGCGTGCGAACCTGCTCGCCGAAACGAAGCTCGACCGGCACCGCCAAGCGATCCCGCACCGCGGCCAGCAGCCCGACGGCGTTGTCATCGCTGATGGTCGGGGGCAGCGGGGTGAGCGCCGCGGTGAGCTCGATCACGCCCTCCCCGAGGCGCTCCGCCACCTCTGAGCCGTTGATCTGCTGCAGCTGCGCCAGCACGCCCGATTGATCCATCCGGGAACCGGGTCGGCCGGGCTCGGTTCGTAACGCCCCGTCCCGATAGGTCAGCGTTGGCTCCACCGGCTTGACCACCAGTTCATCACCGATGTCGCTCAAGGTGGCCTTGGCCCGGGACTCGTCGAAGCGCAAACGCAGGCCGCTCTGGTTGGCGGTGACGAAGGACGCCATCCAGCCAAACGGTCGGAACAGCACGAACCCCCCGTCCCCGGTGCGCAGGGCGGCTTGGGTGGTGGCCTCCGGATCGAGGGAAAGCCCCAGCTGTCCGAGCTCGGTCTCGAGCGTTTCCCCACCCACATCGATGCGCACGGCGGTGGTGGCCACATCCTCGTCTAGGCGCTCCATCACCGCCAGCAGGCCCGACGCATCCAGCCCGCCGACGTCGACGTTGGCCAACTCCACGTTGCGGCGGACCTTGCCGCCCCGCACGGCAGTGTCCACGGCCCAGGCCGCCACGAGCAGCACCAACGCGGCCACCGCGGCGGCCGCAACCGAGATGCCGACTTTCCGGGCGGAGATCACTCACGGTAAGAATCGCGCACGATCCAGGCTGTGGGTAATCGTCAGTGTGCTGGCGGGCGGGTGGTGGCAACTCGTGGCGCAGACGCAAAGCGACTAAAACGCAGGCGGACGTGCCCCAGGGCGCGCACTGATCGGTCGTGCGTGGGGCGAGCAGGTAGACCAGACAAGGAGGCTGTCGTGGGCAGCATGTGTGACGGCCGGGTGTGCATCGTGACTGGGGCCGGTCGGGGGATCGGTCGGGAACACGCGTTGATGTTGGCCTCCGAGGGCGCCAGGATCGTGGTCAACGATCTCGGCGGCGCGGTGGACGGCACCGGCGGGGATCTCACCCCGGCCCAGCAGGTGGTCGAGGAGATCAAGGGCATGGGCGGCCAAGCGGTGGCCAACGGTGACAACGTGGCGTCCTGGGAAGGCGCCCAGAACATGGTCAACCAGGCCGTGGAGACATTCGGTCGCCTCGACGTCGTGGTCAACAACGCCGGCATCCTGCGGGACCGCATGCTGACCAACATGACCGAACAGGAGTGGGACGCAGTCATAGCGGTGCATCTCAAGGGCACCTTCGCCCCCTCCCGCTGGGCTGCCTCCTACTGGCGTGACCGGTCCAAGGCCGGCGAGCAGGTGGATGGCCGCATCATCACCACCACATCGGTGTCGGGCATCTACGGCAACCCTGGCCAGACCAACTACGGCGCGGCCAAGGCCGGCATCGCCAGCTTCACCGTGATCGCCGCCCGGGAGCTCAAGCGCTATGGCGTGACCGTCAACGCCATCGCCCCCGGTGCGCTCACCCGCATGACGGAGGGCCTGTCGGGCATGGAGCAGCGCGGTGAAGAGGAGCGGGAAGCCATGAATCCCCGCTGGGTGGCGCCCATCTGCACCTGGCTGGCCTCGCCGCTGTCCGCCGATGTCACCGGGCGGGTGTTCGAGGCCTCCGGTCGGGTGCTGGGCATCGCTGAGGGGTGGCACCGCGGCCCCACCACCGCCCCGATCGATGACCCCAACCAGATCGACGCCGCCATCCGTCCTCTGCTGGCCCAGGCTCGCCGCAATGCCGGCATGGACGGGAAGGACCTGGACTGACGGGTCCCCGGTAGACGTCAGATCGGTACGGCTCGGCAGGCTCGGTAGTACCAGTAGGACGTCGTGTAGAACCGCGCCCTCGGCCCCCCGTCATCCAGACCAGCCAGGAGTTCCTCGATGAGCAGCCTGTCGTCGACAAGCACAGCCGACGCTGGCACGGGCGTCTACTCACCACCGTCGTCGATGCCCCAGCGGTGGCGTAGTTCCGCCGGCAGGTTGGTTTGCCCGCGATGTGAGACGCGGGCGTTTCCGGTTGCCGTCATGGCTGCATTGCAAGCGGCGTCGCGCGACGAATTATGACGAACCGAGCCGAGACAGGTGGTGCTGGTCGGGGACTACTGTCGAGGACATGTCGCTCCGACCCGGTGACCCGGCTCCCGAGATCTCCCTGGTCGACCAGCACGGCGAATTGTTCAGCCTGGCCACGTCGCTCGCCGCTCGAGTGGCGCCCCATCTCATCTACTTCTACCCGAAGGCCGACACGCCGGGGTGCACCACGCAGGCCTGTGGGCTACGAGACATCGCCAGCGAGATCAGCGACACCGTGGTCATCGGCATCAGCCCTGACGCGCCGGCCAAGTTGGTCCGCTTCGACGACAAGTACCAGCTCGGGTTCACGCTGCTCAGCGACCCCGAGCACCAGGTGGCGGAGGCGTATGAGGTGTGGAAGCAGAAGTCCATGTACGGACGCACCTACATGGGCATCGAACGGTCAGCTTTCCTGGTCGGGGCCGACGGGACGCTGGCCCACGTCTGGTACAAGGTGAAGCCCAAGGACACGCCCACCAACCTGTTGGCGGCACTGGCCGAGATTTCTTGACGAGCCGACCATGAGTGGGCACTCAACGGACCCCGCTTCCGGCATCTGCCGCAGGGTGATCGATACCGCCTTCGGGCCGTTGCTGGCCAGCGCCGACGAGGAGGCCCTCCTCGGGCTGCGGTTCTGCTGGGCCGAGGCGACGGACGAAACCACGGGTCCGGCGGCGATCCTGGAGCAACTCCGCGTCGAGCTGGACGATTACGGTCGGGGCGAGCCGGTCACGTTCACGGTGCCGCTGGCGTGGTCCCGGGTCCAGGGCCTGCAACGACACGTGCTGGAGGCCACGGTGCGTGTGGCGCACGGGGACACCACCACCTACGGCGAGCTGGCCACGGCCGCCAACCGGCCCGGGCAGGCACGCGCCGTGGGCGGGGCGCTGCGGTCCAACCCCTGGGTGCTGGTGGTGCCCTGCCATCGGGTGGTAGCCGCCGATGGGGCTCTCACCGGCTACGGCGGCGGGCCCAGCACCGGCGGTCGGCTCGACGTGAAGGCGGCGCTGCTCGCCCACGAACGGGTCTGGCGGGAACCGACCCTGTTCTGACGGCGACCACGGAGCGAGAGGTATCTGACGCGGGGGGTAACTTTTTGCACGGTAGGGTCGAATCGACGTCGATTCGCCGCAGCGGGGCGGCGCCGGCGAAAGCTACAGTTTGCGAAGCTGCAACCGCTCCACGTGATGGTCGTGGCCTTTGTGGATGATGAGGTGGGCCCGTTCCCGGGTGGGCGCGATGTTCTCCCGCAGGTTGGGCAGGTTGATCGAGGCCCAGATGCCCTTGGCGGTCTGATGGGCTTCTTCGGCGCTCAGCTTGGAGTACCGGTGGAAGAACGACCGCTCGTCGGCGAAGACCGTTTTTCGGAAGGCCAGGAACCTCTCCAGATACCAACGCTCGTTATCTGGCTCTTCGGCGTCCACGTAGATGGAGAAGTCGAAGTAGTCCGACACCACCGGCCGATGGGCCTCCAGCGCCCGGGGGCCCGGCGGTTGCAGCACGTTGAGGCCTTCGAAGATCAGCACGTCCGGCTGGCGGACCACCTGGTACTCATCCTCGACGATGTCATATGCCAGATGTGAGTACACCGGGGCCTTGACCACCGGGCAGCCGGCCTTGACGTCAGCCAGGAAGCGCACCAGGCGTCGCACGTCGTAGCTCTCGGGGAAACCCTTGCGGGCCATGAGGCCGCGGCGTTCGAGCTCGGCGGTGGGGTAGAGGAACCCGTCGGTGGTGATGAGGTCCACCCGGGGATGGTTGGTCCAGCGGGCCATCAACAGTTGCAACAGCCGGGCGGTGGTGCTCTTGCCCACGGCCACGCTGCCGCCGACGCCGATCACGAAGGGCACCTTGCGGCTGCGGCGCCCGAAGAACTGATCGGTGGAGCGGTGCAGCTCCTGCACGGCGCCGACGTAGAGGTTCAGCAGCCGGGTCAGCGGCAGGTAGATCTCACGGACCTCGTCCAGGGAAAGGGCGTCGTTGAAGCTCAGCAGACCCTGAAGCTCGTCCCCGGTGACCACCAGGGGGGTGGAGGCGCGGAGCTTGGCCCATTCTTCCCGATCGAAGGACCGGTACAACGCCGGGTCGTGCCGGTGTTCGGGCTGCTCGGGGCCTGCCACCGGGTCAGTTGACCAGGTTGCGGGTCCCGCCGCAAACGCGACCCCCCCGGAGCTTCAGAAAAGGCTGAGCTGGTCCCGCTCGATGCCCCGCAGCTCGTCGTAATCGACCTCCACGCACACGATGCCCCGTCCGGCGGCCAGCACCTTGGCCTGGGCCTTGATCTGCTGGGCCACGAAGATGCCCCGCACCGGCCGCAGCCCGGGATCGCGGTCCAGACGTTCGATGTAGCGGGCCAACTGCTCGACACCATCGATGTCGCCCCGGCGTTTGACCTCCACCGCCACCGCCCGGCCTTCCGCGTCCCGGCAGAGCAGGTCCACTGGGCCGATGTCGGTGGGGAACTCCCGTCGGACCAAGAGCAATGCCTCACCCAGACAGGACGGCGCCGCCGCCAGCAGCTCCTGCAGGTGGGCCTCAACGCCGTCTTTGACCAGGCCCGGATCGCTGCCGAGGTCGTGGCGGTGGTCGGCCAGGACCTCCTCGATGGTGATGGTGAGGACCTCTCCCTTGGGGTTGGTGACCGTCCAGGAGCCGTCGCCCTCGATCAGCCGGTTGGGCGGGTTCATCCAGTTCAACGGTTTGTACGCGCCACCGTCGGCGTGGACCATGACCGACCCGTCGGCTTTGACCATGATCAGCCGCACCGCGCTGGGCAGATGCGCCGCCAGTCGCCCCTGATAGTCCACCGAGCAGCGGGCGATGATCAACCGCACCGTTCAGACCGCGCCGAGAGTGGGTTCGGGCTCGGGTGGGGCGGCGGGGTAGGTGCCGAGGAACTGCACGTTGGAGATGGACGGGGGCAGGGGACGAAAGATGGCGTCGTACCCGGCGGGGCCCGGTTGGTGGTTGACGTCCACGAACATCCGGTAGCGCCAGGCGGTCTCGGTGGGCCGGGACTCGATGCGGCTGAGGTTGGCGCCGCGCAGGCCAAGCTCGACCAGCGCCATGGCCAGCGCCCCAGGGGTGTGGGCGGTCTCGAACGCCACGCTCGTCTTGTCCGCGTTGGGAGGGATGATCCGCTGGTGGCCGGGTTCGAGGACCACGAAGCGGGTGGTGTTGTGGGCCCGGTCCACCACGTTGTGCAGCAGGACCACCAGGCCATGGGCGGCGGCGGAGTCCGGATGGGCCAGGCAGGCCTCGGCCGGGTCGCCCCGTTCGGCCACCAGGCGGACGGCACCGGCGGTGTCATGTTCGGGCTGGGCGTCCCAACCGTGCCGGGTGATGGCCCCCTCGGCCTGGGACAGGGCCTGAGGATGGGAGTGCACGGTGCGGATGGTCTCCAAGGTGGCCCCGGGGTGGGCCAACAGCGCGTGTTGGATCTCCTGCAGGCGTTCGCCGGTGATGTGAACCTCGTGGATCAACAACCGGTCCAGCACCGGCAGGATGGACCCGGTGGTGGAGTTCTCGATGGGCATGACCAGCTTGGTGACCAGTCCGGCGTCAAGGGCGTCGAAGGTGGCCTGGAAACTGGAGAAGCCGACCAGCTCGGCCTGCTCGCCGAAGAGCTTGGTGGCCACCCGATGGCTATAGGAGAACGGTTCGCCCTGATACCCGACAGTCACGTGCGGAGAATGCTAGTTCCGGGTGCCCTCGTTGCGGGCGCGCAGCCGGGATCGGATGAGCTCCCGGCGCTGCTGCAGGTCAGCGTAGGTGAGCCGTTCGGTGGTGGTGGGGTCCACGCCGAAGCCGGCCTTGATGCCGCTGAGGTCCATCTCGTAGGTCTCCGGGGCCACCCCCAGCTCGGCGGCAATGCGTTCGCCGTGGGTGGTGGCGAAGTACAGCGACAGGTGGGTGATCTCCGCGAACAGGTCCAGGCCGGGCGCCAGGGTGGCGATGGCCCCGTCCAGGAACACCAGATTCTTGACGAACAGCATGAGGGTCTTCGGTAGCCGGGCGCCGTAGGAGAGCAGCTGTTTGACCGTGCGCTGGATCTCCGTGAGCAGCTCGTCCGGCGTGAGCTGGGTGGGGTCGATGGGCCGCCGGTCCAGACCCAGATCGGCGATCACGGCGTCCAGATCGGTGTCCGCCGGCAAGGTACCCAGGTCCCGCAACGCCGCCAGCTGGCCCCGCACATCGTTGGTCGAGGCGGTCATCAGCAACCGGAGGAAGGCCAGCCGTTCGCTGGGGGCCATGCGGGCCGTGATGCCGTAGTCCAACAGGGCGGTCCGACCGTCGGGCAGCACGAAAAGGTTGCCGCCGTGCAGGTCGCCATGGAAGATGCCGCAGATCATGCAGCCCTCCAGGAAGGCGATCATCCCGGCCCGGATGATGGCGTGGGTGTCCAGCCCCGCGGCCCGCATGCCCGCCACATCGTCGAAGCGGAACCCCGCCAGGCGCTCCATCACCAGCATCCGGCGGGTGACCAGCTCCGGATGGGGTCGGGGCACGATGATGCTGCGCTGGTCCAGCATCGTGAAGCTGGCCGCTACGTCCAGCATGTTCTGGGCCTCGATGCGGAAATCAAGCTCCTCACCGATGGTCTCCGCGAACAGCTCCACGAGGGCCGGCGGGTTGGCCAACGCCGCCACCGGGATGCGTCCGATGAGATGCGGTGCCAGCCACGCCAGCACCCGCAGGTCCCGGCGGACCAGGGTGGCCACCGTCCGTCGCTGGACCTTGACCACCACCTCCACCCCCGCGCTCAACGACCGGTCTTGCGTTCCCGGGGGCGGACGCAGCCGGGCCAGGTGGACCTGGGCGATGGAAGCCGCGGCCAATGGTGTGGCGTCGAAGGAGCTGAAAACCTCTTCCAGCGGGCGGCCCAACTCTTCCTCCACCACTGCTCGCACGATGGCGAAGTCCTCCGCCGGGACCTGGTCACGCAACAGGCGGAACTGGGCGACCAGCGGTGCCGGGAACAGGCCCTCACCGGAAGAGATGATCTGACCGAGCTTGATGTAGGTCGGACCGAGTCGTTCAGCCGCCACTCGCAAACGTCGGGACAGTCCCTCCATCGAGCGTTCCCTACCGGCTCGACGTTCCCACAGCGCCCACCCCCCCAATGCCACCCCTACCTCCGCGACAGTGCGCACCATGCGACGCAGTGGGGGGAGTGCACCCGGCGTGACCAGCGGCTCGACTGAACGACGGATCATGGCCCGCAAGATGTTGATCCCGGGCGCCCACGACGCCGCGTCGGGCTGGACCAACCACGGGGGCTCATCGCTGAACGTGCCGTGGATCAGGTCTGCGGGGCGGGGCCGGGGGTCAGCGCGGATGGGGGCAGCACTGGGGGGCGTCGGTTGGGACACCCGCCCAGTGTGGCCGGAGTCCGGGCGCTGTCCGGGCCGTCCTACCCGAGATCGCCCACACGTTTCAGCTTGGTGTCACCGGGCCGACCGAACACTGTTCGGAAAACCGAGTGGCGTCGGCGCTGCCTAGGGTGAAGTGTGCCGCACCATGACTGGCGGGTCCGGCGGTGGAGGTTGGCGGTGCAGCGAACAGCGAAGCGTTCGGGTTACGTCGAATTGTGCCGAACCGTTGGCGGTCTCCGAACGTCTGACCTCAGTACGAGCGAGATGGTCCGGGGTTTGGGTCCGATGGTCCCAAAAGGTTCCGGGCCGGAGTGCCGATGAGCACCCGAGGACTCCGGCGGCTGTATCAACCAGGCTTTTCGCTCTTCTTGTCAGTCGCCCGCCAGGAGGAAGAGGCACGATCATGACCGCTCCATACGAACCCGACAACTCGGCCACGCCGCCGCAGGGCTGGGCTGCAGGGTCCCCGAGCGGCCCGCAGGGTTACCCGTCGCCACAGGCTCCCCCGCCGGGCTATGGCCAACCGGCCGGACCCCCACCGGGCTACGGCCAGCCCGCGCCGGGCTACGGCCAACCGGTCGGGCCGCCTCCGGGCTACGGCCAGCCTCAGCCCGGCTACGGCCAACCGCAGCCCCAACCCGGTTACGGCCAGCCCCAACCCGGTTATGGCCAGCCGACCCCGCCGCAGCAGTACATGCCCGGCAACTACGGCCCGGCTGCCAACAACGGGGGTTACGCCACGCCGCCCTTCGGCGGTCCCGAACCGCTGGTGAGCGCCGGTGTGGTCCGCAAACGCAAGGGTCCACGCATCGCCGCTGCCACCATCGCCTCCATGTCGTTGTTGGCCATGGGGGTGTTCGCCTACGCCAGCCTGACCGGCGGCGGTGGCGGGTCAGCCTCCCCTGAGGCGGCCACCCAGGCCTTCTTCGACGCCATCGGCAACGAGGATGTGGTCGGGGTGCTGAACAGCCTGCCGGCGGGGGAGCGCAAGACGTTCGTACCGCTGGTCACCGAGTTGGTCGCCGAGTTCGAGCGGCTCGAGGTGCTCTCCAAGGTCGATCTGGGCAAGGTCGCCGGCATCGACCTCGAGTTCACCGATCTCACCTTCGACGTGGACGAGGTTGCACCCACCGTGGCTGCGGTGACCGTCACCGGTGGCACCGCCAAGGCCAGCTACAACCTGGAGCAACTGCCGCTCGGGGACGGCCTTATCGAGCAGGTGTTCAACGGCGAGCGTCCCGAGGGTTCCGAGACCGAATCGAGTGACGCCAACGATGGGGAAGACATCAAGCTGGTCTCCATCAAGGATGGCGACGGCTGGCACGTGAGCCTGTGGTACAGCGTGGCTGAGGCCGCCCGCGATGAGGCCGGACTGGACGCTCCCGATTTCGGCAACGGCATCCCAGCGGTCGGTGCCGGGTCCCCGGAGGAGGCGGTGGAGGAGTTCTTCGCCGCCGCCGGTGCCCTTGACGTGCGTCGACTCATCGAGCTGAGCCCGCCTGACGAGGCCGCAGCGCTGCACGACTACGCCCCTCTGTTCATCGAGGACGCCGAGGACGCCGTCGACGAGCTGTACGAGCAGTCGGAGCTATCCATCGAGCTGACGCCGCTGGATCTGGAGGTCGAGGAGGCGTCCGGTCGGCGGATTGTGCGCATCGGTGGCATCGAGGGCTCCATCGAGGCCGGCGGTGAGGACATCACCTTCGAGTACCGGGACGGCTGCAGCACCGTGAAGATCAACGGTGACAAGCAGGAGAACTGTGTCAAGGATCTCGATGAGTTGAGCGGTGGCCAAGTGCCGCCCGGCCTGGCGGACTTCGTTGGGAATCTGGGAGACAACTCGCTGGGGTTCGCCACCACCGAGGTGGATGGCAAGTGGTACGTCAGCCCGACCTTCACGCTGGGCAACGCCCTGCTGGACCTGCTGCGGGCCGCTGACGCCAACGACATCGAGTCCATGTTCGAAGCGGTCGGCGAGACCATGGACTCAGGGTTCAGCCTGGGCGCCCGGTTGGACAACTCGGTGATCATCGAGGACCCGGTGGACGACACCACCGAGAGCACCTTCGCATCCGCTGACGGCTACAGCCAGTACTACGACGCCTGCTCCGACCTCGAGTTCGCCATCTACGACGTGGCCAGCGAGGCCGAGTGGGACGCGGCCCTGGGCGAGGCGGTGGATTGCGCGGCCCCGTTCCTGGCGGTGGGGGACATCGTGGAGGGGGACATCGTCGAGGAGGTGGCCTATCCTGAATGCCACCCCGACTGGCCCTACGACATCTCCCTTGACAACGACCAGTACACCAAGCGCCTCGACGCCATCGACGCCTGTCTGGCGAGCAAGTAGTCCGGGTAACGGTCCTTAGGTACCGCATAATCGCCGGTGGTCCTGCAGCTCATTTGGGGCGGGTCACCGGCGATTGCCGCGCCCGGCGGCCAGGATCCTCCGG
This sequence comes from uncultured Acidimicrobiaceae bacterium, assembly GCA_963775055.1. Lineage (GTDB taxonomy): Bacteria > Actinomycetota > Acidimicrobiia > Acidimicrobiales > CAIXPF01 > CAIXPF01. Next base: position 382,035 of record CAVZHK010000003.1, on the reverse strand, counting down.
CGTTCAGTAATCCTCGGAGGGTAACCACAGCTGGCTGCGGCTCAACGCCCGACTGAGCGCCTCAAGGCACTGATCAGCCAGCTCAGGCCGGCAGATCAAGAAGTCGGGGAGGTACACCGAGGGGTTGTTGTATCGCAGCGGGCTGCCGTCGATGCGGGAGACGTGGAGGCCCGCAGCCTGGGCCACCGCCGCCGGCGCACAGTTGTCCCACTCGTACTGGCCGCCGGAGTGGGCGTACACATCGGCCTGGCCCATGACCACCGCCATGGCCTTGGCCCCCGCGGAGCCCAGACCAAGCAGCTGTCCTTTGGTCTCGCGGGCCACCACTTGGGCGGCGGCGGACGGATGCCAGCGGGAGGCGATCACCCGCACCGGGCCGGGCTCGCGTTCGGGCAGCTCAGGGGGCTCATCGGTGGCCAGGGTCACGCCCATGGCCGGCAGGGCCACGGCACCGCAGTTGACGTCGTTGTTGACCACCAGTGCCACGTGCACCGCCCAATCGGGCCGTGGCGGGGTGCCGTACTCGTTGGTGCCGTCAAGCGGATCCACGATCCACACCCGCTCGGCGTCGAGGCGGGCTTTGTTGTCCGCCCCTTCCTCGGATAACACGATGTCCTTGGGTCGCAGTGACGCCAGGCGCTCCACGATCAGCTTGTGGCCCAGGTTGTCACCCTGAAGCTCCAGATCCCAGCGGCTGGTGCCCTCGGCCAGCAGCTGCGCCCGCAGTTTCAGCAGGGCGGCGCCGGCTTCGTCGGCCAGCAGGCGGGCGAGGCGGTGATCGTCGGGCTGACCCCCGAAGCTGTCGTTCACCGCTCGCCGGTCGGGCTGTGCATGGCCGGAGCCTACCGGTCAGCCGGCGGCGGCGTCGGCGATGGCGTCGGCGACGGCGTGCAGCGCCCGCTCGGCCAGTTCGGGCCGACAGACCAGCAGGTCGGGCAGGTTGACATCGGCCTCGTTGTAGCGCAGCGGAGAGCCGTCGATCCGGCTGGCCCAGAAGCCGCCGGCCAGCGCCACCGCCACCGGAGCGCAGGAATCCCACTGGCGCATCCCGCCGGCATGCAGGTAGAGCTCGGCCCGGCCCTGCACCACCGCAGCCACCTTGGCTCCCGCCGAGCCCATGGGGACCACCTCCAAAGCCAGACGCCGGGCCACGTGCAACGCCATCGCCGGGGGGCGGCTGGCGCTGACCAGCAGGCGCATTGGCGCAGCCGGGTCCGTTGCGGGTTGGGGCCGAGGCGGGTCCCGGGTGACCAGCACGGTGCCGTCGGGTAGGGCCACGGCACCCACGCTCGGGTGGCCGTCCACGGTCAGCGCCACGTGCACCGCCCAGTCCTGGCGGCCGGGGGTGGCGAACTCCCGCGTGCCGTCGAGCGGGTCGATGATCCACACCCGGGACTCCTGCAGGCGCCGGGCCGGGTCGGCGGACTCCTCCGACAGCACGACGTCACGCGGCCGAAGGTCACCGAGCCGGTCCAGAAGCCAGTCATCGGCGGCTCGATCCGCGGCCGGGCCCCAGTGGGAGGGATCCACGCCTTCCTCACGGAAGCTGTGGCGCAGCGCCACCAGCCGGCCCATGGTTTCTCCGGCGAGCAGGGCCGCTACCTGGTGGTCGTCCACGCCCGCAAGCTACCCCGCTGACGCCCCTGCCAGCGGCGGTCGCGGGTGGGCGGACACGCGGATGAGCTGACCAGACGGACCGGGTGGATCAGGCGGGTTGGCCGTGAGGGAGCTCGACTTCCAGATAGCAGGCCTCGTGGTAGTGCTCGACCCTCAGCCAGCGGCCATCTTGGTAGACGTTGCAGATCACCTGCAGCAGGCGGATCTTGGCCTGGAACTTCACCCGTTCACCGCAGGCCACGCAATCCACATAGCTGCCGGCCTCGATGGGTCGCAGCACGGCACGGCTCTCGGCCCGGGCGGAAGCGGCATCGGTCCCCAGCAGCGCGGTCTGGCTCCCGGGGGTCTTGCTGCCAACAACCTGACCGTCAGCAGTTCGTACGTCGGAACGCCCCAGGGTGTCGGCCATGCCGAATGCATCGGCGCGTCCAACCATCCGCACTGAGCGAATTCACCCTCATGGGTCAGGGTTCTTCCCTGGGGGCTGGGCCCCTGACGGAGCGAGCGCCTCCCCAACGCCGCCGGGCTCGCTGTCGCTGGCCCCAAGCCGGCGGGCGAGGGTAACGATGCGACGCAAGCGCCGTTCGTCGACCCCGTCCGCTGTCAGCTCTGCGATCTCGCGCTCCAATTCGTGGGCGGCGACCTCGTCGATGCCCACACGGGTCGGCGCGAGCACCCCCAGCAGCAGGATGACGCCCGCCCCGGTCGCCGTGACCAGCCCGAACGCCAGCGCTCCGTCCTGGTTGTCAGCGATGTTGGTGGCGATCATGCCCGCCACCCCGGCGACGCAACCGACCAGCGCGGACCAGCGCAGCACCCGGGCCCGACCGGTCACGACGGGATCAGCCCCGCACGAGCGGCTTGTACTTGATGCGATGGGGTTGGCTGGCGTCCGCACCCAGCTCCTTGCGACGGAACGCCTCGTAGTCGGAGAAGTTGCCCTCGAACCACCGAACCACCGAATCGCCCTCGAAGGCCAGTACGTGGGTGGCGATGCGGTCCAGGAACCACCGATCGTGGCTGATAACCACGGCGCACCCCGGGAAGGCCTCCAGCGCGTCCTCCAGAGCCCGCAAGGTGTCCACATCGAGGTCGTTGGTGGGCTCATCCAACAGCAGCAGGTTGCCCCCCTTGCGCAGGATCTTGGCCAGGTGCACCCGGTTGCGCTCCCCACCGGAGCACTCGCCCACCAACTTCTGCTGGTCGGCGCCCTTGAAGTTGAAGCTGCCGACGTACACCCGGCCGTTGACCTCACGGTTGCCGACGAGCAGGGTGTCCTGGCCGTCGGTGATCTCTTGGTACACGGTACGGGCGGGATCGAGCGTGTCCCGGGACTGGTCCACGTAGCCCAGCTCCACGGTGCTGCCCAGGCGCAGCTCGCCGCTGTCGGGGGGCTCGCCGCCTGTGATCATGCGGAACAGGGTGGTCTTGCCGGCACCGTTGGGCCCGATGACGCCCACGATGCCCGCCGGCGGCAACGAGAACGTCAGATCATCGATCAGCAACTTGTCGCCGTAGCCCTTGGTGAGGTGACTGGTCTCGACCACCACCTCACCGAGGCGCTTGCCGGAGGGGATGGAGATCTCCAGCCGTTCGTTGTTCCGCTCGGCGTCCTGAGCCTCCGCCAGCAGCTTGTCGTAGTTGGCCAGGCGGGCCTTGCCCTTGGCCTGGCGGGCCCGGGGTGCCATGCGAACCCATTCCAGCTCGCGTTCCAGCATGCGCTTGCGACCCTCGTTGCCGCGCTCCTCGCGCCGCAAGCGTTCCTGCTTCTGTTCCAGCCAGGAGGTGTAGTTGCCCTCGAAGGGGATGCCCCGGCCGTGGTCCAGTTCCAGGATCCAGCGGGCCACGTTGTCCAGGAAGTACCGGTCGTGGGTGATGGCCACCACCGTGCCCGGATAGTCCTGCAAGGTGCGTTCCAGCCAGGCCACCGACTCGGCGTCGAGGTGGTTGGTGGGCTCATCCAACAGCAGCAGATCTGGTTTGGACAGCAGCAACCGGCACAGCGCCACCCGGCGACGCTCGCCACCGGAGAGGGTGGCCACGTCGGCCTCGGGCGGTGGAAGGCGCAGGGCGTCCATGGCGATCTCGATGGTGCGGGTCAGATCCCAGGCCCCGGCGGCCTCGATGCGGGCTTCGAGATCGGCCTGCTCGGCGCCGATCTTGTCGTAGTCGGCGTCGGGTTCGGCCCATTTGGCCATGACCGCGTCGTAGTGGGCCAGCAGATCACGGACCGGGCCCAGCCCGTCCATGACGTTGGCGTACACGTCCTTGGTCTCATCCAGCTGTGGTTCCTGAGCCAGGAAGCCGACCGTGAAGCCGGGGGTCAGGCGAGCCTCGCCGGTGAACTCGTCATCGATGCCGGCCATGATCCGCAACAGGGTGGACTTGCCGGACCCATTGTGGCCGATCACCCCGATCTTGGCGCCGGGGTAGAACGACAGCGTGATTTCCTTGAGGACGTCCCGGTCCGGCGGATGGAACCGGCCAACGCGATGCATGGTGAAGATGAACTGGGCGCTGTTCATGGGGCTACCAGAGTAGAAGCTCTACGATCCTGCCCCGTGAGCCCTGCGACGAGCCCTTCCGCCATCCGTGCCGTGCTGTGGGACTTCGGGGGCGTGATCACCTCCAGCCCTTTTGACGCCTTCAACGCCTATGAGGCCGACAACGACCTGCCCAAGGATCTGATCCGCCAGATCAACGCCACCAACCATCTGGAGAACGCCTGGGCCCTACTCGAGCGCAACGAGGTGGACCCCGACGGGTTCTGCCCGCTGTTCGAGGCCGAAGCGGCGGCATTGGGTCACACCGTCAGCGGCCGGGCGGTGTTGGCCTGCTTGCACGGACGGGTGCGCCCGGCCATGGCCACCGCGGTGGCCCGTTGCGCCCAGCGGTTGGCCTGCGCCTGTCTGACCAACAACTTCGCCGGCGGCGGGCTGATGGCGGACCCGGAGCGGGCCTCGGAGGTGGCGGCGGTGCACGCCCATTTCACCCACATCATCGAGTCCTCCAAGGTCGGCCTGCGCAAACCCGACCCGCGCATCTACCAACTGGCCTGCGAGTCGCTGGGCGTGGCCCCGGCGGAGGTGGTGTTCCTCGATGATCTGGGGGTCAACCTCAAGCCGGCCGCGGCGATGGGCATGACCACCATCAAGGTCGTTGACCCCGACGAGGCGCTGGCCCGGCTCACCGAGGTGGTCGGCTTCCCGTTGATCTAGCTCGATCAGCTGAGCCCGGTGAAGAGCTCCTCGAAGAGCAGATCTCGTTCCTGTTCGTGGATCTGGTGACTGCCCGAGGCCGGGCTGCCCGATTCCACCCGGCTGATCCGGCTGATGTGGTGGGTGTCCTCATGGGCCCGGAACAGGTTGCCCTTGACCCCGTTCCAAGCGCCCATGTTCTCCGGTTCCTCCTGCAACCACACCAGTTCCCGGGCTGCGGGGTAGCGGCTTAGAACATCCGCCACCGCCGCCTGGGGCCAGGGGTAGAGCTGCTCCACCCGCACCAATGCCAACGCGGGTTGACCACCACGACGGTCGCGCTCCTTGAAGGCGTCAGCGGCGACCTTGCCCGAGCACAGCACCACCCGACGCACCGAAGAGGCCGCGCCGGCTCCGGCCACCGGATCGTCGAGGACCTCCTGGAACCCGCCCTCGGTGAACGCGGCCACCGGGGAACGGGAGAAGCGGTCCCGCAGCAGGGACTTGGGGGTGAACACCACCAGCGGCTTGCGGATGGAGCGGACCATCTGGCGTCGCAGCAGATGGAAGTACTGGGCGGCGGTGGTGCAGTTGGCCAGCTGGATGTTGTCCTCGGCGGCCAGGGTCATGAACCGTTCGATGCGGGCCGAGGAGTGCTCGGGGCCCTGACCCTCATAGCCGTGGGGCAACAACAGCACCAGGCCCGAGGTCTGGCCCCACTTGTCCTCGGCGGCCACCAGGAACTGGTCGATCACGATCTGGGCGCCGTTCATGAAGTCCCCGAACTGCGCCTCCCAGGCCACCAGCACGTCCTTGTTCTGCACCGAGTAGCCGTATTCGAAGCCCAGCGCGGCGTACTCCGACAGCAGCGAGTCGTAGAGCCACAGGTGGGAGCGGCCCTCGGCGGCCATCAGGCTGAGCGGCAGGTGATCGTCATCGGTCTGATAGTCGATGAGGGCCGCGTGGCGGTGGGAGAACGTGCCCCGGCGGGTGTCCTGGCCGCTGAGCCGCACGGGGGTGCCCTCCCCCAGCAGGGTGCCGATGGCGAAGGCCTCACCGAGGGCCCAATCGACCTCGCCACCGGCCCACATCTTGTCCCGGGTGGCGAACTGGTTGCGCAGCTTGGGGTGCACGGTGAACCCCTCGGGCACGCTGGACAGCGCCCGGTAGACCTGATCAAGGGTGTCCATCGCCACCGCGGTGCGCACCGGGGGCAACACGCCGACCACGTTGGGGGCCGGGGCCTGGACCTTCGGCGGGGCGGACTGACGGGTCTCATCCAGCGCTGCTTGCAGGCGGCCGCGGAAATCCTCTAGCGCCTCCTCGGCCTGTTCCAGCGTCAGATCGCCGCGTTTGACGAGGGCCTCGGTGTACAGCTTGCGGACCGATCTCAGCTCGCCGATTCGCCGGTACATGGCCGGTTGGGTGTAGCTGGGGTCATCGCCCTCGTTGTGACCGTGGCGGCGATAGCACACCATGTCGATCACCACGTCCTTGTTGAACTGCTGGCGGTAGGCGAAAGCCAGGTGCGCCACCCGCACGCAGGCCTCGGGGTCATCGCCGTTGACGTGCAGGATGGGGGACTGGACCATCTTGGCCACGTCGGTGCTGTAGTAGGAGCTGCGGGCGGCGGAGGGGTTGGTGGTGAAGCCGACCTGGTTGTTGATGACCAGGTGGATGGTGCCGCCCACCCGGTAGCCGCGGATGTTGGACAGGTTCAGCGTTTCCGCCACGACCCCCTGCCCGGCGAAGGCCGCGTCGCCGTGGACCAGGATGGGCAGCACCGGATAGTCCCGGCCGCCCTCGATCTGGTCCATCCGGGCCCGGGCCATGCCCAACACCACCGGGTTGACGGTCTCGAGGTGGGACGGGTTGGCGGCCAGGCTCAGGTCAATGGTGGCCCCGTGGCGTGAGGTGAACTTGCCGGATTGGCCCAGGTGGTACTTGACGTCACCGGAGCCCTGTACAGCGTCGGGGGTGACGTGGTCCTCGAACTCGCTGAAGAGTTGCTCGTAGCTCTTGCCGACCAGGTTGACCAGCACGTTGAGACGACCACGATGGGCCATGCCCAGCACCGCGCTGTCCAGCGCGGCGTCCGCGGCGTCCCCCAGCACGGCGTCGAGCAGCGGGATGGCAGACTCCGCGCCCTCGATGCCGAAGCGCTTTTGACCGATGTACTTGGACGCCAGGAACTTCTCCAGCGCCTCCGCGGCGTTGAGTCGACCCAAGATGTGCCGCTGCTCGTCGAGGCTGGCCCCGGTGGTGGCGCCCTCCAATTGGTCCTGGATCCAGCGCTTCTCCGCCGGTTCCTGGATGTGCATGTACTCGGTACCGATGCTGCGGCAGTACGCGTCACGCAGGACCCCCAGGATGTCCCGCAGCCGCATGGTGTGCTGCCCGGCCAGGCCACTGCAGAGGAATTCCCTATCCAGGTCCCAGATGGTCAGCCCGTAGGTGACGGGGTCCAGCTCAGCGGGGGTCTTGGGCTCTTTGAGCCGCAACGGGTCCAGATCAGCGATCAGATGGCCCCGCACCCGGTACATGTTGATGAGCGCATCGACCTTGGTCTGCTTCTCGATGGCGGACTCGTCATGGTCGGTGGGGTTGTGATCGCGGCGCCATTCAACGGACTGGTAGGGCACGCCCATGGCGCCGAAGCAGCGCCGGTAGAAGTCGTCGCTGCCGAGCAGCAGCTGATGGATGCGTTGCAGGAACAGGCCGGACTCGGCGCCCTGGATGATGCGGTGGTCGTAGGTGGAGGTGACCGTCACCACCTTGGAGATGCCCATGGCGGCGAGCGCTTCGGGGTCCGCCCCCTCGAAGGCGGCGGGGTAGTCGATGCGGCCCACGCCCACGATCACGCCCTGGCCGACCATCAACCGGGGGACGGACTGCACCGTGCCCAGCGTGCCGGGGTTGGTGAGGCTGACGGTGGCGCCGCCGAGATCGTCGGCGGTGATCTTGCGGGAGCGGACCCGACGGATCAGGTCCTCGTAGGCGCCGACGAACTCCCGGAAATCCATGGTGTCCGCGGCCTTGATCACCGGCACCATCAGGGTGCGGGTGCCGTCGCTGTTCTCGATGTCCACCGCGATGCCAACGTTGACGTGAGGGTGGCGGGTGACCGTGGGGCCGTTCGGGCCGTCGGAGAACGTGGCGTTCATGGCCGGCACGTGCTCCGCGATGGCCTTCACTACCGCGTAGCCGATGAGGTGGGTGAAGCTGACCTTCCCGCCCCTGGTCCGGCCCAGGTAGCCGTTGATGACCTGGCGGTTGACCTCCAACAGCTTGGCCGGGACCTCCCGGAAGCTGGTGGCGGTGGGTACCTGCAGTGAGGTGACCATGTTGGCCACGATGCGGGCCGCGGCGCCGCGCAAGGGCTTGGCCGCGGGGGCCTCAGGGTCAGCGGGGGGCCGAGCGGCGGGGGACGATGCCGGGGTGACCGGTGCGGCCGGGGTGGCCGCCGGGGTCGGCGCGGGGGTGATCGAGGCAGCGCTGATCGGGGCACCGTTCTCGGGAGCCGCGGTCGTTGGGGCAGTGTTCGTCGGGGCAGTGTTCGTCGGGGCAGTGTTCGTCGGGGCAGCAGCCGGAGGTTCCACGGGGCCGGCTTCAAGGTCTCGGGCGGGGGTGGTCGTGACCGCCAGATGCGGGGCCTCGGCCCGGTAGTCCGCAAAGAAGTCCCGCCAGGCGTCACTGACGGAGCACGGGTCGGCCAGGTACTGCTCGTACATCTCGTCCACCAGCCAGGCGTTCTGTCCGACGTTGGCGATGTCGTGGTGCAGATCGGTCACGAGGTGATGCTACGCGGCGGCCGCGGGTCGCGGTCCAGGGACCGGCCTGACGGGTAGCGTCGGGCTTGATGCGGGTTGCCACCTGGAACGTGAACTCCCTCAACGCCCGGATGGAGCGGGTTGAGCAGTGGCTGGTGGAGATGGAACCGGACGTGGTCTGTCTGCAGGAGACCAAGCTGTCCGACGACGCCTTCCCGGCCCTGACGTTCAAGGCGTTGGGCTATGACAGCGCCCATCACGGCCACGGCCAATGGAACGGGGTGGCGATCCTGTCCCGGGTGGGCATCCAGGACGTGCAGGACGGTTTCCCTGATGACGATGAGGCGGATCGCGACGCCCGCCTGATCTGGGCCACCTGTGGCGGGTTGCGGGTGGCGTCTATGTACGTGCCCAACGGCCGTTCACTTGAGGACGAGCACTACCAGTACAAGCTCGCCTGGCTGGCCCGGTTGCGCTGGGCGTTGGACCGCACCGCGTCGCCTTCGGAACCCTTGGTGCTATGTGGGGATTACAACATCGCCCCCGGTGACGATGACGTGTGGGACATGAGCCAGTTCAACGATTCCACCCACGTGTCACCTCCCGAGCGCGCCGCCTACCGATCGCTGCTGGAGTGGGGCATGGTCGACACGCTCCGGAAACGCCATCCTGAGGATGGTCTCTACACCTACTGGGATTATCGGGCCGGTTGCTTTCACAAGCGCATGGGGATGCGGATCGATCACATACTTGCCAGTACGTACCTGTCGGAACGGTTGGAGTTCGCGTTCATCGACCGCAACGCCCGCAAGGGAACGAAACCTTCTGATCACACCGTGTTGATGGCGGAGTTCGATCTCTGATGGCCTCGGCGGGCTCAGGCGGGGTCCTCGTGCAGCGCGGCCAGCAACGCCGGCCCGAAGCGGCGGGCGCGGATGGGGCCGATGCCCGCTAGCAGCGCCAGTGCCGCCTCGTCGGGGGGCGGATCGGTGGCCAGGGCTTCCAGCGTGGCGTCCTCGAGCAGGACTCGGGGGGCGACCCTGGCCGCTTTGGCCTGGTTGGCCCGCCAGGCCTGCAGCGCCTGCAACCGGCGCTGGCGGACCAGCGTCAGGCGGACCGCCCGTCGTTCACCGAGGGTCTGGCGGCTGCCGGGCAACGGGAGATCGGGCAGCGGGCCGTCGCGGCGGACCAACCCGAGCCGGTCCATCGACAACGCCACGGTGGGCGGCATGGCCCGGGGGGCATCCGCGGCCATGGCGGCCTCGGCGCTGGCTTGCACCGGGGCCAGGAACGGTGACGGTTGGCGGGCTGTCACCGTTCCCCGCACCACCCGGCTGGCGGCCCAGGTGCAGCACAGGTGCTCGGTGGGTCGGCTCAACGCCACGTAGAACAGGTTCCGCTCCTCGTCCTGGCGAATGGCGCTGGCGGGCACCAGACCGTCCTCCACTCCCGCCACCACCACCGCCTGCCACTCCCGGCCCTTGGCCCGATGAAACGTACCGACCCGTACGGCATCGCCGGTGGCGCCCTCGTCGGCGGTGGCGGTGGCCGCCCAACGCAGGAAGCCGCTGGCGCTGGGGCGGAGATCGAGCGCCTCGTATTCGGACACCAACGACGCCAGAGACCCCAGCGCCGGGTCGGTTATCGCCGGGTCGGTCATCGCCGGGTCGGTCAGCTCGGCCACCACGTCGGCCCAGGACAGATCCGCACCCAACGGCGGCATCGCGCGCAGCAGGTCGGTGGGGTTGGCGCCCAGCCGGACGGTAGGCAAGCCGTGATGCGCCAACCCGCCGGCCAGCGCGGTGGCCAGCGCGTTGGTCCGCACCAGCACCGCCTGGGAACGCCACGGCACCCCCCGGTTGTGCCACTCCCGCAACTGGGCGGCGATGGTGCGCACCTCGTCCTCGGCGTCCGCACAGGCGCGCACCCGCGGCGGGGATCCCTCACTGCGGTGGGTGGCGGCCTTGGGGGCCCGGCCGGCGGCCAGCGCCGCACCGGCGGCGGCGACCACGGAGGGGCTGGAGCGATGGTTGGTGGACAGCTCCACGACCTCGCCCCCGTCCAGCAGGTCCACCAGCCGGGCGAACAACGTGGGATCGGCGCCGTTCCAGCCGTAGATGGCCTGGTTGGCGTCGCCCACCACACAGAGGTCCCGGCTCTCACCGAGCCAGGCCTGCAGCAGGCGGAACTGTTGGGGGTTCACGTCCTGGAACTCGTCGATGAACAGGTGTCGGAAGCGCCACCGCTGCGCCGCGGCGAAGGCCGGGTCCGCCTTGAAGGCCTCGGTGCAGCGATCCAGTAGATCGTCGAAGTCCACCAGGCGGGCCTTGCGTTTGGCCGCTTCGAAGTCCCCGTAGATCGTCTCGACCAGGGCGAGGTCGATGTTGGGGGAGCGGCGTTGTCGTTGGACGGCGCTGCGATACCGATCGGGGCGCACCCCCCGGGCCCGGGCCCAGTCGATCTCGGCGGCCAGGCGCACCAACGTCGGACCGCTGGCCCGGGACCCCGCCACCCGGGCCAGCATCGGCCGCCGGTCAGCCAGGAGCTCCGGTTCGGGTTGGCGCAGATCGTGCCAGCGCGCCCGCAGCAGGCTGAGCGCCACCGAGTGGAACGTGCCCGCCGCTGGCAGGTCCGCCAGCCCCAGGTTCCGAAGCCGCCCTCGCAGCTCCGAGGCCGCCTCCCGGGTAAACGTGACGCAGAGGGCGTGGGCCGGCTCGAGGTCCCCCTTGGCGGCCCGGTACGCCACCCGTCGGGTCAGCACCCGGGTCTTGCCGGACCCGGCCCCGGCCCGGATCACCAGCGGCTGGGACCCGGTGGTGACGGCGTGACGTTGCTCTGCATCCAACCCCGCCAGCAGGGCCTCGGCGTCCACCGGGCCACTGTAGGTCCGCCTCTCAGTCGGTCCGTCGGTAGGGTCCGTTGCGGTGGAGCCGTTATCGAGATCGCGGTTCGAGGAGTTGGTGGGCGACGCCCTTGACCTGCTGCCCGACGCGCTGGCGGCCATGGTTGACAACGTGGTGGTGCTGGTCGAGGATCGCCACGACGGCATGGCGGACCTGCTCGGTCTGTACGAGGGCCTGCCGCTCACTGCCCGCGGCGACTATGGCGCGTTGGCGCTGCCGGATCGCATCACCATCTACCGGCTGGCGGTCTGCGAGCACTGCGCAGACGAGGAGGAGCTGACCCGGGAGGTGGCCGTCACCGTCATCCACGAGCTGGCCCACCACTTCGGCATCGACGACGATCGTCTGACCGAACTGGGCTGGGACTGACCGGGGCCGAGCCGGTCAGTCCGTTGGATACGCTGAGCCGGTGGGCTCACGCACCGATCTGCTGCAGGAGGACGAGGAGCTGGTGCTGGCCATCCGCCCGCATTGGTGGTCGCTCATCGATGCCGTCGGGGCGCTGGTCGGTGCGGTGGCTCTGGGCGTCTTGGCAGTGTGGGTGTCGAGCCCCCCGTTGCAGCTGGCGGCGGCGGTGGTGCTGGTGGCGGCCCTACTGTTCTTCGGCTACCGGTACCTGCACTGGTCGCGCACCAACTTCATCGTCACCAGTGAGCGGGTCATCTTCCAACGGGGCCTCATCGCCCGGCGGGGCACACAGATGCCGCTGGAGAAGATCAACACTGTCGATTTTCACCAGGGTGTGTTCGAGCGGATCATCGGCGCCGGCGATCTGGTGATCGAATCCGGTTCCGAGGCCGGGATCGACACGTTCACCGACATCCGCCGGCCCCTGCAGGTGCAGCAGGAGATCAACCGCCAGATCGACCGCCACGAGAAGCAGGGTTTCGTTCCCCGGATGGCCACCATCCCCGAACAGATCGCGCAGTTGGCCGATCTGCGGACCCGGGGCGTGCTCTCCGAGGCCGAGTTCGAAGCCAAGAAGGCCGATCTGCTGAGCCGCATGTGAGGCCGGACCCGCAGAGACGGGTGGTGTCCCTGGTACCCAGCCTGACGGAGTCGGTGCTGGCCTGGGGGTTGGTTCCCGTGGCCTGCACCCGGTTTTGCGAGCGGCCCGAGCTTCCCACCGTGGGCGGGACGAAGGACCCCGACCTCGATGCCATCGCGGCACTGGAACCAGACGTGGTGCTGCTCTGCGAGGAGGAGAACCGCCTTGAGGACTACCAGGTGCTGCAGTCCCGCGGCGTCACTTGTCACTCCGTGCGAATCGACGCCGTGCAGGATGTGGGTCCGGCCCTGGCGTCGGTGGCGGAGGCCGTGGGTGTGGGCTTCGACAGCGCCACCTGGACGCTGCCCGAACCGTCCCCAGCGCTGGGGATGCGGGTGTTCGTGCCGGTGTGGCGCCGCCCGTGGATGTCGCTGTCGGGTGGCACCTACGGTTCATCGATGCTGCGCCGGCTGGGCTGGGAGCCGCTCTTCGCCGACGCCGCGACCCGATACCCCGAGGTCAGCATCCAAGACGTGGTCGCCGCCCGTCCCGACCGGGTCCTGCTGCCAACGGAGCCTTACCCCTTCAAGCAGCGCCACCTGAAGGAATGGGCCGACATCGCACCGGCGAGCCTCATCGACGGTCAGGATCTGTTCTGGTGGGGAACCCGCACGCCCGTCGCCCTGCGTCGCCTGGCCACGGCGCTCGAGGGTCTGTCCTAGCGCCCACCTGCGGGTCCACGGGGCGCGCTGACCTGTGCCAAGGGCCAAGGGGCGGTCCCGCCGGAGGTCGGGAAACCGCCTCTTTCCGATTCAGATAGTTTCAACGCTTTTCACTCTGCGAGAGACCGGACTCGGCGGTCACCCGCCGGCCTGTTCGATCTGGTCCCGGGCATTGGCGGCGCCGTGGAGGTCCCACCGTGCGGCCACGTCGGACCACAGGGCTTTCGCGGCCCGGTCGGCGCCGGCCTGTGAGAAGTGGATGCCGTCGGGCTGGCGGACGGTCACGGTGCCGCCGTGTCCACCGCTGTCGGGCAGGTCGGTGGCGTAGGAGCCGTCCGGTGCCTCCACCACCGCGCCGGTGTCAATGACCTGCACCCACGGTCGGTTGGCGCCCTGTTGGCGGTAGATGTCCGACAGCCGGTCCATGGCGGCCGCCAGCTCGGGTTGGCGCATCGCCGGCAGACCGACCCAGGTGACGGTCACACCGGGCCGGCCCAGCAGGTCCATGACCAAGCCCACGCGGCGCCCGTACTCCACGGCCCAGTCCTGGCTCTCCCAACGCAACACCCGACCGTCAGCCTCGATGTCCTGACGGTCGTTGGTGCCGAACACCACCACCACCGATTCCGGCCGGTAGGACTGCATCAGACGGGCCAGCTGTGAGGGCCAGTCAAAGAAGTCGGGACGGGCCAGACCGCTGGAGATGCGGTACTCGGTACGGGTGTTGGTCAGCTCGGTGGGGGCCACGTCGTTGATGGCGTCGGCCAGCTCCCGCATCATCGAATCACCGGCCAGCAACACCCGCAACGGTTCATCGACAGTGAGGTATCGACGCCCGGTGAGCGGGTTCACGTCCAGCAGATCGACGCGCGCTGGGCTGTTGGGGTTGTTCGGTCCCTGGGCGCTGTTGGCGTTGGGAGTTGGGGGGGAATCGGCGGGGTCGGCGGGGTCGGCAGCACCGTCGCCGGTCTGAGCCCCTCCGGCTTGGTTGCGGCTCGCTACCAGGGCTTCGACGTCGACTGGCGCGGGTTCGGCTTTACCGGTCCAACGCTGCACCGCCCGGGCCGGACGATCCAGCGCCAACGCCGCCGCCACCCGGTCCAGGCCCCGGGCCAAGGTCAGCGCCACCGTGCGGGTCGGTCCGAAGGGCTGCTGCTCGGCCAGGTTCACCAGTGAGCCCGACCCCAGCAGCGCGGCGACCAGGAACGCCACTGCCATGGCGCCCACGGTTTGGTCACTGCGGTACGGCCGGCGCTTCTTGAACGGTGGGGGGCCGGTGGGATGAGCCGCTACCGGGCGGCTGCGCAGTGGTGCGACCATGAACGACTCCTTCCTGGGGTAGACGGCGGGACGGGTCAGAAGCGGAAGTAGATGAACGGCGCCACGCCGGCCGGTCCGAGCAGGTCGATGAGCACCAGCAGGCAACCGAAGATCCCCGCTTGGACCACGACCGGCAGCCGAGAGAGGTCGGCCAGGAAGTTGCGGGTGAACGTGCGGGGCAGGAACTGCACCGCCAGACACCCGGCGATCACGACCAACACCCAGGGGGTCACCAGCGGTGCCGGCCCCCAGGCGTAGAGCAGCCGGCCCAGCATCTGCAGCGCCCCGCCCAAAGAGTCCGACCGAAAGAACACCCAGCCGATGCACACGAAATGGAACGTGATCAGCCTGCCGATCCAACGGCGCCGGCGTTCGAGCCGACGATGCACTGCCGCCGCCCCCGGCTCCTCCTCCGCGGCCAGTTCGTCCCCCGCGTCGCCGTGCTCCCCGGTGTAACCGGGCGACGAGGCGACGGCCTCGGGACGGGCGACGATCTGTCGAACAGCGGTCAGAAGTCGGGTGCCGGCGGGTGAGGCAGCGCCGGGATCAGCCCGCCCGATGGTCGGGGTGCCGGTACCGCCGGTGGCGCTGATGGCGGCGTCGGTCAGATCGATCACGTCCGGTTCGTGCACGGTCCCGGTCCCGTTCCCCCTCTGATTCGCAGTCCCGATCCAGCTCGCGGACACCGGTGCCATACGTCGACGCAACCGCGCCGCCAGCCGCTCGCTGTGGCCCTCCGCCAGGCGCCGCTCCACGATCAGACCGGCACCCTGGTAGGCGCCCCACACCACGAACGTCCAGGCCGCACCGTGCCACAGTCCACCCAGCACCATCGTGAGGAAGAGGTTCCGGTTGCGGCGCGACGGTGCGCCCCGATTGCCGCCGAGGGGGATGTACAGATAGTCCCGCAACCAGTTGGACAGGGTCATGTGCCAGCGGCGCCAGAACTCCTGGATGGATACCGCAGTGTATGGTCGGTCGAAGTTGGCGGGGAAGCGGATGCCCAACAGCAGTGCCAAACCGATGGCGATGTCGGTGTAACCGGAGAAGTCGGCGTAGATCTGCACCGCGTAGCCGTACATCCCGATGAGCAGCTCCAGGCTGCTGTGCTCCCCGGGTTGACTGAACACCGGATCGACAATGACTTCCGCCAGGTAACTGGAGATCACCACCTTCTTGAACAGTCCGGCACCGATCAGCGCCGCCGCTCCCGAAAGGTCAACCCGGCGCGGATCGGGTTTCACCCGCAGTTGTGGCAGGAACTCCGATGCCCGCACGATCGGTCCGGCCACCAGATGCGGGAAAAAGGACAGGAACAACGCAAAATCGATGAGTGGGGCCGGTTGCAGGTCGCCGCGCCGGATGTCGATCACATAGGACAACGCCTGGAACGTGAAGAATGAGATGGCCACCGGCAACACCAGTTCCAGCAACGGTGGTTCGGGCAATCCCATTCGACCGAATGTGGCGGCAATGGAGCGGGCGAAGAAGTCGTAATACTTGAACAGGCCGAGCAGGCCGACGTTGGCGAACACCGTCAGGATTAGCAACGCGCTGGCATCGGCGTTCCCCGCCGGTTCGGACCCGGCTCCGATGCAGGGCTCCGCCGGCGGCGTGGTTGACCAGTGTCGATGCTGCGATCAGCCCGATGAAACGCCAATCCCAGAATCCATAGAAGAAGTAGCTGGCGGCCAGCATGAACAGCTTCCACCGGCGCTCATCCCGGTGCAACGCCCAGCCCACCGTGAGGACCACGGCGAAGAACACGGCGAAGCTGAACGTCGGAAACAACATGGTTGAACGTCAGACTTTACGATCGTCGCATCGGCGTGTGGGGGATGCCGTCCAACAGGAACTCCCTGCCGGTTGGGATGAAGCCGAACCCGCCGTACCAGTCGGTCAGATAGCTCTGCGCGTCGAGCACGAACGGTCCCGGGCGGCGCAGCACATGGGCAACAAGCGCGCCGGCCAGGCCCTGGCCGCGACGGTCCGCGGCGGTGACCACCCGGCCGATCCGCAGGCCGGCCCGTCCCGGTCCGTCGGCATCTGGTTCGGACAGCACCCGCAACGTCGCCACTGGCCGCTGCGGCGGGTTCGCGGCTCTGCCAACAGGGCGCTCGGGTAGCGTGAGCCGCTGTGAGCTCAGCCACGGTGCGCGTCAACGGTATCGAGCTGTGGTTCGAGGAGCTGGGCGATCCTGACGGCGCCCCGCTGCTGCTGATCGCCGGTCTCGGTGGCCAGGCCATCTCCTGGCCCGAGGAGTTCTGTTGGGGCCTGGTCGATCGCGGTTTCCGGGTCATCCGCTTTGATAATCGTGACAGCGGCCTGTCCCAGCACTTCGACATCGACGTGGATGTGGCGGCGGCGGCCACCGCGTTCCTGTCCGGCACCCCCCTCGACGGTCCCTACCGGTTGGAGGACATGGCCCGCGACGCCATCGGCCTGCTCGACGCCCTGCACCTACCCGCAGCCCACGTGCTGGGGGCCTCCATGGGCGGCATGATCGCGCAGATCATGGCCATCGAGCACCCGGATCGCGTCAGCAGCCTGACCTCCATGATGTCCAGCACCGGTGACCCCTCCTTCCTTTCCCCCGATCCGGCGATCCTGGCCCATGTGGTCACCCCGGTCGGCGAGACGCTCGACGAACTCACCGCCGCGGCGTTGACGTGGTCAGAGTTGGTCGGCAGCGCCGCACACCGCGATGAAGACGCGGTGCGGGCCTACGTGGCCCGGGCCCACGCCCGCAACCCCCGCCGGGACGGGGTCACCCGGCAGCTGATGGCGGTGGTGGCGGCCACCAACCGGGAACTGGCGCTGGCCGCCCTGTCGGTGCCCACGCTGGTCATGCACGGCAGCGAGGATCGGCTGATCCGTCCCGACGCCGGCCGTCGCACCGCGGAGTTGGTGGGGGACGCGGTGTTCGTCGAGCTGGAGGGCATGGGCCACGACCTGCCGGCGTACTTCTGGGCGCCGATCATCGAGCACGTCACCAGCCTGGCCGTCCGCGCCTTCGGCTGAGCCGCGACACCAAGTACCGCGACACCAAGCACCGTCGAGCCGATAGCGCTCACATCGAAAGGAACTCCATGGGTCCATTGAGCGGCATCAAGGTCATCGAGCTGCAGGGGATCGGCCCCGGGCCGTTCTGCGGGATGATGTTGTCGGACATGGGGGCCACCGTGGTCCGGGTGGACCGGGCCGCCAACGTGCCAGCCGTTGCCCCCGCCGGCGCCTCCCTCGACGTGTTGGCCCGGGGGCGTCAATCCATCGCCGTGGACCTCAAGGCACCGGAAGGGGTTGAAACGGTGTTGCGCCTGGTCGAGGGCGCCGACGCCCTGATCGAGGGGTTCCGCCCCGGGGTGATGGAACGCCTGGGTCTGGGACCGGACGTTTGCCTGGGCCGTAACCCCAAGCTGGTCTACGGGCGCATGACCGGGTGGGGTCAGGACGGCCCATACGCTCAGATGGCCGGCCACGACATCAACTACATCGCCCTCGGTGGGGTGCTGGCCCACATCGGACGGGCCGGTGAGGCTCCGCTGCCTCCGCTCAACCTGGTCGGTGACTTCGGGGGCGGCGGCATGTTGTTGGCCTTCGGCATGGCCTGCGGGCTGGTCGAGGCCAGGGTGTCGGGCAAGGGTCAGGTGGTGGATGCGGCCATGGTTGACGGCTCCGCCATCCTCATGACGATGTTCGCGGGGATGCTGCACGGCGGGGCCCACAGCGAACAGCGAGGCACGAACCTGCTCGACACCGGCTCGCACTTCTACGACGTGTACCGCACCGCTGATGATCGCTACGTCAGCCTGGGTTCCATCGAGCCGCAGTTCTACGCCGAACTGCTTCGCCTGTCGGGCCTCGGTGACGAGCCAGATCTGCCGCCGCAGATGGACCGGGCCCAGTGGCCGGCCATGAAGGAGCGGGTCGCGGCGCTGATCGCCTCCAAGACCAGCGACCAGTGGTGCGCCATCATGGAGGGGTCCGACGTGTGCTTCGCGCCCGTGTTGACCATGGCCGAAGCCGCCCGCCACCCCCACAATGTGGCCCGCCAAACCTTTGTCGAGGTGGCGGGAATCTCCCAGCCGGCCCCGGCGCCACGGTTCTCCCGGACCGAGGTCGGGGTACAAGGCCCGCCGGCCTGGCCCGGCCAGCACAGCGCCGAGGTGCTCCGGGAGTTCGGCTTCACCGACGATGAGACCGCCTCGCTGCGTGCCAGCGGCGCGGTTCGCTGACCCGGTGCCCGATCCCGGAGGGTGGTCCTACACCGCCCACCCCCAACAACTGCTGTTCGGCGAGGGCGCGGCCAACCGGTTGCGGCCGATGCTCAAGGATGCCGGTAGCCGCCGCACGTTGGTGCTGACCTCGGCGTCGGTGGCCGCGGACCCCGTGATCGCCGGCCTGGGCCGTTCCGTGGTCGGGGTGATGCGTGATGCCCGTCCCCATGTGCCGGTACCCACCGTTCGGGCAGCTGTGTCCCAGGCCCGAGCGGAGAGTATCGACACCGTGGTGTCCATCGGCGGGGGGTCGGTGATCGACCTGGGTAAGGCGGTGCTTTTCTTCCTGGAGCAGGAGGCCGGTACCCCGGGCCTGACTTTCGCCGACCGCCCGTTGCTCACCCACCTGGCGGTGCCCACCACCTTGGCGGGGGCCGAGGCCAGCGCCACCTTCGCCATGACCGATCCGGCGGCGCGCCACAAGCAGGAGGCGCAAACCCCCACCCTCATGCCCCGCTGGGTGGTGTACGACCCGACGCTGATCGCCAGCACCCCGGGCATGTTGCTGGCCGGGTCGGGCATGACCGCTCTGAACCATGCCCTCACCGCGGTGCTCAGTCCCGGCAGCCCGGTGGCGGCGGCGCTGGGCATGGCGGCACTGGGCCGGCTCTACGGGGCGCTGACCAATCTGGCCGAAGATCCTGATGCGTTGCCCGCCGCGGTTGAGGCCGGTGCGCTCGGAGCCAGGGGTGCCGCCAGCAGCCGCACCGATCTGGCAGCGGCGCTGGCGGTGCAACTGGGCGGTCGTTGCGGAGTCGATCACGGGGTGGCGTTGGGGCTGGTGATGGGTCCCGTCCTCCGGTTCAACGCCGATGCCCTGGGCGCCCGGGCTGAGCAGGCGGCTTCCCTTGTGGGGGTGGCGGACCTGGCGCAAGCAGTTGACGACCTGCGGACCCGTCACGGCCTGCCCGGGAGCCTGGGCGAACTCGGGGTCCAGTCCGAGGACGTGGCCGCGGTCGCCCGCCTGGTGCAACAACACCCGGCCTTTCGCACCAACCCCCGCCCGATCGGCGAGGCCGACGTGGTGCAACTCCTCGAATCCGCTTTCTGACACCGCGTCATCGGCGCCGGTTGTCGAGGTTGCGGGACGGTGACGTTCTCAGGTCCGGGCGTTGGGTTCCCGGATGGCCTTGATGACAGCGTCGGCGTTGGTGAGATCGGCAAAGACCGCGTCCGGTCCGAAGCCATCCAACTCATCGACATCGAAACGGCCGGTGGCGATGGCCACCACCCGGGCCCCGGTCTCCCGGGCGGCGCTGATGTCCGCCGGCGTGTCCCCGATCACCACCGCGTTGGCGGCCAGGAACTTCCGTCCGTACCGCCGAGAGGCCTGGCGCACCGCGTCGGTGACCAACTCGGTCCGCACCACGACCTCGTCGCCGAAGGCACCGACCGGGAAGTAATCGGAGAGGCCCGACGTGGACAGCTTCAGTTCTGCCACCTCGCGCACCGAACCGGTCCCAACAGCCATGGCGATCCCGGTGGCCCTCAGCTTGCGCAGCACGTCCCCCGCTCCTGGCAACACCCAGCTCAGCCGGTCGTTGTCACGGACGCGGAGCCGGTAGAACCGCCCGACAATGGCCACCCACTCCGCGAAGTGCTCGGCGGCGTCCGCTTGGTTCATGCCGGCCAGCACGGCCGCCTGCTCATACAGCCGGCGGTCCACCGCGCCGGCCAACTCCAGGCTGGTGACGTCTATCTCGACGCCGAACACCAGCCGGCAGGCATGCTCGAAGGCGGCGTGGTGCACCGGGTCCCCGGCGCGCAGCAGAGTGCCGTCCAGGTCGAACAGGGCGAGGATCTCGTGGTTAGCCGCCACCGACAGATCATTGCAGCCCCCGGCTAACATCGCCGGTCCGTGACCCTGTCGAACGTGCACCAGGCCTGGGCCTGGGTGGTGGTCATCGGCAACGGGCTGGCGGGTGTGTGGGCGCTAGGGGCGCACCGGCTGGAAGGTTTGCGCGGTCGGGCGCTGTGGTGGTTCACCGGGTTGGTTGAGGTGGCGATCTTCGTACAGGTCAGCCTGGGTGTGGCGATGGTGGCGGGGCAGGACCGGGTGGCCCCGCAGTTCCACATGTTCTACGGGTTCGTGGCCCTGCATGGCGGTGGCCATCATCTACAGCTACCGGCTGCAGATCGCCCAGTATCGCTACTTGCTCTACGGCGGCGGCGGGTTGTTCCTCATGGGTCTGGGGATCAGGGCCATGCTGGTGGGGGCCAAGCAGGCCTGAGCAGGATCAGAACGTGGCGTGAGGGTGGCTCTCAGTGAGCCCTGCGCTGGTGACCCGCACGAATTCGGCCTTCTCCCAGAGCTCTTCAATGCTGCGGGCGTCGCAATAGCTCATGGCCGATCGCACGCCGCCCATCAACGTGCCGACCAGCTTGCCGACCTTGCCCCGGTAGGGTACTGAGCCGGACACGCCCTCCGCGGCGCGCTGCTCGAAGTACTCCACGTCGATCGATTCCCCGGAGCGTTCGGCGCGGGCCTGGACCGCTTCGAAGCTGGCCATCCCGCGGATCGTCTTGACCAGACCTCGGGGGGACTGTTCGAGCTCGCCGGGGCTTTCGTCGGTTCCGGCGAACAGCGATCCGATCATCACCGAGGAGGCCCCCGCGGCCAACGCCTTGGCGATGTCACCGGAGCGACGGATGCCGCCGTCGGCGATGATGGGGATGCCCAGACCAGCGCAGTCGTTGATGGCGGTGAGCTGCGGCACCCCGACCCCAGCCACCAGCCTGGTGGTGCACACCCCTCCGGGTCCGACTCCCACCTTGATGGCGTCCGCGCCGGCGGAGATGAGATCTTCCGCCCCGCGGCGGGTGGCGACGTTGCCGGCGATGACGTCTACGTCGCGGCCGAAGGTGCGCTTGAGCTTGATCAACTCTTCGATGGCGTGATCCGCGTGGCCGTGGGCGATGTCCAACACGAGGGCGTCAGCTCCGGCCTCCACCAGCGCCCGGGCCCGTTCGATGGAGTCTTCGCTGGTGCCAACGGCGGCCCCTACCAACCGGCCCAGAGCCTTGACCTCGCTGACCATGGCCGCCTGGCTGGCGATGGGCAGGAACCGATGCAGCATGCCGATGCCCCCCGCCCGGGCCAACTCCGCGGCCATAGCCGTCTCGCACACCGTGTCCATGTTGGCGCCCACCACCGGGGTGTCGAGCATGACCCTGCGTGAGAGCCGGGTGCGCAGCGAGACGTCCTGACGGCTCCGGATGCCGCTGCGCCGGGGTACCAGTAGGACATCGTCGAAAGCCAAACCGATGCGCAGGTTGTCGAGGGTCACAGTGGCGCTCCTGGAACCCGGCGAGCTCAACCTGGGAAGCCGAAGTTCCGATCGAATCTATCCCGCAGATCTGGCGTTCGCGCCGCCTCGGATCAGCACCAGCGGCGTGCGCTCGGCGCCGTTGCCGGCGGGGTTGGAGCGCAGCGCTTGCACGATGAGGTTCCGATCGACTCCGTCGCTGGCCGCCAGGACATCGACCAGGCCCAGGTCATTGGCGTCTACCACCACCACCCCGATCCCGGTGGCCCGCCAGATCCGGTCGCACACTGCGGCGGCGTCGGCCGGTCCCAGTACCACAAAGCGGTCGTAGGGGGCCAAGGTGCCGGTCACGTCGTCGATCAGGCGGGACTGCTCCCCGGCGGTCCGGTAGAACGTGCCGTCCCGGTTGGCCAGCTTGGCCCCGAAGCCTTTGATGAGGGCCCACAGCACGGTGCGGAGCCCAACCAGGTCGATCAGCGCCTGCAGACCCGGGGCAGTGCCCAATGAGCCCTTGCCGGACAGGAAATAGCACAGTCGCTGGGTCAGCGCGGACACCCTGATCTCGGCGGGATGGCGGAAGCGGTTCTGCATGATGGCCAGCGGCGTCTCACCGATGGCCACCACGTCGCCCGGCCGGGTGTGGGGCACGGCGTAACGGGCGACCACCTCCAGCGGATCATCGACCGGGGTCAGAAGATGGGTCGGCACCGGCGCCACCAGCAGGTTCGCCCCACCGTCCCGAGGGACCGGGCGCCACTCGAGCCGATCGGCAACCTCGGCGGTGCCCAGCGGCAACACCACGTGATGGACACGGTCACGCAGCCCCTCGGCCCCGTAGAGCTGCACCTCCAGCAGCAGGCACAGTGCGTAGAGACCGGCCAGGTCGGGGCCCTCCACGGTGATTGCTACGTCCACGTCGCTGTGGTGATGCGGCTTCACCACGAAGGCGGTCCAGTAGCGGTCCGGCCGCGGTGCCATGACCGGGTCGGCGCTGCGGACCTCAACGTCAACGGTGAGCCGTTCCAGGCCGGCCCGGGACAGCAGGTGCAGCCGGGGCCGCACGTCATACACCATGACCTCGCGATCACCGGCGCGGTTGGTCAATCGAACCCGTACCGACACCGAGAGACGCTGCTCACTCGGCTCGACGGACCAGTGTTCGGTGCTGAAGGAGGCGGCGTTGCCGAGTGGCCGCAACGCTGGCTCGACCAGTCGGTACAGCGTGCGGACATCGACCATCGGGCGGCCGAACCGGTTCAGTCAGCCAGGCGCTTTTCGAGCTGACGCAACTCGTCACGCAGCTCGTCGGGGAGGCGGGGGCCGATGGAGGCGTAGTGCTGCTCGTACAACGGCAGCTCCTCCCGCCAGGCGTCGGGGTCCACCCTGGTCAGCTCGGCCAGGACCTTCGGGCTCACACCCTCCAGACCGGACACGTCGAGCGCGGCAGGGGTGGGGACGTTGCCGATGGCGGTGTCGCAGGCCTCAGCCTGACCGTCGAGCCGTTCCAGGATCCACTTCAGGACCCGGCTGTTGTCGCCGTAGCCGGGCCACAGGAAGGACCCGTCCTCGCCCTTGCGGAACCAGTTCACCCAGTACAGACGGGGCAGCTTGGCGGGCTTGGCCCCGGCGCCGATGCTCAGCCAGTGGGCGAAGTAGTCCCCCATGTTGTACCCGCAGAACGGCAGCATGGCGAAGGGATCGAAGCGAACCTCGCCCACCTTGCCGAACGCCGCTGCGGTCTTCTCCGAGGACATGATCGACCCCAGGAACACCCCGTGACGCCAATCCCGGGCCTCCGTCACCAAGGGCACGTTGGATGCCCGCCGACCGCCGAAGAGGATGGCCGAGATGGGCACCCCGGCGGGGTCCTCCCACTCGGGGGCGCAAGAGGGGTTCTGCGACGCCGGCACCGTGAAGCGGGCGTTGGGGTGGGCCGCGTTGGTCGCGGCCTCCGGGGTCCAGTCCTGGCCCTTCCAGTCCTGCAAATGGGCGGGCGGGTCCGTGCCCATGCCTTCCCACCAGATGTCACCGTCATCGGTTCGGGCCACGTTGGTGAAGATGGTGTTGCGCTCGATGGTCACCATGGCGTTGGGGTTGGTGGCCGTGGAGGTGCCCGGCGCCACCCCGAAGAAACCGGCCTCGGGGTTGATGGCATAGAGCCGGCCGTCGGGTCCGAACTTCATCCAGGCGATGTCGTCGCCGACGGTCTCGACCTTCCAGCCCGGCAGGGTGGGGATCATCATGGCCATGTTGGTCTTGCCGCAGGCGGAGGGGAACGCCGCCGCAATGTAGCGCTTGGGGCCATCGGGCGGGGTCACGCCGAGGATCAGCATGTGTTCAGCCAGCCAGCCGCCGTCGCGGGCCATGGTGGAGGCGATGCGCAAGGCGAAGCACTTCTTGCCCAGCAGGGCATTGCCGCCGTACCCGGAGCCGTAGCTCCAGATCTCCCTGGTCTCGGGGAAGTGCGTGATGTACTTGGTGTCCGGATCACACGGCCAGGCCGGGTTCAGGCGGCTCTCGTCCGGGGTGCCGTCAGCGTTGCGGGGACGGCCCACCGAATGCAGGCAGGGCACGAAATCCCCGTCGGTACCCAGAACCTGCAGCGCGCCGGCGCCCATGCGGGTCATGGTCCGCATGTTGACCGCCACGTAAGCCGAGTCCGTGAGCTGCACGCCGATGTGGGCGATCGGTGAACCGAGCGGCCCCATGGAGAAGGGGATCACGTACAGGGTTCGGCCCCGCATGGCGCCTCGGAACAACTCGGTCATCTCGGCCCGCATCTGCGCCGGATCCCGCCAGTTGTTGGTGGGCCCGGCGTCCTGCTCGCTGGCGCTGCAAATGAACGTGCGATCCTCGACCCGGGCCACATCGCTGGGGTCCGAGAGGGCCAGGAAGCTGTTGGGACGCAGCTGCGGCGACAGCGCCTCGAACGTTCCGGTATCCACCAACAGCTGGGACAACCGTTGGTTCTCGGCCTCTGAGCCGTCACACCACAGCACCGCGTCGGGCTCGAAGATCCCGGCCCAGTGCTCAACCCATTCCAGCAGCCGGCGGTGGGTGGTCGGCGGGCGCTGCGATGGGTCTGTGTGCGATGGGTCTGTGGTTGACGAACTGGTCGTCGACACGTTGGTGGTGGACGGCATGACCCCTCTTCCGACGTCGTTGTCGTCTGTGTGGGACTGGTCTGGTCTACAGCACGATCTCGGAACCGGGAACCGCCAAGCTGGGGAGAGTTGGTCTTCTTCCCAGATGCAGCCTTCGCCTCCGAAGATAGGTAAGGACCTTAGCATCGATCCCCCAGATACCTCCAAGCCGGAAGAACCGACTCGGCCGAGGGCCGGATCATCGAGCGGGGCCTCAGAATGTCCGCCCTACCCGCTCAGGTCGGGGTGAAACCCGGGGTGGCCATGTCGACCTCGGAACCGAGTCGCAACGACACCGCCCGACCGTCCCCATCCAGGTCGAACACCACCCGCTGACCCTGGCGCACCATGCGCAGGATGGACCCCTTCAACGGGTTGGACCCGAGCTCGATCTCGGCCAGATCGGTGTCGCGCAGCAAGCTGCCGGTTCCGGTTCCGGGGTCGTAGGACTTGATCACGCCTTGCACCCCAACCAGGTTATCCGTCCGCGGTGAGAGGGCCCTCCATCGGTGGTCTCCGCTGCGGTTCGGGCTGGCTGTCAGCGGCCCGGCCTAAGGTGCTGGCATGACCTCGGCGCCAGCGTCGCCGCAGCCACTGACCCTGGTGGAGCTGGCCGGGATGGAGGTCACCCGCCTGCGAGGGGTGGGCCCCAAACGGGCAGGGGGCCTGGCGCAACTGGGCATCGAGACCGTGGCCGACCTCTTGACGCACTATCCGCGCCGTTATGTGGACCGCACCCGGGAAGCGGTGCTGGCCGATCTGGCACCGGGGGAGCAGGCCACGGTGGTGGTTCGCATCGAGGAGGTGACCACCCGCCGCACCAAACGGGGACAGGCCATGACCACCGTGCGTGCCGTGGACGGGCACGGTTCGTCGTTGGGTCTGACGTTCTTCAACCAGGCGTGGCGGGAGCGGCAGCTCTCCCCGGGTTCCCTGGTGGTGGTGTTCGGCAAGCTGGAGCTGTTCCGAGGGGCCCGGCGCATGACCGCCCCGCTGGTGGACCTCATCGGGGACCGGACCGGCCGCATCGTGCCCATCTACCCCCAGTCAGAGAAGTCCGGGCTGTCCACCTGGGAGCTGGCGGAGCTGGTGGAGGAGGCCCTGCGCCGGGCCGAGGCCCGCCGGGGCATCTCGGACCCGTTGCCGTCGGGCTGGCGTCGCCGGCTGGGGGTGATCGAACGGGGAGCCGCACTGCGGGCCATCCACGCGCCCGATTCAATGGGCGCGGCCCAGGCGGCCCGCAAACGCCTGGCGTTCGACGAGCTGTTGCGGGTGCAACTGGCGCTGGTGCAGCGCAAACGGGTGCTGGAGCACTCCGCCCGGGGATTGCGTCATCACATCGACGGTCCGCTGCTGGCGGCATTCCTGCAGGCATTGCCGTTCCCGCTGACCGGCGCCCAGCAGCGCGTCATGGCCGAGATCGCCAAGGACCTGGCCAGGGCTCTGCCCATGCACCGGTTGCTGCAAGGCGATGTGGGCGCCGGCAAGACGGTGGTGGCGGTGGCGTCGCTGCTCATGGCCATCGAGGGCGGCTATCAAGGGGCGCTCATGGCCCCGACCGAGGTGCTCGCCGAACAGCATGCCACCGGGATCCGCCGACTCCTCGAAGGCCTGACCGTGCCCGACCCCGCCAGCCTGCTGGACCAACGTCCGGTCCGGGTGGAACTGCTGACCCATCGCACCGGGGCCGCGGATCGTCGGCGCATCCTGGCCGGTCTGGCCGGCACCGAGGGAGTGGCCGCCTCCCACACGGTGGACCTGCTCATCGGCACCCACGCGCTGATCCAGGAGAAGGTGACCTTCGCCGCCCTGGGCGCGGTGGTGATTGATGAACAGCACCGGTTCGGGGTGGAACAACGAGCCGCGCTGCGGGCCCGGGGCAGCGACGGCGCCGCCCCCGACGTCCTGGTCATGACCGCCACGCCCATCCCGCGGACCGCCGCCATGACGGTCTACGGGGACCTTGACGTGTCGGTGTTGGACGAATTGCCACCCGGCCGGACGCCCATCGAGACGGTGTGGGCTGCGGATGGGCCGGGCGAGGCCGCGGCGTGGACCGCGGTGCGCCAGGACGTCGCCGCGGGGCGTCAGGCCTACGTGGTGACCCCGCTGGTGGAGGACAGCGACAAGCTGGAGGTGGCCTCCGCCGAAGCCACCTTCGCCCGCCTGGCCGAGGAGGAGCTGGCCGGTCTGCGGCTGGGCCTGCTGCACGGCAGGGTGGCCCCCGCCGACAAGGACACGGTGATGGAGGCCTTCCGCCAGGGAGCGGTGGACGTGCTGGTGGCCACCACGGTGATCGAGGTGGGGGTGGACGTGGCCAACGCCACCATCATGGTCATCCTGGACGCTGACCGCTTCGGCATCGCCCAGCTGCACCAGCTCCGCGGACGGGTGGGCCGGGGGCGCCATGCCAGTCGCTGCTATCTGGTCGCCAACCTCGACCAGCGCGACGCTGAAGCCGGCGCCAACGAGGTGGCCGAGGCCCGCCTGGCGGCCATGGTCCGCAGCACCGACGGTTTCGAACTGGCCGAGGTCGACCTTGAGCTGCGGGGTGAGGGGACCATCATGGGCGAGCGCCAGAAGGGCCGCAACGACCTCAAGCTGGCGTCGCTACGCCGGGACAAGGACCTGGTTGTCGCGGCCCGCGAGGTGGCCGAGGATCTGGTCGATGAGCGGGGCGGCCTGGGTCGCTACCCGGACCTGGAGGCGGAGGTACGGGCCATGTTGGGCGAAGAGGAGACCGAGTTCCTGCTGAAAAGCTGAGCCGGTTGGCGCCCCCGGGGTTGAGGCGGCCGGGTGGCTGCCGGTCAGCGCCCGGAGTAGGGGTCGGGATCCGATTCCAGGCCCAGATCCTCGGGGTCGATGACCACATCCCAGCGGTCCATGCAGTCCCGGCAGCGGTAGATGACCGAATGGCCCACCTCCCAGCCCAACTCCGGCTCCAGCGACATCAGCACGCAACGCCCGCCGCAGTCGATGCAGTCGATCTCGGGTGCCGGTCCGCTGCTCATCCGCCAGACCTCATGCCGTCACCATCCGCGCCGACATGAGCCTGCATCGTAGCGACGCGGGCCCGCTGGGATCGGCCAGTGCAGGGGGTCGCGTCCGCAGCGGTAGCGTCAAGCCGTGCTGCGGCAGGGACGCTCGTGACCGGCCGACGGAACATCGGCGCGGGGCCCGGATGCGGGTGATCGGCGGCACTGCCCGGGGTCGGTCATTGCGGGCCCCGCCCGGGAGCGCCACCCGCCCCACCGGTGACCGGGTTCGCCAGGCCATCTTCAACGCCCTCGGCAGCCAAATGGAGCTCGACGGTGCCCGGGTGGCGGACCTCTTCGCCGGCAGCGGCGCGCTCGGCATCGAGGCCCTGTCCCGGGGCGCCGGTGAGGTCATCTTTGTGGAGCAGGACCCCGCGGTCCGCCGGATCATCGTGGACAACCTCCGGAGCTGCGGGTTCGAGGCCCGCGCCACGGTCCTGGGGGGCGACGCCACCGAGGTGGTGGCCACCCTCGGACCGCTGGAGGTGGCGCTGTGCGACCCGCCCTACCGGTATGAGGGCTGGGAGCGGTTGTTGGGACGCATCGATGCCAGCTGGGTGGTCATCGAATCAGACCGTGACATCGATGCTCCCGCCGGATGGGAATTGGCCCGGACCAAGCGGTATGGGTCTACGGTGGTCCGATTCTTGCAACGAGCGGCTGAGGGCTCCGAAGGCGGTAGCGAAAGGGGGTGACCTGGTGGCAACAGCACTGGTACCCGGCAGCTTCAACCCCATCCACCTGGGTCACGTCAAGATCATCGAGACCGTGGCCGCCAGCTTCGAGTCCGTGGTGGTGGCCGCGGTGGGTAACCCCCAAAAGGCGCCTGATCCCTTCAGCTTGGAGGAGCGGCGGGATCTCATTGCGCAGTCGCTGGCCCATCTGCCCAACGTCAGCACCGCCATCGGCTCCAGCCTGGTGGTGGACCTGGCGGTGGAGCTCAAGGTTCAG
This sequence comes from uncultured Acidimicrobiaceae bacterium, assembly GCA_963775055.1. GTDB lineage: Bacteria > Actinomycetota > Acidimicrobiia > Acidimicrobiales > CAIXPF01 > CAIXPF01. Next base: position 352,846 of record CAVZHK010000003.1, on the reverse strand, counting down.
GCCATCGTGAAGGGTTTGCGAGGGGTCGCCGACTTCGAATCGGAGGTGCAGATGGCGCACCTCAACCGGCATATGAGCGGCATCCCCACGCTGTTCGTCCCGACCGCGTTGGAACACGGTCATCTGGCGTCCAGCCTCATCCGGGAGATCGCCCGGCTGGGGGTAATGTCGATGACATGGTCCCCGAAGCGGTCGCCGTGGCCCTGCGCCGATTGCGTGAACAGCGCAACGCCGGCGCCGGCTCGTGAGCAACGGAGACACGGAGCGGATCGTGGTCGCCGCCTCTTCGGGTCCGGGATCAGGTCCCGGCCGCGCCCAGCAACCTGACGGCGGTTTCGGCGACGAGTTCGACCGCGGCTTCGATGACGTGCACGATCTGCCGCTCACGGAGACGGAGACGCTGCTCCGCCGGGTGCTGGAGATCGTCGAGTCCGCCCGCCCGGTGCCGTTGTCGACCTCGGCCATGATCAACCGGGATGAGGTTGTGGGCCTGCTTGAGCAGGTGCTGGAGACGTTCCCTCCGGAGATGCGCGAGTCGCGCTGGCTGCTGAAGGAACGGTCGGAGTTCCTGGCCAAGGCTCGCTCCGACGGTGAGGAGCTCATCGGCCGGGCCCGGTCCCGAGCCGAACAGATGGTGCAACGCTCGGAGGTGGTTCGGTCCGCAGAAGCCAGGGCCCGCCAGATCGTCACCACCGCGGAGGCCGACGCCCGGCGGATGCGCCTGGAGTGTGAGGACTACTGCGATAAGAAGCTGGGCAGCTTCGAGATCGTGTTGGAACGCACCATGAAACTGGTCCATCAGGGCCGGGCCAAACTGCAGCTCAGCACCAACCGTGACGAGGACCCGTTCCCGTTGGCGGAGCCGTCCACCCTCGGCCGCGGTGAAACAGCTGGTCGTGAGCCCTCCGACGGCACCGGGCGGGGGGGACCCGGCGGGGAGCCACCCGCCGGCTTCTTCGATCAGGACATCTGAGCCGTCGGTGCCCGCCCCGGACCCCCAGGCGACCCCGAGCCCCCAGGAGCGCCTCCCCCTCAACGTGTCCCAGGTGCTGCGCCGACCCGGGGTGCGAATTCCCGTGCGGCGGATGGTCCGCGTGGATGAACTGCGGGTGGGGGACGCGTTGGTGCCCGCCGCCTCCGCCATTGAGGTGGAACTGGTGTTGGAGGCCTCCGGTACCTCAGTGGTCGCGACCGGTCACGTGAAAGCCAATGCCGCCTGTGAATGTCGTCGTTGTCTGGACACCTTCGAGCAGGCCCTGGTGGCCACGGTGCGCGAGATCTTCGAGGTGCGCCCCACCGAAGGGGAGACCTACCCCCTTGAGAACGAGAACCTCGATCTGCTGCCGTTGGTCCGTGACGCCGTGCTCCTGGCGCTGCCGCTGGCCCCCCTGTGCGGGCCGGACTGCTCCGGTCCGGCGCCCGAGCGGTTCCCGACCGCAGTGAGCGATGAGCGGCCCATGGACCCCCGTTGGGCCGCGCTTGACCAGCTCAGATCGGACCGCTCAGGGGACGGCTAGCCAGCGGCTCACCATCCTCACCATCCTCGGCGTCAGCGGCGACGCGGCCCGCCGACGACCCGGTTGGGCGGTGCGATCGCCAAGGGAGCTCCGTCGCTGGTAGGCTCCTGCGCTCGTGCCCGCCGGTGGGGCCCCGAACGCGTACGAGGATCGACGCCATGCCCGTTCCGAAGAAGAAGACCTCCAAGGCGAAGACCCGTAGTCGCCGGGCCTCAGCATGGACGCTGGAAGCACCGGCCCGCAGCCTGTGCCCCCGCTGCAACTCGGCCAAGCTGCCCCACGTGGTCTGCCGTGCCTGCGGCTGGTACGGCGGCCGCCAGGCCATCGATCTCAGCTGAGCCCGCCACCGGCCACGCGTCTGCACGCTGCGTTCGCGGCCCCGCCTCCCATCGGGGGTAGGCGTGGCTGACACCTTCGCCGGCCTGAGCGATGCCCTGACCCGGCTCTGCCGCCACGCCGGCCACCTTCCCATCGCGGTGGATGCCATGGGCGGCGATCATGCCCCCCACCAGGTTGTTGCCGGCGCTCGTCTGGCCTGGGAGGCCGGGGTGCCGGTGGTGCTGATCGGCCGGCCCGAGGCGTTGGAGCACGTCGGCGAGGTGCCGGTGGTCGCTGCCAGCGAGGTCATCGCTATGGACGCGGACCCCGGGGCCAGCGTTCGCCGCCTCAAGGACTCCTCCATGGTGCGCTGCGCCGAGGCGGTGCGGGACGGCAACGCCGCCGCCATGGTCAGCGCCGGGAACACCGGGGCCGCCATGGCCGCCGCCCTGCTGCGCATGGGCCGCATCCGTGGCATCGCCCGGCCGGCCATCGCCATCCCCATCGCCACCCCCGGCGGCGTGCCCACGGTGCTGCTCGATGCCGGCGCTAATGCCGACTGCCAAGCCGAATGGCTGGTGCAGTTCGCACAGATGGGCGCGGTCTACGCCCGCCTGCGTTTCGGCGTGTCTCATCCCCGCATCGGGCTGTTGTCCATCGGCGAGGAGACCTCGAAGGGGAACCAGCTGGTCAAGGAGGCCACCAAGCTGATGTCCGCGGGGGATGCATGGCTGCTGGCACCGTCCGCCCGGTTCATCGGCAACGTCGAGGGCCGGGACCTGATGTCCACCGATGTTGATGTCGCGGTGGCCGACGGGTTTACCGGCAACGTGGCGTTGAAGTCCCTCGAAGGGGCGCTGATCGGCATGGTGAAGACCATGGAGCTGCTGGCCGAGGGAGATCCCCAGCTGCTCGACGGGGCCCGACGGTTGCATGCCGAGCTGGACCCGGAGAACACCGGTGGCGGGATGCTGCTGGGAGTGCGCGGGGTCTGCATCATCAGCCACGGGTCCTCCTCAGCCCAGGCGGTGCTCAACGCGGTGCGCCTGGCCCAACAGACCGTGCTGTCGGACACGGTGGGGGCCCTCACGGAGATGGCGGCCCGAGCCGCTGTCCACACCGGTGCGGAGCCTGGGGCGGACCCCGGGTTTGAAAGCGCTGGTGGCCGGCCAGCCGGGACCGGCGAAGGCGATTAGTATCAGCCCCCAATTCCAGCCCCCCTGCGCTGGACGGGTGCAGGCCCCCGCCGCCAGGCCAGCCCAACAGAACGGAGCCGCACGTGCCTGCCGAAACCCATCTGAGCCAGGGACCGGTATCCCGCGCCGAGGTGTTCGCCATCATCAGAGACCGCTTGGCCGACATCTTGGAGATCGAGCCGTCCGCCATCGAGGAGGGCGCTTCGTTCCGGGACGACCTCGATGCGGACTCGCTGGCCTTGATCGAGCTGGTCGAAGCCATCGAGGAGGAGCTGTCCGAACGCACGGTCGGCTTCCGCATCGAGGACGACGATCTCGAAGACCTGAAGACCGTTCGTGACGCTGTCGACTACGTTGTCGGCCGCGTCGGCTGACCCTGGCGCCCCGCCCGAGCAGCTGGCCGAACCTGGCCTGGCCCCAGGGTCCGGGTCCGGCCCACCCAACGATCCGACGGTGCTCCACGAACATCCCCCTGGTGAGGACCTGTCAGCGTTGGCGAACCGTTTGGGGTACGCGTTCGCGGACCAAGTGCTGCTGGAGCAGGCGTTCTGTCATCGGTCGTGGTGTTCGGAGCATGAGGGTCCCTCCAACGAGCGACTCGAGTTCCTGGGTGACTCGGTGCTCGGTCTGGCCGTCACCGATCACGCCTACCATGCCTATCCCTCGCTGTCGGAAGGATCGTTGGCGAAGGTCCGGGCCACGGTGGTCAGCGCGGTGGGCCTGGCCGAGCTGGCCCGGGACCTGCGACTCGGCGTCTATCTGCGGTTGGGTCGGGGCGAAGAGGCCAGCGGCGGCCGGCGCAAGGCGTCGCTGCTCTCCGACGCCCTCGAAGCGGTGATCGGCGCGGTGTTCGTCGACGGCGGCTGGGACGCGGCCCGCAACCTCGTGGTCCGGCTCTGCGCCGAGCGGATCGCCACCGCGGCGGAGGGGCCCGGGGTTGCGGACTACAAGACCCGCCTCCAAGAACTGCTGGCCCGTCGGGATGATGGTCCACTGCAGTACGCCATGACCGAGAGCGGACCCGATCACGACAAGTGGTTCACCGCGTCGGCGGTGATCGGCTCCAACGTGTTGGGTTCCGGCGCCGGCAAATCCAAGAAGCAGGCGCAGCAGGCCGCTGCACAACATGCCTGGGAACGGCTGGTCGCTGAGACCGCCGAGAAAGCGGGCGTCGATGCTCGAGCTACCTGAGATCGAGATCTTACGACGAGAGACCGAGCGCGAGATCGGTGGCCGCAAGCTCAAGTCGATCACCGTTGACCCCGAACATCTCGCCGGCGGTCTGGACCCTCTCGAGTTCGCCCGATTGGAAGGGCTCAAGGTCAGTGCCGTCAAGCGGCGCGGCACGCACCTGGTGTTCAACGTCGAGAACGGTGAGCGGGTGCTGGTCAAGGTGGCCGACGGGGTGGCGCTGCGACGGGCCAAGACCGACGATCCGCTGTGGGCCGAGTTCACGTTCACCCAGGGTGCCAGCCTGCGTTTGCTGGCCGGGGTGGGCGATCCCCGGGTGGGTCTGACCACCGTGGCTGAGCTGGACGTCGTGGTCCCCCCTACCAAGGCCATCGACCTGGCGGAACAGGCTGTGTCATGGGTGGTGTTCGCCCGGGCGCTGGTGGGTCACGGCGGCGCGGTGCGGGCACTGTTGATCGACCCCGTGGTGGTCGAGGGCATCGGAACCATGTACGCCGACGAGATCCTCTGGCGGGCCGGTCTGCGCCCTGAACGGCGGGTCGAGAAGCTCGGCTCTCAGGAGCTGCGGCGGTTGTACCGGGCGGTGGCCGAGGTCATCCACGACGCCCTCAAGGCCGGGGGCACCACCACTGCCGTCAACCAGTTCAGCGACCTCGCCGGCGGCAAGGGCGCCTTCCAGGAGCAGCTTGAGGTCTGGGGCCGCGACGGGCAGCCGTGCCGTCGCTGTCGGGGCACCGTGGTGCTCGACAAGATCGATGGCAAACCCGCCTACCGCTGCGCCGAGTGCCAGGTCTGACCGGAGTGAAAAGCAGGGTGTGATCAGTAGGTCTCGAGCGGGTTGTCAGCGGCGTTGAGGTGGTGCACGTCGTTGAGGATGTGCAGCGCTCGCACGTCGCCCCGGGCCCGGACCCGGTGGGCGGAGGCGTGGGCCGGTCGGAAGAACATGACCGGCGGTAGGCCCAGGATCTCGCTGATGTAGGCGTTGATCACTCCGCCATGACAGGCCACCACCACCGTCTCGCCGGGATGGGTGGCGACGATGCCCTCGATCACGTTGACCACCCGGTGGCGGAACTCATCGCCGGGTTCGCTGCCCGGGTACACGTCCCACGTGCGGTGCCGGACGAAGCGTTCCCGGGCGCCGCGCAACACCAGCTCGTGCAACACCTCGGAGGGGTGGGCGTCCTGGGGCAGGTCCCGGAACGTCTCCACCTCCCGCAGGTCCTCGACCACGGTGACCTCCAAGCCGTGGTGGGAGGCGATGGCCAAACCGGTGTGATGGGCCCGCAGCAGCTGAGAGCTGTACACCGCGCTCGATCGGGTGGTGGGCCAGGGCGTGGCCAACCGCCGCGGGCTTGGCGTCGACCGAGCTCCGAGAGCGGCGGATCCACCCACGCCGAGACGGTGGCCGTCGTGGGATCGGGCCACACCTGCTGGCCGTGGCGTACCAACACCAGCTCCGTCACGTCCCCGCCGCTGGACCCGTCGGTGAGGAACACCCGGTCCATGGCGGTCGGCGTGTGTTGCGGATCCGGCGCCGCCTGCGGATCTGGTTCCGGTGCGGGCTCGGGGTCCGTGGAGGTCATGGCTCAAGCATGGCCCTTCCGACCATCTCGTCGGTACGTGAGTACGGGTTGGTCGTGTAAGCTCTCCCGGTCAGGTTCCTGGCCAGCCCCAGCGGGGGCGTCCGAAGCTTCTGAGGCGAACCCACCGTGTTGTTGCGTTCTGTGCTGACTGCCGTGCCATCAAACGCCGTGCTGGCGAGTTCCGTCCTGTGGGGACCCTCGTGTTCCTGAAGGCACTGCAGATCCGGGGCTTCAAGTCCTTCGCCGACAAGGCTCTGCTGGAGCTGGAGCCCGGCATCACCGTGGTGGTGGGCCCCAACGGCTCGGGCAAGTCCAACGTGGTGGACGCCATTGCCTGGGTGCTGGGGGCGCAGGCGCCGACCTCGGTGCGATCCCAGAAGATGGACGACGTCATCTTTGCCGGGACCGCCAAGCGGGCGGCGTTGGGCCGGGCCGAGGTGTCCCTCACCATCGACAACACCGCGGGCCTGTTGCCGCTGGACTTCAGCGAGGTCACCATCACCCGCACCCTGTTCCGTAGCGGGGACAGCGACTACGCCATCAACGGTGTCAGTTGCCGGTTGTTGGACATCCAAGAGCTGCTGTCCGATGCCGGCGTGGGGCGCAACCAGCACGTCATCGTGTCCCAGGGCCAGATCGACGCCATCCTCAACGCCCGACCGGAGGAGCGCCGATCCATCATCGAGGAAGCAGCCGGGATCCTGAAGTACCGCCGCCGCAAGGAACGGGCCGAACGCCGTCTGGCGGCCACCGAGGTGGACCTGTCCCGGGTCAGTGATCTGCAGCGGGAGATCCGGCGTCAGCTGCGCCCTTTGGAACGTCAGGCCAAAGCGGCCCGGGAACACGGCCAGCTCAGCGCCGAATTGCACGCGTTGCGGGCCCGGCTAGCCGGCGAGGAACTGGTCTCGCTGCGGGCCCGGCTGGCCCTCAACCGTCAACGCCACGGCGATGCTGAGACCGCCGCTGACGCATTGACCGCCAAGCTGGGGTTGCTCGACGGTCAGATCCGTGACACCGAGCTGGAGCTGCGCCGTCACGGCGGACGTGAGGTCAGCGAGCTGCTGGGCCGTTTCGACACCACCACCGAGCGGATCCGGGGGCTGGCCGCGCTCGTCGAGGAACGTCAGCGCAACGCCAGCCGATTGGCGTCCCTGCAGTTCGACGAGGCCGGCGCCCGGGCCCTCGTGGAGGAGGCCGCCGAGGTCGAATGGGCGTTGCAGGACGCCGCCGAGCGTGTGGAGGAGCTCGAACCGCAACGGGCCGAGGCCGCCCGGGCTTATGAAACCGTGGTGGCCGAACGGGAGGCGCTGGCAGCCCCCGGCGCAGATGGCCTCGACCCGCTGGTGGCCCGGGCCGGTGAGGTCCGACGAGAGGTATCCGCGCTGCGTTCGGGGCTTGAGCGCGCCGGTGGCGAGGTTGGTCGGTTGGCGGATCGGCAGCGGTCCCTGGCCACCCGGGTCGAGCAGGCCCAATCCGAGCAGGCCCGCCTGACCTCCTCCGGGGGGACGCTGACGCCGTTGAAGAGGATCTGGACCGGGCGGTGCAGCGCGCCGCATCTCGTCGGGCCGAGACCGAAACCGATCAAACCGCCGCCGAGGAAGCGCTGCGGGAGGCCCAGGCCGATCAGCGCGGCGCCCAGGCCCGGGTGGAGGTGCTGGCCGGCGCGCTGGACGCCGCCAGGGCCCGGGCCGGTGCCGCCAAGTTGCGCCAGCTCGACGGGGTGGTTGGCACCCTGCTCGACGCCATCCGCATCGACCCCGGCTGGGAAGCGGCCTTTGAAGCCGCCGCCGGAGAGGCGCTCACCGCGGTGGTGGTGGCCGATGTCGACGTGGCCCGGGCGGCGCTGGAATTGCTCGCCGGCGGTGGCCAGGGCGGCGCGGTGTTGGCCATCCGGAAGGTCGGCGAGGCGGAGGAGGCGGCGAAGTTCGGGCAGGACGGGCAGTTCGGGCTGCCAGAGCGGGTGGTGGACCTGCGTGACCCCCTCATCCAGCTGACCGATGACACCCCCCGTGCCTTGTCATTGGCTCGGGTGGACCAGGTGCAGGATCGGCCGGCCCATGTCACGGCAGATCCCTCGGCCGTGCCGCTACCCGTCGGTGAGCCCATCAGGGGTCACGTGCGAGGCCGCGACGCCGGCGTGGACCGCCTGCTGGAGGATCTGCTGGCCGGGGCGGTGCGGGTTCGCGGCGGCTGGGACCAGGCACTCAAGGTCGCGGTGGCGCATCCAGAGCTGGTGGTGGTCAGCGATGACGGCGATCGTTTCGGACCCCAGGGGTGGCGGGTCGGCAGCTCATCCACCGGGGTCACCGGGGCCATGTTGGACGAAGCCCGCACCGCGGCAGACACGGCGCAGGAGCGGGTGGAGCCCGCCCGCGAGCGCCTCGAGGCCGCCCGGGCCGCGGCCAAGGCCGGCCGGGGCGCCCACGAACAGGCGGTGCGGGCCGCGGATGAACACGTCGCCCGGGTGCGTTCCGCCGGCCAGGCCCTCGAGCGGGCCCAGCGCAGTGCCACTGACCTGGGTAAGGAGCTGGCCACGGTGGCCAACCAGATCGGCTCGCTGGAGGAGCGCAACGGGCGCGAGCGCAGCCGTCTGGCCGAGCTGGAGGCGCTTCTGCCCAGCCTGGAAGCCGCTGAGCGGGACGAGGCCGCCCGGGCCGAGGCCCGCGCCGCGGCAGAGGCTGATCTGGACGGACGCCGGGCCCAGGCCTCGAAGCGGCGCATGGATCTGGAGGTGGCCGCGGCCCAGGCCACCCAGCGATTGGCCTCGCTGCAGGAGCGTCAGCGGGACATCGCGCGCCGGGTGGATGCCGGCCGTCAGTCCCGGGAAGCGGCGGAGGCCGAACGGCAACGAGCCGAGGCCCGTCTGGTGGTGCTGCAACGGCTGGGCTCGCTGCTCGAGCGGCTCGGCTCGCGGCTGGGGGCGTCCCACACCGAGCTGCGGGCGGAGCGCCGTCGATTGTCCGAGACCGCCCGGGCGGTCGGTCAGCAGCTTGATCATCTGCGCCTCGATCGGGCCCATCTCGAAGCGAACCTCGCCGACCAGCGGGCCATCGCCACCAAGACCGAACTGGAGGCTGCAGAGCTCACCGTTCGGCTGGAAGCGCTGGTCGAGCGTATCGGCCGGGAGCTGGGTATCGACCCCGAGGAGCTGGCCACACGCCACGCCACGCCCGCGGCCCCCAGCGATCAGCTCGCCGGCACCGTGGAGGGGCTGGGAGGCGAACAGGGCATCGTGCCCGACCAGCCGAACGGCGGCGGCCCGCGAAGCGGCGACCGCCTGCTTGAGTTCCAGGAGAGCGGCGGGCGCGAGCTCAGCGTGGGCGGTGCCACCGTGGTGGAGCAGCCCCGCGACGCTCGGGCCCGGGTGGCGGAGCTCGAAGCTCAGCTGGCTGCCATGGGCCCGGTCAACCCGTTGGCGGTGGAGGAGTTCAACGAGCTGCAGGAACGGACCGCGCTCATCGAAGCCCAGGTTGTGGACGTGAGGGACTCCCGCAGGGAACTGCAGAAGGTGATCGCCGCCATTGACGAGGAGATCACCTTCACGTTCGCCGCGGCCTTCGCCGATGTGGCCGGTCACTTCGAGACGCTTTTCGCGACCCTGTTTCCCGGCGGAGTTGGCGCGTTGCGGTTGACCACCCCAGATGACCTGCTCAACACCGGTATTGAGGTGGAAGCCAAGCCCTCGGGCAAGAACGTCCGCAAACTGTCACTGCTGTCCGGTGGTGAACGGGCGCTGACGGCGTTGGGTCTGTTGTTCGCCATCTTCCGCAGTCGGCCGTCGCCGTTCTACGTGATGGACGAGGTTGAAGCCGCCCTCGATGAGGTCAACCTGCGCCGCTTCCTGGCCCTGCTCGATGAGTTCCGCACCGAAGCCCAGCTGCTGGTGGTCAGCCATCAGCGTCGGACGATGGAGATAGCGGACTGCCTCTACGGGGTGTCGATGAAGCCCGGCGAGAGCTCCAAGGTGGTCAGCGAACGGCTCAGGGCAGCCGGCTGAACCACAGCAGCGAGAACCCCGCGGCCAGGAACAACGCCACCACCCCGGCACCCACGAACCACCCGCCGACCTCCCGACGGGCCTGCTCGTAGCCAACCGAGGAGCCGATGTCGGCGTACACCGAGCGCAGCTCCTCGCCAGTGGCGGCAGTGAAGAACGTGCCTCGCGTCTGCTCGGCGATGGCGCGCAACGTGTCCTGGTTGACGGGGACGTTGATCACGCGGTCTTCGCCGGGAACGACAATGGTGCCGTGCTCGGTACCGAAGGCGATGGTGGAGACGAGGATGTCCCGCTCCAGCGCTCGGGCCGCTGCCACCTCGTCGGGCCGGCCGGCGGTGGTCTCGCCGTCGGACATGAGCACGATGCGGCCCGGCGCCGCCTCCTCGGCGTTGGCCGCCGGCGGGACCGAGTCGATGGCCTGGATCCCGGCGAAGATGGCCTCACCGATAGCGGTGCCCTGGTCCAGGCGCAACCCGCTGATGGCCCGCACCACCGCGGTGTGGTCCCGGGTGGGGGATACCAGCACGCTGGCGGTGCGGTTGAAGGACACCAGGCCCACGTTGATCTGTTCGGGGAGCAACTCCACGAAGGCGGCAGCGGCGGCTTTGGCGGCATCGAGGCGGTTGGGGGCCACATCGGTGGCCATCATCGACAGCGACGTGTCGATGGCCACCACGATGGTGGCCCGCTCCCGGGGGACCTGCTCCAGCCGAGCCGGACGGGCCAGCGCCACGCTCAGGCTTCCCAACGCCACCAGTAGCAACGCTGCCGGTATGTGGCGACGCCAGCCGGGACGTTTCGGTGCCACGCTGTCCAGCAACGCCAGGTTGGTGAAGCGCACCGCGGCATCACGTCGACGCAGCTGGCTCAGCACGTATCCGACGGCCAGCGCTGCCACCGCCACCAGCAACAACAACCAGTGGCGGGCGAGGAGGGTCATGACGGTCTCCGTGGTAGGCGGGCGGCGCGCTCGCGGCGAAGGGTCACGAAGCGGATGAGGTCCGCCAGCCAGTCACCGTCGGTGCGAAGGATCAGATGGTCCGCGCCGCTGCGGCGGATCTGGCCGGCGATGGTAAGGCGCTGGTCGGCGGCGGCGGCGGCGTAACGGTTGCGCAGCTTGGCCGAGGAGGTCTGCACCTCACGGCGCCGTCCGGTTTCGGGGTCAACCAGCGTCAGGACCCCCACGGCGGGCAGTTCCAGCTCACGGGGGTCCACGATCTCAATGGCCAAGGTGTCGTGGCGTGCGGCCAGTCTCCGCAATGGACGGGTCCAGCCCGGGTCTGTCTCGAGGAAATCCGAGATGACCACCGCCAAACCTCGCCGTCGATGCAGGACGGCCATGCGTTCCAGGGGAGCGCCCAATCCCGCGACCGGTCCTCGGTCCTTCCGCTGGGCGCCATCGGGGCGGCCACCGTCGGGATCGGCGGCTTCCTTCGGCAGCGCCCGGTGCAGCACCGACAGCAGGTGGGCGCGTCCACCCCGCGCCGGTATCACCAGCGCCGGGCCGTCCCCGGCCAACACCGCGCCCAGCCGGTTGCCAGTGCGGGCGGTGAGGAAGCCCACGGCCGCCAAGGCGATGGCGGCCAGCTCGCGCTTTTCGTAGTGGGCGGTGCCGAAGTGCATGCTGGCGGAGGTGTCGAACAGGACCCAGGTCTCCAACTCCCGATCAGCGATGGTCTCGCGGACGTGCGTGGTCTGGGTGCGGGCGGTGACGTTCCAGTCAATGCGACGGACGTCGTCTCCGGGCTGGTAGGGCCGGGTTTCACCCAGCTCGCTGCCATGTCCCGGCACCAACCCCCGGTAGTCCCCCTGCAGGACACCGTCGAGCCGGCGGTTGACGGTGAGCTCCAGCCGCCTGAGCAGCTCCCCCGAGGATCCCTGCCCGAAGCTGAGCCCGACGTGGTCCACGCGTCGCGCCCCGGGGCCGGGCAGTGGCAGCGACGAGCGCCCCGTCAAGGACCGGCCCGGCGCTGGTGCTCGTCGGCCCGTGCCAGGTCATCCATCGGCAGGGATGATCCCGTCCCACTGGAGCGCTGTCGATCTGGCGTGGCGTCCGCGGCGGGTTCGGGATCACTCAGCGCTTTCGGCGGGGCGGGGGAGACCGTCTGGCTGGCGGCAGCGGTCTCGGCGGGCGGCGGTGACGGGATGCGATTGGCGCCCCTGAGCCGCCCTCGGGGATCTTGGCCGAAGTCGGACCAAGTGGGTGCCAAGCCGAGGTCGGGCGACGCCACGGTGTCTTGGCTTGCCTGCGCGGCCGAGGGCCTGAACAGGGCCTCTTCGGGCTGACCCGTCGGACCGGACCAGTCCGGTTGGTGCCCGTCGCCCCAGTGGTTGTCCTGGCTGGGCGCCATGCGCGGCGCGGGTACGGTGGCGAGGATCCGCGAACTCAGTTGGTCCACGTGCAAGCCCTGGGCCAGCGCCTCGTAGCTGAGCACCAACCGGTGCCGCAGGATCTCCGGGGCCACGTCGAACACGTCCTGGGGCAGCGCGTAATGACGGCCCCGCAACAACGCCAGGGCCCGACCGGCGGCCACCAGACCCAGACTGGCCCGGGGGCTGGCTCCGTAGTCGATGAACTCCTCCAGCTCGCCCAGTCCGAACCGGGCCGGTTCTCGGGTCGCCAACACCAGGCTGACGGCGTACTCCACCACCCCCCGATCCACGTACACCGACTTGGACGCCTCCTGCAGCGCCCGCACCAGCTCGGGGTCCAGCACCCGGCGGGCGACGGGGGGGTGTACGCCCATCCGGTTGACGATCTCGATCTCCTCGCCGGGGCTGGGGTAGCCCACGACCACCTTCATCAGGAACCGGTCGCGCTGTGCCTCCGGCAGGGGGTACACGCCTTCCTGCTCGACGGGGTTCTGGGTGGCCAACACCAGGAACGGCTCAGGGGCGGCGAAGGTCCGACCGCCGATGGAGACCTGATGCTCGGCCATCACCTCCAGCAGCGCCGATTGCACCTTGGCCGGGGCCCGGTTGACCTCATCGGCCAACACGAAGTTGGCGAAGACGGGGCCCAGCTCAACGTCGAAGCGTTCAGAGCTGGCCCGGTAGATGCGGGTGCCGACGATGTCCGCCGGTAGCAGGTCCGGCGTGAACTGGATGCGGGCGAACGTACCGCCCGACACCACGGCCAGAGTCTCCATCGCCAGGGTCTTGGCCAGGCCCGGGACCCCTTCGAGCAGGCAGTGCCCCTGGGCCAGCAGGCACACCAACAGCCGTTCGATGGCCCGGTCCTGACCGACGATGATCCGCTTGATCTCGAACAGGGCCGTCTCGAGCACGTGGGCCTCTGAGCTCTGGGGGGTTTGTGCTGGCAGCTGCACGGGAGCATCCTTCGGGAGCAGGCGGTCGAGGCTCAACGTCAATTTCGTCAGGGTTTCGGCGTCGGGGGGTACCCAAGCACCTGTTGGTGAAGGTGAGGGTAAAGCTCCTTCGCTGCGGGTGCAGGCCACAACCCCAGCAAGGATGGGCAGGGAACAGGGCGAAGAGTAAAGGTCGAGGAGTGAAGGGCGAGGAGTGAAGGGCGAGGAGTGAAGGGGGGTTGGTATGAGACTGCTCGTGGTCGACGATGAGGTGGATCTGGCCCAGGCCGTCGCTAAGGGCCTGCGACGGGAGGGCTACGCCGTTGACGTGGTCACCGACGGCACCGCGGCTCTCGACACCATGGCCTACACCGAGTACGACCTGGTGTGTTTGGACCTCACCCTGCCGCAGGTCGATGGGGTGGAGGTGTGCCGTCAGATTCGGGCCCGGGGCGGGCTCCAGCCACGGGTGCTGATGCTCACCGCTCGGGACTCGGTGGCGGATCGCGTTGCCGGCCTCGATGTCGGGGCCGATGACTACTTGGTGAAACCGTTTGCCTTCCCAGAGCTGGCAGCCCGTGTCCGCACCCTGCTGCGGCGCGACAGCCCCCATCACCAGGCCCTGTTGGACGTGGGGCCGTTGCACATGGACACCGCCCGACGTCGGGTGCGGCGGGCGGATCGGCCGTTGGAGTTGACCGCCAAGGAGTTCTCGCTGCTGCGATACTTCATGCTGCACCCCGGCGAGGTCCTGTCCCAGGAGCGGCTGTTGGAGCACGTCTGGGACACCAACGCCGATCCTTTCACCAACACTGTCCGGGTTACGGTGGGCACGCTCCGTCGTAAGCTGAGCGTCGGTGACGAAACGCCGCTGCTCGAGACCATGATCGGCAGCGGCTACCGGTTGGTGGGGGACCCGGCGCAGCTCGACACTGATCGAGACCGTTCAGCCCCCGCGGCCTCCCCATGAGCAGCAGCGCTGCCGTCGACTCGGGTGATGACGGACCGGAGGTCGCGGCACCCGGTCCGGGTTCGGCGCCTGGTTCGCGTCTCGCGGCGCGGTTGCCGGGGCCGGCGTCGATGCGGGTGCGGCTGTCACTGCTGTACTCGGCGGTGGTGTTCGGCGTCGGGGCCGTGTTGCTCACGTTGGTGTACATCGGGCTCTCGGAGTCCCTGCGTCGTCAACCGGTGACCGAGAAGGTCATGGCCGAGGTCCCCGGAGAGCCGTCCTGCGTGGAGATCCGCGGGGTGTTGTTCTGCGAGCGGACCACCCGCACCGAGCAGTTCGAGGTGGTCAACGAGGTCAAGCTGCTGGAGCGCACGGTGAACACCAGGGCCCTGGAGCGGTTCCGGCTGTACTCCTTCAGCGGACTGGGGGGGTTGTTCCTGGTGTCGCTGGTGGTCGGCTGGATGGTGTCGGGTCGGTTCCTGCGCCCCATCCAACGCATCACGGATGTGGCCCGGGAGATCACGGCCACCGACCTGTCACGCCGCATCCACCTTGAGGGTCCCGAAGACGAGTTGAAGGCCATGGCCGACACGTTCGACCAGATGCTGGACCGCATCGACGAGGCGTTCGAGAGCCAGCGCAGATTCATCCACGAGGCGTCTCACGAGCTGCGCAACCCGATAGCGGTCATCCGCACCAACGTCGAGGTGGCCCTGGCCGATGACGGGGCCCCGACGGAGGAACTGCGCGAAACGCTCACCGTGGTCGGCCGATCCACCGAACGCATCGCCATCCTGGTCGAGGACCTGCTGATGTACGCCCGACGGGAGTCCCCGGCGGATCGCGAGATGCTGGTCGATGTGTCCCAGTTGGTGGCGGAATGCGTGGCGGAGTTCGCAGCGCCCGCTGAGGCCCGCCAACTGGCCATCACCGCGGCGGCCCACGGTGCCCTGGTGGTTCACGGAGACCCGGTGGCATTGCGTCAGGCCTTGGCCAACCTGCTGGCCAACGCCCTGCGGTTGGCCCCCGCTGGCACCGCCATCACGGTCGACGCCGGTCGGGAGGGTTCCTGGGTGTGGATGGCGGTGCAGGACCACGGCCCCGGCATCGCCGTCGAGGACCAGCCCAAGATCTTCGAGCGGTTCTACCGTGGCGATCCCGAACGGGCCCGTGCCGAAGGTCGCTCCGGTCTGGGTCTGACCATCGTCCGTCAGATCGCCATGGCTCACGGCGGCTCCGTCGGTCTGCGCTCCGAGCCCGGGTTGGGTTCCACGTTCTCGATCTGGTTGCCGTCAGCGGCCAGCGACGCCGACAACCACGTTCCAGACCACCGTGTTCCCGACAGCCATGCCACCGAGAACCGTTCGCCCGAGCAGCGTGCCGAGCCGGCCGCACCGCCAGAGACGCCGAGCCAACCACTGGAGTCCCTCGGCACCCCACGTTCGTAAGGTCCGTCGAAGCTCGCGGCCGGACGTTGTTTCGCATAGGCCGTCACAACCGGGAATGAGCCCGGGAACGTCCCGCCGCTAGCGTCCCTGCCGTGAGTACAGAACCGAGTGCCCCACCGATCAGCCGGTTTCCCGTTCCGGAGCTCGACGAGCTGCCCGAGGACATCCGGGCCCGGATCATGGCGGTTTCGGAGAAGTCCGGTTTCGTGCCCAATGTGTTCCTGGTGTTGGCGCATCGGCCGGAAGAGTTCAGGGCCTTCATGGCGTACCACGATGCGCTGATGGAAGGGCACAGCGGCCTGAGCAAGGGCGAGCGGGAACTGATCGTTGTGGCCACCTCTGCCCTCAACGACTGTCAGTACTGCGTGGTGGCGCACGGGGCCATCGCCCGGATCCGCATGAAGAACCCGCTGATCGCTGACCAGGTGGCCATCAACTATCGCAAGGCGGACCTGACCGAACGCCAGAAGGCCATGGTGGCGTTCGCGCTCAAGGTGGCGGCCCGCTCCCAGGAGATTTCCGACGCCGACCTCGACGGGTTGCGGGCCCACCAGTTCAGCGACGAGGACATCTGGGACATCGGCGCCATCGCGGCGTTCTTCGCGCTGTCCAACCGCATGGCCAACTTGACCTCGATGCGCCCCAACGCAGAGTTCTACGGCATGGGTCGCTGAGCGGCGTCCAGCCCGCCGAGGCACCGGTCCTCAGGCGTCAGAGCGCTGAATCCACTTGGCGTCCTGCTTGCAGTCCTCGACCGGGAGCCCGGCGTCAGCCCAGCCGCCGAAGCCGGGCTCGAGGTGGGCCACGTTCGGGTAACCCATGTCCTTCATGGTCTTGGCGGCCAGCGCCGAACGGCCGCCACCGGCGCAGTACAGGATGTAGCGCTGCTCGGGCTTGAAAACTTCCCGGTAGTACTGGCTCTGGGGGTCGATCCAGAACTCCAGCATGCCCCGGTCGGCGTGGAACGCTCCGGGGATCTTGCCCTTGAGATAGAGCTCGCGGAAGTCACGAATGTCCACGACGGTGGCGCTGCCAGCGTCCAGTTCGGCCTTGAGCTGCTCGGGGGTGAGGTTGTCGATCTCGCGCTTGGCCTCATCGACCATGTCCCAGGCTTTTCTCACGTTGCTCACGGCAGGGACCTTAGCGCTCACCCGGGCGGGCGGGTCGTGGGACTTAGCCGTGCTTTCAGCCAACGGGCGTACAACGGTGACCATCGCCGCCGCGGCCCTGTGCCCGGTTCCCGAGGATCCAGCGATTCCCCCTGCGCCCCAGTGAGATGACGATGACCACCTGGCCCGACCCCCACGACACCTCGCCCGCCGAACCCGATCGATCCGCCAGCGTCCCTTCGCCCGCACAGCCCGGCCCCCAAGGGTGGGATGATCCCACGTTGACGCTGGATCGGATCGCTCCCGCCGCTGAGGGTCCCCGCCCGCCTGATGCAGGGCCCGCAGCGCTTCCGCAGCCCGCACCGGCTGGCGGGGCTGGCCCGGCCGGTCCCCGCTTCGAGCCCGCCCCACCTCCCGCTATGACCTCCGGCCACCCGTTTCACCCGCCAGCGGTGCCTCCTTTCGAGCCGGTGGGCGGCTCCGCCCGTTTCGGCTCGGTCGGCCCGGCCGGATCCCCGCCGCCACCGTCCTACCCGCCGCTGCGTCAGTTTCCGGACCAGGCCGGGTTCCCCACGGCCGCAGCCCAGGCCGGCGCGCCAGGGCGCCGCTGGTCACGGGCAACGATGTGGGGCGTGGCGATCCCGGCGCTGCTGATCATGGCCGCCATCGGGTTCGTCGGCGGAAGAGCGCTGACCAGCGATGATGTGCCCAGCCGGGCGAGCCAGGAGAACTCCGCGTCAGGGCGCGGCTCGGAGGGCTCGAACTCGAATGGCGGGGACGACAACGGTGCCACCGCCGGACAGCTGGCGGCGCCTACCGCGGACCAGCAGGGTCCGGTCACCGACGCGCCGGAGCTCGATCCGGACCTTCAGGATGACCCGGCCGCCGCGGTGCATGCCGCGGTGGCCCCGGCGGTGGTGCAGATCGAGACCGGGTCGGGCCTTGGCACCGGGTTCGTGTACGACGCCCAGGGCTACATCCTGACCGCGGCGCACGTGGTGTCTTCCGACAGCGGCTTTGGAAACGCTACCGCCGACTTCGAAGCGGAGGTCACGGTGCGGCTCGCTGACGGCACCCGGGTGCGGGGAGCGGTGTTGGGATCTGACCTCAACAACGACGTGGCAGTGGTGAAGATCGACCCGGTCGAGCACCTCCCGGTGGCGGCGCTGGCACTGGGGGAGCTGCCCCGGGTGGGTTCCATCGCCATCGCAATCGGCAGCCCGTTCGGACTGGACCAAACCGTGACCCAGGGCATCGTCAGCGCCGTCAACCGCCCCGTGCCGAGCCCCAACAACAACATCGTGTCGATGATCCAAACCGACGCCGCCATCAACTCCGGCAACTCAGGGGGACCGCTGGCGGATCGGCGAGGGCGGGTGATCGGCATCAACACCCAGATCCGCACCGACACCGGGGACAACAACGGCATCGGATTCGCCGTCCCCATCGATTTGGCCTACGACGTGGCTCAGTCCCTGATCCGTGGAGACGCCATCCGGCTCGGTTACCTCGGTGTCCGCACTGATGATCCGGCCTTCGGAAGCAGTGGCGCCATGGTGATCCGGGTCGAGCCCGCAAGCCCCGCCGCCGAGGCCGGCATCCAGGAGGGTGACCTGGTGGTGGCGGTGAACGGTCAAGCCATCCGGGGCTTCGAGGAGCTGGCGTCAATCATCCGGGCCACCCGTCCCGGCGAGAAGCTCGACCTCGAGATCGAACGGGACGGTGAGCAGATGGACCTTTCGGTGACCGTGGGTGAGGCGGTGACCAGGTGACGCCGCTCAACGGCTGATCCAGCCCACCCCCCCGGCTGTCGGCGGCTCGTTCCGTCGCCCGGGTTCGGGCCTCGGAAAGGCAGGTACGGGCCCCGGGGTGGGCGGGTTCGGTGGGATCGACCGGCAGTAGGTTGGCCGCATGAACCTCGCCATGGTGGTCCTGATCGCCGTGCTCGTCCTGGGCGTGCTGGCCGCCGGGGTGGTGGTCGCCCGCCATCGGCGAAAGGTGCTGGAACCGCCGCCACTGGGCCGGGCGTCCATCACAGCCCGCCCCGTCCACCCCGCTAGTACGGCCACCCCGACGCGGCCGGCAACCCCGACAATGCCGGTCTCGGACGGCGAGCAGCTCCCGGCCGAGGTCTCTCCCGATGTCCCCGTGGTCGAACCGGGGACATCGGAAGGTGCCGAGGCTGAACCGGCCCGACCTGTCGCCGAAGCAGGGCACGAACCCGCCGTCGAACCCGAGGAACTGTCCGAGCCGGAGCTGCCCGGGCCGCGGCCCTCCTTCCGGGACCGCCTGGCGAAGGCGCGCGAGGCCATCGCCGGGTCCTTTCGCTCCATTCTGTCCCGCACCTCGATCGACGCTGACACCTGGGATGAGCTGGAGGAAGCCCTGATCAAGGCCGATGTCGGCGTTGATCTCACCACGGAGCTGCTGGAGGAGCTGCGGTCCCGGGCCAAAGACAGCTCGGTGACCCAACCCGAACAGTTGCTGGACCTGCTGAAGGGCCAGCTGAAGGAACGCATGGCCGGCGTGGACCGGGCGCTGCATACGCGTGATGGGGTGACCAATGTGTGGCTGTTCGTCGGGGTCAACGGGGTAGGCAAGACCACCACCATCGGCAAGGTCGGTCACCTGCAGACCACCGCCGGGCGCCCGGTGCTGATGGCGGCGGGGGACACGTTCCGGGCGGCCGCTGCCGAGCAGCTCGAGACCTGGGCCCAACGAGCCGGCGCGGAGTTCGTGCGGGGCGCGGAGGGGGGTGATCCGTCCTCGGTGATCTTCGACGGGGTGCAGCGGGCCCACGCCCGGGGCATCGACCTGGTCCTGGCGGACACCGCCGGTCGGCTCCACACCAAGACCAACCTGATGGAGGAGCTGGCCAAGGTCCGCCGTGTGGCTGACAAGGATCCGGGTCACGTGAGCGAGGTGCTGCTGGTCCTCGATGCCGTGACCGGTCAGAACGGGCTGGTCCAGGCCCGCCAGTTCACCGAGGCCACCGAACTCACCGGGGTGGTGTTGACCAAGCTTGATGGCTCGGCCAAAGGGGGCATCGTGCTCGCCATCGAGTCCAAGCTGAACATCCCCGTGAAACTGGTCGGGCTGGGCGAGACCATCGAGGATCTCACCCCCTTTGACCCCGACGAGTTTGTCGACGCCCTGTTCGGCTGACAGGGGGTCGTGGTTCGGTCTGGCCCTGACAGTTCGTTAGTTCTGCCAGCGGGGCGGCGTGGTCCATGTCGAGGTGGCCTGCTCCAGGGTGGCGCGGACCTCGGACGGGTCAAGCGCCGCGGGAAGGGCCACCACCCCCAGCCGGTCGTCGGCGTCGACCTCCAGGGCGGGCACCCGTCGCAGCACCCAACCCCGTTCTCGCAGCTCGCCAACGGTGTCATCCCAGGCCTCGAAGCCGGGGTCGGTGCCCCTGACGATCCAGGCCTGGTGGGCGCCGGAGGCCAGGATGGCAAGGGTCCTGAAGGTCGGCCAGCTCGGCATGTGCGCTCCGGATGTGCCAGCGCCCAGGTCGCGGTCCGGCACGTCGTTCGGGGCGACGGCAACGGGGATCGCCAGCGGCGGCGGGGGGAGCGGTGCGGCCAGGGCGTCAGCGGGGGGCGGGGGCCAGCTTGCGGCGACCTCGGCAAACGTTGGGCTCTCGGACCGCCGTCCGGCGGGGTCGGCCCAGCTCAGCGGGCCCGACGGCGACCAGCTCATCGGCTCGGGTTTGGTCGCCTGGCGCACCACGATGGGTGTGACCTGCAATGGGGTTGGGTCGAAGGCCACGACGTCACCCACGTGCTGGGGTCGGTCACCGGCTGCGATGGAGAGGATTTCGGCTGCGGCCGGACCGATTCGTCGGGCGACCTGAGCCCGGCCATCCAATATGACCAGGATCAACGCCTCAGGATGCTGCCAGGTACAGGGGTCCAGGCCCAGCCGGGCCACGCTGGCGTTGACCGCCTGGTCATCCCCGGCCACCGTGGCGGCCACGATCCGATCCCAGTCCAGTTGCCCCGCCGGTTCGCCCGCTTGGACCAGGGGGGTCAGCAGCGCGGCCGCTTCGTCCCATTGCCGCAGGTCACGGGCAGCCTTGGCCCCTAACTTGCGGGCCTCGAGATGGTCGGGGTCAAGCGCCAACACGGCGCGGCAATCCTCTAGGCAAGACCGGCTGTCGTGGCGCCGTTGCGCGCGTTGGGCCAAGTCCCAGTGTTCCCGGCGGAGGTGGGTGTCCGCCACCAACGCCCCCAGGGCCTCCAGTGCCAACTGGACCTCCACGCCCCGCAACGCAGCGGGCGGGGCCTCCGGAGGGACGGCGGGCTGACTGCGAGGCTCGGACCGGCGTTCCAGGACGGGTTGCGGCGGGCGCGGGCGTTCCCACCACGCCTCATCGTCGCTCATTGCGGCGTAGAGATCGACGACATCGCTCACCGAAACTGCATCGGCGAGATTGGGGGTGCGAAAGGTAGGTCTATGGGCGTCCCCCGCTTCGGGGAGTGTGGCGGCGTGGGTCGCGCCGGGGGTCCGGAGGCGGGAGCTAGAGTGGGAGGCGGCATGTTCGAAGCATTGGCTGATCGTTTTGAGGGCATCTTCGGTCGTCTGCGCAACCGGGGCCGGTTGTCCGAGGAGGACGTCGACGAGGTCCTGCGTGAGATCCGGGTTGCGCTGCTCGAAGCTGACGTCAATCTTGCTGTGGTCCGCTCCTTCCAGCGCCGGGTTCGGGATGCGCTGATCGGCGAGGACCTTTCCAAGGCGCTGAACCCCGCCCAGCAGGTCATCAAGACCGTCCATCAGGAGCTTGTGGCGACCCTCGGTGGCGAGACGGTGCAGATCACCTACGCCGCCAAGCCACCCACGGTGGTGCTCATGGCGGGTCTCCAGGGGTCCGGCAAGACCACCACCTCGGCCAAGTTGGCGCGTTGGTTCCGCAGCCAGGGTCGCAACCCGCTGCTGGTCGGCGCGGACCTGCAACGTCCCGCCGCGGTGGAGCAGTTGCGCACGCTGGGCCGCCAGATCGACGTGCCGGTGTTCTCCGCCCCGGATGATGTGGTGCGCAGCGGCCAGGGGGACCCCCTCGACGTGGCCCGGGCCTGCTTGGCGGAAGCGGCCCGCACCGGGCGTGACGTCGTCATCGTCGACACCGCCGGTCGCCTGGCCATCGATGCCCAGATGATGGAACAGGTCCGCGCCATCTCCCAGGTCACCGGTCCCCATCACACGTTCCTGGTGGTGGACGCCATGACCGGCCAGGACGCGGTCAACGTGGCCGAGGCCTTCCACGCCACCCTGAACCTTGATGGGGTCATCCTCACCAAGCTTGACGGTGATGCCCGCGGGGGCGCCGCGCTCTCCGTCAAAGAGGTGGTCGGCAAACCCATCGCCTTCGCCTCCACTGGCGAGAAGCTGGCCGATTTCGACCTGTTCCACCCCGACCGCCTGGCTGGGCGCATCTTGGGCATGGGCGACATGCTCACCCTGATCGAGAAGGCCGAGGAGGTCTACGAGCGCGATGAGGCCGAAAAGGCCGCCACCGCCTTGGTCGAGGGTCGTTTCACGCTGGAAGATTTCCTGCAGCAGATGCAGCAGCTGAAGAAGATGGGCCCTCTCTCCAGCATCATCGGCATGATGCCCGGCATGCCCAAAGAGGCCCGCGACGCCCAGATCGACGACTCCCACCTCGGCCGCATCGAGGCCATCATCCGCTCCATGACCCCCCAGGAGCGCATCGAACCGGAGCTGGTCGACGCCTCACGCCGGGGGCGCATCGCCCGGGGTTCCGGTACCCAGCCCCAAGAGGTCCAGGGGCTGATCACCCAGTTCAACGAAATGCAGCGGCTCCTGAAGCGCTTCGGGGGTTTCGGGTCCAAGCGGGTGAAATCCGCCCGCAAGGACAAACCCCGCAAGGACAAACACGGCGGCAAGGGTGGCAAGGGTGGCGGTCGGGTCACGAGCAAAGGGCCCATCCGCATGCCCGAGGTCGATTTCGCTGAGCTGGCCGAACGGCAGAAGGCCCGGCCCGGTGGTGGCCTCAAGCTCCCGGGCCTGTGACGCCGGCGCACTATCCTGGCTGCGGTTTTGGACTGTGTACCACCCAGCACCGATGATGGTCGGTCTGGCACTGTTCGGGCGCCGCCAGCTCACGCGCCCGCCGCACCAGCTCTCGATGGAACACCGCCCCAGTCCCGCTGTGGGCTCGAAAGGAACGAACGACACATGGCTGTGAAGTTGCGGCTCATGAGGATGGGCAAGAAGAAGCAGCCCACCTACCGGGTGGTGGCGGCTGATGGTCGCTCGCCCCGTGACGGCCGGTTCATCGAGATCGTGGGTAGCTACGACCCTCGCCAGGAGCCTTCCGGCATCACCATTGACAACGACAAGGCGGTTCGCTGGCTTCGTCAGGGCGCCCAGCCCACCGAGACGGTGGCCAAGCTGCTGAAGATCTCCGGGGCCTGGGACCAGTTCAAGACCGGTACCCCGGCGTGAGCGACCTGGACCAGAACGAGGAGTTCAACGACGACAGCGACGACGACGATGTGAACGATGTCGACGGTAACGCCAGCGATGACGGTGACGGCAACCTTGAGATCGCCCCTACCGCCATCGCTGTGATGGAGTACCTGGCCCGGTCGGTGGTCGAAGACGCCGACGCGGTGCATGTGGTGGCCACCCCGATCCGTGGTCGCAAGGTTCGCCTGTCAGTGCACGCCGCCCCCAACGACTTTGGTCGGCTCATCGGCCGGCGGGGCCGGGTGGCGACTGCGCTGCGCACGGTGGTCGGCGCGGCCGCCGCCAAGGATGGCTACGACGCCGAGGTCGAGTTCGTCGAGTGACCGGGCTGTTGGAGATCGCACGGATCTCCCGGGCTCACGGGTTGCGGGGCGAGGTGGTGGTGGTCCCCATCAGCGACCAGGCAGACCGGTTCGTGGTCGGCGCCCGCTACGACAGCCGCAAAGGACCGCTGGTGATCACCGCGGTCCGGCCGTTCCAGCATCGCTGGCTGATCTGCTTCGATGGATGCCTCACCCGAGAGCAAGCTGAGGACCTGGCCGGCACCGTGTTGCTGGCCGAACCCCGGGAGGGCGAAGGTGAGGTGTTCGTCCATCAACTTATCGGCCTTCACGTGGTGGATCAGCACGGCACCAACCACGGCCCCGTGACCGCGGTAGAGGCCAATCCCGCCGCTGACCTGCTGGTGTTGAGCAACGGCGCGTTAGTGCCGCTCAACTTCATGGTGGCGCTTAAGGGGGACCTCATCGAAGTTGACATCCCCGCCGGGCTGCTGGACTGACAGCGGGCCGGACGAAGGACGGACTGGCGTCGCGGGGACCATGCGCATCGATGTGATCACCATCTTCCCGGACATGGTCGACGCCTTCGCTTCCGCCAGCCTGTTGGGCCGGGCCCGCGTCGCCGGGCTGATCGATCTGCGGGTCCATGATCTGCGGGCGTCCACCACGGACCGTCATCGTTCCGTCGATGACTCGCCCTTCGGTGGGGGAGCGGGCATGGTGCTGCTGGCCGAACCCATCCTGGCCACCGTGGACGCCGTGACCCCGCCCCGTCCGCTGCTGGCGCTGGGTCCCGGCGGTGACCGTTTCGACCAGGCCGCAGCCCGGCGCATGGCCACCCTCGATGGTTTCACCCTGCTGTGTGGGCGCTATGAGGGCATCGATCAGCGGGTCTACGACGAGGTGGTCGACGGTGAGCTGTCGATCGGGGACGTGGTGCTGGCCGGCGGAGAGGTTGCCGCCATGGTTGTGCTCGAGGCGGTGTCCCGGCTCATCCCCGGGGTGATGGGCAACGCCGATTCGGCCAGCGACGAGTCTTTCTCCGAGCGGGGTGAGGGTCCAGACGGTCGCGGCGGGCTGCTGGAGTATCCCCAGTACACCCGCCCGGCGATGGTCCGGGGCCGACCGGTCCCGGAGGTGCTGCTCTCCGGTGATCATGGCCGCATCGCCCGTTGGCGGCGGGCCCAGAGCCTGGTGCGCACGGCCAGCCGTCGCCCTGACCTATGGGCCGCCCGGGGCGGTCTCCAGCCCGGCGAGAGCGCGCTGCTCCGCGAGTTCGTCTTGTCACTGCCAGAGGTTGTTGCCCCCACCCGACCCTGAGAGGCCCGTGGGCGCTTCCGGCCGGGCCGTCGGCTCGGTTCGCAGGAACGGGTTGGGGGAGCGAGGTTGGTTCGAGCACGACGTGCCTCCTAGAGTGGTCCTTCCGCCGTCGCCGGTGCGATGCCCCGGCTGGATCGGTGATCCCTGAGGAGTTCAGCGAGGATGAAGCCCACCGACGTCGTCGACTTGGCCACCATGCGGGATGATGTGCCCGCGTTTTCAACCGGTGACACCGTGAAGGTGCATGTCCGGGTGGTCGAGGGAAACCGGGAGCGCCTGCAGGTGTTCCAAGGTGTGGTCATCCGCCGCCAGGGTTCCGGTGTGCAGGAGACCTTCACTGTGCGCAAGGTCAGCTTCGGGGTCGGCGTCGAGCGCACGTTCCCGGTCCACTCGCCCATCACCGGCAAGCTCGAGGTGGTGAGTCGCGGTGACGTGCGGCGCGCCAAGCTGTACTACCTGCGGGACCGTGTCGGGAAAGCGGCGAAGATCAAAGAAAAGCGCTGAACGATATCGGTCGTGGTCGCCGGTAACCGACCTCCTGCGAGTAGGAATCCGACGGTGACGTCGGGAAGCGGGAGGAGCGGCGGTTGTCTCACGGACGCCGACGTTTGGGCCAGGTCGGCGAACGCCTCGCGGCGTTGCATTACGCCCAGGCCGGTTTCGAGGTGGTGGACACCAACTGGCGCTGCCGCTATGGCGAGTTGGATCTGGTGGCCCGCAAGGACTCCTTGGTGGTGTTCGTCGAGGTCAAGAACCGATCCTCCGTCGCCTACGGTCACCCCTTGGAGGCGGTGACCCCGCTCAAACAGCGACGGCTGCGACGTCTGGCCGCACTGTGGTTCGAGGATCACCGCCGCCACGAGGAACTCACCCATCTCCAAGCCCGATTCGACGTGGTGGCGGTGCTTGCCGGCCGGCTCGAGGTGGTGACGGACGCCTTCTGAGGACGCTCCGCTGCGGGTTCAGGACTGCACTGGAGCGGGCGGCAAGCCCAACTGCATGCGAAGGAGGTCAGCGAAGTGCTCGCTGTCCTGACGGAAGCCCGCCACCACGTCCAGCATGACCACCGGACCGTGCAGCGGCACGAACTTGATCGCCAACGCCCGGCCGCCCGGCACCGGTACGGTCTGCAATCTGGCGTCGCGCAGATCGGGCAACCGCACCGCGCCCAGCAGCGATGTCGGTTGATGGCCCCCGCGGCGGACCCTCCAGAGCACCAGCCGATGCGGCGTCAACACCGCGGCCATGCTCCAGTGCAACGGGAAGCCGGGGACTGCTTTGGGTGCAGGCCGGGCCACCAGCGCCAGACGCGAGATCAAGCCTTGCATCAGGTTGCGCTCCTGGCCCTTCTCGTCCACCACCGTCCAGTAGTTGGGCATGGAGAATCGGCTGGCTGCCAGCAACCGTTCGTCCTCACCGATCTCGTGACGGACCAGGTCAGCGATGCGTTCCCGATAGGGCTGCTCAGCGTTCATGGTGCGATCCGGGTCTGCTGACGGTCGGTTGCGGCTGATGGCGCCCAGCCTGCCGTTCGGCCAAACGCCAACAGCCGCTGTGCCAGTGACGACGCAGGTCGGGTGCTTCAACCGGCACCACCACCCGATGACCCGTACCAATTGGTATGTCGCGGTTGCAGCCCGGGCAGCGGTATACCTTGGTGGCCTGATAGGGCTGCACGACCGCGACGTCGACCTCATCGAACCAGCCAGGGGTCCGTTGTTGGGAATGGCCGGTCATCCGACCAGCGCCCAACTCAACAGCACCGCGCCGATGATGACGGCCGCCACGACAAACACGTAATCGCTGCGCCGCCGACGGTGCGCCCGGTAGGGGTTCAGACCCATCGGGACCAGTATGGCTTGCCAGGCGGGTGTGGCTTGCCAGGCGGGTGTGGCTTGCCAGGCGGAACTTTGTCAACGCGGCTCCGCCTCACCAGTCGAGGCGGCTACAGTGCCCTCCACTGCCGGCTTGGACGGTGGTTTCGGTAGCTCCCGGGCTCCTCCTCGAGATCAACTCGTGTTGAACGGAGCCGGACATGCTCGCCAGTGTCTCCTCTGCCGTGTTCCGCGGCGTCGACGGTGTTCCTGTCACCGTTGAGGTCCACGTCGCCCCAGGTCTGCCGGCTTTTGCCGTGGTCGGGCTGCCAGATGCCTCCTGCCGGGAGGCCCGTGACCGGGTGCGGGCGGCGGTGCTCTCCAGCGGCCTCACCTGGCCGACCCAGCGCATCACCGTCAACCTGGCCCCCTCCGGGCTGCCGAAAGCCGGTGCCGGGCTGGATCTGGCCATTGCCATTGGGGTGCTGGTGGCCAACGGTGACCTTGCCCCGGGGGAGGTCACCGGCCATGCCTTCTTGGGCGAACTGGGCCTCGATGGGGTGCTCCGCCCGGTAGCGGGCATCGTGCCGCTGGTCGATGCCGTGCACGATGATGCCGTGGTGGTGCCCCTGGCGGTCGAACAACACGCCCGGGTGCTGGGCCGCCACATTGTGCGGGCGTCCGCCACGTTGGCCCACACGGTGGCGTCGTTGCGTGGCGAGCGCCCGTGGGATCACGCTCCGTGTCAACCGCTGCCGGCTGATCCGGTGGTGGCCGACCTGGCTGATGTGAAGGGTCAGGCGCTCGCCCGCCAGGCAGTGGAGGTTGCCGCGGCCGGCGGCCATCACCTGTTGCTGGTTGGTCCGCCCGGCGCCGGCAAGACCATGCTGGCCCAGCGCCTGGTGGGCCTGCTGCCGGAGTTGGTGTCAGAGGTCGCGCTGGAGGCGACCAAGGTGCACTCCGCCGCCGGGGAACGGCTGCCACCGGGTGGGCTGTTGCGCCGGGCTCCGTTTCGGGCGCCGCACCACAACGCCTCCATGGCCGCTCTCGTCGGAGGAGGTTCGGCCTGGTTGCGTCCCGGCGAGATCAGCCTGGCCACCGGCGGGGTGCTTTTCCTCGATGAGCTGGCCGAGTTCAGCCCCGCCGTGCTCGATGCGCTGCGTCAGCCGCTCGAGGAGGGACGCGTCCGGGTGGCAAGGGCTCACGGTTCGGTCCAGTTCCCGGCCCGGTTCCTACTGGTGGCGGCGTCGAACCCCTGTCCCTGCGGCAACGCCGGCACCGCGGCCGCCTGTCGTTGCAGTGACGCTGTTCGTCGGCGTTACCGCCGGCGGATGTCCGCTCCACTGCTCGACCGGTTCGACCTTCGGCTGGCGGTGCAGCGCCCCGATCCGGATCGTCTCGTGGCCCGCAGCGGTGAAGAGGGCTCCGTCGAGGTCGCGGCGAGGGTGGCGGCCGCCCGATTGCTGGCCCGCGGGCGCGGGGTGCAGGCCAATCGCGAGCTCAGCGCTGCCCAACTGGAATGCCACGCCGTGCTCAGCACCGCTGCCCGAGCCATGATCCGAGACGCGCTGCGCCAGCAGCGACTGACCGCCAGGGGAGTGGACCGGGTTCGCCGGGTGGCAAGGACCCTGGCAGATCTGGCGAATCAACCGGAACCCCTGCTTGGTGACGAGCATCTGGCCCTGGCCATGCATCTGCGGGTTGATCCCGACGCGCTGTTGGGACCGATGCTGTGAGCGCCGCTGAACCATGGGCACGCATCACCCCCGTCACCAAGCACCGACGCCGGTCGGGCCCGCTGCCGTGGACCGATGCCGCAGGGTCGATGCCGGCGGAGGGCGGCCGCGGCGAGCACGACGCGATAGTGGCGGCGTTGTTGGGCCTACCGGGCATGGGGCCCAACCGTCTGGTGGCGCTGCTGGCCGGCGCCGGATCGGCCCATGCGGCGTGGAACATCGTGCGTGGTGGCCCCGATCATGCGGGTTGGGCGGGCATCGATCTGGGGCCCGGCGGTCGGTCACTGCCCACCGCTTGGGTTGGGCCGGCGGGCCGGGTGGAACCGCAACAGCTGGCGGCGCGTCACCGCGTGGCCGGCATCGCGCTGGTGGGATGGGGATCACCGCACTACCCGCCGCGGTTGCGCCACGATGTCGAGCCGCCGCTGCTGCTATTCGCCCGGGGACGGCTCGGGCCGCTGGAGCGGCCCACCGTGGCCATTGTCGGGACCCGTCGGGCCACGCCTTATGGTCTTCGCCTGGCTCGTACCTGGGCCGCGGAGCTCACCGAGGCTGGCGTTGTGGTGGTGTCCGGCCTGGCCGCGGGGATCGATGCTGCGGCTCACGAGGGTGCCTTGCAGGTCCTGGAGCCATCGCGGCAGGTCCAGGCACATGGTGACCAGTCCGATCCCGGCCTCCCACTCGACCCCGACTTCGACCCCGATGGGAACGCGGCGCTCTCCGCCCCATTGGCGGTGGCGGTGGTGGGCAGCGGGCTCGACGTGCCCTATCCCACCAGCAGTCGGGGCCTGTGGCGTCGGCTGGGCAGGATCGGGGTGCTGCTGAGCGAAGCCCCCATGGGAACGCGGCCTGACACCTGGCGGTTCCCGGCCCGCAATCGGATCATCGCGGCCCTGGCTGATGTGGTGCTGATTGTTGAGTCCCACGAACGCGGCGGCGCGCTCCTCACCGCGGAGGAGGCCTTGGTCCGGAACCGTCCGGTGCTGGCGGTACCGGGGTCGGTGCACTCGCCGGCGTCTGTCGGCACCAATCGGCTGATCATGGACGGCGCGATGGCGGCCATCTCCGTAGCGGAGGTGCTGGAGGCGATACCCAACCGCCGGGGCCATGAGCCAGGGATGGCGTCGTCTCACCACCGCCAGCCGGACTGGCCGCGGGTCGAGCAGCTCGCCGCGCGTCCTTTGGACGCGGATGAGGCGACGTTCCTTGACCGGTTGGGCTGGGAACCGGCGGACCTCGATGAGCTTCAGGAACGAACCGGTTGGTCCCTTGGCCGGCTCAGCTCAGTGGTCGAGCGTCTGCTGGCGGAAAACCGCCTGGTTCGGCATGGGACCACCTTTGTACAGGTTCATCCAACATGAGGATTACCGGGTCTGAGACGATGGCTAACTCCCTTTTTGCCCACTTAGGGCGGTCAGGCGGTAGCCTGACGTGGTAGACACCGTGTGCCAAGACGCAGCGTGTGCTCAATCAACCCAGCACCCCCGCAGAGGCGCACGGCTGCTCGTGCTTGTTCGCAGCCGCTTCGTGACGCACCGGGCAGACCCAGCGAGGATCCATTGGCGGAGGAGC
The DNA here is from genome assembly GCA_963775055.1 of uncultured Acidimicrobiaceae bacterium. Classification (GTDB taxonomy): domain Bacteria; phylum Actinomycetota; class Acidimicrobiia; order Acidimicrobiales; family CAIXPF01; genus CAIXPF01. Next base: position 323,012 of record CAVZHK010000003.1, on the reverse strand, counting down.
GATTCGCAAGCAGGCGGTCATGCCAGGCGAAGGATCGGCCGCACTCGCGGCCCACCAACCCCAACGAGGTCTCTCGGTGACTGTCCAGGTTGACGAACGGGTCGAGGAGCTGTGGTGGAAATATGCCGCCACGCGCGATCACGACATGCGCGATCGCCTGATCGTGCACTATTCACCGCTGGTCAAGTTCGTGGCCAGCCGGCTCGCGGCCGGCCTACCCCAGAACGTCGAGCAGGCCGATTTGGTCAGCTACGGCATCTTCGGCCTGATCGATGCCATCGACCGTTTCGACCCGGAGCGTGGCAACAAGTTCGAGACCTACGCCATGCAACGCATCAAGGGCGCCATCCTCGATGAGTTGCGCAGCTACGACTGGGTGCCCCGCTCGGTCCGAGCCAAGGCCCGCTCCATCGAGAAGGCCCTCACCAAGCTGGAGAGCGAGTTCGGTCGCACCCCGAACGAGAACGAGCTGGCCGGAGAGTTGGGCATCGCGGTGAGCCAGCTGCAGGCCATGCTCTCGCAGATCTCCGGGGTGGGACTCATCGCCCTCGACGAGATGCTGGCCGGCAACGGTGACCGCAACGAGTCGGTGGCCCTCATCGACACCATTCCCGACTCAGGTGATGGACCGGTCAGCCTGTTCGAGACCAAGGAGATGAAGCAGCTCCTGGCCCTGGGCATCAATGGCATGGGCGAGCGGGAGAAGCTGGTCCTGGTGCTGTATTACTTCGAGCACTTCACGTTGGCCGAGATTGGCAAGGTGTTGGGCGTGACCGAGAGCCGGGTCTGTCAGATCCACACCAAGGCTGTGATGCAGCTGCGCATCTTCCTGCAGCGCCGTCTCGATCCCTGATCGACCTGACGCAGCCTCGGGGCTTGACGCCCTCCACCAGCCCGACATCAGTGGAGCCCCCGTGCGTTGCCCTTGCGATACCCGCCAAGTTCGCCAAGTTCGCGTAGCCCGCCAAGTCCGCCAAGTCCGCCAAGTCCGTCCAGCCGGCTTGGCCGGGCTCCCGCGGTACGTGCTGATGGCGTTGGGCCTGGCTGCGCTGCTCGTGACGATCGACGCCACGCGCTCGGTACCGGTCGGCGCCGCACCGCCCTGCTCGACCCGGCGGTACATGGCACCGGTACCTGACCCCGTGAGCATCGGCTTCAGCCTGCCCCAGGGCCAGTACGGACCGGGCAATCGGGGTCTCGAGTACGTCACCCCGCCGGACCGCGTGGTCAGGGCCATCGGTCCCGGTGAGGTGACCTTCGCCGGCACCGTGGCGGGGGAGCGCCACGTCAGCGTGCGCCACCCGGACGGGCTGATCTCCTCGTACTCCTATCTGGCGTCCATCGCGGTGACCAAGGGCCAGCCAGTTAACGGAGGCCACGAGGTAGGCCGCTCCGGGGGTCGATTCCAGCTGGGGATTCGCCGCGAGGGTGTCTACCTTGATCCCGCACCCTTGCTCGCCCGCAAGCTCCGACCCCGCTTGGTGGGCCCGACCCCGACCGCCCGCTGTACGCCGCCGGCTGCCGGCTACACTTTCCTGGGTTTATCGCCGCTCGCGGGGTTGCCCGCACGCACAGGTCACCGCACTCCAACCCATCAACTGTCCCGTCGTCATGGTCTTCGGTCGCCGTCCTCGTACGGCGCACGTGACGGCTGAGCGCAACCGAAGGAGATCCCCATGGCTGTCGTTTCCATGAAGCAACTGCTCGATGCCGGCGTGCACTTCGGGCACCAGACCCGGCGCTGGAACCCCAAGATGAAGCGGTTCATCTGGGGTGAGCGGTCCGGCATCTACATCATCGACCTCCAACAGACCCTGGACCGGGTTGAGGTTGCCTACAACGCGGTCCGTGACCTGGTGGCGGACGGTGGGACCATCCTGTTCATCGGCACCAAGAAGCAGGCCCAGGACGCAGTGCGTTCCTACGCCGAGAAGTGCGGCATGCCGTACATCAACGAGCGCTGGCTGGGCGGCATGCTCACCAACTACCAGACCATGCTCAAGCGGGTCGGCAAGATGAAGGAGTACCAGCGAATGCGGGACTCCGGTGAGTTTGAGATGATGCCCAAGAAGGAAGCGCTGCTCATCGGCCGTGAGCTGGAGAAGCTCGAGCGGAACCTGTCGGGTATCCGCAACATGGAGAAGCTTCCCCAAGCGGTGTTCGTGATCGACACCAAGAAAGAGGCCATCGGCGTGACCGAGGCCAACAAGCTGGGCATCCCGGTCGTGGCGGTGGTCGACACCAACTGTGATCCGGACATCATCCAGTACGTGATCCCCGGCAACGATGACGCCATTCGGGCCGGCAGCCTGATGTGTCGCATCATCGCGGACGCCGTGGAAGAGGGTCACTTCATCCGCAGCCGTCGCGGAGGTGGTGGTGGCGCCGGCCCCGCGGTGCGTCGGATGAGCCTCGAGGAAGAGTCCGCTCGCGCCGCCGAACAGGCCGACGCCCGCCGTCAGGCAGCTACCGCCGCCGCCGAGCGGGAGGCTCGCATCGCCGCCCAACGCGACGCTGCCGTCAACGCCCCGGAGACCGAGACGGAAGCGGGCGATGAGCCCGAGGCCGCGCCCGTGGAAACGGTGTCCGCAGAGGCCGCGGTCGACGCGTCCTGAGCGCGCCGGGGCCCCTGCGGACCCCGAACAAATCGTCCCCACCAGCCGATCCCCGCGGGGATCCGACCCATCCGGTCGACCAGTAGGAACAGCACCCGAGGAAGCGCGAACCGATGCCCAACTTCACCGCCAAGGACGTACAGAAGCTCCGCCAGGCCACCGACGCCGGCATGATGGACGCCAAGCGGGCGCTCGAGGCCAACGAAGGGGACATGGAGCGCGCCGCCCAGTGGCTACGGGAGAAGGGCCTGGCCAAGGTGGCCAAGCTCGCCGACAGGGAGAACAGCCAGGGCACGGTGGCGGTCGCTTCCAACAGCAGCGCCGCGGCCCTGGTCGAGCTCAAGTCCGAGACGGACTTCGCGGCCAAGGCCGAGGACTTCGTGGCGCTGGTGCAGAAGCTGGCTGACCTGGTGCTCGAGGGCGGGGAGGCCGCGGCGGCCGGAGCCCAGGCGGAGATCGACAGCCTGAAGATCGCCAAGCGGGAGAACATCGAGCTGGGCAAGGTGGCCCGGGTCGAGGCTGGCGACAACGGCAAGATTGACACCTACCTGCACCGCCAAGACGGCCGGGGAGTCATCGGGGTCATCATCGAGGCCACCGGTGTGGACCAGGACACCCTCCATGAACTCGCCCTGCACTGCGCCTTCGCCAAACCCCAGTTCCTCACCCGGGATGAGGTGCCGGCGGACGCCATCGAGAAGGAACGCAACAACCTGCTCGACATCACCAAGGCCGAAGGCAAGCCCGAAGCGGCCTGGCCCAAGATCGTCGAAGGTCGCGTCAACGCCTGGCTGGCCGGCCAGGTGCTGCTGGAGCAGGGTGTCCACGGCGACAAGGAGACGGTGAGCCAGCGCATCGGCAGCGGCACCATCAACCGCTTCGTGCTGGCCGTCATCGGCTCGTGACCAACGTCCCCCAGGGCGTCAGCTCGCCGCGGATCCATCCTGACCGACCGTGGAAGCGGGTGCTGCTCAAGGTCTCCGGCGAGGCCTTCGCCAACGAGAACGGTTACGGCATATCGGGCGAGATCATCGAGCAGGTCGCCGGCGAGATCGTTCGGGCCCGCCAGGAGCTGCAGCTGGACATGGCGGTGGTGGTCGGCGGCGGCAACATCTGGCGGGGTCGCACCGGGGTACACGCCGGCATGGACCGGGCCCAGGCTGACTACATGGGCATGCTGGCCACGGTCATCAACGCCTTGGCGCTGCAGGACATGTTGGAGCGGCTGGGTCAGCCGACGCGGGTGCAGTCCTCCATCCACATGGCGCAGGTGGCCGAGCAGTACATCCGTCGTCGGGCCATTCGCCATCTCGAGAAGGGGCGGGTGGTGATCTTCGCCGCCGGCCTCGGTGATCCGTACTTCACCACTGACACCGCGGCGGCCCTGCGAGCGGTGGAGATCGAGGCCGATGTGTTGCTGAAGGGCACCCACTCCGGGGTCGAAGGCGTCTACACCGACGATCCCCGCCTCAACCCCCGGGCGGAGCTGTTGCTGCAGCTCACGTACCTCGAGGTCATCCAGCGGGGGCTCAAGGTGATGGACTCCACCGCCATCACGTTCTGCATGGACAACGCACTGCCGGTGGTCGTGTTTGACCTGCTGCGGCCGGGCAATGTGCAATCCGTCCTCCAGGGAGCGGATATCGGTACTCTGGTCCGGTGAACACCGCCAGCACCGACGGGGCCAGCGACATCCTGGTGGCCTCTGCCGACAGAATGAGCAAAGCCGTGATGCACACTCGGGCGGAGTTCGGATCGGTACGGACCGGGCGGGCCGCTCCGGCGTTGGTGGAGAAGTTGACCGTCGTGGCCTATGGCCAGGAGATGCCGCTCCAACAGCTGGCCGGCTTTCAGGTGCCCGAGGCCCGTCAGCTGCTCATCACCCCCTTCGACCGCACCACCATGGGCGCCATCGAGAAGGCCATCCTCAACTCCGACCTGGGGCTGAACCCTTCAAATGACGGTCATACCATCCGGCTGGTGTTCCCGCCGCTCACTCAGGAGCGCCGCAAGGAGTTGGTCAAGAAGGTCAAGGGCATGGCGGAGGAAGGCAAGGTCGCCATACGCGGCATTCGTCACAAGGGTCGCAAGGATCTCGACGGTCTGGAGAAGGCCGGCGAGCTGTCCACCGATCAGGTGGGTCGGGCCGAGAAGGAACTCGACAAGCTGACCCACAGCAGCGAAGCGGAGATCGACAAGGCGCTGCAAGAGAAAGAGCAGGAACTGCTCGAGGTGTAGCAGGGCAGCAGCATCGGAGCGTCGGCACGGAGGCCGGGCGCACGTCCCGGGTCGACGCCAGCTCGACAGGAGGCTCACCGTGAGCAATGACAACGACCAGCACCGACCGGCGGGTTCCCGCCCCGACCTGAACCGCGCCCGCCCCGGCACGGCGTCCCAGCCCAACACCGAACAACTTCGCATCGTGGGTGCGGAAGAGGCGGGCACCCTTATGGGACGGGTTGACGGCGGTGACGGCGGCGGCGAAGCGACCTCGGCGTTCGCCGCGGTACCGGACCGTCCTCGTCCGGTCCGGCGAGCGGTCTTCGAGACCATCCCCGACGCCGGGGACCTCGACGAGTTGCCGTTGCGGGGCGAACGGTGGGCGACGGGGCAGACCGATCAAGTGGTGTCGGTGCTCGGCGGTACCCGGACTCCTGCGGTGCGCACCGTAGGTGGCCCGGCCCGCCGCGCTGTCGACGACGAATCGGACCTCGACCCCGATCTCGGCGACGAAGGGCCTGGTCGTGAGGGTTCCGGAAGAGACGGTTCCGGAAGAGCGGGATTCGGCAGCGACAACGGCGACGACGAAGATTTCGACGAGGAGCGCCGGGCCGCCACCGGGGGTCGGGGGGCTCGCCGCCGCAGCGCCCTGGATGAATCCGGCGACTTGGAGCTGCCCCACTGGACGGTGCCGCCCACCGGCCAAGTACCACGGGTCCTGGCTAATGAACGTCGGGGCGATGAGGCCTGGTCGGCGTTCGGGGCGGCCCCGCGATGGCGCGGTGAGGGTGGCGGCGCTTGGGCCGACGATGCCGATGACCTCTCTGACCTGGCCGATCTCGGCGAGGACGAGGACGCCCCGGATGGGTCCGGCGGCCGTCAGGATCGGGCGCGTCCGGCGATCGACACGTTCTTCGCGATGGAAGCGGATGACGAACCGGCCGATGACGTGTTCAGCCGCGGTGCGAGCCGCGCCGCCCGCAAGGCCGAGCGGGACCGGGCCCGGGGAACAGGCGAGCCGCTCTTCGCGGTGGACACGGGTCCCAACCGGGTGGCTCCGATCGGCCCGGTTGGCAACGTACCGGCCGGCGGCCGCAACGTCCCCGCGGCGGTTCTGTTGGGTCTGGGGCTGGCAGCGCTGGCCATCGCGCTGTTCCGGGTCGGGCCGGCGGCCACCATGTTGCTGGTGCTGGCGGTGCTCGGTGTCGGGGCCGCTGAGTTCTTTGACGGCAGCCGCCGAGGCGGGTACCGCCCGGCCACCTTGTTGGGTTTGGCCGGATCCTTGGGTGTCCCTGCGGCGGTGTACTGGCGGGGCGACATCGCTTACCCCATCGTGTTCGGCCTGGTGATGCTGGCGGGGTTGCTGTGGTTCCTGTTCGGTGTGGACCACGAGCAGGTGGCCGCCGATCTGGGGATCACGGTGCTCGGCGTGCTGTACGTGGGCGGCCTCGGTTCCTTCGCGGCGTTGATCTTGCGGGCCCCCGGTGTGGACACCACCCGGGTGCTGCTGGGCGCGGTGGTGGCGGTGGTAGCCCACGACGTGTTGGCCTACGTGGTGGGCGGGAACGCCGGTCGCACGCCACTCATGCCCCATGTCAGCCCCAACAAGACCGTCGAGGGCATGCTGGCAGGCTCGCTGGGGGCGGTCATCGCGTCGGTGATCTTCAACCAGATGCTGGGTGGCAATCCCTGGGAAGGGTTGGGTCTGTCCTTGCAGCTGGGACTGGTGGTGGCGGTGCTGGGCCCTCTCGGCGATCTCACCGAGTCCCTGCTCAAGCGGGACTTCGGGGTCAAGGACATGGGCACCATCCTGCCCGGCCACGGTGGGATGCTGGACCGCTTCGACACCCTGCTGTTCTGCCTGCCCGGGGTGTACTACCTGGCCCTGTGGCGTGACGTCATACCGGGCTGACCAGCGGGTCGACCGGCCGTGACCAGCGTCGCGGTGTTGGGCTCAACGGGCTCGATCGGCACCCAGACGCTGGACGTGGTGCGGGCCGACCCCGGCCGATACCAGGTTACGGCGCTGGGCGTGCAGCGCTCCGTCGAGGAACTGGTGGCCCAGGCACACGAGTTCCGCCCCCCGCTGGTGGTGGTGGTGGATGAGCGGGCCGCGGTTGGGCTGCAGTCTCGGCTGCCGCACGGTTGTGAGCTGTGGGTGGGACCTGAGGCGCTGGCGGAGGCCGCCACCACGGTCGATGTCGTGATCAACGCCGTGGTCGGCTTCGCCGGTCTCGGCGTCACCATGGCCACCTTGCAAGCCGGCCGTCGCTTGGCCCTGGCCAACAAGGAATCGCTGGTGGCGGGGGGTCCGGTGGTACGCACCGTGCGGGACACGCCGGGTGCGGAGCTGATCCCGGTGGACAGCGAGCATTCGGCCCTGCACCAGTGCTTGCGGGCCGGGCGAGGGGTGACGGAAGTGGCTCGGCTGCTGCTCACCGCGAGTGGCGGCCCGTTTCGCACCACCCCCGCCGAGGACTTGCAAACCATCACGCTCAGCCAGGCGTTGACCCACCCGACCTGGCAGATGGGCCCCAAGATCACCGTGGACAGCTCGACCCTGATGAACAAGGGGCTGGAGGTGATCGAGGCCATGGAGTTGTTCGACCTTCCGGTGGATCGGGTGGAGGTGGTGGTGCACCCCCAGTCCGTGGTGCATTCCATGGTTGAGTTCACGGACGGTTCGACTATGGCGCAGCTGTCCCGACCCGACATGCGTCTGCCCATCGCGTACGCCCTGGCGTATCCTGACCGTGCCCCGCACCCGTACGGCCGGCTCGACTGGTCTGTGGCCGCGACGTTGACCTTCGAACCCCCTGACCTGGTCCGATTCCCCTGTCTGGGCCTGGCCTTCGAAGCCGGCCGGGTGGGGGGCACCGCGCCGGCGTGGCTCAACGGCGCCAATGAGGCAGTGGTCGCGGCCTATCTGGAAGAGCAGCTTCCCTGGAGTGCCATCGCCCCGCTGTTGGCGGAGGTCATGGCCCGCCACGATGGTCGCCCGGCGGTCGGCGTCGAAGCTGTCATCGATGCAGACGCCGCCGCCCGCCGTCTGGCCACCGAGCTGCTGGCGACGATGGCTGGAGGTCAAAGCACTGCGGGGCTGAGCCGGCGACGTCACTGAACAGGGGGAAAGCCGTGAGGCGCGGACAGCTTGGCCCTCAACAGCCGATACCGTGGAACGGTTGAGGGTCAACGGTCCTGCAGACGGCCGGGGCCCGACGTCGCGCCGCTCATCCAACGCTCACCCCAGCCGTCAAGGTTTCCAGTCGTGCCCTGAAGGGACGTGCATGACCCTCACTGATACCAGACCCGAACCCGCCCCGCCGCCGGTGGACGTCGAGACCGAGGTGGATCGCGGTGGCTTGGCCCGCCTGGCCCTGTTGGTGGCCGTGATCGTGTTGATCGGGGTGCGGGGCGGCTTGGACTGGTTGGCCATCGTTGGGGCCATCGTGGTCATGATCTTCCTCCATGAGCTGGGCCATTTCGTGACTGCGAAGTGGTCGGGCATGAAGGTCACCCAGTTCTTTTTGGGCTTCGGCCCCAGCATCTGGAGCTTCCGGCGCGGCGAGACCGAATACGGCATCAAGGCCATCCCGGCCGGGGCCTACGTCAAGGTCATCGGGATGTACGGCGTTGACGAGGTGGAGGCGGCAGACGAGGCTCGGACCTACCGTCAGAAGAAGTACCACCAGCGGGTGATCATGGCCTCGGCGGGCTCCGCCACCCACTTCCTGTTGGCGCTGGGTCTGATCTTTGCAGTGCTGGTGGGGATCGGCCGCCAGGAGGTCGACAACTGGCAGGTCGCCTCGGTGGCGGAGGGCAGCGGTGCTGAGGCTGCGGGGCTGCAACCGGGGGACCGGCTGGTCAGCGTGGACGATGTCACGGTTACGAACTGGGAGGACATGCGGGCCACGGTGGCCCCCCGCAAGGACCGGACGGTGCCGTTGGTCATCGAACGCGCCGGGCAGACCATGACGCTGCAGGCCACCATCGGCGCCAACCCCGATCGGCCCGCCGACGGGCAGCTGGGTGTCGGCCCCGACTTCCCCTACCAGCGGGTGAACGCCCTGGCGGCCATCCCGGCGACCGGTAGCACGTTCGGCGAGGTGGTCTGGGCGTCCGTCAAGGGGTTGGGCAACCTGTTCACCCCCAGTGGGCTGGGCGCGTTCGCCTCTCAGGTGGTGGAGGGTCGTCCCGACGCCGGTGAGGTGCAGACCGCTGAGCAGGTGGCCACGGACAATGAGAGCCGCTTCATCTCCATCTACGGCGCCGCCGCGTTGGGCGTGGACCTGGTCGGCCAGGGGCTGGCCCCCACCTTGCTGTTCATCGCCATGCTCAACATCTTCATCGGCATGTTCAACCTGGTCCCACTGCTGCCCTTCGACGGAGGCCACATCGCGATCGCCACTTACGAACGGCTGCAGGAGTTGCGCAAACGGAACGGCCGCCGGCATTTCACCGACGTCAACCGCCTGCTGCCGCTCACCTACGCGGTCGTGGCCCTGCTCTTGGCCATCGGGATGGCGTCGCTGTACCTGGACATCGTCAAACCCGTCAGCTTGTGACCAGCCGGGCGCTGCGGTCCCCGTAGTCTCCGATCTGACGAACGGTCGACCCCTCCGGTGGGTCACGGTGCGAGCGAGGCCCAGTGGAGTTCACCAGCACGTTTCCCCGGCGTCAGACCCGCCAGATCCAGGTGGGCGCGGTCGCCGTGGGCGGGGACGCGCCCATCAGCGTGCAGTCCATGACCACCACCAAGACCGCCGACGTGGAGGCCACCCTGGCCCAGATCTGGGCGTTGGCGGGGGCGGGGGCGGACATCGTGCGCTGCACCTGCAACGAGATCGAAGCTGCCGAGGGGCTGGCCCGGATCGTGCCCCGTTCGCCGGTCCCGATCATCGCTGACATCCACAACAACCACCGCATGGCCCTCGCCGCGCTCGAAGCGGGGGTGCATGGTCTGCGGCTCAACCCCGGCAACATCCGCCGGCCCGAGCACATCAAGGCGGTGGCGTCCGCCTGCCGGGACCGTCAGATCCCCATCCGCATCGGGGTGAACGGCGGCTCCCTCGATGAGAGCCTGTACCGCAAGTACGGCGGCAAGGTCACCCCGGAGGCCATGGTGGAGTCCGCCCGGATGGAGCTGGCGTACTTCGAGGAGGTCGACTTCGACCTGGTCAAGATCGCCGTGAAGGCATCAAACGTGCCGCTGATGATCGAGGCCTACCGGCAGTTGGCGGAGGTCACCGACTTCCCGCTCCACCTGGGCGTCACCGAGGCCGGGCCCCCACCGGCGGGGTTGGTCAAGTCCACCGCCGGCATCGCTACCCTGCTGGCAGAGGGCATCGGGGACACCATCCGGTACTCCCTCACCGCGGATCCCGTCGAGGAGGTCCGCGCCGGCCGTCAGCTGCTGGAGGCCATGGGGCTGCGCCAACGCAAGAACATCGACCTCATCGCCTGCCCCAGCTGCGGACGGGCCGAGGTGGATGTGATCGACGTGGCCCAGCGAGCCCAGGCCGCATTCGGGGACCGGGAGATTCCGCTGCAGGTGGCGGTCATGGGCTGTGTGGTCAACGGTCCCGGCGAGGCCCGCGACGCCGATCTGGGCATCGCCGCCGGCAACAAGCGCGGCCACCTCTTCGTCAAGGGCCGCAACGTCGCCGTGGTCGCGGAGGCCGACATGGTGGAGGCGCTGGTGGAGTGGGCCGAGTTCATCCACGAGCATGGGGTGGACGCAGCCCTGGCCCGCGCCGACACCGCGGTGGCCGAACGCGAGGCCCGTAAGGACCGCCAGCGCCTGCTCCAGGATCAGGGCGAGGACCCCAACGCCAGCGAGGCCCGGGTGCAGCTTGTGCGGCGACAAACCACCTGACCTGACCTGACCTGACCTGACCTGACCCCGGTCTTCTCGGGATCACCGTTCATGGTGGAAGGGACGCCGCTCGAGGACATCGATTCGCCCCGCGGGCGCGGCCAACGTGAAGCGTGCAACCAGGACCGTCCACGCCTCGGCCGTGCTGGCGGTTGACGGCCAAGCTGGCGGTGATCGTCCTGGCGATGCTGGCGGCCACGCTGGCCCTGCCCCAGGCGGCGGAGGCGGCCAGCGATGCCCGGCTGATGGGCACCGTGGTTGACGGACGTGAGTCCACCCCGCTGCGCGGTATGACCGTGGACGTGTTCCCGTCCTCCTCGTCGGGGTCCTCCGACGCACTCCCGGTGGCCTCGCTGACGAGCGGCCCGGACGGCCGGCTGGCGGTGGCGCTGGCGCGTGGGAGCTCCATGGTCGAGGTCTCCGATCCGGCCGGGTTCTACGGCCTGTGGCGCTCGGGAATCTGTGTGGCGGACGCTTCCTCCGAGTTGATCCAAGCCCGGCTGTTTGCTGGCGGCACCCTGCGGGGTCTCATCACCGATGGGGCGAGCGGCGGACCGATCCCCAGAGTGTGTGTCACCGTGTACGGCCCCTTGCCGGACCGGCCGTCCACGCTAAAGGCCGGCTGCAGCAGCGCCGATGGCACCTACCGATCGCGAGCCCTGCCGCCGGGGTCGTACCTGGTGTACTTCTCGGATCCGGCCGGGGAGTGGGGCAACGTCTTCCTCGGGGGTGGCACCACCATGGAGGGGGCCACCCCGGTGGAGATCACCGCCGGGACCGACGCTGCGGTGGCCGACATGGCCCTCAACCCGGTGGCGCCCGGCGACACCAGGGCTCGCCGAACTTCGAACCGGGCGGATTGGCTGGTGTCATGGACCCAGACCGGGACCATTAACCTGCCCCGCCATGGCCAAGGCTCCCATCCTGACCCCGCGCGCCGATGACTTTCCCCGCTGGTACCAGGACGTGCTGGCCAAGGCCGAGCTGGCTGACAACGGGCCCGTCCGCGGCACCATGGTCATCCGCCCCTACGGCTACGGGCTGTGGGAACGGATGCAGGCCGAGATGGACGCCCGCATCAAGGGCTGCGGGGCCGAGAACTGCTACATGCCGCTGTTCATCCCCGAGTCTTACCTGCGCCGGGAAGCCGAGCACGTCGAGGGGTTCAGTCCTGAGCTGGCGGTGGTCACCGTGGCCGGTGGCAAGGAGCTGGACGAACCCATCGTGGTCCGCCCCACCTCTGAAACGGTGTTCGGGGAATTCATGGCCAAGTGGGTGCAGTCCTACCGGGACCTGCCGTTGCTGCTGAACCAGTGGGCCAACGTGGTGCGCTGGGAGTTGCGGCCCCGGGTGTTCCTGCGCACCACCGAGTTCCTCTGGCAGGAGGGCCACACTGCCCACGCCGACCGGGCCGACGCGGCCGCCTACGCCCTGCGCATCCTGCACGAGGCGTACCGGGACTTCATGGTGAACGTGCTGGCCATGCCGGTCCTATTGGGGGTCAAGACCAAGAAGGAACGGTTCGCGGGGGCCATCAACACCTTGGCGTGTGAGGCCATGATGGGTGACGGCAAGGCCCTGCAGATGGGCACCAGCCACGAGCTGGGCCAGAACTTCGCCAAGGCCTTCGACATCGACTACCTGGACGACAGCGGTGGCCGTCAGCACTGCTGGACGACCTCGTGGGGGACCTCCACCCGGATGTTGGGTGGGCTGATCATGTGCCATGGGGACGATAACGGCCTGCGGGTCCCACCCCGGCTGGCCCACGTGCAGGTGGTCGTGCTGCTGGTGCGGGACGAGGACGGCACCGGGGCCGCAGCCCAGACGCTGCTCGAGGAGCTGACCGCCGCCGGGGTGCGGGTCCGTCTGGACGCCCACACTGCCACCAGCTTCGGTCGGCGGGCCACGGACTGGGAGCTGAAGGGGGTGCCGCTGCGAGTCGAGGTCGGCCCCCGGGACCTCAGGGAGGGCAAGGTCAGCGTGGTCCGCCGGGACGACGGCTCCAAGACCCCGGTGGCGTTAGCGGACGCCGTCGACTCCGTGCTGAGAGCGCTGGACGCGGCCCAGACCAACTTGTTGGCCCAGGCCACGGAGCTGCTCGACCGTCGCACGGTCACGGTGCGGACCATCGAGGAGGCGGCGGAGGCGGCGCAGGTCGGTTTCGCCCGCATGCCATGGACGTCGCTGGGGGAGGCGGGGGAGGCGGAGCTGGCCAAGGCCGCCATCACCGTGCGCTGCCTGCAGTACCCCGACGGTGGGGTCCCGGTGTCCGACGAGAACGGCGCGTTCGACGGTGACGTCGAGGCAGTGGTGGCCCGCTCGTACTGAGCTTCACACCTGTCGCGAGCTGCTCGCGAGGGGTGGGTCCCATCGCGCTCGCAGCGGCCACCTCGGATCGGGCGGCCGCTATACTTCTGCGACCAACGTTCGAGCGTCATGCCACCGGTGTGGGTCGGCACTCGCCACGTCGCGCCGCCGGTGCGAATGGCTCGAGCGCGACGACCACGGGAGGTGAGACGATGCCGATGACAGACCGGGTAGCGAGCATCGTCGAACCGGAATTGGCCGCTGCCGGGGTGGAGCTGGTTGACGTCGAGCACAAGGGCGCCATCGTGCGCGTGGTGCTCGACGAACCGGGAGGCATCGGCCTGGAGCGGCTCACCGAGCTCACCCGCCGCATCTCCAAGGTCCTCGACGAGGCTGATCCCATCGCGGCCCGCTACACCCTTGAAGTGTCCAGCCCCGGTGTCGAGCGGCCGTTGCGAACCCCCCGCCACTTCGCCGCCGTCGTGGGCCAGGTCATCACCTTCAAATGGGCTAGTGGGCAGGGAGCCCAGCGCCTCACTGGCACCCTGACCAGCGCCGATGAGCAGGGAATCGAGCTCGTCGAGAGCGCTGTGGCAGCTGCAGCCACCTCCGAACCCCCGGCCCAGGCCCGCCGATTCGACTACCACGCCATTGAACGGGCCCGCACCGTGTTCGAGTGGGGTCCCGCGCCCAAGCCCGGCAAGGGATCCAAACCCGGCGCTGTCCGCAAGGCCGCCGCCGCCAAACGGACCGCATCGGTCACGACTTCCACCGCAGAACCGGGCGAGCACCCCGCCCCCATCCCGGTTCCCTCGACAACGGAGTGATGCCATGAGCAACCCCGACATGATGGAAGCGCTCCAGGCGCTCGCTGCGGACAAGGGCATCTCCGTCGACACCCTCTTCCGGGCCTTGGCCGACGCCCTGGAGTCCGCCTACAAGCGCATGCCCGGGGCCTACGAGTACTCCTGGGTCACGATCGATCCCGACACCTTTGACATGCGGGTCCACGCCCAGGAACTGGACGAGGACGGCGAGCCCATGGGCGGTGAGCTGGACGTCACCCCCCATGACTTCGGCCGCATCGCCGCCCAAACCGCCAAGCAGGTCATGTTGCAACGCATCCGGGAGGCCGAACGGGAGCTCAAGTACGAGGAGTATGCCGGACGTGAAGGAGACATCGTCACCGGCATCATCCAGCAGAGCGACAGCCGTTACACCCTGCTGGACCTGGGCCGGGTCGAGGCGTTGCTGCCCCAGGCGGAGCAGGTTTCCTTCGAGCGGCCCGAACCCGGCGCCCGGCTCAAGGCCTATATCGTGGAGGTCCGCAAGACCGCCAAGGGACCGCAGATCGTGGTGTCCCGCACCCACCCCGGCTTGATCCTGGAGCTGTTCAAGCTGGAGGTCCCCGAGATCGCCGACGGCATCGTAGAGATCCGGGCCTGTGCTCGTGAACCAGGCCATCGCACGAAGATCGCGGTGTGGTCCAACGAGTCCAATGTGGACCCCGTCGGCGCCTGCGTCGGTGCCCGCGGCGGCCGCGTCCGCCAGGTGGTGAACGAACTGCGGGGCGAGAAGATCGACATCGTGCCCTTCAGCGACGACCCCGCCGACTTCGTCACCAAGGCCCTGTCCCCGGCCAAGGTCCGAGAGGTCCGCATCCACCCCGACACCGGCACCGCCGAGGTCATCGTGCCTGACCATCAGCTGTCCCTGGCCATCGGCAAGGAGGGCCAGAACGCCCGCCTGGCGGCCCGGCTCACCGGCTGGCGCATCGATATCAAGTCCGAGACCCAGTCCCGTGACGAAGACGCCGGCATCCTGCCTGACGGGGAAGAATGGGCCGAAGGTGAATGGGTCACCGACCCCGCAACCGGTGAGCAGGTCTGGCAACCGGCGGAGGGAGGCCCGTCAATGTCGGCCACCCAGTGGTCCACCGGCGAGGGTCCCGACGGCGATCCGGCGGCGGCATCCCCCACCGTGGATGAGCCGGTCAGCGATTCTGTGGAACCCATCGCCGTGGAAAGCTCCGAGACCGCCCCCGCCCCTGCCCCCGCCGAGATCTGAGCCTGTCCAGGAACCGGTCCGCACCGACGGTGGCGCCGCCGGCAGCGACGGCCACGGTCCCGATCAGGACGTGCATAGGGTGCCGGCAACGACACGCCCAGGATGGGCTGGCCCGATTCGTCGTGGGCGTCGAGGGCCGGCTCGTCGAGGACCGGCACCACCACGGGCGGGGAGCGTGGCTCTGTCGGGACCAGCCCCGGTGTTGGGAGGCTGCTCATCGGCGCAACGCGTGGGTCCGGGCCCTACGCCGGACCGTGCAGGTGGGGGAGCCCCCTCCGGGTTGGCGTCTGGGGTTCGATCCCGGTGGTTTACGGAGCGCGTGCCCATCCGACTAGGATCAACGGTCGCGGTAGTCGCCCCCCGCCACCCTTTCCGGGCGCCTGTCCGCCGCGTGCGGGTCGCACAACGCCACCCGCCACTTCACACCTGTAAGGGGCTGAGGGAGCACTTGCCCGCAAAGATCCGGCTGTATGAGCTCGCACGAGAGCTCGGTCTCACCAACAAGGAGACACTCGACCTCTGCGACGCGCTCGGCATCGGGGTCAAGAGTCATTCGTCCAGCATCGTGGAAGCCCAGGCTGATCGGGTGCGTCGTCGCGCCGAGCGTGAGGGCCTCATCCGCGAGTCCCAGCCGCCGGAAGACGAGCCGGCACCGCGACCCTCCAAGGCGTCGGCTCCGGCCGCAGTCGGTGGGATCGCCGCGGACGCTCAGGCCTCCTCCCAGACCCCTGTGCCGGCCGCGGCCCCCGCGCTGCGGCCCGTGACGTCGTCCTCTCCAGCGCCGTCGGCGCCGCTTCCCCCGCCACCCGCCGGCGCCCCTGGCGGCCCCCGTCCAACGCCAACCCCGGTGGCCCCCATCGCACCCGCCGCCAGCACAGCGCCGCCCACCGTGGCACCACCTGGGCCTGCTGCGCCCGGGCTCGGGTCCGCGCCGTCCGCGCCTTCCAGCTCGTCGGGACCTGCGGCCAATCAGCCGGTGGCGCCCGCGTCCCCACCGGCCCCCCCGCGTGCCGTCCCTGCCGGACCATCCGTCGGGACCCCACCGGCACCGCCTCGTGGTGTGCCGCCCCGTCAGATCCCCGCGCCGCCGGGCGCCAGACCGCCGGTGCCACCCGTGGCCCCATTGCGTCCTCCCGCCCCAGTCGGCCCCGAGGGACCCGCCGTGGCCGAGACAGGCCCCGCCCCGGCTGTTTCGCGCCCTGCCGGAGACGCCCCGCCCATGGCCCCGGCCGCTCGCGCCGTGCCAGCGCCGGCCACTCCCAGCCAGACGCCAACGCCCCCAAGCCCCGCCCCGGCCCCTGGTCCGGCTTCGGCCGGTCCCCCGGCGGGTGCCACTCCGGCCCCTGGTCTTGCTGGTCGAGCCCCGATCGAATCAGCTGGTCGCGGCGTGCCGCGCCGGCCCGACGTGGCGCCCGCCCGCCCGGTGGGTGGGGTGCCCCCCGTGGCCCGCCCAGGTGCCCCGCTGCCCCCTGGCGCCCGTCCAGCCGGTCCCGGCGGCATCCCCCGCCCGCCCGGTCCTCCGCCCGGCATGCGCCCCGGTCCGTCGGCAGGTCCGCCTCGGCGGCCCGGTGGTCCGCCAACGTCTTCCAGCGGCAAGCCCATCCCGCCACCGCCCGGTGGTCCGCCGCTGTCCCGTACCGGTCGTCCCATCCCACCGCCACCCGGTGGCTTCCGTCGTCCCGGCGCGCCCGGTCCCGGCGGTGGCGGTCCCGGCGGATCCCGTCCCAGCGGTCCCGGGGGCGGTGGTGGCTTTGCCAACCGACCCGGTGGTGGTCCCGGTGGGGGCGGCGGTTTCGCCAGCCGTCCCGGTGGTGGTCCTCCTCCTCCCGGCGGTGGCCGTGGTGGCCCCGGCGGTGGCGGCCCTGGCCGTGGTGGTCCCGGTGGTGGCGGTCCCGGTGGCGGTGCCCGCAGGGGCCCCCAGCAGCGTCGCAAGAGCCGTCGTCGTCGGAACATGGACGAGCTGCAGCCGCTCGACATGCCGACTTATACCCCGACCAGCGCCCCCATCCCAGACGGGGAGATCGTGGTCGAGCGGGGTTCAACCGCTCAGCAGTTGGGTCCCAAGTTCCGTCGCACCGCTGCTGATGTGGTCCGCTTCCTGCTCCAGCAGGGCGAGATGGTGACCGCCACCCAGTCGTTGTCCGACGACATGATCGAGCTGTTCGCGGCTGAGCTGCATGCCGAGATCAAGCTGGTCGATCCGGGTGAGGAGCAGGAGGTCGCCCTTCGGGGACGCCTCGGTCTGGACCTCGAGGACGAGGACGAGGACTACGATTCGTTGCCGCATCGGCCGCCGGTCATCACCGTGATGGGTCACGTCGACCACGGCAAGACCAAGCTGCTGGACCAGATCCGCAACGCCAACGTGGTCGCCGGCGAGGCGGGTGGCATCACCCAACACATCGGCGCCTACCAGGTGGTGAAGGAAGGCCGAGCGATCACCTTCATCGACACCCCCGGCCACGAGGCGTTCACCGCCATGCGGGCCCGTGGTGCAGAGGCCACTGACATCGTGGTCCTGGTGGTCGCAGCAGACGACGGGGTCATGCCTCAGACGCTGGAGGCCATCCAACACGCCCGCGCCGCCGAGGTACCCATGGTGGTGGCCATCAACAAGATCGACCGGGCCCAGGCGGACCCCAACCGGGTCATGCAGCAGCTCTCCGAGCGGGGTCTGGTGCCCGAAGCATGGGGTGGGGACACCATCATGGTCGAGGTCTCCGCGCTGCAGAACCTGGGCGTGGACGATCTGTTGGAGAATCTGCTGGTGGTGTCTGAGATCGAGGACCTCCGGGCCCCCGACACCGGGCGGGCCGCAGGGGTGGTGTTGGAATCCAACCTCGACATCGGTCGGGGTCCGGTGGCCACGGTGCTGGTGCAGCGGGGCACGCTCAAGGTCGGTGATCCGGTGGTCGCCGGAGCCGCCTGGGGCAAGGTCCGGGCGCTTCTCAATGACAAAGGCGAGCAGGTCAAGTCGGTGGGACCGTCCACCCCGGTGCAGATCCTTGGTCTGTCGGAGGTGGCCGACGCCGGGGATGACTTCATCGTCGCTCCCAGCGAGAAGGTCGCCCGCGAGGTGGCGCAGACCCGTGAGCACTGGCAGCGCCAGGCCTCCTTGGGCAGCGCGCCGCACATCGCCGCTGGTGGTGCCCGGCTGGAGGACGTGTTCCGTCAGATCCAGGCTGGCGAGACGGCCACCCTCAACCTCATCCTCAAGGCCGATGTGACCGGTTCGCTCGAGGCGCTGACCGAATCGCTCAAGAAGCTCGAGCGGGACGACGTCAAGCTCAACTTCGTGTTGCGCGGCGTTGGCGGCATCACCAAGAGCGACATCCAGTTGGCGGCGGCGTCCAACGCCACCCTCATCGGCTTCAACGTCCGGCCCGACCGCAAGGTCAGGGAGATGGCCCAGTCCGAGAACGTGGAGATCCGTACCTACGAGATCATCTACAACGTGCTCGAGGACATGGAAAACGCCATGCTCGGCCTGTTGGCCCCGGTGTACGAAGAGGTGGTCACCGGCGAGGCCGAGGTCCGGGAGATCTTCCGGGTGCCGCGCATCGGGACCATTGCCGGTTGCTACGTGCTCTCCGGCACCATCACCCGCAACTCGAAGGTCCGTTTCCTGCGGGAGGGGACCATCATCTGGAAGGGCACGGTGTCCTCCCTCAAACGGTTCAAGGACGATGCCCGAGAGGTCAACACCGGCTACGAGTGCGGTATCGGCCTGTCGGACTTCCAGGACCTCAAGCAGGGCGACATCATTGAGACCTTCGAGGATCGCGAGATCCCTCGGACCTGATCGACCAGTGTTCGTTCTGGCGTTGCACATGGAGCTGTTGCTACCTGGCTGCCGGTCTCTCAAGGATCGGCGCCAGGTGGTCAAACCGATCGTGGAGGGGGCCCGGCACCGCTTCAGGGTCAGCGCCGCCGAGGTTTCTCACCTCGACAAGTGGCAGCGGGCCGGCCTGGGCTTCGCGGTGGTTGCCGCCCAGCAGAGCCATGCCACCGAGGTGATCGACGAGGTCGAGCGGTTCGTGTGGTCCTTCCCCGAGATCGAGGTCACTGAGACCGAACGGACCTGGCTCGAGACCGGCTGACCAGGCCAGGGACCCGCGAGGCAAGATGGGTCCGGACGGGTAGGCCAGGGCACGTACGCTGTCGGCCGCGGGAAAGGTGGGTGTGCCGTGGTGAACCGAGGACGACGGGGTCAGTCCGGTCGGGGTCGTGGTAGCTCGCCTCGTTCCACCAGCCGACCGCCGAGCACCCGCGAATACCCTCGCACGGCACGGGTCAACGAGCTGCTGCGGGAGATCCTGGCCGAGGAGCTTGAGCGCATCGGTGACCCCCGCTTGGAGTGGGTCAGCATCACCGGGGTCACCGTCAACCAAGAACTCTCCAACGCCACGGTGTTCTTCTCGGGGCTCGATGGTGTCGATGGTGATCCGTTGGCGCTCGAAGCCCTGTCCGAACGGCGGGTCCGGTTGCAGGCTGCCATCGGCCGTCAGGCCCGGCTGCGGCGGACCCCGGAGCTGCACTTCCAGCCCGACCCCGGCGTCCGAGCGGGCTGGCGGGTGGAGGAGATCCTGCGGGAGATCGGCCCGTTCGAGGACACAGACGAGGCAGACGAGCCAGACGAGGCAGACGTGGCGGGCACTGTCGGCGAGGCTGGCGGCGCGGACATCGAGCGCTTCGAGGGACGGGATGGCACGGCGTCCGGCACCACCGATTGACGGGCTGTGCGTGGTTGACAAGGAACCCGGCTGGACCTCACACGACGTCGTGGCCAAGGCCCGGGGTCTGCTGGGCACCCGCAAGATCGGCCATGCCGGCACCCTCGACCCCGACGCCACCGGGGTTCTGCTGCTGGGCGTGGGCAGGGCCACCCGGCTACTGCGCTTCCTCAGTGAACTACCCAAGGCCTACGTCGGGGAACTCGTGCTCGGGGCCACCACCACCACCCTTGACAGCGCCGGTGAGGTCACCGCCCGCTTCGACATGGCGCAGGTGGCGCTGCCTCAGGTGGCCCGGGCAGCGGAGTCCTTTGTCGGTGAGATCCTGCAGGTGCCGCCCATGGTGTCCGCCATCAGGGTCGAGGGGCGCCGGCTGCACGAACTGGCCCGCGACGGCATCGAGGTCGAACGCCAGGCGCGACCGGTCCGGATCGACCGCATCGACGTCGAATCGACCGCCAAACCGGGGGTGTTCCGGCTGTCGGTGTGGTGTGGTTCAGGCACCTACATCCGCTCGCTCTGCGCCGACATCGGTACCGCACTGGGTGGCGGCGCTCACATGCAGCACCTCCGTCGGACCGCCATCGGCAGTTTCACCGTGGCCGAGGCGACCGGCCTGGAGCAACTTCGCTTGTTGCCCATGGCCGAGGTCCTGCGAGACCATCCGCGCATCACGGTGGACGACGCCGGGCGAGCCCATCTGCTGGCCGGCCGTCGCGCCCAACCGTTGGAGCCATTCCTCGGACCTCCCGACCCGGTGGAACCAGCGCCGGCCGGTGGTGCCGGTGACGGTCCCGGTGCTTCGGGTCACGTGGCGGCCTACGGGCCTGATGGTGAGCTCATCGGGATGGTTCGTAGGGTGGCGGACACGCTGGTACAGCCGGTGGTGGTGGTGGCTGACCCCGGCCCGGCCCCCGCCAGCTGACCCTGTTGTGGCGCTGATCCAACTGCGCGCCCACGGTGGCTGAAGGGCGCTGCCCACGGGTGGTCGCCGGCAGGTCGGTGGGGAAGTGCGGCGGGGCGCGCGAGTAGCTTCGGATCCCGATGAAGCGGTGGCGCCGGCCGGATCTGACGACGGCCCGGATCACCGGAGCAGGCAAGACAGGAGGCGTGAGGCGTTGCAGGTGATCGGGGATCAGCAGGGCGGTTCCGCCGGCGATCGACGGTTCGCGGTGACGATCGGTGGTTACGACGGGGTGCACCGCGGTCATCGCATGGTGATCGAACGGACCCGCCGAGAGGCCGACCGCCGCGATGGGGGACTGGCCGTGGTCACCTTCGACCGCCACCCGGCGTCGGTCGTGCGGCCCGATTCGGCCCCCAAGTTGCTCACCACCCTCGATCAGAAGCTGGACCTGCTGGCCAGCCTGGATGTCGATGTGACCTATGTGGTGCACTTCGACGAGACCCGCTCCACCGAATCCGCCGAGGACTTCGTGGCCAACGTGCTGGTCGGCGCCCTGCGAGCGGTGTGCGTGGTGGTTGGCGAGGACTTCCACTTCGGCCGTGGGCGCGGCGGAAACGTTGCCCTGCTCGAACGGGTCGGCGCCGCCAAGGGATTCGACACCATCGGGCTGCCCCTGTTGCAGGGAGATCCCGGCGTCATCTCCTCCACCGCCATCCGGGGCGCCATCGCCCAGGGTGACGTGGCCGCGGCGGCGGTCATGCTGGGCCGCCACCACGAGTTGCGGGGCACCGTCATGGCTGGCGACCAGCGCGGCCGCACCCTCAACTTTCCCACCGCCAATGTGGCCGTGCCGGAGGAGATCCTGCTGCCGGGCCTGGGCATCTACGCCGGCTGGTATGACCGCCCCAACGGTGACCGCCACGCCGCTGCCATCAACGTGGGTCGCCGCCCGACGTTTTACGAGAACCAGCCGTACACCTTGGTGGAAGCGTTCCTGCTGGATTTCGAGGGTGACCTGTATGGGGAGACCGCTCGGGTGACGTTCACCCATCGGCTGCGGGGCGAGGAACGGTTCGACTCGGTCGAGGCGTTGGTGGCCCAGATGCAGGCAGACGTGGTGCAGACCCGCAGGGTGCTCGGGCTCGGTGGTTGAGCGGGGGTGGCGGAACTTCGCTTCTTCTACGGAACGATGGGTTCGGGCAAGTCCACGCTGGCCCTGCAGATCCACCACAACCTCACCCGGGCCGGACAGCACGGGTTGTTGATCACCCAACTGGACCGGGTCGAGGCCGCCATCTCCAGTCGTCTGGGGGTGGCCCAGCCTGCCATCGAGGTGGACGAGGACGTCGATCTGCGGGCCCTGGTGACGAACGTGATCGCCGAGATGGGTCGGGTCGACTACGTCATCGGTGATGAGGCCCAGTTCTATGCTCCTGAGCAGGTCGAACAGCTGGCTGACCTGGCTGATGACCACGGCGTCGAGGTGTATGCCTTCGGGCTGCTGACTGATTTCCGGGGTCGACTGTTCGCCGCCAGCGCCCGCTTCATGGAACTCGCCGACACCCGCCACGAGATGCACATCGAAGCCCGCTGCTGGTGTGGTCGAGCAGCCACACACAATGCCCGACTGTTCGGTGGTCGCCAGGTCTATGAGGGCGAGACGGTGCTGGTGGGAGATATCGACGAGGCCTGTGAGGTGACCTACGAGCTGCGCTGTCGTCGGCACTGGCGCAACGGGCAGGGGGCGGGCCGCGAC
The DNA here is from genome assembly GCA_963775055.1 of uncultured Acidimicrobiaceae bacterium. Lineage (GTDB taxonomy): Bacteria > Actinomycetota > Acidimicrobiia > Acidimicrobiales > CAIXPF01 > CAIXPF01. The sequence goes on along the minus strand of CAVZHK010000003.1, from coordinate 300,529 downwards.
GGGGTCGACCTGCGCGACGGTGTGGTCGGCTCACCCGCCGCCCTGGAACGGCGTGAGCAGCGTGACCGTCAGAACTACCCTGCTGACCAGGAAACTTGGGCGAGGGAACCCTGAGCAAGCCCGAGGGAGTGGCCATGTCCGACAGCCCCGCGACGCCAACGTACGTCTACCCCTTCGACCATCCCCACCAGCAGCCGCCGCGACTGTTGGCGGAGCTGCTGGGTGGCAAGGGCGCCAACCTGGCCGAGATGACCTCGGTGCTGGCGTTGCCGGTGCCACCCGGTTTCACCATCACCACCGAAGCATGCAACCAGTTTCTCGCCGGCGGCTGGCCCGGGGCGCTCAGCGAGCAGATCGACGCTGCAGTCGCCCGGCTCGAAGCCCAAATGGGCCGCAACCTCGGTGACCCCGACAACCCGCTGCTGGTATCGGTGCGTTCCGGCGCCCGCCACTCCATGCCCGGGATGATGGACACCGTTCTCAACCTGGGCCTGAACGACATCTCGGTCGAAGGATTGGCGCGCCAGACCGACCGTCGCTTCGCCTTCGATTCCTACCGGCGATTCATCCAGATGTACGCCCGGATCGTGCAGGGGATGACGGGGGAGGGCTTCGACCGGCGCTTCGATGGGGCCAAGGCGCTGGCCGCGGTGGAGAGCGATGGTGACGTGCCGGCCGAGGTGCTGGAGTTCTTGGTGGCCATCTTTCACAAGTCCGTGGTGGACCTGGCCGGTGTGCCGTTCCCGCAGGATCCCAAGGTGCAATTCCGCGGCGCCATCGAGGCGGTGTTCAGCTCTTGGCATTCGGCCCGGGCGGTGGCCTACCGCACCCGCGAGCGCATCGCCCACGATCTCGGCACGGCGGTGAACGTGCAGGTCATGGTGTTCGGCAACCGGGACGACAACTCTGCCACCGGGGTCGGCTTCACCCGCAACCCCACGACCGGGGAGCCCGATCCCTACGGTGATTTCCTGGTCAACGCCCAAGGAGAAGACGTCGTCGCCGGCATCCGGCGCACCCAGCCGCTGGCGGCCATGGGGGAGCGGTTCCCGACGATCTATGCCGAGCTGCTGGACATCTTCGCCCGCCTCGAAGGCCACTACCGGGACATGCTCGACACCGAGTTCACCGTCGAGCAGGGCAAGCTGTGGATGCTGCAAACCCGGGTCGGCAAACGGGCCGGAGCGGCGGCGCTGCGCCTCGCGGTGGCTATGACCGAGGACCCAACCATCGGCCTCTCCCGCGAGGAAGCGCTGATGCGGGTGGGTGCCGAGCATCTCGACCAGGTGTTGCACCCCACCTTCGCCGGTTCCGGCAACGTCATCGCCCGCGGGTTGCCGGCCTCGCCCGGGGCGGCGGTGGGTCGGGTGTATTTCAGCGCCGATGACGCGCTCGACGCCTACAACCGGGGCGAAGACGTGATCCTGGTGCGCCAGGAAACCTCCCCCGAGGATGTGCACGGCATGGAGGTCTCCCAGGGCATCCTCACCACCCGTGGCGGGCTGGTGTCCCACGCCGCGGTGGTGGCCCGGGGGTGGGGCATCCCCGCGGTGGTCGGGGTGGAGGGGGTGGAGATCGCTGGCCTGGGCTTCACCGCCAGTGGGTTCGTGGTTCCCGAGGGCACCGTGATCAGCATCGACGGCACCAGCGGGGAGGTCATGCTGGACGAGCTGACCAAGGTCGAAGCCGCCCCGCCGCCAGAGTTCGCCACCGTGCTGGGCTGGGCCGACGAGGTCCGTTCCGGCCGCCTGGCGGTGCGGGCCAACGCCGACAACGGACCAGACGCCGCCCGGGCCCGCAGCTACGGCGCGGAGGGCATCGGCCTGTGCCGAACCGAGCACATGTTCCTGGGGTCGCGTCTTCCGCTGGTGCGCCGGGCCATCCTGGCTAAGGACGACGAGGCGGAAGCTGCGGCGCTGGTGGAGCTGGGCAAGGCGCAACGGGAGGACTTCGCCGAGATCCTCGAGGCCATGGACGGCTTGCCGGTCACGGTGCGCCTGCTGGACCCTCCACTGCACGAGTTCCTGCCGTCGTTGGAGGAGGTCTTGGCGGCGGAGACCGGGCGGGACCAGCTGAGCGAAGAGGAACGGGCGTTGCACCAGGCGGCCCGCTTCTGGCAGGAGCAAAACCCCATGCTTGGCACCCGAGGGGTTCGGCTCGGCATTTTGCGACCGGCGCTGTACCGGATGCAGGTCAGGTCCCTGGTGGAGGCGGCGGTGGCCCGCAAGGCCGGCGGGGGGGACCCCAGGGTGGAGATTATGATCCCGCTGGTGGTGAGCCGGCCCGAGCTGGCCCTGGTGCGGCGCTGGGTGGAGGAGGAGATCGAGACCGCCCGTCACGGCAACGCGCTTGAAATCGCCATCGGCACCATGATCGAAACCCCGCGGGCGGCGCTGCGGGCTGAGGAGATTGCCCAGGCCGCGGACTTCTTCAGCTTCGGCACCAACGACCTCACCCAGATGACCTTCGGGTTCAGCCGCGATGACGTGGAGGGCCGCATCATGAGCCGCTACCTCGAGGAGGGTCTGCTGGCCCGCAACCCCTTCGAAACCCTCGACGCCGACGGGGTGGGCGAGCTGGTCTCGTTGGGTGTCAGCCGTGGTCGGGCCGGCCGTCCCGGACTGAAGGTCGGGGTGTGCGGCGAACACGGCGGGGACCCCGAATCCATCGCCGTACTGCTCCGGGCCGGGGTTGACTACGTCTCATGCTCGCCGTTCCGGGTACCAATCGCCCGTCTGGCCGCAGCGCAGGCCGTCATCCGGGCAGCGTCCGGCTTTGACCAGCCGACGTTGCACTGAGCTTGAAACGGGGGGCTGGCGCCCCCCGACGGCGCTGGCGCGCCTCCCCCCATCGGGCGAGCGTGGCCTGGTGTACTGATCGGTCGGCTGGCGCCTCCCTAGCGGCGCTCGGGCGGGGCGGGTTCTTGAAGGGGGGGCTGCGCCCCCCACGGCGCCCAGAGGGCGCCTCCCCCCATCGGCGAGCGTGGCCCGCTGGACTGATCGGTCGGCTGGCGCCTCCCTAGCGGCGCTCGGGCGGGGCCCCAACCCCACGCTCGGGGTCCTGCCCGCCGCGATGGCCGGGCGCTACAGGCGGACGCGACAGCTGCGCTCGATGGCCGGACCCGGAACACGCGTGAGTCGGACTCGGCGAGAGACGGGACCCCAAATGACAGTCCAGCGTGTCAACTGCGACGGTGCGCGGCCGGGCCGGGTTCGGCGGTTCTGAGCGGAGCAGCGGCGCTGGCAACGCATCTAGACCTGGGGAGCGGTGCTTGCACGAGCCGAGAGGGCGCCAGGTCGGCGTGGCAGCGCCAGCGAGCCGTCGACACTCAGCGACCGACAGGGAGCTGAGCAACAGGAACGTGCCAACCGCAAACTGGCCCACAAGCCTGGTTCGGACTGCAAATGTGCGGACTCTGCCGCCGCGGACTCTCTGGCCCAGGACCGGCCGCCGTCGTGGGCTGTCCGCCCGGAACAGGCATCAAGAACCGCCAAGACACGCTTGCCGATCGGATTGACGCGCTCGGCGTGGTTGTCTGGTGGCGGGGCGGGGTGGGCCGGATGGTCCGAGGGCGTGGTGACGGCGGTTGAAGTCGTCGGGAGGGTGGGGGAGGTGAGCGGCCGGCGATGATCGAGGACAGCGACGTCGTGGCGGTGCGGGCTGCGGCCAACATCGTGAGTGTGATCGGGCAGGCGGTGGCGCTTAACGCGTCGGGCGGCGCTGGGTGGGGCTGTGTCCGTTCCACGGCGAGAAGTCCCCCAGCTTCTCCGTCAACGAGGAGGCCGGCCTGTATTACTGCTTCGGCTGCCAGCGCAAGGGTGACGCCATCACCTTCCTGCGCGAGCACGAGGGACTGGACTTCATCGCCGCCGTCGAACGGCTGGCGGGCGGGCTGAACCTGCCACTGCGCTACACCGATCCCGATGGGGGCGAGACCCGTCGCCGACGCCATCGGCTGACCGAAGCGGTGGAGGCGGCGGTGCAGTGGTACCACCAGCGGCTGCTGTCGGGCGCTGACGCCGGCACCGCCCGGGGCTACTTGCGTTCGCGGGGCATCACCGGGGAGGAGGTCCGGGCGTTCCGCCTGGGTTGGGCGCCCGCGGGTTGGGACGAGCTGGCCCGCAGCGTGCACCTGTCGGATCAGGACCTGCGCGACGCGGGGCTCGGTCTGATCAACCGCAGGGGTCGCCAACAGGACTTCTTCCGCAATCGGATCATGTTTCCGATCTTCGATCCGCAGGGGGACCCCATCGGATTCGGGGGTCGGCGGCTGGAGGAAGGGGACGGTCCCAAGTACCTCAACCCCGGTGGCACCCCCATTTACGATAAGTCCAAGGTCCTCTATGGGCTGTCGGCATCCAAGGCCGACATCGTTCAGGTGCAAGAGGCCATCGTGTGTGAGGGATACACCGACGTGATCGGTCTGCACCGCGTCGGCGTCCCGCGCGCCGTTGCCACCTGCGGTACCGCCCTCACCGAGGACCACGTCAAGCTGCTCACCCGTTTCGCCAAGCGGCTGGTGCTGGCCTTCGATGCTGATGGTGCCGGCCAGGCCGCGGCCGAGCGCTTCCACCAGTGGGAACAGACCTATCAGCTCGACGTCGCGGTGGCCGCGCTGCCCGAGGGCATGGACCCCGGTGAACTGGCCCGACGCGACCCCGACGCCCTGCGCCAAGCGATCACGGACGCCAAGCCGTTCCTCGCTTTCCGCTTGCAGCGCATCTTCGCCGCTGCTGACCTCCGCGGTCCCGAGGGAAGGGCCCGGGCGGCGGAGCGGGCCCTGGCGGCCATTGCACAGCACCCCAACTCCTTGGTGCGCGACCAGTACCTCATGGAGGTGGCGTCGCATTGCCGCATCGAGATCTCCCAGCTGCGTGACCAGCTGCCCGGGGTCCTCGGGGCCCAAGCTGCTGTTGACCGCACCGCGCTGGCCACCGGTCGCGGTCCTGCGGCTCGCCTCTCCGACGATGGCCGGTCGAGGACGAGCATCGATCTGCGGACGACTCATCGGTCCGGGAGCGTCAACCGATCCGGAACCGGAACAGGAACCGGAACCGGAAGTGGCCTCGCCACCGGCGCAGCTCGCCGCCCCAGGGTCACGCTCAGCAACGCCGAGCTCGATGCCCTACGGGTCGCCGTCGAACAACCTGACGACGCAGTGGCGTGGCTCGACGGGGTTCTGTTCACCGAAGGTCCCTGCCGTCGGGCGTTCGCGGCGCTGGTCGAATGGCCTTCGCTGGCAGACGCGCTCGATGCGATCGGGGAACAGGACCCTGAAGCCGCTGATCTGCTCCGCCGGGCCGCGGCCGAACAATCGGACGCCACCCTGCGCCAGGTTTTCGTTCGCCTTAGCCAGGAAACCGCCCGCCGCACCGTTGCTGAACTGCGCCAACGAGCCCTCAGCGCGGCGGAACCATTGCTGCTCAGCGCCCAACTGGCCCACGTGGCCGGACTGCACACCGTGCTCATGACCGATTCGGCCGAGGATGAAACGAAGGTCCTTGCCGGAACCGACTTGCTAGCCTGGCTCCTCGAACCAGGCGAGGGAACGTGATGAACCAACCAACGCCCCTCACTGCACAGCCCGACGGGCTCGCAGCTGACCTCAATGTACTGTTCGGCGCTGCCCGCGCCAGCGGACGTCTCGCCTACCGCGACATCGAACAGCTCGTACCACCAAGCCGTCGCGGGCCCGAGCTGTACGCCGCCTTGGCTGCGCTGGCCCGTGATGAGGGCCTGGAGCTGATCGGCGAGCCGGGCGTGGCGCTGCGGGTGGTATCCCCGGCCCCGTCTCCGCCCGTCTCCTCCGCCCCGGCGTTTCCGGCGTCGCTGCCTTCCATCGGCGTCGCCTCGGGCGTTGCCACACCGCCGCCATCCCCGGTCCCCGGTGTCGCTGCCGTCGACGTGGCGCCGTCACTATCGCCGCTGCCGACGCCGCTGCCGACGCCCTTGATCGACACGGATGAGGAGCTGACCCGTCCCCGCCGGCCCACCCGCCTGCTGGACCCGTCCATTCGCCCCGGCGCTGGCGGCACCTCGGACACAGTGCGGATGTACCTCAAGGAGATCGGCCAGGTCGCGCTGCTCACCGGCGAGCAGGAAGTGTCCCTGGCCAAGCGCATCCAAGCGGGGCTGGAATCCGCGGTCACCCTGGCTGACCTGGCCGCCTCTGGTGAGCTGGAGACCCTGGAGCCGCGTGACAAGCGTCGCCTGCGTCGTCTGGAACTGGACGGTGACTACGCCAAGGCGGAGCTGACCCAGGCCAACCTGCGCCTGGTGGTCTCCATCGCCAAACGTTACGTGGGCCGGGGCATGCTGCTGTTGGACCTCATCCAGGAGGGCAACCTGGGCCTCATGCGGGCGGTCGAGAAGTTCGATCACACCAAGGGCTTCAAGTTCTCCACCTACGCCACGTGGTGGATCCGTCAGGCCATCACCCGGGCCATCGCGGACCAGGCCCGCACCATCCGCATCCCCGTGCACATGGTCGAGTCGATGAACAAGGTCCACCGGGTGCAGCGCCAGATGGTGCAGGAGCTCGAACGGGAGCCCTCCATTGAGGAGCTGGCGTTGCGGGTGGACATGACCCCCGAGCGGGTGCGGGACATCCTGCGCTACAGCCAGGACCCCCTTTCGCTGGACTCCCCGGTGGGCGAGGAAGATGACTCCAACCTGGCCGATTTCATCGCCGACGGTGGGGCCGAGGCGCCGGCGGAGGCCGCGGCCAAGATGATGCTGGGTGAAGCGGTGGTCGAGGCGCTCTCGGGGCTGTCGGACCGCGAACAGCAAGTGGTCCGGCTGCGCTTCGGGCTGGAGGACGGGCAGGCCCGCACGTTGGAAGAGGTCGGCAAGGAGTTCGGCGTGACCCGGGAGCGGATTCGCCAGATCGAATCCAAGACCCTGGCCAAGCTGCGCCACCCCCAGCGGAGCCAGAAGCTGCGCGACTACCTCGACGGGGCCTGAACGGGACGAACCCATTGCCGGGCCATCCTCGGTCTGGTAGGGGCACGGCGGGTCAGGTCGTGAACACGATACGTGGACTCGCCGGCAGAAGGTCCGGGGATCGACTAAAACAGCTTCATGCCGATGATGCGAACAGCTCGCAGGTGCGTGCTGGGTGCACGATCAGCACTGGCGGGCGGACTGTTGGGTCCCTCGTGCGCGCTCGCTCTGTTGACGGCGGCGTGCGGCTCCGGTTCGGACGGCTCCGCCAACGCATCCGGCGCCGCTGCGACCGCCAACGCTGCTGATCGAGCGGACCATCTGGTGGTGGCCACCACGGTGGCGCCCATCACCTCGATCGTGGCGTCGGTGGTGGGTGAGCGGGCCCGAATCGTGGGCCTGGTGCCCGAGGGACGTGATTCCCACACCTTCGAACCCGAACCGTCCGCCGCCAAGGTGCTCAGCCAGGCTGACGTGATCTTCGTGAACGGGTTGCAGCTGGAGGAGCCGATCGTGGCCCTGGCTGAGCAGAACCGCCGCGACAATGCCGAGATCGTGTCCCTGGGCAGCGAGACCCTGCCGCCGGAGCAGTACATCTTCGACTTCTCCTTCCCGAAACAGGACGGGAAGCCCAACCCCCATCTGTGGACCAGCCCGCCGCTGGTGGCCCGCTACGCCGAGATCATCGCCGAGCGCATGACGGCCCTGGACCCTGCCGGCGGTGTCGAATACCAGGCCAACCTGGAAGCGTTCACCGGTCGGATCGACGCCCTCGATGCCGCCATGCGCACGGCCTTCGCCACCATTCCGGCCGGTCAGCGCCAGCTGCTCACCTATCACGACGCCTACGCCTACTTCGCCAAGGAGTACGGCTGGGAGGTGATCGGCGCCATCCAGGTGCCCGACTTCGGTGAGCCCTCACCGAAAGACGTAGCGGCTCTGATCGAGCAGGTACGCAGCAGTGGGGTCAAGGCCATCTTCGGGTCCGAGGTGTTCCCCAGCGATGTCTTGGAGCAAATCGGGGACGAGACCGGCGCGCGGTACGTGGACGAGCTGCGCGATGACGACCTGCCCGGTGAGCCAGGTGAGGATCAGCACTCCTGGCTGGGCTTGATGCGCTTCGACTTCGTGACCATGACCGAGGCGTTAGGCGGGAATCCCGCAGCGTTGGTGGACTTGGACATCACGCCCACGGCATCGGACGAGGCGGAGTACCCCCAGTGAGGCTCCGTGGCAGCGGACGTGGCTCGGGCGCGGGTGATGGACGTGACGTCCCAAGCGCCCCGGCCGAGCCGATGGGGCCAGCGCTGATACGCCTGCGGGGGGTGAGCTTCGGGTACGGCCACCATCCGGTGCTCAGCAGCGTTGACCTGGACGTGAACCGCGGGGCGTTCGTGGGGGTAGTGGGGCCATCGGGGTCGGGCAAGACCACCCTGCTGCGGTTGTTGACCGGCAAGGTTGGCCCGAGCGCGGGGCGGATTCGGCGGGTCGAGGGTTTGCGGGTGGCCTACGTGCCGCAGGTGGAGACCGTGAACTGGAACTTCCCGGTGACGGTGGCCGAGTGCCTGCTGATGGCCCGCTTGGGTGACCGCTGGCTGCCGTGGCGATCCGCGGCCGAACGGGCCGAGATCGACGCCATCCTGGGCCGGCTGGGCCTTGAGGGTCTGGCCGACCGGCACATCCGGGCCTTGTCGGGCGGGCAACAGCAACGGGTGTTCCTGGCCCGGGCGCTGATCGGGCGGCCCGACCTGCTGCTGATGGACGAGCCCACTTCCGGGGTTGACGTCCGCACCCGCCACGAGATCCTCCATCTGCTGGCCGGGCTGGTGGCGGAGGGGATGACCATGTTGTTGACCACCCATGATCTCAACGGCATCGCCGCCCACCTGCCGGAGTTGATCTGTCTCAACGGTCGGGTGCTGGGTCGGGGTCGACCAGCGGACGTGCTGACCCCGGCAGTGCTGGAGGCCACCTACGGCGCCCGCATGGAGGTCCTGGAGCATGCCGGCATGCCGGTGGTGGTTGACGCCGCGCTGGGGGCCTTGGGCCGGCCCATCGCAGTGAATGGTTCCGGTTCCGGTTCCGGGTCCACGGTGGTCGATCGCCTGTCCGCCTCCGGGTCGCGGTGAGCGAGGCGCGATGAACCTGTTGGAACCGTTCGAGTTCGCCTTCTTCCGCAACGGGCTGGCCGCGGCGACGTTGGCCGGGGCGCTTTGCGGGCTGGTCGGGACCTATGTGGTGCTGCGGTCGATGAGTTACATCGGTCACGGCCTGTCCCACGCCATCTTCGGGGGGTTCGTCGCTTCGGGCCTGTTGGGGGTCAACTACCTGATCGGAGCGGGACTGTGGGGCGTGGGTTCGGCGCTGGCCATCGGTAGTGTTACCCGCCGGCGGCCCATCGGCTCCGACGCCGCCATTGGGGTCATCACCACGGCCAGCTTCGCGGTGGGTCTGGTGCTGGCCGACGTGTTCGGTGGGCCCCGCCGCAGTTTCGACGCGGTGCTGTTCGGCAGCGTGTTGGGGGTATCGGGTCTGGACGTGGCCGCCATCGGGGCGGTGCTGGTGGGGGCGTTGGCAGTGGTGCTGGGTGGCTACCGGCGGCTGCTGTTCAGCACCTTCGATCCTGAGGTGGCCGAGGTCAGCGGGGTGGGCACGGCCCGGGTGGACGCGCTGCTGATGGTGGTTCTGGCCACCGTGATCCTGGTCACGATGCAGGTGGTCGGGGCCACGCTGCTGGCCGCCACCCTGGTGATCCCCGCCACCGTGGCCCGGATGTTGACCAACAGCTTCGCCCGGATGCTGTGGCTGGCCACCGGGATCGGCGCGCTGTGCGGTTTCGTGGGGATGCTGGCCAGCTACCACTTGGACTGGCGCTCCGGGCCGACCATTGTGCTGGTCGGGGCGGTGCTGTTCGTGGCGGCGCTGGTGGCCGGCGGCGGCAGGTTCCTGGGAAGGGTGGGCCATGTCGGCCACGTCGGCTGACCCGCCTGGGGCCGCGATGCTGGCCGGTGCGATCGGTCCGGCCGGTGAGGAGGCGTCACTCGAGCGGCTTTTGGCCGAGTTGCGTCGGCAGGGTCAACGGGTCACGACCGGGCGAAAGGCGGTGGCGGAGGTGGTGGTGTCAGCGCAGCACTGCACGGCAGAGGAGATTGTCGAGCGGGTGCAGCAGGCCCATTCGGAGGTGCACCCCTCCACCGTGTACCGGACCCTTGAGACGTTGGAAGAGGCCGGGCTCATCGAGCACGTGCACTTCGGCCACGGTCCGGCCCGGTGGCTGCTGGCCAACGACTGGTCCCATCATCTGGTGTGCGAGTCCTGTGGCGGGGTCCAGCAGGTGCCGCGCCAGCTTTTCGATCACGTGCGTGACCAACTCGAGGCCGACTTCGGCTTCGTCATCGATCTGCACCACTTCGCCAACGTTGGCCGCTGCGCCGGGTGTCGCTAGAGGGACCGAGCCGCCCGGCTGGGTGCGGACGGTTCAGCTCGGGTCGGTTCCCGCAGGGCGAATGCGGCCGATGGGAGCGAAGACGGCTCCGGTGAGCCGGGCCAGGTCGGTAGGGGACAGCTCCACCTCCAGACCTCGACGCCCGGCGCTGACGAACACCGTGGCGTGCCCGCGGGCGGAGTCATCGATGAACATCGCCAGCTGTTGCTTCTGACCCAGGGGGCTGATCCCGCCGAGCACGTAGCCGGTGGTCCGCTCCGCCGCTGTCGGGTCAGCCATGGTCATCTGCTTGACGCCCGCCGCCGCGGCCAGGGCCTTGAGGTCCAGCTGAGCTGCCACCGGTACCACCGCGCACAGCGGTTTGCCGCCGCCGCCGGGCGCAGCGATGAGCGTCTTGAACGTGCGGGCCGGGTTCAGGCCCAATGCTTCGACGGCTTCGGTGCCGAACTGACGCACCGCCGGATCGTGCTCGTACTGGTGCAGGGTGTACGGCACCTTCTGGCGTTGGAGGGCGACGGTGGCTGGGGTCCCTCGGGTGGCCATCAGGCCAGCAGGCTACCGGTCAGCCCGGATGGACCATTGTGGACACTTATCGCGCGGTGGCTTGCGGAAGGTCGCACAATTCTCAACGGAAAGCGTTGGTCGCACTACATGTCGTCGACATATTGCCCGCGTCAGGAACCGCCGATCGCGACAACCGTCCCCATCACTTCCGCGTCAGTACCTTTCATGACCTTTCCACCAGCCGGCGAGCGGGCGAGGTCAGCTCCGCCCCACCCGGCTGCGACGCAACAGCTCGTCGGCCTTGCGACACAGCTCGTCCTCGCTGGCTGCTTCGGCCCAACGAGCGGCATCGCCCACCGCGAAGGCGCACAACATGGGCACGCCGGCCAACGCTGAGACGTCGAACCACAGCCCGAACGGCGGCGGCTCGGGCCCCGCCAGCCAGAACGAGCGCAGCGGCTCCCAGAAAGCCTGCTCGTAGCGGAAGCAGACCTTGGCCACCGGCCCTGCGCCCAGTCGATCCAGCGCGGCGCGAACCGGCTTCGGCAACGGCGGCTCGAAGCCCAGCCGACCGGAACGCAACACACCGATCGGTACGGTCACGATGACGGACCGGGCGATGAGCGGGTGGCCGGCTGCCGCTTGGTTCTCCGGGCCCGCCAGCTCAACCATCCAACGTGCCTCAATCATCCAGGGGGCATGGTCGGGCTCCCGGGTGCGGTCCTGGGGGATGGCACGCACGGCGGTGGCCCGGGTGCCGGTTCGGACGTCGATGCCCTCGGCCAGCGGGCCCAGCAATTGGTCGAAGGGCTGGCCCACCAAGCAGTCCGTACCGGGCAGTTGGTAGGGCTCGGCGCCGTGGAGCAGGGACAGGTCCTGCCAGGGAGCGCCGTAGAGGCTTTCAACCTCACCTCGCAACCAGGTACCGAGCAGCAGGACGTCAGCGGGAGTGAGGCCGAAGTGCGGATCCTCGGCCAGTTCGTTCAGCAACGTCATGGCGGTCTCGGCGTAGGAGCGGTCCTCGCCCGCCCCAGACGTACCCATCGGTACCGTACTATCAGGTCTGGTGCTCGGGGCGAGCTGGCGAGTGGCATCGGCTACGACGGCGGCCAGACGTTGGTGCAGCACGTCATCGGCGCGCAGGGCCCGGGTGGGGTCGTGGGGGCCGTGGTCCAAGATGAACTGGCCGCTGGTAGCCCAGTCGGTGGCGGGTCCCTGAGCCCCGAGCGCCGCCAGGGGGTGGCCGTGCTCGCCGTGCAACCAGGCGGCGCCCAGGTGCACCGGCACGCCCAGGCTGCGATCGGTGTGACAGCGGCCGCCGATGTCGTCTTTGGCCTCCACCACGATCACCGGCCGGCCCTCATCATGCAAGGTGCGGGCCGCGGCCAGACCGGCAAGCCCAGCGCCGATGACCAGTACCGGCACCCGCCCGGTCTCCGGGTCATCGGCCGGTAGCGACTGTGCCACTTCCCGGCCACTGAAATATGCCCCGTGCGTGGTGCCCGGGTAACGGCGCGAACTGGCCTCGCCGGCGAGGTACAGGCCGGGGTGGGAGCGGGGGTCCACCGCGCCGTGCAGCGAGTCGCGATCCTCGGGGGTGGCGCCGCGGCGCAGGTACGAGTAGGCGCCGTCGAAGTCCGGGTCATTGATCCAACGGCTGCACACCGCCCGCCGGGCCGCCCTGAGATCGGTCGAACGCACCATCACCGCCGCCGGGTGCCCGTGGGCCTCCGCGTACTGGATGGTACGCCAGCCGCGATCGAGATAATAGCGTTCCTGGCCGGCGGTGAACAGGTGCACCCGATCGATGGCCATTCGCCCGGCCTCGCTCATCAGACGATGGATCAGGGCGGCCGCCACCTTGGCTCCCCGACGGTCGGGATGCACGAACAGGCTCACCAGCCACGGCGACAGGTGTTCGAGGCCGGGGAGGTCATCGGTGAGGGCCAGCGTGACCGAACCCATCACGTCGCCGGGGGAGCGACCGAACCCGTCGAACGCCACCCAGGTGGTGGGGATGGTTCCGGGGACGGACATGGCGGCGAACTCGGCCTCCGCGGTGGCCGCGTCCCAGCCGTTGTAGAGGTGGGACCACTCCGCGCCATGCCAGCGGGCCAGGAGCCGACCGAGCAGCAGCCGGCCGGGAAGGGCCGCCAGCTCCTCGATCTGCAGGCCGATCTGCCTGTCACTGCCGGGCACGGCACCACGCTACCGGCCGCCCCAACGGACCCGAGGCCCCGTGCTGGGTTAGCGTCCGGTCCGCAAGCGGGTGGGACACCGCTCCGCAAGACCAACGACAGGGGAGCGGTCCGATGAGCACGAGTTCAATGACCACGCCGTCAATGAACCGGTACGGCATGACCGACGAGGTGCGCCACCTGCGCCGGCGAGTGAAGGATTTCGTCGACAACGAGGTGATCCCGTTGGAGAACCGGCTTGACGAGGGCTACGACCAGGGACCGGGCAGCGGCGGGGAGATCGAAGCCGACAAGTTGATGGAGGAGCTCAAAGCCGAGGCCAAGCGGCGGGGTCTGTGGGCGCTGGGACACCCCACCGAGATCGGCGGCGGTGGGTTGCCGTTCATGAGCTTCGTGTACCTCAACGAGCTGATCGGCCGCTGTCACTATGCCCAGTGGGCGGTGGGCTCGGTGTCGATGCAGGACTCGGTGATGTTGCACCTCTACGGCAGCGCTGAGCAGAAGGAGCGGTTCCTGTTGCCCATGGTGCGGGGCGAGATCTACCCTTCGGTGGGTCTGACCGAACCTGAGGTGGCGGGATCGGACCCCACCCAAATGCGTACCAGCGCCACGTTGGACGGCGATGAATGGGTCATAAGTGGCCACAAATGGTTCACCTCGAATGCTTCACGGGCGGCGTACACCACTTGTTTTGCCATCACCGAACCGGAGGCGGACGGCCATCGCAAGTTCTCCGCCATCATCGTGCCCACTGATACCCCGGGGTACACCATCGTTCGGGCAGTGCCGACCATGGGTCATGTGGGTGGGCAGCACTGTGAGGTGATCTATGACAACGTGCGGGTGCCGCGTGACAACCTGCTGGGTGACCGCGGTGAAGGTTTCACCATCGCCCAGAAGCGGCTGGGCCCGGGGCGGATCTTCCATTGCATGCGTTGGTTGGGTCAGGCGCAGCGGGCCTTCGAGCTGATGGTGGATCGGGCCAACACCCGCTGGGCCCATGGGTCTTACCTGTCCGAGAAAGGCGAGATCCAACGCTGGATCGCCGAGTCTGCCGCGGAGATCCAAGCGGCCCGACTCATGACGCTGGACGCCGCCGCCACCATGGACAGCGGTGACGAGGCCCGGGTGGCCATCGCCCTCATCAAGTTCTGGGGGGCCACCATGTTGCACAACGTGATCGATCGGGCCATCCAGGTGCACGGGGCGCTGGGCGTCACCTCCGATACCCCGCTGGAGCGCATGTACCGGGAAGCGCGTTACGCCCGCATCTACGACGGGCCCGACGAGGTGCATCGCATGGTGGTGGCCCGCCGCTTGTCCCGCAACCCCTCCTCGGCGCCGTGGGCGGTGGACTGATGCGGCGGTGAGGGTCACCCGCCGAGAGCTGCTGGCCGGCTTGGCGCGGCGCATCCTCGACGGCGGCCACGAGTTGGCGAACCATACGTACACCCATGCTTCGCTGGGCGAGCTCGATGGTGAGGCGGTATCCGAGGAGATCGACCGGTGTCGGGCGGTGTTGGCAGCGCAGGTGGGTCCGGCCGGGCTGCGCTGGTTTCGGCCGTCCGCCATGGTCGAGCCCAACGAGCTGGTGCTGGAGCGGGCCGGGCGGTCGGGCTACTCCACGGTGGTCGGCTACGACGTTGACTCATTGGACTTCCAGGACCCCGGCAGCGTGGCCATCGTGTCCAACGTCGCCGTGCGGGTTCAGCCGGGCTCGATCATCAGCTTGCACCTGGGCCGTCAGGGCACCGTCGACGCGCTGCCGGGTCTGCTGCAAGCCTTGCGCGACGCCAGGGTGCGGCCGGTCACGGTGACGACGCTGCTGGGTGGCTGAGCGGTGGTGGCGCCCGCCCGGTTTCAGGCGCCTTCGACGAGGACCATCTTGCTGTTCGAGGCCCGGTGGCGGATGGCCTTGACCGGAGCGTAATCCGGGTCGTTGACAAAGGCCCGGGCGGCGTCGGCGTCGGGGAACTGCAGCACCACCATCCGATGCGGTGACCAATCGCCTTCCAGCGTCTCATGGGGCCCGCCACGCACCAGGTATGTGCCACCGTGGCGGGCCACCAGCGGGGGCACCTGGGTCACGTAGCCCTGGTAGGCCTCGGTGTCGGTGACCTCGATATCCACGATCAGATAGGCCGCCATGTTTGCTCCCCTTTTGAAATGTCGGGCCGCCGGTTGCCGCGGTTACGGGCGGCCGGGAGTCTGGAACCTAGCCCGGGTTAGCGTAAGCCGGTGACCGACGGACTGATCGCTCCCGACGACCCCCGCGCCGAGGACGTCCGGCAGTTGCTGGCGGCGCACCTGGAGCTCATGCATCGCCAGACTCCGGCGGAAGATGTCCATGCCCTTGATGTCGAGCAGCTGGTGGACGCGGCCGTGGCGTTCTTCAGTTTCCGCCGTGACCATGAGCTGTTGGCGGTAGGGGCGTTGCGAAGTGTTGATGGGGAGCCGGGCCATGGTGAGCTCAAGTCCATGCACACCCGGGCGGCGGCGCGGGGCCAGGGCATCGGCGCCGCCATGGTTGCGCACCTGGTGGGGGTGGCCCGCAGCCGGGAGTGGCATCGGCTGAGCCTGGAAACCGGCACCGGGCCCGCTTTCGAAGCGGCTCAACGTCTCTACGCCCGTTGCGGTTTCGTTGGGTGCGGCCCGTTCGCCGATTATCAGCCCAGTCCAAACAGCTTCTTCATGACACTGGAGCTCAACTTGACGGGATCGTGGAAGGATTCCTGACTCCCGCTGGCTGCTTTCGCGGATGAGGTTGGACTCACCGCCCAGCAGCATCCGGCGGCGACGATCTCCACAGGGAATCGATCGGTGCGGCCGTCAGGCGATCTCCAAAGGACAGGATGTCGGTGCCGGTGTGCAGCACCAGGCCGTGCAGAAATTGCGTTCCGGCCCGGTCCCGAAGGTGTACCAGATGACGAAAATCCTCGACACTCACGGTGCTCGACGCCTTCACCTCCACGCCCACCACCCGGCCGTCGTGGTGCTCGATGACCGCGTCAACCTCTTGTCCGTCACGGGTTCGATAGTGATGCAGGGTGGCGAACGCGTTGGACCAAGTGAGCTGTCGGGCCAGCTCAGCGATCACGAAGTTCTCCAAGACCGGACCGAACCGGGCCGGGTCCCGAGCCAGACGGGAAAGGGACAGACCGCCCAGATGCGACCCCAGACCGGAGTCGACAAAGATCAGCTTGCGTAACCGGGTGGCCCGATTGGTGGCCCGGTTGGACCATGCCGAGATCCGTTTGATCAGGAACACCTCCTCGAAAAGGCTCACGTAACGCTCGACGGTGCCCGACGGCGATGGGAACCCGCCGCGAACCGCTCGGGTCAGGTAGTCATGGCGGCCCAAGGCTCCCGCGGTCACGAGTGCCGGACCTCCGTCGTTGAACACAGAGTCGATGAAACCGTCGGGCCCGGAATCGATCTCCCCTTGCGAGAAAGGCCATAGCTCAATGGTTTCGGCCCGGCCGACCAACGCATCGGGCAGGGACCGCAGCCCCAGCAGCCGGGCCGACCCGGTGAGCAGGTACTGGCCGGGGCCGGTCATCACGGTCGACTAGGGCTTTGATGGGCAGGATCAGTTCCGGTGCCCGCTGCACCTCATCGAGCACCAACAAACCAGGGTGGGTCACGAACCCGCTCGGATCGGCCCGGGCGGCCTGCAGTTCGTTGGGGCGGTCGAGGCGACGTTCGAGGGCATCGGGCCAATCTCGGACGATGGCGTGGGCCACGGTGCTCTTGCCGGCCTGCCGGGCTCCGTTGATGACCACGATCCGGGTGTCCCCGAGGGCCAGGCGGATGGTGCGCTCTGCCCGACGGGATCGATAGCTGATCACCCCTTCAGGCGAGCGTCCACTGGCGGTTTGCCAGGGTCACCGCTGGCGGTTTGCCAGAGTCAGAGAGGGCGAGTGGCGGCGGTGCGCCTCAGTCGTACACCAGGATGGAGCGGCCGGGGATGCGGCCTTGGTCGAGGTCTTCCACGGCCCGGCCGATGTCATCGATGGGGTAGCGGGTGGTGACCAGGGCGTCGAGGTCCAGGTCACCGTGGGCGTACCAGTCCAGGAAGCGGGGGAAATCTTCACCGGGGGAGCAGCTACCGCCCAGGCTGGCCCGGTAGCTGCGTTCGCCGATGAACAGGAACCGAGCGTCGAGTTCCAGCGGGGTCTGGGGCACACCGACCAGGACCGCGACCCCGCCCCGGGTGTGGCCGAACTCGCCGGGCCGGGTGACCTCTGCGATCTGGCCCATGGTGACGGGCAAGCCGATGCAGTCGAAGGCGAAATCGACCCCCGAGATCGGCTGACGCAGGATGTCGAAGCGGCCCTCTTGGCGGGTGAGGTCACGAATGGCGGCCACCGGATCCACCTCGGCGGCGTTGATGCCATGGGTGGCGCCGAAGCGCTTGGCCAACTCCAACTTGTCCGCCGATAGATCCACGGCGATGATCGGATCGGCGCCACACTTGCGGGCCGCGGCCACCGCGCTGAGCCCCACGCCTCCAACGCCGAAGATGGCCACGCTGTCACCGGGCTGCACCGCCGCCGTGTGCAGCACCGCCCCGGCACCGGTGATGACCGCACAGCCGATGATGGCGGTGTTCTCCCGGTGGATACCGTCCGGTACCTTCACTACGAACATCTCGTCGGCCACGGTGTGGGTGGCCCAGGTGAACACGTTGGCGGTGACCGCGATCCGACCGTCGGGCAGGGTGAGCTTGTACGCCCCTCCCCGGCGGCGGGCCTGGTCGACATCCTTCGGCACCCAGGTGACCATCACCGTGTCACCAACCACCAGCCCGATCACGTCGGTGCCAACGGCCAGCACCTCGCCGGTGGACTCGTGGCCCAGGATCAGCGGTGTGCGACGGGGGCTGTGGATGTTGTGCAACTGGCTGTGGCACACCCCCGAAGCGAACTGTGCAACCAGCACCTCGTGCGGCCCGGGGTCGGGAAGCTCACAGTCAACAACAGCCAGCGGCTGACCCTGCTCCTGGGGAACGACAACGACACGGGCGGCGGTCGGCACGGTTGTGACCTCGGCTTTCGGCTGGGTTCGGCTCGCTTCGGTTTGATTGGGCTAGCCGCTGATGGCGAAGGTGGCCCACGCCTTGAGGTGGATGCCGCCGGTCTGGCGGGTGCAGGCGAACTCGGCGTCCACGACCTTTTCGCCACCGTCCTCGCGCACCGCGGTGATGGTGCCGGTGTAGCTCAGCACGTCCCCGGGCCAGGCTTGTTCGCGGAACTGCACCCGGAACGTGCGCACGTTGGCGGCGCCCAGCCAGTCCGTGGCGTAGGTGCCCATGACCCCCGCCTGCAGCATGCCCACGGCGAAGGGGGTGGGGTACCCGGCCTTGGCGGCGAAGCTGCTGTCGTGGTGGATGGGGTTCATGTCACCGGAGGCGCCTTGGTAGCGCACGAAGTCGGTGACGGTGAGGGGCTTGTCGACGAAGGGCTCGCGGGTGGCGCCCACGGTCAGGTCGGTGGTGGTGGTGCTCATGGGCGGTTCAGCTCTCCGTGGTGGCTTTGGATGTTTCGATCATGGTGGAACGAAGCTCGGCGACCAGCGCGCCGGCCTGGTCGCGGAACTCGGTGACCTGCTCGGTGAAGGCCATGGTGCCGCCGCGCTTGCCGGCCTTCTCGTACACCTTGTCGATGTAGGACTGCCCGGTGAGCACCGCGCCTGCCTTGGGTGGGGGGCCGATGAAGCGGAACTCCTGCTCGCCGTGCAAGATGCGCTCCCAGTTCAGCTCCACGCCCGACAGCGGGCTGGCGCCGGCGCCCTGCCAGAAGGCGGAGGCCATCAGGAACGTGACGGGGCTGATGGGCTCACCGTCGGTGCCGCCGTCATAGGCGGGGTTCGACGATTTGGTGGCCCGGGCGAACTCCCGGATCTTGCCGGCCTCCAACACCATGGTGAAAGGCTGCCCTCGGCGGCCTTCGAGCGATGTGTCCAACGTGTGCTCCTGGGATCGGGTGGGTGGTGGGTTACTGGGCGACTGACCGGGTCTCCGTGGCCCCCATCATGGCCCAGCGGCGGGTGGTCGGGCCCAGCCGTCGTGGCGGCGGGGAGACATCCCGCGGCAGGGAGGGACCTATGAGGTCAACGACGTGCTGCTGGCGATCTCGTACCGCAGCACTCGGGCGTCCACGATCTCGGCTTGTTGAGCTCCACTGGGTCCCGATCCACGGAACGCCTCAACAGCCTCGGCTGACGCCCACTGCTCAAAGACGTTGATCCGATCCGGCTCGATTGGGTCAGCGGAAAGGTGGAAGTCAATGCATCCCTCGGCCGACCGGGCGGCGCGTGCCACCTCGATGCAGTCGATGAGGTAGTTCGCTCGCTGGACGGGATCAACCCTCAGGAGTCCGGCAACGATGATCATCGACCCGAGGATAGTTTCCCGTTGGTGCCGAGAGGCGTGGGGAACGCGGCCTCCGCGATGGCCGAGAACCGGGCGAGTTCCTGGGCCTACGAACCTGGTGAGCTTTCCCCGGTGCAATCGCTGATGTCAGCACCGCCGCGGGATTTCGGGTGGGTCCGCGGCCCGCCGTTGTTGGGGCCATTCGCCACCACCTTGCCGTTGGCGGCTTGGAAGATGGCGAAGTTGGTGGCGTTCAGCTCGCACTCGATGCGGCCCCGACCGTCCAGCAGTTCCACCATCCGCAACCATTCCGGTTCCTCCACCGGCGGGGGCGACAACTGTGCGGGGTCTGGGCCATTCACTGCCTGGGCGCATGCTTTCCACTTCCGGCACGCCAACTTGAGATCGGCCAGGCGGTCCAACCCCACCAGCATGGCGTCAACATCGGCGTCGTACAGATCCGGCTTGGCGCGTTGGCAGTCGGTGAGCAACTGGACCCGGGCATCATCCAACAAACCGTCCCGGGCCGCGGACTGGCTGTGGGCCATGTGCTCAAGTGACTCCGCTTCCCGCAGGATGGCCTTGGCCCGGCCCACCGGCAGACCGGTATGGGACGCCACCCACAACCCCGGTGAGGTGAACCCCTCCACAGCCCACCGCTCGGACCTTTTGGCCATCAACGCACCCTCACGAACCGCTTGGCCCGTGAGGTTGTGCATCTGCTGTAATTCGCTCAATTCACCGGCGTCACACCCATTGGCGCTGATCTCTACGATCAGTGCCTTGAGCGCTGAGATGATGCCCGCCGACATGACATAACCTTACACGGTGTGGTGGGGAGATCGGACCGGTTGGGATGAATATCTGCGAAGAATGCTCGGCCCGTCAACGTGTGACAATATCTTCACTATCAGTAGTCGGGCATGGCACTCCATCGCGACAACTTGGGCGAGCTCCGACGGTGGAGTGTTCGCCGCTCTGATCGGAGACGAAGACGAACGAACGGCTGGACGTCATTGGCCGGGCGAATGGGACGTTCTATGCCCCGCAGGGTTCTGGCTTGGGACGAGAGGGGAGGCGGGCGTTTGATTCGGCGACTCGATAGGGCGATTCCCCTCGCTTGCTGGCGGAGCTCGGGTCCTTCTCACCAAAGCGGATGCATGCAGTATCGGCCTGGCGGGTTCGGGCGCGGCGGACGGGCGTGCACCGCGGGCGGATGCCTCCGCCCCGGACGGTCCGGGTCCGCGTCGACCACCACGACCTGGGAGCGCGGCCATGACCCGTCCAGCTTCATCGCCAGCTGCACGGCGGTGGCGGACACGTTGATCGCTGATGGTGACGGGTTTGGAGCAGCCTGTGAGGCTCGCAACCATCGCTGACCCATGATGTGACGCTCTCGCATGACGTTATGGGGAATGGAACGCCAGCGCGAAGTGGCGACCGGGAGACCGAGCTGTCGGTCGGTGAGGGGAGAGCATGCGATGACCGCTGTGGATTATCTGATCGTTGGTGGCGGGGCGTCGGCGATGGCCTTTTCTCGATGTGATGTTGGCGGCAACGAATGCCACGTTCGCGGTGATCGATAAGCGTCCCGCGCCCGGCGGTCATTGGAACGATGCCTTCCCGTACGTGCGGTTGCACCAGTCCTCGATGAACTACGGCGCGGTGTCGCGCCAGTTCGGATCGTCGACGCCACCCTGGTGGACACGTCCATCCCGCTCACCCACACCCGCTCGTTTGCGATGGTGGAGGACGTGGTGTGCATCCCACCCAACGACCTACCGGGTCACGCGCCGGCGTTCCAGCGGTTCACCGTGTTGGGTGGCGGCAAGACGGCGTAGGACGCGCGCTCTTCCTGCCACCAACGGCTGCGATCCCGACCGGATTCGCTGGGTGATTCCCCGTGACGCTTGGATGGTTAACCGACTGAGCGCCCGGTGCGGGCCGGAGTTCTACCGCTCCACTGTGCGCTTCGTGGCTGACCAGCAGGAAGCCTGCGCTACCGCTACGGATGTTGACTATCTGTTCGTACGCTTCGAGGCCTGTGGCTGGTGTCTTCGGCTTGACGATCAGGTCTGGCCGACCATGTTCCACGCCGGCACCATCAGCGAGGGAGAGCTTGAACAATGCCGGCTGGTACACGATGTCGTGCGTCTCGCCGAGTGCGTGCGATTGCGGCGGACGCACTGACGCTTGACGGCGGCGTCGTTCCAGGCTCTCCCGGGACGTTGTACGTTGATTGCACGGCCACCGCGCTCGGCCAGTCGCGGACCGCGCAACCGGTGTTCTCGCCAGGGCGGATCGCGATCCGATGGGTTCGTCAGTTTCAGCCAACGTTCAGTGGGGCCATGATCGGACGGATTGAAGCCACCATCGCTGATCCCGACGAGAAACAGCGACTGGCCCAGCCTTCCCCGATGACGGACACGCCTGCTGATTGGGTGAGCGGCGCAGTGCCGGCCATGGAGAACGAGCGGAATTGGCTGAGGCATCCGGAGTTGCGAGCGTGGCTCCTCTGCCGGCTCAATGCCTTCGGGAACACGCTGATGCTCGAGCCGCCGGATGAGGAGGCAACGGCGAACCGCCAGCGGGTCAGTGCCAGCGGGAAAGCGGCGCTGGAGAATCTCCAGCGCCTTGCTGCAGGTCTCACCCCGAACGGCGCCGACACCGGGACCGCAACGAGATGTGAGCGTCTCGGCATGCACCGCTCTGCGCTGGCACTCATCTTCGATCTGCCCGGCTGAGCGCCGCCGATGGGACGGTGGCCGTTCGGGTCAGCGAATCCTGCTGAGCCGGCGGACGCTGCCGTCACCATCGCAGCCGACGAGCACCCCGCCACCGTCGGCCAAGAGCGGGGCGAAAGCGTGGGGGACCCGGGCGCCGGCGACGGGGGAGCCGAAGGGCAGATCGGTGGCCACCACGGTGGGTTGACCGCCGCCGACGGGCCACGAAACCACCCGACGCTGGGCCGGCTCGGCCGCCAGTACCATACCATTGAGTATGGCGACGCCCTGGGGTTGATCCACCCCACCCAACTCGACCACCACCATACCGTCACGTATGGCACTGACACCGCCCCGGCGGGACACCCACAGCGTGCCGTCGGCGCTCTCGGCCACCGCCTGGGGACGGTCCAGACCCTCCGCCACCACGGCCGAGCCGCCGTCGCCGTCGATGTGGGTCACCCGGCCGGCCTTGGCCTCCACCACGTAGGCCCCGCCCCGCGTGGCGGACGAGGTGATCGACGCCGCGCCCTCCAGACGGCCGGCCACGCTGGTGAGGCTGCGGTCGGGGCGTTGGCGCAACACCTGGCCCCGGCCCAATAGCACCAGCGGATCGTTGCCGGCATGGGCCACCCCCACCGCCATGGCCGGCAGATCCGCCAGCAGGCTCATGGTCACCTGCGGGACCCCACTGGCGGGGGTGCGGTTGACGGCCAGGGCGTCGGCGCTGAGCAGGGACCCGTCAGGCATGCGGTCCAACCCGTAGGGGCCGATCAAGCCAGACGGGGAAAGCACGCGTTCCACCCCGCCGGTGACCTCGGCCACCCGACCGTCGGTGAAGTGGGACACGAAAAGGCGACCATCGGTGGCGATGGCGAAGTTGTCAATACCGGGCAGTACGGTGGCGAGGGTGGTGCGTTCGCCGGTGGTGATGTTGATGCGGGTCAAGCGGCCGGCGGCGCCCTCACTGGTCAACAGGTACCCGGCGGCGTCGAACTTCACCGCGGTGGGCGTGGCCAGATCGGTGAAACGACGTTCCAACGTGCCCGAATCCAGGTCATAACGCCAGATCTCCCCGGCGATGACCTGCGGGAACCACAACGCCCCGTCGGGACCCATGGCGAAAGCGTTGGGCATGTTCAGATCGTCGGCCAGCACCACCGGGGCCCGCTCGCCGGAGGGGTCCAGCTCCAGCAGGCGGCCGCCGGGACGGAACTCGTCGACAAAGAGCCGCCGCCGGTCGTGGCTGACGGTCATGCCGTTGGCACCGGGCAGGTCATCCCGCAGCGTCCGGAACGTACCGTCGGGTAGGCGGGCGGAGACGGTGGCGTTCATCGGTTCGGTGGCGAAGAACGTGCCGTCGAACCCGAAGGCGCCGTCGTCGGGGGAGTTGATGCCCCCGCCGAGCCCGGCGAAGGTCTGGTGCACCCCGCGGTCCACGTCGATGGCGGTGACCTGGGAGCCGAACACCTGGGTCACCATCAGCCGGTTGTCGGGGGACCACACGATGCCGTTGGCGCCCCACAACCGGGCCGGTTCGATCTCAGTGGTCAGCTGCCAACCCGCAGCCGCAGCGGGCGCCGCGTCGACGTAGGTGCTCCAACGATTGGTGGTCATGGCTGGTTCCCCCTGCTGGGCCGATCTCGAGGTGACTGCTGAGGCGACCGGCACCCCCGCAACCTAATCTCGTCAGATGCGCATCGACATCTGGTCCGACGTCATCTGCCCCTGGTGCTACCTCGGCAAGCGCCGCCTCGAGCGGGCCATGGGCGAGCTCGATTGGGCCGATGAGATCGAGATCCACTGGCGGGCCTACTTGCTGGACCCCACCGCCACCGCCGAACCCAAGGATCTGCGGGCCTCCATCGACAAGAAGTACGGCCCCGGTTCCTTCGAGGGGATGACCACCCGGCTGACAGCGTTGGGCGAGCCCGAGGGGATCACGTACCGGTTCGACACGGCGCTGCGGGTGTCCACGCTCGACGCCCACCGCCTGCTGGCGTGGTCCTGGGACGTGGGCGGGGCGGCGGCGCAGGGCCCCTTGAAGGAGGCGTTGCTGCGTTCATACTTCGAAGACGGCGCCAACGTGGCCGATCACGCCACGTTGCGGGCGTTGGCGGCGGAGGTGGGCCTGGACGAGGTGATCGCCGGGGAGGTGCTGGCAGCGGACGGCTACCGGGACGTGGTGTTGGCCGATCTGCAGGGCGCGCTGGACCGGGAGATCACCGGGGTACCGGGGTTCGTGGTGGAGGATCGGTTGCTGATCCCCGGCGCGCAGGAGCCGGAGACGTTCGTGAGCGTGTTGAACCGGGCCCGGGAACGCTTCACCAACGCCTGAGCGGGTCGGGAGGGGTCAGGCGATGGTGGCCAGCCAAGTCTTGGCGTCCGCGACCATCTCCAGTGTTTGGCTGTGGGCCATGTCGTACTCGCCCACGCGCACGTTCCAACCGGCGTGGCGCAAGGCGCTGGCCGCAGCCCGGGTCTTGTCCGCCGGCACGAAGGGGTCCCGGGTGCCGAGTTGCACCAACCCCGGACGGCCCCCGCCTGGGGAGAAGTCCAACTGCATGTCGGCAAACGGTGGCAGGGCGCAACAGATGACCCACAGCCCACCATACCGTGGCGCGTTCCGCTGACCGGCCAGCGCCAATGCCAGGTAGCCGCCTTGGGAGAACCCGCCGATGATGCAGCGTTCGACGGGCACCCCGGCGGCGGCGGACTGGGTAGCGATGAAGTCCCGCAGCACCGTCACCGCTTCGTCGAATCCGCTCCGATCGAACCCGTGCTCGTCGATGCCGAACCACGAGGCTCCGTCACCCTCAGGTAGATCATGGATGGCCCGGGGGCAGATGGCGGTGAAGCGCTCATCGGGGTCGATCAACGGCACATACGCCGCCAGATGGTGCTGCTCGGCGCTGTAGCCGTGGAACAGGAACAGCAACCGGTCGGCACCGTCACGGTCGATGCGGTACGTGGTGAGCGTCACGGTATCCGGCGATCACTTCAGGCCGGCGCGGCGTACGAAGCCCACGTCGGCCTGGCGACGGGCGATGCGCCAACCATCGGCAGTGCGGCGGAACTGGTCACGATATTCGCCCACGATCACCGGCTGATCGACCAGATCCGGCACCCGGGGCTTCTCCTCGGCGTAGCGATACAACGTGAAATAGCTCAATCCCTCGGCGTTGTCCTCATCGGTCACCGTGATGAGCACGTTGGAGCTCACGTGACGGCTCTTCGCGTGGCCCTTGTCCCGCCCGAAGAACTTGGTGAGCTGCTCCCGGCCGGCGTAGCGCTCCTGGCCGGTGCTCCACTCGCCGTCCTCGGTGAAAATGTCCGCCATGGTGGCGCCGGGCCCGAAGTCAGCGATGTGGGTATACCGGGTGACCAATTCCTCACAGGCCCGTTGGGTGGCGAGCACTGCGGCGGCGTCGATCTGTTGTTGCATGGTTCCCCCTTGGATCGTGGCCGAGACGATACCCCGGAGAGCGCGGCCACGCTGACCGCGCTGGAGCGGGGCGGCAGATGCCGATGGCCCAGTTCTTCATGCCCGGGTTGCAGCTCTTTCGCCTAGACAGCTACGCATCTACTGCGTCATCACTGTCGTCGGTGTCCCCGAGATCAACACGTGGGCTCCCAACCTGCGCAAGGCCCGCCAGGACGCACGCGACGCACGAGCCCTATGGTTCGAGGTTCCCATCGAGACCAGCGACGTGGAACTCCCTGTCGTCCCCGCTGCCAACGCGCTGGCCGACGCACGGATGCGACGCAGCATCCCCGACCGGGACATCGCCGTGGTCGTCGGACTGTCCCACCAACGCATCACCAGCTCCGCACCAAACCCGACAGCGACGTCCAGGCGGCAACCGACGAGAGGGACATCGGAGGGCATCCACAAGGAGGAGGTGATGGGGATCCCGCCCTCGAATCAGCTGGTGCGCACCCACGCATTCAGCTTCTTCGACATCCGCGACGGCAAGATCTCCCGCTACCGCCTGTTCGTGGTGGCCGGTTTCGATCCGCCTTTGGTGCTCGACACATCGGTAGTGCAGTAAGCAGATTCAAAATAGATAGGTTGAGGGGGAAATGATGTCCCCGTAGATTGCGCAACAGTTCAAGAAGTTCTAGCTCGACTATCCGCGCTCAACGGCCCTGCCAGTGGGGCGCTCGCTTCTCCATGAAGGCGAGGGGGCCCTCGCGGGCGTCCTCGGTGCCCATCACCTGGCGCATCGCCTCGCTCTCAATGGGGTAGGCGTCGGCCAGCGGCAAGCCCGAGGTCCGTACGACCACTTCTTTCGCCAGGGCCAAGGCGATGGGCGCGGCCTCCGCAACCCGGTGCGCGGTCTCGGTGGCCACGGGCACGGTGTCGTGATGGGCCACCACCCGGCTCACCAAACCCCAGCGCAGCGCGAACGCCGCGTCCACCGCCTCGCCGCCCAGGATGATCTCCATGGCCGCGGTGTAGGGAATCTGGCGGGCCAGCCGGACCAGGGTGCCACCGGCGGGGATGATGCCCCGGCGCACTTCGGTGGTGCCGAAGGTGGCGCGTTCGGAGGCGATGCGGAAGTCCGTGCCCATCAACAGCTCGGTGCCACCGGCCAGCGCGGCACCAGTGATGGCCACCACGATGGGCTTGAACACGTCGAATCCCCGCATCAGCGCCTTGCTCAGCGCGTCGGGATCGGCCAGGTACCGGGCGTCCCAGTCGTCCTCGGCGGGGCGGGCGCCCGTCATCAGCGGGATCAGCCGGCCCAGATCAGCGCCGGAGCAGAAGCTGTCCTCCCCGGCGCCTCGCAGCAACGCCACCGACACCGCGGGATCCTCACGAACATCGGCCCACGCCTGGCCCAGCCGGATCAGCATCTGCGGCGTCATGGCGTTGCGTTTGTGGGGCCGGTTCAACGTGACGGTGGCGATCCCGTCACGGACCTCGTAGAGAAGGTGGGGCTCGTCGTCATCGTGCAGCGGGGCCATGGGGGAGAGTCTGGACCACAGCGGACCGGTGGCGGGCGCGTTGGGATTGGTCGGGTTCGCGGGCGGCCATGTCGGGGCCATGTCCGCTCCGGGGCCGGGCGCGGCTAGAAACCGAGGTCATGAGTGACTCAACTTTTCCGCTGCCCTATGCCTCCGCCGATCTCACCGGGCAGGTGGCACTGGTGACCGGAGCGACCTCGGGCCTGGGCCGACGTTTCGCTTTGACGCTGGCGGCGGCGGGGGCGTCGGTGGTGGCCACCGGGCGGCGGGTGGACCGGCTGGAGGAGGTGGCGGCGGAGATCACGGCCAATGGTGGAGCGTGCGCCCCGGTATGGGTGGACATGACCGACGCGGCCTCCATCGTGGCCGCGGTGGATCAGGCCGAAGCCGCCTTCGGGTTGGTCACCATCCTGGTCAACAACGCCGGCATCCCTGACGCCCAGCGGGCCCACAAGATGTCGGTGGAGTTGGTGGATCGGGTGATCGATACCAACCTGCGAGGACCGTACCTGTTGGCCATCGAGGTGGCCCGACGGCTGATCGACGCCAAGGTACCGGGCCGTATGGTCAACATCGCCTCCATGGGGGCCTTCAGCTATGACGGCATGGGCGCGGCGTTGTATTCCATCACCAAGGCCGCCATCAACCGCATGACCGAAGCGTTGGCGGTGGAGTGGGCCCGGTTCAACATCAACGTCAACGGCATCGCACCCGGGGCGTTCCACTCCGAGATGATGGATGGCATGGTGGCCCGCATCGGGGACTTCGTGCCAACGTTGCCGCGCAAGCGCATGGGCGACCCGGCGCAGTTGGACAGCAGCCTGTTGTACTTGGTGGCCCCATCTTCGGAGTTCGTGACCGGCACCATCCTCAAGGTCGACGACGGTCAGGGCACACGCTGAGCCACCCCGACCCGTTCGGCGTGCCAACACTCTCTCGAAGGGCGCCGATGGATACCGGACGGTATGGTCACGCTCGGAAGTCGGGAATCGACGGTAGGTGGTTTTTTGCTTATAGGGTCGAATCGACGTCGATTCGCCGCGGCGTCCCCGCCACCGGATGCCATGCTGAGTGCTGGTGCGGACGCTGTGAGTGAATCACGCCAGGACGGTGTCCGATCAGGTCGAGCGTGGGCGCACAGGGCGGACCGACCAACGGAAGGCGTCGTCACCCTGATCGAGACGATCGGTGACGATCAAACGAAGACCCTCCATGGCGGCGAGGCCTTCCCACAGACCGTTCCAGGCCTCGAACGCCTCGTCCGGAAGGGACAGCCCTCGGGCCAACCGCCAGTTCCTCGACCGTACGGTATGGTATTGGCCGTCGATGTGGATTGTCACCTCGTCGCCGCCCGCAGCCAACAATCGGGCCAAGCGCACCGGAAAGTCCGCCGTCCCACCACCTGCAGCACCACGGGAGTCGGACCCGTCGAAACCTCCTGACTCCGAAACAACGCTGGCACCGTCGGAGTGGTCGGCACCGCCGAGAGCGTCGGGCATTCTGACCGGGCTGGCGGGGTTGGCGGCTGCTTCGGGGGCACCGTCAAGCAGGGCCATGACCGCGCCGTGGTATTGCATGGCTACCTGTCGGCCGGCGATGCGACCCACGGCCCCAGCGTCGGCCGGACCTAACGCGGCGCACAGCTCCGGCAGGATCGAGCGCACGTAAGCGATGCAGTAATTGCGCTCCACCTTGGCCAGCCGAAGCGGATCCCACTGGGGCAACGGCAACGGCGACGGCGGTCCCGGAGGGCGTTCACCGGGGCGGAACCGCAGTCGGTCCTCGGGTTCCAGCGGCTCGTCCTCTTCGACGTAGTAACCCTCGAGGCCGGCCTGACCGTCCGTCGTCTGGCTAGTGCATACGAAACCGAGGCGGGGATTTCCCAAGGTGACCCCGTTGTGGGCGTGCCAGCCCCACAGCATGGCCCGGGACACCTCGGTGGGAATGGCACAAATCGCGGTTCCGTCGAAGATCCAACGGGGCGGGTGATAGCGGACCCAGCTGCGGGTGTCGCTTTCAGGGATCCAACTGACCTGCACCCCACCCAGGGCGTTGGACAGCACGTGATACTGCGCACAGGCCACGGCATGGGGAAGACCCTGCAAACCCAACTTCTGCAGTCCCGGTAGGAACAGCTCCAGGTGCTGGCGGCGGAACGTGCGGCGCACCACCTCCACCGTGCGGGCGGTGCCGTGGCGGCTGACCAGGGCTAGCAAGAGTCCAGTGAGATACCGGTGATACAGCTCGCCCAGCGCCCGCCAGGCGGCCGGATCATCCGCTTTGTCATGGGTGCTCATGGCGCGTCTCCTCCGGCGCAGTTCGCCAGAGCCCTTGCGAAGGCACCCGCAACGCCCGGTTGAAGCGGGCCGAGGCGTTCTCCCAGGCCACCACCTCGGTGAGCTCGACGATCTGATCAGCGCCGAAATGCTGTTCGACCCTGGCGAAGAGCGCGTCGTTCACGTCGCCCAGGGTCATGGCTTCGGCATAGGCCAACGCGGCGCAGGTGGCATCATCGAACAGCCCGGCGAACACCTTCGCCGCCGTCAGGCCCGCCGGTTGCTCGCTGACCGCGTGCAGTTGGGTGTCAGTCAGACCAGCGGCGCTACCCACGGCAGCGTTGAAGTCCTGTCAAAATGGGCAGCCGATCAATGACGCCACCCGTCGGTTGAGCAACGCAACCGTCGCCGGCGCCAACAAGCCCGAGGTGTCAATGCCCGCCCACATGGCCCGGACGCCCCTATAGATCGTCGGCCGGCGGGCGTGGACCAGGTGTGGCAACAACGGCGCCCCCCACCGCTCGACCTGCGCCGCGAAGGTCCGGCGGGCCACGTCGTCACCCTCGGCGGGATCGATTCCCTCGATACGGGCCATACCAGCTGAAGCTAATCGACGTGGAAGCCGCCAGGGCCGTCGTCCTGCCGGGCGGCAACGAGACGGTTCGGCAGGAACGGTCCGACGTCACCGTGGGGGTCTGGCCGGGGCGACGGGTTCGGGGGACGGCTTTGCCTCCCGTGCGGGTTGATGTTGTGGTCAGCTCCGTGGCGACTTTGGCGAGTTTGGCGACTTCGTTGCCGCTGGTTCCGGTGACCAGTTCCAACGCTCCTCGCTGACCAGCGTTGTTGTAGCGCTTTCGATCGACCACGGGCTCCGCGGTCAAGAACTCGCCAAAGACCACGCAAACCGCCTGGCCGCAGCGATGTTCAGCTCAGTGCCGGTCCGTCCCAGCGTTCGAGGTGGGTGAACTCGCTGACGGGCTTGCGGGTCAGCTTGGTCAGTCGCTTGGTGGGCCGGCCCAGCGGGATAAGACCGGCCACCGCCACGTGGGACGGCATCCCCAGCATCGACTGGATCTCGGGCTCTGCGGTGGCCACCAGGGTGGTCATGGCCCCAGCCCAGCCCCGATCATTGGCCGCCAGCAGGATGTTGTGCGCGAAGGGGTACACCGAGGCACCGCTGATGACCCCGATGCGATCGAGGTTCTTGTCGGCGGAGGCCACCAGCTTCAGGTCCACGGCGATCAACAGATGGACCGGGGCCTTGGACATGTCCCGGTACCAGGCGATGTGGCGGGGTGGGATGTTCACTGTGGCCGGATCCACCGCGGACGGATCGATGGTGTTCCAAGGGTTTTCGCCCGCGGCGCGCTGGGCCATGTACAGCTCGATGGCCGGCACCGAGAGCTCGATCAGCCGTTCCTTGATGGCGGGCTCGCGCACCACGATCACATGCCAACCCTGACGGTTGCCGCCGCTGGGGGCGAACCGGGCCACCTCGAAGATGGCGGCCAACTCCGAGTCGGGCACCGCCTCATCGGTGAAGTCCCGGGCGGCGAAGGTCCGGCGCATGATGTCAGAGAGTTCGGCCATCTCTGCACAGTAACTGGCGAGGTCAGGCCGGGCGGCGGTTGACCTCCCGCAGCAGACCCCGGTCGCCGCTGTCCCACAATTGGTTCAGCTTGAGGGTGGAGATCCGCCAGCCGCCGTCGATGCGGGTGACCCGGTTTTCATACCAGCCACCCACCAGGTACCAGCGCTGCGGATCGACCCAGTGCTGCGCTTGGACGTAGGCGCTGTAGCGGGCCTCGGTGGGCGATTCGAGCACGATGCGCTGGTTGCCGATGAGGTGTTGGGTAGCGGGAAAGCCGTCGATGGTGCTGCGGACCGCCGCCAACCAGTCCTTGATGGCGATGGGCTCCGTTGGGGCCGGGTGCCGGGTGAAGCTGGAGAAATCGACGTGCACTCGGGGTGCAAAGCACTCGACGAAAGCGTCCCAGTTCCGGGTGTCGATGTGCTGCGCGTACTGCACCGACAGGTCGAAGATCGCGTGCCAGTCGGCGAAGTCAGTGGAACCAGGATCAGCCATTTCGGCAACGTAGCCGTCCCTGCGGCTGGGGGTTGTTATCTGAGCGCTGCTTGTTGCGTTCGAGCCGGGCTCCGTCGCTCAGTACCCGCGGGTCCGGTTTGGTCGGTGTCCGGCCTGGTGTCTGGCAGGGTCGCGGGGTTTGGCGGTCGCGCCAGGTCTCCTCGTCGGGCCGGCCCCGAGGGTGGGGTTGGGGCCCCGCCCGAGCGCCGCTAGGGAGGCGCCAGCCGACCGGTCAGTGCACCTGGTGAAGCTCGCCTGATGGGGGGAGGCGCTCTAGCGCCGCCGGGGGGCGCAGCCCCCCGTTTCAAGGAGTGGCCCCGCCCGAGCGCCGCTAGGGAGGCGCCAGCCGACCGGTCAGTGCACCTGGTGAAGCTCGCCCGATGGGGGGAGGCGCTCGAGCGCCGCCGGGGGGCGCAGCCCCCCGTTTCAGTTTGGCTGTCACACCCCCTGCGTAGGGTGGCCTCATGATCAAAGGCGTCGAGGAGGTGGGCTACGGCAGGCCGGCCAGCGCGGCCCTGGCGCGCGCCATCATCGCTGCCAAGGACGGGCGGGCGCTGGCGCCGGTCACGGTGGTCGTGGCCTCAAACTTTGTCGGGCTCAGCGCCCGCTGGTTGCTGGGTAGTGGCGCCCTGGGATTGGCTGGGGTGGCCAATGTGTCCTTCGTGACGCCGCTGCGGCTGGCGCAACTCCTCGGGGCCGAGCAACTGTCAGATCAGCGCGCGTTGACCAACCCGGTGCTGGGCGCAGCTGTGCGGCGGGCGTTGGCATCGGACCCCGGTCCCTACGCGGCGGTTGCCGAGCACCCCGCCACGGAAGCCGCGCTGGTCGGACTGCACCGGGAATTGGCCAACCTCGACCCCGCCACCAGGGTGGCCGTGGCGGACCATGATCGGGCTGCGGCCGCTGCCCTGCGGTTGCATGACGCGGTGGCAGCTCGTCTGGGCGGTTTCCATGACGAGGCGCAGTTGGCCCGGGCTGCTGCGGACCGTCCCGGCCTGGGCCTGGTTTTGGAGCCGTTCGGGCAGTTCATCTGGTATCTCCCGGCGCCCGTATCAGGACCGCTCAGCCATCTGTTGTCGATCCTGTTCGGCGTGGCACCCACGCGGGTGATCATGGGTCTCACCGGCCATGAGGAGGCGGACCAGCCGGTCCGTCGGGCCGTGCGTTTGGCCGGCGCCGGGCCGTTCGTGCCCATCGCCGCGCCAGATGGTCCGCCGTCCGTGCCGCGCCCGGCGCGGGTGGTGTCCGTGTCCGACCCCGATGAGGAGGTCCGTTGGGTTGTCCGGCAGATCCTCACCCTGATGGCGTTGGGCACCGCTGCGGACCGGATCGCGGTGCTCTACCCAGCTCCTGACCCGTACCTCGGGCTGTTGAGCCAACACCTCACGGCGGCGGCCATCCCCTGCAATGGCCCTGCCCGTCAGCCGCTGAGCGACAGTGCGGTGGGACGCACCTTGCTCGGTGCCCTGGCCCTCCCGGCCCAGCAATGGAGGCGGGACCGGGTGATGGCGGTGTTGAGCGGCGCGCCGCTGCGTCACGGTCCGGCCCCGGTGCCGGCGGTGGCCTGGGACCGCTACTCCCGGGACGGAGGAGTCGTCGC
This sequence comes from uncultured Acidimicrobiaceae bacterium, assembly GCA_963775055.1. Lineage (GTDB taxonomy): Bacteria > Actinomycetota > Acidimicrobiia > Acidimicrobiales > CAIXPF01 > CAIXPF01. Next base: position 267,411 of record CAVZHK010000003.1, on the reverse strand, counting down.
CGGGCTGGCTGATTGGCGTTTGAAGTTGAACCGGCATCATCAAGCGCTCCAGGCAGACGGGCATGCGGCCGCCGCGGCGGGAGATCCCGGCCGGGCCGAGCGTCGCAGCGGGGCCGCGGCGTCCGTTGCGGCGTTGACGGACTACATCGAACAGCTGGCGGCTCTGATCCATGCTGTGCACCGGGCGGGCAGCTGGTTGGCCATGTCCCAGGCGTGTGCCCGGTTGGTCGAGTCGCTCTTGGGGCGGGTCGACCAGTGGCGGGACTGGCCTGATCATGAGCTGGACGCCGCTGATGGGGTGCACGCGGCCATGGATCGCCTGGCGGAATTGGACTCGGTTGACCCCAAGCCCGCGCCGGACTCGTTTTACCGTGCGTTGGCCGGCGAGCTCGACCGCACCCAGGGTCGGCAGGGTCGGTTTGGTCAAGGGGTACTGTTCGGCCCGCTCGGCGCCGGCGTCGGGCTCGATCTCGACGCGGTGTTCCTACTCGGCGGGATCGAAGGGCTCTGCCCCGCTCCCCGCCGCTTGGATTCCATGCTGTCCGAAGGCGCCCGCGCAGCCGCCAGCGGGGAGCTTGCCAGCGCGGATGGTCGACGGCTCGATCAGCACCGGACGTGGTTGGCGGGACTGGCGGCGGCACCACCGGGACGGGCGACGGTGCTAGTGCCGCGCGGTGATCTGCGACGCGGCAGACGGACCCAACCCTCACGGTTCGTGCTGGACGCGCTCGGGGCGACTGCCGGCCGGCTGGTGGCGGTCACCGAGTTCGACGAGCTCGGACCGCCGTTGGTGGACGTGGTGCCGTCCCACGCCGGCGCCGTGTTGGGCGCTCGCCAGCATGCCACCGTCGGTGAACGGGACCTGGTCGAGTTGGCCGCGGCCCAGCGCTTGGGCGTGGCGCCACACGCGCATCCGCTGGCCACGCTGACCGGCGGCGGGTTCCTGGCGCAGCACCTTCGCGCCGGTGACGCCTTCACCGCGTTTGACGGCAACCTCGCCGGGCAGGTCATCGCCATCTCGGGGGCGCCGGTTCCGCTGGCCGCCACCCGTCTCGAGGCGTTCGCCCAGTGCGGGTTCCGTTACCTGCTGGCCCACGTTTTGGGCCTGCGGGAGCGTGAAGATCCTGAGCGGGTGGTGCAGCTCAGCGCGCTGGATCGTGGTTCGGCCCTGCATGAGGTGCTCGAACGGTTCAGCCGAGAAGTCATTGCCGGTGGTGCGCCGTCACCCCATCAAACCTGGACCGGGCAGCAGCGTCGCCGGCTCATGGCCATCGCCCAGGAGGTGTTCGACGAGATCGAGCGGCGGGGCCGTACCGGTCGGGCGGTGTCATGGCAACTGGAACGGGAGCGTCTGTTCATCCAGTTGGCGTGCTTTCTCGACAATGACGATGGGTATCGAGCGCAGAAGATGGCCACTCCGGCGGCAGTGGAGCTGTCATTCGGGATTGACGGTGAGGAAGCTCTGGAGCTCAGGCTGGCCGACGGTCGACCGCTGCAATTCCGTGGTCGGGCCGATCGCGTTGACCGCGTCGGTGGGCTCGATCAGGCGGGGTCGGGCGCCGTGGTGGTGGACTACAAGACTGGCAACGTCACCACGTACCGGCGTTTGAACGGTGAAACGGCCGCCGGCGCGTTCTGCGGCGGGACGATGCTGCAGCTCGGCCTGTACGCCGAGGCCGCGCGGGTCCACCTCGGCGTTGAGCAGGTCGAGACCTATTACTGGTTGCTGTCGGGGCTCAATGAGGCCACTCTGCGGGGCTATCGCTGGACCGGCGGGTTGCGAGCGCAGTTTCTGGAGCTGTTGGGCCACATCGTGGACGGCATCGATGGTGGGCTGTTCCCCATGGTGCCCGGAGCCTGGGACTCGTTCTGGTCTGCGTACGAGAACTGTCATTACTGCGAGTTCAACACCATCTGCCCCACCGGGCGCGGCGAATCGGCCGAGGTGAAACTGGCCGACCCGCAGCTGCGATCGAGGCGGGCACTGGTCGACGTCGGGCAAGAGCAGTCATGAGCGCGCCACCCGACGCGGCGGACCGTGAGCTGATCGGCGTCGGGGGTCTGGACCGGACCTTGTTCGTGGAGGCCGGCGCCGGCACCGGCAAGACGACGGCCCTGGTCAACCGCATCACCAACCTGGTGCTCTGCCTCGAGGCACCCATCTCGGAGATCGCGGCCATCACGTTCACCGAGGCCGCTGCCGCCGAGCTGCAGGGCCGCATCCGGGCCAGTTTCGAGCACCACGCGGTGAGCGAGGCTGATCCCCGGCGGCGGGAACTGGCGGCGGCGGCGCTGGCGGAGCTGGACCGGGCCGCCATTGGGACGCTGCACAGCTTCGCCAGTCGCCTGCTGTCAGAGTTCGCGGTGCCGGCCGGCCTGCCGCCCAAGATCACGGTGCTCGACGAGGTGTCCTCCCAGCTGGCGGAGGAAGAGCGTTGGCAGCGCTTCGTCGACGAACTGCACGATGACCCAGCGCTGGAGCCGCTCCTGGTACGGGCCGAGCTGCTGGGCATCGCCATCGAGCCCAGGTGGCCCGGGCAACGCTCACTTCGTGACGCCGCGGCGCAGCTCAACCAGAGCTGGGACCTGCTCGAGCCGTTCCTGGCCACGTCCCCAGCGCCGTTGCCCCCGCTTGATTTCGCCTTGTTCGACCACTCGGTGGGGGAGGCCGAAGCGCTGATCGACCAGTGCCGCAGCGGCGAGGACAAGCTCCGGCTCTGGCTGCAGGACCGGCTTCCCTTGTACCGCCGGGTGCGGGACCTCCCACCGCACCAGAAGCTGGCTGCATTGGCCGACAAGTCACAGCCCTCCTGGCGCAAGGTCGGGCCCAGGGGCACGAAAGACAACTGGCCGGATATAGCGGAGGCCCGGCTGGTGGCATTCAGGCCCATCGAGGTCCGGGAGCGGGCCCTGGTGGCCATCCGGGAGCCGGTGCTCGGCCAGCTGCTCCATCGGGTGGCGTCCCACGTCATCAACAGCGCCCGCCAGCGCCAGGCGGCCGGAGGTCTGGAATTCCATGACCTGTTGGTGCTGGCCCGCCACCTGTTGCGCACCAGCGCCCACGCCCGCACCGTGTTGGGCCGCCGCCACCGCTACCTGCTGCTCGACGAGTTCCAGGACACCGACCCGTTGCAGATCGAACTGGCGGTCCTGGTGGCCGGTTCGCTGGCCGATGCGTCGACCGGGCGCTGGTCGGACCATCCGGTGGAGCAGGGTCGGCTGTTCTTCGTCGGGGACCCCAAGCAATCCATCTACCGGTTTCGTCGCGCCGACATCAGCCTGTTCCTCGAAGCCCGGACCCACTTCGGCCACACCGACGAAGGTGGTCGGGGCCTGGCCCGGCTCAGTGCCAACTTCCGCACCGTGGCGCCAGTGCTGGCCTGGATCAACGCCCTGTTCACGGAGCTGATGCAACCGGCGGCGGGGTCCCAACCGGGTTACGAGGCGCTGCAGGCCATGCGCCGCGCATCCTCCTCGGGGGACCACTCGCCGATCGTGTTGGGCGGTCCGCACCCCGAGGGAACGAACGCCCCACAGATCCGCGAGCGCGAGGCGGCCGATGTGGCCTCAGTGGTCGCGGACATCACCGCCAATCCGACCAACTGGCCGGTGTGGGATCGCGTTTCGGGGGACTGGCGGCCAGCACGCCTCGATGACGTGACCATCTTGTTGCCCACCCGGACCTCGGTGCCGTATCTGCGTCGGGCGTTGGACGCCGCGCGGGTGCCGTACCGGCTGGCCACCGGCACGCTGCTGTTCGACACCCAGGAGGTGCGTGACCTGATGGCGGTGCTGCGGGCAGTGGATGATCCGGGAGACGAGATCAGCCTGGTGGCGGCGCTGCGATCCCCGCTCTACGGTTGCAGCGACGTCGATCTGCTCGCGTTCCGCCAGGCCGGCGGCCGTTGGGATCTCACCCAGGTCGGGCCGGCCGACGTGCCCGGCGCCCGCCCGGTGGTGGCGGCGCTCACCCACCTCAGATCCATGTGGTCCCAGCGGTTCTGGCTGAGCCCGTCGGCCATGATCGATCGGATCCAGCGCGAACGCCACGCGTCTCTCCTGGCCCTCGGTACGCCGCGCCCTGCTGATGTCTGGCGGCGGTTGCGATTCCTCATCGATCAGGCCCAGGCTTTCGAGGAGGCCGGTGGCGGGGGAGTGCGGGCCTTCACGGAATGGGCCGCGTTGCAAGGCGCCGGCGGTGCCGCGCTGCACGAACCGTTGCTCTCCGATGCCGATGAGGTCGCGGTGGCCATCATGACCATCCACGGCGCCAAGGGCCTCGAGTTCCCCATCACCATACTCAGTGGTATGAGCACCCAGCCCGGCAACGTGAGGACCGGGGTGCGGGTGCTGTGGGACGGAACCAGCCCCGCGCTGCGCTACGACGCCCACAACGCGTCGCGCCTTTACCAGGCCCGCGCCGATCTCGAAGCCGAGATGGACCAGCACGAGAAGATCCGGTTGCTGTACGTCGCCGCCACCCGGGCCAAGGATCACCTCGTGATGTCCTGCCACCACAAGTCCGACACCAAGGAAGGCACCCAGCCTGGCAACGAGAGCTACGGAAAGAGCGTTTGGCACTTCGCACAGCAGCGACCGGACCTCTGGCGGCACTGGTCTGCAGACGATGACGCCGGCGCCCAGCTGGGCGGTGCCGCCAACCCGTGGGCCGACGAGATCATGGGTTCCGACGCTCCGCTGGTGACCACGGACGACGATGGCCTATCGGAGCGACGTCGATGGGTCGCGGAGCGCGCCGCGTTGTTGGCGCCGCATCGGCAGCGTCGCATCGTGTCCGCCACCGCCGTCGCCGCGGCGGGCCTGGCCGAGCTAGGTGATCTGCGGCTCCCGCTCGATCTCGACGAGGGTACGGATCGCGCCGAGCTCGAAAGCGAGCCGCGCCACGATCCTGATCAGACCGTGGCCATCGATGGCTTGCGCCCACCAGTGAGCCCTGCGCGGTTGCCGGCGCTGGCATCGCCCCCAGCTCAGGCACCGTCGCGGATGGGCCAGCCACTGCCACCAGCGCAGAGTTCGCCAGCGTTCGTGCCGCCCCTGCCGTTCACGCACTCCCCTCCCTTGCCTGACGCGGTGCCGATGCGGGCGGATCGGGTGGGTCGGGCGGTGGGCCGGGCGGTGCACGCCACCCTCCAACTGCTCGATCTGGCGCAACCCACAACCATGAGCGAGTTGGTCACCCGCCAATGCCGCGGGAAGCCATCGAGGATCGGGCGGCCACGGTGGCGAGCCTGGTGGCCTCCGCACTGGCGTCCCCGGCGGTGCTCCTCGCAGCCAGCCACCCCCACTACAAGGAGCTGTACGTGAATGCGCCGCTCGGCGACCGCATCATCGAGGGCTATGTCGATCTGCTGATCGAAACCCCCGAGGGTCTGGTGGTGGTGGACTACAAGACCGACACCGTTAACACCCCCGCCGAGATCAACGCCAAGCTGACCACCTACGAACTGCAGGCCGCGACGTACGCCGTGGCGTTGGAGATCGTCACGGGCGTCCCGGTGCGCGATTGCCGTTTCGTGTTCTGCCGCACCGGTGGCGCCATCGAACGCAGCCTCAAGGACCTACCCGACGCCATGGCCCGGGTCCGCCACACGCTCACCGGATCGGTCCACTCATGATCGGGCGCGGTCTGAGCGCCAACTCCAGAGCCCGGTGCCTGGCGAGCTGCCTTAGGGTGCCCAGGTGACCCGTCCCAGCCAGCTCAGCGCCATCGACGCCCGCCGGCTCATCGGCGCCAAACAGCTCTCGCCCAGCGAACTGCTCGAGGACTGCCTGGCCCGCATCGAGCAGGTCAACCCCACCGTGAACGCCATGGTCACCGTGGCCACGGACCGGGCCCGGTCCCAAGCACGGCGGGCCGATCATGCCGTCGCGGCCGGTGAGGAACTGGGCCCGCTGCACGGGTTGCCGGTCGCGGTCAAGGACATCCAGCTCACCGAGGGCATCCGCACCACGTTCGGCAGCGCCGATTTCGCCGAATACGTGCCCCGCCACGACGCCGGCATCGTCGCCCGCATCCGGGCCGCAGGGGCCATCGTGATCGGCAAGACCAACATCCCCGAGTTCTCCATCGGCGCCAACACCGTCAACCGGCTCTTCGGCGCCACCGGCAACCCGTTTGATCCCGCCCTCACCTGTGGCGGGTCCTCCGGCGGCTCGGCGGTGGCGGTGGCGTGTGAGATGGCCCCGTTGGCCACCGGCTCCGACCACGGGGGCAGCCTGCGCATCCCAGCTTGCTACAGCGGGGTGGTGGGGCACCGCTCCAGCCCCGGCGTGGTCCCTTTCGAGGAACGCACGCTCACCCAAACGTTTTATGCCGTGCAGGGTCCCATGGCTCGCAACGTGGCCGACGCCGCCCTGCTGCAATCCGTGATCGCCAAACGCGACGCCAGTGCTGGGCGCGACCCCATGGCCTTTCCCCTTGATGCGCAGCGCTTTGCCCAGCTCGATCGGGTGGACCCCGGCCGGTTGCGGGTGGGGGTGAGTGCTGACCTGGGTGGGGTGTTGGTCTCCCAATCCATCCGGCGCACCTTCGCCGAGCGGGTTGCGGCCATGGCCGGCTGTTTTGCCAGTTGCGAGGAGGCCGGCATCGACCTGACCGCGGCACCCGATGTGGACTGGGCCCTGCGCCAGGACGTGTTCGTGGCCCAGTACGCCCGCACCGCCGAACGCTGGGACGAGGGCTTCAACCCCAACATCCGTCAGACCTATGACGCTGCGCTGGGCACCGAGATGGTGGACATCGCCCGGGCCCGGCGAACCCAGGTCGACCTCTACCAACACCTCGCCGCGGCCTTCGAGCGTTTTGACCTGATCCTCTGCCCGGGGGTGTCCATCTCGCCGTTCCCGTGGACTCAGCTCAATCCCGAAGTGATCGACGGTAAACCGGTCACCAACTACATGGCGTGGCTCAACTTGACCGCGGCCATCACCGTGGTCGGCCACCCCGTCACCGCCCTGCCGTGCGGCCTGGACGAAGCCGGCCTACCGTTCGGTATCCAGGTGATCGGCCCCATGTATGCGGACCATGAGGTGCTCAGCGCGGCCCACGCCCTCGAACAACACAACGCGGCCAACCCGTTCCTGGCCCGGCCCCGCCCGCCATTGCTCAAGGCCGACGATGCCAGCGGCGCCAATACATGACCGCACGCACAAACTGACCAGTTCCGTCCCGAGCAGTCCGGTTCGACCAGTCCCATTCGTACCAGCCCGTACCTGTTGGTATGGATTGGTGTCAGCCGGCCTGGGCGGCGACGGGCAACTCCTCCGGTGGACGCACATCGTGGAACATCCACAGCAGCACCACGTCGTAGATCGCTTTCAACGCCCCGCCGATCACCAGCGGCCAGCCGAAGGAGGTTCGGGACAACAGCCAACCCGCGGCTAACGGAGTCGCCGCGGCCGCCAGACTGCGCGGTACGTTGGTGAGGCTCGCCGCGGCCGGGCGCTCTGCGGGGGTGACCACTGCCATCACGTAACTGGTTCGGGCCGGCACGTCCATCTGGCTGAGCAGGGACCGGGCCAAGAGGAACACCACCGCGCTGGTGGCGTTCGGCATCATCGCCGCGGCCATGAGGAACACGTTGGCCGGCAGGTGGGTGAAGGCCATGGTCCGGATCAGCCCGATGCGACGGGCCAGCCGTGGCGCGGCCAACGCCGACGCGGCCGAGGCAGCCCCGGCCCAGAAGAACAGCACACCAGCGGTGGTGGCGGAGAAACCATGTCGTCGAGTCAGCCACAGCACCAAGATCGACTGCACCACGAACCCGCCACCAAAGGCGTCCAGGCTGAACAACGCCGCCAGTCGATAGACCACCGCCTTGGACGGGCCCAGCGCCCCGGGCCGGGCAGGCGTGGCGCCTGGCTGGTCGGGCCAGTCGGGCTGGTTGGGGCGTTCACCGTCAGCTCGGCCCAATGCCGGGGACAGCTGACCGTAGGTGACCCACACTGCCACCCCGACCACGGCGTAGACACCGAACGTGATCCGCAACGAGGCCGAAACCGACCAACCGGCGGCGTCGCCCAGCGTCTCGGGAAGGGCTGCAGCCAACGATCCCAGCGCCGCCAGCAAGAACCCGACGAAGCTGTACCGGGCGAACAGCGCGGTGCGGTGGTGGTCCGCCGCGGTGGCGGGCAGCAACGCCTGTTCGGTGGGTAGGAACACGCTGACGTCGCCGCTGGAGGGATTGAGGGTGCCGATGGTGGCCACCATCAACAGCGGCACATAGGACTCGAACAGCGAGAACAGCACCCCGGTGAGGGCCATGGCCAGCGCCACCCAGCGCAGGAGGCTGGTTCGGGGCCAGGCGTGACCCCACAGCCCAACCCCGAGGGACACCGCGGCTGAGCCGAGCAGGGTGGCGGTGACCAGGGCCCCGATCTGCAGCGGGCTGAACCCCCGGGCCACCAGGTACAGCGGCAGCGCAATGGAGATCAACCCGTCGGTGAAGGCCCGCATCCCCCGGGCCACCAGCAGCAACCGCCCGTCGCGAGTGACGTGCAGGCGCGATCCTTCAGTGCTCATCGCCGCCGAGCCCATCCGAGGGCACCCGCATGCCCGGTCAGCTCAATCGTCCCGGCCGACCGCACCGGACCCAGCCCTGTGCTCGTCCCAACTTGGCGCCAGCGTCCAGCCGGAACAGACCGAGTCGTCCGGTGGCCGGGCTCAGACCGTGGTCTTGGCGGGCGGGCGGTAGAACGTGGCTAGCTGGGCCAGCGCCCCCCCGACACCGGCGATCAGGCTGATGCCTACCCCCCACCAACTGCTGTACAAACCGAACTCGCCGAACCCCAGCAGGTTGTCAACGGACCACTCGCCCGGCCCGATGCCGCCCACCACCAACGCCGCGACGGCGATGACGAACACGTACTCCCAGCCCTGATCCTTGTTGAAGATGAAGAAGCCGTTGTCCTTGTGGGCCACCCAGTACGCCACGGCCATCAGGCCGATGATCGCCGCCGCAGCCACCGGGGTGAAAAGCCCCAGGGCGAACAATGCCCCGCCGCCGATCTCGGTGCCCGCGGCCAGCATGGCGTTGAGCTTGCCGGGTCGCATGCCGATGCTCTCGAACCAGCGGGCCGTGCCGCCGATGCCGTTGCGCACCTTGTTGTATCCGTGCAGGGCGATGCTGACCCCAAGGCCGACCCGCAATACGGCAAGCACCAGGTTTACGTGACTCATGGCCGTATCCTGGCGCATCACCGCCCGTCGATGGCGGCAATCCGTGCCAGCTTGTCCGCCGGAGCCGCACCGGACCGGTGCCGTTCAGAGGGAGTTAGCGAAGCCCACGATGTCGCGGATGGTGGCGGCATACACGTCCGCCAGGGCACCGCGGAAGATGCAATCCCCGGCGTGACAGGTGCCGTTCACGGTGCGACTGACGGTGCTGACACCCGCGTCGAGCAGCTTGCGGGCGTACGCCAAGCCCTCGTCACGGAGCGGATCGAGTTGGTTCACCGAGATCACATGGGGCGGCAGACCCCGAAGGTCTTCGGTGTTGGCGTGATATGGCCACGCCAATGGGTTGACGGCGTGTTCGCTGGTTGGGTCGTAGAGCCGGGCGATGATGCCCATCATCGAGCAATCGATGAAGTACCCGTCGTTCTCCACCAGCGAGGGCAACTCCGGTGCCGGCGCGTCCCAGCGGTTGGAGATGTACGGGCACTGGGCGTAGACCCCATCGATCTGGGCCAGCCGGGCGTCCCGCTTGGCCTTGAGCACGGTGGCCAATGTCAGGTTGCCGCCCCCGGATTCGCCGGACACCACGATCTTGCTGCTGTTCAGGCTCCGGCGGTGGTCGTGGGTCCATTGCAGCGCGGCGGTGCAGTCGTTCAGCCCGGCCGGGAACGGGTAGGGGCCGTGCTTTCCCGAGGCGTTGCGGAACTCGACCCCCACCACCACCAGACCGGCGGCGGCCAACTCATCCCGCCAGCGCTGATAGCCGGCGCCGGCCGCTTCGAGCATGGTCATCCCGCCACCGTGTAGGTGCAGCAACGCCGGTAGATCCCCGTTGGAGGAGCTCGGACGGTGGATGAACAAGGTGACATCGTTGCCGTCGAGGCCCTTGATGACCTCCACGCTGCGGGTCACCCCCGGCACCGGCGGCAGGTCCACTGCCAGGGCCCCGAACAAACCCTCGAAGCCGGGTTCGGCGATGTTGATGTACTCGTGGAGGGCGTCGATCGTGGAGTTGGCGTTGACCTCGCTGGGGGCCGGTTCGCCGTCCAACCCGAAGGGGGCCATGGCGGCCACCATGCGGGGGTCGGCCCGGGGGTCGTCGCGCAGCACCATGGTCGGGTTGCCCAACCGTCCGGGCAGCACTGGTGTGGTCGGCTCGCTCATGGCTGTTCCCCTTTCGCCGTGCAACGCGGCGTATCAGCAGCAAGCTATCGCTCCCTCGCCGGCCGCGGGCGACGTGCCGCATGGGGCTGTCCGCACCCATCGAACTAGCGTCGGCCCTATGACCTCCACTTCCGGCATGGGGCAGACCGCGGTGGTGCGGGTCACCGGGTTCGATCATCTGGTGCTGCGTTGCGCTGACGTTGAGACCACGCTGGCGTTCTATGCCGACACGTTGGGCCTGCCCGGCGAACGGGTCGATCAGTGGCACAAGGGCATGGTGCCATTCCCCTCGGTACGGATTGACGACACCACCCTCATCGACTTGGTGGCCGGGCCGTCCGAACCGGTGTCACGGCCCGCGGCCAATCTCGATCACCTCTGCCTGGTGGTGGAGCCGAACACCGACTTGGGCGCGCTGGCCGCGTCGGGGCGGCTGAACGTGGTGGACGGTCCCGCCACCCGCTGGGGCGCGCAGGGCAACGCCACCAGCCTGTACGTCACGGACCCCGACGGAACAGTGGTCGAGCTGCGGGCCTATCCCAGCTGAACGACTCGAAAGCGACAATTCGGGGTAGGTGTCGTGGTACGTACCGTGGTACGGTGGCGCCATGCAGGCTGAGCTGGCGATGAACCTCGGGCGGTTCCTTGATCTTCTTGATGCGTCCGATCAACCCGACGTCCCAACCGTCAACACCTCGGTGCGTCTGCCGGTCGCCTTGCGGGACGCCGCAGCGCTGGCGGCAATCATGGGATTCGCCGAGTCCGTCACCGAGCTGACCATTGGGGGTTTGCGCCGGGCGTTGCACGCGTTGGCGCAACGGGCGGTGCTCGACGCGCACTACCAGCAGCATCCGGCGGCTAGGCCATCGTTGGCGGAGATCGCGTTGGCCACAGCTGAGCTCGACGGGAGTCCACTGGCGTCCCAACCATCGCTGATCCGGCGCGCCGCCAAGGAAGTTGCGGAATTGAAGCGCGATCCCGATGCCGAGGACGTGTTGTTGTACGCCGCGGGTCTCGCTTCGGCTGCGTGATCCGGTGCTGCAGGTGCTGTTGGACAACGAAGCCGTCCAAGCGCTGGCCAACCCTCGCCATCCCAAGCATCGGCGGGTGCTCGCCTTGATCGAGGCGGTCCTCGGCAGAGCTCAGCGGGAGGCACAACATGCACCGGGCGCCGGTAGTGACACACGGCTGACCATCCCCACGTCCGTGCAGGTCGAAGCGGGATGGGATCGCCGAAGCCCAGCCACGGCGGCGTTGAATCGGCTTCGCGTGCAACGCCCGACGCTCGATGGGACCGCCGCCGATGCCGCGGCCGCGGTTGTGGCCCATCTCGGGGTGTCTGTCGCCGATGCGCATTTGGCACAGGTCTTACGCGATCACCACGGCTCGAGCATCGTTGTCACCAGTGATGTCGAGGATAGGCGGCGCATCATCGCCCACACCGGAGCGCGTGCCAGGGTGGTGGCTGTCTGAGCGGTCCGCCGGGTGGACGACCCGACCGGCAACCGCATCGGCCTGGTGGCCCCGGTGCGGTCCCCGCAGCCCCAGACCCTGATCGCGGTGGCCGACGTCTAGGCCCACCGTCCGCGGTGACCCCGTCGCTCCCCGCATCGATCTCACGCTGTCGGCGCGCCCAGCCTGGTCCGTGCCCGCAGCGCGAGTCGGCCGAATACGCCGCCGGCAGCCGCCAGCCCGGCCAACACCAGCGCGGCCCCCACCCACCCGAACGTGGCCAGCCGTTCGTCCAGCAGGGTGACCCCCAGCACCACCGCGGTGAGCGGTTCCAGCAGCGTCAGGGTGACCGCCCGGGAGGTGTCCAGCGTGCGTAGGCCGTACCCGTACAGGACATACGCCAGCCCGACGGTGGCCACGCCCAGATGGGCCAACGTCGCCATGCCGGCCGGCCGCAGCGCCCAGCCCAACGGTTCCGTCCCAGCGGCCAGCCCCACCAGCACTACCGCTCCCAACGTGAACGGCCAGGCCAACGCCACCGTGGAATCCACCCCGCGACCGATGAGGATCTTGGCTGCCACCGCGTACACCGCGTAGCTCAAACCCGCCAGCAGGGACCCCGCCACCCCGATCAGGTCGAAGGTCGAAGAGCCCTCGCCGGCCAACACCAGCAGGACCCCGCCACCAACCGCCAGCACCGTGGCCACCCACCACGAGGTGGCTGGCACCCGGCGCAACCAGCCGGCGTCGATGAGCCCGCTGAACAGCGGTCCACTGCCCAGCGCCACCACTGTGCCCAGCGCCACCCCGCTTCGGTCGGTCCCGGTGAAGAAACCCAACTGATAGCCGGCCACCCCCGCCGCACCCAGCAGCACCAGCCGGGGGTGTGTCATCAGCGCACGAAGATCGGGGGCCCGGCGGGCGAAGACCCACAGCGCCACCGCGCCCACCGCGATGCGCAGCGCCCCCAGGCCCAGCGGGGTGCTGTCCCCGGGACCGAGCTGTTGCGCGGTGCCGGTGGTACCGAACAACACCGCCGCCACCAACACCGCCGCCGTCGCCCGCCCTGCGAGGGCTTCCAACCTCACCGGGGAAACGACGGTCTGCGGCTCATCGCGCCTCAGCAGGGGACCACCTCGAAAGTGAATTGAGCGAAGTTCGACAGCCCCGTCGGGCCAGAGACGGTGAGTGTCAACGTGTGCAAGCCTGTGGCCCCGACGTTCGGGGAGACATACATGGCCGGGAAGTCAGGGGACCAGCTGGGATCGCTTAGGGTGAAACCGGGCAGGTCCCACTGGCCGTTGACGGCGCCGGGGGACAGGCCTGAGAAGGTGTAGCTGAGACCGGCGCACAACTCCGCCGTTCCACTGATCTCCACCTGCGGGACACAGTGCACCACTGAGAAGTCCAGCACCGCGGTGGCCGCCACGTTGGCCGAGTTCACGACCTGCAGCGTGGCCCGGAACGAGCCACCGCCGGCGTCGATCGACGGGGTGAGGTATTGACCAGGTGATCCCGGGGTCCAAGAGGCATCGTCGATGGAGAAGCTGGTGATCGTCCACACCCCACTGACGGCACCGGTGGCCACGCCCTCGATGTAGCTGGTCTGACCGGCGCACAGCTGGGACGGGCCGCTGATCTGCACTGTCGGCGCGCCCGGCTGAGGCGGTTGGGGTGGCGAGGTCACGACCACCACGATCGGGCTGGTGGGCTGGGTCCCGCCCCCACCGGTCCCGCCGCCAGTGGTCGGAGCGGTCCCCGGCGGCGCAGCGAGGATGGGCACGGGGGCCGCGGTGCGGTCGGTCAGGTTGTTGGCCTTCATGATCTCGGCCTGACGCACGCCGCTGGCGCTGGCCCGGGCGTTCTCCCAGACGGCGAGGTCCAAGGCCGCGGCTGCGGGCCAGGCGGCCTGGCGGGCCACGGTGTAGGTGAACAGCGCCGACTGTCGCGGTGCCAGCTCGTACCACCAGCGCAGCACAGGGCCGGGGGCCACCACCTCCGCCACCGGATCGGTCTTGACCTGAGATTGATCGGTGACGATGCCGCTGGGGACCACCTCGTCGTGATGCCAGCGGAAGGTGCCAGCGGCGGCGTTGGTCAGCGTGACGGTGACGGTGAGCTTGTCTCTGGTGGCATCGAGGGACCAGTGCCGGGTGATCTCCGTGCCCAGGAACTGCTCCTTGGGCGAGTCAGCGACGATGGTCGGCAGCGCCGTGGTGGTCGTCGTGGTGCTGACCGGGTTGGCGGTCGTTGTGGTGGTGGTCGCTGGCCGTCGGCGACGGGCGTCCTGCTTGGCCTCAGCGGCTTGGGCCGCTGCCAGGTCACCAGCTGTGGTGTCTTCGCCCCCGGTGGTGAGCAGTAGCGCCCCGACCAGGGCGATGACCACCGCCAGCGCAGCCGCCCCGTACCACGCGGCCCGGGGCCAACCTCGAAGCCCCCGCCGGCCCAGCACCGATCCCGGACCGACCAGCGGCCCTGCCTCAACGGAGCCCGGTCCCTGAGCGTGCAATGGGCCCGTGGCTCCGGGCGCCTGACCGCCAGGGTCGGGGCCGAGGCCCGGGCCGGGCGGCAGGTTTGGCGCCGTGACGGGCGCGGCGATGGCGGGTCCGGTGCCCATGGTTGGCGGGGCCTGCGCTGGTGAGAACGCGCCCCAGCGGTTGTCCACCGGCAAACCCGACCCCGCCAGGGCCGCCCCCGGAGCCGGCAAGCTGGCGAGGGACGCGCCGGTGATCACCCCGCCGGCCATGCCGGGAGGCGACGCAACGTGTGAGCCGGGTCCGGGCCGAGGCGCATCGCCCATCCCGGTCGCGCCCGCGGTCCGCTGGGCCGAACCGGCCTGGGGGAGCGTCAAGGTGGCCCCCAGCGCCACTGCGGTCTTGGGGTCACCGCGGCGGGCGATGGTCACGCTGGGAAAGGCGGCCCGGACGGCTGCTTCTACGGCGGGAGCGTGGCTGGCTCCACCGGCCAGGCAGATAGCGTCGAGTTGGCCCGGCGTCAGGCCGGCGTCAGCCACCACCTGCACCAGCCGGTCGACGGACTGCTCGATGTAGGGCCTGGTCAGCGCTTCCAGCTCGGTCCGGGTGACGCGGTGCTGCACGAACCCGTTGGGCAGGGCCACCATCAGCTCGGCGTAGTCGTGGGAGCTGAGCGCCTCTTTCACCCGGCGGGCTTCCGTGCGCAACGCGGCCGCCGCCTGCTGCCAGCGCAAGTCGTCGCTGATCTGCAGGTTCTCCCAGGCGTCGGGGTCGAGTTGCTGACCGACGTGATTGGCCAGCAACTCGTCGAACAGCTCGCCACCCAGCCGGTCCTCTCCCACCGGTCGGCCAACCACCTCGAAGCCGCCTTCGGTGGCCGCCAGCACCGCGGTATCAAACGTGCCGCCGCCCAGGTCGTAGACAGCAACGTGGGACAGCGGCGCCGCGCCGACCGCGATGGTGGGCGCATCCAGCATCCCCGCGGCCGCGGCGTAGGCCACCGCGGCCGCCACCGGCTCCGGCACCAGCACCGGGTTGGGCACGCCGGCCCGTTCGGCCACCGCCCGGAGCTGCTCCAGCCGAGGCCGGCCCCAGATGGCCGGATGGGTCAGACGAACCTCGCTGGGCGGGCCCCCCTGCTGGGCCACCGCGGCGTCATAGAGGTGGCGCAACAACACCGCCACCAGCTCCACGCTGTCGTGGACCCGGCCACCGATCACCACCGGCGCCGGATCCCCGAGGCGGCTCTTGGGGGCCCGAACAGCACGGGAGGGGTTGGCCGCGGCCAGGTTCTCCGCCGATTGGCCCACGACGATCTGCCCGCTTTCGTCGAGCACGATCACCGACGGCACCCGACGCTGGCCCGCCACCTCGATGATCTCTGCCCGCCCGTCGGCCGGGCGCGCCGCCGCCACACAGAACGTGGTGCCGATGTCCACCCCGAGGATCCACCGCCCGTTGGCTGCCATGACCGTCAACTCACTTCCATTCGGGGACCACCCGATCATCTCGGGGTGGTCTCGGCACCGTGCCGTCGACACCCTTCGACGCTCGCCAGTCGCATTCGGTTCGTGGCTCGATCCTGAACGTCCGCGGGTACCGGCCAGTGTGGCCACGCTTGAACGGCCACGGTCGTCGCCCCCATTCTTGTCGGGCTGCCGGGGTCCGCACGAGGGCCGATCTGACTCAGCCCAAAACGCGAATCGAGAGGCCCGAAGGCCCCCCGATCCGACAGTGTTCGAACTGCTGGCTGAGGGTCAGTCAGCCGCTGGGATCAGCCTCGACCGTGGCGCAGCAGGCGACCCGGGGTGGCCCCGGTGCACTCGCCGTCCTCGAACGTGACCTCGCCGTTGACGATGATGTTCTGGTAGCCCTTGGCCCGCTGCACCCGGCGCCACTCGCCACCGGGCAGGTCGTATTCGGCGTTGCCGATCCACGGCGGGTCGATGGCCAGCTCTTCCATGTCGTAGACCAACACGTCCGCTGCGGCGCCTTCACGCAACACGCCGCGGTCACGGAACCCGGCAGCGTGAGCGGCCAGGGCCGACAGGCGGTAGTGGGCCTCCTCAAGCGTGACCACACCCTCATCGCGGACCAACCAGGTGAGGAAGTCGGTGGTGTAGGAACCGCCGCTGAAGAACTTGGTGTGGGCACCACCGTCGGACACGCCGGGAAGGGCGAACGGTGATTCGTTCATCATTTCGGCCATGAAGGCAGCGTTTGAGCCCTTGTCCGGGCCCAGGAACTCGACATTCAGATCGCCCATGAGGGACAGGTCCAACATGGTCTCGATGACGTGCTTGCCCTGTTCAGTGGCGATGTCGCCGATGGAGCGACCGACGTACTGCTGCATGTCAGCCTGACGGTTCACGCCCTGCACGATGAGCCCCGCCGGATCGCCACCGACGCCGGCCTGGATGACCCGCAGGCGACGGTCGGCTTCCTCGGACTCCGCCACCACGGCCTCACGCAGCTCGGGATCGCGCATCTTGGCCATGCGCTCTTCCTTGGTGCCGGTGGTGATGGCCCGCCACGCCGGGGAGGCGTCGTACAGGTTCCAGTGCTCCAGCGTGAAGGCGAACCCGGCCCGACCGGTGCCGCACTGAGCGTAGATGTTGAGGCCCTGCTCACGGGCCTTGTTGATCCAACGCAGCGGGCGACGATGGACCTCAGGGTCTTTGCGGGCGGGGGCCACCGCGTTGTGCAGGATGGGCCGCTGGGCCACCGCCGCCAACTTCTCGATGAAGGCGATGTCGGCCTTGATGTCACCGGTGCCCTGGGTCAGCTGGATGAAGCCCTCATCGCGTTCCGCCAGCACCTCACCGAGGGCCAGGATGTCCTCGTCGCACATGGTGTCCGTGACCATGGGCGAACCGTCGAAGTCGGCCTGGACGGAGTTGGGGCCGAGGCGTTGGATGGAGAACCCGCACAGCCCGGCGTCCATGCCCTCATGGAGCAGGCGCTGCATCTCCTTGCGCTCGGTCTCCGTGGCCGGGCGGGTCTTGGCGGCTTCCAGGCCCATCACGTAGATCATCAGGGAGGCGGTGGGCATGTACTGGATGCAGTTCACGCCGAGGGGGGCCCGCTCCAGGGAGTCGAGGTACTCGGGGATGGTCTCCCAATCCCATTTGGGCAGCATGCCCTCCTTCATCGATGCCATGGGGATGGCCTCGGTGCGGACCATGGTCAGCATGGAACGCTCGATGAAGTCCGGCTTGACCGGGGCGAAGCCGAAGCCGCAGTTGCCCAGCACCACCGAGGTGACCCCGTGGTAACCGGAGATGGTGCACCACGGATCCCAGCGGATCTGGGCGTCATAGTGGGTGTGCAGGTCGATGAAGCCGGGAGCCACGATCTTGCCGGTGGCGTCAATGGTCTTGGCGGAGCTGCCCTTGGCCCGGCCGCCCATCTGGGCGATCTTGCCGTCCTTGATCCACACATCACCCTCATAACGAGGTACGCGGGTGCCATCGACGATGGTGCCACCCTTGATGTGGATGTCGTACGTGGTGGTCTCGCTCACTGGTTGCCGTCCTTCTCCCGCCGCATCGGGGTGATGCGTTGGGCTGCTCAGAGCCACAGGTGTTGATACGTCAGTCAACTTAGTGCAGCCAGGGCTGGTCCGGGCACCTCCAGCAGGGGCAATTCAGACGTTTCTCGGCTGCCAGTGGGTCCATGGGGCGGTTTCCGGACAAGGTCGAGGCCACAAACGCCGCGAACTTCGACGGAACGTGGCAAGTCGAGCGCTGTGCGTTGACATTCGGCTGACGTTGGATGGTTTCGTTGTCCGGAAACCGCCCCATGACGGCCGGGTGGGGACGTTCAGTTGATCTCGTGGCCGTTGCCGGAGACCAGCACCCGGTTGCGATCGGGGTTGCCCCCACCCGTTGGCTGCCGTTCCTGCTTCTGTTGCTGCTGGTCACCGTGGGCGAGCGGTGCCGTCGCCGACAGCGGACGGCGCTCGAAAACGTCGCGCAGGGGCTGGCCGGCCTGACCTCGCTTGGAGCCCGCGGTGGGGGTGCGCACGGCCAGCACCTGGTGGACCTGGGTGGTGCCGAGCTCGAAACCGAGGGCCGAGCCCACCAGGTACAGCCGCCACACCCGGGCCCGGCCCTCGCCCACCAGGGCCGTCGCCCGCTCCCAATCGGCCTCGAGGTTGGCCACCCAGGCCCTGGCGGTCAGGGCGTAATGCTCCCGCAGGCCTTCCAGGTGACGCACTTCGAGACCCTGTTCCTGGGCCACTGCCACCAGCTCCCCGACATTGTGCAGTTCGCCGTCGGGAAACACATAGCGATTCATGAACCCGTCGCGCCCGAGCTTGGAGGAGCGAGTGCCGGCCGGTCGTGACTCGTCGGCTCCGATGCCGATCTGGTGGTTCAGCAGCCGGCCCTGGTTGCGCAGCAGCCCGTGGAGCGTGGAGAAGTATGCGGCCAGGCGGGCCCGGCCCACGTGCTCGGCCATCCCGACGGAGCTGATGGCGTCGAAACGATCCGAGCCCATCTCCCGGTAGTCGCAGAGGCGGATCTCCACACGGTCATCCAGACCGGCGGCGGCCACCCGACGGCGGGCGTGGTCGGCCTGCTCAGCGGAGATCGTGATCCCCACCGCGTGGACCCCGTGATGGGCGGCAGCGTGCATCAGCAGACTGCCCCAGCCACAGCCCACATCCAACATGCGCATGCCGGACTGGAGGTCGAGCTTGCGGCAGATCAGCTCCATCTTGTTGAACTGGGCCTGTTCCAACGAGTCGGTGGCGTGCTCGAAGACGGCGCAGGAGTACACCATGGATGGGCCCAGCAGGAGCACGTAGAACTCGTTGCCCACGTCGTAGTGGTGGCTGATAGCCCGGCGGTCCCGACCGATGCTGTGACGGCCGAGACGACCGCCGAGGTCCACCTCCTCGGGTGGTACCGCCGGCGGGTGGCGCCAGGGACCTACGCCCAAAAGGCGCAGCACACGGAGCCGATCCGCCGTACCCAGCCGGATGGTCTCTCCGGTGGCCCGGGCCCGCAGCAAGCCGTAGAGATCCCCGTCAATGTCGAGATCCCCGCTGACATAAGCCCGGGCCAGTCCCAACTCGCCGGGCGCCCGCACCAGGTGGGCCAGAGCGGCGCCGTTGCGCACCGTGAGCGTGGCGGGCGCGTCAACGGGACCGGCGTGAGCACCGTCGACCTCCACCCGTACGGGCGCGTCCGGTCCGAAGGCCGAGCGGATCATGGTGGCCAAGGAAAGGGACACGATCGGTCCTCCCCGAATGCGGGTGACACGTTGTTTCTGCCTTCGACGTTGTACCACCAGATCGATGTCGCCGCCATCGAACCCGCCGCCGTCGAACCCACCAACGAGAAGCACGCCTCGCGGTAGCGTGCCGGCCATGTCTGACACCTCCGATCGCGCTGTCGATGTCGAGTTCTTCTGGGATCCGGTGTGTCCCTGGGCGTGGCTCACCTCTCGCTGGGTGGCGGAGGTGGCGGCCCAGCGCGACCTGGTGGTGGACTGGCGATTCATCAGCTTGCGGCTGTTGAACAAGAACAAGGACTACGAGAAGGACTTCCCGACCGGTTACATCCCCGGCCACACGACGGGTTTGAAGCTGCTGCGGGTGGCCGCGGCGGTGCGTGCCGCGGAGGGCCGCGGTCCCATGGGTGACCTGTACACGCAGTTCGGCGGAGACCTGCACGTGCATGGCAGGCGCAAGGAGATGGTGGAGCACTGGGAGGCGGGCTTCCCCGAGTACCTGCGCTCGGTGGGCATCGAGGAGCGGTATCTGGCCGCGGCCAACGATGAGGACTGGGACGCCGTTCTGCAGGCGGAGACCGATGAGGCGCTGGCCCGTACCGGCAAGGATGTGGGCACCCCGATCATCAGCTTCAACCGTGATGGGCAACAGCATTCCTTCTTCGGGCCGGTCATCAGCCGGGTGCCCCGCGGTGAGGAGGCCACCCGCCTGTGGGATGCGGTGTGGGAGGTGGCCACGTTCCCCGGCATGGCCGAGCTCAAGCGATCGCTGCGGGAGAAGCCGCAACTGGCGGACAGCCTGGGGTGAGCGGTCGAGTTCCGGGTCCGGGTCCGGGTTCTGGCGGATCGGTCGGGGAGGGTGGGGCTAGCTTCCCGTGATGGAGATCGGGCTGCTTTCCCTCGGTGACGTCCTGCCGGACCCGGCAACGGGGGCTTTGGTGAGCGACGCCACGCGCCACCGGATCATTGTCGATCAGGGCGTAGCGGCCGAGGAGCTGGGTTTCGATCTGGTTCATCTCGGCGAACATCACGGCAGCGGCTACCAATTGTCCTGCCCGCCAGTGGTGTTGGCCGCCATCGGTGAACGCACCCAGCGCATCCGGCTGTCCACCGGCGTCACCCTGGCCGCCAACCTGGACCCGGTCCGCATGGCCGAGGACTACGCCACCGTGGACGTGTTGTCGGGCGGGCGGGCGGAGATCGTGGCCGGCCGGGGCAGCTACTTCGCCCGTACCTTTGAGTATCTCGGTCAGGATCCCAAGCGCAGCAAGGAACTGTTCGCCGAGCATGTCGAGCTGTTGGTCAAGCTGTTGCGCCACGAGGACGTGCACCATCCCGCCGGTCTGAGGGCGGCGCTCGACGGGTTCACCTCACGACCCCGGCCGGTGGGGGATTTGCCGGTGTGGGTCGGCGGCGGGTCGAGCCGTGACAGCGTGCTGTTGGCAGCCCGGCTGGGTTTGCCGTTGATGCTGCCCAGCGTGTTCGCGGCCCCCGCGGTGTTCAAGCCCATGGCTGAGACCTACCGGGAGGCATGGGCCGGTTTCGGCCACGCCGGTGATCCCCGGGTAGGGGCCATCGCCCACTGCCACGTGGCCGCCACCGGTGAGGCCGCCCGCTCGTTCTTCGAAGCCCATTACCGCCAGTACTGGTTGTGGGTGCAGGACCTGGTGGCCGCCTACACCCCTCACGCCCCCCGCATCGGCTTCGACTACGAGGCGATGTTGGCCGGTCCGGCGGTCTGCGGCAGCCCGGCCGAGGTGATCGATCGCATCGGCACGGTCAGCGAGCTGTTGGGCCTGCACCGCTTCTCGTTCATGTTCGACCTCGGCGGCATGGCCCGAGGTGCGCTGTTCGACACCATCGGGCGCTTCGGCACCGAGGTCCTGCCCCACCTTCGGGGATGACCCCCTGAAACGGGGGGCTGCGCCCTCCGGCGGCGCTGGCGTGCTGCGCCCCCATCGGGCGAGCTTCACCCGGTGCACGGATCGGTCGGCTGGCGGCGCTCGGGCGGGGCACCTCCTGGAACGTGGGGCTGCGCCCCCCGGCGGCGCTGGCGCGCCTCCCCCCATCGGGCGAAGTTGGCCTGGTGCACGGATCGGTCGGCTGGCGCGTCCCTGGCGGCGCTCGGGCGGGGCCCCAACCCCACCCTCGGACGACGCGCCCGACCGCGGTCAGGAGGTCAGGCGGGGAGGGTGGGGTCTCAGTCAGTTTCGCTGGGACGGATCGGGCTCAGTGGGCGTCGTTTTCCGACATGCCGGTGAGGGCCAGCGCGGCGCGCTTGGCCCGGTCCATGTCGTAATGCCTCCGGGTGACGATGCGTTGGGCGTACAAGCCGCCGCCGGCCTGGAGGTTGGTGACGAACTTCCAACCGCCGTAGGCATCCGCGGTGAGATCCCGGATGGTGTGCATCAACATAGCCCGGTACTCGCCGTCCACGTCGTTGCCGGTGGACATGTACTTGCGGGCCAGCGCGCCCACCTCGGCATTCTCGAAGTCGGCGGGCGATGGCGTGGTGAGCACGGCACCACCGGCGATGTCATGGAGATGTCGCACGATCTGGTTGTAATTGGCGGCAGCGTGGAACTTGCCGGCGTTGACATACAGCTCGTTGGGAAACGCCGCACCTTCCGGTCCGATGTTGCAATGGGTCAGTGCCGCTTCCAGCGTGGAGCGGATCAGCGTGGCGTGGATGATCATCTCGGAGATCTTCTCCTTGACGTGGCTGATGCCGGCGGTACCGTTGGCCTCCGCCACCAATTGCGCCAGGCCCACCAGTTGATCGGCTTCATCCACGAACGCCGACAGACCACCCAGGCGCTCCCACAGACCGAGGGAATGGGCGAACACCGCGGCGTAGGACGTCTCGCCGTCCAGGAAGATGCGCTCGTTGGGGACGAACACGTCGTCGAAGATCACGAACCCCTCGGGGTAGTGATACTTCGAGGACACCGGGAAGCTCCGGGTGTCATCATGGCGGGGGGCGTAGGTGGTGTTGATGATACGCACCCCGGGACTGTTCACCGGGATTGAGCAGGCGATGGACCATTCTTCCTCGCCCGGCTTCATGGCCTTGGTGGGGATGGTCAGCAGGTCATGGCCGAAGGACGCCCCAGTGATGTGGAGCTTGGCGCCGCGGATGACCACCCCGTCACGCTGACGTTCGACCACGTGCACGTAGGCGTCGGCGTCATCCTGCTTGCCGGGGGGACGGCTGCGGTCACCCTTGGCGTCAGTGATGCATTGGGTGATGCGGATGTCGAGTCGCTGGGCGTCATCGATGTAGGCGTTCATCCGCTCGATGTATTCGGGTTTGACGCCATCCATGCGGCCGGCCGCCGTCTTCAGGGTCTGGATGGATGTCGACGTGACATGGGCCATCATGCCGGCGTCATGCAGCATCGGGATGAGGCCGCGCAGATCCTCGGCCGAGCGGGGCACGCTGAGCAACGGGCTGGTGGCGCCCGGTGCAGGGTTGAAGTACTTGTCGTAGGAGGCAGCGGTGAACTCCGCGGTCTGACCCAACAGGGAGTGCCCGATCAGGTCATCGATTCGGTCGCCCTCGAAGTAGGTCAGCCGACCATCGTTCAGAGAGTCCTTGTATTGCTCGCCGGTCAACATGGTCGTCGTTCCCCCGTGGTCTGCGTGGTCCCATCTGGGCGGGTCCCGCGGTGCTGCCGCGATCGCAGACGGAACGATACTGTTCTTGAACGGGGGGCTGCGCCCCCCGACGGCGCCAGGGCGCCTCCCCCCATCGGGCGAGTTAGAGCGGGTGCACGGATCGGTCGGCTGGCGCCTCCCTGGCGGCGCTCGGGCGGGGCGGGTTGCCTGAACGGGGGGCTGCGCCCCCCGACGGCGCCAGGGCGCCTCCCCCCATCGGGCGAGTTAGAGCGGGTGCACGGATCGGTCGGCTGGCGCCTCCCTGGCGGCGCTCGGGCGGGGCCCCAACCCCACCCTCGGGGATTAGCCTGCGGCTGCGCCCCCCGACGGCGCCAGGGCGCCTCCCCTCATCGGGCGAGTTAGAGCGGGTGCACGGATCGGTCGGCTGGCGCCTCCCTGGCGGCGCTCGGGCGGGGCGGGTTGCCTGAACGGGGGGCTGCGCCCCCTGACGGCGCCAGGGCGCCTCCCCTCATCGGGCGAGTTAGAGCGGGTGCACGGATCGGTCGGCTGGCGCCTCCCTGGCGGCGCTCGGGCGGGGCGAGTTGCCTGAACGGGGGGCTGCGCCCCCCGACGGCGCCAGGGCGCCTCCCCCCATCGGGCGAGTTAGAGCGGGTGCACGGATCGGTCGGCTGGCGCCTCCCTGGCGGCGCTCGGGCGGGGCCCCAACCCCACCCTCGGGGCCCGGCCCGCGGTGAGGTGCGCGGGATGAGCGGCGGGGGATGGGGGTGGTGGCGGGTGGGGTGGTGTTCAGCTGAATGCAGCACGCGGGCCCAGGTTGGGCAGTTGGTTCAGGGCTGGTCGGCCCTGTTCTGTTGGTTGGTTTGGTCGGGTGTTTCAGGTTGCTGGAGGGGTTGGCGCTGGAGGAGGGCGAGTCGGTGCAGGTTGTGGGCGGTGGAATTTGCAGGTGGGGGAGTTGCCGTTTCCTCCAGGGTGGCCCGGTCACCGCGGAGCTGACCGGCTCTGATCATCGAGCGCCGTTTCCGCCGTCGGGCCGACGCCCGGGTGTGGCCGTGCTGCCGGTGGTGTGCGGCGCTGGAGCAGGTGGGCGACGGTCCATTGCACGGCACCGGTGGCCACGGTGACGGCCCCGCCCATGCCGATGGCCACCCGGGGGCTGGACACTGCGGAGATGGCGCTGACGATCAGGCTGCCGATGGGGGTGGAGCCCAGGAACAAGATGGCGTAGAGGGCGATCACCCGGGCCCGGAACGCCGGGTCGGCCACCGCCTGCAGCCGGGAGTTGGTGGCCGCCACGTACTGGGACGCGCCAAAGCTGGTGAGCGCTAGCAACACCATGGCGGACGCCGGGCCGGGCGCCGCGCTGACCCCGATGGCGGCGGCGCCGAACATCAGCGCCGACTGGCCGATGTAAGCGGCGCGGGCCTGACGACGACTGGCCGCGGTGAGTGCTCCCGCCAGCGCCCCGGCACCGCTGATGGCCCCGAAAGCGGCGAACAGGCTGGGGCCCGCATGGAAGGTCTGGCGGGCCAGCAACGGCGTGGTGACCTGCTGGTTCAGTGCCAGCGTGCCGATAACGGCCATGGCCGTCAACGGCAGCCGCACCTCGGGTTCCCGGGCCGCGTAGCGCAACCCCAGGCGAATCTGTCCCTTGCCGGGCGCGGCCCGGCGGCGTGGTTGCAGGTCCTCCCGGCGGATGGCGGCCATGGCCACCACCACCGCCAGGAATGACACCGCGTTCAGATAGAGGCACAGCTCGGCGCCGACGGTGCTGATCAGCACGCCGGCCAGGGCCGAGCCCACCAGCCGGGAGCTGGTCATGATGGCGCCGTTGAGGCCGACGGCGCTGGGCAGGTCCGCTGGCGGGACTAGCTCCGCGGCCATCGCCTGACGGGTCGGGGTCTCAAAGGCGGCGGCGCACCCGCCCAACAACACCAGGGTCCCCAGCACCGGCAGGGCGCGGTGCCCCGAGGACACGATGACCGCCATGACGAGCGCCAACACTGCGGCGACGGTGTTGGTGCGCTGCAGCATCCGAGGTTTGTCGGATCTGTCGGCGATGGCTCCAGCCCATGCCCCCAGCAGCAGCAACGGGGTGAACTGCAGGGCCACGATCAGCCCGAACCCCAGCTCGTCGCCTTCCTGTAACAGGATCCAGGCCAGGGCGGTGTTCTGGGTCCAGGTGCCGATCACGGACAGCACCTGCCCCATGAAGAACAGCCGGTAGTTGCGGGTTCGCAACGCCCGCAGCGGCCCGCCCCGGGTCGTGGCCATCACAGCCGGGGTCTGATCCGTCGCCGGTTCGCCTGGCGCCGGGTCCGGGCGCGGTGACGGCGGGGGCACAGGGTCGGTCTAGCACCACGTCGCTCGGCTCCAGCGGGCCATCAGCACGACACCGGAGTTGCCCGGTGGGGTGGAGCCATCACGCACCGTGGCACGTCGGTGGAACGGACCTCGCAACCGCGGCTTACTGGGGGCCCTGACTAGGGTGACCGCCAACGGCCCGCGACCGCCGGGCGAACGTCGATGGGTGGAGTGCCATGACCAGTGACCCAACGCCGTCGCCGCGTCCCCGGGTGGCGGTGCTGCCGGGAGACGGGGCCTCGCCCGGGGCCATGGCGGCAGCGCTGGCTGTGCTGCGGGCCGCTGGCGCCGATGTCGAGTGGGATGAGCTGCCCTCCGGCACCGACCTGAAGCCGCTGACGGCCGCCGAGCGCGTGGCCGCCGTGCACCCGGGCCTCGACGCTGCTGACTCGGTGCTGTTGGGCTCCACCGGCGGGATCACCCCCGGGGTCATGCACCTCCGTTATGGGCGGGGGACGTGGGCCAACCTGCGCCCGGTGCAGTGGCGGCCGGGGTTCGCCTCGCCCTACTCCCGGCCTGAGGGCATCGACTACCTGATCGTTCGGGAAAGCCACGAGGATCTCTACATCGGCTTCGAGGGCGATGTGGCCCAACTGCGCGCCAGCGGCCTGGCCGACACCGTCCGCGGGGTCCGCATGCCACCCGGTATGGAGGGCCGTTACGCGGTCAAGGTCATCACCCGGGACTTCACCGAGCGCATCGCCCGCCGGGCCTGTGAAGAAGCCATGACCCGTAAGGCTCGGGGCTATCCCGGGCTGCTGACCATAGGCGCCAAGACCAACATGATGGCGGTGACGGACAGGTTCTTCGCTGATGTCTGCAACGAGATCGCCGTTGGGTACCCGCTTCAGGTGGAGACGGTGATCGTGGATGATCTGGCCCATCGGCTGGCGTTGCGACCGCAGGATTTCGATGTGGTCCTCCTGCCGAACCAGTACGGGGACATCTTGGCCGACGGCGGCGCCGGGCAGGTCGGCGGCATGACGGTCACCCCATCGGGATGTTTCGGAGACGATTTCGCCTACTTCGAGGCTCCCCAGGGCGCGCCCCCGCCCGCTGATCAGGCGGCGTGGGTCAACCCCACGGCGTTGCTGCTGGCTGGCGCCTGGATGTTGCGCTACGTCGGCCAGCCCGACATTGGTGCCAAGGTGGACGAGGCGGTGAGCGCGGTCTACGCCGAGGGTCGAACGCTTCCCCGGGACCAGGGCGGTGACGCCACCACCGATGCCTTCGCCTTGGCCATCATCGACGCCCTCCCCACATGAGCGCCGCTGTACCTATGGGTATGGTTCGGTTGGCGGCTGACATCGGCGGCACGTTCACCGACGTGGTGTTGGAAGATCGGGACGGGCGCCTGCACACCGCCAAGGTGCTGACCACCGCCGCCGCTCCCGAACTCGCTGTACTGGACGC
Organism: uncultured Acidimicrobiaceae bacterium; assembly: GCA_963775055.1. Taxonomy (GTDB): domain Bacteria; phylum Actinomycetota; class Acidimicrobiia; order Acidimicrobiales; family CAIXPF01; genus CAIXPF01. Next base: position 240,495 of record CAVZHK010000003.1, on the reverse strand, counting down.
TATTGAAACGGTGCTGACCGCGGCGGGTGTGGCCGCGGGGGAGGTGGCGCTGTTCGTGCATGGCACCACGTTGGCCACCAACGCCCTCATCGAACGCAAGGGGGCCCGCACCGGGTTGCTCACCACGGCGGGGTTTCGTGACACCCTGGAGATCGCCCACGAGGACCGCTTCGAGCAATACGACCTGCAAATGGAGCGGCCCGAGCCCCTGGTTCCAAGGGAGCTGCGCCTTGGGGTGGCCGAGCGGCATTCGGCGCGGGGCGAGGTGCTCGTCCCCCTTCACGAGGGTGAGGTTCGGGCCGCCGCTGAGGTGTTTCGGGCCGCCGAGGTGGAGTCGGTGGCCATCGGGTTCCTGCACGCCTATGTCGCACCAGCTCACGAGCGGCGCGCCGCCGACCTGCTGGCGGAGTGCCTGCCGGGGGTGTGGGTGACGTTGGCCTCGGAGGTCTGCCCCGAGATCCGGGAGTATGAGCGATTCTCCACTGCGTGCGCCAATGCCTATGTTCAGCCGTTGATGGCGGGGTATTTGCGCCGTTTGGAAGCCGGCCTGTTGCAACTGGGGGTGCAGGCCCCGTTCTTCTTGTTGCAATCATCGGGTGGGCTGTGCACGTTGGATCAGGCCCTGCGCCGGCCGGTGATGTTGGTCGAGAGCGGCCCTGCCGGTGGCGCCATCCTGGCGGCGAGGTTGGCCCGTCAGCACGGGATCGACCGACTGTTGAGCTTCGACATGGGCGGCACCACGGCCAAACTGTGCCTGGTGGAGAACGGGGTGCCGGCCACCGCCCGGGATTTCGAGGTGGCCCGCCGATACCGGTTCCTGCGGGGTTCGGGCCTGCCGTTGCGCATCCCGGTGATCGACATGGTGGAGATCGGTGCCGGCGGCGGCTCGCTGGCCCGGGTCGACGGGTTGGGCCGGGTGGCAGTGGGCCCCGACAGCGCCGGCAGCGAGCCGGGGCCGGCCTGTTACGGGCGCGGCGGCACCGAGCCCGCGGTGACCGACGCCGACCTGATGCTGGGAAGGCTCGACGCCCACTACTTCGCCGGCGGTCGGATGGCGCTTGACGCCGACGCCTCCCGCCGATCGCTGCTGACCCACCTTGCCGTACCATTAGGTATGGCGGCGGGAGCGGGGCCCGGCGCTTTCGGCGAATCGACGTCGAATCGCCCGTTAACAGGTGACAACATGCGAGGTGGTATGGTACCGGGTGGTATGGTACCGGGTGGTACCACACCTGGTAGTACCATACCGAATGGGCTTTCGGCTGACATGCTGGGCGGTATGGCGGAGGGACGGCCGGCGGAGGGGGTGACGTTGGCGGCGTATGCGGTGGCCGAGGTGGTGGAGGAGAACATGGCCGCCGCGGCCCGGGTCCACGCGGTGGAGAAGGGCCGGGACGTGCGGCGATGCACCATGGTGGCCTTCGGTGGGGCGGCGCCGCTGCACGCCTGCCGTTTGGCGGACAAGCTGGGCATCGACCGCATCATCGTCCCCGCTGGTGCCGGGGTTGGGTCGGCCATCGGCTTCCTGCGGGCCCCGGTGGCCTACGAGGCGGTGCGAACCCGCTACCAACGGCTCGACGCTCTGGATGAACGTGCGGTGCTCGACGTGTTGCGCTCATTGGGAGAGGAGGCGGCTGCGGTGATCGGTTCCGCCGCACCCGGGGCGAACACAGTGGCCCAGTACCGCGCCGCCATGCGCTATGTCGGTCAGGGCCACGAGGTTGAGGTGACCCTTCCCGCTGGCTGCGTCGCGTCGGTGGAAGCGCACGAGTTGCACCAACGCTTCGAGGCGGCCTATCACGCCACGTTCGCCCGCATCATCCCCAACCTCGCGGTCGAGGTGTTGTCGTGGATGCTCACCCTGTCGACCGAGACCGAGCCCGCTCCGACTCTGCAGGTTGGCACGCTGGTGGCCCCTGCCAACGTGGGGCCCGCCGGTGACGTACCGATCAGGATGGCGTTCGACGCCGGAAAGGCCTGCTGGATGTCCCATCTGGTGGTGGACCGGGCCAAGATGGACATGACCACGGCGGTGGCGGGCCCGGCGCTGGTGATCGAGGATCAGACCACCACCGTCGTCGGCGCCGGGTTCGTGTGCGGCGTGGACTCTGATGGCAACCTGATCATCGACCGCAGCCCTCAACCGCTCCCGGACCGGCGATGATCCGCGGTTGTGACGTGCTGGTGGTGGGTGGCGGGATTGCCGGCATGGGCGCCGCCGCGGCGTTGGCGGAGGCCGGGGCTACGGTGGTGCTGGCCGAGCGGGAGACCACGCTGACCCATCACACCACCGGGCGTTCAGCAGCGCTGTGGATTCGTGACTACGGCGGCGCCGCCATCCGGGATCTGGCCCTGGCCAGTCGGACCGAGCTGGAGCCGTTTCTCAGCCCCCGACCCATGTTGATCGTGGCCCGGCATGACCAACTCGACAGCCTGGAACGTCATCACCGGGAGGCCGTCGCCGCCGGGAGCCCCGCCATCAGCCTCAACGCTGCAGAAGCCGTGGCGTTCGCGCCTCTGCTGCGCCCGGAGGTGATCGCCGGCGCGGTCCGTCACGACGGGGCTGCGGACATTGACGTGGCGGCTTTGCACGAGGACTTGCGGCGGCGGGCCCGCAACCATGGCGCCCGCATCGAGACCGCCTGGCCCGTATTGTCCGCCGAACCCACCGCCAGCGGTCGTTGGCAGGTCCGTACGCCACAGCTGAGCATCGATGCCGGGTCCGTGCTCGACGCCGCCGGCGCCTGGGGTGACGAGGTGGCGGCCAGCGCCGGGGTCGGCCCGATCGGGCTGAAACCGTTGCGCCGCACGATCTTCACCGTGGCCGGTTTCACGGGGGCCGCCACACCCCATGGTACGGGATCGGCCCGCTGGCCCGCCGTGATCGATGTGGATGAACGATGGTACGTGAAGCCGGAGGGGGAGCAGTTCTTGTGCTCTCCGGCCGACGAGACACCCTCGCCACCGTGCGACGCCCGCCCCGAGGAGCTCGACGTGGCCCTCGGCATCGAGCGGGTCAACCGGCATACCACTCTGAATGTCCTGGCCATTCGCAGCAGCTGGGCCGGCCTCCGCACGTTCTCCCCGGACCGCAACCTGGTCATCGGCCCCGATCCGGCCCATCCGGGTTGGTTCTGGCTGGTGGGCCAGGGCGGCTTCGGCATCCAAACCGCCCCCGCCGCCGGACGGCTGGCTGCGGCCCTCATCAGCGCCACCACGCCACCGCTCGACTCCGCACCATACCTCCCGGCTCGTTTCCGGTGACAGACGACGGGCGGCCGGGATGAGGAAAGTTACAGATTGCGCTGGGTGGGATCCAGGCGCACCCGGAGCCAGTCTCCCAACAGGTTGAAGGCGAACACGGTGAGGGCGATGGGCACCGCCGGGGCCGCCACCGGCACCCACTTCCCGGTGATGAGCGGAATGCGGGCCTCGGCGATCATGCTGCCCCATGCCGGGTCCGGCGGACGCACCCCCAGGCCGAGAAAGGACAGCGTGGCCTCCAGGATGATCACCACCCCCACGGTCAGGCTGGCCAGCACCATCCAGGTGTTCAACACGTTGGGCACGATGTGGCGTCGCATCACCCGCCAGCGGCTCGCCCCCGCCACTTGAGCCAGGCGCACGAAATCACGCTCACGGAGGCTCAACACCTCGCCGCGGATGACCCGGGCGTAGCGGGTCCAGAACACCGCGCCCAGGATGATCACGATGGACCAGATGCCCAGCCGGTCCCCGAACACCAACGCCAGGAACAGAGCGAACAGCAACGCCGGCAGCGCCAGCCAGGCGTCCACGATCCGCATCAGCGCCTGATCCACGAAACCGCCGAGGTAACCGGCGACCACACCCACCAGCATGCCTACCGAGCCGGCCACGACGGTGCCCACCACGCCGATCAACAGCGAAACCCGCGTCCCGTGGATGACCCGGCTGAGGATGCAACGTCCCTGGATGTCGGTGCCGAAGATGGCCGACCAGTTCCCCGTCTCCCACACCGGCCCGGTGGTGCTGGGAATCCCCGGCAACGCCTTCAGTGGATCATGCGGCGCGATCCACGGGGCGAGCACCGCGACGATGACCAGCGCCAAGATGATCACCAGCGGCACCGCCGGGGCGCCCTGCAGGTAGCCGCCCAATCGGGTGCGGGTGCGGATCCGGGTCGGATCAAACGGGGAAACGACGATGGCCATGGCGGCGAGCCTCTCTCAACGTCAGCGGTCCAGCCGGATGCGGGGGTCGAGCCAGGCGTAGGTGATGTCGAGCAACAGGTTCACCGCCACGACCATGACCCCGCCCATGAGCAGCACACCCTGCACAAGGGGGAAGTCCCGCTGGTTGATGCCGACAAACACCAGATCACCGATGCCGGGCCATGCGAAGATGGACTCAATCACCACCGCAACGTTGACCATCACCACGAAGTTCACCGCGCTCAACGTGAGCACCGGGATCAAGGAGTTCTTGAGGGCGTGTTTGAGGATCACCAGCTTTTCGGGCACGCCCTTGAGCCGGGCCAACTTCACGTAGTCGCTGCGCAACACCTCCAACATGGACGATTGCGTCAGCCGCATGGTGGCCGCGGCGAAATACCAGCCCAGGGCGATGGTGGGCATCACGAGCTGGGTGGCGCTGCCCGACCCCGAAGTGGGCAACCACCCCAGCTTCACCGAGAAGATGAAGATGAGCGTGGTGGCGATCACAAAGTTCGGGACCGACACCCCGGTGAGGGCCACGAACTTGAACCCCCGGGCGGCGGGCCCCCGGGGTCTGACAGCGGTGAGCACACCGGCCGGCACGCCGATGACCAGTGACAGCGTGAAGGCGGTGACGGCCAGCAGCACTGAACGGGGCAGGCGATCCAGGTACACCTCCAAAACGCCTTGATGGAAGTGGAATGATCGCCCCAGGTCGCCCTGCACCAGGTCCCCGATGAAGCTGCCGTACTGCTGCACCAGCGGCCGGTCCAGACCCAGGTCGGCGCGGATGACCTCTACCTCCTCGGCGCTGGCTTCCGCCCCGGCGATGACCCGGGCCGGGTCTCCGGTGGCTCGCACGATGAGAAACACGGTCAGGGTCAACAGCAGCAACGTGATGATGCTGTAGACCACCCGCCTGGCGATGTACTTGAGCACGCTGCAGCCTCCTCGCTCGCGGCTACCGGCTCAGCCGGTGACCTTCACGTCCTCGAACGGATAGATGTACGGATACTGCGGGATGGAGAACCACACGTCCTCCGGCGGGTTCACCACCCGAGGGCCCTGGGCCATGGTGAGACCGATGTTGTACACGTATGGGAACACGTACATGTCGTTGAAGGAGATCTGAAGCTCCTTCATCACCTTGTCCCGCTGGTCGGGGTCAACGGACGCCTCGTAGTCGGTCTTGAACTTGGCGTCGAGCTCGGGGATGCAGGTCCGTGAGCTGCCGCCATAGATGCCTTCCTTGCACATGGCGAAGGCCCGCCAGCGAGCAGCCATGTCACCGTTCAGCCCGCTGATGTTCAAGATGATGCCCGGCAGCGCGTCGGGTCCCTTGGTGAGGGCCTCCACGAAGGCAGCCCGTTCCATGCGGTTCAGCTTGGTCCGGATGCCGATGGCGGCCAGCTGGGTGATGACCCGTTCGGCCAGCGGGTAGTACGGCGCCAGCGGGGTGAGCTGCGCCACCTCGAATCCTTCGGCGTAACCGGCCTCGGCCATCAGCTTCTTGGCCTTATCGACGTTGTACTCGTACCAGGCGGGCTTGATGTCGGACTCCTGCAGGGCGCCGGCGGTGTCGAACGTGCCCCAGTTGCCGCCGTTGATGCGGGCGAAACCGCCGCTCTCGGCGACGTTGATCTCCTGGCGGTTGAGGGCCAGGGATACCGCTTGGCGCACCCGCACGTCGTGGAACGGCGAGTCGGGCTTCTCCCAACCGGGGAACTCCAGCCAGAACCCGGTGGTGGAGCGCTGGAGCAATTTGATGTTCTTGTTGGCCTTGGCTGCTTCGAGCAGGGCGCCCTGCACCACGTTCATCATGTCGATCTCACCGGTCTGCAGGGCCGCGAACCGGGTAGCGTCATCGGTGATGATCTTGTAGATGATGGTCTTGATCTCGGGCGACTTGCGCCAGTAGTCGGCGAACGCCTCCAGCTCGAGCTCGGTGTTGGAAGTGTTGCGGATCAGCTTGTAGGGACCGGCGCCGATGGGGTTCTGCTTGAAACCGTCGGGACCCACCTGCTCGTAGTAGGCCTTGGGCACGATCCAGCCGATGCCGGTGGCCGGGGTGCCGTAGAGGATGAGGAAGTCGACGAACGGCTCCTTGAAGTGGAACGTGATGTTCCTGGCGTCCGTCTTCTCAATCCGGTCGAGCTTGTCCTTGAACAGCTTGTTCTGGGTGCCCCGATAGTTCATGTACGTGAACTCGACATCATCTGACGTGACCGGCGCCCCGTTGTGGAACTTGGCCCCCTCCCTGATCACGAAGGATGCGCTCTTGAAGTCATCGGCGATCTCGAAGGACTCCGCCAGGCTGGGCTGCAGGGGGTTGCCGGGGAAAGATTTGACCATGGAGTCATGGATGGCATACATGAAACCGAAGGCGGTGATGACGTTGCCCGAGTCCTGCGGGTCCAGCCAGGCCGGGGTCAGCGCGGTGTGCCACCCGTACACCAGTTTCCCGGTGGATTCCTTGCGAGGCCCGGTGGTGGTGGTCGACACCTGATCTGCGGGAAGCGTGGTCAGGGCGTTCTGGGCTTCGATGGGATCGGTCTGAGCCGTCTGTTGCTGCCCACTGTCCGATTCCGAGTCCGAGGAGCAGGCACCGGCCACCAGGAGCAGCGCGGCGAGTACGCCCACAAGACGACGACGCATGACCATCGGGAACCCCCCGTTCCTCGCCGTCCTTCGGCAGTGACCAAAGGGTTTCGGCGCGTTAGCTGGCGGGATGGTACCCCTCGGCGTGCTTGGCGGCAACGAGAATTTCACGCGCCGTTCAACCGGGACCGCTACGCTCCGCCCATCGCCGGGGTGGTGACACGCGTTCCGGCTCGGCTCCACAAGGAGTGGCCCCATGGGTTCGCCTTTGCTCGAGGTGCGGGATCTGCGCACCGAGTACCGCACGTTCGGCGGGACGCGCGTGCTGCGGGCTGTGGATGGCGTCAGCTTCACACTCGAGGAAGGCCAGACCATCGGGCTGGTGGGTGAGTCGGGCTGTGGCAAGACCACGACTTGCTTATCGATCGTTCGCTTGCTGCCCCGGGGCGCCAACGTCACCAGCGGTCAGGTGTTGTTGGCCGGTGAGGACCTGATGCAGCTTTCGGAGCGACAGATGCAACGGATCCGGGGCAACGAGATCGCCATGATCCTGCAGGATCCGATGGCGTCGCTCAACCCGTTGTTCACCGTAGAGGACCAGGTACGGGAACCGGCGATGCACCATCGCAAGCTGCGTGGGGCCACGTTGCGTGAGAAGGTTCGGTCCTTGCTGCAGGCCGTGCGCATCCCCTCGCCGGAGGTGCGCATGGGTGAGTATCCCCACCAGATGTCCGGCGGCATGCGCCAACGCATCGCCGGTGCCATCGCTCTCTCCGCGGATCCCAAGGTGATCATCGCCGACGAGCCGACCACCAGCCTGGATGTCACCATTCAGGCGCAATACCTCGATCTGTTGAAGCATCTTCAACGCGAGACCGGTGTGGGGCTGATCTTCGTCACCCATGATCTGGGCATCGTGGCCAAGATGTGTGACGAGGTGGTGGTGATGTACGCCGGCAAGGCGGTGGAGCACGGACCGGTCCGTGACGTGTTCTCCCGCCCCCGCCATCCTTATGCTGAGGCCCTGTTGCGCTCGGTGCCCAAGATGGGTAGCAAGGAACCGCTGTATCGCATTGACGGGCAGCCACCGAACCTGGCTGATCTGGCACCGGGTTGCGCTTTCGCACCCCGCTGCACCTTCGCTGAGGAACGCTGCCTGACCGCGGTGCCGCCATTGGTCGAGGTGGGCCAACACCATCGGGCGGCCTGCGTGCGGGTCCATGACCGCGGAATCCTGGCCGCGGCACCCGGGAGCGTGGCGCCATGAGCCGCGATGCTGTCAGCTTCGACACCGGATCGGACACCACCGTGTTGGAAGTCCGCAACCTGGCCAAGTACTACGCCGCCGGACGTTCGCTGTTCGGGCTGGGGGGCGGCAAGGGACAGGTCAAAGCGGTCGACGATGTGAGCTTCGTGGTTGCCAAAGGCGAGACCTTCGGCTTGGTGGGTGAGTCCGGCTGTGGCAAGACCACCATCGCCAAGCTGATCCTGCGCATCGAGGCACCCACCAGCGGTCACATCTTCTTCGACGGGGTCGATGTGGCCACACTGACGGGCCGGGACCTACTGGGGTACCGCCGCGCCGTGCAGGCCGTGTTCCAGGACCCCTTCGGCTCGCTCAGTCCCCGGATGCGGGTGCGGGACATCATTGGTGAGCCACTGGAGATCCACACGTCGAAGACCAAGGCCCAGATCGCCACCCGCGTGGGCGAGGTGTTGGAGCTGGTCGGCATGCGGCCCGATCACGCCCGGCTCTTTCCCCATGAGTTCAGCGGCGGGCAGCGTCAACGCATCGCCATCGCCCGCGCCCTGGCTACCGACGCTCGCCTGCTGGTGCTCGATGAGGCGGTATCGGCGCTCGACGTGTCGATACGGGCCCAGATCATCACGCTGCTCGAGCAACTGCAAAGGGAGCTGGGCGTCAGCTACCTCTACATCGGCCACGATCTGGCCACCGTGTCCCACCTGTCCCACCGGGTCGGTGTCATGTACCTGGGCCGGCTGTGCGAGATCGGGGAGAGCCTGACGGTGGCCACCGAGCCGCGCCACCCCTACACCCAGGCGTTGTTCGCCGCTGCGTTGCCCTACCATCCCGACGAGCAGCGTCAAGCCCCGCCGGTGACCGGAGAGGTCCCGAGCGCGCTGCACATACCGAGCGGCTGTCGATTCCATCCGCGTTGCCCCCACGCCTTCGATCGTTGCGCCACCGAGGAGCCGACCATGGTGCAGCTCGGCGCCACCCATCGCGCCAGCTGCCACCTGTTGGGCCGGCCGCAGGATGCTGTTGCCGATGGGCCACGCACGCCCGTCGTCGCTGATCGGTCCCAACCGGCCCGGGCCTAGCATGGGGCCATGAGCACAACGGTGAGCTCGGCCCCCTCGTACGGCGTGGGTCAGGGGGCGGTGGGCCTGGAGCAGATCCGCCAGCAGGTGATGTGGCAGCGGCTGATCGCGGTGGTCGAGGAGCAGGCCCGAACCCTGGTTCGCAGCGCGTTTTCCACCTCCACCCGTGAGGCGGGAGACCTGTCAGCGGGGGTGTTCGATCCCCAGGGTGCGATGTTGGCCCAAGCGGTCACCGGCACCCCCGGCCACATCAACTCGATGGCCGCGTCCGTGGGGCACTTCCTTCGTGAGTTTCCCGCGTCGACCATGGCCCCCGGTGATGTGTTCCTCACCAACGACCCGTGGAAGGGCACCGGGCATCTGTTCGATTTCGTGGTGGTCAGCCCCACGTTCTGGCGGGGCAAGTTGGTGGCGCTGTTCGCCTGCACCTCTCATGTGGTGGACATCGGTGGGGTCGGGTTCTCCACCGACGGTCGGGAGATCTTCCACGAGGGTTTGTACCTACCGATCCTGCAGTTGGGCCGCGCCGGGCCAGACGGTCAGACCGTGCTCGACGAGACCGTGTTGCGCATCATCCGGGCCAACGTGCGCGAGCCGGTACAGGTGGAAGGCGACGTGTACTCGCTGGCGGCCTGCAACGACATCGGTGGCCGGCGGTTGCTGGAGATGCTGGCCGAATACGACCTCGACGATCTCGATGCCCTCGGTCGCTACATTCTGGATAGTTCCCGCCGGGCCATGCTGGAACGCATCTCCGCCCTACCGGTGGGTACGTGGCACAACCAGATGCGCATCGACGGGGTGAGCGGGCCGCTGGATCTGGTGTGCACCGTGGCCGTGGGGGAGGGCCGCATCGGGGTTGATTTCAGCGGCACGTCACCGGCGCAGGACTGCGGCATCAACGTGCCCATGGCCTACACCGATGCCTACACCAGCTTTGGGGTGCGCTGCATCATCGGGCCCGACGTGCCCAACAACGCCGGTTCGCTGGAGATGATCAAGGTCACTGCGCCCCAGGGGTGCCTGCTCAATGCGCCCCACCCCCACGCCGTGAACGCCCGTCACGTCGTGGGCCAGATGCTGCCCGACACCGTGTTCGGCTGCCTGCACCAGTTCCTGCCCGGTCGGGTCCCCGCCGAGGGCACCTCGTCGTTGTGGAACATCGTGGCCACCGGGTTCCACACTTCGGGGGATGGTGGAGGGCGTCGTCGGTGGAACCTGATGTCGTTCCATTCCGGGGGCGCCGGGGCCCGGCCCACCAAGGACGGACTGTCGGCCACCGCCTTCCCCTCCGGCGTGCGCAACATGCCCGTTGAGATCAATGAGGCCATCACCCCCATCATCTACTGGCGCAAGGAGTTGCGCCCTGGCAGCGGTGGCGCGGGACGGTTCAGGGGTGGGCACGGCCAGGTGGTGGAGCTCGGCAGTCTGGAAAATGAACCGTTCACCCTGGCGTGTACCTACGAGCGGGTGGTGCATCCCGCCCGGGGCCGTGAAGGCGGCGAGCCCGGCGCCTGCGGTGGGTTGAGCCTGGTCGGTAGCGGCGAAGCACTGGCATCGGTGGGGCGCAACGTGATCCCCGCCGGTGAACGTGTGCTCCTGGAGTTCCCCGGCGGCGGCGGGTACGGCCCAACCGCGGAGCGCGACCCCGCCGTGATCGAGGCCGAACGCCGGTCCGGGATGACCGGTCCCGGCTGATGAGGATCGGCGGCGGCCGGCGCGGCTATTCGAACGCGCCGGCCGCCGCCACCTCCGTGGCCCGGTCCTCGTCGTAGCCCAACACCTCGGTGAGGACCTCCCAGTTGTGTTCGCCCAGCGCTGGCGGAGCGCCGACGAGCGCCGGGGTGCGGGACAACCGGTAGCGGCTGCCCTCCACCCATGTCTGGCCCATCACGCTGTGGGGCACCTCCACGAAATGGCCACGGTGGAGCAATTGCGGATCGTTGAACGCCTCCACCGTGTTCTGCACCTGATGGGCCGCGACGCCCAGCGCGATGAGCCGGCTCTGGGCCTCCAGTGGTGACAGTCCAATTGTCCAGCGTTCGATGATCTGATCCAGCTCCCGTCGGCGGTCGCGGCGCGTCTCCAGATCGAGACCGGACAGGTCGTTTCTCTCCAGCACCTGGCACAGGGCCCGCCACGGTTCGTCACCGGTGATGGCAATGGCCACCCATTGGTCGCTGCCCCGAGCCCGGTAGGTGCCGTGGGGCGCGAACACCGCGTCGTCGTTACCGGCGCGTTCAGCGACGCGGCCGTTGACGGTGTAATCGAGCACGGCCTGGCCCATGAACTGGAGTGACGCCTCGGCTTGGGACAGATCGATGTACTGACCTTCGCCGGTTCGGCGGCGATGCTCCAATGCGGCGAACACCGCTGGCAGCAGCAGGCGCGGCGACACATAGTCGGTGTAAGCGCTGAACGGTCCGCCGGGCAGACGATCGGGCCAGCCGGTGACGTGAAACCAGCCTGATACCGCCGCGGCCATGGTGCCGAACCCGGCCAGGCTGGACTGCGGTCCGTAGTGACCCATCAGGCAACTCGACGTCATGATCAGATCCGCCTTGTGGGCCCGCAACGATTCGTAGTCGAATCCGAAGTTGGTCATGGCTTTGGGCGTGAACGATTCCATGGTGACATCGGCCCAGCGCACCAGGTCCAGCGCCACCTCCCGGCCGGCGGGGTTGGCCAGATCCAACGCAATGGAGCGCTTGCCGGCGTTGACATTGGTGAACTGCATCGCCCAGTCGGGGTGGATCTTGTTGTCCTGGAAGTTGCCGGCGGTGCGCAGGGTGTCCTGGCGCCGGCTGGATTCAATGCGGATCACGGTGGCCCCCAGATCGGCCAGCATTCGACTGCAGTACGGCCCGGCGAAAACCCACATGAAATCGCAGATCTTGAGCCCTTCCAGCGGACGGACGGGTCTGGTCGGGTCGGGGGCGCCCGCGGCCGGGGCGGGCGTCACAGCGGAGGGGGCCGGACGGGCCCAGATCTTCTCGGTGGCCGATGCCTTGGTCACCGCCGCTCCGATCGCCGTACTGAGCGGTGTGTTGGGCAGCGGTGCGGCGGAGAACTTGGCGAACGCCCCCGCCGTGCGTACCGTACCGAATGGTCCGGCGTCGGCGTCGTGCCAGAAGTGGCGCGCCGCGAAGTGCCCGCTGGCCACCAGCTCCGCCATGGTCACCACCGGGGCGATCAGCAGCCGACGGGTGAACGTGGCGTCATACAGCTCGGCTTTGGTCTTGGTGGCCAGGAAATCATGGACGATCTGTTTGATCCGCTCGTACTCAGCGATCGGCTCCCCGCCGTCGTAGAGCATGGAGCCGTAGTTGATCCAGTCCTTGTCCCGGGTCGGCTCATCGCAGAAGCCTTCTTCGTAGATCCATTCCATGAGGTTCCGGGTGAAGGGCCCCATGGACACCCCGAACAGAAACGTGACGGACACCTGACCGTCCTTGCAGGGCCACAGCAGTTGCACCTTGGTGTCCAGGCCGGCCATGCGGATGCCCCCGGCCTCCCGGCTGGCCCCACCGGAGTGGCCCGGTTCACACAGCAGAAAGGACTGGCTGCACACGCTGTGAGATTGCTGGGCCGAGATGTCGATGAATTGGCCCAGCCCGGACTGGTGATCCCGCTCGTACAACGCCGCCAGCGCCGCACCCGCAGCATCCGCCGCGGCATGGTGGAACACCTGAGGCACGGTGATGCGCAACGGCGCCCGGTCACTGTCCCCCGTGAGGCTGCTGTAACCGGAGGCCGCCGCCAGCGTCAGGTCGGTGGCCGGCCAATGCGCCTTGGGGCCGTCGCTGCCAAAGGCGGTGATGGCGGCGTGGACCAGGCGGGTGTTGGCCCGGGCCAGCACGTCATGGCCCAGGCCGAGGCCCTCGAGCACGCCGGGGTCGAAGGACTCGACCAACAGATCGGCCTGTTCGACCAGGCCCAGCAACGTGGCCCGGCCGGCCTCGGTGTGCAGATCGACCACAATCGATTGCTTGCCCCGATTGAAGGCCCAGTGGTACAGGCTGCGGTCGGGAGCCACCTGGTCCCCGGCGAAGGGGCCGAGGGCGCGGGACGAGCTGCCTCCGGGTGGTTCCACCAGCACCACGTCGGCGCCGAGGTCGGCCAACAGCTTGCCGCAGAGCTGACCCCGCTCATCGGTCAGGTCCAACACCCGATAGGACAACACCTGGCACCTCCACGGTCGGAAATGGTCGGTGCCACCTTCGCACAGATGGCCGCCGTCGGTGGTCCCGTCGAACGCATGGAAACCCGCTGTCCAGGTCCCGAGGACATCGGCGGAGTTGCGCGGTGGCTCAGTCAGGTGACGGTGACCGGTACCACGTCGCTGAACGGGCCGGTGTTCCCGGCACCGTCCACTGCCACCAGCCGGTATTCGTAACTGCCCCGGGCCGGCGCCTCCGTGAACGTGACCACGTTGTCCGCGACGTGCTCCACCGCCACGAACGGACCATTCGTTCCGGTACGGCGCTGGATCTCGTAGAAGGCGACGCCAGTCTGGCCGTCCGGGCCTTCGCCCCACGTCTCGGGCGATGGGGTCCAGGTGAGCGTGGCCTTGCGGCGGCCGCCAACCCCGGTGAGCATGGTAGGGGGATCCGGGGCCGCGAGGTCACCATCCGGACTGGACAGAGCCCTTCTCACCTGATCTCGCAGCCCGGGTTGCTCGAACGTGCCGTTGAGCCAGTCGTGGAATGAGTCGCCTGGGCACTCGGTGGCCACGTACTCGCGATGACCGTCCAGGTTCAGCGTGTCAGTTCGGTACCTGTCGTTGATCAGATTTCGATACGGGGCCTGCCGTGCGGGATCGAGGTGATGGCGGTTGGCCTCCCAGATCAACAGGTTTCGAAGGCGGTTCTGCGCGAGCTCCGACGGCAGCGCTCCGCTGTAGTCGCCCATGATCGCGATCCCGATCGTGCTCACATTGTGCTCGAACGTGTGACCGGCGGTGACCACCCGGCCCTGGTCGTCTTCGCCGGTGAGGCTGTCAGCTTGGGTGGGTCCGATCTTGCCGGAGAAACGGCCCTTGTACACGTTGCCCAGACGGTCGACCAGGAAGTTGTACCCGATGTCCCCCCAGCCCAGGGTGACGGTGTGGTAGTAGTACACCGCCCGAAGCTCAGCCTGCGCTTGTGCGGGGGTGGTGTGAATCGTCGGATCCGCAGTGTGGTGCACCACCAGTTTCTGCACCCGAGCGAACGCCTGCGGCCAGATTTCCTTGTTGCGGCGGAACCGCAGCGACTCATTCGCTCCCCACCCGGCCCTGGTTATCACGCCGTCGTACTCGGTGGCGCCAGCCTCATCGGCAGCGACGCGCTCGGTGGTCGTGGACTGTGGCTCGCCGTCGGCCATGATCAAGGCGTTGAGGCGACCGATGGGACGGTCGGTCACCACCCGCAGCCGGGTGGCCCCTCCCGCGCCGATGACCGCGCCGTACGTGTTGCCGCTGGGATGATCCACCGCAGTCTCGTCCCGGCCAGCAGAAACCAACGGACCGAACCCGCCGTCCCCGGTGGAGAACGCCACCGACACCTCGGCGTCAGGATGGCCGGTCCAGTGCAACGCCACGTGCTGAGCCGTGAAGGGCAGGTCGAGCACGGCCTCGCCGGTCACCGTCGCGAACACCGTTTCGGCCCGGGTGGGGATCACAGTCTGGGCCCCGGCCTCAGAGCGGGGCAACACCACAAGCGTGGCCATAAGCGCCAGCGCTACCGTCCAACGGCAGAACTGGCTACGGAAACTCCGCCTCATCGTGCACCCTCCGCGATTCGGACACCAACGTAATCGGATCGCGCTCACACGCGGGGCTTCGGGTGGGCGGAGCGTTTGCCGGGCGAAGAGATCCGAGCCGCAGCCAAGCCGTCGGTCTTGAGTGTCAGGGGATCGGCGAACCAAAGCCTGCCCGGCCCACCGGCCAGGCTATTCCGTTCAGCGAGCGGGGTCTTCGCCTCTGACCACATGGGGCGGGGGCCACTGGCCGGGGATTTCGCCGAGGGTGAAGAGCTGCTGATGGACCGGGGTCAACAGCTCGGTGAGGCGGGCCACGCCGGCGGCACCGAGGCGGCGGGCCGGTTCCGCTGCCAACCGGTCGGTATGGTCCTCCACGGCGCGGCGGGCGCGGCGGCCGGCCTCCGTCATCGTGCCGTCCGGTTGCAGCCAGCCCCGTTCGACCAGCGCTGCCACCGCCGCGTCCCATTCCTGGTCCGTCCACCCCCGGATCTTGAGCAGGGTGGCCTTGTTGCCATGACCCCGGGCCGCCATCAACACCTGGCACTGCACCGGACCGATATCCGCGGCGGCCAGGGCGATGGTGTGACTGTCGCCCCGATGCTCCCGCAACAACGTACAGGCATGCCACAACTGGAGGTACGGCGCGTCGGGCCACGCCAGCGCGGTGTGCCCGGCGTACAGCGGTCGACCGCCACCGTCAACGCCTTCGATGGCGCCCCGAGCCGATGTTGCCGCCTCGGCCACGGCATCCTCGTGCAGCAGCGCCCGGGTGTTCATCGCTGTGGAGGGGTCAGCGAAGATGCGCCGCCAGGCCCGATCCACTGCGTCGAGACGGATGTCCAATGATTGCTGTAGTCCGACGTGGCGCCACACCTCGGGCACGGCTCGGGCCACCATGCGCGGCGCGAACCCGTAGAACGTGGCGGTGATGACCTCCGCGCTCACCTGGCCCATGGGGGCGGAGCGATAGGCGAAGTACGCCGTCCACCAACCCTTGATGCCGAACGCGGCGAACACCTTGATCTCGGGTGTGTAGTAACCGACGTTGTGAATCGGTGCCACCAACGCAGCCAACTGCCGGGCCTCAGGAACCCCGCCAAGGGCATCTGTGCCGGCAACGTCCCCGCTCATCCGGTGGCGGCGGGGGGCCACGCGGTGATGGCCGGCCACAGCGCCGCACCCCCTGCGGTGGCCAGGCTCTGACCCAACAACGCGGCCCACTCGGCCTCGCTGCCGTGCTCGTCCCGCCAGGACCACAGCCGCCGGGTTGAATACTGCAGGCGGTGCTCGTCGGTGTAGCCGATGGCGCCATGGATCTGGTGAGCGAGACGGTTGATGATGCCCACCGCCCGTCCGGTCACGGTCTTGGCGGCAGCGATGACCCGCAGCGCCTCCTGCTCGTCGGCGCCGGCGGCCACCACGTCCACCGCGTTGTCAGCGGCGGCTTCGGCAGCGGCGGCCTCTCCGGCCATCTGAGCCAGGTATTGCTGCAACACCTGGAACTTGCCGATGGCCCGGCCGAACTGCTCACGCTCGTTGCAATATTGCACCGAGAGCTCCGTCGCTTGCTGCAACGCGCCGGCCATCAACAACGAACGGGCCAGGGCGCCACGGCCCCGCACCGTCTGCAGCGACGGCCCCGCGCCGCCGGACCCACCCGACGTACCTGACCCACCGGACGTACTCGACGGTACGGTCACCTCGGCCCATGGTTCACCGGCATAGTTCACCCCGCTCCGACCCAGGCTCACCTCGGCGGCCGGTCGCAACGACACGCTGCCATCGGTCACCACCACGAAGTGCTCCGCCACCGGTGCCCAATAGGTGCGGGTGCCGTCGCCGATAACCACCGCCACCGGACCATCCGGTATGGCAAGCCCGGCCTGTTGGCACACCCAGCCGCCGATGATGGACAACTCCGTCAGCGGAACCGGTGCCGCGTGGCGCCCGGCGGCTTTGGCGATGGCGGCGGCGTCCTGCAACGACCCACCGGACCCGCCGGCGGCCTCGTCCACCCCGACGGTGGCCATTCCCGACTCGACCAGGGCCTTCCACAACCCGGCGTCGAGCCCGCCCTCGGCGGCGCCGACCTTCTCGGGCTGGCACAGATCTCCCAGCATGGACTCGATGGTCTCGATCAACAGCGGATCGACAGCGGTTCGGGTGGTCATCAGCGCACTCCCAGTTCACGGGCGACGATGCCCCGGAGGATTTCGTTGGTGCCGCCACGAAGGGTGAAACCGGGGGCGGAGAGCACCGAATCCGCCAACAACTCGTCAAAGGTCTCGCTCTGCCCGGGGGCCACCAAGCGCCGGGCCACCTCGGGGATCTCGCCCTCCAATTGGGTGCCCAGATCTTTCACCAGGGCTGCTTCGGTGATGGGCGAGCGTCCGGCGTCGAGCGACATGGCCACCGAGATGCACAACCGCCGTAGTGCCGTCATCCGGGCCACCAAGGTGCCCACCTCGGCCGCGGTCTGCGGTGACGGGGTGGGGCCGATGGCGTCTACCAGCGACGCCAGCAACGGGTAGGTCGACAAGATCCGCTCGGGACCGGACCGCTCGTAGGCCAATTCGCCGATGACCTGGTTCCAGCCGTTGCCCTCCGTACCGAGCAGCATGTGGTCAGCCACGAACACGTCACTCATCACCACCTCATTGAAGTGATGGTGTCCCGACAACAAACGAATGGGCCGGATCTGTACCCCCGGAGCATGCAGATCCAACACAAACTGGCTCATGCCGTTGTGCCGGCCGGCAGACTCCGAGGCCGGCGTGGTGCGCACCAGGACAATGAAGTAATGGTTGTTGTGGGCCTGGCTGGTCCACACCTTGGTGCCATTGACCAGATACCCGCCGTCAACCTTCGTGGCGGTGGAGCGGATGGACGCCAGATCTGATCCCGAATCCGGTTCTGACATGCCAATGGAGAAATACACGTCACCGGACACGATGCCCGGTACGATCTCTTCTTTGATGGTGTCGTTGCCGTGTTTGATAATGGACGGCCCGGACTGGCGTTCCGCGATCCAGTGGGCGGCGATGGGTGCCCCGTAGGCCAGCAGCTCCTCCACCACCACGAAGCGGTCCAGCGCCGAGCGTTCCTGCCCCCCGTACTGCTTGGGGTAGGTCAGCCCCAGGAACCCATTGGCCCCCAGCTTGCGGGAGAAGGACGGGTCGTGGCCGGACAACCAGGTGTCGGCGTGAGGGGTGAAGGTCCCCGCCACCAGCTCGGCCTCGAGAAAGGCACGAACCCGGGAACGAATCTCCTCGGTGGAGGCCGGCAGCGCGGCGTCAGGGAAAGTGAGGCGGTTGGCCATGGACCTATGTTCTAGCCGGGGCCGGCCACGTGCAGGGAGCCGACCGTCTTGCAGGGGAGTGCGCCATGAACGTCCGAGAGCTCGATCCGTCACGCTGGACCCTGGTCGAAGCGTCGCGGCTGCAAGCCCAGCGGCTGGGCGATCAGGAGTTCCTCCGCTTCCTCGATCAGGACGGGTCCGACCCTGACGGGGCCAGTTCGCTCAGCTTCGCTGGGCTGGACGCCCAGTCGGACCTGGTGGCGGGCGCGCTGGCTGAACTCGGGGTCGGGCCGGGGGACCGGGTGGTGTTGATCGACGGCGGAGGGGCTGACCAGCTGCCGGCGTCGCTGGTGGCCTTCCCGGTGAGCAGCTGGCCAGAGCTGTTGGCTGGGGCGCGCCCGGACCCGTTGGCAGTACCGGGCCTGGTGCTGGAACCGGAGCCGTCTGATGTGTGCACCATCATGTACACGTCCGGCACCACCGGCCCATCGAAAGGGGGTGCTGCTGCCCCAGGCTCACTGTTTCCTGTTCGCCAAGGGGGCGGCGGACGCAGTGGCGTTACAGGAGGGAGTGGACCGCTACTTCGTGTGCATGCCGTTCTTTCATGCCAACGCGTTGCTGATGCAGGTGTTCGCGTGTCTGGTGGCGGGCACCCCGGGAACGGTCGTGAAGCGTTTCAGTGTCAGCTCGTGGCTGGATCAGCTCATCGACAGTGGCGCCACCGCCACCAACGCCCTGGGGGTCATGCCGGAGTTCATCTTCCGCCAGCCGCCCGACCCCCGCGACCAGGATCATCGGGTGACCCGCATCATGGCGGTGCCGATCGCCGAGGAGTGGGGGTCAGCGTTCGAGGAGCGCTTCGGGGTCCGGCTGATCCAGGGCTATGGCATGACCGAGATCAACATGGTGGCCTACAGCGACCCTGCCGACCCGGTGATGTCGGGCTGCGCCGGGCGGGTGCTGGAGGACTACTTCGAGGTCATCGTGGCGGACCCCGAGACCGATCTGCCGCTGCCCGTCGGCGAGCCCGGCGAGATCCTGGTGCGGCCCCGGCGACCGTTCTGTTTCAACCAGGGTTACTTCCGCATGCCCGACAAGACCGTGGAGGCGTACCGCAACCTGTGGTTCCACACCGGTGACGCCGGCCGCTTCGATGAGGCGGGGCGGCTGTTCTTCATCGACCGGCTCAAGGACCGGATCCGCCGCCGGGGCGAGAACATCTCCTCCTACGAGATCGAACAGGTCCGGTGCCGGCGGTGAGGAGGAGATCAAGGCGGTTCTGGTGCTGCAACCCGGTGCCGTGGCGGGGTTCGATCCGGCGGCGTTGCTCGACTATTGCGCCGCCCGCATGCCCCGCTATGCCGTTCCCCGTTTCGTGGAGCTGGTCGACGAGTTGGACAAGACCCCCTCGGGCAAGGTCCGCAAACGAGGACTCCGTGACGACGGCGTGCGCGCCGGGACCTGGGACCGGGAGTCCGTCGGCTACCGGCTGGCACCCCGGGCACGCTGAAGACCCCGGACCGGTCCGCCGGCCACGGCCATGGTGGTCCGCGTATCGAATGCGTCACGCTGTTCGGGACCCCGACGCCGCTCGTTCACCGTGCCTGGCTCATGACGGTGGCGGCGAAGCGTTCGAGCTCATCCACCAGCGCCGCCGTCCCGCCACGCTGGGGGTCCACCGAACGGGTCGACAACACCATGTCGGTGACACCAACCTCCCGGTAGCGTTCGACCATACCGAGCAGTTGGTCGGCGGTCCCGTGCATCGGGGCCCGGGGCGGATCCGGCTTGGACCCGGACCACAGCGACAGTTCCAGGCATGCGTGCACCCGATACTGGTCGGTATGGTCCTGGTCGGTACGGTTCCGGCCGGTACGGTGTAACTCCTGGTCGATGGTGGGCATGCGGCTGGCCATGGACTCCGGGGGCAGGCGCATGGGGTGCCATCCCTGCCAACGGCCGGCCCGTCGCAACGCCGGGGCCCGGTTGCCCCCGACCACGATGGGCGGATGGGGCTGACGGTACGGCTTGGGCGAGGACACGATGTTCTCGAAGTTCCAGTACCTGCCGCGATGGCTGGCGGCGCCGGGGGCCCACAGCGCGGTCATCACGTCCAGGAACTCGTCGGTCAGCGCGCCCCGGTCCTGGTACGGCACGTTCAGGGCGGCGTTCTCCTCAGGCAGGCTGCCCACCCCGACGCCGACCACCAGGCGGCCCTTGCTGAGATGGTCGATGGTGGCCAACTGCTTGGCCAGGCTCATGGGGTGCAGATAGGGCAGGACCAGGACGCTGGTGCCCAGCTCCACCCGGCTGGTCTTGGCCGCGGCCCAGGTGAGGATGGTGAGGGCATCGTGATAGGGCCGCTCGCCCAGACGCTCACCGACGTAGCCGATGTTCAGCAGGTGATGCGCCACCCACACCGAATCGAAGCCCAGCCGTTCGCAGTCCACTGCGAGGGAGGCCACCTCGTCGGGATCGACAAGGCCCATGTTGTTCGGCAGGGTGAACCCAAAGCGCATGATGTGATTCTTGTTGGTCGCCATTCTTGTTGCTCGCCTCCCTGTTGGTCGGCGAGTGTCGGCGGCTCGCTGGCGCTCGCGCGCCGACCTGGCGCCGTTGCGGGTGGTGCAGGTGGGGGTTCTCCAGGTCTTGGTGCGGCGCTCGCGCGGGGCTGGTTCTGCTCAGTGCTGGTGATGGGGCACTTCCTGCCGTCTGGGTGTTCCTCGTGGAAGGGAATGAAATGTACTGAAATGACAGTGAGGGGGACAGTTTTCGCGCTGACGCTGATCGGGAACCCGTCCAATGTCGACGGAGCGTGACCGAGGTGCCACACGGCGTCGATGATTTTGGCTGCTCGGTCGCTCGGTGGCGCGACAAGTGTCCACAAGCTTTCGGCGATTCGACGTGGGTTCGTCGTGGCGCTGGTGGTGGTTAGCCCAAGTCGCAGCGTGAGTACACGCGGGCAGCGCCGACTGCGGCCGCGGGACCGGTGCTGCGGGCCGTGAGTGCGTCGGTTGTACCGGGTCTGCTCACCAGAATGGTGCGCCGGGGGGCACGCCGAGGGATAGGCGGCCACCGGCGATGAAGTGTTGGGTCGAGCCGGCCACGTGGCGAAGCGCGGTGTGGGCGTCCCGGAATCGACGCTCCAGATGGTTGCGGTGGTAGATCGATCGGGTGCCGCCGGAGCTGAAGAGCAGGTCGATGGCGGCCACCGCGGTGTGCATGGCGTGGGGAATCGACAGGCGGGCGTCCAACACGAGCCGGTCGAGCACAACGGGGTCGGGTGCGTCGGGCCCGCTGATGGCGTCCCAGGCGTCAGCGACGGAGTGGTAGCAGTAGCTGCGGGCGGCACTGATCATGGCCTCGGCACGGCCCACGGCTTGCTGCACCTCGCCCCGGTCCCGCAGCGGCACCTCGGTGCGTTCGGCGGTGGTCTGGTTGGCCAACTCGGAGAAGGTGTCGAGGGCGCCCCGAGCGTTGCCCAATGCCACTGCTGCGGTCAGCGCCCAGGTCACCACCATGGTCAGGCGGGGTCGGTAGAGCGGGCCGTGCTGATGGGCCAGGTTGCGGCCGATGCCGACCCGCTCGTCGGGCACGAACACGTCGGTGACCTCGAAGTCGTGGCTGCCGGTGCCCCGCATTCCCGTCACCTGCCAGGTGTCGATGACCGTACCGTCCCCAATGGGCATTACCAGCGTGCGGGTTCGCGTCTTGCCGTCGGCCTGCTCGACCACGCAGGTGCCGCTGTACCAGGTGGCGTGCAGGCAATTGGAGGCGAAATCCCAGCGGCCGCTGACCTGATAGCCGCCGGGCACGGCGCGGGCCCGACCCAACGGACGGGCCGAGCCGGACATGGACCACACCCCCTCGGCGGCGGTGGCCATGGCGGCCAGGGTGTCGGGGTGCAACGTGGCCAGGGCCCAGGCATTGGCCGAGGAGACGTGGGCACACCAACCGGCGGAGGCGTCGGCCCGAGCCAGCACCTCAATGGCGGTCATGGCCGACAGGGGATCGCATTCGGGCCCGCCGCCGTTGGCCGGTAGGTACAGCGAACACAGACCGGCCTCGGCGAAACGGCGGGCGATGACGTCAGGAAGTCGGCCGGCCCGCTCGATCTCATCGGCCGATTCGGCCACCAACGGCGCCAAACCTTCAGCCGCGGCGACGATGTCAGATCGGAGCACGGCGGGACTCCGTCGGAGATCGTGTTGGCGGAGATCGGGTTCCTCGGGCGCGCGCATGGCCCGCAGCGTCCCACGAATCAGCCTGCTCGTGTCGGCCGCGAGGCGTCGCGGCCTCCCGCAGGACTGGTCAGCGTTCGAGGTGGCGTCGGGTGGTGCGGGCGTCGCGGTGGCCCAGGCGGTCACGGAGGGCCCTGAGGTCAGGATCGTGTTCGTAGGCGACGCTGACGTGGGTGCGGCGCAGGGTGTTGGCGGTGAGAGGTAGGGTCAGGGCGGCGGCCCGGCCGATCTGCTTGAGGAGGTAGTCCGCGCCGAAGCGGGTCAGCCGGCCTGGTCGCGCTGCGGAGCCGTTGCCCAGCAGCAGCGGGCCTTGAGTGCGCCCGGCCAGCGAACGCTCGAGAGCGGCGTGGCTACGGGCATCGAGCACTACCTGCGTCGGGCCGCCCGACCGTCGTACCAAGAGGTGTGGCGGCGGTGGCTGGAGTACGAAGTGTCCTGCCTCAGCAACCAGCACCTCGCCCAGTCGAACCCCGTCGAGCAGCAGCAGCGCCACCAGTGACTCGCTCTTGCCCCCGATGACAGCGGCCGCCGCGAGCACCCCGTCGCACTCGCTGGCGGTCAGGGTGGGGGTGGTGCTCGGGGCCGTCGGCGTGGGCCGGGGGAGCTGCAAGGGGCCGATGTCGATGACTCCCCGGGTCACGGCGAAGGCGTAGAAGGACCGCAGCGAGGACATGCGCCGGGTCAGGGTGGCGCTGCTGGCACCTGATTCGGCGCTCTCGGCCCGGAAGCGTTCCAGATCGAGCGGGCCCACGCTGCCGGGTGCCACACCGGCGCGGCCGCACCACGCCAGAAAGGCCCGGAGGTCAGCGCCATACGCCGCCCGGGTGTTGGTGTTCTCCTGCAGCGAGAGGTATGCCGCCACCAGCGCGCTCGAGCTCCTCCGAGGGTTGCTTCTGCCTATCGCCGTTGGCCATCTCGACGCCCGTGATCATCGCTGCACATCATGGCGGACGCGGCTCGGCGCCGCGACCGGGTGGGGATCGCGGCGCCGAGCGGCTGGCGGAACGGTGGGGGGTGCACCGCGCCGAGTGGTTGGTCCATCACCGGAATCGGTTCAGTTGGCGGTGGCCTCGCTGGTGGAGGTCTCGATCGACTCGGGCCGGGAGACGCCGCCCTGAATCTCGATCTTGCGGGGCTTGGCCTTCTCCGCCACCGGGATGGTGAGGGTGAGCACACCATGTTCATACGTGGCATGGATGCGATCACCGTCGAGGCCTTCACCCAGGAGCAGCTGGCGACGGTAGGAGCCGTGGATCCGCTCGCTGGCCACCACGTCGTCACCCTCCACCGGTCGCCACGAACGCTCGGCGCTGACGGTCAACACATTGCGCTCATACTCCACGTCGATCGAAGCGGGGTCCATGCCCGGCAGGTCGAAGTGCAGCACGAAGGTGTCCCCGTGGCGATACGCGTCCATCGGGAAGCTGGGACGACGGGCGGCGGAGCGCGATTCCTGGACCATGCGGTCGAACTCACGGAATGGATCGAAACGAAGCAGCATCGACATGACTGTCCCTTACTTGGTCTGTGTGTCCGGGGGGCTTACCGGGGTTGCCGGTGTGGCCGGTACAGGAGCCAGTATGACCGGTCAAGGGAGGGTTGTCAACATAATCTCGGTCATTACGTTGAGTTAGCTGACCGAGCGCCTCCGGAGCATGTCGGGCTGCTTGACGGTGATGTGGCGCCCCTGGTTGTCGATCCAGCCGAGTTCGCGCAGGTTGCGCAAGGCCTTGACCACCGCCTCCCGGGACAGCCCGGTCCACGCCGCCAGGTCAGCCTGGGACACCGGCGATTCCAGCTCGAGCCCGCCGTCGGCCCCGGCCCGTCCGTACTGCTCGGCCAACTCCAGCAGGCGACCGCACAGCCGGGCCAGCGCGTCGGACGTGCCGTACTCGAGTTGGCGGCGAACACTTGCCCGCAGCCGTCCCGTCACGGCCAGGAGCAGCTGGTACATCAGCGCCGGCTCCCGATGCATGAGCTCGATGAAGGCCCCGCAGGGAACCGCCAACACCTCGACGGGGGTCAAGGTGGTGGCGGTGGCCGAACGGCATCCTCCGTCGATGGCGGACAGCTCGCCCACCAACGAGCCGCTCCCCAACACGTCGAGAATGACCTCGCGCCCATCGAGGTTGGTGAGGGTGATCTTCACCGTTCCTTCGAGCAGCACCAGCGCGTCGTGAGCAGCGTCGCCTTCGAAGAACACCGATGCCCCGGCGGGGAAGCGCCGTCGTGTCCCCGCCGCCCGCAGCGTGGCCACAATCCCCTCCGGCACGTCCTGGAGGAACGGTGCCCGGGTGGGGGCGACATGGGTTCTTGTCTCAGCCGCCACGCGGTCAGGCTTTGGTGGCGCGGGCGTCAATCTTGGCGAAGGCCGCCCGGGTGGCCAGCATCCCATCCACCGCGTGGGGGAAGCCGGCGTACAGGCACATCTGCACCATGACCTCTTCGATCTCGGTGCGAGTGAGGCCGTGGTTCAGACCGCCCGGCACGTGCACGCTCAGCTCGTGGGTCTGGCCCAGTGCGGCGAGGATGGCGATCACACACAACGAACGGTCACGACGGGACAGTTGCGGACGGGACCAGACCTCACCGAATGCGAAGCGGAAAGCGAGGGCACCCACGTCACCGAGCAGGCCCACCATGTTGGCCAGGTCAACGGCAGGATCGGCCGCGGCCCGACCATTCGTCAGGGTACGGCGCACGTCGGCGGCTCGGGCATCCCGCTCGGTATCGTCGAGGTGCTCGGCGGGGGTGCGTTCCCGGCGGGCGCCCGGCTCCAGCCCGTCGAGCTTGTTGTAGGCGGCGTCCACCATGCGCACCGAGTGCATGGCGGCAGGGAATCCGGCGTAGGCCGCCACGTGTAACAGCAGCTCGTCGACCTCCTCCCGGGACATGCCGTGGGTCAGGGCGTTGGCCACATGAACCCGCAGCTCATCGGCGCGGGCCTGGGCCATGAGCACGGACACCACCACCAGGCTGCGATCCCGACGGGAGAATTGTGGGCGGCACCACAGATCGCCCATCACCGCGTTCATGGCCACCGTGCCCAGTGCCCCCAACCGTTGCTCCATCCCGGAGGCAATCTTCTCGGCAGTGGGCTCATCGACCCCGGACATGGTCCGCAACACCTCCATGCCGTCGGCGTGGCGTTGGTCGTAAGTGCGCGTGACGGACACGCCGCCGGTTTCGGTGTCACTCATGGTTCCCCCAGGTGCGAGCAGTCAGAAGGGGCCTGATCGTACCTGCTGCTCGGCAGGGTGTCGGTCGCTGTGCCTGGGACAAAGGCTGGACGGGTGGCGGCGGGGCCGGCTCGGGGTGGGAGACTGGCCGGGTGGGTACCACCGAGGAGGCGCTGGCGACGCTGCTGCTACGGGAGGAGCTGACCCAATGGCTCTACCACGAGGCGGAACTCCTCGATGACGGGCGGTTCGAGGAGTGGCTGGATCTGCTGGCCGAAGACCTGAGCTACGTCATGCCATTGCGGCTCAACGTGGCCCATGACCAGCTGACCGAGCGAGCCGTCACCCGGGTCGGGACCGAGGTGTTGTGGTTCGACGAGGGTAAGGCCACCCTGGTCAAACGGGTGGCGCAGCTGGCCACCGGGGCGCACTGGGCCGAGGAGCCGCGCTCCCGGGTCAGCCACCTGGTCACCAACGTGCGCCTGGTCGAAGTGGCGCTGCCCGAGGTGGAGCTGTCGTGCCGGTTCCTGGTCCATCGCAACCGGGTGGCCGACGAGACCGACTTCCTGGTGGGCCGGCGCCGTGACCGTCTGCGCCATACCGATGAGCACGGGTGGCGGCTGGTCCGTCGGGAGCTGCTGGTGGACCAGAACGTGCTGATGGCCAAGAACCTGACCCTCTTCCTATAGTCGCGGAGCTTCCTGAGCATGTTTGACCCCGCTGATCTCTCCAACCTGGTGGACCCTGACGGCGGCATCGTCAGCCGGGAGGTCTTCGTCAACGAGGCCATCTTCCAGGCCGAACTGGAGCAACTGTTCAGCCGGGCCTGGCTGTTCGTGGGCCACGAAAGCCAGGTCCCCAACCCTGGCGATTTCGTGACGTCGCGCATGGGTACCGAATCGGTGTTGCTGAGTCGGGACAGTGAGGGAACGCTCCACGTCTTGCTCAACTCGTGTCGGCATCGGGGCATGAAGGTCTGCCGTTATGATGAAGGCAACACCATGTCCTTCACCTGCCCCTATCACGGATGGAGCTATTCGGTGGACGGGTCGCTGGTTTCAGCCGCCGGGGAGCTGGTGGGGGTGCCGCACTTCCGGCCGGGCTATGGCGGCCGGCTTGATCGTCAGCAGTGGGGCCTGGTGCCGGTGGCGCAGTTCGTCAACCATCACGGCCTGCTGTTCGCCACCTGGGATCCTGCCGCCCCGCCGTTTGAGGACTACGTAGGAGACTTTCACTATTGGCTGGACAATCTGTCGGCTTCGGCGTCGGGCCACCGGGCGCGGTGGTGGCGCTACGGGGGGTGCAGAAGTGGCGCATCCGTGCGAATTGGAAGTTTGTGTCGGAGAACTTTCTGGGTGATAACTATCATGGCCCGCCCTCACACCAATCGGTGGACGCGGTGGGCATCGGCCCCGGCGGGCTGGCGGCCACCACGCGACATGGTGCCAAGGGCAAACCCCGCAGCGTGGCCTCCACGTCCTTCGTGCGGTTGGGTCACGGCGCCACTAGTTCCATCGGATATGCCTGGGGCTATCCCGAGTTCGAGGAGCCGGAGCTCACGGCGTACTTCGCGGCCGCCTGGTCCCGTCGGGAAGCGGCCTTCGCGGCCGAGGGCAGACCGATCGGCGCCATGGGTCCGGCCAACCTGTTCCCCTCCATGTCCTTTCATGCCGGTCCCTTTCCCCGGGCGCTGTTGGTGGCCCATCCCATCAGCCCCTGGGAGACGGAGGTGTGGCGCTGGTACCTGGTGGACGCCGACGCCCCGCCTGACGTGGCGGACTGGTTGCGCCGGTACTACCTGCGCTATTCGGGTCCGGCGGGGCTGGTGGAGCAGGACGATATGGAGAATTGGGATTACGCCACTGAGGCCAGCCGGGGCGCCATCGCCCGACGCTATCCCTATAATTATCAACTGGGCCTGGGGCGGTCGACGCCGAGCACCTTGCGGGGTGCGGTGGAGTCGGAGTACTTCATGACCGAGGAGAACGCCCGGAACTTCTATCGTCGGTGGCAGCAGATGGTGCGCGGGGATGGCTGGGACCGCTTGATGGAGGGCACGTGATCGGCCCGAACCTCCAGGTCGTGGTCGACCGCGACCGCTGCCAGGGTTACGCCAATTGCCTGGAGGCCGCCCCCGCAGCGTTCGAACTGGACCAGCACGACATCGCCGTCCCGCTGGCGGCCACGTTCCCGGTGTCGATGCGGCCCCACCTGGAGGCCGCCGCCCGCCGCTGCCCCGCCGCCGCCATCACCTTGCTCGAGCGCCCGTAACGTGCCGTGCCGTGCCGTGCCGTGCCCGGGCAATGGGTCCGTCGCACCCACCCCGTTTCAAGCCGTAGAAGGAGTTGGGGATTGAGATCGGTCGCTTTCGAGGCAGATCACCACCAGCAGGCCAACGGCGACCGTGATCAACGGCCAGAACGGCGGCCAACTTGGAAAGGCAGCGATGATTGCGGCGGTCAAGGCGGGGACCGTGAGCCGGGCGACCAGCACGTCGCGGTACAGGCGCCAGTACGAAAGTACCGTCGCCCAGGTGAACAGCACCAAGCCGCCGGCCAACGCCAGGAGCACCCGCCGGGGAGCCGGTTCGTCGGGGTGCACCATGATCTCTTCCACCGCCACCGCGTAGCCGATGATGCCGAAGACGAGGGGAAAGTGGGCCAAGCTGTAGGCGTCTCGAACCAGGCGGCCTAGGTCTGCGGGCTCGGACCGGGCGAGGCGATGTTCGAGGGCCTCCTTGAACCAGTCGAAGTAGGTCCACCACAGCAGCGCGGCAACGACCAGCGCGGCCGCGCCGGCTGCCACCAGTTCGGCGGTGCGCTCATCGCCGGCCACAGCGGTGCCGGCCACGATCAAGGACTCGCCGAGGGCGATGATGACGAACAGGCCGTGGCGTTCAGAGACGTGAGCTGCCGAGAGATCCCAAACCTCACCGCGGCCGGCGAAGGTGGTGGCCCCCAGATCTAGCGCGATGGCCGCCAGCCAGAGCCAGTTACGGGCGGGCGGATCCACCAGTGCTCCGCCGAGAACGGCAACGAGCCCCAAGGAGGAGCCCGCCACCCATCGTCCGACGCCCGCAGTGTCGTGGCCGGCGTGCTCGACGCTGATGCGGACCTGCAGGCCGAGGCCCAATATCCGTACCATCAGGTATGGTAGGGCGAACCACAGGGCGTCATCAGCGAACGCCCGCGGCACCGACGAGGACATCACGAAGGCGGCGGCGGTGGCGACCAGGGTGATGGTCTGCACCAGTCGGTGGGTGGTGTCCGCCGGGTTGAGGGTCCAGGTGAACTGCGTCCAGGCCCACCAGATCAGCCAGAACAGCAGGAGGGACCGAACCACGTTGGCCACGGTCAGCTCGCTGGCGGTGGACACCGTGACCTGGGTGACGGCGAACACGAACACCAGGTCGAAGAACAGCTCGACGAACGTGACCGGCTGTGGCTCCGGCGCGCGCAGGCGGGTTGAGGACATTTCGTGCCGCTCCTCCAACTACCAGGTGTCGACCGGGTGCTTCTTCTCGCTGCGGGCACCGGGGCGGGGGAGGTGACCCAGCATGCGCACGATGCGTTGGCGGGTCTCGGCGGGGTCGATCACGTCGTCGAAGGCGTTGGGGTTGCGCACCACCGAGAACCCGTCGTGATGGCCCAATTCGACCGTGGGCCACGCCACCACCATGGCCGGCACACTGGCGGCGTTGGGTGAACCGGCCAGCACGTGGGCCGACATGCCACGGGCCCGACGCAACTGCACGCTCAGCAACGGCACACTTCGATGCTGGTGGGCGACGATGGCCCGGCTGTGCCAGCGGCTGATCCCGGCTTCGGTGGCGGTGTGGCCCTCGGCGTCATTCCAGGTGGTGACACAACCGTCGCTGTCCATCAACACCACCAGCGGCAGTTCGTAGCTATCACAAAGCTCCACGAACCGGTTCACCTTGACCGCCGCCAGCTCGTCGATGCAGCCGCCCTCGTACAACGGCTGGCTGGCCAACACCCCCACCGCCCGGCCGTCCAGGCGCGGCAAAACCGGTGAGCACGGTACGGGCGAAGGCCGGGCGGAGCTCGAAGAAGCTGTCGTCGTCCACCAACGCTGAGATCACCGCCATCATGTCGTAGGGGCCCTCGTCGGGGACCAGTTCGGCGATCCTGTCGGCGTCCGGATGGGACATACCAGTGGGTAGGTCGCGCTGGTATGAGAGGTAGCGGCGGGCGGCGGCGATGGCGGTGGGCTCGTCCGGCATCAGCAGGTCGATGCCGCCGGTCTGGTTGTGCATCTCCACCCCGGCCAACTCGTTGGCGCTGAGACGCAGACCGAGCGCGGCTTCCACCATCGGCGGACCGCCCATGCCGATGGAGCTGCCGGGGGTGCCGATGACCAGATCCGAGAATCCGGCCAGGCTGGCGTGACCGGCGAAGGATGGGCCGGACACGATGGCCACCGTCGGCACCCAACCCGACAGTTGCGCCATGCCGTCGAACAGTTGGAAGGGACCGAAGGCGCCGTTCAGCTCCAGGTCGCCGCGACCCACCCGGGGGTGACGGGCCCGGCTGCCGCCGCCATCGACGAAGAAAACCACTGGCCAGCGATGCTCATGGGCCAACCCGAACAGCCGCTCCAAACGGCCGGCGCCGTAGCCGCCGCCGTGGTCGGTGTAATCGGTGGAGGAGGCGATCACGGTGAGCCCGTCGATGCTGCCCACGAAGTCCACCCCGCCCGGCTCCGGTACCCAGTCCCCGTCCCGGTCGAGCGCGGCTATGGCGCCGAACTCCACCTCGCTGCCGGGATCGAGCAGGGCGCTCAGACGCTCCCGGGCGGTCAGCTTGCCGGTGTCATGGACCCGGGCCACCGCGTCGGGTCGGGCGTCGTCCTGCTGCCTTGACTTGGCGGCGCGAAGCGATTCGGTTCGGTTCATCTGGCAGGTCGCCTCGTCTGGGCTTGTCTGTTAAAGTGCTGGTCAGCGGCCAGAAACGCCACGGCGATTCGACCTCGATTCGCCGAAATTGGGGGCCGGGCGATTGACGCAGCCGGCGGTTGGACGGCCTCGTTGGGTGAGCCGATCTCGGGTTCAATCGTTGGCTTGAGCGGTTGGGCGCGATAACCGTCCCCTTCAACGAGGCGATGGTCGATTGCTTGACGCAACGATGCTGGTCGGAGGGTTATGCTCGGCGGTGGAGCCGGCCAAAGGGGACGGTTATCGCGCTGCGGGGGTCTCAAGGCTCGGGGCAGCACGGTCATCGCGGGTCGATGGGGTGGGCTTTGGTGGGCGCCAACACCCTCGGCGAACGGGACAGCATGGCGATGATCCGGCCCCGGGTTTCCTCGGGTAACACCACATCGTCGAAGGAGTACGTCCGACCGGCCCGCACCCCTGATGCCACCTCCCGCATCTGTTCGGCGTAACGGTCCCGGATGGCCCGGGCCTCCAGCGGGTCCTCCGCGGCCCGGATCTCCTTGCGTTTGACCAGGTACGCCGCGCCCTCCAAGGACATCCCGCCCGATTCCACACTGGGCCAGGCCAGGCGTAGTTCGGGCACCTTGCGTGAGGCCCCGTACCCGGACATGGCGTAGGGACCTAACCCATAGGCCTTGCGCACCTGCACCGCGTACAACGGGACCGTCCGATGTTGCAACGCCGACAGGGGCCGGGCGTGGTGGCGGGCGATCCCGGCCCGTTCGGCGTCGGGACCGACCATGTAACCGGGGTTGTCGATGAAGGACACCAACGGCAACCCGTAAGCGTCGCACAACTCCACGAAACGCGCTGCTTTGTCCGCAGCCACGGCATCGATGGCTCCGGCGTTGGGCGAGAACGGCTGATTGGCGAAGATGCCGACGCAGCGACCACCCAGGCGGGCCAGGGCGGTGATCATCGACGGTGCGAAGGGCCGGCCCAGCTCCAACACGGAGCCCTCGTCGGCGAAGGCCTCCACCAACTTGCGCATGTCATAAGGGCGGCGCCGATTGTCGGGCACGATCTTGCCGATGCGCTCATGGGTCGAGGACGGACAGGCCGCAGCGGGGCCGGTGCCTGGCTCGTCGAACCAGTAGCCCAGGTAGCGGCGGGCCAGTGTGATGGCATCGGCCTCATTGGCGGCGACCAGGTCCACATCGGCCCTGACGGCCAGCTCCTCCACCGTCCGGGCGGTTCGGGACCCGCCGGGCCCGGCACCGTCGCGGTCGGACCCGCCGCGCTGCAGGCTGCCGACGGTGGCGCCGGCCACACCGATGACCAGGTCGCACAGGAAGGCCGCGCCGGCGTGGCCGTCGAACGTGGGTCCGGTGATGATGGCCACCGTCGGGGCCCAGCCCGACAGCTCGGCCAGACCGTCATAGCTGTCCCAACGACCCCGGGTGTAGACCACGATGGGCGGCACCGGCAGGGGATCCGTCTGCCGGGCACCGTCGCCCTCCACGAACAGCACCAACGGCCAGCGGTTGGTCCGGGCCAGGTAGATCAGCTTGGACAGCTTGCGTTGGTTGCGGTCGCTCTGGGTGCCGTCGGCCACGCTGCGGTCATAGGAGGCGGCCACCACCGGCCGGCCGTCGATCTCCCCGACACCGCCCACCAGACCATCAGCGGGCACATCGTCCTCGACGTCAGAGGTGCGTCCAGCCAGCGGCCCATACTCGACGAATCCGCCGGCACCGGCGCGGTCCATGGGAGGGGCCTGGTCGAACAGGGCGGCGAGGCGACGGCGGGCGGCGGGGCAGCCGTCCGCGGCCCGCGCCCGTGCGTCGAGGATCTGTTGGATGGCGAGCTCGGAGGCCGTGATCTCCTGCTCGTCGGCGTTCACCACGGTGCCACCACGACTGTGATCTCAGGTGGCCCGGTGATCTCAGGTGGCGACATCGGCGTCAGCCTTGCACACCCACACCCCGGGCCCATCGCTGTTGTCCGGGAGCCGTGGCACCTGACGCTCCGTGCTAGGACACGGGGCAATGAGTGCCGCCCGCCGCCCGTTCCTCGCCATGTTGGTCGCGTCGTGCGGGTTCGTCATCGTGCTCGATAACTTCGCTGCCGCGGTGGCCTTCCCCCGCATCCTGGCCGCTTTCCCTGACACCGCCCCGACCACCTTGGCCTGGGCCTCCACCGGGTATGCCATCGCGTTGGCGGCGTTGCTGCTGGTGGCCGGCAAGTTGTCAGACCGCTACGGGATGCGCCGGGTGTTCCTGTTGGGCATGGCCGGGTTCGTGGTAGGGGCGCTGTCGTCAGCGGCGGCCCCGAACCCGGCCTTGTTGATCGCCGCCAGGGTGGTGCAAGGCAGCGCTGGGGCGTTCATGGTGTCCACATCGATCGCCCTGGCGCTGTTGGGCTATTCGACTGAGCGGCGGGGGGCGGCCATGGGCGCCATCGGTATCCTCGGGTCACTGGCGTCGATGTCGGGTCCCGTGTTGGCCGGCAACATCATCCGCTACGGCGGTTCGTGGCGTTGGGTCTTCCTCGTGTCCGTACCCATCGGTTTGGTGACGCTGGTCGCGGGACCCAGGGTGCTGCCCGAAGGCCGATCAGCGTCGCCGGGGGCGCAGTCGGTGGACCTGCTGGGGGTGGTGCTGGTGGTGGTGGCCTCGGGGCTGCTGACCCTCGGTCTGCTGCAATCCAGGGTGTGGGGGTGGGCCAGCGGCTGGACGGTGGCGTCCGTCGTGGTGGCGGTCCTTGCCGGTGGGCTGTTCTGGCGGCGTTGCCAGCGGATCGAACAACCCCTGCTACGGCTGGGCATTTTCGCCCGACCCACGTTCCTGGTGGCCACCGTCAGCCAGATGGGCTCGCAATTGGCCATCTTCGCGTTCTTCTTCTGGGTGCCGTTGTTCCTGACGGGGGTGTGGGACTGGAACGCATC
Source organism: uncultured Acidimicrobiaceae bacterium (assembly GCA_963775055.1). Lineage (GTDB taxonomy): Bacteria > Actinomycetota > Acidimicrobiia > Acidimicrobiales > CAIXPF01 > CAIXPF01. The sequence goes on along the minus strand of CAVZHK010000003.1, from coordinate 207,057 downwards.
CGCCATCGGTTGGGTGACGACAATCCCCCTGTTGCTGTCCTGCGTGTCCCTGCCAATTGGAAAGTGGGCGGACCGGCACGGCTACCGGCTGATCCTGGTGGTGGGCGGGGTGTTGGGGACCGCCAGCATGATTTGGCCCCTACTGCTGCTTGACGGGCACCATCGCTTCTGGGTGGCCTTGCTGCCGTGCCTGCTGTTGTTCGGGGTGTCCATCGGCATGGTGGGCATCACCGCGGCCTCCGCAGCCCTGGCCGGGCTGTCCAACCAGGACCTGGCTGCGGCCAACTCCGCCTTCCAGACCTCCCGTCGGCAGGTGCAAACCCTGGGGGTGGCGGTAGTGGTCGGCCTGCTGGGACCCGGCACATCGCCGTCGGGCTATCGGGTCGTCTGGATCGTCTGCGCGGTTTGTTTCGCCCTGTCCTCGGTGGTGGCGTTGTGGTACCCCGACGCTCGCCGGCAGACGGCCCTCCCATCAGCGCCGGCGCGGGCCGGGTAGCGGGCCGCGCCGGGTTCGTCGTCCCGAGCGATTAGCCGCAGGTGGACGTGGTCGGCACGGCGAGCTCGTTGTTGAGGAAGTACTCGTCCCGAGGCGCGAGATCCCGATTCAGCAGGTTCTCGGGACTGGGCGTCATCGGGCCACCGTCGGCTTCGCAGGTGATCGACAGGTGCTCGAAGAAGTCCTGCAACGAGGCCTGCTGTGTGGCCGAGAACGTACCCAACGGTACCTCGGAAAAGCGCTGCGCCAAGCGGGCAGGGTCGACATCGATCGGGTCCTGGGAGGCCAGCATGAACCGTGACCCGCCGTAGGACGCCACCTCCACGCTCACCACGTACGGGAACACCTCGGTGATGCTGTTGAGGCTGCGGGCAGTGGGTGTCCACTGAGCCAGAATGCCGCCGGGGGCCATGCGTCGGGCCACCAGCTCGTAAAACTCCACCGAGTACAAGCTGCCGGAGTACCCGCTCTGGGGGCGCAGCGTGTCCACCGTGACCACGTCGTACAGGGTGGGTTCGGTGAGTAGGAACTTGCGGCCGTCACCGACGGTGGTCACCACCCGGGGGTCGGCGAAGAAGCGGGCCAACTCGTCCGCACCGCCGGCTCCGAGTTGGCGCAGCAACGGATACTGGCCGCCGCAGAGCTCCACGGTCTCGACCCTGTCCAGACGGGATTCCGCCACCATCCCGTAGGCGGTGGCACCGATGCCCATGCCGATGGCCAAGGACAGCTGCGGATCGGGGTGCACCAACGCCGGCAACAAGCCGATCACCACGTGGAAGTCATCGAAGGGGTAGCCGTTTTGCGAGGAACCGTTGATGTGCAGCACCTGTTCGCCGCGCTCGTTGGCCTTGAGCGCCACCGCGCAACTCCGCTGCTCCTCCAAGCGGATCTGGTCCACCTCGACCCCATGCAGCTGCGCCCACAATCGCTGGTTGGAGGGCACCGCCGCCACCAGCACCACCCCACCGGCGGCCGCGGCCACGATCTTGAGTCGGGTGCGTCCCAAGCCGAGGGGAGCGGAGGGCTGGCGGGCATGGCGGGCGTTGCGGGGCGCACGCAAACCTGCCGGTCGACGGGCCAGCGCCGCCACCGTGACGCCCAGGCCCAACAGCGCGGCGAGCAGTTGTAGCGTGCCGGCTGTACCGAACTGGTCGATCAGCACGAACCCTGTGATCAGCGTTCCGGCCACATTGCCCACCACGTTGGCGAACAGCAAGGTGCCGGTACGCCGACCCAGCTGCTCGAAGCGGTCACTCACGGTGGCCTGGATGGCGGGATAGGCGGCACCGGCACACAGGACCGGGACCGCCATCAGCAACAGCGGGGCGCCGAGGTACGCGAACAGCAGCGCCGCCGCGCCCCGGAATGACGTGGCCTGGCCGAACCCGACGTTGAACCCGTCGGTCCCGAAGTACTCCCGCAACGGGCCTCCCAGCCCCACGGCCGGCAGCACCCTGGTCAACAGCACCAAACCAGCGACGGCGCCCAACGCCACCCCGGCCTGCAGCAGCAGGAACGCCCGTCGGGGATCAGCGCCACGGGCCAGCAGCCGGGAACCGAGCGCAGCGCCGATCCCGAACAGCACCAGGTACAGCGACAACACGTGGGCGAAGCTGTAGGAGTTGGACCGCATCACGGTGTCCACCAGGCGGAAGAACACCTGCTCCAACCCCAATGCCACCGCGCCGGTGCCGCCGTAGGCCACCATCCAGGGCCACATTCGGGCCCCCCGCCTGCCAGCAGGCCCGCCACGCCGGGAGGGACCGGGACGACCGAAGGACCGGTGTTTGGCGGTGAGACCGGGGGAGTCCACGCCCGGGCGGGGGTCGGAGCGGGCGGTGTCGGTCTGCCACGCCCGCTGTGTGCTGGCCGGGGATGTGCTGGCCGCGCCGGGGGGTGCGGTCGGCGGGGACATGGGGAGGTGCGAGTCGGTCACGAAAGCCATGACCCGTGCTGACATGGCGGCCGACGAGGTTGCCGAAGCGGGCTGTGCCGGGGGCGTGGAGCGGGCGATCACGGCCACCATCACTCCGGCCGCCAGGTAGATCAGTGCCGCCAAGCGGGTGACGTTGACGAAGCCCAAGGTGCCCAACAACAACCAGCCGGTGGCGGCGGCCCCCAACGCTGCGCCGATGGTGTTGAGGGCGTAGAGCCGGCCCACCACGCTGCCGGCGTCGACCAGGCGGTCGACCACGCCGCGGGCCAAAAGCGGCAGGGACAGGCCCATGAGCGCGGTCGGCACCAGCACCACCGCGGCGTTGAAAGCGAACGTGGCCGCGGTCCCGCCGAGATCGGGAGCGACCCGCTCGTAAAGGTCGTAGAACAGGAACGTGCTGATGGCGGCGATGGCCGCGATGGCAGCGTTGGCCGCCGCGAAGGCGACGATGCAGCGGCGCGGGCCCCAACGGTCAGCCAGCCGACCCGCGGCCAGGCTGCCCAGACCCAACCCGCCCAGGAACGCCGCCACCACGGTGGTGGTGGAGGACAGGTCCACGCCGGAATGCAGCGAGATCAGCCGCTGCCAGACCACCTGTAGGGTCAGCGCGGCGAACCCGGTGGCGGCAAATATGGCCGCGAGCAGCCTGCGGCCTGACGGACCAGCGGAGGTGGCGGGCTCGTTGAGCAGCGCCCGGTCAGAGGCGATGGTGGAGGTAGCCATGGCGATCGGCCCGCACGTTACAAGAGCCGCCCCGACACTCTGGGGACCTCACCGGGTCTGAGTGTCACAGGCCCCGAGTACTGTGTGGCCCAGGACCAGTCCGGTGAACGGGGGATGAAGATGCTGGGTCACGATGCCATCGCCAAAGCACTCGATGATCAGGGGGTGCGCGTGGCCTTCGGGGTGGTCGGGGACGCCAATGTGTTCATCGTGGACGCCATGGTCCGTAACCACGGCGTGGCGTACACGGCCGCGGCGCACGAGTCCTCCGCCGTGCAGATGGCCATCGGGTACGCCCGGGCCAGCGGCCACCTGGGCGTGGCCACCGTCACCCACGGTCCCGGCCTGACCAACGCCATCACCCCGCTGGTGGAAGCGGTGCGGTCCAACACAGCCATGGTGCTGGTCTGTGGGGACACCGCTGCTGATGCCCGCCATCACTTGCAGAAGATCGGCCAGCGGGAGCTCATTCGGGCCACCGGGGCGGGGTTCGAACCGGTCCGCTCCGGCGCCACCATCGGCGCTGACGTGGCCCAGGCCGTGCGCCGGGCGTATACCGAACGCCGGCCCATCGTGCTCAACGTGCCGTACGACGTTGAGTTCATCGAGGTGCCCGAACCCTCCGCGCCTCGCGTTGAGCGCTTCGCCGACGCGGTCACCGCTGATCCCGCCGCGTTGGACACCGCGGTGGGCATCATCGCCTCCGCCAACCGTCCGTTGGTGCTGGCCGGCCGGGGTGCGGTCAGCTCCGGGGCCCGAGAGGCGTTGCTCCGGTTGGCGGCGCGGTTGGGGGCCCCGGTGGCCACCACCCTCATGGCCAACGGTCTGTTTCGGGGAGAGCCGTTCAACCTGGGCATCTTCGGCACCCTGGCTTCCACGGTGGGATCGGAGGCCATCGCCAGCGCTGATTGTGTGATCGCCTTCGGGGCCGGACTCAACGACATGACCACGTACAGCGGCACCCTGCTGGAAGGCAAGCGAATCGTCCATTGCGACAGAGACCCCGCGCGCATCGGTTTGCTGGCCCGCTATGACGCGGCCCTGGTCGGTGACGCCGGCCGGGTGGCGGACACCATCGTGTCCTGGCTGGATGAGGCCGAGCACAAGCCGTCCGGGTTCCGTTCGCCAGAGTTGGAGCTGCGGCTGCGGGACCATGACCCCGCCAGTGAGTTCGTCGATCGAAGCACCGCCACCTCCATCGACCCCCGCACCCTGACCCTGCGGCTGGACAAGCTGCTGCCCGAGCGGCGCACCCTGGTGTACGACGGCGGGCGGTACATGGTGCACGCCCTGCAGCTCACCCCCAATGACCCCATGTCCTTCGTGACGTCGACCTCGTTCGGGTCCATCGGCCTGGGGCTGGGTCACGCCATCGGTGCCTCCGCCGCCCACCCCGATCAGCCCACGGTGCTGTTGGCCGGTGACGGCGGGTTCATGATGGGCTGTCTGGTGGAGCTCAACACCGCCATCCAGTCCGGTCGGGACATGATCATCGTGATCTATGACGACGGCAGCTACGGGGCCGAGCACATCCAGTTCCACAACAAGAACATGGACCCCGGCCTGTCCTTGCATCGCTGGCCGTCCTTCGCCGCGGTGGCCCAGGCCATGGGCGCGGTGGGCATCACCGTGCACAACCTGGACGAGCTGGACTCGTTGCTGCCGGCGGCGTTGGCCACGTTGCACGGCGTGGTGCTGGTTGACGTCAAGCTCGATCCGCAGATCATCTCGGACCACACCGCCGCGGCCCACTGAGCGGCCGGGTTCTCGGGTGAACGCACCGTTTCTAGGCTGAACGCACCGTTTCTAGGCTGAACGCACCAAGGGAGGTCCCGCAGATGGAGACAAACGTGGAGCATTCGTGGCAGGTGGCGCTGCTTGATCGGATGATGGCGCACCGCGACGCGGGCAACACCACCGATATGGGCGAGGTGGTGTACCGCAACCGCATCGACAAGTACGTGCGGCCCGAACGATTCGAGGCCGAGCAGCAGGAGCTGTTCCGCAAGCTGCCCATCATCGCCTGCATGACCGCCGACGTCCGCAACCCGGGCGATTACGTGACCCTTTCCGTGGCGGAGGTCCCGGTCTTGGTGGTGCGGGGCGAGGACGGCGTGGTGCGGGCGTTCCGCAACGTGTGCCGCCACCGGGGAGCGTGCGTGGCGGAGGGCCGCGGTCACACCGACAAGAGCTTCCTGTGCCCCTATCACGCCTGGTCCTACCGGCTCAACGGCAGCCTCATCGCCATGACCCACCGGGCCGGGTTCGAAGGTGTGGCCAAGGCCGAACACGGCCTGTCGCCGCTGCCCTGCGGCGAACACGCCGGGATCGTGCTGGTGGCGCTGGAGGGCAACTCGCCCATGCTTGACGCCGCCGCCTGGCTGGGCGGGGTCAGCACCGAGCTGGCCAGCTTCGGCTTCGAGCACTACTTCCGCACCGAGACCCGCATCAGCACCAGGGAGATGAACTGGAAGTTGATGTTCGACACCTTCGGCGAGGTGTACCACGTGGAACACCTGCACCGGAACACCATCCATCCGTTGATCCAGTCGAACAACACCCTGTTTGACCAGTGGGGTCACCACGGTCGCATGGCGGTGGCCCGCTGGGCGCTCAACGACCTCGATGACAAGCCCCGTGACCGGTGGCAGGTCGAAGACATGCTGGCCTCCGCCACGCTGGTGTATTACCTGCTGCCCAACACGGTGTTGATCCAACAGGTCGACCATCTGGAGCTCTACCAGATCTTCCCCGATGGACCGGATCGCTGCACCGCGCTGGTCTCGCTGTACGCCCCCACCGAGCCGGTCACCGAGAAGGCCCAGCAGTACTGGAGGCGCAACCTCGATCTGCTCATGCAGGTCACGGAGACCGAGGATTTCGTGATGTGCGAGCAGATCCAGCGCTCGTTCCGCTCCGGGGCCCAGGAATACATCCAGTTCGGTCGCAACGAACCCGGTCTCACGCATTATCACACCACCATCGACCGCTTGTTGGGTCTCGAAACACCGGTGGCGGAACCCCGTTTGGTGTCCAGCGGCACTGCTGCGGGCGCCTGAGGCCGTGCCGGTCACGGTCCGTGATGGGTCGCCGGTCCGTGACGAGCTGCTGGCCCTGGTACAGCTGATCGGCCCTCAACTGGCAACGGACATACCGCTCGGTGTGCAGCAACGTCACCTACCACCCGGTACGGTGTCGGCGCTGTACGACGCCGGCCTGACCCAGCTCAAGGTCCCCGCCGAACTGGGGGGCTTCGAGGCCGAGCCGGTACTGCAATACGAGATCTTCGAGGCGGTGGCCCATCACAACATGGCCGCCGGCTGGTGCCTGTTCATCTACGCCGATACTGCCGGCATGGTCGGCGCCCGCCTGCCCGATGCCGGCCTGGACCAGATGCTGGTGAACGGGAAACTGCCCATCTGTTGTGGTGGCGGTGGACTCAAACCGGGCCGGCTGACCCCGACGGCGGGTGGTCTGGAGCTATCCGGTCACTGGCGTTACGGCAGCGGCATCCACGGAGCAAGCTGGGTGTTGGTCAGCGCTCTGCTCGCCGGTGAGGACGGGGCCCGGCCCACGTTGCTGAGCTGCATGGTGCCCAAGGCGTCCCTCACGGTGCATGACACCTGGCAGGTCCACGGCCTGGAGGCCACCGGCAGCCACGACTTCTCCGCAGAGTCGGTCTTCGTCCCCCGGGAGCTCACGTTCTCGCCGCAGTCCCCACCGTTGCGTGGCGGGCGCCAGTACCGCACCGGGATCGTCGGCTACCTCGGCTACACCGTGCCGGCGGCTTGCGGGGCGGTGGCCCGCCGGGCACTGGACGAGCTGACAGAGCGGGCCGGGAGCTCGGCCCGGGGTTATGCCAAACCGTCGGCTTTGGCGCAGCGGGGCGCGTTCCAGGCGTTTCTCGGCCGGGCTGACATGCAGCTGCGGGCCAGTCGGGCGCTGATGCTGGCTGACGCCGGGGCGCTCATGGAAGACGTCGATCGGCCCGGCATTGACCTCCGGGCCCGTGACGCCCAAACCCGTGCCGCCTCCTCCTACGCCACCGGTGTGGCCCTTGAGGTGTTGCAGGGCGTGGTCCGCTTCGCCGGCGGTGACGGTTTGCGCGATGGCGCCTACCTCGAACAGGCGGTGCGCGACGTCACCATGGCGGCCAACCATCTGCTGATGAACGACGTGGCCTTCGAAAATCACGCCCAGTTCCGCCTGGGCCTCCCCGGCGCGGACCCCATGGCCTGAGCGCGGCTGGCCGATGTCGACCGGCCGGGAACGGGTCAGCCGCGGCCGCCGTGAGTCAGACCGACGTGGGCGTCGTGGCCTTGTTGGTAGGCGAAGATGTTCTGCGAGGTGTTGCGGTTCACCAGCTCCCGGCCGTACATGGGGTGAAACGTGCTGCGGACCTCATGCTCGACGGTGGCCAGCACCGCGCCACTGTCGATATCGACGATGTCCTGGAAGCGGTATTCGTGCTCGTTGGTTTCCATGGTGACCAGGCCCCGCTGGCTCAAAGCGTCGTACGGCTTGGAGAAGTTGGACAGGTACACCGCGATGTGGTGACCGTCGTAGGCCGGCAGTGGGTCGTGGCGTTCGATGAAGCGAAGGTGTTGTGCCCGGCCCACCTGCACGTGCGCGGCGGCGGCGCCGTCCACCTGGATCACCGACGTGGGGGCTCCGACCACCACGTCATAGAACCGGGCGATGCCGGCTGCGCTGCCCTCAGCCACATCGAAATCGACCGACACCATACCGAGCGGAATGGCACCGGGACCGGCTTCGGGGTCGGCGGCGCCCCGCACCAGGAAACGGTTGCCCCAGGGGCAGGTGATGGACAGCGTGCCGTCTTCGTTGTCCTCGCAGCGGAACCGGGTGCCCGCCAGCGCGTCCCCGTAGCGCTTCTGCAACTTGCCCATGCGGGAGCGGAGCTTGTCGATGTCCGGCACCACCAGGCCGATCACGCCCCGCAGCACCTGGGCGTCGCGCTTGGGCAGGTGGAACTGCTGGCAGCCCACGTTGACCCACATGTTGGCGGTGCCGAAATCGATGTACGGATCCCTGGTGAAGCCCAGCCCCGTGACATAAAACAGCGCCGCCAGTTCCTGATCGGGCACGGTGACGTTGACGTGCTCCAGCGCCACCAGGTTGCCGACGTCCTGGGTGCGGCGATCGTAGGTCTGCTCTGCCATGGTTCCCCCTGCCGTGGGCGGGTGTTGCGATCTCCCCGACACCGTGCAGCGTAGACCCGTGACGTGGTCGGGGAGCCCGAACCGAGCCCAACCGAGCCCTATCCGTGCAGCAGTTCCGCCAGGTTGCCGCCGTAGAACAACGCCGAGGTGGCCGGGTCGAGCTCCTCATTGGCCTTGGCCCGGTACTCCGCAAGCGGCGACGCATATCCCTCGGGATGGGGAAAATCGCCGCCGAACATGAGCATCGGACCCACCTGCGCCATCACCGTGCCCGGCTTCTCCGCCGCGAAGGCACTGACCCGCACCTGGCGACGGAGGTACTCACTGGGGCGTTCGTCGAGCTGGGCCAGGCGATGGCCGGCGATGCGGTGGTAGGTGCTGTAGGCCGCGTCGACCCGGAACGTCAGATCCAGCAGCCGAGCGCGACAACAGCTCGACCACCGCCACCCGCAACCGGGGATGACGCTGCAGCACCCCGTTCAACACCAGATCCGACAACGCCAGCTGGGCGTCGAACCCGTGCAACGGAAAGCTCAGCATGGGCATGTAGTCCACGTCATCGTTGGCGGTCCACGCCGGATCCACCAACCCCGTCAGGCTCGGCCCGCCCACATGAAAGGTCGGGGTGATCCCGTGATGGCAGAACATCGACCACGCCGCATCCAGCTCGGGATGGGACAGCCGGCGCCCATCAACCAGGCCGGTACTCATCATCGCCAACCGCACACCGTTGTTCGCCAACATCGCCAGTTGCTGATCCAACCAGCGGATATCCCCGCGCAACGTCACGTGGCCCACCGGGTGCAGCCGCCCCCCGCCCACCTGCGCCACGGTGGCGGCCCAGCGGTTCCACGCCGCCATGTTGGCCCGCAGCACGTCGAGATCGTCGCCCAACCACAGCTCCCAGTTGATGCCCCATTGCGGGAAGCACACCGATTCGTCAACCCCCCAGCCGTCGAGCAGGTCCCGTCGCACGGCGGGGTCCCAGTGGGTGGCGGGGAGGTCGGTGGCGTAATCGAAGCGGGCCCGGCGACCGTCCCGATGGTCGTTGATCAGCTCACCGATGCTCTCATACCGGCCCGGTTCGCACAGCCAGGTCAGCATGAGCCGGCGATCGCCCTGCATCAGCCACGGATGGCCCAACTCGTCGTTCTCGATGCGCAATGCTGCATGCCGCCACGACGGATCGATGTGGGCGGCCCACACGTCGGGGCGTTCGAACAGGTGGGAATCCGCATCGAGAACCGGTCCGTGCATGACCGAACCTTACCGGCGGAACGGGCCGCCGAGTCGGTCGCCGCTAAGCCGTCGGGACCTCGGTAGGGTCGGGGCTTGTTGCAATCGAGCGTCGCTTCCGGATCGCTCCGGAACCGTGACAGGGGAGGACCCATGGCAGTAGATCCCATCCCGGCTGAGTATCACCGGGTGACGCCGTACCTCAGCGTTGATGGCGCGGCGGCGGCCATTGCGTTCTACGGCTCGGTGTTCGGCGCCACCGAGCGGGTTCGCATGGACGCCCCCGATGGCAAGATCGGCCACGCCGAGGTCCAGATCGGCGACTCGATCATCATGCTGGCCGACGCCTTTCCCGAGATGGGCGCCCCGACCCCGGCGGCGCTTGGCGGGTCCCCGGTCACGCTGATGGTGTACGTGAACGACGTGGATGATGTGTTCTCCCGGGCGCTGCAGGCCGGTGCCAAGGTGATCTCCCCGGTGGAGAACCAGTTCTACGGTGACCGCACCGGCCAGTTCGAAGACCCCTTCGGGCACCGGTGGAACGTGGCCACCCACGTGGAAGATGTGGCCCCCGACGAGATGGAACGACGGGCCGCCGCCGCCATGTCGAGCATGCCCCAGGGGTAGCGGGCCGCGCTACCCATCTGCGCGCAGCACCATCCCCTGGGAGTTGAAGTAGAAGCCGCCGGGTGTGACCAGCGCGACGTCGGCCCGGTCCACTTGGCGCGGCCCGGCAGTGCCGCGCAGTTGCAGGCAGGCCTCGAACAGGTGCCCGGCGCCCTGGGTGCCACCTTCGGACAGGCTGCCACCATTGGTGTTCACGGGCACCTTCCCGTTGATCATGATGCGCTGGGTTGCGTCGTCCCAATGTTGGGCCACAAAGTCCCCGCCCTCACCGCGACCGCAATAGCCCACGTTCTCCATCCACGCCAGCGCGATGTTGGAGAAGCCCTCATAGGGATAGAACACATCAACGTCGGCCAACGTGAGCTCGGACTTTGACCAGAGGCGCTCGCACACCACCATCTGCCCGGCGTGGTCCAGGTCCCGCAGCTGTTCCTCCGAGCCGTAATCGGTATGGCCAAGTGACGCAGCGTGGAACAGCACCGGCGGCTGGGGCAGGTCCCGGGCCCGCTCGGTGGTGGTGATGATGAAGGCATTGGCCCCGTCGATGGGGATGTCCATGTCGTACACGCTGAGCGGGTAGCGGACCATCCGCCCGTTCAGGTAGGTGTCCATGTCCAGGGGGTCGGTGTAGACCGCGTTGGGGTTGGCGGCGGCGTTGGTGCGCGAGTTGATGGCGATGCGACCCAGCGTCTCCCGGGTGTAGCCGTAATCGTGCAGATACCGACCGGCCCAGGCGGCGTAGGCGTTGGCCCCGAACATGGAGTTGGGCCCGGCCTCGGCGTGCCCGGTGCCCCACCAGCTACGAGGGTCGGCCAGACCCAGGGTGGCCCGGCGGCGCATCAGGTCACCGGCGACCGAGCGGGACACACCCGGCAGCGTGTAGGCGTGGTGATAGGCCAGCATCACATCGCACATGCCGGAGGCCACCGCCGCCACCGCGGCCACGATCTGATTGCCGATGACGGCCTGCGGGTTGGAGAAGTACGACACCCGGGGGATGCCCAGCGCCGCTTGCACCCACTGCGCGGACACCATCGAACCGCAGATCCCGTCGATGTCGCCGGCGGTCACGCCGGCGTCGCGGGCGGCGTTGACGGCGGCCTCCAGCACCAGCGAGCCGGGGGTGGTGCCGGGTCGGGCCCGGGAGTACGGCGAGCGCCCGATCCCGGCGATGGCCACCTGGTCACGGGCAGGATTGCGGCGGGCACTCATCGGGCGTTGCCGGTTTCGGCGAGGTCGCTAGCGCGTGCGACGATGCGGAAATCGGGCCGGGCCCGGCGGCCGGGGACATCCCGCCACACCATCTCGACCCGGTCCCCGACCCTGATTTCCTCGGGCGGGGTGTCGATGATCATGCCAGCGAAGCGCAGGCCGGGCTGTTCGTCCAGCTCGATGGCCACCAGCGGATGGCCGTCGGTGTAGTCCACGCCGGGCTGGGAGGGGCCCTGGCGCAGGATGGTCACGAGCGCCACGCTGCCGGTCCCGGCCACCGGGGTGGGGGTGAGGGAACGGGACCAGCAGGCCGGGCAGATGGGCCGGGGCGGGTGATGCCAGCGGGCGCAATCATCGCAGCGGTTCATCAGCAGCTGCTGGTTGCTCAGGCCGGTGAAGTAGGCGGCGTTGTCGTGATCGATGCGGATGCCGGGCCAGGCATCGAGCAGCTCCTCGTTGGTCACCGGCAGGCCTCCGTCGTCTCGTGTCGTGGACGCGGGACGCTACTTCTCCGGCCAGTGGCGCTGCTGAGACCTCGCTGGGTGGCCGCTGATAGGGGGTCGGCGCGATAACCGTCCCCATTGGCGGAGGACGCCGGCGCGGTGCAACGCCCTGACCTGCCTTGTTGCGTTCTGCAAGTCACAACTCGCGGCCGCAAAGGGGACGGTTATCGCGTCCGGACGCCGCGTCCGCCCTCAGACCCTCACGGTGAGCGAGTATCACCCAGACCGATCCGCCGCCCGTCTCTTGGGTCGCGCCGCGTCGGGCAGGAGTAGGGTTCGGGTCCGATTCCACCCGGGGGGAAGGGACCACTCAATGGCGTCGGCTGCACTGTCACACCTGCGGATCTGCGATTTCACCGGCCAGTTGGCCGGCGCTGGCGCAACCCGCCATCTCGGGGCCTTCGGGGCCCAGGTGATCCGCATCGAGGACCCGGTCCGCCGGGGGCGTTGGGACATCCTGCGCGGCTCACCGCCGTTCAAGGACGAGCGCCGCGGCAACGAGTTCGGCTCCGCGTTCTCCAACCACAACGTGGCCAAGCTGGGAATCACCATCAACATGCGCACCGAGCGGGGTCGGGAGCTGTTCGAAGAGCTGGTCAAGATCAGCGACGCCGTCACCGAGAACTTCGCCGCCGGTGTGGTTCAGCGCATGGGCTACGGCTACGAGCAGCTCAAGACCCTGAGAGACGACATCATCTACGTGTCCAACTGCGGCTTCGGTCATACCGGTCCGTACGCCAGCTTCAAGTCGTGGGGGCCCATCGCCCAGGCGGTGAGCGGGTTGACCGCCACCTCGGGCCTGCCTGACATGCCGCCGGCCGGTTGGGGCTACTCCTACATGGACCATCACGGCGGGTACTTCATGTGCTTGGGCATCCTGGCGGCGTTGCTGCATCGGGAACGCACCGGCGAGGGCCAGTGGGTGGACATGTCCTGCTCGGAGGCCGGTGCCCACATGCTGGGTCCGGCGGTGCTGGACTACACCGTCAACGGCCGGCCCACCAACCGCCCCGGTTCGCCCAACTCCAACCGTGACGCCAGCGCCACCATGGCCCCCCACGGCATCTACCGCACCGAAGGCAGCGATACCTGGATCGCCATCTCGGTGCGTGACGACGGGGAGTGGAAATCGCTGGCCGGGCTCATCGACCAGCCCTGGGCTCAGAGCGCTGCGCTGGCCACCTTGCCCGGGCGCCTCGAGCATCAGGACGCCCTCGACGCTGACCTCGACCGCTGGAGTGCCACCCAGGAGCGCGGTCGCCTGGCCGATCGATTGCAGGGTTTGGGCATTCCCGCCGCCGCCGTGGCCACCCCGGCTGAGCGCATCGACCACGATCCCAACACCGAGTTGTGGGGGTTGTGGCCCACCGTCAACCACGGGGCGATGGGCGAGGTGCGGGTGGACGGGGTGCCGGTGCATCTGTCCCGCACCGACTGGGAGATCGAACGGGCGGCGCCGCTGCTGGGGGCGGACAACGAGTTCGTCTTCGGCGACATCCTGGGCCTGACCGGCGCCGAGATCGGCACCCTGCATGAAGAGGGGATCATCTGATGGCGGGCGCATCGAGCAGTGGGGCGTTGAGCGGGTACCGCGTCATCGAGCTGTCCTCCGACGGCACCGTGTTCGCCGGCAAGCTGCTGGCGGATCTGGGTGCCGACGTGGTGGTGGTGGAACCGCCCGGGGGCAGCCCGCAGCGGGGGTACGCCCCTTTTCTGGAGGATCAGCCGGGTCCCGAGAACAGCCTGTACTGGTGGCATTACAACACCTCCAAGCGCGGTGTTGTTTTAGATATCGACGATGTGCGCCCCGGCGGGGACCGCGACCGGTTCCGTCGTCTGGTGGCGGAGGCCGACGTGTTGATCGAGGCCGAGCGTCCCGGGCGCATGGCCGATCTGGGCGTGGATCACCCTGATCTGTGCGGGGACAATCCGGCGCTGGTGTATTGCTCCATCACACCTTTCGGGCGCAGTGGCCCCCGCAGCCGGGAACACGCCACCGATCTCACCATCCTGGCCGCCGGCGGCCCGGTGTGGAGTTGCGGGTATGACGATCATGACATCCCCCCGGTGCGCGGTGGTGGCTACCAGGGGTGGCACACGGCGGGGGTGTGGGCCGCCAACGCCGTGCTCATCGCCATACTGAACCGTACGCAGTCGGGTCTGGGTCAACACATCGACGTGAACAGCAACGCCGCCTCCAACGTCACCACCGAGATGGCCAGTTACGGCTATCTGGTGGCCGGGCGTGAGGTGAAACGCCAGACCGGCCGGCATGCGGCGTTCAACGTCACCGATCCCACCCAGGTGCCCTGCGCCGACGGTCGCTTCCTCAACACCGGGGTCCCGCCGCGGAAGCCAACCGAGTTCAAGGCGCTCTACGAGTGGTTGGTGGAATTGGACCTGCTGGAGGAGTTCCCCATGGCGGTGCTGCTGGAGATGGGCGGCACCTACGAGCACATCGGGGTCGCCGAGATCGAGGAGGACCCCATGATCGGCGAGGTGTTCGGCGCCGGCCGGGACGCGGTCACCCTCATCGCCTCCAAGCTGTCCGCCCAGGACGCCTTCATCGGGTTCCAGACCCGGGGCATACCGGTGGGTGCGGTCTACGCCCCCGAGGATGTGATGGCCGATCCGCACTTCATCGCCCGGGGCTTTCCCACAGCGGTCACCCACGACGATCTGGGTCGTACGTTTACCTATCCCGGGGCGCCGGTGAAGATGAACGGGTCGCCCTGGGCCATCTCCCGGCGGGCCCCGCACATCGGCGAGCACGACAGCGAAGTGCTGTCGTGAGCGAGGCCGACGCCACGGAACGCTCCATGCCGACAACCGCCAGCCCGAGGGACCCGGTGGCCGAATTGGCAGAACGGGCCCGGCGGGTTCGGGAGGACATGGGCGGAGCCGACCGGGTGCGCAAGATGCGCGACGGTGCCGTTCCCACCATCCGGGATCACATTGACGGCATCTTGGACCCCGGCACCTTTCGCGAGCTGGGCACCTTCAGCCAGTCCATGCGACTGGAGGATCGGGGCCATACCCCGGGAGATGGCAAGGTCGGTGGTGAGGGCTTCATCGACGGACGACCGGTGGCCATCGTCGGTGACGACATCACCGTCAAGAAGGGCTCGTCGGCCATTGTCGGCACCCGGCGCATCGCCCGGCTGTTCGATCGGGCGATGGAGAGTGGTACGCCGTTCGTGTACGTCGGTGAAACCGGCGGGGGTCGCATCCCGGACCTGATCGGTGCCGAGGGCATGAGCGACGTGGCCCCCTCGGCAGAGATCGCCCGGCGGCGGCGCAGGATCCCCATGGCCTCCATCATCGTGGGCCAGAGCTTCGGCGGGTCCTCCTTCGAATCGGCGTTCTCCGATTTCGTGGTGCAGGTGCGGGGCTCGGTCTTGGCGGTCACCTCGCCCCGGGTGTTCGAGATCGCCACCGGTGAGATCGTCGGTTTCGAAGAACTGGGCGGGGTGGACGTGCACGCCCGGCTTACCGGCCAGATCGACCGGGGCGTCGAGACCTTCGAAGAGGGATACCAAGCGGTACGGCAGTGGTTGTCCTATCTGCCGCCCAACGCTTGGACCCCCGCTCCCCGAACAGACCATCGGGTATCCCGGGACCCCGACCCAACGCTGGCGGCCCAGGTGCCCGCCTCCCGACGGCGGGGCTACGACATGCGCCGCTTCGTGGAAACGTTGGCCGACCCCGGTTCGTTCTTCGAGTTGCAGCCGCTCTACGCCCGCAACCTCACCGCCGGCCTGGCCCGTCTCGACGGTCATGCCGTCGGCGTCATCGCCAACAACCCCATGTTCAATGCCGGCATCCTCGAACCGCAGGCCTGTCGCAAGGCCATCCGTCTGATGTGCCTGTGCGACGCCTTCAACCTGCCGGTGATCTTCCTGATGGATGTGCCGGGTTTCATGGTGGGCAAGGCGGTGGAACACGACCGCATCTTGTCTTTGGCTATTCGTTTCGTGGAAGCGTTGGCCAACCTGTCCACCCCCACGCTCACGGTGACGTTGCGCAAAGGGTTCGGGCTGGCGTTCCCGGCCATGAACGGCTCGGGCATGGGGGCGTGGGGGCTGTACGCCTGGCCCGGTTCCGAGATCGGCTTCATGGATCCCGAGGTGGGTGTCAACGTGGCCTTCGCCGCCAGACTGGCTGGTATGTCCCCGGAGGACGCCAACGTCGAACGGGCCCGCATGGTGGCGGAGATCGCCGGCGTCACCTCACCGTATGAAGCCGCCGGCACGCTGCGCATCGACGAGGTCATCGACCCTGCCGACACTCGCCGCATCCTGGCCGAAGACCTCGATCGCCTGGCCGGCCGCCGGATCCCGCCGCCGGAGCAACGCCCGCTCAGCTACTGGCCCACGGTCTGAGGGTCGAGCCGGGGCGCCCCAATTCCAACGCCCACGGCGGCCGGCCTTCGAGGATCAGACGGGCTGGTTGGTCTGGCTCATCACGGCGACCACGTGCACAGCAGGTGGAGCTGGGCGGGAGTCGGTCAGCCTGCGAGTCCGTCGAGATCGATCATGACCTTCGTCGTGAACGGAAACCCCGGGAGGAACGACGGCTGCCCTTGCCGTGCTCGGCCCGTGGACTCCCAACCGTCCGGGCCTCGCTCACGGATCAAAACCGATGGCCGATCGACATCAGCCAGCCCCGGAAGTTCGATGGTCCAATACACCGTCGCCCCACCGAAGTAATAGCCGTCGGCTTTCTCGCCGAGATCACGGCGACTGGTACACGGCGACAAGATCTCCACCACCAGGATCGGCGGCGGTGAAAGCGAGTACTCCCGGTCCGGCCGGGCAAGCGCCGTCTTGGCGATCACCACCAGATCGGGGACGTAAGACGGGCCGGCATCGCCGACCGGGGACCAGCGGGGCCCCTCGACAAGGACCTCTACATCGGCGGGGATCTGCGCGGCCAACTGGACAGCGAGTCGTGTCGCGGCGATCACGTGGCCATCCGATGCCGGGGACACGCACACTCCTCCGTCTCGGTCGACCTCGACCTTCGCTCCTGCCACATCAGCGAGCCGATCCAACCAGGCCATATCGATCACGTCCACGGCGTCCATTTCAGGACCGCAGCGTTCGCTCCTCGATGAGCTGTCCGTTCCCGGTTACGGCCAATGGACCAAAGCGCGAAACTCGATCGTCACCGGATCCCTCCAGCAAACCCGGTTGACATCACTCGGCTGGCTGCGGGACAGACCCGGCCGGCGCCACGGTATGCGTTCCACTCGGTGGGCTTTGGTGGCGGGCCAGTTGGATGTGGTGGCGGGCGTAGTGCACCGCTTCGGCCAGGCCCATGGCGGCGCCCTGCGCGACGAGGTCCTCGAACTTCGCTTGGCCGAGGGTGTCGGCGAGGTGTTGGCAGGTTTGTCGCAGACCTCTCGCCCGGCTGAGGGATCCGTAGGGCGTGCTGGATCCGTAGATGGTGGCGGCGGTGTCGGGTTGACCGAGTTGGTCGAAGCACACCGCGACGCTGGCCAGGCTGGCCGCCACGTGAGCCACGTTACCGTCTCGATGCTGGGATGCAATGGCACCGTCGAACAACTCCAGCGCCCGGTCCCGGTCACCGTGCAACGCCTCCATGGTGGCGGCTTCGCGGATGATGATGGCTTCCCAAAATGGTAAACGGTGTTCCTGGGTGTAGGTGACGGCCTCTTGGAGCACCCGCATGGCCCGTGGCGGGTCGGTCTCGGCGAAGGCCCGGGCGTAACCCAGGAGCGTGTACGCCAACCAGAACGGTGTGTCCTGTTCTCGAAGCGCGTGAAGGGCATCATCCGCCAAGGCTCGGGCTTCCTCGCCCCGTCCGAGCCCGGGCAGCTGGTTGAGCAAGCCGGCCAGGCCGATGCGCCGGGCGAACCCGGTTCGCTTGGCCAGGTCGGTGCAGATCTCCACGGAGCGTTCGAGGTTGCCGATGAACAGGTGGGCGTTGGAGTGACCGATGCTGGCCATCCCGAACTCGTAGGGGTCGTAGCGAGGATCGATCTCCAGCTCCATGGCCCGTGCGGAGTAGTCGAGGGCGTCCTGGGCCCGGCCGATGTAGGCGCACAGCGTCGCCGCGGTGAGCAGGCGGGGCAGTTGGGGCACGTCCGCGGCGATGGCCGCGGGCAAGGCCTCCTCCACCCAGCCGATCGGCTCGGTCTGCTGCAGGCCGATCATCATCTGTGCGGCGTGCGCGGCGAGAGCGGTTGCCAACACGATTTCTCCACGATCGAGGGCCCAGCGGAATCCGCTGCGCAGGTTCGCCGTGTTAGACTCAATCCAGCCAAGGGCAGTGTCAAAACCCGACGCATCATACGTGTCCCAACAATGGGTCACTGCCCTGGCAAAGTATTCAGCGTGATCGACGCTTGATATCTTCTTCGGCGGCGGCATTGAGTTGCGCGTCAGCGAATTGGCGGATTGTTTCTAACATACCGTAGCGGATGGAACTGGATGATCGCTCCACGGTGATCAGCGATTTGTGGACGAGTGACTCCAACAGGTCCAGCATGGAGAATTCGTCGATCCCTGTTGAGGTGTAGCTTCCTGCGGTGACGGGTTGGCCGCAGACGTGGGTGGCGGCGTCAAGGTCGAACCCTTCCGAGAACACCGAGGCCCGGCTCAGCGCCGCGGCTTCGTCGGGACTGAGCAGATCGAAGGACCATTGCACGACGTTTCGGAGCGTCTGGTGGCGTGGTTCGCCCCGGCGGGGGGCGGCGAGCAGGCGGAAACGGTCTCCCAGGCGGTCGCGGATGTTCTGGGCACTGAGGGACACCATGCGGGCGGCGGCCAGCTCGATGGCCAGGGCGATGCCGTCCAAGCGGCGACAGATGTCTGTCACCGCCTCCTTTTCGAGGCGATCATGCAGGTCGAAGTCCGGCAGCACCGCCCGGGCTCGTTCCACGAACAACTCCACCGCGGTGGAGTCGGCACCGGCTTCGGTGTCCAACGGGGGGACCGGGCACAACTGTTCGGCCGGCAGGCGCAACCCTTCACGGGAAGTGGCCAGGACCTTGACGGTTCTGGCCACGGCCAGCACGGTCTCGATCAGCGCAGCGGCGGGGTCGAGCAAGTGCTCGCAGTTGTCCAGCACCAACAGCAGGCGCCGCCCGACGAGCGCCGCGGCGATCTGCTCGGTGATTGGCTGACCGGCCTGCAGGCTCAGCCGCAGAACGGCGGCCACGGCATCGGGCACCGCAGCGGGCTCGCTGAGGGGGGCCAGCTCCACTAGCCACACCCCGTCGGGGAACTCCGGCGTCAGTTCAGCGGCGGCGTGGCTGGCCAGGCGGGTTTTGCCGACGCCACCGACGCCGGTCAGCGTGACCAGCCGGTGGCTCTGGACCAACTCGATGACCACTTTGAGCTCTCGTTCGCGTCCCAGAAAGCTGGTGGGCTGCACGGCGAGGTTTCCCGGAACAGCGTTGAGTGTGCGCAACGGCGGGAACATGGAGCGGAGACCGTCGGCCCGTAGCTGGAATAGCCGCTCGGTGGCGGAGAGGTCCCGCAGCCGGTGTTCCCCGAGATCGATGAGATCGTGTGAGATGAGATCGCCGGTCTCCACCAGTGCCGCGGTTGAGCCGGAGAGCAGGATCATCCCGCCATGACCGGCCCCCATGATCCGGGCCGCCCGGTTGAGGGCCGGACCGAAGTAGTCACCGTCGCGGGATTCGCACTCACCGGTGGCAATGCCCATCCGTACCGGCAGCCCCAACTCCTGCTGGGCGGCAACGGCAGCGTCGATGGCGGCTCGGGGCGAGTTGAACGCGGCGCAGACACCATCGCCGGTGTGTTTGAAACACCAGCCGTCGCGCCCCTCGATAGCTCCACGCAGGACCCGGTCATGTTCCGCGAGGGCCGCGCGCATGGCCACGGGGTCCGCTTCCCAGCGCCGAGTGGAGCCTTCGATATCGGTAAAGAGGAACGTCACGGTTCCGGTTGGGCGAGGCGGTTTCGACGTTTCAGACGGTGGATGAGGGCGCGGCTCGGAGGGGGCGGGGCGGGCCGCGAACCGTTCCAGCTCCGGGGCTTGCTGCAGCATCTGGTGCTCGAGCTCGCGCAGCTCGGCGCAGGGTTCGAGACCCAACTCCTCGCCGAGATGACGACGGAGGCGTTGGTAGGCACCGAGTGCCTCCGCCTGGCGACCACTGCGGTACAGACAAACCATCATCTGGCCCCACGGCCGTTCCCGCAGCGGGTGTTCGTGCAGCGTGGCCTCGAGCTCGCCGATCAGCTCGGCGTGACGCCCCAGGGCCATGGAGGCATCGGTCCGGTCCTCGATGGCCAACTGGTGCAGCTCCGCCAGGCGTTGGGCCGCAGGTTGGATCGTTGGCTTCATGCGCCAGTTCGCCGAATGCCTGGCCGCGCCACAATGCCAGCCCGGCGGTCAACGACTCCAGGGCCTCAGCAGGGCGACCGTCAGCGAGCTCCAGCCCGACCGGCGGCGGACAACCGCTCGAAGCGGGCGGCATCGAAGTGCTCGGCGGCCACCACCAACCGATACCCGCCGTCGACCCGTAGCAGGACCCGGGATTCGTACTCGCCCTCACCCGGGCGGTTCGATCGCCTTGCGAAGATGGCTCATGTAGGACTGGAGCACTGCCAAGGCGGTGGCGGGTGGATGACCGGCCCACAGACCCTCCACCAAGGTGTCAACGCTTGCCACGTTGTTAGCCCGGGAGATCAGCAGCGCCAACAACAATCGCTGTTTCGAACTGGAAATGCGGATAGCCCGTCCGTCGCCGCGCACCTCAAGCGGTCCCAGAACCCCGAACTCGACCCCCAAAGGAAACCCCCTCCCCGGTAGGCCCTGATGTCGAGCTTATCTGGGGGAGTCGATGTCAGTGGGACGAGTTGCGCACGCACCCAGGGAACAGCACCTCGCCATATTTCGGTGGCGTCGCCATATTTCGGTGGCGTCGCCATATCGTGTCGGGTGGCGTCGCTATCTTCCGGCGAAACCGATGGTAACCGGGCGGTTCAATTCGGCATCCGGTGTCCGGTGCGGCGCCCCTCGGCCCACTCGACGCCGATGTTCAACCCGCTCGATCAAGCTGGCCCGAGCCAGGTCAGTCCGACAGGGACACCGTCGGCACACAGAACGGGGGGCCACCTTCCATGCCGTAGAGCGCGGGTACCCGGGCGGGCGGTGGCTGCAGGTTGTAGCGGGATTGGTAGCTGTCCCGACGCGGCTCGCTGAGGGTACCGGCCGTGCTGGTCGAGGTGGTGGAGGCGGGTGACGCTGAGCCGGACGATCCGGCGCCGACATTCGGTATCAGCAGGGCGGCGACCGCTACCAGGCCCAACGCGGCGGCCCCCAGAGCTCGCCCTGCGCGGGCCCGGCTGGCGGTATCGAGCGCCGCGCTCTGGACCGATTCGTCACCCTCGTGGGGCGATGGTGCAATAGCGACAACGTCGACAACGCTGGCTTGTGGCTGGGCTCGCTCGCTCATGGTGGCTCCTGCACTGCGGGGTCCGGTCCGACCTGGACTGGATGGACCTCACGGTGAGGGGTCACCCTGCACCTTCTCTGCAGGGCCACTGCAGGGGTGCTGTATCGGCGACGCGGGCGGGGTGACGGGGGTGCTGTGTTGCGCTTCAGTCCTCGGTGATGCGGTAGAGCAACTTGCCGCTGACGGTGCGGGCGGTGGCCTTGCCCTGCTGGTACAGGTATTCGAGGTGGGCGAAGGTCTCGCTGTCGGCCATGACCCCCCAGGCGTGGGGCTTGAAGAGGTGCTGGGAGTACTCCGCGATCGTCATCTCGTGCTGCAGGGCGTGGGCCGCGGCCTCCGTCAGGGTGGCCAGGCGCTGATCGTGATGGTGGGCGATCTCCTTGGACCGACCGTGCAGATCGTGGAACACCAGCCCATGGGCCGGCAGCACGGTGCGCACCCCGTCAAAGGTCTCCATCCGCTGCAGGGACATCAGGAAGTCCGCCAGCGGTTGTTTCTGGGTGGTGAGCCCCGAGATGTGGGGGGTGATGGTGGGCAGCAGGTGATCGCCGGAGACGAACGTGCCATCGGTCGGTTCCAGCAGGCACAGATGATCGTTGGTGTGCCCGGGGGTGTACACCGACACCCACTCCTTGTCGCCCAGCATGATCACCTGGCCGTCGACCACCCGGGTTGAGGGTTTCGGCGGCTGCCACACCTTGGACAGCAGGAGCGGCTTGATGCGCCAGCGCAGCTTCTCCCGCCAGGCGTTGTCCGGTGCCTTACCGCCCCACGGCAACGGTCGATCCCACGGAGAGTAGCGCTGGCGGTTGGTGATCTTGAGCAGGGCCCCCTCGATCACTCCCTTGTGGGCGTCGTACTCGCCGGGCACCGCCACTTCTCGGATGAAGTCATCTTCCTCGTGAGGATCCCAGTAGGTCTTGAAGTGCTCGTGGGTGACCAGCTCGGCGCCGTAGAGGTCACGCAGGCGTTGGGCGGCGCCGTAGTGGTCGGGGTGGGAATGGGTCACCACCACGGTGTGGACCCGCTTGATGGGCATCCCGATCTCCGCCATGCGGTCCTTGAGCACCTTCAGCGAACGCAGGCTGGGGGTACCGGGATCGATGAGGCTGATGCCCTTGCGGTCCTCGATGGCGTAGCAGTTCACGTGGCCCAGGCCGGGCATGTTCATGGGCAGCTGCACCCGCATGACGCCGGGCGCGACCTCGGTGACCTCACGCAGCGGTGGCTGGCGTTCCTCACGCATGGTGTAGGACGGCTTGGTCGGTGCTGCGCTCATCAAACCCCAACGGTACGGGTCGGGAGCCATTTCCGGAAAGCCGGGCAGTCTCGAACTGACTGCTGACCCTGATCGCCCGTGCCGCCAAGCCCGGGCTGTTGACGCCGGTCTTCTCTCAATCTGGGCGAAGCGGACCTGCCAAATGGACCTCATACTCGCCTCGGTCCCTGTGGCGGGCCCCGCAGGAGAGCAAGGGATCTGTTTGTGGATCAGGCGACGATGGAACGGCGGGTGGCAGCGGCCAAGGCTGCCGGCGGGGCTCTGATGGTGGCCAGCGCCATCATCGCCGCGGCCATGACGGGCATGCTGAGCCCCCTGGAGATCGGCTCGACGCCGGGCCGTTCCGGTGATGGAGCCCAGCCGGCGACGGAGACTGTTCCCGCCACGACTGCGGCGCTGGGCACCACCACCAGCTCCGTGTCCGTGGCCCGGATCCCCAGCGACTGGCCGGCTGCTACCCCGATACCTCCCATCCCGTCCGGCTGTGGGAACCCGGTGCTGGCCCTCAACGGTCAGTGGGGCTGTCAGTGAGCCCCGCGCTGGACCCCGGTCTGGCGGCGAATCTCAGCGATGAGCAGCGGGCCCGGTTGCAACGCCTGGGCGGCCGGGTCGGCACTGCGGCGAGGGTCACTCCGCCGGTGGCCACCGGACCATCCACGTCGGCGTTGACGGTCCAGCCCGTGGTCGGACGCGAGGCGCTGTCCTGGGCCCCTGCCGGTTCGCTGGGCTCGGAAAGATCGGCCGGGTCCGACAGCCCGCCCGTCACCGCAGGCCTCAGCCGCCCGCCCGTGTCGTGGGCGCCACCGCCCGCAGCCGCTGCCTCCTGGACGGCGATCGCCGATTCACCGCCCGCTCCGCCGCGGTTGCCGGCACCGCCGCGCTCCATGGCCACGCCCGGTCTGGCTGATCCGGATCGCCTTGATACGACGACCCTTGATACGACGACCCTTGATACGACGACCCTCGAGTCGCTGACCCGCCGGGTCGCCGCTGGCGCCGTCGCCGCTGCTCCCGCCCCCGTCGGTCCGGCCTTGTCCGGCCCGACGCCTCCAGGAACGTCAGCACGGGCCGTCGTGGATGGCCCGGCGACCGCGCCCCCACCCAACGCCGACGTGAACGGAGCCTCCGCGGGTCACGGCCTCCCGGCGGATCAGGTGGCCGCTCGACGTCTGGCGCAAACCGTGGTCGGACCGGGATCCTGGCCCGAGTGGCTGCAGCTGCGCCCCGGACGTCGCCGCCACGCGGCGGCAGCGTCGCGGGCCCTTGCCGGGGGCTTGAGCGGCTCGTTGTTCTTCGGCGCCGTCGCCGCCATGGCCGCCAGCCCGCCGGCCTGGGCGTCTGCCGGCAACGACGACGACCAAACTGCCACCAACGCCACCGGCGGCGACCTCGCCGTGTGGAACGGAACCGCGATCGCCAGCGCCCCGACGGGAGCGACCCCAGCCGCGGTGGGTCCCCGCACCGGGACCACGGCGCCGGGAGCGACCGCCACGACGGCTGGAGCCCCATCGGTGGTGTTGACCGGGCCCGGCGCGACAGCCACCACGGCGTTGGGTGGGACGGCCACCACCGTCGCACCCGCTGACAGCACCGCGACCTCGGTGGGGGACGAAACCGGCGGATCGGCACCTGACGGAGCTCACCCCCCCGGACCGACCCCGTCTGCCACCCAGGACCAGCCCGCGCCAGGTCCCGATGCCGGGCCGAACCCGCCGCCGCTGACCACCCCGACCACCACCGCACCCCCGGTCACCGCCCCGCCGAGCACCCCGGCACCGACCACCACCGCCGCGCCCCCCACCACTAGCGCCCCACCCCCACCGACGACGGTCCCCCAATGCAGCGGTTCGGAGTGCTGACCCCTGCCAGCGACGGTCTGGCCGGGCCCACTGAGCCGCCCGGCAGCAGCGACGTTCGAACCGATGACGGTGCGGGGTACTGGCACACCTTCCGGTGGCGGGCCATGGGATCGACAGTGGAGCTGGTCGTGGGGGGCGCCACGGACGCGGAGGCCCTCGCGGCTTGGGCGATGGATGAGATCGAGCGTCTGGAACAGTGCTGGAGTCGCTTCCGGGCCGATAGCGAGTTGATGCGGCTCAACGATCGCAGCGGCGAGTGGGTTGATGTCTCACCCACCTTGGCGGAAGCACTACGCAGCGCTACCCAGTGGTGGCGAGACACCGGTGGGGCCTTTGATCCGACGGTCATCGAAGCCCTCGAGCGATGGGGTTACTCGAAGGACTTTGCCCTGGTCAGAGCGGTAGAAGCCCACGGGGAACCGGCCGGCGGCCAGGCAGCGTCAGCAGCGGTGCCCGGCCTCACCGGGATGGTCAGCATGCACGACTTCCAAACCGTGCGGCTGCCCCGGGGCGTGCGGCTGGACCTGGGTGGGATCGGCAAGGGCCTGGCGGCGGACCTGGTGGCCGAGGCCCTGGTAGACCGGGGAGCGTCCTCGGTGCTGGTGTCCATGGGCGGGGACCTGCGGGCCGCGGGTTTGGCGCCCCTCGGCGGCTACCCGGTCCCCGTGCAGAACCCCTTCGACCGGGCCGCGGTGTTGTTCACCCACCCGCTCCTCGAGGGCGCGCTGGTCACCTCCACCACCCGGATCCGACGGTGGACGCGCCACGGCACCGCGGCCCACCACCTCATCGATCCCACGACTGGTTGTCCGGCCGGTCACGGGCTGGCAGCGGTGATCCTGGCCGCGCCGTCCTGCGCCCAGGCCGAGGTTCTGGCCAAGTCAGTGCTGGTCAGCGGCAACGTGAACACAACCGGGCCAGCCTTCCGGGGCGCATTGGGGTGGGTCGTAGGCGACGACGGGCAGCGCTGGGACTGGCCGCTGGAACCCGATCACGGCGCGCTCGCCGCCTGAGCGCCCGACCATGGGGGGCCGTTGGTCCCAGCGGGGAGGGCGTGGCCCGGTGTCGACACCTCCCACGCGGCGAACGGGCCGGCGGTCGGCGGGTCTGCCGATCCTGATCGGCGCGGCAGAGATGAGAGGCACGCTCGCATGAAGGCGATCCTGGCGGCAACGGACCCCAAGCTGGCGTGGTACATCGCCCGATCCAGCGGTCTCGTGGCCTGGGTGGTGGTGACCGCATCGATCCTGTGGGGGTTGACGCTCTCGACGAGGCTCATCCGTCGGCGTGGAGTTCCGGCCTGGTTGCTGGATCTGCACCGCTTCCTGGGCGGGCTGTCGGTGGTGTTCAGCGCGGTGCACCTGGGGGCGCTGGTGGCGGACAACTACGTCCACTTCGGTCTGAGGGAGCTGTTCGTGCCGTACTCCTCGACGTGGCGACCGGGCTCGGTGGCCTGGGGGGTTGTGGCGCTGTACCTGCTCCTGGCGGTGGAGGTGACGTCCCTGCTGATGAAGCGCCTGCCCCGAAAGCTCTGGCGGGCGGTCCATGCCAGCAGCTTTGGTTTGTTCATCGCGGCCACCGCCCATGGCCTCACCGCTGGCGCCGACCGGACCAACCTGGTGGTGCAGTGGGCCACCCTCAGCGGGCTCTCCCTGGTCGTGTTCCTGACGCTGTTCAAGTTCTATGTTCCCAAGCCCGGCGGCAAGAAGGGCCGCGGCGCGCGGCTGGCTCAGCCCCCCAAGCCGACGATGGCCACCGTCAACAGCACGGCCGGCACCACCAGCCCGATGGCGACCGCCAGCTTGGCCCAGCGGGCCAGCGCCCAGTCGTCCGGCTGAGGTGCCAGGGTCGCTCCGGTCGCGGCGACCACCACGCTGTAGCAGCCGACCATGAGCAGCAGGCCCAGCCACGGTTCAAGGTCAGTGGCCTGGCCACGCAGCGTGATGACACTCACGACGGTTACGTTCGCCGCGGCCAGCAGCCCACAGAGGGCGCGCGCCCAGCGGGGCCAATCGCGACGGTGACGGGCCAAACCTGCGCCGAGGGTGGTCGGAGCCATGATCGCCCCGGCGGCGCCCATCGTGAGCATGATGCCGAAGCCCCCGACCAGGCGGAGCGGGGTGAGCCAACGTCGAGCAAGCCCGGCCCTGCGACCACCGCCGGCCAGGCCCTGGGTGGTGCCGAAGATCACGAACACCATCACCACGAAAATGGTGCCTGACCAGCTGAACTCGGGTTCGTCGCTGATGAGGCGCATGAACGCCCGCATCGCCGCCCCGAGCGCGAATCCCCCAGCGGCGCCCAGCAGCATCCCGGCCAGCACGCGACGTGACCGGTAGAGCGGATTGGGTGGCTTGCCGGCGGCCGGTAGGGGCGAATCGACGTCGATTCGGTGGGATGCCGGGGCAGAATATACCTGGTCAGGGCCACTTTTGGTGCGACTCGCGGGCGCTGGGTGCTTCATCGGCGAAACAGCCGGCGACCGTGTCGGTGGGTGGCTGACATCGGTCATCGGGACCTCCTCGGCATCAACGGGTGTCGCTGCTGGTACTGACGCTCGGGATCACGGTCGCGGGTGACGTCGGCTCGCCCGGACCTCGATCGGGGGCCCGGTCGAGGTGATGGCCGAAGCCTCGACCTCGGCGTCGAGGTCGGCGAAATGGGCCTCGTCGATGGCGGCGCCGTCCGCTGAGCGGGGAGGTGACCAGTCCGTGCGTCGCCACAGCCAGGCGCCGAGCACCACCATCAGCGTCGCCACGGTGAGGCCGACGCCCAGGCGGGAGGTGCTGTAGCGCGTCGGTCGCTCAACGCCCCCGCTCACCTCGATGACCTCGGCCCGCAGCGCATTGGAGCCGGCCCGCACGCTCAGCGCGCAACCGTCCTCGCACCGTCGCATCGACTCGGCCGTCGGCGTGACCACAAATCGTTGGACTGTCGATCGGCGGGTCGTGGGCGTGGCCGTCGTCGTCGCTGGGCTGGGGGGCGTGAACGGATCCGTGGCCGGCACCTCGGAGCAAGACCGGGGAAACGGGTCGGCACGACCGCACAACACCACGCGTAGCGGATCGGCCGGCAGGGTGCCCTGGACCACCACCTCGAACGGTTGGTCCACCACCAGATGCGGCCCCTCCGGCAGCTGCACCCGGACATCGACGGGCTCAGTGGTTCCGAACCAAAGATCTGCGAAACCCGAACCGACCCCGTCGAAGAGCTCCAACACGCAGCGTGACGCCGTGGCACAGTCCGCAGCGTCACCGGCCGGATCGAGCTGATACTGCACCACGGCGGCGCCGGCATCGTCGAACCGGACCGGGAACGTCGGCCCGCAGCGGTTGGGTTCAGCCACCTCGCACAGTCGCACCCCACCCGTGCGATCGACCGAGAACCCTGCGGCCCGCACGACCACCACCTGGCGCTCGCCCAAACCGCTGACCAGCGGTATGGCACCGCCCTCATCGTTGCGCAGCAGGTGAATAACCGTTCCCGGTGATCTCTCCTCGGCGCTCGCTCCACCGGCCCAAGCGACGCCGGCGCCGGCCACCGCCACCGCGATCCACACCAACATCACGGCCAGGAGCACCGTCGCGCGGCCGCGGACAGCCAACCGGAGCCCCCGCCACTGAGCGATCGGGGCGGGCCGACGTCGGATGGTCACGGGGCGCGGTCCGGTGGGCGCGGCCCGCCTCCCGCGCTGGTAGGGGACAGGATGGCGTCATCGTCCAGGCGGCGGTTCAGGGTGAACACCCGACCCATCACCGGCAGCGTCAGCACGTTGAGACCGTGCAGCAGACCGACGATGAGCAGGATGCCGCCCACCCGGATCGTGGACGCCCGGAGCTGCGCGGCGTTGACCGTGGGACTCCAGTTCCCGTCGGGCTCGAAGCGCACGTTGAACAGGATGTACGCGAAGAACACCAGGTAGTAGGCAACGTCCATCAGGACGATGAAGCTCTTGCCGGTGCGGGGGTTGGCCCGGAACACATCCGCCGCGTAGCTCTTGCCAAAGCGCCGGATGAACGGTCCCAACCACAGGGCCAGGCCCACCATGCCCACGAACCACAACAGCTCCAAGATCCACCAGTCCATGATCAACCTTCCTCCTCGTCGCTCGGCGGTAGCGCTCACCACCGCCGCAACAGCTCCCACTCCACACAAGACCAGCGCCGCGGCCCTTCGATGCTGCCGGCGCAACCGCGCGTCCTCATCGATGCTGGCCAGCACCCGCGCGAACAGGTCGGGCGAGGTCTGCACCGCCCCGGTGGCCTCTCGCAGCACCGGTCCGATGCGGTCCACCCAACTCACGACGCCGTCCTGTCGGGCAGCATCGATGGGGCGAGGCGCAAAGCTTGCTCGAGGCCGCGGGTACCCCGGGTGAGGTGGGTCTTGACCGAGTTCCTGGAAATGCCCAGGGTCGTGGCGATGGCATCGATGCCCAACTCGTCGTAGTACCGCAGGATCAGGCAGTCACGTTGGCGGTGGGGTAGCGCCCGCAACGCGTCGACGACCACCTGCTGGTCCTCACGCAACACCACCTCGTCCTCCGTCGAGGCCACCTCGTCGTCGACGGGAAGCTGGTGGCGCAGGGAGACCAGGCCCCGACGATTGTGGTCACGGGCCAGGTTGAGGGCGATGGAGCGCAGGTAAGCGGCGGCCCTGGCGGGATCCTCGATCCGATGGGCGGCTCGGGCCAAGCGGATGAATGCCTCCTGGACCAGGTCCTCCGCGGCGTTGCGATCATCCACGAACAACCGCACGAGCCGCACCAGGCTGTCACCCTGCTCCTCGAACAGCCGCGTGACCAGAATCGTGGCATCGGTCGACCAGCTGGCCCGGATCCCTTCGGACAACGTCGGAACGGGGAGGGGCAGCGGGACCGTGGCCGTCACCGTCCAGCCTCTGCCGGGACCGACCGGGCATAGGCCGACGCTCGTCAGCAAATCGATAAGCCGCGCCACACCCATCGCGGTGACAGACGTGCGCCACCGCCCCGCCGGGTGACCGCCACCGCGATTCAAGCCCGGAAGCTCCAACCTCACGCGGTCGATCCAACGATCCTCGGGACAACGTCGATCGGTCGGCCCGCGCCAGGCCACGCCGGTAAACGTACCTTGCCGCTCGGCCAGTGTTTGCTGCTCGGCCAGTGTTTGTTGCTCGGCTCCCTGTCGGTCGCCGAGTGTCGGCGGCTCGCTGGCGCTCGCGCGCGCCGACCTGGCGCCGTTGCACTGGGTGCAAGTACCGCTCCCCAGGTCTCGGTGCGGCGCCAGCGCCGGCCGTCATCCCCTCAATGCCCGCCCGGCCCCGCCCGGCCCCCCCGTGAGTGTGTCCGGCCTGGGGTCCAGCCGGGTCCCCGAGGTGCGTGTGTCCGGCCCCGGGTTCGGCGGGTCTGTGTGGCCGACCCCCGTGTCCTGCCCGGCGGGTGGGTGCGGTCCGTCGTGGTGTGTCCGGCCCCCGGGCCCGGCCATGGTCGTAGGGGTTGGCTGTCGGTCTGGGCCTTCGCGTCGGGCTGGGCCCCGGGTCCAGCCGGGGTCCGACCGGGTGGGTGTGTCCGGCCCCCGGGTCAGGCCATGGTCGTAGGGGTTGGCTGTCGGTCTGGGCTTTCGCGTCGGGCTGGGCCCCGAGGGTGGGGTTGGGGCCCCGCCCGAGCGCCGCTAGGGAGGCGCCAGCCGACCGATCAGTGCACCGGGCCAAGCTCGCTTGATGGGGGGAGGCGCGCGCTAGCGCCGTCGGGGGGCGCAGCCCCCCGTTTTAAGGAGTGCCCCGCCCGAGCGCCGCTAGGGAGGCGCCAGCCGACCGATCAGAGCACCGGGCCAACCTCGCTTGATGGGGGGAGGCGCGCCAGCGCCGTCGGGGGGCGCAGCCCCCCGTTTCAGGAGCCGCAGCCCCCTGTTTCAGGAGCGGCAGCCCCCCGTTTCAGGAGCGGCAGCCCCCGGTTCCGGCTTCGCTGTCACAGGCCATCAGTAGTCTCCCCGGGGTGGAGTTGCTGTGGCCTGTGCCGAACCTCACCGATCCGGCAGTGGTGGCCGAGGCGCTGCGGGCCCAGCCGGCCATGGTGGAGGTGTTCGCCGTCAAGGGGGGCTCGGTGCCCTTCGTGAACGGCGACCTGCGCCACCTGTCCATTGTGGTCAACTCGCTTGACCGCACCGCTCATCAGCTGATGATGCTGGGACGGTCCCAAGGTCCGCTCACCCGGGCTCAGGCGCTGGCCCAAGCTCCGGGTGTAGAGCCAGCCGAGCTCGACCGGGCCGCCTCCCTGTTGGTCGTCTGCGGATTGGCTCGCCTGGTCGGCAAAGAGTTGGTCCTCGCTGACGTGCTGGTCAGGGCGCTCGAGGCGCCGGTCACGGCGTTCGCCGATGAGGTGGCACACATCAACTCGGACCGGCTGGCGCAGGCGCTACGCCGGTGGGGACTGCCGGCGGCGGGCGGAAAGGCATTGCGCCAGGAGACGCTGTCCGCCGCCTTGCGTGACCGGTCGCGAACCATGGCCATGCTTGAAACGCTCGGCCCCGAGGCCACCGACGCCTTCAAGGTGGTGTTCGCCGCCTGTACCGAGCCCGACGCCGAGCCCGGCACCCGGCTTGAGACCTGCACGTTGCCCCAGGAGTGGCGGCCCCGTTTCCGCTACGGCCAGTCCACCAGCCCCATCGACGCGCTCTGTGAAGCGCTGCTGCTGGGTTCGGACTGGTCTCGCAACGAGGTGTTTCCCTGGGCGGAGACCGTCACGGCACTGACCGGGTCGCTTTTCCCGAACTGGTCCGTCGCCCGCCGTCCGACCACCCGGCCTGTTCCGGCCATCGCCCCCCGGGTCGGGGAAGTGGTGGCCGCCCTGCGGGATCTGGTGCTGCGCTGCGGTGTCAACCCGCCGCAAGGCAAGCTCACCGGTGACCGCCGGGCGCCCATCAAGGTCTGGCGGGCGGCGGCCAAGGCGCTGGGGGTGGGGCCGGAGCTCGCCGTGCAGCTCGGCGGGTTGGCGGTTGAACTGGGTCTGCTGGTGCCTGTGCTCGGCGCCAGCCGGGGTCGGGGTCGAAATTTCACCCAGGACATTCACTGGCAACCGGAACCGGTCCGTGTCCAGGCCTTCGACGCCCGGTCCACGGCGGAGAACTGGTGCGCCCTGGTTGGCGCCCATCTCCACCCCCACCTTGATGCCGACGAGCAGACGAGGGTCGAGAACCTGCTGGTCCTGGCGCTGTTGGCTGACCTTCCGGATGATGTCGCGGTCACGGTGGGCGAACTGGCGAACTACGGCTCTCATCGTCACATGTTGCTGAGCCCTGGCGTGGTCGTGATCCGGTTGGTTGGGTTGGCTCGCCTGGGTGCGGTGGCGTTCGAGCCCAACGCCTCCACCGAGGACGCGGTCGGGAACCGCACCCAGGTCTGGCTTTCCCCGGCCGGCCGGGCACTGCTGAGCGGGCCGGCGGCGGTGGAGGCGCTGTTGGTGCAGGGCTCGGATCGCTTCGTGGTCCAACCTGACCACTCGGTGATCGCCGCCGGGGACCTGCGGGCGGATCTGTGCCACGGTCTCGACCGGATCGCGCAACGCCACAGCGAGGGTGGAGCCCTCGTCTGGCGCCTTGACGGCAGTCGGCTGGCCCGCCGTGGCGCCGAGGTCGGCGTGAACACCGTGCTGCAGTTCCTCCGTGACGGGTCGTCGGTCGCGGTGCCGGCGGCGATTGAACGCTTCGTGCAGGACTGCGTGGCCCAGGCCGTGCCCCTGCAGGTGCTCGAGGTCGGTTGCGTGCTCACTGCGCCTGACCCGGCGGCGGTGGTGGAGGCCGCCCGTCACAAGGCTTCCCGGCTCACCGTGATCGCCCCTGGTGTGGCCATCTCGCCGCTGCCGGCCGACAAGGTGCGCGACGTGCTGGCCGCCAAGGGCGCGCTGCTGGTGACGCCGTTGGTCGGTGCGCCGGCTGGTTCCCCGTTGGCGTCTTCAGGGTCCCCGCCGGCAGGGCCCGATCGGTGGCCGGTGCCGGCCGCGTTGGCGCCCTCGCTGCTCGCCTCCGGTTGGGACGCACCCCATGTTGCACCGGGCGGGCCGTTGCGAGCCGGCGGTCCCCTGCTTCTCGGTGAAGGGGCTGTGGCCGCTGTCGCCCAAAAGTTGCTCAAACCCCCAAAGGCACCCAAGCGCCGATGAGCCAGAACCCCTCACCCCCTGTCCCGGTGGATCCCGCCCAGAACCCGCTGATCATCCAGTCCGACCTGATCGTGCTGCTCGAGGTCGCAGTCCGCCCCGTCACGACGAAGCACGGGCCGTCTCGACCCGCTTCGCCGAGCTGGAGAAATCACCCGAACACGTTCACACCTACCGGATCACGCCGCTCTCGCTGTGGAACGCCGCCTGCCGCCGGGCCTGTCAGCCCGGGGAGGTGGCCTCGCCCTCGACCGGGCTGTCGAAATATCCGGTGCCGGCGGCGGTCCTGTCCGAGGTCCATGACCAGATGGGCCGATACGGGCGGCTTCGCCTGGTCCGGACCACGACACGGGGGCCTTGCGCTGACGTCGACCGAGCTGGCGCTGCTGGAGGAGGTTCGGCGGGACATGGCGGTCGACCGGCTCATCGGCGAACGCCTTGACGGCAACCGCTACGCCGTGCGCTCGGGGACCGCGGCCCGTCAAACAGGCGCTGATCAGCTCGGCTGGCCGGTGGCCGACGAAGCCGGCTACGACCGGGGAATCGCCCTCGCGGCGTCGAGCTGCCGGCCGAGCTCCGCTCCTACCAAGCCGACGCGCTCGGCGCCTGGTGGCGGAGGGCCGACCCCCGGCGGCAGCGGCGTGCTCGTGTTCCCTGCGGGGCGGGCAAGACCGTGATCGGCATGGCCGCGCTGGTCACCGCGGCCGTGCACACCCTGATCGTTGCCACGTCAACGTCTCCTCCGCCCGCCAATGGATGGCGCGAGCTGCTCGACAAGACCGACACTCGACCGTCGACCAGGTCGGCGAGTACTCCGGCACCACAAGGACATCCGCCCGATCACCGTCGCCACCTACAAGGTGCTCACGTGGGCCAGCCCGGCGCGCCGGACAGGAGGCCGACCTGCTCGACCGCCACCCGCACCTCGCACTGCTCGACCGCAGCAATGGGGCCTGGTGATCTACGACGAGGTCCATCTGTTGCCGGCCCCGGTGTTCCGGGCCGACGGCCCGCATCCAGGCGGTGCGCCGACTGGGTCTGACCGCCACGCTGGTCCGCGAGGACGGTCGGGAGAGCGGACGTGTTCTCCCTGATCGGGCCCGAAGCGCTTCGATGTGCCGTGGCGTGAGCTGGAGATGCTCGGGCTGGATCGCCCCGCCGATTGCACCGAGATCCGGGTGCGCTGCAGCGAAGACCAGCGGATGACCTACGCCCTCGCCGAACCGGAGCAACGCCATCGGTTGGCTGCCACCTCGCCGGCGAAGCTGGACCGTCCTCGACCGGCTGCTGGCCAGCCACCGAAAGATCGGGTCCTGATCATCGGCAGTTCATCGATCAGTTGAAGACGGTCGCCGGGCGGACTCGGCGGCACCGTTGATCACCGGGCAGACCTCCCGAACGGTCCGTGATGAACGTTTCGGGAGTTCCGCGCGGCGAGATCCCGGTGCTGGTCGTGTCCAAGGTCGCCAACTTCTCCATCGACCTCCCAGAGGCCAACGTCGCGGTCCAGTTGTCCGGCAGTTCGGCTAGCCGCCAGGAGGAAGCACAACGGCTCGGCCGCATCTGCCGCCCGAAAGCAGATGGTGGACAGGCGCACTTCTATTCGGTGTCACCGCTGAGACGGTCGACCAGTCGTTCGCGCCAACCGCCAACGGTTCTTCACCGAACAGGGCTACACCTACGAGATTGTCGATTTCGAGCAGTAGTCGCCCATCGGCGGACACCCCAAATGGGGGTCAAGCGACCGCCCGCCCCGACCGATACCTCGAAGAGACGGTACAGGACGGTCCCAGCAGGGACTTATCAGCCGTCCTTGGATTCCTGCTCGGAAGGAAGTAGCACACATGGCTTCAGTAGAAGTTGCCCTCAAGGACTGCATGCAGATCCCCGGCGCTGTGGGCGTGGCGCTTGTCGATTACAACAGCGGCATGAGTCTGGGCACGCTCGGCGGCGGCGGTCTCGACCTCGATGTGGCGGCCGCGGGCAATACCGACGTGGTGCGGGCCGAGCTTCGCATCATGGAGGCGCTGGGCATCACCGGTGGCATCGAGGACATGCTCATCACCCTCGAGCACCAGTACCATATGCTGCGCCCGATCACCAGCCAGGGCGGCACCGGTTTGTTCTTGTTCGTGGCGCTGAACAAGACCACGTCGAACCTCGCCATGGCTCGTCGTCAGCTGGCGAGCATCGAGGCGACCCTCGAGGTCTGAGCCAGTCTCAGCCTGACCTGAACCTCGATCGGCGGTGGTGGTCACCATCCCGTCGCCGATGCCGGCCATGCGGACGGCTTGGTCACGACCTTGCTGCACGCGGTGGTCTCCCTCGCTGTTCGTTCCGTTCCACCGTCGAGGCTGCCTTGTCGTCGCAATCGCCTTCTTCAAACCGAGGGACTGTCGAGGGTGCCTCCGCGCCTGAGACCGCGGCGTCCAAAGTGGGCCGATGCGCGGTCAACGCAATCCTGATCGGTGCCGACCGGGGCATCTCAACCCACGTGTTCTCGGGTTTCGCGCTCCCGTGGCGGACAGAACCAATCGAGGTCCATCGCGCCGATGATCCCGAGGCGGCTTGTTCATGGCTGCGGGCCGTGGTGGAACCGGGCGAAGGGAATGGGCTGCGCTTCCCGTGCGGCCTCATGCACCTATGGCGTTCAGACCTGTTCCAGCAGCATGTGACGTTGTTGGGATCATGCCAGGTGAGCGTGGTGGTTGTGAACGTCGACAAGTCCGGTATCAGCGCCGGATCGCGTCTGCTGGAGGAGCTGCGAGCCATCCGGCCCGACGGTGAGGTACTGGTGGCGGCGGTTCACGAGGGCGGCGTGTTGGTGCCTGAGCCGGCGGACATCGTTGAGTTGTTGGGCGAGTTGGGCTCCGAGCTGCGGCTCGATGTGGTCACCGTCCAGCATGGTTCCCGACTGGACAACCACCGGTTGGCGCACTCGCTGCGGCTGGCGGCGCGCCGCTCGCTGGCACGGGGTTGGCAGCCTCCGTCAGCTCTGGATTGGAGTGCCACCCCGCCCCGAACCGAGTGGTTCACCGCCGGGTCCGAGCCCGAGCCCGTAGCGACCGCGATAGGTGTTGTTTCCCCAGCCGAGGCGTTGGTTGAGCCCGGGCCTCGAGCTCCGATGGTGACGACCCCTCCAAACACCCCGGCCAGTGCGGCCGCAGAACGGCGTCGGAAACGCAACGTTGGCGGAGGCGATGGTCTTGGTGGCTCCGGTTTCCGCCGAGCGACCGTGCTCGAGGACGTACCGCCGGTACCGGACTACAACCCGCCGAACGTGAGCGCGGACATGGCAGCGTCGATCGCAGCCGCCATCCAGTCCAGCTCTGACCCAGAACCGAGCGGCGCTGACAGCCACGCCGAGCCGGTGGACGGCCCGGAGCTCAGAGCCCCGGCTACGGGAGACACGCCGCGCAAACGCGGCCTGTTGCGCTCAGCCCTGGGCATCTGAGCGCCGCCCTCAACCTCAAGATCAGACGACGGAGGGATCCAGCGTCGGGTTGGCGGCGCCACGAGCGGCCGTGCGCAGGTAGTAGAACGCGGCCACCAGCAAAAACGCCGCGGCGATGTCGCCCAGGTTGGCCAGCATGTGATAGCCCACCGCCTTGCGGATGAACCCCGCGACGAACCCGGCCAGGCCACCGCAGAAGCTCATGAGCAAGATCCGCGGTTCCCTGCACTGCCCGCGCTCGATGCCGGACGGTCTCCGGTCAGCAAGCTCGACCCGCCGATCATGCCGAAGTTCCAGCCCACCCCCAACGCCCACATGAGGGGAAGAACAGAGCTAGTTGTCGCTGGACAAGGCCGCCAAGATCCGGCCAGGATCAACACACCCCCGCCCAGCAGAATCGCCTGCACCCGGCCCCGGCGATCAGCGTACGGCCCACCAGCGGGGCGAAGGCGAACATGCCGGCGATGTGAGCGGACACCACGTACTGGCTCAGGTCCTCGTGGCCGTGCAGCTTCATGTGGACCGGGCGTCATGGCCATCACCGCCACCATCACGCTTGCGAGATCGACCATTGCCAGCAGAGCCAGGCGGGCCCGGTGAAGGCGGCGATCACCGCAAGGTCGCATGGCGCACCTGGCGGCAGCTTCACCGGCTGCACCGGGCCGCCACCCCGCCGGCCAGCACCAGCGGATCGGGCCGCAACCGCAGCGCCGTGTTCAGCGCAGCCAGGGCGAACAATACCGCGGCCAACAGCCACGGCCCGGTGTACTTCTCCAGCCCACCCACTGACCGAGGCGCTGCGCCGGCACGATGGTGCAGCGGTCCGGCCACCGCCCCGAAGGTCTGGGCGAACACCACCCGGCTGATGGCCCGACTGCGGTGCTTCCGGCTCGGCCAGGTCAGCGGCGGCGTAACGGGCCAGCAGGTTGGACGCCTGCCCGTTGCCGAAGATGAACAACCCCAGCAGGAACAACGGCAGCATGCCCGCTTCGACCCCGACCGCGGCCACCACCGCGCCGGCCAGGGCCCCGCTGTACCCGATCTGCAGGCCCGGTCGACGGCCGGCCTTGCGCATGCGGCGCGACAGCACCTGGGAGGCGAAGGCGGTGCCGGTGGTGACGAACGCCGCGGAGATGCCCGCCCAGGCAGTGGTGGCGCCGAGCTGCTCGGTGACCACCAAAGCGCCCACCGTGACCGAGGACGCCATCGCCGCCCCGCCGACGATCTGGCCGGTGGTCAGGGCGCTGAGCACCCGACGCTGGATGACGGCGCGTTCCTCGGTGGACAGCGCTGCGCCGGGTCCGCCCTCTGGCCCTGCCGCCGTTGCCGGTTTCGAGTCGGACGC
This sequence comes from uncultured Acidimicrobiaceae bacterium, assembly GCA_963775055.1. Classification (GTDB taxonomy): domain Bacteria; phylum Actinomycetota; class Acidimicrobiia; order Acidimicrobiales; family CAIXPF01; genus CAIXPF01. Next base: position 169,622 of record CAVZHK010000003.1, on the reverse strand, counting down.
GTCGGTCACCGTCATGGTGGTCACCCTAACCCGCCTGCTCGGGAGCCCATCGCCAACAGCGGCGTTGCTATGGTCTGGCCATCACCGCCCGGCGCGTTGGTCTGGTCCGCAGCGCCGGTCCGAGCGAACGAGGAGCGCACGTGATCCCTCCCGGCATCATCTCCGCCGACGGCCACGTCTGCGAGCCCGCCAACTGCTACGTCGATTACATCGACCCCAAGTACCGGGACCAGGCGCCGCACATCGAACCAGTGACGACGGCACCGAGGTGTTCGTGGTGCCGGGCATGCGCAAGCCGATCACGCTGGGCTTCATCGACGGCGCCGGTTTCGGACCCAAGGAGCGCCTGGCCCGGGCGAAGACGCATGCGCTTCGCCGACGTGCGTCCGGCGGGCTACGTCGGCAAAGAGCGCGTGCCGTTCATGGACCAGGACGGTTTCGCGGCGGAGCTCATCTATGCATCGGTGGGCATGGGCATCTGTCATGCACCGCGACGCCGACTACAAGGACGCCTGCATGCAGGCCTACAACCGCTGGCTGGCGGAGATGTGCGCCGACGCCCCCGAGCGGATCTTCGGGCTGGCCCAGACCGCGGTGCTGAGCGTCGATTCGCGCCATCGCTGACTTCCAGCGGGCCAAGGACATGGGCTTCGTCGGCATGATGATGCCGGGCGACCCCATCCACGAGGACTACGATCACCCCGACTACGACGCCCTCTGGGAGTGCGCCACCGACCTCGACCTGCCGATCTGCTTCCACATCCTGACCTCCCGCGCCGGCAGCATCGACGCCGCCACCCGCGGGTCACGCCGCTCAACAACTTCCTCGGCATCATCCGGGCGGTGCAGGACGTGGTGGGCATGATGGCGCTGGGCGGCGTGTTCGAGCGTCACCCCGAGCTGAAGCTGGTGGTGGCCGAGAGCGACGTCGGCTGGCTACCGCACTACATGTACCGCATGGACCACGCCGCCAAGATCAACACCGAGGGCGGCATCATCAAGGGCCTGTCCAAGCTGCCGAGCGAGTACATCCGCTCCAACGTCTGGGCCACCTTCCAGGACGACCTGACGGCGTATCACTCCATCGGGCTGATCGACGTACGAGCACCTGCTGTGGGCCAGCGACTTCCCCCACACCGACTCGACCTGGCCCCGTTCCCGCCAGCTGATCGCCGAGCAGGCGTCGCACCTCGACGAGGCGCACACCAGGCGATCTTCCGGGACAACACGGCCAGGCTCTTCAACCTCCCCGCTGGGGACCGCTCATGGCGGATGGAGCAGCTGGCCACCGTCTGATCGTCGGGTCGGCGGCTGCGGTTCTGGGGTGGGCTAGGTCGCGGCTCGGGCCAACACGAATTGGGAAAGACCGACCGGTATGGCGCGTCGCCGCAGGAGGCGACGTTCGGCGGAGCTCAACGCCAACATCGCCCGGCTGACCAGCGGGCCATCGGACGCGTCCTCGTCGGTGGCGGGGCTCAATCGACCCAACGGGGTTCGACGCAGCACTGCCGCTGGGGGCACCAGGAAGCTGAAGTAGTGGCTTCGGCTGCTGATGTCGAAGCCTGATCCGGCCACCGCATCGCACAGCTCGCCAAGTCGGTAGCGGCGTCGGTGCCCAGCCCGCTCATCGAGGTGGCACCACAGCCACTGGTAGGAGGGGACGGTGACCAGCAACGTCCCGCCTGGCCGGAGCACCCGCCGGTACTCGCGGAGGGCCAGCCGGTCATCGTCGAGGTGTTCAAGCACGTCCGAGCTGACCAGCACATCGGCGCACCGGTCGGGGAAAGGCAGCTGCTCCGCCAGCGCCCGCGTCACCGCCGCCTCCCCGTTGGCCGTCGCCGCCAGCAATGCATCAGCGGACAGGTCCGTTCCCGCGGCCCGGGCGGCGCCCAGCGCTCGCAACACCGTCAGGGTCTCGCCGGTGCCGCAGCCCACGTCTATTGCGGTCCCGCCGGTGGGCACCAAACCGTCGAGCAGGTCGCTGAAGAGGGCTCGACGGGCCTGGTACCACCAGTGGCCGCCGGCGCTCTCAGCCATCACCTCGAAGTACTCCCGGCCCGGCTGATGGCCCGGCATCACCGCGTTCATGGCATCACCGCGTTCATGGCATCACCGCGTTCATGGCACCACCGCGTTCATGGCGCCACGCCGACCAGCAGCAGGTGCGGGTGGGGGTAGTGCCGATCGATCCGGGTGGTGCGTACCGAGAGTCCGGCGTCGACCATGGTGGATCGGAGCAGGTCCGGTGCCAGGAACCGCACGGTGGATCCGGCCGTGACCCGGGCCAGGCGGGTGGCGACCAACTCCTGCAGCACGGCCAGACGGTACTTCCAGCGGGGCCGCAGGCCGATCTCCTTGACGACCAGAACGCCCCCGGGACGAAGCGCTCTGGCGCACGCTGACAACAGCTCGGCGCCGGCTTGCGGTCCCAGCAGATAGAGCACGTCGCAGATCACGATGCCGTCCCATTGCGGGCCCGGTCCCGGTTGCCAGCCCTCGGGCACGGTGCGGAACTGCAGTGGCCCATGGCCGTACCCGCCTCTGGTTGCGGCCCGTAGGCGGATCGACGCCGCCGTCGCGGCGGTGATCTTGGCGTCATCGATGTCGACCCCGAGCACGTCGCGGCCGGGGTGGCAGACCGCCGCGAGCACGCTCAGCAAGCCGTGGCCGCAGCCCACATCCAGCACCCGACCGGTTGCGGGCAGCTCGGCCACCACCGCCGGCAGAGGCGCGCTGTGCCACCGGATCCGTACATGGAACCGGGCGCCGGGCCCGCATTGCCGGTACGCCGCCAGCGCCTCGTTCACAGGTCGGCGAAACTTCCCAGGCGAAAACCCCGGCCGGCGACGACCTGACGCAGTCCCGGCTGGCACAGCGCGGTCAGCTCCCCGCTCCAGTCGAACCCCCAGCGGTAGCGCTGCCGGGCGGGGTCGACGCGCAGACCGGGATGACAACCGATTTCCACGCTCGGCAGTGGCCCCAGCGCTCCGAGGAGACGGCCCAGTGTGCTGCCGTCAAGCCCACCCGCTTCGTCAAGCCCGACGAATCCGCTGGTGTGAGCCAATCCGGCGGCGGACGCAGCGGCCGCCAGCGCGTCGGCCAGGGCGCTAATGCCTCGGCCTTTGGGACCGCGCCCGGCGGAACGGGGCACACGCAGCGCGCCCACACCAGCGCTGCGGGTCACCTCCAGCACCACCGTACGGATCGACGGCCACAAGTGCAGGTGTTGGTGGGTATCGACGTGGGTGGGCTCGAATCCGGCCCCGGTGACCCGTTGCAGTTGCGCGGTGAGCTCCCGGCGGATCTCGTCGGGATCGAGGCGTCCGGCAGCGGCGCGGGGCAACAGTTGACGCCACGAGGCGGGGAAGCGGCCCTGACGGTCCACCAAGGTGGGAACCTCCCTGGCGGTCAGCAGCGGTGGATCCTCGCCCACCAGCGCGAAGTGCACCCCCACCCCCAGTCCTGCCAGCCGGCCGGCGCGCCGCATGGAGGCCGCGTGTTCGAACGCCGGCGCCACCGCCAGCACCGAGGTGGAGGTCACGATGCCGCGCTCGAAGGCGTCAGCGACGGCGTCGTTCACCCCAGGGGTCAGCCCCAAATCGTCAGCGTTGACGATGAGCAGGCCGGTGACGGGCCGGCTCACTCGACCGTGGCGCGCAACGCTCGGAGCTCGGGCAGCAGTGTGCGCATCTCGGCGATGATGTGCAGGATCACCCGGGGCGAGGACAGCGTGGACACGCCCCGGTAGCGGGGGAAGTAATCGACCCCGAACTGGATCGTCCGAAAGCCCGCCGCCTGGGCCCGGCACAGCAGCTCAGCGTCGATGAAGCTGCCCTCGCTGCTCAGCGTCACCTTGTCCAGGACCGGGCGCCGCATCAGCTTGAACGCGAAGTTCACGTCGCGGACGTGCAGCCCGAACGCCAAGCGGACCAGGCTGTTGTAGGCATAGCTGTACACCGCCCGGCGGGGGCCTTCGCCGGTGCGGTCCAGACGGTAGGCGGACACGATGTCAGCCTCGTAGATCCGCAGCAAGCGCATGGCCTTGATGGTGTCGAGCAGGTCGAAGGGCAGGTCAGCGTCGGTGTAGAGCACGAAATCGCCGCGGGCCTCGGCGAAGCCGGTCTTGATGGTGCCACCGAGCTTGCGGTTGTGGGGATGATGCACGGCACGAACCCGGGGGTCCTGCGCTGCCAGCCGGTCAGCGATGGTGCCGGTGGCGTCGGTGGAGGCGTCGTTCACGACCACGATCTCGTAGTCGGCGACCTCTCCCTCAAGGATCAGGCGTTGACCGGCCTCGTGGGCGGCGACCACCGTGCGTTCGATGATCTCCTCCTCGTTCCACATGGGGAACACGAAGCTGAACAACGCTCCGGCGCCCGTTGCGGCTGGGCCCGGCGGGCTTTTCGAAGGCACCACGGTCCCGCAGCCTACCTGCGGGCCCCGGGGTGGCCGCGGACGGGTCCACGGGTGCGACTAGGCCACGTAGTAGCCGCGGGCGTAAAGGTGGGACCACACCACCAGGCTCAAGGCCGAGCAGCCCAGCACCAGTCGCTGCCGCTTCGGTGGTTGGCGCACCAGCCAGGTTCCGGCCCAGGCGAACACCGGAAACGCCGCCAGCAGATACCGTCCCAAACCCTGGAAGTCCTTGCTCCCCAGTACCGGGATGCCCATCAGGAACAACACCAGCGCCCCGTACCCCCAACCAAAGCGTCGGCGGATGCGCCCCACCAGGAACAACGATCCCAGCGACAACACACCCTGGAACGTGCAGCCGATGATGTACAGCCAGCGGTCGGTGAACCTCAGCAGCGTGATGCCGGCCAGGTGCAACTTGAGCCAGGTGACGGGCCCGCTGGGCTGGTTCCAGTACTTCTGCACCGTCGAGAACAGCAGTGGGTCTCCGAAGCGGACCCAGAGGTAGATGCTGTAGGCGCCGAACCCCGCGCCCGCCAGCAACACCCCTGCGTCAGCCGGTCGCAGGCGGCGCCACTCCACACCCACGGGCAGGGCCCAGGTTCGGTTGCGCCAGCGGCGGGAGGTGGTGCGCAGCGCTCCCCGTCGCTCCAGCTGCCGCACTGCCAGGCCGATGACCACCGCCGGGCCCACCGGCCTGGTGGCGGCGGCCAGCGCTCCCACCAACCCTGCCGCCACCGGATGACCCCGCTCGAGCAGCAGGAACGCCGACAACGTGGTCACCAGGAACAACGCGTCGGCGTAGACCGCACCGACCAAATACCAAACGTAGGGGTACACCAACAGCAGGGCCAGCGCCGCCCCCCGCTCCGGTGCCGTCAACCGTGGGCCCGCTTCGGCGTTGATCGGCCGCGCCGCCATCGAACCGCGGTCCTTCAATGGGGCACTATCCGGTTCGGGACCGGCCTGGACGGCGCTCACCAGCTGACGACACCACACCTGGAACAGCGCCACTCCGGCCAGCCCGCAACCGAACGTGACGGCCATGCCGGCCCCGAAGCTGGAGCCGAACAGATCCCGCAACGGTGCTATGACCAGCGGATACAGCGGAAAGAAGGCCACGTTGGACTGCTTGCCTGGCACCAGGTGGTACCCGAGCTCGGCGATGGATCGGTACCACGAGGCGTCAAAGTGGACCCAGCCACCCAGCAGGTCCGAACCGGGAAAGGTGCTCTCCGGGTGCTCGGCGCTGTGCCCGAAATAGCGGTCCGACAGCCACACCCAGCCCGCCAGCACCGTCGCCAGCGCCAGGAATCCGCCCATCGCGCGGAAACGCCCGGATCCGAATCGCCGGAATGCGTCGCAGCCTCCCGAAAGGTCCTGTTCCATGTCCTGCGCCGGGTTGCTCACCGAGCACGGACGCTAACGGCCTCTCGCCCCCGCCTGGCGCACCGTCGGAAACCCTGCCTCCCTGTAGCGGTTCCAACGGGTCACCACTGCGCAACCGGGGCGGCCTGATGGCGTGGGTCACGAAGCAGGTCCGAGTCCGCGGGTCCTGTGCAGGAATACGACGCCGGCTGCCGCCACGATCGTCCATGTGCAGCCGACGAAGAGGCCGATGAGGAACGGCAGTACCCACGGCTGCGCTGGGCTCGTTCCCACTCGAACGCTTCTGGGGTCATCGGGAAGGTACTGAACATCGAGCGTTGGTCCGATCTCCACTCGAGTTGCCCGTGCGGCTCACGACAGCCGCCCAAGAAGCGAAGAGGACCGTTGCCACTGCCCCGGCGCCGAGAAGGTCAGATGCCGGTCCATGTCCCCGCCAGTACCGGTGCAGGTTGCTCGCGAGCAATGCGAGGCCCGCTACGGGCAACAGCGCTGACGCCATCGTGAGCCCATCCCAACCCAGGAGCTGCGCCCGCTTCGCTCGATGCATTCGCAAGGGCGCGGCGGGCGCTGCGATCGACGGGTGGCATCGTGGACACGGAAACAGTGACTGAGAAGACTGTCAACTGGCGTCCGGCCTGGGCGCGCTGTCCTGGCTGGCACCCTGTTGTGCCGCTGAGGAGGGGGCAAGGTGGAGTGGCCCGTGCTAGTAACGGAGGGCGAAAACCTGTCCGGCCTCGAGCGGCACCCTGGCCGCGCCCCGAGCCGGCCCCGGCTACCCGAGGACCAACCAATCCGCGAAGCAGTCATCGTCTCTTACGCCCGAACCGGGCTGGCCAAATCGGCGCGGGGTGGTTTCAACCTCACCCCGACCATGACCATCGCGGCCCACGCCATCAAGCACGCGGTGGCCAAGTCCGGCGTCGAACCTGGCGCCGTGGAGGACGTATATCTCGGCAACGGTGCCCACGGCGCCGGAAACCTGGCCCGCCTGGCCGGCCTGTTGGGCGGTTTGCCGGTCACCACCGGTGGTTCCACCATCCAGCGGCACTGCTCGTCGGGCCTCAACGCGGTGGCGCTGGCCGCCAACTACATCCGGGCCGAGGGCGCTGACGTGGTGGTGGCGGGGGGCGTGGAGTCCATCTCGATGCCCAATCCCGGTATGGGCGGATCCATCAACATGGACGCCGAGCTGACCGAGCAGTACCCCGCTATCTACATGGCCATGATCGAGACCGCGGACATCGTGGCCGAGCGCTACAAGGTCAGCCGGGAGTCACAGGACGAGTACTCGCTCCAGTCCCAGCAGCGCATGGGCGCGGCCCAGGCCAACGACCTCTTCGCCGATGAGATCGTGCCCATGAAGACCAAGATGAAGGTGGTGGACCGCCAGACCAAGGAGGAGTCCATCGTGGACACCGTGGTCGACCGGGATGATTGCAACCGCCCCGATACCACCATCGAAGGTCTGCAGAAGCTGGGACCGGTGCGGGGCGAGGGCCACTTCATCACCGCCGGCAACGCCAGCCAACTCTCCGACGGGGCCGCCGCGGTGGTCATGATGGAAGCCAAGGAAGCCGAGCGTCGGGGTCTGACCCCCATGGGTGCGTTCCGGGGTTGGGCCGTGGCCGGCTGTCAGCCCGACGAGATGGGCATCGGCCCGGTCTTCGCGGTGCCCCGCCTGCTGGAGCGCCACGGCCTCAAGGTCGAGGACATCGACATCTGGGAGCTGAACGAGGCGTTCGCCAGCCAGTGCCTTTACTCCCGGGACACGCTGGGGATTGACCCCGAGAAGTTCAACGTCAACGGCGGCTCCATTGCCATCGGCCACCCTTTCGGCATGACTGGCACCCGCTGCACCGGCCACATCCTGCAGGAAGGTCACCGGCGCGGCGCCAAGTGGGGCGTGGTGACCATGTGCATCGGCGGTGGCCAGGGCGCCGCGGGGCTGTTCGAGATCTACTGACCGCAGGCCCGACGCAGCCTGGCGTGAGGCACCGTGGCCGCTGGGCGGGGCGGCTACGGTGCTGCCCATGTTGTCGCCCTACCGGGTTCTCGACCTGACTGACGAACGCGGCCAGCTGGCCTCATTCCTGCTGGCCACCATGGGTGCGGATGTGGTTGCCGTGGAACCGCCCGGGGGGTCGGTGAGCCGCCGTCGGGCCCCGCTCGATCCCGCTGGGCTGTCACTGGCGCATCAGGCGTTCAATCGTGGCAAGCGTTCGGTGGAGGCGGATCTGAGCACCGCCGCCGGGCGTGATCAACTGGCGCGGTTGGCCGCCAGCGCCGACGTGGTGATTGAGAGCGGCACCCCGGCGGAGTTGGCCGCCCAGGGCGTGGACCGGGCTGCGCTGATGGCGCTCAACCCAGCGCTGGTGGTGGTCTCCATCAGCCCGTTCGGTCAGACCGGACCCAAGGCTGATTGGGCCTCGACCGATCTCACGGTGTGGGCCGCTGGCGGACCGTTGGCCATCTCCGGGGACCCTGACCGGGCCCCGGTGCAGGTCAGCGTGCCCCAAGCGTACTTCCATGCCTCTGGGGTGGCCGCCAGCGGGGCCCTTTTCGCCTTGCTGGCCCGGGCCCGAACCGGCCGGGGGCAGCACGTGGACGTGTCGGCCCAGGTGTCGGTGATGGCCGCCACCCAGTCCGCGGTGCTGTGCGCGTCGGCCAAGGCCCCGGCGGTGGCCCGCTCCGGCGGCGGCATCAAGGGCGGGGACATCTTCCTGCGTTTCGTGTATCCCGCTTTGGACGGCCATGTGTCCATCACCCACGTCTTCGGTGCCGCGGTGGGCCCTTTCACCGCCCGGCTGATGCAGTACGTGTACGAGGGTGACGGCTGCGACGAGCCCACCCGGGACAAGGACTGGGTGGCATACGCCATGGCCCTGTCGGACGGCAGCGAGCCGATGGCGGCCTTCGAGGCCATCAAGGACCAGGTGGCCGCGTTCACCGCTACCCGCACCAAGGCCCAGCTGTTCGCCGACGCGCTCGAGCGGCGCCTGCTGCTGGCCCCGGTGGCCACCACGGCGGACGTCTTGGCCTCCGAGCAGCTCGCCGCCCGGGACTACTGGGACGTCATCGACGGGCACCGCTACCCCGGCCGTTACGCCCGGCTCAGCGCCACCCCCCTGGCCCGCCCCGGTGCCGCCCCCCTGGCAGGAGCTCACAATGCAGAGCTGGCCGTCGAGCTCGCCGCTCCGTTGGCCACTGCTGGTGGCGGCCGTCGCCCCCGCGTCGAGCCGGTGGCCCAGCCCGACGAAACCCAGCCCGACGAAACCCAGCCCGACGAAACCACCCCGACAACCGCCCGCTGGTGGGGTTGAAGGTGCTCGATTTCATGTGGGCGGTGGCGGGGCCCACCATCTCCCGGGCGTTGGCGGACGCCGGGGCCACCGTGGTGCGGGTGGAGTCCGTCACCAAGCTTGACGCCGCCCGGGCCTTCCTGCCCTTCTTCGACAACCAGGTCGGTGTGGAGAACTCGGCGTTGTACAACAACCTCAGCGCCGGCAAGTTGGGGGTGGCCCTCAACCTGTCCAAGCCCGAGGCCCGGGAGGTGGCGCTGGATCTGGTGCGCTGGGCCGACGTGGTGTGCGAGTCCTTCTCGCCCCGGGCCATGCGTTCGTTCGGGTTGGACTACGAGTCGCTGCGGGCCGTGAACCCGTCCGTGGTGATGCTGTCCACCTGCCTGTTCGGCCAGGACGGTCCGCTGGCCGGTTTCGCCGGGTTCGGCAACCTGGCGGCCGCCATGACCGGGTTCTACAACATCACGGGGTGGGCGGATCGCGACCCGGTGGGACCGTTCGGCGCCTACACGGACTACTCGTCGCCGCCGGTGGCACTGGCCACACTGCTGGGCGCCATCGACCATCGACGTCGCACCGGTGAGGGCCAGTACATCGATTTCAGCCAGGCCGAGTCCGCCGTGCACTTCCTGGCGCCGGCCGTGCTCGACCAGTCGATCTTCAACAAGGTCACCTACCGGGCCGGCAACGAGCACCTAGAGCTGTGCCCGCACGGGGTCTTCCCCGCCGCCGGCGCTGATCGGTGGGTGGCTATCGCCGCCCAGAGCGACCCGGCCTGGGCCGAGCTGGCGGGCCTCATCGGCCGGCCCGACCTGGCCGGGGTGCCGCTGGGTGAGCGCATCGACCGACGCCGGGAACTGGAGGACCTGGTCGCGGCCTGGACCGCGCCCCAGACCGCGTCAGAGGCTGAAGCCGTGTGCCAGGCCGCGGGCATTGCCGCCCACCAGGTGCAGAACGCCGATGAGCTGGCCGAGGATCCGCAACTGGACCACCTGGACCACTGGCGCACGGTGCCGCACCCAACGCACGGGGACACCATCGTGGAAGGCCCCCGGGTGCGGTTGTCCGAAACACCCATCGGACCCACCAAGTCCGCGCCGACGTTGGGCGAGCACACCTTCGACGTGCTGGCAGATCTGCTGGGTTACGACGTCGATCGCATCGCCGACCTGGCCGTGGCCGAGGTCTTCGAGTAGCCAGTCGCCGCACGCCGTGAGTTCGCCAGCTCCCTCAGTGGTTTCGGCGAGGCCGCGGACTTGCGGCGAATCGACGTCGATTCGACCCTACTGGCCGAAAAGTCACCCTCCCAGGCAGAGACATCACCCTCCGCGGTCGCTGGCCGCCACGGGTGGGAGCCGAGGACGGGGGCGGTGCCGTCAGCGGGCAGCGGGCTCAGCCTGGGCCAGGTCCCGCAGGTTGTTGTTGGGCTGACGATCCCCGGCCAGCCAGCGGGCCAGCTCGCTGTGGGCGTCAGCCTTGCGTCGGGCGTTGATCTGCTCCACGTCGGCCGCGTCAACGGTGAACTCCACGGTCAACCCGTCCGGATCCACCACGTACAGCGATCGGCAGTACCCGTGGTCCACCACCCGATGGCCGATCCCCGCTGTCTCCAATCGCTCGACGATGGCTGCCTGGTCCGAGCCGTCCACCTCGAGGGCGATGTGGTTGAGGGACTTTGGTGCGCTGTTGGCCAACTCGGCGTGGTCGGCGGCATTAGCGAACTGGAAGAACGCCAGCGCTGAACCGTCCGCCAGCGCGAAGAATGTGTGGCAGTACTCGCGCTCCCTGCCCCGGACATTTTCGATCTCACACCAGGTGGCGACCAGCGGCATGCCCAGCACGTCCTCGTAAAACCCGCGGGTTCGTTCCTGGTCCGCCACCACGAAAGCGTTGTGGTGCAACCGCCGGGGGGCGATGTGGCTCGGGTCGGGGTTCGACGTCATCGGCTTCTCCTTGGGCTTGCTTGGCGGGGTCGGCGGTCTCAGCGGCGCTGGCGCCATCAGTGCGGCCGCCAGCGCGGACCGGCTCAGCTTGGCACAGCGTTGGTCGCAGGGCTGGCCGTGACGGTGGGCGGCGGGCGGCGAACATCGCGCTCGGGCCGACCGATACGCTGCGCGGCCATGCCGTCCCCATCCGCCCTCCCGCTGCCGGTCTGCCTGGTCGGACCCGAGATGATGTTCCCCCCTCGGGAGGTGGCCCGCTTCGTGGCCGCCAATCCACAACTCGACGTGCGCCGGGTGGACTACACCGAACCCAACGAGCTCCGGGTGGCCCGCGCTGCGGGCATCGTGGATCCCGCGGAGCTGGCCCTGCAGCCAGCGCTGTCACCGGCGGACCGTGATGCGCTGAGCAGGGCGGTGGCGCTCATCGCCCTCGACCTGCCTGGTGACATCGCCGAGCTGGCGCCACGGCTGCGCTTTGTGCAGGCCGTGGGGGCCGGGATCGAGTGGCTGGTGGCCCACCGCCTGGACGAGCGCGGAGTGATCCTGACTCGGGCCAGCGGGGTGGCGTCCGCCTCCATCGCGGAGTTCGTGCTGGCGCGGGTGTTGGAGGTGGCGAAGCACCTGCGGGAGCTGGAAGCCAACCAACGGGAGCGTCGCTGGGAACGACATCATGGCCGGAGCTTGGCCGGGAGGACCTTCGGGGTGGTGGGCCTGGGAGCCATTGGTCGGGACAGCGCCCGCCTGGCCCGGGCCTTCGGGATGACGGTGGAGGCCTGCCGGCGATCGACCCGCGTCGGGGACGTGGATCCCGATGTGGATCGCCTGTGGCCGGCGGAGGCGCTCGACGAAATGCTCGGGCGCAGCGATGTGGTGCTGTGCTCGGCGCCCGCCACTGTCGCCACCCACCACCTTTTCAATGCCGAACGCTTTGCCGCCATGCGTCCCGGCGCCACGTTCGTCAACATCGCCCGGGGGTCCCTGGTGCAGGAGTCCGACCTGGTGGTGGCGTTGCGCAGCGGACAGCTCGGCGCCGCCATCGTGGATGTCGCGTCGCAGGAGCCAGCGCCGACCGACCATGCTTTCTGGGATGCTCCAAATCTCTACCTCTCACCACATTGTTCCGCGAGTTTCGAAGGTTATGCCGGAAGACTGTTCGGGTTATTTATCGAAAATCTGGGCCGTCTGGAGCAAGGTGAAGAGCTGCGCAACGCGGTTGATCCGCGACGCGGCTACTGACCCCTCGAACCCGGAAAGCGTCGCGGCACGCCGCGACCCTCCGACCCGCTGGATGTCCCCTACATAGGTTGCTACCTGGGAATACGGCCTTCGGTCCCCAAGATCACCCGAGCCCTCACCGCTGGTCCTCGCCCGTTGGTCCTAGGACGTAGCGCCCAGAGGCCTGCCCGATCCAACCGGGCCTCCCCAAAACGGTTGATTTAAGTCGAGTTAGCATTCCCTTTAGCGAATTTGGCCTCCTACGGTCGGCACAGTGCCATAGCATCTGCTTTGGCGCTGCCACGAGGACGGCCGGGCCGAATAGGAAGGATTCGCTGAATGCGAAAGATAATTCAGGCGAACAGATCTCTACAGAGCTTGACCGTGGCCGCCGCCGTTTTGGCGCTGTTGGCGGTGATGGTGGCCATGAACACGGCGATGTCGGTACGCCCAGCCGGCGCAGAGCTGGATCGCACGAGCCAAGTGACGTGGCACAAGTTGGACGCGGACACCGCTGAGTTCCACTCCGAGGTCCGCCGGCGCGCCAGCACCGTGGGCCCGCTCGTCGTCGGTCAAATCCTTGACCAGGTCGAGGTGGACTTCGGCGATGGCACCAAGCTGAACGTGAACCAGGAGGTCATCTCGATCAGCGTCGACGCCGACGTGGTGGTGACCACGGCCCATTTCGTGCATGACTTCTCCGGTTCGGGTCCCTTCACCGTGACCGTGGGCTTCTGTTGCCGCATCGGCGGGCCGGCGCATGTGAACAACGCCGATGCCGGCGCGGCGGTCAGCTCTGTTGTTGATCTCGGTGCTGCCAGCGGTAGCCCCGTGCCCGGCGTTGCCCCGGTGGTCGACTGCGCTGTGGACGCCGCCTGCTCGTTCCCGGTGCCCGCCACGGACCCTGACGCCGCCGTGCTGCGTTACCGGCTGGCTACCCCTGCAGAGGCCGGAGACACCGCCTTCGCGCAGCCTCCGGGTGCCGCCATCGACGCCGTGACCGGCCTCTACACCTGGAACACCGCAGGCGTGGCGCTCAACCCGGTCGGCGGCGAAACCCTGTACTCCACCCAAGTGATCATCGAGCGGGTGTCAGCGGAGGGTGCGGTGGTCACCAGCACCGCCGTCGACTTCCTGATCCGCTTGCCCGCCCCGGCCACCCCGCCGCCGGTCAACACCGCCCCCGTGTTCGACAACCCCACACCGGCGGGCGGCTCGGTCATCCTCAACAGCCTGCCCAACCAGGTTAGGTTCACGGTGGCCGCGAGTGACCCTGACGGCACCGACACCGTGACCATCGCCGTGGGCGGCGTTCCCGCTGGTGGCGTGGTGAGCTCCACCCCGGGCAACCCGGCGGTGGCCACCGTCATCTGGACGCCAACCGTGGAGGGCAGCCACGTGCTGACCCTCACCGCCACCGATGGGGCCGGAGCGTCGGCCGCGCAGCGCCAGCTGGAGATCCGGGTGCTTCCCGCTCCACCCAACCTCCCGCCGCGGGTGAACGCCGACGTGAAATCCGATGTCAACGTCTTCGCGGTTATCAACTATCCCCTGCTCCTCGATGGCGAGGTGGTGGACCCCAACCCCGCCGACGTGGTCACCATCCAATGGGACAACAACGCCACACCCTGCCGGTTCAGCGACCCCCGGGGCGTTGATCCCTACGTCACCTGCACCGAAACCGGCACGTTCCGGATGACTCTCACTGCCAGCGACGGGATCGCCCCGCCGGTGCATGACGATATCGATGTCATCGTCGTGCCGAACCAGCCCCCGCTGGTGACCGCCGGGGCTGACATCAGCGGTGTGACCAACCAACCCGTTGCCGCGAACGGCTTCGTCAACGACGCCAACGCCGCACTCGACACCGTGGTCATCGCCTGGACCGCTTCGGATCCGGCCTGCACCTTTGCCAGGCCCTCCGCGGCGGCCACCACCGTCATGTGCAGCGCCCCGGGTTCGTTCCAGCTGACCCTGACCGCGAATGACGGGGTCAACCCGCCGGTGTCCAAGTCCGTGACCTTCACCGTCGCCCAGGCCAATCGGGCACCGACGGTGGACGCCGGCCCGGACTCAAACGGTGTCACCGCCGAGCAGATCAGCCTGGACGGCACCGTGACGGACCCCGACGGGGACCCACTCTCCACGGGCTGGACTGTGGATGGGCTCAACCCGAGCGGGCAGCTCTGTCGTTTCGGGGACCCGACGCTGGTCGACACCACGATCTCCTGCCCCTTGCCGGGGACCTTCATCGTTCGCCTGACCGCCCGCGACGGTGTCGCCCTGTCGGTCAGCGATGAACGCACGGTCGTGGTCAGCCAGGCCAACGTGGCGCCCGTGGTCAGTGCCGGCACCGACCGTACGGGCAACGTCGATGAGCCCATCGACCTCGGCGGGGTGGTGACGGACGCGGATCAGGGCGACGTGCTGAGCCTGATTTGGTCCCAGGACGTGGAAGCGGGCGCCGAGCCCGCCTGCAGCTTCGCCCTGCCGCTGGAGGCTGAGACCACCGTGACCTGCACTCAGGCGGGCAGCTTCACCCTGCGCCTGACGGCCAGTGACGGGTTCAACGCCCCGGTCAGCGCCCAGGTCAGCGTCGTGGTACTCGAGGTCGTGGTGAACGAGCCGCCCTCGGTGGATGCCGGCGTCGCCCGGTCGGGGTTCGTGGGGGAGCCGATCACCCTCGACGGGTCCGCCACCGACGCCGATCCTGCTGAGGCGCTGACCCTCACCTGGGCAGAGGTGCCCGCACCAGGGGCGTCGCCCGTGTGCAGCTTCCTCAACGTCGCTTCTGCGGACACCACCGTGATCTGCGCGTCCGCGGGCACGTTCACGCTGCGGCTCAGCGTGCAGGACGGCGTCAACCCGCCCGTCAATGACACGGTGCAGGTGACCGTCACCACCCGCCCCGTCGATCCCGACCCGGATCCCGATGGGGAGGTCACGGTGAACGCCGGCGCTGATGGTTCCGGGTTTGTCGGTCGACCGGTGACCCTTGACGCCACGGTGAGCGGGGCGGGCAAGGTGCGTTGGAGCTCCTCATCGAGCCGGTGTCGTTTCGCCAACCGCTTCTCGGTGGACACCGCCGTGAGCTGCAGCCGGAGCGGTACCTACACCTTCACGCTGTCCCTGAGCGACGGGGTCAAGCCGCCGGTGCACGACACCGTGGTGGTGACCTTCACCCGTGCGCCCCGCAGCCAGCGCCTCGTGGATTTCCTCCTGTCCCGGCTGGGCGGCACCGAACTGAGCTGAGGGAACCGCCGCTTCTCGCTTTCGGGCCCCGGTCCCGGGGCTGCGGCCGGCCATCGCGGACCGGCCGGGGCCGGTAGGGTGACGGACGTCTCAGCCTTCGGCGCGGCGAAACGAGGAGCTCATGGACCGGGCGACGGATCACCCCCTCGACCATCAGATGATCATCGATGACCCTGCCACCTCGACCTTCAAGGTCAACCGGCGGGCCCTGGTGGATCCGGAGGTGCTGTTGGAGGAACGCCAGCGGGTCTTCGAGCAGGTGTGGCTGTACGTCGGTCACGCCAGCGAGGTGGCCCAGCCCGGCGATTTCGTCAGTCGCACGCTGGCCGGACGGTCCCTGATCCTGTGCCGGGACGAGAGCGGGCTGGTGCGGGTGTGGCTCAACAGTTGCACCCACCGCGGGGCCACGGTGTGCCGGGAAGCGCAGGGCAGCGGCCGATTCCTGAAGTGCTTCTATCACGCCTGGACCTTTGATCTGGCCGGCGAGCTGGTGGCACTGCCCGACGAGGAGGCCTACGGTCCGGGCTTCGATCGGTCGGCGTTGGCCCTGGCCGCCCCGCCCCGTACCGATGAGTATCGGGGTTTCGTGTTCGTGTCATTCAACGCTGACGTGGTGCGGCTCGACGAGTACCTCGGTGGTGCCCGGGAGTACCTGGACCTGGTCTGCGATCAGGCCGACGCCGGCATGGCCGTACTGCCCGGCACGCAGGAATACTCCATCAAAGCCAACTGGAAGCTGCTGGTGGAGAACTCCATTGACGGCTATCACGCCATGCCCACCCACGCCACCTACATGGAGTATCTGCTCGGGGCCATGAAGAAAGCCTCGGAGGAGAGCGGTGTGCCCCTACCCCCGATGGTGATCCAGGGCGGCGGCAAGGACCTCGGCAACGGGCACGCGGTGATCGAATACGGGGCGCCGTGGGCCCGGCCGGTGGCTCGTTGGGCCCCGCCGTTGGACCCGGCGCTGCGCCCGCGCATCGAGGCCCGCCGGGCAGAACTGGTGGCCCAACACGGCGAGGCCTGGGCCGGTCGGATGTGTGACACCAGCCGCAACCTGTTGATTTTCCCGAACCTGATCATCAACGACATCATGGCGGTGACCATCCGCACCTTTGAGCCCCTGACGCCGGAGCTGATGCACGTGCGGGCCTGGGAGTTGGCCCCAGTCGACGAGGATCCGGTGTTGCACGACGTTCGCCTGGACAACTTCCTCACGTTCCTGGGTCCCGGTGGTTTGGCCACCCCCGATGACGTTGAAGCATTGGAGTGTTGTCAACGGGGATTCTCGACCTGGCAGGAACTTCCGTGGTCGGACATCTCGCGTGGCATCGGCAAGGAACGCCCGGCCATCACCGACGAGTTGCAGATGCGGGCCTTCTGGCGTCGTTGGAACCAGCTGATGACCGGCGATCCCGCCGCGGTCGGTTCCGGCGCACCCGAACAACAGCGCTTGCGGGTGGTGTCCAGCCGGTGAGCCTGCTCGATGCCGGGGCGCTCACCCGTTATGAGGCCGAAGAGTTCCTCTACGACGAGGCCGATCTGCTCGACGCCTGGCAACTGGAGGATTGGTTGGCGTTGTGCACCGAGGATGTGGTGTACGAGATTCCCTCCACCACCCATCCCCACGGGGAGGCCAATGCCAGCCTGTTCCTGGTCCATGACGACCGCTCCATGCTGGAGTCCCGGGTGCGGCGGTTGCTGTCGCGTAACGCCCATGCCGAGAACCCGCGGTCACGCACCCGTCGTCTCATCAGCAACGTACGGGTCGGTACGGGGGTGGGCGGCACCGTCGGCGCGGCGCAGCCCGACCGGGACCATGAGGTGGCGGTGCGGGCCAGTTTCCACGTGCTGCGCTTCCGCAACGACGAGGTCCATCAGTACGTCGGCCGCTACACCTATCGCTTGCGCCGCACCGAGGACGGCCTGCGCATCGCCTACCGCCGTGCCACCCTGGACATGGACTCGCTGCGTCCCGGCGGCGGCAAGGTCTCCATTCTCCTGTAGCTGGCGCGTCTCCTGTAGCTGGCGCGTCTCCTGTGGAGCTGACGGCCAGAGCCGCCGCCCGATGGTCAGATCTCCGGCTCCGAGGCGGTCTCGGGCTGGCGGCGGCCCCGGTAGTTGGGGAACTGGCCGGTGGTGGCCATGACGCCGCCGTCCACCGGGAGGGCCACGCCGGTGATGAAGCTGGCGTCGGGGGAGAGCAGGAACGCCACCGCCGCCGCCAGTTCGGACGCCTCACCCCAGCGGTTCATGGGGACCACCCGGCGCATGGTGTCATCGACGTCGGGCCGGGCCTGCATGCCGGCGGTCATGCCGGTCTTGGTGGGGCCGGGGCACACCGCGTTGACCCGGATGCCCTCATGGGCCACATCGAGCGCGATGGATTTGGCCATGTTGATCACCGCCGCCTTGGAGGCGTTGTAGGTCCAGCCGCCGGGGTCCGCGGCCAGGCCCGAGGTGGACCCGGTCACCACGATGGCCCCACCGCTGACCTTGCGCAGCGCCGGCAGCGCGGCCTGCATGCCCAACGCCACCGCCCGGACATTGACGTCCATCACCTTGTCGAACACCGCGATGTTGAGCCGGTCAATGAGGCCGAAGCCGGGGATGCCGGCATTGAGGAACACCCCGTGCAGGGCCCCGAAGTGCTCCTCGGCCGCGGCCACCATGGCCTCGTTGGTGGCTGCCCTGGTCACGTCACCGGCCAGCGCCACCACCCCGTCGAGCGCCGTGGTCCAGGCCAGCGCGTCCTCGCTCAGATCCACCGCCACGACCCGGGCCCCATCGGCCACCAGCCGTTCCACCGCCGCTCGTCCGATGCCCGACGCCCCGCCCGTCACCGCGTACACCCTGTCCCGATTGCTGCTGCTCATGACCCGGCACAGTAGGTGAAGGCCCGGGACCTGCGCCGCGCTTCGGGTTGGACGTTCGTGCCGTGCAAGCAGCGCCTCGCCGGGACGGGCTTGGCGGGGGACGTCATGGGCGGGTGCGGCCCAGCTGGTGAATGACGGTGGTGACCATGAAGAACGAAGCCCGCCGCTCAGTGTGGGCGCTTCGCCGAGCGAAGAACGCCTCGAAGACGGACGCTGCGTTTGCGACGTGATCGAGGGAGTCGAACCACAGCTCGGTCACCGCGTCATAGCCGAAGCCGCGCGCCGGCGCGCCGACGGCGATGTTGCGCACCCAGCGGCGCAATCCGGCTTCGAGCAACGCGTCGTCCTCCGCTTGGCGCCGGGTCGCCCGCAGGTGCTGCACCGCATCGACAGCCTGCCGGCGTCGGGCATACTCGAACACGACCACCTCGGTCTCGGGGCCTTCGACGACGAGCTCGCTGGCGGCGTAGACCGTGACATCCTCGACCGCCCGCTCGAACGTGCGCAGCTCGTCGGCGAAAGCGACGTCGTTGCCGGTGAGCACTGCATGCATGGTTGGGATGGACACGACGCTGCGCAAGGCGAGCAGGCCGACGCCGTCGTGTTCGTTGGTGGCTCCGGGCAACAGGCCGGCCGGATCGACGGTGAGGCAGTACCGCAGGCCGGCGATCGGCTGCGGACCCTCAGCCAAGACCTCGCCAACCCTGCTGTGGGTCAACCATCGTTCCCGGAACTGGTCCCGGGTCAGCCGAGCATGGCGGTTGGCCAGATAGATCGCCTTGGCCGGTTGCTCCACAATGCTCATCGTCACTGTCTCCTTCGTCGGGGCTTCGGCGGCCTTCCTACTACGTTGGCACCACAGAGCTTCGAGCGCCGAGCACTGAAGTCGCGAGCGTGCTACGGGTCGGGCTCAGAGCGAGCGTCCTGATCGTTCGAAACTGGAGTAATCAGTGGTAGCTATACGTTAGCTATGGTGCTTGAGGCCGGCGAGGACCTTGGCGCCGTTGGGGCCGGACCCTTCGGCGTGCATGGTGCCACAATCGATTTGGCAGCATTGGCCGGCGGTGAGGGTTTGGGTGCCGTCCGAATAACGAAGCGTGAACGCGCCCTCGAGGACGTACACCCGGGCCGAGAAGTCATGCGCGTGCAACTCCCCGCCTTCGATTCCGGGTTCGTATTTGGTGATGCGGATCTCGTCATCGAATCCGTCGCCGCGCAGAGCGGCGCGAAAGTCAGCTTCTGTGACTGGGTTCGACGTGGTGGCGACCTTGGCGGCCAGATCCTGGAGCAGCCGTTCGATGCGATCGAGCCGGGCTTCGGTGCCGCTACCGTTCGTCGGTGCCGCCTGATCATCGGCACACAGCTGTTCGTAGCAGCTACGGAACAGGCGGGTGCTGTCTCGTTCCTCTGAGATGTAACGTCCGAGCAGAGCGCCCGTCTGGATGTCGATGTTGGGATCGGCGAACAGCGCCGCGAACTGGTCTGGCTTCGAAGGATCCGCCGGCTGACCGAACCCGAGCCGTTCGAACTTCTCCCGGTCCGACAACGTTGTGGAGCTGGCGATCGGCATCCGCTCCGCCACCTTTGAATCTGCCGTGGGGGACAATTCGAATCCGAGCTCGCACATCCGCTTGGCGAACGCTTTGCCGTGCTCACCCTCCCTCAACGCCACCACTGTCATGGTCTGGCGGACATGTTCCTGCGGGGTCACTGCGGCCCAGGCGCTGAGGTAACACTCAGCGTCGGCCTCGGCCTGGGCGATCCGATTCAGCAATGGCAGGTATGTAGGTGCGTCAGTCACAGCGAGTGTTTTACCAGGTGCCTGACGACAGTCCAACGGGTGACAGGCGAAAGCCACGGCGACGCAGCGGTCTCAACCCTGTTCGTGGCGTTGCCGGGCGACGTCGATGCCGGGCATGCGCTTGCGGGAGCCGAAGGGGTTGTCCTTGTCGAAGAAGGCGCCGCCGAGGCTGGCCAAGAGATAGGACGAGTGGCCGGCGGCGATGGCGGCGCGGAAGCCCTGGGCGTCCTGCGCGTCGTTGACCTGGCGTTTGATCATCTGCGCGGCCAACGGGTCAAGCCGGGCGATGCGGGCCGCCTTGGCCATGGCCCGCTCGGTCAGCTCCACCCGGGGGACCACGTCGGCCACGAAACCCAGTTCGTGCGCGGCGGTGGCATCCAACAGGCCCTGCTCCCACATCAGGTCCTTGGCCCGCCGGGTTCCGATGTCCCACGGGGTGGACTGGTACTGGAACAGGAACGGGACGAAGCGGGCGTCCTCCGAAGCGATGATCAGATCCATGGCAGCGGCGATCATCCAGCCGCCATAGATGCACATGCCGTGCACCGCGGCCAACGTCGGCTTCGGTAGGTCCCGCCACCGCAGCGTGTTCTCCACGTTCCAATCCCACGAGCGTTGGTGCACGCCCAGCAGCCCGGCGGCATACGGCCGGGCCTCCCGATCCGCCAGTTCCTCAGGGGTGCCGATGTCATGGCCCGAGGACCAGTGCTCGCCGGCGCCGAACAGCACCACCACCCGCACCTCATGGTCGGCCATGGCCTCGGCCAAGGCACTGTCGAGCTCTTCCAACAGCACCCGGGACTGGGCGTTGCGGTACTGCGGGCGGTTCATGGTTATGGCGGCGATGTGCTCGACCCGCTCATAGAGGATGGTGGTGGCCATGGGCCCGAGCTTGCCACGCGCTCCTTGTCGTGCGGGGCCGGGGCCCACATCTGGAGCGCGTCGATCCCGCGACGTGGCACGTGACCAGCATCATGGAACTGCCCGTCAACTTTCTGGGTGGGTTGATGTGGTCCACGTCGTGGGGTTTGTTGAGCTTCCATCGAGGTGGGGTGGCCATCATCGACCCGGTGGCGCGCACCATCCGCCAGGAGTGGTTCGTCATGCCCGGGAACGCCGCGGGGGCGGACTGGGTGGAAGGAACCACCTTGTTGCTGTGGACCAGCGGGAACGAGCTGGGTGTCATCGACTTTGCGAGCACCCCGATGACGATGGTCAACCGGGTTTCCTTCGGGGCGACCCGCACCGCCGGGGGCTTGGTGAACGTAGGCGTGGATCGGCTCCTGGTGTCCGGTCTGACCGCGTTCGACCGGACGGTGGAACTGACCGTCCCTGGGTTGGCGCCGACGGGGTACGGGTTCATCGGTGGCGGTGGCGTGGGGGTGTCCCCTGACGGTCGGTGGATCGGGTCGGCGACGCTCGGGCCGCCTGCCCAACTGCATTTCCTCCCCTACGGCGAGGTGACGCCGGTCCGTACCTTGGAGTACCTCGGTTCGCACGTGTCCGACGGGGCCCCGGAAACGCTGCGCTGGATACCGACGGGTGTGTTCGAGTGGCAGAGCATCATGCGCAGCCCCAGCGGCGCGGTGGCCATTACCTGCGAGTTGGAGACCGGCACCTTCTTCCGGCTGGATCTTCGCTCTCGCCCCTACCAACTGGTCCCGCTCGGTGCCCTGTATGACCATCAGTTCTGCTTCTCGGGTGAGCTATCCCCTGACGGCTCGACCCTGCTCATCTCCACCGCGCAGGCGGCGCACGTCGAGGAGGTCCGCTTCGATCCCTTGCGCATCGACGGTCTGCGCTACGGCCGGACCAATGGTGCGATGGCCACTGGCGAGGGCTGGCTGGCCGGCTACGGTCACGCCGGGCTGGCGCTGTTCCCGCTTGTCGCCGGTACCCCCCGCGCGGTGCCCGTGTCCGCGGTTGGCGGCGCGGTGGGGGCGGTGTTGATCAACATCACGGTCGTGGCCCCCACCGAGAACACCTACGTGAAGGTGTGGTCGGCCCGTCAAAGCGCCCCGTTCGTGTCGAACGATTCGTCGCCGTGAGCACGCCGACCCGGGTGTTCGACACCCGCCTGGGTGGTGGCGCGGTGATGGCCGGTGTGGGTTCGGCTCACCTGGTGACCAACGTGGTCGTCCCCGGGGCTACGGGCCTGCGCCCGGTGGCGGTGGTCATGAACACCACCGCCACCGGTGCCTCGCAGGAGACCTATTTGACGGTGCACGCCGCCGGGCTCAATCCGCCGCTCGCTTCGAACGTGAACGTGCGGCCCGGCGCGGCCGTGGCCAACCTGGTGATGTCACGGCTGGACGGCACCGGTGCGGTCAACCTGGTGAACGGCGCGGGGTCGGTGCACGTCATCGGTGATGTGGCGGGCTACCTGTTCGCACCGTGACCGGTCCCCGTCGGCCGCACCCGTGCCGTCCGAATGACGGACGCCGATCAGTAGCGGAACTGACGCACCAGGTCCCTGAGATCGCCGGCGACCTCGGTGAGCTCGGCGAGGCGGTTGGAGAGGAAGTTGGGTCGACGCCATCGGCCCCCACCTGTGGAGCCCGTCGGCGGCGGGCGACGCGCTGGTAGCGTCCGGGAGCGTGTCCGACGTCCAAGTGTCCTCCAACGAACCGCAGTTCTTCCGCCTCGAATCGGACGGGCCCATCACGACGCTGACCTTCAACCGGCCCGAACGCCGCAATGGGCTGAACCCTGCGGTACTGGCCGAGTTGGAGAACCTGCTGTTCCGTGTCCGAGACGACGGCCACACCCGGGTCCTGATCCTGACCGGGGCCGGTTCCGTGTTCTGCGCCGGGGCTGAGCCCGGTCAGGTGAAAGCCCGGGTCGAAGGCGGTGACCTGCGCAACTTCTCTGGCGGGCCCCGGGTCATCGGGCGGGTCTTCGACTTGCTGGC
The DNA here is from genome assembly GCA_963775055.1 of uncultured Acidimicrobiaceae bacterium. Classification (GTDB taxonomy): domain Bacteria; phylum Actinomycetota; class Acidimicrobiia; order Acidimicrobiales; family CAIXPF01; genus CAIXPF01. The sequence goes on along the minus strand of CAVZHK010000003.1, from coordinate 146,523 downwards.
CCATCTGGACCTCATCACGGTGGCGGCGGTCAACGGCCATGCCATCGGCGGCGGCTGGACCCTGGCGCTGGCGGCGGATTACTGCCTGTCCGTACCGGAGGCGCAGTTCTGGGTGCCCGAGGTGGAGCTGGGGGCGCCGTTCCGGGGGCTGTCGAGCTTCGCCCTCACCCATCGGCTGGGTCCCTGGTTGGCCAAGGAGGCAGTGATCCTCTGTCGGCGATTCGGGGCCGAGGAGCTGGCGGCGCTGGGGGTGGTCAACCGGGTGGTGCCAGCGGCGTCGCTGCTGGAGGAGGCCCGGGCCATCGCGGCGCGTTTCGTGGCGCTGCCCACCAAGCCGGCCGTGCTCACCAAACGTGACGTCAACGCCGTGATCTACGGCCAGCGGTACATCTGAGCAGTCCCCGCGCCGGGGTTTGCCCAGCTCAGCGGTAGTTGCCGGTGTGACCCAAGCTGAAGCGTCCGGGTTGGGGAAACAGGCTCAACCCGTGGGCACCGGGCCCGGTCTTGATGCGATGCACCAGGGCGCCGGTGGCGGTATCGAAGGCGTAGACCTCACCGTGGTGGCGGCCCGACACCCAGAATCGTGACCCGTCCGCAGAAACCGAGCCCATGTCCGGTGACCCACCACCGGGCACGACCCAGGTGGCGGCCACACCGTCGGTGGTCAGATCGATGATGGACACCGTCCCCGCCCCCCGGTTGGTGGCGTACAACCGTGTCGCGTCCCGGGAGAAGTACAGGCCGTGGGTGCCCGCCCCGGTGGGGATGAAGCCCAGTTCGTGCAGGTCTGTGGGGTGCAGGATCAGCACGCCACCACGCCCCTGGTCCGCGACGTACAGCTTGGTGGCGTCCGGTGACAGTCGCAAGTCGATGGGTTGGGAGCCGGCCTTGCGTTCGGCCACGATCCGCTGCTCGGCCAGATCGATCTTGACCACCCAGCCCGAGAACTCGCAGGTCGCGTAGAAGTAGCGGCCGTCGGGGGAGAAGTCACCGTGGTTGACCCCGGCGTGGGGCACCGACACCGACCACTTCAGCTGCCAGGTGTGCGGATCGCGGGCATCGATGCGGCGGAGTCTTTCGGCGATGACCAGCGCGGTGGAACCATCGGGCGTGAAGTACAGGTTGTAGGGGTCCTCCACCGGGATGGGGGCGCCGAGGGCCGAGGTGCGGGGGTCGATGGGGACCAACACGTTGCCCGACGTGTCCAGCACGTAGAGCGTCGACAGGTCCCAGCTGGGCACGATGTGATGGGGCATCACGCCCACCCGCAATGTGACCAGCAGGGTTCCGGTGGTGGGTTCGATGATGCTGAGCGTCTGCCCGTCGCTGTTGGGCACGTAGACCCGGCTCGGCACATCCGCCACCTTGGGGGAGAACATGCCGGCGAGGGTTGCGGCGTAGATGTTCCCCCCGGGATCCAACGGTGCCATGGTGGCCGTTGAAGCGCTGGTCGGGCTGGTGTCAGCGGTTGCGGTGGCTGGCGGAGCGGAGGTGACCGGCACCGTGTCGGTCGGGGTGTTCGTGGTCGGGGTCGCGGCGGTCGCGGTGGCGTTGATGGTTGTGCCGTCAGCGGCGCTCATCGGCGTTCCCTGGTCGGCCCCGTGATGGGACCCATCAGGCGAACGTGTGGATGGGATGGCTGCCTGTGACGGTTGAGGGGCGGTGCCGGCGGCTTGCACCGCGTCCTGCCCGCCGATGGCGACGACGGCTGGTTTGGAGGACATGCCGGCCAGCGCTACCAACACCATGACCCCACCTAGACCGAAGGCGGCGGAACCCCATCGTCCCGCGCCGGCACCTCGTCGGGAAGACATGCCGTGAACCTAGCGCCGTCAGTGTCGAGCCAACAGTCCGCCAGCGTCACGAGGCGCCGCGCTGGGGAGCCCAACGTCGCTCGAAGACCCCAGGGCTGGGGCTGAACCCGGAACCGCTTCCTGTCGATACCCGTCTCGGACCATGTTCAGCTTTCGGACCAACATTCAGTTTCGAACCATAAGCAGGAGGTCGGGTGTCGAACGCGGATCAGAAGCCCACGGTCAACCAGGATGACCTTCCCCGGTCGACCCCCAAGCCCGGCTGGCGGGTTGAAGGACTGCCCGAGGAGCCAGAGACCACCAAGCGCCGCAGCGGTGGGTCGAACCTGTTCCCCAAAGGTCCACGGTTCTGGGTGATCCTGCTTGGGCTGCTGATCCTCAACTGGTTCATCTACACCCAGTTCGCCACCACCCCCCCGCCGCCCCAGGTGCGTGTCTCCTACACCCAGTTCCGGGCCGAGGTCGACGCCGGCAACGTCAAGGAGGTGACCTCGGTCGGTAGCGCCATCCAGGGCACGTTCAACCTGCCGGTGGCCCCCGACGCCACCACCGCGCCCGCCACCCTCTTCGTGACGGAGCGTCCCAGCCTGGGCGATGACCGGGTGATCGAGGTGCTCATCGACAAGGGCGTCATCGTCAACGCCAGCTCGCTGGTGAAGCAGGTGCCGTTCTGGCAGAGCCTGCTGTTCGGTTTCGGACCCACGGTGCTGCTGGTGGGGCTGTTCGTGGTGATGTTCCGCAAGGGCGGCATGGGCGGGATGATGGGCATGGGTCGCTCCCGGGCCAAACGGAACGACGACAACGCCAAGCGGGCGACGTTCGCTGACGTGGCCGGCATCGACGAAGCAACCGAGGAATTGGTGGAGATCGTCGACTTCCTCCGCAACCCTGACCGCTACCGCCGCTTGGGCGCTGCCATACCGCTGGTGTGCTGCTGTCGGGGCCTCCGGGTACCGGCAAGACGCTGCTGGCCCGGGCTGTGGCCGGTGAGGCCGGGGTGCCGTTCTTCTCGCTGTCGGCGTCGGAGTTCGTGGAGATGATCGTCGGGGTGGGCGCCTCCCGGGTGCGGGACCTGTTCGATCAGGCCAAGAAGGCCGCCCCTGCCATCATGTTCATCGACGAGCTGGACGCCATCGGCCGGGCCCGCAGCTCGGGCGCCAGTTTCGGTGGACACGACGAACGGGAGCAGACCCTCAACCAGATCCTGACCGAGATGGACGGGTTCTCCGGCTCCGAGGGCGTCATCGTGCTGGCCGCCACCAACCGTCCGGAGATCCTGGATTCGGCGCTGATGCGACCGGGCCGTTTCGACCGCCACGTGGTGGTCAATCCACCCGACGTCAACGGCCGCCGGGCCATCTTGGAGGTCCACACCCGCGGCGTTCCGGTGGCCGAGGACGTGGATCTTGGTGGGATCGCCGCCTCCACCCCCGGCATGGTCGGTGCCGATCTGCGCAACCTGGTCAACGAGGCGGCGCTAATGGCCGCCCGCCGCAGCCACCAGCAGGTGCAACACAGCGACTTCACCGACGCCTTCGAGAAAGTGGTGCTCGGCGCTGCCCGTTCCATCACCATGAGCCCGGCCGAACGGGAACGAACCGCTTTCCACGAGTCCGGTCACGCCGTAACCGGCATCCTCATGAACCCTCAGGACCCTGTCCGCAAGATCTCGATCATCCCTCGGGGCTCCGCGCTGGGAGTCACCTGGCAGGCGCCCCACGCCGACCGTTACGACTACGACGAGGTCTACTTGCGGGGTCGCATCGTGATGGCGCTGGGGGGCCGGGCGGCGGAGCAGGTGGTGTACGGCAACGTCACCACCGGCGCCGAGTCCGATCTCGAGAAGGTCACCATGATCGCCCGCCAGATGGTCGGCCGCTGGGGCATGTCGGCGCTCATCGGTCCGGTGGCGGTGCTGCCCCGGCCGGGTGAGAGCGTGCTGCTCCCGGGCGTGGACATGACCTCGCCCAAGACCCAGGAACTGGTCGACAGCGAGGTCCGCCGCATCGTCGACGAGTGTTACGCCATCGCCCTGGGCCTGCTGGCCGAGCACCGGGTCCGCCTCGACCAGCTCGCGCTCCATCTCCTGGAGCGCGAGACCTTGGACGAACCCGACATCTACGCCGTGGTCGGTTTCCCCCGCCCAGCTCCGGCCATGTAGGTCCCGGGCAGTGGGGACGGGCTATCGTCGTTGGCCGGTTCTTAGGGTTTGGCAGGATTCTTGTTGCTCAGCTCGCTGTCGCTCGCTGAGTGTCGGCGGCTCGCTGGCGCTCGCGCGCCGACCTGGCGCCGCCACCCGTGGTGCAATCACCGCTCCCCAGGTCTCAATGCGGCGCCAGCGCCGGCCGTCATCCGCTCATGCCGCTCATGCCGCTCGACCTGCGTGACCTGCGTGACCTGCGTGACCTGCGTGACCTGCGTGACCTGCGTGACCTGCGTGACCTGCGTGACCTGCGTGACCTGCGTGACCTTGGGCAAGTGCGTAGCACAGCACGCCCGCTCCGCTGGCCAGGCCCCGAGGGTGGGGTTGGGGCCCCGCCCGAGCGCCGCCAGGGAGGCGCCAGCCGACCGATCCGTGCAGCGGGTGACGTTCGCCTGATGGGGGGAGGCGCCCTCTGGGCGCCGTGGGGGGCGCAGCCCCCCCTTCAAGAACTGTGCCCCGCCCGAGCGCTCGCGCCCGGCTTGGTTCGGTGGTGGAGGTTTCGCGCCCGGCTTGGTTCGGTGGTGGAGGTTTCGCGCCCGGCTTGGTTCGGTGGTGGAGGTTTCGCGCGGCTGTTCGGTGGTGGAGGTTCGCGCCCGGCTTGGTTCGGTGGTGGAGGTTTCGCGCCCCGCTTGGTTCGGTGATGGAGGTTTCGCACCGGTTGCAGCGATCAGCCCGTTTCCCACGGATTCACGATGGTGATGTCGGTGTCGGTGAAGTCCGCGACGTTGCGGGTGGCCAGCACGGCCTCATGGCTGCGGCACGTCGCCGCGATCTGCGCATCCGCGGTGCTGATTGGTCGTCCGGCTCGTTCTCGCCGGACGGCGATGTCGGCGTAGTGCGCGGCCGCAACTTCGTCGAAGGCGGCGACCCGATGGTCGAAGTCCTCGCTCAGCATGGCCTCGACACGTGCTGCCAACTCAGCCTTGCGGCGCCCGGCGGGGAGTCGCGCCACACCGTAGAGCACCTCCGCCACGGTGATTGCCGCCAGGTAAATGTCAGCGGCGGCCTGACGGTCGAGCCACTCGATCACGGTATTGGCCGGTTCCGGACGCATCAGCTCGGAGAGGACGTTGGTGTCGAGCACGATCACGGCAGCACGGCGGCCCGAGGGACGTCCGTTCGTGCCGGCACGTCGAGCTCAACGCCCCCGAGGGTAGCGAAACGCTGCCGGACCCGACTGCCGAGTCGATCCACTGCAGCGGGCTCAGCCAGCGTGTCACGCAGGATCTGCCGCACTTCGGCCTCCATCGAACGGCCATGTTGCGCAGCGCGCACCCGCAGGCGAGCACGGAGCTCCTCGTCAAGATCCCTGATGGTGAGCGTCGCCATGATCCCTCGCGTCCTCGTTGCTCGTCCCAAGGCCCCCAAATATGCTGCCAATGCTAGCAATGCTGCCAGATACCGAGGTGTTCCAACAGCCGCCCACTTTCGCGGGCCCAACCCGAGCGCTGGCCCCCAACGCCCAGAACACCCGGGTGCTCACCGTGCCCGGGGGGCATCGGCGAAGACGTCAGCCCCGGTTATGCCTCCAGCGAGCTGTCGAACCCGTGGGGGTTGGGTCGACCCCGGTTGCGCAGGTGACGGACCAGCTCGATGAGGGCGGTGACACTGATGGCCAGGCCGAAGGCGATGAGGAAGGCCTTGGTGTGGTCGTCCTCGAACGTCTTGCCGCCGAGGTAACCGAGGGTGGCGGCGTAGCTGGCCCAGATGGCGCAGGCGGCCAGGTCGAACAGGACGAACCGTCGGCGGGGTTGGCGGGTCAGCCCGCAGGACACCGTGATGGCGGTGCGGCCCCCCGGGATGAACCGGGCGGTGAGCAACAGCAGGCCACCCCGCACCCGTAGTTGCTTGGCGGCCCACTCCAGCCGGGTGTCTCCCTTGGGGCCACGGAACAAGGTGCGGCGCAGGAACCCTTCGGCGGACACGCCCAGCTGGTAGGCCGCGTTGTCGCCCACGAAAGCGCCGAACGCACCGCAGGCGATGATCACCAGCAGCAGCTGGTCGCCCTGGCCGGCGGCGACCCCGCCGATGATGACCATGGTCTCGCTGGGCACGATCGGGATGACCGAGTCGAAAAAGGCGATGGCGACCACCACCAACGGGAACCATCCCGAACCGGAGAGGTCCGCCAGGCGGTCGAACAGATCACTGATGATGCTGGCGATCACGACCGATACCCGCGCATGGAGGAGGCGTTCACCGACCCCAGGCTACCGACCATCCCGCACCGCAGAGCGCCACCCCGACCGGTGCAGGCCCGCTCACTCCAGTCCCATTACTCCAGATGGTAGGGGATGGAGGTGACCACGGTCCCCTTGCGAAACAGCAGTCGGGCCTTGAGGAACAGCGCCGTTTGGTTGTGCAGCAGATGCTCCCACCAGCGTTGCACGACGAACTCGGGGATGACCACGGTGATGGTTTCGTTGACCGAACGGGCGTCGATCTGGTCGATGTAGCGCAGCACCGGGCCTGACAACTCCCGGTAGGGCGAGTAGAGGATCTCGAGAGCGTCGTCGAACCCGTACTCGGCCCACACCTTCTGGATGTGCTCCTGTTCCTCTTCGCTGGACACGACGTGGAGGGCGATGAGGTGTTCGGGTCGGAGGGAGCGGGCATAGGCCATCGCTTGGAGCACGCCCCTGTGGACGGAGCCCACCAGCACGATCACGGTGTGGTTGACCGAGATGGCGTGCACCTCATTGGGACTGACCCGCAGCGCAGAGGACAGCCGGGTGTAGTGCTTGTTGATGCCCCGGAACAGAACGACCATGGCCGTGATCACGAAGGCTGGGAGGTAGGCGCCCTCGGTGAATTTGGAGACCACCACCACGAGCGCCACGATGCCGGTGGTGACCGCGCCGATGGCGTTGATGGCCAGGCTGGCCCGCCAGCGGCCCTCCCGCAGTCGGAGATGATGGCGGACCATGCCGGCTTGGGAGAGGGTGAAGCCGGTGAACACCCCGATGGCGTAGAGGGGGATGAGGGCGCTGATGTTGCCTTTGAAGGCCACGATCAGCAGGCCGGCCATCATTGCCAGGAACACGATGCCGTTGGAGAACACCAGTCTGTCGCCGCGGTTGGCGAGTTGGCGGGGCAGGAACCCGTCGCGGGCGATGATGGAGGAGAGCCGGGGGAAGTCGGCGTAGGCGGTGTTGGCGGCCAAGATGAGGATGGCGAAGGTGGCGATCTGGGTCATCCAGAACAGCACCCCCCGCCCGCCGTAGACGTGTTGGGCCATCAACGCGACCCCGGTGGCGTCGTGATCGCCGCGGAACGGTTTCAGGTGGGACGCCAGCAGCGAGATGCCGAAGAAGCACGAGCCCAGGATCCCACCCATCCACATGAGGGTCTTGGCGGCGTTGTTGGAGCGCGGTTCCTGGAAGGCCGGGACGCCGTCCGATACCGCCTCCACACCGGCGAGGGCCACCGCGCCCGACGAGAACGCCCGCAACAGCATCAACACCGACAGCGTGCCGATCTGCTTGGTGTGCTCGAGGGCTTCCTCGCTGAGCCGCCCCTCCCGGACCAGGTCCTCGACCGGGATCGGTCCCAGATCGCTGACGAACACCCGGTACAACCCAACCCCGATCAACGCCACCAGCATCACGATGTAGAAGTACGTTGGCCCCGCGAACAGCGACCCTGATTCCTTGAGCCCCCGCAGGTTGCCGACGGTCATCAGTACGACGCACAGCAGGCCCAGCGGGACGGCCCATTCCGTGCCCAGCTCGGCGGCGGAGCGTATGGCCAGCACCCCGCCGGCCACGGACACGGCCACGGTCAAGATGTAATCCACCAGCACCGAGGCCCCCGCCACCAACGATGGCAAGGTGCCCAGGTTTTCCCGGCTGACCACGTAACTGCCGCCGCCGTTGGGGTAAGCGAACACTGTCTGGCGGTAGCTGGTGATCACGATGGCCAGCAACACGCAGACCACGATGGCGATGGGCACCAACCGGGTGAAGGCCGCCACCCCCACTGCCGCCTGGGCCAGCAGCACCACCAGGATCTCATCGGTGGCGTAAGCCGTGGAGGAGATGGCGTCGGACGCGAACACCGGCAGGGCGATGGTCTTGCGGAGGCGCTGATGGCCTTCTTCAGAGCTGGCCAGCGGTCGTCCGACGAGTACCCGCTTGACGATGGAGGCCATGCTGGGTTCTGACAGTAGCCCTCCCTAACTCCGACCTCAGTGCATCATTGGGAGCGCGGCTCGGTTGGTGCTGGTCAGCGTTGGGTTAGCGGGTGTGGTAGGGGATGGAGGTGACCACGGTGCCCTTGCGGAACAGCAGCCGGGCCTTGAGAAACAGCGCCGTCTGGTTGTGCAAGAGATGCTCCCACCAGCGCCGGACCACGAACTCGGGGATGACCACGGTCACCGTGTCGTTTTCCCAGCGGGCGTCGATCTGGTCGATGTAACGCAGCACGGGGCCTGACAGCTCACGGTACGGCGAGTACAGCACCTCAAGGGGATCCTCGATGCCGAAACTGGCCCATTGTCGTTCGATGCGCTCTTGTTCCTCTTCGTTGGACACGACGTGGAGGGCGATGAGGTGTTCGGGTCGGAGGGAGCGGGCGTAGGACAAGGCTTGGAGCACGCCCCTGTGGACGGAGCCCACCAGCACGATCACGGTGTGGTTGACCGAGATGGCCTTGACCTCCTCGGGGGTGATCCGCAGATCGTCGGCCAGGCTGCGGTAGTGCTTGTTGATGCCCCGGAACAGCAGCACCAGCCCGGTGATGACGATGGCTGGGAGGTAGGCGCCCTCGGTGAATTTGGAGACCACCACCACGAGCGCCACGATGCCGGTGGTGACCGCGCCGATGGCGTTGATGGCCAGGCTGGCCCGCCAGCGGCCCTCCCGCAGTCGGAGATGATGGCGGACCATGCCGGCTTGGGAGAGGGTGAAGCCGGTGAACACCCCGATGGCGTAGAGGGGGATGAGGGCGCTGATGTTGCCTTTGAAGGCCACGATCAGCAGGCCGGCCATCATTGCCAGGAACACGATGCCGTTGGAGAACACCAGTCTGTCGCCGCGGTTGGCGAGTTGGCGGGGCAGGAACCCGTCGCGGGCGATGATGGAGGAGAGCCGGGGGAAGTCGGCGTAGGCGGTGTTGGCGGCCAAGATGAGGATGGCGAAGGTGGCGATCTGGGTCATCCAGAACAGCACCCCCCGCCCGCCGTAGACGTGTTGGGCCATCAACGCGATGCCGGTGGCGTCGTGATCGCCGCGGAACGGTTTCAGGTGGGACGCCAGCAGCGAGATGCCGAAGAAGCACGAGCCCAGGATGCCGGCCATCCACACCAGTGTGCTGGCCGCGTTGCGGGACCGGGGCGGCTCGAAAGCGGGCACCCCGTTGGAGATGGCCTCCACGCCTGAAAGCGCCACCGCGCCCGAGGAGAAGGCCCGCAACAACATCAGCAGTGACAGTGTCCCCACGGCCTCGGCGTGCTCCAGGGCTTCTTTGCTGAGCTGACCCTTGTTCACCAGTTCCTCGACGGGGATGGCGCCGAGGTCCTGGGCGAACACCCGGAACAGGCCCACCGCGATCAGCCCGACGAGCATGACAATGTAGAAGTAGGTCGGCCCGGCGAACAGGGCCCCAGATTCCTTCACTCCACGGAGGTTGGCCACCGTCATCAGCGCGATGCACAGCAGGCCCAACGGCACCGCCCACTGCGTGCCCAGGTTGGCGGCGGAGCGGATGGCCAACACGCCACCGGCAACGGATACCGCCACCGTCAGGATGTAGTCCACCAGCAGCGAAGCCCCTGCCACCAGTGAGGGGGTGGTGCCCAGGTTCTCGCGGCTGACGATGTAACTGCCGCCACCGTTGGGGTAGGCGAACAGCGTCTGGCGGTAGCTGATGGCCACGATCACCAGCAGCACGCAGACCACGATGGCGATGGGAACCAGCCGGGTGAACGCGGCGACGCCGATGCCGGCCTGGGCTAGCAGCACCACCAGGATCTCATCGGTGGCGTAGGCCGTCGAGGACACCGCATCGGAGGCGAACACCGGCAGGGCGACCACCTTGCGGATGTGTTGATGGCCCTCCTCCGAGCTGGCAAGGGGCCGTCCGACCAGCACCCGCTTGAGGATCGACGCCATGGCGGCCGACAGTATTCGATCCTTCCGTCGGGCCTGCGGTATCCCCGGGATCGGAGGGCGGGGCGGCGGTGGCTTCATCAGCCGTTCATGGGTCGGGCCGGGTCCGGGCCGGGCGTGGCTAGCATCACCGCCGGTTCGGGTCGCCCGTTTGCGGTCCGTGAGCTTGGCCGCGCCGACAGGGTCGGGGTTGGCCGATGGGTCCCGAGGAGCGCAATGCACGTCGTCGTGGTGGGGTGCGGACGGGTGGGGTCCGAGTTGGCTGGCACGCTCGAGGCCGGTGGTCACAGCGTGGCCGTGGTGGACAAGTCCGGGGCGCAGTTCGCACGGTTGCCCAAGACCTTCGGCGGCCTGAAGATCGAGGGTTACGGCTTCGATCGGGCCACACTGACCGCCGCCGGCATCGAGCGGGCCAGCGCGCTGGCAGCGGTGACGAACGGCGATAACTCCAACATCGTCACAGCCCGGGTGGCCAGGGAGAACTTCGGCATCGAGCACGTCGTGGCCCGCATCTATGACCCCCGGCGAGCTGCCATCTTCCAACGGCTCGGCATCCCCACCGTGGCCACCGTGGCCTGGACCACCGATCAGGTCATGCGGCGACTGCTGCCCGCGGAGTTCCATTCGGAGTGGCTCGACGCCACCGGCACTGTGGCGCTGGTGGAACTGGCGGTACCACCGGCGTTGGCCGGCATCAAGCTGGCCGCCATGAACGAGCCCGGCGCCTGGTGGCTGACCACCATCTCCCGCCTCGGCGAAGCCCGCGTCACCACCGGCGATCTGATTTTGCAGGAGGGCGACATCGCCCACTTCGTGGTGGCCGTGAAGGATCTGGAGCGATTGCAGCAGCGCATCGCCGCGGGAAAGGTGGCCCACTGATGCGGGTCTGCATCGCCGGGGGCGGCAACGTCGGCTCCTACATCGCCGGGGAACTTCGCGACGCCGGCCACCAGGTGTTGGTCCTGGAGCAGAGCGCTGACGTGGTGGCCCGCCGTCAATCCATTCCCGGCATCGAATGGCGCCGGGCCGATGCCTGCGAGTTCCGCTCCTTGGAAGCGGCGGACCTGGGCAGCTGCGATGTGGTCATCGCTGCCACCGGGGATGATGAGGACAACCTGGTCGTCTCGTTGCTGGCCCGTCAGGAGTTCGCCGTTCCCCGGGTGGTGGCCCGCGTCAACCATCCGCAGAACGAATGGCTGTTCAACGAGACCTGGGGCGTTGATGTGGCGGTGTCCACCCCGCATCTGCTCACGGCGCTGGTCGGTGAGGCCGTGAGCGTGGGCAGCCTGGTGCGGCTCCTGCAGCTTGAGGGGGGTCGCGTCACCTTGGTGGAGGTCACCCTGTCGCCGGACTCGCCGGCCAACGACCGGGCCCTCAAGGACCTGCCGCTGCCCCGGGACGCGACCTTCGTTGCCATCGTGCGCCGCCAGCACGTCATCGTTCCCAGGGGAGACACCGTGCTGGAGGCCGGCGATGAGGTCATGCTGCTGGCCGCGCCGGACGCCGAAGGAGCGGTGCGAGAACTCCTGACGGGGCGCTGAGGTTTCAGAGGGCGGCGGGCCCGGTCACCCGAGCAGTTCGTACACCGGGTTGATCAGCGTGACCCGGCCCTGATCGTGTCGGGCCCGACCGCCCACTCGCACCATGCAGCCGGCGTGGACCCCGGCAATGCTCTTGCGACCGTAGAACACCGCCAGCGCCAGCCCGTGGCCGTCATCGATGGTGACGTCCAACGCCGGGGCGCCGGCCCGGGGCACGATGCGCACCGAACGGACCTGGCCCACCAGGTCGACCATCTGGCGATCCACCACCTGATCGATGGGGGTGCAGCCGAGCGCCTTGGGACGGGTCGCCAGCTTGGCCCGATCCAGTTCATCAGCCGGGGTCCGAAGCCGCTTGACCACCTCGCGCAGTGTCACGAGGGCAGCCTATTCGGGGTGATCCCGTTTCCTCCGATTCTCTGTCCGATGCGAACATGTGTTCGACTAGGGTATCGGTCATGGATGCAGAACCTCTCGAAGGCGTCGGGATTGCGGTCGGCAAGCTCTGGATAGACGGCAAGCTGGTACCTGCCGGCGACGTGACCCTGGAGATCTCATCGTCTGGATGGCAACTCCGCGGTCACCTGCCCGCCCAGGACCCCTTCGCCCGGGTGTACGGGCTTTCGCTGCAATTGACCGATGGGCGGGCGCTGCACGGGCCGGCCCGGTTGCGTTCCGCTGAGGGCGGTCGGGTGGTGTTCCGAGGGGTCGAGGCCCGTCTGGGCCCGGCAGGCTCGTGATGGGACTAGAACAGTCAGCCGTGACCAAGACGATCGTGGGGTATTGCGACCCCTTCTGGTTGGTGCCGGGCGATACGGTGGCGTTGAAGCTGAGCGCGGCCGTGCCCGGGCCTAGCGAGGTAGAAGTGGTGCGGCTGATCTGCGGGGATCTGTCCTCCAAGGGACCCGGATTCCAGGAGGAGCAGCTGGGTCCGCGGTGGTCCATCGCGGCCCGGAACCAGCCCTTCACGCCCGGTTCCTTTGTCGAGGTGCCGGCGGCGCCGTGGCTTGATGGGCTGGCGAGCTTCACCGTCCAACTGCTGCTGTGGCCCACCCGGCCCACCGTGGGTCATCACGTGCTGGCCCGCCAGGACGGTTTCGAGTTGGCCATCGACGCCGGCCTGCTCACCCTGAGCGTCGGGGAGGTAGCCGGGGGTGGCGGCCAGCGGGGGGTGGTGCAACTGGGCTCGGCCGTGGTGGAGCGACGCTGGTGGCGGGTCACGGCCTCCTTCGATGCCACCATCGGTCGGCTGACCCTTCATCAAGACCCGCTGCCCACCCACTCACCGGCGGATCGGCTCACGTTGCGGCCGGCCCGGGCCTCCGCCGTGGTCGGGGAGCTGGTCGGGTTTCGCGCCGGTGGGGGTCCCCTCCGCTTCGGCCCGCTTGATGGTCGGCTCGAGGCACCCACCCTGTTCGACCATGCCCCTGACCAGACCGGCACCATGGCACCCGATGCCGGCTTCGCCCGCTGGGACTTCTCGTTGGGCATCGGCACCCGCACCGTGTTCGATGTCAGCCCTCGCCTGCTGCACGGGCTCACCTACCAGGGGCCGGAGCGGGCGGTGACCGGCTCCCGCTGGGACGGCACGGTGCAACGCTGGTCCGACGCGCTCGAGCAGTACGGCGCCATCCACTTCCACCTCGATGACCTCACCGACGCCGGCTGGCAGAGCGACCTCACCTACACCGTGCCCGACGATCTGGCCTCGGGGATCTATGCCTTCCGCAGCACTGGGCCCGACGGTGATATCGACCGCACCCCGTTCGTGGTCAGCCCCGCTCCCGGCCAGACCCGAAATCGGCTGGCCCTGTTGCTACCCACCGCGACCTACTGGGCCTATGCCAACCACCGCATGACCATATCGGGGGCAGAGTTCTTCCCGTCCCGCACCCGACTCCGGCCCGAGTTCGAATACCTGCGAACCCACCCCGAGGTGGGCTACAGCATGTACGAGTACCACCCCGACGGCAGCGGGGTCATGCAATCCTCCCGCCGCCGGCCCATCCTCAACCTCAAGCCCGGCGCGGACGGGTGGGCCTTCAGCGCTGACACCAACCTGGTGGCGTACCTGACGCAGCTGGGCGAGCCTTTCGATGTCATCACCGACGACGAACTGCACCAACGCGGCCGGGACCTGCTCGACCCCTACGCCGTGGTCCTCACCGGCAGCCACCCGGAGTACACCTCCACCGCCATGCATGACGCCCTTGAGCAGTGGCTGGGCGATGGCGGGCGGCTGCTGTACCTGGGTGGCAACGGGTTTTATTGGCGGGTGTCGTGGAGCGAGGAGGAGCCGTGGGTGATGGAGGTCCGGCGGGCGGAGGACGGCACCCGGGGCTGGATCGCGGAGCCGGGGGAGTATCACCACGCCTTCGGCGGCGAGTACGGCGGGCTGTGGCGCCGGCTGGGTCGGGCGCCGAACACCCTGGTCGGGGTGGGGTTCGCAGCCCAGGGCTTTGATCGGGCATCGCCGTATCGCCGCCACCGGGAGAGCTACGAGGGTCGGGCGGCGTGGATCTTCGACGGTGTCGATGGTGAGGTGTTCGGCGAGTACGGCGTCGGTGGCGGCGCCGCCGGTCAGGAGATCGATCGGTACGACCATCGGCTGGGCTCCGCCGCCCATGCCGCGGTGCTGGCCACCTCGTTCGATCACAGCCCTGAGATGTTGCGCACCAAAGAGGAGTTCCTGGCCACGGCCTTGCTGTCGAATGATCCCAACATCCGGGCCGACGTGGTGTTCTTCGAAACGCCGGGGGACGGGGCGGTGTTCTCAGTGGGCTCCATCGCCTGGTACGGGGCGCTGGCACACCGGGACTACGACAACGACGTGGCCCGCATCACCACCAACGTCATCCGGCGCTTCCTTGACCCGGCCCCGTTTCCCACCAGCTGACGTGGGCGCGACCACCGCGGCGGGCGGTCGGCTAGCGGCTTTTGGCGCAGATGTCCACCAGCGCCGCCCAGCCACCGTCGGCGGGGGCCTCGATGATGGTGTCCGCAATGGCCAGCACCTCGTCACAGGCTGTGCGCACCGCGACCGCCAGGCCGGCGCCGGCCAGCAACTCTAGATCGTTGGCGGCGTCGCCGACGCCCACGATCTCCTCGGGTTTGATCCCCAGCGTTGCCGCCAGGGCCGCGACCCCCGCCCATTTGCTGGCGGCGGTGGGAATCACCGACAGCGACGTGCCCCCGTAGAGCGAGTCGCTGGTCAGCGTGGCGCGCGCCACCCCGGCGGCGGCCAGGACCCCGGCCAGCGGGGCCAGCTCCTCGAGCACCCCACCGATGACGGTGAACGCCGCCACCGTGTGGTTGGGCACGCTGTGCTGCAGCGGGCCGACGTGCGCCCAGGGCAGCAATGCCTCGGCCCGCTCCGGTTGGTGGGCCGGCAGCTCGGCCAGCAGCACATCGAGCTCGGGATGGTCCACGAACACGTTGGGCGCCACCGCCAGCTCCACGAACGCTGCCAGCACCGCGGCAGATTCCTCAGGCGTGAAAAAGGCCTGGTGGAAGCGCTGACCGGTGGCCCAATCCTCGCCGAAGGTACCGTCAAGGCAAACCGCCGGGACGCTCAGGCCATTTTCCTGCAGCGCGGTCCTGGCGCTGCGAGGTCTGCGCCCGGTGGCCGCCACCACGATCACTCCGCGCCGTTGCAGCTCGGTTACCGCCGCCAGGACCATGCGGTGCGCCTGCACGGAGCGGTCCCACAACGTCCCGTCAAGGTCCGTGGCCACCATTCTGATCATGAAACCCGCCTGATCATGAAACCCGCCTGATCATGAAACCCGCCTGATCATGAAACCCGCCTGATCATGAAACCCGCCTGATCATGAAACCGTCGTGACCGCGAGCAGTGAGCTGATCACGGGCCGGTCAGACCTCGGTTGGGCGACGGGCCGAGGCCAGCTCCACCAGGGTCTTAATGCCGAGCTTCCCCTGTTCACGGGTCAGCAGGTAGAGCACATGCAGATGCTCGTAGGGGGCGCCGTCCTCATGCCAGCGGGTGACGGTGGCCAGAATCCCCGTCCGGTGCTCGTGGCGTTCGACCAGCCCGTCCCGGGGCGTGAACGGGAAGGCGTCATCAAGGGGGACCACGGCGTCGATGGTGGAGCGCACCCAGTGCCCGGGCAACGGCGCCAGCAAACGCTCGGCTTCGGTCAGCACCGCCAACGGTCGCCCGGCTCGGCGTTCGTCGTAGGCGGGGGCGTGCACCATGGTCACCGGCAGATGAAAAAAGCCGACGAAGGTCTCCTGATCACCCCGGTTGAAGGCATCGATGTACTGCTCGTAGAACTCGACCAGCTCGCTCACCGCCGGGACGCTAGCCCCGCAGCCCGGTCCGCGCCGGGGCGGTGCCCGCCCCGTCGCTCAGCGGGCCGCCCGCCGGGTCTGGTGGCCGTTGTCGGTCAGGTCAGTACCAGCCGTCCTTCCAGCTCGGCGCGGTTGGGCACGAACTGCGGCCAGCGGCGCCTCACGCACACGTCGACCGCCGCTTCTGCAACCCGACGGCGCAACTCGGCGAAGGCCCGATCGGAGTAGCTGGCGGAATGGGGCAGCAGCACCACGTTGTCCAGCTCCACCAGCGGCGACGTGCGCGGCAACGGTTCGGTCTCGAAAACATCGAGGCCCGCCCCTGCCAGGCGCCCGGTCCGCAACGCTGCCACCAGGGCCTCCTCAGACACGACAGGGCCCCGGGAGGTGTTGATGAGATACGCACCGGGACGCATGAGGCTCAGGGTTTCGGCGTTCATCAGGTGATGGGTCTCCGCGGTGAGCGGCGTGTGCAGCGATACGAAATCCGCCCGTCCCAGCAGCTCGGACAGGGCGTCGACCCGGGTGGCGTCGCTGAAGTCAGTGACGTAGGGGTCCCAGGCCAGCACTTCGAGGTCGAACCCGACAGCACGACGGGCCACCGCCCTGGCGATGTTGCCGTAGCCCACCAGGCCCAGGGTCTGGCCGGTCAGGTGTGGCATGGGGGCGAGCGGGCCCGGCCGCCACACACCGGAGCGCACCGCCCGATCGAGCGGCACCACCTTCTTGACGCAGGCCAGGAGCAGGGCGAAGACGTGGTTGGCCACCTCGGGTTGACAGAAATCCGGCAGGTGGGCCACCACGATGCCAGCCCGGGTCAACGCCGCGATGTCGAGTGTGTCGAGCCCGACCCCGTAACGGACTACCACCTCGGCCCGCAGCGCGGCGGCCACGTCGCTGGTGATGGCGGCGCTGCTCACCAGCACCGCGTCGGCGTCCGCCAGGTTGGCGATCAGCTCGGCCTGGTCAGCGGCCCGTGACAACACCAGCGTGCCGCCCGCGGCCTGCACCACCGCCCGCTCGATGTCGTAGGTCCCGGGCGGTTCGAAGGCGTCGGCGTGGACCACCGTGAAGCTCATTGACGGCACGGTAGTGCGAGCTCGCCCGGGCCGGGCCGGCGGTTCTGCGGCCGGTTCAGCCGGCGAGGAGACTGCCTTCGGTGCTGACCACGAACCACTGGGCGGCGTCGCCGTGGCCCATGGTCGCTCCCAGCGGCTCGTTGTTGAGCCGGTACAAGGGGAGCCCGGCGTAGGTCAATTGCACCAGCCCGTCGGACCGGGTGATGCGACCAACCAGGGCGGTGTTGACGGGCCCGTCGGTGAGGACCAGGTACCCCGGGATCGGCACCCACTGCTCGGTGCAGGCCCCGGTGCACAAGCCCAGGCCGTCGGGGTCCGTGGCGGAGGCGTACAGGGTGTGATCGACGGCGTCGACCAGGATCAGCCCCAGCCGGCTGTCCCGGGCCTTGACCAGCACCGTGCCGACCGCGGTGGTCGTGGTGGGGGGCACCGTCGTGGTGGTCTCCGGCGGCGGGACCTCGACGCGGGCCTGCACCGGCGGGGCGGCGGTAGGCGGGGTCTCCAGCTTGAGGGTACCGGTCGGTACCTGGGCGCCGGGCGCGGTGGTGGCTGTGGTGACCACGCTGGTGCCGCCGTAGACGGGGACCCGACGGGTGGTTGAGGGTGCCCCGGTCTCCACCGCGGTGTCCGCCGCGGTCGGTGGTTCAAGGGTCCGACAGGACGCGGTCGACAGCAGCACGGCTGCCGCGGCGACTGCGGCGACCGTGTCGGCCAGCACGGTGACCGCGTGGCGGCGGGAGCTCCTGATCGTTGCCATCACCGGGTCATCGGCCGTGTCCGTGCCGGGGTTGAGCACCAAGGGCCGCCCGTCGCCTGGCCGTCAACTCCCCGGGCGCGGTTCAGTCGGGTTCGGCGTCCGCCGCTTCCACATCCTCGCGGCGGATGCCCAGCACGAACAGCACAGCGTCGAGGAACGGCACGTTGAGGGCGGTGTGGGCGGCGTCGGCCACCACCGGCTTGGCGTTGAAGGCGATGCCCAGACCGGCCCTGGCCAACATGTCCAGGTCGTTGGCGCCGTCGCCGATGGCCACCGTCTGATGCAGCTCGATGCCCTCCGCCCGGGCCACCTCGGCCAGGATCTCGCCCTTGCGGCGGCGGTCCACGACGGGGCCCACCAGCCGCCCCGTCAGCCGTCCGTCGATGATCTCAAGCCGGTTGGCGAAGGCGTAATCCAGCCCCAGTTCGGCCTGGAGGGCATCGGTGAACTGGGTGAACCCGCCGGACACGATCATGGTGGCGAAACCCAGCCGTTTGAGGGTCCGCACGAAGGTCCTGGCGCCAGGGGTGAGGCGCAGGCGTTGGCGGGCCCGCTCCAGCACCGCCTCGTCGAGCCCCGCCAGCAGGGCCACCCTGGCCCGCAGCGCGGCCTCGAAGTCCAGCTCACCGGCCATGGCGGCGGCAGTCAAGCGGGCCACATCGTCCAGGCAGCCGGCCTCCTCGGCCAACAGCTCGATGACCTCGTCCTGGATCAGCGTCGAATCAACGTCGAGGGCCACCAGTCGCATGGCCCGGCGCCGCAAACCCGCCGGCTGGACGGCCACGTCAAAGCGGAACCGGCGGGACTCCTCGACCAGCCGGGCCCGGATGGGGTCGATGTCGGTGGTGGAGACGACCAGTTCATAGGCGGTGACGGGGTACCGGGCCAGGCAGGTGATGCGTTCGATGTTGGCCCCTTGGGAGGCGATGGCGGCGGTGGCGGCGGCCATGGCATCCGAACCGATGTCGTGGCCCAACACGGTGACGGCGAACCAGGGAGCCTTGCGGGTGGCGGCCCCGCCGGCCCCTCCGGTGTCGTCGGGTTGGACCGGTTCGAAATCCACGTGGAAGCCCCGCTCCCAGCCCATCATCAACAGCTCTTTCAGCAGCGGCCGTTCCGAGGCCACGCTGATCAGAGCGCTGAGGTGTAGGCGACCCCGCACCGTGATGAGCTCCACATCCAACACCTCGGCCTTGGCGTCCGCCAGGTGCGCCATCAGTCCGGCGGCAACGCCCGGCTGATCGTCACCGGAGATGTGGATGAGGAAGTGGGGGTTCACGAATGGGCGGGCTCAGCGGCCGGCGGCTTTGAGGGCCGCGAAGATCTCTTTGCAGGTGGGACACACCGGGAAGCGATCAGGGTTGCGGTTGGGGATCCACTTCTTGCCGCAGAGCGCGACCGCCGGGACGCCGTCGATATTGGCCCGCATGATGTCGGCCTTGCGCACGTAGTGGGAGAAACGGTCGTGGTCACCCTCGTCGGTGTCGGCCAGGGTGGGGTCGAGGACCGTGGTGGCACCGGTGTCACTCATCGACCCGCAGGTTACTGGCACCGACCCGTGACCGACCGTCGATCGAACACCGCGGGTGAGCCTGCTAGCATGGTCCGCCGCTGCCGAGCCCTGGGAGAGCGTGACGTGAAGAAGGACATCCACCCCGAGTACCGCCTGGTCGTGTTCCAGGACCGGGCCGCGGACTATTCGTTCGTCACCCGCTCCACCATCAAGACCAACGACACCGTGGTGTGGGAGGACGGCAACACCTATCCCCTGGCCAAGGTGGATATCTCCCACCGCAGCCACCCGTTCTTCACGGGTACGCAGACCATCGTGGACACCGCCGGCCGGGTGGAGCGCTTCGAGCGCCGCTACGGTCGTCGCCGCAAGGAATCCTGACCTCGGTCTTGACGCAGCCCGGGGGGGCGGCCGGCCGGATCACCGGTGGCCCACCCCTCCCCGGCTCTTTCGCGCCGATCTGTTGAACCGGCTCAGCGGCCCTTGAAGTCGGGCAGGCGACGCTCGGCGGTGGCCTTGATGCCCTCTTTGAAGTCCTCGGTGCGGCGCAGGCGGTCCTGTTCGATCAGCTCGTGGTCGGTGGCCGCCTTGACCTTGTCGGCCAGGTCACCACGCATGGTCTGGCGGATGGAGATGACCGCCAGCGGGGCTGAGCGGGCGATTTCCAAGGCGAAGGCGTGGGCCTCCTCGTTGAGTGACTCGGCGGGGACCAGACGGTCCGCCAGGCCCATGGCGGCGGCCTCTTCGCCGTTGACCCGGCGCCCGGTGTAGAGCAGGTCGAGGGCCCGCTGCTGGCCGACCACCCCGGGCAGGGTGACGCTGAGCCCGAAGCCCTGATGGAACCCGAGACGGGAGAAGTTGGCGGCGAAGCGGGCGTCGGGGCTGGCCACCCGGAAATCGGCCATCATGGCCACGCCCAGGCCGCCACCGATGGCAGCGCCCTGCACCGCCGCCACCACCGGGGTCTTGGTGGAAAACAGCCGGACCGCCTCACGGTAGAGCTGCCCCGGCTGGTCCTCCCGGGGGCCATTGAAGTTGGCGCCGGCGCAGAAGCTCTTGCCCTGGGCCCTCAGCACGATGGCCCGGGCGCCGTCGTGGTTGTCGATGGCGTCGAAGGCATCGGCCAGGGACTGGATCAGCAGGTGGTCGAAGTAGTTGTGCGGCGGGCGTTGGATCTCCACCGTGGCGACGTAGTCATCGTCGATGGTGACGCCGAGGTCGGGAAAGGGACCGATCGAGCTCATGTGGTGCTAACCCCCGTTGCTGGTGACGCCGCAGCTTCCGGCGGCGTGTGGCTGGGCCGGCCCGCGCCGAACGGCACCGGCAAGCGGCCCGCACGTTAGCCCGGGGGTTCGGGCTGGTCCCGCAGTCCGTGCGAGGTCGGGGGCTAGCGTCCACGTTGCGATGGCTTCCTGCGAGAAGGACCCCACAGCGCTGTGCAACCTGATCGCGGACCGCAACGGGCCGGACTGGGCGGTGGCGCTGGTGGACTGGTTGATGGGAACGCCGCTGCGGGTGGTGGTCACGCTGCTGATCGCCTGGCTGGTGCACCGCCTCACCCGCCGCTACTTGGACAAGGTGCTGTCCCGCTGGGAGGGGGCTCAAGCAGCCACCGCGACGGACGCCGAGGGGCCCTTCAGCGGTCGGATGGTGGCCCGGCGTCGGGCGCTGGTGCAGGTGGTGGTGGGCGGAACCAAGGTGTTCTTGGCGGTCGTGGTGGGCTTCTTGATCCTCGATGAGATCGGGGTGGAGCTGGCACCGCTGCTGGCGTCGGCCGGGGTGGTGGGCATCGCCATCGGGTTCGGGGCGCAGTCCCTGGTCAAGGACTTCTTCTCGGGGTTCTTCCTGTTGGCCGAGGACCAGTTGGGAGTGGGGGACAACGTGGATCTGGGCGAAGCCAACGGGGTGGTGGAGGCGGTTTCGCTGCGCCGGACCCGCCTGCGTGACGTGAACGGGACGGTGTGGCACGTCCCCAACGGCGAGATCCGGCGGGTGGCCAACCGTTCGCAATACTGGTCACGGGCAGTGGTCGACGTCGTCATCGCCCCCGAAGCGGACGCCCGCCGGGCCACCGAGGTGATTCGGACGGTGGTGGATCTGTTCGGCCAGGAACCGGCCTGGCGGGACGAGGGCGTCACTGCCGATCCGGAGGTCTGGGGTGTGGAGCAGCTCGGCGTGGGCGGCACCACCATCCGCACCGTGGTCACCACCCAACCGGCACGCCAGTTCGTGGTAGCCCGGGAACTGCGGCTGCGCATCAAGGAAGCCCTTGACGTCGCCGGCATCCCCACCGCCCAGGCCCGCTTCGGGGACTCCTACGACAGCTCGGCCAAGCGTCCGGGCCCCCTGCCCTAGACCGAGCTGGCTGGATCGCCCCTTCCTGCGCTCGGCGTTCGAGGAATTGAAAGGTATCGAAACGTCCATAAGGGGGACCGTTATCGCGGCACCGCCAAGGCAAGCCGTGAAATTGTCGACGCCACGCATCGGCCCCACCACTCCCAGTAAAGAATTGTGGGGGTCGACAGCACCTCGGCGCGACACGTGTTTCCCGTTGCGGCAACGACCCGATGTCGAAGCCGCCGCACTGTTGAGGGTGCTGGAACGACTACGCCTCGGCCAGGGTGACCTCGACCTGGAGGTCGTTGCCATCGGGGGCCGTGGCCGTGATCAGCTCGCCGATGTTGCCGGCTTCCAGGACGTCGGCCCAGGCCAGATTCAGCCACGCCAGCTCGTCGGCGGGGGCGGTGACCACCAGGCGGGAGATCTCCGCCCGCAGCGACTTGCGGGCCTCGGTCTTGGCCCGGCGGGCGCCGGCCAACACCGCGCTGGCGGTGCGGTACAGCCCGGCGGGGGCATCGCTGTCACCGTCGCCCTGCGCCACCCGCCGCAGCGCCACCGTATCGGGCCACGCCGAGTTATGCACCGAGCCATGCTGCCACCACGACCACACCTCCTCTGTGGCGAAGGGCAGGAACGGGGCGAACAGTTTGAGCAGCGTTTCCAGCGCCAACGCCAGCGCCGCCCGGGCCGACTCCGCCGCTTCGGGTCCCTGCGCCGACCCGTAAGCCCGGACCTTCACCAGCTCCAGGTAGTTGTCGCAAAAGTCCCAGAAGAACGCCTCGGTGCGCTCGAGGGCCCGGGCGTAGTCGTACCCGTCAAAGGCGCTGGTGGCCTCCTCGACCAGTTCGGCAAGCAAGCCCAGCATGGCCCGATCGACCGCGACGGTTACCTCGAAGCCGTCCTGGTCCGCCGGGATCCGCCCCCCGTTCGGCCCGCCCGGCAACCCGGTCCCGTCGACCGTCGTGCTGCCGCCTGCCCCGCCATCGGGCGAATCCTCTTCGCCGCCCAGGCTGAGCGCGAACCTGGAGGCATTGAGCAGCTTGATGGCCAGGCGACGGCCGATCTTCATCTGCGCTTCGTCGAAAGCGGTGTCCACCCCGGGTCGGGCCGAGGTGGACCAGTAGCGAACGGCGTCGGACCCGTACTGCTCCAGGAGGCCAATGGGGGTGACCACGTTGCCCACCGACTTGGACATCTTCTTTCGGTCCGGATCGAGGATCCAGCCTGACAGCGCGGTGTTGGTCCAAGGCACCGACCCGTGCTCGAAATGGGCCCGCACCACAGTGGAGAACAGCCAGGTGCGGATGATGTCGTGACCCTGGGGGCGCAGGTCGTAGGGGAAGACGTTGGCGAAGTTCCGCGCTCCCCGGCCGGTTCGGACTCTTCCCAGTACCCGCCGATCTGGGGGGTGAGGGACGACGTGGCCCAGGTGTCCAAGATGTCGGGGTCACCCATGAACCCGCCGGGCTGACCCCGCTGGGCCGCATCGAACCCCTCGGGCACGTCGGTCGAGGGGTCGATGGGCAGGCGGGCGGGGTCGGGCACCAGCGGCTGGTCGAACTCGGGCTGAGCGTCAGCGTCGAGGCGGTACCACACCGGGATCGGCACCCCGAAGAACCGCTGCCGGCTCACGAGCCAGTCCCCGTTCAGGCCGGCCACCCAGCTCTCGTAGCGGTGACGCATGTACTCGGGGTGCCACACCAACTCCCGGCCCCGCGCCAGCAGCGCCTCTCGCAGTTCGTCATCGCGGCCGCCGTTGCGGATGTACCACTGGCGGGTGGCCACGATCTCCAGCGGCCGGTCGCCCTTCTCGAAGAACTTCACGGGGTGGGTGATGGGTCGGGGATCGCCCGCCATCTCGCCGCTGGCCCGCAGTTGTTCGACGATCGCGGCCTGGGCCTGCTTGACGGTCTTGCCGGCGATGGCCTCGTAGGTGGCGCGTCCACGTTCGGTGGTGATGGCGTCAGGAGCGGCGGCCAGGATGCGGCCGTCCCAGCCGATGATGGAGCGCGACGGCAGGTTCAACTCCCGCCACCAGGTCACGTCGGTCAGATCCCCGAAGGTGCAGACCATGGCGATGCCGGTTCCCTTGTCGGGATCGGCCAAGGGGTGGGCCAACACCGGCACGTCCACATCGAACAGCGGGGTGCGCACTGTGCCGCCGAATCGGCCCTGGTAGCGGGCATCTTCGGGGTGGGCTACCAGCGCCACGCAGGCCGCCAGCAACTCGGGCCGGGTGGTGTCGATGCGGATGTCGCCGGCGCTGCCCGCACCCTCGCCGCCGTGGAAGGTGAGGGTGTGGTACGCCCCCGGCTGCTCTTTGTCCACCAGCTCGGCCTGGGCCACCGCGGTGCGGAAGTCCACGTCCCACAGGGTGGGTGCCAGTTGCTGGTAGGCCTCCCCCCTGGCCAGGTTGCGCAGGAAGGCCCGCTGGGAGATCCGCCGGCTGCGTTCGTCGATGGTGGCGTAGACCAGGGACCAGTCCACCGACAGGCCGAGCCGGCGGAACAGATCCTCGAAGGCCTGCTCGTCCTGGGCCGTCAGCTGCTGGCAGAGCTCGATGAAGTTGGGCCGGCTGATGGGCAGGGCCTGCTTCGGCGGCTTGTCCGGCGCGCTGAAGGCGGGGTCGTAGGGCAGGGACGGATCGCAGCGGACGCCGTAGTAGTTCTGCACCCGGCGCTCGGTGGGCAGGCCGTTGTCATCCCAGCCCATGGGGTAGTACACCGCCTTGCCCCGCATGCGCTGGTAGCGGGCGATGGTGTCGGTGTGGGTGTAGGAGAACACGTGGCCCACGTGCAACGAGCCGGACACGGTGGGCGGCGGGGTGTCGATGGCGTAGGTCTCGGCCCGGATCCTGGTGCGGTCGAACCGGTAGGTGCCCTGGGCGGTCCAGGCCTCGGCCCAGCGTGCGTCGACGCCGTCCAACGTCGGCTTCTCGGGCACCTGGCGGGCGTGGCGGGGGCCGGTAGCAGGCTCGGGGGCGGGTTCGGCGGCGGCGGATTCGGCATTCATGTCGACGATGAACCTACCGCCCGCGGCGCCGGCCGCTCATGACCCTTTCCGTGGTCGTCCGGTGCTCGTGCGTGGCATTCAGCGCTCCGTCGTACGACGTTGGCCAGCAAGAGGGGCAGGTCGACAAAGCAAATGGGCGGCTTTGGGCCACTGGCAGGTCCGAGCAACGTCCATTCGTCGACGGTGCGTGATCACCGTGGCACAGAGCGTCGACAATCAGCACCCGTGCCGGTCTTGTTGTGGCCCGGTCGCGGCTCGCGCCGGGGCGCGGAAGGTCCGATACGCTCCGGCGCCGAGGAGGCCCGCCCCGTGAGCTTCGACATGACCGCCCGCTTCCGAGCCGACCTGCCCGCACCCGAGCCACGCTGGTCTGAGCCGCCCCGCTACAGCTTCGTGGGTGGCCACAACGACGCCGCCAGCGTCCCCTTCGCCGGGCTGGCCGAGGCCGCGGTGGCGGCGCTGCGTCGAGAGGGTCCGTTGCTGGCGACCTACAACCTGGGCGGCAGTCCCCAGGGCTACGGCCCGCTGCGATCCTTCATCGCCGAGGGACTGCGGGCCCGCGCCGGTCTGGCTGATGATGCCGACGCGGTGCTGATCACCTCGGGGTCGTTGCAAGCGCTTGACCTGGTCAACGGCCTGTTGCTGGCACCGGGGGACACGGTCGTGGTGGAGCAGGCCACCTACGGCGGAATGCTGTCCCGGCTGGCCCGTCTCGGAGTGCGGGCGGTGGGCGCGGAGCTCGACGCCGAGGGCATCATCCCCGACCCGCTCGACCGGCAGCTCAGGTCGCTGGCAGACGCCGGGGTGAAGCCCAAGTACCTCTACGCCATCCCGACGGTGCAGAACCCTACCGGGAGCGTCATGCCCTTGGAGCGTCGCTTGGCGCTGATGGACGTGTGCCGCCGCCATGACCTGGCCATCTTCGAGGACGACTGCTACGCCGACCTCCGTTGGAGCGGTGAACGCCCCCCGGCCTTGCGGGTGCTGGACCAGCAGCACCGAGCGTCGGCGGTGGCTGCGGCGGGCAGGTCGGGCGGCGCGGGCGGGTCGGGCGGCGGGCAGGTGATCTACTGCGGGTCCTTCTCCAAGTCCATCGCCCCGGCGTTGCGGGTGGGCTATGTGGTGGCGGACTGGCCGGTGCTGTCCGCGATGTTGGCGCTGAAGACCGATGCCGGCTCGGGGGGGCTGGAACAGCTGGTGGTGGCCGACTACGCCGCGGCCCACTTCGATGATCACGTGGCCAAGCTGAGCTCGGTGCTCCAAGCCAAGTGCGAGGTCATGTGCGAGGCGGTGCGCAGGAGCTTCGGTGACGATGCCACGTTTGACGAACCGCAGGGCGGCATCTTCCTGTGGCTCACCCTACCGGAGGGTACGGACACCTCGGCGTTGGCGGGGGCGGCGTTGGAGGCGGGGGTGGAGTTCAACCCCGGAGCTGGCTGGTCGGCCGATCCCGCTTGGGGCCGCCGTCGGCTTCGGCTGTGCTTCGGCCACCCCGATCACCAGACCATACGGGATGGTGTGGCGGTGCTGGCCGAGGTGTACCGCCAGCAGCGTTGAGTGCCGGCCCCTCGTTGCCGATCAGGCGCGGAGGGCCACCGCTTGGACCCGGGTGGGGAAGGAGACGGTGACGGTCTGCAGGTCGTGCAGGGTGGTGAGTTGGATCGCGCCGCCGCTGACCCGCACCAGGCACGGTCGTCCCGCGGCGATGATCGATCCCCGGGGTATTCCGTCGAAGTCGGGGTCCATGGCGATCTTGTGGGTCATCCCGCTCTGCAGGTCGATGAAGCGGAGCTCAGGTCGCGCGTCGGGCGGGAAGAGCAGCTCCACGAGGGCCCGTCCGTCGGAGGAGACGGTGCCGAAGAACCCGTGGACGGTTGGCGCCGGCACCGACCAGAACTCCAGACCGTCATACCTCGAGGTACGCAGCTGGCAGGTGGCATCCTCGATGCACACCTCGCGTACCCACAAGTCCTCGTTGGCGGGCGCCGAGCCGCCGCACAGCTCGCCATGGACCCTCCGATCCGTTGGCAACACCTCCACACGAGTCGGTGAACGCATCGACAGCAGCGCCGTGGTTTTCAGCGTAACGGACGGAAGAACTCCCGCAGTTCGGGGACCAGGGCGTCGGGCCGTTCGGGTGGGGCGAAGTGGCCGCCGCGGTCGAAGATCGTCCAACGCTGCAGGTTGGTGTGGCGCTCAGCAGTGGCTCGGGGCACGAACATCAGCTCCTTGGGGAACAGGCCGAACCCGGTGGGGGCTTCGATGATCTTCTCCCGGTCATGTGCGGTGTGCGGCGGTTTGGAGAATTGTTCGGCGTAGAGGCGCATGGAGCTGGCCATGGAGGTGTTGAACCAATACAACGAGGACAACGTGCACAGATCCTGGCGGCCGAAAACCTCCAACGCATCGCCGTCGCACCACAGCTGTCGACGATGCCACAGCCAGGCGCCGAGGCCGGCGGGGGAGTCCGCCATGGCGTAGGCGAAGGTTTGCGGATCGCGGCGGTGCACGGCAACGTGGGCTTCGGTGACCCGGCGGGCTTCCTCTATGCGCTGCACCATCCATTGTTCGTCGGGGGCGAAGTCAGCGGCCTTGACGCCCCGCTTGCCCAGCAGGCCGGGAATGACCGGCAGCGTGAGATACACCCCGGTGAGGTGCTGTGCGTATTCGTGGCCCAGCCAGCCGGTGACGAACGCACCCCAGTCCCCGCCCTGGGCGCCGAATCGGTCAAAGCCCAGCACGTCCCGCATCAGCTTCACCCAAAGCCCGGCGATGCGTTGGATGTCGATGCCGGTGGTGGTCAACGGCACTGACAGGCCGTAACCCGGCAGGGAGGGGACGATGACCTCGAAACTGTCGGCCGGATCGCCACCGAAGCGGGCGGGATCGGACAGCGGTTCGATCATCTTGCGCAGATCCCAGAACGACCATGGCCAACCGTGGGTCAGCAGCAACGGCATGGGGTTGGGACCCTTGCCCGGTATCCGCATGAAGTGCAACGGGACGCCGTCGATCTCCACCTTGTAGTTATCGAAACGGTTCATCTCCGCTTCGACGGAACGCCAGTCGTAGTCGTCGGCCCAGTAGCGAACCAGGTCCTTCATCCACTCTGCTGGCGCGCCATACCGACCGGAAGGGTTGCCGACGTCATGGGGCCAGCGGGTGCGGCGCAGGCGGAAACGCAGCTCGTCCAGCTCTTCGTCGGGGATGGCGATCTCGAAGGGGACAGGAGCAGCGCTCATGACAGGTGGGGCATGACCGCGTCGGCGAACAGCTTGGCCGGCGCTTTGGTGTCACGACCGAAGAACTCGACCATGAACATGTCACAACCCAATTCCACATGACGTTGGATTTGCTCCACGATGCGGCCCGGGGAACCGGCCAGGGCCAGATCACCCGGGGGTTGCCGAGGTGGCCGCCGAAGATGCGCTCGGCGTTGTCGACGGCGGCGGCGGCGCTGGCCTCGTCCTCGCCGATGATCACCATGCACTGCTGGGAGATGCGCACGTCGCCGGCGGCGCGCCCGGCGTCAGCCTCGTGGCGGCGCAGCACCTGGGCCTTGTGGGCCAGCTCATCTTGGGAGACCGCGGAGTTGTTCCAGATGTCGGCGTGGCGGGCGGCCAGGCGCATGGTGACCTTCTCACCGGTGCCGCCGATGAGCACCGGGGGCTTTCGCGCTGGTTTGGGCAGACAAACGACGTGGTCTGCTTGGACGTAGGTGCCGTGGTAGGTGGTTTCGGTGACCTCGGGGTCCCACATCTGGGTCAGGAGGTCGATGGTTTCCTCCATTTGGGCCAGCCGCTGAGCCGGGGACAGGAACGGCATGCCGAAATCGGTGTGCTCGCGGTCCATCCAGCCGGCACCGAATCCGGGAATGACCCGACCGCCGGAGATGTCATCCACGGTGGCGATGATTTTGCCCAGATGCGCCGGGTTGCGCATGCCGGTCGGTGTGACCAAGGTGCCGAGTTCCACCTTCTCGGTGCACGCGGCCAACGCTGACAGCAGCGACCAGGCTTCCAGGATGGGAATGGACGGCGATTGCGGGCCGTACAGATGATCACAGACCCAGAGCGAGTCGTAGCCCATGGCCTCGAACTCGCGGGCCGCATCGCGGCTCTGGGCCCAGGACCGTTTGATCTGCGGGACGGTGACGCCGACATGCACGCTCATGGGAACTCCATTCCGGTTGGAAATGACTCAGCTCAGCTCAGCTCAGCTCAGGTCAGTGGTTGCTCATGCCGCCGTCAGCGGGGATGGCGGCGCCGTTGATCATGCGGGATTCATTCGATGCCAGGAACAGCGCGATGTTGGCGATGTCGGTGGGATCGCCCACCCCGTAGGGCCAACGCTTGCGGCCTTCGTCGATTGCGCTGGGCCTACCCTCCGGTATGTCCCCGAAGCGGTTGAGGACCCGTTCGGTCAGTACGTAACCGGGGCAGATGGCGTTGACCCGTACGCCCTTGCGGCCGTACTGATAGGCCATGGAGCGGGTGAGGGCGATGATCCCGCCCTTGGCCGCGGAGTACACGTGCATGCGCATGGGCTGCAGCGCGGCGGTGGAGGACATGTTGACCACGGTGCCGCCGCCGGCCTCAATGATGGCGGGGATGGCGTGGCGGGAGCACAGCAGCGTGCCCTTGAGATCGAGGTTGATGGTGTGATCCCAGACCATCATGTCCACCTCGGTGACGGGGGCGTCTTCGGGGATGGACCCGCCGGCGCAGTTGTAGAGCACGTCGAGTTTGCCGAAATGCGCCACTGTGGAAGCCACCGCGGCTTGAACCTGGTCCTCGTCGGTGATGTCGGTGCGCACGAACAACGCCGTGGCCTCGCCCTGCGCCTGGTTGATGAGCCGGGCGGTCTCGGCGCCGAGCTCGGCGTTGATCTCGGCGATGGCCACCTTGGCGCCCTCGCTGGCGAAGAGCCGGGCCGCAGCCCGACCGATGCCGATGCCCGCTCCGCTGATGAAGGCCACGCGACCATCGAGCCGTCCCATGGCCGCGGACCGTAGCAGGCGGCGGGTCGGCGGGCTCGGGGTGCGTGGCGGCCGGTGGTTATCGGAAATCCCGGCTGCACTCAGCGGGTGCAGAGCCTGGTTGGTCCCTCGGCGCAGCGTCGGACAACGGGTTGGCTCACGGTGCGGCTGCACTTCGAGGTGCGTCCTGACGGCGACGCCACACGGGAGGCGTGTGAAATATCATGAGATATCATGGAACGGTTTTCAAGGGGCGGATTCCGGACACTTGGCTAGCTCAGGAGCCACGGAACTTCGACGCAACACGCTCCTGCCGCCACCCTGGGTCGAAGATTGCTCGCACTTGGGGTGCCTCCATGGCCGAAAACCGCCCCATGGAAATCCTGGGCCGATGCACGGCCCGTCCTTCATAGCGAGGGCGGGGTTGGTTGGATGATGACCCCGGCCCGGGCCTCGAAAAGTTGCACCAGGGCGATTTGATCCAGGGCGCCCTGGTCTCGGGCCAGGAGCTCGTCGTACATGGCCAGCAGCTGTGGGCTGAAGGGCAACGCGATGCCGAGGTCGGCCATGGATCGGGTGATGTAGTCCAGGTCCTTGCGTTGCACCGCGACCGTACCGATCGGTTTGTCGAAGGCTCGGGCCATGATCTGTGGGGCCTTTACGCTCAGCACCGTGCTGTTGGCCCATCCGGCCTGCAACGCCGGCAGCAGGCGATCGAGGTCCAGCCCGGCCTTAGCGGCGAAGGTCAGCCCCTCGGCCAGCGCGGCGAAGTGGATGCTCACGAAGATCTGGTTGACCAGCTTGGCGTAACTGCCCGAGCCCGACGTTTCGCCCATGTGTGTGATGCGCTGTCCCAGGGCCTGCAGCACCGGCCGGACCGATTCGAGCACCGCGGACGGGCCGCCGCACATGATCGACAGCGTCGCGGCCTCCGCCCCGGCCCGGCCACCGCTGACCGGGGCGTCGATGAAGTGCAGGCCGAGCGCCGCCAGCCGGGTGGCCGCCGCCATCACCTGGGGTGGGTAGCTGGTGGAGGTGTCGATGATGATCGTGCCGGGGCGGGCCCGCACGACGATGCCGTCGGGGCCGAACAGCACCGCGTCCACCTCGTCGGACCCGGGCAGGCTCAGCACGATGATCTCGGCGGCGGCGGCGACCTCGGCCGGTTTGGCGGCGACGACGAAGGACCCGGGGGCGTGGTCGGCGGGGGGTTCGAGGCGATTCGCTGGCCCTTCGCTGGCCAGGATCGCGGCCCTTTCGGCGATGACGTCGAAGGCCACCACGGCGAACCCCGCGGCAACCAGATTCCGGGCCATCGGGCTGCCCATCGTGCCCAGCCCGATGAACCCAACCGTGACCACGTCGCCCATGCCGGGACGGTAGCAACGGCCGCTCGCCGTTCCCGATGAACTCGGCGACACCTGTGGATCGCTCCCGTCGGATCGATTCCGGCGGGTGAAGCGGGCGCGACGCGGACCGGGGCGGGCGGACTCTCTGGTGGGCTGGTTCGCGTGGTCGCTGGCGCTGGGGCCACAGGGTGCTGCTAGACCTGCGATCCGCGACCGTCCGACAGTCGGGCGATCGCTGCCCCTTTGACCGGTCTCACAAACCGGATCGGCGCCGAATCGGTCCGGAAGGGGCCTGCGTCGACCCCCACTCGGGGACCCGATCCGCACCAATTCACCTCACCAATTCACCTCACCAATTCACCTCACCAATTCACCTCACCAATACACCTCACCAATGTCGAGCGACGAACAGATCCCTCAGCTTCTTCAGGACTTCCTGGTGGCCCGGTTGGGCGCTGCCGCTCGACCGCGCCTGCACGGTCTGGCCCGGGTGGCGACGGGCCGCTCCCGAGAGAACTGGCTGGTCGACCTGTCCTGGTCTGAGACCAGCACCTCGTCGGCCGCCAACGAGGAGCGTCGCCAGCCGCTGATCGTGCGGGTCGATCCCGATGGGGGACTGCTCGAAACCGATCGGGCCACCGAGTTCGCGGTGCTCCAGGCGCTGGACCGCAGCGACCTGCCGGCTCCCACCCCTCGTTGGCTGGATCCCACTGGTGACGAGCTGGGTCGACCGGCGCTGATCATGGTCCGCGAGCCGGGGGAGTGCGACTACTTCGTGCTCAACGGCGAGCGGGCCCTCGATGAGCGGGTGGGGCTGGCCCGTCGGTTCTGCGAGCTGCTGGCCCACGTTCACCGCCTCGACTGGCAGGAGCTGGGCCTGGCCGAGGTGCTCACCGATCCTGGCCCCGGCAACGCCGCTCGTCACGAACTGGACCAATGGCAGGCCATCTTGCGTCGGGATCAGCTGGAGCCCTACCCCGAGTTGGAGCTGGCGGCGCACTGGCTGGCACGCCACGCCCCGACCAACGTCCGCACCACGTTGGTGCACGGGGACTACAAGCCGGGCAACGTGCTGCTGGTGGACGGTGAGCCCGGCGCTCTGCTCGATTGGGAGCTGGCCCACCTCGGCGACCCGCACGAGGACCTCGGTTGGGTCACCCAGCCGCTGCGCATCCTGGAACACCTCATCCCCGGCGCCTGGGAGCGCGACCAACTGCTTGACCACTACGAGGCGGTGGCCGGCTGGCGTCCGGACCGTGACGCCATTGCCTGGTGGAACGTCCTGGCGTGTTACAAGACGGCGGTGATGCAAGTCAGCGGGCTGCGTTCCTACATCGAAGGTCGGGCCGATGAGTTGTATCAACCCACGGCGGCGGTGCTGTTGGTGTTGCTCGACGCGGTGCAGGGGCGTTCCTGATGCACCCCACCCCGCAGGAGCAGTTGGGAGCGTTGGCCGGGATCATCGCTGAGGTCGCCGCCAATGAGCAGCTGCCCGCCGACGCCCAGCAACGTTTGACCCTCGCCGTCGGTCAATTGCGCCGCCTCGCGGGCAACGTCTCGGCCCGCTTGCCGTTCCTGCAGCACGACAACGAGCGCACCGAGGCCCTGCTCGGTGATCTCGGGGCCTTGCCGACGGTCGCTGCTGTGGAGCTATCCCTGCTCGATGAACCGGTCGCGCACGAGCGAAACAAGGCGCTGAGGGCGGCACTGTCCGAGCTGATCGGCCGGCTTGCGGACGACGCCGCCGGTGACCAGGCCCGGGCCCGCATCGCAGCCCACCTGCGGGCTCGAACCCAGGCTGATCCCGCCCTCAACCGCCCCCGAGGAGCCATCCGACCATGACTGATTCCACGATCCCCAGCGACGAGCCCCCATTCGACGCCGACCCGCCGGTGCGTTTGACCATCAGCGACGAGCACTTCGCTGAACAGTTCCCGCTGTCACCGCTCGATGACTACATGATCCACCAGACCCCTGATCCCATCCGGGTCATGTGGAGCGGTGACCCCCGGGCCTACGAGCGATACTGGATGGTCTGTCACGACCCCGCCGGTGAGGTGTTGGTGGCCGCCGGGGGCAGCTTCTACCCCAACCTCGACCGGGCCGAGGCCTACGCCATCGTCAACCATCAGGGTCGACACAGCACGGTGCGGGGCTTCCGTCGTCTGGGCGCGGACCGGGCCGATTTGCGCATCGGGCCCATCGCCCCCCGCATCATCGAGGGCATGCGTTGGTGGCGTTTCGTGCTTGAGCCCAACGAGTGGGGCGTCAGCTTCCAACTCGATTTCAAGGACACCACCCGCCAGATGTTCCGGGAACCGCTGTCGAACTCCGCCGGCGGCAGCCCGCGGGGACGTCGCAACGATGTCACCACTGGCTTCGAGAGCTTTGGTGACGTGGAGGGCTGGGTGGAAGTAGACGGCCGCCGCATCGACATACCGCGCGGTTCGCAAGGGACCAGGGACCGGCACTGGGGCGTGGGCCGGGGGGTGGGCGGTCCGGCGTTGGCGTTGGGCGGGCGGTTGCACGTGGGCGTGTCGGGCAATGCTTTTGTGGCCTTCCCGTCTTGGACGTTGTGGGGGGATCGGGTGTTCTATCGCTACGGCGACAAACGGCCCGGTATGGGGCGGGTCAACAAGCCCAACCGGCGGTTGCGTTTCGAGCCCGACACCAAGATCTTCGTGGAGGGCATTGTGGACTATCCGCTCGACACCGGTGAGATCAAACAGGTCCACTACGAACGCATCGGCTACCAGACTGCCTACCTACGCTGCGGTATGTACGGCGGCACCCCAGATCGGCAGATCCATTCCGGGGGGTATGACGGGCCGGATCTGGTGGAGGGCGAGACCTACGACGTGACCAAGCCCGAGGTTCGCGCCGCCATCGCCGGCCTGGACGAGCACCTGTGCCGGGTCACCTGCGACGGCGAGGTGGCCACTGGGCTGTACCAACCCATCGACCCCGCCGCCTACGAAGCCTGCGCCGCCGGTCGTCCCGGTTGGGCGTTCCTCGATTGATCCGGCAGGACCATCGCCGATGAGCCCCGTGACCCGCCCCGCCGCCGCCGACGCGGCCGGCGACAGACCGACCGGTACGGCGAACCCGGACGGTGGGGTCGATCCGGCCTCGGTGGTGGGTCCGGCCTCGGTGGTGGGTCCGGCCGGCCCTGTCGATCAGGCCCCGCTGGCGGCTGGGCTTGGCGAGTTCATCAGCGGCCAGGTGGGAGCGCCGGTGACGGTGGGGGAACTGGTCCGCATCTCATCGGTGGGCAACGCCCGGGAACCGTGGTCCTTCACCGCTACCTGGGCCGGGCGGACCACCCGCTGTGTGATGCTGGTCAAGGCCGCTGCCGGCCAACTGGAGACGACGCTGGCGCCGGAATTCCTGACCATCGCCGGCCTGCGGGGGAGCGGGGTTCCCCTGGCACCGGCGCTGTGGATGGACGAGACCGGAGAGGCCATCGGCAGCCCGTTTTTCATCACCGAATGGGTGCCGGGCAGCGCCGACACCCGCCCGCTGCGACGTGACGAGACCGCCGCCCCACTGCGCCAGGTGGCCCTGGACCTCGCCGCCGCCGCCGCCACGCTGCACGCCGTGGACCCCGCGGCGTTCACCCACCTGCGCTCGACCACCGTGCAGGCTGCGTCCACCGACCAGTTGGCCTCCTGGGGGGACCTCTTCGAACGGCAGCGCCTCGAGCCGCATCCGGCGTTGGTCTTGGCGCTGCGCTGGCTGGCAGACCGTCCGCCCGTAGCGGAGCGGGTGTCGGTGGTCCACGGCGATCTGAGGTTCGGCAACCTGCTGTACCACGAGGGTCGGCTCACTGCGCTGCTCGATTGGGAGATGACCCATCTCGGTGACCCCATCGAAGATCTGGGCTGGGTCTATCGGGAGCTGTGGACCGGCCGCCGGGCCTTGCCGTTCGAGGACTTTCTGCTGGCCTACGAGAGCGCCGCAGGGACAACCGTGGACCGCGAGCACCTGCGCTGGTACCAGGTGTTCAACGAGGTCAAGCACAGCGTGATCTCCCTCACCGGCACCCGCAGTTTCGCCGATCGGGCCACCACCAGCCTCCGCCACGCCGACCGGGCCGCCACCATCGTCCCGTTCATCGAGCGCATCCTCGACCTGATCCACGACCACGAGGAGCGTCCCATGCGCCATGGACAGTGAGATCGCGTCGACGGTGATCCATCGAATCGACGTCGATTCGACCCTACGGTGCCAAAAGTCACTACACGTATAGCTCCGACCACTCACTGAGGTCGAAAGGACCACCTGGTGTTGCAGCCCTCACCGATCCAGTTGCTGGACGGCGTGGCCGAGGTGTTGGCGGCGGACGTCGCTCCGCACGTCGCGCCGGGCCCGGCCTCCGAGCAGTTGGCCTCCGCCATCGCCATGGTGCGGCGCATCGCCCGGGCACTGCCGACGCTGCCGGCCTACCTGCTGGCGGACCTCGCCGAGCTGACGGGGGCGCTGGCGGCGCTGCACGCGCTTCCCACCACCGATCCCAGCCGCGAGGAGACCGGCGCGTGGGCGTCGCTCCCGGCCACGCTGCCCAGCATTGATGATCTCATCGCCCGGGACCTCCAGCTGCGTGAGGCGTTGGCGCGTCACTGTCGTGAAACCGCACACCACCAGGCGTCAACCGTCGAACTCCTGCGGTCGCTGAATCAGCGGGAGGCCACGCTGCGGCTGTCGCCGTGGGAACGCTGAGCGCTCCTGGTCGCGGACGAAGGGTGGCGGTTCCGCGTGGCGGGCGGCCCTCGGCTACGTTCCGGGGACAGGTTCGTTGGTAGCCATCCGTCACAGGGGGAGCATTTGAAGTACTTCGCGCCGTCAACCGTCGATGAAGCGGTGGGATTGCTGAGCTCGGAAGCCGGTGCCAAGGTGTTCGCCGGCGCCACCGATGTGATTCCCCAGATGCGTTCGGGTCGACCCGAACCAGCTGCGCTCATCGACCTCAAGAAGATCAGCCAGCTGGTGTCGGTGACCTCCACCGCCACCACCTGGACCATCGGGGCGGCCACCCCGACCAGCCGCCTCACCGACAACGTCGAGCTCACCAAGCAGCTCCCGGGCCTGGTCGAAGCGGCCGGACTCATCGGCTCTGACCAGGTGCAGAACCGCTCCAGCCTGGGCGGCAACCTCTGCAACGCCTCTCCAGCGGCGGATTCGGTGCCGGCCATGGTGGTCAACAACGCCCGGGCGGTGATCGCCGGTCCCGGCGGCGCCACCCGCACCGTGGCGGTGCAGGACATCCCCACCGGACCCGGCCGCACCAGCCTGGCGCCGGGCGAGATCCTCGTCGCCATCGAAGTGGACCGTCCCCCGGCCCGCACCGGTGACGCCTACCTGCGGCTCATCCCCCGTACCGAGATGGACATCGCGGTGGTCGGCTGCGGCGCCAGGGTGACCCTTGATGACGCCGGCAAGGTGACCGCCGCCGCCATCGCGCTCGGCGCGGTGGCCCCCACGGTGGTGCGGGTCCCCGACGCCGAAGCGGCGCTCGTGGGCAGCAGCATCGATGACGCCACCCTGGCCGCGGTGGCCGCTGCGGCCAGCGCCGCTTGCAACCCCATCGACGACAAGCGCGGCACCATCGCTTACCGCAAGCACGTGGCCGGCGTCCTGGCCCGCCGGGCCGTGCAGTTGGCCGCGGATCGCGCCACCGGCGTCACCCAGAACGGAGCCCACTGATGTCCCGCACCCATGTCAGCTGCACCATCAACGGTGACCCCGTTGAGTTCCTGACCGACCCCGGCGAGTCCCTGCTCAACGCCTTGCGTGACGAGGTCGGTCTGACGGGGGTGAAAGAAGGCTGCGGCACCGGTGACTGCGGTGCCTGCTCCATCATCCTCGACGGTGACCTGACCTGCTCCTGCCTGGTTTTCGCCCCTGAGGCCCAGGGCGCCGTCATCGGCACTGTCGAAGGCATGGCCGACGGGGACAAGCTCCACCCGCTGCAAGAGTGCTTCCTGGAGGGAGCGGCCCTGCAGTGCGGCATCTGCACCCCCGGCTTCCTGCTCGCTGCCCGCACGCTGCTGGAGCGCAACCCCAACCCCACCGAAACCGAGATCCGCTACGGCCTGGCCGGTAACCTCTGCCGCTGCACCGGTTACGACAAGATCGTCCGCGCGGTCCGCGAGGCCGCCGTCCAGATGAGGGAGGCGTCAGTATGACCATCGCCGAAGATCCCACCACCGCTCCGGCCTACAAGTGGGTCGGCACCCGGCCCATCCGTCCGGACGGTTTCGAGAAGGTCACCGGACGGGCGAAGTTCGGGGCGGACTTGAAGCTGCCGGGGATGCTGCACGGCCATGTCCTGCGCTCCCCCCACGCCCACGCCCGCATCGTGTCCATCGACACCACCGCGGCGCAGGCCATGGCCGGGGTGCACGCCGTGATCACCGGCGCCGACTTCCCCGATCCCAAGGGCGGCGACTCGGACCTGCAGGCCAACACCATCGCCCGTGACAAGGTGCTCTACGAGGGTCACGCCGTGGCCGCGGTGGCCGCCACCACCAGGGAGCTGGCCAAGGCCGCGGCCGAGGCCATCGTCGTCACCTACGAGAAGTTGCCCCACGTGCTCACCGTGGAGGAGGCAATGGCCCCCGGCGCGCCGTTGCTGCACGAGAAGCTGATGACCAAGGGCGTGGATCCGGCGCCCACCGAGCCCTCAAACATCGCCAGCCGCACCGTGTTCCAGGGCGGCGACGTTGAAAAGGGCTTCGCCGAGGCTGATGTGGTGGTCGAGGGAACGTTCACCACCAAGCCCATCCATCAGGGCTACATCGAGCCCCATGCCGTGGTGGCGGACACCACCCCCAACGGGCGCTCCACCGTGTGGTGCTCCTCGCAGGGTCACTTCGCTATGCGCACCATGTCCGCCAAGGTGCTGGGCTGGGAGCCGATCCGCCTCAAGGTGATCCCTGCTGAGATCGGTGGCGGTTTCGGTGGCAAGACCACCATCTACCTCGAGCCGCTGGCGGTGCGCCTGTCCCAGAAGGCCGGGCGCCCGGTGAAGATGGTCATGAGCCGTGACGAGGTGTTCCGGGCCACCGGGCCGGCACCGGGCGGCACCATCAAGGTGAAGATCGGCGCCAAGAAGGACGGCACGTTGACCGCGGCGCAGGTCTGGTTGGCGTACGAGGCGGGTGCCTACCAGGGCTCACCGGTCGGCGCCGGGGCCATGACCTGTCTCGCCCCCTACCTGCTGAGCAACTTCCTCATCGAGGGTTATGACGTGGTGGTCAACAAGCCTCGGGTCATCTCCTACCGCGCTCCCGGCGCGCCGCACTCCGCCTTCGGTGTCGAGAGCGTCATCGATGACATCGCCCGCAAGCTGGGCATCGACCCCATCGACTTCCGGATGAAGAACGCGGTGGAGGAGGGCGCCACCGCCACCTACGGGCCCAAGTTCCAGCGCGTGGGCTTCAAGGAGACGCTGCGGGCCATCAAGGACCATCCGAACTACAAGATTCCACTCGGTCCCAACCAGGGCCGTGGCATCGCTGCGGGGTTCTGGTTCAACGCCGGCATGAACTCCAGCGCCACCGTGCACGTCAACGAGGACGGCAACGTCATTGTGGTGACCGGCTCGCCGGACATCGGCGGCAGCCGGGCATCCATGGCGCTGATGGCCGCGGAGGAGTTGGGCATCGACGTGGCCCGCATCCAGCCGGTGGTGGCGGACACCGAGACCGTTGGCTTCAACGACCTCACCGCTGGTAGCCGCACGACCCTGGCCACCGGCGCGGCGGTGGTCGAGGCCTGCCGCAAGGTGGTCGCGGACCTCAAGGCCCGGGCTGCCAAGCAGTGGGATGTGGCCGTTGACCAGGTGGAATGGGTGGACGGTCGGGCGCAGAAGGCGGACGGTTCAGTGCCGCCGCTGTCCCTCGCCGATCTGGCCAAGGGCTGGCACCGCACCGGTGGTCCGGTCTCCGCCACCGCCGCACTCAACGCCCGCGGTGTGGGAGCGGCGTTCTCCACCCAGATGTGCGACGTGGAGGTGGACCCCGACACCGGGGTGGTTACCGTGCTGCGCTACACCACCGCCCAGGACGTCGGTCGGGCCATCCACCCCAGTTACGTCGAGGGCCAGATGCAAGGCGGCGTGTCCCAAGGTGTGGGCTGGGCGCTCAACGAGGAGTACATCCACAACGCCGACGGGGTGATGGAGAACCCCAGCTTCCTCGACTACCGCATGCCGGTCGCCTCCGACCTGCCCATGATCGACGCGGTGATCGTGGAGGTACCCAACCCGGCCCATCCCTATGGCGTACGCGGCGTGGGCGAGGTCGGCATCGTGCCGCCCCTGGCCACGGTGGCCAACGCGGTGCGCGCCGCTACGGACCGGCGCATCACGGACCTGCCACTTTCACCCCCACGGGTGCTCGATGCCATCCTGAACGGAACCTCCGCCAGCAACGGCGGCTGATTCCCATGGCTCTGGTGCACTTCTCCGCGGGGCTGCGCAGCTTCACCGGCGGGGTCACCCAGGTGGAGATCGACGCCTCCACCGTGCGGGCCCTGATCAAGGCGTTGGACGAGAGGTTCCCGGGTCTCGGCGAGAAGCTGAGCACGGGAACCTCCGTCGCCATCGACGGCGAGATCATCGCCGACGCCGACTTTGAGACCGTTCCTCCGAACGCCGAGATCCACTTTCTCGAGGCGCTCAAGGGCGGTTGAGGCTCAAGACGGTCATCCCCTCGATCGATAGGAGGGGATGACCGAGCCGTCAGGTACCGCGGCGTACCCCAATGCGGGTGAGCCGTCCGGGTTCGCGCCCCTCGCCGGATCGGTCGGGAGCAGCGCTGCACCGCAGTGGGGCCCGCCACCGTCGATGGCTGTGCGGACGGGCTTCTCACCTGATGGATTTCACGCCCGGTCCTTCGCTCCGGACGGGTTCTATGTCACCGGTCAATCGACCAACCCCTGGGCCGGCCCGCCCCGACGCAGCGCCCTGGCCACCGCCTCCCTGGTCCTCGGTCTGATCGGGCTGGTCACCTGCTTCTTCGTGGTGCCCTCGCTGGTGGCGGTGGGTCTCGGCGTGGCGGCCCTGGTGGCCACCGGCCGGGCCAAGGGCCGGTTGGCGGGCACGGGCCTGGCCTGGGCCGGGCTGGCGACGGGCGCGCTGGGCGTGGCGGCGGGAGTGTGGTTCATCGTGGCGGTAGTGGCCAGTGAGGAGTTCCAGGAAGGCCTCGAGCAGGGCCTGGGATCGGGCTACGAAGACATCGAGGTGGGGGAGTGCATTCTCATCCCGGACTCCGAGGTGGTGATCGGCTTCGTGGAACGTCCCTGTGAACAACCCCACGGTGGCGAGGTCTACCTGGTGGGGAACCTGCCCCCGGGTCCCTTCCCGGGTAACCAGGAAGCGATCAGCGAGGTCCAAGATCGTTGCCTCAACGCCTTCAACGCCTACGTGGGCATCTCCTACGACGAGAGCGCCTACGACATGTGGTCGGTTTCACCACAAAAGAGCAACTGGGCGCGGGGCGAACGTGACTACCTGTGCGCCGTGACCACCGTTGACGGCAGTGACCTGCCGCCGGGCTCGGTCCGCGGTCTCGCCATCTGAGGCCGACGCCGGCGCTCCTTGACCCTCAACCCGTGGCCTCAATCTCGAAGGTCACCTCGACGGTGGTCGCGACCGCGACCGCACGGTAGAGCGGTCAACGAGCCTTCCAGATCTCCGTTAGCGTTTCCGCGTCAGCGGGTGCGGTCTGCTGATAGCGGAAATGCACGTGCACCCGATGAAAGTCCACCGGGTTGGTGCTCAGCCGCTCCGAACGGATGTCCACACTGAGCGGCCCGAGGCTGATCCCCTCGGTCTTGGCCGCTGCTTGCACGAGGGTCACCCCGCAGGCCGCGATGCCGGCCAGGAAGGCCTCGCCGGTGCCCAGGGCCTCGCCCGGACCGTTGGGCGAGTCGATCACGAAGTGGTTGTGTCGGGCGGTGTTCAACGTCCGGCCCGGTATGGCGGTGCTGCTGGAGCGGACCTCGGTGCTGATCAATTGCTCGCTCATCGGCGCTTCCCCCGGTTGAAGATGATGCAGTCTGGCACGACCAGCGGGCCAGCAGGGCGGGGTACGGTACGTTGATTCGATGGGGCAGTTGCTGCGGGCTCGAACGTGAACGCCGACAACGCCACTGACAACGCCGCCGATCTGACCGTGGCGCGGTTCGGACGCGTGGACGTTGGCTGTTTCGCCGGTCAGGGCGCGCCGCTGGGGTCATCGAGCACGGCCACGTAACTGCGTTGCATGAACGGCACCAGGTAATCCCGGTAGGTGATCGGACCATACTTTGGGGGATGGTCGGCATCGGTGCAACTGGGTAGGCACTCGATCACACTGTCAACCCGCGGATCGTAGAAGAACGGGATGGCATACCGGTCGGTACCGGATTGGTTGAGGACCCGGTGGGTGGTGGACAAGAAGCGTTCGTTGGTCCAACGGCGCAGCATGTCTCCGCTGTTCACCACGAACGAGCGCGGCTCTTGCCGGGGTTCGAACCACTCACCGCCGGCGGGGTGGATCCACAGTCCGGCCACCGGGTTGGCGGGCAGCATGGTCATGAACCCGGCGTCGGTGTGGGGGTCAATGCCCCACTGATCCTGTGCGGCCGGCAGCGGCGGGTAGTGCGACAGACGCAATGTGGCCAGTGATGGTTGGAAGAACTGCCCGAAGTGCTCCGGGGCCATCCCGGCGGCTACCGAGTACAGCCGGAGCAAGCGGCTGCCGAGGCGGTCCATGGCGTCGTAGTAGCGGCTGACCGTGGCCCTGAAGCCGGGGAGGTGCTCCTCGGCGGGCCATTGGTTGCGGGAGGAGGTCGGCCGGGCCAGGAA
Source organism: uncultured Acidimicrobiaceae bacterium (assembly GCA_963775055.1). Lineage (GTDB taxonomy): Bacteria > Actinomycetota > Acidimicrobiia > Acidimicrobiales > CAIXPF01 > CAIXPF01. Next base: position 104,667 of record CAVZHK010000003.1, on the reverse strand, counting down.
GTAGGCTGCGTTGAGCGACGGTTTGGCCCCACGGACCTGGCCCAGCAGCGGGCTGTAGCCCATCGTGGTAGCGCTCATGCGCTGCGGCAGCTTCTGCTCCGGCGTGAGCGCGTGGTAGCGGGCTGCCATGTCGTAGATGGCTTCGACCTCGCTCCAGTCCACCCCGTGGTTGAGGATCTGGAAGAACCCGACATGCTCCAGTGCGTGACGCAGTTGGGCGGCGGCGGCATCGAGCGCCCCAGGTCCGTCAGCCAGGAAGTCGCCCACGTCGATGATCGGTATGGTGCCAACGGCGCTGACCACGCGAGCCTCCCGAATCTGTTCCCCGCTGCTGGCGATGACCTTACCGCCGAGTGGTCTGACGGCGCTCTCGGTGACCCCGTACCGACCCCGGTCGAGGGCGCGGATCAAGCCCCGCCGGGAGCACTAACGTCCCGGGCCATGAGCGACAAGGTTCGTGTCGAGATCGACGGCCCCGTCCGTACCGTCACCATGTGCCGGCCCGAGAAGGGCAACGCCCTGGACGCCGAGATGCTGACCGCCATGGAGGCCGCCTTCGCCCCCGATCCCGGTCCCGGCGGGGACGAGCGGGTGGCGGTGATCCGGGCCGAGGGTCGGGTGTTCTGCTCCGGTCTGGATCTGCGGGGCGGGCTGGGCAAGGACCAGAACGTGGAGAAGCTGTTCAGCCGGGTGCAGCACTGGCCGCTGCCGGTGGTGTCCGTGGTGCAGGGCCCCGCCATCGCCGGCGGCAACGAGCTGGCGTTGCACAGCGACTTCGTGGTGGCGTCGGAGGCGGCGCACTTCGGCATGTCCCTGGCGCAGATCGGGCTGGCGCCGTCGTGGTTCCTGACCCAGAAGCTGATGGAGGTGGGCGGTCCGGTGCTGACCCGGGAGATCCTGTTGCTGGGTGATCCGGTGCCCGCCACCCGCATGGCCGAGCTGGGCATCATCGCCCGCTGCGTGCCGGCGGAAGGGTTGGCCGCCGCCGCGGACGCCATCATCGACCGGCTGGTGCGCAACGCCCCGCTCAGCTTGCGGGCCATGAAGGCCACCATCAACCGCCAGCTGGCTTTCCGGGACGGGGTCTACAACGCGGACACCGAGGCCATGGTCCGGGCCGCGCTGCGCAGCAACGATGCCAAGGAGGGCGTGCGGGCCCGCCTGGAGCACCGCGACGCCACCTTCACCGGCGCCTGAGCGCGGTTAGGCGGTCAGGCGTCGCGGGGGAAATCGAACAGCTGGCGGGCCACCACCACCCGCTGCACTTGCTGGGTGCCCTCCCCGATGTCCAGGATCTTCACGTCCCGGTACAGCTTTTCCAGCATGAGGTCGTTGCGGACCCCGGCCTCGCCCAGGATGTCCAGCGCCGCCACCACCGCCTCCAGGATCACCGGCGGGGAGTACAGCTTGGCGTAGCTGGCCTCCAAGGCGTTCGATTTGCCGTTCTTGGCCAGCCACACCGCGTTGAGGTACATCAGGCGGGCGGTGTGCAGGCCCCGGCGGATGCGGGCCAGACGCTCCAACGCCCGCTGCCGGCGATGCCCCTGGGCCGGATAGTCGCTGCGCACGAAGTCCAGGGCGAAGTCATGGGCGGCCCGGCCCATCCCGACCCCGTGCGCGGTGTGCAGCGGGCGGGTCATGTTGAACGTGGCCATGGAGGCTTTGAAGCCCGTGCGGGACTGGTAGAACGCCTCGCCGCCCAAGAGGTTCTCCGCCGGGATCCGCACGTCGTCGAGCGCGAAGCTGGCGGTCTCATAGCCCCTGGAGCCCATCTTGTGCTCCACCTTGAGGATCTCGAAGCCCGGGGTGCCCCGCTCCACCACGAAGGACCGGTGACCCTCTCGTCCCAACGCCGGATCCACCGTGGCCCACACGATGACCCAGTCGGCCCGGGCGGAGTTGGAGCAGAACATCTTCTGCCCGTTCAGCACCCATTCGTCGCCGTCCTTGCGGGCCCGGGTGGCGATGCGGGCCACATCGCTGCCGGCCCCGGGTTCGGTCATGGCCATGGCCCCCCAACGGGCCTTGGAGTGGTCGTTGAAGATGGCCAACCACTTCTGGCGTTGCTCGGGGGTGGCGGTGCTGCGAAGCGCCGGACCGCCCAGTCCCGGGCCCGGCAGTGACAGCGCCACCCCCCGGTCCCAGTACGCGGTTTCCTCGCCCAGCAGGAAGTTCCGCACTGGCTTCCAGTCCAGCGCCGTGGGGCCCTCGTCAGCGCCGATCATCTTGGAGATCAGGCCGCCCTGACGGGTGCAGATCAGGTAGAAGGGGTGATCTGTGGGCGGCGGCAGGGCGGTGCGGTCCGCTTCCAGACCCATGGGCCGGATGTGGGTCCGTCCCAGCCCGCGGACCTCCTCGATCATCTCCAGGGTGCGGGTGTCGAGCTCGATCATGGTGACTCCGTCAGGGTCGGTCGCGTCGGCGCCGGGTTGGTGGCGTCAGGGGCGGGTTCAGGTGCGATCAAGGGCGGCGAGGAGCGCGTCGGGAACGTTCAGCGTGGCCGCGGCCACGTCGAAATCGGCAGCGTCGCGGGCCCCGACAAGCATGGCCAAGTGCCGGACCTCCCGGAATCGCTTCTCAGCCAGATGATCGACGATGAACCCGTGCCCGCCCAATAGCTGGATGCCCACGTTGGTGGTGTTGAACGCCGCGTCCATGGTCTCCAACCACGCCTGGGTGGCCCAGAAACCGGCGTCGGGTTCGCCACGATCGAAGGCCGCGGCGGCGTCACGCACCACCAGCCGGGCGGCGTGGGTGCGGGCGGCGACGTAAGCCAGGTCGAAGGCGTTGCCCTGATGGTGGGCCACCGGTTTGCCGAACACCACCCGGTCAGTGGTGTAGCTGATGGTTTCCTCGATGGCGGCCTGGGCGATGCCCACAGCGATGGCCGCGCCCCACAGCCGGGCTCGGCCCCGCATGGCCAGCACCTGGCGATCATCGAGCTGCCAGCGGCCCCGCACCTCGGTGTCCGCGAAGGCCACCGACACCGCCCCCGACGCCTGGAAGGCCAGCACGATGGGGGTGGTGGTAGGTGCCGCCGACGGAACCTCGTGGCAGCGCAGCTCGTTGCCCTCACTGACCCAGATCCAGCGCAGCCGGGGCCAGCCCGGGGCCCACGCCAGACCCGGTGACCCGACCTCAGGATCGATCACCGTGAACGCACACTGGGCCGCGCCGTCACGGCAGCCGGCCAGGACCTCGCTCACCAAGGCGGTGTCGGGGCAGGCCAGCAGGGCCCCGATGCTCTGTCCGGGGCGGTCCGCGCCAGGCAGACCGCTGGCATCGAACCGGGCCAGGGTCTCCAGCGTGAGGACCTTGGCCATGGTCCCGGCGCCGGCGCCGCCCAGCTCCTCAGGAACGTCCAAACCGCCCAACGGAAAGGAATCCAGGGCGTCCAGCACCGTGTCGGGCCAGCGTCCGTCAGCCTCCGATTCCCGTACCCGGGGTTCGAGTTGGGTTCGACCAAGGCGTTCGGCGGCCGCCCGCAGCTCCTCGAGCTCAGGCGCCAGAGCGAAGTCACGCATGGCGGCACAGTAGCGGGCCTCGCCGCGGGCGGTGACGGTCAGCTCCCGGGCGACGACCACCTACGTTCGATCAGTTCATGGGCGGACGAACGTGGTCCGTCAGTGTGTTGTTGGGCGCACCGAGGTCGTGGTGATGGGCGGAGTCGCGGGCTTCGTCGATGGGGCCCTCGAACTCGCCGCCACCGCGATCCATCAACGCGCCGGTGCCGGGCTGGCCCTCTTGGGGGCGGCTGGTGAAAAGGGACCGGATCCGATCAAGAAGCGTCATGACCGAGCCATACCCCGCAGCTCGGGCGGCGAAACGAACGCAACGGGCGACCGCCGGAAGGAGGGTTCAGCCTGATGGCGTGCGGTCCCGGCTTGGCTCAGCGTCGGCCATCCCGGATCCGTTGGTGGTGGCACCGTTGTCCGGTACCACCGTGGCACCCTTGTCCGGGACCACCGGGGGGAGACCGTGCTGCTCCGGTGCTGTGGGTGGCACGGGTCGGGTTTCCAACGTCCAGGTTTCGTTCTGTCGGGTCTCGATTCGTTCGAACAGCACGCGGATGGCCTGGAAGCTCTTGGCCCGCTGCGCCAGCGCCGCGTCACCATAGGTCCGCCGGTCAGCGGCGGTGAGCTCCACGTTGTCGGTGAACGGGGTGAGCAATGAACGTGGATACAGGTGTTTGGTGCGAACCACGTTGATCTCAACGGAGACCACCACCGCCACCGCGGCCAGGAACAACCACCCCAGCGCTCCCAACACCACCGCGAAGACCCCGTATGTCGAGCTGGCACCGTCAACCCGGCGGGCGTAAGCCACACCGGTCAACTGCAGCAATTGCCAAAGGGTGGCGGCAACCAACGCCCCCGGCCAGAGCTGTGCCAGCGAAAGCCGGTTGGCGGTGGCGATGCGGAACGTGAGCCCGAACACGGCAGTGTTGAGGACCACGGCCGCGAACGTCGCCAGCAGGGTCCAGCCGCGGTCAACGTCGGTGCCGTACGCCGCCGCCACGATGTCCCCGATCCACCCCAGCAGCGTGGTGGCCAACACCACCACGCCGCCGATGGAGAGCAGCAGCAGACCACGCAGCCGGGAGACGATGGGGTTCGGTCGCCGGTGACGGGGCACGGCCCAGATGACGTTCATGGCGTTCTGCAGCGCCTGGCCCACGCCGAGCGCACCGTAGAGCGAGATGGCCAGACCAACCCCGACCGCCAGGCCACTGCCGCGCAGCCCCGCCGGTTCCTTGAGCTGGTCGCCCAGCACCGGGAACTGGCTGATGGCGGAGTCGAGGATGTGGGTGCGCAGAGTGCTGTCGGCCTCGAGTGCGAAGCCGAGGATCGATGTCAGCAACAACAACACGGGGAACAGCGACAAGAACCCGTAATAGGTGATCAGGGCGGCCAGGTAGGTGCCCTGATCATCGAAAAACTTGTATACCACCGCCAACGGGAAGGAGGTCGTGGGATGACGGCGCTGGAACCGATCCATCCACCCCACGACACCACGCACCATGTCAGGTACAGACTACCGAGTTCCGAAACCGATGACTCGGTACCCGCGGTCCGTTCACGCCGCTGTCGATGTCCCGGTCAGGGGGGCGACGGGGTCAGGCTCGGCGGCCGCGGAAGACGCTGTACCCGCCGGGACCGACCAGGCAAGCGGCGATCAGCAGGATCACCCCGAGGATGATCTGGCCTTGCAGCAACTGCACGATGCCGACGACAGCGATGATGGCGGCGATGATCCAAAGCACGGTGGCGTTCATGTTGCTCTCCTCTGGGCGGGACCCGCGGCGGGACCCGGACACAGCACCCATACCCCCGGGCACCATCCCCAAAACAGGTTAAAGTCCCGATCATGGGACTGAGAGGCGACGCCGCCATCGTCGGCATGGCCGAGTACCCGCCAGAGCGTCGCTTCAGCGGTGAGCGCATCTTCATGCTGGAGCAATGGGCCGATCTGGCGGCGCTGGCACTGGCCGATGCTGGGCTGAGGTCCTCAGACGTCAACGGCCTGGTGTGCGCCAACGTGCGGGAATCGGACATGTTCGTGCCCTCCACCGTGGCGGAGTACCTCGGCTGGCGGGTGAACTTCGCCGAGCGGGTGGACCTCGGCGGGGCCACACCAGTCGGTATGGTATGGCGGGCGGCGGCGGCCATCGAGCTGGGCCTGTGCGATGTAGTGGTGTGCGCCACCCCGGCCCGACCCACGCCCAGCCTGCCACCGGATCAGCCTCGGGCGTGGTCCCCCTTCGGCGCTTCCTCCAACGTGATGGGCTCACCCCAGGCCGAGTTCGACATCCCCTACGGGAACCTGGCGCAGAACTGTGGCTACGCCATGATCGCCAACCGCTACGGCGCCGAGTACGGCTATGACCCCCGGGCCACGGCCAAGATCGCCGCCGATCAGCGCACCAACGCCTGCGCCAACCCCGAGGCCATCTTCTTCGGTCGGCCCATCACCATCGAGGACGTGCTGGCGTCGAAGATGATCGCTGATCCGCTGCACGTGCTGGAGATCGTGATGCCCTGCGCCGGTGGTGCTGCGGTGGTGGTGGTTTCCAAGGAGGTCGCGGCCCGCTGCCGTCACCGCCCGGCGTTCGTGACCGGTTTCGGCGAACACCTGATGCACAAGACCCCGACCTATTCGCCGGATTTGTTGCACACCCCCATCGGTCCCGCCGCGGATCAGGCGTTCGGCATGGCCGGCATCACCCGGGCCGCGGTGGACGTGGTCGAGCTCTATGACTGCTACACCATCACGGTGCTGCTGAGCATCGAGGATTCGGGGTTCTGCAACAAGGGCGAAGGCATGGCCTTTGTGCGGGACCATGATCTCACCTTCTCCGGGGACTTCCCGGTGAACACCCATGGCGGTCAGCTGGGTTTCGGCCAAACCGGCCTGGCCGGCGGTTTCACCCAGGTCACCGAGGCCGTCCGCCAACTGCGCGGTGATGCCGGGGGCCATCAGGTGGCCGGGGTGGACGTCGCCTACTGCTCGGGTACCGGGGGGATCATGTCCGAGCAGACCGCCCTGATCCTGCAGGGAGGCTGAGCGCCATGGAGCAGGCTGACCCCGCACGGGCCGCCGCCCCGCCTGATACCAGACCGCGACCAAATCCGATTCCCACCACCCAGCCGTTCTGGGACGGCCTGGCCAAGGAGACCGTGACCCTGCAGCACTGCGGGGATTGCGGGGCCTGGGTGCACTACCCCCGTCGACGTTGCCCGGTCTGCCTGTCCGACCAGCTGGCGTGGGAAGCGGTGTCCGGTGACGGGCGGGTGTATTCCTGGACCGTGGCCCGCCAGGCCACCCATCCCGCCTTCGCGGCCGAGGTCCCGCAAGTCCTGGCGGTGGTCGAACTGCGGGAAGGCGTGCGGCTCACCACCACGCTGGTCGGTGTGGACCCCGACGCAGTGTCGGTGGGCGATGAGGTGCAGCCGGATTTCGACCACGGACCAGACGGGGTCACTCTGCTCCGCTACCGTCCGGCACGGTAACCGGCTCGGCATCAGGTCGGGCACCCGGCCGCGGTGAACGTCAGGCGCGCCGAACCGGCCCGGGGGGGTGCCGGGCCGGTTCTGGATGTGGCGGGAGAGTTGCGGGCAGGGGATCAGACCTGCAGATCCAGGTCGTTGCCATCGGCGTGGTGCAGATCCACGTCGGCTTCCTGGTACTCGAAGTCGGCTTTCCAGGAGTCGTTGTCCTCGTAGGTGCTGTTGTCCTCGTAGGTCCAGTCCAGCTTGGTCAGCTCGGTGTCGTTGTCCTCTTCGTGGTAGTTGAAGCTATCCTGCACCGTGGTGGTCTCGGTGTCGTTGTCCTCTTCGTGGTAGTTGAAGCTGTCCTCGACCTTGGTGTTGAAGCTATCTTCGACCGAGTTATCGGTGTTGTAGCTGTCTTCCACGTTGTAGGAGTTGTCCTCCAGAGCGTTGGCGTTGTTGTCGTTGCCGAACACGAAGTTGGCCGGCCCGTCGCTGCCAGAGGCGTCCACGCTGATGTCGCCCATGACCTGGTTGCCGTTGCCGTTGACCACTTGGGCGTCGCCACCATCGGTGTCCACGTCGATCAGGTCGCCGCGGCCCATGTTGACGTTCTCGCCCTCGATGTTGGTGGCGTCCCCGCCCTGGGCGAAGGCCCCCACATCGGACTGGTTGAACTGCACATTGCCGTTGCCCACGGTGGAGCCGTCGAGGTCCACGTCGTCCCCGGCGATGATGCCGGTGTTGATGCCGGTGTTGGCGGCGGAGTCGTCCATGGAGCCGTTGATGGCCAGGCCCCCGGCGACTGCGATGACCGAGTCGGTCTCGATGGTCTGGTCGAAGTCGACGTCGTGGCCGGAGAGCTCGGTGATGGTCTGGTTGGTGGTCATGTCGGTGTTCCTTGTCTGGGTGTCGGACTCGTTCGGGAGGCCGGTGTGGCTGACAAGGGACACGGTACGAATGATCAGCTCCGCCGAGATCGGGGCCTACCCCTATCTCAGGGAAGGCAGGTAGGGGAACGGGCGGATCGACTCAAGCGTGCAGCGGTGCCCGGCGCAGGTGCCAATCGGTATGGCACTGATAGGCGTGGCCCACCTGCAGGGCGACCGCATCCTGGAACGGCCGGGCGATGATCTGCAGGCTGAGCGGGAGCTCGTCGGAGTCGAATCCCATGGGTAGCGCCAGTGCCGGAAAGCCGGTGCCGTTCCAGACCGGGCAGTGCATGGCCTTGGAGGCGATGGCTTCCTTGCGGGCCCCGTGATGGTGGGTGGCGCCGTATCCCATGGTCGGGCTCACCAGCACGTCCACCTGTTCCCGTTCCATCATGGCGAAGATCTGCTCGCGACCGGCCTGACGGACCCGTTCGCATTGCGCCAGGTCGCCGCCGGAGATGAGCGCCCCCATGGCCAGCGTGAGCCGGGTGGGTCGCCCGTAGTCGGCCCAGCGTTCCACCAGGTTGTTGCGGTGGTAAGCGAAGGCCTCCGCCTGCAGGCCCAGGAACGTGGCCACATGCAGCTCGTCGTAGAGGGGCGCCACCACCTCGATGCCTTGCGCGCCGGCACCGTCACACAGCACCGCCACCGCGTCCAGCATCGCCTGCCAGGTTTCGGGGGCGCTGTGGTCTCTGATCGAGGGGTTGACCAAGATGCCGATGCGTATGTTTTCGACCCGATCTGCGGTTCGCATCAGCGCCGACAGGTAATCAACCGCCTCGGTCGGCACCGAGGTCCGGTCGCTGGGATCGGCACCGGCCATGACCGTCAACATGGCGGCGCAGTCCCAAGCGGTACGGGTCATGGGACCGAGGTGGTCATAGGTGTAGCCCAGCGGGAAGCAACCGCTCTTGGGCACCAGGCCGTGGGTGGGCTTGTGCCCGGTGATGCCGCAATACGCCGCCGGCACCCGGATGCTGCCCCCGGTGTCGGTGCCCAGGGCGCCCAACATCAGCCCCGACGCCACCCCGTTGCCCGACCCCGACGAGGATCCGCCGGTCCAACGCTCGGTGTTCCAGGGGTTGCGGGGCAAAGGGAACGGCTTGGACCGGTCGGGCCGGCCGATGGCGAACTCCATGGTGGTCAACTTGCCCAGGATCACCGAGCCCGCGTCGCGCAACCGGCGCAGCACCGGGCCGTCTCCCTGATCGCCCCAGGCAGGGTCCAGCACCAGGGATTGGGCGGTGGTCGGCCCTTCGTCGGTGGCCAGGATGTCCTTGACACCCAACGGGATGCCGTGCAGCGGGCCCCGGTCGGTGCCAGCGGCGAGCTCGGCATCGGCACGGCGGGCGGCTTCGAGCGCGGTCTCATCGAAGCGGGACAGGTACACGCCCAGGGTGGGGTCGAGGGTGTCCGCCGCGCCGAGCAGGCCGGCGGTCAGGGCCTCACTGGTGAGGGTGCCGGCACGCAGGGCGGCGCCGGCGGAAGCGATGGTCCAGGGCTGGGTCATGCGGCACCCACCAGGCTGGCCGCACCCACGTCCGCTGCCCGGAACACGTTGGAGGGGTCCACATTGCCCACATCGGCGGCGTGGATCAGGGCCAGCTGTCGGCGCAAGCCCCGGTACAGCTCGGCCAGGCGATCGATCTCCTCGGGCGGGGCGCTGAGGCCGGCTGCAGTGAGCAGCGCAACCACGATGGCCCGGTTTTCGGCGTTGGTGTCAGACACGCCGGACAACGTAACCCAGCCGGCTCCGGCTTTGACGGGTAACCGCTCAGTGTGTCGGCGACGGACGATCGCTCTCGGGTGCGGCAGGTGCGGCAGGTGCGGCAGGTGCGGCGCGGGCGCCATGCACCGGGGACAGCTCCGCTGCGGGCCAGGGCGGCTGCGCCGAGAGCAGCGGGGTCAGGGTCTTGTCGGGCGCGTCCCGAGGGCGGGGAAGGGGTGGCGGCCCACGGCGGTTGCGGCTCCCAGGTGGCACCGGCCACCCGCCACCAGCGGAACATGCCCTGCACCGGGGTTCGGCTGGCCTCGTAGATCACTGTGGTCACCACCACGACCAGCGCCATGCCCGCCAGCACCCGGCGCAGCCCGACGGCGTCCGCCAGCAGGCCCAGCGGCAAGGCGGCCAGCCCGAACCCGGAGAAGCCCAGTTGCAGCAGCGATTGCAGCCGGCCGTGGAAGGCCCGCTCGGAATGGGCCAGCACCAGCGACGCGGTCAGGGACTGGAACCCGGCACTGGTCCCGCCCAGGGCGAACATCGCCACCGAGGCCACTGCCAGGGACGGGCTGAGGGCCAATGCCAACTCGGACACCGCGAAGCCCAAACCGGCCAGCCACACCAGCCGCCACGCCGCCGCCCCCGCCGCCCGTCTGGCGATGGCCAGGGTCACCACGATGCCGCCCGCGGCGCTGGTGACGGACAGCCACGAGTAGCCCGACGAGCCGGCGTGGAACACGTCTTCCGCCACCGCCGGCAAGAACGACACGTAGGGAAAGCCGAACATGATGACGATCGTGGACAGCACCAGCAGTGCCAACGCCGGTCGGTTGGAGCGGGCGTAGCGGGCACCGTCGGCCAGTTCCCGCAGCGGCGCCGCCCGACGCGCACCGCTGGGTGTGCCCCGCGGCAGCCGGGCGAACAGCACGAGTGCCACCAGGTTGATGACGGAGCCGAACACGTACACCCCGCCGATGCCGATCTGGTCGATCCCGATCATCACCCCCGCCACCGAAGGCCCCAGCACCCGGTTGGCGTTGAGAGACAGCTGGGAGAGCACGATGGCGTTTGACAGCAGGTCCGGGCCCACCAGCTCAGCCGTGAAGGCCATGCGGGCCGGGCCGGTGCCGGCGAAACCCACTGCCTGCAGCGCCGAGGCCACCATCAGCATCCAGAACCGGATGAAGCCCAGCTCCACCGCCAGTGCGATCCACACCGAGGAGGTGACCAGCACCAGCTGGGACACCACCAGCACGGTGCGCTTCGGGAAACGGTCCGCCACCACCCCGCCGAGAGGGGTGGCGATGAGGCTGGCCAGGCCGAACCCCAGGGTCACCGCGCCCAGACCCCGGTTGGTGCCGGTCAGCTGATGGGCCAACCAACCGCGGGCGATGACCTGCGCAAACGTCGAAAGGAAGGCCACGAACCCCGCCAGCCACAACATCCGGTAGGTGCGGTGGCCGAGGGCGGCGAAGGTGCCGCTGCTGGATCGTGCGCCGGGAGGAGGAGTTGGCGCGGGGCCGGCGGCGGCGCCGGGCGAGGGCGCCATCAGGGGCGCGTGGGGGCGGACGGCGGATGCAGCGTGGCGGTCACGGTAGTGGCGGACCCCCGACTCGGCCCAACCCGCCCGCGTGGTGGTGATCGGCGCGCCCGGCCCGGATGGGGCAGCATGAGCCCCGATGAGCGAGCTGCCCCTGAACCCCGACGCCCACCTGGAAGCCCACCTGCACGCGGTGCCGATGGGTGAGCGGCCCACCGGCCCGTTGGTGGGCATGCGGATCCTCGATCTCACCCACGCCCTGGCCGGCCCCTTCGGCAGCCTGGTACTGGCGGACCTCGGCGCTGACGTCATCAAGGTCGAACCGCCCGGCGGGGAGATGGTCCGCTTCGCCGGGCCTTTCACCCGTGACGACGAAGACCGTCACTACGGCTCGCGCTACGGGTCCCGCAACCGCAACAAGCGTTCCATCATGTTGGACCTGGCCGATGACGCGGACCGGGAGGTGTTCTTCCAGCTCGTCGAAACCGCCGACGGGCTGCTGGAGAATCAACGGGCCGGGGTGTTGGACCGTCTCGGCGTGGGCTGGGAGGCCTGCCGGGCTCGCAACCCCCGCCTGGTCTATGCCGCGGTCCGTGGCTTCGGCGACCCGCGCACGGGGGCCAGCCCCTACGCGGACTGGCCGGCGTTCGATCCTATCGCCCAGGCCATGGGGGGCATCGTGTCCGCTACCGGCACCGATCGGGAGCACATCTTCCGCTGCGGCCCGCCCATCGGGGACACCGTGCCCGGCCTGATGGCGGCGCTGGGCCTGGTGTCCGCCATCCATCACGCCCAGGCCACCGGCGTGGGCCAGTTCCTGGATGTGGCCATGGTGGACGCCATGATCGCCATCTCCAGCGAGAGCCTGACCCAGTGGAGCTACACCGGCCGCACCCCGCTGCCATCAGGAAACTCCATGGACGGCATCACCCCGTTCGACATCTACCGCACCGCAGACGGTCATTGCGCCATCGCTGCCCCCACCGCGCACCACTGGGCGGCGCTGTGTGAGGTGGTCGGCCGCCCGGAGCTGATCACCGACGAGCGGACCGAGGGCATGCGGCGGCGGGTCAAGCACCGCGACATCGTCAACGAGGCAGTGGGGAGCTGGGCGGCGGCGCACACCAACGCCCAGATCGTGGCCGCGCTGGGGGGACGGGTGCCGGTGGGCCCGGTGTTCGGCCCGCCGGACTGGGTGGAGGACCCCCATGTCGCCGCTCGGGAGATGCTGGTCAGCGTGCCCCACGCCGGCCATCGCAACACCGTGCAGGCCAACTGCCCGATCAAGTTCACCGGGACCCCCGCCGGGGTTTACCGCCGCCCGGCGCTGCTGGATGAGCACGGGCCGGAGCTGCGCGAGGAGCTGGCCCGCCGCCGGGTCGAGGGTGGCTGAGGGCGCCGGCGAGCCGGTTTCGGCCGGCTCAGCTACGAGTGGTGGGGTAGGTCCCGGCCAGGGTGCCTTTCGGTGGGGCCTTGGCGCCGACCCGCTCGGTGGGATCGAGCGGCGAATGGGGCACGTCAAGATCGTCGTGTTGGATCATGGCCACTGCCGCGTCGAGCTGAGAAGCCGCGTCGTCGCCCAGGTTGGCGCCGAGCGCCCGGTCCACAGTGGCGAACAACGGGTCCTTGAACGGGTAGGCCAGATACCAACCGGCCCAGTTGCGCACGGGGTCCCCGGAGTAGAACTTGGCGTACTGGAGCATTCTCGAACCGAACCCGTCACCGCACACGTCCCACGCCAACTTGAACAGCGCGATGCGTTCTCTGGCGTTGACCCCGGGACGGCCGCTGACGTACTTGTCCAATTGTGGGCGCAGCTCGGCGTTGGCCAGATCGGCCTCGGTAGGGGCGTAGAAGAAACCACCGGCGGCCAGAGTCTGGATGATCTCGATGAGGCGGGGATAGATTCGCGGTGCGCGTAGGTTGGCGGCGGCCAGGTAGAACTGGTGCGGAGACCACACCCCGTTGGGTGACGGTTTGGCCATGGCCTCGGATCCGTAGAACGCTGCTTTGAAGCATTCCAACTCGATCAACATCTCGCCCATCTTCTCCTGTAAGTGGAGAAATCCGGAAATGCCCACGGCGTCGGCCAGGCGCATGGCCAACCCGCACAGGAACTCCAGGTTTGACAGCATCCTGGCCGCGGTCTGTACCGCCACCGTGCCGTCCCGGGGCCGCAGCTGGTTGCACACGTCACGCGCCGCATCACTGGCCCCGTCGATGAACACCCGCTCCCACGGCACCAGCACATCGTCGAAGATGGCGATGCAGTCCATCTCCTCGAAGCGGCTCGAGAGCGGATGATCGAAACGGCTGCGGCCGGCGGGGGCCACGCTCTCCCGGCACACGAAGCGCAGACCGGGGGAGTTGGTGGGGATGCCGAAACCCACCGCGTAGGCCTCGTCGCCGGGGCTGACCCCGCCGAAGGGCCAGGCCATGACCTCCTCACACAACGGGGCCATGGTGCCCAGCATCTTGGCGCCGCGCACGATGATGCCGTCTTTGGTGTGGCTGGCCCGGCCGAGGTGGGTAAAGGGGTCCGCCTGCTCGGAGCTGGAGCGGGACCGGTCGACCTGGGGGTTGACCAGCATGTGGGTCAGAAACAGGTCATGGTCCCGCACATGCTGGTAATACTGCGCCACATTGTCGCCATACGCTTCGGATCCGCCGGTGGCGAAGAGGTTGGTGATCAGTGAGAAGTCGGTGAGGATGGCGTTCATGAAGTCCGGGGCCCGGCCCATGAACCCGAAGCTGTGGTCGGTGCGCAGCTTGTAGCTTTGGCGTCGCTTGACCAACTCTTCCCGGCTGCGCGGCACCAGGAATGAGGATGAGTACCCGTCGTGCAGTGCGATGTCACGATGGCGGGGGTCGTGCTGTAGGTCGTATTGCTCCATGATCGAGCGCAACGGCCCAGCGAAGACCGGCTCGGTGGTCACGTCGGGCACCCGTTTGCCGCCCAGCCACACCTCGGGCTGGTTGCGTTGCAGGCTGTCCCGATACTCGCCGCCGGTGCGTGCTCCCATGCGGGCAACGTAGCCTTGCGCCCGCCTGGTCGCTGACTTTCCAGGAGCATCGCCGACTTTCCAGGAGCATCGCCATGACCGTCACCGGCCTCGCCTACCTACGTGCCGATACCGCCGACCTGGATGGTTGGCGGCGGTTCAACGCCCAGATCCTGGCCGCCGAGGAAGTCGACGGTGACGGCGGAGCGGGGGGAGCGGGCGGAGCGCGCCTGGGTCTGCGTTTCGATGAGCGTCCGGTGCGGTTGGTGCTGCGCGCCGCCGAGGTCGAGATCGCGCCAGTACCCGGGTGGGAGGTAAGGGACCAGGACACGGCCGAGGCGTTGCTGCATCAGGCGGGGTTGGGCGGGGTCACCGGCCAGTCCGTCGAGGCCGCGGCCCGAGGTGTGGCAGGGTTCTACCTCTTCGCCGATCCGGCCGGGCAGCTGGCCGAACTGTGCTGGGGGCCAACGAGCATCGACCAACCCTTCTGCGGCGGATCACGCCCCCACGGCGGTTTTCGCACCGGGGAACTGGGCCTGGGTCACGTGGTGTGGTCCATGGCGGATATCGGCCCGGCGGCGGCGTTCTACCGTGACGTGCTCGGGTTCCGGCCCAGCGACCACGCCACCGTACCTGGGCGTCTCGAGTTCTTTCACGTGAACCCCCGCCATCACAGCCTGGCGTTGGGCGAGCTGGGCTTCGAGGGTTTGCACCACCTGATGGTGGAGGTGCGAGAGCTGGACGATCTGGGACGGGCCTATGACGCCGCGCTCGATGGGGACTGGGAGATCATCACCCGGCTGGGGCGGCACTCCAATGACCATGTGACCTCCTTCTACGTGCGCACCCCGTCGGGCTGGGCGGTGGAGGTTGGCTGGGGTGGCCTGCTCATCACCGACGAGGACGCCTGGCAGGTCCGGGAGCTCACCGAGGGTCCCAGCCTGTGGGGTCACGAACGGACCTGGGTCGGTCCCGAGATGCAGCAACGCCAACGAGACCTCCGGGCCGCGGCGGCCGCCGCCAACCTCCGGGCCCCGCTCCACGTACCCGCCGGCATCCCCGCTGACCTGGAGGGCCGCCCGCTGGGGTGAGCCCCAGGGCTTCGTGGGTACGGTTACTCGCTCCCCGAGAGTACCGGCGCGCTGCCGGGCAGTGGGTGTCGGGCTTACCCTCTGGGAACCGTCAGCGCAGTGCCGGCGGACCAGGAAAACCGGAAAAGGGGACAGCGTGGACGAGAGCAAGCTGATGACGTTCATGGGACAGCTGGTCAACGACTTGTCGGGGGCGGCGATGGTGGCGTCGATGATCGTGGGAGACGAACTCGGGCTGTACAAGGCCATGGCGGATGGGAGGCCCGTCACCGCTAGCGAGCTCGCTGATCGGGTCGGATGTAACCATCGATTGACCCTTGAGTGGCTGAACGCACAAGCTGCCGCGGGGTACGTCAGCCACCACGAGGGGTCCTTCACGCTTCCCGAGGAGCACGCCCTGGCGTTGGCGGTGCAGGATTCACCGGTGTTCGTGGCCGCTGGCGCGTCGGTGTTGGCGGCGATGTTCATCGACAAGGACAAGCAGGTGGCCGCCATGCGTGGCGACGGTGCCATCGCCTGGGGTGACCACCACCCTTGTTTGTTCAGCGGAACCGAGAAGTTCTTTCGGCCCGGGTACAAGGCGAACCTGGTGCCATCGTGGCTTCCGGCGCTCGAGGGTGTGTTCGACAAGCTCACCAACGGCGCCAAGGTGGCCGATGTCGGCTGCGGCCACGGTGCCTCCACCGTGATCCTGGCCCAGGAATTTCCACGTTCAACGTTCTACGGATTCGACTATCACTCGCCGTCCATCGCGACCGCCCAGCAGCGGGCGACGGAGGGTGGCGTGGCGGATCGGGTCACCTTCGTGTCGGCCCCGGCCAAGGGCTACGAGGAGAAGGGGTTCGATCTGATCTGTTTCTTCGACTGCCTGCACGACATGGGCGATCCGGTTGGCGCTGCTCGTCACGCCTTCGATGCGCTGCAGGAGGACGGCACCGTGTTGCTGGTGGAGCCCTTTGCCGGAGATCGCTTGGAGGACAACTGCCATCCCGTCGGTCGGATGTTCTATGCGGCATCAACGTTCATCTGCACTCCGAACTCCTTGTCCCAGGAGGTGGGGCTCGGGCTTGGCGCGCAGGCCGGTGAGCAACGGTTGCGCCAGGTGTTTGCCGACGCCGGCTTCACCCGGTTCCGGCGGGCGACGGAAACCCCGTTCAACCTCATACTCGAGGCCCGCAAGTAGCGCGCCACCCACCCCATGCCCAGTCCTGCGGCACCGCCGTCCTCAGGCGACGGTGCCGCGGGGCGGGCCGCGGGCGGCGCCGGGAGTCCTTCGAGCGCACCCGCTACGGTGCCTCCCGGTGAGCAACGAACCGGACATGGCGAGTGGCCCGCACCGGCATGGCTCCGGCGTGTCCGCCCCGGGGCCGCTTGATGGCATCAGGGTGGTGGATCTGACCTCGGTCATCATGGGGCCGCTGGCTACCCAACTGCTGGGGGACCTGGGCGCCGATGTGATCAGCATCGAGGGGCCCGAGGGGGACACCAACCGGGTCATGGGACCGGGGCCGGTGCCGGGCCTGTCCGGGGTGGCGCTCAACCTGTTGCGGAACAAGCGCAGTGTGGGGCTCGATCTCAAGCATCCCGATGGACGCACGGCGTTCCTGCGGTTGGTGGCCACCGCTGACGTGATGGTCACCAACCTGCGCCCGGGACCGCTCCAACGGCTGGCGCTGACCTATGACGACGTGGCCGCGGTCCGCCCTGACATCCTGTACTGCCGGGCGAGCGGCTACCCGTCCGATTCGGCGAAGGCCGAGGCGCCGGCCTATGACGACATCATCCAGTCCGCCAGCGGCATCGGTGAGCTGTTCGCTCGCCAGGGCCACCAGCCCAGCCTGATCCCCACCCTGGTGGCAGACAAGGTGGCGGGCATGGCCATCGCCAACGCCATACTGGCCGGTCTGGTGCACCGGGCCCGGACCGGCCAGGGTCAGGCCATCGAGGTGCCGATGATCGATGTGATGCGGGCCTTCGTGTTGGTGGAACACGGCGCCGGGGCAATTTCCGAGCCGCCGGTGGACCGGGCCGGGTATCGGCGGATCCTCACCGCTGAACGTCGCCCCCAGCAAACCGCCGACGGGTGGATCAACATCTTGCCGTACCAACTGGAGCATTATCACGCCATCTTCGAGATCGGCGGGCGGCGGGACCTGTTCGATGATCCCCGCATCGCCACCCGTGCCGCTCGCATCGAGAACAGCGACGGCCTCTATCGGGACATCACCGAGATCTTGCGCGAGCGCACCAGTGACTTCTGGATCGATCTGTGTGAGCGCAACGCCATCCCGGCTGAGCGGGCGGCGTCGTTGGATGAGCTGGTGGCCGCGCTGCCGTTGGCGGAGCATCCCACCGCTGGGTCCTATCGGGTGATCCCGCCGCCGGCCCGCTTCGAGCGCAGTCCGGCGTCGGTGCGTGCTCCGGCGCCGCTCGTCGGCGAACACACCCGTTCGGTGTTGGCCGAAGTGGGCTATGACCCCGAAACGCTCGACCGGCTGGAATCCGCAGGCGCGCTGCACCCGGCCACGTCGCCAGGCAGGTAACGTCCCGGCGTCCATCCCTGGCGACCGCGACCGCGGTCCCCTTCGAGGTCGCCGTTCAACCAATCGTCCGGCAACCCACCGATTCTCATCACGGAAACGAGGAGCAACGTTGGCAGTTGAATCCGAGGCCCCCGCCAGCCACGCCGCCAGCGGCACCACGCCCGGACCCGTGCCTGCATCGGCGGATCCGGCCAAGATGCTGGCTGGGGTGAAGGTGCTGGATTTCACCCAGTATCTGGCCGGCCCGTCCTGCACCCGGTTGCTGGTGGAGCTGGGTGCGGAGGTCATCAAGGTGGAGCTCCCCGCCGAGGGGGACCCCACCCGCCAGATCCAACCCCAACGTGGCGGCCAGTCGGCGCTCTCGATGCAGCAGAACCGGGGCAAGCGCTCGGTGCTGTTGGACCTGCGTCGCCCCCAGGTCATCGAGGCCATCAAGCGCATCGTGGCGCAGGTGGACATCGTGGTGGAGAACGCCACGCCGGGGGTGATGGCCCGCAAGGGGTTGGGCTACGACGTGCTGTCCGCCATCAACCCCGGTCTGATCATGGTGTCCGTCAGCGGGTTCGGGCAGACCGGACGGTGGTCTCATCGGACCTGTTTCGACTTCATCGCCCAGGCGGTGTCGGGGTTGATGCACCTCACCGGGGAGCCCGATGGGCCACCGTTCTTCGTGGGTGCGGGGCTGGGGGACACCAACGCTGGTGTTCACGCTTTCGCCGGGGTCGGTTACGCGCTGTACCAACGAACCCGCACTGGTCGGGGTTGCCACATTGACGTGTGCATGGTCGACGCGTTGTTCCACATGCAAGAGAACGCCGTCAACGCCGCTTCGGTCACTGACGGCGCCTTCCGGGCCATCCGGCAGGGCCGCCACTACCAGCCGACCTCGCCGGCGGGAACGTTCAAGGGACCGCAGGGTTGGATCGTGGTGCTGTGCATGCCCAACCAGGTGCCCTACCTGTGGGCCGCCATGGGTCGCCCAGATCTGGCCACCGACCCCCGCTTCGAGGAGTACTACGCCCGTATCGAGAACCGGGCCGCGCTGAGCGAGATCATCGAAAGCTGGATGGCCACGTTCCAAACCGACGAGGAGGTGCTCGAGGTCCTCGAAGCTCATCGCGTACCATGCGGTCCGGTCTTGGATCCGGCCGATGCCCTGACCCATCCGTGGTTCCTGGAGCAGGGCAGTGTCCGCCCCATCCGAGACGTTGACGGTGGCACGTTCATGGTGCCCGGCTTTCCGTTGCGCTTCGACGGGATCCGTCCCGCGCCTGATGTGACCCCGCCCCGCCTCGGCGAGCACACGTCGGAGGTGCTCCAGGAGATGGGCTTCAGCGGCGAGGAGATCCTCACACTCACGAGCACCGGCGAAGCGCAGGTGCAAAGCTGACGGCCCTGGGACCGCCCTGGGACCGCCCTGGGACAGGCATGCGACGGGTTTGAGACGGGGGATATCACGTGGGATTTGTGCACATCGATCACGTGGGGCTGGTGGCAGCCACCATCGAACAGGCCCGCCAGGTGCTGGGTGACGCCCTGGGTCTGGACCTCGATGAGGCCCGTTCCAACTGGCCCGACGGCAGTTACTTCCCGCCCGAGCAGACGTTCAACTACTTCTTCCAGGTCGGCACCGGCGAGACCCAGGTGGAGGTGCTGATCCCCGAGATCGGCGCCACCAGCGGTGCGGCCAGGTTCCTCGAACGCAAGGGCCCCGGTCTGCACCACCTGTGTTACGCCTGCGAGGACGTGCACGCCGAGGCTGAGCGACTGCTGGGCAACGGCCTCCAGGAGATTTCCATACCAAGAGGTACGGACGGGCGGCGGACAGTGGCGTTCTTCCATCCCCGCTCGACTGGCGGCATCCTCACCGAGTTGGTCCCGGTGCGGCGCTCACTTACTCGAACAGGTTCCTACCGTGCATCGGGGCCACTGATTCGCCCGGCCACGACCCCAGGACCACGCTCCCCGACGACGTCTCCCGGGCGCATGCCTCGCGGGTTTCCTGGCTAGGCGGAGGAGGGCGTTCAGCGGGTGTCGTCTAGCCAGGTCCAGCGGGGCTTGCCCATCACCAACCGCCTGCGGGCACCGTCAAGCGAGCAATCGCCGCTCTCGTAGCCGGCATCCCCGGCGTACAGGCACACCCGGGCGCCGCTCAGGTCACGGGCGATGCGGGTGGCGAAGAACTCCGGTTCGCGACGCCGCAGCGCCGAGGCCACGGTTGCGTGTTCCATCAGGCCCTCCAGCGTGACGAACGTGGGAGTTACCAGCTCGATCTCACCGGCGTGATGGCTCGATAGCGCCTGCGCGGGGCTCATCCAGAGATGGTCGTGAACTTCGTCCTGATCGATGGCCACGAGCGCGTTAGGGGCCGGACCGGCGAAAAACCACGTGGAAAACCGGATGGGAGCGTTGGCCGGTGGCAGCCAGTGGCTCACCCACACCAACGAATCTTCCTCTATGGGCAGCCCCACCTCCTCCATGGTTTCCCGGACCGCGGCCCGCCGCGCTGCCGGCAGCGGATCCGGCGCCGTACCATGTGGTATGTCTTCCCCCTCGATGCGGCCACCGGGGAACGCCCACAGCCCCCCGAAGGCCGTTTTCGAGCTGCGGTGGATCATCAGCACCTCGAGACCAGCATCACCGTCGCGTAACAACAGCACGGTGGAGGCGGGGTGCGCGGGGATGGGGGAGTCGGGATGATCGATGACCTCGATGAGCACGGCCGCGGAGGTTAGCCGTGCCCTACAGTGCCCCGTTGAGCAGGACCCGTGCGGTCACCGGTTGTGGTGTCGTCGGGGTGGCACGGGGAGCGAACCATGGGGCAGCGACATCCAGCGGTGGCGGCGGCGCAGGCATTGCAGCCGATGGTGCGCGAGCACGCCGAGGAAGCCCAGAAGCTTCGTCACGTGCCCGAGGCGGTGGTGCGGGCCATGGCCGAAGCGGGCCTCTATCGGGTGGCGGCCCCGGCGGCCTACGGTGGCGCGGAGGCCGACCCCATCTCCACCATCGAGGTCATCGAGGCCATCAGCCAGGCCGACGGGTCCACCGGCTGGGTGCTGATGATCGGCATCGAGACGGTGGGCATCGGCGGGGCGCTGATGGAACCGGCCATGGCCGCCAACCTCTTCGCCCGTCACCCCGAGATCGTGATGTGCGGGGCGCTGAACCCCCAGGGCCGGGCGCAGCGGGTAGAGGGCGGTTGGTTGGTGAACGGGCAGTGGCCCTTCGCCTCTGGTTGTCACCACGCCAGCTTCTTTTGGGGTCAATGCCGGGTGATGGAATCCGACGGAGCCCAGAGCGACCCGTTGCGCCTGATCGAGGTGTTGGTGCCCCGGGAGCAGTACGACATCCTCGACACGTGGCATGTCAACGGGCTGCGGGGGACCGGTAGCCACGACGTGTCGGTGCAGGACCTGTTCGTGCCCGACGACATGGTCACGGAGGTGTCCGGCAACAAACCCCACCACGACGGCCCGCTCTACCGACTGCCACCGTTTTCGCGGTTGGCGTACAACAAGGTCGGGGTGTCCACCGGCATCGCTCGGGCTGCGCTGGACGCCTTTGTCGAACTCGCTGAACACAAGCATCCCCGCTTGTCCTCCCGTCCGTTGCGGGACCGTCCCCGGGCGCAGCTCAACTACGCGCTGGCCGAGGCCGCGTTGCGCAGCGCAAGGGCCTTCGTGGTGGACGCGGTGATGGACGAATGGGAGACGGTGCTGGCCGGCGGCCGGGCTGATCGCAAGCAGCGGGCCCTGGTTCGCCTGGCTTGCTCGCAGGCGTGCCAAGAGGCCATCCGGGCGGTGGAGCTCATCCATCAAGCCGCCGGCACCAGCGCCAACCTGGAGGATTCCCCCATAGGGAAAGCCCGGCGGGATGTGGCGGTGGTGGCCCAGCAGTTGATGGTGGCGCCCCAGTTCATCGAGGACGCCGGTCGCGTCCTGCTCGGTCTGGAGCCCCTGGAACCGATTCTCTAGATTCGACAGGAATGGGAGTTTTGCCGGGCCAGCTGGCGACGATCGACGCGCGTTCGTGGTTTGCGGCGATGCGCAGGGGTGGGGCGGGGCTACGCTGCGCCGGTGCTGTTGGAGTTGACCCCCGATGAATTGCTGACCACGACCCGGTCGGTGCGCCGCCGTCTCGACTTCTCGCGGAACGTTCCCACGGAGGAGTTGCGGGCTTGCCTCGATGTGGCGTTGCAGGCGCCCACCGGGTCACTGCGCCAGGACTGGCATTTCGTGGTCAGCAATGATCGTGAACAGTGCCGGGCCGTGGGCGAAGTATACCGCAGGGTATGGCTCGGCTTGGTGACGGGGGACTACCGGGAGCGGGCGTTGAAGGTGGAATCGGATCCGGCGGCGCAGGCGGCGTGGATTCGCATGATGGATTCCGCCCGGTATCTCGCCGAGCACGCCCCGGAGGTGCCGGCGTTCCTGGTTCCTTGCATCGATGGTCGCCTTGACGGTGCCAGTGCCGGGGTGCAGGCATTGAAGTGGGGTTCCATCATCCAAGCGGCGTGGAGTTTCATGCTGGCGGCACGGGCCCGGGGCATTGGGAGCTGCTGGACCACCGTGCATCTTTCCCAGGAGGCTGAGGTCGCTGCCATCCTGGGCATCCCCATCGACACGGTGCAGCAGGTGGCCCTGATCCCGGCGGCCTACACCCTCGGCACGGACTTCAAGGCAGGAACCCGCAAGCCCGCCGAGCAGTTCATCCACTGGAACGGCTGGTAGCCCGGTGCTCGGTCGCGATCCGGGTGTCAGGCCGTTTGCTCGGATCGTGATTCGTGGTCGGAGGTGAGCGGCGACCTCGCGGAGGTCATCGGGATCGCTGGTGATCAGGACCGCACCGGTGCGTGCCGCGGTGACGGCCAGGTGGCCATCGACGACGTCGGTGGTGGCCGACTTGGCCAGGAGTGCCCGACGGCGTGGGCTTGGGTAGCGTCGAACGGGGCGACCTCGCAACCGCGCAGGACCTGTCGGCGGGAGCGGCTGGCCTGGGCCACGACCAGGGCGGTTGTCACCGGGACCAGACCGGCTTCGAGTCTGGCGCTGTGGACGGCCCACACCCGGCGGTTGTTGCGGTCCGCGGCGATGCTTCGGCCAGGACGCCTACCCCGACCTGTGGTCAAAGGCAGCAGCCCTGTTGCAGTCGATCGTGAACAACCACGCACTCATCGACGGCAACAAGGGACCCGGCTGGAGCGACCTCGGGCGGTAGGGAGGCGTCGGTCCGGGCTACTCCTTCGGTGTGTGAGAACAAGCCGACTGGTTACGCATCGGTGGGCAGGATGCCTTGTTCGATCGCGAAGAGCGCGGCGGCGCCCCGGGTGGACACGCCGATCTTGGTGTAGATGTGCTGGATGTGATGGTCGGCCGTCTTGGCCGAGATGACCAGACGCTGCGCGATCTGGCGGGTAGTGAGCCCGAGCGTGAGGAGGCGCAGGACCTCTGCTTCGCGTGCTGTCAACCCTGACGGCATGGGTGGGCGGGCGCGCCGGCGGTGGCCGGCGGCGGCGAGCACGGCCTCGACCGCTTCGCCGTCGAGCCGCGCTGCTGCGCTCATCGAGCGGAGCTCGGCCGCCGCGACATCGGGCGCGAGTGCCGCGCGGTGCGGCCGGTCCGATGTCATCGCCTGGTAGCAGTCGGCGGCAGCGACGATGCGGGCTGCGGCGTCGAGGTGCGCGTTGGCGAGGCGTTTGTGGTAGCCGGAGCCGTCGGCGCGCTCGTGGGCAACACCCGCGGTGGCGGCGAGCACGGCAAGGCCCGGGACGCGGCGCAGCAGTTGCTCGGTGACGAGCGAGTGTGTCTCGACGCGGTCGCGCTCGTCATACGTCAGCAAGCCCGGTTTGTCCCACACCGAGCTGGGGATTGCGACCCGACCGAGGTCGTGCACGAGCGCGGCAGCCGCCGCGGTCGGCCCGGCGGCAGCGCGCACCAGGTCGGCGACCGCTCGCGAGTGACCGCTCGTCCACGGCGACTTCAGATCGGCGAAATCAGCGAGGAGCAGGAGCACCTCGTCGAGCGCCGCAACGGTGAGCGGTGCCTCTTCAGGAGCGAGCGCCAGCGCCGCCTGCCACGGGTCGAGCGCGTCGATCTCGGACCACCAGGAACGGGCGCCGTCGAGCACCGCATCGGCGAGCGCAGGGTCGTATGCCCGGCCGCGTCGGGCGCGGACCAGCTCGAGGGCGCGGCCGGTGCCCTCGATGCGCGCCAGCACCTCCAGTTCCTGGGCGAGCTGCGCGACACGCATCGGTCGCGGGATCGCCTCCCCCTTGGCCCCCATCGGCAGGCCCCGTCCGTTCCACCGCTCGAAGTTGTTACGCAGCGCGGCACGGACCACGTCATCGAGCCCGAGGCGCACGGCGAACGCGTCCGCGACCTCGCACGCCATGCGGAAGTTCAGTTCTGCTGCCTTCTTGCCGCCGGCCAGCACCGCCAGCACCGATCGCAGCCGGCGCACGCCACTCGTGCCCGGACCGGCGTGGCTGACCATGAGGCGCAGGAACTCCATCGGGTTTGAGGGGTCGGCCTGCAGCGAACGCGCCCGCAGCTCGATCTCGTCGCCGAACACGACCGCAGTGTCATAGGCGTGACCAGTGCAGCCAAGGAAACGCAGCGCCGAGGTCCACCACGTCGCCGCTAGCTCAGCAGAGCCCACGCCAATCGCAACGGCCAAGCGCTGCCCGAGCACGGTCGCACGGAGTTGTGCACCCGGCGGCTGGCCGAAGGCGTGGTCCTGCGCCACCGCGAGCAATGCTGCGATCTCCACCCGGGTGGCGGCCGGTTGCACGCCGCCACAATAGATGGGGACTTCTCCCGATGGTGCCCCGGTCCTGACCGGCGCACCCTTGCACCATGACCAATCACACCACCACCCTCAACGACCCCAAAGTCGATGTGCTCAACGCCATTTACGCAGCCTTCGGCAGCGGCGACATCGACGCCATCCTCGCCCCGCTCGCCGACGACGTCGACTGGGCAGCCGCTCCCGGGAGCACCACTGCGCCGTGGTTCGGCGAGTACCACGGCAAGCGAGACGTCCCCCGCTTTTTCCAAGCGGTCAGCACGGCCATTGACGTCACCGAGTTCACACCGCTGTCGTTCGCCACGAACGACTCCGACGTGATCGTCGCGATTCGCTGGGGCTATCGCGTGCGCGCCACCAACCGCACCGCCTCGATGATCATGTACCACTGGTGGCGCTTCGCCGACGGCAAGATCGCCATGGTCCGCACGCTCGAGGACACCCAACAGGCAGCCAAGGCATTCACCACCTGACGATCACGGGCTGGCGGACGGATCCGCCGGCCCGAACTTCCCCGGCGAGACGTGAGAAGCGCCCGAGAACCCACACCACCGTCCTTGTTCATGTGAACGAAGAAAATGTTGCTGATCGGGCTCGCCGGTCAACGCGCCAGGCCCTTGGCGGTATCGGCCCGGCGCGGTTCAGCGAAACGGATCTGCTAGCTGCGGGGCGACCAGCACATCCCAGCAAGAACTATGCAAGGCTGGCCGACATGTGGTTGCGCTTGCGTCAGATTGCGATTGTTGCCGAGGACCTGCGCCAGGCGGCGCTCGATTTCGGGTTGATCCTCGGCCTGGAGGCCTGCTTCACCGATCCGGGGGTGAAGGTCTTCGGGTTGAAGAACACGCTCTGGCCGGTGGGGTCCCAGTTCATCGAGGTGGTCACCCCCATCACCGAGAACACCGCAGGGGGCCGGTATCGCCAACGTCGGGGTGGGGACACGGGATACATGGTGATCACCCAGACCGACGATGTGGCCCGTTACAAGGCCCGTGCCACCGAGCTGGGGGTGCGCGTCGCCTTCGACATGGACCATCCGCAGTCGGGTCATGTCGGCATCCAGTTGCACCCCGCGGACACCGGTGGGTCGTTTTTCGAGATCGATCAGATGGTGATGGAGGGCGGCAACGAGGTGGGCGGTCCGTGGCTGCCGGCGGGCAAGAACTGGCAGCCCTACGTCCGCACCGATCGGGTCAGCGCCATCACCGGCGCTGAGCTGCAAAGCCCCGAACCGGAGGTGCTGGCCCGCCGCTGGAGCGACATCGCCGAGATCGACCTCGGCCGGGACCAGGACGGCAATGCCACGCTGCAGCTGGACAACGCCGTCTTGCGCTTCGTGACCGCCACCGACGGACGGGGCGAGGGGCTGGGCGGGTTGGACGTGACCACCGTGGACCGCGACGCGGTACTGAGCGCGGCCAAGATGCTGGGTCGATACCACAGCGACGATGTCGTGACCCTCGCCGGGCTGCGGTTCCACCTGCGTTGACCTGGTCGGCCATGATGGTGACCCTCGTCATACCGGGCGGACATCAGCCATCCCTGGTATGGCACCCCCATCACTCCTGATCCGTCCCCCCGGAGGAGACCAAGATGTTGTCCGCGTATCGCGTCCTTGACCTGTGCGACGAGCGTGGTGATCTGGCCGGTTTCATGTTGGCGCAGCTGGGCGCCGAGGTCATCGCCGTGGAGCCGCCGGGAGGGTCCCACGCCCGCACCCTCGGCCCCTTCGTCGGCGAACAACCCGATCCGGAGCGTTCGCTGATCCACTGGGCGTACAACCGGGGCAAGAAGAGCGTGGTGTTGGATCTCGACACTGACGGTGGCCGGGCGCAGCTTCGCCGCCTGGTCGTGGGGGCCGACGTGCTCATCGAGTCCTTCGAACCCGGCCACCTCGCGGCGCGCGGCCTGGGCCGAGAGGAGCTGGCGGCGCTGAACCCGGCGCTGCTGCAGGTGTCCATCACCGCGTTCGGTAGCGACGGGCCAAAGGCCAACTGGCCGGTGGCGGATCTGACCATCCAGGCGTCGGCGGGAAACATGGTCCTCAACGGCGATAAAGACCGGTCCCCGCTGCGCGCCGGCGGCACCCTGCCCCAGGCGTATCGCAACGCCGCCTCCGAAGCGGCCGCGGCCATCATGATCGCCCTCTACGAACGTCAGCATCGCTCCGGTCTGGGTCAGCACATCGACATGTCCGCCCAACAGTCCATGAACCAGTCGGCGCAGTCGATGATGTTGGCGGTGCCGCTCAACGCCCGCTCCACCACTCGTATCGCCGGCGGCGCCAACCTCGGTGGCATCGACATCCAGCTGATGTGGCCCTGCAAGGACGGCTGGGCGTCTGTCACGTTGCTGTTCGGCTCGGGCTTCGGACATTTCACCCACCGGCTCATGAGCTGGGTCTGTGAGGAGGGCTTCTGCGATGAGGCCACCCGGGACAAGGACTGGGTGATGTACGCCATGATGCTGCTCGACGGGCGCGAACCGGTGGCGGAGTACGAGCGGGTCAAGCAGTGCCTCACCAACTTCTTCGCCACCAAGACCAAGGCCGAGTTGTTGCAATCGGCGCTGGACCGGCGGGTGCTCATCACCCCGGTGTGGACCACTGACGAAGTGGTGGCATCGGAACAACTGGCCTTTCGTCAGTATTGGGACCTGGTCGACCAGCCCCAACCAGACGGTACGGTACGTACGCTGCAGTATCCGGGGGCCTTCGCCAAGTTGAGCGAGACGCCCTTGTTGAACCTGGCGCCGGCGCCGACGGTGGGTGAGCACACGGAGCAGGTGCTAGCCGAGGCGCCCCGCACCCCGAACGTGTCCGTCAGCCCGCCCCAACCCAACACCGACCCGCCGCTGAAGGGCCTCAAGATCCTTGATCTCATGTGGGTCATGGCCGGCCCGGCAGGGTCTCGGGTGTTGGCCGACTACGGGGCGGACATCATCCGGGTGGAGTCGGTCAACAAGATCGACGCCGCCCGCAACCTGCAGCCGTTCCGCAACGATGTGGGCGATCCGGACAACTCGGGCCTGTGGAACAACATGAACGCCGGCAAACGCGACCTGGCACTGGATATGTCCAAACCCGGGGCCATCGATGTCATCTGGGATCTGATCGAGTGGGCCGATGTGGTGCTGGAGTCTTTCTCACCGAGGGCCATGGCGGCGTGGGGTTTGGACTACGAATCCATCCGGGCCCGCAAGCCTGACATCATCATGTCCTCCAGTTGCCTGATGGGTCAGAACGGTCCGCTGGCCATGATCGCGGGGTTCGGCACCATGGCCGCGGCCATCAGCGGGTTCTTCTATCCGGTGGGGTGGCTGGACCGGGCGCCGTGCGGACCGTTCGGGGCCTACACCGACTACACCTCGCCTCGCTGGCTGGTGACGGCGATCATGGCCGCCGTCGAGCACCGTCGTGCCACCGGGCAGGGCCAGTACATCGACCTGTCCCAGGGTGAGGCGTCCATGCACCTGTTGACCCCGGCGCTGCTGCACACCCAGCTCACCGGTGCCATCTGGGAACGCAACGCCAATCGGGACCTGGCCTTCGCGCCCCAGGGGGTGTACCGCAGCGCCGCCAATGAACGTGGCGATGACAACTGGCTGGCCATCGTCGCCACCGATGACGGCGCCTGGTCCACGCTGGCCACCATGCTGGGCCGCCCCGACCTGGCCGGTCTGGACCGTACCGAGCGTCATGCCCGCCACGACGAGCTGGATCTGCTCATCGAGGGCTGGACCCGCGGCCGAGACGGCGCCGAGGCCATGGCCATTCTGATCGAGGCGGGGGTGGCGGCCCACATCGTGCAGAACTCGCCAGAGGCCGCCGAGGATCCGCAGTTGGCGCATCGCCGGCACTTCCGGGAGGTGGACCACGCCACCCAGGGCACCACCTTCGTCGAGGGCACTCGCTTCCAGATGTCCCGGACCCCGGCGCTGATCACCCACGGCGGGCCCACCTTCGGAGAGCACACCTTCGACGTGCTGACCGACGTGCTGACCTATGACGGTGACCGCATCGCCGAGCTCGCCGCCGCCGAGCTGCTGGAATGATGCTGTGATGTGTTGATGCAGTGATGTGTGGATGCTAGGATGCCATGATGCGCACGACGGTGGACCTTCCCGATGATCTCCACGAGCTCGCTCGCCAACTTGCTCATCAGGCGAACAGGTCGATGAGTGAGGTGATCGCGGAGTTGATCCGTCAAGGCCTTCGCCGCGGACAGGCCGAGGTGGCCACGAGCGTGCGCGGCATGCCACAGGTGTCGGTGGGCCGCCCGATCAGCGCTGAGGACGTGCGCTCACTCGAGGACGACGCGTGAGCACCTTCCTGGCTGATGGGAATCTGCTTGTCGCCCTGGCAGTTACAGAGCACGTGCACCATGGCGTGGCGATCGACTGGTTCGGCGATGCGGAGCCCGGCCTCGCAACTTGCCCCATCACTGAGGGGACGCTGCTGCGGTTCATGATGCGAGAGGGCCACTCCGCGCTCGACGCGACGGCGGTGCTCGAGTCCATGCGGGCGCAGGATTGGCACACGTTCTGGCCCGACTCGATTCCCTATGCCCCATCCCACCTGGGCGGGGTGATCGGCCACCGTCAGATCACCGACGCCTACCTCGTTGCGTTGGCCCGACACAACAACGGTCGGGTCGCGAGTCTGGACAGGGGCTTGGCCGCGCTCCACGGCGATGTGGTGGAACTCCTGACCGGCTGACGGTATAGGTATGCGTCCCGCGTCGGACACCGTGGCCGATGTCGACACTCAGCCGGGCTGGTGGGGGCGCAGTGCCAGCAACACGCCGAAGGATGTCACGCCCAGGACCCCGGAGATGATGAGGGTGGTGTTGTAGCCGGCGCTGTCGATGAGTCGGCCCATCAGCGGCGGACCCACCAGGCCACCGATGCCGGCGCCGGTATAGAGCAGGCCCAGGATGCCGCCCAGGCCCACCGGCCCGAAGATCGATGCGGTCACGGCGGGGGATAGGGCGATGAACCCGCCATAGGCCACGCCCATGACCACGGCGTAGACCATGAGCAGGGCGTAGCTGTCCCCTGCCGCCAGCCACAGCCCGAAGCTGAGCCCGACCACCAGGAAAGACCCCCGGTACAGGCTCATCAGCGGCACCCGGCGGGCGATGGCGCCAAAGCTGAGCCGTCCCAGCACCGAGCAGATGCCGATGAGACCGACCAACCATCCGGCGGATCCGTCTATGTTGCGCTCGTCGAGGTAGTCGCCCAGATAGACGAACGGCACGAACAACACCAGCGTCATCAGGAAACAGGCGCCGTAGAGCACCCAGAAATCGCTGCGGCCGGCCAGCATCTGGCGGATCGGCACCGGTGGCCCGGCGGCGGCGACGGGCGGACGATTGGCGCCGATGGCGGCGAGGGCCAACAACACCCCGGTGGCCACGGCCAGGATCACGTAGGTGTCCCGCCAGCCGTAGCGGTCGATCAGGCGCTCGGCCAGTGGTGCGGTGACGAGCGTTCCGACCCCGATCCCGGCCACGGCGATTCCCAGGGCCGTCGTGCGCTTGACGGCGAACCACCCACCAACGGCGGCCACCATCGGCACGTAGGCGCACGCCACTCCCATGCCCACGCCGAGGGCGTACGTGACGTAGCCGAGCCACAGCCGGTCCACCTGTGAGGTGGCCAGCAGCCCCACGACCATGCACACCGCGCCCACCAGCAGCACCCGGCGGGGCCCGATCCGGTCCGCGATCCGGCCGGAGAACACACCCAGCGCGAAGTACAAGAACGTCGTGATGGCGAAGATGAAGCTGGTTGAGGCCCGGCCGCTACCGAACTCCTCGGCCATGGGTTTGAAGAAGGCGCCGAAGCTGTAGGCCACCCCGAACACGGTGAACGTGGACAGGAACGTGGCCACCACGGTGGGCCACCCGGCCCGGGAGTCGATCAGCGCCGCGTCGGACGCGCGCTCCGTTCCCACTGGTCCGCGAGGCTCGGGGGGTTCGGCCGATAGCTTCTGGCCGCCGGCCGTGCCCGGAGCGGTGGCTGACAGGGTCCTGAGCGAGGACGGGCCGGCGTTGGAGGCCGGGGCGGTTCTGAGCGGGTCGGGGTGGGCGTCGGGCACCTGCGGGACGATAGGCGAGGCCCCGCGGCAACGTGTGGCCGGCCCAACGGC
Organism: uncultured Acidimicrobiaceae bacterium; assembly: GCA_963775055.1. Taxonomy (GTDB): domain Bacteria; phylum Actinomycetota; class Acidimicrobiia; order Acidimicrobiales; family CAIXPF01; genus CAIXPF01. Next base: position 73,895 of record CAVZHK010000003.1, on the reverse strand, counting down.
GAGCTGACCGATGGAGGCTAGGCGGTGACGGTCACGGAGACCGCGGCTTCAGCACAAGCCCCGGCTTCGTTGCAGATGCGGTAGGTGAATGCATCCGCTCCGGGCACGGGGCCGGCGAAATAGCGGATCTTGTTGCCGTTGACCCAAGCCAGCCCCAGGCTTGGGTATGTCACGATCACCAGCGTGGTGTTGACCGGTGCCGAGCTGCTGAAGTCATCATTGTCGAGCACCGGAATGACGACAACGGGTCCGAACGCGATAGCGGTCGCGGTGTCGTCCGCTGCGAAGCCAGTCGCGGGGGTTGAGGTGAGCACGGTGGTGGCCGGCGTGGTGGTTGCGGTCGGTGTGGTGGGCTCGGGGTCTGGAACGGTGGTCTGGGGGTCTGGGACGGTGGTCGTGCCGAGCGGATCGCCGGGATCAACCGTCTCTCTGCCGGGGTCCGGTGCAGCGGCCGTGGTCAATGGGACCGGACCCTCGGGCGTGGTCGCCAGCGTGGTCGTCGCAGGGCCCGGATCAGAATTGGGACCTGGTTCGGAAGCGGGAGGTGGGTCGCGGCGCGTGAGCTCCCGGGGGTCGATGCCTCGGGGTCCGTCGGGTCCGTCCGCGCTGTCGGCTGGCTCGGTGCCGGTCCCCTCTGAGGTGGCCACCGTTTCGACGTCCGCTGCTTGGTTCCCGGGCGTCGAGTCCGACCGGGCGTCAAGGACCCCAGGCAGCACCGACACCAGCGACATGGTCGCCACAGCGACGGTCGCCACCGCGCCCGACGCCACCGAGGACATGGCGCTGGCCAGGGGGATGTGCAGCACCTCGGGAAGCTGCGAGAACCATCCAAGCGGCCCCAACATGAGACGTGACCGGCCGACAGAGACCCCCAGGAAGGCCCGGACCAGCTGGCGGTCGAACTGGCTGCCGGCGTTGCGGCTGAGCTCGGCTCGGGCCACGGCCGGCGGAAGCGCCCGCTTGTAGGAGCGGACCGAGGTCATCACGTCGTAGGCGTCGGCGATGGCCACGATCCGCCCGGAGAGGGAGATCTCTGTTCCAACCAGCCCGTGGGGGTAACCCGTGCCGTCGAAGCGTTCGTGGTGCTGGGTGGCGGCGTCCGCCCATTGGCCCAACCAGTCACGCAACGGCTCGATGTATGGCTCGGCGCATTCGGGATGGCGACGGAGCTCAGCCCATTCCGCGGCGGTGGGAGCGCCGGCCTTGCTCAGCACTTCCGGCGGGACGTGGAGTTTGCCGATGTCGTGAAGCATCGCACCCCAGGCCAGCAGATCGACCTCCTCACGGGGGAGGCCGATCTCGGTCCCGATCATCTGGGAGTAGGCCCGAACCCGCTCGGTGTGGCCTCGGGTGCGTCGGTCGTGGCCAGTGAGACCGCTGAGCAGGGCCAGCACATGCTCGGCGTGCTGTTGGACCGTCGGCGACATCACCAGGTCGGCCCCGGCGTCAGGGGATTGGCTGCCGCCTCGACCGGACCCGGCCGGACCCTGTCGCAGCGCCGTGCTGAAACGTTGCGGGGCGCGGTCCGGAAAGACGAGGGACATCTGATACAGCATCGCCAATGGCAGGAGGCGGCGGGTTCCCCTGTCCATGAGCTGCACGATGGACAGTGACAGCGCGACCAGCATCGCCAGCCATCCGATGAGCAGCGCCGGCGCCTCTGGCTGCGGGACCAGGGTGGCGACCATACGGATGGCGAGGACCGCAACGAGCAGAGTCAGCGCGGCTCGGGCGGTCCGAATGGCCCGCGCCACCCAGGGCCGGGCCTGCCAGGTCCGCAACTCCAGGTCGCTGGCCTGGCTGCGTGCCGATCCACCATCACGGTGAACCGGTGCGTTGTCGGACGCCACCTCCTTGTCCATCGATTGAGCATCGGCTCCAGGCGGGACGGGCTTGAGAACGGGCGGGGAACCGAGCGTCACGGCGGCGCGGCCCGGACGCGGTCAGTCCTCCGGGGTGCGCAGCAACGCCAGCTGGCGGGTGGTAGCCACCAGCTTGCCGGCGCAGTCCCACAGCTCGCCGTCCTCGTCAAGGAACCCTCCGGCGGACACCCTGGTGCGAAAGGAGCCCTGCACCCAGCCTGCTTCGGGAAGGCTGAAGAGGTGGGTGGTCAGCTGCACGGTCGGCGTGTGGACGCTGCCCCGGCCGACCGCTTCGAACAGCGAGGGGGGCATGCCGTCGGAGAACATCAGCAGGGCCAGCGGATCCGGCGCCCGCCCGTCGCTGTGACGCAGCCAGCCGTGCAGCTCAGCCCGGCCGCTGGGCTGTCCCACGAGCCAGCCCGTGTCGGGGTGAAAGCGCAGCTCGAGCCGCTCGTGCAGCCGGACGACCATCCCTTCGGCCTGGTTGATCAGCTCGCTCGGCAGGCAGTGCTCGGGTCGGGGGAGAGGCGGTGGCGAGGCCAGTTCGGCGGCGTAGAGCTGCGGTGGCGCGTCATCAAGGGTCCCGAATGTGGCCACCGTGTTGACCCGTTCGATGTCGTCCTGGATCAGTCGTACCGAGACGGTGCTCTGGCGACGACCGGCCCGCATTACCCGCACCTCGAGCTCCGCTTCACCGAAACGGGGCGGCGCCAGGTACGTGGCAGACACCGTCAACGGGTCGGGTTGGGTCACCACCTGGCCCATGGCGCTGGCGACCAACGCCAGCAGGTACCCGCCGTGGGGGTTGCCGCGCACGTCCCACCCTTCGGCAATGTCGGCCACGAAGTGCCCCTCGCCGTCGGCCCGCAGCGCGATCCGCGTCGTCGAAGCTGCCGGACGGGCTGTTGGTGCTGCTGGGGTTCACGGCGGGGGACGGTAGCGCGCCCGTCGAGTCCGGCTGTCAACCGGTGGCGGCCCACTCGAGGAGGTCGACCTCGGCCGGCATGGGCGCGAACAGCACCTGCACTGCGCCGTCCACGGCCCGAGTGAGATGGCCCTTGCCGCCCATGTCGTCGGCCAGGAAGCGCTGGCCCGGCCCGAAGCGTCGGGACGTGCCGTCGCTGGTGGTCACCTCCAACGTGCCAGAGAGCACCACCACGATCTGACGGCGCGGCGCCGGGTGCCAGGTCTGGTCGAGACCCTCGGGCAGCTCGGCGAACTGCACCGATGGCGACGCATAGCGATTGGACGCCCGGATCAGGTGGCCCTGGGGATCGTGGCGGGCGTGGGGTAGGTCGATGTCGAGGTCGACAAAGACCGACCCGCCCTCGGTGGTGGTGTGGAACCGCGTGAGGCGCATACCGCACCGTACCCAACCGTGGGCCGCAGCGCCCGGCCCAGGGACCAGCATCGATCAGCGGCGGGGGTAGAACAGCCCCACCACGACCACGGGCACGATGCCCAGGAAGGCCATGGCGAAGAACGTGTGGTCGTAGCGCTCGAAGGGGATGGGCTGGCTGTTGCCCAGCAGCGCCACCACCATGGCGATGCCCAGCCCGCCGCCGAGGTTGCGCACGGTGTTGAACGTGGCGTTGGCCTCACCGAAGGCGTCGGGGTTTACGCCCCGAAGGGCCGCGGCGTTGAGTGGCGAGAATGTCAGCCCGAAGCCCATGGAGAACAGGATGGTGGCCGGCAGGAAGCCGGTGAGGTAGTGCGGCTCGGGCCCGAAACGCCACACCATCCACAGCAGGGACAGGATCGGGAACACCGAACCGAACGTGATCAACAGCCGCGGTCCGTGGCGGTCAGCCAACCGTCCCGCCGCCACGCCCACCACCGCAGAAGCGACCGGTCCGGGGGTGATGGCCACGCCGGCCTTCAACAGTGAATAGCCCCAGATTTGGGTCAGGAACAGGGGCCAGACCAACCAGATCGACAGCCCCATCATGGACATGAACACGTTGGCCAGGTTGGCAGACCACACGGTACGGACCTTGAAGATGCGCAGGTTGAGCAGCGGCGCCGGGTGACGCAACGAGCGCACCACGAACAACGGGAACAGCAGCGCCACCCCGACGAGGCAACCCACTATGGCCCCACTGGTCCAACCCCAGCGCGGGCCCTGGATGATGGCCAAAGCCAACAACATGATCGCCCCGGTACCAAGCGGTATGCCCAGCAGGTCGATGCGTCCGGTGGTGGCGGCACTACGGGACTCCACCAGCAGCCGGGGCCCGACCACCAACACCATCACCACCACCGGGACGGTCAGCAGATACACGACCCGCCAGCTGCTGAGCTCCACCACCACCGCTGACACGCTTGGTGCCAGAGCCGCTCCGGCGGACCCGGTGGCGGCCCAGGTGGCCACGGCGGAGGTGCGCCGACTGGCAGGGAACAACGGCAGAACCAGCGCCAGGGAGGACGGCACCATGAGCGCGCCACCGAGGCCCTGCACCACCCGTCCGGCGATGAACAGTTCCGCCAGCGGCGCCGCGGCACACAACAACGACCCGGCGAGGAACACAAGAACGCCCAGGTTGAAGATTCTTCGTCGGCCCAACTGATCCGCCAGCCGGCCGCCCAGGACCATGAAGGACGCCAACGAGATGCTGTAGCCCGACAACGCCCAGGCCAGCGTGGTGCGCGGCGTGGAGGAGAAGTCCTGTTCAATGGACGGAAAGGCGATGTTGGTGCCGGTCACGTTGATGGAGGTCAACATGAACGCAGAGGCCACCACCGCCAGCGCCCACCACGTGCGTCGGGGCACCGCCTCCAACCCGTCCCGAGACGGAACCGGCCCCCGCTTCGACGTCTCCGGCGGTGGCCGCACCGAGCTCATGAGCGGGTCCGCGTTCGGGGCATCGTCCGCACCGTAGTGGCCGGACCGAGAGTGGCCGGACCGAGAGAGTGCATGGCTCTACGATCCCGGCGTGCCCGACTCCCAGCCTGCCGCACCCCACTATCAGACGCTGACCCTGGAACGTGATCCGGCCCGGCCCGAGGTGCTGCATGTCTGGCTGGACCGGCCACAGCGTCGCAACGCGGTGAATGATCGCATGCGGCGTGAGGTCGGCGACGTGTTCGAGGCCCTGCAGCGGGACTTCGAGACCCGGGTGGTGGTGCTGGGCGGTCGTGGCCTCTCGTTCTGTTCGGGGGCGGATCGAAAGCCGGACGATCAGCCGCTTGAGCCGCCCCGCAGCGAGCGCGAGGTCCGCTGGCGGGCCCATCTGGGACGCCGGGCCGCCCGGGCCATCGAGGATTGTGACATCCCCACCGTGGCCCGGGTCCAGGGTCACGCGGCTGGAGGCGGGTGTGTGTGGGCCCTGTCCTGTGACTTCCGGGTGGCGGCCGCCGACGCCCTGTTCTGGTATCCGGAGGTGGAGCTGGGGGTGCCGCTGACCTGGGCCGCCACGCCCCGGCTGTTCCAGGAGATCGGCATGGCCCGGGCCCGGCAGATGATCTTGCTGGGCGAACGGGTAGACGGTGTGCGGGCGGAGCAATGGGGCCTGGCCCACCAGGCGGTGGCACCCGAGCTGCTCGATGAGGCCCTCGAAGGATGGGTCCGCCGTCTGCTGGCCCTGCCGGCCACGGCGGTGCACATGACCAAGACCCAGCTACGGGGGTACAACCGGGCCTTCGCCCAGGGCGACGTGTCCGAAGCCGACGGGGATCAGATCGAGCTGGCCCGCCACGCCCCCAGCGCCAAAGGTCGGTTCGCGGCGCCGTTCTGACCGGTCACCCCTGACGGAGGCCGGTCCAGCGACGTGGTGCGCGTCGCCGGCCTGGTGAGATCCCGGTGAGAGTCCTGGTGTTGGTCCTGACGCGAGGACCGCCGGGGTAGCACGCCAGTGCTGCGAGAGATCCGGCCAAATCAGATGACGCCAGCTTCTCCAACGTGGGGGGTTGTGCTCCTTGTGGTGCCCCCCGGCTTCGAGCGCGACGGCTCGAATACCGATCTGCGGAGTGCGTGACCAGCCGCACAGGACGTGCGCTGGGGACGAGCCGGCGCGGCGCCGATCGGACCAACCGATCCAGCCGCCACACGTACATGAGGTGCACGGATGGGTCTCCCAACAGGGGATAGCGGGAAACGGCTCCGGCCGGGCAAGCCGGCGTCGGCCGCGGCCCCATCCGGGGACGATTCGCGCCGCCTTCCCGGGCACCTCTGGTGGTGGTACCTGGTGATGGCGGTGGTCCTCGGGTCGCTGTACTTCCTGCTACCGAAGTCCCTGGCGTCCAAGATCATCCTGTACAACGGCCTCGGACTGTCCGCGGTCATTGCGCTGATCGTCGGCATCCGTTGCAACCGGCCGGCCCAGTCCAAGGGATGGAAGCTGCTGACCGCGGGCGCCACGTCCTTCCTGGCGGCGGACATCTGTTACTACATTCTCGAAGCGGTCAGTGAGACGACGCCCTTCCCGTCTCTCGCTGATCTGTTTTTCCTGGGCATGTATCCCCTTGTCATTTGCGGGCTCGTGTCCTTGCTGCGTCAGCGGGGCCCGGGGCGTGACTGGGCTGGCCTGCTCGACGCCGGCGTCATCGCGGTGGCGACGTTCGCGATCTTGGGCGTGCTCGTCATGGACTCCTACTTGGCGGATACCTCACTCGGCCTGGCGGCGCGCTTCATCGCCATCGCGTATCCGGTCATGGACGTGGCGCTGATCGCGGTGGCCGCCCGCCTCGCCGCCGCGGTGCACCTGCGTCAGCCGTGCTTCGCGTTGCTCACCGGCGGGCTCTGCAGCTTGCTGGTGGCGGACACCATCTACGGGGTGCTGAACTCTGCCGGATTGTTCCAGACCGGCGGGGTGGCCGACGCCTTCTGGATGGGCTTCTATGCGCTGATCGGTGCGGCGGCGTTGCATCCGAGCTGCGGCGCCGCACCGGAGGTCATCAAGACCGGGGAGAGCAACCTGGCCCGGCCCCGCTTGCTGGTGCTCTGCCTGGTGGTGGTGACGGTTCCGGCCATCGACCTGATCTGGGGTGAGCCCATCGACAAGTGGCTGACCACCACGTCCTCGGCGGTGATGTTCCTGCTGGTGTTGGGCCGGCTCATGGGTCTGATGCGCATCGTGCAACGCAACGAGGCCAACGCCAGGCGCGACGCCCGTCACGATCCCCTCACCGGGTTGCCGAACCGGGTGTTGTTCAACGAACGCGTTGAGCGATTCGTGGGGTCCGGCGGCGACGGTGTTGTGTCGGTGTTGTTCATCGACCTTGATGATTTCAAGATGGTCAATGACAGTTTGGGCCATCAGGTCGGTGATGAGTTGTTGCGGACGGTGGCTGACCGGTTGGGCGAATGTGTGCGCAACGAGGACGTGGTCGCCCGCCTGAGCGGTGACGAGTTCGCGGTGCTGATCGAATCCGCCGTCGATCGCCAGGATGCTCTGGCCGTCGCACAACGGGTGCAGGACGCATTGGCCCGGCCGTTTGATCTCGCCGGCCGGGAGGTTCGGGTATCGGGCAGCGTCGGCATCACCGTTGAGAAGCTGGACCACGTGCAGCGGCCCGAGACGTTGCTGCGCGCCGCGGACGCAGCCATGTACCGGGCCAAGAACCAGGGCAAGGGCCGCGTTGAGTTCTTCGATGCCTCCATGCACCTGGATGCTGAAGAGATCCTAGAGTTGCGCACGGATCTGCAGCAAGCGTTGGACCGCGGGCAAATGGAGGTCCACTATCAGCCGATCGTGCGCATGGAGGATCGCCGCACCATCGGTGTGGAGGCATTGCTGCGTTGGATTCACCCCACTCGGGGTTTGATCATGCCGACCCGGTTCATTCCGCTGGCGGAGCAGTCAGGGCTGATCGTCCCCATCGGCCGGTGGGTGCTTCGGGAGGCCTGCAGCCAGGTCGTCCGCTGGCGCAAGGAGCATCCCGCCGGTGCTCCATCGCGGGTCTGCGTGAATCTCTCCGCTCGCCAGCTCAACGATCCGAACCTCTTCGGTGATGTTGCGGACGCGCTGGCCGAATCGGGTCTCGAGGCGTCATCACTGACCCTTGAGCTGACCGAATCGCTGTTGATCGAAGACACCGTTCGCGGTACCCGGGTTCTGGAACGGCTCAAAGCGATGAACGTGCGCATCGCCATCGATGACTTTGGCACCGGCTACTCCTCGCTGAGCTACTTGCGTCGGTTCTCCGTCGACACCATCAAGATCGATCGATCATTCGTGCAAGAGCTCGCGGGAACACCGGAGTCGGACTCCCTGGTCAAGGCCATCGTCGACCTGGCCCGCACGATCAATGTGGACGTTGTGGCGGAGGGGATCGAGACCGCGGCCCAGTACGCAGCGCTGCGAGAGTTGAACTGCGCGGCGGGTCAGGGTTACTACTTCGCCCCGCCGCTCAGCGCCGAGGACTTCGGGTCGATGCTCAAACGCGACACGCCGTTTGTGAACAAGGTTGTTCGCAAGAGCGGGGTCCTGGAGGTGCAGACCCTTCGCGGCCTCACCGCGCTTTCCTCGCTGCAGGAGTCCATTGGCCAGCTGCACGGCGAGCTGGCAGTGCCATTGCCCGGTCGGTTGCCGTGGCTCCGTGGGTGGGCGCAGACCCATCCTGAATGGGAGCCGCTGTCCTTCATCGTGCGCCCCCGGAAGGGGACAGGCGTCGACGCGTTGGCACTGTTGGCGCAGCGACAAGACCGCGGCCTGATTGAGATCGTGGCCCTCGGCGACGGCCCGATCGGCGGGGCGTTCCTGCCGGCGCGCGGCCCGCGTGAGGCCCGTCTGCTGGCCCGGGGCATCGCCGCCCATCTGGCGGATCTTCCCTTTGGTTGGCAACTGCGCCTCGCCCAACTTCCCGAGCACGACCCGGTAGCTGGGTTGCTGCATCGAAAGGTGATGGACGCCACGTTGTCCGACGAGCTCGCGGTGCCGCTGGTCTCCTTCGCGGACCGTCGCTCACTGAGCGACCATCTCTCGGCGAACATGCAACGACAAATCCGTCGCGCCTACCAACGGCTCGATGCTGCTGGTTTCGAGCATCGCATCGACGTCACCCGCAATGAGCGCGACATTCGCACGCTCCTGCCGCGACTGTCCGCGATTCACCTCGAACGTGACCACCTGACCCGAGCCATCAGCGACCTCGATGATCCCCGGGAGCAGCAGCAGTGGCGTGGCTTGTTAATGGATCACGCGGCTATGGGTGCGGTGGAGCTGACAACGTTGATCGTGGATGACTCGGTCGCGGCCTATGTCATCGCGCTGCTCGACGGGTCCAGCTACCGTATCTTCGATGGCCATTTCCATAGCCCCTTCGCCCGTTTCTCGCCTGGTCGCCTGGTCGAGGCGGCGGTGCTCGAACGGGTTCTCAAGCGTCCCGAGTTCAGCGAGCTGGACTGGATGGCCGGGGTCGCGGCCGAGAAGATCCTCACCACCAACGGCGAACGGCGTCGGATGCTCTTGAGCGCCAGCACGCCTGCCCTGCCGCCCCTTGCCAGTGCCCTCGGGCCTGACGCGTCGGTCTCTGTTGGCTTGCACGGGTCGGTCGACTCGACGGCCCGGTAACGGTGGCACTGCTGCTGGCGCTGGCTGCGGCGCTGGGCTGGGGCAGTTCGGACTTCGCAGCTGGTCGGGCCAGCCGTCATTCGCCGGTGATAGCCGTCGTGATGGTCACCCACTTGGTCTCGCTCGGTTGCATTGCCCTCATGGCCCTTCGGTGGCCGCTGCCAACCGTTGTGGTGCGCCATCCCGCCGGCGCGCAGTGGTTGGGATTAGACGTGTCGATTCCGGCGTTCTCCATCCGCGGCAGCCCGCTGGGCTCTGATCTGCTGTGGGGCGCTGGTGCGGGCATCAGCGCCGGAGTGGGCGCAGCCCTGCTGTTCCGTGGTCTCGTCCGTGGTCGCGCCTCCCTGGTAGCGCCGATCACCGCCGTTGGGGCCGCGACGCTGCCGCTGTTGTGGACCCTGCTGCGTGGATCGCCGCTCTCTGCTACCTCGGGTTTCGGCATGGGCGTGGGACTGCTGGCCATCCTTCTCATTTCCATGACCGGGGACGGCGAGCAGAGTGGAGAGCCCGGCCGCAGGGGCCAATCAGGCGAAGACGGCGACGGCGCGGCGTCCAATGGCGGTGACGAGTTGGAGCCGACACGCCAGGCAGCGCCACACGCCCCAACGGTCTCCGGGCCGATGGCGATGGCCGCCGGGCGGGTTCGATCTTCTTCGGTCCCGTGGGCGGCGGGGGTGGCGGCCGCCGTGTTCCCGGCGACGTTGGCCATCTCCCTGCTCGGCGTGGTGTTCCAGGCCGCAGCCTCAACCAGTGGCTCGCCCAAGCCGTTCAGCACCAATGGCTCGCTGGGGGCCGCGCTCCTCGCCGGAGCCGGCGCCGCCGCCATCGGCTGGGTGGCGCTGCACGGGTTGAGCCGCGAATCCGTGCTTCGAACGGGCTGGGCTGATCGGGTTGTTCGGGGAGATCCGGCTGTTCGGGCAGATCGGGCAGATCGGGTCGGTCGGGCAGATCGGGTCGGTCGGGCGGGGCTCGGCGAGGCGCTGCTCTCTGGCATCGGCTTCGGCCTGTTCTTCGTGTTGCTGGACCAAACCGGCTCCGACGCCGGCGTCTGGCCGATGGTCGCCGCCCGCACCGCCTCGGTGTGCCTGTTCGTCTTGGCGGCCTTGCTGACCAGGACCACGGTGCTCCCCGCGGACGGTTCGCGATGGACCAGCGTGCTCGCCGGTGTGCTCGACGGTATCGCCGCCGCCTCGTTCCTGGTCGCGACCCACTACCTCGCCCTCTCCGTGGTGGTGGTGATCACCTCGCTCTATCCGGTGGTCACGGTCCTGCTGGCGCTGGTCGTGGACCATCAGCGCCTGTGCCGTCGCCACGTGGTCGGTCTGACCCTCGCCGTTGTGGCGGTGATGTTGCTGGTGCTGGCTCGTTGATCGGCGGGCGCGACGGGCCTGGGGGGCTTGGCGGGCGGAGGGCGGCCGGTAGCCTGTGGGGCCATGGATTCCAACTCGCGGTCCGACGCCCGCATCAGATCGGTCAGCGAGTTGCGCTTCGAGCGTCGCTTCACCACCGAGCTGCCCGGGGACGCTGATCTCACCAACGTGCCCCGACCGGTGCAAGGCGCCGCCTACAGCCGGGTCCGGCCCACCCCGGTGGCAGCGCCGAAACTGCTGGCGGTGTCCGAGGAGGTCGCCGAACTCCTCGGTATGGACCGCTCGGTATGGGACTCAGGCGCGGAACGGGCGGCCATGGCGCAGCTCTTCAGCGGCAACCACCTCCCCGCCAATACCGACCCGTATGCCGCGTGCTACGGAGGCCACCAGTTCGGCAACTGGGCCGGCCAGCTGGGTGATGGTCGGGCCATAGCGCTGGGCGAAGTGCGGGACTGTCATGGCGAATCCCAGACCCTCCAGCTCAAAGGCGCCGGGCCCACGCCATACTCCCGGGGGGCGGACGGGCGGGCGGTGTTGCGCAGCTCCATCCGGGAGTTCCTCTGCAGTGAGGCCCTGCATCATCTCGCCATTCCCACCACCAGGGCCCTGTGCCTGGTCGAGACCGGTGATCAGGTGGTGCGTGACGTGCTGTACGACGGCCACCCGGGCCCCGAGCCCGGAGCGGTGGTGTGCCGGGTGGCCCCCTCCTTCCTGCGCTTCGGAAACTTCCAGTTGCCCGCCTCTCGCGATGACCTCGAGCTGTTGGAAGGACTGGTGCGGTTCACGGTCCGACATCACTTCCGCCACATCGATCCGGGTGCACCGATCTCCGAGCAGGTGTCCGCGATGTTCGATGAGGTCTGTGCCAGCAGTGTCGAGCTGGTGGTGCACTGGATGCGGGTGGGGTTCGTGCACGGCGTGCTCAATACCGACAACCTGTCCATTCTGGGACTGACCATCGACTACGGGCCCTACGGCTGGTTGGAGGGCTTTGAGCCCGGGTGGACGCCCAACACCACTGATGCCGGCACCCGCCGGTACCGCTACGGGGCTCAACCGCAGATCGTGCAATGGAACCTGTGGCAGCTGGCCAATGCCCTGGTGCCGTTGATGGATGATCCCTCGCCGTTGCAGGCCGCGCTCGATCGCTATCCCGACCAGTATCAAAGTCGGTTCCAGACCATGGTGGCCGCCCGCCTGGGTTGGGGCGGGTTCCGCGATGAGGACTCGGGCAGCGTCGAAGCCTTGTTCGCTGCCCTGCAAGCCGCCGAGATCGACCAGGTGTTGTTCTTCCGTGACCTGGCCAAGGTGGCCACCGGCAGCTCCGACGACATGGACGGTCTCGGGGACCGGGAGCTGCTGGCCCCCATCGAGGACGCCTGGTACCGGGCCGAGGACCTCTCCGGTCCGGCCGGGACCCAGATGGCGGCGTGGCTGCGAACCTGGGGGGTCAGGGCTCGGGACAGTGGGTTGACCGACACCGAACGTCGGGTCCGAATGGACGGACTCAACCCCCGTTTCGTGTTGCGCAACTACCTTGCGCAGGAAGCCATCGACGCCGCCGAGGCCGGTGACCCCGCCGCGGTCATCGAGTTGCTCGACGTGTTGCGTCAGCCCTACGACGAGCAACCGGGCCGGGAGCGCTTCTCCTACCGTCGTCCTGAATGGGCCCGAAACCGGGTCGGCTGCTCGATGCTTTCCTGCAGTTCTTAGCGCTTTCCCCGTGGTTCCTCGCGCTGCAGCTCCGGGCTCATGGAAGCAGCCGCGCTTGGGGCCACACCGGCGCCACCCTGCGGGCCAGCCATGAGGCCAGGGTGGCATTGAGCTCCGCCGGGCGTTCCTGGGCCATCCAGTGGCCGCTGTCGATCACATGGCAGGTCAGGTCCCCGCAGTGCTCACGCATCGGCTGGGCCATCTCGGACCGTACCGTCTCGCAGGTGTAGTCGTAGGTGGCGGCTACGAACAGCGCCGGCAGGTCCAAGCGGCCCCCGTTCACGGCGTCCGCGGTGTACTCGGCGTTGGCAGTGTGGTTGCGGTAGTAGGCGTTGGGTCCCCGGAAGCCGTTGCGAGCCAGCGCCTCGGCGTAGGTCGACAGATCCTCCTCCGTCACCACGTCGTGATCGGCAGGCAGATCCGGCGCTTGGTCGGCACCCCCGAACCAACCGCCATTGCGCCGCACCATCGCCGTACCCGTTGGTTTGCCCTGACCGCGCGGGTTGCCCTTGCGGAAGAGCGCCTTGGCCACGTTGTAGGGGTTGGCGTCCATCACCTGCGTGGCCCGCTCGAAGTCCTCCTCGTAGTGGGCCATGTAATCCCATTGGCCCAGGGGATACTCATCGGTCGGGTAGACGGTCCGATCGACGAGGGACACGATGTGCTCCAGGCCCAACTCGATGGTGCGGTAGGGCACGCACAAGCTGGCCACCGCGGCGCAGCGCTCGGGGTGGTGGCTGGCCAGGGACCACACGGTGGGGCTGCCCCAGTCGTGACCCACCCACACCGCCTGTTCGGCGCCGAGCCCGTCGAGGAGTGCCACCATGTCCGCCACCACATGACGCTGCCCGTAATCGGACAGCTCGGGGTACACCGTGGAGCCGCCGTAGCCCCGCATGTCCGGCGCGATGGCCCGGAAGCCCAGTCCGGCGAAGACCGGCAGCTGATGACGCCAGCTGATGGACAACTCGGGCCAGCCGTGCACGAAGATCAGCAGCGGCCCATCCTCGGGCCCTGCCGCAAGATACCGTGTCGTATGGATACCGGACGGTGTGCCGCGGGTGCCAATGGGTATGGTATGGGTACCAGCAGGTATGGTATCGGTACCAGCAGGTATGGTATCGGTACCAGCAGGTATGGTATGGGAATGGGTGTGGCTGGTGATGGTGGTGTTGAAGGTCATGATCGGGGATCGTCCCTTTCGCTCAGAGCAGCTCGCCCGCCTGATAGGCCCGCAGCGCTTCCTGCAGCCCATTGGCGGCGATGAACTTGTTGATGATCCGCACCGACGGGGAGACGTGGGCGATGGCGTCGATCTCCGCACCCTGCATGATGGCGTTACGGAACCCGGCCAGCTCCTGGCTGCGGTTGATGGCCTGTTTCTGAAGCGCCAGGATGTCCTTGGGGGTGCGGGCCACCCGGGCGGCGTAGGCCTCGGTGGCGGCATCGATCTGATCGGTGGGGAACGCCCGGTTGAACAGGCCCCACTCAGTGGCCTCCTTCCCGGTGATCATCATGCCGGTGGGAAAGAACATCTCTTTAGCCCTCTTGGGACCCACGAACCAGGTCCAAAAGGCTGACACGTAGCCGGCGCCTAACGGCAGCTGCGGGGTGCCCACCTTGCAGTCCTCCGTGACGTAGGTGATGTCACAGATGGCGGCCAGCTGGGTACCGCCGGCCAGGCACACCCCGTGGACCTTGGCGATCACCGGCAGACGCAGATCCCAGATGGCCAACCACCCCCGCAGCACCTGTTCCAGCCAGTCGCGGTCCCCGGTGACCCCGCCGCCGATCTTGTTGCCCCCCGTCAGGTCATAACCCGAGCAGAACCCCCGACCGGCGCCGGCCACCAGCGCCACGTGCACCGCGGGGTCCGCCTCGGCCCGACGCAGCGCCTCGAGCAACTCCTGCTGAAGATCGGCTGTGATGGCATTGAGCTTCTCTGGTCGTTGCAGCGTGACATGGGCTACCCGCCCGTCGAGCTCATAGGAGATGTCGGCCATCTCGTCACCGTAGCGGCGGCCGACACCCGCCGCCCCGACCGCTGCACCGTGATGGGTCCTACGGTGTTGCCGGTTTCACGGTTTCACCATGCTGCCGGTTTCACCATGCTGCCGGTTTCACCGTGCTGCCGGTTTCACCGTGCTGCCGGTTTCACCGTGCTGCCGGTTTCACCGTGCTGCCGGTTTCACCGTGCTGCCGGTTTCACCGTGCTGCCGGTTTCACCGTGCTGCCGGTTTCACCGTGCTGCCGGTTTCACCGTGCTGCCGGTTTCACCGTGCTGCCGGTTTCACCGTGCTGCCGGTTTCACCGTGCTGCCGGTTTCACCGTGCTGCCGGTTTCACCGTGCTGCCGGGCTGCCGTTCACCGTGCTGCCGGTTTCACCGTGCTGCCGGTTTCACCGTGCTGCCGGTTTCACCGTGCTGCCGGTTTCACCGTGCTGCCGGTTTCACCGTGCTGCCGGTTTCACCGTGCTGCCGGTTTCACCGTGCTGCCGGTTTCACCGTGCTGCCGGTTTCATCATGCTGCTGGTTTCACCATGCCCCGCGCTGGCGGACCAGCTTGGCGGACCAGCGTGGTGCGACGGCAGCGCTCAACGCCCTGAGGCGGTTGCGGGGGTCGCCACCGCCGGAACCGGCAGCGAGCCGGGCCAGGGGCCATCGTTCCCCGCTGCGGGCTTGGGCCAGGACGGTGAGTTGGGCCCGTCGATGGCGAATGGCACGGTTGATGTCCGGCGCCAGCCAGCCGGGCACGAACTGGCGTGTTCGGTCCAGCTGCAGGATCTCCGACTCGATCAGCCGCACGGTGTCATCGGCCATGCTGCCCGGTACGACCCGATACAACACCGTGGGGTACGGCGCCTGGCGGACCCGGCATCCGGCGGCCACCAGTCGGAGCCACAGATCCCAATCGGAGGTCATGTCCTGGTGGCGAGGGCCCTCGTGGTAGCCGCCCACCAGCTCGAAGTCTTTGCGGGACACCATGGAGGCCACGAACACGTAGTTCTTGTGGACCAGGCGCCTCAGCTGCCCGGAATGGGGCAGGCTCAGACCGCGAATGCGCCGCTGGTAAGGGGTGCACCGTTGACCCGGCACCCAGAAGTACGCCTGTGGGGCCACGATGCCGCCATGGTGGTGATGCTCGTTGGCCAACAGCTCGAGATGATCCGGCAGCACCAGGTCATCACCGTCGAGGATGGCCACGAGATCGGTTTCCAGCAGCTTGGCCCCCGTGTTGCGAGCCCGGGATACCCCGCCGTTGGTGGGTTGCACCACGACCTCGAGGGGCAGATGGGATTGCCAGGCCCGGGCCCGGCAGACGGTGTCGTCCGTGGACGCGTCATCCACCAGCACGATCTGGTCCGGCAGCCTGGTCTGGGCGGCGATGGCGGCCAGCGTCTGATCAACGAAGGGGGCCGCGTTGTAGGTGGCAACCAGAAGCCCCACCGTTGGCTCGGCGCTGTGGCTGATCCCGGTCATTGACCTGTCCGACCTCCCTGTCGATGGAAACCACAAGATAGCGGTCGTAGGGCCGCAGGTGAGCAGCGGAGAACGCCGATCGGTGAGCACGGGCGGTTTGGGCCCCGATGCGGTAGGAGCGGTGCGCTGGCCCGACGGCTAGTTTCGGCCGGTTCGAACGATCAACGCAACGGAGCTGCTGGACATGACGCCGTGACGGACCCCATCACATCCTGGCGTTGTGCCATTAACATGGCGGCGTCCCCAGAGGCGGTGTTTGCCCTGGTCCCGGCCATGGAACGCAATCGGTCTCCGCGGATGATCGAGGGCAGTCGGGCGGCCATGGACAAGCGGATCGCAGCCGACGTCGAATCGATGCGTGCCAGCCTCACAGGGATCAAGGCCGCTGCGGAGCGCTGAGGGTCCCGCCGGCCCGGCCACGGCGGTTGAGCTCCAGCGGCCGCCAGCTGCCAAGAAGGCCGCCCGAGCCTTGGCCGAGGGCCATCGCGGACCGGCCATCATGCCCTACCTGGGACTTGGTGTGGTGATGGTGCTGTGGGGCTTCGGCCCGCCGATATCCAAGCTGATCGAGCGCGCCGCCCCTCACTGCCAGCTTCACCCGGTTGTGGACCAGCTCCTTGGCCATGGTGGCCATGCAGGCGGTGCAGCGAAGCCGGCCCAACGCTCGGCTCATGCGGTTGTCGGTAGGCGGCGGCGTGGCCTTCGGCATCAACTCGCTGGCCTTCTTCTACGCCCTGTCGAACGCGTCCATCGCCACCATCACCATCATCGCCTCGTTGCAGCCGGCGGTGGTCATGATCGGCGCCTCCAAGTTCTTCGGTGAGCGGGTCACCCGGAGCTTCGTGCTGTGGACCGCGGTGGCCATCGGCGGCGCGGCCCTGGCGGTGCTGGGGGCGGGCGCGGCGGTGCACACCAACGCCCTGGGCGTGCTGTGCTCGGTCGGTTCGCTGCTGTGCATGGGGGCGTACTTCTTGGCCTCGAAGCAGGCCCGGGTGTCCCTCAGCGCCGGCGACTACGTGATGGGCGTCATGATCTGGGCTGCGGTGCTGGTCACACCGGTGGTGGCCATCGGCGGCGGGCTCGGGCACCTGGGCGAGATCGGCCCGTCGGATTGGTTGTGGTTGGGTGTGATGCTGATTGGTCCGGGGGTGGGGGGACAGCTGCTGATGGGCTGGGCGGTCCGCTTCGTCCCGGTGTCCCTCACGGCGATGATCCTGCTGGGTTCCACGGCCATCTCGATTGTGGCCGCATGGCCCATCCATCATGAGGCGCCCGGCACCCTGCAGCTGCTGGGGGCGGCGGTGACGCTGGTGTCGGTGGCGGCCATCCTTCGCCGGCGGTAGCGCCACCAGGAGGCCGGCGTGGAAGACTGCCGCTGTGAGCAGCACGTCTTCTTCCTCGTCCGGGCCCTTGTACCAGTACGCCGAGGCCGTCAGCATTGCCGCGCCGCCCTCGGTGGTGTGGCGGCTGGTGACGGCCATGGACCGCTACGGCGAGTGGTCCTCGGAGAACACCGGTGGGTACTGGCGCAAGGGTGCTGACGGCGTTCCCGGCACCGGCGCGGTCGGCGACGAGTTCGTGGGGATCAACCGGCGCGACGGTCAGGAATGGAAGGCGCTGGTGGAGATCGTGGAGCGCGACGAGGAACGCGCCTTTGCCTTCATCACCGGCGGTGCTCTGGGGAACTTCGTGCACTGGCGCTACCAACTCGAACCAGAAGGGGACGGGACGCGGCTCACCGAACAGTGGGAGCTGCGCAATCTGTCCCCGATCATGGTGGAGCACGGCCAGGCCGAAGTGGACAAGCGGGTGGCCAACGCCAAGGAGAGCATCGGCGTCACGCTGGCCAACATGAAAGCTGCTGCCGAGGCCGGGTAGCGAACCACCGGTCCAGCACGGCTGCCGAGTCTGCTCGCGGGGTCGAACGTCATCGGGGGAGGCGTCGGGCGCTGGCCTGGGCTCAGAGCAGGTCGGTGGGAGCTGGCGGTAGGCCCAGTTCGAGGCGGCCGGCCAGCTGGGCGACCCGGTCCCAGTCGTAGACCACGTGGCCTTTCAGCATGTTCAGGTCCCGCTCGATGCGCTGAAACGGTTCGTGGGTGAAGTACTGCCCGGCGCCGATGCCGACGCTGCAGATCTCCACCGCCTGGCGGGCCAGTTTCACGGTATGGGCCACCGCCAACCGGATCGGGCCCCGCTCGGCGCGGGGGATCTGTCCGCCGGCGTCGTACACATCACAGAGGGTGTCGATGGCGTCCTGCCAGACCAGCCGGGCGGCGCGCACCGTGGCGCGGGCCTCGGCCAGCCGGGCCTGGCTCGTGGCCTGGTCCATCTGACGATCCCCGGTGGTGTGGGCCAGGATCCGGTGACCCATGAGATCCCGGAAGTGGTCCACCGCGGCCTCCGCGGCGCCGACGACGGTGGCGGCGGAGTACAGACACAGCACCGAGGACATCGGATAGCGCAGGAAGCGGTCTCCGTGCAGCGCGAAGCCGGGCGGGTCCTCACCCCGCAGGTGCTCGACGTCCATGGTGTGATGGTCGGGCACGAACAGCTGATGGGCGGCAACATCGAGGCTGCCGGTGGCTCGCATCCCCGAGGTGTGCCAGATGTCGACCAGTTTCGCATCGGTCACCGGCATCATGAACACCCGCGGCGCCCGGGGCCGGTCCTCGCTGGTGACGAAGGCCATCACCGCCACCCAGTCCGCGTGCAGCACGCCGGTGGCCCATTGCCACTGACCCTCCAGCAGGTACCCGCCTTCCACCGGGACCGCGTCGCCGCTCGGGGCCAGTGGGGTGGCCATGCGGATGGCGACCTTGCCATCGAAGATCGCTTCTTGCACCGCGGCCGGGGCCCGCAACACGAACCAGTTGTGCAACGTGAGGAAGGACACCGTCCAGGCGGTGGAGGCGTCCCCGTGGGCCAGGTTGGCGGCCATCTGACACAGCGAGCGCAGGCCCAGACCGTGGCCGCCGAGGTTGCGGGGCACGATCAAGGACCACAGATCGACGGCGTCGCAGTCCGCCAGCGTGGCCGGCGGTATGGCCCGCAGGCGCTCGCCCTCGGCGGCCCGTTCGGCCAGTTTGGGGATCATCGCCCGGGACCAGTCGAGCAGTTCGTCATGGGTCAGCAGCGTGTCGGGCACGGTCGCGCAGCGTATCGGGACCACCCCGGCGGCGCGGGCCGACCATCGCCGCTCTTCGCGGCCACTCCGCCGCCTAGAGCGGTCCCGCAGCCAGGCCGAATCGACCTCGATTCGCTGAAACGTCGGAGTGTGCTAGCAAGATCACGTGGTGTGGTTTTGGTGGGGTCAGAGCCGCCGCGACAGGGCCGGACGCAGGTGACGCTGCGACCGGACTACGTCGTGCGGCGGGTGAAGGCATCGCTTCGCCATGACGTCGGGCGTTCGCGGTGACGTCGGGCGTTCGCGGTGATGTCGGGCGTTCGCGGTGACGTCGGGCGTTCGCGGTGATGTCGGGCGTTCGCGGTGAGGTTGGGCGCTGATCGATCCCGGCGGTCCTACGGCGGCGCGTCAGTTGCGGGCGGGGACCAGGCGCCAGTCGGACGAGCCGGGGGCGTAACGGTCCCGGAAGTCGGGGTCGAACGCGTCGGCCAACTGTTGCGGACCGGCGACGGCGGCTCGGTAGGCGTCGATGAGGGCATCTTCGGCCTGATAGTCGAAGGGGTCCTGCAGGCGCATCTCCGTTTCCGAACCGCGCGGTACGGGATGGTCACGCAGGTAACGGGCCGTGGCGGTGAGCGCGTCAACCGATCCCACCAGGTCGCGGTAGCCGAGGTCGGTCATGATGGCGTCAACGGTGGTGCAGTGGTGCAACGTGCGCTCGCCGCTGAGGAACGGACGGGCCGGGGTGGCCAGCTCGCCGGGCAGGCTGACGATCTCCAGCTCATGATCCAGCGCCGCGGCCAGCACCTCGATGGTCTGGCGGGCGGTGAGGACCTGCTCGTCGCCCACGTTGTAGAACTTCCCAGCGGCGTTGTGGTTGCCGGCGGCCAGCACCAGGGCGTGGGCCACGTTCTCGCCATACCCAGCAGTACGTAACGTGAGCCCGCCGTCGGCGACGATGACCCGGCGCCGCCCATCCAGGATTCGCCGCACGATCAGCCATTCACGGGGGTTGATCTGGCCGGGCCCGTAGATCAACGGGTAGCGGAACAGGGTGGCATCGGGGTGGGCGTTGAACACGATGTCCTCGGTGGCAACGATCTTGGCCACCTTGTCGTTCTCATCGTCAACGGCTCTGGCGGCGCTCTCCCGTACCGGGCTCAACATGCCGGTGGGCCAAAGCTCCTGTGGTCGGGCGAACCCACGGTAGGCCGGCACCCCACCCACGGCGATGAACTGCCCGCAACGGCCCTTCCACCACGGCGCAAGGTCTCGCAGCCGCCCGTACATGGCGTACACCAGATCGAAGGTCCGCTCGCCCAGCGCGTCGGCCACCTCGGCGATGCGAAAGGGGTTGGTGTGGATGTGCTCGAGGTCGGCGGGAATGGTGTCCACCTCATGGTTGCCGGTGTGCAGGATGGACACCTGATGGCCCCGGGCCAGCAAGCCATTGACCACGTGGGGACCGGTGGGCCCTGTTCCTCCGATGACGAGCACGTTCATGAGGGCAACGTACTACTCGGTCCCTCCGCGAACCCGGCGGGCTCCCGCTCCCGCATCGCAGCGGTTACGGTACCCGGGCGCTCGCGGCAGGGAAGTCGCACGAAACAAAGGGGAAGCCATGGAACTGGAGCTGCTGTGCTGGGGGTACGGCCTGGTCGAGGGGCCGCGCACCGATGCTGACAACAACCTGTACTTCACGGACATCCCTGGCAAGGGGGTGTTCCGACGGTCGCCCGATGGTGTCATCGAGCAATTGGTGTCGGGCCGCCACAGCATCGGCGGGTTGGTGTTGCACGCCGACGGTGGGTTTGTCATGTCCGGTCCCACGGTGGCGCACTGGAAAGACGGCCAGGTCCGGGATCTGCTCAAGGTGGACGGGGTTCGGGCCTTCAATGACATCCACGCGGATGTCCAGGGTCGCATCTACGCCGGTTCCATTCGCAGCGATCTGGAGGATCTGAAGGGTCCCAAGGTGCCGGGGGAGTGCTACCGGATCAACCTCGACGGGTCGGTGGAGGAGCTCTACGGCGGCATCGAGGTCACCAACGGCATCGGCTTCTCACCGGATGGCAGCGTGTTGTACCACGTGGATTCCACGTCGAAAGGGATCTACGCCCATGACATGGCGGCGGATGGCAGCGTTTCCAACCGCCGCCACATCGGCCGCGCCGCCTTCGAGCGTGGGATACCTGACGGTATGTGTGTGGATAGCGACGGGAACCTGTGGGTGGCCCATGTGGGTGGTCGCCGGGCTGTGAAGCTATCGCCCACCGGTGAGGAGCTCGAGGCCATTGCGGTGCCGGCCAAGTGGGTGACCAGTGTGGCCTTCGGTGGGCCCGACTGGGGCGACATGTATCTGGTCACCGCCGATGATATGGAGCAACCCGATCGCAAGGGCGGTATATACAAATGCCGTCCCGGCGTGACCGGTGTGCCCACCCCGCTGGCCCGCGTCTGACCGCCGGTCGGTCGCTTCAGATCAGAACACGAAGCGGCGGGTGCCCTCCGCTTTGAGCAGGCGGCCGAAGCGCAGGTTGGGGAAGTGCGCCGCCGCCACCGGGATGTCCTGGCCCTCGATCTCGCGGGCCAGGGCTTCACGGGTGCGTTTGGCCAGCGCCGGATCCACGTCCATCATCCCGTCCCACTCGGTCTCGATGAGCTGCACCGGGCAGTGCACGCTGTCGCCCAACAGCATGGCCCGGTCGTTCCCGCTGGAGAGCACCACCACTGAGCTGCCAGGGGTGTGACCAGGGGCGGCCAGGATGTCCACACCGGGCAGTATGTTGCCGGATCCGTCGTACGTGGTGAACAGCTTGGTGGCGTGCACCAGCACCGCATGGGGATTCACCGGGACGTTTTCGGCACCGGGATACTCGTCCGGTGTCTCTTTGTGGTCGATCATGAAGTGCTGCCAGTCCGCCTGGGAGCAGCGGTAGGTGGCGTTCGGAAACGTGATGTCGCCGGACTGGGTGGCCCAACCGATGTGATCGATGTGGAGGTGGGTGAAGATCACGTCGGTGATCTCTGCCGGCGTGACGCCCAGCGCCCGCAGATTGTCCATCATGGCCCCACCCACCAGGCCCATGAGCGAGGCCGGCCCCAACCCGGCGTCGATCAACACCGTGTGCCCCTTGCCTCGCACCAGGTACCCGCCCATGGTGAGTGCCAGCATGCCGTCCTCATCGAGCAGATCCTTGTGTGCGGCCCACATCTCCGGCGTGGTGCCCCGGAAGGTCTTGTCGGGACGGAAGCGACCGCCGCCGTCGATCACCCCATCGATGCGAAGCTCGCCCACGATCATCGGATCGGCCATCACTACCTCCACGGTGCCGGTGTGGGGCCGACCATAATCGCGGCCCGCCTGCGGTGCCGTGGATCGCGGGGACGGCTCAGACCATCGGGTCGCCGGACTCCAGGCCGAACAACAGGCGGCCCGCGGGCCGGTAGATCTTGGGGTGCACCATGCGATGCTGGGCGCCGGTGAGCAGATCGCGCATGGCCCGCTCCAGGGGGTTGTCCCGATAGATGGAGGAACCGGCGGCGGTGTCGTACATCGATTCCACCACCTCTTTGCCCACCTGATGGATCCAGGTCATCATCACCCGGTACATGGCCCGACCCCGGCTGGAGATGCGCTCCCCGGCCTGCATCTGGGCCCACAGCTCGTTGATGGTCTCGTAGGCGAAAGCCCGGCAGGCACCCAGCTTGGCCTCCGCGACCGCCAGGGCCTCCTGGGCCGCCGGATCATCCCGCAAGGTACGGGCCCCGGCCACCCGGGCCGCACCCGGGTACAGCTCTTTATCCCCGGCCAGATCCACCAGCGTGTCAATGGCGGCCCTGGCAATACCAAGCGGTACGCCGGTGTGGGGTGAAAGGAACATTGGTGGATAGCGATACAACGCGTCGGTGAGTGCCATCTTGCCGGCGGGATCCCAGCTGTCCTCCTCTGGGACGAAGAGGTCCTCGATCACATAGTCATTGCTGCCGGTGCCCCACAGCCCGGTGGTGTGCCAGGTGTCGATGATCTCGCACTGCGCCGGGGTGAATATCATCGAGCGCATCTCCGGACGGCCCGATGTGTGGCGTGCCAGGTCCTCCCCCTCGTACACCAAACACCCAGCGATCATCACCGTGGCGTGCCCGCTGCCGCTGCCGAAGCGAAACCGACCGCTGGCCCGGTACCCGCCCCGCACCCGCTGGGCCCGACCAACCGGTGCCAACTGCCCGGCGAGGCAGGCATCCGCCGTGCCGAACCAACGCTTGGCGGCGTCCTCTGACAGGAACCCCGCCACATAGCTGCCGGCCGAGGCGATCATGGCGCACCAGCCGACCGAGCCGTCGATGCGGGAGAACTCCTCCACCATGCGGACCTGGGTGACGGGGTCATAGGCTGGCCCGCCAAGGTGTGGCGGCACCGCAGCCCGGAAGATGCCAGTGGCCACCATGGCGTCCACCACCGGGCGGGGCAGCCGACGTTCGGCGTCCATCTGGGCTCGGTGGGCTTCAACGAGGGGGCCGATGGCGCCGGCGGCGGCGATGGGGTCGACGGGGTAGGTCACAGCAGGCATGATGGACTCCCAGTTTGAAATGCTGGCGGTGGTCGCCGGCTCGATGGGACACGACCTGGCGCCCGGCCCGATCGGTGGGAGCATATCGAGCCGCCCGACGGAGGGGCCGGACCGTCAATCGGCGGCGTGTGTGCCAGCATGATCAGCGATGTCGACCTCAAGCCCCTCTCACGCCGTTGCCGCCCTGCCTGCCCCTGGCCCGCGTCGCGCCGGCCGTGTGGTCGCGGTGAGCGAAGCCCTTGATGCCATACGAGACGGTACGTCGGTGTACTTTGCGCCGATCTGCTCGGTGCCCACCACCTTGCTCGGCGCCATGGCCGATCAGCACGACCGGTGGAGCAGCTTGACCTTGTGCACCGACTACCTGATCGAGCCGGTGGCGCCGTTTCGTCATGCTGGGGCACCGTTCCAGTTGCTGAGCCTGCAACCGACCCCGGCCACGGACGCCATGCGGGCCGCGGGGGCGTTGCGCACGGTATCGGCCAGCTACGGGCAGTTCGCCCGGCTCTTGGAACCGGGCGGGCCGATCGCGGTGGACGCGGTGCTGGTGCAGGTGAGCCCGCCGGGGCCGGAGGGTCGCTTCAGCTTGGGGGTGGGGGCGGGGGTCACCGCGGACCTGGTGCGTCGGGCCCCGCTGGTGATCGCCGAGATCAACCCGGCCATGCCCTACACCTTCGGGGCCTCCGAATGTGAACGCCACGATTTTGACTTCCTGGTGGAGGTGTCCCATCCGCTGGTGGAGCTATCCGTGCCGGCGGGTGATGACATCG
Source organism: uncultured Acidimicrobiaceae bacterium (assembly GCA_963775055.1). Taxonomy (GTDB): domain Bacteria; phylum Actinomycetota; class Acidimicrobiia; order Acidimicrobiales; family CAIXPF01; genus CAIXPF01. The sequence continues at coordinate 49,495 of CAVZHK010000003.1, read as the reverse complement.
CGTTGGCCATCGGCGCCCATGCCGCGTCACAGGTTCCCGACGGGGCCACACTGGAGTTCGGCATCGGCGCCATACCGGAGGCGGTGTTGGCCGCGCTGCACGGCCGGGTGGATCTGGGCCTGCACGGCGGGATGATCAGCGACGCGGTGGTGGATCTGGCGGCGTCGGGCGCGCTCACCGGGGTGCGCAAGAGCCTCGATGCCGGGTTCCATTGCAGCGCCGGGGTGGTGGGCACCGCCAAAGCTTTCGCCTGGGTTGACCGCAACCCCGACGTGTACCTGGTGGATTCCCGCTACAGCCACGGGGTCACCGTGCTGGCTCGTCAGGAACGCTTCACGGCCATCAACTCCGCCATTGAGGTGGCCTGCGACGGGTCGGTCAACGCCGAGGTGGCCGGAACCCGGGTCATCTCCGGCCCCGGCGGGCAACCGGACTTCGCCATCGGTGCCAGCCTGGCCCCCGGCGGCATCTCCCTGCTGACCCTGCGCTCGACGGCCGCCGGTGGAAGGGTGTCGCGGATCGTGGACAGGTTGCCGCCGACCAGTCCCACCACGGTGTCGCGCTACCTGGTGGATCGGGTGGTGACAGAGTTCGGGGTGGCCGAGCTCAGGGGTCGCACCCCCGAACAACGCCGGGACGCGTTGCGGGCCGTGGCCCATCCCGATCACCGGACCGCGCTGTAACCGAAGGGTCGGCACGGTGTCCGGCTTCAGCTGAGCTGGCTGACGGCTTCCTCGGCGAATCGCTCGATGGCCTCGAGCGGCTTGCCCATGCGCAACGCCGCGGTGTTCACCAACAGGCGATGGACCCCGGCCTCTTTGTAGGCTGCCGCGCCCTCCAGACCTTCCCGACTGTAGTTCCAATAGGCGGTGATCTCCAGTTCCTTGGGGTCGCGGCCCTGGCGGTCACATTCGACATGGAGCTTGCCCATCAGCTCCTTGAAATGCTCCAGATCGCGGTGGATGACATACCAGCCATCACCGTGGGCCACGACCCGGCGGATGGCGGGGCCCGAGGTGCCGCCCACGATGATGGGCACCCTCGGCTGTTGCACCGGAGTGGGCAGCATGCGGAAATCGTGCCAGTCCAGGAACTGGCCCTTGAATGACACGGTCTCTCCGGTCCAGGCGGCGGTCATGGCGTCGATGTACTCGTCCGCCCGGGGCCCGCGATCGTCGAAGGGTACGCCGATGGCATCGAACTCTTCACGCAACCAGCCCACACCCAGACCCAGCATCAGCCGCCCATTGGAGAGATGGTCGATGGAGGAGGCCCACTTGGCGAAGTACAGCGGGTTGACCTGGGACAAGATGTTGACCCCGGTGCCCAGCCGCAACCGCTGGGTGCAAGCCGCGATCCAGGTCAGGGCGATGAGGGGGTCCACAAAGGCGTTGGTGCCGGACAGGGCGATCTTGCCGCTGGGGTTGTAGGGATATTTCGATTCGTACACGTCGGGCAGGATGACGTGCTCGAAGGTCCAAACCGACTCGTAGCCCAACGCCTCCAGGCGTTGGACGAACTCGGTCAGGAAGGCCGGTTCGATGAAGGCGGCGGAGTTGATGGGGACGACACCGACGTGCATGGCCCGACCCTAACGGACGTTGCCGTCGGCGTCCTCCAACTTCGGTGGCTCAGCCAGGAAGCGGGTGATGGCGCCGCTGATCTCGGCGAGGTTGTCGATCACCCAGCTGTCGTACTGGCGCGGGATCCCGGCGCTGGCCGCGGGCCGACCCATGGCCGGCATGGACTTGTCGGCTGCTCCCCGTAGGTGGTTGGTCCAAGCTCGGTCAGCCCATACCGAGCAGCTGGCGGGTCTGGGCGGTGGTGGCGACGGGGCGGCCCACCACCGCGGCGAGGGCCACACATTCCTCGATGAGCTCCACGTTGGTGGGTTGACGTTCCCCGGCGTACTCCTCGATGCCCACGTGCAGGTGCCCGCCGCGTTCGAGCGCCATGCGGGCGATGGGGGTTTCCATCAGATCCCCGCCCCACACCGATACCGACCACGGCAGCCCCGTACCCTCCAGCATGCCCAGGTAGGCTTCCAGCGCCGCCGTACTGGGCGGGAGGCCGTAGCTGGCGGCGCGGCCCCGACCGAAGATGTCATACGGGCCGCAGAAGTACAGCTTGATCATGGTCCCCGCCGGCAAGCGTCCGGCCCGCTGGAAGTGCAACGTGGTCTGCAGCCAGCCCGGTTCGTACACCGCCACCGACGCCCCCATCTGGCGCTTTTCGCACATGCCGAAGAACGCCTTGATGTCATCGAAGCTGTGCACATAGCTAAAGCCGGTGGGCAGGCCGTCCTCACCGAGCCAGGCGACATTGGTGGAACCGGGATCGACATAGGCCATGGGCATGGCCGGGCCCAGCTCGTCGGACAGGATCTCCAGGTGCGCCAGCCGGTCCTCGATGGAACGGGCCGAAACCCCCGTCGCATACCAAACGGTATCGGGGCGTTCCCGTAGCAACGGGCGCCAGGCGGCCAGGTAATCATCGGCGGCTTCGCGGCCCACCAGGCGGATGTCGGCGTTGTGGGCGTGGATGATGCCGGCCCCGGCGTCCAGGCAGGCCAGCACGTCGGTGTGGACCTCCTCGGGGCTGCGGGGCACGTGGGGATTGCGCTCCTTGCGGGTGGCGCCGTTGATGGCGCATTCGATGATGACCGGGGTTTCGCTCATTGGAACCGCTCCCGTAGCTGGAACTTCTGGATCTTTCCCGACGGCGTACGGGGGAAGGCATCGATCAGCTCCAATCGCTCGGGCCAGAACTGCTTGGCCATGCCCGCCTGCTCGCACCAGGCCACCAGATCGGCCAGGCTGAACGCCGGCTCCCGGTCGGGATGTTCTGGCACCACCACCGCGCAGGCCCGTTCGCCCAGTCGCTCATCGGGCAGGCCGATCACCGCCACCTCCCGCACCTCCGGGTGGCCGAACAGCACCGCCTCCACCTCGACCACCGGGATGTTCTCCCCGCCCCGGATGACCAGGTCCTTGGTGCGCCCGGCGATGCGGATGCCGCCGTCGGGACGCAGGCGGGCCAGATCGCCGGTGTCGAACCAGGCGGCGCCGCCATCATCGGCAACGGACAACTGCTCCTCGTAGAGGTCGCGGCGCTTGAAATACCCCACGGTCTGGCTGGCGCCGCGGACCAGCAGTCGACCCACCTCTCCGGCGGCGACCGGATCGCCCCCGGCATCGACCACCCGGACGTCCATCCAGTCCACCGGGGTGCCGTCGGAATCGGCCACCAACTCCGGCGGATCACCGATGCGGGTGAGCGTCACCCCGCCGTTCTCGGTCATGCCCCACAGCGCGATCAGGTTGTCGCACACCCCGCTGAGGGTCCGTTCCACCAACGGGGAGGGGATCGGCGCGCCGGCACAGAGGTAGGTCCGCATCGAGTCGAGCCGCTGCCCCCGCCGCTCGCAACACCCCACGATGTCCGCCAGGAACGGCGTGGCCCCGGCGGAGAACGTGATTTGCTCGTCTTGGACCAGCGTGCAGAACGTGTCCACGTCCCAGACGTCTTGGTACAGCGCCTTCATGCCTCGGCTCAACGGCAGCACGATGCCCAGCAGGAAACCCGTCTGATGGGCCAGCGTCGAGGGCATGATGATGCTGTCCTGCGGTGTGAGGCCCACCACGTCGGCGAACACCCGGGTGCCGGCATACAACGTGTTCGGCGTGTGCATGACGCCTTTGGGTTCACCGGTGGTGCCCGAGGTGAACTGCAACTCGCACACCTGGTCGGGCGTGATGCGGTCTTGCTGCAAGCGCTGCGGGCTCACTTCTTCTTCCCAGCGGCGTTCCAGAAAATGCGCGCCGAACGGCCGTACCCTACCAGATGGTATGTCGATGCCGATCGAGAAGCCGTGCGTCGGGTGCTTGCCGGGCGGTAGGTCTGCCAGCACCCGGTCCAACATGGCGGCGTGGTCGTAACCCCGGAACGTGCTGGTAGTGATGACCACCGGTGATTCGGTGCGACCCAGGATGAAGCCCAGCTCCCGCTCCCGGAAGATGGGTACCAGCGGGTTGATGACCGCGCCGATGCGAGCGCAGGCCAGCGTCAACGCCGCGAAGGTCCACTCGTTGGGCAACTGTGCGGACACCACCTGCGTCGGCCGCACCCCCAACTCCAGCAGGGCCCCGGCGAAGCGATCAACGTACCGGGCCAGCTGCCGGTAGGTCAGCACCGACAGCGGGTCGGGCTGGCCCTGACGATGGCCCACAATTGCCACCTTGTCGGGATAGGTCGCGACCGCGTCGTCGAAATCGTCGAGGTAGGTGCGGTCCCGCCACCAGCCGGCCTGGCGGTATCGGGCGCCCTGATCAGCGTTGATGTTCACGTCGAAGGCGTTGTCGCCAAGCTCGCTGCCTGAAGCGACGGAGGAGGGTCCGCTCACGGGGGTCCTTTCGGAGGGTCGCTGGGGCGGTGGAGCCCGGACACAGGTCGGTCCCGAGATTACGCCCATCGGCATCGTGGCAGATCGGACGGCGATGGGGGCGGGGCCGGGCCCTACGCTGCGCTGAGCTCCCGCCGAGGTTCAGCGTCGGACCCGAGCGGCTCGGGGGAAGAGGTGTGAGGATCATGAGTGACAGCGCGAATGAGCTGGAAACGCTGCGGGCCGAAGCTCGGGACTGGTACGAGCAGTCCTGGGACCCGGATCGGCCCGCCGGCGAGTGGTTCCGGCTCATGCACCAAGCCCGCTGGGCGTATCCCACCTGGCCGGTGCAGCACGGCGGCCGGGGCCTGGCGGTGTCCTCGGCCCGGGTGGTGCGGGAGGAGCGGCGGCGGGTGGGGGCGTTGGGACCGCCCTCGGGCATCGGGCCCACGCTGTTGGCGCCGATGCTGTTCGAGCACGGCACGGACGAACAATGCGAGCGGTTCCTGTGGGGCCTGGCGGTGGAGGGCTGGCTGTGCTGCCAGATGCTGTCGGAGCCCGACGCCGGCAGCGACCTGGCGGCCTCCAGAGTGCGGGCCGAGCGTGACGGGGACGAGTGGATCATCACCGGCTCCAAGGTGTGGACCTCCAACGCGGAGCTGTGCGACTACGGCATGTTGCTGGCCCGCACCGACGTGACCCGGCCCAAGCACCGGGGCCTCACGTTCTTCCTGCTGCCCATCCGCCAGCCCGGCGTGACCGTGCAACCGTTGCGCCAGATGACGGGGGACTCGCGTTTCAACCAGGTGTTCTTCGACGGCGCCCGGGTGGCGGACGCTGACCGGCTGGGTGATGTCGAGGGCGGCTGGCCCGTCACCCGCACGTTCCTGGCGCACGAGAAGAACAGCTACAACCCCGCCTCCCACGAGGGCGGTCCCTTTGGCCGGGTCGATCTGGCCCGACCCGCCGGTGAGGTGCAGACCCGGGAAGGGGCGCGGGCGTCGAACGCGGCGCAGGGTCGGGGGATCGGTTCGGTGCTGCGGCAACTTCTCGCCGATACCGGCGCCGCTACGGACCTGGTGGTACGGCAGCGCTACGTGCGATTGCACACCATGCGTCAGGCCATGAATGCCACCAACAACCGCCTGCGCGGTACCCGCCGTCCGGGGTGGGAGGGCCCGGTTTCAAAGCTGACAGTATCGGAGTTGTCCCGGGGCCAGCGTGACCTGGGCCTGGCGGTGCAGGGCCCGGCGGGCATGCTGGCCGGGCCCGACGCCCCGTCAGAGGCGTTCGCCTACTTCGCGCTGTCCACCCCGGCGCTCTCCATAGCCGGCGGCACCGACGAGATCCAGCGCAACGCCCTGGGCGAGAACGTGCTGGGTCTGCCGCCGGAGCCGAAGGTGGATCGCGATGTGCCCTTCAAAGACCTACCGGGCTGACATCGGTTGATGGCGTGGGCTGCCGATGGGCGAGACTGCATGCTGCGCTAGCGCACCCGCCGCTCAGCAACTGCGGCAGCCCGGGCGGTACCAGGACACCCACGCAGCGCACACGCACGAACACCAACACACCTCGAACGGAGAGAACATGCCCAGGATCGACTTCAACGGCGCATCGGCCATCGTGACTGGGGGCGCCTCCGGCATCGGCGAGGCGTCGGCCCGGCAGTTGACCGCCCTCGGGGCGAGGGTGGTCATCGCTGACCTGCAAGTTGATCGCGGCACCGAGGTGGCCAAGGAGCTTGGCGGGCTGTTCGTGCGCTGCGATGTGTCCAGCGAGGAGGACGGCCTGGCGGCGGTGGCGGCGGCATCGGACATGGGGCCGCTGCGGGCGCTGGTCAACTCCGCCGGGCTGGGTCGGGCCGGGCGCACCATCGACCGCAACAACGAGCCCATGAAGCAGTCCGACTTCGACTTCGTGATTCGCATCAACCTGCTGGGCACGTTCAACATGCTGCGGTTGGCGGCCGCGGCCATGGGCAAAACCGAGCCGCTCGACGCCGACGGGCAGCGTGGCGCCATCGTCAACATGGCGTCGGTAGCGGCCTTCGACGGGCAGATCGGGCAGGCGTCCTACTCGGCGTCCAAGGGCGCGGTGGTGGGTATGACCCTGCCCATCGCCCGTGACCTGTCCGCTGCCGGCATCCGGGTCAACACCATCGCCCCCGGCCTGATCGACACCCCGATCTACGGCACCGGCGAGCAAGCCGACAAGTTCAAGGCCCACCTCGGTGAGTCGGTGCTTTTCCCCAAGCGGCTGGGGTATGCCGACGAGCTGGCCTCCATGGTCATCGAGTGCCTGACCAACCCCTACATGAACGGTGAGACCATCCGCGTCGACGGCGGCATCCGCCTGCCTCCGCGCTGAGGTTCTGCGGAGGGCCGGACACGGACACGGTCGCGGTCAGGGGATGCACCGCTGTTCAACGTTCGCCAGCGCGGGATACTGAGCACGGCACGGCCAATTTCTGATCGAAACGCTGGACCCCGTTCCGGCCACGGTGAGCGGTCGGAGTACCACTTCTTTCAGGGTAGGGGCGAATCGACGTGGATTCGACCCTACCGTGCGCCGGGAGACTCTTGCCCGACAAAGGTCCTGGTCGCGGCTCTTTCGACGGACGTCAAGGGCGCGATGGGCGCGGTCACCCGGGGCTGATCGCCGGTCGTTGTCGACGTTGGCGGCCGGTCGCTGGTCGGTCCGGCTACCCTGCCGCTCCGGTGCCGAGTTCCCCCCGCCGCAAGGAAGACCCCCGCCTGTTGCGCGGCCGCGGGCGCTTCGTGTCCGACCTGCAGCTGCCCGGCATGCGCCACGCCGCCTTCGTCCGCAGCGAATGGGCTCACGGGGTGCTCCGGGCGGTGCACCCCGGCGGTGTTGGCAACGGCGGGGCCGGCGCTGACACCACCCGGGAGATGACCACTACGACGGGGGCTGATCCCGGCCCGTCCATCGGGACCGATACTCCCACCATTACTGCCGACCCCTTCGCTGACGTGCAGGTCTTTACTGCTGCCTCGCCCGGGTTCGACGTCAGCTTGGTGGCCCGCTCGGCACTGCCGGGCTACGTGGAGACCACCCAACCGGTGCTGGCCAGGGACCGGGTGCGTTTCGTGGGCGAAGCGGTCGCCGTGGTGATAGCGAAGGACCGCTACCTGGCGGAGGACGCCGCCGAAACGGTCATGGTCGAGGTTGATCCGCTGCCGGCCACCGTGCGGGCCTGGGACCCCCCGCCCGGCGGCCCGAACCCGCTGCACGTCGGCGCGCCCGACAACGTGCTGCTGCAGCGACGGTTCCAGGCCGGGGACGTGGAGGCAGCGCTCAACGCCAGTGCGATCATGATCAATCGCACGCTTGTCACCAACCGGCACGGCGGCAACCCGCTGGAGGGTCGGGCCACGGTGGTGCAGTGGGAGGACGAACAGCGGCTCACCCTTTGGTCCGGCACCCAGGTTCCCCACCTGGTCCGCAACCTGCTGGCCGAGCTGCTGGGTCTGGCCGAATCGAACGTCCGGGTGATCGCCCCTGACGTGGGGGGCGGCTTCGGGGTGAAAGCAGTGCTGTATCCCGAGGATGTGGCGTTATGTCTCGCAGCCCGCACCATGGTGGGCACGCCCATCAAGTGGGTCGAGGATCGCAGCGAGCACCTCCGCGCCGCCACCCACGCCCGAGACCATCGCTACCGTTGCACCGCCGGGTTTGACGGGGACGGCAAGCTGCTGGCCATCCGGGCCGAGGTGGACTGCAACGTCGGCGCGTACTCGGTGTATCCGTGGACCGCCGGGCTCGAGCCGCTCATGGCCGGCGGACTGCTGCCGGGGCCGTACAAGCTGGCCAACTACGACTGCACCGTGCGCGGCGTGGCCACCAACACCTCGCCATCGGGACCATACCGAGGGGTAGCCCGCCCGGCCACGGTGTTCGTGATGGAATCCCTGCTCGACTCGGGCGCGGCAGCGTTGGGCATGGATCCGGTGGACATCCGGCGCATCAACCTCATCGGCCCCGCTGACGTACCATACCGTATGGCCACCAACCTGGTGGACGACACCGGCCACTACGGCGAGTGTCTGGAGGCGGTGGTCGACGCGCTGGATCTGCCGGCCATCCGTCGGGATCAACGCCAGCGGGCCCAGGACCCCGGCGCGGCCCGCATCGGAGTGGGGTTCGCGGTGTACAACGAGCTGACCGGGCTGGGCCGCGCCGCCTCTGCTGGGCCCCGGATGCCGTTTCGGACCGGACACGAGGCGGCCACGGTGCGCGTCAACCCCGACGGGCGGCTCACGGTGTTGGCCGGGGTCACCTCGCAGGGGCAGGGGCTGGAAACCACCCTGGCCCAGGTGGTGGCGGACGCCGTTGGGGTTCCCTACGAACACGTGGATGTCCGTTTCGGGGACACCAACGAGTCGCTGTGGGGCTTCGGAGCCTTCTCTTCCCGCCAGGCCGTCATCGGCGGAGGTGCGGCGCATAGGGCCGCGGTGGCCATCAGAGACCAACTCCGTCAACTCGCCGCCGAACTGCACGAGGCCAATCCCGATGACGTCGAGGTCCGCGACGCCAACGTGTACGTGGTCGGCTCGCCCGATCCCATCTCCAGCGTGGCCGAGCTGGCCCGCATCGCTTACCTGGAAACCAACCGGTTGCCCAAGGGCATCGACCCGGGCCTCGAAGCCACCCGCTTCTACGATCCGGTGATGGGGGCCTTTGCCGCCGGGGCCCAGGCCGCGGTCATCGAGATCGATCCCGACACCGCCGAGCTACGGGTGTTGCGTTGGGTGTGTGTGGAGGATCCCGGCCGCATCGTCAACCACCAGATTGTGACCGGGCAGGTGGCTGGTTCCATCGCCCAGGGCATCGGCGGGGCGTTGCTGGAGCATTTGGTGTACGACGATACTGGAAATCTCCAAACCGCCACGTTGCTCGATTACCTAATGCCCACCGCCAGCGACATTCCGGATCTGGAGTTGAGCCACGTGTGCCATCCTGCTGATAACCCCACCGGTGTGCGCGGCGTGGGGGAGGGCGGCACCCTGGGGCCAGCCGCGGTGCTGGCGGGTGCGGTGCGAGATGCGCTGGGCATCGAGATCGACCAACTACCCATCACCCCCGAACGTTTGTGGCAGAGCATGGCCACGCGCCCCCAACCCCTGGAGTCCCCGTGACCGATACCCCGACCCACGACCATGCGGAAACCGAGCACGGTTTGCCAAGCTTCGACGAGTTGCCGGAACTGGAGAACATCGGGGTCCGCCACGCCTGGGACGTGTGGGGCCGTGACGATGAGTTGGGTTCGATCAACCTGGTCACCCCGCAACGGGTGGCCCGGGCCGCGACGTTGGTTCGCACCGGTGAGGTGATCTCGCTCGATCTGCCGCTCGATCAACCGAACCCGCCGCTGTTCGGCCGCCAGGCGTATGATCATCACGTCTTCGCGCTCAATCGCAATGAGATGGACGATCGGCTTGACGGCTTTCACTTGCAGGCATCCACCCAGTGGGATGCGCTGTGCCATGTGCGGGCCCGTGAGCACGGCTACTGGGGCGGCCGTCATCAGGATCCCACCGAGGGGCCGAACGGGTTGGGCATCGACCGCTGGGCCCAGCACGGCATTGCCGGCCGAGGGGTGCTCATCGATCTCGGCGCCTGGCGGACCGGGCCGGGGGCAGGGGCGGATGCACAGAGCGGTGGGTATGACCCGTTGCAGGGTCACCCCTTCAGCGCCGCCGATCTGCAAGCCGCCCTCGATGCGCAGGGCACCACGCTGCGACCCGGTGACATCCTGTGCCTGCGTTTCGGTTGGACCACGGGCTACCGCAGCCTGGATGTCGCCGGTCGGACCGCTTACGCCGAGGGGCCCACATTCGCTGGCCTGCGCGCCGGTGAGGACGAGGCCCGCTTCATCTGGAACGCCCATCCCGCCGCTCTCTGCGCCGACAACCCCGCGGTTGAGGTGGTTCCCGGGGACGCCTCGGTGGGCTCGCTGCACCGGCGGTTGCTGCCGACTCTGGGCATGGCGCTGGGGGAGATGTTCGACCTTGACGCCCTGGCCCAGCGTTGTGCGGCGCAGGGTCGGTACGAGTTCTTCTTCGTGGCCGCCCCGCTCAAGGTACCCAACGGTCTGGGTTCCCCGGGCAACGCGGTGGCCATCCTGTAGCTATCCGTCGAGACCGGCCAGGAACGGGGCGATGGCCTCCAAGAAGCCGGGGGTGTTGCCCGAGTGCACGTTGTGTCCGGTCTTGGCCACCGTCACCAACTGACCGTGGGGCAGGGCGTCCACGAACCGGTCGGCGCCGTCAGGGGTGAGGATGTTGGATTCGGCGCCGCGCACCACCAGCACCGGGAGGTCCAAGGTGCGCATCTGATCCAGCGTGAGATCGGCGTTGCGTTGCGGAATCCGTCGATGATCCACCTTGGACACGTATTTGCCGTCCACCCGGCGCAGCACGTTGTACTTCACGGTACGTTCGATGTGCTCCCGGCTGCGGAACGGGTCATAGGCCACCACGTTGTCGAGGAACACCTCCAGATCGTCGAACTCGATGTTGCGGATCACGAAGTTCTGGATGGTCTGGGCGCCGTCCTTGGAGATCTCCGGGCCCACGTCCACGATCACCAACGCCCGGGCCAGTTCTCGATGGGCCAGCGCCAGGCTCAGCGTGTTGCGCCCGCCCATGGAGTGACCGAACACGATGGGGCGCTGCAAACCCACCGCGGCACTGAAGGCGGCGGCGTCGCCCACCATGGCGTCAATGGAGTAATCCAGATCAGGAGCCCATTCTGAATCACCGTGACCGCGCTGATCGAGAGCGAAGACATGGTATCGATCGGCCAGATGGAGACTGACCAGATCCCACGAATGGGAAGACTGGTTGCCGCCGTGCAGCAGCAAGATCTGGGGCCGGCCCGGTTCGCCCCATTCGGAGAAGTGGAACCGTTGCGAACGGATCACCGTGTGCCGGGACAGGTAGCGAACCGCCCGGTCGTGGGCGATGCCCAGGTCGGCGGCGCTGGTCAGCAGCGAGTCGAACTCGGCCGAACCGGTCATGTCGCGCGGGGAAAGGCTGTCGGCGAACTCGTTCAGGTGCATCGCCGGCGAAGCCTAGGTGCTGGCGGCCCGGCCGTTTCGTCTGTTCTGTCCTGCGGTTCCAGCGATGGATCGGGGTGGGGCGATGCAGCATGCCGCCACGGCCGCGGCCAACACGTGGGGTCGATCAGCCACGGGGTCGGCGTCCGCGGCTCGCAACGGCCGACGAATGGCACCGATGGCCGCGGACGCACACAACCGACCGTGACGTCCCGCCGCGGGGTCCGCCAGCAGGTCCAGGAACCGGGTGGCTTGGGCGGCCAAGCGGTGCCCGGCCACGGGGTGGTGGCGGACGGTGAGGTCTGCGGCCACGAAGCGGAACACGTCGAGATGGGCCACCAGCACGTCGTAGTAACCGGACAAGGCCCGGCCGACGAAGCGACGGCGGCTCAAGGGAGGCGCGGCGGTCAGCGTGGTCAGCAGCGCCTCACCGTCGTTGGCGAAGGGCTCCACGATGGCCGCCAGCAGGCCGTCCTTGCTGTCGAAGTGGTAGTACAACACCGGCACCGTCACCCCGAGGGCGTCGGCGATGTCGCGCACCGACACCCCACGGTACCCGTGCTGAAGGAAACGGGCCAGGGACTCGGTCTTGAGACGTTCCTTGGTGTCACCCCGGGGGGCGCTCGAGACGGCCATCGATGGTTTACAGTACCGCATGATTGGCCCCGACAAACTTCGGGGTATGGGTTGTCTATCTAGCGGTCGATAAGTAGGGTCCGCACCAAGAGGAGGAGATTCCATGGCTGGAAGCGTGTACTCGGTGGTTGAACTGATCGGTGCCAGCGACGTCTCGTGGGAGGAGGCCGCCGCCAACGCCATCCGGGAGGCGGCCCGGACCATCAGCGACGACCTTCGCATCGCCGAGGTCATCGAGCAGGACATCCTGATTGAGGGCGGGCAGGTGTTCGCCTTCCGCTCGAAGGTGCGCTTGTCGTTCAAGTCGGCGCTGGGTGACGGCGCCTCCGATGCGGACGGGAGCTGACGGTCATGGCGGCACAAGCTGCTCCCGCCACTGGTGCGCTCACCGAGACCACCCATGATCGCGGCGTGAACCGACCCGATCCCCATAGCGTCTATCGTGTCCTTCAGGTCGTCTCCACCCACGCTGACAGTTGGGAGGACGCGGCCCGGGTGGCCATTGCAGACCTGGCCCGTACCATCGGCGACCTGCGGGTGGCCCGGGTGATCGAGCAGGACGTGGCCATCCTGCCCGAGGGGGGCGAGCGCTACCGGGTCAAGTTGTCCGTGTCCTATCGGGTGGATCGTCGTCGGGTGATGCCCGGTGGCGAGGTGGCCATGGTGCGCCGCATCCTGCTGGTGGCCAATCGCACCGCCGCTGGACCGCAACTGTTGGAGGCGCTACGGGCCCGCGTCGGAGGCGGCCCCACCGAGTTCCATGTGGTGGTGCCGGTGATCATGCCGGGGCTGGCCTCTGCGTCGGTGTGGGGCGATCCGTTCTCCGGTTATGTCGGCACGGTCGACGCCGAAGCGGCCACTGACACCAACTTCGCCTGGTCCGCGGCCGAGGAACGGTTGCAAGCCCAACTCGAACAACTGTGGGGCCTGGGGGCGGTGGCCACGGGGGAGTTGCGGCCCAACGATCCGCTACACGCCACCCTCGATGTGCTCGAGCGTGCCAGCTTCGACGAGATCATCGTGTCAACCCTGCCCGCCGCGGTGTCACGCTGGCTGCACCTCGACCTGCCCCGTCGCCTGGCCCGCCACACCACCTTGCCCATCACCGTGGTCGAGCAGACCGACGAGTAGGCCGGCCGGGCCCCGTCGGGGACCAACTAGGGTGAGCGCTCCGGTGGGTCCATGGCGTGGCCCGCATGCATGGGGGAGCGAGGGCAGCAACATGGCCGAGGAGCAGCCGATCCGACGGTTGGAGCGCGAGAAGCGTCAGGCGCCCAGCGAGTGGTTCACCGGCCACGTGGAGATCGAGGCGGTGTTCGCCGACAAGGAATCCAAGACCGCGCATGGTCGGGTTCACTTCCATGATGGCGCCCATACCAACTGGCATCTGCACACCGGGGACCAGGTGCTGTACTTCGTGGCCGGCAAGGGCATGGCGCAGAACCACGACGGTCCCGTCTTCGAGTGCTCACCCGGTGACATCGTGCACGTACCGCCCGGTACCCGTCACATTCACGGGGCCATGCCCGGCCAGGAAGCCACCCACATCGCCATCACCAGGGGCGATCACATCTGGGACAACGAACCGAACTATCCCCGGTAGCTCCGAGTCGCCGGCCACCACTAGCTTCTGGTTCTGTGGCATCGCTGCCAAACGGCGTCAAGCTGCGCCGTACCTGGCCGCAGCGTCTGCTCCTGGCGTGCAACATCGCGCTGTGCCTGTCCTGTTTCGTGGTGGCTGCGGGCCTGTTCTACGTGAAGGACAAGGCCACCTCTATCCAGCAGCTGGCACTGTCTCACGTGCTCGACGCCACCAGTTCCGGTGCCGATGAGGGCCCCGTGGTCGGGCAGCCACTGAACATCCTGTTGGTCGGGGTGGACTCCGCGGACGGCCTGGCCGAGGACGATCCCCTGCGGACCCAGCGCGAAGACGAGGACATCGGCGGGGGTCGGTCCGACACCATCATGGTGGTACGGCTCATGCCCGCTGAGGGTCGGGTGGCGGTGGTGTCCTTTCCCCGGGACCTGTGGGTGCAGCTCGCCGGGTTCCATCAGGACAAGATCAACGCCGCCATGTACTACGGAGGGCCGGAGTTGCTCATCGCCACCATCGAGGAGAACTTCGGCATCCCGTTGCACCATTACGCCCAGGTCGACTTTGCCCAGTTCGAATCCCTGGTGGACATCGTGGATGGCGTGAAGGTGTACTTCGACGCCCCCGTGCGTGACGAGTGGACCGGCCTGGACGTCGCCGAGCCGGGATGCGTGACCCTGCGTGGCGATCAGGCGTTGGCCTACGCCAGGGCCCGCCACTATGAGCGTTATGACGTCGAGGACGAGGAGTGGGTGGCCGAGGACGCCTCGGACCTGGGCCGCATCGTTCGCCAGCAGCAGTTCATCCGGGGAGCGCTGAGTAGGGCAGTGGCCAAGGGGGCCCGCAACCCGTTCACGCTCAACCGGTTGGTCGACGCCGGTTTGGATTCGGTGCAGCTCGACGACGGGTTGCGGGCGGAGACTCTGGTTGATCTGGCGTTGCAGTTCCGATCGTTCGACCCCGCCGCGCTGGAGAGCTACGAACTCGCGGTGGACTACGGCTGGGAGGGGGACGTGTCGGTGCTGCGCCTGCAATCCGACGCCGAGGCCATGCTGGCCGTGTTCCGCGGTGAGGAGTTGGTGGGCCCGGACCCCGGCGACGTTGGGGCGCGGGTTCTTAACGGCACCGGCCGCCCCGATGAAGGCGCCGATGCCGCCGACGCGCTGGCCGAGGTCGGCTTCGATGTCGGTGCGGTCAATGACGCCGAGGTGCAGGGCGTGGCCAGAACCCAGGTGCGCTTCGCCCCCGAGCAGCGGGCCGGCGCCGAGTTGGTGGCCCGCTACCTGCCGGGCGGTGCCGAGCTGATCGAAGACCCAGCGCTCGGCGACGGCCTGGTCGAGGTGGTCACCGGTCTCGATTTCGAAGGCGTCTCGTCCGAACCCGGCCCGCCGGTCACCGCCGCCAGCACGTCAGTCACCACCGCGACCGATGCGGTCTCGTCGGTCTCGACCACCCCGTTGGCGCCAACGTCGACCGCTCCCCTGACCGCTGCCGATACCTGCCGGTAACCTTCCGGCTGGCATCAGGGTCGCGTAGCCAGCGCCACAGGTCAGTCGTGCCAGGTGCCGCGGATGACGATGCCGGCTTGTTCCTCGGCGGAGCGGATGGTGGCGATGACGTCCTCGTCGGCGTACCCGTTGGCCTTGTAGTTGTCCAGCAACTGTTGCGCCAGGGTGCCGAAGGGGGTGGTGACTGCGGTTTCCTTGGCCAGGTCCTGGGCCAGGCCGATGTCCTTGCACGCCAAGGTGGTGGTGAACCGCGGCGGCAACCGGTCCTTCAGCACGGCGATGGCGCCACCTTTCCAGGCGAAGCTGTCACCAGAGGAGGCCTGCACGATGTCCCGCAGCAGCTGCAGGTCCATGCCGGCCTTGGCCCCCATCAGGAGCGCTTCCTCCATGGCCAGGATGTTGATGAACGCCAACTGGTTGTTGATCAATTTGGCCACATTCCCGGTGCCCACGTCCCCGGTGTGGAACACGTTGGGCCCGATGGCCTTCAGCATCGGCTCGAAGCGACTGAACAGGTCGGCCTGGCCGCCCACCATGACCGCCAAGGTGGCCTCACGGGCGCCGCGGGTGCCGCCGGAAACGGGGGCGTCGAGGAACCCGACGTTGCGTTCAGCGGCCAGGTCCCGGAGCTTGCGGACCATCGAGGGGGAGTTGGTGGACAAGTCGATGATCGTGGAGCCCTCGCTCATGCCCGCCAGCACCCCGTTGGCCGCGGTCACCACCTCTTCGACGTCTTTGGGGGCGGGCAGAGACATCAGCACCGCCTCCGCGCCGCGGGCCACCGCCACCGGCGAATCCGCCCAGGAGGCGCCGGCCTCGATGACGGGATCCGCGGCCTCACGGCGCAGGTCGTTCACCGTCAGGTCATGACCGGCTTTGGCGACGTTGGTGGCCATGTACCGGCCCATGTTGCCCAGCCCTACGAACCCGAGCTTCATCCCCTGTCCTTTCCTGGTGACAACGCGCCGCGCCGTCACCGTCACCGTCGAGTTGAGCGGCAACCTACCCGAGGGTGGCGATGGCCGCGTTGAACGTGGGGCTGGGACGCATGGCCGCAGCAGCCAGGACCGGGTCCGGCGAGTAGTAGCCGCCGATGTCCATGGGCCGGCCCTGCACCGCCAGCAGTTCCTCAACGATCTTGGCCTCACTCGCCGCCAACAGCTCAGCCAGGGGGGCGAAACGGGCGGCCAGGGCCACGTCGGTGGTCTGCTCGGCCAACGCCTGGGCCCAGTACAGCGCGATGTAGAAGTGGCTGCCGCGGTTGTCGATCTCGTTGACCTTGCGCGACGGCGAGCGGTTGTTCTCCAGCAGCGCCCCGGTGGCCTTGTCGAGCGCGTCGCCCAACAGCTGGGCGCCGGGGTTGCCGAATCGCTCGGCCAGATGCTCGAAGGACACCGCCAACGCCAGGAACTCACCGAGGGAATCCCAGCGGAGATGGTTCTCGCGCTCGAACTGTTGCACGTGTTTGGGGGCCGAACCTCCGGCACCGGTCTCGAAAAGACCGCCGCCGTTCATCAGCGGCACGACGGACAACATCTTGGCGCTGGTGCCCAACTCCAAGATGGGGAACAGGTCGGTGAGGTAGTCCCGCAGCACGTTGCCGGTCACGGAGATGGTGTCCTCGCCTCGCACGATGCGCTCGAGAGAGAACCGGGTGGCGTCCTCAGGGGCCATGATCTCGATCTGCAGGCCGGTGGTGTCCAGCGCGGCCAACTGCGCCCGGACCTTGGCGATGAGTTGGGCGTCATGGGCCCGCCCCTCGTCCAGCCAGAACACCGCCGGGGCGCCAGTGGCCCGGGCCCGACCCACTGCCAGCTCCACCCAATTGCGGATGGGGGCGTCTTTGGCCTGGCACATCCGCCAGATGTCCCCCGGCTGCACCTCGTGCTCCAACAGCACGGTGCCGGCGTCATCGAGGACTTGCACCTTGCCGGCGGTGGGAATCTCGAAGGTCTTGTCGTGGGAGCCGTACTCCTCCGCCGCTTGCGCCATGAGCCCGACGTTGGGGACGCTGCCCATGGTGGCGGGGTCGAAGGCGCCGTGTTCCCGGCAGAAGTCGATGGTGGCCTGGTACACCCCGGCGTAGCTGGAGTCAGGGATGACGGCCTTGGTGTCCTGCTCGTCGCCCAGGGGGCCGTACATGTGCCCCGACGTGCGGATCATGGCCGGCATGGAGGCGTCCACGATGACATCACTGGGCACGTGCAGGTTGGTGATGCCCCGGTCAGAGTCAACCATCGCCAAGGCCGGACCGTTGGCCAGGGCCGCGGCGATGTCGGCATCGATCGGGGCCCGTTCGGACTCGGGCAGGGTGGCGATGGCGTCGAGCACCGCGCTCCAACCGTCGTTGGCGTTGACGGCCAACCGGTCGAAGGTGGCGCCGTGTTTGGCGAACACATCGGCGAAGAACACCCGGACGGCGTGCCCGAAGATGATCGGATCCGACACCTTCATCATGGTGGCCTTGAGGTGCAGCGAGAACAGCACACCCTTGGCCTTGGCGTCAGCCACCTGTTCTGCCAAGAACGCGTTGAGCGCCGCCTTGCGCATGACGGTGGCATCGATGACCTCGCCGAGCTGTACCGCGGTGGCGGCCTTCAACACGGTGGTGGCGCCGTCGGCGACGAGCTGGATCGTGACGGTGCCGGCGTTGGCTATGGTCACCGATTGTTCGTTGGACCGGAAATCGTCCCGCCCCATGGTGGCCACGTGGGTCTTGGAGTCCTTGGACCACGCCCCCATGGTGTGCGGGTTCTTCTTGGCGAACTGCTTGACGGAGGCGGGGGCCCGTCGGTCCGAGTTGCCCTCCCGCAGCACCGGGTTGACCGCGCTGCCCTTGACCTTGTCGTAACGGGCCCGGGCCTGGCGCTCCTCGTCGGTCTGGGGGTCCGCCGGGTAATCGGGCAGGTCGTAGCCCTTGGCCTGCAGTTCCTTGACGGTTGCCTGGAGCTGGGGGATGGAGGCGCTGATGTTGGGGAGCTTGATGATGTTGGCCTCGGGACGCAAGCACAGCTCGCCGAGCTCCTGGAGGGCGTCCTCGATGATTTGCTCCGGACGCAGCCGTTCCGGGAACAGGGCGATGATGCGCCCGGCCAGGGAGATGTCCCGGGTTTCCACGGCCACACCACAGGCAGAAGCGAACGCCTCGATGATCGGCAGGAACGAGTAGGTGGCCAGCGCCGGCGCCTCGTCGGTGTGGGTATAGATGATCTTGGCGGTGCTGTCAGTCATGGCTGCTTCCGTGGTGCGGGGCAAGGGCGAGGGCCACAACGCTACCGAGCCGGGTCCCGCCGGTCCCGATTTCTCCCGGTCAGCCCTGGCGGTCGGGGCCGACGCGATCGATCGTGATGCGGATGAGCAGCCGCTTGTCCGACACCATGGCGGCGCGGTACTCGTCCCAGTCGGGATGCTCGCCCCGTAGGCCCCGATAGTAGCTGACCAGCCCATCCATGGCGTCGGGCAGGGACTGGATCTCGGCCCGGCCCTCGATCTGCACCCACCGGCCCAGCCACTTGTCGGGGAACACGCACAGGGAGGCCCGGGCATCTCGGCGCAGGTTGTGCACCTTCATGGCCGTCTCCCGACAGGAGATGATGACCCGGTCCTGCTCGTCCACCGCCACCGTCACCGGCGACAGCTGCGGCCGACCATCCTTTCGGAAGGTGTGCAAAACGGCCTGATGGTTGGCCCGCACGTAGTCGAGCCCGACGGAGATCTCCATGTCCGCCGACGCTAATCCGAGGCTGACCCCAGGGGCTCTGGCGATCGCTCGGACGGTCAGCGGCGCCGGGCCCGGGCACGCCAGTTCGGCCATTGGGCGGTCTTGGGTCATCTTTGCTGGTCGACGCTCCCTCAATGTCGACGCAGCGAGGCCGCGTGGACGCTCTGTGTCGATCGTTCTCGCCGTTCCGAGGCGATCGGTGGCCCAAATCAGCCCAATGGATCGCGAGTCGCCATATTTTGGGCGCCTCTCACGCCTGCAGCGGCCTGGTCCTGGCGGGACCGGCAATGTGCCAGTGTGTGCAACGGGCCCCGCAATGGGAGCGGAGAAACGAAGCGGAAGGGGAAGCGGTGGAGCCAGCGGTTTGGCAGCGAGGTCGCCTCGGGCTTGAGGGCGACACGATCTACTACGAGTGGTCCCACCGAGCTGTCCCCGACGGCGCCGCCGACACCCGGCCGGTGGTGGTGCTGACCCACGGTGCCGGTGGCAGCCATGCCGCGTGGTACGCCCAGGTGCCGGCGCTGGTCGAGCGCTACCGGGTGTTGACCTGGGACAGTCGGGGCTTCGGCAACAGCACCTGCAACGCCGGAACCGTTGACGCTTCCCAGTCCGCCCGGGACCTCGGCGCGGTCCTCGATGCCGCCGGGGTCGACCCCATTGAAGCAGTGCACCTGGTCGGCCAGTCCATGGGGGGCTGGTGGGTAGTTGCCTTCGCCCTGGCCAACCCCGGCCGGGTCCGCTCCCTCACCCTGTCCGACACCCCCGGCGGTGTTTGGACCCCGGCCCTGCAGGAGCACTTCCGCAACTTCCGTGCCGGCGGCGCGACGCTGCGCAGCGAGGTGGTCGGGCGCCACACCGCGCTGGGCGAGACCACGCAACGCACCAAACCCACGCTCACCTTCCTGTATCAACAGCTGGGCAGCTTCCACGAGCCGCCGCTGGGTGAGATCGTCAAGGTCCTGGGCCGCACCGCCACCCCCGTGGCCGAGCTCAAAGGGCTCAAACGGCCGCTGCTGGTGATCGCCGGCGAGGAGGACCAGATCTTCCCGCCGAGATTGCTGGCAGAGCTCGCCAACCAGCTGGGCGCCCGATTCGTGCAGCTCAATGGGGTCGGCCACTCGCCCTACTTCGAAGATCCCGCGGCCTACAACGCCGCCCTGCTGTCGTTCCTGGAGCGTGCGTGATGCGCATCGGCCTGCTGTCTGACACTCACATCCCCGAGGCCAAAGAAGTGTGGCCTCAGGTGTGGGATGCCTTCATCGGCTGCGACGCCATCCTGCACGCGGGGGACATCTACGAGCTGTCCGTGTTGGACCGCCTGGCGGAGATCGCGCCGCTCTACGCCTGCCGGGGCAACGGCGACGATGGGTCCGGTGGGCGGCCGCGCCAGGGGGACCACCCCAACCTGCAGGAGAGCTGGGTGGTGTCCCTGGGCGGGCTCACCATCGGCCTGGCGCACTGGGCCCCGGTACCGGAATTGCCGAACCTGATGAACCTGGCCGGGGCCTGCCAGCGGTATTTCGGCGAGGTCGTGCCGGACATCGTCGTGCACGGTGACACCCACGTAGAGGACATCCGAGAGGTCAACGGCATCCTCTGCGTGAACCCCGGGTCGCCGACGTTTCCCCACAACCTCAACTACCAGTTCGGCACCATCGGGTTCATCGACATCGTCGAGGGCACCCCCACGGCCTCGATCCGACAGATCACCGACCATGGCATCGAGTCCTTCGACTGGACCCGCTGGAACCGTCCCTGGTGAGCAACCCGGGCTCCAACCCCCGTGACGACCCCGCCAGCGGAGCCCACGAGCCACGCGCCCGCCCAACAGCCACTCTAAGAGGCCCTTCAGTCACCTACCGTCCACGCACCGAATCGACGCCGATTCGACCCTACGGGGCCCTGGAGACCTATATGTCCTGTTCAAGGGCTATTTCGTGGCGCATGTGACGGCGTCGGCGAAGAGTTGGAGCGCCCGGTCCACATCGGTGTCGGTGGTTTGGAAGCTGGTCACCAGACGGATCACGCCCGCGCCCATCCGGTAACAGTCCAGGCCGGTTGCCTGTACCTGATCGGTGACGGGGTCAGGCACGCGGACGAACACCATGTTGACCGCCGGCGGCACCAGCAGCTCGAAGCCAAGGCTTGCCAGGCCGGCGGCCAGCCGACCCATCGCCGCGTTGGCCCGCTCGGCCAGCCGCACCCACAGCCCTTCGGTGAGGTAGGCATCGAGCTGCACCGACTGGAAGCGCATCTTGGATGCCACCTGACCGGCGCGCTTGGTGCGATACACCAGCTGCTCGGCGGCCTCGGGATCGAAGCAGACGATGGCGTCGGTGCTCATGGCCCCGTTCTTGGTGGCCCCCAGCGACAGCATCGACACCCCCGCCCGCCAGCTCAGATCCGCTGGACTGCATTCCAACGCCGCCACCACGTTGGCCAATCGGGCGCCATCGACATGCGTCCGCAGAGCCTTCGAGGCGGCCACAGCGGCCAGGGCATCGATCTCGGCAGGGCGGTAGAGCGCGCCGCGGTCAGTCGGCACGGTCAAGGAGAGCACCGAGGGCTGTGAGTGGTGTGGGTCGCCCCAGTTGGTGGCGTCGAGTTGGGCCTGCACCGCTGGCGGGGCCAGCTTGGAGCCCTCGCCCGTCAAGCCCACCATCACGGCCCCACCGCCAAGGAGGGAGGTTGCCCCGCCCTCGCTGCGCAGGATGTGGGCGCTGTCGTGGCAGAGCACCGAGCCCCATGGCGGACAGAGGGCGGATAGCCCCAGGGCGTTGGCCGCGGTCCCGCTCGACACCGGGAACACCGCTACCTCGGGGAACTCGAAGACCTCTGCCACCCGCTGTTGCAACTGTTCGGTCCAGGCGTCCGCGCCGTACGCCAACGCCGAGCCCACATTGGCGTTGGCCAGGGCGTCCATGATCTCCGGCGCCACCCCGGCGGCATTGTCGCTGCGGAACTCGAGTCGCTGGGTCACCGTCACCATTCTGTTCTACCCTGGTCTGTTGTACCCCTGGTCTGTTGTACCCCGGGGGATTGGCGCGACCGGCGGCGGCGGGTTCAGCATCGTCCCCGTGCCCGACACCACCGGCCCCGCCACCGCTGCGACCGCTCAGCCTCCTGAAACCAACCTGATGCTCACCGGGGACCAGTTCCTGGGCAGCCTGGACGATGGACGAGAGGTTTGGTACGACGGCGAGCGGGTGGCCGACGTGGTCAACCATCGGGCCTTCCGAACCAACGCCAGGGTGCTGGCCGGGCTCTACGACGCCCTGCACGATCCTGAGCAACGCGACGCCCTGACCTCGGTGGACCGCTTCGGGCACCGTACCCACCGGTTTTTCGCACCGGCCTACACCGCAGCGGATCTGCGGGGTGGGCGTGACGCCATCGCCGTGTGGCAGCGCATGACCTTCGGCTGGATGGGCCGAACCCCGGACTACAAAGCCAGCTTCATGGCGCAACTGGCCGAGGGCCACGGTTTCTACGGTGAGTACGGGCCGAACGCCTTGGCCTGGTATCACCGCAGCGCCTCGCAGGTGCAGTACCTCAACCACGTCCTCATCGATCCGCCCATCGACCGCAATCGAGACCGCATCGAGCTGCGAGACACCTTCGTCACCGCCACCCGGGATGACGATCGGGGGATCTACGTCACCGGCGCCAAAATGGTGGCCACCGGCTCGGCGCTGACCCACGCCACCTTCGTTGCTGTCAACAGCGCGGTGGCCGCCCGCCTGCAACGAGGTCGGGACGAGGACATGGCCCTGGTGTTCATCGTGGCCATGGACACCCCCGGGGTGAAGCTCATCTGCCGCCCGTCCTATGAGGCCGCGGCCCGCCACCCCTGGGAAGCGCCGCTGGCCTCAAGTTTTGACGAGAACGACGCGGTGGTGGTCTTCGAAGATGCCTTCATTCCGTGGGAGAACGTTTTCGTTTACCGTGACGTTGAACGGGCCCAGGGATTCTATGCCGACTCGGGTTTCTTCAATCGCTACAACCTGCATTCGACCACCCGCTTGGCGATCAAGTTCGAGTTTGCTGCCGGTTTGCTGATGGCCTGCACCGAGGCCAGCGGCACCTCGGAGTTCCGGGGGGTGCAGGCCGCCATCGGGGAGTTGGTGGCGATGCGGGAGTTGCTGTGGTCTCTGACCATTGCCATGGTGTCCGAACCTGAGCCTGGCATTGGTGGCACCGTTGTGCCCCGCCTGCAAACCGCTGGTGCAGCACGCCTCTACGCCACCAATGCCTGGGCCCGGGTGCGGGAGATCTTCGAGACCCAGTTGGCCGGGGCCCCGATCTACACCGTGTCCAGCCCGGCCGATCTCACCAATCCTGAGCTGCGGCCCACCATCGACCGGTTCTTTCATGGATCCGGTCTCGACGCCCATGACCGCATCAAGTTGTTCAAGTTGGCATGGGATGCCCTCTACAGTGAGTTCGCCGGCCGCCACGCCCTCTACGAGCGCAACTACGCCGGGAATCAGGAGCAGCAGCGGCTGGACCCGTTGAGCTGGGCCCAGCGCCGGGGCGATGCGGACCGGTTCAAGGCCCTGGTCCAGCGGTGCCTGGACGGCTACGACCTTGACGGGTGGCGGGACGAACGGTTGCGTTGACCCGCCACCCGGGACCGCTATTTGCCTCCCTGATAGCTATAGGTGGCAAGGCCCGCGGCAACCTGGGCGACGATCTCCGTGGCCCGCTGCATGCGCCAGTTGTTGTTGGACTTCTCCTCGTTGAACCAGCTGAAACCGACCACGTCGGGCTGGGCAGCCAAGCCGGCGAAGAAGTTCTGGATCCACAGTTGGTCGTTGGCCAGGTTGCCGGAGTCGGCGCTGGTCTCAGAGATGAAGATGGGCTTGGCCGCCACGGCCCGCAAGGCGGTGAGGGTTCGTGCGAACGTGGTGTCGAAATCCGGGGCGCCGGTGGTGGAACGGTAGTAGGCGGACAAGCCAACCCAATCCACGTAGGCGTCACCGGGGTAGACCGCGGACAGCGGAGTGGGCTGCTGATCCACCCGGTTGGGGCTCCACAGCCAGATCACATTGCTGGCGCCGGCGGCACTGAAACGGTCGTGGAGGTAGCGCCAGGCTTGAATGTAGTCTCCGGGGGCATTGCCGAAGCGGCCTTCGGACCAGTTGTACCAACTGCCGTTCATCTCCGGGGCGAAGCGGATGACCACCGGCTGGCCCTGGTCCCGGGCCGCGTTGGCCCAGGCGTCGACGTACCCGTCCCAGGCCCCGCCATACAGGTCCGAAAGCTTGGGTTGGGTGATGCCGCTCCCGGGGATGACTGGCTCCCAGGTGATGATCGGAAGGGCATGACGCTTCCAGGCCAGGCCCACCGCCTGATGGGGGAACGGTTGGTTGAACTTCTGGAAGAACAACACCGTCGAGGGCGTCTTGCCCAGTTGGGTCTTGAGCTCATCCACTTCGCCAAACCACCACGGGGCCTCGGTGGTGTGCAGCCCGAAGTAGTCCATGGCCGGGCTGACCACCTCGGCCCGTGACGGCACCACGAAGGTATCGGGCTCCGTTGTTGGCGGGGTGCCGGGCAGGCCCTCACAGGCCCGACCGTCACCATCGCCGTCGAGGCGGGAGAAGCCGATGGGGTCCCGATCGAACGCCACTTGCGCCTCGGGCTGGGTCGGGAAGTCGCTGCAGTACCAGACCTTCACCGTGCCGGTGGTCTGGGGGTCAGGTTTCGGTGCGGGCGCAGGTTCACCGGAACCACCGGGGGCCTCGGGCGGGGTTCCGGGCAAGCCTTCGCAGGCCCGGCCGTCACCATCGCCGTCGAGGGCCACCATCTCGCCGGGGGAGCTGGCGAACGCGGTCTGGGCCTCTTGCCAGGTGGTGAAGTCATCGCAGCCGGTCGGTCGCAGTTGGTCCCGGCTCAGGCTGACCGCGGGGGCGATCCCGTTGTCGGGGGCCTTGGGGGCCGCCGCCGCTCCCAGCACGGGGGCTTCCTTGGCGGACTCGAGGTCGGCCACAGCCTGATCGGCGGCCCGCTGAACCCCGAACGCGATGAGGCCCAACACCCCCACGGCCTGACCGCCGCTGCGGACCGCACCGACGCCGGCTCCTCCGCCTCCTCGTGGGGCGGTGCTGGCGAACACGCCCAGTCCGGGGGCCTCGCCACCGGACAGGCCGAGCCAGTCGATCTGTTCTTCGCTGACGGCGGCTTGCTCATCAGCGCGGACCGGGGCCGCCACGATGAACGCCGACATGGCCCCCAATACTCCGATGAGGCCAACGTTGAACGCCGGACCTCCGACGGCGAAGATCCTCTTGATCCGCGACCTGAGGTGGGGTTGAGCCGCGGGTTCGTAGGGGTCCGGAGCAGTGCTCGACAAGGCATGTCCTCCATGCGTCTGGGTTCGGTTTCTATTCGGCACGGTACTGATTGGTATGGTTCGGCGCGGTATGTTCGGCGCGGTATGGCTCTGGGGGCTACGGCGTCACTGTTGGACGGCCACGCCGCCGATGAGCAGGGTCAGGGCCACCAGGTAGGGGACCGACGCCAGCCAGTTGCGTGATGCCTGCCCGGCGAAGCCCCCGGCCCGGGTGCCCCAGCCGCTGTTGTGGGCCATGCGAACGAAGCCCAGCAGCCGCACCGGCATCAGCATCAGCGTGTTGATCATCAGGAACGTGGGGATGCGGATCAGATCCGACGGCTTGTGGCGAAGGTGGCGGGCCTGGCGCAAGGCCGAGGAGGCCAGGGTCATGGTGAGGGTGATGACCGCCGCCAGGATGGAGCCGCGCAGTTCACCGTATTGGCCCACGATGCCGGCGTAGAGATCCACCTTGGTGCCGTGGAATTGGCGCCACAACCAACCGCTGGCGGCACCCAGCAGCAGGAATGGCAGCAGGATGTCGCAGAGGTAAAAGAACGCTAAGGGTTTGGTGTTGCGAACCATCCAGGGGAACATTCGCAGCGTGTTGTACTGACTGCCCCGGGCCCAACGCAGTTGCTGGCGGGCCATCTTGCGCCAGTTGGTGGGGGCGTCGGTGTACACCTTGGAGGTCGACTGGTAGACCGTGCGGTAGCCCTGTTTGAGGGTTTCGTTGGTGAGGGTCCGATCGTCGGAGACCTCCAGGAACACACCGAGGAAGCGGGCCTTCAAGAAGTTGTCCATGGCATCCACCAGAACCTGACGACGGAAGGCGATGGTGCGGCCCGGCAGGCAGCCCACGGTGCCCAGAGCGCTCATCGCCGGCATGGCGTATTCGTTTCGGACCGATTCCATCCAGTCCGCCCAGCGGGTCAGGACGTGGCGGTCGGGATCCAAGATGCGCTGGTGGGTGGTGACCCCGCCGACGGTCCGGTCCTTGAACGGCTTAACCAGTTCCGGCAGACAGTCCGGCATCCAGATGGTGTCGGAGTCAACCAGCACCACGATGTCGCTGGTGGAAGCTTCCACGCCGACCCGCACCGCGTTGCGCTTGCCGGCCACCTCCGTCCAGCTCCAGCGAACCCCGCAGAACTCATCGCAGATGGCCTCGAGGGTGGGGTTGCGGGGACCGTTGATGATCACGTGGACCTCGGTGGGCTGCTGGGCCATGATCCGTCTCAGCACGTCCCGGAACAGGTCCTCGGGTTCATCCACCACCGGGATCACCACCGAGGTGGTCGTGGTGTGTTCCTCGGTGTAGGGACGGTATCGATAGCTTAACTTCAACTTCCACAGCCACACCGACCAGGTGAGCAACGCGAAGATCGTGAAGAGATAGATCCGGTGGTGCTGGAATGTGTCGCGCAGCTGTAAGAGGAACGTGAGCAAGAAAGCCTCCAGCAGGGGCGTTGCGTGGCCGACCATCTCTCCGGGAGCACATCGGTAACTCCGGCTCGATTGGGTCGCTCGTCCTAGGTAGGGACGCAGCAGCTATCGACGCTGCACCGGCGGGGCATTCTGGGGCAGATGTCCTAATCCAGTCTGAAGCCCCGGTGGCTCACGTGGCGTCGTGGAAAAGCAGCCCCAGGGTGTGGCGGCGGCCGCGACGCACCACGCTGACCCCGTGGCGAACTGGTGCCGCTGACCAACCCCGGGCCGTGGCGACGGGGCGGTCAGCGGTCGTGACCAGCACCGCCTCACCGAGCCCGATGCCCACGGTGGTGGCCCGAGACTGGGCCCGAGGACGTTGTTCAACCACCACCAACTCGCCGCCCTCGTAGTCCGTGCCGGGGCGATCGAGCCCCACGATGATCTGGAGCGGGAACACCAACTCGCCGTAGAGGTCCCGGTGCAGGGCGTTCCAATCGCCGGCGCCATAGCGCAACAGCAGTGGGGTCGGCTTTGTTTGGCCCCCTTCATGGCACCGGGAGAGCCACTGATCGAGGTTCTCGGGCCAGGGGAGGGGCGGTCCAGACGGGTGGCGAAGCTCCGGGCGATGGGCAGCAGGTGGGGCCACAAGGCACACCGCAGCTCGTCGACCATGGCCGGCAATGGGTAGTTGAAGTAGCGGTACTCACCCTGACCGAATCGGTAGCGGGCCATGTCCACGGTGCTGCGAAAGTGCTGGTCCTCGGGGTAGAGGGCCTTGAGGGACCCGCACTGGTCGGGGTCAAGCAGAGGTCCCAGGCGGGCCACGCCGAGCTCGTTGATCTCACCGTCGGCGCGATGCCATTCGAGTGCATCAACGGCCCTGGCGAGGTCCGTTCCGGCGGGCTTCACCGCGTCTGCGGTCATTGCCCGACGATTCGACGCTCGAAGGCCAACAGGCTGCGTTTGGCCTCGGTGCCGCCGAGATACTGGCCGATGGTGCCGTCGGATCGCACGACACGGTGGCAGGGGACGATCACCGGTAGCGGGTTGCGGGCGCAGGCGGTCCCCGCGGCCCGCACGGCGGCGGGGTTGCCGGCCGCGGCGGCCACCGCCCCGTAGCTGGCGGTGCGCCCGAAGTCGATGGCCAACAGATGATCAAGCACACTGCGCCGGAACCCGCTGACCCGCTCCAGATCCAGGGCCAGCTCGAAACGGGTCCGCTCCCCGCCGAAGTACTGGTCGAGCTGCCGGGCAACGTCGTCCAGGCGGGAGGGGGCCAGCAGCACCCGGGGACTGACCGTGGAGGCGAGCTGCTGCAGCACCGCATCGTGGCCTTCCACGTCGAACGCCACGCGGACCAGGCCGCGGGGGGTGGCGGCCAGCAGCAGGGTCCCGATCGGCGAATCGATGGACCGGTACGCCACGTCCACCAGCCCTTCGGAGGCCGCTGTGGCCCGTAGGCGTTCCTGGAGACGTTCAAGCGGTGGAAGCTCGGGCTCGGGCAGCACCGCTGCGACGGTATCGGCAGCGCGGAGCGTGGGTGCGGTGGTGGCGTTCATCGTGGTTCTCCGGTTCGGGTGGGGCTGGGTCGGGTGGGGCTGGGTCGGGTAGTGGGGGACGGGGCGGCGCTGGTTTGCTGGCGCAGCTTGGCGATGCCGTCAGCGGCGTTTCGGCGCGCCGCCGCCTGGGAGACGCCGAGCAGCGCGGCCACCTGCGGGTATGACATGTCCGCCAGGTAGCGGTAGATGACCGCCAGGCGGGCCTTGTCGGGCAGCGCCGCCACCCGGGCCGCCAGCTCGTCGTCGTCGAGTTGGTCAAGTGGCTGGTCAGACCGGCTGTGGGCGAGCGACGACGCGACCCCGGCGGGCGCGTGCGAGTCGCCTGAAAGTTCGGGTCGTGGTTCGGGGCGACGTCGAATGGCCCGGATCTGGTCGAGGGCCTTGCGATGGGCGATGGTCACCAACCAACCCCGCACGTTGCTGTCGGGAGTCAGGTTGGGATAGGCCCGCAAGGCTGCCAGAAAGGTCTCGGCCCAGGCGTCCTCAGCATCGGTGGGTCCCAGCATGGCCCGGCAGACCCGCCACACGACGGGGCCCTCCTGTTCGACCACGGATTCGAAAGGGACCAACCCCGTCACCGGTTGTCGGCTCACGGGAGCGGTCCCGCCGGTGTTGGCGGGGTGGTGGCGGGGCGGGTCCGGTCGGGCGAGCACATCAGGTCAACGCTGGGGGCGGCTGATCTGTGAGGTGAAGCCACTACGGTCCGGACATGGTCGCCTACGCAATCAAGACTCCACCTCAACACGGAACCTGGCCCGAGTTCCTGGAGGTGTGGCGGGCCGCGGATGACATCGAGCTGTTCGAGTCGGCGTGGACCATGGACCACTTCTACCCGCTGACGCCGCCCATCGAAGGGCCGCACCTGGAGAGCTGGACGTTCCTGGCGGCCATGGCCCAGGCCACCCGACGGCTGCGGTTGGGTTGCATGGTCAACGGCATGCACTACCGGCACCCGGCGGTGACCGCCAACATGGCCGCCACCATCGATCACATCTCCGGCGGTCGATTCATCCTGGGGATGGGCGCCGGCTGGTACCAGACCGAATCACGGGCCTACGGGATAGAGCTGGGGACGCTGCAGGAGCGCTTTGATCGATTCGACGAAGGCCTGCAGGTCATCCGGGGTCTGCTCGATCAGGAGACGACCGATTTCAGCGGGCGCTACTACCAGCTCAAGGGCGCCCGCTGTGAGCCCAAGCCGGTGCAGGCCAAGCTGCCCATCGCCGTTGGTGGCAGCGGTCCCCGTCGCACGCTGCGGGCCGTGGCCCGGTGGGCGGATCACTGGGACATGGTGGGCGCGTCGGGGTGCAGCAGTGGTTGGCAGCGGACGCCACGCTGCGGGCCCATTGCGCTGACGTCGGACGGGACCCCGCCGAGATCCGCCGGTCGGTGCACGTGATGTGGCAGCCCGAAGCGGACCCCTCGCAGCTGGCCGAGGAAGCCCTCGAGTACGCCAACGCCGGTGTTGACCTGGTCATCTTCTCGATGAGGGGCCCATTCGAGGTCCGCTTGCTGGAGCCCTTGGCCAAAGCCCTGCGCTGAGGCTCGACCCCCTCCCGACACCCGTGGGCCGGAGACGAGGGCCGCTGCGCACGGGCCTGCTCGCCCAGCCGCCGTCGCCGTGGGAGGCTGCGGGCGAGCCTGCGAGCTGCGGGCTGTCGATTCGGGGGGTTGGCCATGGCCGATAGCGGTCAAGAACGTCACAGCCGGGTCTTTGCCGGTGCGTCGCGCTTCGGGGGTGATCCCGCTGCCAGCCACTGCGGCGGCCTGTTTCGCCTGAGCCCCGGGGAGCGCCGATGGGAGCGCCTTGCTGGCGGCCTGCCCGAGTTGGCCCAGGTCAGAGCGATCGTCGTTGATCCTGCCGACCCAGCGGTGGTCTGGTGCGGTACCGAGGACGGGCCGTTTCGATCCGTCGATGGGGGCGAAAGCTGGGTTCTCATGGCCCTTCCGGGACCGTCCTGCACGGTATGGTCGATGGGCTTCGAACCGACCGGCCAGGGCCGCGACGGAGGGGCACTGCTGGTGGGCACTTCGCCGGCCGCGCTCTACCGCTCGATGGACGGCTCGGCCGGCGCCGGGGCTGAGGTGCGCTGGCAGCTGCTGGAGCGGGCGGCCATCCCTGAGCGCCTCGACATGGGCTTTCCCACCCGGCTGATCTCGCTGGCCCACAATCCGATTGACCCTGTCGAGGTGTGGGCGGGGGTCGAGGTCGGCGGGATGATGCACAGCACCGACGGTGGCCAGAGCTGGACCGACGTCACCGACGCGCTGGAGAGCCTCGCCGAGCACAGCCGCTACCAGAGCCGGCTGCTGAGCGACACCGACGCCGAGGGCATGTTGGACGTGCACCGGGTCACGGTCAGCGCCGCCGCCCCCACCAGTGCGTTCATTGCCCTGCGGATGGGGGTGTTCCGCAGCGATGATGGTGGCCTCAGCTGGCAGGACGTGGAGGTTGGCCGGTTCTCGCCGCTCACCTACTGCCGTGACGTGCGGGTGTCACCACACGATCCGAACGTGCTGTACGCCGCGCTCGAGTGACGAATCGATCGGGAAGGCGGGCTCAGTCTGGCGGAGTGACGATCTGGGCGGCACCTGGCGTCGCTTTGACCAAATCGAGCCGACGGTGGTGTCCACCATGATGCAGGTGGCGCCCAGCCCTGCCGACCCCGCTGAGGTGTGGTGCGCCACCCGTCGTGGTGACGCCTTCGCCACCTTCGACGGCGGCCGTCATTGGCACAGCTACCCGCTCCCCGAAGGCGGACGGGATATCTACGCCCTGACCTGCGGCTGAACGGCCAGCCTAACGGGTGGCGCCTGAGGTGGTCACGTCGCCTCGGTGGGAGAGGCGATGAAAACCGGGATCAGCCGATCGGTCTTGGCCTGGTACTCGGCGTAGTTCGGGAACGCCGCCACCGAGCGCTCCCACCAATCGGCCCGCTCGGCGCCCTCGGCCCGCCGCACCGTGACGGCGAAGGGCTCGGGGCCGTCCTGCACGGTGACCTCGGCGGGGTTGGCGTCGAGGTTGGCCACCCACAACGGGTCGGTGGGGGCGCCGCCGCGGGAGCCTACAAGGGCGTACTCGCCGTTGTGCTCGACCTTCATCAGGGGAACCTTGCGGAGCTTGCCGGAGCTGCGACCCCGCATGGTCACCACGATCACCGGCATCCCGGTGTCACGCAGCGTGGCGCCTGTTTGCCCGTTCGACGCCTCGTAGGCCTCGGCCTGTTCCCGCACCCAACCCACCGGCGACGGTCCGTATTCACCTTGCAGTCTCATGGGTTCTGTCTCTTGGGGAGTCTCATGGACGGGGACGCTACCCGCCCCGCCGCCGGCGATAGTCTCAGCGCCGTCGGTACGCAGAACGGAGTGGTCAGTGAGCGGCAAGGGACAGCCCTCGGAGCCCGGTCAGCCGCTGCTCATCGCCATCGAGGGCATCGATCGGGCCGGCAAGACCACCCAGTCAGAGCTGCTGAGGGCCGCGCTGGAGGCCGCCGGCCTGCGGGTGGAGATGCTGTCCTTCCCGCGCTATGAGACGTTCTTCGGTGCCACCATCCGGGCCTTGCTCGACGGCGGGGGACCGACTTCGGCGGCCACCCTGGACCCTCGCTCCATGGCCCTGTGGTATGCGCTTGACCGCTACGACGCCTTCGCCGAACGAGCCCGCGGCGAATCGACCGATGGTGCCGTGTCGGCGGAGGTCCTGCTGGTCAACCGGTTCACGTTGTCCAACGCCGTCTACCAATCGGCCCGGGCCGAGGCCACCGATCCCTCCGGGGCCGACCAGCTGTTCGACTGGGTTCTGGAGCTCGAACACGGCCGCCTGGGACTGCCCCGACCAGCGTTGACGGTGGTCCTGGACGTGGAGGTCGAGCTCTCTCACCAGCGGTCCCACCAGGCGGTGCACACTGGTGGTCGGGCCGAGAAGCCAGATCTGTACGAGCGCTCACAAGGTCTGCTCAGCCGGTCCCGCCAGCGCTACCTCGACGCTGCCCACACGGTGGCTGACCTGGTGGTCATCCCGGCTCGCGGCGCCGTGGCAGACGCCGCCGCGGCGGAGGCCGGAACGCCTGGGCCCACGTTGCGCACGCCGGGCATGATCCACGCCGAGGTGCTGGCGGCGGTCGCGGCGCGCCTGCCGTGGCTCAACCTCTGACCGATCAGCCCCTACCGCGCTGGGTTTTCGGGGTGACCGGGCCAGGGTTGGGGCCGGTGGCGAGGTCGTTGAGGTCGCCGCGCCAAGTGAACGAGCCGCTGGCCGAGCGGGCCCGGCGCTGCACGGCCACGTAGCAGAGCCCGCCGACGGGGATCGGCAACCAGAAGTTGATCAACCGATACGCGATCACACCCACCGCAGCCACCGAGTACGGCGTGCCGAAGGCCACCAGGGTGGGGATCAGCACCGCCTCCACGATGCCCAGGCCGCCGGGAGTGATGGGCACCACGGCCATCACGTTGGCCAGCCCGTAGGCCACCATCAGGCCGTCTACCCCTGGTCGATGCCCGAATGCCACCAGCATCACCCACAACGCGCAGGCGTCGAGCAGCCAGTTGGCGGTGGCCCACACCGCGGCCATCCGCAGCCGACGACGGTCCCGGGCCAACACCGCCAAGTGTTCGGCGAAACGGCGCACCGCGGTCTCGGCACGATCAGGATCCACCCGGGGGAGCCACCCCACCAGCTTGTGTACCAGCCGAACGATCACGTCGGTGCCGTGACGCAGGCCCACCACCAGCACCACCACGAGCACCAACAGGAGCGCCGCGGCTGCCGCGGCGGTGCCGTAGAGCGGGTCGAAACCCCGGGTCGGAATGGAGATCACCAAGGCCAACCACAGGATCACGTTGAGCACCACGGCAGATCCCAGACCCTGCGTGGCCAGCACAAAGGCGATGTCGGGGCCCGGCACCCCCAACCGGTCCAGCAGGCGGGCGTTGACGGCGGCGGTGGTGGCGGCGCCGCCAGGGACCACATGGTTGATGCCATTGGAGGCCACCACCACCGCGGTGCACACCCCCAAGCTGGGGCGATGGGTGTCAGGCAACAGCACCTGGGTCAAGCGTCCGTAGGCCACCAGCGCCGCGATGACCAGCGCCAATGCCGCCAGCACCAGCAGCGGGTTCACCGATCGCAGCAGGCTGGCAGCTTTGCGGGCCCCGCCGAGCTGGGGGATGACGAACAGGTGCACGACCAGCGCCACGGCCAGCAGCTTCACCATGCGACTGAGCTTGCCGGTCACCGCCGGGTTGCTCGGCACCGGTCGGCGCGGGCGAAGGGTACGACGACGCCGCGAACCTGGTGGATCATGCAACCACCGAGGTTAGGTGGCGCGCCCGTCACCGGGGGCGATGCCGCCAGGGCCACAGTGCGCGAGGCTGCGGCCCCGAACCTGCACACTCCAACCTGCAACCTGAAGGAGAACTCCACCGTGGGAGCGCTTGACGGCATCACCGTTCTGGATCTGGCCATTCTGGTCCAGGGTCCACAGGCGGCGGCCCTGTTGGGTGGCATGGGCGCTGACGTCATCAAGGTCGAGCTGCCCATGCTGGGTGACCTGGCCCGCTGGCTGCGCACCGCCCCCGACCAGGCCGCCGGGGCCTTTTTCGAGGGCTGCAACCGCGACAAGCGCTCTGCGACCCTCGACCTGCGCCAGCCCGGCGGGAAGCGGGCACTGCACAAGCTGGTGGAACGGGCCGACGTGCTGATCCACAACTTCGTGCCCGGCACCATGGAGCAGTGGGGCCTGGCGTATGAGACCCTGGCGGCGATCAACCCCCGCCTGATCTTTGCCAGCGGCTCCACGTTCGGCCCGCTGGGACCCGACGCCACCCGTGAAGGGGCCGACACCCTCGGCCAGGCCGCCGGCGGGTTGATCTCCACCACCGGCCGTGACGGGGAGGCGCCGACGCCGGTCGGGGCGGTCATCGCGGATCACATCGGCTCGCTCAACATGGTGGCCGGCATCCTGGCGGCGCTGCACCATCGCCACACCAGCGGCCGGGGCCAGAAGGTGGAGGTCTCGCTCCTGGGCGGTCAGATCTGGGCCCAGGCGTCGGAGTACACCCACTACCTGCTCTACGGCGAATACGGCCGTTCCAACAACGGCCACGCGCTACTCAAGGGCCTGCTGCGGATGGTCCCCACCGCGGACGGGTACATCCAGCTGGTCGGGGTGCCCCAGCAGATGTGGCCCGGTTTCGCCCGCTGCATCGGAAGAGACGACCTGGTGGACGATCCCCGGTTCAACACCCTGCTGTACGCCCCCGCCGACCTGATCGAATTGTGCCGCATCGTCGATGAGATCTTCCCCACCCGTAGCACCGCCGAATGGTGTGAGCGCTTGGCCGCCGCCGGGCAACGATTCTCTCCGGTGCGGTCCTACCCCGAGGTGGCGGCGGACCCCGGGGCCCTGGCCAACGGCTATTTCGTGGAGGTCGACCATCCCGAGCGGGGGCGCTGCTTGGTGGTGGGCCATCCAATCCGGATGAGCGAGTCGCCGACGGTGGCCGGGGTGGTGGCCCCCGAGCTGGGTCAGCACACCGAGGAGGTGCTGCTGGAGGCCGGCTTCGGCTGGGAGGACCTGGAGCAGCTGCGGGCGGAGGGCGCCTGGTGACGGCGTTGCTGCCCCCGAAGTATTGTTGACCGAACGATCAAGTCCCGCGGGCCGAATGGCGCCCCCGAACAAACACCTAGGAGATGGCGTGGTAGCGACCGATGTTGGCGCGGAGCTGGTCGGCAAGCTCGGCTACACCCCCGATGAGCTGGGTTTCGACCCCGCCGAACTCAAGGACAAGTACCTCGCCGAGCGGGACCGGCGCCTGCGCGATGACCACAACGAACAGTACATAGAGGTCACCGCCGAGTTCTCCCATTACATCGAGGACCCCTACGTGGACCCCGGCTTCACCCGTGACCCCATCACCAGCGACGTGCAGGTCACCGTCATCGGCACCGGCTTCGGCGGGCTGCTGATGGGGGCCCGGCTGCGGGAGGCCGGGTACAGCTCGATCCGGTTGATCGACAAGGCCGGTGACGTGGGCGGCACCTGGTACTGGAACCGCTACCCGGGCGCCGCCTGTGACGTGGAGTCCTACGTCTACCTGCCGCTGCTGGAGGAGATGGGCAACATCCTGCCCTCCACCAAGTACCCCTTCGCCCCGGAGATCCTGGAGCACTCTCGTCGCATCGCCCGGCACTTCAACCTGTATGAGGACGCCCTGTTCCAGACCGGGATCGAGGAGCTGCGCTGGGAGGAATCCTCCAATCGGTGGATCGTGAAGACGGACCGGGGTGACGAGTTCCGCACCCAGTACGTGGCCATGGCCAACGGTCCCCTCAACCGGCCCAAGCTGCCCGGCATCCCCGGCATCAACGAGTTCAAGGGCTACACGTTCCACACCAGCCGCTGGGACTACGGCTACACCGGCGGCGACGCCATGGGCAACCTCGACAAGCTGGCCGACAAGGTGGTGGGCATCATCGGCACCGGCGCCACCGCCATCCAGTGCATCCCCCATCTGGGCGCGTCGGCGAAGCACCTCTACGTGTTCCAGCGCACCCCGTCCTCGGTGGACATCCGCAACAACACCCCCACTGACCCCAAATGGGTAGCGTCACTGCAGCCCGGGTGGCAGCAGGAGCGGATGGAAAACTTCAACGTGTGCGTGGAGGGCGGCGACGTTGAGGTGGACATGGTGGCGGACGGTTGGACGGACATCTTCCGCAACCTCACCGGCAAGGTCGCCAAGCAGGCCTCCCAGAAGCTGGGCCGCCGGCTCACCCCCCAGGAGCGGGGTCAGCTGATGGAGTTGGCCGATTATCAGAAGATGAACCAGGTCCGGTCCCGGGTGGATGACATCGTGCAGGACGCCGCCACCGCGGAGGCGCTGAAGCCCTGGTATCGCCAGTTCTGCAAGCGCCCCTGCTTCAACGACGAATACCTCCAGACCTACAACCGGCCCAACGTGACCCTGGTGGACACCGACGGCAAGGGGGTGGAGCGCCTCACCGAGAACGGCGTGGTGGTGGACGGCACGGAGTACAAGGTGGATTGTCTGATCTTCGCCACCGGTTTCGAGGTCGGCACCACCTACACCCGCCGCGCCGGTTACGACATCATCGGCCGAGACGGCATGACCCTTTCCCAGAAGTGGTCCGAGGGTCTGCGCACGTTCCACGGCCTGCAGTCCAACGGGTTCCCCAACTGCTTCTTCTTGGGCTTCACCCAAACCGCGGTGACCGTCAGCGTGCCCATGGCGCTGAACGAACAGGCCCGCCACGTGACCTACATGATGGAAAAGGCCCGCCAGCAGGGCGCTGAGACCATCGAGGCCACCATCGAGGCCGAAGACGCCTGGGTCGAAGACATCCGCAGGGCCGCCACCCTGGGCACCCGCTTCTACCGTGAGTGCACCCCCGGCTATTACAACAGCGAGGGCAAGCTCGGAAACCCCATCGGCTTCCTGTCCGGCACCTACATCGAAGGACCCATCAAGTTCTTCAAGCTGCTGGAAGAATGGCGGGCCACCGACGAGCTCCCGGGCGTCACCCTGCGCTGATCAGCCAACCTCACTTCACTGGTTGTGAACCGGGCCGCTGCTCCTTCTCGGGCGGCGGCCCGGCCGCGTCCGGCGTCCCCTAACCTGCCGGACCATGCGATTCGGGGTGCTCTACAACATCGATTACCACCAGGAGATTCACGGCAGCGCCTCCCGGTACTACGGCGCCATTCTCGATCAGGTGGTGGCGTTGGAAGAGTTGGGTTATGACTCGGTGTGGTTCGGTGAACACCACTACGCGCAGTACTCGTTCGGGTCGCCGGCCACCATGGCCATGGCCGCCGCCGCCCGTACCAAGACCATACGGGTGGGTACGGGGGTGAGCCTGGTGCCGTTGCATCATCCGCTGCGCCTGGCCGAGGAGTACGCCATGTTGGACGTGCTGTCCGGCGGGCGGCTGGAGTACGGCTGCGGGCGCGGGTTCCTCAAGACCGCCTATGACCTGTTCGGCATCGACCCCGAGGAATCCACCCGCCGCTATCGGGAGGGCATCGAGGTCATCCTGGCGGCGTGGGGTGCCGCCGGTGGGGCCTTCGATTTCGAGGGCGAGTTCTGGAAGCTGCACGGCGCCGAGTGCTTTCCGCCACTGCTGCAGTCCCGCCCGCCGCTGTACGCCTCTGGGGCGGCCACCCTGGAGAGCTACCAGTGGGCCGGGGAGCGGGGCCTGGATCTGGCCACCGCCTTCTTCGTGCCCCGCCGGGATTTCGTTCGTGATGCCATCGTGCAATACCGCGCCGCGTTGTCCGCGGCTGGGCATGACCCCGCCAGCCGGGAGGTGCTGGGCGTGATCCAGATGTACTGCGCGGAGACCAACGAGGACGCCGCCGATCGGGGCTGGACGTTCACCAAGAACTATCTGGAGTTCTTTTCCGGGCTGGATACTCGCAACCCTCACGACAGCGATGCCTACCGCAATTATCGGGCCAGTCGCTCCGGGCGCACCATCGGGGATCTGACCTTCGAACAGTTCGACGCCCAGAACCTGGCCCTCATCGGCGATCCGGAGCGGGTGCGGGAAAAGCTGCAGTGGGTGGCGGACTTCTACCAGCCCGACGGCCTGTTGCTGGAGGTGGCTCAGGGCGGCATGCCCCCTGAGCTGGTCATCCCCACCTGCGAACGCTTCGCCAAACACGTGATGGGTGATTTTCGCTGAGGCTGGCGCCGAGCGCCAGCCAACCTGACCTGACCCGCGTTGCCGGCGGACACGCCGGGCCGGTTGGCCTCTCCGGTGACGCGCCGCAGACGTCGGCTCCGGCGCGCCGCCACTACGCTCCACCACAGACAGCGCACGCCAGGCAAGATCCGGGGGACTGCACATGGCTGACACAGCGACGGTGACGGAGCAGGGGACACGGCCCGGTCGGCGACAACACCAACAAGCCATGACCGACTACTTGCTCCAAGGCCAGGCCCGGGCGGATGCCATCGGCAACCGGGGCCCGGTGCGCTTGGACGAGCACGGCAAGCTGCATCCCGACATCGTTTCCGCCTACTGGACCCACGGCTTCTACGTGTTCGAGGGCGTCGTCGATGCCGCCGAGATCACCGAGCTGCGGATCGACGCCCAGAACATGATCGAGCGGGCCCCGGTTCGCCGCGGCGCCGAGGTGGACGCCCAGGGCCGCCCGGCGTTGGGTCGGGACTACAAGATCGAGCCCTATCTGCTGGTCGAGCCGCTGAGTGATCCATGGGGCGGAACCGACAAGCTGGCCGGTCGCCACCCCTCCAAGATGACCGAGCCGGCGCCGGAGGGTGCGGTTCCCGAGCAGGTGCCCTATCTCATGTTTGGCATGTGCATGGCCATGCCGTCTGCCCTGCGGTTGTACGGCCACCCCCGGATCCTGCCCATCGCCGAAGCCATCAACGGCGCTGACTTCGTGCCCTACAACGACGGCATTTTCGTGAAGCAGCCCGGCCTGGGCGGGTCGGTGGCGTGGCACCAGGACGGGGTCACCCACTGGGACAACCCGGCTTGGGACATGGGCATCCACGGGGTCAACTTCCAGGTGCAGCTGTATGACGCCACCGCCGCCAACGGGCTGTGGGTGGTACCCGGTACCCATGCCACCGGCCGGGTGGACATCAAGGCCAAGGTCGCCGCCAACGCTGGCCGGGACACCTTGCCCGACGCCGTGCCGCTGGTCTGCAAACCGGGCGATGTGACCATCGTGAACCGCCAGACCCTGCACGGTTCCTTCGCCAACACCTCCGATGATCTGCGGGTGTCGGTCACGTTCGGGTTCCATCGGCGTTCGGCGGTGCTCGGGGTGCAGGGCAAGCTGGCCCTCAAGGGTGACGATCTGCGCTGGGGTGCCGGCCCGGTTTACGACGAGGAGCGGGTGTTTGAACGGTCCGCGGTGATCGCGGTGGCCATTGACGCCCGCCATCAGCACCGCCCCGCCGAGATCCCCTACCACTATCAGCCCTTCGCTGGCCTGGAGGACGACTTCCGCTTCGGGGAGGAGACCTTCGAGCGGGTCATCAAGGACTACAACACCAAGGACCTGGCCATCTGATGGCTGACGCCGATCCTGGTTGGGTTGAGGTCCGTGACGAACCCCGACACCGCCGGCGGTTCGAAAACGAGTTGGTCCGGGTGTATGACGTGGCGGTCCCGCCCGGAGATACCACGCTCTACCATCGCCACACCGAGGACACGTTCTACGTCGCCGTGAACGAGGCCACCGTCTGTGACCGCACCTTTGGCGAGGACGGCGAGCGCACCGGTACCGCGCTGGCCGGCTCACTCTTGTGTCGTCCGCATCGCCACAAGCCGCTGATCCACCAGGTCACCAACGTGGGACAGGGCGAGATGCGCCTGATCGGGGCCGAGATCAAGGCCACCGCGCCGACGCTGGCGGACTCGGCGTTGAGCGCCCCGGGCTGGTCCCTCAGCGTCGAACGGGACCGCCTGCGGGCGTACCACCTCGACCTCGGCCCCGGGGAGGGCACCGGTGAGGTCGACTACCGCTTTTTCGGCCTGACGGTGTTGCTGACCGTGGCCTCGCTGCTGGTACGCCCAGCCAACGGCCCGGAGCGCAGCGTGATCCACAATCCCGGCGACGTGATCTGGCAACCGGGCCCCGTCGCCCTGTCGATCACCAACATCGGCGAGCAACCCTGCCGGATGGCCCTCGGCGAGTGGCGCTGAGCCGTTTCTGATCAGCGAGCCGTCGCTTCGGGCCGATTGTCACCAGCTGACCCAGATTTGGCCCGTCTCGTGTCGTTCAA
Source organism: uncultured Acidimicrobiaceae bacterium (assembly GCA_963775055.1). Classification (GTDB taxonomy): domain Bacteria; phylum Actinomycetota; class Acidimicrobiia; order Acidimicrobiales; family CAIXPF01; genus CAIXPF01. Next base: position 9,466 of record CAVZHK010000003.1, on the reverse strand, counting down.
GAGTCCCCGCAGGGGCGGTTTTGGGCCATGGGGCGGTTTTGGGCCATGGGCTCGCCCGAACTCGCAGCGTTTCTCGGAACCCCTGTCGATACTTTTCAACATATTTCACACTTGCAGGGCGAACGGGATGGCAGCCTGCGCCTGGGCTCGTTCGGTCGTCAGGCCCCGGCCACGGTTGGCAGCCGGTAGGCGCGGGCCGCGGTGTCGTGGAACAGGTCCACCTTCTCGTCCCAGCTGAACCCGGCCGACAGCCGCTTGAAGGCGTTCCAGATCTCGATGTACCCGAAACACGCCTTGTCCACGGGGAAGTTGGACTCGAACAGGCAGCGGGCGGGGCCAAAGGCGTCAATGGCGAAGCGGATCTCGGGGCCCCAGGCGATGGCGATCTCCTCTGAGGTGGCCTTGGTCTCCCGCTTGTCCCATCGCTCGCCCGACAGTGGCCGGATGAGAGCGCCGATCTTGAGCACCACGTTGTCGCACGCGGCCAAGGCCGGGAGGTGGGTCCGCCAGAAGGCCCGGGTCTCCTCGGACCGGCCGCGGTAGGGGCCACCGGCGATGGGCACACACAAGTGGTTGGCCACGATGGTGGCCTGCGGCACCGCCCGGGCCAGCTCCACCAGCTCGGGGATCTGGGTGTGGTAGATCATGGCGTCCAGGCTGTGACCCCGCTCGGCCAGCTTGGCCAGGCCGGCCCGGAACCCCGCTTCGCCCATGAGCCCGGCCCGGCTGGCGTTGTTGCCCATGGGAGCGGCGTCCCAGGCGGTGCTGTGGCGGATCCCGCGGAATCGCCCGCCGCCGGCGTCCTCGAGCGCGATCAGTACCGGCTCGACCGCCTCACCCAAGGTCAGGTCGGCGTGACCGACGATGCCGGCGATGGGCGGACCAGGCGTGCGCTCGCTGACCTCGGCGGCGGCGGCCACGAACGCAACTTCGCCCACCGGGCGCAGTTCCTCCGGACCATCTTTGCGGTACTCAGCGTGGCACTCCACGAAGACCGTTTGCCGCACGTTGTGGCCGGTGCCGGTGTCAGAGCGCAGATCATCAAGGGTGTATGGCGTGCCGGTGTGGCCCCGTCCCAACCACAAGTGGTGATGGGCGTCACAGATTGGGATGGCAGGGTCGAGGATCGCTTCGGACCGGCCGGCGTTCGTGGATGCGTTGGTGTCGCTCGTCACAGACCGAGGCTAGCGCTGGAATCTGTCGCCGTTTGGCGCGTTTGCCGTAACGCTCTCGCAATCAGTGACTAAGGTCACGCTGCGAGTGCTCGATGGAGAGGGCGGACCACGTCCGCTGAAGAGCAAACACCGTCAATGGAGGAACATCATGCGTTTCGATTTCTTGCAGCACCACCTGCAGCATCACGGACATGGGCACGGCCCCCTTTCACGGCGTGACTTGTTGAAGGCCGGCGCCGCTGGCACTGCTGCGGCGGCGTTGAGCGGAACGTTGTTCTCCGGCGTGGCCGGTGCCGGCGACCATGATGACGACGAGGACGAATGGGAAGGTCACACCAACCCGGCCCCGTCACCCTCGAAGTTCGACGACACCTTCTCCACCGCCGGGGCGCTTGATGGCACTTGGGCCAAGGAGACCTCGGCCCGTTACGGCAAGGACGACCAGCGGGGCAGTCTGAACGAGATCACCCACAAGAAGACGGCGGCGGCGCTTGGTCTGGCGGCGGGGCACAGCACCAAGACGGTGGTCATGGGCCACATGCTTCGCAACGGGTTCCCGGCCTTCGTTGGCGCCCCGCAGCGCCGCTTCGAGCAGCGCCTCACCATCCTGGGCTATGCCCCCAAGGACCCCAACAAGTGGTTCACCACCACCACCGCGGGCTTGGCGGGCGAGGACGAGTGGCGTCAGGCCGATCGCACCCGCGGGCCGCTGGGCTGGAACCAGGGTCCCGCGCCGTTCGGCACCAACCAGCTGTCCGGCCACGAGGAGCGCTTCCCCGAGGGCGGCACCTACCAGATCGCCACCCAGTTCGACGGCTTGGCGCACATCGGCGTCAAAGAGGTGTTCTACAACGGGTTCAAGGCCCCCGACTTCGCCACCCCCACCGGGGTCAGCAAGATCGGCATCGAGCACGTGGGCCCAATCGTCACCCGGGGCGTGCTGATCGATGTCCTGTCCTACAAAATGGAGAAGTCCCCCAAGGACACTCAGACCATCGCCGGCAAGAAGATGCTGGGCAGCAACTACCGCATCACCATCGAGGACATCCAGGAGTGCATGAAGCGGGGTCGGGTCAACAAGCTTGAGCCCGGTGACGCGGTGGTCATCCGCACCGGCTGGCACCAACTGGCCGAGGCCGCGCTGGATGCTGGCATCAACAGCGCCGAGGGCAAGGATCTGGCCGGCAAGTACCTGGGCACCGAGCCCGGCATCTACATCCGGGAGGCCAAGTGGCTTGCCGACCACCGTCCGGCGCTGGTGGCATCGGACTCGTGGGCCCTCGAGGTGCTGGGCAATCCGGTGAACGCCGTGGGGGGCCTCGCCTTCCCGGTGCACAACGAGCTGATCACCCACAACGGCATCCGCATCGGCGAGGGCGTCATCTCCGACGGTCTGGTGGCCCACGGCGTGGGTGAGTTCTGCTATTGCTACATGCCGAATCACGCGCTCGGGGCCACCGCCGGTTGCACCGCACCGTTTGCGCTGATCAAGGTCTGAACCGCGCCGGGTTCTGATCATGCTGAAAGGTATGGTCAGGACCCGGAGGCTCGCCCCGGGTGACAGCAGTAGATTGCCTCGCCGCGACACACGCTTGATCTCGGGGGTTTTGGCCATGCAGTTCGGTTTCAGCGCACCGTTCCGGGGACCGCTGGCAAATCCGGCCACCTTGCGCACGATTGCCCAGGCGGCGGACCGCTTGGGTTACGGGGTCATCTCGGTTTCCGACCACTTGCTGGTGCCCCGCCAGATCAGCCCCAACTACCCCTACAGCGACACCGGGGAGTTCGCCTGGTCCGCTGATGGCAGCACCGACTGCATGGAACAGTTCACGTTGCTGTCGTGGTTGGCGGCGGTGACCGAGCGGGTGAGGTTGCTGACCTCCGTGATCGTGATTCCCCACCGCAACCCCGTTTTCATGGCCAAATCCCTGGCCACCACCGACGTGCTGTCGGAGGGCCGGGTCATCGTGGGCATCGGTGCCGGCTGGATGCGGGAGGAGTTCGAGGGCCTGAACCTGCCGGACTTCGACGCCCGCGGTCGGGTGACTGACGAGTACGTCACTATCATGAAGAAGCTCTGGACCAAGCAGTGGGCCGCCCATGACGGTGAGTTTTTCCGTTTCGCCGACGTGGCCGCGGATCCCAAACCGGTGCAGCAACCCCACCCGCCGATCTGGGTGGGTGGGGAGAGCCTGGCGGCGTTGCGTCGCACGGTGGCGTTGGCTGACGGGTGGTACCCCTTCGGCACCAACCCCAAGTTCCGCATGGACAGCGTGGAGGCCTTCACCGTCCGCCGGGACAAGCTGTTCGCCATGGCGGAAACCGCCGGCCGGGACCCCGCCACCATCGAGCTGGCCTACAACTGCGCCTTCCACAGCGAAACCGAGCGTTCCCGGCCCGACGGTGGGCGCCTGGCCTTCACCGGCAGCGCCGAGCAACGGGCGTCCGATATCAACGAGTTGGCCGCTGCGGGAGTCACCACGCTGATGGTCAACGTCACCGCCGTCGAGCTACCCGCCATGCTGGACCGTATGGAATCCTTCGCCGCCGAGATCATGCCGCTGACCGCTGCCTGAAGAGGCGGGGCCACGACGTCAGCCGTACCGTTCAGGATGGTCGCGCAACTCGGTCAGGAAATCCTCCACCATGGCGTGATGATCGAATGTGGGGGACCAACCCCATTCGGCCCTGGCGCAGGAATCATCGACGGGGTGTTCCTCGGCAAAGAGACGGGCCACCATGGGATCGGGGTCGAAGTCGAGGCGGGCGTCGGGCAGGACGGCGCGCACTGCTTCCGCCAACTGTCCGGCGTTGGGCACCGGCTGCACGCCACCGAGGTTGTAATTGACGGTGCGGATGTGGTCTTTAGGGGCGTCGGCCAACTCCACCATGGCCCGGCCGGCTTCCTTGAAGTACACAATGGGGAACACCACCTCGGGCCCGACCCACACCGTGAAGGCTTCTCCCCGGGCCGGGCGCTCGATGACCCAACTGGTGAATTGCGCCAGGCTCTTGGTGGTCACGCCGGGCCCGACGATGGAGGGGTAGCGGATGCCACGAAAGTCGATGCCGTAAGCCTTGCGGTAGTAACGGCCCAGCAGCTCTCCGAACACCTTGGTCACCCCGTAAATGAGATCGGGTCGCTGCAGCGTGCGGTCGGTGACGGGACCCTTGGGTTGCTCGGCGCCGCCATACACGCCCAGGCTGCTGGCGAAGAGGAATTGTTCGACGTCGTTGAGTCGGGCCGCTTCCAACAGGGCGTGGGTGCCATAAGCGTTGGCCTTGATGGCGGCTTGGGGATCGCCCTCGGCCGGGCCGGACAGGATGGCCCCGAAATGATGGATGGCCCGGGGCTTCACCTCCTGCACCAGGGCGTGGATGGCGGCCTCATCGGCGAGGTCCAGCGGGTGCAACGAGATCTTGTCGGTGACCCCGTGCAGACGCTGCAGGGCGCCGCTGCGATAAGCCACGTGCACCGGCTCATCGCGTTCGACGAGCAGCCGCACCACCTCGGCCCCGATGAAGCCGGCACCACCAATCACCAATACCGACATCGCGCTACCTCCGCTCGACCAACAAAGCGGTTCAGCATCGCACATAGCCGCCTACGGTGGTGGCGGGGGAGCGGCCGCTGTCAGCGGAGGTCGCCACGAGCACATGGGGTGAGCGATGCACGAGCTTGTGCTGCGGGGCGGGACGGTGGTGGACGGCGGCGGCGAGGTGCCCTTCGTGGCCGACGTGGCCATCGACGGTGAGCGCATCACCGAGATCAACCCTGCGCTCGGCGAGACCGCGCCGGGGCGGGTCGAGATCGACGCCACCGGGTTGCTGGTCACGCCGGGCTTCGTCGACACCCACTCCCATCTCGACGGCAACGTCACGTGGGAACAGCGGCTCCAGCCCAGCTCCGGCCATGGGGTGACCACCACCATCATGGGCAACTGCGGGGTGGGCTTTGCTCCGTGTCGCCCAGCCGATCGGGACTTCACGGTGGCGCTGATGGAGGGCATCGAGGACATCCCGGCGGCGGTGCTGGAGGCGGGCCTGCCGTGGACGTGGGAGTCCTATCCCGACTACCGCGGCTATCTGGCCGGTCGTCGTTTTGACATGAACGTCACCGGCCTGGTGCCCCATTCGTCGTTGCGATTGTTCGTGATGGGTGATCGGGCCTGCAGCGGTGAACCGGCCACCACCGCCGAGCGGGCGTTGATGACCGGGCTCGTGGCCGAGGCCGTCAGCGACGATGGTGGGCGCGGTGGGGCGGCCGGGGTGGGCTCGACCAGGTTGGTGGCCCAGGCCACGCTGGCAGGGGTGGCGGCGCCGTCACGATGGGCCGATGAAGCGGAGCTCCAGGCCATCGCTGACGGCATTGCCGCCGCCGGCCGGGGCGTGTTCCAGGTGGCCCCGGAGTTCAACCGTTTCCCGCTGGCCTGCGAAGAGCTGGCCATGCTGATCCGCATCGGCCGGGCCAGCGGGATGCCCATCGTGTACTCGCTGAAGCAATCGAACGCCCATCCCGAGGGCTGGCGTGAGCTGTTGGCGATGACTGCCGCCGCTCGGGCCGACGGGGTTGACATCCGCCCCCAGGTGCTGGCCCGTCCCACCGGGGGCATCATCACCTGGGAATGTAGCTTTCACCGCTTCGTGCGCAGCCCCACGTACCGGACGGTATCGAAGCTGGCGTTGGACCAGCGGCTGGTGGAGTTGGCCCGTTCCGAGATCCGCGCCGCCATCCTGGCCGAGACCGTCGAGCTGGAGCGCACCAAGCCGAGCCGCATGTCCCAACTGCCGGCGTTGCAGTTCCCCCTCGGTGATCCGCCCGATTACGAGCCGGCACCGGAGCGTTCGGTGGCGGCCCGGGCGGCGGAGTTGGGTTGTGGGACGGCCGAGCTGACCTATGACCTGCTGATGGCCGACGGCGGTCGCGGTGCCATCCTGCAGGCCAGCGGCAACTACAGCGACGGCAACCTGGACGCGGCCCGGGAGATGGCCAGCTTCGATGGCGCCGTGCTGGGTCTGGGTGATGCCGGGGCCCACTCCACCGTCATCTGTGACGCCAGCGCCCCCACCTCGATGCTGACCCACTGGGTGCGGGACCGTTGGCGGGGCCCGAAGTTGGACCTGCCGACGGTGGTGCGGCGCCTCACTGCGGAGCCGGCCGACCTGTTCGGGCTGGAGGGCCGAGGCAGGGTGGCGGCCGGCTGGCAGGCCGATCTCAACGTCATCGACCATGAACGCCTGGCCCTGCGCCGCCCTCGGATGGTGTACGACCTGCCCGGAGGTGGCAAGCGTCTGGTCCAAGATGCCGAAGGGTATGTCGCCACCATCGTGAACGGTGCGATCGTGGCCCACCACGACCAACCGACGGGAGCCTTGCCCGGCCGCCTGGTCTGAGTGGCGTCGGGTCAGTCGTGGGGCAGGTCTGTGGCTGGGTCCTGCGAAGCACCCTGTGCGCATACACTAGCAATGTGGATACCGGAGAGGATGGGGGCGCGCCGGCGGAGTTGACCGTCGATGAGTTGGCCCGGGCGGCGGGCACGGTGGTGTCGACCGTTCGGCTCTACCAGAACAAGGGGTTGTTGCCGCCGCCGCGCAAGCGCCCGTGCATCAGCCTTGGACAACGAGCTCCCCCGGGAGGACTTGAACCTCCAGCCTTCCGGTTAACAGCCGGCGGCTCCACCATTGAGCTACAGGGGAATCAGAAACGAGCCGCGCACGCGGTGAGCCGCGCTGATCAAACGGAGTACTCTCACCCGGACTCGAACCGGGACTCCCAAAGGAGTCGTCTTCTCGAACCCGACGGGTCTACCAAAATTCCCCCATGAGAGCACCCTTCCAAGTAGCCACGCCCGGATTCGAACCGGGAACATACCGCTTTTGAGACGGATGACTCTACCGTTGGTCTATGTGGCCGGACAAGGCAAGTCCCGGGCCCAGGAGTCGCACCTGGCAAACCGTGGGTTATGAACCCTCGCCGGACCTGGTCCTCCCGGAAAAAATGGGTTGTGAAGGAATCGAACCTCTCGTCTACCACCTCGATGTTTTGAGACGCGCGGTCCACAGACTCGGACCACAGCCCGGCAGCGTCCCGGACGGGATTTGAACCCGTGACCTCCGCCTTGACAGGGTGACGAGCACTCCGCTGCTCCACCGGGACGAGAACTGATCAGTCTCCGAGACAGGATTTGAACCTGTGGATCCCCTGCCCCCAGGCTGGTGCGATGAACCAGACTACGCCACTCGGAGATTTGAGCCGTACAAGTCACGGAAGCGAGGGTCAACTTACGGGATTTGAACCTGTTACCGGCACGTTACTAGCTGATGCTCTACCGATGAGCTAAAGTTTGTATGCCTCGTCGTAGGGTACGGTCGCCAAGCGCCGCCCAGCGGGAGTCGAACCCGCACTTCCGCCATGGCAAGGCAGCAGGCTAGCCGTTACATCATGGCGCTCTACGTGATCCGCGAATTATCAAAGACGAGCCAGTGAGTCCGGTGGGACTTGAACCCACACCTTCCGGGTAAGAGCCGGACATGCTGCCGCTAACACCTCGGACTCATCGAGAAGTAGGGTCGGAGGGAGTCGAACCCACACCTCAGCGGTTAAAAGCCGCGTACGCTGCCGTTACGCCACGACCCCGTTGCCGGAAGTCGCCGTGCGTTTGTGGGTCATCGCTTCTCTCCGTGTTGCCCTCGCATAGAGATGTACGCGAGAGTTGGTTCTCTGTGACGCACGTTCGAGGTTTTCGTCTCGCCTTCGCGTCGCATTCTGCAAGGGTAGAGGCGTGCGGCCCGATCCGAGGTTCGCCCTCGCGGGAAATTTCGCAAGAACTACGTGCCTCCGCCTCGCTTCGGCCATGGTTCGCGTAGGCGTGGGCCAATGAGGAGTATCAGCGATCCTTGTTAGTCTCTTTCTCGGTCGCCTTGTCGGGGTACGCCGAGGCCATTCGTATTCTGTGCGTTTCCAGTCGCGCGGCAGGCCTTCGCGGATGCTCCGCCATGACTGTGGCTTTTCGGTGGACCAGAGGATGTCCAGCGTGGTCGAGTTGCCGTTGGGGTGTTCCCACCAGAATTGGCGAAGGCGGAACTGGTCGCGAGAGGACGATGCACCCGCTGGTAGTAGATCTTTACGGCCGCGGTTCACGGCGTGGCTTCGAGGTAGATGTACCAGGGATCTTCCTTGGTGATGCGCAGGTCGAAGTGACTGGGCAAGTCTCGCGGCGGCAGGCCGGCGTACACCCAATACATGTCATTGAGAAACCTGTCGATGAACGGGAAGAGAAAGGTCGGCGGGTCCGGTGCTTCGCTGAGGAAGGGGCGCAGTTTGGGCGGGGGACGACCCGTTCTTCCTTGTTCACGCTCTGGTAGATATGGATCGACTTCGGCGTGTAGAGGAACAAGGGGATGACCTCCTTCTTCCCGTGTTCCTCCACCCGGAGCCAGCCCAGTCGAGGATCTGCGCCGGCGCCGGTGGTTGCCTCCTCCGTGCCGAAGGTGCGGTCGTGGAACGTTTCCTTGAACCGATACGTCGCTGCCTTCACCGCGTCGTTCGCCTTCTCCCACTCGTGCAGGACGACATCCAGGCGTAGTTCTCGGCCTCCACTTTGGCGGCGGGGCGGTCCCCTCGGCCGTCCTCAGTCCGCCGACTGTGAACAGCCAGAGAATGAGGATGAGTCGGGAATGAATCATACTCCCTCCACAAAGGCGAAGAATCGCCGGCTTCCTTCCCGAACGTGTCTGATGATACCGTCCCGGACCGACGAGGGAACCCCAATCGGAGGGATCACAGACTCGATCTCTGGAGTGCGGGACTTCAGTCCCGCTTTGTTTCTCTCTCTGTGCGTCTCACCCTCAGAGAGAGAAACGGGAGCGAGCCGCTAAAGCGACGCACTCCAGAGTCGGCGCACGCACCCCTCAATCGAGATGGCTACGCGAACAGCTGGCGATGGCCGCATCAGCCGGTCGTCCTGACCCGTGGCCCGTTTCACTTCCAGCAGGATCGGCAGGAGGCGCGGGTCGCTGACCTCCTCGGCGGCTTCGAGGAGATAGCTCTTGTGTTCCGCGTTCGGGTAATGCTCCAGTTCTCGTATCAATGGCTCGATCATTCGCTCGTCCTTGCGGCGTGCGAGTCGCTAGGGCTTCCCCTCGGGTAATCTCGTCTGGGTCGGTCAGCCGAAGGTATAAGGCTTCCCGGATCGCCGGGGTGTCCAGGTCGGTCTGGCAGCCCAGGGCGGACGTCGCCCAGTCTCGAATCATGTGGTCCGAAGGGTCGGCCGAGAGTCGGATCAGCGCTC
>CAVZHK010000002.1:0-194545 GCA_963775055.1 uncultured Acidimicrobiaceae bacterium | reverse complement strand
ACCTGCCCGGCTCCGGCCGTTTCGGGGGGTTCTCCAAAAGCCCTTGTGGCCGCGACCGCGGCAGCGTACGATCCGTCGGCTTGGAAGGGCCGTCGGTCCCAGGGGCACGGCGGCCGTGTCAAGACACACTCAGGGGAGAGAGAAAAGACCAGCTTGCGAAAGGTCGCTCGCGCTCTGCGCGGGCCTGGCCTTGGTGGCCGTCCTGTTCGTCGTACCGGCCTCCGGTTTCTACGACTCGGGCGACACAGCCACCTACGTCGTTCAGCTCGTCCAGGCGCCTCTGGCCGGCTACTCGGGCGGGGTGACGGGTATGCGGCGACGAAGCCGGCGAAGGGGAAGAAGCTCGACGCTTCGTCCAACGACGCCAAGAAGTACGCCGGGTACCTGAATTCGAAGCACGATCGTGCCGTCGACCAGGTCGGTGGCACCAGAGATCTACGACTACACGGCCGTCTTCAACGGCTTCGCGGCCAAGCTGACCGAGGCTCAGGCGACCAAGCTCGAGCGGCGCGGAGGGCGTGCTCGTCGGTCGAGAAGGCCCAGAGCTGCTCGCGCTCGACACCTCGTCGACGCCGGCCTTCCTCGGGATCGGCAAGCCCGGCGGTCTCTGGGACCAGCTCGGCGGTCTCGGCAAGGGTGGCGTCGGCAGCGGAGCCGGCGAGGACATTGTTATCGGCGACGTCGACGGCGGCTACCGGCCCGAGAACCCCGCGTTCTCCGGACCGCAAGGTCAACGGCGCCGAACGGCAACCTCTACCCCCACAAGGTCACCGGCTTCACCGGCATCTGCCAGGCGGGCGAGAGCTTCCCGGCGAGCACGTGCAACAACAAGGTGATCAGCCGCCCGCTACTTCACAGACGGCATCGGCGTCACCGATCATCCCCGACGACGAGTTCCTCTCACCGCGTGACTTCGGCGGACACGGCACGCATACGGCCTCGACGATGGCGGGGAACAATGGCGTCCAGGCGACCGGCGACGCCGCGAGCTTCGGCATGCGCAAGGTGCGCTCGGAGACCCGCACCCCGTGGCGGTGCCACAAAATGTCAGCGATCCCCGCCGCTGACCGCGACGGCAACTCGAGCCGCAACGCGGCGGCTTCCTCGAACAGTTCCGGTGTCCGGCGCATCACACCGGCATCCGCACGTACCTGCGGGCGTAGCGCAGCAATACCACCCGCCCGCCACGCCCGGATTCAACGATCGATTGTGTTACGCGTAGACCGCCGTTCCGTGCCGTCTGGATGGGCGTGGACACGGGCGGCGGTGACGCGTACCACTACACCTCTTTCCGCCGGGGTGAGCTTGGAGTTAGCGGCCTCAGCGATTACTGCCCACCGGTGCAAAGCAATCTTCTCGGCCATGTCGTTGGTCATGTTCATAGTCCTCTCCTTGTCGAGATCAGGGGACGGGAGGCATGAAACGACGCTTGCCGAGGATGGTCCAGAGCGGATTGGTGTTGGCGGCCAACAACCCGCCGCCGGTGACGAGCCCCGCTAAAGGCCACAACCGTGGTGGCCGCGGTCCCGCCCTTGACACCATCACGTTGAACGCGAGCGTGATCGCCGCCAACGCCCGCCTCTGGGGGTGCACCGGCAACAGCGGCGCCAACCCACACAACTCCACCACCACCGCCGCAAATGCCGCCGCCAACACCGCCGCCCGACGAGCGAAACGCCTCACCCAATCCCGGGCCGTGGAATGCGGCACATCAAACCGGACCGCTACCGGCCGCACCCCTTCCCCACAGCCCACAACCGCAACGACCGCGGCGCCGATCACCTCGACTTCATCGAACCGGCCCGGCAAACAGAACGACGGCACCAACGCATGGCTCACAGCACACCGGGCGCACCGCCCCCGGTGCAGCCACACCCTCAACCACCCGTCCCTACAACGCAACGACCGCACGTATCCCGACCAGAACGACATCAACACCGCCCACCCCGGACAATCCGGTCGCGGGACCGCCAAACCACGACCAGCAGCCACGTACTCATCCACGGACAACACGCACGGCCATACGATGGCCATCGGTGGCAACACCGCCTTGGGCCCCTCCCGGCAGCAGCGACCAACTGGTGGGGAGGGGCCCACTCGCGAACAATGGGACCGCCCATCCTCACCCAAACCGCCGCCGCGCTCCCCCAACCATCACCAAAGACCACCGCCGACACCACCACCTACATCACCAGGAAACGAGCCGCCAACATCGTGCAATCCCGATCGAACTCGATGGTGAGCATGGAAGCCTTGGTGCCTTTGCGCGCTTCGACGAGCTCGCCGATCGCTGCCGTATTGCGTACATCGGAGAGATGGATCACTTCGTGGCCGAGAAGCTGCCGGCGCGGCCGCTTGTGTGCCGCTACCTGGCGTCACGCGGTCGGAGGATCTTCGGGGAGGAGTGGCCAGAACTTGAGCACCAGCGCCCATTCGGCACGGCGTCCTCCGCCATCGCGTGGATCGACTTGCCGGAGAACGAGTCGCTGGTGTCGACGACTCGCAGGTCGAACACCCCGTTGTTGTGGCTAAGGCGTTCGAGTTCCTCGATTGCTTCGTCGAACCCGGCGATCCGTGCGTCGACGGGAAGTTCGTCGACGGGAAGTTCGTCGACGGGAAGTTCGTCGATGATGCGAGCGTACAACTTGGCCTTGCCGGCCCCGAACTCCTGGTATGACCGGTAGATCGCCGGATCCTGCGTTGCCATCCACTCCAGCAAGACGCGGATCTCGACGAGCGCCCGGGTGACGTGCGATCCGTGCTCGATGCACCACAGGTCGGGACTTCCGAGCGCAGTGATGACACTCGCGGCCGGCCCGGGAGACCAGACCGGCGTGGACGTCTTGGGAGTCCTGGTCGTAGAGCCGAGCCGGCGCCCGTTCCAGCGCTTCGACGTAGCTCGAGACCAGACACCTGGTCGTGATCGAGTTGATGCCCCAGAAGACCTTCGCCCAGCGGACACTGTCGTCGAATCGCTGCTCGTCCTGCGCCAGGAGCGCAACCTTGAGCGCGCCCCAGCAGGTGCGTACCACCGAGTCGGTCTTGCTTCGGGTGGACGCATCGTTGGGATATGGCTTGAGGACCTCGATCGTCTCCTCTCTCGACCTGAAGGTGCCGGCTTGGACCGCGCTCCAGATGAAGAGGCACTTGATCACAGCCTCGCGGTGGCCGTCCTTGAACACATCGAGAATCGCTCTGGCGAGGAAGTCGACCTCGTTCTGGCCGGGTGGCGTGTGCTCCTGGTCGATCAGCCACCCGGCGGGGCGTTCCGGATAGCTAGCCAACACGACGACGACCGCCGACGGTGGAAGGTCGAGTTCGTCCGCTCGGCGCGTCACGACCTCTCGGGCGTCAGGGTGCGAGGTGGCGAGACGCTGCAGCCCTGTCAGTCGTCCGTCCAGCTCGTCGGCCAACACCTGGGGATCGGTTGGGCGCTCGTATCGCGTCACCGGTAATGGTCGTGCACCTGAACCGGTCGGGCGGAAGTCGCGGGCGCACGATTGGCGTGCGGCTGTCGGATACGGCTCGGGCCATCACGGGGGAAGTGAGGTGATTGACTGCGATCCGGCATCTGTGTCGAGCTGCGATCAACTGGGTGGGGTTGGGCTCTCGAGGAACTGCGGTGGCGCGGGGACCGGCCCCGTGGGGTGTACTTCGCGGCTGGTTTAGGACTACACGGGAGGTGCGTGCGATGCCATCGGATCTGTGGGACCGCAACTTCGAGATGATCGAGACGGACGGGATACGCCTGCGCACGGTGGTGGAGGGCGACGGGCCGCTGGTGATCCCTCTGCACGGCTTGGCGAAATGTGGCGAGAGGTGAACCCGCGGATCAACGCAAAGTGGAGGCGTCCACGGAGTGTCAGGCGGTCATGTTGAATCGTTGGTGTAGGAGGCAAGTGGAGAGGATTCTTAGTACGACGCCTTCGTGGGCGGCGCGTTCGGCTGGTTCGCTTGCTGCGATGCGGTCCATGAGGGCGCGGACTTGGGTGGGGGCGAAGAATGGCTGGTTCTCGACAACGTTCGAGCGGAGGGTGTCTTGGCAGTACTGGCTGAGCGGGTCGTTGTTGTCTCGGGCGGGAGGGGACATGAAGGGGTGTTTCTGTCGGTCGTAGATTTCGGGGAGGACGACATCGCGGACCGCTTCACGCAGAACGTGCTTCTCCCGCAGGCCGCGGATCTTGTGATGCACCGGGATCTTGGCGGCGTACTCAGCGACGTGGTGGTCGAGAAAGGGGACTCGTCCTTCGACGGAGTGGGCCATCTCCATGCGATCGGCGAGCACGGTGAGGACGTAGTTGGGGAGCATCGTTTTCGCCCAGAGGTACAGGGCTTGGTTGACGGGGTCGCGTCCGGCGAGTCGGCGTGGCGGGTCAACCGTGTCGAGGAGTTCGGTGTAGGGGTTGGCTTGGGCCGCGGTGGCGAGGATGGCGGGATTGAACAATGGCAGCATCTTGGCGGCGAGGGTGGAGAACACTTCGATCCCGGAGGGGATCCACGCCAGACGGGTTTCGATGACCTCGAGTCCCGGTGCGGTGGCGCCATCAGCGGTGAGCAGCCCTCGGGAGGACTGGTTGGACGCGTGGAGTTCTGCGAGCATTCGGGCGACTTGGTCGGGGTCCTGGCCCTTGGTGTTGTGCAACAGCAGATCGCGGCGAAATGGCGGGTAGCCGGCGAGGATCTCATCCGCGCCTTCCCCAGTGAACACGACTTTGATCCCGGCCTGGTGCACGGCTTTGGAGAGCAGGTACTTGGCGACGCCGTGCCCGTTGAACACGAGGGTTTCGGCGTGGAACAACGCGTCCCCGAACGCGTCAACTAACGCCTGCTGGGTAGCGGGCACCGGCACGAAGGTCGAGCCGGTCAGTTCGGCGGTCTGCTGGGCGAGGCGTCCTTCGTTGTACAACTCGTCGCCGAACACGATCGTGAAGGCCCGGATAGGCCGGGCAAGATGTCGCTGAGCGAGGCCGAGCACCGCGCAGGAGTCGATCCCGCCGGAGAGATAGCACGCGACCTCGACGTCGGCGACGAGACGTTCCCTCACCGCGTCGTCGAGCACGTCTCGGAACCCGGCGACGATCTCCGCGTCGCTGCGCTGGTCAGCAGCCAGGGTTGCGGCGTCGGGGAAGTCGAGGTCCCAGTACGGGCGGATGTCGACCCGGCCGTCACGGGCGAAGAGCGCACAGCCCGGCGGCACGGCGTAGACACCGGCGAACAGGGTGCGATCCGGCGGGCGGACGCTGTGGCACTCGGCGAAGAACGCGTCGCTGTCCCAACGAGCGGGGACACCCAACGCCACAAGGGCCTTGATCTCCGACGCGATCAGCACGTCGCCGCCCACGACGCTGTAGTACAACGGTTTGATCCCGAAGCGGTCCCGTGCGGCGATCAAGCAGCGGCGGCGTTCATCGGCGATCACAACGGCGAACTCGCCCCGGAGACGATGTACGAAGTCCCCGCCGAGCTTCTCGTATAATGCCAACGCGATCTCACTGTCGGAGTCCGTCACGAACGGTCGACCCTCAGCCTGCAGCTCAGCTCGGATCTTCCGGTAGCCATACAGCTCACCGTTCACCACACAGCGGACATCGCCGCTTTCGTTGACGAGCGGCTGATCCCCGTTCGAGAGCCCGATGATGCTCAACCGCACATGCCCCAAAAGCAACCGGCGATCCTGCGAAAGCCACCAGTCAGCGTGATCGGGCCCTCGATGCGCAATCGTCCGAAGAGCTGTCGCCACTCGCTCGGCGGGCACCGCCGCACCTCGGAACAGCCCGGCGATCACTCCACACATGCCAGTCTCTCCTCGATCGATCCCTCAACAGGGAACCCGAACTCCGAGCCGCTCAACGACCCCAGCAGCCCCGACGCCGGGCGCGGGCAACCGTAGCCCCGAACGCGAGCCATCTGTATCGAACCTCAGCAGCGGACTCCCAAGACCCCGAACGGCGAGAATCGCTCTTCAACCGAGGCCAGTTGAGACGCATCACTTCAAGGTCTCTCGACGGGCGTTCGGTCATCGAACACGTCCACGACCTGCAAAACGCCACTCTCCAATCCGAACGAGCCGGCCACCAGCTTCGGGCATCCCTGAAGACCGAAAGGTCCGTGCGCGAGGCGTGGCGACACAGCCAAGAACGCACGTGCGATGTCGCGGTCCTGGACCATGTCGAGGTGGGTTGTCGGTCAAGGCGACCGGTTCGGCAAGAGCCCAGCAGCCGGTGGGTAGAGCGAGGCGGCCGCTGAGCACGGACCGCTCATACCGATGTGACTCCCGATGTGGTATCGTGGTGGTATGAGTCAGCAGGTGACCGTGCGGCTGCCCGAAGAGCTCGTCGCCTTCATGGACCGCCAGGTGCACGAAGGACGGGCTGCGAGCCGGGCCGCGGTGGTGGCGGCGGCCATTGAACGGGAACGCCGCCGCGAGATCGGTGAGCGGGACGCAGCCATCCTGGCCGCTGGCGGCGGTGACGATGATGGTTTCGACGCACTCGCCCGCTTCACGGCGGGCACGGTCTTGGACGATCTCGACTGATGCGTCCGATCTGTCTGGCCCAGCTCGACAAGGTCCGTCCGGTGTTGGTGCTGACTCGCGAGGTGGTGCGCCCGTATCTGAGCCGGGTTACGGTTGCCCCGATCACGACCACTATCCGGGGCCTGTCCACCGAGGTACCGGTTGGCCCCGCGAACGGGTTGGACCAGGACAGCGTGGTCAGTTGCGACAACGTCGTCACAGTTCCCGCTGATGTGGTCGGCAGCCAAATCGGTGTCCTGCTCGCTGCCCAGGAACCCGCTCTGGCTGAAGCCATCCGCCTGGCATTCGACCTCGAGTAGGCCAAGGCGCCGGTGTGGCGGAGCGTTCCTCACGGCCCAACTCGGGAATGCGAGCGCTCTCGGTGAGTCTGTGCCCGCGAGAGCGAACGTCGGTGACATCGAGAACTCGCCTGAGGCCGGGCGCTGAGCGTCCAGCTCTGTCGGAGCGGGCCTCGATGCGGCGAGCTTCTTCGCTCGGCCTGTGGCCCTGGTGTCGTTCGTCCCTCCATGTGTGACAGTGTCGGTGCGCTTGGCCAGATGAGCGACGCCGCGCAGTACCGAGACGAGCCGGCGCACGGCACGGCGCTGTTTCCCGCGGATCTGAGTGCTGAGCAGCTCGACGCGGTCAGTGGGAGCACTCTGCGTGGTACCTCACGGAGCGCGGCGGAGGGCGGTCGATAATTTGCGGATCGAACGTGGAGCTTTGTCAACACCTTGTCAACACTCAGCACGCTACGTGGTGACACCAGACGTCAAGGGCTCGTTCAGCCGAACGCAACACGGGAAAGCGAGCTACTCGGCGCGAGCAGGTTCAGTCAGCCAGTTGCAGCTCGGGTGGGACGTCTGCACTCATCAACCAGCAGGTACCCGGCTGGCCCGCTTGAGCAGTCTGGCTCTGTTTCGGGTGACGGGCCGGGCACGATAGCCTGCGCGTCGCCGGCGCAGGGCAGTGACCGGCATCGCCTTGGGAGGTCGCATGGGTTGGTATGTCGGTCAGCTGGGATTCTTGCTGCTGGCGAGCTTCCTGCTCGGCGTGCTGGCCGGATACCTGTGGTTTGTGCTCGGCTACAAGAAGCACAAGACCACTCGCAGCGTGTCCGAGACGACGGAGCTACGCGGTTTGGTGGACGGACTCCGGACCGAACGCGACCAGACGAGCAAGGCGCTCAGGGACGCCCAGGCGGAGTTCGAAGCGGCGCGGGGCCAGTTGGTCGAGCTGCGATCTGAGCACGATACAGCGCTGTCTGAGCTGGTCAGCGTGCGTGCCAAAGCTGACGGGCAAGGATCAGAGGTACGCCGCCTGGTGGGTCAGGTTCAGGACCTGGAGAAGGCCCAAGGTGTGGTCATCGACCTGCGCTCAGAGGCTGAGCAGGCCCGTGGCGAACTGGAAGCGCTGCGGATGCGGGCCGACACCGCTGAGGCTGACGTGGAGCGGCTCAGGGCGCAACTGGAAACCCCAACCCGCTCCACGCCCCGAGGTCTGATGGGTTCATCCGCAGGCGACGGGGTGGGCACCGAGGGCTCTGCGCTGCACAACCTGGAGCCCGCCACCTCCAGCGCTGCAGATGGCGACACGATAGTTGCCCACGAGCAGCAGGACGATGAGTTGGAGCGGGTCGAGGGCATCGGCCCACGCATTGCCGGCGCCCTGCGAGCCGCGGGCATTCGCAGCTTCGCGCAACTCGCTCGCAGCGACGAGGGCGATCTGCGCCGGGCCCTGAAAGACGCTGACTTGCGGTTCGCCCCGAGCTTGCCCACCTGGGCCACCCAGGCGGATTACCTGGTGCGGGGAGATGAAACCGGTTTCCTGGCGTACACCGGTCGTTTGGTGGCCGGCCGTGAGCCCGGCGCTCACGGGGCCAGCTCCTGATGGCGGATCAGGATCGTCCCGACCGCACGGGTGGGACCGGCGTCATCGCCCGGGTTCGCACCGAGGAGACCGTCACGGAGACTTGGGTCGAGCGTCGTGCGGTCAGCAAGGGATGGGGCTGGTTGCCCGCTGTCGTCGGACTGCCGGTGGTGTTCGCCCTGGGCATAGGCCCCGTCCGAGGTTCCATCGAGGACAAGTTGGAGGACAAGGCGAACGCCGCCGTCGCCGACGCCGGCTTTGAGGGCGTGGAGGTGTGGGCCCGGGGCCGGGACGCCCATCTGCGAGGCGACGTGCCCACCGATGAGGTCGGCATCGCCCGACTGCACGAGATCGTTCGGAGCCGGATCGGGGTTCGCCACGTGTTCGACCCCGACGTGAGCGGGCCTGGGGCCAAACCGGCGGCAGATGCGGTTGGCTTCGAAGTCGCCATCGTGGACGGCAAGATCGTGCTCACCGGTACGGTGCCCAACCAGGCAACCAAGGACGCACTTGTTGCCGCGGCGGTCAACGCGGTGGGCGCGGCCAATGTTGAAGACCGTCTCGTGATCGGTGGCGCTGCTGCTGCTGGGCTCGACACCGGGATCGCCGGCCTGACCGCAGCGATTGACGCGATCGCACACACAGGTCTGCAAACGGGAACGGTGAGCTTCGAGGGCGGCGCCATCGTGTTGGAAGGCGAGGTCCCAACGGAATCGGCGCGCACCGCAGTCGGTCGGGCGGCCGCTGCTCTTGTGGGCGGTGACCTCGCAAAGGTCACCAACCGCCTTCGGGTCATCGCCGTCGCAGCGACGGCGGTACCGACCACCGCGGTACCGACCACCGCGGTACCGACCACTGCGGTACCGACCACTGCGGTACCGACCACGACGGTCGTTCCGCAGCCTGCGCCACAGACCACCGCGCCTCCGGCAGCGGCGCCACAGCGATTCGTTGTGTACTTCGACACCGATGTGGACGTTCCCAACGCCACCTCAGTGGCTGTGCTCGAGCAGGCCGTCGCTGCTGCAGGTGCTGCGGCTGCCGGCACCAAGCTCGTGGTGACCGGCTTCGCCGATGTGCGCAACGGGCCGGACTACAACCTCGATCTGTCCCGCCGACGGGCCGAGAACGTGTTGGCTTCCATGCTTGGGGCGAACCGCGGGTTGATCGGATCCGCCGATGCCAAAGGCATTGATACGGCCGTAACGGGTGACCTGCAACAAGCCCGCCGAGCCGAGATCGTGATCGGGTAGGCCTTCAGCCCCGGCCGAGCAGGAACTCCATGTTGCCGCCGTAGAAGGCGTCGACCACGGACGCGTCGACCGGGCCGGCCTTGGCCCGGTAGGCGTCCAGGCTCGGTTCGCCTTCGGAGTGGGGGTAGTCGCCGCCGAACATGAGCAGTGGACCGATTTGGGCCATGTGGCCGGCCGGATCTTCGCCGGCGAACGTACCGACCCGGATCTGACGGCGGAAGTACTCGCTGGGTTTTTCGGCCAACTCGAAGATCTTGCGTCCGCCGAAGCTCTCGTGGGCTCGCGGCGCGCCGTCGATCCGCCTGAGGAACGTGGGCAACCAGTCGACCATCAACTCCATGACGCCGAGCCGCAGCCCCGGGTGGGTGGCCAGCACGCCGTTCAGGATCAGGTCAGCCAGCACCAGCTGGATGTCATGGGCCATGGTGGGGAAGCTCAACAACGGCGCGGCAGGGGTGGGATCATTGTCGGTCCAAGCCGAGTCCATCTGGCGGTTGTAGGTGGCGCCAATGTGAAACACCGCGGCCAGATCCAGTTCCTCCATCGTGGCCCAGAACCGATCGAGATCGGGGTGTGACAATCGCTTGCCGCCGGCCAGACCGTGGGGAATCTTCACTAAACGGACTCCGCCCCGGGCCAACTCGCCGATCTGACCGATGGCCCAGTCAAGATCCTCCAGCATCAGATGACCAACCGGGTACAGGCGGCCGCGCCCCTCCGCTTGCACGGTGACCGCCCAACGGTTCCACGCCGCCATGTTGACCCGCAGCGCCTCATGGTCGTGTTGCAGCAGCTGCTCCCAGGTCAGCGCCCAGTTCGGGAACAACACGGTGGCGTCGATGCCCCACTGCTGCAGGTAGTCCCGGCGCGCCGATGGGTTCCAGTACTGCTCGGGCATGGTCTCAAAGGCGGAGAACGTGGCCCGTCGTCCGGCCCGACGATCCTCCATGAAAGCCCCCTGGGTGCGACGGTCCCCGGGGATGGTCAGGGTGCATTCCATAATGGGTCGGCCACCGAAGGTCACACAGTCGTAACCCAGCTCGTCGGTGGCGAACCCCAGTGCCAGGTCACGCTGGCGGGCGTCGGTGTGATCCCGGAACAGGTCCGGCATCTCGATCAGGTGCCCGTCGGCATCCACGATCCGGTTGGTGCGCTCGACCGCGCTGGCTGCAACAGGCATGCGTGCTCCTCTTTCAACTGCCGGCCCGCACAGTATCCGATCCGCCCTGGCGCCGAACCCGTTGGCCCATGGGCGCTCCATTTCACGCCGATAGCGTCGCTAGGAATCAGATCGACGTGGCGTGAAGCGAGCAGCAGCGGGCCAAGACTGCTGATACGGGAAAGGACCACCTACACGGCGACAATGAAGGCCGGCGGCGCCCGAGACCCGGCCGGCAACACCCTGGCAGCGGACCGCACGATCACCGTCACCACCACCCACGCCACCACCCACGCCACCACCCACGCCACCACCCACGCCACCCCCCCGCCGACCACCGGACCGATCGGGAACAACACCATCGGTAGCTCCACCGATACCTTCAACAACAACGCCATACACGGGATCCGAGTGGTAACGGGGGCTCGAACCAGGTGGTGAGCACGATGTTCGCTCACGTCAAGGGGACGGTCTCGGCCGCGCCCAACAACCGATTCCGCTTGGCGATCTATACCGATGTCAGCGGCGGCCCCGGGAATAGCACCGCAGTGAGCGCCACGTTGAGCGCCAACACCGCAGCCCGGTACTCGCTCTACGCCCAGTGAGTCCGGCCGAGGTGGTCCCGGGCGGGCTGCGGGGTTTCTCAGGTGACGAAATGTGGTGGCGCGCCGTGACGGAAGGTGAATCTTCTGAGACGGAGAGTGCGAAGGGATCGTGGAGTTTCGTCACCGGAGGAATCGGTAAGACCCGCCCGGAGGTGTCCCGGTCAGGCCTACAGGGCGCCTGATCGGTGCGCTTTGGCCGGCAACGCTGCATGCTGGTTGCGTGGTCACTCGGAACACACCGAACCCGGTGCCGACGCAACACACCATGTTGCAGGGGGTGGCACTGGCCCGCTGGGGGACATGGCTGTGGCTGACCGCGACGACCATCATGCAGCGGAGCCACGTGATCCGGCCCTCGGTCGTGATCGCTGCGATCCTGCTCAGCGGGCTGTGGGCCGCGGCGGGCACCGCGCTGTTGCGGATCCGTCCCGGGGTGCTGTTGCAGGGACGCTGGGCCATTGGCGAGCTGACCATGGCCTGGTTGTTACTGGTGGTCGATGGCTACGTCTTCGCTGCCGGCCACACCGACGGTGGAGGCCAGAACCTGGCGGCCACCTGGCCCCTGGTGGCGGTGCTGTGTGTGGCCACGTCCCGGCCCCCGTCGGTCAGCGTGATCGGGGCACTGGCGGTGGCCACCGGACGTCTGGTAGCGGCGCAGGCCAACGGCGAGTCATGGCCCTGGCCGCCCAACGATCGCCTGGTCTCGTTCCTGTCTACGTTCGTGTACTACGGAGCCGGGGCATTGCTGTGGTCCCTGGTGACCCAACGGCTGCGGGTGGTGGAAACGGAGGTGGCGGATCGCCGGGCCCGCGACCACGTTGCGCGGACCCTGCACGACGGCGTGCTGCAAACGCTGGCACTGGTTGAACGACGGGTGGCCAGCTCCGATCCCGAGCTGGCCGCCACCGCCCGGGCCAGCGACCGGGAGCTACGGGCCTGGCTCCACGGGGCTGTGGTGCAGGACCGACGCAGCCTCGAAGCCCGCCTGCGCCAACGAGCGGACGACGTGGCCGCCGCGTACGACCTGCCCGTCACCGTGAACGTGCTGGCGGAGGTCGAACCCCGCCCAGACGTGGTCGACGCGGTGCTGGGCGCGCTCGGTGAGGCCATCACCAACGCCGCCAAGCATGCCAGCGCCACCAAGGTGGTGGTGTTCGTCGAGGTGGAGGAGGATGGGGCGGTGTTCGCCAGCGTTCGGGATGACGGCAATGGCTTGGACCCGGCGGTGGCCCGACAGGCCGGCCGGGGCATCGCGACGTCCATCGACCAACGCTTGGCCACCGTCGGCGGGCGGGCCGAGTTGGTCTCGGGCCTCGCTTCCGGCGCCCGCACCGGCACCGAGGTGCGGGTGTGGGCTCCGTGACCACCACCGGCGGGGCGCCCATCCGGGTGGTGTTGGTCGATGATCATGCCCTGGTTCGATCGGGATTGCGCGCCGAGCTGGGCGACGCCTTCGTGGTGGTGGGCGAGGCCGACGATGCCGAGGGTGCCATCGACGTCATCAACGCCCACCACCCTGACCTGGTCATCTGTGACCTCCACCTGCCCCTGGGGGGCGGGCTGGCGGTGGTCAAGGCCTGCGCGCCGTTGGCCCCGATCGTGATCCTCACCGTCAGCGAGGCCGAACGTGATCTGCTGGACGCGGTCGCTGCGGGGGCCGCGGGGTACCTGGTCAAGTCCACGCCGATCGACGAACTGCGGGCGGCGCTGCGGCGGGCGGCGGGCGGCGAACCGGTTTTCAGTCCCTCGCTGGCGGCGCTGGTCTTGGGCGAGTTCCGCCGGCTGGCCAAACAAGCGGGGTCCAGCCCGCTCACGGACCGCGAGCGCGAGGTGCTGCAACTCGTCGCCCGGGGCCACAGCTACGGTGAGATCGGCGCCGCTTTGACCATCTCGGCCAAGACCGCGGAAAACCACGTTCGCAACATCCTGGGCAAGCTGCACCTGACCCGTCGCTCGGATCTGGTGCGCTACGCGGTCGAGCACGGCATCAGCTGACCAGCGTCCGTCGAAGGACCCCACCGACTGGCTGGGGGAATCCCCGGATGGCGGTTGGTGGCGGTTCGCTCCACGGTGGGCTCCATGTTGCGCCCGTTCGATCCTCCCCGACCCCCGGACCAACCTCCGGCCGATCGCGTCTCCCCCCGACCTCCGCAATCCCACCGCCACGTGGGTCGCGGGGGTTGGGGCCGCGCTGGTGCTCGTCGCAGCGTTGGTGCTGGTGGTCGACGCCTGGAACGAGATCCGCCCCGAGATCAAGCTGCTCGGCTTGGTGACGTGCAACGTGGCGGTGGCGGTGGCGGCCAGCGCGGCTCGTCGGCGCTATGGCGCGGTGGCCCGGGTTCTGGCTCATCTGGCCGCGACGCTGGCGGTGCCGGCGGGGGTGGCGGCCGCCGCCACCGGACACGCTCGCTGGCCAGTGGCCATATGCCTGGGCGGTGCGGTGGGGGTGGTCAGCTGTGTGGCCACGCAGGATCGGTGGCGGGCGCCGTGGCTGGTCCCGGCCGCCGAAGCCTCCGCGGTGCTGGCCCTGGCCGGCGTGGCCGCGCTCACCAACCTGCCGCTCGGTGTGTTGGTCGCGGCGTTGGCGCTGGCCCGGCTCGGTGCCGCGCTTTTGGCCGACGATGCCAGCGCCTGCGCTTTCGTGACGGACGCCCTATCGGTGGGCTCGGGTCGGTCGGGGGCTGCCCGTCTGGCGTTGGTGGCGGCGGCCATGCCCTCCATGGCGATGTTGGGGCGGGTCGGCATCGGCCCGGGCACCATGGTGCGCTTGGGTGCGCGTGGTGAAGCACTGGCATGGGCCGCACCGGTGGCCGGAACCGCGGCCGCACTGGTGCTGGCGATGGTCGCCTGGCGCCACCGCAGCACCATCCTCCTGCCGGCGTCGCTGGGGTCGCTCCTGGTGGGGTTGGCCATGGCCATACCGGATGGTGTGGAAGGCGGATGGTGGTGGAGTGCGCTGCCGGCGCTGACGGTGCTGCTGTGCGTGGCCATGGCCGAGGCCCAGGGTGCGGACGCCAGGCGGGGCTCCGCCGCGGATCTGCACCCAACCGCGCTCGAGGCGATGGGCGGCGGCCCGTTGCCGTTGTGGCACCGACTGCCGGTCGGGCTGCGCTCCGGCGTGTGCGCGGCATTGCTGATGGCCGGGGTGGCCTTCCCGGTCCTGATCGGTTCGCTGTTGTGGCAACGGCCCGGCTCGTCGGGCGCGGCGCTGAGTCTGGGTCTGTGGGCCGCGGCATTGCTGGCCGCCGGTTTGCCGGGCCGGCTGCAGGGCTGGTGGATACCGGTCGGTCTGGTGTTCCGGGCCCAGGCGCTGATGGTGTTGGTGGCCTTCGCCGGAGCAGTGCTGGGAAGTGATGTCGCCCAGGTGCTGGCGGCAGCGGCAGTAGCCGTGGTCTTGGCCCTGTTGCACGGGTTCACCCAGACCAGGCTGACGCAGAGGCCCTGGTTCGGGCTGCTGGCGGAGCAGGTGGCGGCGGTGGCGACGACGCTCTTGCTGCTGATCTGGCTCCGGTTGCGCTCGGATCTCGACCCCGCCCCGTGGGTTTCCCTGACGGTGCTGGGGGTAGTGACGCTTACGGTTGCGGTCGGCGGGGCCGTTCGACATCGCAGCTCTGAGGGCCCCTCGATCGTGGGTGCCATGAGGGGCGTATCCCGCCCGGAGACACTGATCGACCATCTCGTGGCGGTGCTCGCCGGCTTGACCCTGGCGCTGGTTTGGCCCGCCGGCTCGGACCTGGTCACAGCCATCGCCGGGCTAAGTGCGGGGATCGTGGTCCTGGCCAGCGGCTGGTACCGGCACAGCGTGGCCGCGGTCCTGCCGGCGCTGGGGCTGGCTTTGGCACAGTACAGCGGACTGTCCTTGGAGCAATCCTTGCAGCTGTGCCTGGTGGTGGCCGTGGCGCTTACCGGCGTGGCGGCGGTGCTCGGCCGCTGGAACCCCATGTTGAGCGCCGCGCTGGCGGCCTCGGGCACGGTCTTGGTCGGCGCGTTGGAGCACCACCCCGTACTGGCCAGCCTGGCAGGGGCCCTGCTGGGGGCGCAGTTGTTCTGGTGTGGTTGGCACCGATCGTGGGCGGCGGTGCGCTGGTTCGGCGCCGCGCTGTTCGGGCTGTCCGCCGCGAGCATGCCGGTCACCACCGGGCTGTGGCCGTGGCTGGTCGAGGTGCTCGATGCCAGGGGTGTCACCGATACCGACCTGTCCGCCGGTGTCCTGACCATCGGCATGCTGGCCGCGGGGGCCACCCTGCAGTATCGGCAGGACCGTAGCCATACCAGTCAAGATCATACCGACCCGGATCATACCGACCCGAATCATACCGACCCGAATCATACTGACCAGGATCATACCGGGCAGCATGCTGTCGGAGCGTGGGTGCTGTCGAGCTGGGCCACCTTGGCGCCGGGCCTGGTTTTGGGTGGTCTCTATGTCCTCAGCACCCAGGCTGCCCGACCCCAGGACGGCCGGTTGGCGGTCGGTCTGGCGCTGGGTGTGGCGGCGGTGGCCGCGGGCGGGCGCTGGCGACTGGCGGCACCGTTGCTGTTGGGGTCAGCCTTGCTGGTGGCAGTGGTGGTGCAGGCGGCCGGTGAGCGGCTGGCATCCCTACCGGCGTGGAGCTGGCTGGCTGTCGGCGGCGTGTCCTTGCTCCTGGTGGGACTGTCGATCGAACGTCGCTCGGTGCGAACCAAGCCCGGTCCGGGCGGCGGGGACATGACCGGGGCGGAGTTCACACCGCCAGGGGATCGTCGCCTGCTGGCGGCGTTGTGCCACGACCTGCGCTGATCGCTGCCGGTGGCGGCGCGGTGCCCGATCAGTGGCCCTTGAAGTTGGGTTCGCGCCGTTCCCGGAACGCCGCCACACCCTCTTTGGCATCCTCGGTGGCCCGGCCCCGGTCGATGCCCCAGTGCTCCATCAGCGCCGCCTCCGAGGGTGGGTGCAGCAGGTTCGCCAGCACCGCCTTCTTGGTCAGCGCCAGGTGGGCGGTGGGCCCGCTCGCCAGTCGGGCAGCCAGGCTCCGGGCGGTGGGGAGCAGCTGGTCGGGTTCCACGACCTCGGTGATCAGCCCGGCGGTCCTCGCCTCCTCGAGGGGGATGTCCTCGGCCAGGTACAACCAGCGCAGGGCCCGGCTGTGGCCCACCAGTTGGGGCAGGGTCCAGGTGATGAGCCCGTCGGGATGGATGGCCCGCTTCAGCCAGATCGGCAGCAGGCGGGTGTCTGTGGCGCAGATCCTGATGTCGC
The DNA here is from genome assembly GCA_963775055.1 of uncultured Acidimicrobiaceae bacterium. Taxonomy (GTDB): domain Bacteria; phylum Actinomycetota; class Acidimicrobiia; order Acidimicrobiales; family CAIXPF01; genus CAIXPF01. Next base: position 177,909 of record CAVZHK010000002.1, on the reverse strand, counting down.
AACAGAGCGCTATGGCCAGGCCCCCGCCGGCGGCAACGCCGTTGATGGCGGCGATGGTGGGCTTGGGTAGCTGCAGCAATTCGCTGGCGGTGGTGAACAGCGGCTCGGGACCGGTGGTGGGCCACGGCCGCTGGTCCGGATCGGCCAGATCGGCACCGGAGCAGAAGGCCCGACCGGCACCGGTCAGGACCAGGGCCCGACCGTCGGGATCGTTCCCGAACTGGTGCACGAAGCGGCGAATCTCCGCTCGCATGGTTCCGTTGAAGGCGTTGAGGCGTTCCGGGCGGTTGAAGGTGACCTCGACCACGCCCGCCTCGTCAGCGGCGATGCTCAGCGTCTCGTACCCCTCGTAACGTCCGGCGTCAGTACTCATGGATCGATCGTAGGCTCGCTCGGAGCGGGTGTGCGGCGAGGGGCTAACCTGCCGGCCATGCTCGTCATCGCCGGTACTTTCAACGTCGAACCTTCTGACCGTGAGGCCTTTCTCGAGGCGGCCAAGGCAGTCATGGCCGAGACCCTCAAGGAGGACGGCTGCCACGCGTACTGCTTCTCGCCTGACATCACCGATGCGGCCGTGGTGCACCTTTTCGAGCGTTGGGAATCCGAAGGTCATCTGGGCCCGCACATGAAGACCGATCACATCAGAACCTTCGGCCGGGCGCTCAAGCCGCTCACGATCAACAGCCGCACTATCACGATGTACGAAGTGGCTTCCGAAAAGCAGATGTAACCAGCAGAACGGAAGGTTCAGAGCGGGGTGCCGTCGGGGGCGAGGTAGTCCAGGGACAGGTGGCCTTCGGCGTTGAGTTGTTCGTACTCGGCATCGGTGAGGCCCAACACGTCCCGGAACACGTACTCGTTGTGATCGCCCAACCGGTTGAAGGGCCCCCATTGCAGCGGCGGGCCGTCCCAGCGCCACAGATGGTCTGTCATCTCCGTCGGCGGCACCTCGCTCGATTGGTTTTGGCGGAAGAACCCCCGGGCCCGCAGGTGGGGGTCCGCAAGTTGCGTCGCCTGGTCCGCCACCGGGGCCGCCGGCACCCCCGCCGCCTGACAGCGGTGGAACAGCTCTGCCGGGCCGAATCCTGCGGTCCACGTTGAGAGGTGAGCGTCGAGCTCGTCGTGATGGGCGCGGCGGCCCTCGACGTGCTCGAAGCGAGCCTCCCGGGCCCATGGCGGATCATCCATGACCGTTCGCAACGCCTGCCAGGTCTGGTCGTCGGTGACGGTGAGCACCAACCATTGGTCCTCGCCGGCACAGCGGTAGCAGCCCTGGGGGGCGAATGTGATGTGACGATTGCCGGGCAAGGGCGGGTTGACATCGTTCCAACCGGCGGCGATCAGCAACTCGCCGACGTGCTGCAAGATGACCTCGACCTGCGGCACCTCCACCAGCAGGCCGCAGCCGCTTCGTTGGCGCAACCGGAGACCGGCCATGGTGGCCAACGCCGCATGGGTCCCAGCGGCAGGGTCCATGGGGTACACCGGGCTCTTTTCCGAGGGATCGGCATCGAGATAACCCGACAGCGAGGCCGACCCGCCCAGCGCTTCGAGGTGCATGCCGAACCCCACGAAGTCCCGATATGGTCCGTCCAACCCCATGGACGGCATGCGCACCATCACCAACTGCGGGTTCACCGCCCGCAACGTGTCCCAACCGATGCCCAGCTTGTCCATCACCCCGATCGACGCGTTCTCGATGACCACGTCGGCCTTTTCGACCAAACGCAGAAAGGTGTCACGGCCCAACGAACGGCGCAGGTCCAGCGTGCAACTCTTCTTTGAACGGGAATGGGCCACGTAGTTGCCGGAACGGTTCCACGGGCGGGCGCCAGGGTCCATGTCGGGGTAGCAGCCGGTGTACTGGCCGATGCTCACCAAGGCCGCAGGGGACGGTCGGGCAAAGCTGCCCCGGGTGATGGTGGGGAAGAACCACGGATTGTCGACGCGGATGATCTCCGCCCCCAGATCCCCGAGCAGCATGGTGGCATAGGGCCCGGACCACACCTCGGTGAGATCAAGGATCCTCACCCCCTCCAAGGGAAGCCGCCGGGGGTCTCCTGTGCCGCTCGGTACGATACTGATGGGTATGTTACTGGCTGGTATGTTACTGGCTGGCATGACAGCGCTCGCTACGGCCGTCTGGTGGAATCGAAGCGGTGGCCGTGGGACCCGGTCACTGTCACGCTGCTGGAAAAGCCCGCGGGCCGCGAAGTGTGGGTCCCGGTGCAGATCGGCGGGACCGTTGAACGGAGCGAACGGCAACCGATGCCGCGAACCGTCGGTCATGGCCTGCTGGCGGGTGCGGTCCGCCAGCCACCCGTACACCCCGGCCTCCAACAAACCAGGAATGTCTTGGTCGTTGGCCCAATCGGGCTGTGAGCAACGCTCGGTCAGCTCGGCATCGTCGAGCACCGCCAACAAGCGTGGCAGCCAACCGGCCACCACCACCGTTGCCACATACCCGTCGGCACAGGGGAAGTACCCGCTGGGCAGCATGGCGGCGGCGGCCCGAGGGGAGCGAGTGACTTCCCGACCGGTCCATTGTCGCCACAGCAGATGGTTGATCTGGCGGTCGATGGAGCCGACCTGGGTCTCCAGGCCCGAGATGTCGAGATGGGCGCCGACGCCGGAGGCCTCCGCCCGCAACACCGCACCAAGAACGGCCACCGCGCCCACAGCGCCCCACTGGTAGCTGATCTGGTTTCCGGCCAGCTTCAGCGGTTCGCGCTCCGCCACGCCGGTCTGGATCATGGGCCCGCCCAGGGCGTAGAGCTCGATGTCCTCGGCCCGGTAGCCGGCATAGGGCCCGTCCAGCCCGAACGGCGTGAAGGAGGCCATCACCAGGTGAGGGTGAACCGTCCGAATCTCGGCGATAGTGGCCGCGTCGAGCAATTGATCGTCAATCCACACGTCGGCGCCGGCCAGCAGCTCGGCGCGTTCGGCCCAGCTGTCGGCGCGGTGTTTCGACCCGTTGAGGTGGATGAACAGCGCCGAGCGATCAGGATCGGGAAGATCATCGGGAAATGGCCCGTGTCGACGGGACCAGTCCCCTCCGGGCGGTTCGATCTTGGTGACCTCAGCGCCGAGGTCACCGAGCAGTTTGGCGGCGTAGGGGCCCGCCACACCGCAGGCGGTCTCGATGACCCGGATGCCGGCGAGGGGAAGGGCAGCGTCCACGAGCCGGCACAGTAGACCCTGCGCCGGACCGGGGACGCAGCGCCTCCAACGGTTGCAGTACCGATGAAGCCGGCGGATCAGGAACGAGATCGCAGTGCGGCCGGCTGTCCGCTGATCAGTCTGGCTGGTCCGTTCCCGGGCATCAATTGCGCTCGGCGGCCCGCAGCTCCTGCAGCAGGGCCACACCGCGTGATGTGCCCAACCGCCCGGCGCCGGCGTCGATGAAGGATTGGGCCTGGGTCAGCGAGCGGATTCCGCCAGAGGCCTTGACTCCGGCGGAACCGGCAGCCACCCGCACCAGCAGGCTTACCGCCTCGACGGTGGCCCCGCCTGCGGGGTGGTATCCGGTGGAGGTTTTCAGCCAGCCCGCGCCGCCATCGAGGGCGGCCCGGGCGGCGAGTTCGGCGACTGCGCTGTCGAAGGCTGCGGTTTCCAGGATGGCTTTCACCGCAATACCGGCCGGCGTCACCGCGGCCACCACGGCGGCCACGTCACGCTGCAGCCCGGACCAGTCCCCATCCGCCACCAGGCCCAGGTTCACCACCATGTCTATCTCGCCCGCCCCATCATCGACAGCGGCTCCGGCCTCGAACGCCTTGGACCGACTGGTATGGGCCCCGGACGGGAAGCCGACCACCGAGCAAACCCCCACCCCGGAGCCAGCCAACTCCGCCACCGCCAGTTCAACGCGCGACGGCGACACGCAAACATGGCCGAAGGACCATTCGCGGGCCTCGCGGCAAAGTCCGGCGACCCCGACGGCCATGGCGGCAGGGTCCAACAAGGTGTGATCGATCATTGCCGCCAAGCGGTCACCGGTGAGTGTTGCCATGGGGATCTCCGTCCGGTACGGATCCGATAGCGCACCGAGTCAAACAGTGTTCTACCGTCAGGGATGGTCCGTCCAGTCTCTCACCCAACCGGTCCCCACGAAAGATTCTGTAGGAGTCCCATGTCTCTGGTGCACACGACCTACGGCAAACTGCGACCTTTCATCCCACCGAACGCCCGACGCTACGCCCGCATCGGCGCTGAGTGGTTATGGGATGTCTCTGCCACCAAGTCATTCAGCCAATTCGGTGAGGACGCGGTCCTGCGGGCGTATTTCGCCACTGAGCAGGTCGGGGCCGGCGGGACCTCGGCCCAGGATGGCGCCCGTTACGCCTTTGCTCCCCAGAAGTTGCGGCCGGGCTTCTACGTGGATGTAGGTGCCTACTCACCAAAGCAACTGTCGAACACGTTTTCCTTTTACAAACTCGGCTGGCGAGGCATCAACATCGACGCTACACCGGGCTCGATGAAAGCCTTTGACGTGATCCGCCGTCATGATATCAACGTCGAGGCCGTCATCTCCGTGGATCCCGGAACCCACACCCTCTATTCGTGGGGTCTGCCCAGCACCATCAACACCCTGTCGGCGGATCTGGCCCAGGCCTGGACCGAGGAGCTGGGCACCGCACCCACCGAGATGAGCATCCAGACCGTGACGTTGTCCTCGGTGCTGGACAAACACCTTCCCCCCGGCCAACGAATCGACTTCCTGACCATCGACGCCGAAGGCCATGATCTGGAGGTGCTGCGCTCCAACGATTGGGATCGCTACCGGCCGGAGTTGGTCGTGGTGGAGCAGATGAGTGACGAGCTGGTCACCACGCAGCACTCCGAAGGCCTGAACAAGCTGCAACAATCCGAGGTGGCGGCGTTCATGGGCGAGATCGGCTACGAGCCTCACGCCTGGGTGCCGCCCAGTGTGATCTACAAATCAATCCGCTGAACTGACACGTCCGCGCAACTGTTCCACGGCCCGGCGCAACAGTCGCGAAACATGCATCTGACTTATTCCCATGCGATCCGCGATGTCAGTTTGGGATAGCTCATCGAAGAAACGCAGCTCCAGGATGCGTCGCTCTCGTTCCGGCAGGCTCGACAGCAGATCCTGCACCAGCGAACGTTGCTCGACGGCCACGAACCCGGCGTCACCGTCCATCGTCGCCAGGTCCGCCCGGCGATCCTCGCCACCGGGTGAGGGACGATCGAGGCTGTCGGCCCGATACGCGTTGCCGGCGTCAAGCGCAGCCAACACCGCATCGATCTCCACACCCAGATGCTCGGCCAACTCGTTGACGGTGGGGGGACGCCCCAGGCTGTGGGCCAACTCTTCGCTGGCCTTGCGGACCTGCAGGTGCAACTCCTGCAACCGTCGCGGCATGCGCACCGACCATGTGCGGTCCCGGAAGAAGCGCTTGATCTCCCCGTCGATGGTCCGACCGGCGAAGGACACGAAACGGGTTTCCATCTCCGGGTCGAACCGGTCCACCGCGTTCAGCAGGCCCAACATGGCAACCTGGTGCAGATCTTCGCGGGGCACCCCCCTGCGGTCGTAACGACGGGCGAAGTAGGCCGCCAGCCCGGTGAACTCCTCCACCAGCGCCGATCGGAGCGCTTGATCACCGGCGGGGCCGGCGGCGCGCAGGGCGCGGAACCGATCCTGCAGCACGGCGTCACTGTTCACGCGCCCGCCCGTTGTCCTGGCGGCTCTTGTGGAAGGCGAACCGTCGGTGCCCGGCGCTGAGATCCACATGATGTTCGTCAATGGTGGCGGCCAGGATCGCCTCCACCAGATCGCCCACCTCAGCGGCTGGAACCAGGGGACCCTGGCAGCGGCCCTCCACCGCCAGGCGCCCATCACGGGCCAGGAAACGCAGCCCGACCTCGGCCCCCTCGGCGCCGCCGACCAACAGCGTGACCAATTCATCGACAGCGATGCGGATGTCTTCGATCTCTTCGACGTCGAAATCCAGCTCCGCCGCCAGGGTGGCCGCCGCCATTCGGCTGAGTCGCACGAACCGGCTGGAGGCCGGAAACGTCAACTCGACCTCGTCGCTGTGTTCCTGGGTGGCCATGCTCCGGTTCCTCCATGCCGGCCCAACGCCGGAATCGTCTCTCTGCCCATTTGCCCGGTCGCCGGCCACCCCCCTCTTGGCGATCGATCGAGAAATCTGGAGAGGACCCCCACGTTAGGATGGGCTGCTTGCTTGTCACCACCACGCTCCGGCAAGGTGGACCCGGTTCGAAAGGTTCGCGATGTCTTTGCAGGTTGGCGTGGATGACACCGCGGACGGGGTGGTCTTGAGCCTCAACGGCGAGATGGACACCCATAGCGCCCGGACGGTGACGGATCGGCTCAACGAGGTTGTCGGCAACCGTGCCCCATCGATCGTGGTGGACGCCGCCGAGCTGCAGTTCCTTGATTCCTCGGGCATCTCGGAGTTGCTCCGGCTGCGGCAACGGGCCGTGGATGGCGGCGGAGAGTTCCGCGTGAGGGCCGCCTCGGCATCCGTGCGCCGGGTGCTGGAGATCACCGGACTGCTGGAACTGCTCCGCGTCGACTGAGGGCCCTGGTTACGTCAGGGACTGGTCGCTTTCGGTCTACTTTTCGGCGGCGACGGTGGTGCCTTCCTTGGGTCCCACCACGGGATCCTCGGCGGACCATGGGAACAGGATCCAGCGGTCGGTGTGACGCCACACAAAGTCCGGGCGGATCACCGAATGGGGCTTGTGGTACAGCACTGCGGTCCGGACTTCGCCGACCTTCGGTGCGCAGAAGTCCTGCACCATCTGCAACGTATGGCCGGTGTCCGCCACGTCATCGACCACCAGGAACTGCTGGTCCTCAAGATCAACCAGATCAAGGTACGGAGGCAGGATCACCGGCATGTCAAGACGCTGATCGACGCCGGTGTAATACTCCACATTCATGGTGAAGGTGTTCTTCACCGACAACATGTAACCGAGCGTACCGGCCGGTATGAGACCGCCGCGGGCGATGGCCAAGATGATGTCCGGCTGATATCCGGAAGCCGCCACCGTGCGGGCCAGGTCCTTGACCGCTTCGCCGAACAGCGGCCAGGTCAGCACCTCGTACTTGCCATCAGCGGTGGTGTCGGCGTTGTTGTCGGCCATGTCCGTCACCCTAAGGAGCGCCCCCCGCCGCCGGCCAGTTGGACCCGCAGCGTGGCGGCCACCTCGGCCTTGACGTGATAGGTCTCCTGGTCGCTGGGGAACGCCTTGGATCGCACGTCCTGGCAGAAGCGGGCCACGGCCTCCGTGCCCGCCGCGCCCAGCTCGGCGTAACGGCGCACGAACTTGGGTCGGAGGCGGTCCTCGAAGCCCAACAGGTCGTGGAAGACCAGCACCTGACCGTCGCAATGGACCCCGGCGCCGATGCCGATGGTCGGCACCCCGACCGCGTCGGTGATCAGCGCCGCCACCACATCGGGAATGCCCTCCAACACGATGGCGAACACACCGGCCTCCACCAGCGCGTGGGCGTCGTCCAACAGCGCCGCGGCGGTGGCCACCTCCTTGGCCTGGACCCTGAAGCCGCCCATGGCGTGGGTGGATTGGGGGGTCAGGCCGATGTGGCCCATGACCGGCATCTCCGCGTCAACCAGCGCCCGAACCATGGGGACCCGCTTCCGGCCACCCTCCAGCTTAACGGCCCCGGCCCCGGCCCGGATCAGCGCCGCGGCGTTGTCCAAGGTCTCCGCCACCGACACGTGGTAGCTCATCCACGGCATGTCCCCGATGATCATTGCCCGGGGTTTGGCCCGGCGCACCGCGCCGACGTGGTGGGCGATGTCGGCCACGGTGACGGAGAGGGTGTCCTCGTAGCCCAACACCACCATGGCCAGGGTGTCACCCACCAGGATCAGGTCCACACCGGCGGCATCAACCAAGCGGGTGCCGGGGGCGTCATAGGCGGTGACCATCACCAGTGGCTCAGCACCGTTGGCCACCTTGTGACGGGCGACGTCGGGCACCGTCCAGCGCCGGCGGGCGGCGTTGGGTTCTGCGGGGTTGGCGGCGATGTCGCTCACGGGTCGCTCCTCGTTCGCTGAACTGCCCCGATCACGCCGTGCGAGCAGCGGGCAGGGGTCCCCGGCGGGGCGATCGATCCGGGATCGGGACTCATGTCGGCACCGTGACCCCGACGTTGTCGATGAGTCGGGCCGGGCCCAGCCGGGCGGCGATGAGCAATCGCAACGGTCCGGCGAGGGGGTTGACGGCCTCCAGGGTGGCGGCGTGCACCACCCTGGCGTAATCCAGCCGGGCCAGCGGTTCCCGACCCAGGACCTCGGCCATCAGGGCCTCGACCCGGGCGGGGTCGCGTTCACCGCCAGCAGCGACCACCGCCGCCGCGGTGTCAAGGGCCAGCTTCAGGACCGCCGCCGCCCGGCGCTGCTCTTCGCTGAGATAGGAGTTGCGGCTCGACAGCGCCAGACCACTGGGCTCGCGCACCGTGGGGCACGGCACCACCTCAACCGGGATCGACAGATCCGCGGCCATGCGGGTGACGATCTGCAGTTGCTGATAGTCCTTCTCGCCGAAATAGGCCCGGCAGGCACCGGCGATGGAGAACAGCTTGGCCACCACCGTGGCCACCCCGTCGAAGTGGCCCGGTCGGCTGGCGCCTTCAAGCTGGTCGGCCAGCCCGCTGACCCGTACCGAGGTGGCCACCGAGGCAGCGGGGTACATCTCGGTCACGGTCGGAGCGAAGACCACGTCAACGCCGGCGTCGGTGGCCAGCGCCAGGTCCCCGGCGAGATCGCGGGGGTAGGCGTCGAGGTCCTCGTTGGGTCCGAACTGCAGCGGGTTCACGAAGATGGTGACGGTGACCAGGTCGTTGTGGGCCCTGGCGGCCTCCATCAGGCTTCGATGGCCGGCGTGCAGGAACCCCATGGTCGGCACCAGCCCCACCCGTTGACCATCGGCCCGGGCCTGATCGTGGTCCCGTCGCAGCTCGCTGATGGTGTGGACCACCCGCATCCCTAGGCCACCTCCTCCGTGGCCACGGACCCCATGGACCCGCCCCCTTCGGTCTGGGCGTTCGCGGCGGCGGGGTGGGTCGGGGCGGGTGAACCGGACTCCGTGGTCGGGCTGGTCGGGCTGGTCGGGCTGGTCGGGCTGGTGAGGTTCCGTGGGTCGATGCGGTCGGGACCGTCGTCGTCGGCAAGGTCGAATGCCGCGCCGCGAGCTGGGGCGCAGGGCCCCGTGGCCGGTAAGGCGACGAGCGGATGACCGCTGCGCCCCGGGGGGTTGACCAGCCGCGCCGCCTGGTCGGCCATCGCCCGGTAGGCAGGGGCCTCGTCGGGATCCAGCGCTGCCAGGTGTCGGGCCACCGTGGCCCAGTCGCCTCTGGCCACCGGACCGGTGAGCGCCGCCGCCGGTCCCAGCCGTCGAACGTTGTCGAGCGTCTGGCCGGCCAGATCCAGATAGGCGTCAAGCGGCAACCCGGCTCGGGCGGCTACTCGCTCAACCTGACCCAGCAGGGCCACCAGATGGTTGGCGGCCATGGCCGCGGCGGCGTGATAGATGACCCGGTCCTGCGGGGCCACTCGGAACGCCCGGCCGCCCAGGGACGCCACCACCTCCAACATCAACGCCATCCCGGCCTCGTCGCCGTCCACCGCGAAGCTGCAACCGGCCCGGAGCCGATCGGCGCCGACCACCGCGTCCGGTATGGACGCCAGGGGATGCAACGACGCCCGCAGTGGATGTGGCTGCAGCGGATCAAGCGTCTGCGCGCCAGAAGCGTGGGCCACCACCGCGGTCGGGTGCGGCTCCACCGCGGCTGCGACCCGGCGGATGGCGTCATCGGGGGTGGTGATCAGCAGCAGGTCCACACCATGGGCGGCGCGGCACACGTTCGCCCCTCGTCCCAAGGGCGGCAGCACATGCCAGCCGCGCTCGGCGAGCACCGTCATCATTGACCGGCCCACTCTTCCGGGACCGATCACCCGAACCTTTCGCACGTCGTGCGCCCCCTGAACCTGTGACCGCCGACAGCAGCACCTAGGAGACCGCCCGTGACTCGGGTTGCGGCCTCGGTGACGCCCTGTTTCGGATCGACCCGCTGTGTTGGTGGTCCCAACCGATCCCGGCTGGGTGGCCGGGTACCGCCCGGCCCCGGGGCTGCTGGTGGCAAACCCGGCTGTTGCTCAGCGCTTTCGTCGGTTGCAGCGCTCATCTCGGTTCGTGTGCGCCCATCTTGGTGCAGCCGGGGTGGCTGATGCACGTGGGCCCGCCTTTGCCGGCGCCGGGTGGGCCCACCTGTGCGATGTGTCACGTCGCGTCTGGCTCGATTGTGCTCTGCGTCGTCGATTCACCTCGCACAGTGATCATCGGACGCCGGTGACGATCGGCCCGCTGGCGCGGCCGGCGGCGGAGGTTCGCAGGGGCCGCCGGGCCGGCGCGCTACCGTCCGGTCGTGGCGCTGGGCATAGACGGGGTGCAGGTCGGGTGTTGGACCCATCCAGACCATCCGACGGGGTGCACGGTGATCCTGGCCCCGCCGGGGACCATGGGCGGATGCGCGGTGCGGGGCGGGGCGCCCGGCAGTCGGGAAACCCCGGCGCTGCAGCCCAACGGGTCGGTGCAGGAGTGCACCGCCATCGTGTTGACCGGCGGCAGCGCCTTCGGGTTGGCCACCGCTGATGGCGTCATGCGCTGGTGCGAGGCCAACGGTCGGGGCCTCGTGCTGCCCACGGTGACGGTTCCCATCGTGGGGGCCGCGGTGGTGTTTGACATCCGCACGGCCGGCCAACCACGACCCGACGCCGAGTCCGGTTGGGCGGCGTGTGAGGCCGCCACCGCTGCCGATCCGCCCCAGGGTTCGGTCGGGGTCGGGGCCGGCTGCTCGGTGGGCAAAGCCGCGGGCCGCGACCACGCCAGCAAGGGCGGTCAGGGCTGGTCGGTGCAGGTGGGCCCCGACGGGCTGGTGGTGGCGGCGCTGATGGCGGTCAACCCCCTCGGTGACGTTCTCGACGAGCAAGGTGGGATCCTGGCCGGTGACCTGGCCCCGCCGGATGCGCCTCGCTTTCCCAGGGTGCCGCTGGAGCGACTCGGCGCCTGGGGAGAACAGACCCTGCGTGGGGCCGCCGGTGTCACCAACACCGTGATCGGCTGTGTGGTGACCAACGCCAAGCTTTCCAAGCAGAGTGCCAGCCGGGCGGCGGATCTGGCCCATAGCGGCACCGCCAGGGCCATTAACCCGGCTCACACCTCCGTCGACGGTGATCTGCTGTTTCTGCTGGGCACTGGCCAGGTCGAGGCGTCCGTTGACCTGGTGGCCATGTTGGCGGCTGATGCGGTGGCCGCCGCCATCCGAGCCGCGGTGCGCCACGCCACCCCCACCGAACAGCTCCGGGTGGATCCCCGGGTCCGTCAGCGCCCGGCTTCCTCGTAGTTGACCAGGCGCCGGTGGATCGCCCCGGCGGCGTTGAGCGGGACATCGTCGGCGATGGCCAGGGCCCGAACCCGGCTGTGGGGGGCCAGCGCGGCGCTGACCTCACTCAGATCCTCCACGAACGGCGGCCATTCCGGGTCCGTCGGCACCACCATCGCCACCACGATGTTCCCGGCCCCGGGGTACGGTCGGGGGGCGACCACGACCTCGGCCACCAGCGGATGGGACCCCAGCACGGCCTCCACCTCCAGCGGATCCACCGGCCCCCCGTCGGCCTCGAAGTGGTCGCGAACCCGGCGCTGCCAGTGCAGCCGGCCGGCTTCGTCGATCCCGGCGAGGTCCCCGCTGTCCCAACCCCCGCCAGGCCTGATCCCCTCGGGCCCGGCGGTAGCTGTGGCCGGCCCGTTGAGGAACAGGCGGCCCTCGAGGGCGTGGCGGATCCCGCGGGGTGGCGCACCGCCCTCAGCCGCGCCGACTCGGCGTTCGTCCGGCAGGACCCTCACGGAGATGCCGGGAGCCGGCCGCCCGCGCCGCACCACCCAGCCGCCGGCCTCGGTGGCGCTGATGCGGGCCTCCACCGAACCTGCCAGACGCGCCGGCCACCGGTCCTTCTCGTGGGGTCGCCAAAGGCCCTGATGCAGGACCGTGCGGCCCACTCCGGCCACCGGTCGTTGACGGCGTTCGAGCTGGTAGAGAGCACGCCGCAGCACCGGTGGGGTGGTGCAGAGATGATCCACCGGAGCGTCGGACAGCACCGCCAGCAGGGCCTTGCGATCAACGAAGCGCACCGCCGCTCCCGCACAGAGTGCGCCCAGGGCGAAGTGCAGGGACGGGGCGTGGCCCACCTCACCGCTTATCACCACGGTGTCGCCCGGGGTGACCTCGGGGTCCGGCGCCAGCCAGTGCTGGTTCAGCTGCTCCTCGTCCCAGCCGAACGGAGACGGCTCCCCAAAGCTTCCCGCGGTACCCAACCACAGCTTTCGAGTCTCGCCATCGACGGTGCCGAGCTCCGCGGCGCCCGTGTCGTGGGAGCCATGGGTGCGGCCTGGAGCAACGGCCCCGAGCCCACCGTCAGCGCCGATCACCCAACCCGGTCGAATCCGTTCCAGGACGGCGTCACGCTCGCGTGGCCACCAGCCGTCGTTACAGGCCAGCACGGCGTGCCCTGCTTCCAGGGCGGCCAGGACGTGGGCGAGCTGCAGGCCCGGCTCGCCCCCCGACACCGCCACCAGGGCTCCGTTGGGGAGCTGATCGCGCAACTCACGGGCTCGTCGACGAACGACGCCGGCCAGGCTGGCGGCGCGGACCACCCCGCCGGGGCCCAGCACGCCCCGGCCCGGATCTCCCCGCTGGCCCGGGTCGTGACCAGCGTGGGTCAGACCGGCCGCCACCTCCAACCTGGCCACGATCACCGCGTCACCGTCACTCTCACCCTCTCCCGCCTGGCGCGCCCACCGGCCCGTCGTACCTCGCGGTAGCGTGCCGGCTGGTGGCAAACCCCCTGGTGATCGGCTTCGATGGTGACGACACGCTGTGGCACAGCGAGCGCTATTTCGTGCTGACCCAGGAACGCATCATGGCCGAGCTGGCGCCATGGGTCACCGCCGATCGCTTCGAGCAGGCGCTGCTGGCAACAGAACGGGCCAACCTCGCCCGCTTCGGCTATGGCGTCAAGGGCTTCCTGCTGTCCACCATCGAAACCGCCATCGCGCTCACCGACGCCCGGGTGCCGGCGTCGCTCATCCATCAGATCGTGCAGTGGGGTAAGGAGTTGTTGGATCATCCCGTCGAGCTGCTGGAGGACGTGGCGACCACCCTGGACGCCCTCTCCTGCCGCCATCGCCTGGTGCTGATCACCAAAGGCGATCTGTTCCATCAGGAGGCCAAGGTGGCGGGGTCGGGTCTGGCTGAGCGGTTCGACGCGGTGCACATCCTGGCCGAGAAGGACGTGCGCGACTACGAGCGGGTGTTGGGGTCTGTCGGGGTGGCGCCCGAGGACTTCTTGATGGTCGGGAACTCGTTGCGGTCCGACATCGTGCCGGCGGTGCAGCTGGGCGCTCGGGGAGTGCACGTTCCCTACCACGTGACCTGGGCGTTGGAGACCGCCGAGGTACCGGCGGCGCTGCGCCAACGGGTCACTCGCATCAAGCGGTTGGGGGAGCTCCCCGCGGTGCTCGAGCAGCTGACCCCCTGAATGCGGATACCGTCCACGGTCAGTTCGGGGGAGCTCACATCAGTCCGGGGGGAGCTCAATGGTGACCCGAACCCCCTTGAGCGCCTCGTCCCGGTAGACCTGGATCATCTCGAGCTGGTCGTTCTCGATGTAGATCGTGGTGCGCTGACTGCCGGCGTCCTCCACGGCTGTGCGGTCGGTGGGGATCCAGCCCAGGTTGGCCAGCTGGCGGTCCACCTCAGTCACCACCTGTTGATAGGGCCGATCCACCCGCCAGGTGATGGAGCGGCCGTACACGATGTCCTCGACGCCGGTGGCGGGCCTGTCGATGATGTCGATGATGACGCCGTCGAGCGGTGGTCGGAACTCCGGAAACCACTCCGGCACGGAGTCCGCCACCGCCTGTTCACCGGCGTCGGTGATCCCCTCCGGGGCCGAGGTCCCGCCGCACCCGCCGCCCAGCGACAACACCAGGGCCACCACCGGCGCTCCCACCAGGGGCGACACCGCCGGGAAGGGCCACCGGGCCCGGCGGGGAGCACGACGGGAATCCACGACAACGATTGTGGTGGCGCCACCCCCGATAGCGGTAATCGGTGCTTCCCTGGTCGGGCGGCGGCGGGATTCTTGACCGTCACCGCTTCCGGGAGCTGTGCCAGACTCGCCCGATGATCGTGCGCCTCAGCGGCCTTGCGGCACTACCGGAGCTCGTCGAGCCGGAGAACTGCACCCGGTTCCATGTTGAGTGCGGGATGGCCGGTGCCAGCCCTCATGAGGTGGCCACGGCCCTTGGCGCCTGGGCCGACGGCGCCACCGACGAGCACGTGTGGATACCGGTCTCTGTGATCCGGAAGGCCGCTGCCGGCCGCGTCGGCGAAACGTGGGAAGCGGATTTCACCGGCATGCTCGGCTATGCCCGATCCAAGGGCTGGCTGAACGAACAGGGCGACGCCATCGCCGCCCACGTGGCCGCGCTGGGCGGTTGAGCCGCGACAGGGTCGACGATCGGTAGCGGCTTTCTCACGGATCGTCGAGAAAGTAGCCGCCCATGGGTCCGTCGTGTCCGAAACCGCCTCATGACCTGCGAAGGGGTTTGGTCGCCGGGCGAGGAGGGCGAAACGGCCGCTCCTGGTCGCATCGGTGCCGCAGAGGGCGTCAGATATCGGCGGTGTAGCGGGGGTCGAGTTCGGAAACCGTGGCGGGGCGCATGGCAAGGTCGGCGGCGGTCCACAACGTCTGTGAAAACGGCCAGAACAGGATCGGGGTCACGATGGCGACGGCGCCGCAGATGGCCATCAACGGTAGGAAGCGCACGTCGGGGTACAACACCCAGGTGCCGCCGAGCAGCGCGATCAACAGCAAGCCGAACGTCACGATGGTGTTGACCCCGACCGCCCCCACGAAATGCCCGGCCACCCGCTCACTCGCCAGCCCGCAATGGGGGCAGCGCTCGGCGAGCTTGAACCAGGTGGCGAAATATCCGTTGCTACCGCACTGGGGACAGCGTCGCCGAAGCGCCCGCGCCAGCAGCCGGACCCGGGCCACAGGAAGTGTGCGCCCGGCGGCATCGGAGCTGATCATGCCACGATGCTAGAGCCTGTTCCGGGGTGCACCGACGGGTCCGCCGGCGGCACCTTGGCGGGGCTAGGATCGGCCACCCACGGGTGCAGCGGAAGGAAACGTATGGGCTGGCGAGTGGTGGTCGACTACGACCTGTGCGAGTCGAACGCGGTGTGCATGGCCGTGGCTCCCCAGGTCTTCGAGGTCCGTGACGACGATCTGCTGTACGTGCTCGATGAGACCCCGCCGGACTCGTTGCGGGCCACCATTGAACAGGCCGTGGCCCGCTGCCCCAAGCAGGCCATCGCCATCGCTGAGTCCTGACCCAGCCGTCAACGCGCTGCGCCCGTGGAACACATTGCCATCGTCGGAGCTTCCCTGGCTGGTTGGCATGCGGCCACTACCCTGCGCCGGGCGGGTTTCGACGGCACCATCACTGTCATCGGCGCCGAACCTGACCGTCCCTATGACCGTCCGCCGTTGTCGAAGAAGTTCCTGGCGGAGGGCGATGAGGCCAAGGTGGCGCTGCACGGCGTGGCTGACAGCGACGGGCTCAACCTGCAATGGCGGTTGGGCGTGGCCGCCACCGCGCTGGACCCCCGCGGCCGGGTCATCGCCCTGGACGACGGCAGCGAGGTCCGCTACGACGGGTTGATCATCACCTCCGGGTCCGTGGTGCGGAACCTGCCAGGGGTGGAACCAGGGGGAGGGGTGCACGTGCTGCGGACGCTGCGCGACGCCCGGGGTCTGCGAGCGGACCTTGAGGCCTGTCTGGCCAACGGGGGAGGGCCGCTGGTGGTCATCGGTGCAGGGTTCATCGGCTCCGAGGTGGCCGCCACTGCCCGGGAGCTGGGCCACGAGGTGGTCCTGGTCGAAGCGGCCGAGGTGCCACTGGAGCGAGCCGTCGGAGCGGACATCGGCCGCCTGTGCGCCGACGTGCATCGCGACCACGGCGTCGAGGTGCGCTTGGGCACCGGCGTGGCCGCCATCGAGCGCGGCGCTGGCGGTCAACTGGTGGTGCAGCTGAGCGACGGCAGCGAGCTTCGGGCCGGGGTGGTGGTGGTCGGCATCGGGGTGCGGCCGGCCACGGACTGGCTCACCGGTAGCGGGCTGCGGCTCGATGACGGGGTGGTGTGTGACGGCACCGGCCTGGCCGCGCCCGGTGTGGTGGCCGCGGGGGATGTGGCCCGCTGGCCCAACCGATTGTTCTTCGACGAGCTGATGCGGGTCGAGCATTGGGACAACGCCATCGACATGGGGGGCTTCGTGGCTCGCCGGCTGCTCGGTGGCGACCAATGGGACCCTGTCGAGGTGTTCGCCCCGGTGCCGTGGTTTTGGTCCGACCAATACGACCGCAAGCTGCAGATGGCCGGGCGGGCGACCGGTCACGACCAGCTGGCCATCGCCGGTGGCAGCACCGACGAGCGGCGATTTGTGGCCCTCTATGGACGGGGCGGGCGGCTGGTGGCGGCGTTCGGGATGAACCGCCCCCGCCAGATCGTGCAATGCCGGACCCTGATCGGCAACGGCTGCTCGTGGGACGAGGCGCTGGCCCTGGCCGCCAGCTGGACGTGAGCGATCCCTGCTGGTTGCGCCTCCGGTGACGGACCCGGCGACCGATCCGGCCACCGATCCGGCCACCGATCCGGCGGAGGAGCTGGTGGACTGGGTGGACGAGGCGGACCGGGTGCTGCAGGTGGTGCCTCGCCGGCGGATTCGCGCTGAACGCCTGTGCCACCGGGCGGTGTACATCGTGGTCCTGGATCAGGCCGATCGGGTGGTCGTGCATCAGCGGGCCAGCTGGAAGGACGTCTGGCCCGGTGTCTGGGATGTGGCCTTCGGTGGGGTGCTCAACGCCGGTGAGGGCTATGAGGTCGCGGCCAGCCGGGAACTAGCCGAGGAAGCCGGTCTGGCCAGCGTGGCGCTGTTGGCCCTCGGGGAGCCCTTTCGCTACACGGATGACCAGGTCGATCTGCACGGCCGGGCGTATTGGGTGCGGACTGATCGCGTCGCCCGGGCCATTGATGGTGAGGTGGCGGCGCTGGCCGCGGTGCCCCTTTCGGCGCTGGCCGCGTGGGCCGGTAGCCACCCGTTCTGCCCCGACTCCCGAGCGTGCGTGCTGCCCTTGATGAGGTTGATCCCAAAGGTCGGGGGCGCGCCTACCAGGCCAGGGTGAAGCACCGCGCCGAGAGCCGTCCGGGGCTGTAGGGCCACCACAGGCCCAGCGTGGCCCAACGGGTGTAGTTGATCCAGCCCAGCGCGTCGGGGTCGCTGATGCGCCGGACCACCTGGCGGATGCCGCCTTCGTGGATGGCGTAACCGCCCCACACCCCCGGCCAGTCCTTGGTGGAGGCCACCTCGGTGTGTACCAGTGAGCTGACACTGCGTCGACGATTGCGGTGGGTGTGGCCCGCGGTGATCAGGCTGCGGGGGTTGGCCCGCTGCAGGGCTCGGGCGAAGGCGCGACCCTCGCCCCAGGACACACCTTTCGGGTATTGCAGCTGGATCGGGGCCCGTTCCAACGGGTGATGGAGGCACAACAGCACCGCCCGGTCCTCGGCGGCGGCGTCCGCGGCCAAGTCGATGACGTGCTGCCACTGCGGGGCCAAGGTGCCGTGGGGATGGTGGTTCACGGTGGAATCCACGGCCACCACCCGGACCCCCGCGAGGTCGTGCCACTCCGGTTCTCCCACCGCCAGGCGTCGGTGGGGAAAGCCCGCCAGGGCCAGGCCCTCGATGGCCTCCACGTTGCGGCGGCGGTTGGTGTCATGGTTCCCGGGCAGGCCCAGGCGGCGCAGGCCCGGCCCGTGCTGGTCAAGCAACCGGCCCAGCAGGCGCCACTCCTCGGCCCAACCATTCTGGGTCAGATCACCCTTGCCCACCAGCAGTTCGGCCTGCCACGCGGTGGCGTCGGTGATCGCCCCACGGGCGCAACGGACCGGTGCCGGGTCGGGATGTCGCGAACGGTCGATCATGGTCCGGGCCAAGCCGTGGACCATTGATCCCAGGTGCAGGTCACTGATGGTGGCCACCCGAGCCAGCTCTGCTCCGGGGCCCCGCGGCAAGGTGCGTGTCTGGACACGCAGGGTGCGGGCGGTGCCGGCGTCGCTCAGACGGACCTCGAGCGCGTGGTCCGCCAGCAGTTGGTCGATCAGAACCAATGCTGGGCCGCCGGCGTGCTCGATGCGTCGCCCAGCCTGTCCCAACCGGTCAGCCCGGTCAGCCCGGTCAGCTCGGTCGGGACGGTGGGCGGCCGCCGGCCCGCTGATCTGTAGGTCCAGCACGCCCGCTGGGGCCACAAAGGCCACCTGGACGGTGGTGTCCTCCACCGCGGTGACCGAGAGCCGGCGCAGCGATGTGATCCGTGGCGCGGCCAGGTCCGGTAGCAGCGCCGCCAGCGGCCCCGGCAGCGTCCGGGGCGCTCGGTTGAGCCGCACTCAGCTGACGGCGGTGGCCAGCCGGGCGGACTCTCGTTGTGCCAATGCCACCATCACGCCCATCTTCTCGCGGTTCTGGGCGACGGTCTTGGCCCCTTGCGGCACCGGGTGGGCGTCGAGGAACGTCTCGACGGTGTCCGCCAGCGCGGCGTCGGTGATGGTGGTGATGGGACCGACCATGCGGGCGATGGTGTTGGTGGCGAACAGTTCGGACAGCTCGTCCCAGTGCTGTTCCATCCAGGCCCACGTGGGCCCCGCGACACGGCGGTTGGCCAGCGCCCGGCCCACCACGAACGGCCCGTCCTGGGTCTTGATGTCCCCGCTGCGACACAGTTCCAGGGCGGCTTCGGTCAGCTCCCAGCTGGGGAAGTCGGCCAGGGCGAACGTGAAGCGACGCTGGTCCTGGGGCGTGGTGGCCGCCGCCGCCCGGTCCCGGAAGGACTCCCAACGAGCCCGGTCACCACCGTGGGCCAGAACCGACACTGCCGCCGCCGCCAACGACGGTTCAACGACGCCATCAGCCCCGGCGCCGTCGGTAACCCCAGCACCGTCGGCAACCCCAGCACCGCTTCCCGCGACGGCAGCCCGGGTGTCCAACAACGCCGCTCGTTGGGCCACGTCAGGGGAGTTGCCGACGGTACCAGCCAGGGCGAACAGGGTGGCCCGTAGTTCGCGCTGCCGGTCGCTCTCACCCGCTGCCGGCTCCCATCCCACGATGTCCAGCGCCGGCTGGGCCAAACCGCGGACCTCGGCCTCGAAACGGGCCAGATCGGCACCTTCCAGCAACCGGGACAGGCCGCCGAGGGCACCGGCGATGCGCTGCCACACCGAAAGATCATCGTCGTTGGCCAGGCCCCGACACATGGCCAGCACGTCGGGGGCGCTGAGTTGCCCGGCCAGCATGGCGGCGTAGGCGTCATCGATGAGGGCATAGCGCTCGACCGGGCTCAGCAGCTCCTGGGCGCCGTCCAGCAGCGAGCCCGCCAGGGACCCCTCGTAGCGACTGCGGTAAAAGGCGTGACCACCCACGTTGAGCACCAGGGCCTCAGCGTCCGGCACGCTGATCGTGGCCTGGGCGTCCTCCAGCAATAGCCGCTGCGTTTCCCGGCGCGCACCGCGGACGGCATCCACGATGATCGGTACCTTGAAGCTGGTGGGTCCCTCACCGGCGTAGCGGAAGTGCTGCTGGGTGAGCCGTGCCGTGTCGCCGTCGAGGCTGACGGATACCAGCGGGAACCCGCCTTGGAAGATCCAGCTGTCCATCATGGCCCGTACCGGTTGCCCGGTGGCCTCCTCCAGCGCATCCCATAGGTCGGTGGTGCGGGTGTTGCCGTAGGCGTGGCGCGACAGGTACAGCCGCACCCCGTCACGGAACTGTTCCTCGCCCAGGTACTGCTCGAGCATCCGCACCACCGCGGCGCCCTTCTCGTAGGTGAGGATGTCGTACATGCCCTCGGCGTCGGCGGGGGAGATCACCTCGTACTCGATGGCCCGGGTGGAGGTCAGCGCATCGGTGTCGTAGGCCGCGGTCTTGGACAGCCCGAAATCCACCCAACGCTGCCAGTCCGGTCGGAAGGCGTCGGTGGCCTTCATCTCCATGAACGTGGCGAACGCCTCTTTCAGCCACAGCCCCTCCCACCAGGCCATGGTGACCAGATCCCCGAACCACATGTGGGCGATCTCATGGGCGATGACATCTGCCGCCCGCTGCAGCTCGGGCTGGGTGGCGCGCTCGGGGTCGATCAGCAGCAGCACCTCCCGGAACGTGACGCAGCCGAGGTTCTCCATGGCCCCGAAGGCGAAGTCCGGCACCGCCACCAGGTCCAGCTTGTCCCCCGGATAGGGGATGGCGAAGTACTCCTCGAAGTAACGCACGCAAAATGCCCCGCACTCCAGCGCGAACGGGGTGAGATGGCCCTGGCCCAGCGGATGCACGATGCGCAGGGGGGTGCCGTCCACGTCCACGGGGTCCGTGGCCTCCAGGGGGCCGACGATGAACGCCACCAGATAGGTGGACATGGACATGGTGTCAGCGAAGGTCACGTCAACCCGGCCGTCGCCGCGGATGGTCCGACCGGTCTCCTGACCGCAGGACACCGCGAACAGGTCCGCGTTCACGGTGAGGGTGACCCCGAACGTGGCCTTGAAATCCGGCTCGTCCCAGCACGGGAAGGCCCGACGAGCGTTGGTGGACTCGAACTGGGTGGTGGCGATGGTGCGCTCGTGGCCGTCGACGTCGCTGAACGTGGAGCGGTAGAAGCCCCGCAGCTTGTCGTTCAGCTCGCCGGAAAACCGGGTGTGCAGGTGGTAGCGCCCGGGGGTCACCGTTGCCGGTGCGGCGAGGTGAGCCCGCTCGAGCTCGGCGTCGAATGAGATCGCCAGGTCGACTCGACCATCACCATTCAGACCCTGATCATCGAGCTCCTGATCATCAAGCTCCATGGGAACCAGCCAGGCCTCGGTGATCTCGAGGTCGATGGCGTTCAGCGCGATCAGCTCAACCGGCTGATGCACGCTCAGGGTCACCCGCTCAGTGCCGACGAAGGTGGCCGTGACCAGGTCGGGTTCCAGGTGGAGCCGGTAGTGCGATGGTTCGACGTCTCGGGGCAGCCGGTGCGGGTTGGCGGTCACGGCCGGCCAGCCTACGTGCCGGACCCATGCCCGGCGGCGGGGTCAGCCTTCGAGGAACCAGGCCGGTCCGGCGTTGCGCTGCAGCAGGTCGGCGTAGGCCTCACGCAGCGGCCCGTCCACCGATTCGCCGATGCGACCGGCGCCGGCCCCGAAGGAGAAGTCCACCCATTGGGGCTGGTCGAGCTGGGCGAAGTGCAGGCCGGACCGGATGCGGTCCACCACGATGCGAACCTCGTGCAGCTGGCAGCGGGGCAGAAAGAGCAGGAACAGCCGGTCGTCGTAGCGGCCAACGATGTCCTTCTGGCGCAGCGTGTCACGCAACGTTGTGGCGAAGATCCGCTGTTCGGCCTCGTCGAAGGTGTCGGTGCTGGACACGCTCACCGTGCCGCTGGGGGTCCTCACCGCCCGGATGGGGTGGCACACCACCACGGTGAACGTCTTGAGGTCGCTGGCCCGCTGCTCGATCTCGGCCCGCATGGCCTCCGCCAGCGGCAGCCCGGTGATCGGGTCGGTGTAGCCCGGGGGCAGCTCAACCTGGGGACGCGCCGGGGCCGCCACCGGCTCCTCCGTCAACAGGTGGTCGTCGCGGCGGCGGCGGGGGACCTTGGCCACCTCTTCGGCGAGGTCCGCCGGCAGCTCAGCGGCCAGCACCCGCATCGGGGCGGGGGACGGTGTCGCGGTGGGCGGCGGGTCGACGTGGGTGTTGGGGGCACCGTGTGTCGGGGCTGCCGGCGCTGACTCGTGCAGCCGGTCCGCTGGCGCCGGCGGGGCGAGGTCGCGCAGCATGGGCGGCGGCGGGGCCGTCGGTGCGGATTGCAGCAAGCCCAGACGATCAGGTCCGGGGTTCGGCATGGTTGGTGGGGAGGCGGTCCCAGCGGATGGGCCTGTTGAGGATCGCCCCCGACTGAAGGCCACCGTCCCGACGATGGTGCCAGCACCGCCGAACAGGACCAGGACCACGAGCAACAGCGACGCGCTCATCGTCGCCCTGCCCGGTTGCCGAGCGAATCATGGGACCGGCACGTCGAGCAGCATGAAACGCTGCCCGCGGCCTCGGTACACACTGCGAAGGGCGACACGTGGAGGTGATCGACCAGCTGCGCATCGGACTTGAGTTGGGCGCTGGTCGCCGGCTCGCGAGCCGCATCGTTGGAGCGGTCCGGTAGCGTGGCCCGCCGCCGTGACGCAGCGCCTCACGGCCCGCTGACCCGACAGGTCGCTGCAGCCTGAACAAGCCGAGGAGCACGGTGGTCGAATCACAGCAGGCGGTCCCAGCGAAGGACCCGGGCGGTTCAGCCCGACGGTTCGATGTGGTCGGCGTGGGCAACGCCATCGTCGACGTGATCGCGCATGTCGGGGAGGACTTCATCGGCGCGCACCAGCTCAACCGGGGGTCGATGACGCTGATCGACGCGGCGCGGGCCGACTCGTTGTATTCGGTGATGCCCCCCGCCATCGAGGCCTCCGGGGGGTCAGCGGCCAACACCATGGCCGGAGTGGCCAGCTTCGGCGGCTCGGTGGCGTACATCGGCAAGGTGCGCCAGGACCAGCTGGGCCAGGTGTTCCGCCATGACATTCAGGCCGTCGGGGTGCACTACGACCAGCCCCTGGCGGTGGAGGGCCCTCCGACCGCCCGCTGCCTGATCCTGGTGACCCCCGACGCCGAGCGGACCATGAACACGTTCCTGGGCATCTCGAGTCTGCTGGAACCCGACGACGTGCAGCCATCGTTGCTGGCGGGGGCCGCAGTGGTCTACTGCGAGGGGTACCTGTGGGATGTGGACTCGGCCAAGGCCGCCATCCGCAAGGCCATGCAGATCGGACGGGACCACGGCGCCAAGGTGGCCCTCACCTTGTCTGACACGTTTTGTGTGGACCGCCACCGCGCCGAGTGGTTGGAGCTCATCGCGGGCAGCGTGGACATCGTCTTCGCCAACGAGGCCGAGATCTGCGCCCTTTACCAGACCGATGATCTGGACCGGGCGGTCAACGCGGTGCGGGGCCAGGTCGACATCGCCTGTGTCACCCGTTCGGCCATGGGTTCGTGGGTGGTGACCGCCGCGGAGCTGTGCAAGGTCCCGGCCTGGTCAAACCGTCGATTGGTGGACAGCACCGGCGCCGGTGATCTCTACGCTGCCGGCTTCTTGCACGGCTACACCACCGGGCAGGACCTGTTCACCTCGGGCTGGTACGGCTCGGTGGCCGCGGGCGAGTGCATCGGCCACACCGGCCCCCGCCCCGAACGTACCCTGGCCGACCTGGTCACCGAGGTCCCTGTTCCCTGACGGACGGCGGCAAGGGTTCTGCTCGCCGCTGGCCCGCCGCGGCTTCCACGGTGGTCTCGATTCCGCCGCGAGCCTTCTGGGTCAGTCGCACCGTGACCTCGGTCTCCAGCGTGGCCGCCAGGTGCCCGGCGATGCGGGCGACCAGGTGCTCGGCGTAGATCCGCTCGTCACGGAAGGTGAGCAGGTACAGCTTCAGGGACTTGGTCTCCAGGCAACAGCTGTTGGGCCGATAGCGGACTGACCAGGTGTACAGGTCCGGTTGCAGCCCGCTCACCGCTGGACACAGGGCGCTCAGCTCGTCGCCTGCCAACTCGACCCAGGTCTGGGCCGGGTCCGACGGAAAGGTGTGCAGGCGGCCGTACTCCTCCAGCGGGACCGTTCGTCCCAACATGGGGGCCGGGGCGACCTCCCCGGTGGGACCCGCACCGCGCCCACCACTCACCGGTGCCCGTTCACAGCTGGGAGCGTCCCCGGGCCTGGATGGCCGCCCGTCGCGCCTCGACCTGGGACAGATCCATGCGTTCGCGGGCCCATTCCCGGCCCAGGCGGTGCTCGACCTGCCAGCCCTCCCCAGGGGCCACCGCGGTCACCTCGTCATAGGTCTGCTTCATCCGTCGGACCCCCTGTTGGTCGTTGCCGGCGATCTCGCTGGCCAGACGCCGCACGAAGGGCAGCAGCTCCTCATGTGCAACCACGTGGTTGACCAAGCCCCAGGTCAGCGCGTCATGGGCGCCGAGGAAATTGCCGGAGTAGGACAGTTCCCGGGCCCGGCGGGCGCCCACCGCCTCCACCAGCAGCGGCGTCAGTCCCC
Source organism: uncultured Acidimicrobiaceae bacterium (assembly GCA_963775055.1). Lineage (GTDB taxonomy): Bacteria > Actinomycetota > Acidimicrobiia > Acidimicrobiales > CAIXPF01 > CAIXPF01. The sequence continues at coordinate 153,584 of CAVZHK010000002.1, read as the reverse complement.
AGCCGGGCATGACCCCGACCCGGGCATGGGTGTCAGCGAAGCGGGCCCGTTCCGAGGCCACCAGGAAATCGCAGTTCAACGCCACTTCGAAGCCGCCGGTGATGGCCACTCCGTTGACGGCCCCAATGATCGGTTTGCTGATCGGCGCCCACGGACCGCCCACCCCGCCGCCTTCCAAGCGGGACCCGGGCGCGCCCAACTCCTTCAGGTCCAACCCGGCGCAGAAGGCAGGGTCGGCCCCGGTGAGGATCACCACGTCCACCCCCTCGTCACGGTCCGCCAGCGCTATGGCGGCGCGCAGTGAGGCCCGCAACGCCGAGGACAACGCGTTGCGGGCCTCCGGTCGGAACAGCGTCACGGTGGCGACGCGCTGATCGACCTCGTATCGGATCACGCTGTCATCAACGTCCGCCGGCCCACTCGTCGTTGGTGCGGGTGCCGGTGCGGGTGTGGGTTCACTCATGGGCTCTCGTCGTCCTCCTCGTCGGGTGGCAGATACTCCAGGTCCAGGTCACCCAGCCGCACCAGCGTCGAGGTCACCCATCCGCCGATGGAGGCGAAGTGCTCATCCAGCATGGCGGGGTCGGTGAGGGTGGCCTCGTCGAACTCGTAGATGCCCTCGTAACTGAACTCGATGGCGTGTTCCGGTTCGTCCAGATCACCGTCGTACGCGATCTCGATGCGGGGGCCGGAGCGGGCGAGGCGCACCTTGCCCATGGGAGAGCTCTCCACCGGCAGGATGGACTGGATGTGGGACGGTTGGGGCTGATGACGCAGCCGTTGGATCCGTAAGACGATCTCCGCGGAGATGCGTGGCACGTCACCGGGGGAGTCGCCCAGCCGCCAGCTGCGATAGGTCGACTGGGACCAGGTGGACCATTCCAGCAGGATGTCGGCCTGCACCCGGGGCGGCATCCCTTCCCCCGGCAGGCTGTAGGAGGTCTGCCAGGACAGATCCCCCAATAGCACGTCGGCGTGGAAGCGTTCCTCCACGATGAGCGGCTCGAGCATGGCCGCTTCCAGCGCCTCACGCAGCGCGGCTATGGCGTCGGTGAAGACGTGATCGAGCATGAAGACCGGGATGTTACCGGTGGGGCTGCTGTCCGGGGAACGGCGCCGGGTCGAGCGCCGCGAACAACGTCGCGGCAGGCGGCTCGGGCTGGGTACATTGCCACCCATGGCCACCCCGACACAGTCCCCGGTGGGCACCGAGCTCAAGGCCCTGCGTCCCCAGGTCGAGGCCTGGATGGCGGCGGACCCCGACCCTGACACCCGCTCCGAGCTGGAGCTGCTGTTGACGGAGGGTGCGTGGGAAGCGTTGGCGGAGCGTTTCGCAGGGCGCCTGACCTTCGGCACCGCTGGACTTCGGGCCGAGCTGGGGGCGGGGCCCATGCGCATGAACCGACTGGTGGTTCGACAAGCCGCCGCCGGGCTACTTCGGTACCTGCAGACCGAGGGACACCTGCAGGCCGAGGGACACCTGCAGACCGAGGGACACCAGCACACTGAGGGCAACCAAAACGGGCGGCCCCGCGGTGCGCCGCTGGTGGTGATCGGTTTCGATGCCCGCCACAACAGCGAGGTGTTTGCCGCTGACAGCGCCGCGGTGCTGGCCGCCGGCGGGGCCACCGTGGTGCGCTTCGCCGTGGTTGGACCCACCCCGCTGCTGGCCTTCGCGGTGCGTTACCTGAGCGCGGACGCCGGGGTGATGGTCACCGCCAGCCACAACCCGCCGGGTGACAACGGCTACAAGGTCTACCTGGGCGACGGGGCCCAGATCGTGCCGCCAGCGGATGGCCAGATCGCCGCCCACATCGCCGCCGCCGGCCTCGACATCGCCCTTGCCGCCCAACCCGAGTTGGCCGGGCCCGCGGTCACGCTGCTGCCGGCGGCGGCGATCGAGGCCTACCTCGACACTGTGGTGGCCCAGCTGGCGGTGCCGGGGGCCCGTGAGGTCCGCACGGTGTACACGCCGCTGCACGGAGTCGGCGGGGAGCTGGCGCTGCGGGCCTTCGAGCGGGCCGGGTTCCCGCAGCCGTTCCTGGTGACCGCCCAGGCTGCTCCCGATCCCGACTTTCCCACGACGCCGCTGCCCAACCCGGAAGAACCAGGCACTTTGGATCTGGCCCTGAGCCTGGCGGCGGCGCGTGGCGCGGACCTGTTGTTGGCCAATGATCCCGACGCGGACCGTTTGGGGGTTGCTGTTCCCGCGGCGCCCTCGACCACGGCGGGTTCCGCCGAGGCCCGAAGTGGGTGGCGGGTGTTGACCGGGGACGAGATCGGCGTGCTGCTCGCCGATCATCTGCTGCGCCACCGGGCTGGCGGTCCCGATCGGTTGGTGGTGACCACGTTGGTGTCCTCACGGCTGTTGGCGGCTTTGGCGGCGGACCACGGGGTCCACCACGCCGAGACCCTGACCGGCTTCAAGTGGATCGTCAGACCGGCATTGGCCCATCCCCAGTGGCGATTCGAGTTTGGCTACGAGGAGGCACTGGGCTATTCGGTGGGCCCGACGGTGAGGGACAAGGACGGGATCGGCGCCGCGTTGGTGTTCGCCGAGCTGGTGGCGGTGCTGAAGTCTGAAGGCTCCTCGGTCACAACCCGGCTGGAGGAGCTGGCCCGCCGGTTCGGCCTGTACGCCACTCGCAATTGGTCTGTCCGGTTCAACGGGTCAGGCGGGTCCGGCGGGTCAGGCGGGCGGGCGGCCGGGGTGGCGGCGGCGATCGCGGCCATGGAACTGTTGCGGCGCACACCGCCCGCCCAGCTGGCCGGGGTGGCTGTCACCAGGGTGCGGGACTGGTCCGGTGATGATCGACCGGAGGGGACGGCGCCGTCGGACATCGTGGCCTGGGACTTGGCCGATGGCGCCCGGGTGGTGCTCCGCCCCAGCGGCACGGAGCCCAAGCTGAAGGTGTACGTGGAGGTCATCGGGGCCATCGGCGCCAGCTTCTACCCCGAAGCGGTCGATGCCGCCGAGCAGCGTCTGGATGGGCTGCGCACCGCCGTGGATGCGCTGCTGACACCAGAGCGCCAGCGCGGGTTCAGCGGGGTCGGTCAGTAACCACCGAACTGGCGATCACCGGCATCGCCCAGACCCGGCACGATGTAGCCGACCTCGTTGAGGCGTTCGTCGATGGACGCGGTCACCACCCTCACCGAGCCGAAGCCGGCGGCGTCGAGACGGGCCAGACCCTCGGGGGCGGCCAGCACGCACAGCACCGTGACCGGGCCGGCGCCGATCTCGCTGAGCAGTTCCAAGGTGGCGACCAGCGAGCCGCCGGTGGCCAACATGGGGTCCAACACCAGGACCTCGGCGCCCCCGAGATCCGCTGGCAGCGCCGTGAGGTAGCTGTCGGGCTGCAACGTCTCCTCGTTCCGCTTGAGGCCCACGAAGCCCACCTCGGCGTCCGGCAGCAACCGAAGCGCGCCCTCCAACATCCCGAGACCGGCCCGCAGCACGGGCACCAGCCGCGGTGGCTTGGTGACCCGGCGGGCAGCGGCGGGGGCCAGGGGGGTGGTGACGGTGACGGCGTCGGTGTGCAGGTTCCGGGTGGCCTCGTAGACCAGCATCGCGGACAGTTCGGCCAGGCCGGTCCTGAAGTGGCCGTTGTCGGTGCCCACGTCGCGCAACGTCGCCAGGCGGTGGGCCACGAGCGGATGATGGACCTCGAACACGATGGGCATCACCCTGGTTCTAGTTGGCCCGACGCCGGAGACGGAACCTCACCGCCAGAGGGGACGATCTACCTACGCGCTTCACCCCCGGCCCAGACTGACCGATAGCACAGTCCGGTCCTTTCCCCGGCCGGCGATGTGCAGCCGGGGCCCGTCTCAGGCAGAGAATGGGCTGATCGTCCTCCTAATGCGGCGGGAATCGCTCCCCGACAGCTCAAGGCTTGTCGAGCCCCGGTCGTCAATGCGCAAAGCCCGATACAACTGTCGGGCCGACCACGGGTACATCAAGGAGGATCACCATGGGTCTGCGTATCAATCAGAACACGATGGCGGTTTCCGCTCACCGGAACCTGACCATCAATGACGGCATGCTCACCAAGTCGATGGAGAAGCTGTCCAGCGGTTTCCGGATCAACCGGGCCGCGGACGACGCGTCGGGCTTGGCGAAGAGCGAGAAGTTGCGCGCTCGATGTCCGCGGTATCAATCAGGCCATCAAGAACGCCCAGGACGGGATCAGCTACGTGCAGACCGCAGAAGGGGCGTTGGACGAGGTCCACGCCATCTTGCAGCGGATGAACGAGCTGGCTGTTTCCGCGGCCAACACCGCCACCAGCGACGGCGCCGCGGAACAAGCTGAGGTCACCGAACTGCTCAAGCAGATCGATGCCATCGGTACCTCCACCAAGTTCGCCGGGAAGGCGGTGTTCAGCACCACCGCGGTGACCTTCCAGGTCGGCGCGTTGGCCGCGGACACCATCCAGGTCACCACCCAGGGCCTGTCTTCGGCATCCCTCACCGACGGCACCGGCGCCGCCGCGGACCTGTCCACCTTGGACCTGACCACCGCGGCTGCCGCGGCGATCGACACCATCCGGACCGGTATCGACGAGATCAACAACCTGCGGGCCGGCCTCGGCGCCCAGCAGAACCGGCTCGAGCACACCATCACCAACCTCAACGTGACCACCGAGAACCTGCAAGCCTCGGAGTCCCGCATCCGCGACCTGGACATCGCCGCGGAGATGGTCAGCTTCACCCGCCACCAGATCATGGTGCAGGCCGGTACCGCCATGTTGGCCCAGGCCAACTCGGTCCCTCAGTCGGTTCTCCAGCTGCTGCGATAGGTGGACCGTCGATCCTCGACGTTCTGAGCTGAGAGAACCTAGGTAATGCAGGTGGGTGGGGCGGCTGCGGTCGCCCCACCCCAGCTCATCAACAAGCTCATCAACTCCGGGCAAGTGCTCCGCTGATCGCTGCAGCCCGGCCTTCAAGCGGCCGAAAGACCCAGCGACGGTCACGGCAAGACTACGAAAACCGACGTAAGCACGAACACCGAAGCAGCACGGAGGAACGAAAAGATGCCGAGCAGTGTGGGGGGTCTGGCGTCAGGCCTCAACACGACGGAGATCATCAATTCGATGCTCACCGCCGAGAGGGCGAATCGGACGCGCCTCGAGGCGCGTCAAACGTCGTTCCAGTCCCAGCTCACGGTGTGGCAGGACCTGAATGCCAAGATTGGCGGCCTGCGCACTGCCACAGAACCCTTCGCCGCCACCAACGGATCGGGCGCTGCAGTGGCCATGGCCACCTCGAGCGACGAGAACCTGCTGGTCGCCAAGGCCAGCGGGTCCGCCCCCGATACCAGTTTCACGTTCCGGGTCAAGCAGCTCGCGGCAGCCCAGCAGGTGATGGCCAACGGGTTCACCGACGTCACCGATCTGGTGGGTGCCGGCAAGGCCGTGGTGGCCAGCGGGCTCGGTCTGGTGGGTCTCAGCGTCACCGACGTGGCCAACAGCTCCGTCGGCCGCTTCGAGGTCGAGGTGCGTTCCATCAGCGGCGGATCGGCCACGGTGCTGTTCAACGGGCATCAGCAAACCGTCAGCACCGCCGGCGCGGTCACCCTCACTGATGGGAACGGCAACTACACCACGTTCAACCTGGCTGATCTCAAGGTGGGCAAGGCCTCCGTTGGTGTGATCCAGACCACGGCCACCACCACGTTGGCCGAGATGGGCGGCATGATCAACAGCCTCGGAGTGGCGGTTTCCGCCAGTGCCATCAACAAGCGAGACGGCAGCCCCAACCCCGCCGGGCTGGTGCTCTCCGCCCGTGAGGCCGGCACCGGGGGCGCCATCAGCTGGGACTTTGCGGGCCTGGAGGGGGTGTCGGGCAAGACCTTCGACACGCTGCGCGCCGCCGCTGACGCCCAGGTGGTGCTGGCCGATGGCACCACCACCATCACGAGATCCTCCAACCGCATCACGGACCTGGTGCCTGGCGTGACGCTGGATCTGCAAAAGGCCGATCTCACAAAAGATGTGACGGTGACCGTGGCCCAGGATCATCAAAAGGTGATCGACGCCGGAAAGGCGGTGGTGGATGCCCTCAACACCGTGCTGGCGGTCATGAAGAAACATACTGTGCAGGATCCTGCCAGCAACCGGAGCGGGACCCTGGCCGGAGACTCCCGGGCTCGGCGCATCACCGACAGTGTCATGTCCACCATGCGTTATCGAGATGGGGGACAGGAAGCCCAGGTGTTGTCGGAGATCGGCATCACACTGGGTCGGGACGGCACCTACGCCCTTGATGAAACCAAGTTGCGGGCTGCGCTCGACCGGGATCACACCGGCACCATGCGCCTGCTGGCCGGTGACGGCGCCAGCCGCAAGGGCGTGTTCGGCACCCTCGCAGACACGGCGAAGGGACTGGTGGCGTCCAGGGGCACGGTGGATGGGGCCATTGGCGCCACCCGCGAGACCATTGCCAGCTTCACCAATCGTTTGGCTGCGGAGGACGAGCGTCTCAAGTTGGTCGAGACCCGCATCCGCCGTCAGTACACCAACCTTGAAACGACGATGGCGCAATTGGCAAGCCAGGCCAGCGGCCTCACCAGCGCCCTGGCCTGATCCGAGATCCGACCGAGATTCTGAGAGAGTGATGTCCCAGCCCGCATCCCCGGTCCCCAATCAGCAGCCGCAATCGTTGCTGGCCCGAAGCCAACAAGCGCGAAACCAACAAGCGCGAAACCAACAAGCGCGAAACCAACAAGCACCGCGAAACCAATATGTGAAGAGTCGCACCGCCACTGCCACGCCGGCGCAGCTCATTGCCATGCTGTACGACGCCGCCCTCGCGGCCATGCGTAGCGCCGTGGACGAAGAGTCCAGCGGGCGCCGCGCCGAGGCATCCGAGCAGCTGGTGCGAGCCCAGACGATCGTGACGGAGTTGCGCTGTTCGCTGAACCTTGAGGCTGGTCCCCTGGCTGGGGATCTGGACCGCATCTACGAGTTCGTGTGGCGTCAGCTGGTGCAGGCCAACGTGAGCCGGGACAGCCTGCTGGTCATGCGCTGCGTGGAGCTTCTCGTGCCCTTGCGCCAGGCATGGGGTGAGGCCTGCCTCGGGATCGGTGAGCACCAGTCCCATGCCGGAAGGCTGAGCGCCTGATGCACGGGGCCGTGCCCGGGGCCCAGACCGACACCCACGCCGGCGCTCCGGGCGCGGTGGGCGCGTGGCAGGCGGCGTTGGATCTGCTCGAGGACCGGCTGTCCCAACAGGAGGCGCTGGTGGCGGCGGGATCCGCTGACGGCTCCTTCGAGCCCGTGGACCTACCGTTCGGTACTCCCTGTGGGGCCGAAAGGATGCGGGCGGAGCTGGCCCGGCTGCGCATCATCGAGCTGGAGCGCGAGATCCGTCGACAACTCGACCGGCGTCACGCCCCCGCTCGCACGTCGCCGTACGCCTGATCACCATCGCGCACGAGATTTCCCCAAAGCTGGCGATTGCTTCGCGGTCCGGACGCTTCGCCGGTCGGTGTCCGGGACTGACCCACTAACGGCGTCAGCGCAATTCGGCTTCCAGGCATCCACCAGGTTGGGAGTTTGGTTCAAGTAGGTCGATCGTCCCGGTCGATGCATGGGATCATGCAGATCTTCACCGATCGCACCCAGGCCGCTCTCGAGATCGGGCTGACGGGCGAGGCCCAGCGCCAACGAATCACCTCCAACAACATCGCCAACGTCAACACCCCCGGCTTCACCGCCCAGAAAGTTGACTTTGAAGGGTCGCTGGCCCGAGCGTTGCGCAGCCGGGGCGGGGCCGCGGTGTCCATCGCCCACAGCGCCGGCGAGCCGTGGATGAGCCTCAACGGCAACAAGGTGTCCCTCGAGAACGAGACCACCACGTTGGTCAAGTCCAACCTGCACTACGAGGCCATCGTCAACGCCGTCAACGGGCGCTTCGGTCTGCTCGGCACCGCCATCGGGGTGCGCTGATCATGGGCATGTTCGCGGCGCTGGATTCCAGTGCGTCAGGGGCCAAGGTCAGCCGCATCTGGCTCGATGCCATCTCGGACAATGTGGCCAACGTCAACACCGTGCGACCCGCCGGTGAGGAACCGTTCCGTTCCCGCCTGGTGGTGGCCCAGTCCTACGCCCGCGGCGATGACCGCGGCGCCGAGGTGGCCGGAATCGTGCTCGAGCAGGGCGACGCCCAGTTGGTGTACGACCCCGAGCACCCTTACGCCGACGCCAAGGGGTACGTGCTTCGCCCCAAGGTCGACCTTGCTGAGGAGATGACCAACATGCTCATCGCCCAGCGCAGCTACCAGGCCAACCTGTCCGTGATCGACCGGGTGCGTGATGCGTACAAGGCCGCTCTGAGCATCCGGGTGAATTGAGACCATCATGAGCATCTCACCGATCGATCCCATCGCCGCCTTCGCCTCCGTGGGCCAGCTCAGCGGGCTGGGTGGCGGCAACGCCATCGGCGGCGTCGGCGGCTCCGGCTCCGGCTCCGGCTCCGGCAACAAGATCACCAAGATCGACTTCTCCGACGCGCTGGGCAAGGTGCAGCAATCCATCGACGGCGCCGACGAGTTGAGCCGGCAGCTGGCCACCGGCGAGCTCACTGATATTCATGAGTACACGGTGGCGGCGTCCAAGGCGCAGCTCGGGGTGCAGCTGACGGTGGCCATGCGCAACCAGATGCTCAGCGCCTTTCAGGAGATCATGCGCATGCAGATCTGATCTCTCGGGACCACCAAGACACACCCTGAGATCGAAACGACCAGTGATCGAGGCAAGGAAGCCACGATCGCCCTCGGCAGAGCCGAGCCAGCAAGGATCAACGCCACGGACGGCGTGCAACCCCGACCCACCACCGACATACCGTCCAGTACTGATCAGCTGTCCCTCTCCCCAGGCGGTTCGTGCATTCCATGGCACTCGATATCAATGCAGCCCGAGCCCGGGCCTCCAAGGTCGCCAAAAGCTTCAGCCCTCAGCAGATGCTGATCCTGGGTGGGCTCGGCATTGTCACCGTCATGGGCATGGTGGCCTTGGTGCGCTGGGTGTCCCAACCGTCCTACAGCGCGCTGGTGGCCGGGGCCAATCCAGCGGAGACGGCCAAGGTGACGGAGGCCCTCGACGGGGCCGGTCTGACCTACCAGCTCTCGGGCAACGGCAGCGGGGTGATGGTGGCCCAGTCCGATTTGGCTCGGGCCCGCCTGGCCATGACCGCCGCCGGCATCAGCACCACCGGTCAAGCCGCGGGCTACGAACTGCTCGACGGTGAGGGCCTCACCACCTCCGATTTCAAGCAGCAGGTCAACTACAAACGGGCCCTTGAAGGTGAGCTGGCCAACACCTTGTTGGCGATGGACGGGGTGGACTCTGCCCGGGTCACGCTGTCCCTCCCGGAAAAGGCGGTTTTCAAGGACGATCAGGACGCGCCCCGGGCCTCGGTGCTGGTTGGTGCCAACGGGGCGCTTGACGGGACCGGGGTGCGGGCCATCATGCAAACCGTGGCCGCCGCGGTGCCCGGCCTCACCACTGACAACGTCACGGTGACCGATACCACCGGGCGCATCTTGTCCTTGGCCGGCATGTCCGCTGAGGACGATCCCATGCAGTTGGCCCGCAAGTACGAGGCCGCCACCACCGCGCAGGCGCAGAGCATGTTGGACGCCATCTTCGGGCCCGGCAAGGCCGTGGTGCGGGTGAACGCCACGCTGGAGTTGAACGAGCAAAGCTCCAAAGAAGTCATCTACGACACCACCAACACCGTGCCGGTGGCGACGCAGAAGAGCAGCGAGGTCTACAACGGCAACGGCGGCACCATACCGGCAGGTGTGATCGGGGTGACCGGAACCACGCTCGGTGTGGCTGCTGACGGCAACGCCGCGCTGTACGAACGCACCGATGACGCCGAGTCGGTGGCGGTGGGGTCCAAGGAGACCGTCAGCCAGCAGTCGCCTGGTGAATTGAAGCGGCTCTCGGTGGCGGTAGTGGTGGATCAGGCAGCGCTGGATACCGTCGGCGCTGACACCGCGGCGCTGGAGCAACTGATCATCGCCGCCGTGGGTGCTGACGTGGGCCCCATCGCCGAGGGCGGCCGGGGTGACACCGTTGAGGTGCAGGCCCAGACGTTCGATGTGGCTGCGGTGGAAGCGGCCGACGAAGCGGCCAAGGCGGCGGCCGGCGCGCAGTCCAAGGACAAGATCGTGGGCTACGCCAAGACCGGTGGGGCGTTGGTGGTGCTGCTGCTGGCAGTGCTGTTCCTGCGCAAGGGTCTGAAGTCCCGGCGGGAGGAGATCGACGAGATCGACGAGTACACGCTGGCCCGCAGTGCCCAGCCGTTCGGGGTGTTGCACGCCTCCAACGTCCCGACCGCCACCCACACGCCGTTGGGATCCACCGTTACCCGACCGGTGCCGGTGGGTGCCGGTGTGGGCGGGGCACTGGGCGCGGCGCAGGACAACGAGGACGGGCGCCGGGCGCTCGACCCCGCCACTGAGGTGCTGGATCTCATCGACCGCGAGCCCGAGGACGTGGCCGCACTGTTGCGCAGCTGGGTGGCTGATCGTCGCTCATGAGCTCCCCTTCCAATGTCGCCAAATCGGCGGCGGACGAACTGAACGGCAGGGACTTGCCGGGTCTGGGTCATCTGGGCGGACGCGACCAGCGTCGCAAGGTGGCCTCGGTGCTGGTGGCGTTGGGGCCTGAGCGTGCCGCCAAGTTGCTGAAGGGTCTGCCGCCAGAAGTGGTGGAAGATCTGGCCAAGGAGACGGCGTCCATCGAGACCCTCTCCGCTGGCGAAGTGAAGTCGGTCCTCACCGAGTTCGCGCAGGAGCTGGTGGCTCGCCGCCTGATGGCCGAGGGCGGGCTCCCTTACACCATGGACCTACTCACCCGTACGTTGGGGGCCGAGCGCGCCGCGGAGCTGGCCGAACGGCTTGATCCGGCCCGCCAACGCCGCTTCGGTTACCTGGTTGATGCCACCCCTGACATGGCTGGCATGGTGCTGGCCGCAGAGCCGGCGTCGCTGGTGGCATTGGCCCTGGCGCATCTGGACCCCGCTCAGGCCGCCCGCATCCTCAAGGCCCTACCGGCGGACCGTCAGGCCGATGTGGCGGTACGGCTGGCCGGCCTGGAGCATGTGCACGCCGACGTGGTCGACGATCTGGATGATGATTTCCGCACCCGCCTGGTGCCGTTGCTGAGCCAGCCCATCTCCCAGTTCGAAGGCGTGGACCTGTTGGTCGGCGTGTTGCAATCCTCCTCCCAGGCGGTGGAGAAGATGGTGCTGGACCGCATCCGTGAGCGCGACAAGACGCTGGCGGACAAGGTACGGGAGGCGCTGTTCACGTTTGAGGACGTGACCCGCCTGGACGATCGGGGCATCCAGGAGGTGCTCAAGGTGGTCGACACCCGGGACCTGGCGGTGGCCCTCAAGGAGGCCGAGGAGGAGGTGTCGGAACGTCTGTTCCGCAACCTGTCCGAACGGGCCCGGGAGAACCTCAAGGACGAGATCGAGTTCCTTCGCGGCATCCGCAAGCGGGACATCGTCGAAGCTCAGAAGCGCATCGTGGATGTCATCCGCACCCTGGAGACCAACGGCACCATCGTGATCGAACGAACGGCGCCCGACGATGAGGAGTAACGCCCGTACTTCAAGGTACGGCAGGCCGCCGGGCGGGTCCTCGGCCGGGTCCTCGCCGGTGCTGAAGGCCGCCACCGTACGGCTGCGACATACCGATCCGTACTCCATCCCGGTGGACGAACGGCTGGCACAGGCCAACCAGGTCGGCTACCGGCAGGGGTACGAGGAGGGATTCACCGCCGGCGCCACCGAGGCCGGGGCGGCACTGATCGAGATCGGTGAGCAGTTGCGCGATCAAGTGCTTGCGGCGCTGACCGAACGATCGGCATCGGCGCGGGCCCAGCGTGCGGTTGACGCCGATCGTGTGGTGAGCGTGGCGTTGGAGGTGGCCCGTTGGGTGGTGCGGCGCGAGTTGGCCTCGGTGCCCGATGCGTTCTTCGGTCGCCTGGCCGAGGTGTTGGCGGATCGGGACCGTGATCTGCGCACCGAGATCTTCACTGCCCCGGTGTTGGTCGAACCGACCCGGGTGTGGCTGGATGATCCGTCGGTGATGGTGCTGGCGGCGGCGGACCTGCAGCCCGGTGAGGCCCGGGTGACCGTTGGGGACACCACGATCTTCGCCGGCTTCGAGGAGGCCTTCGAGCGGGCCCGGCTGTTGGTTCGCCAACTGGACAACGACGCCGCGGCGGACACCTCGGGGGACATCGTGGAGGACACCGAGGAGTATGTCGAGGAGCATGTCGAGGTTGTTTATGACGCCACTAGGGATGGTGTCTGGTGAACGCTGACACCGATCCCGGCTCCACGCTGCTGCGAGCCCGACTTGACCGTACCATACCGTATCGGCGGGTGGGGCGACTGACCCGGCTGTCCGGTTTGGAGATCTGCGCCCGCGGCGTACGCGGTGCCATCGGTGACCTGTTCTGGGTGCGCCCGGCCGGGCTCGCCATCGGCGCCGACGGGACCGCCATCGGGGCGGCGACGGTGCCGGCGGAGGTCATCGCCTCCTCCGATCATGAGCTGCGATTGCTGCCGCTGGGGTCCATCGACGGGCTGTCGGTGGGCGATGAGGTCGAGGCGGCCGGCACCCGTCTGCAACTGGAGATGAGCCCCCACAGCGCCGGCCGGGTGCTCGACGCGCTGGGTCGGCCCATCGACGGCAAGGGTCCGCTGCGTGGTCCGTTGCGCCGGGTGGATCTTGAACTGGCGGTGCCCAACCCCATGCTGCGCCGACGAATCACCGAGCCGTTGTCGCTGGGGGTGCGGGTGATCGACACGTTGTTGCCCTGCGGTCGCGGTCAACGGGTGGGGATCTTCGCTGGGTCTGGGGTGGGCAAGTCCACGCTGCTGGGCATGCTGGCCCGTGGCGCCAACGCCGATGTGGTGGTGGTGGGCCTGGTGGGCGAACGCGGCCGGGAGGTGCGGGAGTTCCTGGAAGACGACCTGGGCCCGGAAGGAGCGGCCAGGGCCACGGTGGTGGTGGCTACCTCCGATGAGCCGGCGCTACTGCGGCTGCGGGCTGCGGTGACCGCCACCCGCATCGCTGAGTGGTACGCCGATCAGGGTCTTGATGTGTTACTACTGATGGACAGCCTGACCCGTTTCGCCATGGCCCAGCGCGAGGTCGGCCTGGCCGCAGGTGAGCCTCCCACCGTGCGGGGCTACACCCCCTCGGTGTTCACCGCGCTGCCGAAGTTGCTCGAGCGCAGCGGGCCGCGCCAGTACGGCACTATCACCGCGCTCTATACGGTGCTGGTCGAAGGGGACGATCTGACCGAGCCCATCACCGACCACGCCCGCTCCATCCTTGACGGGCACATCGTGTTGTCCCGGCGGCTGGCTTCTGCCGGTCACTATCCCACCATCGATCCACTGGAGAGTGTGAGCCGGTTGGCCACCAAGGTGTGCACCCCTGAGCAGTTGGCGGCGGCGTCGCAAATGCGGCAGCTGTTGGCGGCGCTGGAAGAGAGCCGGGATCTGATCGAGATCGGGGCCTACGTGCCGGGGACCAATGAGCTGACCGACGAGGCGCTGGTTCGCAAGGACCGCCTGATGGCCTTCTTGCGCCAACCCCGTAGCGAAGTCTGCCCTTCGGAGCAGTCCTGGCGACAATTGGCCGAGGTGCTGCGATGACCAGACGGTCGAAGCGGGTGGACACCCTGCTGCGGGTGGCCGGCATCCGCAAGAAGCAGGCCGAGGCTGAACTGGCCCGTGCCGAGTTGGCCCGACGCTCAGCGCGGTCGCGTGCCGCTGAGACCGCCGAGCGTCTGGCCACTGTCAGCTACCTACCATCTGGTATGGCATCGGCGTTGGCGCCGCATCGCCAGCACACCGATCTGCGCATCGACGCCGTGTTGCACGCCAACGATGCGCTGAACGAGCGGGACGATGAACTGCAAGCGGCCCGGGATCGGTGGCTTCTGGCCGCCCGCAGCGAGAAGTCTCTGGGTGAACTGGCACGAACGCGAGCGCGCCGTGTTGGCCATCCAAGCCATGCGAGCAGCGGAGCGCGCCACTGATGACGCGCGCTGCGCTCCAGGCGTAGCACGCGTTCGATCGGTCCCGGCGGTTCACAGGGAGACAGTCATGAGTGACAGCATCGCCGCGGTGATGAGCCGCATCAGCCAGATTCGCAGCGCCCTCGGCGGCGGGGGTGGCGGCGTGTTGGGCGTCGCCAACACCGGTGATGGCAGGTTCCGCGATGCGTTGTCCAAGGCCAGCGGCGAGTCGGCGGGCAACGGGCTTGCCAGCACCGTCGGTTCCGACCCTGCCACCGCTGATCCGCTCGAGCGCGCCGCCATCGCCGCCAAGGTGGCCCGCTCGACCCGGCCTCTCGGCGCCAAGCCGGCCGGTTGGCCCAAGGGCGTGCCGGCCGAAGCGGAGGCCTACGCCTCGGAGTTCGAGGCCGCATCCGCCGCCACCGGGGTTCCCATCGAGGTGCTGCTGGCGGTGGCGTGGGCGGAGTCCGGGTTCAATCCCGAGGCCGTCTCCAGCGCCGGGGCCCAGGGCATGATGCAGTTGATGCCGGCCACCGGGGAAGGCATGGGGGTCACCGATCCCTTCGACGCTGGCCAGAACATCCTCGGCGGAGCCCACTACCTGAAGGTGCAATACGAGCGGTTCGGCTCCTGGGACCTGGCTTTTGCGGCCTACAACGCCGGGCCGGGGGCGGTGCAGCAGTACGGCGGTGTTCCCCCCTATCCCGAGACCCGCAGCTACGTGGACATCCTCAACGGCTACCTGGAGCACATGACCCCCACACCGGCCGGTACCGCCGGTCCATCGGGCCCAGACGCCGATCAGCCGGCTGCCCCATCGAGAACCGAACGGGCCTCGATGGTCTCCACCGCCCGCGCCACGAGCGGCTCGAGCGTGGAGGGCCCCGAACAAGCTGCTCTCAACCGTCAGACCGGAGAGGGCCGCGCCGCCCCCAGGACGGGCCCACCGGGTGAGGGGTCACGGCTGTCGGTGAACGGGTTGAACGCCACCGCTTCAATGGCCCTTGCCGGTCTCCATCGTCCCCGGATGGACGTCCTACCCCTTCAGCAGGGACTCGGTGCCTCCATGCCGATCGGTATCGACGTCGAACGAGCAGGGATGAATGCTCCAGGGATGGATGTTCCAGGGATGAACGTTCCGGGGATGAACGTTCCAGGGATCGATGTTCCAGGGATGAACGTTCCGGGGATGAACGTTCCAGGGATGGATGTTCCAGGGATGGATGTTCCAGGGATGAACGTTCCGGGGATCAGCGGTCTGGGCGCCGATGGTCTGACGGCCACGCCGGGACCCACCTTGACCGCTGCGCCGGCAACAACGCCCACGCTCACCAGCACAGTGGCGGCGTTGCCGGAATCACTGGTGGCGCTGATCCAGCGGAGCCAACACAACGGCAACGGCACGCAACGACTCACCGTGCGGTTGGACCCCCCTGAGCTGGGCCGGTTGGACGTGCTGTTCGAGGTGCGCGGCGATCAGGTTGCCGTGGTAGTGCGGCCCGAAAGCGCCGGTGCCGGACAACTCATGAGCCACCAGCGCAATCGCATCGCGGACATCTTGGCCCAGCAGGGCTTGCACCTGAGCGGCTTTGATGTCGCCACCGGCGGGGGGGAGCGCAACCCCGATCGCCGTCCGGGCCCGCTGAGTCGGGCGTACCCCATGAGCGAAGCAGATCCCATCGACCTCGTGCAGCTCACGGTTGACCGTGCGCTGCGGCTCTGAACGAAGGCCACCATGCCCTTGACCACTGCGGCTGCGGCCGCTCCCATCGTCCCTTCCACCAGCACGCCCGGCGCCGCGGCCTTGAGCGGAGCCGATGCCCCCAGCTCCAAGAGCTCGGGCGCCAGCGGGGTGCTGGGCGGTCTCGGCAGCGAGGCATTCATGCAGCTGCTGGTGGCCCAGATGCGTTACCAGAACCCCATGGAGCCCACCGACAGCAGCCAGTACCTGGCCCAGATCAGCCAATACGCCATGGTTGAACAAATGCAAAAGGTCAACCAGGGCCAGCAGGAGATCCGTGACTATCAGCGGGCCATGACCGCCAGCTCCATGATCGGCAAGGTGGTGGCCGGCATTGGCGAGACCGGTGAACCGCTGGCCGGTGAAGTGATCGGCGTGGACTACCAGGCCGGCAAACCGATCCTGGTGACCACCAACGGCGACATCGCCCTCGACAAGGTCGACGAAGCTCGCCTGCCCAGCGGGTCGGCGTCGGCAAACAATTCAACCCCCGGTACCCCCGGACCGACAGAAAGTTAAAGGAGCGTCTTACCATGATGCGTTCAATGTTTGCCGGTGTTTCCGGGTTGCGGACCCACCAGCTGATGCTCGATGTGGTTTCCAACAACATCGCCAACGTGAACACCACCGGGTTCAAGGCCTCCCGGGTGCTGTTCGCGGACACGCTGAGCCAGACCATGCGGGATGCCTCTGGTGGTGCCTTCGAGGAGGTCAGCGTCAACCCGTTGCAGGTGGGCCTGGGGGTGACCGTCAAGTCCACTGCGGCCACGTTCTCCACCGGATCCCTGCAGCTCACCGACCGCCCGCTCGACACCGCCATCTCCGGTGACGGCTTCTTTGTGGTCCGCGTCGGCGCCGACAAGCTGTACACCCGGGCCGGCAGCTTCGCCCTGGACGGGAAGAAGCAATTGGTCGACGGCACCGGCGGCATCCTGCAGGGCTGGATGTTCGCACCAGATGGATCGATCCAGACCACCTCCGCAACCGGTGCCATCAACCTGGGCATCTACACCGACCTGCCGGCCACGGCCACCAACGAGTTGGCCATCCAGGGTGGTCTCTCGGCGCAGACCGCGGTCGGTGGTGTGGTGGAGACCCTCACCAAGGTGGTCGACGGACTCGGCGCCCAGAGCCAGGTGATGCTGCGTTTCACCAAGACCGGCCCCACCGATTGGAACATGGAGGGCTTCGACACCAACGGCGTCAGCCTGGGCACGACCGCGTTGACGTTCAGCCCCATCGACGGATCGCTCACCTCTCCGGTGGCACCTCCCAGCATGACGCTCACCCCGAGCTCCGGTGCGGCGCCCATCACGTTCACCGTGAACCTGGGTACCGGCGCCAGCGGCTTGCATCAGTTCGGCAGCAGCTCCAGTCTGTCCCTGACCCAGGATGGCAAAGAGGCGGGTGAGCTGCGGGACTTCGGCATCTCCGAGGGTGGGGTCATCACCGGCCGGTACTCCAACGGTCAGCTGAAGGACATCGCGCAGATCGCCTTGGCCCGTTTCAACAACAACGAGGGCCTGATCAAGACCGGTGAGTTGCACTATCGCCAGTCCGCGGTGTCGGGAGAGCCACTGGTGGGTACTGCCGGTCAGAACGCCACCGGCTCTGTCAAATCTGGTGTGTTGGAGATGTCCAACGTCGATCTGGCCCGGGAGTTCACCGATCTCATCCTGGCGCAGCGTGGCTTCCAGGCCAGTTCCCGGGTCATCACCACGTCCGATGAGATGATCCAGGAATTGGTCAACCTCAAGCGATGAACGCCACATCTCTGAGCCCTCGTGGCCCTGATCCCCAAAGGGGTGACACATGATCCGCCTCACCCGACTTGACGGCTCCACGTTGGTGGTCAACGCCGATCTGATCGAGACCATCGAGCGGGGCGGGGACACCGTTGTGACGCTGGTGTCCGGCACCCGCTTCGTGGTGCGCGACACCGTGGAGGAGCTCATCGACGCCGTGGTGGGGTTCCGAGCCCGGGTGTTGCTGGCGGTGGAAGGCGAGGAGGCGTCACCGGTCGCCCCCGTCATCAACTTGCAGCCCGGGCGGCGGGGCGACCCTCAGGTTTGAGCATCGGTGGCCCTCCGCCGAGCGCGGTTCGCCACCACGGCAATCCCCTTCGCTGGCGATTTGTCACAAGCACCGAACCCGGCACGTCGATAGTCGAGTGCCGAGCGTCCCGAAACGCTCAACACGTCCAGCACGACCAGCACGTCCAGCACGTCCAGCACGACCAGCACGACCAGTACGACCGAAGGAGACAGAGTGGAGAAGGGCTCACTGATCGGATTGCCGGTGGTCTTCGCCGGCGTGTTCGTCGGCGCGGTCCTCAAGGGCGCCGATCCGGTGGCGTTGTTCACCAACGTGCCGGCCATCCTGATCGTGGTCATCGGTGCCACCGGGGCTTCGTTGTTGGCCTCGCCGATGAAGGAAGCCAAGTTCGGCACGTTCGGCAAGGTCATGAAGGGCGCGACCTTTCCTGCGGAGGATGTCATCGCCAAGTTGGTGGCCATGACCAACACCGCCCGCACCGGTGGCCTGTTGGCGCTGGAGAGCGAGGCCAAGGCCATCGAGGATCCGTTCTTGCGCAAGGCGGTGCAGTTGGCGGTGGACGGCACCGACGCGGCCATCCTCCGTCGGGTGTTGAAGACCGAGATCGCCGCCAAGAAGGAACGGCACAAAGGTCCACAAGGGTTCTGGACCAACATGGGGGTGTTCGCGCCGACGTTCGGCATTATCGGGGCGGTCTTCGGTCTGATGGCCACCATGAGCCATCTCGATAATCCCGAGCTGATCGGTCACGGTATCGCTGGTGCCTTCGTGGCCACGTTCTGGGGTGTGTTCCTGGCCAACGGGCTGTACCTCCCGGCGGCCAACAAGCTCAAGCGGATGACCGCCGATGAAGCCGCGTTCATGGAGATGATCGTGGCCGGGGTGTTGGAGTTGCAGGCGGGGACCTCTCCCCGGGTGATGGAGGGATTGCTGAACTCCTACATCAAGGTCGCCGAGGACAAGAAGGCGGCCTGATCTGATGAGCGGTGACGGTGGCGGCCACCACGAAGAGGAAGAACACGAAGAACACGAAGAGCACGTGAACCACGAGGCTTGGGTCATCCCTTACGCCGATCTGCTCACGTTGCTCATGGCCATGTTTGTGGCCCTCTTCGCCATTTCCAACGTGGACCTGATGAAGTTCAAGAAGCTGGCCGAGGGGTTCAGTGACGCGTTGCGCGCCGGCAGCGGCGCCAGCGCCACGGTGATCGACCTCGGTGGCAGTGGCGACAAGGTGTTCAGCGGCCCGCTCAATGCGCTGGTGGCCTCGGTTACCGTTGGCGCTGAGCAGGGGGCCAAGGCGGTGTTGGATCCGTCCAGCGCCGAGGCTGCAGCCACCAAGTTGCAGAACCTGCCACAAGCGGTGCAGGACGCCGAACGGGCCGGGACCGCTGAGTTGGAGACGGTGCAGCAGTTGGTGCAGGCCGCGGCTGAGGCCGGTGGTCTGTCGGCCAACCTCGAGACCCGCATCGATGAGCGGGGTCTGGTCATCACCGTGGTCACCGATCAGGTGGTGTTCGGGTCGGGTTCATCGGAGCTGGGGCCGAACGGGGCCGAGATCCTGGATGTGGTCGGTCGGGCACTGGCCACCGTTGACAATGTGGTCCTGGTCGAAGGTCACACCGACAACATTCCGATCAGTACGGCGGCGTTCCCTTCCAACTGGGAGTTGTCGGGAGCCCGGGCCGGCGCGGTGTTGCGGTATTTCCAGGGCAGCGCCGGTTTGACCGCGGGACGGTTGCAGTCCGCGGGATTCGCCGACACCCGCCCCATCGACAGCAACAACACCGAGGCCGGTCGAACCCGCAATCGCCGGGTCGAGGTGATCGTGGAGTCCGATGCCCAGGGGATCAAGGACCGGATCCTGGAGGAAGCGGTGCAGGCGTCGGATCGTCTGCAACGCCCGGAGAACCCGCAGATCGAGCCGTCATGAAGCAGCCGTCATGAAGCAGCCGTCAGTGAAGCAGCCCGCAGTGAAGCAGCACGTGAGTCCAGACCGGAAGGCCTGATCGATGCCTGGGAAAAAGAAGAAGAAAGTCGCTGAGGAGGCCGGCGCTGATCCGGTCGCGCCGAAGAACGGCAAGGGTAAATCGGTGTTGCTGCATGGAGCGTTGGTGCTCATCGGTGCCTTCGGCTACAAGTTCCTGCTCACCACCGCACCTTCGCAGATCATCATCGCCCCCCCGATCGAGGGCGGGGTGGCGGTTGCCGAGGCCGATCATGGCGTTGACTGTTCGGCCATCAACGCCGGCGGGGGTGAGGTGGCGGCCACTGCAGCCGCGCCCCACGCCCGGGCGGAGAGCGGGGGCGGGGTGCCTGGCGGTAGTGCCGATCTCAGCTCGCAGACCATCAACCTGGCCGATGGTCATTACCTGAAGGTCGGCCTCACGGTGGAGTTGGGCGACACGGTGATTCTTGAGGAGTTCATGGGGAAGACCGCCAAGGCGTCCGATGTGGTGTTGAACTACTTCAGCACCAAGACCATGGCCGATCTGACCAATGACAAACACGCGGCGGTGAAGGTGGAGCTCACCTGTTTGTTGCAGAACGCCTACATCGAGCCGGTGGTAGAGGGCGAGCCGGCCCACGCCGCGGATCCGGTGGTCAAGAACGTGTTGTTCCGAGAGTTTCTGACCAGCTGAGTGCTGGCGGTACCACCGAGCTGTTCCACCAGGCCGTTCACGGCACCGTCAGCTGATGACCCGTATGGGCTTGACATGCTCGGTCCGGAGTCGTTTCCCTTCCGGTACGGAACCATCACGGAGGACGACGACCCACAGCACGGCAGCCTCCTCACCCGGATAGCTGACGACTTCGGTCTGCTCGACTGGGAGCCGCACCATGTCCTCCATCACCGGTACCCACCGTTCGACGATGAGCTTCGAGGTGGCTACTTTCATTTTTCCCACCCGGCCGAATGCAGATCTCGGTGGCACGGAGGCCCACCTCGAGTTTGGGGTGACCAGAGCGTTGAACCCTGATTGCGGCCGCCGATCCCCGAGTATCGGCTCGCTCGAACAGGTTGGTGCAGAATTCGCTGGTGGCGGCGGTCAAGGCCGAGACGCTCGGCGAACAGCCGAAGCTCGTGGTCCCAACCAATCGTTTCGCCGGCGTAGGTATCGGGCGCGTCGAGAGGCACCGGCATAGAGGCCCCTATTTCACGCCGACGCCAGCGGGCGAGTGGTGCCACGTCACACCCTCCGTCGTATGACCACGCTGCGTGATGAGGGTTTGCCCTGTTCAGGTGGAGGGCCGAGTGTGCCGATGATTACTCCGAGTCGAATGATTCGGCTCGCCAATCACTCAGGGACGAGCGGACACACCGGGGCGCACACGCGTCCCCCGGTACGAGCAGGGTCCTCACGTGGCACGTGGCGAGGAGAAGACCGAGCAGCCAACAGCCAGGCGCCTCCGCGAAGCGCGCCGTGAGGGTCGCCTCCCGCAGTCCATCGAGGTGCCGCAGTTCCTGACGCTGATAGCGGCGGTTGTGGTCCTGCCGGGGCTCGTCGCCCGCCTGTCGGACACCCTGAGCGGCGGCTGGAAAGAGGCCACGCTCAGCGTCGACGCCCGGGATCCGGCCCCGGCCTTGCGAGCCCTCGGTGACCTGGTCACCCGCAGCCTGCTGTTGCTGGTCCCGCTGGTGGGCGCCACCATTGTGGCCGCCATCGCCGCCCGGGCCATCCTCGGCGGTATTCACCTCAACCCGTACCACTTGAAGCCCAAGGCCAAGCAGCTCAACCCCTTTCCCGGGATCAAGCGGCTGCTGTCGATCCGCCAGATTGGTCAGCTGGCCCGGTTGATCCTGAAGTTGACGGCGCTGGCGGCCGTGGTGGCCCTGCTGTGGGACCGCTTCGTGGTCGCCACGTTCCTGGGCCCGGCCTCGCTTGGGGCCTTCACCAGCTCCATGGGCAACGCGCTGTGGGCCCTGCTGATGGGGGTCTTGGCGCTCTCCGCGGCCACTGCCGGACTTGACGGGACCCTGGCCGTGCGTCGCTATCGCAAAGACCTCCGCATGTCACGCCAGGAGGTCCGCGACGACGCCCGTCAGACTGAGACCAACCCGCAGATCAAGGGCGAGGTCCGGGCCCGTCAACGCAAGATGTCCCGCATGCGCATGATGGCCGCCGTGGCCCGCGCTGACGTGGTGCTCACCAACCCCACCCATCTGGCGGTGGCGTTGCGCTATGAACCGGACAGCTCCGCCCCCGAAGTGGTGGCCAAGGGCGCCGATCACATGGCGGCCCGCATCCGGGAGGTGGCCAAGGGCGCCGGCGTCCCCATCCGGGAGAACAAGCCGCTGGCCCGGGCGCTGTATCAGAGCGTCGAGATCGGTGAGCAGATCCCGGTGCACCTCTATCAGGCGGTGGCCGAGGTGCTGGCCGTGGTGTACAAGGCCGCCCGTGAAGGTGGCCGCCAGGTGCGCGCCTCATGACCGCAGTCAGTCGAGTGGACCTTTCCGGGGATGGCCCCAACCGTCGGGGTCGGGGCAGCTTCGCCGTCATCGGCATCCCGTTCCTGATCGTCTCCATCATCCTGGTGATGGTGGTGCCGTTGCCGCCGGCCATGATCGATCTGCTGTTGTCGGCCAACCTGGCCATCGCGGTGCTGATCATGGTGACCTCGATGGTGATCCGCGAACCGTTGCAGTTCTCGGTGTTCCCGGCGTTGCTGTTGGTCACCACGCTCATCCGTCTGGCACTCAACGTGTCCACCACCCGCTCGATCCTCAGCCATGGTTTCGCCGGTCACGTGGTGGAGGCGTTCGGCGGGTTCGTTGTGGGCGGCAACATCATCATCGGTTTGGTGATCTTCACCATCTTGGTCGTGATCCAGTTCTCGGTGATCACGGCCGGTGCCGGTCGGGTGGCCGAGGTCGGGGCCCGTTTCACCCTCGACGCCATGCCGGGCAAGCAGATGGCCATCGACGCCGACCTCAACGCCGGGCTCATCACGGAGACCGAAGCCAAGATCCGCCGCCGTGACGTGGGCCGTGAAGCTGATTTCTATGGCGCTATGGACGGTGCGTCGAAGTTCGTCAAGGGTGATGCCGTCGCCGGTCTGATCATCGTGATGATCAACCTGGTCGGTGGCATCGCGGTAGGGGTGCTGCAGCAGGGCCTGGCGGTCGGGGAGTCGGTCCAGCGCTATTCGTTGCTGGCAGTGGGCGACGGTCTGGTGTCCCAGATCCCAGCGTTGCTGATCTCGGTGGCGTCGGGCATCATCGTGACCCGGGCCACCTCTGAAGGCAACGACGGTCTCGGTGGGGATCTGTGGCGTCAGCTGCTGCAGAGCCGCCGGGTGCTCGGCATCGCCGCCGCCGTCATGGGGTCTCTCGCCATACTGCCCGGTTTGCCGAAGCTGCCGTTCCTGGCCATTGCCGCGGTGTTGGGCGTGGTGGCCAGCCGCCGCAACGACGAACCGGTCATCGACCTACTCGATGGTATGGGACCGTCGGGCAGGGCCGGCGCGGTCGGTGGTGGCCCGGGGTCGGGCGGGGGGGATGCCAACGCCAACGCCGATCCGGATTCGCTGGCGTCACAGTTGCTGGTGGAACCGCTGGAGCTGGAGATCGCCCCGGATCTGTATGACCTCATCGAAGGCCCCGGCGGCGGTTTGTTGGATCGGGTCAAGGCCCTGCGGCGCCAAATTGCCCGGGAGTTGGGCATGGTGGTGCCGCTGGTCCGCACGCGCGACGACATCGCGCTGCCGCCGCACACCTATGTGATCCGGGTCAACGGGGTGGAGGCCGGGCGGGGCACTGCGCCCCCGGGTCAGGTGTTGGTCCTGGCCGACGGTGCCAACTTGTCGATGCCCGGCACACCCACCACGGAGCCGGTCTACGGGCTTCCCGCCTACTGGGTGTCCGCGGACCTGGCGGGGCACCTTGAAGCCCAGGGAGCCACGGTGATCGACCGCGGTACCGTGATTGTGACCCACCTGGCGGAGTTGGTGCGACGCAACGCCCCCGAGTTGCTGACCCGCCAGGGCACCCAGCAATTGCTCGACACCGTCAGTGAGCTGGCGCCCTCGGTGGTGGCGGAGATCGGGACCGGGGACAGTTTGGCCCTGGCCGAGGTGCAGGCCGTCCTTCGGGGTTTGTTGCGGGAGCAGGTGCCGATCCGGGATCTGGTCACCATCCTCGAGACCATCACCGCCAGAGCCCGGGTCACCCGCGTCACCGATGATCTGGTCAGCGAGGCCCGGGTGGCCTTGGCCAACGCCATCTCGGCGCAGGTGGTGGACGAGCGGGGTGTGTTGCACGTGATCACCCTCGACCCGATGCTCGAACGCCACCTGCTTGAGGCCCTGCAGCCCGGCCCGTCGGGGCTGTTCCTGTCCGTACCCCCGGAACGGATCGAAGAGCTCCTCGTGAACTTCGATCAAACCATCAACGACGTCGAGAACATGGGCATCACGCCGACCGTCGTCGTGAGCCAGCAGTTGCGTTCGCTGATGCGAAAGATGCTGGCCCCCGCCCGTCCCCAGTTGGCCGTGCTCGCCTACCCCGAGTTGGCCAAGAACCTGCAGATAGAACCCGTGGGAGTGATTGACCTTGAGCGGCAAGATGCACCAATTCACCGGGTCCACCATTGAGGAGGCGCTCCAGCTGGCCACGGCCGAGTTGGGGCGCGAGATCACTGTGGTCCGGGCCCGTCGGGTCACGTCCCGGCGCGCCCTGGGCATGGGGTCCAAGGTTCGCTTCGAGGTGGATGTGATGGCCGGCACCCAGGCCGATGTCACACAGGCCGGCCCCTTCGATGGGGTGCTGGCCAACCTCATCGACAACATCGAGCGCCTCGAGGCCGATCAGCCCTCGGGCCGTAGCGGCAACGGTCGCGATAGCGGCCCGGGTCAGCCAATTGCGGCCCGTACCATGCCAGCCGGTATATCAGGCTCGAGTGGTTTTGTGACTCCGGCCGCGAGCCGTGGAGGTGGTTTCGGTGATGCGGATCTGGCGCCGGGCCCGATCGGTTACGGGCCCGGGCGACGTCGCAACAGTGAAGGCGGCCTGAGCGGCGGCTCCGCTGGAGAGGATCGGATCGATCTTCGGCCGACCGGTCACGGTGCCGGCGCGCCCAGACCGCGAGGTATGGCGCCGCAGTCCGAGGTGGACGACGACGTGTTGGCGGCCATGGTCGATCGGCCCCGAGGAGCCCATCCCACCGATGCCACACCTGCTCGAGCCAGCCTGGCCCGCACCCCGGCCGAGGATCGGGACCGACGTCAGCCCGGTGACCCCGCTCAGCCCTACCGTTCGCCGACGGAGCCCACTGCGGACGGCGTGACCCCCGGTGGCGAGGCGTTGGCCCGGGCCGCCCGCGTGGCCGCCGAGCGGGCCGCGCAGCACCGCGCCGCCACCAACCGCGATCATTCGAGGCTACCGGACCCGCTGCCATCGGCGAGGTTCGAGACCTCCGGAAACATGGGTGACGCCGCCATTGCCGAAGAGGTGATGGCAGCTCGCCTGGCCGCTGAGCGGACCCAGGTGGAGGCGATCGCCCAACGACGGCGTGAGGCTGAACGCCATCGTTTGGAGCAATCAGTACCGCCTCGTGAGGACGTGGCTGTGATCGCAGCGCGGATCGAGCTCGAGCGCCAGACCTTGCTCGAGGCCGAGGTCCGCCGGCTGGCCGAAGAGCGCTTGGTGGAGGAGCGTCGGGCGGAGGAGGCCGCGTTCCGGCAACGCGCCGAGATTGAACGTCAGGAGTTGGCACGTCTTGAAGTCGAGCGGCTCCTGGCCGACCGACGTCGCGCCGAGGCGGACCGTCTGGCCCAGGAACGCGCTGAGTTGGAGCGCGCGGAAGTTGAGCGGGCGGAGTTGGAGCGCGGCGGAGTTGGAGCGGGCGGAGTTGAGCGGGCGGAAGTTGAGCGGGCGGAGTTGGAGCGCGGCGGAGTTGGAGCGGGCGGAAGTTGAGCGGCGGAGTGAGCGCGAGTTGGAGCGGGCGGAAGTTGAGCGGGCGGAGTTGGAGCGGGCCGGAGTTGGAGCGGGCGGAGTTTGGCGGGCGGAGTTGGAGCGGGCCGAGATTGAGCGGGCGGAAGTTGCGCGGGCGGAGTTGGAGCGGGCCGAGTTGGAGCGGGCCGAGCTTGAGCGGGCGGAGTTGGAGCGGGCCGAGATTGAGCGGGCCGAGCTTGAGCGCGCGGAGTTGGAGCGCGCGGAGTTTGAGCGCGCGGAGTTGGAGCGCGTTGCATCGGAACGTGCAGAATTTGAGCGGGCGGAGCGTGCACGGATCGAGTCCGAGCGGATCAGCGCAGACCGCCGCGCCATGGAACGGGCGGAGGCCGAACGCCGGGCCCGGGAGCGCGCTGACCGGGATCGTTTGGAGGCGCGACGGGTTGAGGCTGAGCGCGTCGAACGTGAGCGGGCGGGGGCGGAACGGTCAGCCCGGCTGGAGGCGGCTCTGGTCGAGGCCGCTCGCCTTGAAGCTGCCAGATCGATGTCGGCACCTGGCGTGGCATCGATGATCAGTCCCATCGTCGAGGGCACCATGCACGATGAGCCGACTTGGACCGGCCTAGGCGACCCCGAGGCCGTTGTCGACGCTGAGTGGGTGGACATCGACG
The DNA here is from genome assembly GCA_963775055.1 of uncultured Acidimicrobiaceae bacterium. GTDB lineage: Bacteria > Actinomycetota > Acidimicrobiia > Acidimicrobiales > CAIXPF01 > CAIXPF01. The sequence continues at coordinate 127,171 of CAVZHK010000002.1, read as the reverse complement.
ATCCCACCGGGGTCGAATGGCACCCGACAGGTTCCGCCGCTGACGGCGACCTGCCCGTGCTCGAGGCCGACGCGGAACCAGACTCCCCTGGAACGCACGAACTGCGGCCCAATTTCGCCGGACAGGACGCCAAGGCCGGGCCCAACACCGAGGACATCCCGGCGGACGGCTCGCAGGCGGCACCGCCCGCCCAACCGGCGCCCGCCGCATCGCCCGGGTTCGGGCCCATGGTGAGGGGGAGCGAGCAGCTGGAGATCGCCCGCATCCGTAAGAACCGCCGTCGCCTGCGCGACCTCCAGGCCACGTCGCTGCGGGGCGGCGGCTCGCCCGACAGCCGTTCGTCGGTCACGCCGGTCGACCAGGCTCGCCCCGACACCTCGATCTCCGCGACCCCGACCCAGACCCAGACCCAGACCCTCACCACGTCCACTCCCACATCCACGTCCACTACCCTGCCACGATTACTCCTGCCACGCACATCCCGACCACCGTCGCCGCGTCCCCCGCGGTCCGCTCCACGGAGCTCGGATCTGCCGACGTGGCGTCCGACACGGGACAGCCCGGGCGCGAACTGGTGCCTGCCGGTGCCGCGCTGCCGGCTAAGGCCAGCGCCGGTCTGATGCGCAGCGCCGGACGCCACCGGGTGGCTGAACGCTCCGCGGCGTCGATCCAACTGGGCGATGACGGCGTCACCCTGGATCTGACCCTAGGCGGGGAGCCCTGCTGGTCCGTCGAGCACCTGGCCGCCGTCGGTCTGCCGCCGGTGGCAGTGGAGCACCTGGCCCAGCTCGAGCTGACCTCGGACGCGGACTGGATGTCGGCGCTGGAGCTGTTCATCCGAACCAACGTCCCCGCGCCTGTCAGCCGCCCCGGTGACACCCCCGGCGTTTTCCTTTCCGGGAGCGGACGAGAGGCGGCGGCGGCCATCGTGCAAGCCGGTCTGCTGGGCTTCCGGCCGGGCTACCTGTTCATCGATGGACAGTTGCGATTGGCCAGCTCCATTGAGCTGATGTTGGCGATGCGGTCATGCCTGCCCCGGTAAAGCACCCGCTGCTGGCCATGATGGGCCTGGGCGTGGTCGCGCTGTTGTGCGTGCAGTTGTTGCGCAACGCCATCACGCTGGAGGCCGCAGCCACCCGCGCCGTGATGACGCTGGTGGTGCTGGCATTGGTGGATCGGGTGGCGGTGCCCATCGGTCAAGCGATGTTGGCCCCGCCCATTCGAAAGGATGTCCCGGATGAGCCGGCCCGTTCCACCCCCGCGACCACGGACGGGGCCCGGCCGGAAGATCGCTCCGAGGGCGGCGAGCCAGGGCGGGTGCGGTAGTTGCGGCGCACCACTCGCTGGCTGGGCTTTGGTGACACCGAGGTCGAGCCGCTCGACTCCGATCAACTCAACGCGCTTTCGGACCTGGGCCAGCCGAGCATCATCCGGCTGGGCGCGGGTGGGTTCGGCACCACCTACCGGCTCTGCGGTGCCGGGCCCGGCGCGCGCGCCCAGATCATCAAGCTCATGTCGGCCGGCGGGTTACGGGCTCGGCTCTCGGCCCGACTCAGTCAGCAGATTGGCAACATCGCGGCGTTGTCCCACCACGAGGACATGGTCACCATCAGCGGCTGGGGGGCCCGGGAGGACCGCTGGTTCGTGGCCTTCGAGGAGGCGCCGGGCGGGTCGATGCAACAGTTCGTGGACGCCGGATGGGCGCTGGAATGGCAAAGCGTCGTGCGACTTGGTGTGCAGGTGGCGGCGGTGTTGGAATTGGCCCACGGTCTGGGATTGCTCCATCGCGACGTGAAGCCGGCCAACATCTTGCTCAATGCCGACGGTCGTCCGGTGCTCACCGATCTCGGGTTGGGCACGCTCAGTTGCTCATTCAGCCTCGACAGCGCCTCGGCGGCGGCCAGCCTGGCGGTCGCGGCCCCCGAAGCAGCGCGAACCATGGCACTCACCCCTGCGGCGGACATCTTCGCCCTGGCCGCCACGCTGCGGTTGCTGCTCGGCGCCCGTCGGGGCCAGAGCTCCCAACGGGGGGACGCCCCGCCGTCGTTGTTCGATGTGCTGGATGAGGCCACCGCCCGGGACCCTCGTGATCGCCACCCATCGATGGTCTCGCTGCGGGCGGATTTGGAGCTACTCACCGATCGACGTTGGCGCCGGCCGTTGCGCTTCCCCCGGGTAGACGTCGGCACCCTCGCCCGAAGGGCCGGCTGATCGGCGCTGTTGAGGGTGCTTGCTCCCATGTGTGCAGTTTTGAACACGGGTCTTGCCAACACCGGCAACATGTCGACACCCAGCGCGTGCGGTACAACGGAGCGTCGAGATCTGGGTAACTTCACGCCCAAGCCTGTTCAAAAGCGCACAGATGGGCACCGAAGCGAGGCACTGGTCGGGCACGAGGTCGCCGGGTTGCTCCCTGGCCACCATGAGATCAGGCGCCCAACATGGCCCCGCCGGCGTCGAGGGACAACGCCACCAGCCGCTCGAGGTACATCGGGTAGAACGCCAGGGCGGAACCCATCAGCGTGAGGGTCATGAGCGTCTTGACCGACAAGCCCAGCATGAACACGTTGGTGTTGGGCGCGAAACGCTGGGCCATGGCCAGGGTGACCTCGGTGAGGAACAGCGCCCCCAGCACCGGGGCGGCGATCTGCACGCTGGCCACCATCATGGTGCTGACCAACGTCAACGCGCCCCGCACATCGAAGTTGAAGTGCGGCAGCGCGTCGAGCGGCACCACCTTGAAGCTCAACACGAAGCCCCGGATGAGCTCATGATGAGCCCCGGTGGCGAACAGCAGCGTGACGAACAGCACCCTGGTGAAACGGGAGAAGACCGCCGCCTGATTGCCCGACTGGGGATCGAGCAGGCTGGACAGGGAGAACCCCGACATCAGATCGATGTGATGGCCGGCCGCCTCGAACGCAGCCAACAGCACGGACGCCACCCAACCCAACACCAGCCCGCTGGCGATCTGGCCCACCGCCAACATGACGAATCCCCCCAAGGTGGCGCTCTGGGGGTTCACCTGCCCGTTGCTCAAGAGCGGGGTCAGGAAGAACGAGAGCGATAGCGCGGTGGTGAGCCGGGCCACGTTGGAGAATCCCCGGTCGGAGAACACCGGTGCGGCATACAACCAGGCCAGGGTCCGCACCATGATCAACACGAAGTCGCCCACCAGGGCCAGGGAAAGCTCCACCGTCGGTTGCTACAGCAGGCCCGGGGCAGCTTCGTACAGGCGGCGGGTGAAGTCAGCCAATTCGTTGAGCATCCAGCCGCCGCTGATCATCAGCACGACCCCGATGGACACCACCTTGGGCACGAACGTCAGGGTCATCTCCTGCACCTGGGTCACGGCCTGCAGCAAGGAGATGATGGTACCCACCACCAGGGAGACCAACAGAATGGGCATGGCCAGCTTGGCAGAGATGGTGAGGGCCTGGCGGGCCAGGTCCAACACCGCGGCATCAGTCATGTTCGCTCCGGACTGTAGATAGACAGTAGATAGTCTGTAGATAAGTTACAATTATCCGTCAGGGTCTCAAATTCATTACGTCTTGAATGATTGAACCAGGGTCCCCACGGTGAGCTGCCAACCGTCCACCACCACGAACAGCAGCAACTTGAAGGGCAGAGAGATGGAAACCGGGGGCAACATCACCATGCCCATCGACATCAGCGTGGAGGACACCACGATGTCGATCACCAGGAACGGTATGAAGATCACGAACCCCAGCAGGAACGCAGCCCGCAACTCGCCGATGACGAAGGCCGGGATCAGCGTGGAGGTGGGCACATCGTCGGGCGAGGCCGGTCGCTCACCGCCGGCGAGGGAGGCGAACAGCTCCAGATCACTGTCCCGCACCTGGGTCAGCATGAAGTCCCGGAACGGCTCGATGCCGGCGGTGTAGGCCTCTTGCTGGGTGATCTCGCCCTTCAGGTAGGGCTGTAGGGCAGTGTCATTGGCCTGGGTGAGCACCGGGCCCATGATGAACAACGTCAGGAACAGGGACAGGCCGATGAGCACCTGGTTCGGCGGGGTGCCCTGCAAGCTCAGGGCGTTGCGGGTCAGGCCCAACACGATGGCGATGCGGGTGAAGGAGGTCATCAGCAGCAACATCGTGGGCGCCAAACCGATGATGGTCAGCAGTAGGACGATGGTCAGGGGCTGGCTGGTCACCCCCCCATCGCCGGTGGGCAACCTCAGCTCGAGGGACGGATCACCAGCGTTCTGCGCTCCTGCTGGCGGCGTGGGGGCCACTGGTGCCACCGGGGCCGGCACGATGATCTCCGAACCCTCAGGGTTGGCCGTGCCATCAGGTACGGCGCCGGGAATCAGGAGGCCCGGCTCGGCGGAGGGGGTGGGCTCGGTGGCCGTGGCTGGTTGCGGTGGGGTGCCCGCCGGTTCCGTTGGGGTGTCCTGGCCCGCCGAGGACCCGCTGTCGGTTTGGGCCGCTACCGGTGCGCCGTCGGCGAGAGAGATCAGCAGGCCTGCTGCCACCAGGGCTACCGTCCAGAGCAGGATCCCCACACCCCGACGATGACGCGCCACCCTGCACGGTGGTGGGGTGGCGCGGGCCACGAGGCCGTTGTCGGGTCGTCTCATGACCGGTCCCGAGGTGCGTTGGTTCCGTCGAGGGAACGGTCCGGGGCGGGATGGCAGAGCTGGCTGGGATCGAGCAGTTCGATGTGGTCCCGTTCCCCACGGTGGGGCCGGGAGAGGCGTTGGCTCCAACCCCGGGTGTCGTGCCCGGCGTCAACCAGACCAACGTTCGAGCCAAGATTCGGCACCACGTTCGGGGACGTCGTGTCGCTGACATCCCCCTCGGTATCGGCGCCGGAATCTGGGCCGGCGGCTCGAGCCGGCGGCTGAGCCGGCATGGTTGAGACGGAGGTCGATGGCGGGCTCGGGGTCGAGGGTGCGCAGCACGTTGATCTGTTGGTCGGTGACCCCGAGCAGGACGTGTTGGTCCCGCACCCGCAGCAGCACCACGGCCGAGGTCCGGCCCAGCGTGGCCCGCTCCACGATCTCCAGCGCCCGCGGTGCCCGTCGACTCGTCCGGGGCCGCCGTAACAGCGCCAACGCTGATGCCCTTGATGCCGCCAGGGCCGCCAGTCGGGCCATGTCGGCGAGGCCGGTAGCCCCCGCCCCACCGTCCCCACCGACTGCGCCGGCGCCATCGCTCAGCCCGCCACGTGAGCTCAGCGTCGACCGACGTGTTCTGCGGGGACGGGGCCGCAAGGTGGGGCTGCGCCGCGCGCCGCGCCGGGAGGGCCCACCTCCGGAGACGGCCCGACGATGGTCGATGCGCTTGAGCGTGCGTACGGTGACCCCCAACAACGCGAACACCGCCGCGGTCTTCACCACGGTCAGCACCAGCGCCGCCAAGGTCACGAGCGCCGCCGTGCGGGTGACCCGCTGTTGGAAGGATCCACGATCTCGGACAAGCGCACACCGAACTCATCGCCGATGGTGACGATCTGGCCTCGCCCCACCAATGTCCCGTTCACCAACACGTCAACCGGCTCGCCCAGGGCCCGGTCGAGCTCCACCACCGAGCCGGGGGTCAGCGCCAACAGCTGACGCAACGGCAGCCGGGCCCGCCCGATCTCCACGCACAGCTCAAGCTCGATGTCGGACAACAGCCGCAGATCCCGCGGCTCGCCCGGCTCGGCCTGCGCGTGGTTCAGGTCGGGGTAGATCGCCGGATCCACCGCCATGGTGGGCTGCTCGAACCCGAGCCCCGCGTCATTCTTGTCGATCCCGCTGTCGGTCTCCGCCGCGAGGTTCGGCCCTTCGGCCGCGGATCCGTCGGTGTCGGCGCCGCCTTCGACGGTGTCGGTGTCGGGGCTGTCGGTGCTGTTGGTGGTCTCATCCACGAGAAAGTGCTCCGATCACAGGGCGTGGAGGTTGAAGTCCCCGCGCCGCCTGCCGTACTGGTTCTGGTTCCGCTGATCGATGTCATCGTTGGGATAGGCGCCGAGGGCATCACCGACGTCGCCCTCGGCAAAGGCCAGGTCGGCCAATTCCGCCACATCCAGCACATCGATCACTTCGACGGCGACCCGTCGGCCGGTGGTCCCGTGACCCACCAGCAGCAATGGCCGCCCCTGGGAGTTCGCCACCAGCGGCACCCGTAGCCCGTGGTCCAGGCGGATGACATCGCCCACCGCCAATCGATGGGCGTCGCTGGCGCGGATCTTCACTGGACTGAAAGACACCGTGATCTCCACGGGGATGTCCCGCACCGCTTGGGCCATGGTGACCGCATGGGGGGCGCGCTTGGGATCCAGGTTGGCATCGATCAACGAGGACGCCACCGCCAGGTTCATCTCCCAGGTGCGGTCCCCGATGGCGAAGCTGAGTCCCACCACCACCATGGAGAGTGGCAATTGCGCCAGGGCCGACTCGATGTAGGTCAAGCCCGGTGGCGATGGTCGGGTCTCCACGCCCAGGCCCTCCCAGATCGGAACCAGCACCTCGGTCAGGCGGCGGCACAGCAACGCTCGTTCGAAGCGGTTGGGGAGCCTGGACTCGCCGTCGCCGGGGCCGCCCATCAACACCTCGGCCAAGCCGGTGACGGACCGGCGGTTTATGACCGCTACCCCCAACGGCTGGCGGGTCGAGGCCAGACCCGGGCGGGATGGAACCGGCACCGTGAGGTCGTACAGGTCGCAGCCCTCGAGCGCCATTTCACGGCGGTCCACCAGCTCGAAGTGCACCAGGGAGCCGGTGACGTTGCGACGGGTCAGAGCCGACAGCACCAGTGCCGCCCGCGGCAGGGCCAGGGTCAGGCTCTCGCTCGCGCGGATCTCCGCTGCCGGTGACAGCTCGTGCAGGTCGTGGAAGTCGAAAACCTCCACCCCGGGGGGTCGACTCATCCGCCGCCCTCTCCACCACTCGTGGCGCTTCTGGCACATCCGGGACACACCGCCAGCGCCATCCCCGGCAGGCGAGTGCCGTGTCCGGGCGCGCCGGGTTCACTGGAGCACTGCAGCGGATGGGGCCGGGGCATCGATCCTCCTGGGACGGCGGGCGTGGTCGTCCCTAGTTATCGACCAGCACGCTCCCCTGCCTTGAGGAACAAGCGTCCCGGGCGCCGTGACCCGGCAAAAAGCAGCGGACCGGGAAGCCGAAGCCGCCCGGTCCACATCGCTGTTAGTTCTATCGGTCTATCGCTGTTGGACCAGCCGGAGCTGCCGGTATCAGTTCCGCAGCAACTGCAGGACGCTCTGAGGGACCGCGTTGGCCTGGGCCAACATGGCGGTACCGGCCTGCAGCATGATCTGGTGGCGGGTGAAGCTGACCATCTCCGCGGCGATGTCCAGGTCGCGGATGCGGGACTCCGAGGCTTGCAGGTTCTCGGTGGTCACGTTGAGGTTGGTGATGGTGTGCTCGAGCCGGTTCTGCTGAGCGCCGAGGTTGGCCCGCAGGTTGTTGATCTCGTCGATACCGGTCCGCACGGTGTCGATCGCGGCGGAGGCGGCGGTGGTCAGGTCCAAGGTGGACAGGTCCGCGGCGGCGCCGGTGCCGTCGGTGAGGGATGCCGAAGACAGGCCCTGGGTGGTGACCTGGATGGTGTCCGCGGCCAACGCGCCGACCTGGAAGGTCACCGCGGTGGTGCTGAACACCGCCTTCCCGGCGAACTTGGTGGAGGTACCGATGGCATCGATCTGCTTGAGCAGTTCGGTGACCTCAGCTTGTTCCGCGGCGCCGTCGCTGGTGGCGGTGTTGGCCGCGGAAACAGCCAGCTCGTTGATCCGCTGCAAGATGGCGTGGACCTCGTCCAACGCCCCTTCTGCGGTCTGCACGTAGCTGATCCCGTCCTGGGCGTTCTTGATGGCCTGATTGATACCGCGGACATCGACGCGCAACTTCTCGCTCTTCGCCAAGCCCGACGCGTCGTCCGCGGCCCGGTTGATCCGGAAACCGCTGGACAGCTTCTCCATCGACTTGGTGAGCATGCCGTCATTGATGGTCAGGTTCCGGTGAGCGGAAACCGCCATCGTGTTCTGATTGATACGCAGACCCATGGTGATCCTCCTTGAATGCTTTCTCTCGCCAGCAACACCAACCTCCGTGTCGGCGTTGTGTGATCTATCGATCCTTCAGCGGGCCCGCTTCAGCCACGAAATGGGGATTTGGTCCCTGTACGGATCGACCCAGTGACGCCACCGGCGCCAGTTCGGCCGCGTGCCGCTCAGCATCGGGTGAGTGCTCCACCGACAACGCCAGGTCGGCCAACAACGCCAGGGCCGCTTCGTCAGGGATGCCGCCCAACTCAGATTGGAAGCCCACCGCACCGATCTGCCGGTAGGCGAAGCACTCTGCCCAGTCCCCGGCGGGAGTGGCGAAGTCCTTGGCGTCGGACGCCCCGAACCAGGCCAGCGGGGTCGGCAGGTGGCGGGCCTGGCGCCAACGGGCCCGGGCGCCGGGGTTGAGATGGGACAGATCAACCGCATGGCCAACCTCATGGGCCAGCGCGAAGGCCACCTCGTCGAGGGTCTGGCCCGGCCGCACGTACACCTCGATGATGCGATCCGGCCACAGCGTGCGGCCCAGAAAGTGATCCCGTCCGCCCAGGAAGCGAAGCGACCAGCCCGGCAGCAGCTCCCGCCACGGGTACCAGATCCGAGACAGGGCCTGAGCGCCCACCGCCACCGTGGTGGGAGTGGCCCGGAAGCCCAGGGCGAACAGGCGTGGGGTGCCGGTGGGCTGGCGGGACAAAAGGTCTGACACGGGCGAGCCCTCCATGGCGGTGCTCCCACGACGCCGGGGGAGCGGGGCAACCGGTCCGTCGATCCGTGACGGGCGGTGGTGGTCGTTGCTCGCATCGGAACGGCACCGTGGGCGCGGCCCTTGAGCGCAATGACCCATCCAGGCCGCCTCCTCCCGCCGTCGTGGGATGGCGACCTCACGGAGACTGGGGAGCCCGGCCGCCTCGCCGGCGCCGGCCTTCCACGACCGGTAGCCTCAGGGGCCTCGATGCCGCTCCAGCCGCTCCAGCCGCCCCTGCCCGACGCCCGCACCCCTGAGCATGTGGTGCGCACCGGATCGGCCGCGGCAACACGGCGGGTGGCGGCAGCGCTGGCCGATCTGGTGCGGCCCGGAGACCTGCTCGTGCTCAGCGGTGACCTGGGCACCGGCAAGACCACGTTCTGTCAGGGTCTGGGCGAGGCGTTGGGGGTGGCCGGCCCCATCACCAGCCCCACCTTCACGTTGCACCACCGCCACCACGGGGTCTTCAACGGCGAGCCGCTGGTGCTCCACCACCTCGATGTGTATCGCCTTGACGAGCTGGGTCAGACCATCGAGTTGGGCCTGCCGGAGCTGCTGGATTCGGGCTCGCTGACCCTCATCGAATGGGGTGACAACATTCGCCCGGTGCTCCCCGCTGACTATCTGGAGCTGCGCATCGAACTGCCGGACGTTTCTGATGCGGCCGACCAAGAGTCAGGCGCCGATGATCAACGGGTGCTCCGAGTGCGTTGCGTCGGACCGTCCTGGTCCCCCCGGTTTCGTTTGCTGGGGGAGCGGCTCCACCAGGCCGGCGCGGCCAGCGCACCCTCCGCCATCGTTCAGGAGGACGGATCGTGCTGATCCTCGGGATAGAAACCTCCTCCACCCAGATAAGCGCCGCCCTTGGTGGTCACGAGGGGATCCGGGCCACGGTGCAGGTCAATAGAGGCCAACGCCACGCCGAGTTGTTGGTGCCCATGATCGGGCAGGTGTGCGACGCCGCTGAGGTGGAGCTGTCCGAGTTGGGTGCGTTGGCCGTGGGTCTGGGTCCGGGGCTGTTCACGGGGCTGCGGGTCGGGGTGGCCACCGCCAAGGCCATGGCGCTGGCATTGCGGGTGCCCATGATCGGGGTCAGCTCATTGGATCTGGTGGCCTTTCCGGCCCGCTTCACCAGCTGCACCATCGTGGCGGTGATGGACGCCCGTCGGGGTGAGGTGTTCTCGGCGCTGTACCGTCCCACGCCCGGTGGCCTGCAACGGTTGGTCGAGCCCCGGGTCAGCAGCCCACGGGATCTGGCCTCGGAGTTGCAGGCCCACCCCGAGGCATGCCTGGTGGTGGGCGATGGGGCCCTGCGCTACGCCGAGCACTTCGAAGGGCTGCGCCACCTGGAGCTGGCAGACGCCAACCTGGCCCATCCCTCGGCTCGGGCCCTGGTGGCGCTGGCCCATGCTCAGGCCCTGCGAGAGGAGTTCGTCAGCGCCGATGAGATCCGGCCCACCTATCTCCGCAAACCCGACGCTGAAGCCAACTGGCCTCAGCGCCCGCCCGGTGCCCACAGCGTTTCGCCGTCCGAGCAGCTCGGCTCCCGGGAGGTCGGGTGAACGCGCTGACGGGCCGAGCAAGTTCCAGAGCCCTGCCAGGTCACCATCTCCCCTATGCGGCGGCGCCATCTGCCGGGGGTCTTGCGCATTGAACGGCAGGTGTACCCCCGCCCCTGGACCATGGGCCTCTACCTCGGCGAGCTCTCCCTCGGAGCCAGCCGCTGTTACGTGGTGGCCCGCCATCAGCACCGGGTCCTGGGCTACGGCGGCTACATGTTGAGCCTCGACGAGTGCCACATCACCACGGTGGCGGTGGATCCCACCTTGCATCGGTCCAAGCTGGGCACACGGGTCATGTTGGTGCTGGCGGCGCGAGCCGTGGCGCAAGGGGCCAAGAGCTTGACCTTGGAGGTCCGCATGTCCAACAAGGCGGCCCAGGACCTGTATCGGCGCTTCGGGTTCGCTCCCGCCGGTGTGCGCAAGAACTACTACGCCGAGGTCAACGAGGACGCGCTGGTGATGTGGGCCCATGACATCGACCAACGGCCCTATGGCGAACGCCTGGCCGCCATCGAGGCCACCTTGCCGTTTCGCACGTTGATGGAAGGGGTGTAGGCCATGACGCCCAACGACATGGAGTCCCGTACCGTACTGTTGGGTATTGAGACCTCATGCGATGAGACTGCGGCGGCGGTGCTGTGCCGTGAACCAGCCGGGGCGGTGGGGGTGCTTTCCAGCGTGGTGTCCAGCCAGATCGACTTGCATGCCCGCTTCGGTGGGGTGGTGCCCGAGGTGGCCTGGCGGGCCCACATCGAACACCTCAACCCCGTCATCGGCCAGGCCCTGCTCGAGGCCGGCGTGGAGCACGGCGTGGACGCGGTGGCCGCCACCGCGGGGCCCGGGCTGGTGGGGTCTTTGCTGGTGGGGGTCAGCGCCGCCAAGGCCCTGGCCTTGGTGTGGTCGGTCCCTTACGTGGCCGTCAACCACCTCGAAGCCCACCTGTTCGCCCCCCTGCTGGAGGAGCCCGAGGTCACGTTCCCGTTGCTGGTGGCTCTTGTCTCCGGTGGCCATACCATCCTGATCGGTATGCACGGCCCGGGTCGGTACCGGTTGCTCGGGCCGCACGCTGGACGACGCCGCCGGCGAGGCCTTCGACAAGGTGGCGCGCTATCTGGGCCTGGGCTACCCCGGCGGCCCTGCCATCGACGCTCTCGCCACCCACGGCGACGCCTCCGCCATCGCCTTTCCTCGGTCGATGCAACGATGACGGGTTGGACTTTTCCTTCTCAGGTCTCAAGACGTCCGTCATCAACCATGTGAGGCGCAACCCCGATGTGGCCACCGCCGATGTGGCCGCGGCGTTCCAGGAAGCGGTGGTCGACGTCATCGTGCACAAGGCCCGCCGGGCGGCACGGGAGATCGGGGCCGCGGGGATGACGTTGGCCGGTGGTGTCGCTGCCAACAGCCGCTTGCGTGAGCGCTGGCTCGACGCCGCTTTCGCCGATGGTCGACGGGCCTACCTGCCGTCGCTGGAATACTGCACCGACAACGCGGCCATGGTCGCCGCTGCGGCGCTGTGGCAGCTGGAGCACCTTGGCCCCAGCGCGCTTGACGGCGGGGTCGACCCCAACCTGTTCCTGGTCGAACGGGACTGAGCGGGGTCGGGCTTGCCCAGCGAGCCGGGGCGCCTATCGTTAGCACTCGCCACCCGCGAGTGCTAACGCCAGCACCGCCACAATCTGGAGGCTCGTCCATGAACCTTCGTCCCCTCGAGGACCGCATCATTGTTCGCCCGTCGGAAGCTGAAGAGCGCACCGCCAGCGGCCTGGTCATCCCCGACACCGCCAAGGAGAAGCCCCAGCAGGGCGAAGTCCTGGCCGTCGGACCGGGTAAGCGATCCGAGCAAACCGGTGAGGTGATCCCATCCGACGTCAAGGTCGGTGACCGCGTGGTGTACTCCAAGTACGGCGGCACCGAGATTGCCGTCGAAGGTGAGGATCTCCTGATCCTCTCCAGCCGCGACGTCCTCGCCGTCGTCGGCTGAGCGGTCACCTATGAGCAAGCTCCTCGCATTCAACGAAGAAGCCCGCCGTGCCCTCGAGGCCGGCGTCAACAAGCTCGCCGATACCGTCAAGGTCACCTTGGGCCCGAGTGGCCGCAATGTGGTGCTCGACAAGCGCTTCGGTGCGCCCACCATCACCAACGACGGGGTGTCCATCGCCCGGGAGATCGAGCTGGAGGACCCTTACGAGAACATGGGGGCCCAGCTGGTCAAAGAGGTTGCCACCAAGACCAATGACGTGGCCGGTGACGGCACCACCACCGCCACCGTGCTGGCCCAGGCGCTGGTTCGTGAGGGCCTCCGCAACGTGGCCGCCGGTTCCAACCCCATGGGGTTGAAGAAGGGCATCGAAGCCGCCGTCGCCGCTGCCGTGCAGTCCATCAAGGACCAGTCCCACGAGATCGGCGGCAAGGAGGAGATCGCCCAGGTTGCGGCCATCTCCGCGGCGGACATGAGCATCGGTGAGGTCATCGCCGACGCCATTGACCGGGTCGGTAAGGACGGTGTGGTCACTGTTGAGGAGTCCAACACCTTCGGCACCGAGCTCGAGTTCACCGAGGGCATGCAGTTCGACAAGGGCTACCTGTCCCCCTACTTCGTCTCCGACGCCGAGCGTCAGGAAGCGGTGTTGGAGGATCCGTACATCCTGCTGCACTCCTCCAAGATCAGCTCCATCAAAGAGCTGCTGCCCACCCTCGAGCGGGTGGTGCAGGCCGGCAAGCCGCTGCTGATCATCGCCGAAGATGTTGACGGTGAGGCCCTGGCCACCCTGGTGGTCAACAAGATCCGGGGCACGTTCAGTTCCGTGGCCATCAAGGCCCCCGGCTTTGGCGAGCGTCGCAAGGCCATGTTGCAGGACATGGCGGTGCTCACCGGCGGCACCGTGATCTCTGAGGAGGTCGGTCTCAAGCTCGACAACCTCACGCTGGACCTGCTCGGTCGGGCCCGCAAGGTCGTCATCACCAAGGACAACACCACCGTCATCGAAGGCGCCGGCTCCTCAGAGGACGTCGCCGGTCGGGTGGCACAGATCCGCCGTGAGATCGAGGACACGGACTCCGACTGGGATCGCGAGAAGCTGCAAGAGCGCTTGGCCAAGCTGGCCGGCGGTGTTGCGGTCATCAAGGTCGGGGCGGCCACCGAGGTGGAGCTCAAGGAGAAGAAGCACCGCATCGAGGATGCGCTGTCCGCCACCCGGGCCGCCATCGAAGAAGGTGTCGTCGCCGGCGGCGGCACCGCGCTGGTGCGGGCCCGCAGCGCGGTCGAAGCCGTGGTTGCAACCCTCACTGGGGATGAGAAGGTGGGCGCCTCCATTGTGGCCCGCAGCCTTGACGCCCCGGCCCGGCTCATCGCCTCCAACGCTGGTTTCGAGGGCGCGGTCATCGTCGGCCGGGTCGCCACCGAGATCGGTTCGATCGGTTTCAACGCCGCCACTGGCGAGTTCGAGGACCTGGTCAAGGCCGGCGTCATCGATCCTGCCAAGGTCACCCGGGCCGCCCTGCAGAACGCGGCGTCCATCGCCGCGCTGTTGCTGACTACCGAAGCCCTCATCGCTGACAAGCCCGAACCGGCTGGCGGCGGCATGCCCGGTGGCGGCGGCATGGGTGGCATGGGTGGCATGGGTGGCATGCCGGGGATGATGTAGCCCCAACCAGCCCGCAGGTCCGTCCTGCAGGTCTTGCACGTGTGCGAGCGGCCCCGTTGCTTCGGTAGCGGGGCCGCTCACCTTTTTCGTTCATCCGGAAGCGCTGGGGAATCGGGGCTGCGGGGTCATTCCGTCACCGGAAAAACGGCGGTCGTGCCGCCATCTGATCTCTCGCGCATGAAACACGTGCTGGCCGGGGGACTCGCCGGGTTCCTGGCCGATGATGCGGACCGTCAGCGGGCCACCATGCTTTTCGTACCGGCTCGCCCATCTCCAACAGAACACCTGGACCACCGCCGCCTGAGGAGCGAGAACCAAGCCACATCTGCCCACCAGCTAGCATCCGAGGCGACCCCACACGCCGGGCAGGTGCGATCGGCGCTCGCGAGGCCAGGAGCCTTGAGGCGTTCACCGGCCGCTTCCTGGTCGACCGTTCTGCTGCAACGGGGCTCAGCCGCCGCCCAGATGGCCCGCAGAACCACGAAACCTGACAGGGAGCAAGTGAATGGCCGAGATCGAGATCGGATTGGGCAAGTCAGGCCGTCGGGCCTACGGGTTCGATGACATCGCCATCGTGCCGTCGCGGCGCACCCGCGATCCCGAGGACGTGGACATCTCCTGGCAGATTGACGCCTTCCGCTTCGAGCTGCCGGTGCTGGGCTCCTCCATGGACGGGGTCATCAGCCCTGCTACCGCCATCGAGATCGGCCGACTCGGCGGGCTCGGAGTGCTCAACCTCGAGGGCCTGTGGACCCGTTACGAGGATCCGGAGCCGTTGCTCGAGGAGATCGCCCACCTCGACACCGACAAGGCCACGCGGCGCATGCAGGAGATCTACGCCGAGCCGCTCAAGCCGGAGCTGGTCACCGCCCGCATCCGAGAAATCCGCGACGCCGGGGTCACCTCGGCCGCCGCCGTCACCCCCCAGCGCGCCGCCATGTTGCTGCCCGCCATCACCGCCGCTGAGCTGGACATCATGGTGATCCAGGGCACGGTGGTGTCCGCCGAGCACGTGTCACGCACGGTGGAACCACTCAACCTCAAGCGCTTCGTGCGAGAGCTCGACACCCCCGTCATCGTCGGTGGGTGCGCCTCCTACCAGGCCGGTCTGCACCTCATGCGCACCGGTGCTGCCGGGGTTCTCGTCGGCGTGGGACCCGGTCACGCCTGCACCACCCGTGGCGTGCTTGGCATCGGCGTGCCCCAGGCCACCGCCATCGCCGATGTGCGCGCCGCCCGCATGCGCCACTTGGACGAGACCGGTGTCTACGTCCATGTCATCGCCGATGGCGGCATGGCCACCGGTGGGGACATCGCCAAGGCCATCGTGTGCGGCGCCGACGCCGTCATGATCGGCTCGCCGCTGGCCGCGGCCTATGAGGCGCCGGGCAAGGGTTGGCATTGGGGCATGGCCACGTTCCATTCCAGCCTTCCCCGCGGCGCCCGCGTTCGCACCCAACAGCGCGGCTCTCTGGAAGAGGTGCTGGTGGGCCCGGCCCATGAGAACGACGGGCGGCTGAACCTGTTCGGGGCCTTGCGCACCTCAATGGCCACCACCGGCTACCAGACGTTGAAGGAGTTCCAGAAGGCTGAGGTCATGGTGGCCCCGGCGTTGCAGACCGAGGGCAAGGCGCTGCAGAAGGGTCAGGGCGTGGGTATGGGCCGATGACCCAAGCCGGGTCACCTGCCGCAGGGACCAGCTCGGTCAAGGTTCCCGGCGGGTACGCCACCGGCGAGGAAACGGTCCTGGTGGTGGACTTCGGCGCCCAGTACGCCCAGCTCATCGCCCGGCGCATCCGCGAGGCCCGGGTCTACTCCGAGATCGTCCCCGCCACCATCACCGCGGCCCAGGTCAGAGCCCGCCAGCCCCGCGGCATCGTGCTGTCGGGCGGGCCGGCGTCGGTCCATGTCGAGGGCGCACCACGGCTGGATCCGGCCATCTTCGAGCTGGGCATCCCCGTGCTGGGCATTTGCTACGGGGCGCAGCTCATCGCTCATCAGCTCGGCGGGCGGGTGGCCCAGACCGGTCGGGGCGAGTACGGCCGCACCCAACTGGAACTGCTCGAGGGCGGCGGTCGGCTGGGCCGGCCGCTGCCGGACCAGCAGTCGGTGTGGATGAGCCACTTCGACGCCATCGACGCGGTGCCGGACGGCTTCGCCATCACCGCCCGCACCGCGGACTGCCCGGTGGCCATGCTCGAAGCCCCCGATCGGCGGCTCTACGGCGTGCAGTTCCACCCCGAGGTGGTCCACACCCCCCACGGCCAGGACCTGCTGGTCCGGTTCCTGACAGAGGTGTGCGGGTGCCATTGCCAGTGGACCATGACCAACGTCATCGAGGTCGCCACGGAGGCCATCCGGGCTCAGGTCGGAAACGGTCGGGCATTGTGCGGGTTGTCGGGCGGCGTGGACTCAGCGGTGGCCGCGGCGTTGGTGCACCGGGCCATCGGGTCCCAACTGACCTGCGTGTTCGTGGACACCGGGCTGATGCGTCTCAACGAAGCGGACCAGGTGGAGGACACCTTTCACCGCACCTTCGGCATCGAGCTGATCCACGCCCGGGCCGGCGATCGGTTCTTCGACCGCCTCGCCGGGGTGACGGACCCCGAGGAGAAGCGCAAGGCCATCGGCGAGTTGTTCATCCGGGTCTTCGAAGAGGCCCGCGGCGGACTGACCGACGCCCGGTTCCTGGTGCAGGGCACGCTGTACCCCGACGTGATCGAGTCCGGCACCGCCACCGCGGCCAAGATCAAGAGCCATCACAACGTGGGCGGGTTGCCCGAAGATCTGGACTTCGAGCTGGTGGAGCCGTTGCGGACGCTTGTTCAAGGACGAGGTTCGGACGCTCGGCTCCGAGCTTGGGCTACCGGACGAGGTGGTGTGGCGCCAGCCGTTCCCCGGGCCCGGGCTGGCGGTACGCATCATCGGCGAGGTCACCCCGGAGCGGGTCGACCTGTTGCAACGGGCCGACGCCATCGTTCGCCAGGAGATCCGCGCCGCCGGGCTGGAACGGGAGATCTGGCAGGCCTTCGCGGTGCTGGCCGACATCCGCTCGGTCGGCGTCATGGGTGACGAGCGCACCTACGGGCACCCCATCATCATCCGGGCTGTGACCAGCGAGGATGCAATGACCGCGGACTTTGCCCGCCTGCCCTGGGACCTACTGGAGCGCATGGCGAGCCGCATCATTGGCGAGGTCCGGGGCATCAATCGGGTCGCCTACGACGTCACCTCCAAGCCTCCGGGCACCATCGAATGGGAGTGAAGCGGGCCTGTTGACCTCGCCTTGTAGCGGGGTGGTCACGCGACTGCAACGCCAGCATGCCCGTTTCGCCTGAAGTGGCGAATGACAGCTGCCGATACATCCCCAGTCGGTGACATCGCGGGCGGTCCGCGGCGGCGACGAGGGCGGACGGCATGGGTAGCAACTTCCTGGCGGCGTGGACGGTGGCGGCCAAGACCGGGCTGGTGTGCGGTGTGGCCGCGTCCCTGCTCTGGGCGGGCTTCGCCCCGGCCGGTGCCACAGAACCCGGGCGGCCACCAGCCTGGACCGGCACCGTCACCGGTGGCGGTGGCGGCCGCTGCGACACCGACGGACGCGCTGTTGGGTGCCATCGGCGCCGAGAGCTGGCGAAGGACCGGCTGGGACGGCCTGGGTGTCGTCATTGCGGTGATCGACACCGGATTCGCCGGTTGGGACGCCGCCGCCAGCACCGCCCTGTTGCCGGCGGCGGACCCGCTGCGGGACATCAACCGCTGCGACGCCGGGCTGTCAGCCCGCTCTCACGGCACCGACAGTGCGGCACTGATCCATCATGTTGCGCCCAAAGCCACCCTGGTGCGGGTGTGCATTGACGACGCAGCGGATCTGGCCGCGGCCACCACGGCATTGATCGAAGCCGGCGACATCGACATCGTGAACATGGCGCTCGGCTTCTACAACGGCGGCCCGGGCGACGGTACCGGCGGACCCGGCAGCCCCGATGACAGCGCCCGCCGAGCCCTGGCCGCTGGTCTGGTGTGGGTCAACGCCGCCGGCAACGAGGCCCAACGTCACACCGCTGGCTTCTTTTCCGACCCCGACAACGACAGCTTCCACAACTTCGCCGGCGAGGACGAGCTGGGTCGCTTCACCGTGCCGCCCGGGTCCGACGTGGAGATCTTCCTGCGCTGGAGCGAATGGGGCCAGGTGCCGCCGGCAGACAGCTTCCGGCTGTGCCTGACCGTCGAGGAGGCCACCGCCGTTGACTGCCTACCCGCAGCGCAGCCCGAACGGTCCACCCCCACCTCCGGCCTGGCTCTGACCAATCCCCGCACGGAGCCGGTGAGCTTCTCATTGGCCATCCAACGCACCCGCGGCACCGGCACACCCCGTCTGGATCTGTTCTTCACCGAGGCCAACGCCTGGGAGTTCCCCGATCCGGGATCCAGCCTGGTGGAACCGGCAACCGTCCCCGGTGTGCTGTCCGTTGGCGCCGCATGTCCCGGTTCGTCCCTGGCCCCCCACCCGGCAAGCTCGCACGGGCCGACCCTCGACGGTCGCACCGGGGTGAGCCTGGTGGCGCCGGCAGGGACCGCGGCCCAGCTGGCCGATCCCGCCTTCGACTGCGCATCCTCGCAGCGGGCAACCACGGTGGCCGCGCCTCATGCGGCGGGGGCGTTGGCGCTGCTAGCGGAGGCCTTCCCGTTCCTGCACGGTGCTGCGCTGACCGAACGGCTGCTGGCCACCACGGCCGCGGCCGGCGATCCCGGTGCCGCCGGCCCCGACCCGGTGTTCGGCCACGGCCTGCTGGCCCTGGGCGATCCGCCGCCACTGCCGGTGATGGCGGGCTCTCCCTCCCAGCCCTCGTCACCACCGGGGTCCGAAGCCGAGCCGAGCGCGCCGACCGACCCGGATGTCCCCGACGAGCGCTGCCCCGATTCCTGGGCCTCGGCGTGGTGGTCCGCAGACCCCTCCGCTTGGTGGCGCTCGGACCATCGCCGTCATGGCGACGTCCTGGAACACGATTAGCGCCCAGAGCGGCGCGTACGACGCTCGTTATACTGAGCGCCATGGCATCGACGTTGGTCACCATCGCGGCTCGGCTTGAGGCCGATCTGGTCAGCAGAATCGACCGCCAGATCGACGCTGGACGAGTAACCACACGCACTCAGGCGGTCGTGGAAGCGCTCGCGGCGTGGGTGGCGGCAGCTGAGGACGACCGCTGGGCCCACGTCCTCGACGAGAGCCCTGACGAAGGCTTTGGCCCGGCATGGGATGACGACGAGACCGACTGGGCGGCCCTCTATGCAGCGCGGTGAGGTCTGGCTTTGCGACTTCGGGGGAAAAGTTCGGCCGGTCATCGTGATGTCGCGGGCGCAAGTTCACGCTCGGCTGCGCAAGGTGAGCGTGATCCCGGTCTCGGGCCAAAAGCGAGGCTGGCCCGACGAGATCGAATTTGACGCCGAGGAGGCCGGACTGGCGATCGACTGCGTCGCCCAATGCCGCGAGATCGCCCACATCCCCAAGGCCACGCTTCAGCGGCAGATCGGCGACGCATCACACCGACTGCCCGAGCTCTGCCATGCCACCACGGCCGTGATCGGCTGCTGAGGCGATTGCCCCGATCCTGTCAGGGGGCACCGGTAGGCTCCGGGGGTGGTGCGCACCCGGACATCGGACCTGCTTGAGGGGCTCAATCCGGCCCAGCGCGAGGCGGTGGTCCATGACGCCGGTCCGCTGCTGGTCATCGCCGGTGCCGGCTCGGGCAAGACCCGGGTGCTGACCCATCGGATCGCCCATCTCATTGAAGACCGTGGCGTCTCCCCCTTCGAGATCCTGGCCATCACCTTCACCAACAAGGCCGCCCAGGAGATGCGCCACCGAGTCGGCCAGCTCATCGGGCCGGTGGCGGACAAGATGTGGGTGGCCACGTTCCACGCCGCCTGTGTGCGCATGCTCCGCCGTGACATCAAGGCTCTGGGCTACCCGTCCAGCTTCTCCATCTATGACCAGGCTGACGCGGTGCGGTTGTGCGGCTATGTCATCCGTGACCTGAACCTCGACGCCAAGAAGTTCCCGGCCCGCTCCATCCACGCCACCATCAGCGCCGCTAAAAACGACGGCGTGGACGTGGACGCCTATGCCGATCGAGCGCAGGGCCCTCTCGAGAAGCGCGTGGCCGAGGTCTACCGCACGTACCAGGCCCGCCTGTACCAGGCCGGGGCGCTGGACTTCGACGATCTGCTGTCGATCACCGTGAAGCTGCTCCGGCATCACCCCGACGTGCTGGCGCATTACCGTCAACGCTTCGCCCACGTGCTCGTTGACGAATACCAAGACACCAACCGGGTGCAGAACGAGCTGGTGTTGCTGCTGGGCGGCGAGCACCGCAACGTGTTCGTGGTCGGCGACAGCGACCAGTCCATCTATTCCTTCCGGGCCGCTGACATCCGCAACATCTTGGAGTTCGAGCAGGCCTTCCCCGACGCCACGGTGGTGGTGCTGGACCAGAACTACCGCTCCACCCAGACCATCCTCAGCGCCGCTAACGCCGTGATCGCCAACAACCTCTCCCGCAAACCCAAGATCTGTGGACCGACGCCGGCGGGGGAGATCTGATCGGCCGGTACAACGCTGAGGACGAAACCGATGAGGCCCAATGGGTGGCCCGGGAGGCCGCTCGGCTGCACGAGGGTGGCACCGTCCGTTGGGATGAGATCGCGGTCTTTTACCGCACCAACGCCCAGTCACGGATCATGGAAGATCAGTTCATGCGGGGCGGCATCCCCTACAAGGTGGTTGGCGGCACCCGCTTCTACGACCGTCGGGAGATCAAGGACACCCTGGCCTACGTCAAGGCCATCAGCAACGAGTCAGACGAGGTGTCCGTCAAGCGGGTGCTCAACGTACCCAAGCGCGGCATCGGTGACACGACCGAGGGCCGCATCGACGCCTACGCCCGCTCCCACGATCTCTCCTTCAAGCAGGCCATGCGCCGCATCGAGGATGTGGGCGTCGCCAGCCGGGCGGTCAAGGCCATCAGCGCCTTCGTGGGCTTGCTCGACGAGTTGGCCGACCTGGTCCCGGACGGTCCGGCAACGCTGATCGAGGCCATCTTGGACCGCACCGGCTACGTGGCGGAGCTGGAATTGGAATCCACCATCGACGCCGAGGGTCGCATCGAGAACCTGGCCGAGCTGGTGGGAGTGGCCCAGGGCTTCGAGGAGGTCGACGCCTTCCTGGAGCAGGTGTCCCTGGTGGCGGACACCGACGACCTGGGTGAGGACTCCCAGGTCACGTTGATGACACTGCACTCGGCCAAGGGACTGGAGTATCCGGTGGTGTTCCTGGTGGGTCTGGAGGAAGGCGTTTCCCGCACATCCGCTCCATCGGCGAACCGGCCCAGATGGAAGAGGAACGCCGCCTGGCCTATGTGGGCATCACCCGGGCCCGTCAAAAGCTGTTCGTGTCCAGCGCCTGGACCCGCATGCTGTTCGGCTCCACCCAGTACAACCCGCCCAGCCGGTTTCTCGATGAGATCCCCGACGAGTTGATCGAGGAGGTCGGCGCTGGCCGCCGCCGCTCCCGTTACGGTGCCGGTAGC
Organism: uncultured Acidimicrobiaceae bacterium; assembly: GCA_963775055.1. Taxonomy (GTDB): domain Bacteria; phylum Actinomycetota; class Acidimicrobiia; order Acidimicrobiales; family CAIXPF01; genus CAIXPF01. The sequence continues at coordinate 105,600 of CAVZHK010000002.1, read as the reverse complement.
GGCAGCGGCTCGCGCGGTACCGGGCCGGTATGGATCTGATCCGGGGGCCGGGCGGGACCGGATCGCGGCCGCTGCCCACGCCAGCGGATCGAACGGGGTGCGCGGCTTACAGACCAACGGGTATGGCACGTCGGTGTCTGCCGGGCCCCGGCCGCCACAGCCAACCAACGCCCACGCCATGGGCTTTTCCGTGGGCGAGGACGTGCATCATCCCCGTTTCGGCGAGGGCATCATCCTGTCCATCGAAGGCGCCGGTGACAAGGCGGTGGCCACCGTGCGCTTCCCCGATGCCGGCGAGCGGCAGCTGCTGCTGTCGTGGGCCCCGCTCGAGAAGCTGTAGCGCGGCGGTGTCGGGCCCTCAGGGTCGGCCTCGCCGTAGTTGGAGCCAGAACAGTTGGAGCCGCCGCCGTTTCCTGGCCGCCGCTGCCGCCATACCAGCTGGCATGGCGGGCGGTATGAAGGCGGGGCCCGCAACCGCCGGCGAGCCAACCGTGCCGGTGGCGGACGCGGAAGCGTGCCCCGTCCCTGAGCGGATCTCCAGACGCAGACCGGCTGCTGTCTCCCCGGACCAGGCGGACGAGCCGGGCCCACGCAACCACGACGGCGGCCGATCGGACTTCAGCCTTGACGCCTACCGGGGTCTCGGCGCCTGGGTGGACGTGTTCGACTGGTCCTCGGCCTACACCGGGGGCAATCCCCGGGTGGGCGAAGCGGACCTGGCGGCGCTGGCAGCCAGGGGGGTGCGGACCCTGTTCCTGCAGACGGCGCGGTATGACCGTCCCGAGCCGGCCGACGATCTGCTCGAAGTGAACCGGCAACAGGCCATCGCCGCCAGCGCCCAGCGAGCCGGGATGGCGGTGGTGGGCTGGTACCTACCGATGCATCTCGACCCCGGCCACGACGCCCGGCGGGCACTGGCGGCATTGCAGGCCCCGTGGCTCAACGGCCTGGCCCTGGACATCGAGTCACGGGCCGAGCCCGACACCGGCCTGCGCAACCAACGGCTGGACCAGCTGGTGGCCCAGGTGCGCGCCGCTGCCGGTCCGGACGCCGCGCTGGGGGCCATCGTGGTGCCGCCGACCACCATGGAGGACGTCAACGCCCAGTTCTGGCCCGGGTTCGATTGGCCCATGTTGGCGGCCCGGCTGAACGTGTTCCTGCCCATGAACTACTGGACCAATCGGCTGTCGGATTCTCCGTGGCGTCAGGCCGGTCCGTCCTGTGCAGAGAACATCGCCCGCCTTCGGGCTCACGCCGGGAGGGCCGATTTTCCTGTGCACATGGTAGGCGGGATCGCTGATCGGGTGACCGCCGTCGAGGTAGCGGCGATGGTCGGCGCGGTGCAGGGCAGCGGGGCCTTCGGGGCATCGCTGTATGACCTGGCCACCACCACCGAAACCATCTGGAACCCCCTGAGCAGCCTGGGCCCCTGAGCAGCCTGGGCCCCTGAGCAGGCCGGCCGCGGCCTGGCCAGGCCCCGGGTGCTCAGTCGCTGGAAGGGTAAGTGAGCTCGTGGTGTTCGTCGCTGGCCACCGGCAAGGTCATCCAGAACTCCGATCCCTGACCGGGGCTCCCCACGGCACCGACCCGCCCGCCCTGGGCTTCGATCAACCTGCGCACGATGGACAGACCCAGTCCGACGCCGCCTCGGACACCGCTGCGACTGCGGGTTTCGCCCTGGTAGAACGGCATGAAGAGGTAGTCCTCTTCCCCGGGGGCCAAGCCGATGCCCTGATCACGCACGGCGAAGCGAACGAACTGCTCCGGATCCTCGCCCTCATCGTCACCCTCGGCCGGGTGCGGCTCCGTCGCCGTGGTAGCCCCATCCTCCGTCAGCAGGCTGACGCTGACCACGATCTCGCCACCGTCGGGGGAGTACTTCACCGCGTTTTCCAGCAGCTGACCCATGGCGGTGCGCACCGCCTGCTGATCGGCCCAGATCAACGGCAGATCCTCCTGGGCCTCGATCCCGAGCTGATGATCGGGCAGATCGAAGGGGGCGGCGATACCCCGGGCCAGGCGTTCGGGGTCGAGCAGCTGCGGGGACAGGTCGATCCGACCGGCCTCGGTCTTGGCCGTGAGCAGGATCTTCTCCACGATGTGGTGCAGCTCGTCAGCGCTGTTGGCGATGGCCTCGTAGGCGGTCTGGCGGCGCCCGGAATCAACGCTCTCACCCTGGTCGCGCAGCCAATCGGCGAAGCTCTTGATGACCGTGAGCGGGGTCTTCAATTCGTGGCTGGTGGCTGCCACGAACATGGCTTTGGCCGCTTCCAGGGCCTTCTGCCGGCTGATGTCCCGCAGGACCACCACCCGGCCGACCTCGAGGGGGGTGGCGACGATCTCCACCCACCGGTCGTTGGTGAAGCGGTGTTCGACCGGCTCCTCGGGGGTGCCGACGGGGAAGGGCAATGGACGCCCGGCCACCATGGCGCCGTCCAAACCGGTGAGCTCCGCGGCGGTGCGGTTCCAGCCCGACACCATGCCGTATCCGTCCAACGTGGCCACGCCGTCAGCCACCGAGTCGATGACCGCCTTCTCGTGGGCCTGGCGCCGCACCGCGTCCTCGAAGGCCAGGGCGTTGGCCACGGCAGTGCCGCCATGACCGGCGAGCAGGTCCAGCACCGCCAGCTGCGCCCCGCTCAGGCGGTGGTTGGCTTCAGGAAACGCCGCCACCAGGCTGCCCACCAGCTGGTTCCGGGCGAAAACCGGTACCAACACCAGCGTGTCGCGCTGGCCCAGCGCGGCGGCCATGGCCGGCAGATCCGCCAACTGCCGGCGGGCGTCGTTGAGGATCAGACGCTGCTGGCGCTCAGCCAACAGGTCGCGTTCACGTTCGGCGATGGGCATGGTCAGATCCGCCACGCCGGGTCCGAAACCGGCCTCTGCGATCACGGAGATCTGCACCTGGTCCACGCTGACGAAGGCCGCGGCGTCCGCGGTGACCAGGTCCAGGCAGGCTTGGCAGACCCGTTGCAGGACGATGTCGTGATCCAATTCCACGTTGATGCCACCGATGACCGCCAAAAGCCGTTCCACGAGCCCGGGGGGGTAGGACGGCGCGTCGGCACCGAACTCGGCTACCTGCTCGATCGAGCTCTCGACGGAGATGACCACGGCCTGACCCTCACTCGTCCCCGGCGGATGTGAACCCACCCTCCTTCCCGGAGAACGCTGAGGTAACAATACCGTGACAATCGTCGAAGGGTGGGGTCGGGTCGCATGGGCAAATGCCCACGTCAAGACTGAGCGTAGTCAGGAGGTCGAAATGTGACCTTTGTTACAGGTCGATTCCGGCCGTTGTCACCCGGCTCAGGAGCCTGAGATGACCACCGTGTCCCCGGTCTCGCTGGTGGTGGTGGGCGAACCGCGCTGCGCAGCATTGATGTCGATCACGATGTGGCCGTCCACGATGGTGACGGGGTACTGAGCCAGCCCCGCACCATCCGGGGGAACAGTCACCGTGGCGTCACAGCTGTAGGAGAAACGTCCCTGGGCGGGCACCCACTGCAGTTGGCAGTCACGGGGATCACCTGGGAGTCGGGCGTCGAACGCCACCCAACCCGATTCGGGATCATCGCCGGTGTGGTTGATGATGAGGTCCCGGCTGCCGCCGGCGGTGTCAGAGAACAAGGCCGGTCCCCGATCGGCGATCTCGTCGGCGATGTCGACCGCGTTGCCGGCATCGAAGTAGTCATCGCCGAGACGGATCTGCACCGAGCTGCGGTTGGCCAGCAGCGTCAGGAACGCCGCTACCCCACCCAAGAGGATCAACAGGGCGATCACCACCATGGCGATGGCTCGCACCTCGCTGCGAGTAGTGGTTCGACCGACCGGCATGAGCGTCAGCGTAGAACGTGGCCTTGCCGTGACCGATCCGGCGGAGTCGGCCGATTCGGCAGGTTCCGGGTGGCCGCGGCGTTCTTGGGTCTGGTTGGCGGCGCGACTTAGTATCGGCGCCGATGCAGCGTCGCTACCGGATCGTGGTCGCCAAAACCGGGCTCGACGGCCATGACCGTGGCGTCAAGGTCATCGCCCGGGTCCTGCGTGACGCCGGCTTCGAGGTCATCTACACCGGGTTGTTCCAGTCTCCAGAGCAGGTGGCTGAGGCGGCCATGCAGGAAGACGCGGACGCTGTTGGACTCTCGTTGCTGTCCGGCGCCCACCTCACGCTCTTCCCTCGGGTCATGGCCGAACTGCGCTCCCGGGGCCTTGACGACGTGTTGGTGTTCGGCGGCGGCATCATCCCCGAGGTGGACATTCCGGTGCTGCTCGAGCAGGGCGTCGGCGCGGTGTTCACCCCCGGTGCCTCCATGGAAGCCATTACCACCTGGCTGTCCCAAGCGCTCGACGAACGCGAGAGCGCCGGCCGTTCCTGACTGCCGCCGTCCCGCCTGCGATCATCGATCACACGAATCACAGAAAGGCCTCGCTCTTGGATCTGTACGAGTACCAAGGCAAGCAGTTCTTCGCCCGATTCGGCATCCCGGTCTCCGCCGGTGATGTCGCCAGCACCGTGGACGAGGCGGTGGCCATCGCTGAACGGGTCGGGTACCCGGTGGTGGTCAAGGCCCAGGTCCAGGTGGGCGGGCGGGGCAAGGCCGGCGGCATCAAGCTCGCCAACGACGCCGCTGAGGTCCGCACCCACGCCGGCAACATCCTGGGCATGGACATCAAGGGCCACATCGTGCACGTGGTGTGGATCGAGGTGGCCTCCGACATCGCTGAGGAGTACTACGCCAGCTTCACGCTGGACCGTTCGGCCAAGAAGTATCTCGGCATGCTCTCCGCCCAGGGCGGTGTGGAGATCGAGGCCGTGGCGGACGAGAACCCTGACGCCATCGCCAAGATCTGGATCGACCCGGTGGACGGGCTGACCGACGCCCAGGCCCGCCAGTGGGTGGCCGAGGCCAAGCTCAACCCCGCTGCCACCGAGGGCACGGTGGCCATCCTCAAGCAGCTCTATACCGCGTACACCGAGGGCGACGCCGATCTCACCGAGATCAACCCCCTCATCCTCAAGCCCACCGGTGAGGTCCACGCGCTGGACGCCAAGGTGTCGTTGGATTCCAACAGCCTGTTCCGCCACGCCGACTATGAGGCGTATGACGCCACCCAGGTCCGCGACGAACGGGAGACCCAGGCCCATGAGCGCGGTCTGCAGTATGTCGGCCTGGAAGGGTCCGTGGGCGTGATCGCCAACGGCGCCGGGCTGGCCATGTCCACCGTGGACATCATCAACCAGGTGGGCGGCAAGCCGGCCAACTTCTTGGACATCGGCGGCGGCACCAACGCCAAGGTCATGGCCGGCGCGCTGGAGGTCATCAACAATGACCGCAACGTGCGTTCCATCTTCATCAACATCTTCGGTGGCATCACCAAGGGTGAAGAGGTGGCCAACGGCATCGTGCAGGCGCTGGCCACGGTTGATATCAGTGCCCCCATCGTGATCCGCCTGGACGGCACCAACGCCGAACAGGGTCGAGAGATCCTCAAGTCGCACCTTTCGGAGAAGCTCCAGATGGCACCGGACATGCTCAGCGCCGCCCGCAAGGCCGTCGAGCTCGCAGGAGGATCGAAGTGAGCATCTTCGTCGATGAGAACACCAAGGTCATCTACCAGGGCCTGACCGGTTCCCAGGGTCGCTATTACGGCCTGGCCAACAAGGCCTATGGCACCAACGTGGTGGGTGGCACCAACCCCAAAAAGGCCGGCACCGACGTGGAGGGCATCCCGGTGTTCGCCACCGTGGCTGACGCGGTGAAAGAAACCGGGGCCAACGCCAGTTGCATCTTCATTCCCGCGCCCGGTGTGCGGGACGCGGTGATGGAAGCGGCCGAGGGTGGCGTCACGTTCATCGCCTGCATCACCGAGGGTGTGCCGGCCCATGACGAGGCCTGGTTCTACAACAAGTTGAAGCGGGACTTTCCCCATGTGCGCCTGCTGGGTCCGAACTGCCCGGGCATCATCAGCCCCGGTAAGTGCAACATCGGCATCACCGCCGGGCACATCGCCAAAGCCGGTGGCCCGGTGGGCATCGTCAGCCGCTCCGGCACGCTGACCTATCAGGCGCTGTACGAGTTGCAGCAGCAGAACATCGGGGTCACCACCTGTGTCGGTATCGGCGGGGATCCGGTGCCCGGCACCAGTTTCATCGACTGCCTGGAGGCCTTCGAGGCTGATCCGGACACCAAGGCCGTGATGATGATCGGTGAGATCGGCGGCTCAGCGGAGGAAGAGGCTGCCGAGTTCATCAAGAACCACATGACCAAGCCGGTGTCCTGTTACATCGCCGGGGTCACCGCGCCGGCTGGTAAGAAGATGGGCCACGCCGGCGCCATCGTCTCCGGTGGCAAGGGCACCGCTCAGGCCAAGATGGATGCCCTGCGTGAGGCCGGGGTCAAGGTCGGGCTCAACCCCACCGAGGCCGGCGAGCTGATGGTGGAGATCGTCAAGACCCTGTAGCAGTTCTGGTTTCCCTTGTTGCCGCGGAGCCCGCCTGATCCGGAGTTGATCCGGGGGGCGGGCTTCGTCGCGTTCGGCGTGGGGTCACTACGGTTTGTGCGTGCCGACCGCCTTGCTCTCCGTGTACGACAAAGCCGGGATCGTTGAGTTGGGGCGGGAGTTGGTGGCGCTGGGCTGGCAGCTGGTGTCCAGCGGCGGCACGGCCGGGGCGTTGGCCGCCGCCGAGGTGGCGGTCACCGACGTGGCCACCCTCACCGGGTACCCGCCCCTGTTCGGACACCGGGTGGTGACGCTGCACCCGGTGGTGCACGGCGGCATCCTGGCGGACCGCCGTGACCCTGCCCACGTGGCCGAGTTGGAGGCCAACAACATCGCCGCCATCGACCTGGTGGTGGTGAACCTGTACCCATTCGGGTCCAACCCCTCCGTGGAGCTGATCGACGTGGGCGGGCCCACCATGGTGCGGGCCGCCGCCAAGAACTTCGCCAACGTCGGCATTATCACCGACCCCGCCGACTACGGGACGGTCCTCAGTGAGCTGCGGGCCGAGGGCGGCCTGTCCGATGGCACCCGGCTGCGCCTGGCCCGGGCCGCCTTCGCCCATACCGCATCGTATGACGCGGCCATCGTCGAATGGTTCGACCAGGGCGCCGATAGCGGGTCCGACACCGGGTCGGCGGGGGCTGCGGACGCTGCGGGTGCCGGTACCGCCGCCACCGCAGCGGGTGCCGGTACCGCCGCCACCGCAGCGGGTCCGGCCGTTCTGCCGCCCACGCTGCACCTATCCGCCACCCGGGTCAGCACGTTGCGTTACGGCGAGAACCCCCACCAGCACGGCGCCCGCTACCGCTGGACCAACGGGCCCGAGGGTTGGTGGGACCATGCCACCCAGCACGGTGGCAAGGAGATGTCCTACCTCAACGTGTCTGACGCCGAGGCCGCCTGGCGTTTGGCTCATTCGCTGGGGCGGAGTCCCGCCGCGGTGGTCATCAAACACGCCAACCCCTGCGGCGCGGCGGTCGCCACCGACATCACCGGGGCCTACCGCGCCGCGCACGAGTGTGACCCGGTCTCTGCGTTCGGGGGCATCGTGGCCATCAACCGGGAGATGCCCTTGGCGTTGGCAGAGGCGCTGAGCCCGGTGTTTACCGAGGTGGTGATCGCCCCCTCCTACGAACCGGCGGCGCTGGAGCTGCTCACTCGCAAGGCCAACCTCCGGTTGCTGTCCGCGCTGGCGCCGGGACCCCTGGGCCTGCAGGTGCGACCCATCGACGGCGGCCTGCTGGTGCAGACCCCGGACCGGGTCAGCTGGGACCGTGACACGTTCCAGGTGGTCACCGACCGGGCCCCCACCGCGGCCGAATGGACCGATCTGGAGTTGGCCTGGCGGGTCTGCGCTGCGGTCACCTCCAACACGATCGTGCTGGTGAAAGACGGCGCCGCGGTGGGCATCGGCGCCGGTCAGCAGAACCGCCGGGACGCCGGCCGGATCGCGGCGGACAAGGCCGCCGGTCGGGCCGTGGGCGGGGCCTGCGCCAGTGACGCCTTCTTTCCGTTCCGTGACGGCCTCGACGCCGCCGCCGAGGCCGGGGCCACCGCGGTGATCCAGCCCGGCGGTTCGGTGCGTGACGCCGAGGTGATCGACGCTGCCAACGAAGCCGGCATGGCCATGGTCTTCACCGGCGAACGCCACTTCCGCCACTGACGCCGGTCGGGCTGAACGGGGACGCGGGCGCCGAGGCGATGCCAAGCGGTGCCTCGTCGGTGGTGACCGCGTACGAGCAACCCTGACTCGGGCCGGTGTTGGTGCGTTTGGCCGTCGCACCGGGTCGCCGGCTCGGGTAGGAACCGGTAGCGTCAGCCCGATGCGTCGGCCAGCTCCTGGTCGGTGAAACCGGATTCGGGGAGGTTGCACGGTGCGTCTCGTGGTGCATGGCCAGCAGGCGTTCGGCAAGGCGGTGCTCGAGGAGTTGCTTCGGCGGGGTGAGGATGTGGTGGGGGTGTTCTGCGGGCCCGACAAGGGGTCCTCGGTTGATCCGCTGACCTCCTTCGCTCAGGCCCATGGCCTCACGGTGCTGCAGCCCAAGTCGTGGAAGGACCCGGCCACCTGGGAGCAACTGGCAGCGTTCGAGGCTGATGTCTGTCTAATGGCCTACGTGACGTTGTTCGTGCCGGCCCAGGCGCTCAACACTCCTCGCCTGGGGACGTTCCAATATCACCCGTCCCTGCTGCCCATGCATCGGGGTCCGAGCTCCATCAACTGGCCGATCATCCAGGGAGCGACCAAGACCGGTCTCACCATATTCTGGCCCGATGACGGGCTCGACGAGGGACCGATTCTGTTGCAGAAGGAAGTACCGATCGGCCCCGATGACACGCTCGGCACGGTGTATTTCAACCAACTTTTCCCCATGGGCGTCGCCGCCATGATGGAGGCGCTCGATCTGGTGAAATCCGGTGACGCCCCCCGGATCGAGCAGGACCTCTCCAAAGGCTCATACGAGAGCTGGTGCACTCGGGATGATAGCCACATTGATTGGTCCAAAGACGTGAACGATGTCTACAACTTGATTCGTGGGACCAATCCACAGCCGGGGGCTTGGACCTTATTCGAGGGCAAAGAGCTCGATATCTACGACAGCACCATCGGCTCTCGCTCTGGCCCAGGTCAGCCCGGCACGATCGTGGCGGTGGGGGAGGAAGGCTTCACGGTGGCCACCGGCAACGGTGGGGCGATCGCTGTCAAACGGGTGAAGCCCGACGGCGGCCAGAAGCTGGCCGCAGCCGGTTTCGCCACCGCAGCGGGCATACGTATCGGTACGCAGCTGGGATAAGGCTCGCGCTGGCGAGTCGCTCACGGTCGAACCGTTGCTCAACGAGGACTGCTGCGGGGGCGATTGGGGCGTGCCGAGAGGTATGGCGAGCTACGGCGAGTACGTGCCGGTCAGACGACGCCGGGGTGGTAACCGTTGGCGTCGAGGACGAGGTCGGTGGCGGTTTCGGTGAAGATGCAGATCTTGCCGTCGTCGCCGGTGTTGGTGATCACGGTTTTGGCGATGGCTTGGCCCGCGAGGGTTGTTTGACGACCCTGCTCGGGGAGCCGGCCGCTGCCGCGCACGCGAAGATGAGCGCCGTTGCGGCTATCGGCACGCGACGTGTCCGTCTTGATGCGAGCTACCTTCAGCACCATGTGCAGCGCTGCGGGCCAGGTGGCGCCACCGCCACCGCCGCTGCAGCCGTGCGGGCGTTAACCCGCCATGGCCCGGTAGCGACCGGGTTCGATCTCTTGCACCGCGCCGGCGGGGATCAGCCGGTTGAGGTGAGCCACGGCGGTGCGGCGCTCCGCCCCATCGACCCAGCCCAGCGTGACGTCGGGCCGGTACAGGAACCGTTGCGCGATCAGCTCGTCCAAGGTTCGGGGCTCGGCCAGGAACGCCAGCATCGCCGCTTCCCGGGCCACGATGACGTCACGGAAAGCGTTCAAGGCACGCAAATAGTCGGTCCGGACATCGAACACACCCTTGTGGTGGAAGGTGGCATACCAGCGGGCATCCACCTCGGCGCAGCGGGCCAGGGAGGCGTCCATGGCGTCCAGGTTGGACCACGCGTCGGCGTAGTACGGGCCGAAACTGGAGAGATCGATGTCCGCCATGTAGAACAAACCCTCGGGCTCCACCAGGAACCCACAATGCCCCCGGGTATGGCCCGGCAGGTGCACCACCCGCACCGAGGTTCCCCCCAGATCGAACACGGTGTCGTCATCGAAGCTGCGCGCGTCGGGCCGGCCCCGGTAGTTGAACTTCTCGACCACCTCCACCCGCCACTCCCGTTCGAACTCGGTGTCCAACATGCCATAGATGTCCATCAGGCCCTCGAGGTGGGTCACGCCCTGATGGTCGGCGTGATGGACGTGCACGTCCTTGTCGGGGAAGCGGTGCAACCCGGCCAGGTGATCCTCGTGGGCGTGGCTCAACAACACCATGTCCACCGCGTCGGCCAACTCCGCGCCCCGCTGATGCACGGTGAGGGTGGGGTCGATCAGCGCCGCGGCGTCGGTGCCCGTCACCAGGATGGCGTTCCCGTCGGGGTATTTGCCGTTGCCGACCCCGAACAGCACCGTGGCCCGTCCGTAATCCACATCGGTGGGGGCTGGGTTGAAACGCTTTGCCGGGGTGCCTGAGACGCTCATCGGGCCTGCACGTTAGGCGCCGCCGGGCTGCCACGCCGGCGGAACGGGCGGGCAGGCCGGCGGAACGGGCGGGCAGGCCGGCGGCTACGGTCACCGCCATGGCGCTCAACATCGGGTATGGGATCATCAGCTGCCAGCGACCGATGGCGTCCACCCAGCCCTGGTCGGAGATCTACGCCGACGCGGTGGCGCTGGTGGAAGCGGCCGAGGCGGCGGGCTTCGACTCGGCCTGGGTAACCGAGCACCACTTCACCCCCGACGGGTACCTGTCGGCGTTGTTCCCGCTGCTGGCGGCGCTGGCGGTACGCACCAGCCGCATCACGCTCGGTACCGACGTGATCCTGGCCCCGTTGCACCATCCCTTGCGCCTGGCCGAGGACGCCGCCGCGGTGGACTGCCTGGCCAACGGGCGGCTGTTGCTGGGCCTTGCCATCGGCTACCGGGACGAGGAGTTCGATGCCATGGGGGTGCCCAAATCCCAGCGAGTGGCCCGTCTGGAGGAACACGTCGAGGTGTGCCGCAAGGCCTGGCGGGGCGAGCCGTTCTCCCACCACGGCCCGGTGGTGCAGGTGGAGAACCTGGTGTGTCGACCGACCCCGCCGGGTCCGCCGCCCATCTGGCTGGGGGCCTGGGTCGATGCCGGGGTGCGCCGGGCCGGTCGCATCGCGGATGGGTATGTGTCCCCCGGTGGGTCCTTCCCCGACACCCGCCGCCGCCTCGACATCCTCGATGCGGCCACCCCCAGCGGGAAGCGGCTGCCCATGGCCACCCTGCACTCGGCGTGGGTCACCGACACCGGCGCGCCCTCCTCTCTGCACGCCGGTATGGCGCATCTGATCGAGCACTACGGCAGCTGGTACTCGTCCTCCTCCGATGCCGGTGGTGGTCACGAGGTGGGTGAGATGATCCGCACCCGGGCGTCCAACCCGTTGGGCGGGGTCGTCTGCGGCCCGGCGTCGGAGGTGATCGATCGCTTCGCCCCTCATGTGGAGGCCTTCGGTCAGGAGCGGGACATCCACATGGTGATCCGGCTGCATTACCCCGGTCAGAGCCGATCAGAAGGGGTCGAGCAGATCGCCCGCTTCGCACAGGACGTGGCCCCGGCGTTGCGAGCCGCCGCCGGGAGCTGAGGTACGGCGCAGGTTTGCCGGCACCGTGCTCAGGCGGGAGCGGCGCCGTAGCTCACGTTGACCCCGCCGCCGGAGGAGCTGGCCCGGATGCGGTACTTCGAGCGGGTATCGAGCTCAACATCCACCTCGGTATCCCCACCGCTGGCGTCGGCGTCCACGTCGTAGCCGGCTTCGATGCGCGGCAGTGACACCCGCACCCCGCCCCCCGAAGAAGAAGCGTCCACCAGCCGGGGCGGTTGGCTGAAGTCCAGACGAACGCCGCCACCGGAGGAGCTGGCACTCACCTCGCTGGCTCGGCTGCGCACCACGGTGATCCCCCCGCCCGAGCTGTCGAGCTGCAGCTGCCCGGCGGCGTCCTCCACCCTGATGGCACCGCCCGAGGAGGACAGCCAGAGTTCCCCGCTGGTGCCGTTGGCGCTGATCCCGCCACCGGAGGAGGAGAGGGTTACCCGGCCCTGTAGATCTTCGAGCTCGATGCTGCCCCCGGAGCTGGTCCCCACCACTCGCATACCACGAGGTACGGTGAGTTCGTAGTGGACACCGCAACGCAGCGACATAAAGTCCGGGCAACCGCTCTGCAGCTGCAGCGTGTCCTTGTCGATCCGTACTTCTTGGTATGACGGGTGCCGCAGGCCGCGATCCACCACCCGCTCGCCGCTGATGGTGTTGGTGTCGCTCCCGATGAGGATGACCCCGCCGGCGTCGAGGTGGATGCGCAATTCGGTGATCCCTGGCGGAAAGGCCAGCCGTTGGCGAGTGCGCTCGTGAGCCATGAGGGACACCACGCTGAGGGTGGCAAACGCCAGCGACGCCAACGCCACGATCGACGCCGCAACCAGCAGGATGCGTTTCATTGGTTGGTTCCTTCCAAGTAGCGCAGCACCGCCAGGACCCGGCGGTTCTCGGTGGTGGCGGGCAGCAGCCCGAGCTTGGTGAAGATGTTGTTGACGTGTTTCTCGACGGCGCCGGCGGAGACCACGATCGCCTCGGCGATGCCGGCGTTGGAGCGGCCCTCGGCCATCAGCCCCAGCACCTCGGCCTCCCGGGGGGTGAGCGCGTCGAGCGGGCGCGGCCCCGGCGGCGTACCAGCAGTTGGGAGACGACCTCGGGATCGAGCGCGGTGCCGCCGGCGGCCACCCGGTGCAGCGCCTCGATGAACTCCGCCACGTCGGCCACCCGGTCCTTCAGCAGGTAACCGACGCCCTCGATGTTCCCGCCGGCGAGCAGATCGCTGGCGTAGCGTTCCTCGACGTATTGGCTGAGCACCAGGACCGCGACCTGGGGATGGCGGACCCGGATCTCGGTGGCGGCCCGGATCCCCTCATCGCTGAAATCGGGCGGTAGGCGCACGTCGATCACACAGACATCCGGTGCGGTATGGGCCACGGCCTCAAGCAGAGCGGCGGCGTCGCCCACGTCGGCCACCACCTCGTCACCGGCGTCCGCCACCAACCGGGCGATGCCGGCCCGCAGCAGTACAGAGTCCTCAGCGATCACGACCCGCAATGTCTTGGTGGGCGGCTCGGTACGGCGCTCAGTAGGTCGGTCAGGGCTCATCGGGCAGCTCCGCGGTCAAGGTGGTGGGCCCACCGGGGGGACTATCGATGGTCAGCCGTCCGCCCAGGGCCCGGAGGCGATCGGCCAATCCGGCCAGGCCGCCATCCGCTGGTGCCACCGCCCCGCCCTGGCCGTTGTCGGAGACCGTGACGATCAGCTGCTGATCCCGGAACCGCACCTCGACGCTGGCGTGGTGGGCGTTGGCGTGTTTGGCCACGTTGGTCAAGGCTTCGGCGATCACGTAGTAGGCGGCGCTCTCGATGGACTGAGGGAGGCGGCGGGCAACGTCGACTGTCACGGTGACCGGCACCGGGCAGCGGGCGGCCAGGGCCGAAACGGCGGCGTCGAGGCCGCGGTCGTCCAGGATGGCGGGGTGGATGCCCCTGGCGATGGCCCGCAGCTCGGCCATGGCCTCTTTCGCCTCGGTGTGGGCCTCCGCCAGCAGCGCCTCGGCTTGGTCGGGGTCCGTGGCCAGCTTCTGGCGGGCCAGCCCCAGCGTCATGCCGAGGGAGACCAGGCGCTGTTGGGCCCCGTCGTGCAGGTCACGTTCCAGCCGGCGGCGTTCGGCCTCGGCGGCGTCGAGGGTGGCCGACCGGCGGGCCGTGATCTCCACCACCTCAGCGGCCAGTTCGGCTTCCCGATTGCGACCCAGCAGCCCTCGGACCAGGGCGGCATCGGCAGCGCCGGCGGCCAGGGTGACGGCGGGGGCGGCCACCAACACCAGCAAGCCCACGCCCGCCACACCGAACGCGGCCGGGGTGGTGGTCACGTCGAACAACCCGAGATGCGCCGTACCTCGTGGTAGGGCGGATCGGTAGAACGGGAGCCCCACCGCCGCCAGGCCGCTGCTCCATACCGCCAGGTTCAGCGCTGAGAGGATCGTGCCTACGATGGGCTGCACGAAGGCGTAGGCCAGCGCCCACCACGATGGGGTGTGGCCCAGCTGTCGGCCCAGGAAACCGAACCGGCGGCCGGGCGCCGGTCGGCGGGGTTCGGCTACCTCGAGGCCCAGCAGCAGGCGGGCTCGGGCCCGTTCGAAGCTGGCGAAGCGGTCCAGCAGCCACAGGGTGAGCGCCAGCAGTAGCGCCCCGCCCACCACCGTGATGGCCAGCCCGGCGGCCATCGAGGTCCCCACCGTCACGATGATGAGCGCCGTGAGACCCACCCACGGGTCCAGGCACAGATGAATGAACGCTTTGGCCACCCGGGCCACCCACCTGGTCATGATCTGCACGGTACGGCCGCAGCGGTCGCAGGGTCGATGGAGGCAGCCGGCGTTGTCACGGTGGGGTTTTCCTCCGTTTCGAAGCGACCAGCACGGCCCGGACTCGCGCCATCCGATCTCAGCGAGTGCGTCGGGACGCTGCCGGTACCGGCCTAGCCTTGGACCATGGCCGGACCCAGCTTGTCCTTCGAGTTCTTCCCGCCCAAGAGCGACGAGGCCACCCGGGCGTTGGAGAAGACGGTGCACGAGCTGGCGGCGCTGCAGCCGGCCTTCGTGTCGGTGACCTACGGCGCCGGCGGTACCGACGCCCACCGCACCCGGGATCTGGTGGTGGAGCTGACCCGGGTTCACCCCTTCCCGACCATGGCCCATCTCACCTGTGTCAACCAAAAACGGGCTCAACTCAGGGCGTTGCTCGAGGACTATCGGGACCATGGCGTCAGCCACGTGCTGGCCCTGGGCGGCGATCCGCCTGCTGACGGCAGCCCGGTGAGTGGGGAGCTGACCTACGCCTCGGAGCTGGTCGAGTTGGTCCACTCCGTCGGGCAGTTCACGGTGGGGGTGGCGGCCTTCCCGGAGCTGCACCCGCGGTCTGAAAGCGTGGGCCATGACCGGGCCCATCTGGCCGCCAAATTGCTGAGCGCCGATGTGGGCATCACCCAGTTCTTCTTCGATCCGGTGCCGTACTTCCGGATGGTGGAGGAGTTGGCGGCGGCCGGCTGCACCACCCCGGTGCTGGCCGGGGTCATGCCGGTCACCAACCCCGTTTCCATCCGCCGCTTCGCCCAGATGAACGGTTCGCGGGTGCCGCCGGGCCTGTTCGCCCGTATCGAGGACGCCAACCCCGCTGACCGCCTGGCCATTGCCGTTGAGGCTGCCAGCGAGTTGGGCCAGGCGTTGGTTGAGGGTGGCGCCCCCGGATTACACCTGTACACCCTCAACCGCAGTGAGGCCGCGTCCCAGGTGGCCACCAACCTGGGTTTCGGGCAGCCGTCGCTCACATCGTCGGCCTGACGTTGGCGACTTGTACACCTCCGATGCTGGGCCGGGGATCAAAGGGTGTTGTGACCTGCATGGTCGCGTGACGCAATCCATCCGTCGACGATTGGGCGGTGAGGAAGTCGCCAAAGTCACGTCAGCGGGCGGCCGACCTGGACGAACGGGCCCACCTGGACGACCAGGCCGACTGGGGCTGACCGGGCCGGTGGATGCGGGGTCAGATGGCGCCGGCGTCGTGCAACCCGGCGAGCTGGACGTCGCTGTAGCCCACCTCGCGCAGCACCTCGTCGGTGTGCTGGCCCAGCAGTGGACCCTGCGCCGCGCTTGACCCGGGGGTCCGGGAGAACTGCGCCGGGGGTTTGGCGAAACGCACCGGGCCCAGCTGGTCCACCTCGGCGTTGATCACGCAACCGTTCCACAGCACCTGCGGGTGGGTCGCCATCTGGTGGGCGTCGAGCACCGGTGAGGCCGGGAAGTCATTGGCCTCGAACGCTGCCATCAAATCCTTCGTGCTGCGTTCGGCCATGGCCAGCGTCACTTCGCGGCACAGCTCAGGGAAATGAGCCCGGCGGGTTTCGAACTCGGCGAAGCGGGGGTCGGTCAGCCACTGGGGCCGGTCCAGGGCACGGGCCATGCGCTCGAACATCTTGGCCACGATGGGCAGCATGGCGATGGCCCCATCAGCGGTGGGGTAGGCGTCGTAGGCGTCGAGATTGGACGGCACCCGGTCCACGTCATCGGCCAGCAGCGTGTGTTGCATCATCCCCTCCACCCAGAAGTGGTGGACGCCCACGTCAAGCAGCGATAGCTCCACATGCTGACCCTGTCGCCGCGGGTCGCGTTCCCGGGCGAACAGGGCGGCGGTGATGGCTTGGGCGGTGGCTTGCGCGGTGGCCTTGTCGACCACGTAGTTCTTGAGGAGATGGGGCTGACCGTGCGCGTCGCGCTGGGCGTCGGCCATACCGGTGATGGCCTGGATCACGAAGTCATAGGTGGGTCGGTGGGCGAGCGGACCGGTGGGGCCGACACCGCTGATGGAGGCATAGATCAGTGATGGGTTGAGGGCGCTGAGGGCGGCGTAACCGATGCCCAGCTTTTCCGCTTTGCCGGGGCGGAAGTTCTGCACGAACACATCAGCCCCGGCCACCAGGCGTTCCATCACCCCCAGACCCTCGGGACGGGTCAGATCAAGGGCCACCGAGCGCTTCGACCGGTTGCAGGTGAAAAAGATGGCCCCGACGCCGCTTTTGCGGTTCGAGGAAAGCCGCAAGGAGTCCCCCGAGAGCGGCTCCACCTTGATCACGTCGGCGCCCTGCTCGGCCAGTTGTTGAATGCCCCACGGCCCGGAGATGACCTGCGCCACCTCGATGATCCGTACCCCCGAAAGTGGTCCCGACGAAAGTGGTCCCGACGACATGGCCCCGAACTGTAGGCCGCCCATCGGCAACCATCCGTTCGCAAACGCCCGGGCGGTGCTTAAGCTGATTCCCATGCGCAGCGACATCTTTGCCAACGTCGAGCAGCCGACCACGGAACCCGGTTTCAAGCTGCAGAACTCCAAGTTGCTGAAGGCCACTGTGAACGGCGGTAGCTTCTTCGCTCGCCGTGGCGCCATGGTGGCCTACCAGGGCCAGGCCCGATTTGAGTACCAGGGAGCCCTCGCCGGTGAGGGTTCCATGAAGGACAAGCTGCTCAAGGCGGCCAAGAGCGCCATCAGCGGTGAGGGCGTGCCGCTGATGAAGGTCACCGGTCAAGCCGAGATCTTCCTTGCCGATCAGGCGTCGGACATCTTCCTGATCGATCTCGAGGGCAACGACGCCCTGTCCATCAACGGATCCAACATCCTGGCCTTCGATGCCACCTTGCAGTACGACATCAAGATGGTCACCAACGCCGGGGCCTTTGCCGGAGCGGGGCTGTTCAACACCATCGTCCACGGGCAGGGCCGGGTGGCCATCACCTCCCACGGCACCCCGGTGATCCTGGAGACCACCCAGCAGCCCACCTTTGTGGATCCCAACGCGGCCATCTGCTGGTCGGCGAATCTGCAGGTCAACATGCAACGTTCCGAGGGCATGGGGTCTCTCATGGGTCGCACCTCAGGCGAGGCCATGCAGATGCAGTTCTCCGGTCCCGGCTTCGTGGTGGTGCAACCCTTTGAGCACCTTGCCGGTGCTGGTCAGACCGGCACCACCCAGAACACCGGGCCTGCCGGCGCGCTCGGCGGATTGCTCGGCGGCCGCTGACCCGCCGGTCGTGCCGCGTCCCAGCGCCGCGTCGGGGCCGACGCGGCGCTAGCCTAAGCACCCGCTTTCCACTCACCCGCCCTCACCCGGAGGTGACCAGGCCAGTTGTCGATCATCGCGTCGCCCGCCACCAGTCCCACCAGCACCCAGCCGCTCGTGGGTCCCAGCCCGACTGAACGCATCGAGGCGTTCTTGCGGGAAAAACAGCGGGAGACCCCCTTCCTGGTGGTTGACCTCGACGTGGTCCGGGAGCGGTACCGTCGGCTGGACGCGGCCCTGCGCACCACCGAATTGTTCTACGCCGTGAAGGCCAACCCGGAGCCGCAGATCCTGGAACTGTTGGTGGCCGAAGGTTGCCAGTTCGATGTGGCCAGCCCCGGTGAGATCGACATGGCGTTGGACGCGGGCGCCTCCCCCTCGCAGCTGTCCTATGGCAACACCATGAAAAAGCGGGCCGATATCGCCTATGCGGTGGAACGCGGGGTGCGGCTGTTCAGCTTCGACGCCGCCGAGGAGTTGGACAAGATCCTCGACGTGGTCCGGACCAGCTCCGTCGGCGTGCGCCCGTCGGAGATCACCGTGTTCTGCCGCATCCTGTGCGACGGATCCGGTTCGGACTGGCCGCTGTCGCGCAAGTTCGGATGCGACGAGGATCAGGCGGTGGAGTTGTTGGTGCGCGCCGGTGACGGCGGGCTCGGTCTCGGGGTGTGCTTCCACGTCGGCTCACAGCAGCGCAACCCTGCGGCCTACCGGGCCGCGCTGGTCACCGTGGCCACCAAGGTCAGCGCCCCGCTCAACGAGGCCGGCCATCGGTTGTCCGCCATCAACGTCGGCGGAGGTTTTCCGGGTCGATATCTGGTGGGTGTGCCCGAGCCCGAGGAGTACGGCGCCGCCATCGAGGTGGCGGTGGACGAGCTGTTCGGTGAGGACGCACCACGCCTCATCGCCGAACCCGGCCGGTACCTGGTGGCGGACGCCGGGGTCATCCAGAGCGAGGTGGTGCTGGTGGCCCGCAAGTCCATCCATGATCAGCACCGCTGGGTGTACCTGGACATCGGGCTCTTCGGCGGCCTGGCCGAATGCCTGGGTGAGGCCATCAAGTACCCCATCCGCAGCGTGCACGATGACGGGCCGCTGGGGCCGGTGGTGGTGGCCGGTCCCACCTGTGACAGTGCCGATGTGCTGTACGAGGAGTTCAAGTACCAGCTCCCCATGGCGTTGGAAGCCGGTGACCGGGTGGAGCTGATCTCCACCGGGGCGTACACCACCACGTACTCATCGGTGGCGTTCAACGGGTTCCCACCGCTGCGGGCCTACTACCTGCCGGCGTCCGAGGACCTCATCCTTAGCTGAGCGGCCCAGGGATCGCGCCTACCGGCCATGGGCTCAGCCGGCCTGCTCCAATGCCAGCCGGGAAAGCATCAAGGCGTGATCGCGCCGTTTGGCCAACATCACCAGGTCGACACCTTCGGTTGATTTTGGCCCTGGAGATATCTGGCGTAGACCCCTTGGAGGATGCAGGTGGTCTTCCAGTGGTTGAAGGCGCTGTAATAGGGCAACGGTGAAAGATCTGCTCCGGTACGTTCGGCGTAACGGGCCGCCAACTCAGCCCGACGGGCGAAACCCGGTTCCATGGTGGGCACGTCGGGCTTGGCCGGCGGCGGGTCCTCTGGGCCAACCCAGGTGTTGAGGGAATAGGCCAGATCCGCCAGCGGGTCACCCAACGTGGAGATCTCCCAGTCCACCACCGCCGCCACGTACCCCTCCCGGTGGGACAGACAGTTGTGCAACCCGTAGTCGCCGTGTACCAGCCGGGCGGGACCCTGTTCGGGCAAGCGGGCCACCAGCTCGTCGTGCAGCACCGCCACGTCGGTCAGGGCCGCGCTGATCCGGGGTGGGCGATGAGTTCCAGGCCGCGAACCACCGCTTGAGCTGGCGGGCCACGTACGCATCCTTGCGGCCCAGCTCACCCAGGCCGATCTCGTCAGGGTCGAGGGCATGGAGATCGGCCAACACGTCGATGAAGCTGAAGCTCAGCTTGCGGCGCAAACCCTCGGGCACCTGGGCCTGCACGTCGGCACCCTCGTACAGGCTCTTCCCATCGATGGCGCCCATGCAGTAGAAGCGGGCCCCGGTGACGGTGGTGTCCCCGCAGTAGGCGATGGGCTCGGGCACCGGCACCGGGGTGGGCCACAGGGCCGAGATCACCTTGAACTCCCGCTCCATGTCATGGGCGGAGGGCAGCAGCTCACCCAGCGGCGGTCGGCGCAACACGAAGGCCCGACCGTCCCCGTCCTGCACCCGGTAGGTGAAGTTGGAATGCCCGCCCTGCAAGATCTCGAACTGCAGGGGAGCCCGATAGCCGCAGCCCTGTTCGGTCAGCCAGGCCGTCACCGAGTCGACATCGACCCCGGGGGGATGGTCGGTCACTTGCGGCGGCAGGGTGGCGCTCATGGCCGGATAGTAGGCCCCCGCCGGGCAGCGGGACCGGGGAAGTGCCACCGCCTACGATCCCGCTCATGGAGATCTCCGACAGGATCGTGGTGGTAACTGGTGGCGGCAGCGGCATCGGGGAGGCGTTGGCCCGGCGCTGCGTGGCCGGAGGGGCCCGTCACGTGGTGGTGGCGGACCTGGTGGCCGAGCGGGCTGACACCGTGGCGGCCAGCATCGGCGAGCGGGCCAGTGGCGCCGGAGTGGACGTGGCCGATGAGGCCGCGGTGGTGGCCTTGGTGGAACAGACCCAGGAACGGCACGGTCCCATCGACCTCTTCGTCTCCAACGCCGGATACGGCAAACGCGGCGGATTGGAGCTTTCCAACGCTGATTTCGAACGGATGTGGCAGGTCCATACCATGGCGCATGTGTACGCCGCCCGCGCCGTACTGCCCAGCATGATCGCCCGGGGTGAGGGCTACTTGCTCAACACCGCCTCCGCTGCGGGCCTGCTGACCCAGATGGACTCGGTGATCTATGCCGTCACCAAGCACGCCGCGGTGGCGCTGGCGGAGTGGATCGCCATCAACCACCACCATCAGGGCATCGGGGTGTCGGTGCTGTGTCCCCAGGCGGTGGCCACCAACATCCTGCAGAGCTTCGATGATGAGGAGACCCGGGCCGGCAACGTGGGCGGCGGCGGCGGCCAGGCCGGCAGCGACGGGGTCTTGCAGCCCGACGTGGTGGCGGACGCCTGCCTGGACGCGGTGGCCAACAACCGGTTCCTGGTACTGCCCCATCCCGAGGTGGCCACCTACTTCCAGCGCAAGGCCACCGACTATGACCGCTGGCTGGGCGGCATGCGCCGTTACGCCAACCGGTTGTGGGCGGACACCCCCACAGGGCTTCCGGGGGACTGGCTGGTCCGGGACTGAACGGCAGCGGCGGCGGTGGGCGCCAGGGCTTGGTCCGGCTCTGGGCCCGGGTCGGCCACCGGTCGGGACGCTTGCCGCAGCAAGGTGTAGCCCAGCACCGCGGACAGCACCGAGCCGGTCAGCACCCCGACCTTGGCTCGTTCGGTCAGCCCGGCAGCGGCGGCGGGGTCGAAGGACAACTCGGTGATGAACAACGCCACCGTGAAGCCCACCCCGGCGGTGGCCGCCAAGGCTGTCATCACCGGCCAGCCCACCCCGGCCGGCAACCGCCCCAGCTTGCTGCGTACCGCCAGGTATGTGGCCAGTAGGATACCGATCGGTTTGCCGAGGAGCAGACCGAGGGCCGGGCCCAACACCACCGGATCGGTCAGCGGGTTGGGCAGCGAGGAACCCACCACCCGGACCCCGGCGTTGGCCAGTGCGAACACCGGGGCGATCCCGAACGCCACCCATGGCCCGGCCCAGGCCAGGTGCCGTTCCAGCGGGGACATGGTCTCCACGCTGAGCCGAACCAGGTCCGCCAGCGCGACATCGTTGGCGTCGGTCTCCTCGTCGGTGACCACCTGATCGCTCAAGCTGGCCTCCACCCGATCCACCAGCTGGAGGGCTCGGCCGCCGAAGTGTGTCACCGCCAGGAACGGGTTGGCCGGCGTCAGCAGGCCCAGCGCCACCCCGGCCACGGTGGCGTGCACACCGGACTCGTGCAGCGCGAACCACGAAACCAACCCCAGTGCCAAGTAGGGGGCGTAGGAGCGGATCCCCAGCCGTTGGGCCAGCGCGCTCGGCACCCAGACCCAGCGCCGCCAACGCCAACCAACCGAAGGCCAGATCCTCGGTGTAGAAGACCGCGATCACCGCGATGCCACCCAGGTCGTCCGCCACCGCCAAGGTCAACAGGAAGGCCCGGGCACTGATCGGCAGCCGGGTTCCCAGCAGGCTCACCACCGCTACCGCGAAGGCGATGTCAGTGGCCATGGGGATGCCCCACCCGCTCGAGGCCTCCCCGCCGGCGTTCCAGGCGGCGTAGATCAACGCTGGCACCACCATGCCCCCCAGCGCCGCCAGGGCCGGCAGCGCCGCCGCCCGCCGGTCCCGGAAGCTGCCGTGGACCAGCTCACGTTTGATCTCCAGCGCCGCCAGATAGAAGAAAAACGTCATCAGCACGTCGTTGACGAAACCCTGCAGGGTCATGGACAGATGCAACGGACCGCTGGCACCCAGGCGCAGCTCGAACGGCATGGTCCACAGCCGGGAGTACCCGCCGTGCCAGGGGGAGTTGGCCCACGCCACCGCCACCAGCGCCGCGGCCAGGATCACCACCCCGCCGGCGCTCTCGGTGGCCAGCAGCCGCTGGAGGGGCTGGACCACGATGGTGGGCACGAAGCGGTCCGACTCGCCCCAGCGATGGGGGGTGGGGTGGGCCCGGGCCGTCGTGGGCGGGTCCGCTACCGGCGGGTCTGTCGGATCGGTGCTATCGGGCGCAGACATGGGCTGCCAGCCTCTCACCGGCTGTGTTTCAGGACGTCGCGGCCATGATGAACCGACCATGAACAGAGCCCGCAGTGGCTGGTCAGACCGCCTTGGCCGCTACGCAGGGCGGCGAGGCGGTGGCAGCCCGGCGCCGGCAGGCTGGCATCGGCGGGGCCGCCACCCGTAGATTTGCCCCGCCCTTTCATCGAACAGTCCGTTCCGGGGAACCTACGAGGATGCGCGGATGAGTCAGCTTCTGGCCGCTGAAGGCGGCTATCAGGCCTTCAACCTGGCGGGGGGTGAGTGGTTCCTCCTCATCGCCTCCGCGGTGACGGCGTTGATCGCGCTCGCCGTCGGTGTCGGGCTTGCCAAGAACGTGCTGGCGGCCGATCAGGGCACGCCCACCATGATCGAGATCGCCACCGCCATCCAGGAAGGTGCGTGGGCATACCTCAAACGTCAGTTCAAGACCATCGCCGTCATCTTGGTACCGCTGGCGGTGGTGGTGTACGTGACCTCGGTCAAGGTGGTCAAGCCCAATGGCGGTGGGGTCGCCCTCTCGCAGTTCCAATCGGGCATCTTCCGCACGTTGGCATTCATCGCTGGGTGCGTCATGTCGGGCCTGACCGGCTACATCGGCATGACGTTGGCCACTCGGGGCAACGTGCGCACCGCTGCCGCCGCCAAGACCGGCTCCATGCCGGCGGCGCTGCAGGTGGCGTTCCGTACTGGCGGCATCGCCGGCATGTTCACGGTGGGCCTGGGCCTGCTCGGTGCCACCGGCATCATCATGTTGTTCCAGAACACCTCCTCGGCCATCCTCATCGGCTTCGGTTTCGGTGGTTCGCTGCTGGCGCTGTTCTTGCGGGTGGGCGGCGGCATCTTCACCAAGGCCGCTGACGTGGGCGCGGACCTCGTCGGCAAGGTCGAAGCGGGCATCCCCGAGGACGATCCCCGCAACCCCGCCACCATCGTGGACAACGTGGGCGACAACGTGGGTGACTGCGCCGGCATGGCTGCGGACCTCTTCGAGTCCTATGAGGTCACGCTGGTGGCCTCCATCATCCTGGGTGTCTCGGCGTTCAACTCCGTGGGCATGAACCCGGCGCTGGGCCTGGTGTTTCCGCTGGCGGCCCGGGCCATCGGCGTGTTGGCCTCCATCGCTGGGGTCTTCGCGGTCAAGGCCAAGGAGGGCGAAACCAACGCCCTCAAGCCCATCAACCGGGGCTTTCTCGTGGCCGGCATCCTGACCGTGATCGGCACGCTGATCCTGTCGCTGGTGTATGTGGGCAACGAGGCCATTGACGGCACCACCACCAACGCCGCTTGGAAGTGTTTCGGTGCCGTGGTCATCGGCCTGGTCCTGGCTCAGGTTGTCAGCCGCCTGACCGAGTACTTCACGGGCACCGAGTATGGCCCCGTGCGTGAGATCGCGGAGTCCACCCGCACCGGCCCCGCCACCGTGGTTCTCTCCGGCACCTCTTCCGGTCTGGAGTCCTCGGTGTACGCCATCATCGCCATCGCCATGGCCCTCGGTGCCGCCCTGGCGCTCGGTGGCGGCAACATGCAGTTCTCGCTGTATCTGGTGGCGCTGACCGGTATGGGCATGTTGGCCACCACCGGTGTGGTCGTGGCCGAGGACACGTTCGGTCCGGTTTCGGACAACGCCGCGGGCATCGCGGAGATGTCTGGTGAGTTCCACGGTGAGCCCGAGCGGATCATGGTCAGCCTGGACGCGGTGGGCAACACCACCAAGGCCGTGACCAAGGGCTTCGCCATCGGCTCGGCGGTCATCGCCGCGGTGGCGTTGTTCGCCAGCTACATCGAGACCATCGCCAGCGAGTTGGGCCTGGTCGATGACGCCGGCAACGCCCTTGAGGGTGACGCCATCTTCAATGCCATCGAAACCCAGATCAACGTGGCCGACGTGAAGACCTTCATCGGCCTGCTCATCGGCGGCTCCGTTGCCTTCATGTTCTCGGCCCTTGCCATCCGGGCCGTGGGTCGTACCGCCGGCGTGGTCGTGCAGGAGGTGCGCCGGCAGTTCGCCGACGGCCAGATCATGGCCGGCACCCGCAAGCCCGACTACGGACCGGTCATCGACATCTGCACCGCGGCCTCGCTGCGGGAGTTGGCCACCCCCGCGCTGCTGGCGGTGCTCACCCCGGTGATCGTCGGTTTCGGCATCGGGTACGCCGCCCTGGGCGCCTTCTTGGCCGCGGTCATCCTCACCGGTCAGCTCATGGCCAACTACCTGTCAAACGCCGGTGGTGCCTGGGACAACGCCAAGAAGTACATCGAGGACGGTCACGAGGGCGGCAAGGGGTCCGAGGCCCACAAGGCCGCGGTCATCGGTGACACCGTTGGTGACCCGTTCAAGGACACTGCCGGCCCGGCGCTGAACCCCCTCATCAAGGTGATGAACCTGGTGGCGTTGCTGACGCTGCCGGCCATCATCAAGCTGCGTGACAACGACGGCGCCCGCTTCACCATCGCTGGTGTGGCGCTGCTGGTGCTCATCGGTGCCATCGCCTTCTCCAAGCGCAAGACTGAGGCCATGGGCGGCGAGCTGGCAGCTGCCACTCCGGCCATGGCGGACTAACACCGCGGCCAACGCTGGTTGATCCCACTCTCATCTGACCACCGGCCCCGCACATCAGGGTCAGCGTTCGGGGTCGATGACGAAGCACTTCGGGCGGTTCCTCGTTGCGGGGGGCCGCCCGAGCCGCGTCCGGGCCGCTGCTAGCGTGGCGGGCCATGCGAAAGGCCGACCTGGTGGTGGTGGGCGGCGGGCTGGTGGGTGCGGCCACCGCCTGGTGGGCGGCCCGAAGCGGGTTGGATGTGGTCCTGCTGGAGCGTTTCGAGGCCGGCCATCGCAACGGCTCGAGCCATGGCGGCACCCGCATCTTCCGCTTGGCCTACCCGCAGTCGGATTACGTGCAGTTGGCGCGCCGGGCGCTGGAGCTGTGGCGGCAGCTGGAGGATGAGGCCGGCGAGACCCTGCTCGAGATCACCGGGGGCATCGACCTTGGTCACCACGACAGCGTGGCCGCCACCGCTGCCGGCCTGCGCGACGCCGGTGAAGCGGCCGAGTGGCTTCATCCGGCCGCTGCCGCTGAACGCTGGCCGGGGTTCGCCTTCACGGGGCCCGTGCTCTTCCAGCCCTTGGGCGGTCGCTGCTGGGCTGAACGATCAGTGGCCGCGTTGGCCCGCTGCGCCTCCACCCACGGTGCGGAGTTCCGCTATCAGGAACCGGTGCGGTCCGTGGCGGTGGTGGGCGAGCTGGCCGAGGTCCGCACCGACGCAGACACCTATCGGGCGCCCCAGGTGGTGCTGGCAGCGGGTGCCTGGCTGGCGGATTTGGCCACCGGGTTGGTGAGCCTGCCGCCGTTGGTGGTGAGCCGGGAGCAACCGGCCCATTTCGCCCTCAACGAGGGTGGCGCGGCCCCGCCAGCGGCGTTGCCCTCCACGCGCTGGCCCAGCTTCATCGAGCACGCCGGTCGCGGGGCCTTCGTCACCTACGGCCTGGAGGAGCCGGGCTTGGGGGTCAAGCTCGGCGAGCACATGGTGGGTCCGGCCATCCACCCCGACCGGCGCAGCTTCGACATAGACGCTGACGCGCTGCGCCGGGTGTGCGATCACGCCCGGCGATTGCTGCCCGGCGTGAACCCCCAACCGGTGGCGGTGGACACCTGCCTGTACACGTCTACCGGCAACGAGGACTTCGTGATCGACCGGCGGGGGCCCGTCACCGTTGCTTCGGCGTGTTCCGGTCACGGGTTCAAGTTCGGCCCGGCCACCGGAGAACTGGTGGCCGAGGTGGCGTTGGGTCGGCGCCCCACCATGGCCCGGTTCGCTCTCCACCCGGGGTCCTGAACGCCGCTTCCCAGCCTGGCCTACGATGCGACCGTGTTCGAGCCCCACATGCGAGTCGCTGACAACGAAGATCATCCGGCCCTGTTCCTGGCCGTCCGCCGCGGTGAGATCCTGGTCGTCGCCGCTTCGGGGGGCTTTGCCGTGCCCACCTCGCTACCGGACGTGCTCAGCGACCTGGGTCCGGCGCACCGCCATGTGCTGGGCAGCATGTTCGACGGCACCTGGGTCTACGGGGTGGATGTGGCCGAGCACGTGGACGAACCAGACGACCACATGTGGGTGCCGTTGCGCCAGCTCTACGGCAAGATCGAAGAGCCCATGTGGGTGCTGGCCGGCCGGGCCGAGCAGATCGTGTCCTGGGGCCGGACCCACAAGTTCTGCGGGCGTTGCGGAACCCCGACGCAGGCCCAGCTCAACGAACGGGCCTTCAAGTGCCCGGCCTGCGGGCTGCTTGCCTACCCCCGCTTGTCGCCAGCCACCATCACCCTGGTCACCCGAGGCGAGGGCGATGAGGAGGAGGCGCTGCTGGCGTGGGGACGGCAGTTCCCGGGCCGCTTCTTCTCCACCCTGGCCGGCTTCGTGGAGCCTGGCGAGAACCTCGAACAGTGCGTCATCCGGGAGATCAAGGAGGAGGTCGGCGTGGACATCGCTGACGTGACCTACTTCGGGTCCCAGCCCTGGCCGTTTCCCAATTCCCTCATGCTGGGCTTCACGGCCCGTTACGTCGGCGGGGAGCTCGTGCTGCAGGAGGAGGAAATTGTCGAGGCCGGCTGGTTCCCGCCCGATGCGCTGCCCCCCTGTCCCCGTGGCGGCATGTCCATCGCCGGGGCGCTGATCGAATCCTGGCTCAAGCGACACGGCTTGTGAGCGGCCGGGGCGCCTACGGTCCCGAGCACGCATCGCCCCGCTACGGCAGGGGGGCGTCCTAGACTTCCCAGGTGCTCCTGCTCGCCAGCGAGGCTTCCACGGCCGAACTCGCCACATTCGACGTTCCAATCGCCGGGTGGATCGCGTTCATCGTCGGCCTCGTGGTGCTCCTGCTGCTCGATCTGTTCGTCCTGCATCGCGACGCCCATGTTATTTCGATCAGAGAAGCCGCCATTCACAGCGCCGGCTGGGTAGCGCTGGGGCTTTCATTTACGTTCGTGGTCTGGAGTTGGCTCGGCGGGACCGCTGCCAGCCAGTACATCACCGGCTACATCATCGAGAAGAGCCTCTCGGTGGACAATGTGTTCGTCTGGGCGGTGATCTTCGGATACTTCTCGGTACCCAAACAGTTCCAGCATCGGGTGCTGTTCTGGGGCATCTTCGGCGCGTTGATGCTGCGGGCGGTCTTCGTATTCGCCGGGGTGGCACTGCTGAACCGTTTCGAATGGTTGCTGTTCGTGTTCGGGGCGTTCCTGGTGTACACCGCCATCAAGGTGGCCCGCAGCGGCGACCACGAGATCCATCCCGAGGACAACCCGTTGCTCAAGGTGGTGCGGCGCATCATCCCAGTGAGCTCGGACTATGACGGGCAGAAGCTGTTCACCCGGGCCAACGGTCGCCGCCTGGCCACCCCGCTGTTCGTGGTGCTGATCCTCATCGAGGCCACCGATGTGGTGTTCGCGGTGGACTCGGTACCCGCCATCTTGGCCATCAGCCGGGACCAGTTCGTGGTGTTCAGCTCCAACGCCCTGGCCATCTTGGGCTTGCGCTCGCTGTACTTCCTGCTGGCGTCCAGCCAGGACAAGCTGGTGCACCTCAACAAGGGCCTGGGTGTGATCCTGGCCTACGTCGGCATCAAGATGATCATCTCGGAGTGGTACCACCTGCCCACATTGGGTTCGCTGGCCTTCATCGCCGTGGTGCTCACCGTCACGGTGGTGTGGTCACTGCAGACCTCCAAGAAGCTGGAAGCGGCGCACCCATGACGGTTCGACGGATCGTGTTGGGGGCCGAGAGCTCCCCCGGTGGGCTCACGGCCATGCGCTGGGTGGCCGAACTGGCCGCACCGCTGGGGGCCACGGTGTACGCGGTCCATGCCTTTGACCCGTTGTCCTATCTCGGCAAGGTGGCGCCCCCGGTGGACTTCGCCAGGCTGCGGGCCGATTGCGAGGTGGAGCTGCGCGACGTGTGGTGCGCCGCGTTGCGTGATGCCGGCGTGGACTTCGAAACCCGGGTTGAGGAAGACCAACCGGTTGAGGCGCTGGTGCGGGTGGCGGACGAGGTGGATGCCGATCTCATCGTGGTCGGCGCACGGGCGTTGTCCGCGCTCAGGGGCCTGGTGTTGGGCTCCACCTCCATGAAGCTGCCCCACGAAACCAAGCGTCCGGTCTGCATCGTTCACCCCGACTGATCCCGACTGATCCGGCGGGAAGCGTTTTACGCATCTCGTCTCAGCGCTTCCCGATGCTGACTCGTGGGGTCCTTGACGCCGAGTCTGACAAGCCGTGAGAAGCGCCATCCCAAGGTAGTCATCACCGACACTGGCCTGGCCTGTGCACTGTTGGGTCGCAACGCCGACGGCCTGGGGGTGGCGACGAGTTCCTTGACTGGGCCGCTGTTGGAGTCCTTCGTGACCATGGACGTGGTGAAGCAGCTGGGTTGGTCGGACCGCCAGCCCACCATTCGTCACTGGCGGGACCGAAACGGCGCCGCGGTTGACCTGATCCTCGAGGACGCCGACGGCACGATCTCCGCCGTCGAGGTCAAGGCGGCGCCCGCTGTCGGGCTTGGTGACGTGAAACAACTGCATGGGCTACGGGACAAGGTCGGCGATCGATTCAGTGCCGGTGGGCGAGCGCATCTGGGCCCTGCCGGTGACGATGCTGTGGGCTGACTGAACGCTGCTGGCGCCCGCCGATGCGCGTTCGGCGGGTGGCGCCGCTCAGCTGCCGGTGCGAACCAGGCGGTCCACGGCTTCGGCCTGATCGGCGTCGGGCATGCCCCATCCGGGTTGGTAGCCGAACACGGTGGCGGCCTCACGGGCGCCGCCGTTGCCATCGAGCAACTCCAGTCGTTCCAGGCCGACCAGTGAGGGGTGGCTCTGACCGCAGGCGTGAGCCATGCGCAGCAGCTCTTTGCGCAACGTGATCAGGTAGTTGGCGCAACGCACGGACTTGAGGTCGGGGTCGAGGCCCTTTACCAACCACGGTCTCTGTGTGGCCACCCCGGTGGGGCAGTGATCGGTGTGGCAACGCTGGGCCTGCACGCAACCGATGGCCAACATCGGCTCCCGGCCCAGCCCTACCCAGTCACAACCCATGGCCAAGGCCAACAGCGCTGACTCCGGGAAGCCCAACTTGCCCGATCCCCCGAAGGCCACGTGGCGGTGCAGGCCGGCCTCCGCGAAAGCCCGGTACACCCGCGGAAAGCCAATGCGGAACGGCAGCGCCACATGATCGGAGAACGCCAACGGTGCCGCCCCGGTCCCTCCCTCGCCACCATCGACGATCACGAAGTCCGGCCCGGTGCCGGTGACGGCCATGCGTTGCGCCAACTGCGGCCAGAACGTGCTGTCACCCACCGCAGACTTGATACCGACCGGTACGCCGGTGGCGTCGGCCACGGACTCGATGAAGCTCAGCATGCCGTCGATGTCGGAGAATACCCGATGGTATGCCGGGGAGATGCAGTCTTTGCCCACCTCGATGCCGCGCACCTTGGCGATCACCGGGGATACTTTGGCGCCCGGCAACATTCCGCCCAGTCCGGGCTTGGCGCCCTGGGACAGCTTGACCTCGATGGCCCGCACCGGGTTGGCCGCCACCAGGTCCACCAACCGGGCCATGTCAAAGTCGCCGGCCGCGTTCCGTACCCCGAAGTATCCGGTGCCGATCTGGAACAGGAGGTCCCCACCGTTCTGATGAAACGTGGACAGGCCGCCCTCTCCGGTGGACTGCCAGCAACCGGCCAGCTTGGCTCCCCGGTTCATTGCCTCCACCGCGGCCCCGGAGAGTGATCCGAAGCTCATGCCGGAGATGTTCACCACGGACGCTGGCCGGAACGCCTGGCGCCGCCCCCGCCAGGCCCCCACCACCTTGGCCGCGGGCAGCGGATGGGTGGCATCGGCATCGGACACCGTCGGCGGGTGGGGGAAGGCGCTGTGCTTGACGATGATGTAGCCGGGGTTGGCCCGATCGAAGTCGTTGTCGGAACCGAAACCGAAGTACTCGTTCTCCTTCTTGGAGCTGGCGTACACCCAGCGCCGTTGATCCCGGGAAAACGGTCGCTCCTCGTCGTTGTCGGTGACGATGTACTGGCGCAGCTCCGGACCGATCTTCTCCAGGACATACCGGAAGTGGCCCAGTACCGGGAAGTTGTGCAAGATGGCGTGTCGGCGTTGGGTGACGTCGTAGATGGCCACCAGGCCGATCCAAATCGCCAGCACCGCGAGCACAACACCGATCAACCAGAGCAACCACATGGTGGGCAGGTTAGAGCGGGGTCCCTCAGTGGCTCGCGATAGCGTCGGCCACCACGCTCACCGCCCCCGTAACCAGGAGATCCGCCATGAAGCTGGCCATGTCGATGCACTACTCGGGTGACTTCCGCGCCGGGGTGGCCCGGGTCCAGGAACTCGAGAAGGCGGGCCTGGACATCGTGTGGTTGGCCGAGGCGTACAGCTATGACGCCATCAGCCAGGTGGGCTACCTGTCAGCGGTGACGGACCGCATCCAGATCGGTACCGGCATCGTGAACGTGTATTCCCGGACGGCGGCGCTGATGGGCCAGACCGCCGCCGGTTGCGACATGGTCTCGAACGGGCGCTTCATCCTGGGCCTGGGCGCCTCCGGTCCACAGGTGGTGGAGGGTTTCCACGGGATTCCTTATGAGAAGCCCATGCAGCGCATCAAGGAATACATTGATGTGGTGCGCATGACGCTGCGCCGTGAGCCGCTGGTGTATGACGGCAAGGTGGTGCAGTTGCCGTTGCCGGCCGGTCAGGGCACCGGGCTGGGCAAGCCGCTCAAGCTCATCAACCATCCGGTACGGGCCACCGTGCCCATCTGGTGGGCGTCGTTGCAGGGGCTGTCGGTGCGCGAGACCGCAGCCCACGCTGACGGGTGGCTGCCGGTCTTCTTTGAGCCTGATCGTTTCGCCCAGGTGTGGGGCGATGATCTCAAGTCCGGCCTGGCCCGCCGGGATCCGGCGCTGGCACCGTTGGACATCTCCGCCGGGGGCATGGTGGCCATCGGCGAGCACCTGGTGGGCGAGGCGCAGGCCAAGGTGCTTGACGCCGCCCGGCCCCAGGTGGCGTTGTACTGGGGTGGGATGGGCGCCCGGGACAAGAACTTCTACAACGATCTGGCTCGTCGCTACGGCTACGAGGAAGAGGCCATCCACATTCAGGACCTGTACCTCGACGGGCACAAGCGGGAAGCGGCGGCCAAGGTGCCGTTGGAGTTCCTGCAACGGGCCCATCTGGTGGGTCCGCCCAGCTATGTGCGCGAACGCATCGGTGCGTTCAAGGAGGCCGGGGTCACGGTGCTGTCGGTCAACCCTGTCGGGCCTGACCCGGTGCGCACGGTGGAGCGACTGCGGGCCCTGGTTGATGACTGAGGTGGATGCGTGATGTTGCGTCGTGACTGGCTGGCCCTCACCTCTGAAGCGGTGATCGAACCTGAATTGGAGATCTGCGACCCTCATCACCATCTGTGGCCCGAGCCCACCTCGCGCTTTCCCCGTTATGACCTCGAGGATCTGCTGATGGACACCGACGCCGGGCACAACGTGGTGGACACGGTGTTCATCGATTGTGCCGCCGCCTATCGGGTTGACGGTCCGGTGGCGATGCGGCCAGTGGGGGAGACCGAGTTCGTGGCCGACCGGGCCGCCCGCAGCGAGCACACCGCCGGCGCCACCATCGCCGCCATCGTCAGCTTTGCCGACATGACCCTGGGCCCGGATGTGCGCCCGGTGTTGGAGGCTCACGTGGCCGCGGCGGGGGGACGGTTCCGGGGCATCCGTCACGTGGGCGCCTGGGACGCCTCCGATGCCATCGCCGCCTCTCACACCAACCCGCCGCCGCACCTGTACCGCCAGGATGATTTCCGCCGAGGCCTCACCGTGCTGAGCGGTATGGGGCTGAGCTTCGAGGCGTGGCAGTATCACCCGCAGCTCGGTGAGGTGGCGGAGTTAGCGGCGGCGTTCACTGAGCTGTCGATCGTGTTGAACCACATCGGCGCCCCCGTGGGGATCGGCCCCTACGCCGGGAAACGGACCGAGGTCGAAGCGGTGTGGCGCGCCGCGATGGTGCACTTGGCGGCGTTTCCCAACATCACGCTCAAGGTGGGCGGGATCGGGATGAGCCGTTTCGGCACTGATTTCCACACCTGGGACGCGCCGCCGACGTCGGGTCAGCTTCTGGAGCGTTGGGGTGATCAGTTGCGATTCTGCATTGACACCTTCGGCCCGGACCGCTGCATGTTCGAATCAAACTTTCCTGTCGACAGCGAGTCCTGTAGCTACACCGTGTTGTGGAACGCGTTCAAGAAGGTCAGCGCCGGATACTCGACGGAAGAACGGGCGCACCTGTTTCGGGGGACCGCCCGACGGGTGTACCGCATCACCGATGCCACTCAGGTGGTGTAGTCGGCGTTGATCCGGATGTACTGGTCGGACAGATCGCAGCCGTAGACCGTCCAAGCGCCGGTGGCGATGCCGAGATCGGCGTGGATGTGGACCTCCTCGGCCCGCATGGTGTTCGCCAGCTGCGCCAGGCCGGCGTCGTCGAGTTGGCCGGGGTACACCTGCAACTCACCGAAGCGAATGGTGACCCGTTGCTCGTCGATGTCCGTGTCGTCGTGGCACTTGCCGATGGCCATGGCGACGCGGCCCCAGTTGGGATCGGCCCCGTGCACCGCGGTCTTCACCAACGGCGAGTTGACGATGGCCTTGGCCACCCGCTTGGCCTGGGCGTCGTCCCGGGCGCCGGTGACGGTGACCAGCAGCAGCTTGGTGGCACCCTCGCCGTCTCGGGCCAGCTGCCGGGTCAGCGAGGTGCACACCGAGGCCAGTGCCGCTTCGAACTGTGCGGGATTCACCGGACCGGCCAACCCGTTGGCCAAGATGGCGGCGGTGTCCGACGTTGAGGTGTCGGTGTCCACGCTGAGGCTGTTGAACGTATGCTCCACCACCCTCCGGAAGCACTCATCAAGCTGGGCCGCGTCCACCGCGGCGTCGGTGAAGATGAGGGTGATCATGGTGGCCATGTCGGGCTCGATCATGCCCACGCCCTTGGCCAGGCCCACGATGCGGGCGTTTCCCACGGCGGCCTCGGCGTATTTGGCCACGGTGTCAGTGGTCATCATGGCAGCGGCGGCGATGGCGGCGTGCGTCACCCGGTAGGGCGGGGTGGGCAGCGCGGCGAGGTGGGCCCGGACCCGCTCCATCGGATACTGCCGGCCGATGACCCCCGTCGAAGTCACCAGTACGTCCTCGGGGGCGCAACCAAGGGCCCGGCCCACGCCCACGGCCAGCTCGGCGGCATTGGCAGCGCCCTGTTCGCCGGTGGCCACATTGGCGTTCTTGGAGACCACCAACGCCGCCCGGAGCTGACCATCGGCCACATGCCGGCGTGACAGCAGCACGGACGGTCCGGCGAATCGGGAACGGGTGAACACCGCGCTGGCCGCGGCCGGCACCGCGGACGCCACCACCAGGAAATCGGTCGTCTCGTCCTTGATCCCGATGTTGGCGACGTGGGCGGAGAAGCCCGCTGGCAGCAAGATGGCGTCGATGGCGTCGGCGGCGTCGTTCACGGCCCAGCAGTCTTGCAGGCTCGGCCCGATGTCACGATCACGCATTCCCCGGAGCGTTGGCCTGTACCGGGTACGCCGGCCGCCAGTCGCCCGTTGCGCCAGGGCCCAGGGCCGCATCATTGGCCAGTTCTTCACCGCAGGCCCAGCATCTCGCGGCTGGCCCAGCCTGTGACCAGCAACGTTGCGTTACGAAATTGGTCTGTCGTCGAGGACGTTGCACGAAGCTCGCCAATGTCGGAACGAGCTTCCGTCGAGGCCCTGGTGCGCCCGAGCGAGATCAGCCGTGCGCTGGGGTGGACGCCGGTGCGGGCGGGGCGGCGGGCGTCGAAGCGGGTGCCCGTGCCAGTGCCGGCGTTGCCGTACCGGACGGTTTGGTACGGCGGACCATGGTGGCGGCGGCGTCACGATCGTGGATGAAGAAGGCGGCGACCACGCCGATGATGGACAGCAACGCCGCGCCCAGCACCGCTTGATGGAACGCGTCGACCTGGGCCGGGATGGCGGCGGGGCCTTGGAGCGAACCGACCAGCGCGTGTTGGCGCGAGATCAGCAACGTGGCCAGCGCCGCCACCCCCACCGCGGCCCCGGCTTGGCGTTGTGCTGAGAACAGCGCCGAGGCCCGCCCGCTCTTCTCCTGCCGGATCTGCGCGAACGCCGCCGCCTGCAGCGGGATGAAGGTGAGGCCCATGCCCAGGCCCCGGCAGACCATGAGCAGCCGGATCCACCACGGGCTGGTGTCGATCTGCACCGTCCAGAAGAACAGGGTGAGCAACCCCGTCCAGGCCATTCCGAACATGACCAGTCGGCGGGGGCCGATGCGGGCATAGAGGTAGGCGCCGGTAATGCGAGCCGAGATGATGACCCCCACCGCTTGGGGCGCGGTGGTCAGACCCGATTCGAATGGGGAATAACCGGCCGGGCCCTGCAGGAACTGCGGCAACAGGAAGAACAGCCCCATCAGCGCGCCGAAGCTGAGGAAGGACACGATGTTGGGCACCGCAAACGAGCGATCTTTCAACAACTGCAGATCCAGCAACGGAAAATCGATGTGGGTCTCCACCCACACCAGCGTCACCAACAGCACCACGGCGCCGATCAGGAAGCCCAACACCAGCGGCGAGCTCCAGCCCCGAATCGGTCCTTCGGCCAGGCCGAACAGTAGCGCCGCCAGCCCCAGGCCAGACAGCAGGAATCCTGGGATGTCAAATCGGCCGGTGCCGGGCTGGACGTCGTTGCGCAGATACCGCAACGCGAACCACACCCCGACAAGACCGATGGGCAGGTTGACGTAAAAGATCCACCGCCAGCTGGCGTGTTGCACCAGGGCCCCGCCGATGAGCGGTCCCACCGCGGGGGCCAGAACGCTGACGCTGGCGGTGAGCGAGGAGGCCCGGGGTCGCTCCGCCGGCGGGTAGGCCCGGAACAGCATGGCCGTGCCCACCGGGGTCAACATCCCACCACCCACGCCCTGCAGCACCCGGAAGGCGATCAGTGAGCCGATGTTCCACGACAGCCCGCACAGCGCCGAGGCGGCGGTAAACATGATCAGGGCGAACACGAAGATCCGGCGGGTGCCGAAACGGTCCCCCAACCATCCCGAACAGGGAATCCACAACGCCAGGCTCAGCAGGTACCCGGTGACCACCCACTCGATGGTGTTCACGTCGGTGTTGAAATCCCGGGTGAGGGTGGGCACCGCCACATTGACGATGGTGGTGTCCAGGATCTCCATGAACAGCCCCAGCACGAAGGCCACCGCCACGATGTGCTTGTACGGCACGTCACGGCCGGCCAGGCGTACCAGCGTGTTGCCCGAGACCGCGATATCGCCCGTGACCGCCGCCGCCGTGTCTGTGCTCGGTTGCATCGGGAACCACACTTCCACGATGTCGGCGCCGCCGGGAAACCCATGTGGCGGGTGACGCAATCGGGCGGTTTCCGGCTCGGCCGGTGACCCCGACTAACTTGCGGTGCCATGAAGCCCCCCGTGCGTGTCGCCGTCACCGGTGCTGCTGGCCAGATCGGCTACAGCTTGCTGTTCCGCATCGCCAGCGGTCAGATGCTGGGTCCGGATCAGCCGGTGGTCCTGCAGATGCTGGAGATCACCCCGGCCCTCGGTGCCCTGCGTGGCGTCTGCATGGAGCTGGAGGATTGTGCCTTCCCGCTGCTGGCCGGCATGATCCCCACCGACAACGCCGATGAGGCCTTCGGCGACGCTGACTACGCCCTGCTGGTGGGTGCCATGCCCCGCAAGGCCGGCATGGAGCGGGCCGATCTGCTCTCTGCCAACGGCGCCATCTTCACGGTGCAGGGCAAGGCGCTGTCCGATTCGGCCTCCCGCTCGGTGAAGGTGCTGGTTGTGGGCAACCCGGCCAACACCAACGCTCTCATCGCCATGCGCAACGCCCCCCAGCTGAACCCCGGGCAATTCACCGCTATGACCCGGCTCGACCACAACCGAGCCGTGGCGCAACTGGCCGCCAAAGCGGGGGTGGGGGTCGGTTCGGTCAAGAAGATGACCATCTGGGGCAACCACTCCGCCAGCCAGTACCCCGACATCTTCCACGCCGAGATCGACGGTCGGAACGCTGCCGAGGTGGTCAACGACCAGGCCTGGTTGGAGAGCGACTTCATCCCCACCGTGGGCAAGCGGGGGGCGGCCATCATCGACGCCCGGGGGCTGTCCTCGGCGGCATCAGCAGCCAACGCGGCCATCGACCATGTGCGCACGTGGGTGATGGGCACCGCCGACGGTGACTGGGCCTCCATGGCCATCCCCTCTGACGGGTCCTATGGGGTGGCCGAGGGGCTCATGTCCTCCTTCCCGGTGACCTGCGCCGACGGCACCTACACCATCGTGCAGGGCCTTGAGATCGACGCCTTCTCCCGGGGCAGGATCGACGCTTCGGTGGCCGAGTTGGCCGAGGAGCGCGACGCCGTCACCGAGCTCAAGTTGATCTGAGCCTGCCGGTCGGGCCGACTCGGCCGGTCTACGCGGTCCAGTTGGTGCGGGACCGCAGCGGGGCCATGGCGGCGTCGATCCGCTCGAGGGCGGGGGCCCAGGCCAACAACGCCGTGACATCGCCGGCGACGGTGATGTCCCCACGAAGCAGCGCCCGCTGGGCCGATTCCTCACCGGCGGCCACGGCGGCGGCGAGCGCCAACGGCTGGGTGAGGGTCACCACGGTGATGCCAGGCACGTTTGGCCCATCCGCCGGGCCCGGCATGCCGCTTCGATGGGCCCGCGCCCCGTCGCCGAGGTCCAGGTCGTAACCGATCTCGCGCACACCACGGTCGTTACCGCCGCCTTGGCTGACGTCCTCGGTCAGCGTGAAGCGATACCGCACCCGCAAGGCTGGTCCGTGCAGCGCCAGGTGCTGCAGGGCCAGGTCCAGTTGGCGCACCCACTCGTCGCTGGCGAAGGGAGTCATGTTGACTGACGCTACCGACCAGCCGGAACTGACAACGTCGGCAGGAGCAGTGTGGCGCGAGCGGCCGGGATTGACGCCCGAGCTCTACGTCTTCGAGCTGTGGTCCCCAACGCTGACCCAGGCGGTGGCGCTGAGGGTGGAACTGTGGACCGATCCCGGGTCACGCCACGCCTGGTATGCCGCCCACCTGTTCCGGCCGGGCGAGGCGCTGGTGACCCTGACCGAGCGGGCGCCGCGTCGCAGCGGGTTCGAGCTTCGGGCCTCGGGATTGTGGGCCGACCACAACATCGAGATCCCTTTCGAGCACTGGTCGCTGGGGTTGGAGGCCTTTGCTCTGGCGGTGGACCACCCCGCGGAGGATCGGGGGCTGCGGGTGCCGTTCGGCTTCGAGCTGGACTGGGAGATGTCCCCCACCCGACGACAGGTCACGGCGGGCGGGTACGAGCAGCCGGCGCTGGTGCGGGGCGAGGTGTTTGTGGGCTCGGACCGCTACGAGATCGACACTGATGGTTGGCGCAGCCATCGTGTGGTGGGGTCGTTGCCGGCCGACGCGCATGTCCACGGCTCGGTGGCCGCGGCACGGGGCGGGCTGATCTGGAACCGGCCGGGGGACGAGCCGACCGGACAGCGCTGGGGCTGGGCCCACACGGACATACCATCTGGCACGTTGCGCAGTGGGCCCTGGTTTGATGGCACCAGCCCGAACGTGGCGGGGTTCGCCGAGATGTGGCGGCCGGCGGGAAGGGTACCGTGATGCCAGGTGGCTTCGCTTGCGTCAGATCGCCGTGGTGGCTGCGGATCTCGAGGCGGTGCTCCAGCAGTTCTGCGAGGTGTTCGGCGTCGAGCTGTGCCACCGCGACCCCATCGGCAACCAGTTCCTCGAGCTGGTGTCACCGCTACCGGGGTCATCGGGCAGCGCCGGCGAGCGGTTCCTGCAACGCCGGGGCGACGGTGGCTACATGGTGATCTGCCAGACGAACGACTTCGCCACCATGCGCCAGCGGGTGGATGACCTGGGGGTTCGGTTGGTGCATGCCTTTGAGGTGCCCGAGGACATCATCGACATGCAGCTGCATCCCAAGGACACCGGTGGCACCCTGTTCGAGGTGGACCAGATCCTCGCCCCCCGCTGATCCGGCGGCGGTGGTAAGGCGATGGGGCCAGCTGCTCGGCACGGCACCGCATTCCGTCGACGGGGTGGACGTCATCCAGTTGAAAAACGCCTTGCTCCGCTTCGTGGCCCACGAAGAACGTCCCGAGGGGTTGGGTGCCATCGACGTGACGTGTGTGGACGGCACCGCACTGCTGGGGATCATCGATGCCGCCGCCCGCGGCCGGGCTCGAACATACCGAGGGGTCCGTCACGGTGGCCGGTTTGCGGTGCAACCTGGTGCCGCTGGCGCCCTGATTCGTGGCCCCGCCGGGATCTGATCCCGGGCCAGCGGGTCCCCGCACCATGCTGAATGGTACGGGGCGGTGGCGGCCGACCCGGCGCCGTGCACCGGGGTGGGGTGTTCACGGGTTGGCCCACCATGCCAAGCAGGCTCCGGGCACGTACTCGGTCGGAACCACGGCATCGACGGTCTGCACCAGGGCCTCGCCGGAACCTTGGGCATCGATCCCCGGGGCCACCAGCTGACGCCCATCCGCAGACCATACGGTATGGCTTTGGGTGTACTGCTCGAAGAAGGGGACAACCTCGCGCTGCCACTTTGGTGAGGGGCGGAACGGCGTCAGCCGCACCAGCGTGTCCCCGTCGTGCACGATCCATTGCACCTGCGCCGGGTCGACCGCCACCAGCGCCGCCAGCCGTCGACCCTCGGGCGACCAGGCGAAGGCCATCACCTGCTCGCGGCTGACCACCGTGCGCTCAGCGGTGAGCAGATCAAGAATCACCAGGGCCGCGCCGTTGTCGATCTCGTCGAACATGGCCAGGCGGCGGCCGTCGGGGTCGGGAATGAAGCGCCCGGGGCCCAGGTTGGCCAACGCCTCTGACGTACCGTCGGGTAGGGCAGCGTGGATGCCGCCGGCCCGGCCGTAGAGCACCCGGCCGTCGCTGGTCCACCACGGGACCATGAAGGCGTCTTTGGCGGCGTCCTCGGTGAGCAGCACCGCCTCCTCTGCGCCGGTGGGCGAGGCCAGCACCACCCGGTTCTCCACGTGGATTGCCAGCCAACTTGAATCGGGCGACCACGACCAGAACATGGGCCGGCCCCGCTCCACCACGTGCAGCCTTCCGCTGTGGACGTCGGACACGGCCAGTTCGGGGCCCAATGGTCCGGGTGAGAGGTGGCTCAGGTATCGGCCGCTGGGGCTCGGGCCGAGGTAGACCGAGCGCTGGGCTGCGACCAACACCACATTGGCGGACGCGCCCTCATGGTGCAGCCGTACCTCGGGCAGGGGCTCAGACTCGTGGGACCTGTGCGGCGCGTGGCTCTCGGCGGGCTCGACGTCCCCGGTTGACCAGGCGGTCCATTCGCCGCTGGCGGACCACACTGCGGTGCGGGCCGGGGCTGGATTGCCGGGCCGTTCCTCAGTGGGCAGGTCATCGAAGCGGTACCGGGCGCCGGTGTCCACGTCGGCCAACACCACCATGCCGTCGGGATCGATCAACAGCAGCGAGCGCACCCTGTCACCTTCCCAGGTTTCCCCCCGGAGGGTGTACCAAGATGGGACGAGTGTCGGGCAAGCGGTCCGCAGCGGAGGTCACGTCCATGAGCGCCAGCACCGATCGCCAGCGGGCATTGGCCCACCTCGAAGCGGAGGAGGTAGCGGTGGCCGGCCATGAGGGTCGGGTACGGGCCTGGGTGCAGCGGGTTCCGCCCGAGCAGTTGCGGGCGTCCGTGGTGGGTGCCCCCGGTGGCCCGTTGCAGGGATTCACGCTCGGGGTGAAGGACATCATCGACACCGTCGAGGGCACCACCGAACGAGGCTCACCCATCTACCGGGGCCGACGGGCAGCGGCTGATGCGGCCTGTGTGGCGTTGGCCCGTGCAGCCGGCGCGGTGGTGGCCGGCAAGACGGCGACCACCGAGTTCGCGGTGCTGACACCGACGGTGACCACCAACCCCCACGACGTCACCCGCACTCCCGGTGGGTCCTCGAGCGGTTCGGCGGCGGCGGTGGCGGCGGGCATGGTGCGGGTGGCGTTCGGCACCCAGACCGCCGGTTCCGTCATTCGGCCGGCGTCGTTTTGTGGGGTTGCAGGGTTCAAGCCGACATACCACTCGGTACCGATCAGCGGGGTGAACCCGTTCGCACCGTCCTTGGATACCGTGGGGTACTTTGCCCGGACCGTGGCCGATCTGGCCGCGGTGCATTTGGCGCTGACCGGTGTGGCGGCCGTGGGCGCGCTCGACGGTGGCGGTGGCGGCAGTCACGGTGGCCGTGGCACAGGCGGCGGCGGCGGACCGGGCGGGGGTGAGGCGGCGGGGCTGCGCATCGGTTTGTATCGCAGCCATCAGTGGCCCGCGGCGGATCGCGACAGCACGGCGTCCTTGGATCGTGCGGCGGACGCTTGGCGGGCGGCAGGAGCCGAGGTGGTGGAGGTGGATCCCCTTGGGGCGCTGGCGTCGTTGGCGGATCACGCCCAGGTGATTATGTTCCGGGAGGGATCGCGCTCCTTGGCGTGGGAACGGGCCACGCACGAGGAGCTGTTGTCGCTGGGTTTGCGCAAGCTGCTGGCCATCGGCGACGCCACCACGATGGAACGCTACGCCGAGGCCCACGTGGCGGCCGAGGTCGGTCGGGCGGCCTTCGATGCGCTCATGGTCAGTGGTGGCTTCGACGCCCTGCTCACCCCGGCCGTGGTCGGTGAGGCCCCCGCCATGGACACCACCGGTGATCCGGTGTTCTGTCGGGTGTGGACGCTGTTGGGCGCGCCGTCGCTGACCATACCGGTTGGTAGGGGCGGGGCGGGGCTACCGGTGGGCGTTCAGCTGATCGGCGCCCGCTGGCGTGATGATGGCCTGCTCGATGCCGGGGCCGTGCTGGAGCGGGAGCTCGGCCCGGTCTGACCGTGCGGTCGCCACCCTCGTCTCCGCGCTCGGCGCGGGAAGGGGGACCGGCGACGTCGCCAATGGGCCGCGAGCGAAGTGTCTGGCGATGCGGTACCGGAGGAAGCGCAGTCGCCCTGCCCACACCGGTCGGTGCAGCGTCGTTGGCGCAGATGATGTCCAAAGCCCGGGCCTGCGTCGCTCGCACAGGACTGTGTTGGTGTAGTCGTGTGACATTCATCAGGACCCTTCGGGCCTGTGTGGCGTGACTGCGTAGCTGAGCGACCAGACGGCGACGCTCTACAGCACGATGCGCTGCCGGCGAAGCTCCTCGATCTGTTCCGCCGTACGGCCCAGTACGTCACCAAGGATCTCGTCGGTGTGCTCGCCGAAGCCGGGGGCGTGACGGCGGAGGGTGGAGGGCGTCTTCGAATAGCGGGCCGGCGGTCGGACCTGACGGATGCGACCCACCGCCGGATGGTCGCTCTCCACCAGCAGCCCACGATGACGGATGTGCGGATCATCGATCATGGAGGCCCTGGTGTTCACCGGCGCCACCGGCACGTCGGCATCGTCCATCAACTTCACCAGCTCGTCAGTGCTCATGGTGGCGGTGATGGCCTGAATCTCGTCATTCACTGCAGCCCCGAAGCGAACCCGGCCCTGGAGATCAGCAAAGCGCGGGTCGTCGGCCAGATCGGGCCGACCCAGCACGTTGCACATCGATTTCCAGTGCCGCTCAGTGGCCACTGAGTACACCATGGCCCAACCATCTGTGGTTCGGTACAACTTGTAGATCTCATTCAGGTTGGGCATGTCGTCAATGGTGTGATCAAGGTACGTGTTCTTCCACATCGCCTCGGGCCACAGGAAATGCACCGCCACGTCCACCATGGCCAACTCGATGTGCTGACCGCCGGCCCCATTGGCCCGGGCCACCAACGCCGCCAGGATGGATTGCGCCACCTGCATGGACGTGGCCTTGTCGCACACCGCGGTGGCCATCAGGTTGGGCCTGCCGTTTTCGTCCTCCTGGACCCAGGGGTATGCCGCGACGGACTGCACCACCGGGTCGAACGCCGGCCGATGCGAGTACGGCCCGTCCGTGCCGAAACCGCTGACGGAGCACATGATCAGATCAGGGTTGATCTCCGACAGCACGTTCCAGCCGACGCCCAGCCGTTCGAGCGCACCGGGGCGGAAGTTCTGCACCACCACGTCGGCGTCTTTCACCAACTCCTTCAGCAGGGCCCGGCCCGCTTCCTGCTTGAAGTCGATGACGATATTGCGCTTGTTGCGGTTCATGGAGGCGAACATTGCGCTCATGCCCGAACCCGGCACCAGCGGACCCGAAGCACGCACCACGTCCGGCGCATCGAACCGTTCCACCGAGATCACGTCCGCACCCTGATCGGCCAGCATGGCGGTGCCAAAGGGTCCCGAGATCACTGCGGACAGGTCGATGATCCGGATGCCGGTCAACGGACCATCTTTGAACCCGTGGCTGGGCGCGTTTGGCGACGTGGTCATCTGGTGTTCCCCCTGGGTGTCAGATCGGCGCCATCCTGCCAGGCCCGGGGGGTGTCGCGTGTCCCTGGGATGACGCGGCGGGCGAACGCACCAGCGGCCATGGTCC
The DNA here is from genome assembly GCA_963775055.1 of uncultured Acidimicrobiaceae bacterium. GTDB lineage: Bacteria > Actinomycetota > Acidimicrobiia > Acidimicrobiales > CAIXPF01 > CAIXPF01. The sequence goes on along the minus strand of CAVZHK010000002.1, from coordinate 62,271 downwards.
GTTACTGTCCCAGGCCATGACGGACGCCGCGTTGCCCCAGCCGTTGCAGGGCGTGCGGGTGTTGGAGCTGGGAGGTGGCGTGGCCGTGTGCTACGCCGGCAAGCTGCTCGCTGATTTCGGTGCTGAGGTCATCAAGATCGAACCTCCTGAGGGAGATCCGGTTCGTCATTGGGGCCCGTTCCCCGGTGAGGATCCCACGGTCGTGGTCGCAGAACAGTCCGCGTTGCACCTGCACCTGAACACCAACAAGCGAAGTGTGCTGGCCGACCTGGCCGTCCCTCAGCGCCCCGGGGAGGCGGTTCCGCCCGATGCGGCGCTGGTCCTGTCCCTCGCAGCCCGGTCCCACATCGTGCTCGATGCCCTGCCTCCGGGCCACCTGGAGGCGTTGGGTTTGAGCTGGACCACGATGGTGGCAGCCAAACCCGACCTGGTGCTGACCCGCATCACCCCCTTCGGTCAAGACGGCCCCTACGCAGCCATGCGGGCCTCAGAAATCGCCCTGTACGCCATGGGTGGGCCCATGCTGGCCACCGGGCTGGCCGAACGGGAGCCGCTGAAGCTGGCCGGCCAGCTCATCGCCTACCAGTGCGGCACCGTCGCCGCGGTGGCCACGCTGGGGGCGTTGTTGGTGGCCGAACAGAGCGGTGCCGGCACCCTCATCGACGTGTCCAACTTCGAAACCCAGGCCGCGTCCATCGACCGACGCATGGTGTTTCTGCAACAGTTTCTCTACAACGGCCGAACCATGGACCGTCCCTCCATGGACGCCCAGGGCCTGCTGCCCACCGGCATCTACCCGGCGGCGAACGGCTGGGTGCAAATCGGGACGCCACCGGCCTACGCCCCCCGATTGGTCCGTACCCTCCAAGATGAGGACCTGGGTGCGCTGTTGTCGGATCCCTCCTGGGTCAGCGATCCCGATGTCCCGTCGTTGGTCGAGGGTGCGCTGTACGGTTGGTTGGCCGAGCGCACCACCACCCAGGCCATGGCCGCCGCGCAGCCCCACCATTGGCCGGTGACCGCGGTGCGCACCACGGCTGAGGTGGTGGCGGACGAACACCTGGCCCTGCGGACGTTCTTCGTCGAGGTCGACCATCCGGTGGCGGGACCGCTGCGCCAGCCGGGCCCGCCCTGGCGGGTCAACCACGGCTGGGCCCTTCGCCGTCCTGCCCCCCGCCTCGGCGAGCACACCGCTGCAGTCCGCGCCGAAGTCGCCCAACTCGCCCAACTCGCCGAATCGACGTCGAATCGATCCGACGGCGCCCGCAACACGACCCCCGCCGACGCCACTCGCCCGGTCCGGTTGCCGCTCGAGGGTATCCGGGTGCTCGATCTCACCCAGGTCTGGGCCGGGCCGTACACCACGATGCTCCTGGGCGACCTCGGTGCCGACATCATCCGGGTGGAAAACCCCTACATCTTCAACGGCACCCGGGGCGCGGTGGCCCGCCCACCCGTCTCCCAACTCGACAACCTCGCTTGGATGTGTGCCTATCCGGACAACGATCCCGGGACAAACCCCTGGAACCGCAACGCCTTTTTCAACATCCACGCCCGCAACAAGCGCTCCGTCACCGTCGATCTGCGCCGTCCCGAAGGCCTGAACGCTTTCCTGCGGCTGGTGGAGCACGCCGATGTGATCGTGGAGAACAACTCCGTCGGTGTGGTCGACAAGCTGGGCATCGGCTGGGAGGCGCTGCACGAGCGCAATCCCCAGCTGATCTACCTGCGCATGCCGGCGTTGGGCTTGCACGGTCCGATGGCGTCCTTTGTGGGTTTCGGATCCAACTTCGAGGCGCTGTGCGGGCTGACCTCGCTGCGTGGCTACCCCGAGTTGCCACCTTCCATGGTGGGTCCGGTGTACTACATGGACGCCGCCAGCGGTGCCGCCGGGGCCGCCGCGGTGCTGATGGCGTTGCGCCGACGGGCCCGCACCGGCACCGGCGAGCTGGTCGAGCTGGCCCAGACCGAGAACATGTTGAACCTCATCGGCGAATACCTCATCGACGCCGCCCGTACCGGCCGCTCCCACGTGAGCATCGGCAACCGTCACCTGGTGCACGCCCCCCAAGGCGCATACCCGTGCGCCGGCGAGAACTGCTGGGTGGTGCTGTCCATCGACTCCGACCATGCCTGGGTGGCGCTGTGTCAGCTCATGGATGAGCCGACCTGGGCGTCATGTGAACGATTTGGCACCGAAACCGCCCGGCGCGCCAATCATGACGAGCTGGACCAATTGATCGGCACCTGGACTGCCACGCAGGACCGTTGGGACGTGACTCGCCGCTGCCAGGACGCTGGAATCATCGCCGCCCCGGTGTTGGGGGAGGCCGACCTGGCTGAGGATCCCCATTTACGGTCTCGGGGCTTCTTTCGTCGCAACGGTTCTGACGAGGTCGGCTTCCACGACTATCCAGGCCATCTTTGGCACTGGAACGGCCCACCGCTGCGATGGGAAGGTCTGTGCCCCTTCGCCGCCGCAAACCATGCGGTATGGCATGATCTGGTAGGCCTCGACGCCGAGACGTTGGCACAGCTGCACACCAACGGTCACCTGCTCGACCATTTCGTCAACGGGCGGGGCCAGCCGTTGTGACCGAGCGCTGGGCCTACGCTTGCTCTCGCACCCGGGCCGACAGCGAAGCGATGCCCTCCAGCGCCAAGCCCAGATGCAGGTCCTCGGCCATGGCACGCTTCCACGGCCGGGTCAGCACGTGGCGGGTGTGGCGCAACAAGATGGGGTTCTGGTTAGCCAGCCCCGCGGCCAGCTCCATGGCCCGGGGCAGGACCTGCTCGGCCGGCAGCACCTCGCCCACCACCCCCAGCTGCAACGCCTCCGCAGCGTGGATCTTCTGACCGGTCAACAGGAAGTAACGGCCGCGGTTGGGTCCCAGCAGCATGGGCCACACGATCTGCATGCTGTCTCCCGGCACCAGCCCGCCGGGAAAGTGCGGCGCGTCCTGGAGGAAGGCATGGTCCGCGGCGATCACGATGTCGCAGAGCACCGCCAGCTCGGAGTGCGCGGTCACCGGGCCGTTGAGGGCGCAGATGATGGGCACATCGATCTCCAGCATCTGATGGACCAGGCGGTTTCCCTCGTGGATGATCTGCTCCCAGGCGGCGGGGCTGATGCGGCCTTGAGCCAATGGGTTGGGCCCGGCTTCTTCGCCCATGCCGATGAACTCATCGCCGGAGCCGGTGAACACCATCACCCGGTTCTGGCGGTCCGAGGCGATCATGGCGAAAAGCTCCGGCAGCTCCCGATGCGGCAGGCCACCCCACACCAGCGATCGACCCCGATTGGTCATCTGGACCAGCAGCACCCCGTCGTCAGAGCGGCTGACGGCGACGGACTTGAAACGGTTGGCGTACTCGGACAGTTCCATGACCCACCGTAGCCCCACGACGTCGACGGTCCCCGCTAGAAGTGCTGATTCACCTCCTTACTTACGCGACACCCAGAGCCACCACCACGGCGATGAGGCCCAGCACACCGACGAAGTCCACCGATGAGGTGACCATGGGCGTGCCGTAGTTGTCAGGATCCAATCCGACGCGGGTGGCGATCACCGTGGAGTAGTAGGCCATGGCCAACACGAAGGCGGTCACGAACACCGCGGTCAGCATTGACACCCCCACCAAGGCTCCCAGGCCCGGTCCGGGCCGACCGACCAGCCAGGCCGTGATCTGGCTGCCGACCCCGTTGTACAGCGCCACCGGCACGGCCAAGAGCGCCACCACCGCGGCCAGCCGCCGGGAGCCACGACCGGGTCGGGCATCAGGGTCCAGCGTGCCCAACTGGAACCCGGTGGCCAGGCGGCTGGCCAAGATGCCGCCCAAGGCCCCAGCCGAGCTCACGAATGCCGGCTGCAACACCAACAATGAGGGGAGCTCCTGGAAGATCGCCAGCCGTTGCTCCAGCGCCACCCCGGCCAGACTCGACAGCCCGGCCGCCACCATCAGCACCGGCGCAGACTCCGCGACCGTGCGGCGGAGCTGATCCAGCCGGCTGCGCCACCCCCACACCGATGCCGCCACCGCCAGCGCGATCAGCACCCCGGACAACGCTGGGCTGAAAATGCGGATGTCGACCAGCTGCGCCGCCAACCACAGTGAGGGAATGGTCAGCACGTCCCCCAGGGTGGACACCGTCGGTGCCACCAGGTTGTCGAGATCCCACCCGTAGCGAACGGCGGCCAGGGTCAGGCCCACGGTGGCGCCCAGCACCACCAGTGACGCCAGCGTACCTCCAAGTATGGAGACGAGGGCCAGGCGCCAGATCACCGCTGGCGAGTCGGTGATGTTCAGGCCCAACACCAACAGCCCCGCCCCCAGCGCTATCAGCAACGACAAGCCAAGCGTGAGCACCATGGAGGCGGCCACGTTTTGTCCGAAAGCACTGTCCCGACGCAACGAGAACGAGAACGTACCGAGGTGTACGGTGGTGGACAGCCGGTTGCCCAGCGCCGAGAACACGTTGCCCCGCAGCCCGATGGCCGCTGGCGCCATCACCAAGAGGCCCGGCAGCGCTTCCAGGGTGTCGGTGATGGAGGCCAGGGTGGCACCGGCCACGAAACTGGTGGTGCTGTTGACCAATAGCGCCACCAGGCTCTGGCGCAGGTCCGAGCTGGGCAGGCCGATCCCGGACCACCCCGGCAGCCGCAGTCCGAACCGGTTCCGGGCCCGTTGCCGTTCTCCCTGCCCCCGTCGACGGTTCGGCGTGGCGTGACCCCGACCCGCACCTCTGAAGCGAGGGCGGGAACGGGTCGGGCGGTGAGGGCGGGCCACGACGAAAGCACCGGGGAACAGATGCGCCGGCCGGTCCGATCCCGGCCGGGCGCTCAGCGGTTCTGGGACAGCAGCTGTCGGTTCTTGCGCTTGGACTTGACGTAATCGCGGTTCATCATGGCGATGAAATCGATCGAGATCTCCTTGGGGCAGGCCTTCTCGCACTCACCATGATTGGTGCAGGAACCGAAGAACGCCTCCATGGTCTCCACCATGTCCTCGGTGCGGGCCCACCGCTCGGCCTGGCCCTGGGGCATCAGGTTGAGATGGGCCAGTTTGGCCGAGGTGAACAGCTGCGCCGCGGAGTTGGGGCAGGCCGCCACACAGGCCCCGCAACCGATGCACGCGGCGGCGTCCATGGCGGCGTCGGCCACCGGCTTGGGGATCAGCGTCAGGTTGGCGTCAGGAGCGGCGCCGGTGGGGGTGGAGATGTACCCGCCGGACTCGATGATCCGATCGAAGGCCGAACGATCCACCGCTACGTCCCGGATCACCGGGAACGCCGCCGCCCGCCACGGCTCCACCACGATCTGATCACCGTCGTGGAACTTGCGCATGTGCAGCTGGCAGGTGGCGGTGCCTCGCTCCGGACCGTGGGGTACGCCATTGATGACCATGCCGCAACTGCCGCAGATGCCCTCACGACAATCGTGGTCGAACACGATGGGCCGTTTGCCGTCCAGGGTCAGGCGCTCGTTGACCACATCGAGCATTTCCAGGAAGGACATGTCTGGGGACACGCCCGGCACCTCGTGGGTCTCGAAGGATCCGGGAGCGCCGGGACCGTCCTGACGCCAAACCTTGAGCGTGATGCGCATGGTGGCGCCGTGGCCGGTCGTGGTGCCGGTGTTACTTGAACCGTTGCCGCTCACTTGTAGCTCCGTTGCGCCAGCTTGATGTACTCGAATGCCAGCTCCTCTTTGTGCAGCTGCTGGCTGCCGCTCTCACCGGTCCACTCCCAGGCGCCCACGTAGGCGAACTGGTCGTCGTTTCGCAGGGCCTCACCGTCCGCGGTCTGGTGTTCCTCACGGAAGTGCCCACCGCAGGATTCCTCACGGTGCAAGGCATCCACGCACATCAGCTCGGCCAATTCCATGAAGTCCGCCACCCGCATCGCTTTTTCCAGCGATTGGTTCATGGTCTGGGACTGGTCGGTGATGGAGATATCGGACCAGAACTCGTCGCGGATGGCGCGGATGTCGCTGATGGCCTCGGTCAGGCCGGCAGCGTTGCGGGCCATGCCACACTTGGCCCACAACACGTCAATGCCCATCTTCCGGTACAGCTGGTCGATGGTGTGCTTGCCCTTGAGCGACAGGAGCCGGGACACCTGATCGGTGACGCCGGCCTCCGATTCCTTGAACGCCGGATCATCCGTACCGAGGGGTTTCTCGCCCAACATGCCGGCCAGGTAATCGCCGATGGTGTAGGGCAGCACGAAGTACCCGTCGGCCAGGCCCTGCATCAGTGCCGAGGCCCCCAGACGGTTGGCGCCGTGATCGGAGAAGTTCGCCTCGCCCAACACGTACAGCCCCGGGACCGAGGACATCAGGTTGTAGTCAACCCACAGACCGCCCATGGTGTAGTGCACCGCCGGGAAGATGCGCATCGGTACACGGTAGGGGTCCTCGTCGGTGATGCGCTCGTACATCTCCAGCAGGTTGTCGTACCGCTCGGTGATGGTCTGGCGGCCCACCCGGGCGATGGCATCCGCGAAATCCAGGTACACCCCGTTCTTGATCGGGCCGACGCCGCGGCCCTCATCCACCTGGGTCTTGGCGTTGCGGGAGGCCACGTCTCGCGGCACCAGGTTGCCGAAGGCCGGGTAACGGCGCTCCAGGTAGTAGTCGCGCTCGGCCTCGGGGATCTGGTCGGGGGAGCGCTTGTCATCTGGGTTCTGTGGCACCCAAATGCGGCCGTCGTTGCGCAGGGACTCCGACATCAGCGTCAGCTTCGACTGAAAATCGTCGCTGGCGGGGATGCAGGTGGGATGGATCTGGGTGTAACAGGGGTTGGCGAAGTACGCGCCGCGCTTGTGGGCCCGCCAGATGGCGCTGGTGTTGGAAGCCATGGCGTTGGTGGAAAGGAAGAACACGTTGCCGTAGCCGCCGGTGGCCAGCACCACCGCGTGGGCGGAGTGCGAGGTGACCTCGCCGGTGAGCAGGTCCCGGGTGACGATGCCGCGGGCCGCCCCGTCTTTGACCACCAGATCCAACATCTCGGTGCGGTTGTACAGCGTGCAGGAACCAAGCCGGATCTGGCGGGCCAGAGCCTGGTAGGCACCCAACAACAGCTGCTGGCCGGTCTGACCCCGGGCGTAGAACGTGCGGGACACCTGGGCGCCACCGAAGGAGCGGTTGTCCAACAGGCCCGAGTACTCCCGGGCGAAGGGCACGCCCTGGCCGGCGCACTGGTCGATGATGTTCACCGACACCTCAGCCAGACGGTGCACGTTGCCCTCCCGGGCCCGGAAGTCACCGCCCTTGATGGTGTCGTAGAACAAACGGAAAACGCTGTCGCCGTCGTTCTTGTAGTTCTTGGCGGCGTTGATCCCACCCTGGGCGGCGATGGAGTGCGCCCGGCGGGGCGAGTCATGGAACGTGAAGACCTTGACGTTGTAACCCAGCTCGCCCAGTGACGCGGCGGCGGAGGCCCCGGCCAGCCCGGTGCCGACCACGATGATCTCGTAGCGACGCTTGTTGGCCGGGTTCACCAACTTCACATTGAACTTGTGGTTGGTCCACTTCTCGTCGATGGACCCGGGCGGGACCTTGCCGTTGAGGTAGCCGATATCACTCATTGGTTCACTCCCAGGCAGCTGTCGGTCTGCTGACCCTTGTGCTCGTGGCAGGGGGTGGTGCGCTCATCCTGATCGACCACACCGGCGAGGTTCATGATGGGAAAGGACAGGTTCCCGATGAGGATGATCCCGGCGATGGAGGTGGCGAACATGCGACGGGCGGCGTTGAACTTGGGATTGTTCCAACCCAGGCTCTGGAACATGGACCAGGCCCCGTGGTACAAGTGGATGGCCACCGCGATGTTGGCCACGATGTAGATGATGGCGATGGGGATGTTGGACAGGGACCGGGTGACATTGTTGTAGACATCGCCGCGGATGTAGTCATCACCCATCCACCAACCCCAGGTGAGATCGGCGAGGTGGAAGAACAGGTAGAGCAGGATGATCACGCCGGTGGCGCGCATGGACCGGGAAGCGAAGTTCGCCGCTGAGTAGTCACGGGGGGACTGGTAACCCTGCGGCCGGGCCCGGCGATTCATGACCGTGAGGCTGGCGGCGGAGTGGATGTGCAGCCCGAAGGCCCCGATGAGGCCGAGCCGCATGCCCCACAGCGCCCAGGTCCGTGGCAGCAGGTGCCCACCCAGATCCCGCAGCGCCTCGCCATAGGCGTTGAAGCGCTCCGGCCCCTCGTACATGTGCAGGTTACCGACCATGTGAACGAGCACGAAGCCGATGATCATGATGCCGGTGAGCGCCATGACCCATTTCTTGCCGACCGCGGTCTGATAGAGACCAAACGGGAACGGCAACCGCCTGCGCGGCGCCTTGAAGGTCGGCCGGACCAGGCCGCGGGCGCTCGTGCCCGAGCCTCGAACCGGTGTCGTCGTAGCCACCCGGATCCTCCCACGAACGGTGTGCCGACCCTGGCCCGAGCGGTGTCGGCCCAGCGCCGGAATGGCGTGTCCCTTGTCGCGGCCGACCGTACCCGGTGGGCCACTGGCGCGGCGAACTTGCCTCTGGTGGCGTGTGGCCCGGCCCGGCCCGCTTCTCCTTCGGCGTGTGCGTGCCGCTCAGTGTCGCAGCGGTGCTGCCGCGCTCCAGGCCAGGGGTTCCTCGCGCACGTCGAGGTGGACCTGGTGCCATGAGATCGTGACTGGGGCGTCGGTCCCGTCCACTCCGTCTTCGTTCTGCACCAGCAACTCAAAGGCCCCCTGGTCGGTGTCCTCCGTAGGCCGGGCCAACAGTTGCAGGAACGCCTCGGCGGCCTCGTGGGTCTCCAGCATGCGGGACTGCCAGCGGCCGAAGACCTTGGGGTTGTCGGCGTAGCTATCGGTCATGCCGGTCCGCACGAACGGGTAGAGGACCGAGAGGGATGACACCAGCCCCGAGGAACGCCCCAGGTTCACCGCCAGCACCTTCGGCAACTGCAACACCGCCCAGTTCGAGATGGCGTAACCCGGCACCGACAATCCGGGGTCGATGGCCTGGCGGGAGGAGATATACACCAGCCGCAGCGGCTCCTCGTGGTACACCGCCTCACCGGCCCACAAGTGGGTCATGGCCAGGAACCCGTCGATCTTGGTGTCCAACACCAGGCGGGATTCCTCCAGGTTGTCGATGAAGTGCTGACGTACCCGGGCCCGGCGCATGGCGAGGGGCTCGTCGGCCACCTCCCGCAACGCCCGACCGAAGGAGTAGCCCCGCTCGGTCAACCCCGAATTGCAGATCACCAGACTCGGCGTTTTCCCGCCCATCTGCTCGATCACGTAGGACCGCATGGCCCACAGGTCCCCCATGTTGGTGACATCGGCCTGCACGGGGAAAGCGTTCACGCCCTGGTCGCGAAGCTTGTCCACCAGATCGAAGCCGTCCTCATAGGACCGGTGGAAGTGCACCCCCACCGAGTCGGCCCCGTTCAGGCCGGCGGAGAGCGCGAAGGCCTGACCGATGCCGCCATCCTTGCCCGCCCCGGTGATCAACACCCGCTTGCCGGCCACCCCCGTTCCACGGTCCGCGGAATAGCGAAACCGGTTCATCTCAACCGTGAATGCCATGGCCATTGCTCCGTTCGATCCACGTGGGTCCGGCGGCTGAGCTTGCGCACCGCTGGCATTCGTAACCTACCAACCGCGCCTAATCGCTCACGGCCGGGGAGCCGCCGGACCTGCTCAACGCGCACCCATTGCCGGGCCGGCTGGGTTAGGTTGAACCCATGGCGAGCCCTGCCCACCCCCAGCCCGCAACCCTCGGACAGCTCCGCGCCTCCGGGTGGATCTCCCGCACCGTAAAGGAGGAGATCCGCCGCAACGCCATCGCCAAGATGCGCGCCGGTGAACCGCTCTTCCCCCGGATCCTGGGCTACGAGGAAACGGTCATCCCCAAGCTCGAAAACGCCATTTTGGCCGGCCACGACGTGGTGTTCCTGGGCGAACGGGGTCAGGCCAAGACCCGCCTGATCCGCTCCATGGTGAACCTGCTCGATGAGTGGATGCCGGTGGTGGCCGGCTCGGAGATCAACGACGATCCGTACAGCCCGGTGTCCAAGTACGCCCGGGATCTGATCCTCGAGCACGGCGAGGACACCCGCATCGATTGGGTCCATCGTGACACCCGCTTCGGTGAGAAGTTGGCCACCCCGGACACCTCGGTTGCCGATCTCATCGGTGAGGTGGACCCCATCAAGGTGGCCGAGGGCCGGTACCTGTCCGACGAGCTCACCATCCACTACGGCCTGGTGCCGCGGACCGACCGCGGCATCTTCGCCATCAACGAGCTACCCGACCTCGCCGAGCGCATCCAGGTTGGTCTGCTCAACGTGTTGGAAGAACGTGACGTGCAGGTTCGCGGCTACAAGATCCGCCTGCCCTTGGACATCATCCTGGTGGCGTCGGCCAACCCAGAGGATTACACCAACCGCGGTCGCATCATCACCCCGCTGAAGGACCGTTTCGGCTCCCAGGTCCGCACCCATTACCCGCCCACCATCGATATCGAGATGGCCATCGTGGATCAAGAGGCGCACCTGTTCGAGGAGGAGGGGACCTCGGTCCGGGTGCCCGGCTACATGAGCGAGGTGGTGGCCACCCTGACCCATCTGGCTCGGGCCAGCGGCAACATCAACCAGCGTTCGGGCGTCTCGGTGCGGCTCACCGTGTCCAACCAGGAGACGCTGGTAGCCAACGCTGCCCGTCGTTCCATCTCTCAGGGCGAAAACGAGATCGTGCCCCGGGTGTCAGACCTCGAGGCGTTGACCGCGTCCACCATGGGCAAGGTCGAGATCGAATCGTTGGAGGACGGGCGGGAGCCGCAGATCGTGGAGGCACTGATCAAGTCGGCGTCCCTGACCGTGTTCAAGGAGCGGGTCAGCCCCGAGTCCTTCCGGGCGGTGCTCGACGCCTTCGAGAACGGTTTGGTGGCCAACGTCGGCGAGGACGTGGCGGCGGCGGAGTACGTGAAGATGGTGGCGGAGCAGCCGGCGTTGCGGGGCCCGGTGCAAGCGCTGACCGAGGGCGACGAGTCCCCGGCCATGGTGGCTTCCGCGGTGGAGTTCATCCTGGAAGGCCTGCACCTCTCGAAGCGGCTCAACAAGGACGCAGTAGGCGGTCGGGCTTCGTACCGGGCCCGCAGCTGAGTGCAGGTTCACCGAGCAGCAGCGTCGCGGCCGGGGTTCACACGCTGTTCAACCCGCAGATACCGTTCTGACGTACGGCACCGCGTTTCGCTGGGTACGGTGCGGTCATCGGATCGCACCTGTCCTTGACACCCGAAGGTCCACGCCACGGCTCGCTGGGAACCCGGACCTACGTCGTAGATACCTCTGTGCTGCTGGCGGATCCCCGGGCGCTTACCCGCTTCGAGGAGCATCGGGTGGTGCTCCCGGTGGTGGTGCTCAACGAGCTGGAGGCCAAACGCCACCATCCCGAGCTGGGTTGGGCGGCCCGTAAGGCGTTGCGCTTCCTCGAGGAACGACGGGTGCAGTGTGCATCGCTGGTCGATGAGGCCCCCGTCAACGACGCCGGCGGCACCCTTCGCATCGAGCTCAACCATGCCGAGATCGGCGCCCTGCCCACGGCCTTGCGGGGTGACCAACACGATCATCGCATTCTGGCGGTGGCCGCCAACCTGGCGGCGGAGGGCGCCGACGTGATCGTGGTCTCCAAGGACCTGCCGATGCGTCTCAAGGCGGCCGTGGCGGGTCTGGCAGCAGACGAATATCGCAACGAGCTGGCCCAGGACGACGGTTGGACCGGCTTCGTGGAGATGACGGCGGAGCGGGGGGTGATCGACGAGCTGTTCGCGCTGAGGGTGGCGGACCTGGCCGACGCCAGGCAGTTGCCGACCAACACCGGTGTGGCCCTGAGCTGTGGGTCGCAGTCGGCGCTGGCCCGGGTGTGCCAGGACAAGCGGCTTCATCTGATTCGCAGTGATCGAAGCCTGTTCGATGTTCGCAGCCGCAGTGCCGAGCAGCGCCTGGCCATGGAGTTGCTGGCCGATGAGTCCGTCGGCATCGTGTCCCTCGGGGGAAATGCGGGCACCGGCAAAAGTGTGCTGGCCCTTGCCGCCGGGCTGGACGCGGTGATGGAACAGCGCACCCACAAACGGGTCCTGGTGTTCCGGCCGTTGTATGCGGTGGGCGGTCAGGACCTGGGGTTCCTGCCCGGCACCGAGTCCGACAAGATGGGTCCGTGGGCCGCCGCCACCTTCGATGCCCTGGAGGCCATCGCCAGCCAGAGCGTGATCGAGGAGGTGCTGGCCCGCCGGCTGGTGGAAGTCCTACCCCTGACGCACTTGCGAGGACGGACGCTCACGGACACCTTCGTGATCATCGACGAAGCCCAGAACCTGGAACGCCAGGTGCTGTTGACCGCCCTGTCACGGCTGGGCATGGGCTCCCGGGTGGTGCTCACCCATGATGTGGCCCAACGCGACAACCTGCGGGTGGGCCGCCACGACGGGATCGTCTCGGTGGTGGAGACCCTCAAGGGCCACCCCTTGTTCGGCCACGTCACCCTCACCCGGGCCGAGCGCTCCCCGATCGCGGCGCTGGTCACACAACTCTTGGACTACCCGGGCTGAGTGGGCCGGGTCCGGTTCACTCCGGCGTGTCGAGCCCGCTGACCATGGGCACGTCGGGGACCACCGAGCGGGCCGCGTGCCAGCGGCTGATGGCGTCACAAGCCGGTTTGGGCAGCCGGTCACGGTCGAACAGGCCCAGGTGCGAGTCGAACCCGTCGGCGCCCTGGTAGCCATCGATGGCCGGTTCCCACAACCACGCCCGTAGGTCGATGCCGTCCCGGCGGGCGGCGTCGATGTCACCCAGCGCCTGCTCCGCGGCCTCGGCGTCCGCTGCGGGGTCACCGACGGACACCGTCTGCCCCGCGATCCACAGCGGTCTGTCCCCGGCGCTCTCGGCCAGGCGATGCAGGGCGCCCAGCAGCTCCTCGTTCTGGGTGAAGCGGGCCACCCGGCCGTCGCGGCCCACGTTGTAGCTGCCGTCGAAGGTCATGGCCACCGCGTCGAACGCGTCTTTCATCGTGTCCACCCGCTGGATCGGCATGCGGGGCAGGGAAAGCTCCCCGTCGTGCAGACCGCCGGTCCAGGCCCATTGCAGCTCGTCATAGAGCCGGGCCGGACGCTCACCGCCGTCCTCTCCGACCCGCACCGGGGCTGCTTCCACCCCCAATGCCACCGGGACACCAGCTCCTCGCAGCACCTCCCAGGCCCCCAACGAGGCCAGGTAGCAGCCCTGCACCGTCTCCACGAAACGCTGCACACTGCGGGTGCCGGGAGGGGCGGCGGCGGTGATGAAGGACCCCCGGGCGAAGGACACCGGCCGCAGGATCGGCACCCACGCCGCCGCCAGGTCACCCACCGCTTCGGCCATGCGCTCCACGTGACGAGGCCAGAAGTATCGCCGGGCCCGGCGGTCCCGCCAGCCGCGCTCGTCAATGGAGAACCACCCTGGCGCCGGCCCGTCCACCAGCACCACCCACGGCGCCAGCCCGGCTTCGGCCGCTGCCACCAGCACGTTGCGGTAGCGCTCGAGCACCTCGACGTCGACCTTGCCCTCTTGAGGTTCGATGCGGGCCCAATCGAGCGTGACACGCACCAGGCCGGCGCCGAGGGTGGCCAGCAGTGCGAAGTCCTTGGCGAACGTCAGCGTGAAGCCGTTGCCGTCAAAGCTGGGTGGCACCTCGTCGGCGCGCTCCAGGCGAACCAGTCCGATCCCAGCGCGGCGCCTTCGGACTGCAACGCCGGGAAGGCCGCGCCCCACTGCAAGGACCGGGCGTCAGCGACGGTAGCGGTCATGGCGTTGACGGTACTGCGATCACAGCAACCGCCCGACGGCGTGGATCGCCAGCCCGGCCAACCCGCCCACCACCGTGCCATTGATGCGAATGAATTGCAGATCCCGACCGACCTGGGTTTCGATGCGCTCGGAGGCCTCTTGGGGATCCCAGCGGGCCACGGTGGAGGCGATGAGCTCTGCCACCTGATGACCTTCCGCGGCCATCACGTAACGCACCACGCCTTCCAGCCACCGGTCGATCTTGCGGCGCAGCGCGGCGTCGGCCTGCAGCGTGCGGCCGGCCTGCAGCGCCGCTCGCTCCAGACGCCCTCGCAGCTCCGAATCGGGGTCGGTGCTCTGCGCCAGCAGCGCCGTCTTGAGCTCGCCCCACAACGACCCGATCCAGGCCCGCACCGCCGGATGGTCCAGGAACTCGTCACGCCAGACCCTCGACCCGGCGGCCCAGTGCGGGGTCGGACTGTAGCCGCTCCACCAGTTCTTCCAGCCGCTGGTCGAGGTGTCGCCGTACCGGGTGGTTTGGGGTGTCGGACACTTCGAGCAGGAACGCCCGAAGGCCGCTGTAGAGCTTGGTGAAGATGCGATCGTCGATCTGCTCCGGTACCCACCAGGGCGATTCCCGGGCGAAGCGGGTACGGAGTTGCTCGCGTTGCTCGTCGACGAAGTGCAGCGCGCCCACCAGGGCTGAGTCGATCAGCGGCCGGTGCCGTCCCTCGGCGGTGGCCACGCTCAGAGCCTTACCTGCCAGCGGGGCCACGTCCACCTGTCGGAGCCGTTCGACCACCGCCTGTTCCAGCGCTGCGGCCAGCTCATCGTCGGCCAACACGTCGCTGGCTCCGGCCAGGGCCGCGGCCGTGTGTCGGCTCACCGTGGCGGCGTTGCCCGGGGACACCAGCCACGCTGCCAGCCTGGCGCTGATCTGGGCGGCCCGCAGTCGTTCGATGACGGCGTCACCGGCCAGGAAGTTGTGTTCCACGAAGTTGCCGAGGGACTTGCCCAGGGCGTCTTTGCGGGTCGGGATCAGGGCGGTGTGGGGGATGGGCAGACCCAACGGACGCCGGAACAGGGCGGTGACCGCGAACCAGTCGGCCAGGCCCCCGACCATGGCCGCCTCGGCGGTGGCCCGCAGGAATCCCCAGCCGTGGTGGCGGTCCTCCAGCAGCCGGGCCGCCACGAACACCGCCCCCGCCGCCACCAGCAACGCGGTGGCCCGGGCTTTCATGCGGCGCAGGTCACGCCGTTGCGCCACCTCGTCGCCCTGCAGGACCAGCTCGACCATGTTCGCTGCGCAGGCTAACGGTGGCTGCAGGCTATTGGTGGCTGCAGGCTATTGGTGGCTGCGCAGGCTGCTGATGCCGTTGTGCGGAGGCCGGGCGCAGCGCTGTCTGGCACCGGCTGTCCGGCAGAACCGTGGTGGGGCCGATACGCTGCGCCCATGTCGGGTCCTCGTTATCGCTACTCCCGCTGGGACGGCAAGCAGATCGGTTTCGAGCTCGGTGCCGATGAGATCTTGGCCGAGCTGACCGATGACCTGCTGTACCACGGGGATCTCAACGCCGCCTTGCGCAAGATGATGCACCAGGGTTTCCGCACCCCTGACGGTGATCGCATGCAGGGCATCCGGGAGATGCTCGAAAACCTCCGTCGCAAGCGCAAGAACGAACTGGAGCGTTACGACCTCGGCGGCGTGTATGACGACATCGCCCAGGACCTGCGTGAGGTGGTGGAGATGGAGCGCGAAGCCATCGAGGACCGTCTTGATGAGGCCGCCAAGTCCGCTGACCAGCGCCAACAGGAGCTCACGCAGAATGCCATGGCCGAGCGGAACTTCCAGCTCGACATGTTGCCCCCCGACCTCGCCGGTCAGGTCAAGGACCTGCAGAACTACGACTTCGTGTCCCAGGAGGCGCAGCAGCGTTTCGAGGAACTGGTCGACCAGTTGCGTCAGCAGATCATGCAAAGCCAGGTCAACCAGATGGCGGGGGCCATGGAGAACATCACCCCCGAGGACATGGCCCGCATGAAGGACATGCTGTCCGAGCTGAACAATATGCTGGACAAGCGCAACCGGGGTGAGGACACCCAGCAGGATTTCGAGAACTTCATGCAGCGCTTCGGGGACTTCTTCCCGGAGAACCCGCAAAACCTCGATGAGCTGCTGGAAACCATGGCACAGCGCATGGCGGCCATGCAGGCCATGATGAACTCCATGACCCCAGAGCAGCGGGCCCAGCTGCAGGGTTTGTCACAACAGCTGCTGGAGGACATGGACCTGCGTTGGCAGATGGACCAGCTGTCACAGAACCTGCAGCAGGCGTTTCCCGATGCCGGCTGGGAGAAGAGCTACAACTTCTCCGGTCAGGACCCGTTGAACTTCGCCCAGGCTGCGGAGCTGATGCAGGAACTGGGCGATCTCGATCAGCTGGAGAACCTGCTGCGCGGCGCCTCTAGTCCCGGTGCGCTGGCCGAGGTGGACATCGAACGGGCCCGCCAACTGTTGGGTGATGAGGCAGCGCAGAGCCTGGAGAACATGGCCCGCATCGCCAAGATGTTGGAGGACGCCGGGCTCATCGAGAACCGCGAAGGCAAGATGGAGCTCACCCCCCAGGGCATCCGTCGCATCGGCCAGAACGCCCTGCGGGACCTGTTCGCCAAGTTGAAGATGGACCAGATGGGTCGCCACGCCATCGACAAGACCGGTTGGGGTCATGAGCGGGATTACTCCACCAAGCCCTACGAGTTCGGTGATCCGTTCAACTTGGACATCCAGCAGACCATGCGCAACGCGGTGCGGCGCAACGGTGCCGGCTCCCCGGTTCGTCTGACGCCGGACGATTTCGAGGTGGAGCGGACTGAAACCCTGGTGCGGCAGTCCACGGTGTTGATGTTGGACCTTTCCCTGTCCATGCCCATGCGTGACAACTTCTTGCCGGCCAAGAAGGTGGCCATGGCGTTGCACAGCCTGATCTCCTCGCAGTACCCCCGGGATTACCTGGGCCTGGTGGGCTTCTCGTCGGTGGCTCGGGCGTTCAAGGCCCACGAGCTCCCCGAGGTCAGCTGGGATTACGTGTACGGCACCAACATGCAGCACGGCTTGGCGTTGTCCCGTCAGATGCTGGCCCGCCAGACGGGGACTAAGCAGATCATCATGATCACCGACGGTGAACCCACGGCCCACATCGAGGATGATGGCAGCCCGTACTTCGCCTACCCGCCGGAGCCGGAGACCATCCACCGCACGTTGAAGGAGGTGGCCCGCTGCACCAAGGACGGCATCGTCATCAACACCTTCATGTTGGATGCCACCAGTTACCTCAAGTCCTTTATCGAGAAGGTTGCGGAGATGAACCGGGGTCGAGCGTTCTTCACCACCCCCGAAACCCTCGGCGATTACGTGCTGGTCGATTTCCTGGAGCAGAAACGTAAGCTGCTGGGTGGCCGCAAACGTCGTAGTGCCTGATTCGCTGATCCTGGGGGCGGCGGAGGTCGGCGACTCGGCGATCCCGCTGGCGTTCTTCGCCGTCTACGGCCTCTTCTGGTTGGTGTTTCTGGCGCTGATGCTGGGCGGATGGGGGCTCGGCATCTGGGCCCTCGTTGACGCCGCCCGCCGGCCCGCATACCAGTACGAGGGCAGCGGCCAATCCAAGGAGCTGTGGATCATCCTGCCGGCGATCGGACTGATGTCCTGCCCACCGGTGGCGTTCGTCTCCGCGCTCATCTTCCTGCTCTCCATCCGCAAGAAGCTGGACGCGGTGCCGGTACCGCCGCCGGGCTGGTACGGGCCCGGTCAGCCGACCCCGCCGGGCTGGTACGGTGCCCATCCGCCGCAGGCGCCGAACTTCAACCCCGGCCCGGCTCCGGCAGGGTGGGCGGGCGCTCCCGGGGGCGGTTGGACGGCAGGTCCGCCCCCGCCTTCCGGGTCGTTTCCGATGGGCACTGGGGTCCAGAGCCAGCCGGTCCCTCTTGGCCCGCAGGCGTATTTTGCGGCGCAACCGGGAGAGCCACTGCAGCCGTACCAGCCCGCACCGTCGGAACAGCCCGCACCGTCGGAACAGATTCCGCCGGATCCGACCCCATCAGAGCAGCCTCCGTCTCCCCACGGACCCGAGTCCGGCTGAGGGTTCTCAGGTGTCCAACAGCGCCTGATACCGCTCAAAGGTCTCGCGGTCGAAGGCCACCAGCATGATCTGCGTCAGCCGGCTGGGCGTCTGACGTAACGTCTCCACGGCGATGCGGGCCGCCGCAGGCCGGGGATAGCCGTAGACGCCGGTGGAGATGGCAGGGAAGGCCAGCGTGGCAAGGTCCAGCTCATCGGCCAGTTCCAGGCACCGGCGATAACAGGCGGCCAACATTTCCGGCTCCTTTTCTTGGCCTCCGCGCCAGATGGGGCCTACGGTATGTAGCACCCAGCGGGCGGGGAGGCGGAAGCCGGCGGTGACCTTTGCGTCCCCGGTGGTGCAACCGCCCAGGGTCCGGCACGCCTCCACCAGCTCGCGTCCCGCGGCTCGATGGATGGCTCCGTCCACGCCGCCCCCTCCGAGCAGGCTCGAGTTGGCCGCGTTGACGATGCCGTCCACGCTGAGCTGCGTGATGTCGCCCTGCCAGGCCGCAAGCCTCATGGAAAACCACCCATGACGCCCAGCTTGGCAGGTTCGCGCTTGATCTTCGCTGCCCCGGTGAGCGAAGATCACACCACTGTAATTACAGGGGTGTACGAACGGGTGGATCCCCTCGGGTTCCGACCCGAGGGGCGGCGGCACAGGGTGATGTCCCGAAGCCCAAATCCACGGGAGGATCACATGGCCAGCTCGATCACCGAGACCACGAGCATCATCGGCACCGTCACCGGTCCCGTCGGCGCGAGCCCAGCTCGCGAGGGCGGCCCGGAGCCCGAGGAGTTGACCTGGCAACGCCTGGCGAACTGCTTGGGCGTGGACCCGGATCTGTTCTTCCCGGAGCGGGGAGCGTCCACCCGGGAGGCGAAAGAGGTGTGCCGAGCGTGCGTGGTGAGGGTCGACTGCCTGGAGTACGCCATCACCAACGGCGAAAAGTTCGGCATCTGGGGTGGCCTGTCCGAGCGGGAACGGCGCCGCATCCGTCGGGCCCGGGCCCTGGCCGGTGCCAACGTGGTGCACATCCACTCCACCGCCTCCGCCTGAGGGCGCCCCACCGATCCGGCTGATCGGGCTGATCGGGTGAGGTCCACCGGATCAGCCCGGTAGGCTGATGGCCATGCTCGCACTTCTCCAGGGCCAGGAGTGGATGATTCTCGGCTTGATCGTCTTGCTGCTGTTCGGCGGCTCACAGCTGCCGAAGCTGGCTCGTTCCATCGGCCAGGCCCAGAAAGAGTTCAAGAAGGGCTTGGACGAAGGTCAAGCCGAGGACAAGCAGGAAACCACCAAGGACTGACGGAGCAGTGGTGGGGACGGCCGTTCACCTTCGCGGTCCCCGACGCTGATCGTTGGTCAGTCCAGTTCCATGGACACATTGGCCCGGGGGGTCTCAAGGGCCGGGGCGCCTTCGAGGTCCACGCGGCGACGACGAAGGATGCGGCGGCGTTCACGTTCAGATGTGCCGCCCCAAACACCGTGATCGATGCGGTTGCGCAGCGCGTACTCGAGGCAGATGGCCTTGACCTCGCAGCCGGCGCAGATCCGCTTCGCGACCTCGACGCCCACTCCGTCGCTGGGGAAGAACACTCCCGGGGGGCGCTCGGCACATTTGCCGTCCGCCATCCAATCGTTGTCCATGTGAGCCTCCGTTCCCCTCATAGACGAGCGGTACCGGCCGATTTGTTCCCGCCCATCGACTGAGCGGCGACAATCGGATGGTTCCGGGGGGAACCACTACCGGCCCAATGTATCGGGCGGCGTTGGCTTGGGCCGAAACCCTGCCGTAACAGACCCGCTGAGCTGGGGTTGCGCATCGCTGAACATCGGTCGGAGATGGCTCTGGACCCACCAGCACGCCGACGGGACCGGCCCGGCGGACCGGCCCGGGCCATACCGGGGCGCCGCTACCATGGACCCCGCCCGCCGCCGCCACCCCGTTGGCGCCGGCCCTCTCAGGAGCGTTCCGATGACCGACATCGCGCACAGCGAAGCGCCCGTGGCCCAGGTGACCGTGGTCTACCTGGGTCCGGTGGCCCCCCATTGGGAGGTCCGAGGCCACAACGGGGACCGAAAGGTGATCGACGACTTCCGAGCCCGAGTCATGGCCCGTCTGGTGCTGCTGCCGCCGCACGACCCCCAGTTCCGTCGCAATCGGGAACGGGTGGTGCGAGACGCCGAGCGGGAGAACATCAGCCTGCGCTGGGATCTCGGTTACGACGAGGGAGACAACTAGACCACCGTGCTCACCGGGCCCCGCCACCCCCCGAGCTCGCCACCACCGTCGAGCAGGAGGCCGGCCACCAGCCGGTTCCTCAACCGCGAGCTGTCCTGGCTGGAGTTCAATCGGCGGGTGTTGCACCTGGCCTTTGACGAAGATCAGCCGCTGCTGGAACGAGTGCGCTATTCGGCCATCTTCGCCCACAACCTCGACGAGTTCTTCCAGGTTCGGGTGGCCGGCCTCAAAGACCAGGTGGCGGCAGGTGTGGCCAGCAAGACCCCTGACGGGCGCAACCCCCGCCAGCAGCTCGCCGAGATCCGCTCCCGGGTCCAGGAGCTCAGCCAGTTGCACCAGCGGTTCTTCGTGGATGATCTCACCCCGCAACTGGCCGCCGCCGGGATTTGCATCGTCTCATGGGCGGAGCTGTCCGAGGAGCAGCGCAAGTGGTTCGCTGAGGAGTTCCATGAGCGGATCTTCCCGATCCTGACGCCGCTGGCGGTGGACCCCAGCCATCCCTTCCCGTACATCTCGGACCTTTCGCTGAACCTGGCCGTCACTGCCCGTCACCCCGACGGCGGCCCGGTGCGTTTCGCCCGGGTCAAGGTCCCCACCTCGCTGCCCCGCTTCCTGGTCCTGCCCGACGGCCAGCGGCACGTCCCCGTCGAGGAGGTGATCGCGGCCCACCTCGACACCCTGTTCCCCGGCATGACCATCGTCGCCACCGACGCGTTCCGGGTCACCCGCAACGCCGACCTCGACTTGGACGAGGAGGAGGCCGAAGACCTGTTGGCCGCGGTCGAACTGGAGCTTCGACGACGCCGTTTCAACCAGGCGGCCCGGTTGGAGGTGACCGCGTCCACGGCTCCGGAAGTGGTGGCCCTGCTGCAAGAGGAACTGGACCTGGGTCCCGAGGACGTTTACGTGAGCGAGGGGCTGTTGGATCTGGCCGGATCATTGGCGCTGACCGAGCTCGATCGGCCCGAATTGCTCAACGCTGAGCTGACCGCGGTACCCGAGCCCCGCATGAACAACGCCACGGACCCGCCGGTTCCCGGCGTCGGCCCCGGCCTGTTCGAGGCGCTGCGGGCCGGAGACGTGCTCGTGCACCATCCCTATGTGTCGTTCCGGTCCTCGGTGGAGCTGTTCCTCAGCCGGGCTGCGGTGGATCCGGCGGTGCGGGCCATCAAGATCACCCTCTATCGCACCTCGGGCGATACCCCCATCGTAAACGCCCTGATCCGGGCGGCTGAGCTGGGCAAAGCAGTGGTGGCGCTGGTGGAGCTCAAGGCCCGGTTCGACGAGAAGGCTAACATCGAGTGGGCCCGACGGCTGGAGAAGGCCGGCGTCCACGTGGTCTACGGGTTGGTCGGGCTCAAGACCCACACCAAGACCACCCTGGTGATCCGGGAGGAAGAGGGTCGGCTGCGTCGTTACGGGCACATCGGTACCGGCAACTACAACTCCCGGACGGCCCGGGTGTATGAGGATCTGGGCTTGTTCACCGCCGATGAGGCCATCGGTGACGACCTGATCAACCTTTTCAACTTCCTCACCGGTTTCGGTCACGAGACCAGCTACCAGAAGCTTTTGGTGGCGCCGGAAGGTTTGCGAACCGGGATCAGCCGACTGATCAGGGCCGAGCGGGATCTCTGCTCGCAGGGTCGGATCATCATGAAGATGAACAGCCTGGTGGATCCGGAGTTGATCGACGAGCTCTATGCCGCCTCCGGTGACGGGGTTCAGATCGACCTGGTGGTGCGGGGCATCTGCTGCCTTCGACCTGGGGTTGCGGGCCTGTCGGACAACATCAGGGTGCGCTCGCTGGTGGGCCGCTATCTGGAGCATTCCCGGGTGTACTTCTTCGCCAACGGGGATGGCCCCGCTCAACCGGTGTGGTACATCGGATCGGCGGATCTCATGCCCCGCAACCTGGACCGTCGCATCGAGGCTCTGGTGCCGATCAGCGATCCTTCGCTGCGCCAGCGACTGGTCGAGATCCTCAACGTCGAGCTGGCCGACGACACGCTGGCCTGGCAGCTCGACGCCGACGGGGACTGGTCCCCACCGCCGAACCTCACGCCCGGTGGCGATGACGCCCACCTGCGCCTGCACGAGTACTGGGCCGCCCGGTCCCTGTCACGGCGATGAGTGATCCGGCCGAGCTCCGACGGGCTGCGGGCGGGGTGCTCTGGCGATTCCCCGCTGGGGCCGCAGCGGGCAACGGTCGGGGACAGCTGGAGGTAGTGGTGGTACATCGGCCCCACCGCCAGGACTGGTCCCTGCCCAAGGGTCACCTCGAAACCGGCGAAACCCCGGCGGAGGCCGCGCTGCGCGAGGTCCTGGAGGAGACCGGGTACCGGGCCCGGCTGGGGGCCTCGCTGGGCACCACCAGCTACCAGGACCACAAGGGCCGGCCCAAGATCGTGTGGTACTTCGCCATGGATTTGGCTGGCGCGGACCCCCACGATGCCGAGGCGCCGGGACCCACCGGAGAGCTCCTCGATGGCGAGGTCGACGAGGTGGTCTGGCTGTCGTTGCACGACGCCGGGGCTCGCCTCAGCTATGACACGGACCGCGAGGTGCTGAACCGCTTTGCCGCCTTGCCTGACGGGGGATGAACGCCCTTTCCGTGGCAGTCGCGTGAACTCGGCGCCGGATCCGGCGATTTGGACGCCAGGTCGAGTCCAGTGTCGGAGGTTTTCGCGGACGAACCTTGGACAATGGTGGGCATGATCACGAAGAAGCTGGACCGTTCCCGGGGCGTCGTGCGGGTGACGTTCTCGCTCCCGCGTCACCAGCCGGCCGAGCCGGTGTGGGTTGTCGGTGACTTCAACGGGTGGGACGAGGGGGCCCATGCAATGATGCCGCGCTCCAACGGCCGCCGTTCCGCCGTGGTCGACGTGGGCCCGGGGGACCGGTTTGCGTTCCGCTATCGCACCGCCTCCGGTCACTGGTTCGAAGATGACCAGGCCGACGAGTACGAGCCCAACCCCCACGGTTCCGTGAACGCCATCATCACCACCTGACCCGGTGTCATTCTCACCGGTGTCATTCGCACCGGTGTCATTCTCACCGATGTCATTCTCACCGATGTCATGGAAGGTGCCCACGGGTGCCGCCGTGCAGGACGGCGCATCCAACGCGGTACCGTGCATCTATGCGGCGGGGAACGGCGGTCTGGAGGGCCATGACGGTGCAGACCGGACGGGGACCGCGGCCGGGACAGCGCTGCGGGTACGGTCAACTGGGTGCAGCACGGCGACTGTGGGTGAGCCTGCTGGCGGTGATGTCCGTGGTTTCTGCCGGATGCGGCGCCGAGCCGGCCCCCCAGCGTTCAACCGGGGTCCCGGTGGGTACAACGGACGTCGAACATGGAGACGGCTCAGAGGACGGCGTGGGTGATGACGGCGCCGGCGGCCCCGATCTGGCCACGCTGGACGCCAAGGCGTGGGTCACGGTGCTCGGCACTCGGGATGAGATCGCCTTGGACCAGACCAAGGCGGCGGTGGCGGATCTGGGGCCGTGGATCTCCATACGCCAGGGCGGCGCCGCGGGCTACGCCGACCTGTCCCGCATCGTGCTGGCGGACCTGTCCGGTGACGGCAGGAGCGAGGCCGTCCTCCCGCTGGTTGGCGGTGCCGATCGGGTCGGTACCGCTGCGGTGCTGTTCACCTCGGCCGAGGACGGGCCGGCGGTGGTCGGCGATCAGAAGTTCTACGGCTCCTTCGGATTCAACACCAGGTCCACGTTGGAGAACGGAGAGCTGGTGGTGCGACACTCCGTCGGCGCAGGTTGGGAGCCCCTGTGTTGCTACTCGGGCGAGGTGAGCCGCCGGTTCCGCACCAACGGCATCCGGGTGGTGGAGACGGCCCCGGCGTTGGAGGTCGGCAACGTTGCCGCCAAGGGCTTCACCGTGGACCGGTTCTACGCACTGCTCAACGCCAGGAACGTCGACGCTGCCCTGGCCATGCTGACGGACGGGGAGCGGGCCCGCACCCGGGACAGCCTGTGGCCCGTCATCTGGTCCCAGGCGGCGCAGATCAACGTGAACGTGCTGTCCACCGCCCGGGCCGACGGCCTGTTCGCCTTCCGCCTGCTGGTGGCGGACGGCTTCGGTGGGGTCCAGACCTGGCAGGGCGGGGCGGATTTCATCTACGTCCACGCCACCCACATCTGGCTGATCGATCTGCTCTCGTTGCAACCCGAATGACGGTCGGGCTGAACAAGGTTGTCCGTTCGTTCACCCCACGTTCACCTACGGCCCTGGTCGGGACCGTCGGCGCTGCTTAGCTTGGTTCGGCAGTGGAGCAGACAGGGCGGAGGTTCAGCTGATGGCGGGCGTCGGATCCCTGACGGCGGGCAGTGGTCCTCGTGGCCGGGCCCCGCTCACGGTGGCGGATCTGGCTGGGGACCGCCGGCGATTGGGTCGCGAGCGCCGTGTCCATTGGGTGCTGTGGGGCGCGGCCATGGTGTCCGTGGTGGTATCGCTCGCCATCGTGGTTTCGTTGCTGACGGAGGCCGGGCGGTTCCTGGTCAGCGTGGACCTGGGCCGGCTGTGGACCGATGGTTGGTTCCCCCGGGAGGGGTACTTCGACGTTAAGACCCTGGTGGTGGCCACGTTGTTGGTCACCGCGGTGGCGGTCGCGGTGGCTGCCCCGCTGGGGTTCGCCACGGCCGTCTACCTGTCTGAATACGCCAAGCCCCGGGCTCGACGGGTTCTCAAGCCGGTGCTGGAAACCCTGGCCGGCATCCCCAGCGTGGTGCTCGGCTTCTTCGCCCTGACGTGGATCTCGCCCAATATCGTGCAGCGGTTCCGTCCCGAGGCGCCCCTCTCCAACCTCATGGCCGCCGGCCTTGGCGTGGCCATCCTGACCATTCCCCTGGTGGCGTCGGTGTCCGAGGACGCCATGTCGGCGGTGCCCTCCACGCTGCGGGAGGCCTCGGCCGGGCTGGGGGCCCGCAAGGTGGTCACCAGCGTCAGGGTGGTGGTGCCCGCAGCCATATCGGGGCTGGTGGCAGCGGCCATCTTGGCCATCTCCCGGGCCATCGGCGAAACCATGGTGGTGCTGATCGCGGGCGGTGCCGACCAGGCGCAATTCACCGCCAGCCCCTTCGAGCCCAGCCTAACCATGACCGCGGCTATGGCCTCGCTGGCCGGCGGATCAGACGCCGTGGTGGGTCAGGGCAACTCCTATCAGAGCCTTTTCTTCGTTGGGTTCCTGCTGTTTCTCATCACGTTGGGGTTGAACGTGGCGGCCAATCGGATCGTGCGCCGCGTGCGCCAGAAGTACTGAAGGATCCCCATGACGGGTGAGCGAGCATGACTGGTGAGCAAGCATGACTGGTGAGCAAGCATGTCGCTGAGCTCGATCGGCGGAACGGTCCTGCCCAGCCAGGTCAGGCGGGACGTGGAGGCCTCCCTGGCCGGTGGCCGGGACGGGCGGGGCTTGGCCTTCAAGTTGCTGCTGCAGGCGGCCCTGCTGCTGACGGTGGTGATCCTGGCGGTGCTGCTGGGCCAGGTGCTGGCGTTGGGCTGGGAGACGGTGGCCACAAGGCTGGGCGGCTTCCTCAGCGCCGAGTCCCGCTCACGGGCCGACGAGGCCGGGGTGTTCCAGGGCCTGCGAGGCACGCTGTGGATCGCGGTCGTGGTGACCGTGGTGGCCTTCCCGCTGGGCATCGCCGCCGCGGTGTACCTGGAGGAGTACGCCCCGCGCGGCCGGCTGACGAACTTCATCGAGCTCAACATCCGCAACCTGGCCGGCGTGCCCTCGGTGGTGTACGGCATCTTGGCGTACACCATCTTTGTGGTGCTGCTCGAGCCCGTGACCGGCGGCAAAACGGCGATCTCGGGGGCATTGGCCGTGGCGCTGTTGGTGTTGCCGGTGGTGATCATCACGTCGGCGGAGGCGTTGCGGGCGGTCCCCTCAACGTTGCGGGAGGCCGGGTACGGGGTTGGTGCCACCCGCTGGGAGGTGACTCGCAGCCACGTCCTGCCCTACGCCGCACCAGGGATACTGACCGGTACCTTGCTGTCGTTGGGGCGGGCGCTGGGTGAGGCGGCACCGTTGATCCTGGTGGGCGCCATCCCCGGCTCGGTGGGGTACAACGGCGGCTTGTTGAACCCGGCGCAGTTGCGCGAGCAGTTCACGGCCATGCCCATCGTGATCGCCTCGTGGTCCACCAACGCCCGCAGCGGCTTCGATCGCATCACCGCCGCCGCCATCGTGGTGCTGTTGGCGGTGGTGCTGGTGGCCAACGCCACCGCCATCGTTCTCCGAAACCGATTCGAAAAGCGCAGGTAAACCGTGGTGAGCCTCGATCACTCTCGCTCCTCGGAGGGCGCACATTCAGAAAGCCGCGCGGCATCCGACAAGATGGCCGACGTGGCTGACGTGGTTGATCTCGTTGAGGAGCGTTCAGCGGATGCGCTGCAGCACCTGGTGTTGGACGTGGAGGGTCTGCACGTCTACTACGGTTCCTTTCTGGCCGTACGGGACATCGATCTGCCGGTTCCGCACAACCAGATCGTGGCCATGATCGGGCCCTCAGGTTGTGGCAAGTCCACCGTGCTGCGCTGTCTGAACCGCATGAACGATCTGATCGATGATTGCCGGGTGACCGGTGAGGTGCGCTATCACGGGCTGGATCTGTATGACCGCAAGGTGGACCCGGTGGAGGTTCGGCGGCGCATCGGCATGGTGTTCCAGAAACCGAATCCGTTCCCCAAATCGATCTACGACAACATTGTGTTCGGTCCCCGCATCGCCCGCGTACCCAAGAGCGATTTCGACGGTGTCGTCGAAACGTCCCTGCGCAAGGCGGCCCTTTGGGATGAGGTCAAAGATCGCCTCAAGGCCTCCGCGCTCGGCCTATCCGGTGGGCAGCAGCAGCGGCTGTGCATCGCCCGGGCCATCGCCTGCAACCCTGACGTGCTGCTCATGGATGAGCCCTGTTCGGCGCTTGACCCCATTGCCACCGGCAAGATCGAGGATCTGATGGAGGAGATCAAAGCGGAGTACACCATCGTCATCGTCACCCACAACATGCAGCAGGCGGCACGGATCAGCGATCGCACCGCGTTCTTCACCGTTGAGGTAAACCCCGATTCCGATCGTCGAACTGGCATCCTGGTGGAGTACGACGAGACCGAAAAGATCTTCTCCAATCCGTCCGACAGTCGTACCGAGAACTACGTCACCGGCCGATTCGGCTGATGGCAGCCAACCGTTCGAAGGTTCCGATGTGCAAGAGCGGAAAGGACCGTCATGGCTGAGGAAATACGCAAGTCGTTCCATCGGGATCTCGGGGAGGTCTGTGCCGATGTGGTTCGCATGGCGGCCATGGGGACCGAGGCGCTCACCCGGGCCACTGACGCATTGCTCGAGGCCGACATGGCGTTGGCCCAGGACATCATCGACCACGACGACGACATCGACGTGCTGTCCGCCTCCATCGAGGATCGCTGCTTCCGGCTGTTGGCCTTGCAAGCCCCCATGGCCGCGGATCTGCGGGCGGTGGCGGCCACCATGCGCATCAACGCCGACGTCGAACGGTCAGCGGATCTGGCCGTCAACATCGCCAAGGGCGCCCGACGGATCTACGGCCACCAGATCCCACCAAGGGTGCGCGGCATCATCGGGCAGATGAGCGAGGAGGCGGTGCGCATCACCCGTCTGGCCATCGACGCCTATGTCGACCGCAACGGTGCGCTGGGCGCGGCGCTCGATGACATCGACAACCGGCTCGATCAACTGCAGGCAGACTTCGTGGAAGCCATGTTCGAGGCCCACGATGAGGAGACGCTGAGCCTGCAGCCAGCGGTGCAGTTGGCACTGATAGCGCGGTACTACGAGCGCATCGGGGATCACGCGGTCAACATCGGTGAGCGGGTGACGTTCATGGCGTCGGGCCACCTGAAAGAGCACCCTGGAGTGGCCCGGATCCGTGATCGGGAGTTGGCCGAGGAAGCCGCCAACAAGGCCCTCTGAGCCCCGTGACCTTGGCGCTGCTCTGTTCGGTTGTCGCGGCCGTCGCCGTCGGCGCGCTGGGCGGCTACTGGTACCTGCGCCGCCACATCAGCCCCGTCATGGCCGCGTTGCTCGATGATCGCGCCGTGGAACCGGCCCGCGGGCCCCGACGGCAGCTGGACTCGTTGGGGGAGCTGCTCCGACGCGCTGATCGCCAGCAGCGGGCGTCCCTGGCGACGGGGGAGCGGCGGCTTCGGGAGCTGCTCGACGGGTTTCCCTCGGCCATCTTGTTGTACGACGGCGATCATCGCCTGCGGGAGGCCAACGCCGCCGGAGAACGTCTGCTCGGCGGCCGCTACGCCGAGGCGCTGGTGGTGGGAGCGGCTCGGCAACTGCTCGATGAGCTCCAACGCCACGACCTTCCGCAGGTGACCCGTAACCTGAACCTGGCCGGCCCGCCCCGCCGTTCCTATGACCTCACGGCGCGTCGACTGAGCGAGCACGAGTCCCTGGTGGTGGTGGAGGACATCACCGAACGTCGCCGGCTGGAGGAGGTTCGGCGTGACTTCGTGGCCAACATCAGCCACGAGCTCAAGACACCATTGGGGGCCATGGCGGTGCTGGCGGAGACCATGCTGCTGGGCGATGTGGACGAGGAGACCGATGAGTTGCTGGTCCCCGCTCACCTCGCCGAGCGTCTGCACAACGAGGCGCTGCGCATGGGCTCCACCATTGACGACCTGCTGTTGCTGTCGAGCATCGAAACCGAGGTGAGCCCCGAGCTGGATCCCGTGCCGTTGGCCAAGGTGGTTGAGGAGGCAACCTCCCGGGTGTCGGGGGCCGCCAGCGCCGCGGGCATCATCATCAATGCCGACGTGCCCGCCGGTTTGTTGGTCCCCGGAGAACGCCGGCAGCTCGTCTCCGCGGTGTTCAACCTGTTGGACAACGCGGTGAAGTATTCCGATCGGGGCCAGACCGTCACCGTGAGCGCCGCTGCGGATCCTCTGGAGGTGGCCCTGGAGGTGACCGACGGGGGCATAGGCATCCCCACCAAGGACCTGGAGCGGATCTTCGAGCGGTTCTACCGGGTGGATCGTGCCCGCAGCCGTCGCACCGGCGGCACCGGTCTGGGCCTGGCCATCGTGCGGCACGTGGCCCACAACCACGGCGGTTCGGTGCAGGTGAGCTCCCGGGAGGGACAGGGATCGACGTTCACCCTGACCCTCCCGGCGTTGCCGCTGCCGGTGGAGTCCGCCGAGCCCACCGCCGCCGGTGGCCGCGCCCGATGAGCCGGCACGTGGACAGCCGCCCGTTGGTGCTCGTGGTCGAGGACGAGGAATCCTTCGTGGAGGCCCTGCGGGTGGGTTTGGGTCTCGAGGGGTTCCGGGTCGAGGTGGCCGTGGACGGCCAGGAGGCCATCGATCGCTTCGCGAAGCTGCAGCCGGACCTCATCCTGCTTGATGTCATGCTGCCTCGACGCTCCGGGGTGGATGTGTGCCGTGAGATCCGCCGCAGCTCCAACGTTCCCATCATCATGGTCACCGCCAAGGGCTCCGAGATCGACACCGTGGTCGGCCTCGAGGTGGGCGCCGACGATTATGTTTCCAAGCCCTACCGGCTGCGGGAGCTGGTGGCCCGCATGCGAGCGGTGATGCGCCGCACCCCCAGCGCTGAGGACGGTGAGACGCTTCCGGCCTCTCGCCGTTTGGAGTCCGGCGATGTGATGGTCGATCTGGAGCGCCACGAGGTGGAGGTCCGGGGTCACCCGGTGAGCCTGCCGCTCAAGGAGTTCGAGTTGCTGACCCTGTTTCTGGAGAACCCGCTGCGGGTGTTGAGCCGGGGCACGCTCATCGATCGGGTGTGGGGCACGGACTACGTCGGGGACACCAAAACCCTCGACGTGCACGTCAAACGGTTGCGGAGCAAGGTCGAGCCCGATCCGGCCAGCCCCAGCCGGATCGTCACCATCCGGGGCCTGGGCTACAAGTACGTCCCAGGACCCGGCACCGAGCAGATCGCCCCGGCCAACTGATCTCCGGCCAGACCGACTGCTCCTCGACGAAGCGCCCGCGCGCGTAGCATGGCGTCATGGCGCAGCGGCCGCAGCGGGGTTCGGGACCCCTCGGCGGCCCGACCCGGGTGCCCTCGGCGTTCAACCGGTTGGCCCGCACCCAGGCCGCCGCCGCCGCCGGAGATGGCGCGGTGGCCATCGCCCTGGCCGGTTCGCTGTTTTTCTCGTTGGAGTACGACGCCGCCCAATGGCGGGTGGTGCTGTACCTGCTGCTGACCCTGGCACCATTCTCGGTGGTCGCCCCCCTCATCGGTCCGGCCATAGACCGGGCCCGCGGCGGTGCGCGCTGGATCATGATCGGCACCTGCGCCGCCAGGGCCGTCACCGCCCTGCTGATGACGGCCCACATCGACAGCGTGCTGCTGTTCCCGGAGGCCTTCGCCCTGCTGGTGATGGGCAAGGGCTACCAGGTGGCCAAGAGCGCTTACCTCCCCACCGTGGTCAGCTCCACTGACGCGCTGGTGGCGTCCAACTCCAAGCTGGCCGTGCTGTCGGCGCTTTCAGCCGTGGTGGGTGGGGCCCCGGCCATGCTGGCCTCCAAGTTGGGCGGGGCGCCGTGGGCGGTCGGTGTGGCCATGGTCTGCTTCACGGTGGCCACCGCCAACGCTCTGCGGGTCCCGGCGCCCGCTCGACGTGACGTCGGCCCACCAACTGACCTGGAGCGCGCCGAGCTGTCCTCCGCCGGGGTACGGGTGGCGTCCGGCGCCATGGGCCTGCTGCGGGCCACGGTGGGGTTTCTGACGTTGTGGATCGCCTTCGAGCTGCGGGCCCGCGACGCCTCCACGTTCGAGTTCGGCCTGGTGCTGGGTCCGTTGGGTGCGGGTGCGTTGTGCGGGGCGGCGCTGGCCCCGCGGCTGCGCAGGGTGCTGACCGAGGAGTGGATGTTGGGCGGGGCGCTAGCGGTCACGGCCATCGCCGGTACCCTCAGCGCCCTCGTCGGTGGCCTGAAGGGCGCGGCCCTGATCACCGGCGGGGTGGCGCTGGTGTCCGGCTCGGCCAAGTTGGCGTTCGACTCGCTCGTGCAACGTGATGCTCCCCACGCCGATCACGGCCGGGCATTCGCCGCCAACGAGGCCCGCTTCCAGCTGCTTTGGGTGGTCGGTGCGCTCTGTGGGGTGCTGCTGCCATTTCCGCTGCGGCTGGGGTTCGCCACCGTCGCCGCCGCGGCGCTGGTCTGCGGCACGAGCTTCGTGTTGGGCCGGCGGGCCATCGCCGCGGGGTCCTCGCCGCCCAGGCTGTCCCAGGTGGTGCTACGGGCCATGTCCGAACCTGTCCCTCCCCCGCTGCCCTCGCCCGTCGTCATCGCCGGTACCGGCCCACCGGCCCGCCCGCCCGAACCCAGCCGGTCACCGCAGCGCGAAGACTGGCTCGAGGCCACCCGGCAACTCCCCGTGATCCCCCCCTCGGCCCCGCCGCTCGTCGCGCCTCCCGCGGTGTACGACGAGCTTGGCGACAGCGGCCGGGCGGACTCCACCAGCGTCATGCCCATCACGGAAGCCATGCTCACCAATGTCATGCCCACCAATGTCATGCCCACCAACGTCATGCCCACCAACGTCATGCCCACCAACGTCATGCCCACCAATGTCACGGCACCCGGGCCCGCCCCCGACGGTATGGGCCCGACGTCATTCGGAGGAGACGCCACCACGACGGAGCAAGACGTGACGGCTCAGATGCCGGTGTTACCAGTGCATCCAACCCCGCTGGGCCGCCGGCGTGGTGGCCGGTCGGGGGCCTGATGAGCTCGGGGGCCTGATGACCTCGGTGCTGGTCCTGGCCGACACCCACATCAGAGGCGTCGGTGGACGCCGGCTGCCTGCGGCGGTACGTGTTGCCGCAGCCCGAGCAACTTTGATCATCCACGCCGGAGACGTGGTCGATCCCGCGGTCCTGACAGACCTGGCGGATTACGCGCCGGTCTTCGCGGTCCTGGGCAACAACGACCATGACCTGGTCGGGGCTCTGCCCGATCGGCGAGTGGTCGACCTCGAAGGGGTGCGGATCGCCATCGTGCACGACAGCGGCCCCCGCGCCGGGCGACCGCTGCGACTGCAACGCTGGTTCCCCGACGCCGCGGTCGTGATCTTCGGCCACTCCCACCTGCCGTTCTGCGGGGTCGGGGTGGGTTCGCAATGGTTGTTCAACCCCGGTTCCTGCACCGAACGCCGCCGCGCACCGACGCACACCTTCGGCTGGCTGACCGTGCGCCCCGGCGGTCACACCACGCTGGAACTGCGCGACGTGAACGCGGAGAGCTAGACCGAGCGGGAAGTGCACCGTGGCAACGGGCTACGTCGGATGCGGGGTCCCAGTCGGGGGTTCGATGAACTCGATGCGGGCCAACCACAGACCGGGGGCGTCGATCTCCGCCGCCGTCGGGAAGGTCTCCGTTTGCTCCCACAAGCGTTCCAGCGTCTCGCCTCCCGCCCGCTCCACCACCCCAGCCACGAACGCCGCGCCCCGGTCGTAGGTGTCCTGAGTCAGTTCCAGGCCCAGCAACCGTTCCACAAACTGGTCCGCTGAGCTGGCTTCCACCCGGCGCCGCCGCAGCGCTTCCGTCAGCCGCCCCGCTCCGCCCAGCAACCGTCGAGCCAGCTCGTCCATCCGATGATCGACGTAGCCCACGATCGGCGCCGCCAGCGCCTGCAACGCCGGCAACATGGCGGACTGCTCTGCTGATCGGAACGCACCCAACAGCGCCGCGGGGTCCCCCAGCATTTTGGCCAGGCCGCTCGGGTCGGACAACGAGGTCAGCTCCGCAGGGTTCAGGCTGGTGGGATCGAGGCCGCCCATCAGCTTCTCCATGGCCGCCGGCTCCGCTTTGAACCCCCCGACGTAGCGGGAAAGGTGCTCGTTCACCCGCTGGGCCACGTGCGGCTGGCCCAACACCCGATGGTGGACCAGCTCCGACAGGCAGACCCACATGCGCAGCTGCGACGCCTCGATGGACCACTCTTCCGCGAAGTCGTTGACGTTGGGCATCACCACCTGAAGCGGAGATCCGGCCGGCCTGGGTAGAGGCAGGTGATAGGTCCCCAGCGCCCGCTCGGCGAGGTGACCCACCATGGATCCGGCCGTCATGCTGAGCATCATCGGCCCCATCATCTGCATGAGCCCGCCGATCATGGCGTTGAAAGCGTCAAGCGGGTTGGCGTCACCGCCCAGCCCTTCGGGACCGCCAGCGCCACCCGTTCCAGTGACGCCGAACCCCGGCGGCTGGTTGAGGGACTTGCTGAGCTGCTCCAGCAGTCCGCGGTAGTCGATCAAGGCCTGCCGGGCCCAGACGCCCCGGGTCACCGGTATCACCGTCACCGTGCCGCCCGACGTGACCAGCGGTTGGTCGCTCAGGGCCTCCACATGCATCCGGGCGATGTCGGCGAATCTCTCCAGTTCGATTCGGTCGCCAGGGTCCACGTTGGGCTCGGACCGGCCGCCGCTGGCGATGCTGACCGCCAGCTGGGTGGCACCGTCCCATGGCGAGGTTCCCTGGCTGTTCACCAGCCGCATCAGGTCAGCGAGAAAGGGCAGGCCACCGAACGGGGAACCGAAACCCGGCGGGCCACCGGGCTCCTCAGGCTGGTTCTCGGCCGGCCGTTCCGGATCGTTCACCCTTTCGATGGTAGTTGGCGGCGCTCGCGCTGGCGGCCGTGGCTGGGGGGTGACTCATGGCGCGGCGGTCGTGGGTGTGGCCGGACCGGGGGTCAAGGCGGCGGTTGGGGGTGGAGGAGCCGCAGGGGTTGTGCCGGCGATGGCGGTGGTGGTTGCAGTGGTGGTGGTTGCAGTGGTGGTGGTCTGGTTGCCGTCGATCGGGTCGCCTGAGCCGGGTGGGCGGGCCAGGGTGGTGACACACAGGCGGGCCTCGCCGTCACGCACGAACTCCACCACCAGGTCATCGGTGACGTTGAACTTGCGCAGGGTCATCACCAGGCGGGACATGGTCCCTACGTCGGTGCCGTTGAGCCTGACCACGGTGTCACCGGCTGACAGCTTGCAGGCTTCGGCCGGGCTGCCGACCGCCACCGAGGTCACCAGTGCCCCGCCGACCACGTCCTCGCCGCCGATGCCGAACCAGACCCGGGCCGGAAAGCCGAGGTCGATGAGGCTGTCGGCGGTGGCCTTCACCAGCGACGCCGGCAGCGCGTAGCCGAAGCGCTCGACCCCGGCGTCGTCCTGGCCCATGGCGACCATCAGGCCGATCATGGTGCCGTTGTCATCCACCAGGGCCCCGCCCTTGGCGTCGGCGCTGACATTGGCGTCGGTGCGCAGCAGGCCCTCCACACGACCCCCGCCCCGGGTGGTAACCGCGCTCGAAATCGATCCCACCAGTGCTTTGGCGACGGAGGGCACCGACGTTTCTGGCGCCGGACCGCCCATGACCACCGCTTCGCTGCCCACGGACACCTCGCCCGAATCGTGCAACGTGGGCGGATTGTGGTGCACCGCGTCGACGCGGACCACCGCCAGGTTGGTGTAGGGGTCGTGGCCCACCACCTCGGCCCGGCGGGTCCGGTCACCGTTGAGGACCACGTTGACCCGGTCGGCGTTGATGATCAGGTCCCGGCTGGTGACGAAGTAGGTGCCGTCGGAGGTATTGCGAAAGGCCACGGCGCTACCCACGGGACGTTCCCCGCCCCGGTTCACCTCGAGCCGAGCCAGGGAGTCGGTGAGTGAGGCCACCACCGCCGGCCACTTGGCGCCCTCCTGTCCGGCCAAGGCCGGGACCGGCACGGTGATGGTGCGTTCCACCGGAGCCGGTGCCGGGGCTGGCCGGTCGAAGGCCCCGCCCAGCCCCAGGGCCCCGACCGTGAGGGCGGACCCCAACAGGCTGGCCGCCGCCCCCAGCCCGATCAGCTTGCCGTTGGTGACCTCACGCCGGCGCCGTGCCGCTTGGACCAGACCGCCCACTTCGCTCGGGTGTCGCCACAGCCGGTCCTCGAGTGGGAGTGGATCATGAAAGCCCGGATCGTCGTCGAAGGCGTCATCGGGCACTGCTGAACACTACCGAGCGTGTTGACCGATCGGTACGCGACCACGATCCGGGAGGACGCGGCCAGTTTCGAACGCTTGAACCGGCCGGCCCCGTCCCGACCTCGGGCCTACACTGGCCGATGTGCAACCTCCCGACCACGGCGATACCTGGGTCGGGCTCACCGATGAGCCGTTGCCGGTTCACCTCGTCGGTGACTGGGCAGTGCGTCCCGACTGCGGCGCGATGGTGCTGTTTTCGGGTACGGCGCGCGACCATGCTGCGGGCCGCCCGGACGTGTCACTGCTGGAGTACGAGGCGTACGAGTCCCAGGTGGAACCCCGCCTGTTGGACCTGGCCGCCCAACTGCGCCAGCGCTGGCCGGAGCTCGGTCGGATCGTCATGATCCACCGGATCGGGGCCTTGCAGGTGGGGGAGTCAGCGGTCGTGGTGGCGGTGTCCAGCCCTCATCGCCAAGCGGCGTTCGAGGCCGCGGCCCACGGCATTGACGAGCTCAAGCGCACGGTGCCCATCTGGAAGCGTGAACGGTGGGCCGGCGGGGAGAGCTGGGGTCTCGAGGCCCAGCACATCACCGTGGTCGGCGCCGGGGACGGCTCGGGGTCCGCCCCGTCGACGGCGGCCTCAGCGGCGGAGGTGAGCTGATGCAGAACCTGGTGTATCTCGCCATGGCGGTGGGGTTATCGGCCTTGGGCGCCATCGTGCTGTGGGCGCTGCGTCACCGTCCCCGCTCGGTGCAACATGAGATGGATCTGTTCAATCGTGAGCTCCGGGCGTTGCGGCTGAAGGACGGGCCGGGTGGACGCGGCGTGGTGGAGCCCGAACCGGTGGAGCCGGCCCCCATTCGCCCGCGCACCGTGCCCGGTGGCCCCTCTCGCCCGGCGCGTCGGGACCCGGCCCTCGACCGGCAACGGTCCTGCACGGAGACCTAGCAGCTGGCTCGGGACCTGGCCATCGACCTGGGCACGGCCAACACCCTGGTGTACGCCCGCGGCGAGGGCATCGTGCTCAACGAGCCGTCCGTCATCGCGCTCAACACCCAGACCGGGGATGTGTTGGCCATGGGCCACGAAGCGTGGCGGATGATCGGGCGCACCCCGTCCAACATCATCGCCGTGCGACCCCTGCGCAAGGGCGCCATCACGGACTTCGACATCACCCAGCGGATGATCCGGCTTGTCTTGCAGCGGGCCGGCGTCAATCGTTTCAACCGGCCCCGGGTGGTGATCTGCGTCCCGTCGGCCATCACCCCGGTCGAGCGCCGCGCGGTGATCGAGGCGGCCAGACGGGCCGGCGCGGTTGAGGCCCGGCTGCTCGACCAGCCCATGGCGGCCGCCATCGGTGCCGGGCTGCCCATCAGCGAACCGATCGCCAACATGGTGGTGGACATCGGGGGCGGTACCTCGGAGACGGCGCTGATCTCCCTCGGTGGGCGGGTGGCGCTCGAAGCGGTTCGGGTCGGCAGCTTCGACCTCGACGCGGCCATCGCCGCCCACATCCGTCGTTCGTGCGGCATCGCCATCGGGGAGCGCACCGCCGAGGCCATCAAGATCGCCATCGGGTCGGCCTACCCCATGGTGAACGAGCCCTCGGCAGAGGTACGGGGCCGGGAGTTGACCAGCGGATTGCCGCGCACCGTGATCCTCACCGCTGAGGAGGTGCGCGAGGCCATCAAGGAGCAGATCAACACCGTGGTCGAGTCGGTGCTGCGCTGCTTGGGTTCCGCCCCCCCCGAGCTGGCCCGTGACCTGATCACCCGGGGCATCTACCTGGTGGGTGGGGGCAGCCTGCTGCGGGGTCTCGATGTGCGCCTGGCCGAGGCCACCGACATTCCGGTCCACCACGTGGATGCGCCGCTGGAAAGCGTGGTGCTGGGCGCGGGCCACTGCATCGAATCTCTGGGTCTCCTCAACAACGTGTTCGACTCCGACCAGTCACCGGGCTGAGCCGACATCGCCACGTTCGGGCCGCCTGACCTTGGCCCGACCTCGGCTCAGGCGTCTGATCCCAGCTCCCGGGCGGCGTCTCGCACCTGCCAGTCCCGGTCCGTTGCCGCCCGGGTCAACGCCTCCTCGACGTCGGGCCCGTCAAAGGCCACCAGTGCCAGCACCGCCCGCCGGCGCACGTGCGGCCGGTCCGACATGGCAGCCACCACCACGGTGCGGGCCGCTTCGGCACCGGTGGAGGGAAGTGGCCCAGCCCCCGCCAACGAGCCGATGGCGGCCACAGCAGCCTCCCTGACCAGCGGTTCCTTGTGTCCTGCGGCCAGGTCCACCAGCATCGCAAGGGTCGATTCCAAGGCGGCATCGGTGGGGCGCTCGCCCGCAGACCAGCACGCCATCTCCACCACGAAGGGGTCAGCGTCTGCCAGGCTGGGTAGCAACGACACGGCGGAATACCCGGCGCTCAGCTCCACCGCCCGCAGCCGCACCAATGCCGCGGGGTCGGCGAGCGCGGCGGTCAGGGTGGTGTCCTCGAGCGCCCCGCAGCGGGCCAACGCACCCAACACGGTTGATCTGACGTGGGGATCGTCGTCGCCGAGGAATGCTCGTACGGTGGGCAGATCACCACGATGGCCGGCCAATATCACGAGCCGGCGCCTGAGGATCGGGCGTTCATCAGCCATGCGTAGGTCGAAAGTCCAAGAAGAGTTGTTCAGTCCGGCCGCGGGTTCGCCGATACTTGAGGGCGGAAAAGGAGAGCGTTTCGTGTCGCACATGGTGATCTATCGCAGTGTCGAGGGGAAGCCCGGCTTCCAGCAGACCGACGACCTGGTCTCCGCCGTCGAGTTCGTGGAGCGACTCCGCAATCTCGAGGGCGTTGAGAGCGCTCGCATCTACCGGCTGGAGCAGGTGAACTTCCGTTTCCAGCCGTACTACCAGGTGCACATCGAGACCGAGGAGTCCCAGAGCCGGCCGCCCCAACCGGTCCCCGCCACGACCCCACTCCAGCCGTCGCCCCTCCGTCCCGCTCTTGGCGACATGGCGTATGCGCCGCCGCAGGACGCCCCCAGCGCCGCGGAGATCGAGGAGGAGAGCCAGATGTTGGCCGCCGGTCCGTTGCTGGCTCCCGTGGTCAGCGCCGAGGCCGCACCGTTGCCGCCGCCGGTACCCACCGCGGCGATGGCCGCGGCGTCGGGCCAGAGCACCGACGAGCCTGGGCTCGGCGATCTTCCGGAACCTGAGGACACCAATACCCCCGCTGCTGGAGGCGGTCTGTCCCCGACCATGGCTCCTCCCGTCGACCCGCCAGCCGAGGTTGGTGGCGTCCGCCGGGGGCTGTTCAACCGCTGACGGCGCCGCCATCTGCTCGGCGCTCACCCGCCCAGCAAATGGGAGCCTGCCAGCACCGCTGCCACCAACACGGCGATGATGGTGCCGGCCACCGCCGCCCCCAGCACGGCGATCAACACGATGAGCTCCACCAGGGAGCGCAGGCGACGCCCGATGGACGGAAACGGCGCTTGTTGGCGAATCCGTCGGGCCGCCCACCAACGGCGCGCTGACCAAGGTTGGAACGGAGCGGGTCTCGATGGACGCTGATCAGCTGCCGGACGCGGTCGTGGCGGACCGGGCTGATCTGACCACCGATGCGCAGGACGGGCCGGACGGTCCGGGAAGCTCGACCGCAGCGATCGTGTCGGGCGAGCCATCGACGGCGAGCGTAGTGGCGTCGGGAAAGAAGACTCGGCGCTGGGCGGCGCTGCCCCTGGGCGTGGTGCTGGCGGCAGTGATCTTCTTCGGTGCCACCGTCATCCACGTGCCCTACTACGCCATCTCGCCCGGCAGCATCCGTGATACCGGATCCCTCATCGAGTTGTCCGGCGCGGACGTCGACCCCGACCCGGCTGGGGATGGGGCTGGGGATGGGGCTGGGGATGGGGATGGGGGATGGGGATGATCGTGATGGTGAGGGTCGCGGCGCCATCTCGTTTGCCACCGTCAGCCTGGACGGACCGGTCAACCTGCTCCAAGCGTTCTCGGCGGGATTGGACAGCACCATCGACCTGGCGGAAGAGGATCTGATCCTGCAGGGCCAGACCCCCGCGGACAGCCAGGCCGCCAACCAGCAGCTGATGGCGGGCTCAAAGGACGTTGCTACCCGAGTGGCGTTGACCGCTTTGGGGATGGCCGAGCCGACCGGCGCCGAGATCGAGGTGGTCGTGGACCAGTCCCCTGCCGACGGCATCCTGCAGGCCGGTGACGTGGTGTTGTCCGCTGACGGTCAACCGGTGACCAGCGCCTTGGAGCTGGCCCGGGCCCTCGGCAACGTCCAACCAGGTGACCAGGTCCGCCTGGTGGTGGCACCAGTGGCGGCTCGACCGTCAAATCCCGCCGAACGGGACCTCGCCCCCAGGGAGGACCTTGACGCCGTCGGGACCACCCGTGAGCTCACGGTAGGGCCGGCTCCCGATCGGCCGGACTCGCCTTACCTGGGCATCGGGGCCCGCGATTCGTTGCGTATCACCCTCGACGGTGAGCTCACCATCGACAGCACGGGAGTGGGTGGCCCATCGGCCGGTCTGGCGTTCACGCTGGCCATCATCGAGCGGCTCTCCCCGGGCGATCTCACCGGCGGGGAACAGATCGCCGCCACCGGCACCATCGACGCGTTCGGTCGGGTGGGCCCCATCGGGGGCATCGAACAGAAAGCGGTTGCCGCGAGGCGTGCCGGCATCACCCTGTTCCTGGTTCCGGACAGCCTGGATCCGGGTGAGCTGGCCAGGGCCCGCCAACGCGCGAAGGGCGTGGAGCTGGTGACGGTGGGGACCCTGACCGAGGCGCTGTCGGCTCTCAGCGAGCACGGCGGGGACGAGGTGGCGCTGGCCGGGGTCGGCACCTCGTTGCAGTGAGCCCGAACCGCTGAGTGCAGCGCCGGAATGCAGGTCGTAGCGCCGAAGGCACTAGGTCCATGATCCTTCTTCTGAGCAAACCGGCCCTCCTTTCGACCAAAACCGGGACCATGGGTATGCGTCCCCACCATTGGGGTAGGCCGTAGCATCGCGCTGATGGCCGACACCCGCGTCCCGCGTTCATCGAGCCCGTCGACCGCTTCCGCCCCGGTCAACACGGCGGTGCACGCCTCGGGGTCGAGCAGCTGGTTGACGCCGGAACGGGTGGCGCACGCCGAGTTTCGCAGCAGCTTCCGGGGCCTGGACGGCGCTGAGGTTCGATCGTTCCTGGCCCGGGTGGCTGCTGAGCTGCGAGGCTTGCTGGAGCGCGAGACGGAGCTGCTGGCCCGGGTGGAGGCGGCGGAGGAGCGCCAGGTGGTCACCGCCGCCGAGCCCCTCGACGTGCAGCAGGTCAGCGACATGTTGGGACAGGAAACCGCCAGGGTGCTGTCCATGGCCCGGGAGGCCGCGGCGGACATCAAGTCCCGCGCCCACGCCGAGGCCGCCGCCCTCACCGCCGCCGCGGTCTCCGAGGCCGAACGGTTGCGCACCGAGTCCGAGGGCCTGGTCGGTGAGCGCGGGGCAGAGGCCGAAGCCGCCGCCGCGGAGATCCTGGCCAG
Organism: uncultured Acidimicrobiaceae bacterium; assembly: GCA_963775055.1. Lineage (GTDB taxonomy): Bacteria > Actinomycetota > Acidimicrobiia > Acidimicrobiales > CAIXPF01 > CAIXPF01. Next base: position 21,567 of record CAVZHK010000002.1, on the reverse strand, counting down.
GACTGAGGCCGCTGCCGAACAGCTCCGGGGTGATTCCGTGGCGGAGGCCGAACGGGTCCGGCAAGAAGCGGACAGCTACGCCCAGGGTGTGCGGGACCAGGCTGACCAGGCGGCGGCGGAACTGCGGGTCACAGCCAAGTCCGAGGCGGACATCGTGCGGGCGGAGGCTTCGGCCGCGGCGGAGCAGCTGCGAACGGAAACCGCCGCCACCACCGATGCCGCCTTGAGCCGGGCCAAGGAGAGCGCGGCGGTGATCAGCGCAGCCGCCGAGGCCCGCCGGGACGAGCTGATCAGCGCGGCGACGGCCGAGCGTGACGCCGCTCGGGAGGAAGGCAAGCGGATGGTCGGGGAGGCGCGGGCGGTCCGGGAGCGGATCCTGGGGGACATGGCCCGCCGGCGCAATGTGTCCCGCCAACAGTTGGAGAGGGTACGGGCCGCTCGGGAGCGCCTGCTCGACGCTATCGAGGGTGTCCGTCAGGGTGTGATCGACGTGCAGGCGGAGCTGGCCGGTTCGCTGGTCGAGGCCAAGTTGGCCGGTGATCGGGCGGCCCGGGCCATCGATGTCAACGACGTTCCGGCGTTGCGGGAGCTCGAGGCCGAGGTGCGCTTGGCCCGTGACACCGGCCTCATCGACGACCAGTCGGTGCAGGCCGCGTCGTCCGAGCAGGTCAGCGAGGAGGCCGAGAGCGTTGGTGAGCACGGCGAAGCGGACGCCATCGGTGAGGTGAGCGACGATGCGGACCTGTCGGACCCGGCCACCGGCGAGCTGCACAGCGCGGGGGATGACGAGTCCGGGCGTGGGCGCCTGCTGGCATCGCCGGCTTCGGAGGGCGCCGCTGTCGAAGGCACAACCGGTCCGGTTCGGGGGCGGATCCAGATCTCGCCGTTCAACGCGGGCTTTCGCGGGGTGACCGATCGATCCATCGTCCGGGTGCCGGCTGCGGGTCCGGTCCCCGAACGCTCCATTCCCGAGCCGGAGGTCCCCACCGAGCACGGCGAGCCGGAGGTCCCCACCGAGCACGGCATGGTCATCGACCTGCGCGACCATGCCGAGGGCCCCCGTGGATCAGACCCGGGCGAGACCCAAGACGGCGACCACGACCGCACCATCGACGAGCCGACCGACGCGGTTTTCAGCACCGGCCACGAAGCATCCTCAGCCGGGAGAACCGGGCCCATCGTGCCTCGCCGAGGAAGCCGCCGGGAGCGTTCGAGCCGCAGGACCGAGGATCTGTTCGCCCGGTTGCGTGCCGCGGATGATGGCACCAGCGGCGCCCCCAACGGCAACGTAGGGGTCGTCGCCCTGGTCGGGCCGGCCCCCGAGCCGTCGATGGTGACGCCCAGCGACCCTATCGAGGAGGTGACTGTGCTCGCCCTCCCCGAAACCGTCCCCGAAGCCGAGCACGGTGCTGCGGACGCACGTGAAGCAGCGGTGGACGATGGCGATGTCGAGTCCGATGAGCCGGTCGAACTGGATCCGGATCGGGTGGCGCTGCACACCCGGGATGCGGTGCTGGCCGGGCCCATGCGTGACCTCTCCCGGCAGTTGAAGCTGGCGTTGTCCGACCAGCAGAACGAGATGCTGCAGGCAAGACGCAACCCTGACCTCAAGCGGCTCCTGAACGGCGACAACGCTGCCGCTGCTCCCACCTTTGGGGAGATCGCTTCGGCCTTGGGCGAGGCGTGCGTGGGGGAGCTGATGGTGGCCTGGTCGCTAGGCCGCCGCTCGGTGCAGGAGGACGACGAGGTTGCGGCCGAAGCCGATGACGTTGCCGGCGAAGTGTCGGCGCTGGCCCGTCGCATCGTCACCCTGCTGGAGGAACGGCTGGGCGAGCCGGAGGAGGACACCGGCGCCTGGGACGTGGACCGGGTGCGCTCCGCATACCGCGAGGTACGTAGTCAGAGACTGGCAGAGCTGGTGGAGTTCAACCTCTACAGCGCCTACGCCGCGGGGCAATTGGCCGCCGCTGACGCCGGCAGCCGGGCCCGCTGGGTGTCCGACGCCTGCGGTCCGGACTGTATGGACAACGCCTTGGCCGACGACGTCAGCTTCGGCGAGGCCTTCCCCACCGGGCACCTGGCCCCACCATCGTTCCCCGGTTGCCGCTGCTGCTTGGTGCGAGCGGACTGACGCTTCTGCGAACACCGTCATGACCTCCGCTGCCGCGACCCGGCTTCGGCAGGCCCGCCGCTAGCATCGGCCCATCATGGCCAAAGCCGCCGACGCCGCCGTTCCGCAAGGTCGGCGACTCAGTCCCCGCAGCAGGGTGGTTGTAGCCGTCGGCGTGGCCGCCGTGGTGCTGTTGTTCATGTCGTTGCGGGGGATCGCCCGCTTCTACACCGACTTTCTCTGGTTCGATTCGCTGGGTCTGGGTTCGGTGTGGACCGGGGTGCTCGGGGCCAAAGTGGCGCTGGGGCTCATCTTCACCAGCGTCTTCTTCGCCTTGTTGTGGGTGAATCTGCTGATCGCTGATCGGCTGGCGCCCCGGTACCGCCCCACCGGGCCCGAAGAGGACCTGCTGGCCCGGTACTACGACGTGATCGGTCGGCGCGGTGCCATGTTGCGCGTTGTGGCGGCGTTGCTGTTCGCGCTCATCGCCGGGGCCGGGGTATCCCAGCAATGGCAATCGTGGATTCTGTTCACCCACCGGGTGGATTTTGGTCAGACGGATCCGCTCCATGGGTTGGATCTCGGGTTCTACGTCTTCCAGTTGCCGTTCCTGCGCTTCCTCGTCGGATGGTTGTTCCTGGCGTTTGTGATCATCCTCATCGTCACGCTGGTGGCGCACTATCTCAACGGCGGCATCCGGGTCCAGACACCGGCGCAGCGGGTCACAGCGTCGGTCAAAGGCCATCTGTCGGTATTGCTGGCGGTGCTCGCTGTCATTAAGGCGGCTGACTATCTCCTGCAGCGGTACGCCCTGACGTTGTCGACCCGGGGATTTGTGCAGGGGGCGTCCTACTCCGACGTGCACGCCAAGTTGCCGGCGCTGAACCTGCTGATGGCCATCTCGTTGCTTTCTGTGGCGCTGTTCCTGGTCAACATCCGCCGTCGGGGGTGGACCCTGCCGGTGGTGGCGGTCGGCAGCTGGGCCTTCGCCGCGGTGGTGGTGGGCTCGTCCTATCCGTGGTTTGTGCAGCGATTCTCCGTTGAGCGAGGAGAGTCGGCCAAGGAACGCCCGTACATCGAACGGAACATCGGGGCCACACTCAAGGCCTACGCCATGGACGGTGTCGAGGTGCAGAACTTCGAGGCCGGCGCCTCGCTCACCGCGGAAGATGTGGCCGAAGCAGCCAGCGCGGACGTGTTCCGCAACGTTGGCCTGCTGGACCCGGACATCGTCAGCGAGGTCCTCAACCGCCAGCAGGCCCAGACCGGGTGGCTGTCTTTCCCCGATGAGCTGGACAGCGATCGGTATCAGGTCGATGGCAAGGAAACCCTGACCGTGATCGGGGCCCGGGGTCTCAACTCGAACGGTGTCCCTCAGAAAAGCTGGGAGGGGCTGCACCTCATCTATACCCAGGGGTATGGCGCGGTCCTATCTGCGGCCGGACAGGTTCGTGATGGCGGCCCGTCCTACTTGGTGAGCGGGGTCGGCCCGAATCTGACCATCGACGAGGACGCCATCGATGTCGAGTTGACCCAGCCGCGCTTGTACTTCGCTGAGAACATGGGCGGATACGCCATTGTCAAGAACAGTCGGCCGGAGATCGCCTATGAGAACGACGATTTCCGCTATGACGGTAGCGGCGGCGTCGTCTTGGACTCCTTCGTGCGGCGCTGCGCCTTCGCCCTGCGCTATGGCGATCTCGATCCGGTGCTGTCGGGCTTCGTGACCGATGAGTCACGGATGTTGTACGTGCGCGATGTGCGCGAGCGGGTGCAGACGGTGGCCCCGTTCCTGAGCTTCGACAGCGATCCGTACCCGGTGCTGGCCGAGGGTCGCATCATCTGGGTCATTGATGGCTACACGACGACGGATAGCTATCCCTATGGGCAGGCGTTCGATGGTGAGAACCTTCCGGCGGGAAGCGGTTTGCGGCGCCGGTTCAACTATGTGCGCAATTCTGTCAAAGCGACCGTGGATGGTTACGACGGAACGGTTTCCTTCTACCTGAACGACTCCGGGGGACAGTCCGATCCGCTGGCCCGGGCTTACCAGCAGGCGTTCCCGGAGCTCTTCAAGCCGCTCGAGGAGATGCCGAGCACGGTTCGTTCCCATCTGCGTCACCCGCAGGATCTGTTTCGGGTGCAAACCACCATGTTCGCCAGCTATCACGTCACTGATCCCACCCAGTTCTACAACCAGGTCGGCCGTTGGTCGGTTGCTGACAAGCCCGACACCGAGGTCACTCTGGCCAGTGGGGTGACGGCGACCACAGCGCCGCTCAATACAGGACTGGGCGGGGGTCTGGTCACCACCAGCGTAGCGGACGGTGAGCGGGTGGAGCCGCAGTACCAGATGTTGCGGTTGCCTGACCAGGACAGGTTGTCCTTTGTGCTGACCCGTCCGTTTGTACCTATCTCGGATCGGCAGCGACAGAAACGCGAGACCCTGACGGCGGTCATGTCGGCAGGATCCGACGGCCGGCTCAAGGTCTTCCGCGTCAGCTCGGAGGAGGTACTGAGTCCCACGTTGCTCACGTCCCGGATCCTCTCCGACGATGCCATTTCGAGGGATATCTCGCTACTGGCGAACCCCCAGACCGGATCCAAAGTGCGGTTGGGGGCCCGGGTGATGGTGCCCATCGAGCAGTCCTTGATGTGGGTCACGCCGATGTACGTCACCGCTGCCGCCAACTCCTCCTCCAGCGTGCCCGAGCTCAACTCAGTGATCCTTAGCTACGGCGAGCGGGTAGTGCGGGCCGAGACGTTGGCCGAGGCGCTGACCGAGCTGTTCGGCTCCGAGGTGGACTTCAACACGTTGCACGATGGCAGCGCCGGTGGGTCGCCACCGCCGGTGCAGAACCCGCCCGACGTTGGTGGCGGTCCGGCGACCACGACTCCCACAACCGCCACGACCGCTGCCGGGCCGGTTCAAACCACGCCCCCCACCGTCGGGCCCGGTGGTCCCGCCACCACCGTGCAGCAGACGAACGAAGTGGCTCTAGCTCAGGCTGCCGTGCTGCTGCAAGAGGCCGACGCCGCCCTGCGCAACGGCGATCTCGCCGCGTACCAGGCCAAGGTCCGAGCGGCCAAGGCTCTGCTCGACGCACAGGTCGAACGCAACACCGCTCCCACCACCACTCGAGGCCAGGCCTGACCAACGGACTTCCGGTCGACATGGGTGCGGGGCTATACTGACGATCACACCGCGGGGTGGAGCAGCATGGTAGCTCGTCGGGCTCATAACCCGAAGGTCGCAGGTTCAAATCCTGCCCCCGCCACTTGAGAAGGCCCAGGTCACAGACCTGGGCCTTCGTCGTTCTCGGGGAGGCGTCACCGGCGACGTCTACCGGCTCTTCGAGACGCGAGCTGTTGACCTCGTGTTTCGCGTCGTGTCGGCCGGTAGACGTCTACCGGCTGGCGGTGGAGACGAGCGTGGCGAACCGTTCCGCGGCGGCGCCGCTCATGCCCGGCAGCAGGTGCTGGTAGGTGTGCATCGTGAACGCTGGGTGGGCGTGGCCGAGGCGTTCAGAGACGACCTTGATCGCGATGCCGTCCGCGACGAGGAGCTGAGGCGTGGGTGTGGCGCAGGTCGTGGAACCGGACTCTCGGTAGTTCGCTGCGTCGGACGATGCGGTCGAACAGTTGGCTGATCGATTCGGGATTGAGGAACCTGCCGGCGCTGTTGCAGAACATCCAGTCGTCCGGTCCGCATGGCAGCCCGCCGCGCCCGAGCTGCCACCGGAGCAGCTCGTCGAAGGTGGTGCGGTCGAGCTCGACTGCTCGGCGGCTGGTGCGGGTCTTGACGCCGAACTCGACGGGGCGGCCGCCGACGTTCTGTAGGGTGCGTGAGACCGACAGCCGGGCGTGGGCGAGACTGAGGTCGGACCACTTGAGGCCGACGATCTCGCCTCGTCGCATGCCGGTGTGCGCGGCGAGGTGCAAAGCAGGGTAGAGACGTTGCCCCCGTGCGGCGGCGAGGAAGGCGCCGAGTTCGGCCGCGGTCCAGGACCTCGCGGCGCCGCTGGCCGGTGGACGCTGCCGGCTGCGCGTGCGATGGGCGACGTTACGGTCGACGAGGTGACGGGCGGCGGCGTGCTCGAGGGCCGCTCGGATCAAGGCGTGAACCTCGAGGACTGTTTTGGGGGCGAGACCGTTTGCCCGTTCGCCCGCCTGTGCTGGCGAGGGCGTCGTAGAGGGAGTCGAGGTGATCGGCGCGTAGGCGGCGAAGCGGGATGTCACCGATGGCGGGTTGGATGTAACGCTCGACGAACCACGGCGTACCGGTAGGCGGTCGTGGCGCGCACCTGCCGCCGCTTGTGCGGGATCCACGTGTTGGCTGAGAACTCGCCGAAGGTGGTCGGCCCGGTCGGCGGGTTGGGTATGGCATCGCGCTCATGGTCGAGGCGGGCGGCGAGCTGCTCGGCCTCTGATCGGTCGTGGCCAACGGGATGCCATCTACGGCGTTCGCGTCCGGTCAGTGGGTCGAGACCGTCGTAGGCGACCACGTAGAAGCGACCCTGGCGTTGCATGATGTAGCTCATCGATCGGTATCGACCACTTCGACCGCAACCCGAAGATCGCGGTCGGACCTCGGCGTGACCAAGCCTTCGTTTCAACTTGGGACCTGGTGCTGCGCCCGAAGGTCTCTCGCGTTCCGTGCAGCGGCGACAACGGGGCGAGCACGCTGCTGTCTTGATCCGTGCCGGCTTTAAGCTGATTGACTTACTAAGTCGGATGTCTTAGGGTGCGGCGCATGGGGAGTCGGGGTGAGGATGCGCGTGGTGCGCTGATCGCACATGCGGAACGGTTGTTCGCCGAACGTGGGGTCGAGGCGGTGTCGCTGCGCGACGTTGCATCGGCGGCGGGCCAGCGGAACCATTCGGCGACGCAGTACCACTTCGGTGACCGGGCGGGGTTGATCGCGGCGGTGTACGAAGCGCGCATGCGCGTGGTGAACGAGCGGCGTCTGCGGTTGTTGGACCAGCTCGACGAGAACGGGCCGGACGCTGATCTGAAGGCGTTGGTCGAGGTGTTCGTCTCGCCGCTCGTCGAGGTCGTTGCGGAGACGGCCGGTTGGTACGGGCGTTTTGTGGCGCAGTTGCGCTGGGATGCCTTCGGCGCGGATGTGCTGGCCGGGTTGTCCTCCACGGCGAGCGCCCGGGCCACGTTGCGTCGGGTGGAGCGCTGTCTCGGCCATCTTCCTGTTTCGATACGACGGAGTCGCGTCGAGCAGTTCGTCACGTTGGTGTTCGGCACGATCGCCGGCTGGGAGTGGGCCCGTGATCGCCGGCGAAACCCCGGCCTTTCCGCTGGCCTGTTGGTTGCCGAACTCGTCTCCACGGGTGTCGGCCTGCTCGACGCCCCCGTGGTGTCACCTCGTTCTCCTGCACTACTCGCCGCCAATGGCGACTGATCGGAGCGAATCCATGTTGAGCACTCGAACCCTCGTGAGCCCCCGTACCGGCCCACGGGTGCCCCGCCGGACCGGGCCGGACTGGACGGATCGGCCGTATGAGCGTTTCGCAGTGCACCCCCTGACCCCGACCATCGGGGCGGAGATCGAGGGCGTGCAACTGGCTGACCCGCTCGACGACGAGCTGCGAGCCGAGCTGCACCGCGCTCTGTTGGAGTGGAAGGTGGTGTTCTTCCGTGACCAGGTGCTCGATCCCGATCAGCAGGCGGCGTTCGCCCGCCATTGGGGAGACCTGGAGGCCAACCCGTTGGCGCGAGCCGGGGAGCGTGCGCCGTTGCCGGGCTTCGAGCAGGTCGAGGGAAGCCCGATCGCCCGACTGAAGACGGGCGGCTACGAGAACGTGTGGCACAGCGACACGACGTGGCGGGACACGCCATCGATGGGCGCAGTGCTGCGGGCCGTTGAGGTGCCCGCCGTTGGCGGTGACACCCTTTGGGCGGACATGGGCGCCGCGTACGACGGTCTTCCCGATGACATCAAGGCCCGCATCGAGGGTCTGGTGGCCGTGCACGACTGGATCCACACCTTCGGTCGGAACATGGAGGAGGGTCTGCGAGACCGGCTGCGCCTGACGTTCCCTTCGATGGAGCATCCGGTCGTTCGTACCCACCCCGACACGGGCCGCAAGACCTTATACGTCAACGCTGCGTTCACCACCCACATCGTCGGCCTGGACGTGGAGGAAAGCGCCGACCTGCTCGGGTTCCTCTACCGGCAGGCCACCTATCCGGAGTACCAGTGCCGATTCCGCTGGAAGCCAGGGTCCGTCGCGTTCTGGGACAACCGTTCTTCGCAGCACTACGCCGCCTCGGACTACGCGCCCCAACCCCGACACATGGAGCGCGTCACCCTCGTCGGGGATCGTCCCCGATGAACGATCCGAGCAGCTCCATCCCCCGATCTGTAGGAGGTTCTTGGTGATGGTCAAGCCAATGCTCTTGAACGCGTTCCAGATGAACACGGTCGGACATCACGGCCACGGCATGTGGGCCCATCCGCGTGATCGCGCCCGGCACTACAACGACATCGACTACTGGACCGACCTGGCTCGCACCCTCGAACGTGGCTGCTTCGATGGGATCTTCCTCGCCGACGTGCTCGGCCCCTACGACGTCTACGAGGGAAAGCCCGACGCCGCGCTGCGCAACGCCATGCAGATCCCCGTCGGTGATCCCATGCTGCTCGTCCCGGCCATGGCCGCGGTCACCGAACATCTCGGGTTCGGGGTCACCGGCCTCATCGGCTTCGAAGCGCCGTATCTGCTCGCGCGGCGCATGTCGACGCTCGACCACCTGACCAAAGGACGCGTCGGCTGGAACATCGTCACCGGCTACCTCGACAGCGCGGCGCGAGCCATGGGACTGGACGGCGCAACTTACCCACGACCAGCGCTATGCCGCAGCAGACGAGTTCATGGAGGTCGTCTACCGCCTGTGGGAAGGCAGCTGGGAAGATGATGCCGTCGTCGCCGACCCAGAGACGCGGGTGTTCACCGACCCGGCCAAGGTGCATCGCGTCGAGTTCAACGGCACGTACTACCGCGTCGACGGCATCCATCTCTGTGAACCATCCCCACAGCGCACACCGGTCCTGTTCCAGGCCGGCAGCTCTGCCCGGGGATGCGAGTTCGCGGCGCAGCACGCCGAATGCGTCTTCATACTGCAAACCTCCAAGGCGGCCGCGGCGAAGATGGTGGCCGACCTGCGAGCACGCGCCGTCGCCCACGGACGCCAGCCGGAAGACCTCCGCATCTTCAACATGGCCACCGTCGTCACCGGCCCCGACGAAGCCGCCGCACAGGCCAAGCTCGCCGACTACCGCCGCTACGCCAGTGCGGAAGGCTGGATGGTCGCCTACTCGGGCGGCTCCGGCATCGACCTCGCCAACGCCGCTTCGGACGAGCGCGCTGCTCCAGCAGAACACCGAAGCCGTGCAATCCATGGCCCGCCTCACCGGAAACGGCGACGAGCGCCGATCGATACAAGCGATCGCAGAGCGCAACGCCATCGGCGGAGGAAGCACTCTCATCGTCGGCTCACCGACGCAGGTCGCCGACGAACTCGAGGCGTGGGTCGACGAGACCGGCATCGACGGCTTCAACCTCGCATCCGTCGTGATGCCGGAAACGTTCACGGACTTCGTCGAGCACGTCGTACCCGAGCTGCAACGACGCGGACGGATGAAGAACGCCTACCGCGCCGGAACGCTACGGGCCAAGCTCTTCGGGGACTCGCACCTGCCGTCCTCGCACCCCGCCAGCGCCGTGCGGATCCCACCGTCGACCCGCTGAACAACGCCGCAGAGATCTCAAGGGACTCGCGTCCGGACGGACCCTCGTGTCTCCGGAGAGTCCACCCACGTACACCGAGGAACCATGACGTTGCCATCGCAGTTTCGGGACCGGCTGCGGTTGCCGCTCATCGCTGCACCCATGACCGGAGTGTCCGGCCCGCAACTGGTGATCGAGGCCTGCCGCTGCGGGGTCATCGGAACGTTCCCGACCCACAACGCTGCTACTCCGGACGAGCTCGACGGCTGGCTCGCCACGATCCGCAACGCGCTCACCGCCCAGGACAGATCGGCACCATTCGGGGTGAACCTCATCGTTCACAAGACCAACCCGCGCCTCGCCGAGGACGTGGCTCTGCTGGTTCGCCACGGTGTCGAACTCGTCATCACCAGCGTCGGCTCGCCCGCCCCGGTCATCGAACCACTTCATGACGCGGGCTGCGTGGTGCTCGCCGACGTGACCAGCATGCGCCACGTCGAGCGAGCGCTCGAGGCCGGCGTCGACGGCCTTGTGCTCCTCACCGCCGGTGCGGGCGGCCAGACCGGATGGGCGAACCCCCTCGCCTTCGTGAGGTCGGTGCGAGCCGCGTTCGACGGTCCGATCGTGTTGGCCGGCGGGATCAGCGACGGCATGGCACTGTGGGCGGCGCAGGTCGGCGGCGCCGACCTCGCCTACATGGGCACGAAGTTCATCGCCACCACCGAAAGCCTGGCGTCGGATGACTTCCGGGCTGCGCTGGTCGAGTCCTCAATGGACGACGTGATCCTCACGTCCGAGCTGAGCGGCCTCCCGGCCAACTTCCTCAGCTCGTGGCTGGCCGCCCGCCCGGAGCCGACCTCGACAGGTGCAGGGTTCGAGCAACGCCGACTCCTCAAAGCGCGAGACGTCTGGACCGCCGGTCACAGCGTCGCCGGAGTAACCGCCGTCCAATCCGTCGCCGATCTCGTCGAACAGACTGCCCAGGAATACGACACCGCCCGTCGCCGCACAAGCGATCTCCTTGCCATGCCCATGGCGAAGAACGAAGCCGGGTCATAAGGGGAACGCTGGCAGTGCTCCCGTCGCCGCCGCCCCGGTGGCGGCGAGCCTGGACGAGTTCGGTGTGCTCCCACTCGAGCCCTTGGGACTGTCTCGACGTTGCCTACCCCGCGCTTGCAGCAGCTCAGCGCCGCTGATCCCGGCGTCACCGGTCCGCATTCAAGCATCGGACCTCGCGGCCTAGACCTTCCCACGGCTCCGGGTCAGCCAGCGAACCGTGCCCACGTTCAGTGGTCAGCGTGGTAGACAGATCGGCCCAGTGGCACGGGGCCCGGGCGCCCCGAAAATCTCACAGAAAATCTCACAGCACTGCGGTAAACGGGGGTCACCCACGGGCAGCAGCGGACTGCGAAATCTGGTCTCTGACCAGGTCATATCAGACCTCACCTCGGACTCTGTCGAGTGGTCAATCCGACTCATAACCCGAAGGTCGCAGGTTCAAATCCTGCCCCCGCCACTCAGGAAAACGCAGGTCAGGCCCGGTCCCGGACCGGGCCTGATGCGTTTCTCGAGCGTCGTCTACCGGGTCGTCTTCCGGCGGTCGGTCGGTCGGTTCGCTGACCTGCAGGTTCGTGGCCGGGTTGACGGTGGATGTCTACCGGGCGGTGGCGATCAGTTCGGCGAAGCGGCGGCGGCCGCTGGCTCATGCCGGGGAGCAGGTGCTGGTAGGTGTGCATCGTGAAGCCGGGGTGGGCGTGACCGAGCCGCTCGGACACGACCTTGATGGGCATGCCGGCGGCGACGAGGAGGACGCGTGGGTGTGGCGGAGGTCGTGGAACCGGATCCGGGGAAGGTCGGTGCGTGGCGACGCTCCGGGTGAACAGCTGGCTGATCGATTCGGCGACACCGCGACATGGGACTGGTTCACGAACATAGGCGTCGCGGTGGAGATGACGGCGCCTTCATCGGTGAGGTGGCGCCTCCAGCGGGCGAGGATCTTGATGGTGCCGGGGTCGAGGTCGATGCGGCGTCGGCTGGTGCGGGTCTTCACGGGCGCTTCCACGGTTCGGCCCCCGGTGACTTGGCGAGATCGGGCGACCGAGAGTGCGGCGGCATGGGTGTCGAGGTCGCCCCAGTTGAGCCCGGCGACCTCGCCGCGTCGGAGCCCGGTGTGGGCCACGAGATGCAGCGCCGGGAACAAGCGGAGGTGCTGAACACCCGGCAGGTAGGTGGCGAGCTGAGCCGCGGTCCAGATGGCGGGCACGGCCGAGCGGCTGTCGGGTCGGGGTGGCCGGGCCCGGAGGGCGGGGTTGGTGTCGAGGAGTTCGCGGTCGACGGCCAGGTCGAGCGCGTTCGCCAGCACGCGATGGACTTCGAGGACGGTCTTGCGTGAGAGCGCTTGTCGCTTCTTGCCGCCACAGGAAGCGAGGTCGGCGTAGACGGCGTCGAGATCGGCCGGTCGGACCTGGTCGATTCGGAGGTGGCCGATCCGGGGGACGATGTAGTGGCTGATCATCCACCGGTAGCGGTTGCGGGTCGGGTGGGTGAGGTCGCCCTTCGATGGAATCCACACCTCGTTGAGGAACGCGGCCACGGTCGCCGGGCACGGGGCGGGAGGGCGGTCTCGGTCGATCCGGTCCCGGATGGCCTGGGCGTCGGCACGCGACGTGCCGGCAGGGAGCCAGCGGCGACGTTCGCTGCCACTGATGGGGTCGTGGCCGACGTAGTCGACGACGTAGAAGCGGTGCTTGCGTTGCACGATGTAGGACATCGCCACCCATCGGCTCTTCGGGTCGCCAACCCGAAGATCGCGGCCTTCCCGAGCATCCGAGGATGGCGCGGGTCGTGTGTCGACACGGCGGCTACGTTGACGCCGTGTTGGTGTGCGATCTCCGCCACTTCTTGGACATGGCGGATGAGGCTCCGGGCCCGGCGAAGCGGCTCGCCGTGCAACTCGGGGCGATCGTGCGCGGCGGTAGCGCGCGGCCGGTCGGGAGCAGCGCAACATCTGCTGTCGGCTGCACGAGGCGCCCGGGTCGACGATTATGCGATGGGTTCGTGATGGTGTTCCGTCACACGAACGGTGAGATCTCCTGGGCATGCGACGTCTGCGGGGACGAGGGTGTGATCACCGGTTGGGAGGGTTCGCCGAGTGACCTGTCCGAGCTCGACGACAGTTACGTCGACGGCGACCCGATCGAAGTGGTGATGCCTCGCGAGCTGTTCGACAGGGCCCGTGAGGTGCTGCTGCTGGAGGCTGCCTCGGAGTTGCTGGTGGCGCGGGCGGAGGGTCGTGCGGCGGGCGTGGTGTTGGCGGGCGCATCAGGGGCGTTCGAGGAGCTGGTCGGCTACGTGGCGTCGGAGGCGAACGCTGCGACCAACCGGCGCCGCGTGCGGCTGGCAGACGAGGTGTGCGTCCTGCTCGAAGCAGCGCTGGACGAGGTGTAGGGGTGTTCACCGTTCGGGGGACGAAGAAGTTCTTGGATCGTGTCGGTCGACCAGTCCCGGATCCGCCGGCCGGCTCGACGGTGCTCGGTGACTGGTACGCGAACGTGCTGTTCTGGCGGCCGCAGGTCGCGTTGTTCGTCAACGCGTCGACCTTCACGCCGGTAATGATGCCGCTGGCCCCGGCGGCGAGTGTCGTTGGCCGGTTCCCGGCTGCGATGGGCGAGGTGCTCGCAGCGCTCGGGATCGACCCCCGATTCGTCGCGGTGGAGACGACGGAGATGCAGTCCGTGGCGCTGGCCAAGACGGCGAGTCGCCAGGTGCTGGGCGTGATGAACGAGTTCGCGTTCATGGCGGAGCACACGATCAGCACCGGCCGCTCGGACCCGGCCGATCTGGTCGGGCTGTCGGTGTGGCTCGCGAACACGATCGTCGGACCCGTCAGCAGAGATGACGGCTCGACGCCGCTGGGCGCCCTCCAGCACCGGGTAGCAGAAGCCCTCGACTGCTGACCGTCTGCCCCCGCCGATCGCACCCGTGTATGAGCGTTGACGACTAAGTAGCAATCGCTCATACTGGGCGGCGTGTGGGTCGTCGAGTTCACCGACGAGTTCGAGGAATGGTGGGAGACGCTCGATGTCGATCAGCAGGCCGCGCTCGGGTTGCGGATCGATCTGCTGGAGAGTCGGGGACCCGATCTGGGCCGGCCCACGGTCGATCGGATCGGCGGGTCGCGGCATCACGACATGTAGGAGCTGCGTGCCAGCGAGGGTGGGGCGCTGCGCGTGCTGTTCGCGTTCGACCCACGACGGCGGGCGATCCTCTTGCTTGGTGGCGACAAGTCCGGCCGGTGGGCCGAGTGGTACGGCTGGGCGGTTCCCGCGGCTGACGGTCTCTTCGACGAGTACCTGAACGAGCTCCGTGAGGAGGGTTTGATCGAATGAGCGGACATCGCAAGTGGTCGGATCTGCGGGACGAGATGGTGGAGCGGCCAGGCGCGGTCGAGGCGGTGGAGCGGGCGCGAGCTGGTCTCGAAGAAGAGTTGCGCCTGTACGAGCTCCGTCATGCCGAAGCGTTGAGCCAGGTCGAAGTCGCCGGGCGTCTGGAGATCACCCAGAGCGCCGTGTCCAAGCTCGAACACGCCGAGGACGTAAGGGTCTCAACGCTGCGGGACTACCTCGAAGCACTCGGCGCACGGCTCGAACTCGTCGCGGTCTTCGAAGACGAGGGGCGGCGCGTGCCGGTGCACCTCGGCAAAGAGCCAGCGGCCTGAATGCGGTCGCTCGGGATCCGCGCCAGCGGACTCCGTGGCCGTCGCCATGGCACACAGATGGCACAGCACATCGGCAAGCGGCGGGCCGCAGCGGGTAGCAGGGGGGACCTCGAAATGGCGGCTGAGGTGCGGAAACGCTCGCGACCAGCGGATAGCTCTTCGGGTTCGGGAGGCCTCATAACCCGAAGGTCGCAGGTTCAAATCCTGCCCCCGCCACCAACTTAAGTACCTAGGTCAGAGGCCCTGGGCCTCGTCGTTGGCGTGAGGGCGTCACCGGCGACGTCTACCGGCTCGAGCGGCGGTGGCTCGCTGACCTGGGCCGACGCGGAGTCGACCCGGTAGACGTCTACCGGCTCGGGTCGGCGATCGAGCGCGGCGAACTGCTCGGCGGCTGCGGCGCTCATGCCGGGCAGGAGGTGCTGGTAGGTGTGCATCGTGAAGGCCGGAGTGAGCGTGGCCGAGGCGTTCGCTGACGACCTTGATCGGGACGCCGGCCATGACCAGCAGCGAGGCGTGGGTGTGGCGGAGGTCGTGGAACCGGATCCGCGGCAGCGCCGGCGTGCGCTTCACGATCCGGTCGAAGAGTTGGCTGATCGACTCGGGGTTGAGGAACCGGCCCGAGGTGTTGGGGAACATCCAGTCGTCGGCGCCGTGGGGGAGTCCGTCGCGGTCGAGCCTGCGTCGCCACTGGGCGAGGACGCTCATCGTGCCGTTGTCGATGTCGATGCTTCGCCGGCTGGTTCGGGTCTTGACGTCGAACTCGACGGGGTTGCCGGCCAGGTTCTGCAACGTCCGAGAGATGGAGAGCCGCTTGGTGGTCCCGTCGAGGTCGGACCACTTGAGCCCGACGACCTCACCGCGGCGCATCCCGGTATAGGCCGTGAGGTGCAGCGCCGGGTACAGGCGCTGCGACCGGGCGGCCTTCAAGGAATCGAGCCGAGTTCCTGGGCCGTCCAGGAACGGGCCCGGACGCGGGTGGGTCGGTGTCGCCGGGCGTGGGTGGCGTGGGCGACGTTGTGGTCGAGGAGCTGACGGCGCACAGCCAGGTCGAGGGAGGACCGCACGATCATGTGGACCTCGTGCACCGTCTTCGGGGCGAGCCCGGTGCCGTGACGGCCGGCCGTCGTGGCGAGCTGTTCGTAGAGGCCGTCGAGGTGGTCTGCACGCAGGCGACGGAGCGGGACATCGCCGAGGGCGGGGTTGATGTAGCGGTCGACGAACCACGAGTAGCGATATGCGGTCGTGGCCCGGACTTGGCGGCGCTTCAGCGGGAGCCAGGTGCCGGTGAGGAACTCCCCGAGCTGCACCGGCCCACCGCGAGCCGGCGCGGCGCCGGCGTTGTCACGATCGATCCGCGAAGCAATGAGCTCGGCATCGTGGCGGTCGTGACCGGCCGGATGCCAGCGGCGTCGTTCCTTGCCGGTGAGCGGGTCGAGGCCGTCGTAGGCGACGACGTAGAAACGGTCCTTGCGTTGCACGATGTAGGTCATGCCTTCGGGCATCGACGACTCCGGAGCTAACCCGAAGAGCAGCTTTCGGAAGGTTCTCTCGGGCTCAGCTGACATGCCCGGGACACCGTCAGCAACAGCGGAGTCCTTCGTCACCGCTTCTCCCGACCAACGCTGTCCTCGACATCACGCCCTGCCTCCGACCGGCACCTCGGATGCGCGGTTGACGGCCGCGCCCAGTACATCCCCGGGACGCGTGTTCTGGGACGCGCACGCGATCGGCGACCGACGCTGAACTGTCGTTCGGCGCGGTCCGGGCCCATTCTTCGAGTGCGCCAGTCGCGGGTGGTGCCGGCGCGGCTCTTCGGGCTGGTGCGTGCAGTCGACGATGAGCCGTCCCGAAGGGAGGCTGCGCCGTCAGAGGACGTCCCTTCGGGGCGCGATGACAAGCGCGAGACCCACAGCGGCGCTTGTGTATCCGACGAGGAGCAGTCCGCCGATGGGTGCGTTCAGCAGCGTCCCGCTGGTGGTGGCCACAGCGCCAAGTTGCAGCAAACCGTTGGTCGCTCCTCCGGGTGTCCACCGGGCGACTTGCGGGAGTGCCTCGATGAGGAGGTGCTCCCCGGCGGTCAGCCACACCAGGGTGAGGGTCACGGCGATGATCTGGTTGCGGACCAGGGCGCCGACGCTGACGCCGATCAGTCCGGAAAGCGCCATGACGAGGAATGCCGCGGCCACGACCTGCCAGAACTCGGCCCCGACGGTTGCGTTGCCGTGTCGGGCGCGGATGAGCGCGATGCTGGCGACGAGCGACACGGTGACGGTCGCGATGGCGATGACGGCGCTGGCGAGGACGAGCGCCACGCCCTTCGCGGCGAGGACCCGACGCCGTCGTGGCTCGACCAGGAACGTCGAGGTGATGGTGCCGTAGCGCTCCTCTTGGGTGTACGTGAGCACACCGAGGAGCGCGACCGTCAGTTGGGGCCAGAGGTAGCTGACGCCGACGATGCGAGCGAGGAGGGCGGGTTCGTCGAGGGACACCACGTTGTTCGTCGACCCCGGTTTGGGAACGGAAGCGATGATCGTGACGAGCACCATGGCCAGGGTGCCGGCCAGGATCCATCCCAGGATGCGGGTGCTGCGCAGCTTGAGGAGCTCGGCCCGGGTGAGCGCGTTCATGCCAGCCCCTTCTCGATCGACGCCGGTTGGTCGGCCAGGGTGGACTGCTCGGTGAGGCGGAAGAAGGCCTCCTCCAGCCCCGCCGTCGGGTTGAGGCGGTGCAGCACGATCCGGTGCGTGGCGGCGAGCTGGCCGACCTGCTCGGCGGCTGCGTCGACGGCGAGCTCGTCGTCATCGAGGCGGGCGCGGTGGCCCGCGGCGGCGAGCACGGTGGACAGCCGTTCCGGTTCAGGGGTGCGGACGCGGCAGCCGAGGCCGGCCTCGGCGCGGAGGGCGGCGAGTGTCGAGGACCGGACCAGCCGGCCCTGGACGATCACAAGCACGTGATCGGCTGTCTGCTCGACCTCGCTCAGCGCGTGGCTGGAGACGAGCACGGTGCGGCCCTCGTCTGCGAGCTGGCGGACGTAGCCGCGCAGCCATCGGACGCCTTGCGGGTCGAGGCCGTTGGTCGGCTCGTCCAGTACGAGCACGGCAGGGTCGCCGAGCATCGCGGCAGCGAGTCCGAGTCGCTGGCGCATCCCGAGGGAGAACTCGCCGACTCGGCGCCGGGCGTCGTCCGCGAGCCCCGTGTGGGTCAGGACGCGCATCGGCGCGTCCCTCGACAGCCTCGCGGCGGTGGCGAGGATGCGCAGGTGGTCGAGTGCGGTTCGCCCCGGATGGCAGCCCGACGCCTCGAGCACCGCGCCGACCTGACCAAGCGGATCGGGCAGCTCGTCGTACCGCTTGCCTCCGATCGTCGCCGTGCCGGCCGTCGGCGCGACGAGCCCGAGCAGCATCCGCAGCGTCGTCGTCTTGCCGGCACCGTTTGGCCCGAGGAACGCCGTGACCTGGCCGGCTCGCACCTCCGCGGTGACGTCGTCGACGGCCCGCACGCCCCCGAACGACTTGCTGAGACCATGCAGCTCGATCGTCGCCGTCATTGGCCATCCCGGCCGATGGACGTTCTGGTCACGCTCGCTGCAGTTGCGGCTCGCCGACGCTCGTTGCCGCCGCCGGGACGGGGCCGGTGTAGAGCGCGGCCGCCATTCCGAGGAGGCAGAGGCCGTACACGCCGACCATGCCGTGGAGAGCTGTCGGGAAGGCAGCGGTCACCACCGACATGGCAACCAGGCAGATGCCGGTGGCCAGCGGGGTGTATCGACGCCAGTCGCGCCACACACCGGCGCGCAACGTGGCCCATCCGAGGACGAGGAATCCGATGGTTGACAGGGTGCCGGCGACCCCGAAAACGCCGCCGCCGACGATGCCGGCGCTGGTGTCGCTCGTCTCCGCGTTGCGGATGGGGATCGAAGCGAGCTCACCCACGAGCAGCAGCGCCGTGCCGGCGACCGCGAGCGCCACGCCGCTGGTTGCGGCGCGTGATCGTCCGGCGGCGCCGCTTTGGCCGAAGGCCAGGATGCCGACGGCCACGAGGGCGTGGAGGGCGGCGCTGAAGAGGGAGAAGGCGACGAAGGCGCCGCTGCTCTCCCACGGGTAGCGCCACATGTCGTCGGAGAGGTCGGTGGAGGGCTGCAGGCCGAAGAACAGCACGGCCCCGGCGACGGCAGTGGCGGCACCCGCCACCATGAACAGGGCAGCTCGCTGTCGAATCGCGCTGTGGTCGAGTCCAGCCATGATGGTCCTCCTGTGGTCGATTTGTTGGCTGGTGCTGTTGTACGAAACGAAGCGACAGCGACGCATCGGCGCTGGTGCGGAACCTGACGTACGCGCCAGCACTGAGTGGAGCTGCGCGCCAGCACGATTGCCGTCGACGCAACCGCCAGCGATAATCGAGCGGTGAAGCCCCTCGGTCTGCGTGCGTGGCCTGCGGCGCTGTTGATGGCGACGCTGATGATCGAGGTCGCCGCCGTCGCGCTGTCGTGGGGCTTGGAGCCCGGCTGGGACACCGGGTTGTACGCCGGCTACGCGGTGGCGCAGGTCGCGGTAGGCGCTCTGATCGTGTCGCGCCACCCGGGGCATCGCATCGGATGGCTGTTCATCGTCGACGGCATCTTCACTGCCGTCGCGGCCGACACGGCGCAGGGGTGGGGGCTGCGGGCCGCCGAAACGGCTGGCCCGGCGGTCCCTTCGGCGAGTGGGTCGCGCTGTCGAGCTGGATTGTCACCGCTCCCCTCGGGGTGCTGCTGTTCCTGTGGTTCCCCGACGGCCACCTCACACGACGGGGTTGGCAGGCCGTGGCGTGGGCCAGCGTCATCGGTACCGCCGTCGCGCTGCCCGGGTGGGCCATGGACCCCGCGATCGGCGAGGAGTTCATCGGAGGCCGCAACCCCTATGCCGTCGACGGCGCGCCGATCGATCTGCTCCTCGGTATCGGCATGCCGCTGTTCCTGGGCGCGCTCGTCGTGGCAATCGTGCCCCTGGTCCAGCGCTACCGGCGGTCCAGCGGAGTCGAACGGCTGCAACTGCGCTGGTTCGCGTTCGCGTCCATGTCCGCGGCGGTCGTGCTGCCAACGGTGGCCCTGCTGTGGAGCGTCGTGCCGGCACTGCGCCCGCTGACCGCACTGGCACTCACGTCGATACCCATTGCGGCGGGCATAGCCATCCTCCGCTACCGGCTCTACGACATCGACCTCGTCATCAGCCGCACCCTCGCCTACACCGCGCTCACCGTGCTCCTGGCCGGCACCTACACCGTCGCGGTCGTGGTGCTCGGTGCCGCCGTTGGGCGCAGCTCGGCTTGGGCCACCGCCGGCGCCACCCTGGCGGTCGCCGCCGCGTTCGGCCCACTCCGGCGGCGCCTCCAAGACGCCGTCGACCGTCGCTTCAACCGCGCCCGCTTCGACGCCCTGCGGCAGATGTCGCTGTTCCTCGACGACCTTCGCGCTGGCCGCGCCGCCCCCGAAGACGTGGAGCGGGTCCTTCGCGACGCGCTCGGGGTTGAGAACCTCCAGGTGCGCCTCGTGCTGCCCGGCAGCACCATGGCGGTCGACCTGTCCGGAACGCCGGTAGCCGACGACCCCGGCGACGGGCGGTCGCGGTGGGCGATCCGCCGGGCCGGCACGATCCTCGGCACCGTCGTCGGCCCCGCGGATCTCGCCCAGCGCGGGTCGCTCGTCCCGAAGCTGCTCGACGCCGGCGCGCTCGCGGTCGAGGTCGCCCGGCTGCGGGTCGAGCTGCGTCGCCAGCTCGGGGAGGTGGAGGCCTCACGCACCCGGATCGTCGCCGCCGCCGACCACGAACGGCACCGGATCGAACGGGACCTGCACGACGGCGCCCAACAGCGGCTGGTGTCGATCGGCCTCGCCCTCCGCCATGCACAGCACGCCCTCGGAACCGCAGTCGACCCTGACGTCAGCCGCACCCTCGACGATGCGGTCGCCGAGATCACCGTCGCCATCGACGAACTGCGCCAGCTCGCCGGCGGGCTACGACCAGCCCAGCTCGACGCCGGCCTCGGCCCCGCGCTGCGTGACCTCGCCCGCCGTGCGCCGCTGCCCGTCGAGGTCGACGCCGCCAGCGACCGCTTCCCGACCGACATCGAAACGGCCGCCTACTTCTGCGCCTGCGAAGGCCTAACCAACGCCGTCAAGCACGCCCACGCCACCAGGATCCAGCTCACCGCCCGCCGCGACCACGACCGCCTCGTCGTCACCGTCGACGACGACGGCGTCGGCGGCGCCGCCGCCCGCAACGGCTCCGGGCTCACCGGCCTGACCGACCGAGTCGCCGCCCACGGCGGCACCCTCACCATCGACAGCGACAAGGGTCGCGGCACCACACTCGTCGCGGAGTTCCCATCCGCGTGGTGATCGCCGAGGACCAGGCGCTCCTCCGCGAAGGCCTCGCCCGCCTCTTCCACGACGGCGGCCACCAGGTAGTCGACACCCTCAGCGACGCCGACCAGCTCCTCGCCACTGTCGAACGCGAACACCCCGACCTCGCCGTCGTCGACATCCGCATGCCACCCACCTACACCGACGAGGGCGCCCGCGCCGCCCGCGCCATCAAGGAGCAGCACCCCGAGGTCGGCGTTCTCGTCCTCTCCCAGCACATCGAAACCACCCACGCCGTCAACCTCGTCGCCCACGCCGGGTTCGGCTACCTCCTCAAGGACCGCGTCCTCGAAGTCGACGAGTTCCTCGCCACCGCCGAACGCGTCGCCGCCGGCGGCTCCGCCCTCGACCCCTCCGTCGTCGCCAGCCTCGTCTCCCCCATCGACCACGGACCCGTGGCAGCGGCTCTCTGAGCGTGAACGTGGGGTGCTCGAACTCATGGCCCAAGGACTCACCAACACCGGCATCGCCACCCGCCTTGTCGTCAGCGAACGCACCGTCGAAGCCCACGTCCGCCACATCCTCACCAAGCTCGACATCCCCGAGAGCGAAGACGGCCATCGCCGAGTGCTCGCCGTGCTCGCCTACCTCGACGTGG
>CAVZHK010000001.1:0-783133 GCA_963775055.1 uncultured Acidimicrobiaceae bacterium | reverse complement strand
TGACACCCGAGCCAATACGGAGCCTCGACGACGTCGGATACGACGAGACCGCCCACCGAGCGACGGCGAGAGGGCCACGCAGAATCTGCAATCAGCTCGTACCTGAGCCACGCCTACCAGCGGCGGGCAAGGCCGTGACCAATGCGAGGGCCCTCAGCCCGAGCTGTCTCTTGACAGTCCCAATCGAAGCGAAGTCGTCGCTCGACAACATCGAGGGCGACGGCGGTGATGCATCGGCCTGCCTTCTCTGCTTGATCGGCGAGCACGCCGTAGGCCTGGGCAGGAGTGCAGTCCAGGTACTCCATCGTCATGCCGACTGCCTGGTGGACAACCGGTGGACCGTGACCGGCGCTCCGAGGAGACTCCTCGCTTGCAGGTGTGGCATCGGCACCTCGCTGGCAGGGTCCAGGCGGACGAGGCAGGGCCTTACGTGTCGGCCGTTGTGCCAAGCCTTAGAACCTGGCGCGGTCAGGGCAAAGGGTGCAAGGTGTGCGGCGCGGCGAGGGCGTTCCGGTGAGGCCGGGCCGGTTGTCGCCGTCGTGGCACGTTCATCTTGGGAAGCAAACAATTGGCGCTATTCGTAGAGGCCGAGCTCCTCGGCGTCGCGGGACATCTGGTTGAGGACGGCTCGGCGCCGGGCAATCATTTCGTTCGCGGTAGGAGAGTAGGTCGGTAAGCGTGATGCGGCGGTGGGACCCGACCTTGCGCGACGGGAGGACACCGTCGTCGATCAGCTTCACCACTGTCGGGCGGGACACGTTCAACACGGTCGCCGCCTGCTGAGTGGATACCTCCCGTGGTGTGCGGACTACGGTCGCACCGTCGCCGCCGGCGATCGCCTCGAGCATCTCGATGAGCCCGTCGACCGCCGTCTTGGGGAGCTGCACCGTCGCACCGCTCGGCAGGCTGAACCGCCTCGGACGGCGGCGCTAAGCCACAGCCGCGCCGGCCGCCAGGTCTCGGTCCTTGAGTCCCTTCGTCACGTACCGCAATCTATCGAACGCAACAAACGAAAGGTGCACCGGTTGCGTCATTTGATCGGATCGTCGTCAGGTGTTGCCGGGTATCCTCTTGGCTCGACGCCTACTCGCCGCCGCCCGTGTCGCGGCATCCTGCTCGGGTCGTGTCTGACGGATCGTCTAACGAACACGCCGATACGAGGCCCGATCCGCTGGACCAGCTGGACGAGCCGTCACGAGAACTCCCTGCTCAGCGCTACCAGCCCTTACCCGCCGGCACCTGCTGGACGGGCTTCGAATTACTCATAACCCGAAGGTCGCAGGTTCAAATCCTGCCCCCGCCACCAGAGAAGGCCCAGGTCACAGACCTGGGCCTTCGTCGTTCCTGGCATCTGATGGGCGGTTCTCCACCGAAATCTCTAACCCTCGTTGCATCGCGATCTCTGGCGGCTAACCCGACGTGCGTGCGCTGTTGTGGCGGGCACGCACAGTGGTCGCCGGTTCTGCCGGTGGTGGTCTCCATTTGACGCACTCCGAGTTGGGGCAATCGCGCTTTCCTGGTGGCTTGTTATGTTCCCTGGGCTCGCCGGCTGCTTGGCGAGGGAGGCGTAGCCTGACCGGTGGCGGGTCGTGGGGCGGGCCGACTGGGCATGAGTCTGGACGACGAAGTCGTTATTGCTCATAGGGTGTTGGTGTGGGAGGTCGAGTTCACCGACGAGTTTGGCGTGTGCTGGGACGGCCTCGACCTCGCTCAGAAGGCTGCGCTGGTGTGTCGAGGCGAGGCGTTGTCGGAGCGTGGCCCGGATCTGGGCCGGCCTGCGGTGGATCGGATCTGGGTCGCGTCATCACAATATGAAGTAGTTCCGGGCCAGCGAAGGCTTTCAACCGATGGATTTCGGGCCGATCAGTACGGATCCGCTGACCAAGGTCTGTGGGTCCCGGAGCGACTCTGGGCTCGGCTGCGTCTGGTCGCGGCGGCGTACGAACTCCGTCTCCTTCCGATCCTCGATGGCACCTCTGACCCTGTGTTCCTGAACGCTGTCCAAGTGTCCACACTGCTGGAGGAGCTTCGCTTCATCGGCCAGATCCTCAGCGACCCACTCGTCGAGGCTCTCGTTCGCGCACTGGTCGATCTCGCCGCCGAGCGGTCTCAGGGTGCGTCGAAGGACTCGATCGGCATCGAGTTCCCATGAGACCCCGGCATGATCGCTCTTGTGCGATCATCGCATTGATGCGATAGTTGCCGCGTGGCTGACGTCGAGCTCCACGACGAGATCGTCGAGTGGATGGACTCGCTCGACGATGACGAGTGGGACCGGACGGTCGTGGTGATCGACCGGCTCGTCGCGCTCGGGTCGTCGGCGCGGATGCCGTTGTCGAGGAGCCTCGGCGATGGTCTGTTCGAGCTGCGGTTCACGCTCGGCCCGACCGCTCGGCGGATCACCTACCGGTTCACCAAGGACGGCCGGATCGTCCTGCTGACGACCTTCCGCAAGCAACGCAACAACGAACGCACCGAGATCGCCCGGGCACGCAAGGCCGCCGAGGACTGCGCCAGGCGCTACCCCTGAAGGAGACGACGATGGCCAACTACTCCCGCTGGGACGACATCAAGAAGAAGCGCCGGGCACCGACGCCGAGACCCGCGCCGAGGTCGAGCACGACCTCGCGCTCGGGCAGCTCATCTACGACCTGCGCACCGAGGCCGGCCTCAGCCAGCGTGAGCTCGCCGAGCGGATGGGCACCACCCAGTCGGTGATCTCCCGGCTCGAGGAAGGCGGCGGCGCGAGGAACCGCATCGACACCCTCGCCCGGGTCGCCGAAGCGCTCGGCCGGCACCTCGTCGTCTCGTTTCCGGAGAAGGTCCCGGCCAAGCTCAAGGACGCCGTCCAGGTCGCCTGAGCACCCTCACCTCCCGAGTACCTACCGAAATCTCTACCACCTGTGAGTCAGGTGGCCGCCACAACCGGACGATCAGGGCATCGCGACGGAGTGCCCGCCACACAGTGCACATCGGGTTCGCCGGCAGAGATCGCGACGCATGTCGGAGCTGGCCCGGATCTGGGTCGGCCTGCGGTGGATCGGATCTCGGGGTCGGGTCATCACAACATGAAAGCGCTCCGGGCGAGCGAAAGCGGGCGTTGCGGGTCTTGTTCACGTTTGATCCGCGCCGGCAAGCGATTCTGTTGATTGGTGGCGACAAGACCGGTCGCTGGAGCGAGTGGTACGACTGGGCGATCCCGCCGGCTGACGATTTCTTTGACCGATATCTCGAAGAGCTCCGCGGGGAGGGACTGGTCGAATGAGTGGACATCAGAAGTTCTCGAAGTTGCGGTACGAGGTGCTGGCCCGGCCTGGTGGCGCGGAGGCGGTGGCCGAGGCCCGCGCGGCAGCGTTGGAGGAGATCCGTCTCTATGAGCTTCGCCACGCCGAGGCGTTGATCCAGGCTGAGGTGGCGGGTCGCTTGGAGATCACCCAGAGCGCTGTGTCCAAGCTCGAACACGCCGAGGATGTGCGTGTCTTCGACCCTACGGGACTACCTCGAAGCGCTCGGTGCTCGCCTCGAGCTCGTCGCCGTGTTCGACGAGGACAACCGGCGGGTCCCCGTGAACCTGGGCAAGGACAGTGCTGCCTGATCTTGGATCCTCACCCGCTGCGCGCAGCGGTCAGCGGCGGCGACGAGCGGTTCTGCATCGCGATCTCTACCACGATCTCTAACCACCCCAGCCGGACTGCGAACCACTGGAGCCCACCGGACCGCACGAGCGCGAGCCGAAACGCCCGCTCAGCCGGACTGCAGACCACGGCGGCGCACCAGACCTACTGACGCTCTGCGCACTCATAACCCGAAGGTCGCAGGTTCAAATCCTGCCCCCGCCACCACATAGCTGCAACCGAACATCCAGAGTCGGAGAGTCTCCGACGGGATTGAGGAGCAGTTCGAGATCGAGGGCCTGGTATAGCCGGGCCCTCGTTTCGCGTTCGGCCTCGGACAGCATCGCGGCGAGGTCGCCGGCGTGGTCGAGCGCCTCACGGATCTCGTCGGCGGTAAGCGGTGCGGGTGTGTCGTGCTGGTGTTCCCAGACGGTGATGGTGGCTTCGGCGGCGGCGAGGTCGCGTTGGATCTGCTTGGTGGTGATGACGGCGAGACCGGGGTCCATCCCGAGCGCGGATGGCAGCGAGGACTCGGTCGAGCTCGACCGGCAGGTCCCGCACCGCCCGCCGTGCAGCCTGCACCTCCGACGGCTCCGGAGCCTGAGTGGCATCGGTGGCGAGCACCGCGGCGATCGTGGTCTCGCGGTGCTCCGCGTCGGTGAGCTGATCGAGCCAGTCGTCCAGGACGCTGATGATGCGGTCCTCACGGATGGCGGTGGTGCGCGGGTGGCCGGTGTCGGCGTAATCGGAGCGGACGCGGTTGCAGCGGTAGTACGGGTTGCCCTTCAACGTGGCGCCGTGCATCGACCGGCCGCACACCTTGCACCTAACGAGCCCGGCGAGCAGGTAGAAGCCCGGTGTCGCCCGCGGCCGGCGGCGTTGCGGGCCGTGCGTGTTCGTGATTCGGGCGTTCACGCGCTCCCACAGCTCAGCGTCGACGATCGCCGGCCAGGCGGGTTCGTCGGAGGTTACCCAGGCGTCGGTGGGCTGCCAGCGTTGGCGGCTCGTCGTGCCCGCCGCAGGGTCGGTCGGGTCGAGCAGTTCGTCCTTGCGGCGCTGTCGTCCGGCGACCTGGTGGCCGAGGTAGCGCGGGTTGGTCAGTATCGCCCGCACCGCCGACCCCGACCACACACCCGCCGAACGCGGGTGCGGGATCGGCCCGACCTCGCCCGGCGACGGGAGACCGGCGGCTTCGAGGCGGTTGGCGATCGAGCGGTAGCCGACACCGCCGTCGAACAGCTCGAAGATCCGACGCACCACCTGCGCCGTCTCCGGGTCGGGTTCAAGGACGCGGAGCCGGATCCCGGCGGCGGCCTTCTGACGCTGCGGGTGAGGGGTGTCGGTGTCGACGAGCCGGTACCCGTAGTTCGGGCGGCCACCGAGCCAACGTCCGGCCGCCGCGTGGGCGAGCATCGCTTTGCGGGTGCGGATCTGCAGCCGACGACGCTCCGCCTTGGAGAGGCCACCGAAGAGGCTCATCAGCATCTCGTGGCCTTCGCTGTCGGGGTCGATCCGACCGCCGAGCTCGGGGACCCACAGCTCGACCCCGTAGTGGGTGAGTTGCGGGAACACGAGCTGGAACTGCCCGCCGGAGAACGCCCGCTGCGGCTCGGCGATCACCAACGCCGACCAGCCTCGGTTCGGGTCGGCGGCGTCCTTCAGGAGTCGGGAGGCTTCAGGGCGGCGGGACCACGGCAGCTCGCGGGTGACGTCGATGTCGTGGTACACAGCGACGATCTGGCCGCCGGCCGAACCGACGAGCCGGGAGGCGATGTCGAGTTGCCAGCGGCGCGAGTCCTCAGGCGACTGCTGATCGTCGGTGCTCGTGCGGATGTACGCCGCGCACGCCAGCCGGGCCGTGCTCATCGCTCCAGTCTCCCAGATTCGTCTCCCGAGTTCCCCCGAACCCGTGCGCCCGCCGGTACCCGCGCACGATCTCCGCGAGCACCACAGCCGCGCCGGGGGTGAGCGCCACCACACCCTCGTCCTCGATCACCGCTGTCGTCGTCTCGTGCTCCATGTCCGAGTACGCACCCACGTGCAGTGGCGAGCGTGACACCCCAGCGCCGACCGGCCGCCAGCAGCCCGACGAGATCGTTCATCGGGAGCAAGATCGGGCAGCACTCACAGATAATCACCGGGACGGTGTGCACGATTCTCAGGCGTCGCCGGCCCGCCCGGCGTGAGACGATGGGCCCCGTGCGCAGCGGTGGTTGGTTCGAGTACGGGCCCGGTCCGGTCCGTCTGCGGCGCCCATCGGCGTTCTCGATCTTCGGCGGTTTCCACGGCGGCCCGTTCCGGATCGTCGAGCTGAACGCCGTCGGATGGTCGGCGCTCGTGGCCCCGCCGGCACTGGCTGGCGGCGTCGCATAGCTCGTCGTGGGCTGGCATCCGACGGTGGGTGCGCTGGCAGGTGCCGGAGCGGCTTTGGTGGTCGCTGTCGCCTGGGATCGGTGGCGTTGGTGGAACAGCCCTGTGTCGGTGTTGAGTGATCTCGATCTCGAGGAGCTGCGTCGGGTCGCCGACCGCCTGCGTGCCGTGGGCATCGACGTCACCGTCGATGCCGCAGATCCTGGCCCGGTCGTGGCGCCAGACTCAGACCGCGAGGACGTCGACCATTGGCGGCTCACCACACGTCAGCGCTGGGTGAACCGTGTGCTCACCGCCCTGGACGCACCAGCGGCTCGGCCTCCCCACTGACGAGCACATCGGCCGGCAAGCGGGAGCAAGTCCGGGAGTTCCGCCGGGAGCAACTCCGGGAGTTCGACGGTGTCGGGAGCTGTCGCCACCGGAGCCGGGCTTGGACCACTGCGTATCGCCGGTTACGGGCTTGCCGTCGACGACGGTGACCCGGGCGAAGTGTGCGCCCTCGATCCGCTGTTCTGGGGCACAGTCGGGGGTGTTCTGTTCGGGTGAGCGTCGTGGCGAGAACGCCGGCGAGCGGCATTCTGCGCGGCAGAGCGTTAAGAGGACGCACGTTTACGTGCGGCGCTTCGTCATGGCGTCCGCGGCAACGCCCAGAAGTGCACCGATTCCAACCCCAATTGCGATGCCGGGCCCGCCGCCGACAAGAACACCGACCGTTGCGCCAAGTCCGGACCCGACGGAGATGAGTATTGCTAGCCGATTTGAGCTCCTCTGCGTATCAGTCACACGTCACCTCGCGCTCACTCGATGCCTTCCCACCTCAGCAGAGCTGTCCGAGCGCAATCTCGCCAGAGGCGAATGACCTGGAGCGCTGTTCGGCAATCCGCCGAGATTCGACCACCCACCGGCGAGCCGCTGCACAGTCAGATCGCCCCTCTTGGATCCGGCAGCGAGGGGGCAGCCACGTGGGCCCAACTCGCCGAGCCCCCCTCGATAACGTGTCGGGTAATCACCTCACCGACATTTGCCAGCCCACTCGGGAACGGCCCAAACATGGCGCCCCTGGAGTGTCGGTCCGGGATGGCCGCCGGGGTGGGATTTGTGGGCGGTCCGGCAGTGTGGTCGGTCTGCGCTGCGAGGCCGAGACTCCGAGCGTGCTCCGCTCGGTGCACAGAGCTGTTTCCTGACGCCAGCATGCGTCGTTGTCGTTTGGGTGCCAGCATCATTCGTGGTCGAGGGCGTCGGTGACGACGCGCAGTTCCTCGGCTGTCACGTGGGCTTGTGCCGTGGCGAGGAGGAATCGCTCGATGGTGCGGTCGGGGTCGTCGAGGACGTAGGGCGGGTCGGAGTCGGCGCTCAGCAGTTTGCCGGCGTAGGCGAGCAATGTGCCGTCGGGGGTGGCGATGGTGAACCCGTGGTAGCCGAGACCGCCGGCCGGAGCGGATTCGTTGACCCTCGTCAATGCGGCGAGCGCAGCAGCGAGCTCGTTCGCCTGCTCGGTCGTGAGCGTCCAGGCTGGATCGGGAACGCCCGAGTAGAGCCCGAGGACGACCTGCACCCGGGTCCCCGCCTCGACATCGACGACCGTGAATCGTCCATCGGCTGCTCTTTCGAGGTTCAGGACGGCGCCCTCCTTCCAGCTGACCCCGTCTGCGGTCGTCGTGCCCTCCACCGCGGCGAGATCCAGCCCGACCAGCTCGACCGATGGTTGGCCGCATTGCGGCGGGTAGCTCTCCAGGATTGCCGCGCACAGGCGGGCGGCACCCTGATCGACGTGGAGTAGGCCCTGCGCCGCGACCGGCGTGTCGGAGGATCGTGCGAGAAGTTGCTCCACGGTGATGGGACCTCCTGCATCCGAGGTCGCTGGTCGATCGCTGTCGGAACCACACCCGGTCAGCGCAGCCAACAACCCGACCGTGACAACCGTCCCGAACAACGACACCCCACGTCTCACACGTGTTCGACGCCGCGCGCCACTCCCCGGTTCCCGCACACCGGCGTCGCCGCGGCTCGCGCGCTCACGGCAGGTGCCGACCGAGGAATCCGACCGTGCGGTTCCAGGCGAGGCGGGCCGCTTGCGGGTCGAAGGAGTCGGGTCGGTCCCACTCGAAGAACCAGTGGCCGGTGCCCGGGTAGCGGTGGAACTCGACGTCGAGACCGGCACTTCGCAGCTGATGCTCCTGCCGGACGATCGCCTTGTCGCTGACGAACGGGTCGGTCTCGGCGAGATGGAACTGGAACGCCGATCCGCTGGTCGAGAAGTCACCGGCTCTGGCCGCGTAGAACACCGTGGTGGCCGAGATCGGTGGGATCTCTGGTCGCGATTGCTTGGCCAGCCACAGCGCCCAGTGGCCGCCCATCGAGAACCCGATCTGGCCGACTGCCATGGCCCCGTGTGTGGCGCGCGCCTGATCAACCGTCCGAACGATCTGCCGCCACATCGGTGTCGACCGCTTCCGTGCCCGCAACGCCGCGGCCTCCTCGGGCGTTGCCGCCAGCTTCCCGGCGTAGAGATCGGGGGCGACGGCGACGTAGCCCAGCTCGGCGAGGTCATCACAAACACCGGTCACGACATCGGTCAGGCCCCACCAGGCGTGCAGCACAACGATCGTGGCCCTTGCCGACCCGGGCGGCGCCGCGGTGTATGCGTCCGACGATCGTGTCGAGGTGAACCCGCCCGGGTCCGGAAGCGCCCCTGGCATCATCCGGTGCTGCGCTCTCGCCGCTGCGGCTTCGGTGGGCGGGCCGTGCCGGCACCGCCCTTGGAGCTGGTCAGCGCGGTGACATCCACCGCCGCCGCCTCGTCGCGCAGATCGTCGAACCGACGCAGCACTTGCAGCAGGCGGGCGGTCGCGAACGGTGATGGCCGCTGCTTCTGCCCGAACGAGTAGCCCTCGAAGCCCCGGTAGCACGACCGTGGCGTGACGGTCCCGTCGTCGGCGATGTTGTAGGCGATCAGGCAGGCGACGAGCTCGGCCAGCGCACGGCGATCCGCCGGATCGGCCTCGGCCCCCCTCCACAACGTCGGGTAACGACCGAGGGTGTCGAGGACCCCGTGGATGTCGTACCAGGTCGTGGGCCACTTGACCGTCTTGAACCGTGAACCGTGCCCGAACATGTACGGCTGCTCGTCACCTCGCGATCGCCAGACGTGCAACGAGACCCGAGCCACCTCGCCCAGCTCGACAGGTCGCTGGGTGGACGGAACATGCGACCAGACGCGAAGCGCCTCGAGGGTTGCCTGCGGGCACAGGTCGTGCTTGCGGCCAGGCCCACGGAATCCGCTCACTTTCGTCGGGGCGGCAGGGCCATGCCAGCCCCTGGGCGGTGCTGGCCAGATAGTCGATCGTGGTCTGCATCGCCTGCGCCACACGCGGGTCGTCGTCGCGACCGAAGCGCAGCAGGACCTCGGTGATCGCGTGGGTGTCGCACAGCAGCGACCCCCACCCACCCTCGGGCGCGACTCGGCTCGTTGCACACAGGGCGAAGCGCCCGTCGGGCAGCTGGTGCTCGACCATGGTGTCGAGGAGGTGTTCGATCCGCTCGTCGTCGCCGCCGGCGACGCCCATGTCGGCGAGCAGGCCGAGCAGGTTCGGCGCGAACGCCGGGTGTTGATGCCCAGAGATCTCAGCGACGCTGTCCCACTCCGGAAGACGAGCGATCAGCTCGCCGGTCGCCGGGTCGTTCAGGACAGCATCGCGCTCAGCGACGGCCAGCCCGACATGGTCCGGGCCGTCGAACAGGTGGGCGTGCACGATCCAACGAGCCGCCGGCTCCGGGGACGCGAGAATCCACTCGATCACCCTGGGACCTGGTGTCATCACCGACTCGGTTCGTCCCACCACGCCAGCACGCGCATGGCACGCAGCGTCGACCAGCGGCTCGCCCCGCGTGCCTCGAGCGCAAACCAGTAGCGGCCCGGATACGGCCGATACATCGGCCACCTGCCATCGGCTCGTCGCGCCCGGCGGACCTCCTCGACGGCCTCTTCGAGACGCCCGTCGCGGTCGGCCCCGACGGCACGGAAGTGCTCCAGACCACGCATGACGTCGAAGTGCCACTGCGGTGGGAACGGGAACCGTGCGAACGCCCGATCGACCACCTCACCAGTCCGATGCGACCGGTAGAGCCGGTGATCGAGGAAGAACTCCCGACCCGCGACCATCGCCGCTGCGACGGGAACCGAACCACCACCTCGCTCATACGCCGACAGCGCCTCCAACACCGTGATCGACGTGTGGAACGACCCGTGACTCGAGCCACGGCGGATGGACTCACAGTTCCAGCCACCATCGGCGAGCTGCTCGCCCACCAACCACTCCACCGTCGGATCCACATGCGGGTCCTGGTGACCGAACGCCGCGGCCAACAACACCAGCATTCCGGTGATGCAGGTCTCAGGTTCCCGGATCGACTTGGCGAGGTTCAAGCCGCCGCCATACCAGCGCGCACCCTCCCACAGCTGCCGACACCCAGCCAGCGCCCGAGCATCACCTCGTTCCAGGCCCAGTCGTTCCAGCAGCAGCAGGGTGTACGTCGTCGAAGTCCACTTCGGGCTGTACAGCGCGCCGGCCCAGCCCCCATCCGGGTCCTGGACAGCGAGGAGCTGCGCACCCCACCCCTCGGTGGCCACCCGGGCACGCTCGACCGCCACCTGATCCTCGGGTCGGCCGAGCAGATCCCTCATCACCTGCCACCGCACCGACGGATCACCCGCCATTAACCACTCGATGGTCCGGTCCCCGCCAGGGTCGATGTCGACACCGCCCGACCGCCGCACCCCACCGCCCCACTGCAGATGCCGAACCGGTCTCGGCGACGCATTCATCGGTGCTCCCCGCCGGAACCCGGACCCGGCGACTCATCCGGGGGGAGTGCACGGACAAGCAGCGCATCGGTACCCTCCACCCCGACGGTCAACGCGGGCGGGCGCGTCGTGGCCCATTTCCGGATCAATTTCGATGCCCAGGCGTAGTGACTCGAGGTGGCCGACACCAGATACGCGCCGACCGATGTCGACCGGGTCCACGCGAAGCGCTGCTTGGTGAACAGGTCGTCGTCGGAGTAGCCCTCGACCACGGCCATCAGCTCGGCGTGCGTCGCCTGCAGCCGGGCGACCACGTCATCCCAGGCGTCGTTCTTGGTCCGCTGGTAGATGGCCTCGTTCAACGCCGGCGTATCAGCGAAGGTGTGACCCTCGGCCGGAATGGGCGGGCGTTCGCCCGCGGATCCGGCCCTCTCCCAGCTCAACGTCATCTCCTGCCAAGCATGCAGATGGGCCAAGAGATCCTTGACCGACCAGGCCTCGCACGCTCCGCCCCGTTCGCGCTCGCCGAGCGGAACCCTGTCGACCGCGGCCCACAGTCGATCGAACTCGGTGTCGGCGGCAGCAGCGAGTTCAGCCTTGGTCGTCGGGCGTGCCACATCGTGCATTCTCCGCCAGCACAAGGATCGACGCCAGGGTCCGATGTCCTCGACAACCGATCGTCCTGTGTTCACGTCGGTCACCTCAGGGCCCGTGGCCGCTCGTACCCGCATCTCTTGAGCAACGAACAGCCCGAACAGATCCGGCAGCACATGACTCGACGCCCTCCCGCCAAGACTGGCCACCCGGTACTGGCCCAAGCAGCGCACTGCGCTTTCCCGAACCCGACCGGCCGGTGGTGCCCCGCAGCGACAATGCTCGGTGCATGTCTCTCGACGAGATCGTTGCAGCGATCATGGCCACGCCCGGGCCGATGCGACTCGTTGCAGTCCACGGACCAGGCGGTGCCGGCAAGTCCACGTTCGCTCACGAGCTGTCCGAGGCGGCCGGCGGGGCACCGGTTGTTCACACCGACGACTTCGCAGCGGCCGACAACCCGATCGACTGGTGGCCACGGCTCCTCCAGCAAGTGATAGAGCCGCTGGCTCGAGGGGACGCAGCGCACTACCAACGCTACGACTGGCCGTCAGAGACCTTGGCCGAATGGCTCACGATCGAGCCGGCACCGATCGTCATCATCGAGGGAGTTTCGGCAGGTCGCTCCGAGTGGGCCAAGCACCTCAGCCTCGTGATCTGGATCGAGACCCCTCGCAGCGAACGCCTCCGCCGCGGGGTCGACCGCGACGGCATCGGAGCACTCGACGACTGGGAATCGTGGATGGCCCGTGAGGACGCTCACTACGAACGTGACCGCACTCGCGAGCGCGCCGACGTCGTTCTCGACGGTACGCACCCAGTCAAGCGGTCCCGCACAGATCGCCACGCATAGTCACAACACCCGACGACGGCACCGTAGCGCCGCATCTCGGCCCGAGTCGGGTGCTCGGAAGTCGCAGCCGGACAGAGCGCTGGCGGTCAGAGGCACGGCCGCACAACAGCCCGGTCGCGCGTGCCAGTGCTCCTTCGAGTGGGACCTCGTCGCAGAGGGTCAGCGCTCGTGCGAGGAGGGCTTGGCGGCTTCCGTCGCGCCATGCCTGTGCGATGACGCCGGCGGCTACGGACACCTGCGCCGAGTCGTCGGCGGCGTTGCGGAGCATCGCCCAGACCGTGCGGTCGTTGCGGTCCAGTGCGATCAGCGCGCCGGTGTCGAGGACGAGTGTGGTCATCAGTCGACGAGGGCGCGGGCGGCGGCGAGTTCTTCGTCGCTGAAGGCGCCATGCTCGCGTTCCCAAGTGGCGACGACGTCGCGTAGGCCGCGGGTTGCGAGTTGGCGGCGGGCGGCGTCGGCGAGCCAGGCGGACACGTTCTGATCGTCGGCCTCGGCGGCTTCGCGGACAGCGACGGCGAGCTCCGATTCGATCGAGACGGTGAGTCGTTCGACGGTCATGAGGTGATCATGCTTCGTCATACCACGCTGCGCCACGTCACTGTCCCAGCCGCAGCGTTGCAGTCAACGTGCGGTTCGGGCCCCCGCCACTCAGGAAATGCCAGGTCAGAAGGGGTCTCGCCCAGGCGGGGCCCTTCGGCGTCTCGCGCCGTGGCACCAAATGGCACATGGTATGACCTTCGGGGAGTTCCCCGACGATCAGCGTTGACAGATCAACGTCGACGTTAGGGCGTCAACGCCCATGGCGAGTTGCCGGGAAGCCGGCGCCGACTCCGGATGTGAGCTCCGTCGGCGAGATGGCTCGCCGATTCGGTTCGGACGACCGTATCGTTGCCTCTATCGAGGCGGCGAGGGCCTATTGGCGTCCGCGTCGTGAGGCGGGGTCATCGTTCTCTATGGTGGCCGTGTCGTGCGACTTGAGCGCCGGTGTTCCAGACTCTCGATCTGTTGTCTCACAGTGTGCCGACACGTGGTGTGGCGGTGATGAGCCAGGCGGCAGAGCCCATGAGCACGCCGTCGGCCGTCTCGTATTCACTCAGTCGGTCCCGGAGACGCTCGAGTGCCCGCTGTTTGGTGGCGCCGTCGAGGTCGTCGGTGAGGCCGCCAACGATCCCAGTTGTTGACACGAATTCCCATGCGTCGTCGATGTCCGATCCTATCCACATCGGTTCGTAGAGTGGCAGCAGCTCGATGTCAGCGAGCCCGGCTTCGGCGAGTATCGAGGTGACGGCCGCTCGGTCGGCGAGTCCAAAGGGGCCAGGCATTCCGGATGGTGTTGTCGGTAGGTCGCGCCTGGCGCTGAG
The DNA here is from genome assembly GCA_963775055.1 of uncultured Acidimicrobiaceae bacterium. Classification (GTDB taxonomy): domain Bacteria; phylum Actinomycetota; class Acidimicrobiia; order Acidimicrobiales; family CAIXPF01; genus CAIXPF01. Next base: position 769,537 of record CAVZHK010000001.1, on the reverse strand, counting down.
CGTGTGAAAGATGGTGGTGAGCCACTCGTTGTGTTCGAAGCCGCGCCAGCTGAGCATCGCGAGTCGGCCGTCGGGGCGCAGTGAGCGAGCGATGTTCTTGAAGGCTGCCGTTGGGTCGTTGAAGAACATCGCGCCGAACACACTGATGACCAGGTCGTAGGCGGTCGGTTCGAACGGGTGGATTTGGGCATCAGCTTGAAGGAATTGCACGTTTGGTCAGGCACTGGAGTTCGCTGCGCCGTCGGGCTTCTTCGAGCATTCGCGAGGAGAGGTCGACGCCGAGCACGGATCCGAGGGTGGCCCGCCGGGCGGCGTCACGGGACGACTTACTTACCGGTGCCGCATCCGATGTCGAGCACGCGGTCGGTCGGCTCGATCGTTACCTCGGACTCGAATCGGGCGTTGCTGTACCGGTCGGTGGCGTTATAGCGGTCGGCGTGCTCAGTCCACTCGTCGCCCTCCGCGCCGTCCCAGACCGCTGCCATCTCGACGTCTGCAATCGCTGTCATTTCTGTCCTCCTGACCGTGCAGGCGTCAGCTGTCGGCGGTGACCGCCGCTATGCGGGTTTCGAACTGGCCTGCCAACGTGTGCAGCGCCGCTCGCCAGTCGCCGGTGAATGCGGGGCCGTGCATCTGGGCGAGCGTGGTGATCTCGAGTGCCGCGAGGCGGCGCAGGATGGCGGGGCCGGAGGGGGTCAGCGAGTACGACGGGTCGTCAGCTGCTCCAGGGCCGGCGATGTCGTCGGTCGTTGTGGGTGGGTAGGGGCCCCATTTGGCTGAAGAGGTCGCCGCACAGCAGGGTGTTGGTCGTCTCGTCGTAGAGCAGGCCCGCTTCCCACCCGTGGGGAAGGTGTGGGGTGTCGATCCAGCGCAGGCGGTGGCCGCCGATGTCGAGGACCTCGTTGTCGGCGAGCGAGCGGGGTGTTGCGGTCGGCGATGTCCGCGACGGACACCATGCATCCGGTGACACCCGTGGTGGCGATGGCGTCGGGCGCGGAGGCGAGCCACTGGTTGAGCGAGCCGCATTCGTCGGCTTCGACGTGCCCGAAAGCGATCCATCGAAGCTTGGGCAGCGGAACAAGGCGGCCGACGGTTTCGGCGATCGGGCCGTAGAGCGAGCGCAGGCCGGTGTGGAACAGCAGTGGCTCGTCGCCGGTCAGCAGGTACTGGTTGAGCCCGAAGTCGATCTCCTCGAGGTAGGTGGTGAGCTGGTGGATGCCGTCGGCGATCTCGGTGACTCGGATATCGTGTATGTGCTGACCGTCCCACGGCACCGTTTCGGGAGGATCGGGGCCAGCCCTTATGGGCTCCCTGAAATCGCTGCTCGGGTGGCGTGGGCGGCGGCTTCGCTGCGGCTCCGCAGTCCGAGCTTGGCGAGCACCCGTCCGACGTGGTGTTCGACGGTCTTGGTGCTGATGTACAGGCGCTGGGCGATCTCTGGGTTGGTCAGCGGTTGCCCGACCAGCGCGAGCACTTCTTCTTCGCGACGGGTCAGAACGGCGCGACGCTTCGGTCCGGTGCGAGCAGGAGCGCCGAGGCTTCGCAGCAGCGCGGCGGCGTCGTCCGCGGCGCGGCGTGCGCCGTTGGTCTCGAACACCGCCAAGGCGGCGGTCGCCTCGCACTCCAAGTCGACGTCGCCACAGCTGCGAGCGATCTCGACCGCCTCCAGATAGTGGCGGCGCTGCATTTCCAGACTGCTGCCGCGCCTGGCCTCCCCGTACCGCAACCAACCGAGAGCGCTGCGGCTGCCCGCCCGTTCCAGCAGGCTCTCCGCCCGCGTCGACCACCCCTGGCAGACGGCCCACTCGCCGAACACCCAACCCCGGAACCAGCCGATCGTGCGCGCCGCTCGAGCAGCCAAATCGGTCTGGTCTCGCGCGTGGTACCACTGGAAGGCGTCCTCGTAGCCCGCCAGCGCGGCGACGTAGTCTCCCTCCGCGTGCCGTTGGCGAGCCTCGGCCTCGAGTCTCGCACCGGCGTCGTTGCTCACGCCTCCATTTCAGCACGGCAGCACGCTGAACTCTTGCCGGTTGGGGCCAACCACGGCAGGCACCCCGTCCGGGGTCGTGTTCCAGACTTGGCGGGAGCGACTCGGGAACACGTGTCCCCGCGCAGCACCTTGTCCCGTTCGGGCTCCCGCTCACCAACGGACGATCGACGAAACCGTTGCGGTCCACATGGCCGGGGCGGGTGGCGGCGACCGAGGAGAGCCGGTCGGCCCCGGGCGTCCTGCGGGGTTGTGATCCGCGGCACGAGGCCGGCAGCGAATACGACTCGACAGCGCTGTTTGGTGGCGCTGCGGGGACTGCGAGGGCAGGCGATGGCTGTCGTGATGCGTATGAACTGGCGGGGAATCGGCGCGGCGGACTACGACGCGGTGCGCGAGGAGGTCGGCTGGGAGAACCAAGCGCCTGTGGGAGGGTGGCTGCATGTCGCGCTCGTCGTCGGAGAGGGGGTCGAGGTGTGGGATGTGTGGCAGAGCGCAGACGCGTTCGGTGCGTTCACCGAAGAGCGTCTCACGCCGGGTGTGGCGCGGTTGGGAATCGAGGGGGAACCGATCGTCAAGATCGAGCCGTGTCACTACTTCCAGCGGGAGTTGATTGTGGGCGGGCGTCTGCTCGCCGAGATCGGGACCGTGCCCTCGGTCGAGGTCTACGACGCGTTCGCGGCCAAGGTGAATTGGGATGCCCAGCCGCCGGTCGGTGGGATCTGCCACATCGCGGCGCACGCCGACGACGGCGCCGTCGAAACGTTGAGCGTGTGGCGCTCCGAGCAAGCATGCGTGCGGTTCGCGGTCGATCGCATGAAACCTGTTGCGGACGCGCTCGGCGTCCCGCTCGAGATCGATGGCAATCCCCCGCCGTTCGCTGCGGTGCACGCGCTGTACGCACCCCCTGGTGGCCCGAATCGGTTGCGCTGAGATCGGCCAGGCGCGGCGCCGCTCGCAGCCGGGACTCCCCGGCATCTGGGTGTCAGGTTGCGGGACACTCGCCGGTACCCGTGGCCCCGAGAGCGTGGAGTGGTCCGTCCTCGGGTCTGCGGCGAACGAAGAACGATTGTTGTACGGGGAGGTCCAAGATGAAGCCGGAAGCGACGATCATCGATGTTGTCCATGCGTGGTTCGCGGCGGCGTCGAGTGGTGATCCGTCGGCGATCGAGCGCCACGTGTCACCGAATGCGCATACTCGCCTCGTCGGAAGCGATCCCGACGAGTGGCTGAGCGGCGGTGAGCAGATCGCGGCGTTCTTACGGGCTGAGGTGCTCGGCGCCGGCGGGGACGTGACGTTCACGCCGTCGGAGACCGAAGCGTTCGCCGTGGGGGATGTCGGTTGGGCGGCGACGAAGTTGACCATCGCCCTGCCTGACGGGAAACGGATCACGCCGAGGTGGACGGCGGTGTTCGTTCGCCACGAGGGAGTGTGGCAGTTCGTGCAAACTCATGCTTCCATCGCCGTGCCGAACGATCAGGTCGGCTGGTCCTATGAGTAGCCACCTGCCCTTGCGTCCCAGCGATCCCTCGGGGGAATGACATGGAGCCAGTTGACGTCCTAGCCGAGTACGCCGCTGCGTGGGAGCGCGGGGAGCCCGTGGCTGCATGGGAATTCTACGCCGACAATGTGGTGATGCGGCTGCCGGGCCAAAGCGGTTTGGCCGGTGTGCACACAGGCCGGGACGCTGTCGTGCCAACCATCCGGGGGTTGCTGGACCGCACCAGCACGGTGTCGGCGGAGGTCGAGGTGCTCGACCGGCTGGTGTCGGGCGACCGGGTTGCGTTGGTTCTGCGCGAAGCCGTGGTGCGCGGCGATCAGCGGCTCGAGCTGCGGCGGGTCAACGTGTACCGGGTCGAGAGCGGCAAGATCGCCGAGATCGACATCTTCGAAGCCAACCAGTACGAGGTCGACGAGTTCTTCGGCTGACCGCGACGGCACTGTGAGGGTGCATCCCTCGGGGTGCCTGGGAGAGGGGTGGGAAGTGAACGAGGTTCAGATGCGCCCCGGCGTGGTCTGCGGTGAGGAGGTCGTGCGCTACCCCACCGACGAGATACGACTGCTCGGTCTGGGGATGGGCAACGTGCAAGTCGCCGACTACCGCAGCCGCGACAGCGACGGATCGCCGCGGCACAGCCATGAGTGGGACGAAGTCGAGATCGTGATCGAAGGCGAGGTCGAGTTCACAATCGGTGACACCGTGACGGTGGCTGGTCCAGGCTCGGTTCAATATCTACCCGCCGGCACGCCCCACGCCGTACGCGTGGCGGCCGGGGAGGCTCGGGTCGTCATGGTCACCATCGGTCCCGCCTACGACCGCTTTGCCCGCGAGATCGCTCGCCGATTCGCCTCGGACGCACCTCTTCCCGAGATCGCCGCCACAGCAGAACGCTTCGGCGTCCGGCTCGCATGAGCACACCCACAGCGCGCTCGCAAGAGCTTGATGTCAACGCGATCGTCGAGGGCACCGGAGCGTCGCCCATCGACGCCGAATGGCACACAGATGGCATAGCACCCCGGCAATCCGCGGTGCACAGCGGGTAGCACCGGGGACCTCGAAAGGGCCCGTGACCTGCGGATAAGGGTTTGACCAGCGGATAGCTCTTCGGGTTCGGGAGGCCTCATAACCCGAAGGTCGCAGGTTCAAATCCTGCCCCCGCCACTACAGAAGCCCTGGTCAGCCGCTATGGCGGGCCAGGGCTTCTACCGTGTTCAGGCTGTCTTCCTCCGGCGCTTCAACCGGGCCGGGTTGGTAGAAGCGGTCGGAGCGATCAGTTGCTCGAATACCCGGGCCGCGGTCAGCGGCGGTGAAGACCCAGCCTTGGCTCTCGGCGCCGACCGCAGCCCGCTCGGTCTCCTGCCAGTCGCGCCACGCGGTGAGGACCGCGACGGTGGTCGGGTCGAGGTCGATGCGGCGCCGCGAGTTGCGGGTCTTGCCACGCGATTCGTGGAGTTCGTAGGCGACGGCGACGAGCCCCCGGTTGATCGACATGGTGCCGGCGGTCAGGTCGATGTCGTCCCAGCGCAGCCCCAGCAGTTCGCTGCGCCGCACTGCTCGACCCTCGGGATCGAACGGAGCCGGGGCGCGTCGGCCACGAGAGCGACGTTGCGTGACACGAGCCCTTTACGGATTGCGTCGTTGAGCGCGCCCCGGATGATGAGATGGACCTCGAGGACGGTCTTGGGTGCCAGGGGCTTGCGGTGCGGTGAGGTAGGCGCCGAAACTGAGCGCTCGGACGTCGTCGTTGCGGCCGTTGACGTCGGCGGCAAGCTTGGTTGCGAGCCGTTCCGCTTCGGCACGGTCAGTGCCGGCAGGGTGCCAGATTCGACGTTCGCGTCCGGTGACGGGATCGAGCCCGTCGTAATTACGGCGTAGAACCGGTTGCCTTTCTTGGTGACGTAGCCCTTCATGGTCTTCCTCCTTCTCGTGTGTCTCGACGATCGAGACCCGGTAGAAGGATCGGTAGAAACAGCCCGTCGACCCGATGTGAAAATCCGGGCCGTTGTAGGAGCCCGTCGACGTTGGCTGGTGATCCGGAGACCGACCTGGCCCGCGTGAACCGATGAGTCGAGGCTCGCCCCTGGTAGCGACAGGTGGACGCTGCTGACCAGTTCGTCACGGTTCTGGAGTGCCGCCGTGGCGATCCGATGATCGGGTCGGAGTGGACGCGTCCCCGATCGTTGGGTTCCGCAACACGAAAGTGCGCCGCGAGTGGACGACGTTCTGACGGGGACCAGAACCTCAAGTTCCGCCGCTACGAACCTATCGTTGCCTCGCGGCAGCTCGACGTGGTCCTGACTCGGGCCCGCGACCTCGACGCCCGCAACGCTGCGGCCATCGTGCTGGGGTTGCTGGACGCTGTGGAATGTCTCACGGAGCGGGCCCGGGGCATGCTCATCACGGAAGCGGCCCGGTGGCCCGACCAAACGGTCCGCCGCCGCGCTTTCGCCCTGGTTGCTGACCGGGACGGTCCAGATGTCGCGTACGCGTTGGCGAAGGACGACCCGAACGCGCGTATCCGAGCCTGGGCTGAAACTCTCGTGAACCCGCTGATGACCGCGCCGCCCGACTCTGGTGGAGACGGGCAACGGCGCACGACGCGACAGGTCAACGCGGAACCACCGACCCTGTTCTGAGCGCGACATTCACCGCTCGCCTCCATGCTGCTTTCAGGCGACGCTCTGGCGTGTTCGTCAACGATATGATGACATTTATGCCATCGAGTCGGAGTGCGCTGTTTCGGATTGCTGAACCGCGCAACGGCTGGTTCCGTGCGGACGAGGCGGTCGAGGCCGGTGTGGCTCGTCAGCAGCTCGCCCGGTTCGCGGCCTCTGGTGTAGTGCAACGTTGTGCGCATGGGGTGTATCGGCTTTGTGATTTCCCGGCGACACCGTTCGAGGATGTGATCGAGGCGTGCCTGTGGGCGGGCCCGGATGCGGCGGCGAGTCACGGGACCGCGCTGGCGGTGCACGGCCTCGGCGACGCGATGCCGGCCGTGATCCATCTGATCGTCCCGCGTCGCATCCGCAAACACCGTGCTGGTGTGGTCGTGCATCAAGCGGAGCTTGATCGGCGTGATGTCACCGTTCGCGGCGGGGTCCCTGTCACGACCGTCGAGCGGACCATCAGGGATCTGACCTCAGATGGTGAGAACGCAGACACGATCGTTTCTCTTGTCGCCGAGGCTGAGCGGGTGGGGGTCCTGAGCCGTCGTCGAGCGGTCGCGCTCCGATCCGAGATCACGGCTGCGACATGATCGGCCCATATGGCAGCTCCACCGCGTTTCGCGTCGCGCTCGAAGCCCGGCTCCGTCAGACTGCACTGGAGACCAGGGTTCCGCTCGATCGGCTTCGTAAGGAGGTCGCCATCCAGCGGATGATCGCACGCCTGGCCGCGACCGACCGGGCGGACGGCTGGGTCCTCAAGGGCGCACTGGTCTTGCTGGTTCGCCTCGATCAAGCCGCGCGGGCGACGAAGGACGCCGACACCACCTGGCGTTACGACATCGCCCTGCTCGACGATGCGCTCGATGACGCCGCGGACTTGGATCTCGGCGACGGATTCGAGTTCCAGATCGGACCCGGCAGCCGGATCGGGGCAGAGACCGGCGAGGGCGGCTGGCGTTACTCGGTCCGGGCGGTGCTCGACGGGCGGCTGTTCGAGCAGTTCGTACTCGACGTGAACGTCGCACCCAACGACCCCCGCCCAGTCGACCGCCTCACGCTCCGGCCGGTCTTGGACTTCGCGGGGATTCGACGCACCGACCATCGCTGCGGTCCCGGTCCGGTTCCACCTCGCGGAGAAGCTGCACGCCTACGTACGCATCTACGCCCACGCCAGGGTGTCAAGCCGAACGAAAGACCTGTAGGACATGCTCGTCATTGCCAGGTCGCTACCCCTGCCGGCCAGCGACGAACTCCACGACGCCGTCCGGGCCACCTTCGACCTCCGAGCGACCGACCTGCCCACAACCCTCGCAGCGCCACCCCCGCAATGGGAACGAGCCTGGACCGGCTACGTACGCGACCACTCGATCCCTTGGACCAATCTCGACGCCGGCTACACCGCGCTCCTGCAACTCTGGGCGCCGGTCCTCGCACCGCCCGCCCGGCCTCAAACCTGGGACGCTTCGGCATGGACCTGGCTATAGCGGTCACCCTCAGTGGTCAGACTTGAGTGCCCGATCGACGGACACGAGCCACGCAGCGGCACCTGGAAAATCTCACAAAAATCTCAAAGCACAGCGGCAACTTGGGGGGATCAGCGGGCAACAGCGGGTAGCGAAAATAGCCTCTGGCGGTCCCAGGGAACTCGCGATCAAGTGGACACCCATCGACGATCGCCACGTGAGTGCCGTGCTCACGTTCAACGACGATCATGAGCTCGTCGACTTCGCCTCCGACGACCGGCTGGTCGCATCGCCCGACGGCCACACCTTCACGCCGCAGCGGTGGTCGACGCCGATCACCGACTATCGCAGCTTCGATGGCCGGCGTGTCGGTGCCCTCGGTCACGCGCGGTGGCATCCCGTCGACGTGCCCAGCTTCGACTACCTCGAGTTCCACGCAGATCACATCCGCTACCTTGAGCCCGGCGACCCGGCTCGCGACAGGCTCGATGCACGGGAAGTCGTGGGGTCGAGATGAGCGGGCACACTCGTCGGTTGCGGTTCCGCCAGGTCGGCGAGGTCCTGGCCGACCTGCCGGTGTTCCTGACCTCGCCGATCTACCGACGGCGGCACCTGCACTGGGGTGCCACGCCGGACGAGGTTCTGGCACCGTTGCCCGGCGACGATCGATTCCCGACGGCGCAGTTCCGCGCGACAACCTCGGCCGCCCGAGCGCGACCACGATCGACCCGGCGTTGCAGGACCTGCATGTGGGGCTGTGGGTGCCGATGTCGCCGAAGCCGCCACCGACAGAGCGGACCGCGTTCCGTGTCGACTCGTTCGAGGTCGATCGCTGGCTGCTCTGGACGAAGCCCGACTCGACGTGGTCGTGGAAGTTGACCCCCACCAGCGACGGCGGCACACCACTCGTCAACCGCATTCATGCCGTCTACGACTGGCGACATCCCGCTGATGCCGTGCTGGGCGTGGTGCTGATGGAGTTCGGCGACTTCGCGATGAACCGCCCGATGATGCGCGGCATCAAGACCCGAGCAGAGTCCCTCGTCCGTGAACGAGAGCGATGACGAGATGACTGAGCCGACTCTCAGCGTGTCAGCGCGCAGGCCATGGTTGGCCGGCTTCGCGGCATTCAACGCGTTCGGCGTGTGGGCTGGTGCTGTTGGGCTGGTCACAGGTGGCATGGACTTCGGTGAGTCAATCAACGATCGCCTGCCGTTCGACAGCCTGGTCCTCTCCGGGCTCGCACTCGGCATCATCGTGGGCATCCCCCTCACCGTGCTTGCCTGGTCGGCCTGGACAGGTGGGCCGAGGACCGATGACCTGGCGCTCGCCGTCGGGCTGACGCTCATCGTGTGGATCGTCGTCCAAGTCGCCGTGATACGGGCGTTCTCGTTGTTCCAGCCGGCATACCTGGCCGTCGGCGCCCACTTCGTTGCCGCCTCGCATCGCGTCAGCCTGAGCCCTCGCCGACGCGGAGTCCTCTTCGTCGCCGTCGGCTCGGTCCTCGCCGCGATCGGTGTCGGTCTGTTGCCGCACCCGATCAAGAACGGTCTCACCACCATGTCGGTGGTGGCGATCAATCTGCTGCTGGCGGGAATCGCCCTGGTCGGATTCGGTGCCGTGTCGGCGTTGCGCAGTCGACGTCGCGTCGGCGCGCTGGCGGGCAGCGCAGTCGTGCTGCTCGTGCTCGCCGCGACGGTGTCGATCGTCGCACCGGCCGTGGCCGCCACGAACGTGCCATCGACAGAGATCACCTCGACACCATCCGCGTTGGGGCTGGAATACCAGTCCGTGACGCTCACCACCACTGACGGCGTGGAGCTCGCCGCCTGGTACATACCGGGAACCAAACGTGCCGGCGCGGTGGTCATGCACGGCGCCGGCTCCACCCGGTCCGACGTGCTCGACCAGGCCGCCGTGCTGGCCCGCAGCGGGTACACACTGGTGCTCATCGACGCCCGTGGCCACGGCGACAGCCGCGGCACGGCGATGGACTTCGGTTGGTACGGCAACCTGGACATCGCCGCCGGCACGGCGTTCCTGGCATCCCGTCCCGAGGTCGACCCCGGCCGGATCGGCGTCGTCGGGTTCTCGATGGGAGGCGAGGAGGCCATCGGCGCGGCCGCAGCCGACCCGCGGATCCGAGCCGTGGTGGCCGAGGGCGCGACCGCACGCCAGGCAGCCGATAACGCCTGGCTCTCCGACGTCTACGGCTGGCGTGGCTGGGTGCAGGAGCAGGTCGAGAAAGTCCAGGACGGCATCACCGACTACCTCACCGAAGCATCACCACCTACCGTCCTGCGATCGGCGGTGGCCCAGTCACCTGGCGCCAGCTTCCTGTTGATCACCGCCGGCAACGTGGACGACGAAGGCCACGCCGCCTCTTACATCCAGGCAGCCGCGAGCGACCGGGTGACGGTGTGGAATGTCGAGGGCGCCGACCACACCGGTGGCTATGACACCCAACCGGACGACTGGGAACAGCGAGTCGTCGAATTCCTCGACGAGAATCTGAGGTGACAGGAGGAAGTCGCGAATGTCCAAGAAATGGCGCTGGGCCGCACCGTGTCCAATCCGGGGTATCGACAGGGGGAAGGGTGAAGATCGATCTGTTTGTTGACTTGAACACCGAAGACGACACCGGCATGCCCTGGACGTATCTGGACCAGGCCCCCGATCCGTCACTCGTGGTCCCGGGGCGTCTGATCGTGGTCGGCGCCGGGTTTGAAACCGCGCTGCCACTAGTCCTGGTTGCTTGGCGTGTTCCACGGGCTTGCCAGCTGCTGCAAGCTCGTCCAGGCCTTCGCACCCACTCTGATGGCGGCCTGCCTCTACCTCGGTCTCCCGGTCTGGTACGTGCTCGCGTGGGACCGCCTCAGCGACGTCCGCTCGTTCCGCAATTGACCGCATCGAACGGCTCGAGCTCACCACTGACAGCTTCAGGGTGCGTGCTCTGGATCGGTTCATCGACGCCGTCGAGCTCGATGCCCGTTCGTTCTGAGCCACTGCTCAATCGAGCGCAGAGATCAGCTCGCTGATCGGTGGCCTCGCGTCAGGGGTGGCGGGCAGCGACAGGTAGCGCACGGTGCCATCGCGGCCGATCACGGCGTCGGCGCCGAGTTGGCGGATGTCCTCGGTGGGCCACTGCAACCGCCGTCCAGAACGAAGAAGCCGTGCGTACAGGCGCAGCGTCCCGGGGGACCAGACCTGCCCCGTTGAGCCGCGACCGACACCGAGCAGCCTGTAGAGCGCCCGGCTGGGATCGGCGAGCACGTCGAAGGGCAGCTCGAGGTGTGCCCGGTAGGAGGCGAGACGGGCCGGGTTCGCGAACGTGACGACAGCGATCGTGGCGTCAGCGAACTGGTCGAGGTGATCGCGCACGGCGATCACATGTTCCTGGCACGGCAGTCACGCCAGATGGCGGTGCAGCACCAGCACGAGCGGCCGACCGCGGCACCCGCTGGGATGCCATGATCGACCGTCGTGGTCGACGAGCGCGACGTCCGGCAGCTGATCACCGACCCGCACGATCACCGCATCTGCTCCGCTGCCGGCCATGCGAGCCCCGCCTGTGATGCGGCAACTTCGATTGCGCTGACGAGCCGACCGATCGACCCGTCACACGCGTCCAGTTCCGGAGGGCCGAGCAGCAGCACCGGGCCGCGGTCGGTGTCCGCGACCACGACCGGGGCCCGCCCCCCCGCCGCCGTGCGGATGGGGTCGGGTTGATCGTCACGGTGGAAGGTGACGAACTCGACCGGAAGGCCTGTCGTGCACGCAGTCCACTCCGGGCGGATCCGAACCGATCCGTGGGTTATCTCACACAGCGAGCAGTGCCGCCGTCCGAGACGGGCGCCGACCCAGTAGGCGAGTTCGCCACGCCACGTGCCGTCGGCGTCGTACACCCCGACGAGCCGCACGATCCGTGCCTCGCCGCTCCCGTCCGATGTCCTCACCCCGGACAGCTTCGCCGATCCGACACCGCCGACCGCGTCGCTGGCGGCACGACGCCAAGTGTTGCGCCCGGAAATGAGCCCGACGACGGCACCGAACAACCCGTGTTCGCGTGCGAACGTCGGCCAGCCGACCATGCTCGCCATGTCCGAGATCGTCGCGCCGGACCCGTGACCGCCGCGGCCAGCGGCAGCCCGACGAACGCCGAGAAGGCGAACGACGGCATTGCCGGTTGATGTGGGCGTTGCGCATGATCGTGAGCAGCCACGCCCGTGGGTGCTCACCGCTGTCGAATCCGTCGAGCCCGCTGAAGGGAGGTTGTGCCGTCCCGGGCTGCTCGAGGACACACACGGCCCCACCGATGCCGGGGATCGCCGCAACCCCACCGAACCGAGCGCGCAGGACGTCGCCCTCAGCAGCGCGCCCGCACCCTGGATCACCGGCGCGCTTGCCAGGTTGTTACCCCGTCACCTCGCGGTCGTCCAACTCGTCGACATCGACGGCCTCACCTACGACGAAGCCGCCGCCGCGCTCGGCATCTCGACCGGTACCGTGATGAGCCGCTTGCACCGTGCCCGGCGCCGCATGCGCACCCACCTCACCCGCCACCACGACGACTGGAGCGATCACCGATGAAACCTTGTGACGTGATCGGCATGTTTCGCCGCAAGGGCGCGAGCCGCTGCATCGAAGTCCGCCGCCAGATCCAGCACGACCTCGACGACGGCCTCGACCCGGCAAACGCGGCCCGCGTCGCACACCATCTCGACGCGTGCCGGCGCTGCGGGCTCACCGCCCACGACGACCGCCAACTCAAGACCCCTTCACCGACACAGCCGGCGACCTCCCCTCCGAACCGCTCGATCGCCTGCGCCGCTTCGCTGCCGAGCTCGCCGGTGAACGCTGAATGCCGATGACCGACGATCCGTTCCGCTCGCGGTGGCGTCGGCGCTCGCGCACCATCCCGCTGATGTTCGCGGCCACGACCATCGGTCTGCTTGTCAGCCCGCTCCTCGTCGCCGTCGCCGCGATCGCCGATCTGTTGAGGGGCCGGCGCCGGTTGCCGACCGTGCGGGTCCTCTTGTTCGTGCTCCAGTACGGGATCAACGACAGCGTCGAGATCCTCCTCGCCCCCGTCTACTGGATCGCCGCCGGCTTCGGGTCCCGGCTCAACCAACCGGCATCGATCGAGCGGCATCGAGGACTCCAGCGCTGGTCGATCGACCTGCTGGCCCGGCGCGCCGAGCGTCTCCTCGGCCTCCGATTCGAGCTCGAACCGGGCGCCGTCGACGCGCTCCTGCCCGCACCGGGCATCGTGCTGTGCCGCCACGTCAACATCGTCGACGCTTCACTGCCGACCCTGCTGTACCAGCGCCTCGGACAACCGACGCGTGGCGTGATCATGGCCGAGATGCTCGCCGACCCTGGCTTCGATCTCATCTACGCCAGAACCGGATCGGTGTTCATCGCCCGCGACAACGGACCCGACGCCCTCAACGCCGTCAGAGGACTTGGCACCACCGATGCGAACAGCGCGACCGTGATCTTCCCCGAAGGCCGCCTGTTCCGATCCGACCGCCTCGACGCGAGCCCTCGCACGTCTCCAGGTCGAGAACCCCGCCCGCGCCGAACGGTTGGCGAGGGTGCGACACGTCCTCCCGCCGCTGTCCGGGTGGTGTCCTTGCGTTGCTCGAGACGATCCCCGGCGATGTCGTGGTCATCGCCCACGCCGGTCTCGACCGCTACCCGAGCTTCGCTGAACTCGCCCAAGCCGCCCCGCTTGCGGACCCCATCCGAGTCGTCGCCTGGCGGATCGGGCGAGCCGACATCCCCGACGGCGACGACGAACGCATCGCATGGCTTGACCAGCAATGGTGCGCCGTGGACGACTGGATCACCACCGTCCAGCCACACGATGGCACCTGAACGTCAGCGCCGCTTGAGTCCGCGATCGAGCTCGTCGAGCGCGGCGCGCCATCCGGCCTCTCCGGGCGAACCGGCCGGGATGCTCCGGTGGGTGAGCACCACGCGCGTGCGATCGCCGACCTCGGTGAACTCGCTGCAGACCTCCGTCGGTGTCGAACCGCATGCAGACCCGTCCGCGGCCGCCGATAGTCATCGCTCCTTGGATCGCTTTACTGCTGGCGCGGGCTACGAACTCTCGTTCACGTTAAGGAGCAGCCCACTGCTGACCTGCTCACTCAGCGAATGCAGGTCCACGAGAAGACCGCTTGGATGCTCCGCAGCCTCCTCGAAGAGCGAAGTCGGCGGCATTGGGTCTGTCGGGTCGCTCGTGCGGGGTTGGACGGCTGCCACTTTCCTCGTGATCATGGCGGCGTCGAGGGATGACCTTGGGTCGAGCGATCGCTCAGTTGGGGGAGTCGTGGGACGTATCGTGCACGAGTAGGTCTGCGGACATCAGGTCACGGCATGTTGGGCAGACACCGTACGCGATTGACGGCGACGGGTTCTCGAGGAGCCGGAGCTCGCGTAGGAGTTCTTCGATCTCGAGCCAGTGGGCATGGTGGTGGCCTCTCCCACACCAACTGCAGACCGACACGGTCGGCGCGTCACTGTCGCCTTCAGTGTTGAGGCCGAGGAGAGAGATGTCGGCGCGTGGCTGTTCGAAGAGGAGGAGTGACCGGAAGTGCACGACGCCGTTGGCGGCTGGTGTGATCGTCATCTCCAGCCACCGGCGCATGTTGGGGGCGTCGCAGCGCAATGGCACGCACGCTTGGGCTTGTTTCGCCCGGACCTGTTCGATGAGTAGCTGCCAGAGGTCGCGGACCTCTTCGCCGTTGAAGTAGCTCCACAGGGTTCGGGTGGGATCCAAATCGGACAGGCCCGGTGCGTCGTTCTCTCGCGCAAACTCAGCCCACGCTTCGTCGACTGTGATCAGGATGTCGTCGGCGTTGATGGAGTACTCCACGACCGAGCCAGACCCCGGTGGGGTGGTGGCGGTTTCCGCGGCGATCGAGGCGCTGATCCGTTCCCACAGGCCATCGGGCGGGTCGTGGCGCTCGAAGTCGCCAGCGTCGATCTGCGACATGATCGAAGCGAGCCGATTCTCTGGTAACGGGGTCGATACCCGGATCGTCACTGATAGACGGCATTGTCGAGTCCTTCCAGGTGGCGTCTCATTCGTTCAAGGCCGAGACGGAGGTCACTTTCGACGATGCTCATCGGTAGGTCGCAGCGCTCGGCGATCTGCGCCTGGGTCAGGTCCTCGAGGACGGCGAGCTGAACCGTCTGTCGAGCTCGTTCCGGTAGCGACGCCGTTGCCTGGGCGACCAACATTCGCTCAGCGACGCGGGTCGCATCACTCTCGGCAGCCTCCGGGTCGCTCGGCTGGACCTGGTCCGCCGGCAGCGTCGATTGCGGCGCATCGGAGCGCAGGATGTCGATCACCTCGAAGCAGGCGATGCCCAGCAACCACCCTGCCAACGCCCCGGCGCCTGGCCGGTAGCGTTCGCGTGAGCGCCAAGCGGCAACGAAGACATCCCGCGTGGCGTCCACGGCGTGCGACGAGTCGAGCATTCGCCGGCAATACGAGTACACCAGCGCACCATGTGCCGTGTAGGCCGCGGCGAGCACCCCGTCGTCGCCGGTCGCGAACTGGCTCTCCAGGTCAGCTTCGGTCGCTGCTTGGGTGACCACCACCATCGATACGGTAGTTCGTTCGTTCAGACGACGTCCATGGGTGCGCGACGCAGGCTCTGGTGTGAGAGTCGGTGAGGCCGGCCCCTGTTCGGACCTCGACGCCGGGAGACCTAGCGCCACCGATGGACGTGCGATGAGCAGACTTGCGCGCCGCCGAGTTCGAGTCCGTCGAGCAGGTGGGCGATCACCACCCTGAGGACCTTTCCGAAACCCGCATCCGGGCATGCCCCTACGCTCGAACAACTCATGGCCGTCGCTTCGACGGCCTACCATGGCCAGCCGACAACGGAGACCTTGATGCCCCATTACCGCACGGTCGTCGACACGCCGTGGTCACCAGAGCGGGCCTTCGAATACTTGAGCGATCTCGAGCACTTCGCCGAGTGGGACCCTGGGGTGAAACGCTCGGTGCAGGTGGCCGGAGACGGTGTCACCGTGGGAGCGGCATTCGACGTGACGGTCGGAGGTGTGGGTCGCGACATGACTCTTCGATACGAGATCGTCGCCATGGATACACCCGATCGGGTCGAAGTCCGCGCGGGAACCGGGACCCTCCTCTCGGTCGACGTCATGACGTTCGAGCCGACCGGCGATGGCGGATGTCGAGTCACGTACGACGCGGACCTCTTGCTCAAGGGTGCGCTCAGGGTTGCAAATCCGTTGCTCGGCGTTGTGTTCGGGCGCATCGGCGATCGCGCCGCGGTCGGCCTGCGACGCGTGCTCGAAGGAACGGCCGCGTAGATGAGTGCCCCAACGATCATCGACGCGATCCTCGAGGCCCCGATCGTCCCGAGCTTCACCCGAATCGGTTTCGACGTTCGACGCCGGCTGTTTCGTTGGAGCGAACTCGACTCGTACCGCCTTGCCGGCCGGGTGATCGTGGTCACCGGTGCAACGTCGGGGCTCGGCCGTGCCGCCGCTGAGCAGCTCGCCCGTGATGGCGCGACCGTGATCGTCGTCGGCCCGTTCCTGCTCACCTGTCTGCTGTTGGAGCGGCTGAAGGCCTCGGCGCCGGCACTGGTGATCACGATGTCGTCGGGTGGGATGTACTCGGCGGAACTCACCGTCGACGGTCTGCAGATGGACGCAGCGGACTACATTGGGTCGAAGCAGTACGCGCTGGCGAAGCGCGCGCAGGTCACGCTCAACGAGATGTGGGCTGAGCGTGTGGACACGCGTTCGGTGGTGTTCCACTCGATGCATCCGGGCTGGGCCGACACGCCGGGGGTGGAGGACGCGCTTCCGAGGTTCGGCAAGATCGTCGGGCCGCTGCTTCGCGATGTCGGAGCGGGTGCCGACACGCTGGTGTGGCTCGCCGCTGATGATGGTGAACCACTCGCGAGCACCGGGGGGTTCTGGTTGGACCGTCGCGTCCGAAAGATCCACCGCCTTGGAAGTACCCGGTGCTCCGATACTCCCGAACTTCGCAACGACCTGTGGGACTGGGTGGCAGGCCGGGCGGGCTGCAGCCCTCCCACCCGGCCCGTTCGATGACCCAGGGGGCGGGTCAGAGCTTGCGAATCCTGTTGATGGGCGCGACCGGCTACATCGGTGGGCGACTCGCTCCGCGTCTGGCGGAGGAGGGTCACGACGTTCGATGCCTCACCCGGCGCCCTGAACGGCTGGCGGGGGTGCCGTGGGCTGATGGTGTGGAGATCGTGCAGGGTGACGCGCTGGACCCGGCCAGTCTTGGCCCGGCGATGGCCGGAGTCGACGTCGTCTATTATCTGGTGCACTCGATTGGCACCGGAGTCGACTTCGAAACGTCGGACCGCAATGCTGCTCGCAACACCGCCGTCGCGGCGGAAGCCGCCGGCGTCGGGCGGATCGTCTACCTAGGTGGTCTGGTCCCCGAAGGCGAAACAGCATCACCGCACCTGGCGTCGCGGGCGGAGGTCGGTCAGATCTTCCTCGACTGTCCGGTACCGGCGGTGGTGTTGCAGGCCGGTGTGATTCTTGGGAGCGGCTCGGCGTCGTTCGAGATGTTGCGGTATCTCACCGAGCGGCTCCCGGTGATGGTCACCCCGAAGTGGGTGGGGTCGCTGGTGCAGCCCATTGCTGTGAGCGATGTATTGGCGTATCTCGGCGGCGCGCTGGGCTTGCCGGCGGACACGAACCGGCGGTTCGACGTTGCCGGGCCCGATGTCGTGTCGTACCGCGACATGATGCAGCGCTACGCCGGGGTGGCGGGGCTGAAGCACCGGATCATCATCCCGGTGCCCGTGTTGTCGCCGTGGTTGTCGAGCCAGTGGGTCAACGTCGTGACACCGGTTCCGAAAGCGATCGCGCAGCCCCTGATCGAGTCGCTGCGCAACAACGCGGTCGCGCACGAACATGACATCGAGGCGCTCATTCCACGTGATCTCTGCCCGTTCGACGAGGCGGTTCGTCTGGCGTTGGAGCGGATCGGCCACGCCGATGTCGAGACGCGATGGTCGGGCGCGGAGTGGCCGGGAGCGCCGAGTGACCCGATGCCGACCGATCCCGAGTGGGCCGGTGGGACCGCGTACCGCGATGCGCGCTCGGTCGCCGTCGACGCTCCGGTCGAGGCGCTGTGGCGGGCGGTCGAGGGGATCGGCGGTGAGCGTGGCTGGTACTCGTTCCGGCTCGCCTGGGCGGTTCGCGGCTTGATGGACCGTCTCGTCGGCGGCGTCGGTCTTCGGCGCGGTCGCCGCGACCCCGACCGGCTCATTGTTGGTGATGCGGTGGACTTCTGGCGGGTCGAGGCGATCGACCGGCCGACGCTGCTGCGGTTGCGGGCCGAGATGAAGCTCCCGGGCCAGGCGTGGCTCGAGTTCTCCATCGATGTCGCCAACCCCGAACATCCGGTACTGCACCAGCGGGCACTCTTCATCCCTCACGGCCTCGCAGGTGACGCGTATTGGTGGGCGATCAGCCCGTTCCACAACGTCGTGTTCGGATCCATGATCGCCAACCTCGCGAAGGCGGCGGTCGACGGCAGTGGCGGCCCTGGTGGGTGAATCGATTGATGTCGTGATCGTCGGTGCCGGCCTCGCTGGCCTGGCCTGCGCCCACGACCTCACCTCTGCGGGGGTCGAGTGCCGGGTGTTGGAAGGTTCCGACGGTGTCGGAGGTCGGGTACGGACCGACGCCGTGGACGGGTTCTTGCTGGATCGCGGATTCCAGATCCTGTTGACCGCGTATCCCGAGGTGCAGCGGCGCTTGGACGTGACCGCGCTCGGGTTGGGTTTGTTCGAGCCTGGTGCCGTGATCCGTGCTCGGGGCGAGTTCCATCGGGTCGCCGATCCGCTCCGTCGGCCGCGACTCATCGTCCAGACCGTCACCGCCCCGATCGGCACGCTTGCCGACAAGGCACGGCTGGCGCGTCTGGTTCTCGACGTCCGGTCCCACTCGGTCGGCAGCCTTCTCCGCCGCCCCGACATGACGACCGCGGATCGCCTGTCACGCGCCCGATTCTCGGACCGGATGATCGAATCGTTCTGGCGGCCGCTGTTCGCCGGCATCCAGCTCGACCCTGATCTCGAAGTGTCGAGCCGACGGTTCGACACGATCCTGCGGATGCTGGCCGTCGGCGCGACCGGCGTCCCACGGCACGGCATGGGGGCCATCCCGGCTCAACTCGCGTCGGGCCTGCCCGATCACGCGCTGCGACTCGACACCAAGGTCGTGGGGCTCGACGCGGCAGGCGTCACGCTCGACGGTGGTGAGCGCGTCGACGCACGAACCGTGGTCGTGGCCACCGAGGGTCCGACAGCGCACCGCTTGCTCGGCCACCGGGTTGCCGATCCTGGGTCACGATCGGCGGCGTGTTGCTGGTTCGCCGCTGCCGACGCGCCACTTGCCGGACCTGTGCTCGTGCTCGACGGAGATTCGAGCGGTCCAGCCAAGAACCTCGCGGTCATGAGCGAAGTGCAGCCTTCCTACGCTCCGTCGGGCCGGGCCCTCATCGCCGCAGCGATTCCCGGGCTCGACGCGATCGACCCGACCGTCACGAGCCGGGTGCGCGAGCAACTCGCCCGGTGGTTCGGCTCGATGACCGGCGACTGGGAACATCTCCGCACGGATGTCATCATGCACGGGCAACCCGCGCAGTCGCCACCATTGCATGTGAAGCAGCCGATCTCGCTCGGCGAAGGACGGTTCGTCTGTGGCGATCATCGTGACACCGCGTCGATTCAGGGAGCCATGTTCAGCGGACGGAGAACCGCGACGGCGGTGCTGGGCCACCTCGGAGTCACCGCGGCGCACGGCTCGGACGCGTGAGTGGCTGACGGAGACGTGCCATGAGCGTGTCGATGGTGTTGTTCACCCGAGACCTGCGCGTGCGGGACAACCCGGCGCTGAGCGAGGGCTGTGCCCCGGTCGAGCGTGTGGTGCCGCTCTTCGTCATCGACGACGCCCTCGCGAAGGGGCCGACCATCGGGGCCAATCGACGGGCGTTCCTTCGCGAGTCACTCGTGGATCTCCATGACTCGCTGACTCGACTCGGTGCGGGGTTGGTCGTGCGGCGCGGCGAATGGGTTGGCGAAGCGATGCGCGTGGCGCTGGCATGGGGCGTGACCACGATCCACGTGGCGGACGACGTGAGCGGGTTCGCTCGCACACGGCTCGACCGCCTCGAACGCGAGGCATCGGCGAGCGGCATCGTCGTGCGGCGTCATCCCGGCGTGACCGTCGTGCCTGCCGGCGCGGTCACCCCGGCAGCAGGCGATCACTACAAGGTGTTCACCCCGTACCACCGACGGTGGCTCGACACGCCATGGCGCGCCACCGTGGCGGTGCCGGCACGAGTGAACCTCCCCGCTGGGATGGAGATCGACATCGCAGCCGTGCATGACGTTCTCGTCGCGGGCGACAAGGCGTCACCTGCCCTCATCGACGGTGGCGAGACCGCCGGACTCGCACGACTTCGCGCGTGGTCGAGTGACACGCTTGAGCGGTACGAACAGGTGCACAACGACCTCGCGGGCGATGTCACGTCGAGGATCTCGGCCTCGCTGCATTTCGGGTGCCTCTCCCCGACGGAAGTGGCGACCGTCCTGCGCGGTCGGGCCGGCGCCGCCGCGTTCGTCCGACAACTCTGCTGGCGCGACTTCTACCACCAGGTCCTCGCAGCCCGGCCCGAGGCCGCGCACCACGATTACCGGTCACGCGGAGACCGCTGGAACACCGACCCCGAAGCATTCGCCGCCTGGCAGGACGGGCGAACCGGCTACCCGCTCGTCGACGCAGCGATGCGGCAGCTCCGATATCAGGGATTCATGCACAACCGGGCGCGAATGGTGGTGGCGTCGTTCCTCACGAAGGACCTCCACATCGATTGGCGGCTCGGCGCGGCCCACTTCATGCAGCTCCTCGTCGATGGCGACGTCGCGAGCAACCAGCTCAACTGGCAGTGGACCGCAGGAACGGGCACCGACACCAACCCGAACCGCATCTTCAACCCGGTCGTGCAGGGACGGCGATTCGACCCGTCAGGTGACTACATCCGTCGTCACCTTCCCGAGTTCGAAGCCCTCGATGGTGATGCGGTTCATTGGCCCGAGTCCGCGGAGCGCGAGCGAATTCGCTACCCGGCTCCGCTCGTCGATCACCACGACGCGATCGCCGCGTACCGCGCCGCCATCTCCGCTGCGAAACCATGACTGGGGGTGCCGAGAAACCACCTGGTGCGGTGCTGCTTGGTGGCCGCGCCGGTTGCCGTCCGGTGGTGACCTATCGGGGCGCAGCGCAGCAGAGAATCGTCAGGTGAGGGTCGGGCGTTCGGTTGAATCTGGCTGCGGGCTGCTACTCGTTGAACGGGCCCGGTGGAGCTGTCGTTGGATACGACGAGGCGGGCGAAGGTGTCGGCGGCCTGGCGTTGCATGCCGGGTAGCACGTGCTGGTAGACGGCCATCGTGAACGGAACGCAGGCGTCGGGTGCCCGAGACGTTCGCTGACGACCTTCAACGGGACCCCGTGTTTGAGCGTCAACGTTGCGTGGGTGTGGCGCAGGTCGTGCAGCCGGATCGTCGGCACACCAGCTGCTGATCGCAACTTGGATGACCTCGCATCCGGCGGCCTCGGTCTGGCGGCGAACGCCTACGAGCAGAAGGTGGCCACGATCGTCCCGGTCCCGGCGTGGCCGGAGTTCGGTGCGTAGCCCGGCGTTGTCCGGACGACCACGATCTTCACGACGTTCCCGGAGACCGTGGAGCCCGACTTCGTGATGGAGCTGGAGACGATGACGCCCATGTAGGAGGGGACGTCACTCGCCGGTGGCGGGCTGTTCCCTCCCGAGCTCGTCCACGTACCCTGGCAGGCGGCGGGGGGGCTTGTGGTGGGTAGTGAGGTGACGCTGTTGGCGAAGCCCTTGAAGGCGGACGGGGCCGATCCTCCGGAAAGGAGATTGGTCCTGGACCACTGCGCGTCCCACCAAGTCACAGAAGTAGCCGGGCCCACGGTCGCCGCGGTGCGATCCCCGAGGACGAATGCTCCGCCGCTCGGGAACGCGAACACGGTGGCGGACTTCCCGTTGTCCGACGACGGAAGGTAGTACGCGTCACCCGAGAAGTTGGCCGTCAGCGGCTGCGGGCCGAGCGGGCCACTGAACGTAAGCGTGCAGGCCGCGAGCCCGGTCGAATCCGTCGTCCCCGTGCAGCTCTGGCCGCCGAGCGACAGGGTGATCGTCTGACCGAAGGGCACCGGTGCCGTCGTGCCGTCCTCCAGCATTCGCGCACTGAGGGTGACGCCCGAGCCCCCCTGGAGAATGACCAGCGGACCGGTGTAGGCAGTCGTCGTCTGCTCTCTGGTGATCGTGAACGTGGTCGCGCTCGAACTCGGCTGGTACGTGGGGTCGCCAGCGAAAGATGCCGTCAGCGCCACCGGGCCCGGAGCTTGCGTCAGCACGATCGAGGCCGACGCCGTCCCCTCCGCCGAGGTCGACGCGCTGGCCGACTGACTGCCGAGCGAGAAGGCAACGGTCCGTGCGGCGAGCGGCGCGCCGCTGATCGTATCGGTCAGCACAGCGCTGAGCTGGGCTGGGTCGTGGTAGTCGGCGGTGGGCGCACCGGTGTAGACGATCGTCGTCGGCCGGCGGAGGACGTTCACCTGGAACGTGCTGGCCGAGGTGACCGACCCGTCGGTCGTGCTCGTTGCGGTGGCGGTCAGGGTGTAAGTGCCGGTCGTCGCCGTGAGCGGCGGCGTGACCGTGAAGGTCGCCGTTCCGCCGGCGCCTGCCGCCAGGGTCCTCGTGTCGGTCGTCGCCGTCCAGCCGGGCGGGAGGCCCGAGGCGGTAAAGGCGAAGCTGTCGCTCGCCTCGCCGGTGTTCATGACCGGGACGCTGATGGAGCCTGGTTCGCCCAGGATGACGTCGACGGGCGCGGCATGCAGGAGGTTGTAGGTATCAACGAGCACGCCCGGGCCCCGCACGTCGAAATAGGCGCGCATCGTCGGTCCCGAGTCGCCGATGGCCCGCACCGCGACGCCGGCGGATGTGCCGTCACGCCACGGGTAGGTCATCGAGCGAGACGGTGTCAGGGAGTCATCGCCGTCGTAGGCATCGGCGCTGCTGCCGCCATAGTTGTTGGGTACGACCCCGCCGCCCGGGCGCATGAGATCGAAATGCCGGGTACCGAACGCGGTCTCGTCCACGCGCCACACGATCAGGCCTTGGTCGGCGATGTTCTGGTCGTAGCCGCCCCGCACCCGGTTCTCCACCAGGAAGTAGTCGTTCGCGCCGCGGTCGTGGTCGTAGAGCAGGAAGCTCGTCCCCGACGTCGTCCAGTTGGGTACGTCGTAGTAGCCATCGCGCGTGACCACGGTCGCCGTCGCCCACCCGAGGTGGGTCTTGTGCCACGAGTTCAGGCTGAAATACGGGTTGCCGCCGCAGGTCGGGGCGGTGATGTCGTACGGGCCGGCGATGTAGAACTGGTCCTGGGTACCGAAGGCTTGATGGGCGAGCTCGTGCGCATGGGTGATGTTGTTCTCCAGCGCGAAGTCGTAGGAATACTGGCGCCCGGTGAGGACCATGGTGTCGACGGTGACCGCGGTGAGCGCCCGGGTGCCACCGCAGGCTGACGCGTCGCCTGTGTCGGTCATCACCACGATGGCCAGCTCGCGCTCGTCGACGCGGTCATCGTTGTTCGCGTCGTAGCTCGAGAAGTCGACCCACTGATCGGCCGCCGCGATGGCCTGGGCACCCCACGGGCCACCAAGGTCGTTACCCGCCGTCTGGATGTTCGCCAGCAGACCGACGGGAGCGACGACGACGCCGTCGTTGGCCGTCCCCTCCGTCTCGGCGGCCGGGGTGAAGCTGAAGCGGTTGAAGGACTCTGAGGTGTAGTAGTTATTCACGCTGCCGAAGGCCACGCCGAAAAAGCGCGTCTGCGCCTGGGCGGCGGTTACACGTTCGGTCACGTCACTGAAGTCGGCGACGATGACCAGCAGGGGGCGGCTGTCAGTACCGCTGGCTGGGCTCAGGCGGGGATCGTGGGGCGCAGCGGGATGCGAGAAGTCCGGCAGCGAGGGAGGATACTGAGCGGACGCAGGAGTGGACAGCGCCAACAGGGCCAACACCACCACAAGAACCGCCACAACACTGCGGGTCCGCCAGTTCGCCGATCCTGTGACCGTCCCTCGCCCGGAACGGTCTCCGCCTACGCGTCGTCGTAAAACGATCATGCTGATTCGCCCCCGTTCCGCACGATGCCTCGGTCCAACGTTGCCTGGAGGTGGGCTGCTCGCAGAGCGCTGACGATCTCGTAGGCAACGTGGGACTCAGCGAAATCGAATCTCGCAGAGACCGATGGCGGTGTCAAGGGAGTTCAACCTCTTCGCGGCCAGCAGCACGATGCGGGCACGCCGCGACCAACCACTCCCTGAATCCCACGACAACCCGAACATCAAATGAAAAGCGCGGCGGGCCCTGACGACGTCGTCGTGGATGTCGAGGCCGGACATGATCACGGCGATGTGCCGCAGGGGCTCGTCGATGGCCAGCAGATCGGCGTGATGTCGCGCGGCGACGGTGCAGAAGTTGACCTTGAACGATCGCCGGTGGGTGGGATCTCGGTACCCTCGGCGAGGACCATTGGGCCGGTCATCGTTCCGGTGAAGCGGGCAATGGAGCAGGTCCAGTTGCCGCTGGCCCGGCCGTGCAGGAACAGGACGAGCGGGTGGTCGTCGTTCGCGCTGCGCCAGGCGAGGACGGGCGGGTCGTTCTCGTAGGGCCCCAGGCGTCGCGGGGCAGCATCCACATGAGTTCGAACTCGTTGCCGTTGGGATCGGCGCCGTAGATGCTCTTGGTCGCACCGTGGCTGGATTCGCCGGTGTCGGCGCTGGCGTCGAGCAGCGCTTGGGCGAGCTGAGCTAGTCGTTGTAGGACTGGCCACCGTTGATGGTGATGATGGCGCCATTCAGGAACGGTGCTTCGTTCGCCGTTCCACCACGTGGGCCGCTGACGCCCGATTCACCGGCCAACGCGAAACCCGGCGAGGTTGCCGCGCTCGTGGAGCGTGCCGTCTATCAGTGCGCGCATGCGTCTGATCATGGCGAACATCGCGTCGCGGCCGTTCAAGGTTCCGCTGAAGTGGTTGGCGCCGGGCTGACGCCAAACGATGTCGGGGTGGACGAGTTCGGCGGCGAGGAACCACACGGTCGACAGCTGCGGCCGCCCGTCGGGGCCGACCGTGGCGAGAGTCGCGAGCTGGCCGTCGAGCAGGTCGCGGTGGGAAGCAGGAGCGGTAGCCATGGTCAGCTCGCGGACTTGATCGCAGAGATCTCGAACTCGAGGGTGACTTTCTCCCCGACGAGCACGCCACCGGTCTCGAGGGCGGCGATGGCGTAGGTACCGATAGCGGAGCCTGCAGGGTGGTCATCGGGATTCTCCTCTAAGTAGTTGATGTATCATCATGATCCGGGCAATAAGTGGATATATCAACCAGTTTCGATGGGGTCGTCGGTCGCACCCATGAGGTCATGCAGTGGTGGACGTGTCAACCGGATCGAGTATTCTGTGCGGATGGCCTCAGAGACGCGGTGGCTCGACGACGACGAGCGGCGCGCCTGGCGCGACTTCTCGCTGATGCAGTTCCAGCTCTTCGCCTTGCTTGGGCGTGAGCTCGCTGGGGATGGGCTCTCGTACCCTGACTACCTGGTGCTGGCTCATCTGAGCGATTGCCCCGACAACCAGGCGCGCCTCGTCGAGTTGGGCCACGACCTCGGCTGGGAGAAGAGCCGGGTCTCCCACCACATCACCCGCATGGAACAACGCAGGCTCGTGGCCCGAGTCAAGTGCCCCACCGATCGGCGCGGCTGGTTCGTCACCATCACAGACAGCGGACGAGCCGCGATCGCCGAAGCAGCCCCCACCCACGTTGCCGTCGTACGGAAGCACTTCATCGACCTGCTCACCAAACAGCAGCTCGCCACCCTCGGCGCCGTCGCCCGAAACGTGTTGGCACACCTACCCGGCGATTGAGCCGGACTGGTGGGGCCGGGCCGCCTGGGTCGACCGATGTGGGAGGGTTGGCGTGTGGCTGAACGTTTGGCTGAGGAGATGGTCGCCTACGCACTGGAGATCGACCCGGAGCTGTTGCCCTATGCGTCGGAGCTGCTTTCGGATCTCGACGCGCTCGGTTCGGACGTTACGACCATCGTTGCCGCCATCGCCGATCTCGAGCTCGAGGCGGCAACGGTGGTGGACCTGGGGTCAGGCAAGGGAGCAGTAGCGATCGCGATCGCCCGCGACCTCGGGCTGTCGGTGTATGGGATTGAGTTGTTCGAGCCCTTTGTACAGATCGCCCGCGATGCCGCTGAAGCGGCTGGCGTCGCGGGAAGGTGTCGCTTCAGTCACGGTGAGATCGGGCAACTGGCGGGAGCGACTGCGCCGGTGGACGTGGCGGTGTTCGCAGCCCTGGGCGATGTGCTCGGCCCTCTCGATGTCACGGTCGGGATCATCCGCCGGTACGTGAGGCCGGGTGGGCACCTGGTGATCAACGATTGCTGCCGGCGCGAAGGCGCAACGGAGTCCTTCCCCGGGTTCGAGAACTCTGGCACCCTCGCGGACACCCGGCGACTCCTGACGGCTCATGGCGATGAGCTCGTCGCGGAGCTGCTTGAGCCCGACAACGATGATCACTATGACAACGAGGGTTCCTTGATCGCGGCGCGAGCAGCGGAGCTCGCCCGCCGCCGCCCCGAGCTGGGATCGAGGCTGCGAGCGTTCGTCGACTCGCAGCTCGCCGAGTACGAGTTCCTCGGTCAGCACACCATCGGCGTGGTGTGGGTCCTCAGGCGCAGCTGACCCCGCGGGACTGGATCCGATGGCTGTCGGGCTCGTCCGCAGCCGAACTCTGCAACCGATGGGTTGATAAGCGTGCGGCGATCCTGTAAGGTCGTTATCAACCAGTTGGATGAGGAAGGTGTATGGCTGATCCACTCTCGGAGGTCTTCGCCGCGCTGGCGGATCCGACTCGACGCGACATGGTGGCGCGGCTTGCGAGTGCCGATGCAACGGTGGGGGAGCTTGCCGAGCCGTATGACGTGAGTTTGCAGGCGATTTCGAAGCATCTCAAGGTGCTTGAAGCATCGGGCCTGGTCTCCAAGACGCGCGACGCGCAACGCCGGTCAGTGCATCTCGAAGCAGAGGTGTTCGACCTCATGAGCAAGTGGATCGAGCGTTACCGCCGTCAGGCCGAGCAGCGCTACCGGCGGCTGGACGAGGTCCTGGCCGAGATGAACGACCTCGTTGTAGCGGACAAGCGTCATCCCAAACGGAAAGGAAAGGCATCATGACCATCCATCAGCTTCGCAGTGAGGCCGCGATCGAGGCGGACGATCGCGTCCCGCTGATCCGGATCACACGTGATTTCGCGGCGTCGCCGGCGCAGCTGGTGGCAGCCCACACGGATCCGCAGTTGTTCGCCCGATGGGTCGGCCCTGACGGGATGGACATCCGGATCGTGGAATGGGATGCCCGGGACGGCGGGTGCTGGCACTACGTGGCGTCGCGCGACGGCGTCGATTACGAGTTCCGCGGGTGTTTCCACCAGATCACCGATGAACGGATCGTGCAGACCTTTACCTTTGTCGGGATGCCCGATGATGTCGCCCTGGAGACGCTGCGTTTCGAGAATCTCGGCGATGGCTACACGCGCCTGCACGCCCAGTCGTTGGTCGACAGCTTCGAGGGCCGCGACGCGTGGCTTGCCTCGGGCATGGAGAGCGGCGTCAACGAGGGCTACCGAAAGCTTGACGCGTTGCTCGAGGCCGGCGATGTCTGACGTCGAGCTCTCCCGGTGTGAGCCCGCGGCGCGTCATGGTGTTGTCGCTCGTGGTTTCGGTGAGTTGGTGACCGCGACCCGTGACTGGGATGCAGTGACACCTGTGAAGGGTTGGGTGGCCCGCGACGTTGTTGGTCACCTCGTGGAGTGGTTTCCGGCGTTTCTGGCATCTGGGGGAGTCGAGCTGGCGGCTGGCGCAGCGGTTACCAGTGATCCGATCGGCGCGTGGGCCGCACTGTCCGCCGGCGTTCAGGGATTACTCGAGGACAAAGAACGGGCCGGGTCGCAGTTCACCCATCCGTACGCGGGTACCCACCAGTTGAACGACGCGATCGATCGTTTCTACACCGCCGACGTGTTCATGCACACCTGGGATCTCGGACGGGCGAACGGCGTGGACCCCCAACTGGACCTGAGCTACTGCACCATGCTCGTCGAAGGAATGGAGCCCATCGACGAGCTGCTGCGTTCATCGGGCCAGTACGGTCCCCGGGTCCCCGTCGCCGACGATGCCGACCCGATGACCCGTCTCATTGGCTTCATCGGGCGAGAACCATTGTGGCAGCCACCCGGTCGCCGTTGATGAACAGCCGCGTCGCGGACGACGTGCAGTGTCCATGGACGGGCGCGGACATGTACGCTCCGACCCGGCCGGGCGACCCACCGACGCGTTCTACGGTGAGCGTTCCGGTGTGGTGCTGGGTCCGTTCGGGCATGGCTGGAACATCGGGCACAGCATCGAAGCGGTCACACCCGAAGAGATGCAACGCTACGACCAGACCGTCTGAGCCGCGTAGCGGTAGAGGAGCTTCTCATGTTGGACCACATTTCAATCCAATGCACCGATCTCGTGGCCAGCGCCGCGTTCTACGACGCCGTGTTGGCAACGTTGGGCGGGCGTCGGATCTTCGACCGGGCGGAGGGCATCGGCTATGGCGTCGAGTTCCCGACGTTCTGGCTGGGCCCGCACCGCACGGGGCAGGGATTCCGCGAGTCGCACCTGGCGTTCCGGGCCCCGGACCGCGACGCCGTGGTGGCGTTCCGTGACGCGGCCGTTGAGGCGGGGGCGGAGGTGTTGCACGAACCGCGGGTGTGGCCCGAGTACCACGCCGGCTACTTCGGGGTATTCGTACGCGATCCCGACGGGAACAACGTCGAAGCGGTCCATCACACCTTTGCAGGAGCAGGATCATGACCGTCCGGCAGCGGGCAGATCGGCACCAGGCGGGTGGCCGCCCTGCTCGGCGTGCTGCGAGGTGGATCGGGGGCTGACGCGCCGTCATCTCGGCTATCAGGAGTTCTCGGGGGTGCTGGATCTCCATCGGGTGGCGTGCGGGTCCGGGGTGGCGAATCCAGCCCTCGACACCATGCCCAAACCGTGCTCGACCACGTTCCCGACGACTGATGCAGTGGGCGCTCGACACCCGCGTTGGGCGTGTCGAGATGGGCACGGCCCTCGGCTTCTCGATCCGGAACGGTGCCCGGCCGCCCGATTCACTCTCCCTGCTTGAGCTCCTGGCGCTGTGAGATGAAAGCGGCGAGCTTGTCGAAGGCCATCGCCCAGCCGGTGGCGCCCGGAGAGCCTTCGGGGATGCCGGTGTGGGTCATCACCATTCGGGTGCGACCGTCGACCACGTCGAGCTCCACGGTGATCTCGGTGGTCGTGGGGTGATCCGCCGGCATGCTTGAGCCTGTGGCCGCCAACACGGCGCCGGGCCTGTCGGCCATCGATTCGGTGTAGACGAGGCGCTGGTTCTCAACGATCTCGACGTGCTCGCCGGCGAACCACATGGTCATCGCGCCGTTGGGTGTCACGACTTCCATGCCAACGACACGCTGGCCGCCGACTCGCACGTCCATCTTCTCCACGATGACGTTGGCGCCGGGCGGGCCATACCATCGTTGGAAGTGTTCGGGCGTGGTCCACATCTGCCACAGGACTTGGATCGGTGCATCGAAGGTGCGTTCGATCCGTACGGCGGGTCGGGGTGCGTTGGCCTCGGTCATGGTCGTGGCCTGCTTTGCGTGGCGGGCGGAAGTTGCGCCAGGTAGTCGTCCATCCGATCGAAGCGGGCTTCCCACACGGGGCGGTACTGCTCGGTCCACGCGGCGATCTCCTCAAGGCGGGTCGCATCGAGGGCACACGGCCGATACTGCGCATGCTGACCTCTCATCACGAGGCCGGCGCGCTCGAGCACCTTGATGTGCTTGGAGATGGCGGGCAGCGTCATGGCGAACGGTTCGGCGAGTTCGTTGACGTTCGCTTCGCCCTGCGCCAGCCGAGTGAGGATGGCACGTCGCGTTGAGTTCGCCAGCGCAGCAAAGGTCGCGTCGAGTCGTTCTTCTGTGGTAGTCAGCGCCATCATCGTCCCCCTAGTTCTCCAGGTGGTTAATTAACTGAGTGGGAAAGTATCGGCGATTCGTGAGGCTGTCAACCCCTGGAGGTCTGTCACGTTCGGGCCCCGTTTGTTTGGCCTGGGTGCGTCCGGCGGGTGACTCGGCGGCGAAGACATCGTCAGTGGCTGGACCGCGTGTTGTCGACGGGGATGGATTTGCGTGAGTGACGCGCGCTGTTTGGGCGCACGGATCGAGCGCACGTCGCCGAGGACTGCGAGGAGTTGTGGAAGGCTGAACGGTGTGGAGCCCGCCGACTTTGGCCAGGACGAGTCCTTTGCCGCTGGCGGGGACTCGGCACTTCGCCTCGCCTATGAGGCCCATGGGTCGCTCGTCTACGGCTTCTGTCGCCGGGTCGTTGGCGACGACCTCGCCGCCGATGTGACCCAGGAGGTCTTCGTCGCGGCCTGGAAGAGCCGGTCGCGCTTCGACGCGAGCTGTGGTTCGCTGGCCGGGTGGCTGTTGGGTGTCGCCAAACACAAGGCCGTCGACGCGCTGCGCCGATCCGGCCGTCAACCTGCCACGGTGAGCGACGATGTGGCGCCCGAGCCCGGCGGGGAGGATCCTTCCGTCGAGGCGCTGGCCGAGCGGCTGTTGCTCCATGGCGCGGTGGAGGAGTTGCCCGAGCGCACTCGTGAGGTGATGCGGCTGGCGTACTTCGAAGACCTGACTCACGTCCAAATCGCCGAGCGGACGGCGCTGCCGATCGGTACCGTCAAGTCCGACATCCGCCGTGGCCTGAAGCGCCTGCGTCGCCATCTGGAGGGTCTCGATGCCGCCGATTGACGCTGACGAACCCCAGAGCAGTGATCCTGTGTTGGAACGCATCGAGCATGCCCTGCGGGCCGCGCCGCCAGCACCGATGGAGTCGCCACCCGACCACGTCTGGACGGCGATCGCAGCGGCGACCGGTTTCGCGGAGCAGGACCCGCCGGGGCTGGTGCTCGTAGCGACCCCTGGCTCGACCTTGCGGACACGGTCACGACGACGTGGAGTGCGTCTCGCAGCGATCGCGGCCGCGGTCATCGTGGTGGCCGGCGTTTCGGCGATCAGTTTCGCGGCTCGGCCGGATGGCGGCGACCTGGTCGCTGCGGGCTCGCTGGCGCCTCTGGCATCGGGGGAGCAGGCGGCGGGACGCGTGGCGGTGCGTCGCGGTGGGGGCGAGCTTCGCCTCGACCTGAAATTGTCGAGGCTGCCTGAGGCGCCGACCGGCAGTTACTACGAGCTTTGGATCATCGATCGTGATGTCAAGAAGCTGATCTCGCTCGGCCCGTTGCGAGCTGACGGCCGTTACGTCTTGCCCGGTGGCGTCGACATGGGCGCCTATCCGGTGGTTGATGTGAGCGTGGAGCCGATAGATGGGAACACGTCACATTCCGGGGCGAGCTTGTTGCGGGGCGTTCTCGAGGTTTGAGCAGCGACCTTCGGGTCCTTGCATCCGCCGACGGCAGGGCGAGCGAAGTCCAGGTGTCACGTCATCCGTTGGCGCCCGGAGCCAAGCATGGTCCAGGCGTCACGCCACGAAAGGGACACTCCCGAATGCCGAAAGCCCCCATACGCCTCGCTGCCGCCATTGTCTCCATCGCGCTGGTCACCGCTGCCTGCGGCGGTGACGACACGGAGGCCGCGTCGAGCACCACCGCCGCGACCACGTCGAGCGCTTCGAAAGCACCTTCGTCGAGCACAACGGAAGCCAGCAAGTCCTCGATGGCCACCACAAGCAAAGACATCGTGGAGACCGCCGTAGCGGCGGGCGACTTCAAGACCCTCGCGACGGCTCTCGGCGCGGCGGACCTGTTGGGGACGCTGAAGGGCCCCGGCCCCTTCACGGTGTTCGCTCCCACGGATGCCGCGTTCGCCAAGCTTCCCGCGGGGACGCTCGAGGGCCTGCTCAAGGACAAGGCTGCCCTGTCCAAGATCCTCACCTACCATGTGGTGTCGGGATCGGTTCCTGCCGACAAGGTGGTCACGCTGACGTCGGCGAGCACCGTGCAGGGCAGCCCTGTGACGATCACGGTGAAAGACGGGGTAGTGTTGTTAAACGGCAACATCAAGGTCACCATGACTGATATCAAGGCTTCCAACGGGATCATCCACGTCATCGACGGTGTGCTGTTACCGAGCTGAGCCGATTGTCTCCAGTCTTGTAAAGCATCTTCCCGTTCCCCGGCCGACCAGGACCGGCCGCTCCTCGACGAGCGGCCGGTCCGACCGGTTCGACCGGGACGTCGGGTGTCCTTCACATAGAATCATTGGTGTTGACCTACTGCACCGGATTGGCAAAGCATGGCTTCCTATCGTGCGACGGTTGCCTCCCCGCTGATGGCGGCTGAGGCGTTCTCGTACATGGCCGACCTTCGAAATTTCGAGCTTTGGGATCCGGGCGTCCGCGGGGTCCGCCAGGTCGAGGGCGCAGGTGGCGGGCCCACGTCCGTTTTCGATGTCACCATTGCCGGTGTCGGTCGCCCGATGGTCCTGCGCTATCGCACGGTCGGCTACGTCGCTCCCGAATCAATCGTTGTCGAATCGACCAATCGGTTCATCACGTCGACCGATCGCATCACGATCGTCGCGGCAACAGCGGGCTGCCGGGTCACCTACGACGCTCAGCTGCAGTTGAACGGCCCGCTCAGAGCGTTGGATTGTCTCGCCAAGATCGTCCTGAACAGGATCGGGCACCGCGCCGCTGCCGGCCTACGGCGTGCTCTACACGGAGAGGAAACCAGTTGAGGGCTTTGGCCACAGCCGTGGACACTGTGCTCGAGGCGCTGGTCGTGCCGAGCTTCACGCGGATCGGCTGCGATGTGCGTAGCCGGTTGGAGCGATGGAGCCCGGTGGACTCCTACGATCTGAGTGGGCGGGTGATTCTGCTGAGCGGCGCGACATCTGGCATCGGCCGCGCTGCCGCGCAGACCTTCGCCCACAGTGGCGCGACGCTTGTCGCCCTGGGTCGGGACCGCGCCCGCCTGGAAGATCTTCGCCGTGAGCTCGCACCAGTCGCCGGCTCTCGTGGCGGTGGGGTCGATGTCGTCGTCGTTGACATGGGCGACCTGAGTGCCGTGAGCGCTGCAGCCGCGGCGGTGCTCGCGAACCACTCGACGTTGCAGGTGCTGGTTCACAACGCTGGCGCGTTGAGCGGAACTCGTAGGACCCAGGGTGGGGTCGAGGCGACCGTCGCGTCCCAGGTGCTCGGGCCTTTTCTCCTGACCGGCTTGTTGCTCGAACGACTGCAGGACAGCGCTCCGGCGCGGGTGATCACGGTGGCGTCGGGAGGCATGTACAGCGCGCCGTTGTCCGTTGAGCAGCTCGAGATGGGCCCCGGCGAGTACCGGGGTGCCGAGCAGTACGCGCGGGCCAAACGGGCACAGGTCACCCTCAACGAGATGTGGGCCGACCGGGTTCCACACAGTGGCGTCGCATTCCACGCAATGCATCCCGGCTGGGCGGACACGCCCGGTGTGCGCTCCTCGCTGCCGACATTCCGTCGCGTCCTCAAACCGCTGCTGAGAACTGCGGCCCAGGCCGCGGACACCATGGTCTGGCTCGCCGCCGACGACGGTGTTCCACTCAGCAGCAGTGGGAGGTTCTGGCATGATCGACGAGTTCGTCCGGTCCACCGTCTCGCCCGCACCCGCCGTGCCGACGTGCCCGAAGCCCGCCGGGCGCTGTGGGAGTGGTGCGTCGAACGGAGCGGCCTCGGGGTCGAGCTCTGAGCGCGAAGGGAGCGGACCGCATGCGAATCGCCATCATCGGGACAGGGATCTCCGGGTTGACCTGCGCCCATGTTCTGGGCAGCAAGCACGATGTCACCGTGTTCGAAGCCGCTGACCGGCCCGGCGGTCACACCAATACGGTCCGTGTCGATCTGGCCGACGAGACCCACTGGGTCGACACCGGCTTTCTCGTGTTCAACGAGCAGACGTACCCGGGCTTCACTCGCCTGCTGCGCGAGCTGCGCGTCGACTCCGCCCCGAGCGAGATGAGCTTCAGCGTCACCGATGAAGCGAGTGGCGTGGTGTGGCGCGGTAGCTCTCCGAATACCGTGTTCGCGCAACGCCGGAACCTGGCCCGAGCAGCCTTTTGGCGCATGCTCGTCGATATCGGCCGCTTCAACCGGCGAGCCCGGGCTCTGCTCGCCGAGACCCCAACGCACTCCCCGGAGCTGACCTTGGCCGATTTGCTGGCCGAGGGTGCCTGGTCGCAGGGGTTTCTCGACTGCTACCTGATACCGCTGGGGTCCTCGATCTGGTCGGCGAACCCGGCGACCTTCCTGGACTATCCGGCTGTCGCGTTCGCCCGCTTCTTCGACAACCACGGCCTGTTGCGCGTGAGAGACCCCATCCCGTGGCGGACCATCCCCGGCGGCGCCCGCCGCTATGTCGAGGCGATCGCGACGACCCTCGGGCCACGGCTTCGGCTGGCGTGCGCCGTCGAGAAGGTCGTGCGGCGCGCCGAAGGGGTCGAGCTGCGAACCAGCGCTGGCGAGGGCGCGACCTTCGACCAGGTGATCGTCGCCACGCACAGCCCCCAGGCCCTGATGCTGGTGGCCGATCTCAGCTCCGCGGAGCGGGAGATCCTCGGTGCGATCCGCTATCAAACAAACGAAGCGGTGTTGCACACCGACACCGCCATGCTACCCGGACCTCGGCGCGCCTGGGCGAGCTGGAACTACTACCGCCCGCAGGCAGACCGGGGTGCAGCCACCCTCACCTATCTCCTCAACCGCTTGCAGAACATCGATTCCCGGCACCAGATCTGCGTCACCCTGAACCGCACCGGGGACATCCGCCCCGAGCGCATCGTGGCCCGCATCGACTACGAGCACCCCGTGTTCGATCAGTGTGCCCTGCGCGCCCAAGGTCGGCTGGCGGAGATCAACGGCCGCGACCGAGTGTGGTTCTGTGGTGCCTACTGGGGCAACGGGTTCCATGAAGACGGGGTGAGCAGCGCCCGCAACGTGTGCGCCGCTCTCGGCGTCGAGTGGTGAACAGCGCCATCTACGAAGGCGTGGTCACCCATCGGCGCGTCGGTCCACCTCAGCACAACTTCCAATACCGGATCGCGCTTCCACTGCTCGATCTGGCCGAAGTCGCCGACGTGTGCGCCAAGCACCCGCTGTGGTCCGCCCGCCGTCCCAACGCAGTGTGGTTTCGACGAAAGGACTTCTACGGCCCGAGTGATCAGCCGCTTGCCGAGAGCATCACCGAGCTTGTCGAGCAACGACTCGGTTGGCGGCCCCAGGGACCGATCCTCATGCTCGGCCATGTCCGCACCTGGGGCTGGCTTTTCAACCCGATCACGTGTTACTGGTGCCTCGACCCGGTCACGAGCGGAACCTCGGCGTTCGTCGCCCACGTCACCAACACGCCGTGGAACGAACGCTACGCGTATGTCGCGGACGGCCTTCAGGGCGAGGAATGGTTCGACAAATCGTTGCACGTCTCCCCGTTCATGCCGATGAACCAGCGGTACCGGATCACGTTCTCCACGCCGGGGCGCGTTCTGCGCGTTGGCATCGCCAGCGTGCAAGACGGCACCGAGGTATTTGCCGCCGCGATCAGCGCTCGGCGACAAGAGCTCTCCCGCGCTGCGCTCGGCCGGGTGTTGTGGCGTTACCCGCTGATGACCCTCCGCGTCTCCGGCGGCATCTATGCCCAAGCGGCGCGGCTCAAACGCAAGGGCGCAACCTTCTATCCACACCCCGAATCCCCATGACACGCCCGAGGGAAGCCGGAACCGAATCCATGACATCGATCCTCGAACTCGAAGCTCCAGCGCTGACCCCGCGGGCCCTGGCAGACCGAGCGGCCCGCGCCGCGGTGCTGGCGTGGCTCTCACGGGGTAAGGCCGGTACGGTGATCCTTGAGGACGGTTCAGGCCACGTCAGGATGGGGCGAGGCGCGCCGATGGTGCAGGTCACGGTGCATGACCCCCGCACCTGGCGCCTCCTGGTTGCCCGCGGGTCCGTGGGCCTCGGCGAGGCGTACGCTCATGGCTGGTTTGACGCCGACGACCCGACCGCGTTGTTGCAGATCGCCGCCCACCGGGCCCGGGCGTCGATGGAGACACTCGACCGAGTCGGTCAGGTTTGGGCTGCGATCATCGACCCACTCCGCCGCCGGCGTAGCCGCGGAAGACATCGTGACCGAAGTTATGTGCAGCTGCACTATGACGTGTCGAATGACTTGTTCGAGCTGATGCTGGATGAGACCATGGCTTACTCCTGTGCTTTGTTCGAAGATGACGATGACCCGCTGGCGCTTGCACAACGGGCCAAGTTCGATCGGCTCTGCGCAATGGTCGAGCTTCAGCCGCAGGACCATCTGTTGGAGATCGGAACCGGCTGGGGCGGCTTCGCCATTCACGTCGCGACGACACTCGGATGCAGAGTGACCACCACGACCGTTTCCGCCGCCCAATACCAGTACGCGTGCAAACGGGTGGCGGAAGCCGGCGTAGCCGACCTTGTCACCGTTCTGGCGGAGGACTACCGGGCACTGCGCGGTCGTTATGAGAAGATCGTCTCTGTCGAGATGATCGAAGCAGTGGACTGGCGCGATCACAGCACGTTCTTCAAGACCTGCTCTCGGCTGCTCCGGGATGGCGGATCCATGGCGTTGCAGGCCATCGTCATCGAAGACGGCGCCTTCCATCGGGCGAAAGCACGAGACGACTTCATCAAGCGGCTGGTGTTTCCGGGAGGATGCCTCCCGTCGGTCAGTTCGATCGGCAAATGTGCGACGGTCAACGGGTTCGAGATGGCCGGACTGGAGCGAATCGGCGTCCACTACCCCGAAACGCTGCGACGCTGGCGCAGTGCACTGGAGATCAATGGCCCACGGTTCGCCGAGTTGGTCCCCGACCTCACTGCCCGTCGCCTGTGGACGTTTTACCTCAACTACTGCGAAGCCGCTTTTCTTCAACGACGCGTCGATGTCGTCCAAGTCCTGCTGTCGAAAGGGGCCGCTCTGGGCGGGTGCGGTGTGCAGGGTGCTGATGGCGAGGTGCTTGGACCCCGCCCTGCAGGGTCATGATCCCGGCTCGCTTGATCGCGTGGTTCCTTCGCTCGACCCAGCGCCGGGAGATCCTGTAGACAAAGGAACAACGACGCGAGTGGCGGCAAATGCACCCCTGATTGTCAGTCGGAAGCCCGCCCGTCCGCACATGTGCCGAAGATCCAATTCGCGAAGTCGGCCGGTGCCAACATCGTCTGGCAGCAGTTCGGGTCGGGTCCCGACGTGGTGGCGATCCCGCCGCTGTGCTCGAACGTGGAGATCATCTGGGAGAACCCCTACTACCGCCGCTTTCTGCACCATCTCGGAGCGCATGTCCGCATCACCGCGTTCGACAAACGCGGCATCGGCATGTCCGACACTCCTGGATGGGGCGGGGCCACACGTTCACATAGCGCAACTGGGTGTAACGCCCGTTGAAGGCGAAGGGTTCCTCGGCGTGCCAGGCCCGGGTGATCAACTCCCGCGCCTCGTGGAACCGTTCGCGCAACTCGATGGGGGGGATGCCGTAGGAAAACGCCGAATCCATGGGTGTGCCGAACACCATCCCGGCGATGACCCGGCCGCCGGAGAGACAGTCCAACATGGCGATCTCCTCCGCCACCCGGATGGGCGGGTTGTACAACGCCAGGGAATTGCCGCACAATGGGATGGCGGAGTTTTCCGTGGTTGCCGCCAGCGCCGCCGCGATCAGGTTGGGCGGCCTCGATGTACGGCGCGTGTCGCCGTAGCGGCCCGTTCGACCATACCGAAAGGTTGAACTCGCCCACGTGGTTGAGTCTCTGCCGTTGTCGATTCTTGGCCAGCGCCGCGGCTCGCTCGGCGGCGCTGCCACGGATGGCTCGGACCTGGGGGGCACTACCTTCACTTTTCCTCCACGTTGGACATGCGCTTTCCATCTGCTTTGAACACTGTGCGATACGGCCGTATGGGGCTGGTACTGAAATCAGCGGTGTTTGCGGAGCCGGGCGGTGTGGCTGCCGGTCCGGCGGTTGTTCGAATGACCGCTTCGGCGGCTGACGGCCCGATAGATCAGCAGCGCCACGACCGCTCCCACGATGGACCCGACGATGCCCGAGGGTTGCAGGGCTCCATCAGCCAGATCGTTGCCGAGCAGGGCCCAGCCCAGGAAGCCGCCCACGAAACTGCCCACCACACCGAGAAGTATGGTCATCGATACGCTCATGGGGTCGGGACCGGGAACCAGTAGCCGGGCCAGGAACCCCGCGAAAGCGCCCAGGATCAACAGCGACACGATGAACAGCAGCATATTTCGCTCCCCTTGGTACCAGCCGTGCACCGGCTCTGGATGGAGGTGCACTGCCCCGCCGACAGGCTCCGCAAACATCAGGCGAGCTGTTGGTCCATGATCCTGGCGACCCGGCTGGCCCGCGCGCAGTGCTTGCCGGTTGGAGGCGTCGCGTCACGCCAGTCCGCTCATCGTCGGACGGTCAAAGGGGCACTTCCGTTGGTGACTGCCCGTCGAAATCGGTCGGTCCATAGGGGACAACGGACGGCCGGGGCCCGGGTCGACGATCAGATACGAACGAGGTACCAGTTGTTTTGGATGTCGTGTTCGAAGGTGTGGGTCTCGACTTTGCCGAACCCGGCCTCATGCAGGTACCGGTAGGTCATCTCCTCGCCCCACATGGCGCCAACCCCCTCGCCGCCCTGCGCCAGGGAAACCGTCATACAGTGCATGGTCGAGACGGTGTAGAGCAACGGCCCGAGCGGATGGTCCACGTTGCCGCTGTGATGGCTGGCGGCGCGGATGTCCTGCATGAGGTACACACCGTCGGGCCGGAGGGTACGGCGGATACCTTTCAGTACGTTGAGGGGCTTGGCCTGGTCGTGGACCGCGTCGAAGGTCGTGACAAAATCGAAGGAGTCTGGTTCGGCGGTGCTATCGAAGTCGGAGAGATCGCGGGCCACAAAGCGAAGATTGGTCAGCCCCGCGTCCGCGGCGGCGGCGTTGGCGTGGGAGATGGCCTCGTGTGAGAGGTCATAACCCACGAAGCGGCTTTGTGGGTAGGCGGCGGCCAGAACGGTCATGGCCCGGCCGCGCCCGCAACCGACATCGAGCACGTCGATCCCGCTGATTAGGCGCTGGTGCAGGCCGGGTACCAAGGGCACGATGTGGGACTCGAGCACCGGTAGCACCGACTGGCCGGACTCTTCCGCCATGACCTCGTGGAATCGGGGAAAGCGTTCGTATGTCACCCCGCCACCGTGGCGGAAGCACTGCAACACCTCGTCTTCGACGCCGCCGAGGAGTCCGATGTACTGGGCGAAGACGGCCAGGTTGTCAGCTCCGGCGGCCCGGGTGAGCAGCGAGGCGTGCTCCGCCGGGAGCTGATACTGCTCGGTCACCGGATCGAGGTTCACGACGCCGCCGGTGACCATGGCCCCCAGCCATTCTCGGACGTATCGCTCGTTGAGCCCGGCGGCAATGGCGATCTCGCGCACGGTGGCCGGCGGTTGGGTGGCCATGGTGTCAAACAGCGCGCTGCGGTGCCCGAGGGAGACCATCAGGCAGAGGGCCCCGCTGTTGAGCATGTCCACGAAACGCTCGCCGAACGCCTCGGCCACGGTCTGATCAATGGTGGATGTGTGCTCCGTCATCGGACATCAGCCTTTCACGTATGAGCGGATTTGAACGATGCGCCCGTCCCGAACACCGAAGATGTCCGCCGCCCGGACCGAGCCCGGAAGGTGAGGACCCGGCCGTCGAAGGTGGCTTCGAAGGCGCCGGTGGTACCGCCGTCCCGGCTGTCGGAAATGGTGGCGGCGTCGAGCGCGGAGCGGGTGCCGGGCTGCCACCACACGACCAGCGGCCGGTCACCGTTTAACACGGCCACGACGCGATCCGCCTCAAGTCGTTGGTTGGTGACCGCTTGGGGACCAGCGGGCAGGTCAAGGCCAACGATGCGGGTCTTGGCGGCGTAGCGACCGTCGACGGCGCCATCCTCGAAGAAGAACGGTGGCGTGTTCACGTCGTCGACCGCGGAGTTGCACAGTGGCCACGGCACAGCCCCGACGATAGGCGAGCTAGGCTCCGTGGACGTGGCCGAGCCGTTGACTCCGGGACATCGCGTGGTCCTCGTCGGTGGGGGGTTCGGCGGGCTCTTCGCCGCGAAGGCGCTTGCCAATGTCCCCGTGAGCGTGACGGTGGTTGATAAGCGCAATCACCACCTGTTCCAGCCGCTGCTGTATCAAGTGGCCACCGCGGGGTTGAACCCGTCCGATATCGCGTATCCGATCCGTTCGATCCTGCGCACCCAGGCCAATGCGAGGGTGCTGCTCGGCGAGGTCACCGCCATCGACGCGGCGGCACAGACGGTGACCCTTGACGGCGGTGATCAGCTGGCATACGACCATCTGGTCCTGGCTACCGGTGCGACCCACGCCTACTTCGGCCATGACGAGTGGGCCACGTTCGCCCCGGGGTTGCATGGGTGCTGTGGTGGCTCGTCCACCTGCTCTATCTGATCGGGTTCCGCAGCCGGCTTCTCGTGTGGTTCGGCTGGGCCTGGCAATGGTTGACCTTTCAACGGGGCGCTCGTCTGATCACCGGTGAGCCTCCTCGACCTCCCGGCAGGGCGATTCATGCGCAGGAGCACGGATCGGCGCGGGGTTCGTAGTCGATGATGGCCCCGGTTCGGTCGGTCTCGACGGCACAACACTCCTGGAGCAGTGCGGCGAGCTTGCGGCGGCCGCGCTGCACCCGCGACTTCAAGCCAGGGGTCGATAAGCCGCTGAGCTCGGCTGCCGCTTGCTGCGTGTGGCCCTCGAGATCGACAAGGGTCAGCGCGCTCCGGTATTCCTTCGGCAGCTGGGTGATCATCGGTCCAAGACAGCGAGCGAGTTCTTGAACGGGTTGTGACGGTTCGTCGTTGGTGGTGTCGTTGTCGTTGTGGAAGTCGGGAAGTTCGGCGATGGCGTCCTCTGCCCCGGTGGACGGCCGACGTTTGCGATAGTGGTCGATGATCGCGTTCCGTGCCGATCGATAAAGCCAAGCATGAGGATTTTCGATGGTGGCAATGTCGGCGTTGATCATCCGAACGAGGACGTCCTGAACGATGTCCTCGGCGCTGTCGCGGTCCTCGACCCGACGCGCCACGAAGGCCACGAGGTCCGCACGTGTGCCAGCCCATGCCGCAAATGGGGCGGAGTTCCCTTCGGTGTCCACCTGGTCGATCGTACCCGCCTGTTCGGCTGCGCTCATTCGTGCCACGATCCTTTCCATACTTGCGGTTCGCATGCTGGCCCGCGTGATGAGGTAGACGTGAACGGTGGGCGATGGATGCAGGTCGCGCCGACAAGCCCGGACGCGTGATCGGTGCATCCGTTTGGCCGGGACCACGTCTGATGGTTCGTCCCCATCACGCGGGGCCACCCACAGAGGAGTAACCAATGGCAACCAGTCGAGTGCAACTCGCTCTCAACGTCCGTGACATCAGCACTGCCACCGCGTTCTACGAGCGGCTGTTCGGCGTCGCACCGCACAAGCAGCGGCCGGGATACGCCAACTTCGAGCTCATGGATCCGCCGCTCAAGTTGGTCCTGATCGCCAACGACGGGGCCGATGGGGCGCTCAATCACCTCGGTGTCGAACTGGCGACCAGCGAGGACGTGCGAAGGGTGGCGGAACAGCTCGAGCAGCGTTCGCTCTCGGTCC
The DNA here is from genome assembly GCA_963775055.1 of uncultured Acidimicrobiaceae bacterium. Taxonomy (GTDB): domain Bacteria; phylum Actinomycetota; class Acidimicrobiia; order Acidimicrobiales; family CAIXPF01; genus CAIXPF01. The sequence continues at coordinate 727,975 of CAVZHK010000001.1, read as the reverse complement.
GCACGACGGAGTCCGAGGTGTGTTGTCACGCCACCCAGGACAAGGTCTACGTCGATGCGCCGGACGTGCCGTTCGGGATGTGGGAGTTCTACACGGTCACCGACGACGCTCCAGACCCCGCCGCGGCGCCGTCAGAAACGTGCTGTGTCGCCCCGACCGAGCCGGATTCAGCCAGATCGTGCTGTTCCTAGGACCCGTCGGACGCTGCTGTCGGGCCTCTCCGGAACTCCGCTAACCTTTGACAGGTTCGGTAAGCCTCTTGCCTCCCGGGCCAGATGGCGACAGGAGTCTTCATGAGTCCCACGGTGATCGCCGCAATCGTCGCCGGTTCTGTTCTGCTACTGCTCATCCTGCGGTCGCTGTACTTGATCGGGCCCACCCAGGTGGGTCTGGTCAACAAGCGCATCTCCGTTCGGGGTCTGCACAATGATGACCCCATCGCCTTCAGGGGTGAGGCCGGATTTCAGGCCAAGCTCCTCATGCCCGGGCTCCATCTCAAGATCTGGCCCGTCTACTCGGTCACCCGTTTCCCGTGGGTGCAGGTGCCCGCCGGCGGGATCGGCGTCGTCATCGCCCAAATCGGTCAACCGTTGCCGATCGGTGCCAAGAGCGCGATCTACTCAAAGGCGCTCGAGAACTTCGCCGATCTCGCCAAGTTTCTCGATAACGGTGGCCAGAAGGGTGTGCAACGACCGGTCCTGCCTCCGGGCACGCTGCTTCCCCTGCACCCGGTGGCGTTCATGGTGCTCACAGCCCAGCAGGTCTATGGCCATGCGGTGTCGCCCGAATTGCGCAACGCTGAAGGTGGGCTGCGGCCGGAACATTTCGGTTTGCACGCTCATCAACTCCAGGTCGTCATCATCGCCCCGGCCGGTGAGGCTGATCAGGTCGGTGTGGTCACCGCGCTCGAAGGTGAACCCCTGCCCGCCGGCGACATCGCCAACCGCCTGGGTGGTTTCGTGGATGTGGACGGGTTGGAGCAGTCCGGGTCGGTGGACTCCGCGCTGATCGAGGCGCTGCTCGGCAACAAGAACGCCCTGCACAACAACTTCCAGGACTTCCAGGCGTTTCTGTCCAACGGTGGCCGCATCGGTCTGCAACACGACCCGCTCCTGTACGGCGCCTACCTGTTGAACCCGTTCCTGGTGTCCGTCGAGTTGGTCCCGATGCTGGTGGTCAAGCAGGGCCAGGTCGCGGTCATCAAGGCCTTCGTCGGTCTGCCCACCCTTGACACGTCCGGCGCCGAGTTCAAGTTCGGCTCTATCGTGCGACCGGGCCATCGCGGCATCTGGCAGGAACCACTGCGTACCGGCAAGTACGCCATCAACCCGCGGATCTACGCCGCGGAGATCGTGCCTACGTCGATCCTGACGTTGAACTGGGCCACCGCGGTGAGCCAGGCCCACAACCTCGACGCGCATCTGTCCCCGATCGAGGGCAAGAGCCGAGAAGGTTTCGTCTTCCGCATCGACCTGCAGGTGCAGATCCACGTTCCTGACACCCGGGCCCCGAAAGTCATCTCCATGGTCGGCACCATGCAGAACCTCGTCAACGAAGTGCTGCAATCCGCTGTCGGCAACCACTTCCGCAACACTCTGCAGAGCCTCGAAGCGGTGCGTTTCATCGAGACCCGTCAGGACGTGCAGCGATCAGCGCTCGAGGCCATCACCAGCTACCTCAACGCCTATGACGTCGAAGTGAAGGGCGTTTATATCCAGGACGTCGAGTTCCCTGCCGAGTTGGTCACCGTGCTCACCCAACGGGAGATCGCCAAACAGGAACGAGCCACCTTCGAGGAACAACAGCGGGCCCAGACCGCTCGCATCGAGACCGAGAAGGCCAGGGGCACGGCTGACATGCAGGGCCAGTTGGCCGCGTCGCAAGTCACGATCGAGATCTCGGCCAACCAGGCTGACGCCCGCGAGGCTCAGGCTCGGGGCGAGGCCGCCTACGTCGCCACCACCGGTCACGCCGAGGCGGAGAGGATCGAGGCCATCGGTCTGGCCGAGGGAGCCGCCGCCAGGGCTCTTGGACTCGCCAGGGCCGAAGCCTTTGAAGCCCAGCAGCGGGCTCTGGGCCAAGCCGCCACGGCCCTGGTGGCGGTGGCCAATGCCGTGGGCGAGGGCCACATCGACATCATGCCCGACGTCCTGGTAACAGGGAGCGGGGGTGCGCTCGAGGGGTTAGCCGCAACGCTCATCCGGATGTTCTCACTGAAACCATCCGCCACCGACGAACTGCCTCCTCCGGGCCCCTGATCCGTCGGGGACCACCGGTACTCGCCCGAAGGGGTCACACTGCAGCCATGAGAAACCGACATGCCTTCAAGATCCCGCCCGCGGCATGGCATCGCCACCCCGCGGTGCGATCAGGTGAGCAGCTCACCCTCGGAGAACGAGCCGCCGATCGGATGCGGAACGGGATGGGTTCGTGGGGCTTCGTGTTCGGTGCCCTGGTGTTCTTGGCCGGTTGGACGATCGGCAACCGCAACGTCGGCTTCGACAAATACCCGTTCATCCTGCTGAACCTGATGCTGTCGTGTCTGGCCGCCATGCAGGGCGCGATCCTGCTCATAGCCGCCAAGCGCGAGGACCAGATCAGCAGCGATCTGGCACGCCACGACTACGAGACCAACCTTGAAGCCGACCAGATCGTGAAGGAAATTCGAGCCCTGACCCGCGAGATCCACGCCCGCACGGTCCAGGTCTCCAGCGGTGGTGCGTGATCCCAACGCTGCTTCTGGTGGGGCTCGCCGTTGGGGAACCGTCCATGAGACCGCGTCCAAGGATGATGGAGGTTCGTGATGTACAAGGCAACCGTCCGCTGGATGATCCGCCGCTCAATTGCCAAGATGAATAGCGGTAACTACCGCTCGGCCCTGATGATGTTCGCAGACGACGCGACCTTGTCCTTTCCTGGCGATAACACCTGGTCGAACCAACATCGCCCAACGCAGCTCGGGCGAGAGGCGTTCGACACCCATCGCGGACGAAGCGAGATTGAGGCGTTCCTGCAGCGTTATGCTCGAGAGCAGATTCACATGGTTGTTGACGATATTCTGGTCAATGGTCCGCCATGGAACACCCGGGCGGCGGTTCGTGTGCATCATTGGATCGAAGGGGGCGATGGAGCGGACGACTATGCGAATCGCGCAGTGCTCTTTGTGCACACCGTGTGGGGAAGAATCCGCAGCCAGGAGGACTACGAAGACACTGAACGTGTCGCCGCTTACGATCGCGTTGTCCGGCATCGGGAGCCTTGACCGCTGCGGGCCGCTGCGGGCGACGCGTGAGAGGCTGATTTCGTGGCTGACCGCTCCGTTGAGGACATGGTCGCCTACGCGTTGGAGATGGACACTGAGCTGGTGACCTGATCAACTGTTGCATTCGCTCAGGTGCCGACGTAAGCCGCGAGGTGTTCGCCGGTCAGGGTGGAGCAGGCGGCGACGAGATCGGCGGGGGTGCCTTCGAACACGATGGAACCGCCGTCGTGGCCGGCGCCAGGGCCCAGGTCGATGATCCAATCGGCGTGGGCCATGACCGCTTGATGATGCTCGATGACGATGACCGATTTGCCACCATCAACCAGTCGGTCGAGCAGGCCCAACAGTTGCTCCACGTCGGCGGGATGCAGACCGGTGGTGGGCTCGTCGAGCACGTAGAGGCCGCCGCGCTCGCCCAGGTGGGTGGCCAGCTTGAGCCGTTGCCGTTCGCCGCCGGACAGCGTGGTCAGCGGCTGGCCCAGACTGAGGTAGCCCAGCCCCACGTCGGCCAGTCGTTCCAAGATGGCGTGGGCCGTCGGGGTGCGGGCGTCGCCGTCGCTGAAGAACCCGGTGGCCTCCGTCACTGACATGGCCAGCACCTCGCTGATGTCACGGCCACCCAGGCGGTATTCCAGCACCGCCGCCTGGTACCGCTTGCCCTCGCATTCCTCGCAGGGGACGGCCACGGTGGCCATCATGGCCAGGTCGGTGTAGATGACCCCGGCGCCGTTGCAGGTCGGGCATGCCCCCTCCGAGTTGGCACTGAACAATGCCGGCTTAACCCCGTTGGCCTTGGCGAACGCCTTGCGGATCGGCTCCAGCAGCCCGGTGTAGGTGGCGGGGTTGCTGCGCCGTGAGCCGCGGATCGGGGTCTGATCGATGGCCACCACCGAGTCGCGGCAGGCCACCGAACCGTGGATCAACGAGCTCTTCCCCGATCCGGCCACCCCGGTCACAACCACTAGCACACCGAGCGGTATGTCCACGTCGACGCCTTGCAGGTTGTGGGTGTTGGCGCCGCGAATCTCCAACATGCCCGTCGGTATTCTGGGTGTGGACTTCAACGTGGCCCGGTCGTCGAGGTGGCGTCCGGTGAGGGTGCCGCTGCGGCGCAGACCTTCCACGTTGCCCTCGAAGCAGACGGCGCCGCCGTAAGTCCCTGCACCGGGGCCCAGATCCACCACGTGGTCGGCGATGGCGATGGTGTCCGGCTCGTGCTCCACTACCAGCACGGTGTTGCCCTTGTCCCGCAGCCGCCGTAGCAGCTCGTTCATCTGGGCCACGTCGTGAGGGTGCAGGCCCGCGGTGGGTTCGTCGAACACGTAGGTCACATCGGTCAGCGACGAGCCCAGGTGGCGAATCATCTTGACCCGCTGGGCCTCGCCGCCCGACAGCGTGCCCGATGCCCGGTCCAGGGACAGGTAGCCCAGACCGATCTCGGCGAACCCGTCAAGGAGATGCTGCAGCCCTCCGAGCAGTGGTGCCACCGACGCATCGTGGACCCCCCGGACCCAATCGGCCAGGTCGCTGATCTGCATGGAGCAGACATCGGCGATGCTTATCCCGTTTATCTTCGACGACCGTGCCCCCTCGCTGAGCCGGGTGCCGCTGCAGTCGGGACAGACCGTGAACGTGACGGCCCGTTCCACGAAAGCCCGGATGTGGGGCTGCATGGCCTCCAGATCTTTGGACAAGAACGACTTCTGCATGGTGGGGATCAGCCCGGCGTAGGTCAGATTGATCCCCTCGACCTTGATCTTGGTGGGCTCCCGATGCAACAGATCGTGCAGTTCTTTCTTGGTGTATTTGCGGATCGGTTTGTCCGGATCGAAGTAACCGCAACCCCGGAAGATGCGGCCGTACCACCCGTCCATGCTGTAGCCGGGAATGGTGAGCGCGCCCTCGTTGAGCGATTTGGCGTCCTCGTACAGTGCCGACAGATCGAAATCGGTGACCGCGCCCCGTCCCTCGCAGCGGGTGCACATGCCACCGGTGCGGTTGAAGGTGGCTTTGTCGGTTTTGGTCTTGGCGCCGCGCTCCACGGTGATGGCACCGCTGGCCCGCACTGAGGCCACGTTGAAGGAGTAGGCGCTAGGCGGGCCGATGTGGGGCTGGCCGAGCCGGCTGAACAGGATGCGCAACATGGCGTTGGCGTCCGTCACGGTGCCTACGGTGGAACGCGGGTTGGCTCCCAGCCGTTCCTGATCCACGATGATGGCGGTGGTCAGACCGTCGAGCAGGTCAACGTCGGGCCGGGCCAGCGTGGGCATGAAACCCTGCACGAAGGCGCTGTAAGTCTCATTGATCAGACGCTGTGATTCTGCCGCGAGGGTGCTGAAGACCAGCGAGCTCTTGCCTGAGCCCGACACCCCGGTGAACACCGTCAGGCGGCGTTTGGGGATGTCGACGCTGATGTCCTTGAGGTTGTTCTCGCGAGCGCCGCGCACCCGGATCAGATCGTGGTGGTCCGCAGCGCTGGGCTGATCCATCGTTGTCATTCTCTCCATTCGTTAGTTCATCTGGGTCCTACGACCCCGTTCGATGATGTTGCGCATCATGGGAATCATCGCTTCGTCCATGAGCGCCCCCTTCACCTGGACCGCGGCGCGACCCTCGGCCCGGGCGGCTTCATAGGCGGCGAGCAGTTCCTCGGCCTCGGCCACCTCTTCGGCCGACGGGGAAAGGATGCGGTTGGATGGCTCCACATGGGTGGGGTGGATCACCGCCTTGCCACTGAAGCCCAGTGCCACCGAGCGGGTCAGCTCGTCTTCGAGTCCGGCGATGTCCTTGATCCGCATCCACGGCCCGTCCACTGCTTCGAGTCCGGCGCCCCTGGCCGCGATGGCGATCCGAGACCGTACCGCATGGTATGCATCGCCGGGGTAGGCGACGATGGCCGGGGCGCCCCAGCGTGAGCCCAGCGACGTGGTGAAATCCCCGATGCCGAACAAGATTGCTTCAGTCCGTCCCGGTGCGGCCCGGGCGATGTCCTCGATGCGGGTCAGTGCCGCGGTGTCCTCGATGGCGAGCTCCAGACCGATGCGACGGCCAAACCCGGCCCGCTGCTCGCACATGGTGAGGAGACGATCGAGGAAGCGGACCTCGTCGGCGTCGGCCACCTTGGGGATCAGCAGCACGTCGAGCACATCGCCGGCCTGGGCCACCAGCGTTTCCAGGTCATCCAGCGCCCAGGGGGTGTCGAGCCCGTTGATGCGCACCGATCGGCCCACCCCTCCCCAATCGAGGTTTCGCAGCGAGTCGATCACCAGCCCCCTGGCCTCCACCTTTCGGTCAGGCACCACGGCGTCCTCGAGATCCAGGATCACGATGTCGGCGCCGGTGGCGATGGCCTTGGGCACCCGGGCCACGTCGGGACCAGGGACAAAGAGTTCGGAACGACGGAGCCTCATGACAAAGACCGTAGCCGTCGCGAAAGTCGCCGCACCCCAGGCGCCGAGCGCGCCAGGGTGATCAGACGGCGGCGGCGATCGGCAGGTGGCGCAGGGCCGGCATGATCTCGGTGCAGAACAGGTGCTGGCTTTGGCGGGCCACATCCTCGGGGAGGGACCGCAGCCGCCACACCAGATTGAGGGGCCGGGCTCCGGTGGCCTCGAAGGCTGGGCCGAGCTGGTCCAGCACGGTCTGGGGTGAGCCGATGATGGCCCCGCCGAAGACCGGATGGTAGAACTCGGCCTCCTCCAGCGGGAGCGATCGGCTCATCATGGCGTCCCAGGCGATCTCCATGGCCCGGTCCTGGATGCGCTTGGCCTCAGCGTCGGTGGGGGCCACGATGATCGACACGATCACCATTGAGTTGGCGCCACTGCGGTGGTGCCCCGCCTGGTGCGCCGCATCGAGGGAGATCTTCAGGTTCTCGGCCGGCGTGCGGTGTGAGGAACCCGTAGAGGTTGTGACCGGTGCAGCGTTTCCTTTGCCGAAGCCCACCTCGGCCCGGCCGTTGCTGAGGAGATCCAGCATTCCCGTTTCTTCGGCGAGCCTCCAGGGGTTGTGGATGGGCAGCACATGCACCGCCTGGCCTAGTCGCAATCTCGAGGTGCGCATGGCCAGTGCGGCCAGGAACACGTTGGGCGACGGGGCCAGCGTCCAGGCGTCGAAGTGGTGTTCGGTCAGCAGCACCCCGTCCAAACCCAACGATTCAGCCTCCACCACATCCTGAATGTGGCTTTCCAGCGTCGCTTGAGCCGACTCGGGATCGTATTGCTCTGGCGCCCATGGACCCTCGTACTGCACACCATCGGTGCGCACGAACTTGATCATCTCGGGTTCCTCGTCAAGCGCCGGCATCCGCCCGGTGCTGGCCGTCGGTGCACCGGGCGCGGTCCTCGGCATGTCACTCATGGGGAATGCGTCTCCTCGGGCTCACGGAGCGCCTTGCCGAGGCCACCGGCGAAGCTGCGCGCCGGCCTGGCGGGCCCGGCCCGGCCCTCCTAGTCTGCACCCATGAGCAGGACCGGAGATGAGCTCGGTGCGATGTACGGGACGGGCGCCCGGGAGTTCCAGGATCAGTTCGACTCTCGCCGCCTCGCCGATCGGTTGGTGGAGCTGACCTTGCACGGCGAGTTGGATGCCGGGGACATCGAGCTGGTGGCTGATCAGGCGGCGGTGTGGGTCGCCACCGTCGACGCTGCGGGCTGGCCCGATGTCTCCTACAAAGGCGGCAACCCCGGCTTCGTGCGGGTGGTCAGTCCCAGCGAACTGCAGCTGCCGATCTACAACGGCAACGGCATGTGGCGGACCCTCGGAAACATTCGGGACAACGGCCGAGTGGCCCTGCTGTTCGTGGATCAGGGGCGGCCGTGGCGGATGCGGGTACACGGCACCGGCACCGTGCTGACCGACCAAGCCTCCATCGCGCCGTTTCCCGAAGCCGAGGCGGTGGTGACCATCGCGGTCGGGCGGGTCTTTCCGAATTGTGGTCGTTACATCCACGCCGCCGGGGAGATATCACCGTTTGTACCGCAATCGGGGCGCGAAACCCCCATCCCGGACTGGAAGCGCCTGCCCGCCCTGCGGGGGGTTCTTCCGGAACAGGATCGCGCTCGCACCGACGAGCCCGCCTGATCGTCCCTTTCGCGCCATTCGTCCTTCACCGAGTCATGGTCTCCCATTCGGACAAGCCACTCGTTCTGTTCATTTCCCCTGACGAGTGGGAGCGCTGGATCCGCAACGACGCCACCGGTGCGGGTGTCCGCCTACGTCTTCGCAAGAAGTCCTCGACCAAGCCCGGCATCACCTACGCCCAGGCCCTCGACGTTGCCCTGTGCCACGGGTGGATCGACGGGCAGTCCGAGTCCGATGACGACGATTACTTCATTCGTGCCTTCACGCCGCGCCGGGCCCGTAGCCCATGGTCACAGGTGAACCGCACCCACGTCGAGCGGCTCATCTCCGAAGGGCGCATGCAGACCGGCGGACAGGCGGAGATCGACCGGGCCCGGGCCGATGGCCGGTGGGACGCGGCCTACCGACAGCGCGACGCCCCCGTGCCGGAGGATTTCCAGGCCGCCCTGGCCGCAAGTCCTGCCGCCGCCAGCGCCTTCGCCGACCTTTCCCGTCAGAACCGATTCGCCATCTTGTTTCGTCTCGGCAGCGTGAAGGGACCCGAAACCCGACAACGCAAACTGCGGGAGTTCGTCACCATGCTGGAAGAAGGCAGCGTCTTTCATCAGTAGCACCGCCACGCAGACGCGTCAGGTCGTCACGACTTCGACGGAGCAGCGGAGGCCGGTTGCTGCGGCCAGGCGTTGATCGAGGGTGAGAAGGGTGGCGCTGAGCGGGCCCGCTCGGCGCCTATCCTCCTGGGTCGCGCCGGCCCAGCGCGGCCACCGTCTCGATGGCGTCGGCATCGGCCGCGGACTTATCGTCACGGTAGCGGCGGACCCGGGCGAAGCGGAGCGCGACACCGCCGGGGTAGCGGGTTGAACGTTGCACGCCGTCAAGCGCCACCTCGACCACCTGTTCGGGGCGCACGTGCACCACGTGGTCGTCCCGGGCGATGGCCAGTTGCAGGAAGCGCTCGGTCTGCCAGCGCAGGGTCTGGTCGGTGAGGCCCTTGAACGTCTTGCCGACCATCACGAACGTACCGTCGGGTCCGCGGGCGCCGAGATGCAGGTTCGACAGCCAACTCCGCCGACGTCCGTGGCCCCACTCCACGGCCAGCACCACCAGGTCGAGGGTGTGCACCGGCTTGACCTTGCGCCAGGCCCCGCCGCGCCGGCCGGCCTCGTAGCGGGAACCGAGCGCTTTCACCATGACCCCCTCGTGGCCGGCGGCGACGGCGGCTTCCAGAAACGCCGCCGCTTCGAGGGGGTCGACGGTGATGATGGCGGGAGGGCGCGCCGGCAGGGGCACGAAGTTGACCAGTCGGGCGCGCCGTTCCGAGAGCGGGTCGTCGATCAACTGGTCGCCGTCGAGGATCATGGCATCGAAGAAGAACGCACCCAGTCCCGCACCGCGCTGGGGAGACCCGTCCATGACGTCGGTCCCGAACTCGGCCATCGTGTCCTGGAAAGGGCGAGGGGAGCCGTCCTCCGTGAGGCCCAGCACCTCACCGTCGAGCACCAGATCGCCACCGGGCAAAGACGCCACCAGATCGACCACGTCGGGCAGCCGAGCGGTCACGTCGTTGAGATTGCGGGTGTAGAGCTGCACCGAGCCGTCGCGCCGGTGGGCCTGCACCCGGGCCCCATCCAGCTTCCATTCCACCGAAGCCATTCCGGTCTGGGCCAACGCGCTGGCCACGTCGCCAGCGGGTGACGCCAACATGGGCAGCACCGGGATGTGCGGGGTGAGCTGCACCCTCCTCAGGCCGGCCCGGCCGTGGCGGCGGGCCACCGCAGCGGCCACGGCCAGGGACCCCGACAACATGGCGGCGCGGCGAACCTCGGCCTCGGGTACCTCCTCGGCGCGGGCAACGGCGGCGGTCAAGACGCCCTGCAGCGCGCCCTGGCGGAGATCGCCGGCCACGATGGACACGATCAGTCGCTGCTCGGACGCGGTGGCCCGGGAAAGCAGGGCGCCGAGCTGGGCCCGTCGGGCGGCCACGGAGCCCGACCCGGCGGTGTCGGCCAGCACCTCGAACGCGGTTGCGACCTCGCTGATGGACAGCTCCGGATCATGCATCGGGGCCAGGTGCAGGTTGCTTATCGTGGCCCAACCAACGCCGATCCGGCCGAGCGGCGTGTCACCGGTCAGAAATGAGACGGCGGCGGCCACCTCGTGCTCGGCCACCGAGCCCAGCACCGCCGCCAATAAGGAGACCTTCTCGGAGCGCTTGGACGTGGCGGCCACCGCCTCGCTACAGCGCGCCAGATGGTCGAACCCAGCCCGTTGAGCGAACCCAGCCCGTTGAGCGGTCAGGTGAGCAACCAGCCGCCGTCAACATCCACGGTGGTGCCGGTGACGAAGTCGTTCAGGATCAGAAAGATGATCGCTTGAGCCACCTCGTCAGCGGTTCCGGCCCGCGGGATCAGGTGGGCTTTGGTCGAACGTTCGTAAGCCTTGGCCCGCGCTTCGCCCTGCAGCGGGTTCATCGGGGTGTCGATGACTCCGGGAGCCACCACGTTGATCCGCTTCGGTGCGATCTCGATGGCCACGGAACGGACCAGCGCCTCCACCGCCGCCCCCGCAGCACCGACCGCGGCCAGGCCCGGACGTTCCTTGCGGGCCGGTGAGCCGCTGACCAACACGATGGTGCCGTCTGGCGGTAGGTGGCCGGTGCCGTAGCGGATCACGTTGGCGTATCCCCATACCTTGCGGAATGATCCTTCGAAGCCGTCCATGTCCATCTCGGTGAACGCCCCGATGGCCCGGTCCCCGCCGGTGGCCGCGCTCACCAAGATGTCGTAGGGCGCGCATGACGCGAACAGTTCCTCCAGGCCGGCCCGGTCCAAGACATCGCACGCCCGTGTGGTGACCCCCGCGGGGAGATCATGGGCCCGACCGGGATTGCGACTCACGGCAACCACCTGCGCCCCCAGTGCCGCCAGCCGCACGGTGGTGGCCAGGCCGATGCCTGACGTACCGCCCAGTACGATGGCTTTCTTCCCGTTGACGTCCACGGCTGCTCCTGGGTCTCGGTGTGGAGCTCGGTGCTCCTGGTCGAACCAGCGCGACCGTAGTCGCGGCGGCGCGGCCGGCCATCGGCCAGAATGGGTGGACCTGTGCCGGCTAACCCGAGGGCCATGGCGTGCAGATCAAGGGGGAGTGGTGGATACCGACGTCACCGAGGACCAGCGGGCGCTGCTCGATGTGTCAGCGAAGTTCATGGAGCAGGCCTGCCCGTTGAGCGTCGTGCGCGATGGCGAGCAGCGTGATGGCCCCTTCATGGACTCCTATCGCCACCAGGCCGCGGAGTTGGGGTGGTTCTCGATGCTGGTGCCCGAGGCGCTGGGTGGCGGCTGCCTCTCCGGAAACGGGGTGCTGGACGCCGTCCTCATCGCCTATCAGCGGGGCGGGTCGCTGCAGCCGGGACCCTTCGTCGGTACCAACGTCGTGGCCTACGCCGTGGCCGCCGCCGGCAGCGGCGAGCTCCGCAACCGGGTGCTCCCAGCCCTGGTGAACGGGGACGCGTCAGGGTCTTGGGCCTTTGCCAGCGCTGGCGGCACCACTCTGCTCGACGGTGGGGTCGTCGCCGTTCCCGACGGTGCCGGTGGATTGGTGCTCTCCGGAGCCAAGACCGCGGTCCAAGATGTGGAGCCCTCGTCGTGGCTGCTGGTCACCTGCCAGACTCCCGACGGTACCGCCCAGGTGGTGGTGGGGGCGGACGCTCCCGGTGTCACGGTCACCCAACTGGACGCACTCGATCTGAGCCGACGCTTCGCCGAGGTCCGTTTCAACAGCGCCCCGGTGCCGGCTGAGGCGCTGGTGGGAAAGCCCGGGGCCAGCGGCGGGCTGATCGAGCAGCAACTGGCCATCGCCGCCGTGCTCACCGCGGCGGAGTCGGTGGGGGCCATGGATCACGAGTTCGAGATGACGGTGCAATACGCCAAGGACCGCATCGCCTTTGGTCGGCCCATCGGCTCCTTCCAGGCCATCAAGCACGTCTTGGCTGATACCAGCTTGGCGGTGGAGATGAGCAAGGCGGTGGTGTTGGCCGCCGCCCGCTCGGTGGGATCCGAGGACGGCTACGGCCCGCAAGCGGCCAGCATCGCCAAGGCCTTGGTCGGGGAGGCTGCGATCGACCTGGCGCAGAACTGCTTCCAGGTCTTCGGTGGCATCGGCTACACCTGGGAGCACGATCAGCATCTCTATCTCCGCCGCTTAACGTCCGACGCCGGGTTGTTCGGCGATGCGTCGTGGCACCGTGAGCACCTCTGTCAATTGGCCGCACTGTAGCAATCGTGGATCGGGAAGTTTCATGACCAATACAACCATCTCGGTGGATGAGTTCCGGCTCGAGGCACGGACCTGGATCCGTGCGAACCTTGAGCCCCGCCCGAGGGCAATACGGACCGGCCGTCCCGACCGGGAGGCCACCACCTCCGAGGACATCGACCGGGCCCGTGCACTGCAGCGAATCCTGTTCGACGGTGGGTTCGGGGGCATTTCCTTCCCGGCCGAGTACGGCGGGCGGGGCCTGTCCACCCTGCACGAGCGGGCGTTCCGGGAGGAGGCACTGGCCTACATCACCCCAGATTTCGGCGTGGCGGGCGTGGTGACGTTCGGGGCCATCGCCCGTTCGTTGGTGGCACATGGCTCACCGGAGTTCCTGCAACTGCACATTCCCGCGATCCTCTCCGGTGAAGAGTTGTGGTGCCAATTCTACAGTGAGCCCGAGGCTGGATCTGACCTTGCCGGCATCCGCACCCGGGCGGTGCGTGATGGCGAACGTTGGATCATCAGCGGTTCCAAGATCTGGAGCAGCGGCGCCTACCTGGCGGATTGGGCCATGTGCTTGGCCCGTACGGACTGGAACGTTCCCAAGCATCGGGGTCTCACCTGGTTCGCGGTGCCCACGGACGCCAAAGGTGTCACCATCCGCCAGATCCGCCAGATCAACGGCAGCGCCGAATTTTGTGAGGAGTTCCTCGATGAGGTTGAGGTGACCGACGCCGACATCATCGGCGAGGTCAACCAGGGCTGGTCGGTGACGCAGACCATGCTGGTGTACGAACGGGGTGCCGGCGAGATGGGTGCCGCCACCATGGAACCGAGGGGCCTACCGTCCGATTTCGTGGAGCTGGCCCGCCGCGTCGGCCGCACCGATGACCCCGCCGCCCGACAGGCCATCGCCCAGGCTCACATCAACGATTACGCCCAATACCACCTGGGTCATCGCATCGCTGACCGTTTGCGGGCGGCGGCCACCCCGGACCCCGCGGTCGCGGCCTACGGCAAGCTGGCGGCGGGGATGCTGGCACCCATCCGGTCTCGTCTGGCCATGGAGGTGGGCGGCCCGGCGGCGCTGGCGTGGACTGCCGGTGATGCTGATCAGGGCCGCCCGGCGCTGAACTATCTCAACGGGCGCACCATATCCATTGCCGCGGGCACCAACGAGATGCAACGCAATGGCATCGGCGAACGGGTGCTGGGCCTGCCCCGTGAACCCAGCTTTGACACCAACAAGCCGTTCAACGAGGTTTTGGCCAGCGCCCGCAACTGGAACAGCAAGGTCGGCTGAAGCTCACCTCACAGCTCCCGCGAGAGGTAGAACGCCCGTTGGCCGGTGCCGGGGTCCGTCGCGGAATAGCCGTGGCGTTCATAGAAGCGCTGGGCGTCGATGTCGGGCTCGTCCACGTTGATCTCGATCAGCTCGACATGGCGTGATGTCGCCGTGGCGGCCAACAGGTTCATGATGGTGGACCCGATGCCCTGGTTGCGCTCGGCCGGAACGACGTAGAGTTCGTCGAGCAGCGCCACCGGGCCCTCGTACCAGACGTTGGTGCGCAGCGTCACCAGTGCCACCCCGACGGCAGGTCGGCCCGCGAGGATCGCCAACGTGGTCGGTGTGGCCAGCAGGGACCGGAGCCGAACCGTCAACACCTCGGGACCGGGAGAGGGGGTGTCGAACTCGGTGTTGAGGTCATGCAGCAGCCGGGCCAGTTCGTCGGCGTCACCGACGGTCGCCAACCGAACGTCCGATGGGTCTTGGCTCACTCGACACAAACCCCAACGACCACAACCGCGACCTTCTCCTCCCGAAGCCCACCAGCGCTGCTGACCCACGGGCCGTGATTTTGGGCGTTCTGGCGGGCAGCATCCGGTTTATCGCGCACGCGCAGCCTTCCCGACAGCTCAGCCCAGACCCAGGTCGCGTTCCAGACAACCCAGCGCGTGATCGATGCGCTCCACGAGGTCATCGCAGTCAGCCGGGTTGGCGATCAGCGGGGGTGCAACCGAGATGGCCGCCCCGGCCCGGCACAGCACACCGGCCTGACGCAGCAACGCCGTGAGCCGCTTCGGGACCTCATCGGCGGGTGCAAAGGGCGTGTTGGTGTCAGGGTCGCGTTGCACCTCGATGGTGTGCATCAGCCCGATGCCCCGGGTGGCGCTGACGATGTGCCGGTTGTCGCGCAGTCCCGCCAGTCGATCCCCGAGATACTGACCGGTACGGGCCGCGTTGCCGACCAGGTCCTCGCGCTGGAAGATGTCGAGGTTGGCCAACGCCACCGCGCACGCCACCGGATGGGCGCCGAACGTGATGCCGCCCACGAAGGTGTCCCGATCGCCGCCCACGAAGGCATCGGCTACGGCTTGGCTGACACCGACCGCGGCCAACGGTTGGTAGCCGGAGGTGAGACCCTTGGCCATCGTCATCAGATCAGGCTGAATGCCGAAATGGTCGATGCCGAACCACGTTCCGGTGCGGCCGAACCCGTTGATGACCTCATCGGCGATCAGCAAGATGCCGTGCCGATCACAGATCTCACGGATGGTCCGCCAGTAGCCGTCGGGCGGGACGAAGCAACCAGCGGCGGTGGAGATGGGCTCGGCGATGAACGCGGCCACGGTCTCGGGACCCTCGGCCTGAATCGTCGCTTCGATGGTACGGGCGCAGAACACATCACAGGACGGGAACGTCTTCTCGTACGGGCAACGCGCGCATTGCACGTTGGCCACGCCCACCCCGCCGGGCTGCAACGGCTCGAACGGGGCCTTGTTGACGTAACCAGACCGGTTCACAGACAACGCGCCGCCGGTCATGCCGTGATAGGAGCCGTTGCGGGAGATGACCTTGAAGCGTCGGCGCTCACCCCGGTTCCAGTGGTATTGGCGGGCCATGCGCAACGCGGTGTCCACCGCGTCGGATCCGGTGTTGACAAGGTAGAACCGGTTGATGGAGTTCGGGGTGAGCGACGCCAGCCGGGTGGCCAGATCCACCGCTGGGCGGGTGGCGTAGGCGAAGGGATTGGCGAAAGGCAACTCGGCCATCTGCCGGGCCGCCACCTCGGCCAACTCGGTGCGACCGTGGCCGGCGTTGACCACCCACAGGCCCGACATGGCGTCGATGTACCGGGTGCCGGTGGTGTCCGTCAACCAGATGCCCTCCCCCCGGGCGATGATCATCAGCTCGCCCTGCTCGGTCAGATCGTTGTACTGACGGGTATGGATCCACAGGTGTGCCAACCCCCGCTCCACGTAGCTGTCGTGATCGGCGTGCCTGTCAGTCGGTGCGTCCCCGCCAATTGCCTCAACGGAATCGGGGGTCTCGATCGTCGTCATGGGAACCTCCATCGGGCTGGCGCGGCTGCCGGCAGCTCCAGTCTGGTCGACTTGGCCGTCGGCGTGGGGCGTGATCGGCGCTGCGAGCCCTGCTTGACCCCCTGCTACCAGCGGCTCGCACATCTGACGCAACGGGTGGTACCCGGCACCGCTTCCAACCGTGCCATACCAATTGGCATGTCGCACTGTTGGCACCGGCCGAACCTGTTGTCCTCGATCGTGGCCAACGCCCCGTCGATCTCGGCCAGGTGCTTCCGGGCCGACGCGGCCAGTGAACTGACCTGTGCCCGTTCGTAGGCGGTGGTGCCGTCGGGGTCGTGCTCATCGTCCGCCGGTTCCACCTCGGCCCGTTGCACCAGGTCCTCGAAGGAGCGCACCAGGCCGGCGAGTTGGTTGGCCAGCCTGGCGCGCTCGTTCTCCAGCATGGATCGGAGCGCGGCCCGCTCCGCCGCGCTCAGCGGGCTGGTCAGCGCAGGGTCTCGTTGAACAGGTCCAACATGGCGTCCCACGAGCGGATGTCGGTGGGCTCGTGGTATTCGATGCCGGGAACGCCCATGGCGCCGGCGGTGGGGTTGGTGAAGCTATGCGCCGCGCCGCCGTAGAGGTTCATTCTCCAGTCGACCCCGCCGGCGCGCATCTCGGTTTCGAAATCAGCCCGTTGCTTGGGTGGGACCAGCGGATCTTCGGTGCCGATGCAGGCCAGCACCTTGCCGGTGATGTTGGACGCATCCTCGGGACGGGCGGTGGCCAACCCGGAATGGAACCCCACCACGGCCTTGAGGGGCGCGCCGCCGTGGGCCAACTCCAGGGACATGGTGCCGCCGAAGCAGTAGCCGATGGCGGCCAGGCGGTTCTTGTCGACGCGGGCCTGTGAGGTGAGGATGTCGAGGCCGGCCTGACCGATGCGGCGGGTCTTCAGCGGATCGCTCATCAGGGGGCCGAGGCGGGCCATGGTGGCCTGCAGATCCGCAAGCCGTTCACCGTTGCCGATGTAATCCAGGGCGAACGCCACGTAACCGAGCTCTTCGGCGATGCGCCTGGCCCGGCCCTTGGCATGGTCGTCGATGCCGGGACCCTCATGGCACACCAGCACGCCAGGTCGCTGATCATCGCCGTCGGGCAGCGCGAGGTACCCCACCGCCCGCATGCCGTCGGCGTCGTATTCGATTTCCTGGGTCTGCATGTTCGATCTCCCTCGATGCTCGCCGCGGCGCGCTCGCTGCCGTGGCGTCTCACACCCTTGCACAGCTGGAGCTGGGGGCGCGCCGGGTAACGATCGCTCACCCCAGCCGAGTCCGCCAGGGGCTGCCTTCCTTGGGGTAGGGGTATTGCAGGTAGTACTCCGAGCGCATTTTCACGTGGTCGTTGGCCGTCTCGAACGCCTCGACCACGGCGTCGGGCAGCGGGCCGTGGCCGGATGCGGCCATGATCGGGTCCAACTGTTCCAGACGCGACACACCGATGAGTATGGCATCGCCCAGGGAGGCATCGACGGCGCTGTGGTGTTGGGTCCAGCGCACGGCGGCTTCGAGGGTGCTGAGCCCAGCGCTGGTGGCGGCCGTGCTGATGGCGTGGAGGGCATCGAACATCTCCGGTCGATGCAGGTACCGCTCCTGGTACTGCTTGATCCGACGGGACTGGGCGAAACGGTCGACCCCCTTTTTCGGAGCCACCCCCCGTTGATACTTTCCGGTGAGAAACCCACTGGCCAACGAACCGTGGGTGTAATAGCGGATGCCGTAGTTCCGCAGCACCGGTAGCAGTTCATACTCCGCAGTACGGTTGAGGGCGTTGTAGACGCCCTGGTACACGGTGGGTAGGACGTAGCCGTGGCGCTGGCAGTACTGGCAGATCTCCACCACTTGCCACGCCGGGAAGTTCGACAGGCCGAAAGCTTCAAATCCGCCAGAGGCGTGGCCCTCGTTGATCTCCGCCAGCGTGTCTTCCAGCATGATCTCGGCGGCGGGCATGTGCAGGTAATAGATCGATACCGAGTCCCGACGGAGTGCGTCGAGTGACTGGCGAAGCTGCGTCATCGGACCGCCCTCGAGGCTGGGGTGGTACTTGGTGCCAACCCGCAACGCCCGGCCCGACGGCACCCGCCCGATGACGGCCTCACAGTTGCCGTTCTGATACACCCGCGACGTGTCGACCTCCTCGCCGCCGAGGTTGGCAAACGCCGCCAACAGCGCGTCGCAGGCATCATCGCTGGCCAGTGGATGGTCTCGGGTGGTCTCCTTTGGTTTGCCGAACGCCACCGCGCCCAGCACCACCGCCGCACTCCGAGCCCGTGTCACCGTCGCTGCCATGGCCGCAGTCTCGCGCCGGGACCCGCTCAGCGCGCTTCAGCGGGCCGAGGTGAAGGCATCGACCCCCAACCGTTCCCGTTCCGTCCTGGTGGAGTCGAGGCGATCGCCGGGCAGGCGGGCGCCGGTGCCGTCTGCGACCCGGGTCATCATCTCGAAGTTGGCGATGACCGCCACCGCGTCGCTGACCGCTGCCGGACCAGCGGCCTCCGCTAGTTGAGCCCGGGCCGGCTCGGCCGCGTCAGCATCGTCGCTCAGCACAGCATCCACCAGACCCACCAGTAGCGGCCCGTGGGGTACCGCCTCATCGACCTCTTCACCGTTCACCGCGTTGACGGCATCGACCGGTTGTCCCACAGCCTTGGCGCTCGCACGGAGCATCGCCACATGAGCCGTTGTTCAATAAAAGCACTGTCGAAGCAGCGATAGCCGCGACGCGATCAACTCCAGTTGCCGGCGATGCAGCGGCGAGCCCGGCCGTTGCCAATCGAGGTTTGCCATGTCGGCCACGCTCATGTACTGGGCGCCGGCCAGCCGCCACTGCATCCCATGTTCGGCCGGCACCGAGGAGAAGGCCTGTACCACCGCCGCCACCGTGTCAGCGTCGCCGGCCACGGGCACCCAGTTCAGCGCGGCCGGGCTCAACGTCGGCGTGGCCTGATGAGGGCGGCCCGGTCGAGGCGCGGGTAGAGCCGGCCGTGCCACGCCCAGCATCGGCCCGAATGTCCCCACGGCGACGCCGGTGGCCGCCAGCGCCGCCAACTCGACATAGGCCGGTGGCTCTACGCTCAGCTGGTCCAGCGTGCGTCGGTACCAGGCTTCGGTGGTGGTGGCGGCGTGGCGGGCCAGCCGGTAGGCCAGATCGAAGGCCACGACTGGTAGCGGCCATTCGCTGGGCAACCGACCCTCTGCCGTGGAGGGAGCCACCCACGGCGGAAGCGGGTCCGGATCATCGAGCGCAGCCCACAGCGCCCCCACGAAGGCCACCCGTTGCAAGCCGGTCCACCAGGTGCCGGGGCCCGCCACATGCGCCAGCCAGGCGTCATGGACCTCGGTGATGTCCACCCTCACCGGATAGCGACTCATGGCGTACAGCGGCTCCATGCCCGCCACGCTACTCAGCTGGTGAATTGCACTGTCGGCCCGCCCTCCACCTGCTCGCCGGGTGAACGTACGGTGGTACTACCATGCTGCCAAGGCGAAGGAAAAGGTCACGCTCACCCTGGACGCTGTCCAGCTCCAGGAGTTGCGGGCCATGGTCGGTGCACGAAGCTTGCCCATCGCTCACGGGCCGGCTGCTCGGCGGGAACGAGTGCGGGCGCTGATCGCGGAGATGCAACGGCGCGAGCTTCCTGTCGGCACCGTGGCAGCGGTTCGCCAGATGTCGTGGGGGGGCCGACCCCTTGATGCTGGTGTGTTCGCCGGTCTGCGTCGGGAGCGGGTCGAGGTTCATCCCGTCGATGGTCGGGTCGGTGTCCGGGCTGGTCAGTTGTTGGGCGCCGCCAGATCCGGCTCCGAGCGCGCCGTGGACGCCTTCGTGGTCGCCGTTGCCGACCTGGCCGGCGGAGCTGTGATCGCCACCGGGGACCCAACCCACCTGGTGATGCTGGCGGCGCACGCGTCGAACGTGGAGGTCGCCGATATCAGTTGAGGTTTCAGGCGCGGGCGAGGTCGTGGAGTCGATCGATCCGATGGTCGGTCGAGCCGACGATGGCGGCGACCCGTTCGATGACCGTGCTCAACTCGACGCTGCCTGCCCGTCTCATGGCGTCGATGTCCAGCCAGTCCTTGGGCCGGTCGAAAAGGGCCTTGAGCACGGCCAGATCATCGGCACATACGAACGTCAGCGGGCGACCGGCAAAGGACCGTTGCACGCTGCGGGCGGCGATGCCGTCGTGGAAACTGATGACCCGGAAGAACAGATCGATGGGCGTGCGACCCCAGCGCACCCGGATCTGCTCGTCCTGGTCGAGGCGCCCCAACGCATCCGTCGGCACCGTCACGCCCGCCGGCAACGCGGCGAACACCCGGGCACCCTCGGCGGCGCTAACGGACACGTTGATGTCGATGTCGGCCGTGGTGCGGGGGTCCTCGGTCCAATAGGCCAGGGCCAGCGCACCACCGAAGGCGTGCCCGATCCCCGCCGCGGTCAGTGCGTCATGGGTGGCGAGCACCTTGGTCACCAGGTCGGGCTCGGACGCGTCGGCCGATGTGGGCGTCGGGGTAGGGCTCATGGCTTGAGAAACGTGCGGAACGGTGGGAACTCGAGGTCCCGCACCGGTATCGGAGGCAAAGCATCGGACAACAGCAACAACTCCACCAACACCTCGCCGCGCTCCTCCGGCGGAACCCCCGGCTCACCTTCGCCGGGATCCCGGGCCCACGATGGCTTCATCGGCTGATCATACCGGACGGTCTGGCACGGAAAGGACCGATCGGGGGCCGGTCCTTTACGTGCCGGGGTGCAGCACGCAGAACGCTGAGGCCATCTCGGCGCTGTCGGCATCGAACGGTTCCGTAGCCAACGCCGCTGCGGCGCCGGCCACCACGATCACCGCGGCGGCACCCGCGGCACCGGCGGGAGCGAACCGGCCGGCGCCGGCGACGCGCACCGGGGCCTCGGGGGCCGGCTTCTCATTGATGAACAGGTGCAGCACCGCCGCCGCCACCCCCAACCCGACCGCGATCCACCATACCGTGAGATAGCTCCCGGTTCGATCGGCCAGCACCCCGGCCATGAACACGCCGATGAACGCCCCCATCTGGTGGGACAGGAACACGAATCCGAACAGGGTGCCGGAATGGGCGGTGCCGAACTGCGCCGCCACCATGCCCCCGGTGAGCGGCACCGTGGACAGCCACAGCACCCCCATGGCGGCACCGAACACGATGATGCTGACAGAGCTCTTGGGCAGCAAAAGGAACACCGTGAACACCACCGCCCGCAGCCCGTAGATGATCGACAGCAGGTAGGTGCGGGGCCGACGGCTGCCCAGATACCCTGCGGCCAGCGAGCCGACGATGTTGAACAAGCCGATGAGCGCCAACCCGGTGGTGGCCGCCCCAGCGGTGACGCCTACATCCTTGGCGTAGGACACCAGGTGCGTGGCGATGAACGTCACGTGGAAACCGCACACGAAGAAGGCCGCGTTCAGCATGAGGTAGGGCCGGTGGTTGAAGGCCCTGCGCAACTCTTGGGACAACGGAACCGAAGGGCCGGTGACCGCCGCGCCCCGTTCTTTGCCCTGTTGGTCCGCCGAGGTACCCCGCACCGCCCCGGCGAACAACACGATGGTGGCCACGAACGCCGCCAAGATGGAGGCCGTGGTACGCCACCCGTAGGCCTCGATGAACTGGCGGGTGACGGGGATCAGCACGAACTGGCCCACTGAGCCCATGGCGGTGACGATGCCCAACGCCATCGACGCCCGCTCCGGTGGCGCCATCCGCCCGACCGCGGCCAACACCACCGAGAAGCTGGCGGCCCCCGCGGCAATGCCCATCACGAATCCCACCGACAGCGTGAACACTGTGGGCGAGTTGGCGTTGGACATCAGCAACAACGCGCCGGCGTAGCCCACCGCGCCCACGCTGAGCACCCTGGCGGCGCCGTAACGATCAGCGATGGCGCCGGCGAAGGGTTGACTGATGCCCCACATGATGTTCTGGATGGCGATGGCCAAGCTGAACATGGCCTTGCCGGTGCCCAGCTCGGTGATCACCGGATCGAGGTACAGCCCGAACGTGGACCGCGCTCCCAAGCCGATGGAGGTGATGAAGCTGGCCGCCACCACCACCAACACCAGGTTCCGACCATTGCGGGTGACGAGCGGCATGCGGGCCGCGGTGATGCTCACGACGCCGCCGCGCTCAAGGACCCATACCGGATGGTCTGCTGATGTTCAGTGATCGGGGAAGCGCACGACATGGGTGCGGCCACCTTTCTGGTCGCTGGTATTGAAGATGTCGAAGATGTCACGTCAGAACCACCTCGAGGCGGGCCGGGATGTGCTTGTGCCAGGGGTGCGGGCGATGGGGTCACACCAGTCGGTGGTGGTGAGCTCGTTGGGGGCCACGCCGGCCATGCCCGAGTCCACCCCGCAGTTGTTCGAGCAGAGCACGCAAGCCGTCCTCAGCCACGGGGCCGTGTCGTTGGGGCCCTCGGTGTCGGTGGCGCTCACAGATGGTCCTTTGCGCGGGTGTCGGGAGGGGTCGACCAGCGACTCCGATCAGGGTTCGTTTGAGTCTTGCCGCCGCTGCGAGAGCCGGAACCGTCGACGCCGAGGCGCAGGGGGGCGTTGGCTGCGGAGGTTACTCGGTCCCGCCGACGAGCGGTCCGGCCAGGACATCGCGTCGGCGAGCAGTGGTGGGTAGGCTCCTGTCCGTGGGCGCAGGGAGTGGTGTGGACATCGCCCGGTCTGGTCAGGGGATCTTGGCGGCGAAGCCAGCGACCGTGTGGTCCGGGTGAGCGCCCTCGGCAACGTCGAAGGGCAGCCGCGCTTTTCACCGGAGAGCGTTGAACGGTTCCACTACCTGGACATGGACTTCGATCGGATCTCGGGGGTGCTGCGGTGTCGCTACGCCCTTGACGAGGTGAGCTTTGAGGAGCGCATCACGTTTCAGCGACGGACCCCGACGTCTGCGGCCGATCCCGCCGGGGTCGAAGCCGCCGCCCGCTTGGTGTTCCTGTTGGCTGGCATCTCCTATTACAAGGCCGCGGCGCCGGTGCAGGTTGAGGTTCCCATGGCGCTGACCCCGGCCGAGAGCGCGTTGTTGCACGCGGCGTACGTGGACGGGCTGGGCGAGTACGCCTTCCGAAACCAACTCGATCTGCGCGCGGTGGAGATCGACGCGCCGGTGGCGGCGGCTCGCCCACCCGGGCCAGTGGCCACCGGCGAACATCCGCTCATCCCTTTCGGCGGTGGGATCGACTCCATCGTCACCGTCGAAGGCATCCGGCGGGCGGCACCGTCAGCGGCGCTGTTCGTGGTGTCACGTGAGGGTGACCGCTTCGACGCCATCGAACTCGCCGCGGCGGTGACGGGGTTGCCGGTGGTTCGGGCCGAACGCCGGCTGGACCCCAAGATCCTGCGGTCCGCGGCGTTGGGCTATCGCAACGGGCACGTGCCGGTGACGGCCATGATCTCAGCCATCGCCGTTATGGCCGCACTGCTCGACGGGCGCGACGCGGTGGTGATGTCCAATGAAAATTCGGCATCCTCGGGCAATGTGGTGCACCACGGTCGCATGGTGAACCATCAATGGTCCAAAACCCTGGCCTTCGAGGATCTCATGCGGGCCGCGCTGGACGAGGTGCTGCCGATCCCGGTGGCGTATTTCTCGTGGCTTCGACCGTTCAGCGAGCTCTGGGTCGCCCAACGATTCGCCGATCTCCCGCAATACCATCACGTTTTCCGTAGTTGCAACCGGGCCTTCCACATAGATCGCGCCGCCCGTTTGGATCATTGGTGCGGACAATGTGACAAATGTTGTTTCGTTGATCTGGTACTTTCCCCGTTCATGTCGGCGGCGTCGCTGCGGGCGGTGTTCGATGGGCACGAGCCACTGGAGAATCCCGGCTTGTTGGAGTCGTTCCGCACCTTGGCCGGATTGTCCGGTGAGATCAAGCCGTTTGAATGTGTCGGTGACATCCACGAGTGCGTCACCGCCGCGCTGAGCGCCGCCACCCGGCCTGACCGTCCCGGCAACATGACGCTGACTGCTCTGGCCGCCGAGCTGCGTCCCGCCCCAAGAGACCCCGGGGCGCAACTCCGGGCGTTGCTGCACCCGCTGGGCCCTCATCGCATACCGCCACGCCATGCGCCACCCGATCTGTTGGGCTGACCTCCGCCACGAGCGGGTGGCGGTGTGGGGTTTGGGCACGGAAGGCGCAGCCAACCTGGCCACGTTGCGGGCCATGGGCATCGAGCCCACCATGGTCGATGACCAGCCGGAGCGCATCGCCGGCGAAACCGTGCTGCGGACCGACGGTGACGGTCTGGCGGCCATGGCGCAGGCCACAGTCGTGGTCAAGACCCCCGGCATCAGCCGCTACCGCCCCGAGGTCAGACTCCTGGAGGACTCGGGGGTGGCGGTGGTGGGAGGCCTCGGGTTGTGGTTGCAGGGAATTGATCGCTCCAAGGTGTTGTGCATCACCGGTACCAAAGGAAAGTCCACCACCACTGCGGTGTTGGCCCATCTGGCCCGCGGGCTGGGCCTTGACGCCTTCGCCGGCGGCAACCTCGGCTCGCCCCCCTACGCCCCCGACGCTCCCGTCGACGCCGATCTGTGGGTCATCGAAACGTCCAGTTACCAGGCCACCGACCTGGCGAGCTCTCCGCCGCTGGTGGTGGTCACCTCGCTTAGCCCCGACCATCTGCCGTGGCACGGTGACCTCGATACGTATTACCGGGACAAGTTGTCGCTGTGTACCCAACCCGGGGCCGAGCTGACCGTGGCCGCTGAAGCGGAGCCGTTGGTGGCGCGGCGGGCCATGCTGGGTCCGCGGGTCCGCTGGGTCGCTGCGCCCGCAGACACCGTCCGCTGGGCCATGCCGTTAGGTATGGTTGGGCGGCACAATCTCCACAACGCCGAGTTGGCCCGGGCGGCGTTGAGGGAGCTTCGGGTGCCCGGCAGCGATGACGATGACGCCTTGCGGGCGGCGTCGGCCGGTTTCGGTGGACTGCCCAGTCGGTTGCAGTACGTCACCACGCTCGATGGGGTCGATTGCTACGACGACAGCCTGTCCACCAACGTGCTGCCCACCGTGGCGGCCATCGAGGCGTTTCCCGACCGACGGATCGCGCTCATCGCCGGCGGCATGGACCGCAACATCGATTACACGCCGTTGGCTGACGCTTTGGCCCGGCGAGATCTGCCCACCCTGGTGCTCGCCGTGTTCACCACCGGCCCCCGCATCCGTCATGCCATCGCCGGCGTGGGTGCTCCGATGGTGGAGGCCATCGCCGCCGAGGACCTGCACCAGGCGGTACGCACCGGCTGGGAATGGGCCCGCCCCGACGGCGTCTTGCTGCTGTCCCCCGCTGCCGCCAGCTTTGACCATTTCACCGATTACGCCCACCGGGCCCGGGTCTTCCGCGACGCCATCGCCGATCTGTCCGTGGGTTGAGCCCCGGTTTTTGTGAGCGCCGAGCCGCTCGGTCGTTTCGCTGTCACACCCCCCATGGATACTGGTCCCCGAACCAAACACCCACCTCAACACAACACCGACGGAGGCCGGCGGACATGGCGATCTGTTCGTTCTGTGACCAAGAGATGAACGCGGGAGCGGGCTGTTTGCCGCTATCCATCACATGCGGGGCGCAGGAGGTACCCCGTAAGAAGCATCGTCGCCGGGAGCCTTGCGGTGATTGCGGGGTCCGACCCGGCCGATACCACCACGGTGGATGCGACCTGGAGCGATGCCCGATCTGTCGGGGCCAGCTGGTGTCCTGCGGCTGCATAGCGCACGAGGGGCAGGCGCGCTCACCGGACGTACCAGCGGAACGGCCCTGCCGTTGCCATGATCGCTTCGACCCGCTTGATGTGGCCAATGCCACGCCACCGGCGCGCTTCGGTCTTGGCGGTGTCGCCGCGGTCCACACCGGTTCAGCCAGCGCGGTGACGCCCTGAGGGCCGGGCCGGACCACGAGGCGTTGGGCCTGCTGCGGACCCTCACCGGCAATCCCTCCAGCTCATTCCGTGACGATCAGTTGGAGGTCATTCGCCGTTTGGTGGCCAAGCGGGAGCGGGTTCTTCTCGTCCAACGCACGGGTTGGGGGAAGAGCGCGGTGTACTTCATCGCCACCCGCATGCTGCGCGACCGCGGCGGCGGACCCACGCTGCTGGTGTCCCCGCTGTTGGCCTTGATGCGCAACCAGATCGAAGCCGCCCGGCGAATGGGAGTGCGGGCCACCACCATCAACAGCGCGAACCGTACCGAGTGGGATGCTGTTGAAGAACAGTTGCGCGCTGACAGCGTGGACATCCTGCTCATCTCCCCGGAACGGCTGGCCAATGCCGCGTTCCGTCGTGATCTGTTGCCCGAGATCGGCCGTCGCAGCGGGCTGTTGGTCATCGACGAGGCCCACTGCATCTCGGACTGGGGCCATGACTTCCGGCCTGATTACCGCCGTCTGGTGCGGGTGCTGGACCTGCTGCCACCTGGTGTGCCCGTGCTGTGCTGCACCGCCACTGCCAACGACCGGGTGGTGGCCGATGTCACCAGGCAACTGGGTGCCGGGTTGGCCCCGGTCCGTGGTGCCCTCGGTCGTTCCGGGTTAGCGCTGCACGTGTTGGATCTGCCCCTACCGGCGCAACGGCTGGCTTGGCTGGCACAGACCCTCCCCGTACTTGAGGGTACGGGCATCATCTACTGCCTCACCATCGCTGACACCGAGCGGGTGGCGGGCTGGCTGGGCTCCCAGGGCATCGACGCCATCGCCTACAGCGGTGATACCAATCCCACCTTACGCCCCGGCATCGAACAACGCCTGCTGGACAACGACGTCAAGGTGGTGGTGGCCACCTCGGCGTTGGGCATGGGATTCGACAAGCCGGATCTGGCCTTCGTGATCCACTACCAGTCACCGGGATCCCCCATTGCCTACTACCAACAAGTGGGTCGAGCCGGCCGTGGGTTGGAGCGGTCCGTCGGGGTGTTGCTGTGCGGTGCGGAGGACTCCACCGTGCAGGATTTCTTCATCCGTTCAGCCTTCCCCCCGGCCGATCTGGCTGAGAAGGTGGTGACGTTGCTGGAAGAACGAGCTGAGCCAGTGTCGAACGCGGGGTTGCTCGGGGCGGTGAACATGCGGCCGGGCCAGTTGGAGCTGCTGCTCAAGACCCTGGAGGTCGACGGTGCCATCGAACGTGATGGCAGCCGATGGCTCCGCTCCCTGAGGCCATGGGCCTTCGACTATGAGCGGGTGGAATCCGTCACCGCGCTGCGCCGGGCCGAACAGGCGCAGATGCAGGACTATGCCCGGACCGACCAATGCCGGATGTATCGGTTGCGCCTGAGCCTGGATGACGAACTGGCCGAACCATGTGGTTTATGCGACAACTGCCGTGGTGAAGCGTTCGGACCGGAGCTCTCTCCGGCCAACGTGCAGGCTGCCCTGGAGTACCTGCGCGGTGCCCAGTGTGGCTTGGAACCTCGCAAGCAGTGGCCTGACCGCAGCCGGATCCCCGCCCGCCACCAGTTGCAACCGGGCCGGGCGCTTTCGGTGTGGGGTGACGGAGGCTGGGGGAGCCTGGTGCGCTCCGCCCGGATCGAGGGAGCGCCGTTCGACGGTCAGCTCATCTCCGCCGCGGCGGAACTGATCATCCGGCAATGGCGGCCCCACCCCGCGCCCACGTGGGTCACGTTTGTGCCCTCCCGCCAAGATCCCGACCCCGTTGCGGACCTGGCCCAGCGCCTGGCGGCGGAACTGGATCTACCCTGCGAGGATCTGGTGGTGAACGGGCGTTCCCTGGCTCCGCAGCACGAGCAGCACAACAGCGCGCAGCAGTGGGCCAACGTGCGCCACGGCTATCGGGTACCGGCGTCGGTGCCTGCAGGGCCAGTCCTGTTGGTCGATGACCTGGTGGACTCTCGGTGGACCCTCACCGCGGTTGGACGTTTGCTGCTAGTGGCCGGCTGCGGTCCAGTGTTCCCTTTCGTGCTGGCCGACACCGCTGGGAGGGCGCCGGTGTGAGAACGGCTGATTCGCTGGCCACCATCCTGCTCGCCAGCCGTTTGGTCGGTGACGGGCTCAAACCGTTGAAGGCCAAGGAGTTCTGGTGGCTGCAGGATCGGCTCGGCCCGCCCAGCTTGCTGCTTGGCCGATCGGCGCGGGACCTGGCTGAGGACCTGGAGGCAGCTCCGGGCTGGCCTGACCGCGTCGCCGCGCTGCTCGATCGGGCCACGGCGCTGGCCTTTGCGCTCGAACGTCTCGACGCCACCGGCCTGAATGTGCTCACCCCTTATGATCTGCACTACCCGCCGGAGTTCGTGGCTCGCCTGGGCGTGCGGGCGCCTCCGCTCCTGTATGGGGCGGGGACCATGAGCCTGCTTGATCAACCCGGGTTGGGCGCGGTTGGTAGCCGAGAGCTCTCCCCGGGAGGCGCGAAGGTCGCCACCGATCTGGGCCGGCGAGCGGCTCGGCTGGGTGTGGCCCTGGTTTCGGGCGGAGCTCGAGGAGCGGATCAGCTGGCCATGAAT
This sequence comes from uncultured Acidimicrobiaceae bacterium, assembly GCA_963775055.1. Classification (GTDB taxonomy): domain Bacteria; phylum Actinomycetota; class Acidimicrobiia; order Acidimicrobiales; family CAIXPF01; genus CAIXPF01. The sequence continues at coordinate 699,522 of CAVZHK010000001.1, read as the reverse complement.
GCCGCCGCCTCTGCAGGGGGCAGCGTCGTTGCCATGCTGGCGGGATCGCTCACGACCACGGTGCAGAAGCCCGTCCTGCGCCGGGTGCTGCATCGCGGCGCCGTTGCGCTGTGCTCGCCCTATGGTCCGGATGTGGCCTTCAACGCCGGAAACGCCCTGGGACGCAACAAGTTGGTGTACGCCCAATCCACGTTGACCGTGATCGTGGCCTGCGAAGCCAAACGCAGCGGTACCTGGTCGGGTGCAGCGGAAGCTCTCGCCGGCGGATTCGGTCCTGTCGGTGTCTGGCGAGGACCTGGTGAGGGCAGCGGAAACGCCGCGCTGGAAGCCGCAGGGGCTACCCCGCTCAGGTCCATGCAGGAGGTTCGGGCATGATTTTTACACTTCGGAAGGAGGAGCTCTCCTTCGTTGAGCGGGCACCGGTGGTGGTGGTGGAAGAGGTGGTGGTCGACGCGGCGCCCGAGCAGGTCTGGCCGGCGCTGGCTGAGGCGTCGGCCTGGGTTGAGTGGTTCGACTCGGTCATGGCCCTGCGGTACACCAGTCCCGAACCGCACGGTATGGGTTCCACCCGTTCCGTGCACGTGGGAGGACCGCGCTGATCACATCCGGTCCAGGTGGTTTTGGTCGACTACGGATGTGGTCGGCGTCCGGATCCTGCAAGACTTGCGTACGATCGCAAGATTCCCAGAACTGAGGAGCCACATGTCCCAAGATCGACACGGCGTGACCCGTCGCATTGCTGCGTCTGCCAGCACCATCTTCAAGATCGTTGCGGACCCGGCGGGCCAAGTCGCCATCGATGGATCGGGCATGCTCGAGGCCGCCCCTGACGCCCGGCCGATCACCGAGGTGGGCCAGACCTTCGACATGGCGATGGATCGCACGCCGCTGAATGACATCCCCGGTTTGGTGAAGTACTCGGTGCGCAACATCGTCACCCAGTTCGTTCCCGGCCACCTGGTGGAATGGACCGTGGGTCTGCCGGACGGTACGACTGTGGATCATGTCTACGGATGGCAACTCGACCCGGTCGGTGATGACCAGACAGACGTGACCAACTACTGCGACTGGACCAACATCTCCGCCGAGATGCGAGCCAAGCGCTCATGGCCCATCGTGCCCCTGTCCATGATGGAAGCCTCCGTCGCCAAGCTGCAACGCCTGGCCACCGGCTCGTCCGAGACCCCGTAGACCCATCGCACGGATCTCGAACAATGTTCGCGGTCACGGTGCTGTGGCCACGGTGCTTGGTGGCCACAGCGCCTCGGTAGTGTGCGACCTCCCCAGAAGCGGAGTGAGGAGTCCGATGGACGGAGGATTGCGCCAAGAAGTCTTCGCCGGTGATCTGACCCGCCCGTTCTGCGTGACATCTTCGGCGTGAGCGTGGGGGTCGAGGCGCTGCGTTCGTTCAACTCCCACACCGGCCGCCGGCTGCTGCAGCGGGCTGATCCGAGCAATACGGATCTGTTCTGTATTGCGCAGCAGTAGGATTCGGCCGTGACCAACGCATCAGTGACCGCAGCGGTGACCCTCGGACGTCCTCGCAATCCTGACATCGACGAGGCGGTGTTGACCGCCGCCCGCCGGGAGCTGGCTCAGCGGGGCTATGACGCCATGTCGCTGGTGGCCATCGCAGAAGAGGCCGGCACCACCCGCCAGGCGCTCTACCGGCGCTGGCCGTCCAAGGCTGATCTGGCCACCGCCGCCATCGCCAGCATGTCCGAGGCTGACAGTCGCCCCGATACCGATGATCCCTTCAGCGACCTGGTCGAGGAGCTGCGGGCCTTCCAGCGGGGTGTGACCCGGCCCAACGGCATCAGCATGGTGGGCTCGATGCTGCAAGACGCGGTCGATCCCGAGTTGCGCAAGCTGTATCAGGCGCGGATCGTGGCTCCCCGCCGGCGACGACTGCGGCAGATCCTGCAGCGTGCGGTGAAGGCCGGTCTGGTCACTGACGACGCCGATCTCGAGAGCGCTGTGGCCGCTTGCACCGGATCGTTGTACGCACTGCTACTGGCCGGCGGACCGGTGCCCCGGGATTGGCCCCGCCGGGTGGCGACGTTCGTGTGGCGCGGCCTGGGCGCTCCGGCCGATAGCTGAGGGCCTTGCCCGTTACCGAGTAATACAATACGATGCCGTTGCGTAACGTCGGTCTATCGGGTCGACTGTCGATCATGGGGAGTAGCGGTGAAGATCGCGATGTTGGGATCGGGTGGGGTCGGCAGGGCGCTGGCGGTGGCTCTTGCCGCGGCCGGCCATGAGGTGATCATTGGCACTCGCTCCCCCGATGGTGAGGAGCTGCGGGCCTGGACCCGGGGCAGCGGTGTCGACGTGGCAGATATCTCCGTTGCTGCGGCGAGGGGCGATGTGGTGGTGTTGGCCACAGCCTGGGGTGGCGCCCAGAACGCATTGACCCTCGCCGCGGCCGGCCTGGTCGGCAAGGTGCTGGTGGATGTCACCAACCCCTTGCAGTTCACCGACCGGTTGGGTCTGGCCATCGGTCACAGCGATTCCGGCGGTGAGCAGGTGCAACGCTGGGCGCCTGAGGTCAAGGTGGTCAAGGCCTTCAACACCGTCGGCTTCGAGCTGATGGACCACCCCCGCACGGCTGTCGGCTCGCCCACCCTGTTCGTGGCCACTGATCACGACGACGCCCGTGCCGTGGCCGCCACGCTGGCCGCGGACCTGGGCTGGAGCGTGCATGACTGCGGTGGCCTGCGCGGCGCCCGCCTCACCGAACCCATGGCGTTGCTGTGGATCGAACACGCCATTCGCTCCGGTACGCGCCGCCATGTGCTGACCTTCGTCACCGCCGAGGGGTAGGTGCGGTGCGTCTCACTGACCGGTGTAGAGGCGGGCGAGGTCAATGAGCTCGACGTCTGGACGATCCCGAACCTTGGTGACCAGACTCCGCGAACCCGCGCCACTCTGGTTCCTTGTCGAAGATGTGATGGCGCGGGTTCAGTCGATGGCCAAGAGTTCCAGGAGGTTGCCGTCGGGGTCGTTGAAGTACACCGATTTGGCTTTGGCGTTGTTGGAAGCCAGGCGGAACACGGGGCCCTCGATGATGGGCACGTCGTGGTGGTGGAGCAACTCGATGGCCTCCTCGATGGTGCCCTCCCAGCGGAAGCAGAAGTCCTCCGAGCCCGGGAGCGGTTTGCCGGCCACGAGCTTGGCGGGGATCATCTGGTCCCGGATCGGGTCGTGCACGTTGATGCGATTGGCCCCCACCTGCAACGTGAACACGGGGATCTTGCCCTCCCGCCACTTGTCCTCGTAGAGAACCTCGGCGCCCAGCACCTTACGGTAGAAGGACATGGTGGCCTCGGGGTCCGCGGCGGTGATGGCTAGATGGTCGAAACCGGCGATGCGTCCCATAGCTGTGGCTCCTTGTTGGTTGGTCGATGTGGTTGCGGTTGCGGAAGGGCGACCGATCAGGGCCGCCGCCACCACCTCATCGTCGCGCACCGGGCTCGGCACGTACCGACCCAACTGTGAGCCAACCATCTCTGCCATGGCCTACGCTGCGGGCGCACGGCGTTGCATCGGACGCGCCTGACCTGGGGAGGTCTTCGCCATGGCTTCGGTACTGCAAGGCATTCGGGTGCTTGACTTCGGACGGTACATCGCCGGGCCGTGGTGTGGTGCCCTGCTGGGGGATCTCGGCGCTGACGTGATCCGCATCGAGCGGGTCGACGGCGGTGAGGACCGCTGGGTCACACCCGTCACCGATGACGGCGTGGGGGCCATGTTCCTGCAGGTGAACCGTAACAAGCGCTGCCTTACGCTGAACCCCGTCAAGCCCGAGGGCCGCCAGGTGGTCGAGCGTCTGGTCAAGGGTGCCGACGTGGTGATCGCCAACCTGCCGCCGGAGACGCTGGTGCAGATGGGCCTGGACTACGACACCTTGCGGGGCTACAAGGCTGACATCATCCTGACCACCGTCAACGCCTTCGCGTCCGGTGGCACCTGGTCCAACAAGGTCGGCTTCGACGGGTTGGCCCAGGCCGCGTCGGGCAACATGTACTTGTCCGGTCCCGAGGGTCACCCCACCCGGGCCAGCGCTCCGTATGTGGACTTCTCCACCGCCACCCTGTCGGCGTTGGCCACCATGGCGGCGTTGATGCACCGGGCCCAAACCGGCGAGGGCCAGTTCCTGGAAGGGGCGCTGTTGCGCAGTGCCCTGACCTGGATGGGTCCCACCATCATCGAGCAGGACTTGTTGCACTCGAACCGGGTTTCCTCCCACAACCGGGGTCAGACCGCTGGGCCCGGTGACACGGTCCGCACCAAGGACGGCTGGGTGATGTGCCTGGTCATCGGCCAGTACCAGTTCGAGCGTTGGTGCCAGATGGTGGGCAAGCCCGAGCTGCTGCACGACGACCGCTTCAAGGACGACCTGGCCCGGGGCGACAACGGCGAGATCCTCTCGGCATACACATCGGTATGGGCGGCGGAGCGCACCACCCAGCAGTGTCTCGATGAGATGGAGGCCAACAAGGTACCGGGCGGTCCGGTGCTGTCACCGCAGCAGGCGTTGGACGAGCCGCACATCCAACAGATCGGCGTGTTCTCACCGGTTGATTACCCCACGTTGTCCCGGCCGGCACCCATTGCCAACTTCCCGGTTACCATGTCGGCCTCGCCCGGCACCATCCGGCGTCGGGCCCCGCAACTGGGCGAGCACACCGATGAGATCCTGGCCGAGGTGGGCTACACCCCGGCCGAGGTGTCAGCCCTGCGAGAAGCCCGCATCGTGTGAGGAGCGCGGGCGACCGGGTGCCGGCCTCAGCGGGCGATGGCGTCGAGCACGTTGAGGCGGGCGGCTCGGCGGGCGGGCAGCATGGCTGCGGCCACCCCGGCCCCGGCGGCAACGGCCGTCAGGATGGCGATCTGGGTGGCAGGCACGGACAGGCCCGAGGCAATCGCGTTCGGTAGGGCCTTCACCACACCGAACCCGAAGAGCAGGCCCACCGCCACCCCGACCACGGCGCCGAACGTGGCCACCAACGCCGCCTCCAATCGCACCATGCGTCGAAGTTGGCGTCGGGTCATCCCAACGGCCCGGATCAGACCGAGCTCGCGGGTGCGCTCGAACACCGACAGGGCCAGGGTGTTGGCGATGCCGATGAGAGCGATGATCACCGCCAGGGCCACCATCACGTTGACCATGGTCAGCAGGGCGTCGATCATGCCGTTGATCCGGTCCCGGAACTGCGCGGCGGTCTCCACCGAGGCATGGGGCAAGCGCTCAGACAGATCCTCCACCAGCGCTTCGACCTGGGCCGGTTGGGCACTGCCTTTGGTCGCCACCGCTATCCACTCGGCGTCGGCGCTGATACCGGCCTGCAGCAGAACACCGGTGTCGAACAGCAAGTCCTCGGTCATGATGGTCTGATCGTCGAAGATGCCCACCACGGCGGCGTTCACGGTGACGCCGTTGGCAAACTCGACCGCAACCGTGTCGCCCACCGCGGCTGCGCTGGCCTCAGCGTGGTTCCTCGAGATCACCAGAGGATGCTCCACGGTCTGTTCGGGACGGTCGAAGCTCCCGGCCGTCACGTCAAGATCCAACAACTGCTCGATCTGGTCGAACTCGACAGCCGCGGCGTCCGTCACCGAGCCACCAATGCGGGCCTGGAATGGAGCTATCCCGGTGGCGGCGGCCACCATATCGGAGTGGCGAATGTCGGCGGCCAGCGCGGCCGGGAAGCGAACTTCCTCCAGTTCATCGGTCAGGTAATAGTCAGCTTTGGCCGACTGTTCGAAGGTGGCGCCGATGGTGGCCTTGATGGATTCGCCCACCACCAGCGCGGTGCAGACCAGCGCCAGACCGATCATCAACGCAGCCGCGGTGGTGGCGGTACGGCGCGGGTTTCGGGCTGCGTTGCGTTGCGCCAGCGAGCCGGCGACCCCGCCCAGGCGGTGCATCGGCCAGCCCACAGCGGCGATCACCGCCCCCACTGCCAGCGGGCTCAGCAGGGTGACGCCCAGGAAGACCGCCATCGCGCCGCTGGACAACGCCGTGACCGTCACCGGGGTCGAACCCACGCCCGCGAGCCCGGCGGCGCCAGCCGTGATCCCGCCCACCAACAATCCGCTACCGAGGAAGCTGCGGGTCCCGGGTCGGGCGTCGGCGGGGTCGCCCGCTCCACCGAGCAGGGTCATGGGCGCCACCGTGGCGGCCTGGCGAGCGGGACCGATGGCCGACAGCACCGTGACGCCAACGCCGAGGACCGCCGCCGCCAACAGGGTGCGAGGGGCCAGGATGAGCGGGTAGTCGACCAGATCGACACCCATCACACCGAACAGGGCGTCGATGCCTTTCGCCACCCCGATGCCGCCGCCGACACCACCCACCGAGGCCACCACGCCCACCGCCAGGGCCTCGCCCAGCACCGATCGACGGATCTGGCGAGGCTCGGCACCGACGACGCGCAGCAACGCCAATTCCCGGGTGCGTTGGCTCAACACGATGGCGAACGTGTTGTAGATGATGAAAACCGACACGAACAGCGCCACCCCACCGAAACCCAACAAGATGTTGCCCACGATGTCGATTTCCTCAGTGAAACTGGTGGTGGTCTCCTTGAGCACGGTGTCGTGATCGACCACCTCGGCCGCTGGCGAGAGCGGTGAGACCGCGGCGTGCACGCTGGCCTGCACCTCGGTCTGGTCAACACCGTCCGCAAGTTGCACTTTTACGCTGTTGACGCCGGCGCGCCCCTTGGCGTCGGTGATGCCGAACAGTTCGCTGGCCTCGGCGGTGTTCATTTGCATCAACACCGCCCCGAGTGTCGAGTTGTCAGAACCGAAGGAGCTCGTGCCCGACAACGTCAGCGTTACCCTACCACTCGGTATGATCAGTTCATAGCGATCACCGATGACGAATCCGTGTTTGGCGGCGGAGTCCAGATCCATGGTGAATTGTCCGATGCCGGGCGCCTCACCTTCGACCAAGGCGAACGGGCTGAGCTCCTGGTTGTCGATCCAGTTGAAAGCCAACTGGGGCGGGCCGTTGGTGGGGATCATGTCACCGTTGGCCTTGATCGGACGCACTGCGTCGTAGGCGGACTCGATGTTGGCCACGGCATCGGCCACACCGTCGACGGCGGCCACCGTGGCCACCGTGGCCACCGGCAGCGGCGATAGGTCACCGAAGTCGGCGACGTTGCGGACCTCGAGGTCGACCCCGGCAGTGACCTCCTCGGACACGTCGGTGAAGCTCGAACGGAGACCGTCGCCCAGCACGAACGCCGCCACCACGAAGCTGACGGCCAGGACCACGCCGAAGGTGGTGAGGGTGAGGCGCAGTTTGTTGGCCAAGAGATTCTTGCGGGTGAGTCTTAGCATGACAAAGCTCCAGTTCTAAGTTCAGCGGGTGAGCTGACGAATGTGATCGAGTACACCGTCTGGAGTGGGGTCCGCCAGTTCGTCGATGACCCGACCGTCGACCAGGAACACCACCCGGTGGGCGTGGCTGGCGGCCACGGGATCATGGGTGACCATCACGATGGTTTGGCCCAGGTCTGCCACCGCGTGGCTCATGAAGTTCAGGATCTCGGCGCCGGCGGTGCTGTCGAGGTTGCCGGTGGGCTCATCGGCGAAGATGATCTGCGGTTGGCTGGCCAAGGCCCGGGCCACCGCGACCCGCTGCTGCTGGCCGCCGGACAACTCGCCCGGTCGGTGCCGCAACCGGTTGGACAATCCCACCGTTGAGATCACCTCCTGCAGCCAGGCGCGGTCGGGCTTTCTTCTGGCCAGGTCCATGGGCAGCGTGATGTTCTCAATGGCGCTGAGCGTGGGCACCAGATTGAAGGCCTGGAAGATGAACCCGATGCGGTCACGTCGCAATAGGGTCAGTTGTCGTTCGGTGGCGTGGGTGATGTCGACGTCGCCGATGCGAACCGACCCTGCCGTGACACGGTCCAGCCCGGCCAGACAGTGCATCAGTGTCGACTTGCCCGAGCCGGAAGGACCCATGATGGCGCTGAACCGGTTGGCACCGAAGTCGATGTCCACCTGGTCGAGAGCGGTCACCTTGGTGTCGCCGCGGCCGTAGATCTTGGTGGCACCCCGGGCGGAGGCGGCGGCCATCACCGGCGCCGTGGCCCTGCTCGGCTCCGTGGCCTTGGTCGGAACGAGACGGTTCGGTGCGGTGGTGTGGGCCATGCTCATGAGTGGTGCCTTTCGTCGGAGCAGCTGTGTCGATGCCGAACGGTACGGATCAGCGCAGCTCTCGTCGTCCGGCGATGTCGTGACGTTGGGACCGCCATCGGGTTGGCCCACAGCCGCCGTTGGGGGACCTGGCTCATCCCTTTGGCGGAGCAACGGTCAGCCGCTCGGTGGAGGACTCCGCGCCGCAACTCGCGGTACCGTCGGACCATGAACGGAGCGGCGCGCCGTGGGGGCATCGTCCGGCGCTGGTCCCATGATCCGCGGGTACCGTTCGACATTGCCGTGGCGGCGTTGATCGCCGTGGTTTCGATCATCGATGTGGCGTCGAACTCCGCCGCCAGCGTGCCGTGGGAGCGCAGCGCGGACTCGGTGGCCTACGCACTGATCATCACCGGCGCTTTGAGCCTGGTCTGGCGTCGACAACGCCCGGTTCTGGTCCTGGGCGTTGTGGTGGTGGTGGCAAGCGGGTTCTGGCTGCGCGGTCATGGCGCCTTGCTCTCAGAGCTCGGCCTGCCCGGCCTGTACGCGGTGGCGGTGCACGAGGACCGTCGCCGTCGGGCGTGGTGGGCAATGATCCTGGGGTGTGTGGCGCTGCTGCTGTCGGCCACTGCAAGCGTGCTTCGAACACCGGACGGGTTTGATTACTTCACGCTTGTGAGCATGATCGCCTTCCTGGTCGGCACCGCGGTGTTCGGGTTGTTGGTCCGCAATCGCGAGCGCATCTTCGTTGACAGCGAGCGTCGAGCCGCGCTGGCCGAGGCCGACCGTGTGGTCGAAGCGCAACGTGCAGTGCTGCGCGAACGCCGCCGCATCGCCCGGGAGATGCATGACGTGGTGGCCCACAGCCTGAGCGTGATCACCGTGCAGGCGGCCGCGGGAGCGGAGATCGTGCGCGCCGACGCCGACAAGGCGGCGGAAGTGTTCGCCAAGATCGAGGCCGCCGGTCGAGAGTCCCTCACCGAACTGCGCCGGATGTTGGGGGTGCTGCGCGAAAGCGGAGAAAGCGACCCCGGCGGAGGGCCACGCTTCCCCCAGCCCTCCATCGCGGACATCGCAGCGTTGGTGGAAGGATCGGATGCGCTGGGTCCGTCAGTCTCGCTCATCTGCAGCGGCCAGCGGCGAGCACTTCCCGCCGGTATCGAGTTGGCGGCGTACCGCATTGTCCAGGAGGGCCTCACCAACGTGCGCAAACACGCCGGGGCCGCGACGTGCGCCACGGTACGTGTCACGTACGAAGCCGCGTCGCTGGTGATTGAGGTGATCGATGACGGACACGGTGCAACCACTTCGATCACCGGTCCCGGTCACGGGCTGGTGGGGATGGCAGAGCGCGTCGAGATCTACGGTGGCACCTTGAGCGCCGGACCCAGATCCGGCGGCGGGTACTCGGTGCGGGCGGCGCTGCCAGTGCCCGAACCGGGGGTGGGAGCACCGTGACCATCCGGGTGGCCGTGGTCGACGATCAGGCGTTGGTGCGGGAGGGCTTCAGCATGATCCTGGACGCGCAGCCGGACATCGAGGTGGTCGGCGACGCTGACAACGGTCATCGCGGCATCGAGTTGTGCCGGCGGACCCGTCCCGACGTGGTGCTGATGGATATCCGCATGCCCATACTGGACGGTATCGAGGCGACCAGGGTGATCGCCGCGGACGCGGATCTGGCCACCAAGGTGCTGGTGCTCACCACGTTCGACCTTGATGAGTACGTCTTCGCCGCTGTTCGTGCCGGGGCCAGCGGGTACCTTCTGAAGGACACCCCGGCCAAGGAGTTGGTCGCTGCCGTTCGGATCATCGCCGGCGGGGAAGCGCTGCTCTCACCGTCGGTCACCCGCAGCCTGATCGAGGAGTTCGTGCGTCGCCCCGAAGCACCGAGGACGCCCGCTACCAGGCTGCCCGATGACCTCACCGAGCGCGAGCAGGAGGCGCTGGCGCTGTTGGCCCACGGCCTCAGCAACCGTGAGATCGCTGCCCGCATGTACATCGGTGAGGCCACGGCGAAGACGCACGTGAGTCGGCTGCTGATGAAACTCGGGGTCAGAGACCGGGTGCAGGCGGTGGTGCTGGCCTACGAGAGCGGCCTGGTTCGCCCCGGGAGCACACCTCCGGACGGCTCAGGCGGCGGCCATCTTGGGCAGATCTAATCGCAGATGAGTGAGGCGGTAGAGGTACAACAGGGTGGCGGTCTGTCGGCCGTGGTTGTCCTTCATGAAGCCATTGAGCCGTCCGGCAAGGATGTGTTTGATGTGTGACAGGTCGGCAGGAGGGTCGATGGGGTGGTGCAGCGGGAACCGTCGGGCCACGTCAGTGCACGTGTGGCACGGCCGTTGGTGGCTGCGGGGATCGCCGAAGAACCGGTGGGCCGGGGAGGTCGCCGCGGTCCCGATCAGAGCAGGCCCGTCTCCTTGGCGGCTTCGGTCAACCGGTCACGATGGGCGGGGTGGGCGATGTCGATCAACCGCTGCGCCTTCTGTCCCATCGAGGCGTCCTGCAGCCACGCAATCCCGTACTCGGTGATGACCACCTGCGTCTCGTACCGTCCGCCGGTGGTGGCGTTTGGCGCGACATGCGGCACGATGCGCGACACCGTCTCGTTGGCGGTGGTCGACTCGAGCACCAGGATCGACAAGGCGTCGTCGGCGAAGGTGCACGCCCGCAAGAAGTCCAACTGCCCGCCCACCCCGGAATACTGCTGACCACCCAGCATCTCGGCGTTGCCCTGCCCGAACAGGTCGACCTGCAACACCGCGTTCACGCACCGCATCTGATGGTTCTTCGCCACCTCGCGGGGATCCAGCACCAGCGCGGCCCGTTCCAGCCGGGTGCCGCCATGCGCGGCCAAGGCATCGAGCGCCTCGGGCATGGCGATGGTGAACACCGTCTCGCCCGGGTACAGCGTCTTGCGAGCGTTGGTCACCGCTCCCGTGCCCAGCAGCTCCGCCATGCCGGCCCCCATGACCTCGGTGTGGATCCCCAGGTCACGCTTGTGGCCCAGCCTGGCCATGATCGTTTCGGGCAAACCCCCGACACCGGACTGCATCGTGGCCCCATCGGGAATGAGGTCATCGATGTGACGGAACACGGCATCGATGTGGGCTGAAACCCGCCGGGAATCGTAGAACGGCGCTTCGGTATCGGCTGGTAGCGGCACCAGCACGTCGAAGTCGTCCACGGAGTAGGTGAAGCCCCGAAGCCGTGGCTGATTGGGGTCAACTATGCCGATCACGACCGCGTCATGGGGTCTGGCGCCGAGCACCAACTCGTCGTCGTTGGCCACCGTCGAGCCCGGATGCACCACCCCGTCAAGGGTCGGCTCGGCCACCAACACCACCCGCACCCGGGGCTGCCAGCGCCGGATGAACCCGGTCCAACCGCTGAAATGCACTGGCAGAACCTCGACCGGCGCCGCTGCCTTGCGCACCGCCTCGGTCAGGAACCCGGCGTAGAGCGTGATGGCGGGGTTGAGCGCGGCGGACACGCCTCCGGCACGGGGCGCGCCCAGGTACAGCGAAACATCGGAGAGGTCCTCACGGCGGCCCAGAGCCTGCAGGAACGCCGCTGGCTCCGGCAGGCCCCCCATCACCCGATCACCGTTGCGCACCAGAGCGGCGGCCTGCTCCAACGACATGACCTTGTGGGCGAAGCGATCAGTCCAGGACATGGGCAAACCCTAGAACAGGGTCCGCGTGTAGGTTGCCCGCGTGCTTTCGCCGTACCGGATCGTGGATCTCACCGACGAGCGCGGGGACAGCGCGGCCTACTTCTTGGCCCAGCTCGGCGCGGAGGTGATCGCCGTCGAACCGCCCGAGGGAGTGGCGTCTCGACGCATCGGCCCGTTCCTGGCCGGCCAAGCAGGTCCCGAGCGCTCACTCAGCCATTGGGCCTACAACCGGGGCAAGAAGTCTGTCCGCCTCGACCATGTCGATCTTGACGCCCTGATGGCCACCGCCGACGCGGTCATCGAATCGGGAGCGCTGGCGGTGGATCTGGCCGCTTGGCGCGCCGCCCATCCGGCGTTGATCACGGTGTCGATCTCACCGTTCGGCAGCGACGGGCCCAAGGCCAACTGGGCCGCGTCGGACCTCACGATCGCGGCCGCCAGCGGGCAGGCGGTGATCACCGGTGACGCCGATCGCCCGCCGGTGCGCATCAGCGAACCACAGGCGTTCCTGCATGCCGGGGCCGACGCCGCGGTGGCGGTGGCCTGCGCGCTGATCGAACGCAGCCGCTCCGGCCGGGGCCAACACGTGGACGCTTCGGCGCAGCAGTCGCTGATGGCCGCCTCGCAGTACACCATGCTGGCCGCGGCCGTCGGCGCCGGTCTGAATCGGCGGGCGTCGGGCGGTATTCGCATCGGGCCCTATGACCTGCGCTTCGTCTATCCCGCCAAGGACGGGCACGTGGCCATCCTGTTCCTTTTCGGGGATATGATCGGCCGGTTCACCCAGTCGCTCATGGCCTGGGTCCACGAAGAGGGCTTTTGCAGCGCCGAGCTGCGTGACCAGGACTACGTCTCCTTCTTCGAGTTGATCTTCTCCGACCGCCTCGACCCTGACGTCCTGCGCCAGGCCACCGCCGCGCTGGCGGCCTTCGCGGCCTCCAAGACCAAGGCCGAGCTGTTCGCGGGGGCCCGCCAGCGTCGGTTGCTGATGGCGCCGGTGGCCACCGTCGCGGACGTGGCCCGCTTCGAGCAGTTCGAGTTTGACGACTATTGGGACCTGGTCGCTGTTCTCCCGGTGGACCGCCCGGTTCGCTTTCCCGGCCGCTGGGCCCGGGCCAGCGCCACCCCGTTGCACCGCCTCGGCCCGCCACCCCGTCTCGGCGAGCACGAGCCCGAGCTGCCGAACCTGCTGCAACGCCGCCCCACGGCGGGCGCTGCCGTGAAGAACCCGACGGGAGCGGCCGACGCAACGGACGAGCGGGCCCTCGACGGCATGAGAGTCCTCGATTTCTCGTGGGTCTTGGCCGGACCGGCCGCCAGTCGATTGTTGGCCGACCACGGCGCCACCGTGGTGCGCATCGAGACGGAGGCCCGCACCGACGCCATGCGCGCCTCGGGTCCGTTCATGGCCGGCTTGGGCGGGCCTGATGACACCGTGTTGTGGCACTGCGTGACGGCAGGCAAGCATTCGTTGCAGCTGGACCTGACCACCGCCGCGGGCCGGGCCGTGGCCCTCGACCTGGCCCGCTGGGCTGATGTGGTCTACGAATCGTTCACCCCCGGCGTGCTTGACGGGTGGGGCCTGGGCTACGAGGATCTGCGGGCGGTGAACGAGTCGGTGGTGTTGGTGTCGAGTTCGCTCATGAGCCAGCGCGGCCCCTACGCGGACTTCTCCGGGTTCGGCAACCTGGCCGCGGCCATCACCGGGTTCACCGAGATGACGGGATGGCCTGATCGGGCCCCCGCCGGGCCGTTCACCGCCTATACCGATTACGTGTCGCCCCGGTTCGCGGCGCTGGCCATCCTCGGTGCCTACGACCACGCCCGACGCACCGGTCAGGGTCAGTGGATCGATGTGTCCCAGGCCGAGTCGAGCTTGCAGTTCCTGGCGCCGGCGTTGCTGGAGTGGAACGTCAACGCGGTGGTAGCCACCCGCCAGGGCAACACCGATCGCCATCACACTCCCCATGCCATCTACCGGGCGGGCCAGCCCGGCGAGGATCGTTGGATCGCCATCGCCTGCACCGACGATCAGCAGTGGGCGGCGTTGGCAGAGTTGCTGGGCCGGGCTGATCTGGCCGGCCTGAGCGTGGACCAACGTCGTCAGCGCGCCGAGGAGATCGACGCGCTCATCAGCGGATGGACCACCGGTGCCGATCCCGATGAGCGAACGCTCCAGTGCCAGGCCCGCCGAGTTCCGGCCCATACCGTGCAGCATTCCCCGCAGTGCCTGGCCGATCCGCAGCTGCAGCACCGTCAGCACTTCTACCAGGCGCCCCATCCGTTGCACGGCTTGGCGTGGGTCGAGGGCCCGGCGGTGCGACTGGAGCGAACCCCCGGGCGGGCCCGCTGGGCTGGTCCGGTGTTGGGCCAGCACACCCAGGACGTCCTGTCCGGTCTGTTGGGCTACAGCGACGAGCGGATCACCGACTTGGTCATCGCCGGTGCCATCCACTGAAGGTGCGCGGGCTCACTTCTCGGTGATGCAGTCCGTCACGCCTTGGTGAAAAACCTGGTTGGCAAGCTCGTTGCGGCCGTAGGTCAGGGGCCCGGCGCCGGCGCTGCGCAGGGCCTGCTGGGCGCCGCGCAGCAAAGGGAAGTCCTCGTCCCGCAGCACCGCCATGAGGATGTCCCAGTTGCGATCCCACATGGTGGCCCAGGCTGCCTGGTCCAACCCGGTGCGCTCCAGCGGCGGCACGATCAGGCGCATCTCCATGCGGCAACGGCAGGGGTCGTTGGGGTGGGGCAGGAACGACAGCAGCTGATAGTGGTCCGGCTGGCGCAACAGGGTGACGTTGGGGGCCACGAAATGGGACATGGTCACGTGGTCCAGCACTGCGGGGCCGGTGGGATCGGTGGAGGCGGTCAGCTCATCGAGGTGGCGGTCGATGCTCTTGCGGGCGGCGTAGAACCGCACGTGCCGACCGAGTGGTTCGAACACGTGGCGATTGTTATAGAAATACGGCCCCGCGCTGCGAGCGTGCACGAACTGCAGGTGATAGCCGTCCACGAAGGCGTCCTGCATGATCTTCCAGTTCACCGGTTCGTCAAATCCCTCGGAACGGATGCAGGTGAACTCCTCCAACTGCGACGCGCCCAGGGACTGGTTCAGCTCCGCACCCAGCCAGGAGTCGAGGTCGACGGTGGCCGCGGGGTTGTCGATGACCCAGATCAACCCGTGACGCTCAGCGGTCGGCAACGGCACCAACCCGGCCCCAGCGTGATCGATGTCCCCGAACGTGTGCTCGAAGGTCACCGCCCGCAGCTGCCCGTCCCGACCGTAGGACCAAGCGTGGTAGGGACAGGTGAAGGCCCGGCAGCTGCCCTGCTCGCCGGCTTCGAGCAGGTTGCCCCGATGTCGGCAGACGTTGAGGAACGCTCGGGCCGAGCCGTCCTCCTGGCGTACCAGTAGGGCCTCGCTGTTGGGCAGATGAAGCCGGATGAAGTCCCCGGTGGCGGCGATCTCCGAGCAGTGGGCCACCACGAACGGCACCTGACCGAACACCCGCTCCCGTTCCAGGCGGGCGATCTCGGCACTGGTGAAGACCGAAGGGTCCACCACCAACACGTCGGGGGCCAGGTCGCACGTACCGTTGCGTACGTTGGCCAGCAGACGGGCCGTGGCCTCCGGTCCGGGATACTGTACGGTACGAGTGGCGGCGATGAAGGATGAGCGCCCCATCTCAGCGGACCTTGGTGGCGGTGGTGGGCAGGTGGGCGAAGTCCCGGCGCAGATCCCGCTTGGCGATCTTGCCGCTGGGCATGCGGGGCAGGGGATCTTCGACTTGCACCACGTAGCGGGGCAACTTGTAGTCGGCCAATCGGGTGGCGCAATGGGCCACGACGGCATGAGGGTCCAGAGGCTCCGAGGCCTTGATGATGGCAGCAGGGGCCTCGCCGAACTTGGCATCATCGACGGCGATCACCGCCACTTCCTCGACCCCGGGAATCTCCTGGATCACACTCTCCACTTCGGACGGGGCGATGTTGTAACCGCCGGAGATGATCATGTCCTTGAGTCGATCCACGATCTGGAGATACCCCTCGGCATCCAGTACGCCCACGTCGCCGCTGTGGAACCACCCGTCCCGAATGGCCTCCGCGGTGGCCTCCGGGTTGCGCCAATACCCCGGTGTCACCGAAGGTCCCCGCACGATGATCTCGCCCGGCTCACCAGGGTCGCAGTCGCTGCCGTCGGGCCGAACCACCCGGTGTTCGGTGAACATTGACGGTCGGCCGACGGATTCCGGCCGGTTGGCGGCCTGGTCCTTGGCGTTGCCGATGGAGGAACCACCCAGTTCGGTCATGCCGTAGATCTGACGCAACGCCACCCCCTTGGCCAGCCACGCCTCGAGGGTTGGCTTCGGAACCCGGGCCCCGCCCACGGTGGTGGCTTTCAGCGCCGAAAGGTCAGCCGAATGGAACTCGGGGAGCGCTGCAATCTGTTCGAACAGCACCGGGACCCCCATCATGATGTCGATGCGATCCTCCACCAGGCGGCGCAGGGTGCTACGGGGCTCGAAGCCGGTCTCCAGAAAGATGGTGGCCCCATGAGTGGTCATGTGGAGCAATGCCCACAGGATCCCCGGCGCCCCGCCCAACGACAACACAAAGATCATCCGCGCCCCGTGCTGGTAGGCCGGTTCCATGAGGCTCCACTCGAAGATGAAGCTGAACGTGGTGCGATGGCTGAACGTCACCCCCTTGGGCTGGGCGGTGGTGCCGCTGGTGTACACGATCACCGCCGGGGTGTCGGGGTCCACCATGACCGGGCTGATCTCACGATGCGGCGCGGTACGGTCGGTCACGACGTCAGCCAAGGAGACCAGTGCCACCCTGTCGGCCAAACCCTCGATCTCACCGAGACGGCCCAAGTGCTCGACCCCGGTCAGGATCACCGTGGGATCGGAGTTGTCGATCAGGTAGCGCAACTCATGGGCCACCAGGCGATGGTTGTAACAGGCCACGATGGCCCCGGCCTTGAGCGCACCGAGGGACCCGGCGCACCACTCCAAGCTGTTGTTGCCCACGATGCCCACCCGGTCACCGGGCCCGACGCCGGCGTCACGCAGTCTGGCGGCCACGGTGTCCGACCACCGATCGAGCTCGCCGTAGCTGACCCGATCCCCCCCGTCGAACACGATGGCGGTCGCGTCCGGTGCGTAGCGGGCCCAGTGTCGTAGCGGGTCGGTCACCATCAACGACATGGGCGCGCTCCTTCGGCAGTGTGCAGCGGTGGGCCGGAGCATAGGTCGGGCGGGTCGGATCGGATCAGCTCAGAGCGTGTCGGCGCTGCCCAGCAACGCCGAGGACAGCAAGGTGTCCGCCGGTCCGCCGGTCATCATCGACAATGCCGCCCCGGGGACCTGGTTGCAGGAGGTGCCGCGGATCTGACGCACCGCCTCGGGCACCAAGCCCATGCCGTGGATGAACCCCTCGGCCAGGTTCCCGCCCGAGGTGTTGACCGGCAGCCGGCCGTGGGGGGCGATCAAATTGTCGAATGTCAGCACCTCCCCGGCGGTCTGCGGCGTGCAGAATCCGTGGTCGATGAGCGCCGCCACGCCTGGCCCGGTCATGTTCTCGTAGACCTGCACCACGTTCACATCGGCCGGCCCGAAGCCTGATTCGGCCCACAGCCGGCGGGCCACACTGCCGAACCCCGACGACGAGTACGGCCGGTGGTTCTCCTCCAGGGACCCCCATCCGGCGCCGCAGCCCATCGGCGCCGACAGCAGATACGCCGGGCGCTCGGCCAGATGCCGGGCCCGCTCGGCGCTGACCAGGATGACCGCGGCCGCCCCGTCGTTCTCACGGGAGCAGTCGAAGAGGTGGAACGGCTCCGATACCCACCGTGAATCGTTGTAGATGGCCTCATCCAGGGGGACGGCGAACCCGCTGGCGGCGGGGTTGTTGCGGGCGTGGTGATAGGAGGCCAGAGCCATGGCTGTCATGGTGGAACGGGGGACACCGTCCGCTTCCAGCAACCGTTGGGTGCGCAGGGCACAGATCTCCGCGGGTGCGTCGAGCCCGTTCACGAGGTATTGGGCGGCGGTGTCGTCCTGGGCCACCGCCAGCCGGAGCCGGCGACCGGCGCTCTCGGCCATGGCCCGGTAGACCACCACGGTCTCGGCCTGCCCGGCGATGATGGCGCAGGCGGCCAACCCCAACGCCCCCGGGATGCCGCCACCATGGCCCCACACCAAGGAGGCGAAGCGCAGGTCTTTCGTGCCCAGTGCCGCCATCAGCTTCTGGCCCTCGTTGCGCTCGGACCCGTAGGACACGAACCCGTCGATGTCGCCCGGGGCGATGCCGGCGTCCTCACAGGCGGCCACGATGGCCCGCAGGCACAGCTTCATCTCCGGCTCGGGGGCCGTGCCCCGTTTGTAGTGCGGCACCTGGCCGATGCCCACGATGGCCGTCGCCCCTCGCATACCACCGGGCATGTCAGTGGCCTTCCAGGGTCCAGCACAGGCTGGGATAGCCCAATGACTTCTCGCTCGGCGGGGTGATGATGCCGCGAACCGGGGCGCCGATGGCCAGGCCGTGTTCGCTCCCGCTGAGCACGCCGAGCACCCGCGCATTGTCGGCGGTGGGGACTTCGGCCAGGATCACGACGAAAGGCACATCGGCGGCCCGCCCGGCGATCCGGTCGAAGGTCATCCACGACCGGGTCCAGGAGTACACCGTACCGTTGGGTATGACCTCGACCCACTCCTGGTCCCACCCGCCACAATCGGCGCAACGCCAGTTGGCCGGCCAGCGCCAGCGATGACACGACGCGCAGCGCGGCAACCGGAACTCGCCTCGGTCGAGGGCGTCCCAATAGTCCTCGTCGGCATTGATGCCGCCCGAGATCGGTGCCCGGGTGATGCTGCCGGCGGTGGCGGCGTCGCTATCCATGGCAGCACCGTAGGCCGGTTCGGTCTCCGCTCGCTGGGACGGCGGCGAACTCGTGGGACCGATCCCCCGGTCCGGATCAATACTGGGACCATGAGCGTTGGATGGGTCACGGTCGAGGAACTGCAGGAAGCCAAGGCGGCGATGATCGTGTGGTGTACGCCGTGGGCTATCGGCGCGCTGGCGGCGCGTGGGTCTTTCCGGTGGTCAACAGCGATGGATCCCACCAGTTGCCGGCGGTTGTCCTGGCTGCGGAGATCGGGTCAGGCTGGTTACGTGCCCGGGGTCAGAAACGAGCAACGAGGGCCTGGGGCGCGGGTCAGCCGGCCGTCGAGCGTTGCCAGGGGTGCGTCGAGGGACTCGGCCAACGCCACATAGCAAGCGTCCTATGGCGTCAGGTTCGGGTGTAGCTCCCAGGTTCGCTCGCCGAAGGGCTCGTACCGAAACAACGCAATCGAACAACCGTCGAACATTGAATGGACGACGGGTCCGCGGCACCAGCGAACGCAATGATAGATCCATTCGACCCGGATCATCCTCGGACGCGGCACGGGGCGGGAGTTGCCACACGTTGGAGGGCAGGTAACCGAGCACCCTTCGCAACAGGTCAAGCGGCTCCTGCTCGGTGTCAACCGCGGCGTCCACCGAACCGGTCCGTATGGCCTCCTGCCAACCGCCGAGGGTCTCCTTGTCGATGTCGACCCCGGTGGCCGGTTTCACCAGCGGCGGCCCGGCCACGAAAACCTGAGCCTGACCCTTGACCATCACCGAGAAATGCGCCGCTGTGGTCTCGATCGCCGGCAACCCGGCCAGGGACCCCAACGCCGCGGCCACCACCGGCACCCGCGACAGGTTGGCCACCGAATAGTCCCAGCCGGGCACCATCGGCAGGTAAGCCGCTCGAGTCGTTCACGTCACCAGCCTTCCCGCGTCGGCGGGGCCCGTCAAAGCCAGGACCAACCACGAACCGCGGTGACTCCGTCCCTAGAACCGTTCCTCGCTCACTCGTAGGTCCAGCCGACGTCCTCGTTCGGAACCGCGATGGAGGCGTGGGTCTGCACGAAGCGCCAGACGCCTTCCTCCCGGACGAACACCGCGCTCCAGCGGGGGGTGATGCGTTTGCCATCGGGCAGCGAGATGGTCAGCCTGGTCGCCGCCCAGCCGACATCGCCGTGGGAGAAGGCCTCGGTGTCCGAGGGTGTGAACGTCACGTCGCCGCCGGCACCGGTCACTTCGCCTCGCAGGAACTCGGTGATCTGCGGGCCTCCCTGTAGCCACTCTTCGGGGGCGCTGCCGATGAGACGGGAGCCGGGCCCGGGAGAGATGTGGCGTTCGACCAACGATGGTTCGCCACGGGTCGCGGCGGCGAACCAGGCGCCCACAAGATCGACGATAGTGGGTTCGGCATTCATGGTGGGTGCCCCCTGGCGGCTCTGGACTGGTGGCCTGTCTACCATTCGTCGCCCGATCCTGGTGAGATCACCACTTCGTCAGCGCAGATCCGAACACCCTTGAGGAGGAGAACCCCCAGGAACGTCTCGCGCAATACGACAAGGTAGGTCGGGGCGCTCTCGACGGGTGCCGACGTCGTGGCCGTCGCCCGCACGATCCGGGTCCGCTACGGTGCGCCGGACGCCATGCTGCGGGCGCGGACCCAGGGGGAACCATGTCACGGCCATTGTTGCTGACCCGCTGCCGACTCATTGACGGGCTGGGGGATACCGCTCGGGATGATCAGTCGGTGCTGATTGAGGATGGCCGCGTTCGGGCCATAGAGAACGGGACGCCTGACATGGCGCACGCCGAGGTGGTCGACGTTGCTGGTGCCACCGTGCTACCGGGTCTCATCGACACCCACGTGCACGCCACCCTGATGGACCGGGCCAGCCTGCCGCTGTTCCTGGCAGCGGGGGTGACCTCGGTTCGTGACGTCGGCGGCCGCTTGGACAAGACGCTGGCGCTGCGGGCCGATCTGGCCTCCGGGGCACAGTTGGGGCCCCGCATGTACGTGTACGGGCCGTTGTTGGACGGCTCCGTCCCCTCCATGCCTCCCGGTAGTGGGTTGTACGAGATGCTCGATTTCCTGCCCTCGCCGGAGCACGTGTCGGGCAAGGTGGGGGGCCTGCTCGAGGCCGGGGTGGATGGGGTCAAGTTGTACTTCACGCTGCCCCCGGACACGGCCAAGGCGGTGATCCGCTTCGTTGATAGGCGGGTTCCGGTGACGGGCCACCTCGGTTACTCCACGTCCATGGAGTTGATCGAGGCCGGCATCGATGGGCTGGAGCACGTGTGGATCTCGCCGTACAACGACATTTGTGCCCTGGATCTGCGCTTCGGTCCCGGGTTTGACGTGACCGCCATGGACACCAACTTCTGGCGTCTGACCATGAAAGGCTGGATCGAGGCCGATCTCGAGGGGCCCCGGGCTCAAGCCTGGTTGGGGGCCATGGTCGATCACCAGGTCCACATGGGCAGCACGCTGGACCTGCTGTGGGTGGCCAAGTGCGGTGTCGAAGCGGCCTGCGCCGACCATGATCGACGGTTCATCGCGCCCATGGCGTTGGAACGGATGGAACCGTTGCGGGCCCGCCGTCCCGACCGTACCGACTGGGATGTCCACCCCGGCTTCAACCTGGAACGTGGGGCGCTGGCCTTGGAGAAGCATCAGGAGGCCACCCGGCGGCTGTTCGAGGCCGGAGGCGTGGTGGTGGGCGGTACCGATTGCGGCGCCCTGGCCTATCCGCCGCCGGGTTTCGCCCTTTTGCGGGAACTGGAGCTATTGGCGGAGGCCATCGGGACCATGGCCGCCATAAAGTCCGTCACCTCGGTGGCCGCCACCTACCTTCGACGCGACGCCGACGTCGGCGCGGTGGCCCCCGGTCGGTGGGCGGACCTGTTGATCGTGGACGGCGACCCGCTGCGTGACCCCAAGGCCCTGCGCCGCCTGCGACAGGTCTACCTGGGCGGCGTCGCTCACAATCCACAGGCGTTGCTCGACACCGTCCCCTCCCGGACCGAGGAGCTGATCGTCGGGTAGTCGGCCACTACGCTGCTGGGCATGTCGCGCCGTGAGCTCATCCGCATGTCCCCCAGTGAGATCGACGCCTATCTCAGCGAACCGCATCTGTGTCGCATCGGCACCATCGGGCCGGGGGGCAGCATCCACATGGTGGCCATGAACTATGGGTTTGTGGACGGCGTGCCCAGCTTCTGGACCTATGGTAAAGCGCAGAAGGTCAAGAACCTGGAACGCAACCCCTCCATCGGCATGATCGTGGACAGCGGGGTGAAGTATCGGGAACTGAAAGGCGTGCACTTGATGGGGCAGGCCGAGCTGATCGATGATCCGGCCAAGGTGTCGGCGCTTTGGGAATCGATGAAGCAGCGTTACGGCATCGCCAATCAGGCTGCAGCGGAATCGAGTGCGCCCAAGCGGCTGGTGGTGAAGGTCCACGCCGAGAAGATCCTCAGCTGGGATCACGCCAAACTGGGCGGTGGGTATTGACCTCAATTCCAACATAAATGCTAAACAGTATGGGCGCGGGCTGATCGCTGAAAGCCGCGCAGAAGGCGTGCTGCGGCGGTGTCGAAGAGCTGCGTGTCCTGCCGCAGTCGGGCGAGCAGCAGCGCTCCCTCCAGCCCACCCACCAGTGTCTGCGCTGCGTCAGTGGGCGGTCCGTCGAAGCGGAGTGACCGGCGGGCGCGTCCAGCTTCGAGCACGGCGGCGAGCCACGTTTCGTTCTGGGCGAAGAAGCCCACCACGGCCTGGCGCATCGCCGGGGGCAGTGTCTCGTGCTCGGCGGCGAGCATCCCGCACAGGCACATGCGACCCTCCGTGAGCACCCCGCGATAGATCTCGACATAGGCAGCGAGTTTGGCCGGGGCGGGCTGCGCCGTAGCGTCGATGTCCACCAGCGCGCCGGCAAAGCGGATGGCGTAACGATCGATGAGCGCCTGGCCCAACTCGGCCTTGCCGGCGTAGTGGTAGTGCAGCGCAGCCGTCGTCACGCCGAGTTCGGTCGCGATGTCGGCGTAGCTGAACCCATTGAAGCCACGGGTCTGCGCCAGTCGCTCGGCCACGTCAAGTGCCACCGCCGCAGTATCGCCGTTTCGTTGCCGTCGAGTCACGCACACCCCTTGACATTTACCTACTAGTAGGTAAGGTTAGCAGCCCCGGGCACCCCGGGGGACACCAAACATCGACCGTTCCCAAGGGGCGACCAATGCGCCAGCAGACTGAACACTTCACGTTCGAGCATCCCGACGAGACCCGCACCTTTTCCAACGGCCGGGCGGAGATCGTGGGGATCGGTGGCACCCAGATAGGCCGCCTGGTCCTCGAGCCGGGCTGGCGCTGGTCGAACGATGTCAAGCCCATCGCCGGCACCGAGAGCTGTGAGGCGCCGCACTTCCAATACCACGTCAGCGGACGGATCGGCATTCGCATGGACGACGGGACCGAACTGGTTGCCGGGCCGGGCGACGTGACCTCGTTGCCAAGCGGCCACGACGCCTGGGTGGTGGGCGACGAGCCGGCGGTCGTCGTGGACTGGTTCGCGGCATCCAACTACGCCCGGCCACCCTCCGCCACCGGAGCGGGAACGCA
Source organism: uncultured Acidimicrobiaceae bacterium (assembly GCA_963775055.1). Taxonomy (GTDB): domain Bacteria; phylum Actinomycetota; class Acidimicrobiia; order Acidimicrobiales; family CAIXPF01; genus CAIXPF01. The sequence continues at coordinate 676,183 of CAVZHK010000001.1, read as the reverse complement.
GGATCCGGTGGCGATCGTGACGGCCTTCGGGGCGGCGTGGGCCGAGCACGATCTGGAGCGGTCCCTGTCAATGCTCACCGAGGATTGTGTGTTTGACTCCACCGGACCGGCGCCCGACGGGGAGCGTCACCAGGGGCTCATCGCGATCGGGGAGGCCTGGAAACCGATCTTCGCTGATGCCGACAGCCACTTCGAGGTTGAGGAGACCATCGCCGCTGGTGACCGCGTGGTGCAACGGTGGCGCTACAGCTGGGCCGACGGGCACGTTCGCGGGGTGGACCTTTTCCGGGTGGTTGGTGACCGCATCTCGGAGAAGCTCGCCTACGTGAAGGGGTAGATCGAGCCTCCACTGTGCGCCGCGCCCGCGGGTGGATCCGAGGGCGGCTACGGTGCCGGCCCATGGATCTGGAGCTGCTGGCTTGGGGGTTCGGTTTGGTCGAGGGACCACGCACCGATGCCACCGGAACGTTGTTTTTCACCGACGCCACCAAGGGCGGTGTGTTCCGCCGTGATCTTGATGGCACAGTCACGGCGCTGTTGCCCAAGCGTCGAATGGTGGGTGGCCTGGCGCTGCATGCCGATGGCGGCCTGGTGCTGTCCGGCGCTGATGTCATCCACTGGAGAGATGGCGAAACCCGGGTGGTGTTGCACGATGACACCATCGGGCATTGGAACGACCTCCAACCAGATTCTGAGGGCCGGGTGGTGGTGGGCAGCGTTCGTAGCGACCTGTTCGATCCCAACGGGGTGCGGGCGCCGGGGGAGTGTTACCGCATCGGGCTCGACGGCGCCGCCACCGTGCTCTACGACGGGGTGGAGGTCTCCAACGGCATCGGCTTCTCGCCCGATGGCCGCACCCTTTACCACTCGGACTCCACCACCAAGGGCGTGTGGGCCCACGACGTGGCCGAGGACGGCTCGGTCTCCAATCGTCGCCACCTGGGACGCGCCGCCTTCGAGCGTGGAATACCAGACGGTATGTGTGTGGATGGCGACGGAAATCTGTGGGTAGCGCATGTCGGTGGGCGTCGGGTGGCCAAGCTCAACCCTGCCGGTGACCTCATCGGCGAGGTGGTGGTACCGGCCAAGGCCGTGACCAGTTGCGCCTTCGGTGGACCGGGCCACGACGAGTTGTACATCGTCACCGCTGACAACCTTGACGATGAGTCCAAGGGCGGCAGCATCTTCCGGGCCCGCCCCGGGGTGGCCGGGGTACCCACTCCACTGGCCCGGATATAGGGCGGTCCTGTTCCCGCCGGTTTTTCAGCCCGTGACTAGGGGGGCCATTAGAAAGGATGGACGTGCGAATCGGGATTTGTTGGCGCTCGCGGTATGGCGAGGTGCTGAGGGGCCGAGCGCGGTGGCGGCGTTCAGCTGAACGCCGCATCACGACGACAAGGCTTCCTTACGAGAGGGGATTCTCCGAGTCCACGACGTAGTTGAGGAAGCCGGTTTCGCACGCCCGTTCGGCGGAGAGTGGCGACCCGGTGAACGACACTTCACGGCCGAGTGCCGGTGGTAACTCACGACCGAGGAAAACGGTGCCACCGCCTTCGCGAGCACGTCGATTGATTTGGCAGCTATGTGGTTGCGTCGCCGCCCGCGGATCGTGCGTGCCCGGATTGGTGCTCAGATGTGAGCCGGGGATGAACCGAAGGCAGCCGTTGGCGGTGGTGCTCTCGGTGACCGCTATCCACACGCTCGTACCCCCCATGGGCTCGATGGGTAGCGCGAAACCGTCCCGATGCCACGGCACCTTGGGGCCCTGCTCGGCCCGTTTGTAGAACATCAAGGCGTTCATCAGGATGAGGTCTGGCGCTGTGAGCCGCTCAACGATGTCCAGCAATCCGGGGTCGGTCGCCACGTCGAGGAACGCCCGGTCGGCGTACAGCCCGTGTTTGCCGCCGCCGGGCAGGTGCGGACCGACGATCGGCTCGTCAATCAGATCCGGGCGGTCCGTGATCAGCTGCTGAGTGGCGGCCTGCAAACGGCGGAGGAGCTCGTCAGGAAGTCGGTACTCCGGCACCATGAAACCGTTGCTCCGATAGCAGCGGACATCATCGTCTGACAGGACCTGCGAGCCTCCCATGTTCGGCGTTCCTTCACTTCGGAAGCGGTTGCTATCCACTCGCTCAAAGCGGACTTCGGACGCTATCAGCCGCCCGCTGCCTGCCGCCCGGGCATCGGGCTGACGGCAACAGGCAGCGGTGGGTGACAGGATGGGCTCGACACCGTCGCCAACGGGAGTGACCGGCCATGCTGCAGCCCTACCGGATCCTTGATGCCAGTGGACGTGACGGCTGGATGGCCGGTTTCCTCTTGGCGCAACTCGGTGCCGAGGTGTTCTTGGCCGAACCGCCCGGTGGCCACCGGCGCGACGTGTGGTTCACTGCCTACAACCGGGGCAAGCAATCGGTCACGGTTGCCGGGTCAGAGGATCTCGCCGCACTGGCCGCCGACGTCGACGTGGTGATCGCCCAGGGTTCGCCCGCCGAGGTCGCCTTCCTCGATGGGCTACGGGCAGCGAATCCCACCCTCATCACCTTGGCGTTGACGCCGTTCGGTCGCACCGGACCCAAGGCCGGCTGGTTGGCCACCGACCTGACGCTGATGGCCTCGAGCGGTCAGATGGCGGTGACTGGTGACTTCGACCGACCGCCGGTGCGAACCGTGCTACCACAGGCGTGGATGCACGCCTGTTGCGAGGGGGTGGTGGGCGTGCTGGTGGCCCTCACCGAACGCGCCAACAGCGGCATGGGCCAAGGGGTGGACTGCTCCGTGCAGGCGTCGGTGCTGGGCGCGTCGTTGCCCTCCACGTTGAACCCCCCGGCCGGTCTGCCCACCCCCAAACGATCCGGCGGCGGGGTGTTCATCGGAACCCTTCAGGTACGGTGGGTCTACCCGGCCAGTGACGGGCACGTGGTGGTGAGCCTGCTGTTCGGTCCCATGGGCGGTCCCTTTACCCGGCGGCTCATCGAGTGGATGCATGAAGAGGGCGCCTGCCGTGACGTGACCCTGGCCCGGGACTACGTGGAGTTCGCCATCAAGATCCAACAAGGCGAGTACAGCCTGACCGACTTCGCCGAGATCATGGACGAGATCGAAGCCTTCACCGCCACCAAGACCAAGGCGGAGTTGGCCGCCGCGGCGTCCGAGCGGCAGTTGCTGATCGTGCCCGTCGCCGATCTCGATGATGTGTTGGCCAGCCCACAACTCAACGCTCGCGGCTACTGGGAGACCGTCGACGGGCTCCGTCATCCCGGTGCGATGGTGAAAGCAGCCGGCACCCCGTTGCCGCAGCTTGGTTCGGCTCCGCAGCGCGTGGGTGGGGGAGCGCTTCCCGACCGGGCCCCAACCGTCGGCCATACCACACGGTCCGGTACGGCAGAGGCACATGGTGAGGCCGCCAAACCATTGGCCGGAATCAAGGTGTTGGATCTGGCCTGGGTGGCGGCCATGCCCTTGGCGACCCGGGTGTTGGCCCACTGGGGGGCGACGGTGGTGCGCATCGAGTCCGAACGTCGGCCGGACATCTTGAGGGCGGCCCTCGGTCACCGTGACGACATCCCCGATCAGGAGAACGCCATCACCTGGCATGTGGCCAACGCTGGCAAGATGGGCCTGGCGTTGAACCTGTCCAAGCCCCAGGCCCGGGAGGTCGTGAAGGATCTGGCTCGCTGGGCCGATCTGGTCACCGAATCGTTCACTCCGGGCACTATGGCCGCCATGGGATTGGGTTATGACGTGCTTTCGGGGCTCAACCCCGGGCTGGTCATGTTGTCGAGTTGCGTCATGGGTCAGAGCGGTCCCATGGCCAACTTCGCCGGGTTCGGCAACCTGGCGGCGGCGGTGGCGGGGTTCTTCGATCTGACCGGCTGGCCTGATCGGGCGCCGGCCGGCCCGTACATGGCGTACACCGATTTCACCTCGCCCCGCTTCAGCACCATGGCCGTCCTGGCTGCGCTCGACCACCGCCGCCGTACCGGGCAGGGCCAATACCTCGACTTCTCCCAGATGGAGGCAGCCACCCATTTTCTGACCCCGGCGCTGTTGGCCCGTCAAGCCGGCGAGGCGAAGCTCACCCGGGCCGGCAACCTCGATCCCGATCAGGCTCCGCACGGTGTGTACCCGGCGGCGGGCGCGGACCGTTGGATCGCGGTGGTGTGTGAAACCGACGAGCAGTGGCGTTCCTTGTGTGTGGAGATGCGACGTGGTGATTTGGCCGGGCTCAGCGGCGCCGAGCGCGTGGCCCGGCGCGAGGAGCTTGACGGCGTGGTGGGGGCCTGGACCGCCCGCCAGGACCCCGCCGGTCTGACCTCACGCCTGCAGGCTCACGGTGTGCCGGCCCACCTGGTGTCCGAGGCGCCCGACATCTGGGTCGACCCACAGTTGGCCGAGCTAGGGATGTTCCGTTGGGTACCGCATCCGGTCGCCCGTTCGGTGGTGGTCGATCATCCCCCTTACAGCTTGTCCCGCAGCCCCGGCGGGTACGATTGGGCTGGGCCCACCTACGGCCAACACAGCCACGAGGTACTCCACGGTATCTTGGGTTACGACGACGACCGCATCGCCGAATTGGCCATCGCCGAAGCCCTCGAGTAGCGAAAATCGCTTCCCCTGACGTCAGATTGACCGAGTGGGCCTCGTCGTCTGAGCCCACGGGGCAGTTTCCGGACCCCGGGCGGCCGCCGTTCACATGTCCGGGAGGAGCTACTTTGTGGTGGGGTCGATCGCCGGTCCCGTTGGTGCGATGACGGAGAAACCTGTGGCCGATATCTCGAAGTTCGTGGACAAGGCGTATGAGCAGCAGTCATTCGCCGAGCTGGTGAAGGCCCCGGTGGCGGCGTTGCAGGGCGTGTCGCAAGCGGACGCCGAGGCCCTGGCCAAAGCGCTGGGCATCAAGACCATTGGGGATCTGGCCAACAACAAGTTCGTGAGCTGGGCGCAAGCCATTTCCGCCCTGGCCGGCTGAGCTGGAGCCGCCGGGAGCTGCGCTCATCGAGCGGGAGCGGGCGACGTCGCCGGCCGGGCGGGCCCGTCGAAACGGCGCTTGCCGGCTTCGGCCGGGAGCAGCAGCAGAGCCAGGGCGGACATCGGACCCGCCAGCGCCACGATGGTCCACGCCGAGCGGAACGAGGATAGCTGCACGCCGTCGCCCAGCACCGACACCAGCACCGCCACGCCGATGGTGGCGCCGAGCTGCCGACCCACGTTGTTCACCCCGCCGGCCACCGCGAACTGGTTGGGCGGGACGTCGACCACCGCCGCTGCGCTCACCAGCGGGAACGTCATGGCGATACCGACCGCAACCACCACTGCGGCCGGGAACCAGGCAATCCAAAAGTTCGGCTCCTCCTGTACCAAAAACAGATATCCACAGATGCCCAACGCCCATACCAACGATCCCGGTACGGCGATGGCCCGAACCCCATAGCGGGTGCCGAGGCGGCCCATGGTCGGGGCGATCAACGCCACCACCACCGGGGAGGGCAGCGTTGCCAGACCGGCGACGAACACCGAGTAGCCCCAACCGCCGGTGAGCCACAGGATGTTGACCAGCAGCGTGGCGGACAGCGCGCCGCTCTGCACCGTGGTGGCCAAGTTGGCGGCGGAGAACGAGCGGATCGAGAACAACGCCACCGGTAGCGCCGGCGCCGGGTGACGTCGTGAGCGCAGCACCAACACCACGCCCAGCACCACTGCCGCCGCGAGTGCACCCAGAACGCCGGTCGAGATCAGCCCCCACGGTCGTATCTCGATGATCCCAAAGCTCAGCAACGCCATCGACCCCGCCAGCAACACCGCCCCGGCCAGGTCGGGCAGGGGCGCGTCGGGGTCCGACATGGTGTCCGGCAGCGCTCCCCGCCCCAACAGAAACGCGCCCAGACTCAGGAGCGGCAACGGCAAGAAGGCCCAGCGCCACCCGCCCACGTCGATGATCAGTGCCCCCAGCGAGGGGCCCGCCGCTACCCCTAGAGCGGTCATGGAACCCCAGCGGGCCACGGTGGCGGTGCGTTCGGCCATCGGTGTTGACGCCAGCAACAACCCCAGTGATGACGGGGTGACCAGCGCTCCGCCGACGCCTTGCGCCATCCGGGCCGCCAACATGAAGGGAAGGCTGGGGGCGGCACCCACCGCCAATGAGGACACCGCGAACACCGCCAGCCCGATGCTGAAGACCTCGCGACGTCCGAAACGGTCCGCCAATCGACCGGCGGGGATGAGCAGCGCCGCGAACGTGATGGTGAACACGTTCAACACCCAGGTGAGATCGCCTCGGGAGGCGTCATGGAAGCTGGCCGCCAGATCGGGAAAGGCCACGTTCATGGTCGACGCGTTGGCCGTCACCAGGAAGGCGCCCATGGCCGACGCTATGAACACCCTCTGCGCAGTTCGCATCGGGTCATCTTCCCTCGCCGGACCGGTCCGCGCCGAAAGCCGGATGGTCCCCTCGGTGTTCAGCCGGTGATGGAAGCCAGCTCGAACAGCTCGTCGTACGCGGCCACGCCGGTCGGTTCGTTTCGTTGGGAAACGCGAACGGCGATGATCTCGTCGGCAACGCCCTCGTACTGGGCGATGCGGGCGGCGCACTGTGATGGGGTGCCGGTGATGGTCATGGTGTCGATCACCTCGTCGGGCACCAGGCCCATGGCTTCACGCATCCGACCGGCGGGCATCAGCGCGGCGGCCTGATCCGCGAAATCGGCAAAGCCCAGTTGGCGCAACTGCGAGTCGTAATAGGGATGCGGAACAGGGTGGAACAAACCGCAAATGCTGGCCCGGGTGGCGTTGCGGGCCAACTCCTCGTCAGCGTTGACGCTTACCAGCGCCGCCATGGGAAACGCCAGCCCGGCAGGATCGCGGCCCGCAGCAACGGCACCTGCCCGGGCGTTGGGCACCACGATGTCACGGAGAAATGTGGTTGAGGACATGATGCCGACACCCACACCGTCTGCCACCTCGCCGGCCAGACGCACCATGTTGGGGCCCGACGCCGATAGGTACACCGGCACGCGGGGCCGGATCGGGTCCCATGACGCCCGCCAGCGGATGGCGTGCACCGGGCCCTCGTAACGCACTGCTTCACCGGCCCGGCCTGCCACCACCGCCCGCACGATCTCGACATAGTCGCGCAGCTTGGCCAGCGGTCTGGAGTGTGCCTTGGTGGGGTCAACGCCCATGTACCATTCGTTGAAATGGGGGTTTCCGGTGCCGATGCCCAGCACGAAGCGGCCCCCGCTCAGCTCGTCGAGATCCCGAGCCGCCAAGCCGGTGAGCCACGGATCACGACCGTAGGCGTTCACGATGTACGTCCCGACCCGTACCCGTTCGGTGACGCCGATCACCGCAGCCGCGGCCACCACCGCGGTGCGCCCGGCCTCCGCGGTGTACATCGAGTCCAGACCCGCTGCCTCGCCCGCTCTGGCGACGGTCTTGATGGTCTCCAGTGAATCCTCGAACCCCAACAACAATCCCAGGCGCATGGCGAGGAACGTTAGTTGGCGGTGGGGCCGGCTGGACCACTCGACCGATGCGGCAACGCCGGGTCCTCCGGTCGGGTCTGAACGAGGTCCGCACCCGGGTTAGAACGAGCGTTGCACCATGGTGCCGGCGGCGGCGTCATGCAAGGTGAACCGGTTCGGTGTGAGCAGCCACACCAGCAGCACCACCGGCCAGGTGCAGCTGTTGGCAGTGAACGCCTTCACCAGAGCACGAATGGAGGATTCGCCCAGGCCCGGTAGTGACCCATCGGCCTTGCGAACCACCTCGATGTTCATCTTGGATTTGCCCATGGTTTGGCCGCGCACCGCGGTGAGCAGCACCTCGTAGCCGAAGTAGGTCACCGCGCTCAGGATGTAGAACGAAACCAGGACCGTGTTCTGCGACGTGCCACGCAGCAACAGCGGGAACACCAGGATCGACACCGCAATGTTCAGCACGGTGTGGGCCACGACATCGATGACATAGGCCCAGATCCGGTCACCGGCGCTGGCCAGACCGGTGTGCACACCGCCAGGTTGGGGATCGCGGTGGGCCACCTGGGGCAATGAGTAGCCACCCCAGGTGTTGCGGGTCAGGCCCAGCTGCTGTTCGAAAGCGGCCAGATCGCGCCAGTCTGCGTCGGCGTCACGGAAGATCGGGGAGGCGGGAGACAGGTGACCTTGCGCCGCCATGGCCCGCACCTCGTGGTCCGTTGCGGGGCCGGCGGGTTCACCGTCTCTCAGGTACCACCAAGCAGTCATCCCCTCGCTATCGGTCGGTCAACGGTCGGACTTGAGGGCGTGGCAGCATGCGATACGGTGCCCCCGACAGCGATGGGGAGGATCTTGATGGGACAGCTCGACGGCAAGGTGGCAATCGTGACCGGCGGTTCACGAGGGCAAGGCGAGGCCGAGGTTCGTTTGTTCGCTGCTGAGGGCGCTCGGGTGGTGATCTCCGACGTGTTGGTGGACGCCGGCAAGGCCCTGGCGGTTGAGCTCGGTGACACCGTCGCCTTCTTGCGCCACGACGTATCCCGGGAGGAGGACTGGGAGGCGGCCATCAACCTGGCCACGGAGCGCTTCGGTGGACTGCACGTCCTGGTCAACAACGCCGGGATCCTGCACAATGCCACCATCGCCCGTCACACCGTGGCTGACTACGAGCGGGTGGTGTCCGTCAACCAGGTGGGCGTGTTCCTGGGCATCCGGTCCGCCATCGCCCCCATGACCGCTGGCGGCGGCGGATCCATCGTCAACATCTCCTCAGGCGCCGGCCTGCGGGCCACCAAGTATTGCTTTGCCTACGCGGCCACCAAGTACGCCGTGACCGGCATGACCGCCGCCGCGGCATTGGAATTGGCGCGAAATCGCATCCGGGTCAACTCAATTCACCCTGGCATCATCGACACCCCGATGGTGGCCACCGACGATCCGGATGGCAACAACCGGCTCATCCGGGCCACGCCCATGCGCCGGGTGGGTGAACCGCATGAAATCGCCCAGGTAGCCTTGTTCCTGGCGTCGGATGCATCCTCCTACATGACCGGGGCCCACGTCCCCGTCGACGGCGGTGTGACGTTGTGAGGGTGAGGGTGAGGGTGAGGAGTGTGACGATGTGACGATGCGTTACGCCTTCATCAGACGTTCGATCGCCTTTCTGGCTTCGGCCATCTTCTGATTGATGGTCCCGGGATCACCGTCGGCGATGGCGTTGCCCACGCAATGGCGCAGATGCTCGTCCAGCAGACCCACGGCAATGGACTGCAGGGCCTTGGTCACCGCGCTCACCTGGGTCAGGACATCGATGCAATAGACGTCTTCGTCGATCATGCGGCGCAGACCGCGGACCTGCCCCTCGATGCGGGCCAATCGCTTGGCGTAATCGTCCTTGCTGAGGGTGTAACCACGGCCGTTCCCGCTGGACTCGCTCATCGATTGGCTCCATGCCCCTGAAATCCCTGAAACTTGCGTAGGCGCAGGCTGTTCGTGACCACGAACACACTGGAAAAGGCCATCGCGGCGCCGGCCAGCATGGGGTTTGCCAGCCCGGCGGCCGCCAGTGGCAAGGCCGCCACGTTGTAGGAGAAGGCCCAGAAGAGGTTGCCCTTGATCGTGGCCAGCGTCTTGCGGGACAGCCGGATGGCATCAGCCACCGAGCGCAAGTCGCTGCCGATCAAGGTGATGTCACTGGCCTCGATGGCCACGTCGGTCCCGCTGCCCATGGCAAGGCCCAGATCAGCCTGGGCCAATGCCGCGGCATCGTTCACCCCGTCTCCGACCATGGCCACCACGCGGCCCTCGGACTGCAACCGTCGGATCACCGCCACCTTGTCTTGGGGCAGGACCTCAGCGATGACCTGGTGGGCGCTGAGGCCGACCTGCGCCGCCACCGCCCCTGCCGAGCGCTGGTTGTCCCCGGTCAGCAGCAACGGGGTCAGACCCAGCTTGCTCAAGTGGGAGATCGCCACCGCGGCGTGGTCTTTCACGGTGTCGGACACCACGATCACCGCTCGCGCCGTGCCATCCCAGCCCACCAACACCGCAGTGGCGCCGTTGGCCTCGGCCTGGTCCTTGGCGGCGCGCAGATCCTCGGGCAGCAACAGCGACCAGTCCAGCAGGAACTGTTCACGGCCCACGATCAGGGCGCGCCCCTCAACGACGCCCTGCACCCCCAACCCACCGGTGCTGGCAAAGGAGGCCACCGGTGCAAGGCTCAGGCCACGGGCTTTGGCGCCGCTCGTGATCGCCCGGGCGATGGGATGCTCACTGGCCGCCTCGAGCGACGCCGCCAACCGCAACGCCTCGGTGGCATCAGTGTGGGGGTCAGCGCAGGGGTCAGTGCCGGCAGTACTCACGACATCGATCAGGGTCATGACCCCGGTGGTGACGGTACCGGTCTTGTCCAGCACGATGGTGTCCACCCGCCGGGTCGACTCCAGGATCTCTGGGCCCTTGATGAGGATGCCCAACTGCGCGCCCCTGCCCGTACCGACCAGTAGGGCGGTGGGCGTGGCCAGACCGAGGGCGCAGGGACAGGCGATGATCAACACCGCCACCCCCGCAGTGAAGGCGGTGACGGTGGCGTCGGTGGCAGAGGCGGTGAGCCAGAATCCGACGGTGGCCGCGGCCAACGCCATGACCACCGGTACGAACACCGCGGCCACCCGGTCCGCCAGGCGTTGCACCGGGGCCTTGCCGCTCTGGGCGTCTTGCACCAACCGGGTGATCTGCGCCAGCGCAGTGTCGGCGCCGATGTGGGTGGCCCGCACCAGGAGCCTTCCGCCGGCGTTGATGGTGGCCCCGGTGACCGCATCGCCCGGGCCCACCTCGACCGGCACGCTCTCTCCGGTGAGCAGCGAGGTGTCCACCGCCGAGGTGCCCGCTTCGACCACGCCGTCGGTGGCTATCTTCTCGCCCGGGCGAACCACGAAGCGGTCATCGACGGCAAGGTCTCCAATGGGAACCAGCACTTCGTCTCCGTCTTGCATCACGGTGACGGTGCGGGCGCCGAGCTGCAGAAGGGCACGTAGCGCGGCCCCGGCTTGGCGTTTGGCCCGTACCTCGAGGTATCGACCGGTCAGCAGGAAGACGGTGACGCCGGCGGCCACCTCCAGGTAGATCTGTGAGGCGCCCTCGCCGCGTCGAGGGATGAACGAAAACCCGTGGGTCATGCCGATGGCTCCGGCATTGCCGCCGAACAGGGCGTACACCGACCACCCGAACGCCGCCGACACGCCCAGCGAGATGAGGGTGTCCATGGTGGCCGCACCATGGCGCAGGTTCACCCACGCCGCGCGGTGGAATGGCCAGGCGCCCCACACGACCACCGGCGCGGCCAGGGTGAGGGAGAGCCACTGCCAGGCGTCGAACTGCAGCACCGGGACCATGGCCATGACGATGACCGGGATGGCCAGCGCGGCGGCGATGAGCAACCGGATTCGCAAGGCCGTGGTGTCATCTCGCGCCGGGGCCCCGTCGTTGAACGTGCCGGATGGTATGGTGCGGTCGGGGGTAACCGGGACCGGCTGGGCGGTGTACCCGGCAGCCTCGACCTGATCGATGAGCTGACTGACGGTCACGTCGGCTGGAACGATGACCCGGGCCTGCTCGGTGGCGTAGTTGACACTGGCTTGCACGCCATCGAGCTTGTTGAGCCTCTTCTCGATGCGGCCCGCGCAGGCGGCACAGGTCATGCCGCCGATGGTCAACTCGATGGCGGCGGAGGGGGTGGCAACGTTCATCGGGGACCCTCAGTGGGAGTGGGTGGCAGCGGTGGCGGCGGTGGGCATGTGCTACCAGCGGTGGCGTCGTCCGTACTACCGGACTGATCGGTATGGGACTGATCGGTATGGGACTGATCGGTATGGGAGTCAGGGGTGTCCGGAAATTGATTGAGCGGGCCGACGATCGAGCCGACGCCGGCCCCCGCTCCCAGGGTGGCCGCCAGCACCAGGACGAAGGCCCCGAGCTTCACGCCGGGGTTCACGATCCGACCTCCCCCGGTCTGACCTCGTAACCGGCCTCGTCGATGGCGGCGGCAAAGGCCGCATCCGCCAACGGCTGTTCCGAGCGGATGGTGACCCGCCCCGAGGCCAGGTCGACCTCAACCCCGCTGACGCCCTCGATGGCGCCAACCGCCTTCCTGACCGCACGGACGCAGTGCTCGCAGGTCATGCCGATCACCCGATACGTGGCAGTGGTCATGGTCCTGTCCCTTCGACGTTGACCCCCTCCAGCCTCGGGGCCTATGGCAGCCCAGAGTATACCCCCGATGGGGTATGTGAATGGGGGGTCGATGCGTCGGAAGGTGAACAGGCGATCGTGAGCACCGATCACGGGCAGGACGACGTTGGGTCGGAATGCCCCCTGGCCTTGAAGCGGGCCGCTACTCCGTGTGAATCTCGTCACACATGATGCAGAATCGGGTTGCGCGACCGGATGGTCAGTTGTTCGCAGCTACGTTCCTTCACCACTGCCGTTTCAATGTCGCGCCAAAACGAACGTGACGTGGGGCGGGTGGTCCATCTCTAGAGGAGAGCAAATTTGAGACGTGCGCGACTGATCAAGTGGAGCGGGGCCCTCGTCGGGCTTTCCCTCATCGCCGCCGCCTGTGGTGGTGACGATGGTGGCTCGGGTGAGGAGGCCACCAGCGACACCGTGGATGCCAACGTGAAGCAGGGTGTCGAAGACGCCCTGACCGCCACCACCGACGCCACGGCCACCACCGAGGCCGCCGCCAAGGTGCCGACCTCCATCGCCGAGTGGGAGGCGCTGTGGAAGGAGCAGCGCGCCGACGCCGTCGAGCGCATCAAGGCCGAGGGTGGTGGCGGGGTCGCCGCTGACGGTAAGAGCGCCAAGGGAACCGGTGGGTTCACCATGGACCTCAGCAAGTGCCCCGCCGGTTGGAGTGACACCGAGGGATTGACCGACACCGAGATCAAGATCGGTCACACTACCGCCCAGTCCGGCACCCTGGCGGACTACGGCAACATCGCCCGGGTGCTCGAGGTCATGGCCGCGGACATCAACAAGGCCGGCGGCATCAAGGACTCCAAGGGCAAGACCCGCAAGGTCACCTTCATCATCAAGGACGATGGGTATGACTCCGCCCGCACCATCCCCCTGGTGGACGAGCTGATCGACTCCGAGAAGGTCTTCGCGATGTGGACCCTCGGTTCGGCCAACACCCTCAAGACCTACGAGAAGCTGAACCAACGTTGTGTCCCCCAGCCGCTGTCGATGACCGGCCACCCGGCCTGGGGTGATCCCGTGAACCACCCGTGGACCACCGGTCTGCAGTTGGCCTACAGCACCGAAGCCGTGTTGTGGGGTGCGTTCATCGAGAAGCACCTCGATGAGATGGCCCCCGGTGGCGGCAAGGCGACCATCGCCGCGCTGATCATGAACAACGATTTCGGCAAGGCGTATGAGGCCGGCTTCAAGGCGTTCTTGGCCCAGTCCAAGGTGAAGGATCGCCTGGAGTTCGTGTCGGAGACCATCGAGCCCTCCGCGCCCACCATCACGGACCCGATGACCACGCTGGCCTCCAAGAACCCGGCCATGTTCATCGCCATGACCGCCGGTACGTCCTGCACCCAGGCCATCCAGGAGGCGGCGCAGAACGGCATGAAAGAAGCGGTCAAGTACCTCTTCCAGCCGTCGGTGTGCGTGACCAACAGCTTCGTGGGATTCGACAAGGTCGGTGACGCGGTCGAGGGTTGGTACATCGTCAACGGTGGCCAGAAGGACCTGATCTCCCCGGCCTTCGAGACCGACCCGTACATCCTGTTCGCCCGCAAGCAGCTAGCTGATGCCGGGTTCGACTACAAGGCTTCCGGTTCCTTCGGTTCCGGCTACAGCTTCGGTTGGCCCATCTTCCAGGCCCTGCAGATCGCCTCTGATCTGCCCGGTGGTCTGACCCGTTCCAACCTGATCGTGGCCATCCGGGCCATGGACATGACCCACCCCAACCTGCTCGAGGGCATCAAGTTCAACATGAACGGCGCCAAGGACTCCTACCTGATCGAGGGTGGCGTGTTCCAGAAGCGTGATGCCAAGGGTGACAAGTGGGTCAATGACGGAGCGGTCATCGACCTTTCCGGTAAGTCGACCAACTGCGTGTGGGACGTCAGCGTCGCCACCTGCAAGTAGTCGGCACGCAAGCGCGCCTTTCCTGAGCTCGATCTGCCGAGCTCGTTCCTCCGCTGGAGCCGGTGACCTTTTCGGTTGCCGGCTCTGGCGCGTCGGGGGCTCGGCTCGGCCGCTCAGCGGGGCTTCGGCAGCAGGCCTGGTAGAACGGCGGGGTGAAACCGGAAAGCCGTGCCGCCCGAGCCCTGGGACGCATTGATCCCACCACCCGGGCGATGGTGCCGCCCATCCAGGTTTCCACCACGTTCGAACGTGATCCCGACGGCCGCTACCCGGCCGGTTTCGAGTACACCCGGGCCGACAATCCCGGTTACGAAGCCCCGGAGGCACTGTTGGCCCAACTCGAGGGTGGCTCGAGCGCCATGCTGTTCTCCTCGGGCATGGCCGCGTGCACCTCGGTCTTCTGCGCCCTGGTGCCCGGGGATCATGTGGTGGCCCCCCAGATCATGTATTGGGCGCTGCGCAAGTGGATCAGCGAGTTCGCCTTGACCTGGGGCATCACCGTGACCTACGTGGACACCGGGGACACGGCTTCGCTGGCGTCGGCCATCCGTCCCGGCCGCACCCGGGTGGTGTGGGTCGAGACGCCGGCCAACCCCACCTGGGCGGTGACGGACCTGGCCGCCGCGGCGCAGCTGGCCCACGCCGCGGGGGCCATGCTCGTGGCAGACAGCACGGTGGCCACCCCGGTGCACACCCGGCCCATCGAACACGGCGCGGACCTGGTGGTGCACTCCGCCACCAAATACCTCAACGGCCACGGAGACGTGTTGGCTGGCGCGTTGGTGGCCGCGGTCGAGGGTCCCTTCGTGCATCGCATCCGCTCCTGGCGACGTAGTGCTGGCGCCGTACCGAGCGGTTTTGACGCCTGGTTGTTGCTGCGGGGGATGCGAACCCTGTACCCCCGGGTACGGCAGAGCTCGGCCAGTGCCTTGCGCATCGCGGAGCACTTCGACGATGATCCCCGACTGCTGTCGGTGCTGTATCCGGGCCTTTCCACCCACCCCGGTCACGAGATCGCCTGCCGTCAGATGGACGGCGGTTTCAGCGGCATGCTCTCGATCCGGGTCCGCGGCGGTGAGGCGGCGGCCGTGGCCACCGCGGCCCGGCTGCAGGTTTTCGCCCGGGCCACATCGCTGGGTGGAACGGAGAGCCTGGTGGAGCATCGGGCGTCAGTGGAGGGACCGTCCACTCCGGTGCCGGCGGACCTGTTGCGCCTGTCGGTGGGCTTGGAAGATGTCGAGGATCTGATCGCGGACCTCGAACAGGCACTGGACCACGGACTCGGTGATGGCACGCCGGCGCTGGTTCCGCCAACGGACGCGTTCAGCGCGCTGCGGCGGACCGTGATCGCTCGCGGCGGGGACCTGCTCGCCGACGAAGACGGACGTGGAGCGCGGGCGGTGGGCTCGCCGGGAGCAGTGGAGCCGTTGCGGGCCGAGCTCGATCTCCCCGCGGTGAGCGCCGTCACCGCCTCCGGGGTCATCGAGGAGGTGCTGAACCCCATGGTTGCAGCGCATGGTGGTCACATCGAACTGCTCGACCAGAGCGCCGGCATCATTCGCATCCGGCTCAGCGGCGGGTGTCAAGGGTGCGCCCAGGCCGCGGTGACCGTACGGCAGGGTATTGAGGTGGTGCTGCGCCGGCACGTCCCCGGGGTGGTGGCGGTGATCGACCAAACGGACCATCGTGGAGGCACCGCGCCGTTCTTTCCTGCGACCAAACGCTGAGGGCACCGGCAGTGGTACCGGTCACTCGATCCGTATGGTGAGGGCAGACCATGCGGTACGGAGCGCGGCTTCCACCTCCGCTGCAGTGGGTGCGGTGGCGAACACGAACCCCAGATAGCGATCGCCTGCGGGTAGGGCCACCACGTACTCGCCCACTCCCACGGACATGGCCACCGCGCCCACGCCTTGCACCGCCGCCGCTTGGTCGACGCCGCAAATGGCGCTGACCCGACCCGAACGCGGGACGGGCAGCATCAACGCCCCGCTCGCCCGACCGTCCCCGGTCAGTGCGGGAACGCCCAGGCCCAACGCGTGGCGGATCACCAACTCCTCGAGGGCGATCCCGCCTGGGCGGAGGCCTCGGCTACACCACCCGCCAATGGTTCGGGCCGCGAGTTCCAGGAACCACACGTCGTTGCCGTCGACCTTGCATTCCACGTGCACCGGTCCTTCCCGCAACCCCACCGCGGCCAGCGCGGCGCCAACCACGGCCACCACCCGGTCAAGCAGCGCGGGAGCCAGCCGGGCCGGCGTGATGAGAAGGGTTTCGGGAAAGGTGGGGCCAGACGGGGTATCGGGCTTGTCGAAAACCGCCAACACCTGCAGATCCCCCTCATTGAGGATTGCTTCCACCGCGATCTCCTGGCCTTGCACGAAGGACTCCACCAACAGCGTGGCGCCGGCACCGACGATGCCCCGCACCGTGGTCAGAGCGGCCCGCAATTCGGCTTCGTCGTTGACCCGGACCACCCCCTGGCTGGCGGCCCGGTCCAGCGGCTTCACCACTGCGGGGTAGTCCGACCAGACGGTGATGGCGTCGACCTCGAGGGCTGCGAAGTTCGGTTGCGCCACCCCGGCAGCACCAGCGGCGCGTCGCTGGCGGAGTTTGTCCTGGGCGGTAGCCAGTGCCGCTGCTGAGTTGGCGGGCAAGCCGAGCCGACGGGCCACCTCCCCGGCGGCGGCAACCGCCAGACCGTCGGTGCCGACCACCCCATCGATGGGCTCGCGGTTCAACGCCGGCGCCGGGTCGTGGGCATCGGAGGGGGCGTGTCTTGCCCCGCCCGCCTGCTGCACCCGGCGTGGGTCCAGGACCTTCAGGATGCGAACGGCCGCGGCATGAGGGTCCGCCAGGTCCACGGCGAGAGCGCTCCCGGGTATGGCCGGCTCGGCGTCGGTGACCACGGTGACGTGGCAGCCCATTCCCAGGGCGGCGGCCAGGAAGTCGCCGGTGCGATAGGACCCGGCCGGGCTGATCAGCACGAGATGCATCTGAACATTCTGGTCGGCTCAACGTGTCGCCGTTCCCGGTCGCCTTTTGGTGGAGCCAGATCTATCTGGTGGGCAGGCGTGGGGGTGCCCAGTGGGGGCGGCGGCGCGGGGGTGGATGAGCAGGCACTGGAGGAAGATGTGGCGAGCAGGGAAAGCTTCAGTCAGGGATGTGGCGGGTGTGAGGCATTCGTGTGCTCTGCTCCGTTTGGGTCACCACGCCTCAGAGTTGGTGTCAATGCATCGGGTGTTCGGAAAGCGATTGGTGGGGGCCAATTCGCGGATGAGCGGGTGACGAACCCCATCGGTGCCGATGGGCGACTTGCATCCCGCGGCCCGGGCCGGGCTATTCGATGGTGTTGATCATGGCGCAGTAGTCGGCGAGGCGTTGCAGGACTTCCTCGACGGTCGCAGCAGGCACGCCAGCGGTTCCCGGGTGGCGTCGAGATAGGCCAGCAGCGGATGAGACCCGAAACCCCGTTTCTACGTCGGGGCGGCGTGTTCTTTCTCCGAATGGGAGTTCAGCAGGGCGTTGGGGACATTTTCGGACACCGGCCTGCTCGCCTCCTGCGAAACTATCGACGGTCTGAGGTTGTCTGCGCGCCCAGCGTCGAAGATTGGGGCCATATCCGGTGCAGGCTTGTCCGAAAATGTCCCCACTGGCTAGGCCGAATCGACGTGGATTCGCTCAAAACACCGAGGGTGGCTCGAAGGCCACTGTGTGCGGGGCGGATAGCTGCGAGTTTTGCGTCGGCAGGGTCTCGGTGGCCCGGTGGCCCGGTGGCCGGGTCGATCCGGCGGGGCTGCTGGGGCCGATACCGTGGCGACATGGCTGTGCGTCGAGAAGGGGAGGGGCCGAGGCCTCGTAAGCCTGGTGCCGGGCGACCCCGCAAGTCCGCCCAGCCCGACGCACCGAACCAGCCCGAACCCGTGGCCAAGCGGCCGGTGCCGGAGGAGATCGTGTCCACTGCGGCCCGGATCTTCGCCGAGCGGGGTGTGGCGTCCGCGACCATGGCCGAAATCGCCACCGCGGTGGGCCTGCAAGTGTCTTCGCTCTATTACTACTTCGCCTCCAAGACCGCCATCCTCGAGGAGTTGGTGGTCCAGGTGAACCGGGGCCCTTTGGACAACATCAGGCGCATCAACGTCGATGGCGGGTCCGGTGCCGTCAGACTGTACCGCCTGGTACGGCACGACGTGATCACGCTGTGCGGGCTGCCGTTCGACATCAACGAGGTGCATCGGCTGGCAGGACAGGACCACGCTGCCTTCGGTCGCTACTGGACGGAGCGGCAACAGCTGAACGACGAGGTCGAGCAGTTGGTGACTACAGGTGTGGCCGATGGCAGCCTGGCCACCGATGATCCCCGCTTCGCCGCCCTCACCATCCTGGCCAATGATGAGGCCACGCAGAATTGGTTCCGCCCCATCGGCAGTCGCCGGCTCCGTACCATTCGGGAGGGTACGCTCCGACCAGCTGCGGGTAACGACAGTACCATGGGGTACGGTCCGGAGGAGATCGGGACCCGTCTGGCGGATCTGACGCTGCGGGGCCTGCTGTCCGATCCCGCCACGCTGCCGACGGTGCGTGAACAGGCGACCCGGCTCGACGGTTGAGTTCGGCGGGGTCGTCGCGGCCAAATGCTGAGGCAGGAGGGCGGGTGTGCCTGCGTGCGTGTTCAGATATCGTACAGCTTCGGCAACACCCCCTTATTTCGAAGGACATTCGAGCGAAACGCGTGCTCCGTAGCTTGCTCGGCAACAAGCGGCCGGTCGCGACCGTGGCGCCAAACCTTGGGAGGACATGGGCGATGGCACGAACCTGGTTGAGGTCCTCGAGCGCGCGGGCGGCGATCGGCCTGCTGGCGCTGTCGCTGGGCGCGACAGCGTGCGGTGGTGACGACGGGGCGGACAGCAACGCCACCGGCGCCGAAACTGGTGAGATGGACCAACTGACCTTGGGTTACTCAGCCTGGCCGGGCTGGTTCCCGTTGGCGGTGACCGAGCAGGCCGGCATCTTCAACGAGGTCGGCCTCGACGTGGATCTGAAGTTCTTCGCTGACTACATCGCCTCCATCGACGCCATGGCCGCCGGCGAGCTCGATGGGGTCACCCAGACGCTGAATGACACCATGGCCAGCGTGGCCAACGGCAGCGAGCAGGTGATCGTGGTGGTGAATGATAACTCCACCGGCAACGACAAGATCATCTGCGACGAGTCAGTAAAGACCATGGCCGACCTGAAGGGCAAGACCATTGCCGCTGAGGCCGGGGTGGTGGACCACTTCTTGCTGGTGCAAGGACTGCAGTCCGTGGGTCTGACCGAGGCCGACATTGAGTTCCGGGGGGCGCTGACCGACGCTGCCGCCGCCAGCTTTGCCGCCGGGGAGTTCGACTGCGTCGGCGTGTTCGCCCCGTTCTGGGTGACGGCCCTGGAGCGGCCCGGGTCCCATGAGCTGTTCAGCTCGGCCGACTTCCCCGGGCTGATCCCCGATCACATCGTGGTGAGCCGTGAGCTGGTGGACGCCAACCCCAGGGCGGTGCAGAAGCTGGTGGATGCGTGGTACCTCACGATGAAGTACATCGCCGAGCACCCCGACGAGGCCACCAAGATCATGGCTGACGTGGCGGAGACCACCGTGGAGGACTACAACTCCTTCGCCGACGGCACCACGTTGTTCACCGCCGCTGAGGCCGCCGCGGCCTTCTCCGAGGGCAACGACACCAGCTCCTTGCCCCATGTGGCGACGTTGATCAACCCGTTCCTGGTGGCCTCGGGCTTCACGGAGAAGGAGGCCGACCTCAAGGGGCTTTTCGACGCCAGCTTCACCACCGACTGGCTCAATCGAAACCCCTCGGCATGACCACCGCCCGGCGCTGGGGGGTGAGCCTGACGGCGCAGACCCCCCGTTCATCCGCAGCCAGCCCGACGGACCTCTCCGCCGAGTCCGCCACGTCCGCCAAGCCCGACTCTCCCTCCAAGTCCGGGGAATCGGGGGTCACCACCGTCGGACCCGCCACCCGGGGTCGACCCGGGGCCGGGCGGGGTCGACGCCAGGGCCCGTTGCTCCGGCTCCGAGGTGACATACCGTCTGGTCTGCGCTGGGTGTTGGCCGTCATCGGCAGCGCGACGCTGATCGGGCTGTGGGTGCTTCTGTCCACGGCGTTGGCCAGCGACGGGTTCGCCGTGCCGACCATCGCTGAGACCGTCAGGGCCCTGGCGGAGATGTGGCGGGACGGCGAGCTGTGGGGGGACTTCGTGGCCAGCCTGCAGCGGGTGGGAATCGGCTACAGCATCAGCATCGTGCTGGGCGCGGGGCTGGGGGTGGCCATGGGCAGCTTTGCCTCGGTGGAGGCGCTCTTCGAGGGCCCGGTGGGCTTCCTGCGCTATATACCGGCCAGTGCGCTCACACCGCTGTTGTTGATCTGGCTGGGCATCGACGAGGCCCCCAAGATCACCCTCATCGTGTTGGGAACCGTGTTCTACAACGTGTTGATGGTGGCCGATGTGGCCCGGGCCGTTCCCACCCCGCTCATCAACGCCGCCTACACCATGGGCGCATCACGGCTGACGGTGCTGCGCAGGGTGATCCTGCCGCACTCCTGGCCGGGCATCATCGACGTGGCCCGCATCAACCTGGCCGCGGCCTGGCTGATGTTGGTGGTATCCGAGCTGCTGGCCGCGGAAAAGGGTCTGGCCTTCCGAATCATCCGGGCCCAACGGTTCAGGCGTCTGGACCGCATGTTCGCCCTGTTGTTGGTGTTCGGGCTTTTAGGCATTCTCAGTGACCTGTTCCTGCGCTGGTTGCGCAACCGGACCTCACCCTGGGCCAAAGCATGAACATGAACATTCCGCCGGTGAAGCTGTGCGTCACGGCCCTCGACAAGGAGTTTCCGGGTAGCCGCCGCAAACCAGCGGTCCGGGCGTTGTCCAACGTTGATCTTGAGGTCCACAGTGGTGAGCTGGTCTGCATCGTCGGCTCCTCGGGCTGCGGAAAATCCACGCTGTTGTCCATCATCGGCGGGCTCGATCACCCCACCCGGGGTCAGGTCGAGGTTGCCGGCGAGCAGGTCATTGGCCCCGGACCGGACCGGGCGATGGTGTTCCAGACCTATTCCCTGTACCCCTGGAAGACCGTCGCCCAGAACATACGGTTCAGTCTGGAATGCGCCGGCACCCCTCGTGACCAACGCCGCGAGCGGGTGGCGGAGCTGCTGGGCATCATGGGGCTCAGCACTTTTGCTGATCATCTGCCCCATCAACTGTCCGGTGGCATGCGCCAGCGGGTGGCCATAGCCCGGGCGCTGGCCCCCGAACCGGACATCCTGCTGCTGGACGAACCCTTCGGCGCCCTCGACGCGCAGACCAAGCGGGCCATGCAGGAGTTCCTGTTGCTGGTGTGGAAACGCACCATGGCCACCATCTTGATGGTCACCCACGATGTGGAGGAGGCCATCTACCTGTCCCAACGCATCTACGTGCTCAGCTCCCGACCGGGACGGGTGCAGAGCGTGATCGAGGTCCCCTTCGGTCCCGGTCGCAGCCCCGCCACCAAACGGGACCCCAGGTTCCTGGACCTCCGCGACGAGATCGAGGACCTACTCATCAGCCCCGCCGGCGAGCTGACGGCGGCGGGCTCCACGGAAAGGCCATCATGAGCTCGACAGCCACCACCCAAGCGGCGCGGTCCCACGCCCGGGCCCAGAGCGGGCTACGGGTGGAGGCGATGCCCACCGTGCCGCCGTGGGCCGCTCAAGACCTACCGACCGGTCTGGACCCGACGATGGTGGTCTGGGAGGAGACCATCGGACCAGGTAACTACAGCGCCAAGGCCGTGTCCCGCGGTACCCACCTCCGGCTGGTTGATAGCAGTGGGGACGCCTGCGCCAACCTGATCGTGCACAACCTGGCCCAACCGGTGGAACGCCTGAACGTGGCGGACACCGTCAAGGTGCAGTGGCAGGCGTACCTGGGGCACGGGGCGGTGCTGCTGTCTGACCAGGGCCGGGCGCTGATGACCATGGTCGAGGACGGCTCAGGCGTGCATGACGCCCTGTGCGGGCCGTCGAACCGCGCCACCAACGACGCCCGCTACGGCAGCGGTGACCCCCACGGTGCCCATCCCAGTGCCCGGGACCTCTTCGGTGTGTCCCTCGCCAAGTTCGGCCTCACCCGCCGTGACATACCACCCGGTATCAGCCTGTTCAAGGGCTCGGTGGTACAGCCCGACGGGTCCCTGCGCTGGCAGGGCGCACCGACCTTGGCCGGCGCTGCCGTGACCTTGGTGGCCGAGCTGGATGTGATCGTGACCCTGGCCAACACCCCCCACGTCCTCGACCCCCGCACGGCGTACACCAGTGGGCCGTTGCGGGTTACCGCCTGGTCCGGCGATCCCACCCAGCCCGGCAGCGCCCAATGGGAGTCCACCCCGGAGCGGGAACGGGCCTATCTCAACACCGCGACCTGGCTGGCGGGCCGGCCGTGAGCGGCCCGATCCTGATCGATGAGGTGGTGGCGGCCCGGGCGCCGTGGTCCCGGATCATCAACGCCGGCCAGACGTTGCGCATCGTTGATCTGGAAGGCAACCAAGCCGTTGATTGCGTGCTCTACCTGGCCGCTGACCATGCTGAGCGGTATAGCGCGGCGGACACCATGGCCGCTCAGGGAAACATCTACCTGACCGTGGGTACCGTGCTGCGCTCCACCGAGGGTCGGGCGCTGATGACCATCACCGGCTCCACCGTGGCCCGTCACGACACTATCGGCGGTGCCTGCTCCAAGGAGTCCAATACCCTGCGGTACGGTCACCACACGTTCGAGCAACACGCCTGCGTGGAGAACTTCGTGTACGAGCACCTGCGCCACGACCTGGGCAAAGCGGACATCCAATCCAACATCAACTGGTTCATGAACGTGCCGGTGGAGGCCGACGGCACCTTGGGCATCGTTGACGGGATTTCCGCTGCTGGCCTGTGGGTGGATCTGGAGGCGCAGGAGGACGTGCTGGTCATCGTGTCCAACTGTCCGCAGATCAACAACCCCTGCAACGGTTTCAACCCCACCCCGGTGCGGATGATCGTCACCGGACCCGATCTGGCCGGATCGGCCCGGTGAGCAACGGTGTGAGCAGCGGTGTGAGCAATCTGGCCTTCGACACGGTGTTGGTGGCCAACCGAGGCGAGATCGCGGTGCGGATCATGGCCACCCTGCGGAGGATGGGCATCCGCTCGGTGGCGGTGTACTCGGAGGCGGATCGGTCCAGCCGCCACGTGCTGGACGGCGACGTTGCGGTGCCCATCGGCCCGGCGCCACCGTCGGACAGCTACTTGCGCATCGACAGCATCATCGAGGCCGCCATCGGCACCGGGGCCCAGGCCATCCATCCCGGCTATGGCCTGCTCTCGGAGAACGCCACGTTCGCCGAGGCCTGTGCCGCCGCCGGGGTGGTGTTCATTGGTCCCACCCCGCGCCAACTGCGTGATTTCGGCCTCAAACATACCGCCCGAGATCTGGCCCGTGCGGCCGGTGTGACCCTGGCCCCTGGCAGCGGGGTGCTGGCGGACCTGCATCAGGCGAAGGCCGCGGCGGCCGCCATCGGCTACCCGGTCATGGTGAAACCTTCCGCCGGCGGTGGTGGCATCGGCATGCGGGTCTGTGCCGACGAGGCCGAGCTGGCCGCGGCATTCGAAGCGGTACGGTCCCTGGCCCGCAACAACTTCGGCGACGCGGCCCTCTTCGTGGAACGCTTCGTGGCCCGGGCCCGCCACGTGGAGGTCCAGGTGTTGGGTGACGGGCAGGGCCGGGTGGTCACGTTCCCGGCCCGCGATTGCTCGTTGCAACGTCGTCACCAGAAGGTGCTCGAGGAGACTCCGGCGCCCAACCTGCCCGACAGCCTGCACGCCCGGTTGGTCGACGAGGCCCGACGGTTGTTGGGCGCGCAGCACTACCGCTCGGCCGGCACCGTGGAGTTCCTGGTCGATTCCCATACCGGGGAGCATGCCTTCTTAGAGGTCAACACCCGCCTGCAGGTCGAACACGGGGTCACCGAACTGGTGACCGGAGTCGACCTGGTGAGGGAGATGGTGCAGTTGGCCGGTGGCGGCACCCTGGACCACCTGCCCGATGCCGTGCCAGCAACCGGTCACGCCATGGAGGTCCGGATCTACGCCGAAGACCCCGCAGAAGCGTTCCGGCCTTCCTCCGGTTTGCTGACGCGCGTGCGGCTGCCCGAAGGTCCCGGCCTACGGGTCGACGGTTGGGTGGAGGACGGCACCGAGATCAGCCCGTTCTACGATCCGCTGCTGGCCAAGATCATGGCCCTGGGCGCGGATCGGGATCTGGCCCGCCAGCGTCTGGCCGGGGCGCTGCAAGACACCAGGCTCGATGGGCTTGAGACCAACGTGGCGTGGTTGCGCACCATGCTGGCCGAACCCGACGTCCGTGAAGGTACGGTCCACACCGGCCTGGCTGACGGCGTGGTCGGCCCCGAGCGCGGCGCTGGTGGTGACGGACCCCGGGCTGGCCAGCGCCATCCAGGAGCTGCCCGGGCGGCTGGGGTACTGGGCGGTGGGCATTCCCCCGTCGGGTCCGATGGACGAACGATCCTTCCGGCTGGCCAACCTGGCGGCGGGCAACCCTGGGACGGCCCCGGCGTTGGAGCTGACCCAGCGAGGCCCGACCGTGCGGTTCCGCGCGGATACCGTGGTGGGCTTGGCCGGGGCCACGATGGCCGCCGAACGCAGCGATGGTGGCACCCTTCCGTGGTTCGAGCCGGTGTTGATACCGGCTGGTACGGAGCTGCGACTGGGCGATGTCAGCGGTCCCGGCTGCCGGACCTACCTGGCGGTGGCCGGCGGGTTCGACGTGCCGAACCATCTGGGCAGCAGGGCCACGTTCGCGCTCGGGGGCTTCGGCGGTCACGGCGGCCGTACCCTACGGTCTGGCGATGTGCTGCGGGTGGGCGGCGATGCGGTCGAACAAAGAGGCGTCGGGCGGGTCATCCCGATCGAGGACCGGCCCCGCCTGGTGCAGGCATGGCGACTGGGGGTGCACTCGGGCCCTCACGGCGCACCGGACTTCCTGACCGACGCCGGCATCGAGGCCTTCGTGGACGCCACCTGGGAGGTGCACTTCCACTCTGACCGGACCGGCGTGCGGCTGATCGGGCCGGCACCGGGATGGGCCAGGGCCGATGGCGGTGAGGCCGGCCTGCACCCTTCGAACCTGCACGACACTCCGTATGCCCTCGGCACCGTCGATCTGACCGGTGACATGCCCATCATCTTGGGCCCCGACGGCCCCAGCTGCGGCGGTTTCGTGTGCCCGCTCACGGTCACCTCGGCTGAGCAATGGAAGCTGGGCCAACTGCGGGCCGGGGACACCGTTCGCTTCGAGATCGTCGACCAGGCTGATACCAGACGGAATGGTATGGGTGCCATGCCTGTTTCGATGCCTGTTTCGACGCCGGTACCGACGCCGGTGTTGGTGCAGGAGCCGGCCCGAGAAGATCGCCCGGCCATGGTCATTCGCCGAGACGGTGATCGCAACGTGTTGGTGGAGTTCGGACCCCACGTGTTGGATCTCGGACTGCGGTTGCGCATCGGTGCTCTCATGGATCAGCTCACGGCTCATCGGGTGAAAGGAGTGGGGGAGCTGACTCCAGGGGTGCGTTCACTGCAGGTGAACTATGACCCTGCGGCCATCGGCGAGGCCGCCCTCATCGCCGCCCTCTTGGAGGCCGAAGCCGCTCTCCCCGCCGATGACGATCTGGCTGTGAGCGGGCGCGTTGTGCACCTTCCCCTGTCCTGGGATGACCCCACCGCCCGCCAGGCCGCCGAGCACTACGCCCGGGTGGTGCGCCCCGATGCGCCGTGGTGCCCCTGGAACCTGGAGTTCATCCGCCGCATGAACGGCCTGGGCGACATCGATGAGGTTCGCGACATCGTGTTCGGCGCCAGCTATCTGGTGCTGGCGCTGGGCGATGTGTACCTCGGCGCCCCGGTGGCCACCCCCATCGATCCCCGCCATCGGTTGGTGACCACCAAGTACAACCCGGCCCGCACCTGGACCGCTGAGAACGCGGTGGGCATCGGCGGTGCCTACCTGTGCGTGTACGGCATGGAGGGCCCCGGTGGCTACCAGCTGCTCGGTCGCACTGTGCAGATGTGGAACCGCTGGCGTGCCACCAACGATTTTGCCGAGCCCTGGTTGCTTCGGCCGTTCGACCAGATCCGCTTCCATCCCGTCAGCGTCGAGGAGTTGGCCGAGCTGCGCGCTGACCTACCTGCCGGTCGGGCCACCGTGCGCACTGAGCCGGTGAGCTTCTCGTTGGCGGATCACCGGGCCTTCCTCAACACGCACCGGGCCGACATCGACCGGTTCACCGCCGTCCGGGAAAGGGCCTTCGGTGAGGAACGGTCCCGTTGGGAGGCGGCAGGGTTGGATGTGGCCGCTTCCTCGCCGCCGGCCCCGATGGTCGCGGCCGCCGAGCAGCCGATCCCCGCGGGGGCCCGGGCGGTGCGCTCCCCGATGGCCGGGGTGGTGTCGCGTTGTGTGGAGCCCGGCGCCGTGGTCCGGGCCGGGGATCCGGTGGTGTGGATTGAAGCCATGAAAACCGAGACCGCCCTGTTGGCTGACATCGGGGGTACGGTGACGGAGGTTCGCACCCCCGTCGGCCAGGTCATCGCTCCAGGCACAGCCACCGCGGTGATTACGGAGAAACCCTCATGAAGGAAACTCGCTTGAGCGACACCCAGAACGCCCATACCATCGGGTCCGCCCGAGTCCGGGTGGCCAGAGCCTTCGACGAGGCTCGGGCGTTGGATGGGCAGGACATCTTCATCAGCCTGGCCGACCGGGACCGGGCTCTTGCCGGTCTCGACGCCGACGCGCCCCTCGTCGGCTGGACCTTCGCCGTGAAGGACAACATCGACGTTGCCGGCATGGACAGCACCGCCGGCTGCCCCTCCTTCGCCTACCGGGCCCATCATCACGCCACCGCCGTAGCCAAGCTGCTCGAAGCCGGGGCCACCTGTGTCGGCAAGACCAACCTCGACCAGTTCGCCACCGGCCTGGTTGGCACCCGCTCCCCCTACGGCATCCCTACCAACCCGCTTGACGGGAGGCTGGCGCCGGGCGGTTCGTCATCGGGTTCCGCGGTGGCCGTGGCCCGTGGCCTGGTGGATCTGGCGTTGGGCACCGACACCGCCGGATCGGGGCGGGTCCCAGCAGCGCAGTGCGGCATCGTTGGCGTGAAACCCACGCCGGGCGCCATCTCCACCCGTGGCGTGGTCCCAGCCGTACGTACCATCGATTGCGTATCGATCTTCGCCGCTGACGTGGCCGCCGCCACCAGGGTCCGACAGTTCCTGGAAGGCGATGACGATGAGGCCCACAGTCGCCATACCGGTGTGTACGGCGGCCAGATCCGCCGTCTCGGCATACCAGTTGGTACCCAGCTGGTGTTGGACGGTGTACTGGAGGAGGCTGCCTGGGCCCGCACCGTCGAACTGGCCAGCGGGCTTGCCGGCCTTGAGCTGGTTCCCGTTGATCTGGATCCCCTGATCGACACCGGACGGTTGCTGTATCAGGGGGCATGGGTGGCGGAGCGGTTCGCCGCCGTGGGTCATCACCTGCACCACGGTGACGTTGATCCGGTGGTGCGGGCCATCATCGAACCTGCCAGGACGTTGAGCGCGGTCGATGCCTTCCAAAGTCTGTACCGCTTGGCGGCACTGCGACGCGCCGCCGCCGGGGCCTGGGCCGGGGTCGACGGCTTGCTGCTACCCACCACCCCCGGGGTCGCCACCCTCGACGAGGTCGCTGCCGATCCCATCGGCCGCAACAGCCGATTGGGCCATTACACCAACGGGATCAACCTGCTGGGCTGGTGCGCGGTGGCCGTTCCGGGCGCGGCGCGGGCGGACGGGTGGCCCTTTGGTGTCACGGTGGCCGGCCCGGCGTGGGCTGATGACGAGGTGGCCCGCGTCGCCGCCCAGCTGGCTGGTCAGGGCCCGCCGACCCCACGGCTGGCTGAGGGCTGCGACGTGGTGGTGGTGGGCGCGCATCTCAGTGGCTTGCCGCTCAACCACCAGTTGTTGTCGAGGGGCGCGGTCCGGGTGTGCGAAACCACCACCTCTCCGAGTTACCGATTGTGGGCCATGCATGGTGTCGGAGGGGCTGGGGGAGCGGTACCCCGACCCGCGTTGGAACACGTCGGGACCGGAGGCGTCGCGCTGCCGGTGGAAGTGTGGCGGGTGCCCTGGGCCACGGTGGGATCGTTCCTGGCTGAGATCCCGTCGCCGCTGGGCCTGGGCCGGGTGCAACTGGCCGACGGTAGCGACCGTACCGGCTTCATCGCCGAACCCCGGGCCCTGCACGGCGCCACCGACATCTCCGGGTATGGGGGCTGGCGGGCGTATCTGGCGCAGCGGTGACGTTACACCCGTCGTTCAGATTCCGTACAGAGAACGGTCATCTCCCGTAACGTTTGGTTCATTGCCGGGAAACCGCTGGATGGAAGGCTTCGCGGAACATGAGGTGGAGGACGCGTTCGGAATGCGGTCACTAGGAGTGAGGCGATGATCCACCTGGAAGGGCGAGGGATCACCAAGCGCTTTGGCGCCCTGGTGGCCAACAACGCTGTCGACATCACCCTGCCCCCGGGTGAAGTGCACGCGGTGTTGGGCGAGAACGGCGCCGGCAAGAGCACGCTGATGAAGGTGCTGTACGGCGTCCACCCCGCCGATGAGGGCCAGTTCCTGGTTGGTGGCCAACCGGTCACCATCAACTCCCCGGCGGTGGCCCGGGCCCTGGGCATCGGCATGGTGTTCCAGGACATGCGCCTGATCCCGGCCTTCACCGTCACCGAGAACATCGCTCTGGCGCTCGACATGAAGGGCCCCCGCTGTGATCGGCGAGCCCTGGCCCGTCGCATCAGCCAGGATGCCGAACGGTACGGTATGAAGGTCGATCCGGGCGCGCTGGTGCGGGATCTGGCCATCGGGGAACGGCAACGGGCCGAGATCCTCAAGGTGCTCATGGCCGGCGCCGGGCTGGTGATCTTGGACGAGCCCACCAGTGTGCTGGCGCCGCAGGAGGTCGACGCCCTGCTGGAGACCATCGACGGACTGCGGCGCGAGGGCCTGTCGGTGGTCATCATTACCCATAAGCTCAACGAGGCCCGGGCGGTGGCGGACCGATGCACCGTGCTGCGGGGCGGCGAGCTGATCCTGGGCGGTGTGCACCCCGCCACCCTGGACGACGCGGCCCTAATCGAGGCCATGGTCGGCCGTTCGGTCCGGCCCATCCCCGCTGAACGAGCCGGGGTGCCCAGCAGCCCCAGCCCGGTGCTGGAGCTACGAGGGGTCTCTACCACGGGGCGGGCGCAGTCCCGCCTGAAGCACGTGGACCTCCAGGTGCAACCGGGCGAACTGCTGGGGGTGGCCGGCGTCAGCGGGAACGGCCAGCGCGAGCTGTATGAAGCGGCGCTCGGGCTCCTGGCGCTGTCAGAGGGATCCGTCCTCCTCGACGGCGAGGCACTCGGCAGCCGTCCCATCGAGCAGGCCATCACCGGCGGGGCGGTGGGCGTGCCACAGGATCCCATCAGCGAGGCCGTGGTCCCCGGGTTGAGCGTGGCCGCGCACGTGGCGCTGCACCGTCTCGGGGCGTTCAAACGGGGCGTTGGCATCGATTGGAAAGCGGTGCGACGCAGGCTCGACCAACTCGACGAGCACACCGGGCTGGGCATCGCCCACGCCGATCGGGTGGTGGACACCCTCTCCGGCGGCAACATCCAACGCGTCATGCTGGCCCGGGCGTTGGGCTCCGACGCAACGCTGGTGGTGGCGGCCTATCCCTCCCGGGGTCTGGACATCGCCACGGCGCGCCGGACCCAGGAACTCTTGCTGGCCCATCGTGCCCGGGGTGCCGGTGTGTTGCTGATCTCGGAGGATCTCGACGAGCTCCTGACCCTCTCCGATCGCATCGTGGTGCTGCACGAGGGCGCGGTGGCCGGCGTCGTCGATCCGGCCGATACCGATCGGTATGCCATTGGGCGGCTGATGTTGGAGGGGCCCGGTTGCGCCGAGCTCGTCCCGATGGAGGCGGCGTGACCACCGTGGTGTTGGCACCGACCCGCCCGGTGGTCCCGCCGGCGTTGCTGGCCGTGCTGCGCTGGGTGGTGGCCATCGGCGGCGCATTGGTGATCTTCGGGGTGCTCATGTGGTCCAAGGGCGCCAATCCGGTGCAGGCCTACGGGTCCATGCTCGACACCCTGGCCGGGGATCGGGCCCTTTCCTCCATCGCCGTCAAGGCCACGCCCCTGGTCCTGGCGGCGCTGGCGGTGGCGGTGCCGGCTCGGGCGGGCCTGGTGAACGTGGGCGGTGAGGGCCAGCTGATCATGGGTGGGGTGGCCGCTGCCGGCATCGCCCGCCTGGCGGGAAGCGGGGCCGGCTCCGCCACACTGATCGGTATGGCTCTGGCGGCGATGGTGGCCGGTGCGCTGTGGGCCGGTGTCGGTGGTCTGCTACGGGTTCGGGTGGGCATCAGCGAGGCGGTCACCACCCTGTTGCTCAACTACATCGCGCTGAACGTGATGTTCTTCCTGATCTACGATCCGTGGAAGGACCTGGGCGGAGGGGGGCAACCCACGTCACCCGCGCTCCCGGTGGCCCAACGCCTGCCGTTGCTCGGCGGTGGTTCCTTCACCGCTCATGCCGGGCTGCTGCTGGCGGCCATCGCCACAGCCGGGATCTGGTGGGCGTTGCGAACCACCCGCTGGGGCTTCAAGCTGCAGATCGTGGGCGGCAATCCCGAGGCTGCGCGGCGCTCGGGGTTGCGGGTGGCGCTGCTCATCGTGGGGGCCATGGCGGTGGGCGGGGCCCTGGCCGGGCTCGGTGGGTTCACGCAGTTGGCCGGCAGCGAGTTCAAGCTGCGCCCGGGATTCCTGGCCACCTACGGCTACATCGCCTTTCTGGCGTCGTGGCTGGCCCGACACCGCCCGGCCCGGGTGGCCCTGGCGGCGGTGGTGCTGGCGGCCATCTCCATCTCCGGGGACAGTCTGCAGCTGGATTCCCGTTTGCCGGCGGCGACTGTGAACGTGTTGATGGCGCTAGTGCTGCTGGCGGTGTTCGGCTGGACCGCCGGCAAACCTGTCGGTATGTCAGGGAGGGGTGCCCGATGAGCGTGCTGGTGACCGAAGTTGCTGCCGGGGCGGTGGCCGGTGGCACGTGCATCTTGTACGCCGCCGTCGGAGAGTCCTTCGCGGAGTCCGCCGGGGTGGTGAACCTTGGCGTGGAAGGCTCCATGCTGGTCGGTGCGCTGGCGGGCTATGCCGTGGCCGCGGAGAGCGGTAGTCCGTGGTTGGGGGTGCTGGGAGCGTTGGCCTGTGGGGCCGTGCTGGCGGCGGTGCACGCCTGGTTCGTGTTGAGCCGGGGTTCCAACCAGTTGGCAACCGGCCTGGTGGTCATGTTCCTCGGTCTCGGGCTCACCTCGTTGTTCGGTGCGTCCTATGTGGCCCGCACCGTGGACTCCTTGGGAACGTGGGCCGTGCCGGGCCTGGAGTCGGTGCCGTTCCTGGGCCCGGTGTTGTTCCGCCACGATCCCTTGACCTACCTGTCCTTCGGGGTGGTGCCGGCGGCCTGGTGGTTGTTGTACCGCAGTCGCTGGGGTCTGTTGATCCGTGGCGCGGGTGAGCGACGCAACGTGCTCGAGACCTACGGACACCCGGCCCAGACCATTCAGTATGGTGCGGTGATCGCCGGGGGGGCGTTGGCCGGCCTCGGCGGGGCCCAGCTCTCTCTAGCCTACGCCAATGCCTGGTTCGAGAACATGACCCAGGGTCGGGGCTTCATCGCCGCCGCCGTGGTGATCTTTGCCGCCCGGCAGCCGTTCAAGGTGGCCGCCGGCGCCTACCTGTTCGGCGCGGCGCTGGCCCTGTCCCCGGCGCTGCAGGCACGCAACGTCACCATCCCCATCCTCGAGAATCAGTTCGCGTTGGCCTCGATGCCGTACGTGGCCATCCTGGTGGTCCTGGTGGTGCTCGGTCGCAAGCGGGCCGCAGAAGCTCCCGAGGGCCTCAAGGCCGTGTTCGGCTGACGCCGGGTGACCCGTTCCCTATCTCAACGTCACACAGCAACCACGTTCACACAGCAACACACGTTCACACAGCAAACAAGGAGAGCAATGAAGATTGCAACAACCCTACGACGCGTCCCAGCCCGACGCCTTGGCGTCGCGCTACTCGCCGCCACGGCACTGGCGTCAGCGTGTAGCAGCAACGATGGCGGCACCACCGCAGCCGGCGGAGCGGACACCGAGACCAGTGGTGCCGCGGTCGCCGCCGGTAGCGGGCCGGGCTCGGGCTCCACTGCGGTGGGCTTCATCTTCGTGGGCCCCAAGGATGACTTCGGCTACAACCAGGCGGCCTACGAAGGTTCTCAAGCGCTCAAGAAGACATTCCCGGACCTCGAGATCCTGACGGCCGAGAACGTCCCGGAGACCGACGAAGCGGCCCGGGTCATGGAGAGCATGATCGAAAAGGGCGCCAAGATCATCTTCGCCACCAGCTACGGCCACCTCGACGCCGCCAAGACGGTGGCCGCGGCGCATCCCGACGTAGCCGTGTTGCAGCAGGGCAACAACCTGACCGAAACCCCTGGGCCGAACATCGGCACCTACTTCGGCACCGTCTACGAGCCGGTCTACCTCGCCGGCATCGTCGCCGGGAAGATGACCAAGACCAACAAGTTGGGCTATGTCTATGCCTTTCCCATTCCCCAGACCCTGGCCAACATCAACGCCTTCGAGATCGGCGCCAAGTCAGTCAATCCCAAGGTCGAGACCATCACCGTGAACACCTCCAGTTGGTGTGATCCGGCCAAGCAGGCTGATGCGGCCAAGAGCCTGCTCAACCAGGG
This sequence comes from uncultured Acidimicrobiaceae bacterium, assembly GCA_963775055.1. GTDB lineage: Bacteria > Actinomycetota > Acidimicrobiia > Acidimicrobiales > CAIXPF01 > CAIXPF01. The sequence goes on along the minus strand of CAVZHK010000001.1, from coordinate 643,140 downwards.
GGTGGACGTGCTCACCCAGCACCAGGATTGCCAGGCCACCGTGGTGAAGGCCGCCGAGTCCGCCGGGGCCATGGTGGTGGGCTACCACGCAGATGCTTCCAGCCTGGCTCCCAAGGGTTGGATCGCTGGCTCCGAATGGACGTGGGACGCCATGTACGCCGACATCGTGAAGACCGCTCTCGACGGAGACTTCACCGGGTCCCAGTACAACGCCAACTACCGTGCCGGCTTCGGGAGCGGTGAGAACCCCTTCGTGTTGTCACCGTTCGGGCCGTCGGTGCCCAAGGACGTGCAGGACCTGGTGACCAAGGCCCAAAGTGGTTTCCAGGCCGACAAGTCGGTCTTCGCCGGGCCCATCAAGGGGCAAGACGGCAAGGAGGTGGTGGCGTCGGGAACCACGCTGGACGCCGCCGCGGTCGACGCCATGAACTACTTCGTCGAGGGCGTTGTCGGCAACATTCCCAAAGCGTGATGGCGCGACGGGCGGGCGATCAGGGTTCGGCGAGATCGCCGGATTCGAAAATCGCCCGCCTGTACCGCGCGGTACTGTCAATCTCAAACCCGAACTGGAGCGCCAGTGAGCGAGCGTGTCGTTGACGCCAACCCCTATCCCTGGCCCTATGACGGACCGATCGACCCGGCCCGCACGGCGCTGGTGTGCATCGATTGGCAGGTCGACTTTTGTGGGCCGGGCGGCTATGTGGACCGCATGGGCTACGACCTGAGCCTGACCCGCTCGGGTCTCGAGCCCACCGCCCGGGTGCTCGAGGCGGTACGGGGTGAAGGTTGGACGGTGATCCACACCCGGGAGGGACACCGACCGGATCTGTCCGATTGTCCGCCGAACAAGTTGTGGCGTTCCAAGCGGATCGGTGCCGGCATCGGTGACGCCGGACCGGCCGGGCGGATCCTGGTGCGGGGCGAACCCGGCTGGGAGATCGTGCCGGAGGTGGCGCCCATCGACGGTGAGCTCGTCGTGGACAAGCCCGGCAAGGGTTCGTTCTACGCCACCGATCTCGACCTGCTGCTGCGAACCCGGGGCATCACGCACCTGGTTCTGACCGGGATCACCACCGACGTCTGCGTGCACACCACCATGCGCGACGCCAACGACCGGGGGTACGAGTGTTTGCTGTTGAGCGACTGCACCGGCGCCACCGACGTGGGCAACTACCGGGCCGCGCTGCACATGATCACCATGCAGGGCGGTGTGTTCGGCGCCATCGCCGGCTCTGACGCATTGCTCCAAGCACTGGGATGAGTGACCTACAACTCCCAGTCGGCGAACGCGTCGATCGTGGTCTTCACGTCGCCGAGCGGGTAGAGCACTGGGCAGGTGCAGCCGTGGCGGATGTAATGGGCCACCTGCTCCCGGGCCTCCGCCGCGGTGCCCGAGGCGGTGAGGGACTGCACGATCTCGTCCGGTACCAGCTTGGCCGCGGCCACCACCTGCTCATGGGTGGCGGGCCAGGTCAGCACCCGGCCAACCTGGTCGAGCAGTGCTTGGGGCACGCCCGAGGCCTTCATGATGTGGGGCTGTTGGCCGAGGTACTGGGTCACCATCAGCCGGGCCGCGTCCAGCGCCGTGGCCCGGTCCTCGTGCACTGAGCACACCACCAACTGGGGCCGGTCGAGGTCCTCCAGGCTGCGGCCGCGGCGAGCTGCGCCGAGCGCCAGGGCCTCCATCGCTTTCTGGTTGTACTGCGGTGACACCAAGTAGTTGAGCAGCACCCCATCGGCGATCTCACCGCACAGCTCCATCATCTTCATGCCGGTGGCGCCGATGTAGATGGGCACCTCCTTGGCCCTGCGCTCCTGATACACATAGTCCAGTTCAACGCCGTCAAGATGCACGTACTCGCCGTGGAACGTGACTCTCTCATTGGCCAGCAGCGCTCGGCAGACCGTGACCACCTCTGCCATCACGGTGAGCGGCTTACGGCGTTCGATGCCGACCTTGGCCGCCAGCGGGTCCCACCAGGCGCCCAGGCCCAGCAAAACCCTGCCGGGGGCCAGGTCGTCCAGCGTGGAGAACGTGGCCGCCAGGCGGGCCGGGTTCCGACTCCAGCAGTCAGCCACGCCTGAGCCCAGCTTGATGGCGTCCGTGGCCATGGCAAACGCCGCCAACGGCACCGTGGCCTCCCGCACCAGCCGGCTCTCGGCCTGCCATACCGCGTGGAATCCCTTGGACTCGGCGTAGCGGGCGAACGCCGCACCATCCCGTATGGTATGGGCGTCTTGCAGGTAGAGGGCGACGGGCTGGGCCATGGCGGCGGCTTTCAGGTCGGGTGCGTGCGGGGTTGCGGGTCAGAGCTTCGCGAACAGGCGGGTGGCGGCCTCTGTGGCATGGGCTCGGATCTGTTCGAGATCGACACGGGTGGGTTGGCCGTCACGCAACAGGGCCTCGCCGTCGGCCCGGGTGACATCGAGGGCCCGGACGGCCGGAGTGTAGGCCAGGTGCCACGGATCCTCAGCGTGGTCGTAGCTCCAGCGCACCCGATCCTGCGCCGCATCGGGCACCAGCCGCCAGCCGGTGGCCAACCACGACCAGGCCTGCTCGGGGCCGGCGGTCACATCGTGGGACCGGTGCAGTGCGTAGGCCAGGCGGAACTCCTCGAGCATGTCGGCGCCGATGCCGTCGGTGCCCAGCGCCACCGGGTTGGCCCGGCTGGCCGGCGCGGCATACCCCACCGCATTGTTCAGGTTGGACCGGGGGTTGTGCACGATCGTTCCGGGCAGCTCGGCGTCGGCCCCTTCGCCGAGGTGCACCGCGTGGACCAGCAACCAGTCTTCCATGGCGTGTCGACGAAGGCGTTTGGCGGCGTGTCGATCGATCGTCCCTTCCGCGACATGCACGTGGACCCCCACGCCGAGGTCGATGGCCAGACCAGCGGCGGCCTCGATGGTCTCGTCGCTACAGGTGAACGCGGCGTGCAGGCCCACCATGCCGTGGCCCCCCGCCCGAATGAACCGTTCGCACTCCCGCAGCCCCCGGCGGGCACCAGCGGTCATGCGCCTTGGCGGGTCGACCCAGGCGTCGGGGCGCAGCGAGCCGTTGTCCGCCCAACGGTCCGTGGCCCCGTAGCTGGCCACCAGCCGGACCCCCACCTGTTCGCAAGCCTCGGCCACGATGGTGAGACTGCCGTCGATGGCGTTGGGGCTCTCATGATGGTCGATAATGGCGGTGGTGCCGCACAGCAGTGCTTCGGTGGCGCCGAGCAGGGCACTGTGATGCAGCAGGTCCTCGTCGAGCGCGGCGTCCAGTCGCCACCAGATCTCTTGCAGGATGGACAGGAAATCCAACGGTTGGCGGGGCGGGCCCGGCATCCCCCGGGCGAGGGACGAGTACAGGTGGTGGTGGGCGCAGACCAGACCCGGCGTGATGTCACCCATCGGAACCCGTACCGCGGCGCATGGGAAGGCGGGCGCGCCACACGCCGTCGAGGTCGTGCAGAGCCGCGGCCACCGCCGGCGCGGTGGGCACCAGGCCGATCTCGCCCACGCCTTTGATCCCGTAGGGCGAGCGGGGTTGGGGCACCTCGATCAACTGCACCTCGATGGGCGGGACATCTTTGGGCCGCAGGATGCCCAACGAGCGCAGGGTCATGTTGGTAGGGAACGCCGTGTGGGGATCGGCGGGGAATTCCTCGCTCAGCGCGTAGCCCAGGCCCATGTGCACGGACCCTTCGATCTGGCCCTCGCACAGCAGCGGGTTCATGGCCTTGCCCACGTCGTGCACCGCCACCACGGTCTCGATGTCCCCGCTGGCCCGGTCCATCACCACCAACTGGGCGGCGTAACTGAACGCGGCGTGGATGATGGGGTTTTCGACACCGGGCGTGCCCAGCTTATGGGTCCAGTCCACGCGATGCTCCCCGATGTAGTCGACGTCGGGCCGGCACCCATCGGCCAGCGCTGACCGACAGGCGTCCCGCACCGCCCCGGCACCCATGAGCGTGCCCCGCGATCCGGTGGTCTGACCCAAACCGAGCTCCCGGCGGGTGTCGACCCCCACCCGTATGGCCTCGGGGGAAAGCTCCAGTTCAGCCGCCGCCACTTGCTGGGCGATGGTGTGGATGCCCTGGCCCATGTCGGTCCAGCCGTGCCACACCTCAACGGTGCCGTCCCCGGCGAAGCGCACACAGGCCTTGGTGACCTCGTTGAACCCGTTGCCTAGGCCGGCGTTCTTGAGGCCCAGACCCAATCCCACGGCCTTCCCGGCGGCCCGTTCGACGTGGTAGCGCTCTCTGATGGCGTCCAGGCAGGCGGTGGCGCCGGCACACCCGTCGTCCATGATCTGGCCCGGACCCCACTCGTCGCCGGGGCGGATCACGTTGCGGGCCCGGATCTCCCAGCCGGACAGACCGACCAGTTCGGCCAGTCGGTCCATGCACCCCTCGGTGGCGAACTGAGCCTGGTTGGCACCGAAGCCTCGAAAGGCACCGCAAATGGGGTTGTTGGTGCGCACCGCGGTGGCGTGCACGTCCACTGCCGGCCAGCGGTAGGGACCCACGGAATGCCCGGCGGCGCGTTCCAGCACCTTCATGCCCACGCTGGCATAGGCCCCGGAATCCCCAATGGCCCGAAAATGCATACCGGTCAGCATGCCCTGGGCGTCGCACCCGGCGGTGACCTCCATGCGAATGGGGTGGCGCTTGGGGTGCAACAGCAGGCTCTCCTCCCGCGACAAGGTGCAACAGACCGGACGGTCCGTCAGCCACGCCGCCAGCGCCGTCTGGGCCTGGTTGGCCATGTCCTCCTTGCCGCCGAAGGCCCCGCCGTTGGTGACCAGTTCCACCGTGACCCGCTCCTTGGCGAGGTCGAGCACCGAGGCGATCTGATCACGATCATCCCAGATGCCCTGACCGCCCGAGTACACCTGCAACGTCCGCGTCTCGCCAGTACCGGACGGTACGGCAAGGGTCGACTCCGGTTCGAGGAAGGCGTGCTCGATGCGTTGGGTCTGGAACGTCTCGTGCACCAGGTGGGCGCTGTTGTGCAGGGCGGTGGCGATGTCGCCGCGCTGGTAGGCGCTGATGCTCAACGTGTTGGAATCGGTGCCCCACACTGCGGGTTCGTCGCTGTGCAGTGCCGCGTCGGGGTCGGTGAAGGGGGTCAGCACGTTGTAGGTCACCTCCACCAGCGCCGCCGCCGCCCGGGCCTGCTCCCGGGTGTCAGCCACCACCACCGCCAGCACATCGCCGGCGTAGGAGGTGCGACCGCCAACAGGGATCAGCACTGGCCAGTCTTTGTGGATGATCCCCACCCGCAGCTCACCGGGCACGTCGGCGGCGGTGAACACGGCCTGCACGCCGTCAACGGCCCGGTGCGGCAGTGGTATTGATCGCCACCACGTCGGCCCGGGCGTGGGCGGTGAAGGTGAGCGCAGCGTGCACCATGCCGGGCACCCGCATGTCGCTGACGAAGTCCCGGTCGCCCAGGGTCAGCGCCCTTGCCTCATACTTGGCGCCGGACTGGCCGGGCGCGACGGCGGCCCGGATCTCGCAGTGCTTCCCTTTGGCCACCGCCTCAATGGCGTCGAGCACCTTCACGTATCCGGTGCAGCGGCACAGGTGGGCGCCGAGGTGACGGGCCATGTCGGCCCGGCCCAGCCCGGCTCCCTTCTTGTCGATCTGGGCCTTGGCCCGCATCACGATGCCGGGGATGCAGAAGCCGCACTGCAAACCACCGCAGGCCGCGAAGGCCTCGGCGAAACGCGTTCGCTCGGCTTCATCGACGCCTTCAAGGGTGACGATGTTGGCACCGGCGACCTTCTCCAGCGATTGCTGGCAGGCCACCACCGCTTTCCCGTCGATCAGCACCGTGCAACAGCCGCACTGGCCGGAGGGAGAACACCCGTCTTTGGCCGCGGTCAGATCGAGCTCGTCCCGCAACGCCGAGAGCAGGTGCGGATGATGCCCGCGGATCTGCACCAGCTTTCCATTCACGTTCAGCTGCACGTTCAGCTGCACGTTCAGTTGCACGTTCGGTTGTATGGTCAACGGCACGCTCATGGCGGTTCAACCTTTCCCGGGTTGCAGCGGTGGAAGCTCCACGCCGCGTTGTGCGGTGATGCGGCCGTAGACCTCGGGCCGGCGGTAGCGGTTGAAATCGAACAGGGTGGCCTTGTAACGCTGACACCAATCCAGATCGCACCGGGCCACGATCACCTCGTCACCGCTGGTGAGGGTCTGGGCCACGATCTGTCCGGAGGGGGCGATGATGGCGGACTGGGCCAGGCCGTCCACCCCCTCCTCCACCCCGCCCTTGGCCACCCCCACCACCCAGGTGCCGTTCTGATAAGCGCCGGCCTGCATCACCAGATGGTTGTGAAAGCCCTGCAGGATGTCCTGGCTGGGATCTGGCGCGTAGTGGATGGGGGTGTTGTAGCCACACAGGATCAGTTCGACGCCCTGCAGACCCATCACCCGGTAGGACTCGGGCCAGCGGCGATCGTTACAGATCATCATGCCCACGATCACGTCGGTCGATCCGAAGCCCCGCCACACCGGAAAGCCGTCCGGGGAGGGCTCGAAGTAATACCGCTCGGCATGTTGGAAGGGGCGGTCGGGTTCGTGGTGCTCGTGGCCGGGGATGTGCACCTTCCGGAACGTGCCGATGGGTATGCCATCTGGTCCCACCAGTAGGGCCGTGTTCCAGCGGCGGTCGCTTCCGCCGGGCTGGCGTTGCCGCTCGGCGTAGCCCAGGCTGAATCCCACGCCCAGCCGCTTGGCCTCATCGAACAGGGGTTGGGTGTGCGGGTTGGGCATCGAGGTCTCGTAGTAGTGGTCCGCCTCAGTGATGTCATCCACGAACCAACGGGGAAAGAACGTGGTCAGGGCCAACTCGGGGAAGACCACCAGCTCGGCCCCGCGGCCCTGCGCTTCTCGCAACAGCACGATCAGCCGCTCCACCACATCGGTCCTGCTGTGGTGGCGTTGAACCGGGCCCATCTGGGCCGCTGCCACGTTCAGATGGCGGCCCACGGGTCCTCCACTTCGGCCAGATGCAGCACCACCGCGGCCAGCACCTCGGCCCCCGCGGCGAGATCATCCGGCTGGGTATGTTCGGTGACGTTGTGGCTGATGCCATTGACGCTGGGCACGAAGATCATGCCGGAAGGACACACCCGGGCCAGCATCTGGGCGTCGTGGCCGGCGCCGGAGGGCATGGTACGGGTGACGTGGCCCAGGCGTTGGGCGGTGGCTTCGATGAGCGCGATCATGGCCGGATCGAACTGCACCGGCTCGAACCGGGCCAGGGAGGTGGTGGTGAAGGTGACGCCTTCCTCGGCGGCGATCCGTGCCACCTCCTCTGCCAGCCGGCCCTCTGCGACCTGCAACGTCGCGTCGTCAGTGTTGCGCAGGTCCACCGTGACGGTGGCGGTGGACGGGATCACGTTCACCAGGTTGGGGGAAAGCTCCAGACGACCGACGGTGCCGACCTGGGGCGGGCCCATCTGGTCGGTGAGCTCGCGCACGAAGGTCCCCAGGCGCATGGCCACGTAACCGGGATCCGCCCGTAGGTGCATGGGGGTGGTGCCGGCGTGGCCCGAGCGGCCGGTGAAGGTGAGGCGCTGCCATGAGATTCCTTGCACCCCCGTCACCGTACCGATGGTGGTGCCGTGATCCTCCAACAAGGGGCCCTGCTCGATGTGCAACTCGACATAGGCGAAAGGCACGTCGCCCGGGCACGGCTCGGGGCCGAGGTACCCGATGCGGGCCAACTCGTCACCCAGGCGGGCGCCATCGATGCCCACCACCTCGTGCGCCTGCTCCGCGGTGAGGGCACCGACAAAGGCCAGACTGCCCAGCATGTCAGGCGCGAAGCGGGCGCCCTCCTCATCGGTGAAGAACGCCACCGCCAACGGCCGACGGGTGGTGATGCCGGCCGCCGCCACTGCCTCGATGACCTCGAGCCCGGCCAACACCCCGAGGTTGCCGTCATAGAGCCCACCGGTGGCCACCGTGTCGATGTGCGAACCCATCATCACCGCCGGGCCCACTTCTCGGCCGGGGCGCACGCCGATGACGTTGCCAACACGGTCGACGCTGACCTGGAGGCTCAGATCGTGCATCCAGCTCACCACCAGATCCCTCCCGGCCCGGTCGGCATCCGTCAGCGCCAAGCGGGCACAGCCTCCTCCGGGCAGGCCACCGACGGCGCCCAGCTCAACGATGCGCCGCAGCAGGCGGGCCGCGTCGATGAGGAGAGGGCCGACGTCATTGCGGCGCACGAGGCTCATGCTCGCACCGTACTTTACGGTTGGTCAAGGTTGGATACGGGTGGTCAAGGTGGTCAAGGTGGTCAAGGTGGTCAACCAATGTGCCACGTCGATGCGGATGTTCATCGTGCCGTGACGACGAGTCTCGACCAGACCGGTAGCGTGGCCGGTGCGATGAACCGCCGTGCGAGCCGACCTCGGAGTGCAGTCCGTTCCGGAGGACACCCCGGGGGGCACCGTCGGTGCGATGCGTCCTGGCCGGAGGTGGCCGATGAGTGATGCTGCAGCTGGTCCTGGTGGCGTGGGAGTGGCCACGGCTGATCTGTTGGTCCACGACGCCGCGCTGGTGGCCACCATGGACGATGGCGGCCGTGAGCTGCCCGGCGGTTGGGTGGCGGTCACCGGCGGGATGATCTCCGGGGTCGGTGGCGCCGGCGAGCAGCCCCCGGCCGCGGCCCGTCGGCTGTCCGCAGCTGGATGTCTCTTGACGCCCGGGCTCATCAACACCCACCATCATCTCTTTCAGAACCTGACCCGGGCCTGGGCGCCGATGACCTCGGCCCCGTTGTTCGGATGGTTGCAGTCGCTCTATCCCCGCTGGCGGCGGCTCGATGAGGAGGCGGCCCACGTGTCCGCCTGGGTGGGGCTGGCCGAGCTGGCCTTGGGCGGGTGCACCACGTCGACTGATCATCTGTATCTGCATCCGCGCGGTGCCGGTGATCTGCTGTCGGCGGAGATCTCGGCGGCCACCGATCTGGGTCTGCGCTTCCACCCCACGTTCGGGTCGATGAGCCTGTCGGTGAAAGATGGCGGCCTGCCCCCCGATGACGTGGTGAGCGACGAAGAGGACATCTTGGCCCGCAGTGAGGCCGCGGTGGCCCGCCATCACGACCGGTCGATGGGCGCCATGGTGCGGGTGGCGCTGGCGCCGTGCTCGCCGTTCTCGGTGACGCCTGATCTGATGGTCCGCAGCGCTGAGTTGGCCGAACGGCTTGATGTGCGTTTGCACACCCATCTGGCCGAGAACGTGGAGGATGATCGCTTCTCCATGGAACGCTTCGGTCGCACCTGTGTCGAGCAGTTCGAAGAGACCGGTTGGTGTACCGAACGGACCTGGGTGGCGCATTGTGTCACCCCCAACGCGGCGGAGATCATTCGGCTCGGTAGGGCCGGGGTGGGCGTGGCCCATTGCCCCAGCTCCAACCTGATCCTGGCGTCGGGTCTGGCGCCGGTGGGTGAGCTGCGGGAGGCCGGTAGCCCGGTGGGCATTGGCTGCGACGGGTCCTCCTCAGCGGACGCCGCGTCGCTGTGGCAGGAAACCCGTCTGGCCATGTTGCTGGGCAAGCTGCGACGTGGCGCCGATGCCATGTCGGCCCGTGACGCGTTGGACATCGCCACCCGAGGTGGGGCCGCTTGTTTGGGTCGTGCCGGCGAGTTGGGCCAGTTGAGGGTGGGCGCGGCCGGCGATTTGGTGGCCTGGAAGCTGGACGGCCCCGCCTTTGCCGGCGTTGTCAGCGATCTGGTCGAGGGATTTCTGCGTTGTGGTCCGCTGTCGGCACATCACACCGTGGTGGCCGGTACCCCGGTGGTCGAGTCCGGGCAACTCTGTTCGCCCCGTCTGGCCGAAATGTTGGCGTGGCACCGCCGCCTGGCCGAAGGGTTCCAGGCCGAAGACTGAGGTGAGCCATCAACGTTGCTCAGCTGCCTCAGATTTTGACTCGGTAGGCGTCACGCGCGCTCCGCTCAAACCGGCCAGCACCCGTGACGGGGTGAGGGGGAACTGGTTGAACCACACCCCGGTGGCGTCGTGCAGGGCGGCCACGACGGCGGGCGCGTAGGTCATGAGCGGCAACTCGGCCAAACCGCGGGCACCCCAGGGTCCGAGGGGGTCGGCCAGCTCCAGAACCACCGGCTCGATGCTGCGGGGGGTGTCACCGATGCCGGGGATCAGATAGGTGGAAAGGCGGGGGTTCACGATGCGCCCCTCCCGCACCTGGAGATCTTCGCTCAACGTGTAGCCGTGGGCCTGCACCACCCCACCGTCGATCTGACCCACCACCAACGCCGGGTTGATGGCCCGCCCCACGTCGTGCACTGACACCACCCGATCGATCACCACATGACCGGTCTCCACATCAACGCTGAGCTCCACCTGCTGCGCCACATAGCTATAGGTGAAGTTGGGCGTGCAGACGCCGGTCTCGGGATCAAGCGGTTCGGTGGGCGGCGGGGTGAACCGGAACCGCCCGATGGCCGGGCGATCACCCTCTTGCCAACGCTTCTCCGCTTCCTCGGCCGCGCCCAAGATGGCGTTGCCCGCCATCCAGGTCATGCGGGACGCGGAGACGGAGCCCGAGTCGCCCGAGCTGGCGGTGTCGGAGAAGTGACCTTCCACCCGCTCCACCGCCACGCCCACCGCCCCGGCCGCCATCTGGAGAAAGGCTTGATGAGACCCTTGACCAACCTCGGCCCCGGCGTGGTACAGCTCAACCCGGCCGGGCCGCGCCGGGTCACCATCCTCAACGGTATGGCCGATCGCCCCGCCCGCGTTCGTGCCTTCGCCGTCGTACAGGCGGATCTCGGCCTCGCAGCGCTCGGGAAAGCCGAAGGAGTAGCCGACGTTCTTGAAGGCGCAGGCCATGCCCCGACCACGCCGAATGGCTGCGAGCTCGGCGGGCAGGGAACCGAACGGCGTGGGTGCCGGGGCCGCTGCCATGGCGGTTCGGAAGCCGGCGCGGCGGTCACATTCCTCAATGACCTCCGGCAGGCTCACCCCGGCCGGCCACTCCGTCTGGGTGATGCCAATGGAGCCTTCCCGCAGCACGTTGCGTCGGCGCAGCTCGATGGGGTCGATCCCCAGCCGCTCCGCCAGCTTGTTCATCTGGGTCTCGGCCACGAACGTGGATTGCGGTCCGCCGAAACCCCGGAACGCACCACCGATGGCCGCGTTGGTGTAAACCGCGTGGGAATCGATGCGGGCGTTGGGTACCTCGTAGCAACCGGCCAAACCCAAATGGAGATTGCCCAGCACCTTGTTGGTGGTGTAGTTGTACCCTCCGGCGTCGAGGTGGGCGATGGCCTCAATCGCGGTGATCCGGCCCTCGGCGGTGGCGGCCAGGCGGGCGCGGACCGTGCCCCGGTGGCGCTTGTGATGTCCGATGATGGATTCTTCCCGGCTCCAGCGGCAGGTGATCGGTCGACGCTCGCCGCGCTGGGCCAAGCGCCACGCGGCCAGTGCCATCACGATCTGCAGCGACATGTCCTCACGCCCGCCGAACGCCCCACCGATGGCGGGGTAGATCACTCGCACCTGATCGGGCCGCAGATCGAGGGCGTGGGCGATTTGCTCCTGATCTTCATGGGCCCATTGCCCTGCCACCTCAACGGTGACCCGACCCTGATCGTCGAGGTAGCTGATTGCGGCCTCGGGTTGGAGGTAGGCGTGCTCCTGATAGGGAAACTCATAGGTGTCCTCGATGATCACCGCGGCGTCCGCGAAGGCGGCATCGGGATCTCCCTTGCGAATGCGGTAATGCTCATAGACGTTCGAGTCCAGCCCGTTCTCGGGGTGCAGCAGCGGGGCCCCGACGGCCATGGCCGCGTCAAGACCGTCCAGTATGGCGAGCGGTTCCCAGCGGGCGATGATGGCGGCCGAGGCGGCATCGGCGGCCTCCACGCTCTCCGCCACCACCACCGCCAGGCAGTCCGCCTCCCAGCGTGACACATCACAGGCCACCCCGGACCGTCCGGTATGGCGGCGTCCCACGATCACCGGTTGGTCGAACAGGGTGAGCCCGTACTCGTTGACCGGTACGTCCTCGGAGCCGAACACGGCCACCACGTCGGGTAGGGCACGGGCCGCATCGAGATCGAGGGAGACCAGTCGGGCGTGGGGTTGGTTGGTGAACACCACCTTGGCCACCAGCGCCCCCGGCGGAAACCGGTCCGCGGGGTAGGTGGCGGCGCCGGTGACCTTGGCCGGGGCGTCTACCCGAACCCGCCGTTCACCGATGCCCGGGAGATCACCGATACCGTGATGGCCTTCCGAAGGCTGGGGCCCGCTCACTGGGCCGCTCCTGCGGCTTGTTGCATGGCGGCGATGATCGACGTGTAACCGGTGCAGCGGCAGAGGTTTCCGGCCAGTCCCTGTTGGATCTGTTCCTTGTCGGGCCGGGGGATCTCGGCCAGCAGCTGGGCGCCGGCGACCAGCAGTCCCGGGGTGCAGAACCCGCACTGCACCGCGTTGCAGTCCACAAACGCTTGTTGCAACGGGTGCAGGCCGGCGTCGGTGGCCAACCCTTCCACCGTGGTGATCTCCGCTCCCTCGGCTCGCGCCGCTGGTACCAGGCAGGCCATCACCGCCGCTGCATCGAGGGTGACCGTGCACGCCCCACACTCACCCTCGGCACAGCCCTCCTTCGGTCCCAACACCGCGAGTTCGTCCCGCAACCAGTCCAGCAGCGTGGCGCCGACAGCCTCCGGCGCAGCCCGACGTTGCCCATCGACGGTGGCCGTCACGATGCTGTGACGAGTACGCAGCGCGGTCGCGTCAGTACCAGCGACCACCGCCGTGCCGGTTCCAGCAGCGGCCGCGCTGCTCAGGAGCGGTGGGCGCTGCGGCCAGCGTTCGCGTTGGCGGTCAGCAGCCAGCGTCCGCAGAGCCCGGCTCAACGCCACCGGGAGGGTCTGGCGGCGGTAATCGGCCGTTGCCCGAATGTCGTCGATGGGTTCGACGGACGCGGTGGCTGCGGCCGCGGCACGCGCGATGGTGGCGTCCTCCAGCGGTTGGCCGAGCAGGAGGGCGGCGGCCTGAGGCGCCAGCACCACTGTGGCGGCCACGCTGCCCAAGGCGATGCGGGCCGAACGCACCACGCCGCCCTCATCGAGATTCACCACCACCGCCAGGTGCAAGACCGAGATGGCCTGTGCCTGGCGGTTGCCGAGCTTGACGAAGATCCCACGTTGACCGTCCTGCAACAACGGCACCTCGATGGCGGCGACCAACTCGTCGGGCTCCAGCACGGTTGAACGGAAACCGGTGAAGAACTCCTCCACCGGCACCCGCCGAAGCCCCCGGACCGACATGAGCTGCAGGGTGGCCCCCAACGCCAACAGCGCCGAGATGGTGTCGTTGGCGGGGCTGGCGGTGACCAGGTTGCCGGCAACGGTGGCCCGGTTGCGAAGTTGGGCTGAACCCACTTCCCAGCAGGCCTGGGCCAGGGGCAGGGCACCGGTCACCAGCGCCGCCGAACTCACCACGTCGTTGTGGGTGACCATCGGTCCCAATCGGGCGATGCCACCATGCAGGGTGATGGCGTTTCCCGCCGCGATCCGGCTGACATCGATCAAGGTGGCGACACCGCGCCGTACCCCACGGTCGATCTCCAACAGCAGGTCGGTGCCGCCGGCGATGATGCGCGCTGGCTGCAGGGCCGGGTCCGACAGGAGTTGCACCGCCTGGTCCACGCTGGTGGCGGCCACATACCGCCTCGGACGCTGGTGACGCACCTGAAGCGGATGCTGTCCCCCGGGGGCAGTGGTCATACTTCCTCCTGGGGGATTCAGACGGGCGGGACGGCGGCCACCCAACGCTATCGGCCCCCGGACCCGGTCCCGCCCACCGATGACGCCGTTTCAGTTCAGTGCAAGAACGAGCTAATGGACCGGGCCACATAGGCACCATCGCCGGGTCGGCCCAGGTAGCGGCCGTCGCGCACGATCTGACGTCCTCTGAGCAGCACGTGTCGCACCGTGCCGGACAGCTCGAAGCCTTCGTACACGGAGTAGTCCACGTTCATGGCATGGGTGGCGGCACCGATGGTGGCGGGGGCGGCGGGGTCGAACACCACCAGGTCGGCGTCCGAGCCAGGGGCGATGGTGCCCTTTCGAGGGTGCAGGCCGAACATCTTCGCCGGGGTGGTGGCGCACAGATCGACCCAACGGCTCAGGCTCAAACGGCCCTCGGCCACCGCCCCCTGGTACAACAGCTCAACCCGATGCCGCACACCGGGCAGACCATTTGGTATGGCACGGAAGTCGGTCCGGCCCAGTTCTCGCTGGCTCCAGCAGAACGGACAGTGATCGGTGGCCACCACCGACAGGTCGCCGGTACGCAGACCACGCCACAGCTCGGCCTGGTGCTCCTTTGGCCGCAATGGTGGGGAGCACACGTAGCGCGCCCCTGCGAATGGGTCAGTGGAGCTCGGGTCGCCCTCTAGCAGCGACTGATCCAGGAACAGGTACTGGGGGCAGGTCTCGGCGAACACGTTCCAGCCGCGATCCCGGGCGGTGACGATCTCGCCCAGGGCCTCAGCACTGGACAGGTGCACGATGTACAACGGGGATCCGGCCACCTGGGCCAGCACGCAGGCCCGATGCACCGCCTCGGCCTCGAGCAGCGGGGGCCGGGTGCGGGCGTGCCAGCGGGGGCCGGTGTCGCCCCGGGCCGCGGCCTGGTCCCGCAGCAAGTCCATGGCGATGCCGTTCTCGGCGTGCATCATGATCAGGGACCCGTTCCCGCCGGCCTGCTGCATCATGCGCAGGATCTGGGCGTCGGTGGAGTACAACCGATCGGGATAGGCCATGAACATCTTGAAGCTGGTCACGCCCTCGGCCACCAGGCGGTCCATCTCGGCGGGAGAATGCTCGTCGACCTCGAAGCAATTCAGATGGAGCCCATAGTCGACGGCGCAGCGCCCGTCGGCCATGGCCCGGTAACGCTCCCAACCCTGGGTCATGCGCTGGCCCGGCGACGCCTGGGCGAAATCGATGATGGTGGTGGTGCCACCAAGGGCCGCGGCGCGGGTGCCGGTTTCGAACGTGTCCAGCACCGGCACTGCCTGACCGTCGGATTGGAAGTGGGTGTGGGCGTCCACCCCGCCGGGCAGGACATACCGACCGGTCGCGTCGATCACCAGGTCGGCACCGGCGGCGAACGTACCGGACAGTTCGCTCCCAGAGGCCACCAGGCCGACGATCACCTCGCCTTCGATGAGGACGTCGGCCGCGACGGCTTCAACTGCACTCACGACCGTACCATTGAGTATGGTCGTGCGGCCCGGACGGGCGGATCCCTGGGGCACCATGCCGATCAGGCCAACTGGCTGATGGCGCCGGCGTAGCGATCCAGAAAGTCCAATGCCTTGTCCGCCCGATGCATCGCCGGGTGTCCGGTGCCCAGCACCACCCGGACCGCACCGGCCTCGCGATATGCCTCTAGTTGGCTCATGGGCGGGTTGCCGGCGGAAAACACCGTGATCCTGATGGTGGCGGGGTCTCGCCCGGCGTCCTCACACTGCTGGCGGAACTCGGCCAGGCGGGCCACCGGATCAGCGAGAAAGGAATCCACCGGACCCCACTCGTCGGCGTAGTCGATCACATGGCGAATGCCGACGGGACCCCAATGTCCCAACATGATGGGCGGATGAGGGGACTGCAGCGGCTTGGGGAAGCTCAGCAGCGGGCCGAAGTTGACATACGTACCGGTATGGCTTGCCTCGTCTTGGGTCCACAGCGCCCGCAGCCCGGCCACCCGCTCCCGCATGGCCCCATAGCGCCTGTTGAACGGCAGATCGGGCTGATGGGTGCGCAACTCCTCAACGTTCCAGCCGCAGCCGATGCCCATCACGAGACGGCCGTTGGTGAGACGGTCCAAGGTGGCGGTGGTCTTGGCGGTCTCCAGCAGATCCCGTTCCAAGATCAGGCAGACCCCGGTGCCAAGCCTGAGCCGCGCGGTGGCGGCGCCGGCGGCCATGAGTGAGACGAAAGGGTCCGACATGCGGCTGTAGGCCACCGGCAACTCCCCACCGCCGGGGTACGCGGTATCGCGACGCGTCGGGATGTGGCTGTGCTCGCCGACCCAGATCGACTCGAAGTCCCGGGCTTCGAGCTCCCGAGCCAAGCGGTCGATGGCGATTGACTGGTCCGTGTTCATGGTGAAGAAGCCAACGTCCATGGTGCAGATCTTGGCAGCTACACACGGGGCGGGGGAACCGATCCGACCCGTCCTGTGTGACCGGCCCCGCGGAGCCCGTTCCGGGGGACCAGTTCAGACCTGCACGTAGCCGGCCCCCAGGGCGCGGGCCATGGAACGATGCGCCGGTCCGGTGCCAACCAGCGTGGAGGCGGCCAGGTTCACGGCATGGGTTCGGGCGAAGGCCAGCGGTAGGCCCGGCAGCGGCGGCCGGCACCAGCAGGTGGGCGGACCGCCGGGGTGGGGACAATGGGCGCTGACGATCGAACGGCCGAGCGGGGTCACGAGCTGCGCGATCTTCGCCCGCACCTGGCCCCCGTCCCCATCGGGGTCCCAATCGAACAACAGCACCGGCCCTTCGCCAGCGCCGATCAGCGCCAACGTCTGCTCAACCCCGTCTGGTCGGTCGAGCACGGAGGCAGCGACCAACAGCGCCCGATGACCGGGCCCAGCGGCGTCATCGGGCAGGTCGCGTTCGAAGGGAACACGGGTGACGGTATCGAAGCCCTCGTCCGGGCCCGGTGGTTCGAGCTGACGGTGGGCCCGCATCTGCGAGGCGGGGCTCAGCAGGCCCGGCTGGCGTTGTGCCATCGCCCGTAACGCCGCCGCGTCAGGCAGGACGGGCATGCTCGCCAACCGGTCCGTACCGTCAAGTACGTCACCGGGCTCGTGAAGGGACGGATCGTGAAGGGACGGATCGTGAAGGGACGGATCGTGAAGGGACGGTTGGTGAGGGGGCATCTCAAGGATGCGGTGGGTCAGGTTGATCTGCGCCTGTGGCAGGGGTGTGTCCAACCACACGCAGCGGGTGGTGGCACCATGGCGGCGGGCGACCTCGATCACCTCGTTGCGGGCAGCCCGCGTGAGGTAGGTGTTGTCCAAGACCACCCGGCGTGTACCGGCGCCCAGTGCGTGGTCAAGGGCGTCGACCACGCCCCGGAGCGATCCTCCCCGCTCATCCCGGTTGAGCCGCAGATACCCGTCACGGGTGAGGGGGACCGCGGCCCTGCTCTTGCCGGCACCAGGGATGCCCATGATGAGCACCACCTCGGGGACGCGCACGCCGCCGATCTCGCTGCCCCCGACGCCTTCGCCGACCAGTCGGGGCGTACCCACGTCGGCGGACGCGACGTCCGTTGGTGCCCGGGGCCAGCGGAAAGCGACGCGCAACGTGTCCCCCTCGACGGCGCTGAGTTGCACCGATGTCGACGCCATCGCCGAGCGGATCGTGTGGGGCCGGCTGCACCCGGGGATGACCACCATGTTGGGGGACAGGTCCAACAGCCACCGCAACGCCACTTCGCCGCCACTGTGTCCCTGGCTTGCGCCCAGCGCGGCCAACTCGGGTCTCGCGCACAACCGAGCGGCGCGTCGCGGGCCACCCAGCGGCGAGTGGGCCATCACCGTGATGGCGGCTTGATCGCAGCGGCGAAGGAGCCCGCTGCGATCGACCTGAGCGTCGAGCAGGCTGACCCCGAGTTGCACCGCCGCCAGGGGCACCTCCTGCAGTGCCGTCTCCAGTTGCGCCGTGTTCACGTTGCACACCCCGATCCGGGCCACCAGCCCCTCCTGCGCCAAGCGGGCCAACGCCCGCAAGGAGGTGCGCCAGGGCACACGGGGATCGGGGGCGTGCAACAGGTACAGATCGATCGGCAGACCGCCGAGGGCGTCCAGGCTGGTCTCACAATCGGCCCTGATGGACCGGGCCCGGCCATCGGGCTGCCAGGCGCCATCGGGACGGGCCATGCCGCCCTTGGTCACGATGCGGACCGGTCCGCCGCTGCCAACCGCCCTCAGGGCGTCCGCCAGCCACGCCTCATTGGGACCGTACGCCCGGGCCGTGTCAAAGATCGTGGTACCGGCCATCATCGCCGCCGCGACGGTGGCCGCAACCTGCTCGGGCGAGGCCAGCCGCATGCAGCCCAGCCCGATGCGGGGCTCCCCGGGATCAAGCCAGGAGGCGTGGGCCAGCGGTGCGGGGGCGGGGTCAGGGGGGTTGGATGCCGTGATATCTCATCGTCTCACGATCGCGGCGCGGCGGCGCTCTGTGGTGTCACGCTTTGAGGGCCGCTACCTGCATGTCCACCAGCAGCTCCAGGATCTGGAAGGCCCGGACGTCCTTCTCGAGCATGGTCAACGCCCGCTCCCGACCTGCTTGCGGTACCGGCAGGATGGCGTCGGTCAGCAACCACTGTTCTCCGATCGGCAAGGCCCGGCCGAGGAAGGCGTCCCCGACTGGAACCGCCGCCGGCAGTGATGGGCCCACCAGCCGGAGGGTGTCACCGGTGTGGAGATCCGTGGCGTCGAGCGTGTCTGACCCCTGGGCCGTCACCTCAAGCAGCCGGAGCGGTTGATCGGGCCACGTGCGGGCGCAGGCCAGCTCCTCCGCTGGCAGCAGCGGCCCTCGGGTCTCGAGGTAACGGGTCAAGCCGCGTGGGAACAGCACCAGGTCCCACACCGTCGGTGGAATGTCACCTGACCCTCCCGGTTCGGTCAGGCCGAACAGTTGTTGCAGCGATCGCACCGACCCGGGATCGGTACGCAGCACGAATCGGCACGCTTTGGTCAGCAGCCACTGGCCTCGGGTTTCCAAGGACACCTGGGGACCCCGGGCGCAGCAGGCCTTGAACTTGCGGCCCGACCCGCACGTGCAGGGGTCGTTGCGGCCGACCTTGCGGCTAGGCAGGAACGGTTCGAGCTGGGCCGCGGCCGCTGCCGTCGGTGGCCGTCCGGTTCGGCGCAGCAGTTCGAGCGAGCGCACGGCGTCGCCATGATCCTGCGTCAGCTCTGCCAAGAACCCCAGGCAGGCCGGATGATCGGGCACCTGGCGCAGGGCTGCCTGGAGGTGGGCCTCGGCCGCCGGTCCGTCACCGCTGGCGTCCGCTCCCACCGCTTGCAGGTACGCGACGCCGGGCTGGGAGGCCGTCCCTCCGGCGGACCCGACCGATTCGGCGATGGAGGCGGCCCACGCCCCCAGCGCTCGCAATGACAGCAGCGATCGGCCGATCACCGCCACCTCGACCAGCATCGCGGCCACCGGACCGTGCTCGATGTCTTCCGCCTCGCGCACTGCGTCATCCCTGGTCAGGGGGGGAGCATCGGCCTTCACCCAGGCAAGCCAGCTCTCCAGTGCGGCGCGCCCGGAGCGTTTGCAGCAGCTGTCGGCGCCGTCCAGCAGCGCTTCCAGTCGCCGCCGTCGGGCCTGTTCGGCCGGCGTGGCCCACTCCTCATCGGTAGGACCGATCCAGGCCTCCCGGGTACGCAGCCCGGCGCGGGCCAGCAACTCCGACACCGGCGCCACCGCCACTGCAAAGGACTCGGGATGGCGTCCGATGGTCTCGACCATCACATGATGCAGTTCGGGAGCGCGCCTGACGGAGGTGCCGGCGCCGGAGGAGGCGGGGTGTTCATGCAGCAGCTCGCAGGTCTGGGAGATCGCATCGACCGCCGCGGCCCCAGCGACGGGGTCCGGGCGGTCCTCGCCAATCGATTCGATCCGGACGTCACTACCGTCATAGCGCACCGCCAGCAGCGAGCCCTCGGCGAACCCGGCCGCCGTCAGCCAGCCTGGCGGGCCCAGGATGGAACCCTCGGGCGCGGCTCGGAGGTCCTGTTCCGGCTCACTGATGTGGACCTCGGTACCGTCCACGTCGAACGTGCGGGGCAAGGCCAGGGCCACCAGATCCGGCGACAGATCGATGACGTCACGGCCCATCTCGCCGGCGCTGACCCGGTGGGTGAAGGTGGCAAGGCGTAGGTGGTGCAGCACCGCCGCCAGACGTCCGTCGACGAGCTGCCAGAACTCCTCGGCGCCGCGGATGACGCCCTGCAAGCGATCGACGAGCTCGCTGCGGGGGCGATCGGCCAACAGCTCAGCAGTCAGCTCCGGCTGGTCCGCCTCCAGCACCTCGGCCAGATCATCGGGGCTGAGCGCACCGCGTTCGACCAACAGTGTCTGCAACGCCTCCCGGATCCGCTGCTCGACTGGGTCCCGGTCCTGCTCAACGCCATCCACGCCGTCCACCCCCCGACCGTAGCCGCCACCGGTCAGCGCCCTCGCCCGCAGCAGGCTCCCGGTGGTCAGTTGCCGTTTCTCCGGTGACGTACCGGTGACGTCGTGGCCCCGGAGGATGACGCACTGGCCCCGGAGGAATGGGGCGTCGGACCGGCCGAGAGCCCGTGGCAGGGTAGCGTCGGCGGTCGGTCCCGGCGCCGCCGACAGGGCGAACGGCAGGACCGCCGAGTGGGTGAGGTGCGTTTCCAATGACGGTGCTGCAGGCCCGTGGGGTCACGGTGCTGCGGGGCGCCGGGGTGGTGCTCAACGCGGTGGATCTGTCCCTGGCGCCCGGTCGACGAGTGGGGATCATCGGACCCAACGGCGTGGGCAAATCCACCCTGCTCGGTGTCCTCGCCGGCGAAGTGGCGGCGGATGACGGCACGATCAGCCTCACCCCGGCCTCGGCCACGATCGGCCATCTGCGCCAGGAACCGGAACGATCCGCCACCGAAACCTGCGTCCAACTCTTGGCCCGTCGCACCGGGGTCACCCAGGCCAGCGAAGCCCTCGACACCGCGACCGAAGCCCTGGCCTCCGGTCAGCCAGGCGCCGACGCCACCTATTCTGACGCCCTGGAACGCTGGCTGGCCCTCGGTGCCGCCGACCTTGAGTCGCGCATCGGCACCGTCTGGGCCGAGCTGGGGCTGCACGAACGGCTGCTCGATCAGCCCACGCTCTCATTGTCCGGTGGCGAAGCGGCCCGGGTTGGTCTGGCGGCGCTGTTGCTGAGCCGGTATGACCTCTACCTCCTGGACGAGCCGACCAACGATTTGGACCTCGACGGGCTGGATCGACTGGAGCGATGGATCACAGAGCTGCGCAGCCCGGTACTGCTGGTGAGCCATGACCGCACCTTCCTGTCCCGCAGCGTGACCCATGTTGTGGAGCTCGACGAGTTCAGCCACCGGGCGTCAGAGTACGGCGGTGGCTGGGAGGCGTACCTGGCGGAACGAGCCCGGGATCAACAGCACGCCGAGCAACGGTATGAGACCAACCAGAGCCAGCGCCGGGACCTGTCTGATCGGGCCCAGCGCGAACGGGAATGGGCCAGCCAGGGCGCCAGCAAGGCCCGCAAAGGCGATGAGTCCGACAAGCACATCCGCTCGTTCAAGATGAACCAAACCGAGCAGCTTGCCGGCAAGGCCGCCAGAACGCAGCGGGCCATGGAACGCCTCGAGGTGGTTGACCGACCGCACCGACCATGGGAGCTGCGCCTGACCATCGCCTCACCCGGCCGTAGCGGTGACCGGGTGGCGTACTTGAACCAGGCGGTGGTCAGGCGCGGCGACTTCCAGCTGGGACCGATCGAGCTGACCATCGGATTCGGCGAACGGGTGGCACTGCTCGGTGCCAACGGCAGCGGAAAGACAACGCTGATCGACACCATGTTGGGTCGTCACCTGCCGGATTCGGGCATCGCCTCCCTGGGACCCTCGGTGGTGGTCGGTGAAGTGGAGCAATCCCGGACGCAACTCGATGGTGACGCCACGTTGTTGCGCGCCTTCGGGGATGGGTCCGATCTCTCTGACCCCGACGCCCGCACGTTGCTGGCCAAGTTCGGGTTGTTCGCTGAGCATCTGCTGCGGGCGAGCAAGTCACTGTCCCCGGGAGAGCGAACCCGTGGCGCGCTGGCGTTGCTCATGGCCAACGGCGCCAACCTGTTGGTCCTCGATGAGCCCACCAACCACTTGGACCTGCCGGCCATCGAGCAGTTGGAGGCGGCTTTGGACACCTTCAGCGGGACGGTGCTGCTGGTGACCCATGACCGTTCGCTGCTCGAACGGATTCGCCTCACCCGCCGTGTGAGCATCGCCGGCGGTCAGATCGTCGGGGACGAACCGGCCTGACCGGGACTGGAAGCGCGGCCGGAACCATGCAGACGGGCCAGCAGCGGCAGCGCCAACAGGGCCACGCAGCCACCGCTGAAGATGCCCCAGGCCTCGCCTCGGCTGGCAACCACCAGCCCCACCAGCGGGCCGCCCAGAGCCATGGCGAGATCGAAAAAGGCGGAGAAGGTGGCCACCGCGTGGGTGCGTTCGCTGGCCGGCACCCTGGCCACCACCCACGACAGCAGGCCCGGGAAGATGGGCGCCACCCCGCAGGCGAAGATGACGATGCCCACGAACAACACCGGCGTGGTGCGAGCCCAGGCCACCGTGAACAGCCCCGCGGCCAGCAGGCACAGACCCCCGGCGGCCACCGGCAGCGGGCCGTACCGGTCCGGCAGCTTGGCGCCGAACAGTCGCAGCACCATGATCATCACCGCGTAGGTGACGAACACCGCGCCCGGTTCGGCCAGGTTCCGCTCGGTGACGTGCAACGTGATGAAGGACACGAAGCCCACGTAGCCGATGATCCCGCCGCTCAGCACCAGGCCCGGCAGCAGCGCGGTGCGATGGATCCAACCGGTGGCGGTTGACGGTCCCTGTGGTGGGGCAACGGCGGGGGTTGCCAGCCCGAAGGCCAGCCCCACCAGCACCAACACGGTCGACACCGACCATACCGCACCGTATCCCCACTGCTCCCAAACCCAGTTGCCCAACGCCGGGCCCACTGCCACCCCGATGAACGTGGAGCCCGACAGGTAGGTGGCGGCCTCGCCCCGGCGATGATCGGGGGACAGGTCCTGCGCCGCGGTGGCCAGGCCCACGAACGCCGCCGCCTCGAACACCCCGAAGGCCAGGCGCACCACGAACGCCGCCACCAGCGAGGTGACCAGGTGGTAGGAGAAAAGCGTGGCCGCCACGCCGATCATGCCGCCGATGACCAGGATGCGCCGACCCCGCCGGTCTCCGATGCGACCGCAGGTGGGCCGGACCAGCGCTGAGGTGATGCCGTAGGCGCCGATGGCCAGACCCACCGCCACCCCGTTGCCGCCCAGCTCGTCGCGCACGAAGCGGGGTAGCACCGGGTACAACATGGCCCATCCCGAGAAATACGTTCCTGACGACAACACCAGCAGCAGAAACCTGGTGGTGACCAGGGGGACCTCGGCCGGTTGCGCCTCGGCGGGCATCTCAGCCTTCATGGGGCGGGTGATCGAGCCTGGTCCGCCATCCGGGGGACCATAGCGTCCGAAGCGCCCAGATTGGTTGATGTATCCACGATCTGGCGGGTGGCCGGCGCGGGGTCGGTACCTGACGGGCCGGTCAGGTACGATCTCGGGCGGCAACTGCCAGGAGCCCGTGATGGGCGTGGGGATTGGGGAACCAACAGATGGCCATTTCGATCGACCCGGCTACCGGCCTCAAGGTCTTCAACACTCGGGCCGAGCAGATCGGCAACATCGTCGGCAAGGGCTACGGCGTGGTGACCGGCGAGGGTCTCACCACCATGCCGCCGCAGCCCGTCGGTGCGGTGTTCAACGCGGACGAGCAGGCCAAGTACCTCTCCTTCAAGGAGGCTCGTCGGGGCGCGGCGGACTACATGGCCATGGAAGGCCAGTTCTCCCGTTACCTGCAGGACACGTATTCCGCGGACCCGGTGCCCCGTGAGTCCCTCGAGGACGAGTGCGAGATCCTGGTCATCGGGGCCGGGTTCGCCGGGTTGTTGCTGTGGTACAAGCTCAGCCAGGCCGGTTTCGCTGACGTGCGATTCTGCGAGAAGGGCGGTGACGTTGGCGGCACCTGGTACTGGAACCGTTATCCGGGCATCGCTTGTGACGTGGAGTCCTACTCCTACTTCCCCCTGTTGGAAGAGATGGAGTACTTCCCGACGATGAAGTTCGCCTCGGGATTTGAGATCTTCGAGTACTGCCAGAAGATGGCCCAGAAGTTCAACTTCTACGATCACTGCCTGTTCCACACCACCGTGGACAAGACGGTGTGGGATGAAGACACCGGCCGCTGGATCGTGTACACCAACCGGGGCGACGCCATGAAGGCCCGGTTCGTGGTGTTGGCCAACGGCATCCTGACCACACCGAAGCTGGCGCGCATCAGCGGCATGGAATCCTTCCAGGGTGAGTCCTTCCACACGTCGCGGTGGAACTACAACATCCCGCTGGAAGGCAAGCGGGTGGGCATCATCGGCACCGGGGCCACCGCGGTGCAGGTCATCCCGGAACTGGCCAAGGTGGTCGGTCAGCTTTATGTGTTCCAACGCACGCCGTCCACCATCGATGTGCGCGATCAGCGTGAGACCACCCCTGAGGAGATCGCGGCTTGGGCCAACGAGCCGGGTTGGGCCCGGGCCCGCCGCGCCCGCTTCGCCCGCATCTCGGCCCTGCGCACCGCGGTCAAGGCCAACGACGATTACCTCGCCGGCCGGGTGGATGACTTCCGTGAGACGGCCCGGCTTACCGTGCGCCTGTCTCCGGAAGACTTCTTGCAGAAGCAGCTCGATGACAACTTTGCCATCATGGAACAGATCCGGGCCCGCATCGACACCATCGTGGAAGATCCAAAAACGGCGGCGGCCATGAAGCCGTATTACCCCTACGGTTGCAAGCGCCCCACGTTCCACGACGAGTACCTGCCCACGTTCAACAAGCCGAACGTGCACCTGATCGACACCGCGCCATTGGGTGTCACCGAGATCAATGAGCGCGGTGTGGTGCACGACGGTGTGGAGTATCCCCTCGACGTGTTGATCTACGCCACCGGGTTCCAGTGGATGGCCACCTCGACGTTCCAGATGATCGTGGGCCGTGACGGTCGGACACTCACCCAGAAATGGGCCAACGAAGGCACCCGTACCTTCCTTGGGTTGCACAGCGCCGGGTTCCCGAACCTGTTCATCGTGACCGGGCCCCAGGGCGGCGGTGGCAGCTTCAACTTCACCGACGCCATCGACGCCCATGCTGACTATCTGGCCTGGATGTTGACCACCATGCGGGACAAGCAGCTGGAGGTGGTCGATGTGCACAAGGAGCCGGAAGAGGATTACAGCGCGCACTGCCGTCAGGCCGACCTCGCCACCGCCCCGTTGCGGGATTGCATCTCCTATTACAACGGCCACGGCGAGGCCGAGCCCGGCAGCCTGGCCTATTACGGCGGTCGCCAGTGGCACAACTACCGCGAGCATGCCCAGGAGACCCTTGAGCCGTACCGGTTCGGCAAGCTCACCGTCAGCACCGACTGACACCGACGGGCTGCGTCGGCTGACCGTTTTGGATCAGCCGACGCGGCGCACCGCGGCCAGTCGACGAAACGCTTCGAGCGAGGCGGTGCTGCTGTCGAGGGGCCAATCGCGCACCGGGCCGGTGGCGGGGGTGACGGTTCGGTTGAACCAGGTCACGGCATCGAACACCATGGTGGTGCGCACGGTCCGCAACATGGCATCGATCCAGGGGGCCTTGTCGCCACGGATCTCCGTTGAGGCGGTCTCGCCCACCCACAGGGGTTTGGTGAAGCTGATGGCCTTCATCTGGTCATAAGCCGGACGGAAGATACCCTCGAAGGAAATGCTGCTGGCGTACTCCGGGCGGTTGTAGCCGTTGATGACCAACTCGTCCACCACGTCATCACCGGGGTACAGCGCGGCGATCGGAGCGGTTCTGTCCCGGCCGTTCTTGCGGTTCATGCACCACTGCGTTCGGATGTGGTCCCGACCGGCGACGTCCCAGGCCTGGGAGACGATCCGGCGATAGGCCGGCACGTAGTCCACCGGCCGGCACAGCGGGTTGTACGCCCCCCACGGGTACCAGTCGCCGTTGCCCTCGTGCAGCGGTCGCAGGTGGATGGGACCGGGCAACGCGGCGATGGCTCGCCAGAACCTGGCCGCGGCGGCGTCGTGCGCACCGCGGGCGATCTCGGCCAGGGTGAATCGGGCATCCGCGATCTGGCGGGTGCGGTCCCACCATTCGAGGCACACCACCACCTCGTAGCCCTGATCGAGCAAGGTGGGGATATCGGGGTGGAGCGCTCCGTCCAGCGTGGCAAAGGTCAGCACGACGTCGGCTTGACGGCCCACGCTGGTTTCCGTTGCCGCCAGCGACGCCAGCAGGTTGGCGCTGGGATGCAGGAAGCCCAACATGAACGGTGGCGACGACAGCCGTTCCGGCAAGGCGGCACCGGCACCGTCCACCGGCGGCTCGGCGGGGACGTCGTCTTGGGCCTCCGCCGCCACACCGCGGCGCCAGAGGGAGTTGCTGGCCGCCAGCGCCACGGAACCACTCAGGGCGGTACGGGCGAACGCTCGTCTGGAGAGCACCCGTCCGTTGTAGTACGCCAACCTGGGGGGCGCTGGCCGCCGCGTGGGCAATCTCACCCACGCTCCTCGGTCAGGTCAGCTTGGCCGCCAGTCGCTCGAGCAGTGATTCGATGCGGTCCAGGCGATCCCCGGTACCGCTCGCCGGCTCAGGCGCTGCGCTGGCGGCCGTCGGTTCGCTGCTCAGCGCACACAGGCAATCGGCCAACAGGCGCACGCTGTCGCGCTCCTCGGACACGAAGCGGCCCAGCAGTTCGCCGGTGTTGATGTCGATGTTCTGGTCATCGAAGTACGTCGCCCACCGGTCCGGCTTGGTGAGGTCCGGCGGTGCGCCCAGGCCCATCCGCTGGAACTTGTCGAGGTCGGTCAACGACGTGTCACGGGCGATGGCGACCAGTTCGTTGGTGCGCTCGGTACAGACCATGGAGACGTCATGGCCCAGTTCACAAATTCGCTTCTGGAACGCCTTGGAGTGCTCGCCCTCCCGCAGCGCGATGGTGGTGATGATCTGGCGTACGTCGGCACGCGGGGTGGTCTCGGCCCACGCCGACAGGTACACCTCGGCATTGCATTCGGCGTTGGCGATCTGGCGAAGGAGCGGCAGGTAGGTCGGTTCGGTGCTCATCGGGAGGCAATCCTAAGGCACCGCGCCATCACCGCCAACACTGTACGGATGGGGTGTCCTTGTCCTGTACGGTTTGGGGATGGAAGTTGCGGTGACGGAGTTGCGAGCGCATCTGAGCGACTGGTTGTCGCTGGTGCGCGAAGGCGATGAACTGGTGGTGACAGAGCGCGGCGTGCCCATCGCCCGCTTGATCCCTGTGGGTTCGTCCCCGCTGTTGGAACGGCTGACCGAGCAGGGTCTGGTTGGACGTCCACTGTCCGCCGGTCGTCCGAAAGCGTCGGGCCGTGTCAGGCCGGGTTCGCGTCGGGCGGTGGCGGACATCGTCAGCGAATCGCGTCGCTGAGCGATGGGCTTGGTGTACTTCGATGCCAGTGCGCTGGTGAAGCTGGTGGTCGAGGAGGACGGCAGTGAGTTGGTGTCGCAGCTGTGGGATGGCTGTGACGCCGCCTTGTCGAGCCGGCTCGCGTACCCTGAGGTATGTGCGGCGCTGGCAGCAGCTGGTCGAAGCCGTGCGCTGACCCGGGCCGGCGTGCGGGCGGCGCTCGAATCCTGGGAGGACTTCTGGGCGGCGGTGCGGCCCCTGGAACTGACCCAAGCGGTGTCCTTTCGTGCCGGTGAGCTCGCCCGGACGAGAGCGCTACGGGGGGCTGACGCCGTGCACCTGGCGTCCGTTGACGCCCTTGGTCGGGTGGAGGTGGTGTTCGCGGTGTGGGATCGCCGTCTCCATGCCGGCGCGGTCGCCGAAGGGATCGCCGTGGCGCCCACAACGCTGCCCTGACGTCCGGGGTGCTGCCTCGCGCCAGTGATCTCCCCGGGAGCTATAGGGTCACGCCCGTGTCCGACCACGAGCCACATCCCGCAGGCAACGCCGTCACTGACGCTCCGGCACGGCGGGCGACGGGTCTGCTGAGCCTGGTAGCGGACCACGTCGCGGAGACCCAACGCACCCGTCAGCCGGCGGCCCCGGTGATGCGGGCCTTCGCTGACGCCGGCTTGCTGCGGATCCTGGCGCCGCGCAGCTACGGCGGTGAGGAAGCGACCGGTCTGCAGTTCATGGAGCTGGTGGCGGCCGTGGCCCGGGTTGACGGGTCCGCCGGATGGACGGTGATGACGCTCAACGAGGAGATCGAGATCTCCGCCGGGTACGTGCCGGCGCCGCTGATGCGGGATATCTGCCAGTCCACCCCGCCGGTGATCGTGGCCGGCTCCGGGGCGGCGTTGGGGAGGGCCCGTCGGGTGGAGGGCGGCTGGCTGCTCAGTGGTCGCTGGCCCTTCGTGACCGGCGGTCCGGTGGCGGCGGAGATCGTGGTTGGCGCCACCGTGGAGGGATCGGCGCCGCGGCCGTTGTGCTTCGCCTTGATCCCTGCCGAACAGGTCACCATCCTGGACACCTGGGACGCGGTGGGGCTGCGGGGCTCCGGCTCCCACGACGTCACCGTGGAGGACCTGTTTGTGCCCGAGGAGCGCATGGGGGTGGTACGCAGCGGGTCGGACACGGTGCCGGATTGCACGCTGTTCAGACTTCCGCCCTCGCTGCGCTTCCCGTTCCCGAAGGTGGGAGTGGCCACCGGCGTGGCCCGGGCCGCCATCGCCGAGTTCAGCGACCTCGCCCAAGGCAAGAAGGCCCGGGTCAGCCGCACCTTGCTGCGTGAACGGCCCGACGCCCAGTTGGCGGTGGCCCGCGCCGAGGCCCTGGTGGGGTCGGGCTGGGCCTTCGCCAGCGAGATGTTGCAGACGGTGTGGGAGTTTGCCGAAGCCGGAGCGCGGATACCCAAGGAGGTTCATGCCCGCACCAGGCTGGCCTGCACCCATGCCGTGGCTAACTGCGTCAGCGCCGTCGAAACGCTGTGCACATCAGCGGGGACCACCGCCAACCTGGTCACCTCACCGTTGCATCGGTACCTGGCTGACGTGCGGGCGGTTCCCCAGCACGTGATGGTGGGCGGGTACAACGACCTCAACGCCGGTCGGGTGCTGCTGGGACTGGCGCCCGACGACCCCCTGTTCTGAGAGCCGCCGGGACGCCCTAGCGCTGGAGTTTCGTCAGCTGATCTGGGCGGCGACGGCGTCGGTGTCGGCGTGGTTGCGGTACCGCTGGGGCACAGGGATGCGGAAGATGCGAGCGGAGTTCAGGCCCAGGATCTTGGCCCGCTCCTCGTCGGTGAGATGACCCATGCTGCGCTCGATGGCCTGCGCCGAATACGGCCAGGAACCCTCATGGTGGGGGAAGTCGTTGGCCCACAGGAAGTTGTCGATCAAGTTGTGCTCACGAGCCAGATCCAGGCCGGGGCGGTCCTCCTGGAAACTGGAGAAACCCTGTCGACGGAAGTAGTCGCTGGGCAGCCCGTCCAGCTTGGGGCGGACCCACATGTGGTGCTTGCGGTAGGCCTCGTCCATCGCCTCGAGCATCCACGGGACCCAGCCGATGCCCGCTTCGATGGCGCCGAAGCGGAGCTTGGGGTGCCGTTCGGCCACGCCCGAGGCGCAGATGTTGATCAGCGGTTCCATGGTGGGCGCCAGGGAATGCACGGTGTAGTTGATGACCGCGCCGCCCTGGCTGCGAGAGGTGCGGGGGTCACGGCCGGTGGAAACGTGGAACGTGATGGGCAGGTCCACATCCTCAATGCAGTCCCATAGCGGCTCGAACTCCGCCAGGTTGTAGTTGAGATCGTCCACGTTGGGGGCACCGAAGACCGGCTTGCAGGGCAGGCACAGGCCCTTGAAGCCAAGTTCGGCGCAACGCCGGATCTCCGCCAGGGCATCATCCAGGGACGCTGGGGCGATGCAGGCCATGGGGACCAGCCGGTCGTTGAACTCGCTGAAGGTCTCCCAGGCCCACTCGTTCCAGCCCTTGCACATCAGGTGGCTGAAGTGGGCGTCCTTGGTGGCCCACACCACCAGGCCCTTGTTGGGAAACAGGACCTCGGCATCGGTGCCGTCCAACGCCAGGTCCCGGACGCGGTCTTCAGGCGTGTAACCGGAGCGGTTGCGCATGTCCTCGTGGCCCTGGAACGGCTGGACCCACTCCAGCTTGGCCTGGCGGAACCCCTCGGTCTTCTGGAACTGCTCACCCTTGGCGTTGGTGACGATGCTGGGCAGCCGGTCATGGAACTCCGCCGGTACCTTCTCCCGGAGAAAACCCTTGGGCTCCTGCACGTGGCCATCGGCGGACGCCATGAAGTACTTATCGGCGGCATCGGGCCGAGCCGAACGGCTCCAACCGTCGTTGCCGGGCGTGGCCAGCCGCCAGACGTTGTTGACATCGGGCTCGGGAATGATCGCGGTCACGGGGTCCTCCTCGAAGTTACGGTTGATTTTCCCACAACGGCCGGCCCCGGAACACGTCCCGCCCCCACCGCGCCCGTCGGCCCCGGTGCGCCTGGGTGCGCCTTGGTGCGTGGGGCGCTCACCAGGAGCCGCCACCGCCGCCACCGCCGCCGCCACCAACGCTGCTGCCGCCGCCCCCGCTTGAGCCCGAGGAGGGCTTCACGCTCGACGTGGCCGCCGCGCTGCCCAGCGAGGAGGCGATGCGGGCGTGGTTGGCGGCCACCGGATCAATCACGGTGCCGCTGGCCGCCACCGCCTTGGACCAGCGTTCGATCTCGCCCAGCGCCAGGGCCCAGGCGGTGTACTGACGCAGCACCCCCATCCTGGCCGCCTGTTCGACGTGGGACGCTTCCGATTGGGCCAGGAACCGGCGGAAAGACTCCAGGCGCAGCCACAGAGCGGAGCCTTCGACCGTACGAACCCGCAGCTCCCAGGCCCTCACCAGCGCCGCCAGGCCCGCCCCGGCCAGCACCGCCCCCGCCGCCGTCACGCCCAGCCAACCGCCGCCGGAGCGGTTGGCCACCGCCGCCCCCACGATGGCAGGCGCCGCTCCCACCAGCAACGCCGCCAAGCCGGTGAGGATGCAGTTCCGGCGTCGGCGTTCGGCGCCGGGATCCCACAGCGCGCTGGTCTTGCGCCAGCCCTCGAGCTCGCGGTGCAGCGCCTGCCAGGCCCGGGCGAAGGAGGCGTCGTACCCGCCCAGCTGCAGGCGGTCCCTGCCGGCGAAGGCGGCGTCGAGCACCACGGTGGTCGGCCCGTCACGGCGGGGGAGACGCACCAGCGTCGGTTTGGCGGCGGCGGGGTCGAAGTCGAGGTAGCCCTCGTTGGCCGCGTTGACCAGCCATGCCGCCTTCGCCTGTTGGCCCACCCGCTCGTGCAGCACGATGGCGCCCCGGGTGGGGTCCAGCTCGGGCGGCGGGACGAACTCGATGGTGGACAGCTCCGCCAGGTCCTCCAGGTCCAGCCGCTGCACCGGGCCGTCCGGCGTGGCGGGTCGAGGGGCCGGCTGCGCATCGGCGGGCCGTTGGCGGGCGAAGGCGGCATCGGCGGGACCGCCGGCCCGCACCCGCTCACGCCCGGCCCGGCGAACCAGGCGTGAGGTGACGGCAGCGCCGATCAGGGTCCCGGCCAGCCCGGTGGCGGCGATGGGCGCGATCCCGCTGCCGGGGTCGGTGGCGTTCCCGCTGGGCGGCTGGGGTGGGGTGGGCGCAGCGCGCAACGGGGGACCGACGGTGGCGTAGACCGTGACCCCTTCTCCGGGGGCGAGGTCCTTCACGCTGAGGCGCATATGACCAGCGTCCACCGCTTCCAGCCGACACGGGTCCACCGAGCCGAACCCACCTTGCACGCAACGGGCCGCCAACAGCTCGAAAGGGGCCACCACGTGGGCGTCGACAGATTCGATGGGAACTTCCCACGACGTGCCCACCACGTCCCAGGCCACGGTGGCACCAGCCCCACCAGCGGTGGCCGGTTCGGCGGCGTCCCCGATCAGCAGCGTGTCGAGGGGGTAGGTGAACCGGTAACGGTGCCGGCCGCTGATGGTGCGTTGCGGATCACCGATGCGGACCCGGGTGGCGGTACCGGTTTCCGTTGCCAGCACATCATCGGGGGCGCTGTCGGAGGACACCATGATCGGTGCCCCGAGCGACAGACCGGGAACGTCACGAAAGATGCCATGGCGCGCTCGAGGCGCCGAAGTCATAGTCGATGACCTCACTGATGTGGACGGTGCCCGGGCCGGACGACAGCGACGCGTCACCGATGGTGGCCGCGGTCCACAGGTGCGATACCCGTTCGCGGTCACCGATGACCGCTCCGACCGCGGTGGCGCCGGCCAAGCCCGCCGCTCCGAGCACCAACGCCGCCAGGTCCACCTTGCGTCGTGTGAGCTGCCGCATGCCGGGCCGACCCTATCGGCCGGGCTCCCCGCTGACGCAGGGCGACCGTGGGGCCGCCTGCGATGCGGCTCAGGTGGGAGGGTCGGCTCAGGTGTGGGCGGGTTCCAGACCCACGGTGGGGGAGGCCGGCGCGTCGGTCTGGCGGCGGATGCTGAGCCAGCTCAGCCCGATGAGCGAGGTGACCCCGGTGGCGGCCAGGCCCACGACCAGCAGCGTGGCTCGCACCCCGACGGCGTCTGCCAGCGCCCCCCACACCGGTGCCAGCAGGGCTTGGGAGCCGAAGCCCATCATGGCCAGAGACATGACCCGCCCGTGGTAGGCCGGGTCAGCGTTGGCCATGAGCAGCGAGTTGTCCACCAACATGAAGACACTTCGACCAATCCCAAGCGGTATGGCGGCGGCGATGACCAAGCCGTAGCTGGGCGCCCAGG
This sequence comes from uncultured Acidimicrobiaceae bacterium, assembly GCA_963775055.1. Taxonomy (GTDB): domain Bacteria; phylum Actinomycetota; class Acidimicrobiia; order Acidimicrobiales; family CAIXPF01; genus CAIXPF01. The sequence goes on along the minus strand of CAVZHK010000001.1, from coordinate 610,453 downwards.
ACAGCAACAGGAATCCTGCAGCCATGAGGAACCCGGCGCCGAGCAGGATGGGCCATGCCGCCTTGGAACGCACCACGCCGGCCAAGGGCAGGCTGGCGCACAGCCCGGCCACGGCCAAGGCGGTGAAGATGACGCCCACGTCGGTGGACTTGTGGCCCAATTCCTCGCTGAGCAGGCCCGGCAAGAGGGTCTGGAACGCGAAGCCGCTCACCACCAGGCCCATGAAACCCAACCACAAGGTGCGTAGGCGGGGATCGCTCCAGACGTAGCGCACGCCGGCGGCCATTTCCTTGTGGGCGGCCTTGTGGGCTTTCTGCACCGGCTCGGTGTTGGGCAGGCTGGCGGTGATGGGCAGCACCACCGCGAACATGGATGCCATGAAGAGGTAGGTGCCGCCGACCCCGAGCAACGGTCCCACCAGCAGCGCTATCAGAAGCGGTCCGGCCACCTGGGAGCAGCTCTGGGCGATCTGCTGCAAGGCGATGGCGTTGGGGAACACGTCCCGGGGGACCAGCTCGCCCACCCAGGCCTGGCGGGCGGGACCCATGAAAGCGAAACCCAGCCCCATGATCAACGTCGCCAGGGTGAGCAACGGGACCGTGATCAGATCGGTCTGGATGAAGATGCCAGTGATGAGAATCACCGCCGCCGGTACCGCCTGACCCACGAAGACCAGGGGCTTCTTGCGCATCCGATCCGCGATCACGCCGCCAATGGGGGAGATGGCGAACATGCCGATCCCGGCGCCCATCTGAGCCAGACCAGCGGAGGCGTTCTTGCCGGTGATGGCGTACGCCACGCTGGGCACGAGCATGAAGGACATCATGAACGCGGTGGTGGCGATCACCGACCCGAACCAGAACTTGCGGAAGTCGCGGTGGCCCAAGGCAGTGAAGGACCCGCTCATGATTGACATTCCGTCAATCGTACGTGAGCGCTGGTTGGCGTGCCCTTCCGGCAGGCTCGGGGAGTTTGGTCAGGTTGGGATCAGGTACCCGCCGCACTCATCATGGCCAGCACCTGGTCGCGGGTGGGGACCATGTTGTGCAGGCGCCGGCCGTGCTCGGTGGTGGCCTCGATCACGGCGTCCTCGCTGCCATTGATCTCCCATCCGCAGGCGCACTGCAGATGCCGTTCGTCGGGTTGGTCGCTCATCGGGGTTCCTCCATCTTCCGGGCGGTGACGGTCATCCGAGGTTCCTGAACGGCTCGGGTCGATAGCCAGTCAGGATCGTTGCCCACTGCTGGTCCAGCTCCTCGCGGACCACCTCGTCGGCCCGCTGCACCAGAACGGAGGCCATGTCGTGGGCGGCGTTGCGCCACAACACGAAAACTTCCGCACGAACCGGGCCCGAGACATCCCAGCCGTCCTCGAACCTGGTCATCGGGACACTCTACGCGTTGGGTCGGTCGGTCCGTAACCGAGTACTTTCGCTGGCGCCTTGGGTGTAAGTTGGGTCTTTCAAACGGAACGGGGAGGCCAACGATGGGTGGTAGCGGATTCGAAGTGGGAGGCGCCGGTCACCGCGTGGAGACCCGGGCAGACTGGCTGGCGGAACGGCTGGCGCTGCTGGCGCAGGAGAAGGAGCTGACCCGGCAACGTGACCGCTTGGCGGCGGCCCGCCGAGAGCTGCCGTGGGTGGCCGTGACCCATCCCTATCGATTCTCCAGCGTGGACGGCGGCGCTACTGGAGTCACCTTGGCCGACCTCTTCGAGGGGCGGGGTCAGTTGCTGGTGTACCACTTCATGTTCGGCCCCGGCTGGGAGGAGGGTTGCCCCAGCTGCTCGTTCTGGGCCGACAACTACAACGGCATCGTGGTGCATCTCAACCAGCGCGATGTGACGCTGGTGGCGGTGTCCCGGGGCCCGGTGCAACAGCTGGCGGCCTACCGGTCCCGGATGGGCTGGAGCTTTCCGTGGTACTCCTCCGCCGAGAGTACCTTCAACTTCGACTATGGAGTTTCCTTCACCGAGGACCAGCAACAGACAGGCGCCGAGTACAACTTCGCCCCGGCATCAGGCCCCGGTGACGAGGCGCCGGGTCTGAGCGCGTTCGTCCGGGGTGCCGATGGCGGGGTCTACCACACGTACTCCTGTTACTCCCGGGGGCTCGACGCCTTCAACGGGGCCTATCAGCTGCTCGATGTGACGCCCCGGGGCCGCAACGAGGACGAGCTGCCGTGGTCCATGGCCTGGCTTCGTCGCCACGATCAGTACGAGTGAGGCGGGGCTCTGGTGTCGGCCGGCGAGCTGAGCACTGATCACGTCCGTTCGAGTAGCCGCTTGAGCGCGGCCAGGTCCTTTCGGTTGGCCCTTCGCATGGCCGGCACCATCAGCGGGGCCATCAGTGCTGAGAAACCCCGAGGTTCGCCCCGGTTGCGCAGCGTCATGTGGGTGCCGCCGCTGCCGTTGGCGGCCCAGGTGTACGTGGTTTCCATCGGGAACGGCCCTTGCTGGGTGCCCATGGCCAAGCGCTTGCCGGGTTCGAACTCGTTGACACGGTACGTGTAGTCCAGCTTACGCCCCAGGAAATGCGCTACGAACGCCACTGCTGAGCCGACCTGCAATGGCGGTTCGGTCTTCCAATGCGCTGAACCGATATTTTCATACCATTCGGGCGCGTTGGAGGGGTCCGCGGCATAGGCCGCAACCAGCTCTACCGGGCGGTCGATGTCGACCTCGGTCAACACGTTGACGTTCATGGTTCACCGCCCGGAGGTCGGTTTTGGTGATTTCGGGACTTTTGGTGACTTCGGGGGCTTGGGGGACTTCGGCGGGAGCGCAGCGGCCTGTTCCAGCGCCAATGCCACCCAGGGCTCGGCATCAGCTGGGCCCCAGGCGGCGGGGAGCGTGACATAGCCGGCCATCGGGCGCTCGGCCGGGCCGAAGGCGCCTGTACCGGGCAGCTCTGCCAGCAGGGTGCGGTCCGGCTCGGCCAACTTCACGCCGATGTCGCTGCCGAAGCTGCCCATGAACATGTGTCCGCCCACAAAGGCCGCAACATTGCCGAACATCGGTTTGATGATCACCTCGGCGGTGTCCGGAACCAGTGTCCTGAAGCGGATACGGTCCTGTTCTGTCGCTTTTGGAAAGGTCATGGTGCTCCCTGTCCATCCTCGGCTGCGGCCTTGGGTGCGCGCTCGGCGAGGATGCCGAGGAAATGGGACCATCCCCCGGCATGTGCATCGGTATGGCCCGGGGGCAGGCCGTGGTGGCGCAAGGTGAGAATGGTGTCCTGGCCGTCCGCGACCAACGTCACCTCGACGCGGGTCGAGCCGGGCGGCACGTCGTTCATGGCGTCGTCGGCCGCTGTCGGTTCCCACCCGAAGCTGAACACCAGCCGGTGGTGCGGTTCGAGTTCGAGGTACTGGCCGGACATCACCGGCGCGTCGTGTGGTCCCATCTCGACCCGGCAGGCTCCACCCGGCGCGGCCACCAGCTCCGCCTTGTTGCCCCACCACTCACACAAGCGCTCGGGGTCCGTCCAATACCGCCAGACGGTCTCTGGTCGGGCCTTGATGCGAAGGGTCTGCTCGAGGACGCCCGCGAACCCGCTGTCGGTGCCGGTGTCCACGGCGCCGCGGTTATCGCGGCTGTTACCGGTGTTGCCGGGGGGTGCATCGGTCACGGTTGATCCGTCCGGGGCGTGACGGGGTGTGCTGGGTTGACCTGATCCCGGATGCGCTGCGGCCACTCCTCGCGTTCCGCCGCCCGGGCCAGCGCCCCCAAGCGATCGGACCACATCTCTTCAAGGAATGCTGCCGCGTCCTGCAAGCCCTGCGGCCGCAGCCGATACAGCCGACGGGTGCCTTGGGTGCGGACCTCGACCAGCCCGGCGTCAGAGAGGACCTTGAGGTGCTGGGACACCCCTGGTCGGCTCATGGAGGTGAAATGGGACGCGATCTCCCCGGCGGCCAACTCGTCCTCGCGCACCAGGCGCAGGATGGCCCGGCGGGTGGGGTCAGCCACGGCCCGCAGCGCTTCGTCCAACAGATCCTCCCACCTGCACCCGTCGATCACGGGAGCGTTCGCAGTGCACCTCGGGACACGCTATCCGTAAGGGGTGCCTTACGCCAGTCGGTCGGGCCCGACCCAGCACACGGGTTGGGCGGCGACCGCACCCACGTGCAGGCCTGGCAGGTGGGTGGGCTCGCCGGCGGAGCGCAGGTTGGCGAGGTGCGGTGCGAGGTGGCGGAACACGGCCCGCAGCTCCCAGCGCGCCAGGTTGGCCCCCAGGCAGAAGTGCTCGCCGTGGCCGAACGTCACATGGCTGTTGGGGTCACGACGCACATCGAAGCGGTACGGGTCTGGAAACTGGCGCTCGTCCCGGTTGGCGGAGGGATAGAACAGGACCACGGTGTCCCCGGCGGCGATGCGTTGTCCGGCCAGCTCTACGTCAGCGGTGGCGCTACGGGCGAACTGGATGACGGGGGACACCCAGCGCAGGATCTCCTCGACTGCGCTGTCGACCACGCCCTCGGGGTCCGCCGCCAGCAGTGCCGCCTGGTCCGGATGATCCAGCAACGCCCGGACCCCGCCGGTGATGGTGTTGCGGGTGGTCTCGTTGCCTCCGCCGACCAGCAGCTCGATGTAGCCGTGCAGAGTCTGGTCGCTGAGCGGCTCGCCGTTGATCGTGGCCGATGCCAACAGTGACACTATGTTGGAAGAGATGTTGGAAGAGATGTTGGGAGAAGTCTTGACCTGATGGGATCGGGCCATATCGATGAGATGTTGGCGATGGTCGTGGTACTCCTGCCCGGCCCGCCGACGGACATCGGCCGGTGTTTCTCCGGGGCGCACGTCGGGATGGTTCATGTCCGGGGTCAGCAGTGTCTGATCGGACCATCGGCGGATGGTGGGCCACTCATCGGTGGGCACGCCAAGCAGGCCGCAGATGGTGGCAATGGGCAGCCCGACGGATAGCTGTTCGACCACGTCGACCGGTTCGGGGGAGGCGGCCCGGGCCTGCGCGATGAACGCCCCGACGAAGCGTTGGGCCAACCCGTCGAGGTGGGATGCCAGTGCTGCGATGGCTCTGGGTGTGAACCGCCGCACGGCCAAGCTCCGCAGTTCGAGGTGCTCGGGCCGATCCATGTACAGCAGGTCCATGGGAACGAGCGGGTCCCAGCCGTGGCGCTCGGCCCGCTTGCGTTTGTAGGTTTCCAGGCGACCCAGCCCGTTGTCGGTATCAAGCCGGATCACCCCGCGACTGGAGAAAAGTTCGGGCTGGCTGGACACGAACCGCACATCGTCGTAACGGGTGACGGCCCAGAATGGCGAGAACCGCGGCCGGCCGGCGTAGCGGTACACCGGGGCGTGGGCCCGAAGCAGGTCCCAATCCGCCCATGGGTAGCCGTGCTGGACGTAGCGCGGCATCGAGGTGATGTCGACGGCGTCGAGCTGCTCGGCAAGGGATGGTCCTGTCATAGGACGGCACGGTAGTGGTTGGGTAGCCTGGGCCCCCACAACGCAGGGGAGGCGACGCAGATGTCTTGGGTCAGTACCGATCTGGAGCCCGACACACGGGTTGAGGCCGACAGCAAACCGACCAACTGAGCGTCGGGCCGCGTGTTCATCCATCCTCACGACCTCGAGACAGACCCCGCGGTATGGCGTGCCTTCCTGGTGGCCCAGGGCTTCGGGCAGGTGGCCTGTTGCGGGCCCGCCAGCGCCCGCTTCCCGGTCGTGGTGCCCACGCAGTTCGCGCTGCACGGTGATGAGGTTCTGTTCCACGTGGTGGCGGCCAACCCCATGGTGGCGGCGCTACGGGCCAATCCTCACGCCGTGCTCAGCGTTGCCGGCGATTGGGCCTACATCCCCGGGGGCTGGAAGTCCATCGGATCGGAGGATCCCCGCTTGGGCATCCCTACCACCTACTACGCCGCGGTGCAGGTGAGCGGCTCGTGTGCGCTGGTCGAAGACCCTGACTCCATCGCCGAGTTGCTGCGGGTGCAATTGGGGGCGGTGGATGTACCCGCTCAACTGGTCGATCCGCTGGAACACGGCGCCCGATTGCGGTCCATTCGCGGCGTCCGGCTGCAAATGGAGGAGGTGCGGGCCAAGTTCAAGTACGGCGGCAATGTCGACGTCGAGCATCGCCTGGCGGTGGCGGCGCGGCTCGAGGAGCGCGGCGGACCGGGCGATCGGGCGGTGTTGGAGCATCTGCGTCGGACGCTGTAGCCGTTGTCTCGTCCGTCCCATGCCGGCTGGAACGTACTGCTGGGCATGTGTTGGGTGGTTCGGGTTTCGTGCGATGATGGTCGCGCCGGCGTGCCTCGTCGCTCTCATCCCGGAAAGGTCCTCGAACCCATGGCAGCCTTCTCCGACGCCGAAGCTCACACCGACAACGCCGCGGCGCTGGCCAATGGTCCGCTCACCGGCATCAAGGTGGTGGATCTCACCGTTGCCATCCAGGGTCCCCACGCCACCGCTTTCCTGGCCGACATGGGTGCCGAGGTGGTCAAGGTGGAACGGCCCGGTGGTGAGCTGAACCGTTACGTGCGCCAGCCAGGTTTCGAGCCGGCACAGGAGGTGATGGGCACCCAATACGTGGCCATGAACCGCAACAAGCGCGGCATCGTGCTCAACGCTCACACCGAATTGGGCCTGGAGGTGCTGCACCGGCTGGTGGCGCAGGCCGATGTCTTTGTCAGCAACTACCGCCGGGAGGCGCTGGAGCGGATGGGCCTGGGGTACGAGGCGCTGTCCGCCCTCAATCCCAAGCTGGTGTACGCCAGGGTGTCCGGCTTCGGATCGCTCGGCCCCGACGCGGACAAGGCCATGCTTGACGGTGCGGCCCAGGCCCGGGGCGGCCTGTCTGCCATCACCGGACCGGCCGACGGATTGCCGATGCCGCCCGGCGCGGCGGTGGCTGATCATGCCGGCGCCATGCAATTTTCGCTGGGTATCATGACCGCCCTGTTTGCCCGGGAGCGCACCGGACGCGGCCAGCTGATGGAGACCTCGGCCCTTGGAGCGATCATGTGGACCCAGGCCTGGGAGATCGCCCACAGTTCCATGACCACTGAGCCCATGCGGCGCTCGGGTTCCCATCATCCGTTGATCTTGTGCCCCTACGGCATCTATCAGACCAACGACGGTGGGGCGTTTCTGTTGGCGGTGGCCATGTCGAACGAGTCTTGGGACGATTTCTGGTGCTTTGCCGAGCGGCCCCAGGTGGTGGTTGACGAACGTTGGAACACCGCCGCCAAACGCATCGGGGCCCGTGGGAACCCCGACGGTGTCGATGAGATCCGGGAACTGGTCCGTGAAGCGTTCGCCGCCAAGAGCACCGCGGAGTGGACCGCGTTCCTGGCCACCCAACCGGAGATCATCTACGAACGCATCCAGGACTATGTGGAGTTGCTCGACGATCCCCAGGTGGCGGCGAACGATTATCTGGCCGAGGTCGAGGTGCCCGGATTCGGTGTCGGCCGGGTGGTGACCAACGTGGTGCGGATGAGCGATACACCCACCGTGGGCATCCGCCGGCGGGCCCCGTTGCTCGGTGAACACACCGCCGAGGTGATGACCGAGTTGGGCTTCGATGCCGCTGAGATTGATCAGGTATTGGTCTCCGACCCTGGCGCGGTGGGGGCCATGATCAGGACCGTGTTCGGCCGCAGCGACGATTGAGAGTGATGTTTCCATGAAGATTCGCATAGCGGTGGCCTCCACCAACACCCCCGCTGATAGGGACCAACTGGCGGCGTTCATCGACGGACTGGAGAGTCGCCGCTTTGACACGGTATGGCTTTCGGACACGCCCATGTCCCCGGCCGTGGAGCCGCTGATGGCGCTGGCAGTGGCCTCGGCCCGGACCGAGCGGTTGAAGCTGGGCACCAACGTGGTCATCCCCGGGCGCAACCCCTTGCACCTGGCCAAGGAATTGGCCCACCTGGATCGGTTGAGCGGCGGGCGGCTGCTGCTGGCGTTCATGCCGGGCATAGGGTCGCCGTTGGAGCGGGCGGCGTTGGGTGCGGTAGGGATTGACCGCAACCGTCGGGTGGAGCAGGTCATGGCGCTGTGTCGGGCGTGGTGGGCGGGTGAGTCCGTCACCGCGGATCTGGCGGGGTGGAGCTACGAGGCGGTCACGGTCCGCCCGTCCCCGGTGCAGCAACCGTTGGAGATCTGGCTTGGCGGCAATGGCCCCAAGGCGCTGCACAGTACCGGAACGTATGCCGACGGATGGTTGGCGTCACGGGCCACTCCGGGTGAGGCCGCCGGGCACCGCAAGACCATCGAGGCCGCTGCGGAAGCCGCCGGCCGGTTCATCGACGATGACCATTTCGGCATCTCCATCCCTTACGCCCGTCACATGGTGGCGGATCGACTGGTGGCGGCCACCATGCGGGACTGCACCGCGGCCCGGGAGGAGATCCTGCCGTTCGGGGCGGTGGAGCTGAAACGATTGCTCCAATCCCATCTGAACGCGGGGCTCACCAAGTTCGTGCTTCGGCCGATGACGTTGGACGAGGGCTGGGACGTGGAGTTGGATTGGCTGGCCGAACACGCCCTGCCGCTGCAGAACTGAACGCGTTCTGGTTTGTTGCGTCGAGAGGTTCACTGGCGTCGGGGTTGTCGCTTCCATCGGGATGTGTCGCTTTCGCCGGGGGTTGATCGGGCATGGGTGAGCAGACGATAAGCCGGCGGGCCCCGGCGGGGTTGGGTCTGCCGGTGCTGCGCTGCCTGGGCGCGGCCGTGCTCTTCGCCGCCAGTGCACCGGCCGCGTCGAAGCTGGCGGGGCGGGTGCCGGCACTGACCCTGGCCGGGCTGTTGTATCTGGGTGCCGGGTTGGGCGTGGTGCCGGGCGTGCTGCGAGGCCGGCGACTCTCTCCGCAGGCGCTGGCTGATGGTGCCAGTGCGCCCGGCGCAGTTCAGCGGTCGGACGAGGGGCGCGGGTCCGAGGTGGCGCGGCGGGAACCCGTGGCGCGGCGGGAACCCGTGGGGCGGCGGTGGGTCGGCCGGCGGGAGTCGGTTCAATTGGCGGTGGCGGTACTTGCCGGTGGGGCTGTGGGCCCGGTGCTGTTGGTGGCCGGACTGGCCCGAACGAGTGCTGCCACCGCGTCGCTGCTCTTGAACACCGAGCTGGCGGCCACGGTGTTGTTCGCATGGCTTTTCTTCCGTGAGCACGTTGGCGCGATCCTGTTGGCGGCGGTGGTGGCCATCACCGGTTCCGGGGCCGTGCTGGCGTGGTCGCCGGGCGCGGCGTTCGATCCCGGAGCGCTGCTGGTGGTCGGGGCGTGTCTGTGCTGGGGTCTGGACAACGTGGTGACGGCCCGGATCGAGCAGCTCACCCCGGGCCAGGTGGTCCTGGTAAAGGGAATCGTGGCCGGCGGCGCCAATGTGGTGCTCGGGGTGGTGATGTTCGGTGGGGATGGGGTTCCTTCGGCCGGGTCGGCCCTGGCGGCGGTGGCGATCGGTACCGCGGGGTATGGATGGTCGATCATCTTGTGGGTCAAAGGCGCTCGAGCCCTGGGCGCGGCGCGGGCCCAGGTGTGTTTCTCCACCGCCCCGTTCATCGGCGCGGCGCTGGCCTGGACCACGCTTGGCGAAGATCCCACCGGCGCGCAGCTGGCGGCAGTGGCGGTGGCGGCGGGTGGGGTTGTCCTATCGCTGCTCTCGGCGCATGGGCACCCCCACGAGCATCAGGCGCTGCTGCACGCCCACGAGCACCGGCACCCCGACGCGCATCATGATGACGCGGACCACGAGGTGGTCGTCGACACCGGTCTTGACCCGGGCACCGCGGGCGCAACTCGTCGGCACGCGCATGACCATCGCCATCCCGAGCAGCGCCATGACGGCCCTCACGTTCCCGACGTGCACCATCGTCACCAGCACGGTGCGCCCGACGGTGCTGAGGACTGAGCGCCCAGGAGCCCAACCTGAGAAGTCAGGTTTGTGCCGCTCGACAGTGCCCGCGCTCCGGCGTTGGCACTGCGGCACCAGCCCACTCCGACACCACACCATCCGGCCCCCTGAACCCTGTCGCGCTCATCACTCGACAGACCGAGCGGGGACCAGCGCTGTCACCAAGCCCGCCAAGCCAGCACCGCAAACGATCAGCCTGGCAACTACCAAAATGTCAGCCGGGCAAATAGTTAGATGAGTCGGGTAAGGGGCCATGGCCGTGTAGGAGTATGTTATGTCGACGGGCATCATCACAGCGCTCAAGTCCTGATCGTGGAGATACGTGCCAACGGGTGTGATGCTGGCGAGTTGAGTGAATTGCAGCAGATCCACAACCTTGCCTCCCAGGCGGTGCGTGAGGTGCGTTGATGGCGAAACGGTTCGACCGATGGGCGGTGGAGGGGTTCTCGTCCCCGGGCCGGTGGGTGGCGTCCCATGCCGGGCTGCCCACGGGTCGGGCCAAGGCGATCCTGCGGAAGCGGAGTCGTTGGAACACATGGCATGCACCCAGGTGGCGGCTCGTAGCGGTTGTTGGATGACGCCCGGGTGCAGCTGCTGACCGGCTGCCAGCGCACCGATCCGGCGCGATATGACGCCGACGTTGATGCGATGTTGCTTGGTTGGACGTTCATGGTGATCTGATGCTGGCCGCTCGGCGGTGGAAGGAATGCGCCCGGGCGGTGAACGATCCTGACCCGGCACAGCTGCCGGATCCGCCAGTGGAGGAACCGGAATGGGTGCGGTTGACCGAGCTACTCGACGGTTGCGGTCGAATCGAGGGTGAACTCAAAGTAACCAGCTTCGCCGTCATCGAAGCCGCTATCGGCAAGGCCATGTCCGAAAGCGCGTTCACCCGCATGGTGCTCAGTGCCCACGGCGAGGTGCTCGATGTTGGGCGGGCAACACGGAGTTGGCCGGATGCCATCGCCATCGCCATCCGCCTTCGCGACCGGCACTGCACGTTCCCGGGTTGTGACCGGCCGGCCAGTTGGAACGACGTGCACCATTGCCTGGATTGGAACGTCGGCGGGGAAACCAAGATCACCAACGGCTGTCTCCTCTTCCGGTGGCATCACAGCTACGTCCACGCCAAACGGTGGACCGTCCGCCTCGACCAAAGCCAGAAGACCATCTTCAAACGGCCCGACGGTACGGTCCACCAGCACGAACCGCAATGGCCTCGACCGTCACCACCAGAACCGCCCCGACGCTGCTGAAGCAGATGCGATGACACTGGAAGTGGGAGGCCAGTCGCGGCTGGGGATTTCCCGCCGGCGTCCGCCCGCACGCGGCCGGCCACGACTGTCCACCGGCGGCCATCTCGTCGCGCTGTGTGGCAGGTCGCGAAGACCGGCCTTGGCGGGCATCACCCACATATCGCCGGTGATGAGCGCTTGCCACTGCTCAGGCGGGACTCGCTGGCCACGTTGCGTGACGGCCACGGACACCGAAGGATCGGCGGGCGACCCAGTCCGACTTCCGTCGCCGGAGTTTCGTCACCGGAGAATCCGTGCGGGGTCGCGCCACGCAAACATTCGTCACCGGAGAATCCCGTATGGGCCGGCGCAGCGAGGCCACGCGGTTGCCGGGGACGGCAAGGCACGACGTGGCGGGGTCGGTCGACGACGGTTCGGGAACCCAAGCGCGGCTCGGGCCGGGCACGTACCGTGGGGCCATGAGTGACGAGCCCTACTACGACCCAGAGATCCGTGCCGTCATCGAGGCCGGGCCCCGCTTCGGCACCATCGACGCCAAGACGTTACCCAAGGTTCGGTCCGATCGGCTGCTGCAGACCGAGCAGGTGCCGCTGTCGGATCACGTGACCCGCGCCGACATCACGGTGCCCGGCCCGCTCGGCGCGCCTGACATCCGGCTGCGGGTGCATCGGCGAAAGGGGCTGGAGGGCGACGTGCCCGCCATGTTCTGGATCCACGGCGGCGGCTACGTGTTGGGCGCCCCCGAGCAGGACGATCTCCGCTTCGATCGGTGGTGCCAGCGCTTCGACATGGTCGGGATCGTCGTGCAATACCGTCTGGCCCCCGAGCACCCCTACCCGGCGCCGATCGAGGACTGCTACGCCGGGCTCAGCTGGGTCAAGGCCAACGGCGCCGAACTGGGCATCGACACCAATCGGGTGGGCATTGGCGGGCCCAGCGGCGGCGGGGGGTTGGCGGCGGCGCTGGGTCTGGTGGTGCGCGACCGGGCTGAGTTCGAGATCGACTACCAGCTGCTGATCTACCCCATGATCGACGACCGTCGCACCAGCGTGACCGCCAACTGGGCCGTGCCGGTGTGGAACCCGGCCTCGAACGAGTTCGGCTGGCGCTCCTACCTCGGTGAGCTGTTCGGTGCCGACGACGTGCCCTACCACGCCGCCCCGGCCCGCGCCACGGACCTGTCCGGCCTGCCACCGACTTACATCATGACCGGCTCGCTCGACGGGTTCTGCGACGAGGACGTGGCCTACGCCCAACGATTGAACCAGTGCGGCGTGAACGTGGAGTTTCACCTCTACCCGGGCGCGCCCCACGGGTTCGAGGGGTTCGCGCCCCAAGCCGCGGTGTCCCGTCAGGCCCGCAAAGACATCAACAACTGGTTGGCCGAGCGTCTGAAGTAAAGCGAGCCACCAACCTGGCCGCAATTCAGTGTCGACGCGGCGCGGGCACGGTGGGCGGTTGCCGCTCCAGGATCTCCTGGTGTCGGCGGCCGATCGGCTCGTCCCACACCTCGTCGGTGAACAACCAGAACTGATTGTTGAGCACCGCGTCATGCACCAGATCGGCTACCTCGGCGGGGGGTTTGCCGCTTTCGATCATGCGCCGGGCGATCTCCATGAACCTCGACCCGCCCGACTCTCGAGGCGCATCACCCGCACCTCCACCCGCAACCGGCTCACGGCGCGGCGACGGCCCACCCGGCCGGTTGCGGGCGGAGTCGATGATGTTGGTGTGCACGAACCCGGGGCAAAGGCAGGTGACGCCAACAGTGGTGCCTTCCTTCTGCAGCTCGTGGTAGAGCGTCTCGCTCAAGGTCACCACCGCGTGCTTGGTCACGTTGTACGGCCCGCCGAACGGTGATGAGGTGTGCCCAGCGATGGAGGCGGTGGTGACCACGTGCCCGTCGCCGTGGGTCAAGAGATGCGGCACAAAGGTGCGGATGCCGTGCACCACGCCCCACAGGTTCACATCCAGGGTCCAGCGCCAGTCCTCCAGTGACAACGTCCAGCTGCGACCGTTGCCCCCTCCCACCCCGGCGTTGAGGCACACCACGTTGACCTGACCGAACCGTTCGACGGCGGCGTCGAGGACCGCCTGGTGATCCTCGGGTTTGGCCACATCACAGCGCACCGACAGCACCTTGGCCCCGGTGGCGGTCAATTCGGCGGCGGCGGCGTCCCGTGCGGCGTCCTCGATGTCGGCCATCACGATTGCCATGCCGGCGCGGGCGAAGCGCTCACAGAACGCCTTGCCCATGCCGGAGGCGCCTCCGGTGACGACTGCGGTGCGGCCAGCGAGCGTCTGCATGGGGTCTCCTTGGGTCGAGCACGCGAGCGAGTCGGAGCATCGTCCCACATCCACGGCTACGGTTCGCCCACCACGCCCACCGGTAGGTCGGTTGCAGCAACCACAGGAGAGCACAGCATCATGAAGATCGGCGTCGCCACCAGCTTCGGCAACTCTCCACGGCGGGACATCGGCTTTCTCAAGGAGTTCGCCATCTGTGCCGAGGAGGTTGGCTTCGACTGCCTCTACGCTCCCGAGCACGTGGTGTTCTTCGCCAAGTACGAATCGAAGTACCCCTACACCCCCGACGGTTCCACCAACTGGAGCCCCGACACCGGCATCTATGACCCGCTCATGGTCTGTGCCGTGGCCGGCATGGTGACCACCACGCTGCGGGTGGCCACCAGCGTGCTGATCCTGCCCGAACGCCCCGCCTTGCTCACCGCCAAGGAAGCGATGACCGTGGATCACATCACCGGCGGCCGTTTCGATCTGGGCATCGGCATCGGCTGGTCCGACGAGGAGTTCGCCGCCCTCGGAGTGCCGTGGCCGCAGCGGGGCAAGCGTACCGATGAGTATGTGGCGGCCATGCGTGAGGCCTGGACCAATGACCGCGCCGCCTTCAAGGGTGAGTTCGTGGAGTTCGAGAACGCGGTGTTGCGACCGGCGCCGTTGAACGGCACGGTGCCGATCATCGTGGGCGGTGATTCCCCGGCGGCGATGCGTCGGGCGGCCACCATCGGGGACGGCTGGTACGGCTGGTGGGCCGGGGTGGAGCTCGAACCGCACATCGCCAAGATGCGGGCCATGTTGGAAAAGCACGGTCGCACCCACGGGCCGGACTGGAGCATGCGGCTCGGTCTGCCCATCTCCAGCGACACCCCTGAGCAGGTGGCGGTCAAGGCGGCGGCGGCCCGGGATCAAGGGGTAGACGAGTTCGTGTTGGGCCCGGCCATCCCCACCCGTGACTTCGATCAGCACCTGCGCCGCTGGGCCGAGGCCACCCAAAGCGCCCGCTGAAGGTACCCGCTCAGCGGGCCCGCTGAATCGCACGCTGCCGCACGGTTACGCTGCGCTGCATGCAACCGCTCATCATCGAGGCCGCCATCAACGGTGCCAGCACCAAGCGGCGCAACCCCAACGTGCCCATGACCGCGGAGGAGATCGCAGCCGACGCAATCGCCTGCCTCGACGCCGGCGCCGCCATCGTGCACAACCACACCGATGACGAGGTGCTGGGCGGGGACGTGCGTCACTCGGCGGCCAAGTACCTCGACGCCTGGGCTCCGGTCCACGCTCGGCATCCCGACGCCATCCTGTATCCGACCATGGCCGGTGGCGCCGCCGGGCAGGTCACCATCCAGGATCGATATCAACATTTCGATGAGCTGCATCGGGCCGGGGTGTTGGGCATGGGCGTGGCCGACGCCGGCTCGGTGAACCTGGCCGGGATCAAGGCCGACGGGTCCATCAGCTCCCCCCGTGGTGCTACGAGAACACCCCGGCCGACATCGCCTGGATGTTCGCCTGGAACGCCGAGCGGGACCTGCCCACCATGGTGTCCATCTTCGAACCCGGCTTCTTGCGTCTGGCCCTGGCGCACCATGAGCGTGCCAGCCTGCCCGCGGCCACCAAACTGCAGCTCTACCTCACCGGCCCCAAGACGCTGACCGGGTTGCCGGCGGAACCGTGGGCGCTGGAGGTCTACCTCAAGATGCTGGAGGGTACGGAGCTGACCTGGATGGTGGGTGCCATCGGGGGTGAGGTCGCGGCCAGCGGTTTGGCCCGGGAAGCTATCGAGCGCGGCGGGCACGTCCGGGTCGGTCTGGAGGATTACACCGACACCAGCGGCCACCGTCGCAAACCCACCAACGCCGAGTTGGTGGCCGAGGTGGTGGCGTTGGCGCAAGAGTGCGGCCGAGCCGTGGCCACCCCAGCGCAGGCCAAAGCGATTCTGCGCCACCAGTAGCGGGCGTCGGGCCGTTCAGGCGCAGACCGTGCTGAGCTGGCGCATGACCCGACGCTGAGCCGGATCCCACGAATCCCGGCGATGCAACGCGCCGAGCGTGTCGAACACCACCAGATCCCCGACCTGCCACTGATGGGCGTAGATGCGCTCGGGGGCGGTGGAATGGAGGTGCAGCCGCTTGAGCAGGGCGCTGGATTCGGCCCGTTCCAGGCCCAGGATCTGACGGGTGATGCCCCGGGAAACGTAGAGGATCTCCCGGCCGGTCTCGGGATGGCGCATCACCACCGGATGGGTGGCCTCGGGGATGGCGGGGCGTTCGATGCCGGCCTCGGCGTCACGGCTGCGCTTGGCCTCATAGCCCCGGTCGAGCTCGTGATCATTGGGCGCGGCGCCACCTTCCACGTACATGGTGACGCTGTGGTGGGCACGAAGGGTCCGGAGTTGTTCCACGAGGTCGCCCGGGAGCGTGTCCAGCGCGTCGTACTGGTTGCAAAAGTATGTTCGTGGTGACTCCGCCGGTAGCTCCACCGCGTTGAGGAAGCTCTCCTTGCCGGGCTGGGCCACGTAGGAATAGTCGGCGTGCCATTCCAGTGGGCCGGCGCCGCCCGTACCTAACGGTATGCCATCGTCGCCCACGGCGTTGGTCACGGGCAGGATCTCGGGGCGATCCCCAGCGTCACGGAACCACTCCGAGCCCTTGATCAGATCCCCGAAGGCCTCCGCGAAGGCGACCAGCTCATCGTCGGTGGGTTGGCGGTGACCCCGGAACACCAACACCAGATGTTCGGCCAAGGCGGCGCGGATCTGGGACCGCAACCCATCATCGGGCGCCTCCGACGGATCCCATCCCGTCACCAGCGCACCCAACGGCTGGTCCTTCAACGCTTTGATCTGCAGCACCATCGACGTTCCCCGATTCTCCCCGATTCTGTGGGGCACACTACCGGGCGGCCATGATCAACGACTCAACCCAGGAGGCCGGCATGACGGAGGTATTGGCATCATGAGGGTGGCGGTGACGAGCGGGCTGTTCGCGGCCATGCCCGAGATGGCGGCACAGGTGCGGCAGCTGCATCCTGACGCCAAGATCATCGACGGTCGCCCACCCCGGGACGAGGACGAGCTGATCGCATTCCTGCGGGGTTACGAGGTGGTGGTGGCCGGCACCGACCCGTTCACCGCCAAGGTGGTGGAAGCCCTGCCGGATCTGAAGGTGATCGCCTGCTGTTCGGCGGGACTGGATCACTTGGACCCGGCGGTGTTGCGGGCGCATGGCATACGGGTCGGTTGGGTGGCAGGGGTCAACAAGTTCGCCGTGTCCGAGATGGCGCTGTGTTTCATGATCGACATACTGCGCAGTATCACGTCCAACAACGTGGCGGTGCGGGCGGGTGCGTGGCCCAGGGTGCGGGGCGGCCTGATGCGGGGACGGACGGTGGGGGTGCACGGCTGCGGCAACATCGGCCAGGAGGTGGTGAAGCTGCTCCAGCCCTTCGACTGCACGGTGCTGGCCAGCGATCGGGTGGCCTACCCGGGGTTCTACGAGCGCTACGGGGTGGAGGCCGTGCCGCCTGACGAGCTGTGGGCCCGGGCCGAGGTGCTGACCGTGCACTTGCCCCGCAACCGCTCCACTGTCGGGCTGTACAACGCCGAGGTGCTCGATCAGCTCCGGCCCGGGATCTACGTGGTGAACACCTCTCGCGGCCGGATCTTCGACGAGGCGGCGTTGTACGAACGGTTGGTCGATGGTCGCATCGCCGCCGCCGCCTTCGACGTGTTCGCCACCGAACCGTTGGAGAACCTGGACCTGGTGACGTTGCCGAACTTCGTGGGCACCTCCCATATCGGCGCCGGGGCCGACGAGGCCTGGGTGGCCATGGCCCAGGCGGGCATCCGCGGCATCACCGAGCACTTCCTGCCTGAACCCGGCGTGTACCCGTTCGACTGAGCGAGCGCCAGCGAGCCAGGCGTGCGATGGGGTCTGGGGTCGCCGCCCCCAGCAGGCTGCCCGACTGGGGTGCGCGCCGCCCGGGGTCTGCAATGCTGCGCCCCATGGATGGCAACGAACTGATCGCCCGGATCCTGCGTCGAGAGGGCGTGGAGTGGCTGGCCTGCTTCCCCAACAACCCCCTCATCGAGGCGGCGGCCAAGGTTGGTATCCGGCCCATTGCGTTCCGGCACGAGCGCGGCGCGGTGATGGCCGCTGATGGCTTCTCCCGGGTGAGCGGCCGGAAGCGCTTCGGGGTGGTGGCGGTGCAGTCCCAGGCCGGCGCCGAGAACGCCCTGGGCGGGGTGGCCCAGGCCTACGCCGACAACATCCCCATCCTGGTGCTGCCCGGCGGGCCGGCTCACGGCGAGTTGTCGGTGCGGCCCAACTATTCAGCGGTGCGGAACTATCAGGGCGTCAGCAAGTCGCTGGAGGCGGTGCACCGGCCCGAGGACCTCGTGGCCATTATGCGCCGGGCCTTCAACGCGTTGCGTAACGGGCCCGCCGGTCCGGTGGTGGTGGAGCTCACCGCCGACGTGTGCCGCCAGCCCGTCCCTGACGGGGCCGAGGAAAGCTACAGACCACCACTCCAAGCCCGCCAGGCGCCCGATCCCGAGGCTGTGGTCGCCGCGGTTGACGCGCTGCTCGGCGCCCAACGGCCGTTGCTGTGGGCCGGCGGCGGGGTCTTGGCAGCTGGGGCCTCCCGAGAGCTCCGCGAGCTGGCCGAGCTCACCGGCACGGCGGTGTTCACCACCATGCAGGGCAAGTCCGCCTTCGATGAGGGCCATCCGCTGTCGGTGGGTGCCGGCGGGATGACGGCCACCGGGCCAGCGGCGCAGTGGCTGAAGCGCTGTGATGTGCTCATCGCCATCGGATCCAGCCTCACCCGCACGCCGTACGGCCAGCGGGTGCCCGGCGGGGCGTTCCTGGTGCACAACACCGACAACCCCAACGAGATCGGCAAGGACGAACACGTTGATGTGCCGTTGCCGGGCGACGCCGGCCTGACCCTGGCAGCGCTGGTGGCCGAGGTCCGTCGCCGGTTCGATGGTGACGGCACGGCGAGCGGCGTGAGCGGGGCGAAGGAGGGCGACCGCCGTCGCGCCGCCGCCACCGCCGAGGTTGCTGCGGCCCACGCCGAATGGCAGCAGACCTGGGCCGCGGCACTGCACGGTGACGAGGAACCCCTTGGTTACTACCGGGTCATCCACGAGTTGAACGAGCTGTTGGACCACGACCGCAGCATCGTCACCCATGACGCCGGCGCCCCTCGGGACTGCATGGTGCCCTTCTATCGGGCCACCACACCGCATTCCTATGTGGGATGGGGCAAGACCACCCACCTGGGTTTCGGCATCCCGTTGGTGATCGGCGCCAAGCTGGCCCATCCCGACCGGTTCTGTTTGAACATGATGGGCGATGGTGCCTTCGGCATGTCCGGCCTGGACATCGAGACCGCGGTGCGGGCCAAGGTGGCCATCACCACCATCGTGTTGAACAACGGCGCCATGGCCACCTACCCCATCGGTTCGGCCATGGACCCCGTCACCGCCCGCACCGAGTTCGGCGTGACCACTATGACCGGGGACTACGCCAAGATCGGGGAGGGCTTGGGCGCGGTGGGCCTCACCATCAGAACGCCGGCCGAACTGCGGGCTGGGATCGAGGTCGCGCAGTCCCACAACGCCGCCGGTCGCTGTGTGCTGCTCGACGTGCACGCCAACGCCGAGACCCGTCGCTCACCCCACGCGCCCTAGCGGTCGCGTGGCGCGGTTCGTGTTCTGCGGTCTGATTGAGCCAGGGTGATCGGGGTCGCGAAACCGCCCCATGGAAATCGCTTCAGCATATGTCATGATGGTACGTACCCTTCCACACGGAAAGGGAACGTTGGGCTGTCAGTGCGGAGCGGTGGGGACATACGTCAGGCCGGTGTGGTCGAGGGCGGTTCCGTTGTCGCCCCACGTGCTGCGGAAGGCGTAGCGGTCGCCCCGGATCACAGTGCGACGCCACTCGAATGGCCTGCCGCCCACGGTGGTGAAGCGCTCAACCAGAAAAGCCGGTGCCAGCGCGGGGATCTCGAGCAGGGAACGCTCTGCGGGGTCGGGCAGCACCGGATGCACCCGCTCCCAGCCGGCACCGGGGCTCACCCCGCAGCGCCGCCGCAGCTCGACATACACTGCGGTATGGGTGAAGTCGGCGTCGAGCAACGGCCGGGCGACATCGGCGCGTAGCCAGAGTTCGTCGGTGGCGATGGGGGCGGCGTCGGCGAAGCGCAGCCGGTGGAGGTAGACGAACTCGGTGTCAGCGGTGAGATCCAACCGCACCGCAACGTCGCGGGCGACGCGTTGATCCAACGCCAGCACCCGGCTGCGCTGCTCGAAGCCCTGATCCTCGATCGAGCGGAACAGGCTGTAGAGCGACCCGGGGCGCTGCTCGATGGTGGCCGGGAGGGCGAAGGTGCCGCGCCCCCGTTCCCGGCTGATGAGCCCCCGGTCCTCGAGTCGACGCAACGCCTCGCGCATGGTGTGGCGGCTGATGCCGTACTCGGCGATGAGATCGCGTTCGGGGGGAAGGCCGCCGACGAACTCCCCGGCGGACAGTCGCCGCTCCATGTCGGCCACGACCTGCGCCCACAGAGGCAGTGGACTGGTGCGGTCGGGTTGGCTGGCCATGGAACTCATCGCACCCAATGTCATCACACCGGCGAGTGGGTAGGAGGTCCATGGACACCCGGCATGGAAGACCGTGCCCGGGTATATTGGTACGGACATTCGGATATATGGATCGAATGCGAACCCCGGGAGGAACGATGATCTTCCAGCAGTACTACCTGGCCTGCCTGTCCCACGCCTCGTATCTGATCGGCGACCAAACCACGGGCCGAGCGGTGGTGGTGGATCCCCGAGCGCGACATCGCCCAGTATCTCCGTGACGCCGAAGCCGCTGATCTGACCATCGAGCGGGTCATCGAAACGCATTTCCACGCCGACTTCCTGTCCGGGCACCTCGAGCTGCAAGCCAGCACGGGGGCGATCATCTCCTTCGGGTCTGTCGCTGAGAGCGTGGCCGAGTTCACCATCGATCCGCTGGTCCACGGTCAACGATTGTCCCTCGGCGAGGTGGTGCTCGAGATCCGCCACACGCCCGGTCATACCCCGGAGTCGATCAGCATCGTGGTCTATGCTCAGGCCGCTGACCTGCCGTCGAGGGACTTGCGGGATTCGGCGGACGGGTCGGATGGCTCGCCCTACGGCGTGCTCACCGGGGACACGTTGTTCATCGGTGATGTGGGCCGACCCGACCTGCTGAGCTCGGCCGGGGTCAGTGCTGATGAGCTGGCCCGGCGGCTCTATCACTCGATCCGGAGCGAGCTGTTGACCCTGCCCGACCTGACCAGGGTTTTTCCCGCCCACGGTGCCGGTTCCGCCTGCGGGAAGAGCCTGTCCACGGCCACGGAGTCCACCATCGGCGAACAGCGGCGCACCAACTACGCCCTCCAACCCATGTCCGAGGCTGACTTCGTCGGGGTGGTCACCGAGGGGCTGAGCGACTCGCCGCTGTATTTCGCCTTCGCCGCCGGTGCCAACAAACAGGCGCACGCAATGTTGGCAGAGGAGGCACCGACGCGGATGACGTTCACCGAGGTTCTGGCGCAGCACCGTCGGGGCGCGGTGGTGCTCGACACCCGCGCCGCCGCGGCCTTCGCGCAGGGGCACATCCGTGGCGCCTACAACGTGGGCCTCGACGGTCGGTACGCCGAATACGCAGGGGACGTGCTGGTGGCTGACCGGCCCATCGTGCTCGTCAGCGAGCCCGGTACCGAGGTGGAAGCCCGGACCCGGTTGGCCCGCATCGGTTTCGATCGGGTGATCGGGGCGCTGGCCGATCCGCTCGCTGCGTTGCTCACCCGCCCTGAGTGGGTGACGGTCGCTCCCCGGCTGACGGCGTTCGAGTTGGCGAGGTTGGAAAGGGTCGAATCGGCTGAGCGTGTCGAAGCGGTCGAATCAGCCGGGACCCAGTCGCGCCATGCGACGATGCCCTCGCTGCAGATTGTCGACGTTCGTGGACCGGGCGAAACCGCCGCCGGTCGTATCCCAGGCGCTCGGGATATGCCGCTGCCACGGATCCTCGACCGCCTGGCGGAGCTGGACCCAACCGCCCCGACGGTTGTGTACTGCGCCAGCGGGTATCGCTCAATGATCGCCGCGTCGGTCATGCGGGCCGCCGGGTTCACCGACGTGTCGGACCTGATCGGTGGGTTCGGCGCCTGGCAGCGCGCCGGCCTACCCGTGGACGGTGCCGGCGAGGGCGATTCGGCGTGCGCGGTGTCCGGAGTTGCGTCCGAGGTGAGACCGGCTGGCGGTGGGCGATGAGCGTGGTCGTGGTGGTGGCGTTGGTGGCTTTCGGGCTGCTGATCGGCCTGTCGATGGGAGCGGTCGGCGCGGGTGGTTCGATCATCGCTGTCCCGGTGCTGGTCTACGTGGCCGGCCAGGCGCCGAAAGAAGCGACCGCATCGGCCCTGGTGGTGGTGTTGCTCACCTCGCTGGTGGCGCTCCCGCCGCAGTGGGCCCGGCGGCGGGTTCGCCTCGATGTGGCCGTTCCGTTCGCACTGGCCGGTTTCGGTGGGGCCGCAGTGGGGGCGATAGGCAGCAGGCAGGTGTCCGGTGACGTCTTGATGCTGGCGTTCTCGGGCGTACTGGCCGGGTCGTCCCTGCTGCTGTTTCGGCGAAACCGCGCCGCGCCGGCGGCGGAGTCGGAGCGGTCGGCGCCCCTGACGGCTTCAGGCAAGGTGGCAAAGGTGGCCAAGGTGCGGGTTGCGGCCGGAGTCGGGATCCCGTCCGTGGCCGACAGTGCTGGGTCTGGCGCAGTGTTTCGCCAGGGTGGCGACCCCGCCAGCGCCGGGAACCAGGGGTGCGTCGGGATCGGCAGAGCCGCCGCCCCGATCGGTTCCACCGGGCCGCCAGCTCGTGCGGTCACCGCCACCGAAGGCCATCGAGGTCGCGTGCGGCGGGTCCGGCTGGTCGCTCGAACGTTGTCGGTCGGGGCGCTGGTCGGTGTGCTGACCGGCGTCTTCGGAGTGGGCGGGGGCTTCGTCATTGTGCCTGCGCTGGCGCTGCTGCTGGGTTTGACGATGGCCGAAGCTGTGGGCACCTCCTTGCTGGTGATAGCCGCCAACGCCGCCTTCACGTTGCTGCTGAAGGCCGGCGACACCTCGCTGGACTGGTCGCTGTTGGCCGTGTTCACCGGGGCCGCTGCCCTTGGCGCGTTGGCCGGAGGCGAGGTGTCGCGCCGGTTCGACAATGTCGCGCTGACCCGCTGGTTCGTGCGGGGCGTGGCCGTCGTGGCGCTGTACACCGCGATCCGTTCGATCACCGCGCTGGCGGGATGAGAGCCTGCCAGCCGACCTGGGGAACCGCAACCGCCGTCCTGGGGTGCCATGATCGGAAGGCGGCCCCACGCGGCGCTATCGGGAGGCGTCGCGGACATCGCGGGGGTATCGTTCGCTCCATCCCATCGGGCGCCCCGGCCGCGCCGGCAGAACTGGATGAGCCCATGCACCTTTCACCCAAGCAACCCGATTTCTGGGGGCGGGTCCCGGCGGAGTACTTGCGCCCGTTGATCATCGACAGTGAGAAGGTGGGGATGCCGCTCAGCTTCTTCGCCGCTGGCGATCCGGAAAGTCCCGAAACGCCGGGTTTCGCCGTGTTCTCCATGAAGCCCGGGGAGGTGCTGCCCCGTCACTCCCACGATTGTCACCGTTTCGAGGTCATCATCGCCGGATCCATGACGGCCATCGGTCCGGGAGAGGGCGACCGCTACCTCGAGGTCGGCGATGTGATGACCGCGGAACCCAACCAGATGTACGGACCGCACGTGGCCGGGCCCGAGGGTTTCACCGTGGTGGAATACTTCAGTCGGTTGCGGGCAGCTTATGAGGTCACATTCGAGACCGACCGTGGGCCCAAGCAACTGGACCTCTTGGCCAAGAGCAAGGCCCGCTCTGCCCGAATGGCGGCTGCGGTCTCTACGAATGAAGGAGCCTGAACATGGCTGCACCGTCCAAGTTCGCCCATGTGGTCTACAACACCCATCGGTACGAGGAGATGATCCAGTGGTACCTCGACGTGTTCGAGGCCCGCGTGCAACACCGCGATGATCGCCTGGCGTTTCTCACCTACGACGATGAGCATCACCGCTTCGCGTTCGCCAACCTCGGTCCGTTGCCCGAGGATGCACCGAAACCCCGGATGGGTCGGGGCGCGGGGGTGAACCACGTGGCCTACACCTGGTCCGATCTCGGTGAGTTCGTGGCCCTGTACGAACGGTTGAAGGGACGCGGCGTGGTGCCGGTGCGGCCCATTCGTCACGGCCTGACATTGTCGATGTACTACGCCGATCCGGACGGGAACCTGATGGAGTTCCAGATCGACGTGCTCACCGCCGAGGATGCTAACGCCTTCATGGCCGGCCCGGCGTTCGCCGCCAACCCCGTCGGGGAGAAGTTCGATCCCGATGAGCTGGTCGCCCGTTACCGTGCGGGTGAGCCAGTGCGTGACGTGATCTTCCGCAGCGACCAGCGCGCCGAGGAACTGCAGCGGGCCCTGGTCTGAGCCGGGTCAGGCGGCGCGCAGCAGACCCTCCAGGTTGGCGCGCATGATCAGTTCGATGTCGCCCTCAGTCATGCCTTGGAGGGCATCGGCGAAGTCCGACGGTTCCGCCAAGCCTTCAGGGTGGGGCCAGTCCGAACCGAATAGCACCCGCTCGGGACCGATCATCTCCGCCAGACCCCCGATGTCCTCCTCGTGGAAGGGGGCCACCCACACGTGCTCGCGAAAGATGGCGCTGGGCTTGTCGCTCAGCCGGCCACCGGGCCAGGGACCACCCCGGCCCATGCCCACCATCTTGTCCATGACGCGCATGAGATAATCAACGAACAACGATCCGTTCTCGATGGACGCCACCCGCACGTTGGGGAAACGGCCGAACAGGTTGCCGTAGATGAGGGCGGTGATGGTCTCCATGATGGGACGGTCACCGAAGTTGTGGGTCCACTGGAACGCCGACTGCTCATAGGCGGTGGTGGCGGTGGCCTCGCCCCAATCTGCCGACAGCCGTGCGTTGTAACCAGCATCGCCAACGTGAATGCCGCAGATGACCCCGGCCTCGTTCATGCGGGCCCAGAACGGGTCGAACCACGGATCAGCGGGGGAGCGCCCAGCGGCGGGTCCGGCGCTGAGGTTGATGATCCGGGCGCCACGGGACAGCGCCCAGTCCAGTTCGGCCACCGCCGCGTCACGATCGATGAGGTTGATGAGCGGCGCCGAGAAGATGCGACCATCGGCGCCGAGGCCCCAGTCCTCATCGAGCCAACGGTTGAAGGCCCGGTAGTTGTCCCACAGCAGCTCGGCGTCGTTGCCGAAGGCGGGATCCACGGTCACCCCGGTGCTGGGGAACATCAGTGTGCTCGACACGCCCTGTCGATCCAGCAGTTCCAGGCGCTTGTCCCGGTCGAGGGCCGCGGGGTGGATCGGCCCGACCAGCGGTGAGCCGCCCTTGAGGGTGCCACCCTTCTTGATGGCCCGCATCATCTCCCGCAACGATCCCGGCAGCGCCGTCTCGCCCTGGAAGAACCCGCCGGCGGCCATCACCGTGACCGGCTGGTTGTTGACCATGGGCTGTGGTTCGCCGTCGACGTCGACCACCTGGAACGCCCGATGTTTGCGATCACCCGGCATGTGGCGCAGGAAGGCATCGGCCGGCTCGTAATAGTGGTTGTCGGCATCGAACGTTTCGTAGGACAGCTCGGCCATGATGGGTCCCCAATTCGACTCGTCGGTGCCGGACCATGCTCCCACAGCGGGGCCCTTGACGGCGTCAGCGATGGCGTCCGTGTACGGTCCGGAGATGAGCCGAAACGTTGAGGTGATTCGTGACGCCTTCGCAGCTTGGGAGCAAGGCAGTAGCGGCCCGCTGTTCAAGGTGGTTGCCGCCAATGTGTCCTGGCGGGTGATCGGCACCACGCCGCTGTCGGGCACCCACCGGGGCAAGGCCGCCTTCCGGGAGGCCACGCAACCGTTCACCGAGCGGCTGGCGGGACCGATCATGGCCAAGGTGCTGGCGGTGCACGACGTGGGCGACACCGTGATCGTGCAGTGGGAGGGCACCAGCACCGGCACCAACGGCCGGCCCTACAACCAGTCCTACTGCTGGGTCATGCACCTCACCGACGGCACGATCGACGATGTGGTGGCGTACCTGGACACCGCCCTGGTGAATGACATCTTTGCCTGATCCCCGGTCCCCGGTCCCCGGTCCCATAGCGGAATTACTCCAGTTTGGCCCTGAGCTGCGGAACGACCTGCTCGGCAAAGCGCTCCAGTGAGGCATTCATCGCCGAGGGCGGCAACCCTGGCGGGCCGCCCCAGGTGACCAGATCAGTGAGGCCGTGGTTGGCCATCAGCGCGCCGAGCTCCTCCACACAATGCTCCACGCTGCCCACCGTCCACACCAGCGGGTTCAGCGGGATCGGTGTGCGGGGCCCCTCAGGGCGGCCGCCCATGATGAAATCCTTGCTGGCCTTGATCAGATCGATGTAGACATCGCGGCGATACCGTTCGGCCTTGGCGATGTCAGCCCATTCCCGCTCGGGGTCATCGGTGACGAACACCCCCCGGATGACGCCCATGCGGTATTGGGAGGGATCGCGGTTGGTGGCCCGCAGCGCATCGGCCCAAGGATCGAGCACCTCGGCCCGGGCTCCCTGGGGCAGCAGGTGGGTGTCGAAGCGGGCGGCGCGCAGGGCACTGGCGCGGCTGGTGGCCCCCATCCACAGCGGCGGCCCACCGGTCTGCACCGGGTCCGGTGTCACCCGCAGGTTCGAGAAGTTGTAGCGCTTGCCGGAAAAGCTGAACCGTTCGCCGCTCAATGCCAGGCGCAGTACCTCGATGCATTCCTCGGTGAGCGAAACCCGGTTGGGGCGGGGGATGCCGAACCCCTCGAACTCGCCGATGGCGTAACCCATCCCAACGCCCAACTCCATGCGACCGTTGGAGATGTTGTCCAGGATGGCCAAGTCTTCCGCCAGGCGCACCGGGTGACGGAACGGCAGCAGGCAGATGTCGGTGGAAAACCGCATCTTGGTGGTCAGCGCGGCTGCGGCCCCCGCCACCGGCACAAAGTTGGGCAGGTACCCGTCGGCCAGGAAGTGATGCTCGGTGAACCAGCACAGTTCCAAGCCCAGCTGTTCGGCCAACACGATCTGCTCGAAGGTCTCGGCGTAGACCCGGGGCATGGGCACGTCACTCCCCGGCGGACAACGAAAGTCGTGCACGATCCCGAATCGCAAAGGCAGTCCCATGGGCGCCACACCGTAGCTGAGGACGCGATGTGCCTCCCGTCACCTATCCTGGTGGCACATCGCTCCGGGGAGTCGTAGGGGGAACAATGGCCCATGATCTGATCATCCGAGGTGGCACGGTGGTGGACGGCACCGGCCAACCCGCCTTCACCGCTGATCTGGCCGTCAGCGGCGGCACCATCACCGCCATCGACCGGGCCGGCAAGATCGGCGGTGGCGCCATCCGCGAGATCGACGCCGACGGGCTGCTGGTCACCCCGGGCTGGGTGGACGTGCACACCCACTACGACGGGCAGGTGTCCTGGGACAGCCAGCTGGCACCGTCCTCGATCCACGGTGTGACGTCCATCGTGATGGGCAACTGCGGGGTCGGCTTCGCTCCTGCGCACGCCGGGGCGGACGAGCATGAATTGCTGATCTCGCTCATGGAGGGTGTGGAGGACATTCCCGGCACCGCCCTGCACGAGGGCCTGAGTTGGGACTGGCAGAGCTACCCCGAATACCTCGACGCGCTGGCCCGCCGGTCCTACAAGATCGACGTTGGTTCGCAGATCCCCCACGCCGCGCTGCGGGCCTTCGTGATGGGCGAGCGGGGTGCGGATTACCACGAGAACCCCACCGAGGCCGAGATCGCCGAGATGACCCGGCTGGTGGCGGAGGGTCTGGAGGCGGGGGCCATGGGGTTCGCCACCTCCCGCACCGTCAACCATCGGAGCCGCACCGGCCAGAAGATCGGCACCCTCGCCGCGGAGTCCGCCGAGATCCTGGGCATCGCCGAGGCGTTGGCCCTCACCGGCAAGGGCGTCATGCAGTTCGTGTCGGACTTCAAGAACCTCGACGCCGAGCTGGGCCTCATGCGGGCCGCGTCCGAACGGGCCGGCGGCCGGCCGATCTCGGTGTCCCTGGCCCAGGCGGATCGGTCCCCGGATCACTGGCGTCGGGTGTTGGAGTGGATCTCCAAGGCCGCGGCGGAGGGGATTGACTTCAAGGCCCAGTGCGCCCCCCGCACCATCGGGTTGCTGGTGGGCCTGGAATCCACCATGAACCCGTTCCTGCGCACGGCCACCTATCGCAACACGATGATGGACCTTCCGCTGGAGGAGCGGGTCCGGCAGATGGCCCAGCCTGACGTTCGCGCCGCGCTGCTGGCGGAAGCGCCCGACGCTCGGGGTGGGTTGTTCAAGATGGCAGGCGGCAACGCCGATCGCATCTTCCGCCTCGGTGATCCCGCCAACTACGAGCCAGCGCCCGAACAGTCCCTCGGTGCGGAAGCCCGCCGCTTGGGTCGCGACCCCTTCGATCTGGTGTACGACGCGTTGTTGGAGCGCGGTGGTCGGGAGTTGTTGTACTTCCCGCTGGCCAACTACTCCGGTGGCACCATGGAGGCGGCTCGGGAGATGCTGCTGCACGACCGTGTCATCCCCGGATTGTCCGACGGCGGGGCTCACGTCAGCTTCATCTCCGACGCGTCCTTCCCCACCTTCCTGCTGACCCATTGGTGCCGGGACCGCACCCGGGGCGAGCGGTTGCCGCTGGAGTTCGTGGTCAAGCGCCAGACGCACGACACCGCTCGGCATGTCGGCTGGAACGATCGGGGGGTGTTGGCGCCCGGCTACTTGGCCGATATCAACGTCATCGACCTCAACGGCCTCACCCTGCACGCCCCCGAGATGATCTACGACCTACCCGCGGGCGGCAAGCGTCTGATGCAACGTGCCGACGGGTATGTCGCCACCATCAAGCGCGGGCAGATCACCTTCGATAACGGCAAGCCCACCGACGCCCTGCCCGGCGCCCTGCAGCGCGGCGCGCAACCGGCCCCGGGCTGACGCCGGCCAAGCCACCGGACTCGATCCTGCGGTTCTGCGGATCGAGCTCGGCGGCCCGGTCTGGGCTCGCTCGGTCAGGAGGGCGTGACCCCGCAGGTGATGCTGTCGGAGCGCATGGGCTCGAGGGCTTGGTGGAAGAGCGGTGGCAGCCAGCCGCGAGCCGCCATGCAATCGAAGAACGCCGGGTCGAAGGTGCCAGGCGGTGCCCCTGACTGGACGAGCAGGATCCCCTGACACGCTTGCCATGCTGCGGTGGCGACGTCGAACGGCAGCACCGAGGTGGGCGGCGACGAGGCGGTAGGAGGGGCGGTTGAGGCCGTGGCCTGATAGTTGGCCCCCTGCGCCTGGTAGCACGCGGCCAGAAGAACCCACCACTGGGATGGCGGTGAGGCTGGTGGGACGACCCCTGGAGCCGGTCCGGTCCCCTGAGAGGCGATGGTGGCCACAACGGCCCCATCGGCCGTGACCACCTCGAGGGAGCTGCGCGTCGACAGGCCTGAGCCGCCACCCGGCTCGGGGTCGAGTATCAGCAACAGGTCGTGGTCAGTGGCCTCCGCTGCGGGCCAGATCGTGCCGTTGGGAGCGCGGACGCTGACCGGCCGGGGGTGACCGGCTGGTAACGGCACCACGTAAAGAGAGCGCAGGCCCGACGGGAATTGCACGACCCCGCCCTGTGTCGGCATCAAGCTGGTGACGCCACCGAGCGGCGGCTCATCACGTTCGGTAATGCAATTCATAGCTGAGGTGGATTGGTTGGGATGTGCGCAGAGGTACTGCGGACCGCCCGCAGCACCCGTCTCCACGAAACGGACGGTGTCCCCGTTAGGGAGGGTGAAGGACGCAAGGTCGGTCCCACCTGAGATGGCCAACTCGGCTTGGATGTCCTCAGGGGATGTCTGATCGAACATGCCACTCGAGCTGGACAGGTACAGCCGTCCGTTGCTGGCTTCTACCTCGGTACCGAAGGGGTGGGCGAAGGGCATTTGCCAACGAAGGGCGCCGCTGGCGGCGTCGAGTGCGGCGAGTTCACCGGGGCGGGAAACCAGCACCAGTTCCCCCGCCACACCCGCCGGTTCGACTGGCTCGTCCACCCGCCAACGCGGGGAGCCGGAGGAGCGATCGAACACGGTGACACCCAACACGGCGCCCTCAGCGTTGGTCGTGCCAACGGCCACCACCGGTGAGGTGGGATCGCTCAGCAGCCAGGGCCATTGCGTTGTCAGCGTCGTGGCCCACTGTTTGTCGCCGGTCCGGGTGCCAAGCCCCTCCAACTCGTAGGTCTCCGGTCCTTTCGGGATCATCCCAATGCTGGTGTCGCCGGCCACCAGGGAGAGGAAGGGTCCTTGCTCCCGGCCCCACAGTTTCTTGCCGGAGCTGGCATCGACGGCCACCGTCTCCCAGCGGCGCTCGGCGAGAGGGGTCTCCTCCGGCGCCGGTTCGGTCTGAGTGAAGACCATGACGTTGTCCCCGATGCGCGGGCCCCATGGGGCGAAGAGGTCGCGGATGGCTTGGTCTTCCCGCCAGCGGACCTTCCCCGTGGCTCGGTCGAAGGCCACCACGTGCAGCGGTGGTTGCTCGGCGTCCGATGGGGTCTCGAACATAGCGCCCGGCGTAGCGGCGATGGCCACGTCCTCGCCGTGGGCGGTGACGAAGGTGTCCTCCGTCGGTACCCGCCAGCGCTCATGGCCCGACACGGCATCGATGCCGACGGTGAACGACTCGCTCCGGCCCGATTCATCACGGTCCAAGGTCGAGAAGACGACCACACCCGAGCCTAGCTGGTTGCCGTCGGCGTAAAAGGCGTCGCGTTCGTAGGACTCATTGAACGCTGCGACGGTGCGCGACCAACGCTGGGTCCCGGTGGCGGCGTCGAGCCCCAGCACCGTCACGCCCTGAACGTCAGCGCCGTACTCGGCGGCCAGCACGGTCCTCTCATCGGCGGCCAGCACCTGGATGCCGCCGAGACTGCCAGCGCAGTGATTCCAGAGCACCGCCCCGGTGGTCTCATCGGCGGCCACCAGCGCCGTGCCCAGGGGACACGAGGTCGGTGTCAACTCCAGCGCCGGGGGCAAGGTGAGGGTGACGGCGACCGTGGCATCCGTGTCGACAGAGGCGCTCACTCTTGCGGAAGCTTGGTCGGCCGGGTCATCCCCGCCGCGACAGCTGGGCGCACCCAGCAAAGCGACCACGCTGATTGCCACCGCTGCGCCACCACGGCCGCGAGAGACGCGTTGGTCCCTGGCGCCGGTGGGGGCCTTGTTGGCGAACGCGTTCATGGCCCGCTTCTTTGAACGAGAACGTGGAGACCCGGAGCTGGACTGGCCGACCAGCCTCTCAC
The DNA here is from genome assembly GCA_963775055.1 of uncultured Acidimicrobiaceae bacterium. GTDB lineage: Bacteria > Actinomycetota > Acidimicrobiia > Acidimicrobiales > CAIXPF01 > CAIXPF01. The sequence continues at coordinate 579,557 of CAVZHK010000001.1, read as the reverse complement.
CACAGCGCTCACGTTGATCTCCCATCTGGTGGTGCGTTGGCCAGCCGGACGGCCTGGACTGTCCTGAGGGCAACCGCTCCCCTGAGTGGACCGTCCACAGTGTGTCGGCACCAGAGTCCAAATGCTCTGACGAACTGGGCCGGCCAGCCTTCGCAGGCACCAACCGCAGTGGGCTGAGCCCTTGGTGTTAGAAAGAGCCGACCTTTGACCCTTTCGGTAACGGTTGGGTCTTGACAGGCTGAGCCTGAGGTCGGCCGCGGGCATTTTTGCCGCCCATGCTCGTGGGCCATTGTCGACAGGGGAGGTCATGGTGGGGGTTCGTGCAGTCGGGGCCCTGGTTGCGGTGTTGTTGGGCGCGGTGGCGTGCAGCGGTGGCGAACGGGTCGAGCAGGGATCACCGGCGGGGATGACCACGACAGCGCCGACCGAGCCGGCATCGCCGTCGGGATCCGTTCCGTCGATCCCCGTCTCGTCAACCTCTGTTCCGTCAACCTCTGTTCCGTCAACCCCGCCGACGTCCACGTCGCTGTCGGTGCTGCCCAGCAACGAACCCGACGCTGTGCCGCCCCCGACGGAACCTCCCGATACGAGCCCCCCGCCCCTGGAGATATCTGATCCCGTCTCTGGGGCGAGGGTCGACACCAGAGAATACCGCTTCGTCGGCACCACTGAGCCGGGGGCGACCGTGCTTGCTGCTGGCCTCTACCCCGTCCCTGTCGACGAAGCTGGCGGGTGGAGCATTGTGCTGGTGATGGAGTTTGGAGACAATATAGCCTCATTCGAGGCGACTGATGCGGCAGGAAACACCAGCGGGCGCGACGTCGCGGTGCACTATGAGGTGTCATTCAGCGAGCTCATTGTTGGGAGATGGGGCGGCCCGGTCACCGTTCCCCCATTGTGGGGCCCGATCAATGACTTCCGGGTGGAATTCAGAGTGGATGGCACCTACTCCGTCTCCTCCAGCGGTGCCCCTGGCTTCTACTATGGCTCTAATCTAGACGATCCAAACAAGCTCTATGCGATCACCGGATCCTATCCAGACGGACAACCCGGGTCCGGAACGCTCAGGATCACCTGGGGGAACCCGAACCTGCCTAATCCACGCACTGTTGGCGACTTGACCGAAGTCCGCTTTTCTGAAAACGGTGACCAACTTCATCTCGAGTTCTGGGCGGTATGGAGTGGACGTTACGGCCCCGTTGTGTACGATCTGTCACGGGTGAGTGACTCCGCCGCGTGATGCGCTGCGACGTGCTGATGGGGGCGGCACCCCGGTCCCTCGTGTCGGACGGTTTGGCTCGTGTCCGGTCGCTTCGTCGGATGGGGTGGGTGGCCGGCGGCTACGTTGCAGCCCATGGCCATCGAAGATCTCACGGCGAAGCTTGGCATGTCTTCCTTTGGCGCGGACCTGCCGACCAGGTCCACCATCGAGCTGGCCCGTGGCGCTGAGGCCGCCGGGTTCGAACGATTCATGTTGGTGGAACGGGTCGAGACCAATGACACGCTCACCCAACTCGCCGCCATCGCCGCTCGCACGGACCGGATCGGGCTCGGCACCGGCATCGCCAACATCTACCTTCGTCGCATCGACATGCTGGCGGCGGCGGCGGTGGTGGTGGATGACGTGTCCGGCGGCCGGCTGGTACTTGGCCTCGGTCCCAACAACCGGACCGCGGTCGAAGGTTTGGGCCTGGCGTGGAGCCCGCCGGCCAGGGCGTTGCTGGAGACCACCGATCGATTGCGCGCCGTATTTTCCGGTGAGGCGGGCCGGGCCGGTCCGGCCGGGCATCACATTCCGCTGCCGTGGGCTGCGGTGGGGTTGGGTACAGCAGAGGCGGCCGGTCGTCACGGCGATGGCGTCATGGCGTATTTGGCCACTGCGGATCGGCTCGTTCTGGTGCGGAATCGATTCGTCGCCGGCGCCGAGGCCGCTGGTCGAGACGCCGCGACGTTGGAGTTCAGCTTGTTGTTGCCGACGTTCGTGGACCCGGATATCGGCGTGGCCCGCCGGGCCGCCCGGGGATTCCTGAGCTTCTATGCCGGACTGGCCCACTATCGCACCATGTTCGAGGCGTCCGGCTTCACCGATGTGGGTTCGGTACCCGACGAGCTGATCGACGCCGTGGTCTTGGCTGGCCCGATTGAGCACTGCGCCGAGCGGTTGGAGTGCCTGGTGGCCACCGGCCTGACCCATGTTGATCTGGCCCCGCTACCGGTAGCTGACCGGGATCTGCCCGCCTCGGCACGGCTGCTCATCGAACATCTGGCCACCCGCTGAGCTCGCCGATTCCGGCCCCAACACTATTCCGGCCCCAACACTATTCCGGCCCGATACCATGCCGCCCAATACCATTCCCTCGTGCAGCAGATCTTCGCCATCGGGTGGTTTCCATCGACTGACTGGGCGCTGGCCCTCGAGCGTTGGCCGGAGCTGGGTGAGGAGTTGCCCCGGGACCATGATGGGTACAGGGCCAGCGTCGAGAGCCGCATGCGCGCCATCAGCGATCGGGCCCGGGGGATGCGGCTGTTGATGGTGCCTGTCACGGTGGCGGACATCGATGGGCAGGCTGCCGCCGACGGTACCGACGCCCACAGTCCCGAGGTGCGGGGCCGCGCCGCCAGCCGCCTGGCACAAGAAGGCGCCGGCCGCAACTGGCCGCCGGCCCGCAATGACCTGTGCTGGTGCACTTCAGCGGTCAAGTACAAGTTCTGCTGCGGCGCGGGTTCGACCGAGTCCCAATCCTCCACACAGCGCACCCCTGCGAGCTGACCGACTGTAGGTGGCGTTCCCGGTGCTGAACGTGGTGTATGTCGCGCCGACACTCGAGTGGTTGGCGCCTGGCGCTAACCTGCGCCGGCGGGCAAGTGGTGCGGATCTGGGACGGCGATGCCAGTTCCGTCTCTGCTGTACTTTTTCACGGTTCTCCGGCTCCCGCATCAGGTAGGCCCTGACAACAAGGGAAGCGGACAATGGCGGTGGTGCTGGCAGAGTACGAACTGGTCGGCGAGATCGGGCGTGGAGCGTCCTCGGTCGTGTATCGGGCCCGCCAACTGGAGCTCGGCGGCCGTCCGGTGGCCCTCAAGGTCATTCAGCAGGCTGAATTTGATGAGCGGGCGATGAAGCTGTTCGATCAGGAGCGCTCATCGCTGGCGGTGCTGTCCGGTCACGATGGTGTCGTGACCGTGTATGGCGCGGGTCGCACCGCAGAGGGGTGGCCGTGGATCTCGATGGAGTTGATGGCCGGGTCCCTCGGGGGATGGATTCGCGAGCATGGCCCGCTCGAATGGAGAGACGCCGCCAGCGTGGGCTCGGTGGTGGCGACGGCGTTGGCCGCTGCTCACCAGGCCGACATCCTGCACCGTGACATCAAGCCGGAAAACATCCTCTACGACCGAGCCGGTCACCCCCGTCTGGCGGATTTCGGCATCGCATCGTTCGGTCCTTCGGCCACCACCACTCAGACGTCGATGAAAGGTTTCACCGGCACCGTGCAGCACGCCGCTCCTGAACTGCTTTCGGGAGGTCGGCCGTCTCGGGCAAGTGACCTCTACGGCCTGGGATCCACGCTGTTCGCGCTGGTGGCGGGGCACGCGCCACACGTCCGTGCCGGTGAGGACAATCTGTTGGTGCTGTTGCGTCGGATCGGGAGCGAGCCCATTCCTGACCTACGGCGCCTCGGTGTGGACGCCGGCTTTGCCGAGGTGGTCGAGCGCTGCTTGGCCGCGGATCCCGGGGATCGGCCCGGGAGTGCGCAGGAGGTCCTGGCGGCGTTGCAGGGCTTGGTCCCGGACCGAGATCCCGCGGGGTTCCGCCTGCCGGTGCCGATGCGGGAGTTGAGCGGAGATGCCCACGCCGTCACGCTGGCTGCGGGCGCTCTGGCACAGCTCCCCGCTGATGCAAGCAGTCCGTTGATGCAAGCCTCGATGGAGCCGGCCGACGTGTCCAGTGCGACGCCGGTGGGGGCGGCCACGATCCTGAATCGGCCGCTCAGCGGGCAGACCCCGGACAACGGAACCATCACTGGCGCCGAGACCGGGGGTGCATCGATGGCTCCCAAGGGGTCCAGCCCCGCAGGGGTCCAGCGATTGCTGGCTGGACGAACCAAGCTGGTGGCCGTGGTGGCGTCCCTCCTGGCGCTGTCGATGGTGGCCGCGGGGCTGTTTCTGTTGGGGGACGGAGCTGGCGAGGACGCCGCCGGGGCTCCGTCGCAGCGGTCAGCGTCGGGAGCGCGGCCCAAGGAACGGTCGGCTTCGCAGAGCACAACCAGCACCACCAGCAAATCGAATACAACAACCACCGTGACCAGCGCGGTCCCCCCGTTGACCATGACCCTCAACATTTATGACGGTCAGGTGCTGACCACGGCCTCGTTGCCAGATCACATCGCGCCGTTGGGTGGGACGGTTGAAGTCGGCGCCACCTTGAGCCTGAACGATAAACCCATCACGGTGGCTGCCAACGGCACCTGGCAACACGGTGCCACCTTGAACATGGGAGACAACATCCTGGTGTTCATCGCACGAAAGAGTGGCCACCCAGACGTTCGCCAGAGCATCAGGATCACGCTGCTGGCCTCCGAGGTGAGCGGGGGCCAGCAGCCCGTCAACGGGTTGGTTCCCGGGGCATCTGGGGCTGGGCAGACCACTCCGTCGGGTGCATCCCAGGCGGGGACCTCCTCCGGGGCGGGGGCCGGCGGGACCGCTCCGACCACTCCCAACAACAACAGTCAAACCCCCGCGACCACGGAACCAGCCACCACACCGACCACGCCGACCCCGACCACCGCGCCGCTACCGGCTCTGGCGCCGGACTGGGTGCTCGACACGCATCCGCTGGTCCTCAACCAGACCGGAACCTTCACTGCCACCGGGGCCCTCGACGGCGCCACAGCGTTCCATTGGGATTGGGGATACGCCGGTCGCACAGCAACGGGGGCTACCGCCACCTACGCCTGGCCCGAGCACGGGTCCTTCACGGTGCGGCTCACCGTCACCCGGGGCGCCGAATCCGCCACCAAGGCCTACGTCATCACCGTGAACGACGGCGCCCCGTTCGTCACGCTCACTGGTCCGGACACCATCCAAGCCAACGTGTCCACGTTCTTCAGCACCACGAGCAACGAGTTCGCCCGGGCCGGCACCTGGTCGGACAACTGCAATCCCCCGCAGCGCCCGAACTGGAGCCCGGGTAACGGATTCGGTGGCACGTGGGGCGCGGTCCTGATCGGTCGCTCTTGCACGCTCTCGCTGACCGTCACCAACGCCACCGGCCAGTCGTTCACCGCCAGTCGGAACTACACCGTCACGGCATGATCGGCCGGCGTGGGAGTGTCTCATAAACGGTGTAACTGGTTCTGCTCTGTTGAGTGAATCTCGGTTACTTCGTGGTCCTGATGATACGCCCGGGGAAGGCGATTGTAAAGGCATTCAGGGCGGGCTTCCACCGGTTCGTCCATCGTTGACGGCCTCTGCCGGTGGGGTCGAGACTCATGACCGCGAGGTACACGCATTTCATGGCGGCGGCTTCGGTGGGGAAATGACCTCGGGCCTTGACCGCCTTACGGATCCGGGCGTTGACGCTTTCAATAGCGTTCGTGGTGTAGATAACCGTGCGGATCTCCGGATCGAAGGCGAGGAACGGCACGAACTCCGCCCAGGCGTTCTCCCACAGCTTCACGATCGCCGGGTAACGGGCCTCCCAGATCCCCGCGAAATCCGCCAGGCGTTCCATCGCGGCGGCTTCGGTGGGGGCGGTGTAGATAGGTTTGAGGTCCTTGGCGATCTGCGGCCAATCTTTGCGGGAGGCGTAACGAAAAGAGTTCCTGAGCAGGTGAACCACACACGTTTGCACAATGGTTTGGGGCCACACCGAGTTCACCGCGTCGGGTAGACCGGTCAGCCCGTCACAGACCAGCATGCACACGTCAACCACCCCCCGGTTCTTGAGCTCGGTGAGGACGTGATGCCAGTACTTGGCGCCTTCCCCACCCTCACCAGCCCATAACCCGAGAATGTCCCGCTCGCCGTCCACGGTGACCCCGACCGCCACGTAGATCGGCCGGTTCGAGACTTGACCCTCCCGGATTTTCACGTTGATGGCGTCGATGAACAACACCGGGTACACCACGTCCAACGGGCGGTTCTGCCACTCCACCATGGTCGCGACAACCTTGTCCGTGATCCGGGTCACGGTCTCCTTGGAGACCTTGGCCTGGTAAATGTCCTCCAGGTGGGCGCTGATCTCCCCGTGCGTGAGCCCCTTCGCTGACAAGGGCAACACCATCTCATCCACACCCCCCAACCGCCTTTGGCGTTTCGGGACGATCGTCGGCTCGAACGTCCCCGCCCGGTCCCGGGGCACCGCGATCTCGACCGGGCCGATCTCCGTGATCACCGTCTTGGGGCGGGTCCCGTTCCGAGAGTTCCCCGAATGATGCCCAGCCGGATCGTAAGGTGCATACCCGACATGGTCGGTCAACTCGCCCTCCAACATTGCCTCGAGCATCCGTTTCGCAGGTCGTGGGGTCGCGTCTTGTGTGCGGTTGCGGTGGAGGCGGTGAGCAGCGGAGAGGGCTACGTCCGAGTCGGTGTTCACCCGTCGCTCGAAAGGTGCATGCGCAAGGGGACAGGGGATGAGTGGCGCTGCGGCACCGTCCGAGATATATCGGATAAGCACGGTATATACTGTCGGGATGAGTAAGCACCTGATCGACGTGGATGACGAGGCGCTCGGCGCGGCTCGCGCTGAGTTGGGTACGTCCACGATCAAGGACACGGTGAATGAGGCGTTGCGGCGGGCGACGAGTGCGCGTGCGGAACGTATTCGGGAGGCGCTTAATGTGTTGGCGGCTGCGGATGTGGGAGACCGGGAGGAGGCGTGGCGTTGAGTCATTTGGTTGATACCAGTGTGTTGACCCGGCTGTCCCGCCCGGCCGTTCGTGATGTGGTCGAGCCGATGGCGGTGGCGGGGCGGCTGGGAAGGCCCTCTATCTGTGACCTGGAGGTCGGTTACGCGGCTCGTAACGCGGAGGAATGGGACCGTCTCATGGGCGCCTTGAACGCTTTCGAGGCGGTCGAGACCAGCGCGGCGCATGTCACCCGGGCGTTGCAGGTGCAGCGGCTGTTGGCGGCCCGTAGCCAACGTGGACGCAAACTTCCCGATCTGCTGGTGGCTGCCGCCGCGGAGTCATTGAATCTTTCGGTGCTGCACTACGACGTCGATTTCGAACACATCAGCGCGGTCACTGGTCAAGCCCACCAATGGGTGCTGCCGGCCGGCGCTGTTGATGAGAAAACGTAAGCTCGCTGGATTTCTCTGTCGTGACGCGGTCGGGGCGGGGCGGCGATTCGGCTGCTCGGGTCGTCATCGGCTGCGGTTCGACAATCGCCGAGCCGAGGCCCACCAAGCTCGTGCCACCCGTTCAGCAGGCCCAAGAAGTTGTTCGAGTCGCGATCGCTGAGGTCTTCGACGGACATGGCGTCGAGGCCTGCAGCGGTGACCGCGCCGGGTTGCGGTGAGCCGTTCCTCGAGGGTTGCCCGTACGCAGCTCGTTCTGCCGGTTGCGGTCCTTGGCCAGGGCCCGTTCCTTGGTCCGCGGCGCGTCCCTCCTACCGGGCGGGGGTGTCGTAGGTGGAGCCTGGGCCGGGTTCAAACTTGTGGGTTCGGTCAGAATGCGTCGTCGGGTGCGGTGCGCTTGGTGTGTGGCGGGCGAAGTGTGTTCGACCTGTCAGCCAGTAACCCGACCGGGCAACGGCCCCTGGGACACCGTCGCCCTCCGCACCGTTGTCCAGGGAGAACCGGTCGGCCAGGATCATCTTGGCGTCTCTCGGTCACCGCCGGTCCGTTGTCGATAGGCGGTTACTGCACTGTTGATGGTGGGGAATGTGCGCAGCGGCCCGGTCGGCTCGATGAGCTCCGCCCGGTGGAGCCGGTCCAGGACCTTGTCGTTGGCGCGGGCGACGGCCACGACGGCCACGTCGAGTTCGGCCAGCCGATTCAAGAGTTCAGACACGGTGTCGAGCGCTGTGGCATCGAGCGCGCCGATGCCCTCGAAGTCGAGCACGAGCCACTCCTCCTTCCCGGGGTTGTCCATGAGGGCCTGCTCGACGCGGTCACGGAACCGGTCGGCGTTGACGAAGAACAGTGGGGCATCGAAGCGATAGACCAGCAGCCCGGGTTGTGTCACCGCGTCGGGGTAGGCATTCATGTCGACCCAGCCGTCCAGGCTCGTGTAGTCCCCGAGGATGGCGTCGTGGGGCCGGGCGATGCGGTAGAGCGCGACCAGGATCGACAGGGCTACGGCGATGAGGACGCCCATCAGCACGCCGAGGAGGACCACGCCGATGGCGGCGAGGACAGCGAGGATGGCTTCTTCTCGGCTCACCTTCCAAAGCGTGCGGTAGCTGTTCAGGTCGATGATGGCGATGGCCGCGGACACGATGACGGCGGCGAGGGCGGCTCGGGGGATCTCTGCCAGGAGCGGTCGCAGACCGAGGAGGGTGGCGACAACGAAGGCGGAGGCCAGTAGGGAGACCAGCTGGGTCTTGCTGCCGAGGGAGGCCGGCACCACCGTGCGGCTGGCGCTGGAGGAAACCGGGAACCCTTGGGACATCCCCGATGCCAGGTTCGTGAGTCCGAGCGCCAGGAGTTCCTGGTTGGCGTTGATGCGGTAGCCGTGGCGCGCCGCGACGGAGCGGGCGGTGAGGATGTTGTCGGTGTAGCCGACCAATGCGATGCCGGCCGCGATCGGAAGCAGCTGACCGAGATCGCTCGCTGAGATGTCGGGAAGACTCGGGACGGGCAGCCCGCGGGGGATCGCGCCGACCACGGCAATGCCGTGTGCCTTGAGCGAGAACACCGCGACGATGGCGGAGGCTGCGGCGACGCCGAGCAGGGCGCCCGGGACCCGAGGCGCTGCTCGTCTCAGTCCGATGATGAGCGCGAGGGTGGCGCTGCTGAGGGCCAGCGTGGCGCCTTGGATGCGGTCGAGGTTGCCGATGAGCTCGCTGAAGCGCCCGACGAAGGTGTCCCCGCTGATCGGCATACCGGTGAGGCCGGCGATCTGGCTACTCAGCAGGATGAGCCCGACTCCGGTGATGTAACCGACCAGCACCGGCTTGGAGAGGGCGGATGCCAGGAACCCGAGGCGCGCTACTGCTCCCGCGATGCACAGAGCAGACACGACCAGCGCCAGCGCGGCCATCAGCGCGACGTATCGCTGCGGGTCGCCAGCGGCGAGGGAGGACACGCCCGTGGCAGCCAGGATCGCTGTGCCCGGCTCGGGTCCCACGCCCAGGTGGCGGCTCGTGCCGACGAGCGCGTAGACCACGAGGGCTGCGATGACGGCGTAGAACCCGAACTGGGGGGCAAGACCGGCCAGCTCGGCGTACGCCATCGACTGCGGAATGAGCATGGCGCCCACCGTCAACCCAGCTATCACGTCCGCTCGCAGCCACTCGACCTCGTACCGCCGCAACACGGCAAACCCGGGGAGTAGCAACGCCACCCGCGAGGGGCGATCCGAGTTTTCATTCATCAATTGACGGTAGGCCCCACCACATGCGCCAGCAGGTATGTGAGGCCCTGACCGCTCAGACGGCTCGGTCAGTGAGGGTGGGGGCCGGGTGTGCGGTCGGCGTCGCTGTCGTGGGTGGTGCGGCTGCCGCGGTCCAAATTGACGGTGGATCAGGGCTAACGCGATGATCATCCTCGACGCCCACCGCTCCAGCCTCGACGAGGCAACCGACTGGGTCTTGTGGGCGGACAAGACGATCACCTTCTGACCCCATTCCACCACAGACGTCGCCTCGTCGTCACGGTGCAGCGCGGAAACCGCAGCCTCCGACGCCTGGTTCGACCGTCCCTGGGCCGCGTATGCGACCGCCGTCGAACACCGGCTCTTCCTCGCCGCCGTTCCCCCGTTCGCCGGGCTGCGGATCTGCGAAGCCGGATGCGGCACCGGACGCTTCACCCCACGCCTCGAACACGAAGGCGCCCGGGTGATCGGCGTCGACCGCGACCGTGCATCACTGGCGACGAGTCGGAGGACCGCCGCCGTGCGCGACGTGTTCGATGGCCAACCTGTGCAGATCCAACGTTGCCACCATCACAAGACAGAGAACATCGTCGGCTATCTCCCCGCCACGGAGAAAGGCTGGGTGCGCCGCAAACTCAACGCCGCATGGGCTGAGCCTGACCCCGCCGAGGCCCGCGCCGCCCTCCAGGAACTCGCCCGCAAGCTGGATCGGTTGAACCCTGACGCAGCGAACCCCTGTCTGGCAACGGCCACCCCAACCCCGCCGCCTTGGCCCGCCGGACATGATCGCCAACAGTTGTGTGCGGGACCTGCAACGACAAGGCGATGTCGCGCAAACTCAGGCCCTCGCCCAAACTCAAACGGAGTACTTCACGGATCTTTCGCATGCTGATATGGGGCCGGGGCACCGCCACCATCGAAGACGCCCGCGCCTTCGCGAAGTCCTTCTTCGACTACTACAACCACGAACACCGACACTCCGGGATCGGGCTACACACCCCAGCATCGGTCCACTACGGCACCGCCACCGCCATCCGCGCCCAACGAGCCCGGGTCCTCGACGCCGCCTTCGCAGCGCACCCCGACCGCTTCCACGGCACACGGCCGAACCCGCCCAAGCTCCCCACCGAAGCCTGGATCAACGACCCCTCCCGACGAAGCACTGATACAGAACAAGAAACCCCCGCTGTCTCAAAGCACTTGACAGTTTCCGCCGTGGTCGGCTGCGGGTTTGGGTCTCCGGCAGTTCCTACGGGAGGCTGTCGAACTCGGTCACCTGGCGAGGATCGGGGCGAATGTTCGTAGGCCGCGTTCCCAGTCGGGTCGGATGGTCCATCCCATGACTCTTGTCGCGCCGAGTGCCTCAAGACGCTCGACGCGCTCGTGCAGCTGGACCGGGGTGATCGCGTTCGCCACGGCGAAGGCCTCGAGTTCGTCTCGGTGTCGTTGCGAGAACTGGTAGTCGTGCTCGCTGACTTGCACCATGTGCCGGTCATGCACGTGAAGATGGCGGGTCGCGTCCGGGAAGCTTCGGATCGTCTCGAGCCAGTCAGCACCACCCGGGAGGTGCTCGACCGCGGTGTTCGAGAACCCGTCGTAGGCCAGGTGGTAGCGCATCGTGAACAACACTCGAGCGGCTTCGATGAGGCGCTCAGAATTCGGTTGCTCGCCTGGTTCGAGCGGAATACCACTCAACGGCAGCTGCAGACGCTCGAAGCCACTCGGGATCGCATCGAGGGGTCCACCGTAGATCAATCCGTCGCTCTCGCGGGCGACCGCGATGCCCTTGGGCCCGTTGGCAGCGATCACGATCGGCACCGCGATCGGGCGTCGCGGCGCATAGCCGGGCGGGTGGATCATCTGGGTGACCGCACCATCGATGTCGACCTGTTCACCATTGAGCAGACCGCGGAGCTGGCGAACGAACTGACGGATGAACGCCCAGCTCAGTGGACGTTGGCCCATCGCCATGCGACCGGTGAAACCGGTACCCACACCGACCTCGAGTCGTCCCGGCGCCTGCTGCAACAACGTCGCGATCCGCGGATGCCTGGGCCATCGGGTGCCGAAGGTGCGGTATCAGCACATACGTACCGACGGTGATCCGTTCGGTGCTGCGCAGCGCATCGGCGACCGTCAACCAGATGTCGGGCTCGAGCGCAGGTGAGTCATAGAAACCGACGTAATCGAAGCCCAGCGACTCAGCCACCTGGGCCTGCCGTACCGCTTCGAAACTCGCCGCGAACCCACACCCGAACTCCATAGGTACCCATGGCTACACCAAGCGCCGGGATCGAACAACGCCCAACACCCTGACCTGGCTGAAACTGGAGTCCGCCGATCCTGCTGTCAGGGGTCACCCAATTCAGCCGGTCCCCTGGCCTTCCGACGTGGTGATGGTCGCGATCATGCGCGGGTCGGGCGGGCTCTGGCGTCGGAGGGACGAGCCCGTGCACGGTCGCTCGGCGCGACGTTTGTTCCTGCCCAGCCCCGAACATGAGCGGAACTCATCTGACCGCGCCGGGCGTCAGCAGGCGGGTGCTTTGGGTGAAAGGCTGGGGCGTGGGGGAGGGACCACGCGGTCCGCGGACTGGGACGGTGGTCACGTTCGTCGTTATGGGCGCTGATCGGGCTTTTTCACGAATAGCACCCGAGTGCGCATGACATGGAGGCAGCTCACGTGACAGCGGACGGCCTGGCGCCGATGGCGTCGTCGTGACCGCAGAACGCGGCTCTCGACGAAGGATCGCTGACTCCTATTCGGCTGAAGTCGCAGGTTACAGTGCGGCGCACGTGCGCAACAACGGCGCTGTGGTGTTTGGATCTACCCCCGATCCGCGGCACCGTCAGCGCCGAAATTGGCTATTGGTCAGGCCACATGCCCAAGGTGACCTTACCGACATATTCGCGTAGCTCGGTCGCGCCATAGGGCTGCATGAACGGTCCAGCTCGAACGTCACGGTAGAGACGAGCCAGCACATGGGAGTTGGTGTAGCCGGAGCCACCAAGCAGGTCCATGGCTTTGCTCACGATCGCGATCGCGCCCCGGTTCACTGTCCACTTCGCCACCTGGTAGTCGAGCATCAAGCGATGAGCGTCCTGCATTGTTGGTGCGGACTCGCCTTGCGCATGGCTGGCGAAGTATTCGTCCATTTGCATGGCTGCAGCTCCCAGAATCGCTCGACATTGGGCCAATTCCAATGCCATTTCGGCGACCATGTGCTGAACGCCAGAGCTTGCCGAGGCGGGCTGCCCGAGGCGTGACTGGGTTGCCAGGTGTGCCAAAGCGATGTCCTGCGCTGCCTCTGCAATCCCCAAGAAAGCGCCGACCAGGGGAATATTTGCGATGGCGCGACTCTGCAGCGTCCCCACGCTCCACATGCCCCAGGGGCCCAGCTTGTGAACGTCTTGCAAGGGTACCCGCACGTCCACGAACAGCACGGATTGGCTGCCGGAACTGCGCATTCCCAATGCGTCCCAGTCGTCTTGGGGTGTCATGCCAGGAGTGTTCATCGGCACCATTACGGTCGCCAAGTGGTCGCCATCGGCGTCGCGCATGCGCAGGTTCATGGCGAGGTGCGTCGCGATCGGGGACAGTGTGACGAAGATCTTTCGGCCGTTGATGCGCCAGCCGCTTTCAGCACTGTCGCCGTCGCGCGTCGCCTCGGTGAACGGGTGAAGATTGTCGGTCCCGGGCTCGGTCGCCGTTGCGCAAATGAGCATCTCGCCGGTGACCAACCTGCCCAAAAGTTGTGCCAGTCCATGGGTGGTCCTGTGATCCGCGCCCAACCTTGCCTTGGCGTCCGAATATGCCTGCACCATGGCGCGACTCACCACGAGGTGCATGTTGATAGCGATGGCCGTGGATGCATCTCCCCGCGCGAGGGTTGTGATGGTAAGGATCCAATCATGGATGGACTCCAGGCCGAAGCCTCCCAGCTCCTCGGGGACGAACGCCGATGCGATTCCGCTTCTGATCAGTTCGTCGAAGTTCTCGCGACTCACCGCGTTGGCGGCGTCCGCAGCTTGGGCGTGTTGGGCAAGGGCCTCAACGAGCGAGTTCGCGGCGGCAACGACGGCTTCGCCGCGGGCGGTACGAGGGCTCAGCGCGAAACTCATGAGAGAAGCCGCCTCACTGGCTCAGGGCATCGGGTTGCGACGGCCTTGCCCCAGTCGGAGAGCAGCGGGTCGACAACTTCTCCGTTCCCGTCACGCACCGCTGGTCACCGCATCGGAAGGCACCGCCACACGCTATCCATCGCAACGCAATTCACTGTGGGTCACAACGAACCTCAATGGTGGTGTCGTATTGGAGGGGGCTTGGCCATTGGCGGACGACGTCTGAAATCGGGTCTCCTTCGTCGAGGGTCGTTCGTTGTTGAGATCTCCACCGGCTCAACGCGCCCTCGTCAATTGCCCTTGAGGCCGGTGTGGGCTGAGCGCCAGCGGCTGGTGCGGGGTGGCTGCCGGCGCGGGTGTTGCTGGCAGCTTAAAATGCAGGGCTGGCTTGAGGTGCGCCGTGCCCCTGGTCGATTGCACCACTCGACGAGCCGCACCCGGTCAGGAGGGGAGTGACCCTGTCGCAGGGCTGGGCACCCGACTTGACGGGAGCGCAACACGGTGGTGGCGAGGCGCCACGAGCGCCTAGACGCCCAGGTCAAGTCCGACGTTCGAGTATTTGGTACGGACAGGATTTGCGACGACCTCGGCTGGGCGGGCTGAGTTGTGGTATCAGCGACGGTGATGTCGACTCTGTAGGACGGAGGCGTCGGCGACAAACAGGGGAGGCGCACGATGGCCGGAGATCGGGTTCCCATCAACCTCGGCCGGGACGGCTACGACCTGACGGAGGGACTGGCCACTGACGCGGGCGCGGGCGGCTCGGTTCGACGCTTCGCCCACAACGGCCGAACGGTCGAGATCGAGACGCATTACCGCATCACCATCGACGGGGTCGAGTTCCCCGACCACATCCATGTCGCTGACAACGGCACCGTCCACTACCACGGGCTGCCGCAGTACTCGACGCCATCGGCAATCGACCTGGTGCGGCGCATCGTGGACCGGCTGAGCGACACGCCGCCCCCGCCCCCGATCGGGCCTGCCGGCGAGGGCGGCGGCAACGAGGGGCACAGGCACGGCGATCACGGGCACGGAGGGCACTGAGCGATGGGCATCAGACGAGACGTGCAGCGGGCCACGACGGACCGAGCGGACTACGTGCGGGGCTGTGTGCTGCTGAGCCAGGAGCTCACCGGCGTCACCGCACGGCAGGCCGACACCGCCCTGCGCCCAACCGTGCCTGGGTGGCAGTTGCGCACCGATGACCCAGGGCGCGAGCTGTCGACCTGGGACCTCTACGTCCTGTGGCACTACGTCACCATGAACCTGCCGACGGCAGGTCGAGGCTCGAACCGTGCCCACGGCGGGCCGATCTTCCTTCCCTGGCACCGGTTGTTTCTGCTGCGCCTGGAGCAGGACCTGCAGCGGGTGCTGGGCCGGCCCGACTTCGGGCTGCCGTACTGGGATTGGGCCCGCGACCGGGCGTTGGGCTCGACGCTGTGGCAAACGAACCGGCTCGGGGTGAACAGGGGCGCGGTCACCTCCGGCGCGATCAGCGGGCTGCGGGTACGGGTGACGCAGCGGTTCGACGCCGGGATCGGCAGGTACCTCGACGTACACGCAGCAAGACCCATTGAGCGAGCTGCAGGCACCGACCCCGACGCCCCGACGCTTCCCGTCAAGCGCGATGTGGCCGCATGCCTAGCCGAGAACGCCTACGACCTGCGGCCCTTCGACATCGACTCGTCCGCAGCGGACGGGTCGGCCGGGTTGCGTAACCGGCTCGAAGGCTGGCGGCCGGTCGGGCCGGGTCTACACAACCGCGTGCACGTCTGGATGGGCGGGGACATGTCGCCGGGGACCTCGCCCAACGACCCGGTCTTCTACCTAAATCACTGCAATGCGGACCGCATCTGGGAGGCGTGGATGGCGGCGCGTGGGCGGCGTTACGTCCCCGACGGCACCGCAATCGGCGGGTCGGTGGCGGGACACAACCTGAACGACCCGATGGTCGCCCTGCTCGGCGCCTCGCTCACCCCCGCCCAGGTGCTCGACCCGGCGCCGCTTTACAGCTACGACAACCTCGACGTCGCCGGCTGACCTCAACCGTCGCAAGGGGCGGACTCGGGAGAGCGGCGGTCACGAAACTCTCGCCCGGGCGATCCACGACCACTTCCGCCCTTTCGGCCGTGATAATGGCTCGTGAGGTGTCCCTCGGTGATCAGCTACCGACGTCACGGGGACCGAAGTCGACTACTCGCTCGGCGAACCGCTGCTGGATGTCGTCCCAGGTGAGTGTGCCTGCGTCGCCGGATTCGAGCATGGCTACTCGTCGTTGCGTCTCAGCCGACCACAGCTGGTCGATTTCCTCTTCGTCGACGGCTTCGCTGTCGAGACTGGCGAGCAGATCTGAGGCTATCCGCGCTCGCTCTTGGGCGGGGAGCGCGAGCACTTCCTCCCACAGGTCGTCGGCGGTCTTGGCCATGTCGACATCGTACCGAGCTCCGGGCGCGGCTCGTCGGCGCTGAGCGTCAGGGCAGACCAGCGCGGTTGAACTCCTGCTGGAGTCTGGGGCGCCGGCGGTGGGTGTCGCGCAAGCCGGCGATGAAGGTGTCGACCTCGGCGGCGTGGTCGGTCCCAGCGGCGAGCTTGCGCATCTTGGCGAGGCGCCGGGCGGCCAGCCGGTTGTGGTGGGCGTCGGCGTTTACGAGTTCGTGCTCGACGAGTCTTCGGTGGATCGGTACTACGGCGAGGGGGTCGACCGGCTCGTATGCGTTCGCGAGTTCGGACCAGACGCGGTCGTCGTCGAGGCCGAGGGCGACGGCCTGCTCCAGGGCAAGGCGAGGATCGTTGAGGGTGCCGATCGAGAACAACACGGATTCATCTGACTGCGCGGTCAGTGTGGCGAGGACGTTGTCGTGGTAGTCGTGCCACGAGGTACCGGCTGCTCGGTGGAGACGCGCCGCCGTGGTTGCTGATGGCCACCGCCGGAACACTTCTGCTCTCGCCGCCAACTGTTCGGCGGGGCGGTGTCTGCCAGCAGGTCGCACCGATACTCCGCCGCCTTCAGCGACTGGTGCCCGGGAGCGTGGTCGGTTGCCTGATGAGCCCAGTCGATGGCAACGCCGATCTCGCCGATCTCGCCGATCTCCTCGAACGCCTGAGCGGTGTCCTGGAGCCACGCGGCCACCTTGCGGTCGCGGGCGTGGGTGCGGATGATGGCATCGACGTCGCGGTCGAACACCGCAAGCCGTCGGTCGTTCCAGTCCAGCACCCAACGCTCGTGGCGATCGGGAACCGACCAGCGCTCCGACTCCGGTGGTTCCGGCCCGTGGGTGACACGGCGGTGAAGCCGCGAAAGGGCCGAACGTCAGCTGATCACAGACCGACCAGAAGATCCTTTACAGCCGGCGGCCGAATTCCCGCGAAAGAACAGGCCGAAGGCCCTGCGCAGCGATGCACCTGCAGGCGCATCCTTCACTGAACCACGACCAACCGGGGGATCGCGATGTTTCTCGAAACCATTCTCGAAGACGCCGTTCACGTCGAAGAGACGGACCGCAGGCCGGTGTCCGGAGTCAGCGGACGGTGGTGCAACCGGCTCGGGTCGATCCTCGATCTGGCTGTCGGCGGGGACCACCGCATTACCGGTTCGTTCCGTACGAGGGTTGGAGGGCCGACGGTCGCGTCGGCTTTCCCCGTCGCTGGGTTCGTCGAAGGTGACGCTGTGTCGTTCTGCGTCGACTTCGGCAGTCGCGGCTCAGTCGCCTCCTGGTCGGGCCATCACGTGACTGACGATGACAGCGAGCGGCTGGTCACGCTGTGGCACCTCGCCCAGCCGGTACGAAACCCACACAGCGAGATCGACGTGTGGCGAGCGATGATGGCCGGCGCTGACGAGTTCACTCGCGTCCCGGACTGACTTGAGCGCCTCGCTGAGCTTTTGTCCTAATGGCGGCAATGGGGGCACGATCCCGACACCGAGACCACGCCACCGTGGGGACCCACCCTGGCAGCCGCAGTGCCCCACTGCTGGTGTTGATCCTTCCTGGGCTCGCCGCGGCATGGTTCGGTCGACGAGCCCACGAACTTGGGCAGTCCGGCGGTCGGACCGCAGCGATAGCCTGGCGGCACTTGCGGCTGCGCTCGTGGCGCTGAACGTCGTCGCTGCTGTGTTCAGCCGTTTACCATCTGGCCAGCGCTGAAACGATTGTCGGATTCATTCATCCCGTGCCGCAGCGTCCATGGTCCGTGAGCGGCGTGTTGCGCCATGGCGGTGCTTGGGCGGCGCTAGGACCTACTCGCGGCCTCGCCGCGACGCTGCCGCCCAGTCCGCTCCCGCTCGTTCGACCGCCTCACGAGTTCGGTGAACAGGATGCAAGGCCCTTGCCACTCGTCAGCGGCTCTGGAACTGTGAGCTTGTGACGACGACCGTGACCAGATCCGCTTTCACACGCCTGTTTCTGAACCTCTTCGTCGTATCGATCCTGGTTAATACGCTGCTGGGGATCTGGGCGTTACTGGCGGGCGATTTCGGCCAAACCCAAGGCAAGGTCCTCGGAACCAGCTTCCTGGTCACGGCGGCGATGCTCAGCGTGTTGGTCAATATCCCGGCCATCCGGCGACAGTCCTTGTGGCCCACGCCGTTGATTGGCGCGATCTCCGGCGCCTCGGGCTTCGCCCTCTTCATCGCCCTGGTGTGGACTGAGCCCGGTGACGTGCGCTGGCTCAAGGTGGCCGGATCGTTCCTGGTGGTGGCCGCAGCAACCACGCTCGCCTCAGGCCTGGCCTTGATCCCAATACCGGCCAGTATCCGCTGGTTGCGGCCGGTCGCGAATGCGCTCATTGGCCTGTTGGGGCTCACCGTTCTTGTTGCGCTGTGGGCCAAGTTCGCCGAGGACGCCGACTGGTTCGCTCGCCTCCTCGGCGTCCAATTCGTGCTGGTTTCAGCGATGACACTCCTGATCCCCGTCCTGTCCCGATTCTCCTCCCCCCGCTACCAAGCGGCCAGTGGAGGCCCCGTCCCTCCCGGTCCACCAACCGTCCGGTTCTGCCCGTCGTGTGGGCGGCCGGTCGCTCACGGCCCGTTGGGGACCGGAGTGCCGACCGTCTGCGGCGCCTGTGGCTTGACCTTCGAGGTGAATGCACCGCCCGAGACCGCCGCGGACTCCGTGGCCAGACGATAAGGGCGTCGGTGACTGCGCGCTGTCGCCCACGAGCGTCGGCCACCCGTCGCCGTCGGCTCATCGTTCGGTGTCGAGAGGCGAGAGCGTTGGGTCCACTGTCAGGTGACGAGCCGGCGTTGCCAGTCCAGCACAGTGGCGGGCTGCGCTATGGATGGCCGCCTCAACGATGCCCAAGCCGCCGGGGATCAGCGGCACGAAGACGGACACCGCGGCGACCGTGACCGCCAACAACGCGACATCGAATCCGACGTGGGCTCCCGCCGCCCATAGGGCGAACGACAGACAGCCGTGCTGGTCCCGCCATCGCATCGCGGTGCCGGGCGGCCCCGCGCTCGCGGCGTTCGTCGAGGGACCGGCGTCGGCTGGGGCGATGGAACCAGCCGATGAACGCGCTGTATCGACGCCAACGCCGAGGGCCGCATGGCGAGCCGAGCGGTGACGAACAGCATCAGCAGCGCGCCGAAGGCAGCAGCCACGAACGGCCACAGATCCGCCAGAGCATAGCGTTCGATGACCGCAACCGCCAGGAGGTTCAGCGAGGCGATGAGCAGGAACACCCGGGTCGAGAACCACTCGGAGAAGCCAAATACCATGGCGATTCGGCGGCGGGTCAGGCCTCTCCTGCGCAGGAGCGCACCACAGATGGCCAGCCCTTCGGCCGGACGGGCCGGCGTGAGTAGTCCGAAGCCGGCAACCACCAGGCCCAGTTCCAGCGCTTCGAACCGGCCCACCACGTCTGGCCCGATCAACCGGCGGAGCTTGGCGCCGAGCAGGCCTTAGCTCGTCGCCTCCACCAGGACTGCCAGAACCAGCCAGCGGCGATCAAGGTTCCGCAGCGCTGCAGCCGCATCGGCGAACCCGCCCGCCACACTGACAGCGACCACGATCGCCACCGCGCCGATCCCGAGGCCGAGCAGCCAGCGCAGCACATCGCGGAGCCGGACACGGTGACCGCTCGGCGGCTCAAGGTCTGGCACAGCGACCTCAGGTTGGACGCGGGTGAAGACCTTCTCCTCTACCCCATGGGGTATCACTTCGCGCACACTGCGAGGCGTCTGGGGCGTCGCCTCGGACTCAGCGAGCGACGTGTGAGGGTGGAGATGTCCGTTCCTGCGATGCAAGCCGGGGCTCGTCGATGACGCAGCAGAACGATCCGACCGTTAGGCCGGCCGAACGCACCCGGCGTGAGCTCCTGCGCCTCTGCGTTGGAGCCGCAGCAGTCGTCGGGATCACGGCATGTTCGGGACGCATGGGCCGCGGCGCGGGTTCGTCGGACGCGATGTCGGGCTCAACGTCATCCGAGCCGGGAGCAACAGCAGCGACAGCCGGCCAGAACGGCCCGACTGCGGCGCCGCCTGGTGCGTTCGCGCAGCCCGACGTGCTGAGTAGTCGCGACGGCGTGCTCGAGGTCACTCTCGAGGCTCGGGCGGCGCAGCTGCCCTACGGCGACGGAACACGGTTCGCGTACACCTACAACGGCATGTCCCCCGGCCCAACGCTGCGGGTTCGCCCCGGCGACGAGCTGCGCATCACATTGCGCAACAGCCTGGACGAGGCGACGAACCTGCACACCCACGGCCTGCACGTCTCCTCCGAGGGCGAAAGCGACAACATCTTCGTCTCGATCCCACCCGGCGGCTCTCACACCTACCGGTACCACCTACCGGCCGACCATCACAGCGGACTGTTCTGGTACCACCCGCACGAGCACGGCATGGTCGCCGCCCAGCTCTCCGGTGGCATGGCCGGCGCCATCATCGTCACCGATGCCATCGACGACGATACGTTGGACGGCACCCTCGAGCGGCTGCTGGTGCTGTCCGACCCGAGCATCGGCCCCGATCGCAGCGTGCTCAACGTCTCAATGATGCAGCAAATGCAAGGCCGAGAAGGCGACGCCGTTCTGGTGAACGGCGTCCGCCAGCCGACCATCGACAGCACGGCCGGAACCCTGGAGCACTGGCGACTGCTCAACGCCAGTGCCTCGCGCTACTACCGCCTCGCACTCGAAGGACTTCCCATGGCGTTGATCGCCACCGACGGCGGCCGCCTCGCGAAGCCGGCATCGAGCGCAGAACTCCTGCTCGCACCGGGCGAGCGGGCCGAGCTGCTCGTCACGCCGACCACCGCGGGCACCAGCAGACTGCAGGCGCTGCCCTACGATCGCGGCGGTCCAGGTATGGGCATGGGCGGCCAGCCCCCGTCGAGCAACAGCATGATGACCGTTGCGACCGTTCACGTATCCGGGACCGCTGCAGCTGCCGCCGTGCCGCCTGCGCTGGCCGCCGTGACCGATCTGCGCACGGCGACGATCGCCAAGGAGCGCACCATCGTGCTCGCCATGGGAATGGGCGGCGGTGGGATGGGCGGTTCATTCACAATCGACGGTAAGACGTTCGATCCCGCTCGAACCGACATCACCGCCCAGCTCGGCACCGTCGAGGAGTGGACGATCCGCAACACCTCAACCATGGACCATCCATTCCATCTGCACGTCTGGCCCTTCCAGATCGTGGCTCGCTCCGACGGGACGACGCCGGCGCCAGCGTGGAAGGACACGGTCAACGTACCCGCCGCTCAGTGGGTGAGGGTCAGGCTCGCCTTCGACGCCTTCCCCGGGCGCACGGTGTACCACTGCCACATCCTCGACCACGAGGATCTCGGCATGATGGGCATCATCGTGGTCACCGCCGATTGACGTGCCGCGGCGCCGCCGAGTTTGGGGCATTGCGTCGCTTCTGACACAGCGTCAATTGATCATCGTAGGAGAATCGGCCAGCGCTGCGCGCACTGCCACTGCGCGCCGGGTCGCAGTCGATAGACGCTGCAATGGGCTCGGCGTCCGCCAACACGTCGCTGAGCAGCGGGCGCAACTCGTTGAGGACCGACTTTCCATAGCCATCACTCATGAGGGTGCCCTTCTCTCGCACGCGTCATTTCAAGGTACGGGGCTTCGCCGATTGAGGGCAGAGCCGAAGGTCATCAGGCCCCTTGGACCAGCGGCAGCCCGGCAGCGGTCCAGGCCTGCACGCCGCCTTGGAGGTCGGTGAGGTTGATTCAAGCTGAGCTTGGTCATGGCGGCGACGGCCTGGCCACTGCGGTTGCCGGAGTGGCAGTACACGAGATAGGGCTTGGCCCGGTCGAGGTCGCTGACTTTGGCGGTGAAGTCCGCCGCGGAGAAGTCGATCATTGTGGCACCGGCCAGATGGCCCGACGCGAACTCCTCGGGGGTGCGGACATCGAGCACGACCAGCCCGGCCGGCGGCGCCTTCAGCAGGGCGGCCGCCTCGGCCGGCGCGATCAGCTTCGCTCCAGGGCTCGCCGCCGCGCCGCTCTGTTGGGCGGTGGTGCTCGACGACTCGCTCGACCCCGCCGCAACCAGCGGCCAACGGCACGGCCGCGAGCAGGGCGAGCACCGCGATGCAGCGGCGGGCCCGAGCTGAGATCGGTGAGAGGTGCATGGGTTTCGTTGCTCCGAGATCGTTGGGGCGGTCTGGGTGATCAGTGCGAGAAGTGGACGTGGGGTAGGCGCTTGTCGAGCCAGGTGGGTATCCACCAGTTGCGTTCGCCGAGCAGCTTCATCATCGAGGGCACCAGCATCATCCGCACCACGGTGGCGTCGAGCAGCACCGCCAGGGCCAGGGTGACGCCGAGCTCGGTGGGCGGGATGGGTCCGGTGATCCCGAAGGCGATGAACACCACGATCATGATCAGCGCCGCGTTGGTGATGGGCCGCCCGGTGCGGGCGATGCCGTCGCGTATGGCGAGCTGGGTGTCGCCGGTCGCCTCGTAACGCTCCCGGATCGCGGCCAGCAGGAACAGCTGGTAGTCCATCGACAACCCGAACAGCAGGGCGAAGAAGAACAGCGGTGCCCAGGCATCGACGAACCCTTGGGCGTGGATCCCGATCAGGCCGGCGCCATAGCCGTGTTGGAACACCAGGGTGGCGAACCCGAACGCGGCGCCCACGCTGATGAAGTTCAACACGATCGACGAGATGGCGAGGGCCAGGCTGCGGAATACGATCAGCAGCAGCAGGAAGGCGACGACCGTGATCACCGCGATGGCGATCGGAGCCCGACCGGTCAGCACCGCGGTCAGGTCGTAGTTCTGCGCGGCCGGGCCGCCCACCGAGGCGCTGGGCGCCGCGGTCGGGATGACCGAACGCAAGCGGCCGATCAAGTCCGCGGTCGCTGCGTCATCGACCGCGGTGGCGGGGATAACCCGCACCACGGTGCGCCCGCTGGCGGCGGGCTCGGCAACGATCGGGCGTCGACCACCCCGCCGTCGGCCTGGGCCGCCGCCACCGCGGCCGGTGCTTCGGTGGCGTCGACGGTGACAAACAGCGGCGCCGCCGCTCCGGGACCGAAGGCGTCGACCAACAGCTCGTAGCCATCGCGGCTGGATCGGCCCTCGTCCACCACCCGGGCTCCCGGCATACCGAGCCGCATGCCGAGCGCCGGGGCGGCCAGCGCCAGCAGCACCACCAGCCCGGCGGTGAGGGTGACCGCAGGGCGGCGCATGGCCCGTGCGGTCCATCTGGTCCATCGACCCTCGGCGGCCCGGTCGGGGTCGTCTTCTGCCTTGGCCACCAGCACCCGATCACCGAGGGCCACCAGCACGGCAGGGAGCAGGGTGAGCGACGCCGTGGCCACCGCCACCACCGAGAAGATCATCCCAAGCGCCATAGCCCGAAACACCATCACCGGCACCAGAAACACCGCAGCCAACGACAACACCACCGTCAACGCCGACAGGAACACCGCCTTGCCCGCCGTGTCGAGCGTGGCGCCCATCGCCGCGGCTGCGTCGTTGCCGTCCTCGCGTTCCTCCCGATACCGCGACACGACGAACAGGGCATAGTCGATGCCCACGGCCAGACCGATCATCATCGAGAAGTTCATCGACCACACCGACAACGGCGTGACCGACGTAGCCAGATGCAACCCGGCGAAGCCCACCGCGATCCCAGCGACCGCCAGCAACAACGGCAAGCCCGCCGCGATGGCCGACCCGAACGCGATGAACAACAGGATCAATGTCGGTAGACCGGAGAGCAGCTCTGCTTTGTGCAACGCCTGCTCGTTCGAGTTGTTGAAGTCGCTCCACACCGGCCACTCGCCGGTGACCTCGGCCCGGGCCCCGCCCGGCAGCGACAGCGACGCCACCTTGTCGATGACCAGCCCAGCCGACTCCGGCCGCTGTGCGTCTGCTGCGGCGACCAGTTCGATTGGTACCAGCGCGGTGCGGCCATCCTGGGAGATCAACCCGGCCTCGGGCGGCATGGCCATCGGATCGGCCACCGCCTTGACCTCATCAGCACCGCTCGAACGCGGCAACGACGGCGGCGACCGCGCTCGGATCCTCGGAGATCGCGGTGTCCTGATGCACCACCACCACCGCCGCCTCGGCACCGACCTGAGGGAAATCGGTCCGCAGCTCGTCACGCACCTGCTGGGCGATCGAACCCTGCGCCTCCCAACCCGCCCCCGAGAGCGCGCCGTTCACCGTCACCGCCAACGGGGCAGCGGCCAGTGCGATCACCAGCCACACCAACATCACCGGCCGGCGACGCCGCGCCGAGAAGCGGCCGAGGCGAGCAAACCAGTGCTCCGACGAGGACGGTGATGCCACGGGGGGCGGCGCGAGGGTGGACACAGACATGGCAACGAACTCCAGGGCGATAGGACGGTGGCGTGCAGCGGATGAGAGGTTGGGATCAGGTGAGCTTCATGAACATTCGTTGCAGATCGTCGAGCGAGTTGCCCTCGGCTTCGGCCTCCACCGGGTGCGTGACACACCAGATCAGCCCGTTGGCCACCAGAAGGAAGCCCGTCTGTTCGAGCGCCTTCTTGGCCGCCGAGATCTGCGTGAGCACATCACGACAATCCCGCTCGTCGGCCAGCATCTGCTGGATGCCTCGCACCTGACCCTCGATGCGCCGCAGTCGCCGCCCGAGGTCCTCGACCGTCTCTTGGGGAATATCCATCGTCGACCGCCCAACCTTGATACCTGGGGGGGTATCATAGGCATACCCACATGGGTATGCCAAGGGGTAGGCCCGACGAAAGGACCATGAACGCAGGGCCGCAACGGTTCACGACAGTCGCGGTCTGCTATCCCACACCCCGAGCACGGGGCCGGGCAGGATCGCGGTGGAGAACGCTCCGAACCACGCCCACATGGCATAGAGGTCCCACATGTGCCCGAAATAGCCGGCGCTGGCCAACCGCAGCCGTTTGTCGCGCACGATCACACTGATCTGGCGGGGATCGAAGGGGGCGCTGGGAAAGCTGTACGGCCCGTCAGCGGCGGCGAACTCGGCCACCAGGCCACCGACCATGGTCAACGCCGAGGTCAGGATGATCACCGCTTGCCATGGTGGGCTCCCGATGCTGCGGATCAGATGCGGCAGCGCCGAGCCCAAGGCGAGCGCCCCCACCATCACCCCCAGCGCCAGGCCGCGGCCGCGGCCGCGACGAAACCATGCCGACATCGCCTTGAGCACCGGTGGATACACCCCCGCCAAACAGGCTCCCACCGCGAAGCGCATCGGGAGACCGGCACCGAGCCCGTGGGCGGTCAATGCCAACGCATTCGCTGCAGCCGCACCCAGCGCGCCGAGCAGCACCAACCGGCGGGGCCGCAACCGGTCGGCCAACGTGAAGGTGGCCGAGATCAACGCTCCGAACACGAATCCGAGCTGGACCGCGATGGCCAACCACGACGCCGAGGTCTGCGACAACGCCCAGTCCTTGCGCAGCTGGGGTAGCACTGCTGCGGTGGAGAGCCACGTCGACATCGACAGGATCATCGCCGCCGCCAAGATGGCGAGCTGTCCCCACCGACGTGGGTCATCGTTCGGCGCCGGGGCCGATGACGTCACTGCGCGCACCCCACGCGGTTCATGGCTTGCGGGCGATGCACTGCACCACCGCAGCCCTGCCGCTGTGCAGATCGCCCTCGACGACGTCACGTTCGAGCTCCTCGAGATGCTCGAACACCAACCCCGCCAACTCGACCCGGACCTGGCGGGCGGTGAGCAGCAGATCCGGGTCGCCCGGTCCGCCGGTGCCCCGACTGATCTGGTCCGGCGTGTACGCCTCCAGTAGGAACACCGCGCCGGGGGCCATGGCTGCGATCAATCGGGGATAGACCACCGCTCGCACTGCGCTGGGCATGTGGCAGAAGATCGACACCACGTCGTTCCACGGGCCGACCGCCGCAGGTGTGCCGACCCACTGGCCGAGGTCGGCCACGATGGTTCGCAACGCCACACCGTTGGTTTCGGCCAGCTTCACGGCTTTGGCCAGGCCCACCGCCGAGAGATCGACGGAGGTGACCTCGAAGCCGGCCTTGGCTAGGAACACGCCGTTGCGGCCCTCACCGTCGCCGATGCAGCACACGGCGCCGGGTCGGAGCCGGCCGATGTTGTCTCGCAGGAAGTCGTTCGGTTCGGTCCCGAACACGAAATCATTCCGCTGGTATCGCTCGTCCCACATGTTCGGCTGTTGGTTCACAGCGCAGAGTCTGTCCAACCCGAGGGCCGCACGTCAGCAAAAGATCCGGACAATTGCCCCGGCGCTACGGACGGACCGCCCGTGACGCTGCGCTACGGTTTGGCGCCACCGCCGAGCAGCCGCTGGAACCAGCCGCCCTTCCGGCTCGTAGCCTTAGCGGCCAGGCGGTCCGCCGCGATGCACTGGCAGCGGTCGCCCCTGGGCACCGAGCCGAGGACCTGCTCGATGTGGGCGCCACAGCCGGCCCAGGTCGGCTTCTTGCACTTGGAACACGTGATCTGGCGACACATATACCCTCCAGGGTATCTTCAAGGACGTCGGGATCGAATGGGACCGGCGGACCCGGACCTTTGAGGTGGTCAGAGAGCGAGAGCCGAGCGCACGGCGGTATAAGCGGCCACGGTGACCAGTAGGGCGACGAACCATCGGGCCATGGTGGCGGCGGGTAGCCGGTCGGCCAGCTTCTTGCCCGTGCTGACGCCGAGCAGTCCGGCCACCAGGAAGGGCAGAGCGACCCGCCATTCGATGCCGGTGGTCTGCACCCGTTGCGACAGCGCGAACGCCGAGTTCACGGCGATGACCAGCAGCGAGGTCCCCACGGCGTCGGGCATGGGGAACCGCAAGGCCAGGACCAACGCGGGGACGATCACGAAGCCGCCACCGACGCCGAAGAACCCGGTGAGAAACCCGACCGCGGTGCCGGCCACGACGACCTTCAGCACGGTCGCCGCCGTAATCGCCGTCCGCACCTCGACGGTGAGAACGCCACCGCTTCCGCCGGGGGGGGCGGGCACCATCGCCGGGCGTTGCGCCTGGGTCCACATGCGCCAGGCGGCGATGAGCATCAGCCCGGCGAAGGCGAGCAGCAGCACGTTGGGATCGACGGACTTGTTGAGCTGGGAACCGACGAGCGAGCCGCCAATGCCGATCCCACCGAAGATCAGGCCGCTGCCGACCCGGACCCGACCGGCGCGCAGATGGGCGAACATGCCGAGCAGGGCGGTGAGCCCGACGACCAGCAGCGAGGTGGTGGTGGCCGCTTTCGCCCCCTGTCCGGCGCCGTAGACCAGGGCGGGCACGGCGAGGATCGAGCCGCCCCCGCCGAGCGCCCCGAGCGAGATCCCGATGAGGAACCCCAACGGGGAGGCGAACAGGCCACGCATCTCATATCACCTGGCCGGGTGGACCCGACGCATCGAGCACGTCGAGCCCGGCCGCGGCCCATGCCCGCATACCGCTCTGCAGGTTGGTCGCCTGGTACCCGGCGCCGGCCAACGCTTCGGCGGCTCGCAGCGACCGCGCACCCGAGCGGCACACCACCACGACCGGGTTGTCGGCTCGGGCCGGAACCACGCTCGACGCCTGGTCGATCTGACCGAGCGGGAGATGGCGGGCTGCCGGAGCGTGCCCGGCTGCCCATTCGTCAGGCTCACGGACATCGAGCAGCACGGCTCCGGCGCGCACCAGGCGCTCGGCTTCGAGCGGTTCGATCTCGCGAATTGGGCCGGGCGGGGTGCTGGACATGAGTGTCGACTCCCATGGGAAATTGGTTGGCGGGACGAGACGGACTTCAGTGGGCGGGGGCGAAGCTGGCCACCGGGTTGCCGGTGGTGAGCCAGGCGGCGAAGCCTCCGGCCAGGTCGGACACATCGGCGAACCCTTTGGCCCGCAGCACGCTGGCCGCGATCGATGATCGGTAGCCACCGGCGCAGTGCACGACGGTCGGCGCCTTCGGGTCGAGCTCGTCGAGGCGGTCCAACAGCCGGGCCAGCGGGATCACCACGGCGCCGGGGATGACCCCGAGACGGGCCTCCCCCTCGTTGCGCACATCGAGGATCTGCAGGCCCTTCAGATCAGCCATGCGATCACAGAGCTCCGTGGCCGTGATGCGTGCTGATGGAGCCGTGTGCTCGGGACGGCTGAGCAGAGCGGCCACCGGATCGGTCACGGCGCCTAACACCCGATCGAAACCGATGCGGCCCAACCGCAACTTTGCTTCAGCCGCCGCCAGCGGGCCGTCGGCGACGAGCACGACCGACTGGTCGGGCCGTATGACATCGCCCGCGTACTCCGCGAAACGCCCCTCGAGGCCCACGT
Source organism: uncultured Acidimicrobiaceae bacterium (assembly GCA_963775055.1). Classification (GTDB taxonomy): domain Bacteria; phylum Actinomycetota; class Acidimicrobiia; order Acidimicrobiales; family CAIXPF01; genus CAIXPF01. Next base: position 551,156 of record CAVZHK010000001.1, on the reverse strand, counting down.
TGACCGAGCCCAGCAAGTGACCGAGCTCGAACTCGGCCGGACTGCGGGTGTCGACCACCAGGACGCCGCCGGATTGGCGGGCCAACAGCTCGTCGATGGTGAGCTCCACCGGGGATGCAGCCTCGTCCAGCAGTGGACGCTGCTGCATGTTCCGACTGGCCGAGAACGCGAAGTAGAGCGGCGCCGCGCTCTGACCCTCGGTAACGGCCAGCACGAAATCGTCCTCGCTCATCGGCGCCAGCGCGTAGTTCATTACGCGCTGCTCACCAATGGTGGAAACCGTCTCGGTCGACAGGCTCTTGCCACAGGCCGAACCCGCCCCGTGCGCCGGAAAGACCTGCGTGGCATCGGGCAAGCTCAGCAGCTTGTCGCGCAGCGAACGGTAGAGATCGCGGGCCAGCTCGTCGGCGCCCACCCCAACCGAGGTCAACAGATCGGGCCGGCCCACGTCGCCGATGAACAGGGTGTCCCCGGTCAGCACGCCGTACGGATCGACGTCGCCAGCCTGCTCGTAGATCACGACACTGATCGACTCAGGCGTGTGGCCAGGTGTGGCCCGCACCTCGAGCACCACTTCCCCCAACACGATGCGCTGCCCATCAGCCAACGTCTCGATTGGGAACTCCGCCCTTCCGGCGGCCGCCTCGCCGTAACAAATCGCCGCGCCGGTGGCCTCGGCCAACTCCAGATGGCCCGACAGGAAATCGGCGTGGAAGTGGGTTTCGATAACCCGCTCGATGCGCAGGCCGTGGGCCGCCGCATCGTCGAGATACTGCTTGATGTCTCGCTGCGGATCGACCACCACCGCAGAACCGGACCCCTCATCGCCGATCAGATAGGACGCGTGCGAGAGGCACCCCAGGTAGTACTGACGGAAGAACATGTCCGTACAATATACCCCTAGGGGTATCAGGTCAAGGGTACCCGGGCGGGGTCAGAGACGACGAAGGCGAACGACGCTATCGACCAGCATGGCTCGTTGGCCGTCCGGTCCGTTCGCCTCGCGCTCGACCAAAGCACAGGTCGTCACCGTCCAACCGTGGGGCTCCAGGGCCAGCAAGGGCGCACGAGCATCATCGTCCCGCCCACCCAGAGCCCCGCCGTTCGCAGCCCACAGATGGCAGGTCAGCGCTGCGGACGTTGACCTCAGTCGGTGTCGGCTGGGCGGATCACGGTGACGGGGCAGTGGGCGTGGTGCACGCATTGGCTGCTCACCGAACCGAGGAGGAGTCCGGCGAATCCGCCGTGCCCGCGCGAGCCGACGACGAGGAGTTCGGCGTCTCGGGAGTGCTCGACCAGCACGTGACCGGCACCGCCTTCGGCGACGGTTCGAACGATCGCGACTCGCTCGTCGGGGTCGGGGCATGCCGCCTTGATGGCATCTTCCAGGGTCTGGGTGGTGGCCTCGACCAGTGCGCCGGCATCGAAGCCGATCATGGCCGCGCCCCCGTAGGCGTCGGCCATGACCGGATTGGACCACGTGATGACGGCCTCGAGGGTGGCGTGCCGGGAGCGGGCCTCAGCGAGCGCCCAACGCAGGGCGTCGATGCTCGGCTGCGACCCGTCCACGCCCACGACAATCCGACCCATGTGTACCTCTTTCGTTGGTTGCACCGCAGCGCCGAAGAACCTGCAGGCGTTGCGACGAGCAGCGTGAGGATAGACCTGACCGCAGCGGCGAACTCAGCTCATGGCACCAGGTGCGAGGCCGGCGGTTTCTCCGCCATCGGCGACGAACTCCGAGCCGGTGGAGAAGCTCGATTCGTCGCTGGCGAGATAGACGACGAGATGCGACAGCTCGATCGACTGACCGACGCGGCGCAAAGCGGTGTGCTTTTGTGGGGTGTCGAGCGCGGCGGTCATCGGCGTGGCCACCACGCCGGGGTGCAGGGAGTTGCAGCGAACGTTGTGGATGCCGAGGTCGAGGGCAACCGATTTGATGGACGTAGGCCGCAGCGTCACCGAGCTCGGCGGCGAGCGCTTCACCTTCGGTGTCGAGGACGTCGCCGAGGACGACCTTTGCGCCTTGGGCGACCATGGCCCGGGCGTGGCTCTCACCCATGCCGCGCGCCCCTCCGCTGATCAACGCCACCTTGCCGGCAAGTCGGGTTCCGGTCGGACAGTCAGTCATGAGCCAGCCTTTCTGTCTGTACGTGGCAGTGCGGGACCACGACAGCTGAGCCGTCGGAGATGGGCATCGGCCACACGGAGCTTGTCGCCCGTTCGACGCTCGTCGACGACGAACGCTATACAGGTGGGGGTATCTATGTTTCGGGCAAAGGACCCTTTCCCGCCAGGACGCAAACGATGCCGTACGGCCCTGGCCTCACACGACGATCGAGACGAGACTGATGGCCGTGAAACGGCTCCGCACGCCAGGCGGGAGCGGCGCGGATCCAGATCCAACCGCATCGGCGGCGCGTCGGGCGCTGCCGCCCACTACGCCGCTGCTGGCTTCGCTCGCCATACTTCTCGGTGTGCTCGCCGTGCTGTGGGTGCAGGCGCGGCCGTTCAGTAGCCGGCTCGTGAACCGTCCGGCCGCTTTCGGTGCGGTGTCCGGGGCGATGTCGTTGGTTGGAACGGTGCTGCTGTCGAGCACGATCGTGTTGTCGGCTCGGCTTCGCATCGTGGAACGATCCGCCGGCGGGCTCGATCGGGTGTACCGGTTCCATCACCGACTCGGCGCGGTGTCGTTCAGTCTTCTGGCGCTGCACCCGGCCTTGCTGGCCTGGCGCTACGCGCAGGTGTCCTGGTCTCGGGCTGCTGAGCTTTGGCGCCCCGATCCGGGTGATCTGGCGCTCTTGAGCGGCCAGGTCGCGCTCTACGGCATGGCGATCGGTATGGCGATCACGATGTTCTCGACCGTGCGTCATCAGGTGCTGTTGTGGACGCAACGGATGCTCGGGGTGCTGTTCCTGCCCGCCGTATACCACGTGTTCCGCGTTGGCGGTGACGTCGGCTCCAGCACGGCGCTGCGCTCCTACGTCGGAGCGATCGTGGCCGCGGGCGTCGTCGCGCTCGTGGTGCACACGGTCGCTGGGCGTTTCCTCACCCCGCACTACCGCTATGTGGTCGATTCCGTCCGAGCGCTCAACCCACAGATCACCGAGATCACCCTGCACCCCGCCGGGCGGTCGATGCCCTTCGTGGCCGGACAGTTCGCGTTCCTCCGCTTCGCCGATCAACCCATCGGCGCCGAGGCACATCCCTACTCGATGGCGTCCCCGCCAACCGACGCGACCGTGCGCTTCACGATCAAGCACCTGGGCGACTACACCGCCCACATCGAGGAGGTCGCCCGCGGTGCACCGGCCATTATCGAAGGGCCCTACGGACGGTTCTCGCACCGCTACGTACGAGGAAAACGGCAGGCGTGGATCGCCGGCGGCATCGGCATTGCACCGTTCCTGGCCATGGCCGCCGCCCTCGACACCGGCTGCGCCGTGACGCTCTTCTACGGCTACGCCGACGATGGCCCGCCCGCAATACTCACCGAATTGGCCGACCTGGCCGCCCGGCGACCGAACCTTGACCTGGTCCTTGTCGACCAGCACCGCGACGGCATCATCGATGTCACCGCGCTACGAGCACGGCTCGGGACCCTCGACGGCATCGAGTTCCTGCTCTGCGGCCCACCACCCATGCTGCACGCACTGCAACACCAACTCGACGACGCCGGCGTGCCGAGCCGGCGAATCCACTTCGAGGAGTTCGATTTCGCATGAAGTGGCTCGTCGCTCTCGCCTTCGCCGTACTCATCGGTACCGCAGTCGGGACCAACGTCGTCAACGCCACCCGCTCCGACAGCACTGCAACCACCCGCACCGCGACCACCGCGATCGCTTCCACCGCGGTCACCACATCGCCGCCGGCGACCACGGCGACGACCGCAGCCCCGCACGGCGTCAGCGTCCAACCACCCGTTACACCGTCGAGCACCTCGACCTCAAGGCCGGCCGGCATCACTCTCGCCGAACTCGCCGTGCACGCATCGAGCAGCGATTGCTGGCTGGCCATCGACGGCAACGCGTACGACGTGACCAACTATCTCAGCGACCACCCAGGCGGCAGCCGCACCATCGTCCCTTGGTGCGGCAAGGAAGCGAGCACCGCCTTCGCTACCGAAGACGGCCGCGGCGAACACTCCCCCGACGCCTACGCCCTACTCGCCGACTACCTCCTCGGCCCCCTCACCAATGCCTGAACATCCCCACCGAGCAATCCCGGCCTGCCGCTGGCCGCTCAGAACGGTACCGATCCGCCGGACTGGGCCCGGTGCATCTCGCGGAGGTAGCGGCCGTCCCAGCTGTCGCGGGCGTGGTTGACGCTGCGATTGTCCCAGAACAGCACATCGTGCGCCTGCCACGTGTGGGTGTAACGGAACCGGTCCTGCGCCACGTGATCAAGGAGGCGATGTCGCAGGGCCGCCTCTTCGGCCGGGTCATCGAAGCCGAGCAGCGTCTCGGTGAACGTCGAGATCCACAGCGCCTTGCGGCCACTGATCGGGTGAGTCCGCACGACGGGATGGGTTACCGCCGAGCCCTCATCGGCACGGTCGTTGGCCAGCGCAGCTGGTTGTTTCACGCCCTTCATCGTCGAGTACGTGCTGCGGGGTCGCCACCGCATCGTGCGGATCCGGTCACGGGTCGCTTCGTCGAGCGCTTCGTGAGCGGTGAACAGGTCCCAGAAGTAGGTGCGACCACCGGCTTCGGGAGGCGGGATGTCGATGCCGTGCAAGGTGGTGAGATCAGGCGGCGCGGCGTAGTCCTGCACATCGCTGTGCATCTTCAGTTCCTGCGTCGCCGCCGCCATCTTCGCGCCGGTGATCACCGCCTTGCCCGGCTGGCGGCGGTCGCGATTGGACAGCAGCTGCACCGGCAGCTCACCGACCATCGGAAGATGATCGATGGCGTCCGGACCCGCGCCGCGGTGGAAGCGCCGGCCGAACCACTCGACGACCTCAGCCTGGCGGGATGCGGTGAGCCGTTCCTGACAGCGCAGGATCATCAGGCCGGCGTTGTTCCAGATCGCGATCAACGCACGAATGTGGTCGCCGTCAAGATCGCCGGCGAGATCGATGCCCTCGACGATCACGCCGAGCGGCCCATCGACCGCCCGGACCGACACTCCCTCGGGCACACCTAGTGCCGACACCGAAATCCCCGATTGCAGGACCACGTCACTCGACTGCATCGTCATGCCAACCCCCTCTTGCCGCATGGACGCTAGCCCTCTCCCGCTGGCAAGGTTGCCGCGTCCTGTCCGGCGCCGCACGGTCTGAACTGGTCGCGATCGCCCTTGCCGCCGGGTGATCGTCGGGCGAAGATGAGCGACAGCAGCGGGTGGAGGCCCGTGCTGCCACAGGGGGAATCGCCAATGTCCATCGCTGCGCACGCCAGCTCGGCCGAGATCCGCGCCAGGCTCGATCATCCGGTCATCGACGCCGATGGACACTTCGTCGAGTTCATGCCCCTGATGCTCGACATCCTGCGTGAGGTGGGCGGCCAGAAAGCCGTCGATCACTATGCCGTGCGCTTTCCGAGGTGGTATGCCCTCTCTGAACGCGAACGGCAGGCCAAGCGCTACACACGGCCGCCGTGGTGGGCGCTGCCCACCGCGAACACCGTCGACTCGGCGACCTCGATGCTGCCTGCCCTGCTGCGCGACCGCATGGACGAGATCGGCCTCGACTTCGCTGTGCTCTACCCGACCGTCGGTCTCGCCGCCGCGCACCTCGCCGAAGAGGATCTGCGCCTGGCGTCCTGCCGGGCGTGGAACCTCTACCAGCAAGAGGTGTTCGAACCCCACGCCGAACGCATGACCGGCGTCGCCATCATCCCGATGCACACCCCCCAAGAGGCACTGGCCGAGCTCAACTTCGCCGTCGCGGAACACGGCATGAAGGCCGTGTTGATGCCCAGCCACGTGCAGCGTCCGATGAACGGCGATCGTGGGGGCCGCTACCTCGACGTGTTCGCGTTGGACAGCCCCTACGACTACGAATCGGTCTGGGCTCGCTGCGTCGAGCTGGGCGTATCGCCCACCTTCCACTCCGGTGGCATGGGCTGGGGAAGCCGGATGTCACCCACGACCTACATGTACAACCACATCGGCCACTTCGCCGCGGCCAGCGAAGCGTTGTGCAAAGCACTGTTCTTCGGCGGCGTCACCCGGCGTCACCCGGCCCTACGCTTCGGTTTCCTCGAGGGAGGGGTCGCCTGGGGCGTCGACCTGTTCGCCGCCATCGTCGCCCGCTGGGAGAAACGCAGCGGCGAGCGGGTACGCAACTACGACCCTGATCGCTTCGACAAGCCGCTCTTCGCCGAACTGTTCGACCGGCACGCCGAAGGCCGCATGCGCGACCACCACACCGAGCTCGACGACGTGTGGAAACGACTCGGCCCCGGCCTGCAGGACCCCGACCAGCTTGACGACTTCGCCGCCGTCGGCATCGAGACCGGAACCGACATCCGCGACCGGTTCATCCCGAACTTCTACTTCGGCTGCGAAGCCGACGACCCCATGAACGCCTTGGCCTTCCAAACCAAAGGCAACCCCTTCGGCGCCTCCGTGCGAGCGATCTTCTCCTCCGACATCGGCCACTGGGACGTGCCCGACATGACCGAGGTCCTCGAAGAAGCCTACGAGCTCGTCGAACGCGACCTCCTCAGCACCGACAACTTCCGGGACTTCGTGTTCGGCAACGCCGCGCGCTTCTACGCCGGCGCCAACCCGAACTTCTTCAACAGAACGACCGTGCAAGACGCAGTCGCCGCGCTCGACCTCGCTGGGGCGCCATCGGCCGCGGGCGGCTGAGCGCCGCGGTCAGAACCCTTGTGGTGCCGAGCCGGCGGCCGTGCCGATCAGACCGCGGAGGCGGTGCTCAGCTGGCGCATCAACCGACGCTGGTTCGGATCCCAGGAGTCACGGCGGTGCATCGTCCCGAGCGTGTCGAACATGACCAGATCACCGACCTCCCAGTCGTGGGCATACACCTGCTCGGCCCGTGTGGCGTGAAGGTGCAGCCGTTTCAGCAGCGCGCTCGCTCTCGGCCCGCTCCATCCCGACGATGCGGCGGGTGATGCCCCGCGAGACGTAGAGGAGTTCCTCACCCGTGTCGGGATGGCGAACGACCACCGGATGCTCGGCTTCAGGAATGGCCGGTCGTTCGATGCCGAGAGCGGCGTCTCGCTGCACCTTGTCGGCGAAGCGTCGCTCCGGTTCGGCCATGTAGCCGGCGATGCTATGGGTGGCGCGCAACCCACGCAGCCGGTCCTGTAGGTTGGGATCGAGCGTTGCGAACGCCTGGTACATGTCCGTGAAGTACGTGCGGGGCGGCTCCGCGGGCAATTCCACGGCGTTGAGGAAGCTCGTCTTGCCCGGTGTCGCCACATACGAATAGTCGGCGTGCCACTCCAGGTCGGCCGCGCCCTCCACCCCCAGGCGGGTGCCGTCCTTGCCCCGGATGTTCGTCACCGGGAGGATCTCCGGCAACGCGCCAGCGTTGCGGAACCACTCCGATCCTCTGATCGGCTCACCGAAGCTCTCGACGAACCGCACGAGTTCTTCATCGGTGGGCTGCCGTTGGCCCCGGAACACCAGCACCCGGTGACGATGCAGCGCGTCGATGATCGCCGTTCGTTCGTCATCGTCGAGCCGTACGGCCGGATCCCAACCGGCGACGAACGCTCCGAGGGGAGCGCTCTCTAGACGTGTGACGGTAAGGGTCATCACCGGTCAGCTCCCGTAGCTATAGCCGAGCCCGGCCCGGGCGTCGTTCTGGATCCCGTACGGCGGGATCGGGTAGCGCAACCCGTTCCGCGACAGTGCCTCCAAGCCGGCGATCATCTTCGGAACGAACTCCGGGGGAGTCGCAAGGAGCATCTCGTCATCGGGCACTGCGCCGTAGCGACGCTCAGCGAAACACGGGATCGACACCGCCGGCTCGCGGAGCTTCAACGCCCGACCCCACGAGTCCGCACACGCCGACTCGCCGACACAGCCCCACTCGAAGTTCTTGTAGCCCGACCACTGCAGGCTGTTGATCATCAGGATCGTCTGCGCCGGGTTGGCGTAGATCAAGCAGATGTCGGGCGGATCCAGACGACCAGCGGTCAACGGCGACACCGCCACCGCCTCGTACTGACCGAACGGAACGGTGTGCATCGCATGCTGATGGGCCGAAGAATCCTCCAGCGTCTCGAACCACACGCCCTTCATCCGATCACCGGGACAACCACTCGTCGTCGCGTGGATGCAACCCGATCACAGCGCCGCACTGCGCGCCCACGAAACTCTCCCGCGTCGCCCCGACCGTCCACCCGATCCGCGACGCCATGCTGACGATCTGGTCCATCGTATGGATGCTCTGCTGGCGGCGAATCTTCGGAATCGCCTCCATCTCGGCCACGGTGGCGAACATCTTCATCCCGATCGGCGTCGTCCGCAGACGCAGCAACCGGTTGAGATCAGCAACCAAACCGGGCCAGTCGTACCCACCCGGCCCGGCCGCACCACTGATCGACACGTTCCTGCTTTCAACACCCCCAGTCGCCATAGGCCGCACCCTAACCGTCGGGTTCCGATCGATGGGTCGCTAGAACATCGCGACGGGGCGCACCGGGCAACCGGTCGCTCCCTTGAGCTTCGTGGCGAGAAGGATGAAGCAGAAGTCGTGCCGACCGAGCGCGGTGAGCCCGTCGAGCTTCAGGTTCTCGATCAGGTACACACCGCGCTCGACCAACGTGTGCTGGTGGACCGGCATGACCAGCTTCGGATGACGGGGGTTCGGCATGACCTCGACGGCCATGTTGTCCGCCGCGATCGCCACCACGCCCCTGTCGGTCAGCCACTCGGCGGCTTCGAGGTCGATGCCCGGCTCGCCACGCACGTAGCGAGCGTTGTCCGTCATGAACAGGCCACCCCAGCCGGTGTGGATGCACACAACATCGCTTCAGCGATGTCGACCCCGGCCGCGTCCTGGGCGCGCTCGATGTCCTCGACGCTCAACGCCCGGCCGGCGTCGAGCATCATGTCGCCATCGAGGCCGGACACGTCGAGCAGCACACCCCGAGTGATCATCGGCGGCACGTTCTCGATGCCGAGCTGCTTGAGCCCGTAGTCCCCGACGCCGTCGTCGGCGGACAGCCCGTTGTACATGCGATCCCCGACGGTCACATGGCCCAACGCATCGATGTGCGTGCCCACATGGGTCGTCATCTCGATCCGTTCCAAGTTGGCACCGAAACGGTTCTCGACCTTGTGGGCATCGAGATGCTTCACCACGTTCGACGACCGCGTCGTCAGGCTCATCACATACGGGGTCTGATCCGGCGGGATCCGCGGCGCGCCATCGGCGATCACATGGCTGAGATCAACGACCTCCCCCGCCTGCACCATCGGCAACGCCGCCACCCGGCTGGCAGCGGTCATGTAGTTCCCGGCGCCGATACGATCGCCAGCACCCCAACGGCTCGGCAGGTCGGCATGGTCGTGTACGCAGCTCGTCATGAGGTCCCTTTCAGCTCCGCGGCGCTCGCGGCGGAGGGGGGTGGCCGCATGGTTGCCTCCGATTCCGATTTCGGTCTCGTTGTGATCGAACCGCTCAGCCCTGCAGAGGCGACCGAGTTGTTCGAAGCGGCCGCGCCTGCTTTCAAAGAACCGTACGTGGGCGGCAAACTCATTTCGGCGTTCCGGCGAGCCGGCTTCGCCGATGTCCGCATCGACGTGACCGCGTCGCCCGATCCCGTCGGGCACATGAGGGGGGTCATCGAGAACATGCTCGGCCATGGCACCAGGTTCGGTCGGATGAGCGAGGCAAGGGCCGTCGAGCTACGATCCCGCATCGACGAGGCGTTGGTCGAGGGGAGCTACCTGGCCGTGCTCCCGCAGTGGTGGGCGCGTGGCACCCGGGACGGCTGACCCAAGCTCGAGCCGAGGGCGGCGGCAACGTCCTAACTGTTTGCGGCGCCTGGGTCTGGGACAATGCCGCTCGCGAGCTCTCCGTCGGAGGTCCAGCGGGCGATGTAGGCGAACAGGTCGCCTCTGACCACGGCGTGGCGCCATTCGAACATGTGGCCGCGGGTGCCGGCGAGACGCTCGATGCTGAAGACCGGCTGGCGGGCGCGGATGCCCAGCAGGCGGCGCTGTTCGGGGCTGGCGAGCTGCGGGCGGATGCGCTCCCAGCCCTCCGTGGGTGCAACCCCGCTGCGGGAGGCAAGCTCGGCGTAGAGGGCGGTGTGGGTGAAGTCGGCGTCGAGGAGGGGGCGACCGATGTCGGCGGGGAGCCACGAGCAGTCGACGGCGACGGCCACGTCGTCGGCGAAGCGGACTCGTTCGAGGTAGACGAGTGGTGCGTCGGGGCTCAGCCCGAGCGTCGAGGCGGCCTCTGCGTTGTGGCGCTCCTCGAGGGAGCGGACCTCGGAGCGTTGCTCGCGTCCTTGGCCTTCGATGGTCTTGAACAGGCTGTAGAGGGCGCCGAGGTGCTGTTCGAGCGGGACGGTGCGCACGAAGGTGCCCCGTCCTCGTTCGCGTTGGAGGACGCCGGTCTCCCCCAGCCGGCGCACGGCGTCTCGCACGGTGTGCCGGCTCAGGTGGTACTGCTCCATCAGCTCCCCATCGGTCGGGAAGCGCGCCGCGAACTCACCCGCGTCCAGCCGCCGCTGGAGGTCCTGCAAAACTTGGGCCCAGAGGGGCACCGGGCTTGTCCGGTCAATGGCCATCAGCACCAAATGTACGGAGTCCGAGCCACTCAAGGTCAGCCGAACGACGCTGCTGCGGGAGCCTGGGCGGAGCGCCTCGGCTTCGTGCCGACGGTGGCGAACACGGCGAGCACGAGGATGACCCCGAGTCCGGCCGCCGCGGTGTTGAGGATGCGGTAGCTGCCGGCAGCGACGATCGCCCCGGCCGAGATGCCGGCGGCGGCGCCGAACGCTGCCATGCAGAGGTCGCCGGCGCCTTGCACGCTGGCCCGTTGGCTGACTGGGAACGACTCGGTGAGCAATCCGCTCGAGGCGATGATGCCGAAGCACCATGCAAGCCCGACCACGGTCTGCCCGCCGGTGAGGCCGACGAACCCGTCCCCGGGGGTGTTGCCCGCCCAGAGCGCACCGGTAGCGCAGAGCACCCCGGCCACGACGAGCATCGGGTAGCGGCCGACGCGATCGGCAAGGCGGCCAATGAAGGGGCTGAGTGCGTACATCCCGAGGATGTGCGAGAACAGCATCACGCTGATGGCACCGCTGGATTGGCCGCCGTCCTTCATGTGCAGCGGGGTCAGCGTCATGGTGCCGACCATGGTGGCTTGGCTGATCATCATGCCCAACACGGCAAGGCGGGCCGTGGGGTTGGCCAGGATCAGGCCAATCGAAGTGCGGAACGGCAAGCGACCTTCGGCTTCGGTTCGGCCTACACCACCGGCGAGGACCAACGGGTCGGGCCGAAGACGCAACTCGATGATGGCCGCTCCCAGGAGGAAGAGCAGTGTGCCCACCAGGAAGGACCCGCCGTAGTCCGGCAGGCCGAGGGACCGTCCGACGGGGTCGAACACCGACAGCGACACGAGCGAACCGAACCCGGAGCCGATCGTGGTGGCCCACACGATCAGACCGATGGTCTGGGCTCGACGCTCGGGTCTGGCAAGATCGGCTGCGGCGTAACGCGTGGCCATGTTCGCCGCGCTACCGGCGCCGATGCCGACGACGCCGAGGGGCAGCAACGGAAAGAACCCGGTGATGGCGGCCATGACGGCGCTGAACGCACCGGCTGCGCCCAGGATGTAGCCGAGGCGGAGCCCAGGCCGGCGGCCCGACCTCGCCATGATGCGAGCCAACGGGAACGACGCGATCGCTGCACCGATGGACAGGCACGCCGCGGAGAGCCCGGCGAGGGTCTTGCTGCCGGTGAGATCGTCGGCGAGCAGCGCCGTCACGGAGTAGCCCGATACCAGGCCCATCCCGCCACAGATCTGGCTGGACAGCAGGGTGCGCAGCGTCCGCCGCTGCACCGCGTCGACGTCGGGCGCATCGATCCCGTCCGAAGCTACGGCGGGTGTCTCGCCGATGATGGTCCGCTGTTCCACGTGCGTCACGCTTACTCCTATGTCCGAACAATCGGACACCGTAGCGCGGGCCGCACTACGATCCACACGTGGCCAGTGAACGGTCTCCCAGCGTTGCCGTCGCGATGTTCGCGGCGGCCGGGCTTGTGGTGGTGTTGGCCAGCGTCGGGCTGAGCCGCCTTGTCGAGCCTCCAGCGGGGGTTGAACGGGTGGTGGTCATACCGGCAGGCACGGCGCAACGGCTCGCCGCCGGTGAGGACGTCGCACTCTTGCCCGATGATCTGAGCTTCCGCCTGCGTGACCGCCTTGTTGTGGTCAACGACGACCGCTCGAGCCACCAGGTCGGCCCTTTCGTCGTGGCACCCGGCCAGCGGCTGGAGAAGCGCTTCTCCGAGGCCGCGACGCTGGATGGTTTCTGCTCGCTGCACACGACAGGCCGGATCACGATCGAGATCACGGAGCCGTAACCACCGGTGCAACGGCCGTCCGTGCGCGTGAGTTCGACCGCGGTCGAGGGGGATCCTCGCCGTTGGCGGGAGCTGGCCGTCCTCGCGTTCGCGATGGTGCTGTCCATGTCCACGTGGTTTTCGACGGCGGCCGTTCTCCCCCAAATCCGGGTGGCGTGGGGACTGTCCCAGGTCGCCTCGTCGTGGCTGGCCATCGCCGTGCAACTCGGGTTCGTGTTCGGGGCCCTGGTCTCAGCGGGCTTCACCCTGGCCGATCGGCTCCATCCCCGCCGTTTGGTGCTGTTCGGCACGGCCGGCGCAGCCGTCGCCAATGTGCTCGTCCTCGCAGCCGGTGGCCTTGGCCCGGGCCTCGCCCTCAGGTTCATCGTCGGGGCCTTCCTCGCTGGGGTCTACCCGCCCGCGCTCAAGGCCATGTCCGCCTGGTTCCGCCGCGGTCGCGGTCTCGCACTTGGCGTGATGGTCGGCGCGCTGACCCTCGGTTCGGCGTTGCCTCACCTGATCCGCAGCATCGGGAGCCCGCCGTGGCAGGCCGTGATCATCGCGACGTCAGCGCTCACGGTGCTCGGTGGGATCGTCGCGGAGTTCGTTGCATCCGACGGTCCGCACCTGTTGCCCAGCGCACCGTTCGACCCGCATCAGATCGGCTTGATCATCCGCGATCGACGGCTGCGCCTGGCCAGCGCCGGCTACTTCGGGCACATGTGGGAGCTGTATGCCATGTGGGCCTGGTTCGGTGCATTCGCCACCGACCTGCTGCCCGGACGCCCATCCGCAGCCGCGATGCTGACCTTCATCGTCATCGGCGCGGGCGCAGCCGGCTCTGTCGTCGGTGGGGTCATCTCCGACAGGGTCGGCCGCGCCGCTGCCGCCGCGCTCGCCATGGCGTTCTCCGGCACGATCGCAGGGGTCATCGGGTTTCTTCGCACGGCACCGATCGGCGTCACGGCTGCGCTTGGCGTGGTTTGGGGGTTCTGGATCGTCGCTGATTCAGCCCAGTTCTCGACCATCGTCACGGAGCACGCCAACCAACGCTACGTCGGTACGGCGCTGACGTTGCAGCTTGCCGTCGGGTTTGCGCTCACCGTCTTCACGATCTTCCTCGTTCCCGTCATCCGCAACGCGATGGGTTGGGGATGGTCCTTCCTCGTGCTCGTACCCGGGCCAGTCCTCGGCGTATGGGCCATGCGACGTCTGTCGGCTATCGACGCGGTCATGCCGGCCCCACTGCCCTCCGCGCAACCCATCTTCGTCAGCCCGTTCTTCTGAAGCACTCCCGCGCGAGGTGCCCGCCACCGGCGGACCGTGTCGCGCCGGCTACCGACGGTGGCCCGAGCACCGTGACGAGCACTATCGGAGGGAGCTGCGCCGTGCGGGATGTCCAAGCCGTCCGTTGCTTGCGCCGAACTACCGAAAGACCGAACATTCGGATATGTCAACGGTCACAGGCGCGCATTCACGGTTGCCGTTCGTGACGCCCAAAGAAGGGAGCAGGCCATGGCCACCGCTTCGCACCACGCGGTCGTGATCGTCGGGGGAGGCACTGCCGGCATCTCGGTCGCTGCTCGCCTCGTGAGAAAGCTCGATGATGTCGCGGTCATCGAGCCCTCGGACAAGCACTGCTACCAGCCGCTGTGGACGCTGGTAGGCGGGGGGTGCGCCAAAGCCTCGGCCAGCGAGCGCACCGAGTCATCGGTCATGCCGAAGAAGGCCAGATGAATACGAGATTCCGTGACGACGTTCGACCCCGACGACAACGCCGTGCACACCGCATCGGGCAAGACGATCCGCTACGGCGTGTTGATCGTCTGCCCCGGGATCGAGCTTGATTGGGGCCGCGTGCCCGGTGTCACCGACGCGCTCGGCCATGACGGGGTGTCATCGAACGATCGCTACGACCTGGCGCCCAAGACGTGGCAGTTCATCCAGGCGACGCGGTCGGGCACGGCGGTGTTCACCGTGACGGGCGGGCCCATCAAGTGTGCCGGTGCGCCGCAAAAGATCGCCTACCTCGCAGCGGACTACTGGCGGCAGCAGGGTGTGTTAAAGGACATCGACGTGCACCTGGTGCTGCCGACACCGGGCATGTTCGGCGTCAAGGTGGTCGCCAAGGCGCTCGAAGCAGTTGTCGCCGACTACGGCATCAACGTGCACTTCAGCTCCGAACTGGACTCGGTCGACTGGTCGAGCAAGAAGGCCCAATTCTAAGCCCGTCGGTGACGTCGACCAGGCGGGCTTCTCGTTGCCGTACGACGTTTTGCATGTCGTGCCCCACCAGTCGGCGCCTGACTGGGTGAAGGCCAGCCCGTTGTCCAACTCGACGCCGATGGGGTACGTCGATGTCGACAAGCACACGATGCAGCACGTGCGGTACAGGAACGTGTTCGCGCTGGGCGACGCCGGTTCGACCCCGAACTCGAAGACAGGGGCTGCGATCCGCAAGCAGGCGCCGGTGGTAGTGGAAAACGTGTTGCACCAGCTCGAAGGTGGCACACCGACGGAGAAGTACGAGGGTTATTCGTCGTGTCCGCTCACCACGTCGCGGTCGAAGATGCTGTTGGCCGAGTTCGACTACTCCCTCGAGCCGACACCCTCGATCCCGCTGATCGACACGACCAAACCGCGTCGCGACATGTGGTACCTGAAGAAATACGGGTTGCCGTTCCTGTACTGGAACCTGATGTTGAAGGGCCGGGCCTGAGCGATGATCTTCGAGCAGCATTACCTCGACTGCCTGTCCCAGGCGTCCTATCTCGTCGGTGACGAAACCACCGGGCGTGCCGTGGTGGTCGACCCACGCCGTGACGTCGGCACCTATCTCGACTCGGCGGCGGCCAACGGGTTGAGCGTCGAGTTGGTGATCGAGACCCACTTCCACGCCGACTTCTTGTCGGGCCACCTCGAACTGGCTGAGGCGACCGGAGCCACGATCGCCTCCGGCTCGGTCGCCGAGACCGAGTTCCCTTCCCGCAAGCTTGCCGACGGTGAACGGATCTCGCTGGGTGAGGTGACCCTCGAGGTGCGCCACACGCCCGGTCACACGCCCGAGTCGATCTCCGTGGTGGTGTACGAACACGCCGAGGACACCGTGCCGTATGGCGTGCTCACCGGCGACACGTTGTTCATCGGTGACGTGGGCCGCCCCGACCTCCTGTCGTCGAAAGGGGTGACCGCGCACGACCTGGCAGGCCGGCTGTTCGACTCGCTGCATCAGAAATTGCTGTCACTGCCTGACGTCACCCGGGTCTACCCGGCGCACGGTGCCGGGTCGGCGTGCGGGAAGAACCTATCGACGAACACCTGGTCGACCATCGGCGATCAGCGGTCCACCAATTACGCCCTGGCCCCAATGAGCAGAGAGCAGTTCATCGCTGCGGTCACCGAGGGCCAGACGGCCCCGCCGGCCTATTTCCTCTACGACGCCGTACGCAACCGCGAGATGCACCCCCTGCTCGACGAGGAGTCCCGGCCGCCTCCGTTGTCGCTCGCCGAGGTGTTGTGGCGCCAGCGTGGAGGAGCGGTCGTGCTCGACACCCGCGACCCCGCCGACTTCGCCAAGGGTCATCTGATCGGGTCGGTCAACATCGGCATGGCCGGCCGCTACGCGGAGTTCGCCGGCGGGGTCATCCAGCCGGGGGCGCCGATCGTGCTGGTGAGCGACCCCGCCACCGAACGAGAGGCCAAGTACCGTCTGGCCCGCATCGGCTACGACACCGTCGTCGGCTACCTCGCCGACCCGTTGCGGTGTTTCGCCGACAACCCCGACGACGTGGCGCGCAGCTCACGCTTCGACGTCGCGGGCATGGTGCGGGCCATGACCGGCATCGAGAACCTGCAAGTCGTCGACGTCCGCCAGCCGGGGAAGACGGCCGGCGGGGTGGTGCCAGGGGCGATCTTGATTCCACTCACCCAACTCAGCGCCCGCATTGCCAGCCTCGATGCGGCGAAACCGACCGTCGTGTACTGCCGCGGGTGGGTACCGCTCGTCGATCGCGGCGAGCCGCATGGCCGCTGCCGGTTTCGCCGATGTGTCCGACCTGCTGGGCGGCTACGGCGCCTGGACTGCCGCCTATGCTGCGGAACCTCAGCACCGGTGACCCGGCTCGGCTTCCTGCTCGACAGCGACAGCTGCATCGGCTGCCACGCCTGCACCGTCGCCTGCAAGAGCGAACACGACGTCCCGCTCGGGGTGAACCGCACCTGGGTCAAGTACATCGAGACGGCACGTTCCCCAACGTGGCCCGCAAGTTCAGCGTGATGCGCTGCAACCAATGCGACGACGCCCCGTGCATGGCGATCTGCCCAACAACGGCACTGTTCCGGGCGGACAACGGGGTGGTCGACTTCGATGACCGCCGTTGCATCGGCTGCAAATCGTGCATGAACGCCTGCCCGTACGACGCCATCTACATCAACCCCGAGACCAGCACGGCGCATAAATGCAACATGCTCATCGGCGAGCATTCGACCAAGTTCGCCAGCCACAACTGGCGGGCTGCCGGGGCCGGCAACCTGGGCGGCTGGCAGGTGGCCCGCTGCCTGTTCTTCCTGAACGTGTTGACCGGTTCCGTGGTGAACAAGGGCGGCACCTTGGGCAACGGTCTCAACAAGATCGTCCCCGCCCACCCGCTCGGCGGCCCCGCGCCCAAGGAGTGGAATGAGCTGTGCTGGCCGCGTGAGTACCCGCTGGCCTACCACGAGATGTCGATTCTTCTGCCGCATTTCCTCAACGAGGGCCGGGGCACGCTCGACGTCTACTTTTCGCGGGTCTACAACCCGATCTGGCCGGGCGCGTGCCGTGATGTCGAAACTCGGTTTCAGCGACGTGGCCGATGTCGACGGTGGCATCGTCGCATGGCAGCAGGCCGGGCTACCGATCGCACGCCGACGGCCGGCGAGCCACGACGTCGACGAGCGCCGACATGCCGTCGTGGGTCACCTCCGTGGCTCTCGGGCCGTTGAACTGCGAGAGCAACGGCACGATCGAAGAGCGGACCGAGGACGCCTTCACGGTGCCGGCCAGGGAGCTGGTGCGGCTCTTTTCACGTTCAACTCGTTGCACAGCCTGGCTGTGAGCAGGTAGGACGGCGAGGTAGGCACGGGCACGTTGATCCGTCACGACACCGTGCGCAGCTACGCGGCAGACGCTGACTTCGTGTTACCGAGCACCGCCGGTTGACGAGGGTCAAGCTGCGGCGGCGGCCATCACACGGCCGAGATGCTGCGGGTCGAAGAACTCGGTCGGTGACATGGTCAGAACGGTCATGCTGGAGTTGTTGCACGGGCCCATCACACCTCCCCGTCAGGTTGGCGTGCGACGTGCGCTTATGGGACCGCTGGGCGCTCACACGGTGGCGGCGGCGACGGGCCGTACCCAAAGGTGGTAGCGGCCCTGTTGAACGACGCGTCGAGCCGCGCACACCCCGGGACCGGGTTCACGGTTCTCCGCGTATGGCCGCGCTGCGCTCGCCGTCCTTGGTGGCGGCTCTGGGCGCCATGTCGGTGCCTTGTGGTCGGTCCAGTCCCTCGGTGGGCTCGTTCGTCTTTGCATCGGATCGGGATGGGGGAACCTGAGATCTTCGTGAGGGACCTGCATAAGGGTCGCGCGCCGCGGCGGCCAGGCAGGTCCCCCCGGCCGCCTGATCCCGGCCGGTTCGGAAGCTGACGCACCCGCCAGCGGCGCTGTTGACAACGGCGTCGGCGTCCACGCAGCCATGGCATGGCAACGGTTCTTGCGCCTGCTCCCAGCTTGGCGTGGATGATGCACTGATTATCCGATCGCGCAACCGGCACCCTACCGGGGGTCCTCCCAGCCGAGGTTTGTCCTCACCACCATCCGGTTGACCCGTGCGTAGAGATTTTGCCGGATCGGTTGTCGAACCTGGCCGGTCCGATGCGCTTAGCGGAGGTCATGAGCGATCTGCGAAACGGACCTCGTCCTCCCGCCGCGATGGGCAGCTTCGGCCGTGGCGTCGGGTGCGGGTCATCTCGTGGGTCTCACTGCGGGCGGAAAAATCTCGGGGACGTTGTCGAGTTTTGCTTGCTCCGATGCGCTTAGCGGAGGTATGAGCATCTCGACCCGAACGCAGCGCCAACTGGCCCCGCTTCAGCACCGTCCACGAGGTCCGACGGGCCTACCGAGTTTGGCGCCAAGTTAGGCGCCAACACGGCAGCACTACCCGGTTTGCCGGCAGCTACACGCCCTATGACCTGCATCTTTGCGGTGCGCCCCCTCGGATTCGAACCGAGAACCTGCGGATTAGGAGTCCCGAATGGACTGTCCATACCGTGCGGTTTAGTGGGTTTCATTGGGTTTCTGTTCAGACGGTTGTCTGCCCAGACGCGGTTTGGTGCGCTCCAGTCCGTGGAGTTTGGCGCCAAGTTAGGCGCCAAGACCCCGGGCCGGAATCCGCAGGTCGACGGTTGAAGAACGTGCTTGCGATGTCGAGAAACGGCACCGCGGTAACGTCGTGGTCGGCTGACCTACAGAGCGGTTCAATCTTCCGAGGGCTTGCGCTTGGTGGTCCTGGAGATGAATCTGCGCCATCTACACGCGCTTGCTGGAGGAATCCGCGGTGATGCGTTTGAACGCGGGGCATCGCTGGAACACGGCGTCGTTGTCCGTCCTTCCGCACCACATCAACTCGGAAAGGCCCTTGCCTCTCCCTGAACGGCCCATCAGTTACCAGTCCGGGCGAAGGTCGAGCTCCACGCCCAGCAGTAGGACGGACCCATCCGCTGTGAGCTGGCCGACTATGGCGATCACCACGACGAGTCGACCCGTGGTGATGACCTGGCGATAGTCGGGACGGCCCGGGATGACCTCGGCTAGCTCCTCGAAGTGGAGGGCGAATTCATCCTCGATGGCGGGTAGCTCGAAGCGCAAGAAGTCGATGCACGATGGCTTCCCGTCGTGGCCACGTTCCTCGCCGAGTTGGGCGTCGAGCTGTTCCAGGAAGCGCGGATCGACCCGGACGGGCCGGCGGCCGTTCACCGCTCGGACGTCGAGGCCGACTCAGTGGAAGCGATGTGTTCGCGCACGTTGGCACGCACCCGGTCGAGGAAAGCCTCGGGCACCTGGCTCAGGTCGGTGACGATGCCGGTCCGAATGATCTCGTTCCGCTCGTGCGGGGCAAGCTTCTCGAGCTCTTCGGCTGTCCAGAGCTTCCTGTCGGCCATGTGACTCATCCTACCTTCTTCGCGCTGGTCGCCTTGGCCGCGATCGGCCCCACAACGGGCGCGCTAGTGCGGCGGCTGCGGAGCTCTGGCGAGTCATTCACCGCTGCGCCCGTGGCCGGCTGATGGCCGCCGAGGAAGTTGCGGTTCGATGACTACTTGGTGGGGTGGTCGTGGTCGTCGTGGAGGCCGCCTTGGGTTCCGCCGGGGGTGCCGCCAACGCCGCTGACGGGTGGGAAGTTGCCTTTGCCGCGTGTGCCGTTCACGTCTGTGGTGCTCATGGCGTACTGGAGGATTGAGAATGCGATCCCGTCGGCGTTGAGGTTCAGCGCGGTGTCGTTGTTGTTGGCGTAGGTGTCGCAGCGCAGGTGATAGCACGGGTCGTACGGTTGGCCGGCTGTGCCGCCCCATATTGCTGCTTCTGCGGCTGTCTTGATGCCTTCGGCGCCGGTGAACAGCCCGCCTGCCGGGATACCGTTCGCGATGAACGCGCCGTAGTCGGACCGGCCGCTGAAGTCGGTGCCTTTGAAGGGCACGTTGCGGGCGTTGTAGAACGCTTCGAACGTTTTCTCGATGGCTGTCGAGCCCTGCGGACCTGGGCCTGCGCCGACCCCGTCAGAGTCGTCGCCGTCGTAGACGAAGAACACGTGGTTCGGTGAGCCGACCATGTCGAAGTTCAGGTAGAGGGCGATCTTCTGACGTGCTTCGGCGCTGAGCCCCACGACATAGCTGTTCGAACCGATGAGTCCGGCTTCCTCGGCGCCCCACCAGGCGAAGCGCACCTTGTTCACGGGCTTGACCTTCGCCATTTTGATGGCCGTTTCGAGCAGCGCGGCGGAGCCGGATCCGTTGTCGTTGATACCAGGACCGCGCAGCACCGAGTCGAGGTGGGCGCCGGCCATGACCACGTTGTTGGCATCACCCGGTTGTGGTTTCTGCCAGCAGGTTGTACTGGGTGATCAGCTGTGGTGGGTCCACTTTGACGGACGCTGTCGAGCCAGGCTGGCTCAGCGCGACGCCGTCGGCGAATGAGGCCCCGACCACGGGAATGCTCGCGACGGACGGCGCCAAGGTGCCGACGATGAGCTCCGAGCGGTCCGGTGTGTTGCCCTGGTTGAAGATGATCACCGCACTGGCACCGGCGGCCTGCGCGTTGAGCGCCTTCTCGGCGAACGTGCACGTGCCCCGCTGGATCAGCGCGATGCTGCGGGCCGGGAAGCCCGCGAAGTCGGCCGCCTCGCATCCGCTGGTGGAAGCGCGCGGGTGGCACCAGATTGACGTCCACTGGGGTCACCGGGGCGGTGAGGTCCCCGGATCCCGGTGCCCGTGAACGCCCCGGTCTCGTAGGTGGCGTCCACGGGTGTGAGCTGGCGCAGTGTCGGGGACCGCGACATAGGTGAAGGGGAAAGGGTTGCGGGTCACGTTGTAGCCAGCGGCGAGTAAGCGGCCCTCGACGTACTCGAGGCTGCGGTCGTATCCGGGCGTGCCCACGGCGCGGACGCCGTCGTTTGCGTCGGCGATGGCCTGGAAGGCGGCCTGGTGTGCGCGTACCCCCTCAAGGGTCACGCACTCAAGCAGTTTCTGGTGCGTGTTGTTCACTCGCGTGTCGCAGGACGCCTGAACAGCGGCCGAAGCCGTTTGGCCGGCCACGACGAACGCCACGCCCACCGCGAACGCGCTTGCGATATGCAGGTACCTGCGCAACATGATTCTCCGCCTCTCTGTGGGTTCCCGTGTGGTCGGGTAGCCCCGCCGGTCCCGAAACACTGCTACGAGCCCACCCTAACGCCATTCCGAGACGCCCGCCAGAGAAGTGGCACGTACCCCTCTGCCTTAGCCCTGATCCACCGGGTGGGCTTGGGTGGGTGGGGTAGACCACTCGCGGAAAGCTGTCCTGACCTGGGAGAATCGTGGAGACCTGCTTGCGGACCGTCCTGTCGGCGACGTGGAGACGTGCGGCCATGTCGGCGTTTGGGGCATCCCTGGGTGACCAGGTCGAGGACCGCGAGCTGGCGTGGCGTCAGCGGGCCGACGTCGCCCAAGCTGACCAAGTGCCCGCCCGTCGGCAGGAACGCGTCGATCGCGTTCACGACCTGTTGCAGCCCCGTTCGTCGCCCGTCAGGGCGTAGTGGACGCCCTCGATGGGTACGAGCTCAGCACGGGGGATCCGGAGGGCGAGCAGCCGCCCTTCGGCGAATGGCACTCGCACGTCTTGGTTGCTGTGCAACCCCAACGTCGGGCATCGAAGCGGAGCGAGCAGTTCGGTGACAGCAGTCTAACGAGGAGTCTAACTGGAAGTCTTAGGCGCCAAAGTAGGCGCCACGGCACGTCCCTGTCCGATCATATATGCCCTCTGACCTGCATCTTTGCGGTGCGCCCCCTCGGATTCGAACCGAGAACCTGCGGATTAAGAGCCCCGAATGGACTGTCCATACCGTGCGGTCTAGTGGGTTTCATTGGGTTTCTGTACAGATCGTCGTCCGTTGAGTGGGTTATGGAGCGCTCCGGTCCGTGCAGTTTGGCGCCAAGTTAGGCGCCAAGACCCGAAGCCGAAATCCGCAGGTCGACGGTTGAGGAGTGTGCTTGCGGTGTTTGGGGTACGGCAGGGGGCGGCGATTGGTGAGCCCTCGGGACCCCTCGTCGCCCACTGCGGGATCGTCAGGGCTGACGGTCGGTGCCGAAGTCGGGGTAGCGGTTCTGGTGCAGTACCGCTATGACCAGAAGCCGGTCACCAGGATGCGATAGCGAACTGCGTGCGGGAAGTGCGTTGGCTGGGACCTTGCGCTCGATGATCTCATCGTTGTCGTCACGAAGGACGGGCCTGCCGGCGTTGGGCCATCGCGACGCCTGAACGACGGTTGCGTGGATGGCGCCGAGGAAACGGTCGCCGAGCCCGACTTCTTGATTCTCGTACCAGGTCCATGCGTCCAAGAGGTCGAGGTCGAGGAGGTCGTGGTACTCGATGTGAAGGCTCACGCGCTGTGCTGCGCGCGGCGGTCCGCGAACCGCTGCTGGATGTCCTCCCAGGTGAGTGTGCCTGCGTCGCCGGATTCGAGCATGGCTGCTCGTCGTTGGGTCTCAGCCGACCGCAGCTGGTCGATTTCCTCGTTGTCGACGGCTTCGCTGTCGAGACTGGCGAGCAGATCTGAGGCGATCCGCGCTCGCTCTTGGGCGGGGAGCGCGAGCACTTCCTCTCGCAGGTCGTCGGCGGTCTTGGCCATGTCGACATCGTACCTGGCCCTCGGGCGCTGCTGGTCGGCGCTGAGCGCCAGGGCAGACCAGCGCGGTCGAACTCCTGCTGGAGTCTGCGCCGCCGGTGTGCAGCCTCGGCCGGGTTCGGTCCTGGTGGGTTTGGTCAGAAGGCGTCGTCGGGTCGGCTTGGTGGGGTGGAGGCGAGGTGGGTGGGGGTGGTGAATCCGAGCTTTCGGTAGGTGGCGAGGCGTTTGCGGGCCATGGCTACGAGCACGGCCACGGCGGGGTCGTGGTAGTCGTACACGACGATGTCGTGTTTGGTGGGGTCGGGTCGCAGCAACCGGCCGACGTATTGGATGACGCGGCCTTTGTGCGACACGGGGAACGCGAGGACGAGGGTGTTGAGGCCGGGAAGGTCGAAGCCTTCGCCGAGGTAGCTGCCGGTGGCGAGGGCGATGACCGGCCCGCCGTTGTGGACTTGTTCGGTGAGCTCGTCGATGACGGTGCGGCTGTGCTTGCGGGTTTGTCCGCCGACGAGGAGCAGCGGTGAGTACCCGTCGGCATGGAGGAGCTCGGCGAGGGTGTTGAGGTGGTCTTTGCGTTGGGAGAGCACGAGCATCTTTCGACCGTGCCCGGCGAGGGACCCGAGGTGGTCGACGATGAGACGGTTGCGGTCCTCGTCGTGCGCGAGGGCTCGGAATACGTCTTGGATGTGTGGGGTTTCCTCATCGAGCTTGAACGCGGTGGTGTGCACGTGGAGGTGGCGGGGGAGTTCGGCGGTGGGGGTGTGCGCGGCGGGGATCTCGTGGCGGATGGGGCCGCAGTAGAACGCGATGAGCGGATCGAGCCCGTCGGCGCGGAACGGGGTGGCGGTGAGCCCGACCCAACGGCGGGTTGGGGCCGTGCTCAGGATGGGCTGGTAGGTGGGGGCGGGGGAGTGGTGGCACTCGTCGACGATGACCAGCCCGTACCGGCTGAACAGTTCGGCGGCCTGTTCGGGGTGGCGGGCGAGGGACTGCAATAGAACGATGTCGACGATGCCGGTGGTGCGCTTGCGGCCCCCGCCGAGCTGACCGATTTGACGTGGTTTCAGGCCGAGGAACTGCCCGAGCCGTTCGCGCCACTGTTCTGCCAACGGGGCACGATCGACCAGGATGAGTGTTGGCGTTTGGTGGGCGGCGATGAGCGCGCAACCGATCACGGTCTTTCCGGTGCCGGGCGGCGCGATCAACATGCCGTGGTCGTGACCCACCAGGGAGTCAAGCGCTGAGCGTTGTTCCGGTCGGAGCTGACCGGTGAAGTGGAACTCGAACGGGTGAACAGCTGCCCGGTGGTCGGAGATCTTGAGGGTGACGCCGGCGTCGTGGAGGATGCGTCTCGCAGGTTCGAGCAAACCGCGTGGTATCTCAAGTCTGTCGAGGGATTCGTTGTAGCAACGGATCACCCTCGGCGTGTTCCAGGTGGAGTGACGAAGGCGCTGCTTTTCGAAAAAAACAGGATTCGGGATTGATGCCAGATGTTTCAGCTCAGCTATCAGCCATGCCGGCAGACCGATCCGATCGAAGGACACCCCCGAGGTCAGCTCTGCCCGTACGATGGTCGGGGCAGGCGCCCGCACCGCCATCGGACGGGGTGATCTGCCACGTTCGAACGGATCCAGCTCGCTGGCGAGGCGTTGCACCGTCGCTTCGTCGGCCGGGTGATTGATCCGAGGACCGCCCACTGGTCCTCCCACGGTTCCAGTGACGTGGGGTCGAGAAACAGCGTGGTGCCCCGGCGCCGGCACTCACCGTGCAACGGCAGCGCGATGAGGTTGCCGAATCCCTGCTGGGGCAAGTTGTCCTGGGAGGGAAACAACCTGTCGTAGGACGCCAGGTCCAGTTCGACCCGCTCGTCCATGGCCCGGCGCAGCAGCCCCGCACCGAGCCGTCGGGCGTTGACCGCGAGGATCGGCTGGGCGAACAACAACCACACGTGGGCGCCCTGACCTGACCGCGATCGCTCCAGCAAGGGTTGGAGACCGACCGAAACGGCTGCGTCATGAAAGGCCCGTGCGTCCAACGCCCACGACGAGTCGTCGAAGTCGCACGCCAGCAAGGTGCACACGTCGCCTGGGCGAAGCGGGTACACCCCGACGTGGTCGCGTCCCTCCAGATGCGCCCGCAAAACATCATCGGTCAACGTCCGTAACGGTCCATCGCGCCCGCCGTTGCGTGCCGGCATCCACCCTGCCTTGCCTTTCGAGGCGTTCTCCCACCGCAACGCGAACACATCGGTCCGGGCCGCGAACAACCGCCGGAACAACGAAAGCTTCGCGTCGGGCGTGGATGCCCGGCTGATTGGAGTATTCACGGACGGGATTGCAGCCGGGCTCGGCTCAGGGTCGAACAAACGGCCATCGCTCGGGCCGACGGGAACCGGTCGATCCAAACCGAGCAGGTTGCGCAGCCGGATCACCTCCAGCTGGGCCGCCGCCAGATCGCGCCGTGAATTCGCGAGCTCGGCTTGCAGGTGGGTTAGCTCCAGGTCCGACGATGTCATTGATCTTCCGCATCGTTGACCGCCAATACCGGGCCGCGTGGGCTCATTGACTGCGGCGGTGCTGGTAGTAGGTGTCGAGTTGTTCGAGATCTTTGGCGCGGCCAGACGCTTGTTTCAAGGCCTCCCAGGTAGCGGTAGTGATCACGAGGACCGGTTCGTCGCCGATGCTGAGCTGCACGGACCGTCGGGACAGGTCGGCGTAGCCGCGGCTCGCGCCGTCGGGTGTGGAAAACAATGTCGAGAAGACCGTAGACGGTGATCAGGTGCAGGGTGTCGTATTGTGCCCAGTTGCTGACGGGATGGCGTGGGAACCAGGTGCCACCGGGGTCGTTGGTGAGCAGCCCTGCCCGGAGTTCATCGAATGCTGCGGCGAGTCGTTCGAGGTTCCGGCGGTCCCGGGCTGGGGTGAGGTCGATGTCAACCGTTGCCGGGACGGGGAGGTCGTGGAGTTGAGCGGCGACACCGCCGATGAGGACGTACCGGACCCCATGCCGGTTCAGGACGCCGATGATCGCGGCGGCGTCGAGCTCAGGCGTTGGCACGGCTCCGCTCTACCCGCTGGTGTTCTCGGTGGTTGTGCGCAGCCAACTGGTCGGCAGGAAGGAGTAGCTCCGCGAGTTGGCGAGCTTGGTCGTGGGTGTCTGGTTCGGCCAGCCGCATGCGCAATTCGAAGCCTGCTGCCGCGAGGACGCGGCAGAGTGTGTCAACTGAAGGAGACCGCCGCCCGGCCTCGTAGGCGGAGATGGCGGCTTGGCTGGTGCCGGCGCGATCAGCGAGATCCTGTTGAGTTAGGCCCGCTTGACGGCGTGCCATTCGGATCAGGTGACGTGAGTAGATCTCCGAAGCCACGGGCCCAGCTTACACCGGTACCGGTATCAGACGTGCGGGCATTGCCGACTTAGCCTTAGGTTGACTGCCGAACAGAGTGGCTCATCCGATAGTAGGCCGGGCGACGGTGGAGCTCGACGCCGAGCAGTAGGACAGAGGCGCTGAGCTGGCCGACGATGGCAATCATCACCGGAATGAGTCGACCGGTGGTGATTGCCTGGCGATAGTCGGGACGGCCAGGGATGGCACCCGATAGCTCCTCGAAGCGCAACGCGAAGTCATCCTCGATTTGCGGGTAGCTCGAAGAAGTCGATGCGCGACGGTATTCCGTTGAACGGCGTTCCTCGCCGAGTCCGGCGTCGAGTTGTTCCAGGAAGCGCGGATCGACTCGGACCGGTCGCCGCCCGTTCACTGGTCCGACGTCGTGGCGGACTCAGTGGAAGCGAGGTGTTCGAGTACGTTGGCACACGCCCGTTTGAGGAAAGCCTCGGGCACGTGGCTCAGGTCGGTGACGATCCCGGCCCGAATGATCTCGTTCCGCTCGTCCGGGGACAGCCTCTCGATCTCCTCGGCTGTGCAGAGCTTCCCATCGGCCATGTGACTGGTTCTGTCTCCCTTGCTCGGGTCACTTTTGGCCGGGGTCGCTCGGCTTCACGTCGGGCGTCGTGGTGGTCATTGGCAGAGCGCTCCCCAACGAGTTGGACGAGGGCTAATCATGGGCTAATCAAGGGCTAATCAACCACGTCCGCGGTCGATGCCGATCAGGGTCTTGCAAGGGACATTTGCGCTGTGAGGACTTCGAGAGGTTGGATTGCCAGCCCCGCAGCCTGGCGCATGCCCGTCATGCCAGGGTTTCGCCAAACTGGTCTCAAACTCTGTTGTTCGCGCCGAGGGCCTGCGGTCTGAGCACCCTGCTCGGTGCATCCCGGCTTCGGGGATCTACTAGGCGAGCCTGAGCAGGAGCCGGACGAGTTCTGCGGGATCGTCATCGCGCGGTCGCGGCTTGGTGGGCCAGCCAGGAGAGTTGGGGCGGGTCGACCACCGCCGCGAGTTTCGTGCGTCGCTCCATTTCGGGCTCGGAACTCGTCTTGGGTGTGGGGTGCGCGTGGTGGACGTGTTTGCGAAGCGTCCCGAGCGTGCCGAAACAACAAGTTCCTACGGAGGAGTTCCGTGCCGTCGGTCAGGTGGCCTGGGGTCTTCTCGGCGGCCGTGGACCTTGTTGCCGAGGTGTTGGGCGGCGGCTTGGTCGGCGGAGCGGCGGCGGGTGGAGTAATGGGCCAGCATGACTTGGACGGTGTGCCCTTGTCGGCCACTGACGGTGGAAGGATTGAAGCCGGCGTCCATCAGCTCGGTGCTGGTCCACTTGCGTAGCGCAAGGATGGTGGCGTCGAACTCGCCAGGTTGGATGCCCAGGGTCTTGCGGAGCTGGCGCATGCGTCGGGTCATCAGCTCGGGTCTCATCGGTGTGCGGCAGGTGGGGTCGAGGCTGAACACGAACCCGTCCCCGTCCACGGCGACGCCGCAGGTGGCGGCGCGCTGGTCCATGTCCGCGAGGTGCTCCCGGAGCAGGCTGATGGTGACGGGGTCCACGCTGACGGTGCGGTTGCGGTTGGTCTTGGTGGGCTTCTCCACGACGATCCCGCCGGCGTCGTTGATGGCGGTGTCCACCAGCAGCTCGCCTCGGTCGAGGCGGAGTCGGTTGCGGCGCAGGCCGGACAGCTCGCCGCGGCGCATGCCAGTGGTGGCGCCAAGTTTGAGTACCGGGGCGAGCTCGGGATCGTGGTCCTCCGCGCCGTTCAGCAGGCGCAGCAGCTCGTCCAGCTCAGGGGTAGCGGTCGGCTTGGGCGAACTGGCGCTCGTGGGAAGCTCGAAGCGGTCGACGGGGTTGGCGGCGACCCTGTGGTGGCGCTTGCCCCACTTGTACGCCCCGGCGATCAACGCCCGAGCGTTGTTCATGCGGCTGTCGGACATCCCGCCGCGGCGCATACGTCCGAACGCGTTGTCAAGGGCGGCGCCGTCGAGCTTGGCCGCTGTCAGATGCCCGATCTGGTCTCGCAGCCAGCTGTCGTACACCTCCCGATAGCCGACCAAGGTGGAATGCTCAAGTCCCCGTTCGTCCCGGGCGGCCTCCCGGTTTTTCGGGGCGGCTCCCTGAGGTTCCGCGTTGCCGGTGACGCCGACGATCGCGACGGAGAACCCGATGACCTGGGGTCGGCGGTCACGTGTGGGCGGGGCCGAGGCCTGCTTCGCTGGCGCGCAACGCGGCTTGGGTGCGATCGGTGACGTGCAGCTTGGTGAGGATATTGCTCACGTGGTTGCGGACCGTCTTGGGGCTGAGCGCGAGGGCGCGGGCGATTTGAGCGTTCGATGAGGCGCCAGCGAGGAGCGCGAGCACCTCGCGCTCGCGATCGGTGAGGTTGGGGAACGGGTGAGCGTCCGTGTTCGGATCGGAGAACCGACCGAGGATGCGGTCGGCGACGCTCGGGCCGAAGATGGCTTCGCCGCGGGCGACGGCTTCGATGGCGTGGGCGATCTCGATTTGGCCCGCACCTTTGAGCAGGTAGCCGCGCGCCCCGGCTCGCAGCGCGGCAGCGAGGGAGGTGTCGTCGTCGAACATGGTGAGCACGAGCACGGCGGTTTCCGGTACCGACCGGGTGATCTGGATCGTGGCTTCGACGCCGCCGACATCGGGCATGTGGAGGTCCATCACGACCACGTCGGGCCGGAGTTCCCGGGCCAGCGAGAGCGCTTCGCGTCCGGTCGCCGCTTGGCCGACGACGTCGAAGCCGCGTGATTCGAGCAGCGCGCTGAGCCCGTCGAGGAACACGGGGTGGTCATCGGCGAGAAGGACGCGAGTGGGGCTCCCGGTCATAGGAGCTCCATGGGGAGCTGGGCCTCGACGATCGTGCCGCCGGTCCGGCTGGACGCGACACAGAGAGTGCCGCCTAACTGGGCGGCCCGCTCGCGCATGGAGGTGATGC
Source organism: uncultured Acidimicrobiaceae bacterium (assembly GCA_963775055.1). Taxonomy (GTDB): domain Bacteria; phylum Actinomycetota; class Acidimicrobiia; order Acidimicrobiales; family CAIXPF01; genus CAIXPF01. The sequence goes on along the minus strand of CAVZHK010000001.1, from coordinate 521,916 downwards.
CGACGCCGGGTTGCCAACCGGCGGCAAGGCCCCGGCCGTCGTCGCGTACCTCGAGGTGTATCGACCCGTCGATCCACATTTTCAGCGACGCGGCGGCGGCGTCGCTATGGCGGACGGTGTTGGCCAGCGCTTCGCATGCGATCCGGAAAACCGCCACTTCGATCGCGGCTGGCAGCTCGGCGTCGTCGATGTCGGCTTGGACAGAGACTCCGATGCCGGCGGGACCGCCGAGTGTCGCGGCGTGAGCCGACAACGCGCCGACGAGCCCGAGCTCGTCGAGGGCCGGAGGGCGTAGCCCGTAGACGAGTCGGCGGATGTCCTCCGCCGCAGCCTGGGCCTGTTCGCCGATTCGTTTGAGCCGATCGCTCGCCTTCGCGGGAACGTCGTGGCCCTCCAGCATGTTGGCGACGGCGGCGGAGCTGAGGGCAATACCGGCCAGGGTGGGGCCGAGCCCGTCGTGCAGGTCGCGCCGAAGACGGCGACGCTCATCCTCCACGGCGGCGATCAGACGGGCTTGGGCACGCCTGAGGTCGTGCTGAAGGTTCTCGGCGCGCAGGACGAGCGCGGCTTGTCGCCCGAGGACCTCCACCAGACGTTCGTCGTCGCGGGAAAACCGCTCGCGTTCACTTCGACGCCCGATCTTGAGCGTGCCCATCGGTTCGCCTCGGTCGACGAGGTCGACATGCATCCACCGGGCCGGTCGGCGCCCAACGCTTCCCGTCTGGCCGTCGACGGTTGACACAACCACATAGGGCACCCGAAGGGCTTCGGCGATGGTGCCTGCCAACGTGTCCAGCAGTCGCTCAGCGTCGCCGAGCTCGGCCAGCCGGGAGCCAAGGCGATCGAGCGCTGTGGCCGGGTCGCCGCGGTCGCCGTAGAGGAACCGGTTGACCCGTCGTTGCACATGGACGCGCACCGGCGCGAAGGCCACGGCGATTACACCAGTGCCCAGGGCCGGTCCGACCACAGCGCCGTCGATGACCGCCGCCACCGCTGCGACGACCGCGAGGTACGCGGCGAGTAACAGTCCGCCCGCGATCACGTAGACGAGAGCGCGGTTCACGAGAACGTCTATGTCGTAGAGCCGATGCTGAACGACGGCCACTGCGATCGCAGCGGGGAGCAACGCCACTGCGACGGCGGCGGCGACACCCTCGGCGACACCGGCCAGCAGCACCGTGCCGACGGTCACGGCCGCGGCGACCGCCAATATCGCGAGCACCAGCCACTTCAGCTGTTGGCGGACACTCACCGAGCCTCGGCGCCACCGCACGACGACGGCCGCAAGGCCGGAGAGTAGGCCGACAGGAACGCAGAGCGCGAATAGCGTCTCGGCGATGCCGGTGATGGCGCCAAGGTCAACTCGGATAAGCGGGTTGGCGATGGGCTCACGGTCGCGGATCGGAATCTCCGGCATCAACATCCCGCCAAGGACTCCGATGGCGATCGCAGCCACCGCTACCCCAACGAACCATCGCCACCGCCGCGACAGGACCTCACCGTCGGGGAACAGCAAGGGCAGAAGAGTCATCACGGGGAGAAAGCCGAGCACCCACGCCCAGTTAGCTACCCACGCGGCGAACGATCCTGCCGGGAGTGATCCGGGCCGGTCGACAAGCGCACGCTCGGCGTAGGTGAGCGTGATCAGCAAGATAGAAGCGGCGACACCTGCCTCGATCAGCAGCCATCCAACGAGGTTGTGAACCCTCCGCAGGATCAACGCACCTGCAGCGGGACAAGCCACGGCAAGCCCGACATTCGCCCACAGGTCCTGGCCCTCGGTCTCGAAGGACCGCCACGCGAGCGTCATGCTCGTCGGCACGATCGCGAAGCAAACAACGACTGCTGCCAGCGGCCACCATGCGCTAGCCGCCTCGGCCTCTGATCCACGCGTCGTTGAAAGGGAGTTCATCGCCACCCATCATGATCGTTGGACCGTCCCGATGTCTGGGGACTGCGGCCTCGGGTGCCCCGGGCGTCTTGCCCGCCAGCGCGGTGGCTCCAGCACCATGACACCGGGACGGCGCCAACCCGACGCTCTGATTGTCCACGAGCGAATGGGAGCGACACATGCACGACGGAAGCCGGAGACTGGTAACGGCAGCGGTATTGGGGGCCGCGCTGATCGGGGTCGTGGCCGGATGCGGCGACGATGACACCGCGTCAGGACCATCGAAGACGCAGTTCGTTGAGCAGGCCGACCTCATCTTCTGCGACCAGCTCGGCGGCGTCCGAGACGAGATCGGCTCACGAACGATCACGTCCGACCCACCAACCGCCGCTGAACTGGCAGCTTTCTCGGCCGAGTTCGGGCCCATCTACCGCGAGCACATCGCCGCCTTCCGCGCCCTGACGCCGCCCGAAGGCGACGAGCTCGTCGCCGAGGCCATAGCGCTTGCCGCCGATGTCATCGCCGACGGCCTTGACCTCGCTGCCACGGAGCCCGCCTTCGCCGATGCCATGGTGAACGCGGAGCAGCAAGACCTACCGGGCCGCACGCAACTCGACCAACTCGGCGAGGCCTACGGCGTCTTCAACTGCGACTGACCACTGTTACCCCAAACCGTTCCGAAAGGAGCATCTCATGTCCAGTCACTCACATCGATTCGTCAAGGCACCGGCACCGTCTCGGGCTGCTTCCACTGATCCGGCTCTACGCGATGAACCTGGGTCGAGTGGTCGATGAGAGCGTGTTCGCGGACTGGTTCCCGGACGTGTAGTGTGTTGAGTTCTCGACGTGACTTTGGTTGGCTTGCCCCTATGGCGAGGCGACCGGCGTCGGTGAGGCAGTCGAGCTCGGCTTCGTGCGCTACTTCGGTGGCTGGCCGATGCCGACGTCGCGGGCGGCTGCGATTGCCTGGGCACGATCGGCTACCTGCAGTTTGGTGAAGATGTTCGACACGTAGTTGCGCACTGTCCGCTCGCTGAGGAACAGCTCGCCGGCGATCATTGCGTTGCGCTTTCCGCGTGAGAGCAGCTCGAGAACGTCGCGTTCGCGTTCGGTCAACTGTGGGAATGGGTCGGGCGCTGGGCGATCGGGCTGGTTCGGCACCCGTCCGAGCATCTCCAGCAAACGGCGCGCCGTTGTCGGACCGAAGATCGCCTCGCCGTGGGCGATCCCTCGTAGCACCGCGGCGATCTGGTCCTCGTCGGCGTCCTTCAACAGGTAGCCGCGGGCTCCGGCTCGGACCGCGGCGAAAACGAGTTCGTCTTCCTCGAACATGCTGAGCACGACCACACCCGTGCTCGGGTTCGCCGAGGTGATTCGACGGGTAGCCTCGATGCCGTCGAGGTTCGGCATGCGAATGTCCATCACGACGACGTCAGGAGCGAGCGAGGCAGCTCGCTCGACTGCCTCGAGGCCGTCGGCAGCAACACCGACCACGTCGAAACCGCCGATCTCGGCGAGCAGCCGGGCGAGTCCGTCGCGGTAGACGGGATGGTCGTCCGCAATCACCAAACGGATGACGTCGACGGTCACACCGGTACCTCCAGTACGACGGTAGTGCCCGACTCGGGGGAGCTGGAGATGGTGGCGATGCCGCCCGCCAAACCGGCCCGGTTGGCAATGTTGCGCAAGCCCATCCCCGTCTTTATCGAGGTGTCGAAGCCGTGGCCGTTGTCGGCAACCTCGATGTGCAGTATGCCGTCATCGTGGTCGACGCGAAGCGTGCACACCGTCGCTCGGCTGTGGCGTACGACGTTGGCGAGTGCTTCCGCTACCACGCGGTAAGCCGTACTGGACGTTGCTGTGGGTAGGTCTGGCAGCATCGAGGGCGCGTCGAAGGTGATGTGCATCCCGGTCGTCTGGCGGATGTCGGTCAAGAGGATCTGCAGTGCGGGGACGAGACCGACGTCTTCGAGCACTGATGGTTGCAGTCCATCGACCACCCGCCGGAGCCCGCGGATTGCGTCGGCGAGTTGGTCGATGATGTCCTCAACCGAGGTTCCGTCGGGCAGATGGCGCCGTTGGGCGGCCAGCTTCAATCGTGCTGAGGCCAAGGTTGGACCGACATCGTCGTGGAGGTCGCGGCGCACGCGGCGTCGCTCCTCGGAGTGGGCGCTCTCGAGCGCGTGTTGAGCGCTGCGCAGATCCTCGCTGACGCGGATCGCCTCGGCCGCGATCGACACGTATCCGGCGATGTCGCTCAGCGTCCGCCTGTCGACGGCGGCGAGTGACTCGCCTTGTCTGGCGGTGACCATCACGTCACCGACACGGCATTGCCCGTAACGCAGCTCGACGCGTGTGACCGGTCCGCCGGGTTCGCCGATTCTGGTGCTGTCGAGTCCATCGACGGTCAACTCGATCGAGCCGAGCCGCAACTCGTTGCGCATCGTCTCGGCCAGGACGCGCATGGCGGCGAGCGGATCGCCGTCGACGGGGAGTTGCTCGGCGAAGCGAGTGGCCATCAATGCCGGCGCGTCGCCGCGACCGAACCATCGTCGAGTCATCCGCGTCGCCGCTGCAGCGACCGGCGCGCTCACTGCTACGACAGCACCTGCGGCAACAACGCCCGACACTGTGAGAGGCGTGCTGTCGCGAACGGCAGCAGCGAACAGCGTCAAAACGCCGAGATACACCGCGGTGAGCGCGACGCCCGTGAGCACAACGAGGGCCGAGCGATTGACAAGGGCGCGCAGCTCATACAGCTGGAAACGGACAACTGCGATCGCGATCGAGGTTGGCAGCGCCACGATCGCCAGTGCCGTGACCGCCTCGGGCAGCGCGTACCGCTCACCGGTGAGGACAGGTACCAGCGCGTCGATCATGAACATGGCGACAACGACAGCGGCACCGACCAGCGCCGATGTGTACGGCCGCCGGTCCTCATCGTGAACACGATGGCGAGCGACGACAAGGCCGACGAGGCCGACCACGGTGGCAACGAACGCGACCAGCCGGGCGATCGCCTGCAGACCGAGCGCAAAATCGGCTGCGCCCGCCTGTGCGATGCCGGGGGCGTCGATGAGCTCCGCCGCATTGCGCGCCGCCACCGGAAGCGAGACCACGGCAGCGACCGTCACCAAGGTGCCGATGATCACGCCGATCGCGGTTCCGAACCAGAACCAGCGACGGCTGCGCGTGTGGCCGGTCGGGAACAACACGAGCGGCGCGACGAGCACGAGCGTCCACGGCAGTGCAGACAGCCACACCGCAAGCCACGCCGCGACGGGACCACCGGGCAGGGACCCCGGATCATGGATCAACGATAGGAACGACCACCACGAGGCGAGGAAAGCGGTGACGCCAACGGTGCCACCAGCGAGAAGCAGCCAACCAATCAGCAGCTCCGGTCGCCGTCCGCTCACGGCCCAACCCAACACCGCGAAGCCGATGAACGAGACCGCGAGTCCCCAACTGTCACCGTTGCCGGGCAAGTCACCGGTACGCAGCGATCCGACGGCTCCCGCGACGCCCAGCACAACGGCGGTACCGAGCAGTCCGTGCCGAACCCACGCGCGAGTCACCCGATCACCTTCGACCGGCTGAGCGGCGCATGCAAGGGGCCGGTGTCACGAGACCATTGTGACAAACCGGTGACCGGAGGCCGATGTGCCGTCCACGACGTTGGGCGCATCGTGCACTACACCCAGCCGTCACTCGGAGGAACTGCCGTGAAACATCTCGCCCTCATCCCTGTCGCCGTCCTCGCCGCCACGCTCGTCTCCGCGTGCGGCAGTGACGCACCGAGCCTTTCCGCCGGGCCGGTCAAGGTGGAGCTCGCCGACTACTCCATCACCATGCCCAAGACCATCACCGGACCGTCCGTCGAGCTCGACATCACCAACGTCGGCTCGCTGGCGCACGAACTCGGCCTCGCCCAACTCGAACCGGGCACCACGATCGAGGAGGCGGCAGCCCTGTTCGAGAAAGACGCCCCAGACAGCGCGGTGCTGATCGCCGACCCGGGTGGTGCCACCGCCATCGGAGCCGGCAACCAACTCGGCTACGCGCGAACACTCACTCCCGGCACGTACGCCTTCATCTGCCACTTTCCCGCCGCCGATGGCATGAACCACCTCGAACACGGGATGATCACAATGTTCACGGTGACCGACTCGAAGCAGACCGTCGTGCCGAAGGCCGACCTCGCCATCACGCTCGGCGACGACGCGATCACGGTCCCAACCCTCACAGCCGGCACGCACGTCGTCGCTGTCACCAACACCGGCACGCGCCCCCACGAGATGAACATCGGAGGAGTCCCCAGTGGCACCGATCTCAGCGGCGGTGAAGAGGTCGGCGCCTGGATGGAAGGCGGACAGAATGGTCCGCCGCCGCTACCCATCGACTTTCCCGGCGGCCTCAAATCGATCGCACCGGGTACCACCGTCGTGTTGACCTTCACCCTGAAGGCCGCGCACACATACATGTTCAGCGACAACACCAACGATGAGGATGAGGAGATCATGACCATCGTTGACGTCCCGTGACACGGCGCGCTTGGAAGGCGGGGTTGGTCGACGAGTCCCGACGACCGCCAGGACCCACCGCAATTGGGGTCCATTCGTCACAGCGGCCCGCACGGCGGACTGGTTGGCAACCATCGGGGTTCGTGGCATTTCAGTCGGTGGTCACGGATGTCCGTGATCATCCCGACTGATCGAGGCTCGCGCGGATGTCCTTCACGCGTCGATAGAGCCGGCGGGGGTGTTCGGGGACCGCGATGAAGCCGTGCCGCTGGTAGAACGCGACCGCCAGATCGTCGATCGCGTCGACTACGACAAGTCGTGCCGCGGCAGCTTCGCCGCCGGTGACGGCCTTGCGCGGGGCGTCGGCCAGCAGCCGCGACCCAGACCCCGGCCCTGCTCGCTCAGGTCGACCGCGAGGCGGGCAAACAGCACCATCCCGACCGGGTAGTCGGGCAGACCCCGCGCCAGCCGGGCCGGGCCTCGGCCCGCAGCACCGGCCCCATCGTCAGGCTGAAATATCCGAGGACCCGACCGGCTCGCACGGCCACGCACGTACGGGCCGAATCCACCTGCTGCGCGGCCATGCCGCGGCGTCGGAGCCAACCGTCGAGCTCGGCGTTTCCCGAGTCGAACTCACCGAGGTCGTGGGTCTCGTCGAGTCGTATGACCCGCGGCTCGGGGTCGGTCACGCTTCGGGGGTCTCGGGGTGGCGGCGGAACAACTCGACCAGCTCGGGCACGGGCCGTCACGGTGTCGAGAACGAACGCGGTGACGGTGGTGCCCTCCCTCTCTGTCGGCTGCCTCGCGGATGAACACGTCCTGCTCGGGAGTCACGCGGACCTCGATGCGGTGTCGACCGGGCTGCTCTGCGGCTTGCCCACACAGCTTCGTCACTGCAACTCCATCCCACGGGCTCCTCCGGTTAAATACGAGATCGGCCTCGAGGGCCCGCAATCTGCGCTGTGACCAGGATTTCCGCAACATTCGAGCACCATCGGGTGCGGACGAAGGTCTGCAGGTGTCACACAACGCAGCAAGTTGGCGCGCTCGATGGATGTCACCGACGGTGCTCGACTCAGGCGGAAGCGGCTGAAGGCGTCAGCGGTGCTCGCCGGGTCGCTACCGGTGATCTATCTCGTCAGCCTGCCCATCCTTGGTGACGACTGGGGCACGGACGCTGTCGTGGCATTCAGTGTGTGGTTCGCCGTGCTGGAGGTTGTCCCGGTAGTCGTGGATTCTGAGAGGGGTGGTCCTCCTCCTCGGGTCCTGCCGGTGGCAGGCTCGAGGGGTCTCAAACACTCGATGTCGAGAAGGAGGACCAACATGTCGAAGTCAACCACGTCCAAGCCGGTGTCCGGTAGGGGTGAGAGCCGGCTTGCGGCTGATGCCAGGGATCGGGATGGTTGACCTGTCCCACCCCGAACTTTCCGGCCGGTTGGCGGAGATCGCCGCCGGCCAGCTCGAAACGTTCCAAGCAACGGTCCGCCAAGGACTGCTCGCAGCGTCGGTGCAGATCGGCTTGGGCGTCATGCAAGAGCTGATGGCGGCGGAAGTCGATCAGATCGTCGGCCCGAAAGGACGCCACCAACCATCCCGAACGCGCGTCTCGTCACGGTCAGGAGGACGGGTCGGTCCCTGTTGGTGGGCGGCGCGTCCCCCTCCGCCGGCCCCGGGTCCGTGCTGTTGAAGGCGGCGAGGTCCGCCTGGAAACGTGGGACTGCTTCCAGCAGGTCGATCTGCTCTCCGAACGAGCAGTGACCGCCATGCTGGCAGGGGTGTCGACCCGGAACTACGCCACCGCTGCCCTGGAACCCATTGGCGACATCGCCGCCGGATCAACCTCGAAATCAGCGGTGTCACGCCGGTTCGTGACCGCCACCGCCGCCCGGCTGGCTGAGCTCCGTGATCGGGACCTGTCCGGGAGCCGGTGGTTGGTGATCTACATCGACGGCTTCGACCTAGGCGACCAAGCCATGATCACTGCCCTCGGCGTGGACGCCGAAGGCAACAAGCACTGCCTCGGTCTGGTGCAAGGCACCACCGAGAACGGCACCGTCTGCTCGGACCTGCTCCCCGGGGCGGTGGAACGCGGGCTCGATGTCTCCGAGGGGGTGTTGTTCGTGCTGGACGGCGGCAAAGGCTTACATGCCGCCATACGCCGGGTGTTCGACGGGCAGCCCTACGTCATCGCCAGGTGCAGGGCTCATAAGGAACGGAACGTTCTTGACTACCTCCCCAAGGTCGAGAAGTCCTTTGTTCGGCGCAAGCTGCGGGCGGCGTGGGCGAACCCGGACTGGCGCGAAGCCACCGCCGCTCTTGAAGCGCTCGCGGCCCAGTTGGAGCTGCGTTGGCCTGACGCCGCAGCATCACTACGCGAAGGCCTCGCGGAGACCGTGACCATCAACAAGCTCGGGATCAACGGCACCCTCGCCCGGACCCTGGCCACCACGAACCCGGTCGAATCAACCATCGAGATCGTCAAAGCCCACGCTCACAACGTGAGGAACTGGACCCCGCCCACCGGAGCGAACCCGCACCGCCGGGCCGGGGACATGCGCCTGCGGTGGGCGGCCGCCGGGATCCTCTGCGCCGAAGAGCAATACCGCAGGGTCAAAGGACACCGGCAACTCGCACAGCTCGCCGCCACCCTCGCCCTACACAGCAATATCCACCAACCACTCGCCAAGACCGCATAACATCACACCCGGACCACCCCGAAGTTCCACGAGACTCGGGACATCCTCCCGTGCTGATCACGGCGGCCTGCTACTTCGTCGCCGGCATCAGCACACCCAAATCCCCTGCCGCTACGCACTGAGCCGCTTGCACGGGCCCATGACACCTCCCCGTCGGGTTGGCGTGCGACGTGCGCTTATGGGACCGCTGGGCGCTTACACGGTGGCGGCGGCGGCGGGCCGTACCCAAAGGTGGTAGCGGCCCTGTTGAACGACGCGTCGAGCCGCTCACACCCCCGGGACCGGGTTCACGGTTCTGCGCGTATGGCCGCGCTGCGCTCGCCGTCATTGGTGGCGGCTCTGGTCGCCATGTCGGTGGCTTGTGGTCGGTCCAGTCCCTCGGTGGGCTCGTTCGTCTTTGCACCGGATCGGGATGGCGAACCTGAGATCTTCGTGCGGGACCTGCATGGGGGCGCGCCGCGGCGGCTCACCGCCAACGACGTTCTCGACGGAACCCGGAGTGGTCGCTCAACGGCTCTCGGATCGTGTTCACGTCAGACCGCAACGGCGGCCTCGAGGAACTGGTTGTCGAATCTCGCCTGCCGGACGCGCTTAGCGTGGGATATGAGGACGCTCACCCAGACCAAACCTCCTGACGCCTGTGGCCGCCAGAGTGTGACGGCCACAGCTGGGGTGGTCACCCCCGAGCGGCTCGCTGCTCGCAGGGAAATCTCGGGACAAGGTGTCGAATTCGGCCGGCCCGCTGCGCTTAGCAGGGGTATGAACACTTGGACTCGATCACCGCTCCGGCCTCGTTTCCCACCCCGACCACGAGGTCGGCCGACTTTGGCGCCAAGTTAGGCGCCAAAGCAACCACGATGGCTTACAGCAGAGGGTCGCACCGACTCTGACCTGCATGTTTGTGGTGCGCCCCCTCGGATTCGAACCGAGAACCTGCGGATTAAGAGTCCCGAAAGGACTGTCCAGTGGGTGGGATCTAGTGCTCTCACGTGGGCTTCTGTACAGACGGTCGTCCGCCTAGCGCGGTTTGGTGGGCCCCAGTCCGTGGAGTTTGGCGCCAAGTTAGGCGCCAAGACCCCGGCCGTAATCCGCAGGTCGACGGTTGGGGAACGTGCTTGCGCTGTCCGCAGTACGGCACGCGAGGGCGACACGGCCAGCGGATATAGCGACCGGTTCGGTCTTTCCCTGGGGCTCGCGCTCGGTGGCCGTTGCCGGTGGATCCATTCGATCTATGCGCTCGGTGGAGGAAGGTCGGTGACGAGTTCGAATTCGGTGCCTCGTTGGGACACGGCGTCGTTGGAGACCAACCGCATGTTCGCCGGACGGTCGTCCCGGCGATCCAGGCCTCTGCCGTGTGGGCCGCTTGAGCGAGCGCGTGCCGTCCCGTGCAGCACGCGGCCTTCCGCCTCGCGATGCACCAGCAGTTTCGGGGTCGGGCCAGGAGATCTTGGCGGTGCCGCGCACTGCGGCGAGTCTGGTCCGGCGGACTGCGCCCCAGCCGACAAAGTTCGGTGCCGAACTCCATCTTGGTGATGGCGTGGCCGAAGATGACCAGTGCCCGCCCGACGAGGTGCGCTCGGTAGAGATCAACGGGCGGGTTGCGTCGTCGCCTGCCCGGCCCAGGTCCCCAGCACCGATGGTCACTCTCAAAGGGCATGCCGATCAGGCGCCCGCGGATGGTCGGAGGACATCGGCGCAGATCGCTCCACTTCACCGGACGCAGGATGCTGACATCATTGATCTAAAGATCTTGACCAGGTGGGTCGATGGTGAGCGGTTTCGTTGCAATCATTATTGTCGACTAATGCGACATTTCTTTGCAATTACCGGCCTTGTCCAAGGTTGAGAGAAAGGCTGCGACATGAAGCAGAAGGGCCGCCTCCTCGATCGACGTTGATTCTATCATCCCAATATCTCGCCGGAGCCCGTGACTTGAGACGTTTCGAATGCCTACGCATTGATCGTCGGTCAACAGGAGTCGGAACTGATTCCACACTGGACGGTCGCTCAGGGGAGCGCCGTCGCTGATCCGACGAAGCAGCCGGTCGAGAAACGAGATGTTTCCCAATGAGCGGTAGGCGACTTCCAACGCCGGTATCTTCCGGGCGATCGCGACCTGTCGAATAGTCGCTTCGATCCTTGGTATCACGATGTGGGCGGCAGCGTCGGCGTCGCCGGCGACGAACAACCTCAGTGCATGGGCAAATCGCTCGGCGACAGCTTCGGCGACCAACGCACCTTGAAAGAGAAGTGTCAATTCGACATCCAAATTGGCGGTCTGCAACGCCTCGGCGGCGACCTCTCCCCAGGCCACAAATCGATGTCGAGCCATCTCGGCGAACGCAAGTGCGTCCAAGTCTTGCCTTCGGAGGGTGTCCGGTGCCATGAAACCGTACGCCCGGACAGTCGAGCGGAACTGACCGATGCTACGGCGGTGCTCTTGCGCTGCGACCTCAAGTCCCGCAGGAGCGCCGAGGATCGAACCCCGGCTTCCCAGCCAAACCAAGCGATGCTCGACAGACGGCGGAACGTCCGCCAACTCGCAGCGCCATTCGTCGCGGGCCGCTTGCGCATCCTCGCTCAGATCTTCTGAGGACACGAGGGATCGCCGCGGGTGGTTGTGCCGCCAGCTGAGGTCTTGGAGTTCGACTACGAGATCTTCTGTGAGCTGTTGCATTCGGGACCGCAAAGGGGACTTGTTCGGCAACTGCTGAACTTCGAAGGCGGCGTCTTCGATGGAGCGAGACAACTCTGCGGCCTCCATCAGCGGCGGTGCCGCTCCGCGAGGGAAAGGAGACCGCCTGGCCGCAAGTTGGCGATCGGCAACGACTTCCTCCACCACCCGTACACGCTCGTCGTCGGATCCGCTGGCGAGTAGATATCGAATCCTGTGAATCCAATCAATGGACGGTAGGTGAGGGGAGGGCAAGGTGAACGGATGGATTCGGCGCTGCCGCGATCTCGCAAACCGCGTTCAACTCGCGGCGGATTGGAAGCGGATCCCACGCGGCAGCGATGCCATAGAGGAACATGAGGCCGCCGTCCATCCGCAGCCCTAGGAGTTCGGCCGCATCATGGTCGGCGAAGGCCAGCATAAAGGCGGCGTCGGCGGTGCAGGCACGCAAGGCGTCGAGATCGCCATGGCGCCTCGTCGATCGGGCCAGCTCAGATGCCGCCCAGATCGTTGACAACCTATCCGTCGGGTCCGGAGACGTGCGCGCCACGACTACTGACGCTTCGAGCGTCTGATTGAGTATCCCGACGCTCCGGTCGGGCAGGTTCCACCAGAGGAAAAGCCCGATCCGGCTGCGCAGAATCGGCGTCGAGAGGTGGTCCAGGGCGGAGGACAGTCTCAGGGCGACTTCTGAGGGGTTCCCGTCTACGTGGACCCAAGGCGGACCACCGGACGCCGGTCGTACGCTGATCGGGAGGAATTTGGAGAATGACAGTCCTAACGCTATAGAATCCAGCGCGTACAGCACGTCGGTGGGACGATCATCGGCATCTGCTGGCCAGACGTTGTTGATCTCGTGAAGAGTAGACAGCCCGGCGATCGCTTGCTCTATTTCAGCATATGTCATATGGCCTGTTTTGGATCCTCCTGGATAAGCATCGTCACGACCATGATCGTGCCAGCGCCACAGGAAGAAGCTTGCGTCCCTGAGGACTGACACCCGCGGGGGAAGCAGATGCACGCCCCACCGGCGAGGACCGGTCGGAATAGTCACGCGTGAATGGAGGATTGGGTCGTTACCCGAGTTGTAGGTTGTGGAGTGTGAGAGCGGCGTTGAGGCCGGGGTCTTGGTTTGTGAAATTGGTGATGTCGATGATGTCGGGATCTGCGGGCTCGAAGATGGCCCAGTTGCGGAGGTTGTCGCCGTGCTTTGAGAGGTAGGTGAGCCCGTTCCAACGTCGGTGGCCGTTGATGGTTTGGCTGAACACGTAGCGGGATATGGCTTGGGTCAGGGCTCGGGGGGCGGTCAGTCGGATGGTGGCGGCGTCGAGATCGTGCAGGCCGTGGTGGACTGCTTGGGCGGCGAGGGCGGCGCGTAGCTCGGCGAGTGATTGGTGGTGGCCGACATCGGCGTAGTCCCCGGAAAGTACGGCCCGCCCGACGCAGCGTTGGTCTACCCATTCGTTAGGCACGACGCCGGGGGCAGGAGGTTCGTTGTCGCCCTCGTCGCCCATGATGGCTGCGAGTTCCGCGATGACGTGGATGTCGGCACGGTAGTAGGCGAGACACTCCACGAAGGTTCCAGTTCGTTGCGTTGAGGCGTAGAGAACCCGGTAGATCCCCTGGGGGTCGTCGTAGCGGTTGCCGAACGTGCCGTCGGCCTCGGCGTAGGCCCAGTCCGGCCATGCCCACGGGTCGGGGCGTCGCCCGAGCCGGTAGAGCACCGTCGGTGCGGCGGCCTGTCTCACCCGCCGACGAGGAAGGCTCTCGCCGCGGCGAGCACCATGGGACCGAATTCGTCGAGATCACCTTCGCGAAGGAGTCTTGCGGGTGAGCGGTCCCCGAGGTGTGGGTTCAGTCCTTGGAACCAGGCTTGGACGACACGTGGTGCGTCGTGCTCGCTGAGCAGCAGCGCGACCTGCAACGCGAAGCGAATGCGGTCCTCGACCTCGCCGGATTTCGCTTCTCGGGTCCCGTCGGCCCACTGGTGAACGGCTCGTGTCTCGCGAACCCCGCTGAGGTAGGCGACAAGCCGAGGTGTCAGCAGATCTCGCAGCTCTTTCGCTGCTGTTGCGAAAGGGACTCGCATCGCATGATCATGTGCCCGCAGCTCGGGCCTGCTCACCGTCACCATAGCACAACCATATACCACTATGAATCACATGGCAATGACCCATCCAATCACGGGATTGGTCACTGGTGCTGGCTCGCTGATCCTGGCCGAGCCACGCCGGCTTGTAAGCGCATCTCTCGAGCCCGGCTATGGGGTCGGCGCCACTTGTTCGGGGTGACGGGTGGTCACCGCAGCAGGGAGCGTTGTCGTCCGTAGCGACGGGTGATGGTCTGTGCAACCGTGCGTGATGGTCTCGTGGCCGCGGCAACTCCCCTGCCCGGATGGAATCGGTGCCCGGAGTGGGTGCGGCTTGGATGGGGCTGGCGCCGCACCATGGATCATGTGCTGTGAGTGTCTTCCTGGGGGCCGTGGACTTTGTGGCCGAGGTGTTGGGCGGCGGCTTGGTCGGCGGAGCGGCGGTGGGTGGAGTAGTGGGCCAGCATGACTTGCACGCTGTGGCCTTGGCGGCCGCTGACCGTTGAGGGGTTGAAGCCGGCGTCCATCAGCTCGGTGCTGGTCCACTTGCGCAACGCGAGGATGGTGGCGTCGAACTCGCCGAGGCGGATGCCCAGGGCCTCGCGGAGCTGTCGCATGCGTCTGGTCATCAGTTCGGGTCGCATCGGCGTCCGGCAGGTGGGGTCGAGGCTGAACACGAAACCGTTCTCGGGCACAGCGGCGCCGCAGGTGGCGGCGCGCTGGTCCATGCCCGCGAGGTGCTGGCGCAACAGGCCGATCGTGACGGGGTCGAGGCTGACGGTGCGATTGTGTTTGGTCTTGGTGGGTTTCTCGACGACGATCCCGCCGGCGTCGTTGATGGCGGTGTCCACCACCAGTTCGCCTCGGTCGAGGCGCAGGCGGTCTCGGCGCAAACCTGAGAGTTCGCCTCGGCGCATGCCGGTGGTGGCGCCGAGCTTGAGCACCGGGGCGAGTTCGGGATCGTGGTCCTCGGCCCCGTTGAGTAGCCGGAGCAGCTCGTCCAGCTCAGGGGTGGCGGTGGGCCTGGGGGCGCTGGAGCTGGAGGGCAACTCGAAGCGATCGACGGGGTTGACGGGGACTTTGTGGTGGCGTTGGCCCCACTTGTAGGCCCCGGAGATCAACGCCCGGGCGTTGTTCATGCGGCTGTCGGACATCCCGCCTCGGCGCATGCGGCCGAACGCGTTGTCGAGAGCGGCGCCGTCGAGCCCGGCCGCTTTCATGTGCCCGATGTGATGTCGCAGCCAGTTGTCGTAGACCTCGCGATAGCCGACCAAGGTGGAATGCTCGAGCCCGCGTTCGTCTCGGGCGAACGCGAGGTACCACTCAGCCAGTTCGTTGACGGTCAAGTTTCTCGAAGCGGACGTTGGCACGGCAGGGCTTTCCCCTATTTCTGTGACCAGGGCGGCGAGTGCTCGGCTTGCGTCTGCTCGGGTGCCTCTCGCGGTGCGGTAGACCCGCTGCCTTCGACCGTGACCGTCGCGGCCAGCGTCGACGGTGAGTTTCCAGGTGTCCGGTCCGAGTTGGCTCATTGAGCCGCTGCCGCGGGTTGAGCGGCGCCCGATGTCTTTCGCTTTCGCCTGTTTCAGGTGGAGATGCTCGACGCGAACGCAGGCCGGTTCGGTGGGGCAGGACAGGACCTTGGCGCCTTCCGGCGCGGCCCCGTGGACCCGTTCCCAAGCGATCCGGGCCGCCGTGTGCAGCTTGCCGCCAATTCGTACCTGTCCGGCACCGCGGGCGGACTTGCTACCCGTCCAGAGGTGGTGGCACCCCGAGCGGTCGATCTTGGACTCAAACGGGTCCGCGGCCTGCCCCACCGGCGCAGTCTATCGGGGTGTCTATCAGTCGGTCTAACGCGCCGCTGGCGCCAAACTTTCTGCCGGGTGATCGGCCGCTCCGGGCGTCCACTACCGCCCTGACCTGCCCGTTTGCGGTGCGCCCCCTCGGATTCGAACCGAGAACCTGCGGATTAAGAGGGCCTTGACAGCCGTCCGTTGAGACGCCTCGCGACGCCCTGAGCAGGCGTTCTGTCCGCAGCGAGTTCGTCCCGTCGTGCCCATTGTTAGCGTGTCGCAACGAGTGCGTGAGATTTTCCGTGAGATGCGAAGCCGACACACACACACACGGGCCCTCGCCGAGGCTGTGGTCAGCAGCGGCTTGCTGGCCCCAAAGGGCGGGACTCATTGGGTTGTGCCCAGTGTTCGATATGGAGGCCGACCCAGTGGCCAGTGGTGTAGTTGGAGTTGATGGCGTCGAGGTGAAGTTGATGCCAGATGTCGCTATCTATGGCGATCCGGGCGTGTTGGTTGGCGTGTCGTCCTTGTCCTGTGCGCTGCCATCGGGGACCGGACTTCTGGAGCTGGCACGGTCAGGGAGCTTGGTGGTGGTGAGGATCTCGCCGAGAACGACGGGGATTGATGTGCGCCGCTCTGTAGGCCTCGGCTTTGACGGTGGCGTAGGCACCGGGGTCGACGACGATCGCAATCTGTGCGGAGCCCGGTACGGCCCTCGGGATCGGCGTGTCCTCGGTTGCGTCTGTGGGCGTAGCTGGCGCGTTGGCGGGCGTTGCGTCGCAGCCGTCGTTGTTCGGCATCTTCGGCGGTACGCAAGCGTTGTATCGCTTGTTCGTGTTGACGGGCGACACGTGCGGCGGGTTTCCCTGCGTTGCATGGCGTCGATGGCTGCCTGGAGCGACGCTTCTTGGACTGCGCCAGCCTGCGCCCATTGTTCGGCGGCTTCGTCGCGGGCGAGGAAAAGGTCGGCGAGCCAGCGCTGCCGGTAGCGGATGGGGTCGGCGCTCGTGTTGGAGGCTTCGATGGTGCGCATGGCGTTGGGTGAGGTAGCTGCGGCGTGGCGGTGGCTTGGTGGTGGTGTTGTGCCTTCAGCCGGTTCCCCTTGGGGAACCGGCAAGTCTGTGAGCCTCATTTCAGACGTGTTGGCCGCGTTGTCGTTGCGGTCGCACGGGAGCGAGCTGGGGGTGTGTTGGGATTCGTCACGAGTGGTCGCGGTCGACGTGCGTGGCGGCCATGGGGAGTGGGCCGAGCAGGTGTTCAAGGGCGTTGCGGGTGATCACGATGCGCCGGCCGAGGACAAGGGCGGGGATCTCGCCTCGCCGCACGCAGTCGTAGGCGCTTGTGCGGGAGATGCCGAGCAGCTGGGCGGCCTCGGTAACGGTGTAGGTGAGCTTGGCAGACAAGGGGATTCCTCCAGGTTTGAGTCGGTCGATGGGGATAAGCGCACGCGACGGACCGGACGCGACACAGGGGCCCGGGTGGCGGAGTCAATGAACGTGGTGCGTCTGGACGGCCGGCCCATCGAGACCGCCGAGAGCGCGTTGAGGTCGCCGTTGGCCAGCAGAGCGCATCGTTGAGGCTGAAACCGCGTCGTTCAGATCAGTTCGCTGGTGTCGTTGAGGATCGTGTTGACGATCGCGTTGAGGTGTTCGGGCCGTTTCGTTCGGAATGGAGTAACAGATTTGCTCCTGTCGTGACCGGCCCGTTGGCGTCTCAACGACCCGTCGGCCAGGTTGAAGCGCTGAAGTTGCGGCCGAATCGATCGCTTCGTGGTGCACGGCGAAGGTGTTGACCCAATCACGCTCGGCGCTGATGCACCGCTCGTCGCGGCAGCGTGCCAACTGCCGGCGGAGGCTGGGGCATGGCCGTGGCCGTGAGCAACCGAGCATCCGTGGCCTCCTCTACTGTGACTGTTCGCCTGGCGGTGTTGTTGTCCATGCCGTACGTAGGGACCCTGCCGAGAGCTATGACGTGACAACGGATCCCACCTCCCATGGCGAGTAGGAGATGCCGGGACGCTGCCGGGAGGTGGCGCCGATCGGGCCGGCGACGGAATGTCCGATTGCCCCGGGCTCGCTATCGCATCGTCCACCATCGACGTGGACGCGCTTGCGGCGCGACGTGGTTGCAGGCGGCGGTCACGTTGACAAGCACGACCACTCGAACAATGCCGCGCCGCAGCGCTGTCGCCATCTCCCGGTCGGAGATCCGCAGGATCTCCAGCTGTGTCTGAGGGATTTCCGCAGGGGCAATAGATGCTGGGCCGGAGGCTTCGGGTGAGTGCCGAACGCTACGGGCGGTGGTGGCACGGCAGCCGATCGCGCGGCCGACACGTGCTCGAGGTCAGTCGGTCGGAGTGCCTCGATGGGCTGGCACGATAGAGGTCATGTGCTGGATCGATCCGCTGAGTGCGGAAGCAGTATCGGGTCGGCGATGGACTCGGTGAAGCTCACCCGTCGAGAGATCGGCAGGCTCGTGCACAACTGGATCGGTGTCAGTGGAGGGTACCTGGGCAACTTCAGCTACTCCCGACATGACCGGTTCTGGCTCGACGTTTGCGACGTGTGCGTCGACACGTCCGGATTCGATGGCACCACCAGAGAATGCTTCGAGCACACGCTCTTCGAGGTGGACGCGAGCCGACTGTCAATGGCCACGGGTTTCTGCGCGGTGGCGGTCATGGGAACCTCGCGGTGGTGGCCACCAGAGTTGCGCGGTGGTGGCCACCAGGGCTGCGCGGTGTTTAGGCCAGGGGCTTGACTCCAATTCCGGTGGTTGCTTGTTGGAGGCGGACGCTGTCGCCGGTGGTGAGGCAGAGGTGGGCGTGGTGGAGTAGTCGGTCGACGGTGGCGCCGGCGAGGTTTTGGGCATGATTTCCGTCGAATCCTGAGGGGTGCAGGTTGGATGACACGGCGATGGAGCGTTTCTCGTAGGCGGCGTCGACGAGGCGGTAGAGGCCTTCGGCGGCGTCGGGGCTGACGGGGAGAAGCCCGATGTCATCTATCACGACGAGTTCGGAGTGCAGGATGCGGGTCACGGCTCGGGTGACGGTGTCATCGGCTCGGTGGCGGCGGACCAAGCCGCCGAGGTTTTCGAGCGTGAACCAGGCGACTTTCATGCCTGATTCGATTGCTTGTTGACCGAGCGCTTCGAGAAACATGTGAGCGACGGGGACACCGCGGCGTTCGCGGCGTCGAGCATCGCCAGGTGGTGGCACAGCGCCGGCCAGGTGTTGTACCCGAACGCGAAACGGCTGCTGATCACCGGCGATGCAGGAGGATCCAACAGCTACCGCGGTCGCCTCTGGAAACGCCGAGCTCGGCGAGCTCGCCGCTCGGACCGGTCTCATCATCACGGTCTGTCACTTCCCTCCCGGAACGTCGAAATGGAACCGGATCGAGCACCGCCTCTTCTCCCACATCACAATAAACTGGCGAGGCCGTCCCCTCACCAGCCACGAAGTCGTTGTCGACCTCATCGCCGCCACCACCACCCGTACCGGCTCAAGGTCCGAGCCGAACGCGACACCGGCAGCTACCCCAAAGGTGTCAAGGTCACCGACGCCGAACTCCAAGCCGTCCCGCTCACCGGACACGCCTTCCACGGCGAATGGAACTACACCATCGCTGGAACTCCACTGAAGCCTCGCCGCAAACAAACTACAACCACGTAATTCATCGGCGGACCCTAAGTGCCGGAGTGCCGTGGCCAAGGGCGGTCGGCACGACGTCGTTATCGGGCGGCTACGTAACCTTCGGCCGGCGTGGCCGAGTCAGGCAAGGACCCTGCCGGCGCACTGCGAAGGATCCGAGCGGTCCAGCAGAGCGCCCAGGGCTCGATCCCTACGCGATGCCGACCGGAGCGCCGCACTCTGATGGCTCGCCAGCTCGACGTCCGCTTGCTCGTTACCCTCGGTGGCCGAGAGTGCTGCCGCCCCGGTGAGATCCAGTACCGGTCAACGCGACGAAACATCGACCCTGTTCTCATGCGGAGCCGTCGAACGTGTGGTGTACTGCCCGGCGGGGCCGATTGCTGCGCAGTCGGATTTGGTGAGGGAGGTTGGTGATGGCGTCGTACGAACCGGACAAGGTTGAGTTCTATGAGCATGGTGCGTGGGAAGGAGCCGCCCCCCTCTATGTCGAGCATGTGGCGAATCTCACCGCGAACAGCGGCCAGCTCGACCTCATCCGAGAGGCCGTAGGTATCGATCCGCGGGAACGAGTGCTCGATGTCGGGTGCGGGCCCGGGGTATTGTCGGCTCAGCTCAGCGAGTACGCAGCCGAGGTAACAGGAGTGGACTTCTCGGCTCAGATGATCGCCGAAGCCCAACGGCACCACCCGAAACTGGACTTCCGGGTTGCCAACGCCGAGGATTTGCCGTTCAGCGCCGACCGGTTCGACCTTGCTGTCGTCAACTACTGTGCGCATCACATGGCTCGGCCCGAGCAAGCATTCGGTGAGATCCGAAGAGTCCTGGTGCCGGGTGGGCGGTTGGTCATCGTTCACCCGATCCAGTCTCGACAGCCGTCCTGGGGATCGTTCGCCGAGGCGGTTTCCGCTGTGCTTCCGCCCGAGACCGTACCTGGTGGTGCGCTTCTCGATGTGGCCGAGCCCTTCGTATACGTCGAGTTGCTGCAGGGCTGTGGCTATAGCGAGGTCGACTGCCAGGTCAAGGAGAAGCCCGTCACCATCAAGGACCTCGACGTCCTCCTCAACTCGGGATGGATCATCACCGGGCTCCACGAGCAGCCCCAAGAGATCCAGGACCGAATCGAGAACGGGGTTCGAGAGCGTGCGGCCCCGTACAGGAACGGCAGCGGCAGCTACACCTTCCCAGACGTTGTTCTCGTTGCTAGAGGAACGGCCTGAAGCCAAGCCCACTCCAGCACCGCAACCGCTGCGAGGCATAAAGACCGTGCCCTCCCGTCTCTCGACCGGCGCGACTTGCGCCCAGCTCGATAGCAGGCTCAGGGATTCGATCCGCCCCCCAACAGTCCGGAGGACTGGTCCGGTCGGCCCGCTCGGTGACGACGCGGCCTTCCGCACGACGTCGATCGGCGCCTGCCCTTGGTCAGATCAGGGCGAACGGCAACTGGGCGCCGCTCTGGCGGACCTGGTCGGCGTACTCAAGGACCCGTTCATTCGCAGAGATGTGGCCGAGCAACGGCCGGCTATCCCGCAAGCAGCGGGCCAGCGGGTGAGAATGCGACAAAGCGCTGGTCCCGGCGAGAAGCCACGCTGTCCTCTACAATCCGCCCTGCGGCCGCGTTGGCCGTGTGGTTGCAGATGGCACCTTGCGCCGGTGCTGCAGCGAGACACCGTCGGAAATGGCTGCCTCCCATAGTTCAGTCAGTGCTTCTCGCATTCCGGCCTGCGCCGCCCACCATAGGCCCTCGAGCCGGCTGAGTTCGCGTTGTACGGCGTGGCTCGATCTCAGGGGCGTGAACGTTGGCGCCGGCGCTTTGCTGTCCACGATCACTGTGGCCTCGTCGAGGGCTCGTCGGGCCAGGCCGAGTTGGGTGGCAGCAACGGACGCCGAGATCGGCCACGGCCCGCCCACCGCGGGACTTGCGCACGCCACCGGATGCTCGAGAGTTGATCGAAGGTTGATGTCGAAGAGGTAATCCGAAGGGCAGTACTCCCCGGTGACGACAATGGAATGACTGCCGGTGCCGCGCAAGCCATCCGGATCCCAATCGCGATCGACCCGGTATTGGTCGGCCCGCACACAAGCCATACGCAGCTCGCCGCGATCATTGGACCCGTCCGGCAACAACAACACCACGCACCACGACGAGCCCTCGCAGCCGGAGGTGAACGGCCACCGTCCGCTGATCTCGACACCATCACCTGCCGTGCGGAACCGTCCAACCGCGGTGTTGACACCCGCAAGACGGACCAAGGGATCGCCCAGCACCGCGTCGCGTAGCCCAGGCGACGCCAGCGAGTAAAAGAGGGCCATCATCGCCGCGCCCTGGCTGGCGATCCAGCCCAAGCTGCCGTTGTACCGCGCCAATTCCATCCCCAGATCAAAAGTGTCGCACGGGCTGCGTCCTGCGCCGCCAGACTCGGCGGGAACAAGTTGGGTGAACACCCCTGCCCCAGCCAGCCCCCGATACAGATCGTCAGGAAACCGACAGCCTGCCTCCAGCTCATCCCAACGGGCGTCGGCCTCCACAGCGATCGCCTCGGCAGCACTCAACCCGTTCCATGTCTCCACCTGGAACCCCTCCCTATGCGACCGAACGGTCCGCAGGCTAGCCCAAACCCCACCAGGGCACTGGCCCATCCAGGACGACAGTAGCCAGGCCCTGGCTCGCACGATAAGGCGGAGCATTGTCGATCGGCGTGCCCAGGCCACCCGTTGCCGGCGTCACCGACCAGATCGCCCCACGGGAGTACAGCACGCAGCCGTCGAGTAACTGTTCAGGTGGGTAGGGGCCAGGGTCCGGTGGTGTGGAGGTGGTGGAGGGCGGTGTAGAGGTTCGGGACTGCCCCCGGGGCAGTCCCCGGGGACATGCGACTGCGCTGGGCTGCCGCCGGGATCCTGTGCGCCGAAGAGCAATACAACCGGGTCAAAGGCCACCGCCAACTCGCGCAGCTCGCCGCCCCCCTCAACCTACAAACCAGAATCCACCAACCACTCGCCAAGACCGCATAACATCACACCCGGGCCACCCCGAAGTTCCACGAGACTCGGGACATCCTCCCATCAATGGCCCGTTGACACAGGCGGCGGAGGGCCCGGTCGGTCCATCCGGCAACGACCACTACCGCCCCGGGGGCGAGGCGCCGGCCGGGCCGGGACTCAGGTAGAGCCGTACGATGCGAGCCCGATCGTCCGGAGCTAGGTTGCAGGCGACACGAAGCCCTTCGAGAACCCTGAAGACGAGGATGCGATGGCACACTATCTGATACGAGGAACCTATACCGCTGAAGCAGTCCGGGCGCTTGTGGCGGCCGGCGCATCTCCAGCCGTCGAGAAGTCCTCCAGGGCCTGTTCGAGAGTGTCGGAGGCAGGGTCGTCGCTGGTCCCTACTGGTCAAGCGACAATCTCTCGGCTGTCGGGATCGTCGAACTGCCAACTTCAGCCTCCGTTGCAGCGGTGCTGACGACATCGTTGTCGGCGGGGACAGTGCCTTCATCAACTGCGGAACTCCTGTTTACTGCGGAAGAAGTCGATGAGGGCAGTAGCCTCCGCCCGAGCTACCAGCCACCGACTGCGTAGATACGCGAGAAATCGAGCCCGCTAGTCTCTAGCAAGTGGTCTCGATCCGGTGCTAGTTGCGCTTGAGTTCGCACCCCCTCCGCCCCACTCGGTCGTCCAGCACGACCGCTCGATATCACCACCCGGCAAGGCCGGTCGGCCGCGCTCGGGTGCCGGCGGAGTGGCCCGGTTGGCCCGCTCGGAAACGACGGCGCTAGCCACCCGGGAACGACGATCACCCAAGCTCGGGAGCGATCCTCAGCGACGCCTGACATCAATCGGTCATCTACCGCCCCGTAGGCTCACACGGCGAAGGGGGGCCGGCGAACGGTGAACAACCGTGGTTCGTGCAGGCCAGCAAGGTCCGCCACCGCCCGCCATCGCTCATAACCCGACAGTCGCCGGTTCAGGTTGGCCCTAGCAACGCTCCGATGACTGAGGCTAGCGCTCGTCGGTTTCCTCGAGGGCGTGGGCGTAGATGTTGAGTGTGGTCGAGGAGTTCGCGTGGCCGAGGCGGCTGCTGGACGGCGCTGATGTCGACGCCATTTGAGAGCAGTTGCGTGGCGTGGGCGTGCCGTAGGTCGTGCAGCCGCACGGTGCCGTTGTTGGAAGGTAGCCGTCGGAACGCTGCGGTCACGTTGTCGGGGTGGAGCGGTCGTGAGCCGTCGAGAGCGTGGCTGAACACATACCCGTCGCCGTTCAGAGTGGCGTTTCCGGCGGCCCAGCGCTGTCGCTGGATCGCCACCAGGTGGTCTTCGAGGATGGTTGCGGTCTGGTGGTCGATTGAGAGGCGCCGTGTCGCGCCGGACTTGGGTGCTTTGATGGCGGTGCCGTCGGGCACGGCGACGACGGCTTGGGTGACGTGGAGTTGTCGTCGTGAGAGCTCGACGTCGCACCACCGGAGGCCGCAGAGTTCACCGCGTCGCATGCCGGTTGCGATGGCTACGCGGACCAGGACTCCGAAGGAGGGGTGGTAGCGGTCGGATTCGGTGAGCAGCTCGTGGACGCGACCCATGGAGGGAGGCTTGATGGTGGATCGGGCCATCCGTGGTTTGGTGGCGCTCACCGCGACGTTGTGTTCGATCCAGCCCCAGCGCACTGCTTGGCGGAGGCGCCCGGCGGATGATCGAATGGATCTGACGGACCGACGCCGCGGACAGTCCGGCATCCCGGGAAAGTGCCAGGTAGTAGTCGTCGAGGGCGTGGGTGGTCAGTTTGGTGACCGCCACTGCCCCGATCGCAGGCACGATGCGTTTGTCGACCAGCCGCCGGTACTCGCGCAGGGTGGTGGGTGAGAGGCTGTCGGCGCACAGATCGAGCCATCCGGCGAGCAGGTCTGACATCGAGCACGCTGCCGCCGACGAGACGGCCCTCTTCGGCATCTCGCACGACCCGTCGCAGCTCCCGCTCGGCGTCGCGCTTAGTGCCATGGAACATGGAGGACCGCTGCCGACGTCGCCCAGTCAAGGGGTCGCGGCCGGCGTCGAACGAAAGCTCCCAGCTCCCGGGCTTCTTGGCTCGAATGCTGCCTCTCATGGCATCACAGTACGCCACGATCTGAGAGCCTTGTGAGATTCGTGTGAGATTGCCGCCGAGACCCCGGTCGGCGAGAGCGGATCAAGTGACTCTGACCTGCATGTTTGTGGTGCGCCCCCTCGGATTCGAACCGAGAACCTGCGGATTAAGAGTCCGTTGCTCTGCCGTTGAGCTAGAGGCGCGTGATGCCGGTGAGCGTGGCACATTCGCCGTGCCCACCGCATTTATGGGGTGACCGAGGGGACTTGAACCCCCGACCTCCAGGGCCACAACCTGGCGCTCTAACCTGGCTGAGCTACGACCACCATGTGGAGGCCCTAGCATAGGCTCCGGACCAGCCTCGGCCCAAGCGGTATCGATGGTGACGCCCGCCCCCGTAGCTCAGTGGACAGAGCGGTGGACTTCTAATCCGAGGGTCGCAGGTTCGATCCCTGCCGGGGGCGCCCCACAGTCGCCTCGACCTGAAGGGGGTCCGGTGCCCGAGTCGAGCACCCCCGCCCAGACGCCACCCCACCGGGTGTCACACCTCTACGTCCACATCCCGTTCTGCCCCACCATCTGCCCGTTTTGCAGCTTTCACGTCCTCCGCCGCCGAGAAGACCTGGTCGAGGCCTACCTCGCACGGCTGGATGACGAGTTGGCCAGCACCGCCGACGCCTGGCCTGACAGCGGCCCGCTCGACACCGTCTACTTGGGCGGTGGTACCCCCAGCCACCTAAGCGACGACGAACTTGAGCGTCTGGTCACGTCGATTCGACATCGATTCGCTGTGGCCGCCGACGCTGAATGGACCCTCGAGGCCCACCCTCGCAACATCACCCCCGATCGCCCCCCTCGCTGGCGTGACCTGGGCTTCAACCGCGTCAGCGTGGGCGTGCAGTCCACCCAAGATCACGTGCTCACCGCCCTCGGCCGTGGTTACGACGCCGCTACGGGGCTGACCGCCCTCGACGCCGTCCTGGCCGTGGACGGCTGGAGCGTGAACGCCGATCTGATCACCGTCGCGCCCGGCCAGGATGTGGAAGCCGACCTCCGCTCCCTCGCTGCCACTGGGGTCCACCATCTGGCTGCCTACACCCTCACCGTCGAGCCCGGAACGCCCTTCGAACGTCGCAATGTCATCGTTGACGAGGAGGCTCAACGCCGGGCCCTGCTCGCCGCCGAGGACATCCTGGGCGCCGCCGGCCTGCATCGCTACGAGGTCTCCAACCACGCCCGGCCTGGTCACCAGTGCCGTCACAACCTGGGCTATTGGCACAACCACTTGTGGTTCGGCGTGGGTCCGTCGGCCACCTCGCACCTGCCAGCGACAGCGCCCGCGAGCTGGGTACTGGCCCGCAACCCCAACCTCGACAGATGGCTGGCGACCGACGCCGCCGCCATCGACGCCACCGCTGCGGACGCTGAGACGACCAGCCGGATTGAGCAAGTGGATCGGCTGGATCGGGCCCGTCAGATGGTGTTCACCGGACTGCGGCTGACCGACGGGCTTGACCTGTCGCAGCTGCCGCCCCCCGACGGCGGTCCTTTCGACACGGAGTTGGCCGAGCTCATCGGGCGAATCGACGAGCTTTGTTACGAGGGCCTGCTGATCACCGACGGCCAACGCCTGCGGGCCAGCAACCATGCGATGCTGGTGCTGGACGGAGTGCTGGCCCGCCTCTGGTGACCCTCGAACCATCGTCGGACCTAGGGTGGCGCGCCGAACACCTGACACGGCTCGACGGTGAACGGCCGCAAGCAGCAGCGACCAGGGGAGTGAAGCGGTGGATTACAGCGACAAGGTCTGCATCGTGACCGGAGGCGGGAGCGGTATCGGGGCCGCCCTCTGTCGGGCACTGGCCGAGCAAGGCGCCGCCGGGGTGGCCGTGGTGGATCGCAACCTCGCTGGGGCTGAGGCGGTGGCGGGGGAGCTGGGCGCCACGGCGGTGGCCATCGGTTGCGACGTGGGCGACGAGGCCGCGGTCAACGCCATGGTCGATGCTGTGATGGCCCGATTTGGCCGCATCGACGTGCTGTGCAACAACGCCGGCATCGCCAACGATGGGGACATCCTGGCCACGCCAATCTCCATTTGGGATCAACAGTGGCAGGTCAATGTCATGGCCCACGTGTACGCGGTGCGCGCCGTGTTACCTCACATGCTGGAGCGTGGCAGCGGCGTCATCCAGCACACCGCCTCCATGGCCGGCATCCTCACCAGCCACGGCACCTGCACCTACGCCACCACCAAGCACGCGGTGGTGGGCCTGGCCGAGTGGCTGTCCATCAGCTACCACGACCGCGGCATCCGGGTGCACTTATTGGCCCCGCTCGGCGTCAACACCCCCATGCTCGACACCGCCTCGGACTTCGCCCGCACCGCCGCCGGGCCCATCCGCCAGCCGGACGAGGTCGCCCGCCAGGTGCTCGACGCCTTCGCCGAGGAACGATTCCTGGTCCTCACCGACCCCATCGCCCAAACCTGGATGGAACGCAAGGTGTCCGACATCGAACGCTGGCTGGTGGGGATGCGCAGGATGCAGGCCCGGTTGTTCCCCACCGCACCCACTGGCTGACCCATCGCTGCCCGACCTGGACCCGCGTTCAGGTCTTCTCGGTGATGGTCACGGCGTTGATGATGGGCGGGTCGACGGGGGCGTCGCCGGCGGTGGGAACGTTCTGCAACGCGTCGAGCACCTCGAGCCCCCGCACCACTTTGCCGAAAGGCTGTACTGCGGTGGCAGTTTCATACCCGCGGCCCGGAGACGATGAAGAATTGGCTGCCGTTGGTGTTGGGCCCGGCGTTGGCCATGGCAATGGAGCCCAGTTCGTACCGGCCGGGCTTGGGCAGTTCATCGGCAAAGGTGTAGCCCGGACCGCCGGTGCCGTCGCCGGTGGGGCAACCGGCCTGGCACATGAAACCCTTGATGATGCGATGAAACGTGAGCCCGTTGTAATAGTCGGCCCGGGCCAGGAACACAAAGTTGTTGACCGCATGGAGCGCGCTGAAGGGATCAAGCGCCACGGTCATGGTGCCCAATGTCGTGTCGATCAGCGCGTCATACCGAATGGTACGTTCGACGGTGAGGGGTGGCTCGTGTTCGAAATGCATGGCGACAGAATCGCTCAGCGGGTGCGTTGCGGCGTCATCCGGCGCTGACCATCTCGTGCAACGTCGGCACCCCGGCGAAACGGCCCACATCACCGTCCAAATCGAGCGGCTTCACACCGGGCGTGCTGTCGGGCCAGGTGGACTGGGGCGAGGCCCACATCACCTCGAACTCATTGCCGTCAGGGTCCAAGGCGTACAGCGAACACGAGCGCCCATGATCCGAAGACCCCACCAACGAACCGACCCTGACCAGATCTTCCTGCAGCACGGCCAGTTCATCGATGGTGTCGACCTGCCAGGCCAGGTGGTACAGGCCAACCGCCCGGGGGTTGCGGGGTTCAGCGCCGTCCATGACGAACAGCCCCAGGTCATGATCGTTGCCCGAGCCATCTGCGGTCAGGAACGCGGCCTTGTCACCCATCGTGTGGGCCAGCTTCATGCCGAGGACCTCGGTGTAGAACCGCACCGCGCGATCAAGATCGGTGATGAACAGCACGGCGTGATTGAGCCGATGCACCGCCGGCCGACCTTCGGCGGCGTTGCCTGTTGAGTTCGACATGCGGTGCTCCCTTGATTCGGTTGGGCTTGCCGCCGACGGACCACTTCATCGTCGGGCGCATACGTTCTTCACGATGGTACCGCCGCCCAATCCCCTCATGAGCCCGCCGGGACTACCGTGCACGCAGTACCTAGCCGTCACCGCTTTCGGGTCCTCGCCAAAGCGCTAACTCGGGGAGACCGTCTTGAGCCAGTCGCCGCCTCGTTACCTTCGCCCGCCCGCCGGTACCCACCCACCACTGGACTCGCCGGAGTACCGCAGCACCGGGTTGCGTGCCCCCCAGCAGACCCCGATCCGGCTTGAGGGCGGCCTTGGCGAAACCAGCGGGCCTCAACTGCGCTTGCCGGCCGAAGCCGATCTCACCCGGGGCCCGGGCGGTGAGGCGGTGGGCCAGCGCATTGTGGTGGCTGGTCGGGTGCTGGACAGCGGCGGCGACCCGTTGCCGGAGACGCTGGTGGAGATCTGGCAGGCCAACGCTTCTGGCCGCTATGCCCATCCCCGTGACCAGTGGCCCGGCGCGCTGGACCCCAACTTCACCGGTGCCGGACGGGTGATGACCGATACGGCTGGCAACTATCGCTTCGTCACCGTCAAACCCGGGGCCTACCCGTGGGGCAATCATCACAACGCCTGGCGTCCGGCCCACATCCACTTCTCGCTGTTGGGTCAGAGCTTCACCCAGCGTCTGGTGACCCAGATGTACTTTCCCGATGATCCACTGTTCTTCCAGGACCCCATCTTCAACTCGGTTCCTGACCCTCACGCCCGGGCCCGGTTGGTGGCCAGCTATGACCACGGCTTGTCCGAGCCGGAGTGGGCGCTGGGCTTCCGTTGGGACGTCGTGTTGCGCGGCACCGGGTCAACGCCGTTCGAGAGCGGGGCGGCGCATGGCTGATCCGGCGGTGCTGCCGGGCCTGACGCCGTCCCAAACGGTGGGGCCGTTCCTGCACCTGGTGTTGGCCGATCCGGCGTTGGCCTTCGCCATACCTGATGGTACGCCCGGTGGGTTCTGGTTGCGGGGCACGGTGCGTGACGGCGAGGGCGCGCCGGTGGTGGACGCGCTGGTGGAGAGTTGGCAGGCCGGACCGGATGGCGCATTCGACGAGTCGGGGTCGGTGGGCTTCGGCCGTTGCCCGACGGACGGGGAGGGTCGCTGGGCCATCTACACCGTCAAACCAGGTCCCGTTCGCGGCGCCGGCGGCAGGCCGCAGGCGCCGCACCTGGCGCTGTCGATCTTCGCTCGTGGTTTGCTCGATCGAGTGATCAGCCGGGCGTACTTCGCCGACGAGGAACGGGCCAACGCCCACGATCCGGTACTGGCGCTGGTCCCGGCCGAACGACGCGCCACCCTGGTGGCCACCGCCGCCGATGACGGTTACCACCTCGCCATACGCCTGCAGGGCAACGCCGAGACCGTCTTTTTCGACATCTGATGGCTGCCATTACCCGCCTGGGTCGGCCGCGTCCGGTTCATCTGTGCAGTTTTGGACACGAGGTCGACCGGACGGGGTCAAACTGTCGACGTTCCGTGGCGGAGTGCTTGCGCTCTGTCGACAGTTTGGGGGCGTCACCAGAGTCCCTGTCCAAAACTGCACACATGGGCTTTGTTCGTGCCTTCGCATTGCCCTCGACAAGGGGATGGGTGGGTCGATGACGGACGGTCGGGGCCTGTTCGGCTCGGTGTTGTGGCGTGGCGGGGCCTTCGAAGCCACCACTGATGCTGCCTGGCTGCAGGCCATGCTCGACGCGGAGTCGGCGTTGGCTCGGGCCGCAGCGGACGTTGGGCTGATGTCTCACGCTGCGGCTGAGGCCATCGCTCGATGCTGCCGGTCCGAGGCCCTTGGCCCTGAGGCCATCGAGGACATCGGCCTGGGCGCTGCCGCTGGCGGCAACCCGGTTATCCCTCTCGTGCGCCGGTTGGTGAGCGCCGTGAACGCGCTCCATCGGGGCGGGCCAAGGGTGAACGGCGATGGCGACTGCGCCGGTGGGGAGGGCGGTGTCGTTGGCGATGATGACCGCGCTGGTGGGGAGGACGGTGTCGGTGCGGCGGGCGTCGGGGGTGGGGTGGGCGGTGCGCCGGCGCGTGCCGTCGCACCGGGGGGAGCAGGTGCCGCGGGGGCCGGGGATGGGTCGGGCGCGGGGGATGCTGTGCATCGTGGGGCCACCAGCCAGGACATCATCGACACTGCGGCCATGCTGGTCAGCCGCAACGCCGTGGCCGCCATCAACAGCGATCTCAACGAAACCATGGCCCGTTGTGCGGCGCTGACGTCGCAGCATCGTTCCACGGTGATGGTTGGTCGCACCCTCGGCCAGCACGCCGAGCTGATCACGTTCGGCTTCAAGGCGGCGGGGTGGTTGAGCGGGCTCGGTGCTGCTCGCCGCCAGCTGGCCGCGCTGCACGATAACGGCGCGGCCGATGCCGTGTTCGTGGCGCAGCTCGGCGGACCGGTGGGCACGCTGTCGATGTACGGCGAGCATGGCCCCGGGCTGCTGGAGGCCTTCGCCCGTCGCCTTGGTTTGGCGGCGCCGGCCATGGCGTGGCACACCGAACGCAGCCGCATCGGCCGATTGGCGGGAGCGCTGGGGGTCACTGCCGGGGTGGTGGCCAAGATCGCCACCGACCTGGTGTTGTTGGCCCAGAGCGAGGTGGCCGAGGTATCCGATGCGGTTGAGGGCCGCGGCGGGTCTTCCTCAATGCCGCACAAACGAAATCCCGTGGCCGCCATCTCAGCGTGTGCCGCGGCCCAGACCGTACCGGGCAGTGTGGCCACGTTGCTGGCGGCCATGGCCCACGAGCATGAGCGGGCAGCGGGGGCGTGGCATGCCGAGTGGTCGCCGATGGTGGCCGCGCTGCGGGCCACGGGGTCAGCGGTGGCGTGGTTGCGAGACGCCCTCGATCACCTCGAGGTGGACGGTGACGCCATGGCGGCCCGGGCGCGTGCGACCGCCGATCTGCTGGAAGCGCCGGTGTTGGCCGCCGCCCTCACGCCGGCGTTGGGCGCCGTCGCTGCCCATGATCGAATTCGAGCCGCAGCCCTCGGGGCCTCCGCCAGAAACATACCTTTGCGTATGGTGTTGGCCGAGGACGCCACCGTCGCCATGCTGGTTGCTTCGGCGAGCGGTGACCCGGCGGCCGTCACGTCCCCCGCGATCGCCATCGCAGGAGATCACTTCATCAGCCGGGTTCTTGTCCGAGAGGGATATGGCGATCGCTGACGCCCCAAGGCCGCTTCCGACGCGGGTCGGGCTGAATCCGGCCGGGGTGAATCTGGCCGGGTGATGGCCCGTGCGAAGGCTGCCCGGGTGACGACGGCCTCGGGTGACGACAGCCCCGGGGTGAGGCCCGCAGCGGGACTCAGCGGTTGGCGTACACCGCGGTTTCGAACGCTGTCAGCAGGTCGAGCACAGCCTGATCGGCGAACGGCAGGATCTGGGTGGCCAGCACCCCGGCCACCCCGCTGGCGGGGTCCACCCGAGTAGTAGCTGTTGGCGAGGCCGGCCCAGGCCAGGCTGCCGGCTTTGCGACCGGTGGGGGCGTCGGTCTCATTGATCATGAACGACAGGCCCCAACGCTTCACGATGCCCGGGAACAGATCCACGTCGTTGGTGAACCCCGGCAGCACCGAACCCGATGACGCCCATCTCCAGATCCCCGATGTGGTTCCGGCCCATGAGCTCCACCGTGGTCGGGGACAGCACCCGGGCCCCATCGAGCGTGCCGCCACCCAGGATCATGCGCAGGAACCGAAGATAGTCACCGACCGTGGACAGCAGCCCGCCGCCGCCCATGTGGAACTCGGGCTCCGCTGGCAAGCCGAACTCGATGGGCGCCAAACCGTCCGGCGTGCGGGCATGCACCGCGGCCAGGCGGGCCATCCGGGAAGCGTCCAACGAGAACCCGGTGTCGTGCATCTGCAACGGTGTGAAGAAGTTGTCCTGCAGATATCGGTCAAGTTTCACGCCGCTGACGGCCTCTACCGCCTTGCCGGCCCAGTCGATCCCGATGCCGTACTCCCAGCGGGTGCCGGGATCGGTCATCAACGGCAGCTCAATCGCTACGTTCTGGCAGGAGATGACGCCGGGGGAGCCGACGTGCTCCTCGTACCGACCGCAGTCAGCGCTCCACATGTTGTAGGCGAATCCCGACGTGTGGGTCAGCAGGTGGCGCAGTGTGACCGGACCGTTGGCGGGGCGCAGCTTGGGGGTGCCGTCGGCGCTCCAGCCGTCGAGCACCTGCGGGGACGCAAGGAACGGCAGCACCTCGCCGATGTCACCGTCAAGGCTGAGCTGGCCTCGCTCCACCAGCTGCATGGCCGCAGCGCTGGTGATGGCCTTGGTCATGGAGGCGATCCACACCACCGTGTCGGGGGTCATGGCGCTGTCCTCGCCGAGCTTGCGGACTCCGTGCCCACCCTCGTACAGCACCCCGTCGCGGTCACCCACGGTGGCCACGACGCCGGGGACCTGTCCGCTGCGAACGGCCTCGGCAAGGATGGCATCGAGGGCGTCGGCCAAGGTTGCGGTGGCGGTCTGGCTCATGGGGACCTCCGAGGGGTCGGGTCGGCGGGTGGGCTTCCGGGCACCCGGTGTGCTGGTGTGCCAGGCGCCACAGATTCAACACCAACCATGGCCCATCCTGCAGCGCAGCCTGCTATTTCGCACCCCGCTGCGGGGTCCCGCCGGCGCCAGCGGAGAACAGAGGGAGACAGTCGTGACGATTGTGGCGAACGAGGCCGGCTTCCCCGGTCCCGACGAGATCGAGGGCTT
Organism: uncultured Acidimicrobiaceae bacterium; assembly: GCA_963775055.1. Lineage (GTDB taxonomy): Bacteria > Actinomycetota > Acidimicrobiia > Acidimicrobiales > CAIXPF01 > CAIXPF01. Next base: position 489,087 of record CAVZHK010000001.1, on the reverse strand, counting down.
CTGGGCTTTCGACAAGATGCACGCCCCCCGGCCCATAACCCCGCTGGCCTCGGACCTGGTGGTGATGACCCTGGCCGAGGGCTTCACGCAGGCCCAGGCGGAGTTCGATGCTGGCGTGCAGGTCACCAGCAAGATGGTGAACTATTACTATTACGCCAGCTTCCATCCGTTGGCGGACCAGGCCGAGCTAGCGGATCGAAAGACCCGTTATGAGGACACGTTGGCGGCCAAAGTGCCCCGCGTTGGTCATGAGTGGACCAATGAGTGGGAACCGGAGATCATCGCCAAGAACCGCACCGAGCAGGCGCTGGATTACACCACCCTCAGCGACGCGCAGATCCTGGCCAAGCTGGTCGAGCTCGAAGGCCGGATGCTCGATTTCTGGCGCATCCACGGTCGCATCAACTTCGTGCTGATCGCCTCTTCCCAGTACTGCGATTTCTACGACGAGGTTATGCAGCCTGCGGACCCGACGGAGGCCTATCACTCTATTCAGGGCTTCGAGACCCGTTCGGTGGCCGCCAGTCGGGGCCTGTGGCGCCTTAGCCGAATCGTGCGTGACAGCCCGGCGCTCAAGGCCCTGTTCGAGACCACCCAACCGGCGGAACGGCTCAACCAACTGCAGCTCACCGACGAGGGGCGAGCTTTCCTGGCCGAGTTGCATGCGTATCTCCACGAGTTCGGCTGGCGCAGCGACGCGGTGTACGACATCGCCGATGTCACCTGGCGAGAAGACCCGACCATACCGCTCGGTGTGTTGAACAGTTACGTCTCCCTGGATGACAGCGCCTCGCCTGAGGTGGTGCACGAACGCTCGGTGCGCACCCGGGAGCAGTTGCTGGCCAAGGCCCGCACCAAGCTGGCCTCCGATCCCGAGAAGCTCGCCCGCTTCGAGGCCATGTACGACGCCGCGCAATACTCCAATCCGCTGACGGAGAACCACGCCTTCTGGATTGATCAGATGTACATCGCCATCCTGCGGCGTTTCGTGTTGGAGATGGGTCGGCGGCTGGTGGAGAAAGGGCTCATCAACGACGCCAGTGACGTGTTCTACTTCTTCCGCGACGAATTGGTGGACACGTTCCGCAACGGCACCGACCGCAAGGAACTGTTGGCGCAGCGCCGGGCGGAGATGGCGGCGTGGTCCAAGATCAGCCCACCGCCGGTTTTGGGCACCCCGCCCGCGCCTGAGGCCGACCCGTTCATGGACGCCGTCACCGTGCGCCTGTTGGGTATCACTCCGCCAGACCCCACCGCAGTGCAGGACCCCGATGTGCTCAAGGGCGTGCCCGGTTCTCCCGGGGTGGTGCGGGGCCCGGTGCGGGTGGTGCGCAGCCTGACGGAGGCCTCGGTCCTCGAGGACGGGGACATCATGGTGTGCGAGATGACCCTGCCGCCGTGGGTGCCGCTGTTCTCCGTGGTCAGCGGGGTGGTGGCGGACATCGGCGGGGTGTTGAGCCACTGCGCCATCGTGGCCCGCGAGTTCGAGTTGCCGGCGGTGGTCGGCACCATGTTCGGCACCAGCATGCTGCAGGACGGCATGATCGTGGAGGTGGACGGGGTCAAAGGCACCGTCACCATCCTCGAACGCTCCTGACCCGTCGCTGAGCCGGGTGAGGGGCGCGCCTCGCCCGGCTGCAGTCGGGGCGGACGGGCGGATTGGCGGGCTGGCGGAGCGGCGGACCACCGGAGGGGGTGGCGTCGATCAGCGCTCGAGGGTGGCGAGGATCGTCGGCGGCATGGGGGAGTGGTGCGGGGGTGAGACGTCCACAGTCCTTCACGCTTGCGCAGGGTTGGGTGACCGCTGCGAGCCGATACCCTGACCGGGAAAGTGCGGGAAGATCAGGAGGACGGAACATGGTTCGTCGTCGGTGGATCGCGGCTGCGATCTCAGCAGTGGTGGTTCTTGGCGGAGCCGGAGGTGCGGTGGCAACCAGCGGCATCGACATCGACAGCGGTGAGGGCGCCGAGCTGGCATGCGAGAACGGGATGAGTCGGTTGGGTCATGTGCTCGACGAGAACGCCTCGGTGTTCCCGGGGGATCCGTGCCAGACATCGAAATCGTCGCCACCATTCCGGAACTACGGATATTTGGTGGAGCTGGTGCACGCCGGCACCCACACCGGCACCCACATCGATGCGCCGGGGCACTTCATCGAAGGCGGCCGGACAATCGACGATCTCGACGCCGCCGAGTTCGTGTGGCCGGCCTACGTTATTGACGTGCGCCCTCGTATGAAGGCGACCGGCCACGATGCGTTCCAGCTGAGGAGGACCGACATTCTCCAATACGAGCGCCGGTGGGGCACGCATCCCCCGAGGTGCGATGGTCATCATCCAGACCGGATTCGACGAGTTCTACGGCACCGAGGCGTTCTTTGGTGATACGCCTGGCTTTTCGGGTGAGGCCGTTCAGTGGATGGTCAACAACCGCGGCATCGCCGGCATCGGGTCTGACACCTTCGGTCCCGACGCCACGTCTGACGGAGACTTCTCAGCGACCTACACGATCCTTGCCAACGACCGTGTGGCCATGCCGGGCATCGACAATGTGGACTCGTTGAGCATCAGCAACGACATCATCTTCGCCGACGCGGTGCCCCTGGCCGACGGTTCGGGGTTCCTGACCGATCCGCTGGCTTGCCACGGTCGCCGCGATCGCCCATGACGCAGCGGTGATTCGGTGCCGGTGGCCGCGCCGGGGGTTCGCGCGGTCACCGGCAACTGGCTCTGGACTACTTCCAGAGTTCCTTGGAGGCCAGCGCCGCGCCTTGGGAGAGGGCCTTGAACTTGGGCCACACCACGGTGGGGTGCACCTCGGGGGCGTAGGACGCTCGTGACGAGAACCCGCAGTCGGCCCCGGCGATGATGTTTTCCCGGCCCACCAGGTTGGCGTAACGGACGATGTACTCGCAGATCAGCTCGGGATGTTCCACGTAGTTGTTGGCGTGACCCAACAGGCCGGGGATGAGGATCTTGCCTTCGGGCAGCTTGATGTCAGCCCAGATCTTCCACTCGTGCTGGTGGCGAGGGTTGGCCACCTCGAAGGAGTACGCCCCGGCGTTGATCCGCAACATGAACGGCACCGCGTCCCGCAGATCGATGTCGGTGAGGCGGGGGCCGTGGTTCAAGCCGTAACAGGTGTGGTGGCGGATCTTCTCGGTGGGGATGTCCCGCAACGCGTGGTTCAACGTGTCGATGGCCTCGTTGGCCTCGCGGTGGCGCTCCTCGATGGGCTTGTGGGCATCCCCGAGGGTGTCGATCAGGCCGGGATCATCGATCTGGAGAATGAACCCGGCGTCGATGATGCCCAGGTACTCCACACGCATGGCATCAGCGATGGCGTGAAGGTACTCGTCCCGATCTTTGTAGTATTCGTTCTTGCCGTAGGAGCCCGGTGTGGTGGCCGGCATGAAGATCTCGCTGAAGTTCTTCCCGGCGGCGGCGGCCTTGAGGTTGGCAATGTCGGTGGCCAGCGCGGCCTGGCCGCCGTAGGAGATGGGCCCGGTGCACTTGATGCGGCGCAGGGGGGCCACGGTGGCGGCATACTTCTTCAGGTAGATGTCGTAATACTCGGGGAACATGTCGTATTCCAGCTGCCAGGTGGGGGCCATGCCCCGGTTGGGCGCATCATCGATCTCGAAGCCGGCCAGCCGATCCTTGACGTAATCGATGAAGCTGGTCTTGGACATCTCGCCATCGGTGATGATGTCGATGCCGTTTTCGACTTGCTTGGCCACCCGGTCCGCCACCGCCTTGGTGATCTCAACCTGGAGCTCCGCGGCGTCATAGGGACGGCCGTTCTCGCGCTCCTTGAGAATGTCGAGCAGTTCCACCGGGCGGCCCAAGCTGCCGACGTGGGTGGTCAGGATCCGGTCCGTGCTTCGCTTCATCTGGCTGCCCCTTCAGGTGACCTCGAACGAGAAAACTGAGCCCCCTCAGTCATGCTCTAGACGGTAGCCGCAACGGGGGACCGGTCGGTAACCGCTCACGTGCGCTCAGCTGCAGGTGAAGGCCACTTCGCCCAGGCCGTGGGAGAACAGGGCGATCACGTTGTCCCCGGGTTGGAACACGGTGGCCTTCAGGAACGAACCGGACAGGATCACGTGACCGGGCTGGGGGGTGACGCCGAACTCGGACAGCTTGTTGATCAGCCACGCCACCGAGCTGATGGGGTTGTCCATCACCGCCCGGGCCACGCCACTCTCCTCGATGATCCCGTTGATTGCCATGGACGCGCCCACCTCGCGAATGTCCAGATCGGTGAGGCGACGGGGGTTGCCGCCCAGCACGATGAGCCCGCACGACGCGGCGTCGGAGATGGAATCCACCAGGCCGTTGGGACCGCGCCCCTGGAAGCGGGAATCCACGATCTCAATGGACGGCAGCACGAAGTCGGTGGCCCGGATCACATCCGCCGCGGTGCAGGCCGGCCCGCCCAACTCGTCTTTCAGCACGAAGGCCAGCTCCACCTCAACCAGCGGGCGGTTCATGCGGCTGCGAGGGATGGGCTGGCCTTCGAGGATGAACCAGTCATCGAACAACGTGCCGTAATCGGGTTCGGTGGCCCCCGTCAGCGAGCGCATGGCCTTGGAGGTCAAACCGATCTTGTGGCCTTTCACCTTGCGACCGTTGGCCAGCTTGATGTCCGTGACCAGCCCGCCGATGCGGTAGGCGTCATCGATGGTGGCCTCGGCGTAGGTCTGGGAGATCGGCGTCATCGGGGTGTTGGTGATCTCCGCCTGATACAGCGCTTGGGCGGCCGCGTGGATCTGCTCGTCGGTCATCATGGGTGGCGCGTCCTTCGTCGGGGGACCGGCAGGTGGGTACTGCGGGGGAGCAGCGGCCGGATCGATGGGGCAACCTAAGGTGACCCGCCGCGGACCGGCAAGTGTTCGCCGCCTCGCAGCAAGGAGACGCCGTGACCACCACCGGTTCCGATCTGGCCCTGGGTGCGCTGTTTCCGCAATACGTCTTCGGCACCGACGCCGCCGAGATCAGCGGCTACGCCCGGGCCATCGAGGAGCTGGGCTACGACCACCTCATCGCCTACGACCACGTGCTGGGGGTGGACGCCTCCCGTTGGAGCGAGGCCGTAGCCGGGTTCGGTCGCCCGCCGTACACCGCCGAGGACCGTTTCACCGAGATCCTTGCCTTGTACGCGTACCTATCGGCATGGACCAGTCGCATGACATTGGCCACCAGTGTGCTGGTCCTGCCCCAACGCCAGACGGCGCTGGTGGCCAAGCAGGCCGCGGCCATCAACGTGTTCAGCGGCGGCCGGTTGCGCCTGTCCGTCGGGGTGGGCTGGAACGAGTTCGAATACCAGGGCATGGGCCAACCGTTCGGGCGCAACGGGGCCATGTTGGAGGAGCAGATCTCGGTGCTGCGCCGGCTGTGGAGCGAGCCCTTGGTCGACTTCACCAGCGAGCGGCACCAGCTGGTCCGCACCGGCATCAACCCCTTGCCGCCCCATCCCATCCCCATCTGGATGGGCACCAACAACGGTGATCGCGCGCTCAAGCGGGTGGCCCGCTGCGCCGATGGGTGGATGGCATTGTTGCTGCCCGACCAGGACTTGGCCGAGGCGGTGGGCCGGTTGCGTGCTCACCTGGAGGCGGCGGATCGCGACCCGGCAGCGTTTCCCATCGAGGCCCGCATCATGGTGCCCGAAGCCGGTCCCGGGCCCTGGCTTGATCAGATCGATGCCATGCGGGCGCTGGGCGTGAGCCATCTGGTGGTCTTCGCGGTGGATCGCTCCAAGCCGTCGGGTTGGTGGCTCGATTACTACGGAACCCTCGCCGGCCTGCTGCGCTGAAACCGCGATGCGTTGCCGCCGCGGTCCCCGGCGCAGGAACTGGGCATCCCAAGCGGCCGTGACGGAGCTGGTTGCGGTCCGCCGGGCACCGGGCTTTGGGCGCCCGGGGTGGGCTGGGACGGGTCGACCTGTGCCGAACGAAGCGCGGCCTCGGCAACTTTGGCGAGTTCGCCACCGGGCCGCCGCTTGCTTCCCAGGTGGCCACGTTCCCACCAGCGTCGTTGCGTTACGCGACGGGTAGGCGTGCTGGGCCGCGGTGCACAACTCGCCATCGTCGTGGGCAGGGAACGGTTCCGGCCCGCGCCGCGGGGTCGCGATACGGTCGGCGGCGACGATTCTGGAGGCCACCGTGTCTGACACCCTGCCGATGAACACCATCTCGCTGGCCGCTGCCCAACGGGTGCTGGCCGCGGCGTTGGCCAAGGCCGAGGCCATGGGCAGGTTGTTCTGCTTGTGCGTCGCGGACCCTGCCGGGGACCCGGTGCTCAGCGCCCGGATGGACGGCGCCCCCCGCCTGTCCGCTGGCATCGCCGCTGACAAGGCGTACACCGTGGCCGGGTTCGGCGGGATGCCGACGGACCGGTGGTGGGGCGCCATCGAGAACGAGCCGTCGCTGGTGCACGGCATCACCAAGGTGCCCCGGCTCATCGTGTTTGGCGGTGGCGTGCCGCTCTACAGTCGCGGCGAGCTGGTGGGGGCCATCGGCGTGTCCGGTGGTTCGGCAGACGAGGACGCCGAGGTGGCCCGGGCCGGCGCCGCCACCTTGAGCTGAGTAGACCCCGCCGAATCTCTTCAAAGCTCGCCGGATCGGGCTGAGTCGGGCCGAATCGGTCTGGACTCGCTGGATCTCCGCCGAAGGAGTGTCGGCCCCCGACCGAATCGACGTCGACTCGACCACCGCCCAGCCCTCAGCGTACTGATCGGTACGCTGCGGGGAGCGGGTCAGTCGTCGACGTAGGCGATGAACTCGGCGGAGACCTTGGGGCCACCCTGGGCCAGCGCGGTGTACCGGGCCGGGCGGGAGGCGGCGTCGGGGAAGTGCTCCACGAACTGGTCGTTGAGCTCCTCCCGATAGGCGATGTCGCTCACGTAGAACGTGATCTTGGCCACCTGCGACCAGCTGGCGCCGGCAGCCTCCAACATCTTGCCCATGTGCAGGTAGATGTTGCGGATGCAGTCCTGGATGTCATCGGGGATCTTGCGTTCGCCGGCGTTGAACGGCGGGATGATGCTCGACACCACCAGCGGCCCCACCCGCGACGCCGCCGGGATGGGGTTGACGTGGGCGAACGTGTCGATGTCGATGGAACGACGCGGCATGGAACGGCTCCTGATTGTCGAAAGGGCGGATGGGAAGTGGGCCGGCTGGGGCTCAGCCCTTGGCGGCGCGCCAGGCCTCGTACTCGGCCCGGCGCTCGGGGGCGATGGGAAACGTGCCGACCGAGCTGTCACCAGCGGCGACACGCTCCAGCGCCCACTCCTCCTCGGCCTCCATGGTCACAGACGCTGCCGCGATCTCCTCCACCATGGCTGCGGGGATCACACACACACCCTCATCGTCCCCGACCAGCACGTCGCCCGGCACCACGGCCACACCGGCGCAGGTGATGACGGTCTGGGTCTCCCACGGAAGGTGCAACTTGCCCAGGGTGGCCGCGTGGCTGGACTGGTGGTACACCGCCAGGTCGATCTTCTTGATGGCGGGGGTGTCCCGCAGCGCGCCGTCGGTGATGACCCCGGCGCCGCCCAGGGCCTTGACCCGCATGGTGAAGATGTCGCCGATGGTGCCCGCATGGGGTTCACCACGGGCCTCGATCACCAGGACCTCATCGGTGCTGATGCCCTCCACCCCTTGACGTTGGGCGTTCATGAGTCCGCCGTGGGTCTTCTGCAGATCCTCCCGTAGCGCCACGTACCGTAGGGTATGGGCATACCCCAGAAGGCGTTTGCCGGGTTGGGTGGGCTTCAACCCGTTCAGAAAGCAGTTGCGAAGTCCTTTGCGCTGCAACTGTGACGCGATGGTGGCGGTGGACACCGAGTTGAGGATGGCGCGCGCCTCATTGGTCAGTGTGTATGGACGTTCGGCACCGGTGTCGCTCATCGAGCCCCCTTGGCTGTAATTGTGGTGGTGGGGCTGGTTCTGGCCCGGCCACCGGACGGCGAATCTAACCCCCGGTTCCCAGCGCCGAAAGCCCATCGCTCGTTCTGCACCGTGGAACGATTGAGCCACCGGTGCCGTCTGGCCGGCTTGGGTGACCATTGCCACATGAACCAAGCTGCTAGAAAACCGAGCGGCCTCAGATATCTGACGGACCGACTGGACCCAGGGGGAAGACATGATCAAACCGGAGATGGGCCGGCGGGCGCGCCCGTGGCGCCTGATGGTGGCGCTGTGTGCCGCGCTGAGCCTCTTGGCAGCGGCCTGCGGCGGTGATGACGCCGACACTGCTAGCGACAGCAGCGCCAGCGCCAATGCCGCCACTGGCGAGCCCATCAAGATCGGTGATGTCACCAGCGTCTCGGGGGCCAACGTGTTCCCTGAGTCCGCCGAGGTGGCCAAGATGGTCTTCAAGCGATACAACGACCAGGGCGGCCTCAACGGCCGGCCCATCGAGTTGGTCTCCGAGGACGCCCAGGACACCGCTGACGGGGCCGCCTCCGCCGCCCAGCGCCTGGTCGAGAACGACGAGATCGTCGGGTTGTGCTGTGGCGGTTCCATCGTGGACTGCACCACCAACGGCAAGTACTACGCCGAGCAGAAGATCAACGTGCTGGGCGGGGTCATGGCCTGCGCCGAGGCGCCGACCATCTCCAACGTGAACACCGGACCGTTCGTCCCCACGCTGCACATGATGGATTACTTCATCCATGACCTGGGCAAGAAGAAGGTCTGCTTCGTCGGCCAGAACGTGCCGCTCACCGAGCTGTTCAAAACGGTCTTCATCCCCCTGTGGGAGGGCGCCAACAAGACCAAGCTGCACTCCATGATCCTCTCCGAGGTCGGCGCCGATCTCACCCCGTCGGTGGCCAAGGTCAAGAGCGACGGCTGCGAGGCGGTGCTGCTGGCCTTCACCGAACCCGAGTACCAGGCGTACCTGGCCATCGCCGCTCCCCAGGGTTTGACCAAGAGCATACCTCACGGCATGTTGACCTCGGGCTATTCGCTGACCCTGGCCAAGGCCGCCGGTGACACCCTCGAGGGCGTGTATTGCAACTCCGAGTTCGAGCCCTACACGAACATCAATGACAAGACCCCGGCCGAGATCAAGGACTTCATCGCCCTGGTCGAGGCCAACGGTGCCGCCCCCACCAGCTTCGGTGAGGCCGGTTACATCGCCGCCAACATCATGATCAGCACGCTCGAGTCCATCAAGGGCGAGATCACCCGCGACACGGTGAACGCCGCGCTGGCCGCGGTCAACTACGAAACCCCGCTGCTGGGCAAGCCGTTCAAGTTCATCGGCAACGTGGGCGGCGTGCAGCCCAACGACACCTCCAAGATCCTGCAGTACAAGGATGGGGACTTCGTGGTGGCCCCAGGCACCGATTGGCGGGTCTTCCCGCACAAAGCCTGATCGGCGCCTGACCCGATGATCGATCTGGCCGTCGCCGGTCTGGCCGGCGGCGGCACCTATGCCCTGGTGGGAGTCTGCATTGTGCTGCTCTTCCGGGTGGGTGCCGTCGTCAACTTCTCCCAGACCTTCGCGCCCACGTTCGCGGTCTATTTCATGACCGACCTGTTGGAAGTGCAGGGCTGGAACGTGTGGGTGGCGATGGCGGCGGCCGTGGTCATCGCCATGGTGCTCACCGGTTTCCAGGGATGGCTCATGGCCAGGTTCTTCCGTGAGTCGAATGTCATGGTTCGATCCACGGTGTCCATGGCCATGGCCATCTCGATCTTCGCCGCCAGCCTGTTGCGCTTTCACGACAACCAACGGTTCTTTCCCCGGTTGTTCGCCTCGCTCACCAGAAACGTCGGCAATGTGGCGGTCACCGGCGCGGTGATCGTGATCCTGTTCATCGCCGTGATCTTCAGCGTCGGCCTGTGGCTGGTGCTGAACAACACCCGCCTGGGCATCCAGCTTCGGGCGGTGTCAGCCCGGCCGGTCACGGCGGAGTTGATGGGCGTCAACACCACCAGGGTCACGGTGTTGGTGTGGGCCCTCGCCGGCGCAGTGACCACCATGGTGTTGTTGTTGGTGGCACCCACTCGCGGATCCATCCCAAGCCTGGTCAGCCTGGTCATCCCGGGCATGGCAGCGGCGGTTTTCGGTGCCATGCGCAGCTTCACCCTGACGATCGTGGGTGGGCTGGCCATCGGCATCATCGAGTCGATGTCCCTCGATTGGGGCGTTGTGGGCAACTACGGCCCGTCGATCTCCTTCGTGGTGGTGTCCGCCGCCCTGTTGTGGTCCCAGCGGAAGGAGATGTGGAGTGAGGCTCGCTAACGGGTCGGGTCCGCAGGGACTTTTCGCCTCCGCCGACATCAGACGCCTCGGTCTCCCCACCGCTCTGCTGGGCCTGCTCATACTGGTGGGTATGACCGCCCCGGACAGCACGTGGCAGTTCGCGGCCACCTTCGCGGTGATCCAGGCCATGTTGTCCCTTTCCGTGGGCATGCTTTTTGGTCGGGCCGGCCTGTTGTCGCTCTGCCCGCTGGGCTTTGCCGGCATCAGCGCCTGGGTGGTGCTGTGGTTCAACGTCAATCAGCGCCTGCCGTTCCTGATCATGGTGGTGATCGGGGCCCTCTGTGCCGTACCCGCCGGTTTGGTGGTGGGTGGCTTGGCCCTGCGGTTGCGGGGCGTGAATCTGGCCGTGGTGACCCTGGCCTTCGGGGTGGCCATCGGTTCGGTGTTCTCCCGCCACAACTTTCCTGGTTCCCTTGACGCCACGTTCCGCCCGTTGCGGCCGATGGGGTTCAGCTCCAACCGCATGTATTTCCTGTTGTGTTTCGTGATGCTGATCCTCACTGGCGTGTCCCTCGAGTGGCTGGGCCGGCGCCGGATGGGTCAGGCCTGGCGGGCGGTGCGTTCCAGCGAGCGGGCCACGGCCGCCGCCGGGCTGTCCGTTCCGCAGGTCAAGCTGTCAGCGTTCATCGTGAGCGCGTTGATCTCCGGTGTCGCCGGTGGGTTGTATGCGGCCCAGCTCGAAGGTTCCATCGACGTTCGTTCGTTTACCGCGCTGGGATCTCTCGCCGTCGTGGCCGCTGCGGTGATGTTCGGTTCCCAAAGCCTGTCCGGGGCGGTGGTGGCAGGGAGCCTGGCGGCGCTGATCCCGGAGACTTTCGGTCGCATCGGCTGGCCGGTGGAGTATCCGCAGATCCTTTTCGGGTTGGGCGCCATTCACGCCCTTTCCCAGGGCGGGGCCGGGATCTCCTCCACCTTCCCGTGGCGCCGCCCCCGACCCTCCACCTCGCCGTCGCCGGCCCCCCCGCCCGAGGTGGCCGCCGCGCCCCGCCCGGCGAGCGACGCGCCGGTGCTGGAGCTGCGAGGGCTGACCGTGCGCTACGGCGCCCTCACCGCGCTCGATGCAGTGAATCTCTCGGTGCCCCCGGCGACGGTGGTGGGCGTGATCGGGCCCAACGGTGCCGGCAAATCCACGTTGGTCGACGCAGTGTGCGGTTTCGTCCCCGGTTACCAGGGCCAGACCCTGCTCAATGGCAGCCCCATAGATGCACTGGTCGCACACAAGCGTGCGGCCGCCGGCATGCGCCGAACCTTCCAGCAGGGCCGGGCCATCCCCGAGCTGACCGTGGGGGAATACCTCAGCCTCTACGCCGGTCGGCGCCTGGACGCGGCCCACGTGGACGAGCTGCTCGGGTTCTTCGGGCTGCCAGCGGGTGATCAGCCCATCGAGTTCATCGATGTCGGCACACGCCGCATCCTCGAGGTGGCCGCGGCGGTGGCGTCCCGTCCGGTGGTGGCCTTCCTGGACGAGCCGGCGGCGGGTCTGGGTGCCGAGCAAGCGGCAGCGTTGGGTCAGCGCATCCGGGATATACCGAGGCGTTTCGGTTGCTCGGTGGTGCTGATCGAGCACAACGTGGAACTGGTGGCCAGTGCGTGTTCGCGCATCACGGTGCTGGACTTCGGCATTGTCATCGCCGAGGGAACCCCTGAGGCGGTGCTGTCGGACCCGAGGGTCTCCGCGGCCTACCTCGGTGATGACGTGGAACTGGAAGAGGCCGTCGGCGGGGTTGCCGAACTGGCCGGTGGCCCAGCTGGCGCAAGGGCCGAGCTGTGAGCGGTGGGTTGGAGCTCGTCGAGGTCGTGGTGCCGCGCGCCGGGTCGCCCATCGTACGAGGGGTGAACCTGACCGTGGGTGCCGGCGAGGTGGTGGTGTTGCTCGGTGCCAATGGGGCCGGCAAGACCACCATGCTGGAGGCCATCTCCGGCATTATTCCCGCCGGCAGCGGTCAGATCCTGCTGGACGGGCAGCTCATCAACAAACTGTCCCGTATGGCCCGGGCCCGTAAGGGTCTGGCGCACATCGAACAGGGTCGGGCCATCTTCGCCGAGCTCACGTTGGAAGAGAACCTGTTGGTGGCCGGACCCAGATCTGAGATCGGACAGGCCTTCGAGTTGTTTCCCGAGTTGGCTTCCCGCCGGGATGCCCGGGCCGGTTTGCTCTCCGGCGGTGAGCAGCAGATGCTGGTGATCGCCCGGGCGTTGGTGGCCAAGCCCAAGGTGTTGATGCTCGACGAGATGTCGTTGGGCCTGGCCCCCACCATCATCAAGCGGCTGATGCCCATCGTGCGGACCTTGGCAGCGGGCGGCGTGGGGGTGTTGCTGGTGGAACAGTTCGCCGCGCTCGGCGTTGGCCAACGGGGACCGGGCATACGTGTTGGTACGGGGCAACATCGCCTACGAGGGCCCGTGCGCCCCGCTGCAACAGGACCCAGAACGGCTGCGTCAGTTGTACCTGGGCCACGCCGCGGCGTAGCCGTCGGTGTGTGGCCGGCCTGCCGGGGTCAGTCGAGCTCGATGGTGAGGGGCACGTGGTCTGAGATGCCGCTGTCGACCCATTGCTCGTACTTGCCCACCGTCACCGCCCGCAGTCGATCGAGTAGCGGCGCGGACAGGAAGCAGAAGTCGATGTGGAACGGCCGGGCCCGATTGCGGTGATGGAAATAGGTCGGGCTGGACTCGGCCCCGAACGGCTCCTGCCATACGGTATGGTACGCGCTCGCGAGGCCGAGGTCCTGGAATCGGTCGATCACCTTGCTGAACGCGCCTGATCGTCGACGCAGCGCACCGGCCCCGTCGATGTTGAAGTCTCCGGCCACGATCACGTCGGCCTCAGGGTCCAGCCAACGGGCGTGAGCGTCGAGGCTCCGTAGCACCTCGGTTGCGTATCCGCCGCTGGCGCTGGGGCAGGACCAGATCCCCAAAACCGTGAGCGATCCCAGCCGGGCCGCCACCGACCATCGTCCGGTGGCCGCAGGAGCCAACGCCCCGCACGTCTCGGCCCGGTCCCCAAAGGCGGACACCGCCAGCCCCTTGGCCGGGTTGAGCCCGACCCACTGCCACGCTGGTGCCGGCTCCAACAGCGACGCCTGCAACCGGCGGGGCTGTTGGGCAACCTCGGCCAGCACGGCGACGTCAGGGCGGAGTCCGGTGATGTGTTCCCACTTGGCGTCGGTGGCGCCCCGAACGTTCCAGCACAGCACCCGCATCCGGCCCACGGTATCGGCCCGCCCCATCGCCTGAGGGTGCCGCCTGGGCCCGGTCCCATTACGGTCCCCGCGATGGTGGTGTCGTCGAACCCGAGAAACCCCTCCTCGACCCCGGGCGCTGTCGATCCCGGGGTGCCTGGCGCGCCCGGCGCGGATGGCGTCCATCGGGTCGGTGCTGGCGCGGTCGGCGTGGGTACCGTGCGGCCGCTGTCGGGGGTGAGGGTCATCGAGGTGGCCAACATGATCGCCGGTCCGTCGGCCGGGGCGTTGATGGCCGATCTGGGCGCCGACGTCATCAAGGTCGAGCCGCCCACCGGTGACATCCTGCGCGGCGCCCACCGGGTGTTTGGGCCTGGCGCCGGTCCCGGTCCCCATCCCGACCCCTATTTCACGGTCGACAATCGAGGCAAGCGATCGGTGGTGGCGGATCTGTCACATCCCGACGGGGTGGCGTTGGTGCATCGGTTGGTGGCTGGCGCTGAGATCTTCCTCACCAACCTCACCGAGGAACGTCGGGAGCGCTATGGCCTGACCCCGGCCGATCTGGTGGTGCACAACCCGACGGTGGTGTACGCCTCGATCGGGGGTTATGGCAGCGTCGGGCCCGATGCCGGGAAGCCGGGTTATGACTGGACGGCGTTTTTCGCCAAGGGTGGCGTGTCCGCGCTCATCGGCGAGCCCGGTGCGCCGCCGCCAGGGTTCCGCCCGGGTCAAGGTGACCACACCACGGCGCTGGCCCTGCTGGCGGCGGTGCTGGCGGCGATGCGGCAACGTGATGCCACGGGAGAGGCTCAGACCGTGGAGGTGGCGCTGTTCCAGGTAGCGGCGTGGACGCTGGCCACTGACCTGTCGGTGGCGCTGATCGATGGGGCCCAACCCCCGAAGGCGGCCCGCAGCGCCTGGCCCAATCCGCTGACCTGCCGTTACCGCTGCGCCGATGATCGCTGGGTGGCGCTGTGCATGCCCGGCCCTCGTGACTATTGGGACAACGTCTGCGTGGCGCTCGATCGGCTGGAGTGGACCATGGACGATCGATACCGCGAGGTAGGTTCTCGGTTGGAGCACGCACCGGAATTGATCGAAGCCCTTGATGCGGTGCTGGCCACCGAGGCCCGTCACGAGTGGGCCCGGCGCTTTGATGAGGCCGGTGTCATCTGGGCCCCGGTGCAGACGCTGCCGGAGCTGATCGAGGATCCCCAGGCGGCCGCCATGGGCCTGTTCCCACTGGTCGAGGATCCGACGCAAGGGTTGCGGTTCCGGACCGTGGCGGCGCCGTTCCATCTGCGCGGTGTGGATCTATCGGTGCGTGGACCTGCGCCCGAGTTGGGTCAGCACACCGAGGAGGTGCTGGTCGAGTTGCAGCAGGCCGAGGCCGGGCCGCGCCGACACGGTTGACCGCGAATCCGCCGCTGTTGGTGCTTCGCTATGGACGCGCAACCCGCTGCGATTGCAGGCATCGGGGTTCCTCGGTGACGAAATGTGTTGGCTGGGTCGGCCGGTCAGGCGGGTCGGGTCCGTCCGGTCAGGCGGGTCGGGTCGGGTCGGCGGGTCGGGTCGGCCGGTCGGCTTGTGTCGTTTCGGGGCGTCGGGATTTCTCCGGTGACGAAATGCTGCCGGCCCGCCTCGGCTAGCTCACCGTGAGCTGCGTGGCGGCGCGCCGGACAAGCCAAGCAACGGGACGGTTTGTGCCCACGTGGCGGGTTTTGGACACGCCCGTCTCCGTCAGACCGAAACGCTCGACGTACGGTGCCGTCCCGCTCACGCACGGTCGAAATCCGCCGGTGTCTGCAGGTGTCGCCCCCAAACTGCACACATGAACCCGCGCCAGCTGCACCAGTCTCCAACCGACGGCGCAGGAACGGGTTTCGTCACCGGGGAAACGGTGGGGCGGAGCGGGACTGGCCGGGAGTTTCGTCACCGGAGGAAGTAAAGGGTTCTGGGCTGGCCCTGGTCGAGTTTCGTCACCGGAGCAATCGGTATGTGGCCCGGGGAGGGACCCCCAAAGCGCGCCTCCGGCCCACACCGAGCGGTATGGGCCGGAGATCGGGGAACGCGGGGGAAAGGGCTGTCAGTAAACGATGACGCCGCGGATGTTCTTGCCGGCGTGCATGTCGGCATAGCCCTGGTTGATGTCATCGAGCTTGTACGTGGTGGTGATCAGCTCGTCTAGCAACAGCTGGCCCGACTGGTACATCCGCAGCATCCACGGGATGTCACGGCTGGGGCTGGAGGCGCCGAACAACGCACCCTGGATGCGCTTTTGGAACAGCGTCAACTCGAACGCCGGGACCTGTACCTGCTCGTCGATCTTGCCAATGCCGGTGACGACCACGGTGCCGGCCTTGCGGATGGCGTTGAAGGCTTGCAGCACATGCTCGGTCTTGAGCACACCGGTGGTGACGCAAGCGGCATCCGCACCCTGGCCGTCGGTGACCGAACGGGCGAAGTCCGCCGCTTCGTCCATGGTCGCGAAGATGTGGGTGGCGCCCACCTTCTGGGCCATCTCCCGCTTGAACTCCACCGGATCCACGGCGATGACGTGGGTGGCGCCAGCGTGCTTGGCGCCCTGCACGGCGTGGATGCCGATGCCGCCGATGCCCATGATGATGATGGTCTGACCGGGCTTGGTCTCCGCGGCGTTCACCGCGGAACCCCAACCGGTACCCACACCGCAGCCCACCAACACCGCTTTCTCGAGCGGGATGTCCTTGTCAACCTTCACGCAGGAGGCTACGTCCACCAGCGAACGCTCACAGAACGTGGAGATCCCCGCCGCCTGACCCATGTCCTGTCCGTTGACCCGACCCCGGTAGCTGCCATCCATCCGGCAACCGGTGAGGGTGTTGGCGCCCATGTCACAGAGGTTCTGCTGGCCCGAGGCGCACCAACGGCAACGGCCGCAACCCGGCAGGAACGACATCACCACGTGGTCCCCGATCTCCCACCCGGGGGTGTTGGGGCCGATCTTGGACACGATCCCGGCGCCCTCGTGACCACCGGCGAAGGGCAGCAAGCCGGGGGGGAGGTCACCGGTGCAGAAGTGATCATCGGAGTGGCACAGGCCGGCGGCCACCATGTCCAGCACCAGTTCACCCTGGCGGGGTTCGTCGAACTCGATGTCCACGATCTCCCACTTGCCGGGAGTTTCCCGCACCACTGCCCCGCGAGTTTTCATCACGTCTGTTCCCCTTTGTCCGGTCGGCTGGCCCCTTGGTCGGGGCACGACGCCGCGCGAGTCTAAGCACATTCACTGGGGTGGGAACGCCGGTCCGCTGAGCACCGCCCGACCCGCCGTTTCAGACCGCGACCGCTTGCAGTGGGAGGTCCTCCAACACGTCGTCGGGGTACGTGCGGGCGATCAACACGGCCATGATCACACCGAGCACGCCGGCCGCACCGAAGGCGATCGTGGAACCATCGACAAAGGCCTGACGGGCGGCGTTCACCAGCTCGGCGGCGGCGGGGCCCTGCAGTTGGCTGGCCACCACCATGGCCCCGCCCACGGAATCCTTCGCCATCTCGGCCTGCGCCTCGGGCAGTGCTGCGGTGGCCCCACCCAGCGCCGACTGGTACCCGGTGGTCAGCAACGTTCCCATGAGCGCGATGCCGACCGCGCCACCCACCTCACGGGTGGTGTCGTTCACCGCGGAGGCCACCCCGGCCTTGTCCTGGGGCAACGAGGTGACGATGGCGTTGGTGATCGGCGGCATCAGCAGGGCCATGCCGGCGGCCATGGGCGCCACCGTCAGGAGCAGGTACCAATAGCTGGTGTCGACCTTGAACCCCATGGCCAAAGCGAAGCCGACGGATTGCACCGCGAAACCAGCGGCCACCACGGCCCGGGTGCCGAAGCGGGCGGTCAGCTGCGGGCTGCGGGGGGCGATGGCGATCATGATGGCGGAGAACGGCAACAACCGCACCGCGGAGCCCAGCGCCGAGTAGCCCAGCACGAACTGCAGATACAACGTGAACAGGAAGAACATGCCGAACATCGACAGGAACGAGGCGGTGACGGAAAGGCTGCCCAAACCGAAGCGGGGAATGCGGAAGAGGCGGGGATCCAGCAAGGGATGTTCCACCCGGCACTCCCACAGCACGAAGCCGATACCGGCCAGTATGCCCACCACGAAGGCGCCGATGGTGACCGGATCGCCCCAGCCGATCTCGGGGCCCTCGATGATGCCGAACACCACCCCGCACAGCGCCACCACGGACAGCGCGGCACCCACGAAATCCAGTGGGTGACGTTCGGAATCGGCTGATTCGGGCACCACGAGGGCGATGGCGGCGATGGCTACCACGGCAATGGGGGCCACGATGAAGAACACCGATCCCCACCAGAACTTCTCGAGCAACAGCCCCGACAGCAGTGGCCCGATGGCCCCGCCGGCCCCCGCCAGACCGGCCCACACGGCGATGGCCTTGGCCCGGTCCCTGGGCGCGAACACCACGGTGATGGTGGACAAGGTGGCGGGCATGATGAGCGCCGCCCCGATGCCCATCACCGCTCGGAAGGCGATGAGCTGGCGGGGATCGTCGGCGTAGGCGGCCACGGTGGAGGCCACCGCGAAGATGGTCAGGCCGACCAGCAGCGCCTTCTTGCGGCCGAAGCGGTCACCTAGGGCACCGCATAGCAGCAGCAGACCGGCGAACACCAAGGCGTAGGCATCCAGGATCCACAACTGCTCGGTGCTGCTGGGATCGAGCTCTCGCACGATGGTGGGCAGGGCCACGTTGAGCGAGCTGACGGCGGCCACGATGAGCACCAGGCAGAGGCACATGATGGCCAAAATGAGCTGGCGCCGAGGATGGCCTTCCTCGGCGCCAACGGGACTGTCGTCAAGTGATTCGTGGTCGGACATCGCCAACCACGGTAGTGCGGTCCGACGACAGGGTCAGGCGGTGCCGAACGCGCCACGCAGTGCGGTGGCGGTTTGATCCACGGCCTCGCTGGACGCTGGGAACACCGCCATCATCTGCCAGAAGGCGTGGATCTGACCGTCGTAACGCTTCGAGGTGGTGGCCACGCCAGCCTGGGTGAGGCGCTTGGCGTAGGCCTCGCCCTCATCGCGCAGCGGATCGAACTCGGCGGTGATGACCAACGCCGGGGGCAGCCCCGACAGATCCGTGGCCTTCAGCGGGCTGGCCAGGGGGTTGGCACCGTCGGCGTCACCGTTGAGGTAGTGATCCCAGAACCAACGCATCATGTCGGTGGTGAGCAGGTTGCCCTCACCGTTGGCGGCGTAGGAGCCGGTGCCGTAGCTGTGGTCGGTGACGGGGTACACCAGCACCTGGTAGGCCAGCGCCGGGCCGCCCTCCTGCTTGGCCCGCAACGCCACCGCGGCGGCCAGGTTGCCACCGGCGCTATCCCCGGCCACCGCGATGCGGGAGGGGTCCACGCCGATCTCCGCACCGTTGGCTGCCACCCACTGGGTTGCCGCAAAGCAATCGTCGAGGGGGGCGGGGAACTTGTGCTCGGGCGAGAGCCGGTAGTCCACCGACACCACCATGCAACCGGCCCGGGCGGCGATGGAGCGGCACACGCCATTCACCCCGGCGAGGTCGCCAAGCACCCAGCCGCCGCCGTGGAAGTACACCACGCATGGGAACGGGCCGTCACCGGCGGGGGTGTATATGCGCACCGGGAGGTCCCCACCGGGGCCGGGAATGGTGCGGTCGGTCTGCTCGGGGATGTCGTCACCGGCGCCGGCGAGGTCGGCGAAGGCACCGGAGGCGGCGCGGGCGTCGGCGGGGGACATCTCGTTCAACGGCGGCATGCCGGCAGCTTCGAGTTGTTCGAGAAATCCTGCGGCGATGGGATCAAGGGCCATGGAACGCGTTGCCTCCTGGGGTAAGGGGTGGGTCGGCGTGGGCACCTGATTCGAGCCGGCTGATCCCATCGGCCGCGAGTGCGACCGACGGGAGATTAACCCGGCCGGACCGACCAACGCCCGTGCCCGGTGGCCGGGGCCGGGCGGCGCGGGGTTGGGCGAGATTCCGGCTCATCGGCTAAGCAAGCCTGGTGAGCGCCGCTTCTTTCCTGCACGGCCAACCGGTGGCTGAAGCGGTGTTGGCGAATGTCCAGGCCCGGGCCGCGACGCTGACGGGGCGGGGGGTGCAACCTGGCTTGGGCACCATCTTGGTTGGGGATCACGCGCCCTCCGCCGGGTACGTGGCCAAGAAGCACCAGGCCTGTGCCGCGGTCGGGGTGGCATCGCTCCATCGCCATCTTCCGGGAGACATCTCACAGGCCGAGCTGGCTGATGCGGTGGCCACGTTCAACGCGGATCCCGCGGTCAACGCGTTCCTGGTGCAGCTGCCCCTGCCCGCTCAGCTCGACACCGAGGCCATCCTCGGGGCCATCGACCCCGCCAAGGACGCCGACGGGCTGCATCCCGAGAACCTGGGCAAGCTGGTGTTGGGTGTGACCGCACCCACGCCCTGCGCCCCCGCCGGCATCCAGGCCATCCTCGTCCACTACGGCATCGAGACCCGCGGCCGCCACGTGGTGGTCATCGGGCGGGGGCCCACGCTCGGGCGGCCCATGGCGCTGATGATGTCAGCCAAGGCCGCCGGTGCCGACGCCGCGGTGACCGTGGTGCACTCCGCGGTGGCGGATCCGGCGTCCTACATCCGTCAAGGTGACATCGTGATCGCCGCGTTGGGGGTGGCCAACTATGTCACGGCGGACATGGTTCGCCCCGGCGCGGTGGTGATCAGCGGCGGCATCAGCTGGGAAGGCCGACGGTTGCTGGCCGATGTCGACGATTCGGTGGCGGAGGTCGCATCGTGGATGACGCCCCGGCTCGGTGGCGTGGGCCCGACCACGGTGGCCATGCTTTTGCGCAACACGGTGATCGCCGCCGAGGCTGCCCATCCGCTGTGAGAACCAGCACAACGAGAGGATTGCCGTGAGCAACTACGACGTTCGGGACAAGGTGGTAGTGGTCACCGGTGGTGGCAGCGGGATCGGCCGGGGCATCGCCCGGGCCTTCGCGGATGCCGGCGCCAAGCTGGTGTTGGCCGACATCGAACAGGGCCCGCTCGATGCGGTGGTGAACGAGCTCACCGCGGCCGGCCACGCGGCGGTCGGGGTCCGCACCGACGTGTCGAAGCTGGCGGACATCGAGTCCCTGGCGCAGGCCACCATGGACACCTACGGCGCGGTCCACGTGCTGTGCAACAACGCCGGGGTGGGCACCGCCGCGCCGATCGGGCAGACCTCGCTGGCGGACTGGGAATGGACCCTCAACATCGACCTGTGGGGTCCGATCTACGGGGTGAAGACGTTCCTGCCGTTGATGGAGAAGCAGGGGGAAGGCCACATCAACTCCACCGCGTCCATGGCTGGGCTGTTGGCCACCGCCTCGTTGGGGGCGTACAACGTGGCCAAGCATGGGGTGGTGGCGTTGATGGCGTCCTTGGAACGGGACCTGCGGGTGCAGAAGTCACCGTTGAAGGCGTCGGTGTTGTGCCCCGGGCCGATCAACACCAACATCGTGAGCAGCGAACGCAACCGCGACGCCGAGTCCGCGGCGCAGCACATCGACACCAAGCAGGGTCAGCGGTTCTGGAGCATGCTGAGTGAGACCTTGTCCCAGGGCATGGACCCCGACGACGTTGGCCGCCTGGTGCTCGACGCGGTGCAGACCGGCCGGTTCTGGATCCTCACCCACCCGGCCATGGGCGGCTTGGTACAGGCCCAGGTGGAAGCGATGATGGGCGACGGTTCGCTGGTGCGGGCCTAACCATACCGATCGGTGTGGTTAGCGGCCGCCGGCGACATCCAGGATGGCCCCGGTGGTGTAGGAGGCGGCGTCAGACAGCAGGAACGCGATGGCGTCGGCCACTTCCTCGGCGGTGCCGGCCCGTTGCATGGGTACGGTGGCGCCCAGCCGCTGGGCCCGATCAGGTTGGCCGCCGCTGGCGTGGATCTCGGTGTCGATGATGCCCGGGCGCACAGCGTTGACCCGGATGCCGTCGTTGGCGACCTCCATGGCCAGACCCAACGTGAAGGTGTCGATGGCGGCCTTGGAGGCGGCGTAATCGACGTACTGATTGGGTGAACCCAGCCGGGCCGCGGCCGAGGACAGGTTCACGATGGACCCGCCGGTGCCGCCCCGGCTGGTGGCCATGCGCCGCACCGCCTCACGGGCACAGGCCATGGCGCCCAGCACGTTGATGATGAACATCCGCTCCCAACGCTGCCAGGTCATGTCGACCACCGCTTGGGCGTGATCCACCACCCCGGCGTTGTTGACCAGCCCTCCGATGGGGCCGAGATCGGACTCCGCCCGTTCGAAGAGGCTGATGACATCCACCTCCCGTGACACGTCGGCCTGCACGGTGATGGCCCGGGCGCCGAGGACCCGGCACTCATCGAGCACCCGCTGGGCGGCGATCTCGTCGCTGCGATAGGCCAGGCACAGAGCGTGGGTCGGCGCCAGTCGTCGGGCGGTGGCGGCGCCGATGCCCCGACTGGCCCCGGTGATCACCACCACCGGCGGTGTCAGGCCCGCGGTGGGCGACAGCAGCGGTGGCGTGGTCTCGGCCATGACGACCAGGGTAGGTGGGCGACGCTGCAGCGCGGCAACGTCCCCGTTGTCACCAACGGATTCCCGTGGTGGTGGACCTCAGCGCACGAGGGTGACTCCGAGGCGGTCAGCGACGGCGTCGAGTTCGCTGAGGCCGGTGGCGGTGAGAAGCGGCACGGGGATACCGCTGCTGCGTAGGTCCTTGCGGGCCACCCGGTCACCGAACAGCACGATGGCGCGCTCACGGGCACGGAGTCCCAGGGAGGCGCGCCGGGAATGCCAGATCAGCCCGTCGAGTGGCTGCCGGTCAGCGGCGCCGAGGCGGTGGGCGTAGGCCGCCCAACGCACCGTCTGCTGGTAGGTGTCGGCGTCCGTGTCGATCAGCTCGGCGCGGAGTACGCCCCACTGGTCCAAGGCGTCATCGTCCAGCCGCCCGAGACGCAGCGCCCGGCGGGGTGCGATGGTAGACCGCCTGACGGTGGCCAGATCGGCCAGGTACACCTCTGGCGGCGCCCCGTCCGCCCGTTCGAGCACAATGTCGTGGAACACCGACTCCATCAGCACCGCGTCGAGGGTCTCGGCGGCGTACAACGTGGGCACGCACCGCCCGTCCACCATCAAGGGTGCGAACCGGCTCGGCTCTCCTTGGCACGGATTGAACTCGGTGGCACCAAACTGATCGTCCGCCACCCGCAGCAGGCGCCGACCGGCATCCCAAATCTGCACGGTCAGAGCCGCTTTCCGCGGTGGTACGGCTACCGGCATCGAGGCGGACGGTTCAGCTGGCGACGCGTGTGACACCCCGCCGGGCGGCAACGATGACCGAGACGGGGTCCGTGGCCAGAAGATCCACCGGCCGCTGCTTGCCGGGCAGGTGGGGGTTGGGGGAGGTGAACCAGCTGGCGACGGCCCAGTCGGCGTCACCGAATCGAGTCCGCAGCAGGGCCAACGTGTCCGCCATAGCGCTCAGCGGGCGGCCGTTCTCATCAAACTGGAATCCCGGGAACAGGGCCCGTCCTTCGAAAGGCACGGAGAACACCCTGTTCGCCTTTCGCAACCGGCTGGCGTACTGGTGGGCGTTGGCGGCGTCCGGTGTGGCCCATTCGCCGAGCTCCGCGGCGCTGAGCGCACCGAACTCCTCGACGATCCGCTGGCGCATGGCCAGGTTGCGACGGGCCTGTTCCCACGACGCCGGCTTGCGGACCGCGCTCAGTGGTCCCGACCCCAGCGCGGCCAAGACGTCAGCGGTGGGATCGTCATCCACACCGACGGCCACCACCCGGCCGCGGTGGCGCAGGTCCGGGTACCGCTTGCGCAGCCGTTCGACCTCCTGGACCGACAGCTCGACGATCGACGCCTCACTCATGACCACCAGCCTACCGCTCCGCTGGCAGAAACGCTAGGGCTCGTAGGCTTCTAGCCTTCCTATCTTGCGCCGGGCCGGGCTGGCCGATCGTGCAACTGATCCGGTAGCGCGGAGGCGATGGCGTCGGTCAACGGCCGGTACCATCGTGGCATCGAGGATCAGACCGACCCCACCGTTCGCTACGCCGTGTTGTTGCGGGGCGTGAATGTCGGCGGGAAAGCGCTGCTGCCCATGGGCCAGCTGCGTGCACGGCTGGGCGACGCCGGCTACACCAACGTCCTCACCTACATCCAGAGTGGCAACGTGGTATTCGACGCAGCGACTCGGCGCGAAACCACGTTGGCGGGCCACATCGGAGCCCTGATCACCGAGCACTTCGGCCTGACCGTCCCTGTCATGGTCCGGCGACAGGACGAGCTGGCGTCCATCGTGGACCACAACCCCTTCGCTGGTCGTCTGGATCAACCGGCCAAGATCGGCGTGGGGTTCGCCAGTGTTGAGCTGCCGGCGGACATTGCCATGCCCGACGGGTCCGTCGATCAGTTGGTGGTGCGGGGACGGGAGCTCTACCTGTTCTGCCCCAACGGGTTCGGGCGGGCCAAGCTACCCAACCTGGACCGGGTCTGCGCCACGCCGATCACGGTGCGGAACTGGAACACCGTGCTCAAACTGCGGTCGATGACGGCCGGCTGACACTACGCTGCGGCGGTGCTGTACATCGATGGGCAATGGCGGGACGCGGTCAGCGGGAAGACCTTCGCGGTCACCGATCCGGCCACCGGCAAGGTGTTGGATCACGTGGCCGACGGTGACGCGGTCGACACCCGCGCCGCAATCGAAGCGGCCGCCGCGGCGTTCCCGGGCTGGGCCGCGCTGACCGCATACCAACGGTCCGAGAAACTGGTCGCGGCCCATCAGCTGATGCTCGAACGCCGGGAGGATCTGGCCAAGCTGATGACCAGCGAGCAGGGCAAGCCGCTACGGGCTGCTCGCATCGAGGTCGGTTACGCCGCCGATTTCCTGCTGTGGTTCTCGGAGGAAGCAAAGCGGGTCTACGGTCAGACCATCCCCTCCAGCCGGGCCGATCAACGGTTCATGGTGCTGCACCAACCGATCGGGGTCTGCGCCGCCATCACCCCGTGGAACTATCCGGTGTCGATGCTGACCCGCAAGATCGGCCCGGCCCTGGCCGCCGGTTGCACCATCGTGCTGAAACCGGCCGAGCAGACCCCGCTGTGCGCTATTGAGGTGTTCAAGATCCTCGACGAGATCGGGCTGCCGCCGGGGGTGGTGAACCTGGTGCCGACCTCGGATCCGCTGCCGGTGGGGGCGGAGTTGATGGCCGCGCCCGAGGTGCGCAAGCTGACCTTCACCGGTTCCACCGAGGTCGGCAAGCTGCTCATGGCCCAGGCCGCGCCGACCATGAAACGGGTGTCCATGGAGCTGGGCGGGCACGCGCCGTTCATCGTGTACGACGACGCCGATCCCAAGCGGGCCGCTACCGGGGCCGCCATGGTCAAGGTCCTCAACACCGGCCAGGCCTGCATCTGCCCCAACCGGCTGTACGTACAGCGCACCATCGCGGACGCCTTCATCGATTCCCTGGCCGGGCGGATCTCCAAGATGCAGGCCGGGTCGGGGTTCACCGAGGGCGTGCAGATCGGCCCGTTGGTGGACCGCCCGTCGTTGGAAAAGGTCGATCGGCAGGTGCGTGACGCGGTGCAAAGGGGCGCCACCGTGGTCACCGGCGGGCAGCGTCTCACCGAGGGTCCGTTGGCCGACGGGTACTTCTTCGCTCCCACCGTGTTGAGCGGGGTCACCGATCAAATGGTCATCTACCGGGAGGAAACGTTCGGTCCGGTGGCCCCCGTCATCGTGTTCGACACCGAGGAGGAGGTGCTGACCATGGCCAATGACACCGAGTACGGCCTGGCCAGCTACGTGTACACCAACGATCTGGGCCGGGCCTATCGCAGCATCGAACGGCTGAACTTCGGCATCGTCGGGGTCAACGACATCAACCCCACCGGGGCCGCGGCACCCTTCGGCGGGGTCAAGGCGTCGGGCCTGGGGCGTGAGGGTGGCCAGGACGGCATCAAGGAGTATCTCGACACCAAGCTCGTGGGTCTCAGCTTCTGATGGCCGGCGTTGAGGGCGGCGGGGAAGTGGGCTCGGGACGAACCGTGGCGGGTACGCGCTGTGGGTGCGGCCGGGTCGCGGTGCCCCCGGAGCCTTACGGTTGTGACGTCTGTGGTGCGTTGCCTGCCACCTTGGCCGCCATCGAGGTCGAGTTGGTGGGCGTGGTACGAGGTGTCGCCACGGTGCATCGTCACCATCGCCCGGAGCCGAAGACCCCTTTCACGGTGGTGGAGATGGCGCTCGATGCCGGCCCCGTACTGAAGGGTGTGCTCGACGCCGAGTCGCCAGCGCCCACCATCGGCGGCCGCATCGTCGGCGACGTACTTGATGGTATGTTAACGCTCGCGGTTCCAGCATGACAGTCGGGATGATGGTGCCGGGATGATGGTGCCGGGATGATGGAGATCTGCTGATGAGCCGCAACCTGCTGGCTGACCGGGCGGTGCACGTGGTCGGTGTGGGGCTGCACCGCTACCAGGCAGCATCTGCCACCCCGTACGTGGAGTTGGGCCTGACCGCGGTGCGCCAGGCGTTGGGTGACGCCGGCCTGGCCTGGCCCAGCGTCGAAGCGGCCTACGTCGGTTCCGCACTGCTCGGTATGGCGCCCGGTCGGGTGATGCTGGCCCGGCTGGGCGCCACCGGGTTGGCCATCCAACAAGTGGAGAATGCGTCGGCCTCGGGTTCTACCGCGGTGGCCATGGCGGCGCTGGAGGTGGCCTCGGGTCGGTCCGACGTGGCGCTGGCCATGGGGGTGGACAAGGCCGAGGGCTGGCGGGTGGCCCCCAACGGTGCCGGCCTGGGCAACTACGAGGCCGGCACCGTCGTCCCTTTCACCCATTTCGCTTTGTTGGCGGAGGACTACCGCCACCGTTTCGGCACCAGCGCTGAGGCCGTGGCCCGGGTGGCGGTCAAGAACCACGCCAACGGGGCCCGCAACCCGAACGCCCAACGCCAGAAGGTCCGCACCATGGACGAGGTGCTGACCGACCCCATCTCCGGTTCCATGACCCGGCTGCAGTGTTGCCCAGTGGGTGAGGGCGCCGCCGCGGTCATACTGGCCAGTACGGAAGCGATCGAGCGCTACGGGCTGGACCCCGTTCGTTGCCCCCGCATCACGGCCTCGGTGACCCGCAGCGAGGGGGCCTATCCGCCCGGCGTCCCCATCGACGCCACCCTGACCGCGGAGACCACCGCGCTGGCGTTCGAACAGGCCGGCATCGGGCCCACCGACCTTGACGTGATCGAGGTCCACGACGCATTCTCTATTGAAGAACTGCTCTACCTCGAGGCAATGGGGTACTGCGGACCCGGCGAGGCTGCGGCGTTGTTGGAGGCCGGCGAGTTCGACATCGGCGGACGCTGCGCCGTCAGCCCCTCCGGCGGGCTGTTGGCCATGGGTCACCCGCTGGGTCCCACCGGTTGCGGCCAGGTGGTGGAGGTCACCCGCCAGCTCGCGCGGCGAGGCCGGGGACCGCCAACAACCCGATGCCCGCCTGGGCCTGGCTCACATGGTGGGCATCGGCACCGTCTGCGTGGTCCACGTGCTGGAAGCGGCGCAGGGCCGATAGTACCTATCAGTAAACGTGGGCCCACCGCCGGGGCACGTCGAGCCGTTGCCGACCAGGCCGAGATGGCGTCGCAGATGCGCGCTGCATCCCGGCGTCCTTGGCGGGTGAGCACGGCGGCGCGGGCGGCGGTTGCCAGTGCGTCGGGCAGATGATCGGCGGTAGCGGCAATTTCCGTAACAAGTCCTGCGGGGTCCATGCGCGCGCTGCGGGCCAGCCGCTGCCAATGAAGGCTCTGGCACGATCCGACAACGGGTATGGTGCCGACCATGAGCTCGACCGCCTCGCCTTCCGCTGCTACGCCCACCGAGCTACTGATCGAACGGCGCGGTGAGGTCGAGATCATCACCATCAACCGACCCCATCGGCACAACGCCCTCACCTACAACACCTACAACGAGTTGGAGGCCGCGTTCCGCGTCACCGGCGCGCGCTGTGTGGTCCTCACCGGCGCCGATCCATCGTTCTGCTCCGGTGACGATGTGCGCGAGATCATGGGCAGCGGGACCCGGGACAAGCCGTTGGTGGTCACGCCCCGACTGACCCCTGCGGCGGATGCCATCTTGCATTGCGATGTGCCGGTGATCGCCGCCGTCAACGGGGCCGCGGTCGGTTGGGGCATGGAGATGGCCATGATGGCGGACTTCCGCATCGCCTCGGACCGGGCCCGTTTCGGGGAGCTGTTCGTGCTACGGGGCCTCTGCACCGACGTGGCCGGCATCGGGCGGTTGGCGCAGCTGGTGGGTCGGGAGAAGGCGGCGGAGCTGCTCTTCACCGGTGATGTGATCGACGCCGTCACCGCGGCGCAGATCGGGTTGGTCTCCAAGGTGGTGGCGCACGAGGAGTTGCTGACGAGCGCCATGGAGTTGGCCGAGCGCATCGCCGCCCGCCCACCGTTGGCGGTGCGAAAGATCAAAGAAGGTCTGCGCCTGGCCACCGACCCGGATTGGTCCTCGCTGGGCCAGTGGGTGGCCACCTCGCTCACTGAGCTGTTCAAGACCGAGGACCATCGCGAGGGAGTGTCGGCGTTCCTGGAAAAGCGCAGCCCCAACTTCGTGGGACGCTGACGGTGGCGCACCATACCATACCAGATGGTTCGGGGGGAGTGACGGAAAATGGTCCGGTGATGCGGGTCGAGCGACGGGGCCCGGTGGCCCTGTTCACATTCGATCGGCCCGGTCGGCTCAACGCGCTGGGCAGTGACAGCGCGGCGTTGTTGCACCAAGGGCTTGACGACGTGGCGGCAGACCCCTCGGTACGGGTGATCGTGGTGACCGGCGCCGGGCGGGCGTTTTGTGCCGGGGCGGACATCAGCGAGATCCAGGCCATGACCTCGGCCGAACAGTTCAGCGCCTTTCTACAAGGTCTCACCGAGGGCCTTGATCGACTGGCGGCGGCGCCCCAACCGTCCATCGCCGCCATCAACGGTTTGGCCCTGGGCGGTGGCTTCGAGCTGGCCTTGGCCTGTGATCTCCGCATCGCCTCGCCCAGCGCCCGTCTCGGTGTGCCGGAGATACTGCTCGGTGTGCTGCCGGGCGCCGCCGGTACCCAACGCCTGGCCCGCCAGGTACCCGCGGCGGTGGCCAAGCACCTCATCATGACCGGGGACCCCATCACCGCTGAGCAGGCCCTGGGCTTCGGCCTGCTGAACGCGGTCGAGCAAGATCCATTGGCAGCGGCGTTCGATCTGGCCCAGCGCTTGGCCCAGGGCCCGCCCCGCGCCCTCGCCGCCGCGAAACGCCTGATCGACGTGGGAGGAGCGTTGCCCCTGACGGCCGGTGTCATCCTCGAAAGGGAAACCGTCACGAACCTGTTCGCCACCAGTGATCGTGCGGAGGGCATGGCGGCCTTTCTCGAGAAGCGACCGGCGGTGTTCGAGGGCCGCTGAGGTGACGACGGGCCGGTGGCGTTGGTGTCCTCGGCCGCGTCGCTGGAAAGATCATTGCTCGCCAACACAGCAAGGGAGCAACGATGACCGAACGGGTAGCGCTGGTGACCGGTGGCGGTCGGGGCATCGGCCGGGAGATCTGTCTGGCCCTGGCCGCCGATGAGCGCAAGGTGGCGGTGGCCGATCTGCGCAGCGAGGAAGCAGCAGCCACCGTCGAAGCGATCAGGACCGCTGGGGGCCAGGCCATCGCCGTGGCCATGGACGTCACGGATTCGGACTCCGTGCAGCAAGGGGTCCTGCAGGTCATTGACGAGCTGGGACCCATCGAGGTGTTGGTCAACTGCGCCGGCTGGGATGAGCTGAAGCCGTTCCTCGACACCGACGAGGCGTTCTGGGACCGCATCATCGAGCTCAACTACAAAGGTGTGTTGCGCACCGTGCACGCCTGCTTGCCAGCGATGATCGAGAGCGGGTGGGGCCGTATCGTGAACATCGGGTCCGACGCCGGGCGGGTGGGTTCTTCCATGGAGGCGGTGTACTCCGGTGCCAAGGGTGGGGTCATCGCCTTCGGCAAAACCGTCGCCCGGGAGATGGCCCGCAAGGGGATCACCGTCAACACCGTGTGTCCGGGTCCCACCGCCACGCCGCTGCTGCAGGAGATCGTGGATGCCAGCGCCAACGGGGACAAGGTGATCAGCGCCATGGCCAACGCTGTTCCCATGAAGCGGGTGGGCCAACCGCACGAGGTTGCCTCAGCCGTGGCCTATCTGGCGTCGGAACCGGCGGGCTTCATCACCGGCCAGACCCTGTCGGTGTCCGGCGGGCTGACCATGGCCTGACCAACGCCGTGAGCGCCGCCAGCAGCGCCAGTGCCGTCGCGGTGATGGTGCTGACCTGGCAGCGAAGGGCCACGGCGCGGTGGATGTCGGCCCGGGTCGGGGGCCGACCGCGGCCCAGTCGACCTCGATCTTCCGTCGAGTCCCCGTAGTGGTTGACGCCGCCGAGCACCACGCCCAGTCGGTGCGCGAACGCCGCCTCGACCAGCCCGCCGTTCGGTGACGGATGACGGGCGGCGTCGGCACGGATCTGGGCCAGAGCGGCGCCGACGCGAGATCGACCCGACCGCGTCGTGCGGTGGGCGCAGCAGCAGCGGCACCATCAGCACCGCCGCGGTGAGCCGGGCCGGGATGAGGTTGGCGGCATCGTCCAATCGGGCGGCGGCCCAGCCGAAGCGCTGATAACGGGCGTCGCGGTGCCCGACCATGGCATCCATGGTGTTGATGGCCCGATAGGCGCCGACCATGGGCGCACCCCCCACGGTGGCGAAGCACAGCGCCGCGGTCACCGCGTCCACCGTGTTCTCCGCCACCGACTCGATCACCGCACGGACCACCTCGGGCTCGCTCAGGTCCTCGGTGCGCCGGCCGACCAGGGACCGCAAGGCCAACCGGGCGCCGGCCAGGTCCCCCTGCTCGAGGCGGTTGGCAATGCCGCGGGCCTCCTCATCGAGCATGCGCCCACCCACCGCCAGCGCTGTGGCGGCAACGGCGCCGACCGGCCGACCCAGCAGCCGTTGGAGAAGGTGGCCGGCGGCGGCGCCCACCGTCACCCCGCAGGCGACGTAGGCCACGCCCTCGGTGCGACGGTTGGCGTACAAGCGGTGCTCGAGGGCGGTCATGCCCCGTCCGAACCACACCACCGGATGCAGCCGTACCGGGGGTTCACCCAACCATCGATCCACCACCAGACCCAGGCCCGCGGCAAGGGCGAAAGTCGGCCCGTGGCCTCGGTCCGCCGGCCGCGGTCGGCCCGGCCCACCGTTCATCGGGTCACGGCAGCGGCATCCGGGGAGACGGCGGAGAACGCGCTCAGCGTTGCCGGCAGCTGGGCCGGAGCGGGCACGGCCACCCGGACGAGGCCTGGCAAACCGAAGTTCGAGGTGTCTCGGACCAGGACCCGATGCGTGGCCAGGTGCGCTCGGAGACTTGCGTTGGGGTCCGCGACCAGCACCCAGTTGGCGTCGGTCTCGGTGACCTCGAAGCCCATCGAGGCCAACGTGTTGGCGAGGGCGGCTCGGGCGCTGACGATGGCCTCATGCCATCCGGGCAGGTCGGTGGCGGCCAGCAGCGGGTTGATCAAGGCCAGCGCCAGGCCGTTGACCGCCCAGCGTGGTTGCCGGAGGCGGATGGCTTCGGCCTGCCCGTCGTCGGGAGCGATGACGTAGCCCAGTCGGAGCCCCGGGCAGGCCCACAACTTGGTGAGCGATCCCAGCCGCCAGCTGTGGTCCTCACCGCGACTCCAGCGACCGGTGGCCAACGGATGAAACGCCTCGTCCCACACCGCGGCCTGATCCGTCGGCGCCGCCAGTCGGCCGAGGGGGTTGGAGGGGTTGGATCGCCAGCGGGGGGCGCCGGCCCGGATCTCTGACAGGTGCCGGCGGTACAGCGAGAACTCGGGATCTTCCACCCACCCTGCAGGCTGCAAACCCGCCAACAGGGCGATGGCCTCCGCTCCGCCGTTGGTGAGGATCAGCCGGCCCGGGTCCACTCCCATGGCCGCCGCCAGGGCCTCCGTGGCCGGGGTCGGGTCGGGGTAGCTGCGCAGGGTGTCGGGATCCTCGCTGAGCAGGGCCGCGGCCATGGGAGCGGCCGGCGGGGCGAAGGGATTCAGGCTCGCCGATAGGTCGACGATGGCTTGCGTTGGGACCCCCAACGCTCTCGCCAGCGCGGGCCCGTCACCCCCGTGCGCCCCAGGAGCGGGCAACGCCGCGTTGACCACGTGCTCTGCAGGTGTCATGGGCCGCTCGGTGCCGGGTCCGGCGTGCTGACTCCCACCGGCGTTGAGGCAATGGCGGCGGTCTCGAACGTGGCCATCTCGTTCATGATGGCCGCCGCCGCTTGCACCAGGGGCACCGCCAACGCCGCGCCGCTGCCCTCACCCAAGCGCAATTCGAGGTCGAGCAGCGGTTCGAGTCCCAGCCAGCGCAAGGCCAGCGTGGCGGCGGGTTCACTCGATCGGTGCCCGGCCACCAAGTGCCCCACCACCGCTGGACATGCGGTTGCGGCGCAACAAGCGGCCGCCAACGCGATCACGCCATCGAGGATCACCGGCACCCGTCGGGCCGCGCCGCCCAGGTAGAACCCGGCCAACGCCGCGATCTCCAGCCCACCCAACTCCGCCAACATCGTCAACAGCTCACCGTCAGCAGACTGATGGCCGCTCAGGTCAGCGGTCGCGTCGGCGTCGGTGGTGGCGGGGTTGGTGGTGGCGCGGGCTGGTCGTGCCTGCCAGCGGGTCAGGCCAGCGGCCACCGCGGTCTGCTTGCGGGCCAAGGTCACGTCGTCGATGCCGGTGCCCCGGCCGGTCACGGCATTGGCGTCCGCACCAGTGCAGGCAGCGATCAGCGCCGCCGAGGGTGTGGTGTTGCCGATGCCCATGTCGCCGCCAACCAGCAAATCGGCGCCGGCATCGACCAGTTCGTCAGCGATGGCGGCACCCACGACCAACGCGGCCAGCACCTCAGCGGACTCCATTGCCGGCCCGGCCGCCAGATTTGCCGTACCATACCGTATGTTACGGGGGCGGAAATGGGGGGCGTCGCGCAGGTGAGCCAGGGAAGTGGCGACGCCGACATCGACCACCACCAACGATGCGCCGATCTGGCGAGCCAGCACGTTGATGGCGGCGCCCCCGGAGCAGAAGTTGGCCACCATCTGCGCGGTGACCTCCGCCGGCCAGGGGGTGACACCGTCGGCCAGCACGCCGTGATCTCCGGCGAACACCGCGATGGCGGGACGCGTGGGCACCGGAGGCGGGGTCCGACCGGCGATGGCACACAGCTGCGCGCCCAGCAGTTCCAAACGGCCCAGCGCCCCTGCTGGTTTGGTCAGCCGCCGATGATGGTCTGCGGCCCGGTCCAGCTGGGTGGGGTCGGTGGCCACGACGGCGCCGAGAAGTCGCTGCCACTGCTGCGCCGGGGTCATTGGTTCCATCCTGGCAGGAGCCCGCTTCGTCCTCCCCACCGGGTCCGGTCTGGTCAGGTCTGGTCAGGTCTGCCCCGTCAGCGCTGGTCGGGTCAGCCTTGGCCAGTCTCGTCAGCGGCGGCGGCGGCGCTGGCCAAGGCGGCCATGACGGCGCTGACCTGCTCGGCCAGTTCGTCGTTGAGCTCGCCGGTCTCGGGGTTGATCTTGGTGTCGACACCGCCAACGAGCAGCGACTCACCCACCAGCACCGCACCGAGCGCCGGCAGGATGGTGCCGAGGTACTCAACCGGCCCCAAGCCGCCGCGGCTGTTGGGGCTGGCACCGATTACGGCGACGGGCTTGCCGATCAGGCAGTGGGCCTTGAACGGCCTGGTGGCCCAGTCCACCAGGTCCTTCATCCCACCCGGCAGCCCGTAGTTGTACTCCGGTGTCACCAACAGCAACCCGTTGGCGTCGGCGAAGCGCTGGCGAAGCTCGGCCACCCGGGGCGGCACCGGACCCCCCGGCGCCAAATCCAGATCAGCGTTGTAGTGGGGCAGCTCGTCGATCAGCTCGGCCCGCTCGGCGCGCACCCCCGACGGTGCCAGTGTGGTCGCGGCCCGGGCGATGGCGGTGCAGTAGGAGCCGGCCCGGAGGCTGCCCGACACCGTGAGAAGGGTGATTGACACGGCGGCAGAGGTTACGGGCCGCAGGGGTGGCCGGGCAGCGGCGAACGACGTACTCCGAGCGGCGTCATCGGCGACCACCGGGCGAGGGCGGCGTTGGGCCCGCCAGCGAGCCGCCGTAGCGTTGGGGTCCGATGTCAGCCGCGTCCCCCTTCCGGCCAACAGCGGGGGCCCCCTCCGGCGCCTGCTGCCGTTCCTCGCCGGAAGTCGGCGGGATCTGGGCCTGGCGTTGGGGGCTTCGGTGGTGGGCCAGATGGCGAACGGGCTGGGGCCGTTGATCCAAAAGGTGGTCATCGACGACGTCATCATCGATCGCCGGCGCAGCGCATCGTTGTGGCTGGCGGCGCTGGGGCTGGCGGCGTTGGGCACGTTCGGGCTGGCGTTCGTACGGCGCTGGTTCGGTGGACGGGTGGCGTTCCGGGTGCAACACGAACTGCGGACCGCGGTGTTCGACCGGCTCATGCGGCTCGATCACGCCGGCCACGATCAGCTGCAGACCGGCCAGCTGGTGTCGCGCTCCTCCAGCGACCTGGGCTTGATCCAGAGTCTGCTGTCCACCACCCCGCTGATGTTGGGCAACGTGGTGCTGATCGTGGTGGCGCTGGTGGCCATGGTGGCGTTGTCGCCCCGGCTGGCGGTGGTGACGGCCGTTGCGGTGCCGCTGTTGGGCTTCTTGTCCTTCCGGTTGCGTCGCACCGTGTTTCCCGCCACGTGGGACGCCCAGCAGCGCGCCGCGGAGGTGGCGGGGGTCGTCGATGAAGCGGTTAGCGGGGTGCGCATCGTCAAGGGCTTCGGGGCTGAGCAGCGGGAGCTGACCCGGCTGGCGGAGGCCGCCGAGCGTCTCTTCGCCTCCCGGGTGCGGCTGTTGGGGTTGCAGGCCCGCACCACCTCGACCTTGGCCGCGGTGCCCTCCCTGGCCCAGGTGGCGGTGCTGGCCTATGGCGGCTGGCTGGCACTGCATGGGCGGCTCACGCTGGGCACGTTGTTGGCCTTTGCCAGCTATCTGGTGCAATTGGTCCCACCCATGCGCATGACGGCCTGGGTGGTGGCCGCCGCCGAGCAGGCCCGGGCCGGGGCCGAGCGGGTGCTGGACATCCTCGACGCCAACGCCACGGTCATCGATCCGCCCGACGGCATCGAACTTGGCACGGCGCGGGGCGAGGTTCGCTTCGAGCATGTTCGGTTCGGCTACGAGCGGTCCCGGCCGGTGCTGGTTGACTTTGATCTGCACATCGCTCCCGGCGAGGTGGTGGCGCTGGTGGGGGCCAGTGGGTCGGGCAAATCGACGGTGACGGCGCTGCTGGCACGCTTCTACGACACCGCTGCGGGGCGGGTGTTGGTTGACGGTCACGACGTGCGCACGCTGAGCCTGGCTTCGTTGCGCCGTCAGATCGGTGTGGCGTTCGAGGACGCCTTCCTGTTCTCCGACACCATCGCCGCCAACATCGCCTACGGCCGGCCTGATGCCACCCACGCCCAGATCCGGGCCGCAGCCTCCGCGGCAGGGGCGGCGGGCTTCATCGAAGCGCTGCCCGAGGGCTACCGGACCGTGGTGGGGGAGCGGGGCGTGACCCTGTCCGGCGGGCAACGCCAGCGGGTGGCGCTGGCCCGGGCGGTGCTGACTGACCCGGCGGTGCTGGTTCTTGACGCGGCGACCTCCGCGGTGGACAGCAGTACCGAAGAGGCCATTCACGCCGCGCTGGCCGATGTCTTGGCGGGACGGACCACCATCCTCATCGCTCATCGACTGTCCACCGTTCGCCTGGCGCACCGGGTCGCGCTGGTGCAGGACGGCCGGGTGGCGGACCACGGCACGCACCAGGAGTTGGCCGCTCGCAGTGCGCCGTACCGGGCCTTGCTGGGCTTGGACGATGCGGACGGGGACCCTGGCAACGACGAAACCGCGGTTGGCGCCGCGGGAATCACCGCCAGTGCCTGGCCCGTCCCCCAGCAGGCGCCCCGGGCCCGACTGGAGGCGGCCGAAGCCGGTGGCCATGGGGGCGGATGGCACGGCAGCGAGCTGGCCGCCACCCCGACGTTGCTGGCGGCGTTGGCGTCGCTTCCACCGGCCAATGCCCGCTCTGGGATCGATGTGACCGCAGCCGCGTCGGGCTCCGCACGGCTCGGCATCAGCGCACGGCTCGGCATCAACACGCGGCCCGGCATCGACAGGTGGCTCGGCATCGCCCGAGTCGTTCCGCATCAGGCGGTTCGTGGCACCGTGGCGGCGGCGCTTGGCCCTGGGCGTGGCCCTGGTGGCCGCCGACGCCCTGTTGACGGTGTTGGGCCCGGTGCTCATCCGTTACGGCATCGACGAAGGGGTGCGGCCAGGAGACCAGGGCCTGCTGTGGCGTGTGTCCGTACTGTTTGGCATGGTGGTGGTGCTCGATTGGGCGGTGATGCTGGCGGGGGCGCTGCTGACCAGCCGCACCGCCGAGGCGATGTTGGCCAGCCTGCGCATCCGGATCTTCGCCCATCTGCAGCGCTTGTCCCTCGACTTCTATGACCGTGAGATGGACGGGCGGATCATGACCCGCATGACCAGCGACGTGGAGGCATTGTCGCAATTGGTGCAGACGGGCTTGATTAATGCCGTGGTCGGTGGGGCCACGTGTGTGGGGGTGGCGGTGTTCCTGGTGGTGCTGAGCCCACCGTTGGCGTTGGCCGCGGCCAGTGTCCTGCCGGTGCTGTGGTGGGCTACCCGCTGGTATCGGCGTCGTTCGGCCCAGGCGTACCGAGACAGCCGCGAGGCCATCGCTTCGGTCAATGCCAATCTCCAGGAGAACCTGTCGGGGGTACGGGTGGCGCAGGCCAACGCCGCCCAGGACCGCAGCAGCGTCCAGTTCAACGCCCTCAGCGATGCATACCGCGCGGCACGGATGCGCTCGCAGCGGCTGTTGTCGTTGTACTTCCCGGGCATCGGGCTATTGGCTGACCTGGCGGCCATTGCGGTGCTGGCGGTTTCCATCTCCATGGTGGACGGCGGACGAACCACGCCCGCGGTGGTGATCGCCTTCCTGTTGTATCTCAACTTGTTCTTTGCGCCGTTGCAGCAGCTTTCCCAGGTGTTCGATAGCTGGCAGCAGGCGGCCTCGAGCACGGCCAAGATCACGGAGTTGTTGCTCACTCCGTCCTCCACGCCACGCCCGGCGGCGCCCATCGCCCCCGGCCCGTTGCGGGGCGAGGTTCGCTTCGAGCAGGTGAGCTTTTCCTACGAGGCGACCGCGGCGGCGCCCACCTATGCCCTTGTCGATCTGGATCTGTGCATTCTGGCGGGCGAGACGCTGGCCTTGGTGGGGGAGACGGGGGCCGGCAAGTCCACCGTGGTGCGGCTGCTGGCCCGCTTCGCTGATCCCACCCGGGGGCGGGTGTCGGTGGACGGGATTGATCTGCGGGACATCGACCTCGACGCCTATCGCGCCCAGCTGGGTGTGGTGCCGCAGGAGCCATTCCTGTTCACCGGTACGGTCCGGGCCAACATCGCCTACGGCCGGCCCGACGCCACTGACGCCGAGGTGGAGGCGGCGGCCCGAGCGGTGGGCGCGCACCCCTTCATCGCCTCGTTGCCGTCCGGCTATCACAGCGCCATCAGTGAGCGCGGTCGATCCCTTTCCGCCGGGCAACGGCAGTTGTTGGCCTTGGCCCGGGCCCAACTGGTGCAGCCACGCATCCTGCTGCTGGATGAGGCCACCGCCAACCTGGACCTGGCTGCGGAAGCGGTGGTGCGCCGTGCCATGGCCCGGGTCTCGAGCGGCCGGACGACCATCTTGGTGGCCCATCGTCTGGCCACTGCCCGCCACGCCGACCGGATTGCCGTTCTGGCCGACGGCGCCCTGGTTGAGGTCGGCACGCACGACGAGCTGGTGGCCGCCGGTGGTCGTTACGCCGAGTTGTGGGCTGCCTCTGACCCTTCGTCTTCCGAGACAACCGGGGACGCCGAGGACCTGCCAGCGATCACCGCCTCCTGAGCCACGCCACGGGCCGGGCTGCCAGGACGATCCGCGAGCCGGCCATCCGACGGGTGACCCCGTCCGGTGATTTCCGTCATCGGGGTGGTTGGGCCGGCGGCGCGGACGTGACGCGCGCGTGAAGATGGGGTGGTGAGCCCACAAGACGGCCCGGACCGCTCTCCCAGAATCCGGGCCATACTCGTCCGACTGGGCTCCGTTACGTCACCGAAGAAAGGCAAAAGGGCCACTTTCGCTGCCTACGGACGGCGCGAGAGCGGTTCGAGGTGGGCCAGGATCGATCGGGCCACGGCCTCACCGTCCTCCATGGGCGCGAAGTGGGTGAGCCCGTCCATCATCTCCAGTCGACCGTTGCCCAGCCCGGCCACGATCAGCGGCGCCACCCGGGGCGGGACGTCATTGCCCGCAGCGATGGCCGCTCCCGCCGCCACCACCACCGGACAGGTCATGGAACGCAGCAGGCTCATGTCCTTGCGTTCGTTGGCTTCGTAGATGCGGGCCTCGGTCTCACCGGCGCAGGACAACCGCACCCGGCCATCGGGCAGCGGGTAGGTCCCCAGCTCCACATAGGCCCGCACCGCCTCGGGCTGGCAGCGCGAGAACGGTGGTTTCGAAAAGAACCGCCCATAGGCCTCATCGACGGAATCGAACTCCATTCGCCGCCGACGTGACGCCTCGATCAGCATCGATGGGGCCCGCATCTCCTCCCATCCCTCGGGAATGACCACCGGCTCGAACAACCACAACCCGGCAAAGGTGCCCGGGTGATGTTCCTCGGTCCGCAACAAGGTGGCCCCACCCAGGGAATGCCCGGCCGCAACGATGGGCCCCGCCCCCGCCGACCGGGTTCGGATCTCGCTGACCGCGGCCAGCACTTCGTCCTCGAAACGGCTGCGATCGACCAGGAAGTCGCCATGGCGGGGTCGTGACGCGCCGTGGCCCCGGAAATCCAACCCGTAGCAATGAAAGTGTGGTGACAACACCGGCAGGACGGTGCGCCACATGCCGACGTTGAGTCCGTTGCCGTGGGTCAGCAACAGCGCCGGGC
This sequence comes from uncultured Acidimicrobiaceae bacterium, assembly GCA_963775055.1. Classification (GTDB taxonomy): domain Bacteria; phylum Actinomycetota; class Acidimicrobiia; order Acidimicrobiales; family CAIXPF01; genus CAIXPF01. The sequence continues at coordinate 450,441 of CAVZHK010000001.1, read as the reverse complement.
CCGACCCACCCAGGTCATGCAACGCAGCCGGTTCGCCGTCGACAGGGTGGGGCAGCTCGATGACATCCATGCGGGCCGACAGGTTACCGGTGATGGGAGGCCGTCGGCGAGGGCGAACCGGGTCGACTAGTGTCAGTCATTCCTTACACGATGACGACACGAGGAGAAACCAATGGCCGGACCGGCTGACAACTGGCGCGCCGCAGCAGCGGAATTCGATGCCCGCTACCAGGCGATCGCCAAGGACCAATGGGAAGCGTCCACCCCCTGTTCGGAGTGGAACGTGCACCAGCTGGTGGCCCACGCGGTGGGCACCCAGGCCAGCTTCGGCGGTGTCCTCGGTTCTGACGCGGCCGCCGATGCCGATTGGAAGACGGCGCGGGCGGCGCTGGACGCGGCGTTGTCGGTGCCGGGGGCCGTGGATGGCACCGTCGACTTCCCTCCGCTCGGCGGTGTGGTACCGAAGGCCATGATCCTCGGCATCCTCACCACTGACCTCTTGATCCACACCTGGGACCTGGCCCGGGCCATCGGCGCCAACGAGAAGCTGCCCGAGGATCTGGTGGCCGGAGCCCATCAAGGCCTGCAGTCCCTCCCCGCGGAGGCGATCCGGGTGCCGGGCCGCTTCGACGCCGTCGTCGAGGTGGGCGACGGTGCCGACGCCCAGGCCAAGATGTTGGCCTTTGCCGGCCGCAAGCCCTGACGATCGAAGGGGCTTGATCGCCGCCGCGAGCCGGGGGCCCGCCCATCGAAACGGGCGGGGCCCCGCCGCCGGGTGCCAGGATGACGGTCATGAAAGCCAAGGCAGCAGTGTTCCGTGAGATCGGCGGGCCCATCAGCATCGAGACCATCGACGTTGACGATCCCCAACCCAACGAGGTTCGGGTGACCACCTCGGCGTGCGGTGTGTGCCACAGCGATCTGCACTTCATGAAGGGCTCCATCGCCGGCGCGTTGCCCACCGTGCTTGGCCACGAGCCAGCGGGTGTGGTGGAGGCGGTCGGCTCCAACGTCACCTCGGTGGAGGTCGGGGACCACGTCATCGCCTGCACGTCGATGTTCTGTGGCGGCTGCGTGCAGTGCCAGTACGGCCGGCCGCACCTGTGCACCGATCGGCGCGCCGTCCGCCGTCCCAAGGGCTCCGCGCCTCGCTTGAGCGACAGCAACGGCACGGCCCTGGCGCAATTCGCGGATCTGTCCGGTTTCGCCGAGGTGATGTTGTTGCACGAGCGGGCGGTGGTTCGCATTGACAAGGACATCCCCCTTGACCGGGCGTCCCTGGTGGGGTGCGGCGTCACCACCGGGGTCGGTGCGGCACTCAACACCGCCCAGGTCACACCGGGTTCCGCGGTGGCCGTGTTCGGCGCCGGTGGGGTGGGCAACTCGGTGATCCAGGGTGCTCGCATCGCGGGGGCCCGCCAGATCATCGCCATCGACATCAGCGCCCACAAGCTGGAGGTGGCCAAGGGTTTCGGCGCCACCCACACCGTGCTGGTGGGCGACGCCAGCCCCGACACCGACCCGGTGCGGGAGATCAAGCGACTCAGCGGCGGTGGGGTGGACTTTGCGTTCGACGCCGTCGGTCTGCCGCACTTGGCCGCGCAGTGCCTGTACGCGCTGGCGCCGCGCGGCAAGGCCGTCATCGTGGGCGCCATCGCACGGGGACAGACCCTGACGCTCGAGCCCGGTCACTTCTATCTCGAGAAGACCATCACCGGCTCGTTGATGGGATCGAACCGGTTCCACATCGACGCGCCGCATTATTTGGAGTTGTATCGCCAGGGCAAGTTGGACCTCGACGCCATGGTCAGCGAACGCCTGCCGCTGGAAAGCATCGATCAAGCGATGGCAGCGATGGCGGCCGGCGAGGTCACCCGCTCCGTGATCATGTTCTGACAGCGACCGGGCCGCCTGCCGATAGCGTTCAGCGGGTGAGCGCGGCCAACCACGAGCCTTCCAGGAGCCCGAAGTTCACGCTGGCGCAGGTGGTGATGGCCGCGCTGGCGTGCACGTTGCTGGGCGTCGGCATCGGTCGGGTCTGGACCAATCGCCGGGCTGACCCCGGTGTCATCGACGTGGGCTTCGTACGGGACATGATCGACCATCACGATCAGGCCATCGCCATATCCCTCGTCACCCTGGGCAAGGACGACCTCAACGAGCATGTCCGCAACTTCGCCACCGAGGTGCTGATCTTCCAACGCTGGGAGATCGGTCTGATGGACGCCCGCCTGGGTGAGTGGGGCCTGCAGCGCGGTGACCTCGACCGCACCGCCATGACGTGGATGGCGATGAGCTCCACGGTTCCAGCGATGCCCGGCATGGCTGCGCCCGAGGAGATCGACGCGCTCGAAGCGGCCAACGGGGCTGACGCCGATCGGCTGTTTCTCATCATGATGGGCGAGCACCACCGCGGCGGGGTGCACATGGCCGAGTACGCCGCCGAACACGCCGCCGATGATCGGGTCGTGGCGCTGGCGGCGCGGATGGCCAGCAACCAGCGGGTTGAGGTCAACGAATATCAGGCGTTGCTCAACCGGCTGGCTCCCGCCGGCTGAACCAGGAACCCAGGGCGGTGGCGCGTGGAGGTTGACCGCGCCGCGCCCCGCTCGCCCACCCGGCGGGCTCCGTTTGCCCTTGGGAGTGATGCCGTGGAGTTCGACGTCCGTGACGTCAAGCAAGAGTCGAGTTGGTGATGGACGGCCAACTTTTCGTACAACGCATCCTCGACGGTTTGTCCAACGGCGCCCTCTACGGCGCGTTGGCCTTGGCGTTGGTCGTGGTCTACCAAGCCAGCGGTCGGCTCAACCTGGCCCAGGGCGAGTTCGCCACGTTTGGCACTTACGTGTCATTGGCGCTGTCCTCACCGGCGTCGCCCGCCCTGGCCGGCTCCGCGCTGGCGGCGAAGTTGTTGCCGGGCTCACCGTGGCCGCTGTGGCTTTCGATCATCGGGGCCATGATCATCTCGGCGGTGCTGGCGATGGTTGTTGAGCGGCTGGTGGTGCGACGGGTGTCGACCCGTGACGTGCGCTCGGCGGTGAGCGTCACCATCGCCTTGCTGCTCGGGGTGAATGCTTTCGCCCGCTGGTACTGGGTGGCTCGACCCCGGGGCTATCCCACCCCCTTTCCCAATGACCCCACCGACTACGTGCGCCTGGCCGGGGCCCGGTTGCGTTACACCACCATCGGCACCTGGCTGACCCTGCTCGTGCTCATGGGGCTGCTTGCGTTCCTGGTGCGCAAGACCAAGGCCGGGCTGGCCTTCCGGGCGGTGGCCTCCAACCCGGACAACGCCCGGCTCATGGGTATCAGGGCCGGGCGGGTGCTGAGCGGGGCGTGGGGTATGGCCGCCGCCATCGGCACCCTGGTCGGCTGCTTGTTGGCGTCACGCCTGGTGCTCGAACCCAACATGATGATCCGGCTGATCACCTACTCCTTCGCCGCCGCCACCATCGGCGGACTCTCCAGCCCCGGCGGCGCGCTGCTGGGCGGGCTGCTGGTGGGGGTGGGCCAGTCCCTCGTGGCGGGGTATATCGGCGTCATCGGCACCACCATGACCTTGCCGGCGACGGTGGCGGTCATGGTGGCGGTGTTGTGCATCCGACCGTGGGGGCTGTTCGGGGTGGCCCGGGTGGCCCGCTCATGAGCGCAGTGACGTCCACGTCGGATGCCGCGGCCGGTTCGGCGGCGCCAACGATGGCCCGTTTCCCCATCCGCATTGAGCGGCAAGGGTCGCGTTGGCGTTTGCTGCAGATCATCGGCGCCGTCGGGGTGTTGTTGTTGCTGATCGTGCCCGAGTTGGTCATGCCGTTCGTCGAGCGGGGGGAGTGGACCAAGATCATCGCCCTGTCGGTGTCGTTGTGGGGGCTGGTGCTGCTGCTCGGTCCCGCCGGTCAGTTGTCCCTGGGCCACGGGGCGTTCATGGGTTTCGGGGCCTTTTTCACGGGGATCTTCTCCACCCGATACGACCTGCCGGTGTTCGTGGCCCTGGTTCCGGTGGCGGTGTTCGGGTTCCTGTTTGGTGCTCTGGTGGGATTGCCGGCCTTGCGGGTGCGGGGTCAATACCTGGCCATGGTGACCCTGGCGGTGGCGGTGGCGTTCCCCCAGGTGATCCAGCGGTTCTCGTGGTTCACCGGTGGGGCCAGCGGACCGGCGCCCATCAGCGACCAGGTGGCACCGGACTGGTTGCCGTTCCTGCGCGATCACACCTGGCTGCACCTGCAGATCTGCGCGGTGTCGATCATGGCTTGGCTGCTGGTGCGCAACCTGCTCAACAGCTCGATGGGGCGCGCCATCAAGGCCGCCGCCGCCAACGAGGACGCGGCCGCCGCCATGGGGGTCCCCGTCGGTCGCACCATGGTGTGGACCTACGGCTTTGGGGCCATGTTGGGTGCCCTCGGCGGCGGGCTGTGGGTGATCCAGGTGCGCGGGGTGTCCACCGACGAGTTCGACGTGCTTCGCTCCATCATCCTGTACGCGGTGGTGGTGTTCGGTGGGTCCTCCTCGTTGGGGGGGGCCTGCATGGGGGCGTTGCTGTTCGTGTCCGCGGGTTGGATGATCGCCAAGTTCGGCTGGAAGTTCAGCCCCAACATGATCTACGCCGTGGTGCTGCTGGCGGTCACCGCGTTCTTCGCCGGTGGCCTGACCGAGGCCCTGTCGAAGTTGACGCGCAGAGTGGTGGTCATCGTGGACCCGATCCCCGATCCGGTGGTGCCCGTGACCGCCGCCCCCGCCACCGCGGCCAGCGCTCCTGATCGCTGAGGGTCCCAGGGCGGTAGCGTGGGCCGGTGCTGAGTGACACCGAGATCCGTGCGGCCCTGGCCACCTTCCTGCAGCCCCGCAAGGCCGGTGCGCGAACCAGTGCATTGGGCGCCGGCAGCGACGATCTGGAGTCAGGCCGGGCGTATTTAGCCGGCGCCGCTGCTGCTGGTGGCTGGGCGGTACCGTCCTGGCCGGCGCTTCTGGGAGGGCGGGGCGCGCCGCCGGAGGAGGTTCGGGCCCTGCGGTCGGTTCAGCGTGAGTTCGCCGTGCCCGACCTGTACGTGTATTCCGTGGGACTGGCCATGGTCGGACCCACGTTGCTGGCCCATGGCACCGAGGAACAGCAGCAACGGTGGATGGCGCACATCGCGGATGGGTCCGAGATCTGGTGTCAGATGTTCTCCGAGCCCGAGGCCGGTTCCGACCTGGCCAACGTGGCCATGCGGGCCGAACGTGACGGTGACGAATGGCGGCTCGATGGTCAGAAGGTGTGGACCAGCCGGGGCATGTGGGCCCAGTGGGGCCTGGTGCTGGCCCGGACCGATCCCGAGGTGCCCAAACACAAGGGCCTGACCATGTTCGCGTTGCGCATGGACGATCCCGCGGTGGAAGTCCGACCGCTGGTTCAGATGAACGGCGACAAGCACTTTTCCGAGGTGTTCGTGTCCGGCGCCCGGGTGCACGATGACTGCCGCATCGGCGAGCAGGGTACCGGTTGGAATGTGGCGGTCACGGTGCTGGCCCATGAACGGGCCGCCGCCGGTGGTGGGGGAGGCGGAGGCGGTCGTTCGGGTGCTGGGTCTGGTCCGGTTGGTCCCCCGGGATGGTTGCGGGCGTTGCAACCCTCCGGTTTGTTCGATGATGCGGTGGCGCGTCAGCGGGCCATGGCCGCCCACGCCGCGGATCAGGCGGCGGCGTGGACCAACCGCCGCGCCGCCGCCACCCGCACCCCGGGCCCAGCGGGATCCGGCGCCAAGCTGCGAGGTACCCGTCAGTATCGTGACCGGGCCTATCTGACGTTGGACGCCGCCGGACCGGCCGGTATGTTGTCCGATGCCGAGGGGAACGTGGAGTTTCTCACCTCGCCGTCCATGTCCATACGGGGCGGTACGGACGAGATCCAACGCAACATCGTGGGGGAGCGCGTGCTGGGCCTGCCGTCCGAACCGCGGGTGGACCGTGACGCCCCCTGGAGCCGCAGCCGCCGCGGCCTGCTCGGTCCCGACCACGGCTGATCGGAGGCACCCTGCTCAGGACGACACCTTCAGGCTGGCGTCGTTCCGCTTGCCGCTTCGGGAACCGTTCCACTGGGCCCCGTCGTCAGAGAAGCATGGGTGAATGGACGAGGAGACCGGTTCTGTTGGCGGGCTTGGCCCTGGTCTCGTGGGCGTGCTTCTTCTGTGATTGACGCACCGAGCGGATGCGTGGGTCAACGCCAGGGGCATCGGGCGTCGCTCCCTCGTTCAACCTCGGCCATCTACATGAGGCCCTGATACTGGCCCCCGTCGACGATGAGGGAGGCGCCGGTGATGAAGCGGGCGTGGTCGCTGCACAGGAAGGCCACCACGTTGCCGAAGTCCTGCGGGCGGCCGACGGCGCGCATGGGGATCTGGGCGGTGATGGCCTCCACGTTGGCGCCGAGCTGGTTCATGCGATCGGTGGCGTGCACCCCGGGTTGGGCGCAGTTCACGGTGACGCCCTTGGGCCCCACCTCGTTGGACAACGCTCGCAGGAACCCGGTGAGGCCGGCCCGGGCGGTGGCCGAGGTGATCAGGAACGGTGCCGGCTGACGCACGATGTGGGAGGTCACCGCCACCACTCGACCCCAGCCGGCGTCGCACATGGCGGGCACCGCGGCCTGGCACATGGCAATACCGGACAGTAGGTTCAGGTCGATGGCGTCTTTGTAGCCCTCGAACGTGGTGCGCTTGAAGTTGCCCGGGGGCGGGCCGCCGCCGTTGAGGATCAGGATGTCGACGCCGCCCAGTGCGTCATTGGCCTCGGCCACGAACCCGTGAGCGCCGGCCTCACTGGAGATGTCGGCCACGATGGCGGTGGCGGCGCCATCGGCATGGCCGGCAGCGGCGGCGTGCGCGTTCACGGCAACGGCGGCGGCGTCGATGCGGGCGCGGTCCCTTCCGCAGATGGCCACCCGCACCCCGTCCGCCGCCAGCGCCTTGGCCGCTTCCAAACCCAACCCGGCCGATGCCCCGGCCACGGCCGCCCGTCTGCCTGCGATTCCCAGTTCCATGGCTGAACCGTAGTTGGCCGGTTGCAGTGGCGGGACGGTGACGGGCAACGCTCGGCGAATGGGCCTCTGGGCGCGCACCGGAACACGACCGGTGCTGCTCAGCAGCTGGTCTGAGCCGTCGGGCTCGGGGAGCACGTTGACTTTGGCAAGTTGTGCCCGCCCGCGGCACCCATCGTTGGGTCTTCTGACGCGACGTTGCAGGTCATGGCGTGGAGCTCGGGTGGGGTGCGGCCCTTGCGGTGCACAACTCGCCAAAGTCTCCGCACTGCGCCCGAATTGCTCGGTCGGCAGCGCTTCGCAATCGGCGCAGGTGGGCGGACCGCGGGGTTACCCCGCGGTCCAGCCGCCGTCAGCGGTGATGATGGCGCCGTTGAGGTTGGACGCCTCGCTGCTGGCCAACCACGACAGCAGCGCCGCAATCTCATCGGGTTCGGCCAACTTGGTACCCAGGGCGTGGAACGGCTGGGCCCGCGCCAAGCCCCACTTGGAGGTCTTGGCGGGGTTCGAACGCAGGATGTTGGTGCGCACCCCGCCGGGGCAGATGGCGTTGCAGCGGATGCCTTCCGGTTGGTACGCGAAGGCGATGTTGCGGGTCATGCCGACCACCGTGTGCTTGGAGGCGGTGTATGCGAAGCCCGACGCCCCGCCGCCGATGCCGGCGATGGAGGCGATGTTCACAATGGCGCCCCCGCCGCGTTCCATCATCCCCGGCAACACCAGCCGGCACAGGCGCATGACCGCGGTGGTGTTGATGGCCATCACCGTGTCCCAGGTGTCATCGTCAACTTCGTGCGCCGCCAGGAAAGCGTCGTTGATCCCGGCGACGTTGCCCAGGATGTCAATGCGACCGTGGGCGGCGATCACCTCGTTCACCGCCGCCGCCAACGCCGCCCCGTCGGTGATGTCGACCTGCATGAACGTACCAGAGGGTATGTCGCTGTCGAGGGGGGCGTTGCGGTCCAAGCCCACCACGGTGGCGCCCTCGGCCGTGAGCCGTTGCACGGTGGCCAGGCCGATGCCCGATGCTGCGCCGGTGATGAGGGCCACGTGGTCGGTGTGTCGCGTGCTGTCCATGACCGGTTAGTGTCCCATGTATGACCGATACTCATCTCTTCACCGTGGATGCAGACGGGCACGTGCTTGAGCCCCGTGACACCTGGGAGAGCTACATCGATCCTGCCTTCCGGGATCGGGCCATCCGCATCACCCGCCAGGGCGATGACGAGGTGCTGTTGGTCGACGGTCGGCCCATCGAGAGCCTGCGCAACTCGTTGGCAGCCCTCGGCGGCATCGAGCTGGATCCCACGGTGGCGCTGGACCCCAAATCCCGCCTGTCCTATGAAGACGGTTGCCCCCCCGGTGGTTATGACCCCGCGGCCCGAATCACGGTGATGGACGCCGAGAAGATCGACGTGGCGTTGCTCTACCCCACCATCGGCATCTGCTGGGAGGGCGCGGTGACGGACCCGGCCCTGGCAAACGCGTACACCCGGGCCTATAACCGTTACATCACCGAGTTCTGCTCCCACAACCCCAAGCGGCTGGTGCCGGTGGCCCACATCTCGCTGCTGGATCCGGACTTCGCCTGCCAGGAAGCCCGGCGGGCCCGGGAGGCCGGCTGCAAGGCCATCTATCTCTCGCCGGACCTGGCCGCTCGGGCTGGCAAGCACCTCATGGATCCCTCCTACGATCCGTTCTGGGAGACCGCCTCCGAGCTGGAGATGCCGGTGGGTTTCCACGTGGTGGTGCGGGACAAGCCGTTCTTCCGCCCCTGGATGCCCGGTCGCAATGACGGCAGCGGGCTGTTCTTCTTCGCTTTCCTGGCCATCGACGTGATGGCGGCGTTCACCCAGATGTTGGCCGGCGGGGTGTTCGACAAGCATCCCGGTCTGCGCTGCACCGTGCTGGAGTCCGGCGCTACCTGGATCGCTTCGTGGCTGGACCGCATGGACCACAAGTACGAGGTCATGCGCAAGGTCACCCCCACCGAGCTCAAGCCCAGCGATTACTTCTACCGCCAGTGCCTGGTGTCCGCTGACCCCGACGAGACCGTGATCGCCCCCATCGTGGAGGCCGTGGGCGCTGATTTCTTCGTGTGGGCCAGTGACTATCCCCACATCGATGCCAGCTTCGGGGTGGTGGGCGAGATCCGCTCCCGCATCGCCAGCCTGTCCCTTGAGGATCAGGCCAAGGTCATGGGCGCCAACGCTGCCCGTTTCTATCAGCTCGACCAGCCGTACTAGTCGGTACGTTCCCGGCCCGTTCCTGGCTCGTCAAAGCATATGAGCGACATAGACGCCACCGCACCCAAGTTCCTGCGTCACAAGTACGCCATCGTCGGCGTTGGTGAGACCAGCTATCGACGTGGGTCCAGCGAGACCACCCGGAACCTGGCCACCTGGGCCATCAACAACGCCCTGGATGACGCCGGCCTCGACGCCAGCCAGGTGGATGGGATGTTGTCCTATTCGGGCAATGACTCCACCTTTTCGCCGATGGTGGCGGGGGATCTGGGCATCCGGCTCAACTTCTACATGGACTGTTGGGGCGGCGGCTCATCGACGGAGGCCCTTATCGGCATCGCCATGGGGGTCATCGAGGCCGGTATGTGTCAGGCGGTGGTGATCTTCCGGTCTATGAACGGGTTCACCCAAGTCCGCATCGGCGGCACCGGGTCCCGGGCGGCGGCGCCCATCAGTGGGGACGCGTTGCACATGCGGGCCTACGGTTGGCAGTCCGCCGGGCAGATGTTCGCCCCGGCCTTCATGCGCCACATGCACGATTACGGCACTACCCCCGAACAGGTGGCGCACGTGAAGGTGGCCCACTCCAAGCACGCCTCCAACAATCCCAAGGCGTTCTACCCCCGGCGGGTCACCGTGGAGGACGTGCTCAACAGCCGCATGATCTGTGAGCCGCTGCACCTGCTCGATTGCTGTGTGGAAACGGACAACGCCACCGCGCTGATCGTCACCACCACTGAGCGGGCCAAGGATCTGCGGCGGCCGTTGGTGTCAATCCGGTCAGTGGTGGGGCGTTGCTCCAAACCTCGCCTGGACCACCACTACCAGCACGGTCCCATCTCCACGGTGGCAGGGTATTACGCCAAGGAGATCCTCTGGCCCAACGCCGGGGTCGGTCCCGAGGAAATTGACATCACCGGTTCGTATGACGCTTTCACGTTCACCACCACGTTGCAACTGGAGGAATACGGGTTCTGCCCCAAAGGCGAGGGCGGCCAGTACGTCAGCTCAGGCATCATCGAGCTGGGCGGGGCCAGACCCAACAACACCAGCGGCGGGCACCTGTGCGAGGGGTACACCCACGGCATGTCAATGGTCATCGAGAACGTGCGCCAGTTGCGGGGCGAGGTCGATGATTCCTGCCCCATCGGCCCCGACGGCCGACCCCAGCATACCTATCAGTATCACGAGGGGGGATGCCGGCAGGTACGCGACGCCGAGCTGACCGCCAACCTGGGTTGGGCCACCCCGGCCACCGCCTCCTCGCTGGTCATGCAGAAAGGGACCGGCTGATGGACGGCACCTACCTGGGCATGAACCTGTCCGTCGATGAGGCCACGGACCAAGAGAACGCGGCGTACTTCGCCTACTGCGCGTTGGGTGAGTTCCGCCTGCAACGGGGCCGTAAATCGGGTCTGTTGCGCTATCCGCCCACCACCGCCTGCCCCTGGAGCCGGGACCGCGAGTACGACTGGGTGGCGGTGGAGGGCAAGGGCGCGGTCCACTCCTACAGCAAAGTGCATCACGCCATTCAGCCGGCCTTCCGGGCCCATGTGCCGTATCTGATCCTGCTGGTGGATCTCGACACCCAGCTCGGTCAGCCCACCGAGCACGAGGCGCTGCGCATCGGCGGCAACCTGGTGGATGCCGACGGCAACCTGGCCGGGCCGGACCTGGTTGACCAGGTGGGTATCGGCAGCCGGGTGCGCCTGGTGTTCAGCCCGGTCAACGATGAACTGGCCATCCCCAACTGGACCATCGACGAGGACGCGGTGCAGCCGGAACGTCCCTGGCGGTACCCGGGCTGAGCACTGCCACTGGCTGGGCTGGCCGTCGGGCGGTGGCGTGGCGGGTCCCTCGGGGCACCGCGGGGGAGCCAGTGCTTTTTAGACCGGCAGTGGAAGGAAGGCGCCGGCCGCCTCCAGTTGGCCGGCCACCCGGAACAACAGGTCTTCCCGCCATGGTGCCGCCACCAGTTGCACCCCGATGGGAAGGCCGGCGGCGTTGCGGTACAGCGGGACCGACATGGCCGGCTGGCCGGAGGCGTTGAACGGCGCGGTGAAGGCGATGGCCGGATGCGCCGCTGCCATGCCGGCCAAGGGATTCTCATCGGTATGGTCGAGTTGTCCGAGGAGCAGCGGTGGGCAGGCCATGGTGGGCGTCAGGAGCAGATCGTGTCCGGACCACCAGCCGCACAGCCGCCGACGCCACCCGTCGATCCACTCCACCGCCGTGAGATACCGTCCGGTAGGGCGGGTGCGGGCCCGTTGCACCATGGCCCAGTCCACCGGCTCGATGTCGCCCAGCTGGAGGGGACGACCCACGACGCGCTCCCAGGCGTCGAACTCCTGCGCCGAGTGGGCGGACACGATGATGCCGAAATGGCGTCGCATCTCCGCCGCTTGGTCGTGGTCCCGCAACGCTTCCGGCAATGACTCCCGGTCGTCCACCTCGATGTGATGGCCAAGCGACGCGAACAACTCCGCCGCCTGCCGCACCGCCCGGCGGCAGTCGGGATGGACCTCACACAGCTCACCGGGGGCGTCTGTCATGACCCCGATGCGCAGCCGGCCCGGGTCGGCCCCGACCTCTTGGCGGTAGGGGCGTGACGGCGGCGGCGCCAGGTACGGGTCACCGCCGAACGTCGCTCCGGCAAGGTGTTGGGCGAGAACGTCAAGGGCCACCGCGCTATCCCTCACCGAACGGGACAGCACACCCTCAGTGGCGAAACCGCCCCACACCTCCCCGTGATGGGGACCGGTGGGCACCCGACCGCGGGACGGTTTGAGCCCGAAGATGCCACACGCGGACGCCGGCACCCGGATGGACCCGCCGCCGTCACCACCGGACGCCAGCGCCACCATGCCCGCCGCCACCGCCGCTGCCGACCCGCCGCTGGAACCGCCGGGGGAATGGGCCGGGCTCCAGGGGTTGCTGGTGGGACCGAAGGCCAGCGGCTCTGTGGTGGGCAGCGAACCCCACTCCGGGGTGTTGGTCTTGCCCAAGGAGATGAGCCCGGCGGCGCGGAAGCGGGTTGCGACCTCGGTATCGAAATCGGGCCGGTAGTCAAGGTCCCGCAGCACTGCCATGCCGGCGCAGTATCGCTCCCCGGCCAGATGCGCGCCGAGGTCTTTCATGAGGAACGGCACCCCGGCGAACGGCGCGTCGGACCCGGGGGCGCCACTCCCGGCACCCATGGTGGCGGCGTCGCGGCGGGCCCGCTCGAACGTGGGGGTGATCACCGCGTTGAGCGCAGGGTTGCGGGCCTCGATCCGTGCGATGGCGGCCTCCACCAACTCCGCCGCGCTCACCTGGCCCGATCGCATCAACTCCGCTTGGCCTACGCCGTCAAGATCGAGAGGTTCGCTCATGGCCCGCACCGTAGCCAACCCGCAGGCCAGACTGGCGCTGTGGTCTGGCAGTGGGCGCGTTGGTTGGTGTTGGGTGTGGCGTTGCTGATGGCGTCCTGGGCGGTGCTGGTGGTGGCCGCTCGCCGCCTCCCGCCGGGGCTGGCCCGGGATCTCGCCACGGTGCTGCCGGCCTGTGTCACCACCGCCCGGCGCTTGCGGCGTGATCCCCGGGTGCCCCGCCGGGTCAAGGTGGCGGTGGCCATCGCCGCGTTGTGGGTGCTTTCCCCGGTTGATCTGATCCCGGAGTTCCTGCCGATCATCGGCCCCCTCGATGACGTGGTGGTGGTGGCCCTGGCGTTGCGCTACGCCGCCCGCAAGGTCCCGCCCGAGGCGCTGATCGAAGCCTGGCCGGCCGATCGGCGACTGCTCAGCCGACTCGCCCCTCGCACCGCCCACATGCCAGACGCCGCATCGGAGCGGTCTTCCTAGGCCTAGGCCGGCCGCGTCGGTGAGAGCGCTGCGGTCAGGGCGCCTTGGCCAGCCACGCCCGCAGCAGGGCCAACTCGTGCCCGGAATCGAGTCCCACGTTGCCGCCACCGGAATGGGAGCGGGCCCAGCGCAACGTATCGGTGACGGTTTCGGTCAGCGGGCGCAACACCAACCCGGCCCGCAGCGCCGCGCCGGGATCCGCCCATCGGCTGTGCCCGCGATGTCCGGGGACTTCCCACAGCGGCAAGTCCCTGGCGCTGAGGCCCCGCCGACTCAGGAAGGTCCCCTCGACCCACACCAACTCGGTACCGGCAGGGGCCACCACCGAGGCGACGAGGTCGAGCAACCCACCAAAGGTCATCGACGACTCTGGACCTACCGCGTGGTATGTACCGCGGAGGCCGGCGCGCAGACCGTCGATGATCCAAGCGGCCAGATCCCGCCCGTCGATGAGCTGCATCGGCGCCCCGGGCGGTCCGGGTGCCAAGACCCGGGCGCCGCGGGCCAGACGGCTCACCCACCACGGGAAACGCCAGCTGTAGTCAAAGGGCCCCACCACGTAGGTCGGTCGCACGATCAGGCAGCCCTCACCGAAGCGGGAGCGGCCGGCGCCTTCGCAACGGACCTTGAGCGCGCCGTAGTCGACCAGATCCGAGCCGTCCCGCAACGCGGCGGTTTCGTCATGGCCAGGGGGAGGATCATCGTAGACCGAGACCGTTGACAACAGCACATACGCATCGGTATGACCAGCGAGGGTGTCGGCCAGGTGATGGACCTGATCGGGGGTGTAGGCGCAGGTGTCGATCACGGCGTCCCAGGACACGTCGCCGGTTCGGCGGCTGATCAACGTTGGCAGGTCCCCGTTGCGATCACCGAGCAGCACGCGCACCTCGGGCCCCAACGCCGCGTGATGGATGCCACGGTGGAACACCGTGACGTCATGGCCCTCCGCCGCGGCGCGCTGCACCAGATGACGGCCGATGAAGCGTGTCCCACCGATCACCAGCAACCGCATGAGATCCGTGCCGAGGTTCCGTACTGGTCCGGTTGGTCTGTCGGTCAGTTGAACGTGGCGCCTTGCAGGCCAGCCTGGCGGATGGCGCCCATGAGGCTGGTCCATCCTTCGTCCTGTGCCGGCACCCAACGGGTCAGGTGCTCGAGGCGCATCATCTCAGCGACGGATGTTTCGGCGGGGTCCATGGCCACCAGCAACGACACGAAGCGATCGGCGTCGGTCTCCGGGAGATCTGGTCTGGCGGTGAAGGCGCAATGGCAGAATGGTTCGCTGCGCCACACCACGGTGATCTCGTCGGGGTCGAGGCCGCGCTTGCGCATCAGATGGGGCAGCCAGGTCTCGAAGATGATGCCGGCGTCGGCCCGGCCGTCCTTCACGGCGTCGAAGATCAGGAAATCGTCAATCCAGCGGACCCCGTTTGACGCCGGGCGGGGCTCGATGTCGGCGTGCGCACAATCAGTCTCCAGATCAAAGCCCAGGGCGCGCAGTTGTTGGCCCGGGATCAGCCGCAATTCGGCCGAGGTCGGCACGCCCACCGCCACCACCCGACCCCGCAGGTCCTCAATCTCGGTGATGCCCGATGAGGTCCGGGCGATGATCACCGACGCCACATCCTGATCGGTATCCCGCATGGCCAGGGTGCGGCAGGCGCCATCGGACACCATCAGGGCCTGGGCGTGGGCCATGGGGGCGTTCCAGGCGATGTCCACCGCGCCGGTGAGCAGCGCCGAGCACAGTGCGTCATAGGTGGAGTAAAGGGCGTAGTCCATGGGCAGCCCGTGCTCATTGAACCAACGTCGGATGGCGTTCCAGATAATGACCACGTTGGCCGGATCCGCTGCCGTGGCCCCGATCAGCAGGGCTCGTGGTGGGGTCATGGGGATACCTCTCAGAATGGCGTTCATGGGTCGTTGGTGACCGTGTTCATTGTTGCAGGTCGAACGGATGCGCCGACGGGCCGAGTTCAGCTGGGCGGTTGGTAGGCGGCCAGGGCGGCACGATGGGCCGGATCGGCGATGGCGGTGATGGCCGCGGCCCGGGCCCGCAGCGGTAGGCCCCGCACCTCGGCCACCCCGTGTTCGGTGACGATGAGGTCGGCGAGGTAGGCGGGCAGGCTGGTGGGTCGGGGTCGGTCGATGCCGGCCACGATGCGGCTCACCTTTCCGCCGCCCGCCGTTGAGGGCAGCCCCACGACCACCCGTCCGCCGGTGGCCAGCGCCGCCCCGAACGCGAAATCGGGCGCGCCGCCGGGTCCGGAGATGATCTCATCGCCGCGCATCTCGGAGTTCACCGAGCCGTCCAGCGCCACCTCGATGGCCCCCAGCAACGCCGTGAACCGATGCAGGGTGCCCAGCACACCGGCGCCGTGGGTGTACAGCACGGGGCCCAACTGCACCGCCGGGTTGCGATGGGCGAAGGCCCGCATCCGGGGGCTGTTGACCATCTGGGTGGCGATCATGGGTCCTTCGATGACGCCGGCCTCGAACAGGTCAACGCACACCTCGCTGACCAGACCGGAATGCACCCGCAAGCCCCGCCGGCCGGACAGACCACGCAGTATGGCGTCGGGCATGACCCCGTTGCCGAACTGGATGGTGGCCCCGTCGGGCACGGTGGCCGCGGCCAGTTGGGCGATGGCGGCGCTGGTGGGATCGAGCTGGGCCGGGCGGTCTCGGTCGCGGAACGGTTCGTCGGCCTCCACCAGGAAATCGAAATCCTCCACCGGAATCTCACCGGCGCCGAACACGTAGGGCACGGCCGGGTTGACCTGGGCGATGACCAGCGGGGCGGTCAACGTCACCGCCAACGGCACCCCCACCGACAAGCCCAGGCTCACCATACCCTCCGGTCCGGGCGGGCTGACCTGGACCACGGCCACGTCGCAGGGCAGGGGACCGTCAGGGGTGCACAGCTGCTGATGGTCCGACAGCCGGCAAGGCAGGACGTCAACCAGGCCGGTGCCCCACAGCTCGGCGAACATGGTGCCGGCCTGGGTGGTGATGAAATGAAACGGCTTCCCCGCACGCCGCACCAACGGGATGCGCCGACCCATACCGGGCAGTACGATCTCCAGGCGGGTCCAGCGGTCGGCGGCGGCGTTGATGGCCTCCACCAGATGGTTGGGGGTCATCACGTCCCCGGCGATGAACACCCGGGCGCCGTCAGGGATGGCGGCTACGGCTTCGTTGGCCCTGGTCCAACGGGTACGCCGCCCGCCCCGCGGTGTGGGCCGCCAGGGCCCGAAGTCGATCTTGTCCATGGACCGGGCACCTTAGGGCGACGGGACACCCGTCGTCCGGTGCTCTCCCGACGAGGCTTCGTTCAGAGCACGCAGCCGTAGTGCGCCGAAGACACCAACCGCACGTACTTGTCGCGCACCGAGCCCGGCCGGACGCGGTCGCTGAGATCGGGCGGTTGCCAGCTGGCCATGCGGCGGGCGATCTCCTCGGCGGGCAGGTCGACCTGCAGGGTGCGGGCCACCGGATCGATGACGATGCTGTCACCGTCGTGCACCGCGGCGAGGGGTCCACCGCGGGCCGCTTCGGGGGAAATGTGGCCGATGAGGATGCCGTGGGACACACCGGAAAACCGTCCGTCGGTGATCAGCGCCACGTCCTCGCCCAGTCCCCGGCCCTGCAGCTGGATGGTGAGGGCCACCATCTCTGGCATCCCCGGCGCGCCCACCGGGCCCACGTAGCGCACCACCACCACCGTACCTGGAAGTACCGTACCGGCACGGATGGCGCGCATGGCAGCGGCCTCGGAGTCGAACACCTGGGCCGTACCCCGGAACTCGCCATTGTCCAGCGTCTTGCCCGACAGCTTCAGCACGCAGCTCTCCGGTGCCAGGTTCCCCTTCAGCACGGTGATGTGGTTGTTCGGCCCGGCGATGGGACGTGACACCGGCAGCACGATGTCCTGCGCCGGCAGCGCCTCCAGCGTGGGCACGTCCGCCAGGTTCTCCGCCAGCGTCTTGCCGGTCACGGTCATCACCTCGCCGTGGAGCAATCCGTGTCGCAGCAGTTCCTTCATCACGATCGGCACTCCACCCAACCCGTGCAACGTCACCATGGCGTAGGGCCCGTGCGGCTGGAGATTGGTGATGAGCGGCACCCGCTGACCCACCTCCTGGATGTGTTCGATGGTGAGCGGCACCCCGGCGTCACGGGCGATGGCCAGCAGGTGCAGATACAGGTTGGTGGAGCCACCCATGGCGTACACCGTGGTGATGGCGTTCTCGAAGGCGGCCATGGTCATGATGTCCCGGGGCCGGATGCCGGCGTCGATCAACCGGAAAAGCGCATCAACGGTGGCGGCGGCCTGCGCCCGAACATCATCATGGATGCCGCTTTCGGCGTGGTAGTCCGCCGGGTGGGAGGCGCCCCGGGGCAGCATCATGCCAATGGCCTCAGCGATGGTGCTCATGGTGTTGGCGGTGAACATCGCTCCACAGGTGCCGCTGCCGGGCATCACGTTGCGTTCCAACTCGGCCAGCTCGTCATCGGAGATGCGACCGGCCTCGTGGGCGGCGCGGCCCTCCACGTAGTCCATGATCGTCAGGTTGGGACCCTTGGCGGCCCAGGAGCCGAACGCAACACTGCCCGGCGAGCTGGTGCCGGGGTAAAGCACCAGCCCGAAGGCGTTGGTACGGGCCAAGGGCATGAGGGCGGCGGCGCCGGTCTTGTCGCAACCGGAGATGACAATCATTGCGTCCCCGTGATGGGCGTAATGGCCGATTTCGAAGCAATCCGCCACGACATCGCGGGAGACCAGGCTGTAACCGGCGGTGGGTGTGCCCTGGGTCAGCGCGTCGGACACCGCCGGGGCGCCCACGATCAGCCCCTGCCCGCCCCGTTCAGCCAACAGGCCGACCAACAGCTCACTGATGGAGCCCACCCGGTTGTTGCAGCGATGGGCGTTGGTGAAGGCGCTGGCGATGGTGACCACGGCCTTGGTCTGCGCCACCTGGTCGGGCTCGAATCCGGCGGCGCGCAGCTCAACGCGGGACTGACGCCAATAGCGGCTGCTGTCATCGTTCATTCGCGGGGCTCCATCGGTGAGGGGGATCGGCTCCGATCTTAGGGAACCGCTCACCGGTGCTCGGCCTAGGCTGGCGGCGTGGATGAAGCGGACGGCAGCGGCGGCGATGACAAGAAGCCCATCGGTGAGGTGCTCCCGGGCTTTCGTCTCCATCCCCTCGAACCCAACTGGACCCCGTTGCAGGCTTTCGTGCTGGTCAAGTCCTTCGATGAGGACGGTGACACCGCTTGGGCGTTTCGCACCTCCGAGCCGTTCAACCTGGAGGAGCTCCTCGGCGCGCTCACGGTGCAGGTGGACGTGTTGCGAGCCAAGCTGGTTCATCAATGGGACGGCGAAGACGATGATGATGGCTGATGAATCAACAGATGCTGTGAAGCAACCGAGCTCTTAGGTCGGCGATGAAGTGACCAATTCGGGCGTGGGTCTCGTCATCAACGGCGAAGTCTGGCGGGCGGCGCAGTTCGAATCGTCCCAGCATCTCTGCGAAGAACCGTCGGACCATTCGTTGCTGGAGGGCCGAGAGCGGTAGATGCGAAGTGGCGCGTTCTCGAGTTGCTGTGGGAGGGGGCTCTATCGTCTGTTCATGCACGAGCACCACCAACGAAGCATCGAACGTCATTGCGACGTGGCCGTCATCGGCGGATCGGCTGCGGGTCTGGCGGCGGCGCTGCAACTTGGCCGCCAGCGCCGCTCGGTCATCGTGGTGGATGCCGGGGAGCCGGGCCATGCCGCGTCAGCGCACATGCACGGCTTTCTCGGACACGAGGGCGTGAACCCCGCCGCGCTGATGGCGATCGGTCGTGACGAGGTCCGTAGCTATGGGGGCGAGGTCGTGCCGGGTCGCGCCCTCGACGTGACCCGCTCTGACCGTGACCGGTTCCGTGTGGATCTGGTGGGTGGCCACGCCATCGTCGCTCGTCGGGTGCTCGTTGCCACCGGTCTGGTGGACGTGCTGCCCGAAATCGAGGGCCTGGCGCCGCACTGGGGAGGCGACGTCATCCACTGCCCGTTCTGCCATGGCTTCGAGGTCCGCGACCGGCGCATCGTGCACGTGATCACTCATCCGATGGGACTGCACCCCGCCGCCTTGTTTCGTCAGTTGACCGATCGCTACACCGTGATCCTCCACGAGGGCGTCGGTGCCGACCACCCCAACCTTGCCCTGCTCCGCGCCGCGGGGGTGAGCATTCTGGAGTCAGCCGTGGGCCGCATCGTCACCGGCGCGGACGGACACGTGGCCGCGGTCGAGCTGAGCAACGGGGATCGTGTCGAGGCCGACGCGGTGGTGGTCGGCGCACGGTTCAGGGCCCGGGCGGAAACGCTGGCGTCGCTCGGGATCGGCACCGTGGAGCACGTTTCCGGCATGGGCGACGTTGTGGCGGTGGACGCCACCGGGGCCACCGCGGTGCCCGGGCTGTACGCCGCGGGGAACGTCACGGACCCCAGCCAGCAGGTACTGCAGGCGGCCGCGCACGGCAGCTGGGTCGGCGCCATGATCAGCTTCGGCCTGGCCCATGACGATGTCCTCGCCGCGGCGCGACCGTCCGCGAACGAGGCCGACTGGGATCATCGTTACAGCGGAGAGAAGCTGTGGAGTGGCAATCCGAACGGCACGCTGGTGCGCGAGATCAGTGGGGTCGTGGCCGGCCGAGCACTGGATGTCGGTGCCGGCGAGGGAGGCGACGCAGTTTGGCTGGCCACGCAGGGTTGGACGGTGACCGCCAACGACATCTCGCAGCGAGCGTTGGAGCGCATCGCCGCCGAGGCTGAGCGACGCGGCCTGCTCATCGAACGCAACCAGGCCGACGCCAACGCTCCGGATCCGTTCGATTCAGCAGCGTTCGACCTGGTGTCGGCGCACTACGCGTCGATTCCCCGCACCCCCGACGGGCGCGGTCTGCGCAACGTGCTGAAGGCGGTCGCGCCCGGCGGCACCCTGCTCGTGGTCAGCCACGACCTCGAACCGATGCGCGCGCCCATCGACACAAACCACCACAGCCGACCGTTCGACGCCGATTCCTATGTTCGCGTCGAGGACTTCGCCGAGGCCCTGGCCGCCGATGGGGGTTGGGTCATCGAGGCCAACGAGAGGCGTCCGCGCCCGCCCGGCGCGGCATCGGGACATCATGTCGACGACGTCGTTCTCCGAGCCACCCGGCGCGCCCACTGACGGACCCGGCCCGCGCCGCGTGGCTGAGCCCACACCGGCGCTGACATTGGCGACACTCCAGACGGTGGGGGATCTGCGGTGCAGTGGGACTTCCGCGTCACGGGTTGGCCGACGCGTGAGCGATCCCGGCTGCCTGGTATGCGTCGTGTTCGTCGAGCGTCTCCCGTTCGAGCAGGGCCGTGGCCAGCCGCTCCAACGCCTCGCGGTTGGCGCTGAGCATGCGCTTGGCTTCGCGGTAGCAGGCGTCGACCAGTTGTTTGGTCTCGGAGTCCACCAGCTGGCGGGTGGCCTCGCTGGGTGAGCGGGCGTCTCCGGGGAACCAGTTCTCGCCGCTGGGGCCGGGTAGCACCGTGATCGGTCCGACGGCGTCGCTCATGCCCCAGCGGCCGACCATCTGGCGGGCGATGCTGGTGACCTGTTCGAGATCGGACTCGGCGCCGGTGGTGACATTGCCGAAGACCACGGCCTCCGCCGCCCGGCCGCCGAGCGCGCCGGTGATCCTGCCCCGCAGGTACTGCTCGTCGAAGCCGTAGCGATCAGCGGACGGCGCCTGGAACGTGACCCCGAGAGCGTTGCCGCGGGGGATGATCGATATCTTGCGCACCGGGTCCGCGCCGGGCAGCAGCATGCCCAGCAGTGCGTGACCGCCCTCGTGGTACGCGGTGCGGGTCCGTTCCTCGTGGCTGAGCGTGATGTGCCGCTCCACGCCCAGCACGATGCCCTCCAACGCGTCGGTGAAATCGGCGAGGGCCACGGTGGCCTTGGCCCGTTTGGCGGCCAGCAGCGCCGCTTCGTTGACGAGGTTCGCCAGGTCGGCGCCCACCATGCCCGGGGTCGTGGCGGCGATGGCGCCGAGATCGGCATCCGGTCCGAGAGGCACCCCGCGTGTGTGGACCTCAAGGATTGCTTTGCGACCAACGATGTCCGGCGGGTTCACCACCACCCGGCGGTCGAAGCGTCCCGGGCGGAGCAGTGCTGGATCGAGCACCTCGGGTCGGTTGGTGGCGGCGATGACGATGACCCCTTCGGCACCGGTGAAACCGTCCATCTCGGTGAGGATCTGGTTGAGGGTCTGTTCCCGTTCATCGACCCCGCCAAAGCTGGATCCGCCGCGGGCCCGGCCGATGGCATCGAGCTCGTCGATGAAGATGATCGACGGCGCCACCTTTTTCGCCTGCGCGAACAGGTCCCGCACCCGGCTGGCGCCGACGCCGACGATCATCTCGATGAACTCGCTGGCGCTGGCCGTGAAGAACGGCACGTTCGCCTCGCCCGCCACGGCACGGGCCAGCAGCGTCTTGCCGGTGCCGGGCAGCCCCGACAGCAGCACGCCCTTGGGAAGTTTGGCGCCGACCCGGCGATACTTGGCGGGATCCTTCAGCATCTCGACGATCTCGACGAGTTGTTCCTCAACCTCGTCGATGCCGGCCACGTCGAGGAACGTGGTGCGCGGTCCCGGGGCTTCGTCGGCGCGAATGGCTTTGGATCGTCCGAGCCCGCCGATGCCGCCCATGCCCCCTGCCTTGCGGGCGAGGTAGCGACTGCCGAAGACGAACAGCCCGACGATCAGCAGGGTGGGACCGAAGTTCACCAGCAACGTCTGTAGCAACGGGGCGCTCTTGAACAACGACGTCGCTTTGACCTCGACATCATTGGACCGCAACACGGCGAGCAGATCGTCTTCGGCGAACGTCGGGCGTTCGGTCGTGAACTTGGTGTAGGCCGTGCCGTCCTTGAGGGGATAGGTGCCCTCGGCCCGCAGGGTGCCCTGAATCGTGTCGCCCTTGGCGCTGATGGTCCCCACGTTGTCCGCCTCGAGCTGGGCCAAGAACTCGGTGTATGGCAACGCCGCCACTCGCTCCGGCTTGTTCAGGGCCGAACCGATGATGTAGTTGCCCACCATCAGCGCGGCCAAGATGGCCAGAAACCGCCACTGCGGCCGACGAAGCCCCTTCCCGCCCGGCGCCGCTTTGGACTCGGGCCCGGGGGTGCCCTCAACCCTCCAGGGAGGTTGGGGGGCGCTGTTGTGATCCTCGTTCCGCTTCACCCTCCACCTCATCGGGGAGATCGGTCAGGCTGGGTCATCGGCTCAGCCCGTTTCGGCGGTGAACTGTTGCGGTTGGGGCGGTTGCGCATGGACCAGGGTACGTAGCCGTTCCGCTCCCGCCCGGTGGCGACGAGGGAGAGGGGCACGCCCAGGCTACTGCGAAGGCATTCCGTCACCGACTCGGAGCCAAGCCGGTCAGGCCGATCAGGAGGAGCGCGCCGCACGCGAGCATTCGGGTCGTGCGGCGTTGTAGGGTCCGCAGGGCACGAATTCCGATCCCGATCGTGCAGGCCCGGTAACGGCCAGGTAGGGGAGCGATGCTCAGGACCTCGGCGCCGCGTCAAACAATGACGCAATTGAGAGGTACCGAGATGGCGCATTCGCCTACTGCACTGCGGAACGTTGGCCCGGGTGGTGGCGACCACTCGCCCGCCAAACCGCTCCAGACGTCTCATGTCGACGTTGTTGCTGCGCTGCTGGCCCCAGCGGTGCATCAACTGTTCGCAGTCACCCTCTCGTTGAGCGCCGCTGCCGCTGACAGCAACGACGAGATAGCGGGGAGAATCCTCGACGCCGTGGGCAGGGTCGACCAAGCTATCCACCTACTCCGGCAGCGACTGCTAACGGTGGCAGCCTGACCGTCTGATGCGGGATGGAATAGGCTCAGGCGATCGGCGTCAGGGTCGGGGAGGTGCGGGGCTGGGACCGGTGGCAGTGCGGATTGGGGTCGATGAGGTCTGTGAGGCCGCACAGTTCCAGCACCCTCGCCGGTAACGACTGGGGGTGCCGTACTCTGAGCAGACGTCCATCTGTCACAAGCGCCCGACGGCCCCGGACCAAGACCCTGATGGTCGACGCGTCGATGAATCCCAGGTGGTCGAGGTCTATAGCGGCCGACCGCTGAGAACGCCGCGAGCTGGTGGAAGGCGCTGGAGTGCGTGTCGCATGTGGCCTGTGAAATGCCCGGGCTCAGGTGTACGCTACGTCGAGCACGAGATCAACCCCGAGGCGTGCTCGCCGATCACAGGTCGGGCGCGGGGAGCGGTGCTCCGGCCCCTGGCAGCGCGTCGAAGGGACGCTGCGCCAGGAGTTACACATGGACACCTTGGTCCGAACCGGAACGAGTCTTCCGTTTGCCTTGACGAGTGCTGTCGAGCGTCATGGGTGAGCGCCGGGATCGGATCGTGGCTCAGCTGGCGGCGCCGTACGGTGCGGGCCGTCAGACCAAGCGGCTCTGTGACGTGTCCGCTCAGGTGACCGCCATGAGCGGTGCCGGGATCATGCTCATGTCAGGGGAGGTGCCTCGGGGTTCGGTGTGCACCACCAACGCGGTGAGCGCCCTGATCGAGGAACTGCAGTACGCGCTGGGGGAGGGACCGTGCGTGGACGCCTACCGTGGCGACACTCCCGTGTTCGAAGCGGACCTTGCGGGGCGGGTTGAGACCCGTTGGCCAGCGTTCTCCGGTCCCGCCATCGACGCTGGTGTACGCGCCGTGTTCGGCTTTCCGCTGCGTGTTGGCTCGGCGCGTCTCGGCGCGCTCAACCTCTACCGCGACAAGCCCGGGCCGCTGAGCGATGACCAATACGCCAACGCGCTGGTCATGGCCGATGTCGCGGCGGAGGCGGTGCTGCTGATGCAAGCCAATGCTGCGCCCGGCCGAATCGACACTGAACTGGGAGCGAACGCGAACTTTCAGACTGTCGTGCACCAGGCGACTGGAATGGTCGCCGCTCAGCTCGAATCAACCGTCACCCAAGCCCTGATTCGACTCCGCGCCTATGCCTTCGGGAACGATCAGTCGCTGGCTGAAGTGGCCGAAGCGGTCGTCGCTCGGACCCTACGACTTGATCATTCCGACGACGGCACGAGCGCACCATGAGCCCAGACCGAGACGGACCGAGCAGTCAACAGCGACCTGCCGAGCTATTGGAGTCCGAATGAGCAGAGAAGCACGCCTCGCAAGAACGTTGGTGGAATTGGCCGACACGCTGGTCGATGACTTCGACGTCGTCGAACTGCTCACCCTACTCGCAGACCGCTGTGTGGAGGTGCTCGACGTGGCCGCCGCGGGGTTGATGGTCGTCGCTGCTGAGGGCGATCTGCGGGTCATGGCGTCCTCAAGTGAAGCCATGCGGGTCCTCGAACTTTTCGAACTCCAAGCCAGCGAAGGCCCGTGCCTGGACTGCTACCGCACCGGGGAACAGGTGATGAACAATACCCTCGTCACCGCCGGCGTTCGCTGGCCCCGCTTTGCCGCCGAGGCGCACGCCGCGGGGTTCCGTTCCGTGCATGCAGTGCCGATGCGGCTCCGCCGAACCACCATCGGCGCGCTCAACCTCTTTCACACCGAGCCAGGTGAGATGCGCCAAGCCGACATAGACGCCGCCCAAGCCCTCGCCGACATCGCCACGATTGCGATCCTTCACCACCGAGCTGCACGGGAAGCGCAGATCCTCAATGATCAACTCCAGAATGCGCTTAACAGCCGAATCATCATCGAACAAGCCAAAGGCATGATCGCCCAACGCACCGGGCTCGAAATGGAACTGGCCTTCGCACTGTTCCGCGACTACTCGCGCCGACGCAACCAACGACTCGTCGAGGTGGCCGAAAAGGTCATCGGAGGCGCGCTCGACGCCAGCGACCTCGCCGCACCCGGCGCCGCCCGACCAGCGACCGGGTCCGCCACCTGAACGGGGACCGCGGACATCGAGCAGGAGTCGCTCGCCGTCGATCGCGTGGATGGCCTCGATTGACTCGCATGCCACTCCGAAGGGGTTCCCGAGCTGGACGTCACCAGGGTGGGTCGGTGGCAGCGAAGGGAGGCACGGGAGCGCCGCGTCCGTTGTCCCGCTCGATCACGACCATCCGGTGTTGGTCGAGGGCCCACAGGTCGGCCATGAAGCAGCACTGTTGCACACCCGTGACGGTGGGTTGTGTGCGGTACTGCCAGACCCGACCGGTGAAGGCCCGGTCGGGGACGCTGAATTCCAACAGGTACCGGCGGTCCTTGTTCAAGTCCTGCAGTGTCGCGCCTTCGAGAAGGCCGTAGAGGTACTTGCCGTCAGGGCCTGCCGCCAATGATTCGAAGCCCCGGCTCCCGGCCACGGTCGCCTGGTTCGTGGACAAGATGAATGGACTGCTGGGCGACTCCAGGAAGCCGGTATCGCTTGTCGATCCAACGAGGCTTGCCGGGACCCGGAAGGGCGGTTCGAGCAGCACGCCGGTCTTGTCGAAGTGGAGGATCCAGGGGCCGAACTCCTCGCCCATCCACAGGTCGCCGGCCGGGCACGGGGGACCTGGTACTTGAGTTTGCGGGCCGAGTTCACTGACTGAGGGCGCGCCTTCATCGACCGCTCTAACTACGCCATCAAGGCCTTCCGCCACCGCACGAGATGGGCGCGAGGACCTCGGCCAAGGTGGGGTGTCCGGTCTCGACCAGGTGGTAGCGCGCCCGGCGGATCGGCACCGCGATGGGGATCAGATGGCGCAGATCGATAGGTGTACCGGTGACGATGACGTCGGGTTCGGCCGCCCGGATGGTGCTGGCGAGTTCCTCCAGTTGGGCCTGGTCGTAACCCATCGCTGGCAACACGTTGCCGATGTGGGCAAAGCGTGCGAGCGTCTCGGCCAAGGACCCGACCGCGAACGGCCTCGGATCGATGAACGCGGTGCAGCCGTGGTGGGCGGCGGCGATGGTGCCCGCACCGAAGGACAGGCCCCCGTGGGTGATGCTCGGTCCGTCCTCGATGACCAGCACCCGCCGGCCCACCAGCTCCGGCCCGTCGTCGAGGCTCACCGGGGACGCGGCCCGCACAATCAGCGCCGTCGGGTTCATCACCTTCGCCGCGGCCACCGTTTCCGCGATCTGCTCGGTGGTCGCACTATCGATCTTGTTGACCATCACCACATCCGCCCGCCGCAGGTTCAGCTCGCCGGGGTGGTAGCCCAATCCGTCCGAAGGTCGTAAGGGGTCAGCGACGGTGATCCACAGGTCCGGCCGGTAGAACGGGAAATCGTTGTTGCCGCCATCCCACAAGATCACGTTGCCGTCCCGCTCGGCGGCCGCCAAGACGTCGGCGTAGTCCACTCCGGCGTACATCACCAGACCGGTCCGGACCGGTTCCTCGTATTCTTCACGTTCTTCGATGGTGGGATTGGCGGCGTCGATGTCCGCCAGCGAGGCAAAGCGTTGGACCCGCATGGCCTCGAGGTCGCCATACGGCATCGGATGGCGGATCAGGACCGGTTGGAAGCCTTCCGCGAGCAGCAGCCGGGCGAGGCGTACGGTGGTCTGGCTCTTGCCGGCGCCGGTCCGGGTGGCGCACACCGCGATGACCGGCAGTCGGGACTGCAACATGGTGTTGTCCGGTCCCATCAGCCGGAAGTCCGCCCCCGCGGCCATGGCGATGGATGCCTTGTGCATGACATCGACGTGGGCTAGATCGGAGTACGCCAGCACCACGTCCTGCACGTGCTCACGGCGGATGATGTCGACGAGTTCGCCTTCGGGCCGGATCGGGATGCCCTCGGGGTAGGCCGGCCCGGCCAGCGATGGGGGGTAGATGCGGTTGTCGATGCCGGGGATCTGGGCTGCGGTGAATGCCACCACGCACGTCGTGGGGTCGTTGCGGAACGCCACGTTGTGGTTGTGGAAGTCCCTCCCACCCGCACCCATGATCACAACCCGCCTCACGACGGTCATGGGGTCTTCGTTTCCGATTGGGTTCGGGCCGGTGCAGGCCACCATCGGGTTTCCACGTCGCCGGGGCTGACGAGCGTGCCGGACCGACCGGCGAGCACATCGTTCGCTTCCTCGAGACGGCCGATGCCGGCGATGTGCCCGGTCTGCTCCACAAACCGGCAGGCCGCGTCGACCTTGGTCCCCATCGACCCCGAGGCGAGCTCGAGCGAGTGCAGATAGTTGGGGCTGGCCTTGTGCAACGCACGATCGAGCGGGGTGTGCCAGTCGGTGTGCACCGCGTCGACGTCGGTCAACAACATCAGCGTGTCCGCCCCGAGCTTGGCGGCGAGCAACCCGGTCGTGAGGTCCTTGTCGATGACGGCGGCGGCCCCGCGCAGGACGCCGTTGCGGTCCTTGGTAACGGGAATGCCGCCGCCGCCGGCGCAGATCACCGGGATGCCGCGGTCGAGAAGGGCGCGAATCACCGCCAGCTCGACGATTTCCTCGGGTTGGGGAGATGCCACCATGCGTCGCCACCGTGGCCCATCGGCAGCGATCGTCCAGCCCTGACTGGCGGCAAGGGCCACCGCTTCTTCACGTTGGTAGCTCGGCCCGATCGGCTTGCTGGGCGCGTCGAACGCCGGATCGGCGGGGTTCACAACCACCTGGGTCAGCACGGTGCCGACCACCGCGTCGGGTCGAGATCGTCGCAGCTCGTTGGTAATGGCTTGGCTGAGGGCATACCCGATCTCGCCTTCGGTCACCGCGTCGAGCACGTCGAGCGTGATCGTCGGCGCAAGGTCAGCCCACCGCCCGATCTGTGGTCCGTTGCCGTGGGTGACAACCACATCCGCTCCCTCGGCGACACGGGCGACGAACGCCGCCGCAGCGGACACCCGGGCGGCGAGCGTTGCGGGGTCGGGCTCCTCGCCCCGTCGGAGGAGCGCGTTGCCACCGAAGCCGATCACGATGAGCATTGACCCGTCCTCCCTGCGCTCAACCAGCGGTGCGTATCACGGATCTGTAGATCCCAACGGCTGGTCTCGGCACCGTGGTGGTCGAACGTGGCTCCCGAGATCTTGCCTTCGAGGTCGCGTATGACCTCCGAAGCGGTGCCGTCAGCCCGGTCGATCCACGTCACCGTGCGCCCGGTCGGTTCCGCCTCACTCGTGGTGATCCCATAGCTGATCGCCTTCCACCCGCGTGACCGTTGGTGCCTACCATCGTGCCGGGAAGTTCGCGGTTACCCCAGGGCCCAAGGTCATCTCTCCGGCACCCGTGCGACTCGCCCTCGGCGGACGGCTCCAACACGGGGAGGTCGGACGGTTCTGGGCGGTGGGCCGATCGGATCTGGCGGTGTTGGTGACCGGCCACCGGAGGTCTTGGCCCAGCCCGACCACGCTGGTCGTGGTGGTGGCCCTTGCCTCGCTGTTCCTGGTTCAGGAGTCGTCAGTCGCGGATCAGGTTGGCGTTCACGGCAACGGGAACACGATGGTGGAGTTTTCATTCCACTGCGATCTCCGCCAGTGTGGAGAGTGTGCGCAACTGCAACGCTGCGGGGTGGATCTCCAGGGTGGCGGCGCCTTGGCCAGCAGGTGCTCGAGTGCGGTCCATGGCTGAATGGTTCGCGTTCTCTGGCGGGTTGGGCCGATTCCGCGACCGGGGCGATGCCGGGCGACACCTGGCCCGGGCGCTGGGGCACTTCGGCCGTGCGCCCGGTGGTGTTGGGCCTGCCCCGGGGTGGGGTACCGGTGGCTGAAGAGGTCGCCAAGGCCCTCGACGCCGGGCTCGACGTGATCGTGGTCCGCAAGCTGGGCGTGCCCTTCCAGACCGAGGGCTCTACCCCCCGACGCCACAGATGCGCATCGGCCAGGTGGCTTGGACCAACTTCCATTGACCGGCGTTGCGTCTGAGCACCATGGTCGCCCGCTGGTCGGTTGCGCCATGACCGAACAGTGAGTCCTCCTCGGTCTCCAAGCGGATGATGACGTATGCGAAGTCCCCCGAGAGCGAGGTCGTAACCAAATGCGCCCGGGTGTTGCTGGGCGGTTGAGTCTGGGCCAGAGCGGTGGCGCAGAGTCCCGAGGGGTTCTCGAACAGGGCCGCGGCCTGTGGAATCCGCGCTGCCATGACGTGTCCCACGTACCGTTGAACGACTTCCTCGGGCGTTGCGGGCGCAGAGGAGCTCGGCGAGCGATTGAGCGACGACTGTACCTATCCAGCTCCCAAGGCATGTTCGATCGCACAGGAGCGGCGGATGTCCAGGCCGCCCTCCCCAACGGGGACACGGTCCGCTTCGTGGAAACCGATGCCGCCGGCGCTGCGCAGTACTTGTGTGCTCTACGTAGGCCATCCCGCCGGTGTCCTTCGGCCCTACTGGTGGGCGGTGGCCCGACGCCACGATGCCAAGACGATTCGAGCATGATCCCGTCCAAGCGGAGAGGGGAATCCCGATGCGATGGAGTCCGACGGGCGGGGCCGGTACACAGCGAGCGTGTCGAAAGTGTGATGGCCCACCTGGGCAAGCTGGAACCGCGGCCGTGCAGGCGGAGCTCCCACGGCGGCTCACGTTGCCAACCTCCCGAGCGGCGATCGCCCGTCGCGCACGTTGTCACGCCGTCGCAGACGACACACGGGGGCGTGAGCATTTGTTCGCCGACCTCTCCGCCACCGCCTTGGTCGACGGCCTACCTCATGGCGAAGCCACGTTCGATACCGGGTCCGTCGACCTGTATTGGATCCCGCTCGGCGCGGGTGGCCACTGGGTGCGGTTCAACGGGAAGATCTATGAGGCCATCAGTGCGTTCAATGCAACGTCGTGGTCAGTGCGACGTATACCACTCGGCCCTCGAGGTCTGCCTCCCGACCGGGCGGTTCATGATCGAGATGACCCCTATCCCGGCTGGTCCCGGCGGCGAGCGAGGCGTTGTCGCCGAGGGACCCGTCGGGGTGAGGTGGTTGCGTCGCCTGCGGATATTCCGTTACGAGGTCCGCCGAGGGCGCGACGGGGTCATTCCAGACCTGGACTACGCCGTGGCCAGCCCGGCGCGTGTCACTGAGGACAGCGAGGTCGCACAGCGTGTATTCGACCTGCTTGCGATCGTGCCCACACCTGTGTGGGGTCGCGACGAGCTGCACGCCGGGGAGATGTGGAGCTGTAACTCGATCATCTCGTGGGTCCTAGTCAGAGCCGGGATCGTTATCAACGACATCAGCCTCCCCCCGCACGGGCGGGCGCCGGGATGGGACGCAGGCGTGACCGTCGCCCGACGAACGGCCGTCGCCGACACCGACCAGACAGCGGTTCTCCCCAGGCCCCCGGATGAGCGGAACAAACCTGCCGGTACGACTGCCGCAAGACACTGCTCTACTTGAGGAGAATTCCGTGGGAACGCGATGACGAGGGATCGGTACGGATCCGCTGATGTCCCTGAGTTCAAGAATGTCGCTATGCCGGTCGTCGGTGACGGCGAGGTGTTGGGTGTGGGTGCGGGCTGCGGCATGGTCGTGGTCACGCTCGTGCGGTAACCCACGCTGGCGAGTCGGGTCAATCCCAGCGGAAGAAGTGGATGGAGAGCGCCACGGAGCCGACGAGGACGCCAACGACCACCAATGAGGCGGTGGTGGCCCAGCCGAATCCAAGCCAGGGGTCTTGCAGCAGTGTGATCACCCAGCTCAGCGGGAGGGTGTTTCCGACGCCTCGCATGGGTCCGGTGAGAACGTCGCGAGGCGGCCCGGAGCCCGACAGGAGGAACATCACGAAGAACAGCATGATCCCCACCCCCTGCGCGGATCGCGATGTGGGAAGGACCGATCCGAGCAACACACCTAACGCGGCGAAGGCCAAAGCGGCCAACGCAAAGGCGGGGATGAACGCCAGGCCGTCCGCCGGGAGCAGTTCGGTGCCGTAGATCAACGTGCTCGCAACGGTGATCGACACGGCTCCCACGACCGCGGTGAGCAGCGCGATGGCGATCTGGGAGCCGAGTATTGCCCACAGCGGCATCGCCGAGGCCCGGAAGCGTCGTAGGACACCTCGCTCGCGGTAGCTGGCGAGCCGTACGGGCATGCTCAGCACACCCGTCGCGGCCATGACCAGACCGAGGTAGGCGGGGACGTAGTAATCGGACGGACCAACACCGCGCCAGACGTCCTCCACGGGGTCGAGTTCGACGTCGTTGCCGAACACGCCGTTGAGCACGATCAGGAAGAAGAACGGCAACGCCAGTGTGAACAGCAGACTGATCGGGTCTCGGGTGAACAGCTTGAGCTCGACCCAGGTGAGCTTGCGCAGCGCTTTCATGTCGAAACCGCCGCATCCTGGGTGGTGAGGGCCAGGAACGCGTCCTCCAGCGACTTGCGCTCGGCCTGAAGATCGGCCGGAGCGATTCCATGCTCGACCAGCGCGGCGGCCGTGTAGGCGAGCAGTGGCCCGCTGCCGTGAACGGTCACTCGTGTACCGGCTCGGTCGATTCGTTCCACCCCCCTGGCGTCGGCCAGCCAGGACAGGTCGGCGGCGTCGCTCGTGAAGTGCACCGTCGGTTCACCAGCATGGGCGTCAATCAGTTCTTGGGGCGAGCCCTCCGCGATGATGCGACCGTGGCTGAACACGGCGAGGCGGTCACACAGCCTCTCGGCCTCATCCATGAAGTGGGTGATCAGCACCACGGTGGTACCGCGAACGCGTATCTGATCGATCAGATCCCAGGCGACACGACGAGCCGCCGGATCGAGGCCGGTGGTCATCTCGTCGAGGAACACCAGCCGTGGACGGTTGACAAGGGCCAGGGCGACGAGCAGCCGCTGACGTTGGCCGCCCGACAGCTTGGCGAATGCCGTGTCCCGCTTGTCAACCAGACCCCAGTCGGCGAGCAACTCCCGCCAATCGGCGGAGGCCGGGGAGATGGCGGCGAACAGGTCGAGCGCTTCCCAAACCCGCAAGCGGTCCGGTAGCTCCGACTCCTGAAGCTGGCTGCCGACCTCGCTGCGAAGCCGCCCTCGGTCTGCCTGAGGATCGATGCCGAAGACCCGCACCGATCCCGAATCTGGTGGGCGCAGCGCCTGAACGCACTCGACGGTGGTGGTCTTGCCTGAACCATTCGTTCCGATGATCCCGAAGATCTCACCCGTCTTCACGTCAAAGGAAACACCGTCAACGGCCTTCATGTCCCCGTAGTGCTTTCGCAGGTCCTTTACGATCAGAGCGCTCGTCATCAATAGGATCCTCTCCGTGGTGCTTCTCCGTCTTGACCTACCTCATGCGGTTCGGACTCCCTTGGCGAGAAGCCATGCGAAGAAGGACACTTCGGCGATGGCGGAGATCGGGAGGGTCAACGTTTCGATGGTGTTCGGGCCATCGAGGAGGTGTGCGAACATCTCGGTGAGAAGGCTGCCATCGCCATCACACCGTACAGGCCGGGGTGCAACTTCCCGTTGAAGATCAGCATCAGCCAGTAGACGAGGAAAACCGCGCTTGCCAGCACCTGGAGCGCGTTGACGATGATGCCGTGAGGGATGTACAGCACCCAATTGATGATGGGCCCGTCCGGCTCGGGGTAGTCGACGTTGCTGCATTGCTTGGCTGGGCTTGAACGCTCCCCAGTGAGCCGGGCGAGTTGCTTGGCCGTCTCCCGGCTGCCGGCGTGCAGCGCGCACCTTGGTGGCGCCAGCCTTCACTCCTCGACCTCGGTGTTTGGCTCGGTGTGTCGCCGATGCGGTGGTTCGGAACGCACCGGGCGCCGAGCTCCTGACCTTGGCAGAATCGCGCAACGGCCGAACCGTCGCTGAGCGCCGCAACCTCGGTCGGACGTCCTGCGGTCTCGGTACGATGGCCACATGACCGATCAACCGCACCAGGCGGCGGCACCAGGCGTTGTGGTGATCGACGACGACTCTAGTCGGCTCCCCGATCACGAGCAGGCTCGCCTCACCGATAAGTGGGTCGCATCGCTGCGCCAGGGGCCCGAACCGCTCGTGCTGCCCGTCGACGCCGCGCATCTCGTCGCCGAGGCCCGCGAAGAATCTGGCTGGTGATCGACATTGTGATCGACGCCTCCGCGGGCGTCGGCAGTTGACCTCTTGTTGGACACGGTGTCCGGCCGTGCGCCGCTCGCCAAGTTGCCTAGCTGGCCTCGGCAACCACACCAGCTGCGTAGGTCCGGTCAACGTGGATCGGTGAAACCCCATGGGCGAAGGTGTTGGTTTACCGCGACCCTCTGGGAGGTATGTGGTTCGGGACGCGATCGGGTTGATCGCGCCCAGAATCGAGCTACGGCTCCGAACAAGAGGTAATTACCATCATGTCGCACATGATTCGGAAGATGTCCGCGAGCACCATACTCGTTGGTATGCTGGTGGTCGGCGCTACGGCGTGCGGAAATGACGAGGACGGTAACGGTTCGGACATCAATGAAGAGGTTGAATCGGTGGAGTCAGTGGTGGATGACGTCGGCAACGAAATCGAGCAGCAGGTCGACGAGGGCGCCGAGGAAGACACCGAAACCACCAGCTGATACGGATACCCCAATCGTTGAGTGCGTTGCGGTGGGGACGTTATCATCCGGTCGATGCCAGCTCGTCCCGCGGCGATGTGTTCAACGTGGGCCTAGCTCATCGGGCCCGGCCTGCTCGATGCGATACTCAGCGGTATCCTCACCGCGGGTCAGAGTGACACTCTCGTTGGCTAAGAGACGATCCGGCTCGCAGCTTCCGGCTTCTACGCTACATTTGCGGACCGCGAGCGGCCGAGGTAAGGGTTGCATCGGAACAAGGCCGCCTCTGGAGGGACCGTGTCAGCCATAACTGAGTCTCGACCAGCCTACGTGACATTCTCGTCACAGATAGGTCCTGAATCAGCCGACGCGCTCTTCGCGACCGTGCTGAAGCTCGTGTCCCAAGGTGTCGATTCCGTGCACCTTCTTCTTTCCACCCCGGGTGGCTCGGTCATGAATGGCATTACGCTCTACAACCTCCTGCGTGCCCTACCCACGCACCTCGTGACTCACAATGTGGGGAACGTTGATTCCATCGGTAACGCCGTATTTCTGGCGGGGGCAGAGCGGTTTGCGTGTCCTCACTCGACCTTCATGTTCCATGGCGTCGGGCAAATTGGGGGAAGCAACGAACGCTTCGATGAACGGCGTCTGCGCGAGGGTCTCGAGAGTGTTCTTGCCGATCAAGATCGTCTAGGGGCGATCATCAAAGAACGGAGTTTGCTCACGAGTGAAGAGATTTTGCCTCTCTTTGAATCAGCTCAAACAAAGGACGCGGCGGTATGCACTCGGGGCGGGAATAGTTCATGAAATAAGGGATGTGAACATTCCGGCGGATGCGCCAATCATTGCTCTCACATTCTAGTGCCCCCGATTGCGTGTACCACGAACAAGCCGGATGGTCGGTTGCTGGGTCACGACGAGAGCGAACGCAAAGCGAGGTCATGGGGCAGGCGTTGTCGGGTCATGGCTCCGTGTAGCTGTCGACGCTGAGTGCGAGATCGGTTAGCCGAAGCTGCCCGTCGATGACGAACACCACCCGTTCCGAGGCGGCGCCGGCGAGGAAGGTCAGAACCTGCTCGCCGACTTGCAGTGGTTCGCCGGCTTCGGTCACCTCCGCGAGGGTACTCACCTCGTCCGTGGTTGCCACTGACCCCCGGGGGGCGTCACCGGACATGAGCATCAGCCCCGCTCCGGTCACGCCGGTGACCGCCGCGCAAACCCAGCCCAGCCGAGCTGCGTGCAGGTCCGATGTGCCCGAGGCGTTGAGCTGGGCAAGAATCCGGGTTCGTCGGTCCACCGTCTATTGCCACTCCCGTTCCACCGGCCCGACATCAGCCGGGACTCGGCTAGCGGTCCGATGGGTCTGACGGCCGGACGCCAATGGAAATGTCGATGGTCGGCGCGAGGCCAGCACATCGTCCGGCAAAGCGTCGACTGGCGGGAGCTCTGAGGCTGGCGGAGCGCATGGCACTTGGATCCACGACCCCAGCGCGATGGGCGCCGCCCACCCGGGCAGGTTGGGGTCGATCAGGTCCGTGAGACCGCAAATTTCCAGCACCCTGGCTGGCGACGACTGGGGGGATCGTACGGTGAGCAGACGGCCGTGTGTCGCGAGGAATCGACGGCCGCGGACCAGGACCCCGACCGTCGACGCGTCCATGAAACCCACGTGGTCGAGGTCGACCACCACGTCACGCTCGTCGGCCCCAATGGCCTCGACCAACTTCCGCTCGATGTGGCCTGCGGTGGCAAGGTCCTGGTCGCCCGACAGCCAGACCACGGCGCGGTCCTCGTTGTTGGAGACGACCTGGACCTTGTCACCAGCGCGCTCAATGTCGCACCTGCATCTTGACTTACCAGCTGCTCTCATGGACCCCCGTCACGTTCGTCGATCAATGATCAGACGCTTCAGCCGGGGGCACGGGCATCGCTTCCCGTTCCGGTCGGCTACCAGTTCGAGGGGCCGATGGTTTCGGGTCGCTGCGTCAGACTGTAGCGGCCGACGCTGAGGATTGCGACGCTGCTGGTCGAGGCCGCTGGCGCGAACAGCTCATGGAGTAGATGGCAGGGAGCACGACATGTACCCCGAGGCGTGCTCGTGGATCACAGATCGAGCGCGGGGAGCGGTGCTCCGGCCCTTGGCAGCGCGTCGAAGCAACGCTGCGCCAGCGGTTTCACGTGGACGCCTTGGTCCGAACTGGCAACGTGTCCGTGTCTCCCGTTTGGCTCGATCGGTGCGTTTTTAGCGTCATGGGTGAGCGTCGGGATGGGACCTGCTGCTACAGGGTTCGCAGGTCAGTCGGGTTGGTGATCCGCCCGCCGGTGCCGACGGGCGGCGAGGCGTAGTTGGAGCACGCGCCCGAGTCCGAGCAGCGCCACCACCAACCCGCCACAGATGGTCGCCAGCACAATGGCGATGCCGCCGGGGAGCGTGAAGTCGAACCAGAGGAACTCGTAGGACTGGCGCGTCTCGTTCTGCAGCGCGAACACGACTATCGCCAACGCGACGACCATGCCTACGGTCGATCCGACCAGTGTGGTTCCGAGCCGGCTCCGACCGGATGAAGGAGGCGCCACGCCGCTCGGGCCTAGCGGACCACCGTTCGTCGCCGACGCCGGGTCGCTGCTCGGTGCCTGGGGGGTGGGAACTACCTCCTCGGGTCGCATCATCGTTCAGTCGTCCTCGCTCCATTACCGCTGAGCGAGATGGTTACCCGAGGAGCGCGACGCCGAAACCCAGGTGTGGATGCGAAGTAGCCCATCAGAAATGAGGCGATGATGCTGATGGGGCGCCCGCCCACCAACGCCAAGTCAATCGAGAAGTCGATTCATGACTGGCTCTCCCTAATTCACTGTCCCTGGTGCGGTACTGAGGCGACGCGGATCCTCGCCTGTATTGGGTTTCGCCGCGCCACCGTCGTCGGCCCAGGAACCGGCGGGATCGTTGCTGTCGACGTCGCCGGCGGGCGTTGCGGGGCTCGTCTGGATTCGCAAATCTGGTGGCGGCGGGGAGTCTCGGACGGAACAGCCGCGGGCCTTGCGAGCGACAAGGCCGATCGCGGCGGCCAGCCCCGTAGCAGCGAGGATGGTCATGAGGATGGTCATTCGGTTCGACCTCTGAGCGCGAAGCTTCATGCATTCCACATTCCCCGGCGGGGTGTCGTCGAAACGTTTGTGGTGGCGCTCCGTGCTCGTTGCCCGCGGCCAGCCGAGGACCGAATTGCCGCGCTGTGCGCCGATCGGGGTTGCGTCGAACTTGTCGGGAATTGCTTGACCGAGCACTGCTTGGCAGGCAGCGCCGCCCGTCGCTGGACTGCGGAACGGGCCGATGAAGTAAGCGAATGTCTGTTCCTTCGCGAGAAGGTCATGTATGGTCTCTGCTGCAGCGACAAGACCTTCAAGTAGGTTCCACCGCCACAGGGGGAGTGCGCAGTCAGTTGGTGGAGGTGCTGCGGCATCGAGGCGGAGGGACCACGATGAGTCGATGGAATTGGCGCGCCCTGATTGGGGTGGTGGATGTAAACAATCGCCAGCCAATGCATTGTCTCTGGCACTTTCGTGATTGTTGGCAGCCAACTGCACAGCGCTGGCACCGCCATGCGATCGGTAGAACCCGGCTGGCTTGCCGGTCAATGCTCACACCAAACGGTGACGAGATGATCCTGAGATGTTGAGCGTTGTGATGTCGGGCCGGTTGATCCGCCCGCCGGTCGGGCACTGGTGGGTCATGACCCGCGGACCCACGACTCGAACGGGATCGGGCCCACACCCGTGGGTTCGGCGCCTCACGACGAGCGAGGTGCCTCTGTGGGAGCGGGTCATTGCGGTCTGGATCCGGCCGCTGCTACCGGTGGTTCGGTGACCGCAGCGGGGCGAAATGGGGCGGCGGGAGGTGCACGGGTGGCGCTGGGCCTGCTGCGCGCCTGTCATCCCGGGCCGACTGTCACCGTCACCACCATCGTGGTGTCCCTCGCCCTCGGGGCGGGTCAACGCTGGGCAGCGCTGCCGATGGGCGCCGCGGTGCTCACTGGGCAGCTGTCGGTGGGATGGAGCAACGACGTGTGCGACGAGCAGCGTGATCGCGCCGCGGGCCGTGTCGACAAGCCGATCGCATGCGGTGCCGTACCTAGAGGTATGGTGAAGCACTTCATCGTGGTGGCCCTGGTGCTCTGCGTGGTGCTGTCCTTGGCGGTGGGCTGGTTGGCGGGTACGGTGCACTTGGTCGCCGTCGCGGCCGGCTGGGCCTACAATCTGGCGCTCAAGGGCAGCCCGTTCAGTTTGTTGCCCTACGCGGTGGCCTTTGCTGCGCTGCCAGCATTTGTCTCGCTCAGTTTGCCCGGCCACCCATGGCCGGCGCCGTGGGTCACTGTCGCTGGATCGTTGCTCGGTACCGGCGCCCATTTCGTCAACGTGCTGCCCGACCTCGAGCAAGACCGGGCCACGGGCGTGCGTGGCCTTCCGCAACGGTTGGGCGCAGCGGGCTCTCTGGCGATGGGCGCGGCGATGATGGGTGGCAGCCTGCTGCTGATCGCGCGTGCCGCCCCGCCTGTCAGCGGAGGCCGGCGTGGTGCGGAGTTCATCGAAATGGTGGGTGCGGGAGCGCTGGTGGCCATGATCCTCGTCGCCGCCGGCGGGACGTACCGTCTGGCTTGGCGACTGGCGATGTTGAGCGCGTCGGTGGTGACGTTGGCTTTCATCGTGACCGGGGCCTCAGCCTTACGGTGAGTGAGGGGGCGCGCCGCGTTGGGCCGATGCAGAACTCGATGTGCAGCACGGATGCCTGGCGCCGGCTGGCCGCGCCGCCACGCCGTCGGAGAGCTCCTCGCCCGGGATCGGCACCAATCCGTCAGCGCGGAGAGGTGCCGGATCTCGGACAGGTGTCTCATACCCAACTCCGACGCCGTTGACCCGCCTTCGGGGGTGCGCAACTGGGTGCCGGCGCGATCCGCTCGACGAGTCAGCAGCGTTGTCAGCCGGGCACCGTTTTCGCCTTGGGCGTCCGAGCAGTTGCCTCGTCAAAGTCTCGGACCACGCGACGTAGGATGAGCTATGGATCTGCATGACGGCGTACCGTTTTGGCCACGCCGTGATGGGCTGCTGGCCGTGCATCCCCCGATTTCTCACGACGAAACGTGCGACGTCGCGGTCGTCGGAGCGGGTATCACCGGTGCGTTGATCGCCTTGGAGCTCACGAGGCGGGGACTGGACACCGTCGTGATCGATCGGCGTGACGCTGGCGGTGGCAGCACCTCGGCGAGCACGTCGATGCTGCAATACGAGATCGATGAGCTCCTCATCGACCTCGCCGCCGCCTACGGCTGGGAGGTCGCATCGACCGCCTACCGGGAATGCTCACGCGGGATCGATCTCGTCGAACGTGCCACGCAGGCCATCGGCGTGAACTGCGGGTTTCGTCGCTCCCCGAGCGTGTTCATGGCGTTGAAGACGCGCGATGTCGCCACACTGCAGCGCGAACTCGGGGCGCGTCGTCGTGCCGGGTTCGACGTGACGTGGCTCACCGAGGACGAGCTGCTTGCCAAGTGGGGTCTCGTCGGCCGCGGGGCCATCGAATCCGCGGTGGGCGCCTCGGTCGACCCCTACGCCTTGTGTCAGCATGCGCTGAGCACGGTCGACCGGCGAGGTGGCCGCGTCTATGACCGAACCGAGGCGGTCACCTACGAGTTCACCAAACGACGCGCCACGATCGAAACCAACCGAGGGGCCAGCATTCGAGCGGGCCACGTGATCATTGCCACCGGGTACGAAACCAAGCTCCTGCTTCCGGATCTGCCCTTCGTGTTGCACAGCTCGTTCGCGCTCGTGACGGAGCCCATCGCCGGTTTGGAGCGGCTGCTGCCTGACGGGCTGTTGTTCTGGGATCACGACGACCCGTACATCTACGGACGCACCACGGATGACTGGCGCATCATCATCGGCGGCAAGGACGAG
Organism: uncultured Acidimicrobiaceae bacterium; assembly: GCA_963775055.1. Classification (GTDB taxonomy): domain Bacteria; phylum Actinomycetota; class Acidimicrobiia; order Acidimicrobiales; family CAIXPF01; genus CAIXPF01. The sequence goes on along the minus strand of CAVZHK010000001.1, from coordinate 410,946 downwards.
GACTATCGAGATCCAATGCGCCGCCGCCGTGCGCTGCCCGCAAAGACACGATCCCTGGCGCACACACTTCCGAAGCGGTTCCCGGGCCTGCCACCGACTGAGGTGGCGTTTTCGTGGTGCGGCACGTTCTCGGAGACCCCCGACGGGCTCGCCTACATCGGCGGGCACACCGCCTGGCCCCGCTGCCTGTTTGCGCTCGGCTTTGGCGGCAACGGCATCACCTACAGCGCCATCGCCGCGCAGTATCTGGCCGATCGCCTACAGGGACACCGCCCGGAATTCGCGCAGCAGATCTTTGATCTGGAGCGACCAATCATCCGACCCTCCTAACCCTAAGGGGCATTTGCTTTGGCGAACCGCTGCTTGGGGTCGCCAGATCTGCTCAGAATCGATCGCCTCGTTTGAGATCGCGCGGGCGGCCGTCAGGGTCGAGCAAGTGGGCGTGCACCCAGCGGAGGGGCCCGTGTCGTCGGGCGTGGGCCCGTTCGATCTGGTGGGCCCGTAGGTGGCCTGGAGGTCGAGGGCCGTTCCGGCCGGCGCGATGCCAGGCGTCGAGGGCTTCGGCGCTCTCCCGCAGCGAGCGGAACCAATTGTGGGCGTCGACCATCGCATGGTCGTCGAGAACCCCGCCGGTATGTTCGGACGTCAAACGGAGACGGGTGTCCCTCGCCAGCTTGCGCGCACCGTCGCCCAAGCCGGAAGGATCGCGAGGCTCGCGCTCGTCGCGTGTCGAATCGACAATGGCGCAGGACAGCTCGGAGTCGTGGGTCCAGGAGCGCCGGTTGAGGTTGTCTGATCCGATGGACATCCACACGTCGTCCACGATGCACGCCTTGGAGTGCACGTAGACCGCCGTTCCGTCCTCCCGTTCGAGGTCGTAGATGGCGACGCGGTCCTTTCCTGCGGTGTAGAGCATGTCCTGGACCCGTTCGCGACCAAGCGCGCTGGCGGCACCCATGATGCGGCCGGCCGGGTCGACATGGCGGGGGACCACGATCACGACCAGGAGTTGCGGCTCGCGTCGCAGCGCTTTTGACAGCACCTCAGCGGCGGCGAAGGACCACAGGTACTGATCCTCGAGGTAGATCAAGCTCCGCGCCCGACCGAAGACCTTGACATAAGCCTGCGCGATGCTGCGTTCACCGTCTGGAGCGAAGGGATAGGCCCGGCGGCGGGCCGGGTAGGTCCGTAGCACCTGCACCGCGTGCGGGCCCTGCGCGGAAACGTCGTCGCGCTCGGAAACGATCGGCGAACGTTGCACCGGGTCACGGGACACACGATGCATCAGCCACCGCCACGGTGAGCGGGTGTCCAGCGGTGCCGGATCGTCCCAGCGTTCTCGGAAGGTGAGCGCCACGTCGTCGACTGCGGGTCCCCGCACCGCAACTTGGACGTCGTGCCAACCGGGCCGATCCCCGTAGTGGCCGGCGTCGAGATCGGCTGTTTGGGGATCACCGAGGTGGCGTGCATCGTCGCTGCGGCCGTGGACCAGGTCGATCCCACCGACGAATGCGACATCCTCCAACGGTCGGCTCTCGTAGCGGACCACAACCATCTTCTGGTGGTGGCTGCCGCCACGGCGGATGCGGTTGTCGAGCAGGACCTCACCGCCCCCCTTGTTCACAGCGCGGGAGAACATCAGGTTCTTCTCCTCCGAGTACACCAGCCCGTGGGATCGCCACACCAGTCCTCGAACATGGGCGCCCTTTTCAGCCAAAGCTGCCAGCAATCCAGCTACTTCGGTCCCCGGACCCGACAGCAGCTCGTCGGCATCGCCTTCGACCCCGCACAGCAACACCGAGTCACCCGGTCCGGCCGACAGTAACGCCAAGTGCAGGCAGGCGTAGTACTCGCTCCCGTCGATCAGAACTTCGGCCTGGTTGCCCTCTGTCCACGCAACCCTGCCGTGGCGCCTGTCGATGGTGGTACTGGGGTTGCTTCTCTCTCCTGTTGCCAGGAACCAGTCATCAAGTCGCATGGCTCACCTCGCGGATCGTGAGGGCGTGGGGGACGACTTCGACTCGCAAGGTGTTGGTCTTCGGCCGGGCTCCGCCGTCGAGCTCGTAGGGGAGCGACGTAGGAGTCTCGATCCAAATCTTGGTGGCCTGCGGCATCCGGACCGGTGGCGATTTCTCGGCATGGCCGAAGGTAGCCCGCGTCAGGGTTCGTAGCCACTGCCAGGCACCGTTGGCGGTCATGACAGCAACGTCTAACTTGCCCTCGTCAGGAGTTGCGTGCTCGAAGGGTTGAGGCCACCGCCAACAGCCACGTGCACAGTCAACTTGAGGGGGTCGATGCTCAGCAGGGGAGCAGGTACCTGCGCGAGGTCCCAGTTTGGCGCGAGTTCGGCTTCGTTTGCGGTGGGCCATAGCTCGACGATGCGTGAAGGTGCGGAGGTTGTGATCGCTGAAGTACATGGAGATCGCGATCCCGTAGAATTCGCTGATCCGTGGCACACGCCCAACCTGGGCGCCGACCCACTGAAGCCTCACGATCTCGACCCGTTCGCGGCGTTCTCCTGCGGCCGAAACCGTTTCATTCCTTGAATTCGACCTGCCCGATTTCCGGCTGCCGCAGGCGTTCGACGCCGTCGGGCGCGCGCGAACTGAAGAATCAGCTGAGCCGCTACCCGGACCGGGTCAAGGCCGGTGAGGAGAGAATTGTCACCGAGCACGGCCGGCCGATCGCCCGACTGACGGCTCGACGGAGTCTGGGCCCAACTCGACGTGGTTCCGGCCACCACGGGCGGTACGAAACCATCTACTACTCCAACCACCAACCCCTGACTCAACGCAACAGGTGACGGTTCAGCGGAGGGTGTACCCGGTCCTGCGTTGCCCAGCCATGCGCCAATTATGGGCAGCACCGACCGGGGGAACGGGCACGCGCTGTCAGCCCGGTACCGTTCCTGGCGTCGGACGACAGGTGGTGGCGGTGCGCCTTCCGTTAGAAAACAGCCATGGAGATCGGAAATGTGGCGGAGTGGGCTCAGGCGGTGTTCGGTAGCGGGGCTACCGTCATCGCGCTGCTGGCGCTTCGAGCGGAGCGCCAGGATCGCAAGGCGGCCGAATCGAGAAGCTCCGTCGACCGGATGACTGAAAGCCTCAAACGGGCATCGAGGGTGCAGGTCGAGCTGATCCCAAGAACGGCCCGCCAGTTGGAGGACCGGGGACACGAAGTTCCGCGTGGTATCCCGGCCATCCTCACGGTCAGGGTGACGAACACCGGTGACGATCCGGTCGAGAATGTGACGGTCAGAGTGCCGAGGCGCAGGCAGATCCTCCATGACGGCGGGGAAGGTATCGGGGTGTCCCCGCAGGGGATGTTTACGCGCGGCGGTTGATGCCGAAGGCAACGGCCGTGCCCATGTTCGAGTGGCAGCACCCAACTGAGTCGGCGATCAACGACATCGGCGACGAAGCGCACAAGATCGTGGTCATCGGTGACGAGGCGGACGAGATCGTGGTCATCTGGCGCGACATGACCGCCTCGTGGTGGTCTCTCGCCTCCTACCAGGATTTCAGCGCTTTCATCCTGTTGGGTTTCGTGATCGGGCTCGGCGCCGGTTCGGTGCTACTGGGCTGGGTGTACGAGCGCTCCGGAGCAAGCATCCTTGCTGCCGCTACCTGGCACGGCACCTACAACCTCGTCGCTGCATCAGGAGACTCCGCAGTGCGGTCCTCAGTCGTGACGGCCTTCGTCATTGCGTGGGCCGTGAGCATCGCCCGCCGGGCGCCGCGTGCGGTCTGACCGAACCTCCGGCCGGCCCGGCCGGTTGCTCGGCCCAGGCGCGGAGGACGCCGACCACGCCAACGCAGCGGGCGAAGCCATCGAACAGCTCAACCACGCCACCATGACCGGCGGTCCTCGGGGCGCTCAGCGACCTCGCCGACTGGCTACCCCAGGCCGAAAGAACAGGGTTCGTCGAGCGGCGGCAGCGCGGCTCTCAGACCGTTAGGCCACCATCGCGACCGCCTGATTCATGAGGACGGCAGACCCGGCCGGGGAGGGGTCTCGCCCGAGCGCTGGCTGCGTTCTGGCCAAGCCCCTCCCGCTACTTGCCGGGGGTGTAGCTGACCAGCGCGGCGCGGCCGCCGGGGCCGTCGGTGTGGATGCTCAACAGTGGGCCGACGCCCGGTGCGTAGAACTTCAGCTCCTGAACCTTCGGCTCGGTGGGAACCAGGTCACGCGTCATCAGGACGTCTTTGTTGAAGTAGCCGAAGGGCACCTCGACCTGCTCCTCGCCGACGGTGATGACCGCGGCGCTGGTCTTCGGCTTCGCCCTTGTAGTACTCCTGGCGATAGGTCATCCCCGGCTTCGGGTTCGCAGGCATCGCGATTCCCGCCTGGGCTCCGTCGACGCCGGCCTCGAACGAGCCGTCGTGGTCGACGATCTTGCCGTCCTTGTAGTTGGTGACGTACTCACCGAGGTACCAGATGTTGCCGTCCTTGTCCTGGGCGTACCAGTCTTCGGTGATCTCGACCGGCACGCCGTTCTCGCTCACCGTGTCGATGATCACGCGAGCCTCGATCCCGTTGGCGATCATCTTCGTCTTGTCGGTGACCTCGATGACGACGTCCTCGCTGCTGCCCACAGGGTCTCCCTCGATGTACACCCATTTGCTGCCCGGGCTCATCGGCCAATATGGGTTGTCGATCTCGGTCGTGAAGTCGGCCGGGTCCAGATCGACCGGTTCGCTTCCCTGAGGCAGCGAGCGGCTCTGGGGTGACGCGCCTGGGCTTGCAGCGACCTCGTTTCCGGTGGCCCCGCCATCACTCCCGCAGGCGCTGAGGGCAAGGGCAACAGCCAGCGCGGCCGCCCCTGTGTGGATCGAGCGTTGAACCATGAGATCTCCATTAATGTGATCGACCTCGTCCACCCTCCTCCCGTGGCGCTGAATCGGAGCTGAAGTCTGGTTGAGACTTACTTACCGGGCGCACAGGCGCTGACATGCACGGCGTCCTCGGGGCGCCCACCGAGCGGTCAGCGGTCTCGCCGACCACGACTGACCTGGGAAGGCGATGCAATGTTGACGAAGCAGCAGGCCCGGGACGCGGTGGCGGCCACAGGGGGCTCAGCAAGCCGCCGCCGCCTACACCGCAGCAACGGGCCATTCCGGCGAGCTGCCGGTGAAGTTCCCGCCGTTGACACGAACGTCGTGTTGCGCAAGCCGTTCCGGCGGTTCATCTGGTCGAGCAGGTTCAAGGTAGGAAGCTTGGCTGGGGTGCCTGATGCGGGGGAGTCGAGAACGACGACGGCGATGTCGTGGGGGTCATTGTTGTGCGGGCCGGTGGCGCCGGCGCCTTGGCCGTTGCTCCAGGCGAACCCGGGATCGGCATGGGGCGTGGCGGGCAGGTAGCCCGCGGGCGGTGTGGCGATGTGCTCGTCGAAGCTGACACCGACCAGGTGCTCGTCGGGGAAGCCCGGGAACGGCAGAACGCAATCCGCGGCGGTGAGGAAGACCGTCGGCGAGATCAACGTGCCGGAGCATGACCGGAACAGGATGCCGTCGGCATCGCGCCAGATGACGGTTCCGACGTTGGGGTGAGCGCCGTTGTCTGCCTGACCGTTGACGATCGCCCCGGCTGGTAGCGGCCACGCCGAGGCGACAACGACGGTCACCAGCAGCACAGCGACGTTGCGCCAGCGCCGCCATCTCTCATGGGTCGCCAAGACTGACTCTTGATCGTGCACGTGAGGCATTTCGGCCCTGCCCGCTCGCAGAGAAACGGCCGCTCCCAGTGGTGGGGCGACCACGATCTGCTGCGGTCGCGAGTGAATGCAAGCAACGGCTGCCACCAAGGTTGTGGTCGGGGGCCAGTCCTTTCACCGGTCAGGCTCATCGGCCACGCAACGGGGGTCAGGGGCAACGCGAAGCGATTGGTCAGCCTCGTACGTTGCCTGCAAACATCCCGGTCGAGTTCAAGTGAGGTGTGGCCACCAGCAACAGCCCCGCATCAGCAACCAAATTCGGGTCATCAAAGATCACGTCGACCCGATCGAGCCCATGCGATACTCGCGTCACTGGAAGTGTCTCGACTCTTCGAACGACACGGCGTAGGAACCAACATCGTCCCAGGCCAGGAGACCTTTCAGGCGGATACGCCCATCACCTCACCCCACCCCAATCGGTGGATCGAGGCTTAACATAACTCGGGTTATCAGAGTTCAATGCGTAACCTGCTGAGCGTTCGACCCTCCCTTCAAACGCTGCGCAGCCCAACAGCTCGCTTCGTCATCGCTGCCTGCCTGATGAACGTGCTGGCGGGGGTTTGCCGTGTGGCCGTCTTCCCTACCCGCCTGGGGAAGTCGGTCGAACGGTCCCCGCTCGGGTCGCCGACGGCCACCGCTCGACCACCAATCGGGGTGTTCGAGGGATCCGCTCTTGTAGCCGCTGGCTCGGGCGTCAGGTACGCAGCGTCGCCGAGCTGGTGTTTGCGACTACGTCGTGGATCCCATCTTGAACGAACACGAATTGCCTCGGCGAGGATGCCCACAAGACGAAACCTGACCCCGACACTGCTCCTTGTGCCCGCCTCGTGGTTCGCCACGCCACGACCGGGGGCTGGCGTCACAGCGTCGGTTTGCCGGCGCCTTGCGGAGCAGCGTGGCCAAGGCCGCGTCAGCAGGCCTTGGGCGGGCGACTTTTCGGCGTGCGGCGGTCGCTCAGCCTGCGGGTAGGACGTTTGCGGGGAAGGTGACGGTTAGTTCGAGTCCGCCGTCGGGGGCCGGGTGGGCGGTGATGTCGGCGCTGTGGGCGTCTGCCACTGCTCGTACGATGGCGAGGCCGAGCCCGTGCCCGTGATGGCTACCCGCCGCGCTGCCTTGGCGGAATCGGGTGAAGAGTCGGTCGAGTTCGGCGGCGTCGACGACCGGCCCCGAGTTGGTGACCCGAAGGACAGTGTGCCCCTGGGTTTGATCGACGTCGACGGCCAGCCATCCGCCGTCGTGGTTGTGGACGATGGCGTTGCGCAGCAGGTTCGACACCAGTCGTTCGAGTGTCACTTCGTCTCCGAGGACCGTGGCGTCGTTGAGGGACAGCCGCAGTTCCAGTTTGCGTCGATCCGCTTCGGGGGCGAGTTGGCCGGCGACATCGCCGACGATGTCGGCCAGGTCCACCAGGTGGCGGGTGTCGGGGCGGTGTTCGATCTGGGCGAGGTCCAACAACTGTCCGACGATGCGGTCGGCTCGTTCGATGTGGGAGATGAAGGAGTTGGCGAGCTCTCGTTCGCGTTCGCTGGATTCGGGGTCGGTGAGGCGGTTGTCGGCTTTGGACCGCATCACGGCCAGTGGGGTGCGCAGTTCGTGGGAGGCGTCAGCGGCCAGCCGACGGCGGCTGTCGAACGCGGTCTCGAGGCGGCCCAACATGGCGTTGAAGGACGCTCGCAGACGGTGGAGTTCATCGTTCGGGCCGTCGTCGGCGAGTCGTTCGTGGAGGTTTTGTTCGGATAGCCGGTTGGCGGTGTCGGCGATGGCGTCCACTGGGGCGAGGGCCCGGCCGGCCATCCACCAGCCGAGGGCGAGTGATCCGGTTGAGGTGATGGCAAAGGCGACCAGGGATCGTGCTAGCAGCGAGTCGAGTAGCTGTTGGCGATTTCGTCGCTGGAAGTCGCGCACGGCTTGTTCGACCCGAGGGTTCAACGCCGGTGGGCCGCCCCTGGACAGTTCGGTGTCGGGTCGGGTGGGGCGTTGGATACCGGCTTCGGCGAGCGCGGTGCGCAAACCAGGGTCGACTTGATCGAAGCGGTACCGGCCGGGCTCGTTGGCGACGAAGAGGTAGGCGATGGTGATGAGCACCACCGAGGTGAGCACGAACAGTGCGCCGAAGACGGCGGTGAGCTTCAGCCGGATCGTCGGTCGGATCGTCGGGCGGCGCCACACGTCAGTTCTCTAGCCGGTAGCCGACGCCTTTGACCGTGTCGATGAGGGGTGGGTCACCCAGCTTGCGGCGCAGCGTCATGATCGTGACTCTCACGGCGTTGGTGAACGGATCGGCGTGCTCGTCCCACACCTTTTCCAGCAGCTCCTCGGCGGAGACCACCCGACCGGGGTCGAGCGCCAGGATCTCGAGCACCCCGAACTCCTTGCGGGTGAGGGAGCGCTCGGCGCCACCGCGGTGCACCCGGCGTCGCGGGGTGTCGATCTCGAGATCCCCGACCCGTAAGACCGGGGTCGCGGCGGGAACGGCGCGCCGGGCCAGGGCTTGGACTCGTGCCACCAGTTCGCGCATGGCGAAGGGCTTCGAGAGATAGTCGTCGGCACCGAGGCCGAGGCCTTCGACGCGATCGTCGAGTCCGCTGGCGGCGGTGAGCATGATGATGCGTGCACCCAGGGCGCTCTCGATGAGCCGGCGACAGACCTCGTCGCCGTGCACCAGCGGAAGGTCACGGTCCAAGACGACCACGTCGTAGGCGGAAAGTTGGGCCTTTTCGAGGGCCTCGCTGCCGTCATGGGCGACGTCCACCGCGAAGCCGGTCCGGCGCAGGCCGGTGGCGAGCTCGCCGGCCAGCCCGAGTTCGTCCTCGACCACCAGCACCTTCATTGACGCATCCAGTTCCGTCGGCCGCCGGCGGGCCCTACCGCGGGCGTCGCTTCGGTGACCGTCATTCTTGCCGAGGTGGCATTGGGGTCAGGGGACGATGACCAGCATGCCCTCGTTGAGTCCGTCGCCGAGGACGGCCACGAAACGGCCGGCTTGGCCCACCACGGCGACAGCGACGGGGGTCACCGCACCGCCGGTCCGGGCGACGCGGACCTGGTAACCGCCCGAATCCAGCGCCACCAGGGCGTTGGGCGGAACGGTCAGCGCATCTGAGAGGGTCGGGACCTCGATGGACAGGCTCACTTGGAGCTGGTCGCTGGTGAAGGTTCCGACATCGGTGACCCTTACGACGCCACGGTAGGTGCCGGTTTGCGGATCCACGGTTGAGGAGATGGCGATCACCTGGCCGGCGCCCTGGCTGCGGTCGGGGAGACGGACCTGCACGGTGTCGCCCACGTTGAGCAGGTCGCGTTGGGCGGGGTCGATGGCGAACAGCGCCTCGCGGGCTGTTGAGGAGATGAGCATCACGTCGGCGTTGGCGCTGAGGGCGTCACCGACCGCGGTCCGGGCTTCGCCGATGCGGACCGGTCCCGCGGTCATCACGACCGTACCGAGGGGCACGCGGCCCGTCACCGGCTGGCCGACCGCGGCCTGGAACTTCGCCACCATGGCGGTGGTGTTGGCATCGAACACGGCGTCTGCGACCGCGGTTACGGCGGGGTCGTGGCCCAGCTCCACGAGGGCTGTTTCCAAGGCGGCAACGTCGCTGCCGGTCATCCCTTCGGCCAGGGTTCGCCACAGCACCGCGGGGCCTTCGAGCAGGATCACCGGCTGGTCGTTGACCCGGTATAGCTCACCCCCGGAGGCCACCGTGGAAGCCGCCGACGCTAGCGACGTTAGCACGTTGGCCACCGCCGTAGGCGCGACGCTCGCTGCGGGGTCCGCCGGCGCCGGTGTGGTGGCCCGCGGGCCGGCCGACACTGCGCCGCTGGTCGGGGTCGGTGCATTCGGTGTCGGGGCGGTCGGGGGCGAAGCGGTCGGGGCGGTGGCGTCACGCCGGAACACCACGGCGATGGTGTCCGAGTAACCCAGGGTGGCCGTCCACGAGGCGGACTGGACGAGGTCGCGGCGGGTGATCGCCACGGTCTTGGGTGCCGTCGGGGCTGACTCGACGGTGTCAGACCCGAGTTGGTTGGTGACCGCGAAGGCGGCCACGGCGGTGAACGCGGCCACGGCGACGGTGCCCACCAGCGACCGGGCCCGGCGTTTCGGGGTGATCACCGTGCCGAGTTGGGTCTCCGCCGTGGCGTCGCCAGCGGCCGGGTTGAGGTCGGGATCTCGTTGGAGTTGGGGCATCTTCGAGTTCATGACGTGGCCGATCTCATGAACGCAGTGCTTCGGTGGGTGACAACCTCGAGGCGCGCATGGCCGGGTAGAGCCCCGCCACTGCCCCGATCAGGACCGCGGCCATGAACCCGCCAACGAGGGCTTGGGGGGGCAACACCACCCGCCACTGTTGGGTGCGGGCGTAGACCGTGGTGACCGCGGCGCCGAGAGCCACCCCGGCGGCACCGCCGAGCGCGGACAGGATCAACGCCTCGCACAGGAATTGGCGGCGGATGTGGGCCCGGGTGGCGCCGAGGGCCCGGCGTAGGCCGATTTCACTGCGGCGTTCGATGACGGCGATGACCATGACGTTGGCGATACCGATACCGCCAACCAGAAGGGCGACGGCGCCGAGACCCAAGAACAGCGAGGTGAACGCCGAGTCGGCTTTGGCTTGGGCCTCCAACGCGTCGGAGGGTCGGTTGACCTGGACTTCCTCGGGGTTCTCGGGATCCGCGGTCGCGGGCAGCACCAGGCCCACGGCGTCGATGGCGGCGGGATCGGTGCGAACCTGTACCGTGCCGGGGCTCAGCGTCGCTCCCAGCCATCGCTGCGCTGCTTGGTAGCCGATGAGCGCCGAACGGTCGAGATCCGGAGCCAGGGGGAACTCGGCCAGGATGCCGATGACGGTGAACGCCTGGCGTCCGATGAGGATTTGTTGACCGGCGCTGACACCGGTGATGGCCAGACGTTCGGCGGCCACCTTGCCCAACACCACCGTGGGGAACGCGGCGGTGGCGTCGTCGAGCCAGTGACCGTGCACCACCTGACCGTTGAGGGTGCTCAACAGGTTCAGATCAACGGCGGCCGCCTGGATGCCGCCGGTTTCGGTGGGGTTGACATGATCGTTCAGGAGCACCGGTTGGGCCAGGGTCACGATGCCCGAGGCGGTCTGAACGGGCCCGATGCGTCCGATCATGGCCGTGGCTTCCTCGGGCAGCGCGGCGTTGCCGGCGCCGAATCCGCTGCCGGCTTGCACGGTCAGCAGGTTGGTGCCCAAGGCGGAGATCTCGGCGTCCAGATCTGCCCGGCTGGACTCTGACAGGCCGAGCACCCCGACCATGGAGGCGATGCCGATGGTGATGCCCAACGCCGACAGCACGGTGCGGACCCGGCGGGCGCCGAGCCCGGCGATACCGACGGACACCACGTCGGGCCAACGCAGACGGCTGCTGCCCAGATCGCTCAGTGGCGCCGCCGTCGGGGCTTGTTCGTCCAGGGGTTCGATTGTTGTGGCCACTGTCAGATGCTCCGGGCCCATGTCGCTGCCCCTGCTGGCGTATCGGAGTTGTCCTCCGCGCCGGCGACGATGTCCTGTTCGATTCGCCCGTCGCGGAAGGAGATCCGGCGGGGTAGCTGTGCCGCCACGTCTCGGTCGTGGGTGACGACGAGGATGGTGGCCCCGCCCTGGTGCAGTTCAAGGAACAGGTCGATGATCGAGGCACCGGTGCGGGTGTCGAGGTTGCCGGTGGGCTCGTCGGCCAGCACGATCGCGGGGCGGTGCACAATGGCGCGGGCGATGGCCACCCGCTGACGTTCACCACCGGAGAGCTGATTGGGACGATGCGTCAGCCGGCCGCCCAGCCCGACCCGGATGAGGGCCTCCGCCGCCCGGTAGCGACGCTCTTCGGGTGCCATCCCCCGGTAAAGCAGGCCGGTGGCCACGTTATCGACGATGGTCAGCCCCTCGACCAGGAAGAACTGCTGGAACACGAAGCCGATGAGGTGGCTGCGGGCGCCGGACAACCGGCGATCGGCCAGGGCGGACACATCGTGGCCGGCGATGCGCACCACCCCCGAGGTCGGCCGGTCGAGTGTGCCCACGATGTTGAGCAGCGTCGATTTCCCGGACCCCGACGGCCCGACGATGGCCACTAACTCGCCCGGGTCTACCGTTGCTGTGACGTTGTCAAGGGCCCGCACCGTAGGGGTGCCGGGGTACTCCTTGGTGACCTCGATCAGCTCGAGGACCGGCCCGCTCACGACGGCACCACCACCGCGTCGCCGGCTGAAACCTTGCCGGTGACCTGCACCCATCCGTCCGCGAACAGACCGGTCTCCACGGCGACCAACGTGGTACCGGAGCCCGTGGCCGCCGCCACCTCGACGGCGTAGCCGCCCTCGGCCAGCGCCACCAGTGCCCGCACCGGCACTGCCACCACGCCCTTGACCTCCTGATCCGCGACCTGCACCGTCACCGGTCCTGCGAGCAGCGGTTGGTCGGTGTGACCAACGATGTCGATGACCACGTCGATCACGAACTGGGCGTTGTTGCCCTGTCCGGTGCGGCGGGCGACCTGACCGATCTCGCTCACCGCGCCGGGAACGGTCCGCCCGTCGGCCAACTCGATGCTCACCGCCTGCCCGACGGGGAATCTGCCCTGGTCCGCGGCGGCCACCGTGGCGCTGACCCGCTCCGTGGAGGCTCGGGTCTGGCGTGTCACCCGGGCCGTGGCCGGGTCGATGACGTCGGTGACCCGCTCGATGACGGTGGCGGTCAGCAACGCCGTGGCGTCACGAACCGGCGAGCCCAACGCAACCGGCTGATCAACGCGCAGCGCGCCCGGGAGCAGGGCCACGTGGCTGGTCTCGAACACCCCATCGGGCGCCGGGACCCCGATGGCAGCCTCCCACTTCGCCACCGCGGCGGCGGTGTTGGCGTCGAAGTTCCCATCCACGGTGAGACGCGGACCCAGCCCATCCCCGAAATCCTCGGTGAATCCCAACACGAACAGGTTTGCTTCGACCTGGGCGATGTCACGACCATCGGAAACCCCGACCCGAAGATCACGCCACAGCGGCAACTCGCCGTAGAACAACACGACAGGGACCGTGTCGACCTGGACGATCAAACCGCCCCGCTCAACGTCGGAACCGGTGGGGGCGATGGCGGTCACCGCGCCGGTCAGCTTTACCGTCAACGGCTGGGATTGCGCGAAACCCAAGGTGGCGTCGAAGTCCACGACGGTCGCGAGATCACGTCGTTCTGCGGGAACGCGGGTCAACGCCACCGGGACCTTGACCACGTCCTCGTCGGTCGTACCGCCGATCGCGGACCACAGCACGGCACCGGTAACCGCACCAACCGCGAAGATCGCCAGCCCGCCCAGCCAGAGTCGGCGACGACCCCGGCGAATGGTGGTGAGCATGGCGATAGCCACGTCGGTAGCAGCTTCGGTGTCGGCGTCCCTCGATGGTTCGATGGCGGCCACGGCGACGGTGTCATGCATTTCGGTGGAGCCGTTGGCGGCGAACGTGCCGTCCACGTCGGTTGCTTGGCCGGTCACTTGGCGGTGGTCGACGTGGTGGCGCCCCGGTTGGCGAACGCCGTTTCCAACAGGGGCTGACAGGTCTTGTTGGCCTCGATCCACGCCGGGTCAGTGGGATCCTGGCCGAGACGGCGGGCGATGAAGTCACCCCGATCGCCGAATCCGCCGCCTTCGGGCCGTCCCGCTCCGGTCGCTCCGGTACCGGTTGCGTCAGTGCCGGTTGCTCCGGTGCCCGGCGCCGGCGGCACTGCGCCAGGCGCCGCGGTGCCGGTGCGCCCTGCGCCCGCTCCGTCGGCCCCGGGTGGTGGACCGAACGTTAGATCACCCACATCGAGGCCGGCGTCGCGCAGACACTGCGTGTAGGGCAGCATCGCTTCCTGGATAGCGGCGGGATCGAAGTTGCCCTGCCGGCCACCCGGGCCGAAACCGGTCGTGCCGAGCTCCTGGCGGCAGGTATCCATGGCGGTGCGGAAATCGGGGTTATCCCGCTGGCCGCCACCGAAACCACCACCAAACTCCACGTTGCCGTCCGCGCCCACGGTCGGATCCGGGAAATCCGCAACACCGTTATCACGCATGCAGGCCGCAAAGGCCAACGCCGCCTGCTCCGGTGTCTGATCCGCGCCCGCCGTGGCGCTATCGGTGCTCGCGCCGGCCAGCGTGGCGACGCCAGTGCTGCTGGAGCGGCCGCCACAGGCGCCGGCAAACAGCACAACACCGGCGGCCATGACCGTCAGCATGCTGCGGCCACGCCGACGCGTGAGCGCACTACGCAGATTGGGGACACCTCGGACACTCAACTCCACCATGGCGGGCACGATACGCCTCGGTCTGTTCGCTCAACGTAAGGAGGGATGGGCGCCAGAGCCTTGCAGTCCTGGTCAGCTCCGGTGCGTCCGACCCACCCTGCGGAGGCGTGTCAGGTTCACCCACGGCGCGCAGGCGGCAATTGCCGGCATCCGAGCGCGTGAAGACCTGCACTACTCCTCAGTCGACGACACCGCCATCGTCGAGAAGCACAAGCACGGTTGCTGCTCGGTGTGCCTCTGGTGGTGGTCCCAGTGGGGTTCTCATGGCCCGCAACTGCCAGGCTCTGGCGGCAACTCGCCGCGGACGTGCAGTCGCACGGCGATCTTGAAGGCCTCGACCGGGTGCCACGTGACACGGTCGGCAAGTTGTTGACGGCTAAGACGCCGAGCTCAGCAACAGTAGGGCGAGAGCGCGGCGTAACAGCGCACGGAGATGCTGGCTGGCTCTGACCCTCTGGCCGAAGCGGATCACGTCGACAGGGCCGACCCGAGTCAGACTTGGGGACTCCACCGCGGGGCACGACGACAACTCGGGAGGGTGGTCACCCGGAGTCCGCCCCAATTGACCAGGTCTTTTCGTGGAGCGGGTGACGGGAATCGAACCCGCATGACCAGCTTGGAAGGGTGCCCGGGCTGGATTCCGGCGGACGATAACGGACGAAATGGGCTGGTCACAGACCTGCGATCGACACAGCGGACCTCGGTGGCCAGGGGCGGTCGCGGGGTTTCGCGGGGTACAGCGATGCGCCGTCCGATGATCAGCCGGTTGCCTGGAGCCGGTACTCGCGCACCACACGTGGTTGGGGCGTTGACGCTGGCTGGCGATCACCGTGCAAGACATCGGGGTCGAGGTCGAGGCCGTTTGGCCAGCACACCGTTCCTGCGGTCCGATCTACCGTTGCGCTGGCAAAGGTGATGTCATCATCGAGTGACGCGAGAATGCCGGGTAGTACGCCTGTGAAATCGAGTTCTCGAACGAGCCCATCGGAAAAGACGATGCGCAAGGTGCGATCTCCGACGTGTTCGACTTCGGTCACTCGGGCGAGAACAGCCACGTGCACAGTCTACTGGAGGGGCTCGATGCTCAGCAGGGGAGCAGGTACCTGCGCGAGGTCCCAGTTTCGCGCGAGTTCGGCCTCGTTTGCGGCGCGCCATTGCTCGACGAGTCGTGCGGCTGTCTTGGGTAACTCGCCGCCGATGGTGGAGCCGTTGTCGACTCCGATCAACGCCTCGTGCTTGGCATAGATCGCGTGGAAGTGCGGCGGGTTGTGATCGCTGAAGTACATGTAGATAGCGATCCCGTAGAACTCGCTGATCCGTGGCACACGCCCAACCTACGCGCCAACCCACTGAAGCCCCACGATCTCACCCGTTCGCTTCGCCCGGACATCGACGATGTTCTCTTCCTCGAAGTTGGCGCGTCCGATCTCCGGATGCCGGAGGCGTTCGACGCCGTCGAGCGGACCGCGTGGTGTGGCATGTGGAGTATCGGGCATCGAACGGGACTGCAAATGTTCGAAGGGGTGGAGCTACATCGCCGGGTGGCCCTCAAGCCTCCGAGTTCGATCCGCCCCGGACCCACAAGGGGCTCTGTGTCAAACGTCCCCAGGACGTGCCAACGCAGCATTGCCCCGCTCTCACGATCGAGGTGTCGGCGGCCATCGGAATCTGCCTACTGGCGGCCACCAAGCCGAACATTGGTGGCCGGTCGCCCTAGGTGGCCACAGAGTTCCAGTCTCAGACGTGGAAAGCACTCGTAATGGCCGTTACCGAGTGGCGTACGCCGAGCGGTGGCGCACCGCCGTCTGACTGTTCTGTGTGGGTTGGGGTAACTCGTTACCGGGCACTGACCGGTGGTGCAGCGGACGCGCCACTTGCCGCCGGTCTGCCTTCTACGCTGTTCTCCATGAAGCTCCGGCCAATGCTGCAAGTGCGTGACGTTGCCGCCGCGAGCGCCTGGTACCAATCAAGCCTCGGTCTGCGATCGGGCCATGGCGGCGACGAGTTCGAGATGTTGTTCGACGGCGACGACTTCGTGCTCCAGCTGCATCGACTTGACGCTGATGAGCACGGTCGGGCGTTCTCAGTCGCCGCCGACATGACGGTTGGCGCAGGCGTGTCCCTCTGGTTCGAGACGGCTGACAAACACGCCTTCGACGTCCTCGTCGAGCGAGCTCGAGGCACGGGCGCCACGATCGTCGAGCAGCCGCACTGGAACCCCGTTGCGCATCATCACGAGGCGACGTTCGCCGACGCCGACGGCTACGTCGTGGTGTTGTGCGGCCCCTTCGAGATGGCTGACCCCAGCTGATGCGCTGATCTTCTGCGGGCGTCTGGCACGACGACACCGCGGAACTAGACCAGCGGCCACGGCGCTGGCGTCGCATCATCCCAGCCGAAACGCCCCGTTCGGACTTCAGACCAGGCATTGTGAGGATCCAGCGAATCTGTGCGCTGCAGAGTGCAGCATGACGACCTGTCGGGAGGCGTCTGCCTGCATCGCTTTGCCCGACCCGTGCGATCGACGAAGGAGGCCTTCATGGACACCACACCGATCGAGCATCGCGCTCCCGACGCCGCCACCGTCGTTGCCGGGTTCCCGGCGCTCTATCGACGCCCGAGCCGTGCGCGCCGAGGCGCGGCCCCGGTGTTGTTCCTCCACGGGGCCTTCGCCGATGAGCACTGTTTCGCCGGATGGGTCGAGCGGTTCGCTGCGGCCGGCTACGAGGCGTGCGCGCCCGCTCGTCGAGGTCGCCACGGCGTCGGCCCCACCAACGCCGCCGGCCTGACCTTCGACGACTACCTCGCGGACACCAACCGGATCATCGAGGAACTCGGCGACATCCCCATCGTCATCGGCCACAGCCTCGGCGGATTGCTCGCGCAACGCTTGGCTGAGCAGGGCCGAGCACGGGCCATCGCCCTGATCGCTTCAGCTCCCCCGCGCACACTCACCGCCCAAGCGATCGCCCTGCCGCGATTCGCGCCCAAGATGGGTGCCATCATGACCGGCCGACCGTTCGTCGTCGGCAACAACGCCTGCTCTGTCCTCGCCCTCAACGCCGTACCCGAACACGAGCGCCCCGCCATACACGCCCATCTCACACCAGAATCCGGACGGGTCTACCGCTCACTCCTGCTGGGCACCATCCGGATCGACGCCACGAAGGTGACCGTCCCCGTCTTCGTTCGCCGGCGGCGACCAAGACCGCATCATCTCCAAACGCCTCCTGACCAACACCGCCCGCCACTACCGCGTCGCGCCCCACATCTACCCAGGCCACGGACACTGGCTCCTCCAAGAACCAGGCTGGGAAACACTCGCCCAAGACATCCTCACGTGGCTCGCGTGACGCCACCCCGGCATAGCCGGTCGTTCCCGATCGTCGGCTCGCCGGTTCCGGCTCCGCCGAGTAGCCCACTATCCTGCCCCGTGTCACTGTCCGATCGATCAGCTGGTGGCACTGGGCGCAGACCTGTCGGTGACTGACGAACGTGGCTGGACAGCACTTCATTTCGCCTGAGCAAACTGTCGACGGGCTAACTCCCGAAGCACTCGCAGAGCGCAACGGCCACCTTGCAGTCGCTGCTGCCATCCGCACCGTTGACAGATAGCAACACTTCGATCACTCGCCTGGCGAGATTCCGTCAACTCCTGAAGAAAGAGGGGTGATCGCTCAACGCGCTCGGTGCCGGATCTCGGGCCGCGTGGGCGGCAAAATATCCCATCTCCCAAAATCCGGGCTCCCTCCAGGGATCCGGCCTATCCGATCAGGCGACGGCGATGCGGGTCGTTCCAAGAAGGAGTTCGATGGTGATAATGCCGGTGCTGTCGTTGTACGCAAGAATCCGTGCTGGTACCGGTTCGAGTTCATCGTCGCCGGCGAGGATTACCCGGCCAATCGTGATTTCGAGATCGGCTCGAGCCCAGTCGCGCAGCACCGAGGCATGGTTGTTGGCATCGACCTCGTTCGGGTCGTACCACACGTCGTAGCTCCCGGTCGCCATCAGGAGAGGATTCTCGCGTCGCAGGCGGCGCTGATAGCCCGGGTTGGCCAGTGGGTCGCTGAACACCGCACGAAGACGGGCGAGCGTGTCAGCGCTGGTGTCCGCGAGTGCAATGGTCCAGTGCAGCTCTCCGGCGGTGTCGAGCAGCGGGAACCCGGCCCGTCTGATCTCCATGCCGGCAGCCACCTGGACCATTGGGCGTTCTGCCATCGCGGGGATCTGCCGAGCAAGTTCCTCGAGCCCTGTCTGTCAGGTGCCTCGAAGACGCTGATGCCGTCGAATCCCTCAACGGGCTCTGGTCAACGCCGTGGCGCGCAGGATCAGCTCATCGCGCAAAGCGTTGACCCCGCCGCGGACCACCAACAGCGGCGAACTGGCAGAACTTCCGCCGCAGCTGAAGGGGCTCGGGCCGAGACACGGCAAGGACCGTAGCTCTCAAGACCTCCGAGTTCGATCCCGCCCCGGACCCGACGGGGGCCCGGTGTCCAGCGCGCATGAGGTTCCTCCGGGCGGGCCATCGGACCTGCCGTCGGCGACACCGTGGGCCATCGCAGCCGGCGCTTGCCGCAAGGGAACAGTGCTGATCATTGACAGGCCGGGCCGCCCACCGAAGCGGGCCGCGCCAGCACCAGGCGTCGCGGCTCTGAAGTTGGATTGACAGGGTCGCTGCGGTGATGCTGGTCGGGCGATGGCGAAGTCGCCGAGGGCGTGTCGGTAAACCGCGGTCGAGTCGGGTTTGGACGCTTGTCTGTCAGTCTCCGCCCGCGCGACGGATCGGTTCCGCGGGTGCTGCGCCATTGGTGTGGAGCGTTTCACCGCGTGTCCGTGGCGGCTCGACGCCCGTCGACGCACCTGCTCTTGGTCGTGATGGACCGCGGACACAACGCAGGCTGAGCGCCGGTGGGCTGACATACTCCATGCGTTCACCACGCCGGCCCCAGCCCTGTTGGGCGTGATGCCGACGGCTTCGCGGCTCGGCCGGCCTTGTGGCAGAGAGAACCGACAGCCGTCGAATCTTGTGTTGTCGACGCGCTTAGCAGGGGCATGACCATCGAGGACGAAGAAGCCGGGCAGTTGCTCGTGACTGTGCGGCGGGCCGCGGAGGTGTTGGCGCTCGGTCGGAGCACCATCTACGAGCTCATCGGCAGCGGCGACTTGGAGGTGGTGCACGTCGGCCGCGCCACCCGTGTGCCGGTCGAGGCGCTGTACTCCTTCGTCGCGGCACGACGCGCTGCGAACGCCAAATCATCGCTGTCATAGCGCGGTCGTACGATCCGCGGCCATGGCATCGATCTCTCGCCTCGTATACCCCGCGACGCCAGGGTGGTCGGATACGAGGTCCGTTGGCGCCCCGCACCGAACCAGCGCGAGCAGACGAGGCGCCTTCGGACGTTCGAGGATGCCCGGGGCGTTCGCCGCGAACGTCGACGCCAAGCGGTCCACAGGTATCGAGGTAGATCTGCGCGGCGGGCGGCGGCTGTTCGCCGAGTACGCCGAGTCCTGGCTGACGCGTCGCAGCCTGGCCGTGCGCACCTTGGAGCTGTACCGGCAGCTGCTCCACACCCATTTGCTGCCGGCGTTCGGGAGCAGCCCGCTGCAGCGAATCAGCGCCGAACAGGTGGAGCGCTGGGTGGTCGAGTCCCGGCCGAAAGCGCCGGTGGCCACCGCCAAGGCCTACCGATCGCTGCGGTCGATCCTCGCCACCGCTGTCGATGACACCCTCCTGGGCCGCAACCCGTGCCGGATCAAGGGCGCTGGCCAGGAGGACACCCCCGAGCGGCCCTACGTCGAACCGACGGTGGTGCTTGCCCTGGCCGAGGCGGCCCACCCTCGATTGCGCACCATGATCCTGCTCGCCGCGTTCGGCGCCGGCTACCGAATCTCGGAGCTTCGCGCGCTGCGGCAGCGGGACTTCGACCGGTGCCACGGCACCATCTCGGTGACCCGCACAATCGACAAGCTCGGCCGGGTCAAGGGCCCGAAGACCGCGGCGGGGCATCGGACCGATCACCTGCCGCGGTTCCTCCTTGACGCTCTCGATGACCACCTCACCCACTTCGGCGGCCCGGAAGGCGACGCGCCGCTGTTCCCGGGCGAGCAAGGTGGCCTCATGTCCCCGGTGTGGCACCAGAAGCATTGGACCAGGGCCCGGGACATGGTCGGAGCGCCGGACGTCCATTTCCCATGATCTCCGCCACACTGCCGGCACCCTGGCCGCACAGCACGGGGCCACCCTGGCCGAGCTGAAGCGGCTGTTGGGCCATTCCAGCGTTCGGGCCGCCCTGCGTTACCAGCACGCTGCCGAAGGCCGATTGAAGGCCATCGCCGAGCGGGTGGGCGCCGAGGTCGAAGCGGAACGGTCGCGGGTTTCTCGCGGGGTACAGCCAATCCTGTTACCGGGCCGGACGCCCATCAGGGCCCTGACCTGGACATTTAACGGAGCGGGTGACGGGAATCGAACCCGCATGACCAGCTTGGAAGGCTGGGACTCTGCCATTGAGCTACACCCGCAATGAACCCGGACAGACTAACGCGGGCCGGGCGGAGACCGGGTTGGGGTTAGGCGCCGCGCAGTTCGGGCAGGCCGGGGCGGCGCTGGGTTCCGAGGGCCGGCAGTCCACGGTCGAACATGCTGCCGGCGGGGACCACCACGTCACCGATGTCGAAGCCGTGCTCCTCGGCCGAGCGGCGCACGATGTCGATCACGTCACCGAGCAGCGTCACCTCCTTGGAGTTGGTGTTTGACAACGTCGCGAACACCGTCTCGTCAAGGAGGTCAACTCGGCTGCTGGCCGCCGAGGGACCGCTCAGTTCGCCCACCGCGGCCCAATGGTCCCGATGTCGGTCCGCCAGCGCCGCCCTTGCCGAAACCAGCACGTCTGATGCCACGCTCCGGGTGAACTGGTCGAACACCGCCAACTGCTCCTCATCGGCGGGAGTCACCCCGGCCCAACGCAGCGGATGCTCGGCGAAATCACGTACCGCGTCGAGCAACCGGGCGGTCAGCTGGGCCACCGGCTGCAGTTCACCGTATCCGTCGTCCCCGCCAGCCACCCGCCGGCACAACGCCTGCACCTGGCGCCACTGGGTGCGCTTGAGGAGATCGGGCCACGTGGCGGCGAACTCGTCGGTCACCACCAGCAGGCGCGACCGCAGATCGTTCAGCCGATACGCCGGCCGATACGACGAGGTATCGATGGGCACCGCCTCGGCCCGCAACCAATGGAGCAAACCCCGCAGCTCCTCCACCACGGCGGCGTCGACCTCGACCCGGGAGTCCAGACGCCGTTGCAGATGCCCGAACACGAACAGGTGGCCATCCAGCTGGCGGCTCAGCCCGTGCCACGCCGTCTCGCCGAGCTCATCGCGCAACGAGGCCACCGCCTGGTTCACCGAACGACGCAGCACCGCCAGGCGATCAGCGATGGATGCGATGTTGGGCCCCTTCAGGTCGTCGGCGTGGGTGAAGCACAACGCCAGCTTGTCCAACTGGCCGGCCATGACCAACTGACGCAGCGCCGCCAGCGGACCGGCCTGCATGGGGTGGGTGGCGTCATCCACGACCACAATGCGATCGGCTCGATCCAGCTGCTCGATCACGCCCACTGGTAGCGACGAGGCGGTGACGGGAACGTGACCCAAACCCTCGGTGTCCACCACCATCAAGTAGGGGATCTCGTTGGCCCACGTCGGATGCAGCGGCCCCCGCACCCGAATGGCCTCCACCAACGGTGACAGGAGCGTGCCGTGGCTGCCCCGTTCGTTGCTGGTCAATCGGCGGGTACCAGCCCACAACGTGGCCCGTTCGTCGGTGGTGAAACGCCAGCAGCGCGGCCAGGTCGCGTCCTCCTCGGTGAGCAGCTGGCCGTAGCGCAAGGTGGCGAAGCGGGCGTTGACGTCGGCCAACAGGTGATCGACCAGGCCCGACAGGATCGGGTCCACGTTGACCCGGGGGGCGAGGTCCTCACCCTCGGCGGGGGGGTCGGTCTGCAGGGCGCTTTCGACGGTGTTGACGGCGGCATCGAGCCACTCGGCGCCCAGCACATACTCCAAACGCAGCCGCTCATCGGTGTGCGCCGCCAGCGCGTCACGGGCCACCTGACGGGGTCGACCATCGGCCAGGGCCTGGGCGCAGGCCGCCACACAGTCTTCAATGGCGTGGCGGACCTTTTGGCGTTCGACGAACACCGCTACGGCGTAGTAGTCGCCGGGGGCGCAGAGCACCTCGGTCTCCGCGGTGGTGGTCTTGAACGTAGAGGTGGCCGGGAACGGCTCCTGAACGGGGTCGGTGCCGATCAGCTGACGGATCAGGGTGGTCTTGCCGGCGCCGGTGGTGCCCACCATCAAAACGGTGCGATACCCGGTGCTGGCGGCAGGGCCGGGTAACAGCTGCTCCCGCCAATGCTGGGATGACGAGGCGGTCATCAGGACATCCCGGTTGCCGGCCGGGCAGCGGCCGGATGCGCGTTGAGGGTGATGATCGTGGGGGCTGCCGGGTTGAGTGGCGACTCAGCGCTCATGAGCTTGCGTTTCTCCTCGCCCGCCGGGTGTCTCGCCCGCGCCGGCAATGCTACGGGGGCAACCTCGACCAGTGGTCGATGCTCCGGGCATAGGCCGATGGTCCGTTCCCAGGTCCGCCCGGGTGAAGCAGCAACTGAACACCGACTGTGGTGGCTGCCCCCCTCCCGGCCGCGTGCGGTGCAAACGCTGATCGTGGTGGCTGCATTCCTGCGGGCGGTTACCGAAGTCGGGGATTGGTGGGCTGGCTGTGGACCGCCACGCGGGAGCCAAGGCGGTGATCGCCGCTTTACCCGCAGCGAGTAACCTGCAAGCGACTACGGGGAGTGGCGCAGCCAGGTAGCGCACGTGCTTTGGGAGCACGCGGTCGGGAGTTCAAATCTCCCCTCCCCGACGGATTCCCTCACGACCGTTGCGGGCCGCCTGGCGGGTGTGCGGGTGCGGCTGAGGTGCCAGAAACGTCGCTAACTCGGCCGCCGCCATCACGACGGCCTGCTCGGGGCTGAGACCGGATCCGGCGCTCATCAGTTGCTCGAGTTCCGAACCGTCGAGTGCGGTCGAAGGGCGTTTGCGCCAGACGTGCACGTTGCCGGCCGATCGCTCCCCAACCAGCGGCACGCGTTCACCACGGTCGAACCGATCGCGGCCGAGGCCGGCTCGTTGTTGGCCGCGGTTACCGAAGGGTCGGTCCGCATCGAGGAGCTCAACGCCGACGGTCAGGTGCCGTCATCTGCTGGCCCCGAGGAGGCCTCGTTCCGCTTCGTGCTGCGGCCCGCTGGCCAGGAAGGTCAATTGCTCATCGTTGACGGCACGCCACGCTGACCCGTCGGTGACGGCCAGACGTGGAGGCGGCACGGTCCGACCAAACCTGTGCGATTCCCGGCGGAGTGAAGCGCCACAAGTGCCCGACGTTCCCGAACGACGGTGTCACCCTGTGGTTTCAGGGCTTTGAAATGATTTGAACGGCCGCCTTGGTACCCCTTTCACGGCGGCGGGACCATCCGCAGCAGCAACGAATCAGCCTTTCCAAAGGGGAGTGATGGCAGTGACACGGGTGACAAACACACGACGCTTCGGGGCGATGGTGTTGGCCGCGGCGGCGTTGAGCGGGGCCCTGGCCGCGCCGGCCGCGGCCCACGGCGATGAACGCGAGCATGACGGCGACGGCCGCGGCCACAACAAGTCCGTGCAGGTGACCCACCGCAGCGTTGAGTGGACCATGACCGCGGCGTCCTGTAGCCAACTACCCGCCGGCACCACCATCAACGGCAGCGGGGTGCTGCGGGTGAAGCTCACCACCCACACCGCCTCCAACGGGGTCATCACCGAGGTCTACGACGAGCGGGCCGACGGTCGAGCGGTGGACCAGAACGGCGAGCGTTATTTGAGACGCCCACCCGACCGCCAACCGGAGGGTCGGGTATTGCCCGCTACCGGGACTTCGGTCACTACACTGCCTCACCTGTGAAGAGCACGGTGGAGACCCTCGAAGGCAACAAGGTCAAGCTGCTCATCGAGGTGGACGCCACCGAGATAGACGGTCAGGTCGACGCTGCGTTCAAGCGATTGGCCCAACAGGTGAAACTGCCCGGCTTCCGGCCCGGCAAGGCGCCCCGCAAGGTCCTTGAGGCCCGTATGGGCACCGGCATCGCCCGCCAGGACGCCTTGCGGGAGTCCCTGCCGGAGTACTACGCCGAGGCGGTGAAAGAGCACGAGGTGGATGTGATCGCCGCCCCCGAGCTGGAGATCACCTCCGGCGCAGAAGCCGGTCCGGTGGCCTTCGAGGCCGTAGTGCAGACCCGCCCCACCATCACCATCAGCGGCTATGAGTCGCTGCAGGTGACCATCCCCTCACCGAACGCCGACGAGTCCGAGGTCGAGGCCCGGGTCGAGCGGTTGCGGCTGCAGAACGCCGAATACGAGCTCGTCGAGCGGGCCGCCCAAGATGAGGACCAGGTCCTGATCGACATCCAGGGCTACCAGAACGACGAGCCGGTCGAGGGGCTCACCGCCACCGACTATGTGTATGACGTGGGCTCTGGCGGGGTGGTCCCCGAGATCGATGAGAACCTGCGCGGCGCCAGCGCCGGAGACACCGTTGAGTTCGACGCCCCCCACCCCGAGGAGGGTGAGGATCCGCTGCACTTCAGCATCGAGGTCCGTGAGGTCAAGGCCCGGGTCCTGCCCGAGGTCACCGACGAGTGGGTGGCCAGCGTTAGCGAGTTCGACAACGCCGAGGCCATGCGTGACGCCTATCGGTCCCAGCTGCAGCGTTCGAAGCTGGTGGGTGCCAACATGGCCTACCAACAGCAGGCCGCGGAGGCGCTGGCGGCGTTGGTGTCCGACGACGTGCCGGACCCCATGGTGCAATCGGAGCTCAACGCCCGGCTCAACAGCCTGGACCAGCGCATGCGCTCTCAGGGCATGGACCTCAATCGCTACCTGCAGGTCACCGGTCAGAGCCCCGACGATCTGGTGGCGGAACATCGCTCCGCGTCGGAGCACGCGGTGAAGATCGACCTGGCGTTGCGGGCCATCGCCATCCAGGAAGCCGTCGAGCTGACCGAGGCGGACCTCGACACCCACTTCGAGGAGCTGTCGCGCCGTTTCGGGGGCGAGGCGCCGGATCTTCGTCAGACCCTGACCGAGGCCGGTCACCTGGCCCAGATCAAAGCAGACATCAAGAAGTCCAAAGCGCTGACCTGGGTGCTGGAACGGGTCGCTATCCTCGATGAGGACGGTAACCCCGTCGAGCGGACCTCGTTGGAGCTGCCCGGCAGCGAATCAGCCGAGTCCCTCATCGCTGCACCCGCCGATACCCCCGCCGCCGATACCGACCAGCCGGTCGCATCGGTCGAGCCAGAACAGGACGACACGCCGTGACCCAACAACCGGGAGCCCGCCTCGCTGAGCTGGCCATCCGCAGCGAGTATGACGTCCGCATGATGGGCTACCTGGTGCCCACCGTGGTCGAACAGACCAACCGGGGGGAGCGGGCCTTCGATCTGTACTCACGGCTGCTCAAGGAATCGATCATCTTCCTCGGCACCCCCATCGATGACACCATCGGGAACCTGGTGTGCGCCCAGCTGCTGCACCTGGAGTCAGAGAACCCCGACAAGGACATCAACCTGTACATCAACAGCCCCGGCGGGGACATCAATGCGCTCTTCGCCATCTATGACACCATGACCTACATCCGCCCCGAGATATCCACCATCTGCTTCGGGCAGGCGGCATCGGCGGCGGCGGTGCTCCTGGCGGCGGGGACCAAGGGCAAGCGCATGGCCTTGCCCCACTCCCGGGTGATCATCCACCAGCCCCACGGCCAATCGGGGTATGCCCAGGCGGCGGACATCGAGATCGTGGCCAGCGAGATCATGCGGCTCAAGGGCACGCTGGAAGACATCCTGGCCCACCACACCGGTCAGCCGGTGGAACGGATCCGCAAGGACACCGATCGGGACTTCGTGATGACCGCGCAGATGGCCAAGGAGTACGGGATCGTAGACGACATCCTGACCTCCCGTGATCTGGTAGACCGAACCGGCCCCATCCGCTGACGCGGACCCAATACGAAACAGAACGAGGAGACCGGGGTGGCCAAGTTCGGCGAGGGCACCGAGCTGCTGAAGTGTTCCTTCTGCGGCAAGTCCCAGAAGCAGGTGAAGAAGCTCATCGCCGGCCCTGGCGTGTACATCTGCGACGAATGCATCGATTTGTGCAACGAGATCATCGAGGAGGAGCTCTCGGCCCAGTCCGAGGTCCGCTTCGACGAGTTGCCCAAACCCCGTGAGATCTACACGTTCCTGAACGACTACATCATTGGGCAGGACCACGCCAAGAAGATCCTCTCAGTGGCGGTGTACAACCACTACAAGCGGGTGCAGTTCGGCGCCTCCAACAACGAAGACGTGGAGCTGCAGAAGTCCAACATCCTGCTGATCGGTCCCACCGGCTGCGGCAAGACGCTGCTGGCCCAGACCCTGGCCCGCATGTTGAACGTACCCTTCGCCATCGCTGACGCCACCGCCCTCACCGAGGCCGGCTACGTGGGTGAGGACGTCGAGAACATCCTGCTCAAGCTGATCCAAGCGGCCGATTACGACGTGAAGAAGGCCGAGACCGGGATCATCTACATCGACGAGATCGACAAGATCGCCCGCAAGTCCGAGAACCCCTCCATCACCCGGGACGTGTCCGGGGAAGGAGTGCAGCAGGCGCTGCTGAAGATCCTGGAGGGGACCACCGCCTCGGTGCCACCCCAGGGGGGACGCAAGCATCCCCATCAGGAGTTCATCCAGATCGACACCACCAACGTGTTGTTCATCTGCGGTGGGGCCTTCGCCGGGTTGGACCAGATCATCTCCAACCGTCAGGGCCGCAACTCGGTTGGCTTCGGGGCTCGCATCCGCACCGGTGAGGAGCGGGCCTTCGAGGATCTGATGTCCCACGTCCTGCCCGAGGACCTGCTGAAGTTCGGGCTCATACCGGAGTTCGTGGGCCGCCTCCCCGTCATCGGCGCGGTCGCCCCGCTGGACAACGAAGCCCTCATCCGCATCCTGGTCGAGCCGAAGAACGCCCTGGTCAAGCAGTACCAGAAGTTCTTCGAGCTAGAGGACGTGGAGCTGGCCTTCACCGACACGGCGCTGGCCGCGGTGGCCGATCAGGCGCTGCTGCGGGGGACAGGGGCCCGTGGGCTGCGGGCCATCCTGGAAGAGGTGCTGCTCGGTGTGATGTACGACCTGCCCTCCGAAAGTGACGCCGTGCGGGTGGAGATCGACGAGAACCACGTGCGCCAGAAGGTGTATCCCACCGTGGTGCGCCGGGCCCAGCACGTGCGCAACCAGCCAAGGCCCCGCCGAGCCGCATCCTGACCGGTCGGGTCCACCCGCCTGGCACGAGCGCGTCATGAAGGTCACGGCATGAACATCCACGACGCGTTGGCGTTCCTCGACGCCCACATCAACCTCGAGGTCCGCACCGGTAACTACGAGGGCCTCTCCCTTGATGCCATGGCCGACGTGGTCCACGTGTGGGGTGATCCACACCTGGTGTACCCCGTCATCCACATCACCGGGACCAACGGCAAGGGCTCCACCGCCCGCATCATCACCCGGTTGCTCATGGCCCATGGCCTGCGCGTCGGTACCTACACCAGCCCCCATCTGGAGCGGTACACCGAACGCATCCGGCTGGATGACGAGGAGATCGACGAGGACGACTTCGCCTCCCTGGTGGCTGAGTTGGCGCAGCTAGAACCGCTGCTGAAGGTCCGGCCCAGCCACTTCGAATGCCTCACCGCCTGCGCCCTGTCCTACTTTGCCGCTGAGGCCGTGGACGTGGCCGTCATCGAGGTCGGGGTGATGGGGCGCTTCGACGCCACCAACATCGTCACCGCGGATGTGGCCGTGATCACCAACATCGGCCGCGACCACACCGATTTCCAGGGTGATTGGCGCCGGACCATCGCCCAGGAGAAGGCCGGCATCATCAAACCGACCTCGACCCTGGTGCTGGGCGAGGTCGATGACGATCTGCGCCCGGTGTTCCTTGATGAGGGCCCGGCCAAGGCGCTGGTGGCCAACGAGGACTTCGAGCTGGTCGGCAATCGCCTGGCCGTTGGCGGCCGCCACCTGGACCTGTCCACCCCCTACCAGCAGCTGAGCGAGCTGTTCCTGCCCCTTCACGGCGCCCACCAGGGAACCAACGCCGCGCTGGCCATCATGGCGGTCTCGGCGTTCTTCGAGCGGGCCCTGGACGAGGACGTGGTGGCCGAAGGGCTGGCCGAGGTCAAGGTGCCGGGGCGCTTCGAGATCATGGGTCGCAACCCGTTGGTGATCCTCGACGGGGCCCACAACCCCGACGGGGCCGAGGCCGCCGCCGCCGTGCTTGAGGAGACCTTCCACGTGGATGGTCGACGGACGCTGGTTTGCGGCATGTTGGAGGGCCGGGACGCCGCCACCATGCTGCGTTGCCTGGGCGCGGAGGACTTCGACCAGATCATCACTGCCACCCCCACTTCGCCCAGGGCTCTCCCGGCCGATGAGGTGGCCCTGGCGGCCGCCTCCATTGGGGTGGTGGCCCGGGCCGCGCCGGCCATCGAAACCGCGCTGGGCTGGGCCCTGGACACTGCCGGCGCCGGGGACCTGGTCCTCATCACCGGGTCGCTGTACCTGGTGGGCTCGGCCCGCACCATCTTGCGAGCCCGCAGCGCCCGCCGCGGCTAGTCGAAGGCACGCCTCGACACGGTGAACGATCGGAGCGGTGACCTGCACGCACTGCGCGGCCATTCCCGACGCTGTGCGCGTTCGACCACCAGAAGATTGTGATGCGAACGATCCCATCGCCGTCCCTGGCCGGGCGCGTCGACGCGCCAGGGTGGTGTCCGCCGTTAGGTTTCGTTCGGTCACGGACCGTTCCGTGACGGGGAACGCAGGAGGCGACGTGAAGCTGAAGTTGCAAGCGAGAACGGCCATCGCAGGGGTGGCCTTGGCCGCAGTGCTGGCCGCCGGATCTGGCGGGATGGCCTCCGCCGATGATGGACCACACGACAACGGGCGGGACCACGACGTCGAGTTGGAGGCCACGTTGTCCGGCCTCAACGAGACCGGCGGCGGTGATCCGGACGGGTCCGGCCAGGCCGAGGTCGAGGTCGAGGGCACCGAGGTCTGCTGGGACGTGTCGGTGCGGAACATCGACGGGGTGACCGCAGCGCACATCCACGCTGCCGCCATCGGCGTTGCCGGCCCCGTCGTGGTCGATTTCCGTGGGCAACTGCAGGGGTGCGCCACGGTCACGTCGGTGCTGGCCGCAGCCCTGGCCGCGGACCCCCAGGGGTACTACGTCAACGTCCACAACCCGACGTTCCCCGCGGGTGCGGTGCGGGGTCAGCTCCGCGACGACGAGCCTGGGCACGATGAGGGCGACGACGTCGAGTTGCGGACCCGTCTGGCCGGTGGCGCCGAGGTTCCCAACCTGGGCGATCCCGACGGTAGCGGCCGCTTCAAGGCAGAGCTCGAGGGCACGCTGATCTGCTGGAAGTTCCGTGAGGAGCAGGTGGAGACCATTACCGCCCGCCACATCCACATCGGTGCCGTTGGCGTGGCGGGCCCGGTCGTGGTCGGCTTCGGCAGCGTGCGTGAAGGGTGCCGAGACGTGGTCGCGGCCACCGCCGCGGCCATCGCTGCCAACCAGTCGGCGTACTACGTGAACGTGCACAACGCCCCGTACCCCACCGGGGCCTTGCGGGGACAACTGGGCTGAGCGTCACCGGCGGCGCCGGGCCCGTCCCGGTGCCGCCGACCGCTAGCGCTAGCCTGCAGCCCTCGTGGATCGCACCCTGATCATCTGCAAACCCGACGCCGTCGCCCGAGGGCTGGTCGGCGAGATCATCGGGCGTTTCGAGCGGCGAGGGCTGCGCATCGTCGCCATGGAGCTGCGCCGACTCGACGCCGAGATCCTCTCCCGTCACTACGCAGAGCACGTCGGCAAGGGTTTTTACGACGATCTGGTGGGCTTCATGTCGAGCGGCCCGGTGGTGACGCTGGTCGTGGAAGGCCCCGAGGACACCTTCGAGGTGGTGCGGGCCATGATGGGCGCCACCAACTGCCGCAAGGCCGCTCCGGGCACCATCCGCGCTGATCTCGGCATCGATTTCACCCAGAACCTGGTCCACGGGTCTGATTCTGCGGAGTCCGCGGCGCGCGAGATCGGGATCTTCTTCCCGGGGCTGACCCCGTCCTGACCCACTTCGGCGTGAACTTTCGCTTGTGGGGACAGTCCCCGGCCCCTAGGCTCGCCGCGTCCCTGCAAGCCGATCTGGATGGTGCCCATGGCTGACAGATTCGGGTTCGTCGGCGGGCAAATGGCCGTGGACCTGGGAACCGCAAACACCTTGGTGTATGTGCGGGGTCAGGGCATCGTACTCAACGAGCCGTCGGTGGTTGCCATAGACGTGCACGACGGGCGGCTGCTGGCGGTGGGTTCAGAGGCCAAGCGCATGATCGGTCGGACCCCCGCCAACATCAAAGCGGTCCGGCCCCTCAAGGATGGCGTCATCTCGGATTTCGACATTTGCGAGAAGATGTTGCGGTATTTCATTCACAAGGTTCACCATCGTCGTTGGGTCAAACCCCACATGGTCATCGCCGTACCATCCGGTATCACCGGGGTGGAGCAGCGGGCGGTGCTCGAGGCCGCCGAATACGCCGGGGCCCGCAAACCGGCCCACATCATTGAAGAGCCCATGGCCGCGGCCATTGGTGCCGGGTTGCCGGTGCAGGAACCGGCCGGCAACATGATCGTGGACATCGGCGGCGGCACCACCGAGGTGGCCGTCATCTCCCTCGGCGGTATCGTCGCTTCCGAATCCGTCCGCGTCGGTGGTGACGAATTGGATGAAGCGGTCATCCAATACATCAAGAAGGAATACAGCTTGATGTTGGGGGAGCGCACCGCCGAAGAGGTCAAGATGGCCCTCGGCAGCGCCTGGCCCCTGCGGGAGGAGTTGCAGGCGGAGGTCCGGGGCCGGGACCTGATCACCGGGCTGCCCAAGACCATCACCATCACCACCAACGAGATCCGCGAGGCGCTGGCCGAACCGGTGTCCTCCATCGTCGACGCGGTGAAGGTCACCTTGGACACCACCCCACCGGAGTTGGCCGCGGACATCATGGAAGAGGGCATCACCCTGGCCGGCGGCGGCGCGCTGCTGTCGGGCCTGGACCGGCGGCTGGCCAATGAGACCGGCATGCCCATTCGCATCGCCGCCAACCCGCTGTATTGCGTGGCCCTCGGTTCCGGTCAAGCGCTTGAGGAGTTCGACGTCCTCAAGAACGTCCTGTTCTCCTCCTCCCTGCGCTGAGGGCTGACAGCCTCACCGCTCGCCTCGCCCGCCCGCACCCCGAGCACGCCAGGCCCCCAACCCAGGCCGAAACGAGATGTTGCATCCGACCCGGGGACACCGAGCCCGCTTCGTGCTGTTGTTGCTGGTGCTCACCGCGATCTCGCTGATGACCCTCGATCTGCGGGGGTTCGGACCACTTCAATCGGTGCAGGACGCCTTGCGGGGCGGGCTGGAACCGGTTGCCGGCGGCGCCGACTCCGCTTTCGGGCCCTTCCGGCGGGCCTGGCGGGGGGTCCGGGACTACAACGATCTGGTGGAGGAGAACGATCGGCTCCGCCAGCGGGTGGACGAGCTGGAATCGGATCCGCTGCGCGAACGCAACGCCCAGGTGCAGTTGGACGACCTCAAGGCGCAGCTGGCCATCACCACCGCCACCAATGTGGAGCGCCGGGTGGCCCGGGTCATTTCGGGTCCCGTCGCCAACTTCGAGAACAACATCCGCATCGACAAGGGATCCTCCTCGGGCCTGGCGCAGGACATGGTGGTCATCACCCAGGCCGGGCTGGTGGGTCGGGTGGTGACCGTCACCGCGGGCCAGTCCGTGGTCGAGTTGGCCGACTCCCGGGATTTCGGGGTGGGGGTCCGCCCGGCGGGGGCCGCGGTGCCCACCAACTTCGTGTTGCGCGGTCAGGGCGCCGGAAAGCCGCTGCGGGTTCAGGGGGCCCTGCCCGTCGGCACCCTCACGCTGGGCGATCCGCTGGTGACCTCGGGTCTGGACCGCAGCGCCTTCCCGCCCGACATCGTGGTGGGCACCGTGAGCCGGCTGCCCGAGCCCACCAGCTCTGCGGGCGGCGTGGTCAGCATCAGCGACGTGGAAGTGGCCCTGGCGGTGGAGCCAGCGGCGCTGTCCTTCGTGACTGTGCTGTTGTGGCGGCCGACACCGTGACGGTCAGGCAATGAACGCGGCAAGGGCGACGGTGCTGGGTCGGGCGGCGGTGCTGGTGGTGGTGGCGGTGGTGGTGCAGGCCCGTGTGGCGTCCAACTTCTCGCTGCTGGGCGTCCGACCGGAACTGGCTCTGGCGGTGGCGCTGGCTGCGGGTGTGGCCGGAGGGCCCGAGCGTGGCGCCATTGCCGGGTTCGCCATCGGGTTGCTCTATGACGTGGTGTTGCAGACCCCGATGGGACTCTCGGCGCTGGTCTACGCGGTGCTGGCCTACGCGCTGGGGGCCATGCAGGTGCAGATGGCGAGCCACCGTCGGCCCGGTCGGATGCTGTTCGTCGGCATCGGGACCGCGGCGGGGGTGGTGTCGTGGGTGGTGCTCGGCCGCTTGTTCGATGCGGTGGCGCCGGACCCCGTCGAGGTGGTGCAGGTGGCCCTGGTCGCGGGAGCCATCAACGCCGTGGTGGGATTGGGCTTGTCACGGCTGTGGGCCTGGGCGTTCGCTCCCGAGACGCCCGCCAGGGTCCCCTCCTGACGTTTGCTGACGCCGATCACGCCGCCCACCGAGCGTGAGCTTCACGGGGCCATCGTCAGGATCGTGGGGCCGAAGCCCGCTCAGATCGGGCCGAGGTGCTGGAATGGGCGTGATGTCTGCCGAGCAGCCCGCCCTGCGCGTCGCCCTGGTTGGGATCGTGGTGGTGTCGTTGTTCTCGGCGCTTTTCGCCCGGTTGTACTACCTGCAGATCATGCGGGACACCACCGTTGAAGAGGTCTTCGGCTCGGTTCGACTGCGGGAGGTCCACTACGAGGGAGCCAGGGGTCGGATCCTGGACCGTGAGGGCGCGGTGTTGGTCGACAATCGGGAGTCCGTCGTGATCACCATCGACCGTCGCCGCTTCGAGGCCGTGCAGGACCAGGCCGATCTCACGCTGCGCCTGGCCCGGGCCCTCAACAACGGCGGGTTCCCGACCAAGGTCGCCGATATCAAGGACCGCATCGCGGATCCCCGTTACGACCCGCTCAAACCTGTTCCCATAGCCGAGGACGTCAGCGGCGAGCTGGAGGCCTATCTCCTGGAACGGCTGGCGGATTACCCCTCCGTGGACGTGGTCCGACGGCAGGTCCGCACCTACCCCCACGGCACCATGGCGGCGCACATCCTGGGTTACACCGGCCCCGTCAGCGGGGAGGAGCTCGCGGCCCGCAGCGAGGATCCCAAGCGCTACGAGCCCGGCGACGAGATCGGCAAGAGCGGGGTGGAGCGCATCTTCGAACGGGAGCTGCGGGCCACGCCCGGCACCCGCACCATCGAGGTCGACGCCACCGAACGGGAGATCGCGGTCCGAGCTGACGTGGCACCCGTGCGCGGCCGT
The DNA here is from genome assembly GCA_963775055.1 of uncultured Acidimicrobiaceae bacterium. Classification (GTDB taxonomy): domain Bacteria; phylum Actinomycetota; class Acidimicrobiia; order Acidimicrobiales; family CAIXPF01; genus CAIXPF01. Next base: position 377,252 of record CAVZHK010000001.1, on the reverse strand, counting down.
GATCTGCAGCTCACGGTGGATCTCGAGCTGCAGGTGGCTACCGAAAACCTGCTGGCAGACGCCCTGAACCGGACCCGCCAGCTGGACAAGCGTCGCCCCACTGACCCTGATCGCAAGGCGCCCGCCGGCGCCGCGGTGGTGCTCGACGCCAAGACATCGGAAGTTCTGGCGCTGGCCAGCTACCCCACGTTCTCGCCGGCGGAGTTCAGCAGCGGGATCAGCGAGTTCCGCTTCAAGGAGCTCAACGACCCCTCGGCGTACTTCCCCTTCACCAACCGGGCCATCCAGTCGCTGTACTCGCCGGGCTCCACCTTCAAGCCGTTCACTGCGGTCGCGGCCCTCGAACGGGGCCTGGTCTCCGCCGAGGAAACCATCGTGGACCGCGGGGTGTGGGAGCTCGACAAGTGCACCGACACCTGTGTGTTCGCCAACGCCAACTCCACTGCGTACGGTCGCATCGACCTGCGTGATGCTCTCACGGTGTCCTCCGACGTGTACTTCTACCGGCTGGGTGAGGCGTTCTGGAACCAGCAGGACCGCTTCGGCACCGACGCCATCCAGGCCACCGCCCGTCGTTTCGGGCTGGGCAAACCCACCGGGGTGCAACTCCCGGAGGAAGCGGCCGGGCTCATCTCCGATCCGGCGTTCAAGAAGGCCCGCCACGACGAGAATCCCGACGCGTTCCCCTACGGCGAATGGTTCACCGGTGACAACGTGAACCTGGCCATCGGGCAGGGCGACGTTGGCGTCACCCCGTTGCAGCTGGCCAACGCCTACGCCGCGCTGGCCAACGGCGGGCATCTTCGGGCCACATCGGTGGCCAAGGCGCTACTGGACCAGTCCAGCGGCAGCACCGAGCGGGCCTTCAATCCCCGCGAGCTGGGCCCGGTGCAGCTGCCCGCGGAGGTGCGTCAACCGGTGGTGGACGGCCTGGCCGGGGTGGTGGGCTCCGACAGCGGTACCGCGGCCGCCGCCTTCAGCGGTTTCCCCGAATCCTTCGCTGTGGCCGGCAAGACCGGCACCGCTGAGGTCCCGCCGAAGGCTGACACCGCCCTGTTCGCCGGCTTCGGCCCGTTGACCGATCCCCGCTATGTGGTGGTGGCGGTCATCGAGGAGGCCGGTTTCGCCTCCGAGACCGCAGCCCCGCTGGTTCGCCGCATCTTCGAGCAACTCGACGAGGTCCGGCCCCTGGTGGCCATCGCGCCGGCCCCCGCCACCCCGGCGACCCCGCCCACGGACAACGCTGACAATACAAACGGCCCGGAAAGCACAATCGGCCCGGAAAGCACCAACGGCCCGGAAAGCACCAACGGCCCGGAAAGCACCAACGGCCCGGAAAGCACAAACGGCGCTGAAAGCACAGCGAGCACCGATGCCGCGCCGGGCACGGACACGAACGGCACCACAACTCCCGCCACCGTCCCATCTGCAGGAACCACACCGGGGACGGTCGGGCAACGCTCATTGGTGCGCAAACGGTCCCTGCAGGTTCGCGCCGCTGGGCGGTTGCCATGTCCTTGCTGATGCGACCGGCGCCGTCGGTGGAATCGCTCCGACGGGACCATGGCGCCCCCCATCGCCACGTGGACTGGAGCATCGTCGCCCTGAGCCTGCTGCTGGCCCTCATCGGGCTGGCCACCATCTTCAGCGCCACCAAGGGCGGCGGCGCCGAGCCCTACACCGGGCTGCTGGTGCGCCAAACGGTGGCCCTGCTCCTGGGCCTGACCATGATGATGGTGGGCGCCTTCGTGGACTACCGCAAGCTGCAGCACTGGGTGGTGGCCATCTACCCCGCCATGTTGTTGCTACTGGCCGCGGTCCTGGTGGTGGGTCAGGACGTCAAAGGCGCCCAGGCCTGGTTTTCGTTCGGGCCGTTGCAGCTGCAACCGTCCGAGCCGGCCAAGTTGGCGTTGACCGTGACCCTCGCGGCGTGGTTGGCCGCCCGACGACACCGCCTGGACCTGGTGACCCTGGTGGTGGCCCTGATGCTGGCGATGCTGCCAATGGGCCTCATCCTGCTGCAGCCGGACCTGGGCACGGTGCTGGTGTTCGTCGTGGTCAGCCTCTGCCTGTTGGCCGTGGCCGGCGTGCGGGCCCGTTCTCTGCTGGCGCTGATGCTGTTGGGGGCGCTGGCCACGGTGGCGGTGCTCAATAGCGACCTGCTGGCGGACTATCAACGGGACCGGCTGCTGGTGTTCATCGATCGGGCATCGGACGACGAGGACCTCAACGATGAGAGCTACAACGTGGCCCAGTCCGAAACCGCCATCTCCCTCGGTGGCCTCACCGGGCTGGGCTGGGGAAAGGGCCCCCAAACCCAGGACGGCCTGGTCCCGGAGCAGCAAACCGACTTCATCTTCACCGTCGTCGGCGAGGAACTGGGATTTCTCGGTGCGGGTACCGTGCTGCTGCTGTTCTTGGTGTTGTCACTGCGGGTGTTGCGGGTGGCACAGCTGGCCCAGGACGAGTTCGGGGCCCTGCTGTGCTGCGGCGTGCTGGCCGGGGTGGTGTTCCAGGTGTTCGAAAACGTTGGCATGAGCATGCGGATCATGCCCGTGACCGGCATTCCGTTGCCCTTCCTGAGCTACGGCGGTTCCTCGTTGCTGACCACCTTCGCCGGCATGGGCCTCGTGCTCTCGGTGCACGCCCATCGCTTCCGCTGAGCCTGCCGCACCCCCTGCGAACAGGATGTTCGCGTCGCCGCTGAACCTGCGTGGCCTGTATGGGGCCGCGGCGGAAGAGCCGCGGTGCGGTAGTGTTCAACCGAATGTCATCCGTGTGGACCCGGCTCGAACCGTTGCTCTCCCAGGTCGAGAGACCCGCCCGTTACATCGGGTGTGAGGACGGCGCCCAGCGGCCCCGCCACGGCAACGGCAAGGTGTCCTGGCTGCTCATCTACCCCGACACGTACGAGATCGGGCTTCCCAACCAGGGCCTACAGATCCTGTACGAGATCCTCAACGAACGCCCCGACGCCCTGGCCGAACGGGCCTACGCCCCCTGGTTGGATCTGGAAAGCCAGCTCCGGCGTCATCAGGTGCCGCTGTTCTCCGTGGAAAACCACGTTCCCGCCGGTGAGTTCGACGTGCTGGCGTTCAACCTCTCCGCCGAGCTGACCTACACCAACCTGCTCAACTGCGTGGATCTGGCCGGGGTGGCGGTCCGGGCCGAGCACCGCGCCGATGATGCGCCGTTGGTGCTCGCCGGTGGGCACTGCACCTACAACCCGGAGCCGCTGGCGGACTTCGTGGACGCCTTCGTGTTGGGCGATGGCGAGGAGGTGGTCTCCGAGATCACCGAGGTCATCGGCGCCTGGAAGCGCTCCGGTCGCCCCGTCGGTTCCCGCCAGCGGGTCCTGCGGGACCTGGCCGCCGTGACCGGGGTCTACGTACCGTCCATGTACGACGTGCACTACGACGGGCCGAACCTGGCCGGGGTCACCCCCCGTTACGCCGACGTGCCGGCGCAGGTCGAAAAGCGCACCATCGCCTCCCTGGATGCCTGGCCGTACCCCCGCAACCAGCTGGTCCCGTTGACCGAGGTGGTCCATGACCGCCTCAACGTGGAGGTCTTCAGGGGCTGCACCCGGGGCTGCCGGTTCTGCCAGGCGGGCATGATCACCCGCCCGGTGCGCGAACGCTCGGCGGAGAACGTGCGAACCATGGTGTCGGAGGGGTTGCGTCGCACCGGGTACGACGAGGTGGCCTTGACCTCGCTGTCCACCGCGGACTTCTCCAACATCACCGACGTGGTGACTGACGTCATGGGCTGCGGCGACAACCTCAGCGTGGCCCTGCCCTCGCTGCGGGTGGATGCGTTCACCGTGGGCATCGCCGCCCAGCTGCAACAGGGTCGCCGGGCCGGGTTGACCTTCGCTCCAGAGGCCGGCACCTGGCGGATGCGGCAGGTCATCAACAAGCTCATCCGGGAAGAGGACCTCTACGCCGCTGTCGATGCTGCGTTTGCCAACGGCTGGCGTCGGGTGAAGCTGTACTTCCTGGTCGGCCTGCCCACCGAGACGGACGAGGACACCCTCGGCATCGCCGAACTGGCCCGCAACTGCGCCGCCATCGGCCAACGCCACCAGAAGGGCGCCTCCGTCACCGCGTCCGTCGGCGGGTTCGTACCCAAGCCGTTCACCCCGTTCCAGTGGTTCGGGCAGAACACGGTCTCCGAGCTGGACCGCAAGATCAGCTTGCTCCGCAACGACACCCGCAAATCCCGGGGCGTGACCCTGCGCTGGCATGACCCCAAAGCCACGCTCATCGAAGGGTTGCTGACCAGGGGCGATCGTCGGGTGGGAAGGGTCATCGAGGCTGTCTGGCGCGCCGGTGGCACATTCCAGGAATGGAGCGAGCACTTCCAGCTGGGCCGCTGGCTCGATGCCCTCGCTGAAGCCGGGCTCTCAGCGGACTGGTACGTGCATCGCCATCGTGACGCCGCCGAGGTGCTGCCGTGGGACCATCTCTCCGCCGGGCTCCACAAGGACTTCCTGGCCCAGGACTGGCAGGACGCCCTGGCCGAGGTGGGCCTGCCCGACTGCCGCTGGACCCCCTGCTACGACTGCGGGGCGTGCACCGGATACGGCATCGAGCACATCGTGGCCTCTGCGGTGCCCCCGGCGGGGGGCAGCCAGGGCACCGGTCAGGACCTGTCGGTGGGCCACGTCGTGCCGGTCACCCTGCTTGGCCGCAAGCCGCAAGCGCCCGCTGAGGTGCCCATCGAACTGCCGGTGGCGGTGGGTCCATGAGGGTCCGGGTCCGTTTCACCGAGGCCGGCAAGGTGCGCTTCCTGTCCCACCGAGATCTGGCCCGGATCTGGGAACGGGCCATGCGCCGCGCCGAGCTGCCCGTGACCTACTCCGTGGGCTTCTCGCCGCGACCGAAGCTGCATTTCGGGCTGGCGCTGTCGGTGGGTCACGAATCGCTGGCCGAATACCTCGACGTCGATCTGGTGTCCCCGCTCAGCGACGCGGACTTGGACGCGCTGCCGGCCCGGCTCAGCGCCATGCTGCCCGAGGGCATCGATTGCACCGCCGCGGCGGAACCGCCAACCGAGGAGTCACGCTCATTGCAGGAGGCGGTCAGCACCGTGACCTGGTCTTTGACACTCCAGGGGGGAGACACCGAGGCGGCCCGATCCGCGGTGGCGGCGCTGTTGGCCAGCCCCAGTGTCATGGTGCAGCGAGACCGCAAGGGAAAACCCACCACGACGACATCCGTCCCTATGTGTTGGATCTCCGATTGGTGCCTGACCTGTCCGAGGTCGCAGGCGCCACCGTGGGTCCGTTCGGGATGGATTCGTTCGGGATGGGTTCGTTCGGGGTCGCCTCTTCGCAGGTGGCCGGGCCCCGGCTGCTGGCTGAGCTGGCCACCCAACCCCGCGGTCTGCGCCCCGGCGAGCTCATCGCCGCGCTGGGCCCGAACTGGCAGGAGCTGCGGGTCTGTCGTCTCGCCCAATGGATCGACCAGCCCGACGGGTCACGGGTCGAACCCCTCGCCGTCTCCCCAGTGCAGGGCGCCCTGACCGTCTGGCCGGCGCTGACTGAGGGGCTTGAGAGGCAGGCAGGGCCGGTTCACCCCACCCCGGCTGCGTCGGTCCTCGAAGGGTCAGACGGGCCGGAGGGGTCAGACGGGCCGGAGGGGTCAGACGGGCCCGGGGTGCCCATCGCTTCGACCGTGGTCGGTGCACGGTGACCGGGCGATTGCTCAGCGCCCTGCGACGCGCCGCCCGTCGCTGCCGCCCCTCCCGTCCGGCCGCGTCCGCCACTGCGTCAGCACGGCGGGCCCCTCTCACCTGCATCGTTCTGTCCCGGCGGACAGCAGCCACAAGCTCGGCGCCCACGGGTGCAGCAACCACCACCGTGCCCCGCGGCGCGGCCACCACCGTGCCCTCGGGCACGCATCGCAGTACTGCGCCCACGGGTGCAGCAACCAGTGCGCCTCCGGGCGCAGGGACCGTCGGTGCGCCCATGGGCGCATCGCGCACAAGGAACGTTGACCATGCCCGAGATCCCGGCTTCTCCCGGATCGCCGCCGGCCGGCCCATCAGGGCCACCCACCGGCCAGCACCCCACCGAGGACCACCCCACCGAGGGCAGTGCCGCAACCACGCCGCCACGCTCAGCCGGTGGCGCCGGGCCCCTCACCCCGCCGGCCGCCACGGCGGCGGCCGCGCCCCTGGTGGTGTCGGCCCCACCTGACCCCGACGGATCCGGGGCTGCCGCCACGCGCCCGTCGGTCATGGCCGCCCAGGGGAACCAGTCCGACCCCGGCGGCGCACGCAACGATTCCCGGCGCAGCGCGAACCCGGGGGAGGGGGCCAACCCAGAACTGCCCGAGCGGATCAGTGAAGGCAAGCCGCGCTCCATCGAAGCGGCAGCAGCGGCACTAGTACCTCGCAAACCCCGCATCGGGGACACCATGCCTGCCCCGCCCGTCCCCGCTACGTCCTCGCCGTTACCGTCATCTACAGCCTCGGCGACCCCGCCTGAGCGACCCGCCAACGCCCCGGGGGCCCGTGACGGTGGCCGCTCCGGCACCGCTCGCCGCGCCGGAGCCGATGCACCAGGCGCGACGCGCTCCGGTGGCCGATCCGGGGTCGACATCGGACCCAACGATACCGACCCCAGCGATACCGACCCCGGTGGCGACGCTGAAGGCAACGCCCGTCGTCGCCGGCGGGGCGGGCGGGGCCGCGGTGGCGCCAAGCGGGGCGATGCTGCTGACAGCCCCCGCACGAGCGAGCCTGCGGGGAACACCGGCAACGCCGGAGGATCACGCCCGGGCCGCAGTGGCGACGGTCGCAACGCCGGTGGCGGCGTCCGCAGCGGGCAGGGCCGCAACGGCCGGGGCCCTGCGCTGGCGCCGGTGGAGCAGGTGCTCTACGACGACGAGCAGATCGAGCTCGACGAGCGATCCCTGCGCCGCCGCCGAGGCAAGGAACGCAACGGCCGCCCCGTCGGTCGCTACGTGATGTGCGTGCACGTCGCGCCCGGCGGCACGCAGATCGCCGTGCTCGAGGGACGTTCACTGGTGGAGCACTACGTGTCCAAGCCCAGCGACGGGCTCACCGAGATCCACGGCAACATCTACCTCGGCAAGGTGCAGAACGTGCTGCCCGGCATGGAAGCGGCGTTCGTGGACATCGGCACCCCCAAGAACGCGGTGCTCTATCGCGGCGATGTCCAATATGAGCAGGAAGACCTCGAGGGCACCGGGCCCTCCCAGGGCGGCGGGGGTCACGGCGGGGGTCGCGGCAACACTGCCAACAGGCCTCGCATCGAGCAGGTGCTCAAGGCCCGTCAGACCATCCTCTGCCAGGTCACCAAGAACCCCATCGCCCACAAAGGGGCCCGCCTCACCCAGGAGGTGTCCCTGCCGGGCCGCTTCGTGGTGCTGATCCCCAACAGCAGCACCTACGGCATCTCCAAGCGCCTGCCGGACAACGAGCGCAAACGCCTCCGTCAGATCCTCGACCAGGTCAAACCGCCCCAGCACGGGGTGATCGTGCGCACCGCGGCCGAGAAGGTCACCGAGGAGGAGATCGAGCGGGACGTGCGCCGTCTGGTGGACCAGTGGAACGCCATCGAGACCCTGGCCAAGAAGTCCTCCAGCCCCGCGTTGCTGTATCGGGAGCCGGACCTGGCCCTGCGGGTGATCCGTGAAGAGTTCAACGACGAGTACCGCACCATCGCCATCGATGATCCGCAGCTGTTCGAGGAGGTCCGCTCCTACGTGGCGTCGATCTCACCCACGCTGGCGGACCGGGTCGAGTATTTCGACACCGCCACCGAGCCGTTGCCGCTTTTCGAACGCCATCACGTGCACGAGCAGCGGTTGCGGGCCTTGGATCGAAAGGTGTGGCTGCCCTCGGGCGGATCGCTGATCATCGAGCACACCGAGGCGCTCACCGTCATCGATGTCAACACCGGCAAGAACGTTGGCAGCTCCTCCCTCGAGGAGACGGTGTACCGCAACAACCTCGAAGCGGCGGTGGAGATAGCCCGGCAACTACGCCTGCGGGACATCGGCGGCATCATCGTCATCGACTTCGTGGACATGGAGACCCGCCAGAACCGCGACGAGGTCATCCGGGTGTTCCGGGAGGCGTTGAGCCGGGACAAGACCCGCACCCAGGTGTTCGAGATCTCAGAGTTGGGCTTGGTGGAGATGACCCGCAAACGCATCGGTGAAGGCCTGATCGAGTCGGTGTCCTGCGTGTGTGAGCAGTGCCAGGGCCGGGGCCTGATCCTCGACCAGCAGTTGGTGGGCGAAGACGCCTGACCCCGACACCGCCCGAAACCGCCCGGTCCCGAGCGTCGGGCCCCAACCCGCCGGCCGCGTTTGTCGCGCCGAGCACTCGAAGCACTAGATTGGACCCTCGCTATGTACGCAGTTATCAAGACCGGTGGCAAGCAGTATCGGGTGGAGCAGGGTCAACGCCTGTCGGTGGAGCTCTTGGGCTCAGACACGGACGCTGAGGTCAGCTTCTCCCCGGTACTGGTCGTGGACGGAGACAGTGTTCGGGCCACGCCCAGCCAGTTGGCAGGGGCATCGGTCCGGGCCCGGGTCGTGGGTGAGATGAAAGGCCCCAAGGTGGTCGGCTTCACCTACAAATCCAAGGCCAACGAGCGCCGCCGGTGGGGTCATCGCCAGCGGTACTCCACCATCGAGATCACCGCCATCGACCTCTGATCGTCGACGTGGGCGTCCGAAGCGGCGTCCAACCGGCACAGTACGAAACCCGTAGGAGCAGACCATGTCGAAGACCAAAGGTGGCGGCTCAACCCGCAACGGCCGGGACTCCAATGCCCAACGCCTCGGGGTGAAGGCCTTCGCCGGGACCCAGGTTCGGGCCGGTTCCATCCTGGTGCGCCAGCGCGGTACCCGCTTCCATCCGGGGGACAACGTGGGTCGCGGCGGGGATGACACCCTCTTCGCCAAGGCTGACGGCAAGGTCGCCTTCGGTGCTGCCGGTGGCCGTCGGGTGGTTCACGTGCTGCCCGGAGAAACCGCGGCGTCAGGGGACTAGCCCCGCGAGCCTTCCTCTCGGCCCCGTCGGCCTGTGTCGGCGGGGCCGTTGCGCGTCCCGACCCGTTGGCCTGTCCGGCTCAGACGTCGAACCCTGCCGGCAGGTCCCCAGCGGGGTACTGCAGCAGTTCCAGAGCCTGGGCGCAGGCGAAACGGTCCGTCATCCCTCCCACGTAGGTCACTGCCTCCCGGAACGCCTCCGCGCTGGCGGGGTCCAGGTCCCGCTGGCGTGAGGGGGCGAGCTGAGCCGGCCGGGCGGCGTAGTGCTCGACCAGCGCCTGGAGTAGCCGAATGACCCGCCGACCCTGCTCTAGCGAGGAGGGGCGCAGGTAGATCTGCTCGTAGTTGTACCGCCGGAACGCCGCCAGGGCGTCAGCGGCCCCTGCGTCCATCCCGACCCGGCCGTGGCGGCAGGTGCCCTCCACCACCGCTCCGATGAACGCCGCCAGTTGCAACCGGCGGGTCTCCCCACAGCGTTGGCGGACCGCGGCCGGCAGCTGATCGGGAGCCACCAGGCCGGCGGACACCGCGTCTTCGAAGTCATGGCACACATAGGCGATGCGATCGGCCCAGCTGACGACCTCGCCCTCGGGGGTGGCCGGCGCCGGCCGGGACCAGGAGTGGTTGCGGATCCCGTCGAGGGTCTGGCGGCACAGGTTCAGCGGCGGCAACACGACGTCGGCCCCCCACACTGCGTGGTCATACCCGCCGGACACGAACGGGTCCAGCGCTTCCTCGGAGGCGTGCCCGCCCGGACCGTGACCGCAGTCGTGGCCCAGGGCGATGGCTTCGGTCAGCGCCAGGTTCAGCCGCAGGGCGCCGGCGATGGAGGTGGCCACCTGGGCCACTTCCAGAGCGTGGGTCAGCCGGGTCCGCTGATGATCGTGGGGGAACACGAACACCTGGGTCTTGCCGGCCAGGCGCCGGAAGGCCGTGCTGTGCAGGATCCGGTCCCGGTCCCGTTCGAAACAGGTGCGGTTGGGGTCCGGTTGCTCGGGCCGGGCCCGGTCACCGCCACCGTGGGAGCGGGTGGCGCCGGGCACCAGATGGCGGTCTTCGGCGGCTTCGCGGGCCTCGCGGTCCCACACGACGGTGGCCTCGCCGCCATGAACGGCCTGCTCGCTCAGGGGGGTGCCGCTGTCAGCGTGGGCCAGACGGAGCGACGGACCAGCGTTGGCATCGTTGTCGACGCCGTCGTCGGTGTCGGCGTGGTCACGGTGGGCGTTGCCGGAAGCCACCCCGGGGTGGCCGGTCATGGTGGCCGCCCACGCCTGGGCCCGTTCGCTGCGCTGCTGGTTCATGACCCACTCATCGTAGGAGCAGCTACCGGCACCCCGGCGGCCACGGTGAGCTGGAACCCGGGGCGTCGGGGCGCAGCGAATAGCCTGGTCAGTCGTGTCGACCTTCATCGATGAGTGTGCCATCAACGTGCGTGGTGGCGATGGGGGTGCGGGCTGTGTCTCCTTTCGGCGCGAGATGTACGTGCCCCGTGGTGGTCCCGATGGGGGTGACGGCGGCGCGGGCGGGGACGTGTGGCTGGTGGCGGACCGCAACGTCAGCTCGCTGATCGGCTACCGCGACCATCCCCATCGGCGGGCCACCAACGGCGTGCACGGCAAGGGCAAGAAGCTGGACGGATCCACCGGCAAAGACGTCCTGGCCCACGTACCGGTCGGTACGGTGGTGAAGGATCCGGACGGCTCGGTGCTGGTCGATCTGGTCGGAGACGGTGATCGATGGCTGGCGGCGGAGGGTGGCCGGGGCGGTCGGGGCAACGCCTCGTTTCTCTCCAACCGCCGTCGGGCGCCCTCCTTCGCCGAGCAAGGTGAGGAGGGCCAGGAGCACTGGCTTCGGCTGGAACTGAAGCTGGCCGCGGACGTGGCGCTCGTGGGTTACCCCAACGTCGGCAAGTCCACCCTGATCAGCCGGATCTCTGCCGCCAAGCCCAAGATCGCGGACTACCCCTTCACCACCCTTGAACCCAACCTGGGTGTGGTCCGGGTGAGCGATGGTGGGGATTTCGTGGTGGCGGACATCCCCGGTCTGATCGAGGGGGCAGCGGAGGGTCGGGGGTTGGGCCACCAGTTCCTGCGCCACATCGAACGGGCCCGGGTGCTGGTGATCCTGGTCGATCTGGCCATGATCGACGGGACCGAACCGCAACGGCAGGTGGAGGTTCTGCTCGGCGAGCTCGGCGCCTACCAGCCTCAGCTGTTGGACCGCTCCCGGCTGATCGTGGGCTCCAAGGCCGATCTGCGGGGGGAGGAGGTCGACAAGGGGTCCGATGAGGGCCTGGACCTCACCATCTCCTCGGTGACCGGGGAGGGCATCGACCAGCTTGTTTACCGGTTGGCGCAGCTGGTGGGGGCGGCCCGGGGCAGCGAACCGCAGCGGGAGGGTTTCGTAGTGCATCGCCCGGTGCCGGAGGGGTTCCGCATCGAACGACACGACAACGGCAGCTTCACCGTCATCGGTCGCCAGGCCGAGCGGGCGGTGGCGCTGTCGGACATCACCAACCCCGACGCCGCGGACTATGCCCGTGACCAGCTCAAACGCATGGGCGTGGAGAAGGCCCTGGCGCGAGCGGGCGCCACCGAGGGTGACACCGTGCGCATCGGTGGGTTCGAGTTCGACTACACCGAGCACGGTTGATCCGGTGCGGGTCGTGGTCAAGATCGGCACGTCCTCGCTGACTGACGCTGCCGGGGGCATCCAACCCGACGCCGTGGTCAAGCTGTGCGCCGAGGTGGCCGCGGTCCGCGACCAGGGCCATCAGGTCATCGTGGTGTCCTCCGGGGCGGTGGCGGCGGGCATGGCGGCCCTGGGCCTGAAGGATCGGCCCCGCGATGGCCGGACCCTGCAGGCGTTGTCCGCGGTGGGCCAGAGCCGGTTGATGCACATCTACAACGACGTGCTGGCCGGCTGGGACCTGGTAGCTGGTCAGGTGTTGATCTCGCCGCTGGACTTCTTCGAGCGGGCCCAGTACGTGCACGCCAAGGCCACCTTGTCACGGCTCTTGGAGCTGGGGGTGGTGCCGATCATCAACGAGAACGACGCCCTGGCCGACGCCGAGATCCGCTTCGGTGACAACGACCGCATCGCGGCGCTGGTGGCCCATCTGGTGCGGGCGGACCTGCTGGTGCTGTTGACGGACACGCCCGGGCTGTTCACCGCCGATCCCCGCCTGGACGCCTCGGCCTCCCTCATCGAGGAGATCATCCAGGTCGACGCGGAGCATGAGGCCATAGCCGGTGGGGCCGGCAGTGCCCGGGGCAGTGGCGGCATGGCATCGAAGCTGGCCGCGGCCAAGATCGCCGCCTGGTCCGGGGTGCGAGCGGTGATCGCCGCCGCCGGCCGTTCGGGGGTGCTGGTGGATGCTGTGGGCGGGGTGGCCGGTGTCGGCACGGTGGTGTTGGCCCACGAGCGTCGGCTGTCGGCCAAGAAGCTGTGGATCGCTTTCGCGGTCCCGGCCGAGGGATCGGTGGTGGTGGATGCCGGAGCCCGCCGGGCGCTGCTCGACCGGACGGTGTCCTTGCTGCCGGTTGGGGTGTTAGAGGTGCGCGGCGCGTTTCACCGGGGCGCGGCGGTGGAGCTGATGAGCGCCGACGGTGAGGTGTTCGCCAAGGGTCTGGTGCGGGTCAGCTCGCGCAACCTCGAGCGCATGAAAGGCCGCCGCAGCGAGGACCTACCCGCCTCCGACCCCGCCGAGGTCATCCATCGCGATGATCTGGTCCTGGTGCCGTAGGGGCGTGGTTGGTCGATCCGTGCTGGCTCAGCGGCGCTTCAGGGCCCCGGCCTCAGCCCCGGCCCAGCAGGTAGCCGCCCGCACTGGCCCCCAACCCCCCGACAAGGGAGGCCCCGACGTACAGCGCGGCCAGGCCCGGTCGGTCGGTGCGAACCAGCGTGATCGTTTCGTACCCGAACGTCGAGAACGTGGTGAAGGCCCCCAGGAACCCGACCGTCAGCGCCACAGACACGGTGGGTGACCAGCGGGCAGCGGGCCCCGCGGCCAACGCCGCCAGCACGAAACAGCCGGCGATGTTGATGCTCAGCGTGGCCCACGGGAAGGACCGGACGCCCACCGCCATGCCGATGCGGTAGCGCGCCACCGCCCCCGCGGCCCCGGCCAGGGCAACCCACACCGTCGCCATGCCGCTAGGCCTGGTTGGTTGGTCGTGACCGGGTAGGGGCGCACCGGACCTGGGGGTTCATGGGGAGGCGCTCATCACTGGGCGTTCATCAGGGGGCCGATCGCCTGCCACGGCCGAGAGGGACACCCGGTAGCCGGTGCCGCGGCGGTCGGGGGCAGCGGCAGGACGAGCTCAGCCGGCGCTGGGTTCGGCTTGGGGCTGGGCCGGCGTGGCGTCGGCCACCGGCTTGTCGGGGACGGCTGCCGCGGTGGGTAGTTGGGCTGGTTCGGCGGCGGGGGCCATGCCGAGCTGGGCCCGGATCTGGGCCAGCCGGGTGGCGGCCTCCACATTCTGCGCGGCCGCTTCGACTTCCAGGATGCGGCTCTCCACCGAGTCGCCCTCGAGCTCAGCGGTACCGGTGGCCTTGGCGTAACGGGCCTCGATCTTGTCCCGGATCTCGTTGAAGGTGGGCACGTCAGCCCCCACGGTCTCGTTGAGGGAGGCCATGGCGGTGTTCATCTGCTCCTGCATCTTGGCCTGCTCCAGCTGGCCCATGAGCTGGTTCTTCTCGGCCAGGCGCTTCTGCAAGATCGACGAGTTCTGCGTCACCGCGGCCTTGGCCTGGTCTGACGCCTGCGCCGCCTGCAACGAGCGGGCCTTGAGGTCATTGATCTCATTCTCGAGGGCGATGAGCCGGGTGGCCAACGCTTCCGCGGCCCGGGCGTAATCGGCGGCCTTGGTGGCGTTGCCGGCTTTGGTGGCGTCATCGGCCATGACCACCGCTTGGCGGGTCTGGCCCGACAGCTTCTCCAGCTCGTCCAGCTTGCGGTTCAGCTGCAGCTCGGACTGCTTCTGGATGGCGATGACGTTGGCCGCCTGCTCTTTGAGCCGGCTGTGCTGCTCCTGGGCCTCCATGATGGCCTGCTCGAGCTGGACCTTGGGATCGGCCCGCTCATTGAACGACCCCGTCAGCTTGGCCGTGAGGTACTTCCACCAACGTCGGGCGAGCTTCAGCATGAGCGGAAAGCCTACCGGTGTGATCCACCGGCCGACGGCGATATCCGCTGCTCCGGTGCCCGGCCGTGTGGGGCCCTGGGCACCGGCCTCAGAGGCGGTCGGTTTCCTCCATTGCCAGCCGCAATGCCTCGAGCTGGTCCGAGGCCCGGGTGATGTCCGCCGCCACCGCCTCCAGCGCATCGCCGGTACCGGCCCTTACCGCCAACTCGCCCGCCCGGGTCGCCGCCTCGTCGAGCTGGGTGGTGAGGAGCCGGAGCTGCTGCTCGGCGTTTGCGATGATCTGGTCAAGCCGATAAGCCGAATCCAGCTGGGCCTGCAGGGACTCCCGTATGGCGTCACCGTCCGTCGCTGATGGGTTGGCCATCGCCCCCGTCGGCTGGCCCGGAAGCTGACCACCCCGCCCGTCCGGGGCGCCGCCACCGACCCCGTCGGCCGGCTGTTGGTTCAGGTCGGCCGTGAGCCGGTCGGTGTCGATGCGGCCCCGGGCCTGGCTCAGGCGATGGCCGTGCTGGGCGGTGGCCCAGGCCCGTGCCATGCCACCGTCGAGGGACTCGCCGATGTCCTCCAGCTGAGCCCGCAGCGGTCCCCTTCGAGCGCCGCGCAACGTGACCCGGAACTGATCCCGGGCGTGCAGGGCATGTTGCACGAACTGTCGCCATGGCTCGCTGACACCAAAGGGGTCGATCTGGATGGCGCTGCCGCCGTCCCGACCGTCAGTTTCCACCGCCGCTCGCAGGCCCGGTCGCCGGCGAGCCGCCACCACCGCCACGGCGCCCACGCTCACCAGTCCCAGGAGCACCACGATCAGAACCACTGCTGTCACTTGGCCAACGTAGTCACCACGTTCGAGCGCCGAGATACCTTCAATCGGTGGCGAGGCCGGCGCGCCCTGGCGGGGGTGGGATTTGGTGGGCTCGCCGTCCCTCAGGGTGATGGCCCCAGGGGGGTGGCGCCGCGACAAGCGTCCCCATTGGCCAGCTTCGAGCGGCGCCTACGTTGACAGCGTGGTCGGAATGTCCTCGACCTGCAGGGTGGTGAGCTCGTCGTCGGTGACCTCGGCCAATGGATGCGGCCGAACCGGCCCCAGCGGGGCCGGTTCGGCGTCCTCGGTGCTTGACCCGGTCGCGTTGTCGGCGCGGTGGTCGGGTGGTTCGGTCGGGAGGCCGCCGGGGTCCCCGGTGGGGGGTTGCGGTGGTTCGGACTGGCTCACCGCGGTCATCAGCCGGGAGGCGTGGCGGGCCACGGCGGCTTCGAACAGGTTGCGGGCCAGGCGGGCGTTGCCGAAGCCCTGGTCCCGGGACTGGGCGTCGAAGAACGTTCGCACCGCCGCGAGGGCGGACTGGTCGGCGTGGTAGCGGTTGGACTGGCCCAACCTTTTGAAGATCTCGACCAGCTCGTCGGTGCTGTAGTCGGGGAAGAAGATGGTCTTGGGGAAGCGGGAGCGCAACCCGGGGTTGGCGTCGACGAACTCAGCCATCTCGACGGGATAGCCGGCGGCGATGACCACGATGGAATCCCTCCGGTCCTCGATCAGCTTGACGATGGTGTCGATGGCCTCCCGTCCGAAGTCCCGCTCGCCGCCCCGGGCCAGGGTGTAGGCCTCGTCGATGAGCAGCACGCCCTCGTCGGCGGCGTCGAAGAGGGCGGTGACCTTGAGGGCCGTCTGTCCCACGAAACCTGCCACCAACCCGGCCCGGTCGGTCTCGGTCAGATGGCCCCGATCAACCACGCCCAGCGTGCGGTAGATCTCCGCCAGCAGCCGGGCCACCGTGGTCTTACCGGTGCCGGGGTTGCCGGTGAACACCAGATGCCGGCTCTGCGCCAGCACCGGCAGACCCCGCTCACGGCGCAGTTGCTGCACTGCGAGCAGGTTGGCCACCAGCTTGACCTCGCCCTTCACGCCGGCCAGCCCGATCAGCTGGTCGAGCGCAGCCAAGAGGTCCTCCAACGGTCGCGGTGGCGCCAGCGCTTCGTTCTCGGCGGCACTGGATCCGGCCGTGTCGTTGGCCGCCGCGCCGGGTGGACGGCCAACGGTGGTCGTCGCCGGATTCGGCGCGGCCCCATCGGGTCCCAGCGCCGATTCGCCGTCGATTCGCGGGGAGCTGCGCCCGAACGCTGCGGTCCGCGACGTTGGCCCTGACGCAGCACCACCCGAGCCGCTCTCCCCGGCTGCCCGGGCCCGCAGCAGCATCCCCCGGAGCTGTTCGATGGCCAGGATCTCAGACTCCGAGGTCATGAAGTCCACCGCCGCGGTGGAGAGACCCAAACGGAAGGCCCGGTTGGTGTAGGTCCGGGCATGGGTGCTGCCCCGCGCCCCGTCGAACCACACCAACGTGTCGAACAGCGCCGAGGGCTCCGACAGCCACGCGGAGCGGCCCGAGACCAGCCCGCCGCGGCGCAACGACGCGGGATCAGCCCCGGTCAGCTCACCGCCCAGACGGGGTCCGAACACGGTGATCAGGGCCCACAGCTCGTCATCAGCCAGCCGTCCGTCGGCGTCGAGAACCGCGCAGACCAGGGAGAACGCCTCCAGCAGGGCGTCGCGGCGAGCCTGGTCCCCGGTGGCGGTGCCGGCCGCGGTGCCGGTGGCGACCATGGCGTCGGCAAGGGCTGATCCGACCTCTGTGACAAAGTCGTCGAGGGCGTCCTCCAGGGGCGAGGTCACGGCGTCACGGTAGCGGTCGAAAGCCGTGGCGAGACCGCACAGGCCACGTGGCGGGCGAGTTGACGGGGCCGTCAGAAGAATTGCGACCAAAAGGGACCGGGATCCTATGCTCGACCCATGGATCCTCGTTTCGAATCGGTGCCGACCGTCCGCGAGTCTCTGGCCAAGGTGGACTACCTGGCGGACGAAGGCATTGCCGGGGTGGTGTACCTCGCAGATCGCCTCGGTAAGCCGGTGCTGGTTGAAGGTCCCGCCGGTACCGGCAAGACCCAGCTGGCCAAATCAGTGGCCGAGACCCTGGGCGCACGGCTCATCCGCCTGCAGTGCTACGAGGGTCTGGATGAGGCCAAGGCGCTCTACGAGTGGAACTACAAGAAGCAGCTGCTGCGCATCCAGGCCGAGCGCAACACCAGCGATGCCGGCTTGAACTGGGATGAGATGTCCGATGACATCTTCTCCCAGGACTTCCTCATGACACGCCCGCTGCTAGAGGCCATCCGGGCCACGGACCCGGTGGTGCTGCTGATCGACGAGGTCGACCGCCTCGAGATCGAGACCGAGGCGCTGCTGCTGGAGATCCTCTCGGACTACCAGGTGTCGATCCCGGAACTGGGCACCATCACCGCCACCCAGATCCCCTTGGTGTTCCTGACCTCGAACAACACCCGTGAGCTTTCCGAGGCCCTCAAGCGCCGTTGCCTGTTCCTGCACATCGACTATCCGGACATTGACCGTGAGCGCGAGATCGTGCTCACCAAGGTGCCCGACATCACGCCAGAGCCTGGCAGACCAGGTGGCCCGCATCGTGCGCACCATCCGCAACCTGGATCTGAAGAAGGCACCGTCGGTGTCCGAGACCCTGGATTGGGCCAAGACCCTGATGTTGCTGGGCGTGCAGCAGGTGACCGAAGCCGACGCGGTGGATACGCTGCACGTGCTGCTCAAGTACCAGACGGACATCTCCAAGGCTCTCCAAGGGTTGCTAGAGCGGGCCGTCCAAATTCCAAAAGGCATCATCATGACCGTCGTCGAGGATCCATGCCGTACCCCCCGGTATAGGTCAGCCGCTGCTGGAGCTGCTCAACGGATTCGTCCTGGAGCTGCGCAACGCCGGCATCCCGGTGAGCCTCACCGAGAACCTCGACGCCATGTTGGCGGTCAAGCACATTCCCCTCGAAGACCGTGAGGCCTTCAAGTACGCCCTCGCCGCCACCATGGTCAAGAACCAGAACCATTGGAAGGCCTTCGAGACCGTTTTCGAGATCTACTTCGCGCTGCGGGGCGATCAGTACGACCTTCAACAATCCCGATGACCCGTCCAACGCCAACGACGAAGAAGGCGACGACGAGGGCGAAGGGGACGGCGACGGCGAGGGTGAGGGCGAAGGTCAGGGTCGCGGCGGTGGCGGCGGCAACCAGGTCACCCCCGAAGAGCTGGCCGAGATGCTGTACCAGGCCATGATGAGCGGCGATCGTGGCCTCATGAAGATGGTGGCCCGCATCTCGGTGAAGCGCTTCGCCGGCATGGAACCCGGTCGGCCCGTCGGTGGCACGTACTACCTCTACCGCACGCTCCGGAACCTCGATCTCGACGCCGTGATGGCCCGTCTCATGCAGGAAGAGCAGGCCAAGGTGGGCGGGGAGATGACCCCGCTCGAATCCCGCTTGGCCAACGACGAGTACGAGAACCGGGTCGAGCAGCTGCGCAAGGAGATCGAGGCCGAGATCCGCCGCCGTTTGGTGGCGGATCGCGGCGTGGAAGCGATGGCCAAGACGTTGCGCAAGCCGCTGCCGGAGGACGTGGATTTCATGCACGCCTCCCGGGAGGAGATGGTCAAGCTCCGCAAGGCCATCTACCCGCTGACCCGCAAGCTGGCGGTTCGCCTCCAACGCAAGCGGCGCCATGGTCGGCTGGGGGCGCTGGACTTCCGCAACACCGTGCGCCATTCGCTGTCCTACGGCGGGGTGCCGGCCGAGCTCAAGTTCCGCCGGCCCCGCCCCAAGAAGCCCGAGATCATGATCGTGGCGGACATCTCCGGTTCGGTGGCGGCCTTCGCCCGTTTCACCCTGCACCTGGTGTACGCCATCTCCAACCAGTTCTCACAGGTTCGGGCCTTCGTTTTCATCGACGGTTTGGACGAGGTGACCCGGTACTTCGAGGCCACCGAGGACATCGTGGAGGCCATCCACAAGGTCAACACCGAGGCCGATGTGGTGTGGGTTGACGGGCACTCCGATTACGGGCATGCCTTCGAGGTGTTCTGGGACCGCTACGGCAAGGAGATCAGCACCAAGTCCACGGTGTTGATCCTGGGTGACGCCCGCAACAACTACCACTCATCACAGAGCTGGATCATCAAGGAGATCCGCAACAAGGCCCGTTCGGTGTTCTGGCTGAACCCGGAGCCCCGCTCGTACTGGGACACCGGGGATTCCATCGTGGGGGAGTACGGCCAGTACTGCAACGGCACCTTCGAATGCCGCAACCTCCGCCAACTCGAAGGCTTCGTCGACAACTTGGCCTAGCCGATCCCGAGCCCGACCAGCGTCCTCGCTCCGGTGAGGGCGCTGGTGGTGTTTTGGCGGTCTGTCAAGACCGGCGAGGTTCGAGCGGGAGCGCGTCGGCGCTTCTCCGGTGACGAAAGGGGCGCCCGCCCGACTGCATTTCGTCACCGGAGAAAGGCATATGTCCCGCTGGAGCCCCTACCGGCCCCCATCACGGCTTGTGGGAGGACTGGGACCGGAACGGGTGCGTACACCTTGCCGCGGCCCGGTCAAGCAGCCCCGGAACCCCCTCCGGTCACGGAACCGATCTGACCTGGTGCGACGTGTAGGAGTCACGAAGCGCTCCCCTGATACCTGTGGACACAAGTCTTTCGCGCGGTGCGTCGCCGGCGGCCACCAAGCGATCCAGCGCCCGCGGACCACAGCGGGCGGGTAGGGTCCGACCATGACCACCAGTGATGCCGAGCGCGGCCCGCACCGTCTCCATCTCCGGAGCCACCGGTCCCGGGAACTATGACTGGAACGGGCTGGTGGCGGACCTGAACCGGCTGCTGCGGTTGCGGACCACACCCATCGGCATGAAGTTGTTCGCCACCAAAGCCGAGATGGAGGCCATCCCCAAGATCCGTCGGCCCAAGTCGATCCACACCATGGACCAGATCGTCGGGATGGCGTCGCGCATCGGCTGGACGGTGGGCGTCACCAACGATGACTTCGTGGGCGCCCAGTGCGGCGCGGTGGTCGGTCTGTCACCGCGGGACGAGGAGTGGCTCTCCGGCAGCCGCATGGCCGGGCGTCTGGTTCGAAGACCCATCGAGGACGCCGCGGCCCACCAGCACGCCATGCACACTGTGCCATTCGGCCAATACGAGGCGCTGGCGGTTTCCCCGCTGACGGCCGGCCGCCTCGACCCGCCCGACATCTGCCTGATCTACGCCACCCCGGCCCAGATGATCCTGATGATCAACGGGCTGCAGTGGAGCGGCTACAAGAACTTCGAGTGGGGCTGCGTGGGCGAGTCCGCCTGCGCCGACTCCTGGGGAAGGGCGCTCAAGCTGCGCGAGCCGTCGCGTGTCCATCCCCTGCTTCGCCGAGCGTCGCTACGGTGGGGTGCCGGACGACGAGCTGCTGCTGGCCACGCCGCCGGAGTTCCTGCCGAAGATGATCGCCGGGCTGGAAGCGCTGTGCCCGCAACGGCCTGCGCTACCCATCCCGCCCTACGGCATCCAGAACGACGCCCGGGCCGGCCTGGGCTACAGCTACAGCGGGTAGCGCCGGGCTAAGGCTCCTCGGCGCTCAGCGTTCGCCCAACAGCTCCGAAACCCGGAAGGCCAGGTCCAGGCCTTGACGGGCGTTGAGGCGAGGGTCGCAGATGGTCTCGTAACGGGTGTCGAGGTGGTGGTCCAAGATCTCCTCGCTGCCACCGAGGCATTCCGTCACGTCGTCCCCGGTGAGCTCGACGTGAACCCCGCCGGGCCAGGTGCCGACCTCCGCGTGGGCTGCGAAGAAGCCGGTGACCTCGGCCAGCACATCGTCGAAACGGCGGGTCTTGAAGCCACCGTCGGAGGTGAACGTGTTGCCGTGCATGGGATCACACAGCCATGCCACCGGGTGAGCGGCCTCTGCCACGGCGCGCAGCAGGGGCACCAGCGCCGAGCGGACCTTGCTGGCGCCCATTCGTGTGATCAACGTCAACCGCCCCGGCTCACGGTCCGCGTTGAGTGCCTCACACAGCGCCACCACTTCCTCGGGCTGCACCGCCGGCCCCAGCTTGACGCCGATCGGGTTGCGGACCCCCCGCAGGAACTCCACGTGGGCACCGTCCAGCTGGCGGGTGCGCTCGCCAATCCACACGAAGTGCGCCGAGCAGTCATAGAAATCCCCGGTCAGTGAATCCCGCCGGGTGAGGGCCTCCTCGTAGCCCAGCAGCAGCGCCTCATGGCTGGTGTAGAAGTCCACCTGGTGCAGCTCGGACTCCGCTGAGGTGTCCATCCCGCAGGCCTTCATGAACCGCAACGCCCGCTCGATGCCCTCTGCGATCTCTCCGTATTGCTGGCCCTCGGCGGATGACGCCACGAACTCCTGGTTCCAGGCGTGGACCCGGTTGAGATCGGCGAAGCCACCCTTGGTGAACGCCCGCAGCAGGTTCAGCGTGGAAGAGGACTGGTGGTACGCGGTGATCATGCGCTCGGGGTCGGGCTGGCGGTCCTCGGTGCTGAACAGCTCGGAGTTCACGTTGTGGCCCCGGAAGCTGGGCAGGGTCACGTCGCCCTGGGTCTCCGTGTCCGAGGAACGGGGCTTGCCGTATTGACCGGCGATCCGGCCGATCTTCACCACCGGCACCCCGGCGGCGTAGGTCAACACCACCGCCATCTGCAGGATGACCTTGAGCTTGTCCCGGATCCGGTCCGCGGCGAAGTCGTGGAAGGACTCCGCACAGTCCCCGGCTTGCAGCACGAAGGCCTGACCGGCGGCGACCTGGGCCAACTGCGCGGTCAGGGCCCGGGCCTCCCCGGCGAAGACCAGAGGGGGATAGCCGGCCAGGGTCTTCAGCGTCGCCTCGTAGGACGCCTCATCGGGCCAGCGCGGCTGTTGCTGGGCGGGGAAGGCTCGCCAGGACGCGGGACTCCACGTGGTGCTCACCCCTCAAGCCTCGCCGCGACGGTCCGCGCCTGCCAAACGGATACCCCCGCCGGGTTCAGGCGGCGGAGATGGCGGAGGCGGCCTGATCCCGCACGGCACCCACGGCCCGCTTCACCAGACGGCGGGCCGCCTCTGCGGTGACGCCCAGTTCTTCGCCGACCTCCCGGTAGCTGCGCTTGCGGCCGTCCTGCAACCCGAAGCGCTGCTCCACGGCATGGCGGGCCCGGGGGTCCAACACGCCCAGCAGGTTGCCGATCAGCTGCTCCTCGGTTCGGGCCAGCACCTCTTGTTCCGGTCCGGGCATGGAATCGGGCAACAGGTCCACCAGCTCGTTGGAGTCATCGTCACCGATGGTGCGATCCAGCGAGGTGGGGGTGGTGAGCCGGTGGAGGCGGGCGTGTTCCTCATCGAGCTCATCACCGTCGCCGGCCACCTGGCGCAGCGCGGCGCGCAAAGATGCCGAGCGGTCCCCGGGCAGTCGCACCAGGGACGCCTTCTGGTCCAGCGCTCGACCGATCGCCTGGCGGATCCAGAACGTGGCGTAGGTGGAGAACTTGAAGCCCTTTCGCCAATCGAACTTGTCCACCGCGTGCTCGAGTCCCAGGTTGCCCTCTTGCACCAGGTCCAGCAGCTCCATGGACGGCGGCAGCGGGTAACGACGGGCGACGGAGACCACCAGCCGTAGGTTGGCCCGGATGAAGCGGTCCTTGGCGCACTCCGCAGCGTGGATGGCGGCTTTCACGTCTCGGCCGCGCTCGCCGTTGGAGAGCTGCAAACGGGCCCGTTGTCCGGCCTCGATGGTCCTTGAAAGCTCGCGCTCCTCTTCCGCGGTGAGAAGCGGCACCAAGCCGATCTCGTTGAGGTATTGGCCGACAGAATCGCTCATGACAGTTGTACCAACGCTCGCATCATGCTCCGGGTGGTGGCCCGGAATCTCCGTACCCGAGCGGATGCCCGGGTGTTCTGGTGGCGCTGGTGAATTTTCCCCAAATAGTTGGGATACCAGCGGCCGGATGGCTCCTTACACTGGATTCCGGTGACCGCTCGCCCGGAGCGTCTCGGAGTGTTCGGTGGGACATTCGACCCACCTCACATCGGCCATTTGGTGGCCGCGCTTTACTCATTTGAGGCGATTTTTCTCGATCGCTTGCTCTTTGTGGTGGCCAATGTCCCGTGGCAGAAGGTGCCCGATCGGACCATTTCCCCGGTCGAACATCGTTTGGCCATGGTTCAGGCGGCCATTGCGGACCAGCGGGGCTTCGAGGTCAGCACTGTTGAGATCGAGCGGGGCGGCGATTCGTACACCGTGGACACGCTGAGCGAGTTACAAGCCCGCAATGAGGGAGCGGAGCTGTACCTCATCTTGGGGGCCGACGCGGCCGCCTCCATCCCCACCTGGCATCAGCCGGACCGCTTGGCGGCGCTGGCCTCGTTGGTGGTGGTGGATCGTCACGATGCTCCCCCGGTGCATCTGCCCGCCTTCGACGTGCGGACCGTACCGATGCCGGCCATCGGGTTGTCCTCGACGGATCTGCGGGCCCGGGTGGCACAGGGTCGGACGCTGCGCTGGCAGGTGCCACCGGCGGTCGAAGCGCTCATCATGGAGCTTGGGCTGTACCGGGCTGGCTAGCGTGAACATCGATGAGCACCACGACGGACGCGCCACCGCCGGCGGTTGCTGGCTCCCATGGCGGTTGCTGAGACCCGAGGGGCAGCCCCTCGCCGCCGTCGTCGCCCCGCGCGCCACCTGAAGGGCGCCGTCGGGGATCCGCGCCCCGACCAGCGAACCCTGGCTGCGGAAGGACGGCTGCCGCCACCCCGGGCGGTGATCGTTGCCCCGCGTCGTTCCCCAGGAGGCCCGCCCCGCTGGCTGCGTCGCAGCGCCTTCTGGTTGGTGTTGCTGGCGTTGGTGGCCTCGGTCCCGGCCCTGGCCTGGATCGGGTGGCGAAACGCGCTGGAGGCGGACGGTCAGATCTCCGCCGTCGCCGAAGCAGATCCAACCGCTCCCGGCTACCGGGCCGTGGTCACGCCGACCCCCACGCTGCTGGTGGTGCATCGCGGGCCGGACGGGCAGCTGGGCAGCATCGCGATGATGGCGTCGAGCGGAGAGAGTGGTGGTGGCGCGGTGTTGCTGGTCCCCACCGGCCTGCTGGCCGATCAGGCCGCTACCAGGCCCCGGACCCTCCGCGCCGTGTACGCCGACGAGGGAGTGGCAGGGGTCGAAAAGGCCTTGAACCGGCTGTTCAGGGTGGGTTTCGGAGCCACCGTCACCGCCGACGCCAGGGACTGGGTAGCCGCCGCGGCGCCCGACGCACCGTTCCAGCTGGACAACCCCGACGAGCTACTCGGGGCCCAGGGGGAGGTGGTGTTCCGGGCCGGCGCGCTGCGATTGTCAGCGGAGCAGGTCGAGCCGTACCTGCGGCTAACCAACCCCGGTGAGGACGAGCGGGGTCAGCTGTATCGGGCCCAGTTGTTGTGGCAGGCCTGGACCCGGACCGGCGCCATCGGGGAGACCGTGGATGGCGAGGCGGGAGATCCCACCGCCAGCCTGGGTGCCATGGTGGCGGATCTGCGTCGGGACCGGGTCGAGGTGCTCACCCTGCCGGTCACGGTGGCGGATGCTGACACGCTGGCCCGGCTGGATGACGCGGCCCGCTTCGGGGTCACGTCCGCCAACGCCAACGCCAACGCCAACGCCAACGCCACGCCCCGGACGGCAACGGGGACGTCGTGGGCACCACAGGGGGAGGACCGAACAGCACCCTGAGCGCGGTTTTCGTGGCCGACGAGGCCGCTATCCGCACCTTGGTGGCGTCACTCGTGCCGTTCCCGACCTCGGCCCAGCCCGGTGACCGGGTGCGGGTGCGGTTGCTCGACGGCCTTGGCGACCCGGGCCAAGCGATCAACCTGGCCAGCGTGCTGGTGCCCGCGGGAGCGGAGATCATCGTGTTCGGCAACGCCGACAACTTCGCCTACGCCATCTCCGTGGTGGAGTACTTCGACCAGGCCCAATCGGAAAACGCGCAGGCCATGGCGGCCGCCTTGGGGCTAACCTCGGCAACGTTCAACTCGTCGGGGGACACCTCGGTCGATGTCAGCATCATCGTGGGTCGGGATCTGGGCGGAAGTCAGGTTCCGGCGAAGGTCACCATGCCCTCCGTGGTGCCTGCCGCTAACGGTTGAACGAACGAGAACGTTACGCAAGAGCGAGGCTGACATGACGGGGTGTGTTTGATCGAGGATCGAGGCCAGGGCCGGGTAGCAGCAGGACCACTCGGACCGCGAACGGCCCGGGGTCGTACCGCCATTACCCGGAGACGGCGGGTCGAGTCGACCCACCCGCTTGGCGCAGCCGGCAACCTGGCCGTTTCCGCCGAGGAGCTGGCCGTCGCCGCCGCCACCGCCGCTGAGGACAAGGTGGGCCTCGACACGGTGGTGCTGGCTGTCGGCGAGGTGTTGGCCATCACCGAGGCCTTCGTCATCACCCACGGCCGCAACGATCGCCAGGTCAAGGCCATCGTGGACGAGATCGAAATGCAGTTGGCCGAGCGTTTCAGGGTGCGCCCGGTTCGCGTTGAGGGCATCGACACCCACCACTGGGTGCTGATGGATTACGGCAGCTTCGTGGTGCACGTCTTCGACGAGGAAACCCGCCGCTTCTACGATCTGGAGCGGCTCTGGAAGGACGCCCCCCGCCTCACCCGTCCTGCCTGAACTGATCCTGCCTGAACTGATCCTGCCTGAACTGATCCTGCCTGAGCGAGCCGGTTCGCCCCGGGCGGTAGGGTCGGTCCAATGAGGACCAAGGTGTGCGACATGTTCGGGATCGAGTTCCCGATCCTGGCCTTCACCCATTGCCGTGACGTGGTGGCGGCGGTGACCAAGGCCGGGGGCATGGGGGTGCTCGGCGCCGCCGGGGTCAGCCCCCACCAGCTCGACATCGACCTGCGCTGGATCCGTGACGAGATCGGCGATCGGCCTTTCGGGGTGGATGTCATCGTGCCCGCCAAATACGAGGGGCGTGATGAGGGCGGGCTGAGCTGGTCGACGTTGCAGGACATGATCCCCCAGGCCCATCGGGACTTTCTGGACAACCTGCTGGCGCGCTACGAAGTCCCGCCCCTGCCCGCCGATGATCCGCTCATGGCCCGTGCCGCGGAGGGTCGCAGCAGCGAACGAGCTGCGCCGATGACCCTCAACCAGGCCGCCGGGCTGTTGGACGTGGCCTTCGCCCACCCCATCAGCCTCATCGCCAACGCCTTGGGGCCACCACCGCCGGACATGCTGTCCCGGGCCGCGGAGCGCGGGGTGAAGGTGGCGGCGCTGGCTGGCAAGAAGTCCCACGCGGTGCGTCACGTGGCCGCCGGGGTTGACCTGATCATCGCCCAGGGCTACGAGGCCGGCGGGCACACCGGGGAGATCGGCACCATGGTGTTGGTGCCTGAGATCGTCGACGCTGTGGCCCCTGTCCCGGTGCTGGCCGCCGGCGGCATTGGTCGGGGTCGGCAGATGGCGGCAGCGCTGACCCTGGGCGCTGAGGGGGTGTGGTGCGGGTCGGTGTGGCTGACCACTGAGGAGGCCGAAACCCACCCCACGGTCAAGCAGAAGTTCCTGGCTGCCACCTCCTCGGACACGTTGCGTTCGCGCTCCCGCACCGGCAAACCAGCCCGGCAGCTCCGCTCGGCCTGGACCGATGAGTGGGAGGGTCCGAACTCGCCGGGGCCGTTGGGCATGCCGTTGCAGCCAATGCTCATCGAGGAGGCCTCACGCCGGGTGGACCGCGCCGCCCACGATCCCAGCACCAAAGCGGCACAGCTGGCCAACTACTTCGTCGGTCAGATCGTGGGAGACATGAACACCGTCAAGCCCAGTCGCCGGGTCGTGCTGGAGATGGTGGAGGAGTTCATAGACGCCATGCAACGCGTCGAAGCCATGATGCAGTAGCAGGGCCATGATGCAGTAGCAGGGCCATGATGCAGTAGCAGGGCCATGATGCAGTAGCAGGGCCGGCTGGTCAGGCCGGCGAGCAGGGTGCGGCGCCGGACCCGTCGGCGTAGGGCGGGGCGCAGGCCGCCAGTCTGGCGCCGGCACCGCCGATTGACGTTGCCGTGTTGTCATCGACCACGCTCAGAGCGGCGATCACCCGGGCCAGGTCCTCCGTCCAGGCGCAGGCCCTGCCGCCATCGGGGCAGTCGGCGGGGTCAACACCGAGCTCCATCGGGAAACCCCAGACCGCCTCGAACTCATCCACCACCCGACCGTCCGGGCTCCATTCGGTGGTCAAGGCGAAGCTCGGGTAGTGGGTGTCATCCACGACGTAGGCCCCGTAGCGCTGCATGGCCCGGGCCACCATGCGGGCCGGTTCGGTCTGCAGCGCGGCCACGTCGAAGCTGGCCGGCAACGCCAGCAGGGCCCCCATCTGCAACTGCGGGACTGTGCCCTGGTAGCGGGTGGGCGCCTCAGCGTCGGCCGCGCCGGCTGGCCAGCGGAACCCGGCCCGTCCGTCGGGATCGGCCTGGTCGTAGCTGCAGAAAGCCTCGCAGTCGATGTTCAACTTGAGCGCGTGGTGGATCATGCCCCCGGGGATCAGCTCGCCGAGGCGGAGGGTGCCGCCCACGCTGGACATCTTGGAGCCGCCGTGGGCGCCGGCGACGCCGCTGCCGTTGCGCAGGCTGTCCTGGTCGAACAGGTACTGACTGATCAGAGGGCCGCCGGGTGCGCAGCGGTGGACGGGCTGGGTCTGCAGCAGGGTGTCACCATCGGCCAGGAGCACCGCACCGGCGTGGTTGGGGGTGGCTCCGAGGTAGCCGGGGTCGGTGAGGAAGTCCGTCGGTACTGGCAAACCGCCAGCCAGGCGTTGGTCGGTGATCTCCTCGCAGCGCACCTTGGTGCCGTCCCAATATCCCTCGTGGAAGAACATGTCGACGAGGGGTGCGTCAGCCTCCAGGATGAGGATGTTCTCATCGGCGGTGATGCCTCCGCGCCCGAGGGTCATGCCGGCGGGTAGCAATTCCGCGGTGGCCCCCAGCGGGGTGTTCCAGATGCTGTTCACCGCGAAGGGCCAGCTCAAGGGATCCCGGGTGGCGGGCGGGACTGGTTCGGGCAGCGGCTTGTCCTTCTCGTAGGGCTTGACCGTTGTGGTGGTGGTGATGGTGTCCTCGACGCTGGTGTCGGTGGGCTCGGTGCGAGCAGGCCCGGCGGTGTCCTCGCCGTCTCCGTCACCTTCGCCGGCGCTGCGCCAGATGACCAGTGTCACGATCAAGGCCAACACCAGGGCGCCCGCGCCGATGATGAGCTGGTTCTTCCGCTTCGACACGCATGTCCTCCAGGTGCGGGCTGGGCGCCGGCCGATGGTGCCAGCCTACGGGTCGCGGACGGGCAGCCGACCGCGCCGCTGCCAGGCCGATCTCGTGGCCCGGCTAAGGGTTGCGGCGCGCTCGCGGTCCCGGCCGCTACGTTGCCGACATGAGCGCAGATCCCAACGCCGTCGAGGCATTCCTGGCCGAAGCCCGCAACGCCATCGTGATCGGTCGCCGCCGCGACGGTCGGCCTCACGCCACGCCCAACTGGTTCGTCTGGGACGGCACACGCTTCTCGGTGTCCACCACCAAGGGTCGGGTGAAGTACCGGATCTTTCGCAACGACCCGCGGGTGCAGTTGATCATCGACGATTCGGTGGGGTTTCGCTATGTCAGCGTGGACGGAGCCGTCAGCATCGAGGAGGACGTTGAGGTCAACCTGCCGGTGTTCACCGCCATTCGGGCCAAACACGGCCGGGGTGGACAGTCCCAGGACGAGTTGCGGGCGGAGCTGATCCGTGACCAGCGGGTGTTGTTGGTGATCACGCCGGACCAGCCAGCGGCCCAGTGGGCATCCATCGGGCTGTGATGGTGGTGGTTGGTGGTGGTGCTGCTCAGCCGATTGGCTTGCCGTACATTTCACCCAGCTGATCGGCCAACAGCTCCAGCCGTTCTCCATCGGGGCCGCTGAAGTACAGCGACCGACCACTGACATGTGCTGTTGGTACTCCTGCAGCCTTGAGGTTTTCCTTGAGATGGGCCCATCGTTCGGGGGTCACGGCGATGGCCAGGTGGTGCAACCCGCCCAGTACCTCACGGTATGGACCAAGATCGAGCCCGGGAAAGTCGAAGAAGGCCAGGGCGTTGCCGTGACCCATATCAAAGAAGAAGTGGGTGGAGCCCCGGTAGTCACGATTCTCGATGATCTCGGTCAAGGGAAACTCCAGGACATCTTGGTAGAAGCGGATGGTGCGCTCCACGTCCGTTGACAGCAGGGCGAGATGGTGCACCCCTCCGGCAGAGGACGGCGGCCGCTGGTCCCGGGGCTTGAGGTATGCGGCCCGTAGCGCGTCCCATTCGGTGCTGCGATCGATGTCGGCGCCGTGGCGGGCGGACGCGGTTTCGCTGGTCATGAGGAGCCTCCCTTGCTCAGCGCGAGGTTAGTGACGATCGAGTGTCCATCATCGAGCGCGGTGTCCTCGGCGAGCTCAACGGCACGTGCTGAGTCGTCCCGGAACCCGCCACTGTTCCTCCGGTGACGAATCGCGGCGAGGACTCGTTCTGCCGCACCTACGTGTTCCTCCGGTGACGAAATTGGCCCCCCGCTCTGTTCATGCCCCGGACGGTCCTTCTGGCGGCTGCGCTTGGCCGGGGCGAGACTCGGTTACGCTACGGGTCGGGGCGACGTACAAATCCCGTTGGGTCCGCCCGACGTCGCCCGGCGACGGCCCCATGGTGCCCACTTTCGACCAGGTATGCCGCTGACCGCCGGTCCAGAGCAGAGACACCGAATCGGTGAGATCTCGTGTGCTCCAACGACGGACGGTCGGATGGTCGATTCACTCCAGCGGTTCGAGAATCTGTCGAATTCAGCGATCTTCCGCCTGAGTCAGCGGATACCACGCGGTATTTCGTCACCGGAGGAACCGTGTCGGACGTACCGGACGGTATTTCGTCACCGGAGGAAGCGGTAGGGCTGCCAGGAGAAGTCCGGGAACACCGGGCGGCGACCGTCCATGCCCACTTTTCAGCCCATCGCTCCCGGGCGCCCTTCACTGTCACACCCCACGTGGATACTGGCCGCATGGAAATCCTGCAACGAGTCTTCGCCTGTGAACGCTGCGGTCACAAATTCGCACCCAAACCCCTTGGCCGCCGCCCCCTCTACTGCGGGCGTACCTGCCGCCAACGGGCCTACGAAGCGCGACGCCGCGCCGCGTACCACCACCGGCTTCTCGCGCCATACCGCCGCGTGATCAGTCAGACCGCGGCCCGGGTCGGCACTGTCCTGACACAATGTGCGCCATGTCCTCCGACTCCGGTCCCGTCGCCGGCCCCTCCCCGGTCCAGCCGCAGTCCTCTGCCGGGCCGCCCTCCATCGTCGCCACGGTGCCCGGCATGCAGGCCACCGTTGATGAGGCGCCGTTCCACCACCTGGTGAGGATGATCGTCGAGGAGGTGGACGTCGAGAGCGGCCGGTTCGTACTTCGACTGCCGTTTCACGTCTCCCTGAGCCGGCTGGCCAACGGCGAACAAGTGCACGGGGGGCCCATCGCTTCCGTCATCGACACCGCCGGCACGTTCGCGGTCAGCGCGGTCGTGGGCCACGGCGTGCCGACCATGAACCTCCGCATCGACTACCTCCGACCAGCGTTCAACACCGACCTGGTGGCCACGGCCCGAGTTCGGCGGGCCGGACGCAGCGCCGCCGTGTGCGACATCGACCTGCATGATGATCAGGGTCGCCTGGTCGCGGTGGGCCGCGGCACGTGGTCTACCGCCGCCGGCTGAACGCCGCCAACCGAACGACGCACGGAACGGAGCAAGCATGAAGGCAGTGTGGTTCGCGCAGCACGGGGGGCTCGACGTGTTGCGTTACGGCGACGTGACAGACCCCGAACCCGGGCCCGGTCAGGTGCGGGTGCGGGTCCAGGCATGCTCGCTCAACTACCACGACGTGTTCACCCGGCGAGGCATGCCCGGCATCAAGGTTCCGCTGCCGATGGTGCCGGGGTGCGACGCCGCCGGGGTGATCGACTCACTCGGTGAAGGGGTCGAGGGCTGGACGCCCGGGCAGCGGGTGCTGGTCGATCCGGTGTTCACCGATGAAGCCACCGGTCGGTTCTGGATGATTGGAGACACCCGCTGGGGTGCGTACGCCGAGTACGTCGTGATCGATCACACCCAGCTGTTGGCGCTGCCCGATGGCGTGTCCGCGCTGGACGCCTCCTGCCTGCCGGTGGCCTATGGCACCTCACACCGGATGATGATCACCCGTGGCCGGTTGCAGCCGGGTGAGAGTGTGTTGATCCTGGGCGCGTCGGGCGGGGTCGGCACCAGCGCGTTGCTGTTGGCCAAGATGATCGGCGCCCGGGTGGTGGCCGCCGCCGGATCGGCCGAGAAATGCGAGCGGCTCCGGGCTCTGGGCGCCGATGACACCATCGACTACTCCGTCGAAGACTTTGCCGACCACACCCGCCGTACCACCGGGACGCTGTTCAGCGGCGGCGGCTACGACGTGGTGGTCAACTTCACCGGTGGGGACACCTGGGCCCGTTCGCTGCGTTGTGTGAAGCAGGGCGGGCGGCTGCTGACCTGTGGCGCCACTGCCGGGTATGACCCGCCCACCGACATCCGCTTCATCTGGACCGCCGAGATGGACATCCGGGGCTCCAACGGCTGGAAGCGCGCCGACCTGCACGCCCTGCTGGAGTTGGTGCGCACCAAGCAGCTGGTGCCGGTGGTGGACCGGGTCATGGCACTCGAACAGGGTGCCGAGGCCATGGGGCTGCTCGAGGATCGCTCGTTCTTCGGCAAGATCGTGCTCACGCCATGAGCGCGGCACCGGGCGAGGTGAATCTGGCGGCCCTCTACCAACCGCACCTTGGCCAGGGCAAGACCGCCTACCTCGATCTCACCGCGACCGTGACCACCCCCGGACGCGAGTCATCCACCGTCAGCTATGACCACTTCGAGCAGCGCTGCGCCCGGGTTGCCGGTTCACTGGTGCAACTCGGGGTCACGGTGGGCGAGCGTGTCGCCATCCTGGCGGACAACTCGGTGGATTACGCTGCCCTCTACTTCGGCATCTGCCGCATGGGCGGGGTCACGGTGCCGCTCAACACAAAGTTGGGCCGGGACGGGCTGGCGTACATCGTGGGTGACGCCGGAGCCCGAGTGGTGTTCGCCGACGAACGCAACGCTGATCGGGCCCCCGCGGGTGTGGACGTAGTGCTCATCGGTAGCGATCGTTGGCATCAGCTGCTGGACCTGGCCGAACCATACGGTATGGTCTGGTTGGAGTCGTCGGCGGTGGCGGTGCAGATGTACACCTCGGGTTCCACCGGGCGGCCCAAGGGGGTGTTGCTGTCCCACGGCAGCCAGCTGTTCACCGTGGATCAGTACACCAGCGGCGGGTTCTTCATGAGCCCCGACGAGCGGATCCTGGTGTCGGCGCCGATGTACCACAAGAACGCCATGGTGCAGACGAAGGTGAACCTGGCGCTGGGCGGGCAGATCGTGCTGCTGGCCCGCTTCGACGCCGCCGAATACCTGCGGGCGGTGGCGCAGCAGCGGGCCACCAGCCTGACCGGCGTGCCCACCATGTTCGCCCTCATGACCGCCCAACACGAGCTGTTGGCAACCCTTGATCTGTCCTGTGTACGGCGCCTGATGATCGGCTCCGCCCCCATGACCGAGGGCCTGTTCGATCAGGTGCGGGCCATCTTTCCGGACGCGGTCATCACCAACGGCTACGGCACCACTGAGGCCATCGCCAGCTTCGGCCCCCACCCCGAAGCCAAACCCCGCCCCAAGATCGCCCTCGGCTACCCCTTGTCCACGGTGCAGTTGCGGCTGGCCGATCCCGTCACCGGCGCGGACGCCAACCCCGGTGAGCTGTGGATCAAGGGCCCGGGCGTGATGAACGGCTACCACAACCTGCCTGAGGTCACCGCCACCCGCTTGACCGATGGCTGGTATCACACCGGTGATGTGATGGAACGTGACGAAGACGGTTGGTTCTTCTTTGTCGGGCGGGCCGATGACATGTTCGTCTGCGGTGGCGAGAACATCTATCCCGGCGATGTGGAGAAATTGCTGGAGCGTCACCCGGCGGTGCATCAGGCCGCGGTGGTTGCGGTGCCCGATGCGCTGAAGGGAGCGCTGCCAGTGGCGTTCGTGGTGCGCGGCCCAGGGCAAGAGCTGAGCGAGGACGAGCTGCGGCAATGGTCCATCGAGCACGGACCGGCCTACGCCCATCCCCGGGCGGTGTGGTTCGTTGACGAGATCCCCCTTGCCGGTACCGCCAAGATAGACAAGACGTCACTCTCAGCGGAGGCCGCCAGGCGCTTCACGCCCAGGGGCTGAGCCGGCTCAATCGGCTTAATCGACGGTGGCGATGCGATAGGCGCGCGCCGCGCTGTTGTGAAACAGGTCGCGCTTCTCATCCGCGGTGTAGATCGAGGCGATGCGCTTGAACGTGTTCCACAGCACAACATAGCTACAACCGCGCTTGTCCACCGGGAAGTTGGATTCGAAGAAGCAGCGATCGGGCCCGAAGCGATCGATGCAGAAGCGGATCTCGTCCTGCCACGGCGCGGCCAGCTCCTGCGAGGTGGGCGGCACCGGCTGACGGTCCCAACGCAGCCCGTACATCGGCATCCCGATTCCGCCCAGCTTCAGCACGGTGTTGGGGCAGGTGGCCAGCTCCGCCATGTTGATGCGCCACTGGGCCAGCACTTCGGCCCGGCGGTCTTTGTAGGGCCCCACCCCGACAGGGCCGCACAGGTGGTTGACCACCATCGTGGTGCCCTCACAAGCCCGGGCCACCCCGGCCAACTCGGGAATCTGCGGGAAGTAACACATCGTGTCGTAGCTGTAGCCCCGCTCGCCCAGACGACGGACCCCCGCCAGGTAGCGGGCGTCCTGCATCACGCCGGGCGGCGTGCCCATCGACAACGGCTTGTAGTCGTCCTGGGCCACGATGTAGCGGATGCCCCGGAACAGGCCGGCGCCGGCGGCCTCGTGGGCGTCGAGGGCTGCGTCCAACGCCGGGTGCAACACGTCCGCGGAGCCCACGATGGCGGCGATCTGGGCCCCGGTGGCGGCCGCGGGTGATTGGGCGGTGGCAGCCACGAACTCCGTCTCCCCGACCGGTCGCAGGTGCGCCGGGCCATCGGTGCGGTACTCGGCGCCGCATTCCAGGAACACCGTGTGCACCACGTTGTGCCCGGTGTTGGTGTCCGCGTGCAGGGCTTCGATGGGGTAGGGCCAGCCGGTGTGGCCGGTGTCGAGCCACAGATGATGGTGGGCGTCGCAGATCGGCAACTCCGGTTCGAGGGCGGTCTCTTGGACCTGCGCCAGCCACGCCTCGTGCGCTTGGGCCTTGGCTGCTCCGCTGTCGGCGGTGTCGGCATCGTTCATGGGTCCGAACAGTAAGTTACGTTGTCGCCTCGTGCCGACCGAAGCGATGCCTACGCCAGGGACACCCACCCCGCTGCACCTCACCGTCGACCGTGCCGAAGGCGTGGCCACCATCACCATGAACCGGCCCGAGGTGCTCAACGCCTTGAACCGTCGCATGGGCATCGAGCTGCTCGACACCCTCGACGGCCTCGATGCAGACCGCGCGGTACGGTGTGTGGTGCTGACCGGTGCCGGGCGGGCGTTCTGCGCCGGTGACGATCTGCGAGGGCTCAACGCGCCGGGGGAGTTCGCCATGATGAAAGGCGATCCCATCGAGCAGTACGTGCGGGGCGAGGGTCGTTGGCCCTTGATCGTGGCCCGCATGCGCGCCATGGCCAAACCGGTGATCGCCGCCGTCAACGGCCACGCCCACGGGGCCGGGTTCAATCTTGCCCTGGCGGCGGACCTGCGGTTGATCGGCGAGAGCGCCACGCTGGCGGTGCCGTTCGTCAAGCGGGGCATCGCCACCGGCACCAGCCTGCTGCAGCAGTACGTCGGGGTGGGCAAGGCCATCGAGTGGGCGTTGCTGGCCCCCACCCTCACCCCGGCCGAGTGCCTGCAATGGGGCCTGGCCACCCAGGTGGTGCCCGACGACGAATTGGCCGAGGCCACGGCAACGCTGGCGCGCAGCCTGGCGGTCGGCCCCACCCGGGTTTACGGGTACACGAAGGCCGCGGTGTACCGGGGTTACCAGGAGACCGACATCGACCGGGCCTACGAACACCAGGGCCTGGCGTTGCACCTGGCCCGCCAGACCGGCGATTTCGAAGAGGGCCGCCAGGCGTTTCTCCAGAAGCGGCCCCCCGAGTTCACCGGTCGTTGAAGCGCCGCTGGTCCGAGCTCACCAAGCGCCCTCAGCCCAACAGGTAGTCCAACAATGTCGAAGCCCGGGGTGGGTTGGTCGCCCTCTCGATGCTGCGGTGGCGGGCGGCGAGGCCTGGCAGCCGTTGATGACCCCCCACAGGTTCACCCCCAGGATCCATTGCCAGTCCGCATGCTGCAGCTCACCAACAGGGAAGCGGCCGCGGCAGCGTGCATCCGGTGCGAACCGACGTGTCGGATCTGGCTTCGGTGCTGGCGTTGCGAGATGCGGGTGAACGCCAGGCCCATCCCGCTCGCCGCGCCGGTGACCACTGCGGTCTTTCCTGTCGGGTGCTGCATGATTCCGTTCCCCCTTCGATCGGCGCTGCCGGTGCCCGTGCGTTTGTTGCGAAGTCTGGCACTGCGGCGCGGCGGTCGGCCCCGATCCCGAGCTGGTATTGCACGTCAACGACGTTGTCATACACCGGGTCGGTTGAACGTGGATGGTGAGCTTTCGTGCCGACGAGGACGACGTTGCTGGCGCTGATCGGTGGGCGGCGATGTTGGGGGTGGCCAGGGCGTTGCTGCCGCGTTGGCTGGTCGGCGCTGCCGGCTGTCACACCTGCCGAGTACCATTCCCCTCAAACGAATCCGCACCTCACGGGGGGAACCACGTGTTCGATCTGATCTTCAAGAACGCCTTCGTTGTCGATGGCACCGGCCGGCCCGGCTTCAAGGCCGATGTGGGCGTCAAGGACGGTCTCATCGCCGAGGTCGGTGATCTGACCCGTCGTCGGGCACACCGACGCATCGACGCCAAGGGCAACCTGCTCACCCCGGGTTTCGTGGACATCCACACCCACTTCGACGGGCAGGTCTGCTGGGACAAGCAGGTCACCCCCTCCTGCTGGCACGGGGTCACCACCGTGGTCATGGGCAATTGCGGGGTCGGTTTCGCCCCTGTCCGCCCGGGCACCGAGGACGAGCTGGTGCAGATCATGGAGTCGGTGGAGGACATCCCCGGCACCGCGCTGCACGAAGGGCTGCCGTGGGGTTGGGAGAGCTTCGGCGAATACCTCGACGTGATCGACACGCCCTACACCGTGGACATCGGCGCCCAGGTTCCCCACGTGGCCCTGCGCCATTACGTCATGGGTGATCGCTGCTATGAGGACGCCACCGCCCAGGACATGGCCGAGATGTCTGCCATCACCCGCAAGGCCCTCGAAGACGGGGCGCTGGGTTTCTCCACGTCGCGCTTCTATGGCCACATCGACAAGGCCGGCAACGTGGTTCCCGGCACCAACGCCTCCTCCGACGAGATGGTGGCCATCGCCGAAGCCTTCGTCGGTTTCGACCACGGCACGATGGAGGTCATCTCCGACCACCTCGACAAGGCCGAGGAACTGGGTTGGATCGAGCACATCGCCCGCCTCACCGGCCGTCCCATGACGTTCCTGGTGCCCGCCACCGGCACCAACCTGGGCATCTGGGACCTGGCGGACCGGTTGAACCCGGAGGGCTTCCACATCCGGCCCCAGGTCGGCGCCCGTCCGGCCTCGGTGCTGATGACGCTGGAGGGGACGCTCAACCCCATGCGGCAGTTCCCGGCCTATAGCGAGATCAAGGACCTGCCCTTCGATGAGCAGCGGGCCAAGCTGCGCGACCCGGACTTCCGGGCCAAGGTCCTGGCGGATGAGGCCAAGACCTCACGCTTCGCGGACACCAACAAGATGATCTCCACCTGGGACCGCATGTACGTGCTGCCCACCGACCTCAGCTACGAGCCGGGGTATGAGGATTCCATCGCCGGCGTGGCCGAGGCCCGCGGCATCCACGTTCGTGAGGCCCTGATGGACGTCATGGCCGACCAGCGGCCCATCCTGTTCCTCTTCGGCCGGTACCGCGGTGATCTCGGCGAGCAGATCGACGCCATCCGCCACCAGCACTCCGTGTTCGGTCTTTCGGACGGCGGTGCCCATTGCGGCGTGCTCTGTGACGCCAGCGTGCCCACCTACATGCTGGCGTACATGACCCGGGACCGCACCAAGGGCGAGACCCTGCCGGTCGAGTTCGTGGTGCACAAGATGACCCAGGACACCGCCCTGCTCTACGGCATGACCGACCGTGGTGTCATCGCCCCCGGCTACCGGGCTGACCTGAACCTCATCGATTACCAGAACCTCGGCCTCGAAGATCCGGAGATGGTGTACGACCTGCCCGCCGGCGGCAAGCGGCTCATCCAGCGGGCCCACGGCTACCGCATGACAGTGTGCAAGGGCGAGGTCACGTACGAGGATGGTGAGCACACCGGCGCCATGCCCGGTCGGCTGGTACGCGGCGGTCGCTGAGCAGCGAGCCAGCAGGGGTCGGTTCGTCGGGCCGGCCCCTGTTCGGTCAGCGGGTCGTGCCGTCAAGCTGGCCAAGGCCCGAGGGGTCCTGGGGGGAGACCACGGCGGACGCCATCCGCGCCACGGGCCGGGTGCGGAGCCATTCGGTGGCGTCCGCGGCCGGCATCGGCGGTGAGAGCACGTAGCCCTGGGCCTGATCACAGCCCAGCTCCAGCAGCCGTTCCAACGCTGTCTCGTCCTCCACGCCCTCCGCCACGACCTGCAGCCCCAGGCTCTGGCCCAATTGCACCGCGGCCCGCACGATGGCGGCGTCCTCGGCCGTTGAGGACAAGGTGGTCACGAAGCTGCGGTCGATCTTCAGCTCGCTCACCGGGAACCGGCGCAGGTAGCTCAATGAGGAATACCCGGTGCCGAAATCGTCAATGCTCAACGTCACGCCAATGCGTCGCAGCTCGGCCAGCACCCGCAGGGACCGCTCGGGATCTTTCATCACCGCACTCTCGGTGAGCTCGATCATCAAGGACCGTCCGGGAACTCCGTGGCGGTGCAGGGTGTCCGCGACCTCGGCCACGAAGCCACCCTCGAGCAGGGAGCTGGGCGACACGTTCACCGCCACCGACATGGCGAAGCCCTCCGCCCGCCACAACGCCAGCTGGGCCAGGGCCCGGTCCAGGACCAGGCTGGTGAGCGCCATCATCTGACCCGATCGTTCGGCCAGGGGGATGAACTCGTCGGGGCTGACCATCTGCCCGTCTGGACCCCACCAGCGGGCCAGCACCTCCAGTCCGGTTGTGCGTCCGGTCACGAGTTGCACCTTCGGCTGGTAGTGCAGCTCGATGGGGTGACGCTCGCTGATCGCCTTGCGCAGCTCCGAGGCCAGGCCCAGCCTGGCGGGGCTGTAGGGGTCGCGTTCGGGGTCATAGACCGTCACCCCCTTGGAGCCGTGTTTGGAGGCGTACATGGCCACGTCGGCGTGCTGCAGCAGGGCGCCCATGTCCCGGCCGTGTTGGGGGGCGAAGGCCACGCCGATGCTGGCGCCCACCTGCACCGGGAGTCCATTGAGCAGGATGGGCTGATTGATGACGTCGTGGAGGGACCGGGCAAGGCTGACCGTGGCGGTGGCGCTGATCGGGCCGCGGACCAGCACCGCGAACTCGTCGCCCCCGAGCCGTGACAGCAAATGCTCGGGACCCACAACCTCAGCCAGCCGTCGGGCCACGTGTCGCAGCACCTCGTCACCCTCGGCGTGGCCCAACGTGTCGTTGATCTCCTTGAAGCGATCAAGGTCGATCATGAGCATCGCCGCCCACGCCATGGTCTCGTCCCGCTCGACGACGGAGCGTCCGCTGTTGGTCGTTCTGGCCGCCACTTCTGCTGCCATCAGCCGCTGATTGCCG
Source organism: uncultured Acidimicrobiaceae bacterium (assembly GCA_963775055.1). Classification (GTDB taxonomy): domain Bacteria; phylum Actinomycetota; class Acidimicrobiia; order Acidimicrobiales; family CAIXPF01; genus CAIXPF01. The sequence continues at coordinate 338,226 of CAVZHK010000001.1, read as the reverse complement.
TCCAGCAGCAGACGTCGACGGTTGGGCAGACCGGTCAAGGCGTCGCTGAGAGCCTGACGCAGACGGGCTTGCTGACCGGAGTGGGTGAGGAATCCGGCGACCACGAACAACATCCCGACCAGCGCCAGGCCGAGGTGGGCGGCGTCGAAGCCGGCGAAAGGGCTCACGGGGTCCACCGTGCCGACCACCACCATCCAGCGGTTGGCGTTCTGGGGGGAAGCCGACACCGGGGCCGCCGCGAACCGTCGACCGTCGATAGTGGCATTGCCGAGGCCATCGTGTTTGGTCAAGACCAGAAAGCGTGGATCGTCCTGATCCGCGACGGCCGCGCCGGAAGAGCCGCTGCCCTCGGGGTGGGCGATGACCCGGCCGCTCACCTGATCGACGATGGCCACCGTGTGCGCCGTGGAACCCAGCTCATCCATGAAGCTGCTGAGGGTGATCTCAAAGTGCAGCATCGCCCGTGTGATCCCCTCGGCATCAGTCACCAGGGTCGAGTTGGACACCACCCATTCCAAGGCGTCGGGCGAGAAGTACGGCGCAGCGTGGTACACGTCACCGGGATCGAGCGCCACGGTGGGGGCGAAGAACGCGTTGGAAGCCTCGTTCGTGGACAGCCGGTCGGCGCTGGCGGCGCGGTTGAGCACCACCCGGGCGTGCTCCACACCGTTCAGATTGATGAAACACGCTGCACCGATCCTGCCCGGATACAGCTTTTCGAGGTAGCCGAGGGCGTCGATGACAGGGGCACCGGCTGCTTGGGCTGCTTCGTCGTCCTCAGCGAGAAACTGGGTGAAGGCGGCGTTCCTGGCAGCGATCAACGTGATGGTGCGGGCCCGGTCAAAGTACACGTCGAGGTCATCTCGGCGGTTGGTCGCCTCCCGGCTGAGCTCCTCGTCAATGCGGTCAATGGCGTCGTTGCGCCCGCTGGTGAAGGCCGTGCCGACCGCCAGCACCACCAGCATGAAGCCGGTGGCGCAGCTCAGGATCAGCGTCCGATCCACCCTGCGTGACACCCTGAGTCATCGATGCGTCCCGCTGAGGGCTTGAGGGCGCAAATAGTGATTTCGGCGATTTCGGCGATTTCGGTGATTGTGGTGATTTCGGTGATTTCGGCGCGCTGGCTGACCCAGGTAGGGAAATTCGGTTGCCCTCGCGGCGGGGGCAAGGACGAAACTGGGGCCATGACTGATTCCCGCACCGAGGTCCTGGTCGAGGCGGCGCGCCGGGCGGGCCGCTATCAGCAGGACCTCAGGACCCGGGCGGTGGCTCCCGCAGGTTCGGCGCTCGCGGATCTCGGACACTTCGATGCCGAACTGCCAGAGGGGCCCAGGTCCGCAGCGGAGGTCCTGGCGCAGCTCGACCGACTCGGTTCGCCAGCCACCATGGCCTCCAACGGTGGCCGCTACTTCGGCTTTGTCAACGGCGGCACCGACCTGGCGGCACAGGCCGCGGCGATCATGGTGGGTGCCTGGGACCAGAACACAGCTTCGCCGGTGATGTCACCGATCGCTGCCCGGTTGGACGACGTGGCGGCCGGGTGGGTCTGCTCGCTGTTGGGGCTTCCGGTCGGAGCCACCGCCTCGTTCTGCGGCGGGGCCACCATCGCCAACCTCACCGGCATCATGGCCGGGCGCGACGCCTTGTTGGGCCGGTTGGGTTGGAGCGTCGATGAGCGGGGTCTGCGTGGTTCACCGGCGCTGCGGGTGCTCACCGGCGAAGAGGCGCACATCTCGGTGCTCAAGGCGTTGCGGGCGGCGGGGTTCGGGCGGGCCGATGTGACCCTCGTACCTACTGATGGGTATGGTCGGGTGCGGGTCGATGCGGTAGGGCCGATTGATGATCGCACGTTGGTGGTGTTGCAGGCCGGCAATGTGAACACCGGCCACAGCGACCCGTTCCAGCCCATCGTGGACCGGGCCGCAGCGGTTGGGGCGTGGGTGCACGTTGATGGTGCGTTCGGCTTGTGGGCCGCGGCCGCCCCGGGCCGGGCACCGTTGGTGACGGGGGTGGAGAGGGCCGATTCCTGGGCCACCGATGGCCACAAGTGGCTGAACCTGCCCTATGACTGCGGTATCGCCATCTGTGCCCGGATCGAGGATCTGACCCGGGCGCTGGCCACCGACGCGGCCTACGTCGCCACCGGCACGACCACCAGCACCGGTGCCGCTACGAGGGTGCCGATGCATCTCGGTTTGCAGATGTCCCAGCGGGCCCGGGGTGTGGAGGTGTGGGCCATGGTCGCTTCCCGCGGCCGAGGCGGGGTGGCGGATCTGATCGAGCGATGCTGCGTCCTGGCGGAGCTGGCGGCCCGACGCTTCGAGGAGCTCGGGGCACGGTTGCTGGTGCCGGTGGCGCTCAACCAGGTACTGATCCAGTTCGATGATGACGCGACAACGGACGCCGTGATCGACGCGGTACAACAGGACGGCACCTGCTGGGCGGGGGCCACCAGCTGGCAGGGCCGACGGGCCATGCGCTTCTCGGTCTCCGATCAGGCCACCACCGAGGCCGACGTCGAGGTCTCGGTAGCGGCGATCGGGCGGTGCTGGACGGGGGTTCGCGCCGGGCAACCACCAGTCGCGGGCGCGGTCGGGTAGGCTGGCTCACAGCGCGGTACCCACAAGGGGTATGGCGCACGATGAGAAGAGTCGAATTGATAACAGGCACCGTGAAGTTCTTCAACGCCGAGAAGGGCTTCGGCTTCATTTCCCGCGAGGGCGGCGAGGACGTTTTCGTCCATTATTCGAACATCCAGGGCAACGGCTACCGCAGCCTGGAGCAGGGTCAGAAGGTCGAGTTCGAGCTGGCGCAGGGCCGTAAAGGCCAAGAAGCGCAGAGCGTTCGCCTGATCTAACGATCAGGAACTGCGAAAAGACCACCGGTTCGCGCCGGTGGTCTTTTCGCGTCCGATAGCCTTTGACGGGTGGACGATGGCGGGAAAACCCCTTTGTTCCGGGGGTTTCTGCACCTCGCGGCGTGCATCTCGGTGGTGCCCGCGGGCTGGTTTCTGGTGGCACGAACCACCTCCACCATGGCGCTGGTGGCCTGCATCTTGTACGTGGCCAGCCTGCTGCTGAGCTTCGGGACCTCGGCGGGCTATCACTGCCTGGCCAAGCAGGGTAGGGCCCAGCGGATCATGCGCCGATTGGATCACGCCATGATCTATGTGCTGATCGGCGGCACCTATGTCCCACTCTGCCTGCTGGCGCTGCCGTTGCCGTGGGGCATCCCGCTGCTGGCCACTGTGGGAGCGGGTGCCTTGGTGGGCGCGGTGGCCAAGCTTGCCCTCTTCGACAGGGGCGCCCGCCTGGCCCACGCGCTCTACCTGTTGTTGGGTTGGGCCGTGGTGGTGGCCGCTCCCAAGTTGGTGCAGGATCTCAGCCCCCCGGAGCTGATCCTGTTGGCGTTGGGCGGGCTGGCGTACACTATTGGTGTGCCGGTTCTGATTCGCCACCGGCCTGATCCCTGGCCGAAGGTGTTCGGCTATCACGAGATCTGGCATGTGTTCACGGTGGTCGCCGCCGGGTTGCACTTCGCTGCGGTGGTGCACCTTTCGGGCTGACCGCAGTTGGAGCTCGCACCCGGACACCCCCGCCCGGTCCGCAACTGGCGGTCATCGGCGGGGGTGCAGGCGGGTTGCGATCAGCTCGAGCGGTCGCCGTCCTGGTGCACCACACAATGGGTGGTGGAGTTGTAACGGGACAACCGGGTGGCGCAGGTTGCGGTCTCGCAGACCCGGTCGTCACCGTAGGACTTGACCGGCCGGCGCCCGGCATACGGTGTGGTACGTCTCGGTCCTGATGGCATGGCTGTCAGCCTCGCCGATTGCTGCGGGGCGCGCCACTGCGGGTGCGACGCGACGGACCGGCCGTGGTACGGGTTGGTGCCTCACGCCCCCCGTCGCTCAAGAACCGGTTGGGGCCGCCCCGGTGCACGGCGCCGTTCGGGGTGCCGTTCGGGGTGCTGTCCATCGCTGTGGCCTGGGACCGAACCGGACGGCGGCCGTTGTCAGCGTGCTTGGTCCAAGTTGCATCCAGCCCGGCCCGGCGCAGCAGGCTCTTGACGTCCCCGATCTGGTCGGGGGTGCTGAGGGTGACCACGGTGCCGGAGTTACCGGCCCTGGCGGTGCGACCGGAGCGGTGCAGGTACGCCCGATGCTCCAGCGGCGGGTCGGCATGGATGACGAAGGGAACTTCATCAACGTGGATGCCCCGGGCGGCGATGTCGGTGGCCACCATCACCTGGGCCCGACCGGAGGAGAATGCTCCCAGGTTGGCGGTGCGGGCGTTCTGGGACAAGTTGCCGTGCAGCTCCACCGCGTTGAGTCCTCTGGTGATGAGGGTCCGGGTGAGCTGCTTGGCCCGATGCTTGGTGCGCGTGAAGATGACCCCCCGGTTGGTTCCCAGCAGGTCGATCAGCGCGTCGACTCGGGCGTCGGTGTCCACCACCAGCACCTGATGGACGATTTCAGGCGGGGCGCCGGCACTCACCGCGTGGGACACCGGGTCTCGTAGGAACCGCCGGATCAGGGCGTCGACACCGCCGGCCAGCGTGGCGGAGAACAGCAACCGCTGTCCGTCTCGAGGAGTGGCGTCCATCAGGCGGTTGACCATGGGCAGGAAGCCGACGTCAGCCAAGTGATCGGCCTCGTCGATGACGGTGACCTCGATGCCGCCAAGGTCCAGGGCCCGATGCTCGAGGTGGTCCAACAGCCTGCCGGGACAGCCGATGATGATCTCGGTGCCCGCTCGCAGCGCCGCCAGCTGCGGAGCCGCGCCGACACCGCCGAAGATGGTGGCGCTGCGCAGACCGGCCGCGGCCGCCAGCGGTTTGATCACGGCGTCGATCTGGCTGGCCAATTCCCTGGTGGGGGCCACCACCAACGCCCGCGGTCGGCGTCGACCGGGAGCGTTGTTGGGTTTGGTGGTCATCAGCCGGGCCACCAGCGGCAGCGCAAAGGCCAGGGTCTTGCCGGACCCGGTGGACGCCTGGCCGAGCACGTCCCGGCCGGCCAGCCCATCAGCGACGGTGGCGGACTGGATGGGCAACGGTTCGGTGAGGCCCTGACGGGTGAGCACCTCGCACAACGCCCCTGGCAGGCCGAGCGCGCCGAACGAGGACACAGCGTCGGAGCCCACAGCATCGCAGGACACCGGGTCGGTATGGGAAACGGTCCCGTTCACGGACCCGGTGGGCGGTGCCGGGCGGGTCACCGGCGGCGCGGCGGCTGCGGGGAGCGCGGCGGGGCCGACGGGTCAATGTGATGGGGACGCCGGGCGCGACGCGGCCGGGAGGAAACAGGTGACATGCCAACCCTTGCTGTCGCCCGAGCCGCTGGGCAGACACTTTCAGGGTCGCGTCGAGTTTGACGCGGGCGGCACACAAACCGACGAACGGTTCTCGCGGACGACCCAAATGTCGTCGCTGTGATGCCATCCTAGCAGCACCGGCGCCGATCGCGGACCCTGCGTGGCAGCAGTCACGCCGCCGCTGATCATCGTGGCGCCTCCCGAAGGCGGGTGCGCCACGATGATCAGCCGGGCTTTACGGGGTTACTGGGCCTACGGGTTTACTCGCAGACCGAGGTGGTCTGGTTCCAGGCGCACAATCGGGACTTGCCCGACAGTTCGATGATGTCGCCCTGTGGCACCCATGAGCCGGTCGCCGTCTCGTACTTGGCGATCTCCGAACCCTCGATCCAGTAAGCGTCCTTGTTGCCGTTGAGGTTGGCCTTGACGCCCCACAGGTAGGCCGCGGGGGTCATGTCCAAGGAACGGGCCGCGGTGATCATGTTGGCGCGGGTCAGGCCACCGTCGAGCTGGCCGGCCACGGCGTAGACCTGAGCCCGGCTCCAACCGAAGGCCAGACCGAAGGCGAAGAACGCCGACGCCTTGTAGTCATAGCCCTTGGCGGTCAGCACCTCCCGGCCCCACTTGGCGTATGGGTTGTTGTCCTCCGACGGGGCCGCGATGTCCCGGAACCCGCCACCGATGATCCACCAGCCGTTGGCGGCGTCACCCACCGCGGCTTTGCCGACAAAAGTGGCGCTCTTACACACCGAGGGCATGAAGCGATACTTCACGTTCTCGTTCATGCCGTTCTGGGAGGCCTCGATAGCGGACTGGGCGCAGGGGGTTCCAGTGACCATGCCGATGAAGATGTTGGGGCTCTTCGAGGCCAACGTGGTCATGGCGTCAGTGATGGTTGCCGCTTGCGGTTCGATCAGCTCGCTGACGTACTTGATGCGGTCCTTGTTGGGTGAGGTGGTGAGATACGCCTTGAAGGCCTGGTCGTACACCTTACCGAAGTCATTGTTCATCACCAGCGAGGCCACGGTGACATCGCCAGTGGGGAACTCGCTGATGTGGTCATCGATGAAGTTTCCCCACAGCAGTGCTTCGATGTTGTAGGCCAACAGCATGCCGTTGGTCCACGGATGGTTGATGGGATCACCCCACGCCGGGTGGCCGGTGCTGTTGAACAGCATGGGGATGCACTTCTGGTTCACCTTGTCGTACGTTTTCAAGGTGTTGGGCGAGCCCTGCACCATCACGTCGAAGACCTTCTCGGAGTCCATCAACTCGTCGAGCAGCGGGATGGTCCGAGCCGGGTCGTAGCCGTCGTCCTTGATGATCTGGTTCACCTTGCGGTTCTTGCCGTTCACATCTTTGAACATGCCCTTTTCGGCGTAGTAGTCGAAGAACACCGACATGGCCTGATTGATGTACACCCCGGTGGCCTGGGTGCCCGAGGCCGGGGCCGTGGAACCGAGCTTGATCTCGGTGTCGGTCAGACCTTCGGTGTTGTTCCAGCCGGATGGGCATTTCGTCAAGTCGATCTTGAAGCCTTCGGGACCGAGCACGGTCTTGCCGTCGGGCTGCAGCCCCCACTTGTTGTCTTTGATGCGCTTGACGGTGGCGTCGCGCTCCTTCTTCCACAGCGCCTCCCATTCCTCCATGGAGGTGGGTTCCTTCACTAGTGCGGCGGTCACCGACGTTGTCGCCCCCGGGTCGCCCTCCGAAGTGGTTGTCAGCAGATCCTCCTGGATGAGGTTGCTGTCGTCCTCGGCCGCGGTGTCGCTACCTGAATCGTCGCTGCCGCAGGCCCCCGCCAGCAGCGTCAGTGCGACCAAGGCTGCACTCGTCCTTCGTGCCATTGATCCCCCTTGTCATGTGGGTGGCTGAACGTAGCGGATGGGGTTGACTCACGGTCGATAGGTGACGACGGTCACTCGATCGCGAGCGTCGCGAATAGGGGGAAACCCCGATGCGGTCCCGCGTCGTCGATGGTCCGATGGTGGCCATGGCGAGCTTGTTGGGCGCAGTGTTCCTGTCTTCGGGGTTGTTGATAGTGGCCGCGGGGTGCGGTGGCGGTGGTGGTTCGCCGGAGCCGCCGCCGGCGCTGGCGCGAGCCGATGGGTCGGCCCCCGCAGCCCCCCCTGCCTCGACGCTCGGATCGACAGCGGTCATCGCCTCCGAGGCCAGCAAGGTCGGCATCGATGGGTCCCAAACCGGCGTGGTCATCGCCGGGGGAGAGGTGCGCATCAATGGTTCGGTGGTCGGTTCCTCGAACGGCACAACGGGAACCGCTCCCGCCGGTACCGTCACCGGCTCCGGCGTGATCATCACGGAGGCCCGGGCGCTGAGCGGGTTCCACGCCGTGGAGCTGCACGGATTCGGGACCGTCGACATCGTCCGCGGGGAACAGGAGGGGGTGCAGGTCGAGGCCGATGACAACGTGGTGCCATTGGTGCGGACCGAGGTGGTGGGCGGCCGGCTGATCATCGGTCTGGTCAGCGGGACCTCCTTGCGCAACGCCACCTTGCGGGTGTCTGTCCAGGCCACCACGCTCGATGAGTTGGCCACCGAAGGCAGCGTTGATGCCACCGTCACCGGTCTGGCCGGAGCCCGCTTCGCCCTGTCGGTGCGAGGTTCAGGGGACATCGAGTTGGCCGGGACGTCCGACGATCTCAGCGTGGACCTCGACGGGTCAGGTGACGTGGACGCCGGGGGGCTCGTCGCGCAACGGGCCACGGTGCGCATCGAGGGCAGCGGCGACGTGCGGGTGCAGGCCACCTCCACCCTCGCCGCCACCATCGATGGTTCCGGTGACATCACCTACGTCGGCACCCCGGCCCTCAGCACCAACATCTCCGGATCCGGTGACATCAGCGCCGACTGAACGTCCACGAAGCCCCGCGGCTCTCGGACACGGTTTGTTCATGTGCCATTGGTACGGTGTCCACCGAGGCTGGAACTCCGATGGCTCAGCACTGGTGCGCACGCTTGGTCGAAGAAGCGGCCGACAAGCGCTGGAGGTTGTCAGATGGTGGACAGCAGGGGAACGACCGAGCTCGAGGTCAAGGTGGCGGCGCCGGCCGGCTTCCAGATGCCCCGCCTCAACGGATTCGAGGAGCTCTCCGCCGCCCACGTGGTGCTGAAAGCCACGTACTGGGACACCGATGACCTGCTGCTCACCGGCTGGGGGCATTCGCTGCGGTACCGCGACGCTGATGATGGCTCGGAATCCGGCTGGACGCTGAAGCTGGCCGGCCCACCCTCGAAGCTGGCCAACCGACGCGAGATCACCTTCGACGATCCCGACGGCGCACCTCCCGCGGCTGCCCGTCAGGCCCTGCTCGGGGTCATCGGGCGCCGGTCGCTGGTGCCCGTGGCCGTGGTGACCACCCACCGTTTGAGCCGCCGGTTGAAGGTGCGCAAGGGTGACAGCACCGTCGAGGTGGCCGACGATGAGGTCACCTCCATGGTGGGGGAGAGCCCAGGCCCGGCGTTCCGTGAGGTGGAGGTGGAGCTGCTCGACGGTCAACGGTCGGTGTTGCGCCGCGCTGCCAAGGTGCTCACCAAGGCCGGAGCAGGCGATCCCGATCCCACGCCCAAGGTGGCCCGGGTGCTGGTCTCATGGCCCCGGCGGGCGGTGATCCCGACGACCAGCGCCCGTCCCAAGACCGTGGCGGAGTTGGTGTCCGCGGCCATCACCGCCGGGTATCGCCAGCTCCTCGAGCGTGATCCCCTCATCCGGGTGTCCGGGGAGATGGACGACATCCACAAGGCCCGGGTGGCGACCCGTCGCTTGCGGTCGGACCTCAAATCCCTTGAGCCCTACTGCGACGAGTTCCGGGTCGAGGGCTTGCGGCGAGAGCTGGCCTGGCTCGGGGCCATGCTCGGCCAGGTGCGAGATCTCGATGTGCTCGGTGACACGCTGGCGGCGCAGCTGCAGACGATGGCTGTTGCCCGGGCCGCGCACGGCGAGGCCGCGGCGCTCGAGGGCGGGCCTGTCGCAGCGTTACCCGGCCGACCATCATCGGACGGGGAGTCCGCGATCGTGGAGGACGGCGCAGATGACGCCGGCGCCGCCGTGTCGTTGCAAGAGCGGGTCAGGAGGGAACGGACGCAGGCCTTGGCCACGCTCATCGATGTGATGGGTTCCAGCCGGTATCTCGGGCTGCTTGCGGATCTTCGACGGTTGGCGCTCGACCCACCGGTGCGCTCCACCAAGGTGGCTGACGCCGGTGCCACCAAGGCCATGCAGAAGGTCACGGGCCGCGCCTTTGATCGGGTGACCAATCGGGTGAACGGCCTGGAGGACCCGCCCGCCACCGAGGCGTTGCATGAGGTGCGCAAGGCGGCCAAACGTGCCCGCTACGCCGCCGAGTTGGCCAGTGCCTCCTCGCGTGGTGCCACCGACAAGCTGGCACGGCGGCTCACCGGCCTGCAGGACACCCTCGGCGCCACCCAGGATGCGGTCACCGCCAGAACCTGGCTGGCCGGGGTGAGCCAGGTCGGCAGCCCAGGTGAAGCATTCCTCGGTGGGCGACTGTCGGAAAGCTTTGCTGAAGAGATCGCCGCGCCCATGGCCTGGAAGCGTGAGTGGCGTCGGGCTCGTGACCCCCGCTTGCGGAGCTGGCTGCGCTGAGCGTTCAGGTCCTCGGTGATTCCCCGTGGCCGCCGAACTGTTTGCGCATGGCTGACAGCAGGCGGTCGGCGTAATCCGCTTCGCCCCGTGACGCGAACCGGTTGAACAGCGCCGCACCCAGCACGTGGGCCGGCGCGCCCTCCTCGACGGCAGCCAGCATGGTCCAGCGGCCCTCACCGGAATCGGACACCCGTCCCGAGAAGCCGTCCAGATCGGCATCTTCGGCCAGGGCGTTGGCGGTGAGGTCCAACAACCATGACGCCACCACTGAGCCGCGTCGCCACACCTCTGCCACCGCTGGGAGGTCCAGGTCGTACTGGTAGCGCGACGGGTCTCGCAATGGCGTGGTCTCCGCGTCGTGGGATTGCTCCACATTGCCGACGTTGGCCTTGGCCAGGATGTTGAAACCTTCGGCGTAGGCCGCCATCAGGCCGTACTCGATGCCGTTGTGAACCATCTTCACGAAATGGCCGGCGCCGGGCGGGCCGCAGTGGAGATAGCCGCGCTCGGCGGTGGTCAGCTCTCCGGTCCGGTTGGGGGTGCGGTCAGCAGCATCGAAGCCGGGGGCCAGCGCCGCGAAGATGGGGTCGAGGCGTTGCACCGGCTCCTCGTCCCCGCCGATCATGAGGCAGAAGCCCCGCTCCAGACCGAACACCCCGCCGGAGGTGCCCACGTCGACGTAGTGGATTCCCCGGGTCCGCAGCTGTTGGGCCCGGGCCAGGTCGTCCACGTAGTAACTGTTGCCACCGTCGATGATGATGTCATCGGGGCCGAATCGCTCTGCTAGCTGATTCACCATGTCCCCGGCGAACGCTGCCGGCACCATGATCCACGCCACCCGGGGTAGCTCCAGGCTGTTCACGAAGCCGTCCAGGGACGTCGCTCCAGTGGCCCCCTCTGACGTCAGTTGCTGCACCGCTTCGGGCGACACATCGTACGCGACAACCTCATGGCCGGAGCGGATCAGTCTCCGTGTGAGGTTGGCCCCCATCCGTCCGAGCCCGATGATGCCGATCTGCATAGCGTTGTCCGTTCAGTGGTGCTCGGTGGTCTGCGCTGGGGGGAGGTTGCGGGGGCTGCGGGGCGGGGGTAGCGGAGTTGGCTGGGCGTCGCTCAGCTGGCCCGCCACGCCCTCTCGAAGGGAAGGCGCCAGGCGTTGGGTGCGATCAATTGGTGAATGGCGTTCGGGCCCCACGAGCCAGGCGCATAGGGTCGAACCGGCGGCGGGTTCTGCAGCAACGGTACTGACAGCTCCCACAGGCGCTCGATGCCCTCAGCGGTGGTGAACAGCGTATGGTCACCGCACATGGCGTCATGGATCAGCCGCTCGTAAGCCTCCAGCACATCGTCGTGTTCCTGCAGCGCGAACTGGAGGCTCAACTTGTCCAGCCGCATGCCGGTCCCCGGACGTTTGCCATAGAACGAAAGCGACAGCTTGGAGGCGTCGGCCAGGTCGAAGGTGAGATGATCGGGTCCGTGGGCGCCCACCCCCGAGCCGGCCGGGAACATGCTGCGGGGCGGTTCTCGAAAGGCGATGGAGATGATCCGGGCCCCCTCGGCCATCCGCTTGCCGGTTCGCAGGTAGAACGGCACTCCGGCCCAACGCCAATTGTCGATGTGGCATTTGAGGGCGATGAAGGTCTCGGTTTCTGAATGTCGGCGCACGCCTGGTTCATCCAGATAGCCCGTGTACTGGCCTCGCACCACCGAGGATGGATCAATCTGGCTCATTGAGCGGAAGACCTTATTCTTCTCTTCGCTGATGGCCCGGGAGTCCAGCGCGGTGGGTGGCTCCATGGCCATGAACGCCAGGACCTGGAACAGGTGGGTGACGACCATGTCCCGATAGGCACCGGTGCGCTCGTAGAACGATGTCCGTGAGCCCAGCGAGAGGGTTTCGGGCACGTCGATCTGCACGTGGTCGATGTGCTCCCGATTCCAGATCGGCTCGAACAACCCGTTGGCGAAACGGAACGCCAGGATGTTCAGCGCCGCCTCTTTCCCCAAGAAGTGGTCGATGCGGAAGATCTGCTGCTCGTCGAAGGTGGAGTGCAACGCCGCGTTCAGCCGTTGTGAGGAGGCCAGGTCCACCCCGAAGGGTTTCTCCATGATGATGCGGGATCGCTCCACCAGATCAGCGTCGGCGAGCAGTTGGACCACGTCGAGCGCGGCGCTGGGCGGCACGCTCAGATAGTGCAGGCGCCGAGGCAGACTGGACATGTCCGCTTCACTGGCGGCTACCGCCTTGGCCAGGCCTTCGGCGCCGCTGGTCGAGCTGACGAAGCTGAGCCGGGCCGAGAACCGCTCCCAGGCCTCCGGCGTCACCGGCCGCCGGCCGAAATCCCGCAAGGCTTCCCGAGCGACATCACGGAAGCCCTCGTCATCGAGGTCGTCGAGGGCGGTGCCGACCACCCGGAAGTCGGGCAGAAGACCGGCGCACGCCAGATGGAACAGTCCCGGCAGCAGCTTGCGACGGGCCAGGTCCCCCGAGGCCCCGAACAGCACGATGACGTGGGGGTCCAGCGGCGATACCAGCTGCGCCGCGATGTCGGTGGGGTCGCTGTGCATGGCCACGATGTTGCGCTCCTCTTGTCACCGCTCCCGGGTGCATCACGCGGCCGGAGCCCGAACGCCAGACGCTTCCGCGCCAAGGTTTCACCCATGTTGCCCACGCAAGGCCACCTGGAGAACAGCCTAAGGACGCACATCCCGGTTCGGTCGTGGACGGAGCGAGATTCGACCACATAGGGGAATGTCCGGCGCCTGGCGAGCCGTTCCTGGTGATCGATTCGACGAGGGACAGGCAATCGAGCTCGGTGACCGAGCCCTTCGCGATACCAGCGCAGCAGGCACCCTACGGCGAACGAGTGGCCCAGGCGATGCAACCGAGGCGGCGGCACTCCTTCCGGGACCGCGAGTTCGAGGCCAGGAACAAGGTGATGGAATGTTTGGCTTGCGGTTCCTTCGACTTGCCGGGCGAGGAGTTCAGCGACACGTGGTCCGTGTGGGACGAAACGGCTCTTGCCGAACTTCCCGCCGCGCACAACGAGTAGTTGGCGGTCGGCAGGTGGGGGACCGGTGAGCATGGCGAGTGTTGACTCCGGTCGGCCCGACCCAGGTGACCTCGGGACGTGGCCGTCGGCGCAGCAGCGCGGCTGTTTGACGGTGGTCGATGCCGCGACCTGGCTCGGGATCAGCCGGGCCAAGCTCTATGAGTTGCTCGCCGCGGGAGAGGTGCGGTCCTTCACCATCGGCCGATCGCGCCGCGTGCCCGTCGGCGAACTGGCTGACTTCGTTCGACGCCGCCTGGAGGCCGAAGGAGCTGCAGCGATCTCGCCGACGTATCCGACTCCTGATTGCGTCGTAGCGACCAGCGGTGGACGGTGCGCAGGTGAGGTGGCGACGGCGGTTGTTCCAGATTGCGGAGGCTGGCGGACTCACGGGCCGCCCGCCCTTGAGCGTTCACGCGGCATCAGCGGAGAAAAGGCGGCGAATGGCTTCAGCGTCGGCGGCCACGGTGGGTCGGACGGGGTGGCGGTAGACGGTTCCCGTCATGCGCGTGCCGTCGTGGCCGAGAACGTCGGCGATGAGCTCTTGGGGGACGCCGGCGGCGGACAGCAATTGGGTTCGCCCAAGCGCAGCCCGGTGGATTGGTTCTTCAGGAAGCGGTGCACCTGCAGCGTGGCTGCGTCGAGCCACAGCAGGCCGGTCAGCTCTCCCGGTCGCAGCCCGAGCACCAGCCCGGTGACCACAACGCTTCCAGGGGGTCGCGGCGTGCCGCATCGAGCAGGATGTGCGCTTCGAGGCAAGTCAGGCGGGCTTTTCGGCCAGCGGCGCCTCTGATCAGCGCTTACGGGGTGGAGCTAGAGGGACTTGAACCCTCGACCTCTTGCATGCCATGTGCCTCGGGGGCGTCCAGGGAGGTCGACCGACATCCATGAAGTGCTGGTCAGGCTAGCTTTCCCTTCCACCGGTGTCCACCGCCGTCTGGGGCAGTTCGACGGCAGTTGCTCCCAAATCCGCTCCCACGACGAGCGAGACAAGAGGTCTGGGGCGGCGTCGACAAGGGGTCAGGCGGGGGAGGGTTGGGCTGACCCGCGAGGTGGTCAGCGGGTAGCGTGGGGGCATGGCGTTGCGGCGTGAGGATCTCAGTGCAGAGGCGCTGGAGCGTCAGGCTGCGCTCGATCGGTCGTGGGTGGACGCACAGCGGGCGCTGGCCGATCCTGCGTTCCGCTCGGGCCTGGAGCGCACGATCCAGCGGCTCGACGCAGCTGAGCCGGCACAAGTGTTGACGCGTGCGGAGTTTCTCGCTCGCACGCTGCCTGTCGAGTAGTGCCGCTTCGCGACATCGAGGAGTACCACGCCTGGGTCGGTCGGGAAGTGCCGACCGACCCAGGCCCAGCGCGTCGTGCGGCACTTCCTCGCGGAGATCGGCGACGAAGCGTGGCGTGCGCCGAGCGTGCCGATCGCCGAGCTGTCTCAGCAGCCCGAGTACGAGGTGCGAGCAGCCACGCTCATCGTCGCTGAGCAGTCCGCGGTGCAGGTCTGGTACCGCCACTTCTACGCCGACGACACGGTGGACGTCGTGGCGATCACCGGCCGATGATCGCTCGCCCGGCGGCGGGACCGAGGCACGTCCTCAGTTAACGTCGGACCGCCGTGAACGCTCCACCTACTGGTATCCGGCCACACTTTCGCCACCTCCCGGTCACGGTCGGTGACCGGGAGGTGGAGTCGTCGACCAATGGTCGGGGAGGTGCGGGTACGAGCGCAGCGCCTGCTCCGTCCCATGCCTGGCGGCAAACCGGCGCGCAGCACCGGTGCGGCAGCGACGTCGCTCGCTGACGGGGGTCCGGCCACGACTTGCGTGCGTTGTTCGGTGGCGCACGCCACCTCCTGCTCCGGCGGTCCGCAGGAACTGAACACGGTTGTGTCCCCACATTTTCTGCGTCTCTGGGAGGGGCGATCGAACGCTCCGGTCGTGCGTCGAGCGAGGAGCGTTCCGGTCGCCGGGCCGCGTTGCGTTCTCGACGTTCTGTGACCGGCGTCGATGCAGGGGGGTGGATCGTTGGTGCCGCTCGGGAAGTGCCGATGCCGGGCGGTTCGTTAACGCCTGCTCCGCGCTACGGCGCTCTCTTTTAGGTGCCGGCAGGGTCCATGCTGCGCTTTCTCGGCGGGATGCTTGGCTTCGGGAAAGGGTGGGTCAGGGGCGGGTGGTGGCGGCGAGTTCGAGGAATTGTTTGCGTTCGAGGAGGAGTGAGACGGCGATTCCGCCGGCGATTGCCCAGACGAAGGAGCCGAGGCCGAGGAGGGAGAGTTTGGACATGGCGATGGCGAAGGTGAAGAGCGGCCCGAGGAGTAGCGGTCCACGCGTTGCGGAGCCGAGGGAGGTGGCGATGATCCCGACGACGGCGAGGCCGGTCGCTGCCACGAGCAGCTCCCGCGGCACGATGGTGGCGGTGTGCGCGGCGATGCCGGCCAACAGGGCGATGGCCAGGCCGCCGACGGAGGCGAGGGCTGCGATGTAGGGCTGCAGCCGGCGTTTGCCGCTGTCGGGTGCCAGGCAGATGGCGGTTCCGGGGAGTGACAGCGATGTTGCGGAGGGGCCGAGGAGCGAACTGGCGATGGTGCTGAGCCCGCTGACGGTGCCGATGGTGCCTTTGGGTGGTTCGTAGCCGTTGTTTTCGAGCAGGACCATCGAGGGGATGTTGGTGGGCAGCGTCATCAACAGGACCACGACGGGGGTGACGGTGGCGATCGCCGTGAGTGAGAACGTGGGCCAGGTGACGGTGATCGACGGCAGGACACTGGTGCTCGGCACCGAGTGGAGTTTCCCGGTGGCTGCGGCTGCGATGAAGCCGGCGACCAAGGCGGGCAGCATCGGTGGCAGCCAGGCCCGTCCGGTCGATCGAGCGAGGAGATAGGCGATGAGCGGTGCGCCGACGAGTAGGAGTTCGCGGTCGAGGGCGCTGAAGAGGTCGATGAAGAAGCCGAGCACGGCGCCGGCCAGCAGCGCGGACACGATGGACGATGGCAGCCAGCGCGTCAGGAAGCGGGTGAGCCGCAGCGGGCCGAGCGCGGTCACGATCACGCCGGCGAGCATCGAGGCGCCGACGAGATCGCTCCAGGCGATGTCTCCTCCAGGCGGACGAGGTAGATCCAGACGAAGACGTTGCCGGTGAGCACGACTGGTTGGCGATAGCGCCAGATCAGCAGCAGGCTGAGCACCGCAGGGATCCCGAACAGGGCGACGATCCACGACGCGGTCTGCGCCGGCGACAGCTCTCGGTCCGACGCCACCTGCACCGGAACGGCGAGCAACGCGACGAAGATGACCACCATCGAGGCAGTCGCCGCCAGCGGGGCCATCCAGTCGACGGCGCGGTCTCGACCCGTCCTCGGCTCCTCGATCTCGGAACGGTCATCGGCAGTGTTGGGTCGGGGTGGCGCCGTCATCGGACACGGTTCATGGTCGTGGATCCCTCAGCTCGCAGCAGGTCACGGCGGACTCCAGGTGCACCGGGACTTGGTGACCTGACCACCGTGGCGTTCGGCAGCGGCACGCTAATCACCTCTAGACGACCGGTCAACTAGTCGCAGGCGTTCGCCTGGTCGGGCAACTACACTGCTCGCCGTGAGCACTGGATCGGACCAGTTCCCACGCCCCAGCAGCGGGGAGCGGGCGGCACAACAACGGGAGCCACGCGAGCGCATGCTGAGCGCGGCCGACCGGCTGTTGCGCTACCGCGGCTACGAGGCGGTCGGCGTCGCCGATGTCTGCCGCGAGGCGGATGTCCGCAAAGGGAGCTTCTACTACTTCTTCGACTCGAAAGCAGCGCTGGCGGTCGAGCTGCTCGAGCGGTCCTGGCAGCGCAAGCGCTCTGAAGTGTTCGCCCCGGCGTTCCAGCAGTCGAGCACCATCGACACGTTCCATCGCTTCGGGGAGCAGCTCGCCGCAAGCCTGACCCTCGAACTGGACACCGAGGGAGCGATTTCCGGTTGCCGGTTCGGGAACTTCGCCCTTGAGCTCGCCAACACCGACGAAGCCATCCGCTGTTGCGTGAGCCACGTGTTCGACGAGATGGCCGCCACCTTCGCCGCCGCCATCGAAGCCGGCCAGACCTCCGGCGAACTGGCCGCAGAACTCGATCCCACCGCCATCGCATTGACCCTGGTCGCCCAGATGGAGGGATTGTTGCTGCTGGCCAAAGCCAAGCGAGATCCCGCCATCGTCAGCAGCTTCGGTGCCACTGCCGAACGACTCCTCCGCTGAACCGTCGGAAGGTGTCTATGACCGCCGAAAGCCGGATGGATCCCAGCTGAAGGACTCAGCCCTCGGCTCACCGGCCCCGGCCCGCGGGCAACCGGCGCCGCCATAGCCCAGATCCAACGCGCACGTCCATCTGCTCCAGACGACGGAAAACGCTCAGACACATCCGGAGGTCCTGCGGACCGCCGCCGGGCAGGAGGTGGTCACGCCAACGGTCCGCCCACGAGGTGTAGGGGCAACCGGCGCATCCCCGCGCATGCGGTCGGCGCAACCGGTAGGAGGTCACTGATCATGGCGAACTACTCCCGTCCGGACAACATCAAGTAGCGGCAGGCCGAGGCTCGCGCTCGACCGGCTCCTCTGGGCTTCGGCTCCGCTTCAGGCCCCCACTTCCGACTGGAGCGGTGCAGGTCGCCTCATCGGGCGCTTCCATCGAGAGGGGCCTGCGGTCGCTCGCCGTCACCACCTTGTGCATCCTGTAGAGCCGCTGTCCGACGCAACGGCCTGGCGCGTCCCTTGGGTTGGTCATGGAACCGGTTCGACTGGAAAGCGCCCGGCGCAATGGCTGCGGTGTCGCAGGTCGGGACCGTGAACATGGCGAGTGCTGAGCCCGGTCGACCCGACTTGGGTGACCTCGGGACGCGGCCGGCGGCGCAGCAGCGTGGGTCTTTGACCGTGGTCGATGCTGCGACCTGGCTCGGGATCAGCCGGGCCAAGCTCTATGAGCTGCTCGCAGCGGGGGAGGCGCGGTCCTTCACCATCGGCCGATCGCGTCGCGTGCCCATCGGCGAGCTGGCTGACTTCGTTCGACGCCGCCTGGAGGCCGAAGGGGATGCAGCGATCGCTCCGAATCATCCAATTCCTCATTGCGTTGCGTTGACCGACTCGGAACGCTCCGCACGTGAGATGGTGGCGGCTGTTGTTGCAGATGTTGGCGGCCGTTGACGCGGTCGTGTTCGCCGGTGGACTCATCGGGGCCCGTCAAAGGTGACGGGTGGCGGACACCGCTGCTGGCCAACTCGACGTCACGGAACGGCACGGTCGAAGCCAACTCGTACTACCTGCAACTGAGCCGAGGTGGGTCCATCGCTGTCGCGCTGCTCGCCGTGGTTGTGGGGGTAGGGCTCGCCGTCCTCTGGAACCGCACCCGGAGCTCGCCTGCCGCCCGGCTCTGAGCGTTCACGCCGAATCAGCTGAGAAGAGGCGCTGCATGGCTTCGGCGCCGGCGGCCACGGTAGGTCTGACGGCGTGGCGGTAGACGGAGCCGGTCATTGCGCGTGCCGTCGTGGCCGAGGACGTCGGCGATCAGCTCGAGGGGGACGCCGGCGGCGGACAGCAATGACGTGGCGGAGTGTCCGAGCTCCTTCGGGGTCCAGTGGCCGAGCCCGGCCTGGCGGGTGAGCGCGGAGAACGACCGCCGCAGGTTTGGCCGGGTCGAGCGCGGTGCCGACCGAGGCGGTGAACACCAGCCCGTGCTCGATCCACGCCGGACCGGCGAGCTGGCGTTGCGCACGCTGGCGGCGCCGATGGCGATCGAGGGTATCGACCACCTGGGGCGGCAGGTCGAGGCCGCGGTAGGAACGGCGGGTCTTGGGTTCGCCCAGGCGCAGCCCGGTGGATTCGTTCTTCAGTGAGCGGCGCACCTGCAGCGTGGCTGCGTCGAGGTCCACGTCGATCCACAGCTGGCCGGTCAGCTCTCCCGGTCGCAGCCCGAGCATCAGCCCGGTGACCCACAACGCCTCCAACGGGTCGCGGCGAGCCGCATCGAGCAGGATGTGGGCCTGGTCGACGGTCAGTGAGCGACTCTCGGGAGCCGGCTTGGCGCCGACGGGAAGCTCGGCCAGCCGGGCGACGTTGCGGCTGACCATCGACCGACGCTCGGCGTGGCTCAGCGCCAGAACCAGGGTGGCACGGACCCGCACGATCGTGTTGCGGGCCAGGCCCCGGCCGGCCATCGAGCGCAGCAACCGCTCGACGTCCTCGGGGTCAGCGCGGCGAGCACCAAGCCGCCGAGTGCGGGGGTGAGGTGCTTTTCGATCGCCCAGCGGTAGCCGTCGACGGTGTTGCTGGAGCGGACCCCTTGCCCGAGCCGGGGCGATGTTGGTCAGCCAGTCGTCGAGGAAGGTCTCGACACGTAGCGCCTCGGCGCCGGCGTGTCCGCTTCCGGTCAGTCCTGCGCCCGGTGCCGCGCCCCGTTCCGCGTCGGCGATGATGGCCCGCAGTTGGTCTTGGCAGGACTTCTGGGTGGGGCCGGACACGCGTCGTCGAGACCCGTCCGGCAACGTGACCGCCCCACGCCAGCGCCGGGTGGCCTGCTCGAAGTAAATGGAGCCCTCACCGTTGCCCCGTTTGCTGCCCGCCATGGCAAAAGCCCTCCTGCGTTGCTCCCAGAACTGCTCCCAGTTCAAGGTCAACGCAAGAGGGCTTTTCGACCAGCACCGCCTCTGACCAGCGGTTACGGGGTGGAGCTAGAGGGACTTGAACCCTCGACCTCTTGCATGCCATGCAAGCGCTCTTCCACCTGAGCTATAGCCCCGTGCGGCTGATCAGCCTACCACCGTGGCCGCGGAAGCAGGCAAACACGTTCCCGGAACAGTCGACCACTCACCGTCATATCGCGGATACAGTTCATCTGCGTGGCAACGAAAGGGTGACCCGGCTGTGAGTGACCGTCCCGAAGACCGACCGTCCAGTTGGGGACCACCGGAGCCAGAGGGCTCGGACGATTCCACCGAGGCCCCGCCGGCCTCAACCGGTTGGAGTTTCCAGCCGCCCGAGCCCGCCGAGCCGCCCGCCGTGGCCGCCACCCCGCCGGGTCAAGCGACGCTGGCGTCGTGGCCCGCTCCCACCGGTCCCGGGGCGCCGGCTGCACCACCCGTACCGGACGCGCCGGACGAATCGACCGTCACCCTTCCATCTGGCGCTGCTGATGGCTCGCCGGACCTCTTCGCCGCGGGTCCGGCTCCCGGGTCCAAGTGGCCGTTGTCAGGGCCCGACTCGGAGCGCGCCGCGGAGTCGGAGACGCCGGGACCTTTCACGCTCGTCCCGCCCGCCGCTCCCACCCCGGCAGCCTTCCCGGCCTTGCCCGTGCTCCCGGCCGCCCCCGCTGTCGGCCCCAGCGGGCTCGAGACCCCTGCCCCGGTTGCCCCGGCCACTGTCGTCACGGCCCTCGAGCCCCCGTCTCAACCAGTCCCGTTCGAACGGGCGGCGGGCAGGGACGCGCCCGATACCCCGCCGTCGGACCCAGCGTGGGGGGCAACGGCCCAAGTCGCTGCCATCCCAGCAGTGGGCGGTGCTCCAGCCCAGCCGATCCCCGAGGCTCCGAGTTGGGGCGAGGCTCCAGCGCCGGTGCCCTCCACGCCCAGTTGGGGTGAGTCCGCGCCGGTTGCGCCGGAAGCGCCGAGTTGGGGTACCGCTCCCTCAGCCCCGGCCGAGGTGCAGCCTTGGAGCGAATCGTCCTCACTCGCCCCATCCGTTCCCGGAACACCGGGCTTGGGCGAATCAGCATCGTTTGCCCCGTCAGTGCCGTCCGCTCCGAGCTGGGGGGAAGCCCCATCGTCGCCGTCAGACGTGCCGAGCTGGGGCGAGCCCAGCCAAGCGGCAGCTGCCGAGTCGACATGGGCCGAGCAACGCACCGGACCTGCCGCGCCCCGGGAGGAGTCCTCTCAATTGGCAGCTGACGCCGCACCGGGTGGACCGACGGGACCGTTCGGCATTGGCCCGGGGAGCGCCCTTCCCCCGGCCGGGGCGGCTGAGCCCCAGGTGGGCGGGTCCATTCCCTCGGCGTTCCCTGCGCCGGGGGCCGGTCCGTCAGCCTTCGCCCCGCCTGGCTTCAATCCGCCCGGCTTCAACCCGCCCGGCTTCAACCCCCCCAACCCGCCCGGCTTCAACCCGCCCGCTAGTGGTCAAGCTGGCTCGCCTCAACCGCCACAGCCCGGTTTCGGTCCGCCGGCCCAGCCCGGATCGAACCTTCCCGGAGCGAACCCTCCAGGCTTCGACCCGTCCGGCTTCAACCCGTCCGGCTTCAACCCGTCCGGCTATAGCCCAGCTGGCTTCAACCAGCCGGGTTTCGGGGCTGCGGGCAGGGGGCCAGGCGGGCCCGGCCAGAGTGCATATGGGTCCGTGCCAGCGCGCCGCCAGCAACGGCGTGGCGACCGCGGCCCTGGTGGTCGGCATCGTTTCCGTGGTCCTCTGCGGGGTGTTCCTGCCGGGACTGGTGGCCATCGGCCTCGGCATCGCCGGCATGGCCAAGGCCGGCAAGCTGGGCGGGGCCAAAAAGGGCCAGGCCCTCGCCGGCCTCATCCTTGGGGTGTTGAGCATCGCCATCGGTGTCGGTGCCTGGGCCCTGTTCGTCTCAGCGGCCGATAGGACAGGGGAGGCCATCGGTGACGCGGTCGATGAGGCGCTGGGTTCGGCCGATCCGGACACTTTCGAGATCAAGATCGACCGTTGCGAGCTTGACCGGGGCGGTGCCGCGGTGGCGGAGGGCACGATCGAGAACACCGCCTCGGACACCCGCAACTTCGAGGTCGAGGTGGAGTTCGTCCAGCAGGGCGAGGTCGTGGACACCGGCACGAAGGTGGCCTTCGATGTGGCGCCTGGTGATAGCCAGTCGTGGACCATTGACGGCTTCGTGTCCACTGGCCGGAGCGTGCGCTGTTC
Organism: uncultured Acidimicrobiaceae bacterium; assembly: GCA_963775055.1. Classification (GTDB taxonomy): domain Bacteria; phylum Actinomycetota; class Acidimicrobiia; order Acidimicrobiales; family CAIXPF01; genus CAIXPF01. Next base: position 316,358 of record CAVZHK010000001.1, on the reverse strand, counting down.
AGTGGTGGCGGTGAACAACTTCCTGAACTGACCGAGCTTGACGAGTTGACGAGCTGACGGGTTGCCAGTTAGGGCGCTGACGGGAACTTCGGCGGCCGTCGCTCCTGAATGGACGCCGCGCCCTCCCGCACGTCGCCGGAGAAGAACCCCAGCATCTCGTACGCCAGCGATGCCTCGAAGGCGGGGGCCGCCTGCTTGAGCCAGAGGTTCAGACTGCGTTTGGTCCAGCGGATGGCGGACTGGGGCCCGGTGGCCAGCTTGTTGGCGCACTCCATGGCGGTGGCCTCCAGTTCCTCCAGCGGCACCGCCCGGCTCACCAGCCCGATCCGTTCGGCTTCCGCGCCATCCAGGAAGTCGCAGGTCAGCAGGTAGTACTTGGCCTTGGCCAGCCCGCACAGCAACGGCCACAGGATCACGGCGTGGTCCCCGGCGGCGACCCCCAAACGGATGTGGCCGTCGGTGATGCGGGCGTCGGTGGCGATGATCGAGATGTCCGCCATCAGGCCCACCACCAGCCCGGCTCCCACCGCCACCCCGTTGATGGCGGAGATCACCGGCTTGGCGCAGTCCGCGATGTTGTAGACGATGTCCGCCGCTTCTTTAGCGACCTCCTGGATCCGGTCGAAGTTGCCTGTCTGCTCCTCGATTAGCTCGAAGTCACCACCGGCTGAGAACGCTTTGCCGGCCCCGGTGATCACCGCTACCCGCGTGTCGGGGTCCTCGCTGACGTCCAGCCATACCTTGGCCAGCTCCCAATGCAGCCGATTGTTGGTGGCGTTGTACCGCTCGGGTCGGTTGATGGTGATCCACAGGACACCGTGGTCCCGCTGTTCGAACAGGAGGTGCTGGTACGACGCATAGCGCTCGAGATCGGCCATGGCCGGAACTTAGCCAGTCCACGTGCCCGACTGCGCCGAATCGAAGCGCGGACTAAACCTCCTACATCTGCATGTCGACAAGTGGAGAAGCTGACGCGAGGGGTTCGTGCAGGATGTCCGACAATGGCGCACAACAGCACCGCAGGGGGGTGACGGAGGCGCTGGCCCGCGCCCTGTCCCGCCACCCCGTCGTGCTGCTGGTGGGGCCCGGCATGGCCGGAACGACCACCGCCGCCCGAGCCGCGCTGCCCAACGCCACCTACGTCAGCCTCAAACAGGACGAGGCCGCCTGTTCGGCAGCGACGGCTGACGTGGCCGGGTTTCTCAGCCGGCTGGGCGCACCCGCGGTCATCGACGACGTGCACCTCGTGCCCCGTCTGCTCGACGAGCTGCAGCTGCTGATCGAACGATTGCAGACACCTGGCCAGTACCTGGTGGTGGCGGCTCCGGACGGTCTGAAGGCGACGGCCCGGAAGTCAGGCAGCTGGAGCCTGCCCCAGGTCAGCATGGGTCCCCTCACCCAAGGCGAACTCCAGGGGTCGGTGGGCCGGCTGATCCCAGCGGCGTTCAGCAGCGATCCCGCCAGCTGGCCCTTCGAGCCGCTCAGCACCGACGACTACGTGCAACGCAGCCGTGCCGGGGGACTCGGACCGCTGATCGGGCTGGGGGACGACGCGGCGCGCGCCACAGCCTACGGCGAGCGGATCGACGCCAAGCTGGTCCACTGCAGCCCAGCGGAGATCTCCCGACTGCGGGCCACGATGGTGCTGATCCGCTCCCGGGCCAACAGCAAGGTCGTGTTCGCTGCTGACGCCGAGCGTCTTGGGGTGTCGCCCTCAAAGTTGGGTCAGGATCTGGCGCTGCTCGAGGAGTTGGGCGTGGTGCGGCTGAGCACCGCCTGGACCCGCTTCCGACGCCAGGGGGACAGCCTTCGGGTCTACCTCCGCGATCCCGGGTTCCTCACCGCGCTACCCGCTCCCCAGCTCACCGCGGCCGAGGAGGCCGAGTTGGCAATGCGGACCCTGGTGTTGCACGAGCTCTACACGCAGAACTCCTGGGCCCGTCACCCTGTGAACATCAGCTTTGGGCGTGCCAAACCCTCCCAGCTGGACGTCGACCTGCTGCTGGAGGACCGTTCCGGCGCGGTGATCCCGGTGTTAATCCTCTCGACGAGGGCCCCCACCGCCGCGGATCTGGCCCCGATTGATGCCTTCCGTCGACGCCATCCGAGGGCGTATCGTCGGGGGCTGTTGCTGCACCCCGGGGACCGCATCATGGGTTTCGGGGAGCAGCGATGGGCGGTGCCGTTGTCGGTGCTGTGGACGCTGGCGGACCGAGATGTTCCGCTGGATGTGGCCTCTCTCGACACCGAGTTGGAGGTGGCGGCCACGGCCATCCGGGTGATGGTCTCCCGACCCCGCACCATGGACCCCGAGGTGGGGGAGCGCCGTAGCCAGCTGACCCAAATCATGGCCCGCACCCTGATCCCCCGGCTCGAGCGCATCAGCCTGGTGCTGGCCAGCTTGGGCCTTGGGGCGAAGGAGACGCCGGCAATCGCTGACCCGGCCGCCCCCGATGACAAGGCCGCCCCGGCGTGGATCCATGGCCTACGCCTCACCCTGCTCCGCAACGTGACCAGCCCCCGCCTCACGGTGATCTGCGGGTTGGCCATCGACGCCGGGGAGCTGGCCCCGCCCCAGGCCGGCTCGCCCCGTTGGGTGGCCTTCGTGAGCGCAGTGTTGGACGGCACTGGCACGCTGCGCTGGCATGCCGGTCACGCCCTGTTGGACCCGCCGACCGATCCGCCCAGCGAGGCTCGTCTGGTGGGCATGGCGGGCCCGGTGCTGTGCCAGATCGGTGAGGTCGACGAGATGCTGATCGACAAGTTGGCCGCCGCGCTGGCCGCCACCTTGCCTGACGCCCTGGCCGCGCTCACCCCCGGGTAACGAGCACGAGCCGCGAACCCGTCACGCCACTGGTCATCCGCAGGGATCGCCCGCAGCGGTGCGCGGTCAGACCACCACGAAGCTGACCATCTTGCCGGGCACCGCGATGACCTTGCGCACGGTCTTGCCGGTCAGCTGCTCAGCCACCTTCTCGTCTGCCCGGGCCAGGGTTTCGAGCGCGTCGGCGTCGGCGTCGGCGGGGACGGACACCCGGGCCCGGACCTTGCCGTTGACCTGGATGGGGATTTCCACGGTGTCCTGCACCAGCAGCGTGGGGTCCGCCTCGGGGAAGGGGTGGCGGGCCAGGGACTCTGCGTGTCCCAGCCGGCTCCACAGTTCCTCGCTCAGGTGCGGGGCCAGCGGTGACAGCAGCACCACCATGGTCTCCGCAACCGATCGTGGCACGCCGGCACTCGGGCCGGAGGTGGACGCCGTGAGGTGGTTGTTGAGCTCGGTGATGCGGGCCACCGCGGTGTTGAACCGCATCGCTTCGTAGTCCGCCCGCACCGCCTGGATGGTGCGGGCCAGCAATCGGGCGGTGGCCTGGTCGGGCTCACCGTCTGTCACCCGCACCGTGCCCGAATCCTCCTCGATGATGGTGCGCCACACCCGCTGCAGCAGCCTGAAGGCGCCCGGCACGGCTCTGGTCTCCCACGGGCGGGAGGCGTCCATGGGGCCCATCGACATCTCGTAGATGCGCAGGGTGTCCGCCCCGTAGGCGTCGTACATCTCGTCGGGCGTGACCGCGTTCTTGAGGGACTTGCCCATCTTCCCGTACTCCCGGGTGACCGGTCGGCCCTCGTGGAGGTACTGACCGTCACGCTCGGTGACCTCGGTGGCCTCCACGTAGACCTCGCGCTCGTCCTTGAACGCCGCCGCCAGGATGTAGCCCTGGTTGAACAGCCGGTAGAACGGCTCGCTGGAGCTCACGTGGCCCAGATCGAAAAGGACCTTGTGCCAGAACCGGGCGTAGAGCAGGTGCAGGACCGCGTGCTCCACGCCGCCCACGTACAGGTCCGCGCCTCCGGGGTGGCCGGGACGGGCGGGGTCCGGGCCCATCCAATACCGTTCCACCTCAGGGTCCACGAAGCGCTCGCTGTTGGTGGGGTCCAGATAGCGCAGCTCGTACCAGCAGGAGCCGGCCCACTGCGGCATCACGTTGGAGTCCCGGCGGTAGGTTCGCATTCCGTCACCCAGGTCCAGCTCCACGTTGACCCAGTCACCCAGGCGGTCAAGCGGGGATTCGGGGTTGGAGTGTTCGTCGTTGGCGTCGAAGGTGCGTGGAGAGAACTGGTCGGTGTCGGGTAAGGTCACCGGCAGCAAGTGGTCGGGCAGGGCTCGGGCCACGCCGTCCGTGTCGTACACGATGGGGAACGGCTCGCCCCAGTAGCGCTGCCGTGAGAAGAGCCAGTCCCGCAGCTTGTAGGTGATGGTCCCTGCACCCTGCCCGCGCTCCTCCAGCCAGGCGATGATGGCCGCTTTGGCTTCCACCATGTGCAGGCCGTCGAGGAACCCCGAGTTGATCGCTGGACCCTCACCGACGTACGCCTTGCCGTCCCAATCCGCGGGGGGTTGGACGGTGCGGATGATCGGCAGGTCGAACGACTCGGCGAAGGCCCAGTCCCGTTCGTCCTCCCCGGGCACGGCCATGATGGCTCCGGTGCCGTAGTCCATCAGCACGTAATCGGCGATGAAGATTGGCAGTGGGGCGCCGTTGACCGGGTTGGCCGCGAAGGATCCGGTGAACACCCCGGTCTTGTCCCGCTCTGCGGTCTGGCGGGCGATGGTGGACTTGGCTCCCGAGGCTCGCTGATACGCCTGCACTGCCTCAGCGGGAGTGGCGGCGCCAGCGGTCCAGGGCGGGCGGGTGTCGGCGGGCCATTCCTCGGTGGTGAGCAGGCTGACCAGGGGGTGTTCGGGGGCCAGCACCATGAACGTGGCCCCGAACAGGGTGTCAGGGCGGGTGGTGAACACGGTGAGCGGTCCAGCCGCGGTGGCGAAATCCACCCGGGCGCCCTGGGACCGGCCGATCCAGTTGCGCTGCATGGACTTGATGGCTTCGGGCCAATCCAGCGTGTCCAGATCCTCCACCAGCCGGTCGGCGTAGGCCGTGATGCGCATCAGCCATTGGCGCATGGTGCGTTTGAAGACCGGAAAGTTTCCCCGATCCGAACGGCCGTCCGCGGTGACCTCCTCGTTGGCGACCACCGTGCCCAACCCCGGACACCAGTTGACCGGAGCATCGGCCAGGTAGGTCAGTCGGTAACCGTCCAGCACCCGCAACTGTTCGGTGCCGTCAAGGTCGGACCAGGCACGGCCGTCCGGGGTGACCCGCTCCCCGGCGGCGAACTGGGCCTCGAGGGTGGCGATTGGCCGGGCCTTCCCGATGCGTTCGTCGTACCAGCTGTTGAAGATCTGCAGGAAGATCCATTGGGTCCAGCGGTAGAAGGCCACATCGGTGGTGGAGATGGCCCGGCGCTGATCGTGACCCAGTCCCAACCGGCGCAGCTGGCGGGTCATGTTGGCGATGTTGGCCTCCGTGGAGATCCGGGGATGCTCGCCGGTCTCCACCGCCCGCTGTTCCGCCGGCAGACCGAAGGCGTCGAAACCCATGGTGTACAGCACGTTGTACCCGCACATGCGCTTGAAGCGGGTGTACACGTCGGTGCCGATGTAGCCCAGCGGGTGGCCCACGTGCAGACCCGAGCCGGAGGGGTAGGGGAACATGTCGAGCACGTACAGCTTGGGCTGTTCGGCGGCCTTCGTCGCGGTGCCCGTCGGGGCCAGGGGGCCAGCGGGGTTGGGGGCCTCGAAGGTGGCCTCGGCGTCCCAGCGGGCCTGCCAGCGCACCTCGATCTGCTCGGCCAAGCGGGCGGTGTATCGGTGTTCGGGCAGCTCGGACCCGGTGGTGGGGGATCCTGGCGCAGGGCTGGACATGGCGTCGTACGGTAGTAGGCCCTCCGCGCCGGGCCCGAGACGAACTGTGGGGAACGGGTCCGTTGCGGACCGGGTAACGATTTCGAAGCGACGGCGGTCCGAAGTCCCGTGCAACAACTGGCCCCGACACTTCTGGAGCGCCTCGAGCGCGCCGCCACCGGTAACGGCTCGGTCACCTTTGTGGTCGGGGGGGGCGAAGATCGGGTGTCGTGGAACCGGCTGCATCAGGAGGCCAAAGCGGTCGCAGCCCACCTGCAGGGCATGGGCGTAGTCACTGGTGGGCACGTTTCGATCCTGGCGCCCACCTCTCGCGCGCTGGTCACGGTGATGCAGGGTGTCTGGCTGGCCGGTGCCACCCTCATCGTGCTGCCGTTGCCCATGCGGATGGGCTCCCTGGAGGAGTTCGTCGAGCAGACCAGATCCCGGGTTCGTGACGCTGATACCCATCTGTTGCTGGTTGATGAGGACCTGGCCCCGTTCCTCGGTGACGCCGTGGAGGGTCCCGATGTGCCGCCGTGGGGGGTGATGCAGGAGTTGCTGACCAAAGCGCTCAGCGATGGTCCCGAAGGCTGGCAGCGCCCGACCCTCAGCCCTGATGACCTGGCGATTCTGCAGTTCACCAGCGGCTCCACCTCGGCGCCGAAGGGGGTGATGATCCCCCATCGCATCATCTGCGCCAACCACGACGCCATGGTCCGTCGGGCCGACATGACCGAGGCCGATGTGCTGATCTCGTGGCTGCCGCTCTATCACGACATGGGTCTGGTGGGGCTGTTGTTGTTGGGCATGGCCCAGGGTGTGGACCTGGTGTTGGCGGCCCCGCAGGATTTCTTGGGCGACCCCGGCCGCTGGATGGAGTGGATCGCCCGATACGGCGGCACTGCCACCGCTGGCCCCAACTTCTCCTGGGTGTTGGCCGCCCGGGCGCTGCGCAACCGCAAAGAGGTCCTGGATCTCTCCTCGTTGCGGATCGGGCTCAACGGCGCCGAGCCGGTTGATCCTGATTCGGTGCGGGCGTTCATCGAGGCCGGCGCCCGTCATGGACTGCGACCTGGTGCGGTGTTCCCGGCCTTTGGCATGGCTGAGGTGGCCATCGGCGGCACGTTCCCCGAGCCGCTGGCCGGACTGCGCACTGACCCCGTGGACCAACGGGTCCTCGAAGCGGAGGGGTACGCAGCGCCCGCCGCCACCGGCGCCGAGGGCAGCCGCGAGCTGGTCAGGCTGGGCAAGGTGCTGGACGGAATGGAGCTGCGGATCGTGGATCCGCTCAGCGGTGTGCGGCGCGCTGACCGTGAGGTGGGTGAACTGGAGATCCGGGGCAGCTCGGTGACCCCCGGCTACTACAACAATCCCGCGGCCACCGAAGCGTTGTTCCACGACGGTTGGCTGCGCACGGGGGACCTGGCGTACCTGGTGGACGGTGACCTGGTGATCTGCGGGCGCATCAAGGACCTGATCATCGTCGGTGGCCGCAACGTGTATCCCCAGGACGTCGAGCGGGCCGTCGGCGAGGTCGAAGGGGTCCGCGCCGGTAACGTCATCGCCTTCGGGGTTCCGGGCCGTCACAGCAAGGAATCCCTGGTGGTCGTGGCCGAAACCAAGATCGCGGACCACGCCCCGCTGCGCAGCGCGGTGCAGCACAAGGTCCGTGAGTCGGTGGGCCTGCCCGTTCGCGAGGTGGTGCTGGTGGCTCCCGGCACGCTCCCCAAGACCAGCTCCGGCAAGTTGCAACGGGCCCTCTGCAAACAGCAATACCTGGACGCGCAACTCCAGCCGGTCTGAGCATTCCAGGGCCGCGGTCCAGTCGAGGGACCATCCGCTACGCGCTCAGCACGGCGAACTCGTGCCAATGCACGTTCATCGGCGCGTGGGTGGGATAGGTCCACGCCGCCGGCGCCGCCCAACCTCCCGGTAAAGGCTCATCGACAGTCACTTCCAGCACCTCGGCTCCGTTGAGCGCCAACGCCAGGTGCGCCGCTCCCGCTGCGTCATCTCGACAGGTTCCTTCGACCCTGATCGCCGTACCGAACGGAATGGTAGCGTCGGAGCCCTCGGCCAGGACCTCGATGTGGCTCTGCTCGTCGGACAGGCGAATAGCGGCGTAACCGTCGCGCACCACGAACTCGTACCACTGCATGTCGGCGTCATCGTCGGGCCCGACCCGGCAGGCCACGCCGAAGACGCCGCCGCCGTCGACCACGGTGAGTTCGGCGCGCACGGTGACGTTGGTGAGATCCACCGTCCCGGCTTCGACCTGGTCGATCAACGTGCCCGGGCCCCACACCAAGACACGGCCGGTGGCGTCGATCCAGCGTTGATCGCCCTCCGTCATGCGGATGGTGCCGAACTCGCCGTCCTCGATCTCGCCCCACCGGTTGCGGTCGTCCTCGAAGGTGTCGGCGAAGAGAACCTCGCCGCCGGGCACCGTAGACGTCCCAGGCGATTCGGCGGGGCGGGGTCTGGCGTCCTCGGAGTCCGCACCGCAGCCCAAGCATGTGGCCAACACCAGCGCGGCGGCCAGCCGAACATGTCCTGCCATCTCGTCCTCCTCCAAGCGTGAACAGCGGCTAGCACTCAACGTACCGATCAGCATCCGGGCCCGCAGCAGGGCCAGCCCTGCAATGTTCCGAGGGTTAGCCCCCTGCCACCCCCCGGCGTGGCGTGGGATGATCCGTCGATGACCCCCCGGGCCATTTCCCGGCTGGTGCCTGCGTTGCTGCCACTCGGGCTCGGGCTCGGGTGCGCCGCGGCCTTGGCCCAACACCGCAATGGGCGTCCTGCCCTTTACGTAGGTTTGGAGCAGGCCGCCGGGTTCGCACTCATCGTGTCGGGCCTTGCGGTGTGGCATCGTCGACCGGCGAATCGTTGTTGGTGGCTGCTCACTGCGGCGGGCTTTAGCTGGTCGATCGGCCGCCTGGAATCGGCGTTGAATGGTCATTTCCAGGCGGTGGCGTGGGCTGGTACCCGCGTCTATGACGTGTTCCTCGTGGCCGCGTTGCTTGCGTATCCGACTGGGCGGCTGGTCGGGCGGGCGTCATCGGCACTGTTGGTCACCACCGTTGGGGTCCATGTCGTGCGGGTGGCATCCAGGCTCCTGCTGTACGTGCCGCCCGACGTGGCCGGGTACGGCACCCGCAACCGCTACCTGCCAGTCAGGGACCAGCGCTGGTGGACCCTGGTCGAGGATGCATTTCCCTACGTGCGGGCCGGGCTGATGGTGGCCGTGCTGGTTCTGCTCGGCCTGCGGTGGTGGCGTAGCGGCACCCAAGGTCGTCGGATGATGTCCCCGGCGTCGGCGTCCGCGGCGTTCATGACCGCGGCATGGTCCCTGGAGGATCTTCGGGGTTGGTATCGAGACGTGCCTGGCACCTCACTGCGCGTCACGTATGTGCGGTTCGTGCTGGTGGGTCTCACGAGCGCGGCGTTGGCGATCGGTTTGCGCCGTGTCGGCCGGGCCCGCTCGGCGGTGATCGACATCGTCGGTGATCTCACCGAGCCGGTGCCGGTGGCCCGTTTGCAGGTCGCCCTGGCACGCTCGCTGGGCGACCCCAGCCTGCGCCTCGGCACCTGGTCCGAGACGCGCGGCGCGTACGTTGACGAGGCTGGGGCGGCGGTGGAGCCCGACCTCACGTCCCTCAGTCGGGCTGTGACCCTGGTTCGCAGCGGCACCCGCCCGCTGGCGGCGTTGGACCACGATGTGGTGCTGTTGGAGGATCCCGGGTTGGTGAACGCCATCGCCGCCACCATCCGACTCGCGACCGAGAATGAACGGATGCGGGTCGAGCTCGAAGCCCGCGTCGACGAGCTTGCGCGCTCCCGGGCCCGGATCGTGGAGGCCGGCGATGCCGAACGTCGGCGAATCGAACGCGACCTGCACGATGGGGCCCAGCAACGCCTGGTGGCCCTGGGCATCGGCCTACGTCTCGCCGAAGTGAAGGCCGCCTCCGGTCAGCTTTTCGAGGTGCGGGCCTCGCTGGAGCAGGCGGTGGCAGAGCTCAGCTCCGCCATCGAGGAGCTTCGGGACCTTGCTCGCGGTGTGCACCCCGCCGTGCTCACCGAGTCCGGCCTTGGCGCAGCGCTCGAATCGCTGGCCGATCGAGCGAGCCTGAGGGTCGAGCTGACGATTCGACTCGAGCGGGAACCCGGCCCGGGGGTGGCCGCGGCGTTGTACTTCACCGCGGCAGAGGCACTCACCAACGCCGCCAAACATGCTGGGCCGTGCCAAGTCGAGCTAACCGTGACCGGAGGAGGGGAGCAGGTCGAGATGACCGTTGCTGACAATGGGAGGGGCGGGGCCGACGCGCGGGGCGGCAGCGGACTGCGGGGCATCGAGGACCGCGTTTCCGCCGCCAACGGCCGCGTCTCCATCACCAGTAACAGCGATGCCGGCACGCGGATCGAGGTGGTGATGCCGTGCGGGTCGCCGTTGTAGAGGACAGCGCCTTGCTGCGGGCGGGGCTGGTGCAGCTGTTGCGCATCGCCGGTTTCGAGGTGGTGGGCGAAGCGGTCGACGCCGAAACCGGTTTCGAGCTGGTCCGTCGGTTCATGCCCGAGGTTGTGATCCTTGACATCCGCATGCCGCCCACGCACACCCTGGAAGGGCTCGACATGGCCCGCCGGGTGCGCGCCGAGCTGGGCCCGACCGTTGGCATCCTGCTGCTCACCCAGTACGTCGAAGCCCGTCGGGCCATCGACCTGCTCGAGACCGGTGCCGTGGGCATCGGCTACCTGCTCAAGGACCGGGTGTTGCATCCTGACGATCTGGCCGACGCCATTCGCCGCATCGGCGCCGGCGGCTCGGCCATCGACCCGGTGGTGATCGAGCACCTGGTACGCCGCCGTGAGCCCGACAGCGCCATCGGCACGCTCACACCCCGCGAGCGTGAGGTGCTCGCCGCTATGGCCGAGGGTCGCTCGAACCGCTCGATCGCGCGAAGCCTCCACATCAGCGAGAAGACCGTCGAGGCAGCCATCAACCACATCTTCACAAAGCTCGGCCTCGAGGCCAGTGAGACCGAACATCGCCGGGTTCGGGCGGTGCTTACGTTCCTTCGATCGACACCGTCCCCGCCGTTGTGACTCGATCCTGACACGAGCGACCCAGGCGAAACCGCGGGTGGTCGCTGGTCGCGGGGCTCGGCGGAATGCCCCGCGGACCCCGCACACTCAGCCGTCTTGGTTGCGGAGGAACTGTTCCAGCTCGGCGCCCAGCTCGTCGGCGGTGGGCACGGTGAATGTGGCCGCTATGTGCTGGTCGTACTGCTTCTCCAACTGGCCGACCATGGCCACGTGTTCGAGGTTGCCGGCGATCAAGGTGTCGATCCGGCTCCCGGTCTCGATTGCCGCGCGGCGCAGTTCGGTCAGCTCGAATCGCAGGTCGGCGAGCTTGGTGATGGCCTCGAGCAATGCCACCGTGGCGGCCGGGTAAGGCAGGTTGGCCACATAGTGAGGGACCTGGGCCCACAAGCCGCAAGCCTCGAGGCCGATTTCGGCGCAGACCCGCTCCACCGCGCTGTTGAACCCCGCCGGAACGGCGAGCTGCCCGGGCACGAAACCAATCAGGTCTGCCAGGGCCTGGGTGCTGGCCGTGGCCACCGTCTTGGGGGCGCGGGTGTGGGGTACGGGCGCCGGATAGGCCCCGAGGGTCAGCACCCGACGCACCCCGGCTTCCCGGGCCAGCTCCACCACCTTGGCGGCCAGCGTGGGCCACAACCGGTCCGGTTCCGCCCCGACCAGGAGCAGGAACCGCCGACCGTCGGGGTCTTCGCCCAGGTGTAGGTCGATGGTTGGCCACTCCAGCGACATGTTGACCCCGTCCAGCAGGTGCAGTACCGGTCGGCGAGCCTGGTGGTCGACCAAGGTTTCGGAGTCGAATCGACCCACCAGGCTGGCGTTGGCGGTGTTCAGCAGCTCGGAGCGGGCCCGGGAAGAGGCCAGCCCGGCGTCGATCCAACTGTCGACGGCGCAGATCAGCACCGGAGCCCGTGGCAGCTCCGGCGCCTCGAGTCGGAAGAGATCGGCCATCGTCACGTCCAAGGGTCGGGTTCGGAGGTCCCTGCGGGGCCTGGGGCGTGGCCAAAGATGGTGCAGCCCGACCCGCCAGTGACGGTCCGTCCGTCCCTACGGTACCCCCGCATCCGGCTCGGACGGCGTGCGCCGGCTGTCCTCCACGTGGTTGGACGCCGGAAACAGGAACGGTTGGTCGGTCCTCGCCGGGTCGATACGATCGGGGTTCCCCGTGGACTCGCGGGTTCGGCCCGGCTGGACTCGGTCCGGCCGAGCTCCGGGCACTCAGACACCGGAACCGGTCACCGGTAACAGAAGCAGGACAAAGCCCATGAGCATCGACGTCACCGACGCATCCTTCGAGGCAGAGGTCCTTGGGCGTTCCGCCACCACTCCCGTGGTAGTCGACCTCTGGGCGGAGTGGTGCGGCCCCTGCAAGCAGCTGGGGCCAATCCTGGAACGGGTCATCGCCGAGACCAACGGGCAGGTGGTGCTGGCCAAGGTCGATGTGGACGCCAATCCGCAGGTCGCCGGTGCATTCCAGGTGCAGTCCATCCCCGCGGTTTTTGCCATCGCAGACGGCAAGGTCATTGACGCGTTCGTGGGCGCTCAGGGTGAGCCGGCGGTGCGGGAGTTCGTGGCCCGACTGTTGCCGACCGAGGCTGAGACCACGCTCAACGCGCTCGTGGCCGCCGGTGATGAGGCATCGTTGCGACAAGCACTCGACACCGACCCCGGCTTCGAACCCGCGGTGCTGCAGTTGGCGCAGATCCTGGTGGACACCGACCGGGGTGGGGAAGCGCTGACCTTGTTGGCCCGGGTGCCGGAGTCCGCGGAGACACGGTTCATCGCTGCCCAGGCCCGCACCAACGTGCCCGACGATGGGTATGAGGCCACGCTTGATGGCCTGCTGGACCGGGTCAAGGATGACGACGCCGCCCGCCAGGAGTACGTGGATCTGTTGGAGCTGATGGGCGCAGCGGACCCCCGGACCGCCATCTACCGCAAGAAGCTGACGTCCCGACTGTTTTGAAGCGGCGGCGGGTGCGCCGACCGGTGATCCCATGAACATTCGTAGGATCGTACACATGTTCGCTCCCAGAGCGGACTAGAGTTTTCTCGCTTCCCCCCTGAGTCACTGCCGGTCGAGCCGGGGGAACGCGCATGTCCGCAGTCGAGCGTTGGCGAGGGGAAGGCCGCGCCGTCCTTGATCGTGTGGGGTTCGGGAGCTCGGACCGCACGTCGCCGGTGGCACTGCTGCTGGTTTGTGCGGTCGTCGGCATCGTTGCCGCGGTGGCGGTGCGGTGGGCCACTCCCGGCGTGGGGGCAGCCTCTGACGACGGAGTCGTGTTACCGCGGGCAGTGCGGGTCACCACGACCCGTCCGGCGCCGGAACTGCTGTTCATCCACGTTGCCGGCGCAGTCAGCCTTCCCGGAGTGCACCGGCTCCCTGACGGCGCCCGGGTGGCGGACGCTGTTGACGCCGCGGGTGGCCTTGCCCCTGACGCCGACCCGTCGCAACTGAACTTGGCCGAACGACTGGTAGACGGTGCACGCCTACACGTGGCACGTCAGGGGGAGCTCAACGCACCTCCCGCCGTCAGTGGCGCCGGATCCGGAGGCGGCGGACCCGGTTCGGGAGGGTCGGGTCCGGACCAACCAGTCGACCTCAATCGGGCTGATGAGGACCAGCTTGACGAGCTGCCGGGCATCGGTCCCGCCACCGCCGCGGCGATCGTGGCCCACCGCAGCGCCAACGGCCCGTTCACCAGCGTTGAGGCACTGGCAGAGGTGCGCGGCATCGGCCCCGCCAAACTCGAAGCGCTGCGTCCGTTGGTGCGGGTATGACGGGCCTGGCCGGTGAGCCCTTCCGCGCCGGATCGACACCGGCGCTGGTCTCCCACGTTCCGGGCGCGAATGAGCTGCGGGGGACCGGTGACACGACTCGGGTGCTGGACCGGTCCGTTGTCGGGGACACGTCGGTGGTGGGCGACGGCTCCGTCGTGGTCATGGCGGTGGCGATAGCGGCGGGTGCCTGGTACCGCTGGGCGCCGTCGGTTCTGGTGGCGGTGGCGTGCCTAGTGGTGGCGTGGTTGATCCGGAGCCGTGTGCGCAGCAAGACGTTGGCACTGGCTGGCATCGTGCTGGCGTTGGCCACGTTGTCCGGCGCCCTGTCCGATCGGGCCCATGCGACACTGGTCAGCGCCACCCCCGGCCCCGTCCAAGGCACGGCGACGCTGGTCACGGACCCCGAGCGGTGGTTCGCCGGGATCCGAGTGGTCGCGAGCTTCGAGGGTGAGCGAGTCCGCCTCCAGGCCCACGGCGCCCCCGGCCGGGCGCTGGCCCAGGCACTGGCAGGGGACCGGGTCGAGCTGCGGGGTCAGCGGCGGGGGATGACCCTCCAGCAGATCCGGATCAACCCCTGGCGTCGGGTCGTTGGTGCGCTGGACGTTGAAACCGTGGTGGCGCTGCGTCCCGGTCGCCTCCACCACCAGTGGGCCAACCAGATTCACCGGCGGCTGACCCGGGGAGCCCGATCGTTGCCCGATGATCAACAGTCCCTCCTCAGCGGGTTGGTGCTGGGCGATGACCGGGCCCAACCGCCGGTGCTGCGACACGCCTTCGACGCCGTTGGATTGTCACATCTTCTGGCCGTGTCCGGGCAGAACGTGGCTTTCGTGCTGGCGGCCGCGGGTCCCTTGTTGCGCCGGCTTCGGATGGGCACCCGTTGGATAGCCGTCGTCGTGCTGCTCGTGTTCTTCGCCACGGTCACCCGCTTTGAGCCCTCGGTGCTGCGAGCCGTGGCCATGGCCGCACTGGCCACCATCGCCGCCGCCATGGGCAGACCCACACCCGGCATGCGGGTGCTGTCGTGGGCGGTCATTGGCTTGGTGCTGGCGGATCCGTTGTTGGTGAGGTCGTTGGGTTTCCAGCTCTCCGTCGCCGCCAGCGCCGGCATCCTGCTGCTCTCACCACCCATGTCGACTCGCTTGCAGCTCCAACTGCGATTGCCCGCTTGGCTCGCCGCGGCGGTGGCCGTCCCCTTGGCGGCGCAGTTGGCGACCGCGCCGCTGCTGGTCTCGCGAAACGGCCCGCTGCCGTTGGTGGCGCTGCCCGCCAACGTGGCCGCTGGTGGCGCCGCCGGGGCGCTGATGACCTGGGGATCCTCGGCCGGGGTGTTGGCTGGCTGGTTGCCGGGTCCCATGGCGTTGCTGGTGCACCTGCCTAGCCGGGTGCTGTTGTGGTGGATCAGCCAGGTGGCACTGGTGGGTGAACGTTGGAGCAGCACCGGCCTCAGCTCCAGGCAACTTGCAGCGGTGATCGTCGCCGGTGGACTTGCCGTCACGTTGCGCCGCCACCTCCGACTCCCATCCTTGAGTGGCCCGGCGACTGCCGGAGGTGCGGCCCATCCGATGGGGTCGACACGCCCCCAGAGCCAAGCGGGCCGGGGTCCGGTTCTCGCCGCCGTCAGGCCCAGGCCACGGTGGTGGGGGCCGGCAGCGGCTGCAGGTGCTTTCGCGGCGATCCTGCTGCTGTCGGGCACGCCCCCTGCCCGGAACCTCCCGCAGCACGTGATGCTCCATCAGCGGGATGGGGTCGACGTGCTGGTGCTGGCCGGCCCGGCCGATGCGGCGTCGCTGCTGCGCACGCTGCGGGCCCGGACCGACGGCCCCATCGAACTGTTGGTGGTGACCAGCCCGTCCCGAGCGGCCTGGGAGACCGCCGACGCGCTCCGCCGGGTGATCGGCGCAGAGCTGGTGCTGAGCACCCTGAGACGACCCGAAGCGTCTGTGGCGGCAGCGGGCCAGACCTACCAGGTGGGTCCCTTGACGGTCGCACTCGTCCGGGCCGATCGCGGGGATCGCCTCGAGGTGGTTGTCGCCCACCTCGAAGCGATCCCGCCATGACCTCCCTCAAGCCGGCGTCGCCACCAGGGCATCAACGAGTGAGCGTCAGGAGCCGGCCCGTTCGGCCTGGTACCTCTCCGTCCACGCCTGCAACGCTGCGCCCTGCTCGGTGTTCAGCTTCTCGCGCACCGCCTGGGCTCGGCGCTCCGCGTCCGCCAGCCGGTCTCGAGTGTTGTTCTGGAACAACGGCATGACTTCATTGGCTATCAGTTCGTAACTGCGTCGGGTGGCCTCGGGGTTGGCGAATTCGTTGGCCATCATCAAATAGCAACCGAAGCCTCCGTTGGACTGCTTGTGCAACCGGTCGATCTGTGCCGCCACGTCATCGGGGGTACCGATGGCGCCGACCCCGGACTCGTTGGCCCAGTTGATCCGATCCTCGAGGGACTCCCCCTCGGGGCAGAACTGGGGCGCGGCCGCTGTGTGCTGCAGATAGTCGAACCAGTGTTGGATACCGAAACGTACGTCCTGGTATGCCTGCTCGCGGGTCTCGGCGCAGTGCATCACACCGACCAGCGCCCATTTGGAACGATCCGCTCGCTGCCCGAACTGCGCTGCGGTCTCTTCGGCCACGTCCCAATGCATTGCCAACACGTCGGCGCCAGCCTGCAAGGTGGCCCCGATCGACAACAGCCCGATGCCGTGCTTGCCGGCCAGACGCGGCCCCGACGGGGAGGCGATGGCCGCCACCGACACATCGAAATCAGAGAAAGGGGGAACCTGACACTTGGCATCGACCAGGTTGAACCAATCGGTCTTCATCGTCAGCGGTTCGTCGTTGCGCAAAAGGTGCATGATGGCGTCCATACCCTCATCGAGCATTCGCCGCTGCTCGGATGGGTGGATGCCGATCATGTGGGCGTCGGTGGGCAGCGCACCGGGACCGACCCCCAACATGAACCGTCCCCGGCTGAGATGGTCCAGCAGAATGGCCCGGTCCGCGGTCCACAAGGGGTTGTGGTACGGCACCGACGCCACCCCGGTTCCCACCTTGATGTGACGGGTCCGCTCCAGCGCTACTGCGGCGAAGACGAACGGGTCGGCGATGATCTCGGTGCCACAGCTGTGGTGTTCCCCGATCCAGGCCTCGTCGAACCCCAGCTGATCCAACCATTCGATGGTGGCCAGATCGCGCTGGAGCGCGGTGTTTGGATTGCCCTTGGGGTTGTGGAACGGCGCCATGAAGATGCCGAAACGAAGCCTGTCCATCTGACCTCCTGAAGGTCCTCATCTCGTGCGTGAGAACGACCCGCCGGCGTCCTTGCCGACCGGGTGAAGTCTTGCATCGAGCAGGCCGCGGCGCCGGCTGGTTGCAGGACCGGCGCTGCCCGCCCGCAAGAATGGCGCGGTGGCCGCTCCTCCCGATCAGACCGCGTCCGCCGTGTCGCCGGTGGTGCTGGTGCGTGGCGACGATGACGTGCTCGTCCGGGACACGGTTCGGCGCCTGGTCGAGGAGCGGGTGGGGGACCAGGACCGCTCGCTGATGCTGGCGGAGTTCGCCGGCGAGGACTACCCGCTGGCCGAACTGGTCGACGCGGCCCAGACCCCACCGTTCCTCACCGCCCGACGGGTCGTCCTGGGCTGGGGCATCCACCGCTTCAAGACCGCCGACCTGGGCCCGTTGCGGGCCTATCTGGCCGATCCGCTCGACACCACGGACCTGGTGCTGGTGTTCCAGGAAGGTCGCATCCCCAAGGCCCTCACCGACGCGGTGTCCGCGGCGGGGGGCCGGCTGGTGACCACCGGACCCCAGAGCGGGCGCAGCGGCAAACGGGACTGGATCGAAGAGCAGCTGGCCCGTAGCAATGTGCGGCTCGACACACGAGCCAAGGCCCTGATCGAAGCCCACCTCGGCGAGGACCTGGCCCGGCTCTTATCACTGCTGCAGACCGTCGAAGCCGCCTACGGGACCGACGCCGTGCTTGGCGTGGCCGAGCTTGAACCATTCCTCGGCGAGGCGGGATCGGTGCCGCCGTGGGAGCTGACCGACGTCATCGACAAGGGCGACATCGCCGAGTCCGTCCGACGGGTTCGGCGCCTGCTCGGTGGCGGTCAACGCCATCCATTGCAGGTCATGGTCACCCTGACCAGCCACGTGGAACGGATGCTGGCGCTGCACGGCAGTGGGGCCCGCTCCGAAAAGGAGGCGGCGGTGCTGCTGGGGCTCAAAGGCTCCACGTTCCCCGCCCGCAAGGCCCTCGATCAAGGCCGCAAGCTGGGGCCGGCCAAGCTCAGCCGGGCAGTGGACCTGCTGGCGGACGCCGATCTGGCGCTGCGGGGCAACTCGGCCTGGGAGCCGGCCCTGATCATGGAGGTGCTGGTGGCCCGACTGGCCGCACTGGCGCGTTGAGTCTGGGTGACCGGCAGTGGGCCGCGGACCAACAGGCCCGGTTACTGCTGTTGGGCGGCGGCGGCCTTCATGAGGCGGGAACGATCCCGGGCGGCCTTGTTCTTGTGGATCACGCCCTTGGCGGCGGCTTTGTCGATTCGCTTGATGGCCAGGCGCAGCAGCTGCTCAGCGTTCTCGGCACCGGCCACGGCTCCGGCCAGCGCGTTCTTGCGCCGGGTCTTGAGCTCGGAGCGCACGGCCTTGTTGGCGAGGCGGCGGCGCTCGTTCTGCAGGTTGCGCTTGATCTGGCTCTTGATGTTCGCCACTGGGCAGGCTTCCTCTGGCTCGGTGCACCCCGGAAAGGCGGCCATGAAAGGATAGCGGGCCGCATCGCTCGGGGCGAACACATCCCGCAGAGCCCGACTGCAGAGCGGCCACCGACCAGCTCGGGAAGGCGGGGTCGATGGACTTCAGGGTTGATCTTGGTAGCGTCGAACCGCCCCATGGACCGATCCCGCATCCGCAACACCGCCATCATCGCCCACATCGATCACGGCAAGTCCACCTTGGCTGATCGGTTGTTGGAACTGTGCCACGCTGTCGACCCCCGGGACATGCGGGCCCAGTACCTCGACTCCATGGACCTCGAGCGTGAGCGCGGCATCACCATCAAGTTGCAGTCCGTCCGCCTGTCCTACAAAGACCACGTGATCCACCTGATCGACACCCCCGGTCACGTGGACTTCGGGTACGAGGTGTCCCGTTCCCTGGCCGCCACCGAGGGCGTGATCCTGCTGGTGGACGCGGCCCAGGGCATCCAGGCTCAAACCCTGGCCAACTGCTACCAGGCCATGGACAACAACCTGACCATCGTGCCGGCGCTCAACAAGATCGACCTGCCGGCGGCGGATCCGGTGCGGTGCCTGGAGGAGATCGAGCAGATACTTGGCATCCCTGCCGATGAGGTGCTGATGATCAGCGCCAAGACCGGCGCCGGGGTCCCCGAGCTGCTCGACGCGGTGATCGCTCGGATCCCTGCTCCCAGTGGCGAGGCCGACGCCCCGTTGCAGGCGCTCATCTTCGACTCCCACTACGACCAGTTCCGGGGGGTGATCAGCTCCATCCGGGTCAAGAACGGCACCCTTCGCACCGGGGCCAAACTGCGGTTCATGCACGCTGGGGCCACCCACGAAGCAGATGAGATCGGCGCTCGCCTGCCCATCCCCACCCCGGTCAAGATCCTCGGTCCGGGCGAGGTCGGCTACCTGGTGGCGGGCATCAAGAACGTGGCCGAGGCCCGCTCGGGGGAGACCATCACCGAGTTCAACAACCCCGCGGCGGAGCCCTTGGTCGGGTATCGGGAGCCCAAGCCGATGGTGTTCTGCGGGCTGTACCCCATCGACGGGGACGACTTCCCCCGCCTGCGCGACTCGCTCGACAAGCTGCGCCTCAACGACGCCAGCTTCAGCTACCTCCCGGAGAGTTCCGGCGCGCTGGGCTTCGGGTTCCGTTGCGGCTTCCTGGGTCTGTTGCACATGGAGATCATCCGGGAACGCCTGGAACGGGAGTTCGACCTCAGCCTCATCGCCACCGCGCCCTCCGTGGAATATCGGGTCACGGTGCGCGGCGGCCGGGAGGTCATCGTCGACAACCCCGCTGACATGCCGCCCGCGGGTGAGATCGAGGAGATCAGCGAGCCGTACCTCAAGGCCACCATCCTGGCCCCCTCGGACTACACCGGCACCCTGTTGGAGCTGTGCCAGGCCCGCCGGGGTGAGATGTTGAAGCTGGAGTACCTGTCCCCGGAGCGCATCGAGCTCGGCTACCGGCTGCCGTTAGCGGAGGTGGTGGTGGACTTCTTCGACCAGCTCAAGAGTCGCACCCAGGGTTACGCCTCGCTGGACTACGAGCCCTCGGACTACAAGCCGGCCAACCTGGTCAAGGTCGACATCCTGCTGGCCGGCGAGCCGGTCGACGCCTTCTCCATGGTCATCCATCGCGACAAGGCCGACGAGTACGGCCGGGCCATGGCCGAGAAGCTCAAGGAGTTGATCCCCCGCCAGCAGTTCGACGTGGCCATCCAGGCTTCCGTCGGCGGCAAGATCATTGCCCGATCCACCGTCAAGGCCTATCGCAAGGACGTCACCGCCAAGCTCTACGGCGGGGACATCTCGCGCAAGCGCAAGGTGCTCGAGCGTCAGAAGGCCGGTAAGAAGCGCATGAAGGCCATCGGCCGGGTCGAGGTACCCCAAGAGGCGTTCATCTCCGCGCTGAAGCTCGATGACTGACAAGCTCGATGACTAGAGATCCGCCGCCACCGGAATCACCCGTTGATCCTGCTCGGGACCAACGGCGGTAGCATCAAGTCGGGTGTCTGAGCGCCGGCGCCCGGTGGTGAACCATGCCCGATGTACGTGAGTTGGACGAACGAAAGTCATCGATCCTGTCGGCCATCGTCGAGGAGTACATCCAAACGGCCCAGCCGGTGGGGTCCTCTCACGTCGCCCATTCGGCGTCCGTGGCGGTGTCCTCGGCCACCATCCGCAACGACATGGCGTACCTCGAGCGTGAGGGATTCCTGGTTCAGCCCCACACCAGCGCCGGTCGCGTCCCCACCGAGAAGGGCTACCGGTTCTTCGTGGACCATCTGGCCCAAACCGATCTGGGCCCCCAGGAGGTCCAGACGGTGGGCACTTTCTTCGATCGGGCCCACAGCCGCCTGGAAGAGATGCTGCAGGAGACCAGCCGGCTGCTGTCCCGTTTGACCAGCTACGCCGGGGTGGTGGTGGGTCCGCCGTCTCAGGCCGCCACCGTCCGTCACGTCCAAGTCGTGGGTTTGGGTGGCCGCCAGGCGCTGGTGGTATTGGTGCTGTCCAACGGCACGGTCAACCAGCACGGTTTCGAGCTTGAAGCCGCCACCACCGACACCGAGCTGGCCGCCGCCACCGCCCGGTTGAACCTGGCGCTGGTGGGGCGATCACTCCATGCCGGCACCACCCCCAGCGCCACCGGGGACGCCCCTTTGGATCAGCTCATCAGCCGGGTTCTGGCGGTGCTGGGCACGCCCGACGAGGACGCCTCGGGCCGGGTATACGTGGGTGGGGCCTCCAACGTGGCCGGCGCTTTCACCGCCACGGAGACCGTACGCAGTGTGCTGGCCCTGCTCGAGGAACAGATCGTGGTGGTGTCCCTCATCCGAGACTTGCTGGGCCGGGGGGTGCAGGTAGCCATCGGCACCGAGACCGGAATGGCCCCTCTGGCGGAATGTTCCCTGGTGGTAGCGCCTTACTCGATCGATGGCGAGCCCATCGGTTCCATCGGGGTCCTCGGCCCCACCCGCATGAACTATCCCCAGGCGCTGGCGGCGGTGGCCGTGGTCAGCCGCCGGTTGGGTCATCGCCTCTCGGAGGGTCCTGAATCGTGAGCACCGACTACTACGCCCTGTTGGAAGTGTCCCAGACCGCCAGCACCGACGAGCTGAAGAAGGCTTATCGCCGGTTGGCTCGCACGTACCACCCCGACGTCAACAGCGATCCCGAGGCGGAGACCCGTTTCAAGGAGATCTCCAAGGCCTACGAGGTGCTGTCTGACCCCGAACGCCGGGCCCGCTATGACCGCTTCGGCCCCGAGGAAGGCGCCGCAGCGGCCAACGGCGGCGGGTTCGGTGGGTTCGGCGGCGGTATCGATGATCTGCTGGGCATGGTCATGGACGGCTTCGGTTTCGGTGGGGCCGGCGGCCGTGGCGGGCGCGGCCCCAGCGGTCCACCACGCGGCGCCGACCAGGAAACGGTTCTGGACCTGGGCTTCGAGGAGGCCGTGTTCGGCACCAACAAGGACGTCAGCGTGCGCACCGCGGTGGTTTGCGAGGACTGCAGCGGCAGCGGCGCCACCCCCGGCACCACCAGCCAGACCTGCCCCGACTGCGGTGGTGCCGGCCAGGTGCGTCGGGTTCGCCAGTCCTTCCTGGGTCAGATGGTGACCGCCAATCCCTGCTTGCGCTGCAGCGGTCAGGGCCAGATCATCGCCTCGCCCTGCCAGCGCTGCCGTGGCGACGGGCGGGTGACGGAGGCCCGCACCTACCCGGTGGAGATCCCCGCCGGGGTTGACAACGGCACCACCCTGCGGCTCAGCGGTCGCGGCGCGGCCGGGCCCCGCGGCGGCGGTGCCGGTGACCTCTACGTGCATCTGCGGGTTTCGGCCCACGAGTTCTTCGAACGGCACGGCGACGATCTGCACCATCGCCTGCCCATCTCCTTCACCCAGGCCGCGTTGGGGGCCACGCTCAGTTACGCCTCGCTCGACGGCGATCTGGAGCTGGTCATCCCCCGGGGCACGCAGAGTGGGACGGTGTTCCGCTTTCGGGAGCACGGCGTACCCCAGGTGCGGGGTCGGGGCCGGGGTGATCTGCTGGTATCCGTTGAGGTCCAAACCCCCGATGACCTCGATGATGAGCAGGAGGAGTTGTTGCGGCGCCTGGCCGAGCTGCGCCAGGAGTCCGTTTCCGAGCCGGATCGGGGTCTGTTCGCCCGCTTGCGCTCGGCCATGCGCTGAAACCCGGGCGAGCGTGATGCCCGACGGTGCTGGCACGACCGCGCCGGACCCCGATGGGGCTGCCGCAGCTGAAGGCTCGACGTCGGTCCTGGTCACGCGTCGTGAGCCGATCGTGTACGTGGCCGATCTGGCCGGGCGCAGCATCGACCCTGCCGACCTTCATCACCTTCAGCGTGTGCTGCGAGTGCGTGAGGGCGCCGACATCTGTCTCTGCGACGGCCGGGGGAGCTGGCAGCTGGCCCGGTTGCATGGCGATCGTGCCACGCCGATCGGTGCCGTGCAGATGGAGCCGGCCATCACGCCCACGCTGTCAGTGGCGGTGGCGTTGCCGAAGGGTGAGCGGGCCGACTGGATGGTGCAGAAGGTGACCGAGCTGGGCATCGACGCCATCGTGGTCATCAACGCCGAGCGGTCGGTGGTTCGCTTGCGCCACGATCGTGCAGGACGGGCGGGCGAGCGATTCGAGCGCGTGATCCGTGCCGCCGGGGCCCAGAGTCGTCGGGCGCAGCTTCCCCGGTTGGACGGCCCCCGGGACCTGGAGGAGATCGCCGCCGGAGCCGGGGTGGCCATGGCCCATCCCGGTGGGGGACCTCTGACCCCCGACGTCCAGACAGTGCTGATCGGCCCGGAAGGCGGCTGGAGCTCGACCGAGTTGGGTCTCGGCTTGCCGCTGGTGGGTCTCGGACCGCATGTCCTGCGGGTCGAGACGGCAGCCCTGGCCACTACAACACTGTTAGTAGCTCTACGGTCTCAGCACGTGACCTTTGCGCGCTCTCCGAGAGAAAACGCTTTGGGTGGTTGATTTTGGTTCAGATTGCTGCGTACTCTCACACTCCGTAACAAATCAGCCGGTCAGACCGCGATGGCGAGCGTGGAATGCCTCCGAAGTGAAGGAGATCGAGCAACATGCTCAGCGACAACGAGGTGGGCAGCTCGGACATGCCGCCCAGCTACGGCCGCAAGGTCGGTGAGCGGCTCCGCGCCATCCGCCGCCAGAAGCGCTTGTCCCTTCAGGACGTCGAAGCCGCTTCGAACCAAGAGTTCAAGGCCTCCGTGCTCGGCGCCTACGAGCGTGGTGAACGGGCCATCTCGGTGCCCCGCCTGCAACGTCTGGCCCGCTTCTACAGCGTGCCCGTGGATCAACTCCTGCCCAAGGACGAGGGGCCCGATTTCGGTACCGCCCCCGCTCGCAACAACGGCGCCGACGACGCGTCGGTGACCATCGACCTCACCCGCCTGGAGCAGCTCGACGGGGCCGAGGCGGAAATGCTGACCCGTTACCTGAGCATGATCCAGGTTCAGCGCCAGGACTTCAACGGTCGGGTGCTGACTATCCGTCGTGACGATATCCGGGCCCTGGCCTGCATCCTGGGCACCATCGTCGAAGAGACCACCCCCCGCCTGGAAGGGATGGGCCTGCGCATCGTGCGCTGATCTATCCGCCTCCGGGCATTCCGCCGGACAAGACGCGACAGCGCCGGACCGACTCCACAGCGGTCCGGCGCTGTCGCGTCCGCAGCGTGGTCCTCATCGAGGAGCTGACAGCTTCGACGCGACGCGCCTGGCCGCGAGCGTGCCGCTGGCCAGTGCCGCGTCGGCGAGTTGGTCTTCTGTGCCGACCCAGTCACCCGCGCGCCGCTCACCGTCATGCGATGGAGATCGCGCGAGTCCGCGATGTGGCCGGGTGCGATGCCCGCGTGGGCTGCGTGGCGTTCCAGTTCAAGGCGCTGATCGGACGGTGAGGCGTCGTCGCTGGCCGCAAGGTACCGCGCCACATGCACGACCCTCCAAGCTGATCAGTCCCGCACCAGACTCGCCGGCGGGCTGTGTAGGGAGAGGTAGTGAGGGCTGTCGATGCCGAGCAGGAAGGGCATTGCGGGCGCGCTTGACGTAGCGAGGTCGAGACTTGGTCGGGAGCGTCCGCATACGTCGCCAGACGAGTGAAGGCCAGCGCGAGGGCTCGCGCCCGCTGGTCGATGTCGCCGATCCGTGCGCTCACACTGACGTCGGAATACTTCGTCGGGTCGAGCTTGGGAAGTGAACCGAGCAGCTTGGCGAATGCCGCCTTACCCCGCAGGCCGAGCAGCTTGTTGGTGGCGAGTGAGCGTGCTGTGGACGGAAGCCCGAACGTTCGGCCCTCGAACAAGCTACGACCGCTCACGTTCAACGGGGGATGACCGTTCGTGTGAACGCCGAGTTCGCTCAGCACGCGCTCGGCCGCGCCACCCCGGTATAACGCATGGGGGCGCGGTTGAACAACACCCCATTGCGATCATCGGTGCGAGCGCGACCAGCGGGATGGGGGTTGAACACCACAACATCGAACCCGGCTCGGCTGCAGTATTGAGCGGCCGCCAACCCGGCTAGGCCCCCGCCCACCACAATCACGTCATGTCGTTCGTTCTTGGCACATCCCGGCCTTCGCCAGCGCCTGGAACCGTCGAACCTACTTCTGCCAGCGAGGCACCCTGCAAGCGGTCGCGACCCGATCGGCAAGCGCACGCCCGGCTGACCTGGCGAACGTGGCGAAACTCCTCCAGCAACTCATAACCGCCGCGCCGGACCCTGCGACGCGTTCGTTCGACTAGAAGCTGGCGCTGGTGAAGAACCCGGCCACGTCCATGATGAAGTGGGCGTCGCCCGCGGCGTTGTAGACAGCGACGGTGCCATCTGTGGCGTAGCCGGTGACGGTCAGGCTGGCCGCCGTCTGGCCGGCCTGGAAGTTGAGCGTTGAAGCGTTGGGCAGGTTCAGTCCCAATACCCCGGGGTATGCCGTCATGTAGCTCAACGCGGTCGTTTCGGTCGCGGTGAGGTTGTACAACACGGAGGAGCCCCCATCGGGCGGCAGCGGGATCGATGGAACACCGTCAGGGAAGCCGGCCGCCCGGATGAAGCGTGGCGACGGCTTGGTCAGCGGCCCCGACGGTGAGAGTCGGCTGTCGTAGTACCGGAAACTGCGAGTGAAGTTGATGTATCGCCCGGCCTCAGTGGAATCGTCAGTTATCCAGTACCCCACCACGTCAACGAGCAGGTGAGCGACGCCCACCGCGTTGAACAACGCGATGTTTCCGTCAGCCCCGATCCGAACGAATGCAGAGTTCGCGACAACGGTCTTGGCCGGCGGGTTGAGGTTCGACGCTTCCGGTCGTTGGGCATCGGAGGGGAACGCGGTGATGAACGTTGGCTCAGTTGGATCAACAGCGGTCAACGTGATCGCCACCGCCTCAGCGTTGGCCGGAATGCCGAGTCGACCCCGGACCGGAACCGCGAGCGTGCCCGCCGGTCCGGCCGGGTTGCCCGTGAGCCTCGTGTCCAACACCCGCGTTGGGCTAACGGTGCGATAACGACCGCCAGCAGGACCATTGACGCCGGAGAAAAAGCCCATGACATCGACAAGCACATCGGTGTCACCGGCGGCATTGAACATGGTGATCATTCCGTTGGTGCCGACGGTGACGACAGCAAGATTGGTGCGGACCTCGCCTGGCCCACCGTTGACGTTGGAGACGTCTGGCGGCGCGGTTCCGGCGGTGTAGGCGGCGAGGTAGGTGTCGGTACTGGGGGCGACCAAGGTGAGGTTCACCACCACCGCGGCGACCGCGGCCGATGGCACACCGCCGAGCCCGGTGACCCCGACGTTGAGGGTCGCTCCGGGACCGATGCGAGCTGCCGCGGCGCCGGTGCCGTTCCGGGTGTCCAGGGCCCGCCAAGGTGTCACCCCGGTGTACTCGCCCCATGATCCAGAAAGATCGGAGGCAGGCCGGGCGCCCACACTGTAAAGCGACAGCAATCCCCTGGGTGAGCCGCTGTGCACCACGGCCAGGTGTGTGCCCTGGGGACCCCACGCGGCGTCCTGGGCCGCACCATGGCCGCCCGCGGTGTGCAGCGGCGCCGATGAAGCGCCCGCAACCAGGGAGTGCAAGGCCGTTCCGTTATAGGTCGAGTAGACCTCCCAGCCACCGCTGGCGGCTGTCACCGAGACCCCCGTCACGCCAGGGTAGGTGCCGCTGATGTCGGCCCCTGTGAGGCCAGCGCCGATGGGAAACCCCACCCGGCGCAGCCCGTTGCCACCGATCAACATCAAGGCTGAAAGGCCGTCGGCGGCTATCCCCAGCAGGGTGGCTCCCCCAACGCTGGTGTCCAACACCGCCGTTGGGGGGATGGTGGTGTTGTCGTATTCGACCAATTGGTAGGTGCCGGTACCGTGGGCCACGGCGAGGGCACGGGGTTGACCCGGCCGACCATGAATTGAACCGGCCGTGGTACCGGAAGGGGGCGCCCATGCTTCTGATGCGCCGCTCGAGAGGTGCGCCCGAACGAATTGGTTGGTGGTGTTCACAAAGACCAGGTGGTCCCCGACCACAGGCTGGTCGCTCAGGTGCTGGACCCCGCTGTAGGTGGTGACAAACGCCATGGACGCGCTGTTGAAGCGATACACGGTGGTGCCCTCGTGCACAAAGACTGAGCTGCCGGCGGTGGCGACGTTGAGGATTGTGGTCGGGAAGATGATACGAGTGAGCAGCAATCCCGAATCATCGTAAAGGTAGAGATAGCGGCCAGCGGCGACCATGGGATCGTCCTCCGCGCTCATCTCCACATCGACCACCGGGTCACTGGTGGGGATGCTCACGGTCTTGTACGGGACCAGCGTGGCCGCGGCAGCCAAGGAGTCCTGGGGTTGTGGCCCCGCTTGAGCACCGGCGGCTTGGGAGGAAATGGCGGCCACGAAGCTGGCGAGGAGGGAAACCGTTGCGAGCGTGGCCCATTGCCAGCGGTAGGTGGTCGGTCTGACTCCGGCGGCGTGTCGGCTCATCGGGGCACAGTAGTTCAAATCTCGCGCCGGGTTTGAAGGAGGAGATGTTGCCATTGTCGGTAAGACCACCCGGCGGCCGCGAGTTCCGACGGCTGCTCGACTTCTTGTTTCTTATTGTGCGTAGCGTCGGGAGTGGAAGATTCTCGTGGCGCTCACAGACCGAGCAACGGCTCCAGGCCGATGGTGAGGCCGGGGTGTTCGGCGATGCGTTTGACGGCGAGGATGACGCCGGGCATGAACGACACCCGGTCGAAGCTGTCGTGACGAATGGTCAGCTGCTGGCCGGCCGTTCCGAACAGCACCTCTTGATGGGCCACCAGGCCGCGTAACCGCACCGAGTGGACGTGGATGCCGGCGGGTCCGACGCCGCCCCTCGCCCCGGGTAGTACCTCGCTCCGGGTCGGGTCCGGCGCCCAGCTGTCAGAGGCTGCGGCCATGCGACGAACGGTTTCCGTGGCGGTGCCGGAGGGGGCGTCGATCTTGTTGTCGTGGTGCAGCTCGATGACCTCGACGGAATCGAAGTACGGCGCCGCCAGCTCGGAAAAGCGCATCATCAGCACCGCCCCGATGGCGAAGTTGGCCGCCACCACGCAATTGCTCTTGGCGAACGAACCCCGCAACGACGCGAGATCCTCCGCTGACAGCCCGGTGGTGCCGACCACGGCGTGTATGCCCCAACCCGCGAGCAACGGCAGGTTCCGGCGGGCGGCCTCGGCCACCGTGAAGTCGACCACCACGTCAGCCGCCGCGGCGTGCAGGGCGCCGATGTCATCACCCTCGTCGAGCGCCGCCACCAGCTCCAGGTCCTCGTCGGCGGCCACGGCGTCACAGACCGTGGCCCCCATCCGGCCCCTCGCTCCCAGCACCCCAACCCGGATCGTCATGGCCGCGGACCCTAGCAACCGGCGCCGGCATCTCTCGGTGGCAAGGCCGGGCCGTGGGCCGGTCAGTCGATCAGTGGCTGGGTTCGCTGGCCCGGTCGATGTTGAGGGTGGCCAGGAGATCCTCGTGCAGCTCGAACCACACGGTGTGGTAGCTGGGGATCATCGGCTTGGTGAACCATTCCACCTCGCCCGCCTGCACCTTGGCCAGCGCCGACGCCAGCCGTTGGCGGTAGGGCCCGAAACGTTCCAGGTGGGAGCCCAACTCGGCGCAGATGGGCTGCACGGCAGCGTCGAGCTCGGCCAGGCGGGCGATCACCTTGGCGTCATAGGCGGGGTCGCTGTGGTCGTTGAGGGCTTCGGGTGTGGTCATCTGCCAGTCGGTGCACACCGCCAGCATCTGCTCGTTGAGGGCCAGGAACCGGCGGTAGCAGCCGTCCACCGGCTCCCGGCACCCCGCCGCTCGAGCTCGGCGTCCAGTCGGCGCTCACCCTCCGCCCGGCCTTCCGCAGTTAGGGACCAACCGCTGATCCGGCCCTCCCGGTACTGGGCCCAGCCGGCCTCGGCGAACCCGGCGAGCTCGGCCTCCACGACCGCCGTGTCGAGTCCGACCAACTCGGCTACCTTGTCCGCGCCCTTGAAACCGGCGAGGCGCAAACCGTGCAGGACCCGTAGCTGGGGCGGGGAGATCTTGGGCATGGCGCTGAACCTAGTCAGCCGCCGCCACTGCGGGAAAGCATTGTTGAGCGTGCTCAGTCTGGGGGGGCGAGGTCGGGGAGGGCGCGTCGACGGGCAGTGCGTCCTACCAGCAGGGGGTAGCCGACCACCCAGAGCACCGCGAAGATGGCCCATTGCCCGGCGTAGCCCCGATGCGGTCCCTCGTCGGGCGGCGGAGGCGGCACCAGTGTCGGGAAGCCGTCCCCGATGGGCGGTTGCTGCTGCTGCAGTTGCAGGTAGAAGGGGTACACCGTTTGGTCGACCTGTTCGGCCAGACGGCCGAGATCCACCCGGGCCAGCACGTCAAGCTCGGCGCCGCTGCGATCCACCGATCCAAACGCCCCGCGGGTCTCCCCGGCCAAGACCAAGCCCGTCACCGTGACCGGCCCCGCGGCGGCCTCCGCACCTGCCGGCAGCTCGGGGGTGGTGTCCGAGGCCGGGATCCAGCCCCGGTTGATCACCACCACCGTGTCCGGCCGGGCCCGCAGCCGTAACGGAGTTAACACCCACGCCCCGGGGTTGCCGTTGAGGCTGCGGGAGCGGATGAACACCTCCTCGTCGGGGACGTAGGTGCCCTCTGCGGACAGCAGCCGAAACCGCAGCGCATCGACCCCTGCGGCGGTAACGGCGGGATCGGCCGCAGTGGTGACCGCCTCGACCGGTTGGGCGGACCGTGCGGCAAAGAGGCGGTTGCGGTCCTGTTTGTCAGCCAGGCGGGACAGCTGCCAGGCGCAGGCCGCCACCATCACCCCGAGCGCCACCACCGCCAGCACGTGACCGATCAGCCAGCGGGGTGTGATCAGGAACCGGTAGGACGGGGCGGGCCGTTGGGGGGTCGGATTCACCACGGTGCCTGGTCGGCCACAAGGGGCCAGGCTAGCGGCGCCCACATCGCCTCCCCGGCGGGCCAGTGGGTAGCGTCCCGCGCCATGTCGAACGTGCTGCAATCGCTGCCGGTGGGAGAGCGGGTGGGCATCGCCTTTTCCGGCGGGCTGGACACCAGCGCCGCGGTGGCCTGGATGCGCCACCACGGTGCTGTCCCCTGCACCTACACGGCTGATCTGGGTCAGGTCGACGAGCCCGACCTCAACGAAGTGACGGAGCGGGCCCGGGTGTACGGCGCCGAGCTGGCCCGACTGGTCGACTGCAGGGAGCTGTTGGTGCAGGAGGGCCTCATCGCGTTGCAGTGCGGTGCGTTCCACATCGCCACGGGGGGCAAGACCTATTTCAATACCACCCCGCTGGGTCGGGCCGTGACCGGGACCATGTTGGTGCGGGCCATGCAGGCCGATGGGGTTGACATCTGGGGTGACGGCTCCACCTACAAGGGCAATGACATCGAGCGGTTTTACCGGTACGGCCTGCTGGTGAACCCGAACCTGCGGATCTACAAACCGTGGCTGGACCCCGATTTCGTGTCCCAGCTGGGCGGTCGCGAAGAGATGAGCGCCTGGTTGGCCGAGCAGGGTTTCAGTTACCGGGACTCCTCGGAGAAGGCGTACTCCACTGACGCCAACATCTGGGGCGCCACCCATGAGGCCAAGACGCTGGAGTTTCTCCACACCTCTATGGACATCATCGATCCGATCATGGGTGTGGCCCACTGGAGCGAGGCGGTGGACATCGCTACAGAGGAGGTCACTGTCGGTTTCGAGCAGGGCTGGCCGGTGTCGGTCAACGACCAGCGCTTCGAAAGCCCCGCGGCGCTGGTCCGGCTGGCCAACACCATCGGCGGACGTCACGGCCTGGGGATGAGTGACCAGATCGAGAATCGCATCATCGAAGCCAAGAGCCGCGGCATCTACGAGGCCCCGGGCATGGCCTTGCTGCATCTGTGCTATGAGCGGCTGGTGTCCGCCATCCACAATGAGGCCACCATCGACAACTACCGCACCATGGGTCGTCGATTGGGGCGATTGTTGTACGAGGGTCGTTGGTTCGATCCCCAGGCGCTGATGCTGCGCGAGGCGTTGCAGCGTTGGGTGGGCGCGGCGGTCACCGGTGAGGTCACCGTGCGGTTGCGTCGGGGCGACGACTACACCATCGTGGGAACCGAGGGCCCGAACCTCACCTACCAGCCGATGCGACTGTCGATGGAGCGGGTCGAGGACGCCCCGTTCGAACCGTTGGACCGCATCGGCCAGTTGACCATGCGCAACCTTGACATCGCGGACTCCCGGGCCAAGCTCGAGGTGTACCGCCGGGCCGGCACCCTCGAGCCCGGCCGGGGTCAGCTGGGCGAGTTGGGATTGCTGGCCGGCGGTCCCGCCCCCGAGGATCCGGGTGAGGCCCTAGCCATCGTTGGCCCCAACTGATCCCGGACCGGTTGCAGGTGGGTGGTGTGCCGATGGGCTGGTCCGAACGCGTGCCGCCCGTTGCCCTGGAGGTGACCTGCGGGCCCGAGCGCCATCAGCTCACCTGGCAGGACGGGCGGGTGTCCGCCGCCGCGCATCCCGACCTGGAGGCGGAGGCCGCGCTGATGGCGCTGGGCGCGGCACCCATCCGCTGCGTGGAACTGGTGGCCAGTTGGCAGGCGGCGCTGGCCGACGGTGGGTTCGTGGGGGAATGGGCCGAGATCGAGTTGGACGCGCCGGTGTATCGCCACCATCTGCGGGTGGCTATGGCCCGGCTGCGCGTCGAGGGGGTACAGGACCTGTTGCGGGGCTTGCCGCCGCCCCGGGCCGAAGCCATGGGCCGGTTCCTGCTGGCCTTCCCCCAGGTCTGGGTGGATCGGGCGGCGCTGAGCGTGATCGAAGCGGGCCGTTACCGACGGGCGGGCGATCCACTGCGAGGGGCCATCCAGCGGGCGGTGCAGGTGCGGGCCCGGAGCGCGTTCGTGGCCAGCCTGGCCCGTCACGCCACCGTGGTGCGCCCCGCGGCCCTGGTTCGCTTCGCCTGCACCGTCGGACCCTGGGGTTGCCCGCCGCAGGCTGCCGGGATACTCGATGGTACGGCGAGTTGGTGTCGGGTGACGTTGGGACCGCACTGGCTGGTGGAGGTGTGGGGCGCTGATCGCCGACTTGATGCCGGCGGCGATCTTGTCCTCGACGGGGTCGGCACCCGGTTGGTGTGGGAGCGGAGGCCCGACGGCCGCTTGGCGGCCACCCGCTGCCGCGAGGCGCCCACGGCTCCATCCACAGAACCAGCTGACGGCCTCCCGGCTGGTGGTGAGGAGGTCTGATCCTGCTAACCGCTGGCCGCGCTCAGCGCCGCCACTGCGTCCTCGAAGGTGGCCGCGCCCACCACCTCGATGCGTCCGGCGGCCACGTAGCGGGCCTCCTCGGCCTGTTCTGCGGGGGACACGAACACATCGGCCCCGGCTGCGACGGCGCCGAGGACCTTCTGGGGGAGACCGCCGATGGGCCCCACCCGACCGTCGAGGGACAGGGTGCCGGTGCCCGCGATGTGCCGGCCGTGGGCCAGATCGGTCCCCGACAGCACGTCGTACACCGTGAGCGCCGTCAACAGCCCTGCCGATGGGCCGCCCACGTCGCCGCCGTCGATGGAGACGCCGATGGGCAACTCGAAGCGCAACCCCTGGGTGCTGACGCCGACACCGAGTCCGAGCCGGCCGGTGGCAGCCAATACCGTCAACAGGACGGGCTCGGTGCGGATGACTCCTTCGGTGTCCAGCACCGTGACCTCGGTGCGCACCGCCACGCCGGTTACGTCCGCCGCCACGGTGGTGCCCGGCGCGGCTTCGTCCACGCCGGCCCCCTTACCCAGATCGGCCAGCACCGTTCGAAGGTCGTTCTCGGAGCGCACCGGTCCGCCGTTGATGGCGGTGATGACCTCACCCACCGCGAGGTGACCGTCGGCCGGCGAACCCGGCTGCACCGCGGTGATGAGCACCCCGTCGCCCTCGATGACCACGTCCTCGCCCAGTGCCGTCTCGGCAACGGCGGCGGCGATCTGCCCGGCATCGACGAACACCCGCAGCTGGGTGTCCCGGTAATCCTGTCCGTCCACGCCCGGTGGGATGAGGCTCCGCAACGTGACGATCGGGTCGAGCGAGTTGTTGATGTCGTGCCAGAGCCACTCGCCGAACGTCAGCCGCACGGTCCGCACGGTGAGCCCGCTGAAGCGGCCATTGACGACTTGACCAGCAGGTGTCTGCTCATTCTCATCGCCATCTCTATCCCCAACGCCCTGGTCGAGGTCCACCCGCACGGATTCGTTGAGCGGGATGAGCGAGCCGGGTCGGAGAATGAAATACGGCAGGCGGACCGAGCCGACCACCACGAAACTCGCCGCCAGGGCGACGTAACCGAATCGGCGGAGCGGGACCGACGCCACCAGCGGCCGATCGGGCGGGACCACGGCAACACACCACGTGGTCGCCGCCGCCACCATGGCCGGACCCAGCAGCAGTCCCCCGATGCTGTCGCTCACGACGTGCCACCGAAGCACCAACACTGCCACCGCCACCCCGACCGGCGCAGCGGCGGCCATGGTGAGCAGGATCAGACCGGCCACCTTCGCCAGTAGCGGAGACCAGCGGCTTTGACGGCGATGGGCCGGTGCATGGTCAGCGGGTCGGCGCCACAACACGGTGGGCCACAGCGGGCGCCGCTCTCCTCGCACCGCGGTCAGGTCGAAACAGACCACCAGCGCGGTGGCGGCCAGCGCCGCGGCGGCGGTGCTGTGGCCCGACGGGAAGCTGAAGGAGTAGCCCAGCAACCGGCCTACCAGCGGCTTGGCCACCAGGCTGGCGGTCACCGCGCTCAGCGGGCCCAGCAGTGAGAGCTTGAGCCGGCGACGATCTCGGGCCCGCCAGCTCAGCAGGGCCATGATCCCCATGCCAGTGACCATGGCCACCGGCCCGCCGAGCGCCGCCACCAGCCGCATGGCCCGATGATGGCGATCGAGCACGGTGGTGCGCAGCTTGTCCTCGACCCGCACGTCGAAGCCGAAGCGGTCGGGATCGATGTGCACCTTCCAGGCCAGCGCGGCGAACGTGCCCAGCAGGACCAGCGCCACCAGTGCCCATCCCGTCGCCCGTCGCCCTTGCCCGCGTCGGGCCAGCCGAACGGACGGGAGACGGATTCCCGACCTGGTCCCGGTGGTCCCGGGCGGGTGACCATTCGCCGGAACCGGGTGCTGCACCGCTCCAGTATCGGAGCCCGGAGCGAAAAACCGGCGAACGAATCCCCACGACGCTCAGGGAGAGTTGGCGGCGCGGTGCTGGATGTTGCTGTTCGTAGCTGGCTGGTAGGCCACCACCGGGCTGTTCCGCTGGGGCCTTCGCCGGCGAGTGACCAGAAGTCAGCCCGCGGGCCCGCTGAGCCCGGCGCGCTCCGCGGCCCGGGCCAGCTCGGCGTTCATGGTGTTCAACGCCCGCCGTGCCGAACCCACCCAATCCTCGGCGTCGTCGTGCTGCCAGGCGCCCAGGATGGCCCGTGAGGAGTTGATCAACAACCCAACGGGACCGTGGCCCCGGGCGCCGGCCAGAGCGTCGGCGGCACTGGCACCCTGCGCGCCGTAACCCGGGACCAGGAAAAAGGTGTCGGGCATCTCCGCACGCAGCCGCCGGGCCTGCGTCGGCCAGGTGGCACCCACCACCGCGCCCACGTCGCTCAGCCCGCCAACCCCGGCGCGGCCAGCGCCCCACCGATGCACCAGCCGGGCCATGCGGTCCGCCACGGTGGAGATCTCCTCAAATCCGCCCGTGGAGCCTTCCAGCACCGCGGAGCCTTCCAGCACAGCGGAGCCTTCCAGCACCGCGGAGCTTTCCAGAACGGTGACGTCCTGCAGATCCGCGGCGGAGGGGTTTGACGTGCGAACCAGCACGAACACCCCGTGGGCCCGGCGCTCGCTCAGGAAGGGAGCGACACCATCCTCGCCGAGGTAGGCATTCACGGTCAGCCAGTCCGCGGCCATACCACTAAGAACGGTCCCACTCGGTATGGTACTTGACAGTATGGAACTGGCCGGTATGGTTTCATCGGCCAGGCCGGGAGCGCCGCCGAAGGCCGCTTGGGCGTAGTGGGTGGCGGTCGAGCCGATGTCGTTGCGCTTGCCGTCCACGATGATCTGCAGGCCGCGCTCCCGGGCCGCGGCCAGCGTGGCCTCCAGCGCCGCCCAGCCAATAGATCCGTAGGCCTCGTAGCACGCCACCTGCGGTTTGACTGCCGCACAGCGACCGGCCACGGCGTCCAGCACGCCCAGGTTGAACTGCACGAACGCCTCCGCAACCGCCGCTGCGCCGTTGCCGAAACGGGACAACGCTGCTGCCCGCACCGAGGGGGGCAACAGCTCCGGCCGGGGGTCGAGGCCGACGCAGGCCAACGAGTCGGCGGCGCGCGCCGCGGCCACCAACCGGTCCGCGACGTGGCCTGCGTGGGTTGGGTCCGTGCTCACGCCGGCAGGATGTGATCGACGAACCTGGTGCGCAGGTCCTTTTGGAGAACTTCCCGGTGGAGGTGCGCGGTATCTCCTCGATGAACACCACGTCGTCGGGCATCCACCACTTGGCGATGCGCCCGTCGAGGAACCCCAGAATCTCCTCCTTGGTGGCCGTCTCACCCTGGCGCAGAACCACGCAGGCCAGGGGGCGTTCCTGCCAGCGGGGATGGTTGATGCCGATCACCGCCGCCTCCGCCACCTTGGGATGGGCCATCAGCTCGTTCTCGATGTCCACCGAGCTGATCCACTCACCGCCGGACTTGATCACGTCCTTGGATCGATCCACCAGCTTCACGTAGCCGTACTCGTCGACCACCGCCACGTCGCCGGTCTTGAGCCACCCGTCTGCGCTGAAGCTCTCCGGCGAGCGGGCGTCCTCGTAGTACTCCCGGATGACCCACGGACCCCGTACCTGCAACTCGCCGGAGGTGGCCCCATCCCAGGGTCGTTCCTCCAACGTGTCCGAGTCCACGATGCGCATGTCCACTCCCGCCACCACCCGACCCACGAACGTGCGTCGCTCGGCCGCCTCCGCCTCGCTGATCCCATCGAACGTGCTGGCCAGATGGCACAGGGCGGCGATCGGGGAGGTCTCCGTCATGCCCCAGGCCTGCAGGATTGGTTTGCCGGTGACGGCCCGGTAACCCTCTGACAGTGCCTTGGGAACGGCCGAGCCGCCGCACGGGATGATCCGCAATGCTGATGTGTCCCGTCCTTCGAGCAGCGGCAACACCCCCATCCAGATCGTTGGCACCCCTGCGGCCACCGTGACCCGCTGGCCCACCATCAGCTCGGTTATGGCTGGCGCTGAAAGGTCGGGACCGGGCATGACCAGGCTGGCACCACTGCACACCGCGGCGTGGGCCAGACCCCAGGCGTTGACGTGGAACATGGGCACCACCGGCAGGATCACGTCCCGTTCGCACACGCCCAAGCCGTCCGCCTGCATGAGCGCCATGGTGTGCAGGTAGGTGGAGCGATGGGAGTACAACGCGCCTTTGGGATGGCCGGTGGTGCCGGAGGTGTAACACAGCGAGGAGGCCAGACCTTCCTCCAGTCGGGGCCACGGATCGAGGGGTTGGGCCGCCTCGAGCAGGGTCTCGAGATCATGCACCCGGGGTCCATTGTCGGAGCCGAACAGGGCGGTCAGATCCTCGGTGGGACCCCCGTCGTCCATCACGATGAGGTGGCGGACCGTGGTGAACGTCGACACCAAGGGGGCAAGGATCGGTACCAGCGACCGGTCCACGAAGATGGCCTCGTCGCCGGCGTGGTTGACGATGTAGGTGAGTTGGTCCGGGAACAGACGGA
Organism: uncultured Acidimicrobiaceae bacterium; assembly: GCA_963775055.1. Taxonomy (GTDB): domain Bacteria; phylum Actinomycetota; class Acidimicrobiia; order Acidimicrobiales; family CAIXPF01; genus CAIXPF01. The sequence continues at coordinate 279,676 of CAVZHK010000001.1, read as the reverse complement.
TGTTGAGCGTGTGGCACACCCGTCCGGTACAGGGGGCGGCGAAATACAGCGACAGGTGGTTGGCGGAGTTCCAACCGAAGGTCCCCACCCGGGCGTCGGGCGCCAGACCCAGCTGGTCGAACACCGTGGCCATCTTGCGGGTGCGCACGGCCCACTCGCCGTAGGTGGTGGTGACCAGGCCGTCCCGGGTGCTGGTGGCGATGGTCTTGCGGTGGTGGTAGCGCTCGCCCCGCTCGAAGAGGTGGGCCAAGGTGAGCGGCACGTCCATCATCAAGCCGTCCATAGTGTTCCTCTGTTTTCGAATGTGTTCGAAGCCGCCTGGGGTGAGGCCGGCTTAGGGTTGTGGGCGCCCTACAGTGCCACCGGGGCGATTCGACGTCGATTCGTCACCCTGTTACCCCCTGCCAAACTGTGGACCGCCCGACCCACCCTCTTCCCCAGACCGCCCTGCGTCATCCGCCCCGCCGGAGGGTGGTCAGCGTCGTGGTCGGCCTGCTGGTGATCCTGGTCGTCATGTCCAACGCGGCCACGTTCCTGTGGGCGTCGCTGGTGGACACCCACCCGCTGTGGCTGCTGACGCTCAGCTCGCACAACCGCTACCTGGCGCTGACCACCAACGCCCTGGACACCTGGTCGTACTATCTGGTGGCGACGCTGCGATTGTTGGCGCCCGATCCGTTGTTCTATCTGCTCGGTTCCTGGTACGGGGTGCGGGCCATCTCCTGGATGGAGCGTCGGGCGCCGTCGGTGGGCACGTCCATGCGATGGATGGAGACCGCCTTCGCCAAGGCCCGCCACGTGATCGTCTTCGTGGCCCCCAACAACGTGGTGTGTCTCATTGCCGGTGCGGCCGCCATGCATCCGTTGGTCTTCGCCGTCCTCAATGTGAGTGGCACCATCGCTCGGCTGGCGCTCATTCGGGCCCTGGGCAACGTGTTCCAGGAGCCCCTCGACGCCGTGCTGGGCTTCGTCGCCGACTATCGCTGGTATCTGATCGCCGCCAGCGTCGCCTTGACGATCCTGTCCTCGCTGGCGGACCGCAAACGTGGCGGCGGCGAGATCGATGCCCTACGACATCTCGAGGACGAGCTGAGCGGGGAAGATCAAGCCGCGCCCGATGGCCAGTCCAGCTGAGATGGCCAGTCCAGCTGAGGCGCCGACGCTGGCGCTTCAGCCGTCGCTTCGGTCCGATGTTGGCAGGCGGAGCTGTTGGCCTACAAAGACCAGGTCGGGGTTGTCGGGGTCGCTGAGCCGGTCCCGGTTGGCGTCGATCAGCTCCAGCCAGTAGCTGCGCACCAGATCCTCGTCCTGTACCCCCGCCGCGGCCTGCAGCGCGGCGGCGATGTCCCAGAGGTTGTCCCCCGGGCGAACCACCCAGCTCGTGTGGTGGTCGCCTTCGGCCGGTGCGGCGGGGACTGCGGGGACTGCGGCAGGTGGCTGGGCGGGGGATTCAACCAGCCGCATCAACGGCCTGGCTGCAGCCGTCAAGGGCGCCTGGTCAGCTGCGACCGTCCCGACGGCTGGGGCCGTGGTCGTCGGGTCAGTTGTTGAGGCGGCGGGGGCGGCAGTGGAAGTGGAGGCGGAGGTGGAGATGGTGACCAGCCTCATGGGCGGTGGGCCGTTGTCGGTGGGTTGGCCCAGCAGGGTCATGTCCGGCCCGGCCATCGGATACCCAAAGGCGAGGTACCGGCCGGTATGCCCGCTGATGGTCCCTGGCGAATGGTGGCCCTGCGTGGCCTGGGCACCGGCGGGCCCACCGGCGACGACGGTGCCGCACAGTCCAGCCGCTACCGCACCGGCCCCCAGCCTGCGGAACAGCCCGCCGCTGGCTCGGTCCACGCCGCCCAGCAGTGGGGCTGATCGGCACAGCAACGCGATCAGTGCCACCACGTGCAACGTCACCAGGTACACGCCCAGCAGCACACACGATGCCCAGGCCAACCGGGCTGCCACGGCGTCGGGCGGATTGTGCACCAGCCATTGGCCGAGCCGGCTTGCCTGGAAGGTTTGTCCCGGCAAGCGCTCTTCCGCCACCACCAGCAGCCAGGTGAGGGCTCCGCACAATGCCGCGGAGAGTGCCAGCCGCACAACGGCGCCCGGGCGGGCTCTGGGAAGGGGAGCGGTGGTGGCCCTGGTGCTCATCGGGGTTCGCCGCCGACATCGGTGACCCGACCGTCCGGGCCAATCACCGAAACCGGTCCGCACGCTGGCTGAACGGCGTCGGTGAAGCCGGTTGCGCCCGGGACGCGGCCCAGCGGGCGGGCGTTGCTGGGGTGGATGGCCGAGGCCCACTGGTCATAGATGTACACGGCACCGTCCGCCGGTTGCAGCAGCACCGCCACCAGCTTGTCCTGGCAGGCGGGGTCGGCGAGGATCACCCGATCTTGAGCGTTGCCAACCTCGTACTGCAACGCGCCGATGTTCACCAGGTTGGCGTTGACGGTCACCTCGAGTGCCACCAGGCAGCTTCGTGGCAGCCCGACCAGCGCTAGTTCCTCGGCGGTGGTCGGGCACGGCGAGGCGGTCACGGCCGGGGTGCTACCGCCTGACCCCTGCGCCGGCTGGTTCGCTCCCGCGGTGGCTTGCTCGATGGCGTTGCCGGGGTCAGGGCCGGGGGCACTGATCGCCGCCGTCTCCTCGGACGATGGGCCGATGGAGGTCGGGAGGTTGGGTCCGCTCGGTAGGTCGCCTGACCCGCCAGCCAGCACCATGGTGGTCAGTACCGCCGCCACCACCGCAGCGGCCCCGCCGGCCAGCAGCTTGGGCAGCTGCAGACCGCTGAGGCCGTTCCCGGTTGGCCAGCGAGCCAAGGCACGGCGCCGTGCCAAGGGCGCCGCGGCCTGGATCTCGCCCGAGTTCGGATCCCCGGGGTCCTGTCGGGAGAGCACCCGGGCCAGCTCCGACATGGGTGGGCGCACGGTCGGATCAGGATGGCGGGCGATGGTGGCCACCGCCGTGAGCTGCGTTCGCATCCGTCCGGTGAGGGCTTGATGCTGGGCGGCCCCGAAGCACAGTTCGCCCAGCGCGGCCACGTCGCTCACCGGATCGAAGGGCGCCGCCATCCACCCGCCGCCCTGGACAGGGCGCACCTCGCCCGGCCCGCGGACGTCCGATCCGGGCTCCGCCGGCGCATTCCCGTGACCAGCGTCAGGGATGGCCCAGAGGCTGCTCTCTGCGTTGCCTGCGTCCCCGATGTCCTCGAAGGCCGATTCGACCGTGGCCACGTCGCGCCAGGCGTTGGCGTCGGGGGCGGCGCTGCGGTCGGTGCCGGGCCAGTCGAGCCGGTGGCCGTCAGGAGCGCGCCTGTAGGGGGAGTCGTTGTCGGGGGAGTTGTTGGCGGGGGTCAGGACAGAGGGCTGGGTGGCGGTGAGCTCAACGCCGGCGTCGGACCAGCCGCACAGAACAGTTCGCGTCCCGACCAGCAGGATGTGGGTCCGGTCCAGGCGACCGTGGCTCACTCCCCGGGCGTGGGAGGCCACCATGGTTCGCGCGACTGAGGCCAGTGCCGCCAGCAGCCGGGCCGGTGCGGTGTCGAAAGCATCGGCCAGCGGGGTGGCGTCGAGATGGACCAGATCGACCCAGGCGTAGTGGGCGTCATGGCGCACCTCGCCCGCTGCGGAGGCCGGCACCGCCACGTCCAGACCGTGAAGGCGGCCCAGCACCTCGACCTCATGTCGCAGCCGGGCCTCGTTCGCGGCGGACACGACTTTGCGGGCAACCAGCTCACCGTCGTCGTCGCACGTCACGATGACGCCCACGTGCAGGGCAGGCGAGGCACTCGAGGGGGCGGTCATCGCATCGTTCTCCGGGCTCGTTGCAACAGTTCAGGCGGGTGGGACATCGGCTCAACGGACCACGGCGGTAGCCCGACCGGTCGCCTGGTGGTCGGTGTCCGCTCCCAGACCGGGCACGGCGGCACTGAACGGTTGGGGCGTGCTGGCCGCGATGGTCACCGCCACACCCGTGGGGCAGGCGGCGCCGTCAACGGTCAACAACTGCACTGATCGCAGCGTCACCGGGGTGCCACTGGCAAGGAGCGTGGCCCTGAGGGAGCGTTCCACCCGAGCCGCGGACAGGCAGTAGGCGCCGTCCTGATGAAGGCGGGCCTCGTCCAGTCCATAGCTCACGGCATCGTTTGCGGCGGCATCGGCCAGCTCCACCAGCTGGCGTTGGCGCTGGAAGGCCCAGCTGAAATCGAAGGCGATGGCCGCCAGAACCAGCAGGATGGCCAGCCCCGCGGGGAACAACAGCAGCGCACTGCCCCGATCGGGCACGTCGGGTGCGCCGGGTGCGGGATCAGGCACAGCCGTCCCCTTCCAGGCCGCTGCGGAATGGATCCACCAGCTCGCTGTGACGGGCCCGCACCACGAACCCCTCCCCGAAGCCTCCCACCCATGGCACAGTGATGAACGGCACGGTCACCGTGGCCTCCACCACCACCCGGGCGCAGCGTTGCGGGTCGGGCGCGGCCAGGGCGTTCAGGGAGACTCGATCCTGGGGCATCTCGTAGGCGACGAAGGTGTCCTGTGCGGCCAGCGCGGCCCGACCCCAAGCTCCCTCCTGTCCCATACCAGCGGGTACCTCGGCGTAGGTTCGGGCTGCTTCGCGAGCAGCGGCGGACGCGGCCATCTTGGCGTCAACCACCGCCCAGGCGTTGGCCACCAGTAAGGCGCCGGCCACGAACACCAGCAGCGCGAGGGGCAGCACCTCGATGCCGCCAACCTGACCGGCCTCGCGCCCGGGGTCCTCGCTTCGTCTGCTCATTGCAGCTGCTCCAGGCGGACCCGCACCCGCCGCTCGATGACGTCGGATCCCAATGTCCCGCCGCCCCACAGCAGCCGAGGTCTGGGCGCGGCAACCGCTACTTCAACCACACTGGCTGTTTGATCCACCGACCGCAGCTCGAAGGTGGCGTGGGGACCGAGCAGCGAGTGCACTCGACCTTCCGCGGCGGCGTGCGCGGTGGCCAGTTCCCCGGGCTCGACCATACCGTCCGGTCCGGCCGCGCCGGCCATGATGCGTCCGCTGTCGAGCGCGGCGCTGGTCACCACCGAGCGGGCGTACAGGCCGAGGGTGATCTGCGCCGCCAACAGCAGGAAGCCCAGAAAGAACATGATGCCGAAGCAGGTACCCATCAGCCCGCTACCACGCTCATGGGCAGCCTGGGCCGCGTGGAGTGGCCAACGCGGTGTCACACCCATGCTGGCGGGTCACCCACCTTCCATACCGCACGGCATGTATCCTCCTCATCTCCGGGATCCGCCCGCCGACCCGTCCCTGTGGCCCGGACTCAGCCGCCGACCCTGGCGATCTGGGTTTCGGCCTTGTCCTTGGTGCTATCAAGCAGTCCTTTGAACGCCAGCCACGCAGCGGCGCCGAGGAAGGCCACGATCAAGACGGCGATGGCCATGCTGATGACGCCTTCGCCTCGTTCATCGGGTTCGCTCCACTGTTGGCGCAGCCCCCCGATCCCGATGTGCACACGCCGGGTGAGATCGATTGGGTTGTATCTGGTCAATCGCTGCCTGGTCAGTCGCTGCATGGGTGCTCGCTTTCTCTTTCCCGCCGGTCTCAGAGCGCGGCGAAGGTTCGCATTGCTTCGATGAAGGGGATGGCCATGAACATCACGCCAGGCACCAAGGTGGCGATGGTGACGGGGATCCACACCAACTGGGCCCGCTTCTCGATGGTCTCGAGGGTGGCGCGGTGGGCCTGGCGGCGGATCGACCGTGCTTCCTCGGCCACCAGCGGGCCCAGATCAGCGCCCTGACGGTTGAGCGTCAACACGTTCACCAGGCGTTCCAGCTCCACCACCGCGGCGATGGCGGACCATTCCCGCAGCGCGGCTTCTTCGGACAGACCCTGACGGACCCTGTTCGCCACCCGTTGCAGGTCCTGGGCGATGACCCCATTGCCCCGCCGGGCCAGACGGTTGAGCGCCGATCCCAACGAGTACCCGGCGGCCAGCAACATGCCCAACTGCTCAGCGATGACCGGCAGCTCGGCGAAGAGGCGGGTCTGGCGGGCGGTGCAGGCGGAGTTCACACGCTGCTCCACCAACAGGAAGGCCAGGACAGGAGCACCCAACGCGAACAGCAGGCCGAACAGCGGAGGCGGTCCCGCGGCCAGCACCACCATCACCGACAGCGCCAGCGCGGCCCCGGTCCACGCCGTCTGCCGCAACCGGAACGCAGCCACGTCGAGCGGGGCGTGCAGCCGGGCCAGTTTGACCGACAATTCTTCGTTGGCGCCGAGCAAGGCCAGTACCCGTTCGCTGGAGGAGGTCACCAGCGGCCCCATCACCTCGCGGAAAGACGCCATCGACAACACCGCGTTGCGGATTGGACGGCCCCGTTGGGATCCGATGTAGGGGCGGAGACGTTCGGTGAGGCTCACCCGTCTCAGCCAGCGCAGCTCACCCAGCAGCAGTGTCAGACCGCCCCACGCCACCAGCGCGATGAGCAGTAGACCGCGGCTCACGACGACACCGACCGTGCACCGGTGCTGTCGGGCACCGCCGCGAAGATCCGTTTGTCTTCCGGGAGGCGAAGAAAGGTGCCGGCCCACACCCAACACGTCGCCAGCAGGCCCATGGCCACCAACACCAGCGTCTGACCCAGCGGGGTGCCGTAGGCGCGGCGTCCGGTTCCGATCAGCGATCCGGCGGCGGCCATGCCCACCGGTACGACAAGCACGAATCGGCGGGCGAAACGAACCCCGGATTGCTTGGCCCGGGCGTCCTTGCGGCTGGTGACGTCCAACTGGCGGTCTTCGGCGAGGGCCGAGAGGCGGGGCCCGAGGTCGGTGCCGCCCAGCTCGTGGGCGATGAGCAGGGTCTCACAGACGGCGTCGGCGCAGGGATCGGCCAGTCGGCGTTTGGCCACGTCAAGCGTCCGGGCAAAATCGGTGCTGATGAGCCACTCGCGATGAGCCGCATCGAAGGCGTCGCGGAGCTCAGCGGGGGCGCTGCGACCAGCGTCGAACAAGGCTTGGGGCACGGACTGGCCGAGCGTGGTGGCGCGCAGCCGGATCTCCTCGATGAGCCGGGGCCATTCCTCGCGTGCCAGATCAAGGCGGGCCCGGCGGCGATTGCGGAACAGCCCGACCGGCGTCACCGCTGTTGCCAGCGCCGCCACCACCGCCGGCAGGACCGATGCGAACAGCGCAAACCCGACGACGCCGCCCAGCAGCGCCAACGCCGCCATCACCACCACGAACTGGCCCAATGCCACCTCGGCGAGCCCGGCCTGAGTGAGCCACTGGCGCAGCGTGTCCTCAGCGCCTTCGCCGCGTCGAGTGGGCATGCCCTGGGGACCGAGTCGTCGCCAACCGTAGGCCCGGGCGGTGTAGAGCAGGTAGGTGCCGGTCCCCGCCAGTAGCGCGAGCAGCAGGGGGATCATGGTTGATCCTCCATCAGCAGCTGTCGGAGGTCGAGTCCCGCGGCCCGCAAGGCCCGGTCCATACGTGTCGGTAGGTTGCCGGTCCAACGCAGAGGTCGGTCGGGCCCGTTGCGGTTGAACAGATCGGTGACGGTGAACTGGGCGGCATCGAACCCGCCCACCAGATCCTCCACCGCGATGATCTCGCTGACCTGTGGTCCGGCCGGTCCCCGGGAGCAGTGCACCACCAGATCCACCGACTCGCTCACCAACGTGTTCAACGCGCTCATCGGCAAGTCCCGGGCGGCGTCGGCCAATTGGCAGATGAAGCGTAACCTGGTCAGGGCCTGACGGGCCGAACCAGCATGAATGGTGGTATATCCTTTAACTCCACTGGACAAAGTAAGCATCAATGCTAAGGCTTCTCGATCCCTGACCTCGCCAACGATAGCTATATCTGGAGACATGCGGAGAAATCCCGCCACCAGCCGGCGCAGATCGATCTCGGCCCGGTCAGCCCGAGCCGAGCGGGTTTGCAGAGACGCCACGTTCGCCAACGGAACGTCAAGCTCAAAGACCTCCTCGGCGGTGACCACCCGCAGGCTGGGGTCGAGCTCGGCGGTGCAACAGGACAGCAGAGTTGTCTTGCCAGAACCCGGAGCGCCGGCGAAAACAATGGAGCAACGGGCGGCCACCGCGGCGCTCAACACCTTGGCTGCCAGTGGGTCGAGCATGTCCCGGGCCACCAGCTGATCGAGACGGCCGAACGCGGCCGAGCTGAACTTGCGGATGTTGACCATCAGATGTCCGCCCCGGGCCAGGTCCCCGTGCACGATGTGCAACCGGGCCCCGGAGGCCAACTGGGCGTCCTGCAACCCCTCGGCCGGATCGAGCTTGCGGTGGCTGCCGGCCTCATCCAGCAGCTTGGTCAGCGTCCGTGTCACATGGTCGTCGTCGTGGAAGCCCTCGTGGTGGTAGCCGCTGGGCCCAAGATGACGACGCACGAAGACGGCGTCGGGGGCATTGACCATGATCTCCCACACATCAGCGTCATCGAGCAACGGTTGCAGGGGCCCGTAGCCGGTGAGGTTGCGCATGGCCCGGTCAGTCACCACCTCGACATCGGCCAACTCGAAGGGGCGAACCCCACGGCGGTGATCAAGGTTCCACTGCTCGGTCTCGTCCTCGACCAGACGTCGCAGCGTGGCCAGGCTGGAGGCTGCGGACATGTCCAACGCCAGACCGGCGGCCCGTCGTTGCACCTGCCGTTCGATGTGCAGCAGCGGTGACGCAGCATCGTCCGCCGGTGGTGGAACGGTGCGGGCAGTGGGCGGCCCCGGGTTAGGCCGTGTCGTTCGTTGGGAGTTTCCTGCCGGGGCCTCGGCGGTGCTCGTTGCATCGACGCTGCTGAACAGGGGCGGGCGGTGCTGGTCCATCAGCTGGCCGCCAGATCAAACAGGCCGCCAAGCTCGCCCGGTCGAACTGCCACTGGCTCAGGCCGGGCGACAACGATGGGCCTGAGGCGTGCCAACAGGGCAGCAGCGGCGGCGCCCAACGGGCCACACAGCGCTGCGGGCAACGGCGCGCCGTCCCGGATCACGGTGTCGAGCCGCCGGATCTCGGGCACGAACAACACCCCGGCCAACGCTGCCTTCCCGGGGCCCGGGGCCTCCGGCGCTCCTGAAGTGAGAGGCCCATCCGGTACCTGGCTGACCAGGCTGGTGATGGCCCGGGTGATCTCCGCTCGGGCCCGTGGATGACGAGGAGCGCGGTTGACCACCGGCACCAGACGGGCAGCGTCGATGCCGAACTGACGCAGCCGGCCGAGGGTGCGGATCAGGCCGTGCAAACCCTTGAGATCCGCGCCGCCAACCACCAGCACCAGGTCCGAACGACGCAGCGCGGCCCGAGCCAGCGTGTTTCGTTCTTCGATCTCCACCGAGCCGCAGTCCGTCTCGCCCTCGACGTCGGCGTCGACATCGGCCACCACCACTGGAAAGGCACTGGCCAGGCCGTCAAGGGCGGCGCTCAGCGCCCGGGGCCGCAGCGCCGCCCAGTCCCGGTGGCGTCGCAGACCCAGCAGCAGTTGGTAGTGACGTCCGTCTACCGCGAAGGTGAGGTTGCGCACCGCATCGGCGGGGACCTGTGTGGTCCGAAACGCATCCACCAGGTCGTTGAGGCCCGGCACGATGTCCGGGGCGCCGTGCAACATGGCTTGGTCGGCGTCGAGGGCGAGATCCGCGAGCAGGACCGGAGTGCCCGCCGCGCCCGGGGCGGGTGAGACCTTGCGGCCGGGCCTGCCTCGAAGATGGCGCGCCGGGACGCCGTGGTGATCGGTCGATCCGAGCGCCTGCGAGACCGCCATGGCGAGCACCGAGGCCCCCGCGCCGCCGCCGGTCACGCTGATCCAGCGGCCCAACTCCGGCGTGGCCGAGGGGAACGGGGACGCCTCGCCGGTTTGGAAGGCCGCGGCCAGGGTGGTGGGGGCGGTTTCAAGGGCGGCAGCGTGGCTGTCGAGGGTGAGGACCAGGTCGGTGCGGTTGAAATCCGCTGGGAGCACCGCTTGGACCCCGAGCACCTGCCAGTCCCGGGTGACGCTGCGGTCCTCCACAACAATGGTGGCGGAACCGGCGTTGCGCATGGCGTCCACCAGGTCCCGATCCAGCTCGATGCTGGCGCCGTCCACCAGCAGCGCCGAGTACGCCCGGCCCGAGGCCAGGTTGGCCGCCACCTCCTCACGGGACACGCAGCGGATGAACTCCAGCGGCGCGGCCCCACTGGTGGCCCACCGGCCGACCTCACCGAACCACGGGGTGCGGGGCCGGGCCAGGCCCAACACCACGAACCGGGCGCTCACCGCGACACCGTGCCGGTTGTTTCAGCGTTGGTCGACACCGCGGTGGGCACTGTGATGGTGGGAAATCGGTCCGGCAGGCGGTCCTTGGCCCTTGTTGACCGCAGGACAGTGAGCTCGTGCACCGCGGCGCCGTGGGCCACGGCCAGAGCCTCCTCAGCACCACTGAGGGCCAGCGTGATCACCACATCTTCGGACAGGACCAGGGCGTCGTCGGCCCCGGAGGAGACCGCCACCACCAGTGCCTGTTGGACCAGGACCGCGCTGCTGGCGTCCTCTGAGGCCACTACATCGACCCGATCGCCGGGCACCAGGTTGCCGAGCAGGGCCCGGGCGCGGGGCACGGCGATGGAGATCTCGCGGTACTCACCGGTCTGGGGGCCGGCGGATCCAGCGGCGGGAGGCTCGAGCACCGCATCGGTGAGCAGCGCCCCGGCGGCAACTGGGCCCCTGGCTGCACTACCGATGACGGACCCGGCTCGGGTGAAGGCGCTGGCGGCCTGTGACGCCGGGAGGTCCATAGCTACCAGCTCCACGTCAGTGGTGGTGACGATCTGTCCCGGTGCCAGCGTCCGGGTGGCTACCAGATAGCTCACCGACGGGTCCTTGTCAGCGCTCCGGGCGGCCAGGAATGCCGCCAGGCCGGCCACCGTGATCAGCAGCGCGCCCAGCACCGCACGCCCGCTGGGCAATGGTTTGCCGGGTCGGATGGAGCGCAACGCGGCGCTCCGCCGAGCCGGTCGGGGCGGTGGGGCTCGCCTCGAGCATCGTCGTCGCCCTCTGCATATCATTCGATCCTATCCATGGGATGCCATGATGTTACGAGTTATCTCAGTATATTTCCTGAGAATCTGTCGAACGTATCGAAAGCCTGCGAAAGGCTGTATAGGGTGGTACACCTATGGGGAGCTCAGAGATTCGATGGCTCAGCACGGCTGAGTCCGCACGGCGGCTCGGCATCACGCCGCGCACGCTGTACCGGTTCATTGACGAAGGCCAGTTGCCGGCCTACCGCTTCGGGCGGGTCATCAGGCTCAAGGAGGATGAGGTGGAGTCCTTCATCGAGTCGTGCCGGATCGAGCCCGGCACCCTTGAGCATCTCTATCCGGAGACGCTGAGCGCTGACAGCCTGACAGACACCACGCTGAGCGAGGACAGCCGCACGTAGGTCCAGCCAACGCCCCCACCAGCCACACTTCGGGAGTGAGGGGTGGGCAGTGAGATGGCGGCCACGTCCTCGCCGACCCAGCGCAGACGGCCCTGCAACGAGCCCCCACCGTCGAGGGTGAACGTCGCTTCGGGCTCGTCGTCGGCCAGTTCGGCCAGCAGTTGGCGCATCGTGGGCCGGTCTCGGGAGGTCGCGCGATCCGCGGTCAGTTCGGTCGGCCGCGTTCCGGTGGCATGCTCGAGGGCCACCACATGGCTCAGAGCGATCAGCTGCAGCATGGCGTCGGCACTCGACAGCGCCATGACATCCTGACCCAGCACCCGCACCGAGCCGAGGTAGACGGTGCCCGACCGGCCACGAAGAGTGATGGGTTGGCCGATCTCAGCGAGATTGCCGAGCAGCGATGCGAACGTGGTCGACTCCGCCGCTTGGCGGGTCAGCCAGCGGGTGCGGCGGCGCTGGGCGACTCGGTCCTCTACTCGGGCGTCCGCCAGCAGGCGCGCCGCGGCGTCATCGACCTCATCGACCTCATCGGCTGCTGGGAGCCCATTGACCTCGCCGCTGCGATCTCGGCCGCTGCCTGCTCCACGCTCGTTCATGGCCGGGCTCCAAGGGCGCGCCGAACCAGTACCCTGGCATGGACCGTCACCACGAACCTCTCGGGACCGACGGAATCCCGAACCACAGCTCGGGTGTCTCTGGTAGCTGTGATCACCGAATGACTGCATCGTCACCCAGCCCCGTCCCCCTGAAGCTGTCCGTTCCCGGCAACGAGGTGATGGCCGCGCCGCTGGGCCCTCACGATGAGTTGTTGCGCATCGTGGAGCAGGCCTTCCCCGACACCAGCATCCACGTCCGGGGCAATGAGATCTCCCTGGAGGGCGTCGACGCCGCCGAGGTGGCCCGGGTCTTCGAGGAGTTGGTGACCATCTCCCGGCTGGGTCACCAACTTGAGCCGATCGGGGTGGCTCGGGCCATTGACATGGTGCGGGCTCACGAGCGGCCCTCCGAGGTGCTGACATCCGAGGTTCTCCGCGCCGCCCGGGGCCGCTCGGTCCGGCCGAAATCTGCTGGTCAGAAACGCTATGTCGACGCCATCGCGGTGAACACCATCACGTTCGGTGTGGGTCCCGCCGGCACCGGGAAGTCCTGGCTGGCGGTGGCGTTGGCGGTGCAGGCGCTGCAGGGCAAAGAGGTGGAGCGCATCATCCTGACCAGACCGGCGGTGGAGGCCGGCGAGAAGCTCGGGTTCCTGCCCGGGGACCTCACCGCCAAGATCGATCCCTACCTGCGGCCCCTTTACGACGCCCTGTACGACATGGTGGACGCCGAAGGAGCTCAGAAACTGCTGGCCAGGGGGCTGGTGGAAGTGGCGCCACTGGCCTTCATGCGGGGCCGGACGCTCAACCGCAGCTTCATCATCCTGGACGAGGCGCAGAACACCACACCGGAACAGATGAAGATGTTCCTGACCCGCATCGGCTTTGGTTCCAAGGCGGTGATCACCGGGGATACCACCCAGGTCGACGTGCCGGGTGGTCGCAGTGGACTGGACGGGCTGGAAGAACTGCTGGTGGGCATCGACGGACTGACCTTCGTCCACCTGACCAGCCGCGACGTGGTCCGGCACCGGATCGTGGCCGACATCGTCAACGCCTACGAACGGGCGGGACCCCGTCCTCGCAGCGGAGAGCGACGGTGACCCTGCTGCGTCGTGCACCCGCGGCGTTCATACCGGTGGCCCCGGTCGGCCCCGTCGACCGACCTGACGTGGTGGTCAGCGACGAGCAGGCCGAGGTCACGGTTGATGCGGTGACGCTGGGCGAGTTGGCTACCGCCACCCTCGTCGCGGAGGGCGTCGGAGGCGGTGTCGAGCTGACCTTGACCTTCTTGGATGAGGCCGCCATGGCTGCCCTCAACGGCGAGCACATGGGTGAGAGCGGCCCCACCGACGTGTTGGCCTTTCCGCTGGACGACCCCCATTCGGAGCGACCCGCCGGGATGGTGGCGCTGTTGGGTGACGTGGTCATCTGCCCTTCGGTGGCCGCTCGTTACGCCTCCGGACATGGCCGCAGCCTGCATCAGGAGCTCTCCCTGCTGGTGGTGCACGGGGTGCTGCACCTGTTGGGCCACGACCACGCCGAACCCGACGAGGCCGCCCGCATGCGCCATCAGGAACTGACCCACCTTCGGGCGTTCGTCGACCCCGGTGCCACCCTGTGAAGCCTCCACCAGCAACCGCCGCCGCGGCCGCTGCCGGGCAGCGATCAGCCGGGTCCGGGTCGGGGTCGGCGTGAACGGGCTGAGCTGGGAATGGGCCGCGTTCGACGTGGTGGCGATGGTGGTGGCGGTGCTGGCGGTGCCGGCCACGGCGGTGTTGGCCATCACCGACACCGTGCTGACGCAGGTCACCCGCACCAGGGTCAACGCCCTGCTGGAGGACAAACCCGCCAGCGCCCCGCTCCGGTCGCTGCGGCGGCTGGTCGAGCGGCGAGACCAGGCCTTGCATCCGGTGCTGGCGCTGGAGTTGATCTTCGACGTGATCATCGCCGGGTTGGTCACGCTGGTGGCCTACCGGGTCGGCGGGGGTTGGCTGGTGGTGGGGGCCTTCGTGGTCGGTTTCCCGATGCTGTTCCTGTTGGCGGTGTCCCTGCCACGGGCTTGGGCGTTGCACAACCTGGACCGGGCCGCGGGCGTGGCCGGCAGGGTCGGGGCGTTGGTCGGTCGGGTGCTGCCGGTGCGGCTGTTGTCCCAGCTGGCGCTGCGGATCAGCCGGCGTCTGTTCCCACCACCCCAACGAGGGGTCGAGGATGCTGCCGGGCAGTCCTTCATGGTGGTGGCGGGCTCACCGGTGGAAACGGACCGCATCGACTTCGAGGACCAGCACCTCCTGGCGTCCGTCATCGGGTTCGCGTCCACCGTGGTGCGCGAGGTCATGGTCCCCCGCCCCGACATGGTGTGCCTGCCGGTGGCCCTCCCGCTCGATGACGCCCTGGTGGTGGTCCAGACCGAGGGTTACAGCCGCTATCCCGTCACCGGCGAATCCATCGACGACGTGGTGGGTGTGCTCTATGCCAAGGACATCGCCAACGCCGCGCTCCGGGCGGCGACGGGCACCGGGGTGGGGGGCCGCCCCATCCGGCCCGGGGCCCGTCGAACCGAGACGGTGGCCGATCTGGTGCGCCCGGCCCGATTCGTGCCTGAACTGAAGCCGGTGGCGACGCTGCTGCGGGAGATGCAGCTCGAGAAGTTGCACCTGGCGGTGGTGGTCGACGAGTACGGCGGGACCGCGGGGCTGGTGACCATGGAGGACATCATCGAGGAGCTGGTGGGCGAGATCGAGGACGAGTTCGATGAGGCCCGATCGGCCATCGAGCACCAGCCCGATGGCACCGTCCGCTTGGTCGCCCGGTTGTCCCTGGAGGAGGTCAACGAGGAGCTTGGCCTGGAGCTGCCTGAGGGGGACTGGGATACCGTCGGCGGGTTGGTGTTCGACCATTTCGGCAAGATTCCCCTGGTGGGCGACGCGGCCCAGTTCGGTGATCATGTGTTGGAGGTGGCGTCCATGCGGGGCCGGCGCATCGACCAGTTGGTGTTGCGCCCGGTGCCGGGCGCGGAGGGCTCAGACCCAGGACCGGGCTCCGGCTCCCCTGACGCAGACGCTGACGAGGGTGACGTCGCGCCGGGCGATCGTCACCAGGTGCAGGCGTGACCGCCGAGGGGTCCGAAGGCGCCGTTCCCCCACCGGGCCTTGGTGGGGATTTCGGGCCGGGCTTCGGTCGGGACACACCAGAGGACATGATCTCAGGGTTTGTGGCGGTCATCGGGCGACCCAACGTGGGCAAGTCCACGCTGGTGAACCGGCTGGTAGGGACCAAGGTTTCCATCGTGTCGGACAAACCACAGACGACCCGCACACCCATCCGGGGAGTGCTGAATCGCATCGACGCCCAGCTGGTGTTCGTCGACACCCCTGGCATCCACAAGCCCAGGACCCCGCTTGGCAACCGACTCAACGACCGGGCCCAGGCAGCGGCCTCAGGCGTGGATCTGGTCTGTGTGGTGCTCGACGGCGCCTCCGGGGTAGGTCGGGGCGACGAACGGATCCTGCGCAGCGCCCCTGCGGACTCCGTCGTTGTGCTGAACAAGGTGGACGGCATGCGCCCCGACCTGGTGGCGGCCCAACTCGCGGCCGCGGCCCGTTACGCAGCGACCGGTACGGGTACCGGTACCGGTGAGCTGTCAGGGCCCGACCGTCGGGAGTACTTCCCGGTGTCGGCTATCTCGGGTGAGGGGGTGACGGGGTTGCTCGATCACCTGCTGTCCCGCTTGCCGACCGGTCCGGCGTTCTTTCCCCGCGACGAGGCCACGGACAATCCGGAGGCGTTCTGGGTGGCGGAGTTGGTCCGTGAGCAACTGCTGGCCCGCACCGAGGATGAGCTGCCCCATTCCATCGCCACCAGGGTCACGGAGTGGGAGTGGCCCTACATCCGCTGCGAGATCCTCGTGGAACGGGATTCCCAGAAGGGCATCGTCATCGGCCGTGGTGGTGCGGTGCTCAAGGCGGTCGGCAGCGAGGTCCGCAAGTCCCTGGCCCCCGGCGCATACCTGGAGTTGGCGGTCAAGGTGGAACGCAACTGGCAACGTCGACCGGCGTCGTTGGATCGCCTCGGTTTCTAGCGGCGCGGCCCCCGAGCGTGCACCGGTGCCACGAGCTGCGGCGGTGAACCGGTAGGTTGCCCGGCGTGGTTGGTGCAGGGCGACGAAGCAAGCGAGCCGATGAGGAGCGGACGCGTTCGCTGGGCCTCGACCCGCAGCGCATCCCTCGTCACATCGCCTGCGTGATGGACGGAAACGGTCGCTGGGCCCAACAACGGGGTCTGAAGCGCACCGATGGTCACGCCGCCGGCGAGGAGGCCCTGTTCGACGCCGTCGAGGGGGCTCTCGAGCTGGGCGTGAGCTGGTTCAGCGTGTACGCCTTTTCCACGGAGAACTGGAGTCGCCCGCCTGACGAGGTGCGATTCCTGATGCAGTTCAACCGCAAGATCCTGCTGGGCCATCGTGACGACCTCAACGAGAAGGGCGTGCGCATCCGCTTCTTGGGCCGGCGGGACTGGCGGGTTCCCCGGAGCCTGCTGCGGCTCATCGACGAATCCGAGGAGCTCACCCGCCACAACCGTCGCATGACGTTCTCGGTCTGTTTCAACTATGGCGGGCGAGCCGAGATCCTGGACGCGGTGGCGGCCATGATGCGCTCCGGCGTGAGCGCCGACCAGGTCAGCGAGAAGAATCTCCGCAAACACTTCTACGCCCCGGACATGCCTGATCCGGACCTGGTCATCCGCACCTCGGGGGAGTACCGGATCTCCAACTTCCTGCTCTGGGAGCTGGCCTACTCGGAGCTGATCTTCAGCGACATCTTCTGGCCCGATTTCCGCCGGGAACACCTGTACGACGCGGTCCGTGAGTACCAG
Organism: uncultured Acidimicrobiaceae bacterium; assembly: GCA_963775055.1. Taxonomy (GTDB): domain Bacteria; phylum Actinomycetota; class Acidimicrobiia; order Acidimicrobiales; family CAIXPF01; genus CAIXPF01. The sequence goes on along the minus strand of CAVZHK010000001.1, from coordinate 262,801 downwards.
GCCCGCGACCGTCGCTTCGGCGGGTTGGCCTGAGCCGGCAGCCGTGAGCCTGTATCGGGGCACCGCCATCGTGCTGCGGACCCACAAGCTGGGCGAGACCGATCGGATCGCGGTGCTGCTGACGCTGGAGCACGGCAAGGTGCGAGCGGTGCTCAAGGGGGTCCGCAAGCCCAACACCCGCCACGGGTTGCGGCTCGAACCGTTGGCCCACGTGGCAGTGCAGCTGTATCGGGGTCGGGAGTTGGACACCGTCACCCAGGTGCAGGGCATCGACGCCTTCCCCGCCATCCGCAACGATCTGGACCGCCTGGCCCGCGGCGCCATCATGCTCGAGGCGGTGGATGCCTCGATGCTGGATCGCGAGCCCGACGAGCGCCGGTTCCAGCTGCTGTTGGGGGCGTTACGCTCCCTCGAAGCAGCCGATCGACCGTTGGTGGTGAGCGCCATGCTGCTCAAGTTGTTGGCGCTGGACGGGGTGGTCCCGATGTTGGACCACTGCACCGGCTGCGGGCGGGCCGAGGAGTTGGTGGCGCTCGATCCCGACGCCGGTGGTGCCCGCTGTCGGGCCTGCCGTTCGGGAATGGTGCTGAGTCCCCGGGGGTTCGAGCTGGCCCGGATGGTGTTGGGCGGCCGTTTGGGTGCGGCGCTGAACGAGGTCCGATCCCCCGACACCGAGGCGCTGGACCGGGTGACCCTGGCCGCTGTGGAACGTCACCTGGAGCGACGGTTGCGATCGGCCACGGTCAACACCCACTAATTGCTCAGACGGAGATTGCTCAGACGGAGATCGGCACCCACATCTGGGTGGCGTCGGCCCACTGCACCCACTGCTGGGCCCGCGGATCCCAGCAGATGTACGCCCGACGGGCCGGGTCCCACTGCGGCGTGTAGGGATCCGGTCGAACGGGGCTGTTGGTCGCGACACGGGCCGTGTCGATGGGAGTGTCGGAGGACGCGGCGTTCGATGACAGCTCCGGGGCGTCAGTCGGCTCGGCGGTCTCGGCGGACACCACGGACACCACGGACACCACGGACACCACGGACACGTCGCCGACAGAGGCGGTCAGTGGTTCGGGGCCGGTGTCGGCCTGATCGGTGGGGGTGCGGATCTCATCGGGTGAGGTCGCCGGGGGGCCCGCCAGGCGCGCCCCAAACGGTGTCCAGTTGACCGGGGTCGGATCCTCCGACATTTTCGGGATCAGCGGAGTGCGGGCCTCGACGGGCTGTGATTCGTTAACCGCAACGGGCGGCGGGACGGGCGCAGCAGGGCGGGCGGGCGGCCACGGTTGCGCAGCGTGCACCGGGGCCTGGGGCCGTGGGCTCGATCCGCCGTCGCCCTGGTCAACCTGGTCGCCGGGGGCGACGTTGCCAGCGGCGTCGATGGCCCGGCGCAGCACCACGGTGGTCGCCGCATCGGGCACCGGTCCGGCCCAACCCGCTGAGGTGTCGCTGGCCGCCTCGGCCGGCGTCGGGGTCCAACGCAGGTCCGTCGTCGCCGGCGGGTTCTGGTCGGGCTCAGGCTGCGTCTGCTGATGGTGCCGCTCGGTGTCCATCGCCGGTCGGAAATCCGCCCGATCCATCACCACCAGCCCCAGGCCGCCGTCGCTGAGGGGTCCCAACTTGTCAGCGGCGAGCGCCCGCCCCGTTGATGGGCCCGATAAGAGGGCGAGCGCCTCGAACCCGGCGCGAATGACCCCAGCAGGGGCGAACACGACCAGCATCCGCAGCGGCCAGGGGGCCCCGAGGATTGCGGCCACCACACCCACCAGGCCCAGCAGCCCGTCCGGCAGCGCCCAGCGGATCAAGGTCCGGCGCAGGCTGGCGGGCCTTGCGGATCGGTCCGCCAGACGCAAGCCGACCAGCAATTTGCCCGGCGTCCAGCCCACCAGGCCCGGCAGCAACACCAACGCCACCAGCACATAGGCCAGCGTGACCAGATAGGTCGAGATCTCCGGGGCGTCCGCGATGTACACCGTGTCCAGCACCTGGTACGTGCCGTGTTTCCAGTCGATCACTCTGCCGCTGATCAGCGTGTACTCGATGATGGTTTCGCCGGCGTCACCGATCCGCTCGGTCTGGGAGAGCACATTGCAATTGGGCGCGGGGGCCGGATCACACGCCCCGGGTCGGGTCATCAGCACATCCCGGCCGCTGTGGAACAACGCCAGGAACAGCACCATGACCGCCAACACGTCGATCAGGCGGGCCAACAGCCGGCGGGCCCACAGACCGGCGCCGACGTCGACGCCGAAGTCGGGATCAGCTTCCGTGTCGGGCCGCCCGGTTGCTTGGTGGTCGGGGTCGAAACCCCCTTCTCGGCGAAGATCCGGACGGGCGGCTTCACGTTGCCGCCCGCGCTGGGACGCCGATGCCGATGTGTCGGGCTCACGCGATGGGGCGGGCCGACCTGGAAGGGTCCTCACCGCACCATTCTTAGCCGCCGTTCGCCCGCTGGAGAGGCATGGTGTCGCCTCAGAGCGGTTCTCTGCTCTCGCTGAGCGCGAACCAGCGGTCAATCCGCTTCGACGGGGATCCAGGCCTCGTGATCGTTGGAGAACTGCATCCAGCGCTTCGTGATCGGGTCCCACTGGACGTAGGCCTGGACCTTGCCGTCCCAAATGGGATCGAAATCCTGGCGCTCCTGCTCACCACCGGAGTAGCGGTCCGGCGCGGGACCGGGGACCGAGCTGTCGGTCGAGCCGGCGTCCTCTTCCCGGGTGGAGAGCACGTAGGTGTGGGTGATGGTGTCGCCGACCCGCTGGTGGTTGGGGGTGAACCAGATCAGCAGCACACCGAAAAGGCCCACGCAGGGGAGAAAGTCGACCGCCCAGGCGGCAAGACGGATCAAGGCTCGGACGGTGCCGGGGGGTCGACCCTTCTGATCCACCAACTTGAGGCCGACCATCGCCTTGCCAGGGCTCACCCCGGTCTCACCCGCCACTACCCCATGCAGGGCGATGGCCAGCAGCAGCATCAGGCCGTACCGCATCAACGCGCCCTCGACCAGTCGGCCCAGGACCAGGAACACCATGAACATGAGCGCCATGTCGATGGCCACTCCGGTGACCCGGCGTTTGACCAGGTCAGGAGCGCCGGCGTTGGTCGTCGCAGGCGAGGTCGCGGTGTTGATGGCGTTCATGGGGTCGGTCTCAACCTGCCTGGAGGGGCCATGTGGAATCGGTGGGGTGGAATCGGTGGGGTGGAATCGGTGGGGTGGAATCGGTGGGGTGGAATCGGTGGGTGGAATCGGGCTGATCGGTGCGATGGGGCTGATCGGGCGCTGGTCGGAGGTCCGCAGGAGGAGGGATAGCCTGCTCGCCCATGGCCAGCCCATCCCTATCCACATCGGCGAATCCACCCGATGACTTGAACTTGATGGAGAAGGTCGTCAATCTGTGCAAGCGGCGGGGGATCGTCTTCCCATCGGCGGAGATCTACGGCGGGTTCCGCTCCACCTACGATTACGGGCCCATCGGCGTGCTCATGTTGCGAAACGTGAAAGATGCCTGGTGGCGGACCATGGTGCAGCTGCGGACCGACGTGGTGGGACTTGACGCCTCCATCCTGTCCCCCCCGGCGGTGTGGGAGGCCTCCGGGCATCTGGCCAACTTCACGGACCCCCTGGTGGACTGCACCAAGTGCAAGCAGCGGTTCCGTGAGGATCATCTGGAGGACCCGGCGCTGTGCCCCAACTGCGGTGCCAGGGATTGCTTCACCGGGGCCCGCCAGTTCAACCTGATGTTCAAGACCCACGCCGGCCCCCTGGAGGAGTCCGCCGCGGTGGCCTACTTGCGGCCCGAGACGGCCCAGGGAATGTTCATCAACTTCGCCAACGTGCTCAACACCAGCCGCAAGAAGCCGCCGTTCGGCATCGCCCAGGTCGGCAAGTCGTTCCGCAACGAGATCACCCCCGGCAACTTCGTGTTCCGCACCCGCGAGTTCGAGCAGATGGAGATGGAGTTCTTCGTCCCGCCCGATGACGCCGCGCAGTGGTACCGCTATTGGTGCGACGAACGCCACGACTGGTACGTGCGTCACGGCATTCCGGCCTCGCAGCTGCGGTTGAGGCCCCACGAGCCCGACGAGCTGTCCCATTACTCCTCGGGTACCTCTGACGTGGAGTTCTTGTTCCCATGGGGTTGGGGGGAGCTCGAGGGCATCGCCAACCGCGGCGATTACGACCTGACCCAGCACGGCAAGCACTCCGGGGCCGAGCTCAGCTACTTCGATCAGGAGGCCAAGACCCGCTATGTGCCCCACGTCATCGAACCCGCCGCCGGGGCCACCCGTTCGATGATGGCCTTCCTCATCGCCGCCTACGACGAGGAGGAGGTCAACGGCGAAACCCGTACCGTGTTGCGTCTGCACCACCGCATCGCTCCGTACAAGGTGGCGGTGTTGCCGCTGTCGAAGAAGGCGCCGTTGGTGGAGCTGTCCCAGCAGGTGTTGGGTCAGCTTCAACCGCGTTGGATGACCGATTACGACGAAACGCAGGCCATCGGTCGCCGCTACCGCCGCCAGGACGAGATCGGTACCCCCTTCTGCGTGACCGTGGATTTCGATTCGCTGGAGGACCGGGCGGTCACCGTGCGCCAGCGAGACAGCATGATCCAGGAGCGGGTGCCCATAGACGCCCTGGTCGGCTATCTGGACGGCCGGCTCAGCTGATTCGTGCGCGTGAGGCCAATTGGACCGCTTCGTGCGGATCGGCTGATGCTAACTGCTAGCGTGACGGCGCCCGACGTTCGTTCGGGTAACCGCGCCTGGTCACGATCTTCACCGCTAGCTGGTGAACCGGGCCGAGGGGCTGGGTCCGACACCCACCGCGGTGGCCCGCATGGCCGCCCGTTCACCAAGGAAGCCGACCAACATCGATGGCCGAAAAAGCCGACATCATCGCGAACCACCGCCTGCACGGCACCGACACCGGGTCTCCGGAGGTGCAGATCGCCCTGCTGAGCGACCGCATCACGTATCTGACGGAGCATCTGAAGGTCCACAAAAAGGACCATCACACCCGTCGGGGCCTGCTGATGTTGGTGGGCCGCCGGCGCCGGCTGCTGGACTACGTCCGCAAGAACGATGTCGAGCGATATCGGACCATCATCGCCAAACTCGGGCTGCGTCGCTGACCCGAGACCCCACCGAGCGGCCTTCCGGGGCCGCTCGTGCGCTGTTCGAGCCTTTGCGCTCGACGCAGCTGTTTGGCGTCACGGCGCCATCAACGCCATCAACCAACTTGCAAGCAAGCAATACCTAGCAACCAAGCAAGACCGGCCGCGGCGGTCCGGGTGGGCGGTGTCCACCCGGGAACCATCAGCTGCCAGCTCCCACCTTCCCGGCCAGCCCACCAGTTTGGGCGGCGGGGCGGGTGCGATCTGGGAACTGGTGGGTGCCCCGCAGCCAAACCAACGGCCCCCCAGGGGTCAAGGAGAAAACACATGGCTGAACCCATCAGCGTGAGCGCGCCGACCGACGGCGCGCCGGACAAGATCTTCACCTTCGAGACCGGCAAGCTGGCCGGGCAGGCCGACGGCGCCGTCGTGGGCCGCATCGGCGGCACCTACGTGCTGGTCACCGCCACCGCTGCCAAAACCGTGCGGGAGGGCGTGGACTTCTTCCCGCTCACGGTGGACGTGGAGGAGCGCTCCTACGCCGCCGGCAAGATCCCCGGCAGCTTCTTCCGTCGTGAGGGCCGGGCCCCCGACAGCGCCATCCTCACCTGTCGGCTCACCGACCGGCCGTTACGCCCCAACTTTCCTGAAGGCTTCCGCAACGAGGTCCACGTCATCGCCACCGTCATGGGCGCGGACAAGGTCAATCCCCACGACGTGCTGATCATCAACTGTGCCTCCGCCGCGCTGTGCCTGTCCGGCATCCCGTTCCTGTCTGCCATCGGTGCGGTGCGCCTGGCGTACACCGCCGAGGGCGAATGGATCGGCCACCCCACCTACCAGGAAGGCCAGGCGTCCTCCTTCGAGATGGTCGTGGCCGGCCGGGAACTGCCCAACGGCGACGTGGCCATCATGATGGTGGAGGCCGGCGGCACCACGTCCACCTGGGAAAATATCCAGGCCGACGCCCCCAAGGTCACCGAAGAGGCCCTGGCCCAGGGTCTGGAAGCGGCCAAGCCCCACATCAAGAACATGATCAAGATGCAGCTCGATCTCATCGCCGAATCCGGCGGTCCCAAGCCCACCATGGCCTTCAGCGAGCAGGTCGACTACAGCGATGAGGTGTACGCCGCGGTGGCGGGCGCCGCCTCCGAGCGCATGGCCCCCGTCATCTCCATCAGCGGCAAAGCCGAGCGTGACGCCGCCGAGGGTGAGATCCGCAGCGCGGTGGTGTCCGAGCTGCTGCCCCGCTTCTCCGACCTGCGTGATGCCGAGAAGCAGATCAAGGCCGCCGCCCGCAGCCTCACGAAGAACCTGGTCCGCAAGCGCATCGTGAACGAAGGCCTGCGCATCGACGGTCGCGGTCCCCGCGACCTGCGGCCGCTGTCCTCCGAGGTCGGCGTGCTGCCCACGGTGCACGGCTCCGGCTACTTCCAGCGGGGCGAGACCCAGGTGGTCAACATCACCACCCTCGGTGTGCGCCGCATGGATCAGATGATCGACGGCATCGACATCACCGAGCGCAAGCGCTACATGCACCACTACAACATGCCGCCGTTCTCGACCGGCGAGACCGGCTTCATGCGCGGTCCCAAGCGCCGCGAGATCGGTCACGGGCTGCTAGCCGAGCGGGCCCTGCTGCCGGTGATCCCCAAGATCGAGGAGTTCCCCTACACCTTGCGGCTGGTGTCCGAGGTGCTGTCCTCCAACGGCTCCACCTCCATGGCGTCGGTGTGCGGCTCCACCCTGTCACTGATGGACGCCGGGGTCCCCATCAAGGCCCCGGTGGCCGGCATCGCCATGGGTCTGGTGTTCGCCGACGGAAAGTACACCACCCTGACCGACATCCTGGGCGCCGAAGATGCCTTCGGTGACATGGACTTCAAGGTGGCCGGCACCGCCGAGTTCGTGACCGCCCTGCAGCTGGACACCAAGATCGACGGGATCCCTGCCGACGTGCTGGCCGCCGCCCTGGCCCAGGCCAAAGAGGCCCGCCTGGAGATTCTGGCCTGCATGCACGGCGCCATCGCCGAACCCCGTGACGACGTGGGCGCCACCGCTCCCAAGATCATCAGCTTCACCATCCCCATGGACAAGATCGGCGAGGTCATCGGGCCCAAGGGCAAGGTCATCAACGCCATCCAGTCCGAGACCGGGGCCGATCTCAGCGTCGACGACGATGGGTTCGAGGGCACCGTCACCATCAGCGCGGTGGACATCGCCATCGCCCGTGAGGCCGAGCGGCAGGTGCGCCTGATCCTGGAGCCGCCCACCGCCGAGGTCGGCGCCACCTACAGCGGCCGGGTGGTGAATATCACCAAGTTCGGGGCCTTCGTCAACATCCTCCCCGGCCGTGACGGTCTGGTGCACATCTCCAAGTTGGGCGGCGGGCGTCGCATCAACAACGTGGAGGACGTGCTGACCCTCGGCGAAGAGCTCGAGGTCATCGTCGAAGACATCGATCCCAACGGCAAGATCTCCCTCAAGCCGGCCAACATGGCAGAACGCGAAGGCGGCTCTGGTGACGGCGGCGGCGAGCGCGGTGATCGAGGCGATCGCGGGGATCGCGATCGCGGCGATCGTGGGGATCGGGCCGAGCGTCCGGCTCCCAGTGGTGACGGTGCGTCTGAGAGCGCCGGCAACGGCGACGGACGGGAGTACGTGTCCTTCGAGGAATCCTTCGAAGACGAGCTGCGCCAGGAGTTCGGCGACCTGGGGCCGGCCCCTGTTGGTGGCATGCCCGATCGGGAGCGTTCCGGCGGGCCCCGCAGCGGTGCCAGCGCCGGTGCTGGTGGTCCCGGCGGTGACCGTCCTCGTCGTCCGCGTCGTCGTCGCTGATGGCAGAGGTCGAGACGGCACGTCGGTTGGTCGCGCCCCTGACGCTGGCCGACTGACGTGCCGCTCGACCGTGTTGTGCCAGCCGGCCGGGATCTGCCCGTTGAGCCCGGGTGGCGTCGAACCACCTTGGACAACGGCGTCCGGGTGGTGTCCGAGGAAGTGCCCGGGGCCCGCTCCCTTTCGGTAGGGGTGTGGCTCGGGGTGGGATCGCGGGACGAACCGGTGGAACGGGCCGGGCTCTGTCACATCTTGGAGCACCTGATCTTCAAGGGCACCGCTGAGCGTGACGCCCGGGCTCTGTCCCTGGCCTTTGACGCTGTCGGCGGCGAGATGAACGCCTACACAGCCAAGGAACGGACGGCCTATTACAGCCGGGTGCCGGCGGGGGCGGAGGACATCGGCCTCGACCTGTTGCTGGAAGCAGTACGACGGGCCGAGTTGCGCGCCGAGGATCTCAACAGCGAACGCGAGGTCATCCTCGAAGAGCTCGCCGGCGCCGAGGACGACCCCGCTGATTGGGCGGACACCAAGCTGTTCGAGGCGATCTTTCCCGACCATCCATTGGGGCGGGAGGTGATCGGCTCGGCGGAGACCGTCAGTGCCATCACCCGGCATGACGTGTTGTCCTATGTGTTCGATCATCACGCCGGGGCTCACCTGGTGGTCAGCGCCGCGGGGGTGGTCGACCACGATCGTTTGGTGGACACCACCGCCCGCTGGTTCGGCGACCTACCTCACGGTATGGCGGTGCCGCGACAGGCCCCGATCGGCGCCATGGCGCCCAAGGTTCACGTCCGCCGCCGCACCGAACAAACGCAATTGGCGCTGGGTTGGCGCTGCGGTGGCATGCACAGTACCGATCGGTATGCACTGACGGTGTTGGAGCACGTGCTAGGGGACGGGCCGGCAAGCCGGTTGTTCTTCGAGGTCCGCGAGCAACGGGCGTTGGCATACTCGGTGGGATCCTCGCTGTCCTTGTACGAGGACGTGGGCGCGCTGGTGGTGTCCACCGCGGTGGCGCCGGACCGGGCCGCGGAGACCCGCACGGTGATCGAGGGCGAGGTGGCCCGGGTCGCCGCTGATGGCATCACCGAGGAAGAGTTGGCCGCCGCAGTCGGTTACGTGGTGGGTTCCACCGTGATCGGCCTGGAGGAGGCGTCCACATGCATGGCCCGGCTCGGCTATCTCGAGCTGACCTACGGCGAAATCCACTCGGTCGAGTCCTATCTGGATCAGATCCGCGCTGTGACCCTGCAGGACGTCATCCGGGTGGCCCAACAGATCTTCTCCGTCCCCCCGACCCGGGCCACCGTCGGCCCTCGCGCCGTTCGCTGACCCCCGGGTGGGCCGGGCTGCGGAACTCTCTGCGTCGCGCCAGGGGGTTGAACGGTAGGCTCGGGCCGCTCGTCACCGCCCCGGGCACCGTCCCCGATCAGGAGCCTCGCAATGGCACGATTCGGCAGCGTCCTCACCGCCATGGTCACCCCCTTCGACGCTGATGGGGCTCTGCACGAAGTGGAGGCCGCCAGCCTGGCCCGATGGCTGGTGGAACAGGGCAACCAGGGTCTGGTAGTCGCCGGCACCACCGGTGAGAGCCCCACGCTCAGCCACGACGAGCAGGGTCGCATGTTCCAGCTCGTCCGGGACGCGGTGTCCGTGCCCGTCATCGCCGGGGTGGGCTCCAACAACACCGCCGAATCGTTAGATCTGGTGCGTCGGGCCGAAGCCGCCAACGTGGACGGCCTGCTGCTGGTGACCCCGTACTACAACCGTCCCTCCCAAGCCGGGCTGCTGCGGCATTTCAAGACCGTCGCCGAAGCCACCACCCTGCCGGTGATGTTGTACGACATCCCCGTGCGCACCGGCCGCAAGATCGACACCGCCACCCTGCTGGAGTTGGCCCACACGGTGCCCAACATCGTGGCGCTCAAGGACGCGGCCGGGGATCCCGGGGAGACCGCCAGCTTCATCGCCCGGGCCCCTGAAGGTTTCGAGGTCTACTCCGGTGATGATTCGCTGACGCTGCCGTTCCTGTCGGTGGGCGCGGTGGGCGTGGTCGGGGTGGCCACGCACTGGCTCGCCCGGGAGATGGTGGACATGGTGGAGTCCTTTCACAAGGGCGACGTGGAACGGGCTCGGGCCGTCAACGCCGCCATGATTCCCTCCTTCGATTTCGAGACCGGCCTGATCGCCCCCAACCCGGTGCCCACCAAGGCGCTGTTGCGGGCCATCGGACGCCCGGTGGGGGAGTGCCGCATGCCCATGGGGCCCACCCCGGAAGGCTGGGAGGACAAGGCCCGCCAGGTCTTGGCTGACCTCCGCGCCACCTACAGCGCCATCTGACCCGGTCCGGGCGGTTCGGGTTCGGCCGGGCAGACAGATCCGCGTTTTCGGCGCATGGCGCTGAGGCCGGTGCCGGCTGGCCCCGGGCCAGGCGTGCCGAGGAACCACGATGTGCGTGGTGCAGATCGGTGGGTGTTCGCGGGTGACTTCCACCTCACCGGCTGTGCTGTCGCCGGTGGTGGGGGCCGGGCCCGCCCGAGTTGCCGGGTGATCAGCCGCCAAGAAGTGCCCATGGGGCGGTTTTGGGCCATGAGCGGGGGCCGCTTGAGCCCGAATCTCGACGCAACCTGGTTCCAAAGTCGCGGATCGTCGACATTCTGGTCGGGGTCCTTGGCTGGGGTGGACCAAATCCGCCCCATGGAATGCGTGTCAGCATATTTCATGTCAATCTGATCACGGACGTGGTGATCGGGGCTGGCTTGCGACATGGCCGATGTCGGCGCCCTACTGAGAGTGGGTGGCGCGACAACGCTGGTGACGGTGGGTGAGAGCCCGGGGTGGGGAGCGGGGGCGGCTACCGTCGGGGGTGATGGCAGCAGCGGTGACGGTGACATTCCTTGGTGGCCTCGGCGAGATCGGGCGCAATTGCTGTGCCATCGAGGTGGACGGGGACATGATCCTCATCGACTTCGGGCTTATGTTCCCCGGGCCCGACATGCCGGGCATAGACCTGGTCCTGCCCGATTTCTCCTACATCGTGGACAACGTGGACAAGCTGCGGGGGGTGATCCTGACCCACGGCCACGAGGATCATGTGGGCGGTCTGCCGTTCCTGCTGCGTGAGGTGTCGGTGCCGCTTTATGGGGCCCGCTTCACGCTGGGCCTCGCCCGCAACCGCATCGAGGAAGCCGGCCTCTTGGGCCGCACCAGCTTCAACGTGGTGGAAGACGGCGGCACCATCCAGATCGGTTCCATGCGGGTGGAGTTCATCCCCATCACCCACTCCGTCCCGTCCGGCAGCGCCATCGCCGTGCACACCCCCCAGGGCATCGTGCTGCACTCGGGGGACTTCAAGCTGGACGCCACCCCGGTGGACGGGCGGCGCTCGGACCTGGCCCGCATCGGGCACCTGTCCCACACCCAGGGCATCCGGCTGCTGCTGGCGGATTCCACCAACGCTGACGAGCCGGGCTGGTCCACCTCTGAGAGCGAGATCGGGCGGGTCCTCTACGACCTGTTCCACGAGCACCAGGACCGCCGCCTGGTGGTGGCGTGTTTCTCCTCGCACATCCACCGCATCCAGCAGATCGCGGACGCCGCCATCGAGCAGGGCCGGGTGGTAGCCACCCTGGGCCTGTCCATGCAGCGCAACGTCAAGATGGCCCGGGACATGGGGCTGCTGGACCTGCCCGAATCCAAGCTGATCGACATCAACGAGATCGACCGCTACGAGCCCCACAAGGTGTGCGTCATCTCCACGGGCAGCCAGGGCGAGCCCATGTCTGCGCTGACCTTGATGGCCGCCAACCAGAACCGGCGGCTCAAGGTGGGGCCCGAGGACACCGTGATCCTGTCCTCCAGCCCCATCCCCGGCAACGAGCACAACGTGTCCAAGGTGATTGACGGGCTGAGCCGCATGGGGGTGGAGGTGGTCCACAGCGGCATCGCCGACGTACACGCCTCCGGTCACGCCCAGGCGTTGGAACTCCAGCTGTACCACTCGCTGGTTAAGCCTCAATGGTTCATCCCGTTGCATGGCGAGTATCGACAACTGGTGGCCCACGGTCGCATCGCGGAGGATCTGGGCATCGCTGAGGGCAACGTGGTCATCTGCGAGGACGGGGACCAGGTGACGCTGGATGATCGTGGCGTGGCTCGCACCGGCCGGGTCAGTGCCAACTACGTGTTCGTGGACGGCATCGTGGGTGACGTGGGCCGCGGCGTGCTGCGGGACCGCCGGCTGCTGGCCGAAGAGGGCGTGGTGGTGGTCATCGTCACGGTGGACGTCCACAACCGCAGCGTGGTCACTGATCCCCAGATCATCACCCGAGGCTGGGTCTACGCGCCCGAGGCCGAGGATCTGCTGGACGAAGGCGCCGAGATGGTGCGCCGTGAGGTGTTGGACGCGCTGGTCTCGGGCACGACAGACCCCGAAACCCTCCAGCAACGCATCCGCCGCGCCACCGCCCAGTTCGTCCACGAACGCACCAAGCGCAAGCCCATGATCGTCCCCGTGGTGATGGAGCTGTAGGCAGTCAAAGCTGCTGTCGTGCCGGTCACTGGTGGTGGGCGTGTTAGCGTTCTCGGTGCTGTGACGACGAAAACCCAGCCTCGACCACGGGCGAACGCACGCAAAGGTCCGCCTGCCAAGAAGAACAACGCTCGGGGACGGGGCGCGGCCAAGGTGGCGCCGCCGGGGCCGTTGGCGAGGCTGGCGGCTGACGGTCGGACCTGGGGAGTGTTGCTGATCGCGGGGGGATTGGTCGCCGCTCTCGGCGTCTACCTCGATGCGGCGGGACCGGCGGGGTTCGTGGCCGACATGTCACTTGGGCTCGGTTTGGGGATGCTCCGTTTGGTGGCGCCGCCGTTGATGATCGCCGCCGGGTGGTTGTTGGTGCGGGGACCGTCAGAAGAGGCCAAGGTCGAAAGCGGCGTGCATCCCGGCGCCGCCGCGGTGGTGCTGCTGGCCACGGTGGCAGGGCTGTTGCACGTGACCCGCGGTGCGAGCGACAGCAGCGGCGACGCGCTGGCCCGGTTGGAGAACGGGGGCGGACTGGTCGGTATGGCGCTGGGCCGACCGTTGATGGCGGTGACCTCGCCCTTGGCGGCAGGGGCCTTGCTGAGCTTGGCCGCCATCGCCCTGCTGGCATTTCTGACCCGGTTCAGCCCGTCCATCGTGACCGACCGGCTGTCGACATGGTGGGAGGCGGTCTCGCCGGGGCTGACGCAACGGGCGGGGGAGCTGTTCCGCTCGGTGGCGGACCCTGACGCCGAGCATCGAAGGAGCCGCTCCGGCACCCGTGGCGCTCGCGCCGATCGTGGCCACCGAGCTGACCAAGGTGCCCTTTTCGACCAGGACTCGGCGGGGGGGCGTCGTCGGCGGCGGGCGGCTGACCTGCCGGCGGCACTGGCGGACCGGGTTGAGGTCCAGGTTCCGGCGGATGACCTGGCCGCGCTGGTACACGTCCCGGAATCGTCGACGGCCCCTCTCGACCTGTTGCCCGACCCGCCCGATGTCGACCCGGCCGGGACCGGGAACCTGCCCGGCATCGCTGCGGGCCGGCCCGACCCCACCGTCGACCAGGCCGACCGAGACCCCAGCCGCAACGACGGTGATGGCGACATCGACGGCGACATCCACGTTGGGGGCGAGTTCGGCGATGCGGCCGCCAACGCCAACCTCGGCCCATCGGAACCGGCGCCGCCCAAGGTCTGGAAGCTGCCGCCTCCGAACCTGCTCGGGCGCAGCTCAGCTCAGCAGGTGGACCGTCAGGCGGTGGCCCTGGCCGGGCGTACCCTGGAGCATGCCCTGGCCCAGCACGGCGTGGAGACCAGGCTGGTCAACATGGTGGTCGGCCCCACCGTTACCCGTTATGAGCTGGAGCTTGGCCCAGGCGTCAAGGTGGCCCGGGTGACCAGCCTGCACAAGGACATCGCCTACGCCATGGCCACGCCCGACGTGCGAATCCTGGCTCCCATCCCCGGTCGGCAGGCCATCGGCGTGGAAGTGCCCAACGTCGAACGTCAGCTCGTGACCTGCGGGGACATCCTCGGCTCCGAAGAAGCCCGCAAGGCCGACCAGCCCCTCGAGGTGGCCATCGGGCGGGACATCGCCGGCCGCTCGGTGCTGGCCAACCTGGCCCGCATGCCCCATGTGCTGATCGCCGGGGCCACCGGTGCCGGCAAGTCCAGCTGCATCAACGTGCTCATCACGTCGATCCTCATGCGCTCCACCCCCGACGAGGTGCGCATGATCCTCATCGACCCCAAGCGCGTCGAGCTGGGCCAGTACAACCGGTTGCCGCACCTGTTGACCCAAGTGGTCACCAACCCCAAGAAGGCCGCCAACGCCCTCAACTGGGCGGTGCGAGAGATGGAACGCCGCTACGACCTGCTCTCCGAGGTCGGGGTGCGTGACATCAGCGGGTACAACGCCGCCTTCGACCGGGGCGATCTGTCCGGCGAGCGCTCCGAGGTGCTGGCCCGAACCCTGGGCTTCAACAACCCTGACGTGGATGTCACGTTCCCCCGCCTGCCCTACGTGCTGATCGTGGTGGACGAGCTCAACGACCTGATGATGGTGGCCGCCCGGGACGTCGAAGATGCGATCTGCCGCATCGCCCAGATGGCACGCGCCGTGGGCATCCACCTGGTGGTCGCCACCCAGCGGCCCTCGGTCAACGTCATCACTGGCGTCATCAAGGCCAACATCCCCGCCCGTCTGGCCTTCGCCGTGTCCTCGCTGGCAGACAGCCGCGTCATCCTGGACCAGGCCGGGGCCGAACGGCTGGTGGGCCGGGGCGACATGTTGATCATCGACGGGTCCTCCTCCACCGCCCAGCGATTGCAGGGGGCGTGGGTCACCGAGGACGAAGTTCGGGCGGTAGCGGCTCATTGGCGTCGCCAGTCACCGGAAACCCAGTACGTGCAGGGTGTTGAAGGCGCCGAAGAGAACGACCAGCTGGACCTGTTCAGCGGCGGGAGCAGCGGCGGCAACTCCGGCGATGAGGACGACGAGGAGTTGTTCCGTCAGGCCCGGGAGCTGGTGGTGCGCAGCCAGTTCGGGTCCACGTCCATGCTCCAACGCAAGCTGAGGGTCGGGTTCGCCCGGGCTGGCCGACTGATGGACCTGCTGGAACAAGCCGGAGTGGTGGGTCCCTCGACCGGTTCCAAGGCCCGGGAGGTCCTCATGAGTCCTGAGGAGCTCGACGAGCCGGCCGCTCCGGCGGGCTGACCATCGGCGCGGTGCCGCGGGCCCGACGTCGGGCCTGACGGGTGTCCACTCTCCAGGTCACCAGCCCGATGCCGATCACGCTGATGGTGAGCACCCCGCCCGCGAACGCCGCCAACCACCGGCCGGGTACACCCAGGCCGGCCAGAATGGCGCACAACACCCCGATGGTACAGAGCACCGCCGCACCCCGCACCGGCTGGCGGAGTTCGGTGACCGCCCGCCACTGGGTCTGCAGCAGATGCCGCATCGAGCCCGCCCGCACCATGCCATACCGTATGGAACGGGCCCGGCGCTCGTAGCGGGCCCGACGATCACGCAGGTCCATGGCCCGCTGCGGATCGAGACGACGGAACACGTCCACGACGGTAGTTGGCCGCGGATCGTTCTGCCGGGCCGACGGTCTGGTGCGTATCGTGCCCGCTCCGGCACGGTTCGAGCCGCGGATCATTGCGCTGGCAAACGTTCTAGGGTCTGTGCCGACCTGATCGGTAGAGACCCCAGGGTAAGGGGGTGGCGGTGCACGGCCGTGATGTCTACGTCGGCTCGGTGGGAAGTGGAGCTATCTTCCATTTCCGCAAGGGTGACCGCTCGGCCGCGGTGTTCCTGGAAGCCGGTGGTGATGGCCGGAGCGCGGTCACCGGTCTCAAGGCCCGCAACGGTTTGCTGTATGTTTCCGGCGCTGCCACCGGGCAGGTCTTTGTCTACGACCTCAAGACCAAGGCCCTGTTGTTCAAGGCCTCGACCGGGGTCACACCCAGCTTTGTCAATGACGTGGACCTGGCGAAGGACGGGTCGGCGTATTTCACCGATAGCCGGAGCCCGTATCTGTACCGGGTGGCCCGCGGGGCCAATGGTGTGTGGAGCTTCGAGCGGTTCCTGGACTTCACCGGTACGCCGTTCGCCTATCTCGAGGGGTTCAACGCCAACGGCATCGTGATTCTGGGTGGAGACGACGACCACGACGGCGATGATCACGATGACGGCGATGATCACGATGACGACGGGCACCAGCGCGGCGGTCAGGTGGCGCTGATCGTGCAGTCCAACACCGGCAAGCTGTTCCGGGTTGATCTGGCCACCAAGGCCGTGACCGAGGTCGATCTCGGCGGCGCCAAGGTCACCGGTGGGGACGGCCTGGTGCTGGAGGACGACAACGAGCTGTCCGTGATCTCCGGTGCCGCCGGCGTGACGGAGGTGAAGCTGCACGGGGATGCCCGCCGTGGCAAGGTCGGCCGCTCAACCATGGATCGGACCTTCGCCGGGCCCACCACCGCCGCTCTGCAAGGGGACCGGCTGATCGTGGTCAACGCCCAGTTCGCCGCCGGCCCCAATGCTGTACTGCCGTTCTGGGTGTCCAACATCGAAGCGCCGTAACGGTTTGCACGTCGAACGTTGGCCCGCCCCTCTGTGTCACGACCGGCACGGCGGGGCGGGCGGTCCCAGCAACAGGAGATCGTTCAGCTTCTCTCCAGTTGGGGCCGGATTGGCGGGAAGTCCGTGTCACGTTACGGTGGCGGGGCGTTGCGGGCCATCACCGAGGCCAACAGGCCAAGCGGCAGACCCACGAGCAGTGCCCATTGGGCGCCGAAGCCGGCACCGTCCACCAGGGCGCTGAGCACGGTCATGGACTCGTGCTGGCTGAGTTGGGTGAACGCCACCGAGGACACCGCTCCGGCGAAGGCCGCGGCGCCGCCCACCGCCGCCCAACTGGCCAACGTGCGGGAGATCGTCCCGTTGCGTTGACCCTGCAGCACCAGACGGACCCCGACTCCGATGCCCACCAGCAGCAGGGCGATTCGGCCGAGGTTCATCAACCAGTGCACCATGGCCTCATCGGGCACCAGCCGGGCCCCGGTTGCGGGACCGTCACGGCTGATCCACAGCGCCGCCTGGCTGGCATCGGTTGGTCCGGTGGCGAAAGACGCCGGTCGGGTGGTCCAGTGGGCGAAGAACTGCACCGAGATCAGCTCTGCCAGCCATGGCCGCTCCGCCCGATCTAACATACCCTGTAGTATTGTGGTGCCGCCCAAGCTGCCGATGAGGGCGGCGGCGCCCGTCACCGCTGCCGTTGCGCCCCTGGCACTTCGGGATGCCGGGTCCGGCACGGGGATCGGCGGGGCGAGGGCCCGGGGCGTGGCGGCCAGGCGTTCGATGATGGCGGCCCGCTCAGCAGAACCCCATGGTGTGGCCCCCGACGGGACCGGGGTGGAGCCCGCCGGTGACACCGAGGTGATGCCCCCGGGGGGTGACACCCAACCCGCGGGTCCGGACGGGCCGTGTCGCGCCAGGTTCACCGAGGGTGGCGTCTCGTTCGACGTCGCCTCCGGGCCTGCCGGTGGTGGCGGCCCGGGCGACGTCGGTGACAACCACCCCGCCACCGGGGGTGCCGGTGCTGCCGGTGCTGCCGGGCGGGGTTGTTGCAGTGGCGAGACCGGCGGCGTGGCGAATTGGTTGGTGGCCCCCGGTTGGTCCGGTGGGATGTAGATGGTGGCGAACGGTGAGACCGGACCGGGGCGGGGTTGATCGCGGGGCGGCGGGGTCGGCGGCGCCAACGTCGTATCTGTCGGTTCAACGGCGGCGAAGATGGGAAACGGCACGTTCGACGACGGCGGCGGCTCCGCCTCTCCGGGTTCGGGTTCGGGGGCCGGGTTGAGCAGGCCCCTGGCGGCGGCGCCGGTGAGCGGCCTGGTCAGTGGGTCCGACGGTGGCAGCGGAAGTGGCGGCGGCTTTTGACGTGGTACGCCCCGGGCCCGCCGAGCGCGACCCGGCGGAGCGGGCCCGGCCCCGCGGTCCTCGTCGTTGGGTGGCGGTGGCCCCGGAGGAGGGGACGGCGCGGCGGGCTGATCGCCGTCGGATTGCATCGTCCCTCCGTCCTCCCTCGAAATGGCTGTTCTGGTTGAACCTTCACGACACCGGTCCGCCTGCCGATCCCGTCTCCGCTCACCCGCCCAGCAACTCCCGTACCCGTTCCTTCGGCCGCCCGATGATGGCCTTGTCCGCCGTCACCACCAGGGGGCGCTGCATCAGCATCTTGTGGCGCAACAGCACCTCGATCACCTGCTCTTCGGTGGCCACGTCGGCGTCGGTCAGGCCCAGCTTGGCGAAGTTGGCGTCTCGCCGCACCAGATCCGTCACCGGGTCAACCAGCTTGGCGATGATGGCCTGCAGCGTCGCCCGATCAGGTGGGGTCTTCTGGTACACCACGACGTTGGCATCCACGCCCAGCTCCTCGGCAATGCGCACGGCATTGTTGGAGGAGTTTCAATTGCCATTGTGGAAGATCGTGACGGGGGGGATGGTGACGGCCATACCCCGGACTGTAGTTCCCGCTGCCGTGGGCTCTGGGGGACGCTTACGGAGGCTCGGCAGGTCCGGCGGTAGCCTCGGCGGGTGCCGCGCTCCTACTGGGTCGAGACCCTGGGCTGTCCCAAGAACCAGGTGGACTCGGACAAGCTTGAGGGCACCCTGCTGGCGGACGGGTTGGCCATGGCCACAGAGCCGGAGAGCGCCGATGTCATCGTCATCAACACCTGCGCCTTCATCGAGGCCGCCCGCCAGGAATCCATCGACACCATCTTGGCCTTCGACGCCCGCCGGCGGGTCGGTTCCCGTCTGGTGGTCACCGGCTGTCTGGCCGAGCGGTACCAACAAGAGCTGGTCGAGGCCCTCCCCGAGGTGGACCTGGTGGCCCCGTTCGGCATCCCCCTCCTCGAAGCGGTGCCTGTCGAGGCGGCGGCGGTCCCCGTCTCCATCGGCGCCGGTCCGAGACGCCGCACCGGAGGTCCCAGCCTGGCTCTGGCCACCGCGGCGGCGCCCACCTTCGATCTGCTGAACCTGCCCCGACCGCGGGCGCGGGCACCGTGGGCTTACGTGAAGGTGGCGGAGGGGTGCGACCGCAACTGCGGGTTCTGCGCCATCCCCTCCTTCCGGGGCAAGCAGCGCTCGCGGCCGGTGCCCGACGTGCTGGCCGAGATCGACGGGCTCGGCGTTCGTGAGGTGGTGCTGGTCGCCCAGGACCTGGCGTCCTACGGGCGGGATCAGGGCCGGGGTCAACGTTCGCTGGTGCCGTTGTTGGCGCAGCTCGCCGGCCGGGTGGATTGGGTGCGATTGCTGTACCTGTACCCCTCCGATCTGACCGACGAACTGATTGACGCCATCTGCGCTACCTCGGTGCCGTACTTCGATCTGTCGCTGCAACACGTGTCGGCCCCGCTGCTGCGACGGATGCGCCGCTGGGGTGACGGGGAGCGGTTCCTGCGCCGCATCGGGGACATCCGGGCCCGCCAACCCGACGCCGCCTTCCGCACCAACTTCATCGTCGGCTACCCCGGCGAGACCGAGGACCACCACGATGAGTTGCTCCGGTTCATCGAGGCGGCTCAGCTGGACTGGTGCGGGTTTTTCGCATATTCGCCAGAGGAGGGGACCTACGCCACCACCTTGGACGGTGACGTACCATCCGGTTTGGTCTCGGCGCGGCTCTACGAATTGCGACAACTGCAGGATGACATCACCGCCGCCAAGCGTGACCAGCTGATCGACTGCGAGGTGGAGGTGCTGGTCGAGCGGACCGGGGTGGCCCGCAGCTTCCGCGAAGCACCGGAGATCGACGGCATCATCGAGGTGCCGGACACGTTGGCGGTGGGCGGGTTCGCTACGGTCCGTGTGGTGGATGCGCACGGAACCGACCTGGTGGCTGAACCGGTGGGTTCGTGACCACCCGTACCTATGACGCCTCGGCCCGGCTGACACCGGCCAACGCCATCACCGTGGCCCGCCTGGTCACCTCGCCGGTGTTGTTCGCGGTGGTGCTCAGCTCCGGACCGAGCTACGGGGCGTTCGTGCTGGGCACCCTGATCGCCGCCACCGACGGACTGGACGGGTACCTGGCCCGACGCATGGGCGCCACCCGCAGCGGCGCCTTCCTGGATCCGCTGGCGGACAAGGTGCTGGTCCTGGGCACCATGGCGGCGCTGGTCAACGTGGGGGTGCTGCCCTGGTTGCCGCTGCTGTTGGTGGCCGTTCGGGAGCTCGGCATCAGCATCTACCGCTCGTATTGGGCCCGTCGCAGCCTGGCCATCCCCGCCCGTCGTGGCGCCAAGGTCAAGACCGTCCTGCAAGAGGTGGCGCTGGGTCTGGCCCTGTTGCCCTTCATCGGCAAGGAACGGCCCACGGTGGCGCTGGTCGTGCTGTGGGTGGCGGTCGTGCTCACGTTGTGGACCGGCGGGCAGTATGTCCTCGACGGTCGCAAGGCCATGTCCAGCACCGGCAGCACGGGCTAGCGGATTGGTGGGAGCCACGTGAAAGTAGAAGTCGTCGCCATCGGCACCGAGCTGCTGTTGGGCCAGATCAACGACACCAACTCATCCTGGATCGGCGAGCACCTGGCCCTGGGCGGCCTGGACACCCACTTCCAGACCAAGGTCGGGGACAACCAGGCCCGGGTGGTGGAGGTGCTGCGCCTCGCACTTTCCCGCAGCGACGCCGTGATCTGCTGCGGCGGCCTGGGTCCCACCCACGATGACCTGACCCGCCATGCCATCGCGGAGGTCATGGGCGTGGAACTGGTGCGGGATCCGGTGGTGGTGGAGCGGATCACCGCCATGTTCGCCGCCCGCAACCGGATCATGTCGGTCAACAACCTGCAACAAGCGGACGTGCCGGTGGGAGCCCGCACCATCCCCCAACAGCCCGGCACCGCCCCGGGGCTGATCTGCCCGGTGGGGGACAAGGTGATCTACGCCGTGCCCGGGGTCCCCTCGGAGATGAAGGAGATGGTGGCGGGGACCATCATCGGGGACCTGCAGCAGCGGGCCGGGGTCACCGCCACCATCCTGTCCCGGGTGTTGCGAACCTGGGGCCAATCCGAATCAGGCCTGGCGGAGATGCTGGCGGATCGGATCGAGGACATCGACGCCCGAGCTGGCGGCGGGCACCCCAACCCCACCATTGCCTTCCTGGCATCCGGCATTGAGGGCATCAAGGTCCGCATCACCGCCAAGGCGGACACTGACGCCGCCGCCCGTGCCGTCCTGGACCAGGAGGAGCAGGCCATCCGGGCCATCCTGGGGGGTCTGATCTTCGGCGTGGACGAGGAGACCATGGAGTCCGTGGTCCTGGATCTGTGCCGCGACGCCGGGCTCACCTTGGCGGTGGCCGAATCCTGCACCGGTGGGCTGATCGCCTCTCGCTTGTCCCTGGTACCGGGTGCCTCAGCCGTGTTCCGGGGTGGGGTGGTGGCCTACGACGTGGAGGTGAAGCGCAGCCTGCTGGGGGTGGCGCCGGGTCCGGTGGTGAACGAGGCCGCGGTCGCGCAGATGGCCGCCGGGGTCCGACGGGTGCTGGGTGCGGACGTGGGCTACGCCACCAGTGGTGTGGCCGGCCCCGACGACGCCGAGGGGATAGCACCCGGTACGGTCTGTCTGGCGGTGGCCATCGCCGTGCCGGACTCCCAAGAGGACCGGGTGATCACCCAGACCGTTCGGCTGCCGGGGGATCGGGCCCGCATCACCCAGTTCGCCTCCATCTCCGCGTCGGACCTGCTGCGGCGAGAGCTGGTTGCGCTCCGTGACGCTGGAACCACCGTGGCGGCCACGGTCGACTAAGGCCATCTGGCGCGCAGTCAGGCCACGATCGAGCCCGTTGTCGCCCGTTCGCGGTCACGGTCACGGTCGGTCCCGCTCGATTATGGTTCCCATTATGAGAACCTCCGGCGCGGTTGCCCAGGCATCGCCGTGCGGAGGTTGGCGGCTTCGCTCCTGGTCATGGCGCTGATCTGGGCCCAGGTGGCTTGCAGCGGTTCGTCGACCAGGTCCGAGACCGGACTCAAGCGGGTCGTGGTGACCTACTCGGTGGCCGGCGCGCTGGTGGCCGAGCTGGTTGGGGACACCGCACTGGTGGAGGTCCTGATCCAGGACGGGACCGACCCCCACGAGTGGCGCCCCTCAGCCAAGGATCTGGAGAGTTTGCGCCGGGCCACGGTCATTGTGGACAACGGACTGGCCCTCGAGGCCAGCTTGGCCCGGGCCCTTGAGCAGGCCTCCGCTGACGGTGTGACCCGCTTCAGCCTGGCCGATCACGTCACGTTGCTGGCGATCGAGGCCGACCACGACGCTGGCGAAGGGCACCGACACCAAGATGAGCCGCACGAGGAGGAGCCGCAGGAGGACGGGCAGCCCAGCGGTTCCGGTGCCAGTGACCCCCATCTGTGGACCGATCCGGCCACCATGCGCCAGTGGGTGGCGCCGCTGGCGGTGGTGCTGCGCCAGGAGGGCATCGACGTGGCGGCCAACGTGGCGCCACTGCAGGAGAAGCTGGATCGACTGGATGCCGAGGTGGCGGCCATCATCGGCGCCATCCCGCCCGAGCGGCGCCAGCTGGTTACCGGCCACGAGTCGCTGGGCTACTTCGCGCAGCGCTACGGCCTGCACCTGGTAGGTGCGGTGATCCCGTCCTTCTCGTCCCAAGCTGGTGCCGCTGCCGGGGCATTGTCCCAGCTGGTGGCGCAAATAGACCGGGCCGGCGTGACGGCCATCTTCGCGGAGGCCGGCACCCCCGCGTCCACCGTCAGGGCCGTCGCGGAGGACGCTGACGTTGCCGTGGTGGAATTGTCGACCCACGCCCTACCGCGGGACGGCACCTACGGCGGGTTCATCCGCAACCTGGCCACCACCATCAGCGGGGCGCTGGCATGACACCCGGGCCGCCCGAGCGCGCCGCCGACGCCGCCCACGCGGTCGCCACTGGTCCGACGGTCACCGGTGAGGAGACGGCATGGGTCCGCTGAGCCCGTTGCTGCGTCCGTTCCTCGACAACCCCTTCCTGCAGCGGTCCTTGCTGGCGGGGGCGCTGGTGGCGGTGGCGTGTGCCATTGCCGGGACGTTCATGGTCTTGCGGGGCCTGGCCTTCCTCGGGGACGCTCTGGCCCACGGGGTTCTGCCGGGCGTGGCCGGGGCGTTGCTGCTGGGCGCGCCGGGCATCTTGGGAGCGGCGGTGGGGGCGGGGCTGATGATCGTGGGTGTGAACGTGATCACCCGGGGGTCCCGTCTCGGCAGCGACACCGCCATTGGCCTGCTCTTCGTCGGGATGCTGGCACTGGGGGTGGTGATGGTGTCGCGGTCGGCGTCCTTTTCTGGGGATGTGGTTGGCATCTTGTTCGGGGACATCCTGGGGGTTTCGACACGGGACATCGCCCAACAAAGCGGGGTGCTGGTGGCGGTGGCGTTGGTGGCCCGGGTCTGCGCCCGACCCTTCCTGCTGCTGTGCTTCGACCCCGAACAGGCCGACCTGGCCGGGTGGCCGTCCCGACGCTTCGAGCTGCTGATGTTGCTGATGGTCACGGCCTGCGTGGTGGTTTCCTTCCGCACGGTCGGCACGCTGCTGGTGTTCGGGATGCTGCTGGCCCCTGCCGCCACGGCCGGGCTGGTGGCCCGCCGGGTGCCGACCATGGTGGCGGGGGCGTCACTGGTGGGCGTGGGGTCGGTGTACGTCGGCCTGTTGCTCAGTTACCACTTCGATCTCGCCGCCGGGGCCGCCATCGTGGTGGTGGCCGTCGGCGCCTTCTTCGTGACCTTCGCCGCTCAATCGGTGGCCCGGGCCGTCACCCTCGCCCGCCCCGTCACGCTGGGCGGCCGCTCATGATCATCGAGTCCGCCACGCCCGGTCTTCCCGAGGGGCGCGACGATCCTCGCCAAACCGGGGTCGAGGTGCCGGCAGTGGCGGCCTCGGAACTGGTGGTGGGCTATCGGGGACGGGTGGTGGTCGACGGGATCGAGCTGGTGGTACCGCCCGGTCGCTCCTTGGCGCTGGTGGGGGTCAATGGATCGGGGAAGTCCACGCTGTTGCGGACCATCGCCGGTTTGCTCGCGCCACTCGGTGGCGAGCTGCAGGTGTTCGGGCACGCACCCCGCAGTCGGGCGCAGCGCAGCGACCATCTGCACCGGATCGCCTACCTCGGACAGTTCCACCCCGCCGCCGGTCTGCTGCCGCTGCCGGTTCGGGATGTGGTGATGATGGGCCGCTTCCCTCGCCGCGGTCTGCTCGGCCGACTGGGCGCCGAGGACCGTCGGTGCGTCGCCGAAGCCCTTGACGCAGTGGAGCTGGCCGAGCTGGCCGAGGCGCCGTTGCGCTCGCTGTCGGGCGGGCAGCAGCAGCGGGTGTATCTGGCCCAAGCGCTGGCTCGCCGGGCCGACCTCTTGTTGCTCGACGAACCGACCGCTGGGCTCGACGTGCACTCCATCGGCCTCTATGTCGAGCTCATGGCCCGTGAACGGGAACGGGGCGCGGCGCTGATCATCGCCACCCACGACGTGAGCGACGCCGCCCGCGCCGATGCGGTGCTGCTGCTGGCGGGCGCGGTGCTGGCGTACGGTGCGCCCCACGAGGTGCTCACGCCCGAGCAGCTGGCCCGGGCCTTCGGGAGCAGCCTGTTGGCGGTGCCTCACGGTGACCACACCGACCTGGTCCATCCCGAGCACCCCCACGGCCACGAGCCTTCCCACCAGCCCCACGCCGACCGCCAACGCCGCCCTGGCTGACACTCCCGGGCCCGGTCGCCGATGCCCGACACTGCGGTGGGCTCAGACGCAGCTGGCGCAGGTGCCAACCACGTCGAGGCGGTGTCCGGCGGCCACGAAACCGGTGGCGCTGATCACCTGATGGAGCGCTGCGTCCAGGTCGGCCTCCGCCACCGCTGGCACCACGAAGTCATCGATGCGACCGCAGGTGTTGCAGATCAGATGGTGATGGTGGCCGATCAGGTCCTCGGCCAGCTCGAACCGGCCCCGGTCGAACCGACCCCGATCGTCGGTGCCCAACACCCGCTGCACCACCCCGGCTTCCTCCAACACCGCCAGATTTCGATACACCGAGCTCTGGGTGAGGGTTGGCCGGCCCGCCAACATCTCGGGCATGGTGACCGGCCGGTTCATCGACGCCAACAGCTCCACCAACTGTCGGCGACCGGTGGTGTAGCGCTGCAGGGCCGGACGAAGCTTGCTGGCCACCGCCTCGTGCAACCGTGGCAGATCGACCGCGCTCCCTGACACCCGCTCCACCCTACCGGAGCACTGTGACATCGAAAGCTGACCGGAGCGTGACCGCGGGGGCCGTCCCACACGCCCGCTACCGTGCGGCGATGCGCTTCAGCTACTGGATCCCCAACTCGTTGTCCTGGCAGGCCACCCTGGCCCAGGCCCGATTCGCGGAGGCCGCCGGGTTCGACGGCATCTGGTATGCCGACCACTTCATGCCCAACGCCCCCCAGCCGGCGGACGGGCCCGCCCACGACGCCCCCACCATGTTGGCGGCCCTGGCGGCGGCCACCGAACGGGTGCGACTCGGTCCGTTGGTGTACGGCAACACCTACCGGAATCCGGCGGTCATGCTGAAGAGCGCGGTGACGCTGGATCACATCAGCAACGGCCGTTTCGTGCTGGGTCTGGGCGCCGGCTGGCAGGAGAACGAGCACGAGGCGTACGGCATCGACTTCAACACGTTCCGTTGGCGCTTCGATCGGCTGGAGGAGGCCTGCAAGGTCATCACCTCGCTCCTTGGAGGCGGTCGTTCCAGCTTCGAGGGCCAGCACTATCGGCTGCGTGAGGCGCCGCTCGATCCGCTGCCCATCAGCTCACCCTTGCCGATCCTCATCGGTGGTGGCGGGGAGAAGCGCACGTTGCCCATCGTGGCCCGCTACGCCACCGAGTGGAACGTGTGGGGCACCCCGGACCTGTTGGCCCAGAAGGGTGGCGTGCTCGATCGCTGCTGCGAGGCGGAGGGTCGCGACCCTGCCACCGTGGCCCACAGCGCGGTGGCCCTGCTGTTCATGCCCAACGATGGCGCAGCGTTGGAAAAGGTGCGCTCGATGAGCATTGAACGACCCACGGTGATCGGCACCACGTCCGAAGTGGCCGACATCATGGGTGCCTACCGTGACGCCGGGGTGGCCGAGTTCATCGTGCCCGGCTTCAACTTCCGCGGCGACGCCGACCGTGAGGACACCCTCAGCCGCTTCATGACCGAGGTCGCCGCAGAGGTAAACCGGTGATGTAGTACGATTCCTGTATGACGGATCTCGTCTCTCAATCGTGCACGGTGCAGGCGCGGGTCTCGCCGCACATGAATCGGTGGCTGGCTCGGGTGGCGAACCTGCAGGGCAGAGCCAAGTCGGACATCGTGCGAGAGGCCCTCAGCGACTGGTTGGCCCGTCACGAAGCGGCTGCCCTCGCCTCTCCTGACGAGGAGCTGTATCTTCCGGTCTCCGTTGAGGCCCTCGGCGACTGGGACGGGCCTGACGATGAGCGTGCCGCCCCGTGACGCCGGCTGAGCATGGCTGATCCTCCCAGACATGGCGATGTGTGGCTGGCCCGGCTCGACAAGCTGCGTCCGGTACTGGTGATCACCCGTGACCCCTACGCCGCACGCCTCACCCACGTGACGGTCGTGCCGATAACCAGCACCATTCGGGGCACTGCGGGCGAGGTCGAAGTGGGCCCGGCCGAGGGATTGGTCCGCGCCTCAGTGGCCAACTGCGACGCAGCGACCACCATTCCCGCCGCCAGCCTGCAGCGACGGCTGGGAACGCTGGGCGTGGGCCGGGTCGATGAGCTCTGCGACACCCTTGCCGCCACGTTCAGCTGCGGTCGATGACGCCGTTCGGACAGTTGATGCTTGCGTCGAACATCGGTTCGTAACTACGCTGCTGTCGTTCGCCGGGTCATGAGTGCGGACCGGTCCCTCTGCGCCGGGGTGTTGCGGGGTCGCCGCTTCGCTGTCACACCCCCTGCGTATCGTCCCAAGTCGACTCGCCGGGGCAGGGGCCCCAGCCCACCTCAAACGTTCAAACCCACCTGAAGGGGACCCACCGTGGATCGCACCAAAGCACTCGAGATGGCACTCGGGCAGATCGAAAAGCAGTTCGGCAAGGGCTCGGTCATGAAGATGAGCGAGAAGGGTGACATGGCCATCGAGGCCATCTCCACCGGCGCCCTGGCGCTCGACCTGGCCCTGGGCATTGGCGGCCTACCCCGGGGACGGGTGGTGGAGATCTACGGTCCGGAGTCCTCCGGCAAGTCCACCCTGGCCATGCACGTGGTGGCCGAGGCGCAGCGCAACGGCGGCATCTGCGCCTATGTGGACGCCGAGCACGCCATGGACCCGGTGTACGCCAAGGCCATCGGGGTGGACATCGATGAGCTGCTGATCTCCCAGCCCGATACCGGTGAGCAGGCCCTGGAGATCGCGGACATGCTCATCCGCTCCGGCGCCATCGACGTCATCGTCATTGACTCGGTGGCCGCCCTCACCCCACGGGCCGAGATCGAGGGCGACATGGGCGACACCCACGTCGGCCTGCAGGCCCGGCTCATGTCTCAGGCGCTGCGCAAGCTCACCGCCAACCTCAGCCGCTCCAACACCATCTGTGTGTTCATCAACCAGCTTCGGGAGAAGATCGGGGTGATGTTCGGCTCGCCAGAGACCACCCCCGGCGGTCGGGCGCTGAAGTTCTACTCCTCGGTCCGCCTGGACATCCGCCGCATCGAGTCCATCAAGGACGGAGCCGAGGTCGTGGGCAACCGCACCCGGGTCAAGGTCGTCAAGAACAAGGTGGCCCCGCCGTTCCGCCAGTGCGAGTTCGACATCATGTACGGCAAGGGCATCAGCCGTGAGGGCTCCCTGCTCGACGTCGGCGTTGAGTTGGCCATCATCAAGAAGTCCGGGGCCTGGTTCACCTATGACGGTGAGCAGCTCGGCCAGGGGCGTGAGAACGCCAAGAACTACCTGTCCGAGCACCCCGAGATCATGATGGAGATCTCGGACCGCATCCGGAACAAGGTGGGCCTCGGCGATGGCGAGGACAGTGCGGAGGATGACGCTGCCGAGGCGGACGATGACGACGTGATCGTGCTCAACGGCGCCGCCGACCGCGACGCCTGACGGGGCCGCCCCCCAGGGCACGTAACCTGAGCTGGTGACCAAGCGCTACGTCGTTCGCACATACGGGTGCCAGATGAACGAGCATGACTCGGAGCGCATCAGCGGCCTGCTGGAGGCTGACGGGTACGCCCCGGGGGACTCGTTCGAAGATGCCGATGTCATCGTGCTCAACACGTGCTGCATCCGTGAGAACGCGGACAACAAGCTCTACGGCCAGCTCGGTCACCTCAAGTCATTGAAGGCCCGCCGGCCCGATCTACAGATCGTGGTCGGCGGCTGCCTGGCCCAGAAAGACCGGGAGCAGATCCAGCAGCGTGCTCCCCACGTGGACGTGGTGTTCGGCACCCACAACGTGCATCGCGCCACGGCGTTGTTGGCCGACGCCCGCCGATCAGGCCCGCAACTCGAGATTCTCGACGAAGCCGTACTCGACGAACACCAGCGCTTTCCGTCGGCCTTGCCAATGCGCCGGGAAACGGATTACGCCGCCTGGGTCACCATCCAGATCGGCTGTGACAACAGTTGCGCCTTTTGCATCGTGCCCTCGGTGCGCGGGCGTGAGATCAGCCGGCCCTTCGGTGACATTGTCGCTGAGGTGGCCCGGCTGGCCGCTGACGGGGTGACCGAGGTGACGCTGTTGGGTCAGAACGTGAACTCCTACGGTCGGGATCTCACCACGTCGGTACGTGCCGGAGAACGTGGTGCTGATCCACACATGCTAAGTGGTATGGTCGGCGCGGTGTGGGTGGCAGAGGCCGGCGCGCGGCCTCGGTCGCTGTTCGCTGATCTCCTGCGCGAAGTTGGTGCGGTCGAGGGGATTCGGCGGGTGCGCTACACCAGCCCCCATCCCAAGGATCTGCGTTCTGACGTGTTGGCGGCCATGGCTGAAACCCCCACGGTGTGCTCGCACTTGCATCTTCCCTTGCAGTCCGGCTCGGACCGGGTGCTGGCTGCCATGCACCGGGGATACACCGCTGGCCGTTATCTGCAGCGGCTGGCCGAGGCCCGGGCCACGGTGGCGGACCTGGCGGTGAGCACCGACCTGATCGTCGGCTTCCCGGGTGAGAGTGACGACGATTTCGCCGAGACCCTGGCGGTGGTGGCCGAAGCCCGCTTCGATAGCGCCTACACGTTCGTGTTCTCGCCTCGCCCCGGCACGGAGGCCTTCGAGCTCACCCAGCTTTTCGTGGCGCCGGAGGTCGTGGCGGAGCGCTTCGAACGGCTGCGGGTGGTGGTTGAACGGTCCACCCGAGCGGCACACGCAGCCCGGGTTGGGCGAATCGAGGAAGTTGTGATCGAAGGTCCGTCGAAACGAAACCCGGCCATGCTCACCGCCCGCACCGCCCAAAACAAGCTGGTGCACTTCGCCTCTGATCGGCCGTTGCGACCGGGTACCTATGCCCACGTGGAGATGGTCGAGGGAGCCGCGCATCACCTGCTCGGCCGACTGGTCGAGGTCATCGCCGCTCCCCGGCATCGCACCCGCATCGCGGTGGTATCCGGCTGAGCCGGTCAGAACCCGCCCCCGCAGCGCGCCCGCTCGGTCCCGCCGGCTGGTCGCTGGTGGACGGCGCGGACCCGTCCGGCGCCCGTCGACTGTCCTTCGACCCGCTGGATCGCGATCACCGTGACCGGGAGCTCTCGGCGCTGGCCTGGCTCGACACGTTCAACCTGGCGCCGCGCCCGGTCGGGTCCAGTTCGTTCGGGTCCAGTTCGTTCGGGTCCAGTTCGGTGGCGATTGACGCGCTCGGGTCCGGCGGGTCAACGCGTCGAGGCGCGCGCTGGGAGGCTGACGAGGAGACGTTGTGGTTCGACGCTCCGCCGGGCTGTCCGGCCGACTGGGCCGAGATCCGGGTCCAGCCCGGTGCGGTGGTTGAAGCCCTGGGACACGCCCTGGCCCGTCTCCATGCGCTCCCGGCGGCGGGCGCGTCGGCTCCATCGGACCTGACGGTTCTCGACCCCGCTGAGCTGGTTGGCCAGGCGGCTGAGCGGGTACGGCGCGGCTTGGTGGACCCAACCAACTTCGAACAAGCCCGGTCATCGCTGGCGCCTGGTCGGTTGCTGGACCAGGCTGATGCCCTGCTTCCGCTGCTGTCGAAGCGGGCCGAGCGCACGCCGGTCCGGCTGGTGCCCACCCACGGGGCGGCCCGACCCGGCGCCTTCTGGCTTGATCAGGGTCAGCTCCGAGCGCTCCTGGGCGTCTCCGGTTTGGCCCTGTCGGACCCCTACCGGGACCTGGCCGCAGCCAGTCGTTGGCTGGTGAGCAACGTCAGCGGCGAGGCGCTCCCGGCCTTCTTCTCGGCGTACGGGCTGCCCGACCCCGATCCGATCCGCCTGGAATTCCATGTCCTGCTCGATGAGCTCCGCTGACCCCGTGGCCTGTGCCATCAGCCCGGCCAGGTCCAGCCCGCCCCCGCGGCCGGGTTTGCCCGTCCGCTCCGCCCCGGACGCCCGTGAAGGTGGGGTCGAGGACCCGGGCCCATCGGCAGACCCCACCGGTTCGCGCCCGACCGGCGCCGGGGACCAGCGAGCGTGCGGGCAAAGCGTGGCCGAGGCGATGTCGACCTCGGTGCTGGCTCGACCGGGCCTGGTCATCGTGGGCTGCACCGCCACGGGGAAGAGCGACCTGGCCCTGGCGCTGGCACGGCTGGCCGGCGATGTGGAGGTGCTCAGCGCCGATTCCATGCAGGTCTACCGGGGCATGGACATCGGCACTGCCAAGCCCACCGCCTCCGAGCAGGCCGAGGTGACCCATCACCTGATCGACCTGGTTGGCATCGAAGAAGGCTTCTCGGTCAGCGAGTTCCAACGGGCCGCGGCTGCCGCCAGTTCCGAGGTGGCTTCCCGCGGCCGCCGCGCCGTTGTGGTCGGCGGGACGGGCCTGTACCTCCAGGCAGTGATCGACGGGCTGAGCTTGCCGGGCCAATACCCCGACGTGCGCGCCACGCTCGAGACCCAACCCGACACCGCCGCGCTGCATCGTCAACTCGGCGAACTGGATCCGTTGGCCGCCAGCCGGATGGAACCGTCGAATCGACGTCGAATCGTGCGGGCCTTGGAGGTGACCCTCGGCGCCGGTCGACCGTTTTCTTCCTTCGGCCCGGGACTCGCCGCCTATCCGTCCAGCCAGCATCGCCTGATTGGGCTGACCATGGACCGGGACCGGCTCAGCGCCCGCATCGAAGCCCGCATCCGGGCCCAACTCGAGGCCGGATGGCTGGAGGAGATCAGCGCGCTCGACACCATGAGCGAAGGGCCATGGTCCGCCACCGCCGGCCAGGCGCTGGGCTACCGGGAGCTGCGGGCCCATCTCAGCGGGGCGTCAACGTTGGACCAAGCCGTTTCCCACACCGTGATCCGCACCCGACAGTTTGCTCGCCGTCAGGAGCGCTGGTTCCGCCGGGACCCCCGCATCCACTGGCTCGACGCTGAGGTGGTGGCCGCCAACCCGATGGCCATCGCCACCACCCTGCTGGAAGACTGGCCTCACCCATGACCAACCGCGCCCCTTCCCGGCCTGCACCGTTGCGACTCACCAAACACCACGGCCTCGGCAACGATTTTCTGGTGGCGCTGCTCGCCGGTCCTGCGCCGCCCCATGCGGTTGCGTTCCCCGGTGAGGTCGATGCCCTGGTGGCGCGGGGACCGGAGCTGGCCCGGCGCCTTTGTGACCGGCGACGGGGGATCGGCGCCGATGGGCTGATCCTGGCACCATTGCGAGCACAGCAGGGGACGGACGCCGCCATGATCCTGTTCAACGCCGACGGAAGCCGGGCCGAGATGAGTGGCAACGGCATCCGCTGTCTGGGTCAGGCCCTGGCCATGCACCTGGGCCTTACCGAGGTCGCTGCGGAGTTGGTGATCAGCACCGACGCTGGGGATCGGCACCTGCAACTGGAACCCGGCCGGGACCCTCAGACCCTGACCATACGGGTAAGCATGGGGCCGGTGGGGCCGGGACCACAATGGCAACCCAGCCCCGCCGCAACCCGGGCGTTGGCCGAACTGCAGGCACACGATCCGGCCTCCGCCGGGACCGGTGGACCCGTCGGTGCCGTCAGTGCCGTCAGTGCCGACGTTGCCGGAGCGATCAGCGGGGCCGTGACGGCGTCGATCGGCAACCCGCATCTGGTGGTCCTGGTCGATGATCCGTGGCGGGTGGACCTGGCCCAGCTCGGCCCTTTGCTGGAAGCCGATTTCCCTGCTGGCATCAACGTCGAGTTCATCGCTCCCCACCCGCGGTCAACGGCCGGCGGCTTGGACCTGGTGGTTTGGGAGCGGGGTGCCGGCATCACCGAGGCTTGCGGGACCGGCGCCACTGCCGCCGCCACCGTGGCCCACCGCTGGGGCCTGGTCGACTCTCCGGTGGCCGTTTACATGCCAGGAGGTACGGTGGAGGTAATCGTGGAAGCCGAGCAGAGTCACCTGCGTGGGCCCAGCACGTTCGTGGCTCACATCGAGGTGGAACTTGCCTGACATCGACCCCTCGAACATGCCAGACAGGACGGTGCCAGCGTCCATACCAGATGTCTGTACCAGACGGCATGGTATACGGCATGGTATGGGACGGTACGGTATGGGACGGCGAGTTCGACGGAGACGAGACCACGGACTTCGACCTCGACCCCGATGAACCGGACTCAGAGCAGGCTGAGCGGGAAACCCATCGAGGCGGCTTCGGTGAGTTCGGTGGCACCAGCGGGGGTCTGATCGAGCGAACCTTCCGGGAGAAGATCATCCTGGTCGGTGTGTTGCGCCCGCCCACCGCGGCCGAGGACCTGGACCAGTCACTCGACGAGCTGGCCCGCCTGGTGGACACCGCCGGCGCTGACGTGGTGGAGCGGGTGATCCAACGCCGCACCCGGCCTGATCCCGCCACCTTCATCGGCAAGGGCAAGGCCGAGGAGCTGCGGGTGCTGTGCGAACTGCACGACGTGGACACCGTGGTCTTCGACGATGATCTGACGCCCGGCCAGCAGGTCAACCTCGAGCGCATACTGGGCCGTACGGCGATCGATCGCACCGCGGTGATCCTGGACATCTTCGCCCAGAACGCGTCCACACCCGAGGGCAAGGCCCAGGTGCTGCTGGCTATGTTGCGCTACCGGCTGCCGCGCCTGCGGGGTCGGGGCTTCTCGTTGTCCCAGCAGTCCGGCGGCAAGCTCGGTGCCCGCCGCGGCCCCGGCGAAACGCAGCTGGAGATCGACCGGCGTCGCATCGTGCGCCAACTGCACCGCCTGGAGATGCAACTGGCTGACGTCCGCCGACATCGGGCCGAGCAGCGCAAGTCCCGCAGCCGGGCCCGGTTCGCCCACGTGGCGGTCGTCGGTTACACCAACGCCGGCAAGTCGACGCTGGTGAACCGGCTCACCAACGCCGGGGTGCTGGTGGAGGATCGGCTGTTCGCCACGTTGGACGCCACCACCCGCCGACTGCAGTTGCCCGGCGGCGAGCAGGTGCTGCTGACGGACACCGTGGGTTTCATCAAGAAGCTGCCCCACGGTCTGGTGGCGGCGTTCAAGACCACCCTTGAGGTTGTCAACGAGGCCGATCTGCTGGTGCATCTGGTGGATGGCGCCGCGCCTGACGCCGACGGGCAGATCGCCGCGGTGCGTTCGGTGCTGGCGGAGATCGGCGCCGGGGACGCTGACGAGCTGATCGTGTTCAACAAGGTCGATGCCCATCCCAACGTCAACGACCTGGTCCTCAGCCATCCTGAGAGCCTGGCCATCTCCGCCGCCAGCGGGGAGGGGGTCGACAAGCTGCTGGCGGCCATCGGCACCCGGCTGCGGACCCACACCGAGGTGACCGAGTTGGTCATCCCCTTCGCCCGCGGTGACGCCCTGGCCACCGCCCACCGTGAAGGCGAGGTGCTGGTGGAGACCACCGACGCCGACGGCTACCGGGTGCGGGTGCGCCTGGAGCCCGCCGGCAGGGCCCGCCTGGCCGAGTTCGTGGTCTCCAGCCTGCCAGCGGGCAGAATCGGGCCATGACGGCTACTCCTTCCCAGCCTTGGCGTCCCCCCACCGAGCCGTTCATCCCGCCGCCTTACCCCTATGACCGCCTCGACGCCTACAAGCCGCTGGCCGAGGCCTTCGAGGGCGGTTGCGTCGACCTCTCCATTGGGACCCCGGTCGATCCGCCTCCCGCTGCCGCAGTGGAGGCCCTCGGTCACTCCGACGCCGAGCGGGGCTATCCGCCGTCGATTGGGACGTTGCCGCTGCGGCAGGCGGTGCAACGGTGGATCGGCCGTCGATTCGACGTCGATGTGGATCCTGGCGCCATCGGGGCCTGTATCGGCACCAAGGAGTTCGTGGCCAGCCTGCCCAACTGGATGAAGCTGCGTCGACCGGACCGCGACACGGTGCTCTACCCCGAGATCGCCTACCCGACCTACGAGATGGGCGCCATCTTCGCCGGTTGCCGGGCGGTGCCGGTGCCGGTGGACGAGCACTGGCGCATCCGTCTCGATGCCATCGCCGAGGCCGACGCCGCCAGGGCCCTGTTGCTGTGGGTCAACACCCCTGGCAACCCCGCCGGTGGCCTGGATGACCTCGAAGCCGCTGCCGCCTGGGGCCGTGAGCGGGATGTGCCGGTGTTCTCCGATGAGTGCTACGCCGAGTTCACCTGGCAGGGTCCGCCCCGCTCGATCCTGCAGGCGGACCGGGCACTCTCTTCGGGAGCCGCTCGCTACCAGGGTCTGATCGCGGTGCATTCGCTGTCGAAACGGTCGAACTTCGCCGGCTGCCGTCTGGGCTACTACGCCGGGGACGCCGAGTTGGTGTACTACCTGCAGGAGGTCCGCAAGCACGCCGGGATGATGGTGCCCGGGCCGGTCCAGGCCGCCGGCATCGCCGCGCTCGACGACGACGAGCACGTGGCCCGCCAACGCCGGCTGTACCACGACCGGTTGTTGCTTGGTCAAGCGGTGTTCGCCCGGTTGGGGGTGACCGCGCCCATGCCTGAGGGCGGGTTCTATCTGTGGGTTCCCGCGCCCCACGGTGACGCCTGGGGTCTCACCGAGCGCCTGGCCCGCGAGGCCGGTGCCCTGATCAGCCCCGGTGAGTTCTACGGCGCCGCCGGCAAGGCCTACGTTCGGGTGGCGATGGTGCAGCCCGATGACAAGTTGCGGCTGGTGGCCGAACGGGTCGGGGTGGCGGTCAGCGCCTGATGGGACCACAGGCCGCGGGTGCGGGTGCGGACGAGCACGGGGACCAGCCCGGGCTCGGTCACCGTCTGCTGGAACGGACCGCCGAGCTCGTCAACATCCCCTCGGTGTCGTTCAACGAAGCCGCGGTCGTCGATCACCTCGAGGCTTTGCTGCGACCCTGCTCTCACCTGGCCGTGGTGAGGGTGGGCGACAACCTGGTGGCCAGAACCCGGCTCGGTCGGCCCTCACGGCTGGTGCTCGGTGGCCACACCGATACCGTTCCGACCAACGGCAACGCTGGGGCCAGGCTCGACGGCGAGCTGTTGTGGGGCCTGGGCACCGCGGACATGAAGGGCGCCCTGGCGGTGATGGTGGAGCTGGCCTGCGCCCTGACAGAGCCCGCCATCGACGTCAGCTACGTGTTCTACGCACGAGAAGAGGTGGCTTCTGCCCACAGCGGCCTGGAGGAGCTGTTCCAGATCAGGCCGGACCTGCTGGTCGGGGATGTGGCGGTGTTGGGCGAGCCGACCGGCGGCTGCATCGAAGCCGGGTGCCAGGGCACGTTGCGGGCCAAGCTGACGTTACGGGGCACGGCGGCCCACACGGCGCGACCCTGGATGGGCCGCAACGCCATTCACCGTCTGGGCGCGGTGCTGGGGGCGCTGGCCGACTTCGAACCGCGCCGGCCCACAGTGGGCGGCCTGCACTTTCGTGAGGCGCTGCAAGCGGTGACGGTCTCCGGTGGCGGGACCGGCAACGTGGTTCCCGATGAGGCGTGGGTGCTGATCAATCATCGCTTCGCGCCGGATCGGGACGTGGAGGCAGCACTGGGCGAGGTCGAAGCGGTCGTGGGCCGCTACCTCGAGGACGGTGACACCTTTGAGCTCGTCGAGCACGCGCCGGCCGGGGCGCCAGCGATGGACCACCCTCTGTTGGCGGCGCTGCACACCAGGGCCGGGGGAGCGGTGAAGGCCAAGTTGGGTTGGACCGACGTGGCCCGCTTCTCCGCCAGGGGCATTCCGGCAGTCAACTTCGGGCCGGGTGACGCCACGTTGGCCCACCACGCACAGGAGCGGGTGCACAGCTCGGATCTGGTGCGCGCCTACCAGGTCCTGCACGGTTTGCTGACCGACCCTGATCTGCCCGGAGCCTGACCTCTCAGAGGCGTCGCAGCACGCTGACCACGCGGCCGTAGATGGTGACGTCTTGTGGGTCGAACTCCATGGGCTCGAGACGGCTGTTGGCCGGGGTGAGCACCACCTTGCTGCGCTTGCGGCTGAAGAACTTCACCGTCGCCTCCTCGCCGGGGATGCCGGCCACCACCATGTCTCCCCGGGCGGCGTCACGTTGGCTGCGGGCCACCACGTAATCCCCGTCGAGCACCGCGGCCTCGATCATGGAATCGCCCCGGATCCGCAGCATGAACAGCTCTCCGTCACCGGTGAAATCCGCCGGCATGGGGACCAGTTCCTCGATGTTCTCCTGGGCCAGGACGTTGGTGCCGGCGGCCACGTCACCCACCAGGGGCACGAG
Organism: uncultured Acidimicrobiaceae bacterium; assembly: GCA_963775055.1. Classification (GTDB taxonomy): domain Bacteria; phylum Actinomycetota; class Acidimicrobiia; order Acidimicrobiales; family CAIXPF01; genus CAIXPF01. Next base: position 225,996 of record CAVZHK010000001.1, on the reverse strand, counting down.
CCGGGACGGCCGACGTTCGGTGCCACCGAGGGATGGGTCCTGGCGCACCTCGATGGCTCGGGGTTTGGTGGGGTCGCGGCGCAGGTAGCCCAGCCGTTCGAGCGTGGATAAGTGGGCGTGCACGGTTGAGGGCGACCCCAGTCCGACCGCGTCGCCGATCTCACGAACCGAGGGTGGGTAACCCCTGGCCGCAACCTGGCGCTCGATGACGTCGAGGATGGCCTGTTGGCGTGCTGTGAGGGTGTGGGTGGGGCGGTGGGTGCCGGAGCTGGTTCCGGCGATGGGGCTGGGGCTGTGATCGGCCATGCGGGTCCTGTTGCTTCGATGAGGGCTTCGAGGAGGGCTTCGGTCGGGGTGTTCGCTGGATCGGGGAACATTTGTTCGTTCGGGCCTTGACTCCGAACGAGTGTACGTGGGTAGCGTGTCCGAGTGGTGGAACCCTTGTTCGATCGGGGGGTCCGAGACCGGATTTCGTCCACCCAGCCTTCACTGTCACACCCCCTGAGGAGAATCGCCGCTATGACCTCGCTGTGGATCTCCGCCCCGGCCCACCAAGCCCCCCGCCACCAGGCACCTGGCCGGAGCGATGTCAGCTCCCGTGTGGCTGAGGGGGGCCGGCGTGTATCTCCCTCGCCCGCAACCCCGGTCCGTCGAGCAGTGGCCCCCGGTTGCGCGGTGGGGCCCGTGTCCGCGCTCGGGACCGGCGATCGGCGGGAGCGACGCCGCGGAGCGCCGGCATGGTGGGGTGGCGCCCGGGTGGCCTTGGCTCTCGTGGCGGTCACGGTGCTGGCCATGGCCGCCAGCGAGGTTGTGTCCCGGGTTGGTCGGGCCATGGTGAGCTCGCCGGCCACGCAGCTCGGTTCTGTGCCGCAGTCCCCGGTGATCGAGCATCGGGCGGAGGCCGGCGAGACGTTGTGGTCCCTGGCGGCCACACTCGGTCCTTCGGGGGATCTGCGGGCGTCGCTCGATCAGCTGATCCGTTTGAACGGCGCCAGCGGCGTGGCCGAGGGTCAGTTGGTGTTGGTGCCCGAACACTGGTTCGCGGAGCCGGACCGATGAGCGTGGGTGTGGAACAGCCAGGGCCGCCACCGTCGCACCCTCGGCGCGGACCATCGTCGTCCACCAACAGGGTGGCCGGTAGCCTCAGCGGTCGTGCGGTGCCCGGTGTGTGCTCTCGAGGACAGTCGGGTTGTGGACTCCCGGGCGACCGAGGAAGGGTCCGCCATCCGGCGCCGGCGAGAGTGCGGGGCTTGTGGTTCGCGCTTCACCACGTTCGAGCGGCTCGAAGCTCGTCCGCTGCGGGTTCGCAAGCGCGGAGGACAACGGGTGGCCTTCGAGCGGCGCAAGCTGGAAGCCGGCCTGCGAGCTGCGACCAAGGGCCGGCCGGTGTCCGGCGAGACGCTGGAGGGGATCGTGGCGGATATCGAGGCCATGGCCCGAAAGGCAGAGCCGATCATCTCCACCGAGGACATAGGACGGGCCGTTCTCGAGCGGCTTCGAGCCCACGACCAGGTGTCGTACCTACGCTTCGCCAGCGTGTACAAGGGCTTCGACGATGTGGCGGATTTCGAACGAGAGCTCCGCCTGCTGGAGTCCGGCAACACCCCTGAGCCCGCCTGAGAGCGGCCTTGGCCCAGTCGGAGTGCTCACTGACAACGCACCGCTGGGGCATCTGCCCATCATTCGGGGGGCGGCTGAGCTTGCACTGAGCGGCTTGCCGGCTCGACGTGGACAACGGGTTGTTATCCGCAGGAACGGCCCCAAAATCCCCAGATAATCGGGGAAAATCCCCAGGCTCGTCCTCTTCTCGTCCACAGGGCCGACTACGTAGGGTGGTGCCGCTGAAGCGGGCTGCGGGGGCGATGACCGGATGGTGGTTGACGTCTCCAATGATCTGGGTGGGCGACTCCTGGGGCGAGGGCGATGATCCCTGTCCGGCGAACGACGCGGTTCGACGGACTTGAGATTGCTCGCCTCTTACCTGGTCATCATCCCCGCGCTTGCTCGGGCCTCTCAGGCCCTTCAGTCAGGCAAGCCGCTTGGGCGGTTTCGCCCACCAACTCCGGCCACAACGCGGGGCCCTGATCGTTGACAGGACTGCAATTTCAATGCTGTAATTTGCCCGGCATCTAGTACACCGCATGAGCGGGATGATCCCGAACCCACAAGATGTTGTGGTTCGGGTGAAGTCGGGTCGGTGTCGGTCCTGGTGGCGGAGGGTGTCGAACTCGCTCGCTTCCGTGGCTGACGGTCTCCCGTCACGCTCACGTCTTCGATCGGTCGGGGCGGAACCCGATCCCAAACCGCTGACGCTTCCAGCGTCCCCATGAACGGCAGGGCGTCACCCGCCCGCCAGACCGAGAAAATCCAGGAGTTTGCACTATGGCCGTCGCACCTGAGCAGGTGGGCATCGGGATCCGCCGCCACTACACCGTGGCCGGCAGCGATCCTTACGAGCGCGTCACCTGGGAGCGGCGAGATGCCCGCATCACCAACTACCGGGACGGCGCCGTTGCCTTCGAGCAGCTCAACGTGGAGTTCCCCGAAGGCTGGTCGCTCAACGCCACCAACATCGTGGCCCAGAAGTACTTCCGCGGGCCGCTGGAGGGACCCGAACGCGAGTGGTCCCTGCGCCAGGTCGCGGAACGGGTGGTGGAAACCATCACCGCCTGGGGCCGACGAGACGGCTACTTCCTGGACGAGGCGGAGGCCCGGGCCTTCGCCGACGAGCTCAAGTACCTGATCATCACCCAGCGGGCAGCGTTCAACTCGCCGGTGTGGTTCAACATCGGTGTGGCCGGTGTGCCCCAACAAGCGTCCGCCTGTTTCATCCTGTCCGTTGAGGACACCATGGACTCCATCCTCAACTGGTATGTGGAGGAGGGAACCATCTTCAAGGGTGGTTCCGGCGCCGGCATCAACCTCAGCCGCATCCGGTCCTCCCGGGAGCCGCTCAAGGGCGGCGGAACCGCGTCAGGCCCGGTGAGCTTCATGCGTGGCGCGGACGCCTCTGCCGGCACCATCAAGAGCGGTGGCAAGACCCGGCGGGCCGCCAAGATGGTGATCCTCAACGCCGATCACCCCGACATCGAAGAGTTCATCTGGTGCAAGGCGGTGGAGGAGCGCAAGGCCAGGGTGTTGCGCGACAACGGGTTCGACATGGACCTTGACGGAGCCGACAGCCACTCCACCCAGTACCAGAACGCCAACAACTCCGTCCGGGTCACCGATGAGTTCATGCAGGCCGTGGTCGATGACGGTGAATGGCCGTTGCTGGCGGTCACCACCGGTGAGGTCATCCGGACCATGCCCGCCCGCCAGCTGATGCGCCAGATCTCCCGGGCCGCCTGGGAGTGCGCCGATCCCGGCATGCAGTTCGACACCACCATCAACCGCTGGCACACCGCCGCCAACACCGGGCCCATCAATGGGTCCAATCCGTGCTCGGAGTACATGCACCTCGACAACTCGGCGTGCAACCTGGCCAGCCTCAACCTGTTGAGCTTTCTCGGCAGTGACGACCGCTTCGACGTTGATGGTTTCCGGGCCGCGGTCGAGGTGGTGTTCACCGCGCAGGAGATCCTGGTCGGCAACGCGGACTATCCCACGCCTTCCATCGCTGAGAACTCTCGACGGTTCCGCCAGTTGGGCTTGGGCTACGCCAACCTCGGAGCCATGCTGATGGCGCTGGGCCTGCCCTATGACTCCGACGGCGGGAGGGCCATCGCCGCCTCCATCACCGCCTTGATGACCGGCCACGCCTATCTCACGTCGGCTCGCACCGCCGCCCGAATGGGACCCTTCGCTGGGTTCAGCGAGAACCGGGAGCACGTGTTGCGGGTGCTGGGCCAGCACCGCGCCGCCACCGCTGACATCGACGAGGAGCAGGTCCCTTCGGAGTTGCTCAGTGCAGCGCAGGCCTCATGGGATCATGCCTGTGAGATGGCGGAGGAGTACGGCGTTCGCAACGCCCAGGCCACCGTTTTGGCCCCGACCGGGACCATCGGGTTGATGATGGACTGCGACACTACCGGCATCGAGCCTGACCTCGGTCTGTGCAAGTTCAAGAAGCTCGTCGGTGGTGGCACCATGGCCATCGTCAACCAGACCGTGCCCCGGGCGTTGCGTCGGTTGCGGTACCTGCCCAACGAGATCGACGCTGTCATCGCGTACATCGATGAGCACAAGACCATTCTCGGTGCCCCGTTCGTGAAGGCCGCCGATCTCCCGGTGTTCGCCTGCTCCATGGGCGACAACGTCATTCACCATCTGGGCCACGTGCGAATGATGGGAGCGGTACAGCCATTCATCTCCGGTGCCATCTCCAAGACCGTGAACATGCCAGAGGAGGTCACGGTGGAGGAGGTCGAGCAACTCCACATCGACGCTTGGCGCCTCGGTGTCAAGGCCGTTGCCATCTACCGCGACAACTGCAAGGTCGGTCAGCCACTGGCCACCGCCAAGAAGGACGGCGTAGCAGCATCCGTCAATGCGTTGGAGACGGTCGTGGAGCGCATCGTCGAAAAGGTGGTGCACCAGCCCATCCGCCAGCGCCTGCCCCGCCGACGCACATCCCACACGTTCGATTTCCGGGTGGCGGACTGCAAGGGCTTCGTGACGGTGGCCGAGTACGACGACGGCCGTCCTGGCGAGTTGTTCATCCGGGTGTCCAAGCAGGGCTCCACCCTGGCAGGGATCATGGACGCGTTCGCCATCTCGGTGAGCTACGGACTGCAGTATGGCGTGCCGTTGCGGGCCTTCGTGGAGGCGTTCACCGGCATGCGCTTCGAGCCCGCCGGCATGACGGACGATCCTGACATCCGCATCGCCACCAGCCTCATGGATTACCTGTTCCGCCGATTGGCTGTGGAGTATCTCACGGTGCAGGAGCGCGCCGAGTTGTCCATCTACACCACGGGTGAGCGCACCCAGCAGACGTTGCCCGGGGTCGAGGAGACCGCCGTGGAGACCCGGCAAGGTTCTGACATCCCCGCCGATCCGCCGTCGATCCCTTCAGTGGAGGAACTGCAGCTGCAGATCGATCCTCATCGCCGTCCCATCGTGCGCAGTTCCGATGCGCCCATCTGCATGCAGTGCGGGGTGCAGATGATGCGTGCCGGCTCTTGTCACGCCTGCCCCAGCTGCGGCACCACCAGCGGCTGCAGCTGAGACCGGGGGGTCGGCACCCGTCCGTCCGGGTGCTGGTATGGACAGTCTTGGTCACGGCACGGGCGCGTTCGCGACCAAGACTGGCATGGTCTGATCCCGGTTCGGATCAGGGGCGCGGCCGTAGCCTGGGGCATCAAGGTCTGAGGGCAGGATTGTCGGGAACCGTTACCGGCTGGGTGGGGTGCTGGGTCGTGGCGGCATGGGTGAGGTGCTGCTGGCGGAAGACCTCCAGCTGCGACGGACCGTCGCCGTCAAGATGTTGCACGCCGAGTTGCTCGATCATCGCGAGGGCCGACGCCGTTTCGAGGATGAGGCCAGGGCTGCGGCCCGCTTGACCCATCCCAACGTCGTGGGCGTCAACGACGTCGGCGAGACCGAACTGGGCTCCGTCCAGCCGGACCCGCTGGCCGCCGCGGCCACGACCACGACGGTCTCCAGCACCAGCGTCGCGCCCGCAACGACGACGTCCGCGCGACGACCACCGCGCCGACGACCACGGAGCCACCCCCGCCGCAAGAGGGGTCCGGCAAGCGCAAGGGCCAAGACGAAGACGACTAGGCCACGAAGACGTCAGTCAGGGTCGGCGGGCGAAAGCTCCATCAGCGGGATGACCAACGAACGCCGGACCGGATATATCTACAGATCGCGACGATCGGTTGCGTAACGGAGGCGCAACTCCTCCACGTCAGCCAAGCCGAGCAGGTTGTTCAGACGCTCGAACAGGCCACCGACCCCGTCGAGCTCCACCCGGCCGGTTGCCGCCAGCGCGCCGTAGATGGCTTCGAGGGCGGCGAACCCGGCCATCAGGGCGCCGGAATGGAGCTGCAGCTTGAAGCCGAGCGCCGCCACCTCGGGGGAGGCCAGCATGCCGTTGTACACCAGCGGCAGATCACCGAGGCGGGCGGCGCAGGTCTCGGCATCGGCCCGTGTTCGAAGGCCATCGACGAAGATCAACTCGGCCCCGACCTCAGCGAAGGCCCGGGCCCGGGCCTCCACCTCGTCCCACCCGCGTGGCGCCAGTGCATCAGTCCGGGCGATGATCACCGGGCCATCCCCGCCGACATCCGCGCCGATGTTCGCGCCAACATCGCCGCCGCCCACCGAGCGCGAGGCGTCCACGGCGGCGCGGATCTTCTGTACCGCTTCGTCTGCGGGAATCACTTCTTTGCCGGCCATGAAGCCACAACGTTTGGGCCACACCTGGTCCTCGAGGTGGAGCGCGGCGATGCCGGCGGCGGCGTACTCCCGTACCGTGCGAGCCACGTTCACGGCGTTCCCGAACCCGGTATCGGCATCACAGATCACGGGAACCCCAACGGCGGCGGCGATCCGTCGACCGTTGGCGGCCATCTCCTGCAAGCCCAACAAGCCGACGTCGGGCAGCCCATGGGACGCCGCGGTGCCGAAACCAGTGCAATACAGCGCGCTGAACCCGGCCCCGGCAGCCACCTTCGCCTGCAACCCGTCGTACACGAACGGCGCCACCACCAACTCCGTACCGCTCAGCATGGCCCTCAGTCGCTGGGGTGCGTTCATGGCCTGATGACCCCGGCGCCCTGTACCCGACCCTCTTCCACCCGCTGGCGTAGCACCGCCAGCAACCCACCGGCTTGCACGATGGCCAACATCTCCGCAGTGTAAGGACGCCCCGCCAGCACCCACCCGCGGGTGTGGTTGGTCACCGTGGCCGTGCGCAGGTCAACCTCCACAATGTCCCCGTCCGCCGTCGCGTCCCAAACACCGGGACACACCAGGTTGGGAAACGCCCGGGCGATGGCATTGCGAAAGTAGATTCGACCAAAGCTTTCCGCCAGGACCACTGAAACTCCCAGGCGTTGCACATTCTCCGGCGCCTGTTCCCGGGATGATCCGCAGCCCCAGTTGCGACCGGCCACCACCACATCACCGGGCTGCACCTCCCGGGCGAAGTCCGGCCGGATGGCCAGCACTTGGGATCGACGCTCCTCGAAGGGCCTGGCGATCACTCCCCAGGGGGCCATCACGTCAGTGTCGACATCGTGCCCGAACTTCCACACCCGACCCCGATGCACTGTCCCCGTCGCGCTGGCTGTCCCCGTCGCGGCTGCAGCCCTCCCGACCGACGGCTGCGGTCCCGACACCGTCACCGCGACTGCCGCGCCGTCGGGCCCGCCCCGGTGGCCGTCCATGTTCTGGGGGCGGGGTTGTGGTGGGCGGGGTTGTGGTGGGCGGGGTTGTGGTGGGCGGGGTTGTGGTGGTCGGGGCCGGGGTCGGCGGGGCCGGGGTCGACGCCGGGCGGACTCACAGTGTGGTACCGGTCCAGTACTCCCGGGGATCGACCAGCTCGCCGGCCACCGCGGCGGCGGCCACCACCGCCGGGGAGCCCAGATAAACCGACGCCTCGGCGGAACCCATCCGGCCAACGAAGTTGCGGTTGGTGGAGCTGATGCACACCTCACCGGGACCCAACAGGCCTTGGTGGCCACCGGGGCACGCCCCGCACCCGGAGGCGGTCAAGTGGGCCCCGGCCTCAACCAGGGTGGCCACGTACCCGGCCTGCACCGCCTCAAGGAACACCTGCCGGGACGCGGGCGTCACTAACAATCGCACCCGGGGATGGACCTGGCGTCCGTCGAGGATGGCCGCCGCCACCGCAAGATCCTCCAGCCGGGCGTTGGTGCAGGAGCCGATGAACGCCTGGTGCACCGCCACCCCGGCCACTTCGCCCACCGCCACCACGTTGCCCGGATTGTGGGGACAGGCCACTTGCGGGGCCAGGTCGGTGCTGTCGAGCGTCAGGATCCGTTCGTACACCGCCCCCGGCTGCGGTCCGAACTCCGACTCTCCCGCGGCGCCCGTCGCGCCCGCCATCGACCGTACTGATAGGTATGCGCTGGTGATGGCGTCGGCGGGGAACATGGCGAACTTGGCACCCAACTCGGCGCCCATGTTGGCCATGGTCATGCGGCCGGCCACGCTCATGGCCGCCGCCACCGGCCCGTGGTACTCGATCGCGGCGTATTGGGCCACGTCGGTGCCCCAACGCCCGGCCATGGCCAACACGAGGTCCTTGGCCATCAGCCCCGGCCCGCCCGTCCCCACCAACTCCACCCGTACCGTGGGCGGGACCTGGAACCACAGCTCGCCGGTGGCCAGGGCGTAGGTCATTTCGGTCACCCCGATGCCGGCCCCTGCGGCACCCAGCGCGCCATACGTCGTGGAATGGGAGTCCGTGCCCAGCACCAACTGTCCCGGTGCGATGGCCCCACCCTCGGTCAGCACCTGATGGCAGATCCCGGCGTGGCCCCAGAAGTTGGTGATGCCGTATTGCTCGACCAACCGTCGGGCTCGTTGATGATCCTTGGCGTGCGCCGCGGTGGGGGCCGGGAAGAAGTGGTCCAACACCACATGAACCCGCTCGGGGTGCGCCAAGTGCTCGACGCCGACGCCACGAAGCTGCGAGCCGCACATGGTCAGCGCCTCGTGACACATCAACAGGTCCGCCGTAGCGGTGACGAACTGGCCGGCAACCACAAGGTCGCGCCCCGAGGTCCGGGCCAGCACCTGTTCGGCCATGGTCATGCCCGCCAGAGCACCGACCCCACCGTCCCCCTCGGCACCACCGTTCGGGTTCAGCGGAAGCTCCACTCCTGGCACAGCACCCGCTGGCCCGATCGCCCGGTGTCCACGAATGTGGCGACGTCCTCCACGATCGCCCGCCGACCATCGGGACCGTCGAAGAAGCGTTCTCGCAGGTCGGCCTCCGATCCGAACCCGCACAGCGCCACCCCGTCGAGGTCCAACCCACTCAAACGGTGCACCACGCTGCACTGGGTGTAGTCCCACATGCCGATGTGGATGCGCAGCGCCAGGGGGGCGTGGGTGTCACGCCAGTGGGCATCGGCTTCGGCGTGGGACAGATCGGCCCGTGCCACCAACCCGAACGCCGCCACCAGACCGGGCGTGGGCAGATCCTGGGTCCAGCGGGCGGGATGTTGGCGCATGGCCCGGCTGTACACCACATAGCAGCCGACATCCGCCGCCGGTGCCAGCGCCGCAAGGTCCGCGGTGGCCACCCGGACCACGGAGGCGAAGGGCCGCCCGTCCTGGTCGGCGTGGGTCGAGAGGTAGGCCACCCCGCCGGTGGCGCGAGCGACGGCCTTGGCGGCATCGGGGTCCGAACCGAGTGCGAGAAACTCCAGCATGGTCAGCAGTGTTCCACGCCCGGGTCGCCCCCGCGGTCGAATCGGTCCCGGCTACCCTGTTCCACGCTTGCGGGCAACACGCCCCGTCGCTGGCCGGCCATGCCACCCGGGTCGGAAGGACCACTCTCATGCGTTTCGCCGACACTCCCACGGCCACCGCTTCCATCCAGATCCAGGCCTCACCGGAGCGGGTGTGGGCCTTCTGCACCGAGCTCAGCGGGTTCGGGCAGTGGAGCCCCGAGAACCGCGGCGGTGCCTGGATCGACGGTGCCACCGGCCCGGCATTGGGGGCCCGTTTCAAGGGGGTGCAGGAACATCCGTCCCGACCCCGCTGGGAGACCGTCTGTGAGATCACGGCCTTCGATGAGCACCGTTTCTTCGAATGGCGCCTCGGCGAGGTCGATTTCCCCGGCGCGGTGTGGTCCTTCCGGTTGTCGCCAGGGTCCACGCCTGGCTCCACCGAGCTGACCCAGTCGGTGCAGATGGGGCCGGGTCCTTCGGGGATCTCTGAGGCGCTCAAGGCCATGCCCGACAAGGAGGAGCGCATCATCGCCCGGCGGCTGTCGGAGTACGACGCCGGGATGAAGGCCGTACTGGCCGGTATCAGGGCCGCCGCCGAGGGCTGAAAGCGGCGGTGATGCCCTGCTCGACCATTGGCCGGGATCCGCAGTCGCTGACCGATTCGTCGTCGGTTGGTTCGAACGCCGGTACCCTGCAGATCATGGACGCCAGCCGGACCAGCAGGACCCCGACCGCTCCGCCGCGCCCGCGGCCCGGTTCGTACCGCCGGCGATCGTTGCGCCCGGTGTTGGTGCTGCTGGCGGTGCTGGGTCTGGCCGGCGGTTGCATCGGCGGCGGTGACGATGGTGGTGGGCAGGGGGCCCAGGACGCCCAGGGTGACGGTGAGGCCCCGCCAGGGTCCGACAGCGGGCCTTGCCCCCAGAACCTGGTGATCCAGACCGACTGGTTCCCTGAGATCGAACACGGCGGCACCTACCAGCTCATAGGCAGCGGCGGTCAGATCGACAAGGACCGCTTCACGTACTCAGGGCCGTTGCGCAACCGCTACAAGGGCGCTCACGGCGTGCAGACCGTGGAGATCCGGGCCGGCGGCGCAGCTGTGGACAACGCCAGCGTCACATCGTTGATGTACGCCGATCAGGACATCACCTTGGGATTCGTCAACACCGATGACGCCATCAGTGCCTCCCGGGATGATCAGCCGGTGATCGGGGTGGTCGGCTCCCTTGACGTCAACCCCCAGATGCTGATGTGGAGCCCGGCCCGTCTGAACATCACCGAGTTCGAGGATCTCGGTCGGTCGTGGGCGCCGGTGCTGCACTTTCCGGGCATGACCTACATCGATTACCTCGTGGCCCAGGGCATCGTCACCGCCGAGCAGCCCGACGCCACCTATGACGGCAGTCCCGGACGTTTCCTCGAATCCGAGGGCGAGGTCATCCAGCAGGGTTTCGCCACCAACGAGGTTTACTCCTACACCGATGTGATCGAGAAGTGGAAGCGCCCGGTGGACTTCTTCCTCATCCACTGGATGGGCTATGAGAACTACCCCGCCATGATGACGGTCCGAACCGACCGCCTGACTGCGCTGGGCGAGTGTCTCGGTGCCCTGGTACCCACCCTGCAGCGGGCCTGGGTGGACTTCCTGGTCGAGCCCGAAGCGGTGTCCAACCAGTTGGTGGCCATCAATGACACGTTCGACACGTTCTTCAAGATCACACCGGCGCTCAACGCCCGGGCGCTGCAGATGTTCTCCGAGTTCGAGTTGGCCACCAACGGCTCCGACGACACCTACGGCAACTTCGACCTGTCCCGTGTGGGGCGCTTGTTCGACATCGTGACGGAGGTGATGAACGAGCGCGGCACTCCCTTGCCAAGCTCGCTGACTGCTGACGCGGTGGTGACCAACGCCTTCATCGACCCTGCCGTCACCCTGCCCATCCCGTCCTCCTGAGCACCGTCTGAGCACCACCCGAGCCCAAGCTGCTAGAACCCCTTCCTCGCAACAGTGGTCGTCGAAATCAAAGCAGCACGTCCGGAGGAACCATGGCGATTGAACGCTTCCCGGTGGAAGCCAGCCACATCTTGATGTTCGCCCGCTCCGTCGGGGACACCAACCCCATCTACGCCGATGCTGATCACGCCAAGGGAACCGATGTGGGCAGCATCATCGCCCCGCCCACCTTCGCCCAGTCCAGCGCCCAGTTCGACGACGAGTACTTCCTGCGGCCCAAGCCGGGTCAGGTGTGGTTCGGTTCCGGCAAGGAGCCCACCGGCATCAAGCGGGAGAAGAAGGACGGCGAGAGCTCCGGCAGCGCAGCAGGTGGTCTGCACGCCGAGCAGCACTTCACCTACCACCGTCACCTCCGCCCGGGTGACGTCCTGACCGGCACCGTGCGGCCGGGGGAGACCTGGGAGAAGGAAGGCAAGCGTTCCGGCAAGCTGGTCTTCAGCGAAACCATCACCGAATACCGTGACCAGACCGGCGAATTGGTGATCACCGCCCGTGGTGTGGGCGTGCGCACCGAGCGGGTCATCGAGAGCTGAGGAGCTGACCATGGCATTGAGCGCATCCAAGATCAAGGTGGGCGACCGGCACAGCGAGCAGGTGGTGGACAACCTCACCCGCACCCAGATCGTGCAGTACGCCGGGGCCTCCGGGGACTACAACCCCATCCACAGCGACGAGATCTTTGCCACCCAGGTGGCCGGGTATCCCTCCGTGTTCGCCCACGGCATGTTGACCATGGGCATGACCGGCAAGATGGTCACCAACTACGTGGGCGATGGTCGGCTGACCAACTACGGGGTTCGCTTCGTCCGTCAGGTGTGGCCCGGAGACTCTTTGACCGCGGTGGCCGAGGTCACCGCGGTGAGGAACGAGGGTGATCAGCAGGTCGTGGATCTGGCCATCACCACCACCAACCAGAACGACGAGGCGGTTCTCACCGGCACCGCCACCGCCCGCCTGGACCCCTGAGCGATCCTGCTGACACGGCCGGTCCGGGCTCGACGAGCGAGCGGCGGATCTCGCCGACCATGGGCATGGAGGAGTTCGTCGATCTCGACATCGAGGAGTTCCAGCGACGCGCCAACGACCGGCTGCTGGGGCTGATCGAACGTCACCGGGCCGCCATCGAGGCCGAGTTGGGCCAGCCGTTCGACATCGTGGCGGGTGCCGGGCGCATCGAGCTGCACCGCGGCGGTCGGGCCATGTTCGTTGCCAGCACCACCGCCGCCGGTCGCCTGCTGTTGACCGACGTGTCCGGGCGCTTTGACGGCCGGCTCTGAGCCCCCGATAGCGTGGCGCGTCGATGACCTCCGAGCAGATCCGGCTCACGTCGTTCAGCCACGGCGCCGGTTGAGGCTGCAAGCTCGGTCCCGCCGAGCTGGCGCAGGTGCTGCGCCATGTGCCTCAACTCAGCCATCCCGACCTGGTGGTGGGTACCGCCACCGGGGATGACGCCGCGGTCTGGCGGCGTCCGGACGGCCGGCTGCTCATCGCCACGGTCGACTTCTTCACCCCGCTGGTGGACGATGCCCGGACCTGGGGAGCCATCGCTGCCACCAACTCCGCCAGCGACGTGTACGCCATGGGCGGCCAACCGCTTTTCGCCCTCAACGTGGTGGCCTGGCCCCAGGCACGGCTGCCGTTGGACCTGCTTGGTGAGGTTCTGGCCGGCGGTCAGGACGCGGCTTCGGCGGGGGGCTGGTTGGTGGTCGGCGGTCACACCGTGGACGGGGAGGAGCCGCTCTACGGTCAAGCCGTCATCGGCGAGGTCGAGGAGGCGGCGCTGCTGACCAATGCCGGTGGGCGCCCCGGCCAGGCGCTGGTGTTGACCAAGGCGCTGGGCAGCGGCATCGTTGCCACGGCCACCAAGCGTCTCGCACCCTCCGCCATCGGGCCCGGCGGACGCTTGGCGGATGCGTACCGACAGGCCGTCGCCGGCATGACCAGATTGAACGACGTGGCCGCGGCAGCGGCTCGGGCCGCGGGGTCCAGCGCCGCAACCGACGTGACCGGGTTCGGTCTCGTGGGTCACCTTGCCAAGCTGGCCGCCGCCTCCGGGGTCGGCGCCCGCCTCGACCTGGAACGGCTGCCCCTGATCGAGGGGGTGGCGGAGCTGGCACGGGACGGTTTCGTACCCGGCGGAACGGCCCGAAACATGGCCGCCTTCGGTGCCGTGGTGCGCTGGCGGGGGCCGGACGGGGTGGCCGCGGCCCGCTGGGAGACCCTGGTGGGAGACCCCCAGACGTCCGGTGGGTTGCTCTTTGCGGCGGACCCCGCGGCGGCCGAGCGGGCGGCTGGTGACCTGCGGGCCTCTGGTCACGCCGCCTCGGTGATCGGCACCCTGGTCGGGGACCTTCCGGCAGGCACCGTCGAACTCGGCTGAGAGGCGCTCGCCGAGGAAGGCTTGGCCAGGCGGGCGCACGGGCGGGGGGAAGAGGACCGATGCCGCCGGGACGGCCCGGCGGCGCGGTGCATTGCTGACAAGGCTGAGCCCGGCCTGGGCCGGGGAACCGGTTAGCGGCTGAGACCTGCCTTGGTGCCGTCGCTTTTGGTGGTGCGACGCTGCAACGTCGCCACCTGCGTGCGGGTGAGCGGGACCCGGCCGATGCCGGTGATGAGCGTGAGCTCGGACGCCGTTGTCTTCTTCACGCTGCCTCCTTTCGAGTTGCGTCCCGGCGTGATGCCGAGCGGGGAGGTGCCTGCAAAGAACTTCGGCCCGCCGCCGCGTCGCCACGCTGGGATTATCGTCCCGGACCGGGGTCGCCCCCGCAACCGGTCCTCTCCGTTGTACCCCGCTGGCCGAGACAAGCGCACGCGATCCGTACCTTCGTCACCCGACCGACGGCCCATGTCACCGAATCGTCACACTGCCGCCCACCTGTGCAAGGTCGCGCTGGCAGAGTGGCGGGAATGCCCGGGCCGGTGGGGGCGTGCTGACTCAGCCGGTTCGGGCGCCTGCACTCGGTGCCGCGCCCGCGGGCGCTGGGGGCGAGCTGGCGGTGACAGATTCGGGGCAGCGCAGCACGCGTTCGCAGGCGGCGGTGACGAACGGGGAGAACGGCAACTCGCCGGTCTCGATGCCGGTCGGCGCATAGCTGGTGGACACCACACCCAGCACCTGGCCCAGCGCGTTGGTGAGCGGCGCCCCCCTGAACTCGGGGCTGATGGGGCTGTCGTGGCGGATGCCGGCCTGGCTGGCGTCAATCGCCAATCCTGGTGAGGCGGTGGCGCCCTGGCCGCCCGAACCACTCACGGCGTACACCCGGGTGCCAGGGATGCGGCTGCGTTGGGCCTCGCTGGCCCACTGAAGCGCCGGCAGGTTGCCCTTGGCGGTCTTCAGCAGCGCCAGATCCCGATCGGCGTCCCAGGCCCACAGCTCCGCCGGGAAGGAGTCTCCGCCCTTTTCCAGCATCAGGCCGGGACCGGGCTTGGCGGCGCCAGCGGCCACCACCTGGTAGCTGGTGAGCAGCAGGGTCTCCGAGGGTCCTGAAGAAACCACGAAGGCGGAGCCCACGGAGGGTCTCCCGGCAGTGTCCAGCGTGCGCACGAAGAACACCCCCCCGCCGATCTGGGCGGGCAGCTCGGCCACGGCGTTGGCGTCTCCGGCCCAGACCCGGAGCGGCTCGAGGCTGTTGTTGACCTCGGTGATGGCCTGGTTGCGAGTGAGCTCGAGTTGTTCCTGGGCGCCGGTGAAGGTCTGCTGAAAGCCCTCAGCGAACGTGGAGAGCTCGGCTTCGTTCTTGGTCGTGCGCCAGTCGTAGTAGGCGTAGAAGGAGGCGCCGGAGAACGCTGCGCCCATGCCCAGAGCCACCAACAGCAGCGACGCCCCGAGCACGGTGCGGGGCAGGATCTTGTGGCGCAGGCGGAGCTTCTCCGGTGTGAGCTCCACAAAGCCGAGTTGGCGATAGTCGCGGCGGCGCTTGCGTCGGCTCCGTCGGGCCGACGGTCGCACGAAGGGGGCCACGCCATAGCGCCGCGAGTACAGCCGGCTGCGCAGTCCGGAGGGCGCCAACGCTGCCGGTGCTCCCAGATCCTCGAGGTGGATCGGCGGGGGAGCGAGATCGGGGAGGCCGTCGGCGCCGGGGCGGTAGCGGGCCAACGCGGTGCCCGCCAACCTGGCTGACGTTTCGCCCCCCTCGTTGCGGGGACCGGCGTCCCCGGTGGGGCGGGGCGGGGCGAGGCGACCAGGGGGGCGGACAGCGGGCGGCGCTGGCGCGGCACCGGCGGGAGGCACGGCCGGGGAGCCTTCGAACCAGCGCAGCAACTCGTCCGCGCTGATCTCCTCGGTGGGTGCTCCGGGTCCGCCGGTGCGATGGCCTCCGGGGAAGAGTTCCTCGACTGACAGTTCACCGGCTCTGCCAACGGGGTTGCGATGGGCCCGAAGTTCGGCAAGGCGGTTGCGGTCGGCGAAAGAGGTGTCGGATCCGGGATGCTCGCGGGGAGGGCTCATCGGTGTCCTGTTCCGGGGTGGGAGATCAAATGCGAAGGGTTCAGAGGCGGGGGGTTCAGAGGCGGGGGGTTCAGAGGCGGCATGGGCCACCGCAGTTCTCGGGGGTCGAGGCGGGATCCTGGGCGGCGGGCGCCTGGAAGGTGGCGTCCTGGGGTGTCTTGAAGCTGGCGCTACCGGGGGCCACGGCGATGGGGTTGGCGGCGCCTCCCTTGGCGGCGGCGTTGGCGCCCACACTGTTCAGATCGATAGCGGAGGCCAACTGGCCCGGCGGCGCGAACTCCACGACCGGCACCGCGGCCAGCGCCGGGCGCATGAAGGCGGACCACGCCGTGGCGGGATGACTACCACCGGAAACCCCGCCCAAGCTGCGGACCTCGTCTCGGTGGCCCATCCACACCGCGGCCGACAACTGGGGGGTGAAGCCCACGAACCAGGCGTCGCTGTAGTTGTCAGTGGTGCCGGTCTTGCCGGCCGCGGGACGACCGATGTTGGCGTTGCGCCCGGTGCCACCGGTGATCACGCCCCGCAGCATGTCCGTGGCGTTGGTGGCCACGGCCTGCGAGAGCACCCGCACCCCGGGACGAGAGCTGTTATCCTCGACAACCCGGCCGGTCTTGTCCGTGACCCGCACGATGCCGGTCACGTCTTGTTTCACACCGAGGTTGGCGAAGACCCCGTAGGCGGAGGCCATGTCCAGCGGGGACACCTCGTACGCCCCCAGTGTGAGGGACAGCCCGTATTCGCCGTCGGGGGTGATGGTTCGTACGCCCAGTCGGTTGGCCATCTCCGCGACTGCTGGGATGCCGATCTGCACCGTCAGGTCCGCGAAAGCGGTGTTGATGGAGCTGGACGTGGCGGTGCGCAGGCTCGCAGACCCGTAACCGGAGCCCTCCGAGTTTCTGATGGCGCAACCCTCACCGTCGCAGTTCGGCACCCGGTACACCGCGGGGGCGGACACCGTGCTCTCGGGCTTGAACCCTCGTTCCAGCGCCGCCGCCAGGGTGAAGGCCTTGAAGGAGGAGCCGGGCTGCATGCCCAACACCCCGCCGGTGGCCAGGTTGACCTGGCTCTGGTTGTAGTCCCGACCGCCGACCATGGCCCGAACCAACCCGGTCTTGGGTTCGACCACGGCCATGGCCATCTCGACGGTTCCATCGAAGGAGGCCAGGCGGGCGTCAACGGCGGACTGGGCCAACTGCTGGGCGGTGGGGTCCAGGCTGGTGTCAATGCGGAGACCACCCCGATACACGGTCTGGGCGCCGTACCGGGCCAGCAGGTCCTGCTCGATCCAGTCCACGAAGTAGGGGTTGGAGAAGGCGCCCTTCTTGGGTGGGGCCACCACCACGGTTGCCGGTCCGGGTGGGGGACCGTCGGTGGCCAGCCACAACGGTAGGGCCTTGGCCCCGATGGCTTGTGCCGGCGTGATGGCGCCCATCTCGGCCATCTCATCGAGCACGATGCGACGGCGCTCCTCGGCACTGGCGAGGTTCTCCCGGGGCGACCACTCGGTGGGTTGGGGGATCACCCCGGCCAGCGTCGCCGCCTCCGAAAGGGTCAGCTCCTTGACCGGCTTGCCGAAGTAGAGCTGCGCTGCTGCACCCGCCCCGTAGGCCCCCGAGCCGAAGTAGATGGTGTCGAGATAGTTGAAGAGGATCTCGTCCTTGGTCAGCTGCCGTTCGAGCTGCGTGGCCAGCAACGCCTCACGCAGCTTTCGTTCCAACTTCACATCGAACGTGAGGTAGGCGTTCTTGATGTATTGCTGGGTGATGGTCGAGCCGCCCTGGAGGATCTCCCCGCCTTGGTAGCTGATCCACGCTGCCCGCGCCACGCCCCGCGGGTCGACCCCCTGATGTTCGTAGAAGCGCTGATCCTCGGCGGCCACCACCGCCTTCTTCAACACCTCGGGCACGTCTTCGGGGGTCATCTTGACAGTGCGGTCGAAGTCGGAGAACTCCGCCAGCTTGTTTCCGGTGGCGTCGAACACGGCGCTGGGCACGGCCTCGAAGACCGGTTTGCGCTCGGGCAGGCTGCCGGGAAGCCGCACGAACAGCAGCGTGCCCAGCGCCACGCCACCGGAGAGCAAGGGCACCACCACGGCACAGAAAAGCACCACCGTCACCGTCTTGGATCCCCGACCGAGCCAGCGTGCCGAACGTCGCTTGCGCTGGCCGGGGGACATCCTGGAACTCATCGAGCGCAGCACCGTCACCCCGTTCCCGTTGGGCTCGGTGCGGCGGGGGCCGCGCCCGGTACCGCGCTGGGTTCTGTGGGGCCGGGTGGCTGAACGGTCACCGCGGGTGGCAGGGTTGTGGGCGGCGCCTCGCACGTGATGGCGACGCTGTCTTTGAAGTACGGCGTTGCCAACGTGACCGTTCCGGTGCCCACGGTGGTGCACGGCACCGGGAAGGTGGCCATCCCCTCGACACTGGTGATGGCGCTCCCGCTGAGGCTGCTGAACACGCCGGCACCACTCAACACCACCAGGTCCCCGGCCCTTCCCACCCGGGCCACCTGCCCGTTGTGGTTCACCACGGGATTGCCGATGGTCATGGACACCGTGGTCGACTGGCCCAGCGGCAATGAGGCCGCGCCGGCGTGCACCTCCAGACGAATGTCGGTGGGGGCCTGCAGGTCAAGTCGAAACGCCTTGTTGGACCCGTCCTCCAGGAAGGTGACCTCCGACCCGAGCTGCGCCAACGTGGGCGCCTGCCAGGCCCAAAGCCGATAGCGGCCACCGAGCAGGCGACCGAAGCTGAAGAAGCCCGAGCCATCAGCGCTGAGGTCCACGGTGGCTACCCGATCTTCGACGAAGCGCTGGATCCGCACAGTGGCGCCGGCCACGGGCTGCCCGGTGGGGCCGAAAACCTGGCCCCCGATGGACGCCGACCCGCCCTGCAGGCTGATGCCTGGGGCCTCTTTGGCGACCGCGGGGAGCGGGGCCGAGCGGGTGTCCGCCGGCTGGGCGATGCGAATGCCCCGTTCGGGAATGGGCAGCCGATTGGCTTCGGCCACGGCCTGGGGATCGAACGTGCGGACCAGGGTCTTCTCGATGGTGGGGTCCCAGTTGTAGGCATCTCGCACGTCGTCGCGCTTCGAGTAGCCGAACAGACCGACGGCGATCAGGCAGCAACACAAGGCGTACTTGATCACCACCATCCGATGTCGGTCCCCTTCCTTGCGGGTTGCTTGCGGGCGCGTTGAGGTTCGGGCAGCACGCGCCCCGCCAGCTTAGGAGCAGACGTGGGCCTTCGTGGCGCGAGCGATACCCTTTCGCGCTCAGGCCGTCAACACAACTGCGCTACGTGAGAACTCGCCCTGCCGTGTCGGCGCGGTGAAAGATGGCTCCATGACAACGATCGTGAATGGGATGGACGAGCTCAGGTCGAAGGTCGGCGAGCATCTCGGCTATTCGGAGTGGCACACCATCAGCCAGGAGCAGGTGAACCAGTTCGCCGACGCCACCGGCGACCATCAGTGGATCCACATCGACGTGGAACGGGCCAAGGCCGGTCCCTTCGGCGGTCCCATCGCCCACGGCTACCTCACGCTTTCCCTCACCCCGGCGCTGATGGCGGAGGCCGTGCAGCTCAAGGGCGTTGCCATGGGCGTGAACTACGGCGCCAACAAGGTGCGGTTCATGTCCCCGGTGCCGGTGGGGGCCAGGCTGCGGCTGGGCGCCAAGCTGCTCACGGTGGACGATGTGGCCGGGGGCGTCCAATACGCGCTGGAGCTCACCTACGAGGTGGAGGGTGCCACCAAGCCCAGCTGCGTGGCCGAGTGCATCTTCCGGGCCTACGCCTGACGCACGGGGCCCAAAGCCGGGGTGCGGTCCCGGGCGCCTGATCCGCCACCCACCACCGGCAGGCTCTACCATGGGGACGTCCACCGCAGCGCCCGGTACCGACCGCGACCTGCGACCTGCGGGTGCCCCGGTGGATAATCCTCAGGGTTGGGTGGCCCCAGCTCCTTCATCCGTCACCGGCGCCAAGGCTGCCGAGGATCCACTGCTCATGGGAGTTCCATGCCCTTCAAGCCCGGCGATCGTGTGGTCTACCCCCATCACGGTGCGGCAGTCATCGAGCGGGTCGAGACCAAAGAGGCCTTCGGAGAGATCCGTGAGTACCTGGTGCTCAAGATGGCCCACGGCGATCTGACGCTGGCGGTTCCTTCGGAGAAGGCCGAGGCCGTGGGCATGCGCCTGCCGATCTCCACGGAGGATGTGGAAGACCTCTTCGAGTTGCTGGCCAAGAAGGATGTGCGGGAGCCGGCCAACTGGAGCCGCCGCTTCAAGAACCATCAGGAGAAGCTGAAGTCCGGCGACGTCTACCAGGTGGCCGAGGTCGTGCGGAACCTGGCGTTGCGGGAGGCCTCCAAGGGTCTGTCCGCGGGTGAGAAGTCAATGTTGCAAAAGGCCCAGTCGGTGCTGGTGTCCGAGCTCAGTTTCGCCCTCAACGTGACCGAGGAAGAAGCATTTTCCCAGGTCAAGGCGCAACTGGTATGAACCTCCGCCTGGTCTGATCGACGGGCCCGGGAGGGGTCAGGCCAGACCCAGCAGGCTCAGCATCGCGGGCGGCGGACGGTCCTCGCCTCTCGCCAGCAGGGCGGCTCGTTGCAGGTTGACCTCGTCGAAATGCCGGTCGCTCCAGGCCTCCCACGGCCCCGGTGGGATGTGTCCCGCCGCACACGCTTCCAGGTATGCCGCCTGGGTGAGCAGCTCGTTGACGCCCCCGACCGGTCCGTGCCCCGGGACCACCGGGCCCCGCCAGCCTGACGCCAGCTCCCGCAGCGCAGCCGCCCAGGCCGCCGGATCACCGTCGAAGGCCAATGGGGTGACCCCGAAGCTGGCCATCGCCCCCGCGAACAGCACCGGCGCCCCGGGAACCGTTACCACCAGGTTTTCGGCCGATTCACCGGAGCAGAGGTGGAGACGCACAGCGTCGGTGAGCGCGGCGTCTGCGGTGACGGTGTGGGTGATGGGACGGGTGTGCAGATCATCGTCGAACTCCGCCGCCATCTCGGGCACCAGGCGTCGGTAGCCCTGCACGTTGGGTGGTAGGTCCAGCAGCTCTGAGGTGAGCTCACGCCCGTAGAACGCTGCCGCCCAGAAGAAGGCGCTGCCACCCACAAAGGGGATGTGGGACGAGGTGAGCACCACCCGGCGGATGGGCCGTTCCAGCGCCGCCACCGCCCGCGCGAACGGGTTGGATTGGGACCCCACCATGAGCGTGTCGACCAGCGTCAATCCGTCCGGGTCCACCACCACTCCGGCATTGGGATGCCCGAAGCCGCCAGCACCCAGCCATACCCCCACCCCGGGAGCCAGCACCGTCAGTTCGCCGCCGCTCATCGGAGCCCACCTTAGAGACGCGAGCAAGGTGTGCCAGCGGGACCACGCCACCGGTGCGCGACGGTAAGGTACCGGCCATCTGTGGCGGTGGTCACCCTGCCGTCTCCTTGGTGCGCGCTGGAGGAACACCCATGACCGATGTCTGCCGGGACTGGGCCGAGGATTACGACATCTTTGATGCGGGGTTCGTGCGTGACCCCTACCCGGTGTTCGATGAGCTGCGTCAGCACCAGCCGGTGGCCCACACCGAGCGCTGGGGCGGGTCGTGGATGCCCACCCGCTACGCCGACATCGCCGCCATCGCTCATGACAGCGAGCACTTTTCCTCGGTGGAGATCACGGTGGCCCCGATCCCTGCGACCTATGACGAGCACGGCAACAAGCGGCGCTCGATCATTGCCACCGATCCGCCGTTGCACGGGCCCGAACGGCGGATTTTCCTGCCGTTCTTCTCGCCCAAGGCCATCGAGCGGTACGAGGAGCACACCCGGGCTCTCTGCCACCGTCTGATCGACGGATTCATCGCGGACGGTCAGGTGGACGCCGCCGCCGCCTATTCCAAGCAGATCCCACCCCGGTTGATCGCCGCCATCTTGGGCATCGACCCTGAACGGGCCGAGGATTTCACCGAGTGGGTCCAGGGCGTCTTGGAACTGGGCTTGACCGATCCTGACCTGCGGGAGAAGTACCGGACGCTGATCAACGATTTCTTCCGGGAACAGATCGAGGACCGCACGATCAACCCCGGCGACGACCTCATCTCGTGGTTGCTGCAACAGGAGATCGACGGCGAGCGATACCCCATGCACCTGATCGAGGCCAATGTCTCGCTGATGCTGATCGCGGGGATCGACACCACCTGGAGCTCCATCGGCTCGGCGTTGTGGCACCTGGCACAACAGCCCGAGGACACCGCCCGGCTGGTGGCGGACCCCTCGCTGATCCCGCTGGCGGTTGAAGAGCTGCTGCGGGCCTATTCGCCGGTGACCATGGCCCGCATCGTGACCGAGGAGATCACCGTGGGGGGCCGCGAGCTGCATCCTGGTGATCGGGTGCTGTTGTCCTTCCCGGCCGCCAACCGCGACCCTGACGTCTTCGAGAACCCCGATGAGGTGATCATCGACCGCCAGCACAACCGTCACATGGCCTTCGGAGCCGGCATCCACCGTTGCGCCGGCTCCAACCTCGCTCGCATGGAGATGAACGTGGCGCTCGGAACCTGGCTGGAGCGAATACCGAAGTTCCATTTGAGCGTGCCCGGTGATGATCCCGTCACCTGGTCCGGCGGGCAGGTCCGCGGACCCCGTCACCTTCCCATCGCCTTCGACGAGACCGTCGCCAGGAGTGAGTCATGACGACCAACAATGTGTTGCACCAGTACTCCGCGGTGGCGTTGGCCACCGCCATCCGGGCCAAGGAGGTGTCCGCCCGGGAGGCGCTGGAGCACTTCGTGGCCCGGGCCGACCGGTTGGACGGGCCCATCAACGCCGTGGTCACCCGGGACCTTGACCGGGCCCGGGCCCAGGCCGCAGCAGCCGATGAGGCCGCCGCCCGCGGTGAGGACCTTGGGCCGCTGCATGGGGTGCCGATCACGGTGAAGGACAGCTTTTCCACCGCCGGGCTGCGCACCACCTCCGGCGCGCCGGAGCTGTCTGATCACGTGCCTACCGAAGATGCCTGGCCCGTGGCGGGGCTGCGTCGGGCCGGGGCGGTGATCTGGGGCAAGACCAACCTGCCGATCTACGCCGGGGACATGCAGAGCTACAACGAGGTGTTCGGCACCACCAACAACCCCTGGGACCTGGCGCGCACCCCCGGTGGCTCCTCCGGTGGTTCCGGCGCGGCCTTGACCGCCCGGTTCACCCCGCTGGAGCTCGGCTCGGACATCGGCGGATCCATCCGGCTGCCGTCCCACATGAGTGGCGTGGTGGGCCACAAGCCCAGCTACGGCATCGTCCCCGCCCACGGGCAGATCCCGGGACCGCCAGGCACCCTGACCCAGGCCGATCTGGCCGTGGCGGGGCCCATGGCGTTGCACGTGGAAGACCTGTCCGTGGCCTTGGATGCCATGAGCGGCCCTGACCGGTGGAACAGCCCGGCGTGGCGGCTGGAGCTGCCCGCCGCCCGCCAGACCCAGCTAGGCCGGTTTCGGGTGGCGGCGTGGTTCGATGATGCCAGCTGCGCGTTGGACCCCGAGGTGGCCGCTGTGCTGGAGGGCTTCGCGGCGGCCCTCCACGGCGCCGGGCAGGCGGTGGATCGCGAGGCTCGGCCCGGTTTCGATCTGACCAAGGCCGCCACCAGGTTCTTCGCGTTGCTGAACGCGGCGTTGGCGGGCGGGTACAGCGTGACCGAGATCGAGCAGTATGCCCTGGCCGAGGGCAGCCACCCGGTGGCGGAGACCAAGCGCAACACCTCCATGCGCCACCGCCAGTGGTTGTCCCACAACGAGGGTCGGCTGCAACTTCGGGCCCGTTTTGAGCAGTTCTTCCAGATTTTCGACATCCTGCTGCTACCGGTGATGCCCTGTGTGGCCATCCACCACGACCACGGCGAGCCCATGGCCGCCCGGGTGGTCACCACCCAGGCCGGCGACCGGCCCTACTGGGAGCTCAACCGTTGGATGGCTCCCGCCGGCGCCTGTTATCTGCCGGCCACCGTCATACCAGTCGGTATGGCGGCGTCGGGCCTGCCGGTGGGCGTGCAGATCGTGGCGCCGTACCTGCATGACCGCACCGCGTTGGCCTTTGCTGCCGCCGCCACCGCGGTCGTCGGGCCGCCGCCAACCCCGCCGGGCTTCGAGTAGGGCCGTTCGGCGATCCCTCTCCGGCTCGGGGAAACCTGTTGGGGTCAGCTCGACGGTGGCCATAGTTTGGCCCCGCAATGGCCGCCCTCTATGTGCTGAGCTTCGTGGTGGCGGCCGGCAATGGGGCCATCTTTGCCCTGTTGCCGACGATCCAGGCCTCGGCCGGGCTGCCGACCTGGAGCCTCGGCCTCGTCGTCGGGGCGTCCTTCGGGGCCGGGCTGCTGGCGCAGTTGGTTTTGGCCCGTTACGCGGACCGGGGCCACGCCCGGCTGATGCTGTGCGCCGGGGCGCTGGTGGCGGCGGCCGGTTACGTGGCCGTCGGCTACGGCGGGGCGCTGTGGAGCGTCGCCGGAGGTCGGGCCGTGGCCGGGCTGGGCATCGGCATGGTCTACCCCGCCGGGCGCAAGATCGTGGTGGCCCGCAGCCCGGACCGAGCCGGGCAGGTGCTGGGAACGTTCCTAGCCTGCGACGTCAGCGGCTTTGTGCTCGGCGCTCCCATCGGCGCGGTGTTGGCGGCGGTGGTGGGAGTCGGGCCGGCGTTCGGGATCCTGGCGTTGGTGATCGTGGCCTGCCTGCCACCGGTCCTGCGACTGGCGTTGCCGGTGTCGGAGGCGTCCGTGGCGCTGGCCCGGGCCCAGCGGGGCGTGCTCCGTGAGTTGGCCGGACGACCTCGGTTGCGGGCCGGCCTGGCGTTGGGCGCGGCCACGTTCTGGGCCATCGGCGTGTTCGACACGGTGTGGGCCAGGTATTTGACCGACCTGGGTTCGAGCACCTGGTTCATCGCCATCACCCTGACCTGCCTGGGCCTGCCGATGGCGGCGCTGGCCGGTTTCGGCGGTCGGCTGGCGGATCGTCGCGGACCGCTGCGGGTGGCACTGTTGTCCGGGCTGGGGGTGGTGCCTTTCATGGCGTCCTACGGGCAGTTGCGGGCGCCGGTGGTGCTGATTGTGGTCACCATGGGCCACTCCGTGCTCGACGCCATCAGCATGCCTGCGGCGCAAGCCACCGTGGTGTCCGAGTGTTCGGAGCACGAGGTCGCCGCGGGGCAGGGACTGCTGTCGGCCATACAGTTGTTCGCCGCCGGGTGCTCGGCGCTCTCGGTGGCGCCGCTGTATGAACGCTTCGGTGCCGGTGCGGCTTTTGGTGGCGCCGCGGTGGTGATGGTGGCCATGTGGCTGGTGGCGCTGCAACAGGCCCGATCCGCCCCGCCGCTGTCGAGCCCGGTAGCCAGAAGGGCTGTTGCGCTAGGTGTCAGCGTGCAGGCCACTGACTCGCGTTGTCGTCAGTGACCAAGTCGCGGGTCAGTGTGTGTCGAGGGCGGCGGCGGCGAGCTCGGCCAGGCGGGGGACGGACTGGCCGATGGCTTCAACGTCCACCCCTTCGGCCGCTTTCTGGCCGGCGGCGTAGCGGGACCACACGCCCTGATTGATGCAGGCCACCTTCCAGTAGGAAAACGCCACGTAGGTGCCGATGTCGGACAGGTCCAACGGGGAGCGCGCCGCGTAGTGGTTGATGAGCTCGACCCTGGTCGGGAAGCCCGGCAGGCCGGTGGGGCAGGTGGCGGTGGTGCGGAACGTCTCGCCGGGTTCGGCCCACATGGCCAACAGGTAGCCCAGGTCTGCCAGCGGGTCGCCGAGGGTGCAGATCTCCCAGTCCAGGACCGCGGCGATGGTCCCATCCGCAGCGGTGATGCAGTTGCCCAGCCGGTAGTCCCCGTGAACCAGGGAGGCGTGCTGCTGGCGGGGGGTGTGGCTGGTGAAATGCTGGTGAAGACGGTCGATCAGCTCAGTGGTGCCACCCGAATCCTGGTACTGGCGGTACCAGCGCTTGAGCTGACGGGCCACGTAGTCCTCCCGCTTTCCCAGCTCGCCCAGGCCGATGGTGTCAATGTCGGCCGCGTGCAAGGCGGCGGCCACCTCAACCATGCTCTCGCCGGTGCGACGGCGCAGGGCGTTGGTCCCCAGCCAGGCTTCCACGTCGGCGTCCTCGTGCAGCACGGCACCCTCGACGAAGCCCATCACGTAGAACCAGGCCCCGGTCACGGCAGGGTCCTCGCAAAAGGCCGAGCGCGGCGGGCACCGGCACCGCGGTGGGGCCCAACGCCGAGATGGCCCGCCACTCCCGGCTCATGTCGTGGGCGGAGGCCAGCAGCTCACCGGCGGGCGGTCGGCGCAACACGGTCACCCGCCCGGCGCCGTCCGTCACCCGGTAGGTGAGGTTCGAGTGCCCGCCGGCCAAGCGGTCGAAGCGCAGCGGCAGCGTGGTTTGGGCCACGTGCCCTCGGTACCAGTTTTCAATGCCACTGACCTGCAGTCCTTCGGGCTGGGAGTCGGTGTCAGCGGGGTCCGTGGACGAGGACGTCATGGTGCAGGACCGTACAACTTGGCGAACTCGGTGAGCGCCGCCCCCGCTCCGGTGGCTACCCAGCGCCACCTACCCTGCCGCCATTTCGTCACCGGAAGAGGGCAAGAGTGCTGGTGAAGGGTAGTGAGGCCATCTCAGGTGACCGCTCCCAGCCGCCGCCAGGACGGGTCAAAGCCTGACGCAGGGGCTGTCGGGTCGGTAGCCTGCCCGGCGGAGGATTCGCCCGCCCGATGGTTTTCACGCACCACACTTCGCTCCGCTCCGGTCTGCCGCGGTCCATCGACTGGCCCGACGTCGCGGTCGCAAACCCCGCCGCGCACTCCCTGGACCTCGACGCCTACGGGGACCCTGCCACCTACACCGAGGAGCGCCGGCGGCTGTTTCACCCCGCCTCCGGGCCGCTGTTCGTGGGCCATCAGGCCCTGTTGGACGGAGCCGGTCACGTGGCGGCAGAGGCTGATGATCGCCTGTTGCTGACCCACGCCGAGGACGACACGGTTCGGGCCTTCGCAAACATCTGCCCCCACAGTCTGCGCCCGCTGGTCCGCAGCCGGGAGCGTTCCTCGCAGAGCTGTGTGACCTGCCCGTTCCACCAATGGTCCTTCCGTCGTGACGGCAGCCTGATCGGCGCCCCTGACATGGATGTCACCGAGCTGCAGCGTGACGATCTGGGCCTGATGGAGTTCCCGGTGCTCAGCTGGCAAGGCACCTACTTCTGCGGACAGGCGGCGCTCGATGCGGGCTTCCGGCGGGACCTGACCATGGCTGAGGACACCTTCGCCGCCATCGGGTTGTCCCATTGGCTGAACTTCTCGGACTGGTCCCTGGTGGGCACCGAGGAGGAGCGCTACGGCGGGGATTGGAAGTCCTTCATGGACGTCTACGGCGACTGCTACCACGTACCGCCCTACCACGCCGGCCTGGCGTCCTTCGCCGATTGCGACACGCTGGAATGGGTGTTCGGCGAAAGCCTGCACTTGCAGATCCTGCGTCACTCCCAGCAGCAGGGTCGCCGCTCGCCGTACTATCAGGCCTGGATAGAGGGACTGGGCCGGTACCACCAGCGGCGGGGCGAGGCCGTGCCCGACGTGGCCGTCATCTGGTCCGCGTTCTATCCGAACGTGATGATCGAGTACTACAACGGCCTGCGGGTGGTGTCCATCCTGATGCCCACCGGCCCCACCAGCTACCTCAACCGGGTGCGGTACTTCGTCCCACCGGACATGGAAGCGCTGGTCCCGGGGCTGCCGGAGATCATCCTCAAGGCGTACGCCGAGACCGCCGGGCAGGACCGGGTGCTCAACGAGACCCGTCACGAGGGGGTGGCCATGGCTGCGGAGTTGGGCTTCGCTGGCGCCACCTACCATCCCAACCTGTGCGGCCCGGCCCCTGAGCTGGGCACCGTGCACTTCCACACCTGGTGGCGGCGGATGATGGGACGACCAGTCTCCGGTTAGTTCCCGGTGGCGACCGGCAGACCTGGCGTGTTGGACCACACGGACCACCCGGACCACCAGGACCTGGCCCAGATAGAGCGCCTCCGCCCGGGCGGGATCACCTCGTAGAACCTACCCGCCGGCGTGACTCGGCTGATTTCGTGGGGGCAGGGGAATAGAACCTCACTGCAGATAAGTTGAGCGGTAATGACTCAACTATGGGGTGGCCGATGAACCCTCAGCAGGACTGGTTCGACAACGACTACTACGCCGTGCTCGGTGTGGCCGAGGCAGCCACCGAGGCTGAGATCAAGAAGGCGTACAAGAAGCTGGCCGGACAGCTGCACCCCGACCGAAACCCCGGGGACCAGGCTTCCGAGGACCGCTTCAAGAAGGTGTCCCGGGCCAAGGAGGTGCTGGCGGATCCCGCCACCCGCAAGGAGTACGACGAGTTCCGCCGTCTGGCCAAGCAGGGGGCGTTCCGGGGTGGCCCGGGCGGTGCCGGTGGTCCCGGCGGGTTCGGCGGTCAGGGCAGTACGTTCAGTTTCGACGGGGACGTGAACCTGAACGACCTGCTCGGTGGGCTGTTCGGTGCGGCCGGGGGAGCGACCCGGGGCGGTGGCCGTCGGGGTCCCGGCGGGGGGTTCGCCGGTCCTCGCCCAGGTCAGGACCTGCGGGCCCATCTCACCTTGGACTTCGTGGACGCCATGGCCGGCCTTGAGACCACCATCACGCTGGGCGAGCGATCGGTGAAAGCACGACTGCCGGCCGGAGTGGCCGATGGTCAAACCATCAAGCTCCGCGGCAAGGGTGACCCCGGCCTGAACGGCGGCCCCCCCGGGGACCTGCTGCTGGAGATATCCGTCACCCCTCACCCCCGCTTCGCACGAAAGGGCCGGGATCTGACGGTGACGGTGCCGGTCACCTACACCGAGGCCGTGCTGGGCGCCGAGATCGAAGCCCCCACGCTGGAAGGCGCCCCGGTCCGGCTCAAGGTCCCTGCCGGCTCACGCAACGGACGGGTGCTGCGGGCCAAGGGTCGGGGCGCGGCCGGGCACGACCTGCTGGTCACCGTCGAGATCGCTGTGCCCCAACACGTCGATGGCGAGGAGCTGGCCCTCATCGAGCAGTTGGCCGCCCTCGAACGGGGTCGGCCCTCACCCCGGGAGGCCTTGCCATGAACCTCTCCTCCGCCGGGAGGCCGCCGACAAACGGACGTCCGGCCGGGCCCGACTACCCCCGCTACGTGATCTCGGTGGCGGCCGAACTGGCCGGCGTCCATCCCCAGACGCTGCGGGCGTACGAACGGGTGGGGCTGGTGCGCCCGGCCCGCACCGCTGGTGGTGGGCGGCGGTACTCGGATCTGGACCTGGTGCGGGTGGCCCGCATCGCCGAGCTGACCCGCCTGGGACTGCCCCACGTCGGCATCAAGTTGGTGCTGGAGCTGGAGGATCAACTCCGGCGCTTGCAGGCGATGACGATGAGCAACCCCCAATACGGCAATCCCTAAGTCAGGAGTCCCTCAGTCAAGAATCCATAGTCAAGAATCCTTCAGTCAAGGATCCTTCAGTCAAGCATTCCCCAGACAACAACTCCCGTGCCATCAGGAGCATGAAACCGTGAGCCTCGACCCCAACCGCTGGACCATCAAGACCCAAGAGGCCGTGCAGGCCGCCATCTCCAACGCCCGCAGCCTCTCCCATCCCGAGGTCACCGCCGACCATCTGTTGGCGGCGCTGCTCGGCCAGAGCGAAGGGGTGGTGCTGCCGCTCATCAACCAGCTTGGCATCAAGCCCCTGGCGTTGCGCAACCAACTCGATGAGGCGTTGGCCAAGCTGCCGCGGGCCTACGGCGGGGAGAGCCGCATGGGCCGGGACTTCACCCGGGTCATGGAACAGGCCGATGCCATCCGAATTGAGCTGGGTGACGAATATCTCTCCACCGAGCACCTGCTGCTGTCCATGGCGGACCGGGTGGGAAGTGACAAAGAAGCCATGCTCGGCGCCCTGCAAAAGGTGCGGGGCAGCCACCGGGTCACGTCGCAGAACCCCGAGGGCACCTTCCAGGCGTTGGAGCGTTACGGTCGGGATCTGACCGAGGTGGCCCGGGCCGGGAAGTTGGACCCCGTCATCGGCCGGGACGAGGAGATCCGCCGCGTGGTGCAGGTGCTCAGCCGCCGAACCAAGAACAACCCGGTGCTCATCGGGGAGCCCGGCGTGGGCAAGACCGCCATCGTGGAAGGCCTGGCCCGGCGCATCGTCGAGGGTGACGTGCCCGAGAGCCTCAAGAACAAGAAGCTCGTGTCACTGGATCTTTCCTCGATGGTTGCCGGTGCCAAATATCGCGGTGAGTTCGAGGAACGGCTCAAGGCGGTGTTGAAGGAGATCTCGGACTCTGCTGGTGAAGTGATCACGTTCATTGATGAGATGCACACCGTGGTCGGCGCCGGTGCCGGTGGCGAAGGTGCCATGGACGCCTCCAACATGCTCAAGCCCATGCTGGCCCGTGGCGAGCTGCGCATGATCGGCGCCACCACGTTGGATGAATACCGCAAGTATGTGGAGAAGGACCCGGCCCTGGAGCGTCGCTTTCAGCCGGTGATGGTGGGTGAACCCTCCGTGGAGGCCACCATCGCCATACTCCGTGGTCTGAAGGAGCGTTACGAGGTCCACCACGGGGTGCGGATCCAGGACAGCGCCCTGGTGTCAGCGGCGATGCTGTCGGACCGGTACCTGACCGAGCGGTTCCTGCCCGACAAGGCCATTGACCTGATGGATGAGGCCGCGTCCAAGTTGCGCATCGAGATTGACTCCATGCCCACCGAGATTGACGTGGTCATGCGGCGGGTGCGGCAACTGGAGATCGAACGGGTGGCCTTGGCCAAGGAGGTGGATGCGTCTTCCACCGAGCGGCGATCGGCCATCGACGCCGAGATCGCCAACCTCAACGAAACCCTGAGCGGCATGCAGGCACAGTGGACCAACGAACGTGACGCCATTGACCGCATCCGGGTGCTGAAAGAGCAACTGGAGACGGCGTCCATGGAAGCGGACCGGTTGGAGCGCGAGGGCGACCTGGGCCGGGCCTCGGAGATGCGTTACGGCACCCTGCCCGATTTGAAGAAAGCACTGGAGTTGGCCGCCGCCCAGATCGACGAGCTGCAGGCCACCTCCAAGATGCTGAAGGAAGAGGTGGACGAGGAGGACATCGCCGAGGTGGTGTCCCGTTGGACCGGGGTGCCGGTCACCCGTCTGATGGAGGGCGAGGTCCACAAGCTGGTGCGGCTGGAAGACGAGCTGCACGAGCGGGTGGTGGGCCAGGACGAGGCGGTGTCCGCGGTGGCCAACGCCATCCGCCGCAGCCGGGCCGGTCTGTCCGATCCCCATCGGCCCATCGGCAGTTTCCTGTTCCTGGGCCCCACCGGTGTCGGCAAGACCGAGCTGGCCCGCACCCTGGCCGAGTTCCTGTTCGATGACGAGCGGTCCATGGTCCGCATCGACATGTCCGAGTACATGGAGAAGCACTCCGTGGCCCGCCTAATCGGGGCGCCCCCCGGCTACGTCGGTTATGACCAGGGCGGTCAGCTGACCGAAGCGGTGCGGCGTCGGCCGTATTCGGTGCTGCTGCTCGACGAAGTGGAAAAGGCCCATCCGGACGTGTTCAACGTGTTGTTGCAGCTGCTCGACGATGGCCGCTTGACGGACGGTCAGGGCCGCACCGTGAGCTTCAACAACTGTGTGGTCATCATGACCTCGAACATTCCCGGTGAGCCCAGTGACTTCTTCCGGCCGGAGTTCATCAACCGCATCGATGAGATCGTGCGGTTCCGGGCGCTCACCCGTGCCGACATGGGCCGCATCGTGCAGATCCAGTTGGCGTCACTGATCAAACGCCTGGCCGATCGCCGCATCGAGCTCAAGGTCACGGACGACGCTGCTGCCCTGCTGGCGGCAGAGGGTTACGACCCGGTGTTCGGTGCCCGCCCCTTGAAGCGCCTGATCCAAAAGAAGGTTGGCGACACACTGGCGTTGGCGTTGCTTGAAGGCAAGTTCGGCGAGGGCGACACCGTCACTGTGGGTGCGGACGCCGAGGGACACCTGACCTTCGGGTGATGCGGCAGGTGAAGCTATCTCAAAGTGAGTGGATTCTCAGTGCGAGTCGCGTCTGAGCTCAGTGGGAGCCTGGCGGGGCCAGCAGGGTGATGGCGGCGGGCTCGATGTCGATGCGGAAGTGGTCTGCTGCGGGGCGGTCGCCGCCGTCGAGCTCATAGGGCAGCGGCCGGTCCAGCTGCACCCGGATCTTGGTGCCGCTGGTGGTTCGCACGAACGGTGACCGTTGGGGATGGCGCCCGACGAGGCGGCCGAACACCCGCAGCCACTGGTCCCGGCGGTTGGCGGTCACCACACCGACCTCGAGGCGGCCATCGTCGGGTCGGGCGTCAGGGAACACGTCGAGCCCACCCATGATGGTGCCCACGTTGCCCACCAGGAGGCAGCCGGCCGGCCCGTCGAACCACAGCGTGCCGTCCACCTTGACACGGGCTCGCACGGCGTCGGTGCCGCTGGCCCGCAGCGCGGCCCACACGTAGGACAGCCGACCGAAACGGTCCTTGTGACTATCGGCCCCACCGATGAGCAGCGCGTCGAACCCGGTGCCGGCCATCACCGCGAACCGTTCCCCGTTGATCACCCCCAGATCCAACGCCCGACGTTCGCCGTGCAGGGCGATCTTCAGCGCCTCATCCAAACTGGTCGGTATGTGCAAGCTGGAGGCCAGCAGGTTCGCCGTACCTGCCGGTAGGATACCGATTGGTATGGCGGGGAGGCCGAGCTCGGGATCGGCGATGGTGTCGATGCAGCGTCGCACCGTGCCGTCGCCTCCCCACACCAGCAGTCGGTCCACCCCGGCCTTGGCCGCCTTGCGAGCGCATTTCGGGGCCAACTTGGACTTGGCCACCTCGAACCACATCGGGTCCTTGAAACCGGCGTCAGCCAGGGCGGCCCGCAAGTCGGCGGGTTGAGCCTTTCCGATCTTCTTCTCGGTATGGGCGATCACGGCCAGCTGCATGGTCGCTCCGTACCCACCGCCGACCACCCTCAAGCACGCGCCCACGTCCGGGCTATCGTCCCGATCATCACCGCCGATGTCACCAAGGGGGAGCCGTGCCGTCACGCCGGGCGCAGATCAAGATGACTGACGGGGAGGTCGAGGCGTTTCTCACCGAGCAGACCCTGGGGGTGTTGGGCTCCGTGGACGGTCACGGCAACCCTCATCTGGTCAATGTCACGTTCCTGCACCATCAGGGCCAGCTGATCTTCTCGTCCTTCGCGAAGGCCCAGAAGGTGGTCAACCTGCTGCGCAACCCCCGGGCCAGCATGCTGATCGAGATCGCCAGCCCGTACCAGGACATCCGCGGCGTGCTGGTCACCGGCACCGCCACCATCACCGATGATTTCGACACCGTCCGCGACCTGATGGCCGTCATCGCCGATAACCAGCAGCGCCGCGTCGGCGATCCCCAGCCCGAGATGGATCTCGACCAGGTGGCCACCAAACGGGTCATCGTGTCGATCAAGCCCGACCGCATCGCCTCTTGGGACCACCGCCGCCTCGGAGGGGTGTACTGAGCGGGCTGGGATCGCGGTTCAGCTGAACGCTGACGTTCCGGAAGGCGGCACGGCTGCGTTCTGCTGAACAGGTTGGCTGCCGTCAGGGAGGGCCCGTTCGCAGCGGTCGAGCTCCGTGCTCGGCGAGCACCGAGCGGATCACTTCGTCGTGGCGGGCCAGCGCCGGTCCCATGGCGTTGGGGTCCTGTTCCCACAGCGACGAGGATCCTTCGATGTCCGCAAAGACGAACGTCACGGTCCCACTCGGTGGCGCCGTCGTGGTCACGGACACCGATTCTTGCAGCACCGCCCAGGACAGGTGTTTGATCTGATTGCCGGCCAGTCCCGATCAGATGTCGAGAATCGACACGTTCCGGTGGCGGGCGGCGAGCAGCCGAAGGTCGTCAGCACGTGGATAGCAACGACGCCGCCACCGAATCGAATGGCGGTTGCGACGACGAGTGCATCAATGGCCATCTCGCTGCTAGCGCCGACCTCAGCCAGGAGATGCCCGGCGATCCTGGCCATCCGTACCCCACCGGTGACGACCTGAGCCAAGCCCCGGGCCGGAACTCCGTCGATCGCCTCGCAGTCCAGGACTAGGACGGCCACAGCTCGTCGATGTGCTCGACCAGATCGGGGTTCTGGTACGCCGGTCTGGAGGGCCAAAGGGGCAGTGCGGCTACGCTCGACGGTTCGGGACGGTTGTGGCGGATCACCGTTCGCGCCCGGCCCAACAGTCGCCCACCAGTAGCCCACCGCTCGATCGCACAACCCCGGGAGCCCACGATGGATCCGCGTTATTCAGCCGAGGCCGAGACCTTTCGCGAGAAGATCGGGGCGTTCCTGGCCGAGCATGTGCCGGCCGGTTGGGGTGGCATCGGGGCCCTCGAGGGTGAGGCCCGTGAGACGTGGGTGCGGGAGTGGCGCCAGCTATTGGCCGACAACGGGTTGATCGCGCCGGCGTGGCCCACCGAATACGGCGGGGGTGGGCTGTCCGCCATCGAACGGGTGGTGCTTCATGAGGAGTTCGCCAAGGCTGCGGTGCCCACCGGCGGACCCAACGATGGTTTCAGCATGTCCATGATCGGGCCCACCATCATGGTGCTGGGTACCGAGGAACAGAAGCGCCACTACCTGCCCCGCATCCTCAACGGCACCGATCGCTGGTGCCAGGGTTATTCCGAGCCCAACTCCGGTTCGGACCTGGCCTCGCTGTCGACCTCGGCCGTGCTCGATGGGGACGAGTGGATCATCAATGGTCAGAAGATCTGGACCTCCGAAGGCCACTCCGCCAACTGGATCTTCGTGCTGTGCCGAACCGCCCCCGCCGCCGCCAAGCACCGGGGCATCTCGTTCCTCCTGTGTCCCATGGATCAACCCGGCATCGAGGTCCGTCCGATCATCAACATGACCGGCAGCCACGATTTCAACGAGGTCTTCTTCTCCGACGCCCGCACCGCCAAGGACTGCATCATCGGGGACGTCAACGATGGCTGGCGGGTGGCCAACCAGCTCCTGGCATTTGAGCGCGGCGATGACGCCACCATGGTGTCCTACCGCATGCGGGCGGTGGCCGACGGGTTGTTGAGCATCGCCCGCCAGAAGGGTCTCGACAGTGATCCGGTGGTCCGTCAGCAGCTGGCGTGGGTCCATTCCAAGGTCGAGATCCTCCGTTACCAGGGATTGCGGACCCTCACCACGGTGTTGGGGAACGGGGTCCTGGGCCCGGAAAGCTCCATCAACAAGCTGCTGTGGACCGAGCTGTTCCAGAAGATGACCGAGCTGTCCATGAACCTCCTCGGTGCGGACGCCATGGTCCGAAGCGGCGCCCGGCCGTTGTCCACCATCGGACCCGAGGCCGCCGGTGACCCCGACAGCTCCGAGCGGTGGGTGACGCATTTCCTGGGAGCCCGCCCGGCGTCGATCTACTCCGGGTCCAACGAGATCCAGCGCAACATCCTCGGTGAGCGGATGCTGGGCCTACCCAAGGAACCCCGCGCCGACGAGGGCCCCTGGAACGAGACCCGCCGCTCCTGACGCTTTCGGCCGCGGCGGGGGCCGAAGCTCCCGTCCCGAGGCGCCAAGCCCAGTTAGCCTGGCGGGGTGACTGACTACGTGGCGCCGCTGGCAGATCTGGCCTTCGTGCTGGAGCACATCGTCGACTATCACGAGCTGGCGTCCCTTGACGCGTTCGCCCATGCCGACCTGGACACGGTGACCGGTGTGCTTGAGGAGTGCGGCCGGTTCATGGCTGAGGTCGTCGGCCCCCTCAACCGGGCCAGTGACACCGTGGGCAGCCACCGCCAGCCCGACGGCAGCGTGGTCACACCGCCGGGTTTCATTGATGCCTATCGTCGCTACGTGGACGCCGGTTGGAACAGTGTGGCGTTCCCCACCGAGTACGGCGGCGGTGCCTTCCCGTGGGTGGTGGGCGTCGCCATGCAGGAGATGTTGACCTCGGCCTGCATGGCCTTTTCGCTGTGTCCACTGCTCACCCAGGGCGCCATTGACGCGTTGCTGCACTACGGCGACGAGACCCAACGTGAGCAATACCTCCCCAAGATGGTGAGCGGGCAATGGACCGGCACCATGAACCTCACCGAACCGCAGGCCGGTTCCGATGTTGGCGCCCTGACCACCAGAGCCGTCAAGCAGGCCGACGGCACGTATCGCATCACCGGCCAGAAGATCTTCATCACCTATGGTGAACACGATCTGTCGGAGCAGATCGTGCATCTGGTGCTGGCCCGCACCCCTGATGCCCCCGCCGGCACCCGGGGCATCTCCTGTTTCATCGTGCCCAAGCGCCTGCTCGATGATGATGGGTCCCCGGGCGCGCCCAACACGGTGAGCTGCGTGTCGATCGAGCACAAGCTGGGCATCCACGGCTCACCGACCTGCGTGCTGGCCTACGAGGATGCCGTCGGGTATCTGATCGGCCAGGAGAACGCCGGCATGCGCATCATGTTCGTCATGATGAACAACGCCCGATTGTCGGTGGGTCTTGAGGGGCTGGCGTTGGCTGAACGGGCTTACCAGCAAGCATTGGAGTATTCACTGGAGCGAACCCAGGGCCGGGCTGTGGGTGCGCCGCCAGATGTGGTCGATTCGCCCATCATCGAACACGCTGACGTGCGGCGCATGTTGTTGACCCAGAAGTCCTGCATCGAGGCCCTGCGTTGTCTGATGCTGTTCAACGCCGGTCACATGGACCGCGCCAAGCACCATCCGGACCCCGCGGTACGGGAACGTTCGGGCGAACTGGTGGGCCTTTTGACGCCGATCTGCAAGGGATTCGGTACCGACATGGGTGTGGAGCTCACCTCGTTGGCGCTCCAGATACACGGCGGTATGGGCTACATCGAGGAGACCGGAGCCGCACAACACTTCCGGGACAGTCGCATCGCCCCCATCTACGAGGGCACCAACGGCATCCAGGCCGCGGATCTGGTGGGTCGCAAGCTGCCGGTCCGCGCCGGGGCCTCAACGCTGGAGTTCATCGCCACCATGCGGGAGATCGACGGCGCCCTTGACGTCGCCGGCGAGGATCTGGGTCCCATCCGCAAGAACCTGGCGGCGCAGCTCGACACATTGGAACAGGCCACCACCTGGATCCTGGGCCATGGTTCGGCCAACCCCAATGACGCCCTGGCGGCATCGGCTCCGTATCTGCGGATGTTCGGCTGGTGCGTGGGCGGCTGGCTGCTGGCCCGCTCAGCGTTGGCGGCCCAAGGCACCGACGACCAGGAGTTGGCCCGGGCCAAGCTGATCACCGCCCGGTTCTACGCCGAGCAGTTGTTGCCCCAGGCGGCGGGTCTGCTGGGCGCGGTCACCGCCGGGGATCACGATCTGTTCGCACTCAGCGCTGAGCAGTTGGCCGGAACCGGCCGGTGACGGTGGCCCAACTGGTGCCAATCGCTGCCGGTCTGTTCGGCTCCCTTCCCAGCCCGTCGTCCTCGCAGATCCATCTGGGGCCGCTGCGCCTCACGGCCTACGGGCTGATGATCGCCATCGGTGTGGTGGCCTCCGTCGAGATCGCCCGCCGCCGTCACGTGGCCCGCGGGGGTGACCCCGAGGACTTCTCCCAGATCGGCCTCTGGTCCGTACTAGTAGGTATGGTCGGCGCCCGCCTTTATCACGTGGCCACCGACTATGACCGGTTCCGGGGGCATTGGGGCGACGTGGTCAAGATCTGGGAGGGCGGTCTGGGCATACCTGGTGGTCTGGCGGCAGGGTTGGCGGCAGGTGCGCTCGTGGCCCGTCGTCGTGGACTGAAGATTCCGTATGCGATGGACATCGTGGCGCCGGCGGTACCGGTGGCCCAAGCCATCGGACGTTGGGGCAACTGGTTCAACCAGGAACTCTTCGGTGGCCCCAGCGACCTGCCGTGGGCGTTGCGCATCGATCCCCGGCACCGACCGTTGGGCTATGAGACCCGGGAGACCTACCACCCGACCTTCCTCTATGAGAGCCTGTGGAACCTGGCGCTGGCCGGATTCGTGATCGCCGTGGAGCGTCGTACCAAGGGCCGGCTGCGTCCCGGCAGCCTGTTCGCCATCTACGTTGCCGGCTACGGGATCGGTCGATTCTGGGTCGAATCGTTGCGCATCGACCCAGGCCCGCGAGGTGTTCGGGGTCCGCTTCAACCTGTTGCTGGCCGCGGTCGTGGCCACGTTGGCGTTGTTGTGGTTGGCGTTGCGGGCCCGGACCGTGCCCACGGTTGGCAGCGAGGTCACGGCAGGCGTGGCCGCTGCTGATGACGCGGCGGCGGACGCTGATCTCGATGGTCCGGTTCGCATCGGTGCCGTGCTGGGCGAGGACCGCGTCGCCGAGGTCGACCGTGCCGACCGTGCCGACCGTGCCGACCGTGCCGACGGGGCCGGGGACCCCGGTGGCCGGTAGTCCCGTTCTGCGCCCAGGTTGCGGCCGTTCGGGAGCGGCGCGGAGGGCGCCAGATCACCCCATGCGTGCAGTTTTGGACAGGACCGTGCCAGTCCGGCTCAGATCTTTGACGCTGTGTAGATGGAGCCCCACGTAGCGTCAATGTTTCGAGAGAGTGCCGCCACCTCGTGTCCAAGACTGCACAGATGACCGCAGACACCCGGTGCATACCCCTCTGCGCCCCGTGCCTTCAGGTCCCGAGGACCGTCCGCAACAGAATGGCGTCGGACAGCGCGGGCCAGGCCACGGTGGACCAGTCGCCGAAGGGCTGTACGCCGGCCAACGCCACCGCCAGTCCAGCCGCCGGGTCCACCCACACAAAGGCGCCGCTCCGGCCGAAGTGACCGAAGGTGGCCTCGCTGTTGGTGGTGCCCGTCCAGTGCGGGGTCTTGTGGCCGCGGATCTCCGGGCCGAGTCCCCACGGGTTGGGATCGTGGCGGCCAAAGCCGGGGAGCACCCCGCTGAGCTCGGGAAAGGCGGGGGCGGTCACCCGACGCCACGTCGATCCGTCGATCAGGCTGGGTTCAAGCAGCTCCCGGCCGATCCTCAGCAGGTCCTCCACGCTGCCCCGAGCGCCATGTGCCGGCGAGCCGACGAGGGCGGTGTCGCCGCAGCCCAGCGGGCCGAGCACCGACTCCCACAGGTAGGTGCCCACGTCGATTGCGGCGTGGGCGGACAATGTGGCCGCCAGCACCTCGAACCCGGCATTGGAATAGATGCGGCGGCTGCCAACCGGGGCTGCTGGCTGGATCTGGTCGAGAGCGAGACCGGAGGCGTGGGCCAAAAGGTGGGCCACGGTGGAACCGGGTGGGCCGGCCGGCTGGTCGAAGGTCAGGGTCCCCTCTTCGACCGCCACCCAGCAGGCCATGGCCATCAGCAGCTTGGTCACCGACGCCAGCTCGAACGCCTCCGTGGCCGGGCCGAAGCGCGCCAGTACCTCATCGGCGGCAGTCACCCCCACCGCGACCGACGAACCCGGCCAATCGGCCACCAGCGACGCCAGCACCGCGTCATCAATCACTGCCAGTGACCGTAGCCGGAGCCTGAGGGGCTGACCGGTACGTACAACCGGGGCTCAATGTGCTGTGACCAGGGAGGCTGGACGGCAACGCCTGTTGGCGGTCAAGGTCCTGGCATGAGCCAGGGTGTGACGCCGTTCGAGCAGGCGGTGCTGCGAGTCCTGTGGGCCTTGCAGCCCGGCGACGTGATCACCTACGGCGAGGTTGCCGAGGAGGCCGGCTTCCCAGGGCGGGCCCGTGCGGTGGGTCATCTGCTGGCCCACGGTCCCGTGCCGGGCGACCCAGCCGTCGGCGACCCGGCCTTCCAAGAACCAGGTCCGCAAGCCCTCGCCCCAACCAACGAAGCCGACCCAACCAAGGCTGGCAGGGAGCTGCCATGGTGGCGGGTGGTGGCGGCGAATGGCCGGTTGGTGCCTGGATTGGAGGCCGAACAAGGCCGCCGGCTGCGGGTCGAAGGCGTCCCGGCAGGGCCCCACCGGGTCGCCGGCCTGGCTGCCAAGCGCCGGACACGCCACGCCGGGTGGGCGCCGGGAGTGGTCGCTCCGCCACCGGGGAAGGGCTGATCGGCGCATCTTTTTCCGCAGGGCGGTATGCTGGCACCGTTACCCGGCCGTCGGTCGGGTGAGTCGGTTGACGCCCGGGGCCCACCTGTCGCCCGAGACGTCCGACCGGAGCCGTTCGCTGGGGAGCGATGCGAGCGGCCACCCCACATGCGAATCGGTTTCCGAACGGAAGGTTTCAACCCCTTGTCACAACAAATGC
Source organism: uncultured Acidimicrobiaceae bacterium (assembly GCA_963775055.1). Lineage (GTDB taxonomy): Bacteria > Actinomycetota > Acidimicrobiia > Acidimicrobiales > CAIXPF01 > CAIXPF01. The sequence goes on along the minus strand of CAVZHK010000001.1, from coordinate 185,880 downwards.
AGCTATCCGAGCAGCCCGACGCGGTCACGCTCGAGGCCAGCCCCGGCGCGCCCTTCACGATACCCGCCCACCCGAGCGGTCCGGCAGCGGGGTTCGCCGCCCTCGGTGTGGCCGCTGATCTCTGTCAGGCCCTGTCAGACCGGGGCATCGAGACCCCCTTTGCCATCCAGTCCCTCACCATCTCCGACGCCCTCGCCGGGCGGGACGTGTGCGGCAAAGCCAAGACCGGTTCCGGCAAAACGCTGGCCTTCGGGTTGCCGCTGCTGCAGAGGCTGGCCAAGTCCCAGCCCCGTCACCCCGCCGGCCTGGTGCTGGTCCCCACCCGGGAACTGGCCCTGCAGGTGCACGATGAGCTGCTGCCGATGGGCACGGCCCGTGGTCTCAGCGTGGCCGCCCTGTACGGCGGGGCCCGCATCGAACCGCAGATCAAACGCCTGATGGAGGGCGTTGATCTGGTGATCGGCACCCCCGGACGGCTGATCGACCTCATCCGCCAGGGCGAGCTGTCCGTGGCGGACATCGACCATGTGGTCATCGATGAGGCCGACCGCATGGCCGACATGGGGTTCCTTCCCCAGGTGGAGTGGATCCTTCGCCATGTGCAGGGCCGACATCAGACGTTGCTGTTCTCCGCCACTTTGGACGGCGTCATCGGCAGCCTGGTCCGCCAGTACCAACATGATCCGGTCTTCCACGAGGTGGACTCCCGGCAGGTCACCGTTGATGAGATGATCCATCGGTTCGTACTGGTGCACGAACTGGACAAGGTGAAAGTCGCCGCGGCAATCGCCAAGGGCGCCAACCGGGTGCTCATGTTCAGCCGGACCAAGCGCAACGCGGACCGGGTGGCCCAGTCTCTGGTTCGCGAAGGGGTCGAAGCGGAACCCATCCACGGCGATCTTCGCCAGGCGCAACGGGAGAAGGCGCTGGCGGACTTTTCGACGGGAAAGCTCCATGTGCTGGTGGCCACCGACGTTGCCGCTCGTGGCATCCACGTGGATGATGTGGATGTCGTGATCCACTTCGACCCACCCGAGGATCACAAGGCGTATCTCCACCGCTCGGGGCGCACGGCGCGCGCCGGCGAGTCCGGTATGGCGGTGTCGCTGGTGTTGTGGAACCAGGAGCTCGAGGTACGCCGTCTGCAAAACCGGCTGAACCTGAAGCTACCGATGGTCGAGATGTTCTCCAACGATGCCCGCCTGGCGGACCTTGGCGCCTGGGATCCTGACTCGGAGCCGGAACCGGCGTCACCCGCCCGTCGCTGATCCGCTGGTGCCCGCTGGATCAACGCCGCCGGCGCGGACTCGGCAACGGGTTGAACGCCTGGCTGCAGCAATGGTCAGCATGGGCCAGTGCCGACGCCGCCTCCGGTGTACGCCATGATCAGGGGGGTTGCGGTGTCAGAGCCGTGTGCGCGGTGGCAGCCGCGGCGGGTCAACGCGCCGACGCCCCCGAATCGTTGTGGGCTGTAGCGGACAGCGCGACAGCATCGTCGTGGGACCGCCCCGAACTGCCCATCGGTCTGATCGAGGGCACCTTGGCGGCGGCAGCGATGGACGGCTGGGCCCCGCACCACCTGCTGGGCCGGGTCTATGAGGCCACCCGGGCGGCGTCCGCCAGACGAAGGGGCGGTGTTTTCTACACGCCACTGCCCGTCGCCGCCGGTGTGGCACGGCTTGCCCTAGACGGTTTGGGCAGCGCTCTGACCGATGGCGCGGTGGTGGTGCTTGATCCGTCCGTCGGCGCCGGGGCCTTGCTGTTGGCGGCGGGGGAGCAGCTTCGTGTCCGGCTCGGTGTCAGCGCGGCCGCCATCCTGGCCGGGTTGCGCGGGTCGGACATCGATGCCGATGCGGTGGCGGTGGCCCGGCTCGCGCTGGCCTGGTGGTGTTGGACCTGCGACGCCGCGGTGAGCTGGCCCGAAGCCGGGGCGCTGCGGGTCGGCGACGGCCTGGCGGCGGCACAGGACGGTGGCCCGCCGGGCGCGGCAGCGGACCTGGTGATCGGCAACCCGCCGTTCCTCAATCAACTCGGCGGCGCCACCGCCCGGATGTCCCAGGATCGGGCGCGCGCTCAGGCCCGATTCGGCGACGCCGCCAAGGGTTACGTGGATACCGCCACGCTGTTCGCCCTGGCCGGGCTGGAGGCGGTGCGCCCCGGCGGGCGGGTGGTCCTGATCCAGCCGGAGTCGATGCTGGTGGCCTCCCACGGTGCCGCCGCCCGGAGCAGCATGGCGAAGCGGGCCACGTTGGAGGGGCTGTGGATCGGGGGTGCAAGGATCTTCGACGCCGGGGTTCGGGTATGTGCGCCGGTGCTGCGCCGAAACTCTGGACCCGATCAGCCGCTGAGCGCGGTCAAGCTGTGGCGTGGGGTGGATTTTTCGGCGTCGGGCCGATTCGATATCGATTCGCCCGAGCACCGGACGTCACTTTTCGTCGGATCGTGGGCCTCAGTGTTGGCCTGCGCACGCGGCGTGCCTGACGTGGCGGTGGCGTCGTCGGGCACGTTGGCGGACATCGCGACCGCCACCGCCGGGTTCCGTGACCAGTTCTACGGGCTGGCCCCCTTTGTGGCAGAGGCCGCCTCAGACCCGGCAGACACCGCCGACACCACGCACACCAACCCGCAGCTCGTGACCTGTGGGCTCATCGATGCCGGTCGAAGCCGTTGGGGACGGACATCCACCCGTTTCGCCGGCCGACGCTGGCAGCATCCGACGGTGGATGTCGCGGCGCTGGCCCGGGAAGACCCGACGCTGGCCCGTTGGGTGCGGGCTCGACTGCGGCCGAAAGTGTTGTTGGCCACCCAGGCCCCCGTCCTCAAGGCCGTAACGGACCCCGACGGTGCCATGGTCCCGTCCGTTCCGGTGATCTCCATCGAGCCGAGAACGGCCGACCCGACGCTGTTCTCCTCGGCGCCCAGCATCGGGACCGCGTGGGCCGGGGACGGCGTTGGTCCGCATGAGGCGAAGCTGGTGTGGCTCATCGCCGCGGTGTTGTGGTGCCCGGTGATCTCCGTGATCGCGGCACAGCGTCACGCCGGCGCCGGTCTCAGCGCCAACGCCCTCCGCCTCAGCGCCCGGCAGGTGCTCGACTTACCCCTCCCCGCCCATCTCGACGATTGGCAGTCCGCCGCAGCCGCCTACCGTCTTGCCGTCACCCACGCCCTTGACGCCCCGAACGTCGGAGACGCCACGGTCGCCCAGCGTGACCCGTCCAGCAGCGAGCTGTGGCGTCACGCCGGCACCATGATGGCCCGGGCCTACGGACTGGACGACAGCAGCGCCGATGCCGCCCAGCGATGGTGGGACGAGCAGGCCCGGCCGTCCCGCTCGACCGGTGGCCGCGATCAGCAGGCCGCAGCGCCGGCGTGACAAGTCGATTGACGGGGGTAGGTCGGAGTTGCTCGAATAGGGCTCCACATCTGGAGTGAGCCGTCGCCGATCGGGGTTGCCGATTCGACGGTTCCGGCAACCTGGGTTCGGACACCCAAGGTGCTCAGCCAACCTGCTCCTCAACGGAGTTGGGTGGGCGATGAGGTCCGGCCGGATCGGTCGGGCAACCAAGGTCCGAGGAGGCAGCGCACCATGAACCGGGACCCGCATCTTCGGGACCACGCCGCGGGCGGGCTTCGACGTCCGCCGGCTCGTACCGTGCTGCCCGTCAGCGGCGCCTGGAAGCTGGGCGACCCACCCTTTGAACGGCAGTTCATGTCGGTCCGAGCGGTGCCGTTCGCTCTCGAGCAGGGTGGCGTGCTCGAGGAGGTCATCGTGGCTTACGAGACCTGGGGCACGCTCGCCGCCGATGCCTCCAACGCCATCCTGGTGTGTCACGCGCTCACCGGAGACGCCCACGCAGCCGGCGAATCCGGTCCTGGTCAACCCACCGACGGCTGGTGGGACCCCCTCATCGGCCCCGGACGGGCGCTGGATACCGACCGGTACTTCGTGGTCGGTGTCAACGTGTTGGGCGGTTGCCAGGGCAGCACTGGACCAGCCTCGATCAACCCCGCCACCGACCGCCCGTACGGGTCCGCTTTTCCGGTGATCACCATCCGGGACATGGTCCGGGTGCAGCGGCGCCTGGCCGACGAGCTGGGGGTGCAGCGGTGGCTGTCCGTCATCGGCGGGTCCATGGGTGGCATGCAGGCCTTGGAATGGGGAGTGATCTACCCCGACCGTATGCGTTCGCTGGTCGCCATCGCCTCCACCGCCGCCGCCAGCGCCCAACAGATCGCCTGGAGCACCGTCGGTCGGCTGGCCGTGGCCGGTGATCCCAACTGGCGCGACGGCGATTTCTACGCCGCTGAGCCGGGAGCGGGCCCCCACGCCGGATTGGCGCTGGCCCGACGCATCGCCCAGATCCACTACCGCTCCGAGGCCGTCTTCGAACAGCGATTCGGGCGCCACAGCATCGACCCCGTCGACCATTTCGGCATGTGGGACCGTTTCGACGTCGAGTCCTACCTTGACTATCAGGGCGAAAAGCTGGTCCGCCGCTTCGATGCCAACACCTACCTGGTGCTGAACCGGGCCATGGACCTGCACGATCTGGGCCGTGGACGCGGCGGGGTGGCACGGGCGTTGAGCCGCATCCGGGTGCCGACCTGCACCATGTCCATTCCCACCGACACGCTCTACCCGCCCTACCAGCAAGAAGCCATGCGGGACGGGCTGCGCGCCACGGGCGTCAGCGTCGACCACGTGGTCATCGAAAGCCCTCACGGTCACGACGGGTTCCTGCTGGAGTTCGACCAGGTCGGCGCGGCAATCGCCAAGTTCCTGGCCCGGCTCTGACGCCGCCAACGTCGTCCTCATGCCCGAGCTGCTCGAGGTCGAGTACTACCGCCGGCTGGCTGCTACCGCCGTTGGACGCCAGATCAGCGCCGTGCACGCCCCCGACCCGTGGTACCTGAAGGCCGGGCTGCGCGGCGGCGCTGCTGGATGACGCCGCGTTTTTGGATGACCTGGTGAGGGGTCGCCGGCTGGTGGGCGCGGATCGGCACGGAAAGCGACTCCTCCTGCGCTTCGCCCACCCTGACGTGCAGGACGGTGGCGTGGTGCTCGGGCTGCATTTCGGGATGACGGGACGGCTGGTGGTGGACGGTCGAGCTGCCATTGAACGATTGGAGTACAGCTCGGCCAGGGCTGATCCGGCGTGGGAACGGTTCCGTCTGCGGTTCCACGACGGCGGTGAGCTGGTGATGATCGATCCTCGCCGGCTCGGTGGCGTGCACCTCGACCCCGATCCGGACACGCTCGGTCCCGATGCCGCCGCGGTGCGTCCGGCGGTGTTCCGAGCGGTGCTGGCCGCATCGAAACGGCCGCTCAAGGCGGTCCTGCTGGACCAATCCCGCCTCGCCGGTCTGGGCAATCTGCTGGTCGACGAGATCCTCTGGGGAGCCAAGCTCAGCCCGACCCGCCCCGCCTGCGGGCTTGACCAGGCCACCTGCGGGCGCCTCCACCGGACCGCTCGCCGAACCTTGACGACACTCGACGAACGGGGCGGGTCCCACACCGGCAGCCTCTTCCCGTCCCGGGTTCCCGGCGGCCGCTGCCCCCGCTGCGGCGCGGCCCTGCGACGGGAACAAGTCGGTGGTCGAACCACATTCTGGTGCCCCGCCGAGCAGCAGTGATGCCCACACGGCCACTCTGAGCAGCTCAAACACCACGCTGAGGGTCGCGAGGGGAGGGGCTGGCCCCACTAAGGTGAACGGGATCAAACCATCCCAAGGACCGATGTTGCCAAGACCTGCCCGATGCCGCCCGGTGGTTGCGTCCCTGCTCACCCAGATGGCGCTCGTGGCTCTGTTGTCCAGCTTCGGCGCCAGTGTCGTCGGGGCTCAGCCGCCAGAGTCCACAGCGGCTTGGTCGGCGCAGCGTCAAGACACCACCAGCGTGCCGGGCAGCAGCGCTTCCGAGCCGACCGCGACATCCGCCTCCGCGCCCGCCAGCTCCGTCCCCGCGGCAACCACCCCCCCGGCAACCGGCACGAGCCAGCAGGCCACCGCGGTGGAGACCACCACCACGGCCCCCGCGGTGACCACCGCGGTGAGCGTCGCGGCGGAGGAAGCCCAGGTCGAGGAGGTTGTGGAGGAGGAACCGATCGAGGAGGCGGAGGAGGCCCCCGCCACCACCCGGGCTCCGGTGACCACCACCGCATCAACCGCGGTCGGTCCGCAATCCTCGTTGCTGGCGCCGACCCCGCCCACCACCGCTGCCGGTCCGCCCCCCACCAGCCGTGAGGAGCGCATCGTATGGTTGGTGGTAGCGGCACTGTGCGTGGTCGGCTTGCTGATCGCGGCGCTCACCGGTCGCTACTGGTGGTACACCAACCCCAAGCGGGGCTATGTCCGCTCACGGGCGGTTTTGAGCCAAAAGGCACTGCGGGACCATCCCGACACCGATGTGCTGCAGACCTTGCAGGGCGGCCAGCCGCGGCCGGTGGTCGACACCGCCGAGGTCGTCATGCCGCCGCCGCTCCTGGCGCAGGATCCCCGCTACCAGCCGCGGGAGCAGCCGGTCAGGGCGTGGGAGAACGGGTAGGGTCGGGCCATGGCCGGGTTGGACATCGACGAGATGCTGCAGCGCTTCCGTGACCGCGCCGACGCGGTGAAACGGCGCCAGCTGCCTCCCGTGGGCGGTGAGGAACGGCAGCTGTTCATCCGCCAGGCGCAAGCAGACTTTCAGGACTTCGCCATCATCGCTGACGCCAAGGTCACGGTCGAGGACGGCTTCTTGGTGTTGCGGACCGATCTTCGGCCACCTGAGGAGACCTAAGCGGTTGTTGCGCCCGCCACTGGCGTTGGTAGAGTGGCCGCCCCTGCGGATGTAGCTCAGTTGGTAGAGCATCACCTTGCCAAGGTGAGGGTCGCGAGTTCGAATCTCGTCATCCGCTCCATACGAATACCCTGGTCAGAGCCGGTTTTCGGTCGGGCTCCCAGGTCAAGATCCGCAGAGCGTTAAACCAAGCCGTTAAACCTCTGCGAGATTTCGCGTAGCGGTGTCGCTACTGTGGCCACCCATGGTGGTCGAGACAGGGTTAGCGGGCCGCGGCGGCGTCGGCGGGATGAAAGTCGTCCGACCGGGGTTTGGCGGGTCGACGCCGAGCTGCCGAGGTCCCCCGGTGCGCCTCGTCGGCGGATCTCTCGCGACGGTCAGCGGCTCTGAAGAAGACGCCGAGGCCGCCCTGGCGCAGCTCATCGTTGATGTCGATGGTGGTGTCCGGCGCCCGATCGCGACCCCGACGGCAGGCGGCTCGGCCCGGGCCCGGCAGTCGGGTTCCGTCAGTGCGCTCGGGCCTGATCGGTGGCTCGTCGGCATCGAGGCCGGACGGATCCGCTCACCGGGGCGCGGCGCGTCACGACCCAGGTGGTGCGAGGCAGCCGGGAGGACGCAGAGATAGCGCTGGCCCGGTTGCGGCTGATCGACAACGATGGCGAGCCCCGCTCCGCCACCAACGCCCGCACCGTGCGCTGCGGCCTGCGAGCTCGTATCTGCGGGAGGTCCGCACCGAGCTGCAGACCGGCGGACGGACCGTTCGGCCTGCAAGCGCATCGCCACGACCGGCTGCCGGGCGGAACGAATTGGGCGACTTGGTCTTGGCAAGCTCGACTGGCGCACGGTCGAGCAGGTGTTCGCCGGTGGGCGAGGAGGGACTGCACCCGACCGACCCAATCCCGGTACGCTCGACGTTGTCGAAGGTTCTCGAACATGCCAAGCGGTCAGGTTGGGTGCGGCACAACCCGGTGCGTGAGGCCCGCCGACCCGAAGGTGCCCGCCCACCGGCCTGATGTTCCCGGCGACGTCGACGTGCGGGAGGCGCTGCGGGCGGCGGAGGCCGGACTTCACCTGTACGCCTACGTGTTGGGCATGGCCACGATCGGTTGTCGCCGCAGCGAGCTGTTGGCGGTGCAGGTCGCTGATCTCGACCTGGCGAACGCGGTGGTGACGATTCGAGCGTCCCTCGCCGATGGTGGACCGGGAGTGGGGATCTACCGCAAGGCCACCAAGCGGGACGACTGGCGGGATGTGCCTCTCACCGGGCAGATGGTTGAGGTGTTCTCCGAGTTGCTGGTCCGGCGCACGGCGATGGTGGCGGCGTTCGGCCAGTCGGAGCTGAGCCGGGCCGGAGTATGTGTTCAGCGATGATCCTGACGGGGCCACGCTGGCTGCGCCCCGATGCGACCACCCAGCGCTGGCTGGCGGCGCGGGGGGAATGTGGGGTCACGTTCGCCATGCTTCGCCGTTACGTCGCCACCAAGCTGCTCGATGTGACCGACGGCGACTACCGGACGGTGGCGTCGATCACCGGCAACAGCGAGGAGACCCTGCGTCGTTGGTATGACGCGGGACCGAACCTGGCGAAGAAGAAGGCCGTGGTGGCCATGGCCCAACTCTGAGCGCTCATTCGTGGGCGGCTTGGCCGGCCGGGCCTGGCGGCGGTGCTGCGGTTGGGTGGGAGCCGGGGAACATCGCCAGGAGCTCGAGGCGCTTGATGAGGATGCGCCGGCCGATGCGCACCGCTGGGATTTCGCCGCGGCTCACTGCGTCGTAGGTGGCGCTCTCGGACAGGCCGATCAGCGCGGCCGCCTCCGAGACGGTCATCGTGAGTGTTGTTGCCATTGTGTGTCTCCCGGGTGGAGCTCCGTCGGAACTCCTCAGAAGAGACAAGCGCATTCGACGGGCAAAATTCGACAAGAAATCTCCGGGATCAAGAAAGAATTCGGCGCCGGCATCCGGCCAACACGCTGGATCACCGCGGAGCTCTGGTTTGCCCGTGACGCCGCGGTCGCGTGGTTTCTTGCCGTTGACAGCCGCTTTGACAGAGTTCCACACAGTTGCATCCTGATGCCGGGCTGGCGCTGTTGAGGTCTGAACACCAATTTCCTGGGTTGAGGGCCGTCGTTGTTCAGGTTCGTGTTGAGGGTGGTGTCCTACACCTTGCCCCATGTTGTCGGTGGGAAAGATCTCGGCTGGTCGCGGTGGCTACTACCTGGAAGCGGTGGCGCAAGGCAGGGAGGATTACTACACCCAGGCCGGTGAGGTGCCGGGACGCTGGCTCGGTGCCGGCGCCGATTCGCTCGGGTTGTCCGGTGCCGTGCAGGACGCAGCGTTCGTGGCTGTCCTGGCCGGTGTTGATCCGCAGACCGGTGCCGCGTTCGGGCGAGCGAACCGCCGGGTGTCCGCGTTTGATCTGACGTTGTCGGCGCCGAAATCGGTGAGCCTGCTGTGGGCGTTGGGCCAGGAGGGGTCCGCCGAGGCGGTGGTCGCCGCGCGACGAGGCCGCCGTGGACGCCGCCCTGGGCTGGCTGGAACGGACCGCGGTGTGGTCCAGGGTGGGCCACAACGGCGTTGAGGAGATCTCAGGTGACGGCCTGGTAGCGGCGGCATTCCGTCATCGCACTAGCCGGGCCGGGGATCCGCAGCTCCATACCCATGTGGTGGTCTCCAACGCCACCCGATGCTCCGATGGGGTGTGGCGCACGCTCGACGCCCGGTGGATCTACGCCCATGCCCGCACTGCCGGGTTTCTCTACCAGGCCGAGCTGCGCCATCAGCTGACGGTGACCCTCAGTGTGGAGTGGGGTGACGTCGAGCGCGGCGTCGCGGAGTTGAACGGCATCGATCGTCGCACCGTGCGGGCCTTCTCCCGGCGCCATGTGCAGATCGAAGCCGTCGCTGGCGCTGAGGCGTCGATGGCCCGGCGTCGCACCGCGGCCTTGACCACACGCCCCGCTAAGCCGACGGATTCGTTCGAGTCGCTGATGGCCGACTGGCGGGAGCGCGCGTCAAACCTCGGTGTCAACGTTGACAACGTGACCGCCACATCGTCGTTGAGGCCTCAACAGTCCAGGTCATCACCTGTTCAGGCCTTAACAGTTGCCGTTGACAGCGAGCGGGGGAGCGACCCGGTCTTTGACAGCGACCTGTTGGATAGGGATTTGTGCGAGGAGCAAGCGGTGTTCTCCCGGCGGGACGTGCTGCGCCAAGTTGCCCAAGGAGCCCGGGCCGGGGCGACCGTGCTGGAGGTGGAGCGACTCGCTGATCGATACCTTGCTGGCCGAAGCGTGGTGGCGTTGCACGAGGACCGCTTCGGTGTCCGTTACACGACCCTCGCCCAACTGCAGCTCGAACAGGATGTGGTCGCCGCCGCTGTCGCCGGGATCGGCCACGGTGCCGGCTGGTGTGCGGTCGCCAACGATGACAACGCCCTGGCCGGGCTGGGCGATGAGCAGCGGGCCATGGTCGACGCCATCACCGGTAGCGGCGACGCGGTGTCCGTGGTGGTCGGTGTGGCCGGGTCCGGGAAGACGTTCGCGCTGCGGTTGGCGGTGGATCGGTGGAAAGCCAACGGCTACCGGCCGGCAGGTTGCGCGTTGGCGGCCCGTACGGCCCAGGCCCTCGGTGCGGAAGCCAGGATCCCGTCGACCACCATCGACCGGCTACTTGGGGAACTCGAACGGGGCAGTTGGGTCCCGAACGCCCGGACCGTACTCATTGCCGATGAGGCCGCCATGGTTGGCACCCGCAAGCTGGCCCGACTCGTGGAAGCATGCGGCAACGCCGGTGCCAAACTCGTCCTCGTTGGGGACCACCGCCAGCTCCCCGAGATCGAAGCCGGCGGAACCTTCGCGGCCTTGGTGGAGGCCCTCCCCGCTGTCGGCCTCACCGAGAACCGCCGCCAACAAGACCGCGCCGATCGCCAATCGCTGGGCCAGTTGCGGGAGGGGAACGTCCGGGCTGCTGTTGCGGGGCTCGATGGCGCGCGCCGGGTCCACCGGTTCAGCGACGCGGGCGACGCCAAACGCCAACTCGTCGCCGACTGGCTCGACGGACGCCTCCGCAGGGACCAGGTCCTCATGGCCGCCCTACACCGCCAGGACGTCGAGGACCTCAACACCATCGCCCGCCGACGCCTTATCGAGGCGGGCTTGCTCGGCGGTCCCGAACTTCACGTCGAGGGCCGCACATTCGCTGTGGGCGACCGGGTCCTCGCCCTGCGAAACCGCCACGATTTCAACCTGTTGAACGGCGACGCCGGCACCGTCACCGCCCTCGACGTTCAACGATCAGAGCTGACCATGACCCTGGATCGCGGCGGCGAACGAACGATCCCGCACGACTATCTGGCCGATGAGCATCTCGCCCACGGTTACGCCGTCACCGTGCACAAGTCACAGGGCATGACCGTGGACGAGGCATTCGTCTACAGCGACGAGATGATCTACCGAGAGGCCGGCTACACCGCGCTGTCCCGGGCCCGCAATGCAACCCACGTGTACCACGTCGTGGAGGAACCCGACCTCGACCTCGTCGCTCTCCTCAACCGATCTCACCAGAAATCAACCGCCGCCGCCCTCCTCACCGCCAAGCGACGTCCGGACCTGTCGATCGAAGCCGACGTCGGGATGGACCTGTAGTAAGGCCTGGTAAATAACGCCAAAGCCTTGCCGTCGTGGATCAGATGAGGCGCGATACTGCCGAGCAGTGTAGCAGTTTCGCGACGCGCCTATCATGCCGTAGCGCAAGTGGATCTATCTTCGGCTCAGGGTCACTGATGATATTCCGACCCTGCACCCTCACTTCAGCCGAGTCGGGCGAGGATAGCGTTGAGCGCTTCGAGTGCTTGGTTGGCGGCGGTGATGGGGTCGAGGTTCCGCCCATCCTGAGTCAGTGGTTCGGTTCGGTCGTGCAGGGCCTCGGTGATGAGTTGGCGTGCCTGGTCGATCACGGGTTGCATGAACCGGCCGAGGTGGCCGGAGGCGTCGGCCGTTCCGAGGAGCGTCGCGGCGAGCTCGTGCTCCTCGGCACGGGCGAGGACGAGCGCGGCGGTGCGTAGTCCCCCCACAACGGCGGCATTGAGGCGCCGGTCGACATGGCGGCGCAGCGAATCGCGGCAAATGCCGGCAGCCGCCTCGAGATCCTCGCCGAGCGCGGCGGCGATGGCGAACCAGACTTCAGCGGCCACATGCAAGAAGCAGTCAAAGGGGATCGGGGTCGTGAGGTCGCGGGAGCGTTGCAGATACGTGAGACCGTTCCGGTGGTCCCCGCCCAGGACGGCGACCATGCCTTGGATGTGAGTAGCCATTGCTTGCAGCGTGGGCGAACCAACGGTCCGCGCGATCTCGGCTGCCTTTGCGGAGAGTTGAGCGGCGTTGTCGTCGAAACCGAATACGGCGGTGCCGAAGGCTCGGAGGCCAGCTGCGTGGACGGAGGAGAACGTTGAGAGGCCCTCAGCGTCAGCCCATCGGCGAGTCAGCGCGTCGACGCCGTCGCGGTCCCCGTTGCCTTGGCTGATGAAGCACTGAGCGGTCAGCCAGGCGGCCCACCGGTCAGCGGCGGGGTTCGCGGCCTCGGGGTCGCCGAGTGCTTGTTGGAGCGTGTTGAAAGCGCCGCCCCCTGCGAGGTGGAAGTCGGTGATCGCCCAGGTGCCCCGTACGGCGGTCTCCGCGGGATGCCCCTCGAGCAGGCCGGACTCAATCGCGGCTCGTGCCCAGGCTCCTGCCTCTTGGTGGAAGGACATTGGACCGTACCAGCCGAGCCCTGCTGTGATGTCGGCCATCGTGTTGGCGTCGCCAACTGACAGGGCATGCTCGAACGCGGCCCGGATGTTGTCCCATTCCTCGTGTAACACCGCCCAGGCGGCGCCTTCATCGGGGCTGGCCAGCCGGCTCTCTTCAGCGACCACGAGGTCCCGGTAGTAGCGCGCCTGGCGGGCGCGGTAATCCTCCGCGCTTCCTCTGGTGTCGAGTTGTTCTTCGGCGAACTGGCGCAATGTCTCCAAAAGGACGAACCGTTCGCCGCTAGCGGGGTCGCGTTGGATCATCGACTTGTCCACCAGGTTGGCCAACACGTCCAACACGTCTTGTTCCGTAACGTCAGTGCCGTCGGCACAGACCGCTTCAGCGGCGGCGATGCTGAATCCGCCCGCGAAAACGGCGAGTCGGTCGAACAGTATTGCTTCGGTGCCGCTGAGCAACTCGTAGGACCATTGCACGGCGTCACGGAGGGTTTGGTGACGCTCGCCGCGTCGCCCGCCTCGCAGGAGACGGAACCGGTCGCCGAGCCTTGCGGCGATTGCTTGAGGCGACAGGGCACCGGTACGGGCCGCGGCCAACTCGATCGCGAGCGGGATCCCATCGAGGCGTTGGCAGATCTCCATCACCGCGGCGGTACCGGCACCGTCGAGGTCCGAGCGGGGGTATCGTTCATTGGCGCGTTCCATGAACAACTCCACTGCACCCTCTGGGTCCAGCGGAGCGACTGGCCACACCTGTTCTCCTCGGACGCCGAGCAGTTCGCGTGTTGTGGTCAGCACGACGGTCCCGTCGACCTCGACGAGACGGCGCGTGAGGCGGGCCGCGGAGTCAATGACGTGTTCGCAGTTGTCCAAGATCACCAGACAGCGACGCCCGTGCAGGAACCACACGATCGCCTCGACGAGGTCCATTCCCGGCTGCTGCCGTGCGCCGATCGTGTTGGCCACGACCATCGCGACCTGCGCTCCGTCGCTGACCGCCGCCAGGTCACAAAACCAAACCCCGTCGCCGAAGGAGCCGGCCACCTCTGCGGCGGTCTCAACCGCGAGCCGGGTCTTGCCGATCCCGCCCGGCCCGACCAAGCTCACCAACGGATGCGAGCCGACCAGCGCCGCCAGCTCAGCCACGTCGCCCGCCCGCCCCACGAAACTTGACGGGCCGCCGGTCAGGTTCGTGGGTGCGGAGACCGGCGAACGCAACGCCCGCCCATCGTCCTCGCCGGTAAACAGGACGAACAGCCGTTCAGCGCCTACGCCGGCGAGGAGATGCGCGCCGGCGTCTCGCAGAGAGGCATCAGGGCACAACGCAGTTGTTGCCGCGGAGCACACGACCTGGCCGCTGTTGCCGGCCTGCATCACCCTCGCTGCCCGGTTGACTGTTGGCCCGAAGTAATCGCCTTCCGTCGGCGTTGCGGGCCCCGTGTGCAAGCCCATGCGGACATGTAGCTCCTGCCCGCCCGGCCACCCCATGGCCGCAAGTGCTTTCTGCGCGGCGAAGGCCGCCGCCAACGCGTTGGGCGCAGAGGCGAACGCCGCACAGAGCCCGTCACCCAGGTGCTTGAAGACTTGGCCGCCGTACGTCCCAATAGCAACTCGGAGAAGTTCGTCATGACGGGCCAAGACGGTTCGCATCTCCTCTTGGTCGGCCTCCCAGCGGGCCGTCGAGGACTCGATGTCGGTGAAGAGGAACGTAACAGTCCCAGACGGCAGCTCCATGGCCGCCCAGCTTCGCGCATGAATCAGATCAGTGAGGCCAACACCCTTCGCTGACCACCCCTGCGTGCGGGGCAGTGACCCCACGGCGTTGCGATGGATACAGCGCACGGTGCCCGGCGGCTTCTCGACGGGTGCTCAGCTTCGTTGACGACGATCAGGAAACAAAGCTCATGGTGCAGCGGAACGGGGCTCGGGTCCGTTACACCGAGGCGGGTCCGGCCGGCGGTCCAACGTAGGTGTGACCGATCGCACTCTGACGTCTCGCTCTGAACTCTGCGGGCCCGCCCCGAACGTTTGGGCTCTCGATGCGGCGGTGACTGAAGCGATCAGTCCTCTGCAGTTACGCTCGACACCCCTGCGAACAAGTGGGTGAGATCGAGCTGTACCCACACGCGGTTCCCGTCGCGCCGTATGACGCGAGAGCGCACGGGTGGTTCCTCGTCGTCTCCGATGAGCACCCAGTCGCCCGGCTGCGGGTCGAACATTGTGTCACTGGCACGAGGGCTATGGCTGATCCAGGTCTCGACCACGAGATCAGCGCCGACGCTGTTGGCGTCGTAACGAAGGTCGTAGTCCTGGGCCGTCACGGGATCGATCGTACCTGGTTACCGCGTGCGCCGGTAGGCCGGATTGTCGATCGGCCCTCGGAAATGTGCCCGCACCCGATTGAACAACGCGGCGCTGGGCGTGGCCAAGACGACAGTCCAGTGCGGTGCGTCGAGTGTTGGCAGGAGGGGAAAGCCATCCTCGACCAGTTCGTGGCCATCGGCGGTGAGGATGCGCGAGCGAGCGGCGAACGCCGGACGTTGGCGAGCGAGACGGTGGTAGTCGCCATCGGGGACCTCGAGCACCGAGAACCCCCAGAAACCCCAGTTCTCGTGACACTGCTCGGCGGATTCGGTGAGCCGCTCGTCCGACATCGTGTTCACGCCCATCCGAACGACTATGAGGCCGGGAACGACCGACTCATCGCGAAGTACGAGAGGCTGATGCACGAGTTCACCGTAGTGAGATGCGTCCCGCCGTCCTGCGTGCAGTCGGCAGGGGACTGTTCGTAGAGCGGTTTAACGCGTGGTACATCTGCCACCGGAATGGGGCCGACTCTGCGGAATGGATGGAATGGGACACGGAGAAGGTGCTGCTCGGCGGGATGGAGCACTCCAGTCGGGAAGATTTCCGTCCTTTTGCCAAGGTGAGGGTCGCGAGTTCGAGTCTCGTCATCCGCTCCATACGAAATGCCTGGTCAGAGCGGGTTTTCGTCGTGCTCGGCGGGCGGGCGAGTGGTCGAAGGTTGCCCATCAAGTTGCCCATCAACCCGTTGGGGTGTGGGGCCGATGGTGGGGGAGTGGCAGGTTCGCTGCGTCAACGTGGCACGTCATCGTGGGAACTGCGGGTGTACGCCGGCACCGATGCGGCGTCGGGTCGCCGCCGTTATCGGACTGCGACGGTGACCGGTACCCGCGCTGATGCCGAGCGGGCGCTCGCCGCACTGGTCGCGTCGGTGCACGCGTCGCGCCGGGTCGGCTCCGAGTCGACCATGACGGAGCTGTTGGAACGGTGGTTCGAAACGGCCTCGGCAAGTTGGTCACCGTCGACCGTACGCCAGACCCGCTCGGTTCTTCGCCGCCAACTCATCCCCCACCTGGGGGACGTACGCGTCGGGGAACTGACACCGGCATGCATCGATGACCTCTACGGCCGGCTCCGCGCCGGGGGCGGCGTGGACGGTCGACCGTTGGCCCCTGGCACCGTCAAACGCGTCCATGTCGTGTTGCACTCGGCGCTGGCGCAAGCGGTTCGCTGGGGTTGGGCGTGGGACAACCCCGCCGAACGCGCTCACCGCCTCGTTGCCACCGCCCGCGAACCCCGGCCCCCGACCCCTGAGACCCTCGCCGCGTTGTTGGCCTATGTCGAAACGGTCAATCCGGACTTTCATGCGTTGTTGGTGTTGGCGGCCACGTCGGGCGCGCGGCGAGCGCAGGTGCTTGGGTTGCGTTGGCGGGACATCAACCTGCACGCCGGGAGGGTTGCGTTCTGCCACGGCTGGGTCGAGGGCGAGCACGGGCCGGTGCTCACCGAAACCAAGTCGAAACGACGCCACAGCGTCGACCTCGACGACACCACCGTCTCTGTCTTTGCACGGCTCGCCGCCCGCCGCGCCGAGGCCGGGCACGTGAATGTTGAGGGGTTCGTTTTCAGCGCCGACGGGTCCGGTGAGCGGGCGTGGAAGCCGAACTGGGTGACGAAGACCTTTCTCCGCTATCAGCGGGCCTGCGGGGTGGCACCGTTCCGGCTTCACGATCTCCGCCACTTCATGGCCACCCACATGCTCGATTTGGGCGTCCCTGTCACCGTCGTGTCCCGCCGGCTCGACCACCGCCGCGTCTCAACCACATTGGACTACTACAGCCACGTTGTACCCGGCCGCGACCGCTTCGCCGCAACCGCGCTCAGCAACCGCCTCAACGAGGCAGGAGCCACCGCCCGAGTGATCGGCCAACCAAGCCAGTCGGTCGGAGTGCACCCAGAGCAGGGCCGGCGGGGAGCGTCGGTGGATTGAACCTCTGCGCCGGCGAGCCTGCGGCGGCGCACCATTTCGCCCAGCTTCGAGCGCGGTCCAACTACCCGAGAACCGGTGCCGGGCGGTATCGGCGGTGATCCGCCGGGCGGTTGATGACACAGAAGCGCGCGGGTGGCGCCGAGGGGCTTGTGCTGCCTGTGATACATTCGGCTACTGAGGTGATACGTTCGTGTCATGAGAAGCCTCCGCCTCGACCCTGACCTCGACGAGAAGGTGCAACGCGCTGCTGCGATCTGTGGCCAGTCGGTGTCGGAGTTCATCCGCGCCGCTGCTGAGGAACGGGCCAACGAGACCCTGGCAGCGCAGCCCGGCGGCAGTTTCGCCGACGTCGCCGGGGTGGTCCACGGCGGCGGGGGTCGGGCGCGCCGATCCGGTGAGGCATTCGCTGTCGGCCTCGCCCGAGACCGCGCCGCGCGATGACGCTGTGCGACTCTGGACCGCTCATCGCCATCATCGACGCCGACGAGGCCGACCACGATGCATGTCTCGCGGTCCTTGACGAGCTCGCCTTGCCGCTGGTGACGACGTGGCCGGCATTCACCGAGGCGATGTACCTACTCGGCCAAGCCGGTGGGATCACCGGTCAACGGGCGCTGTGGAGTCTGGTTCACACGACCCGTCTGATACTCGCTGACCTGTCGACCAAGGCGGTCGAGCGATCTGCCCAGTTGATGGACAAGTACGCCGACCGACCGATGGACCTCGCCGATGCCACGCTGGTGGCCCTCGCGGAGGAGCAGGGGCATCGCAGGGTCTTCAGCCTCGACTCCGACTTCCACATTTACCGAATCCGCGGACGACAACGTTTCGACGTGGTTCCACGACGCTGAACAAGGTCAGCGATGAGTCGCGACGGCGACCTGTCGGGCAGGGTGCGAGCAACGAAAGGTCGGTTGAGAGCCAATCGGTATTGCTCAATCATCGGCGATGTACTCGCGCCCGGTATCTGGCGAACTGCAGGTGATCGACGCCCGATTACGTCCGCCCGCCCGATCGGAGCCTGCTGAGGCAGGATGGGGTCATGCTCAGCTTCACCTCCGACGGCCGAACGAGCACTCAGTTTCCGGTGGTATGAAGGCGATGCCCGCCTGGGCGGTCTTCGTCACCTCGCACACAGTGTGACGAGATGGCCGCGGGTGGGCAGTCGTTGCTGGCCGACTGCGGGCAGGTGAAGGTGGCCACCCGCACTGCGCCGCTGGGACCTGAATGTGGTCCTCAACGGCGAGTAGATGGCCGCGACGCTGCTTCGACTGCGGTCCTGGCAGATACTTCGCGTCTTCAGTTCGAGCGCTCTGCGTTGTGGCGTGGTTGTTTCGTCACAACATGACCTTTAGCGACGCCGTCTACGTGGCGTTGACACAGCGGCTGGGCGGCGTGTTGCTTGCCGATGGCCGCATGCTCGCCAACGCATCGACGCTGGCGGTACCGGTGCAGAGACTGCGCGACGTGTAGTAGAGCGCTCTGCAATCAGGGCGGATCCACAGGATCGGACCGGATCAACCGGACGATGCGCCAGACGAGCACGCACGTCAGCGGATCCAACGCGAAGCGGCAGACAGCTCCCGGAACGTTTTGCCAAGGTGAGGGTCGCGAGTTCGAGTCTCGTCATCCGCTCCATACAAGACCAGGTCAAGGGCCCTCTTCGGGGGGCCCTGGTTCGTTTCTCGGGCCCCTTGTCCATCCGCACCGAACCACGCCGAGGTCCCGGGTTGCCTGTGCGAGCACGTTCGCCGGGGTCACAGAGGTGGCCGTCGCCACCAGCTTGGCCGCGATGCGCTCGATGTCTTTCGCCGGGACCTTGGCCAGGCGCCAGGCCCGGTGCGCCAGATTCTCGGCTTGAGACGGGGTGCCGCTGAGCAGGTCATGTGTAGTGGGTGGTAAGTCCTTCGCTCCGAATGATTTACTTCGACGCCCCCTGCTGGCGCGTTCACCCCTCTCGGCCATGACCACCAGTAGCTCACCGAGCCGGTGCTCCGTCCAGGTCAGCACCACGCCCTGTTGCTTACGTTCCTCGCTGCGTGCCCCGAGGTACGCCACGAACGCCTCCGCTCGGCGCTTCCTCTCCTGGACGACGACCGAGGTACGGACACGCGCTCGGTGGTGGCGGAGGAAGGTAAGGTTCGCTGTTTGGAGGAGAAGGCCGTGCTGGAGCGCGGTGAGATTGGAGGGCAGATGAGCGCGCGACCGCTGGTGACGGACTGGACAACGGACTGGGATTCCTACGGGCGTCAGTACCACGACGACGCACCGACCGTTTGGGCGGAACTGCGTCAGAAGCAACCCCTCGCCCATACCAATCGGTACGGTGGTGCGTGGGCCGCCATCCGCTATGAGGACGTGTACGCCGCAGCGCATGATCCGGCCACGTTCTCATCCCGCCCTCACATCCTGATGGACGACTACAACAATCTGTTGGACCAGCCGCCGATCAACTTCGATCCGCCGCTGCACGGCAGCTTCCGGCGTCTCTTGCTGCCGCAGTTCGGCCCGCACGCCGTTGCCGCGTTGCGGCCGCTCACGGAGCGCGTCTGTGAGGAGTTGCTCGATCGGCTCGCCGGCCAGACGTGAGGTGGATGCTTCCGCTGACTACGCGCGCCACATCCCCGTCGTTGTGACGGCCGCCATGCTCGACGTTCCCGATTCGGACGCCGAGCTTTTCCGCGGCTGGGTCCACGACATCATCGAGCGCCCGGACGACATCGCCTCGCAGGTCCGGGCGTCGCGTGAGTGCCTGGCGTACTTTCGGGCGCAGTTGGCGCAGCGGCGGGAGCAGCCGGGTGAAGACATCATCAGCCTGCTGGCTAGAAGCGAGATTGAGGGCGTGCCGCTTCCGGATCGGACGATCGCGGCGGCGGGGTTCGTTGTGTTGGTGGCGGGGATCGACACGGTATGGACGACGCTCGGTGCGGCGATCCTCCATCTGGCTCGCCATCCGGAGGACCTTCGCCGTCTCCAGCACGATCCAGACCTGTTGGACACCGCGATCGAGGAGTTCCTGCGTTTCTATGCACCGGTGGAGTTGTCGCGGCTGGTGACCCGTGACACGGAGTTGGGCGGCAGCACTCTCCATGCCGGCGAGCACGTGTTGCTGTCGTTTCCGGCTGCCAATCGGGACCCAGAGGTGTTCCCCGATGCCGACACCTTCGTGATCGATCGGGCCCACAACCGCCACCTGCCTTCGGCGTGGGCATCCATCGCTGCATCGGATCCAACCTCGCCCGCATGGAACTGCACGTCGCACTCGCCGCGTGGCTACGACGCATTCCCCGCTTCACCGTCGACGTATCCCGACCGGTTGAAATGACCGAAGGCGGCCTCGTGCGCGGCCCGCGCACCGTGCCCCTCACGATCGGTTAGCCGGCACACGAGAAACCGGCGGCCCCGGCCGGGACAACATGGGCAAGGCGGATCGGCGGTCACCGAGGGTCGAACATGACGGCCGCGAGCTCAACATGAGCGAGCTGATCCTGGCAAGGAACAGGCAGACGGCGACGAACCGAAGGAAAGCACTCCGACAGAAGGTCGGTGATCGCCTTACCGCGGCAGGACTGGCGACAGCGTGGGCTGGTCTTCTGCCAACCGAACGACGAACGACAACATCGACGTCGTGGTCATCGGCATCCGATGGAGGACCTAGTGCCGTGGCCACAAACGTTCGCGGGCCTATGGCGGACTGATGTGCCCGAGCTGCGTCCACACCGACAGGTAGTCGAGGGCGTAGATCACGCGGGTGATTAGCCCGTCCGTTGTCTGCAGCCAGCAGAGGAACTCGACGGCAAACGGTTTGCCGGTCGGTGGGTACTCGCGGTTGGCCGTGATGATCCGGCCGTTCTGTACGCCGCCGACTCGCCCCCGGAAGCACACGCTCGTCTCATCGTGCATGAGCACTTCGAGAACCTCGGCATGGAAGTCGGTGTACTTCTTCTGGTCGATGCGGGAGACCTGCACGAAAGCCTTTCGACCTTCGAAGGCCATCATGCCGAGGAACTCCGAGTGCATGTCCTCGGCGCAGAGGGCTTCGAGCGCCGCCCAGTCCCCAGCGCCGACGGCGGCCGTGAGGTCGAGAGCGATCTGACGGGTATCCATGGGCGAACCGATCGACTAACGGGACAACGGCGCACATTACCGTGAGCGCAAAGTTCCCCCGACCCGACGGGGAGCTGTGGGCGACGGGTAGCACCGAAGCTCAACGATGCGAACGTTGGTGGTCAGGGCACCAATGCGGTTTCCGGCGCCCCCGGCCGTTCCCCTCGGGGATGAGGCATGGCATCCGCTGAGCAGCAGTGTCGGCGTAGGGCGGCGCAAGGCGCGGTCACGGGCGGTCGGGGACGGCTGAGCGCGTCGAGTTGCAGGCTCGCGGCTTTCCGGCGTCACTTGCCGCGTCGCGGATGTACTGCGTTGGCTGTGCCGTTGGCCACCGCTGTGGGTTGAGGGCCTCTGCCAGGGCGCCGCTCGGCGGAGAAATGGCTCCGTGCGGTGGCAGGCGTCGTCGTAGGCTTGGTGCATGGCCCGACGAATGGACGAAATCAACCATCATCTCCTCGTCGCCGATGAGAACAGCGAGCTGAGCGACGGCGCGCTGGCCGCGTCGTTCTCGGAATGGCTCCGTGAGTTGGATGAGCAAGCCACGGCACGTGTCCGTGCGGGCCGTGGACACCATCGCTGAGGCTCGGTCCGCCGGCGAGGTGTGAGCACTCCGGTTGCCATCGACGCATCTGCCGGCGTTGAACTGGTTGCCCGTACGGTTCGAGGCCTTCCCCTTCGGCAGCTCACTCCGGCATACGCGGTGAAGCTCATTCCGGCAGACGCGGTGACGTGGGTGCCCGATGGTCTGTTCGACGTCGAGGTCGGCAGCGTGCTGCGCCGCTGGGACTTGAATGGCGTCCTCGACGCCGATGAGATGGCCGCGACGTAGCTGCGTCTGCGGTCATGGCAGGTGCGTCGTGCCTCAGTTCGAAAGCTCCACGATGAGGCCTGGCTACGACGCCAAGAATGACCTTAGCGACGCCGTCTACGTGGCGGCGGCACGGCGGCTGACGCCGTGCCGCTCACCGATGACGGCAAGCTCGCCAACGCGCCGACGCTGGCGGTACCGGTGCTGAGCCTGCTCGACGCGTAGTAGAGCGCTCTGCAATCTGGGCGGATCCACAGGATCGGACCGGATCAACCGGACAATGCGCCAGACGCGCACGCACGTGAGCGGATCCAACGCGAAGCGGCAGACAGCTCCCGGAACGTTTTGCCAAGGTGAGGGTCGCGAGTTCGAGTCTCGTCATCCGCTCCACAAAGGACCAGGTCAAGGGCCCTCTTCGGGGGGGCCTGACCTCGTTTTGCCGAGAGCTGCTCGCTGAGGCGTGGGGGAAACGAAACAACATCACCATCGCCGACCCTCTCAACGTCGTGCTCGCGTGGAGTCTGGCCTCTTCTTACGGGCGGTGACAGGACGCCGCAACACGCTGCACTGGTCAGCGGTCGCGACCGCCAGGTGACCATAACCGTCAATGACGGAGCTGGGCAGTGCGACGCTGCCCGGCTCGCACGCCAACACCCGCCACTCGGGATTGGTCGACGGGGGAGCCGTGAGGGGCCGGGGCCGGCGCGTGACGTTGCGGAGGACGCGCACCTTGATCCGGCATCGGTCTGTCGAACCGGGGCCGAGCCGTGCGGATTGCGTCTACCGTAAGGGCCCGCTTCGCTCGCTAGGAGGACCCGATGACCGCAGATTCGCAGGGAACGTCGGAGATTATCGCCGCGCTTACCGCCCGGTTGGAACAGCTCGAAGCGCGGGAAGCGATTCGGGACGTCATGTACCGATATGCCCGCGGCGCCGACCGCGGCGACATCGACCTGTTCAAGTCCTGCTACTGGCCCGACGCCACCGATGTGCATTGGTTCTGGAACGGCAACGCCCACGATTTCGCGGACTACGTCATCCCACTGCTGCGGGAGATACCGAACTCGCAACACTCGATCACGAACCCGATCATCGACATCAACGGCGATCGCGCCGTGGCCGAGTGCCAATGGTACGTACTGCACCGCATCCCACTCGATGACGACCGGTTCGTCGATCAGCAGTGCGAGGGACGCTACCTGGACGTGTTCGAACGCCGTAACGGCGAGTGGAGAATTCTGCATCGCCAAACAGCCTTGGAGGCGCTGCGCGAGCACGTCACGCCAAACATCAGCAGACGGCACCCACCACTGCACCCGGGGCTGGGGCAACGCGCCCCGCACGACGCCGTGTACCTGGGTGCGGGCATCCTCCACAACGAGATCCACCCCGCGCCTCCTACGGATTTGTGGGGCGACGCCCGCGCCCGCCACGCAGGTTCCTGACGAGACGCTGACGTCCCGATGCTAACAACTCGTTGATCACCGCTTCGTCCGCGTACAGAGTGGCTGCAGCCCGGTCGCTTCCCCTCACTGCGCCGACGAGCGAGTTCAAGAGAGCTGAGCGACGACACGCTCGCCGCTTCGTTCTCGGAGTGGCTCCGTGAGTTGGATGGGGCTGGTTTGTGCTGCCGGGGGGTGGTCGACGGACCCGACGGTGTGGCCGTGAAGCGCACCAAGAGCAACCGGCCCTACCGGGTCAGCCTGGATCCGGACACCATGTCCATCGTTCGAGAACACCACCGGCGGATGACCAGCCGCGCCGAGCTCTGCGGGATCTGGTCACCCACCGCTGGGAACGCCTCCGTCGCCGGGCCGGTCTGAACCAGGTCCGCCTTCATGATCTGCGCCACTTCACGGCCACCTCGATGTTCGCCGCTGGGGTGCCGCTTACTGTGGTCTCGGGCCGGCTCGGTCACCCCCGGCAGCACCACCCTCAACGGGTACGCCCACTTCATGGATGCGGGCGACCGGGCCGCTGCCGCCACGATGGGCACGATCCTCAAACGCGCCCGAGAGGTCGGCTAACTCCGCGCAACGGTTCCTCAGGTCGACGGCTGGCCCCTCTACGAGGGCGTGGCATGCGTGTCCGTACCCACGAAAGGCGAAACCCCGGCCGTTTGCCGAGGCAGGGACGGTTCCGGGGTCTTCGCCAGCCACATCACCCACGAGGCGGTCGTTGTCAACCATCGAGGCCACCACGCTGACATCGATGGCCGTCACGCTACGTGGCCAGTGAGTCCGAGTTATCCGTAGTGGAAAACGCTCGTGCGGTGGCTCGTACCTCGCTGGGATGTGGTGCGCACGCTATGCGCCCCGATCTGCATTTGATGCCGCCCGACGTTGCGCGCAGGGTGGGCTCGGGGTGCGCGCCGCGGGTCCATCGTCTCGGCTGCTAGTCCTGGGTTTGCGGCTCGTCCTCGGTTGGTGGGCGGCCGGTGAGCCAGTGGATGTGGGTGAGGTGGCTGCCGAGGCGTTGGCGGAGGGCGGTGAGCGCGGCTGTGACCTGGTCGGTTGTGGTGTCGATGGTGGCGCTGCTTTCCGCTCCGGTCGTGCGGAGCTGGCGCCAGTCGAGTTCGGCGTCGTCGAGGACGAAGGCGAGCAGCTGTGCGGCGTCTGCTGCTACCCAAATTCGGAAGGCGACGTCCGAGTTTGCGGCGGCGGCGGTCAGCGACGGCGTCGCTGGGGGGTCTTCCCGCTCGGTCCGGTCGGCATCGGTGAGCTCGGTGGGTGGGAGCGTTCGTGGTGGGCGTTGCCGGCGTGTGGTCCGTTGTGTGTTGCTGGTCACTGCGGGCCTGACCTGATGGCACTTCTGACGCTGGCCGTGTCCGCTGGTTCGGGTGGGTGGGTGCGGTGGACGTGCGTGCGGGCGTGGGCGATGGCGGCGTCGAGGTCGTCGAAGAGGTGGTTGTGGTGGGCGAGGCGGTCAATGGCGCCGACTTGGCGGAGGATGCGCAGGTGGTCGGGGCGGGGTCCTTTGAGCAGGACAGTTATGTGGCGTCGTTCCAGGTCGTCGATGATCTCGCCAAGCGCTTGGGCGCCGGAGGCGTCGAGGATCTGCAAATCGGGCAGGCGGAGGATGACGGCCTTGACGTCCTCGACGGAGGTGAGCTCGTTGAAGAACCGTTGCACGGCCCCGAAGAACAGGGCGCCGTCGAGCCGGTAGGCGACGATGTGGTCGTGGCGCAGTTCGGCGGCGGTGGCGCCGTCGAGTACCGGGAGCGGCTCAGCGACCGGTGTTGAGCTGCGCGCCAGGTGTCGTAGCGCCGCGAGCGCGGCGGCGGCCATGCCGACCTCGACCGCCACGATGAGGTCGAACGCGACGGTGACGATGGCGGTGACGGCCATGATCGCGGCGTCGGAGCGGGTGGTTCGCAGGATCGTGGCGATGTTGTGGGTCTCGACCATCCGCACGGCGGTGACCATCAACACCCCTGCCAGCGCGGCGAGGGGGATCTTGCCGACCAGACTCGACCCGGCGAAAACCACGAGGAGCAGCACGAGAGCGTGAACGATCGCGGCGACCCTGGTTTGGGCGCCGGCTTTGACGTTGACAGCGGTGCGGGCGATCGCGCCGGTGGCGGGCATCCCGCCGAACAGCGGGGAGACCAGGTTCGCTAGGCCCTGCCCGAACAGTTCCCGGTTGGGGTCGTGACGGGGCCCGCCCGCCATGCCGTCGGCGACCTTGGCCGACAGCAAGCTCTCCAGCGCCGCCAGCGCAGCGACGGCGAGCACCGCGCCGGACAGCTCGGATAGCTCTGCCCACGACGCTGACGGCAGCGACGGGACCGGCAGCGAGCTGGGCAGCTTCCCAATGCGGGCCACGTCGAGCCCGCCGGCCTGGGCTGCGACCGTGGCGAGAACCACCGCCAGCAGCGATGCCGGCACGCCGCGCCGCAAGCGGGGCACGAGGACCATGACCATCGCGACCACGGCCACGAGGCCGACCGCTGCGAGGACCCCGTCGCCTTCCAGCGCGTCTCGCGCCGCTCGGGCGGCGACGACCGCGGTGTTTTCCCCGTCGGGTCTTGGAACCCCCAAGGCGGCGGGGACCTGCTGCAGGAAGATGATGCACGCGATCCCCAGCGTGAACCCCTCGATGACCGGCCAAGGAATGTACGCGAGGTATCGCCCGAACCCCGCCACCGCGGCGGCGACGATCACCGCCCCGGCCAGCATCCCCACGACGAAGACCGCCTCGACACCGTGGCGGGCCACGATCGGCACGAGGACCACCGTCATCGCTCCCGTCGGGCCGGACACCGCCACGTTTGATCCGCCGAACAGCGCCGCCACCAGACCGGCGATGATCGCGGTGACCAGCCCGGCGTCGGCACCCAACCCTGTCGTGATCCCGAACGCCAACGCCAACGGCAACGCCACCACGCCAACGGTCAGGCCCGCCACCAGATCCGCCCGCCACGACGACCGCAACCCCAGGTAGTCCGCCCGTCGAGGTAACAGGCCGACGATCCTCGCCGCCGGCGACGGGCCGCTACCCATCGGTCGACTCGAGGTTGGCGAGCAGATCACGGGTCTGGGACAACGACGAGATCAAAAACCCCCGGGCGACCGCCAACAGCTCGACCACCAGCGGGTCACTCACCGCGTAGAACACGGTGGAGCCCTCCTTACGGGTCACGACCAGACCCGCGCGGCGCAGCACCGCCAACTGCTGGGACAAGTGCGACGCCTCGATCCCCACCTCGCCCGCCAACTCCCCCACCGACCGCTCGCCCTCGACCAGCACCTCCAACGCCCGCACCCGCGCCGGGTGCGCCAAAGACCGGAACAACTCAGCCTTCACCTGAAAGATCGGGGCCCTCACCCCCACAGACTGCACGCCCAACACGTCTTCCTATCTGACGATTTCATCAGATACGAAGCCTACCAGCTTCTCAGAGAGCTAGCTCTGCATATGCAGCAGCCTGGTCACCAGGGAACGGCGCTCGAAGTCAGAGCCAGATCAAGACCACCACCGCGACGTCGAATTCCTGACCAGCCACGGGGCGCCCCGATCCCGAGCGCCATGCCGCTGCGGCCGGACCTCCACCGAGAACGGCCGAGCGGGCCTCGCCGCCGCAGCCCCTCGACGATCGCCGCAACGCCCGACAGCGTCTTGACCACCGGGCGCAACGCCGTCGTGGCACGCGAAGCCTGGGGGAGAGCGTGCGGAAGGCCACACCGTCTCACCGTGGCCCGGCTCCGACATCGACACGTTTCGTCCGACGTGCGAATGCCATCCGCGCCCTGCCACGGTGGCCAGCACCGAGACGAGGCACCATTCGACCGACATCGCCTTCTACCCACACCCCGTCGGGATGGCTCACGTTCCCCATCGGCGAACCGCCACGCAGTGCGGGGTCAGGAGGACCGAATGCAGTGCGTGCTGTTCCTCCGCGACCGGATCGCCCACGACGCGAATCCCCTGATTGTGGCGTTGTTGAGCTTAACGACCGAGGGAGGAACGAAATGCTCGCAGGCGCGGTTTGGCATCATGGCTGCGGGTCTGGGGGTCTCTGCCCGTCATCGGCGGAGTGCGCCGGTAGCGGCGTGGTCGACCGGCGAAGGCCGTTAAGGACACAATCAACACGCCGATCAGATGGAACGCTTCGACACGCAGGTGCAGCTCGTCGAGGGCACCCTCGAGGGCTCCTCCTGCGACCTGGCTGGCGATGGCCACTAGGGCGACTCCGATGGTACCGGGCCAGAACCGCGGGCGGAGGCTGGTGAGCAACCCCGCGTCGGCGACGGCCACGCCCAAGGCACCGTCTCTGGTGAGATGGGCCAGGGTCGTGTGACCGGTGAGGGTCGCGTCGGCTCGGCCACTTGAGTGGCTGCCCGGAATAGGTCCATGCGATCGGATTGGCTATGTTGTCGTATTCCTCAATGAATCCAAAGCAGTTAATCGACAAGATCTGCTTGGGCCAACCCGGTAACGAGGATGAGCCTTTGGGATCCCGATCGGAGTAAGGAAGTGTCGCCGGATGACGGGAGACTGTCAGGTCCGTTGACGGGAGCGGGAGGGGGAGGTCCCCTCCCGCCACTCACCCCGGCCGAAGTGCCCTTGCGTTCGTGTCAGTCGGCCCTTGCTTCGCTGGGTCGCGGGGTGGAGGCTCTGCCGATAGGGGCCGTCTGGTCCCAGTGAAGGTTGAAACCGATGACGGTTCTTGCAGTTCTTGCCATCGTGTTGGCCGTCCTGATCGTGCTGTTGGTCAGCTCGCTCAAGATCATCACCGAGTATGAACGAGCGGTGTTCTTCCGCCTCGGTCATCTGAGAGGCGCGAAAGGTCCCGGGTTGATCCTGGTCCTTCCCGTGATCGACCGGATTGAGCGGGTCAGCCTGCGTACGGTGGCTCTGGAGGTTCCCACTCAGGAGCTGGTGACCAAGGACAGCGTGACGGTCAAGGTCAATG
Organism: uncultured Acidimicrobiaceae bacterium; assembly: GCA_963775055.1. GTDB lineage: Bacteria > Actinomycetota > Acidimicrobiia > Acidimicrobiales > CAIXPF01 > CAIXPF01. The sequence continues at coordinate 157,735 of CAVZHK010000001.1, read as the reverse complement.
GCGTCACCTACTACGTGGTACGTGACGCAACGAAGGCGGTGATGTCGGTGCAGAACTTCGCCTTCGCCACCGCGCAGGTTGCGCAGGCGACGTTGCTCACTGTCTTGCGTCAGGTTGATCTCGACACGCTGCTCCGGGAGCGAGAACTTCTCGCCGGGAAGCTTCGTGAGCTGATCGACGCGGCGACGGAGCCGTGGGGGATCGAGGTGACCATGGTCGAGGTCAAAGACGTCGAGCTACCTGAGCAGATGCGACGGGCCATGGCCCGCGAAGCGGAATCGGAGCGCGAGCGGCGGGCCAAGGTGATCCACGCTCGCGGCGAGTACGAGGCCGCCGAGAAGCTGGGTCAGGCAGCGGAGATCCTCGAAGTGCACCCCGCCGCCGTGCAACTGCGAACGTTGGCCACGCTCGCCGAGATCGCTGTCGAGAAGAACTCCACGATTGTGTTTCCGTTGCCGTTCGACGTCATGCGCATCTTCGATTCACTCGCCCGCCGGCTGGAACAGCCTGCGGATCACACCGTCCCCTCTGGCAACGGCAGCCACGAGCCAGCCGCCGCAGACTGAGATGTGAATCTCACTGCGGGTGGGCTGGTTTGGGGCGCTGCGGTGCGGGGGCGGCGGCGCCCACGTTCGGGGCGCAGCTCCGAGGCGTAGCTGGGTCGAGCGTCGTCTAGGCGGCGGGTTCGCGGGTAGCGACCAGGCGACGTTGCCGGGCGGAACGGTTCCGTCCTTTGTCGAAGTAGTCCCTTCCGAATTCGTTGTAGGGCTCGCCGGTGCCAGCAGACGCCACGCGATCACGTGGATTGCCCGACCGGGTGGCATCGTGTCGACTGCGGGAGGCGGCCATGATTCATGCTGCGTGGGCCGTGGCGCGTGTGCCGCGCGCTGAACGCGAACCGGCTGGTCGTGCCCGGATCGCGGCGCTGCAGCCGCGGACGCCACAGGGCGAGCATGGCGCAACGCTGGCGCGTGAGTTCGGATGAGCTGACTCCCGGCCCGGGCCGGTCTCGAAGCAGCGGTGTCGTCGTCGCTTTGACGACCCAGGGCATGGTCGCAAACCTCAACGACGATCCACATTCGAGGGGTGAGCGCTACTGGCCTGATAAGAGTTCGGCGCTGCACGCTAACGGGCCGTTAAGGCGCCCTGCTGGTGGAGTTGCGCTGGGTACAACCGGCGTTGATGTCGCTCATGCCACCCAACACCGTCTCCCTGTGCAAGCCCGTTCCCGCTCACTACGTGCCCCGCCCGGCCTGGTCGGCGGGCGTGATCGATCCGTTCGTGGCGCTGGAGCGGGTCACATCCGATCGCGGAGGCGCCGGCTCCTTCAGGGGCCCTTGTGCGCGGGGTCGCTCGCGACGTGCGAGTGGCTTGGTGGGTGGGTGGCCCGGTCCTGGAGGTGACGTTGGCCGATGCCACTGGGCCTGGTGTTCTTCGGTCGTCGCCATATTGGGGGGATCGATGTCGGCCGCGAGTTTGCGGCCGTGGGAACGCTCGTCGCCCGGCGCGGGTGCGCCGTCGTGGTGAACCCGTTGTTCTGGCTGAATGTCGTCGAGGAGGGTCCTGATGCGTGACGTTGCGTTGGTCTTGTTGGTCTTCGCGTTCTTCGCGCTGGCGGCCGCGTATGTGCGGGCGTGCGCATCGGTGGTGGGCGCGCAAGCGCCAGCGGACCTCGACCGAGCGGTCGATGAGCCGGAGGTGGCGGCGTGAGCGCTGACAGCGTCGTCGGGCTGGTGCTGGCCGTTGTGGTGGCGGGGTATCTCGTCGTCGCGTTGCTGTTCCCGGAGAAGTTGTGATGCGGGCAAGTGACTGGGTGCTCGTCGGAGTACTCGCCGGGTTGATCGTGGTGGCAACGCCCATGCTCGGCGGCTACCTCGCGAAGGTGTACGGGGGCGGGCAGGCGCCGGGTGACCGGGTGTTCGAGCCGGTCGAGCGGCTGGTGTACCGGTTGGTCGGTGTCGATCCGGCCCAGGAGCAGCGCTGGACGATCTACGCCCGATCGGTCCTGGCGTTCAGCGTCGTTTCGGTGGTCGCGCTGTACCTCTTGCAGCGGGTGCAGGGGTCGCTGCCGGGCAACCCGACCGGGGTCGAGGGGGTGTCCCGCGTCGATCGCGTTCAACACCGCGGTGAGCTTCGTGACGAACACGAACTGGCAGAGCTACGGCGGCGAGTCGACGATGAGCCACCTCACCCAGATGGTCGGGTCTGGCGGTGCAGAACTTCGTGTCCGCCGCGGTCGGCATGGCGGTGGCGATCGCGTTGCTGCGTGGGCTGGTGCGGCGGCGGTCGGCGACGATCGGCAACTTCTGGGTGGACCTGACTCGTGCGGTCACCCGGGTGCTGGTGCCGCTGGCGTTCGTCGCTGCGCTCGTGCTCGTGAGCCAGGGAGTGGTGCAGAACTTCTCCGGCGGCACCGACACGACGACGCTCGACGGCGCCGTGCAGGTGATCCCTGGGGGGCCGGTAGCGTCGCAGGAGTCGATCAAAGAACTCGGCACGAACGGTGGAGGGTTCTACAACGCCAACTCGGCGCATCCGTTCGAGAACCCCAACGCCGTCACGAACCTGCTGCAGATGTTCCTGATCCTCGTGATCCCGTTCGCGCTGACGTACACCTTTGGGACGTTGGCGAAGAACCGTCGTCAGGGCTGGGCGGTGTTCGCGGCGATGTTCGCGCTGTGGGCAGGCTCGGCCGTGGCCGCAATGGCATTCGAGGCGAACGGCAACCCGCTGCTGCACGACTCGAGGGGTCGCCGAGGCGGCAGGGAACATGGAAGGCAAAGAGGTGCGCTTCGGTGCCGCCGCGTCCGGTCTGTTCGCGGCTACCACGACGGGCACCTCCACCGGCGCGGTCAACGCGGCGCACGGCAGCTTCACCCCGGGCGGCGGTGCGGTGCCGCTGGTCAACATGATGCTCGGCGAGGTATCACCGGGCGGGGTCGGTGCCGGCCTCTACGGGATGCTCGTGTTCGCGCTGCTGGCCGTGTTCATCGCCGGGCTCATGGTGGGGCGAACCCCGGAGTTCCTCGGCAAGAAGATCCAAGCAGCGGAGATGAAGCTCGTTGTGCTGTACATCCTCGCCGCGCCGGTCGCAGTGCTCGTCTTCAGCGGGATCTCGGTGTTGATGGGCACGGCGAAATCCTCGATCCTCAACCAGGGCCCGCACGGCCTGTCCGAGATCGTCTACGCGTTCACCTCCGCGGCGAACAACAACGGCTCCGCGTTCGCCGGCTTGAATGCCGCGACCGACTGGTACACGACGATGCTCGGGCTGGCGATGCTCGCCGGCCGGTTCCTGCTCATCGTCCCCGTGCTCGCCATCGCCGGGTCCCTGGCAGCGAAGCAACCGGCGCCGCCGTCGGCCGGTACATTCCCGACCGACACGCCGCTGTTCGCCGGGCTCCTCGTCGGTGTCGTCGTGATCGTGGTCGGGTTGACGTTCTTCCCTGCGTTGGCGCTGGGACCACTCGTCGAGGGGTTGGGGCTGTGAAGGAGGATCTGTTGACCGCCCAGGAGCGTGCACCGCGGCTGGGTTCACCGGTCGCCAAGGCCCGCACCCGGCCTGCAGGGGCGCGGTCGCTGCTGGAACCGGCGATCGTGCGGCGCGCGCTGCGTGACAGCGTCGTGAAGCTCGATCCTCGGATCATGGTCCGCAACCCTGTCATGTTCGTCGTGGAGCTGGGCAGCGTGCTCACGACGTTGCTGTTCGTGCGGGACGCGGCGTCGTCGACCGCCGAGGAGAATGTGTTCGCGGGCCTGCTCGCGTTGTGGCTTTGGCTCACTGTGCTGTTCGCCAATTTCGCGGAAGCCGTCGCTGAGGGGCGGGGCAAGGCCCAAGCGGACACCTTGCGCGCGGCCCGAACCGACACCGTTGCTCACCGGGTCGGCCCTGACGGCGCTGTCCATGACGTGGCGAGCTCGCTGCTGGAGATCGGTGACCGGGTCGTGTGCGAGCCCGGCGATGTTGTACCCAGCGACGGCACGGTCGTGGAGGGCATAGCGAGCGTCGACGAGTCCGCCATCACTGGCGAGTCGGCGCCGGTGATTCGCGAGTCTGGCGGCGACCGCTCCGCGGTGACGGGGGGCACCAAGGTGTTGTCGGACCGTGTCGTGGTGGAGATCACCGCCAAGCCGGGCGAGACGTTCCTGGACCGCATGATCGCGCTGGTCGAGGGTGCCGCTCGGCAGAAGACCCCGAACGAGATTGCCCTCAACATCCTCCTCGCCGGTCTCACCATCATCTTCTTGCTCGCGGTGGTGACACTGCAGCCCTTCGCCATCTACTCCGGAGCGGAGCAGGACGTCCTTGTCCTCGTGGCGCTGCTGGTCTGTCTCATCCCCACGACCATCGGCGCGCTGCTCTCCGCCATCGGCATCGCCGGCATGGACCGCATGGTGCAGCGCAACGTGCTCGCCATGAGCGGCCGCGCCGTGGAAGCGGCTGGTGACGTCGCCACGCTGCTGCTCGACAAGACCGGAACGATCACCCTCGGCAACCGGCAAGCCACCGCGTTCCTGCCCGTGCCGGGCGTGCCCGAGCACGAGCTCGCTGACGCCGCGATGCTGTCCAGCCTCGCCGACGAGACCCCCGAGGGCCGCTCGATCGTCGCCCTCGCCGAGAAGGACTACGCGCTCGCCGGGCAATCGCTCGCCGACGCGACGTTGGTGCCGTTCACCGCTCAGACCCGCATGAGCGGTGTTGACCTCGCCGGGCGCCGTGTCCGAAAGGGTGCGGCGGACTCGGTCCGCGGATGGGTCCTGGGTGAGGGCGGGATCGCGCCGGATGCGATGGACGCCATCGCGAAGGGCATCGCCACCGAGGGCGGCACCCCCCTCGTGGTGGCCGAGGCGGACGACGGCACAGGGATCGTGCGCGTGCTGGGCGTCATTCAACTGAAGGACATCGTGAAGTCCGGGATGCGGGATCGGTTCGATCAGTTGCGGAGCATGGGGATCCGCACGGTGATGATCACCGGAGACAACCCGCTGACCGCCAAGGCCATCGCCGATGAGGCTGGCGTTGACGACTTCCTGGCCGAGGCGACGCCCGAGGACAAGATGGCGCTCATCCGCCGCGAACAGGCCGGAGGGCGGCTCGTGGCGATGACCGGCGATGGCACCAACGACGCGCCCGCTCTCGCCCAGGCCGACGTCGGCGTCGCCATGAACACCGGAACCCAGGCGGCCAAGGAGGCGGGGAACATGATCGACCTCGACTCCAACCCCACCAAGCTGATTGAGGTCGTCGAGGTCGGCAAGCAGCTGCTCATCACCCGCGGCTCGCTCACCACGTTTTCGATCGCCAACGACGTCGCCAAGTACTTCGCCATCATCCCGGCGATGTTCCTCGGTGTGTTCCCCCAGCTCGACCGGCTCAACGTCATGAACCTGGAGTCGCCTCGATCGGCGATCCTCTCCGCGGTCATCTTCAACGCGCTTGTTATCGTCGCACTCATCCCACTGGCGTTGCGGGGCGTGCGGTTCCGAGCAGCCAGCGCCGCCCAGGTGCTGCGCCGCAACCTGCTCATCTACGGCGTCGGAGGGCTCGTCGTGCCGTTCGTTGGCATCAAAGCGATCGACCTCGTCATCACCACGCTGGGGGTGAGCTGACATGCGCGCCCAACTCATCGCGGCGCTGCGGGCGCTCCTCGTGTTCACGGTGCTGTGCGGTCTCATCTACCCACTCGCGGTCACCGGCGTGGCGCAGCTCGCGTTCGACGACAAGGCGGACGGCTCGCTCGTCGAGCGCGACGGCCAAGTGGTCGGGTCCACCTTGATCGGCCAGGGCTTCGAGGGCGACGAATGGTTCCACCCACGGCCGTCCGCGGCCGGCGACGGCTATGACGGCACCGCAAGTTCCGCGTCGAACCTGGGGCCCACCAACGACGTGCTCCTCGATGCGGTCGCCGAGCGGGTGGACGCCTATCGGGAACTCAACGGGCTCGACGGTGACGTCGAGGTTCCCGTCGACGCCGTCACCGCGTCCGCCTCGGGCCTCGACCCGCACGTCTCGGTGGCGAACGCCCGCCTACAGGCCGCTCGTGTCGCCGCAGCCCGCGACGTGGCCGTCGAGGACGTCCTGCGCCTCGTCGAGGTGCACACGTCAGAGCGGGTGCTTGGGTTCCTCGGGGAAGAAGCGGTCAGTGTGCTTGAGCTGAATCTCGCCCTCGATGGGGCCGGGTAGCGGAGACTGAGGGCATGGCTCGCGGCACGTTGCGCGTCTACCTGGGCGCCGCCCCGGGCGTCGGCAAGACCTTCGCCATGCTCAACGAAGGTCGGCGTCGACGCGACCGCGGAGCCGATGTCGTCCTCGGTTACGTCGAGACCCACGGTAGGGTGCGCACCGCTGAGCAGATCGGCGACCTCGAGGTGATCCCGCGCCGCAAGCTCGACTACCGGGGCACAACGTTTGAGGAGATGGATCTCGACGCTGTTCTGGCCCGCAAACCGACGATCGCCCTCGTCGACGAGCTCGCCCACACCAACGTGCCGGGCTCGCGCAACGCCAAGCGCTGGCAGGACGTCAACGAGCTGCTTGACGCCGGCATCACCGTGATCTCCACGGTCAACATCCAGCACCTCGAGTCGATTAACGACGTGGTCGAGCACATCACCGGCATCGTGCAGCGCGAGACCATTCCCGATGTGATCGTGCGGGCCGCTGACCAGGTCGAACTCGTCGACATGACCCCTGAGGCATTGCGCCGGCGGATGGCACACGGGAACATCTACTCGGCCGAGAAGGTCGATGCGGCGCTCACCAACTACTTCCGCGAAGGCAACCTCGCGGCGCTGCGTGAGCTCGCCCTGTTGTGGGTCGCCGATCAGGTCGACGTCGCCCTCGAGGAGTACCGCGAGCGGCACGGTATCAGCGATCAATGGGAAACCCGGGAACGTGTCGTCGTCGCGCTCACCGGCGCCCCGGGCACCGAGGATCTCATCCGTCGCGCCGCCCGCATCGCCCAACGTGCTCACGGCGACCTGCTCGGCGTGCACGTCCGCAGTCAAGAAGGACTCGCCGGGCCTCCCACTGAGTTGCTCGGGACACATCGCAAGCTTCTCGAACAGGTCGGGGGCGAGTACCACGAGACCGCCGGCGGCGACATCGCCGCGGCACTGATCGACTTCGCCTGCGCCGAGAACGCCACCCAGATCATCGTAGGCAGCAGCTGCCACAGCCGCTGGCACGAGCTCACGCACGGGTCGGTCATCAACCGCGTCGTCCGCCTCTCCGGACGCATCGACGTCCACGTCATCTCCCACGAGCCGTCACCGGCCGAGGTCGCCCTGCCGCGCCTGCGCCGGCGAGGCGCCCCCCTGGCGCCGCGCCGGCGAGCCCTCAGCTGGGGGTTCACCCTCGGAGGCCTCCCGTTGTTCACCTTGGTACTCACCCGGGCGCGCGACAACGTCGGACTGCCCACCGTCATCGTGCTGTACCTGCTCTTCGTCGTCGTTGCGTCAGCGATGGGAGGCATCGCGCCTGCGCTAGTCGCCGCACTCGCCGGCTTCCTGGCGGTCAACTGGTACTTCACCCCGCCCATCCACACCTGGACCATCGCCGAAGGCGAGAATGTGTTGGCTCTCACCGCCTACCTCGTGACCGCCAGCATCGTCAGCGGCCTCGTTGCCGTTGCGGCCCGAAGAAGCGCCGAGGCCGCAATCGCCAGCGCTGAAGCACAAACCCTGTCGAGCCTGGCCAGCGGCGTCGTTGAACCCGACCCGCTACCGGCACTGCTGTCGCACCTGCGTCGATCCTTCGCGCTCGCCGGTGTCACCCTCCTGCGGCGCTCCGGCCAAATGTGGAGGGTTGAGGCCGGCGACGGCGTCACCGTCGAGGATCCAACTGCCGCCGACGAAACTCACTCCATCGGCGACAAGCTGGTGCTCGCACTATCCGGTGGCCGGCTCGCCGCCGGGGATCGACGCGTGCTCAACGCGTTCGCGGCCAACCTGTCGGCTGCGCTGTACCGGCGACAGCTCCACCAACAAGCAGCGGAGTCGGCGGCCCTGGAGGAAGCCAACGAGCTGCGCAGCGCCCTGCTCCAAGCGGTGTCACACGACCTTCGCACGCCCCTCGCCGGGATCAAGGCATCCGTCAACAGCCTCCGCCAGCACGACGTCACCTGGACACCAGAAGAGACCGCCGAGTTCCTCAAGACCGTCGAGGACGAGACCGACCGGCTCACCAACCTCGTCGACAACCTCCTCGACATGTCCCGCATCCACGCCGACGCGATCTCACCTGCCCTCCGACCGACCACCCTGGACGAAGTCGTCCCCAGCGCCATCGCCGGCCTCGGTCAGCGTGCCCGCGAGGTCGTCATCGACGTCCCAGAAAGCTGCCCTGCCGTCGACGCCGACCCAGCACTTCTCGAGCGTGTCGTGGCCAACTTGGTCGACAACGCCATCACCCACGGCCACAGTAATTGTCCCGTCCACGTCGAAGCCGGGACAGCGGGCGGACACGTGTTGCTGCGGGTCGTCGACCGCGGCCACGGCATCCCGCCAGACCGACGCGACCTGATCTTCCACCCGTTTCAGCGGTTCGACGATGCCACGCCCCGCCTCGGCGCAGGCGTCGGTCTGGGACTCGCCGTGGCCCGCGGGTTCACCCGAGCCATGGGCGGCGAACTCACCGTCGAAGACACCCCGGGCGGCGGCACGACGATGGTGGTCGAACTGGACATCGCGAGATGACCACCGCCCGGATCCTCGTAGTCGACGACGAGCCACCCATCCTTCGCGCCCTGACCGCGAACCTCCGCGCTCGTGGCTACCAGCCCGACTCGGCACCAACCGGAGAGGACGCCCTCCGCCTCGCCGCAAAACATCACCCCGACGCCGTCATCCTCGACCTCGGGCTCCCCGGCATGAGCGGCATTGACGTCATACACGGCCTACGAGGCTGGAGCCACGTTCCGATCATCATCCTGTCGGCCCGCGGCGCCGAACGCGACAAGGTCGCCGCCCTCGACGCCGGCGCCGACGATTACGTCACCAAACCCTTCGGTATGGACGAGCTCTTCGCCCGCCTCCGAGCCGCACTCCGGCGAGTGGCGCCGGCCGAGGAGGCCGCCATCATCTCGACCCCCGACTTCGTCGTCGACCTCGCCGCGAAGACTGTCACCCGCAACGGCGACGAAATCGCCCTCACGCCAACCGAGTGGGGCATCGTCGAGGTCCTCGTTCGCAACCCCGACAAGCTCGTCACGCAACGGCAACTGCTGCAGGAGGTCTGGGGCCCAGATTACGGCGAGGAGACCAACTACCTCCGCGTCCACATGGCCCACATCCGCCGCAAGCTCGAACCCGAACAGGGTCATCCCCGCTACTTCCTGACCGCACCCGCCATGGGCTACCGCTTCCATCCCCCAACGGACCAACCCCCGTCGACCGAACCGCCCGGCACGTAAGGACGCAGACCCCCACGACCAAGGGGTGGGACCGCTGCATGGCCCAACCCGTCCTTCAGCCAGGCGATCCGCCAGCCGCAAAGCCCACCGAATCCATGAACCGCAGCGAGGCACCAATGACCGCGACCACCCATCGCCCGGCACGCCAACCCCGCCAACCCCGCCAACGATCCGAGACGTTCGAACCGGGCGAACGGGCCCAACTATCGTATTGGCGCAAGGTGCTCGCGTATACCGCAGCCGTCGCCCTGCCCATCGGGATTGCCGTCGCTTCCATCCCGCTCCGCTCGGACCACGGCCCCACCATCGCAGTCGTGCTGCTCGCCTGCGTTGTCATCGTCGCCGCGTTCAGCGCTGCCGGCGCCGCCATCAGCGCAGCGATCACCGCAGCCACCGCGTACGACTTCTTCCTCACCGAACCTCACTACAGCCTCGCCATCGACGACAACGACGAAGCGGTCACCGCCCTCACCCTCCTCGTCGTCGGGCTCGTCGCCGGAGTCCTCGCCAGTCGAGGTGTTCGCCTCCATGCCAACGCCGCAACCCGCAAAGCCGAACTCGACCACCTCGTCGAGTTCGCGAACGCCGCCCTCGGCGCCCCACCCGCCGAACACCTCGCCACCATTGCCTGCCACCACCTCACCGTCCTCCTCGACCTCTCGGACTGCACCTGGAAACCCGGTCCGGCCGTACAAGGCGACACACCCATCCTCTTACCCTCCGGTGACACGATGGGCTACCTCACGCGCCTCAACCCCGACCGAGCCCGGCTCCCCTCCCGGGTCGAGCTTCCCGCCATCGCCAGAGGACAACGCGTAGGCAGCTTCCTGATCACCCCGGCCGGCGCTCGACCCACCTCACATGAAGAACGCCGTACGGCCGCCGCCATCGCATCCCTGTACGCATCGACTCAACTCGGCCCCACGTCAGACGGGCGGAAGACCTGAACCCTCACCCCCCTACCCAGAAGGTCCTACGCACGAATAGCCCGTATGTACCGGATCTGATACGCTCGACGGGTGGATTGGGCTGTGGCGTTGCGGGGTGCTCGGCGGTCGGCGGGTTTGACGCAGGCGGAGTTGGCTGGACGGGTGGGGACATCGCGGAGCCGGCTGTCGGCGTACGAGTCGGGGTCGGTAGTGCCGTCGGTGGAGCTGTTCTTCCGGCTCGTCGCTGCGGCGGGCGCACAATGTCATGTGTCGCGGGTATTGCAGCTCGGCGCGTCGGAGGAGAGGAGCTTGCGGTTGCATCAGGTGATCGCGGAGCGGTTGGTGGCCGATCCTGATGTCGTGTTGGCCAAGGCGAAGGCCAACGTGGCGACGATGCGGGCGGCGGATACCGCGCGGCATGCGGCGGGGTGGCTCGACCAGTGGGAGGCGCTATTGGACGGCTCGCTGGTGGAGTTGATCGATGTGATGTTGTCGCGTTCGCAAATAGCGTGCGACCTGCGCCCGAGTACGCCGTTCGCTGGTGTGCTCACGCCGGCGGAGCGGTTGGTAGCGATGGGACTGCAACAGCGTGCGCCGTGACCAACTGGAGCATTTGATCCGTGCTGCCGGCGCGATCGTGCATGCTGACGATGTCGTGGTGATCGGCAGCCAAGCGATTCTGGCTTCCTACGGCGAGGCGTTGCTCCCTGGTGAGGCGACGGTCTCCGTCGAGGCGGACATCGTGCCGCTCGATGACGCGGATGGACGGCGTGCGGATCTCATCGATGGCGCCATCGGCGAGGCGTCGATGTTCCACGAGACGCATGGCGTCTATGCCCAGGGCGTCGGGCTCTCGACGGCGCTGCTCGCACCGGGGTGGGGTGAGCGCTTGGTGCCGCTCGTCGATCGCAGTACAGGAACAACCGGCTGGTGCCTCGACGTGCACGACCTGTGTGCGGCCAAGCTCCTGGCCGGTTGGCAGCCGAGGTTCCCGTCTGGCCGACGGGCTTCGAGGAGCTGTACTCGACACCGCCGACCGGCGGTGCTCACTGACACAGTGACGGCAACGTGACGAGGTCGTAGTGGTTGCCAGTGCAGAGTTCGGCTCCTACCTCTGCGATGAGCTCAGCCCCCTCGGGGCGGTCTCGTTGCGGCGCATGTTTGGCAAGACCGGGGTGTTCTGCGACGGTGTGATGTTCGCCATGGTCAACGACAACGAACTATACCTCCGAGTCGACGGCCAGAACCGAGAAGCGTTCGCCGAGGCCGCTTCAGCGCCGTCGCTGAACTACAGGAAAGGCGGCCAGACCATCGACCTTTCCTTCTGGCGAGCACCAGCCCGCCTGTTCGACGACCACGACGAACTGATCGCGTGGACCCGTCTCGCACTCGCCGCAGCACATCGCGTCGCGTCCAAACGAAGGCATATCTAGCCGAAGAACGCGTAGCAGCGCGTCCCAATCACCCGAGTACCGCACCCGCCGGCGGTAGGGCACCGCGTACCGATCACTCCGGCGCACCTCGCTCAGGGCACCCACGATCGCGACCGCTCTATACCCGGCGTGCCGAGCGGTATCCGGTGCTCCGCGCCGCTGAGCGGATGTTCGGAAAGCCCTTGCTCTCGGTCCCGTCATACGAGATAGTATGACTGTATGACGATGCTCAGCTTCCGGGTCGACGACGACGAGGCAGCAGCAGCGCAACGCTGGGCAGATGAGCTCGGCATCGACAAGTCCGAACTGTTGCGGCAGGCCCTTCACCGTCATCTCACGCGCCTCGCCTCCGAACACGACGCCGTGGCCTGGGTGGACCGGCCGCTCACCGACGACGAGTCAGCAATCGGGCAGATCGCCGAGTGGGGTCCGGCCGAGGACTGGGCGGACTGGGCCGATGCAGCACGGTGAGGTGTGGTTCGCCGCCACACCGGGCGGTGATCGTCCCGTGCTCGTGCTGACCCGCGACCCGGTGGCCGATCGCATCGGGTCCGTCGTCGTGGCGGCGATCACCCGAACCGTTCGGGGACTCGTTTCCGAGCTCGAGCTCACCGCCGCCGACGACGGTGTGCCGACGGACTGCGTCGTCAACTTCGACAATATCCACACGATTCCCCGGGGTGCGTTTCGCCGGCCGATCGTCAAGCTCGGGCCCCCGCGGCTCGCCCAGGCGTGCCGACGCCTGCGCGACGCCACCGGATGTTGAGGCAGATCCGGCACGCGCGGTATTCGCCACCAGCGACTCGGTCGACCCGCTCGATCACCGGCGCTGCCGGGCGGTATCGGTGTGATCCGCCCGGTGACGCCCGCCCCGAATCCTGGAGTTTGCCTGTAGTTATGCTGCTTCGAGATCGGCGATTGGGCGGAGAAGGTGCTCGTCGCGGTCGACCACCTCGAGGAGCTCACCTTGTGGCGGGTTCGCGCCGTGCAAGCCTGGACCGCGTGGACAAGCGGCGACTTGAGCCCGGCGATCATCCAATTCGAGGCGGCCGCCGCGGCGGGAATGCTCGACCCGGTGTTCTGGTGCCACGCCACTGCGGCGTTCATCCACCACGGCGACCACGCCAGAACCGCCCGTGCCGTTGACGCCCTCGCCCATGCGCCCAAGACGAACGCTCGGGCCGCGGTGCTCGCTGCCATTGCAGAGCGCGTTGCCCGCCGCGGCCGCCGGCAGCGACACCGACGCAGCCGTCAGAATGACGCAACGGGTGTCAGAGCTATCAGCCGCTGCCTGGTAGCAGAGCGGCGTCGCCAACGGCATCCACCTCAAGGCCCTCGCTCTGCGCCGCGCCGACCCAGCTGCGTCGCGCCCAGAGCAGCCAGACCGTGATCGACCAATACACCAACGACACGGACAGCGACCCCATCCAAGCGCCGCGCACACTTCTTGACGCCGCTGAATTGGCCATCAAAGCGACATCCCGGGCAGCAGCGATACCCCTTCACTGACCCATTACCGGATAGTAATCCAGGCCAGGGCAGGTGCATCGGTTGGGGCCTTAGGAGAGAGGCTCCATGTGGCCGAGCTGAGTCAGGAGTGTGACCAGATCGAAATATGCATTGACCGTCAGGATCTTGCCAGTGGAGTCAAATCTGTACACGTTCGTCCAGGGCAAGGAGACGGTGCGACCCGTAGGCGGGAAGGACCCGAAGATGCCAGTGTTCGTACCAGCGTAGACACCCTCCATGACGGCGGTGTCCTTGGTGGCTCCGACGCACTTGGCGCCCGCGACTCCATCGGGGCAGGCGATAGCCCACGAGGCATACCAATCCTTCACGGCAGCCTTGCCTTTGAGCTCCGCTGACCCGGGCGCATTCACCACCACACCGTCGACCATCTTCTCGACGATGGCCGTGAAGTCCCGCTTCTCCCACGACTCGAACACAGCTTCAGCAATAGCGGAATTGTCTGGCATCAGACCTCCTCTGCTCGTCGAGCGTTGAACACTGAAGGCGATCACGTTGCGGAATAGGCGAGCCTGGCAACGGCACCTCGTCTAATCCCTCTTCAAGCACCCTCGTCCAACCTGGAACGGATGTCAAGTAACTACGCTGGTGTGACTATGGTTTCGGCGGGCGCCGGCCGGCCGTGACGGTCCAGTTTGGCGTTCTGCGCGACGAGTTGAATCTGCTGTCGGGCGTAGAGCACTGATTCGACGGGCCCCATGGCTGACCCAATGGCGACACGCTCGTGAAAGACGGTGTCACCGAGTTTTGTTCGGAGGCGATCCACCACTGCGGTTAGGTCGACCACGCTCATGGTGCTGATGCCATCGCTGGTACTGGTGCCGTAGATGGTGGCGCCGATTTCGGGCCGCTCGATGCTCTCGAAGACGACGGTGAGATGGGCCAAGACGGTGGCGACGTTCGCGATGTTGCCGGCGCGATGCAGCGAATCGATGGTGCTGTCAAACAGGGCCAGACCCTGCTGGAGGTCCCCGTGGAGCGCCTCGACCGGCGCGGCATCCCGCGCGACGCTGACGTGTCGGTCCCAGAGCTGGCGTTCTTCGGTGTACAGCAGTCCCTCACGCAACAGGCGTCTGCCTGAAAGAACGTTCGCAATGCTTTCCGTGACCGTCGAACCAGCCTGAGGGGTGACACCCAGTACAGGCCAACAAGATTCGTGGATTGCACCGGCAGGTTCCCGGGCACCGCGTCCAACGTTCGCAACTCAGGGGACGCTTTGCCCGCCGTGGCGCTCGTGCGATGGTGCGTCAGTCTCGATCGACGGCGAAGACGTGCCACGGTGGCGGGGACTGGGTGAGCCTGTGCTGGCCGCGTTGTCGGAACGCGAGTGACGATCCTGTGACCAGGTCTCGCACGGTCTGTGAGACGAGCACCTCGCTCAGTCGGGCGAGCCGACGCGATGCTCCGGGCGATGGCGACGGCGGGGCCTTGGCGGGCAGGGCCGATGGTGAGCACCGCGCCGGGGATCCGCGCCGTCATGTACCTGGCGGTCTCCACGGGCACCCGCAGGTCGCCGGTGGGATGTAGCACGAGTGTCGGCGTGTCGATGAGCGCCAACGTGTGGCGCACGTCGGCGTCGACGGCGTCCAGAATGACCCGCACATCCTCAACCCAGTGTTCGATGTCGGTGTCCGGAGGCCGGTCCGAAGGGGTCCGGCAGCACCCGCCTGGCCGCCGCGGTGGGCGCCAGTTCAAGACTGGGGTCCTGGGCGAGTACGGCCGCCTCCAGCGCTCGCAGGGCGGGGCTCGGTTCCACACCGAGTTCGTCGCGGAGCAGCCGCCTGATAGCAGAGCCCGCAGCGCCTCCACAACCCCAGCGCGTGGCGTAGCAGCGCTGCGGCACCGAGGGTGTCGTTGGCATCGGCACAGACCCGGGCCTGCTGGACACGCGCCGCGAACCGGTCAACGTCAAGCGCTTCGGGCCCGAGCTGCAAGCGGTACCCGGGCGGCACCGATTGCAGCAGGTGACCCGCCCCGGCCGGAAGTTTGGGCGGGTGAGCGCAGTACAGGACCCGCGAACGGGCCGTGTCTGAACTAGACGAAGTCTGCCAACGTCACGCCAGGGAGCCGCCGGCGAAGCGTGTCGAGGCGGCGCTCCTCAGCCTGCCCCTCGACGGGTCGTTTGTGCCGTAGCCATCGGGCCAGGCTTGTGCGGGCGCGCACCTCGAGGACGACGGCGCCCTGCCGGGCCGCGGTGTCCACCGCGTGCCGGAGCGCCCGTTCGATGGCGCTGTGTTCGCCCCCGCTCATTGCGAGCAGGTCTCCGTAGAGGCGGAACGCATCGGCCTCGTGGAACGGCATCTCCCGTTCGGCGATCACGGCGACGGTGGCCGCGACCTGTACCGCGGCGTCCAGCGCTCCACCACGGGCGTACGCGCGAGCCAGTAGGAGCAATCCGAGCGGCTCGCACATCGCATACTGGGCACGGCAGGCCTCGTCGATGGCGTTCTCGATCGTCCGGGTGCCCGCTGGGATGTCTCCTTGCATGACCTCATCCCAGCCCCGGAAGATCTTCGTGTACGCGGCTACCCACAGGCTGTGCTGTGCGGTCTCGCCGAGGCCGCCCACCAGCGCGGTCATCGCCTCGCCGTCACCTGCGTCGAACGCCAGCCACGCCGCGAAGAGCCGGACGTAGGCGTCGGTGTGGAGTTGATGGTGGTCCCCGGCGTGTTCGAGGGCGAGGTTGCGTAGCTGCTGGGCCTCCTCGAAGTGGCCCAGGTGCCACGACGTCCAGGCGAGCCGGACGAGGCAGATCGGCCGGGGGTCCTGGCCGAAGCGTGCGATGTGGGTGACGGCGAGCTCGGGGCGATACTCGGCCAGCGAGCGTTGCAGGTGGCGGCGAGAGGACTCGAAGGAGCCCAGCCAGAAGTTGCTCACGCCGAGGACATAGTGGGCCTCGGTGAGCAGGACCGGGTCGCCGCCGCTGCCCTCGGCCTGGGCCAGGAGTGCCTCACCCTGTCGATGGGCCTGCACATAGTCCCGCCGGCTGATCGCATAGTTGGCCAGCAGCCGCAGACTGGACGGGTCGGCGGGAAGTCCTCGGCCGGCCCGCAGGGCCGTCGCCCGCTCGTGCACCCGGCGAACCTCCGGGCTCGCGGGGCTCCGACCGGCATAGTGCGCGACGCCCAGCGGGCCCAGCAACGCCAGCTCCCGATCATCGCGCTCCGGGCTGCCGGGCTGTTGCGCGAGTAACTCCAGGGCTCGCCCGCTGAGGGCTATCACGTCGTCGTGGGCGTGGACGCGGTGGGCCACCTCGACGGCTCGCTGGTAGAACTGCACCGCCCGCTCGCTGGCGCCGGCCCGGTCGTGGTGCACAGCGATCTGGCCCGCGACGGCATCAAGGGCGTCCGCGTGCAGGTCCTCGAGCACTGCGGCGAGTTCGGCGTGGAGGCGATGGCGTCTGGCCGGGGGGATGCGGGCGTAAGCGACCTCGCGGATCTTGTCGTGGCTGAAGTCGTAGGCGTCGACCCCTCGCTCCTGGAGGATCCCACGACGCCAAAGCTCGTCAATGGCCGCCACCGCGTCGCCCTCGCCGCGTTCGTGCAGCAACCGGCTGACCACCTCAACGCTGAACGCCCTTCCAACAACTGAGGCGGCGTCAGCCAGTTCGCCTGCCGAATGGGGCAGCCGGGCCAGGCGCGCCTCGATCACGGACTGCACCCGCACGGGGAGGAGGGCCGCGGGACCGGCCCCGGCCTCCGTCTCCGCTGCCGCCAGGCCACTGCGGGCGATCTCCACCAGGAACAGCGGGTTGCCCTCTGAACTTTCGACAACCCGACGAATCGTCTCCTCGTCCTC
This sequence comes from uncultured Acidimicrobiaceae bacterium, assembly GCA_963775055.1. Taxonomy (GTDB): domain Bacteria; phylum Actinomycetota; class Acidimicrobiia; order Acidimicrobiales; family CAIXPF01; genus CAIXPF01. The sequence continues at coordinate 140,635 of CAVZHK010000001.1, read as the reverse complement.
CCCGACCAGCTCCTCGGCGAGAGCGCGAGCCGCAGCCTGGTCAAGGCGCCCGAGAGGCACCTCGACCAGGGCGTCCATCGCACGCAGGCCGGCCACCATCGCGTGGAGCGGATGGTCGGGACCCACGTCCTCGTCTCGCGCCGTGGCGAGGACGAGGAGCGGCGCGCCCGGCGAGAAGCGCAGGAGGAAGTGGAGGAACTGGAGCGTATCGGCGTCACACCACTGGAGGTCGTCCACCACGAGCGCGCGCGAGACCCCGGCGGAGGCTATGGCTCGGGCCATCGCTTCGAAGAGCCGCGTCCGCTCATTCGCTCCGAGCGGGCCGGGTGGGGGCAGGTCGCGCTGCCCAACGAGCAGTTCAGGCAACAGGCGGGCGATCTCGCTCAGCCACACGGTGTCCAGCCTGGCCAGTGCGGGGCGTACGACCTGAGACCGGAGCAGGTCGATGATCGGCGCGTAGGAGAGACTGCCCTCAGCCTCGTAGGCACGGGCCGAAGCGGTCGACACCCCAATGCGGGCGCACCAGGCCCGGAAGTCCTCCACGAGCCGGGATTTCCCGATGCCCGCTTCGCCTCGCACCAGCACGAGCTGCGCGTGGCCCTGTGCGGACGTTTGCCAACACTTGACGAGCTGGTCCCACTCCCGGTCCCGGCCGACAAGAGTGGCCACGGTCCCGAAAGGACCGGTGACGTTGTCGCGACGGTTCAAGCTCTCCGACAGCGGGGGCTTTGTGACTGCGCTGTTGGTGCCGACATCCGGACTCGCCGCGCCCCGCGCCGGGGAGGGGGCGACCCAGTCGAGTTGCGGGCCCTGTTGGAGAATGTCGGATTCGAGGCGGCGCAGTTCAACGCTGGGCTCGAGGCCCAGTTCCTCCCCAAGGTGACGGCGCAGCCGCTGATACGCGCCGAGCGCTTCTGCCTGACGGCCGCTTCGGTAGAGGCACACCATGAGCTGAGCCCACAACCCTTCGCGCAGCGGGTACTCGCTCAGGGCGGCTTCGAGCTCGCCGATGATCTCGCGGTGACCGCCGAGCGCCATGGCGGCATCCGTTCGGTGTTCGAACGTGAGGGTGTGCAGCTCCTGCAACCGCTGCGCGGCGGGCTGCATCGCCGCTTCGTGGGCCAGATCCCCGAAGGCGCGACCCCGCCACAATGCCAAGCCGCCGTTCAGCAGCCCGATCGCGTCTGCGTACCTTCCTTCGTCCATGGCCGCCCGACCGGCGCGGTGCAGCCGCTCGAACTGGGCCGCGTCGAACAGTTCCGATTGCACAACCAACCGGTAGCCCCCATCCATCCCCACCAGGACCTGCGGCTTGGCGGAAGTGGAGGCCGGTGTTTCGAGCACCTTGCGCAGGTGGCTGACATAGGACCGGACCACGCCCAAGGCCGTGCTCGGTGCGCCGCTGGACCACAGCCCCCCCACCAGCGCGTCGACGCTCACAACATCATTGGCGTGTGAGAGCAACACCGCGAGCATCAGCCGCTGCTTTGCGCTCGATACGGCGATCGGTTGTCCGTCCCGCAGCAGCTCCAGCGGTCCCAACACCCGGAACTCCACCGCCATCTGCACCCCCAGCAGCCTGGGAGGACTCTACCCCGTTGCCGCCACCACGAGAGCCGGCCCACCGCCAGCGGCGCGTCCACACGGCTGGGTTGAGGCTCGCGCGGCGCTCCATTGTTCTTCGTGGCATGGCGCCGCCGGGGGGTCAAAGCCTTCGAAGCAATACCGCGCACCCTGACGAGGTTGGACGACGTCTCTGGGCAACTGGACAGCAAGGTCGGTCTCCGCCGCAGTGTCAGGGGTGAGCAGGCTGGGGTCGGCGGGCTCGGGTCGGGCGCCTTGGATCAGCGCTGTCACGCCGAAGGCGGCGGCGGCCACCACGCACAGAGCGGTCACGCCGAGTCCGAGCAGTCGACGGCCGTCGCTTCCGGTATCAAGTGCGGCCACCAGGATCGACTCGCCATCCTCCTGCGGCGACGGTGCGATGGCAATGACTTCGGCAACCTCGTTACCCTTGGCTCGCCGAAGGGCTCGATCGTTCATGACGACTCCTCAACGCTGGGTCCGGTCCGAATCGGACTGTTTGGACCTCACCGTGAAGGGTCAACATGCAGGCTCTGTGCAGTGCTGCTGCAGTGAACGTGCATGTTCACTGGAAGCGGAGGACGGTCAAGTCAACCCCTCTCCGTCATGGTGAGCGAGTTGCGCCGATGTGGTTGGGGCGGGCCGCGCCGACCGTCCCCGATCGCCGGACGCACGGCTAGGGTCCTTCGGTGCGGATCTGTAGCTTGATCGTCGGTGCGGCTGTGCTTTTGGCTGGCTGTGGTGGCTTCGAGCATGTGAACAGCGCTCAGGTCGAGACAACGTCATCATCTCCCTCAGCGAACCCTTTCCGAATCGGCCGCCCGCTCGTGATCCCACACGGCGGTGGTGACGGGCTCTTTCCCGAGAACACCCTCTACGCGTATGAACACAGTCTCGCCCTTGGCGGCGATGTGGTCGATGCCGATGTCCAGCTGACGGCGGACGGCATCCCCATTGCGTTCCACGACGTAACGTTGGACCGCACGACGAACGGTTCCGGCTCGGTTGCAACGAAGTCCTATGCCCAGCTCGCCATCCTCGACGCCGGTTGGGGATTCAGCGTCGAGGGTCGGTACCCGTTCCGTGGCCAGGGCATCACGATCCCCACGATCGATTCGCTTCTTCAAGCCTTCCCCGACACCCTGTTCACACTTGACCTGAAGGACCGGCGCCCATCTGCCGTGCAGCCGCTGTGCGCCCTGCTCCGATCGGCCGGCCGCACGAGCGACGTGTATGTGGGAGTCGACACGAGCGCACAGGTGGCATTGTTCCGCGAGTCCTGCCCCGAGGTAGAGACATCGGGAACTGATGCCGAGCGAAAGGCAGCCCGAGCCGCTCGCGACAACGGCGACACGAGGTTCGTGTCACACCAAAAGGTCAGCCAACCGGCCTACATCGGTCCCCGCGGCGAGGTACGCGTCACAGCCGAAACCTTGGCCTTCTCCCACCGCCACGACACGGCAGTGCTCCCGTGGGTCATCGACGATCCTGACGACATGAGGACCCTCATCGAGCTCGGCGTCGACGGGATCTATACACGCCGCCCCGATGTGATGCTCGATGTTCTTCGGCAGATGGGCACCGAGTACCCGCGATCCTGACGACGAAGGCGTGATTGGCGCTCGCTTGTGAAGCAGCGGCCAACATCATTTTTTCCGTCTTTGCTGAAACGGCGTGCGGCCCGCTCGACGATGAGACACGGATGAACTGGCTTCGGAGATGACACTGCGGGTCTCTGCTCGGATCGCTCAGGAATGGGACCGTCTCGTTGGCGAATCGTTCGCCTGGGCTCGCGGTCCTCGGGCACAGGTCCTGCGGGCTCGTTGCCCGGGTAGGTAGAGAGCCCATTCGTGGGGGGTGAGTTCGCGCCCGGCGATGGCGCAAGCGGCGTCCCGCCAGGCGGCCGGATCGAGGGACCAGACCATGGGATGGTCGCCGCCGGTGAACAGCAAAAGGCCGTTCGTGCTGAAGCTCGGGGTGAAGGGGATCTCGGGCCGTTCGGGCTCGGGAATGGCGGCGATGGTGATGGGCGCGGCCCCCGCCACCAGGTCACCCCCGATCGGCGCGCCGGTGGCCGCGCTCCACAGGCGGGTGGTGGCGAATTCGGTGGTGGACGCCAGCACGGTGCCGTCGGGACTGAACGCCAGCCCCCTTACCGGTATCGGACTCTGCCTGCCGGCGGGCGCTGCGGGCTCCAGGGTGGCTGCGTCCCATAGCTGCACCGTGCCGCCCGAGGTACCGGTGGCGATGCGGTTCCCTTGCGGGGCCCACGCCACCGCGAAAAACGGCACATCCACACTCTCCAGGTAACGCTCCTCGAGAGATCGCCCGGCGACATCGACCACGCGGACCACGTTGTTGTCCAACACCGCCGCCAGCCGCAGTCCGTCGCGTGAAAAGGCCAGACTGATGGCGCTGCCGGCGGCGATGCCCACTGCGTCTCCGCTGCGCCGTAGGGTTTTGGCGTCAAGGAACACCAGTTCGTGAAGCAGTCGATCAGCGCTTTGATCCGCGGCCACGGCGATGAGCGGCTCGGTGGGGGACCAGGCCAGCGCCTCAACGGCCTCCCCGAATCGGGTCGGCTCCTGAACCGCTGACCCGTCGGCGACATCGAGCACAAGAACCTGGCCGTTGGCGCCGCCGGTGGCGATGCGGGTCCCGCCGGGATCGATGGCGGCGGACCAGATGGGCTGGCCGGTGTCGGTGCTCCAGAGCGGTTCGCCGCTGTCCGTTGCCCGTGCCAGGACCGATCCGTCGAAGCCGGCGGTAATGAATGTGCGGCCGTCGGGGGTTGCCATGGTGGCGACGACGGCGTTGCGGTGTCCGGTGATGGGATGACCGGTGGGGCGTGCACCGTCAAGGTTCCAGATGGACCCGGTACCGTCCAGTCCGGCAACGGCCAACCTGGCGGCATCGGGACTGAACGATAGGTCGTTGATCTGACCCGAAAATCCGGCCAGCGGCGGCCCGTGGGCCAGTCCGGTGGCGCTGTTCCATAGGCGGGTCGAACCGAGATATCCCCCGACCGCCACCAGCGACCCGTCCGGCGAAAACGTGATGGCGGAGGGGGGATCGCCTTCGGTGCTGATACGTCGGATAAGAACCGCAGCCGTGCCCGGCGGACTGGTCGGATCGAACTCGGCCAGCAGCACCTCGCCGAACTCGGTGCCGATGGCGAGGCGCCCCCGGGTCGGGTCATAGCCCAGCACCCCGGGAAAGGCATCGTGCCCGAGCAAGGCGCTCACATCCACGCTCCGCACGGTGGCGCCGGCGGCATCGGCCACGTCGCTGACGGACAGCAGGCGGGCGGTCGACAGTGACAGGACAGTGGTCCCGGCCGTGGTGGTGGCCAGCGGTTCCCGCGCCAGGGTTTGTCGGGGGCCTGCCGAACCCGTGGTGAGATCCACGCGTTGGGTTACCAGCACCGACTCCAGCTCGGCGACGGAGAAATCGGTTGGCATCGGCCGGCCCACCACCACGACGTGGGTGTTGTCCACGGCTACCACGTGATCCGGTAGCACACCGAGCGGTATGGTCACCCGAAGGTCGCGGGTGGCCACGTCCCACGCCTGCAGGGAGGCCACGACGGACTCCGGGCCTCGTTCGCCGCGCTTTTCGACCACGCCGGCCACAACGAGGGTGCGGGCATCGGGCGTGAACACCGCGTCGAAGTCCAGGCGAAACGACTCCCCGCTGGCAAGAGGCTCGCCGAGCTGGCGAAACGAAGTTCCATCCCACAAACGCGTGCCAGTGGAATCCGAGGTTGGCGCGGCCACCATCGTGGCGTCAGGGGACCAGGCGATGGCTTCGAGTCCCGAGTTGACACCGTGAAGCTTGGCCGCGAGCTGAGGATGCTCGGCCACGGTTTCGAGCAGTGCGCTGTGCGTTTCGGGCGTGTCGCTACGGCGGGATGCCTCCACCGCGAGCAACAGTGCAAGGTCGGGTTCGGTTCGAGCGGCGGCACGCGCCTCCGCCGCCAGTCGAGTGATGTCGGCGCGTTCGCTGGCCGAGTCGGCTCGATCGCGCTGCGCCGATGCCCGATCGAGTTGGATGACGGCGACCACGGTGGCGCAAAGGGCAACCACCAGCGCCACTGCGACGCCCAACAGCATGGCCCGCAGCCGCTGGTTGACCCGAACCATGTGCTGTTCTTCCTGCGCCCCTGCCAGTGCTGACGCTTCGATGAAGGCCCGCTCGGTGTCCGTCATCGCGGATCGTTCCGCCAGCTCGAGCGCGGTGTGGAGCCGTGCACCACGGTAGAGCTCGCCCGGGTCGTGGTTGTTCTGCGTCCAGGCCCGGGCGGCGCTGGTGAGATGGCGTTGGCGGCGCAGATCTTCTCGCTGTTCGGCCACCCAATCCGCCAGACGGGGCCACGCCCGCAGCAACGCGTCGTGGGCGGGCTGCACGCTGTGCCCGTCGAGTGTCAACAACCGGGCTGCGACGAGCCGCTCGATGACCCGCTCTGTGGCCTCGGGGCCGCCGAGCTGGCGCAGCTCATCGAGTTCTACCCGACGCCGGGTGTCGACGTTGCCCTCGCCCGGTTGGACCATACGCAAAAGTACGGACCGCATGGTATCTCGATCATCGTTGAGGATGTCGTCGAAGACCGCTTCCGCAGAGGCCGCGATGGCGCCATGTACCCCGCCGGACGCCTGGTAACCGGCGACGGTCAACAGGCGACCGTTGCGACGGGTCCAGGTTTCGCGCATGGCGTGCGCCACCAGCGGCAAACTGCCCGGCGCCTCCCCGGTTTCCGCCAGGACCAGTTCCACCAGGCCCGGTTCCAGTTGCAGGCCCCGCTGCGCCGCCGGCTGCTCGATGGCGGCACGCAGCTGATCCGGCCGCATGGGTGTCAACAGCAGGTGATGGGCGGCGATCTCCCTCGCCAGACGCGGGAAACGGGTGAAATCTGCCAGTGCATCGGCCCGCAACGCCACGACCGCACCGCCGAGATGCGCGCAGACACGCTCGACGAACGCGTCCTGTGCCGCGCGGTCTTTGCACAACGCTATGAGCTCTTCCAGTTGATCCACGATGATCGGGCCGTCGCCGGATGCGGGCAACGCGCTGAGGGGGTCGCTACCAGGGGTGCACACCGTGGCTCCCGGGAGATGTGGCAGTAGACCAGCCCGCAACAATGAGCTCTTGCCCACACCCGAAGCACCGAGGACGGCAACCACCCGGCCCGGCCGGAGCATACCGCGCAGCACAGTCACGGCGTCATCGCGGCCGATGTAGACATCGGCGTCGTCGATGGAGAAAGGGGCGAGCCCGGGGTAGGGCGGAATCAAAGGGTCCGGCGGCACGTCAAGGCCAACCGCGGCAACGGCGACAATGACCTCGCTGCCGGAAGACCCAAAACCCTCAAGGTGATGGGCGCCGAGTCCCACCAGCGTGATGCCATCGAGTTGCTCAGCTTCCACCAGCGTCGCCGTCAGCTGTGACACCAACACCTGGCCGGGACCGGCGACGGCGCGGATGGCGGCGGCGCGGTTGACGGTGGGACCTTGAGGGTCGGGTCCGCTCAACTCGCCGGTATGGGCGGCGGCGCGTACCTGGATCGGGGGGTCGCAGGCGCCGACGAGTTCGTTGTTGAGCGTCACCGCGGCGGTGACCGCCTGCGCGGCACGGGCGAAGACCGAGACCGTCCCACCGTCCTCGAGCGGGGCGCTGATCTGCCGGCCCCCATGGCGCTCCACCACCGCATCCACGATGAGGTCGTGGCGGGCGAGCGCGCCGGGCATGGCCAGCGGACGGGATTCCCACAACGACGGGGCACCCGCGATGCTGGTGGACAGAACGGTGACCGTGCCGGTGGGCAGCGTGTCGGGCTCGCCGGCCCTGAGTGATTCGACGAGCTGGCCAACGCTGCGTGGCCGCCGTGAGGGGTCGATGGCCAAGCCCCCGCGGAGCGCGGTTTCGATACGTCGCGCCCGTTCCGGTTGCAGTCCATGCCACGCCGGCAGCACGCCGCTCGGTGGTTCACCGCTCAACAAGGCGAACACCGTGGCCGCCAGCCCGTACACGTCAGCGGCTGCGGTGGGCGGTGCCGCGGTGCCGAGTTCTGGTGCGCGGTACCCCGCCGTGCCACCACGCTGGATGCGCCCAGGGGACGATGAGACCCCGAAGTCCACACACACGATCCGGCCGTGGCGGTTGAGCACGAGGTTGGACGGTTTCACGTCGCCGTGCACGATTGGCGGATCGTTCCGGTGCAAGTGGGTCAACGCCTCCGACGCCTGCGCGGCCCACCGCAATACGCTCGAGGGTGGCAGGCCCGGGGTCCCCTCGGCGGCGAGCACGCGTCCGAGATCGATCCCGTCCACCCAGTCCAGCACCAGCACGTGATGGTCGCCCTCATAGAAATCGTCGCGGGCGATGGGCAGGCCGGGATGGCTTGGTAGCTCCAGCAGCGTGCGGACCTCGGCCAGGATCCGTTCGGCGTCGAGCGGGTTCGGTGGGAGCCGGCGGATCTTGAGGGCGACGATGCGGTCGTGGCGGGTGTCGAGTGCTTTGACCACGGTGCCCTGCCCGCCGCGGCCGACCGTTTCGATCACGTCGTAGCGGTGACGAACCCGGCGCACCTCGAAGGGGGCGGTCACGTGGAGCCCCGATCGAGATCCGCGATGCTGACCGTGCCGCTGGCCAGGACCGCGTTGGCCAGCCGTGAGCGTCGCCGTTCCCCGTCCAGCACCCCGAACTTGTCGTAGAGCCGCCCGAGGTGTTGTTTGACGGCGGCGTCACTGACGGTCAGGGCCGTAGCGATCTCGTGCACGGAGGCGGGTTCGGTGAACGGATCGCCCGACAACAGCGGCTGACACAACGCAATCAGCACGTCGCGTTCGCGGGGCGTGATCACCGGGGCATCATCGGTAACAGAGGTGACCGCACCTGTCGGACTACCAATACCGCGCAACACCAAACGGGCCCGGCCGAGGCGAATCTCGTCCGATCCCCGCAGCACCCGGCGGACCTGAACCCGCTCGCCGTTGACGAACGTGCCGTTGCGTGAGCCGAGATCCTGCACGAACCAAGAGCCGCCGAGCCACTCGAACAACGCGTGCACCCGTGACACCGAGCTATCGGTTACCACGATGTCCGCCGCGTCCGAACTCCCGATGGTGGCCCTGGTTGCGGGCAACGGGAGCAGCTCGCGGCCCGCTCCCGTCCACAACTCGAGGTGACCTTCCACATCCAGCATCATGGCATCCGGTGTCATGGGCTCAAGCGGTATCAGGCAAGTCGATTCAGGGCTCGGCGCAGACCGTCAGGCCGATGTCCGAGGCCTGCTTGTTGACGGCGCCGAAGGGGTCAACCTCGCTGTCGATAAAGGCGTCGGTGTCGGTGTTGATGTCCGCCTCCATCTTGTCGAGCGCGGTCCGGCCGTCGGCGACCATCTTGTCCACGGCGTCTTGGAGATCTTTGGGGGCCTTGAGGGCGGCAACACCGTCGAGTTGCTCTTTCACGCCGGGTATCAGCGTCTCGTTGGCGAGCGTCTTGAACGCGGCGGGCTCGGGCCGCTCGTCCTGGTTCGGGAAGGCCTTCGCCGCCGCGGCATCAATCTTGGCCTGGCCGGCCTCACAGATGGCGTTGCCCTGCTTGAGAAACTCGGCGGCGGAGAGTCGGTCATCGTCACTGCAGGCAGCAACGGAGAGCGTGAGCATGGCGAGGCCGGCGGCGAGGTGGTGTGGTTTGTGGTGCTTGGTGGTCATGACGCCATCCTCGAGGGCGGCCCTTGCCAAAGCGATAGCGTCAACGTTGTAGTTACCTCACCGTCGGGTAAGGCCCAGGTAGCGTCACGGTAAGCCAATGGGTTAGCCCGGTGCCGTGGCGAGCTCATTGGACACCAGCCAGCCGGTCCACTGGTCGAGTCCCCGGCAGCGAAGCGCGGCTGGCGTGGTGGCCGCGGCCGGCTTGCCGTTCGCGGACGCGGCCCCCTTTCCAGCGCGATGACCAGATCATCCGCCGGCGCGGAGATGGAACAGGAACGTGGGCATCCGGCAGGTGGATGGGACTGCCGGGAGTCCACTGAGCGCGTTTGCAGGCCCACGAGGGCCCTGGATTCGACGCCGATGTATCCGGGGGACGGGGAGGGAATTCCTGAAGACGACGTGCCGGCGCACCTGGGGGCGCCTCGACGCTTTGATCGGGAGGACCAAACTGAGACTGTCCCAACGTGCTATCGGTATCGCCGTCGCCACCGCCGTGCTCTGCGCGGTGGGCACCTTCGCTCTACTGGAGATCGGCGGCGCCGCTCCGAGCGCCGCCGAGGTCGCCAGTGGGCAACTGCAGGACAACACCGCCGGCCCGGTACGGATCTATGACACTCGCACCGCCGGCCAGGCTCTGACCTCGGACGTGTTCGGCACCCATGTGGTGAGCACCCTTGGGGTCGGGACGGCGGGCAAACTGTTTCGAATGCGCTTCGAGGGCAACCAGACCATTCCACGTGGTGATCGACCTGCAGGGTTGGGTCGGGGCCTGACCCGGTCGCCGCTGGGACAACGTGCAGTGTGACCAACTGGAGCATTGGAGGCGCGGCTGCTGGGGCGATCGTCCATGCTGAGGAGGTCGCGGCGATCGGAGCCCGAGCGATTCAAGGGCGTGCGGATCTCAGCGATTGCGCCTTTGCGACGGCGCCTCTTCGGGGCCCTCGACGGACGTTTCGGCGCGGCGAACGTCGCCGTCGATCTACGCTACCGCCCATGAGCGACCCCGTTTTCTCTTACGACCAGTCCATCGACATCGAGGCCCCACCAGCGAAGGTCTACGCGCTGGTCAGCGACATGGCCCGCTACGGCGAATGGTCTGCGCTGAACATGGGCGGGCGATGGATCGATGGTGGCGCCGGCAAGGTCGGCGACTGGTTCGAGGGCCACAACCGCATGGGCAAGATGGAATACGACGCCAAGGTGGAGATCACTGAGGCCGAAGACGGCAAGGAATTCGGTTTCTGGACGATGGGCAAGGCCGCCAACATCGTCCACTGGCGTTACAGCCTGGAGGCGTCCGGCTCGGGCACGAAACTCACCGAGCACTACCGGCTGTACAACCCGCCGCCGGCCATGGCCAAGGCCGGGGAGGCCGCGGTGAAGGGTTGGACCGATGGCGTGCCCGGCAATGTGACCACGATGCTCGAGGGCATCAAGGGAGCGGCCGAGGCGTAACCGGCCCGGAAATTCGGCCGACCCCTCTCTTCCAAGGCCGCTAACAGCCAATTACCCCAGGCTGTCGTGGAACAGCGCGATCAGTTCCTTCCAGTGGCGCTCGGCCCCAGGGGCGTCGTACACCGGGAAATCTGACATCGTCCAGCCGTGCGCGGCGCCGACATAGAGGTCATGGCGGTGCTCAACGCTGGCCGCCATCAACGCCTCGCACAGCCGCCCGGCCATCTCGGGGGGATACGAGCTGTCCTTGTCTGCCGCGGCCACATAGATCCGGGCCTTCATGCTGGAGGCGAGCAGGTGCGGGCTGAGCTCGGAGTCCGTCGCCAGCGAACCGCCGTGGAAGCTTGCGGCCGCGGCGACCTGGTCGGGATAGGTGCCCGCGACGGTGAGTGAGATGGCGCCGCCCATGCAATATCCGGTCGTGCCCACCTTGGTACCCGAAACATCAGTGCGACCTGCCAAATAGGTCAGGAAGGCCGCGGTGTCCTGCGCCGCCCGCCGGTTGTCCGTCGATTTCATCAGCGGGCCAATCGCCTTGCGAACGTCGCCCGAGGCAAACACCGCTTTGGGATCAAGCGGCTCATAGCGACCGGCCCGATAGAACAGGTCAGGCAGCAGCACCAGGAACCCGGCGTCAGCAAGTCGTTGGCCCATCTCGAACAGCACCGGCCGTATCCCCAGGCCATCCATGTAGAAGATCACTGCCGGCCACGGACCGTCCGCCCCGCTCGGCGTGAACACCGACGTCGGACACTCGCCATCGGCAGTGTTGATCATGACCTCTTCGCGGGACATTCGGCCTCCTTGAGCGCTGTCGGACCACCGTCGCGGCCCGTGCACTGCATTCTGCCCTACCAGCCATGCGCCCCCGTTGACAACGCGGCTCGGGCTGATGTCCAACGGAGCGGGGCCCTCGACGTGGGTGTCGAAGGTGTCCCGGTCTCGGTAACAGGCCATTGCAGCCCCGTGCCGATGTCGTTGCACTCTGCCGCTGGGCCCGCCCCCCTCCGTGGTGATCCCACGACGACACGTACCGTTCGCCGCTGACGAGGGGAGCCGGTGGCGTGCGCGTTGAGGGGTCAAAGGTGGCGGGTGGCGCGCTGGCGGGATGCAGTGCTCGTCGCCGGAGGTGCCCTGATGGCGCTGGCGATGGTATCGGCGCTGGTGTTGGTCCCGGGTCGTGTGGCCCCGGCGCGGTCCAGTGCCACCCCCCTCCCGGCGACATCGACCTCGGCTGAGGCGCCCGGGCTCGTTGCTTCGATGACTCCAGACTCGGTACCGATGAGTGCCGGGGTCGATCTGGGGGAGCACCCCTCGTCTCCGCAAAGCCGGCCCAAGGATCCGCCGAGTGGCCGACCTCGCCCGCTGACCTTGCGGTGTCGCTCCTTGCCGACCGCGCCTTGCCACCGCGTCAGGTCTCCCGGCTGCGTCCGGGGCGTTCTCTTCGTTCCAGTCGCTCAACATCGATGGATCGATCATCGTGCCCCTGCCCAGCCCGAGACGGATCCACGACTCAAGGCAGGGCCGTGACGGAACACCGGTGCTGTCGACGGGCAATCCGCTGGGGTCCCCCTGATCACACGCCGCACCAGGCCCTCTCCCCACGCAGGCTCACCGTTGCCGGAGGCCACGATCTGCCCGCTGGGGTGTTGGGCGTGGTGTTGAACGTCACCCTCACCGAGCCGAGCTCCGCCGGGTACCTTACGGTATGGCCCGCCGGTGGGGACCCGCCCGCTGGCGTCGAACCTCAACTTCGAGCGCCAGCAGACGGTGACCGTTCCGGTGGCGGGCACGTCTGGGGTTCCGGCGGGGGCGGCCCGTGCCCTCGTTTCGCTCACCTCGACTGAAGCGACCGAACCGAGGTGGCGAGTTTGTCACCCGCAGGCGCATGGCACAGCCAGTGGGCACCGGTGGGATCTGATGCGTCATGGTCTCCCACGGTCCAGGCGTTGTGCATGCCGCGCTGACCGGGCTTGGACCATCAACGACGTACCGGGTGTTCGTCCGGGCGGTCAGCCTCAGCCAGATCGGGCCGTGGAGCGCGTCGTTGCTGGTGCAGACCTCGCCGCTCGAACTGCGTGACGTGGGCCTGCTCGATGTCGGCGCCACCAGCGGCATGCTGTACGTCGCCAGCCCGTTCACCGCAACGATCAGGGTCCTTGATCCTGTCACCGGGTCCCAGGTGTACCGCATGGACTGGACCCGCGCCGTGCTCGAAGTGCTCGATGTGGCGACCGGTTCGGTGGTGCAGCAGGTCACGATGGCACTTGGTGGACACGACGGCCTGGTGTCCGGGGGGATCCTCGTGCTCTGGAGCGGCATCCACTCGGTCAGCCTGGTGAACCCACTGCGAGCCGCGGCCCAGCCTCCGGCGCTGGCCCCTGGCTGGCCGGCCCCTACCATACCGTACGGTGCGAGCTCGGTGCTGGGCGGGAACTACTTGCTTCTCGGAAGCGTTGAGGGCACGACTCTGGCGGTGTCGCCCGCCGGTGGACAACGTGCCAGTGGGTATGTCGCTGAAGCCATGCCCCTCGATGGTGGCCCGTCGGTGACGGGGCACTCGGACTACACCGTCTTTCAACACTGTTCGTCGGACGGACCGCCGACTGAGTCGGGCAGCACCAGACACGACGGGTTCGGCTCAGCTCTCCACCACGAGCGGGTTCGCCTCATCCGTGACCCATTCCTGCAGGCTGGCGGTATACACGGCAACGTCGCGATAGCCCAACCGTGTGAGCACGAAGGCATCCGATGAGGCCGCGATGCCGCCGCCGCAGTAGGTGATGATCCGGCGTTCCCGCTCGGCCGGGAAGCGTTCGGCCAATACCTCGAGCGGCAGATACTGTCCGGTATCCCGGTCGGTCAGGGCGTGGGCCGGGACGTTGATGGCTCCGGGGATGTGCCCGGCCCGGCCATACGCACTCTGCTCGCCGCGATACTCCGCGGCACCCAACGAGTCGATGATGCACGTCGACCCGTCATCGATGGCAGCGAGCACCTCGGCACGGCTGGCGACAAGCTCGGGCCGGGGTTTGGGGGTCAGCTTGCCTGCCGGGTTGGGCGCGGCCGGCCCGGTGTCCAACGAGCGACCCTCGGCTTTCCACGGGCCCAAACCTCCGTCGAGCAGCGCGGCCCGGTCGAAGCCGATCCAGCGCAGCATCCACCACACCCGGGCGGCCCACATCGACCCGTTCTGGTCGTAGAGCACCACCCGGCTGGCATCACTGACGCCGAGCTCGGCCATGGCGCCAGCGAAGTGATCGGGGGTCGGCACGACGAAGCGGTACGGCCCGCTGTTGTCGCAGAGATCACCGGTGAGATCAGCGAAACGGGCGCCGGGCACGTGGCCCGCCTCGAACTCGGCCCGGCCGCTGACCGCCTTGAAGCCGTCATCGACCCGCCGCAGCCAGGTGGTGCAGTCCAACACCACCAGATCCGCGGCGTCCAACGTTCCCGCCAACCAGTCGGTGCTGACCAGCGAATCAACGGTCTCGGTGCTGTGTTGGGGGGTCATGGCCCGCGAACCTAGCGGTATCGGTCAGCGGCCGCATTCGGACCGGGTCGCCGCCGCCGCGCCGGGCCCGGTGTGGCAGAATCGTTGCATGGAAGAACATGACGTCGTCATCATCGGCGCCGGGCTCACCGGGATCTACCAACTGTACCGGGCCCGGGAGATGGGCTTCGACGTGGCCGTGCTCGAGGCTGCCGATGGGCTTGGTGGCACCTGGTATCACAATCGGTACCCCGGGTGTCGTTTTGACTCGGAGAGCTATACCTACGGGTACTCATTCTCCAAAGAGCTGCTCGACGAGTGGCACTGGACCGAGCACTTCTCATCGCAGCCCGAGAACCTCAAATACCTGAACCACGTGGCGGACAAGTTCGACCTGCGGCCCCACATGCAGTTCGGCTGCAAGGTCCGTTCAGCCACGTTCGACGAGAGCGACAACCGCTGGACGTTGCAAACCGCTGATGACCGCACCGTTCGCTGCCGGTTTCTGATCACCGCGGTGGGCGTGCTGTCCGCCAAGACCATGCCCAGGCTCGAGGGGATCGACAGCTTCGCCGGGACCTGGTTCCACACCTACGACTGGCCCCACGAGCCGCTCGATCTCACCGGGAAGCGGGTGGCGGTCATCGGAACCGGCGCCACGGCGGTGCAACTCATCCCGATGGTGGCGGCGTCGGTCAGCGAGCTGTTCGTGTTCCAGCGTCATCCCAACTGGTGCGCGCCGTTGCACAATGCCCACATCGGCGAAGCCGAGATGGCCGATATCCGGGCCCGTTACGACGAGATCTTCGAACAGTGCCGCCTGACCCCCGGCGGATTCATCCACATGCCGGACCGTCGCCATCCCGCCGAGGTGCCGGAAAAGGATCGGTATGCATTCTACGAAGAGCTGTACGCGTCTTCAGGCTTTCGCATCTGGCAGGGGAACTTCCTCGATGTGCTGATGAAGGAATCGGCCAATGAGGAGTTCAGTGAGTTCGTGGCCAACAAGATCCGCGAGCGGGTGAAAGATCCGGTGAAGGCGGAGTTGTTGATTCCCAAGGACCACGGCTTCGGCACCCGCCGGATCCCCCATGGAGACCAATTATTACGAGGCCTACAACCGCGACAACGTGCATCTGATCGATCTCAACGAGACCCCCATCGAGCGGATCACCGAAACCGGGGTGCCGCACCACCGCCACCGATTTCGACGTGAGACGTCATCATCTATGCCACCGGTTTTGACGCCGTGACCGGTGCCTTCGACCGCATTGACATCACCGGGGTGGGCGGGGTCAAGCTACGTGACCCGCTGGCAGGACGGGCCGCTGACCTATCTCGGCATCCAGAGCGCCGGGTTCCCGAACCTGCTGATGATCGCCGGGCCGCAAGCCGGGTCGGGCTTCACCAACTTCGGCCGGGGCATCGAGGAAGCGGTGGATTGGACCACTGCGCTGTTGGGTTACCTCCGGGATCATAACTACACCCGCATCGACACCACCGAAGAAGGCGAGCAAGCCTGGCGGGATCATGTCATGTCGATGTACGACCTACTGCTGTTGGGCAAGGTGAAGTCCTGGTTCACCGGGTACAACTCCAACGTCGAAGGCCATGACACCATGCGCCCGGTGGCGTACAACGGCGGCGCCCCCCGCTACCGCAAGCGCCTGGCTGAGGTGGCCGAGCGGGGCTACGAGGGGTTCGTGCTGAGCTGATCGCGAGATCGGCACCGGCTCCACTGTGTACCTCGGCCAGTTCGCGTTGATCGTCAATGATTACGATGAGGCGATCCAGTTCTTCGTTGATGTGCTCGGCTTCGAGCTCATCGAGGACTCTCCGTCGCTGACCAACGACGGGCGGCCCAAGCGCTGGGTGGTGGTGCGCCCGCCGAACGCGGAGACCGGCTTGCTGCTGGCCAAAGCCGACGGTGATGCTCAGCGGGCAGCGGTCGGTGACCAGTTCGCCGGTCGGGTTGGGCTGTTCCTGCATGTCGAGCCCTTCGAGGACATGGTCGACCGGATGCGCGGCGCCGGCGTGACCTTTATCCGGGAACCGCGGGATGAACCGTACGGGCGCGTGGCCGTGTTCCTGGACATCGCCGGCAACCGTTGGGACCTCCTCGGCCCACCGCCCTGACGTGCCGCGGGAGTCATCCCTGCCCCGGGTCTACCCGCGTCCCGCCCGCCCTTGGGAGGCGGCGTTGGCCCGTTGAGAGACTGGCGTTGTCAGGCCGATCGGCCGATGAAGCCCAGCACCCGGGTCTGAGCCGACGCGCCCGGAGGTACCTCCACCGCGATGGTCTGATCCAGCCGGGTTTCGGCGGCGGGTCCGAAGCGATCCTGCCAACGGATGCGGCGGTTGGCGATCGGTGACGCTGCTACTCCCAGCACGTGGGGGCCACGCCGGGACGAAACCGCACGCCGGCCGCGGTCACCCCGGTCGGCAGCTCGAAGCTCCAGGCGGTGGTCTCGGGACCGCAGATCCAGATTCCGCCGCGATAGCCACAACAGGTCAATGCAGACATCGGGCACCAGCCGATGACGGCCTGTTGGCTGGGCGAACCAGGCACACGCCAGCACCCGATCGAGGGACGGCCGCGGGGCCACCGGTTCGTACCAGTTCACCCCGCAACCGTATCGTTCCCGAGATCGGTGGCTGGCGGGCTATGGGTTGACGGTCAGGTTGGCCGTGCGGGGGAGCACCTTGAGGCGTGAAGCTGCGCACCGTTGACCAGGCAGCGCTGATCCCGGCGCTGTCGGTGCCTCGCACCACCGTTACGGAACGGGGTGCTTGCGGGTGCAAGGTTTGGTCGAAAGCCGGCGAGAGCGCTGGTCAGGTGCTGCTGGGACTTCCCGCCGACGGGGCGAGGTAGGGGTCGATGACCGCCCGGCACTCATCGATGAACTCGAGGGAACGGTCGGGGTCCTCGGCCCGCATCGATGGGGGCGTGAGCACCAGGCGGGTCACGCCGAGCTCGATCAGGCTCTCGATCCGTTCGGCCTTGGGGCGGCGCCAGGTGAACATGGAGATCGGCACCGACTGCGGATCCCGGCCGGCCTCTTCAAGCAAGCGACGGAACAGGCCGATGCCGCCCTCCACGGACTGCTCGCCACTGACACCGACCAACGAGATGTCGATCGGGCACCACTCGTCGGCATACTCAGCGGCATGGCGGATGCCCACCGGTCCGGCCTGACCCAGCGCGATGGGCACCGTCGCTTGTGCCGGTTTGGGAAACACCCAGGACGGCGAGAACCGGTCGTAGGTACCCTCGAAGCTTGCCTCGTGCTGGGTCCACGCTGCCCGCAGCGCCGCCACCCGCTCCCGTGTGGCAGAAAAGCGCTTGGAAAACGGGACATCGGGCCGGGCGTTGGCCAGCTCCTCCTTGTTCCAGCCCACGCCGATGCCCAGGATCACCCGGCCGCCGGAGAGCACATCGAGCGTGGCCACCGTCTTGGCCAGATCCAGCACTTCATGCTCCAGCACCAGGCAGATGCCCGTGGCCAGCTTGAGGCGCGGACGTGGTGGCTGCCGCCATGGCCAACGAGACAAACGGATCCATCATGTGCCAATAGCCCGACGGGAGTTGGTCCCCACCGGGATAGTCCGACGCGATGGGTGTGGGGATGTGGCTGTGCTCGGGCACCCACATCGAGTCGAACCCTCGGTTTTCGAGCTCACGGGCCATCTCGCCCGGGCGACGGCAGCCGGCATGATTTAAATGCAGATACCCAAACTCCATGCCCCGGAATCTAGGTCATGGTGAAGCAGCACTCCTCCGAGCCGGGTCAAGATCGGGTCCTGCCGTACTGCACCAGCTCCAACACGGTGCCGTCGGGATCGTGGAAGCACGCGAACGTGACCGGTTCGCCATCGGGTCCGGCAATGGTGACCGGCTCGCCCACGAAGGTGACCCCGTGCGCCTGTAAGTCGGCCACGTCGCTCGCCAGATCCGTGGTGGCGAAGGCCAGCCGAGCGATACCGAGATGATCAAGCCGCGCATAGGGCGGCGAGTCGTCTCGGGGGTCCTGCCATTCCAGCAGGTCGATCATGGTGGCCCGCACATCGCCGTGCAACGCCATCACCGCACCGCGCACCCGGTAAGGCGGCAGGCCGACGGCGGCAGCCACCTCGGGCGTCCCCACTGGCGGCACGTCCCATACCACCTGGAATCCCAGCCGCTCGTAGAAGGCCCGGGACACTGAGAAGTCCGAACAGTTCACGTTGGCGTGGACGAAGCTCACCAGGTGCATCGCAGAAGCCTCCCACGGGTCAGGCTCGGCAGGGCGAAACCGGCGCGGTCGGGCGGCACCCTGCTGCTGGCCACCTGCCCGGCTCGGCGTACCATCGCGCCCATGACCACGCAGACCCCGGTGCCCACCGCTCCCGATGCTGCCACCGTTGGCGCCCGGTTCTTCACCCGTACGCCGCCTGTTTTCGACACGCTCTTCCAAGAACGCCGTCACCGCTTGGAGCGCCTGGCCGGCATCTGTCGGTTGTTCGGGCGCCTCGGTTTCGCCGAAGGATTGCTGGGTCACATGACGGTACGTGACCCCGAGGATCCCGAATTGCTCTGGGTCAACCCCCTCGGCGTGTCCTTCCGGCGAATGACGGTGTCGGCGCTCATCCAGGTGGATCACGCCGGTACGGTGCTGGCGGGGCAGGGGGCCGTCAACCCCGTGGGCCTGATGCTGCACGCCGCGGTGCACCGGGCCCGACCCGGCGTCGTGACGGTTTGCCACGCCCACTCACCGCAGGGCAAGGCGTTCTCGACGCTGGGTCGGGTGCTCGATCCCATCACCCAGGACTCGGCAGTGTTCTTCGGGCAGCAGGCGCTGATCCGGGAGCCCCGCTTGACCCTTGACGCTGAGTCCGCCGATCAGTTCGCGCTGGCGCTGGGCTCGCATCGGGTGGCCATCCAGGTGGGTCACGGCATCTTCACGACCGGCGACACACCCGATGAGGCAGCGTGGTGGTTCGTGGCCATGGAACGGGCCTGCGAGGTCCAGTTGATCGCCCAGGCCGCAGGTACCCCCGAGTTGTGGCCCGAAGCAATGGCCACCGGGCTGGCGCGATCCCAAGGCTCGCCCGGCTTCGGATGGTTGTCGTTCCAACCGCTGTGGGAGGACATCGTGGCGTCGGACCCGGACTTGTTCGACTGACCGAAGCGGTTGGCGGGGCGGCGGTCAGGCCGTGGGCTGCAGCCAGGCCGGCCGATCGCCTTCGACCATTTCGATCAGCTTGAAATCGAGGAACGCTTCCAACCGGCGCACCAGCCCGTCATCATCGAAGCGGAACACGTGCAGCAATGGCACCGCCGCCACCGCCGGGGCCTCACCAGTCAGGGTCATGGTGACGATGCTGTGCACCGCTACCGAATGGCCGCAATGCCACACGAAGCGCCGCTCGTAGCCGATGGCCCGGGCGTTGGCCCACACCTGCTCCATACCGGCAAGTATTTCATCGAACCCGGTGGGCGGAACCTCGCCATCAGTGGGCGGGTCGGCGAACGACGCCCCCTCTGCCCATACCGTGTGGTACAGGGCGTGATCGCGGGTGGACCAGGCACGATAGTAACGCTCGAGGGTCGCATCGATGACGGAACGGTCAGCCATGGGTGGATGCTACGCCGGTCTGACCCAGCCTTCGACGGGGGCCAGCACCTTTACCGCACGAGCGCCAGCTGCGCCGGCCCGAACCAGACGCAGAAACACTGACTGAGGGCCCCATCGCGGGATGGAGCGCCCCGGCGCCTGCTTGGCTTCGGCTGGAGTACAACCGTTCCCCAGCAAGGAGGCTGCAGCGACATGACCGACAGCGGCGACACGTTTCCCACCGGCAACCGGCTCGAGGGCAAGGTGGCCCTCATCTCCGGCGGGTCCCGAGGCATGGGCGAAACCCACGCCCGGGCCATGGTGGCCCAGGGCGCCAAGGTCATGCTGGCCGACATCCTCGACGCCGAGGGTCAAACGCTGGCCACCGAGCTCGGTGACGCTGCGGGCTACGTGCATCTCGACGTGACCGACCGGGCACAGTGGGCCGCCGCGGTGAGCGCCACCCTGGAGCGGTTCGGCATGCTCAACGTCTTGGTGAACAACGCCGGCATCGCCAATTTCGGCACCATCGGTCGATACGCCCCCGAACAGTGGGACCAGGTCATCGCCATCAACCTGACCGGGGTGTTCAACGGCATCCACGCCGCTGTTGACGCCCTCAAGGCCGGTGCCCCCAGCTCGATCATCAACATCTCCTCCACCGCGGGGCTCAAGGGTTATGCCGCGCTCGCCGGGTACAACGCCTCCAAGTTCGGGGTGCGGGGCCTGACCAAGGCGGTGGCGTTGGACCTGGGCGCTCACGGGGTTCGGTGCAACTCGGTGCATCCCGGGCGTGGTGGCCACGCCCATGACCGCCGGCATGCAAGCCCCCCAGAACCATGTAGCGATGAGGCGAATCGGCCGGCCCGAGGAGCTGTCGGCGTTGGTGCTGTTCCTGGCGAGCGACGAGTCGAGCTACTCCACCGGCGCTGAGTTCGTGGCCGACGG
The DNA here is from genome assembly GCA_963775055.1 of uncultured Acidimicrobiaceae bacterium. Taxonomy (GTDB): domain Bacteria; phylum Actinomycetota; class Acidimicrobiia; order Acidimicrobiales; family CAIXPF01; genus CAIXPF01. Next base: position 119,849 of record CAVZHK010000001.1, on the reverse strand, counting down.
CGGAGAGATGGCCGGCCTGGCCCCGGGGGTCTTCCCGTTCTGAGGTAGCGGTGGGCTCGCCCTTGCATTCGCGTACCGTACCGGTACCGTACCGTACCGTACCGTACGGCTTGCGTCGGGTCGGGTCGGCGTCCCGCAGTGCTGGGGTTCGGGGGTATCCCGGCGGTCGATGATGGATGCGAGGCGTCAAGATTGGCACGTTGCGGTGCGCCGGCTGGCCCGCCCTTTGGTTGCATGCTGCAACGTTGCTGGTCACGGGGTCGGGGTCTCTGGGGCTCGGCTTGCTGCGGTCCACAACGCTGCGAATCCTGCAGACCGGCGCGTCCGCTTCCGATCCGACCCGTCCGAACCTCTCGGTATGGCGCGCCGGGCAAGGTCGCTTGACCGCCCCGGGCGCGGCGGCGAGGCTGCGGGCCATGACCGAACACGTGTGGCAGCCCGAGCTTGACGAACTGGCCCGTCGGCGCCTGCTGGCTGGGGAGATGGGCGGGGCCGAGCGCGTTGAACGCCAGCACGAGGCCGGCAAGCTCACCATCCGGGAACGCTTTGAAGCCATCGCTGATCCCGGTTCCTTCGAGGAGGTGGGCGGGGTGGCCGGCGCTGCCCGCTATGACGAGCACGGCCAGCTTTCCTCGTTCCTTCCATCGAACTTCCTGGTGGGCCTGGCCCGCATCGACGGCCGCCCGGTGCTGATCTCCGGGGATGATTTCACCGTGCGGGGCGGCTCCAGCGAGGCCACCATCCCGGCCAAGCGGGGCTTCAGTGAGGGTCTGGCCCTGGAGTTGGCGCTGCCGCACGTCCGTCTGGTCGATGGCATGGGCGGCGGCGGGTCGGTCAAGAGCATGGAGAAGGCCCGGGCTCCGTTGATCCCTCAGGCCAAGGGCATTGACGTCACCGCCCAGCACCTGGCCACCGCTCCTTCGGTGGCGTTGGCGTTGGGATCGGTGGCCGGGATCGGTGCCGCCCGGGTGGTCATGAGCCATTACTCGGTGATCGTGCAGGAAACGGCGCAGATGATGATCGCCGGGCCGGCACTGGTGGAACAGGCTGGCCAACCGGCGGTCACCAAAGAAGACCTGGGCCACGCCCGGGTCCATACCACCAACGGCGCAATCGACGACGCGGTCCCCACCGAAGCCCATGCCTTTGCCGCCGCCCGCCGGTTTCTCGTCCTACCTCCCGCGCAACGTGCACGAGTTGCCGCCCCGGGCCGACGCCACCGATGATCCCGATCGGCGTGAAGAAACGCTCGCCTCCATCGTGCCCCGCAATGAACGGCGGGTCTACAAGATGCGCGAGATCATCGAGTCGGTAGTCGATCGGGAGCGCTATGTGGACAGCGATGCGGACGGCGATGCCAATGATGGGGCCCGCAGTTCGTTTTTGAGATCGGGCGCAGTTGGGGTCGTTCGGTGATCGGTGGCCTGGCCAGGCTGGACGGGTGGCCGGTGGCGATGGTGGCGGAGGATCCCTACGTGTATGGCGGCGCCTGGACCGCTGATGGTTGCCAGAAGCTCATCCGCCTGCTTGATCTGGCGTCAACGTTCCATCTGCCGGTGGTCCATCTGCAGGACTGCCCTGGTTTCCTCATCGGCAAACAGGCCGAGGACGACGCCACCATACGGCACGGTTCGCGGGCGCTGATCGCCATGGCCCAGATGACGGTGCCGTTCACCGCGGTGGTGATCCGCAAGGCCTTCGGAGTGGCAGGCGCCGCCAACCGCCGGCCCGGCTCGGTTCATCCCCGGGTGGCCTGGCCCTCGGGTCGATGGGGCAGCCTTCCGGTTCAGGGGGTATCGAGGTGGCCTATCGGGGCGAGCTGTCCCATCTGCAGGGCGAGGATTATCAGTCAGCCATCGCTGAGATCCGTGAACGATACGAGCGGATCTCCAGTCCGTTCCGAAGCTCGGACAACTTCTCTATCGATGATGTCATCGACCCGCGTGAAGACCCGCCCCTTCCTGTGTCGTTGGGCCAACCTGGTGGCGCCCACCGTGCAGCCGGGACCGGCGGCGTTCAGCTACCGGTGCTGATCGCAGGGGCCTGCTGATTCGGCTACCGTGCCCGGCCATGGCCAATGATGGGGCGCCGAGCGCCGAGCGTGTGCGTGCAATCTTCGAGTCCGTCAAGAACTGGGGTCGGTGGGGACCGCAGGATCAGGCCGGCGCCCTCAACCTGATCACACCAGAACGTCGTCTGGCGGCGCTGGCTTCCGTCCGCCACGGGGTGACCGTGAGCTGCTCCCGTGAGTTTCCCGTCGAGCCCTCCGCCGAAAACCCCCGCCCGGCGTTGCATCCGATGACCCGCGCCGGGGACGACTGTGTGGCGCCCGGCTTGGGTCTGCAATCAACCGGAGACTTCGTCGGGGTGGCGTTCCACGGCATGGCCACGTCCCACATCGACGTGCTGTGTCATGTGTTCGTGGACGGACAGATGTACAACGGTTTCCCCGGGACCGACGTCAAGAGCACCGGGGCCACTGCCGGGCAGCATCATGTGCGCCGAGCACGGCGTGGTGGGCCGCGGCGTCCTGCTGGACGTACCGCGACTGCAGGGTGTGCCGTATCTGGAGCCCGGCACGGCCATCACACCGGAGGACCTGAGCGCCGCGGAAGCCTCTGCCGGGGTCACCGTGGGGGAGGGCGACATCCTGTTGGTCATGACCGGCCGGGACGCCCGCCGGGCTGAGCACGGGCCGTGGCACCCGTTCGAGGGTGGCCTGGCGGGGCTGCACGCCGAGTGCCTGCCGTGGCTGCACCAGCGGGGGGTGGCTGTGTTGGGTTCCGACGGGGTCAGCGACGTACTGCCAGGTGAGAACCCGGACGGCTGGCCGATGCCGGTTCATCAGTGTGCGATCGTCGCCATGGGGGTGCATCCTGTTGGACAACCTGCGCCTGGATCGCCTCGCCGCCCGCTGCGTTGAGCTGAACCAGTGGAGCTTTCTGTTCACCGTGGCACCGCTTTTGGTGGCGGCGGCACCGGATCGCCAGCGAATCCCATCGCCCTGCTGTAGCGGCTGGCGGGCGATCAGCCCACCGCAACTCCTCCGGACCCTGCTTTGATCACCGCACGGGGCCGTCCGGTGGTCCGGAGACGTTCCGGGGGTCCCCCGCTCCCGAGGCCCGGGCGGTCAGACCGGGCGTTGATCAGGGAGCGGGAGGGAATGGCTCGGACTTAGTCGTCTTCGTGGCGGCCCTCGAAGCGGTCGTTGTCTCGGCTGTTGGCGGTGGTGGAACCGGTTGAACTCGTTGGGCTCGTCGAGCGGACCTGCCCGTCGTCCCTGTCGTTCTCGTTTCGGTCATCGGAATCGTTGCTGTCGCCATCGTCCCCGTCGTTGGCGTCCCGGTCGTTGGCGTCGCGGGCCCGTTCAGTTTCGTCCTTGCCTTCGTCGTTGGCGTCGTCGACCTCGCCCGCTTCATCGGCGTCCTCGGCCTCGCCATCATCGTCCCCATCGCGATCCCCGCCCGCGGATGTGGAGGTGGTAGAGCCGGCTGCGGTGGTCGACGTGGACGTGGATGAGCTGGTGGAGGTGGACGAGCTGGTCGTGGAGGAGTTGCTGTCGCGGACCTCGGTTTCGATGGTGCCGTTGTCCTCGGCCTCGGCCCGGAAGGTGACGGTTCGGGTGCCGTTGTTGAAACTGGCCTCCAGTGAGGTGGGGCCGGACTGCACCACCGTTGCGGTCCAGTTCGCGCCCGGCTCGATCTGGACCAGGCTCAGCACGTTGTTCACCACGGCCAGGGAGATCGTGCCGGCGTCGGAAACCTGGAACAGCTGGGGCTGTCCGATAGCAGCCGTCACCCCGTTGGCCCCCGCTGCGCCCGACATGGCCAACTCGTCAGCGGTCAGCTTGCCGGTGGCGGTACCGGAAGCGAGGTTCAAGATGCCGACGTTGGCGCCCACCGCGGCAGCTCCCGGAGCTCACCACGACCACCACCGCGGCGGCGGTGATCAACCCTGTCCGTCGGGGAAGGCTGAGCAGGTGGCCGAAGCGCTGTCGTGCGTTCATGGCTTCCACGGTACGGTCCGCGCCGCAACGCCCCAGCCAGCTCAAGGCAAGCGTTTGGCCAAGAAGGCGGCGGTTCGACCGGCCGATGCCGGCCTCGGCCCGGGCGCGGTAGAATGCTGCGGATCGTGCGCATCCTGGTCGTCGAGGACGATCCCTCCATCTCGGTGCCCCTCAGCGAAGGCCTGGAGCGCGAAGGCTTCGAGGTCGAGGTTGCCGCCACCGGTCATTCGGCGCTGCAGGCACCAACGGCGGATCTGGTGCTGCTGGATCTGGGTCTTCCCGATCTAGAGGGCCGGGTGGTGTGCCAACGGCTCCGCAGTCGAGGTGATATCGGCATCATCGTGGTCACCGCTCGCGGCGATGAGCTGGACCGGGTGATGCTGTTGGAGCTCGGCGCCGACGATTACGTGGTCAAGCCGTTCGGGTTCCGGGAGTTGGTGGCCCGCATCCGGGCGGTGATGCGACGCAGCCGGGGCGGTGGCGCCCATGATCCCACCGGGGTCGGGACCGAGGTCATCGACATCGGCGTCTGCACATCGATCAGCGGGGTCGACTGGTGCGCTTTGCCGACGACGCGGTGACCCTCACCCCCAAGGAGTATGACCTTCTGGTGTTCCTGTGCACCGATGCGGGCGCGGTGCGGGTCGGGAGCAGGTGATGAGAGAGGTGTGGGACGAGCACTGGTGGGGCTCGACCAAGACCCTTGATGTGCACGTGGCGTCGCTGCGCAAGAAGCTGCGGCCGGAGCTGATCGAGACCGTGCGCTCGGTGGGCTATCGCTTGGCGCCGGAGGCCGCGTCGCCAGACGCCATTGGGCTGTGACCCGCCGCCTGGTCGTCACCTACCTGGGCATGACGTTCCTGGTGCTGGCGGTGCTGGCGGTACCGCTCGGTCTGTTCTTCACCGATCGTGAACAGGCGCGTCTGGCCTCCGAGTTGGAGGGCGACGCCAGTGTCATCGCCACCGTCTACGAGGATGTGCTGCAGCAGGGCGAACCGCTTGATGCTTCGCCCGCCGGGGTGTATCGGGCCCGCACTGGCGCCCGCGTGGTGATCACCGATCGGAACGGGATCTCGCGCATCGACACCGGCGGCGATACCCCGCGGGATCTTTCGACCCGACCCGAGATCGCCGCCGCCCTGGCCGGCGAACGCGCCAGCGGCACCCGCAGCTCGACAACGTTGGGAACGGACCTGTTCTACGTGGCCGTGCCGGTGGCCTCCGGTGGCGTGGTATACGGGTCGGTACGTCTCACGCTCGAAACGGCGCAGGTGCAAAGCCGCATCCGCCGGTTCTGGACGGCGTTGGTGGCAGTGGGTGCAGTACTGATGGTGATCACCGCGCTGGTGGGCTGGGTGCTGGCCCGCAGCATGACCCGGCCGGTGCGACGCCTGCAGGACGACGCCCGCCGTTTCGCTTCGGGCGACCTTCACGTGGACCCCGCCACCCGCGCCGGTGGCCCCCCGGAGCTGCGGGCTCTCGACGGGGCCATGCGGACCATGGCCCGACGGCTGGAGGTCCTGCTAGACGAACAGCGATCCTTCGTGGCCGACGCGTCCCACCAACTCCGCACCCCGTTGACCGCGCTGCGCCTGCGCCTGGAGAACCTGCAAAGTGATCCGGTTGCACCGCCGCCGCCCGCCGCCCACGCCGCCTTGGACGCCGCCATCGCTGAGACCGACCGTTTGAGCGTGCTGGTCAACGACCTGTTGCAGTTGGCCCGGGCGGAACAAGCGTCTGAGTTGGAAGCCGCCGATCTGACCGGTCTGGCCCGGGACCGGGTGGACACCTGGGGTGCGCTGGCCGGGGCCAAAGGGGTGCGTTTGGTCATGGCGGTGGGTGTTGCTGAGCGTGGCGGGGCTCAGACCCCGTTGACTCGTCCCACCCCGCCGGAGGTGTGGGCGCTGCCCGAGCCGACGGTGGCCACGACGAACGCCCGGATTTCATCGCCGGAATTGGTATGGGCCGTGCCGGGGGCCATCGAGCAGATCCTGGACAACCTGCTGGACAACGCGCTGGCGGTCTCACCCGACGGGGGTCTGATCACGGTGCGGGTGACGGCCGCAGGGGAAGGTTCCGATGAGTCCACCCTGGCGGTGGTCGATGGCGGGCCCGGACTGTCTGAGACCGACAAGGTTCGGGCGCTTCGACGATTCTGGCGAGGCGATCAGCGCTACGAGGGCAGCGGACTGGGTCTCCCGGTGGTGGCTGCACTGGTCAACGCGTCAGGTGGATCCCTTCAGCTGCTCGACGGCTATCAGGTCGCCGGTGACCAACCGGTGGGGCTACAAGTCCGCATCGGGTTCCGCCCCGCTGACCGCTGACCCGCCTGACCCTTCCGCTCGGTGGCTACGCAGACGTGGCGCTGCAAATCGGTGACCCGACCATCGGTGTACGCTGGATTGGGGTACCGTGAGGTTGACTCGCTTGGTTGACTCGCTTGCGGAGGTGGGCACGCTTTGGACGATCAGCAGCGGCCACCGTCGGCGCCTTCCGGCGTGACCCGGGATGGAGCGGTCGAGGCCGACGTGGACAGCGCCGCGCTGCAGTTGGTGGACACGGCAGGACGACGGCGGCGCACCGACCACGGCGTTACCATCTTGACGCCTTTCGACAGGCCCCCCAGCGCAACGCAACGACAACGTGGTCCCACCCCGCTCGATGTCGCTCGCCGCGCCATGAAGGATTGTGCCTCGCTCAGCCCTGCTGATGATCCGCCGATGCCCGGGTCTGTCAGAGGCTGAACGCGTCCAGTTGCCAGCACGCATGACCCCGTGACCCCCCGACGTTGGTCGTCCCCTGGCGCGTTGCCCGAGGACGCGCCACCGGAGGCCATGGTGCTGTTGCCGGTGGTGAGCTCGTCGCGCCGACGATCGGTGGCCATGGGCACGGCGGCGGCACTGCTGATGGGGTTGTTGGGCTGGTCGGTCTGGGCGGGTTCGGAGATCCTCGTTGGGCGGTTCATCGGGCCTGCATGGCGGCCAACGGCTTCGACATCACCGCCTGGGAGCAGCGGATGATGGGTCCAGACGGTCAATATGACGCCCCGGCGGTCCCTGTCGCCATACCGGCTGGCATGGCATCTGAAACCACCGCGTTCGGCGTCCGACCCACCGACGCCACCGTCGATCCGCCGAGCGCCACCGCCGAGACCGCGGCCATTGGTTCATCGGAGTCGATGTCTCCGACGGTGACCATCGAGGCGGGCCCACCCACCACCGGTCCCATGCCCGCAGGGTACGTGCCGATGGCGTCGCCGGAACCCAGCGCCGAAGAGCGCGACGCGGCGATGGGCGCTACCCGGGCCTGTCGGGGTCTGGAACCCGGCAGCAAGGAGCAGCGGGCTTGGTACCGCTGTCTTGACGAGAACGATTCCGCGTTGGCTCGGACCGTCGGGGCCGGGTGCATCCACCTGATTGGCGGAGTCGGGGACGTGTTCGCCGACTGCATGGCCGAGCACGGCATCTACCTGAACCTACCCGGACCGGTGGCCTGGCCGCCCGAGGAGGAGCAGCAGGCCGCTGCGGCGTGCCAGCCGGCGGCCTCCGAACCCCCCCGCCGAAATCAAGGCCTGGATCAATTGCTTGGTCGATCATGGCGCCAGGGTGGCCATGCCGTCGGCCACGCCGCCCACAGGCCCCACCGAACCCGAGGCCACCCCGCTCGACGTGGCCCACGCGACCTTCCGCTCATGTCGAACGGGTCCCTTGACCAAGGCTGATTCGCGCTGAGCTAGGGTCCCGACGCGACGAGGGGTCAGCGTCGGGACGAAGGGGAGCACATGCACGGAAAGGCCGTGGTGGCCGGGGTCGGCGAGTCGACCTATTACAAACGGGGCGGGGCCAGCGAGACCGAGTTCCAGTTGGCTTGCATCGCCATCCGCAACGCGGTCGAGGACGCCGGGTTGACCTTGGCCGACGTGGACGGGTTCACCTCTTACATGGACCGTAACGAACCGGTGCGGTTGTCCGCGGCGTTGGGCACCGGACCGTTGCGCTTCACCGGGCAGACCTTCGGCGGTGGGGGCAACGGGGCCGGGGCGGCGGTGGCGTTGGCCGACATGGCGGTGTCGGCGGGCTACGCGGACTGTGTGGTGGTGTTCCGGGCGTTGGCCCAGGGCCAGTTCCACCGGTACGGGCAGGCCGGCAAGGCCAGGGTGGCCCGGGGTCGGGCGGCGTTCACCAGTCCCTACGGTATGTTGTCCGCCGCCCAGATCTGCGCCATGCAGACCATGCGATACATGCATGACCACCACGTCAGCCAAGAGGCGCTGTGCGAGGTGGTACTGGCCTGTTACGAGCACGCCCAACGCAACCCCCGGGCCGTTCGATACGGACGGCCGCTGACCCGGGAGGAGTATCACGCCTCTCGTTGGGTGGCCGAGCCGTTCCACCTGTTCGATTGCTGCCCCGAGAACGACGGTGCCGCGGCGATCGTGGTGGTGTCACCGGAGCGGGCCAGGGACTGCCGCACCACCCCGGTTGCCATCGTGGCCGCGGCGCAGGGTCTGGAGGTACGCGACGGCACCGGGGCCTTCAACGAGCCGGGCTTTCCCACGGCGCATCATCGCTACGTCGGCGAACAACTGTGGCAGCGGGCCGGGGTGAAACCGTCGGACATCCCAGTGGCGCAGTTTTATGAGAACTTCAGCGGCCCGGTATTGATGGCCATCGCCGAGATGGGCTTCTGTGCCCCTGAGGAACTGGACGAGTTCGTGGCCAACGGCAACATCCAAGGGCCCAACGGTCGGCTGCCGATCAACACCGCCGGCGGCAACCTGGGCGAGGCGTACATCCACGGCTTCGGCAACGTGGTCGAAGCGGTACGCCAGATCCGGGGCGAGTCCACCTGCCAGGTCCCCGGCGCCGAGCTGTCCCTCACCGTGTCCGGCCCCGGTTTCGCCCCTGGTTCCGCCGTGCTGTTCGGAAAGGTCTGATCATGGCATCGTCAGAGCCGCTGCTGGGGGAGGACTGGACCCTTCCGGGGCTCACCTCATTGAACCGTGAGTGGTTCAGCCACGGTGAGATCCGGGTGCAGAGCTGTGAAGGATGTGGTGCGTTGCAGCATCCACCCGAGGAGATCTGTTCGCGCTGCGGATCGATGAAGTTCGGCTTCAAGATTGTTACACCGCGCGGTACGGTCCATAGCTACACGGTGGCCCATTACGCGGTGAACCGGGCACTGACGGATCGGGTTCCCTACACGGTGGTGCTGGTGACCCTCGATGACCATCCCGAGGTGCGGATCATCGGCAACGTGCTCGACACCGCGCCCGAGGACGTACGTATCGGTATGCCGGTGGTAGCGGTCTGGGAAGAACGCACCAACGCCGACGGGGACACCGTGCACCTGCTCCAGTGGCACGCCGCCTGAATTCGCCCGTACACAAAATGCTTCGGATGACACCGCTGTCGTCGGCCCGGGTGAGCTCCGTCAAGGTTCGCGTCGTGTGACTTGTGCAGTTTGGTAGGGATTTCGGCCGCCGCTCGCATACGGACAACGGCCTGACCTGCGATTTCGCGTGTCTGGTCAACTTGAGCTGGCCTGCCAGAGTGTACAAGTCAAAGGGTGCGAGGTCGGGGCGGCCGACTACCGCAGTAGGCGGTGGCGCGGTACCCCAGATACTCGGGGTGCGGTGGGAGGGATCTGAGATGGCCATGGCCGACCAAGCATGCCGAGTGCAACGGGGCTGGCCGACCATTCCGACGTCCCCGACCGGCGGAACTACGCTCCCGGGTGGCATGGCGCCTCGATAGCGGACAGCAGCACAGGGGGAGATGCAACATGCGAGACGGGTTCAGGATCATCGACACCGACGCCCACATGATGGAACCGGAGTGGCTGTGGGAGCGCCACACCGAACCCGAGTACAACGAGCGGGCCCCCCGCATGGGCAACGCGCCGGACTCGGGGCGGCGCACGTTCCTGGTGGAGGGGGAGTCCTTCACCCGTGAGAAGGGGCCCTACCCCATGGCGGCGCCGGCGTTCCTGCACGCCGCCCACAACGCCATGGAGCGCTTCGACCGGGTCCGTTCCACCGGTTACGCCCCCGAGGCCCGCCTTCAGGACATGGACGAGCAGGGCGTGGACGTGCAGATCCTCTATCCCACCCACGCCGGGCAGATGCTGGGCCGGGACTTCCATGACACCAAGCTGCTGGCGGCCTGCGTGCGGGCCTACAACAACTGGGCCTGCGAGTACAGCGCCGCCAACCCCGAGCGGCTGCGGTGGGCGGCTGCGTTGCCCATGCAGGACATCGACGAGGCCCTCATCGAAGCGAAGCGGGCCTCGGACATGGGTTGCGTCGGTTACTACATGCGCCCCAACCCCGTGGCCGGCCGGCCGTTGTGGGATGACGCCTATGACCCGCTGTGGGCCGTGATCGAGGCCACCGGCAAGCCCATCTCCACCCACGATTCGGCGTCCTCCTCGGTGCCGTCCTTCGGGGACCGCATGGCCACCCATACCGCCGGGCACATCCTTTCCCACCCCTTCGAAGCCATGGCCGCCATGGCCGGGCTTATCTGGTTCGGGGTGTTCGAGCGTTTTCCGGCGCTCAAGGTCATTCACGTCGAGGGCGACGGCGGGTGGGCCCCGTACTGGTTGCAGCGCATGGAGCAACACTGGACCTTCTCGGGCAACGCCGAGCACGAATACCTCACCCGTCGGCCCACCGAGTACTTCCGTTCAAACGTGTGTGTGGCCTTCCGTGGTGACGAGCCCACCATGAAGGCTGCCGTTGAACTGATCGGTGACGACAACTTCACCTGGGACACCGATTACCCCCACCCTGACGGCACCTTCCCGTGGGGCATCCAGGCCATGTTGGATCAACCCCTGCCGGAAGAGTCCAAGCGCAAGTTGCTTTGGGACAACGCCGCTCGCATCTTCAACGTGACAGGCTAGGAGCAGGGTCGTCCGATCAGGTCCGATCAGGTCCGCCCGTGCCGCCCGTTCGCTGAGACCGTAGGGTGCGGGCCCATGAGCCGGAGACCCCTCGGCGCCTCGCCGCGCCCATCACAACCCGACGCGGTCCATGCCGACGCCGACGTTGCTCGGGTCACCCCGTTGGCCTGGGCCACGTTGGCCATCTCCTCGGCGGCGGCGTTCATGGTCGCCCTGGAGGTGACGGTCATCTCCCTGGCCCTGCCACAGATCGCTGCTGCGTTCCCGGAGGCCAGTCCCTCGATGTTGTCGTGGATCTTCTCGGCGTATTCCATCGGCGTGGCATCGCTGCTGCTGGTGGCCGGTTGGGCGTCGGATCTGTTCGGCCGCAAGAAGCTGTTCCTGATCGGGATGAGCATCTTCGCCGGGGGCTCGGTGCTCTCCGCTGCGGCGCAATCGATGCAGTGGTTGATCATCGCCCGGGCGGTGCAGTCGGTGGGGGGCGCCATGTTGTTTCCCTCCGGCCTGGCCCTGGTGTTGGCCATCTTCCCCCCGGCCCGGCGACAGATGGCCATCGGCATCTGGGCGGCCATGGGCGGGTTGGCCGGCGCGGTGGGACCATCGGCGGGGGCGTTGCTCATCGACGGGTTGGGGTGGCGGGCGGTGTTCTGGATCAACGTCCCGATCGCCATCATCGCTGTACTGGTCGGCATCGTGATCTTGAAGGACTCCCGGGCCGAGGCGGTGTCGCGCCACGTGGACCTGCTGGGCGTCCCGTTGGCATCGCTCGGGGTGGGGGCGCTGGTGTTGGGCATCGTGCAGGGCCGCGATTGGGGCTGGGGGTCGGGCAAGGTGATCGTCACCCTGGCAGCGGCGGTGATCCTGATCGCAGGTTTCGTGCTGCGGGCCCAACGCCACCCGGCGCCACTGTTCGATCTGTCCTTGCTCAAGATTCGCTCCTACCGCATCGCCCTCATCGGGAGCCTGCTGTTCTCCGGCGGGTTCTTCGGTAGTTGGGTGCTGCTGCCCACGTTCATCCAGCGCTGGTGGGACTGGTCGGTGGTGGAAACCGGACTGGCGTTCATGCCCTCATCGCTGATCTCGGCGGTGTTGTCGGGCCCCATCGGCTCCCGGGTGGACCGCTTCGGTCACCGTCGGGTGGTGCCGGTGGGGGCGCTGCTGGCGGCATCGGGCATGGCCTGTTTCGCGGTTCTGATGAACACTGATGACACGATCCTGGCCCTGATCCTGGGAAACATACTCCTCGGGTTGGGGATGGCGGTGTTGTTCGCCATGATCGTCGGCGCCGCCATGCGGGACATCCCCATGGCCCGTTACGGCATGGCCGGTGCTGGTCGGACCACGGCCTTCCAGTTGGCCCAGGCGCTCGGCGTGGCCGTTGGCGTGGCCGTCATCGGTCGGCCCGAGACCGCCGCCGGCGCGCTGAGCAGCTACCGGGCCAATTGGATCATCTCGTCGGTGTCTCTGGCCCTGATCGCGGTGGTCTTCTTGCTGTTCTACCCCGAACGGGTTGAGGCCACCGGTTCGAGCGGCACGAAGTAGGGTCCTGCCCCGTGCAATTCGGCTACATGTCCATGAACACCGCCGCCGGTCCTCGCCCCGCCCGTTTGGCCAAGGAGCTCGAGGATCGGGGTTTCGAATCGTGGTGGGTGCCCGAACACGCCCACATCCCCACCTCCCGGGTCACGCCGCATCCGTCGACCAACCCGTTGCCCAGCGGTTATCTGCACATGATGAACCCGTTCGTCTCCCTGGCGGCGGCGTCCGCGGTCACCGAGCGGCTGATCCTGGGTACCGCGGTATCCCTGGTCCTACAGCACGACGTGGTGGATCTCGCCACTGAGGTCGCCAGCCTCGACGTGATCAGCGGCGGCCGGCTGGTGCTGGGTATCGGAGTGGGCTGGAACCGTGAGGAGCTGGCCGATCATCGCCCTGATCTGCCGTTCAAGTTGCGCTATCGGGCCCAGGAGGAGCGCGTCGCGGCCCTGCGCAGCTTGTGGACCGAGAGCGAATCCGGCTTCGAGGGTCGCTGGGACAAGGTGTCCCCCTGTTGGCTCAATCCCAAGCCGACCAACGGCACGGTGCCCATCTCGCTGGGCAACTGGGGACCCATCGGTCTGCAACATGCGGCTCGGTATGCCGATGAGTGGATGCCGGTTGACGCCTACCTGCAGGGTCCGGACGGGAAACCGGACCCGGCCGGTGCCGTGGGGCATTTTCGCAACCTGGTGGCGGAGGCGGGGCGTGATCCCGAGAGCGTGCCGGTCTCCATCCTGCTGTTTTCCCGGCCCACCCCGGCCCGACTCGAACGGTACGCCGCGCTGGGGGTGAAGCGGGTGGTGGCCTCGGCGCCGACCGCGGAACTGGTCGATGCCGATTTCATCATCCGCGACATCGAGGAGATCACCCCGATCATGCAGGACTACCAGCGGGGCTGAGGTTCCCCGACCGGTCAGCTCTGATAGGACCGCTTGGCCACCTCTTCCAACATGACCTCGGTGGCGCCACCGCCGATGGGCAGGATGCGAGCGTCGCGGTACATCCGTTCAATGGCACTTTCCCGCATGTAACCGATGCCGCCGTGGAACTGCACGCAGTCGTACATGATGTGGTTGATGGCCTCACACCCGAAGGCCTTCACGCCGCTCATGGCCTTCACGTTGTCGAGTCCCTGATCGCCCATCCATGCCGCGTGGTACATGGAGGCCCGCACCGCATCCAGCCTGGCCTGGTTCATGGCCATTCGCTGCCGTATGCCACCGAGATCGTAGAGGTGACCACCGAACGCGGCGCGCTGCTGGGTGTACTCCAAGGTGATGTCGATGGCCCGCTGCGCTGCCCCCACTCCCATACCGACCAGGACCATGCGCTCGTTCTGGAAGTTCTTCATGGTCTCGTAGAAGCCACGGTGGGGGGTGCCCAGCACCGCATCGTCGGGCAACCACACGTTGTCCAGCACCAACTCGGCGGTGTCCGAACAGCGCCAACCGTGCTTGTCCAGCTTCTTGGCCACGCTGAACCCCTCGGTGTCCCGGGGGAGCAGGAACATGGAGATGCCGTACTTGTTGTCCGGATCGGTGCGGGCGGCCAGCGCCACCAAATCCCCGTAGACCCCGTTGGTGATGAAGGTCTTGGTGCCGTTGATGCGCCAGCCGTCTCCGTCTTTGACCGCCTTGGTGCGGATGGCGGCCACGTCTGATCCGGCGTCGGGCTCCGTCACCCCGATGGCCATGATGGTGGTCCCGGCCAGGACCCCGGGAAGGTAGCGGGCCAACTGTTCCTTGGAGCCGGAGTTGACCAGGTGGGGGCCGGACATGTCGGTGTGCACCAACACGGTGGCCTCGAACCCGGCGTAGGTGGACGTTCCCAGCGCCTCCGAGAACACCGCTGAGGCCACCATGCCCAGTCCCAGCCCGCCATGTTCCTCCGGCACCCGCAGCCCGAACATGCCCAGTTCGCCCATCTTGGCCAACACGCTGCGGGGTACCTGGCCCGCTTCCTCCCAGGCGTCACCGTGGGGTGTCACCTCCTTGGCGACGAAGTCCGAGGTCTGGTCAAAGATGGCCTGCAACTCGTCGGTCATGTAGGCGTTCATGTGGACATCCTTTGACGCGCTGCGCTGGCTCATTGATGGTTCCCGGTTCGCTGGAGTGGGTTTCGATGCGCCGCAACGCTATCAAGACCCCTCGTGCAGCCTGCGCGTCGGGGGCGCGGATCAGGTCGGGCCGGCGGGCTCGATCACGACCACCGGGATCACCCGCTCTGTCATCTCCAGGTAGTCACCGACCAGGGCAAAGCGGTTTCGTGGCAGAATTCCCCCGATGAGCCGCTGGTTGGACCGATCCGACGTGCCGCGGGGCGCCCAGTATGACCAGCGATGGACGCAACTCGCTGCAACGGGCCACAACGTGCACGGCGAGGCGGACTTGGTGAGCACCTACGGGCAGCGGTTCGCGCTGCTGGCCGAACAGCGGGGGCATCCTGTCGCCGTACTCGACGCCGGCTGTGGCACCGGTCGGGTGGGCATTGAACTGTCCCGGCGCGGCTTCGATGTCACTGGCGTGGACATCGATCCCGACATGCTCTCTGAGGCCCGCAAAAAGGCTCCCGATGGCCGCTGGGAGCTGGCGGATCTGGCGTCCCTGGACCTGCTGGTGGAGCCATCCGCGCAACGGCAACGACTGTTCGAGGTGATCTGCCTCCCGGGCAACGTGATGATCTTCCTGGCGCCGGGCAGCGAGCGAACCGTGCTGCAGCGCTTTGCCGCCCATCTGACTCCCGGTGGTGTGGTGATCGCCGGGTTCCAGTTGGGCCCAGCACGCCTGTCCTTGGCGCAGTACGACGAGTTCGCCGCCGCTGCCGGGCTGATGCTGGAGGATCGTTTCGCCACCTGGGACCGCCAGCCGTTCCAACCAGGCGGGGATTACGCGGTGTCGGTGCATCGGGCGCCACCATCGCCTTGACGAGCAAGGGATATCGACATGTGCCGCAACATCACCGAGCTGCGGGGGCTGCAGCCGCCGGCCACCGACCAGGAGATCGACGCTGCCGCGTTGCAGTACATCCGCAAGGTCACCGGGCTTCGCAATCCGCCCGCAGCGGTGCTTGAACACTATGACCGGGCGGTGCGGGCCGTTGCCGAGGCCACCGCGGCGTTGTTGGGTTCGCTTCCGCCACGACGCCAGCCCCCGGTGACGATCCCGCCGCTGCGTCGGGGCCACAGCACCCCCTGACGGCGCGCGCGGACCGGTCAGGTCATGGGGCCGACGGCGAGCAGCGACGCGGAACGCCGCTGCTCGCCGTCCGCTCCGAATCTGTGGGGGTCAGCCCAGCCGTTGGTAGTGGAACGGCGCCCGACCGCGCGCCGAATGGTCGGTGACGGGCCCGAGGTTCTCGACCTCGCCGGCGTCGGTCAACGCGTCGATGGCCTTCTTGATGGTGGCCGCGCTTCCGCCCACACTGCGCTGCACGTCAGCGGATGTGAACGGGCTGTCGCTGGCCAGCACCCATGCCTGGATGATCCCGATGTTGGTGGACTTGGCCCGACCGGCGCGGCTGGTGCCGCCGGTGCGGGAGGACTTGGTCCGGCGCCCACCACCGAAACCGGCACGGGTGAGCACATCTCCGGGCACCCCCATGGAGCGAAAGGCGCTGCCGGGGATGCCCTCGCTATCGGCCCAGGCCTTGGCTTCGCGGATGAACGCCGCCTCGTACTCGCTGCCATCTTGGGTGCTGGCGCGTTCGAGGGCGGCTATCGCTTTCAGCTTCTCCACGGGGTCGGTGGCGTCTTGCACTGCGCCCTCGAGGGTTCTCACCGAGTTGGCGTCCACGAGCGACGAAGGGTCGGCCAGGTACTGCAAATACATTCTGACAGCGGCTTCACGGGTCACGGTCGCACACAGTACGTCAAGGAAGAACTGCGCGCACAAGTCCCACGGAGGTGGCAGCCAGCCACCGCGATATTTGACAAATCGGGCGGTCCCCGGTGAGCGGCGGGATTCATTATCATCCGAGGCGGGATTCGTTGAAATCGATGTCGCTCGTCGACGTGGGTCGGCCCCGGGGCCGGAAAGGACGGTAGCAGGCCGATGAGCGCCGCCGCAGGAGCAGCCGCAACAGGTGAGACAACGACGGCGGGTCCCGCCCTGACCGGCAAGCGGGTGATCCTCACCGGTGCCGCGGGCGGCATCGGGCGGGTCATCGCCCAACACCTTTCGGGCTGCGGCGCCCGTGTGGCCCTGCTGGATCGTGACCCCGACGGCCTCGAAGTGCTGGCGCGGAGCCTGCCCGGTAAGGGCCACTGTGTGCACCCTGTGGATCTGGCCGATCCTGAGCGCACCCGAGCGACGGCGTCGAAGGCCATCGATGACCTGGGCGGCCTCGACGGGTTGGTGAACAACGCCGGCGTGTTCGAAAAGGTGGCGCTGGCTGACATCACGGTCGCGGCGTGGGATTCGATGATCGCCGTGAACACTCGGGCGCCGTTGGTGTTGATGCAAACCGCGCTGGCGGCGCTGACCCAGTGTGGCGACGGTCGCATCGTGAACATTGCCAGCATGGGAGCCCGTCTGGCGGCACCGCTGGAAGGCCATTACGCAGCGTCCAAGGCGGCGTTGCTGGCGCTGACCCGCGCTGCGGCCGTGGAGTGGGGCCCCCGCCACATCACGGTCAACGCCATCAGCCCCGGCTACGTCTTGACCGAGCTCGGGGCCGACGCGCGAAGCGCCAGCGACATCGAGAGCTGGACCAGACGCTCTCCGTTGGGGCGGCTGGCCGAACCGCTCGACGTGGCGGTCGCGGTGGCGTTTCTGCTCAGTCCCCACGGCGCCTACCTCACCGGGCAGACGCTCGACGTGAACGGCGGGATGACGATGTACTGACAGGCCCCGTGACGCTGTTTCAGTCGGCGCGGTCGTCGAGACGGTGCAGCAGTCGGCTCCGCCAGAGGTCCGTGGCCGGGCGACCTTCAACGGCGGACAGGTCCCGCAGCACGGACACCGCGTGAGCTGAGATGAAGAACATCGTCGCGAGCCATCGTTCAGCACCGAGGCCGTTCATCGGTTCGAACCGATAAGGCGTGGGAGCGGGCGGCCAGCTCACGGACCCACGCGATGTCCTGGGGGCTGAGTTCGGCGTTGGTCGGCGTCGGCGGGGGACTGGGGGGAGTTGGCGTGGTTTGCCATGGGATCGGTAATGGGACAGGTGCATGGCGACCACAGCGGGAAATTGCTCCCACCAGATTTCCCTCCGATTGACGATTCGACCGTGTTACGATCGGGTAACGGACGCGGGCACCCAGCGGGCTTCGAGCCCATAAGGAGGAAGCGCCATGGCGAACACCGATCTGTCCGATGTGCAGGGCCTTTCTGGTCACGATGTGCTTGATAACAGTGGCCAAAAGGTTGGCAAAGTAGCTGACGTGTTGTTCGATGAGGCCAGCGGTGAACCACGCTGGGTCCTGGTCGACCTGGGTCGTATCTTGCACCACAAGACGGCTGTCCCACTGGAGGAGGCCTATCTCTCCGATGGCGGGGACCTGGTCATCTCCTTCCCGAAAGATGACGTGAAGCAGGCGCCGCACATCGACGCCAACACTGTTCTCAGTCACGTCGAGGAACGTCATCTGATGGAGCACTACCGGATGCATCAGAACTGACGCTTCGGTCTCGCACCATTTGAAACAGCGTTCACTGGCGGGTCGCGTCGCCCGTCAGTGAACGGCGTTTCAGGCTCTCTGAACTTGCAGCACCATCTCTCCCCCGTCAACGATCGAACAGGCCGTTGTCCGCTGCCGCTTGGAAGGTGCGTTGCACGGTCGCGCTGAACATCGCTTCGCCCCGCTCGTCGGTGGGATCGATGCGGGAGAGGTTGTTGGCGTAAAGCGCCATCCACCACCACAGGTGACGACGAAAGCCGGCCCGCACCTCCTCCACAGCCCGTCCCACGGCGTCGGAGTACTGCTCGATGAGCTCGTCCTCCCAACGGCGCCGGTCCTCCACGCCCAGGCTGGTCACCAGGAAGCTGGCAAGGTCCATCTCTCCGGCGCCCATGAGCGTGGTCTGCCAGTCCAAGACGGTGACTCGAGACCCGGCACCCTCGCGTCGCACGATGAGGTTGTCCAATCGATAGTCGGCGTGGACCATCGTGAGCGGGCGCTGCGCTTCCTCGGCGGCCCACCCGGCAAGTCGTGGCGCGAAGTGTCGTAAGGCGTCGGCACCGCCGGCTGGCAAGAGGTCCCCGAACCGACCGGCGAAGGGCTCGACCGCCGCTTGGACGTTGTGCTGCAGCGCGTCGAGCGGGCCGCGGTCCAGGCCGGGCAACCAACCCGTCGGTCGGCGACGGAGAAACTGCCGATGCAACTTGGCGATCTCGGTCAGCGCTGCCGCCGCTTGGTCGAGAGTTGCACCGTCGGCCTGGGTCGGCGCTTCGGTGTCCCCTGCATCCTCCAGTAGGAGCAGCCATTGCTGGGTGGAGCGGTCTCCCTCGTTGGCGAAACAGCGCGGCACCCGAACGTCGATCGTCGGGGCCAATTCAGCAAAGAACCGGCTCTCCCGGGCCCAGACATCGAGCATGGTGCCCACCTGCCGGCCCCCGGCGTCCTCCGTCGGGGCCTTGGCCACCAGCGTCCTGGGACGTACGGCTTTGGTGGATCCGGTCGTGGCATACGTCAATTCAAGTCGGCGCAGCTGCCCCAGAAAACCGCTTGACGCGCCGATCGGGGTGGCCCGAACATCGATCACCTCGGCGTCAAAGCCCGGGTCGTGTCGACGTAACAGCGCGGTGAGCACACCGGCGTCGAGCTCATCCAGGCGTATGGGTACCGGCACGCCGCCATCCTTCCAGCCTCCCGCCCTGGCGGGCGAGATCTGTGCCGGACGAGTGTCTCGGGCGGATGCCCGGCAGGTGCGGGCAGGTGATGGCAAGTGGGGACCGGGTGGGGCGGATGGCGGGGCGGTGCGGCCAGCCGGCGACGAGCACTTAACCTGGACACGATGGGAACAACCAGGCGGGCGGCTGCCGGAATGCTCGGCGTGTTGTTGTTGGGCGCGTGCGGTCAGGCCGGGCCCGGTGAAGCGGTCTCGGTCGACGCTCAGCCGTCTGCAACCGTGACCGCGGCGGACAGCCTGGCGGGCCCGGTAGCCACTGCGGGATCGGGCGGCTCGGTGGTTGCGTCAGGGACCGCGGCTCCTGCCACCCAACCCTCGATCGTGGCCAACCTGCCCGCGCTTGAGGTGGTGGATGTGGCCACCGGCGCCAGCCATTCCTTGGCATCGCTGATCGCCACCGACCGGCCCACGTTGCTGTGGATGTGGGCCCCGCATTGAACCACCTGCCGCCGGGAGGCTCCCGAGGTCGAGCAGTTCGCTCGGCAGCACGCAGCGCAGGTCAAAGTGGTCGGGCTTGGCACGCAGGACGATCTGGAGGCGGCCCGAGGGTTCCTCGAAGACACTGGCGTGAACCATCAGCTGGTGTGGGACCAGTCGGGTCGTTCCTGGCGTCACTTCGAGATCGCCATTCAGCCGGCGGCAGTGCTGCTGGCGCCCGATGGCGGGGTCATTGCCCGATATCGGGGCGGTCTGCACCTCGACGAGGTGGCCGAGCAGCTCGAGGGGTAGCGCGTCGACGTCAGGAACCCGGCGTGTCCGCTCAGGCGACCTGACCTGTTGCCTCGACGGCGAAGCGACTTGAGATCCACGGGAGAAGCCGGCGCCGCAGCTCGTCGACGGCACCAGTGAAGCGGTGATCGACGCCCGCCAGGATCACCAACTCGCCCCCGGTGAGCATGTGCACCAGCTGGCTGGCGAGGTGGGGCAGGATCTCGTCGGCGTCGCCGTGGATCAGCAGCACCGCCACGTTGCGGTCCGCCAACGCCTCGCCGCCCTCGCAGCCGGCGGTCTGGGTGGCCAGGGCAACAACGCCGGCGCACCGTTCACCCAGTGCGATCCCTGCGGACACCGCCACCGCTCCGCCGAAGGAGTGCCCGACCACAACGAAGCGTTCGATGCCCACAGAGCCGGCCAACTCGGCGGCGGCGACGGTGTCCGTCACGCAACGATCGAGGTCGTTCGGCACCCGGTAACCGACCCGCATCCCATCAGCCAGCCCGGTCCCTGCCAGCTCTCCCCCCAGCTGATGAAACAGCCCTCCCGGTCCCAGCACCCCGCCCAGGGCACCGCCGCAGTACAACACGGCGTTGGTGGCGGCCCTCGGTGGCGCCACGGTCTCCTCGGCTGTTTCGGGTGTATCGGGCGTGCCAGCGTGATGCCACAGGAACGTGAGCAGCCCGTCGGCGCTGTAGAGCTCGTGGTGGGTGAGGCCGTCCTCGAGCTCGACGTACTGGCTGGCGAAGATGCCCATCTGGGCCAACGCCGGTGGGAGGTCGCTCATTGGCCAGACCTTACGTCCTCGATCCGCGGTCCGGACGTGACCGAACTCTCTCGAATCGGGGTGCAACGTTGGCCTTCCCTCTGCTCCGACGGCCGTCATCGCGGTGGCCGGTTCGGCACACCGCGGTGATCAGGCCGGCCTCCGCCGCTGCGATCAACCGGGCCTTGCTCCCGGCAACCGTTTGGTCAGGTTGCGAACTTGTCCGGGAACTGCTTGACCGAGGCCGCTGCCAGCACATCGGCGGTGCCGGACATGTGCCCGACGGCTTCGCGTAGCTTGGTGGCGGTCAGGGTCGGGTCAGCGGCCTTCTGGGCGTCGATGACTGCGAGCAGGGTGGTGGCATGCATGGTGATGGCGTCTTCCACCGCGGCGGCGGGCAGGTTCGGGTTCACCTGGTTCATGGTGGTGCCGAAGGTCTTGGCGTAGCCGACCAGGGTCTGGATGGCAGCGTCAGCTTTGGGTTTGTCGTTCGCCGCGACGGCTTGGGTGTAGGCCACGAAGCCGGGGATGTGTCCGTCGCTGCGCCACAGGCCGTCGAAGGCCTTGCCCACTTCGGGTCCGTAGACGGAGCCAATGGCGGTGACGATGTCGGCGCTGTTGCTGTTGGTGGGACCGTTGAGGGCGCCTGCGGCCGCTTCGAACTGTGGTTGGCGTCCGCCCAGCGCGGCGCCGGTGGCGCTGGAGGCCAACAGCACGTGTTCACGCAGCAAGGAAGTCATACCGGCGCGTAGGTCCGCAGCGGGGGAAGCTGCGTCACCATCGAACTTGTCGGGGAATTTGGTGGCGGTGGCAACGGCGAGGACCTCAGCGAATTCGCTCATGTGGGCGTAAGCTTCTCGTACCGCGGCGTACACCTTGGGTTGATCGCCGGCCTTCTGGGCGTCGATGATGGCCTTGAGCGTGGTGATGTGCATCACCAAGCCTTTCTCCACGTCGGCGGCAGGAAGGTTTGAGTTCACCTGGTTCATGGTCGTGCCGAAGGTCTTGGCGTATCCCATCATGTTGGTCACCGCCTGCTCGGCTTTGGGCTGGTCCCCGGCGGCCACGGCTTGGGTGTAGGCCACCACGGCAGGGATGTGTCCGTCGCTGCGCCACAGACCGTCGAAGGCCTTGCCCACCTCGGGCCCGTAGGCGTTGCTGATGGCGGCCACCAGATCGGCGGTGTTGCTGTTGGTCGGGCCGTTGAGGGAGGCGGCGTAGGCTTCGAAGCCTTTGGTGTCACCGCGCAGCGCAGAACCAGTTGCCAGCGCCGCGAAGTAGACGTGTTCGGTGAGCAGCCCGGTGAGGCCCGCTCGCAAGGTGGCGGCTCCGGTGTCCGTGGACGTGAGCAGGACCTCGCCCGTGTCGGCGCCGTGGGAGTCCCCCGTCATATGGGCGGTGGTGGCGCTGGAGGCTGCGGTGTCGTTGTCATCGCTACCGCAGGCGGCGCCGAAAAGCGCCAATCCGATCAGTGTGGACGTGAGTTTCTTGGTTGTTCGGTTCATGCGATACTCTTGGTTGGCTCGCTCGCGAAGGACGCTGGTTTGAATTTCAGGTGACGTTGACGACTCCGCGCATGGTCGCGGGATGCAGGCTGCAGTAATATAAGAAGGTGCCTGTCTCTGAGAATGTGAAACTAAAATTGGCCCCGCTTGGAATCTCACCCGAGTCGAATCGCCCGTCTGGCCGCTCGGTTGAGGATGCTGCGCCGTCTTGCACGGTGCCAGATGTCACCGTATGAGCACCCGGATCCTCCTGCCGCCAACGCACCTCGGTCCCGCGGGGGACGCTGAGCTCCTCCGGCAGGAAGGCCAAGAGGCGGATGGTGATCTGCGTCGTGGGCGCAGCGCTCGTTGGCGAAGCGCTCTCTTGCGTCTCAACAGTCGAAGCGGGCTGGTTCCGCGCGGTCGACTGCTCTGCGATGATCGGGGGATCCGAGTTCTCGGCCCCGCAACCAGCGCTGATCGAGGCCAACATGGCCACCGCTGCGACTGATCCCATCCGCTGAACCGTGACGGACTTGTTCGACATGCTGTAAGTGCGGCACCGCGCCACACGGAGGATTTTGAGTTTCCCGAGAAGAATGCGAAACCCGCATAGGTCGGTTCCAGAGCGGAACTCGGCGGTGGATGCTGGTCAGCACCTCATTTGAAGGTGCCACGAAGCGCGTGTGTGCTGGTCAGCGCCGGGTCTCACCCGACCCAAACTGCCATGCGCCTCTTTGTGAGATACCCACTCTGACCAGCTCTTTTCGGAGGCGGCGCCGGGAATCGAAGCCGGGTATAGGGCTTTGCAGGCTCGTCTTTCTACGTCCTGTTTACCCAGTTCAAACATTGTTAGTTCGAGATGCAGCTCGGCCAATGGGCGCGAGAGGGGCGCGTGCCGTCGGATGTGCCAGAGGACGTTGCCTGGTAGTACCACTGGTAGTACCATCTGCGTTGTGGCTGTAACCAAGCGATCGGTTTCTCTCGACGATTCGGTCGCCGAGCGCGTCGCGGCGCCGCCAGCGAGGACGGCGTCTCGTTTTCTGCCTGGCTCTCCGACGCAGCGGAGCATCGATTGCTGCTTCGCGAGGGCCTGCCGCGGTGTCGCCGAATGGGAGGCCGAAGCGGGCGCATTGAGCGCAGCTGAGCGCGCCGCCGGCGAAGCGCTCCTCGACCATTTCCTCGACACGCCTGATGCGAGGAGCGAGTGAGCGCAGACGGGTTGACCTACGACACCGGGGCGCTGATCGCAGCCGAACGCGACAACCGACTGCTATGGGCGCTCCACCGCGCCACGCTCGCCCGGGGCATCGCCCCGACGGTACCGGCCGGCGTGCTCGGCGAGGCGTGGCGAGGTGGACCACAGCACCACCTCTCCCGCCTGCTCAAGGGGTGCACGATCGAGCCTCTCAGCGAGGCGCAGGCCCGAACCGTCGGCGTGCTGATCGATCGCAGCGGCATCAGCGACACCGTCGACGCCGCCGTGGCCGAAGGCGCGATCCGCCGCAACGACGCCGTGGTCACGTCCAACCGCGCCCACATCGAGCAGATCGCAGCCGCCGCGAGTCACCGCCTCGCCATCCACGATGCGTGAAGCGCAGGACTCAAGCTGCCTCGCACGGGCCGTATCGCGGACCGCATGGCCGACACCAAGTGCTCTTGAGCGACTGTCGGCGGACATCGGGATCCGCCCTCGTTTCGCCAACAAGGCCTGCCGCTAACAGCCAACTGTCACGCAGCGGGGTCAGGGCCAGCGGCGGCAGATGGACGCGGTGTGTGGCACTTCGCCGGTTAGGCCCGTGTTCTCGCGTCAGACCGACAGCGGCTGGGAGACTGTCACGATGGCAGCGGACTGGAATGTCTTCACCGTCGCTGACCTCCTTGAGACGAGGTCTCCGCTCTCGTGCAGACCGCATGGACGTCAGCAGCGGATCAACAGTGGTCGGTCCCCGCCGGAACGGTCGAATGTTCATGCTTGCGAACGGCTGACCATTCCGTCGACGGCGTGTACGCAACGACCTCTACCTCACCGGCACCGACCACCGCGCCGACCAACGCCACGTCCCCGGTGCCATCGCGGTCCGGAAACTGACTATCACGCTTCTGGACGGCGGCCCCGAACGCTTCGTCGATTGGGGTGGTGGTTTCGAGATAGCCCTCGTAGGTGGTCACGGACAGCGAGTCCTTGCGTAGGTCGAGCCACTGCTCGATGAGGTGTCCCATGGTGGCGTCGGTGCCCTGCCGGCCGCCGCCCTGGCTGACCTTCACCAACAGAGCGGCCATGACCGCCTCAGCCTCCCGCTTGGTGCAACGAACCGAGTGGCTCACGTACCGATGCTTACCCGTCACCGGATCCCGGCCGGCAAGCACCCGGAGCTCCCAGCGGCCCTCGTCGCGCTTGCGGATCGATCCCGCCCCGTATCGGCTCTTGTGCGCCTTCAAACAGAGCAGACGCCGTTACCCGGCGAGCCAATTACGGGATGAATATGGGATCCGGTCCGAACTGCGATGGGCCTCTTTGCGAGACATCCGCTCTGACCAGGTCTTTTTCGGAGGCGGCGCCGGGAATCGAACCCGGGTACAGGGCTTTGCAGGCCCTTGCCTAAGCCACTCGGCCACGCCGCCAACAGCGCCGGTCCACCCTAGTCGCCGGACCGTCCGCTCGGACCAGCCCGATTCGACCCGGCCGGAAGGTGGCGACCGTGGTGGGTGGAGAGGAGGGACGGCGACCGGCCAGTGTGCGAGGAGTCCGTCTTGGCCGCGCCGTGACACGGTCCTTAGGGTGCGATGGTGCTGACGGAACGGTCAACGACGCAGTTGCGGCTGGTGCTCGCCGGGGCGACGGTGGTCCTCATCCTGGTGCAGGCGGTCATCGCGGGTCGGTCCGATCGGCTCTTCGGTAGCTGGGACATCGGCGTGCACGGGGTGCTGGGCAATATCGTTTTCGTTCTGGTGGTGCTGAACGTGATCCTGTTGTCTGTGCGACGTGCCGGTCGGGCGGCGCTCATCACCGCCGCGGTGCTGGTGGCCCTGACGGTGGCGCAACTCGGCCTCGGTTACAGCGGACGAACCAGTGTTGCCGCCGCTGCATGGCACATACCGATCGGTGTGGCCGCTTTCGGGTTCGGCGTGTGGAACCTCGCCCTGGCGTGGCTGCCTGCCGCGTCAGAAGGAAGGCGCCGAACACGCTGATCATGATCAATGCTGCGGAGGTGATGACCCGGGCGGCGGCGGCGGCCAGCCCGTCGACCAGGCTGCGGCGGCTGTCTCCGGTGCGCAGGTACTCCTCCCGAACCCTAGACAGCAGGAACACCTCACAAACCATCGACAGACCGAAGAGTATGGCGAACGTTGATCACATTACGGGACCCCGCCTGGGCCGTCCACGGAGGTAGCGTCGGGCATGGCTGATCGCGATCTGATCCTGCGAAGCTTGCTCGACGAGCGCACCGTGGACATCGTGACGACGGGGCGCCGCAGTGGGCAGCCGCGCCTCACGGAGATCTGGACCACCGTGTTCGGCGGTCAGACGTTCGTGTGTGGTTCGCCCAATGCCTCCCAAAGGGGGTCGACCACCAGCCCAGAGACTGGATGGCCAACCTCCTAGCCCAACCGGCGTTCGTGATCAGACTCAAGGCGAGTGTGCAGGTTGATTTGACCGCTCGTGCCGAACGGGTGGTGGACGCAACCGAGCGCCACCTCATCCTCACCGCGCCCCACACCGCGTACTACCGCGACGCTGTGTCGCTCGACGTGGCGTTGGCCCACAGCCCCATCGTCCGGGTGACCTTCACCGGGGATGCCGGGTGGCTGAACGACGCCATCCGCACCAGCTGACCGGCTTCCGCGCCACCGCGTTTGTAACGGCGCTTCCCCTGCGGATTCCCCAACGTTGGGGCTTCAGAAGTTCGACGAGCCCGCCGAAGCGGACCTCGACACACCCGGAGGGTCCCTGCGAAGGAGCGCGACTGGCGATTCCTCGCGGGGGCTCTGGTCGTCCCCCCGAACTCTTGCGGAAAACCCGTTGGTCATTCAAGGAGCATGCATGGCAGTGAAGCGTCTGGTCTCGATCGCGGCGTCGTTGGGGGTGGTGGGACTCAGCCTGGTCGCTGGCACCGCGACCGCTGGTGCCGGGGGAAGTCGCGGCACGCTGCACCCAGTGGAGCCGCAGCGCATTCTCGACACCCGGGAAGGACTCGGAGTGTGGGAGCACCACCAGGGTCCTCTCGGGGCCGGCCAACGGATCGAACTCGATGTCACCGGCGTTGGCGGGGTCCCCGAGACCAACGTGGGTGCCGTCGTGCTCAACGTCACTGTTGCTGACGCTGCCGAGGGCGGCTTCGTCACGGTGTTTCCCTGTGACAGGCCGCGTCCGCTGGCGTCCAACGTCAACTTTCCCGGCGGAAAGGTCGTCGCCAACCAGGTGACGGCCAAGGTAAGTGCCGCCGGTTTCGTGTGTCTCTTTACCTCAAGCACGGCCAACGTGGTGGCGGATGTGTCGGGATGGTACGACGGGGAGGTCCCCACCACCCCGGGGGTCTACTACGAACAACTGACCCCCACCCGCATCGTGGACACGCGCTCCGTCATGGGTGATCGGCCAGCCGGGAGGCTCGATGGCGGGCAGATCCTGGAGGTGAAGATTTCCGGCTCGGAGGCAGTACCCACAGGTACGGTAGTCAAGGCGGTCTCGATGAACATCACCGCCGTGGGCGCGGACGAGGATGGCTTCATCACGGTGTTTCCCTGTGATCGGGACCGACCGTGGGCCTCCAACGTCAACTTCGAGGGGGGCGCCGAGCCGGTTGCCAACCTCGCCACCGCCAAGGTTGGCGCCGACGGCTTCGTCTGCTTCTACGCCTCCGCTGCCACCCACCTGATCGTGGACGTTCAGGGCTACTTCGCCCCGTATTCCGCCACGAACACCATCTTCACGCCCCTGTCCCCGCTCCGGGTGCTTGACACCCGCGAGGGTGTGGGTATGGCGAATGCCATGCCGGCTCGTGCCGGAGCCGGCAGCATCATCGCCCTGAAGGTTGCCGGTGAGCACGGGGTCCCTCTGGATGCCAAGGCGGTGTTGCTCAACGTCACCATCACCGAGGCGGATGGGCAGGGTTTCGTGACCGCGTGGCCGTGTGGGCATCCCCGTCCGCTGGCGTCGTTCCTCAACTACAGCCGCGGGGTAGATCGGGCGAACCTCACGCCCGTCCGCATCGGCGAGGGTGGCAAGGTCTGCCTGTTTGTCCATGAGGGCACTGAGGTCATCGCCGATCTCAACGGCTACTACTGCCGTCCCATCTGACGCATCCGGCCACGAATTGCAGGATCAGCTCAGATCGACATCCCACCGTCTACTGCAAGCTCCGCACCAGTGGCGAAGCTCGACGCCGGCGACGCCAGGAACAGCACCGCTTGGGCAATCTCCTCCGGTTGGCCCATCCGCCGCATGGGGGTGGTCTTCACGAGGACCTCGTTCATCGCCGCCGGGTTGTCATCGTTCATAGGCGTATCGATCACCCCGGGGAAGATGACGTTGACCCTGATGTTGTAACGGGCCAGCTCCAATGCTGCAGACCGAGTCATTCCCCGCACCGCCCACTTTGTCGATGTATAGGCGAAAAGTGTGGACGTCCCGCGCAACCCCGCCACTGAGGAGATGTTGATGATCGAGCCCCGCCCGATCGCCCGCATCGGCGCCACCACGGCCCGCATGCCCAAGAAGACGCCCAGCTGGTTCACCCGATAGATCTGATCGAAAACCTCCGGCTCGGTATCCACCAACTTGAGCGGCCGGGAGATGGCGGCGTTGTTCACCAGGATGTCGACCCGCCCGAAGGTCCCCGTCGCGGCCCCGATGACCTCCTGCCAGCCTTCCTCGGAGGACACGTCGTGGGTCACGAACCGGGCGTCGGCGCCAAGGTCGGCGGCCACGGCGCGACCCTGCTCGGTGAGGATGTCCGTCAGCACCACCTTGGCCCCGTTGGCCGCCAGCAGTCGGGCTTCGGCCTCGCCCTGACCCCGAGCCGCTCCGGTGACGATGGCCACCATTCCGTCAAGTATGCCCACGCGGGTGTCCTGTCGTTTCGTTGGGTTGTTGAGGTCGTTGGAGTTGTTGGAGGGTGCCGCTCAGCCCATGCCGAACAGCGCCATGACGTCGGGATGGCCGGTGCCGGCCGTGACTCCGCCGTCCACCAGCAGGTTGGCCCCGTTCACGAAGCTGGCTTCATCGGCAGCGAGAAAGGCGATGGCAGCGGCGATCTCCTCCGGCCGGCCGTAACGGCCCAGCGGGATGGCGCCCTCGAAAGCGGCGCGGGCTGCCGCGTTCCCGGTGGTCATGGTGGTCAGCGGCGTGGCGATAGCACCGGGTGAGACGGCGTTGCAGCGGATCCCCTCGGGGCCGAATTCCAGCGCCAACGCCCGGGTGAAGTTGACCACCCCGGCCTTGGCGGCGTTGTAGGCGGCGAAACCCCGATCAGCGCCCACCGAATCGAGCGAGGCCACATTGACGATCGCCGCGCCCGCCGCGCCAGTACCGGTGGCACGGTCCGCGGCGATGGTGGCCCGCAGGTGGGTGATGGCGAGCTGGCAACTGTCGAACACGGAGTCCAGGTTGAGGGCGATGGTGCGCCGCCACTGGTCGGGCCTCAGCTTCATGGTCGGGCCCACCACCACGTTGCCGGCGTTGTTGACCACCGCGTCGAGCCGGCCGAAGCGCGCCACCGCGGTCTCATACATGCCCTCCAGCTGGGCCCGCACGGTCACATCGGCCACCACGAAACAAGCCCGATCCCCAGGGAGCCCGGCAACCACCAATTCGCCCAGGTCCGGACGCCGCCCGCAGAACACCACCGCGGCACCCTCGGCGTGGAGGCGTTGCACGGTGGCCAGCCCGATGCCGGTCGTGCCCCCGGTGACCACCGCCACCTTGCCGACGAAGCGATTGCCGCCCACGGGTGTCCTTTCCCCACTCACCGGTCAGTGGCCGCCAGTGCCTCGTTCAGCACGGTGTGGAGATGGATCAACGGCGGCTCGATGCGTCCGTAGACCACCTCCGGGATGGCACCTGACGCCATGGCCGCGGAGATCTTCTCCATCACCGGAAAGTCCTCGGTTCCTGTCACTTGTAGCAGCAGGTCGAGGTTCTTGGTCCAGTACCGCAGCGCCTTCTCGTTGGGCGGTTCGGGGGCGAACAGTGAGGTGTGGGTGCGAACCCGACCCACGCCGAGTGGTTCGAGGCGCCACACTTCGAGGTGATCGAGTTGATACACCACCAATGCGTTGGGCACCAGGAAGTACTGGATGGTGCCGTAGGGCAGCAAAGACCGTTCCGCCTCGGGCTTGGCCATCTCCTCAAGCACGTTGGACCGCAGCCCTACCGACAGCAGGTTCCGGCCGAACGCCTCGAAGATGGTGCAGTCAGAAGCGAACATTGCGGCCAGGGTGTTCTTGTGCAGCCAGCGAATGTGATAGCTCTCCGTGAAGGTATCCAGGATGAGCTTCCAGTTCATGTTCCATTCGTTGGTGCGGGTTTCGATGTGAGTGAACCCCGCCAAACCGAATGAACCGAGATCATCCTGGGCGCCCCCCAGCGTCTGATCGACGTCGATGGGTTCATCTGAACCGGCCCGCACGAAGATCAGGCCGTAACCCTCTGCCACCGCCACCGGGTGCAGATCGCACGTCATGGTGACATCATCAAACGCACCCCCCGATAGCGGGCGAGCCCGTAAGGCCCCGCCGGTGTCGTAGGTCCAACCGTGGTACCCGCACACGATGCTGCGGCCCAGATTGCCTGACCGGGCCTGCACCAGCGGCGCGGCCCGGTGGCGGCAGGCGTTGACCATGGCCCGCAGCGATCCGTCGGCCTGGCGCACCGCCATCACCGGCACCCCATCCAACGTGGTGCTGAGGTAATCACCGGGGCTGGCCATCTCACAGCTCAGACCCAGCAGGGTGGGACCGTCACGGAACAGCACCCGCATCTCTCTCGCGAATCGCTCCGGATCGGCGTAGGCCGACGCCGGGTTCACCATGGACCGGGCGGCGAACATGCCAGCGCCGTGCGCGCCGGCATCGGCCACCCGCTGCAACAACTCGACCTGACGTTCGTGGCGCACGTGCCATCCTCCCCGTTCGCCGCTTCCCATGCGTATTCGAAGGAGGATTAGATCCTCTTGGCGGTGGCCGGGCCCTCAGCCTCGTCGCGCCAGAGCGGTTGTCCGTCCTCGCAAGCAGCCCTGATGTCGGCCAGCAACGCCGCCACGGTCATGGCCGCGTGGCGCTCCAGGTCCAGATCCGCACCCAGGTACGCCGCCAGACAGGTGCCGTCCCAGGTTGCCATCACGTGTTCTGCCAGCACCCCGCACAGGGCCGGATCGCGGGCGCGCACCGCCCCATGCAGCACCGCTTCGAAGTAGGCCCGCACGATGTCCGCAGCGGCGCGGCGCAGGTCGATGAACCGCTGGCGGGCCTTGGGTTCCACCGACGTACCTTCCAGTACGAGCAGCATGCCCAGCCGCCAGAACCGGGGGTCGCGGTGTTCCGCCAGGTAGCTGTCCCAGATGGTGGCGTAGAGGTGCCCCTCGTGGTCCACCTTGCATGCCGGGGTCGGCGGGCGCCACAGCGGTACCTCGGCCCATCGCTCGAAGGAGGTCTGGACGGCGTCGGCGAAGAGCAGGTCCTTGCTGCCGAAATGCCAATAGATGGAGCTGGCCGGCAAGCCCGAACGTTGGGCGATCATGGCGATGGACGTGCCGCCGTAACCGTGCTCGGTCGCCAGATCCAAGGTGGCGTCGATGATCCGTTGGCGGGACACCACGCTTTGCCGGGCCGTACGCGCCCGAGACAGGGCCATCCCGACGACGTCCCGGCTCAGGCCCGGCCAGCGGCCAGCATGCTGTCGAGCAGGGCATTGGCCCGGGTCCGGTCGAACAACCGCAGGTGCAGCAGCTGACGGTTGCGGGCCGCGGAGGTGAGGTAGAACCGCTCGTAGAGGAAAGCCCGACCGGCCATGCTGGACCCCACGAAGTCCCACGCCATCCGGAACACCGCGGCCCGCTCATCCGCGGAGGTGTCATCGGCGCCCAGCAGCAGCTCATCGATCAGTGGTCTGAGCTCGGGATCGTCCAGCTGCCGGCGGGACGGGGTGGCCAGTAGGTTGTGGCTTCCGATCATGGTGATGATCTCGTTGACCCGTGGCATCCAGGTGGCCAGCAGGGCCCGCATGGGATCGAGCGGGCCGCCGGCGGGGAACCACACGCCGTCCGCCCGCTTCCACCCTTGCAGCACAGATAGGTCCACCGCGTTGCGGGTGACCTGCACATAACAGGCCAGCTCGCCCAGCATCTCGATGGTGCCGGGGCTGTGATCGCCGATCATCTCCGCCATGCGGGTGGCCAGCCCATAGGCGAACTCCAACTTGGTCAACGCCCGGATGGTCGACTGCGTGGTCATGTGGATGGCGAAGCTGGTCAGCGGCATCGAGTTATATATATCAATATTGCCGTTGATGAAGACCCGATCCCACGGCACCACCACATCATCGAAGATGCAGAAAGCGTCCTGCTCGTCGAAGCGGGTGGAGAGTGGCTTGTCGAACGGATGGGCGTTCGGGGCCGATGTGGAATCCCGGCACAGGAACTTCAAACCAGGAGTACTCATGGGTATGGCGAAGGAGATGGCGTAGTCCTCAGCGCCGGGAGGCAACGGCAAGGCGGGGTAGACCGTGGTCTCATCGGCAAATGGGGCCAGCGTGGCCAGCACCCGTCCGCCGCGAACGACCATGCCCTCCTTGGTCTCGCCGACCTTGCGGATGGTGACCGTGTTGCCGACGATCTGGGTATCGGTGCGCTTGTCCACCGTGGGCTGGATGATGGTATGGGTCAGAGAGATGTCGTTGCGGGCCAGGTGCTTCTGGAACGCCACCAGGTTGGCTGCACCCTCGGCATTGGAGTTATCTGGTCCGGCGAACACGCCTGGACTGGCGGCAAAGGCCGAGAACTTCATGTTCATGTAATCGGGGGTGCGGCCCATCAAACCGACCGTGCCTTCGGACAGGCGGGTCAACCCGGCGTGGCGGGCTGCCAGGTCTTCGCGGCGGCGGGGAATGAGGTGGCTGATGTTGATGGGCTCGCCGGTTTCGGGATCCGCCACCAGACATTCCTCGGCAAACGTGTGCTGGCGGTCGAAGATCGACGCCAACGTGGCCGCGCCCTGGCGGGTGGTGGGGTGGCTGGTGGGGTCCTCCACCCGCTCGCCGTCCACCCAGACCGCCCGGGCCCCGCTGCGAAGTCCCTGCAAGAACTCCGCTCCAGTACGTGCGCCCATGACCGCTCCTCTGCTGCCTGTGTCGACCCGGTCCACTATTCTTCCCCGTAACGCGCGTTCCAGACAAGGTGCTTGGGTGGGAGAGGGCCGGTTCCTGGCTGAGCGGTCAGCTCATGGCGTCCGCCAGCGCCAGTTCGGTGACCTCGTCCTCACTCAGGACGAGCAGACCGGTCAGCACGTCCATGGTGTGCTGGCCCAGCATCGGCGCCGCGAACCTCGGCCCATGGTCGTAGCCCCGGATCTGGTACTGATGCCCGGCGTAGGGCACCAGGCCGACCTCGGGATGGTTCAAACGCCGGTAGAACCCCCGATGCAGGTACTGCGGATCCACTCGCAGATCCCGGGTTCGCTGCATCTTGCCCGCTGGCACCCCCGCCGCTAGCAGCTGCCGTTCCACCTGTACCGCGTCCCGGCTCGAGGTCCACGCCGATAGGCGGGCGTCGATCTCGTCGTGGTGCGCCATTCGTCCTGCCAGCGTGTCCAACGCCGGGTCTGCGGCCCATGACGGGTCCCCCAACGCCGTGCGCAGCGCCTGCCATCCCTCGTCATCGAGGACCGTCAGCGTGCACCACTCGTCCTCTCCGGCGCAGGGATAGGTTCCCTGGGGCGCCAGGTGCGGATCCCGGTTGCCCATTCGTGTGGCCTTCTCGCCGGTCAGCTGGTACGCCAGTAGCTCCGGCGCCAGCAGTTGCAGGCCAATCTCCAGCTGCCCGCCCTCGATTTCGCAGCCCAGCCCGGTACGCCGGCGTCGGTCCAACGCAGCCAAGATGGCGGTGCTCAGGAAGCGGGGGGCGATGGTGTCGGTATAGGCCATCCACGGCCCGTCCGGTCCCAGGTCGGGCCAGCCCACCAGGTCGGTGAACCCGGCGATGGCCCCGGCGTGGAACCCGTACCCGGCGAGGGAGGACAACGGCCCGCCCCCACCGAGCAGCGAGGTGGTCACGGTGATCACCGAGGGGTTGGTGGGAGCGATGTCGGCGTGGGACAGCCCCAACTTGGCCATGGTCCCGGGCCGGAAGCTGTCGATCACGACGTCCGCCCATTGCGCCATCCGCCGGGCTACCGCCAACCCTTCCGGTTTGCCCAGATCCAACGTCATGGACCATTTGGACGTGTTGAACGAACCGAAGAAGTTCGACCGGTTCAGCCCGAACACCGCGTCCTTGAACGGCGCCTGGGCCCGTAGCGTGTCCAGCCGTCGCTCGCTCTCGATGCGAACCACCGTGGCCCCGTGATCCGCCAGCGCCTTGGCGGTGATCGGACCAACACCGATCCAGCTGAAATCGGCCACTTTGAGCCCCTGCAACGGCAGCTCACCATCACGGGCCGCCGGATCCGAACCACGTCGGGTCCGAACCGATCCGGCGCGCACCGCGGTGCCTGCTTCATCCAGGATCGGCACCTGTGTCGGCTGATCCGGCCGTTCACCGTCGACCAGGATCGGACCACCGGGCCGTTTGGACCCCCGCACCCCTTCCGCCCAGAACGAACGCACATCGAGGTGCTCGAGACCCAGGAGATCGGACACGTTGTTGATGGGCGCCAAGGTCGAGCCGCACGCCAAGCCGCCCATCATCAACTCGTGACGGGTGTGGCGGGCGCACAGTTCGTCCAGCGCCTCCCGCATGTCGTCATAGGTCATGGCGGTGGGCTGACCGGACAGGAACCGGTGATCGAAGGTGGGCCAGTCTTCTTGCGCCCATGAAGCCGGAACGATGCCCTCCTCCACCAACCACGGCACCAGCGGCCCCACCCCCACCCCGGTTGGTGCCGCCACCACGAACCCGTCCTTGGCCTGTCGTCGCAGGGAGATCGTGACCGCCAGGCTCAAATTGGCGCCGTTCCGCTCGAAGTCGAAGCCCTGGATCTCGTCGGCCTCCATGGCGTTGAGCATGGTCCAGGTCATCGCCTGCTGGGCCGACACGTCGATCCATTGCGGTCCGCCGTTGCGCAGCATCCGGGTCAGCCCCACCATGGCGGCGCTGGCGGCCTCGGCCCCGGCGTGGCGCCACACCTGGGGGACGGAGACCTTCAGCGGCGCCCGCTCCCGCACCCCCTGCAGGCTCATCGGGCCCCCCAACGCCGCCAGGGTCAGCTCCGAATGGGGATCGGCGGCCCGAGGTCCGTCGGCACCGAAGGGCGTCACCAGTACGAACACCAGCTCCGGGTTGGCCTCCAGCAGTTGATCCTCGGTGATGCCGGCGGCGGCGATCGTGCCCGGCGGACCGCTGTCGAACACGATCTCGCTGCCCGCCACCAACTGCAGGAACGTGGCCCGATCGGCCGCGCTGCCGGCCAGGTCCAGCACCACTGAAGCCTTGTTGTCGTTGTAGGCCAGGAACTGGAGGCTTTCGTCACCGTCGCGGGGGTACGCCTGGCGTGCTGGTGAACCGCCCGGGGGCTCCACCTTGATGACCTCGGCGCCCAGCCGGCCCAGCATCCAAGGACCCAGCTCACCCCGATGGTCAGTCAGATCGACAACCCGATAGCCCGAGAGCAGCATTCTTCTCGTTCCTTCCTCAGAGCCACCAGGTCGCCAACCTAACGGACGCGTCCAAGGGTCGGGCCGTGCAACGATGACCGCATGGAGAAGTCCGACTTCTATGCCGACGCCCGCACCGACCTGTCCGGCCCGCTGCAAGGCATCCGGGTTCTCGACATCACCACCTCCTGGGCGGGGCCCATGGCGGCGTGCGTCTTGGCCGATCTCGGCGCCGACGTGATCAAGTTGGAGCTGCCCGGTGGCGAGGTGGCCCGGGTGCTGCCGCCCAACCTGCCCGGCACCGAGTTGAGCTTCGTGAACCAGGCCGTCAATCGAAACAAGCGGTCCCTGACACTGGATCTGCGAACCGCCCGCGGTCGGGACGTGTTTCTGGAGTTGGTGGCCGACATGGACGTGGTGGTGGAGAACTTCCGCTGCGGAACCCTGGACTCGTGGGGTCTGGGCTACCGGCACTGCAAGGCCGTGAAGTCCGACATCGTGTACGTGTCCATCACTGGCTGGGGCCAGTACGGGCCGCTGTGCGACCGGGCCGGTTATGACCCGGCGGCGCAGGCCTACTCCGGTTGGATGGCCCTGAACGGCGAACCCGACGGTCCCCCGGTGAAGGCCGCCACCTGGATTGGTGATGACATCGCCGGCCTGCACGGTGCCATCGGGGCGCTGGGTGGCTTGCGGCATCGGGCCGAGACCGGCGAGGGTCAACATGTTGACGTGGCCCTGCTGGACGCGCTCATCTTCCAGTCCAACGGGTTCCCGATCCTGGCCGCCATGGGCTACGACGTGCCCCGCATGGGTTCTCAGGTGGGGCAGGCGGTGCCCATCAACACCTTCGCCTGCCAGGGCGGGTTCCTGTTCCTGACCGTGGTGCTCGACGCCCACTGGGCCAACCTGGCCAAGCTCATGGGCCGGGCCGAGCTGGCCGACGCGCCCGGGTTCGCCACCGTTGTCGAGCGGGTCAACAACCGGGCCGCGGTCAACGCCGTGGTGGCCGACTGGTGCGCCGACCATACCCTGGAGGATGCCATTGCTCAGATGGCGGGCGCTGGGCTCACCGTGGCCCGCGTCAACACCCTGGCCGACCTCCCCGCCGACGCCCACCTCATTGAGCGCGAGGTGTTCCAACCCACCACCCTCGAGGACGGCACAGTGGCCCCGCTCATCGCGCCCCCGGCCCGCTTCAGTCGCACCCCCACCCGGGTTCGCAGCGCTGCGGCGGCCCTGGGCGCCCACTCAGAAGTCGTGCTGGGCGAGTTGGGCTACTCGGCGTCCCAGATCGAGGAGTTGCGGGACGCCGGCGTCATCTGAACGGGCCGTGGGCGATCCGGGGTGACGTCCCGATCGGGAACAGGACCCGTTGCGATCAGGACTGGAAGAGTACCCGGCCCTCGAGCTCGCTGATCAGTACCGGGCCGTATGCTCGGGAATCGGACGAGGTGAACCGGTTGTCGCCGAGGAGAAACACCTGTCCGTCCGGCACCGGGTCGGGTCCGAAGAAAAACCCGTCCATGTCGCTCTGATTGGTGTAGCCCTCCGCCACGATCACCCCGTTGCGGATGAGCGTCCCGTCTTCGATGCCCACCGTGTCACCACCCACCGCCACCACCCGTTTCACCACCAACTGGCCGGAGCCGGGTTCACGGGCCAGCACCACATCGCCGGCGGATGGCTCGTCGAAGCGGAGGGAGAGTTTGTCCGCCAGCACCAGCTGGCCTGGTTTCAAGCCCGGCTCCATGCTGTCGCTGTCGACCCGGACCGGCTCCAGCACCCACGCCCGAACCCCCAACAGAACCACGAAGCACGCCCCCAGGGCCATGATTCGCCGGACCGTTGATGCTTCGTCCCGGGTTGGGCGGTGCGACCCACGTTCCGGGAGGAGCTTCACCAGTGAGGGCTGATCGTCCGGGCCCACCTCCGGCTCAGATGAACGTGGTGACGGCAAGAGCCCAGAGACCGATCCCCACCGCCAGCAGCACGTTGACCGCACGACGTCGAGCGCCGGGGGACAGGAGCGAGGCCAGGGTGACGACCGCCAGCACCTCAAGCACAAGGGTCAGCGCATCCAGCTGTTGAACCCGCTTCTCGGCGCCGGGGATGATGGCCCGACCGGCCCCGCCGCTGGTGCCATGAGCCCCGACCAACGGCACGAACGGCAGCGTCACGGTCCGGCTGAGCAGGTACAACCCGATCACCCCGACCGTGCCCCACAGCGCCGCCCCGACCAGTCGATCCCCGAAGGAGTTCCGGAACAGCACGATCGCCATCGCCGCCTGCGCCAGGGCCAGCACCGCGAAGAACACGCCGGACAACGGCCAGGTCCGCAGATGGCTCGGCACCGTGACCAGGTGGGCGGCAGCTGCCCCGACCATGAACACCACCGCCAGATCCGTCAGCGGAGAGCGATGGGTCCGGCTGCTCCCGGGATGTAGATCGGCGGCGGTCGCAGTCACAGGTCGTGTTCTTCCGAGAGGTTCTTGCAGGGGTCATCGAAGGGGCCGTCGCCGGATCTGCCCGCCGAGTCCACCACCTCGAACTGGCTCATCATGTCGTGGTCCTCGTGGATGAGGTTGTGGCAGTGGATCATGTACTTGCCGGTCCCCTCGAAGTGCATGAGCAATCTGACGGTCTCGTTTTCCCCCACATAGACCACGTCCTTGGGACCCTGCTCGTAGGGGAAGGGAGCCCGTCCGTTCCGCGAGAGGATCTTGAAATCGACCAGGTGTACATGGGTCGGATGGAACCAGCCGCCGGAGCTGTTCTCGATCTCCCAGATCTCCACCGTGTCCGTGACCGGCTTGGCCTCCACATGCCTGTATCCGCTGGCCACGACGGTGTCCCAGGTGTTGCCATTGATCGTCCAGCGGCCGTGCTTGCGCTCCAACCTGATCCGTCGTGTGGCCACGGACTGCGACGGCTGCAACAACATGGTGGGACAGGCCGGGTCGAGCTCTGCCGGTACCGCGTTGTTGGCCGGATCGAACGCATCCCCCACCACGTCAAAGGCCATCACCTGGTTGGTGTTGGGGTAGTTGACGTTGTTCTTGGGGCTGCTGTTGCGCAATATCACGCGGGTGCCGGGGGTGTACTTGCTGAAGTCGATCACCACCTCGTAGCGCTCGGCGGTACCGTGACGAAAGCCGTTGGTCCTCACCGGGAACGGCATGAGGCCGCCGTCGGTGGCAATGACCGTCATCGGATCACCGCTGCTGAGCGACAAGTTCAGCGACCGGGAAATGCAGCAATTGAGCACCCGGAAGCGGTACTTGCGCCGCGTCACCGCCATGGCCGGCCACGGAACCCCGTTGACCAACATGACATCGCCCCACATGCCCGACTCGTCCTCGAGCGAGAAGAGCAGTGAACCATCGCCCTGGAACATGGCGTCAGAGATCATCAACGGGACATCGTGCTCACCCGAGGGCAGACCCAGCACGTCCTCCGCGGGGTCATGCTCGATGTACATGCCGGCAAGCCCCTGGTACACATTCTGGGCGGTGTGGTGCACGCCGTGGTCGTGGTACCACATGGTACGGGCCGCCTGGGTGTCGGGGTAGTGGTAGTCCTTGAACTGCCCCGGCCGGGTGATGTCGCTTGCGTAGCCATCGTACTGCGGCAAGGACGGGGAGCCATGGAGGTGCACCGAGGTCCACGGCTCATATCGCAGCGTAGGGTGGCTGGCCGACAGTTGGTTGGCGAAACGGGCAACGACGTTGCGATTGCGCTCGACCCTGATCGTGGGCCCGGGAAAGGACCCGCCGTAGCCATACAGCATGGTCTGGTATCCGGGGATGATCTGCGCCGCGAACTCCACCATGGGGATGCGGTAGTAATCCGACGTCGCGTCGGTGCGCACGGGCACCGCCCTGGGGGGTCGGGCAAAGGGAAGCGTGAACGGCTTGGGCAATTTGCTTGCCGGCATGCGGTTGTCCAACGCTGATGCCGCGAAGGCCAGCCGATGCGCCGGCAACGCAAGAGCTGCTCCGGCAAACACTCCCGTTTTGACAAATTCCCGTCGCGAGAGCCCGGTCGCGCCGCCACGCACCGCCCCGCCATTCGCGCGAAAAGTGTCGCGCTTCCTCGTGAAGGTCATGGAGGCCGCCCTTAAACCCGATTTATCTCACCCGCTGCAAAGAATGTGCGCCGCCCCCCCTGTGGGGTCAATTCATCCAATGGTCTAGGGCCCTGCGCAAGGTCTGCATCCCTGGTCCAGGAGGAATGCATAGCCCTGCAAGACGGCACCCGAATGGTGGAGCCGTTACTGCAAGGGATTCGGGCCCCACCGAAAGCGGTTGAAACACTGGTCTTAAGTCCTAGGTTTGTTACAGGTCTCCACCGCTTGGGTAGAAAGACCTGAGACTCCTCCGACAACGCTGAGTACTGTCCGTGACACTGGGCCCACATGGGAGCGGCGGATGGTGGACACAGCATGAAGGTCGGGACAACGAAGGTCGCGGTGCTCCTGGCGCTGGGCGGATCCCTGGTGGTGTTCGTCGCCACCTCGCTGATCGCCATGGCCGTGTTCCGCAACCTCGCCGAGCAGGAGGCAGAGGTGGAGGCCGGACGCTTCGGAGAGGCGGCGGGGCGCGTCGCGCTGGCGCCGTTCCTCACCGACAACCTGGTCCGCCAGAATGAAGCGGCGCTGGCTGACCTGGACCGGGCCGGCATGGCGTTGATCGAAGACGGCGGCGCCGCTCACGTGAAGGTCTGGACCCGCGACGGTCTCATCTTGTGGGCCGATGATGAGCGGCTCCAGGGCCAGACCTTTGAGCTGGAGGCCGCCGAGCTGGCGTTGTTCGACACCCTCGGTGTGTCCGTGGGGTTGAGCCGCCTCGACAACCCGGAGAACCAGTTCGACGACGCCACCGAAGCGGGCCTCCTGGAGGTGTACTTCGCCGTGGAAACCGCCAGCGGGGAAGCCCTGTTGGTGGAGACGTACTACCCCGGCACCATCGTTGACGAGTTGGCCTCCGGTTATCGCAGCCGATTCATGCCGGTCCTGCTTGGTGGGCTGGTGCTGTTGACGCTCTCCCAGGTGCAACTGGTGATCTTGCTATCGCGTCGTCTCTCCCGGCTGCGCGCTGACCGGGAACGACTGCTCGACCAGGTCATCTCGGTGTCCGACGCCGAGCGTCGCCGGATTGCCGCGGAGGTGCACGACGGCGCGGTGCAGGAGCTCATCGGCATCACCTACGGGCTCAGTGCGGCGGCGGATCAAGCGCCGGAGTCGCTCAGCCCGACACTGCGGCTGCTGGCCGCCTCCGCCCGCAGCACGACCCGGAGCCTGCGCAGTCTGCTGATGAGCATCTACCCCTATGAGGTGCCCGAAGATGGCTGGGTGGCCGGCCTGCAGGACCTCATCGCGTCCTTGCAGGAACAGGGGGTCGAGGTGGAGATCCGGGCCCCTGATCGGCGGCTGGCCCCTGTTGAGGAGCAGTTGCTGTTGCGGGTCTCTCGGGAAGCGCTGCGCAATGTATCCGCCCATGCCGGGGCCAGCCGGGTGCTCATCGTGGTGAGTGAGCGCGACGGCGCCCCGGTTCTGGAGATCAGCGATGACGGCGTGGGGTTCAGCCCCATCACCTTGGCCGAGAGCCGCCGTGGCGGTCATCTGGGCCTGCAACTTCTTTCAGATCTTGCTGCGAACGTGGGGGCTGACCTCGACGTGCGTTCACGGCCAGGTGACGGAACGACCGTACGACTCGAATTGGCGGGAGCACGATGATCCGAATTCTCATAGCCGACGATCACGCATTGATACGTGAGAGCTTGTCGCAGCTGCTCGGCGCCCAGGAGGACTTCGACATCGTCGGCATGGCCTGCAACGGTCGTGAGGCGGTGGAGATGGCCTCCCAGCTCGAACCGGACCTGGTGCTCATGGACCTGGCCATGCCCGAGCTGACCGGCATCGGCGCCATCCGCCAGATCAAGCTGCGGCGGCCGGAGACCTCGGTGGTGGCGTTGACCACGTTTGGGGAGCCCGACCGGGTGGCGGCAGCGTTCCAGGCGGGGGCTGACGGTTTCTTCGTCAAGGACGTGGAGGCCGAGGTACTGATCTCGGGCATTCGCTCCACTGCCACCGGTGGCATCCCGCTGAGCCCGTCAGTGGCCGCCCAGCTGTTGCGATCGCC
This sequence comes from uncultured Acidimicrobiaceae bacterium, assembly GCA_963775055.1. Taxonomy (GTDB): domain Bacteria; phylum Actinomycetota; class Acidimicrobiia; order Acidimicrobiales; family CAIXPF01; genus CAIXPF01. Next base: position 78,635 of record CAVZHK010000001.1, on the reverse strand, counting down.
CGGAACCACGCAGAACCAGGCCGCCACGTTGACGGGGCGTGAGACCGACGTGTTGCGGCTCATCGCTGACGGCTTCAAGAACAAGCAGATCGCCCGCCAGTTGGGGATCAGCGAAAAGACCGTGAAGGCTCACTGCAGTCGGCTGTTCCAACGGCTGGGAGTATCGGACCGGACGCAGGCGGCGATCTGGGCCACCAAGCACTTCCCGCGGGAGGACGTGAGCTGAGCCACCTCTCCTCCACGCGAAGCGCGCCGGCCCTGTTTGTGGGCCGGCGCTTTCGCGCCCGGCCGCCGTGGTCCGGGAGGGTGGACCACGGCGACCGGTTCTTCCACCACCGTCGGGTTGGTCCTGAGGCGGCAGGACCAACCCACGGTGGCGGGCGCTGGCTCCGGCAGGCGGAACCGTGCGGAACGGCCGGTCCTGAGGCGGCAAGGCCGACCGTTCCGCGACGACGGGAAGTTGTGGGGCCCGGGGCCGTCAGCCGCCCGACCTGGGAAGGTTGGGCCAGTGCTGAGGCACATTCCGGCCACTGCTTTCTGTCGCAAGGAGCAGAGAACACTGTTCTCGTGCATTTCACAACTGACCGGTCGGCGTACGACCTGCGCCGAGGAAATGCGCCAGACATCGCCGTTAGGATGCAGACCTTGGCCCCAGTGCCCAGGTCGGTGGCTGGGGTTTGGCAACCGTTTGCCGCCGAACCCACGATCGAAGCCCATGGCCAAGAAATTATGCGGGAGGTGACATGCGTCTCATCCGTAGCTGAGATACGGTCGGCCCCGCCGGACCCTCACGGTCCGGTATCGGTACGAACCGAAGGGGGATTCTTGGTGATGAGACGATCACGAAGCCGTGTGCTCACGGCCGTGTTGAGTGGGCTCGCGCTGGTAGCAGCGGCCTGTGGTGGCGACGATGGTGGCGGGGAGACGGCCACCGATCAAACCATTGACACGGGCGTCGCAGACGAGGTGGCGAGCCAGCTCACCTCCACGACGGTGGCAGGCGCGACCACCACCACGGCTGCGGTGGCTCCCACATCCATCGAGCAGTGGATGAAGCTCTGGGAGACCGAGCGGGCCGCAATCGTCAAGAAGATCAAGGACGGCAAGTTCGGGCTCTCGGCTGACGGAAAGACCCTCACCGGCCCCGGTGACTTCAAGGTCGACCTCTCCAAGTGCCCCGCCGGCTGGAACAACCTCGAAGGGGTAACCGATACCGAGATCAAGATCGGTCACACCACGGCCCAGTCCGGCACCCTGGCCGACTACGGCAACATCGCCCGGGCCATGGATGTGCTCTGGGCCTACCAGAACAACAACGGCGGCTGGAAGGACTCCACCGGCAAGACCCGCAAGCTCACCATGATCACCAAGGATGACGGCTACGACTCTGCCCGTACGATCCCACTGGTGGACGAGCTGATCGACTCGGAGAAGGTGTTCTCGGTGTGGACGCTGGGGTCGGCCAACACCATGAAGACCTACGACAAGCTGAACCAGCGCTGCATCCCGCAGTTGTTCTCCATGACCGGCCACCCGGCCTGGGGCGATCCGGTGAACCACCCCTGGACCACCGGTTTGGCGCTGTCCTACAGCAGCGAGGCGATCCTGCTTGGGGCGTTCATCGATCAGCACATCGATGAGCTCGTCAAGAAGGATGGCAAGGTCACGATCGGCACCCTGGTCATGAACAACGACTTCGGCAAGGCCTACGACGTCGGCTTCAAGAACTACATGGCGCAGTCCAAGAACAAGGATAAGCTTGAGTACTTCCCCGAGCTGATCGAGCCGACGGCGCCCACCATCACCGACGCCATGACCACGATCACGGCCAGGAACCCCGAGGTGTTCATCGCCATGACCGCTGGTACGTCCTGCACCCAGGCGTACGTCGAAGCGGCGCAGAACGGGCTCAAGGGCAGCGCCCTATACCTCATGACCACGCAGCCGTGCAAGGGCACCTCGTTCGTCGGCAAGGACAAGGTCGGCGGCGACGGGTCCGTGTCTGGTGACTGGTGGATTGCCGGCGGTGGCAACCTGGACTTCAACGCTGCGGTGAACGACAACAACGTGTTCATCAAGTGGAGTCGTGAGGAGCTCAAGAAGGCGGGCTACGACTACAAGTCCTCCAGCTCGCTCGGCCTTGGCATGAACTACGGCTGGCCGTTCTGGCAGACCGTTCAGATCGCCGGTGCGCTCGATGGCGGCCTGACCCGCGCCAACCTCATCCTGGCGGCACGTTCGCTGGACATGACGAACCCGAACCTGATCGAGGGGATCAAGTTCAACACGAACGGCGCCAAGGACGCGTACCCGATCGAGGGCTCCGAGTTCGCCAAGTTCGACTACGTCGCGCAGACTTGGGTGCAGCAGGGCGCCATCGTGGAGACCTCGGGCAAGTCCTCGAACTGTGCCTGGGACCAGTCGGTGGGCCTCTGCAAGTAACGCCCCGTTTGGTGGTCTGATCCGGGCCGTCCTGCGCTCCCCTTCGGGGCTGGGCAGGGCGGCTTGGTCGCGTTCCGGGACCACTGCCTCTTGACCGCGACGGTCGAATCCCGACTAATCTCATAAATCCGATCAACTTTGTCGGCTTTTGGGGGTCTGGGACGTGGTCAGCATGGGCAGATGGGGTCGCCGAGCGTGGGCGCTGATGGCGTGCCTGGGTTTGCTTGTCGGTGCCGTGGCCTGCGGGTCTGGCTCTGCGGACCCGCCTTCGGACGGCGTCACGGTGCGGCTTGCGTACCTGCCCAACCTGACCCATGCGGCGGCTATCGTGGGGGTGGAGGCGGAGATCTTCGAGCACCACCTGGGCTCAAATCGACTGCAGACCCAGCTGTTCAACGCCGGCCCGGACATCGTCAGCGCCATCTTCTCCGGCGCTATCGACATCGCCTACCTGGGGCCGAACCCCACCATCAACGCCTTCGACAAGTCCGGGGGTGACGCCATCCGGGTGGTGTCGGGCGCCACCTCGGGCGGTGCGGCGCTGGTGGTGCAGCCATTCATCCGAGCGGCCGATGACCTTCGGGGCCAAAGCATCGGCACCCCGCAGCTTGGCGGGACCCAGGATGTGGCGGCCCGGGCCTGGCTGCGGGAACAGGGCCTGTCGACCACGTTCGAGGGCGGCGGCGAGGTGTCCGTGCAACCCCAGGAGAACGCCCACATCCTGCAATCGTTCAGGGCCGGGGATATTGCCGGGGCCTGGGTGCCGGAGCCCTGGGCCAGCCGTTTGGTGCTGGAGGCCGGGGGACGGGTCTTGGTCGACGAGCGCTCGTTGTGGCCGGGGGGCCGTTTCGTGACCACCAACGTGGTGGTGTCCGCTGAGTTTCTGCGGGACCAGCCCGACGTGGTCGCCCGCATGGTCGAGGCCCATCTGGTGGCCAACCAGTTCCTGCTGGACCGACCGGATGAGGCCAAGCAGGTCATCAACGAGGCGCTGGCGTCCTATACCGGCAAAGCCATCCCGGCTCGGGTGCTGGACCGGGCCTGGACAGGGCTCGAGTTCACCGATGATCCCATCGAGTCAAGCCTGCGCCGAGCAGCGGAATCAGCCCATGTGCTGGGCCTGTTTGACCACCGGCCTGCGCTGGAGGGGCTGTATGACCTGCGCTGGAGGGATCAGGCCCGAGCTGCGGTGGCACTGCGGAGCGTCAAGCCGTGAGCTCCATCGGGTTGCAGGACGACATCGCACCCCAGTCGGCACTGCTGGTTGACCTGGCGCCTGACCGAGCGGAGCCGGCGGTGCGCATCGAGGGGGTGCATCGCTGGTTCGGTAGCGGGTCCGCTGCGGTGCACGCGCTGGACGATTTCTCCCTGGAGGTACGGGCGGGGGAGTTCTTGTGCCTGGTCGGGGCCTCCGGGTGCGGGAAGACAACGCTGCTGAACCTGGTGGCCGGGCTGGATCGGCCCAACGCCGGCACGGTGCACATCGGGGGTCGGCGAGCGGCGCTGATGTTCCAGGAGGGGGCGCTGTTTCCGTGGTTGACGGCCCGGGGCAACATCGAGCTGGCGTTGAAGTTGGGCGGGTGCCGGAACCGTCGGGAACGTCGGGAACGGGCCGAGGAACTGCTGCAGAAGGTGCAGCTGCGCGACGCCGCCGAGCGTCGACCGCATGAGCTGTCGGGCGGGATGCGCCAACGGGTGTCCCTGGCCCGGGCGTTGGCCCAAGAGGCCGACATCTTGTTGATGGACGAACCGTTCGGGGCGCTGGACGCCATGACCCGGGACCTGCTGCACGATGAGCTGGAGCGGATCTGGCTGGCCAGCAAGATGACCGTGCTGTTCGTCACCCACAACGTGCGGGAAGCGGCCCGACTGGGGGATCGCATCGTGTTGCTGGCCAGCAGGCCGGGCCGGGTGATCCGTGAGTATCCGGTGACCAGCTCTCGTCCTCGGCGCATCGAATCGCCCGATGTGGGTGAGATCGCCACCGAGATCACCACGGAGCTGCGGGCCGAAGTCCGCCGCCATGCCCACTGAGGTGAGCGCCGACCCGGTCATCGTGGCCGATGACGAGGATCTGGCGGGCCTTGATGCGCTCGAGCGTGAGCTGTCCACCACGCGATCGCCGTTGTGGCGGCTGTGGTCCGCAGCCTGGCCGAAGTTCGCCGCGCTGGCTCTGGCGTTGCTGGTGTGGCAGCTGGTGGTGTGGTCGGGATGGAAGAAGTCCTACGCGCTGCCGGGTCCGGGCCAGGTGCTGCCGCGGTTGGCTGATCTCGTCGCCACCGGGGGATTCTGGCAATCGGTGTTCACCACGCTCCGGCGGGCCGTGGCCGGATACACGCTGTCAGTCACCCTCGGCGTCGTGCTCGGTGCGGCGGTGTCACGGAGCCGCTACTTGCGCCGCGCCGTGGGTTCGTTGATCAGCGGCTTGCAGTCAATGCCGTCCATCACGTGGTTTCCCCTGGCCATCATGCTGTTTCAACAGTCGGAGGGGTCGATTCTGTTCGTGGTGGTGTTGGGGGCGACGCCGTCCATCGCCAACGGCTTGATCTCCGGGGTGGACCACATCCCGCCGCTGTTGTTGCGGGCCGGCAGGGTGCTCGGGGCCCGGGGCTGGACCATGATGCGCTCGGTCATCTTGCCCGCGGCACTGCCCGGCTTCCTGGCGGGGATGAAACAGGGCTGGGCCTTTGCCTGGCGCAGCCTGATGGCGGGGGAGTTGCTAGTGATCATCAGCAAGTCCCCGTCGCTGGGGGCGCGCATGGACTTCGCCAGCGACGACAGTGACATGCCGCTGCTGCTGACCTACATGATCGTGATCCTGATCATCGGGATCATCGTGGACACCGGATTCGGAACCGCCGAACGCCGACTGCGAGCCGAGGCGAGGGCTCCTGGCCGACGGGTAGGCGCGGCGAGCGCCGGGCGCGTCAGCCGCTGGTGACGATGACCAATTGCGGGGGCTGTGTGCCCTGGCGGCTGGAGAAGCGCACCGAGGTGGACGATCGGGGCAACAGGGCCAGGTTCACTGCACCGCTGCTCATCTGGTCGGCCACCAGTGTGGTGACATCGATCTCGAGGTAGGTGTTGGTGACCACCGGGCCGCTCACCACGCTGGTGGTGTCGACGATGGTCGGAGCGGTGGCGTTGGTGGTGGTTTCACTCCACGGACTGGTGATCGGGGACACCGAGACACCGGCGCTGAGTGCGGAAAGCCCATAGATCCGCAGTTTCACCGTGCTCGTGGTACCGGTCACGCCGGTTGTGTCGAAACGCACCAGGGCGCGTTGCTGTGGGTTGTTGTCCACCCGAAACGAGGTTTGGGTTCCGAAGCTACTGGTCGATGAGGAGGCGTCCACATAGGTATCCGCGGTCGCGACTCGGGTGTACACGCTCGGTGGCGGCGGCGTGGTGGCGGAAGCAGTTGCTGCTGCAGACACATTGCCGGCAGCGTCCACGGCGAGTACCGAGTAGTTGTACGTGGTGGCGTGGGCAAGGCCTGGGTCGCTATGGCTGAGCGTCGCCCCGCTCGGGGTGGCGATCTGGACTCCGCCGCGCTGGATGACGTAGTGGTCCACACCGACGCTGTCGCTCGAGGCGGTCCACGACAGGTCGATCCTTGCCGTGGAGGCCGTTGCCTGGAGGCTGCCGGGGGCGGTGGGCGCGGTGACATCGGGTCCACCGGGGGCGAAGGTCATGAGCAATTCCGCAGGCTGGGCTCCCTCTCGGCTGGAGAACCGCACTGCGGTGTTGGACAACGGCAGGAGCGCCAGATCAACGGTGCCGCCTGTTGTCACCATGCTGGTGACGTTGATGTCCACCGGCGTTCCGCTGACGACGCCACCCGAGTTCACGCCGTTCGCACCAATGTTCGGGGCGGTGGCGTGGGTGGTGGTTTCGCTCCAAGCACCGGTGATTGGCACCACCTTGACCCCCGCTGACAGCGAGGAGATCGGATGAAGCCGCAGCGTGGCGGAGGTGATGGTGCCGTTTATGCCGCTGGTACTGAACCGCAGCAGCGACCGTTGCAGCGGGCTGCCGTCAACACGCAGTGTCGTTGCGGTACCGAAGGCGCTGTTGGGCGCGGCACCGTCGATGTAGGTGTCAGCGATGACCGGCCGTACCAAGCTGCTGGGCGTCGGTGTGGTCAGCGTCACCAGGTTGGACTCGGAGGAAACGTTCCCGGCGGCGTCACGGGCCGTCACCACGTACGTGTACGCCGTGCTGTCAGTGACGTTGGTGTCGGCATAGGCGAGCGTGGCCCCGCCGAGCGTGGCGATGTTCACGCCGTTGCGTCTGAGGGTGTAGCCGGTGACACCCACGTTGTCGGAGGCTGCCGACCAGTTGAGATCAACGCGGCGGTAGGCGACAGCGCCGCTCAACGTCGGGGCGTCGGGTGGGGTGGTGTCACCATTGGGTGGTGTCACCGTCAGCACCAACTGGGGTGGGGTGGTGGCGTTCTCCCGGCTCGACATGCGCAGGCCGGTGTCGTTGCGGGGTAGCAACACCACATCGATGGTCGGGCTGGCGGACTGCGCGACCAGAGAAGTGACATCGACGGTGAGGTAGTTACCGGCGAGGGCGGGGGCGCTACCGCCAATTGGCCCGGTCGTGGCGGGGGAATTGTTGAACGTGACCCCGTTCTCAGTCCACGTGCCGGTCACACCACCGACGTCAATGCCTAAGCTGTGAGTGGTCTCGGCGAAGACCCGCAACGTGGCGTTGGTGATAGTGCCAAGGGTGCCGGTTGTATCAAATCGGATGAAGGAACGTTGACCGTCGTTGAGATCGGTGCGCAGCGTGCTCGCGGAACCAAAGTTGGTGGTTGGAGAGGGTCCGCTGACGTACGCGTCGGCGAGCGGGGTGTAGGTGTAGCTCGTCGGCGGGGGGCCGGTGGTGATGGAAGCACTGTTGGATGGCGGTGATGCATTTCCTGCTGCGTCCAGCGCCACCACCTGATAGCCAAACGTTGTGTCGGCCTGGAGGCCGCGATCGGTGTGGGTCAAGGTGGAGCCGCTGACGGTGGTCAGTTCGGCGCCGTTGCGCAAGATGCGGTAGCCGCTGACGCCGACGTTGTCGGTGGCCGCGTTCCAGGCGAGCTGGGCCTGCGAGGACACCGTGGTTGCGGAAAGGTTGGCGGGGGCGGTGGGAGCTTGGGTGTCCGCGCCCGCTCCACTGCAGGCCACGGTGCCGCTGTCGCGCACGTCACCGTCGATGTCTACGTAGGCATAGGCTGCCCCGGAGGAGCCGAGATCGAGACTCAGCGCCCCGTTGTCGCCTGGTGCCAGATCAAGACCAACCGCCAGACGGGAATCGGTGCGAGCGAAACGCTGTACCCCGAATCCACCGGCGCCAGCCACGAACTGGGTGATGCCGCCGGCGCTTGGGGTGCCGTTGCCGTCAAGGGGAACCCAGCGCTGGTAGTTGTGGTCATGCCCGGTGAGCGCGATGTCGACGCCGGCAGAGGCCATCAGCTGCCAGGCGGCGGACAGGCTGGGCGTGTCGCCCTGGGCGCCGACACTGAAGCGCGGATGATGGAAATACACCATGGTGCAAGGCTTGGCGGCGTTGGCGTTCAGGTCCTGCTGCAAAAAGTTGTATTGTACGCCGCCCGGTGCCAGCAGCTCGTCGTGCTCGGTGTTCAGGGCGATGAAGTGCCAGCCGCCTGCATCATAGCTATAATAGCTGGGCACATTGTCCCAATAGTCAAAGTAGCCGGGGGCGACCCCATTCTCATATTCGTGGTTGCCGACGATGGGGTTCGTGATGTTGTAGAAGCGGTGGAAGAGTGAACCGTTGTTACCATACCAGTTGTAGAATTCTGTGGCGGTGCCCTTTTCATAGACGTCGCCGAGGTAGAGGTACATCGAGGGGTTCATGGCCGAGACCTGGTCCAACACGGCTGCGGCCTCGGTGCGACCTCCGGCAGCGTCGCCAGCGGCAACCACCCGCACCCCGGGGCCGGCGGGGGTGTGCGGGGTAAAGGTGTTGGTGTTGACCGGTGGTGTGGTGATCCCGTTGACGAACGTGACCGCCACTGAGGCCATGGCGGTCACGGTGGTGTCCCGCAGCAGCAGCGTGGCGCCGAGCGTGTAGCTCCCGTCCACGAACTTGGTGGTGGGGAGCAGAAACGTATACGGGGCGGTCACGTCAGTCAGCAGATAGGCACCGTTCAAGGTGAACTGTGCTCGCTGGATGCCCGGAAAGGTTCCGGTGGGCGTTGCCTGGAGGGTGACGGGTGCGGCGCCGTTGAGCGCGGCACCCCCCAACGGTGCGGTCAGGCACAGCTGCACGGAGTAGCTGCCGGTGGTAGTTGTGGCGCACTCGCCAACAGCGTTAGCGGCGTCGGGTCTGGCGATCACCGCTGAGGCGACCAAGACAAGGGCGCACAGCGCGCCGATGCTCTTGTAGGGCGAGAACGCTCGTTGAAACCAACCCCAAGAAACCCGCATCGCCATGCCCGCCTCAATCCCTGATGGGCGATGGAAGCCTTACCCTCTGGCCCCGCGCTCGCCCTGTCCCGCCTGAACGAACACCGCCGTCCAACCCAGTCGTTTCGGCAGCTTATCGCCGCGGTCCCCGCGATGCACCGATGCCTTGTCCGAGCCGGCTACCCCCGGAAGTTGTCGCGGGTCGGGACCGCATTCTCAACCCAACCGTAATCTCAAGCTGGTGCCGGTTAACGAAAGCTTTGGCTAGGGTTCACCTTGCTTCGGCAGAACAAGACGTTCTCGAGGCGGCGGACAGACAAGAGGCGGCAAGGATCAGCGGACGCCCGCGGCGTTCCGATGCAGGGCTTCTAGGCGGAGCTTTTTTCATCTGCATCGGAATGGGCGCGGCGGTCGGGCGGAGCGTGCAGCGAGAGAGCGCCCACTGGGCGAGCTTTGGTTCAGCGCGCAACGCAGGCCTCCGTCTCACGGATGAGGGAGAGCACGTTGATTGTCGAGAGCACGGAACGCCCGACCGGGGAGCTTCGCACGGTGCTGAACGGCCAGACCAGGACCATGCCGGCCAGCCCCGGCGAGCCCGAGATCTCCATTGTGATCCCGACCCGCAACGAGGTCGCCAACGTGGAGACCCTTATGCAAAGGCTGGCCCACGTGCTGCCGCCGTCCGCTGAGGTCATCTTCGTGGATGACAGCGACGATGCCACCGCGTATCGAATTCGCCAGCTGGTGGAACACGACGGGATCGAGAGACCCGAGATCCGGCTGTTGCACCGCCCTTTTGCCCGTCGAGTCGGCGGACTTGGCACAGCGGTGACGGAGGGCATGCGGGTGGCACGCGCACCATGGGTCTGCGTGCTTGATGCTGACCTTCAGCACCCGCCGGAGTTGATCATGCGGATGATGGCCCAGGGCGAAGCGGACGGTGCTGACGTCGTGGTCGCCACCCGGTACAGCAACGGTGGATCAGAGGAGGGTTTGTCGGCCTCGCGGCGCATGATGTCACGTGGCTGTGCTCAGGCTGCCAAGGCCCTGCTCCACACCAGACTGTCCGGTACGTCCGATCCGCTGAGCGGGTTCTTCCTGGTGCGACGAGGAGCTATTGACGTGGAGCGGTTGCGGCCCAACGGGTTCAAGATCCTGCTGGAAATCCTGGGTCGCCATCCGGAGCTGCGGGTCAGTGAGGTGGGATATTCCTTCAGCGAGCGCTACGCCGGCCTGTCCAAGGCCTCTATGCGTGAGGCCCGCCGCTTCGCCCGACAACTGCTCTCGCTGAGTGTGCCCGCCCGAGCGACCGCCCCCGCTGCGCTGGCGCTGCGCCCGGCGCTATACGACATCCATGGGATCATCTCTGTCTCCTCGGAGTTCCCGTTGCCCGAGTTGGAGAAGTTCCGGGTGCAGCAACTGGACGGCGTGGCTGCTATCCAGGTTCGCAAGCTGCGCGATGAGGGCGGGGAGTTCGTCGGATTGTCCGACGCGGTCCCGCACATGCGATACCAGGAGACGCTCGGCAAGGCCGGATTCGTGGTTGAGGTCGAGATCGGCGAAGTCACCACCGCCTGGGTATCGCCGCTGGTCTCCCACTCCCGGCACGTGCTGTATACCAATGTCGTGGAGCCCATCCTCCGCTTCGCGCTGGTGGAACGGGGCTTTGCCTTGGTGCACGCCGCCTGCTTCGCGCAGGGAGACGAGGCCTTTCTCATCACCGCTCGCACCGATACTGGCAAGACCACCACCATGCTCAAGATCCTCGACCAGGGCGATTTCTCGTTCCTTTCCGACGATCTCACGCTCATTGACCGCAGTGGACAGGTGCTCACCTACCCCAAGCCGCTGACCATCAGCCATCACACGGTCCACGCGCTACGCAGCGCGGAACTGGGCGGCATCGAACGGTTCTTCCTGCCGCTGCAGAGCCGGTTGCACAGTCGGGCCGGTCGGCGGTTCGCGTTCCTCATCGCTTCCCGACGATTTCCGGTCGCCAGCCTCAACGCCGCGGTGCAGTGGCTCATTCCGCCCCCCAAGTACCACGTGGAACGCCTGGTTCCGGGGGTGCGGGCCGATCAAACAGCGCGCATCCGTCAGCTCTTCGTCATCGAGCGGTCCGAGAGAGAAGAGCTGGTGCCGGTCCGCTCCGAGGAGGCCATCGACATCTTCGTGGCCAACTGCGACGATGCCTACGGGTTTCCTCCTTACGAGTCGCTCGAAACCGTGCTGCGGTTCCGTTCGGGTGTGGACCTTCGTGAGTCCGAACGCCAGATACTGGTGGACGCCCTCAATGGACGCGACGCGCTGGTCGTGCGTAGCGCCACCATGGGCTGGGCCAGCACCATCGCCGATCTCATCAACGGGCGTCGGGTGATTGAGCTTCGCGACTCTGCGCCTGCTGCCTGATGTCCGTCACCACCGTCGAGTTCGAAAGGCCAGGGCAACTGGCGAGGCGCGGGCTGGCCCGCTTCTCGCGCTTTGTGGCGATCGGCGTTTCGGGCATGGTGGTCAACACGCTGGTCCTGGCCCTGGCCGCGGAGTGGTTGCACCTGCACTACCTGGTCGGTGCCGTCGTATCCACTCAGGCCTCGACCACGTGGAACTACCTCTTGATCGACCGGTTGGTGTACAGGGAACGGGGCGCGCAGCAGCGTTCGTTGCTGCGGTACCTGCGCTTCAGCGCCATGAACCACGCCATGTTGGTGGTACGTGGTCCGGCCATGGTGGTGCTGGTCGAGTTGCTCGGCGTGCACTACTTGCTTGCGAACGTGATGGTGCTGGGCGCGTTGGTGGTGCTGCGGTACAAGGTTGCGGACAACATGATCTGGGCCCCTTCGGCCCGGACATTCCGCGGCGTGCCATCAGCGCTGGGAACGGACACCGCCCAGCAGCCGTCGTTGCCTCCCGAGTCCCTCGAACCACCATTGCCGTGGCGCTGGCGCGTGGTGGCCTTTTTCTCCATCGCCGTTCCCGCGGTGGTGGTGCGGGTGTGGCACCTGAACGAAGTGGGCTTCAACAGTGACGAGGCGGTCTATGCCGGCCAGGCGGCGTCCATCGCCGGGGACGGCGCCTTGACCCCGTACTTCCCAATCTTCCGGGCCCATCCGCTGTTGTTTCAGACCACCCTGTCCTTGCTGTACCGCTTCGGCACCTCGCCACTGTTGGGCAGGCTGCTGGCGGCGACTTTCGGGTTGGCGACGGTGTGGGCCTGCTATCTGGTGGGTCGGGAGCTGTACGGCCGGCGGGTCGGGATGGTTGCCGCCGGTCTCCTGGCGGTCATGCCCTACCACGTGGTGGTGACCCGCCAGGTGTTGCTCGATGGCCCCATGACGTTCTTCGCGACCGTGTCGTTGTACCTGCTGGCACGCTTCGCGTCGACCAAGAACTCGGTCTGGCTGGTCGCCGCCGGAGGGGCCCTGGGACTGACGTTTCTGGCCAAGGAGACCAGCATTGTGCTGGTCGGCGGGGCTTATGCGTTCTTCGCCATGGCGCCGAGCGTACGAGTTCGAGTGCGGGCCCTGATGTTGTCGATGGTGGGGTTCGTGCTGGCGGTGCTGCCGTTCCCGCTCTCGATCACGTTCTCGGGAAAGTCCAGCACCGGCGAAGCGTTCCTGGCCTGGCAGCTGTTCCGTCGACCGAATCACTCCTGGCGGTTCTACCCCTCGGTCGTGCCCTCGCAGCTCGGCTGGTTGGTGCTGCTCACGGCGCTGGCCGGTGGGGTTGTGCTGTGGCGTCAGCGCACCTGGCGCGAATCGCTCTTGGTCTGCTGGATCGCGGTACCCATCGTGTTCTTCCAGCTGTGGCCGGTAAAGGGCTTCCAGTATCTCCTGCCCGTCGCGCCGGTGATGGCGGTGCTGGCCGGCCGAGCGCTGATGGCGGTGCCGGTGCCACGTTTGCCCCGGTTCAATGCTTCGGTGGCGCTGCGTCCGATGGTCATCGGGTTGGTGGCACTCAGCCTGTTTGTTCCGACGTGGCGTTCGGTGACCGCGGCTCCGGGCACCACTCGTTTGGCGGGGGCCGGAGGGGTGCCGGGTGGCCGTGAGGCCGGAGCCTGGGTGGCGGCGAACGTCCCGGTGGGTGCGCGCCTGTTGGCGGTTGGTCCGTCCATGGCCAACTTGATGCAGTTCTACGGGCATCGCAAGAGTTACGGACTATCGGTGAGTCCGAACCCGCTGCACCGCAATCCCGTCTACGAGCCGGTACCGAACGCCGACCTCCAACTGCGAAGCAGCGAGATCCACTACCTGGTTTGGGATTCATTCTCGGCTGATCGGTCGCCTTTCTTCGCGCAGAAGCTCATGGTCTTCGCCAAGCGCTATCACGGGCGCGTGGTCCACACCGAAAGCGTTGACGTGGATGGCGTGAAGCAACCGGTGATTGTGATCTACGAGGTCCGGCCATGAGGGGCCGGTCCTGGTTGGCGGCGGGGGTGCTGCTGGCCCTTCCGCTGGGCAGCGTGATGGGGGTTGATCGGGTCAGCGCGGCCGAGGACAACGCCACTTCAGCGCAGCAGACGAGTACGCCCATCGAGCATGTGATAACGCTCATGCAGGAAAATCACAGCTTCGACAACTACTTCGGCACCTACCCTGGAGCCGATGGTTTCCCGGAGGGCACCTGCCTGCCGCGCGAGCCGGCCAAACCAACCAGCGGCTGCATTGAACCGTTTCGCTTGGATGATCATCCGATCATCGACCTGGGTCATAGCGACGACGTCTTCAGGGAGCAATACGCCGACGGCGCGATGAATGGTTTCGCGGCCGCTTTTGAACGACCCGCGGCGGGCGAGCAGACCATGGGGTATTACGACGATCAGGACCTGCCCTTCTACTGGAACGTGGCGGACAACTATGTGCTGTTCGACCGCTTCTTCACGTCGGCCGCGGGTGGGTCGGTGTGGAACCACTTCTATTGGGTGGCGGGCCAGCCTGGCAATCCGGATAACGATCTCCTCGACCCAGTCGGCTTCGAGCAGGTAACTACCATCTTCGATCGGCTCGAGGCGGCGGATGTCTCCTGGAAGTTCTATGTGGAGAATTACGATCCCGCCATCACGTTTCGCACTCCGGGCGATGGTGACCAAGCGGCGCAGATCATTTGGGTGCCGCTGCTCACCATCCCGCGCTTCTTGGATCGGCCCGAGCTGAACGCCAAGATCGTGCCCATGGAGCAGTACTTCACCGACCTGGAGAACGATGAGCTCCCGGCGGTGTCCTACATGGTGCCGTCGGGGGCCAGCGAACATCCGCCCGGCAGCGTCGCCGCTGGTGAGCGTTTCGTGCGCAGTCTGATCAACGCACTGATGCGGAGCAGCTCGTGGGACAGTTCAGCGTTCATCTGGACCTATGACGATTGGGGTGGGTGGTATGACCATGTGGCACCGCCTCAGGTGGACGCGTACGGGTATGGGTTCCGGGCCCCGGCGTTGTTGGTCAGCCCCTACGCCCGAGAGGGTCACGTCGAGCACACCGAGCTGGATTTCACATCGATCCTGAAGTTCATCGAGGAGAACTGGAAGGTCGAACCGTTGGCCAGCCGTGACGCGGCGGCCAACAGCATCGCCGGTGCGTTCGATTTCGACCGACCACCCCGTGCCCCGGTGCTGCTCGATCGCCAGCGCAATCCGTTGCGGCCGGCAGGACCCCGACGGGGTGTGGTCTACCTCTCCTATGGCGGGGTCGGCCTGCTTTCGGTGGGGTTGGTGGGCGCCGGTCTGGTGAGCACCCGCAGGAGGCGTGTGTCATGAATGTCGGGGTGAGGCTTGGGCCAGTGCTCGCTCGATCGATGGCATCGCTGCTGGCGATCGCCACGGTGGGTTTGCTGCAGGGAGTGGCACCGGTCGCTGGGGGACAGCAGGGTGCCGCTTCGGCGGTCACCGTCCAGACCGTTCCTCCACTGGCCGGCGTCGAGGTGCAACTCGGTGAGGAACGCGGGGTCACTGGTCCCGACGGTTCGGTCACACTGTCTGTCGTCGCCCGGGAAGAGGCGAGGGAGCAGGTGGTGGTGCACACCCGCGAGTTGGCGGTGCACGATCGGTCACGAGCCCGTTACAGCCGCGTCATGGGCACCAACGGCGGACGGGTGCAGCTGGCGTTCGACGTGGACTACGCCGTGAACCTGTCCTTCGTTGACCGTGCCGGGGCGGCGGTGGAGCCCGGCCTCATCGAGAGCTTGACCATCAAGAGCGCCCTCGGCGAGCGACGGGTGGTAGAGCGCGTCGACGAGACGATGTGGCTACACGGGTCGCGGGTGATCTCGACCGCGACCGGACCCCAGGTTCGGCCAATCCTGTGGTCTATCGAGGATGTGTCCGTCAGCGGGGCGTCCGTGGTCCACCGGGCCGCGAATCGTTTCGAGCCGGCGGTGGCGGCGCCGACGCCAATCGAGTTGCTCTTCTTTTCGGCTGATTTCACGGTGCGCGACGCCCTGCTGGGCACGGTGGCCGGGACCTCGGTGGACCTCAGCTTCCCGAACGGCCAGATTCGTCAATACAGCCTCGATGCCGAGGGCCGGGTGCGCATCGATCGGCTGCCCCGCGGCGATTATCACATCGTCGTGAACGGCTCGGGCCCGGTGCTGTCACGGCCGGTTTCCATCACCCGTGACCAACAGGTGGAGCTCAAATTTTACACCTGGAACGATGTGTCGCTGGCCGTTGTCGTTCTGGCGTTCTGCATCGGCGGGCCGATCGCGCTCGGTGGCTGGCTGAGACGGCGCCGACGGTCCACCGGGAATCTGCTCGATCTGGCGTCCGACGATCAGAGGGTCATCGATCTGGTGACCATGGAACGGGCCATGTCAGCGAAGCGGCCGGGGCGGGACAAGGCCGAGAGCCAGCAGCCGGACCGGGCTGCGGGCATTACCAGTGACGAGAGCCCGACCGAGAGCGGTGGCCGCCGCGACGGTGCGCCCGAGCACGACTACGGCGATGCCCAGTGGTGGCATGTGCATTCGTTCCGGGTGGCCTCACGCTCAAGACGGCGCTTGTCGCGGCGTGGCCCTTGGGTGATCGCAGCCTTGGATGAGCTGAACGGGCATTGCCTAGCGGCGCGGGTCACGAGACGTCGGGGCGAGCGTGAGTTGATGGCGGTCATCGACGAAGCGCTAGCGGGGGGCGGCAACGCTGAACCGGCGTTGCCCGTCGTGGTGTTCCTTCCGGGTGACGTTGGATCGATGGCCCGCTTGAGCTTGGCCGGCGGTCACCCGACCCATGTTGAATTGCGCTATCGCTATCGGGCCGAAAGCGAGATCACCTCATTGCAGCATTGGCAGCGCTGCGTGGAGGAGGAGGTGGAGAAGACTCGCGCTGCTCTCGGTGAAGGGGCCTTCACCAGAGGTCAGACCGGTGAGCCCTTCGCCGGGTGGACGCCGGTATTGGCTGCGGCGATCGCGCTGCACAACATGGCCTACCCTGATTCGGCGTCGACCCATGGGACATCCACGTCGCCGGACGAGTTGATCTCGTCGGCAGCGTCAGCGGGCTCGCTCAGTTCGGGCGACCCTGCGCCTACCGCGACACCCGGACGATGACGCGGCACAAGACGGCGGCCGTCGGGATCTCGTTGCTGCTGTTGATAGGGGTTGCCCTGGTGGGTGCCCCGGATGCCGACGCCCGCGCCCCGACACCGGATGATCCGTTGGTTCTGGCCCATTACTACATCTGGTTTGACCCCACCTCTTGGAACCGGGCCAAGAAGGACATTCCCTTGGTCGGTCGCTACAGCAGCGATGACGAGGCGGTCATGAGCCGGCATGTGGCGATGGCACAGCAAGCCGGAATCGACGGGTTCATCGTGAGCTGGAAGAGCAGCGAGCGGCTCGATGCCAGGCTGGACACCCTGGTGAGGGTGGCCGAGGAGGCTGATTTCGGGCTGGCCGTCACCTACCAGGGGCTTGATTTCAACCGCGATCCTCTCCCGCTGGCCCAAGTCGGAGATGACCTCGATCTCTTCACCGAACGGTGGTCAAGGCGGCCTCCGTTCCGCCTATTCGAACGGCCCTTGGTGGTCTGGACCGGCACCTGGGAGCATGATCCGGCAGCCATAGGCAGTGTCACGGAGCCCCGACGCGACGAGCTGCTCATCTTGGCCTCTGAGAAGAGCGTCGAAGGCTACGAGCGGTTGGCTGACGTGGTTGACGGCAATCTGTACTACTGGTCCTCGGTGGATCCCGGTAGCCACCCGAAATACCCGACCAAGTTGGTGGAAATGGGCAACGCGGTGCGCTCCCATGGCCAGATCTGGATCGCGCCGGCGGCCCCCGGATTCGATGCGCAATTGGTCGGCGGCGATCGTGAGGTGCTTCGCCACGGTGGACGCACGTTGCGGGATTCCTTCAACGGCGCGCTGAGCTCGGTGCCCGACGCCATTGGACTCATCAGCTGGAACGAGTTCAGTGAGAACACCCATGTGGAACCGAGCCAGAGCCACGGCGACGAGGCGCTCCGGGAATTGGCCCGCCTCACCGGCTCCGAGGCACCCGTCATTGGAGATTTCGACTCGAGTGCTCCGCAGGGTGTGGTTTCGCGCAGCAGCGGAGCTCGTCGCCTTGTGGTGCTGGCTACCTTGGTGGCGCTGGTCGTGGCCTCCGTCATCGTCGTGTGGCGTCGCCAGCGTGGCGAAATGCCCAACGGGGATCTCCGCACGTGAGGTCGCTGGGCACCTCGGGCAGGGTCAACACCGTGGAGGGCATGTCCCGCCGGGCTTTCGTGGCCGGCGTCACCTCAGTGGGAGTGGTGGCCGCAGGCACCGCGATCGGTTTCGAGGTGGTTCGGAGCTCTGGGACGGCCCGGCGTTTCGTCAGCGTGCGGGGCACGGGTGAGCCACCGTCGGCGGCCGCGGCGCGACGACTGCGGTTGGTGGGACTAACACCGGGATCGGTCGTGATCGAATGGGACACGACGGCGGGCGACGACCGGGTCCTGTCGCGACGCGTGGAACGGGACGGTGTGCTGCTGCAGCAGGTTGATGATGGGGTGAAGCGTTTCGCGGACACCGACGCCAGCCCGGGTCACACCCATTCGTACCGGTTGGTTTCTCTTGATGAGGATGGAGACGCTGTCGCTCGGGTAGCGCCCTTGCAGGTCACCGTTCCTGCGGCACTTTTGAGGGAAGACTTCGAGGCCGCATTGACGGGCTGGGAGCTTGGCGGACTGACCGTGGAACAGGGAATGGGGCGGGGGGGATCCCGGGCCCTCTCTGGCGAGACCATTGACGGTCGGACATGGGGCGAACTGAGCCTGCCAGACCCCTTGGCCTCGTTGACCTGTCAGGTGCACGTGCGGTACGACGAGAAGGAGCCGGATAGCTCGCTCAGTGTTCTCCGGCTTCGTGGTGCGGGGGATGCACCCCTTTGCGGGCTGTTCGTGAGCGCCGACGGCCATCTCGGCCTGAGAAACGATCTCGGGCGCGTCAACCAGGTCGGTGCCGGAGGGCTGACCGCGGGGACCTGGCACTGCCTCTGGCTCCGTCTGGAACCCCACGGACGAACCAGCCTCATCAGCGCCGGCGTTGACGGCGTCGTGGATCCCATGCTTGATCGGTGGCCTCAGGATCTAGGGGACTGGCGTGTGGCCGCAGTGCAGCTGGGTGAGCTGCGCCCGGCAAAGCGCTACCGCCTGGCGTTGGACGATCTGGTGTTGTGGCAGTGAGCTCGTCCGCGGTGCGGTTGGGGTTGGTGGTGGGTACGGTGGTGATCGCCGGGTGGTGCCTGGGCGGCTGTGGCGATGGGTCCATGGCAACGGTGGCGAGGGATGGTCCGGCCCCCGCTCCAACCTCCCGGAACTGCCCCGAGACGGTGCTAGCAGCGGTGCCGGCTGATCTTCGGCCCACGGAGAGGCGATTGGTGCCGTATTCCAAGACCGTCAGAGCGGTTGAGGTCACGTGGGCCGGCGAGAACGACGAACGTCGGGTGGAGGTGATCTCTGGTGGTTATCTCGATGAGGTGGTCGAGGCGTTCGATGACCTGCGCGAGGTCGAGGGCCACCAGGTCGGCATGAGAGCAATGACCGTGCTGGCCGGGCGCTTCCTGGGCCGGTCGGTGCAGGTTGCCAGCTGGCTGGAACCGGCCGAGGTGGCGCCGTGCGAAACCCACGGCGTGGTCGCCGTTGGCCTGAGCGAAGGGGAATTGCGATGGCTGCTCGATGGAGTTGGTACAAAGTCCGCAAACGAATCCGGCTCCGGCTGATCGGTCTTGGCGTCGGTGTGGTGGCCACTGCGCTGGTGTCTTTGACCTTGGCAGGGTCGGACCCCAGCGCCCAGGAAGGCCCGCACTCCTCCGCGCCGGTGACCGCTTCGAGCGCGGCGCAACCAGTTGCAACTGGTGATCCCGGTACGCCGGGCAGTTCCACGGCCGCCACGAACACGACGACTGGGACGTCGGGAGTGGGAAGTACCGACACCACATCGTCGGGCGGTGCGACGCTTGCCACCGTGGCGCCAAGTGTCGACCAAACGCCGGGTCAGCCCAGCGCGCCCATCGTGGCGGCGTTCTTCTATCCCTGGTTTCCTCAGGGCTGGAACCAGCAGGGCGCGAACCCGTTCACCAACTTCACTCCTTCGCTGGGGTATTACGACTCAAATGACACCGCGGTGATCGACCAACAGCTGGGGTTGGCGAAACGGGCGGGCATTGAAGCGTTCATCAGCTCGTGGTGGGGTCAGGGCCACCGTACTGATACCGCCTTCGGGTCACTGCTGCAGCGAACGGTGGCGGACGGCTCGCCGAACCAGGGACTGCGTTGGGCGCCGTACTATGAACCAGAGGGTCAAGGCGATCCCAGCGCTGAGACCATCGCCAGCGACCTCCGCTACCTGGCGACGAACTACGCCGGCTCTCCGGCATACCTCCGGGTGGGGCCGGATCCGGTGGTGTTCGTGTGGGCAGAATCCGGTGAAGGGGCGGAGATCGCCACTCGCTGGGCCGAGGCGCAACGGCTGATCCCGGACGTGGACTTCCACATCGTGCTCAAGGTCCTCTCCGGCTACCGGGACCTGGCCGACCAACCGGATTCGTGGCATCAGTACGGCCCGGCCAAGGCTTACGACGCACAACTGCCGCACTCGGTGACGGTCTCGCCGGGGTTCTGGAAACATGGCGAGGAGCCACGCCTGGCCCGTGACCTGAACCGTTTCCGTGAGGATCTGTCGACGATGAAGGCTTCCGGTGCCTTCTGGCAGTTGATCACCAGCTGGAACGAATGGGGCGAAGGCACCTCCATCGAACCAAGCACCGAGTACGGCGAAACCTACATTTCGGCGTTAGCGGACGTGTATGGAACGGCGGAGGAACCGGTGACGCCCACCTCGGCCCCGGCACCATCGCAGCCGCCCGGTTCGTTGCGGTTCACCGCGGCCGGAGACTATGGCGCCACGGCGAACACCACCGCCACATTGCAGGCCATCGCAGCGTCGGGAGCACGGTTCCATCTTGGGTTGGGTGACCTCAGCTACTCCCAGCGAAGCCCGGCGGACTGGTGTGACTACGTGAAATCCAACGTCGGGGCCACGTTCCCCTTCGAGTTGGTGCTGGGCAACCACGAGGATGACGACCGGGTCGATGGATACATCGGAGACTTCCTGGGATGCCTGCCTGATCGGATGAACGCCACCGGGACCTACGGCGCGGAGTATTTCTTCGATGTTGACGGTCTGGTGCGGGTGGTGATGATCGGCGCCGGCAACGACATGGCGGGGGAGAAGTACGACTACGAGCCCGGGTCCACCCATCTTGCCTGGCTCGTCAAGACAGTGCGAGACGCTCGTGCCGCCGGTATCCCCTGGGTGGTTGTGGGCATGCACAAGGTGTGTCTCAGCATCGGCAACAAGAGCTGCGAAGTGGGTGAGACGCTGATGGACACGCTGATCGCCGAGGGTGTGGACGTGGTGCTGTCCGGTCACGATCACACCTACCAGCGCACCCATCAGCTGCGTTGCGCAGACGCCGGGGTCTTCGTGGCGGGCTGCATCGTCGATCCGGGCGAGGACGGCCAGCACGGCAAGGGTCAGGGGACGGTGTTCGTCACCGTCGGCGTGGCAGGCCGCGATCTGACGCAAATCCAGCTCGCCGATCCGGAGCTGGCATACTTCGCGGCATGGAACGGGAAGAGTTCAGCTGATTCGGGCTTCGGCTTCGTGGCGTTGGAGCTGAGCGCGGCGCGGCTGGCCCTGGACTTCGTGGGTAGCACCACCAGCTTCACCGATGGCGTGGTGATCAGCTGACCCACGTTGTCCCCCCCACCACGGTGCGCCGAAGACGGCCGCGTGATACAAGGTGGGATGACCATCGAGCGCATCCAGCCCGGACCCCTCATGAGCGCGGCGGTGGTGCACGGCAACACCGTGTACCTGGCCGGCCTCATCGCCAGCGACGTGGACGCTGACACCAAGGGCCAGACCGAGCAGATCCTGGCCCGCATCGACGAGTTGCTGGCCGCCGCCGGTACCGACAAGAGCCAGCTACTGCGAGCCAACATCTGGCTCACCGACATCACCGAGTGGTCCAAGATGAACGAGGCCTGGACCGCCTGGGTGACGCCCGGTGCCACGCCGGCCCGGGCCACCGTTGAAGCCCGTCTGGCCGCCCCCAAGGCGACTGTCGAGATCATGGTCGAAGCGGCCCGTCCGGCGTAGCGATCGGTGCGAGCATACCTAGAGGTATTGACCGACCGGTATGTCGCGGGTGGCTGGCGTTCGTGGCATCGGGACGGATGAGCTCATCGCAGTCCTCGAGCACCAGCAACGTCCAGCTGGGCGCTCCGTCCACGGGCCCATCTTGTTCATCAAGCACCAGCGCGTTGAGATACCCTGGATCGCCGAAGAGCCGATCAGGGTCTGACACGTACACCGTCTCGCACCAACGCTGCCAATGTCGAGCCAGTGAGCGCAGCAACGTGGTCTTGCCGGTACCGGGCGGGCCCCACATCAGTACCAATCGCCCATCCCAGGGGGGCGAGAGGTCATTGCCGGTACCGATCCGCGGGACATGGACCTCTCGGGCGGCGGGGAACTGTCCGTTGGCGAACGCCAGGAAGAGGTCACCGTCGATGAGCGTGGCAGGGTCCAACTCGGGTCCCAGGGTGGGCCGGGCGTCGGGGTTGTGTGAAGGGCGCGTGGTGAGGGGTGTGATCCATGGTGGGCCACGGCAGCGCGGGACATCCGGCTGCGGTGGGGCTGGCCATGGTGGTGCATCGGCAGCGGGAGATGCACGCGAATATCCGTTCAGGGGCGAACGGCTCGCTTGGGTTGCTGCGCCAGACGTGACAGTGCCGGCTGGGCCATCTTCACGAACTTGCACGCCAAGGGTCGAGTGTCCCGGGGGTCGATGAGGTCGACCACATCGCCCTGATGCGCGGCCCGGAACGGTGAACGCAACCGCAACAGCCGCTGCTCGATCATCTCGCGGTGCGCCTCGGGATCGGGCGCGGCGTCGATCTCGCGTCGATACGCGGCGGCCACCCCGCCTTCGATGGGGATGCCGCCCCACTCACCGGCGGGCCAGCCGAAGCGTAGGTTCAGCCCGCCCGGCTGGCTGATGCTGTTGGGTGCATCGGCGGCCACCCCGTAGCTTTTGCGCACGTTGAACTCGACCTTGGGGACCTTGGCCTGGGCGCTGGCCATCAACGCCCTCACCCCCCGCCGCATGGTGGCCTTGCGTTCGGCCGCCGAACCCAACATGAACCCCGGCATGTCCAGGAAGATCAGCACCGGCAGGTTGAAGGCATCGCACAAATCCAGGAAGTGTGTGTACTTATCGGCGGCGTTACCGTCCATGGCCCCGGCCATCTTCATGGGATCGCTGCCGAGCACGCCCACGCTGTACCCATCGAGGCGGGCGAATCCGGTGATCAGCGCGCCGGCCCAGTGGCGGCGCATCTCAAAGAAGTCACCGTTGTCGACCACCAGGCGGATCAGCTTGCGGGCGTCGTACCCGCGCCGGCGGTTGGCGGGGATGATTGTGAGCAGCTCCTCCTCGCGGCGATCGGGCCTGTCACCAGTCTCCACCCTGGGCGCCACCTCACCGGTGGTGTTGGGCAGATAGGAAAGGAACGTGCGGATCTGCTCGAAGGCTTCCTCTTCGGTGGCGGCCTCGTTGTCCACCTGGCCCGAGTCGTGCACGTGCATCTGCGAGCCGCCGAGGGCCTCCTTGTCGAGCGTCTCGCCGATGGCCCTGCGCACCACCGGCGGCCCCGACGGGAAGATCTGGGACTGGCCCTTCACCATCACCGTGAAGTGCGACATCAGCGCCACCGCCGCCGGCCACCCGGCAACGGATCCCAGGATGGCCGACGCCACCGGCACCGTCGCCAACAGCTCGGTCAGCTGCCACCACAGGTCCCCCGAGGGTAGGCCCATGTGACCCGAGGCCTCGTCGGATTTGGAGCTATGACCGACGCCTTCCACCAAATGGACCAGCGGGATGCCGTACTGCAACGCCAACGGATACACGAAGTCGTGCGGACGTTTGTGTACGCCGTGGGGCGAACCGCCAGAGATGGTGAAGTCATCCCCGCCGATGGCTACGGGGCGGCCGTCGATCTCGCCCACCCCCATGACATACCCGCCTGGCGTGAAGGCTGCCAGGTTGCCGTCTGGGTCGTACTCGGCTGCGCCGACCAACGGCATGGCCTCGGTGAAACTGCCGGGGTCGGCCAGCTTCTCGATTCGCTCCCGAACCGTGTAGCGACCGCCGGCGTGCTGACGGGAGATGCGCTCGGGTCCGCCCATCTCCGCGGCCAGTTCCCGCACGTAGTTGATGTCGGCAACGGCCTGCTCCCAGGCCATCCCGGGCTTCCAGCTCTCACGATTCGGGTCGACGGGCACTGCTCAGCCCAGGTTGGCTTGGGTGGCTTGCTCGTCTTGGAGGAGGACGCCGGAGCGATGAAGCCGGTCCACTTCGGACTGGGAGAGTTCCAGCCAGTCGGTGAGGGCGTCGTAGTTGTGTTCGCCCTTGTGGGGAGCGGGACCACGCACGGCGGCTTCGGCGTCAGAGAAACGGTAGGGCGTGTTCGTGGTGCGACGACGGCCACCGTCACGATCGTCGACCTCGATCAGCACCTGACGGCCTTCGATGGAGCCCTGCTTCTCGAGCACCTCACGATGATCGAACACGTCACCCCAGGCCAGGTTGACCTCGTTGAGCTTGGTGATGAGGGACTCCCGGTCGGGGAAGGACAACAGGTACTGCTCGATGGCCTCACGTCGCATGCGGATCTTGGTCTCCAGATCGGCACCGTCGGGGGTGGGGTCCACCAGACCGGCCTTGGTGTTGAACACCCGCCAATACCACTTCTCGTCACCGGCCAACATGATGGGCCCGCCGGTGGCGTGGAACACCATGCCGCCGCCGTTGTTGATGCGCACCTTGTCGATGGCGGCGTGAACGTAATCATCGGTGAACATCAGGGCGTTGAGCATGGCCATGTCCACGTGTTGGCCTTGGCCGGTGCGCTGGGCGTGATGCAACGCCGCCAGCAAACCAATGGTGCCGTGTAAGCCAGTGGAGGTATCGGCCACGGAAAGTGCCAGGTCCACCGGTTTGTCGGTTTCGGTGACAAACTGCTGTCGCTGCAACAGGCCCATCTCGGCGTGGATGATCGGAGCGTAGGACGCCCGCTGTGTCTCCGGGCCCACTTGGCCGAAACCGGAGATGGACAACATGACCAGCTTGGGGTTGATGGCCCGCAGATCATCCCAGCCGAGGCCGAAGCTGGCCATGATCCCGGGCCGGAAGTTCTCCGTCACCACGTCGGCTTTCCCCACCAATTGTTTGATGACCTCCACCCCCTCCGGCTGGGCGAGATCAACGCAGATGGAGCGCTTACCCACGTTCTGCTGTGTGAAGTAACCGGAAATCCCACCGATGCGGCGTCCGATTCCCCGTGTCATGTCACCTTCGGGAGGTTCGACCTTGACCACGTCGGCGCCCAGGTCGGACAGGATGCGGGTGGCGAACGGACCCGCCAGGACCCGGGTGAAATCGAGCACCTTGATGCCTTGTAGCGGAAAACTCATCGCTCAGCTCCGTCCTGGTTGTGGTTGTGCTGGTGCTGGTGCGCTCGGCCAGCCCGGCACACCTTCATCAAGTTGCACCCCGGCGGAATTCAGAAACCCACTGACCACGCGATAGCAGCCGGCGGCCATGATCAGGTGGCACATGTCCGATTCGTTGAAGAATTTGCAGGCCTCGGTCCAGGCGGCATCACCCACGCAATCATCAGCGTAGAGATCATCGACCACCTGGAGCACGGCGCGCTCCTCATCGGTCCACGGGTGTTGGTTGAGGGGCCGGGTGACGCCGTAGATCTCAGCGTCGGTGAGGCCCACATCCTTGCCGAAGAGCGTGTGCTGTCCGAACTCGTAGATCGCCTGACAGTTCCAACCCATGCGCAGCACGGCCAGTTCCACGTTGCGCCGGGACAGGCCCCCGTGGAACAGCACCGCTTGGGCGAACGGTCCGAAGGCCTTCGCCAATGTGCGGTTGTAGGCCATGGTGGCCGACACGTTGACCGCGTTGATCGGCATGTCCTTCATCCGCTCCTTGGCCTTTTCGGCCACCGCCGGGATCGGTTGAAGCCGAGGTGAGCTCGGTCGCGCGAAATGCATGGGTCCCCCTTCGTTCGCGGTGGCACCTTACCCGGGCCACGCGCCGGCCCGCAGACGCACGAAAGGGCCGTGCGGGCCTCGGGCTTCGGATCAGAGCAAGGTCTGCGCCAGGCGACGCCATTGTTCGACCGGCACCACGCTGCGGTCCGCCACCAGGTGTTGCACGCAAACGTGGTCGGCGCCGGCGTCGAGGTGGGCTTTGACCCGGGCCGCGACTGCATCCTCGTCGCCCCAGGCCACGATGGCGTCCACCAACCGGTCGGTGGGCCCGGCGAGATCCTCCTCGCTGTAGCCCAGGCGGCGGAGGTTGTTGGCGTAGTTGGGCAGGCGCAGGTAGCGGGTCATGTCGGTGCGGGCCAGGGCACGGGCGGATTCGGCGTCGGTGTCGAGGATGACCATCTGCTCCACGGCCAGCAGCGGTTCGGGTCCCATCACCTCACGGGCCATTGCGGTGTGCTCAGGCGGCACGAAGTACGGGTGGGCGCCCTGAACCGCGTCCCGGGACAGTTCCAACATCTTGGGCCCCAGCGCCGCCAGGATGGTGGGTGGCGCGGTGTCGGGACCCTTGGCGGTGAACGGCGCCTCGGCCATGGCGGCGAGGTAGGCCTTCATCAACGAATACGGCTTCACGTAGGCCTGCTTGCGAACCGACTCGATCATCGGGGCGTGGCTGACCCCGAGTCCCAGTAGAAAGCGGTTGTCGTAGGCCTCGGCCAGGGTGCGCTGGGCGGCGGCGGTGGTGACCGCATCACGGGCGTGGATCTGAGCGATGCCGGTGGCCACCTTGAGCGTGGTGGTGGCGCCGAGCAGCACACCGGAGGACACCATGGCGTCGCGACCCATGGCTTCGGGCAACCACAGGGCACCCCAGCCCATGGCCTCGATCTCCGCTGCCAGCTCCCGTACCCGAGAGGATGGTTGTTGATCCAACACGCCCTGCCACAGACCGACCCGACCGATGTCCACACTGGTTTGCATGGTCGGGGACGGTAGTGCAGCGGGCGGTATCTGCGAGGATAGGTTGATGAGTTCGGCGATGGACACCTTGGACACGTTCATGACCGCGGTGGATCTGGTGCGAGCTTATCGGCGCGGTGAGGCCCGCCCCGACGAGGTGGTCGAGGCCCATCTGGCCCGGGCCGAGCGGTTGCAGCCGCACCTCAACGCTTTCGTGCTGCTGGACCACGACGGCGCTCGTCGTTGTGCCGCCGCAGCCAGCGAACGTTGGAAGTTGGGCGTTCCCCGCTCTCCGCTCGATGGCGTGCCGGTGACCATCAAGGACATCGTGATGATGGCCGGGTTCCCCATGCGGTCGGGTTCGGTGACCACCAGCGCGGAGCCGTGCCTGGTCGATGCCCCCGCAGTGGCCCGGTTGCGGGAAGCGGGAGCAGTGATCCTGGGCAAGACCACCACCTCGGAGTTCGGATGGAAGGGCATGACCGACACCGCGCTGGGTGGGGTGACCCGGAACCCCTGGAACGTGGCGCACACCCCGGGCGGTTCGTCCGGTGGTGCCGCCGCCAGCCTGGCCGCCGGCATCGGCACCATCGCCTTCGGGAACGACGGCGGCGGGTCCATTCGCATTCCGGCGAGCTATTGCGGTCTGGTTGGCATCAAACCCACGTTCGGGCGGGTGCCGCACGCGCCGATGGATTCGCCATTTTCCTTGAGCGTTGCCGGCGGTCCCATCGCCCACACCGTGCATGACGCGGCGCGGTTCCTCAACGAAGTGTGCCGGCCCGATCATCGTGACCCCTGGGCTCTTCCCTTCGACGGCCGGGACTGGAGCATTGGCCTCGATGAAGGGGTCGCGGGGCTTCGGGTGGGGTTCACCACCGAGCTGGGCGGGGCCACCGTGTGGGACCACGATGTTGAGGTGGCTTGGCGGGATGCGCTCGATGCGCTGGCGGACAGGGGGGCTCGGATGGTCGAGGTGGACCGCATCTTCGCCCCGTTACGCCCCCGGTTTGAGGAACACTGGAAGGCCGGGTTCGCCAACATACTTCGCGGTATCAGCCGGGATCGTTGGGAGGAATGCGACCCCGGCTTCGTGAGCCTGGCGCGGGAGGGTTTGGATGTGCCCTTGTCGGCGTTCTCGGCGGCCATGAGCGCCCGTTCGGAGCTGATCGTGGCCATGGCTGATTTCCATCAGGACATCGACGTGCTGATCACACCTACCATGCCGACAGTCGCCCCCCGCACCGACGTGGTGTACCACTTTTCCGAGTTCGACCGCTGGACCCACGCCGTGCCCTACACGCTGCCCTTCAACCTGACCGGCCAGCCTGCAGGGTCCATACCAGCCGGAGTGTCCCGCAATGGGTTGCCGATCGGTGTGCAGGTGGTGGCGGCCCGCTTTCGGGAGGATCTGGTGTTGCGGACCTGCCGGACCTTGGAGAGCGCGTCGGGGTTCGCCCAGCCTCATCCGACGCTGCGGGCCGCCCTCGAGTCCCAGTCTCGACAGTCTCGACCGGGAGGTGTTGGGCTGAGTCGGCCGCGCGTCGAGCGGCTCGGCCCGGTTCAGAACGTGAAGCGGAGGTTGCGGGCCAGCTGATCGGCCAGCGCGCTGTCACCGGCGTAGGTGACCTTGCCGTGCTCGATGGCTTCGGAGGGATCAAGGCGACCGCAGGCCAGCAGCATGAACGTGAGCGAATCGGTGGTAACGGTGGCGTCAGGGTTCTCCAGGTGGTCCACAGCCCGGGCCCGCCCATCGACGACGGCGCACAACTCGTTGTTCAACGGCCCCGTCAGCACGATCTTCACCGACCTACCTTCGGGAATGTTGGCCCGCTTGCCGATGATGTAGCCCAGGCTGAGCCGGACTTCGTCGAGCGCCATCTCCGCTGCGGGGCCGTCCAAGTGGCCGGGCTTGCCCAGCGGCACCCGCATGTCCTGTTCGTGTACCCAGAAATCGAAGTTCCGCACTGCCATGAACCGCCCGTAGGTCTGCACTCCGACCGGCGTCCAGGACACAGCTTCGAAGACGGTGTCGTCCATACTGCTCAGTTCGGCGCGGCGGCGGGCCAGCACCGCGTCGAGGTCGGCCACGAGCTGCGTATCGGTCCACGAACGGGCCCGTTCCATGTAGCCCGCGATGTCGTTGAACGGCGGCGGGTTGTCTCCCGAGGGAGGCCAGCCGTCCAAGGCATGTTCGATGCCAGCGAGGTGCGCTACCACGTCCCGAACCTGCCAACCGGGACACAACGACGGCGTGGTCCATTCCGCCTCGGACAGCTCACCGCACAGGGCCGAGAAACTGTCGAAGCAGTGCAGCAGGTTGATGACGGCAGAATTGGTGACGGCGGGAATCGTCATGGGTGGTCCATTCGGTTCGGAGGAGAGTTCGGTTTCAGCGGCCGGCCCAGATCGGCGGGCGCTTGTCGAAGAAGGCGGTGCGCCCCTCCTTGAAATCCTCGGTGGCGCGGACCACCGTGGTGGCGGCGGCGGTGGCATGCCAGCCGGTATGGTCGGTCACGGTGTTCACCTGTTCGAAGGCCCAGAGGCTTTGGCGAACCGAGATCGGCGCGTTGACACAGATCCGTTCGGCCAACGCCACCGCACCCTCGAGCGCCCCACCCGGTTCGGTGATGCGGTTCACCAGACCGAGGTCGTACGCTCGCTGGGCGCTGAGTTGATCCCCGGTGAGCAACAGCTCCTTGGCGATGTTGATGGGCAGGTTCCGACCGGTACGGAACAACCCGCCGCAGGTCGGCAGGATACCCCGGGCCACCTCGGGCAGCCCGAAGCGGGCGCTGGTGGACGCCACCACCAGATCCGCGGCCAGCACGATCTCCATGCCGCCGCCCAGCGCGAACCCTTCCACGGCCACGATGAGGGGCTTGGTTCGTTGGCGGCGGATGACCCCGTACTCGCCGCCGCGCTCGGTGGCCGGGCTGGCCGGTTGCTTGAGGTCGGTCCCCGCGGAGAACACCGTTGAGGTACCGGTGAGTATGCCAACCCAGAGCGAGGGATCGTCTTCGAGCGTGTTGAGGGCGTCATCGATCCCATCGGCCAGTTCCCGATCGATGGCGTTGCGCTTCTCTTCCCGGTGCAGTGAGACCACCAGAACCCGTTCCCGTCGTTCGACCTGCACGCTCATGAGACTTGCCTCCACATCGGTGCTCCGCGCTGCTTGGTTGGGCCGGTGTTCCCTGCGATGACGGCTTGGTTGGTCGCCCGGTCAGTCATGCTGGTCGATCATGCTGGTCGATGAAGCCGCCCGGCTGCACATCATCGTGCGGTGGCAGGGTGAGGCGGGTTGACGTCCGCTGCTGCGAACGGCGCTAACATTGACGGCGGACAGTGTTGGTACTCATCGTGCCCTTGGGAGTTGCAGCAATGGATGCCCCAGCAAGTTCGAAGCTGCACCGGTCGGCCATGCCTGTGCTGATCGGCACCGTTGCGGCGGTGGTGGCCGTCGCCCTCATGTTGGTGCTGCTGTGGCCGAGTGATGCCGGTCCGTTGCGCACCGCCACGGTTGGTCCTCAACTGCCGGCGGTGACCGTCGCCGAGTACGGCCCTCGGACGACAATCACGACCGCGGCTCGTGCGGCGGCGTTGGTGGCACCGACATCGAGCACGGTGAGCGCGATCGTTCCGACGTCGACCCTGCCCGTCGCCACCACGGCGCCCATCGTCACAGCACCGGAACCGGTTGCACCCGCCCCGGCCGCGCTGGAGCCGGAGCCGGAGCCGGAGCCGTCGATCAGCGAGACGACCGCAGCCGCGCCCCCTGCGCCCGAACCGGCCGCACCCACGACCACAATCGCGCCCGCCGTCCCGGCACCGGTGCCCACGGTGACCGTGACACGTCCGTCCACCACCCAACCGCCGTCAAGGGACACCCGGCCCGGTCGAGGCAACGGCCGATCGAACGGGAACGGGAAAGGAAACGACGAGGACAACAGGGGGAGCGGGAACGGCGACGACTGACCGGCCATTGCATCGCGGCGACTGTGAGCGCCCTGGGAGGCGGACGGCAGCGTGCTAGCGTGGCGCGAGTCGGGGCCGTTAGCTCAGTTGGTTAGAGCGCTTGCATGACGCGCAAGAGGTCAGGGGTTCGAATCCCTTACGGCCCACCCGAGAAAGCCCAGGTCACAGCCTGTTTCTATGCGCCGTTGGGACGCGCCCCCGCCGCCTTGGCGCTCTGATGTAGCCCGCTCGGCGGCACCCACCGCGGGTTGTGTGGGTCGAGGGTGTCGGTGGGGTGCCTCGGGGTGAGCGACCTCTACGACATCGCTATCGATCTAGCGCACCGAGCTCGCTCTCCACGTCGCCGGCCACCTCGGCCTCGCCAGCTCGTGGTAGCCCGCGTCGAGAGCGGCGGGACAGGCTCCCTGAGGTCAGGAGCGTCGATGACACGATGTGCCCTCCGCTGCTTCGGCGAAGAGCGGCGTGGTGTCATGCCCAGAGCGTGCGGATCGGGACTGCCCAGAGGTGGTCGCCGAGCGGGCGGACCAGGGTTCCGGTGTACAGGACGAGGCCGGCTCGGACGTGCCCGGCGGGTAGCTCGTCGCGGAACCAAGCGAGATGGCGGGCGTCGTGCTGGTCGACAGCGGACGCCGCTTTCACCTGGATGGCAACGATCGCGCCGTCGCGGCACTGGTCAGGCAGAGCGGTGCCCCCGGCGGTTGGGGGCGTCAGGTCGGCAACGGAAAGGCGGCCACGCGCCTCGTCGTGCCGGTCCTGGTGCTTGTTGACCTGACCCGTAGGAGCAGGCATCAGCCATCCTGCATACCGCCGCCGTCCAGCGCGGAGCGAGCCGTCGAGCGCATGCGGCGCAGCAGCCGGCCCTCAATCGCCACCACGTGGGGGTGGGCCCCGCCGTTGGCGGCGGACGCCGACTGCCACGCTGCGAGTCGCTGCAGCGCCGTGGGCGGATCGGCCAACTCGGCGCAATCGAGGTGATTGCCCTCGAGGTCGACGGTGATGGTGTCACCGTCCTCGACGAGCGCGATCGGGCCGGCGAGGTAGGCCTCCGGCGATATGTGCCCGATCACGAGCCCGACTGACCCTCCGGAGAAACGCCCGTCGGTCATCAGCGCCACCGTGATGTCCCGCTGGCGACACAGCGCAGTGATGCGAGAGGTCGGGTCGAGCATCTCGGGCATCCCGGGCGCGCCGCGCGGGCCCACATAGCGGATCACGATCATGTCGCCGTCGGAGATCACGTCCGGCCGATCAGCCAGCGTGTCGATCAGGCTCTGCTCGCTGTCGAACACCCGCGCCCGGCCGACGAACCGGCCGTCGACGATGCCGCGCTCGACGCCTGCCAGCTTGAGGATCGCGCCCCCATCGGGCGCCAAGTTTCCGTGCAGCAGCCGAAGCCCGCCGGTGGCCTTGAAAGGCACCGCCAGCGAGTGGACCACCTCGCCGTCGGGCGCGGGGGGCGCCAAGCGGGCGACCTGCTCCGCGAGCGTCTCCCCGGTGCAGGTACGGGTGCTGCCGTCGAGCCAGCCGCCGCGCAGCAGTTCGGCGACGATCACGGGCAGGCCCCCGACGGTTTCCACGTCGACCATCGAGTAGGCGCCGAAGGGCCGCATGTTGACCAGCACCGGCAACCGGCTGGAGAGGTCGTTGAACTCCTCCTGGCTCATGACCTGGCCCCAGAAGTCGAGGCCCGCGGCGCGCGCCAGTTCCACGGCGTGGAGCGCCACGTTGGTCGAGCCGCCCATCGCCATCGTGACGGTCACGGCGTTGCGCAGGGCGGCGGGGGTCACGATGTCTCGTGGTCGGAGGCCGATGTTGCGCATCGTGACCAGGCAGTCGACGAGCTCGGCGGGGAACTGCTCGAGGCGGCGCGGGTCCTCGGACGCAGGCGCCACCATGTGGAGGGGCTCCATCCCGAGAACCGCGATGAAGGTCTGCATGGTGTTGTAGGTGAACATGCCGCCACAGCTGCCCTGGCCGGGGCAAGCGTGCAGTGCCGTGCGGGTGCGGGTCTCGTCGTCGGCGCTGGCCACCTGGAACGCGGCCACGATGTCGAGGCGTTCGTTGGTCACCGGGTCCACGCCAGGGTGAATCGACCCGTCCGAGAGCAGCACCGCGGGGACGTTGAAGTCGAGGATCGCGGCGAGCGTGCCGACCGGCGGCTTGTCGCAGGCCACCACGGCGATCACACCGGCCATGTCGCTGGCTCGCAGATGGAGCTCGGTGGCATCGTTGACCGCCTCGCGCCCGATCAGCGAGTAGCGCATCTGGGCGGTGCCGTTGAGCTGCCCGTCGGACACTGCGAGCGTGAACCCCGGCGCTATCAGCCGTATGGGCAACCCATCCCGGGCAACCCTGGCCGACAGGGCCCGGTGCACGGCGTCGACCTTGCTGCGCACACCCAGGTAGCACTGGCTGTCGCCGAGGTTGCCGAGCACGCCCCACACGGGGTCGTGGATCCGCGTGGGATCCTCGCCGAGCCAGCGGGCAGTGCCCACCCGCTGGACGTCGCGTCCCGGGTTGCCGGACACGAACACGTGCGTCTCTCGGGCTTGTCCTTCGGCCACGTCCACTCTCCTGATCGGTCGGGCGCGGCGGGATTGCCGGCAGCCTCGGGAATTCTGCCCGCCCGATTCTTGTCGACCGACGCCTCCGACCCCGTGGCGGCCGCCAACACGGCGCCCAGCGCGGTGGCCCCGGTCTGTCAGCCCCACCCGGCAAAACGAAAGAAGACCGCCGGCAGATGCCTGCGGTCTTCTTCAACGCTGAACTCGGTCAGACGAGCCGTACGTTCTGCGCTTCCTCGCCCTTGCGGCCGGGCGCGACGTCGAACTCGACGGCTTGGCCTTCCTCCAAGCTCCGATAGCCGTTGCCCTGGATGTTGGAGTAATGCACGAAGACGTCCTCGCCCCCGGTACGTGAGATGAAGCCGAAACCCTTCTCAGCGTTGAAGAACTTAACGGTGCCTGTGGTCAACTTGACTCTTCTCTCGACGCGCGAGGCTCCTCGTGAACCAGGCGCAGCGCGAGCCTACTCGCCACGGCGCTGGCCAACCCGTGCTATCGGGCGAAAATTTTCCCGCCCGGGCGGTCTCCCAGCTTCGGGCTGAGCAGCCTCCGGATGGATGCCACCTGCCGCGGATGGTCTTCGGCGAGGTGGTCCCTGCGGGATCGGTCATCTGGCCGATGTACTCGGCCCTGGTCTGAGGCACGCTGCTGAGCGTCGCAACGAAGGGAGCACCATGGTGATGTCCGAGACCGAGCTGGACGCGGGAAAGATCGAAGCGTTC
Organism: uncultured Acidimicrobiaceae bacterium; assembly: GCA_963775055.1. Lineage (GTDB taxonomy): Bacteria > Actinomycetota > Acidimicrobiia > Acidimicrobiales > CAIXPF01 > CAIXPF01. The sequence goes on along the minus strand of CAVZHK010000001.1, from coordinate 44,943 downwards.
GGTCAGCGGCTGATGACGATGCTCAACCATGCGTTGACCGTCACGTCGATGAGCATTGGACATCGGGTCGGTCTCTTCGATGCCATGTCGGCTTTGATCCGTCCGGCGACGTCGACGGAGATCGCTGAGGCGGCCGGCCTGCAGGAGCGATATGTGCGCGAATGGCTGGCCGTGATGGTGACGGCCGGCGTCGTGGACTATCACCCCCACGAAGCTGCTTATCGCCTTCCGCCCGAACACTCGGCGCTGTCGACCAGGGCGGCGGGCCCGGATAACTTCGCCGCTTACACGCAGATCGTGTCGGTGCTGTCCACCGTGGAAGACGAGTTGGTCACCAAGTTCCGCCACGGTGGAGGTGTGCCGTGGGGTGCGTACCACCGGGTCCACGACCTGATTCGTGAGCTGAGCGGCGCCGCCTTCGACGCCAACCTCGTCGAGCTGCTGCTGCCCTTGGTGCCGGGCGTGATCGCGCAGCTCGAACGCGGGATCGACGTGGCCGATGTGGGCACCGGGTGCGGTCGTGCCGTCAACGTCATGGGTCGGGCCTTTCCGAATTCCTGCTTCGTCGGGTTCGATGTGTCGGACCAAGCGGTGGCGGTGGCCCGTGGCGAGGCCGCCAGTTGGGGCCTTGAGAATGTGACGTTCGAGGTCCGTGACGCCGCTCGTCTCCAGTCCGTGGACGCTTTTGATTTCATCACCACGTTCGACGCTATCCACGACCAGGCCGACCCACAGGCCGTCGTGTCCGGTGTGTATCAAGCTCTTCGCCCAGGTGGCTTTTGGCTGTGTAGTGACATCCGGGCGTCCAGCCACCTCGAGGGGAACATCGACCATCCCCTCGGGCCGTTCCTCTACGGCATCTCGTGCCAGATCTGCATGACGGTGTCCTTGGCCGAGGGTGGCGACGGGCTCGGCACGATGTGGGGCGTGCAGAAGGCTCGGGAAATCTTCCGTCGAGCCGGATTCGAGGATCTGGTCATTCACACCCTGCCCGGCAATGTCATGGAGAATTTCTACGTGTGTCGAAAGGTCTGACCCGGACGGGTACGCGCATCAGATAGTGTCAGGTTTCGTGATTGATGACAGCGGGCCGTCCCTCGGGACGCACATCGCGCTCCGCGTCGAAGGCCTGACGGCGGCGGCCGAAGCAGACCTGGCCGACCGATTGCCATCTGACGGCCGATTGGTGCGCAACGCAGACGGCGCCGCCATGTGCCTGGTTCGCCGTGCCGCGGAGGCGTTGGCGGTGGCGCTGCAGTTGGGCCGCGGCCCGACCGGGGCCGGACTGCGGGTCGCGGTCCACGTGGGGGAGGTCAGCTTCGACCGGGCAGGCGTCATCAGCGGGCCAGCGGTCGAGGCGTTGGCGTCCCTTGCCGTCATCGGGGGAAGAGGACGAGTCGTTTGCTCCGAGGCGCTGTACGTGTTGGCCGATGGTGTGGACGACGCGGCGTCATTCGAGGTGTTCGGTCGCTACCCACTCTCACCCGGAGCACGAGCACAGTCTGTGATGACCATCCGCGACGCCGGGACCGATCCCGGACGAGCCATCACGGGGACCGGCGCCCACGTCGGCTCAGCGCGTCGCCCCGCCGGGATGGGCTTCGCCGGAACGAGCTTCGTCGGGCGCCACGAAGATCTGCGTGATCTGGGCGCGCTGTTTGCCGATCCGTTCAAACGGCTCGTGACCATCGTGGGCCCGGGAGGGTGCGGCAAGACCCGCTTGGCCGCCGAATTGCTCCCGTCCCTCGCCCCGTGCTGTCCCGACGGGCAGTACTGGGTTGACCTGGCCGGCTGTCACGACGCCATCGACTCGGGTCAGGCCCTCCTCGACGCCGTCGGCTGCCGAGAAGAGCCGGGTCGGTTGCCGGCGGACACCGTTGCGGCGCTCATCGGCGACGGTCACGTGCTCATTGTGTTCGACAACTGTGAGCATCTCGTTGACGTGGTGGTGGCCGTGGTCGAGTCGATCTCGGGCCGCTGCGCCAGGGTGCGTCTGCTCGCCACGTCACGCGAACCGCTTGGTATGGGCAGCGAGTGGCCGTGGCGTGTCGCGGGTCTACAATGCCCCCCTCTTGGGCGGCGCGGCCCGACATCACTGGATGAGCTGCGTTCGTTTGGCGCGGTGCAGCTGTTCGTTGACCGGGCCCGCCAGGTCCGCCCGACGTTTGCGCTGACGGAGGAGAACAGCGGGGACGTGGCCGAGGTTTGCGCCCAGCTCGACGGCGTGCCGTTGGCGATTGAGCTGGCAGCAGCCCGAGCCCGGGGGATGAGTCCTGGGAGCATCGCCAAGGCCCTCGGTGACCGCTTTCGGTTGCTTCGGGGAGGGACGCGACATGCGACGTCGCGTCATGCCACCATGCTGGCCTCCCTGGAGTGGTCCTACGGGCTGCTCGACCCGCTGGCGCAGACGTTGTTTCGGCGCTTGGCGGTGTTTCCGGCGGACTTCGACCTCGGGGCGGCCGAGGCGGTCGGCGCAGACGGTGTTGGCGTGGTGCAGATCGACGTGCTCGAGGCCCTGTATCGCTTGGTGGACCGGTCCATGCTGCTGTCGATCAGTGATCCGCACGACTTGGACGAGTGCCGGTTCAGGATGCTTGAGACCATGCGCCAGTTTGCGTTGGAGCATTGTGGTGAGGCTTCGGAGTTGAGCGAGGCCCGAGACCGTCACCTGCGGTACTACGTCAGGTGGATCGAACGTCTTGATGGGCGCTGCCCGAGCGACGAGACGCAGAACGCCATCGAGCGTGAGTATCTCAACGTGCGCGGTGCATTGGAGTGGTCCACCGGTCAACCAGAGCTGGCGCTGCGGCTACTCGAGCATCTGGCGCTTTCGTGGGCCAACCTGGGTCACCATGCCGACGCTCGCCGCTGGGGTCGACCAATCCTCGATGCCGGTCCGGGTGCTCACCCTGAGCGGTGGGCAAGCGCCGTTGGCTGGATGTCCGACACGCTCATGTTCGCCGGCGACGAAGGCGTGATCGAGCTGCTTCCCCGGGCCATGGAGATCGCCGAGGGAGTCGGTGATCACGCGACTCTGTCCTATTGCCATTCTGTTCTCTGCATCTTCGGTCGGGATGAGCCGATGGAACATGCGGCGGAGGCGTTGCGGCACGCCCGTGCCGCTGGTGACCGCTTCCGCCTCGCGGTGAGCGCCATTCTCTTGTCGCTCTCACGGACCTGTGCCGGGTATCTCGACGAGGTTGCCGAACTGCGCGCCGAGGGAATGGAGTCGTGGCGTGGGATCGGCAATCGTAGCTTTCGGGCCCAGTGCGCGCTGATCGGGGCCATGGAGCCGACGATCCGTGGCGACATCGACCGCGCTGTTGCCGGCACCCTGGCCGATGCGGCGGACGTTGACGGCCCGATCGAGCCCTGCTCGATGAGCATGTGCGCCTCGGGCCTGGCCTACGTCGGGATGCTCGCCGAACGCGATGACATGGTGGTCCGCGCCGGTGAGCTGTTCGCCTTGCCGGCCGTGCAGACCGCGGTGGCCTTTGTGGCGTCGGAGTTCGCGAAGTACCAGATCGTGGTGGCGCTTCGGGCGGGCGGCGCGGACGTGGAGGTCGGCACCGTCCGGGAGCTCGTGGCCAGCCCTTGGGAGAATTGGTATGAGGAGCTGGGACACGCCGCCCTGCTCGGCTGCGAACGATTCGAGCAGCTCGAGGGCCTCCTGGCGGAGAAGTCCCCGGGCGGGCCCTACCCCGCCTGCCGCTGGGAGCTCACCCGCGCTCACCTCGCCATGCACCGCCGCGAGTTCCGCGCCGCCGAGGATCATGCTCACGCGGCGTTCGAGGCGGCGCAGGCGGGCGGGTACGGCCTTGCGCTCATCGACGCCCTCGAGACCCTGGCGGCGCTGGCGGACACCCGGGTGACCTACAGCCGGCTGTTGGGTTTCGCGGCGCGGCGGCGCCAACTCGGCGGCTACCGCTTCCGGTTCCCGCACCTGGCCCGGGCGCTCGGTCACCGCCTCGATGATCTCGACCCGGTCGCGTACGCGGCCGCGTTGGAACTCGACGTCGACCAGGCAGTGGCGTGGGTGGGTCGCACGCGTGGCAAACGAAAGCGCCCGAGTGCCGGTTGGGAAAGCCTCACGCCCACTGAACGGCGGGTCGTTCAACTGGTGGCGGCGGGACGCACCAACCCGCAGATCGGCGAACAGCTCCTCATGAGCAGATCAACGGTGAAGACGCACATGACACACATCTTCACGAGACTCGACGTCAAGACCCGTTCACAACTCGCGGCTCGGGCCGCGGTCGTGGATGGCAGCGATGTCTAGCCCCGGATAGCAAAAACGCTAGTAGGGGCTAGTAGTCCGTATACTTGGCTCGTGGATCCGAGAGCCAACCCCTACAACCCGGGGGCGGGTCTGCGGCCAGCGGCTCTCGCCGGGCGAGAAGCAGACATCGAGGCGTTCGAGATCTTGGCCGACCGTGCCCAGCGGGGACTCATCTCGCGAAGCATCGTGTTCAGCGGGTTGCGTGGCGTCGGTAAGACCGTGCTGTTGGCCGAACTGGCCGGTCGTGCCCTCGATCGGACGTGGCTCGTTGTCCAGGTGGAGGCTGAACACACCCAGCCCGGCCACTTCGCCGCGGCCTTTGCCACCGAACTCGCCAACGCGGCGCGCCGCCAGGGGACGTGGCTCACCAGAGCGACGGCCAAGGTCAAAGCGGCGCTCGGTTCCATCACGTCCTTCCAGGCCGCAGTCGGTGCCCAGGGGATCTCCCTCGGGGTCGAGCGAATTCCCGGGAGAGCGGACAGTGGGAACCTCCAGTTCGATCTCGTTGACCTGGCGGAGACCGTCGGTGCCGCCGCGAAGGAGGACCGGGTCGGCGTTGCCATTCTGATCGACGAGATGCAGGAACTGACGGCCGACCAGATGTCAGCGGTGGGCAGATCCTGTCACCGCGCCGGCCAGGCGGGCCTTCCCTGGTTCGTGATCGGTGGGGGATTGCCGAGTCTGCCGACGAGACTTGCGGAGGCCGAGTCCTACGCTGAGCGCCTCTTCGAGTACCGGGTGATTGACCGACTCACCGAGACTGATGCGCTGTATGCCCTGACGCAACCCGCCGCCGCCCAGCAGGTTGGGTGGGAGCGTGATGCTGCTCAATTTGTGCTCGACGAGTCACGAGGTTATCCCTATTTCTTGCAACAGTTCGGCAAGACGGTGTGGGATGCCGCGGCCGGGCCGCGACACGATCGGTCTCCAAGATGCCGCCGTCGGCATCACTGAAGGCCAGCAACAACTCGACGTCGGCTTCTACTCGTCGAGGTGGGAACGAGCGACAAAAGCTGAACGCGACTTCCTAAGGGCAATGGTGCCTGACGACGGGCAACCATCACGGATTGCAGACATTACCGAGCGCTTGGGCCGGTCCAGCTCTCGATCGCTCGGGCCGGCACGAGCCAGACTCATCGGCAAGGGCATCGTGTATTCACCGGCACACGGCATGATCGCCTACACGGTGCCCGGCATGGCCGACTTTGTCAGGCGCCGCGACGACGAGTAGCCCCACGTTCGCCGACCGCGCAAGCCATACCATACGGGATGCTGCTACCTTCCCCCTGTGGAGCTCAAGGCGACCAAGTACGCGGTCAATGATCAAATTGCGACCATCACGTTGTCGCGGCCCGCATCGGCTCAACGCCTGGACCGGGCGCATGCACACTGAGTATCGGTGGTTGCTGGCCCAGGCCGAAGCAGACGCCGAGGTGCGGGTCATCGTGGTCACTGGCGAGGGGCGGGGCTTTTGTGCCGGGGCGGACAGTGGCGCGCTCGCCGGCCACGCCGCCAAGGGCGAATACGACTCGGGGGTGCGGGAGCAGCTGGCCCGGCCGGGCTGGGGCGTGCGTCCCGAGTTTGATCATCCGTACGCCTTCCACTTCGGGCTCAGCAAGCCGACCATCGGGGCCCTCAACGGCGCCGCCGCCGGTATTGGCCTGGTGCTGGCGTGCTTTCTCGACATTCGCTTCGCGGCCAAAGGCGCCAAGTTCACCACCGCTCACGGGAAGTTGAACCTGCCGGCGGAGGCCGGGCTGTCCTGGTTGCTGCCCCGCATCGTCGGGCTGGGCCGGGCCAACGAACTGCTTTACACCAGCCGAACGTTCTTCGCTGAGGAAGCCGAGCGGATCGGTCTGGTCAACGCGCTGTTCGAACCGGAGGAGCTCATGGCCCAGACCTACCGCTTCGCCCGGGAGATGGCCACCAACGTCTCACCCCGCTCCTTGCGTGAGACCAAGCGCCAGATCTACACCGATCTGCATCGGGATATCGGCACCGCGGTGCGGGACTCGGACCAGTTGGTGTTGGAGATGGTGAAGGAACCGGCCTTCGGCGAGGGTGTCCGGGCGCTGATCGAGAAGCGAGCCCCGCGCTGGCCGAACCCATGACGCCAGGTGGGCTGGCGGACCCGACGGATCGGGAACCATGTTGGCCGAGCACTCACATCCCGGAGGATCGGGCGGCCACCATCGCCTCTTGCCCCGTCGAACACGCTCCGCCCCGCCCCCGGGATCATCCACGAGCGTCACCAGACGGCGCAGGCCTATGTGGTCCGGACCCACCTCGTGGCCGGCCGCCGCCGCCGCCTCCCGGTAGGCGTCACACACCGCCGCGACCCCAGCCACCGAGTTGAACCCGGTGCAGATCTTCCACCCCCGAGCGCCGGCCCGGGCTGCTGAGGCAACGCTGCGCACCGCGGTCCAGATCGGCGGATCGGGTGTCAGAAACGAAGGCAGCAGCCGCAGCTCGTCGAAGGACCAAATGGTGCCCTGATGGGTGACGGGGGAGCCGATCCGGGCGCGTCGAGCACATCGCAGACCTCCCGATAGCGCTCGCTCATCTCCGCGATCGACAGCCCCGCAGTCATGAACTCCGGGGGGATGCCACTGACCAGGCCCATCTCCATGCGACCGTGGGTGAGGTGATCGAGCTTGGCGAACTCCTCCACCACCCGCCATGGCGTCGCGTAGGGCCCGACGGTGCCCAACACCCCCAGCGCAGGGTTGTGGTGCGGGCCGCGAGGTGGCTGACCAGCAGGTTGGGGGAGGGGCTGTAGCCGGCCCGAAGTGGTGCTCGCTGAAATAGATGCCGTCGATGCCCCGTTGCTCGGCCCTGACCCACAGCTCCACGTAAGCATCGAAATGAGCATTGATCGCGGCCGGGTCGAGCCGGGCTGCGGGATCACGAAGCTCGTGAAAGAACTCGAACAACCACGAGGTCACCATGGCGGGGACGCTACGGCCAGCGGGCAGGGCGACGGCAGGGCTGCGCACGGCGTACGATGGCTGGCATCGGAGAGCGATAGTTCTGGGGGTTCGTCATGTTGGATCTGGTCATCAAGGGTGGGACGGTCATCGATGGGAGCGGTCGCCCCGGCATCCGGGCTGACGTTGCCATCAAGGACGGCCGGGTCGTCAAGATCGGGGAGGTGAGCCAGGACGCCGCCAAGACCATCGACGCCACCGGCAAGATCGTCTCCCCGGGTTTCATTGACATCCACACCCACTACGACGCCCAGGTGTTCTGGGATGCCAACCTGTCGCCTTCACCGCTGCACGGGATCACCACCGTCATCGGCGGGAACTGTGGTTTCACCATCGCCCCGCTGGAGATGGACTCGGGCGAATACCTGATGAAGATGTTGTCCCGGGTGGAGGGCATGCCGCTCACCTCGCTGGAGACCGGGGTGCCGTGGGGATCGTGGCGCACCTTTGGCGAATGGCTCGGCCTGTTGGAGGGCAACCTGGCGGTCAACGCCGGGTTCATGGTCGGCCACTCCGCGCTTGCGCCGCAACGCCATGGGGGAACGCTCCATCGGCAACCACGCCAACGACGTGGAGTTGGCCCACATGAAGCGTTCGCTGGCGGAGAGCCTGGAAGCGGGCGGGCTGGGGTTCACGTCCTCCTGGGCCACCAGCCACAACGATGCCCAGGGTGACCCGGTGCCCTCTCGTCATGCCAGCCGTGAAGAGATGATCGCGCTGGCCGGGGTGTGCCGGGATTTCGACGGCACCAACTTGGAGTTCATCCCCACCGTGGGCCGCTTCGAGCAGCACCACATCGAGCTGCTGACGGAAATGTCACTGGCGGCCAACCGCGCCATCAACTGGAACCTCATCGCGGTGAACCTCTCGCCGAAGCAGCAGGAGGTCACGCGGAATCGGCTCTCGGCCAGCGATTACGCAAGGGAACGCGGCGCTGAGGTGCTGGCCCTCACCGTGCCCTGCGCGGTGCAGAGCCGCTTGTGTCTGGAGTCTGGCTTCACGTTCGACATGCTCAACGGTTGGGCCAAACCCATGGCGCTCCCGGTGGATGACAAGATGGCGCTGCTGGCCGATCCCTCCACTCGCCGGGAATTGGCCGAGCTGGCCCAGGGACCCAGCCCCATGCGCGGGCTGGCCAAGTGGCACAAATACACCATCGGTGAAGTGTTCAGTTCCGAGAACGAGGAGTACACCGGTCGTTCCATCGGTGACATCGCGGAGGCCGAGGGTCGGGAGCCGTTCGATGTGTTGTGTGACATCGCGGTAGCCGATCGGCTCAAGACCGGTCTGTACCAACCGGTCGTCGGCGATGATCGTGAAACCTGGGAGAAGCGGGTGGAGGTGTGGCGGGACAGCCGCACCGTGGTCGGCGGCACCGACGCCGGCGCCCACCTTGACCTGCTGGCCACCTTCAACGCCACCACCGCCATGCTGGGCCGGGCCTGCCGTGAGCTCAAGCTGCTGCCGTGGGAAGAGGCCATCCAGTTGATCAGTGACGCCCCGGCCCGACTTTACGGCCTGCACGAGCGGGGCCGCCTGCAAGAGGGCTGGCACGCTGACGTGGTGGTGATCGATCCCATGACCGTGGGGGCCCGGCCGGTGGAGATTCGGGAAGACCTGCCCGGTGGGGCGTGGAGGCTGTACGGCGAGGCCGACGGCATCGATCACGTCATCGTCAACGGCACCGAGATCTGCCGCAACGGTGAGTTCACCGGCGCCAAGCCCGGCGGCGTCATGCGCTCGGGCCGGGACTGCGTGGGCACCGCCATCAGCTGAGCGCCGCCGACGCGATCGGTCACGGAATGGGGGCCGCTGCCACGCCGGTAGTGGCCCCCCGGCGCGTCTTGACCCCCATTACGGCCTGGTTTCTCGCCGCTGGGCCGGACGGTAGCCTGCCGACGGGAGGCGCCAGACGGCGATTTCACATCCGCCAAAGGGGAGTTCGATGTACTCGTTCGAGGGCAACCGGGTGGTTCGTGACACCGGGGCCAGGTACCCGATCTTCAACGCCCCCATCGGTTACTTCGCCCGGGGGGCGCTGGCAGGCGCGGTGTCCTCGGCTGGCGGGATGGGGCTGCTCGAGACCAGCTCGACCGGGTTGGCCGAGACCCAGGCCGAATAGGACCGCATCCGCCAGCAGAGCGACGCCGCCTTCGGCGTGCAACTGTTTCTCCGGGTCCTCAGCCAGCAGGGCCGCCTCGACGAGGTGCTCGATTGGGCCCTTGATGGGCGGGCCGGCTTCCTCGTCACCTGCGTGGGTGCGCCCGCTGAGATCCTGCCCCGGGTGCGCGACGCGGGGGTGAAGCTCTACCACCAGACCGGCAGCCTGAACGACGCGCTCAAGGCGGTGGACGCCGGGGCCGACGGGCTCATCGTGGAGGGGGCGGAAAGCGGTGGCTTGCGCAGCACCCGTTCACTCCATCTTTTCTCGTTCCTCCAGCAGGTCCGCTCCCGAGTCGATGTGCCGTTGGTGGCCGGCGGCGGCATCGTTGATGGCAAGGGCATGGCCGGTGCCTTTGCGCTGGGGGCGGAGGGCGTGATGATGGGCACCCGGTTCATCACTTCCGCTGAGAGCCCCGTTCATGTGAATGTGAAAGAAGCGATCGTGCAAGCCGCGGAAACCGTCAACCTCGAGCCGGTGAAGAAGGGCATCATGATGCGCTTCGTCCGCAACGAGGTGGCCGAGGCTGTGGCCCGGGGCGACATCGACCCCAAGGGCCAGCCCTACGCCGGCCCGGTGCTGGAGATGTTCGACAACGGTGACCTCAACCTGGCCATGGTCGGTGCCGGCGAGTCCGCGGCCCTGTTCTCGGAGATCAAGACTGCGGCGACGATCATCGACGAGACCGTCACCGGGTTCTGGCAGGAGATCGAACGGCTCGGCGCGCTGATTGGGGACGGGCGCCGTGTCCTGACCGGTACCGAGGCCTCGCCCGAGCGCGTCGGCGGCCCGGCGCTTCCACGTTGGGCGTACAGTCCGCTTGTGGCGATGTCTGTGTTCTGGTTCTCCGATTGGTATGGCTCGGCACTGAACCGTGCGGCCCGCCTGATGGCGATCGGCCATGGCGGCCAGGTGCTGGTGTCCGCCGCTGCTGCGGAACTTGCGCGCCATGATCTGCGCGACGCGGTGTTGGTTGACCTTGGGCGTCATCGCCTGGGGGATCTGGCGGAACCCGAGCATGTGTGGCAGGTGGCGGCGGAGGGTTTGGACCATTCGTTCCCGGCACTGCGGGGATTGAGCGCCGCGCTCACCAACCTTCCGTCGGAGCTGACGTCGTTTCTGGGTCGACGCCGCTGATCTTGCGGAGCTGGCCAAGGTCTCGGACCCTGCCGCCCTCGATCACGCGGTGCTGGCGGCGTTGGGGTTTGTGGTGCATCCCGGATCGACACCGCGGGAATCGCTGTTGGACATGCTCCCGACCCGGGAGATGCTGTTGGTGGTCGACAACTGCGAGCACGTCCGGGACACTGCGGGAGAGCTGGTCGATGCGGTGCTACGCGTCGCGCCCGGGGTCAAGGTGCTGGCGACGAGCCGCGAGCCGCTGGGGCGGCCGAGCTGCGTCCACTGGTGGGATATGCCCGGACTTTCGCCGCGGGTGCCGCTGCGGCGATCGACCCGACGAGGGGGTTGCAGGAGCTTGTCCGCACGCTGGAGTGGCGCGAGGCCACCGGTATACCTATGGGTGTGTTGCGGATCACCCTGCGGGACCAGTTCCCGGGGCTTCGTGATCGTAACCTCCACCATCTGGTCTGCATGCTCGAGGTGCTGGTACCGGCCCATTCGTTCTTCCAGATCGAACGCTCGGAGGAGGCCGTTCGCGATGCCCGGCTCGCTGTTGGGTGAGTCGGAGGTCGAAAGACTCCAGAACGAGGCCCGGGGGATGGATTTCGATGATGTCCTTCACCGTCTCCGGCGCGAGGTCCTCGCGGCGCTCGGCGCTGATCTGGACAACCAGCCCTCATCCTCGCTGCATTGATGTTGCAAACAGGACACCTCGCCCATGGACCGTGGGCTTCTACCGCCGTTGGCTGGGTGCCACGGTGGTGGCTGACACGGAACTGGCCGGGTCCCGCAGCCTGCCGTTGCAGGTGGGCTCGCGCCGGCTCAGCCTGTGTACGACTGGCGCCCAACCACTGGGGCCCGGTCAACCATCTGGGCTTCGCGGTGCAGGACCTGCCGGGGTTGGTGGGCCGGATGCAGGCCGGAGGGGTGGCCATCCCCGGCGGGGTCAAGGATGCTGACATGTTCCGCTACGCCATGGTCAGCGGACCGGACGGCCTGCTGTTGGAGTTGTTCGAGTTCGACCCCCAACGTACCCCGCCGCCACTACGGGAGTTCTACTGCGTGTGAGAGCCCCGCCCGCGGGCCGGAGTCGGACGATTCTGCACGGAGAGATGGGACGATCGTGGTCTTAGGAGCGGGACGATTCCGAAAGTACATGGGGGACGATCCTGTAAGTAGTGGTACCCTTTGAGCATGGTTCCAGCGATCGGGTACATCGAGCGTTGGGCCGAACTGTTCATCGATGGGCTTCTCGACGAGGAGCCGGCGATCCTGCTGGAAGGCCCCCGCGGCAGCGGCAAGTCAACGTTGCTCAGCTCGATCGCCGAACGTCGGAACGCCATCGTTCTCGACCTTGATGACGACGGCGTCTTACGGCTCGTCCGCGAGGACCCCGGCTCAGCACTGGCGTCATCGGGCCTCGTGGCCATCGACGAGTTCCATCGTGCCCCTGAGATCCTCTCCGTCGTCAAACGCGTCGTCGACCGACAAGGAGGCGCAGGCCGCTTCTTGCTTGCGGGGTCCGTTAGCTCACACCTTCTGCCGTTGGGCACCGAAACCCTCACAGGGCGCGCCCATCGCCTTGCTCTCATGCCGCTCTCGGCGGCGGAGCTGTTCGGGGCGACGAACCGCTGGCTAGCCGAGCTGCTGAACGAGGGTGAGCCCGGGAACTTCCGGACGAGACTCGGGCGCCAAGATGTGTTCGACGTCGTTATCGCCGGCGGCTACCCGGCGGCGCTCCGACGGTCCACGTCAGCGCTACGGAGCCGTTGGTTCTCCAGCTACCTGGCGACTGTGGCCGATCGCGACATACCCGAGCTGATTGACGTGCGCCACCCTGGCGCACTCTCGAAGCTCTACCGACTTGTCGCGCAACGAACGTCAGTGACTGCGGTCAACACCGAGTTGGCGTCAGCGCTCGAAGTCTCCCACCCCACGCTTGCGTCTTATCGGCGTCTGCTCGAGCGCCTGTACTTGACCACGGAGCTACCGGGTTGGACCGTTGGCATCTCCGCCAAGGCCGGCCATCGGGCGAAACTTCACGTGACTGATACCGGGCTTGCTGCCGGATCGCTCTCGCTGTCCGCCGCTCGCTTGGCGGCATCGACGACAGCCGGCGCATTCCTTGAGTCGTTCGTTCTCAACGAGCTCATGCGCCAAGCGACGACGGTCGACGAGGCGATCACGTTCGCGCACTTCCGGGACCGCTCAGGGGTCGAGGTCGACATCATCATCGAACGCCCCGATGGACGGGCATTCGCGGTCGAGGTGAAGTCGGCAAGATCGGTCAACGCCAGCGACGCTCGCGGTCTCGTATTCCTCCGCGATCGTCTGGGCGATCGGTTCGAGTGTGGCGTCGTGTTGCATACCGGATCCATCACGGCGCGCCTCAGCGAACGGATCTGGGCGGTCCCGGTCGCTGCGCTTTGGAACGGGTCCGGCGGTTCCGCTCTTCACCGGCCGTGAATTGGCCGCCCCGCGATCTTGGTCAGGCCGCGTGGAAGGAGCGTTTCGACAGACCGATCGTGAATCCGTCAATGGCGGTGGTGACGGGTGCCGTGGGGTCTGTTGCTGCGCCCATGGTCACGAACAAAGGCGTGAAATGTTCCACCGTGGGATGGGAGTACGCCACCCCGGGGGCCCTGGTGCGGAACCGGCTCAGCTCATCGAGATCGCCCCGCTCCAACGCGTCGGCGGCCCAGGCGTCGAACTCACGGGACCAGGCGGGCACCGCACCGCGCAGCATGTCGCGGGTGATGAACGGCAGGCCGTGGGTCATGAACCCCGAACCCATGACCAACACCCCCTCATGGCGTAACGAACGCAGCCGAGCACCCAACGCCACCAGTCGCTCGGGATCATCCGTCGGCAAGCTGAGCTGCACCACCGGGATGTCCGCCGCCGGATACATGATCTTGAGCGGTACCCACGACCCGTGATCGAGGCCCCGGCCGTGATGTTCGTGCAACGGCTCGTTGTCCGCCAGCGCGCCCAACACCCGAGCTGCCAACGCGCCACCGTCAGGAGTGTCATATCGCATGGCGTAATACAGGGGAGCGAAACCGCCGAAGTCGTAGACCAACTCGGCGGGGGCGCTGTTGGTGATGCTCAACGGGGCCTGCTCCCAATGGGCGGACACCACCACGATGGCTCGCGGTTTGGGCAGGGCTCGAGCCCACCGGTGCATCTCGCTCATCCACCCTTTGTCCTCGAACGTTGGCGGCGCACCGTGGCTGATGTACAGCGTGGCCAAGGGTCCGTCCGCGGGGGTCCACTCACGATGAGGATCGACCGCCTCGAGGGTCCGCACGTGGGCCAGGTGCTGGGCGAAGGGGTGGCCCACGGGAATCATCGCGTCGGCCGCGGCGGTGGTGCTGCGATGGGCGGCGCTGGAGGCATGGGCGTTGTCGGTCATGGTGTCCACCTCTCAGGAAGTTGATGCTTCAACTAATCTAGTCGGCGGCCGCGGTGTGGCGTGGCGTGCGTGACATGCTGGGCCCATGACCGCGCTCAAGACCTACACCATCGCCCGGCGGCGCGAAGGGGTGACCCAGGAGCAACTGGTGACCTGCTGGCGCGGCACCCACGCCAACAACGTGTTGCAGCACATGCGGCCGGATGGGTACACGCTCACGTTCTTCAACCCCCGAGGCGGAAGGTCGCCCTATGACGGGATGGCCGAGTTGCGCTACCACGACGCTGAACGGGGCATTGGTGTGACCGGCGCCAACATTCCGCAGGTGGTGTCGGGCGACGGCTGGTCTGAGCTGGTATCGCTGCCCAATGCCTGGCTGCGGGTGGCGGAACACGTGATCGTGGCCGGGCCCGGGGCGGACGGCGCGCCGGCCACCGCCGCTGAACGGGAGACGGCGTTCAAGCTGACGTTTCTCATCGCTGCCGCCCCTGGCAATGAACCCGACGCCATCGCCCGGCACTGGCTTGAGGTGCACGTGCCCAACTTCCGTGAGCACTTTGTGGCCTGCGGCGGTGTCCGTTACGTGGTCAACATCGTCGAGCGGGCTGCCGGCTGTGACCTGGTGGGCCTGGCCGAGCTGTCCTACCGCGACCGGGCCGGCGCCGAGAGTCACCAACCTCCCGACGATGGTTTCCGGGCCATGATCAGCCTGCGGGCTCTGCCTGGTTCCGAGGTGGTGTTGGCGTGACCCCGTCAGGGTGTGGTGAAGCGCGGCTCAGGTTGGTTCGCCGTGGTGGGTTCGGTGCCCGGCGCGCCGCCCGCCTCGGGGGTCATACCATCAGGTACGGTACCGGTTGGTAGGTCCGGGTCGCCGGTGGTGGCGGGGGCGGTTCCCACTGTGGGAGGTGACCCCTCGGCGTGGAAGACCTTTCCGAGCAGCTTGCGGGTGTCACGCCACAGTGCCTTGGGATCATCGGCCAGACGGAATCCGAACGTGAGCACGGTCAGCGCCGCTGTCACGTGCAACAACAAGGCCAGGGCGATGCCGGCGATCACCCCCGCCGACCGCACCGGGTGCCACAGCAGAAGGGCCAGCACGGTGGGTACCAGAACCGCAACCCCGGCGCCGCTCAGCAACTGCAGCCACCATTGGTCCACCCGCATCCACGGCAGGAGCGGCCGATCAAGGAACAGGTCGACGGTGGCGAGTGTCCCGAGCGCGATCAGGCTCAAGAACGTGGCGGACACGATGACCTGCCAGGTGCGCTTGCCCTTGCCCCACAGTTGCCCGGTGGTGGTGAGCCCGCCGGTGAACGCGGTGGCGACCGTCACCGCGGTCCAGATCACCCAGCGGCGGACCGGGCGCACGCCCAACACGGCCATGGCATCGCGGAACATGAGGTCTGCCAACTGCCGATCGACGGGGCCGGTGCCGGTGTAGGTCGGCGGTTGGTGCTCGCCATAGATCAGCCCGTCGTGTACCAACGCCGCTGGGAGGTACATGCCGGTCTTGGGGATCAACCAGGTGAACAGATCCGGGGTGGAGGTCAGGTCACTGGCCAGCCGCTGATCGCGCCCCGGAACCACCACCGTGGTGCAGGTGGGTTGATGGTGGAAGCCCAACTGGGTGGAGACCTCGAACACCTCCGCTTCGGCGTCCGCCTGGCGGATCAACACGATGGGATGGTGTGCCAACTCCTCCGCTTCGAGCGGCACCGGCGCCGGCGGGATGTCACCGCCGGGCAGGGGCTCGAAGAAGAAGCTGCCGTGGCGGTCCTTTGGTGCGAGCATGCAACCCCCTGATGGCCGGTCTCAGCGTATTACAGGCGGGCGACCCGAATCCGCGCTGCCGGCACTGCTCCGGCCAACGCCACGATGTCCTCTGGGTCGCTGGTGAGCACCAGGCCGCCGCCGTAGGGCACGCACACCGCCACCACATGGGCGTCCACGATGCGCTCAGAACCGCTGCCGGATCCGTGCAGGATAGCGCCCACTCGCCGTGCCAGGTCGAAGTTCGTGTCGATCAAACGAAGAATGGGGCGCTCACCTTGCGATGGGGCGTGTCGGGACACGGCGGCCTCGAGGGAGCGGGTGCGGCTCGCCCCCCGGGCCACCTCGGCGCAGACGATCGTGGGTGCGAGCACCTCACGGTGTCGTCGATGAGCCTCGGCCAAGATGGCGCGCAGCGACTCCGGCGGTCTGGCAGCTGCGAGTGCGTCCAGCCCAGCGGCGTCCAGGATGACCGGCGCCTCGTTCATGCCGCCCCCTTGCGTCGGGTCCGAGGTGGTTTCGAGAGCGGTGGTTTCGAGAGCGGTGGTTTCGAGAGCGGTGGTTTCGAGAGCGGTGGTGGCGTCCACAGCTTGTCCGCGGTGGACAGCGTCATCGGCGGATGCGCTGAGGCCGTCCAGGTCATTGAAGACCTGCTCAGCCCACGTTGACAAGGCCGGGCTCACTGGCCCGTGCTCGCGGTCCCACTCGGTGAGCTGGCACGCCAGCGCCGCGGCCCGCGCCCGGCGCTCCACCTCCGCCCCGAGCGCGGCGTTGACCACAGATGACAGCGATCCTGCCCCGAGCTGCTGAATGGACTCGACCAGCTCCTCGTCCACCGTCACCGTGATCTTGCGCTTTGCCATACATGCATACTACCGACGTGAAGAACCCGTGGAAGGTACGCTCCGGCCCAGGGGAGTGCGATGCGTCCGCAGGTATCAGCCGATGATGACGAGCTCGAGCAGTTCTGCCGCCGCGCCGAGCAATTTCTGGACGAACACGCCACGCCGCTTCCGGCCGAGCAGCAGGCCCGAGCCTGGGGTGTCGGGAGCGACGCGGTGGTGGCGTCGGGCCTGGCTCCGGGGCGTCACGATGCCGAGGATCTGAACATCGCCCGCGCCTACCAACGGGCGCTGTTCGATGCCGGTTTGGCGTGGCTCACCGGGCCAACCGGACATGGTGGTGCCGGGCTGAGCGCGGCCCACCGGACAGCGTTCAATGCCTTGGCCCGCCGCTACCGTTGCCCCGATACCAGTGTGTTCATGATCGGCCAGCAGATCGTGGCCCCAGCCATCTTGGCTTTCGGGGAGCCGGCCCAGCAGCAGCGGTGGTTGCGGGCGCTGTGGCGGGGCGACGGCATCGGTTGCCAGCTGTTCTCCGAACCTGACGCCGGCAGCGATCTGGCTTCGCTTCGAACTCGGGCCGAGCCCACGGTGGGCGGCTGGTTGTTGCACGGCCAGAAGGTGTGGTCCTCGGGCGCGCACCTGGCGGACGTTGGTGAGATTTTGGTCCGTACCGATCCAGATGTCGGGTTGCGTCACCGGGGCCTGACCATGTTCCTGTTGGACATGGGGGCTGCGGGGGTCACGGTGCGCCCGTTGCGTCAGATGA
Organism: uncultured Acidimicrobiaceae bacterium; assembly: GCA_963775055.1. Classification (GTDB taxonomy): domain Bacteria; phylum Actinomycetota; class Acidimicrobiia; order Acidimicrobiales; family CAIXPF01; genus CAIXPF01. Next base: position 27,598 of record CAVZHK010000001.1, on the reverse strand, counting down.
ACGGCAACGCCCATTTCAACGAGGTGTTCCTGGACGGGGTGTTCGTGTCCGAAGACGCCCGTCTGGGGGAACTGGGCCAGGGTTGGGCGGTGGCCAATGCCAGCCTGTCGAGTGAGCGTGATCTCAGCCACGACGACGCCGGCCTGTTCCTGGACCCGGTGCGCCGCTTCCTCCAGTTAATCGATCACCTCGGGGCATCGACAGACCCGGTGGTACGTCAGCAAGCCGCCGCGGCGGTGACCCGGGAACGGTTGGGTCGCTGGGGGGCGGCCCGCTTGCAGGCCCAGCCTCACCCGGCGGGAGCGTCCCTGCTCAAGCTCGGCGGTTCCGACGCCATCTGGCAACTGGCCCAGAGCGCCGGGTCGGTGCTGGGGGCAGATCTCGGCGCCGACAGTGGGCAGTGGGGCCGCTACGCCTGGACCGGCCTGGTGCTCGGCGCCCACAGTCAACGCATCGCCGGGGGGACCGACGAGATCCAACGCAACCTGCTAGCCGAACGGGGCTTAGGGTTGCCCAGGGAACCGCGGCCGGACACGAAACCAGCCGCACCGAACCATTCCGCACCGAACCATTCCGAAAGGGATCACAGCAATGTTGACCGGTGAGCAGTACAGAGCGTCGTTGCGCGATGGGCGGCGGATCTTCTCCCAGGGCCGCCGGGTGGAGGACGTCACCACTGACCCGCTCACCCGGAAAGCGGTGGACTGGGTAGCGGACGGCTACGACACCTACTACGACCCCGCTCCCGGTGCCCACGGTCCCTACTACTTCGTCCCGCGATCGGCGGAGGAGTTGAAGGAGCAGGAGGAGCGTCAGAAGAAGTGGGATTTCCCCACCATCTCCACCTCCACCGGCCTGTTGATGTTGTTGAACGCCTCGAGCCGCATGGGGTCGGGCTATCCGCACTACGCCGAGCGGGTGCTGGCCTTCTTCGATGATGCCCGGGACCGCGACGTGCGGGCGGTGCTCACCATCACCGACGCCAAGGGCGACCGTTCCAAGTCCCCCAAGGAACAGGACGACCCTGATCTGTACCTGCGCATCGTGGACCGCCAGAGTGACGGGGTGGTGCTCTCGGGCGCCAAGATGCACATCTCCTCTGCCGTGGTGGCCCACGAGCTGCTGGTCATGCCCACCAAGCGCATGAAGACCGGCGAGGAGGATTATGCCATCGCCGCCGCCGTGCCCATGAACGCCCCCGGCATCACCATCATCAACGCCACGTTCACCCCTCGGCCTGATTTCGACGAGCGGTTCTTTCCCTACAGCTCCAAGGTGGTGATGACGGAAGGTATGGTGGTGTTCGACAACGTGTTCGTGCCCAACGAGCGCGTCTTCCTGGCCGGTGAAGTGGAGCATTCAGCCACCTTCGCGCACTGCTTGGGGTTGTGGGAGCGGCTGGGGTCGGTGGGCAAGTACGTGGACGTGGCCGACACCCTGGTGGGCCTGGCGCAGCTGATCAGCGAAGCCAACGGCACCACCAAGGTCGGTCACATCCGGGACAAGATCGGCGAGATGATCGTGTACGCCACCATGATCCGCGGATCCTTCGAGGCAGCGGTGGCCAACACCACCTTCACCGAGGAGGGCTACGCCTCACCGGACGAGCTCTTCACCAACGCCGCGAAGTACTACGCCTCCGCCGAATTCTCCAAGATGGTTCGCCACCTCCACGACATCGCCGGCGGATCGGTGCTGACCGCCCCCACCCTGGCTGATCTCGACAACCCCGAGACCGCGGCGTATGTGGCCAAGTACTTCCGGACCGGGCCGGCCGTGGACGCCGAACATCGCATGAAGTTGTTCCACGCCATCCGGGACTACACCGCGGACGCGTACGGTGGCTGGCAACACGTCACCATGTTGCAGGCCGGCGGTGGATTGTTCGCGCAGCAGATCGTGGCCAAGCTGCACTACGACATGGACCACGCCAAGTCTCTGGCCAAGGAGGTCGCCGTCATCAAGGACTGACGTGTGCCGCCAAGCTCAGCGGGCCACGTAGCCGCGGCGGGCCACGGACACGATCCCGGCGCCCGCTGGACCGAGGCGGCGTCGCAAGCGGGACACCATGACTTCCACTGCGTGCGGATCGTCGGTGCGTTCACCCCACACCCTGCTCAACAGCTCCGTCTTGGAATGAACGGACCGGGGTTCCTCCAGCAGGGCCCGCAGCAGGGCGCACTCCCGCTCGGTGAGCTCGACGTGACGGTCACCGGACACCACGGTGCCGCCGCGCAACACGATCTGCTGGCCGTGCAGCGCTGTGTGGATCTCTCGTTCGATCAGCGCAGCGCCCAGGGCCCGAACCAGTGGACCCAGCCGGAACCGGTCTGGGATCACCAGGTTGTGCAGGCCCTCGGCCTCGGCGGCGGCGGCGCACACCGGACCGACGCAGGCCACCACGAGGTCATCAGCGGCGCGCTGGCGCACCGCGTCGCCCAGGCCCTCCTCATCCAGCAGGGCGAAGAAGTTCCGGACCGCGGGGGCCGCGGTGAACGTGAGGGCGTGTACCCCACCGGTGATGACGGCCTCGCCCAGGCGCACCGCCGGCTTGGGGTCATCCGGCAGGATCCAGCGGTAAACCGGTACTTCCACGATCTGCGCCCCGGCGCTCACCAGCGTGTTGATGGTGTCCGGGGCGTCATCGCCATGTCGTTGGAACGCCACTCGCTTCCCGGCCAGTTGTTCGATCGGAAGCATGGCCACCAGCTCTTCCAGCCGCTCGCTGGCGGCCCGGCCGGCGACATCGAGCCCGGCCCGGTGGACCTCGGCCGATGCCTTGGGCCCCCGGGCGTAGATCGCCGCGCCCCGCAGGGCCTGCTGCAGCGAGTCGCCCAGGCCCCACGAATCAGCGGCGGCGAACCAGCTGCGGATGCCGATGCCGGTGTTGGCCAGCAGGATCTCGGGCGGCTGGGCGATGAGGGACTCCGTCACCAGTCGCAGATCGGGACCCGGACCCAGCGGCAGGGTGCGGATGGACGGCCCGTGCAAAACGGTGGCGCCCCGTCGGCGCAGCAACTCCGCCTGCTCATCCCATCGACGATCAGCGGTGATGCCAACGGTGAAACCCCGCAGAGGACCCCCGGCGGCGTCCTGAGTCGGACCGTGGTCAGGCTCGGGGTCCGCGGCGGTGGGCGTTTCGGGCATCGCAACCAGTCTGGGGGAGGGGTGTTTCCGTCACATTACCGGTGCGTGAACGGTGCCCCGACAAGTGGTCACGGGTCTTCCTACGGGCGGGCCGCCTCGATTCGCACCGCGCATTGCTTGTAGTTCGGTTCCCGACTGATGGGGTCGAACTCATCGTCGGTGAGGCGGTTGGCGCAGCGATCCTCCCAATGGAACGGGATGAACAGTTCGCCCTCACGCACGATGGCTGTCACCCGCACCCTGATGCGGCCAATCCGCCCCCGGGCCGAGCTGCAGCTGGCCCAGTCGCCGGAGCGCAACCGCAGGCGAGCGGCGTCCGCGGGATGGATCTCGACCCATGCCTCCGGTGACAGACCCTCCAGTATGGCAATGGCCCCGGTCTTGGTGCGGGTGTGCCAATGCTCCACGGTACGGCCGGTGTTGAGGATGAACGGGTAGGCCGGGCCGGGCGGGTCACGCATGGGCTGCGGACTCACCACCTTTACCATCGCCCGGCCGCCGGGACGGTGAAAGGACCCGTCGGTGTACAACCGTGGCGTGCCCCCCAGCGCCACGTCCGGCCCCTCCGGGCAGGGCCATTGCACTCCACCGGCAGCGTCGATCCGTTCATAGCTGATGCCGCTGTAGTCACAAGGGCGACCGGCGGACACCTTTCTCCACTCCTCGAAGGCGTCACGGGGCTGGCTCCAACCACTAAACAGCTCCTCGGACACCCCCACCCGGCGGGCTACCGCCAGGAAGATGTCGAAATCGGAGCGGGCAGATCCCGGGGGGTCAACCGCGGGCCGAACCCGGGAGACTCGCCGCTCGCTGTTGGTATAGGTGCCATCCTTCTCGCCCCAGATGGCGGCGGGCAGCACGACATGGGCCAGCGCCGTGGTGGGGGTGTGGAACCCGTCCTGCACCACCAGCAGTTCCAGCGCCCCCAACGTGTGCTCCAGGACCTGGCGGTTGGGGAAGGACACCACCGGGTTGGTGCCGATGACCCACAACGCCTTGACCGTCCGCTCACGATGGCGTTGATGATGTCGGGGTAGGCCCGGCCCCGTTCGGTGGGTAGACGGGCCTCGTCAATGCCCCACAATGCGGCCAACTCGGCTCGATGGGCCGGATCGTCATAGGCCCGGTAGCCCGGCATGGATGCGGTGAAGCCGGTCTCGCGGGTGCCCATTGCGTTGCACTGGCCAGTGATCGAGAATGGCGAGGCACCGGGTTTGCCGATGTTGCCGGTGAGCAAGGCCAACGTGTTGAGCAGCGTCACCGTGTCGGTGCCCTGTACGGAATGGTTGACGCCCATGGTCCACGCCAACACGCAGCTGCCGGCGTTGGCAATGGTTCGGGCCAGGCTCAGAACGCTCTCAGCGTCGACCCCGGCTTCCTCAGCGGCGATCTCCGCACTCCAGCCCCGCAGGTGCACCAGCAGGTCATCGAGGCCATCAACGGTGCCGCGAAGGCGTCCACGTCGATCAGGCGCTCGTGCACCAGCGTGGCCAGTACCCCGTTGAGCAAGGCCACGTCGCCCCGGGGTTTCACGGCTACGTGAAGGTCCGCCAGCATGGCGGTCTTGGTGACCCGGGGGTCCACCACCACCAGCTGCTGGTCCGGTCGGCGACCCAACACCCGGGGGGCCAACAGGGGATGGTTGTCCGCGATGTTGGCGCCCCACAACACCACCACGTCGGCCAACTCGAAATCCTCGTAGTTGCCGGGCGGGCCGTCGGCGCCGAAGGACAGCTTGTAGCCGGACACCGCGCTGGCCATGCACAGGGTGGTGTTGCCGTCGTAGTGGCGGATGTCCATACCGACCCGTAGGAGCTTGCCGAGCGTGTAGAACTCCTCGGTCACCAGCTGTCCGGTTGACAACACCGCCACCGATTCCGGTCCGTGGAGCTCCTGCAACTCACGGAATCCGTTGACCATGCGGTCGAGCGCGTCATCCCAGGTTGCCGGTTGGCCATCGATGAGCGGGGTCCGAAGGCGGCCCTCCACGTCGATCATCTGATGCTCGGAAAGCCCCTTGGGGCACAGCCGACCCAGGTTCACCGGATGGTCGGGGTCCCCTGCCACGGCCACCGCCTTGTTGCCCCGGACCCCCACCAACATCCCGCACCCTACCGAGCAGTATCCACAGGTGGTACGGACCCACTTGTCCGCCACCCGGCTGGCGGCCACGGGCCCTCGGACGGGGTCCCGTTCGTAGCGGTAGCGGTCCCCACCGTGGTCGAGGCCGATCAACTCGTGCAGCGCCCGCGTCGCCCGCGCCTTCAAACCAGGCGCCGCCGACAAGCCGGTGCTGACTGTAGTGCCGCGCCCGTCCTTCATCGGTGGGTCCCGGCGGCGTGACGCCAGAAGGCGCCGGGCATGTTGAGCGGTACCACGCAGACGTAGAACAGCCAGCGCCCGATGGCCTCGCTGGCCAGCGCGGTCACGAACACCAGGGCGAGAGGAGCACCCGCCAGCGCCGCCGCGGTGGCCAACCCCGCCAGGACGAAACGGGCCACCGTGGCGGCACGGAACCAACCCAACTCCAGCCGAACGGCGCCGCGCCAGGCGGGATCGGCCTTGCGGGCCAGCCGGGCCCAGTTGAGGGCGGTGGCCCCGCAGGAGATGGCCAGGGCAACCGCCACCGCGGCACGGGCCCCGGTGAGGGCGCCACCAAGGGCCACGGTGGTGGCGAAGAATCGGATGATGGTGAGCGGGCTGTTCCATGCCGGTCGGCCGGGCACCACATACAGCCGGGCCGAGGCGTACACGCCGGCCAGACCGCTCACAGCCGCTGCGGGGCGCAGTGCCGGCAACAGCGCCGCCGCCGGTGCCAGCACGCCGAACAGGGACAGCAGCGCCACCTCACGGCTCAGCCAGGAGCGACGCAAGTTCCGGAACGCCTTGTAGGCCATGGCGGGGCGGCCCAGATGGAACAACGCCCCGGTCAACGCGGCGGCGGCCACCACAGCGCTGGCCAGACGCTCGCCCAGAGAGGAGGCATCGAGGGACAGGCCCACCGCCAACTGGCTGAGCAGGGTCAACCACACGAGGGACCAATGAGGGTGTTCCGGCCGAAGGTTCCAGTCGCTGACGGAGAACACACCGTCCGGTACGTCGGCCACCGCGGCGGGCAGGGTGATGCGGGTGGTGGACAGGGTGAGATCCGCCGAGGGCAGCGCCGGGGCGTCGCCGTCGCGGTGATCGGCGCGCCAGGCCGCGATGTTGACCTTTTCCAACGTGATGGCGTTGGTGGGACAAGCGTTCACGCAGGCCGGGGCCATCCCTTCGGCCAGGCGGGGTTGGCACAGGTCGCACTTGGTGACGATGCGACGGTCGGGCTGGAACACCGGCACCGAGTACGGGCAGTTCCAGGTGCAGTACTGGCAACCAACGCAATCTTCCGGGTGTTGCACCACCACACCGTTGTCGAGCTTCAGATAGGCGTTGGTAGGACAACCCTGCAGACAGGCCGGTTCCACGCAATGGTTGCAGGACATGGACAGATGGAACCGCTTGGTGGTGGGATGATCGCCACCTTCGAGCTCGCCCACCCTGCGCCATACCGTACCAGCTGGTAGGCCGTTCTGTTCGGCGCAGGCAACCTCGCAGGAGTGACAGCCGATGCAAGCGTTCATGTTGAACCCGAAGCGGTACTGCTCACCGGCGTCGAGGGCCAGCAAGTCGGGAAAGCCCCCCGTGCCGGTCGGTGCGACGGATGTGGCGGGGTCCTCGGGATCCGCCTGCAACCAGCCTGACAGCCGGGCGGGTTTCGGTCCCAGGGAGACTGCCACGGGACTCACAGCGTCACCCACACCGTGTCCCCGGTGATCCCGGCCGGGTGGATCCGCAGACGGACATCGTCCATATCGAAGCAGCGGCCGTCAAGCAGGGAGAAGCGCTGCTTGTACATGGGCGAGGCCACCGTGGGTTCGCCCAGCACATCGCCGATCAAACCGCGACTCATGATGCTGGCGCCGGAGCAGGGATCGAGGTTCCCAACCGCCCGGACCGTGCCGTCGGTCAGCAGGAACACCGCCACCGCCTGACCGTGCACCAGCGCGCACACCCCCCGGTTGATGGTGAGCCGTGACAGGTTGCACACCGTCTCCGCACCGGCGGGACGCGCCGTCCTGATCAGGACCGCAGTTGCCGTGTTGAGGGGTGCGGGGCCGTTGTCGGGGGGATTCATGAACGGGCCTCCACAGGAATCAACTGGCCCCGTACCCGGATGTGGGAGATGGTGGGGTCCGGTTCGTCGGAGTTCACGAAGGACACGAAGCGGGCCAGGCGCGACGGGTCCGCCAGGGTCTCGGACCATTCGCAGCGGTAGGTGGCCACGTGGTTGGCCATGTCGGCCTCGAGCTCATCGTTGAGGCCCAGCGCGTCCTCCAGCACCACTCGTCGCACGAAATCGATGCCGCCGGGGAGCTTGCGTTGCCAGGTGGCGGTGCGCTCCAGTCGCTCGGCGCTGCGCACGTACCACATCAGGTATCGGTCGATGACGCGTACCAGGGTTTCGGTGTCCAGGTCGGTGGCCAGCAACTCGCCATGAGCGGGGCGCATGCCACCGTTGCCGCCAACATAGAGGTTCCAGCCCTTCTCGGTGGCGATGACGCCCACGTCCTTGCCCTGGGCCTCGGCGCATTCCCGGGCGCAACCTGACACTGCCAGCTTGATCTTGTGCGGCGCCCGCAAGCCCCGATAACGCAACTCCAGATCAATGGCCAACTGCACCGAGTCCTGTACCCCGTAACGGCACCAGGTGGATCCGACGCACGATTTCACGGTGCGCAAGGCTTTGCCGTAGGCGTGCCCGGACTCCAATCCGGCCTCGATGAGGCGGGCCCAGATCAACGGCAATTGCTCGACCCGGGCACCGAACAGGTCGATTCGTTGGGCGCCGGTGATCTTGGTGTATAGGTCGAAGTCCGCGGCCACCGAGCCGATGGCCAGCAGCTGGGTCGGGGTGATCTCTCCACCCGGCACCCGGGGTACCACAGAGTATGTCCCGTCGCGTTGGATGTTGGCCAGGAAGTGGTCGTTGGTGTCCTGCAGGCTGGCTTGCTCACCATCGAGGATGTAACCGTTGCCCAGTGAGGCGAACATCGATGCCACCGCTGGCTTGCAGATCTCGCAACCGGAACCCTCGCCGTGGGTTGCGACCAAGTCGGCGAAGCTGCGGACGCCACTGATCCGCACCAACTCGAACAGCTCTGGTCGGGTGAGCGCGAAGTGGGGGCAGAGCCGACGGGTGACGGCCTTGCCGCTGGCGGCCAATTCCACGTGGATGAGCTCGCCAACCATGGCCACACAGGATCCACAGCCGGTTCCGGCGCCGGTGCAGGTCTTGACCGCAGCCACCGTTTCGGCGCCGTCCCGCACCGCTTGGCGGATGGTGCCGCAGGCGACGTTCTGGCAGGAGCACACCGGGCTGTCATCGGCCATACCAGCCGGTCCGGTCGTGGCGTTGGTGCCGGTCACGGCCGCCGCGGGTCGCAACACGGCGAGGGGATCCTCCAGCGCTTTGCCGTCGCGCAGGCGTGCCACCAACGTGGTGAAGGGCCCGGCGTCGCCCACCAGCACCGCCCCGAGCACCCGACCCTCCCCGTCGAGGACCACCTTCTGCCAACTGGAGGTGGTGGGATCGGACAGCACCACCTCTTCACCGTCGGCGTGGGGATCACCGACGCTGGCCACCTCCACGCCCAGCAACTTGAGCCGAGTGGAGAGATCCCGGGGCTCGAAGGTGCCAGCCCCACCAAGCAACCGGTCAACCACCACATCGGCCATGGCGTAACCGGGTGCGACCAGACCGTAGACCCGGCCTTCGTGGCAGGCCACTTCCCCAATGGCGAAGATGTCCGGCGAACTCGTGGCACAGGTGTCGTCGATGAGCACCCCGCCTCGTTCGCCCAGCGTCAGACCGCAGCTGCGGGACAGCTCGTCGCGGGGCCGGATGCCGGCGGCGAAGACCACCATGTCGGCGTCAAGATCGCCGTGCTGCTGACCGGCGGGTCCGGCACCGAAGCTCAGTCCGGCCACGTCGCCGCTGGGGTGGGCCCGCACCGCGCTGGCGCCCAGACCGGTCAGTACGGTGATGCCCAGAGCTTCGACCCGCCGGCGCAGCGCCCTCCCCCCACCGTCATCGAGTTGTACCGCCATGAGACGGGGAGCGAACTCCACCACGGTGGTGCTCAAGCCCAGCAGGCGCAGCGCGTTGGCCGCCTCCAGACCCAGCAGGCCACCACCCACCACCACGCCGGTTCGGCACCCCGCGGCCCACGCCGCGATGGCCTCGAGATCCTCAATGGTGCGGTACACGAACACGCCGGGGGTGTCGATGCCGGCGATGGGCGGAACGAAGGGAAAGGACCCGGTAGCCAGCACCGCCTTGGCATACCGAATGGTACGTCCGCTGGCGGTGTGGGCCAGCTTGGCCTGCGGGTCGAGGGCACCCACCTGATCGCCCACCACTAACTCGACGTTGGGTTGCTGGTAGAGATCGGCGTCGCCCAACAACAGATCATCGGCGCTGGCACCATCGAAGAACGAGGACAGATGCACCCGGTCGTAGGCCCGGCGGGGTTCCTCACCCACCACGATGAGGCGGTGGGTCCGGTGCAGCCCCGCCGCCACCGCCCGTTCCACGAACCGGTGGCCCACCATGCCGTTGCCGATGACCAGAACGATCGGCAGCTTGGCGTTGTTGGTGGTGGTGTTGCTGGTGTTGGTCATCACACACCGGCCAGGCGTCGAGCGGAGGGGCGGCGGTAGACGAACCAGGCCACGGCCACGCAGGCGACGTAGTAAGCGATGAACGCCAGGTAGGCCGCGTCCGCCACTCTGGCGTGCCATGAACGATTGGCGCAGCGCCAGGTTCACCGCCACCCCGCCGAAGGCCCCGGTGGCGCCGGCCAGGCCGATGAGGGCCCTGGCCATCAAGCGGCCGTCGGCGGTGGCGTCAGCGAGGTGGGCCCGACCGGCATCGGCCTCCCGCACGGCCCGGGCCTGGAAGATGGCGGGAATCATCTTGTACGTGGAACCGTTGCCCAACCCGCTCAGGATGAACAACGTCACGAAGCCCGCCACGAACAACGGCAGTGAATGGGAGCGGGAGGCGGACAGCACCACCGCTGCCCCCACCGCCATGGCACAGAACGTGGTGATGGTCACCCGCGAGCCGCCGAAGCGATCGGCCAACTTCCCGCCCCAGGGCCGGATCAGCGAACCCAAGAGCGGCCCCAGGAACGTCAGGTAGGCGGCCTTCACCGGGGTGTCGAAGGTCTCGGAGAACTGCACCTGCAGCACCTGCCCGAAGGCGAAGGAGAAGCCGATGAATGAGCCGAAGGTACCAATGTAGAGAAATGAGATGATCCAGGTGTGAGGGTTGCGGGCCACCTGACGCATGGCCCCACGATCGTTGGTGGCGGTGGCCAGGTTGTCCATGAAGAACCAGGCGCACAGGGCCGATACCGCCACCAACGGCAGGTAGATGCCGATCAGTATGCGGGGTTGGTCCTTGCCGAACACCGACAGCACCGCCAAGCCCACCAGTTGCACGGCAGCAACGCCGATGTTGCCCCCGCCGGCGTTGAGTCCCAGCGCCCAGCCCTTGAGCCGGATGGGATAGAAGGCATCGATGTTGGCCATGGAGGAGGAGAAGTTGCCGCCGCCGACCCCGCCAATGGCCGCCGCCACCAGCAACGTGCCGAACGCCACACCCGGTCGCAAGACCAACGCCGTGTAGACGCAGGGCAGCACCAACAGGGCGGCGCTGATGATGGTCCAGTTCCGGCCGCCCACCTTGGCCACGGCGAAGGTGTAGGGAATGCGCATCGCCGCGCCCACCGCCCCGCTGACGGTGGTGAGCAGAAACTTCTGTGCCGGGGTGAAGCCGTACTCGGGCCCGAGGAAGAGCACGAACACTGACCAGAGGCTCCAGATGGAGAAGCCGATGTGCTCGGACAGGATCGAGAAGATCAGATTGCGACGGGCCACCTTCTGGCCACTATCTGCCCAAAACAGTGGATCCTCGGGCCGCCATTCCTCGATCCATCCGCTGCCCCGACGGTGTCCGACCCCGGTTGCCGTGGCGCGCTTCGGGGTGTCGACCAGCAGCGTCGCGGAGTCGGCGGCAGTGTTGGCCTCATCCATCATCGTCATTGGGGAATCTCCGGTTGGGTCGGTGGGTGTGATGTCGGTAGGTGTGATGTCGGTAGGTGTGATGTCGGTAGGTGTGATGGCCACGGTACGGACGGCGCGTGAGGTCCCGGTTTCACCTCTGTGTATGCCGCTGGTCCATTCGCTCACCGGCGCCCTTGAGCCATGAGAGCGGTCAACAGCCGCAAATCCGCGCCGCGCCGGGGTTGTTCACGCGCTGCACCATCGGGAGAAACACCCCGGAAACACCGCAGTCCGAGAGTTGGTGGAGCTTGATGTCTCGGTGGAGCTCGATGGCCCTGGTTACTGGCGGGCGTTGGTGCGCACGTCGCGGAACGGTACGTCGTTGTCGATGGAGGGTTCCTTGGGGAGGCCCAACACCCGTTCGCCCATGATGTTGCGCTGGATCTCGTCGGTGCCGCCGGCGATGGATTGGGCCGGAGTGGAGATCAACACCTCCGCGATCAGACCCTGCTGGTCGGTATCCATACCGCTGAGCATGGCGTGGGGACCCATGAGGAGGGTGTGCGCGTCGTTGCAGGCCCGGGCGGTGATGCTGGAGGACAGCTTGCCCAGTGAACCCTCGGGTCCCGGTTGCTTGCCGGCGGCCCGGGCGGCGCGTCCCCGGCGGGCGGTCCAGCGGGCGGCCTGCTCGAAGGCGTGCACCGCGGCGATGCGTTGGCGGGCGATGGGATCCGCGCTCATGTCGTGGGCGGTGGCCTGCGCGGGGATGAGATCGGGACGACCGGCCCGCTGGGGATACCACCTGTAGGTCTCTCGATAGGCCCGGCTCTCGGCATCGGCCTCGGTTTGGGTGCGACCCTGCGGGCCACGATCCGCGCCACGACCGCCCACCACACCACGTGATCGACCGATGCCCGCGGCCATGCCCCGCTCGTGCATCAAGGTGGTGGTGGCCGCGGCCCAGCCGGCGTTGATCTCGCCCACCACGTTGTTGCTGGGGACCCGGGCGTCGCTCAGGAAAACCTCATTGAACGAGGCGTGGAAGTTCATTTGGCGTAGTGGCCGGACCTCGACGCCGGCCTGCAACATGTCGATCACGAAGAACGTGAGACCCCGGTGCTTGGTTGCCTCCCAGTCGGTGCGGGCCAGCAGCATGCCCAGGTGCGCCTTGTGGGCCCCGGTGTTCCACACCTTCTGACCGTTGACGGTCCACTCGTCCCCGTCGAGCACGGCCCGGGTGGTGAGCCCGGCCAGGTCCGAACCGCTGCCGGGCTCGGAGAACAGCTGACACCACTTGTGCTCGCCGGTCACGATGGGCCTCAGGTAGGTGGCCTTCAGCTCGTCCGATCCGTGGGCCAGCATGGTGTTGGCCGCCAGGCTCATGCCGGCACCGGTGGCGGTGCCCACCGCTCCCACCCGACGGAACTCTTCGGTCACCACCCCTGCCAGCGACGGTGCCAAGCCCTTGCCGTACCACTGCACCGGCCAGGTGGGGCATCCCCAACCTGAGTCCGCCAGGATGGATCGCCATTCCAGCAGCGGTCGCTCCGCATCCCAGTTGGCGCGCAGCCAGGTCCGCACCTCATCACGAAGGGCCGAGGTCTGGTGGTCCTCGCTGCGTCGGGTCTCAGCCATGGTCGTGTTCCCCCTTTGAGTCCCGGGCGGCCGGCTCCGGGGGCCATAGCGTAAGCCGTAAACCGTAAGCCGTAAGCCGTAAGCCGTAGGCCGTCGGACGTCCCCACGGGCTCTTCCCTGGAGTGGGTGCGAGAAAGGTCCGGGCACGATCTTGAGAGGGTCGGCGGTTGGACCTGCCACACACGTCTGGCCACGTTCTGTGATCAGCGGCGACAGAGAGTGTCGCGGCGTACTGTAGGGTCGAATCCAGGTCGATTCGCCGCTACTTAGCAACCCGCTCGCAACCGGCAACCGGCGGGCGATCGGCGGGGGACATCGCAGGCCGTCATACCCGCACAGCACAGCAGCGTGCCGCGCCAGGTCGCAGGGGTCCCTCCGTTGCACTCCCGGCCCTACGAGCGCCTGCCGTCTCTCAGACTCGGGCCCGCTGAGCATGTAGCGCGACAGCGACTGACGTCAGCTTGGTCCGGCCGTCAGTGGGCCGATCCTGTTTGGCCGCCGACACGCCAGCGGCGCCCGGCGGCTCGGGTGCGGTCCTCGGGTACGGGCGGGGCGGCGCAGGGCTGGCAGTCGGACCAAGTGTGGCAGAGTCGGTGCATGGAGCTTGGCGAACGGCACGCCCGGGACATCGGTGGGCTTCGGGTCGCCCGGGAGAACGGTCCCCGGTAGGAGGATTGAACGGTGCGCTTTGTCTTTCTCTATCCCGACTGCTTGGGACCTGACGGGTCCTTGCTCGACGCCGGATCGGTGCCGGAACTGGCCATCGCAGCGGAGTCCGCCGGCTGGAGCGGCTTGGCCTTCACCGAACACCCCGCGCCGACCGATCGATGGTTGGGGGCCGGGGGACATCAGACGCTCGACCCGTTCGTGGCTCTCGGAGCGGCGGCCGCGGTGACCTCCCGGCTGCGGCTGGTAACATACCTTACGGTACTGCCATATCGGAACCCACTGATGGTGGCCAAGGCTGCCGCCAGCGTCGATCAACTGTCAGATGGTCGCTTGGTGTTGGGCGCCGGCGCCGGTTACCTCAAGGCTGAATTCCGGGCGGTGGGCGCCGACTTCGCCGCACGCAACGAAGATCTCGACGAGGCGTTGGCGGTGCTCCCGTTGGCCTGGCGCGGTGAGACCTTCAGCTACGGCGGCCGCGGCTTCGAGGCCCGAGACACCCGGTGCCTGCCCGCGGCGGTGCAACAGCCAATTCCCATTTGGCTGGGTGGCAACAGCCGGCTGACGCTGCAACGGGTGGCCACAGTTGCGCAGGGTTGGTTGCCGCTCATCGGCCCGCTGGCGCTGGCCACCACCACCCGCACCGCTCCGGTCACGTCACTCGATGAGTTGCCGGGAAAGCTGCAAGTTCTGAGGGATCTGGCCGGGGACCGTTTCGATCAGCTCGACCTGGTGCTGCCGATGGCCGGCGGGAACCCGGCCCGGGACGCCGAACGCCAGCGAGACTTGCTGGGCCGTATGGCCGAGCTGGGGGCCGGTTGGGTCATCGTCAGCACCAACGCCGGGGCCCAGCCGGCGGCGCGGGAGTTCATCGACGCCTTTGCGCAAGCCCATTTCCCCTGAGTTGGTGACGCCGACGTGGGCCTTTCCCCCTACCGCGGCGATGCGCATCGGTTGCTGAGCGCCTCATCATCCCTTCCGTTTGGGCATCGAACCACGCGGAGGAGCAGATGGTGCAACGAGCCGGACGGCGGCGGACCCGCCACAGCGCCACGATCGTCGGCGCCGCCATGTGCGTGGCCGTGGCCCTCGCTGCCGGTGCCACCAACGCCATGGCTGCGGGTGGTCCGGGGAACGGGGGCGACGGAGGTGGCGGAGCCGTCGTTGGTGAGGGCGGTTCCGCGCCCGGCGCGGCCACCACACCGGATGGGCCCGAACTGCTGGACGGCCCCCGTCGGGGAGGTGGCGCCATCGAGCGTCTGGGTGCGCATCTGCCCGAGGCCGCCCGGCGAAACGGACTCTCCGTCGCTGAGTTGCACACGGCGTTGGCTGACCCCACCGCGTGGCTCGACCGCGGTGGCCGGATTCACTATGTCGAACCGCCGGCGCCCGATGCCGGACTCACCGCCTCCGGATCCACGGACACCTTCTCGACCCTGACGGAGGCCGAGACCTTCACACTGCACAGCAAACCTGGTGCCCAGCGCACGGTGTTCCTCGACTTCGACGGCACCGTCGTGACCGGCACCGCGTGGAATGCCAACTACAACGGTGGCAACGCGTTCACCGCGGAGCCCTATGACACCGATGCGCTGCCCGGCTCCTTCTCCGCCACCGAGAAGACCGTGGTTCGCAGCGTGTGGCAAAGGGTAGGGGAGGACTTCGCGGCCTTCGATGTGGACGTCACCACCCAAGCGCCCGATGAGGCGGCCATCACCCGTAGCTCCAGCACCGATCAGCTCTACGGCACCCGGTTGCTGGTTACCAACACCGCCACCATCTATAGCTCCTGTGGTTGTGGCGGGATCGCCTATCTGAGCGTCTTCGGAGCGGCCGGCGCCAGCCACAGCTCCTACCAGCCGGCGTTCGTGTTCCAGCGAGGTGTGGGCGGCGGGGCCAAGAACATCGCCGAAGCCGCCTCCCACGAGATTGGTCACAACCTCGGATTGCGCCACGACGGCACTGCCACCGTGGGTTACTACCAGGGTCACGGATCCTGGGCGCCGATCATGGGCGTGGGCTACTACAAGGCCATTTCCCAGTGGAGCCGGGGCGAGTATGCGGGGGCCAACAACACCGAGGACGATCTGTCGGTGATGGTGACCAACGGTGCCCCGCTGCGCGCCGACGACCACGGCGACGTCCCAGCAGGGGCCACCTCGCTGACTGGCGGCTCCTTGAACGCCACCGGTCGCATCGGCGGCCGCACCGATACCGATGTCCTCTCCTTCCAGACCGGCGGGGGAGCGGCCACCATCACGGTGGGTCCGGCACCGGTGAGCCCCGACCTTGACGTACGCCTGTCTCTGCTGGACGGATCGGGCACGGTGCTGGCGGCTGCCGACCCGGCTTCATCGGCGACCCTGAATGACAACGCCACCGGCCTGGCCGCCACCCTCACCACCACGCTGGCCGCCGGTACCTACTATCTGGCGATCGACGGTGTCGGTTTCGGGGACCCGGCAACGGTTGGCTATTCCGACTACGGCAGTCTCGGCGAGTACCGCTTGACCGGCACCGTGGTGGCCTCCACCAACCAGCCGCCGACCGCGGTCATCGGCGCCACACCCGCCAGCGGAACCGGGCCGTTGACGGTGAACTTCACGAGCGGCGGATCCGCTGATCCCGAAGGTGGGACGCTCACCTACTCATGGAACTTCGGCGACGGCACCACGGTGGGGAATGGCGCTCAGGTCAGCCATACCTACCAGAATGCTGGTAGCTACACCGCCACGTTGACGGTGACGGACACCGCCGCCGCCGCAGCATCTGCCTCCACGTCGATCACCGTGACTGCAGCGTCCACCCCGGTCCGGCTCCAGCGCTTGGACGGGGTGATGCTCAAAAAGGGTCGGAAGTTCCAGGCCAGGGTGACCGCCACCATCACGGATAGCACCGGCAAGGCGGTCGTCGGGGCAACCGTGTCGGGAACATGGAGCGGCGCGGTCAGTGGTCCTGTCAGCGGGGTGACCAACAGCACGGGTCAAGTCACGTTCAACTCCCCACAGATGCCCACCCGCCAGGCCGTCACGTTCGCCATGACGAACGTCGATGGTGCGAACATCGTGTACGCGCCAGCCACCAACCTGGTCTCGAACGTCGCCAACATCAGCTGACGGCAGGGCCCCTGATCCCGGAGAACGCCGCCACCCGCCACCCGTCGCCCCGGTCCTGCAGGATGTACACCGACTGTATGGATTCGATCACCGACCCGTCGGCGCGGTGGCGGGTGCCTTCGATCAGCACATGGGCCCGGGTCGGCTCAATGTGCACGAAGCGGGTGTCAGCCTCGGTGTGATGGAAATCGGTGGCGGATCGCAGCTTGGCGGGGTCGAACGGGTAACGCTCCCGCACCTGCACGTCCGTCTCTGTGATGTAGATCACCGGGGAATGCACCAGTTGCTGTAGATCGTCACGGGTGCCGTGCAGGAACGCCTGATGGTAACGCTCCATGAAGGCGGTGGCGCTGGCGATCAGTTCGTCGCGCTGAGCCTGGTCCATCCTCGCCACTCCCTCGGGTTCGAGCTCCTGTCGGCCGCAGCGTACACACCATCGGTCCGGCCAATCCCGCTTGTCCTGAACCGCTACGATCCGCACCGGTACGCATCGGGGGAGTAGCGCATGTCGCAGGTAGCGGGTTCAGGCAACAACAGCACGGGTCAGGCCCGTCGGGTGGTGATCATCGGCGCCGGGCCGGGCGGCTTGTGCATGGGCATCAAGCTCAAGGAGGCCGGGTACACCGACTTCGTGATCCTGGAGAAGGGATCGGGGGTGGGCGGAACCTGGTATCACAACAGCTATCCCGGTGCGGCGTGTGACATCCAATCCGCGTTGTACTCCTATTCCTTCGAGATGAAGGTCGATTGGAGCAGGCCCTACGGTACCCAGCCGGAGATCCGGGCCTACCTCGAACACGTGGCCGACAAATACGGGATGGGGCCCTTCATCCGCTTCGACACCGCCGTCACCAAGGCCTATTGGGACGAGGAGTGCCTGGTCTGGCGGGTGATCACCAGCGGCGGTGACGAGCTGGTGGCTGACGTGGTGGTCAGCGCCATCGGGATGTTCAACGAATTGAACCATCCGGACATCGAGGGGATGGAGACATTCAAGGGCACGACGTTCCACTCGGCCCGTTGGAACCACAACCATGATCTCAGCGGTGAGCGGGTGGCGGTGATCGGCAGCGCCGCCAGCGCGGTGCAGTTCGTGCCCGAAATCGCCAAGGAGGTCGGCCAACTCCACCTGTTCCAGCGGACCGCCAACTGGGTGGTGCCCCGTGATGATGATCCCTACGATGCCGAGATGTTGGAGCGATTCCGTCAGGATCCGTCGTTGGTGCGGCAGTTCCGGCTGCGGGTCTGGCGCGAGGTGGAGAAGTTCGTCACGTTCCCGACCAATCTCATCAGCCGGGCCGAGCGCGCCGGATTGCGCAACCTCGAAGTGGTGAAAGACCCCGAGTTGCGCCGCAAGCTCACCCCGACGCACTCCTACGGGTGCAAGCGGCCGTTGATCTCCAACGATTACTACCCCACGTTCAACCGGCCCAACGTGGAGCTGGTGACCGATCACATCGAACGGATCACGCCGAACGGGGTGCGCACCGTTGATGGGGTAGAGCGTGAGGCGGACACTATCGTGCTGGCCACCGGGTTCCATGTGGACCGGTACCTGTCAGCGTTGGACGTGACTGGCAAAGACGGCGTGCCCATCCGTGAGGCCTGGTCCGATGGCGCGCAAGCCTATTTGGGCATGAGTACCGCCGGGTTCCCGAACCTTTTCATGTTGTACGGCCCCAACACCAACGGTGGCTCGTCGATGATCCACATGCTGGAACTGGAGGTGGCCTACATCATGAGCCAGCTGCGGCGAATGGACGAGGAACGGCTTGCTTCGCTGGAGGTACGTCGTGACGTGATGGATCGCTACAATGATGATCTGCAAGCGGCCATCGAAAAGGTTGACGTGTGGCACGGCGATTGCAGCAACTACTACCGCAGCGACAGCGGTCGCATGGTGACCCAATATCCCCATCCCTCCGCCACCTTCCGGGCCATGACCGCCACCCCGGACCCCGAGGCGTACCTGGCCCAACCCGGCTTGCCCATCGGCGCCCGTTGAGCGCGCTTGCCGGTTGCTTCGCTCAGCCGGTGACCAGTTGGCGTTTGATCACGCTGACGTGAAGGTCCTGGGTGATCTGCGGAGGGCCCGCGGGCTGGATACGTTGCAGTATGTTGCGGCGGGCCAACTCGTGGAACAACGCCCGCAGCTCCCAACGGGCCAGGTTGGCCCCCAGACAGAAGTGGGGGCCGTGCCCGAAGGCCAGGTGGTAGTTGGGTTCCCGGGTGATGTCGAAACGGTCGGGATCGACGAAGGCGTCAGGGTCTCGGTTGGCGGAGGGATACCAGATGCCCACCACTTCCCCGGCCCGGATGGTGGTGCCGTGCAGTTCGGTGTCACGTACGGCGGTGCGGGCGAATTGCAATACCGGTGACGTCCAACGCAGGATCTCCTCCACCGCTGGTTCGGTCCAACGGTCCGGGTCGGCGCAGAGACGTTCCACCTGATCAGGATGTTCCAGCAACGTGATGATGCCCTTGGTGGTGGCGTTGCGGGTGGTCTCGTTCCCGGCCAGGATCAGCAGGTTCAAATACCCGTGCAACTGCTGCTGGGTCAACCGTTGGCCGTTGACCTCGCCATTGACGAGCTGGCTGGTCACGTCGTCGCCGGGGTGAGCTCGCCGGTCGGCGATCAGACGCTCGTAGTACTCGAAGTACTCGACCCGGAGCCGCCGGCGCATGGCCCGCCGATCTTCACCCGGCAACGCCCACTCCGTGGAGGCGGTGTCGAACACTGAATCCGTCCAGCGCCATATGTCGAGGTAGTCGTCGGTGGGTAGACCCATCAGATCGCAGATGGCGGCCAACGGCAGCTTGAGTGACAAGGCCCGCACCAGGTCAATGGGCGCACCGCCAGCTTCCTCCATTTCGGCCTCGAACTCGTCCACGAAGCGGTTGGCCAGCCGGGCCAGGGACGCCGCCATGGCCCGACACCGTCCTGGAGTGAACGCCCGGGCAGTCAACAGCCGGAACGCGGTGTGGCGGGGCTGATCCATGAAAACCAGGTCGATCGGCTCGTCGGGATCCCAGCCATAGAGATCGTCGCGTCGGGCCTTGGACGCCCACATGGCCTCCTCGTGGGCGATGGAGTGCAGTCGCAGGCGCCGTCCGCTATTGACGAAGGTGGCGGCGTCACGGCCCACCGCGTGCACGTCGGCGTAGCGGGTGATGGCCCAGAACGGCTCGATGCCGGGACGGTCATACCAGTACACCGGGGCCTCACGCCGCAGCAGATCCCACTCCGCCCACGGGTAGCCGCGGGTGGCGTAGAGGTCCAGCGAGTGGATGTCGATCTGGTCGAGTTCGGCGCGCTCGAGGACGGTCACGGCCCGCAGCCTACGCCTGAGCTGCCTTTCGCTTTCGCCGGCGCCTCGCGTCCCTCGTCACGTTCCGTGGCGGCTTTGGGCGTGCCGGGGCCGAGCGGAAGCCGGTGGAGTTTGACCTGTGCACTTTGAGCGAACATCGCGGCGTCGCCAAAACTTCGCAACCCTGTGAGCTGGGACTTCGCGGGTGGCGGGGCGTCGAGGTCCGACCAAGGTGCACATGTCAAACGCCTCGACTGTCACCGTGGGTGACAATGCGCCTGGGTCACACGAGATCCGGGTGTCTGCTGGCACTCAGGGCGGTCGGCGCGTTTCGCACGGTGCCCGCAGCGACAGCAGAGGGGGTTCGGTCGACCGCGGAAGCTGCGGCGGGCCCCGGCGGGGTTGGGAGTGGGGCCGTAATAGCCCGACGTGAACCCGGGCTCGCTGCTGAAGGTGATGGCGGCGGCGGCATCGGCGAACTGGCGGGCCAGCGCCACCATGGCGTCTTCGGCGGCGTAGTCGAACGGATCCTCCAGCAACGTTTCCACGGCGGAGGGGTCCGGGACCAGATGCTCGAGTTGCCAGCGAATGGTCCGCCGCAACCCCGCAATGGGGTCCACAAGGTCGGTGTAACCGAGTTCGCGGCGGATCAGGCTGGCGTCTACCAACCGGTGATGAGCGGTGTCGTGTTGCACCATGCCCCGAGCCGATCGTGCAATACCGTCGGGTATGCTGATGAGCTCCATCTGGTGACCCACCTCGTCCATGACCACCTCGGCGATCTGCGCCAACGACAACACGTAATCATCGGTGACGTTGTAGGCCCGCCCGGCGGAGGCGTCGATCTGCTCCACCGCCAACATCACCGCATGGGCCGCGTTCTCCACGAACGCGGCGCTGAATAACGTCAACCCACCGTCGGCCACGATCAGGTGGGGCCGACGATCAAGGGCCCGGCGCAGGATCGGCCACTCGCGGGGCAGGACCTGGTTGGGGCCGTAGATGTACGGATAGCGGAAGTGGGTGGCGTCGGGGTGGCGGTCGAACACCAGTTGCTCGCTCTGCCAGATGCGCTGGATCTTCTGGGTGGATTCGGGGCCCACCCCGGCGTCACCCTCATAACACGGGCTGCGCATTCCGGTGGGGAACACGTCTCCGCTGTGGCCGAAGCCGGGGTAGACCGGCACCCCGCCGATTGAGAACAGTCGCGGGGTGCGACCCACCAGCACGTCCACCAGCATGCGCAGCCGGCCGTACATGGCGAACACCACATCGAAGTTGCGCTGGCCGAGGCCGTCACGGAAAGACGCCTCGTCGAAGGGGTCGGCGTGGATGTGGGGCACCACGGACTGCGGGGGCAACGTGTCCACTTCGTGGCGGCCGGTGTGCAGGATCGTGACCTGATGGCCCCGCTCCACCAGGCCGTTCACGATGAGCGGCCCGCTGGGCCCCGTCCCGCCGATCACCAGGATGTCCATGCGTCGGAATGTAGTCGCCGGGCGACGGTGCGCTCCCGGCCGGCGGGTCCGTGGTGCGTTCTCTGAGTCCGTTCAGTGAACGGTAAGGTCAGGCCGCCCTGGTCCCCGAGAGGAAGCCCGACCCATGCCCGCACGCACCGGTGAGCAGTATCTGAAAGGCCTCAAGGCCACGAACCGTGAACTGTGGTTGGGGCCCGAGCGGGTCGGTGATGTGACTGAGCACCCGGCACTGCAGGGTGCGGCGCGCTCGATGGGGCGGGTGTTCGACCGTCAGCACGAATGCGCCGAGGACTGCCTCATGGCGGACCCCGAGACCGGTGAGTCCATCAACGTCAGCCACATGATCCCCCGTTCCAAGGATGATCTGTGGCGGCGGCACCGGGGACTCGAGCGCATTGCCGAGGTCAGCGTGGGCCTGATGGGCCGCACCCCGGACTACAAGAACGTGACCTTCGCCGGGTTCGCCGGGCGTCGCAACGAGTGGGCCGGGGCGGATGGGTCCAACGCCGAGGGGGCCGACAACCTGGTGGCCTTCCAGAAGCGACTGCGCCGGAATGACATCGCCCTGACCCACACGTTGGTGCATCCCACCGTGGACAAGCGCAAGGGCGACATCCCCCTGCCCGGTGCCGAGGTACCGCTGCACAAGGTTGGGGAGACCAAGGACTCCGTCGTGGTGCGCGGCGCCCGCATCCTGGCTACCTCGGCGCCGTTCGCCGATGAGATGGTGGTCTACCCGGGTTTCCCGTTG
This sequence comes from uncultured Acidimicrobiaceae bacterium, assembly GCA_963775055.1. Classification (GTDB taxonomy): domain Bacteria; phylum Actinomycetota; class Acidimicrobiia; order Acidimicrobiales; family CAIXPF01; genus CAIXPF01. Next base: position 5,388 of record CAVZHK010000001.1, on the reverse strand, counting down.
CTCGGTGATCCCGATGGCATGAAACCGTTCGCGCTGAGCTTTGTCACCCCGATGGACACGCCGGGTTTGGTGTTCCTGTGCCGGGACAGCTTCTCCACCGGCGGTGATCCCTTCGACCGGCCGTTGTCCACCAACTTCGACGAGCAGGACGCCTTCGTGATCTTCGACGATGTCGAGATCCCCAAGGAGAACGTGTTCATCAACGAGAACGTGGGTGTGTACAGCTCGGTGATGGCGCTCACGTGGTGGCCCAACATCATGCAGCAGACCACCATCCGGGCACTCACGAAGCTTGAGTTCGCCTACGGTTTGGCGTCCCAAATGACCAAGGCCATCGGCGATTACTCCGATCTCACCGCCGACATGTTGGGTGAGCTGCTGACCTACGTGGAGATGACCCGCAGCGGGCTGCTGCTGGCCGTGGAACACGCACGGGATTACGGCGATGGCGTGTGGTTCCCCGACGAGCGCCCCCTGGCCCCACTGCGGGCCACCCTCACCTACTGGGTGCCCCGGGCCTTCGAGATCCTCACCCTCATCGGCAGCCACAACCTGATCGCCGCCCCCACCCGGGGCATGTTGGACGACGAACGGCTGCGGGGCCTGATCGATAAGTACATGGCAGGCGCCGATGATCTGGACGCCGAGCGACGTTCCGCCGTGTTCCGCCTAGCCTGGGACTTCTGCGGTTCGGCTCTGGCCGGTCGCCACGGTTTGTACGAGCGCTTCTACCTGGGCTCCGCCGCCCGCAACAAGAAGATGCTGTACTGGGGCGCCGAGGGCACCATGTCCGGCGTTCAGGGCCCGGTCAAGGTGCGCGGCGACGAGCTGGTCGAAGCCATGCTGCAACTCGGCCGCCGCTGACGAGGCCGCAGTCGTGACCGGCGCCGCGAGGCGGGCGGGGCGCTTCCACAACCCACTCAGCTGACCCTCAGGTAAACGGCGGAGCGCCTCTCGAACGACCCCCGACGCGGTCGTGGGCGGAGCTTTGCGATGTCCAGGCCTTGGGGACATTTTCGGACAGCGCCGAGAACGACGAGTGCTCGATTGTCGACGGTCGGTGGCCCACTGGCCACGGCGCGTCGAAGAACGCGGCGGTGTCCGGCGAAGCCTCGTCAGAAAGTGTCCCCAAGCCGGAGTCGCTCAACTCACCGGGCGTCAGGCGCGCTGGATGACAGAACGCCGAGACCCTGCGGGAACACGAGTCCTACCGCCGAGGCCATGCGCATCTTGGTCAGGCACATGACGTGTTCGCGCCTGGGCGGATCGGCGTGTTGAAAGGGTTTAGCGTCCTTGGGCCACGTTTCCGGTGACCATCAGCCCGACGCAGCAGGCCTGCCGCGCGACCCCGCCCGGATCCACACCGGTTCTTTCGTAGGAGCCCATGGCGTGTTCGATCTGCTCGTTCATCTCGGCGAAGCGCCCGGCTCGCCAGCTGAGCAACGCGGCGACGCCGTACAGGCTGGCCGCGGAAGGGTGCTCGCTGATGGCGGGAAGCTGCAGAGCAAGTGTGAGCCATTCGCCCAGCTCCTCGCGCTCGCGAGACATCGCTTCCATCGAGAACCCACCAAGCAGGCGGGCCACAAGTTCCATGCTGAGGGCGCCAAGGGCGAAGTTCACAGCGGCCCGAAGATCTGGCCAGAGTTGTTCCATCGCGTCCACCGCGGCCAGGGCGGCGTCCCAATCGGTGCCCAGCAGTTCCTCGTTCAACACCGTGACCTGTTCGGCAACCCACCCTGCGTGTCGCAACGCCAAGCGGTCGAGCTGGCCGTGTTCGGTCAGGCGGTCCCGGGCGTAGGCCCGCATGGTGTCGAGCAGCCGGTAGCGGGAGGTGACGCCGTCGTGCTCGGCGATCACCAGCGAATGATCCACCAGGGCGGTCAGGGCGTCGACCACGTCGAACTCGTCGAGCTGCTCGTCCCCGGCCACGGCACACACTGCCGCCAGATCCACCGGCCCCGCGAACGCACCGAGACGGTCAAACACTTGCTGCGCGGTCGGGTCGAGCAGCTGATAGGACCATTCAACGGTCGCCTGCAACGTCGCGTGCCGTTCGTCGCCGCCCGCGAGGCACGCAGCAAACGGAACCGGTCCGACAGCCGGCTGAGCAACTCGCTGGGCGTCAGCGCCCGGGCCCGCGCCGCCGCCAGCTCGATGGCCAGCGGCATGCCGTCGAGCCGCTCGCACAACGTCCGGATGGCCGCGGCGGCCCCCTCGGCAGCGAACGTGGAACCGGCGGCGGCGGCACGGTCCACGAACAGCGCCGCGCCCGCACCGGCCGGGGGCAACGGGGCCACGGGCCAAACCCGTTCGCCGGGCACGCCGAGCGGGGCCCGGGAGGTGGCCAGCAACGTGAGCGTGGGGCAGTGATCCAGCAACTGTCGGGTGACCGCGGCGACATCGTCCAGCACGTGCTCGCAGTTGTCGATCACCACCAGGCGGCGTTGGCCGGCCAGGCCGGCGACCAGGGCATGGGCGGGGGATCGCCCGGGGATGGGCCGCACGTCCAGCCCGGCCACCAGGGCGTGGGCGACCGCGTCACGGCTCGCGCACCGGTGCCAGCTCCACCAGCCAGACCCCGTCCGGGTACCGCTCGGCCACGCCCCAGCCCACCTCCACCGCCAGGCGGGTCTTGCCCACCCCGCCGGGCCCGACCAGCGTCAGCAACCGGGCCCCGCCCAGCGCGGACGCCAGCTCCACCACGTCCACCTCGCGGCCCATGAAGCTGGTGGGGAACGACGGCAGCCTGGTGGTCGGTTCACCGGCCCGGCGGGAACCCAGGGGGACATACTGTACGGGATGGTCTTGGTGGGCGACCCCCCACAGCTGCTCGTTGCCCACGCCCCGCAACTCGGCCGTGCCCAGCTCTACGAAGGTGATCCCGGTGCGGCTCAGGTCGCGGGTGAGCTGCGCGGTGGCGGCGGAAACCATCACCTCGCCGCCGTGCGCCACGCCCATGATGCGCGCCGCCCGGTTCAGGGTGGGCCCGAAGTATCGCCGTGCCGCTCTCAGCGGTGCCGGTGTGCAGCCCCATCCGCACCCACAGCTCGACCCCGTCGGGCCAATCGACCGCCCAGGGCCGTTTGCGCCTCCAGTGCCGCCAGGACCGCTTCGCTGGGCGAGGAGAACGCGGCCGAGAAGGCGTCGCCGGCGGTCGAGAAGATGTAACCGCCACGGGACTAAAGCGGATCTGACCACATCGATCGTGTTGCGCCACGCGTCCCGCATGGCGGCGGGTGCTGTTCCACAAGTTGGAGGAGCCGACGACGTCCCGTGAAAAAGGAACTCTTGCACAGGACGTCGTGGGCTCGCTTTGTCTCGTGGAACGGCGCCCCGCCGTCTGGAGGCTCACGTTGGCGCAACACGATGAGTGGTCAGATCCGCCTTGCAATACGTAACGATTTCAGTTTCTCAACCGCCGGCGACGCCTTCTCGGCCACGTTGCTGCCTCGCCCAGCGAAGCGGTCCTGGCGGCACTGGACACGCAAACGGCCCTGGGCGCCCGACGGGGTCGAGCTGTGGGTGCGGATGGGGCTGCACACCGGTACCGCCGATGAGCGCACCACGAGTACTTTCGGGCCCGCCCTGAACCCGGCACACACATCATGGGCGTGGCCCCAGGCAGCGAGGCCATGGTTTCCGCCCCGACCTAGCAGCTCACACACAACCTGACCTGCACACAGGAGTCAGCCTTCGTAGAGCTGGGCCAGGCCGACGTTGCGGGGCGTGGGCAACGAGCAGCTGTGGGGGGTCGCCCACCAAGACCCATCCCGTACAGTATGTCCCCCTCGGGTTCCCGCCGGGCCGGTGAACCGACCACCAGGCTGCCGTGGTTCCCCACCAGCTTCATGGGCCGCGAGGTGGACGTGGTGGAGCTGGCGTCCACGGCTGGGCGGGGCCCGGTTGCTGACGCTGGCCCTGGCGGGATAAGGAAAACACCGCCTGGCGGTGGAGGTGGGCTGGGGCGTGGCCGGAGCCATCTTTTCGGGACGAGGGGTCCCGGCTGGTGGAGCTGGCACCGGTACGCGAGCGGTGACGCCGTCGCCCACGCCCCCTGGTGGCCGGGCTGGACGTGCGGCCCATCCCCCCGGCCATGAGCCGCCCATGCCCTGAGTAGCTGGCCCGGCCGGGACGACGCCGCCTGGTGGTGATCGACAACTGCGAGCACGTGCTCGACGATGTCGCCGCGGTCCCCCGACGTTGCTGGATCACTGCCCCACGCTCACGTTGTCGGCCACCTCCCGGGCCCCGCTCGGCGTGCCCGGCGAATGCGGTCGGCCCGTGGGCCCGTTGCCCCCGGCCGCTGCGGGCGCGGCGCTGCTCGTGGACCGTGCCGCCGCCGCCGAGTTCCACGTTCGCTGCCGAGGGGGCCGCCGCGGCCATCCGGACTTGTGCGGCGGCTCGAACAGCATGCAGTTGGCCATCGACCAGGCAGCAAGCGCCCTTCCCACTTTGAGCGAGTTGCTCCGCCGGCTGTCGGACCGGTTCCGTTTCTGCGTATGACGCGGGCGGCAACGACGGCATGCGACGTTGCGGGCGACCGTTGAATGGTCCTATCAGCTGCTCGACCCGACCGCGCGGCAAGTGTTTTTTCAGCGTCTCGGTCTCGTTCGCGGGGCCAGTAGAATCAGGCGGCAGTGTGTCACTGGCTAAGGACGAGCAGCTCGACGAGTTCGACGTGGTCGACACCCCCTGACCGCCCTGGTGGATGATTCGCTGGTGATCGCCGAGCACGACGGCGTCACCTCCCGCTACCGGCTGCTCGACACCATGCGGGCCTACGCCCGGGACCGCCTGACCGAACACGGCCAGCTCGAGCCGCTCAACGTTGCGACACGCAGGGTGGGTTGCCGAACAGGTCACGGTGTTGAACGGGAACTGCTGGGCACCGATTGGGACGCCGCCCTGGCCGCGGTGGACGCGATGGAACAACTCTCGCCAGATCTTCGGGCCGCTGTGATCACAGCCTCGGATGAGGTGTATAGCATTTTTTCGAATTCGAATTAAAATCACGGGACGAGTCGATACGAGAAAGACGGGGAAGCGGTCTATCCGTTGACGTATCGTGTGAAGGACCGCTCAGGGGGGAACAATCATCCAAATCAAAAGATTACCGTGAAATAAAGCTAAACAAGCCGTCTCGTTTGAGAGATGGCTTGTTTTTCATAAAAAATAGGAGTAGCGCCGGCCAACTCAAGAATTTGAACATTAAGCTCGTGAGCTTTGTCGAGTTTTGAGCCAGGATCCGAGCCAACAACCAAATAATTTAAATTTTTACTAACGGTAGAAAGTATTTTTCCACCGTTAGCCTCGATCATTTCTTTGGCAAAATCTCATTTTAACGGGCAATGTCCCGGTAATCAAAAAAGTTTTATCAGATAGCTATTG